>NZ_AP036016.1:1412500-6212500 GCF_055396115.1 Paenibacillus sp. WG02 | reverse complement strand
CTTAGCTGGCATCAATCTACGAATCCTTTTTGGATTGTCCTTGTTGGCGTAGGGTACTTCTTCCTTTATTATGTGGTATTTCGGGCATATCTGCATTTCTTTCCATTTAAATTGCCCGCTCAGGACGAAGCTGCTCCGATTGAAACAGAAGATGCCCTGGAGGCTGTCAAAGAAACGAAAGAAGACCGTCCAACCAGCATTCTAAGGCATATTGGCGGACCTTCTAACATTATCTCGATCGATGCTTGCATTACGCGACTACGTTTGCTGGTGAGTGAAGAAAATTTAATCAAGGACAGCGAGCTTAAAGACCTTGGCGCAATCGGGGTTATCAGGCTGGGGAAAGGAAACGTACACATTGTTTTTGGTACGGAATCGGAACAAATTCGAGAAAGTATTAAACCCTTGCTGCACTTGCAAAAAGACAAATCAGGACAAGCCTAAATTTACCCCACAAAGTGACGTATGCCTTCGAAGTCTATTCCGATTACTTTGCGGGGACCCCGAAACAAAGATTAGGAGGTGTCTTATGATTGAACGGACAATCATTCATGTACTGTCCCATAATGTGGTGATGGCACATTTGACATCAGGGAAAAATTCCATTGCTTTCGGTAAAGGAATTGGATTCAAAAAAACGCCAGGCATGCTCATTAGCGAAGGCGAAATCACACAAGAATTTCTCCTGCATACATCCGAAGTTCTTAAAAACTACGAACAAATTCTGAATGCGGTCGATTTGAAAATTATCGGGATTACAGAGGAAGTCATCGCTTATGCGCAAAGCATGCTGGAGGGCGATTTCTCCGAAACGATTCACGCTTCGCTAGTCGATCATATCAACTTTGCCGTCGAACGACAAAAACGAGGTATTTTCATCACGAATCCATTCGCTTATGAAATTGGGTATATGTATCCGGAAGAATACAAAGTAGCCAAAAAGTCCGTAGATTTCCTCAATGCTCATTTGGATGTGAAATTGCCGGAGGATGAAGTTGCCTTCTTGGCCATGCATTTCAATGGCGCTCGTAAAAAAGAGCAAGCTTCTGATTCCTTAGCGGTAGTTAGAGTTGTGTCGCAGACGATTGAATCTGCCAAAGAATTAGGCTTTAATTTCGATGATTCATTCTCAACGCTGCGGTTCATTAGTCACTTGAAAGGTGTCATTGAACGTGTCAAACAAAGAAAGACGCTCCAGAACTCGCTGCTCGAAAAGATCAAAGAGGAGTATGGAGACACCTATGTAAAGGCGAAGGTGTTATCTCTCATGCTGAGTGATTCGCTTCAATTAGAAGTGCCTGATGATGAAACGGGTTACTTGACTATGCATCTGGAACGACTGCTGCAGCGTACCGAAGCCTAGGTTGTTAAATAGCTTTCTGGATTCCCTTGCAACCTTCATGGAGCAGGGATTTTTTGTTTGAAATAAAGGTGAAATGCCTTTCCGTGGATTGCATATTTGCACGTTGTCAGCTAAACTGACTGTTAGAGTCATTAGAGAACGGAGTGCATAGGACATGCTTTATAAGAAGTTAGCAAAACCAATCTTGTTCCGAATGGATCCGGAGAAGGCGCATCATCTTACGATTGACGGGCTAAGCGCAGTGGTGAGCTTCCCAGGTGGGAAACAACTGCTCAAATCGATGTATGGAGTGGCCAATTCACCACTCTTGGCCCAACAATTATGGGGACTACAATTTGCAAATCCAATAGGTCTGGCAGCTGGATTAGATAAAAATGCGAAGGCTGTTAAAGGATTCTCACAACTAGGCTTTGGTTTCATGGAAGTAGGCACAATTACACCAAAGCCACAACCGGGCAATGAGCTGCCGCGGCTATTTCGCCTTCCGGAAGACAAGGCGCTTATCAACCGAATGGGCTTTAATAATGTAGGTACGAATGAGATGGCCACAAACTTGATGAAGACAGGTAAACATGACATCCCCGTAGCTATTAACATAGGTAAAAATAAGACGACGCCGAATGAACAGGCCGAAGAGGATTATCGAGCTTGCATTCGGGAGTTATATACATATGGTGATTTCTTTGTTGTGAATATTAGCTCACCAAATACACCGGATTTGCGTAATTTACAGCATGGGAATGATTTAAAGCGATTGCTTGATGCCGTTACAACGGAAATGCAGCTGCAAGAGAAAAAGAATGGTCATTCAGGTAAACCTGTTTTGGTTAAAATTGCGCCGGATCTCACGGATGAAGAGCTTGAATTAACCGTACATACGATTAAGGATAGCGGCATTTCTGGGATCATCGCCACGAATACGACGCTCAGCAGGCAAGGGCTGGTGCACCCTAATCGCGAACAAGCAGGCGGACTTAGCGGAAAGCCACTGACGCAGCGAACGACGGAAGTTATTAGACGTGTCTATCAGCTGACGGAAGGCAAGCTGCCGATTATTGGGTCCGGCGGGATATTTACTGCCCAAGATGCCTATGACAAAATAAGGGCCGGAGCAAGCTTAGTTGAAGTGTATACAGGCTTTATTTATGAAGGCCCAGGGATGCTAGCAAGCTTGAATAAAGGTCTTCAAGATTTGCTGAGGAGAGATGGCTACACACATATTTCCCAGGCAATCGGCGCAGATCAGCACTGACTTCATTCAGAATGGAGGATAAAAGAATGGATGGACGAGATTGGAAAAAATTTCTCCTGCCTTACGAGCAAGCGGTGGAGGAGCTAAAAGTAAAATTCAAGACACTGCGTGGCGAACTCAAGAGCAGAGAAGAATATGCGCCTATTGAATTCGTAACGGGTCGTGTCAAAAAGATATCAAGTGTGTTGGAGAAAGCAAAGCGCTTGAGTGTGCCTATGGATCAATTAGAGTCTGGTATCGAGGATATTGCGGGGATTCGGATTATGTGTCAGTTTGTAGAAGACATTGATCGTTTGGCCGAGCTGATTCGCAGCAGACAGGATATGCAAGTAGTTTATGAAAAAGATTATATTGCCAATAAGAAGCCAAGTGGCTATCGCAGCTTTCATATTATTATTGAATATCCCGTTCAAACCGCTTTGGGAATGAAACGAATATTAGCTGAGGTGCAAATTCGTACGCTCGCCATGAATTTTTGGGCGACGATCGAGCATTCTTTGAATTATAAATATAAAGAACAATTGCCGTCTGAGGTTAGAGCACGACTTAGCAAAGCGGCCGAGGCTGCTTATCTGTTGGATCAGGAAATGTCCAGCATTCGTGGTGAGATTGTCGCCTCTCAGAAGATGTTTGAGGATAACTCGAATTTGGTAAACATAGTACTCAATAACATTCAGGAGCTTTATTTCTATCATCGAGTTCGGGAAGCCGCTCAATTTCAGCTGAGATTTAATGAGATATGGGAGACGGAAGAAGGTTTGAGTGATCTGTCATCCGATATTGAGGCTGCAATCGCCAGAGCGAAAAAAGGAGACAATAACTGATCTATGAGTACCTACGATCGTTTATATGTGGCTTACTTATACTATTTCAATGATCAGCGAGACTATTTCGAATGTCATGAAGTGATGGAGGAGCTTTGGCTGGAGGAAGGCCGAAGCCCCTTATACCAAGGTCTACTGCAGGTTGCAGTGGGCCTTTATCATCATGCCAATGGAAACGTAAGCGGTTCCATTAAGCTCTTTAACGCTGGACTGGACAAACTAGCCCCATACCCTGCACATACGCTCGGTATTGATTTGGAAAGATTGATCCGAGATAGTGGGGAGTACTTAAATAAGCTGATGCGTGTGGAGCAAGAACCGTTCGCTCCCTATGACCTCACGATTCAAATCCTAGATGATGAACTGGGTGAACTTCTTGCGAAATTGAAGCTAAACCCCCCTGGGCATAACGAGGAGGAAGGCCATGATTGAGGTTCGCCAGCTGAGCAAATATTACCAAGTACATGAGCGAGAGCCTGGATTCAAGGCATCTTTGAAAAGCTTGTTTCACCGCAAGTTCCGCACCGTGAAAGCGGTAGATGATATTTCCTTTTTCATACCGGAAGGTGAAATTGTTGCATTTTTGGGTCCGAATGGGGCTGGCAAGACGACGACGATGAAAGTTTTAACGGGACTGCTGCATCCTTCAGGTGGTGAAGTGAATGTGGGCGGTTTTGTTCCTTTTCAGCAAAAGAAAGAATTTAAGAAGCAGATTTCGCTCGTCATGGGACAGAAAAGTCAGCTCATCTGGGACATTCCTGCAGCGGAAACGTTTCTCGTTAATAAAGTCATTTATGAGATACCTGATCGGGAATATGAAGAAACCTTAGGAGATTTGGTGCAGCTCCTCCAGTTAGAAGAAGTCATCCGCAAACCGGTTAGACAGCTTTCGCTGGGAGAGCGGATGAAGTGTGAACTGGCAGCGGCGCTGCTGCATCGCCCGCGCATTGTATTTCTAGATGAGCCGACGATTGGCCTCGATGTGAATATGCAGGAAGTGATGCGCCGATTCATTCAGGATTACAGCCGTAAATATAAGGCGACCATTTTGCTGACAAGTCACTATATGGCGGATGTTACGGCGTTGTGTGAGCGAGTGCTGGTGATCGGAAAAGGCCGTCTCCTTTATGATGGTGCTATTTCTCAATTGGTTGATAAGTATGCACCTAATAAGCGTATTCGTCTTCAATTAGCAGAGCGGGTAAAGGAATCAGAGCTCATCAATGTAACCCAAGGGTTAGGGACGTTATTTCAATATGAGTTTCCAAATGTGGAAGTAGACGTGCCGAGAGAGCAAGTTTCTGAACTGTCAGCCCGATTATTAACCCACTTGACGGTATTGGATTTGACCATTGAAGATCCGTCCATGGAATCGGTGATCGCACAAGCGTTTGAAGCGGGAACCGGAGGGGGAAGTTAAGGACCATGAAGGCATTAGCTTTATTTTGGCAAAAATATCGCATGCTGCTTCGTGTTGAATGGGCGGTTATGTTTGCCTATAGGAGTGAATCGCTCATATGGATGATAGGAGCATTCATTCAACCTCTGGTCAGTATGGCAGTCTGGCTCTCGATAAGCGATAATAATTCCATTGGTGGCTATACAGCTCATGATTATATAGTGTATTTTCTTGGAGTACTACTTGTTGATCGATTGACGAGTACATGGGATGTGTGGGAGCTGGATGCCAGCATTCAGGACGGGTCTCTCTCCACTAAGATCGTACGCCCCTTCCATCCGGTTCATTGGAGTATCTCTCAAAACCTCGTTTATAAGTTGTTTTTTGCTGTTTTGCTAATCCCCGCATGGGCGATAGCTGCTGCATGTATCCCTATGCTCAGGATGACTATTTCCTTGGAAATAATTACACTCTCGTTCTTCGCTATTGTGCTTTCCTCTGCAATCCGTTTTCTAATCGGTTTTGAGTTTGGTCTGCTGGCTTTTTGGACGAACAGGGCAACTGCGATTTATAGCCTATATGAGGGTATACATTTGTTTCTTGCTGGTCGGTTAGCCCCGCTGAGTATGTTTCCTTCTTGGGTTGAAAAAACGGCAGCTTGGCTGCCCTTCTATGGAACCGTCGGGTTTCCAGTTGAGCTGCTGACAGGCAAGCTTGAGCTTGGATCATCCGAGATATTTCACAACTTTGCGATTCAGCTTATTTGGCTTATTGTCCTTCTTGTCATGTTTCGGTTCATGTGGAGACAAGGGATGAAGAAGTATGGCGCTGTGGGCGGATGAGGGAGGAACGGTGCGACAGTGATCAAATACTTACGACTATTTAAGGAGTTTATGCGGGCATGTTTAGTCGAAGAGTTCGAGTATAGAGCTAATTTTGCCGCGAATCTCTTATCCACGGTTTTTTGGCTATTCATGGCAATCTTGACCGTTCAATTATACTTTTATCGTACACAGGAAATTGGCGGCTGGGGTTTCTATGAGGTGCTAGTACTTCTAGGTATTTTTAACGCGGTACACGGATTTATTGAATTTATCCTACAGCCGAATATGTCTCGACTCGTCAGTCATATCCGTAAAGGGACATTGGATTTCATCCTGACAAAACCAGTTGACAGCCAATTTTACATTAGTTTTAGACATCTGGTTTTCTGGCGAGTAGCCGATATTATTCTAGGTTTTGGCTTGACGGCTTACGCACTCTGGGAACTGGACGCTATTCCAAGTATTGCGGGGCTTATACGCTTCGTCATTGTTTTCCTTGCATCGTTGGTTGTGGTCTATTCGCTTTGGATGGGCATGATGATGTTCTCTTTCTGGGCGGTTAAAGTAGATAACTTGTCCTATTTATTTAGTTCATTTTTTGAAACGGCACGGTTTCCAGTTTCGGTCTATAAAGGACTATTACGATTCACATTAACCTATATATTTCCGATTGCTTTCATAACGACATTCCCAGCTTCAGCGCTCATAGGTCGAATCAGTGGATGGGAAGTCGTTTGGAGTGTTGGGATTGCGATGGTTTGTTTCGGAATGACGAGGGTATTATGGAAGATCGCTTTACGCCATTATACCAGTGCGAGTAGTTGAGTTTTAGAGGCGAAAATAGAGAAGTGCTACATCCCTAGCGTTAGATGAATAACAAAAGCAGCGGAATCTCCGCTGCTTTTGTCGTAGGATTAACCTTTATACTTTTGGAAAAATGCTTTGAATGTCTCAGGTGTGTTACCGCCAGTTGCGCCTGCTTCTGGAACACCGCCAACAATTCGTTCGACTTCTACACCATTTTTGTAGTAGACGAGTGTAGGTGTGGATTCGATTTTATATTTCTGCCAGCCATCCTTGAATTCTTCCAAGTTGAACTGTTTGACGTCAATACCTAGCTCTTTTTCTATGGGAACAAGAACTGGGGTTGTTAATTTACAATGTGGGCAGGTCGAAGCGTAATAATATTGGAAAAATGTTTCTTTATTCTTCAGTCTTTGATCCAAATCCTTCGGTAGAATGAGGTTTTGATAGTTCGGATCAGTTAATTGTTTCACTGTTTCCGGATTTAATTTGGATGCAGCAACGCCATAGGGATTGCCAGCATTAGCTTTGTCCGAAGTTTTGGTAGACTGCTGATTAACGAAATATAAGCCTCCAAATAAAACAAGAACAATGCCAAGATAAATAAGCAGCTTCTTCATGAATGCACCTCTTTATAATGTTTACTTTCTACTATCTTCTTTAAAAAGTATAGCATATCCTGTTGATATTTTGAAAATAATTGGCTGTTTGGTGACAAGTCAGCTATAATACCGATAGGTTATTGGATGAAAGTGAAATGAAGGCTGATAATGAAGACAAGAGATTGAAAAGATAAAATACCAAAGATAAAATACCAAAGATAAAAGATGAAAGAGAAGATGTCTGAATGACGAAGCAGTTGCCTGCCCTTTTTAGAGAAAAGATGATTGATTTATTGGGTGAAAATGAATTTGAGCAATTTCTAGAATCGTATGACCAAGCGAGAACGTTTGGTCTAAGGGTGAACACGGTGAAGGTGGAAAAGGCGGATTTTTTGGCGAAAAGTCCGTTTGCTCTGAGCGCAGTGCCTTGGGCATCCGAGGGGTTCTATTATGAAGAAGGTGAACGTCCTGGGAAGCATCCCTATTATCATGCAGGGCTTTACTATATTCAAGAGCCAAGCGCGATGGCGCCAGTTGAATTGCTGCAAGTGCGTCCAGGGGAGCGTGTTCTCGATTTATGTGCTGCGCCTGGCGGGAAATCAACGCAAATAGCCGCTAAGCTTCAAGGCGAAGGGGTGCTTGTTGTTAATGACATTCATTCTGATCGTGTGAAGGCACTAGTGAAAAACCTTGAGCTATTGGGAGTTAGGAACGCTATCGTATTGAATGAGAAACCGGAGCGGATGTTAAAGGTCTTCCAAGGCTATTTCGATAAAATATTAATTGATGCACCTTGTTCGGGCGAAGGAATGTTCCGCAAAGAAGAAGAGATGATGCAGCAATGGGAGCGTCATTCGGTGCAGGAATTTGCCAGTATGCAGAGAGAGTTGCTTGGTCAGGCTGCACAAATGCTAGCACCCGGCGGAATGATTGTCTATTCGACTTGTACGTTTTCACCGGAGGAGAATGAAGCGCAGATCGCGGAGTTTTTGGACAAGCATCCAGCGTTTGATGTGGTCCCGGTAGAGGGTTTTGGCTCTGGAAGGTCGGATTGGCTGCGGGCGCCTTGGTGTGAGGAGGAATTTTCGGACCGCGCTCGGGAGGCTGTGGCTGGGACGGCAAGGCTTTGGCCGCATCGCCTGCGGGGTGAGGGGCATTATGTTGCGGTTTTGCGGCGGGATTCGGTTGTGGATGCCGGTGTGGAGGGTTTTGATGCTGACTTTGTATCAGCATCGGCATCGGGGAAGCGCAGCGGCCGTGAGGCGCTGCGGAAAGGGCGCGCGGAGATGTCGACTCGCGCGGCAGTGAGCTTGGAGCCGCTGGAGGCGTTCTCGGTCGAGCTGCTGCGCAGCGAGCCCTTCGCCCCTGCGCGGCTCGTGTGTTACGGCGAGCACGCGTATGCGTCGCCGGCTGGTTTGCCCGAGCTGCACGGACTGAAAGTCGTGCGGCCGGGCTGGTACATCGGCGCGCTGCACCGCGGCCGATTTGAACCGTCCCATGCGCTAGCCATGGGACTGCGCATGCGCGAAGCCAAGCGAGCGCTGAGCTTGGCTTCGAGCGACGAGCGAGCCCTTCGGTACCTGAAGGGCGAGACGCTCGAAGTCGCGGAGAGCGAGATTATCCGCGACCCGGAAGTGACTAAGGCAGCCAAAGGCTACTGCCTGGTCTGCATTGAAGACCATCCCGTCGGCTGGGGCAAATGGCACGACGGGATGCTGAAGAACGAATACCCGCCCGGCTGGAGGTGGACCTAAGCGGTCATGAAACAAACACAAAGGCTCGATAAAATACTCGCCCATGTGGGCATCGGCACACGCTCTGAACTCAAACGCCTCGCCAAAGAAGGCGCGATTTTCGTCAACGGTGTGAAAGTCAAAGACAGCGGTATGCAGGTGAACCCCGATACCGATATTATCACTGTAAACAGTGAATCGGTGCTATACCGTGAGTTCGTTTACCTCATGATGAATAAACCGCAGGGGGTCGTATCTGCCACAGAAGACAATCGCGACCGCACGGTTGTGGATCTTTTGGATAAGGCATATGCGCCATTCGAGGTTTTCCCTGTTGGACGCCTGGACAAGGATACAGAAGGCTTCCTTTTGCTAACGAACGATGGGAAATTGGCCCATAATCTTCTTTCTCCACGCAAACATGTACCCAAAACCTACTTCGCGAAAGTGGAGTGGGAGGTAAATGAATCGGACCGCGAAGCATTCTCCCAAGGTGTTACCTTGGACGACGGTTATGAAACACTTCCGGGTATTTTGAAAATTTTGCAGACCGGCAAAGAGTCTGAAAATGAGCCCTCGGAAATCGAGCTAACGATTATGGAGGGCAAATTCCATCAAGTGAAACGGATGTTTCAAGCCGTCGGCAAAAAAGTCGTCTACCTGAAACGAATTTCGATGGGGCCACTTGAGCTAGATCCAAGTTTAGCATTGGGTCAAGTGAGAGAGTTGAGTAAAGATGAACTTCTTGCTTTGCAGACTGCCACTTAAAAGACAAAACCTAGTAACACGCACAGTTACCGTTTGTACGAAACGGATTGTGCGTTTTTTATTTTAAATCTTGCTAACGCTCTTCCCATTTTTTTAAGATGGATGCAATAATCTCCTTTTTGGTTTCCTCAGCAAGTCCGTTCCTTAGCTCTGTGATAAATTCAATAAAGAGCAACGACAAAAGCTCATTCAGGTCCATATCCAATGGAATCTCATATTTACAATCCCAATCATCGAAAAATACGGCTATTCGGTTGACGTCTCTTGGATGGATGTCCACGTTAAGGGTCAAATAATCTCTTACACCGGTCATACTAGATACGTTAGACAAACTCCATTGAAACTTAGCAACTCTATTTATATCTCGCAGATTGTTACCTAAGACGTTGGTATTCATGTTTAAAAAATGACTAAAGGTTTCTCTCAAATCCAACAAGTAATCGTACAAATCTTTGCCTTGGCGTACGTGATCAAGAAAATTTTCAAATAATAATTTTACGAGAAATGTTATATTCATACCAAGCAGTTCTTCATTAGTGGTGTATTGGATATCTTCAATGAAAACTTCTGCTCGGTTAAAAAAATCGCGAGGTGCACGGACTTTAACGGTTTTATAAAAATCGGGCGTTTCCCTGTTAAATAAACTCGTCCAAGATTTTAAAGTCAGCATACAAGCGGTCCTCCTTTTCTTCTCTATTACTACTTATTCTAAATCTAGCACACATATGACAAGAGCCTGTGATCTGCCGTTTCAAATAAGAAACAAGCAGGCTCACAGGCCCTATATTATTGGCTTTTCAAAATGGATTATTCGCCCAAGGAATGCACGAACTGTTTGCCGAATTGACGGCATAGTGCTTTGTCATCTTTTGAAGGAGACAGTTCAATCTTTAAACCTTCCAGAGTTACTTCCGCTCCCAATTCTTTCAGCTTCTTCACTAATATATCAACGGCAGCCCCATATTCGGAATAGGAAGAATCACATGATCCGAACACTGCCGCTTTTTTCCCATCCAATTGAATGCCGTCCATCTCATCGTAAAAGTCGAGGAAGTCGTCTGCTAAATCTCCGTCTCCCCATGTATAACTGCCAAGTATGATACCGTCATAGTGGGTAATCTCCTTAGCATTCGTGTCGACTACATTCTTCACAACAGGCTCAATGCCTGCTTCTTGCAATCCTTCTGCAATCGCATCAGCCATCTCTTCCGTATTACCTGTCATGCTTGCAAACACGATAATGATTCTACTCAACCTAATTCCCCCTAATGGTTATGATTTCATATGCTGGCTTACGAAGATCTCCGGTTTGTAAATCATATAATGTCGATAGTTCTTGTACATTCATGGAGTTCGTATTCTCTTGAGAATATGTCCACTCCTGATCTCGGTGACTTTCCTTTTTTTTAACCATTTCAAATAAAAGTCCCACTTTAAACACTCCTATCTGATCAAAATTATACTGATAATGATTTTCATTTTCATTTACTAATATGAATGATAACGATTCTCATTTGAAATGTCAATGTATCTGGTACAATTTTCACAACTTTAAGTTCAAGGAGGGGGAAGCGAAGCGGAATCGCAACATTTTTAAAATTAGAGATTTACAAAACTACTAGTTTATGGTATTTTCAAACAAGAAGAATATGGAATGCGAGCGGAAGAACCGCCCATGTGTCGCTGTGTGCTAGGCGATTGCTGGGCGGTTTTTATATTTTGCGATACTTCCGATAAGGAGAAGTTACGTTTAATGAGTGACCAATAGAAAGAGGGGATTTTTATGAGAAAAAAGGTTTCAATTATTTTATGTTCGGTCTTATGCGCAGCGTCCATTGGGTATGATGCGATTAACTCCTCAGCCCAAAGCCCTATCAAGTTCGTGGACACATCTCAGCATTGGGCGGAACAGGCTATTCAAACTGCAGTGGAAAAGAAATACGTAGATGGCTATGACGATGGAAGTTTTAAACCGGATTTACTGATTAGCCGTGCAGAGTTTATCAAAATGTTATCTTCAGCAACAGGTGAAAAAGTAGAAAAGGTGGAGGGAAATGATTGGTTCGTTCCTTATGTTAAAAGGCTGAAGGAGTTAAGTGTTATTCCAGTGGAATTTCCGGAAAGATATAATGAGCCGCTTCAACGTTTTGAAATGGCTATGTTAAGCGCTCGGAGTGTGGATACAACTTTGAAGGGGTCAATGCTTGATGCTGTGAAAAAAGGGCTGATTCATGGTGTCAGCACGACTGACTTAGCGCCTTATGGAACAAGTACTCGAGCACAGGCGATTACGATTATTGAGCGTATCTTGTCGGCTAAAAAGGGTGAGAAATTACCGGTAGATAAGTATGCGATTAGTCAGGCTCTGATTGAGACGACGAATAGTAATGTCGAATATGTTCTTGGACTAAAACCGAAAAATATTGGCGAGACATGGAGTGCGGGGCAGGGTGCTACGGTGACTTTGGACGAGGTGATTATTGCAGATCCGTCGGATGAGAATGATCCTTATATGGTGAATATTGATGCTTCACATTGGAATTCAAGAGTGGATAAACAGCGGGATTTCGTGGTGTTAGCTAAATTCACAGTAAAAGTGGATGAACTGGCTGATGATAATTATAATTTATTCGTCAATCAATATATCACTTTATTTGATGGAACTGGAATTCTATCACTTTCGAAGAGTGGTTTACCAAGGACTATTCGGTTTGCTATCCCTGGAACTTATTCGGGTTATGTCGCTTATGGTGTAAAAAAAGATCATGCTAAAACAGGTTTAACTTTTGATGTGGTAGGCAATGAAGTTGGTATTGCAAAACCATAGGGGGTTCTCACATTGCGAAACTTTACTGCAAAAATATTGTTATTTTTATTAATAACTCAAATAATATCCCCTTTTATTGATAGTTTCCAAGCTGATGCTGCTAGCTCTAAAACACTGAATTATGATTATGAAGAAGGTCAGTTTAAAGAAACATCTGTCAATGTACAATATTCTGCTTCTGCAGCCAAACAGATAAATAAGGACATTAGTCCTTATTTATCTGGAAATATTACTTCCGTAAAAATCATCAATAATGGAACAGAAATAGCATGTTCGAGCTGTTTTTCGGGTTCTTTTATTAATATTACTTCGATAAGTGGTGAACAAATACATGTGTATGGTAAGTCTGAAACAAAGCCTGGACATCAAATATATAGACAACCTCAGGGAAAGATATGGGAGCATAAGGGTGAAGAAACACCTGCTGTTGAATTTAACGGTTTCTCTGGAAATCCTTCAACATACCCAGGATTAATACCAGTTCTTGGTAGGTATAGGTACTCAGTAACTTCATTCGATTACCGTGATGTAGGAGGTTCAAAAAATGGACCCGATTTACGGTATAGCTATGATTCAAATCAATACAAAATATCTGGAAAAACAAATTCCCCTGCAAGCGGAGATATTGAAAAAGACTTTGTTAAAGAAGGATGGGCAGTTACAACAGCTTATGAGGTCGATCGTCCAAATAGGTGGTTTATAGACGAGTCCTCTGTAGTACTTAAGGACGGATCACCTGAAATAACCGATGGCGATAAATTGTTACAAAGTTCCATCTCAATTGTCGGTGCTGAACAGCATCCATTATCTACAGCTATTCCTTTATCCTACGGGAGAGGGAAAATAGACGGCCAAGGGATGATCAGAACTATGTTAGCCCTTGACGGTTCAGTGGATCCTGTAGATTACGAGGAGCTCGATTCAATCACAGGTGGCCAAACACCACCATATGGCTTATTACGTAACTATCACATGTACGCCATCGGTAAATGGAAAGGCGAAACCTACAAATACCAAACCCGAATAGAAGTCACTTTTGTTCCACCGGATAAACCGGACCTAGCAGCCTTATCCATCGACGCAGGAACATGCGTACTTTCAAATGTTAGCACCAACCTCACCATCAAGTTCAAAAACTCCGGTGTATCCATTCCGAGTGGAACTTCTTTCCAAGTAACCCTAGCTGCCGACGGCACAGTGTTCAAAACTCTTTCCTACTCATCTGGATTAGCCTCAGGAGAGACCAAAACCGAGATCATCCCCTACACCTTCAGCAGTATGAAAAGTATTACGCTAACCGTTGACTCCAATGACGATATCTCAGAAACTACATCCTCGAATAATGTTTTTAGCCAGATCATTACACCTCAAGCAAGTTGTTCTGGAGGAGGAGGTTCTTATGATGGAACTACCTCAGCAGATAAACCCTCAATTCCATGGAAAGATTCCAACCTTATTAAAGCTGACTGGACGATTCCTTCTGGATGTACACCTGTTCAAGGGAGGTTCATTTTATCCCAAACTACGGGTGCATATATTCAATACGGTTGGAGTACACTCACAAGTACTTCAACAAGTGATATGTCTATTTTTGCCTATGGGATGATGGGGTTTACGGGTTATCCAGGCAATATTACAAGCGGAGAAGTGGTTATTGAATACAAGCTTGAGGATAGTTGTGGAGGAACTTCTTATTTCTATGAAGGCAAGTTTACAGTTGGTCCAAAACCGCCAAATAGACCACCTCAATTTGAGATTGGATGGTTTGCTGATGCGGATTACTATAGCAGGACACCTATATCCGATTCCATTGTTGGTGATAAATTAAATGTGAGGTTGTTGCCAGAAATTGCACCTAACCACTACGATCCTGACGATGATATTGTTACTTTCGAGTGGTTGTTCCCAAGCAGCTCAAGTAATTGGATTAAGAGCTTCCCTTCTATGGGTTATCTAAAGGGTGAGGATAAGCTTACGTGGCTAACAGCATCAACAGCTGGAGACCATTCAATTACTGCAAAAATGTGTGACGATAAGGGAGCTTGTACGCAAAAGGATGCAACAATATCTATCATGCGTCCTGAGCCTTTACCCTGTATTAACATACCAAATCGCGTTGTACAAAACCGCCCTCTTGCAGCTAATGCGATTAATGGAGCATGCAGTAAACCAGCTAAAAACAGAACGATAACGGAGTATTTCTGGACGAATAATCTGCCGGTTTATCCGAATGTTGGTATAGAGACTGTAACCTTAGAAGTAAAGGACAATTACGGAGTACGCAGCTTGCCAGAAAACATAGCAATTAAGAACATAAACGTTGTTGAGGATAAACCTCCAGTAGCTGTTATCAATTTACCTATCTTTGCCGTGAGAGGAAATGTTCTGTTTAGGGATTTATCTTACAGTCCCGATGGGGATGTAATCGTAGAAACGTCTATTACCTATGTGTACGATAGCAATGACGATGGAATTTTCAACGATCATATGCCTTTAAATATTCCGATATCCGTTGGTGGATCGGCTATTCTTACAGCTCCTAAGGTTGGTAAGTATAAATTAACGGTAAAAACAAAGGAGGATTGGGGTTTAACGAATACCAGAAGCTATGTGGTTGATATCAAAAATGATTCCCCCGAAGTTTCATTCTCTGTTACAAGCGCGAATCCAGAACCTCCTTTATTTCATACAACCTCGGAAAATGAAATGTTAATGGCATATGGAGATCAATGGCAAGGCTCTTCTTTAACAAATCCTAATTTGAATAAAGTGAGAGATATTGGATTTACATATAACACTGCCACCAATGGTTTAACATCTCATTATGGTAAACAGCCATTTAATGGACCTGCAACCGGATTAACGATTACTCCAGAACAGTACCAAAAAACAACTTATAGCGCTTGGCATACCTTCCCCATTCCTCAGTTATTTAACACACAATTTTTGGGTAATAGATATGGAGTTGGTTCTGTTGGTTCCATTCCATTTTTTGATGGGACGAACACTAGGATAGATGGAGGGTTGGGAAATACGTACGATTCTGTTCAACAAAAGTATGTCCCTATTAAGCCTACACCTGATAATCCAGGAAAGTTTCTAGCATTTGATGCTAAAGGCGGCGCTTATTCGGTAGATTTCAAATCCGGTTATTATAATGATAATGATTATAGTGAGACCTGGACTATTTATCGTAAAACGGCTGATGGCACAATATCTTGGAAGCGTTCTGGTCAGTACATCTATGACGGCTGTTCTGGTGACTGTTCGTCTAGTGAAAGTGGAACAAGATCACCTCATGCTAACCTGAAATTAAACAATGATGGAACCAAGGTATCGCTTGGAAGCACCTATTCTTATGGATGTTGGTGTGTAGTGACTACTTGGCTTGACGTAGAGACTGGTTTAGAAGTGCCTGCGAATACGGTTACTCCTGCACCTACTCTTACGGGTATCTATGAGGACTCAGAAGTATTTCTATATCGAGAACAACCAATGAATCTAACGACGGATACATATAGTTCTGGGAGTTCGGGATCTAGTAGTAACCGAGCAGGCACGGTTAGTGAATATTTTGTTTCCTATAATAAACAAACAGGTGCTACTAAGAAGATAGAAATATACAAAGATCTCTACTTCAATAATCGTTCAAGGACTACAGATGGCAGCGTAATACGAGGTGACGGTTCAGACAGCGATAGTTCAACTTTAATTGATGTGAATTATTCTGTTTCGGCTGACGGATATGTCTATATTGTTGACGGTATGAACAAAATCGTAGTTGCTGATAAGTTCGCAAATCAACTCGCTTCATATACAACAAAAGGAATTAGACCCACTAATACCTTCACTCACGAGCAAACTCTTCAAGAGAGGTTTAGATATACAGTATCTTCGGCAGGATTAAGTGCAGATGGAGAGTTTCAAGTCGTTCTTCAAGAAGAGCATTATAAATTGAGAAGATGGAACTTCCAATGGACTTCTTGTGGTTCTTGTAGTGTCGGCAGCTATGTTTCTCACTATGATGAAGATGATAGTCAATCTGAACGTAAATTTTACTATTTTAAAATAAATGGTGGAACCACTAGTCCTACTAGCTACGCTTTAGCGGAAATTGGTCAAACCATGAAGAAGGATACGAGTATTGCAGACGCTGATTACGTGTTCGATTTCTTACAATCTAGTGTGAATACGAATGTGAATGCTCCTTCGGGTTTAATCTTCAGGGCAACTAATAACGATACGATGTATCGATTAGAGTTCACAACGAACAAAATAAGCTTATCGAAGCTCGATGGTGGTATACGTACCGAGTTACGGTCTACTCCAGTCTGGTTATCTACGACATCTTTTAACAACATGAAGGTTAGTGTTAGAGGTGGAAAAATAAAAGTGCGGATGGGTACAGTTCCTATTATGGAAGTAACCGATCATACGCTTACTGAAGGTACTTATGGTTTTTTCATAGGCGGGTATGGTTCTCATTTCCGTAACTTCTATGTTAAAGTGCCGATTGTAGATAACAACAAAATTAGCGATATCGGCATTGCGGGAGAAGAACTGACTTACTCTACGGAGTTTGTGGATCCTGAAAGTGATGATCATTTGATTAGTAAGGATAAATGGAAGTACGAGCATACGAACTCTACGAAATTTTTAGATTCGGGGGATGGTAAAAGTGGTCTTTCAGCTTACAATAATCAAACATTTAATGGAGATCCGATAAAAATACTAGATAAGGTAGGGGTTTATAAAATAACCTTTATTGGTGCAGATGATCCTACGCCTGCTGGTTATAAATATCCGAATCCTGCCTTTGCAGAGTACCTCTCTGAATCGGACCCTTACTCTAGAAATGTATTGATTCATCGTAGACCTATAGGGGTTTTGAATGTAAATCAAGATATCTATTATAACGTAACTTATGATGATCAGAGCTATGACCCGGATCGTTGGTTAAACAACTGGACTTACTCTACGGAACCAACTGGCATTGATTATTCGGCATCGCGAGGAATTATTGAACGCAGATACGAGTACATAAAACCAGATGGTACAACCGTCAATGGAAAATTAACGAGAGTAAAAGAAATGGGGGCTTATACGTTTAGGGTAGCTGTTAAAGATGAATACGGTGTGTGGTCTGATTGGGCAGAGGCTATATTGTGGCTAGACGCACCACCTGCGAATCATGCGCCTTTCGTTGATATCACGAGCCATACGAGTACGGATATAAATAATCCGTCTGGATCAGCAGGGAATAATCCATTATTTACTTGGAATGCGGTAGATTACGATGCGGATAGCCGAATTGTACGCTCAGAGATTGACGTGCAACAATACTACTACAATTATTATAATAATCCGCAATGGCAATGGTTTAGTATGAATAACCCTAATATTGCAAAAGTCTCTAATGTACTCAGTGATGGTCATACAGTTTCATTAAGCTATAACTATCCAATGACTGTATACTCCAATCTAACTTACAGGGTTAGAATCAGGGTACAGGATGAGCAAGGAGAATGGTCTGGATGGTCGGAAAGGTATTTTGCATTAGGATTCCCTCCCACGGCTACCTTGACTTTCCCTAACGGAACGCAAGTCAATCCTACACCTATTTCTGACGGAGTTTTGAAACCTTCTTGGAATCAGAATGATCCAGATGTTCCTACGGAGTATCGCAGTTTTCAATATCGTATTCTAGATGCTAATGGAACTCAAGTTCAGTATAGCCAATATGGGTACGTGTACGATGCTCAAAGATATGGCAGTTTTGCGCACTTTTGCAGCTATGATAGCGAAAATAGCTCTTGGAACAACTGTGATTATTATACAATTTCCAATAATTGGAATACTCATCCTACAGAGTGGTTTGGTCTTTCGTTAATCCAAGGTCAAAACGGCCCCTTCCAAGTTCAAGTTAGAGTACATGATGGAAGATACTGGTCGGCGTGGTCTAATTCCGGTTGGTTTACGACGAATAGACCTCCAGTAGCCAACATGACGATTCCAAGTGGGACGCAAGCTGCGCCTACCATTTTCTCCGAGCTGCGCCCTACCTTTGAGTGGAGCCAAACCGATCCTGATCCGGGAACAACTTTCACTTATTTCCAAATGCAAATTACCAATGAGGCTAACAATGTATTGTTGCTGGATTCAGGGCAGTTCTACCAAGGGACGGTTTCTAACGTGGGGAGATGGATGGTTAATCAGGAACTTCCAGCTGGTCAAAAACTCCGCGTCAGAGTTAGAGTATTTGATGGGGTTACTTGGTCCGATTATTCCACTCAAACATGGTTTTATATCAATCAAGCACCTGTAGCCGAATTTGATTGGTCTCCAAAGCCGGTTTGGGAGGGGGATGTAGTGACAAGCATGAATACCTCTTTCGACCCAGATGGTGATGTTCTAACCTATGCGTGGAAATTAGAGCAGCCTGACGGGGTTACTTCCACTTTTTCTAATAAAGATATGTCTCATCGATTCCTTAAGCCTGGTATGTATAAGGTGTCGTTAACCGTATCAGATGGACGTCTTTCTAATACCATAGTTAAAATGATTTCGGCGATGCCCTTAACGATTCATTCGGATGTCACTTATACAGACAACTGGCTGGTTTTGCATGAAAAGAGTGGTCACCAAACGGTTTCGGCACCTAAGGACTTCTACTCTGGTGAAATTTTCATAGTTTCTAGTAAGAGTTCACCTGCTCCTGTAGACGAAGTGACAGCTTGGCTCGATACGACAGGGTTAGATGGGCATGCACTTTATGTGTCTGAGCGTTTAGTTGCAGCAGGAGGGGATGCGACCTCTTTTAGCGGTGAACTATTTGATGCGAAATTCCAGTCATTTGTGGAGGGCTTGCCTAAAGGATTGCAAACCATCCATTTTCAAATTCGTTACCGCAACGGCGTTGTGAAAAAGGAGGACATTCCTGTCAAAATCATTGGCAATGTCAATAAATCAGTCGGAGTTCATAGGGTTCAATAATTGGAGGCAGTTATCTTCGGATAGCTGTCTTTTTTATGTAAATTCGATGAATCCCATGTCTTCCTATGGTACAATAGGTCGATAAAAAGGCGAAGCATAGGGGAGAGAGAAAATCTTGAGATATCGATTAATTGCACTTGATGTAGACGGAACTCTTTTAAATGATGAGCATGAATTATCAGAACGTACGATTGAAACGATTCAGGAGGTACATGATCAAGGGTGTCATATTGTGCTATGTACCGGAAGAGCCCCAGCAAGCACGCTGCCTATTCTTGAGCAGCTCGGGCTTGAGGGAACGATGATTACGCACAATGGCGCGGCGACAGTTCACGCGGATGAACGGGGTCAGACATTGATCAATGAGTTTGCTTTTACGATTCCTGAAATTGAGCCTATGTTGGATTATGTACGGAGAGAAGGCATTCATTTCGATGTATGCACCTCTTTTAACATGTATATTGAACGGATTAGTGAGTACGAAAAACAGATGTATCAAAAGTATCTGATTAGCCCTAAACTTGTGACTAATGTATCAGAGCTTGGTCTGCCATTAGTGAAATTTACACTTTTTAGCCAAACTGAGCTGGACCGCGTTCAAAAGGAATGGGAAGAACAGAAGCTGTACGGTCAAATGCGGATGATTCGCAGTGGCGACCTCTTCATTGATGTGATGAGTCCAAAGGCCAATAAAGGCAACGCCTTGAAAGCTTTGGCTGCTTCATTAGGGATTGATTCTAGTGAGATCATGGCTATCGGCAATTACTATAACGATCTGGAAATGATGGAATTCGCAGGACTCGGCATCGCTGTGGAAAATTCGCCAGATGGTGTGAAAGAAGCAGCGGATGCGGTAACTTCCTCTAATAATGACGAGGGTGTACGTGAAGCTATCTTGAAATACTGTTTATAATCTAAAATTTCGATAAAATCCTCGGTTTTTGAGGATTTTTGTCGTTTTGGGGGGTTCTTCCAAATTATGACGTATGGTAGAATGAGAGAAAGAAAATTGATAACGGTGGTGTAGAGATGGGGAAAGAGAAGAAAGCTTTTAGTAAAAAGGAGAAAATAGTAGGGGCTATTGCTAGTACTGCGATTTTGGCTGTGCCTTTTTTAGTTGCTCCTGCTCAGCAGGGGTATGCAGCCATTGTATCACCTTCAGTTACTCCAACAATTTCAGTGGATAAAATAACAACGATTGTTATACCACTAAACGGAACCAAATATATCGATTTAGATTCTTTGTATAGTGCGGATTATACGTCTGTCGTTCAGAATGAGACTGAGGAAAATATCGCTAAGGGCAAATACACTTTAGGAAATCATGGGATCTATGAAATTACTGCTAGTTCCGTTGGTAAAGCTACATTCACTGTAACTGGAACAAGGTATGAAGAGCCATCTTACACTCAGATCACAGACACATTTCAAGTTATTGTAGTCCCTAATACAGGGAATCCGGATGAATTTAAGTTTGATATTTCAAATGTTCTAAATCTAATGAATCAGTCCTCTGAACAAGATCAGACGAATGACCAAGTAGTTAAAGGATTACTAAGGAATATAAGTCCTAAAACGATCAATAACTATGATCCATTTGAGTATGACTCAATTAATTCAGCACCTTACCAGTTGGAAACAACCGATAAAATTCATGGCATTGTAGGAGAACCAATTCATAGTTTGGAAATCGAACAGCAAATTTATAAGTACTTTAGTGATAATGATGAAAATATGTTAGATGTTATTTTTATTGATAGGAATAACGGAAATATTCAATATGAAGAGAAGTATGATGCGAGTGGCGAAATCTTACATGGATACGACTTGACTCCATTAAGAACAGGAGATTTTGACCTGAATGTTCTTATAGTTGATCATCATGGAGGATTAACGAAAGGAAAGATCCCTTTTCATATTACTGAAACTGAAAACTTTATCTTAGACACGGAATCTTCCATTACTATAGATTTAGCTAACTACTTCACCATTAATCCTAATACTAATTTTGATCTTAATGGAGCCTCGGGCCATTTGACTATTTCGGGTACAGAAGCTACTTTCACACCAGACTCAATGGCTAAGACTTATATAATATCGGCCATTAACGGGGATGAGAGAGAAGATCGTAAGTTTATAGTTACTCCTAGAGATAGTTTAGTGAATAGAAAGATAATCTTAGGCAGTCAATTAAAATTGAATTTGCAAAGTCTTTTAGTACCTGTTCCGGGCTCTTCCGTCACATATTCGGTTTATTTAAACAATTCATCAGTCACTGGAATAACTTATGGTATTGATTATACAAATTCATTGTATTTTAGTTCGGAAATTAATGCTGAAACTAATAGTCCGATTGACATTACGGTAACAGCCAAAGATGAAACAAATAATGTAACTATTAAAGATAAAATGCAAATAAGTGCTATCCCAATGGTAAGATCAAATTCAAATCGTGGATTCGAAGTTACGCAATTATTTGCAAGTGATTCAGAATGGAACGATGTTGTAGTAAGTTCTCCTTTTATTAAAAATGGAACTCCTTTTGGCAGTTATAATACGGTTTATTCAGAAAGTAACGGAACAGGTTCAACAGCAGTAACTTTAAATTATAAAAATGAATTAATATTCACTGTACCATTTACCTATCCATTAAATTAAACAGGTGACTCATGCAACGAAATGCTTCTATCATTGAACATCTACAACAGCAAAGATACAAGGAAGCAGAGTTAGCAGCAAAGGATCTAATAAGGGGCAACCCTTTGGAAGCGCAAAACTGGGTCTTTCTAGGGGAAGCCCTAATGCATCAAGGCTACGGCGGTGCTGCAAATAAAGCATTCCAACGTGCATGGCTGCTTGATCCAGAAGCAACTTGGGTCGCTCCAGTGTTGGATGCTCTCAAGGCAGTTCCTCCAGGCGACGAACGTGTCGACATCGAAGGTTTGCTTCATGTGAGGAAGGTCAGCATTACGGCAGGCATCATCTCGTATAATATGGAGGATACCATCCAGCGTTGTTTAGACTCACTTCAAGGCGCAGTCGATCAAATTGTACTTATCGATTGTTCCACGGACCGCACAGCGGAACTTGCATCGGAGTATCCCAATGTTACGATCATTCCTTATGAGTGGACGAATGATTTTGCCGCGGCTCGCAATACAGGATTGCTGCATATGCATACGGATTGGGTATTTTGGATCGATGCAGATGAGTACCTAGTGAAAGAAGATAAAGATGCCGTCAGACAGGCAGCAGGAATTTATCATGAATCGACAGTGCCGGCTATCTTATGTTTTTGGCAAATTAATCTGATTCAAAATAACGTGAAACACAATTTTTCACAGACGAGATTATTTCCTCTAGGGCGTGGACTTCGCTATTGGGGTAGGGTTCATGAGCAGGTAGGAACTGAATCGGGTATTTATAACAATGAAGCCGCTCGTCATAAAGTTAAGGTTAGAGTGTTTCATGATGGTTATGAACCAGATGTTATGGCAAGCAAGCAGAAAATTGATCGGAACCTGAACTTGTTGCGAACAATGATTGAGGAAGATGCGGATAATCCAGCATGGTGGTTCTATCTTGGTAGAGAACTTCTGGGAGCAGGTATAGAAACAGATGCTGTGGAGGCTCTGATCGAAGCAGAACGAAGAGCAATACCTCATTCGCTTTTTGGAAGGCTGCTTGATATCTATAAATATCTAATGGATATTTATTTTCAGCGTAAGGATTGGGAACAGACTGCCGTGTATTGTATGAAAGCTTTGGATTATCAGTCAGATTTCCCTGATGCGCATTATATGCTTGCACAAGTTCGTATGAAGCAAACTGATGAGCTCTATAGAGATGCAGAAAGTGGTTTCAAAAAGGCAAAAGAATCATTCCATTCCTTTCGGAGTATCGTTTCTCCAGATCATGAGATAGGGGAGTGGAAGGTAGATGTGGCTTTGGGAGACATCGCTCATCGTGCAGGAAAGTCTTCTGTATCTAGGGCTATTTATTCAAATGTGTTAAAGCAAAATCCACGCTTGGTAAACATCGTTGGTCAACGACTCGCAACCATAGAAGCCGAACGCCAACGTCTAAATGATCACAGTAAATAGAAATAGGATGGTTCCATGTCATTTACCATGATGCTGGAAACTGTCCTTTTTCGTTTATCCTAAATACTCATATTTTGGACGATGTTGGGACAATCTACAGAAGAATCATAAGATCTGTAGAGGAGGCGAGTAAAGTCGTGGCCGATATTATGCTGAGACCCGACCTGAAAACGGCAGGCGGAGAAGTCTGCGATATTGTGTACAATGGGGAGTTTGTCGGTACGTTAACGCTAGTCTACAGGGAATCGGATCGACTTAAAGGCTCGATTCATCTGGAGCAGCAGTCCATTACGATCGTGGACAAAGAGAAGGTATATGATTTCGTTCAGTCATATGTTCAGAATGTCATTGATGCACTGTCTATTGAGGAGTGCGAGGTATTATTTAGTTACAGTGATTATGATCTCGTTATCGCGACGGACCATGCCTTACAACCTACCATGACCGAAGCGGATTCTCATTCGTACACTCGTCATGATCATGACGATGAGGTAGATTATGAGTGGGTGAGGGACGAAACCCGATTTGATGACATCGACTCAGAGAATGCTCCGGATAAAATGGAAATGATTCAGGAACGCAAGAAACAACAGGGCTATGAGCTTGTTATTGTAGGTGAAA
This sequence comes from Paenibacillus sp. WG02, assembly GCF_055396115.1. Taxonomy (NCBI): domain Bacteria; kingdom Bacillati; phylum Bacillota; class Bacilli; order Caryophanales; family Paenibacillaceae; genus Paenibacillus; species Paenibacillus sp. WG02. The sequence continues at coordinate 6,188,387 of NZ_AP036016.1, read as the reverse complement.
GTAGAAACCGTGTGGATTATCATGTTTATGATAAAGACTCGGAGCTCGTTGCAGAGATAAGTCTTCATATGTTTGGTACGGATGTGATTGGAGATATAACGTGGAGATTCGATCCTTTTGATGAGGAAATGGATAGGGTATCGGAGCTTATTGTTGAAGATTTCAATGAGGATGAAACGGATACGTTTATTTTTAATATGATCTATAATGGGGAAACCGTAGATACGGTGGAATTAACGCACATTGATTTGTTAGATTTGGTTGATGACATAGAAGCAGATTCGATGCATCCATCTCCGGAGGATTATACGATTAATTTGGCCAGAGATGATGGCGATACCCTCACGTATGAAATTTATCAGCAATCCCATGGTGGTTTGCCAATTGGTACTGCAACGGTGGATATCAGTTCTCGCCAGCTTACAGGATTCATTGATTTCCGAGAGCCAGGAGATTCGGATGATCGAGAGCTAATTGCGACATTATTGCTTGAAGAGTTGGATAAAGAAAAAGAGTACGAAACGTTTAATGTATCCATGCTGTATAGAAATAAGCTAATTGATGAAATTTGGTTCGAAACGGATCAGTATCATTGAGTTAGCACCAAAAGCTAACACCAATTAAAAAAGGCATGAACTTCCTTAGATGGAAGTCATGCCTTTCGTTTAATTAAAATGTATTAGAAACGATGATTTGATCCAAAGGAAGGCGTCCTGAAGGTCTTGCTGGAGTAGCTGCTAAACCTACGCTAATCAGCATAACAGGTACATAACGTGCAGGTACATTGAATGCTTCAACGAATTTGCCGGCATCATAACCACCCATTGGGCATGTGTCATAGCCAAGTGCTTTAGCAGCAATCATAAGCTGCATAGCAGCTAAGGATGCGTTACGAATAGCTTCATCACGAGCAACTTGTGGGTATTGATATGCGCCTTCGATTTGAGCCGCAAGAGTGTCGTACAATTCTTTTGGCATGTGGCCAGCTTCAACTGCTGGACCAAAAACGCGTTCTGTGTTTTTGTTAGCTTCGAGATCGCCTAGAATAGCGATAACAACGGAGCTCTCAACGATTTGCTTTTGTCCGTATGCGATAGGAAGTAATTTCTCTTTTTGAGCTTGATCATCAATAACGAGAAGCTTCCAGTGTTGAAGATTCCATGAAGATGGTGCTTGTGACGTTGATTTCAGCAGCTGCTCAAGATCGGCTTTCGGCATTTTGTGCCCAGCTTGATATTGCTTTACGGAATGACGGTCTTCTAAAACTTTCAAAACTTCGGATTTAACTTCTGTACTCATTAGGTTTCCCTCCAAGGTTATAAATTCTTTTTAGTGTGTTTCGAAGCATTCAGTTTTATCATTTGAAAAAAAATCCAATCAGTAAACTAATTCATAACAATTACTGTAATCATAAATGTTATAGTTTAAGTTGTCAAGAGAGTCTTTCGCGATGTCGGAAAATGTTGGATAATGGAAGCAAGAAAGGGGATGTTCCTCTTGAAAATGACGCAAAAAGAGTTGAGTCACCTTATTTTTCTCTCCGAAGTCATCTTAACCGGCAAGAAGAAGAGCCTTATGGATGAGACGCTGCAATGTTTGCTTTATATTGTAAAATCAGTTGAAGAGGTTGAGCTTCCCGATACCGTGGTTGATCAAATTGAAAGTCTTACAGCTCTAATTGAATCGGATTTACGTAATGAGAATGAACGGATTCAGGAGATTCGGGGTCATTTGGACTGGTCGCAAAAGGGAAGACGAAAAGAACAAGATTGATTGTGAAAAACGGTCTCTTCGTGATAGAATGTAGAGTACTGTTTTTTTCATAATTATGAGGTGATAGATATGAGCTATGATATCCCCAGAGATGTGCAAATGTTGGGGCGTGACATCCAAGAGAACCAATTAAAATATCATCACAAGTCCGTTTTGATTTCCAAAGAATTTACGTTTGACAGTGCTCATCATTTGCATTGTTATGAAGGAAAATGTAAAAATCTACACGGCCATACCTATAGACTGCAAGTTATTATGCGCGGAAAAGTAGATAGCCGGGGGATCGCTATAGATTTTGGTGATATTAAACGTATTGCAAAAGAACGTGTCGTTGACCGATTGGACCATAAATATTTGAATGATGTGCTGCCCGCTATGAATACAACCGCTGAAAATATGGTCGTTTGGATGTATGAGGAAATTCATCAAGCTTTGCTTGAGGAACAACTTTATCCAGCGATCATGCTGGAAGAAATCCGGCTGTGGGAAACGCCGACGAGCTATGCGGCCATCACACGCTCGATGATGGAGGAGGATGTGTAATGCGAGATATCCGCATTCCAATGGTCGAGATCTTCGAGACGGTTGAAGGCGAAGGGACCCGTGCCGGGTTCCCGACGGTCTTCGTCCGTCTTTTTGGTTGCAACCTGCGCTGTACCTGGTGTGACACCAAGTACAGCTACCCGCCCGCGGAAGCGGAGAACGTCATGACCATTGCTGAAATTATCAGCAAGGTCCAGACGTACCGCTCCCGGCATATTTGCCTTACCGGCGGCGAGCCGCTCCTGTACGGCGAGAAGTCGCTCGCGTTAATCGACGCGCTCGCTGAGCTGGAGCAGGTCGATGACCTGCATATCGAGACGAACGGCGCGATCGATCTCGCACTGTTCGTAGAGCGTGTCGCATCGCCGAAGGTGCGATACATCATGGACTTTAAGCTGCCCGACTCTGGCGAGATGGGGCAGATGATCATAAGCAATCTCGCCCTGCTGCGCGAGCAGGACGAGCTGAAGTTCGTCATCGGCAGCGAGCACGATTTCCGCACCGCGGTGGAAGTGCTGGAGCAGCACCCGACGAAGGCGCTGCCGATGTTCAGCCCGGTGTGGGAGACCATGCCGCCGCGAAAACTCGTCGAGCTGATGCTTGACGCAGGGTTGTCCAAGGTGAAGCTGAACATGCAGCTGCATAAGATCATTTGGGATCCAGCAATGCGCGGCGTCTAAGCGCGTGACTACTTATTTATCTATTTTTCACTAGAAGAAAAAGAGGTGTTTATAATGAGCGCAAGCAAAGATAATAAGAAAAGAGCCGTCATCATTCTAAGTGGCGGATTAGATAGTACAACATGCATGGGAATTGCCAAAGAAGCGGGATACGAGCTATATCCGATTTCTTTTGACTATGGTCAGCGCCATAAGATCGAAATCGAGAATGCCAAGCAAGTTGCAGAGCATTACGGAGTCGGTCATCGTCATAAAATCATCAAGCTTGAATTCTTACGCGATTTCGGAGGCAGCGCTCTAACAGACGATAGCATCGATGTTCCGAATGTTGTGGATGGTTTGACTGAAGGAGCCGAGGAAATTCCAGTTACTTATGTACCGGGTCGCAACTTGCTTTTCCTCTCGATTTCGACCTCTTACGCTGAAGTGACCGGATCAGAAGCTATTTATATCGGAGTGAATGCCCTCGATTACAGTGGATATCCGGATTGCCGTCCGGAATTCATTCATAAAGTGGAAGAAGTGATTGCTCTTGCGACCAAGGTCGGTGTTGAAGGGAAAGGAATCACGATTGAAACACCACTCATTGATTGGACCAAGGCACGAATTGTGCAAGAAGGTTTGAAGATCGGCGTTCCTTACGAGCTAACCACGTCTTGTTACAATGGTAAAGCGGAAGCTTGCGGGGTTTGTGACAGCTGCCGGTTACGGTTGAAAGGTTTTGAAGAAGCGGGTTCAAAAGATCCAATACCTTATTTAGCTTAAGTTCCCGCAAGAAAGGCGGAGCGTTTCGTGACCAGAATCATGGTGGTGGATGATGACGCAGATATCAGAGAGTTGATTCGCGTTTATTTGGCCAAAGAAGGCTTAGTGGTTATACAGGCAAACAATGGACGAGAAGCGCTCAGAATGCTTGAAACAACTCCGGCGGATTTAGTCGTATTGGATGTCATGATGCCATTGATGGACGGCTGGGAACTTTGTCGCGAATTAAGGGCGCAATATGCGGACTTGCCTCTTCTTATGGTGACAGCCAAAAGCGAGTCGGTCCACAAGGTGAAAGGTTTTCAGCTTGGCACGGATGACTATCTTGTGAAGCCTTTTGACCCCGTGGAGCTGGTGATGCGTGTCAAAGCTTTGCTGAAGCGCTATCGAATCAACACGTCTCAGACGATCACACTCGGAAATGTGATGATTGATCGGACAGCATTTGAGGTGCGGTTGCAGGATCAACGCTTGGCACTTCCTTTAAAAGAGTTCGAGCTCCTCTATAAGCTTGCTAGTTATCCGGCACAAATCTTCACCCGTACGCAGCTTATTGAGCAGATCTGGGGTATCGATTATGAAGGTGATGACCGAACGGTTGATGTTCATATTAAACGTTTGCGTGAGCGGTTCGAACCGCTGACGGAGGAGTTCCGGATTACGACCATTCGCGGACTTGGGTACAGGCTCGAGGTAAATACATGATTAAGATAAAGTCGCTTTATCTGCGCGTTGTACTGACATTTCTGGCTATCGTTGTGGTTAGTTTGTTAGTCGCCTTTTGGCTGGCAACTTTCTTTTTCATGAATAGGATTGCGATGGATAATCAAACGGAGATGTTGGCGAAAAGCCGGCAAATTGTAAAACTGATTGAAGATGTACAGCCGAGTAATCTTGATTCATTTGTGGCTGGGAGCAATCGCCTAAATGAGAATTACATTTTTACTTTATTTAACGCAAACGGCGAGACTGCTACAGAAATTTCTAAGGATAAAAAAGGGAAGCCTCGTATTTTAGCATCGGAAGTAGACTTTGTTTTACATGGCAACATGTATAAAAGCCTAGACTATGGCATACCTAAAGATCCCATAAATCAGATAAAGGTAGGGATACCGCTCCGTGTAGGTGATACGACATATGCTCTTTTCATTCATCAAAACATCTCCGAAGCAGCCCGGCGTCAAGGGCAGACAGCCATCATTACTGTACTCCTCATCGTACTCATTGTAGGCAGCTTGCTCATTCTCGTCGCCTCTCGCTATCTAGTAAATCCACTAAAGAAGTTGACGCTGGCTACAGAACGATTAGCTCGAGGGAACTTCAATGTTCATGTTTCTGTGAAGCAAAAGGATGAACTAGGGCAGCTAGCTCAAAGTTTTAATCATATGGCTGGCGAACTGAAACAGCTGGAGCAGATGCGGCAAGACTTTGTTTCGAACGTTTCCCATGAAATCCAGTCCCCTCTTACGTCGATTCGAGGCTTTTCCAAGGCACTAAGGGGTTCAGAAATTGATGAGGCGGAGCGTGGACGTTACTTGGAAATCATTGAACGCGAGAGTGAGCGGTTAGCTCGCCTCAGTGATAATTTATTGAAGCTGGCCTCTCTGGAATCGGAGCATCATCCTTTTCACCCAACCACATACGATTTGGATGAACAGCTGCGTAGAATTGTTGTATTTTATGAACCCCAGTGGTCCAGTAAGCAATTGGAGCTTGATTTGGAGCTCCCTCGAGTGAAAGTTACCGCGGATGCAGACCAATTAAGTCAGGTATGGATGAATCTTCTTGGGAACGCAATCAAGTTCACACCTGTAAAAGGGACGATACACATTCAGTTGGAACCTCTCAATGACCGGATTCGCATTCGCATTCAAGATAGTGGGATAGGAATCGCTGCATCTGATCAAGAACGGATATTTGAACGATTTTATAAGGCGGATGCGTCTAGACATCGCGAGACAGGTGGAAGCGGTTTGGGACTTGCGATTGTACGGAAAATTGTTGAACTTCACCATGGTACTATTGAACTGCAGAGTGAGATTGATATAGGAACGTTGTTTACCGTTACGATACCGATTCTGATATATCCAACTAAAAAATAAGAGGACAGCATGCGTTTATGCTGTCCTTTTCCTATTTAAGATGTAACCCTGCCAAGCTGTAACCCATATATTAGTTTAACTGCAAATCATTTTTTTTGTAAAAAGTGAGCATATTCTAATGGGCGTTTATAGACGCTATCGCGCTTATCTATCTCATCATACAGTTCTTTTTGTGGCTTTCCGTTCACTTCAATGATCCAAAGATATCCGGCGCTGTCCAGCATAAGGTCAACACTAAGTTCACCTAAATGGCAGTGGGTACCCATTTCTATGATTTCCGCGGCTCTTAAGCTTATGTCGTAAATTGAGCGAATGATGGCATCAACTTTATCAGGAGGATACAATTGTTTAAGTGCTTTTTCGGATAGACAAACCTTCTCGCATATGCTTGTGTTAAAGCAACCTTTATGAGCTAATCGACTGACAACATTAGTGGCTGACCATTGACCTCGCTTATTTTTTTGTGCGAGTACTCGGATATCGAAAACTTGTTCGTTCAGTGGTTGAATATCAACGCCTTTTTGAATGATGTAAGGAGTCGAACCCACAAGCTTATCGATACTTACTTGGAGTTGTAGGGAGTCTTCTACTATGATTTTAGGAGAAAAATGATGCTCTCCAATGTGAATCTCCTTCGAATCTTTCACTTCTACTCGATAAACACTTTTCCCTTTATTTCCATAGCAAGGTTTAACGTATAGGACCTTATGAGTATCTAGAAAGCGCAAAACATTTTCCTTGTCGTACAGGATAGTTTCCGGTAAATATTGTGCGAGCCATTGGCTTAAATGAATATGAACCTCGTGTTTATTAAATTGGTTGATATGATTGAAGCATTTGTTACTGCCGATTATGGTACCTAAACGTTCGATAATTTGAGGATTAAAACGGTAACAACGGTTGTAAACAACATCGGGGAAAGGAAATTTGCTTAGAAGCCATTTTCGGTTTATTCGATGTATGCCGGTAATGCTATTCCGTTTCCAATCAATATCAGCCGGGGTAAAACAGAATAATTTCATATTGGTCGTATTACAATTCAGATATTTTTGCAGGGCATACTTTCTTTCATACTGGTTAGCAACCATGATACCGACTAAACCGCTTCCTTTGTCCATCTTTTTCCTCCTTATTGCTGTAAAGAAAGTCCTATACAGAATATGTTAGGAAATTGGAAGTGTATGGACAAGAATACAATTGAACAGAAAATGTGCGTATTTTGTTACTTTGGAAAATAAAATGGACTTTAGGGTACATTAGCCCAGCCAAAACGCCGTTAGGTGAATAACTTGATTTTGACATCAAATAAGGAGTGATTGTATATGGGTAGAATACCTGGTCCTCCAGGACCTCCAGGACCGCAAGGACCGCAAGGGCCACAAGGGCCACAAGGGCCACAAGGACCGCAAGGGCCAGCTGGTGGGATTTCTTCATTTGCTTTCCTTTGCAGCACAGTGGAACAAAACATTGCTGCTGCATCAGTCCCCGGCGGGCAAGGTGGAGCCGTCTCTTTCAATGATTCTCTTATCAACGGTACGGCCATTTCATTCACGGCTCCGCAAACGATCAATATCCTTGAGACTGGCACCTATAATATTAGTTGGGAAGTGTTCCCTACACAAGGTAATAATGCGTTTGGACTGTTTTTTGATCCAGCTGGTCCTACTCCAGCTAACTTGGTACTTTGCAGCAATTATGGCACAAACGCAGGAAACCAACCTTACCAAGGTCAGGTCGTTACTCAATTAACAGCAGGAGGTACGTTAACTCTGAATCGGATTGATAATATGGGTAATTTGGTATTGCAAAACGCTATTGGCGGAGGTACACCTGTAGTGAGCGCATCCATTGTAATTGAAAAGTTAGCATAATGTCATATAAATAAGCATTAGACAACCATGATTAGCGGTTGGTTGTCTAATGCGTTCCCGAGTTTTATCTCCCGAAATTTGGCGGAAATTACCATGTACAAATGCCGATAATATACATAAGTAAGTCCAAGTATTTCTTATTGAGAGGTCACCAATAGTCCCCGTGTTTTCAACGGAGATGATTGGTGACCTTCTTTTTTTTGGTTTGTTCATATTGGGTTCATATTCAGAATGTATCTTTAACGTAATCAGTTGATGAGGGGAGTACAGGAATGAATCGATTAACACAGTTTTCCATGAAAAATGTCTCGGCATTATTCATTATCATGATCATGCTTTTTGTTGGCGGATTTTATTCATCCACGCAGCTTAAAGTAGAGAACATGCCCAACGTTTCTTTTCCGGTAGTTGCTGTAACAACTACCTATACAGGAGCGCCTAAGGATGTCATGGATGAGATTACAGCTCCGATTGAAGAAAAGCTAGCGAATATTGAAGACTTGGATTCCATGTCTTCAACTTCGAGTGATAATTTCTCCACGATTATCATTATGTTCAAACAAAATGTAGATATTGACAAGAAAAAACAGGCCGTTCAAGACATGCTGGCTCAAGTTTCACTTCCAGCAACGGCAGGTGCGCCTAAAGCCTCCACATTTGGTGCGGCATCATTCCCTTCGAATTACTTAGTCGCTTATGCGAAGGACGGGGTAAGTCAAACAGAGCTAGACAAATCTTTTAAAGATAAAATCAAGCCAGGTCTTGAAGGAATTAAAGGGATCGACCACATGAACGTTATTGGTTCCAGAAGCACATCGCTCGATATTGAGCTGGATGCTGCTGCGCTTGATGTTTATGGATTGTCACCGGCTCTAGTGAGTAATGCGATTAATTCCGCCGCGACGAAGAGTCCGATCGGCAGTGTAGAAATTAGCGGCAACAATAAGATGACTCGTGTCACTGGCAATTTATCAAGCTTGTACGATTTGGAGCAAGTCGAAATCACTACACCTAAAGGAGATATCGTAACACTAGCTCAAGTCTCCAAGGTAAAGGCGATAACGGAATCTAACTTCAATGGCAGACTGGATGGAAAACCTGCTATTGGTATGATTTTGTATAAAGCAGGCAGTGCTAATGCGGTTGATTTCTCAGGATCCATCGAGAAGCAGATTCATGAGTGGGAGACGACCCTACCCAATATTACGTTCAAAAACACCTACGATAGTGCAGATCAAATTAAAACATCAATTGCAGGACTTGTACGTGAAGGCGTTGTAGGGGCAGTACTGGCTTCCTTGATGATTCTCATATTCCTCCGGAATATAAGGATGACACTCATTGTTCTCGTCTCGATTCCACTTTCCATTTTGATCACCTTATTATTAATGTCGCAGTTAAATTTAACGCTTAATACGATGACACTCGGTGGTATCTTTATCGCAGTAGGTCGCGTAGTCGATGATTCCATCGTAGTTATCGAGAACATATATGCTTCACTGGAAAAAGCCCAGGAACGCAAAGAATCCGTCATCGCTTTAGCGACAAAGCAAGTTTCGATGGCTATTACGTCCTCAACATTGGCAACTGTAGGGGTCTTTGCTCCACTAGCTTTGGTAACGGGTGTTGTAGGAGGGTTCTTTAGACCCTTTGCCTTAACAATTGCATGTGCACTTCTATCTTCCTTAATAGTAGCTTTAACGGTTATTCCGATGCTGGCTAAATTGCTCGTTCTTCGCAGCAAACCGGGTAAGGGACATCATGACGAATCAAAGCCAACCAAATTAACAACATTCTACGAAAAGGCTTTGACGTGGAGTTTGAAAAATCGCATAAAAACATTGTTAATTTCAGGACTTTTGCTTGTAGTCACCATTGCGGCGACAGTACCTTTCCTATCGGTTTCGTTCTTGCCTAGCTCGAAGCCTTCGACAACAATGTACTTCCAGTTAAAAATGCCGTATGCGACTTCTTTTGAGGCTACAGATGCGAAAACGAAAGAAATTGAAGCTGTATTGCTGGATACGAAAGATTCCAATGGCGAACCTGTGTTCAAATTCGTTGAAGCTTTGGTGGGTTACGCAGGCAAAGATGATGAACGGACGCCTTATGCTTCACAGATTTTTGTCCAAGTGAATGATAAGGTCAATCCGAATCAAGTGAAAGACCAAATGAAAGCTTATATTCTCTCTGAACTGCCGAACGGATCTGAAGTAGAACCTAAATCCATGGAAGGTGATTTCGGTGTTTCATCGACTGACTTTGCCTATACCCTGCAAGGGGAGGATCAGCTTCAATTAGAGAAAGCGGCCGGTTTGGTTAAAGAGAAGTTAAATACTTTTACAGAGCTTAGTGAAATTGGGGATAACCTGAGTGATGCCAAAACAGAAATAGAAATTGCTGTGGATCAGAAAAAAGCGAGAGCATATGGATTAAGCTCATCGACTGTACGTGATACTGCACGTGCATGGATTCAAAAGCAAAAACTAGGAGACATGAAATTCGATAATATCGTTTATACAACAACGGTATCGTTAGATAAGTCGGACAAAGATACACTAGAAAAACTAGGTAATATCCCTTTGACCGGATCGAATGGTTCAAAGGTTTTATTGAAGGAAGTAGCTAAGGTCACTGAAACGAAAGGTGCTGCTTCACTTGCACGTGAGAAACAGCAGCAGCTTGTGAAAGTGACTGCAAAAATCAATTCAGCAGATAAAACAGGCGTCAGTGCCAAGCTTAGCGCGGCTTTGAAAGATATACAGCTGCCTGAAGGCGTTACACCCAAAATCAGTGGTGTTTCGGATGATGTGAATGATAGCTTCAAGCAGTTATTCATCGCGATGGCTGCCGCTATATTCGTGGTTTACTTGATTATGGTTTTGGCCTTTGGAAACGCAAGTGCACCATTCGCGATCTTGTTCTCTCTACCGCTTGCCGTTATTGGGGGGCTTCTCGGACTAGTCATAGCCAGAGAGCCGTTAACCGTAACCTCGATGATTGGTTTCCTCATGCTTATTGGGATCGTAGTGACGAATGCGATTGTATTAATCGATCGTGCACAACAGCTGCGCGAAGATGGATACACGGTACGCCATGCTCTAATTGAAGCAGGGAAAGTAAGACTTCGTCCTATTATTATGACCGCTGGTGCTACGATTATGGCATTGGTACCTCTTGCGCTCGGTATTTCTGGCGAAGGCGGATTAATCGGTAAAGGGCTGGGAGTAGTCGTTATCGGCGGTTTGATTACTTCTACAATATTGACACTAGTTGTCGTACCCATTGTGTACGAATTGATTGAAAGTATTAAGAACCGTATGAGCCGATTGTTCAATCGTAAAAAAGGGAACGAAAAAACAACAATCAGTACGTTAGATGTATAAGGAGGCACTTCGATGATTAACGATAGTTCGCGAAAACGAAAATTCAAATCCCGTTCGATGGGGGTGATTGTTTTATTGACCGCAGCAGCGGTCTTGGCATCAGCCTGTTCAGCTCCAGGCGCAAAAGGGGCTGCAACGGTACAGTTAGCACCAAAGGCAATTAAAACCGATGTTATAAAGAAGCAGAAAATTAGCAATCCAATCGAACAAGTTGCTGATGTAGCAGCAGGAATGACACTTGATGTAGTATCGAAAGCGAATGGTGAAGTTACCGAGGTACTGAAAAAACGAGGAGAGTATGTTGAGAAAGGTGAAGTTCTCTTCGTAATCGATAGTAAAGATGCCTTATCGGCCAAAAGGAAAAGCGAGCTTTCTGTCAGAAGTGCCCAAGAATCCTTGCAGCAAGCAAAGGATAATAAAGTTAATAACCGGAAGGATCTGGCGGACAATGTAACTAGATCGCAAACGGCACTCAAGAATGCTGAGCAAGAATACAACAAAGTTCGAAATGAATATGATGCAGGCATTGCCGTTCAGCATCAGGTGGATCAATCCAAACAAGCCTTGGATAGCGCTAAGATGAATCTAGATGCTGCACAGTCAAAGCTTTCAGCTTTTGATAACTCCGATTCGATATCGACTATTCAAACGCAGGCAGAGTCCGCAAGTCTAGCCTTAGAAGATGCGAATCGTTCTTTAGAGAACTATCAGGTTAAGGCTCCAGGCAACGGCATTCTTACCGATTTCAACGTAGTGGTTGGGCAAACCGTAGCTGCGGCGGCAGGAAAAGTCGGGCAAGTCCAACAGATTGATCCGATCAAAATCAAAACCGAGCTTACGGAAACGAATTTCCTACTTGTAAAAGGAAAACAAGAACTTATTTATTATAATCCCGATTCGCCTGATAAAAAAGGAACAGCTAAAATTAGCTACTTGGCACCTATTATGAGTGCTGCGACAAAAACGTACACGTTAGAGTTGGAAGTTCCCAATAGCGATCATCAACTGCAGCCAGGCAGCCGATTCATGGTTCAGCTAACGACTGAAACGGAAGAACAAGTGGTTGCTGTTCCTTCCTTAAGTGTCATTCGTGAAGAGTCCGATACCTTCGTCTTTGTTCAACAAGGTGATCAATATCAGAAACGGAAAGTGAAATTGGGACGCATCAACGGAGAGTATCAGGAAGTGATTGATGGAGTCAAAGACGGCGAGAAATTAGTTACTGCCGGGCAGAACACTCTGAAAGACGGACAAAAAGTAGACACTGCAAGTGCTAGCGTACAACCTCAAGCGACAACAACACCAGCAGCCAAATAGACATCAGCGAAACTTCACAATAAGGAGAGTACTTACATGAAAAACAAACCATGGAAATATAGTCTAACAGCTATCATGCTTGGAGCAATGATCGTTCAAGGAGGCACGGCCGTATGGGCGGCCGACTCGACGACCCCTAGTGTCTCTGCACCGACTGTCAATTACGGATTGACACCTGATATACGTGCCGCGATTAAAAGTGCAGCGGTGACGCCAACCGCGTCAGGTTCGCAACTTGCGGTTACGGTTCGCTTATATAACGGAGGCGCCGTGCAGAACAGAGTTCCCGAGCACGAGCTTCGTGTTCAAACTGCTAGCGGCGTTTCGTATACATTGAAACCAAGTGCGGGCAATAAAGAAGCTCTACAGCCTAAAGAAATTGGCGAGCTCGTGTACATGACTTCCGTTGATAGCAAGGAAATTGGTCAAATTGAGCAATTATCCTTCGTCAATGTGGATATCTATTCCTATCCAAAGGTGGAAACTACACTGCTTGCAATGCCAACGAAATCCGTGTGGTATGGCGGTACGGGAAACACTGCTCTGCAGAACCTCGAAAACTTAGCATGGGGTCAGGCATTCACCATTCCTGGGGTTAACTCAGGGCTGACGTATTCACCCGTCGAAGTTTCTATGCAAAATACGGCGTCAGGCCGCGTGGCTGTTGTGACGGTATTAGCTAGTAATCCCGGAGCGGGGCGGGAAACCGTTCCTGCTTTCCGAATGGACGCACAGTCCGAACTGAAGAGCTATGAAGGCAAACGTTCCGAAGTGGATCCGGTGACCCTGGAGGCAGGCGAAAAGAAATACATTCATTTCGCGATTCCCGTGGAAAATGGGGTGAGTTTGTCTAATCTTCTCGTTTTATCGACGGATACGTTTGTACCCAAAGGTGGAGGTCAAGCCACCACGTTAGCAACAGGCAAACTAGCTATCGCATGGCCGAAAGAGCAAGGGAATTCGGCTGCAGTGCCATACACAATTGGACAACCGATCGCATTTGATGCTTTGACCAAAGTTGTTGATAAGTCAACAGAAGTGTCGCTGATGGAGCTTCATCTGCATGAGAATCCAGGTGAAGGCTACCAAACTGCTGTAGCTAAGTTCAAATTAACGAATACGAGTACAACACCTACTGCTACTCCTGCTTTCCTATCGGAATTGGTCAACGCACAGGGTGTCACTTATCAAGGTTCCCGTCAAACGAATGTAACGACGATGCTAAACCCTGGATTAAGTTACGTGGTTAGCTACTCATACATTGTGCCGCAAACCGAAGATAGCACAAGCTTCTCGTTAAAGCTGCTCGATTCCGTTGCTGCAGCACCTTTCACAACAACGATTGCAGCTCTGCAAACGGATGTACAGAAGGAAGAAACAGATTCTACGATATCCTTGTATCCGTTTGATCTGAAGTTCAATGATGTGTCAGTGACCACTCAGACGACTGCTCAATTGATGTATACGTACAAGTTCCGACTTGATCTCGACATTAAACAGAAAGAAAATGTCGTGGTTGACAACAATTTCTCGAAATTGAAATTTGAAATTGTGGATAGCGCCGGACGTGTTGTCGGTTCTAAGGACGCTTCTTTCACAGGAGTAAATAAACTAATCAGCGGGAAACAGATGCTGGACGCCACGAATATTACAACCGATCAATTCAGCTATCCTTTCACTGTTAACGTGTATGAAACAATCGAAACGCCAAATGGAACGGCTAAGCGCTTATTGAAAGTAATCAAATAAGGGCCAGTTGAACGAAAAAAGAGAAGGCAAGGATATTCTTGCTTTCTCTTTTTTACGTTTTCTTTCGAATCGCTAAAGACGAGCTTTAACGGACCTGGCATAGTCGGAAGGCGGCATGCCAACCGTTTTCTTGAAATCTCTTGAGAAATAGTGAATGCTGGCGTACCCCAACATAGCTGCAATCTCTGTAAAATTATATCGGCCATCTCTAATATAAGTTTTGGCTTGTTCAATTTTGAGAGACTTGAAGGCTTCCAAGACGCCTGTCTGCATCTGGGATTGGAACAGCTCCTTCAATCGGCTTTTGCCCAAGTGAAACGTTTGGCATAAATGGTCTTGGGTAAAAGACTGTGAAAGATTGGCTTTCAAATAGTCCATGATTTGCTGAACAATTCGTTGTTCGGCTTTTTCTTTTTGAAGGGATGATTGTTTGTATTTCATCGAATCTTGTGTGGAAGCTTGCGCTTGATTCCGAATGAGTGTGATTAACAAAAGCTCTAAATAGGATTTGATCATTTGTTCGCTGGCAAAAGGCGCATGCGGACTTCTTTCCAAATGATGAACGGTTGGTTTATCAAAAGGAGGCAGGAACGCCTGAAACCCTTCTTGGATAATGAGGGACAGGATATTTCTTTCCCGGTCTCCTAAAGACAGAATCTTTTTCTCGAAAATAGTCATGGCTGGAGACGTACATTCGAAGCAGATGACGATAAGGTTTGGCGGTGTATGCTCGTGTTTCACGCTAACCGTATGGAATTCCTCGGGTTTGTGAAAGATCATATTCCCTTGATGAAGGGTATGAATGTGATCATCGGCTCGAACTTCAACTTCCCCTTTGTCCACGTAAAGGATTTCCCAGAAGTCATGCTGTTCTCCGTCAAATACAAATCCTTTGGCATACTCAAAATAATGAAAGGAAAAGAGGGTTTGTATGGTAAGTGATTCCTGTAGTTGTATACTTGGGAAATCCATGCTGCTCGTCCTCTCTCAGGGTGGATCTTGTTCCAATCTATATTTTAATTCTCATTTTAATCTCATTTTACCATATCCGTTTTTGCAAAAGTGCAAATAAATCGGCTTTTTGGATAAATCTTATCGAATGTGTCTCACTTATAATAGAAGGAAGAGACGGAGGAGATAACAGTGAAAAAAGGGATCAATATTTGGTCATTTCCAGGCTCCATGAAGGTAGAACAATGCATATCTGTTGCCAAGGAAGCCGGATTCGACGGCATTGAGCTGGCTCTAAATGAGACTGGCCAACTAAGCTTGGAGAGTACTGAAAGCGAAATCAAGGAATACCGTAAAATTGCGGATGATCAGGGCATTGCGCTTTCGAGCTTAGCCAGTGGACTGTACTGGACATATTCTTTAACAAGTGGACATGCACAAACGCGTCAGAAAGCGAAAGATATCGTCAAGAAACAATTGGAGAACGCTGCTATTTTAGGTGTTGATACGATATTGGTTGTACCAGGTGCTGTTGGCGTTGATTTCATTCCGGATTCTGAAGTGGTTCCTTATGATCAAGCCTATGATTACGCTTTGGAAGCCTTTAATGAGCTTTCCGATGTTGCTCAATCATTGAAGGTTTCCATTGGTATAGAAAATGTATGGAACAAATTTTTACTGTCGCCGCTTGAAATGAGAGACTTTATCGATAAAATCAATTCGCCATATGTGGGCGCTTACTTTGACGTAGGGAATGTCTTATTTGCCGGTTATCCGGAGCATTGGATTTCCATTTTAAATAAACGTATCAAAAAAGTCCATTTCAAAGATTACCGCCGCGCCGCAGGAGGTTTGCATGGTTTTGTTGACCTGCTAGCCGGTGATGTCAATTATCCAGAGGTTATGAAAGCCCTTCAAGCAATCGGGTATGACGATTATGTCATTGCCGAAATGATTCCAGGTTACACGCATCATGGCGAACAGATTATTTATAATACATCGGGTGCTATGGACGCCATCCTAGGGAGGAAGTAATCAACATGCTAAGAATCGGGTTAATTGGGTTAGGGTTTATGGGCAGGACTCATCTGGAGAATTACGTTCGCCTGGAGTCCGAAGGAGTTCCTATTCAAGTTGTAGCTTTGTGCGATATTGACAATGAGAAGCTCGAAGGCCGAGCGGCTGCAGGCAACATCGATACGGGTTCATCTGGTATTGATTTCGGCCGCTACAATAAATATACAAGTGTGACTGAAATGCTTGAGAAGGAACAGCTTGATTACGTGGATCTTGCACTTCCTACTTTTCTACACCGTGACATAGCGGTTCAATGTTTGAATCAGGGTCTTCATGTTTTGTGTGAAAAACCGATGGCGCTGAATGCTGCGGAATGCAAAGATATGATTCAGGCAGCCGAGGCGAATGGCAAGCAGCTGATGATAGGTCAATGCTTGAGATTCTGGCCAGCTTATGTTTACCTGAAGCAGGTTGTTGAGGAGAAAACGTTTGGAAATGCACTAGGTGGTTATTTCTACCGCGGGGGAGCAACACCAACTTGGGGACCATGGCTAACACAAAAGGAGAAAAGCGGCGGAGCACTCCTAGATATGCACGTTCATGATATTGACATGATACATTGGTTGTTCGGGAAGCCAGAATCCGTATCCTGTTTGGCACGTAATGTCGTTCCCGGCAGCGGATATGATGTGGTTTCTGCGAACTATCTGTATGAAGATGGCAAAGTCATCAATGCTCAAGCGGATTGGACGCTTGAAGGAGATTACGGCTTCGATATGCAGTTCCGAGTTAATTTTGAAAAAGGCAATGTCGTTTTCAAAGATAATTCCCTACAAGTCAATGTGAATGATGGAAAAGGCTTCAGTCCTGAACTATCAGCGGAAATGGGCTACTATAACGAACTTAAATATTTTATTGAGACGCTGCTTTCAGGTGAAAGTATTTCCACAGCGACTCCATCCAGTACGATGGGAAGCATTGAAATTGCTGAGGCTGAAATCGAATCTGCGGACAACCGTGGAGCATGGGTTAGCGTGAAGTAGCTTGCAGTGTAGAAAAACCTTGGAAAACGGAGCCGATTTCCAAGGTTTTTTTCTAGCTTTTATTTGCCAGCATGTTTGTTTGCATCATCAATGCCGTTGTTACTGTTGTTTTTATTCTTATTGCTGTTTTTACCTTTGTTTTGTGGATTGTTTTGACTTTTTTGTTGATTCGACATTAGCCCACGTCCTTTGGTTGTATTTTAAAACCTTCATTATTGTGAGCAGTCCAACGCTTCTTATTCATTGATTTTATGATGGGAGTAAGTAGCATTTGACTGCAATCGCTTACGTATCCTACACTAAAATCATTTGAAATGAGAAAGTGTAGGGATTGAAGGACATGGAATCGATAGCATCTTGGAAAAAGCTTGGACTATTCGCGGTCACATGGCCGATATTCGTTGACTCCGTGCTGCGAATGATGCTGGGAACGGCAGATGTGTTTATGCTCAGTCTGATCTCGGATAAAGTGACTGGAGCCGTTGGCTTAGCCAATGAAATCATCGTTTTCTGCATTCTGATGTTTGGCTTCGTTGGGATTGGAACGAGTGTTGCAGTCGCGCAAAATCTTGGCGCTGGCAGGGCGAAAGAAGCGAGCCGCATTTCAGCTCTCGCGATTACGATTAATTTGATCTTCGGAATTTTGATTAGTATTGTGTTGGTTGCCTTTGGTGAGCCGCTGATGCGGTTAATGAATTTGGCGCCCGAACAGGTACTGATCGCTAAAAGATATTTAAATATCATTGGCGCTTTTATATGGATTGAGGCGTTATCCTATGCCATTTCATCTGTGCTTCGCTCCAATGGTCAGACTAGAGACGTCATGTTTGTTACGTTGGGTGTGAACCTGATCCATGTAGCAGGCAACAGCCTTCTTATCTTTGGAAACCTTGGTTTTCCCGAATGGGGAGTTACTGGTGCCGCGGTATCCACGGTAGTAAGCCGCCTTATTGGGCTTATTGTTCTGATTGTCATCTTATATCGCCGTATTCCCGTACCGATTCGTTTGAAGGACTATGTCACATTCGATAAACGTATTGTGAAGCAAATCATGAGTATTGGCATCCCGTCAGCCGGCGAGCACTTGTCATGGCAGTCTCAACATATGATGATTGTCAGTTTTATAAATATCATCGGTCAAGCGGCTTTGAGTACGCATATCTACTTGATGAATATCACCAACTATTTCATGGCGCTAGCTATGGCAATTGGAATGGGGACAGAAATCATTGTAGGTCATATGGTGGGTGCTGGGGCATTCAAGGCAGCCTATCATAAATTAATTCGAAGCTTGCGAATTAGTCTTCTGGTGACCTTTGTCGTTGTGGGAATTGCTTCTATTTTCCGCAAGGATCTGATAGGACTTTTCACCGACAATCCAGAAATTATTGCGATGGGTTCCAGCATTTTAATACTCTCTGTTATTTTAGAGCCTGGCCGGACATTCAATCTAGTTGTCATTAACTCCCTTCGGGCTGCTGGAGATGCTAGATTTCCCGTCTTTATGGGGATTCTATCCATGTGGGGGATCGCAGTGCCGCTTGCGTATTGGCTTGGCATTGTCATGAAAATGGGTCTGTTAGGCGTTTGGGTAGCATTTGCGGCGGATGAATGGGTTAGAGGTCTACTCATGTATCTACGGTGGAAGAGCCGTGTATGGCAAAGTAAGGCCCTCGTGAAGCCTACTGCAGGAACGGTAGGAACAGTCGCCAAGTAAGAATGCAATAGAATGCAAAGAAGCACGGGACCCTTAAGGGTTCTGTGCTTCTTTAGATAGAGTAGTGACATGGGCGTAGCAGCTGGCGACTGGTACAATCCTAGTATATTCAGTTTCTTGTAAAAGAATTGGATGTTTAACTGATATAGTAGAAATAATGCTAGTGTCCCATTCCAAAGATTATTTCTTGAAACCTGTATAAATGTGGATGGCATCTCTCAGAAACTCAGCGGTACCGGGCTGTTTTTCATCATAATAAGCCTTGAACCGTTCGTCATCCACATACATTTGGGCTAGACCAGCATGCGCTTCTTTACTATATTCGTTCCAATAATAGCTTAGCCACTGCTTATGCAAACCCGCGGCGGCTTGAGCCAGATCGCTGGCAGGATCCCCATGTTTGAAAGCTTCCGCCAATGCAGCAATGACTTCACTTTCCAATCGAGTTACCTCGTCATGCTGTTCTTGTGTCATGTTTTTGATTTTTGGTTGGACTTATCTACGGTATCATCGCCATACTTCTCGCGGATTTCTTTCCCGTATTTATCCTCGTTATCATCGATCATCTTTTGCTTGAAGCCTTCAAATTTCTCGGTATCTGTCATGGTTATTCTCCCTTCGGTAAAAGCAATTGTTTTTTCAACATTTGCAATCAGGACATCTAATTGTTTTCTTTTGTCGAGGAGTTGTTCATGGTGCTCTTTCAGGGCAATGGCTCCATTAAAGGAAGGGGCAGTCACAATTTCTTTAATACTGTCCAGACTGACGCCAAGTTCTCTGTAGAACAGAATTTGTTGTAACCTGCCCACTTCCGCTAAACCATAGATTCGGTATCCAGACGAATTGATTCTCGCCGGCTTAAGAAGGTCAATTTCATCATAATATCGAAGCGTTCTGGTGCTGACCCCAGCCAATTTACCCAGATGCTGCACGGTGTATTCCATCTGTTCACCTCCTGACAACATAACTGTACAGCTTTACGTAGCGTGAATGTCAAATGCTTTTTTGAAATTTAATTCTGCTGGTAATACAAGCCATATTCTAGGAATAGGATGATACAGGCCTTGAAGCATGTACATACAAACCAATGAATGGGTGAGGAAAATGTATACGATTCTTAGTTTTTTTCTCTTGGGATTATCGTTGTCGGCACCTATTGGTCCCATAAATGCAGCCATGCTCGACAAAGGGAT
This sequence comes from Paenibacillus sp. WG02, assembly GCF_055396115.1. Lineage (NCBI taxonomy): Bacteria > Bacillati > Bacillota > Bacilli > Caryophanales > Paenibacillaceae > Paenibacillus > Paenibacillus sp. WG02. The sequence goes on along the minus strand of NZ_AP036016.1, from coordinate 6,168,280 downwards.
TAAGCAAGGTTTTCTTCATGCTTGGGTAGTAGGAATTGGAGCGATGATTGCTGATGCGCTGTTAATGATACTCATTTATTTCGGACTTGTTCATTTTCTGACAACACCTTTTATGAAAACGTTCCTCTGGTTATTTGGTTGTTTCATTTTGCTCTACTCGGGTATCGAAAGTTTGAATGGTGCAAGGAAAATAAAGGGAGAGGGTTATAGGAACGTAGAGAAGCTAACGAAATCGGTTTTCTCCGGTTTTATCATGGCTATTACGAGTCCTTTATCCATCCTCTTTTGGCTTGGTATCTATGGGTCGGTTTTAGCAGAAACGATCGCGGAATTCGATAGAAATCATGTATTATTATATACGGGGGCTATGTTCTTAGGGATTTGTATGTGGGATGCTTTTATGGCGTCGTTAGCCAGTACATTTCGAAGATTTCTCACTTCACGCTCCCTATCGATCATATCCATCGCATCAGGCTTATCCCTGATCGTCTTTGGGTTGCATTTTGGGATAAAAGCCTTCGAGGCCCTCTTTGGATAACGCTAGGTCGCTCCTTCGCGATTATCAGGTTTGGGCTTTGGCAGCTTCATAGTATTGTAAGATGCTTCGTGGACATTCTTATTCCATTTGATTCGCATGCCCAAAGTAAGCAAGCCTATGATCCCGACAAAAAGGAGACTAATCCAGAATCCGGGTCGGCTCGTTTCATGAAAGATTGTACCCGTGATAGCTGTAAGGATTAAAACCATGCCCAGATATCGTTTGAAATTTCCCCATTTGGTTAACTGTAATAACCGACCAGATGATAGCAGGATGAAGAGCCAGTTCAAGAGCAGCATAATCCCGGCGGCTGTTGTTACATATTCAAAGAGCTCATCTGGCAGTAAGAGTGCCATCAGCACAGCTACAGTTATACCCCCACTCGTAAAACCGATGGCGAATAGAGGCATCCGCCTTTTCCCTGTTGTTGTTCTGGCAAATATCGAGGGGGCATCGTGATCTTGGGCTAACGTAATAAGGATCGTTGTCACCGCAAATAAAGAAGCAACCATGGTAGAAAATCCAGCAACAATGAGGATCGCATTAAACGCATGCGGGACAAAAGGGAGATTGTAACTTCCCAAAGCAACCTGAAACGGACTTTCATTTCCCTGAATGGCATTTAAGGGGATCAAGGTTAAAGCAAGAATAAGAGAAGCGATATAAATCGTTGTTAAAAGAAGGATCATGACATTTCCTGCTTTAGGCGCCTCTTCGGGTCGCTTCAATCTTGCAGCCATTAAGCCCATGATTTCAATACCGCCAAAGGCGTAAAAAGCATAAATAAAAGAAGACCAAGCGCCCATTAATCCAGCTGGCAAAAAGGTATCTTTGGCCGCCCGTAATCTCGGTTGATGAGCTCCACCCGTGATAAATCCTAAGACAGCGGCCCCTGCTATTAGGAGAAACATGACGATGGCGGATACTTTGATGATGGCAAAAATATGCTCTGTGCGCTCGAATGCTTTCGTCCCAAGCAAGATAACACCCAACCCTATTAAGGCATAGACCGTTGCAAAAACCCACATGGGTATCGTTGGAAACCAGAATCGGGTAAAGAGGGACAAAGCTGTTAATTGACTGCCCATAATTAAGAGCTCAGAGCTCCAATATACCCATCCGCTGCTGAAGCCTGCCCAGCGTCCAAATGCTTTTTTGGCATAGGCTCTAAAAGATCCTCGCTGCGGGTCCGCTTCCGTCATTCGGGCCAAAACATCAAAGACAATATAAGTGCCAAAGGCTGCGAGAATGAACATGATGATAACGGATCCACCGCCCATGCTGATAGCTATCCCGGAGCCTAAGAAGTAACCGGTACCAATCGTGCACGCAACGCCAAGCAAGGACAACTGCCACCACTTCATTGTTCCTGACTTGTCACCTTTTGTGGACATAAAGCCTCCTAATGCCGTTCGTCTAGAAATAACAGCTGTTAGTATAGCTTGTCCATTGGTAAAATATACTTAGAGATTAACCCATCTGAGCTACTAGAGTGCCGTCTCTTAGTATGACCTCGTAGGAGTTGAGTCTAGCGCTCGGCACATTATGGCAACGCCCCGTATGTACTTCAAACGTCCATCCATGCAGCGGACACACAAGCTCTCCATCTTCAAGGTCAACCGTGAAGCCGGCATGAGGGCAAACACTGGACATTAGGGTGTATATCCCATCCATTTCCGTAAGGAAGTACAAGCTATCTTCGACTTGGACCTCTGCCGGAAATACTGTAAATTGTTCTTTTGTTCCAATTAGGATTTCTTTCATGGTTATTCTCCTTTTCAAACAGGTTAGTTTGATTATAAGGCACGACTGTTGTTCCACCAAGCGAAAAATGACAAAGGAGGATGATATTAATGAGCAAGAACAATCCCTTATTAGAAGCGTTTAATCAAACTATTTATCCAGTAGGCGGCCATAGTAAAAGAAACATTCAGGTTTTGAAAGAGGTATTGAATGAGATAGATGGGAATCTGGACAGTGATATTTATGGTTCAGGTAAACTTATCGAAAATTTCCAAGAAGAAATGGCGGCGTATCTAGGTAAAGAAACAGCCGTATTTTTCCCTAGTGGAACCATGGCGCAGCAAATTGCTTTAAGAATTTGGTGTGACAGGAAGGATATTAAAAAAGTGGCTTATCATCCTTTGAGTCATTTGGAAATTCATGAAGAAGACGGGTTAAAAGAATTGCATCAGATTGAAACGATTTTGCTTGGAGATAAAGACAGACTCATTCGACTAGAAGATGTTCTTCACATGCAAAATGATATTGCTTGTTTATTAATAGAATTACCGCAACGTGAAATTGGCGGGCAGTTGCCGGACTACGAGGAGCTTGTTGCCATCTGTACCTATTGTCGTGAAAAAGGGATTAGATTGCATCTTGACGGAGCCAGACTGTACGAGATTCTACCTTATTATCAAAAGACAGCAGCAGAGATTTGTGAGCTTTTTGATAGTGTGTATATCTCTTTTTACAAAGGAATTGGCGGAGTCGCTGGAGCCATACTTGCAGGGGATGAAGCTTTTACAAAAGAGTCCAAAGTGTGGAAAAGACGACACGGAGGCGATTTAATAAGCCTTTATCCGTATATCCTCAGTGCCAGCTATTATTTTAAACAGAGATTACCTAAAATGAATCAGTATTATGAAGAAGCCAAAATGCTTGCTGGTTTCTATAATCAATGCCATGGCATTACGACTAAACCTGTTGAACCTGTGACTAACATGTTTCATGTGCAAGTTGATTTGCCGAAAGAGAAGCTTGAACCTATATTAGTAGCTTTGTATGAGGAGACGGGTATGGGTTTAACCCACTATGTAAAAGAGAGCAGCGAGACAACTTGTTGTTATGAAGTAAGTATCGGTGATCGCTTTGCCCATATACCCAAAGATGAGCTTAGGAAAGCATTCCAGCTGCTGGATGTGAAAATGAGAGAAGCAGCCGCTTGGAGCGAATAATACTTAACCCTCGCCAATGATAGCTGTTTAGATCATATACGAAAGTGCCACACTGGTGTTATGGGGTGGTTAGAAATGCTCTTTGAGCCAATAAAACCAATGATTGTCAGTATCGGTAAAGAAGCTTTTGATGATGAGAATTATATATTTGAACCCAAATGGGACGGATGGCGAATCCTCATACATAAGCAGGGGGATCGTATTGAAGCTTTAACACGTAACGGCATGTTGGTTTCCAGCAAATTTCCGGAATTAAAGGAAGCAGCAGCGGCAATCAGGGCACATACAGCGATTTTTGACTGTGAGGGGATCGTTTTACGCGGCGGCAGACCGGTATTCGATGATTTTTCTTATCGCGGCCGGTTGAGTGTTTCTGCAAGGATTAATCGCGCCGTAAACACACATCCCGTAACATTCGTAGTATTTGATGTCCTTTACACGAATAGAGATCACTTGGATGAATCATTGATTGAGCGAAAACAGCGGCTAGCCGATATTGTCGACTCTACATCTGTTATCATGCCTACTATGCACGTAGGAGGACAAGGTAAGGCGCTATTTGAGCTAATGAGAGAACGGAATATGGAAGGCATTGTAGCGAAGCGGAAGGATTCCAAATATCAACTGGATACCAAGAGTGACGACTGGTTGAAAATTAAATATTTTAAATCGATTGACGTTATTATTTTAGGCTATAGAACGAATCCATTCGGTCTTGTGATCGGCTTGAATTTCAGAACGGTGAAGAATAAGCCTGTTGGTGTCGTTGAATTTGGTTTTCTAACCGAAGATAAACAAATGTTTTTGATGTTAGCTAAGCAATTGAACACATTCATGGAAGACAAAACGCAGTGGATCGAACCGCGCTTGTGCTGCCGGATTGACTATTTGGATCGAACCGACACGCATCAATTAAGGACTACGGTGTTTCGTGGTTTTTTGCCGGATAAGAAGCCTGAGGCTTGTAAATGGGAATCTTAAAGCTAAATGCCCGCTGACAGCAGCGGGCATTTCATGTATTTCTTTGTAAACTTATCTCCTACTTCATTTTCTAATAAATTTCTCACAATTCAGTTGTTGTACCTGCTGCAGCTAATCCACTAAAGTTTGCAGCTCCTAAAGTAGCATTACTTGTTGAATCAATAGTAGCCGTGTACCGGATTTGTCCTTGTCCTGCTACAATTTCAGGTGGAAAATCAACTGCACTGAATCCAAATGTATATGTGGTTAGGTTAACGTTTAGAAAACTAGTCACGAGTATTGATGTTGTTAAATCTCTAAAAACTCTAATTGTCAGAGTTTCAGCACCTTCTAAACCGGAAATTTTTGCGTAACCATTTAGATTCACACGGATGTCTCCTAAATTTTCTGGTAAAACTCCGGTAGTTTGAATTCCGATGTCTCCAAATAAAATTCCAGGAAAAGCAGGGATAACAAAAGTATTAGCATCATTTGCACTTTGACTTGAAATTCTCATATCTATAAATTGCTTTGTCAAAAATATCACCTCCCTTACTACTATTCTAGTATATGCAAGGGAGTGTTCAATGTTTGGATTTTTATAAAGTATGATAAAATAAGTTTAAGACCCAATTAAGAATTGTTAGGATATCACTTATAATTAACCAAAGAGGAGCGATTTTATGAACATTATTTTTCATGGACAAAGCTGTGTTGAGATTCGTTTAAAGGACCATACGCTCATCATTGATCCCTTCTTGAACCATAACCCTCTAGCCACTGCAAAACCGGAAGATATTAAGGCCGATTACATACTCGTCACACATGGTCATGCTGATCATGTAGGTGATTCACTAGAGATTGCAAAACGCAACGAAGCCACGATTATTGCACCCAATGATTTGGGAAGGTACTTGTCTTTCCAAGGGGCAAAAACTCACGGAATGGGGATCGGCGGAGAATATCAGTTTCCTTTTGGTAAAGTGAAAATGACACTGGCGCTGCACGATTCTTCCTATAACCCACCTGGTACCAAAGAAAATATTTATACAGGGATGGCTAGTGGTTTTCTTATTACAGTAGAAGGGAAAACGATATACCATGCAGGCGACACGGGCCTTTTTGGAGATATGCAATTGCTGGGCAAATTAAATGCTATCGATCTTGCCTTCCTTCCAATTGGTGACAACTATACGATGGGCCCTCGCGATGCCGTTATCGCTGCACAATTTTTACAAGCAAAAATGGTCATTCCGATGCACTACAATACATTTCCGCTCATTAATCAGGATCCGAGGGCTTTTGTTGAGAGTCTGGCTTCTGAGGGAATTAAGGGTATTGTCCTGGAACCTGGTCAAAGTCTATCATTCTAAATAATCCTAAAAGGAGGCTTTTTTAGCCATGATGTTCGAGCACCTGGTTTCGTTCAAATTTAAAGAGAATTTAGATCCACAGAAGGAAAAGGAATTGCTTGAAACCTTATGGTCTTTTAAAAATAAGATCCCAGGGATCGTCGATTTATCGGCCGGCGTCAATGTGACAGAAGAAACTGAAAATGTGCAAGGGTACACGTTAGGGCTTCGTGTGACTTTTGAAGATCAAGAATCTCTGCGACAATACGGACCTCATCCGTTGCACCAGCAATTCGTGAAATCATTAGAGGGAATTATAGAGAATGTCATTGTAATTGACTTCCCAATCGTAAAGTGAGTGATAAACTGGGGGGGAATCGAGTGAAATTAGCTTTTATTTCAGATATACATGGGAATTCAATCGCTCTCGAAGCTGTTCTGGAGGATATCAGGAAGAATCAGATTGACCGCATTTATGTACTGGGTGATCTTTGTTATCGTGGACCAGATCCCAAGCGATCTCTTGCATTGGTCCGTTCTTTAGACACACAGGTCATAAAAGGGAATGCAGATGAATGGGTTGTGCGCGGCGTAAATCAAGGAGAAGTCCCGGAACAGGCCATTGAAATGATGAGGGCGGAACGGGAGTGGACGGTTGCGCAATTGGACGAGAAGGATATCGAATACTTAACGAGTCTGCCGACTGAAATGAAACTTGAGATAGAAGGTATCTCTATTCATGCGTTCCATGCGACACCAAGCAGCTTGTTCGAAATCGTACTTCCCGGCGTTGGCGATGAGGTGTTGAAGTCTAAGCTTATGTCCGCGTCGGATGCTGATATCTTCATTTATGCTCATATCCACAGGCCATTCATCCGATATATGGAAGGTAAAATACTTCTAAATATCGGAAGTGTAGGTCTGCCATTTGACGGTATGCCTAAAGCTGCCTATGCCATTGTAGAAATCGAAAATGGACAAATACGAACATCGATTGAACGTGTTCCATATCGGATTGAAGACGTGGTCAAGCAATATGAAGAAGTCCAGTACCCAAACGCAGAAATGATGTCAAAAATAGTTCGAAACGGCCTTGTGAAATAAGATGAATCATTGAACGTCGGATTTATTCGTCTGACGGTCTTTCCAAAATAAGACAGTCAGCATGCGCTCGACCCATTCTTTATCTTCGGATGTAAGTACAAAACCATCAAACATGAGCTCATTCTCACGGAGAAATCGTCGCAAATTCACGGGATTGCTTTGAAATTGTTGATCCGAGGGAGAAGACTCCAGATAGCCAGCGATATCCATCAGTTCGGAATAGGAAGTGTTAAGCCCTTCTGAAAGCTTCATGAGTACTTCCGGTGAAGGTATGCCGCGATTCCCGTTTTCTAGTTGGGAAATATAAGCTGCTGAGACTCCTGAACGGTCGGCTAGCTCACGGATGGTGAAGCCTTTTAATTTGCGCATATCTTTTAATTTATCGTAGAAATACATAGACCCGCACTCACCCTCGCTAACAAAAGTAAACATTAGTAAACGATATAATAGTAGCAGTTTACTAATGTAATTACAATCGGAGAAACGGTAGAAATTGATCCATATAAGGTTACTTATGTAAACAAAAATGGTTGCATAAGTAAAATTTAATGGTATAATGTTACAAGGGGAACAAAATGAGAACGGGGGTCTATGGCAGAATGAATATAAAGATCTTGGCGAAGACCGATGTTTTTATTAAAGCGAGAGTCATTAAAGGTTACTCCCAGCGAGAGTTGGCGAAGCACTCGGGTTTAAGTCATGCTTATATTAGTCTGCTTGAACGATCTATTAAATCAGTGGGCCCATCCACGGCTAAGAAATTGAGTGATTTGCTAGAAAAGGATTTGGAAGAGTTATTTCTGATTGAGATGTAGTTTTTCAATGAAGGCAGTAACAAGTAACAGCCATCCATGATGCGTGAAGTGCATCCTAGATGGCTGTTTATTTTATTGACGAGAAGTTTGATGAGAGAAAATTAGTCTCCGCAGTGGTTTGTTTAAACTGTCCACAATCCGGGTCAGTGTTCAGTTATGTTTGGGAACAAAGAGGTCTAGACGTGTCTAAATCCAAAATCGCAGTGTTCGGGTAAAATAACTCTACTTGATGACCAAACATTACTACAAGTAAATTTCTTGTACATTAAGCGACCGCCTATTATTGAAGTGCAGCAACGACTTCATCCGTTGTCCGGACTTTGCCGATCTTAGGGAAGATGGAGCTCACGACATAATCGTGCTCTTCTTTCGCCATAGCTGTCATCGCTTCTTCGACAAATACTTGATGGTATCCATGCTGAAAAGCTTCTCTGGCGGTTGTGTCTACACCGATGGAGGTGGAGATTCCGCACAGCACGATGGTGTTGATCCCGCGGCGGCGCAGCTGCAAATCGAGGTCCGTACCGTAGAAGGCTCCCCACTGGCGTTTAGTCACCACATGGGCATTCTGGAAGCCTGCCAATTCGGGTATCAGGATGTCCCAGCCTTCCGGCCACTGAAAGGCATTGGGGCTGGCGTCGGTGTGCGGATGCAGCCTATCCTTGCCGTCCAGGCTCGAGACTCTGACGAGCACGACGAAAGCGCCTTTTTCCGTGAAAGCCTCAACCAACTTTGTGGCTTTTCCGACGACTTGCTCAGCGGAGTTCGGAGCTAAGGGAAGCGCCGGATTGGCGATTCCCTTCTGCAGATCGATGACTACTAGTGCGGTTTTCTTCACGTCCAATTCAAGAGCTGTTTTTACATTTGTCATAGTTTTCTCTTCCCATCTAATTGATTTTTGTATAAGGCAGACTTATTTATGTTAAGTTTCTTGTACACCTTAAAGTACACCCACACGGCGTTGAACAGCAGCACGGCGCTCATGATGAAAAATAGCCAGGGGATGCCTAAACTTGCCGCGATCTGTCCGCCAAACACCGAACCACCAAACGCGCCTAAATACTGAGCTGAGACGTTTAGCCCGAACACTCGTCCGGTAAGGGCTTCGGGAGTGATTTTCTTGACAAGCGCATTCATGGAGGGGGCTAGCCCAGCCGCGGCAAACCCCAGCAAGAAGCGCAGGCCTGTCAGCTGCCAGGGATTGCTTACGAAGGCTTGCGGAACATATAAAATACCCGCCGCAATCATGGCGGCCAGGATGACCTTATGGGGCCCTATGCGATCAGACAGTCCCCCGAGCCGCGGGGCAGCAAAGATACTGGCAAGTCCCGAGGCAGAAAAAGCTAGGCCGGAGATCAACGCAATGTGGCTGGTATTCCGGGACAGTTGCGTGACATAGACGGTAATGATCGGCTCAATGGCATACATGGCTATCGACATAACCAAAAAACTAATGAACAGAGTTATCGTCAAGCCCTTTTCAGGTACACTGGCCCAGACTTCTTTTATGCGCAGCACTTTTTTATCCTGGCGCTGAAAGGTTTCCTTAACGAACAAGGCTGTCATGATAAAAGCAACCAGCATCAGTCCGCCGGTGACAAAAAAGGAAGCCTGCAGGCCGAATTTTTCGGCTATAAAGCCCCCGAGCGTCGGCCCGATAAGCGAGCCTGAAGTGCTGGCGGTGGAAAGAGCTCCTAATGCCCAGCCGGAATGCTCCTTATCTGTCTGCGTTGCAATCAGCGTCGTACAAGCCGTGGTATAGCCAGTAATGACCCCTTGCAACAGCCGAAGCCCAATCAAAACATAGGCATTGTGGGCAAAGCCCATACAGCCGATCACGATGGCCATTCCTAGGCTGGCCCGGAGCAGCATCGGCTTGCGTCCAATTTTGTCCGCAGCGCTCCCCCATATAGGAGAGAAAATGGCGGATACAATAAAGGTGATTCCGAATGCGATTCCTGTAAGCAGGGCGACCGATTCGGAGTCTTGTACACCGAGATGCTTGATAAAAAGCGGCAGGATGGGCGCGATCTGGCTCATCCCGATACCTGTAACGAAAACCCCGAACCAGCAGGCGAATAAATTTCTTTTCCAGATGGGCATGACAAACAAGCCTCCCTTCTGCATTGATACCATGACGTGTATTGTGCACCACCCGATTGATTCACAATAACAACCTCATCTTAACAGCCGGAATGCTTGTATACCATGCAGGATATTAATCTCCATGGACATTTTTGCTGTAAAATTCCGAGGGACTGAGCCCTTCCGTTTTCTTGAATACGCGGCTGAAATAAAATTCATCGGCGTAGCCAAGAGCACCGGCAACCTCCTTAATTTTATTGTTTCCTTCGAGCAGCAGCTCTTTGGCTTTATCCATCTTGATCTTATTGAAGAACTCGATAATGGAGTAGCCGGTTATTTCTTTAAAGGCTCTGGACAAATAAGTCGGCGACCATTGCACAAGGTCGGACAATTGCGCCAGGGTGATTTTATCGCGAATATGGTGATGCATATATTCGATGATTTTCTCTACCTTCAGGGCGGTGGAGAAAGGGTGATTTTCATTTTTCAGGTTGTTTGAAATAGCCGTCAGTAATTGCTGAAGCATGGTTTTGGACCTGAACTCATAACCTGGCAATTTTGCATCCCAGGCCTCTGTCAGCTTTCTAAATCCTTCCTCAACTTGATAAGCATTGTTCAGCTTTTGCGCAGGCTGGAGCGGGAGCACTTTCGGCTCCTCTTTAAGCTGCCAATGTCCTTCATTTATATTCACGGAGGTATAACTGAAATGGACGGTAAAGCAGCTGACTGGATTGTCAGTCTTTTCGAACGTTTGAGGCACGCCTGAGGGGATATACAGCAGCATGCCGTCCTGCAGCTCAAAGGTTTTTTTCGCGATTGTAAACCTGCCTCTAGCTCTGGCGAAATAATACAGCTCGTGATGCTGCAGCGTTCTGCTGATTTTAACAAGATGATTGTCTAATTGCACGGAATTACAGTAATGAATATGGAAGAAGAGATCTTTTAATTTCATGAGCGTCTCCAACGGATATAATGTCCTAGAGCAAATTGGTAAACTTACATATAATTATAGACATTAGTACAATAAAAGATCAATTGGGTCTCGCCTACTACCTTCGAGATTTGGGGAGGTACTCCTTTTTTTATGTCTTAAAAAGCTAGATGTAGCAAGGGTTTGGAATTATGAAATTGACCCAGAAGTACAATAATAAAATTCCGTCTTTAGAGGGATACACAGAACCGTTCAACAATAAAAGCCAATAGCTATGCATCAATTATCATGCAGCTTCCTTTGTACACCGTTGGGAGACATTCATGCTGGCCATACTCAGTTAAAACAAGGGTTTACTGTGTTTTTAATCGGCTAAATTTTAGTTTTTTACAAAAAAATTACAGTATAGATAAAAAAGTATAGACAAAATTCCGCTGGTATAATAATATGAATCCAATAAATCTAAATATTTAGTCAATTATTTTAGGAGGAGATGACGATCTGGAAAGTATATACGAAAAGATCAGATTGCTGAGATTACAGCAAAACATGACATTGAAAGACTTAAGCATCAAAACCGGTTTATCGATCAGCTTTCTTTCTCAGGTAGAAAGGGGGAATAGCTCGCTAGCGATCACTTCATTGCAAAAAATCGGGGAAGCGTTACAGGTGCCAATTACTTATTTTTTTGAAGAACCAGCGAATGAGAATTACTTTTTGCCTGAGAAAGAACGGAAGCGGTTTCAAATAGGAGGGTCTCACGTCGTTTATGTTCGGTTGGGAGGCGATTTCCCAGACAGAGCGCTTGAGCCTATCCACATCACTTTACCCCCTCAACAACAGCAAGAGGTTGCGTTTAATCATCCAGGCGAAGAATTTTACTTTATTTTAGAGGGGAAAGTCGTCACGGTCGTCGATGGCAAAGAGCATGAAATGAGCAAGGGGGATACGATCCATTTTCCGTCTACCCTCGATCATACCTGGTATAACCATTCCGATGAACCGGCACAAATTCTATGTGTTTTGACGCCTGTCATTTTTAAGAATTAATCCATCATAATATTGTATCGATTTACCTACGTTTGGGAGGAGTGAAGGAATGATCATAGTGAATGCCAACACAGTTAAGCCGGATGATAGACCACAAGTCTTCCTGAAAACACTGTTTACTGAGGAATCTATTGCCGGAGGGAAAGTGAAATTCGGCACCATCGTTATACCGCCGAAAGCTAGAGTTCCATTGAATGGAGAAGGAGCGCATGACCAAGACGAATATTCCATCGTAATCAAAGGAGCCGTCGAAACAGGGAGCGGGGGCAAAGAGTACCTGATTTCCGCAGGAGATGCGACGTTAATTCCAGCAGGTGAAGCGCATTGGGCGTATAACTCTGGAGACGTGGACTGTGAAATCGTTTGGGTGCTTGTCGAACGGTAAGTACATAGGAGTTAGGAAAAAAATAAATATTTGGGGGAAAAGCGAATGAAAAAAGTGCTTACAAAGGTTTGTACAGTTACACTACTTGGTACTGTCATATTAACAGGTTGCACCAAACCAGCAGCAGTAAACAACGAAACCAAGTCACCCACCAATGAACCGACAAAAGCAAGCGCAGCTTTACGCTCCAATTTAAAAGCAGAGCCGGTATCGCTCGATCCGCCGAAAGCGTACGATCCAGTTGCATTCGAAGTGTTATACAACACGTTAGAAGGTCTGGTTCGCCTAGACGACAAACACATGATTATACCTGCGATGGCAACGAAGTGGGATATCACGGATAATGGGAAAAAGTACACCTTTCATCTTCGCGATAGCAAATGGTCCAATGGAGACCCTGTAACTGCATATGATTTTGAAATCTCATGGAAACGCATGGTTGATCCGAAGAACGGCTTCCCGGCTTCATTTCTCGCTTTTGTCATCGCGGGGGCAGAAGACTTCAACAAAGGCAAAGGGACTGTAGACAATGTGAAAGTAAAGGCGCTTGATGATAAAACGCTCGAAGTTGTCTTGAAAGCGCCTTCAGGATATTTTTTAAGCATGATTACAACACCGGTTTTCGCTCCTGTTAACAAAAAGTCAGTGGAAAATCCGAATTGGTCTGCGGAAGCGGCAACTATCGTCTCCAACGGACCGTTTAAGCTGACGGAATGGACGCATAATCAATCAATCAAGGCTGTCAAAAATGACAACTACTGGGATAAAAATAATGTGAAGCTTCCCGCAATCAATTGGGTAATGGTGAATGATGAGAATACGCAATATCAGATGTTTAAATCTGGTGAGCTGGATAACATTGAATCCGTTCCTAAAGATGTCAAGCAAAAATTGATCGAATCCGGAGAAGCCAAGCTTGCGCCTGAGGCGGCTACTAGTTTCTATCGATTGAATACGGCAATGCCGCCATTTAACAACAAAAACATCCGTAAAGCGTTCTCGTTAGCAGTCAATCGCAAATTGATTATCGACAAGGTGGTTCAAGGTAAGCAAGCGCCGGCTATGGGCATTGTTCCTGTCGGGTTCCCTGAGCCAGACGGCAAAGATTTCCGCGCTGTTGGTGGCGAGTACTTTAAAGATAACGATCTAGAAACAGCAAAAGATTTACTGAAAAAAGGAATGGAAGAAAGCGGGTATACGACTTTACCTGAAGTTACTTTGACATATGATACAAACGATTTGAATAAATCGGTTGCACAGGTGTTGCAAGAAATGTTCAAGAAGAACTTGGGCGTGGACGTTAAGCTGGAAAGCAAGGAATGGAAAGTTTTCTTAGACGAGCAGCGGGCAAGCAAGCACCAAGTGTCTTTAAGCACATACTATGCCGACTATGCCGATCCTCTGAACTTCATTGAAATATTCCAAACTGGTCATCCGGGAAATCGAATTAACTACAGTAACAAAGCGTTCGATGAATTGATTCAAAAAGCAAGCATCGAACCGGATGAGAAGAAGCGTTTCGCCATCATGCACGACGCCGAAAAAACATTCTTCGAGGATATGCCGGTGCTGCCGCTCTTCTACAGCACGAAAGCATACATGGAACGACCGAACGTCAAGGGTATTATTCGCCACCCAGCATCACTCATCGATTATAAACAAGTGGAAATTACTGCTAAATAAACAAAAATGCTTACAACAACAATTAGAAAAGGGTATCTCAATACCCTTTTCTTTCTTATCCAGATCTAATACCGATGTGATGAAAAAGGAGGTAAACCGGTGTCGAGATACCTGTTAAAACGTATTTTGATGATGATTCTCACACTGTGGATCATCGTTACATTGACGTTTGTCCTCATGCATCTCATACCTGGCGATCCGTTTTCGGCGGAGTCCGGCAAATTGCCCAAACAGGTTTTGGAGAACTTGCGTGCCAAATATCATTTGAATGATCCCTATCCGGTGCAATATTTTTATTATTTGAAAAATTTAGTGACACTTGATCTTGGTCAATCGATAAAAAGCGACATGCGCAGCGTAAACAGTATGATTGGTGACGGATTTCGGGCATCGGCTTTGCTAGGCATCCAAGCGATGTGCATATCCCTTGTTTTCGGAATTTTCTTTGGTATTGTTGCGGCGCTTAATCGCAATCGTATACCGGATTATGTGATGACAATTCTAGCGATTGCCGGCATTTCAATTCCGAGCTTCCTAATGGCTCCTCTTCTTATCAACTACCTTGCCATCAAAACGCCGATTTTCCCAGTAGCTACTTGGGGAACATGGATGCACACTGTACTCCCTTCCCTCGCGCTATCGTTTGGTCCGCTGGCTATTGTAGCGCGGTATATGCGTACCAATATGATCAATGTAATGAGACAGAATTACATACGTACGGCGGAAGCGAAAGGTATTCCCATGCATTTGATCGTTATTAGGCATGGCATACGGAATGCTATTTTGCCCGTTATTACCTTTCTCGGTCCGCTGATGGCGGCGCTGATTACCGGAACGTTTGTGGTGGAAAAAGTTTTTGCCATTCCGGGAGTCGGCAAGTATTTCGTTGAGGGTATCTTTAACCGTGATTATCCGGTCATTCTAGGAACGACCATTTTTTATAGCACGATTCTAATTTTGGCTGTGTTGATAATTGATATCGCGTATACCTTGATCGATCCGCGCATCAAATTGACCGTCAAGGAGGAATAGAAAAAATGATTGCAGAATCGAAATTGGATACATCGTTTCGCCCGCTTAACAAGCAGATATTCGAGAACGCTTCCACTCGTCCGAGCCTCACGTATGGGCAATTAACCTTACGCAAATTATTTAAGAACAAACTGGCCATGGTTGGATTCACGATCATTGTGATGATTCTCATCATGGCGATCATCGGTCCGTATATTGCACGATATAGCTTTTCCGATCAAAGTTTGCTCGAGGCTAACCAGACCATCTCGAAAGACCATTGGTTTGGCACAGACGATTTGGGCCGAGACGTGTTTGCAAGAACTTGGTACGGCGCCCGCATTTCTCTGACGATTGGAGTGGTAGCCGCGCTCATCGACTTAGTCATCGGTGTAACCCTCGGCGGGATTGCCGGTTTTACGGCAGGACGCGGTAAACGAGGTGAACGGATCGATAATGTCATCATGCGCGTGATTGAAATCTTGAGCGGTTTGCCCTATTTATTGGTCGTTATTTTGCTGATGGTGATTATGAAGCCTGGAATTTGGACGATCATCACGGCCTTAACTGTTACTGGATGGGTAGGCATGGCCCGGCTCGTTCGCGGCCAAATTATGCAGCTTCGCTCACAAGAATATATCCTCGCGTCGCAAGTATTAGGGGTTTCATCCGCACGAATTATATGGAGACATTTGATTCCCAATACGAGCGGGATTATTATTGTGACTCTGACCTTTACGGTTCCTGCAGCGATTTTTTCGGAAGCATTTTTAAGCTTTTTGGGTCTGGGAGTTCAAGCACCTATTGCGAGTTGGGGAACGATGACGAACGACGCTTTGGGTGTCATCCTAACCGGAGATTGGTGGCGCCTCTTTTTTCCGGGACTTATGATATCGCTGACTATGTTTGCTTTCAACGTATTTGGAGACGGTTTGCAGGATGCGTTGGATCCAGGTCTTAGCGATTAGGGGGAAGAGTGATGGAACATATATTAGAAGTAACAAACTTGAAGGTTAATTTCAAAACGCATGGTGGAGAAGTGAAAGCGGTGCGCGGCGTTTCGTTTCATGTCGATCACGGTGAAACGGTTGCTATCGTAGGCGAGAGCGGCTGTGGGAAAAGCGTGACCGCTCTTTCAATTATGGGTTTGATTCCAAGCCCTCCGGGTAGATTGGTTGACGGCCAGATTCGATTTAACGGCCAAGACATCACTCGACTCTCTAAAAAGGAATTGCTGAAGATGCGGGGCTCTGAAATGGGAATGATATTCCAAGATCCGATGACAGCGCTAAATCCGACGATGAAAATAGGCCGGCAGTTCACGGAAGGGCTGGTTTATTACCACGGATTATCCAAAAAGGAAGCCCGCAAGAAAGCAATAGAACTGCTCAATAAAGTGGGAATATCGGATCCGCAGAAACGGGTGGATCAGTACCCGCACGAGTTTAGCGGCGGCATGCGGCAGCGTGTCGTGATTGCGATCGCGCTGGCGTGCAATCCGAAACTGGTCATCGCCGATGAGCCAACAACGGCTTTGGATGTGACGGTGCAAGCGCAAATCCTTGATTTGATGAAGGAATTACAGGAACAAACGAAGCTTTCTATTATTTTGATTACCCATGATTTGGGGGTTGTTGCGGAAATCGCTCACAGGGCAGTAGTCATGTATGCCGGCACCGTGGTGGAATCTGGGACTACGCATGATCTGTTTACGGAGCCTAAACATCCTTATACATGGGGACTGATGAAGTCGATGCCGCATCTGGATGGCGAACAGAAGAAGCGGTTGGTTCCAATCGAAGGAACCCCTCCCGATCTGTTCAATCCGCCGAAGGGCTGCCCGTTTGCGGAGCGCTGCGATTATGCAATGGAGATCTGTGCGGAGCAGGCGCCTGTTGTCAGATATTTCGGTAACGGCCATCACGCAGCGTGCTGGCTGCATGATGAGCGTGCCCCTAAATTCAAGGAACTCATAGCAGTCGGGAGGCAAGCCTAATGTCTGAAATCCTTGTTGAAGTTAATAATTTGAAGAAATATTTCGCTCAAAAAGCTGGAACGAATCTAAAAGCTGTAGATGGCGTATCCTTTGCTATTCGGAAAGGGGAAACATTCGGGCTTGTCGGAGAGAGCGGCTGCGGTAAATCAACCTTGGGGCGGACGATCGTTCGACTGTATGAGAGCACGGGGGGCGAGGTCCGGTTTAAGGGGAAAAATGTCCATCAGCTTTCACGAAAAGAAAGCAAGCAGTTTAACAGCGATGTCCAGATGATCTTTCAGGATCCTCATGCCAGCCTGAATCCCCGCATGAATGTCCGCTCTATTATTGCCGAAGGAATGAAAGTCCAGGATTTAAGCGGCAAAGATAGAGCTGAACGGGTTCGCGAGCTTCTGCAGCTTGTCGGACTTCGACCTGAACATGCCGACCGATATCCGCATGAATTCAGCGGCGGGCAGCGCCAACGCATCGGGATCGCTCGAGCGCTTGCGGTCGATCCGCAGTTTATTATCGCAGATGAACCGATTTCGGCGCTGGATGTATCCATTCAAGCACAAATCGTCAATTTGCTTGAAGATTTACAGCATAAACGCGGATTGACGTTTCTGTTCATCGCGCACGATTTGTCAATGGTCCAGCATATTTCCAATCGGATTGGCGTCATGTATTTAGGTAAAATGGTCGAGCTTGCGGGAAGTATTGAGCTCTATAAAAAGCCGCTGCACCCGTATACGCAGGCCCTGCTTTCGGCCATTCCTATTCCCGATCCGACTGTCAAAAGGGAGAGGATCGTGCTGGAAGGGGATTTGCCGAGCCCGTCCAATTTGCCGAGCGGATGTAGATTTCGGACGCGCTGTCCTAAAGTAATGGAACAGTGCAGCATCATGGAACCAGAATGGAAAGAAATTCAGAGCGACCACTGGATTGCCTGTCATTTATTTTAAAACCTTACGGGAGGTATTAGCAGCAAATGATCTCATTATACGATCTTAGACGCAAGCAACTCATCGCTTACATGGAACAAAAAAAGATCGACACAGCTTTGATAACGTCGCCTGTCAACGTGTATTATTTCACCGGATTTTCTTGCAATCCCCACGAACGTTTTTTGGCGCTTGCGGTCGATCGTTCAGGTTGTGATTGGTTGTTTGTACCCAGTCTGGATTTGGATGCGGCGAGGCTGCACAGCTCTGTTCAACATCTTGTACCTATATCCGATATCGATGATCCCATGGTTGTTCTGGAGCAAAATATCGGAAATAACGTCGCTTGGTTTGGTGTGGAAAAGAATGATATCCAAATGGTCAGATTTGAACAATTGCAGGGTACATTTCCGAAAGCTGGTTTTATCTCGCTCGAAGATCTTATCATGTCGCTAAGATTGAAAAAAAGCGAAAATGAAGCAGCGAAAGTTCGACTAGCTGTCGATGTGGTGCAAAAAGCGATAGAATATGCGACTCAAAAGGCAGTTATCGGCATGACCGAATTGGAACTGGTCGCTGAACTGGAATATCAAATGAAATGCTTGGGAGGCGAAAAGCTCGCCTTCGATTCTATCGTACTCGCTGGAACTAATTCTGCGCTTCCTCATGGCAAGCCGGGCAGTACCCCCTTCCGGCAAAATGATTTTATTTTAATTGATATCGGAGTTCACGTCGAAGGATTTTGTTCGGACATTTCGCGCACTTTTATTATGGGGGAAGGAACAAAAGCGCAGGAACACATATACGAAACTGTGCTTGCAGCCAATCTTCAAGCCATTGGGGCAATCAATGTAGGCACCCCATTCGGTGCCCTGGATCGTGCCGCGAGAAGCGCCATTTCATCGCAAGGGTATGGACCCTACTTTACACATCGCGTAGGTCACGGTTTTGGCTTGGAAGGTCATGAACCGCCCTCTATTCACGGACAGAATGAGATGATAATCGAGCCTGGCATGCTGTTTACTATTGAACCTGGCGTTTACGTGCCATCCATTGGCGGCGTTCGCATCGAAGATGATATTTTCATTAAGGAAGACGGCTCTGTAGAGGTATTGACGAATTACCCTAAGGCATTACGACGGTTATAATTCGCTAAAAGCTTGTTTTCATTTCGGAAAAGTTTGTTGTCTGTGTGTCGGTACTGCCGCTTGAAGGATTGAAATTCTAAGGAACGCTTGGCATCGCAACAGCCTTCATCGAAACGGCAGCTTTAGGGTTTCTGGGTTGGGAGCACAGCAGCCCAAATCGGAATGGGGCAAAATGTTGTCCGACTCGCGCCAGTTTATTGCGAACGCTCCGTGGAGGGTATTATCCCCAGGTTTGTTCATTAAGCTCAGGGTGCTCGGCTTCAACTTGATTGGCGACGGTTTGCGCGATGTGCTCGACCCTAAAATGAAACAATAAGCAGCAGCTTAATAGGTAATCGTGTGAAATCAAGCATAAGGATCCCTCTTGGTTGCGGTTTATTGGCGATAAAGGTGTGAGAACCCTTGAAGACGCACGCGATTATATATTGAAAGGACCTGTTGAAATGTATACCAGAATGGGCTTCGGTCTGTACTTAACGGAGATGAAGGAGGGGGGGGGGCCCGATTGGGATCTGTGGTCTCATAAAAAGAGATTCCTTAGAAGATGTGGATATTGGATTTGCGTTCCTTCCGACAGTAGATAAGCTTTTTATTGAAAGGGGAAAAAGAAAATGGATAAAGACAATATTGATAAATTAACAGCGCTGTTCTTCAATTCATTTACCAATAAAGAAGGACTCAAACCAAATGTCAGTGGATTACATCAGTTATTTATTCCAAAAGGAATGATAATTAAAAATACTGGTTCAACTCCTGAAATTTACAATCTTGAACAATTTATTGAGCCTCGTGAGAAACTGTTAAATGAAGGGCTTCTTATTGACTTTAAGGAAGAAGAAATATCTGAGAGAACTGAAATATTCGGTAATATCGCTCATCGCTTCAGTCTTTATCAAAAATCAGGAGTACTATCAGGAGTGGCGTTTGAAGCCAAAGGTATGAAGACTATTCAATTTATTAAGACGCAAGACGGTTGGAAAATTAGTGCTGTAGCTTGGGATGATGAAAGAGATGGATTATTTATTCCAGAGCATCAGTAGTTTTTTTAAGGGATTTGAAATAGATTGTCAACAAAAAGAGAGTTATTATACTAGTGTTCACTACTTAGTTAAGCCTAAAGAGGAAAGTAGCATTATTTGTGAAATACAAGTCAGAACTTTATTTGAGGAAATATGGGGGGGAATTGATCACACGGCTTTCTAAATTAGTGTCTACAGGTACAAGATTAGCGGATTCAATATTCCGAAGGTTACAGTGAACATGGCAAAAGTATAGTTTGATATAAATTACGAATTCATTTAATCCAGGGGATTGGCAAATCTGGCTCCAACTTTACAGCAGATGGGATGTGTCTGCCTCACTCAATATAAATTATGCCCTCGCTATTAAAGTCGAAGATCCATCTGGTCAAGTTAATGCATATCAGGACATTCAGAATGAGGTAGGGAATAGAATTACGCCAATGACAAGCGTAAGATTACGGTCTTCTTTTTAATTTAATTATTGCACGACTAAAGAGGATCGGGCAGTTTAATCACTGCTTCATCCTCTTTAAATTTAGCCGTTATATTGTGTAAGGGGAACCGTACCACAAATGACGGCGAAAAAAGTTATTGGGAGACTTTGTGCATTAATGGTAAACATATACACGAAACTACACATGTTTCCTTTAATAGAATCAGGCTATTTACTCTGTGGGGCTAAATTGCCTAGGTGAATGAGGAGGTATAGATATGCCTACAATTTTGGTAGTAGAGGATGAAAAAGAGATCCGTGAGATGATCGTCAATCATTTAAAGACGGATAATTTTGATGTTGTCGAAGCAGCCGATGGCGAAGAAGCTTTGTCCATCTTCAGTAAGCATAACTTTGATCTCATTTTATTAGATTTGATGTTGCCCAAGTTAAGCGGCAAGAAAGTTATGGCCCATATTAGAGAGCATTGCTTGGTGCCATTGCTCATCATATCAGCTAAGGATACGGAGACAGATAAGATTCTCGGACTCGAATTAGGGGCGGACGACTACATAACAAAACCGTTCTCGATGGGTGAGTTGAACGCACGAATACACGCTCTGCTTCGAAGGGCTAGTTATTCTCGTTCAACGCCCGAAGAAACGGTGATACGTTTCGGTCAGCTGGAATTAAACATGGAGGACTACTCACTGGTCAAGTCGAATCGGAAGATCAATCTTACGATCAAAGAGTTCGAGATCCTCAGGCTATTTTTCACCCATCCCAAAAAAGTATTTACGAAAGCGCAAATTTATTCGAGCGTATGGCAGGAGGATTTTGTCGGGGACGACAACACGGTAATGGTGCATATCAGCCGCCTTCGCGACAAGATTGAAGATAACCCTGCCGAGCCGAGAATCATTAAGACTGTCTGGGGAATCGGCTATAAACTGGGAGATCAAGCATGAGGTTTATGCTTCCTCTTTCTGTTTTATGCGTTGTCTTGCTGCTTATTCTCATCTATGCCCTTATTCAGTTAAGGCTCAAGAACAAGCATATTTCTCAAATTGCATTATCGCTTGAAAATTACTCGCAAGACGCGGTGAATGCAAGGGTCCGATTGTTGACAACAGATCCGAGCAGCCGTCGATTGATTGAAAATATTAATCAACTTCTGAAAGAACACGAGAACTACCGTATTCGTGATGCGCAAACACGCGATGAGATGGGAAAAATGTTATCCAACGTGTCACATGATCTACGTACACCTATGACGATCATTCTTGGATATGTGAATGCGCTGAATGCCAACCCCGATATGAACACCGATCAGGCAAAAGCCTATCTGAACAAAGTAGAAAACAAAACGAAAGAAATCATCGACATGATGAATGATTTTTTCTCCCTATCGAAGCTGGAATCAGGGGATGTGCACATACAACTTTCAAGGCACAATGTATCGGAGATTTTACGAGAGAACATATTGACCTACCACGATATGATTACCGAAATGAATCGCAATGTTGACATCAGCATCCCCGGAGAAGACTGTTATGCTCTAACGAATCGGGAAGCTCTCAGCCGTATTCTTAGCAATTTGATTAGCAATGCCATCAAATATGGTGCAGACGGAGATACCATTGGTTTTAACGTAAACGACCAGCATGATAAGGTGTACATCGAGATCTGGGATAACGGAAAAGGGATCCCGCATTCGAAAATCCAGCGGATCTTCGAACGCTTGTATACCCTGGAAGAATCGCGCAGTAAAGATTTGGAGGGAAGTGGATTAGGCCTCGCTATCGTAAAGGTTTTGGTGGAAAAAATGGGGGGAGTAATAGAGGCGCATAGTCTTCCCTTTGAGAAGACCAGTTTCCGCTTTTACTTGCGAAAGTAAGAAATATGTATGATTGAAGACAGAGCTTTTACAGATCTGTCTTTTATAATTTAGAGGTGTGAAACACGAAAGGAGCTGAGGTATGACATACGCTATACAAACTCACGACCTGAGTAAGCGCATCGGCGGAAATACGATTGTGGACAATCTCAATATGAATGTGAAAGCCGGGGAAATATACGCTTTTTTAGGCGGCAACGGTTCAGGCAAAACAAGTACGCTCAAGATGATCGCCAATCTATGGAAACCGACAGCAGGCAGTATTGAAGTGTTTGCGAAGACGATCAAGCCTCAATCTTACGAATATCTACAGAATGTTGGCTGCATTATCGAATATCCACGCTTCTATGACAGACTGTCTGCTCGTAGAAATTTGGAAATTCATCAAAAACTCAGCGGGTATGAGGAGAAAGGCTGTATTGATCAGGTATTGAAGGAGGTCGATTTGTCTCTTAGCAGTAACAATCCGGTCTCTACGTTCTCCTTGGGCATGAAGCAACGGCTGGGGTTGGCTCGGGCGATCCTTACACGCCCCTCTCTGTTGCTGCTGGACGAACCGATTAACGGCCTTGATCCAGCGGGCATCAAAGAAATACGCAGTTTACTTATCGATTTGTCCAAACAAAGAGGGCTAACGGTCGTCATTTCCAGCCATGTCTTAAGCGAATTGGAGCACATGGCAGCGACGGTCGGGATTATTCATCGAGGGAAGATGTTGACCGAACTTTCCTATCAAGCGATTTCTGAAATGAACCGGCAAAGCATCGAATTTATGGTGAATGACGGACAAAAAGCTGCTTTTCTCCTGCACGATAAGCTTGGTCTGTCTAATTTCACAATCGTGGATGCTCATACGATTCGCCTCTATGAACATTTGGATGAAGGTGGGAAAATAAATGGATGGCTCTCAAGCGAAGGGGTAGAGGTACGGTCCATGGTGCTTAAGCAAGATACGCTGGAGGATTACTTCTTGTCGCTAGTGCACAGAACCAACCATCATGCAGAGGAGTCGAAATAGCATGGGAGTTATCATTCAATGCGAACTCATGAAGCTTAAACATCGAGGCCGAATATTCGGTATTATTGGATCCTCGTTGGTATGTGCCGGTCTGATGGTTCCCATCTTCTTGTTGCTGGAAACGGGCATGAATGATTGGAACTCCATCTTTGTGGTCTGCTTTATTATATCAGCGTTCGTCACGCAAATTTTCCTGTGTGTCCTTTCAGGAGAAATCTTCACGCAGGAATATGAACAGAAAACGATCCTAAACATGCTCATGTATCCGATTGATCGTTCTCGACTCTACTACGGGAAGATGGTGGTCATGTTCATGTATAGTGTACTTGCAACCGTATTGTCTTCCTTGCTTCCTTTGATATCCATATCAGTTGTAAATGTTTTCCGTGTCAGTGTGGCCGAGCCGTTCACCTTCGGCCATTGGCTAACCTTTGCTTTTTTACTAGTCGTCTTCAGTGTGACTCATACTGTAGGATCGATCGTTTACAGTTATTTTTCCATTGTCCGTCGCTCCACGTTGCTGAAGGTGCTTGCATGTGTCCTGCTAATTTCTCCGTTTGGAGGAGGTGAGACGGGAGAGAACGTCTTTTTCCGGTTGATTTCAGTCGGGATCATGACGGTGCTGTCACTCTTATTTCTCATACCAACTTTGAAGACATTTAAATCTGAGGACGTTGGTTAGGAGATTTTTATTTCTGGAGGTGTATCAAAGAGTTATGGGGAACAAAAAGGACAGAATAGTTTTCTTAATCGCCATTGCAGCGATAATAATTATTATCAATATAACACTGTCATTGACTGTATCTTGGTGGTAGAGACAGGCGGGAGTCGGTCCCCACTTTTAAATCATACTGTAAAGGCACCCCACCGGGGTGCCTTTATTTTACGCCGATAGACCCGTTAAGCTGAACCATACCATAAGTGACGGCGAAATATTTAGTCAAACGGCTCCTTAGTAACATATCAAATCTTCCTAGCAACAACGAAATATTCCTGAGAACTTTTCTTCAAGCAATCCGATTAGCAGCTCTGCCGGGGTAACAACAAAAAAAGATTGAACACGAAATACCGCTATGATATAATCGGTAGCGGTATTGACAAATTAAAATAAAGAATATATACATTTTTATTCCCACTTTAATTGTACATCTGGAACTTTGATTTGTCAATGCTCTTTTTTATCCCAAAAAATGGAAAAAGGAGTGTGTTCAGGAGAGATGGAAGCGAAGGATTGGCGGCAGGAACAGGAGCGGCTAGAACGGGTCAGGAACAAACTGCAGGCGAGAATCGCCGAACTGGAGCCGGAGGTTGCCGGACTGCGCGATCAGGCTACGGACATCCGCAAGCGGTTTTGGGAAGAAGTTACGATCAACACAAGCACGTACGAAGATTTCGAAGAGACTTTCTACACGATTAACCAACAGTCCGCGGTATTGGCCGAACGGGAGCGCGGCCACAAGCTGTTGACGCAGCAATGGAAAAGCATGAAACGTCTGCTCCCGTCTCCTTATTTCGGACGCATCGACTTTCAGGAGGATGGCCTGGACCTCAGCGAGCAGATCTATATCGGCGTATCTTCTTTCGTAGACGAAGACGGATTGAGCTTTCTGATCTATGACTGGCGTACGCCAATCGCTAGCCTGTACTACGACTACTCCCCGGCCTGGCGTCTTATGTCACGCCGACTGGAAGAATCGAAGGGAATATGGAGCTCAAACGGCAATTTCAGATTCAAAACGGGCAAATCCGCAACATGTTTGACGCGAGCGAAACGATCGGAGACGAATTGCTGCAGCAAGTGCTCGGCAAAGGTGCTGACTCGCAAATGAAGAGTATCGTGGCAACCATCCAGAAGGAGCAAAACGCCATCATCCGCAATGACAAAAGCCGGATGCTTATCGTACAGGGGGCGGCCGGCAGCGGTAAGACTTCCGCGGCATTGCAGCGGGTGGCGTACTTGCTGTACAAACATCGGCTGACGATCAGGGCTGATCAAATCGTTCTTTTCTCACCGAATCCGATGTTTACCAGTTATATCTCCACCGTCCTTCCGGAGCTCGGTGAAGAGAATATGCAGCAGACGACTTTTCAAGAATATCTCGACTATTGGGTAGGTTCCTCGTTACGGCCGGAGGATGCCTTTGATCAGATCGAATTTGTACTGACCGCACAAGGAGCGCCGGGGTATGAGGCTCGTCTTCAGGGGATCGAGTATAAAGCTTCCGAGGCTTTCCTACAAGCCCTGCAGAACTATGGAATGTGGTTGGGACGGGAAGGCATGCGATTTGGCGGCATTCGGATTCGCGACCGCGATTTGATTACCGCGGAGCGAATGAGAGCGAAATTTTACAGTTATGACCGTTCCCTGCCGCTCTTCAATCGTGTCGTTCTCTTGCAGGAATGGCTGCTGAATGAACTGGCTTCGCTGGAACGAATGGAACGGGAAGCGCCTTGGGTACAGGAAGAGTTGAATTATCTCGACACCGAGCAGTACGCGGAAGTCTTCGGAATGCTGCATAAAGACAGGGAAGTTTTCGACGTTGCGGAACAATACGCCGAAGTTCACGAGAAAATTAACAACAAGCGCCGGGAAGATGAAGGCGACTTTGACTTCGCCCAGAGGGAGGAAGATCTGCTCCGCCGAAGGATCGTGAAAGAAAGCTTTAAACCGTTAAGGAAAAGTGTGAAGAAATTCTCGTTTGTAGATGTCAAAGGCATATATGGCCAATTGTTTGAGGGCGGAGCCGCTTATCGGGAGAAAACGAATGGGGCCGTCATCCCACCGCTGTGGCCTGAAATATGCAGGCAAACCAAGGAAAAGCTGCTCCGGAACGAGTTATTCCACGAGGATGCGACTCCGTATTTGTATGTAAAAGAACTGATCGAAGGCGTCCGGACGAACACGGAAATCCGGTATGTCTTCGTTGATGAGGGTCAAGATTATTCGCCGTTTCAATATGAATATCTAAAAAAGCTGTTTCCCCGTGCCCGGATGACGGTACTCGGCGATTTCGGGCAAGCGATCTTCATGCAGGCCACAAGTTTGGACGCAGCCGATTCGCCGCTGCTCCGCCTTTTCGGCGAAGCCGAAACAAGCCTTGTCCGCCTGGTGCGCAGTTATCGTTCAACCAGGGAGATTGTTGAATTTACGAAATCGATGCTTCCAGGCGGAGAAGAAATTGAACCGTTTGAAAGGGGAGGCCAAAAGCCCTTTCTGACGAGACTAGACGGCAGGGAGAAGCGTGATGCACAAATTCTGGCAGACATCGCGGCGCTCAGGGCCGAGGGCTTCGATTCCATCGCCGTCATTACGAAGACAGCTGCCGAAAGCCGGGAGGCCCATGAATCGTTACGGATTCATGGAGGCGAAGGTCTGCAGCTCATTACGAAGGAGACGCTCAATTTTGAAAAAGGAGTGATGGTCATTCCCGTGTATCTCGCCAAGGGTGTCGAGTTCGATGGAGTCTTGGTCTATGATGCTTCGCCCGAAGCTTACGGCCGGGACAACGAACGCAAGCTTCTTTATACGGCGTGTACGCGGGCCATGCACCGGCTTCATCTTTACACGACGGGCGATTGGTCGCCGTTCGTGCAGGCGTTGCCTGCGAATTTGTATGAGAAAGCAATATAACACAGCTCGATGAGCAGAAAGCAGGGATCAATGTCAATTCCTACGCAAACAAAAACAATGGCAGCCGGCGGGGATGACTTCACGCTGAAAGCCATTCTGCCGCCGCTCATAGCGATTATTGTCGGCATGATCATGGTTATTCTGGACAGCACCGTCGTCAATAATGCCATTCCGAAACTCGTGGAATACTTCGACACCGACCTAAAGACGATCCAATGGACCGTCACCGGCTATACGCTGGCCTTATCCGCCGTAATCCCGCTTGCAGGCTGGATGGCCGATAAATTCGGCTCCAAGCAAATTTTCATGATTACGATCGCCCTGTTCACGATCGGCTCAGTGCTGTGCGGCATCGCGCAATCGCCGGAACAGCTGATTATTTACCGCGTCATTCAAGGCTTGGGAGGCGGTATGGTGGGCCCGATCGGGATGGCCATGGTGTTCAAGCTCGCGCCTCCAGAGCGCCGCGGATCCATCATGGGCGTACTCGGCGTCCCAATGCTGATTGCACCGGCTTTCGGTTAGGTGCTATCCGGCTGGCTGGTCGATTCTGTCAGCTGGCACTGGATTTTCATTATCAATCTGCCGATCGGCATTATCGCCTTTATTCTCGGGTATAAATATTTGCCGAAAGTAGGTCGCCATGCGGCGCCGCATCTGGACGTCATCGGCATGTGCCTCGCACCGATCGCCTTCTCCATGCTGGCGTACGGCGTGAGCGAAGGCGGCACCAGCTGGTCCTCCGCTTCGACGATCACGGGCTTAACCGTCGGCGGCATTGCACTCATCCTCTTCATCTTCGTGGAACTGGCACAGAAGCAGCCGCTGCTGGAGCTGAAAGTGTTCAAGTCGTCCGATTTTACACGCAGCATCATCATGACGTGGATCGTACAGCTCCCGCTGTTCGGCACAATGCTGATCGTGCCGCTGTATCTGCAAGGCGTCATGCACTACACTGCGCTTGAAACGGGCTGGATTCTGATGCCGTATGCACTATGCGCAGGACTCGGCATGCCAATCAGCGGCAGGTTGTTCGATAAGATCGGCGCGCGTCCGCTCGCCTTCGCCGGTCTTACCGTCATAACCATTTCCCTGTTCATCTTGTCCGGCATATCGGTGGATACCTCGCTGTGGGTTATCATTCTGTGCATCTGCATCTTGGGTCTCGGCATGGGCTTCACCATGATGCCGCTCAACACGCATGTCTTGAACTCTGCGCCTCGCCGACTGGTGAGCCGCGTCACACCGCTGACAACAGCAGCTTCGCAAGTTGTCCTCTCGTTCGCGGTCGCGGGCCTGACGGGTTATCTCACGTCGCATATTACTTCCCACGCCGCAAGCGTGGGAGCGGATGCGAATCCGCTCAATGCCGTCGTCGCGGGTTACGGTGACACGTTCTTCCTGTCCGCGTGCCTCGTGACCGCGGGTGTTGCACTGTCGCTCCTTCTGCGTAAACCGAAGCAGCAGGAAGAAAAGGGAACCGCCAGCGCGGACAATCCGGACCCGGCGATGATGATGGATCACTAATCGCGGATCGGCTCCGATTCGCACGTATGCAAATAGCCTTGGCCGTTAGTCGGCCAAGGCTATTTTTTGCTGATTCACAAATCATTGACCGTTCGCTAATGATGAATCAGCTGAAACGTTAGGCGAGTAAATGGCATAATTTACATTTATTGAGTGCATAATAAGAAAAATTAGTAAGGTGGTGGTCCACTATTGAAGAATCTAAAAATTGCGTTAAAAGAAGCCTCCAAATCGGGTGACTTTATACAATCTGTAATTACAATACATCATACAATATTTCATTTTTCTTATTATAAATCTATTGTAAATCATGAACAGATCAGCAATGATCTTCTATTATGTTTCCAACGCGCCAATGCT
The DNA here is from genome assembly GCF_055396115.1 of Paenibacillus sp. WG02. Taxonomy (NCBI): domain Bacteria; kingdom Bacillati; phylum Bacillota; class Bacilli; order Caryophanales; family Paenibacillaceae; genus Paenibacillus; species Paenibacillus sp. WG02. The sequence goes on along the minus strand of NZ_AP036016.1, from coordinate 6,139,451 downwards.
AAAATAAATGATTTGAATGAATTGAATAACCTGATTCCCATCGAAGGAATGAAGTTATCGTCAAACCTGGAAGAGATTTCTCTAAATTTGATAAAAGGTTCCATTTATATTCAATTGGATACCGATCTATCTGAAGGTATATTAGTTAACATTGCAGATCTACAAAAAGGCTATCGTGACAATAATATATCTGAGAATGAATACAGCGTAATCGGTCCGTGTACAGCTTTTGTCGAAGCTATCGATACTAATCTCAATTTATTGAGAAAAGAAATTATTTCTGAAAAACTAATATTTGAGGAACACACATGCGGGTCTCTTTCCAAGACTAGAGTAGTGATAGCCTATATCGATGGAATAGCCAACCCTGAGCATGTAAATACATTAAGGCAGAGACTTATGGATTTTGATTTTGATGTGGTCTTTGATTCTGCTACTCTCGACCAGATTATTTCCGACAACTCAAATACGCCTTTCCCTTTATTTATGTCAACTGAACGCGTAGATCGGATAAAGGCTAGCCTACTTTTAGGGCAAGTGGCTACTATTAGCAACGGTTCACCCTATGTCATTTCCGGTCCCACCACCGTGTTTGATTTTTTCTATTCACCAGAGGATTTTTATTTGCCGTGGGTTTTGGGTTCTTTTTTGCGTATTATTCGTTATTTGGGAGTTGCATACTCCATCTTGGCTACACCAATCTATGTCGCAGTAATAACCTTTCATTATAATGTCGTACCAAGAGCCCTCTTAGGCCCGATTATCGAATCCAGAACGAATGTGCCTTTTATACCTTTTTTGGAAGTACTCTTATTAGAGCTATCCGTAGAGCTAGTGCGTGAGGCAGGAGCTAGGCTGCCGACAAAAGTCGGTCAAACCTTGGGGATCGTTGGCGGCGTCGTTCTTGGTGAGGCAGCGGTACGAGCTGGCTTAACGAGCAATATATTAATTATTGTTGTTTCTATTTCCGCATTGTCATCCTTTACCACACCAATCTTCAAAATGGCCAACACGTTACGCTTTCTCAGGTTTCCATTTATTGGCTTGGCGGCAGCTTTTGGGTTATTAGGCGTTATGATCGGCGTAGTGTTTCTTATGGGTCATCTGCTGCGCTTGAAATCTCTAGGTACCCCATATCTAGTTCCATTGTACCCTTTTCGTAGCAAAGATTTTAAAGAAAATATCATACGCAATTCCTTTAGTCTGACTTGGAGTCGAGGTCGTTTTTTACGTCCGCTCATTCAGAGACGATACAAGGTTAAAAAGCATAAAGATATTGGAGACGATTATAATAATGAATAATTCATTGCAAAGGAACATTCGTAAATGAAAATGCATGTTGGAGCTCTCTGTTTGTGCTTCTTATTATCGGGATGCGCAAAACAACAAATTATCGACAAGATTAAAATTCTTCAAAGCATTGGGTACGATATTCAAGGGGAAACATTTAAGAGCAGCGCTTCTTACTCTTCTTATGAAAAGAAAGCGCGTTTACAGGTGTTAACCGCCGAATCACAAACTTTTGGCGGGGTACATATTGCCTTAACTACCCAATCTGAAGACCCAATCGTGATAGGACAAGTGCGAACATGCGTCATTAGCGAAAAGTTTGCAAGAAGAGGTCTACAAGAACTCGCTAGCAGCTTTGTACGAGATCCTTTGGTAAGCAGTAACGCTGCTGTAGTTATAACTAAACAAGAGACAAGTTCGATTTTGTCCGAAACTTTAAAATATCCGCCCTACTATTTATCAGATTTAGTCAAACAAAACATGGAGTATGGGAATATCCCTTCGACAAATATCCATCTATTGCTTGATCAATATTTTGGAGAAGGTCAAGATGTGTATCTTCCCATGTTGAATAAAGATGAAAAAGGCGCATTCCATTTAGAGGGGGTCGGTGTCTTTAAAGGAGATAAGTTGCATTTATTGTTAACCAACAAAGAAGCGTTTTTTCTAAAAATTCTCAAAGATAAGTCTAGAACCATATCCAGCTACTATGAATTTACATCGAAACAGAAGGAAAAAATTTTTTTTCAAATATTGCACGAAGAACGAAAAGTGTCGCTGCAACAGAATGACAGGGCTGTCATTTTTCTTAAGTTAATTATAGATATTAGAGAAATTCCGAATAAAAGCTCAGTCGACAAGAGCGATCTGCTTGAACTAAAGAAACAAATCGAAAATCATTTTTCAAAAGAGATTACAACGATGTTAGAAAAATTTCAGAATAACAATATCGATCCAATTGGCTTTGGAGAGCTATACAGAAGTAAGGAAAAAAAATGGAATCAGCAGGAATTTAGTCATACATCGTACCCGAAAATCAAATTTGAAGTGGATACAGAGATCGTTATTCAACAGTCGGGAGTTGGCATTAGTGCAGCAAAGAGTTAAGGAGAATTACTTGATTTCCGGATGGTTCGCATTTTTCTTAGTAAATGCCCTGGCTGGAAATGGATTTATTCAAAATATATTGTTTAAAGATGCGGAGCAAGATACTTGGATATCGGTTCTCTTCATGGGACTAAGCCTTCATATTATTATTTGGATGATTTACAAGATGCTAGGAAATCCATCTAAAGACGTGATTGACTTGCATCGAATGATTTTCGGCAGCTTCTTGGGAAATGCTGTTTCGCTACTCTTGATAGCGTATTTTTTCATGTTAGCTTTGTCCGTCTTTCGATCTTACATTGATATTCTTCAAATATGGGTATTTCCGTCTCTTAAAACATGGGTATTGGCTGTCATACTTATTATAATGATATATTATCTCGTATCTGGAGGATTCAGAGTTTTAACCGGATTTGCTTTTTTCGCGGTTATAATGTCCTACATATTAATTATCCTCAATATTTTTCCCATTCGATATGGAATTTTCACTTATTTGTTACCTGTATGGAATCATTCCGTTCATGATTTGTTCAAATCCTTTAAAACTTCTTGCGGCATGTTTATGGGATTTGAAACTATGCTTATTTACTTCCCTTTTCTAAAATCACCTGAAAAAAATGCAAAATGGGCCCATTTCGGCTTACTTATAACTACGCTACAATATACAACAATAATAGTTACAACTCTTATGTATTTTAGTCATGGTCTGCTAATGCACACGCTTTACCCTGTTTTAGTAGAAACAAAAATTATTGAATTTGATTTCCTGGAAAGAATTGAATATATATTTGCTGTTAGTATGCTGATAATTATAATCCCGATGCTTTGTATCTCTATATGGAGCTGTACGAGAATTATGAAAAGAATAACGCAGCTCAAACCCCGTATTTCGTTACCATTGATCCTAATAGCCTTCTTCATTGTTATTATTCAGTTTAACGATCGAATCAAGGTGGATGAATTAGGAAGGTTTGTTTCCGAAGTCGGATTTTATTTTCTTTTTGCTTACATTCCATCGATATTTATCATTTACATGATCGTCACAAAAATATTTGCAAAAAAAAGGGGGGATCTTATGAATGAGAATTCGGTGAATTAAATGAATAAATGACAGAGAAATTTTTATTAAGGCCTTGGTATTTTGCGAAGAACGCAAATTCCGGATATTGTCCGAAATTAGCGTTCTTCTATAGCAGCCTTATTCCGACGCTGCAGCTGTTTCGTACTCAATATAGAGATTTTTAGCTTTTTCATCGTAAGCCAACAATTCAGCATACCTTCCCCAATCAATCAAAATATCTAATTGATGGCCTGCTTCTTCCAAACCAAAATGCTTTTCGAAGATTTCCAAGAAAAACTCTCGTTCCATTTTGTTGTTTGATTTAGAGTGCAAGATCCAAATAATCTTTTCTATCATGGGGACATGCTGAAGCACTTGTCTTTTGAATATATCTTTTCTGTTCAAAACACTGGCATCAGCAAAGTGACGACCAATTTCTGTTAATTCAATATCTCCGTGCTGGATGTGAGCAAAACCTAGCATCTGGGCTGCTTCGACAATTGGCAAAAAGTCCTCCAAATTAAGACTTAATTGATCGGCCAGCTTGTATAAATCAACTGTTTTTCCAAGATCATCAATCAATTCAATAAACCCTGTTAATGCACCTGCAGGTACTTCTTGAACCTTTTCGATCTTTTTCTTTTGTTCTTCGATATGTTCATTCTGCTTTATTTCACGTTTGGTCAATATGGAATAAATTTTATCAACGAGCCCGGTAAATTGTGCCTCCTGTTTATCGCGCCAATGAGGCATAGGAATCAAAATATCCGCTATAACACGAGCTGGATCACGAGATAAGACAATCGCTCGATCGGACATATAGACCGCTTCTTCGATACTGTGCGTAACCATAATAATCGATTTTGTCGGGATCTTTTTTTCTGTCCATAATTCAAGTAAATCCCGTTTGAGGTTCTCCGCCGTCAAAACGTCTAGGGCTGAGAAAGGCTCATCCATCAACAGAATATCTGGTTCCATGACAAGAGCGCGGCCAATGCCTACGCGTTGTCTCATACCGCCTGATAGTTCCTTCGGATATGCGCCTTCGAACCCATCGAGTCCAACCATATCAATGATGGAGAGGGCTTTGCGCATTTTCTCTGCTTCTGTTAATGGTTTATTTTCGAGTCCTAATTTTACGTTCTCAAGTACCGTAAGCCAAGGAAATAGTGCAAAGGATTGGAATACCATACCCACTCCAGCATTCGTCCCCTTGATCTCGTGCCCGTTATAAAAGACTGTTCCTTGAGAGGGAGGGACAAGTCCGGCAATAATCCGAAGCAGGGTGGACTTTCCAGAGCCGGAAGGCCCAAGAATGGAGACGAACTCACCCTCTGTAATATTCAATTGTATATCTTCCAGAATACTGACATTTGTAGTGTTTGGCTTATCATAACGTTTGCTGATTTTTTGAAGTTGTATCAATGTATTTTTCATGATATTACACCTCTATTCCAGATGATATTTTTTTTCTGAGATCGCGTATAACTTGCGCCAAACCAAACGATTTACAAGTACTACCATTATGCACATCACTATAATTCCCCAAATGATTTGGGGCCAGTTTCCATTTGTTGTTGCTTGGGCGATAAAAGAACCCAATCCAGACGCTTGTAAAGTGTTATTTTTCCAAGAAACAAGCTCGGAGACGATACTCGCGTTCCAAGCTCCTCCACTAGCTGTGATACATCCCGTAATGAGAAACGGAAATACACTGGGTAAGATTAACTTCATCCATGTTTGCAGGCGGGTCAGTCTCAAAATAGCTGCGGCTTCTTTCAAATCGGAAGGAATAGCCATCGCTCCGGCAATAATGTTAAACAAGATGTACCACTGTGTCCCCAACATCATCAGAGGAATAGAACCAATGTTCATACTGACTCCAAGTTTCAGGTATAGAATCGTAAACAAGGGGAATGCCATATTTGCTGGAAAAGAAGCTAAGACCTGTACAATGGGCTGAGCAATCCTTGAAAGTTTAGGATTCATACCGATCATGACACCTATTGGCACCGTCCATAATGCAGCGAAAATGGTTGATACGAAAACGCGTAGGGCTGTTTGCAGTCCGAGTACGACAACTCTAACTAATTCGTTCCAGCTTAGTTGTATGATTTCCATAACAGCTTCATAGACATACTTGGCAACGAATACGATAACGATGATCCAAATGATCCAGATCACAATTCTAGAAATAAGAAATGACGGTTTAGGCAAATGAATGGAGGTACTTCTTTGTTTGAATTTACTTTTTAAGTCGTGAAAGAAAGATCCCACTTTATGATTGACATAACGAATGAATCTGGCACGTTTTAAAATGTCATAGACCCAAGATTTTGGGACTTCAGCAGCTTCGGATTGCTCGTTTTTAAATTTCTGTGCCCAAGCGACAAGTGGTCGCCAAAACAATTGGTCCACAAGACATATCAAAATGATCATGGTCATAATGGAATATACAATAGCCTTTACATTCCCTTGGTCAGCGGCCATTGCCATGTAAGAGCCGATTCCGGGCAAATGAATGTCTTGATTTAACACGGTGATCGATTCGCTTGCCGCGAGAAAGAACCAACCTCCGCCGAATGACATCATACTGTTCCAAACTAATCCGATCATGGAAAAGGGCACTTCGAGTTTGGTAAAGCGAGACCATAAGCCGAGACGATGAATACTTGCAGCTTCGTTTAGAGGGCGTGGAATCGTTGTAAGTGAGTGATAAAAGCTAAATGTCATGTTCCAAACTTGACCGGTAAAAATGGCAAAAATCGAAGCACATTCAACACCGAGCAGACTCCCAGGAAACAAGGACATGAACATCATAACGGTTGCAGATAGAAAACCCAGTACCGGTACAGACTGTAAAATATCGATGGCAGGTATCATGATTTTTTCAGCCATGCGGTTGTAAGCAGCGATTCGCCCATAAACAAATGTAAATAAAAGTGAAGCTCCAAATGCAATAAACATTCTGAGAAGTGATCGTCCCGCGTAGTAGGGAAGCATAGACGGGTCAAGGCTCATCGTCGGTTGATTACTTTCGGAGAAAGGAACTTTCATCCCCGCACCCAGATGGGCTGTTAAATAAAGAATGGACAAGAGTATGAGAATTACCAGAACATCAGCTAAGCCGAATTTATATTTATTGCTAGTATGAAGAAACCCGTTCCATTTCATCGCGAAAACCTCCTTTACAAATAAAAAGCTCTCCTCAAAATTGCATGAGGAGAGCGCAAATATTCCATCTTTTCAGATTACAATCGGTTTATCAGCTCAGCTACACAAGTCCTTTGAATATAAGGACATGAATTTGATTTCTGATTCACAGAGGGCATACTGGTAGAGGGATGATATACACTGTTCCTTGGTAGTAAAGCACACTTCAAACTTTTCAATTGTCGCATTCGACTACTACTGTCCATTTCCAGTTTCCCCCCTTTGTACATAAATATGAAAGCCCCCTGGGATTGGTCCCAGGGGGCATAAGTTCACAATGAAATAAACCGGTTCCCCCTAGTCCAGTTTTAGCACTATACAACGTAAAGAGCGATTGCTCTTAGCCACCTTATGAAAAGCCTTAATCCGGCAGTTCCTGTTCTACCCATTGGCATCTTTCGATGTTTCCGGGCAGTGGCCTATGTTTGTATAGGAGCCTCACCTAACGAGGACATATTCAATTCCTTTGAAATCGTACTCCTTAGAGTATTCGTTTGTCAATAAAAAAGTTAACGGAAGTTGGATGAAGTTTGTATTAATATTCTAAGACCTCGTGTTGGCAGAGCTTGTCTTCCCGTCGTTGACACTGCTGCTATCTGAAGTAGGCTTCGCGGTCGTACTTTCTTTTGTAGACGAAGGGCTTGGTGACGAGCTTGCCTTTGGTACTGGGCTTTTTCTAACAAGTTCGGAATCCCCCACGCTTGGTGGCGTAGTTTTTGGTTTCGTCGCTGAGTTCTGCTCAAGTTCATTGCCCGCTTGTGGCTTGTGGGTTGCTGTTGGCTTTGGAGGAGCGGAATTATGCGCTGCCCTCGTGCGAAGATTAGCCTGCTCCTGTTGGAATCCTGGATTGTCGTAGGCACCTCCAGCATCGATCTTCGTTAGACCATCCCACATGTTATCTGGTTTATAGTGGCTTGGATCTGCAAATACTAGGAAGCCGTCAGGCAAGCGGCGCTCACCGTAACGGCTCGCAGGCTTTGTCTGCAGTTTGCCGTCAACGACTAATTCGGATGAGGCCCCCCCATCAAGAAAACCCGCATTCATGCAGCCCTCCGATAGAAAGATGTCTTGCACTTCCTTCAGTGTAGCCCCCATGCTGTACCCCGGCTGGCGTCCGTCAATGACCAGAAAGATGATCGTTCCGTTCCCTGTCTGGCAAAGAGCCGTCCTTGGATCGCGGCCAGCCCCGCCGTCGCCGCTGGTGATGAGTCCCTTGCCGTCTTCAATAATACGTGGTTTCCAAAAGGCAGCATCGGTGACACCATCCTTAATCAGTTCATTAATGGAATATAAGCCAATTTTTAAAATTCCGTTCTTTGTAAATCCAACAACGTGCTGTTTGACACTGCCGTCATATTCCGTAAGAATGACTTTGCCACCTGACATTAGAAACCCAATCGGTGCAAAGCCATTACCTAAGCCTTGGGGATCATCGAACGCTCCGCCATTAACACCTGCAAGCGCACCTGTCCGTTTGACCATGTCCGTAATTTTTTCGCCCTCTTGTTTATGGCTAGTTGTTACAAGGCGGATTGCTCTTGGATCGTAGACATACATTTTTTTGCCGCGCCAAGTAGGGATCTTGTGAATTTCATCCTGGATGTCAACGACCTTTATTAATTCACCAGATGATCGTTTGCGGGTGTCTGGCTTGATTAAACCATCATGCTGCTTATCGACTCCCCAAACATCGATTTGCTTCTGCATCTTATTGACCATATCATCGCGCTTCGCAGCGCCAACCAAAAGCCATGCCCATTCACGGTGCTGGGTATTGATGACCATCTCGGCAAGATTTGTCCGAAGATCAGATCCCCACGGTGTCATGAATAGAAGACTCGAGCATAGAAAAATAAGAGCGGCTATAGCCAATAGCGTCTTTTTCAGCCAGCTCCAGCGGACCCTATTCTCATTATTCGGCAAAACGACTTTCCTTATTTCCATGATTCTTCATGTCTCCCTAAAATTAGTTAAAGCGTAAATACGGCCTATTTATTTTACAACATAAAGATTTTGACGCAAAGAAAATGAATAAAGTTTATTAATTGCATATACTTGGGTGTTTGAGAGCTTATTCCGATAGTCCAGCTTCCTTAAAACGCTAAAAGGAGCTGCTGCAGCAGCTCCTTCGTCGTTAACACACCATTCGAAACGCTACTGACCAGGAGTAGGGGAGGATTCTAGTTGATATTCCCCTTGATTTAAGGTGAAATTAAGGAAGAGTAAGTATACTAACATTAATAGAGTAAGTTAATTACATTTTTAAGGGAGTAAAAATCATACGTGAATAAATTCTGGAATTATGCAAGGTATTATAGCATTCCTTTTTTATGTATACTTACCATTCCAATTCTAAGTATTTTTTATAGCCTGACGGATAACAGTGAACATACCGTGCACTCCCTTATTACTAATTTAGATTACAATACCCCTTATCTTAAAATATTCATTTTACCCTATATTGCTTGGTATCCTTATCTTTTTTTATCTTTCATTTTTCTTTGTATATCAGATCGAATAGCCTATTATGTAACAATAACATCGTACAATGTTTGTCTGATTGTAAGCAATATTATATTTTTTTATTATCAAACTACTGTACCACGACCAATGAATATCGGACATGATTGGTTAAACAACATAGTATCTTGGGTATATCAACATGATCTGCCTTTTGATTGTTTTCCAAGTATTCACGTTATTGGATGTTATTTGGTTATGAAAGGTGTATTTCATAGCCAGATAAAACAAAGGAAAGCACGTTTATTATTATATTTGGTCGGAGCTACTATTATTGTTTCTACACTATTTGTTAAACAGCACGTATTATTCGATGTTATCGGCGGTTTATTGATCGTGGAAGTTGTATATTTAATAATATCGACGATTTATAGACAATTAGGAATATGCAAATTTAAAAGGCTTCTGGATCAAAGTAAAGTAAACTTTTGATTCAGAACTGGAAACCTATTATCCAAGAAAAAGAATTTTTTCCTTTCGTTTTTTTAACATCAATTTTATACGGGTTTAAGGTGCAATTAAGTTTCGATTCATATAATAATAACAAAAGAGAGAGTCGGTAACTAAGCCTGCCGCATACCCCTGAAACCTATTGATTTACAAACTCGTATATATTGTTATACGATTGAACAAGACTTAAAAGTAAAGGTGGATTGTAAAATGAAAACCAAATTTATTGCCATAATGACGGCTGTTTTATTATTAGCGAGTACAGCTAATATATCCATAGCGGATGCGAAAGGCAGCTCGCCTAGCACATCTTCTAGATCCGGCTCTTTCTCAACAGGCTCTAAATCAAATTCAAATTTCAGCGGAGGCTCGAGTAGTAGGACGTCTCCAAGTACATCGAATAGTGGAAGTTCGTCTAACTCGACGAATTCTTCCGGTTTTAGCGGAGGATCCTCTAGCAAATCGACGGTTCCTAGCATGTCCAACTCAGGAAGCAGTTCAAGCAATTCTTCCAATAGCACTGGCTATCAGCGGCCTTCTTCCAATGTTACAAGTGGAAGCAACGTGAATCCGAATACGGGTCGTACGTATTACAATAACAACACGTATTCTTCTACTGTTCCGGCTGGTTCACGCGTTGGCAGCTCGATTTGGCCGATGGCAGGAGCTTTCGCTGCTGGAACATTGTTAGGATCGATGATGCATCCTTGGGGAGGTTATTATCCAACTGCGGGTGGAGGTTATGTAAATCAGTCGTTCTCGTTTTTCTCCATGCTGATGGATATCATTATTGTCATCGCTGTTATTGCTATAATCATGGCAGTTGTCCGATCTTTTAGAAGAAGGAGCTATTAATCAATGAACATTTTTCTTGATGAACAAGACGTTTTAGATGCGGTTCATGTGTATATTGCTTCCCAAGACAATAATGGCCGAGTAGAAGGAAGTGCTCCGCATAATGTCCATGATGTGCAGATTTCTTTTGAGGAGCGTTACGGATTCTCGGCAAAAGGTCAAATTTATGGTCGGCAGCATCGTTTAAATCAGCAAGAAGTAATTGATGCTGTCTCTGTATACTTGTCTTCGTATTATTCGTTCCGTGCAGACAGGCTGCTCGTCAAACTCAACTGGGATGAACCGTCCCGTAGTTTCAACGCTGATGTTATTGTAGAACGTTAACACATTAAAAAATCGCCATCCTTTAGACTCCGTAAAGAGTCGCAAAGGGTGGCGATTTTACTATGGATTCTCCTGTTTTAATGTGAAATTAATGAAAGCTATGTATACTCACATTTAGGAGAAGAACTAATATTTGCTAAAAATCGACATCAGTTCTGAATACTCTTGTTCGTTTAAATTCTGGTTTAGAATTTTTTGGATCTCGATAAGCTTTTCCTTCGTGAGGCCATTTTCGACGAGAGATGAGATTTTTTGAATCTCACCTTGCGGTATTTTAGTCGTGATGAGTGAGTAGATCTTAAGTTTATCATGAATCGAACCCAATTCGGGTTTATATACATTATCTGAAACTCCTGAAACATGAAAGGAATTGGTTGGTAAAGATATGTGATATTCTTTGTTTAGTTCCTCGATGTACATAGTTCCAATCGTTTTGGTCGTATATGAAGAAGCCAATATTGCTATGCAACTTAGATATGCACATTTAATCAACCAACGTTTCCATTTCTTCATGATGCTCGACCTCACTCTGTTAGGTGTTTCTATAATCATTTATTAACAAAAAAACGAAATTATAAAAGTACGATCATTTAAAAGTTTATATTAGCGGAGGCGAGTTGGCTGAAGAAATCATTGAAGGGACGACCTGATTTTCTGCTTTTGTTATTAACTAGCATGCTTGTGGGCTTTGGCATCTTAATGGTGTTTAGCTCTAGTGAAGCATCAGCCTCATGGAAGTTCCATTCTTTTATTTATTTTACGGAGAGACAAGCTATATGGGGTATCATTGGTACAATTGCAATGCTGATCGTGATGAATGTACCTTATCAATTGTTCCAAAAATGGTCTCGTCCCATTTTTGTTTTAATTCTTATTTTATTAGGGCTTGTTATTGTGTTCGGTACAAAAATTAACGGGCATCGTAGCTGGTTTGGTGTCGGTTCTTTTGGTATTCAGCCTACAGAGTTTGCAAAACTAGGATTAATCATCTATCTTGCATCTCTAATCAATAAAAAGGGGGAGAATATCCGTCAATTCAAAAAAGGGCTGCTCCCTCTATTTATCATCGTTGGTCTTGTTCTGGGACTAATCATGCTGCAACCGGATATTGGTTCCGACCTCGTGATCCTGATCGCAACAACTATTGTGATTGTGGTCGGTGGGGCAAACCTAATGTACCTTTTTGGAATTGGTCTTTCCCTGCTTCCAATTGCAGTTGGAATTGTCTTTGCTAAGAGCTACAGGCTTCAAAGATTTACGGCTTATCTTCATCCGTGGGATGATTCGCAGGACTCCTCCTACCAATTAGTTCATTCTTTAATAGCACTAGGACATGGGGGATGGACGGGAGCGGGGTTCGGCAAGGGGGTAGAAAAGCTACTTTACTTACCTGAAGCTCATACGGATTTTATCTTTGCAACAATAGGAGAAGAGTTCGGCTTTATTGGAAGTTTTATTTTTTTATTCATTTATATCTTTTTTATTTGGAGAGGTATTGTTGTAGCCTTGAGATGCCCAGATTTGTTCGGAACTTTAATTGGGATAGGAATCGTATCTCTAATCGGTGTTCAAGCACTTATTAATCTAGGCGGAGTTACAGGGAGTATTCCCATTACTGGTGTTCCTCTTCCACTTATTAGTTATGGGGGATCTTCATTACTAATTAGCATGGCGAGCATCGGAATCTTACTAAATATTTCAAGAGAGGGAAGAGCCTCGCATGATCTAAGAACTGGTACTTAGAGCGAAAAAAATTGATCTTATTATCGCACGAATAGATCATTTAATCTGAAGAGCAATCAGTCATATCTTTATAACAAAGGGATTGGGTTGGTAATTAGTTACCAGCATATTTAGGAGCAACCGCGAGAAAAATATTTGAGAGAAAATGCTTAAAGGAAAGGAGGTTATTCCTATCAAGAATCCATTATACATGTGGCTAGGCAGAAAACTTGGAGTCATCTCTGTTAAGAATAGACGCAATTAGCGATGGAGCCATGCAAAGGAACGCCTCTTGTATCTTTGTGCTTAAGAGACGTTCTTTTGTTGTTAACGAATGCGAGGAAAGGTAATCCAGCTAAGTAGATTGATTCGTGACTTCTTGCCCTTTTCTCGAACCTGGCCTATAAATTCACCAAGAAAGTTCTCCCATTTCAAGCCTACTTCTTTTTTTGCGCCATCGTTCTCAAGTACAGTTCTTACACTTTGGTTTAATGCAGCTTCCAGATGAGATAAAGCTTCTCGCAAATGAAAATCTATGCTTTGTTCCATGTTGCCAGTATTCACCTCATTTATCATGTCATTTCTCTTCGTCGTTAAGCGATGCGATTTCTTTATCAAGCTGCTTTTTCATTCTTTCAAATTGAGCTTCGGCTACAATATCTTCCACTTCTTCCCGGGCCATTTGAAACAGGGACCTGGCTCGTTGGATCAAACTATTACTACCCTGCACGCCTGCTACAGCGATCGGCTGCATGGTGGATTTGGCAATCGGGAGTAAGGCAGAAGCAGCGACAGCAAGAGCGGAACCGATAATAATTTTGTCTATATTCTTTTGAATCATGCTTATACACCCTCGAAGTTTATTTGGGCATTCTCGAATTGCAAGTGCTTCGGTTATTAAACCGCCGCACTTGCGTATTCACCCATGGTTGGTAAAGATTTGTTGTCTTGTATGTTCTTAATGAGGGAAAGCAGCGGTTTTGATAAAATCGATACAGATCCGGCTACCCCGATAATTGGAAGCCAGTGTTTGAACGAGAGGGGGGCGGTATGGAAAAATCCAGCTAAAGGCGGTATATACAAGGCAGCAAGTAAAGTCAGCCAAGAGATACCAAGAGCACCAAGTAAGAATCGATCCTTCGTCCAATCGCGAACCGTCTCCTCTGAACCTTCTTGACGCCATGAAAAGGTTTGGATCAATTGTCCCGCAACTAGCGTCGCGAATGCCATGCTTTGAGCAACCGGTATAGGTGCCCCGGCAGCAATACTTGCGGCAAATAAGCCGATTGATCCTAATCCCAGAAGGATTCCTCTGGCGATCACTTTTTGATACAGTTCCTTATCAACAATATCATTTCGCTTCGTTTGGTTAGTCTTGTTTCCGGGATTGACAGCCAAGATCATCGCGGGCAAAGCATCCGTCAGCAAATTCATCAGCAATATTTGAATGGGGACTAAAGGAATCGGCAGTCCGACCATGACAGCGGCACTAGTTACGATAATCTCAGCTAAATTACCGGTCAATAAGCATCCGAGTGCTTTACGGATATTGCCTATGATCGTACGGCCTTCTTTAACGCCATCAACAATCGTTCCAAAATGATCTTCAGTTAAGACCATATCTGCCGTTTCTTTGGTCACTTCCGTTCCGGATCGTCCCATTGCAATCCCAACGTTGGCTTGTTTGATGGCAGGGGTATCGTTAACACCGTCGCCAGTCATGGCAACAATATGCCCATGTTTTTGAAAGGCAGTTACGATTCGAAGTTTATGCTCCGGTGTAACCCTCGCAAAAATCGTTATTTGGTCAATAATCCGATCCAATTCATCATCCGACAAACGTTCAAGCTCATAACCTGTAATCACGTTCTGAGAACCATTATAGATGCCAAGCTGCTTTGCGATCGCAATCGCTGTAATGGGGTGATCTCCAGTGATCATAACAGGCTTCACACCTAGCTCTAAAGCTTCTTGGATATTGTGTGCCACGTCGGTTTTTGGAGGGTCCATCATCCCAGCCATACCTACATAAATCAGTTCCTTCTCGTCCATGCCCTCTTCATTCGTATGTTCATCCATAGGACGGTAAGCGAAGGCAAGAACGCGTAAGGCATCCGATGAGAGTTTGTCATTTTGCTGTAAAATGAGTTGTTTTTGCTCTTCCGATAAGGGGTGAATTTCACCATTTTTTTGATATCGGTTGCAGTGGCGAACGATGGTCTCTACGGCTCCTTTTGAAAAGAGGAAACATTCCTGCTCAGTCATCGTGTCTTTACATACAACGCTCATTTTGGCCGTGCCCGAGTCGAACGGTATTTCAAGTCCACGATGCCAATGAGACAAATTCTTTTCCCATAATCCGGTTTTGGCGGCTAGCGTTAGAAGTGCGCCTTCAGTTGGATCCCCTTTGGTTATCCATCTTCCTTCCTCCTGAATGAGTTTGCTGTTATTGCACAGCACACAGATTTGGAGAAGTCGCTTCAAATCAGGATTATGGTGATAATCTTGCGTTTCCGATTGGAGAGCTGCTGCAGATGCGGCTGCCACTTCGGGCATAACCTCTTCAAACTGACCTGTCGGATCATATCCGTCGCCTGTAATTGTCCATGCCCGATCAACCGTCGAAAGGGCTTTAACTGTCATTTCATTTTTAGTTAATGTGCCTGTCTTATCCGTGCAAATGATCGTTGTTCGACCTAATGTTTCCAGGGAAGAAAGCTTTCTAATCAACGCGTTTTTCTTAGCCATACGGAAAATTCCCGCACTTAAAGCGATGGTAATCGTAACGGGCAGTCCTTCCGGAATAGCGGAAGCAGCCAACGTGATGGAAGTCGTAATCATTTGCGTAATGGGTATGCCGCGCAGCAGTCCGGTTATGAAGACAAGTCCCCCAGCTACAAGAGCGCCTTTGACAAATTTCTTGCTTATAGACGTTACCTTTTCCTGCAAGGGAGTGACTTCTTTTTCATGATTCTTCATAAGGGACATTAAATGGCCCATCTCGGTTTGCATGCCAGTATGTACAACAACACCGATCCCTTTACCCCCGCATACATCCGTCCCCATGAAAAGCATATTTCTCCGGTCAGACAGAGGACAATCTACGGTTACTGTAGACTCGTTTTTTTCAATGGGTAGCGATTCCCCCGTTAGGGCGGCCTCGTTGACACGCAAGCTGCTTGAGCTAATCAAACGAATATCGGTTGGGACACGATCTCCCGCTTCAAAGCAAACAATATCGCCGGGTACCAATTCAGCTGCTGACATTTCTGCCTGCTGGCCCTCTCTTAAAGTTCGGCAGACCGGTGGTTGAAATTGGTTCAGCGTCTCGACTACCTTTTCTGCTTTTCGCTCCTGAATCGTCCCAATGGCAGCATTAGCGAGTAGAATAGCCCCCATAGCAATGCCATCGAACACACCGCCCGTAAATAGGGCAAGAACAGAGGTGCCGAGCAGGATAAGGGTTGTAAATTCCTTGAATTGCCCCAAATAGGAGACGAGCCAAGGGGTTGGTTGTTTGCTCTCAAGTTGGTTCGATCCATAGCGGTTTCGGAGAGAAATGACCTGTTCCGTTGTCAGCCCCTGCTTGGGATCGACATGGAAATTTTCGGTGATTTGTTCACTGGAAAGGGCATGCCAAATAGGAGGAGCCTCCAATGCAGCAGCTATTTCAGGGTGATATGTGTTTGATGATGCAACTGGGAATGATTCGCTTATTTTTTTCGATCTGGACATAAATACAAGAGATAAAGCATCCGAAGCTAAATTGACAATAGGGGCGCTTATCATTCCGAACGTTGCTAAAGCGCTTCCTAGTATATTCCATTTTTTTGAAACAGAAACATGCTGGTTTACGGTTTGATCAATGATCTCGGCGTAAGTAGCACTTTCCTGAATGCGTTTTAACTCATCGATGGAAATTGAGGCTAAGCCTGCTTCTTTGAAAAAGGCATTAATCGCGTTTTCCTCTGTACTTGAGACAAATAGGACTTCCTCACCTTGCTGCTGCAAGACGGCGATTCTTTCAATCACTTCACCAGGCTCTAGTGCCAACCAGTTTACATCCATATGGTGTCTAGAGAGCATTTCATCGCTGATCTGCAAACGGTTATGAAGTAACTGGATCCGCCAACCGTTTTCTATAAAAGAAGCCGCTGTAATCCCTAGATCATTGATGGCGGTTTCTTGATGTCTGACGAGTAGACCCAAACATTCACTGCTTTTGATTCCTTGTTTTCCTACAAACAGGACACTGCTGCCCTTTTTCATCAATCTTTTTGCCTTAAGCACAAATGCTGAGCAATCAATGCCGTGTTCCTGAAAATACTTGAAACTTCCGAGCAAAATAAGGGAATCGTTGATTTTTCCTTTCATTCCTTGTTCATTTTCTTCTACATGAAATGCGGTGCGAATCGTACGACACGATTGCTTTGCCTTGTTCCATATCTCATCTTTCCAAGGATGGCTGCTTTTTGCCATCAATGACGCTGCATAACAAACTATTTTATCTGAATCTGCATCTGAATCATTCATGGTCAGACACTCGATTTCTTCAATTTCCGGAGGGTTAAATAGAAGCGATGAGTCTTCAATTAACATGGTTTTCGTTCGTGCAAGCTGAGACAGTGAACCTTTTGCAGGAACGACATAATGTCTTTCATCTGAAACAAGTTCAGCTTGATTCCAGGCACATGTAGCGGGTAAAGTCATGGACCGCGGATTTGCTGCTAGAAGAACAGCGATTGCACGCAGCGGATTTCGTGTAATCGCCCATGTGACTCCAGAGGCGATCATGCCCAATTTGCTGGCCTTTTCACTGTAAAGTTGAATATCAGGCGATAAATAATGATCTTGTTTCGTTTGTAAGACAGACTGGCTTTTCTTCCAGTTAACGAATTGTAATAGGCTTAAACCGGCTAACACGACTAAATTTTCGCGGATAAGTGCGAGAGCTAGTGCACTTGTTCCTAAAATAATATCAGAATTTATTTGTTTCTTCTGTGAGAAGTTCTGAACTCCCCGTTTTAAGAACGGATAACCCGTTACGACAGAAACGAGAGCTGACAAGTAGAAAGGTGCCGGACTTCTTGCCAATGCCGAGCGTCCCATAAACAACTGCTTCGCTCCTAGAATAGCTAGCCCGCCTATAGACAAAGCCAGAGGAAGAGGGATTTTTCCTGAGTATTGTTTCGCAGTTGGGTTGTGCATGTGTGGGAGAACTCTGATGTCTTCAGGTCGTTCAAGGTCAACATCTTGCGCTGCAGCAACCTCCTGCTTTACTTCTTCATTCATAGAAGCGACTTGCTCAAGAGCGTAGACTGGGGTATTAAGAAGGCTAACCTGCTCTTCCATATTTCGGATAATCCCGAAAATATGTTGCTTTGAAATCTGCTTATCGTCGTAACGAAGAAGTAATCTGCCTGTAAGTATGCAAGGCTCTGCTTTATGAATTCCTTTAATTGTTGAGAAGCTTTTGATAAGTAGATCGGCAGTTAGCTTGCTTCCCTTCAAGCCGCAGATTTCCATGCGTATTCTCCCGGCAAAACGTGGAGAAATCTATTCTTGTTGCTTTGCAATGAATACATCCCTTTACTCTCCTTACCCCATGTTGATATGACTTGGAAATTGATTTGGTTATTATTCACAGTCCATAATTCAAATATTCATTTGTTTATTTCAGGAAACTTAGAAATTCACTTCGTATAAAAATTCTCATTTTATGGAATTATTTAAATAAATTTCGAGGAGGTTCGCATATGAAAAGTAAATCACTATTCGGTATTATCTTAGGTGCAGCGGCACTAGTATTTGCTGTATCTCCAGAAAGCAGAAAAGCCGTACGCAAATTGGCGGTGAAAGGTACGGGAGCATGGCTCGAGATTAAGGACCAGATCAAAGAAGCTGCTTCCGATTTTCCATCAGGGCAAATGGAAAGTCAGAAGGTAGTAGAAGAACCGATCCTGAAAGAAATGTAAGGAGAAAGTTGGATATACCCGAATTGATGATTTTTCAAAGTAATGGGGCAGACTTGTTATTGTGAAAAATATTAATTGAAGGAGAGATCATTATGTTACAAGGCGGTTCTTTATGGGCAGGACTTATTTCGGGAGGAATATCGGAAGCTCAAGATGTGAGGAATTTAACAAAGGGACAAATGGATAAAAAAGAATTTGCCGTGAAAACAACGGGAAATGTAACAGGGGCAATCGGCGTCATGGCCGGTATTGAATATGGAGCAATGCTTGGAACTACAGTTCTTCCTGGGGTTGGGACAGTCGTCGGGTCCGTTATTGGTGGAATATTGGGGAACAGCTTAGGACAAAGGCTCGGCACACAAGCCGGAAATGCAATCGTCCAGAATCCTTTAGTGAACAACTTAACAAAAACGGTATCGCAAACTGCCACTAATGTGACAGCGACGTAATTGGTGAATTTTTCTTTTTAAATGGAAATGAAAATGACTAAAAACTCGCTATATATCAATAGAGCGAGTTTTCTTCATATTTTCATCTCGTTGGCCATTCATGCTCATTACTTAGTCATACATATAAGGATGGATGTACATATTAATACATAGGAATACGGAAAGTTGATCAACTTTTCGTGAATATAAAGAAGTTCTGAGGTGTGACGAGTGCAGCAAGAAAACTGTGACATATCCCCGATGAAAGAACAGCTGAAGCAACAATTGCGCCACATTTCCGCTGAAATAGAGTGCAGCTTGGAAACCTTGGATAATGATGAAAATAACTGTCTTTTAAGTCGATTTGATGAAATTCGCGAAGCGTTTAAACAAGTCGAATCGATAGCTGCTTCCTTCTATCTACAATGTTATTTATCCTCATTCACATCCCATTATTTAGACTTGTCCAT
Organism: Paenibacillus sp. WG02; assembly: GCF_055396115.1. Lineage (NCBI taxonomy): Bacteria > Bacillati > Bacillota > Bacilli > Caryophanales > Paenibacillaceae > Paenibacillus > Paenibacillus sp. WG02. The sequence goes on along the minus strand of NZ_AP036016.1, from coordinate 6,120,037 downwards.
TTGTATTCAGCATCTGTCGGAACGCCGACATGGTGCTTTAATCGTGATCCAGAGGAACGATTTGCTGGATATGTTTATGCACTCTGGCATTAGGTTGGAAGCCACATTAACGTACTCGTTATTGGAAGCCATTTTTTACCCTGGCAATCCGCTTCATGATGGAGCCTTATTGATTCAATCCGATCGAATAATTTCGGCAGCGAACGTTTTGCCCGTATCGAATATTACGGTTGAGAAAAAAATGGGGACACGACACCGTGCTGCGATAGGCTTGACAGAGCGAACCGATGCTCTTGTACTCGTCGTTTCAGAGGAAACCGGCCAGGCATCCTTTGCCTATAAGGGAATCCTGCACCCCATTAATTCTTTGGAGCAGATGATCTAGCATTTGTAATCGCACAGCGCACTTCCTTCCAAAGATATTCATAGATAGGCATGTTTCAGAACAGCTGCACCTAGTAACGCAGGGGAATGCAAGGAGAACCTCAGCCCACACTTTCTCGGAAAATGCGGCATATCATAATTTTAATTTGTCTGGGAAATTAGAGGGGAAAGGAAATTAATAAGTGAGGTGAAATCATTGCAAAAAATGGCAAAGACTCCAAGTAAGACTATAAGTAAAATTCCAAGCAAGATTAAAAAGGTGAAACCTAAAAAACCAAACTCTAATCAAATGCGGGGAGATATTTGGGATCTGTACACACTAAAGCATTTATTGCAAAGGAAACCTAAAATCATATATAAAGGTAAAAGTCGGTTTCAAAATATTGTCTTGCTCGAAGCGAAAGACGTACGGATGTATTTGGATAAGCAGCTGCAATTCAGTTCATTGGATGAACGCTTTTATCACGAGGCACTCGTTCACCCGGCAATGACGATGTCGCCTAGTCGCCGTAATGTCTTAATATTAGGCGGAGGCGATGGATTCGCAGCAAGAGAAGTGCTTAAATACAAGGATGTAAAATCCGTTGATCTGGTTGAGTTGGATCCCAAAATCATTAAAATAGCCAAAAGGAAGACCATATCTACATTGAATGATCGATCATTATTCGATAAACGTGTGAAGGTTCATCAAAAGGATGCCAAATTATTTTTCCCTACTTCCAAATCCTATCATGTGATTATTGTTGATTTTCCTGATCCCTCAGACAAAACGATTAGTAAATTGTACACAAAAGAATTTTTCCAACGTGTAGTAAAATCACTTGCGCCAGGCGGTATTATTGTCATCCAATCCAATTCGATTGAAGATATGCCGCGTGTCTATTGGAGCATTCATCATACGTTGAAAAGCATAAGATTGAAGACGAAAAGCTACTATGTTTATGTCCCTTCTTTCGGAGATTGGGGCTTCCAGATCGCTTCGTTTAAAAACTTTATCCCAGGCAAAAAGAAAGTTCCCGTCCCCAACCAAACACTCCCCAAAAACATAGCAACCTTGTTCAAATTGCCGTCAGATGTTCTTGAATCAAAAAACGATGCCTTACCAAATAGCTTGAAAAACCTGAGGTTATTTAAATATTATCATCTTGATCAGAAAGAAGCCGTAGGGTGATAAGGAAATGAAAGGGGGCTATTGGATAGTCCTCTTTGTTTTTTCCTACGATGGTTGGCTTGACGACCGTTTAAACTGATAGGGGCTCAATCCCACGTGTTTCTTGAACATTTGGCAAAAATAAGAGAAATTCCCCAGACCTACAGCTTGACCGATCCCTTGTATAGAGATATCGCTTGTTTTAAGCAATAAACACGCTTGACGAATGCGTCTAGCGGTCAAATATTCAGTAATGCTGCTGCCTACGATTTGCTTAAAGACCGCGGATATATGATTTGGCGATAAATGAATGGCCTGTGCGAGTTGATTAAGCTCAAAAGGCTCCATGTAATGGATTTCGATCCATTCCATCACCTTCTCAGCAATGGATGAGGACTTTACTTTGGCATTCCGTTCCGTAGTTAGGGGATAGCTGCTGCTTGGATAGGAAGTTTTCAGATGATGCATCAAGCTGGTCAAGAAGAACAATTGCTCTTCGAGCAATTGTTCTGGTTTGGCATGCTCAATTGTATGCTGATGAGCTTGAAGCAAGTTATGCAAAGCTTCCGTGTCTAGTCCGCTTATCCTTTGAATAGATAGGGGGTCTTTCCAAAGCTTTTGGAAAAATTCACGTATCGAAGGGAATGCCGTCAAACAGCCATCCAGCAGCGTGGGTTCGAATACGAAAAAAGATCGGATGTAGGCTTGATGGGCTTCCTCGTTCATCCGTATCCGATGAAGCTGGAAAGGTCTGAAGTAAAACAGCATGCCCGGAGCCAGGTCGAAAATTTGTTGTTCCACAATGACGGTACCCGTGCCTTCGTGGACGATCAGGATTTCCATCCCTTGATGTGCGTGATAGATTTCAGCGAATGCATTTGTCCGATTTCGATAAAATTGAAGATGTGCCGGGTGTTGATTCAGGTTTAAGTAATTCATTACCTTCATAGTCGGAAGGACTCCCATCTTCGCTAATCTGTTAAATCATAATATAACAACATTTTATCATAAGAGCACTACACTCTGTTCGATTGATTTTTGCTATACTGAGGGCAAGAATTTCGGTGGGAGTGAGAGACATTGTTTGGTCAACGGTTGATTCAGAATTGGGAGCATTACTGTGGGAGTCTAGGAGGCGTGTGGGAGGTATGGCGGGGCGATAAGCTCCAAAATCACTATAATGTGCCATGGAGGCGAATAGAGCTTCCGCATTCTTACAATGCTTTGGATACGATGGACCCGGACAGTAAGTACTATCAAGGGCAGGGCTGGTATCGTACGAAGCTTGCGTTGAACAATCCGTATCCGAACGGGAGAACACTTCTTCATTTCGAAGGAGCGGGACAGCGTTCTAAGGTATTCGTTTATACCGAGCAGGTAGGAGAACACCTTGGAGGGTACGATGAATTCACGGTAGATATGACGGAAGCCGCCGAACGAGCGCAGGAAATGGAACGCTATGAGGGGAAAGTTCCCGTAGCCGTCATGTGCGATAACAGCCGTGAACTTGAGACGATTCCGTCAGATGCCAGTGATTTTCACCTATATGGCGGTGTGTACCGCTATCTGAATCTGGTCTATGTGCCAGCGGTATCGCTGGAGAAAGTACATATCGAGACGGACATCCAAGATTTGCAAAAGTCGATGGTTTCCGGCTCCGATTCGATATCTTCCTGTACGGTGAAAGTTCGCGCAACATTATATAATCCGAAGGACTTAAACGAAAACCTGCAGCTGACGATCCAATTAACGGACCCAACGGGTCGTGTGATAGCGGTTTCAAATGTGAGTACATCGCCGTGGGAAGGGGATAAGGAGCTAACCGTATTCGAGCTAGATACACCTAATCTCTGGTCGACGGAACAACCTGACTTGTATGGCTGTAATGTGACCCTTTCGAGCGTTCATGGAGAGACAACGGTTGACGAGAGATTTGGGGTTCGTTTCTTTGAGTTTATGAAGCAAGGGCCATTCAAGCTTAATGGGGAACGTTTATTGCTTCGCGGTACTCATCGTCATGAGGATCATGCCGGTGTTGGACCTGCGATGACAGAAGAGATGATTCGTGAAGAAATGCAATTGATTAAGAGCATGGGTGCTAACTTTATACGGCTCGGTCATTACCAGCAATCGAGAATTGTTCTGAATCTTTGCGATGATCTCGGCATATTGGTTTGGGAGGAAATCCCTTGGTGCCGTGGAGGGTTAGGGGGCGAAGCTTACCGACAGCAGTGTCGCGATATGCTTAAGGCGATGATCTCTCAGCATTACAATCATCCGTCCGTGATTCTTTGGGGGCTCGGCAATGAAAATGATTGGGAATGCGATTTTGATTATTTTGATCAAGAAGAAATCCGTGGCTTTATGAAAGAGCTTCATGACCTGTCACACCAGTTGGATGCAGGGCGTCTGACTGCAATACGACGATGTGAGTTTTGCAAAGATATTATTGATGTTTACTCCCCTTCGATTTGGGCAGGGTGGTATCGAGGCATATACACAGATTACGAGAAAAGCTGCAGGGTGGCCTTTGATCAGGTAGACTCCTTTTTCCATATGGAATGGGGGGCAGATAATTTGCCAACTCGGCATGTGGAGAAAACGTACACGGGTTTTGAGTTTATTCCTAACGGAGATGGAGCAACAGAGGAGCGAGATGGGGATTATTTGCTGACTGGAGGCGAAACGCGTGTCTCCCGGGATGGAGACTGGTCGGAGACGTACTTCTGTGAAATGATCGATTGGTTTTTAAAATGCCAAGAGGGGATGGATTGGCTAACAGGCGCGGCACAATGGTCCTTCAAGGATTTCGCCACGCCAGTCCGTCCGGATTCACCAATTCCGTATCTGAATATGAAGGGAATCGTTGAACGTGATTTGACGAAGAAAGAAGCCTTTTATGTCTTTCAATCCTATTGGTCTAAGGAACCTATGGTTCGCATTTACGGTCACACGATGCCAGTCCGTTGGGGTGCTAAGGATGAGCAGAAGTGCTTAAAGGTTTACTCCAACTGTTCAAAGGCGGAGCTTTTTCTTAACGGGGTTAGTTTGGGCGTGAAACAGCGAGATTCCAAAGACTTTCCATGTGCGGGTCTGCGTTGGAATACAGCTTTCAATCCTGGCATGAACCATGTTCAGGTCATCGCTGAGAAGGATGGCATCATTGTGAAGGATGAGCTGACCATTGGCTACCAGACCGAGACATGGGGGGAGCCGTCAGAGCTTCGGCTTACGTCAGTGAAGCAGGATGATGGTCGTATCTATGTGGAAGCGCGTATGTTTGATGCGAAGGGAGTTTTTTGCCCTGATGCTTCTCATTTCATTCGTTTTGGACTTAGCGGTGATGGCAAGCTGCTTGATGGTCTTGGCACGATCCATGGCTCGAGGCTAGTACAGTTGGCAACTGGACGTGCGGGGATTTATATCGATCCGCTGGGTGGAAGTGCAGCTGCCATCCTTGAGACCGCATTCGTATCTGCGGGGGGACCTGCCATGGCTGCGGTCAAAGCGGGCAAGGCAACTCATCAACCGGTCTCGGTAGTCAGCGCGAAGTGTGAAGGATTGGCTACTGCTTTTATCACGTTACATTAAAATCAAAGGAGCGAATCGAATGGAAAACAAGACAACGATTCAAGCGGACAAGTGGAAGAACGCCGCAAGCATGAAGGAAGCACTGCCCCACGTATGGGAGGCACTGCAGGTTAAAGTTGATCGAATGATTGAACAGCTCGGGGATAAATCTCCGCATGTGGCTAAGGAAGACGGTATCTACGATGACATGCGGCACGATTGGTGGACTTCCGGTTTCTGGCCAGGCATCCTGTGGATTATGCACGAAATGACCGGCAAGGAGCACTACAAGAAAGCGGCGTGGAGCTGGGACGAGAAGTTTGAAAAGAAGATGATCGAGGCTAACAACTATCACCATGATGTAGGCTTTCAATTCCTGCCGACAGCGGTTATCAAATACAAGCTGACAGGCGATCAGGACGGTAAGCGCCGGGGGCTGTTTGCAGCAAACTTCTTAACTGGTCGCTTCAATCTGGCTGGTCAATTCCTGAGAGCCTGGAATCAAGAAAAAATCGGTTGGTCCATCGTGGATTCGTCTATGAACTTGTCTATCTTGTTTTGGGCTGCTCAAGAGTCGGCTGATCCGCGGTTTGAACATGTAGGCAAGGCGCATGCGGATACGGTGGTGGAGCATTTTATCCGAGAAGACGGTTCTGTGAATCACATTCTGAGCTTTGATCCAAGGTCGGGCGAGCTTATCGAATCTCTCGGCGGGCAGGGGGCAGGACCTCATTCTTCCTGGAGCCGTGGGCAAGCTTGGGCGCTGCATGGTATGGCCAACACTTACCGCTACACAGGGGATGCCAAATATCTTCATGCGGCTAGACGCGTAGCGCATTATTTTCTAGCTTGCTTACCGGAGGATTATGTAGCGCATTGGGATTTCCGCGCAGATGAATCCTTGGAAGGCCTCCCTCGCGATACGTCTGCGGCAACCTGCGCAGCGTCTGGTTTGCTGGAGCTGGCTGATGCACTTCCAGCCGTTGAGGGCGCGCTTTATCGACGGGCAGCGGAACGGATTTTGCTTTCCTTGACCCAGAACTATGCAACATGGGATCAACCGGAGCATGAGGCAATCTTGCTTGGCGGAACTGGCAATTTCCCCGCTGGGCAGAACGTTGACGTTTCCTTGATCTATGGTGACTATTATTACGTTGAAGCTATTGCGAAGCTGTTGGGCTGGAAAAATCGTATTTTCTAGCAATACTGGCCTGTGACCTGCTATTTCATTATGGAATTAGCAGGTCACAGGTCAATTTCTTTTACTTGAATTGCCCGTGGAAGATTAGTAATTGGCAGGGGAGGAGCATGAGGATGGGAATCATAAAGTTACACAAGGAACAATGGAAAGATTACTTTGATATGGACAGAATTCTCCATGATGCGGAGGAATCGCTTCACGCCCCGACGATACATATAACAGATCATATGGCTCATGGAAGTCCTGGAGGCTTGCATGATTATTATTCGAATGGAGACTACTGGTGGCCGAATCCGGATACGGAGGATGGACTGCCGTATATTCGTCGCGATGGGGAAAGTAATCCCGGCAATTTCGATCATCACCGGAGCATGCTGCGGCTTATGAGGACGCATGTGGTCAGGTTGGCTTCAGCCTATCGGATCACGGAGGACGAACGATATGCGGCAAAAGCGGCGCAGCTTTTGAAGGCGTTTTTCTTGGATGAACAGACCCGAATGAATCCGCATCTGTTGTATGCCCAAGCGATTCCTGGCGTATGTGAGGGAAGGGGAATCGGGATTATCGATACGCTTCACTTGATTGACATTACGGTTGCCTTTGAAGCTATGGAAAGGGCATTGCGTATGGAGGAAACTTCAAGGCAGGGCCTCATGGCATGGTTCTCCAGTTATTTGAATTGGATGAGTACGCACCCTCAAGGCATTGAGGAAAGGGACGCGAACAATAATCATGGGATCTGCTGGTTCGTGCAAGCAGTTGCATTTGGACGGATGACTGGAAATGAACAAATGCTTGCCTATTGCCGGGAACAATTCAAGACCCGTTTGCTGGCTGAGCAAATGGATCAGAACGGCAGCTTGCCGAGGGAATTAGCGCGAACTAAGCCATACGCCTATTCCATCTTCGCCTTGGATAATCTGGTTACCCTCTGCCATATTCTCTCGACTCCGAACGATAATTTATGGGATTATCAATTACCCGATGGAAGGGGAATCCAGAAGGGAATTGATTTTCTGACGCCTTATTTGATGAATAAAGCTGCATGGCCTTACAGGCATGATGTGGAGTGCTTTGAAGAGTGGCCAGTCGGGATATCGTTGCTACTATTCGCGGGGCTTGCTTACGAATCTGATGATTTGTTGAAGCTGTGGCATGAGCTGGATAAAAGCCCATCAAGTTCAGAGGTGCGCCGAAATATGGCTATCCGACAGCCGCTTCTTTGGTTGTAAGGATGTAGAGGTAAGGCCACGGAGGGATGTCTGGTAACAGAGGACATTCCTTTTTTACGTTTACATGCATATTTGAATAGTCAGATTAGGTAATGAGGGTGTGTAGTTTCGATTTTAAAGATGAATTTACGATTATGAAGATTTAATATTTCTATGATTTATTTAAAATTGAGGGAGAGTGCGCACTCGACGACAATGAAAGGAGTTCAATGTTAGAAAGGATTGGTTGATTTGAAAATGAAATCAAGTTTAGAGGAGGATTTCTTAATGGGAAAAGGAAAAAAAGCAGGCATTGTTCTGTTACTCGTTAGTTTGTTTCTTGCCATGATCCCTTTTTCAGGTTATGCAGCCGACGCTAAATTGTCGATCGCGCCATCTGGTGTGACGGCAAGTGCGGATGATGGGAACGTACCTGCCAATACCGTCGATGGTAGCTTAACGACCCGTTGGTCTGCTAGTGGTGACGGGCAATGGATCAAGTTCGATTTGGGTACCGTTAAAAAAGTATCTTTCATTAAAATTGCATTTTTAAACGGGGATACGCGAACATCGAATTTTGATATACAAATATCTATGGATAATGTAAATTTTACGACGGTTCAGGCTAACGTGACGAGCAGTTTAAATACAAGCCTGCAGATTTTTGATTTTCCAGATGTAGATCCCGTCCGTTATGTGCGGATTGTTGGACATGGCAACTCCGTGAACGCATGGAACAGTTACACCGAGGTGGAAATTTACGGAGACACATCTGCAAGCGCTTCCGCGGACTCCAAGTTCTCAGTTCCAGGGGCTTCTGTAACTGCTAGCGCTGATGATGGGAATGTGCCTGCTAATACGGTGGATGGAAGCTTAACCACTCGCTGGTCTGCTAACGGCAATGGGCAATGGATCAAGTACGATTTGGGCTCGAATGTCAAAGTTTCCTTTATTAAGATTGCATTTTTAAGCGGGGATACAAGAACTTCCAGTTTCGATATTCAAACTTCCACGGATAACGTGAATTTTACAACGGTTCAGGCTAACGTAACGAGCAGTTTGAATACAAGCTTGCAGACTTTTGACTTCCCTGATGTAACGTCTGTCCGTTATGTACGAATTGTTGGACATGGCAACTCCCTGAACACATGGAACAGCTATACGGAGGTAGAAATTTATGGGGTTGTTCCAGTTACTCCTGGTGTACCTGTCTCCACATCCGCTGAGTTAACAACGGCTTTGAGCAATGCCAGTGCCGGTACCACAATCGTACTCGCGAATGGGACTTACACACAAACAGGCCCTTTCGTCTTGAGCAACAAAAACGGCACAGCAAGCAGCCCCATTACGATCAAGACGGCTAATCAAGGACAAGCGATTATTTCTGGCGGAGCGTCCTTACAAATTCAAAACTCGTCCAATGTCGTTATCGAGGGACTTAAATTTACAAACTTAGGAAATACTGCCCTACTCCTAGATGGGTCTAATAACATTCGAGTTACTCGAAATTTATTCGCGCTGCAAGCGACCGGAAGCACTCTAATCTGGCTTCAGGTTAGCGGAGTCAATAGTCATCATAATCGAATCGATCATAATGACTTCGGTAACAAGAGCGACACGGATCCTCTAATTGCCTATCAAGGAGATGGTAACGGGAACATCTCTCAGTATGACGTCATCGAATATAATTACTTTCATGATGTCGGTCCATGGGTGGCTAATGGCAAAGAAACAATACGCCTTGGATTATCGGGAATCTCCTTGTCCAATGGGTTTAATACCATTCAGTACAATTTATTTGAGAACTGCGATGGCGAACCCGAAATCGTGTCTGTGAAAAGCAGTAATAACACGGTTCGCTACAATACCTTCAAGACCTCCAAAGGAGGGTTCACCTCAAGACATGGTCATAACAACTCATTTTACGGCAACTTTTTCCTTGGCGATGGAGTAGAAACGGAAGAAGCGGGGATCCGTATTTATGGCAACGACCATAAGATATACAACAATTACATGGAGAATCTTACTGCTAACGCCATTATTCTTGACAATGGTAATTATGACGGAGGCACGAGTGGGTATCCATCCAATCCAACGGCTGATGACTTGAGAGCGCAGTGGAAAATTTACCGAGCGCAAGTTGTCAACAATACGATTGTTAACAGCACGACGGGAATTATTGTTGGTTCTAGTAAAGCGTATGCCACTCAGGACAGCAGAATTGCTAATAATATCGTGAGAAATTCCACGGGCACTCTTTATGATGAAGTTGTGACTACCAACACCGTATTCGAAGGGAATATGGGGTTCGGAAGCACAGTAAGCAATAATAGTTCGAGGACCGCTGCCCAAATTTGGGGAGTAAATCCGTTGCTTACAACTGTAAACGGGTTGCAGAAATTATCTTCCGGCAGTCCGGCGATCAACGCTGCATTGGGAACCTACACCTTTGTGACAGAGGATATGGATGGAGAAACACGCGCCACCACGGATATTGGAGCCGATGAACGGTCTTCAAGCACAACCTTTGGGAAACATCCAATGATGGTAACAGAGGTAGGACCGAATGCGCCTTAAGTAACGAACAGTTTGGCTAAAATGAAGATCGCAACAGCTTAGGCTGTGCGGTCTTTTTTTCGCATATTTTTGATTATCTACCTGCCCTAAACACTCAACTTTCTACTGTATACTCCAAAAAAGGAGCATATCCATCACATGGCCCAATCACAGGCAAGCCGTACTCATAGTTCTTCTATCTGTATCCCAAACTCAACACGTACCTGGCATCACCAGATTGTAGCGGAACGTAGATGCCTTATTTTGCTCAAAAACGCGTATATCAACTTTTCGCGGAACGAGGAGCCTCTATTTCCGCTTTCGAGGCGAAAAAACCGGTAAAACGCCAAAATAGCGCGCCCACGTTCCGCTTACCGGCCCTGTATCTGCATAATCACCGAAATAGAGGCTCCTCGTTCCCTCCAATTCTCAGATTAGCAGCTTATATGTCCGAAATCACTCCACAGAGTTGGATTTGACCAGCAGTTTATCAATATTTGAACAGAATACTATCTGCCTGCCCTCGCACCAAACTTTCAAAGTTGTAGAAGCCCATCTACCTCACGTAGCTGCTGAACGACTTTAAGGGGCGGAGTAATCAGTTTTTTCTATAAAACTTGATAATGTTGGAAAAGCCAAGTAGAGTTTAAGGGTAGGAGATGAAAGTAGGGGGTTGTTAAATTTGAAAAAACTGGGTATTGCGATGCTGATCGTCTCTGGGATTGCACTTTTATCGGCATTTACCATTCCATTCTTCGTTCATACCGGAAGTGAGATTGCTGGTTGGATCGCTGGTCTTCTTATCGTTAGCGAGATTGCGTTCTGGACAGGCGGCATTATTCTTGGTAAAGAAGTGGCGAGAAAATATAGACGGTACTTAAATCCTAGAAACTGGTCGCGAAAACAGAATAGGTCGAGTAACGATGGAGAATAAATTAAAAGATACATCCCCGAAAGTTTAGCTTTTTTCGTATTTTCAGGTATACTATAACCTGCAGATGAAAAAGGGGTGGTTCAATGTTTACAATGACAAGTTACACCGTGGAATTGGTGAAAGATCCATTTGGGATTTTGACGGGGCAGCGATATGAATTTCTCATTGATATTGAAGTTGAAGAAGATGACGAATTATACTCGGAAAGCGGATTATATATCAGAGCGATCTATAGCGTAGAAGAGGAAAAGTCTGGGATTATGAAGTATGAGCTTTACGAGAAAACGACGCAGCTCTATTTGGATTTTGATTTAGAGGATGATGAAGTTGCCGCAGTTGAAGCGTTTTGCAAAGAGCATTTTCAAGAAGGAAATGAATAAGTAAGTGTACTGCCATTCGAGATGCTTGCATCTTGGATGGCTTTTTTTCATCCCCAAGAATCAAGTATCAACGAGATGTATTTATTCAAATCAAAATGGATGCCTCTTATCATGTATACTTTATTCAAATGAATAATTCGAAAGCATCGGGACTGTCACTCCATTGGGAGGGCTGTCCTTTTTTGTTTGGATCTTAGAACGACGAACGTCTTTTTTAAGTTTTCACATCTAATTTAATTGAGCACAAAGTGCGGAAGAATGCAGGGATATTTTGGGATATATTGAATTGAATAAATGGGTGGTCCACTGTTGATTTATATTACTCGAATTAATAATCTTTTCATTATTAAAACAAATGGTTACCAAGCAGATGTCGTTTTAAAAATCCGCAAGATTCCTGGTCGCGTATGGGTTATCGCGAAGTTAGAATGGACAGTCCCAGGTAATGAAGCAACGCTTCAGCTACTACTTGAATTATTTGAGGGAGAGCATGTTCGTTTCGAAACTTCATGAAGGATGATAAAACGACATATGTCGTAGATTTTACGTTATAAGAAACCATTTAACATATAGGAGACTAAAAGAAAAAATGAAATATTTTAATATAATAATTTTAATAATAATTCTTCAAGGATGTTCAACTAACAAGGATATTAATAGTGTAGATGATAATATACCGATTGTTGATACAGTTAAGGAGCAATCAATTCCTTCAGAAAAAGATGAAATTAATAATAAAGAAGTTGTTACAGATATTAGTTCATGGGTTCATCCAACAAAGGAATATATTAATAGTATTGGTACATTAGAAAAGGTTGAAATAAAGAATAAGAAAATCACTTTTTATTTAACAACTAAAGGTAATGGTAATTTTTCCTATGAGATATTTTCTGATTTAGCTAAATATAATGATTTTCAAGATTATAAGATTATTAGTATTGATAGTGAATCAAAGACAAGGGCAATTGATATCACTTGTAGTAAGCTCGATAAGAGAGTAATTAAAATTGTATCAGAAATACTAAAATAATTATTTTTATAAACATAAGGTAAGGATAAAGTTAGCATTTTCTATGAAGTCGAATGGCATCGTCTAACACCGTATTCACGCTGCTGGCTAGCGCCCTTGGTATGCCAGGAGAATCTTCGGGGATGTAGAGTCAGGCAGCCAATCTTGCACCACCTAACCGCATCGCGGCCAACAAACCCTGACCCTAAGATAAGAGCTATCTAAGAGTCAGGGCTTGTCTTAAGTTGATGAGGGTTCGTAAATACACAGAACGTTATCAGAAATCTAAGCAATTTTTGAGAACGAATTAAAACCATAAAAAGGATAAAAATGAGCAATCTTATTATTAATGACCATAGGCATGAACAAGACGAACAAGAAAACATAAGAAAAACTAAAAAAAAGATGATTATACTTTTAATCGTTGTTCTTGTTACGCTAGTATTACCGATTATCCTAGTATTCTTCTTCATAAATAGTCTTTTAAGTTCAGCATGCAAAAATGAAGTAGTGAGTCAAGTAAATCAACCTGGTGGTATCAATAAATCAGTGGTATAGAGAAAGTTACCAAGTCTCAATAATTAAATCTTGGAATAATATCGATAATGCAGACAGAGGAAACACATTTATTTCTTATACATCCAGTGATATCAAGTGGTCTGAGTAAAAATGAATTAGGAATTTCATATGGGGCTGGAGAAGTATTTAAGAAAGAAGAAAAAATGAAAGGAATTACAATACGATATAAATGATTTTTTGAATGTAAACTCGAAGGTGGCTTAGACATCGGATAACACCGTTTTCCCGCTGAGGGGCTACGCCCCTTGGTCTGCCCGAGGCAATTCGAGATGTAGTATCAGGCAGACAACCCTGCACCACTTAACCGCATGGCGGCCAGTCGCTACGCTCCTTTAAGGTGGTGAGGGTTCGGGAACATAACAACGTTAGGCGAAATTGCTGAGAATTAAAAAACTAACTTGAAAATAAATTGGTGGTGTTGCCTTTGAAATACATGAGTAAGGAGATTTATAAAGAAAATCTTATTAAGACCATAAGTCTTTTAACCACAAATGAACCAGAATTAAAAACTCCGTTGTTCTTAGTTGAGCCAAAACAAGAGTTAAATAAGAAATTAAATTCTACAGATGATTATTCTTAGATTGTGGCTATTTAGTGAGAAGAATATTAAGGGAAGAATCATGAATATGGATCAAGTGATTAATTTATTTTATGGTCATTCACTTTTATTCCCGATTTGGATAAATGTTTCACTTAAGGAAAATCAAGAGATCTGTTTAATATTTGAATTAGAATCAAGCTTGAGATTTAGAAAACCATCTCTGTTACATAATCAAGATACAGGGCACCCGCCATTCAAAGCAATAATTGCAAATAATAAAGATTTCTTCTGAATTTCGAAGAAGTCAGCAACTTCGCCTAACACCGTATTCACGCTACGGGGCTTACGCCCCTTGGTCTGCCCGAGGCATTTCAGAGAAGTGGAATCAAGCAGACAACCCTGAACTGGCTAAGTCTGTCGGACCCGGCGCTACGAGCCTTAAGCCAGTGAGGGTTCGTGAATACAAGAACGTTAGCTGAAATTCCTACAAGACCTTTTATTACGTGCATGTTAAGTCAAAGGAGGTATTATTTAAGTGCCTTGGCCAATGGTTCATTTTTCTATTGCCGAAAAGTTATTTTCAACAAAATTAACTCCCAATTTCTTGTTAGGTAGTATTGCTCCTGATGCTATACATATGAGAGAAAACACGATTAGAAAAGATAAGGGAACTATACATTTGGTTAGTGAGGATCAACTGCCAAGCAAAGATGTAATTATGAGTACTTGTTTGCAGTACTTAGATATGGATTCTGGAATTGAGTGGAACGAGTATGTACTTGGATATTTTGCTCATATTTATACAGATTTGAGATGGACAGAGACTGTCTATGCACAATTTGAGATAAATTATAATGGTGAATCACAAGATAAGAGAAAAGTATATAACAATGAAGTGAGTCAAGTTGAATTTAATTTGTTGAAAACTGAAAGTTGGACACAAGATGTTATTCTTAAACTTAATGGAGCAAACGGAATCACAATAGCACCATTTGTCACAGAAATAGAAGTAAATCAATATAGAGATGAAAAGCTAAACTGGCTTACAAATTACAAAAATGAACCTCACATTATACCTATCTATTTTAAAGAAGATTGTGTAAGTGATTTTATTATAAACACCTCAACTGAATTAACCGAATTATTTAAAGATTGGGGCATTAAGTATTTCGAAGAAGGTAGGAACATCAGCTAATACCGTATTCACGCTTCGGACTAGCGCCCTCGGTCTGCCCGAGGCATTTCGGGGAATTGGAATCAGGCAGACAACCCTGCACCACCTTACCGCATCGCGGCCAACAAACCCTGACCCTAAGATAAGAGCTATCTAATGGTCAGGGCTTGTCTTAAGGTGGTGAGGGTTCGTAAATACACAGAACGTTATGTGAAATTGCCAAAGATTAACTAAAGAAAGGATTAATTCAGGATGAAATACATAAGGCAAGAACAAGAAGGATGGAAAGAAGTATATTACTTTGAAGTTGACGATGATAATGTTGCTTTAAGACAAGCCACTCAAATAGACGATAAATTAATTGTATCTAATAGACCTTTTGATAAACTTCACTTTTTTCTAACAGATCAAGAAGTATGTAGTACGAATGAAGAAGAAATCGAGAAAGCAGAATTTGAATTGGTATGGAATACAGGAGTAGAACCATTTAAGGGAAATTGGAATAGGACAGTACAAACAATATCTATAGGACAAGAAATCCAAGGATTTATGGAGATCTTTTATCCACAAGGAATTATTATCAATTTTAATAACGTTATGTTTGGATTAACCGACTATTGGGACGTTAGGAATAATACAGAACCGGATTACTTTAAGGTAAGACAAAAAATCCGAGGAACAGTAAAGGGATTTGATAACAGTAATTTATGGGTGATACTGGATAACTGCAAGGTAATGAGTGAAAGTGTATCACAGAAGAATGGCAACATCACATAACAACATTTTCCCGCTGCGGAGCCGACGCTCCTTGGTCTGCCCGAGGCATTTCGAGATGTAGTATCAGGCAGACAACCCTGCACCACCTAACCGCATTGCGGCCAGTCGCTATGTTCCTTTAAGGTGGTGAGGATTCGGGAACACAAGAACGTTATGTGAAATTGCTGGAAAACAATATTAAAAGAGGTAGATAGATGCCAACAATATGGAACCAAGAAAAAAACGTTTTTCTGTCTATTGATTTATTAAATAATGACAAGGTTGATATTCAAGTTGATAGACCTGATTTTATGAATTGGGTTCCTTTCAAGTTTACTTTAGATCTATATAACGAATCATATTACTTACCTTTTAATGAAACCTTCCCAACATTCAATGTGTGGGAAATTGAAAAAATAATAAACGGGTTGGAAGAAATTGTTAATGCAATGAATTCAAAGACACTTGATAACCCAAACGAGGATCGCTTCAAACCATTTGAACATTTTTGTAGTGAAGTTTATTTTGAGATCAAAGTTTTTGAAACACTTGAACCTGACTTAATTAATATAGAGATATGGCTTACTATGGCAGAATTCACTAATGGTCAAATAAGCGATTATAAAAAGGGTTTTAGATTTATAGTTCACTTAAAAGTATTAGAAAAATTTCTCAATGGACTAAAAAAACAATATAAATTAATTCGGAATAAGTATATTTGAAGGTATATTCAGGAAGCTAGCAACTTCACATAACACCGTATTCACGCGGCGGGCCTTACGGCCCTTGGTCTGCATGAGGATTTTCGAAGAGGTGGATTCAGCAAACGACCCTCGCTGGCTAAGTCCGTTGGACCCGGGCGCAAGCGCCCTTAAGCCAGTGAGGGTTCGTGAATACAACAACGTTATAAGAAATACTCGCAACCATATTAGGAGGAAGTAAAATTGAAGAAGTTAAATAAAGAAAATCTTAAATTATTATTTTACTCTTTACATAAAGATATTGAAGAATCTGTTAATTGGTCTTTAGAGAGTATTTCAAACCAAAAACTTAAAGAAATGATCTCATATCCACCTAATGTTGAACTATCAAGTGAAGAGTTATCGGAATTAATGGCTGTTTTTGATAACAATCCAAATGTAATAAAGACTATTAAAAAAATCATGATAAACTCTGCAATGTATCCTCTGTTTAACTTGTTTAATATCATTGATGGGTCAGGTCAGATACCAGATGGGAAATATGAATTTATCGAATTAGTTGAATGTAAGTTAGAAGAAATAGAAAAATTGGAAGATAGAGAAGATTTTTTGCATGATTTGTTTTTTGAAACCTATTGGGAGTGGGAAGAAGAAATTAGGAGAAAGAATAAATAAATATTTTGTTTACAAATTCGAAGAAGGCGAGTAATTCCTATAACACCGTATTCACGCGTCGGGCTAGCGCCCTCGGTATGCCAGAGGCATTTCGGGGAAGTGAATCAAGCAGACAACCCTGCACTGGTTAAGTCCGTCGGACCCGGCGCTACGCGCATTAAACCAGTGAGGATTAGTGAATACAAGAACGTTAGAGGAAATGGCTGCAAACAATATTAAAGATAAAACACTTATTCTCGGAGGTTAATTCATGGGAGTCGAATGGTATGACATGATCGCTAGAAAAAATGGTGGATATAAAAGCAATGCTGTATTTACCATTGAGGGAATTTCAGCGGAGCAGATATTTGAAGAGAGACTAATGGGCATGTTACCAAATTTCAATTCAGTCTTAGATGCTGGGTGCGGACATGGGGATTTTACTCTAAAGATGTCGAGACATGCTAAATCGATAATTGGATTTGACAATTCAGTTGAAATGATAAAGATTGCTGAGTCAATTTTAGAAGAAAGTAATGTGAATAATGTAAGATATGTATGCGCTACCACCAAGACTGACTTACCTTTTAGTGATGAACAATTTGATTTTAATTTATGACAGAAGAGGGCCAACATCTATATTAAATCATAGTAGAATACTTTTTTCTGGAGGTACTGTATTCGGAATTCACTCAGGCGCATTGGAAACAGTTAAAAACAGATTAAACAGTAATGGATTTATAAACATTGAAATTGAAGAATTTAATAGTGCGATTATCTTTTTCCCTGATGAGATTGAATTTGCCAAGTTTATTTCAGGAATACCCGGAAATCCCGATTATACTACGCCCGAATTAAAGAAGGAATTAGAATTAAGGATTCAACAGAATATTATTAACGGAAAACTTGGATTGAAAGACTATAAATACATATGGAAAGCCAACAAACCTTAATTTCGTAAGTAAACTCGAAGAAGGCAGCAACATCCTCTAACACCGTTTTCCCGCTGGGGGGCTTACGCCCCTTGGTCCGACCGGAAGGAATTCGAGGAAGATTAATCAGTCGGACACATCCACCTACGGTGGACGCCGTGAACACAACAAAGTTAGAGGAAATTATTGCAACATTTGAAGTTACTATAAACCATTAATAACCAGGAGAATACAAATGAAAAGAATAATGATAATTGGGTCTGGAGGATCAGGGAAATCTACTTTTTCAAGTAAACTCTCTGAAGTCTTAGGATTACCTTTGTACCATTTAGATGCTTACTATTGGAAACCTGGATGGATTGCAACTCCTAATTATGAATGGGATGAATTTCAAAGAAAGCTCATTCTAAATGATGAATGGATTATTGATGGAAACTATAGTAGAACATTAGATATTAGAATTTCGAGGGCAGATACAATAATTTTCTTTGATTTACCTCCGAGGATAACTACTTTTAGAGTCATTAAACGAAGAATTAAATACTATTGAAGAACTAGACCTGATTTGAATGAGGGATGTCCTGAGCAATTAGATTGGGGATTCATTAAATGGGTATGGAATTTCAGAAAACATAAAAGACCAGGAATACTCGAAAAACTAAGAAAATATGAAAAAGAAAAGAATATAATAATACTTAAAACACCAAGTGAAGTAACAAGCCTAATAGATCAATACAATAGTAGAAAACATGTTTAGTAATTCAAAGAAGGCAATAACATCCTCTAACACCGTATCTACGCTGCGTGGCTTACGCCCCTTGGTTCGCAAGAAGTATATTTCAGAGAAGTGGATTCAGCGAAGAACCCTGCACCACCCAACCGCATCGCGGCCGGACTTAACGTTCCTTAGGGTGGTGAGGGTTCGTAGATACAACAACGTTATAAGAAATCCCCGCGGACCAATATATTATACTCATTCTCATTAAGGAGAAAATGAATGGGAAATAAGATTCAAAAACAATTTAAAACTAAAATGCGAAAAATCTCTAGACAAGAAATTCGTAAGAAGAACAGATTCTATAGCCATTTAGAACGAGATATCATTTATGGTTATTACTCAATAAAGAACAAAAGAAATAATAAATTTGCTTTGATTTTTATTAAGCTAATGCAATATATAATGTGTGGATTTCTTTTAATATTTGGTTTTGGGTTAATTGCCATGATCTTGAAGGTTTATTTTGTAGGAATATTCTTGATGTTGTTGTTAATTTCTTTAACGTTTCTAATATTTGGTTTTATTCATCCCAATATTATTTGGAATCCAGATAGAATAGTATCTAGGAAAAAAGTGCTTAAAACATTCGGGATAGCTTCAATTGCATTTCTATGTTTAGCTTGTTCGCTCGTACTTATTAATTACTAGAAATATGTTAGACGATGGAATGATCATTATAAAGATTGGTATGACGATGAAGAAGACGGAGAACATCTATATCTAGATTTACCAGATTTTGCGAACCATGTAGTTAATTTAATATACAATAATGATTTTAGTGAATTAACTGAAGTATTTAGAGTCGTAGAGAAAATGCTTATAGAAGGTGATGATTTCGTTAAGGAAGCTGTAACTGTAGGATTTTTAGAAGATTTACAACTTGGACTTGCAGGTAATAATAATTTTAACATAGATGCTTTATTTAATTTGTTTGGAGAAGAGACAATAAAATGGTGGAACAAGTTAGAACGATTTTGGTCTGGAGATTTTAGGTCTTTAAACGAAGAGTAGCAATTTTTAAGTATATTCGAAGATGGCAGGGACATCATCTAACACTTGGTCTGCCCGCGGAATTTCGAGGAATAGGATTCAAGCAGACAACCCTGCACTGGCTAAGTCTTCGACCCGCCGCTAAGCGGCTTAAGCCAGTGAGAGTTCGTGAATACAACAACGTTATCGGAAATTGCCCAAATAAATATATTAGAACCAAGGTGAAAGATGGATAACAAAGAAGCAAGAAAAATAAGAATTGAACAACTTAAGAAGAGAATTAAACCTAAACTACATAGCGGATCATTATTTGAAAAATGCTTAGCCACACTTGGTGAAGGGACAAGAATTTATAGTGAGGAAGAATCGAAAAGGTTGATCAATCAAGTTGTCAATAATTTCAACTTTACTTCATGGGGAAGAGTTAACTGGAGTACGATTAATATTCAGAAAAAAGCAGATGGAATTAATGAAGTAATTGAGTTTTTGGAGGCAAGTCAAAGAAGTATATTAAAATCCTTTTTAGTATATTGGGATAATGCAGCTTATCCAATTATAGAAACAAACTTATTTAAGATCATGGAATCTTGGGATGATGTGGTGGCTGTAGGTTTTGATACTTGGATTGTGGATCTGGAACAACGAATAATAATAGAAAACTATCATGAAGGAGAAATAACAGTAGGAATTATGAACTGATTTGTAGGATAACTCGAAGAAGTGGGCAACATCCTATAACACCGTTTTCCCGATGCGGAGTTGACGCTCCTTGGTCTGCCCGAGGCATTTCATGATGTAGTATCAGGCAGACAACCCTGCACCGCCCAAGTCCGTCAGACCCAGCGCTATCGCGCCTTAGGGCGGTAAGGGTTCGTGAACACAACAACGTTATCGGAAATTCCCAAAAAGAATTATTAAAGTAAGAGAAAGAAGGTGTGAATGATGTATCAGAGAAGATATTATAAAAAATTCATGAGGGCTCTATTTTATCTATTTATTTTTATTAGATCTGAACCGATGAACCCAGTTAATAAAGATATAATCAATGTGTTTTTATGGTGGCTACATAAAGACATAAAATTTGGATATAAGTCAACACGTGTACTAATAACTAAACTATGTAAGATTAAAAATGATTCTTATAGGAACAGAATTATTTCAGAATTAAAAACAATATTTATTCGAACAGAGAAATTTAGCATGGATCGAATCAAAATAAGTATCGAACCAATAATTTATATTTTAGAAGAGCTTAAAAAGAAAATTGAAATGGAAGAATTTGATAAAGTGCGGATAATGGCGAGCTCAGTACATAATTATCCATCTTTTATCTTAGGAAAGTATTATTGTAATTCAAAGAAATTTTGGATTGATCATATTAACTTCTATAACAGAGAGTATAGTGAGGATTTCATGAGCAAATGGGAGTATTTATTCCTAGAAGAGTATCCGAAGACAGACCCAGATAAAGTTAATTGAAAGCGAATTCGAAGAAGTGGGAACTTCCGATAACACCATATTCACGCTGAGGGCCTTGCGACCCTTGGTCTGCCCGATGCAATTCGGAGGAGTTTTATCAGGCAGACAACCCTGCGAGGCTAAGTGGCAGAGCCACCCGGTCGCTAATGCGACCTTAAGCCTCTCGGCTTCGTGAATATAAGAACGTTATGTGAAATTACTAAGTAAAGATACTAGTTAGGGGGAAATTATATGATTGAAATTTATCATGGTGTTTCAGAAGATATAAAAAAAATTTCAAATGATTATCTAGAATCATTTATTAATTTCTTTATGGATATACATAAAGATTTAGCTGAAAATCACGAAGAACTTTATTTGGGTGCATTTCCTGAATTGGTGTTTAATTCCAGGAAAGATATATGTATTAAGGCTGTTGAGGAGTTGTTTTTTTGGTCTAGAGATGAGTATATACATACTTTAACTCCACTACACGAATATGCCTTATACAAAATAATTGAGTATTGTGAAGAAGCAGATGAAGAATTCTGGAATGAAAATAATAAAGGATTGTTTTTTGAACGTAAACATGATCATAAAACAATATTTGAAGATTTTGATGAAGAGACAGACTGGACAACTGAAGATATAAACGAATTAAGATTTGATTTTTTCTACGATAATTGCTTTCAAGATTTTGATTTTTTAGATGTTCCACTCTACTATTCTTTGTTTAAACTGATGTCTAATACTGATTATAAACAATTCAGGATAAATTTAAACGATTATATTGACTTAATGCCTGCTGATATAGAAGAAGAGTTTAAGAACTTAAGTAAATCAAAAAGTAACGATAATATTCATTCCAAGAATTTTGGAACAATTGTTAGGGAAGGAATTAATAATTTTAAGCATTCAATTATTAATTATAGTTCCTACAAATTATTATGGGATAATAAATATGAACCTAGAGGTGAATCATCAGTTCAGAAACTGTTTTTAGTCTCATCGTCTTTATTTTATAAATTGAATAATATTGATATAAGTCCTGAGTCAAATATTGGAAGGGGGCCTGTAGATTTTAAGTTAAGCAGGGGAGCAAATGAACGATTATTAGTAGAAGTAAAATTAGCAAGAAATAAAAAGTTAATACATGGAATTGAAAAGCAATTATGTAAATATATGATATCTGAACAGATAACAGAAGCCATATATATGGTGGTTATTTATTTGGAGACTGAATTCGCACGTATAGAACCTCTAAAGGAGATTATTGAACAATGTAATAAGACGTATAATCTAAATATAGAGTTAGAAATTATTAATGCAATTAAAGATAAGCCGTCTGCTTCAAATTTGCCTAAAGATTATAATGTATTTTTGTAAACTCGAAGAAGTTAGTAACTGCGCATAACACCGTATTCACGCATCGGGGCATTCGCCCCTCGGTCTGTAGATGCATTTCGAGATGTAGTATCAGGCAGACAACCCTGTACCGACTAAGCGCATCGCGCCCGGCCTACTACCTTTAG
The DNA here is from genome assembly GCF_055396115.1 of Paenibacillus sp. WG02. NCBI lineage: Bacteria > Bacillati > Bacillota > Bacilli > Caryophanales > Paenibacillaceae > Paenibacillus > Paenibacillus sp. WG02. The sequence goes on along the minus strand of NZ_AP036016.1, from coordinate 6,097,547 downwards.
TCGGTGAGGGTTCGTGAATACAAGAACGTTATGTGAAATTCCCAAGATCTCTTGAATGAGGAGAGTTTATGAAACCAAATAAAGAAATCAGTTTATATGGACTCGAACAATTAGCCTTAATCATAAAAATGAATACAGGTGTGATTTACTCAAATCAAGCTGGAGGCTATGCTTGTTTACAGCCTGCCATAGAAGGGATCTTATCAATCATTGACGATGATACAAAATCGATAATAAATAAGCTTTCTTTAATGACAATTAATAAAACATCATTGAAAGTAGAAGATGCAGAAGAGCTAGATGAATTTTTTCATTCAAATGAAGGAGTAAATCATCTTAAGATTGATAGAAATAAAATACAAGAATCAATGGAAGCATGGATACACGTTCTTATAGATCATAAAAAAGATTATAGTACACTAAAAGGATTCAATGAAAGTGAAGGAATATTGACCTGGAACAACAGTGATTAAGAGCAGGGGCCTTCGTATAACAACATATTCACACTTCGGGCCATTGGGCCCTCGGTCCGCACGAAGCATTTCGGAGAAGAGGGTTCAGGCGGACACACTTTTGAGGCTAAGTCCTGTTGGACCCGGCAGATTCGCTGCCTTAAGTCTCTCGGCGTCGTGAATACAACAACGTTAGCCGAAATTAGTTTAAAGGGGAAATAATATGAGTAATAATAAAGAAGAAAAAAAAGAGGTAACAGAAAAGAAGAACGAACCGCTATTTATATTGTTGATTTTAATGATCATAATATCAATAGTATGGACTGTTTCTGGATTCCTAGTTCATAACTTTTTTACTGAGTGGGCAGAACGAGGACAGTTTGGTGATATGTTTGGTGCAGTTAATTCGTTATTTTCAGGTTTAGCATTTGCAGGCGTAGTGTATACCATTCTGTTACAGAGAAAAGAACTAGCATTGCAGCGAAATGAAATTAGTAAGTCCACTAAAGAATTAGAAGGTCAGAAAAATCTAATGGACCTACAAAAATTTGAGAACAAATTCTTTCAATTAATTAACTTACACCATGATATTATTGGTTCAACTGGTCATGGAAGAGGGATCTTTCAAACATTAGCTACTGCCATGTACAATGCGTTGCCAAAGCAGAATATCACATTAACACTATTAAATGAAACATATTTTGAATTATATAATAAGAATAAGACTGAGCTAGGACACTATTTTAGAAATCTATATCATATTGTTAAATTTGTTGATTCCACACCGGAATTAATGGATTTTGAAACACGTTATTCTTATATAAGGATATTAAGAGCTCAGCTATCAACATATGAGATTGTATTACTTTCATATAACGGTCTATCCAAACATGGGAAAGGATTTATGGAACTTATAGAAAAATATAAGTTACTGAAAAATATAGATTTCCAAGACCAATATTTAATTGAAAGGGCCTTATTATTTGAACAATATCCTCATGTACTAGAAGCATTTAATGAACAAGCTATTTTGTAAGTAACTCAAAGGAGAAACTAACTTCGCATAACAACGTATTCACGCTACGGGGCTGACGCCCCTTGGTCGCCAAGAGGGATTTCGGGGGAGCGGATTCGGGCGACAACCTCTGCGAACCTAACCGCGTCGTGCCTGGCACTACGTGCCTTAAGGTTCTCGGGCTCGTGAATACAAGAACGTTAGGAGAAATTGCTGGGAATCAAAAGAATAATACAAACATAATCTCAAACAAATTGGGGCTGTTTTTTTGAAATATATGAGTAAAGAAATATTCAAAGAACATTTAGTTAAGACCATAAAAGAGTTAACTACAGACGAAACAGAAAGAAAGACACAGAAGTTTCGGATCACAGCAATACATGAAGTGAATAAGAAATTAAACTCTACTGATGATATGGCTCGTCTGTGGCTATTGAGTGATAAGAACATAAAGGGAAGATCAATGACCATGGATCAGGTTATAGATTTGTTTTCAGGTTTATCACCACTGTTTCCTATTTGGATAAACGTATCAATTGAGAGAATCGAAGATGGCTGTATAACATTTGAACTAGAAACGAGTATGAGGTTTAGAAAACCGACTTTATTACATAATCAAGAGACAGAACACCCTCCTTTTAAAGCAGTAATCTATAAGAAATATTAAAGATAATGTAAGAGATTCGAAGGACTAAGCAACATCGCCTAACACCTTATTCACGCTGCGGGATCTGGCGGTCCCTTGGTCACCAAGAGGAATTTCGGGGAAGCCTATTCAACCGGACAACCCTGAACCACCTAACCGCATCGCGGCCGAACCTACGGTCCTTAAGGTGGTGAGGGTTCGTGAATACAACAACGTTATCGGAAATTACTGTACTGAAAGGAATAAAAAATGAACACAAAAGAATTACTAGAATGGTCGGAGAAGTACTCTATTCAAGAAAAAACCATTTCAGGATTCTGGGAGTATCTAGATAACTGGAAGAATGAAGATAGATCCGAATTTTACGACACATTTAAAGGTAAACTTGATCCAAGATCAATAAGTGTAGAGATTTATTCAATACAATTAACTCACATAAGATCCTATTCTAACTTTGTATATTGTAACCTAAGGATTATTTTTTTTGGTAATTCGATTGGAATTTATAGGATGGTTTTTGATTTAGAAGGGAATATAGATGACGATTTTATTGATTTTGATAGGAATTTTGAATATGTAGTAGAGAAAGCAAAAGACAAAATTAGGATAATCAAAAAAGGAATAGAAGAAGGATTAGATATACAGATTATTTCAAAATTAATTGACACAAAGGAAGAAATAATAAAGCCATTTTTTGAGAGTCAATTCAAAGAAGACAGTAACTTCCGATAACACCGTATTCACGCTGCGGGGCTTACGCCCCTTGGTCTGCCAGAAGCATTTCGAAGAAGTAGTATCAGACAGACAACACTGCGAGGCTAAGTCTTCGACCCGGCGTAAGCGCCTTAAGCCTCTCGGGTTAGTGAATACAACAACGTTAGACGAAATACCTGTAAAATTAATATTAAAAATTCTTAAATCATAAAAAAATATACAATAGTTTCAGGGAGTGAACAGCCTGTGAAGCGTATATTAAAAAATAAAATACAATGGTTTTGTTTTGGAATAGGTATATTAGTAGTAACTATTTCTCCTGCATTTGGTCCTTTATTACCTTATCCAGATCCAACTCCGGAATTAATAGAGATATATAATAAGCAAGTTTATAAGTCTGAGATGATTTTGAAGATTGGGTTAATTATTACAGGTATTAGTATACTCTCAATTATAATAACAAGAATATTAAATAAGAAATTCAAAACGAATGATTCATAATTATTGTAACAAGAACATCTTGAGAGTAATTCAGAGGAGACAGGTACATCATCTAACACCGTATTCACGCTTCGGGCTGGCGCCCTCGATCTGCCCGAGGTATTTCGGGTGAGTGGAATCAGGCAGACAACCCTGCACCGACTAAGCGTATCGAGCCCGGCCTATCGGTCTTAAGTCGGTTAGGGTTCGTGAATACAAGAACGTTAGCCGAAATTCCTGCACTAATATTTTTAAGGTGGTAGTCAACTCATGCCTTATACAAAACCAGTTATAAGAGAGCCATATTATGAATGTCCAGTTTGGATTGAGAATGAAGTAGACCGTAAAGAATATATTTGCTTATCATCAAGTAGTACTCCAGAAGACGTAGAATTATTTTTGGTGCATTTGTTTGGATATAGCAATATCGATGTGAAACAATCCCTTAAAGATTCATTTCGCGAATTATTGGAGAAAGATCAAGTAGCCATTCTCGGTGGAATTGCTTTTTTTGATGACGAGAATAGGTCTATTATGCCAAGTTGTTGTTGCGGACTGGAAGAATGGGCAGAAGTTCATAGTTCAATTCATAATAAGATTAGTCCTTGGATGGGACACGATCCATACCCAGGAATTACATATCACGATAATTTTATTAGAGTTTTGTCAGACGCCCCAGAAGAATCAAGTAAAAAGAAACTATTTTGTATTGAATATACATATGAAGAGATTTATTGTAGCTTGGAGGAAACTAAGAACGATCTTTTAGGCTTTATTAAGAAGCCACTTTTTCTTTGGATTAATTCGAGGGACCAAGAAATCGCACAAAGGACGAAACAAAAAATGTACGAGTGGTTCATGAAGGATATTGTTGGGTAATTCAAAGATGGCAGGAACATCGGCTAACACCGCATTCACGCATCGGGGCTAACGCCCCTCGGTCCGCCCGAAGTGGAAAACAGGGAAGCGGAAGCAGGCTGACACATCCGCACCACTTAACTGCGCAAGCGCAGCCGGCCCTACGGGCCTTAAGGTGGTGGGACGTCGTGAATGCAACAACGGTATGTGAAAGACCCTATTTAATAATTTGGAGGTTAATTCATGGATGTAGAAAATGAAATACTTATTCAAAGAGAACTAATAGATCAAGACATATATGATCCTTTTAAGATCGAGTTCTATATTAATAGTAAAGGTGTTATTTACGGATTTAACGCGATAGGCGAAACGGGATTTACACAATATGGATTAGACATTATAGCAGCTGGAGTTTCAACCTTGATAATAAACACAATAAATAGCGTTCGATTACTAACTAATGAAGTAATTAAAAATGAAGTAAGAAGAAACTATGCAAAGTGCATATTACCAAATTTAAGAAATAATAAGGGAACTAAAGAAAGAACAGTTTTATTACAATCTTTAAGATTAGGCATTGAGAGTATTCAGGAGTCGTAAGGTGATAAGTATGTAATAATAATTGATTTGAAGGAAGAGAAAAACAAAACTAATATTTTCAGAATTTTTAAGTAAATATGAGGGTTGATTCGATGAAGAGGGTCCATAACATAGCACCGTATTCACGCTGTGGTCGCTAACGCTCCCTTGGTCTGCCCGAGGCATAGTTTCGGGGAGGTGGAGTCTGGCAGACAACCTCTGCGAGACTAAGTGGCGAAGCCACCCGTCCGCTACGTTTCCTTAAACCTCTCGGGTTCGTGAATACAACAACGTTATGTGAAATCACAGTAATAGTATAATGGAAGCAATCCAAGGAGGGTCATATGAAGACCATTATTTACATGGTTAGGCATGCTGAGTCACCATATACAGAAGGAAATGAAAGAACTAGGGGACTTACCTTAGAGGGCAAGATGAATGCTGAAACAATTATAGAGATATTAAAGGACGAAGGAATAAATATAATTATTTCAAGTCCTTATGCTCGAGCAATTCTAACATTGGAAGGGTTGGCCAAAGAGTTAGAATTAGATATTAAGATATTTGAGGATCTTAGGGAAAGGCACTTTTCAGGGGAAGACTATATTATTTCTAATGAAGAATTTATGCCTGCTATGAAGAAGATGTTTGATGACCCTAACTATGCATTGCCAGGAGGAGAGTCTAACACTGTTTGCCAGAATAGATCAGTGGTAGTGTTGAAAAATATCTTAGAAGAATACAAAGGAAAGAAAGTTGCTATTGGAACACACGGAAATGTAATGACATTGATGATGAATTATTTTGATTCGAATTACGGATTGGATTTCTTGAATCAAACTAAGAAACCTAACATATATAAAATGCATTTTAAAGACCTAGTATTAGAAGAAGTAACAAAACTATGGAAAGAATAGGGTAATTTGTGGGTTGATCGAAGAGGACTGTAATATCACATAACACCGTATTCACGCTGCGTCTCCTAACGGAGCCTTGGTCTGCTCGAGGCATTTCAGGGGAGCGGGAATCAGGCAGTCAACCCTTTGAACCTAATCGTCATAGCGGCCGGCAGCTAAAGCTGCCTTAAGGTTCTTGTGTTCATGAACACAACAACGTTAAATGAAACCTGCGGATAGCATTTAAAGACGAAAATACCTTAGATTATAAATACATAAAAAATCTTTTTAAGGAGTAAAGCGATGAATCTACCAAAACATATCGTTTCGGCAGCTGCAATTGTAATAAATGACAAAAACGAATTATTACTTATCAAAGGACCAAGAAGAGGCTGGGAGATGCCTGGTGGTCAAGTAGAAGAAGGAGAGTCCTTAAGTCATGCTGCAATAAGAGAAACAAAAGAAGAATCAGGAATAGACATAGAAATTATAAAATTCTGCGGAATATTTCAGAATATAGGAAATTCAATTTGTAACACCCTATTTTTAGCGAAGCCAATAGGTGGAGAATTAATACAAACATCAGAAAGCTTGGAGTCAGGCTACTTTCCGATAGAAGAAGCACTAAAAAAGGTTGAATGGAAAGATTTCAGACAAAGAATAGAGTACTGTTTAAAACCTGAAATGCAACCTTTTTGTGTTGAGTTTTATGATGAGAAGAATATTTGAGGGTATCTCAAGTAGCCGCAGGCATCATCTAACACCGTATTCACGCTGCGGGGTTTACGCCCCATGGTCTGCCAGAGGCATTTCGGGGAAGTGGAACAGGCGGACAACCCTGCACCACCTAACCGCATTGCGGCCGGGACTACGTCCCTTAAGGTGGTGAGGGTTCGTGATACAACAACGTTAGATGAAATAATTGCAATATTTAAAACCAAATTATAAAAACCTAAAAAAAGGAATGATCTTGCTATGTCCAATGAGCTTCAAGAATTGATAACTGAATTCAAAAAATGGATTACATTTACTGGATCATTGCAAGAATTACCTGTGGCAGTTTGGGAATTGAACCTAGAGGAAGGCAAGTGGAGTATTAGGGATATAGTAAGCCATATCATGTTATGGGATAAGTAATTTTATGAAGAGGCAATTGATAGAATTATATCTAATAAACCAGTAACCCTCAAACATTTGAACTTCGATGAATTCAATAGCAAGGTAATTGTATATGGAAGGACGATAACCACAAGAGAATTAATAGAGAAGGCTATTTACTATCGAGAGAAGATTATTCAAGATATCAGTGCACTTAGTGAACAAATGGTCTATGAGAATTATATTGATGGGGACGGCAACGTATTTCATATACCTCAATATATGAAGGATTTTATTTGGCATGATCAACATCATATTAATCCATTGAAAGAACATTTGAAAACAATAGAACAATGAATTGGAAGTAGATTCGGAGAAGGCAATTACATCAGCTAACCACGTGTTCCCGCTGCGGGCCGTTCGGCCCTGGTCTGCAAGAGGAATTTCGGGGAAGAAGATTCAGCAAACACACCTACACCACCTAACTGAGTCACGGCCGCCCTTCTCGCTTAAGGTGGTGAGGCGTCGTGAACACAACAACGTTAACTGAAATCATGTGCAAAGAATATATTAAAAACATTATTGAAATCGTTTTAAAAATCTAATGAAAGGGATTGATAATATGTTTTTTGTTAACTCAAGAGCAATAATTGAAAGAGAAATTAATAATGAAAAACAAATTGTAATTCAAACAAGAAATAAACCTACTGAACCATTAAGGATTGAATTACCTGGAGGAAGAATCGAGCCGTTTGAATCATTAATACAAGCACTTAGAAGAGAGGTAAGGGAAGAGACCGGACTAGAAATAACTGAAATTGAAGGAGAAGATACAAGAATTGATACAACTGGAATTAACCCAGAATTCGAAGTAGAATGTATAAAACCATTTGGGGCATATCAAACAATAAAGGGGCCAATAGATTCAGTAGGTTATTATTTTAGATGTAAAGCTGAAGGAGAATTATTAAAGACCGGGGATGAAACGATAGAGATTAGATGGATTAATATCAAGGAACTATCTGAATTAATCGATAGCAATCCGTTACAGTTTTCAAACGTGGATCGAGCAGGGATAATTTATTATCTAAAGCAAGTTGAAAGAACAAGTTAGCGGGTAACTCAGAGAAGGCAAATGACATCAGCTAACACCGTTTTCCCGCTGCGGAGCTTACGCTCCTTGGTCTGCCCGAGGCAATTCGAGGAAGAGGATTCAGGCTGACAACCCTGCACCACCTAACCGCATCGCGGCCAGTCGCTACGCTCCTTTAAGGTGGTGAGGGTTCGGGAACACAACAACGTTATCTGAAATCTATGCAAGAACTTGTTATTAATAACAGTGAGGTAATCGATAATGAAAATAATTATTACTTTACTTCTTATTCCAATTCTTTTAGGTGCAATAATTATCGCTCCATTTTTTATTAACCCGATATTAAACAATATTACTTTAAAGAAGTATTCAATGAACTTATTTACTTACCCAGTTCCACCAAAAACTGTTAAAATATCTAGAGATTCATCTGTGGGTTTGCAAGTGGCTAACGGTAATCATTGTGATTTTAGCGCAGAAAAACTATTTGAAACAACATTAAGTAAAGATGAAATTACTAAGTATTATAGTAATGTACAGTTGCCCTCAGCTAAAGGGAATTCTAAAGTAAATATTGAAGTTAATTTTAAGGAAATAAGCAATAACAAAAAATTATTATATAGTATACAGATTCTTGATGATGGGTATGATGCTGGTTTTGATATTAGATGTAATTAAAAAACTTGAAAGTCTTTCGATGAAGGCACAGACATCTGATAACACCGTATCTACACTGCGGGGCTTACGCCCCTTGGTCTGCCCGAGGCAATTCGAGATGTAGTATCAGGCAGACAACCCTGCACCACTTAACCGCATCGCGGCCAGTCGCTACGCTCCTTTAAGGTGGTGAGGGTTCGGGAACACAACAACGTTATCTGACATCACTGAAAACCAATTAAAGAACAAAGGAAGAGATAAAATGAGCGAATTTACTTCAGGACAATTATTGTTGGCATCTCATAAGGAAGCAATAAGAAAGCATGCCATTCCAGGTTCTTTACTTAAGGTATTAGATGAAAAGTGGGTCGCATTTTTAACCGGAGAAGATAATTATATTGATTTTCATGAAGCTCCGGCGTTTATATATCAATTATCAATTGATGCTCCAGTACTATATTTTTGTAATTATGGTGATCACTTTTGGGGCTATAGAATTTTTTCAGAGGGCAAAGAAGTTGCTAGTTTAAGAATTTCATATGAGTTCGACGAAGAACTTATAATGAAGATTTTTGAAGAACGTTATCCTGATAAAGATTTATATGAACTATTTACCACCGACTATCATAATGAAATAAATAAATATATTGAAGTGAATGGATTACAGGAGAAAGCGTTCAATGCTTTATTTGATGAATGTAATATCACAGCTTTTAAGCTATTCAATTTAACGGATGAACAAATCGACAATTTGACATCAATATTGAACCCGAACTATTTTAGACAGCAGGATAATATCTTTAATCTTGTTGATGAATTTAAAGAGATTGTAGGGATAGATGAAATGAGTTGGATAAGATATGAACGAGTTGATGAAGACGAAGATTATGAAGAGAGATTTTAGTATTTCAAAGATGTCAGTGACGTCATATAACACCATGTTCCCGCTGCGGAGCTTACGCACCTTGGTCTGCCCGAGGCAATTCGAAGAAGTGGACTCAGGCAGACAACCCTGCACCGACTTAGCGCATCGCGCCCGGCCTATCGGCCTTAAGTCGGTGAGGATTCGGGAACCCAATAACTTTAGAAGAAATCCCCGCTATGATAAATTCATATAAGAGCATAAGTGCTTATAAAAAATTTTAACATCTATAGAAATAGGTGACGAAGTGAGACGAATAAACCAGGGGCTATTTTGGCTTGTTAGTTGTTGTTTTTACTTATTCTTGTTTATACTTTATTGGATATTTCTCACAACGAATACGACTCTATATTTAGGGAAATTAGTTAGTCTATTTGGTATAAAGCCCGCTACTTCATATGTACTTCCATATTATATAATTGGTACTTTACTAACAATTGCATTTTGTATATTTAATTTCTGGGTATATCGTAAGAAACGAGTAATTTTCTGGATGTTGTTTTTAGTGCACATTTATTATTCTTATAAACTTTTTAATATACTTACAGACCCTATAAGGATTATTACAACAACTAATTAAAACGTATAGAGAACGCACTTAAAGAAAATATAGAAAATTGATGAAGGACATGTATGGCTTCGAAGGCGGTGACATCTTATAACACTGTATCTACGTTTCGGGGCTTACGCCCCTTGGTCTGCAAGAGGATTTTCGATGAAGCATATTCAGCAGACAACCCTGCATTGGCTAAGTCCATCGGACACGGCGCTACGCGCCTTAAGCCAGTGAGGGTTCGTGAATACAAGAACGTTATATGAAATTCCCGAATGCAACAATAAAAACAAAAAAATTTAAGAAATGCGAGGTTGTTTATACATGGGAGCCTGGGGATATGGAAATTTAGAAAATGATACAGTATTAGATTGGGTAGTAGACCTACTTGAGACTGAAGATTTGAGCCTAATAACGGAGTCAATTACGATGGTACTAGAAGATGACTATTTAGATGCGGATACAGCAGCAATTGCTACTGGAGCAATTGAGATATTAGCTGCGTTACAAAATAGGCCGGGAAAAGAAGAATTTGATGACAAACTTAATGAATGGATAAAGGAACATAAAGGAAAAGGAGCAAATCTTTTAGTAACCGCTCAAAAAGCACTAGAGAAGATATTATTAGAATCCGAACTGAAAGACTTATGGGAGGAAACAGAAGAATACGAGAACTGGGTGAAAACAATTAAAGAATTGGAAGAAAGAACATTATTGTGAGAGATTTCAGGATGTCGGTAACTTCACATAACACCATATTCACGCTACGGAGCCTACGGCTCCTTGGTCTGACCGAGGCATTTCGAGGGAGTGAAATCAGCAGACAACCCTGCACTGGATAAGTCCTTCGGACCCGGCGCTAACGCGCCTTAAGCGAGTGAGGGTTCGTGAATACAACAACGTTAATAGAAATGATTGAAATAAAAAAAGAAAAACCCCTCACGAAGTAAGGGATTTTCATCAAGCTATAAGTGTACTTCTTATCCTTGAAGGATTTCTTCCACCTTTTGTAACACATCTTCCGTCAAACGGATGCCGCTAGCTGCGCAGTTTTCAATAACTTGCTCAGGGCGGCTAGCGCCAACAAGGGCACTTGCTACATTGTTTTGTCTGAGAATCCATGCAATGGCAAGCTGAGAGACCTTAATGCCAAGCTCATCGGCGATGCCAGATAATTGTGCCACTTTATTCAAAGAAGCTTCGTTTAATTGCTTGTCGCTCCAATTCTTGCTGCTTGCTCGGCTATCGGCTGCGATGGGTTGTCCTGCACGGTATTTGCCTGTAAGAAGCCCCTGTGCAAGCGGTGAAAAGACAACTTGACCGAATCCTTTTGCCTCGCCAAGCGGGATAATTTCTTTTTCGATGTAACGATTGAAAAGGTTGTAGATCGGTTGATTGACGATGAGCTTATCTAACAGAAGCTTGTCTGAAATGGCATAGGCTTCAACAATCTGAGCAGGCGTCCATTCGCTGACACCGATGTAGAGTACCTTGCCTTGTGTGACTAAATCGTCCAATGCACGCAACGTTTCCTCTAGCGGAGTTTCGGGGTCGTAGCGGTGGCAATAGTAAATATCAATGTAATCCGCATTCAGTCGACGCAGACTGGCTTCGGCTTGTTCTTTAATATGCTTGCGGGATAAACCGCGATCATTAGGGCCATCGCCCATCGTATTAAAAACTTTGGTAGCTAGGACATAAGATTCCCTTGGATAAGAGGAGAGTGCTTTGCCCATCACTTTTTCTGCTTCGCCGCGTTCATAGACATTAGCGGTATCGAAGAAATTAACACCCAAATCATAAGCTTGTTCAATCGAACGAACGGCTGGGTCTTCCCCGACATAACCACCGTACGTGAGCCAACTGCCTAGACTAATTTCACTGACTTTGAGACCGCTGTTACCGAGTTTGCGATACTGCATGATTGTTAACCTCCTAGTGCAATATGGGATCATTACTAACTATCTATATTATAGAGACATTCCCCGATTAATGTAAGAACTGACATATAGGTGATTAAGTTACCTGAAGGTGTGACGCTAACTTCCAGGTAAGTAGATACGTGATCGTGAAAATAAGGCAGTATAAGTGAGATGAAGATAACCAGCTCTGTAGCCAAAATACAGCTTTTCAAGTAAAATGACGTTGAAAGGAGGAGGTAGTTATGTTAGCTTCCCTATTTGTTGGCATCGTAGCCATAGAGCATATTTACATTCTAATTTTGGAAATGTTTCTATGGACGACACCCCGTGGTTTGAAAGCCTTCGGCATGACGAAGGAACAAGCCCAGGAAACCAAATCACTTGCTGCTAATCAAGGCTTATACAATGGGTTTCTTGCAGCTGGTCTCGTTTGGGGACTCGTTCATCCGGATGCATCGATAGGTCGCTCCATTGAGATCTTTTTCTTGATCTGTGTCATTATTGCTGCCTTGTATGGCGGGGCTACAGCGAAAAGGTCGATTTTGCTAGTACAGGGTTTACCTGCAGTCATTGCTCTTCTTTTTGTCCTTTTGTAAAAAAAGATCACAATACGACATAAGTAAACAGTCATTCACAAGACTTACATAAGTTATCGCAATAAATAAGGGAAGTCCCTATAGCTACTGGGGACTTCCCTTATTTATTAGGCATACTTTACTACCTTATTTTTGCCGCTCGTTTTGGCTCGATACATGGCTTCATCTGCCTGTTTGATGAGCTCCTCGGCACTTAGGCCGTTCTTATACTTGCTGTAGCCGATACTTGCGGTTACAATCGTTTCCTTCTCAATTCGACTGCGAACACGTTCTGCGAACGCATCCATTTTGACACTAGGATCAGTCACCATGACGACCATCTCTTCACCACCGTATCGGCCTGCAATGCCGCATTCCTCGGCTTCTTCTTTCATAATCAACGCAACTTGCTTGAGCACATCGTCCCCCATTTGATGACCTTGGGTATCATTTAGCTTCTTGAAATTATCAATGTCGCTAAACAAGATGTACACGGGCAAATGCCGTCCAACATATTGTGAAACGCGGTTATAGAAAAATTTGCGATTATATAGACGGGTAAGCCCGTCCGTTATGGATGAATTGTAAATGGCCTGCATAAGCTCTACGACACGTTCAAATAGCAGCATAAACAATAAAAAATAATAAATTATCGGTAAGACATTGGCTGCTATGGATAACAAAGGCTGAACGTTCCCATACATATAGGCATTGACAAGGTGGACGGATTGAATGAAAAAGTAAACCGTCAATGCCATTTGATATTTGATCTGTTGGCCGATGTACGGCGGGATCGTGTAGAAACAAAGAAAGATCAGGACAAATACGTAGAGCTCGAGACCAATATCCTGAAGCAATCTAACTTGCTCATGCGTGCCGTTATACATATTTGGCACACTGAAATGAAGGATAGAAACAACTAAACCCATAATCATTAAGCCATAGAAGAATATGTACTGTTTACGATTCGTACGATTGTATAACTGATAGATCCCCATATTAATCAGGATGAAGGAAATTATTTTAAGCATCAGCAGCATGTAGGCGGTTAAGCTTGTATCTATGCCGCTAAGTGTTAAATATAACTGGAGAAGGTAATGAATGCCTACGATAACTAGTGAAATGGTCATCGACATGTAGCCTTTTTTGCGACGGTCTAGAAATAAACGAAGAGAGATTACGAACATAAGGGCAACAATGACAACGATAATGGCATTCGATAATAATGAAGCGAAATCACCGAAAAGCAGATCAACAACGTTCATACTTTCCTCCAAAATCCCCTGTTTTTCGACATGTAATGACTCTATTATAAAGGAAAATGCGAGAGAGGGATAGAATCGATTGTAAGGGCTCGAAGGTGTTCTCTTTTCTATTCGGCGCACACCAGTTACAATAAGAAGGTAAGCTCAAGGATTTGGGAGAGGGGCTCATGCAATGAACATCTTGCAAGCATTGTTTTTCCCCCGGAACAGCCGGGTGGGGTGTCATCCATGGTTCCCTATATATTGGACCGTTTTAATAAAAAAGGCTGGGAAATGGAATTATTTTCGCTACCTAAGCGGATTCGGGGCAAAGGGTCTGAGGAAGTGGAGTTCGTCACTTTTGATTGGCGGAAGTATGCCGGAAACCCGATCGTTGATAAATACATTCAGACGTATAAGGATTATGTTTGGTGGACGAAGCTGAGAATTTCCAAGAAATATGATATCATCCATGCCCATCATCCGATTGCGGCTCTTGCCATGAAACAGATTTATCCGGAAACACCCGTCATCTTAACCATTCACTCCAGCTTTGAGAGAGAGCTTATTTTGAATGGACGCATTCAGGAGAATGGCGTGGAGCATCAATTCCTTACTCAAATTTACGGGGAGCTTGAAGCAAGAGTCGATCAAATGATCACAGTCTCTAATTCGTTCAAGCAATATATGGCGGAATATGTGCAGGATAGTGAACGGATTGGCGTGATTCCAAATGGTTTTGACGAAAAGCGTTTTCGTCCGATTTCTCATGAAAATCAAGTCACGCAGTTCATAACCGTTTGCCGTTTAGTGCCTGCCAAAGGGCTCGATACGCTGCTGATTGCTTGCGGAGAGCTGAAAAAACGCGGTCATCCTTTCGTTTTACATATTATAGGAGATGGACCAAGCCGAGAAGAGCTGGAGAAGCTCGCGATTCAGCATAATATTTATGAAGATACGATTTTTTATGGGTATATGCTGCATCCGGAAGAATTTATGCCTTTCTTTGATGTATTTGTTCTACCATCGCGCGCGGAGGCATTCGGGTCTGTATTTGCGGAAGCTGCGCTGTGCTGGTTAGCGCTAATCGGAACCGATGTCGGCGGGATTGCTGAACAAATCGAACACGGACATAACGGCTTGCTTGTGCCGGTTGGTGATGCAATGGCGCTTAGCCATGCTTTGGAAAAAGTCGTCATTGATCCAACCTTCCGCTACAATTTAGCACGAACCGCCTGGGAGAAGGCGAAGAAAACCTACTCTTTGAACCGAGTGCTGCGGCAGCTTAAGAGTGTGTATGAAAGCTATCAAGTCGTCGATCATTCGGATAAAGATGAGAGTGAGAATGACCCAAAAAGCTGAATAGGAAGGCGTTAGAGCGATGAAACGACTGCGGTTTATGCATGCCGCCGACCTGCATCTGGACAGTCCGTTCAAAGGCATGTCGGCGCTGCCTGAACGGGTTCGTGAGCGAATTCGGGAATCGACATTCGAAGCGCTCAAGGAACTCGTAGCTTTAGCGATACATGAGCAGGTAGATTTTGTACTCATTAGCGGGGATGTTTATGATTTATCCGATCGTTCCTTGCGCGCTCAAATTCGCTTCCAGAAAGCATTGGAGCAATTAGCTATGCAGGGAATTCCTACTTACATTATTCATGGTAATCATGACCCGGAGGATGGACGTGCCGCGAAACTGGATTGGCCGGCAGCAGTCCATTTTTTTGCGTGCGATCAAGTGGAGACGATTAGCGTGGAAAAGCCGCATCGCGGCGTCATTGCCCAGATCCATGGCATTTCCTATCGCAGTTCGGCGGTAACGGAAAATTTAGCTGTCAAATTTAGAGCAGGTCAAGAAAACGTCTGTCAGATCGGCCTTTTGCATACGAATGTCGACGGTGATCCTGGTCATGACAATTATGCCCCTTGCAGCAAGCAGGATTTGCTTGAAGCGGGTATGAGCTACTGGGCGTTAGGCCATGTACATACTAGGAATGTGCTTCATCAGCAGCCGGCGATTGTGTACCCAGGGAACCTGCAGGGCCGAAGTATTCGGGAAACAGGACCACGCGGGTGCTACATTGTCGATATGTCTGAATATGGACGAGCTGAGCTCACCTTTCATGCGTTGGACCAGGTTCGTTGGTTCCTAGAGCGGCTGTCTGTGGCAGGCATTCAGACAGAGCAGGAATTGAAAGACCGGCGGGGAGCAGCTCGAGCGGATTCGGGCAGAGGCGGACGGCAGAGCTGCCGTCGTCCGTCTTGTTCTAGAAGGGCGCAGCGCGGTGCATAATCTGCTGCGCAAAGGGCGGGCGCTTCAGGAGCTGACCGCTGAACTGCGTGAGGACGAAGATGAGCGAAGCCGCTTCGTCTGGGTGGAATTGATCGAGGACCGCACGGCAAGTGAGCTCGACCTCGAGGCTTTACAGCAGGAGAAGAGCTTCCTAGGCGACCTCCTGCGGTATTCGGCTGCGCTGCAAGGCGACGACGAAGCGCTTGCCTTGTTTGCAAGCGAGGCATTGGCCGCGCTGCAGAGTTTGCCGCAAGCAGCTGGTAACCCGGCTGCGGCAGAGCCCGAACGGCTGCGCGAGTGGCTGCGCGCCGCACAAGAATTAGCCGCGGACCTGCTGTCCGCGGATGGGGGGGGACATGGATGAGAATCGTATCCATGCAGGTTCAAGGCTTCGGCAACCTGCGCGAGCGGCAGCTTGATACGGACAGCCCGTTGGTGCTGTTCTACGGGGCTAACGAAGCGGGCAAGAGCACGCTCATGGGCTTTGTCCGCGCGGTGCTGTTCGGCTTCCCGACTCGTCAGAGCCGGTTGGAACGATATGAGCCGCTGGGCGGCGGCGCCCATGGAGGCGCGCTAACCCTGCTCGATGAGCAGGGTCAGCTCATTCGCGTCGAGCGCTATGACGCGCCCGCCGCCGGCGGCAGACGAGCCTCTGCGGGGCTCGTCAAGGTCACCCTCGGTGACGGCACCACCGGGGGCGAAGAGCTGCTGAACACGCTGCTGGGCGGCCTATCGGCCGACCTCTTCCGCAGCTTGTTCGCTTTCGGTTTAACCGAGCTGCAGGAGCTGCGCACCCTGCAGACGGACGAGCTCAGCGGCTATCTGTATAGCGCTGGGCTTGGTGTGAGCGGCTCGGCCATCATGGAGGCCGAGCGCAAGCTGACGGCGCAGGCCGACGGCCTGTACAGACCCCGCGGGCGCAATCAGGAGATGAACCGTCTCCTGAAGGAGCTTGAGGGTCTGGAGCAGTCGCTGCGCCGCAGCCGGGACCCGGCAGCCGACTACGATCGGCTGCTGGCGGAGCGCCGCCTAGCTGCGGAGCGCATTGCTGCCCTGGAGGGGCAGCAGGAGTCGCTGCGCGCGGAGCTGCACAGGCTTGGCCTGGCCGGCAAAGCGCGCAGCGGATGGATCCGCTTGCGCCAGATCGGCCAGGAGCTTGCGGCGCTGCCTGCGCTGGCGGGCTTCCCCGAGCATGCCTCGGCGAGGCTGGATGCGCTCGAGGCAGAGCTGGAGCGCATCCATGCGGAGCGCGCTCGGCTCTTGCTGCGGCAGATGAGCTTGACGAGTCAGCTGGGCGCGATAGAGCTTGTGTCTGATCTGCTCGAACATCAGCTGGAGCTAAATCATTGCCTGGAGCAAGCAGCCGCGTATGAAGAGAATAAACGCAGCGTGGATCAATTGCGCGTGGAGCATGAGCACCAACGCGCGCAGGTAGACAGGCTGCTTAAACAAATAGATGTTCACTGGGAGGAGACGGATTTAGCCTCTTTCTCGGTAACGATTTCGCTGCGTGAGCAGGTGCGAGCTTACAAAGAACGGTTTTATAAGAGCAAAGAGAGTGAGCTGCGCGTCAGAACAGAGCTGGAGAGTCTGCAGCAGCAGGTCAAAAACGTCCAAGATAGCGTAAGGAGCTTGGAAGCCGATTTACATAAAAGCGGGGTAAGAACGGATGGTTCAGCTTCTCCCGGTTGGGGAGGAGATGACCCTTCTTCCACTTTGCACCAAATAGCGAGAGATTATGCCAGGTGGCAGCTGCTTGTGAGAGAGCTAGCGCATCAAAAAGAACGTGCTGCTGTTGAAAATCAGTTCCAGCTTAGTCTGGAAGAAGCAGCGAAAGCAGGCAAAACAGCTTCACGGAGACTTCGTCAGCGCTTCATAGTGATAACCGGATTATTAGCCGTCTTGACGCCATTATTCTTGTTATGGCAGAGCAGTTGGGTAGCGGCTCTCTGTGCTTTTCTTTTGTTTGCTGGTACTGCACTCTATATGCTGGTTTCTGATCGCGGGTCGAATGAGAATCGCTCCTCCCGAGCGATGACTTCATCCCCGATCAGGGATGAAAGCGTTAGTGAGGAACTTCGCTTGCTGGAGCGCCGCCTGCATGAACAAATCCAACCATTTGCCCAGCAGCAATCGGGCTATGGCGAAGCTGCGGCAGCATCTGCTGCTCATTCGTTAGGCCGTTCCGCAGACATGCCTCTTGAGGTGCTCCAGCCTCAACTGGATGCTTGGATGCGTGAAGCTGAGCAAAATAAGCAGCAACGCAGCGAGCAGCTTCGTAAACTAGAGAAGCTGCAGGATACGAAGGAGATGCTGCAATCTCTTCGGCAACAAGAAGTTCAGCGCAGCGGATATTTGGAACAGCTTATTGTGGAGTCAGATCAGCTCTACTCGGATTGGACTCATTGGCTGCAATCGCTGGGACTAAGTATGCCGTTATCTGCAGATGCCCTGCTAGAAACGATCCAAACGATTGAGCAGGGGCAAGAGAGTCTTCGTCAGCTTCAGAAGCTGGCGTCCAAGCTTGAGACATTAGTAACAAGCATCGATCACTTCGAAAAAACAGTCGGTTCACTCCTACGGATTGCGGCTGAACGACAAGACCCCGTATTCGCTCTCAAACGCTGGAAAGAACATGAGCAAGAACAACTGAAGTTGCTTGCGGAGAAGAAGCATGACGAGAAGCTTTATTCGGAAACCGAGCAAGAGCTGCAGCTTCTACAGACCAACGAGCAGCGTACACAAGCTCGGTTGGAAGAACTTTTACAGGAAGCCTCTGCAAGTGGCGGTGAAGAACTGCGTATTCATCAGAGAGAGCAGGAAGAACGCAAGAAATTAATGGAAGAACAAACATTGCTGGAGTCCTCGCTCGAAACGTTACTTAGCCGCTCCTTACTTGCCAGCTACACGGAGCTGTTGGAAACCTGTGGTGAAGAGGATATCGCACTTCAAATGGCATCCCTTCAAGATCAACTAACCGATACTGCCCGTGAAACGAATGAACTTCGAGAGGTTGTTGGCAAGCTAGCGGGGCAAATTGAGAAGCTGGAGCAGGGGGCGGAACATGCCGATCATCTTCTTCAAGCTGAAGCTTATCGAGCGACCATTCGTCAGCAAGTAGATCAATACGCTGTAGCTTCCTTCGCTTCACTGCTGATGAAGAAAGCCCGTGATGTTTATGAGCATGAACGGCAGCCGGGCGTGCTCTTGCGAGCTTCGGATTACTTTGCAAAGATGACGAACGGTGCCTTCACTCATGTCAAAGCGCCATTCGGCGAGCAGCGTTTAGTAGCAATAAGAGCGAATGGAGAGTCGCTTGATACAAGTCAGCTTAGTCGAGGAACGGCAGAGCAGCTCTACTTATCCATGCGCTTTGCCCTCGCCCAAGAGTATGCTGGGAAGGCTATTTTACCGCTGGTGATGGACGATATTCTCGTCAATTTTGATGAGGACCGAATGGAGAGCAGTTTGCGTGTACTTGCAGACGTAAGCAGCAGGCATCAAGTGCTGCTCTTTACCTGTCACGGTCACGTGCGAGATGCGGCAGCAAGAGTTATACCAGGAAATCGTTTAATTCGTTTGTAGAAGCGTTAGCAATGGAGGAATCGGAAGTGGAATCAGGAGACGATAAGAAGAAAGAGCATCGGGAAATTACCTATCACGTCGGATGGAAGAAGGGGAAGATCGAGTGGAATGAAGGGGCATCGGAGGCTTTAGCCGTCAAATCATCCATGGAAGAAGAGTGTCATGTTGGAGAAAAGCGTCTGCAGCTGTTATGGCTTCCAGCCATGGGTCTTCCAAGTTGGCTGCTTCTCCCCTTACTTTATTCCCTTCCCGTGTTCTGTTTCATATTAACGCTTATTCTCATATTTGGGTTGCGTCATGGCTAGCAGTAATAATGATTGTTTTAAAGGGGGGCAGCTTTATGAACATGCTATTAGCCATTATAGGTGGCTTGCTGGGTCTTTTTGTAACAGGGGTTGCCATCTATACAGCTTGGATGGTTCATCAGCTTTGGAAGCAGCAGGCGGCAGCACCAAAACCAGCAGGTCAGGTAGAAATTGCCGTCAAATACTTTTCAAAATGGACGGCCATTGATTATGCGGTCATCTTATTATTTATCATCGGTCTTTTACTATTATTAGCCGAGCTATTTGCTGTTTGGAGAGACCAAACGGTCATAGCTAATTTCCATTTCTCCTACCTGCTCACAGGAATCATTATTTCTGCTATGGGCATGCTTCTGCTGTTTGCACGATTGGTTGTCGTACTTGGGTTTATTCAGTCAGGCGCCCTACATCGCACGCTTACGGTTGCGCCAGATCATCAGAACGAGCCAGACAACACTGATAAAGCCAAATAAGGGATACAAGGCGGAAAGCAATATTTTGAACCCAATTTGACTGACCAGATAGCTAAGCATTAGGATACTAACCAGAATAACCTTTGGGTTTAGTTTCATGCGCTGCTGAAGCTGCTGGGACAAGCCGTAGGCGTCAGCAATAAAGGTCGTGAAAATTTCACCGTATATGACGAGCAAATAAGCAATTTGCGGTACGGATCCAAGTCGGTTAATAATATTTCCCATTGGGATCTCGAATTGTGCGATACCTGGCATTTGCGCAGAGAGTGCGTAATGGGCAGATAGCAGAAGCAGTCCAATGCCTGCACCGCCAAGCAGTCCGCCCCAGTAAAGAACGGATCGGTCGCGAATGGATGCTCCCATTGGAACGAGCACGGCTTGGGCCATCGCTAAGTTAAAAGCGGTATAGAGGAAAGGTGCGAACCATATTTTTCCTAAGGAATCATCACTTGTAATGCGCAGCCAGTTTCCTGATGCTGGCGAGTGCCACGTATAAACGACGATGACCACGCTGAAGAGCAGCATGATGGGAACTACAATGGAATTCACCGTCATAATAGCGCCAATTCCACGGGACAATACGAAATAGGCGAGTATTAATGTCACGAAGAGTCCTGTTTGGTATGAGAGGTGTAGTTGTTCCTCAAAAACCGTTCCGCCTCCGGCGAGCATGACGGTTGTAATCCCAAAAAGAACGAGCATCATAAACAAGCTAATCGCGTTGCCGATCTTTTGACCAAAAATAGCCCGATTCAAATCCTCATAAGACGTTGCCTTCAGATCATGAGCCATCAGCATGAGTTTAATGCCAATCCAGATGAAAAGGATGCTGGATAAAGCAATCGTCAATGAGGCTAGCCAGCCGTAACGTGTGAAAAACTGCAGGATCTCCTGTCCAGAAGCGAACCCTGCTCCAACAACCGTTCCAATGTAGGTAAAGGCAACACGGACGATCTGTGAACCTGTTCGCATAGATTGCCCCGCTTTCTTTCGTTTGATATAGTACAAGGTATGTTAGAGATCCCATGTGCATGACTGGAACTTGGGGCAAGCTATCGTTTCTGCTAAAATGGGAATGAATGAGACGAAGTACAAAAGCGGGAGTGAGTCTTTTGTGAAGGAATTTCTATATGATTTCATAAGTCATTATGGATATATTGCTTTATACCTTTTGCTGTCTGCTGGAATTGTTGGAGTACCCGTACCAGATGAAACCCTCATGGCTTTCGTGGGTTCGTTAACGGCGCTTGGAGGTCCCTTTGATTTTGGAACAACGTTACTTGTCATTTACGCTGGCACGATGACTGGGATGGTTGTCAGTTATTTAATAGGTCATCGTGTGGGTAAGCCCTTTCTTTATCGGTATGGCAAATGGTTCAAGCTTACACCGAATCGGATTGAACGGGCGGAGGGTTGGTTTAAAAAGTATGGACTTTGGACGGTATTCTTTGGGTATTTCGTACCCGGGGTTCGTCATTTCACCTGCTATTTGTCGGGTGTAAGCGGGGTCAAGTTCTATAAATATATGTTCTTTGCGGGTACAGGAGCGCTGCTGTGGTGTACAACCTTTTTAACATTAGGGCATTTTATTGGCAGTAATTTGGAAGGTTTATTTCAATTAATACATAAATATATGGGAATAAGCTTATTGAGTATGGCGGTTATAGCCATTGTTGGAACGGCCCTTTACTTCCGATTTCGAAAGCGGGGAGCGGTTTGATCCCCATACACATGAAATAAGACCATGAGTGTCATCCTAAAATAGGAGCATTCATGGTCTTAGTTCGTATTCTTTGCGAATTAATGGTTTGCGAAAAGCTTAATCGATTGGATGGTGCTCTCTTTGGGATCAATATCGAGCTTAAGCAGTGTTCCCTGTGACTTATAGGAGAGAACATAGGTTGTGTTGGTGTCTGGTTTGCCCAGAATTGTTATCGCATCTTGGACTTTCTGTCCAAGGCGCAAGCCACGAAGCCCTGGATCGATCTCAGTAGAATGCACGTCAACGAACTCAAGAACATTCTTCTTATTGAAGCCTACGGAGAAATCCGTGAAATCATAGACTTGAATGGCGTCTTCATCGGCATCCATCACGAATTGTTTCTTCGCCTTCCCAAAACGTTCGAGCACAACGTCCTTACTCGTTCCGAGCTTCAAGCCCATCAATGTTGGTTTCTCCTGTTGATAGGCATCCTCTGCTTTAATCTTCGGCTTAGCCGTTTGTTTCGCAGTCGCAGATTGTTCCGGGATGTCGGTCAAATCCGTTTTGGACGTACCTGCGACTTGCGCCTCGTGCTTCGCCGTGTCTTCCGGCGTTGGTGAAGGTGCTGCCGTCGCTGCTGCCACTGCGATCGCAGGAGGTGTGCTTTCTGCGTTGGAACTATTTTGTGCATGGTTAGTTGGATCTATAGTAGGCTGTCCGGAAGGAGCAGATGACTCTTGGCATCCAGCTAACAGTAATGAAGCTAATGCAACTGGCACAAAGCCAAGCATAATAGGTCTAAGCAGGTTGTTCATCGTCATCTATCCTTTCTGCCGAATAATTGAAGTGAAAAAATACAACATTACTAATCATACTGTTTTCTGGTTCTATTTCAATGCATCAAGGTACCTAAATGTGAGCATTTGTAGACAAATCTCAAAATGCTGAACCCTATATACATATAGACACCTACTACAGAGTAAAAGTTTCACGTCGAAAGGGGATATTCATAAATTGGGACTTGAAACCTACTTCATCAATATGGTAACTTACTCATAATAGACAGGCTTAGGGGGCTAGAATCATGGAATTGTTAAAACAGCGGATCCTAGAGGTCGGTGTAGTCGTATCTGATCAAGTGCTAAAGCTGGATGCCATACTTAATCATCAAGTTGATCCTGTGCTCATCATGGAGATGGGGAAAGAATTTGCAAGATTATTTAGAGAAACGAAGCCAGACAAGGTGCTTACTGTAGAATCGTCCGGTATTCCGATTGCCTATACGACAGCTTTACATCTTGAGGTTCCCATGGTATTTGCACGCCGGAAGAAGACGTTGACTATGGATCAAGATACCTATAGCGAGCGTGTGCCTTCCTTTACCAAAGGGATTGTAACTGACATTATGGTATCCTCTCATTTGCTTCACAAAGGCGAGCGAGTTCTGCTGATCGATGATTTTATCGCTAATGGAGACGCTGCACGCGGATTAATTCGAATTATTGAAAAAGCGGAAGCGGAGCTGGTTGGTGTCGGTATTGCGGTAGAAAAATCATTCCAAGCTGGCGGAAGCTCGATTCGAGAACGTGGAATTCGTGTGGAATCCCTAGCTCGTATTTCCTCGCTGGCGAATGGGCAAATCACTTTTAACTGATTTTACAATTTGTTCATGTCTTCCCTCAGACTGATTTATCCTTTATAATGAATACATGGTATGAGAGGAGGCTGACATCTATGGGTATCGAAAATGGTTCCATTGAATATTTTATGACAAAGCTTGAGGAAGCCAAAACACATTTTGAACGTGCGCTTGATTGTAAGCATACAGAGTTTGATGACCTGTATCCGTATATGATCGAACACCCTCAATTTTTCTGGTACAAACGATATGTAGCATGGTCCGAGTTGTTAACGATCGTAAAGCTCTGCACAGAACTGACAATCGAATGGGAACAACATTTCTCCGCCGCACAAGTGGAATATATTCAGAAGCGCGTAATGTCTAGCAAAGTCCTTGATTTCTGGTTCGAAACGAATGATTCGAAGGAACACGTTAGTTAATTTATGCCCATATAAGGAAGAGGCCAGTGGATCCGATGCGGATTCGTTGGCCTTTTTCTATGATCTAAGTTGTAGTTGGTTTCTTGGCTTTACCTTAGTTTTGTTGAATTGAGGAACTACGATTCGCTATTTTTGGGAAAATGCCGACTCAAACGCCATTCTCCAGAATGTTCATGCTTTCAATATGCCTTTTCGTTTGTTCGGAACCGAGCTTGTGAAGGGTTCGATACACTTCAGTTAAATAATAATCGTATTCTTGATTGATCTCATTAGAGTAATAGACTTTCCAAGGAAGCCAAGAAGTTGCATAGCTGCCTTGTGAGGAGTTATCGGTTTCCTCGAAAAGCTCTTGAAGCTTATCAATTTCTTCTTCGGTTGCTGAAATTTCGAACTCGAAATTAAGTGCTCCTTTGTCTTCCAGAACTTCCCCCGTGCCAACGTTGATGTAGTACGTTTTTTTATCCACTATAGAACCTCCCATGGAGTAAGTTTGCTTTTTCATGTAAGCTTTGTTCCGTCATTAGTTAAGTTAACCTCCGTAAAGCGGTTTTATGTAAAGTTTGATCTAAATGCGAATTGGTGTATGCTAAAGAAGTACATTGAAATGTTGGAGGTAAGAGGATGATATCGGAAGAACAGCTTGATCAATATAGAGTTGAGAGCACATTATTGCGTGTTATACGGGACGTCAATCCAACGAATGATGTGCGTGGAATTGTAGTTGCTTGGGATGATGAGAGTGTATTAATTCGCAAGAAAAACCGCAAAGTCGTTAAGCTTGCACGCAATTATATCTATCAACCATACGAGAACGAAAGACCTCCCGAATTCATGCTTCCGCAGGATCCTATCGAACCAGATGGCGTTTCCGATGACGAATAAGGATGCATGGATAGGATCAATGGAGGTTCCTATCTCTGGTATTCGCATGGACTTGATAAGTTCTCATCAAGGTACGTACTTGCGGATTTGCAGCGAAAATCCGTTGCGAACGCTGAATTCCTCGCCGTGGGGCGGTGGATTCGGCATGCATAAGGTGATGATGAATCGGCAAGTGGACAAGCTGTATAATGAGGCTGATCCGCTTCGTGAGATGGACGAATTCATCCAGCGTGAGGGTTTGAATCCTCAAGAAACAGCGGGTATGCTGACCGCGGCGAAGGTAAAGGACGTTGGCTACAGCAGCCTAACTTGGGAAATGGGCGAAGACGGTGATACCAGCGAATTCGGTCAGAAACTTGCGATGAAGCCAGGGAAGGAGCCCCTTCATGTTTGTTCATGGGTTACGGTGGGGCTGGGGAATAAAGCAAGAGCAGGAGTCTGAACTTCCTGCCGCTTCCCTATATCCTGGAACAATTAACACGATTGTCGTTATCAACGGTTGCTTAACCGATGCGGCCATGGTTAATGCTGTTATTACCGCAACGGAGGCTAAAGCTGCGGCTCTTCAAGCATTAGGCATCCTTGTTGAGGGCCAGTCAGCGACTGGAACGACAACCGATGCCGTACTTATTGCTGCAACGTGCCGCGGTAAGACCTACAATTACGCGGGTACAGCGACCGCGCTAGGTTATTTGATCGGTAGAACGGTATACGAAGCCATCATGCAATCCGGTCACTTGTATGAACAAACGCCCTACTAATCCTGTATGGATAAGCAGGGCATGTTTCATTTGGGTGATTATTTAAGATCTACGGAAAACTCCGTAGGCAGCAGCAGTTGCAATCGTGCCTAGACCAGATTCATCTTCATCTTCGCTTTTGTAGTTAGGATCATGCACGATAGCTTCAGCTTCACCTTCTGTGAGATCCTTTTGATTGCCTGTATATTTCGGCTCCAAGGCGTTGATTTCTTCCTCATTCATAGTCATTCCTCCTTTGCGAATAGGGTTAGGAGTGAAGGGATGAATTATTCACGAATTGTAAAAAGTACCGTTGACTAGCTCTCATTTCCCATGTTATATTAGATTTTGTCGCAGCTCATATGACTTTATTTATAGAGCAGCCCCATACGCGATCATGGCGGAATTGGCAGACGCGCACGGTTCAGGTCCGTGTGGGCTTACCCCCGTGGAGGTTCGAGTCCTCTTGATCGCATACCAAGCAACAACCCCTTCAGATATGTCTGAAGGGGTTGTTTTGTTTTTGAACGCATAGGTGTGTAGCGACTTTCATGAAAAGTAGGTATAATACATAGTATAGATTGTACATCCATACAAAGGGGCTGATGTTTCATGGATAGAACGATTACGGCTACGCATTCTGGCAGTTTTGCTCATGTGCTTCAAACGTTTGCAATTTCCCTGTTGGTTTCTTTCCTAGGGACATTGATCGGTGCTATTGTCGTTCCGCCATCGATGATTATGCTTTTCGTCATTGCTGAGGTGGTCATGCTGGTGGCAGCAATCATCATTCGTATTCGCGGCAAACATATCGGATATGGCTTTCTTTATGCATTTACTGCGATTTCAGGGGTTACTCTATACCCAGTCATCATGGCGTATGGCGGCATGCTGGGCGCAAATGTAGTATCTGGCGCATTCTTCGCAACAGCAGCCATTTTCGGCGGACTTGCCTTCTATGCGCACCGTTCGCAGCGTGATTTCAGCTTTCTAGGCGGATTCTTGTTCGCAGGAACGATTGGGCTTGTGCTCATGAGTGTGGTCGGTATGTTCGTTAACTTTGGTTCTGTGATGAACCTAGTATGGTCGATGATCGGCATCTTGATATTCAGTGGTTGGGTTCTCTACGATGTGGCACAATACCGAAACGGTGTTTCCGCGGAAGAGGTTCCACTTGCAGCATTAAATATCTATCTCGATTTTATTAATCTCTTCCTGTATATCTTAAAGTTCATTGCGTCCATTGTTGGATTAAACAGGGATTAAGTTGACCGTTTGAGATACCAAAAAAGCACTTTCGTCTCTCACCGCTGGGTGGGAATCGAAGGTGCTTTTTTGCTTGAAGCTATCTTAGGAGATCGAGCTATGGCTTGACCATTACTTGAACGGAATGAAAATAGGAGATGTCTCCACGAAAGCTTCGATTAATTTCAAGCAGGGTATGCAGGATTTGGATGAGTTCAGCATGGTTCAATCGAACGGCCGCTGTATCCTCCTGTTCGATTCTTCTCAATCTGACCTCGAATAGATGATTAGATTCGTCCATTTGAATCTCTAGCTGCTCCGTTAGCAGCATCTTTTGCCACATCCAAGCTAACACCTCTCTCTCTCTCTACTTGATCTAGTGTATGCTTGGATACTGTGAATAGACGTGTTAGACGGTGCTACGATCAATGGATTTTAAAGAAACAAGCACGATTTCCTTTCTCTGTTCATACAATTTAATGATCCTATACGGGGAGAGAGGAGATGACCTATGGCGGCTTGCAGCACTTGGACGTATAGAGGGATTTCGTCTTCGGTATTCAAAGCCTTACAACAAGTCGGCAAAAAGCAGGGTATTACGATTCCTAATACAGCACAAGGCAAATTCATGATTACGGTGGTTGGCATGAATGTCGGATTTCAATATGCATGGGATATGAACGCTCAAACCTTGTTATTGCAGTGTGATAATAAACCGATGCTGCTCGGTTGCAGTACGATTAAATCATTTGCTGATAAAATCATTGCAGAGAGTGGCGGTAAACTCGGTTAATCCCTTCATCCACCTGTCTTTGTGAGTTTAAGCCCCTGTCTCTATGGTTAAAATAGGGATAGAAGGCAGGTGGACAAATGGCAAAAAGCGATGATCTGGTTAAGTACATAACGCAGCAAGTCGTCACGTATATAGAAACACCCAAGGAAGTACGTCAGCAAGTTAAAGCCATGAGCAAGGAACAGCGGGAAAGCTGGCAAACACGCTGGTTCGGCATGCTGCCGCTGGCCACACGGATGCTGATTGATCAGGCAAAACCCAAAAAGTAAAATGACAAAGCCTCTTCACCTATATTCGGGAGATTTCGTTCATCCGGAGGATTGGTGCGAGAGGTTTTTTAGTTTGCATATCGAATATAGTCAAAATGAACAAACTACCATAAATTGGGGGGAGAAGTCACAATGAAATTTGAGAAAAACAATAAACTAGTCATGATTGGTGATTCGGTTACAGATTGCGAACGATCAAGACCGATTGGCGAAGGATTATTCGGAGC
The DNA here is from genome assembly GCF_055396115.1 of Paenibacillus sp. WG02. Classification (NCBI taxonomy): domain Bacteria; kingdom Bacillati; phylum Bacillota; class Bacilli; order Caryophanales; family Paenibacillaceae; genus Paenibacillus; species Paenibacillus sp. WG02. The sequence goes on along the minus strand of NZ_AP036016.1, from coordinate 6,069,268 downwards.
ATTAGGCAAAGGCTATGTATCTATCGTGGACGGGTTGATCAATGCAACGTATCCAGAGCTTCAAATTAGGACCGTTAATGTGGGTACTAGCGGCAATACGGTGCTTGATCTCCAAGACAGATGGCAAACCGATGTCATCGATTTGAAGCCCGATTGGTTATCGATCATGATCGGTATTAATGACGTATGGAGGCATTTTGACGTACCGCATCAAAAGGAAAGGCATGTGGACATTGCGACTTATGAAAAGACGTTAAGAGAGCTAGTCAAACAGACACGTCCGCTTGTCAAAGGGCTTGTACTGATGACACCCTTTTACATAGAGCCGAATCCGCAAGATGCGATGCGTTCCAAAATGGATCAATACGGGGCAGTCGTGAAACAAATAGCCGAAGAAACGGGCTCCCTTTTCGTGGATACGCAAGCTGCATTCGAACCAGTTCTCCAGGCTTACTACCCAGCCTATATCGCTTGGGATCGTGTACATCCGAACAACGTAGGACATACCATTTTAGCTAAAGCTTTTCTAAAAGCTATTGATTTTAATTGGAAATAATACGGAAAGCCTTAGACATCTGAAAATAGCGGTCTAAGGCTTTTTTTACTTAAAAATATGTCCTAGCTTTAAAGCATTCTCCAGCAGCACATAACGTGGTCCAACATGATCTAAAATCAGATAGGAATCCCCAGCTGCCCATTGTTGATAACCAAGAATGGCGAGCGGCAGCGTGACTTGACCATCATAGAGCTTAGTGACATAAGTTAACTTTGCTTGCGGGCTTAAAGCTTTTTGAAGCTCACTCAGTGTGGTCACTGGAAGCGGTTTGCCTTGGACCCAGGGGAGTCGATCATAAGGATCAAAGGCGGGAAATAACGCCGTTTGAGCTTTGCTTGACAAATCGGTTGCGACTGGCCGATCCTCCTTTATCCTCGGGGTAGGGTCCTCTTTGAGCGGAAGCAGCTCCCCGGATTTGGCATCCAAATAGTACGTTTGATCTTGCAAACTTATTTTCCACACAGCGGTTAGCTGGTCCATGTAAAGTCGGTCTAAAATAATCGTTTCATTTTGAACAAAATCAGAGTAAGAAGTAGTAGTTGGAATGAGTTCCTGCTGTACCAAAGAACGATACAGCGTGGTCAAGCTGAATAGCGGATTGTTACCAGTTCCGTACTCGGTTAATCGGAAGGAGCCGTTGTCCGTGGCATGTACGATCATGTAGCCAACATCCTGTCCATGATCGGTGAGGATAACCACCCAACCATGTGTGCCTGGTCCGAGCGGATAACTGTTCCAAACTGCCGTCTGCCAGCGTTCAAACCCCGATTCTCGCGCGAGCGTTGTTCGCCAAGTGTTGATCGTAGCGGTCAAAGTAGATTCGCTCCGCAAATCTGGTAATGGCTTCGTCTCTGTATGACTAGCTATTGTTTCCCTTGCCGTCTGCGTATAGCTTGTCCGTTCTATGGAGTCGCCGGCAGAGGTTTGGAGCGGTATGAATAATAAACTGCCCAAACTAATGAAGCATGCCGCTGTCCATTTTGTCCATAGCTTCATCCTCGTTCACCTACCTATCGTTAACCTCTAGTGGTATGAACCTATTAACCTATTGTAATTCTTATGCCTTAAAAAGATTGTTAGAACCTGTAGTGTTATTTTTGCGATGTTTTAGCGACTGACGTCAGTTCCTGGGTGCTCGGCCGGCGTTCAAATGAAACAAACCGCAATTGATGACAGATACGACAATGCGAGGCTTGTGCTGCCAGTCAATTTCTTGCAGGCGGTTGCGGCATTGGGTTTCGATTTCGTCTCTTTTGTCAGGTTCTGCGCTCAGCAGGAGACCGTTGTAATAAGCTTCCACACGATCGATTTCGCTGCGGTGCTGCTCGTTAGCTTCGTCGGCCCAAGAATGATCATAGCTACTAACTTTACGCTCGAGCATCATTTCAAGGGCATTAATAGCTTTCGGCAGTGAAATCGTGTCAGGTAAAATGTGACTATTCGCAGGAAACTTCGGAGAGAGACTCTTGGTAAGCATATGTTTATGAAAATGTTCGCGAATTTCACCGCTATTCAGTTGTATGGCGAGAGAGTGAATCTCGCTTCGTTTGCGGTCGCAAACAAGCTCTACCTTGTAATTCACGCAGAACCAGGTGTCATAGACAAGCGCAGCGTGATAGGTAGCACTCATCGGGAAGGGTTCCTCAAACAAATGAACGAACCGTCCGCGTTCACGGACAATCGTAAACATTTGTTCCAAACGCCTGCTGCCGAAGGTCACTTCGTCCTGCGGAAGCCGCTGGGAGATGACAGTCGTAGGTACGAAGCCGAAATAGCGGCCGAGAATGCTGTCTGAATTTCCGTCAGGCGGTCTGGGGAGCTTGGTTCTGGCCCTGACCTTGGCCTTGGCCTTGGCTAGGCGTCCCCACATAAGGTGGGCTTTTGACAGCAGTTGCAGCGGTTTTCGCTTTCGTCTCCAGCTTCATCTGTTCAGGATCGAAGATGAATTTATAGGTCATCGTTTCGGCTGCAGCCCCTGTACGTTCTACGAAGCTCCAATAATAAGGGCGACCTGTCATCTCTCTATCTGCTTCAGGAGAAAGCTTTGCAGTAACGTAAGTTGGTGATTTCTCTAGAATCGTACAGTTATAAGCTTCAAGAAAACGCATGACGAACGTGTGAATGTTGCGTTTATTCATGGCCTTACCTCGATGGTTTGCGTCCCGCCAACAGCATCAAGAATGCCTTGGAAGGCTGCCCCGTATACCGGATTTTGTTCAATTTCCGATTTGACCTCGATAAACGAGTGACCTAGCTCATCGATCTTTCTTCGTATATCCTCGCTGGAGCCTGCCTCCATGACCATGCGGAACAACGATGTTTCGAGTGAGCCTTTTTTCTCGATTTTCTCGAGGATGGTGTCAAGTTGACCGATAACCAGCTCAAACATATTGATTTTCTCGTGAAGCAATGAAAGAATATGCTCTTCAATCGTGTTTCGAGTGGAAAGGTTATAGATGTTGACATCATGCGTTTGCCCGAGCCGATGTACACGGCCAATTCGCTGTTCAACCCGCATGGGGTTCCAAGGCAGATCGAAATTAATCATGTTGTGGCAAAACTGTAGATTAATCCCCTCACCGCCAGCTTCTGTTGCGACTAAGACTTGGACGCGATTGCGGAATAAATCCATCATCCAATCTTTTTTACCGCGATTCATACCGCCTCGATAAGGGACAGCTGTTATTTTATGTTCTTTCAAATAGTTGAGAAGATACTCCTGGGAAGCGCGGTATTCGGTGAAAATGATGACTTTATCATTAATTTCTTGGACGAGCTTCATTGTGGTCTCAGCTTTGGTGTTCGATTTGATACTGCGAATTAGCTCAACAAGCTCCCATATTTTGGCGCGTTGCGGCGAGTCCTCAGCTGTTTTCTTGAACAAATTAACGAGTGTAATGAACACAGCGTCCCGGGAACTGCAGACTTCGCGCTGCAGCGTGATAAGCGAGAGCATACTGGTGAGATCACCGGCGCTCTCTTGGTACCTGGTTCGAACGAAATTCGTTACCCCATCGTAGAGTGCCTGTTCATCATTTGAGAGCGTGAGTGGAATGTTCCTAACAATCCGTTTTGTATAATGAACACCGCCGTCGCCGCGACGATTGCGAATCATCACCTTGGAGAGCTCCTGCTGAAGTTGGCCCTCGTTTTTAGGTATCCTTTTACCAACTACATAATTGGTTTTGAAGCTGCTATGAATCCCCAGTTGACCTGGCTTGAGCAGGGTGATGAGATTGAAAAGCTCTTTCAAGTCATTCTGCACCGGCGTGGCGGTGAGCAGCAGGCAATACTTTTTACGCAGCTCGTTCACGAAGGTGTAGTTGGTCGTTTTCTTATTTTTGAGCTTATGAGCCTCGTCAACGATCAGCATGTCATATTCAAGACCCATGACAATTTCGCGATGTGGATCACGTTTGGCGGTGTCCATGGAGGCCACAATGACATCGCTTTGCTTCCACATATAGGCTTTTTTATGAGCAACAGCTGGAATGCCGAATTTGCTATTCAACTCCCGAACCCATTGCAGCACAAGTGAAGCGGGTACGAGGATAAGCGTTTTGCGGACCAAGCCGCGGATCATGTATTCTTTTAAAATCAAACCAGCCTCAATCGTTTTCCCAAGCCCAACTTCATCGGCCAAAATAGCCCGGCCACGCATCTCATTAAGCACACGTTTCGCCGTATCAATCTGATGCGCCATAGGTTCAAGCTGCCCTAGATGAACGAGGCTCTGCATCTCGTCAAACGTCGAAATAAGCCCCGATTCTTCCGATTCGTAGGCTAGCTGGTACAGCGTCCAGTCGTCCCATGGACCACCTCCGCGCACACGATTATCCAGCTCAGTAAACCAGTCCCTCTCAAAGTGCATGTCAAGCTGATTATGAATGGGGCGAATGTTCTCTTGCTGTTCATGTTGACGCATCGATGTGCCCTCCTTAAAGTTTTGCGTTGCAAAACTGACTTCGTAAGCATGAGCTGAGTTCGTAAAAAATGATTTTGCAGGCATGAGCTGAGCTTTCGTGAGAAAATTGAGAATGAAACAATACTGGGTTTCAAAGGCGGGTAATGGCTCCAAGCTCACCAGTTTTCCGTCGATTACGTGTTAGTATGTCCAGAAGAGGCGCTTTCATAACTTTTCCATGGAAGTTGTCGTGAACGGTGTCGAAGATAAAGTCCACCAAGTGGCGCGGAACCTGAATTCATGTAAAAAGTGCATCAAATTCAGCCTGCAGCAGCGTATTTGAAAGAATTGTTGCAAAAAGTGCAGCTAATCTGGCAGTTACGGCTCGTTTCGCGTTGTATCTCGGATATTTGCTGCACTAAATGCATGTAAATGACTTATAAATGAATATGGATGATAATTAGCTGCACATTTTGCAGCTTCATGTTAGTAGAAGTCTCTGACACTATCGGCTATGGCTCATGAAGTAACCACATAACCGACTAAATGTAGCTCCCGTGTGGAGATTTGATTACTTGGAGTAGCTAGCTCTTGCATTTGGGATTATGTTCTGGATTTCATTAGCAGGCAGCGGCTCACCACCGACTCTAACATCGTAAGTATGTACGATTTTATGATATGATATAGGTTGACTTCGGATAGCAAAGTGGGAAAGGGTGACAGAAAGAGATGACGGCATGGCGATTCATACATACAGGAGATCGTTCTCCTGCTGAAAATATGGCATTAGATGAAGCAATACTAACGGCACACAGCGAAGGCATCGTTCCTCCAACGGTGCGATTCTACGGATGGAATCCGGCAACGCTGTCGATTGGCTATTTCCAAAAGGCAACGGAAGTCGATCAGGAAGCGGTAGCAAATGAGGGAATTGGCTTCGTAAGGCGCCCAACCGGGGGGAGAGCTGTTCTACACGATAAGGAGCTGACGTATAGCATTATCGTTGCCGAGGACTATCCGGGCATTCCTCGCAATGTGACGGAAGCCTATCGCGTGCTGAGCGAGGGGCTTTTGCAAGGATTTCGGGCGCTGGGACTGGGCGCAGAAATGGTGCAGCTTGCGAGTGATGAGGAGAAGGAAAAGTACGCATCCGCTGGATCAGCGGCCTGCTTCGATTCCCCCTCCTGGTATGAGCTGGTTGTTGAGGGACGCAAAGTCGCCGGCAGTGCGCAGGTTCGGCAAAAGAATGTCGTTTTGCAGCACGGCTCCATCCTGCTCGACATGGATACCGATCAGCTATTTCGAATGCTGCGTTTCTCGAACGAGAAGGTAGCGGATCGGATGAAGACGAGCTTTTTGAAGAAAGCTGTAGCGATTAATGAGCTGCTTCGGGCGCAAGGAAAAGAGGCGGTAACGCTCAGTCAGGTGGAGGAAGCCTTTCGTCGTGAGATCGCGCTGGGGCTAGGCGTGGAGCTTGTTGATGAATCTTTGACACCTTATGAAATTGAGCTTTCTGAGCGACTTGTGCGTGAGAAATATGGCACGGATGAGTGGAATTTGCGTCGTTAAGCGAAAGTGAGCGCCAAAAGCCAAAAAGCACGGACCTTTTTAAGAAAGGATCGTGCTTTTTATGTTTTGGTATTTTGGGACAACCTATATTTATTAATCATTACTCCGCTAAAGTACGCTCAAACTCATTCTGCAGCTTGCGAGTAATCGGACCTGGCGTACCGGTTCCAATTGCTAAGTCATCAATCTGTAAGATTGGTGTAATTTCCACGGTAGTTCCTGTGATAAAAGCTTCATCCGCCAGCAGAAGCTGCTGCGTCGTAAAGGGTTCTTCTTTGACCGTGATATTTTGTGAGTGAGCTAATCTCAAAACGATAGCACGAGTAATTCCATGAAGGATCAAATGGTTAGCTGGGTGCGTGTAAAGTACGCCATCCTTGATCATCATCAAATTAGAGGCGCTGCATTCGGTGACAGTACCGCTGCGATGCAGCACGACTTCTTGCACTCCATGATCAAGAGCTGCTTGTTTGGCCATGACATTGGGGAGAAGATTGAGCGTTTTGAGATCACATCTCAGCCAGCGGATATCTTCTAATGTGATTGCGTTAATGCCATTATGTATCGTATCGATGGGTCTGCGTACCTCGGTGCAGTAGGCCAGCAGAACGGGCTCAGCTTGAGCGGGGAATGGGTGTGCCCGGGGAGCTTCGCCTCTGGTAATTTGCATATAAAGAGTACCTTCATTGAGACCATTCTTTTCAATAAGCTCCGTGAGAATATGACCCATTTTTTCAATAGTAAAAGGTAGTTCTATCCGCACTTCACTTGCGGTTCTTTGGAGTCTCTGCATGTGAGCAGCTTGCTCGTAAATTTTCCCATTATATACTCGGAATACTTCATATACCCCATCTCCAAAATAGTACCCACGATCATCTGGTGAAAGAAGAATGTCCTTCTTGTTGACGAATTCATTTTTAAAGAAATACATATCCATCATCTCCTTAATCGTTTTCTTATGAAAGTAATAATGAAAGCTTATCCAAAACTTTTTCGAAAAAATCGAACAAATGTTCTAAAAAGAAATGAAATGTGTTATCCTAATTAAAGGTTATCAGAGGAACTAACGATCGTCAAACGAACTGCACGACCTAACACATCTAGCTGAGTTGGATGATCGAATATGGAATTGTTAGCCGCGAAAAAGAGAGAATTAGTAAGTAAAGATTAGCTAATATGATTAAGGGTTGTCTTAATAACGAAATTTGGTTATTTAGCTATTAGAAGATCAATATATAGTGAGGTATAATGAATTTCGCACACCACATATTGTAATTTTACATAAACTTCATAAAGTAACTTTAATTTTAGTTGTAGCTGAGTATGTAGCTTATTGGGAGGGAATTATGGATGGGGATTGTACAGTCTAATAAGAAGTTGGATGGATTAAGCGAGAAAATATTTTTGGATCGTTATGCACTTAAAAATGCGGATACGAGTTTCGCCAAAGTCGGTGATACCGTTCTCGTTTTGACGAAGGATGACCCCAAATTCCCGGCTAAAGAAGTTGGCGAAATTGTGAGTCGTGATGGCGATACCGTTAAAGTAAAAACACGAAGCGGTGAGACTGTTGAATCCGCAGTTGAAAAGCTCACTTTAAATATTGAGAAGACACCGGAAGAAATGTGGGACCGCTTAGCAGGTGCAATGGCATCCGTAGAGGCTACTCCTGAGAAACGTAAAGAATGGACAGATAAATTCAGATATATTCTTGATGATTGGAAGCTTGTACCAGGCGGACGTATTGCTGCGGGTGCCGATGCAAGTGATGAACTGACCCTATTTAACTGCTATGTGATCCCGTCTCCACACGATAGCCGAGGCGGAATTATGAGCACACTCTCGGAAATGACGGAAATTATGTCTCGCGGCGGTGGAGTCGGTATCAATCTGTCTTCGCTTCGTCCACGCCGATCTGTTGTGAAAGGTGTTAATGGATCATCCAGCGGAGCTGTTTCTTGGGGAGGTCTGTTTAGCTATACAACAGGCTTAATTGAACAAGGTGGCAGCCGCCGTGGAGCTCTTATGCTCATGATTAACGACTGGCACCCTGATCTTGAAGATTTCATCACTGTGAAGTCAACGATGGGTCAAATTACGAATGCCAATTTATCTGTTTGTGTAAGCAATGGATTTATGAAAGCCGTTAAGGAAGATCTCGAGTGGGAGCTTGTTTTCCCGGATACAACAGATCCTGAATACAATGATAAATGGGATGGCAACTTAGATGCTTGGAAAAAACTAGGCAAAGCCGTCAAGCCTTATCGTACCGTACGGGCACGTGATGTTTGGCATTCAATCATTGAGTCTGCATGGAAATCAGCTGAGCCGGGTGTTGTCTTCCTGGAATACTACAACCAAATGTCCAACAGCTGGTATTTCAATCCGATTATTTGTACGAATCCATGCGGGGAGCAGGGGCTTCCGGCTTGGGGGGTTTGTAACTTATCTGCTATTAATCTATCTAAGTTCTATGACGCAGAGAATCATGATGTTGATTGGGCAGATTTAGCCAAAGTGGTTCGTTATTCGACTCGCTTTCTCGATAATGTTATCGATAAGACACCATATCATTTCGAAGAAAACCGTACGAATCAGCAAGGCGAGCGCCGCGTAGGTTTAGGTACTATGGGTCTTGCTGAACTGATGATTAAATTGGAAATTCGATATGGAAGTCCGGAATCTCTTGTGTTTTTGGACAAAATCTATGGCTTTATGGCTAGAGAAGCTTATCTGGCATCGGCTGAAATTGCCGGTGAAAAAGGGTCCTTCAAAGAGTTTATTGAAGATAAGTTCCTTGAGAGCGGCTTTATGAAAAATATGACGAAGGTATTCCCTGAAGTTGGCGAAGCGATTAAGCAAAATGGCATGCGCAATGTAACAGTAATTACTCAAGCACCTACTGGAAGTACGGGGACGATGGTCGGTACTTCGACGGGCATTGAGCCATACTTTGCTTTTGAATATTTCCGTCAAAGCCGTCTTGGCTTTGATAAACAATATGTGCCGATCGCACAGGAGTGGAAAGATGCGAATCCGGGTCAAGAGCTGCCGGACTACTTCGTAACCTCCATGACATTGACTGCGGAAGATCACATCCGTGCGCAAGCGGCGATTCAAACATGGGTAGACAGTCTCGATCTCCAAAACAGCGAATTGTCCTTCAGACTTCACCGTGGAAGAAACGAAACGCTTGTATGAATTGGCTTTCGATCTAGGTTGTAAGGGTGTAACCATCTACCGTGATGGCAGCCGTGATGTGCAAGTATTGAGTACAAGCGCGGAGAAAAAGGAAGAGAAGAAAGCAGAAGCAGCTCCAGTGGCTGTTGCCGCGGAAGCTGTGAAAGAAGAAGAGAGCTTTACTAATCTATCGGGCAAACTATCCGTAAATGTCGATGCGAAAACGGAGCAAGTATTCGATAAACAATACAAGCGCCGTCCGCAAATTCTACGGGGTGCAACCTATAAAGTGAATACACCGTTCGGGATGGCGTATATCACGATTAATGATATGAACGGAACGCCGAGTGAAATCTTCCTCAACGTAGGGAAAGCTGGGTCCGACGTGTTCGCGATGTCCGAAGCACTCGGCCGCGTGTGCTCCTTGTTCCTGCGTTATGGCGATCACGGCGATAAAGTGAAGCTGCTCGTGAAGCACTTGAAAGGCATTGGCGGTTCTGGCGCCATTGGCTTCGGCAACAACCGCGTCGAGTCCATCGCGGATGCGGTTGCCAAAGCGCTCGAGCAGCACGACGAAGTGATGAACGAGCAAGACGACGCGCGGAACTATGTGACCGCGACGAGTGAAGTGCTGGATGCTCCAGCGCCAGCACCTGTAGTGGAAGTGGGGCACACGGGTCATAGCGGCAGCGCGGCTAGCGCTGCGCCGAAGGACCTGTGCCCGTCGTGTGGATCCGCTTCGCTGGTGAACAGCGAAGGGTGTAAGAATTGCATCAACTGCGGGTACAGCAGGTGTTCATAAGATTGAGCCAGGGCGGGAGCCCTGGTTTTTTTTTTGTGTGTGTGTGTGTGGCGTCATAATTATTGAGAAAAATTTCAGAATTAATGATTCTAGATTTTCATAAATGATGAGAAATGTATAATTATGCAAAAATATGCATAGTGGAAGCTGTTTACTGATGTAGTCAATGATGTATCCTCCTTTGCTTACGTTGTATAAGCATGTATGTTGTTGCTATCGGTGGCTAATGCAAAATAGGGATCTATCTCACGATAGATCCCTATTTTGCATTAGCATAAAGTTTTCAACGGAACTCTTTGTGAATACTTCAAATTGAGTATATATAATTTTTCGAGAAACTGGAAATATCGAGCTTAAAGTGAGTGCGCGTGATAAGGTATATTTGTCCTGATGTACTCCTTGTACTAGATCTTGCATGATACAGTATCTAGTCTGGAAATTTTTTTTCGAATTCTATCATAGCAATAAATCGCAAAAAGCCTGATCCCGACTTAACATCAAGTCAGGTCAGGCTTTTTGTCTTCATTTCCATGTTCTAGTTTTGTTTATTTCTGTCTTCTCCAAGAAGGATCCTTCGAGGTTAATATTCAATTTATTAGCAAGATCACATATATTCCAAACGATATCATACATTTCTAGTCCAAGATGTTTTTTAATTTCGTCAATGTTTTCATGATCTGGATGGTAAGAAATATGCAGCAGTTCCCTAACCATCTCGCCAACCTCAGTAACAAGAAAAAGTGCTCTTTGCTCGATTGTTGATTTATCAAATCCCTTGGCGATACTGAACTCATTTATTTGCTTTTGCAGCTCTGATATTTGCATCTAATATCGTTCCTTTTTATTATTTATTATGTTGAAAAGCTACCTTAAGGCCAAGCGCAATATAGATCGAACCGATAATCTTGCCACTCCATCGACTGATCCAAGCGATACGCTTAACTACACGTCCGAGTACACGTACACCTAATGCGATCATTGTGGTGTAGATGATGCTGAGAAGTACAAAGATCAATCCAAGAATTAAGAACTGAACAAAGGTCGCGCCTCGATCTGCGTGTACGAACTGCGGTAAAAATGCCAAAAAGAAAAGGGCTGTTTTTGGGTTGAGCATTTCTACAAATATAGCTAGTTTGTATGACTTTAATAGTGAAACTTGAGAAATATTCGGTAACTGAGGATCTGTTGGTTTTTCCATAATCGCACGAATACCCAAATACAATAAGTAAGCTGCTCCCGCAAACTTGACGATATTGAATGCAAGAGCGGAAGTCATAAGAATGGCCGAAAGCCCCGCCGATGCAAACAGCGTATGAATGAAATCTCCTGTTGCTATTCCAAGTCCAGCCATTATACCTGCTTTACGTCCGCCCTGAATGGAACGCGTAGCTGTAAGAAGCACGGCAGGACCAGGTATCAAAAACAAACCGAAAACGACTACCACGAACGTAACTAAGCTAGATATCTCAAACATGTGTATCCCTCCTTCTGTCTTCTATTCCTTATTTTCAGCGTTCCTTAACTTATAAATCTTTATCGCAATCGAGATGTCTTCCAGGAAATCATCGCTTGAGCACTTGGTTGCAATTAATTCTTCTACCTTAGCTACTCGGTATCTAATGGTGTTTTCATGGAGAAAAAAGTCTTTTGCCGTTTTTCGATAGTCTCTGCCATTTTTGATAAAGCACATGATGGTTTCTAAAAGGTTAGATTGATTGATTTTATTATCATATTCTATTATCGGTCCAAGGATATCGTTATAAAATTGCTCCAGTTCTTTATGTCCGTTAAATAACATCAATAATCGGATCAACCCTAAGTTGTCATAGTAGATAATATTTGAGAGTTTTATAGACTTAGAATTGACGGCGATCATAGCTTGGCTTACTGCATCCCCGCATTCGAGAAGGTTATTTTTGCTGCTGACCCCAATCACACATTCGGTATAATAACCGGTGATCATTTCAATAACATAATCAATTTTCTCTTGAATCGATTGATTCGTTGATTCCTTATAGCTGAGTAGAATTAGGAGTCCACTTTTGTATTCTAGTGCGGTCATGTACATATTACGATTGATTTTGCTTAAAATGGCTGAATTTAATTTTGTGGATTTATCCAAAAGTGTGCAAAATATAACCGTGATATGACTTTGAAAATGTGGATTTATTTCAGTAAGAATCTTAGACTTTTGCAAATCGTCAACTTGTCCGCTGACAAGGGCAGCAATTTTATTTTCGATTAATGTATTTTGCTGATCGATAATAATCAATTCCATGGTACCGGAGATCATATCGGCATAGGGAACATTTTTGTTGACCATAATTACGGGGAAATGATTGTTATCGCAATAATTCCGTATCTCTTCAGGTAATTCGCTGATATATTCGTTAATTAAGCATAAACCGCTTACATTAATTTTCAGTGACATTTCAATAAATTCGTACATATCATCTATGCTATTTCTGGCAAAGTAAAAACTGGATATACAGAACATGCCATCTTTATAAACGAAATCATCCGTCTCGTAATAAGGATTGTCTGAAATAGAGACACATTTGATCACATTGTCCAAGGCGTTAGCCCCAGCAACAATCTGAGCTTCATGAAAGGGAGATAGATTTAGAATATCTTTTACAGTAACAGCCATCAATTATCTCCTTTGTACTTATAAATTTTCATTACAGTCAATACCTTACCCTTTATGAAAGCTATTGTACATGACATGTTTCGTTGCGTCCAGAGAATGATTTTTCAAAAATGATAGCATCGTTCTAGTTTAATTAGATGATATTGTTGTGGAAATAACAAATAATTGGACGAAAATATCGTGAATTCTATAAAGCTATATGAAAAAAAAGACGCTAGAATTTATATTGCAATCATGAATTTACGAGACCAGGAGGGAAAACAAGTCTGAACAGAAACCTTGTATGGTGTTGAATTTTTGGCAAAGGTAAACAGGGAAATTTGGAAGCGTATCCATAATGAGGGGATTTGAACTCTAGCAACCTGTGAAACAGACGAAACAGGAGGGATTGGCTGTGCGAATTATTGACACGCACAATTTAGATAATATTGCTATGGGGGCGGCCGTGCTCGGTACGGGCGGCGGCGGGGATCCCTATGTAGGAAAACTGATGGCTATAGCTGCGATAAAAAAATATGGCCCCGTAACACTGCTTTCGCCTGACGAAATCGGCGATGAGGATTGGGTGGTAGCGGCTTCGATGATGGGGGACTCCCTCGGTCCTGATTGAAAAAATCCCGAGCGGTGCGGAGGTAATAGGAGCGCTTGAAGCGATCCGCGCTTACAGTCAAAAGGAAATCAAAGCGATTGTTCCGAATGAAGTTGGGGGAGTTAATTCTATCGTACCGTTGGTGCTTGGTGCCATGAGTGGGCTGCCGGTGGTGGACATCGATGGTATGGGCCGAGCGTTCCCAGAGGTGCAGATGGTATCGTTCCATCTGGCAGGACTGCATTCCGCTCCGATGTCAGTGGCGGATGAAAAAGGAAATACGTTGATTGTAAACGGTGCAGAAAGCATTTGGAACGAACGGATCGGGCGGGCTGCTCTAATCGCAATGGGCGGTTCGGTGATGATCTGTGACTATCTGATGCAGGGGCGCGATCTGAAAGCGACGGGTATTCACCATACACTTACCTTGGCGGAAAAGATCGGGGAGACTGTACATGGCCTGCGTCGCCGGAATGAGAATCCAATTTCTGCTTTGGTAGATGTGCTCGGAGGCAAGCTATTGTTTGAAGGAAAGATCAGAAACTTGCTGCGCAGGAACACAGGTGGTTTTACCCGAGGAGAAGTTTATTTCGACGGTATTAATAATGATCTGGGTAAACAGGCGTTGATCGGCTTCCAGAACGAATTCTTGTTGGCGACCGTGGATGGTCAGGTGGCAGCAATGACGCCGGATCTGATCACTGTTCTAGATTTGGAAACCGGATTTCCAATCACCACGGAGGCGCTCCGTTACGGAAATCGAGTAGCCATCATCGCCATGCCATGCGATCCGAAATGGCGAACGGAAATAGGCATTCAAACCGCGGGGCCGCGATATTTCGGCTACGACATCGACTACACCCCGCTGACGGTGTGAGGAGGGCTACACAATGACATATCGGATTGGTATTGATGTCGGCGGAACGCATACAGACGCCGTCATCTTGAATCATCAGCAGGAACTGGTAGCAAAAGTAAAAACAGCTACCACAGAAGATATCGGAACAGGCATAGGCAAAGCGATTTCCTCATGTCTGGAACGTAGTGGCATCGATCCTTCACAGGTAACTCATGCGATGCTAGGCACTACGCATTGCACAAACGCCATTGTTGAGCGCAACGGCCTTTCCAAGATCGGTGTGATTCGCATCGGAGCGCCGGCTACACTGGCAATTCCTCCCTTTACCGGTTGGCCGAATGAGCTGTTGGAAGCCGTATATGTCGGCAGTTTGATCGTAAGTGGCGGTCACGAGTTCGACGGACAGCGGATTGCTGCCCTCGACGAAATGGCGATCCGGCAGACAGGTCGCGAATGGAAGGGCAAGGTAGCTGCTATTGCGATAACATCGGTTAACTCTCCTGTAGATACAGTGGATGAGAAGCGTGCAATGGACATTCTGCGTGAGGAGTTGGGCGACGATGTTCATTTCTCCCTCTCCTATGAGATCGGCAGCATTGGGCTTTTGGAGCGGGAAAATGCAACCGTTCTCAACGCTTCACTGGTCGAAGCAGCCCAAAAAATGGTGGATGGCTTCGAAAGGTCCTTGGCGGAAAACGGAATTTCAGCTGCGCAAGTTTTCCTGAGCCAGAATGACGGCACGCTGATGCGTTCATCCTACGCGCTTCGTTTCCCGGTGCTGACCATCGCGTCCGGTCCGACCAATAGCATTCGCGGTGCAGCTTTTCTCTCTAATGAGCAAAATGCGCTGGTTATTGACGTCGGCGGCACAACGACTGATATTGGCGTGCTGGTGCAGGGCTTTCCACGTGAATCATCAATGGTTGCCGAAATCGGCGGCGTACGTACCAATTTCCGCATGCCAGACCTGCTCTCATTTGGATTGGGCGGGGGCACACACATCCGCAACCTGGGTAAAGAGGTTCAGGTAGGACCGGACAGCGTCGGCTATATGCTGCCGCAAAAAGGCTTGATTTTTGGCGGAGACGTTCTGACTGCAACTGACATTGCCGTGGCCTACGGCCAGACGGAGCTTGGTGATCCGGCCAAAGTGGCCCATTTGCAGAGCGAGAACGTGGGAACTGCTTATCGTCATATGATTGAACTGGTGGAAGAAGCGATCGATAAGATGAAGACGTCAGCCGATCCTGTCCCGGCCATCTTGGTGGGAGGCGGCAGTATCATTTTACCGGACGAGTTGGTTGGCGTATCGGAAGTGATTCGCCCCGCGAACTTTGATGTGGCCAATGCCATCGGCGTTACGATTGCCCAAGTAAGCGGACAGATTGAAAAAATTTATTCGATGGCTGATTGGAAGCGCGAGGATACGCTAAATGACGCCAAGTTGCTGGCGACGTGCGAAGCGGTAGCAGCTGGAGCCAGGTTGGAGTCGGTGGAAATCGTGGATATGGAGGAAGTGCCGCTTGCCTATCTGCCTGGTAATGCGGTTCGTGTTCGGGTAAAGGCTGTCGGAAGCCTCTCCATATAGAAAAAACCATGAAGAGAAAAGGGGAATACTCAGATGAAAAAGCTACTGAGAACCGTCTTAATAATTGGTTTAGTATCGTCGCTGGCAGCTTGCAGCAGCCAGAAACCCCCAGAAGCAGCGCAATCTGACAGCGTCGGACCCAAAGGCGGCATCGCGACATATGGGTACCATCTCGACACCATGAGCTTCTGGGACCCCAGCGATAGCTACGGTGATGAAATTATCGCCATGAACAACATGTATGAGACACTCCTTCGCTATAATTCAAAAACCATGTCATTCGACAAGGTACTGGCGGAGAACTATTCCGTTTCCAAAGATGGCTTGACCTGGACATTCAATTTGCGCAAAGGGGTTGAATTCCACACAGGAGCCGCTATGACTGCAGAAAGCGTGAAGAAATCGATTGAGCGGACCATCGAGCGTGGCAAGGGTGCGTCTTTCATCTGGGATTCCGTTGACACAATCAATGTTGTGGATCAAAATACCGTGGAATTTAAACTGAAATATTCCGCTCCATTAGACTCGGTGGTTTCCTCCGGGTACGCAGCCTTTATTTTTGATGCGGACGCTTTGGATAAAAATGGCGATCAATGGGTCAACGAAGGGCATGAAGTCGGTACCGGTCCCTATATGGTTCAAAAATGGACCAAGGGGAGCGAGCTGATTTTGACCGACTATCCAGAGTATTGGAAGGGCTGGAAAGCGAACAACTTCCAGAAGGTCGTCTTTAAAACCACACCTGAAGCCAACACCCGTCGACAAATGATTGAAGCGGGGCAAATGGACTTCACCGATCAGATGCCCATCGAAATGGTTGAAGCGATGAAGTCGAACTCGAATATTGCCGTCGACCAAACGAGCAGCTTCCAGCAGTTGATCATGCAGCTTAACACGCAAAAAGCGCCGCTCAACAACCCGAAGGTACGCCAAGCGCTTGCTTATTCGATTCCGTACGATGCCATTATCAAAGACATTCTGATGGGATCAGGCGAACAATCTCGCGGCAACATTCCAAAGGGTTTGTGGGGCTACGATGAGTCTTTGAAACAGTACAAATATGATCCGGAAAAAGCGAAGGAGCTGCTGAAGGAAGCTGGCGTCACAGGCGGTAAATTGACCTTGACCTATCAGACTGGCGATGAGTTTGAACGTCGTATTGCAGAACTGTTGAAAGTGGAACTGAGCAAATACGGGTTTACTCTCGAGTTGAAGAACATGCTGTGGGAAGCGCAGTGGGACCTCGCGAAAGCGCAAGATCCAGCGAAGCGCCAAGACATGCTGCTGATGACTTGGTGGCCTGATTACGCCGACCCGTACAGCTTCATGCAAAACTTGTATGCATCAGAAAAATCGATTGTTTATAACCTGGGTTACTACAACAATCCTGAATACGACAAGCTGGTAGAGGAAGCGAAGAAAGTAGCGGGGCTAGACCGAAGCAAAGCGATTGGGCTTTACAAAAAGGCACAGGAAATCTTGATTGATCAGGTGCCTGGCTTGCCCATTTACGACATGAAGTATGTGCGCGTACGTTCTGCCAAATTCAAAGGCTATGTCGATAACCCTGCTTATCCGAACATTGTTTTCTTCTACGATACCTATCGAGAATAAAGGTGTGATCGCTAATGCTTAGATTCATTACTCGACGCCTCCTGCTGGGACTTTTGGTCCTGGTAGGGGTGTCCCTGATAACGTTTTTTATCGCTCGCGTCATTCCAGCAGATCCAGCTGCCCGCTGGGTGGGGGCGCATGCTACAGCAGAACAGATCGCGGCGGCAAAAATCGAGTTGGGCTTAGATCAACCTATTTATGTGCAGTACGTGACTTACATGAAAGGTCTGGTTACTGGGGATTGGGGCAAATCTATTCGCACACATCAGCCGATCCTGGGTGAGCTGTTAACGTTTCTTCCCTCCAGTTTGGAGCTGATTTTCGCCGGAATGCTGATTGCGATTATTGTAGGCATTCCACTAGGGATTATATCTGCGGTCAAAAAGGAATCGTGGATTGACCATGTAAGCCGCGGATTTAGTATCGGTGGCGTATCCATTCCGACATTTTGGTTTGCCTTGATTTTGCAATTTGTTTTCTTCAAAACTCTAGGCTGGCTTCCGCTTGGAGAGCGTGTGAGCACCGATGTGGCTCTACTCTATCCGATTGATGAGCGGACAGGCTCCTATCTGCTGGATTCTTTGCTCCAAGGGAATTGGGAATTTTTCATTGATGCAATGCTGCACTTGATTTTGCCATCGTTAGCGATGGCTGCTTACCCGATCGGGCTCGTTACCCGAATGATTCGTTCTTCCATGGTTGAGGTACTAGGAGAGGAATATATGCGCGTTTTGCAGGCTTACGGGGTATCGCGCCCTAAACGCTTTTTTCTATATGCTTTAAAAAATGCGTTGTCCCCAACCGTCACGTCATTGGGCTTAACCTTCGCTTATGCGCTGACAAGCACCTTTCTGATCGAAGCGGTGTTCAGTTGGCCAGGGCTTGGCATGTACGCATCTCAGGCCATTCTCTCTTCTGATTATCCGGCGGTTATGGGCATCACACTATTGGTGACCATTTCGTATATTGTGGTTAATCTGATTGTTGACATCGTGCTGGTTCTGCTCGATCCACGGATCAAGCTGGGCGAGACTGCATAAGGAGGGATCTAAATGGTAACGTTTCTCAAAACGAACAAGTTGGCGCTGATAGGCGTCGTGATCATTGCGATCCTGCTGGCTGTCGCGCTCGTGGGTCCGCTGCTCGTCCCTTTTCCACAGGATATCAATAAGGAAGTGCATCTGGACCAAAAGCTGCTTGCACCATCGGGTGAACACTTCTTTGGAACGGACGAGATGGGACGAGATATTTTTTCACGTGTCACGTACGGCACACGAATATCATTTGAAATTGGTCTTTTGGCCATATCGCTGTCTATCCTGATCGGTGTACCTTTAGGATTGCTTGCTGGTTATTTCGGCCGTTGGGTCGATGAAATCATCATGCGAATCTGCGATATTTTCCTAAGCTTCCCGTCACTCTTGTTAGCGATCGCGATTGTGGCGGTGCTGGGGCCATCCATATCTAACATGATGATTGCCATCGCGCTGTCATGGTGGCCGTGGTATACGCGGTTGATTCGCAGCCAAGCCATTTCTGTGAAAGAACGCGGCTTTGTGGAAGCGGCCAAATCGATGGGGGTTTCCCCAGTGCGCATCATCTTGCGCCACGTGCTGCCAAACAGCTTGTCGCCGATCATTGTACAAGCATCGATGGACTTTGGCGCCATCATTTTGACGGCGGCTTCCCTCAGCTTTTTGGGGTTGGGTGCGCAGGCGCCGCTGCCGGAGTGGGGGCTAATGATCAGCACAGGACGCAACTTTTTTCTGACAAGCTGGTGGTATGTTACATTCCCAGGTTTGTTCATCCTTGTGATCGTAATGGCATTTAACTTTTTGGGTGACGGTTTGCGGGATTATCTCGATCCGAAAACCAGAGATCAGTGAAGAAAGGGGTGGCGACATAAATACTTTGCTTAACATGGAAGAAGTCCAGGTGCGCATCAAGACGCACACCCAGGAGATCACGGTTCTGGATTTGGAGCATCTAACGCTTCACGAAGGCGAGATGCTTGCCCTTGTTGGTGAGACCGGCTCAGGCAAATCGATGACGGCCTCATCGATCATGCAGCTTTTCCCGACGCAGAAGGCATACATTGGGAGCGGGCGCATCACCTTTCAGGGAAAAGATCTGCTGAAATGCTCGCAGAAGGAGCTGGATCAGATTCGCGGCGGGGAAATCACGATGATTTTTCAAGACCCGATGAGCTCGCTTAATCCGGTTTTCCGCATCGGTGTGCCCATTATTGAGGTCATTCGAACACATACTGGTGTATCGGTCAAGGAGGCACGCGAACGTGCGATTCAAGCCCTGAAATTCGTCGGTCTGCCTGACCCTGGCCGGTTAATGAATCGGTACCCGCACGAATTGAGCGGCGGGCAGCGGCAGCGTGTGATGATTGCGATGGCGATGGTGTGTGAGCCAAAGCTGTTGATCGCTGATGAACCTACCACTGCGCTCGACGTGACCATTCAATCGCAAATTCTTTATCTGATTGATAAAATGAAACAAGAAAAAGGGACAGCCGTGCTGTTTATCACGCATAATCTAGGAGTCGTTGCCAAGGTGGCAGACCGGATCGCCGTCATGTACGCAGGCCGTATCGTGGAAACAGGGCGAACGCAAGATGTGTTCCGTTCGCCAAGCCATCCGTATACGCGGATGCTCCTGGATGCCATTCCGCGCATCAGTGAAGAACGTGATCGTCTGCCGGTTATCGAAGGACGGAGGTTAAGCTCAGCGGAGCTGCAAGGAGGCTGTTGTTTTGCAAACCGCTGTCCGAGAGTCAGCGCTCTTTGCCGCCAGACGGTGCCTCCTCTTTCAATTCTAGGAGAAGCGCATGAAGCGGCTTGTTACGAACCGCTGGAAGAAATGAGGTGAATGAATCGGTATGACGACACCAATATTGGAAGTGGAGCAACTTAGCAAGTTTTTTACTGTTCGCTCCGGTTGGTTTGGCGATAAGCAAATGGTGCATGCCGTTGATGATGTTAGCTTTTCGCTTCAACCAGGTGAGTGCTTCGGGCTGGTTGGTGAATCTGGCTGTGGTAAAAGTACATTATCCCGTACATTGTTGCAGTTGTATCGTCCTTCTGCCGGGACAGTGCGTTTCGATGGGCGAGATTTGTTCACGCTCAGCAAGCGGGAAGCACGCGAAAACAGCAAGCATATTCAAATGGTGTTCCAAGACCCGTTCTGGTCGATCAATCCGAAAATGAAAATCGGGGCGATCGTGGAGGAACCGCTCTTGACACATACGAGCATGTCCAAGGCGGAGCGGGAGGCCAAAGTCCGTGAGCTGCTCGAACAGGTGGGATTGCCAGGTGATTTCGCCAAGCGGTTTCCGCACCAACTGAGTGGCGGACAACGTCAGCGTGTCGGCATTGCGCGTGCAATTGCATTGGACCCAAAGATGGTGATCTTAGATGAGCCAACCTCGGCGCTGGACATGTCTGTGCAGGCACAAATTCTCAATCTGCTGAAGGATCTGCAGGAACGCAAAAATCTGACTTATATGCTCGTATCACATGATTTAAGTGTTATTAAACATATGTGCAACCGGATGGCCGTGATGTATCTGGGTCAAATTGTAGAGATGGGGCCGACGGCAGAGATTTTCAAAAAACCGCTCCATCCCTATACGCAGCTTCTGTTACGTTCGTTGCCAAGCATTGACGAAAATGAGTTCGCTCTCGCATTCTTCGAGGGCGAGATGCCCAAGGCGGTGAATCCTCCAGCAGGCTGTCGCTTTGCCACGCGTTGTCCGCATCGCATAGACACCTGTCAAATTACGCCGCAGGAGCTTCGCGAAGTGACGCCGGGACATTGGATCTACTGCCAGCTTGTCAGTAGCTAACAAGCTGAGAGGGAATAATGCCTGCTCGATACTAATTAGAAATGTTGTTGACTACGCTCCATCATTAGTGCATCCTTTTTTGTTTTTTTGGAAAAGAAACCAGTTTGTGGCAAGGATTATAATGATGGAAACTTCGGCCTTTAGCGTATAGTCATTAGAAGCCGCTACCTATACTACTAGTAAAGCGGGTGCGGATATGTTAATAACAACAGAACAGATGAAAGATCAAAACGTGGTGTTAGTGGGCGGAGGGGCATTAACCATCGAGCAGGTCGATCAGGTAGCACGCTTCAACGCCAAGGTTGAGTTGCATGAAGAGAGCATTCGCAAAATGGCGAAAAGCAGAGCCTATGTGGAAAAATTGTTGAGTGAGAAAAAAGTGGTCTACGGTTTGACAACCGGCTTCGGAAAATTTAGCGATACCTATATTTCCGGCGAAGATGCCAAAACCCTTCAGTTGAATCTCATTCGAAGTCACGCCTGTGGGATCGGCACGCCGTTCTCGATCGAAATTGTAAGAGCGATTATGCTACTGCGCATCAATGCACTCGCGCTCGGCTACTCCGGTATTCGTCCGGAGGTCGTCCAATTGATGGTTGGTATGCTGAATCAAGGGGTGACGCCAATCATACCTGAAAAAGGTTCGCTCGGCGCAAGTGGCGATCTGGCTCCGCTTTCTCATTTGGCGCTCGTGCTTGTCGGTGAAGGAGAAGCTTACTATCTTGGCAATCGGTTGCCAGGTGGCCAGGCCATGAATCTTGCCGGGCTTGTTCCAGTAACCCTGGAGGCGAAAGAGGGATTAGCCCTTATTAACGGGACACAGGTGATGACGGCTATAGGCACTTTGGCCTGCCGGGATGCCATGAATCTGGCGAACTGGGCCGATTGTACAGTTGCATTGACTTGTGAAGCGCTGTTCGGTGTCAGGGATGCATTTGATCCTTTAACCCATATCATTCGTCCGCATAAAGGGCAAAGTCAATCTGCAGCAAATATAAAACGGTTAACCTCCGGAAGCAAGTTAATGACCAATCAGGGGGAAAGAAGGGTACAGGATGCGTATTCCTTGCGCTGTGCGCCGCAGGTTCACGGGGCAAGCCGCGATGCGCTGACTTATATTGCCGAAAAGCTTGAAATTGAAATCAATTCGGCTACGGATAATCCACTAATTTTTGTGGATGAGGAGCGAGTGATTTCGGGCGGAAATTTTCATGGGCAGCCAATTGCCCTGCCGATGGACCATTTGTCCATTAGTGCATCAGAGTTGGCCAATATTTCTGAACGTCGGATAGAAAGACTAGTCAATCCTCACTTAAATGAGAACCTTCCGCCTTTCTTAACGAAAAATGGAGGTCTTCAATCCGGTTTTATGATCGCTCAATACGCAGCCGCGGCAGTCGTTTCCGAGAACAAGTCGTTGGCCCATCCGGCAAGCGTGGATTCCATTCCGTCTTCTGGCAATCAGGAGGATCATGTGAGCATGGGAACTATTGGAGCAAGGAAAGCGAAACAAATCGTGGAGAACGCTTACGCCGTTCTCGCCATTGAGCTGTTATGCGGGGCTCAAGCGGCTGATTTCCGCGATCCGCAGTTGCTTGGGCACGGGACCAAATGGCTCTATAACCAATGTCGTAAGCTTGTCCCGGCCGTAGATGCGGATCGTGTGCTCTCTCATGATTTTCAAAAGATAGCGGATTGGATGAGACAGACCGATGTAGCTTTGAACATGGCGGATGTAGTAAAGATCCAATAACTTGGTGTCTTCAAACTTGCAAAGGATCGTTTTCTGCTTCTCCAATGGCAGGAAACGGTCCGTTTTAAATATGGAAGGTATTGTGATATTGACAGACGCTGTACTCTTGTCATCGGGTGTATGTAAAGCCCTTCATGCAGGAGAGCTTTAGTGGAGGATGGGTCACAAGGAGCATAGGGAAGGTAACAGACTTTAATCTCATGACAGCAGCGGGATGCCGGGGAGAATTGGAAGCTATTCATATAAAAAGTGGAGCGTTTCATGAAGTAGCGGATCATGCTGATCATATTGAATTTATGCGAGTAGCGGAAGCTTATTATTGTATTCGGGGACGTATAGGCTTGAAAGTAAATGATGGAGAGCCTCTATGTATAGAAAAAAGATTTAATCCTTTTACCCCAAAGAACCTCTTGCCAGAATGTAAATATTAAGATTTACAATCATCATGACAATAGTATGGCAGATGTTATTCGAGTAATTACGATGAATGGAGTGGACGAAGCTGGGTTATTGAAGACATTCCCTTAGGGAGGAACGAATCTTGCGAATAGAAACGACTGAAATCTATCAGGGAAACAGTAAAGTTATTCGATTCTTTGAGCAAATATCAGCAATACCGAGAGAGTCAGGCAAAGAGAAGGCTATTAGTGACTTCATCGTTAATTTTGCACATAAGCGTGAATGCACGGTCAAACAGGATTCATCGTATAACCTTATCATTCGAAAAGCAGCATCTAAAGGTTACGAGAAGGCTCCAACGGTTATGATTCAAGGACATCTTGATATGGTATGTGAGAAAAACAGATCGACAGACCATGATTTTTCAAAGGACCCGATTCGACTTCGACAAGATGGAGATAACATTTATGCTGTGGCCACCACATTAGGTGCGGATAATGGACTAGCCATAGCATATGCCATGGCCTTGCTTGATTCTGAGAATCTCGAGCATCCGGAATTGGAGATTGTCTTCACGACGGAAGAAGAAACATCCATGATGGGAGCACTAAACTTGGATGCAAATGGATTAAAGGGTCGTATGATGATCAATCTTGATTCGGATCGAGAAGGTATTCTATATGCTAGTTGTGCAGGAGGGGCATCAAGTTCACTAACCTTGCCTATCCACTGGGAGGATATACTGACCGAACGGACTCTCTATAAGATTAAGTTGTCAGGCTTTAAGGGTGGGCATTCTGGCGATGATATCATCTACGAACGAGGTAATGCCAATAAAATTCTGGGCAGAATTTTGGATGACTTAAGAAGTAGTATCAAGTATGACATCGTCACTTTAAACGGGGGAACGAAGCCCAATGCCATTCCTAGAGAATCTGAGACGATCTTACTCATCGAAGAGCGTGACATTGCTGACATTCGTACGCTCATCGCGAATTGGAATCAGCTTCTTAGAGAGGAATACATGGAAATTGACCCCAGTATTAGGGTAGAAGGCATAGCGGGTGAATATTGCACCATTCCACACAAATGCTTTTCAACATCTACGAAGAATAAGGTGATTGACGCTTTGTTACTCCTGCCGAATGGCATTCTTAGTATGCATCCATCCCTAGAGAAGCTTGTTAGAAGTTCAATTAATCTGGGGATTGTGACTACGATGGAATCCGAAGTGCAAATTGAATGTCTTGTGAGGAGTTCAGTACGAACACTGCGGGATCATACGTTAAATCAAGTAAAGGTTCTAGCTGAGTACCTAGGCTGCGGCTTCCATTTAGATTCGTATTTTCCAGAGTGGCCTTATCGTCATGAATCCAAGATTAGGGACATATTCCAGCAAGTATACGTTGCAAAGTATGGCAAACAAATGGAGATTAAAGCAGTTCATGCAGGATTAGAATGCGGCTATTTTATGGAGAAAATGCCTTATTTAGATACCGTTTCATACGGTCCAGATATATTCAACATGCATACGCCGAACGAGCATTTCTCCATCTCATCGGTAGAGCGTACGTGGGACTTTCTCATCGACGTGCTTCGCGCAATTAAGGATAGTTGAAAGAAGCTAAACCAAGTCAAATAATACCTGATCATCTTCTAAAGGTAGTAGAAGTAGATGTGGTGAGGAGAGCTCACGAATGAATCTCTAGTATATGCATGGGTTTGCGCCAGTCGTGTCGTCGAACTGTACAGCTAATGAATGAAAGAATGGATGGATCATGTGTGGAAAACACTTCTATTAGCTTAGAAGACGTGCCTAGTTATGATCAGCAAAACGAAGGGATTTGATGAGGATGGAAACCAATCTGCAGCAGACTGTGTGGGAAGCGGTGAAGGATCCTGAATCAAGTATTCGCCCAAGATATAAAGCTGTGATAGAATTTTGGTATGAAATTCCTGCTTGTGTCGTTGGTCCTCCAGATTCTGCGATGGCCATATTAATCACTCCTTTCAAAACTAGTATCTATTAATCAAATTGTAATTTTTTTCAACTTTGTAGTTAATTATATAGAAGATATCGTTTTCATGCATAGGTGACTTTATCATAATTCCAGTTCCTAATTATTAGATAATGTCATAGGTTTCTTACTGTTTAGTTTTTCAATTGTTTGGTAATAATAATAAAATAACTTGTATGTACGGGAGTGAGAAGAATGATTAATAAACTTAAATCGGAATTTGAGAATTTTTATAATGCATCCTCAAATTTTATGTTTGTTGATGGTTATTCTGGAATTGGTAAGTCACTCTTTGCAAAACAGATTTGTGAAGATATTAATAGAATAAATGGTGATATTTCGGCAGTACTAACTAACGTGTCTAGTAGAGGTAGTGGGAAAGAGTTTATTACTTCATTAATACGAAGGATGGATGAGAATCTGCTACGTAATTCTACATTATTTGAATTGAAATCTCATCTTTTAACATTATTATCTCAACATAAGCTTCTAGTGATCGATGGATCACAAAATCTATTAATATCAAATAGATCGCTGGTAAATCATTTTATACTATTGTCTTGGATTGTAGAACAGACCAATATTAAAGTTCTATACTTAGGTGCTATACCGTTACAATTATATTTGGAATCTCTCTATATAGTAGATATTAATAGAAGAAGCGTTCATTATAGTTTGATTGCTTAATCAACAGTAGATTCAGAAAAAAGGAACACGAGCCCAGTATGGGCTATCGTGTTCCTTTTTTGTTTTAGGATAGGGATACAATGAGGCGACCGTAACCCAAACCGGACTCATATCGATTATGCATTATGATGAATAATTATTCAAAACGATATTTGCGGATAGTCTCAAAAATTATGACAATTACGGCATCTTTGAGATGTGGCTAACGAATGATTCTCACTAATTATGAAAAAGTACCTTGATATATCAAGGTTTTTAATATCTGAATTCTCAATAAATATGACGCCACACAACAACATGAGTAACGAGTTCATCCGGAAAGCGAAGGAGGCGTGGAAAGCGCAGCTTACGGAAACTGTTGAGTCCACGCTGGCGAACGCTCAAAAAAAGCTGCAAATCGATGCGTTCGGTTTCGCTGATCTATTCCGGAAGCACTATCCGCGGAAATGGGCAAAGAAAAAGCAGGAGTGGGCTGAAATATTCAGGGGACTGCCGGTAGACGTCAGCATTCGGACCGAAATTACGCGAGTCGGCAAATCGAATTTGCCTCAAGGAATGCCCGCCGATAAAATCCGCAAGAAATGAGGAGGGATGTTTCTGAAAAGCCTTGCAGTAGCCGGTATCGTATGCGTAGCTCTGATTGTCTATTTCGGCTTGTCATCGGGTGCGCCGGGTATCGGCGTGAAGGAGAAGGCGGTGGCCGGAGGTATTACTTTGGCCGCCTGCATATTATCCATTATTCTTTTGTTCAAACCGAACCTGCCGGGACCAACCGCCTGGATTATGCCGGTGTTCAAACCCCTTTCTAATCTGCTGGGGTTAGATTAACCGAAGCAGCACCTGCCCCGGCGGTGCATGAACGGCTAACGATTCAAGTGGAAAGGAACTATGGCGATAACGATATCTTTTTGCGTGTAAAGATAAGCCCGAATGAGCAGGCTCGTTTGGTGATGCTGCATAACATAGGCTTTTTACTATTAACTGAAACATAATGGCTATAGATTGATTTTTAATGTTATTCAGAGAGTTTGATAATTTGAATAACTAGATAGCGATCTTATAGCAGCATACCTCATAATTATCTTCTGTACTATGTTCTTAGATATTGGGCGCCAACCTTTAATAAGAGAAAAGATATTCTCATTGCTGGCCGACTTATAACTTGATACTCGAACCTCGAAATAATCTCGAAGGTCTACAATCGCTCCCTCTGAGAACTGAAGTGATTGTTCCTTATAACCTTACCGCTTAATAAGAACACGTCGTTTTTCCCAATATATAGCATCGGTCGTCCTGTCCGGCTTGCTCGACAATTTGTGCACGGAGAAAGGAATCGCACCGCTTGCCAAAGCTCCGTCCGGAGTCGAAGTGACGCAGCGAGCGATAGATGGCAAAGCGTACACGTTTCTGCTTAACCATAACGATAAGTGGCAAACGTCGAAACGAACCTGGAGGAAGCGATGGATTTGTTGACTGGACGCAACGTATCCGCAACGGTGAGCTTGCCGGCCAAAGGCGTTATGTTCCTCGTATCGTAACATTGCCCGTACGATTTTTGATTCACCAATATGGACCTGAAGTGAGTTCTATAAGGCGAAGAGGTGATGATGTTTTGAAAAGGAGCTGTGTAAACGGCTCCTTTTTCTTATGGGCTTATGGACAGTTTACAATCTGATGGCCTTGTCTCCCTCTCATTAAGAGCATTTACTGATGGCTTTTACTTCATGCAATCGATTTTCCGGCGAGTTTCGATTCTGAAATTCCTATATAGAAGTGATTATGGATACAGAAGATTTAGAACTGGGGCCTGGCCAGTCATGGGAATTGGAGCAATTCATGTTTGCTTCCGGAGCGAACCGTGATCTGCTCATTCAAGAATTGGCTGAATGTGCCTCGTAACCACCCGCGCATGCTTTATCCTGGGATTCCTACGGGATGGTGTTCCTATTATTGCCTTCGTCCAATAACTGCTGAGGGACTTTACGAGAATGCGCGCAGCATGGTCCAGCGAATACCTGAACTGAAGTGAATTCAAATTGATGGGGGGCTATGCAGCAGCCGGCGGCGACTTCTTAATTCCGAGTGTCACGCTTGGAGAAGACGTCAAAACGATTAGTGAAGGTATCCGGGCAACCGGGATTGAAGCTGCAGGCTATCTATCTCCCTTTATTGTAGAGCCGGGATCGAAGCTAATGCTTGAGCATCCGGACTGGCTGGTTCAAGATCAGGAAGGCAAACCGTTCAATGGCATCGGCCAGAAAAAGAAGCGACCGGACAAGCAGTGGTATATGCTGGACGGAACGCATCCAGAAGCTCAAAACTATTTGAGGTCAGCTGTCAGGGTTATGCATGATGAATGGGGATGGCGGTATTTCAAGCTGGATTTTCTGCAATACGGTGCTTTGCCAGGATTGCAAGGGACTGGAAACATGTCGGCGGGAATGCGAAGGAGCTCTTTCCTCGGAACTGGCAAAACGACACTTTGTGGTATAACGACCCTGATGTCATAGTCCTCGAAAGAGTTACGTTTCATAACCAGACGATTAGCGGTGATGTTACGATTGGCGGCTTTTTGCTGTTTGAGGCAATATGTGTTGGGTACTTTTGATGATTTCGGTGCTCTCTGGTTTCATGAGCGCTTAAGAGTTTGTTTGTATCGATTTTTCACAAATGACGGTCGCCTTTTTACATTTACAATCCAGTTTGTCAAGCATATGATTAATCTATCTAAGATGTTTAAAATAAATGTTTGAGAAGGAGTTACTTTATGAAAAAAACGGATTTTATCGACAACAAGTCACAAAGCTATGAGACTCGTCAAAATTGCCATGGCGGCAAAGGTCCTTTTCAGCTAAAGGATATTATTAAAGCAGTGTCATCAAGCGATAAGCAGTACATCAAATTCATTCATGATGATATAATCCCGCCAGGTTCTACCTTTGGTTATCACCAGCATAACAGTGATGTTCCCTTGGAAGAGTGGTATTACTGCATTTCTGGTCACGGAATCATAGAGCTTGACGGCAAACAATATGAGATGTCGGCCGGCGACATAAGCGTCTGCCGTGCAAGCGGTAGCCACGGTCTTATTAATAACGGTCCGGAAGATTTAAGAATTATCGTTATATATGCTTCTGCAATACAATAACGGAGGGATAAGCTTGAGGAACAGAAAACTCAAAGTTGGTGTTGTCGGCTTAACTGTAGGGGCAAGTCATGTTAAAGACTATGCTAATAGCGACAACGTAAAAGAAATTGTGTTGTGCGATGTTGATGAATCAAGACTGCAAGATATAGGTGATAAATATAACATTTCAAAAAAATATACGGATTTCGATAAAATGTTGAAAGAAGAAAATCTGGATGCAATCAGCCTCGCAGTTCCTAATTTTTTACATATGAGGCTTGCCATTCAGGCCATGGAAGCGGGAGTACATGTACTTTGTGAAAAGCCTATGGCAAGAAATGCGGAAGAGGGGAAGAAAATGCTTGAAGCTGCTCAAAAACACAACAAGAAGTTAATGATCAACTTCAATCAGCGTTTTCAGCATGAATGCCAAACGTTAAAATCCGTTATCGACGAAGGCAAGATCGGCGATATCTATTATGTACGGACACAGTGGCAACGAAGACGAGGGGTGCCGTGGTGGTATCCGCTTTCATCAGGAAAAGAACTATGCGGCGGTGGAGCTATGATTGATCT
This sequence comes from Paenibacillus sp. WG02, assembly GCF_055396115.1. Classification (NCBI taxonomy): domain Bacteria; kingdom Bacillati; phylum Bacillota; class Bacilli; order Caryophanales; family Paenibacillaceae; genus Paenibacillus; species Paenibacillus sp. WG02. The sequence continues at coordinate 6,039,541 of NZ_AP036016.1, read as the reverse complement.
TGGTGTTCATGTGCTCGACCGCGCCATGTGGTTTTGCGGGTATCCAGATCCGGAATGGGTATTAGGAAACACGTTTTGCAAGGTCTCGAAGGACGAGGCTGCACGCAGAGGCATTCAGAATTTCGAGCTTGAAGACATGGGTGTAGCAATGTATCGTATGACGAACGGGGTTATGCTTGAATTGGAAGCATCATGGGCCAGCAACCGTGAGAACGAGGTGGTTGCAACACGGATATACGGCTCCAAGGGCGGTGCGGTCCTGCATACAGTAGTTGGAGATGGTAAGGCCACATGCAATAAAGTGTTCTTGGAAATCGACGGAGAGGTCCACGACATTCCTTTAGATGATTTCAGGATTTCTAAGATGCCGAACGTTCGGCAAGCGTTTCTGGATGCCATTGTCAATGATGAGGAGGTACCGTGCACGCCTCAACAAGGACTTAAGATAACCCAAATGTTAGACTCGGTTTACTTGAGTGCTGAAAATGGCACACCGATAAAATTTGGATGATTGACGGTTTTGCAATAAATTCGGAGTAAAGAAATTGATGAAGCAGTCCCGAAGATATGAGAATTCAAATACGGAATTTTCTTGGGGACAAGCCTGTTTTTGACTGAAAAAAACGAGAAAAATTATATATATCAGAAAAGCCGCAACTGTTCGCAATGTCCGTGATACTGAGAGTAGACATGCGCAGCAGCGTCTTGGCAGTTTCCAGTCTGCAGCGCTGCAGATAGGCGTAAGGCGTAATCCCACGCTCCTGTTTAAAAATGCGTATAAAATGATCTGTCGTAAGAGAAAAGTTCTGGGCAAGTTCACTCAAATCGTATTGCTGCTGTGGATGTTGTTGAAACATACGGCATAGTTCATCAATTTGTGCTGTATATGCTCCGGCGGATGTTGGAGTTTTACTTTGATATTCCGCAATAAGGGCTTGCAGCCATATTTCCATTTGCGGCAAGTTATTTCTTTCTTCGGCTAAACGAAAACGATTAAAAAGCTCTAATACAAAATGATATTGATCAAAATGGCGATGCTCAGGCAAGTCACACAGGATATTCGGATTACGCAATGTAAAATCTATATAACGAACATCGAGACTGGAATGTTCATTTTGATAGGCGTTGATCTCCTTCTTATAATTGATAAAAAAAACATCACCGATGCTTAGTTTGTAGCAGTTCTTGCCTAGCATTATTTGACCTTCTCCACCCCAAATACTCCACAAGGTAAACCCTGGATGACAACCGACGGGAACATGCCATTTCCATTCTGGAACGCAGTGCTTCCCGAAATGCATAGATGAGATGTCCATATGCTTCACTCCGGAAAAATTTATCGATTTTTCATAAAATACTATTGAATCTTTGCATTTTTAATCCAGTTTGTCAAGCATGTAAAAGCTTTATTCTGATAACGCACCACAACCTAAATTATTATCTATGCTAGCGGTTAGTTTAGAAGTATAATTTGTATGCTTATACGAACTATATGATTTAAAAGCTCTCGCTAACGATGAGAATTTGTGTGCCAACTAGGTGTGGGAGGGAATTTGTTTGTTGTTTCGGAGACTAGGGTTTAATCGGCATAGCATTGTTTTGAGCTGGTTTTTATCGTATGCAGCAGTGCTGCTGCTCCCGATTGTAATGAGTATTTTCGTTTATAATCAATCCAAGCAAACGTTAGAGAATGAAATTCATCAAGCGAATAATGCGCTTCTAAAGCAGGTGGAGGAATCGATGGACCATCAGTCTGAAGAACATGCAGCGATTGAATTTCGAATTGTCTTGGAACCTGAAAATTCAGGAACTGCTGTACTCCGGTAAGAGGCAGCATTTTCCGATGGAGAATCCTTATGACGTCTATCAAATTACACAAGATTTAAAATTATATCAGTCCTCGTACCCCTTTGTGGATGAATTCTATATTTATCTCGCCTCCGATCATGAGGTTCTTATGCCTAGCGTGAAAAGAGAGGATAAAGTGGCCTTTCAACTAATGCATGAGGAAGAAGGCGTACTCACTTACGATCAGTGGCTTTCTATGCTCAATGAGTACAAAAGCCAACGTTTCATTGCGTTAAACCGCAAAGTAGAAGGGGGACGGACGGAGAAAACGGTAGCTTTGGTAAGCAGTTATCCCAATGTGGCCAAGAAGTCCATCGCGACTAATGTCATTATGATTGACCAGTCTAGGATTCTCGACTCCGTCAAAAATATTCAGCTTTTTAGTCAAGGAAATGTACTCATCCTGAACAAAGAAAATCAGGTGCTTGTTTCCAATGCATCGATTCCAATGCCTGCTGACTTTCCATTCGATAAAATTACTGGATCTTCAGGTCTGTTTTACTTTATGAACGGCGGGGAAAAGTATGAAGTCTTCTATCAGCAATCGGATCAATCGGAATTGAAATACATTACGGTCGTACCGAGCCGCATCTACTGGGTAAAAGCAGAGCAAGTACGCGTATTGACATACACAAGCATTGCGATCAGTTTCTTTGCCGGGTTGCTGCTGACTCTATTCCTGTTAATCAAAAATTATAGTCCCATCCGCAGGCTAACGCGTTCTTTCGCCGGTAAAAGAGGAATGCCTGTCGGCAAAATGAATAATGAGCTGCAGTTCATCCAACAGGCGATTGATCGGACTTTTGACGAGATGGATAAAATGGCGAACCGTAAGCAGCATGAATATGATATCCTTCGTTCTCACTTTCTATCAAGGCTGTTAAAAGGCAGATTCAATCCTTATATTACGGTAGACGATTCACTAGCTGCCTTTAATTTGCAGTTCGACACGGATCAATTCGCCGTGCTGCTTTTCAGCTTGGAGGAACAGGAAAGCTCGTCGTTCTTCGAATTCATACAAGGCAAGGATATGGCGGAAAAACGAAAGCTGTTGTATTTCATTATTGCTAATGTCGTTAAAGAGATATCGAACCAACAAGATTACGGCTATGTAACAGAAGTGGAAGATATGATGGCCTGTTTGATCAATCTAAGGGAACGAACAACGGAGGAGCAGGGGCAGGAGCTAATGCGTGTCGCCTCCGAAGCTCAAAGCTTTTTACAGAAGAATTACAAAATTCCGTTGACTGTCTCCATTAGCCGTGTACACCATTCGATAGGTGGCATTTCGCAAGCTTATACGGAAGCGCTGGATACTCTGGAATATAAACTCGTAGTAGGGAGCAAGGGCATTATTTCTTACGAGGATATGGCTTTGAATTCGCCTAAAGAACCGGGAGCTGGCTATGAATATCCGCTTCAAGTGGAGCAGCAGCTGATCAATAATGTAAAAGTGGGCGATTTCGATAAGGCTAAGCAAACGTTGGATGAAATTATAAACAATAATGTATATAACCAAGTGATTGCTCTTCCTTTAGCCAAATGTCTCATGTTTGATCTGGTCAGCACGATGATGAAAGCTGTCAAGGAAATTGGTGGCATCCAGAATAGTCTGATGGAGGCAAATCCGAATTGGATGGAGGAGCTTACTCAGTGCAGTACGATTCAAATGATGCATCAACAAATTATCATCATTCTAAAGCAAGTTTGTGATCATGCGTATCAGGTGAGACAAAAGAACATACAGCACACACGGCAGGGAACTCTTCGTTCATTAATCGAGAACATATGCGAGTTTATTCAATCCCATTATGGGGATAACGATTTAAATATTACGATGATCGGTGATCATTTTGATATGAAGGCAGCTTATTTATCCAAATTGTTTAAAGAACAGACCGGGGAAGGTTTGCTGGATTATATCAATAAGATAAGGATCGACAGGGCGAAACTAGCTCTAAAGCAACTGGATAGCCAAATTGTTGATGTTGCTGAAGCCGTTGGGTACAGCCACGTGAATACTTTTATACGAACTTTCAAAAAATATGAGGGGATTACCCCAGGTAAATTCAAGGAAATGTGTGAATCATAAGCTGCCTATCAGGCGGCTTTTTCTTTTATTTATTCGCATTTGGAAGTTTTGTTTATCATTTTGTCGAAATGGTTGATCGGTTTTCGCGATTCTGGTTATTCAAATGCAGAAATGGAAGATATTAAACCGCAGCGGACTATCCTACAATAATTAACGTAGCGTTCTTAGCGCTACACAAATTGCTTACAACTAGGGGGAAACAATTTTGAAGAAAACAAAACGTATAGCTTCCGTTTTATTAGTAAGCGCTGTGTTAAGCAGCATGTTAACGGCTTGCTCTAGCGGAAGTTCCAAGGATTCGTCTTCCGGACAATCCGCCCAGAAGGATGGCGCAACGACGAGTTCAACATATCCGATTCAAACCGACAAAAAGCTAAGTTATTGGGCGGAAATACCGAGCACGTTGGTAGGCGTCAAGCCGAACTTTGCTGAAGTTCCTTTTGTTCAAGAATGGCAAAAGCAAACCGGCGTTAAGCTGAATTTCAGCTCACCGGTCGTGAACCAAGCCAAAGAAGGGCTCAATGTTATGCTAGCTTCAGGAGATTTGCCAGATTTGATCGAGTATAACTGGATGCAGTTTCCCGGCGGACCTGAGAAAGCGATTAATGATGGTTATATTCTCAAATTGAACGATCTGATTGATAAGTATGCACCTAATTTGAAGAAGTATTTAAAGGAACATCCTGAAGTAGATAAAATGGTGAAAACCGATTCGGGCAGCTATTATGGGTTCCCGTTCCTCCGCGGGGATGATTTCCTTCGCGTGTACCAAGGGCCGGTCATCCGCCAGGATTGGTTGGATGAACTTGGGCTTCAAACTCCGACAACGATCGATGAATGGCATGATGTCTTGAAAGCATTTAAGGAGAAAAAGGGTGCAACTGCTCCGCTTTCCTTCCAAAGCGTCCCTCGGGCGTTCGAGCAAATCTATAACGGTGCTTTTATCGGTGCCTTCGGCATTCACCGTCTCTTCTATTTAGATAACAACCAAGTGAAGTTCGGTCCTGCTCAGCCAGAGTACAAGCAGTTCATGGCCACGTTCCGCCAGTGGTACCAGGAAGGTTTGTTAGATAAGAACATTGCATCGACGGACGGTAAAAATATTGATGCTAATTTAGCTTCGGGTGCGACGGGAGCCACGGTCGGCAACGCAGGCGGTGGGATTGGCAAGTGGATGCCTCTTCTGACAGCAAAGAACCCGAAAGCAAACCTTGTCGGCGTTCAGTACCCGGTTTTGAAAAAAGGCGATACGCCTAAATTTGGCCAAAAAGATTACCCTTATTCTTTCCAAGGAATGGTTGCCATCTCAGCAGGCTCCAAAAATGCCGAGCTTGCCGTAAGAATGCTTGACTACGGATACTCTGAGCAGGGGCATATGCTATTCAACTTCGGTACTCCGGGCGTAAGCTACAACATGGACAATGGGTATCCGAAATATAGCGATATCTTGTTTAAAAATCCGGATAAGCTAGCGCCGTCGCAAGCGTTCTCGTTGTATACCAAAGCGAACTACTTCGGGCCATTCGTTCAAGATAAGCGATACATCGAGCAGTATCTTACGATTCCTCAGCAGAAAGACGCGGTTGCTGTATGGCAGAAAACGGATGCAGACAAGTATACGCTTCCGCCGATTACGGCAACCCCGGAAGAAAGCACCGAACTGGCCAAAATTATGACGGATATTAACACCTTAGTCGATGAGATGACGCTCAAAATTATTCTCGGAAGCGATTCTGTGGACAACTTCGACAAGTATGTGGAAAAAATGAAGGGCTTGAAGCTGGACCGGGCACTTCAAATCCAACAAGCGGCATTGGATCGCTATAACAAACGCTAATAGACAGATTATGTTGGAGAGTCCGGAGACGTATAATCCGCCGGCCTCCAACAAGTATTATCAGCGGAATGGGGATGAATAAATGGACAAAGTGCTGCAAGCGAGAACGAAAGCGTACCAACAGGCAAAGCCAACCTTTACGATGAGAGCGGCCAAAGATTTTGCTCAAAACAAATACCTTTATTTCATGATGATTCCGGTCATCGCGTTTTATCTCATTTTTCACTATGGGCCCATGTACGGCGCAATCATTGCTTTTAAAGAATATTCCCCAATGAAAGGGATCGTGGGGAGTCCTTGGGTAGGATTTGATCATTTTGCGTCTTTCTTTGATTCCTATTATTTTTGGAGAATCCTGAAAAATACCGTAGTCATCAGCTGTTATTCTTTACTTTTTGAATTTCCAGCTCCGATTATTTTAGCTATTCTGATTAACGAAGTTCGTCATAAATCATTTCGCAGCATAGCTCAATCCGTGACATACATGCCTTATTTTATTTCCCTCGTTGTCATTTGTGGTATGGTGAAGGATTTTACGAACAGCGGAGGAATTTTGAATTCCTGGTTTACGATGATGTTTGGTGGCGATGGACAAGCGCTGCTCCAAAAGCCGGAATGGTTTCGACCGCTCTATGTATTATCTGAGATATGGCAAAAAATGGGCTGGGAATCAATTATATACATTGCCGCACTCATGGGAATCGATCAGGAGCAGTACGAAGCGGCTCGAATGGACGGCGCCGGACGGTGGAGGCAGATCTGGAACATTACGATTCCTGGCATCATGCCGACGATTATGATCATGTTCATTCTTCGTATGGGGAACTTGCTCAACGTAGGCTTTGAGAAAATCATTTTGTTATATAATCCTGCAACCTACGATACGGCCGACGTTATTTCCTCCTTCGTATACCGAAAAGGATTACTGGAATTCGGTTGGAGCTATAGCTCTGCTGTCGGTCTGTTCAACTCGATCATTAATCTTATTCTGCTGCTGACGGCGAACAAACTTAGTAAAAAATTCAGCCAAAGCAGCCTTTGGTAGGTGACATATTTATGATGCAGCAACGTAGCTTGAGTGAAAAATCCTTTGATATACTCGTATATATCGGCCTGATTCTATTAATGGCCGTTACTCTGTATCCGCTCCTTTATGTGGCATTTGCTTCTGTAAGTGACAGCAATGACTTTTTAACACATAAGGGCTTCCTCTGGAGACCACTTGGATTTAATCTGGAGTCGTACAAAAGCGTGTTTACCAACCCAGGCATTTTGACCGGCTACAAAAATACCCTTTTTATCCTGGTAGTCGGAGTCAGCATTAACGTGCTGATGACGGCATTGGGAGCCTACGTGCTCTCTCGCAAAAATGTCATGTGGAATAAGACGTTTCTTATTTTTATTGTGTTCACGATGTTTTTTCACGGTGGTTTAATACCGCTGTATCTGATTGTCAAAGGTGTAGGTTTGGTTAACTCCCTTTGGGCTACGATCATTCCGTTTGCGATGAATACGTTTAACCTCATTATCATGCGAACTGCGTTTATGGCTATCCCAGAAACATTGGAAGAGTCGGCGAAAATTGATGGAGCCAATCATTTCACTATCTTGTTCCGTCTGATTCTACCTTTGTCCATGCCTGTAATCGCCGTGATGATTCTTTATTACTCGGTTGAAAAGTGGAATGGATGGTTTTACGCTTCGATCTTCTTGAAAGATAGAGATTTATTTCCGCTTCAAGTCGTTCTTCGGGAAATTCTCATCTCCAATTCAACGGATTCGATGTCTGCCGGGGCATCGGCAGGTGATAAAATGCAAATCGGAGAAACGATTAAATACGCGACGATCATGGTAGCAACCTTGCCTGTTCTGTGTATTTATCCTTTCCTGCAGAAATATTTTGTTAAAGGCGTCATGGTTGGAGCATTAAAAGGTTGATAAGGAGTGATTTGGAATGAAAACGATTCTTTGTGAGGAACCGAACCGGTTAGTGATGATGGAAACGGAAAGACCGGTTCTGCGGGAAGGTGAGGCGCTAGTTAAAATCAAGCGAATCGGGATTTGCGGTACGGATCTCCATGCTTATAAAGGAAATCAACCCTATTTTACTTACCCAAGAATTCTGGGTCATGAACTGTCAGGGGAGATCGTTGATATTCAAGACAACGAAACGGATTTAACATGCGGGGATCTGGTCACGATTATGCCTTATCGGTATTGCGGAACCTGTGTAGCTTGCCGGCAAGGAAAAACAAATTGCTGTACCAGCTTGAACGTTCTGGGTGTCCACGAGGACGGAGGGATGCGCGAATATATGGCCGTTCCCACGAACTTGCTGCTTAAAGCCGACGGCCTAACGCCAGAACAGGCAGCCATTGTCGAATGCCTTTGTATCGGAGCTCATGCCGTGCGCAGAGCAAGCATAGTGCCAGGCGAATTCGTGCTCGTCATCGGCGCAGGACCTATCGGGCTCGGTGTTATGAAATTCGCTAAATTAGCGGGAGCGAAAGTGATTGCTCTCGATATCAATGAGGACAGGCTTGACTATTGCAAGCAATGGGTCCCGGCAGATTATGTCGTAGGCGCGAAGAACGACCCAGTGGCGAAGATGAAGGAAATTACGCAGGGCGATTATCCGACGGTAGTTTTGGATGCTACCGGCAATGTATCATCGATGGAGCAAGCAGCGCAATATGTCGCCCACACTGGCCGCTTAATCTATGTGGGGCTTGTCAAATCCAGAATTTCATTCGACGATCCAGACTTTCATAAGCGCGAATTAAGTATTCTCAGCAGCCGTAATGCAACACGTGAAGATTTCGAATATGTTATGGAAAGTATTCGGAGCGGCAGTATAGATACGGATTCCTTTATTACACACCGTGTGGACTTGGATCACATGATCGACACGTACGAGTCTTGGCTGAAGCCGGAGTCTGGGGTTATCAAAGCGATGGTTCAATTAGATTAATAACGTGCAGGGGGAGCATATATGCAGCAAGTTTCAGAAGGAAATTTGAGTTTCGACATTGACAAGCTTTGGAGTGATTTGCAAACGAAAGTAGATCACATGATCGTGCAAATTGGAGATAAAAGCCCGCATGTAGCCAGAGGCGACGGGATTTACGACAATAATCCGACCGATGCATGGACATCGGGCTTCTGGCCTGGTATGTTGTGGATTATGTATGATATGACCGGTAAAGAGCATTACAAGCAAGCAGCATGGCATTGGGACCGAACCATCGAAGAGCATTTCGTGAAGCCGTCGAATTTGTACCATGACGTAGGGTTTCAGTTTTTGCCGACCGCCGTCATTAAATATAAGCTGACTGGCGATGCCGATGCCAGACGGATCGGTCTCGAGGCGGCTAATTTTTTAGCAGGACGGTTTAATCTCGCAGGCAACTTCATACGGGCTTGGAATACGATTCCCGGCGCATGGCATGAAGGAAATACCGGATGGGCGATTATTGACTGCATGATGAACCTTCCGCTGCTTTTCTGGGCATCCGAAGAGCTTAAGGATCCACGATTTAAACATATCGCCATGGCTCATGCCGAAACGGCGTTGAAACATTTTATCCGCGAAGACGGTTCTTCCTGTCATATTTGCTGCTTTGATCCAGAAACGGGCGAATTTATCCGTGAAATTGGCGGTCAAGGCTACGCGGCAGGATCGGCTTGGAGTCGGGGAACAGGCTGGGCGTTGTACGGATTTTCCGCCATGTATCGCATTACGGGCCAAATTCGCTTTTTGGAAGCGGCGAAGAGGGTGGCCCACTTCTTTATGGCCAATCTGGAAGAAGATAATATCCCCTTATGGGATTTTCGAGTAGATGACCGGGAGGAGGCCCCCCGTGACACATCCGCTGCAGCACTTGCGGCTTCCGGGCTAATCGATATCTCTAAACATGTGCCTGCCGCTCAATCCAAGCTTTATATAAATAAGGCTAAAGAGATCCTGCAATCCCTGGCACACAATTATTCCACTTGGGATCAGCCTGACCACCAAGCCATATTGATTCAAGGAACGGGGCACAAACCGCTAGGATCCAATATTAACGTATCGTTGATTTATGGAGATTATTATTACGTAGAAGCGATCGCTAAATTGATAGGCTGGAATAAGAACATGTTTTAATTACTAAAGTGCGGGCACTCATGAAGCTTTATCATGAGTTTTATAAGGCGAAGCGATGATGATGATTCATACTTCGTTTATTTTGAGATCAAGTAATTACAATGAATGATAAACGTATAACGTATTTGTGTCGATTGCTGAGCTGTGTAAACAGCTCCTTTTTTATTGCCCAGAGGCACACATCTTCTAGAGCTCATTTTCATAAGAAGGTTTTAATGCTAAAGGAAACATTTTTTGTTTCATTTGAAGACGGTAAGCCCTTGGGGTTACTCCCGTCAGCTTTTTAAAAGTTTGATAAAAATGGCGCATTCCTTGGAAGCCACAGGCTAGCGCTACAGTTTCGACATTGTCATCCGTCGATAGAAGCAAATCTTTGGCTCGAACAAGTCGTTTAGCATTCACATAGTCTGTCACATTCATTCCTGTCAGTTGCTTAAAGACGCGGGCGAAGTGGCCGGCGCTGACACACGCTTTTTCGGACAATTCTGAGAGTCCGCCGCAACGAACAGGGTCACAGTCAATGTCTCGTAAAGCATCTCGGAGCCACTGAGGGCCGATCCCATTCAGCGGAGATGACGTTTCTTTCGTAAATGGATGCCGGCTTAACACAAGCAACAATTGATGCAAATGAAGTCGCAGTGCATGACGGTAGCCGAAATCTTTTGCAATTATTTCTCGTTTCATCGCATTAATTGCAGTTTCTATCGCCAAACGGACCGATTTGGAAAGATTGATTTTATACTGTTTCTTTTTTCGGGCTATCTCAAAGCACCTAAGTGATTCGTATCCGTCACCAAGCGAGTCTGCTTGCAATAACGTTGGTGCGAAAAATATTGCCGTAGAGACAATAGGTTCTGTGGTGGACGGAAATGCGCGGTGGACAGTGTTGCCGGGGATGAGGAATAAATCTCCCTGTTCTTTTTCGTAGAGGGCGTCATCGATAAAAAACATTCCTTTCCCCTTGTGAACGTACACCACTTCGTACAAATCGTGCAAATGGTCTGGCAGCTCACTTTCCGAATATCGAAGACCTTTATAAACCATTTCGAACGGAAAGATCGGATCCAGAAAAAAAGGCTTGCGAATCGGTTGCACGCAGATGACCTCCAAATAAGATGTGTTTGCTAGAAATATATCAAAATCGGATATAAAAATGCAATTCACTGACATTTTAATTTCTTTTTAATATCGTAAAATAAAGTCATGTCGAGTGGAGAGGACTTCCACATGCGTATTGATGCTCACCAACCTTATTGGTCGATGTCTCGCACAGATTATGGATAGATTCACCTGAACTGCTGGTGTTGTACAGAGACTATCTGCCTGAAGATCTCGAAATTCATTTGAAGAAACATAGCATAGACGGCACCATCACCGTTCAGGCTGCCCCTATTCAAGATATGTCCGAAGCAAGCAGGCTGCTCGACCCCATGTTATTGGAAGCGTTTCAAATTTATGCGAATCAGTTAAACGAGCTTAATGAATTGCTCGACACCGTTCTATATTGCGAAATTTCCGGCATGGTGACGGAAACCGATCATCAACAATTATTTGGAGAAAATGCAAAGGAGTTGTACGAGCTATGATGAAGGAACGATTAAACTCGAACCTATTGACGGGGGAACAGAAACGCCAGTTTGAAGCAGTCTCCGCTAGTCCTGTCACCGTTCTGCAAATTGGAGAAGGTAATTTCTTGAGAGGGTTCGCAGACTGGATGCTTCATGTAAGCAGAGAGCAAGGGTTGTTTCATGGAAGCGTCGCTGTTACCCAGCCCAGACCTACAGGCAAACCTAAAATAGAAGAATTGGCTGAGCAGGATGGGATCTATACGCTTGTCATCCGGGGGCTGGAAGATGATCTTCCGGTAGAACGCCGAAGTGTAATATCCATATTTTCTCAGATTATCGATCCTTACGAGGAATGGAATCGGTTTATCACCTTGGCGGAAAGCGATGATTTAAGATTCGTCATTTCCAATACGACGGAAGCAGGAATCACCTATAAGGAGGAACAACTGACAGACAAGCCTATTGCTTCGTTCCCGGGAAAAATGACTTATTTGCTTTATCGCCGATATCTTGCGTTTGTCGGTGCGGCAGATAAAGGTTTAATCTTCCTCCCTTGCGAGCTGTTAGAACGGAATGGGGATACGCTTCGCGACATTGTTACTCGATACAGCTTAGATTGGGGGTTCCCGGACGATTTTCGGGCATGGCTGGCGTCGAGCAACCGTTTCTTGAACACGCTGGTTGATCGGATTGTCACCGGTTACCCGGGGGAAGAAGAGGCGCAAGCATGGTTTTCAGAATGGTCGTATACGGATCGGCTGCTGACGACAGCGGAACCGTACCATCTGTGGGCCATCCAGGGGGAAGAGACGTTAGATGAGCAGTTACCTCTACAAAAGGCAGGATTGAACGTGCACTGGACAAATGATTTGCGCCCGTATCAGCAACGTAAAGTGCGCATCCTCAATGCTGCTCATACGTGGATGGCGCCACTAGGCATTCTTCATGGTGTCGAGCATGTTCGGGAGCTTATGGAGCATCAAGTTTTAGGGCAGGCAGTCAAGTCGATGGTTCGTTTTGAAATCATACCTACCCTTCCATACTCAGCAGGCGAGATGAATACTTATGCGGATACCGTGTTCGAAAGATTTAATAATCCGTTCATCCGTCACAGGCTTTCGGACATCAGCATGAACAGTTTATCAAAGTTTAAAGTTAGGTTGCTTCCATCGCTTAGCCATTATGCTGATCTTGGACTTCAGATTCCGGAAGGACTCGTCGCCGGGATGGCCCGCTTGCTGAGATATTATTGTATAGACCAGATGGACGGTCGGTTTGTTGGTCGAGATTTTCAGGGAGGAACGTATGTCGTTCGAGACGACACAGAGTCATTAATGCGGATTGCAGAAATCTGGGCGAAAGCGAGAAAAAATCATGAAGATTTGCAAAGCACCATAAAAGAGTTATTGGCACTATCAACAATTTGGGGCAATGACCTTTCAGATTGGATCGGCTTGGCAGATTCGATATGTCATTGGTGGGTAAAAGCGGAAGGAGGGGATAGAGGATGAAACCTTGGGTACGATTATCACCAAACGATCAAGTCATTATAGCACTTGATTCGTTTTCGGAGGGACAGAAACTGACGTTGGAGGACGGATCCCCGTTGATTTTGATGGAGGATGTCTCGCGAGGTCACAAAATCGCAACAGACTTTGTCCCTGCCGGTCATGACGTGCACAAATTTGGCTATTCTATCGGCAAAGCATCTGTCGATATTGAGCCAGGTACTTGGGTACACACGCATAATTTGAGAACCGGTTTGGAAGGTATCATGAACTACAGCTACGAGCCGACAGGCGAGATAAATTCATCTGTAAATCCGGCGGATGCACATCGTACATTTATGGGGTATGAGCGACCAAACGGAGAAGTCGGTATTCGCAATGAAATTTGGATTATTAATACGGTTGGCTGCATTAATAAGACATGCGAGCTGCTGGCCCAAAAAGGTAACGTACTGTTCGAGGACCAGGTAGACGGCATCCATCACTTCGCCCATCCGTTCGGATGCTCGCAGCTCGGTGACGACCTCAAATTCACGCAAAAGCTGCTAGCCTCTCTTGTCAACCATCCGAATGCCGCTGGCGTGCTAGTCGTCGGGCTGGGGTGCGAAAACAACCAAATCGATTTGTTCAAAGAAGCAATCGGAGACTATGATCCGAATCGGGTCAAATTTCTAAAGTCGCAGGACTCGGAGGACGAACTGGAGGAAGGCATAACGTTGATCGGAGAACTGATCGACTTTGCCCGAACGTTCACCAGAAAGCCGCTCCCGTTAGCGAAAATCAAGATTGGCTTGAAATGCGGGGGGTCTGATGGTTTTTCCGGGATCACGGCGAATCCGCTTGTCGGAGGGGTTTCAGACAGGCTCATCGCAGCAGGAGGAACCGCCATACTCACGGAAGTGCCCGAAATGTTTGGAGCGGAGACGATACTGATGAAGCGGGCGTCGGATGAAGATGTATTCGGTAGGATCGTCGATCTAATCAACGATTTTAAGCAATATTACATTCGGCACAACCAAGTCATCTATGAGAATCCATCGCCCGGTAATAAATCCGGCGGCATTAGCACGCTTGAGGAAAAGTCATTAGGCTGCACTCAAAAGGGAGGCCATTCGCTTGTCACGGATGTGATTCCTTATGGTGAAAGGGTCGTCAAGACAGGGTTGAACTTGCTCGAAGCACCAGGGAACGATTTGATTTCTGTAACAGCTCTTACAGCTGCAGGCGCGCATATCGTACTTTTCACGACGGGGAGAGGAACGCCGTTCGGAGGCCCTGTACCCACCGTTAAAATCTCGACAAACTCGGAGCTCGCTCAGAGCAAAAGAAATTGGATCGATTTTAATGCCGGCTCCTGGAAGGCCAAAGCATGGAGGGACTCATAGATGAATTGTGGGAATCGATGATCGCAATCGCTTCTGGAGAGATGCTTACGCATAACGAGAAAAACGGGTTTAAGGAAATTGCTATTTTCAAGGACGGAGTGATTTTATGAGGTATCGCCCATTAGGAAAAACAGGATTGGAAGTCTCCACGCTTAGCTTCGGCGCTTCCTCCCTTGGTTCCGTATTTCGCCAAACGGATGACGCGGAAGCCATTCGCACCGTACATGCGGCTATTGATGCCGGTATTAATTATATGGATGTTTCGCCTTATTATGGCGCCACGAAAGCCGAAACGGTATTAGGTAAAGCGATCAGTCAAGTGTCTCGTGAGAACTTCTATTTATCTACAAAAACCGGCAGATATGGTGTAGATACGTTCGACTTTTCAAGCTCGAGAATCGAATCCAGTTTGGAAGAAAGTCTGCGCAGGCTGAATACGGATTATGTCGATATTTTGTTCTTGCATGATATTGAATTCGTACAACCGGATATCATTTTACATGAAGCGATACCTGCATTGGAGCGATTAAAGCAGCAGGGCAAAATACGATTCACGGGCAATTGCGGCTTGCCTCTGGCTTTGTTCGAACAACTGTTGCCGAAAGTTCAAGTCGATGCCATTATTTCCTACTGTCATTATTCTCTGAATGATACTTCCCTATTGCGGCTACTCCCGCTCTTAGAAACATTCGGTGTTGGATTAGTCAATGCTTCGCCTATATCGATGGGATTGCTAAGCACTCGTGGAGCTCCCGAATGGCATTTGGCTAGCCCGGAATTAAAGGCAACCTGCCTTAAGGCTGCACAGTTAGTCGCAGAGCGCGGAGAGGACATTGCGAAGCTAGCTGTACAGTTTTCGACGAACAATGAACGCATTCCAACGACGCTAGTAAGCACAGCAAATCCTGTAAATATCCAAAAAAACGCAAAGTGGACGGATGAGCCAATGGATCTGGATTTGTTGAATGAAGTTTTAAATATTCTAAAACCGATTCATAACAAAACGTGGGTCAGCGGACTGCCGCAATATAACGAAAATATTCTAGTATAAGAGAAAAGAGGTTTGCAATGAAAGGAATCGTATGCGAACAGATTGAATCATTTCGAATGTCGGTGGATTTACCTGAACCGGAGCTGACTGAGGGTCATGCGATCATAGGCATTCGACGAATTGGCATATGCGGAACGGATTATCATGCGTTTAAGGGGAACCAGCCGTTCTTCCATTACCCGCGAATCTTGGGGCACGAACTGTCAGGCGTAATCGAACATATCGGCAAAAATGATGAAGGGTTTGCCATCGGAGATAGGGTAGCCATTATTCCCTATATGCACTGCGGCAAATGTTTAGCCTGCCGTAGAGGCAAAACAAACTGCTGCACGAATATGCAAGTGCTTGGGGTGCACAAGGATGGCGGAATGCGGGAGCGAATTTCCGTACCCATTTCGCATATTTTAAAGGCTAACGACCTGACATTAGATGAGGCGGCAATTGTAGAACCTTTAGCCATCGGCGCGCACGCGGTACGACGCGCGGAAGTTTCGGAATCGGATACGGTGCTTGTTATCGGTTCAGGACCGATTGGCCTAGGTGTCATGGCTTTTGCCAAATACGCAGGAGCAAGAGTCATTGCGATGGATATTAACGAGGAAAGGCTTGCTTTTTGCAGATCTTGGGCTAAGGTGGATCAGACCATTAATGCGCTTGAATCCGATGTGAAGCAAAGTCTTTCCGAAATGACAAACGGCGATTTTCCTGTTGCCGTGTTTGACGCCACAGGCAACGCCGCTTCGATGGAAAAATCATTCGAATTGGTTGCTCATGGCGGAAAGCTCATTTTTGTAGGTCTGGTAAAAGGCGACATTACGTTTTCGGATCCTGAGTTTCATAAACGTGAGCTGACGCTCATGGGCAGCCGAAACGCAACAGTTTCGGACTTCTATCACGTCATGAACGTTCTGAGGAACTCCGTCCTGGATATCAGCCAATTTATCACGCATCGTGCTGCGTTTGACGGGATGATTGATGCATTCGGAACTTGGCTGATGCCGGAGTCGAAGGTAATAAAAGCGATCGTAGAAGTCTAGAACATAATCAGATCTTGGCTGTTAAAGGAGCGTATTGAAAATGTTAAAGGGCATACCTCACATTCTATCGCCTGAAATTTTAAAGATTTTGATGGAGATGGGCCATGGCGATGAAATCTTATTAGCCGACGCTAACTTTCCAGCAGCAAGCCATGCTCAAAGACTGGTCAGATGCGATGGTCACGGAATACCTGAATTGCTGGAAGCAACGATGCAATTATTCCCGTTGGATCCTTATGTGAAAAAGCCTGTAGCCCTGATGCAGGTCGTGCCTGGAGATCCAGTCGAGACTCCAATCTGGGATACCTACAGGACAATTCTGAAGAATCATACGCAAACCAGCGAACCGTTTGAAGAAGTTGAACGCTTTGCCTTTTACGAGCGTGCGAAGCAAGCCTACGCGATCGTAGCAACAGGCGAAAGAGCGTTGTATGCAAATCTAATTTTGAAAAAAGGTGTTATCAGCGGTTAATTGCATATGAAAAGGAAAGGGCAGGTCGAATGCATTCATTCGTCTGCCCTCCTTGCGGTTGAATTCATCAACATATCGCGCAAAGCACCAAAGCACGCATTCAGATCGATTTGGTTCCCGCATCTTTATTAAAGGGGGGATAGATCTTTAATCTATTTATTTTGTAATCGCATACAAGGTCTCATAATAAAGGAGCAAGACAAAACAAATCCATAAAGGAGAAGCAAAAATGGGGGGGAGGTCACGAAAAAGAAGTTGTGGGTATCCATGCCGCTTACATTAACCGCAATGAAAAGTAAATGAACAACCATAATAAATAAAATAGAGGAGCGCAAGTATGCACAATTTACCGAAACCTCATCACCCGCTTGTCACCCATATCTTTACTGCCGATCCTTCTGCGCACGTATTTGAGGGGAAAATTTACATCTACCCGTCACACGATCTCGATCATGACGGCGCTGATAATGACAATGGGGATCAATATGCAATGGAAGACTATCATGTTCTATCCATGGATGGCTTCGAGTCCCCCGTTATCGATCATGGTCAAGTCCTTCATCTGAAAGATATTCCCTGGGCTTCCAAACAACTCTGGGCTCCTGATGCTGCTTTTAAGGCCGGCACCTATTTCTTGTATTTTCCTGCCCGGGATCATGATGGGATTTTTCGAATCGGTGTGGCGACCAGCTCATCGCCGCCGGTCCTTTTCTTCCTCAACCGTCATATATCGAGGAAAGTTTCAGTATCGACCCAGCCGTGCTTGTTGATGACGACAATCGGGCTTACATTTATTTCGGCGGTCTTTGGGGCGGTCAATTGGAAAAATGGCAGACCAGTACTTTCGAGCCGGAAGCGGTGGGACCGGCGGCGGAGGCGCCTGCGATTGGTCCTCGGGTCGCTCTGCTGAGCGAGGACATGCTGTCATTTCAAACCGCTCCGCTAGAAGTTTCGATTGTTGACGAAAACGGCGACCCGATTCTCGCTGGAGACGAGGATAGACGCTATTTTGAAGGACCATGGGTACACAAATATAACGGCTGGTACTACTTGTCCTACTCCACAGGTACCACCCATAAATTAGTATACGCCGTCAGCCGGAATCCGTTGGGACCGTATACCTTCAAGGGCACGATCTTAACTCCGGTTATCGGCTGGACAACTCATCACTCCATTGTCCAGTTCGAAGACAAATGGTACTTATTTTACCACGACAGTTCTTTGTCCGAAGGCGTTAACCACAAGCGTTGCGTCAAATATACGGAGTTACACTATAACGAAGATGGAACGATTCGGACGATCGATCCTTATTAATGAAAAAAATTTTGGCCTTGGCCCTTAAAAACTGCAGGCGGGACATCCTGTTCTCCGTCTGCAATTGGGGCTTCGATGATTTTTATCCTGCCATCATTGTGATTCACCGAGCTATATGAGAATAGATCAATAATCGATGAGAATAGGTCATTGTTTTGAAAAAATTGATATCTTATAATAGCTTTAACGAAACGGAATGAAAACGCTATCAACATAAGGTGCGTCCTCAAATTCATCGATGACCTTTTGCGCTGGAGTAGAGTGAAACTGCCATTTCGGCACTCCATATTTTTTTTGGATATCGTTATTTGTCAATAAATACGTTGAATATAAAATAGGGGGCCTGACATGGTACGAATAGAAAAATACAGCAAGAAAAGAATCTCAATAATAAAATTCCTCTTTATTATGCCTTTTATGGTTTTACTTGGTGTCTTTGCATATTACCCGCTATATGGTTGGGTTTATGCATTCTTTGACTATACACCGCCGATTCCATTGTCCCAATCGCCGTTTGTTGGTCTGAAGTGGTTTCATACCTTGGTTGAAAACCAAGTAAAGATCGATCAAACCCTTCAAATACTTAAGAACACGTTTGGGATGAGTGGCTTGAATCTGCTATTCTCCTGGCTTCCAATGATTTTTGCTATATTCCTAACTGAGATCAAATCCGTACGTTTCCGGAGGTTTATACAGACGGTAACAACCTTGCCGAACTTCATCAGTTGGGTATTGGTCTATTCACTGGCATTTTCAATGTTCTCTAGTGAAGGTATAGTCAACGGCCTTTTGAAACAACTTGGATTTATCGATTCCCCGATTTTACTTCTTCAAAACTCCGACCATGTTTGGATTATGATGTGGATATGGACGACTTGGAAAACATTGGGCTGGTCAGCCATATTGTATATAGCGGCGATTATGGGTATAGATGATTCTCTATATGAAGCGGCCTATGTAGATGGCGCGACAAGAATGCGGGTGATCTGGCATGTAGTATTGCCGAGTATGGTGCCGACCTATTTTGTTTTGTTGATGCTGCAAATTGCGAGTTTTCTGAATAATGGCTTGGAGCAATATTTCGTATTTCAAAATGCATTTAACAAGGATTCCATACAGGTTTTAGACTTATATGTTTACAACCTTGCAATGGGGGGCGGCAGCTATTCCGTGTCTGTCGCGATCAGTATGCTAAAGAGCTTAATTAGTGTTGTGCTTCTCTTTTCTGTGAACGGACTATCAAAAAGACTAAGGGGAGAGAGTATTGTATGAGTGATACAGCAGCAGGGCTGGCGCCGAATGATAAAGTGCCCGGCAGCCTTCTCACCAGAAAAATTAAAGTCCAAGTTAGCCCAACAGACAAAATGAGTACTGTATTAATATATGTGTTGTTTTCCCTGTATGCGCTTATATGTGTATATCCATTTTACTCCATCATTATTAATACCATAAGCGCAAACGATATCAGTGCCAAAGGTGATGTTATCTTTTACCCGATAAATATCCAATTTCATAACTACGTGGATGCGTTTAAAATACCGGGTTTATGGGATGCAGCCATTGTATCTGTAGGAAGGACCGTGATTGGAACCACTTTGACGGTAGGGGCTTCCGCCTTTCTGGGATTCATGTTTACCCAGGAGGATATGTGGAGGAGAAAATTATGGTATCGCTATACGGTTTTAACCATGTTTTTTAATGCCGGGGTTATTCCGTGGTATTTAACAATGAGGTCTTTGCATTTGACAAACAATTTTTTGGCCTATATTCTGCCGACAATCGTAGCTCCGTTTTTCATCATTCTTGTAAAGACTTTCGTGGAATCAACGCCGAAGGAATTGCAACATGCGGCTAGTATTGACGGGGCCGGGACCATGGCCCTTTTTTTCAAAATCATGTTGCCCATCTGCAAGCCCATATTGGCTACAGTTGCCATATTCGCTGCAGTGGATCAGTGGAATTCTTTCCAGGACACGTTGTTGTTAGTCACGGAGAGCAAGCTTTATAGCTTACAGTTTATTCTATATAACTATATTAATCAGGCAAGTTCCATATCCAGCATGGTAAACCTGCAGAATGCCGGTTCAACAGCGATAACAAGTCTGGCAACAAAGCAAACCACTACTTCAATTCGAATGACGGTGACCATTATTGTTGTAGCGCCCATTTTGTTGGTTTATCCGATTTTCCAAAGGTTTTTTGTAAAGGGGATTATGATCGGTGCAGTGAAAGGATAACTTGCACCGGTTTAATAAATTGAAAGAATATGGGGGTTGAGTATGAGTAAACATAGTAAAGCAGTAAAAAAATCGATGTTGTTATTGTTTGCTAGCCTCTTCATGGTTTCGGTAGCATTGACCGGCTGTGGAGGCGAATCTAACAATAAGGCTGCATCAACGGAACCAAGTAAGTCACCAGACTCCGGTACTGGAACTACATCCAAGGCTAGTACAGCACTAGATCACAGTAAACCGCTGACCATTACCGTTTTTGACAATGCAGCAAATTATCAAGGAGAGCAGAAAGGGTGGTATGGAAAGCTTATTAAGGATAAGTTCAATATCACATTGAACATTCTTGCTCCGCAGGTTGCCGGCGATCAGCTATACAAGACAAGATCGGCAGCAGGAAATTTGGGCGATCTCCTGATCGTCAATAACAGTCAGTTGGAAGAATTAATTCCAGCCGGTCTGATTATGGATCTCACGGGTAAGATCAAGAATACGCAGAACCTGTCCAGATATGTGGACAATCATTTCAAACCTTTCAATGCAGCATTTCAAAAAGTAAATCCGGATGGCAAGATTTATGCTTTGCCGACTTTTGAGGCAGATACTTCACCAACGACATTCTCGGAACAAACCCCTTACTCAAGCCCAATAATGCCTTGGGATTATTTCAAGGGAGTTGGGGCTCCTAAGCTGAACAATCTGGATGATCTTTTGAATGTACTGAAGCAAATGCATGAGAAATATCCCAAGACTCCGGACGGTAAACCGATCGCTCCGATCACCTTGTGGAAGGATTGGGACAGCAGAGGCACTATGGAAAATGCACGCTGGTTGAGCAACTGGTACGGTTATGAGCAGCCAGAAGGAACCACCACCATGCAGTTGAATGCAAAAGGCGACATCGTTCCGCTCATCGATGACAACAGTATGTACAAGAAGATTCTGCAATTCTATTTTAAAGCAAATCAGATGGGTTTGGTTGACCCTGACTCACCAACCCAGGATTGGAACAAAGTATCCGAAAAGCTGACCAACAAGCAGGTACTTCTCTTGTGGTACTCATGGGAAACAGGGTTCTACAATTCAATTGAAAGAGGTAAAAAGGGTGACGGGAATGTTGCTGTTCCGATCGCTGACACGCACATCATTCAGGCAAGCGATGCTTATTACGGCAATGGTAGAGTATTTGCTATCGGTTCCAAAGCCAATGATCCCGATCGGATCATGGAATTCATGGATTGGCTTGTTTCTCCTGAAGGCCTGCGCTACTATGTGAATGGATTTGAAGGCTTCAACTACGAAAAGACGGCAGACGGCAAGTTTAAGCTGACCGAAGTGGGTCAAACCGCATTCCAGAAAAATACACCTGTTCCGGAAGAGTACGGAGGCGGCGGATACCAGGACGGACAAAGCAAGCTCAACACGATGATCATAAGCGATTTTGCCAAAGATCCAAAGACAGGGGAGTTCTATAACAGCAATTACTGGGGCCCAACAATTGAAGCGAACAAGACAGCGCTAACGACTGATTGGCAGAACACCTATAATGCAGAAAACGCAACAGATTACTACCTGAAACATAAGATGATCGATATCGTCCCCAATATCAATACAAGTTTAGGAAGCGATTCATCAGATGTTAAAAACAAACGCAGTCAGATTTCTGACTATGTAAAGAACACATCCTGGAAAATGGTATTTGCAAAGAATCAAGCAGAGTTCGACAAGCTTTGGGAAATGATGAAGAAAGATGTGATAGGCCTCGGCTGGAATGATGTATTTGCTTCGGATACGGAAAAAGCGCAAAAGATTATTAAAATGCGTGCCGATGCATTAGCTAAAAAGTAAAAATTATAATTTTATAATGAATGAGGGATATGTATTATCTTATATATCCCTCATTCATTTTCTGATTCTACATTTCGATGAACATCTAGTTTTCGATCTAGACAAGAGTGCCAAACGAGCCGTCGTTCCTTTGCTTCGTTGACTGTTCTCAAACAGCAATATATGCTAATAAATAATTGATGTATTGTCATTTTTTTGATACTGGAGGATCATGATGACCAACATTTTCTATGTTGAGTATGATGCCGCACACGCAAGCAATTTTGTGTTCGATATCCCTGAGGGCCATAACTGTTGGCTGCTCGTCGTGACCCATACACCTGCCCTGTTTTGGGTCAATGAAGAATTGAAGGAGTACCCAGCACACAGTGGAGTTTTATACCATCCCCATCAAAAAATTTATTACCGGGCCTGCGCGGAACAATATAAGAACGACTGGATTCGTTTCGAATCCAACGAATCGTACGTAACGGAAACATCGCTTCCATTCGGAGTGCCATTTTCATTGAATGACCCTGAATACTGCCACAAAATATTCCAACTCCTCGTCAGCGAACACTCTTTTCAAAAAGATTATAAAGAATCATCCATTGACTGCTTACTGAGAACCCTGTTTAACAAGCTGCTGGAATCTTACTTTCAAGAAGTAATTACGCCCAAATACTACAACTTGTTATCGCTTCGGACCGCCATTTACAGTAATCCTAGCCAGGACTGGGCGGTTCCGAAAATGGCCGACTCTATCTGCATCAGTCCTGGGTATTTGCAGACAATTTACAAGAAGACTTTCGGGATTTCTTGTATGGATGACGTAATTACAAGCCGCATCCGCCAAGCCAAGGAATATTTGTTGCACGGCTCTCTATCCATCGCGGAGGTCGCTTTACGCTGCGGGTATAACAACGTGGAGCACTTCTGCCGTCAATTCAAGCAGATTACGGGCTTTACACCAAGAAAGTTTCACAAGCAGATGGAAGGCGCGTCTGTTGAGAGGGCCGCCAAACAGTAACTTACACAACAAAACAGGAGACTCTTCGTCAAACGTCCTACGTGGTTGCATGAACCATTGAATCCTGAAACGGTGATTCCCTGGACGAAGTCAGCATGGGGATCCATCCATGATGAAACTTCCTCCATCGCGGATTCGAATCGAAGCCTCCGCAACATATCGTACCTGCGGCATTTGATTGGTTCGAATACAAGCCTGCTGATTATAAATAGAATACGATTGTAAAGTGAGGGAGGCAATCATCATGAGTGAAGCACGTTTAGAGTACAAAGAAAGACTATTTTTTCGCTCCCCAGCCAAGCATTGGGACGAAGCATTTCCGATTGGCAACGGACGGCTGGGAGCTATGATTTTCGGAGGACCATGCTCCGAACGATTGCAGCTTAATGAAGATTCCTTATGGTATGGAGGGCCGAGGGATCGGCATAACCCGGATGCTTTGGTACATCTTCCGGAAATTCGCCGCCTCATTTTTGAAGGGAAGCTCAAAGAAGCCGAGTCCCTCGCTTCGCTTGCCTTAACTGCGATCCCTGAAACCCAGCGTCATTATGTGCCGCTCGGCGATCTGTTTCTTCATTTCCAAACATTAGACGATAACCAAGTCATCGATTATGAATGGGAGCTCGATTTATCAGAAGCAGTGGTCAGTATTTCCTTTAAGGCGGGTAAGGTTCATTATCGTCGCAAGATCTTTGCGAGCTATCCGGACGGCGCGATTGTGATTCGATTGACGGCTGATACGCCGGGCCAAATTTCCTTTACGGCAAGAATGGGAAGGGAAAGGTTCCGATACGTAGACCGTATCCGTACAGAAGAAGGTAATTCGATCATAATGAGCGGCAATAGTGGCGGAGGTGTTAACTATTGCGGTGTGTTGATGTGCAAACCAGAGGGAGGCCAAATGCGTACGATTGGGGAGCACTTGGTCGTGACCAATGCCGATGCCGTTACATTGGTCATTTCCGCCGCCACGGATTTTCGAGAGTCCGACCCTGAATCCGCAGCGTTTGCGAATGCCAAGCGTGCTGCTTCACGGGCGTATACTGATTTATTAACGGCTCACATTGAGGATTATTGTAAACTGTTTGAGCGGACATCGTTAAGGCTTGATGCTGCATTCAAAGCTGTGGAACAAGACACCTCGAAACGATTGGAACGGATGAAAGCTGGAGCTGAAGACCCCGGACTTCTAGCTTTATATTTTCAGTATGGCCGTTATCTGCTAATTGCTTCAAGCAGACCAGGATCTTTACCTGCGAATTTGCAAGGGATTTGGAATAAGGATATGTTGCCGGCCTGGGACAGCAAATTTACCATTAACATTAATGCGCAAATGAACTATTGGCCGGCTGAGATCTGCAATTTACCCGAATGCCATGAGCCTCTCTTTGAATTGATCGAACGGATGATTTCAAACGGTCGCCGAACCGCTCAAGTCATGTATGGGTGTGGTGGCAGTGCTGCCCATCATAATACTGATATTTGGGCGGATACCGCACCGCAGGATCTTTATCTACCCTCGACATATTGGCCCCTTGGTCTTGCATGGTTATGTCTGCATCTTTGGGAACATTATCAATTCGAGCGGAATGAGGCATTTCTGAAACGTGCTTACCCGATGATGAAAGAAGCGGCTGCTTTTCTTGTTGGTTATATGGTCGAACTTCCTAGTGGAGTGCTTGTCACTTGCCCCTCTGTCTCACCTGAAAACACATATAGATTGCCGAATGGGGAAACGGGCGTGCTTTGCTATGGGCCATCCATGGATAGTCAGATTGCTCGCGAATTGTTTCTCGCATGTCTAGCGGCAGGTGAACAGTTAGGGACGGATAAGGACTTCTTGACAACGCTTAAACTTACAATGGATAAGCTGCCACAGCCTCAGATTGGGCGTCATGGACAAATACAGGAGTGGATTGAAGATTATGAGGAAGTGGAGCCAGGACATCGTCATATCTCACACTTGTTCGCCTTGCACCCGGGAACACAGATCACTCCAGAGAAGACACCAAGCCTAAGTGCTGCTGCTCGCCGGACACTTGAGAGACGACTTCAAACGGAGGCGGACATACAGGCTGGAGTCGCGCCTGGATTGTGAATTTTTGGGCTCGGCTGGGAGATGCGGAAGAAGCATACGAAAATGTAACTGCCCTTTTGACGCACTCCACATTGCCCAACCTGCTCGATAACCATCCGCCGTTTCAGATAGACGGCAATTTTGGCGGGACTGCGGGTATCGCGGAAATGCTGCTGCAAAGCCATGCTGACGCCATTCATTTGTTACCAGCTCTCCCTAAGGCATGGTCCAATGGTGAAGTAACGGGGCTTCGCGCCCGCGGTGCGGTAACGGTAGATATGGCATGGAAGGACGGTCAATTACAGCATGCTGATCTGAAGCCAGATTATAAAGGGGTGTATCGTATTCGTTGCAATCTGCCCATCCAATTATGGATTGAAGGGGAGATTTATGAGCCAACGCAACTCGACGCATCAACCTATTCGTTTGAGGCGGAGGCAGGGACTGCGGTTCATGTACTTGCTAAGGCCGAATCCAGATCGGGTCAAACTCGCAACTGAAGGAAATTTCCAATCAGAATATCATTGATAAACTCGTTAACCGTGAAAAGGAACGGTTGGAATTTGCTGTGGATGACGATCAGGGCAATCATGTGATATTCATACCGTTGTTCAGAGTTGAGGAAGAAGAATATTCAGTGTATATGAAAGAAACATCCAATTTAGCAAGGAGTGAACAGATT
Source organism: Paenibacillus sp. WG02 (assembly GCF_055396115.1). Classification (NCBI taxonomy): domain Bacteria; kingdom Bacillati; phylum Bacillota; class Bacilli; order Caryophanales; family Paenibacillaceae; genus Paenibacillus; species Paenibacillus sp. WG02. The sequence continues at coordinate 6,013,438 of NZ_AP036016.1, read as the reverse complement.
AATATGAAAAAACAAGCACGAAATCCATATCTTCCATCATGGGAATATATTCCCGATGGAGAACCGTATGTTTTTAACGGCAGAGTTTATGTATATGGCTCTCATGACCGTTTTAATGGGCATGCGTATTGCTTGAACGATTATGTCTGTTGGTCGGCACCTGAGGATGACCCGGCAGACTGGCGGTATGAAGGCGTGATTTACAAAAAAACAGATGATCCGCTTAATCCTGATGAAAGTATGTGTCTGTATGCACCAGATGTCACGGTGGGTCCGGATGGACGTTATTATTTGTACTATGGCCTTGACAAGGTTTCTATCGTTTCGGTCGCTGTTTGTGATACCCCTGCCGGCAAATATGAATTTTATGGCTATGTTCGATATGCCGATGGAACACGTTTGGGAGACAGAGAAGGCGACGAGCCACAATTTGATCCAGGAGTGATGACAGAAGGAGAAAGAACGTACCTGTATACCGGTTTCTGTGCAGCTGGGGACAAGTCAAGAAGCGGTGCCATGGCTACGGTCCTGGGTCCCGATATGCTCACGATTTTGGAGGAACCGGTATTTGTCGCGCCAAGTGAACCTTACAGCAAAGGCAGCGGATTCGAAGGGCATGAGTTTTTTGAGGCCCCTTCTATAAGGAAGAAAGGCGATACGTATTATTTTATTTATTCATCCATCGTCATGCATGAACTGTGCTACGCGACCAGTAAATGTCCAACAAAGGATTTCGTATATCAGGGAGTCATTGTCAGCAATAATGATCTTCATATCGACTCATACAAACCGGCGAATAAACCCATGTATTATGGCGGCAATAACCATGGTAGCATTGTTGAGATGAATGAAAAGTGGTACATTTTTTATCATAGACATACCAACGGAACGAATTTCAGCCGGCAAGGTTGTATCGAACAGATCGAATTCCGCGAGGATGGTACGATCCCGCAGGTGGAAATGACATCCTGCGGTTCGAATGGAGGGCCGCTTGACGGTCGAGGGGAATATCCTTCGTACCAGGCTTGCAATCTGTTTTGCAATGATGAGGCGTTGTATACAGGAGCTCCCGGGGAATGGATGGACTGTCGGTTTCCGAAGATTACCCAAGATGGGAAAGATGGAGATGAGGAGATCGGTTATATCGCCAATATGAGGGATTCCGCAACAGCCGGATTTAAATATTTTCAGTGCGATGGGATCAAGAAAGTCAAAATCAGGGTGCGTGGATATTGCCGTGGTGCCTTTGAAGTGAAAACATCATGGGACGGTCCTGCTCTCGGGAAGATATTGGTTGACTTTACAAATATATGGAAGGAATATTCTACGGATCTCGTTATACCGGATGGCATACAAGCCTTGTATTTCACGTATACGGGTACGGGAGGCGCGAGTCTAGCTTCGTTCACATTGGAATAACCAACATAGGATCATGCTCATTCCAGGCAACGTTCTTTAAAGCAAGGATTGGAAAAGCAAGAGAGCTGCTCAAGCAGGATGAGCTGAAAATTTCGGAGGTCGGTGTTCGTGTGGGGTACGAGGCGGCTCACTCGTTTACCCGATTTTTCAAGAAAATGACCGGTTTGACACCCTTGGAGCATCGGGATGCCCTACGAGCTAAGAAGTGAGTTGAGAAAGACGTCACGACTATTGAACATGGCTGTTTATTGTAGGAGCTAAATTAAGGGAAGGGGAAATGCAGATGTACCCGAATCCCATTATATGGGCTGACTATCCGGACCCCGATGTGATCCTGGTGGAGGATACTTATTATATGGTCAGTACGACCATGCATTTTATGCCGGGGTGTGTAATATTGAGGTCGTATGACCTGATCCATTGGGAAGTGGCAACATATGTATATGATGCTTTGGATGATACACCGGATCAGAGGCTGGAGGGTGGCCGACAGATCTATGGAAAGGGAATGTGGGCGGCATCTTTGCGTTACCATCAAGGTAAATATTATGTATGTTTCGTAGCAAACGATACGCATCAAACGTATTTGTTTTCTGCGTTTGAAATCACAGGACCATGGATGAGGCACCCGAATATCGAAGGATTCTATCATGATTGCTCACTTTTGTTTGATGATGATGGCAGAGTTTATATTATATATGGAAATGCCGAGATTCATCTTACAGAATTAAAGGAAGATTTGACTGGTCCCAAGCCTGGTGGATTAAACCGGATCATTGTGAGGGAGACAGGACCTTATCATCTTGGTTATGAAGGTGCCCATATCTATAAGATTAATGGAAAATATTACGCATTTTTTATACACATTACGCAGTCCAGACATAGTCGCAGAACACAAGCCTGTTTTGTAGCAGATTCCCTGGAGGGGGACTTTGTTGGCGGAGAGGTGTTTGATGATGACATGGAGTATTTTAATGCAGGTATAGCACAAGGCGGAATCGTTGATACGCCAGATGGTAAATGGTATGCCCTCTTGTTTCAGGATCATGGTGCCGTTGGCCGTATCCCTGTCTTGGTGCCTTTGCATTGGGAAAATGATGTTCCGGTATTCGATAGGAAGCCACCCCCATATATCGACATTCCGAGTACTAGACCCGGATATGAATACAAACCTTTGGTCGGAAGCGATGATTTCTTCTACAAGCCAGATGAGAACGGCAAGGTTCATCTGAAAGACTACTGGCAGTGGAATCATATCCCGACAGATATTTTGTGGTCCGTAACGGATAAGCCGGGTACATATCGTATTCAATCTGGAAAAATCAATACCAATTTAACATTTTCGGTAAATACATTGACACAGCGTACAATGGGGCCCGCATGCGAAGCTATCGTTACCTTGGATGGAAGCGAGCTAAAGGATGGCGATTATGCAGGCTTGTGCTTCTTGATCAGCACCTATGGCTTCATTGCACTTACCAAGGAAGCTGGACAATACTACTTGGTCATGTTGGCAAGAACCACAGACGATAAAACGATCTTCGGAAACCTAGTAGACAATGAGACTGGGGTGGAATATGCAAGGATTCCAGTGGACAGTGACAAAGTTACTTTGAAGGCTTATGGCAATTTCGTGAACAATACAGACGAGTGCGAGTTTTATTACATGGACGGAGAAGACTGGAAAAAGCTTGGTATTACCCATAATATGGTCTGGAAAATGGATCAATTTGTAGGGGCGCGTTACGGGTTGTTCCTATATTCTACCAAGGAGATTGGAGGAACGGCTCAGTTTTCTAGGTTCGTGTACAATGTGATGAAATCCTGAGGATGAGTGAGCGTACATGAGATAAATCCTTAGTACTGAGGGACGGGAAACTATAGTTGAATATCTATACCAGCTAAAATCTTGTCAAGATTTTTCAATAACACCGCAGTGTATATTTAGTGATAAATAATAACTTTATCTTGATTGCATGGTTGTAAAAGATTATTATGGACTTGTGGATAGGAGTGATACCATGCCTATTATTCAAGCGCTGGACAGAGCATTGAAAATATTGGATTTATTCGACGAGCATACGACAGAGCTGAAAATTACAGAAATCAGCGCGAGAATGGAGCTTCACAAGAGTACAATACACTCCTTATTGAAAACGCTTCAGTTACACGGTTATATCAATCAGGATATGGAAACAGGAAAGTACAAGTTAGGGTTAAAGCTCCTGGAAAAGGGACAGCTTATGCTGCAAGGCCTGGACATCCGTACAGTTGCCCGAAAGCACTTGACTGCTTTGTCGGAGCAGACAGGTCAGACAACCCATCTCGTTATTCTTGATGGGAAGGAAGGCGTGTATTTGGATAAAGTTGAGGGGGAAAAAGCTGCGATTCGCTATTCCCGAATCGGTCGCAGAATATCACTTCATAGCAGCGCGGTAGGAAAGGTGCTGACAGCCTTTAGAACGAAGGATGAGATCGATATGCTCCTTCGGAATTACCATTTCTCCAAGATTACAGAAGCGACGATTACGGACAGAGAGGCATTCCTTCACGAATTGAATCAGGTAAATGAGCAAGGGTACTCCATTGACAATCAGGAGAACGAACCGGGCGTACGATGCGCTGCAGCTCCTATTTTCGAACATAATGGTTCGGTTGTAGCAGCGATCAGCATATCAACTTTAATTTCAACGGTAGATGACCTATTGTTTAAGCAGTATATTGCCCTACTTAAGAAAGAAGCAGAGACGATTTCACAGACCCTGGGGTTTCGGCAAGTTTTGTAAAGCATGTCGAGTCCAGGCATTTTTTACACTATTATTTGAGAACGCTGTTTTATAATATAAAACAAAATTAGAGGAGTGAGCAATTTATGAAAATTATCCGTTTTATAAATGAAGGGCTTTCACAGCTAGCTGCAGTTAATGACGAAGGGCGAATTTTCGTATTGCAGCAAAGCGATTTTTTAGCTTTGATTCAAGAAGCTGACGAAAAAGAGATTTCACCGCTCGAGTTGGTTTTGAAAATGATCGAAGGCCGTGAAGCGCTAACATGTCGAGTAGATCAGCTGGAGCTACTCGTTCCAATTGAAGCGCCAGAAGTATGGGCTGCTGGGGTTACCTATGAGCGAAGCAGAGACGCACGGAATTATGAGGCGACCGAAGGCAGACTGGATGCCTTGACCTTTTATGATAAAGTTTATGACGCTGTGCGCCCGGAGATTTTTTTCAAATCGACGGCTGCCCGAACGGTAGGTCCAGGCGGTGAAGTACAACTCCGAAGCGATTCCGTGTGGCAGGTGCCAGAACCGGAGTTAGGTCTTGTTCTAAACGCTATGGGGAAAATCGTAGGATACACCATTGGCAATGATATGAGCTGCCGGGATATTGAAGGCGAGAATCCGCTCTACCTGCCTCAGGCCAAAGTATGGAAGCGTTCCTGCTCCCTGGGACCAGCGATCCGTTTAGCCGAAACGGTAGACGACCCTTACAACTTGCAGATTACAAGCCGAATATATCGTAACGGGGAAAAAGCCGTCGAGGGAACGGCTAATACCAATCAGCTAAAACGAAAGCTTGAGGAATTGACCGAATATTTGATTCGGGATAATGAATTGTTTGACGGAACCGTGCTGCTGACGGGAACTTGCATTGTACCGCCTAACGAATTTACACTCGCTCACGGAGACCGGATCGAAATTGAGATTACCGGTATTGGAACACTTGTCAATCATGTTGTAGGTGCAGGAAGCTAATCTGTAATTATACATTTGATTTATAAAATACATACATTCAAGGAGGAATATATATGGCATCTGTATTTGTTGGAGGGCAAACCTATTTAAACTATATTAACGGTGAATGGTGTCCAGCCGGCACTGGGCAAACCGTCCCCAGCATAAATCCTGCCAAAAGAAGTGAAGTCGTGGGCTATGTGCAGTCGTCGTCATTGGAGGAAGTGAACCAAGCGGTTGCGTCCGCCAAAGCCGCACAGCAAGGTTGGAGAAAGTTATCGGGCTCGGCAAGAGGCGACTACTTGTTTAAAGCGGCCAATGCGCTGGAAAGACGCATCGATGAAATTGCCGAGACGATGACGCGTGAAATGGGCAAAACATTGCCGGAAGCAAAAGGCGAAACGGCACGAGGGATCGCCATCCTGCGCTACTATGCCGGTGAAGGGATGCGGAAGATCGGAGAAGTGATACCCTCCACGGACAGCGAAGCGCTGATGTTTACGACCCGTGTACCGCTTGGGGTTGTCGGAGTTATTTCACCTTGGAATTTCCCAGTTGCGATTCCGATATGGAAAATGGCGCCAGCCTTAATTTATGGTAATACGGTCGTGCTGAAGCCTGCTCAGGAGACGGCGGTGACGGCTGCCAAAGTCGTAGAATGCATCGCTGAAGCGGGACTTCCTGCCGGAGTTATCAATTTAGTGACCGGAAGCGGATCTGTGATCGGGCAAGGTCTTGCAGAGCATCCGGATGTAAACGGAATTACGTTTACCGGTTCCAATCAAGTTGGCAAACGGGTCGGTCAGGCGGCACTAGCCAGAGGGGCGAAATACCAGCTTGAGATGGGCGGGAAAAATCCGATTATTATCGCTGCGGATGCCGATTTGGATTTGGCTGTCGACGCGACGATCAGTGGCGGAATCCGTTCGACAGGACAGAAATGCACGGCAACAAGCCGTGTCATTGTGATGCGTGATGTGTATGAAACTTTCAAAGAAAAGCTCCTGAGCAAATTAAAAGGTTTAACAGTTGGTCATGGATTAGATGCCGGTACATGGCTCGGCCCTTGCGCAAACGAAAATCAGCTAAGAACGGTGCAGTCCTACATTCAAAAAGGAATAGAGGAAGGAGCTGAGCTGTTGTTCGGCGGTGCTTCACCGGATCATCCAGATCTCGCCGAAGGCTTCTATATTCAGCCCACTGTGTTTGATAAAGTAACTTCGGAAATGGCGATTGCCCGGGAAGAAATATTCGGCCCGATACTCGCGCTAATTCAGGTCGAATCCATGGAAGAAGCCATTCAACTGGCTAACGATTCGGATTATGGTCTGAGCGCTTCTATTTACACGCAAAGCATAAGCAACATTCTTTTGTTTATTCAAGATATGGACGCCGGTTTAGTAAGAATTAATTCCGAGACAGCCGGGGTGGAGCTGCAGGCTCCGTTCGGCGGAATGAAGCAGTCTAGCTCTCATTCGCGCGAGCAAGGCCAGGCGGCCATTGAATTTTACACATCGATAAAAACGGTATTTCTCAAAGCGTAAGCGTATCACTTTTGCTATGAAACCTAATTCGGAAGGGTGAGGGTTGATGACAGAGCAATTAAAATCGATTATGGCAAATGAAAATAACGATTTGTTTACAATCCGTACGCATACGCAGGGCCCAAAAGGCTCACTGCCACTAACAAAAGAAATGTTATTGGATGCTCCAAGCGGAGAATTGTTCGGACTTACCCAAAATGTTGGGATGGGGTGGAAACCGTCTCGCCTGAAGGGTAAACAGTATCTGTTGTTAAGCACGCAAGGAGGCATACGTAAGGAAGACGGCAGTCCAGTTGCGCTCGGCTATCATACCGGTCACTGGGAGGTTGGCCTGCTGACGCAGGCTGCTGCAGAGGTGATCACAGAAAGCGGAGGGGTTCCTTTCGCCGGATATGTGAGCGACCCTTGCGACGGTAGGTCCCAGGGTACGGAAGGCATGTTTGACTCTCTTCCTTACCGCAACGATGCAGCGATCGTTTTCCGGCGTCTCATCCGCTCCTTGCCGACGCGCAAAGGTGTGCTCGGTGTAGCAACCTGCGACAAAGGATTGCCCGCCATGATGATTGCTCTGGCCGGGATGCACGAACTTCCTTGCGTAATTGTGCCCGGCGGAGTGTCATTACCCCCCACGGAGGGCGAGGACGCTGGGAAAATCCAAACCATAGGTGCAAGGTATGCTAATGGTGAAATCAGTCTGGAAGACGCTGCCGACCTCGGCTGCCGGGCTTGTGCCACACCAGGTGGAGGCTGCCAGTTTCTTGGAACGGCAGCTACTTCGCAGGTTATTGCAGAGGCTATGGGCATGACGGTGCCTCACGCTGCGCTTGCACCATCGGGACAGCCCGTATGGGAAGAGATGGCCAGGCAGTCGGCCCGCGCTATGATGACGCTCGAAGAAAAGGGAATCCGGATGAAGGATATTTTGACCGAAGCGTCCATCCATAATGCGATGGTTGTTCATGCGGCCTTTGGCGGATCGACCAATTTGCTGCTGCACATTCCTGCCTTCGCTCATGTGGCAGGGCTGCCCATTCCGACCGTTCAAGACTGGATTCGTGTCAATAAAGACGTACCAAGACTAGTCAGCGTTTTGCCGAATGGTCCGGAATATCATCCGACTGTTCGAGTGTTTCTGGCCGGAGGGGTGCCGGAAGTGATGCTGCATCTCCGCCGTTTGGGGGTACTAAAAGAAAATGCGTTGACAGTAACCGGTGAAACGCTGGGGACTGTACTGGATTGGTGGGAAACGAGCGAGCGCCGAGGGCGGATGAGAAGTCTGCTTATGGAAATGGACGGCATAGATCCGGACAACGTCATCATGAGTCCAGAACGTGCCAAAGAAAGGGGATTGACCTCGACGGTTACGTTTCCTATGGGGAATCTGGCTCCGGAAGGATCAGTGATTAAATCGACGGCGATTGACCCGACAACCGTTGGAGAGGATGGGGTTTACCGCCATCGGGGCAAAGCCAAGGTGTTTACCTCAGAGAAAGCGGCTATCTCGGCAATCAAGATCGGCGGTATTCAAGCCGGTGATATTATGGTGTTGATGGGGCGCGGACCATCGGGTACGGGGATGGAGGAGACCTATCAATTAACCTCAGCACTAAAGCATTTGCCGTTCGGCAAATACGTGTCCCTAATTACCGATGCGCGGTTTTCGGGCGTATCCACAGGTGCCTGTATCGGTCATGTTGGACCTGAAGCGTTAGCTGGCGGTCCGATTGGTAAGCTGCGGGATGGAGATACGATTGACATCGTAGTTGATCGTAACAGTTTGGAAGGCAGCATCCATTTTCTAGGCGATGGTGATGAAGTGCTGACCCCCGAAGAAGGAGCCCGTGTGCTTGCTGCCCGAGTCCCTCACCCGGAGCTCGCCGCAGACGAAAGACTTCCTGACGATACTCGTTTATGGGCTGCATTACAATCTGTCAGCGGAGGAACCTGGACAGGGAGCGTTTATGATGTGGATCGGATTCTTGCTGTCTTGGAGGCGGGAAAAAAAGCTTTGGCTGTGCAAAACAATTAGGCTATCGGTTCCAAAGCCAATGATCCCGATCGGGTCATGGAATTCATGGATTGGCTTGTTTCTCCTGAAGGCCTGCGCTACTATGTGAATGGATTTGAAGGCTTCAACTACGAAAAGACGGCAGACGGCAAGTTTAAGCTGACCGAAGTGGGTTAAACCGCATTCCAGAAAAATACACCTGTTCCGGAAGAGTACGGAGGCGGCGGATACCAGGACGGACAAAGCAAGCTCAACACGATGATCATAAGCGATTTCGCCAAAGATCCAAAGACAGGGGAGTTCTATAACAGCAATTACTGGAGCCCAACAATTGAAGCGAACAAGACAGCGCTAACGACGGATTGGCAGAACACCTATAATGCAGAAAACGCAACAGATTACTACCTGAAACATAAGATGATCGATATCGTCCCCAATATCAATACAAGTTTAGGAAGCGATTCATCAGATGTTAAAAACAAACGCAGCCAGATTTCTGACTATGTAAAGAACACATCCTGGAAAATGGTATTCGCAAAGAATCAAGCAGAGTTCGACAAGCTTTGGGAAATGATGAAGAAAGATGTGATAGGCCTCGGCTGGAATGATGTATTTGCTTCGGATACGGAAAAAGCGCAAAAGATTATTAAAATGCGTGCCGATGCATTAGCTAAAAAGTAAAAATTATAATTTTTTATGAATGAGGGATATGTATGATCTTATATATCCGGCCTGGTAGACTGCCATATCTATATGCACAACTCTAAATCCCTGACGCTTGCCGTAAACCTTGCCCATTACATTCAACGGCGCTTTGAAAAACTTTCCTTCTGGAAAATCGACGGGATTCTCCGCTGTACGAAGGTGAATCCGGTGAATGAGTTTGGAGGGATCGGTGATTCCCTCTGCAGCTTATATGAGATTACAGGCGATACGAAGCATACTCGAACTGGCCAAACTTTTCGACAGAGATTATTTTAATAATCCTCTGGCGGTAGGGAAGGATGTGCTTGACAATCTGCACGGAAACACGCATCTTCCCCTTGTGATTGCAAGAGGATCGGAAAGCCGTATGCGGGAAAACCGCTCGTACGGTTTGATGAGGGGGGGACAGGGGGACCTGCCCTCCACTCTTTAAACAGCGATAGTCTAGGACTTTATTTTCTCGTCCATGGCTGTCGCTGTTTCTTTTATTGGAGTCAGTCTAAATCTTATTTTATAGAAGGCTAAGAAAGGAAAAGACAAGGGTTGGATGAATCGTCTGCTAGAAGTGTTTTATTCACCCGTAGGGTGATTTTGTTCTTGTCTATAACTTCATTGATGCTGTAGGGAAATGCTCAATCATTGTCTTTCTTGACGAATGATTTAAATAGGCTCAAAATGTGTGGAGGCGGATCCTTGTTTAGGTGCAGAAGGACAACCTTACTTGAAGTAAACAGCCAGTAGATGGGTTGACTTATTTAGTCGAACATTAGATTTACATGACTGTAATTCGTAGGGGTAAGACCTATATTCTGTGAATTGTAAGCGTATTCTTGAGGGGTATAATAAATAGTGTAAGTAAATAAGTGTTTGGCCTATAGGATCATGCATCTTCATGGAGACAATAAGGGAGGACTAGAAAATGGTTAAACAAGTAAAACGGCACGCTTTAGCAGCATTGGTACCCGTTCTGGCATTAGGACTGACACTATCAGCCTGCAGCAACTCGAAGGATGGTGATGCTGCGAATAGCTCCGCATCACCTAGCGGTAGTCAGACAAGTCCGGCAGCAACGAAAAACGACGCGATCAAGCCAGTTACATTATCTGTGTTCATTGGTGGCCCTGGTCAACAGCCGACTCCTGACAACAAGATCTACAAGATGATTAAAGATAAAACTGGCGTTAGCCTAAAAATGGAGTTTCTTGTCGGTGACCTGCAGCAGAAGATGGGCGTTATGATTGCCGGCGGTGATTATGCGGATATTATGTCCGGGGATGATAAACTAATTGCGGCCGGTGCTTTTATTCCCCTCGAGGACCTGATTGAGAAGTACGCACCGAATTTGAAGAAGCACTATGCCTCCGTGTGGAATCAGATCAAAGATCCTGCAAGCGGTCACCTTTATGCTCTGCCGGCTTACGGCGTGTACAGTGGTCAAGTTAACGATACTGCGTATGGAGGACCAGGCTTTTATCTGCAAAAGGATGTCCTGAAGGAAATGGGTTATCCAACTCCTAAAACGTTGGACGATTATTTCGATATCATTACGAAATACAAAGCGAAACATCCAGATATGATCGGGTTCGAGACGTTGAGCTTCGACTGGAGAAAATTCCCGCTGCTTAATCCGCCAGAGCATTTAGCTGGTTACCCAAATGACGGTGGTGTTATCGTCGATAACGGGAAAGCGCAAATTTTTGCGGACAAGGATATTGCCAAGACCTATTACAAGAAGCTGAATGAGATCAATGCGCAAGGCTTGATGGATAGGGAAGCACTGGTACAGAACTACGATCAGTACTTAGCTAAAATTGCCAGTGGCCGCGTCATTGGGATGTTTGACCAGCAATGGAACTTTAACGATGGAGAACTTTCTTTGAAATCACAAGGTAAATTCGGCAGCACATACGTCGGGTTCCCGCTCTTATATCCAGGCGCCACAGAGCACTACCGTGACCGTCCAGTTGTGAACATCAACCGCGGATTCGGGATTTCGACGAAAGCCAAGGATCCGGTTCAAATCATCAAATTCCTTGATGCGCTAATGACCGAAGATTGGCAGAAGACACTCCAATGGGGTATTCAAGGCGAGGATTATGAGGTGAAGGACGGTAAGTTCTACCGTACGCCTGAACAGCGTGCGAAAGCAGACGATAATACATGGAAGCTAGCGAATAAAGCGGATGCGTTCTTGGGTGGCCTGCCTAAGATGCAAGGGTCGTATAGTGACGGAAATGCAACTGATGCGGGATCACAGCCACAGGAATTCTTCGACAGCTTGAAGCCGCAGGATCAGGAAGTGCTGAAGGCATACAACCATAAGACATGGGCAGAGTTCTTCAAATCACCTGTGGAAAATCCCATATACTACCCAGCGTGGAGTATTGATCTGGTGGATGGTTCACCAGCCAAAGTGGCCAATCAGAAGATGGAAGACCTTGCCGTCAAATATTTGCCGAAAGCTATTATGGTCAAACCGGATGAATTTGAAGGTGTATGGAAGGAATATGTGGATCAGATTTCCAAAAGCAATTTCAAAGCCATCGAAGATCGTATCAATGAACAAATTAACTGGCGTATTAAGAATTGGAGCAGCAAATAAGAGAATAGAACATGCAGTAGAGTGGGGGAGACTCAGGGTTTTCTCCGCTTTACTTCCTAGGAGGGAATGTCGATGGCCGAGACCATACTGTCCAAAAGACCAAAGAAAAAGCAAAAAATTGATCCGGAAATCGGCGTCGGTTTAAGTTGGAAGACGATCAAAAATCAGAAGCAGTTAATGTTGATGTCGTTTCCCATCGTGATTTATATTCTTATTTTCAATTATGTACCGATTTGGGGCTGGTTGATGGCGTTCCAGAATTATCGTCCGGCTTTGAAATTTTCCAAACAGCAGTGGGTGGGGTTGAAGCAGTTTAAATTTCTCTTTCAAGATGATACGTTCTTGACAGTGCTTCGCAACACGCTTGCCATGAGTATGATCAATTTGGTTCTTAGCTTTGCAACAGCCATTATTTTAGCTCTTTTACTGAATGAAATTAAAGTTCGTTTCTGGAAACGGTCCATCCAAACGATTTCTTATCTGCCTCATTTTCTGTCGTGGATCATTGCTGCGGGTATTGTAGCGACTTCCCTATCCGTTGATGATGGTATCGTTAATCAGTTGTTGATGAAGCTGCACTTCATTAAGGAACCTGTGATGTGGCTTAGTCAAGGCAAGTATTTTTGGGGGATTGTGGGCTTGTCTAATGTATGGAAAGAGGTGGGATGGAATACCATCATTTACCTTGCAGCTATCACCTCGATTGATCCTTCGCTGTATGAGTCTGCTGGGATCGACGGTGCAAACCGTTACCAGAAGATTCTTTACGTCACACTGCCTGGGATCAAGTCGACATTTATCATTCTATTAATCATGAACATCGGACATATTCTGGATGCAGGCTTTGAAATTCAGTACCTGCTCGGCAATGGATTGATCGTCGACTGGTCGCAAACGATTGATATTTTCGTTCTAAAGTACGGGATTGCTCAAGGCAACTATTCTCTGGCCACTGCGGCAGGTATTTTCAAAACAGTTGTAAGTATAATCCTTATTCTGATTGCAAATTCTACCGCCAAGCGCCTTGGTGAAGAGCGGTTGATATAAAGGAGAGATGACGATGGGAACAACGACTGCGCGCAGAATTCGAATGGAGCCGATTCTGTTCCATACGATTAACGGCATCTTCATGCTCGTGCTTGCTATAGTAACATTATATCCGTTCCTTCATACACTAACGATTTCATTCAATGAGGGCAATGATGCGCTTCGGGGAGGCATCTATATATGGCCTCGTTCATGGTCATTGCAAAATTATAAGGCGATTTTCCTTTCAGGTACGATTTACCATGCGGCGTGGATTTCAGTCGCTCGTACGATTATAGCGACGGTGATAGGTGTATTCCTTACCACCATGTTAGCGTATACACTAGCACAGCCCCACTATATTTTTCGTAAAATCATCGGTTTAATTTTTGTGTTGACGATGTATTTTAATGCAGGACTTATTCCTAACTACTTTCTGATCAAAAGCCTGGGGCTTCTAAATAACTTCTGGGTGTATGTGCTCCCAGGAATGGTGAATGCGTTCAATCTCATTGTCATTCGGACGTATATTCGAACGCTTCCATCAGGCTTGGTTGAGTCTGCGAAAATGGACGGAGCCGGTGATTTCACCATATTTATACGCATCATATTCCCGCTGTGTACGCCTGTACTAGCGACCATCGCCTTGTTTATTGCAGTTGGCTCTTGGAATTCCTGGTTCGATACGTTCCTGTATGCTTCGTCTGATTTGAAGCTGAGTACACTTCAGTACGAAATGATGAAGCTGCTTGGATCAACGATGAGCAGCAACAACGATCCCGGTCTGATGTCAGGGGCAAACGCAAATCAAACGAAGGCCATGGTTACGCCTTCTTCCATACGTTCGGCGATCACGATTGTGGCGGCGGTTCCGATTCTATTCGTGTATCCTTTCCTGCAAAGGTATTTTATCGTCGGCATGAACCTTGGAAGTGTCAAAGAGTAAGAAGTAATAAACCATGATGATAATCATTTCCCGTTTCAGCTCGGTGCTGGGACGGTTTTTGCTTTATTCTAATCAATCCTTTCCTGTATAATAGTCATATCTACTCCCTGAAGGGTGGTGTTTCCCATGTTAAGGGTCATATTTGTTGATGACGAGCCCTTCATGCTAGAAGGACTGCGGTCAATGATTGATTGGAATAAGCTAGGCTTTGAAGTGTGCGGGGAAGCGTTGGATGGTGAAGACGCATTAGCCATGATGGCGTCGACCCTGCCTCATTTGGTGCTTACGGATGTTCGAATGCCTGTCATAGATGGATTGGAATTAATTGAACAAGCTTCCTGCCTTCACCCTGAGGTGAAATTTATTATTTTGAGTGGATACGCTGATTTCGAATATGCCAAAAGAGCTATGCGGCATGGTGTTGCCAATTATTTGATGAAGCCTTTGATTGAAGCGGAGCTTGTAGCTGCGGTGGAAGCGGTCGCGAATACGATCCAGGAGCGTGAAGCTCACAGCCAGTACGAAAGCGCTGCCTTGGAACGCTTAAGATTGGAAACGATTTCAAGGTTATTGCAGGGAGAAATCAGGCAGAAATGGATTGAGCAGGCGAACGCCTTGTTAGAGCTTAATGAACGTTCCAGCTTCCGCTGCATTTTACTTGAACCTGACATTCAGGCTCATGTCCAATCGGACCTGATGCAGGTGATTGCAGATAGGATCCAGCTTACTCAAGCGACGCTGCTTCCATTTGGCGTAGGCAAAGAGCGACATGGATTCTTGCTGGTCTCGGGACCCGAGGAGCGCGATCTTTCTCCTGCGATGATGACAGAGTTAATTGCCATTATCCGAAATAGCTGGGGCAGAGCACTCTCGGTTTCGGTTAGCGGCAAACACAAGGGACCGTATGCGTTAAAAGAAGCATTCCGTGAGGGACTTATTGCCGAAATGTGCAAGTTCCCTTCTGGAACAGAAGGGATTTACATCTATCAAGAAGAGCGGTCGGCGGAGACGCTGCCTGCATTTGTTGGAATGGCGGAATCCATCCTAGATGCCGTCGGGAGTGGAAGTCCAGAAACGGTGCGAGCCCATGTGCACCACTTATTCATCGCTCTTTCGAGGCAGTCTGTCTCTGAATCTTGGGTGAGTGCTTACTTAGACAACATTAAGCTTGAAATTCTTAAGATTATTACCCAATCCGGCGGTGAGCCTGTGTGGGCTCCAAATTGGTTTGCTCACACCTCTCCAACGGATATTGGCCTCTTGGAACGCAAGGTAACACAAGAATTTCTGCAAGCTGCAGAGTGGATTGGTCAGAAGAAAGGCGTAGGGCAAGATGAAGTCGTATCCGCAGCGGGAGAATATGTCAAATCGCACTATAGGGAAAAGCTGCAGCTGCAGGTTGTTGCAGAGCATTTTCGGCTGAATCCGGCCTACTTTGGCCAGAGGTTCAAGAAACAAGTTGGCCTCACCTTCAATGAATATTTACATGTCGTACGAATTGACGAGGCCAAAAAATTACTTCGTCGTGAAGAACTGAAAATATCCGATGTTGCCAATCGTGTCGGCTACTCGGATTCCGAACAGTTCGTAACCAAGTTCAAGGCACTTACCGGCCTGTTACCTTCTGCCTACAAAAAGGGCTGACCTACAACTGACAAGGAGTTCGCATATGAGCCGGAGATGGAATCTGTTAAGTATAGTTAATGATATTCCGCTGAAATTCAAGTTTCTGATCATTTACTTGATGTGTGTACTGCTTCCCATTTTGTGTATAAACGGTTTATTTTACATGCAGGATAGCAAAAACACGGAACGTAGAGAGATGGACAACTTGCGAATTTCCCTGGATCGGGTCAAAAATGAAATCATGCAAATGGTGAACGAAGGTGTCGTGATTGGCAACGCCGTATCCGCTGACCGTGTCTTTAATGAGATGCTTGAATATACGTACTCGGATAATGTTGCCTATTACGAAGAATACGACAGCTACCTCCGAGACAAATTGGGACAGTATCCGAATATTTATCCCTACATCTCTTGGATTGGCGTATACACCTCGAACCCAACACTATCCAATGGTGGAAGCTACTTTATGCTTAAGCCCAATGATCTGAAGAGTGAATGGTATCAAAAGATGAACGAAAAGAAAGATAAGGTGACAGTGACCTCTTATTTGGATACGAATCCCATGAATCCCGAGGAGAAAATGGTATATGTCAGCATCATTCGGAAGCTGGATAATTTCCCTGATCTCATGAAATTCTCCAAATATCTGCGTATCGATATTCGGATGGATAAGCTGCTGGAACTGTTTGATAAAGAACATAATTACTTGCTAATCAAGCTCGTGGATGAGGAAAATCGGCTTGTTCTGGAATCAGCAGGTACGTATAAAGGTGTTGACCCTTTGCTGCCGACCCTGCCTGTCTCAAAGGGTTATCAGTTGGCAGGCTTACCTGGGAATAGTTTCGTCAGTCCTCTCAGTACAGCAAGTTACATGCTTAACTGGCGGCTAGTTGGGGTACCGGAGGGGAGTCGAATCGCGGAGGAGAGGAAAGGGGTTATCCACTTTTTTACCTGGCTGACGCTCATCAGTACGATCATTCCGACGATATTGATTTACATCATTATGCATTCCTTCAATTTCCGGGTCAGAAAGCTCTCCAAACATATGCAGCTGGTGAAAAACGAGAGGTTTGAACCCATCACGATGTATGAAGGGAAAGATGAGATCGGCAATCTTCTTCGCAGCTTTAATCTGATGACAGAGAAAATACGCAATTTAATCAATGACGTGTACAAGCTCGAAATTCAAAAAAAAGATTTGGAGCTCGAACGCGTGCAGGCAGAGCTGAATTATTTGCAAAGTCAGGTTGATCCTCATTTCCTGTTCAATACGTTAAACGCGATTCTCATAGTCTGTAAGAAATATCGCTATGAGCATGTGACGGAAATCATACAAAACTTGTCCCAAATTCTGAGAAGGCTGCTAAGCTGGAAAGAGGACTTGGTAACCGTAGAAGAAGAGTTAAGCTTTACCGAAATGTACCTCCAGATCGAGAAATTCCGATTCCAAGATCGGTTTCACTATGAATTATCCGTTGACGAATCTGTTCTAGCGTATCGGATCCCAAAGATGAGTATTCAATCGCTCGTAGAGAACTCTTGCAAGCATGGTCTTCAATGGGTTAAAGGGAATCGCAGGATTCGAATATCTGTAGAGAGAGCAGGAATGAACTTGCTCATGAAGGTCGAAGATAACGGAATCGGTATGAACAGTGCGAAGTTGGATGAGATTGTTCAGAGTCTGTTTAAGGGAGAAGACAACGGCAAGAACATCGGACTTCGCAATGTGTATCGCCGCTTAAATCTGTTTTACGCAGAACGTTCTCTCTTCCATATTGAAAGTATCCCCTTCGAAAAGACAAGCGTTACGATTCAAATCCCTTTAAGTCTCATTAAGAACCAGGAGGAGGCTTGTGGACATGTATAAAGTTATTTTTGCTGATGACGAGCCTTTTGCCTTGGAAGGGATAAGGCTCATGATTGAGTGGGAAGAGCTTGGCTTTGAAATTGTGGGAATGTGCGAGAATGGCGAAGAAGCATTGGCCTGTATTGAAGCCTGCAAGCCCGATCTCGTGGTAACAGATATTCGGATGCCGGTGATTGACGGATTAGAATTGATTGAAAGGGTGCAAAAGGCAGGCAGTGATCCGGTATTCATTATTTTAAGCGGGTACAACGATTTCGAATACGCTCGATCTGCCCTTAGGTACGGGGTTAAGCATTATTTGCTTAAACCAGCTTTAGATAGGGAATGGGATGCTATCATTCAACTTGTTATTCAGGAGCTGCAGAACCGAGAACAGCAAAAGGTACGAAATGACCTTGTTGCTAATCGTCTTGTACCGACTATGCTTGCTCAGATAATTCGGGGAGAAATTTCGGCAACGGACGAGAACGTAGGTGAGATACTGAATCCTTTGGTACTAGGAGATCAGGGCTGGAGGTATATCCATTTCGAATGGTTGAGCGGCACAGAGCAGGAACTGGATGCGAGGTACTTACAGTCGCAGAAAGTCTATCCCATTGATTTATTTGGGAATCAGGAGGGGCTTGTCATGCCGTCTGTCCCTGATATCAAGGAGTGGGCTCAACATGTATATGAAGATCTTCGTCAGCGTGGTATCGAATGCTGTCTTTCGATAGGACCACGGGTGGACTCCCTCCGACTTATTGCAGATTCGTATACAGGTGCTCTAGAGGCATCAGTGCATCATTTCTTTCATGTATCAGGTGGTCCACTCGATTACGAAACGATTCTTCACAGGCAAATTAGCTATGATCTCAATGCGGTTTCTATCGTAGACGACATTCACATTGCGATCGAGGCGCTTCAGGTGAAACGGATTGGCGAGCTGATTAAACAAATGTTTGTGATGCTGTCTGCTAACAAAACGGCTCGGGAAGTCGTCCATTTGTTGGTCATCCGCATTGTTCTGAAGAGCGCTGCCGTCATGCGGGAGATGGGCATCGATTCAGAGGCACTGCCTCGTGTTCGCGATTTTTTGAGAAGGGAGCATCGTTCCTTAAAAGAAGTGGAGGAATCCCTGCAGGTATATATGCAGCAGTATTTGAGCCAGTTGAAGCAGCATAAAGACAAATTCTCGGGCCATCCCCTTCGGGTTATTGAGCGTTATATCCAAGAACATTATCGGGAAACGCTAACGATTAGAGATATCGGAGAACGGTTCTTTATGAACCCGGTTTACTTAGGCCAAGCGTTCATGAAGAGGTGCGGCGTAGGCATAATTGAGTATATTCATGACCTGCGCATTCATGAGGCGAAGCGAAAGTTGTATGAATCGGATGAAACGATTCGCGTGATCGCGGAACAGATCGGATACGCTAACTATCATCATTTCCTCAAAGAGTTTGAAAAACGTGTGTCCGACAAGCCCGCCGTGTATAGACAATTAAGCAAAGCCTAAAAGAATAGGGAGTGAATCCTACAGTCTGTGCCGCTTCTACGAAGGACGTGTATTTCTTTTCTAAGAGATACACGTCTATTTGCGTAGATAAGAAAGTATAAGTTTTATTACACTTCGCGTTATCAGTCTTGACAAACGCGCTCGTCCTAGAAGGACGACGGAGTCGTTTATCCTTGTATGAGTGTGACTGGAAACATCGCATCAAATTTTAATGCTTTTTAAGAATAGGGGGGAGAGACCTTTAATCTGTGAATGGTAAGTGTATTCAGATTCTATATCATATAACATAGATGGCCTGTTTAAACAGGATATGATGAGGAGGCTTGCCAATCCATGAACAACAAGGTACCGAACTTGCACGATGCTTTTAACGGAATATTCAGAATCGGGGCCGCCGTTAGCACGAAGACCATCCGATCCGAGGGGAATTTCATCGCAAGGCATTATAACAGCATTACCGCGGAGAACCAGATGAAGTTCGAGGAGATCCATCCTGAGGAAGATCGGTATACGTTTGAGGCGGCGGATGAAATAATGGATTTTGCTTTGCAGAACAGGATTGCCGTCCGGGGGCATACGATGGTCTGGCATAATCAAACCTCCGATTGGGTGTTTGAAAGCCCTTCCGGCGGTCCAGCCAGCAGAGAACTGGTTCTCTTACGGATGCAGGAGCATATCCGTACGGTAGCCAGCCGTTACAAGGGAAGGGTTTATGCGTGGGACGTGGTCAATGAGGCGATCGAAGATAAGGCGGAACTGGTGATGCGAAGTACCCAATGGCTGGAGATTCTCGGTGAGGATTATATCCGCTATGCCTTCGAGGCAGCACATGAAGCCGATCCGAATGCGCTTCTGTTCTATAACGACTACAACGAGACAGAGCCGGTCAAGCGGGATAAGATTTATAATCTCGTCCGTTCCTTGAAGGAGAAGGGGGTTCCGATCCACGGAATCGGCATGCAGGGACATTGGAACATCCATGGTCCTTCCCTGGATGAAATCCGGCAAGCGATCGAGCTTTACGCATCCCTCGGTCTGGAGCTTCACATCACTGAGTTGGATCTTTCCATGTTCCACTTTGACGATAGACGGACCGATCTGACGGTACCCACCGAGCAAATGGTGGAGCTGCAGCAGCAGCGGTACGAGGAAATCTTCGGGCTTTTTAAGGAATATCGGGATGTCATTACGTCGGTAACGTTCTGGGGAGCGGCTGACAACTATACCTGGTTGGACAACTTCCCAGTTCGCGGTCGAAAGAATTGGCCGTTTCTGTTCGATGGGGAATTTCAGCCAAAACAGGCATTCTGGCGTGTAATCGGATAAGCAATTTTGGATCTGGAGCGTCATCGCCGCTCCGGTGGCCAAGGCCAGGGCTATGAGCTTGTGACGGTCAGCCGGCTGTTGGAATTAAGCAAGTCGGAGCAGTAAGTCATCGACAAAGGGGTCGTCCCGTAGGTCAATTTATGACCTGCGGGACGATTCTTTTTATTAGTAAGAGGACTAATTTTTAATACATTCTACGCCATAATTGAGGGGGGATTATTCTTTATTTTGAGTATGTGAAGCCAATTACCTAAGTTGTAAAATGAAATTGAAATAAGATTGTAAGCGATTGCAAGAAAGAGGAGGATGCTTGTGAGAAAGAAAATTAATGTATGGATGGCAATCGTGCTGCTGTTTGGGATGATCGCCCCCCAGCTGCTAGCGCCTTTGGAGGCAGCAGCCAGCGGATCGGTAGTTTTGTCCCAAAGCTTTGAAGACGGCCAAACAGGCGGCTGGGTAAAGGTGCCTTGGATGGGGGACGGAAGCATTGCCGTAACGTCGGCAACATATTCCGAAGGATCCAAGTCCTTGGCGATGACGAACCGTGCTGCAAGTAACAGCAGCCCGTTCTTGGATTTGACTTCGTTGACGAAACCCGGCCATACGTACGATTTATCACTGAAGCTTAAACTCGGAGCAGGCACCGACACCTTTCATATCGCTTCTAATGTCGCCGCCGCCTCGCTGACTAACCAATATCCTTGGCTGGTAGGGGATAAATCGGTTAGTTCCACAGAATGGACCACCTTTGAATTGAAGGGGTACCAGCTCCCGAGCGATACCACGGGGTTCAAAATATGGGGTGAGTCGAATAATTCCACCACGACAGAGGATCTCTATATTGATGAAGTGTCGCTAATGGACGTCACGTCGATTGATCAACCGGGGATCCAATCTACTTTTGAAGACGGGCAGGGGGAATGGGTACGTAGGAACGGATCCGGCAATATCGGCATATCGTCGGTTGACAATCACACCGTCGGCGGCTCCACGAGCTTGCTGACCATGGTAACAGAGCGATATGACGGACCTTTGCTTAACGTCCTGGGGGCTATGTCTGTGGGCAACAAATACAATTTGTCCGCATGGGTAAAAATGGCTTCGGGGCAGTCCCCCACTGCATTGCGGCTCTCTGTACAAAGCGGTGACAGTTCTTATGCCAATGTTTCATCTAACGTGACGGTGACATCTGATCAATGGGTGCAGTTGACCGGCACGTTCACGTTAACAAGCACTCCGACTGTTTTAAATGCATACGTGGAAGTAGCCGACCAGTATAGCGAGGCAAGATCCTTCTATATGGACGATTTCGATTTGTCCAATGTGGGCCAAGTAGCCGGACCAAAGCCGATTCAAACGGATATTGATCATTTGAAGGACGTCTATGCGGACAACTTCAAAATCGGTGCTGCCGTTACGGGAGATCAGCTTACTTCCGATGTTCACACGCTTCTGGATTATCACTACAGCTCCATCGTCGCCGAGAACGCCACAAAGCCGGGCTCTCTGGAACCGACAGAAGGACAATGGAACTGGGCTGAAGCTGACAAGACTGCACAGTATGCCAAGGATCACAATATGAATTTCCGGTTGCATACTCTTGCTTGGCATTCACAGGCTGCGGAATGGATGTTTAAGGATGCTAAAGGCAATCCGCTTGAAGCAACAGATGACAATAAACAGCTGGTGCTGGACCGTCTTACAACTTATATTCAAACTGTAGCACGTCACTTTAAAGCTATGGGAGTACCGATCAATGCCATCGACGTCGTCAACGAAGTCATCGACCCAGGACAGCGGGACGGCATGCGGAAGAGCGAGTGGTATAATCTGACTGGCCTGGACTTCATCCGTACAGCCTTCATAGTTGCTCGGCAAGAGTTCCCGAACGTAAAGCTGTATATAAACGACTACAGTACACAGGATCCAGTCAAACGCGATTTCTTGTTTAATTTGGTGACGAAGCTGAAAGGCGAAGGAGTTCCGATTGACGGTGTAGGCCATCAAACGCACATCAGCATCGGCGGCCCCTCTATCGAACAAATTTCCGATTCCATCCGGAAATTCGGAGAAGCCGGATTCGACAATCAGATCACAGAGCTTGACGTTTCCGTTTATACGGATAGCTCAACAACCAGCTTTGATGAGAACATGCTTATTAAACAAGGGTACCGCTACAAACAATTGTTCCAAGAGCTGGTTCGACTGGACAACGAGGGCAAACATGCCGACCCGAACACTTCAGCATATAATCCTGACGGATGGATCAGCAATGTTACGCTATGGGGGATTGCAGACGATCATACCTGGCTGGACAACTTCAATAATATCATCCGTAAAGATGCCCCACTTCCGTTTGACGTGAAGCATCAAGTGAAATACGCGTATTGGGGAATGATCGAGGCAGTAAAGACGGTAACGCCTACTCATCTTCCCATTACTCCAGAAACAGCACTCACAGCTCAAGGCACACCTGTAAACGCATCAGATTCGGTTTGGAATACGATTCCGACAATCAAGACCCAACAAGCAGGTACGCTGCAGGCTCAAGTGAAAACGTTGTGGGATGACCATAACCTATATCCCCGTGTAGCGGTCAAAGACAGTACCAAAACCGCAACGGATAAAATCGATCTCTTCGTAGATAACAATGGAATCCAGAAGTATACATTCGCACGAAATGATGCTCATATTACCGAAACCACCGACGGTTATGTACTGCAAGCATCGATCCCATTGGCAGGCACCTTAGGCAAGCAAGTGAAGTTTGACGTAAGAGTGACCGACATGGGGACTAATGACGGTACAGAGCATGGCAGCAATGGCGTCATCGTTTCCTGGAGCGATCCACGGAACGTCCAAGACAGCGATACAGCAGGTTACGGGGTCTTGACTTATATCGATGCTACCAAGGCGGGAAAAGCTGTTTACGGAACCCCCACCATCGACGGTGAACTGGACAGCACGTGGGCGAACGCACCGGTTTATTCCACCGACGTCATGGTAGAACAACATAACAACGCAGTCGCCAAAGCTCAAATCCGTACGATGTGGGATGAACATAACCTTTATGTTTATGCCGTCGTGCAAGATAGCAAATTGAACGTTGCTAACGCGAACCCATGGGAGCAGGATTCGATTGAAATCTTCGTTGACCAAAACAACGGAAAAACGGATAACTACCAAATCGACGACGGCCAATACCGAATCAACTTCAAGAACGTGAAGACCGTTGGCGGTCATGCAACCCAAGACAACTATACATCGGCCACCAAACTCATTGATGGAGGCTACGTTGTAGAAACGGCAATCGCGCTGGATACGATCACTCCTACTGCAGGAACCATGATCGGATTCGACCTCCAAGTCAATAATGCTCAGGACAGTGGAAGCCGGGAAAGCGTATTTTCATGGAACGACCCGACAGGTCAATCCTATCAGAATACCTCGAGATTCGGCGTTCTGACGCTTGAGCCGAAGCCTGCACCGTCCCAGACCGGTTCTACCTCGACCCCCACACCGGACGGATCCACTAAAGTGGACGACCAAAAGGGCGGCAAGGTGGAACAAAATGGGGCAACCATTGATTTGCCGGCTGGAGCCATTGGCAAAGACATTGTCGTAGTCGTCAAAAAGCTGAGTGATCTTTCGAAGCTGAATAACGACCCGCATTTGAAGCTAGCCGGAGATGTGTACGAGATTACTAAGGACGTGGCAGGAGCGTTCCAGAAACCAGTCACTATTACCCTACCGTTCAAGACTGGCTTGTTGGATGATGAACATGAGGTGGCATTGTACTGGTACAATGAAGAGATCGGCAAGTGGGTCAAACTGGACGACATTAAGGTCGACCGGGAGAAAGGCACCGTTTCCGGCAGTGTGACGCACTTCACCAAGTTTGCGGTATTGGCGGCAGAAAAGTCCACACCTGTCGAGGTTCCGGCCTTAACTGATATTAAAGGACACTGGGCCCAAGCAGGGATCCAAGCCCTTGTGAAGTCCGGTGTGATCGACGGTTACCAAGACGGTTCATTCCGGCCTGAAGCAGCTGTAACAAGAGCCGAGTTCGTATCCATGATCGTCAGAGCCTTCCACCTGACGGCAACAGGCGGAGCTGGGTTCTCCGATACCGGCAGCCACTGGGCGAAGGATGCAATTGCAATAGCATCCGCACTAGGGATTGTAGTCGGCTATGAGGACGGAACCTTCGGCCCGTATGACAACATCACCCGGGAACAAATGGCCGCAATCCTGGCTCGTGCCGCACATTTGGCATCTGCCAACAGCGGTTTGGACTATAAGGACAGCGGCGATGTCTCCGCCTGGGCCCAAGGACTGCTTGCGGCTTTGACAGCCAAGGGTGTGCTGAACGGCTACGAAGACGGTACGCTGAAGCCGAAGGCTTTCAGCACACGCGCAGAAGCGGCGGTTATCATCATTAGGATTTTGGATGCTCAACAGGTGCAATAACGCCAGCAAGGAATAGAAGGAAGGCTGTCCGCACGTGGATTTCATGTGCGGCAGCTTTGTATTCCTTAATCTTAATGTGGAAAAAATATATATCCGAAGGGACAATAATGATCCATGAAAAGCATGAATGTGACGGCAGTGCCTTCCAAATATCTTATGTCAGTTAATGAAGAGCTTCAAGGTACGATTCAGGAGGTTTCCTATAAGGTAGGCAACTATATTCATTTGTCTCGACAGCTTGTAACGGATCGGAACATCGAGATCAGTGAAGCAGGAAGGGAAACCGTTGCAGGAGATGCCATATTGAAGAAATGCAACGTCTACTTGCCTGCGGGTTATGACCCAAACGACACTACTGTTAGATATAATGTATTGTATTTGCTTCATGGAGTAGGTGGGGATCAATATGAATGGTTAAGCAGTAACGGTAAGGCTGACGGACGATTTATTATTTGCAATATATTTGACAATCTTATTGTAAACGGCGATATCGATCCGCTGATCGTCGTATTTCCCAACGGAAGAAGCGCATACGACTGGACGGATAGCTCTTTCAATTCCGAAGGAACCAATATGCTGGGATTCTATTACTTCGATTATGAGTTGAGATACGATCTGATCCCATTTATAGAATCAAACTACAAAACCTACGCAGATATAACAGTCACTTCACATGAGGGAATCATATATAACCGCACGCGCAGAGCGATCGCCGGGCTTTCGATGGGGGGAATGCAAGCCTTGAATCTGATCCTCGGTGGTTACCGACATGATTCGACGCGAATCACTGGCACAGAGAGTCCCTGGAACAACGGGTTGGATATGACTGTGCTCGCGCCAGGTATGGAGGATCTTTTCGCTTATGTCGGTGCCTTTTCAAATGCTCCCACGTCAAGTGACGGCAAGGTTCTGGGTGCCAGTATAGCGTCAAGCAGCCACAAGCTTCATTTGCTTTATATGACCTGCGGCGATGCGGATGGAGTTGCAGTAGACAGCTATGCCAAATCGGTTGAGGGGCTCATGGACACTGCGGGAGATTTTGTTGGTGATTATTACCAGGTCCTTCTAAAGAATGGTGTTCATGATTTCAATGTATGGAACAACGGTGCATATAATTTTATCCGGTCTTTTGGGAAATGTGAAGAGCATGAAAAGCCATCTGTTGTCAGGTTGACACTCCATTCATTTTAACTGAACATATACAGGGAGGTCTGGATCTGGGCTGGGACGTTCCCCTAAGCAGAACTTGTAGGTAGGCGTAGAATCCTCCAAGGGCGGATGACGGTATCGCCGCTTCGAGGGACGACTGCAGCTCGGCGCTTCATTTGTAAGGAATAGAAGGAAGGCTGCCGCAAACGTCGAACGACGTGGAGAAGGTGAAGACGCGCATCGGTGAGATATTGAAACTGTCGATCGAGATTTCTAATAAGTTGGCGACGGACCCGCGATTGGAAGTGCTCGTCAATAAGCGTTACGAATCGAACTATTCTGTTGTAGAGGCCTATAGAGAATATAGGGAGTTCGAGCTTTACGTGCGGTTGTATAAAGAAATCGCCAATATCCGGTTGTACGTGGATAATCCGACGCTGCTGAATAACTGGTACTATTTACAGCCAGAGCCGTCGATTTGGAGTGATTGCTGACGCAACTTGATATTCAAATTTCTAAATTCTCTAGGTGTAACCTTTGTTTTATTTTTAAATGCAATAGTAAAATAATTTGCACTTTCGAATCCTGTCTCAAACGCAATATCTATAATGGGCATATCGGTATGAATGAGCAGATCGGCTGCTTTACTAACTCTATAATGAATTAAGTAATCAATAGGAGTTTTATGAAAATGTTTTTTAAAAAACCGGCAAAACTGTTCTTTGCTTAAATCTATACTGGATGCCCAATCCGCTAAAGTGAAAGGCTGCTGGTATTTATCTTCTAAAAAAGCAAGCGTTTTCTTCATTCTTAGAGTCGTTTGAATCCCGTCTTTTCTGTAATCCTCCATTTGGTCCGAATGAAATTCAATGATGCCATAAAGGATTTGCAGGATATAAGACTTGATCAGAAGCTCAAATCCGAAACCCTTGGAGAGATAAGTTTCAATGACAGCAATTACATGATGATGTATTTTATCCCAGCCTTCTGATTTCCCGCCTATATAATAAAATTTCTTGTTCGTCTTGATAAAGAAAGGCTCTATATAGCTTTGCTGGATAGCATCATATAAGGCGCTATATATAAAAGACGGATGAAAAACAATCGCGTAAAAATCACAAGGTGAAATACCGCAGCGTGATGCCCCATGAATCAGATGGGGAGGGATCACGATGATATCTCCTTTGTTCACTGTAAAGGATTGTGCATCTATGTGAAGAATCATGCTCCCATCACGTATATATAATAGTTCCAGTTCTTCATGCCAATGCGTGTAAAGCATGATATCCGATGCAGTTTTGAGTTCGGTTAAATGGACGGCAAGGTTAAACAAAATATCCCCATGCGGGATGCGCTCTTTTAAATTCTCTTTATTCATTTGTTTCGTCCTCACAACCATTCCCCTTCCCTGAAGTGTAGCTTTATGATCGATGACATTATATTAATATTATCATACAAAAATAGTTATAGTTCGGAATTTATTAAGCAATATAATTAGATTTAAACGCTTTTGCGGAAGGGGATAAGTATGAATTTTTTTACTGCCGAAAATGGAAAGTTGATTTTTGAGAATAACGGAGAAACCTTACAAATTGAAGCTTGGGGTGAAAACAGTTTACGTATTCGTTCCCGAATGATGGGTGATATACTTGATACGGACTATGCCTTACTACCTATAAATGGAGATATGGAAGCTGCAATTGAGATCGATCATGAAGCTGAAACGGCTTCCATTCAAAATGGTAAGATAACGGCAGTGGTCAGACAGTCATGGTGGGATACCCCGGGACGAATTTCTTTTTACAATGAAAAAGGAGAATTATTGCTTCAAGAAATAAGCGCTGGCGGTGCTTTAAAGCTTCGGGCAAGAGCGTTCAAACCGATAATCGGGGGGGATCATCAATTAGCGGTTTACTTTGCAGGGAATGAAGGTGAAAGAATCTACGGAATGGGTCAATACCAACAAGAAACCTTTGATTTGAAAGGCTCTGTATTGGAATTAGCTCATCGTAATTCCCAAGCCAGTGTTCCGTTTTTATATTCCAGCAAAGGATATGGCTTCTTATGGCATAATCCGGCGATCGGCAAAGTTAACTTCGCTAATAATAGAACGGAATGGGTTGCAGAAAGTACAAAGCAGTTGGATTATTGGATAACGGCAGGCGATTCACCGGCAGAAATAGAAGCCGCATACGGAAAAGCAGTTGGTACCGTTCCCATGATGCCTGAATATGGACTTGGCTTCTGGCAGTGCAAATTAAGATATTATAATCAGGAACAGCTGTTGGAGGTTGCAAGGGAATATAAGAGAAGAAAGCTACCGATCGATGTCATCGTCATTGACTTTTTCCACTGGCCCAAACAGGGGGATTTTAGATTTGAGGAAGAATTTTTCCCTGATCCGAAGGCAATGGTGGATGAGTCTGAAATCCATGGGAATCGAATTGATGGTTTCTGTTTGGCCACAGATTGACCGCTATAGTGAAAATTTTGATGAAATGCGGCAAAAGGGTTATTTGATTAAAGCTGAAAGGGGAGTCCAAGTTGCCATGATGGATTGGTTCCCTTCCAGTATTTACTTTGATGCTACAAATCCAAAAGCTAGGGAGTATGTGTGGTCCAAGTGCAAGAAGAATTATTATGATTATGGAATCAAGATCTTCTGGCTAGATGAAGCAGAACCTGAATACGATGTATATGACTTTGATAATTACCGCTACGCTATGGGGCCTAATGTTCAAATAGGAAATATATATCCGCAGCGCTATTCCAAAACCTTTTATGACGGCATGCAGGCGGATGGACAGGACAAAATCGTAAACACGGTTCGCTGCGCTTGGGCAGGCAGCCAAAGATATGGCGCCTTAGTGTGGTCGGGAGATATTCATTCTTCATTTGAAGATTTCAGAAAACAAATCGTTGCAGGCCTTCATATGGGCATGGCGGGGATCCCTTGGTGGACGACGGATATCGGAGGCTTCTCAGGAGGTAACCCGGACGATCCCAAATTCCGTGAATTGCTAATCAGATGGTTCCAATGGGGGGCTTTCTGTCCTGTTATGAGATTGCACGGCGATCGCAGGGGAGGCAAGGAAGTATTCAGAAAAGACGGCAGCAAAGCATTAAATACCGGCGGAAACAACGAAGTATGGAGTTTTGGGGATGAGGCTTACGCTATATTGGTTAAATATATGGAATTGCGGGAGACCTTAAGGGATTATACCCGTGAGTTGATGAAAGAAGCTCATGAAAAAGGTGCGCCGGTTATGAGGCCGCTCTTCTATGAATTCCAGAAGGACGATAAGGTTTGGGATATTAAAGACGAATACCTATATGGTCCGGATCTGCTGGTTGCCCCAATCCTTTATGAAGGCACTCTGTCAAGAGAGGTATACTTGCCAGAAGGTGCAAGATGGACGGATGCACGTACAGGAATTATTTTCGAAGGTGGACAAACCATTCTTGTTGAAGCTCCTCTAAGTACGATTCCGGTATTTTTACGGGATGGAAAACAAGAGTATCTCATAGGAAAAATATAATATTCTTTTTAGAATTGAGAGGATGACTCTGTAATGGAAGATATCTACAATCTGTTATCGAAGAAGGGAGCTTGGGGAGATCAGGGGGACGGCACCTATGTCAATCCTGTCTTACCAGGAGATTATAGCGATCCGGATGTCATTCGAGTTGGAGATGATTATTACGGTATCTCCTCTACTTTGCATTGTTCTCCGGGGATGGCGGTTCTGCATTCTAAAGATCTTGTGAATTGGAGAATGATCGGGCATGTTGTTGACGATTTGACTAGCATCGGCCCTGAATATAACTACAATCGGATGAACCGTTATGGCAGAGGAGTCTGGGCAGGCGCCGTCCGATTCAATCAGAATAAATTTTGGGTGTACTTTTTTACGCCCGATGAAGGATTGTTTATGAGCACGGCTGCCGATCCGGCGGGACCTTGGGAGCCGCTTTATCAAGTTTGGGAGGTTAGCGGATGGGATGACTGCTGTCCGTTTTGGGACGATGACGGACAAGGCTACTTTGTTACCACCAATTTTGCCGATAACTATAATATCCATTTATTTAAACTTAGTGAAGACGGCAAAGAACTATTGCATGACAGCGATACGATTATTCATCAGTACAAAGGAAGCGAAGCCAATAAGCTCTACAAAATTGACGGAACCTACTATTTCTTCCATAGCGAGGTTCGCTGGAAGGATGGCATTGAAGTCAGAGTCGTTATGATGTTAAGGTCCGAACATATTTATGGGCCCTATGAGGAAAAGGAGCTTATACATACGCACGGCATGGATGTAGACCGAGAGCCTAATCAGGGCGGACTTGTCCAGACGGTTTCCGGAGATTGGTATTTCATTTCGCACCAAGGAACAGGCGGTTATTACGAAGGGAGAACGCTGCACTTGCTGCCCGTAACGTGGGTTGATGGATGGCCGATCATCGGAAACGATACGGACGGCGACGGAATCGGAGAGATGGTATGGGGAGGCAGGAAGCCCATAAACGGGCATCCCGTGATGATTCTTTCCACAAATGACGGTTTTGACCGATCGGTGCTTGAGCCGTTTTGGGAATGGAACCATCAGCCGAAAGCCGACAAATGGTCGTTGGCGGAACGGCCCGGATATTTGCGCCTATATGCATGCCAACCCATCGAGAAGGACAATTTTTTTACCGTCTGCAACGTCATTTCACAAAGAGCGTTTAGAACCGTTCACAATACGGCAACTGTAAAAATAGAGATCGGCGGCATGTCAGACGGACAAGAAGCGGGGCTTTGCCATTTTGCGCAAACCTATTGCACGATTGGCGTACAACAACAGAATGGGACAAGGGTTCTGAAGTTTAACCATTCGGGAACGATGGAATGGGGACCGGAATTATCGGGCAGCACCCTTTGGTTAAAGTCTGTATGGAATATTGATGGGATCAGCCGGTTCGAATATAGCGTCGATGGGGACCATTTCACGAGCTTTGGAGACGCTTATCAGCTGGGGTGGGGGCATTACAGGGGAGACCGGATCGGGTTATACAGCTATAACTGTGAGAGTGAACAGGGTTATATCGATGTGGACCATTTTATTCATGAGGTTGCAGGAGCAAGGTAAGCGCACATGACGTTTGAACAGACTTAATAGTGGGAGTGGAGAATGAATGAGATCGCCTTTGTTTAGAGATCCAATTTTTGACGGAGCGGCAGATCCTGTAGTTATTTGGAATCGGCAGAACAAGGAATGGTGGATGATTTATACGAACCGCCGAGCGACCGCAGAGGGAACTGGTGTGGCATGGGTTCACGGAACCGACCTCGGCGTGGCGGTTTCCCGCGACGGCGGCAAGGAGTGGGTATACCGAGGCGTACTGCAGGGGCTGGATATTGAATGGGGAAGAAATACGTTCTGGGCGCCGGAGATCATCTGGCACGACGGATTGTATCATATGTACGTTAGTTATATTCAAGGAGTGCCTGATCATTGGGGGCATCCGAGGGACCTGTTGCATTATACGAGCCCGGATATGCTGGAATGGCGCTTTGTTTCCAAGCTCGGCTTGAGCTCGGGTAATGTTATTGATGCTTGCATCTACCCGTTGCCTGATGGCGGCTTTCGAATGTGGTACAAGGATGAGGGCCACCACTCTCATTTGTATGCAGCTGAAAGCAGCGATCTCTGCCATTGGCAGGTTGCGGGTCCGGTCATTACCGAACGTTCCCAGGAAGGACCGAACGTGTTCCGCTTGGGCGGCTATTATTGGATGATCACAGACGAGTGGCACGGGCAGGGCGTGTACCGCTCGAATGATCTTGAGACGTGGGAACGAAACGGCCTCATTCTCGACCAGCCTGGCAAGCGTGAGGATGACGGGACGATCGGCCTGCACGCAGATGTGGTCGTACAAGGAGATGAGGGATATATCTTCTATTTCACTCATCCTGGCCGTGTTCATGGGCATAATGAAGATTCGGTCTATGAAATGCGCCGCTCTTCCATTCAGGTTGCCAAGCTGGAAGTTGTGGACGGTGTGCTGATCTGTGACCGTGACAAGGAGCTTGAGTTAAATCTTGGAGCGGAAGATTGATAGGCTTGCTTTCATCATATAGCGATTTAAATCAACCATCCATATATCTATTAATGAATGAGGGGGCATAAGATCATCATGAATATCCAATTTCAATCTCCTGCCGTATATTGGACAGAAGCGCTTCCTGTTGGGAACGGTCGATTAGGCGCGATGGTATTCGGCGGTGTTGAGAAAGAACGCATCGCTTTAAATGAAGATACGCATTGGTCAGGCTACCCTAAGGATTGGAATAATCCGGGAGCGAAAGAAGTTTTACCTAGAATGCGTGAGTTGATCGCAGAAGAAAAATATGAGGAAGCGGACCTGCTATCCAAGGAAATGATGGGTCCCTACACGCAATCCTATTTGACTTTCGGAGATTTACATGTAACGATGGCACATGGCGATGCTAAAGACCTATATAGCCGGAAGCTTGATTTGTCCACTGGTATCGTGACTGTCACTTATATCGTTGGCGGTGTTCAGTACACCCGGGAAATATTTGCTTCGTATCCCGATCAAGCTATTATTGTGCGTTTAACGTCGAGCAAGGAAAGTATGCTCAGTTTTCGTGCTAGGCTGGAAAGTCCCATTCGTTATGAATCGTCCTTTGACGCCGATCAATTTATGATTTCCGGCACAGCTCCCGAGCAAGTATGGCCCAACTACTTCGACTCGGATAATCCGATTATTTATGGAGA
Source organism: Paenibacillus sp. WG02 (assembly GCF_055396115.1). Taxonomy (NCBI): domain Bacteria; kingdom Bacillati; phylum Bacillota; class Bacilli; order Caryophanales; family Paenibacillaceae; genus Paenibacillus; species Paenibacillus sp. WG02. Next base: position 5,980,734 of record NZ_AP036016.1, on the reverse strand, counting down.
CCCTGAGACATCACAAGCTTTGAAGTTCCATGGCCGGTTGGCTGTCGTGCATGAAGGTGGGACGATGAAGGGGGATGCAGACGGCTTGCATGTTATCGGAGCGACTAGCGCGACTTTGTATTTCAGTGCGGCGACAAGCTTCGATCCAGATGCTGGTGCGAGCTGTTCGATAAGAGATCCGAAACAACTAACAGGTGAAGCGATCGATGCCGTTCGTGGACAACGATATGAAGATATACGGCATCGTCATCTTGAGGATCATAACAAGCTATTTGGCAGAGTTGCCTTGTCTCTGGGCGGGAGCAAAGCCCCCTCGGACATGCCGACCGATCGACGGATTGCCGAATATGGCAGCAACGATCCGGGTCTGGTTGAGCTCTTGTTCCATTATGGACGGTACCTGTTGATTGCAAGTTCTCGCACAGGTACTCAGCCTGCCAATCTGCAAGGCATATGGAATGAGGAAATGCGGGCGCCATGGAGCAGCAACTATACGCTCAATATTAATGCAGAGATGAACTACTGGCCTGCAGAGTCTTGCAATATGGCGGAAATGCATGTACCGCTGCTTGAGTTTATTAGCAGGTTGGCGCACAACGGCAAGAAGACCGCTGAATTGAATTATGGCGCAAGAGGATGGGTGGCCCACCATAATTCCGATCTATGGGCTCAAACGGCACCAGTCGGCAATTATGGCCATGGAGACCCCGTTTGGGCGTTCTGGCCGATGGGCGGTGCCTGGTTGACTCAGCATTTATGGGAGCATTATGCCTTCAGCGGCGATGAAATATTTTTACGGGATAAGGCGTTCCCTATCATGAAGGAAGCTGCGTTATTCTGTTTGGATTGGCTCATTGAAGATAAAGATGGGTATTTCATAACTTCACCTTCGACTTCTCCTGAACAAAAATTTCTTGTTGGCGATAAGTGTCATGCGGTAAGTGCTGCTTCGACCATGGATTTATCTTTGATAAGTGAATTATTTGATAACTGTATCAATGCGGCAGAACAGCTTAAGATTGATGAGAATTTGGTGATGACACTTGTAGAGACGAAGCAAAAGCTGCTGCCGCTTCAAATCGGTAAGCATGGTCGTTTGCAAGAATGGTCCAAGGATTTTGAAGACGAAGATGTTCATCATCGTCACGTTTCGCATCTTGTGGGGATTTATCCGGGGCGACTTATTACGGAGCAGTCTGCTCCTGATCTGTTTCAAGCTGCGAAAAAATCGCTTGAAATAAGAGGAGACGGGGGAACGGGTTGGAGCCTTGGCTGGAAAATCGGCTTATGGGCAAGATTCAAGGACGGCAATCGCGCGGAGCGGTTAATCTCGAATTTGTTAACGCTTGTAAAGGGTGACGCACCGATGAATAACGGAGGCGGCGTCTATGCCAATCTATTCGATGCGCATCCTCCATTCCAAATCGACGGCAACTTTGCCGCAACAGCAGGGATCGCAGAGATGCTGCTGCAATCGCATCAAGACTATTTGGAATTCCTGCCGGCGTTACCCGATGCATGGAAAGATGGGTTTGTCAAAGGATTGCGGGGCAGAGGAGGCTATGAAATCAATTTGGAATGGAATAACGGCGCATTGTCAAAGGCGGAAATCGCAGTTTCAATAACGCAGACTTGCAAAGTGCTAGCCAAGCAGATGGTCAGGGTAACGCTAGATGGCGAAGAAGTGACTTACTCTCATATGGGCAACGGTTGTATCGGGTTCCATGTTGAAAGTGGTAAACGTTACGTCGTATCAAACGTTTGAAGGAAATGAGAGGTTGAAGCGGAAATTGTCCGATCACGAACAAGATGCCGATTGCCTGTTCGTTTATTTTACCGATGATGGCAAAGGCGGCGGGGAGGAAATCTACTTCGCTTTAAGCAAGGGGAACGATCCGCTGCATTGGCGGGAGCTGAATGGCGGCAAGCCCGTTCTTACTTCCCGATTAGGGGAACAAGGAGTACGCGATCCGTACATCATCCGGTCGCCTCAAGGGGATAAGTTCTACTTGATGGGGACGGATCTCAAGGTGCACGAAGACGGAAATTGGCAGCGAGCGGCAACCGAAGGAAGCCGCTCCATCCTGATATGGGAATCGAATGATTTTATCCTGATCCGCGAGAATATCGGGCAGGATATGATGGAGCGCGGCGAAGGTCCTAGAGTGTTTAAATCTAACATGGAAGACAAATGGTACTTATTTATTGACGAACGGTTACATCTTCAGCAGTTATTCGGCAAGCGCTACAGACAGCAATTATTGCATGGGATTGCTCTCAACTTTGGACAAAGCAATATGTTGGATCCGAATTCATGGACGAAATCTCTGGACCCTGTCTTCCGAACGGGTTAGTCAATTTGGTTTTTTCAATGGTACTCTCTGTCACTTATAGAACAATAGTCTATTGGCGGATGCATTGCGGAAGCTGGTCGGTGTAAGATTGGTCATCTGTTTGAACGATTTCATGAAATGCTGGCTGTCATGATAGCCGAGCTGCAGCGCGATTTCATTGATGGTCATATTCGTGTCAGTCAACAGGAAGGAAGCGGCTTCGATCTTTTGCTGCAAAATAAACTGTTTGAGCGGCACTCCGGCAATCTTGGAGAAAAGGTGCGATAAATATTTGGCATTGTAGCCGAAGTGCTCCGCGATATGTGAGGCTTTTAGCTGTTCACCCCGGTTCCACTTGATATAGTCAACAATGTCGTTATATAGCTGCATCTGTTTTAACTTTGGCTGAGAGGCTTCTCTGACTCTAAAAGTTTGATTGCATAGCTCGCACAGAATACTTGTTGCCAAATAATTATTCAGCGTCGGATCTTGATAACTTCGAATAGAATCTTGCAGTTGTTTCATCATAACAATGATCTTATCCGCACTGCTTAATGTGCCTCTGCTTGGAATCGCGATGGATCCGGACGGACATTCGTAAGTTTCTTCCTAGTAAGACACGGTCTGTTGATTTTCTGCCGTAAAATGCAGCCAATAAAAACTGCAGTCGGATGCCCGGTAGCCGTATTGTTTGGTCCGAGGAGGCATGAGTAGATAATCGCCTTCGTGCAAGACGTGCTTCTCCTGTCCATCCGCGATATACAAAATACCCTTGGTCTGCACGAAAAGTTCGTACTCCATCAACATTCTTGTCATGTGCATCCAATCGGGGGAAGGAGCGACGAATTTCCCCGTCATTACCAGCTGCAGCGGTTTTTCTACTTGAAAAGTATGGATCAAAGGTGCTCGCCGCCCATCTAACCTTTTGACACCTGTTTGAGGTGCACTTGTTCTAAGCATAACAAGGTATTCACACGATGACAATGCTGGTGAAGTCCTTTTTCGTTGTCGTGCATCTGTCTTTTTTACACGAATTCGATCGTTTTTACCATTTACCCTTCCGGTCGTTTAACGTTAATCTGAAGAGGATTAGAGCGCTGATTATTAGGATAATTTGAGAAGGAGGGATTAGGTTCATGGAAGCTACACGGATGAGAGAAGCATTGCAAGACTTCGGATTGGATCAGGTAACACTTACCGGTGAGTATTACATCAATGCGTTTGAAAAAGAACTTCACTACTTACGCAGTTACGATATCGATCGCCTGCTGGCCGGATTCCGGGAGACCAGGGGGCTGGTGCCCAAGGCCGAGAAATACCCCGGTTGGGAGAATACAGAGATTCGAGGCCATACCTTCGGTCATTATATGACTGCGTTAGCACAGGCATACTCCCAGACGAAAGATCCGGCATTCATGGAGAAGTTATCGTACATCATTTCCGAATTATCGCAATGCCAATTAAATAGCGGTTATCTTTCGGCGTTTCCCGAGACACTCATCGATAATGTGGAGAATAAGCAGCCGGCATGGGTTCCTTGGTATACGATGCATAAAATCATTGCGGGGCTAATCGCGGTCTACCATGCAACGCAATCGCAAACGGCACTCAACATTGTCGTGCGATTAGGCGACTGGGTCGCGTCCCGAACATCGCTATGGTCGGATGAGCTTCAAGCTACCGTACTGGCCGTGGAATATGGCGGTATGAATGATTCTCTCTACGACATGTACAAGATTTCCGGCAGTCAGAAGCATTTGGATGCGGCTCATCGATTTGACGAATTACCTATGTTTGAAGCGATCCGGCAAGGCAGGGATATTCTTGCAGGGAAGCATGCCAATACGACGATTCCTAAATTTATAGGAGCCCTGAATCGTTATTTGGTATTGGGAGAGAGCGAAAGCTTCTACCTTGAAGCCGCCAAGAAGTTTTGGGATATTGTTGTCTATCATCACAGTTACATGACCGGCGGTAATAGCGAGTCGGAGCACTTCGGCGAACCGGATATCCTTGACAGGAGACGCTCGGATATCACATGCGAAACCTGCAACAGCTACAACATGCTGAAGTTGACACGAGAATTATTTAAGCTCACAAAGGATCGAAAATACGCGGACTTCTACGAGACAACGTTTATCAACGCGATTCTCTCTTCGCAGCATCCAGAAACCGGGATGACCATGTACTTCCAACCGATGGCGACCGGGTACTTCAAAATTTACAGCTCGCCTTTTGAACATTTCTGGTGCTGTACAGGCACGGGGATGGAGAGCTTTACGAAGCTGAATGACAGCATCTACTATCATAAAGATGATGAGCTTTATGTGACTCAATTCGTCAGCTCGACACTCGATTGGCGCCAGAAGCAAGTAAAGCTTACACAGAGCTCCGGCATTCCCGATTCCGATCAAGTGACTTTAAAGATTGAGACCGAGAATCAACAAGCCAAAGTCTTCAAGCTCCATATTCGCGTTCCGTATTGGGTTAGAGGGAATATCGAGGCCAGATTGAACGGCGAGCTGATCGCTGTGGACATTCGTGATCACCGCATTGTGATGGACCGCGAATGGCAGCATGGCGATACGCTTGCATTGACGCTGCCCATGAATGTATTCGTCTCACGACTGGTGGATAATCCGAGTGCGGTTGGTTTCCAATATGGGCCTATTGTGCTGAGTGCAGCGCTGGGCACGGACGATATGAGCCAAGCCCAAACAGGCATTATGGTGGAGGTGCCGACCCGCAGAATGCTGGTCAAGGATTTCTTGATTCCGACCGGGATGAACCCGGATCTATGGCTGGAGGGGATTGAACGGCACCTTGTGAAGGAAGGCAGGGAGCTTGTATTCAAGCTGCGGAATACGGACGAGGACGACCGGCTCATCTTCACCCCTCATTACAAACAGCATCAAGAGAGATACGGCATCTATTGGAACATCGTCGAACCGGATTCCGATGAGTTGAAGCGGCATTTGGAGCAAGCCCGGACGGAACAACTCGTGAAAGAAGCTACGATCGACAGCGTTCAAGTAGGCAACGATCAGTATGAACTGCAGCATGCGATTAAGGGAGAAGGAACGGTCGGCGGAGCATGGGAAGGTCAGAATGGACGCATAGCGAATCCCGGCGGGTGGTTTAGCTATGAGCTGAAAATGATTCCGGGAATAGAGAATCTGCTTCAGGTGACCTACTCATCCATTTACCATGACCGTGTACTGCATATTTATGCGAATGGCAAGCTATTGGCCAGCGAGCGGTCGGCTCAGGGGTACAGACGCGAATTCTTCACGAAGTCCTATTCCATTCCGGAAGAATTGATTAACGGGAAAGAACAAGTGGAGTTTAAGTTTGTGCCGGAAGATAAGCGCAATGGGATTTTCGGCGTCCTGCGAACGATGAGATCAAACTTGAAAGAATAGAGCCTGAAAAGCCTTTAACGGCGACCAACTTGCCACGATGGAGGCCATGTATGCTTGAGGCGGCAACGCAGGTCCGCATAACTGGACTTCCTACAAGCAATTTAACTATTGCTTCTCACCCGACTATACCAACAATAAAATTACGCTGACCTCGAATTTCTTCAATGAAACGACTGTCGGAACGGTGATCCTGACGTTCCACTTCTGGAGCGGGTAAATAACTGGGTATTTCGCGGAGCTACGTTTCAAGGATTGAAAAAAGGGCGCTCATGAAGCTGTATCATGTGTTTTATAAGCGAAGCGTTAATGCCTAACGAATCGATTATTCAAATATCAAGAGACCGGTACTCCTGGAAGTATAAGGGTTACCGGTCTCTTATTCATAAATATAAATGTATTCATTTTTAATTGAATGAGAGTGACCACACGTGTCAAGCTTCCTTATTCCGAAGTTATCATCATTCCGCAAGACGGCTCAATCTGAGAGTTCGGTATTGTACAAGAATTGGTATTACCGTTAACCTAGACCGGATGGCCTTGATATTTTTTGTCGTGAAGCCAGGCATTCAACGGATTGAGCAGGAGAATACCTATAGCTTTTGGCTGCTTCAAAGATATAAAAGTGATGCCATAGGGATGCGAGAAAGTTCTCCACGTGCTTGTCAGAAATAAAGGTACCAAATAAACACTAAGAGTGTGTCAACCGATTGACATACAATTAGTCAATCGGTTATCATAATTTTGGAAGCGCATTCAAAATACAGTTTCAAGGGGGAAAAGGGTTTGAAAAAGATGAAGAGTATCACCGCTGTGGGAAATTGTTCGATTTTGTTGCTTTCCTCATTGGTGGCATGTTCCCAGAACAAGGCCCCAAACTCCTCGCCGGGTGCCAGTCAACAAGCGAGGGATTTACGTTCCTGTTGGAACGCTTTTTTATTGTCAACCTGCACCTTCGAGCACCTTTCGCCCAATGGACAATTCATCATTCTAATACCCCGCCTTTCACATATCTCACAACGAAGCTTAGACATAATGAAAAACAGATCGACTGTTCATTAAATAAATTACTTTGTGTTACTTGATTTGATAAGGGCGTAGTCTGTTACAGATTGGATAAAGGCAAAAAGGAGATTGCGTCGAATGATGAATATATCTTTGGCAATCATGATTGATCGTAACAATCGATGCATCATTTATGGTGAGATAACGATCATAACGCAACTGGAGCAATATTTTGGGCAAGAGACGAGAAGGTTTACCCTAGATCAAGATTTTGTTAACGAATTGCAAATAGTAGTAGCAGAGCATCCGGATTATACCATAAGAAGAGCTCAGGAAGTATTCGCTGAAGTGTTGGCGACAAACACCTTCGCTCCTTGAAAAAAACGCGCAAAGATGTGTCCTTGCATGATTCGGGGAAGAGCGGACGCAGCGGGAGATTGCGAAGGAACTGGGTATTTCGCGGAGCTACGTTTCAAGGATTGAAAAAAGGGTGCTCATGAAGGCATTCAACGGATTGAGCATGAGAATACCTATAGCTTTTGGCTGCTTAATAACGTTCAAAGATATAAAAGTGATGCTATAGGGATGCGAGAAAGCTCTCCAAATGCTTGTCAGAAATAAAAGGTTCCAAAAAAACACAAAGTGTATGTCAACCGGTTGACATACATTATTGCAATCGGTTATCATAATTTTGGTAGCGCATTCAAAATACAGTTTCAAGGGGGAAAAGGGTTTGAAAAAGATGAAGAGTATCACCGCTGCGGGAATTTGTTCGATATTGTTGCTTTCCTCATTGGTGGCATGTTCCCAGAACAAGGCCCCAAACTCCTCGCCGGGTGCCAGTCAACAAGCAAAAGGCGTCAAGCTTACTTTCTTTAATACTTCAGTCTGAAGTAAACAACGTGTTCGAGGACCTTTTTAAAACTTATCACGAGCAGAATCCTAACGTAACGATTGAATTGATTCCGACGCCAATCGGAGGAGCGCAGTTAGAGAAATTTCAATCCCTGTTAGCATCCGGCAACCCGGCCACAATAGACAATCTTGACCCGGGAACGATTCTTCAATATAAAGATAAGTTTATGGACTTTGAGACGGAGAAGGTGAAGTATGAAAAACTAACGAAGCTTGGGGCGGTTGACGGCGCTTTGCTGGACGGAAAATTCCTTGGCGTTCCATGGACTGCTCAAGGCTATGGCTTGTTATATAACAAACGGGTAGTTGAGGAATCGATCGGGGGGGCTTTCGATCCGGCTTCCATCAAAACCCGTAACGATTTGGAAGCATTGTTCAAAAAAATCGAAGCTGCCGGCAAGGCGCCTGTGATGATTCACGGGGCGGATTGGTCCTTAGGCGCTCACTATCTGGGATTGGCCTATTCTTTGCAATCGCCAAAAGTGGAAGAGAACCGTAAGTTTGTAGAGGATTTGAAAAATGGCAAGGCGAATTTGGCTGACAATCAGCCATTCAACGGTTTGATGGATACATTCGACTTATTAAAGAAATACAATGCCAGAAAAAATGATCCGCTTGTCGCAGATTACAATAAAGACAGCACTGATTTTGCAAAAGGCAATGCCGCGTTTTATTTTATGGGGGATTGGACTTGGGCTGTAATTGGCACTCTTGAAGGAAGAGATAAAGAATTTGGAATCATTCCTGTACCGATTAGCAACAATCCGGCTGATTACGGCAATGCTCAAGTGGCTTACACGGAACCGAAGTTGTTCGCTATCGATAAATCTGGATCTACTCCCGAGCAGCAGGCAGCGGCTAAAGCATTCGTCGAATGGATGGTTACAAGCGAGCAGGGGCAAAGTGCGATTGTGACCAAGATGGGCCTGTCCTTGCCCTACAAGGATGTAAAGGCAAAAGGGTCGAATGTGATTTCTGATGCCATAACGAAATATGTCGACCAAGGGAAGGTGCTGAATATCAGTGTCATTAATTATTTTCCGCAAGACTATTGGTCCAAGACAGGAGCTTCCATGCAAAAATATATGGTAGGAAAAACCGACCGAAAGGCTTTCACGACAGAGGTTCAGGATTATTGGAAATCGAATGCTGGGAAATAGGGGTTAAGGCGATATGAGGAGTAAGACTTATATAAGGAATACGGGGACCTTTCTGCTTTTTGGGGCTCCTTCCGTATTGGCATTTGCTGCTGTTGTTTTGATCCCGTTCCTAGTTGGATTATACTTGACGTTTACGAATTGGGATGTTCGAACGGCCGACATATCAATTGTCGGCTTGTCGAATTATACGAAAGTTTTTCATGATAAAGTTTTTCTCGCCCAATTGTGGTTTACCATTAAGTATGTAGTGTTTACGGTACTGATCTCCAATGTGGCGGCTTTCTTTATAGCACTGGCGTTGACCAGCGGGGTTAAAGGAGAGAAATGGCTTCGAACGGGCTTTTTCACTCCAAACTTAATCGGCGGAATCGTGTTAGGGTACTTGTGGCAGACGCTATTCTCGCAGATCATGCCCTATATAGGGAATAAATACGGCTGGGCATTGTTTAAATCGTCGTGGTTAACGGATACGGATACCGCATTTTGGGCGCTCGTTATCGCAACAGCTTGGCAATTAGTCGGCTATCTCATGATCATTTATATTGCCGGATTCTCAGGTGTTCCTAATGATGTGTTGGAAGCTGCGAGCATTGACGGGGCGAACGGTTATGCAAGACTTCGCAGAATCATATTGCCGCTTTCGATTCCGGCTATCGTCATATGTATTTTTATTTCCATCTCTCGCTCATTTTTAACTTACGATATCAACCTTGCCCTAACGAAAGGCGGACCTTTTCATTCCACCGAATTAGCTTCCTATCATATCGTTCAAAAAGCTTTCTTGTCCAATCAATATGGAATCGGACAGGCGGAAGCAGTTGTCTTATTTGCTGTCGTAGCCTTGGTTGCGCTTACTCAATCTTACTTACTTAAAAAATTGGAGGTCGAATCGTGATGTCTTTTCGACAGTCCATATCAAGAATCAAAGCCGTAATCCTGTATGTAATTTTATTTGTATTTTTAATTCCATTTTTGCTGGTTGTCATGAACTCTTTCAAAAAAACGCAGCAGTTCGTCGAAAATCCATTATCGATACCTGGTAATATTCATTTCGAGAACTACACCGCTGCATTTACCAACATGAAATTCATGCAAGGACTCTCCAATTCTATCTTCATTACAGTCGCTGCAGTTTTCATTATTGTTATTTTCTCGTCAATGACCGGGTATTTGTTTGTTCGTTATAAATGGAAACTGAATACTGTGCTATTTTTCATGATGCTTGGCTCCATGGCGCTTCCTTTCCAGGTTATCATGATTCCTTTGGTCATGCTGTACGGAAAGCTGGGTCTGCTTAATATGAAGGGAACGCTGCTGTTTTTATATTTGGGGTTTGGCGTTCCCTTCGGCGTTTTTACTTTCCATGGGTTTATCAAAGGGATTCCTTACGAATTGGAAGAATCGGCTTTTATAGAGGGCAGCTCGAGGCTGCGAACTTTTTTCCAGATTGTATTGCCCCTATTGAAACCGGTTTTCGTAACGCTCATCGTACTCAATGTACTCTGGATCTGGAATGATTATTTATTGCCCAGCTTGGTCTTACTATCGCCGGAACAAAGGACATTGCCTCTTTCTACGTTTACTTTCTTCTCGTCGTACACTGTTGATTACGCACCCTTGATGGCAGGATTAATCATGACGGTTATTCCTGTGTTAGTTTTATATCTTTTTGTTCAAAACCAAATCATCAAAGGGATAACGGAAGGGGCCTTGAAATAAAGGTCCTGTAATATGGAACGGAGTTCGGCTGAAAAAATTGTAAATTAAGCGTATAATGGCTTTAAAAAAGTCAGGTGGTCAAGCCATGCCTAAAATTGATGATGTAGCAGAAAAAGCCGGGGTTTCTGTTACTACGGTGTCCCGCGTGCTCAATAACCGGGGATATATCAGCCAAACGACACGGGATAAGGTATATCAGGTTATGAAGGAGCTAAATTATCATCCCAATGAAATGGCTCGTTCTTTGTTCAGAAAAAAATCGAATATGATCGGCCTCATTATTCCTACAGTTTCTCATCCTTTTTTTAGTGAATTAGCTCACTATCTTGAATATTATGCTGACCAAAGCGGGTATAAAATTCTATTGTGCAATTCGAATCGGGATGTAACGAAAGAACGCAAATACATCGACATGCTAAAAAAGAATCAAGTGGACGGCATCATTATGGGCAGCATGGTTTTGGATGTCGAACATTATCGGAATCTGAACCTTCCTATCGTAGCTTTCGATCGAGTCGTAGATGATACGATTCCTGTTATTAACTCCGATAATCTGATGGGCGGCAAACTTGCAGTCTCTGTTACTTGTGGGCAAAGGTTGCCGAAAGCTGGCATATATTCAAGGTGGAGTTGGCGGGCCGCATCATCATGGTCTGCTTGCTGGAGGAAGGTTACAAGGGTTTGCTGAGGAACTGCAGCATGCAGGGGTTGAATATGTTCAATTGAATTTAGAGGTACACGACCTAGATACTGGGGCAAGTGAGGATACAATTGTTCGTTTCCTTCTGGAGCATCCGGAAGTAGACGGTGTTTTTGCCAGCAGCGATGTGATCGCAACTATGGTTATGCAAGCCTGTTATCAATTAAAAAAGAGGATTCCGGAAGACATGAAAATCATCGGTTATGATGATGTGAAGATCGCATCTTTAGTGGTGCCGCGTCTTACAACCATTAGGCAGCCTATTCAAAAGATGAGCGAGTTAACGATCGAATTAATTGCAAAACAAATTGAAGGGGAGGAGGTTCCGATGGTCAATTCTTTACCGGTTACATTAATTGAACGAAGTACTACGTAAGAATAGTGGAGGCTTGTAGAATGGACTTTAAGAACAGAGTGTTACCGGAAATTAGGGAATCTTTGACGTCCCTCCCGCTTTTTCGGCTTCCGGATGATTTGGCAATTATAAGGCAAAGCCCCTTACCGCAAGCGTTAAAGTCTGAAGTTGTTCGAATCATCGACCGTAAAATTACCGGTGTGGGCAATCAAGAGATGCTGATCAAAATATTCGAACCGGTTCAGAGGGATGGGAAGAACCTGCCTGTTTTACTTTGGATTCATGGCGGAGGGTATGTGTTAGGCCACCCTAACGGTGAACAAAGTCTCTGTGAAAGTTTTGTTAAGGCTGCCAACTGTATTGTCATTTCCCCCGATTACCGGCTTGCCCCTGAATACCCGTTTCCGGCGGCAATTGAAGACTGCTACACTGCTTTGAAGTGGATAATTGGTGCTGCGGAGGAATGGAATATCGATTTGTCGAGGATAGCGATCGGCGGAGGAAGCGCGGGCGGCGGGTTGACCGCAGCTTTAGCATTGCTGGCTCGTGATAGAGGTGGTCCATCCATCTGTTTCCAAATGCCGCTATATCCGATGATCGACGATCGGAATATGACGCCTTCCAGCCACGAAATCACGGATCCTGCGGTTTGGAATAGGGAAAACAACCTGGCGGCTTGGAAGATGTATCTTGGCGAACATGCCCATGGCGATATTTCTCCGTATGCAGCGCCAATGAGAACGGAGAGCCTGACCGGCCTTCCACCGACATATACTTGTGTTGGACAGCTTGATCCGTTTCGCGATGAGACGATCGAGTATGTTGCACGGCTGGCCCAAGCCGGCGTCGACGTGGAATTTCAACTTTATCCAGGATGTTACCACGCCTTCGAACACGTTGTACCCAATGCGGAAATCAGCCAACGTGCCCGAAACGGATATTTGGATGCTTTGGTAAGAGCTTTTCGGCGGTGAAAGCTGTATGATGATTTTAATAGGTTGAAATGGTGGAGAGAGGCTTACGCCTCTTTTCGCTTATTTTCGAATCGAAAAATGTTCTTTTAAAGAGGAAGGCTGATATGTTCAAGAGGACAAAGCCGGTTTCGTTCGTTTACAAATTTTCGCTCCAAATTACGTTGGTATTGGCCATACTTGTCGCGGTTCTGATCATTAGCAATGTATATTCTTTCAATGTGGTCGAAACGAATATCGTGAATAGCTCCAAATACACGATGGGGATTCACATTACGAATATCCAAAATCGATTGAACAGCGTCTCCAAAGATCTAAATGAAGTTTTTGAAAATCATATCGACGATGTCGTTCTGTATCCGAAAAAAGACGAAAGCAGCAAATACTTTGATGCCTTGCGATTAAAAAATGCATTGCTCTCGAAAGTGTTAAATAACGAAAGCATAGATGCTTTATTTATTTTTGAGCCCAGTGAAGATCTCTTTTTGATGCAGTTCGGCAAAAACATACGTTCCAATGAAAATCAAACTTTAACCAATTATTTGAAGAGTGAACAATTCGCGGGGAATTCGATGATCGGAAGAGAATGGTCCTCGATTCAAGTGAATGGAATAAGTTATGAAATAAAAAGCTTCAAGGTATCGGACATAATGATTGGCGCAGCTGTAAAAGCGGACACCCTGATGAATGTTGTGAAAAAAACGTCAGATTCCCAAAACCATTATGGATTAACCGATAAAAACGGAAGGTTGCTTTCTGCGACCGATCCATCCCTTATTCGTTTGAGCCCGCTGCCGGACAACGGTAAGACTACGTACAAGCTCGATGGCAAATATTTTGTCATTTCAGAGGACATTCCGGAGATCGGGAAGCTTTCGAATATGATAGAACGGAAGAGCGTTTTATCGGGGTTGGATTTTATCCAATGGGTGATTATTTCTCTTGGAGTCGTTACCTTAATAATCGTGCCTGCTGTATTAACTTCGCTTTCACGCCAGATTATTAAGCCTGTTCTTGAACTTGTCAAAGCGACGAAAGAATTGGAGAAGGGAAACTGGGACTACCAGCTGCCGCTGCATAAAGCGTCCATCGAGTTCGCCAAGCTCTTTCATTCATTTACATCGATGATTAAAGAAATCAAACAATTAAAAATCCATTCCTATGAAGAGAAGCTGGAACGTAACAAAGCTGAGCTCAAGTATCTTCAAATGCAAATAAAACCACACTTTTTCTTGAATGCCATTACGACCATCTCAAGCCTTACGTATCACAATAAAAACGAAGAAATCAGGAAACTGATCAACTATTTGTCGGAGCATCTCAGATATATGTTCAAGGGAGGCTTAGTAAACGTAACGGTAAGGGAAGAAATCGATCACGTGACCAATTACATTCACATGCAAGAGATCAAATTTCCCAATCACATTTTCCACATGATCGATATCGAACCCAATTTGGAGCAACATAGGCTGCCGCAATTTCTTATCCAAACCTTTATTGAGAATACATTTAAGCATGCCTTAGTTTACGGTGATATTCTGTCGATATTTATGAAAGTGGAAACGTATTCGTATCATCAAGAGGACTTTGTCAAAATTACACTAGAAGATAACGGAGAAGGTTTTCCTGCGGAGATCATAGAAGAAGTGAATGCCACCGATACGAATGTCAATGATACGGGGCAAAGAATCGGCATTTCCAATATCAAAAAAACGTTGCGCTTACTTTATAAAAGGGATGGTTTATTAAAGATTTCCAACAACGAACCGTCCGGAGCAAAAGTGGAAATTTGTATTCCTTTTCAGTCATCCGTGGATCAGGCTTAGGAGGGAAAAGAATGAAGTGTCTCATGATTGATGATGATATTCCTACCATAGAGGTCATGTGTGATTTTATTAACTGGAATTCATTGGGGATTGGAGCCGTGTCAACTGCGCATAATATTGCGGATGCCAAAGTTCTTATTAAAGCAGATAAACCGGATATCATCATTTGCGATATCGAAATGCCCAAGGGATCTGGATTGGACATGATCAAATGGGTGCGGGATAACCATCATGACTGTGCATTTATTTTCTTTACTTGTCATGAAAATTTTGAATTCGCGTCGACGGCGATTTCTTACAATACGGACGCTTACTTAATCAAGCCTTTTGACAAAAGTAAGGTCGAAGCGGCTCTCGCCAAAACTGTAAATACGCTGAGGGCGAAAAATCGGCTGCAAGCATACAGCCAATTCGGTGCCAGTTGGTTAAAAAATAAATCGTTTGTCGAGCAAAGCTTTTGGAGGGATATTTTATTTGCCCAGATTTCCCCTCGTTTAGACCTGATTCATGGGGAAATTCGAAAGAGAGACTTACCTCTGGAGCTGGAACATGGTTACTTTCTAGTGCTAACGAGCATCGGCAAATCGGATATTGAGGATAACTGGAATGAAAGCACCTTCATCTATGCATTCTCCAACCTGACTTCAGAAACGATGCTGGACAATCTGCATCTCAGTCATGTTATCAATTATCAGCAAGACGATCGCTACTATATTGCGACGATCATCAGTGGAAGTAGTCCGCTGGAAGAGATTACAACGAGATGCCGTAAGCAAATCCGTTATTGCCGGGAGTATTTTCAGTGTACTGCGACCTGTTATTTAAGCAAGAAAGTACCGATTGACGTATTGCATGCAACGAAAACTATCTTGGAGGTCATGGACAGGAATAACATTATTTATAAAGGTAATGTTCATTACCAGGAAGACCACTTTGATTATGAAACGAATAATTCCTATACGCTTGATGTGAACGGATTCGAGTCATTGTTTATCGAAGGCGAAAAAGTACAAATCGTGAACAAGCTAAAAAAAGATCTCGAATCGCTCACCAAAAGCAATAAACTTGACGCGGGCATCATGCATTCCATCAAACAGGACTTTATGCAGCTTGTTTATTCGATACTGTACAAAAATAAAATACATGCACATAAGTTGTTTTCCGATAACTTCTCCGGAATCTTGTTGCAGAAATCCGAACATAGTGTCATGGACATGATGAAATGGGCTGCTTTCGTCACCAATAAAACAATCGATTATTTAAGAGAAGTGAAGCAGTCCGAAAGTGTTGTGGAGAAGGTGAAAACGTTTATCCACAATCATTACCATCAGGAACTGAGTCGCGAGGATGTTGCGGCCAGCGTCTATTTGTCACCCGATTATATGGCGAAAATGTTTAAAAACAAGACAGGATTATCGATGAAGGATTACCTAAATGAGTATCGTATTTTTATTGCAAAAGAACGGCTCATTCAAGGAAACGAGAGCATCGGAACGATTGCCGTAGAGATTGGTTTTGACAGCATCTCTTATTTCTCAACGGTTTTCAAAAAAATAACGGGTGAGACTCCGAATGCTTTTAGAGCCAAACATAAACAATAATGCCAAGAAGGCCGAAAGGGCCTTTTTCTTTTTCCGACATCACTGATTTTCACAAAAAAAGCGCTGATTTTTTAAAGATAAATATATCGATAAGGATTAAACTGAAATCGTATTCAGAAACAGAAACTACTTCAGGAGGCTTCAAGTTATGAAAAGGACAAGGGGTATCTTAGCATCAGTCATGTCTGTAGCATTGTTCGGCACTGTCCTGACAGTTTGCTCGACCGGGACTGACAAATCGACCGAATCAACCAGTTCGAAGTCGGACGGGGCCAGCAGCAAGATGGAAAAGGTTGTCATCGCCTTGCCATCATTCAATAAAATTCCCGATGATATGAGCAGCATAAATGAAGCGATCAACAAAATTACAACAAAGAAGATTAATGTGCAAGTAGACTTTAAAGTGTATGGACCTGCAGACTACGCGCAAAAAGTAAATTTGGCGCTTCAAAGCGGCGAACAGTTGGATTTGTTCACCAGCCCAGGCCAATTCCCAAGTTATGCTGCTAAAAAACAGCTTTATCCGCTGGAGGATTTAATCAGTAAATACGGTCAGGAAACAAAAGCGATTCTGGATAAAGACTTCGGTGAGGGCCTGCTGAAAGCGACAACGATGAACGGGCATATTTATGGCATCCCCGCCAATAAAGGAATGTCGGTTCCGCTAAACTTTGTATATAACGCCGATTTGTTGAAAGAAAGCGGGTTAACGCCAGACGATATCAAGTCAGTCAGCGATTTACCGAAAATATTCGACGCTGTAAAGAAAAAGTACCCGGATGTGGTGCCTTTTGCTCCGATTAATGTGAATCCAAGCGATACCAATATGGTTAGACTGTTAAGAGGAACAGGCGACATCGATCTGTTAACCGATGAGTCAGGGGTCGGTGTCGTTGTCGGAAATAATAATAAGGTAGTCAATCTTTATGAGACGGATGTTTTCAAAAATGGCGTTAACATGATGAGAGATTGGTACAATAAAGGCTATTTGCAAAAAGATGCGGCTACAACGTCAACCAATTATGCCGATTTAGTTTCGTCGGGGCGCGGATTCTCCACGCTAGGCGGTTATAGCGGTTTGGAAGCCGGCAAAGCAGTAAGCGCACAGACCGGTAAGAATATCGCCATGAAACGAATTGCTCCGTTCTATTTTGATACACAAGCTGTGGATTTCGTTGTGTGGATGATGTCGAGTACAACCAAAGTACCTGATGCTGCCATGAAAGTTTTGAACTTGACTTATACGGATAAAGATCTGTTAAATACGATGCTCTATGGAGTCGACGGCCGGGACTACGTCAAAGTGGACGATCATCACGTTAAATATCCGGATGGTAAGGATGCTGCAAGCGTACCGTATACTGCGCAGCTATCCTCCGGTATTCTCGGCTCCGAGTCGCTTCAATATCTGTTCGAAGGCGCGGATTGGAAGGATACCGAACTGAAACTGAAAGAAAACAAAGAAACGAAAAGATCGCCGTACTTCGGATTCATCTTCGACCAATCATCCGTAAAAACGGAGTTAAGTGCAGTAAACAATGTGGTTAACCAATACATTCCAGGCTTGGTCACCGGCGTGTTGGACCCTGAAACGACGATTCCCAAGTTTGTAAAAGCATTGAATGATGCAGGGGCGCAAACCATCATTCAGAAAAAGCAAGAGCAACTGGACAAATGGATTGCTGAGCAGAAAAAATAAGATTTGGGTGAAGAATGGAGCCGGAAACTGCTCCATTCTGTCTACCTTAAGGGGGGAGTGGCATGGAGAAGCCAATAAAAACATACAGGAAGAAAGTTAGCAATACGTTGCCGCTTTTACTAATTGCAGCTCCCGGTTTACTATATTTGTTGATCAATAATTACATTCCGATGTTCGGGGTATTTATCGCCTTTAAAGATGTTGATTTTGCCAAAGGCATATTCAGAAGCGATTGGGTCGGGTTGAAAAACTTCGAGTTTTTATTCCGGACTTCCGATGCGTGGATTATGACAAGAAATACGATTCTATACAATGTCGCATTTATCATTCTCGGCACGATTGTTTCTATATTCATCGCGATTCTGATGGCAGAGCTGTTGAATAAGTTTTACTCGAAGTATTTCCAGTCAGGGTTAGTTCTTCCGAACCTAGTATCGATGGTCGTCGTATCTTTTCTCGTATTTGCTTACTTGAATGCCGATAGCGGGTTTATCAACCATTCGATTCTGGAGCCGCTTGGCATACCGGCTATTAATTGGTATTCGGAGCCTAAATACTGGCCCTTCATTCTTGTTATCATACAGCTTTGGAAGACGGCGGGATACGGCTCCATCGTATACTTCGGATTTATTGCGGGAATCGATAAGAGCATTTATGAAGCCGCCAAAATTGACGGCGCAGGCAAACTCAGACAAATTTCTATGATCACCTTGCCTTTGCTGACGCCAACCATTATCATACTGGGCTTAATGTCTGTAGGAAGAATATTCAATTCCGATTTCGGACTCTTTTATCAAGTGCCTTTAAATGCGGGTGCTTTGTACAGCACGACACAAACTATCGATACTTATGTCTATCGTGCTCTCGTGCAGGTTAATGACATTGGCATGTCGGCGGCTGCCGGCCTGTATCAGTCACTGGTAGGCTTTATTCTGGTCATTGTAGCCAATGGTATTGTAAGGAAAGTAAATTCCGACAATGCACTGTTTTAGGGGGGATCCATCATGACGAGTTTACAATCAAGAGGAGAACGGGCATTTACGATATTCTCTGCCGCAGCCATGACATTGGTGACCGTATTTGCCTTTTTGCCTTTTATATTGATGCTAATTGCATCGTTTACCGACGAAAAGACGCTAATCAGAGATGGATATAGCTATTTCCCAAATAAAATGAGCATCGATGCCTATGTATCCTTGTTCAGCAATGTGTCGACTTTTGTGCGGGCATACGGAGTCTCAATTTTTGTGACTGTTGTCGGAACGGTCATCAGCCTCGCGATAACGGCAATGCTGGCCTATCCAATGTCGCGAAAAGATTTCAAGTACCATAATGTCCTTGCATTTCTCGTATTTTTCACCATGTTGTTTAACGGAGGCATCGTGCCTTCCTACATGATGTGGACCAAAGTGTTTTCGATTAAGGATACGTTGGCCGCATTGATCGTACCGAACCTGCTCATGAATGGATTCAATGTTCTGCTGGTAAGGAATTTCTATAAGCATAATGTGCCTGCCGCGCTTATCGAATCGGCTCAGATCGATGGAGCTAGCGAAATAAGAACGTTCTACAGCATTATGCTGCCGCTTTCGGTTCCGGTTATGGCAACAGTCGGTTTGTTTACGGGACTTGCCTACTGGAACGATTGGATTAATGCCTTATACTTCGTCACGAAGCCTCAATATTACGGTATACAGAATTTGTTGATCCGTCTGATGAATAATATTCAATTTTTAAAATCGAGCCAGGCAAGCAGCTTGCTAGGAGCCGGTGCAGCCGAGTTTCCGACCACAGCGGTGCGGATGGCTATGGGGATTATCGGAATCGTGCCGATCTTGATCGTACTTCCTTTTCTGCAGAAATATCTCACGAAGGGCGTCGTTGTCGGTGCCGTAAAAGGTTAATCGCTTTACGAAACGAAGGAGGGCAATAGCATGAATGTTCAGCAGGTCATAGATGCGATTATTACGGATTCTTGCGACAATTTCAGACTGGAAAAAACCGGCGATGTACTCGTGTCCGGAAGTCCGGATACAGAGGTAACCGGTATTGTAACGACGTTTATGGCGACGGTCGATGTGATTCGTCAGGCTGTCGCTTGCGGGGCCAATATGATTATTACACACGAGCCTACCTTCTATACCGGGATAGACGAATTAGACTGGCTTCAGGATGACCCTGTATATCAAGCAAAGCGAAAGCTATTAGAGGATCACCAGATTGCTGTATGGCGGTACCATGATTACATGCATATGGCCAAAACTGACCGAATTTACGATGGACTGATTAAGGAGATCGGCTGGGAAAACAATTTGCTTGAGAAGCATCCGCCGCACACGTACCAAATTGATGAGGTCACTCTGACAGAACTGGCCGGTTTCTTTAAAGACAAATTGGAGATGAATGTCCTGCAGATCGTAGGCGATCCCGAGATGAAGTGTTCCAGAGTCGGAATTTTGGTAGGCGGAGGCAGCTTGGGTCTTGGCAGAGAGCAAATGCCCATGGAGCTGATGCGAAATAAAAACCTGGATGTCATCGTCTGCGGTGAAATCGTGGAATGGACGCTTTGCGCTTATGTCAACGACGCCCGCATGCTCGGACTGAATAAGGCCATGATCGTCGTAGGACATGAGCGGAGCGAGGAATGGGGAATGAAGTTTATGGCCGAATGGCTGAAGCCATTGGCTGGTGGACTCCCAGTTACCTTTGTCAATGCGAAGGAGCCGTTTCTTTATCTGTAGGAGAGGACATAGTCCTGAAATGAGAGAAAAGGAGAATGGATACCATGGCGACACTGCAGGTTAATTTTTACTCAAAGGCTCTACGGAGAGAAGTCACGTTCAATGCACTTGTTCCGTTGGATGATTTTGAATTTCCAGGGATGCCGAAGGCGGAGAAGAAGCCGCTTAAAGCGATCTATTTATTGAATGGATACTCAGGCAGCCATTCGGATTGGATCAGCTTCTCGAGAATTCGGGAGTTATCCGACAAACACCGTATTGCGGTTTTTATGCCGGCAGGAGAGAACCACTTTTATGTGGATGATGTTGATAAAGGGTCATTATACGGAGAATACGTTGGAAAAGAATTGGTTGAGTTTACACGGAAAATGTTCCCTCTATCGGAGCGGAGAGAAGACACCTTCATCGGCGGTTTATCCATGGGGGGGTACGGAGCCATTCGGAACGGTTTAAAATATGCAGAGCATTTTAGCCGGATCATCGCGTTGTCATCGGCCATTATTACCTATAAAATCGCTAACGCAAATCCCGATTATAATGACGGCATAGCGGATTATAAGTATTTTACGAGAGTGTTCGGTGATTTGGCCCAGCTTCAAGGAAGCGATAAAGACCCGGAGGCGCTGGTTCTGAGCTTGAAAGAGAAGAAATCGGCAATTCCGGCGATCTACATGGCTTGCGGTACCGAAGATTTCTTGCTCGACGTCAATCGGAAATTTCATGATTTTTTAGTTTCGGAAAAGGTTGAGAATACGTATGAGGAAAGCCAGGGAGGGCATACCTGGGACTTTTGGAATGAATACATTGACAAAGCTTTATTGTGGGCGGTGCAATAAAAGTCGGGAGATGGAAACGTGTTTGAATTCGAGGCTAGTATACCGTTGAGTGATAAGAAGCATGATATTTTGACTGTCGGTGAGCTTCTGATCGATATGATGACAACGGAATATGACGATAGCGATCAATGTGATACGTACCAAAAGTTGTTTGGAGGTTCTCCTTCCAATATTGCTTTGAATGTTAAAAATTTAGGGATCAACCCGCTTGTCGCTTCCGCAGTCGGAGATGACGGGTTGGGTAGATTTCTCGTAAATCAGCTGCAACAAGCGGATATCGCTACGAATCTCATTCAGAGTGTCGATGATTCAACGAGCATGGTCGTCATAACCAAGAGTGTAGCTACGCCGATTCCAATATTTTATCGGGGTGCGGATTATCAATTAGCTTACACATCCGGGTTGGCGGATGCAGCAATCAACTCCAAAATCGTCCATTTCTCCTGTTGGCCTATATCAAGAGTTCCGTCCCGTTATACGATTGAAAGTGTGATGGATACGGTGCGAAAACATGGTATATTGATCGGTTTCGACCCTAACTATCATCCGATGATATGGCAAAAGGGCGAGAGTGGAATCGACTATGTAAAATCGATGATCGGTAAAGTTGATATTGTCAAGCCTTCAGAGGACGATGCAGAGAGATTGTTTGGGAAAGCGTCACCTGAGCGTTATCTCGAACATTTCTTAGAGCTAGGTGCTAAGCTGGTTATTTTGACATTAGGGAAGGAAGGGGCCATCGTTTCTAATGGAAAAGAGACGATTGTATTCGACTCTTTGGCTACGCATGTTGTGGATACTACGGGTGCCGGCGATGCATTTTGGTCGGGATTTTATGCGGCGCTCGTTAAAGGTTATCCATTGAAACAAGCTCTTTTCCTGGGATTTGCCGTCAGTGCCTATAAATTAAAGTATACCGGAGCCATCGTGGATTTACCGCATCTCGAGGTTATCAAAGAAAAATACGGATTATAGGGGATTATTTTATGCCAGTAAAAAATCAAGTACAGCTGATCACGTATCCCGACTCCTTGGGTGGTGATTTAAAAGCGCTGAAACAGGTGCTCTTTCAATATTTTTCCGATGTATTTAAGGGCGGTGTTCATATTTTGCCTCCTTTCCCGTCTTCCGGAGATAGAGGCTTTGCCCCGCTTACCTATCTGGAAATTGAGCCGGGCTTCGGCACATGGGATGATATTAGAGCTATTGGAGAACGGTTTGATATATTGGTCGATGTGATGGTCAACCATATTTCGAGCCAGTCCGAATATTTCCGGGATTTCCTCAAAAAAGGTCGTCAATCGGCATATGCCGACTTCTTTTTGACTTTGGATAAAATATGGGCGGATGGGAAGCCGGTTCAAGAAGATATTGACAATATGTTCCTTCGCAGACCCGTCCCCTATTCTACTTTTACCATTGAAGAAACCGGTGAGGAAGAGAAGGTTTGGACGACGTTCGGCAAGCAGGATCCATCCGAACAGATTGATCTGGATGTCCGGTCGTATGCTGTAAAGCAGTTATTAATCGATATTTTCAACAATTTCAGGCAGCAAAATGTCAAGATCGTTCGCTTGGATGCAGTCGGATACATCGTCAAGAAGCTGGGAACAAGCTGCTTTTTTGTTGAGCCAGACATCTACGAATTCCTGGATTGGATTATGGAAGTTGCGAAAGCGCTGGAAATCGAATTGCTGCCTGAGGTTCACGCACATTACACTATTCAGTATAAGCTAGCGGAGCACGGCTACTGGATTTATGATTTTATACTGCCATATACGGTGCTCGATACTTTGACCAATAAATCTAGCGAGCGTCTCTATGATTATTTGAAGACTCGACCTGAGAAGCAGTTTACTATGCTGGATTGTCATGATGGTATACCTGTTAAGCCTGACATGGACGATTTGATCGATACGAAAGAAGCCAGAAACTTGGTTGATCTGTGCGTGGAAAGAGGCTCGAACCTCAGTCTTATTGTATCGGATAAACATAAGGCTGCAGACGGCTTCGACGTTCATCAAATTCGATGCTCCTATTATTCTGTGCTCGATTGTAACGACGATGCCTATTTAGCGGCAAGAGCAATTCAATTCTTCGTACCGGGAATCCCTCAAGTGTACTATGTCGGCCTTCTGGCAGGTGAGAATGATCTGGAGAATGTGAAGAAGACCGGGGAAGGGCGGGAAATCAATCGGCATAACTTCAGCCTTGAGGAAATCGAACAATCGCTGGAGAAGGAAGTTGTCCAAAGATTGATTAAGCTTATTCGATTCAGAAATGAATATGATGCTTTTAACGGCGAATTTGCCGTGATTCCTTCAGGGAAAGACGAAGTTCGGCTGGAATGGCGCAAAGATAAAAAGGAGTGCCGCCTTTTTATTGATCTGCAAACCTGCAAGACATTAATTGAATATATCGGAGAGAACGGTGAATTAGCTCAACTTACCGTATAGTTCAAATTGAAGAATCGCGGTCATAATGTCCATTTTTTAGGCCATGCGAAATTCTGCATCGCTTCGTGTTCACAATGTCAAAAGGTTGTGTACAACAAGCAACGCGTCTATAAAGTTGAATAGAATTTTACCAAGAAAGTACTCAAAGTTCTAAAAAAATAACCCCACTCTCATTAATTGAGGATGGGGTTATTAATCTTTAAATACTTCTTTAATAATAATCTTAGCTTTCTTCACATCGCGTATGTTATGCCTCAAGAGTATATCTACAATTTCCTGAATTTCCTCTTCTTTTTCACTTAATTTGGTTTTGATATTTTTAGAATAACTGAATAAATCGTGAACCTCAATATCCAATGCTTCAGCAATTTTAGCTAAATTAAGCATGGAAATGTTTTTCTCAGCTCTTTCAATACCACCGATATAAGAAAAATGAAACCCCGCTCTTACACCTAGCTGCTCTTGGGAAAGTCCTTTTTCCTTATGAAGGTGGAAACAAAGTTTATTTAGGTTACTCTTCATACATTTATTCAGTAAAATGGATTGATTTTATTAATGATCTAGATACTTTGCGTCCCCTTCCAATTGGCTTTGCACCAAATTTCATCGAATAATTGCGGTTTTAGTTCGACTTAGGTGTAAAACACTGTTTGCGGGCATAACCCATTAAGATATCAGGAAGCGTAATAAATGGTCTGGAAAGCAGTTCGATTTTAGGGCATACTCTCCAAAAAAATCGACATAAACGAAAATCTTCCTCAACACGAAAAACAATAGCACCTTGAATGACAGTATTTACAGAAACCGTCGCTTTATGCCCTTCTTTGGAATGCCAAAGCCTTTTCTAATTATGGAAATCGACGAACCTACTGAGGACGTTTGGAACAAACCTCATGCTAAGGGAGTGAGGTTGGGATAGATTCTCGACCGTGGGCGGATAGTATTTATTATATAGGATTCTGATGGAAATATATAAAAACTCATAATCAACCGATATGATAATGTTAACGCTCAACAAAAAAGATATATAATCGTGGTACCGCGTGGCGGGAAAAGTGAAAAGGACATCTTGGGGCTGCCTTGTTTGAATGATAAAACGTCATCTCATGTCATTGGTCCGTGCCTGGATGGAACGGGCGTTTTCTTTGTTTCTAAACCCTTCTTGAGGAGTTGGGTTTAGAAATCCTGTTTGAGATGAATGGGAGAGGTCTGATGATCGGAAATTCAAAAAGTATAAGACGGAATCTTGAAAGCAGGCAACCCATCTATACATTTATTATGAAGGGTAAGATTACCACAAATGACTATAGGCGCTATAAACTGACTAGAAACGAATAGATTGCAAGACACAAGGAACATTTTTGGTAATTGGGTATCATTGTCAAGACGATCAGGGGAAACGAGCCGTAAAAGTCATGCCGTTCATGTGGTAAAATAATTATCACTAAAGGGACGAAGGGAACATGGACAACATGAGAAAACCAACTTCTACAATATTCAATTCGCTCCGATTTAAGCTGATCACGGGACTCATGCTTATTATGCTGCCGATTGTTCTCTTCCTGATTTATACAAACTTCTATTCGATCCAGGTTGTTCGCAACCAGGTCGCGCAATCTAACAGCAACATGATCAGCCTCTATATGGGGTTGATCGACAAGTCGTTAGCCGACATTGAGAGCTATTTGCTGAAGTATGCCTCGGAGGAAACAGGGCTGCACGTTCTCGACCGGTCTCCTGAGATCGATATCGATTTGTATAAAATGGAACGCATTTGGCAATTCAAACAACTGGTGAATAATGTGACTTACTACGAGGGACTCGACTATTTTTTCATATATTCGCCCATTAACAACGATTTGGTATTTGCTCCCAAGCAGACAGGCTCGGCTGACACCGACAATCAGCCTATAAAGGATGCCATCGTCTCGCTTATTGATGACGGGCAATCGGCAGAGGGTTTTCAGACCGGGAGATGGTCCGTATTTCGCGTTTATAAAAAGGATTATTTGTTATATATCATAAAGGTTGGTGGTTTATATATCGGGGCTGGCGTAAATACGCAGGATGTGACGGGGCCGCTCAATCTTTTGGATCTCGGCGCCGATGGGAGAGCGCTGCTGGTCGATGGCAACCACAAGCCGCTAAAGGACGAATCATTTTTTAGAGAAAAGGGAATCGATCTTTCCTATACGCCTAAGTCGTACCGTTTAAGCGGTTTCGATGAAGGGTATCTGGTGATCGGAGAGCATTCCGGCAAAGGGGATTTCGGACTGGTCGCTGTGGTCCCCGATCAAAGCATTCTCCAGAAGCTGCCTTATTTGCAGAGGATCATTTTACTAATTGCGGCAGGGACCGTCTTGATCTTACTGCTTGCCTTCTATTTCATGAGGAGAGTCGTACTCCGTCCGATTAACCGAATCGTACTGGCCATGCGCAGGATCAAAGAGGGTCACTTGGAGATGCGAATAGCGAAGAAACCGACATCTAACGAATTCGAACTGATGAACGAGATATTCAACAGCATGATGACCGACATTCAGAAGCTGAAAATCGATGTCTATGAGGAGCAATTGATCAATCAGAAAGCGGAGCTGAAGCATTTGCAGCTGCAAATTAACCCGCACTTCTTTTTGAACAGTCTGAATGTCGTTTATTATTTGGCTCAGGAGAGGAAATATGGGTTGATTCAAGAGCTTTCCCTCTCATTAATCAGATATTTCCGCTTCATGTTTCGCAGCCATACGGATCATGTTCTAGTTCGGGACGAGCTGGGTCATACGAAAAATTATTTGAACATCCAGAAGATCCGGTTTCCGGGAAGCTTGACGTACGCCATTACCGTCCCGGATGACCTGCTCGATTGTTGTATTCCCCCACTGATCATTCAAAGCTTTGCAGAGAACACGATCAAGCATGCGGTCAACACGGACGAGCCTACCCATATCGAGATTTTAATCGAACGGGATAGCCGGAATGATGAGGAACGGCTTCATATCCGCATTCGTGATACGGGCATGGGTTATGAGAACGAGGTGCTCGAGAAGCTGAGACAAGGGATCAAGCTGACGACTGAAGAAGGTGAGCATATCGGGATTTGGAATGCCCAGCAAAGACTGCGGCTGTTGTACGGGGGTCAGGCGATCATCGGGTTTTCAAACGATAACGGCGCCATTGTCGATATTTTTTTGCCGATCATGAAAGGATAGGGGCGAGAGTATGTACCGGTTATTGATCGTGGACGACGAAGAATTTACCGCGAACGGCATTAAGGCAAGCGTGAACTGGTCAAAATTCGGCATCATTCACGTATCTGTAGCGAACAATGCACGTCAAGCGAAGGAAAAGTTTAGCGAAAATTCGTTCGACATAATGATATGCGATATCGAGATGCCGCAAGGAAGCGGACTCGAACTCTATGAGTGGGTACGGGAAGAGCATCCTTGGACGGAGTGCGTCTTTCTGACTTGCCATGCCGACTTTCAATACGCGAAAAAAGCGATCCAGCTAGGGACTTCGAGTATTTGCTCAAGCCTGCGCCACCCGAAGAGTTGGAGCAAGTCATGACGGAGATGATCAAGAAAATAAGCAAAGACCGGAAATCGTCATCGATCGTCATCGAGCGGTTCTGGCAGGATGTGCTGCAGCAGGTCATTCCATCCCAGCCGGACAAAATCATGGAGGCTATCGGGAAGCACAATATACCGTATACGAGCAGGATGAAGTTTTTACCCATTTTGATCGGCATTCAACACTGGAAAAAAGAACTGAGCGCTCGCGATGCCCAAATTATGGAGTACGCGCTAACGAACGCCTTGGAGGAATTGGTCATCCATCAAGTTGCAGCGGCTCACATCGTTCGCGTCAAGGCCAATCAGTTATTGGCGGTATTTTCTACGGAACATGCGATAGAGGCGAGCGGAGAGAAGTTCCGCAAAGAGCTCATAAAACGCTGCGGTTTGTTCATCGAGACGTGTAACCGATATTTTTATTGCCATTTGTCCTGCTATATCGGTCAACCGTCAGAGATACACGGCGTGCGTGATATGGTTGAAAATTTGGTAGCGCTTAGAAAGAATCAAGTGAACGCCGTCGACCGCGTCGTGCTTATCGACGAGAAAATGCCAAATGAAACGCCTTTTCCCATGCCTCCGATGAGAATATGGTCCGAGCTGATCAAGCAGGGGGACAAGAGGAAGCTGATGGCTGAGTCGCAAGATTTTCTGGAGTCGCTTAAGCAGATCGAAGGGCTGAACTCGAAAAGCCTGCAGCAGTTTTATTTAAGCTTCCTGCAGATGGTTCTGCATACGCTTCAGCAGAAAGGGTTGTATATGGACGATATTTTAGCGGATCATTTCGCGCCGGAACGTATTTCGTCTGCCGCCGAGAGCGTCAGGAATCTGCAAGGCTGGGTAACGGACGTCCTTGAATTTGCAATGACTTCCATCGAAGCGCTTGGTTCGAACGAGACAGTGGTGAACAAGATCAAGCGGTATATATCGGCGAATATCGATCAGGAGATGTCCAGACAGTACATTGCCGACTACATTGGGCTCAGCCCCGACCACATTGTCAAGCTTTTCAAAAAGGAAACAGGTCTCTCGATATCGGAGTATATTCTGAAAGAAAGGATTGATCTTGCGAAAGAACTACTGGCCAAATCGGAAACTTCGATAAGCAACGTCGCTTTGGCGGTAGGCTTCGCTAATTTCTCTTATTTCTCCACCCTCTTCAAGAAGGAAGTCTTGATGACGCCTCAAGAATATCGGAAAAGATTCTCTTCCAGCATGTAAACGAAATATATACATCAAGGACGCCAGCTGGCGTTTTTCTCTTTATGTGGACGGAATCTCGAAACCGAGAGAACGGATTCTTGAAAGCGGGTAAACGGGAACTTCAATAAAATAATAATAGCAAGCGGCAAGACCAATCAAAATAGGGGGTTCTTACATGAAGAAAAGAATGAAGAGCGCTGCAATGCTTCTGATTTCCGTGCTGGCAACGTCTACTCTGGTCACGGCCTGCAGCTCGGGCTCGAGCAACCAACCGAATACGAGCGGAGCACCTAAACAGTCGGACAGCGCGAAGCCGGACCTGAAGCCCGTTGAACTGACGATGGTGTTTCCGGTTGCCAGCGAGCAGAAAGACTTGAAAGCCGTACAAGAAAAAATCAACAAGATTACTCAGGAAAAAATCAATGCGACCGTGAAGCTCGTTCAGATCACGAAAGGCGCCTGGGCGCAGCAAACCACACTGATGCTGTCCGGCAACGAGAAAATGGACCTCCTCGTAAGCGGCCGAGGCACGTACGAGCAGGAAGTGGCCAAGGGCAACTATCTTGCGCTTGACGACTACATTGCCAAATACGGTCAAGGCGCCCAAAAAGCACTTGACGATCTGGATCCGGCTTACCTAAAAGCGCCCAGGATCAACGGGAAAGCTTACGGGATAACGAGTATCCGGGACTTTGCGAACGACTACGGCATCTCGATGCGCAAGGATCTTGTGGACAAGTACAAAATCGATACGAAAGCGATCAAATCGCTGGACGATCTTGACGCCGTATTCAAGGTGATCAAGGAGAATGAGCCTGATGTGATTCCGGTGACCAAGTTTGCCAACTCGATTCTCGGCAACCCATTCTCCGGTGGCATGCTGGATCCTTTGGGAGACGGCCTCGGTGTGCTGCCGGCACACGATAACGGGATGAGGGTAGTCAATTGGGTTGAAACTCCGGAATATGCCAAGCTGCTGGATACAACAAGAAGATGGTATTTGGCCGGATATGTTGCTAAAGATGCGGCAACCAGTAATGAAATTTGGCAAAATTTGATGAAGGCAGGAAAAGTCTTCTCGACGTTCCACCATATGAGTCCATTTAGCGAAGCGGCAAATTCCTTAAGTGTAGGAAAAGACTTGATCGAGGTGCGCCTGTTGCCGGCCGTCGCGACCAATACCAACATCACCTCGTATATGTGGAGCATTCCCAGAAACGCGCAGAACCCGGAAAGGTCTATGATGCTGCTTAATTTGATGTATACAGACAAAGAGTTTATCAATTTGCTCGACTGGGGAATCGAAGGGCAGCATTACGTAAAGAAATCGGATAATGTCATCGATTTCCCGCAGGGCGTCAACGCTTCGAATAGCGGCTATTACCCTTACCAAAACTGGCTATTCGGAAATATGCTCCTCTCCTATTTGTTCAACGGGGAAAATCCGGACCGTAACAAGAAGCTGGTGGAATTCATTAAGAACTCGAAAAAATCGAAAGCGCTCGGCTTCAGTTACAATCCGGAGTCTGTTAAGACGGAAATCGCGGCTCTTAAGAATGTGGCGAACCAGTACGCTCTCGCTTTGGAGACCGGCACGGTGGATCCCGCTAAGGTATTACCCGAGTATATCAAGCAAATGAAAGCAGCGGGCGTCGACAAGGTCATTGCCGAGAAGCAAAAGCAGCTTGACGCTTGGGCAGCGGCCAATAAATAATCCGACGGATCCTCCTGTAAAAGACGGAATGTCTCGAACGAGGCCACTGAAATAGCTTCTTTGAACTAAAAAGGTACAGTCCCTCAAAAAAATGAGGAGGCTGTACCTTTATCCTTAATCATTGAGGTATCAAAGGGAGCAGGTGAATCGCATGATTCAGCAACAACAAGCGTTAATCATCAGTTCATATGGAGCTCTATACAGTTAACTAGTTTACCGTGGCAAGACTAGATGAAAAAAGAGAGGCGTTCTTCATGTTTAATCGTGTCAGAATTACGGAAATCATTGAACAAAAAAGGGAAAAATTCATCAATGTGAGCGATAACATCTGGGACTATGCCGAAACCCAATTCAAAGAGTTCCGCTCTGCCGACCTGCTTTGCAAGACACTCGAAGAAGAAGATTTTACGGTAAAACGAGGAGTCGGCGGCTTGGAAACCGCCTTTTTCGGCAGCTATGGAAGCGGCAAACCCATTGTGGCTATCCTTGGGGAATATGACGCGCTTTCCGGACTGAGCCAGGAAAGGGGGCAAGTATCCCATCAGCCTATTCAGCAAGACGGCAATGGGCATGGCTGCGGACATAACTTACTGGGGACGGGCTCGCTTGCGGCAGCGATCGCCGTTCGCCATTATATGGAGGAAAACCAGATTAAAGGAACGATCCGTTACTACGACTGCCCGGCCGAAGAAGGCGGCTCCGGAAAAACGATCATGGTTCGCGAAGGCTTGTTTGACGATGCGGACATCGCCATCTGCTGGCATCCTGAAATCGTGAACGCGGTAATGTCTGTAACCAATCTGGCCAATTATCAGGTTTCCTTCAAGTTTAAGGGAAAGGCGTCCCACGCCTCAGCCGCTCCTCATCTCGGACGTAGTGCGCTGGATGCCGTCGAGTTGATGAACATCGGGTGTAACTATCTGCGTGAACACATCATGCCGGAAGCCCGTATCCATTATGCCGTAACGAATTCAGGTGGATTCTCCCCCAATATTGTGCAGGCGGAAGCGGAAGTGCTCTACCTGATTCGCGCTCCGAAAACGCCGCAGGTGGAAGATCTCTATCAGCGCGTATGCAAGGTTGCCCGTGGTGCTGCCATGATGACGGAGACGGAAGTAGAAATTATTTTTGACAAGGCATGCTCCAACCTGATTCCCAACCAAACGCTGGAAACCATCATGTACAACAATTTCTATGAGTTGGGTGTACATGCTTTTGACGAAGCGGAAAAGGAGTTTGCCCGTCAAATCCGTAAATCCCTAACTGAAGCGGAAAAGCAAAGCGTCTTGGATCTCCTGGCGCTCCTACCGGTCCAGGCAAGCAAGGAATTCGTGCAGCAATTGAAAGAACTAGAGCTTTCCACCGATCTTCTTCCTTATCTAAACAAAACGCTTAACTTGTCCACTTCAACCGATGTGGGTGACGTCAGTTGGGTCGTGCCCACTGTGCAATGCGTGACCACTTGCTTTGCAATGGGGACACAACTACATTCCTGGCAGGCTGTGTCCCAGGTAGGAACATCTATCGGCCACAAAGGGATGCTTCAAGCAAGCAAGGTAATGGCCTCCACCGCAATTGAAGTGCTTCTCCGTCCGGAGGTCATTGACCAGGCAAAAGCCGAGCTGAAAGAAAGATTGAGCGGTGCCAGCTATATATGCCCGATCCCGCCTGAAATCAAACATGTAGCGAGTCGTTGACTTCCTGCCTGGTTGAAAAAGAACGCCCTTTGAAAAGGGCATGAAAGACGGATCGATTCTTCTTACTTTTGATCCCGTCCTGCTTGGGAGCATGATCTCGCATACCCTCACAAGTATGGTGCTTCGAATGGCAACTCGAGGTCATGTTATTCAAAAGCAATTTGGACTCGATCCGGAGCAAATCCTAACCTACTTGATTGAATTTCTTATCCCAATTCGTTGCGCTAAACCTGATCCCTCCATCTTCGAACTAGAGTGAAGGGCTGAGTAAAAATCAGCCTCTCCTTACCAAATCATGCATGAGGTTTTCCCACATGCGCTTTTCGATGCTCATCATTCATGCGCATGCGACTTAAAACAGTATATAGGGTCCATATATTTGGCACTGAAACTCAACTTCGTATCCGACACCATAAAATGACTGCAGGAGGTAACCGATGACACAAGTACAAGTATCCCTTACATTGATTGCTGTCTTGACGATTTTTCTAATCCCGGCTGCCTTCGCCATCTGGACACCTCAGCCAACCATTTGGCTGGCCCGCTTTCTAACCAGAAAGATCGGTCCGGACAATTATGGCTCCAAGCCATCCGATCATCCCGAACTCATGGTGCAAACACAGGTGTTAACGGACATCTCATATCCATCCAAGTACCACAAAAATAAAATCGACCTTTACCTCCCTCAAGGTGATTCGAAGCCGCTGCCCGTCATCATCTTTATCCATGGCGGAGGCTTCATTACGGGAGATAAATTTATGCCCGCCGACTATTCAAGGGCTTTGGCCTCTGACGGCTTTGCCGTAATATCAATGAACTACGAGATGGCGCCCAAAGCAACTCTGTTCGATCAGACGAAACAAGTCGGCGAAGTATGGTCTTATTTGCAGCAGTTGGCTCAGGAATACCCCTTGGACCCATCACGGGTGATCTTTGCCGGTTCCTCAGCGGGGGCTTTCTTGGCCGGGGAGTTTGCCCTGACCCAAACCAATACCGAATATGCAAAGCTCGTGGGGGTCCCACAACTCGTGCCGTCTAATACAATCAAGGGCTTATTGTTATTTTGCGCTCCCTACGATATCACAGCATTTCAACATAGCGATGTAAAGCCCGTGCAAAAATTCATGCTCAAGCGTATGGGCTGGTGCATTTTGGGTGATAAGAACTGGATGAACAACCCGAAGTTTGATGTCTTAAATCTGTCAAAGTACATCACAAAAGACTTTCCCCCTGCATTTGTAACCGACGGCAACACGAAATCGTTTGAAAAACAAGCTAGGGTTTTCGTAGCTGCTCTTCAAGAAAAGGGCGTTCCGGTCACCCCTCTGTTTTTCGACCCCGCCGTGATGAAAGCAGGTCATGGCTATCAGTTTGATATGGCCTCCCCGGCTAGCATACGTAGCCTGGGGCAGACAAAGGAGTTTCTTAAGGAAGTCACTTCCTCTAGCCAAGAGAAAATAACCCGACTCCTCTAAATTGCCCTTGTACTGCTGAAACAATTTACCTTTCCAACCATAAATGTTCTTGAACCAATCGAAGCCCCCTTTCAGGAGGGGCTTTGACTGTTTCGGGAGGAATGAACCATACAAACCATCAATACCTCTCAGGACATTGAAAACCTGAACCGGGACGGAACCGCTCCGGTAGCGCTAGTGAAATATATTGCCTGGTTTTCGTCAACTGGAGTCCGAGTTGTCCAACGACGTAAATTTTCGTCATCACTTATGGTACGGTTCACCGCGATTGATCTTCAACTAATCTGCCCGTTCGTATTATGAGGTCACCAGATCTTTCTGGTCGACCTCTTTTTTGTACAGTCGAAAATTGCGGTAGCCGGGGATTGAACGTATCTGCCCGTGGGACTTGGATCCCGTATCACATGCGATAGTGTGGAAGACAAGAAGGTTAGGGGTTGCCGATGAATTTACTACGGGAGTGATGTCATGAATCCAGTTATTGGTTTGGATGTAATGGTTGAAGTGGGTCTTTCATATTTGGAATCCCTGCTTTCAACGAATTTGTCGTGTTCATCACAATTATTTTAGATCTATCTTCAGAACACCAAAGAACCCTGAGAATAAGATCATTACTGCCATCGAACGGGGGGATTTTTTACG
Source organism: Paenibacillus sp. WG02 (assembly GCF_055396115.1). Taxonomy (NCBI): domain Bacteria; kingdom Bacillati; phylum Bacillota; class Bacilli; order Caryophanales; family Paenibacillaceae; genus Paenibacillus; species Paenibacillus sp. WG02. Next base: position 5,946,695 of record NZ_AP036016.1, on the reverse strand, counting down.
CCATCGCGGATGCAGTCAAGCCGATGTCGGAAACTCAAAAATATGATGTCGAGATCATGGAAGTAGGGTCGGACAAATTACTATAAGATGAAAACATGCACAAAACAATGACAGCAAAAGGTGGTTGTAACGTATGAAGGCAAGCAAAATGTCGGTTTTGCGGCTTGAGATGAGGAAGGCAAAAAAATACCGGATGCTCGTGCTCATGACGCTGCCGGGGCTGATTTACTTTCTCATCAACAATTATTTGCCGATGTTCGGCATAGCCATCGCGTTCAAAAACGTCAATTTCGCGATGGGCATATGGGGGAGCGAGTGGGTCGGCTTCAAGAACTTCGAGTATTTGTTCAAGACGAAGGATGCATACATCATCACCCGCAACACGCTATTGTACAATCTCTCTTTTATTTTCTTGAATACGGCAATCGCGATTTCGCTTGCGATCCTGCTGACTGAAATCCGCAAGCGCATTTTATCGAGAGCGTACCAAACGATGATCCTGCTTCCGTACTTGATCTCCATGGTGATCGTCGGTTACCTCGTGCTCGGTTTCCTGGACGTCGAAAAAGGCTTCATGAACAAGACTCTGCTCCCCTTGTTCGGCCTAGAGCCTATCTCTTGGTATAGCGAAACGAAATACTGGCCGTGGATCCTGACGATCGTACACGCCTGGAAAGGCGTAGGACAACTTTGCATCATCTACTTGGCTGCGATTATCGGCATCGATCAAGAGTACTATGAAGCGGCTAAAATAGACGGCGCGAACCGGTGGCAGCAAATCCGGACGATTACGATTCCGCTCATTGCGCCGGTTATTACAATTTTGACGCTGCTTGCGATCGGGCGCATTTTCTATTCCGACTTCGGCCTGTTCTTCCAAGTGCCGCTTAACACGGGTGCCTTAATGCCGGTCACGAACACGATCGATACGTATGTGTACCGCGCGCTGATCAATATGGGCGATATCGGGATGTCGTCGGCCGCAGGCTTGTATCAAGCGCTCGTCGGATTTGTTCTGGTGCTGGCTTCCAATGCGGTCGTGAGAAAATTCAACAAAGACAATGCACTGTTCTAGAAAGGGGCGCTCCCATGCCATCATCCGGTAAACTTTATCAATGGACGATCAACATCGTCATGCTGGCATTTACATGTTTCTGCATCATGCCATTCTGGTTGCTGCTCTCCGCTTCTCTTACGGACGACATGGAAATCATTCGCAATGGATATGCTTTCTTCCCGAAAGTCGTTAGTTTTTCGGCATACGAATATTTATGGACAAACTCAGCTAATATACTGCGCGCTTATGGAATTACGATTCTCGTGACGGTGGTCGGAACGGCTGCAGGATTGACGCTAACGGCGTTGCTTGCCTATCCGCTGTCACGGACCGAGATGCCATTTCGCAAGATACTGTCCTTCTACGTATTTTTCACGATGCTGTTTAACGGAGGCCTTGTGCCGACCTACCTGTTATACACCAATTTCTTCAATTTGAAAAATACGATACTGGCGCTGATCATTCCGAGCCTGTTGATGAACGGTTTTTTCGTCATCCTGATGCGAACGTTCTTTGCAAGCTCGATTCCGAAGCCGATCATCGAATCGGCCTATATCGACGGGGCGAAGGAATGGAAAATTTTCGCGACAATCGTATTGCCGTTATCGACGCCGGTATTGGCTACGGTCGGGATGTTTTATACGATTATGTATTGGAACGATTGGTTTAACGGACTGATTTACATTACCGACAGCCGGTACTTCAGCCTTCAAAACATGCTCAACCGGATTTTACTCGATGCGCAATTTTTGCAGTCATCGACGGAGATCGTCGCGACAAGTCATCTTCCGCTCACCTCTATGCGCATGGCCATAGCCGCGATCGGGGTCGTTCCGCTGCTGGTCGCATACCCATTCTTTCAGAAGTATTTCGTAAAAGGCCTGACGGTTGGCGCCGTCAAAGGTTGAAACTATTATTTTGGAGGTAGTTACAGATGACCAGAACGAGAACGATCTTATGCTTCGGGGATTCAAATACATGGGGAACCGATCCGCAGAATCGAGGAGTTCGGTTTCCGGCGGATGTTCGGTGGACGGGCGTACTTCGTAAGGAACTGGGAGACGGCTACGACATTATCGAGGAAGGCTTGCCCGGGAGAACGACAGTGTGGGCGGATCCGCTCGAAGGAATCATGAGCGGAAAAGAGTACTTGCCGACCTGCCTGCTGTCTCACAGGCCGCTTGATCTTGTCGTGATCATGCTCGGAACGAATGATTTGAAAGAGCGGTTTTCCGTCTCGGCGCTGGAAATCGCGATGAGCGTCCTATCGCTTGTCGGACTCGTAAAAACGACTTTTTCAAGACCGGGGATTACGAAAGTCCCTCAGGTTCTGATTCTAGTTCCGCCGCCAATCAAGGAAACTGGATTATTCGCAGTCATGTTAAAGGGCGGGGAAGAGAAGTCCAAACAATTGGGCGAGGCATTCGCAATGCTTAGTCCGTATACCGACGCGTCTATCATGGATGCGTCGACCGTGATCGTTTCCAGTGATGCAGACGGCATTCATTTCGAAGCGGAACAACACCGGAAGCTCGGAAGTGCCGTTGCGGAAAAAATAAAAAGTATGTTGGTGGAGGAATAACAATGAATATTCCTTTGTGGCACGACCAACCCGCATTGCAGGGATTCAACGAAGGTTGTCCCAGCTTAACACCGTACTTGCTGGAAGGGGAAGGACCGTTCCCTGCCATCATCGTTTGTCCTGGCGGAGGCTATACATATCGGGCTAGTCATGAAGGCGAGTCTGTCGCCAAGTGGTTGAACGCGATCGGCATTTCGGCTTTTGTCCTTCATTATAGGGTTACTCCGGCACAATATCCGAGCCAGCTTCATGATGCTCAGCGGGCCATACGAACGATCAGGCATAGAGGGACGGAATGGAATATTGATCCGGAGCGAATCGGTATGCTGGGATTTTCAGCCGGAGGCCATCTTGCTTCGATGGCAGGTACGCGTTTTGACAACGGCAATCCGCAAGCCAATGATCCGATCGAACGATACAGCAGCCGTCCCGATGCGCTCGTGCTCTGTTATCCTCTCATTACGATGGGCGAATTTACGAATGCATCGTGCAAGTCGGTATTGATGGGGGATCGGCAGAACGACCGTGCTCTGATCGAACTGTTATCAAGTGAAAAGCAAGTAACGGAGGAAACACCGCCGGTTTTTATGTGGATCACGGCAGACGATCCGGTCGTTCAGGCTGAGAATTGTTTAATGTTCGCGGCAGCACTCAGGAAGTTTAGGGTTTCTTTCGAAATGCATCTTTTTGAAAGCGGTCCTCATGGACTCGGACTGGCCGGCGGCGATCGGGAAGTGCAAGCATGGACAAAGCTGTGCGAGGCATGGTTGAAATCCAGGAATTTCCTCCTTGTAGAACGAGTGATTGACGAGTATACAACCGTAGGCCAGTTGCTGGCCGATGATTGCAGCAGACCCGTATTGGAGCGGTATCTTCCGGATCTTTTGGCATCGCCGAAGATCGACTATCTCAAAGCGTTTTCGTTGAAGACACTGTTCAATTTTCCCGATCCGATGTTTACGGACGAGAAAATGGCAGCCATCTTAAAAGACTTGAAATCGGGGGGGGACGATATTGGCCGGCGCCGCTGCTAATGTTTGGCAACTTGGTCATTGGGATTTGTTCGTACGTATGGTCCTCGCCACAGTTTTGGGCGGATTGGTCGGCATCGAGCGGGAGTGGAACAACCATGCGGCAGGGTTCCGCACCCATATTCTCGTCTGTCTCGGCTCGACCACCATTATGCTGCTTTCGATTTACGGATTCTCCGACTTTGTTGCCGAATCCAACGTCCGGGTCGACCCTGCCCGTCTGGCCGCTCAGGTGATCAGCGGGATCGGCTTTTTGGGTGCGGGCGCGATTCTGCGCAACGGGTCTGTCATCAAAGGGCTCACGACCGCGGCTTCGGTTTGGGTTGTGGCGGCAATCGGCCTTTGTGTCGGAGCAGGGTTTTTGTTTGTCGCATTTCTGTGTACGTTTTTCGTCATTATCAGTCTATACGTGCTGAACAAGTGGGAGAAACATTTGATGCGCCACCGCAAAAAGCACGAGGTCAAGTGTACGATTATCGATATGCCAGGCGTTCTTGGGAAGGTTGCTTCCATATTCGGCGAACAAGGGATCCAAATCGCCAACGTCAAAATGATGCCGGATGAACACACGCCGCCTGAGGCCGGGGGTATGCCTACGATGCAACTCTGCTTCACGGTCAAAAGTCATCAAGAAGAAAATATCGTCCTAGCGCTGGAAGAAATTACGGCACTGGACATGGTGCTGTGGACGGAATCCAGTTATTTTCCAGCTTTGAAACCGGCTATTCCGGTAACCGGAAAAAATTCGATGAATCTATGAATAAATAAGATTTAGACGCAAAAGGAGCCGTTGTTTATGAGAACCAGAGAAAATTTTGACCGAAACTGGATGTTTCATGTCGGTGAGGTAGGGAAAATTGTCAAGACGGTAAAAAAAGCCGGCATGATCGCCGGGCTGACGAATGCGCTGGGGGAAGAGAGACATGAGCCATTCGCGATGGGCGAAGCTGCACGTATCATCCAGAACATCGCTCGAGAATATCTGGGAGATCCGAACTTCGATCTTACCCAAATGTACGGCTCGGATACGCCCAAGGATAAGATCACAGGCTGGGTGAGCGTTAACCTGCCGCATGATTGGCGGTTGGAACAGCCGTACAACCCGGAACGCGGTGGCGCGTTTCAAGGTTATCTGCCCAATGGAGTGGGCTATTACCGCAAAGTATTTCAAATTCCACAGGAGGATGAAGGCAAGAAAATCATCATCGAATTTGACGGTGTGATGCGGAGCAGTTCGGTTTGGGTGAATGGATGCTTCGTCGGCGACCATCTCAGCGGTTATACCAGCTTTCATTATGACATCACGGACCTGCTGAAATATGGGGATGAGGAAGGGGATAATGTTATCCTCGTCCGAACGGATACGACCGGCGGAGATGAAGGCTGGTGGTACGAAGGCGGGGGCATTTACCGTCATGTCTGGTTAACTAAACATGATTACCTGCATGTGGACCGCTGGGGAACCTTCGTCAGAACTGAGCAAGTTGACAATGAAATGGCCGCGGTTACGGTCGAAACGACGGTGAGCAACGAATATCCGCAGAAGATGAAGTACGGAATCCGAACGAGTATTCTGAATCCGGCTGGGGAACTCGTTGCTATCACGGAAACCGACTGCGAAACGCCCGGAATCGACAAGCAAACGGTTCTTCAATCGGTTCAAGTGGCGAAGCCGCTGCTCTGGTCGCAGGACACGCCTCATCTGTATGAGGCCGTAACTGAACTGCTGCACGAAGGGCAAATTGTCGATACGTATCGGACCGTTTTCGGCATCCGTACGGTGGAATACCGTCAGGATGGATTATACCTTAATGGTAAGTACGTACAAGTGAAAGGTACTTGCAATCACCAGGATTTCGCCGGCGTGGGCATCGCGCTGCCGGACCGCGTGCATGAATATAAAATCAAACGCCTGCTGGAAATGGGCTGTAACGCTTACCGTTGTGCCCATCATCCGCCGGCCCGGAGCTGCTCGATGCTTGCGACAGACTCGGGATGCTGGTTATGAACGAGAACCGGATCACGGAGAGTACAGAGATCAAGCTCGATGATCTGAAATCCATGTTGTACCGTGACCGCAACCATCCAAGTATCTTTATGTGGAGCCTCGGTAATGAAGAAAAGATCAGCGGCAGTTATCAAGCCAATCGGATGCTGAAGCGCACTAAGGATTTGGCGAAACGAATCGATCCCACCCGTCCTGTTACGGCAGCCAATCTAAGTCAGAAAGGTATGGACGTCGAGGTTAATGGCGTTAATTACGGTGAGTCCGTAAAAATAGGTCAATCGATCGGTGAATGGTTTCAATCCCATCCCGAAGCCAAAGTGCTGAATACGGAAAATGTCTCTTTCTTCTCGGCAAGAGGCGTCTATGAGGATGATCCGGAAGGCGGGCGCTGCTCCAGCTACGGCTCGAGATATAATATGCAAGGCAAGGAGATGGATGTAGGTAATCTGGGCGGAGCGGGCGGTACGTCAACGCCTGAACGAAGCTGGCGTTATTTCTTAGAAAACCGTTTTTCGGGCGGATTGTTCATATGGACGGGTTTCGATTATCGCGGGGAGACGACGCCATTCCAGTGGCCGTCTGTGCTATCGCATTTCGGCATCCTGGATTATTGCGGATTTGCCAAGGACTCGTACTATTTCTATCAATCGATCTGGAAGGACGAGCCTATCGTTCATCTCATGCCGCACTGGAACTGGCCGGATCGGCTGGGACAGCAGGTGGAGGTCCGCGTGTATACCAACTGCAATGAAGTGGAGCTGATGCTGAACGGCCAAAGCTTGGGCAAGAAGCAAGCGGATGCTGAAGCGGGCGAGCACACATTATCGTGGCAGGTAGCCTATGAACCCGGTCTTCTCGAAGCCATCGCTTATCGGGATGGTAAGGTGGCCGCAACAGAGCGGAAAGAGACCACAACGGAAGCATACATTGTTCACTTGGAGGCGAACCGGTCGGAACTCCTTGCTGACGGCCAGGACGTGTCCATGGTCACAGTTTCGGTGAGTGATCAATCGGGAAGGGTAGTGCCGGTCGCCAATAATCGGATCCGGTTCCATGTTGCGGGTGAAGGTAAGCTGCTTGGTCTAGGGAACGGAGACCCGGGATGCCATGAGTCGGATATAGGAGATTCAAGAAGCGTGTTCAATGGATACGCGATGGCTTTGATTCAGTCGCTGGATGAGGCAGGAGAGATACGAATTGAGGCGTCTTCGGAAGGGTTAGTACCGGCCGTATTGACCCTTCAATCCCGGAAAGACCTAACGAATTGAACGATCAGTGATTATTAAAAAAGCCTTCCCCCTCTGTTCTTAAGCCATTTCGAGAAGAGGGGGGGATTTTTATGGTGATGAGATTGAATAATAAATATTTCGCTAAAGAGGTGCAGCTATGTCAATAAGCCAATTTGCCGCATATCCCGCCAATCGGGTCATTCCCTTCGAAGGCGTGCATAATTTCCGAGATATGGGAGGCTATCAAACGTCCGATGGCCGCAAAGTAAAATACGGCCTTTTCTTTCGTTCAGATCACTTGACCGGTTTAACGGAGCAGGATTTAACATTCTTGCAAACGTTGAATATCAAAACGGTTTTCGATTACCGCGGCGATCATGAATCGCGCATAATGCCGGATCCGGTTCTCCCTAATGCAAAAAATATACGGATACCGGCGAACACTGAGGATCAGCATAAGCAAATGAATTTGCCGGCCGCTCCTGAAGGGGAGGAACAGCAAGGTCATATTCTGAAAGAATTGGTTAAAACCGACTTCTTCAAAAGTTTCCAAGCAGAAACCTACATGACGGAATTGTATACGAAACTTCCGATTAACAATCATTCGTTCAAACGATTAATGGAAACGATCCAGGATCCGGATCAATTGGGGCTACTGCATCATTGTACGTCGGGCAAAGACCGAACCGGGGTCGGAGCCGCTCTCATCTTACTTGCGCTGGGTGTCTCCGAACAAACGGTCATGGAAGACTATCTCTTAAGCAATGAGACGCTGAAATCGTTCAACAGGAATCTTCTGAAACGGTTGGCTGAACAAGCGGACGAAGCAGTTTTGCAAAATTTGAACCATATGCTCACGGTTAACGAAGCGTTCTTGTCAGCCACTTTGGGGTCTATCAAGAATACGTATGGAGGTTATGATGCTTATTTTTCTGAAGAATTCGGCTTAACAAAGTCGAGACGGGAAGCTTTGCAGAGCATGTGTTTGGAATAAAGGGGAAAACAATCGTGGTAAATTTGGCGGCAAATCCGTTTTTTTGCAGGAAGAGGATATTCAGTGGGTCCGAGAAACGCTGGCTGTGATGGATGTGAGGGAAAAAGTCGGAATTCTATTCCAGCGTTATTTTGTGGAAGGAATCGCGGGCTCGGTAAAGGGATAACGACATTGAATATGTGGAGGGATTCGATTTGAAAGACCGAATCAAGCAATTGATCAGCCAACTGACTCTGGAGGAAAAAGCCGGATTATGCTCGGGCCTGGATTTCTGGCATACAAAAGGCGTTGAACGGCTGGGGATCCCGTCCATTATGCTTACCGACGGACCTCATGGTCTTCGCAAACAAAAAGGCGATTCCGATCATTTGGGTATTATGGATAGCGTGCCGTCTACATGCTTCCCTTCCGGTGCGGGATTAGCCTGTTCATGGGATCGGGATTTGATCCGTAAGGTCGGCGAGGCGCTCGGCGTCGAATGCCAAGCGGAGGATGTCGGGATTTTGCTTGGGCCGGCTGCCAATATCAAACGTTCCCCGTTATGCGGCAGAAATTTTGAATACTTTTCAGAGGACCCTTATTTGTCAACCGAGATGGCGGCGAATCATATCGCAGGCGTTCAAAGTCAAGGCGTAGGAACGTCGCTCAAGCATTATGCCGTCAATAACCAAGAGCACCGAAGAATGTCCGTGGATGCGGTTGTAGACGAACGAACCCTTCGAGAAATTTATTTGTCCAGCTTTGAGGGTGCTGTTAAGCAGGCTCAGCCTTGGACCGTCATGTGCGCATACAACAAGGTGAACGGAGAGTATTGCTCCGAGAACAAGTACTTGTTGAACGATATTTTGAAGGAAGAATGGGGATTGGAAGGGTTCGTCGTTTCGGATTGGGGCGCCGTGGATGAAAGGGTTCCTGGTTTGCTCGCCGGTCTGGAATTGGAGATGCCTTCAAGCAACGGAGCGGGCGATCGTAAAATAGTCGAGGCTGTACGGAACGGGAGCATGTCCGAGGATATAGTCGATCAAGCGGTAGAAAGAATACTGACGATAGTCTTTAGGGCAGCGGAAAATAAGAAGACCGTGACCTTCAACCAAGAAGAGCATCATCAATTAGCCAGGGAAGCGGCTAGGGAAAGCATGGTGCTTTTAAAGAATGAGCGACACATTCTGCCTTTATCCAAGGACGCGACTATCAGCGTTATCGGAGATTTTGCGCAGCAGCCTAGATACCAAGGGGGAGGAAGCTCCCACATCAAGCCGACGAAGCTGGATAACATCTATGAAGAAATGACCAAGAAAGTAGCCGGTCAGGCCCAAATGTCTTATGCGAAGGGCTATAACCTGGAGAACGACGAGATCGATGAACAGCTTGTAAAAGAAGCGGTAGAAGCTGCCGGAAAGTCGCAGGTGACCGTTATTTTCGCAGGGTTGCCCGATCGCTATGAATCCGAAGCCTATGACAGGGGACATCTAAGAATTCCGAACAATCAGATGCAGTTGATTGATGCGATCGCCGAGGTTCAACAGTATATTGTCGTCGTATTGAGCAACGGAGCTCCCATTGAAATGCCGTGGATCGATAAGGTGCAGGGCGTGCTGGAAGGTTATTTGGGAGGTCAAGCGCTGGGCGGAGCGATCGCCGATTTGCTGTTCGGAGATGCGAATCCTTGTGGCAAGCTTGCCGAAACATTTCCGCAAAAGTTGTCGCATAACCCGTCCTACCTGAACTTCCCGGGTGAAGGAGATACGGTTGAATATAGCGAGGGCTTGTTTATTGGCTATCGGTATTACGATAAAAAAGAGATCGAACCGTTGTTTCCGTTCGGTCACGGGCTTAGCTATACAACGTTCGAGTACTCTGATTTGAAACTGGATCGCCAAGCTATGCTGGATACGGATCAGCTTCAGGTGAGCCTGAAGGTGAAAAATGCAGGTGACGTAGCCGGGAAAGAAATCGTGCAGCTCTATGTGAGGGACGTTGAAAGCACGGTCAGCAAAGCATTTAAAGAGCTTAAAGGCTTTAGCAAAATCGCTTTGCAGCCCGGTGAAGAGAAGACGGTACGTTTTATCCTCGATAAGCGGGCATTCGCGTATTACAACACGGACATCAGAGATTGGCACGTTGAAAGCGGAGATTACGAAATGATGATCGGGCAATCAGCCGCCGAAATTCGTTTGAAAGAAACCTTACAAATACAATCCACCGTTCTCATTCGAAGAACTTACACGCGAAATACAACGATCGGAGATTTAATGGCGGATCCTTATGCTGCAGATATCGCTCAACAATTTTTGCGGGGATTCAAAGGAAATCCTTTGTTCAGTGCTGCGAACGACGAAGGTACATCGGAAATGTTCGCCGCCATACTGAAATTCATGCCTTTGCGTGCCGCCGCTGCCTTTAGCCAGGGAGCATTTACGGAAGAAATGCTGAATCATATGGTTGAACGGCTGAATGGAACCGGATCAGATATGTAAAAGGAGGGTTAACAGGTATGAGAGCAGTCATGCTTATGTTCGATTCGTTGAATAAAAATATGCTTCCGAATTACGGATGCGATTGGATCAAGGCTCCGAACTTTGAGAGGCTCTCGGAGAGAATGGTCACGTTCGACAGGTGTTATGCAGGCAGCTTGCCTTGCATGCCCGCACGCTTGTTGCAGAATTCGTTAGAAAACTTCGAATTTGTAAAATAATTCATTGCAACGTATAAAAATTCATTTATACCTAGTCTGGTACCTAACCAGACTAGGTATTTTTAGTTAAAGGGGAGGACAATCGTGCTTAATTATAATTTGTATTCCTTTCATTCAATATACTCATACTAATTTGAGGTGTGTACTCAATGGGAACAAAAATTTAAATTATAAGAGTGATATCATGAATAAAACATTTGAAAACAAGGAGTCTGTAATTACGGGGGCAGCTAATAAAATCGGTTTTGTAGGCTTAGGTGAAATGGGATTACCTATGTAATTATCGTCAGTTGTTGGAGGAAGTCATTGGTGGAAATTTTTTTTATAAATTAGAATTTGGTGAAATTAATTTACAGTTTTGAATTTATGTGATACTGTTGATCTTGCCAAACATTATAAACATTAGGAGGGGAATTCATTGAGATTAGAAAAGTTCCGTGGAATCATACCGGCTTTTTATGCATGCTATGACGATCAAGGAGATATCTCAGAAGCCCGAACCAACGCATTATGTGATTATTTGTATGAAAAAAAGGTTAACGGCGTCTATGTCGGAGGAAGTTCTGGTGAGTGTATCTACCAAAACCTAGACGAACGTAAAGCGGTGCTTAGCTATGTAGCCAACCGTTTGAAAGGCAAAATGACGTTAATCGCCCATGTGGGAGCACCTTCTACAAGAGACAGCATTGAATTGGCGAAACATGCAGCAGCTTTGGAATATGATGCCTTATCTGCAATTCCGCCTATTTATTTTAAGCTGCCGGACAGCTCGGTTTATAAATATTGGAATGAAATTATCGAAGCAACTCCACTAGATTTCATTATATATAACATCCCTCAAACGACAGGTTATACGTTGACGACATCGCTATTCGAGAAACTTCTTGCCAATCCTAAAGTTATTGGAGTTAAAAACTCATCGATGCCAACGATGGACATCGAACGATTCAAAAGAGTCGGCGGAGACAATGTCGTCGTATTTAATGGCCCGGATGAACAGTACGTCGCAGGAAGAATTATGGGCGCTGATGGCGGAATCGGAGGCACCTACGCGGCTATGCCGGAACTATTTTTGCAGGCGAATGAATTCTTCCTTCAAGGCAAGTTTGAAGAAGCGAAACGTATCCAAAGCCATATTAATGACATCATTATCGCGCTATGCTCGCTGAATGGGTCCATGTATGCCGTTATTAAAGAAGTTCTGAATCGTAGAGGCGTAAACATTGGCAGCGTTAGAGGGCCACTCGAAGGAATTAGCAACGAAGATATGGGACGAATCGATAACATTATTACTATGATCGATGAAGCGACTCAACAATTCTGCAAATGATGAAAAAAACCTTGTATGCTTTGGGGACTCCAATACGTGGGGCTACAACGCGGAAACGGATGCGAGATTCGAAAGATGGCGAATTTTATGCAGAGACAGATCACAAATATATTAGACAAGGGGTAGATCTATGATGAAAAACAAACGCTTTCCTATAGCTGTTTTGGCTTTGACGATGTTGGCTTCGATTGTTGCAGGCTGTACAAGCGGTAATAAAGAAGCTACCAATACTAGCAATGCAGGACAACAATCTACCGGTAAAAAGGTGGGAGCTGAAAGTGTGGCTGACACCACAGTGGAAAGGTGTTATGGATTCCACAGAACCAGGCGCTGACTATGACAGCTTCTTGAAAGCCGCGGCTGACAAATTCACGGCGCAATACAAAAAGTATGATGCCAAAATTAAAGTAGAAGTTATTGCAGGCGACCAACGCGATCAGCTTCTCAATGTCAACTTAAGCAGCGGCACGGCGCCAGATGTATTTTTTGAAAGCGTTTTTGCAATGGGCGATTATGTTCACCGCGGTGCCTTGGTACCGTTAACTGATATTGTGGATGATGCATCCAAAGCCGATATTTCCAAAAACTTTTGGGATGCGGTGACCTTCGGTAAAGATGTTTACTTCTATCCGTTCCAACATAATCCAGGAACTTTGGTCTATAACGCGGACATGCTCAAAGCAGCTGGACTAGAGAAGTTCATCGGTGGACCGAACGAAATTAAGACATGGACATTAGCGGAGTATGAGCAAATTCTGAAAGGTCTGAAAGACAACCTGCCGAAAGACAAATATTCCAATGCTTATCCGATGTCACTTTATGCTGTCAATAATCAAGGGGATACATGGAACCTTGCGTATATGAGAATGTTCGGCAATAAATTCTTTGATGATAAAGGGAATATCGTGCTAGATGATGCGAACGGTGTTAAGGCTGCGTCTTGGTTGAAGAAAATCAGAGATGCAGGTTACACGAATCCGGGACCTGAATCGGTATCGTCCAATGATGCGAACGGGATGTTCCGCAATCAGCAGCTAGCGATTAGCTTTACGAATCCGGTCTTGTTCAATAATACCAAAGCGGATATGGCTAGCGGCAAAAGCGCCAAGTTCGATGCACGTCTTGCCAACATTCCGTCCGAAAGCGGAGATCCGTTGTCCTTTACGTACGTAGTAGGAGCGAGCGTTTTCCAAAATAAAGACAAAGCGAAAGTCGAAGTAGCCAAAGATTTTGTTAAATTCTTCTCCACAGATCCGGAATTGGTCAAGGCGTCCAAGAATGGTATCCCTGTAAGAAGTTCCGTTTCCAAAGAACTTAAGGACATAAACCCACTCTTTGCTGCTTATGATGCAAACTCCAAGTATCTGTTTAATTTCAGCGGCAACGTTCCAGGCTATAGTCAATTAAGAGAAGTTCTTTATCCAGAACTTCAAGCCCTATATACAAGTTACAAAACACCTGAGCAGGTTGTGAAGGATTATCAAACCAAAGGCAATAAGGTCATTCAATCCAATAAAGAGAACTCGGTTATTTATCAAACGAAGTAATGAATAATCAATAAACGATTAACGGCCTTAGGATCAACGAGATCCTAAGGCTGCTAATTAGAAAGGAAAACCGCTATGAGAATACGTAGTCAATCCATCAAAGATAGTATCACCGGTTACTTGTTTATTTCTCCGCAGATGCTGATTTTCTTAGTTTTCTTGGTATATCCGATTATTGAAGGTATAAGACTTAGCTTGTATCGGATCAATTATCAATCTGAAAAGTTTGTTGGACTGGACAATTACGTCGCGCTGTTTAACGATCCAGTATTTTTTAAAGCGCTTATCAACACGGTTGTGTTCGTTGTTTTTATCGTTATTCTTACGGTCGGATTCGCGTTGTTTGTAGCTTCCGCTGTATTTGACAAGAATGCCAAGTATGTTTCATTCATTCGAGGTAGCTACTATGTACCTGTAATGGTTTCTATGGTTGTCATGAGTATGGTATGGAGTTTCTTACTGAATCCTGCTAATGGGCTAATTTCTTATTTCTCGCAGGAAATGGGTCTAGGCACTGTTAATTTACTGGGGAAAACAACAACGGTTATGCCGGTTATTATATTCGTAACATTCGCTACAAACGTTGGGCAAGCGATCATTCTCTATATCGCCGCGATGCTAGGTGTACCTAAGGATTTATTTGAAGCGGCAGAAGTGGATGGCGCGAGCAGATGGCAGGTTATTTTCAAAATATTAATTCCTTCTGTCCAATCCACAACGGTGTATATTGTGATCATCAACATCATTGCTGTTTTGAAAATATTCGTTGTTATTCAGCTCTTAACAGGCGGAGGACCGAATAATTCTTCCGTGACGCTGATGTACTATCTCTACAATAACGCATTTAAATATAATCAACTTGGCATGGCTTCTGCTGTTGGGGTTATTATGTTCGTGATTACGCTATTGTTGTCCGTGCCTCAGTTAAGAAGCTTAATCAAGGAGAAGTGAGGGGGGATTCAGCATGTCGAAGTCTAACAACAAGAAGAAAATGGAGCGATTTGATCTCATATCGAATGTGATCATCTTCATCCTAGCGATTTTTAACTTGTTTCCATTATATTGGTTGTTTACAAGTTCACTTAAGAACAGCTCGGATGTTGTGAAAATGCCGCCTGACTGGTGGCCGACCACGATCACTTTCTCCAACTATGCGGATGTGTTTCAAAGCCAACCGGCTTTAAGATGGGTATTCAACAGTGTGTTTGTTTCTGGCGCCACCACGGTCCTTGTGATCGCTGTCGGTGCGATGGCAGCTTACGCCTTTTCGAAGATTACGTTCAAAGGCAGCAATCTCATCTTCATCATTTTTGTTTCGAGCTTGATGATTCCTAAAGAAATCATGATTGTCCCTTTATTCAGAATCACTCAGCAATTCGGGATGGTTAACAGTTACAGCGGCATGATCTGGCCGAACGTGGCCACTGCATTTGGTGTGTTTTTGTTAAAAGGCTTCTTCGATGCGACTCCGAATGCGTTAAGAGAAGCCGCTAGGATTGACGGAGCCGGGGAATGGAAGACTTTCATGCAAATTATGCTGCCTATTGTTAAACCAGGTATTGGCGCATTATTTATCTTAAACTTCGTGCAAGTATGGAACGATTACTTATGGCAGTCCGTCGTTGGACAAGAGAAAAACATGAAAACGTTAATGGTCGGTACTGCAACCTTAATGCAGGATCTTAATCCGAATTTCGCATATAAAATGGCGGGAGCAACGGTCGCTGCAATTCCAATGCTGTTAATCTTCGTATTATTCCAGCGTTACTTTACCCAAGGAATGACGGCCGGTGCAGTTAAGGAATAAAAATTTAAGTGTGGAGGTGGAACCGGATGGATACAAATAAAACTATTCTGGATATGATAAAAAGAAAATTGGTCGTTTCTTGCCAAGCTTTGCCGGAAGAACCGCTGCATAGTCCTTTTATTATGGGGAGAATGTCCTATGCGGCATATTTAGGTGGAGCCTCGGGGATTCGTGCAAATAGCGTAGAGGATATTCAAGAAATCAAGAAACATGTGAATTTACCGATTATCGGGATCATCAAACAAGTGTACAAAGGCTCCGATGTCTTTATCACGCCTACCCTGAAGGAAGTAGATGCGCTTTATCAGGAAGGCGTAGAAATGATCGCGATGGATGCGACCGATCGCATAAGGCCGGATGGTTCTACGATATCGGAGCTATTTCCGAGGCTAAGAGCGAAGTACAAGGATCAGCTCTTTATGGCGGATTGCTCCACCTATGAAGAAGCTGTCAGGGCTGCTGAGCTTGGGTTTGACTGTGTGGGGACAACGTTATGCGGTTATACGGAAGCTACGAAAGATAAGTCTTTGCCTAATTTCGAATTGGTTGAAAAACTCGTGAGTACGTTATCCATTCCCATCATCGCAGAGGGTGGCATATCGACACCCGAGGAATTGAGAAAATTATTTGATCTAGGTATCTATTCGGCTGTTGTGGGATCAATCATTACGAGACCGATGGAAATTACCAAAAAATTCGTAAGGGCTATCCTATAACCTATGACAATGAAAATCTTAGCGGCGGATATTGGCGGTACCAACACCAAGATGGGCATTTGCGATGAACGAGGAAATATCGAACAATTTAAGGAATATCCCACGGAAAGCCTGATGGGAGGTCCACATGTCATCGAAAAATTGCTTAGCGAGCTGGCGGCATATGCGGATTACGATGCCATCGCGATTAGCACAGCCGGACAAGTTAATTCCGATGAAGGGTATATTGTGTATGCGAATGACAATATTCCCAATTACACAGGAATGAAAATTAGGGAGATTGTTGAAAAGCGCTTCCATAAGCCTGTTATGGTTGAAAATGATGTCAACGCGGCAGCATTGGGCGAGGCCTATTTTGGCGCAGGGGAATTGTTTCAGGATTTCTTATGTCTTACGTTCGGGACCGGTATCGGCGGATCTATCGTCATCGATCGTCAAATATATCGAGGAGCTAACGGGGTGGCGGCGGAATTCGGCCATATCGTTACTCATCCGTTATCGGGAAAGAGCGATGGGGAAGGTAAGCCTTACTATGAAACATACGCCTCAGCGACAGCATTGGTTCGAATGGCTCAACAAGTGGATTCGGAATGTGTGGACGGGAAGGTTTTTTTTGGTAAGATAAGATTAGGAAACGAACCATTACAACAAATCTTACATGCGTGGACGGCTGAGGTAGCCATAGGTCTAGCTTCTCTCATTCATATTTTTAATCCCTCGGCGATTATTGTAGGGGGCGGTGTGATGGAGCAAGATGAGCTTGTTCGGTTAGTCGAGGCACAAACGCAAGAGTTGATCATGGAAAGTTTTGCAGACGTGAAAATTCTTAAAGCTTCCTTAGGAAATAAGGCTGGTTTATTGGGCGCGGCCTCATTATTCTTACGCTGAAAGAGGCGCATTAGCATCACTACTGCGCATCATGTCTGAATCTTGGGGTAAAAGAGGGTGACAGTTTGCGCGCAATCAATATTTTTACAACCATTCATTCTAAATATAACAACCTGACAAATACGGAAAAAAAAGTGGCGGACTATGTCCTGGAGAACTTGAACAGTGTTGTCTATATGTCGATTACGGACCTCGCAGATGTTTGTGGAGTTGGCGAATCCAGCATATTCAGGTTTTGCAAGTCCTTGAGTTATAAGGGCTACCAAGATTTCAAAATTGCTCTGGCGCATAGCATCACCGTGGAAAATGAAATTCCGCAGCTGACTGAGAAGGTTTTGATGAATGATTCAATCGGACAAGTTGCTTCCAAGGTGTTGTCAACCAACATTAGTGCGTTGAACGAAACGTTTAATTTAATTGATAGCTCCAAAATCGATGAAGCCATTAACTTTTTGCTCCAAGCAGAAAAAGTTATATTTTTCGGTGTAGGCTCATCATTAATGACGGCTATGGAAGCGAAAATTAAGTTCATGCGCATCACGAACAAAACGGAATGCACAATCGATTCACATCTTCAGATGATGTCGGCGGCATTGATGACGAAACGGGATGTCGCTGTGATCATTTCGTATTCCGGTTCAACCAAGGATTCGATTGAGGTGGCGAAAAAGGCAAAGGAATGCGGGGCAACCGTCATTTCGATTACACGCTTTGTAAAGTCTCCTTTAACTTCGTATTCTGATCTTACGCTGTTATGCGGCGCAAATGAAGGTCCTCTGCAAGGTGGTTCCTTGTCGGCGAAAATTTCGCAGCTCTATTTGTTAGATGTCTTATATGTTGAATATTTCAAAAGATCCTACGAGGAATCGATTAGGAACAAGGAAAGTACGGCGGAGTCCGTGGTCGTGAAATTGCTTTGAGGTATTACACATGTACAACTGGGGGAATGGACCATGATTTTAGGTACTATGTCATTGTGGGAAAAGCAACGTAAATTTGAGCATACAGTTATCGCGACGGCCTTAGAGGAACTTAATCTACTGTTTAAAGGAAACTCACCTGAAGGTCGAGTTGAGATCAACGGTGATAAGATGTACGTATCGTTTATGGAATTCGATGCTAAACCGATGGATGAGCAACTTGCCGAAAAGCACGAGTCATATATTGATATCCACTACCTGATCGAAGGCGAAGAGACGATCGGTTGGTCTTCGCAGCGGGAAGATGTCCAAGCGGTTAAAGCCTATGATAGTGAACAGGATTATGCGTTGTATGATCCTTCGGCAGACGAGATTTTACTTCATCTCAAGCCTGGCATGTTCGCCGTCTTTTTCCCTAACGATATTCACAGACCTGGCATGGGGCAATCATCGAAAATCAAGAAAGCAGTAGTCAAAGTTCATGTGGGGCTGTTACATCCATATGCGAGGGAATAGAGGAGATGAAAAACGTTCGTTTCGGAGTTGTCGGCAGCGGCTATTTTGGAGGGGAACTTGCAAGGGTTTTGAACCGGCTTGAGGGTTCACGGGTTGTTGCCGTTCATGGTGGAAGCAGAGCAGTCTCGCTGTCCGAGGAGCTGCAATGCGAAGCGATTGACCGCTTGGAGGATATGATGAATCGGGATGATATTGACGCTATTGTAGTGGCCAGCCCGAACCACGTTCACAAAGATCCGGTTATTCAAGCCGCCAAGCATGGAAAGCATGTGTT
This sequence comes from Paenibacillus sp. WG02, assembly GCF_055396115.1. Classification (NCBI taxonomy): domain Bacteria; kingdom Bacillati; phylum Bacillota; class Bacilli; order Caryophanales; family Paenibacillaceae; genus Paenibacillus; species Paenibacillus sp. WG02. The sequence goes on along the minus strand of NZ_AP036016.1, from coordinate 5,928,101 downwards.
CTGCGAAAAACCGATTGCCCTTACATCGAGCGATTGCGAAGAAATGGTCGTGGCGTGCCGTGCATCCGGCGTTTTGTTTATGGCCGGTCATATCATGCATTTCATGAACGGCGTACGCCAAGTTAAGCAATGGATCTTAGACGGAGAGATCGGCCGTCCGATCGTTTGCCATTCGGAAAGAACCGGCGGGGAGGACCAACAGACGACCGTCAGTTGGAAGAAAAACAATGCCACCTCTGGGGGCCATCTGTTTCACCATATTCACGAACTTGATTTTTTGCAAGCGATTATGGGACCGGCGGTTTCGGTTTGCATGGCCGGAGGCAATTTGGCGCATCAAGGGGAAGGCTTCGGCGACGAGGAGGACGTCTTGTTGCTGACACTGAAATTCGCCGACGGGACGCTCGGCACGATGCAGTACGGGTCCGGATTTCGCTGGGGCGAGCATTTCGTCAAAATTAACGGAACGGAAGGCGCCATTCTTCTCGATCTAAAAAATTCGAAGGTCGAACTGAATAAAGGCGGATATATCACCAGCCATAATTTGAATTACTCCGCGGAGGAGGACCTGGAACGCGCGCAATCGTATCAAAAAGTCGACAGCGGCGTAGCCTACGGGACTGCTGTTTCCAAGATGCCGCACTGGTTGGCGACACTGATCGAGAAGGAAATGACGGCATTCCGGGACGCCGTTCAAGGGAAGCCGGTGCAGGAAAGCTTACAATCGCTGTTCGACGGGACCGCAGCCTCAACGTCCATTGCTACAGCTGAGGCGGCGATGGCTTCTCTCCGTACGAAGAGATGGGTCTCCTTGTGATGACACGAAGGAGGGGGAAGCGATGACTTTGTTGAGATTTGGCGTTATCGGCTGTGGAAATTTCGGAGGCGAGCTCGCCAGAATTTTGAATGAATTGGAAGGTACGAGACCGGTTGCTGTAGTTGGGGGAGCGGACGATAGCGCCAAGCTTCTGTCGGAAGAGCTGCATTGCGAAACGGCTGCAAGCGTCGAAGAACTTGTCGCCCGCGATGACGTGGACGCGGTCATTGTGGCCAGTCCGAATCATCTTCATAAGCAGCATGTCATTCTTGCGGCTCAGAACGGCAAACATGTGTTTTGCGAGAAGCCAATTGCGTTATCTCTGGCCGACTGCGAGGAACTGATTGAAGCTTGCCGGAAAGCCTCTGTCCACATGATGGCCGGACACATCCTTCATTTCTTGAGCGGAGTTCAGCAGGTCAAGCGCTTGATCGCTGCTGGGGAAATCGGGAAGCCGATCGTAGCGCACGCGGAACGGACAGGCTGGCAGGATAGGCAATCCGGAAGCGGCTGGAAGCATGATCCTGCGCAGACCGGAGGGTATTTGTTTCATTTTATCCACGAGCTTGATCTTGTGCAAACGTTTCTTGGTCCGACTGCATCCGTTGTACTGGCGGGTTCATGCATAGATCCTACACATGATGCCTCAAGCAATCCGGATCACTTGCTGCTGACGATGGAATTTGCAAGCGGAGCTTTAGGTACGATGCAGTATGGTTCTGGATTTAGGCAGGGTGAGCACTTTGTCAAAATCAACGGGACGGAAGGTGCTGTGCTTTTTGACTTTAAACGATCCGAAGTAGTCGTGAAAAAAATAAACGGGATTGAAGCGTTTGGCATTAACGGACAACCGGAAGAAGACGAGGACCGTGTCAACGGCTACAGGCAAGTAGAGGGGAAAGTTGTATTCACAAGCCCGACAACCCGCCCGCCTCTTTTCTTAAGGCAACCGATGAGGTTGGAGATGACTCTTTTTCGCGATGTGATCGTTGGCAAGCCGGTGGACCCGGAGTATGTCACACTTTTCGACGGGACCGCAGCGCGTTCTTCGATCGCGGCCGCAGAGGCCGCAATGGACTCGCTTAAGGAGCAATCCTGGCTACGAGTCAAGCCATAAAAATTAGATCAGGGAGAACCGCACGCGCCGCAGCAGGATGGGCTTATGCGGTTTCTTTATTGTACGCTTGTATGTCTATCAGGAATAAGGAAAAATGTACGATATTTTCTGTAATGACACGGGGGCGAGGCCTATGTATAAAGTTCTAATAGTAGATGATGAAAAAAACATCAGGGAAAGATTGGTCACATCGTTTCCATGGAATGAAACCGGATTTCAAGTCATCGGCTCCGCCAGTGATGGTCAGGAAGCTCTTGAGCTTATTGAACAGCATGTTCCTCATGTGGTTTTGACGGATATTCGGATGCCGGAAATGAATGGTCTGGAGCTTGCCAAAGCCATCCAGGAAACGTATCCACATATTAAAGTTCTTATCCTTTCGGCCTATGATGATTTCAAATACGCCCAGGATGCCATTCGTTTCGGGGTAAAAGGATACTTATTGAAGCCTGTCATGAAAGACGAGATTGTTGACGTTATGAGTGGCCTGGCCATCGAGTTAAAGAAAGATGAAGAAATAGAGTATGGAAAAAAGATAGGGATTCCGGGTGCACGAGAAGAATCGATGTTGATTAACCTCATCAAAGGTGAAAATGTAAATCAGTATGATGCCCCTTGGCTTCGTAATTATATGAGGATCATCGTTTGTTCGTTCGGAAAGTCGTTTGAACAGGAACTGGGGTTGTCCATTCGGAGCTTTATCACAGACATCACGATGGAATATTGGAAGGAAAGCTATACTTCGGTATTATTTTACGGTAACCAATTAGTTCTGTTTGCACACGATACACGGCCGATCAGCAAATATGATCTTAAGGGGAAACTTGAAGATTATTTCGATTTGCTGAAAGCGTCGATCATGTCGAGCTTTGGAAAAGAGTGCGAGATGTCGATCAGTGTAGGCAATATGATCAAGGAACCGGATCAGATCTCTACTTCCTTCAATCAAGCGATCTATGCCTTGAGTTATAGATACTTCGAGGATCATCATTCGATTCTTTTTTACCAGGATTTATTAGTAGCAGGTTCAGATGAACACGCCAAGGAGAAAGCAAATGAGCATTTAAACATCATCATGGATCGATTGATGCATTCCGTCCTTTCCCGCCAAAATAATGAAATTTCTTCCAGTCTTCGGGACTTTTTTGATGCTGTGGAGCAAGGCAAACGTTTAAAAATAGAAGAAATCAGAATTGCCTTTTCGGAAGTTATCCTGTCTCTTCCATTGAAAGCCAAAGAAAAAGGGCTGCCGATGCCTTCTTTGGATAAGAAGAAGGCATTAGAGTTTATACACGCCGCCCATTCCCTCGGTGATTTGAAAAAATGGCTGAAACAAATAATCGAAAGAATTTTGGACGCTCCTGTCGAGGAGAGTGATAAAAACCGTTACGTACAGCTAGCCAAACAACACGTCCACAACCGCTATTCCGAAAAAATCACCCTAGAAGATATGGCTGGGCAATTATTTATTCATCCGGCCTATTTCAGTTCGATTTTCAAAAAAGAAACCGGACATAATTTTATCGATTATGTAAATGAAGTCAGGGTTCGTAAGGCCGTGGAATTGTTGAAACACAATGATTGTAAGATAAAGGATATTTCCGTTATGGTCGGTTTCCCTACCCATTCTTATTTTAATAAGATTTTTAAGAAAGTGATGGGCGTCAAGCCTCTTGTATTTCGGTCCAACCATACTTGCTAACATCACGGGGGGGCTTATTTTGTATCGGATGATGAATGGATTTCGGAGGATTTCGTTTCGGAATTTTCTTATGTTGTTTTCTTTAGGCGCTATGCTCATTTTATTATTGTTACTCAGCAGTGTTTTTTTTGTTAAAATCAAACATTTTATTGAGGAAAAAAAGCAGTTTGTCATCAGCACTCGAATGAACCAAATTTCCTTTGAGTTAAACACGAGCCTTAGCAACACTTATTTTATGTTAAACCATTTAACGACGAATGAGCGGCTTACTGACTATATTCATGAATTGAGCAATCACGAGACAAATTCCATCGATAAGTACCGTCTTTCCAAGGATTTTGAAAAATATTTATATAACAGCAGACAAGAAAACGAGTTCATCGACTCTATATTAGTGATTACTTCCCAAAGTCAATTCAGTTCCGACCACAAATATTTGGATTTCGACCTTAACGGGATCCAAGTGGGAAGCCAGTTGGAGAAGGAGCGTAATTTGGTGCTTCTGAAGAAAGCCGCCGAAAGCCTCATCCCACCCACTGGGCCCGAACCTAGAAATGGACTGGCGAATGCGATAAAAGAGTTGGATAAGCAAATGTTTTTTGCCGCAAATATCATAGATAGAGATGGGGTCAATAATGGGGTTATATTGATTCTGCTTAACCCTCATTATTTGAAGGACGCCATTCCTTACAACGAGAACATATCGCTGTTTGACGCCAACCGCCAGTTGATTTTCACTGGAGGTGAGATTGGGCCATCTGTTGTTGATGAGTTGAAAGGTGTAAAGGCCCCCAAAGAAGGCTTCGTATTTCTCACTGAAAAAGGTCTTGAAGCTCATTATACGACCATCCCTTTTAATGAGTTTCAGCTGGTTTATGTGGACCGGATGGACTTTTATCATGAACAGCTCATTTTAATGGTAAAATTAACGGCCGCCACTTGTTTGTTGGCCTTATTCGTTGCTCTAGTGTCCTCTAGGGTGATTTCAAACAAAATCCTGAAACCGGTTTATCAGGTCATCAAATTATTCAAGACCTATGATTTTACCAAAGACAACTGGAATGATTACGGGGAATTAACGACGAACAAAAGCTACTTAAATCTTAGAGACCGCTTTTTGCTTTATTTTGTCATCACCATATTGCTGCCGCTTATTGTCTACATGGTTATCTTTTATTGGCAATCCTCCAAAATTGCGGTTGACGATTTGAAAAAGAGCCATTATTCGTTGTTTGAGAAAACGGCCAGTTATTTAGACCATGATATCAATCAAAAAGAAGTGTTGATGGCCAGGATTTCGTTGGATACGGTAGTTCAGGATGATATCGTGACGAAGGATACCAAAACGTTGGAAAAAGAACTGCTTTATGAGAATCATGATTTGGGATTGAATCGGGATGTCATCAGTATTTATGACCGCTCCAACAGCTTGATATTTTCAAATCGATATAAACAAATCGGGGAGCTGGACCCTGCTTTTTACAATAAAATGAAAACATCAGGCAGGGTAATCAGTTATCATCTGACCAAAGATGACTTCGGTAATGCTTCAATCGTCTTGGGAATGCCGATTATATCGCTGGAGAAATATCCGGAAATTGTAGGTTATATTACGGTGGACTTGGATAGCGGATACCTTTCCAATCTTTATGGTGAATTCAAGCAAAACGGTAGTGAGATGTTTATCGTCGATCGGGAATACCGGGTTGTATCCCATCCTGTTACCGGGCAGATCGGAAGGGTGTTGGATATGCCGATTTCGAGTGGAAGCCATATGCAGCAGGAGGGATCCTACGGGGGGAAATATTATGACTTCACGAAGGAAATCAGTGGTGTTCCTTGGACATTCATTTCCAGGTACAACTATTCGGATGTGGAGCAGCAGGTCATCGACTTGTTTTTAAGCAATTCGTATCTATTCTTCCTCATTTTCCTTCTCATGCTGCTGTTTTCATTTTATATGTCGCAGCGCATGCTGAAACCACTCGGTAGACTGAACCAGATGTTGAATGATTACGAGCTGGGAGAAAGCCTTCGCATCGTTTTGGAACGCGTATCCGGAATTGACGAAGTGGACCTGCTGAGCCGCAATTTCAACCAAATGGTCAGAAGAATAGATGATCTGGTTCATGAGACGCTTGTTGCGGGCCAAGAACGAGTCAAACTGGAATACGAGAAGAAAGAAATTCAAATGATCGCCTTACAATCACAAATCAATCCGCATTTTCTGTACAATACATTGGATAATCTCATTTATCTTGTCGAGACAAAAGATGTGGACAAAGCCGTCGAAATGATCAACTCGCTTAGCCGGTTATTTCGTTATATTACGAACCGCGAACAGATGATTCGAATGAACGATGAAATCAAGTATTCCAAAACCTATATAGGCATCATGTCATGTCGGTATGATAATTTTCAATGTATGTGGCACATCGATGATGGCGTGCTGGCGTGCGGCACCATGAAGCTGATCCTGCAGCCGATTATTGAAAACGCCATTCATCATGGGGCGCGGAACACAAGAAAACATGTGACGATTGAAATTTACTGCCTGCTGCAAGAGGAAACCATTCGTGTTGTCGTAAAGGATAACGCATTAGGCATGCAGGAGGAACAATTATTGGAGGTTCGCAAACAGCTTGCGGACCCGGGGGTGAAGAAGGCGGGCATTTATAATGTGAATGCACGTATCAAATTGAATTTCGGAGAAGCTTACGGATTGAACATCGACAGCAGTTACGGAGAAGGTACGACTGTAACCATCCTCTTTCCGGCAAATCTATAACAGCAGCGGAAACATATAAAGATTGTGGTACAACATCTATAGATCGTATCACTAATCGAAGCTGCTTTTCCTTATGATTGGGGTGTAAGCGTTACCAAACTACCAAGGAAAGGAGGGGCAGCTTTACCATGGAAACCGCCCTTCAGCAAGCCGAAATTGAAATTCGATCTGTCCGAAAAAAAAATGCAAACTGGATAAAAGCAAAGAAAATGAAAGCGCTCTACCTCATGATGCTGCTTCCGATGATTTTGTTATTCATTTTTCATTATGTTCCTCTTTACGGTATTCTGGTGGCTTTCAAGAAGTTTTCACCGGGTTTGGGGATTTGGAAAAGCCCATGGAATGATTTTGCGCACTTCAAGAACTTGTTTCATGATTCCCTCTTTATCCGAGCTTTTAAAAATACTTTGATTATCAGTTTGTTAAAGCTGGCCGTGGCTTTTCCGGCTCCCATTGTTTTGGCTGTGCTGCTGAACGAAGTCAAGAGTGTACTGTTTAAAAAAGTGGCGCAATCCGTCTCCTATTTGCCGCATTTTATGTCTTGGGTCATTCTGGGGTCCATGGTAGGCGAGGTGCTTTCCCCTCAAAGGGGAATCATCAATTATTTCATCCATGCGCTTGGGGGGACTCCGGTCAATTTTTTATCTGACACCCATTACTTTGTTCCCATGTTAATTTTGACGGATGTATGGAAGGAAATCGGTTGGGGGGCAATTATTTATCTGGCGGCCATTTCTTCGATCAATCCTGATCTCTACGAAGCGGCAGATGTAGACGGGGCCGGACGGTTCAAGAAGATGTTGCATATTACAGTTCCATCGCTCGTTCCGATGATCGTCATCTTGTTTATACTAAACCTGGGTAATATTTTGAATGCGGGTTTCGATCAGATTCTAAACCTTTACAATCCGGTCGTTTACGAGGTCGCCGACATCATCGATACGTACGTGTACCGGAAAGGCCTTGAACAGTTTCAGTTGGACTATGCGACCGCGGTCGGTTTATTCAAAAATGTAGTGGGCGTGATCCTCATTTTGGGGGCGAATGCGATAATTCGCAAACGAAGCGAACATGGCATTTGGTAGGAAGGAGGAAACAGGGAAATGCTCAAAACACGATTGTCCATTTTTGATACGTTGATTGTATTTTTCATCAGCTTATTTTCGCTTGCAGTCCTATATCCGTTCTGGCAAACACTTGTTCTTTCTTTCTCGGATGCTAATGGCGCGTCAACGCTTGGCTTTCATCTATGGCCGGAACAATGGGTGACGGTTGCTTACCAGTTTGTGTTTAGCTATCAAAATATTATTTCCGCCTATCTCAATACGATCTTTCGAACCGTAATCGGTACCGCGCTCATTGTGTTCTTCACCTTGCTGGTTGCCTATCCGCTTTCCAAGAAGGATCTGCCTTACCGTAATTATTTCACAGCCTTTTTCCTCATCACCATGTTCTTCTCGGGGGGATTGATTCCCAATTACTTATTAATTAAAAGTTTAGGTCTCCTCGATAATCGCCTTGCGTTAATTTTACCTGGAGTTGTTAATGTGTTTTCGATTATCATTATGCGTAATTTCTTGATGACGATCGATAAAGGACTTGAGGAGTCAGCGCTAATAGATGGAGCCGGTTATTTTAAAATTTTGACCAAGATCATCGTCCCTTTATCCAAACCGGTCATTGCGACTGTTGCGCTTTGGGCGGCGGTGGGGCATTGGAACGCATGGTTCGATGCCATGATTTATATCCGTGATCCTCAGAAGACAGTTCTGCAGATGGTGGTCAGGGAAATGATGGTCGCCCTGGATCTGTCGCAGACACAAATGGGCGGCGGCGGAATGTCGAACGCGAATTTGCTTCTCAGCAATGTCCGCGCTGCGACGGTCATGATTTCCATAGGTCCCATCATTCTCATTTACCCGTTCGCGCAGAAATATTTCATCAAGGGAATTATGATCGGCTCGTTAAAAGGTTGATTTCATTTGTTTACAGATATGACAAATATAGGGGAGGCAGTTCATATGAAAATTCGCTTAAAGGTTTTATATTCGGCGCTGCTAGCCGGATCCTTAGTTCTTGGGGCGGCAGGCTGCAGTCAGAAGGATGCATCCGGCGTTAATTCCGCAAGTCCGGCTCAAGGGGACAAAGCTTCGGGGCTGCCCGCGCCGGGGGACTTCTCCAAGAAGCTGGACTTGAAGCTTTCCGGGTCATTTACAAGAGGGAAAATCGAAGACGGGAACTGGGTGCAGAAGAAGCTCGAGGAAAAGTACAACATCAAAATCAATAACGTGAAGGTGGACACGTTTAACAAAGACCAGGTGCAGCTGATGGTCGCATCTGGAGATTTGCCTGATACGTTTGCCTTTACGGCGCAGTCCCTCTCGGCATCGGAATTTTACGAAAACGGCCTGACGAGAACGGTCCCGAAAGAAATGCTGAAGAAATATGCGCCCCTTTATTCCAAAATGCTGGATGAGAATGTTCCAGGCTGGGATATGAATTTGGCGCCGGGCAAGAAAGACGAATATTTGACTCTCGTCGGGTATCAGGGACATACCAAAAATTTAATTTGGGCTCCGACCTTCCGGCTCGATTGGCTTGAGAAACTGGGGATCAAGCCGCCGGGCGACATTAAGCCTATTGGAACAAGCGGCGGCCTGGAACGGATCTACTTCACGGATAAGGCGTATACGCTGGAGCAGACGGAAGAAATCCTAAAGGCCTTCACCCAGAAGGACCCGGACGGCAACGGCAAAAACGATACGTATGGCATGCTGCCGTTCAACAACGCGTTTACTTCCTGGGGAAGCACCCTGCTCGGGGCATACGGGGTAGCTAGTGGCTACAACCTGGAGGAGAACGGCAAGCTGACGGCCGCTGAAATATCCGTTAAGTACAAAGAGTTCTTGAAGATGATGGCGAGATGGAATAAAGAAGGCTTGATCGATCCGGAGTGGACGACGATCGACGTGAACAAGAGCTGGGAGAAATACAAGCTTGGCAAGGCCGGTTATTATCCGGCGCAGCCTGCTTATGTCGGTATGGACGCTTGGACGAAGGGACGCGCTCCGGCGAACATTGTGGAGAAGGACCCCGCCGTTAAATTGCTCGTGACCGCGCCCGAGATCGGCCCGAACGGGCAGCAAGGGGAAGGCGCCTTCACCCCAGTCAACAGGCTGGGCGATGCTTTCTACATTTCCAAGAAGGTGACGGATGAGCAGCTGGCGCGTATTCTGCAAATATTCGATTATATTAACTTTGATGACGATTCCCGCTGGACACTTTACGGAGAAGTCGGTACCCAATCCACATGGCAGGGAACTCCAGAGAAATCGGAGATTAAAGTCAAGCCGGAGTATCCGGAGAACGAAGGGAATATGGGCTTCTGGGCATATAACTTCAGATCGTACGATGACAAACGGGCGTCCTATCAGACCTCCGAAGCAACTACGAAGTTGAAGAGTGATTTCTTCGGCAAACCGGACGTGTTGAAGAAGATGGAAATCAGACCTTTCAAATGGGATTTGATGAACCAAACGAAATATGCCGATCTGAACAAACAATATAAAGGCCAATTGGATACGATCGTGAATGAATTCCGGTTGAAGGCCATTGCCGGGCAAATCGATATCGATAAGGAATGGGACAAATACGTTCAAAATTATTTGAATAGCGGCGGAAAAGAAATTTTGGCCGAGCTGGAGAAAGCGCCGAAAGTCGCAGATCTGTTAAACAAAAAATAATGATGGGATGTTGGTGTTGGCAATGAACAAAAGCGAAACAATCGCACTCTTTTACCCCGGCATGGCCGGGTCGGCGACCTATCGGATTCCTTCCATGATTACGACGGTCAAAGGGACGATCATCGCCGGAATTGATGCGCGAATCAGCGATATGCGGGACAACCCGAACAAAATCAATACCGTCATTCGTCGCAGCGTCGACAATGGGCAAACGTGGGGCGATGTGCAGCACCTTGTTTCTTATGCCGGTGAAGGACTGGACGGGGCGGCGGCGATTGACACTGCCCTGCTCCAGGATGAAGAGACGGGAACGATTTGGATGCTCTTCTGCCACACGCCCGGCGGTATCGGCTTGTGGGCATCCGAAGCGGGAATAGGCTTTGATGAGCGTGGCAACAGGCTGGTGTATGATGGTTCCGGGGGCGAATACAGTTTGCATCCGGATGGGCACGTCACCGATCGCGAAGGACGCGCAACGTCGTATTTCGTTGATGACGAAGGTAATGTTACTTCGGATGGAATCAGCAGTGGCAATATCTATTTGAAAAAGGGCGTGCATACTAAGGAAACCTTGTTAGAGGCAAGGACATCTTTCTTGCAAATCATCAAAAGTGATGATGACGGCTTGACATGGTCCAGGCCGATCGAGTTAAATCCCGAGGTTAAAGAAGCCTGGATGAAATTTATCGGGTCGGGCCCCGGAAGAGGTATTCAGCTGGGGTGTGGCGATTACCGGGGAAGGCTTGTATTCCCGATTTACTTTTCGAATCCCAATGGAAAAATGTCATGTGCCGTCATTTTCAGCGATGATCATGGGAAAAGCTGGCGTAGGGGCACCTCTCCTAATGACGGAAGACGTTTCAACGGACAAATTCTTTCTGCCGAGACGTTAAGCGCGGATGGTGCGGATTTGACCGAATCGCAGCTGATTGAGCTTCCGAATGGCGAGCTGCGAGTTTATTTGAGAAACCACGCCGGTTTACAGCGGACCGGAGTAGCAGTGAGCAAGGATGGCGGAGAGACCTGGAATGAGCCGGAGTATGATCAGGATCTGCCCGACCCGACATGCCAATCCAGCGTTATGACATACCCTGATTTGGGGGATGGGAAAACGAGGGTTTTGTTTGCAAACCCTGCTGATCCCCGCAAGCGGACTAGCGGAACGATCCGACTGAGCGAGGATGGGGGAAGCACCTGGAAGTATGCCAAGCAGATCGATGAGTATACGTTCTCCTATTGTTGTTTGACGGTTTTGGATAATGGGGAAATTGCACTGCTATATGAAAGTGATTTTGATTTTTCAGAAAATAAACCGATAACGGTTAAATTTACAAAGTTTACATTGGATTGGATCTCGTCATCCTGACAAGAGCCCAACTGGTACAGCCGCTTTACAGAACGAGAGGAGAGACCGATGTCCAATCCAACTTATGAACCGAAGTTTGAAACCAGATGTTTGCATTCGCTTGTGAAAGTGTTTGCCGATACCGAGTTAAACGAATCGCCGTTTTCACGCGCTACTGTTTTGCATAATGAAACGTATGCGTTCCAGGTTGCATACCGCACGAATGCTGCATACAAAAATATACAAGTATCTGCCGCATCCGATCTTTCGGATTCCATCATGATTCGCACGGTCGGTCTTGTTCCTTCGGAATTTCCGATGTATGCGGACCATGACGGTAATTTACTGCGTTCGACGCCGGGCCTGTACCCGGACCCGCTTTTTCCGATTGATCGGGATGGCGTAAATGCACTGCCGAATCAATGGCGTTCGGTATGGGTGAGCTTGGACATTTCGCAGCAGATAGCCTCCGGCATCCATTCGATTCAAATCCGTTTTGCGCTAGAAAATGGCGATATACTCGGAAGCGAAACGTTCGAGCTGGACGTCGTGCCGGTATCGCTGCCGAAGCAGCGATTGGTTCATACGGAATGGTTTCATACGGACTGTATCGCCACTTACTATGGCGTTGAGGTGTTTAGCGAGGAACATTGGCATCGTATCGAGCAATTCGTGCAAACGGCGGCCCGTCACGGGATGAACATGCTGCTGACCCCGCTGTTTACTCCTCCGCTTGACACCGCAGTTGGCGGGGAGCGCCCGACGGTGCAACTCGTCGACGTAGAGAAGGACGGAGGAACGTACCGATTCGGCTTCGATAGGCTCAAACGTTGGGTCGATATGGCCACTGTCGCCGGCATTCAATATTTTGAGTTTTCTCATTTGTTTACTCAATGGGGAGCGAAGAACGCGCCAAAAATTATGGCGATCGAGAACGGCGAATGCAAACGCATATTCGGTTGGGAAACGGATGCTCACGGCGAGGCGTACAAATCGTTTCTCGGTCAATTTTTGCCGGCGCTCGTCGACTTTATTCGGGCAAACGGGTTGAATGAACGCAGCTATTTCCACGTATCCGACGAACCCAATTTGGATCATTTGGAGTCGTACCGAAGCACTAGCGAGACAATAAAAGGTCTTCTGGAAGGCTTCCCGATGATCGACGCTTTGTCAGATTACGACTTTTATGATAAAGGTCTTGTGGAATATCCAATACCGGCCAACAATCACATCGAGCCGTTCCTCGAGAACAACGTGCCGAACTTGTGGACGTACTACTGCTGCGTGCAGTATCGTGATGTTGCAAACCGCTTTTTCGTATTCCCGTCGGTCCGGAACGGGTGCTCGGCTTACAATTGTATAAATTCCAAATCGCCGGTTTCCTGCATTGGGGATACAATTTCTGGTATTCACAGTATTCCAAAAAAGCGATCGATCCGTTCCGCGTAACCGATGCCGGTCAAGGGTTCCCTTCCGGAGATGCCTTCCTCGTTTATCCTGGGGAACAGGGACCCGTTGAATCGCTTCGCCTGGAAGTATTTTACGAAGCGATTCAGGATTTACGTGCACTTGAACTGCTGGAAAGCCAAATCGGCCGGGATGCTGTACTCCTACTTCTGGAAGAAGGCTTGGAGAAGCCGATCACGTTCAGCGATTATCCGAACGATGCCGACTGGCTTCTTGGGAAAAGGGAACAAATCAACCGTAAAATTGCCGAGTCCTCGAGCGGAGTTCCATATATTCGTTTAGGATTTACAATACCTTTTATTGATCTGTCAACCGAGAAAGAAAAGCAGGTGCTTACGGACAGAGAACCCGGCCAATATCTGGGACAACCGGATTCTGTGCTTTTAAATGACGGAACCATATACACCGTGTATCCGAAAGGTCATGGTATTGGACCGCTTATCTTGAAAAAGAGCAGCGATGGTGGCCTTACTTGGAGTGAACGTCTTAGCACAGCTGCAAGTTGGGCAACGAGTCAGGAAACACCTACGGTTTATAAAATTGAAAAACCGGACGGAAAAATAAGACTCGAATTGATTAGCGGTTTAGTTAGAGATGGAAATGTGGGCTTTCAAACCGCATACTCTGAAGACAATGGAGCAACTTGGAGTGAGCTTAAGCCTTATTTTCAAGATCAAGGTAAAGCGGGAATTGTTGCACTGGCAAGCCTAACAAGGCTTAAAAACCCAGACGATAGTTGGACCTATCGCTGGATGGGCATATTCCACGACTTTTCGTATAACAACTGGAAAACATATCTTACGTTCGATGCGAATGGGAATGAACAGTGGAGTACTCCTGTGAGGCTGCTGGCCGAGCATGACGCGATTGAGAAGTATGCGGGGCTTTGCGAAATTGAAGTGATCAGGTCGCCTGACGGAAAGCAGCTCGCGTTGCTGGCAAGGGCACAGTTTAAAAAGACCAATGCGATGATCACATTCTCCAATGATGAAGGAAATACTTGGACCGAGCCGAAGGAAATGCAAGGTGCATTAATGGGCGAGAGACATAAGGCAGAGTATGATCCGGTGTCAGGTAGACTCTTGATCACTTTCCGCGAAATCATTAGAAGAAGTGCTACTAATTTGGATGATTGGGTAGCAGGAGATTGGGTAGCATGGGTCGGCACCTATGATGACCTCGTTCATTTCAGAGAAGGCCAGTATCGTGTGAGGTTAATGGAGGATTATACGCCTTCAGTCAGAAGTGGAGATACCGGGTACGCCGGAAATGTCGTGTTGGCTGATGGCACTTATGTGCTGACATCGTATGGTTATTTTGATTCACAAGATACGAGAGCGCCTTATATTATGACGGTTCGCGTAAAACTAAGTGAACTAGATCAACGTATGAACAATTAGCCCAACTTTCCACCGATCGATTACGATCGCTCTCCACAATACATTATCCTTGATGAAAATTCGAGCAAGCGTTCGGCGACACAAACACTGTACCATTCAAAAGCCTGAAATAAAGGCATCTTAGGAACATTATTGTTGAAAATTTAAACACGAGCCTATTTGGTATCGTGTTTTTTTGTGCAGAAACGATGGTTTTGCGACAAATCATCTTACAATATCCATACGAAATGACAAAACATAATCAAGAAGGCGCCAAAAAATAAATACAATAACATCAAAATTAGTGCTAAAAAAACGACAAAACAAGTTACAATTCACATTCCTCCTATAATGAAGAAATACGATTGGGTCTAGGAATGATTAGTCGGAGCGCTCATATTTGTAGTGTTTACGATAAAGATTGTGGGTCGATTATTTGGTTATTATTTGCTTGAGTAACCCATTTTCAGCCAGCAACCTCCAGCATTACGGAGGTTGTTGCTATTTTTATCCATCAATACAATGCTTGTAACAAAAATGAGATCGCAATCGTTTCTATTTCGAATAAAAAATAGAAGAGTCAAAAGAAAGCAAAAAAGTAAATAATAGATATACAAATGTCATGGACGGAGAGTGGTTTGACCAATCGTACGGATTTTATAATAAAGTGGAGGGGGCAAGATATGGTCGGAGTAAACTCCATTAGTTTCTTGCTCGTTAGATGTGACGGCAGCGAGATTTATTACGCAAGAAGTGGTCTACGCGGATGGCCAATCGGAAAAGAACAATGCTTGGGAATCCCTGTACAAGGAGATAGGGATCAACCTGAAATATGATTGGATCGTGAAGGGGACCCATGACCAATATTTTCAGAATCTTAGATTAATTCTATAGTTTCGTTGAAACCCATGAGGCCTTCTGGGGAATCATTTCATCCTTGATAAAAACGTTTATCGTTTTTATAAATATTAAAGAGGAGAGTGTGATTATGAAAGCAAGACCAAAAAAACATCTAGCGGTTATTTTGGCATCATTACTAGCCATGGGTGCGATTCCAGGTATCGTAAATGCCGGTGGCGATACTCTACCCCCTCGTGCCGGTGAACAAGGCTACAAGGGTAAAAACCAGCCGGTTTATCATGGATACCGAAAACAAAATATCTTGAATTGGACTCCTGAAACAGACGAATTTTATGAATTTATGAGAGCAAAAGTACCGCTTCAGAAACGTAATGAAGCTTTTAAGCCAACGCAGGCAAACCCCAAATTGGATCAAGAAGTTCAAAACCTAATCTTGACAAGCGACTATGGTGATGAATTTTTCAATCCGACAGTGTATAATGATCAATTTGCACAAAATCTATTCAACTTTTGGCAGTATGTGGATTATACAGCATCTTGGCATGGTGTAGTTACAAATCCGACGCCGGATTCTTTGTACAATCCCGAGGCAGATTGGTGGCAGCGTGAATATGAGTTTGGCGTGTTAAATATTCCAAACCCAGCATACACAAATGCCGCTCACAAAAACGGCGTTAAATCTTTAGGTTGTATTTTCTTCCCGAGAACGGAGCATACGGAGGATTTTATCTATAAAGATAATAATGGAAGATTCCCTATCGCTGATAAATTAGTTGAAATGGCTAAATATTACGGCTTTGACGGGTACTTTGTGAATGCCGAAGAAACACTGCCTGCCAGCTTTATGCCGGTTTATCAAGAGTTCATTCGTGCAATGACATCTCAAGGTCTATATGTTAATGTTTATGCTTCCAACCGGTATGGACAAAAAAATCAAAGCACGTGGGGGGTAATTGACTACTATAATAAAGATGCAACAGTGTTTAGCAACTGGATAAAAAATCCTACAGATATGAACATTGCCGCCAATTCCTTGTATATGAATCCGGACCCGAGTAAATCAATGGTAGACGGTTCGGTTGCAACCATGAAGTCATTAGGTTTAGACCCAAGAAATACTGTATTTAATACGCTTGAAGCAGGTCAGACCGGATTCAGCGGAACACGCGGGTCATTATACAACACTTATGATGAAAATTTAGTCCCAAGAACAGGTATAGCTTCTCTGGGCAGTGCAACGGTCTTTGAGCATCTGGATGAACAACTCTTTGGTCATTCGGGTCCCAATAGGTACTCTGAAAATAGACGTGCAAACCCTGATTATTACAAATATGTTGTCGCAAGAGAAAGAACATGGTGGTCAGGTGCTGCAGATGCTCCTACATATAACGCGGGAAAAGGGACGCTTGCTTCAGCTGGCATGACACAGGATCAATTGTTGGAAGCTGTTCTAAAAGCTACTCCAGACCCTGTAAAAACAGCCAATGATCCTAATCGTGGAAAACCAAACGTAGGTAAAAACTATAAGACATGGCCGGGTCTGGCAGCATACATTTCTGAAAGATCCGTCATTGATGGTTCAAATTTCTATACGAACTTTAATACCGGACATGGCATGCAATATTTTGTAGACGGTGAAGTTTCGAATGATAACCAATGGGCTAACATCAATATCCAGGATATTCTCCCAACATGGCAATGGCGGATCGACACGGACGGTACCCGTTTAAAAGTGGATTTCGACTATGGCACGAAATACAACGCGGGATATGATTATACTCAACTTGGCGGATATAATGGCAGCAGCTCTCTGGCAATATTTGGGGATTTGGATGCAACTAACTTTATTTCTTTGTACAAAACAAAATTAGACATTAAAGAAGAATCAAAATTAAACATTACATATAACAAACCATCCGTTACCGATGCAAGCAGCGTTAGAGTCGGATTGATTTTTGAAGATGATCCAGCAAAAGTCGAGTATATTGAAATTCCAAGCGGAGCAAATAAAACTACAAAAGGATGGGTTCAAAAAAATCTGGACTTGTCCCAATATGCCGGTAAAACGTTGGCAGCCTTCGGTCTGTCTTTCACCCCAGAACAAGGAACGATTAAGGGTTATCAATTTAACGTTGGTGAAATTAAGGTTACCGATGGTACAGCAGTTAAACCTGCTGCCCCAACCGGATTAAAAATCGATAAATTATTTGATACTTCCGAAATGTATATTTCCTGGAATTTGGAAGATTACAACAAAGTACAACAATACAATGTGTATGCGGAATATGAGCATGGCAAAGAAATATTCTTAGGCGGAACCTATGATGACAGATTTTATATTAAGTCTTTAGATGATCCGAAAGGTACTGTGAAAATCAAAGTTAAAGCTGTTGGGGCTGATGGAAGAGAAAGCCAGGCAGCAGTTGTAGAAAAAGATTTTTCGAATACTGTAAAAAATATCCAGATGACGGAAAATGTCGGATCTATTGATGTAACTTGGGAAACTCCGACGATTAAATACGAACAAGCAAAAGTAGACGTAACATTGAACTACTCCGTAACACAAAATGTATATTCAACGACTGTGGCAAAAGGAACCAATGCAGTGAGAGTTGAAGTTCCAATTGCAGACGGAAGTGCATATACAGTTAGAATTTCATTGCTGGACGCCAAGGGTAAGGTAGTTACTTATGCAGATGATACAGGCGTATTAAAAGATGATCATTCCGACGTTTATGAGGGAACAGCAACATTGAATGGAGTTCGAAAAGTTAAACTATCAGGACCAACATCCGATGACTGGTGGCATTTATATGCATGGCAGAACGGTAAACCGATCACATTCAATGGAAAAGCATATGCTATTAGAGGTGTTGACGATCTAAGATCACTCAGCGTTGTAGGAAACTCTGGCGTTATTGAGGTTGTTTTGGAAGATTTTAATGGCAATAAGTCTAAGCCTGTACAAGTTCCATTTGGAAGTTAGGGCGAATAAGTTTTTAAGTTCGGTTGAAAAAGCGCTTGAGGCCAAATGTCCCAAGCGCTTCTTCTTTTTTTTTGAATCTGAAGACACAAATCATCCCACTTAAATTTGTCGGGTAACTGCGAGCTTTTTTAAATCCTTGAACCAGAACCTCCTGAAACAACTTCTGATCTGAAATATAAGTTCCGTTGTTAAATGGAACATGCTATAAATGTAAAGACAACCACTAAAGAAGGAAAATTTAACAAAAGGTGTGATGCTAACTTGCTTAAACTAAACGCGGTTCGTCAATTTAATATCTTCTCCAAGCTCGTTATTGCGCTGCTGCTGGTGATGATTCCGATTTACGGCATCAGTTTGTATATGAATCAAACCGCCGAGGAGAACGTTCATAATGAGCTGTCGCAGTCGGTTGTTTCCAGCGTCCACTTTTACCTCAGCTCTTTCGAAGCGGAAATGCAGCGGCTCATGAGGTTGAACAAAGAGTTGATTTTTGACGACGAATTTCAGAAAATACGGACGATTTCCGATGCGATGGACGATTATACCCGTTCTCAAACGATTTTAAGCGTGAAAAATAAATTGCACCTTTTAAAGACGTCCAGTCCATTTGTGGAAGATGTCAAAGTGTATATCCCTGCGCTAGCGAGAGGCATTTTCGCCAACAGCTTCGACAATCATATCCCTGATGATGAGCTAGGTGTGCTGCAAAAGTCGTCGAGCCAATACGGCACTCCGTTTACATTTTGGAACAATCGCCTGCTGCTAAGCGAAGTGTATCCGGTGCCGATTCAGCATTTGGAAACGTCGATTGCGCTTGGCGTCGTATTATCGAGGGAGCAGCTTCAGCATTCGCTCGCCCAGATCAGCCTAGTGAAAGAGTCCGGTGCTTCATTCATTAATCTGAAGCAGAATTGGATCGTAACCGACGGGAAGAGCGACGAACCGATATTATCAGCATTGAAGGAGTTCGTCTCCGAGCCCCGGTTCAAAGACAAGGCAAGCGGACAAGGTAGCGTGGCGGTTCGAGGGGTAAAATATTTGTTCACGTTTGAATATTCAAAATTGCTGGATACTTATTTGACGGTATATGTACCGGAAGATCAGGTGCTTGGACCGCTCGGCAAATACCGGACGTTATTTTGGCTGCTATCGCTCATGTCGACCGTTGTCATCATTGCGTTTTCTTATTGGATATTCCGCCTCATTCATCAACCATTGAAACGTCTCATCACCTCTTTTCGCAAAGTGGAGAAGGGCGATCTGCAAGTCGAGATTCACCATCATCACCAAGACGAGTTTTATTACTTGTACGAGCAGTTCAATGCGATGGTCCGGCAATTAAACCTGTTGATCCAGGAAGTGTACGAGGAACGAATCCGCTCCCAACAATCGGAACTGAAGCAGCTACAATCGCAAATCAATCCACACTTTTTGTACAATAGCTTTTTCATTCTGCAAGGGCTGGTCCGAATGAATGACAATCTGTCTGCAGAGCAAATGATGCAGCACCTTGGGGACTACTTCCAATTTATAACGAGAACAGGAACTGAGATGGTCACGCTGGACCAGGAAGTCAGCCACGCGCAATCGTACATGGAAATTCAATCGATGCGTTTTGGCAGGCAAATCGAAGTGGATTGGGGATCGGTGCCGGGATTATACAAAGCGATGCAAGTTCCCCGTCTTTTTTTGCAGCCGATCATAGAAAATGCTTATGTTCACGGATTGGAAGACAAAGCTGAAGGCGGAAAGCTGATTGTTCAGTTTGCCGAACATAACGAATATCTGCAGATCGTCGTGGAAGATAATGGCGACAATCTTAGTGACGATACATTAACGAGTCTACATAATCAGCTTCGTTCCAAGCAACAGGCGAAGGAATCAACCGCTATTTTCAATGTTCATCGCCGTTTGCAATTAAAATATGGGGAGAAGTACGGTTTGTCGGTATCGAGAGGAACTTGGGGGGGCATGCGGGTCGAGTTGAAGCTCGCTTACCCGAAGGAGGATCATGATGTATAGCTTGCTTGTCGTAGATAACGAACCGATTATTGTGGAAAGCATCCTCGATATGTTTGGGCGAACCGAAGCGCTCGATTTGGAAGTGTATGGAGCTTATTCTTCTGCCGAAGCGCTGAAACTGCTCACAACGACCAAAATTGACGTCGTTCTGACGGATATTCGGATGCCGGGGATGAGCGGGATCGAGCTGCATCGCGAAATTATTAAGCATTGGCCGTGGTGCAAAGTCATTTTTTTATCGGGATATAACGATTTCGATTTCATTCAGGAAGTGATGCGCAACGGCGGCGTCGATTATTTGCTGAAAACGGAGGGCAACCAGGCCATTATCCGGGCTGTGCAAAAGGCGGTCCAAGCTTTATCCGACGCGATTGAGGTGGAAAATCTCATTCATAAGTCAAAGAAGCAGATGCAAATGATTCAGCCTTACTTGCAAAAAGAATTGCTGTGGGGGCTTGTGCAAGGAGAGCCTCACGCTCTGCAAACGATGCATGATCAATTCCGCGAAATGAACATTCCGTTAAGTTCCACAAAACCGACAATTGTCGTCATCGGAAGAATTGACCAATGGAGCGAAACCGCCAGTTCTGTCGACAAATCATTGCTGTTGTTTGCTGTTCAAAACATAGCCGAAGAATACTTCTCTCAATCAGCGCATATTGTTTCTTTCGATTTCGCGCAAAAGACGAAGCTGGTGTGGCTGATCCAGACGAAAGAGGCGTCTGGCAGTGCCACCGATTCCTTTTCGGCCGAAATTCGCGGACGTATGGTCGCTTTTGTCAAAGGAGCGGCAGAAATGATTCAGCATACGTGCAAGCATTTAATAAAGCTGAACGTTTCCTTTGCGGTCGGAACGACATATCGGGACTGGAATCACGTATCCGAACAATTTGAACATTTGCAGCTGCTGATGAGCCGTGGCCTCGGGCTTGGACACGAGCTGCTGCTGCTCGAGCAGCAAGCTGCGGATATGGATCCGCCCGCCATTGACCGCGAACTCCGCAAACAAATAAATAAGTTGAATTTGCTGCAGTCACTTCTTGACAATGGTCAGAAGGAGCAGTTTTTCTACGAATACAGCAGCATCATGAAAGCCGTCGCGATGACTGCACCGCAGTCGAATCCGGTTAAAATGGAAGTTTATTTTACGCTCATCTCGATTTTTTTATCTTATATGAACCGTTGGGGTGTGCAGGAGGAAATCGGCAAGCAAATGAATCTTGGAAAAATGACGATACTGGACTGCCAAGCCTCCTGGGAGGAAGTCGTCGATTATTTCTATGCACTCGCGAACCGCTTGTTCGATCAAAAAATGTCGGTCCAAGGTTTTCAGCAGAACGATGTGATTCGCCAAGTCCAACAATATGTGCGGCAGAACCTCGCCGGGGATCTTTCCCTGAATAGGATCGGTGATGTCGTTGGCCACAATCCGTCCTATTTGTCGCGGTTGTATAAGCAAATTGCTAGTGAAGGGCTGTCCGACTACATTATGGCTGCACGTTTGAACAAGGCGAAAGAGCTTCTACGGGAGAACAAATTGAAAATCCACGAAATTTCCAAGGCTGTCGGCTTTTTATCGGAGCAATCCTTTTACCGTTTTTTCCGCAAAGCTGTAGAGCTGACGCCTCAAGAGTATCGGGAGCGTGCCATCATGTCAACAGATGCGACTGAAAAGTAAAAATAGGCGAATAGATAACGTATGTCTCGTGAGACTATAATTGAATTGCAAGGGAAATTTTACTAATCGCTAGGGGGTTCGGCATGGCAATAAGTAAAAAGTTAACTTTGGTGGCGGTATGTGCAGTTGGACTGACGATGATGACATCAGCTTGTTCGGAAGGGGACAAGAAGGCGGAAGAACCGCAAAAGAAAGAGGAAGCAAAGCAAACGGACACGCCGAAGAAAGTGGCCGAAGACGGTCCATTAGTCAAATACGATCCTCCAATCGAAGTTCATTCGGTGCGTATGGGTATGCCGGATGATCGCTTCAAAAATGGCGACACGATGAAGAACAATGCATGGACGAAAGAATACGAAAGCGCTCTCGGTATCAAGCTGGTTTATGATTGGCTCGGCGATCCGAGCGGCAACTCCACCAAATTGGACGTCTCGATTGCTTCAAATGAAATCCCCGATGTGTTTGGCGTAAATGCTAAGCAACTGAATCAGCTGATCAATGCAGATCAAGTGCAGGACCTGACGGAAGTATGGAACAAATACGCCTCCCCGGCGTTGAAAGAAGTGGCGAACCAAGACGGCGGTCTTGCTTTGAAAGCGGCTACATTTAAAGGGAAATTGATGGCGATTCCAAAGTTCGGCGGCAACATTACAAGTGCTGACATCCTATGGATCCGGACCGACTGGTTGCAAAAGTTGAACTTGCAGGCGCCTAAAACGATGGACGATGTGATGAAAATTGCCGATGCGTTTGTGAACTCGGACCCTGACGGTAACAATAAAAAAGATACATTTGGTTTTGCGATCAACAAGGATTTGACAGGATTAACCGGGTACTTCAACGGATATCACGCATATCCGGGCCTTTGGGTGAAGGATGCATCTGGGAAGTTCGTCTACGGAGATGTTCAGCCTGAAATGAAACCGGCTTTGGCCAAGTTGCAGGAGATGTACAAAGCGGGACTTCTGGATCGGGAGTTCGCAGTAAAAGACGGATCGAAAGTCATCGAGTCCGTTTCGCAAAACAAAGTTGGCATTTATTATGGACAGAACTGGTACTCTTATTGGCCGTTTAATGACGCAAGAAAACAAAATCCAGGCATGGAATGGAAGCCTTTCCCAATTACATCGATTGACAGCAGCGCTGCAAAACCCGGTGTCGGATTCCCAGTTATCGAATATGAAGTTGCGAAAAAAGGCTACAAGCATCCTGAAGTCATTGTCAAAATGCTCAACCTTTGGCTAGAACGCGCCTATGGCAAAACTGCGGACTGGGAGAAGTTTGCGGTTGCGAAGGACGGTACGGAAATTTTCCAATACCCGCTGTTCCAGGTATTCGCACCGAATAAGGACGTACCGGACAACTATGAAGCGGTTAAAGCCGCGGTTGCATCAAACGATACAGCCAAGTTGAATCCGGAACAAAAAGCGTTATATGAGAAAATTGTTGCGTTCAAAAAAGGCGATGACTCGCAGTGGGCTACCTACCGTCAAGCCGGACCGACAGAATCCTCGTTCGAGGTACTGGCCGGGTATAAAGACAAGCTCCTGACAACCGAGTATTTGGGAGCCAATACGCCGACGATGGTGGAAAAGAAGAGCGTGCTGGATAAGCTTCAGAATGAATCGTTTACGAAGATTATTATGGGTGCCGCCCCAATCGAGGAGTTCGATAAGTTCGTGGAACAGTGGAAGAAACTGGGCGGAGATCAAATAACGAAAGAAGTAAACGACTGGTATGCTGCACAAAAATAAGCATTGGACCTGATGCAAGGAAAGGAGAGAGGATCCCGATCCTTTCTCCTTATTTAAATAAGAGACCGCCCAAGGAAGGAGGGTGTCGATATGCGTAAAAAGTGGCTCCGGGAACTTCCGCTGCATGCCATGATATTGCCAAGTCTTATTCTTGTCATTATTTTCAGCTATATTCCGATGGTTGGCATCGTGATTGCATTTAACAAATTTTCCCCCGTGAAAGGTTTTTTCGGATCCCCGTGGGTTGGGTTCGATAATTTCCGGTACATCTTTGAACTGCCGGATACGATGCAGGTCATTTGGAATACGATGATCATCGCCGGCATGAAAATTGTAGCGGGACTTGTCGTCCCGATCGTGATCGCTCTTCTGCTTAACGAAATCCGCATTTCTTTTGTCAAGCGAGGGATTCAAACGCTGATCTATTTACCGCATTTTTTGTCCTGGATCATTCTTGGGGGCATTCTCATCGATATTTTGTCCCCGACTTCGGGGATTGTGAATCAACTGCTCGGATACTTCGGAATCGAACCGGTGTTCTTTCTGGGGGATAACCGCTGGTTCCGTTATGTATTAGTTATTTCTGATATTTGGAAGGAATTTGGATTCAGCACGATTGTTTATTTGGCGGCGATTACCAGCGTGAACCCAAGTTTGTATGAAGCAGCCGTTATCGACGGCGCATCCCGACGGCAGCAAACGTGGCACATCACGTTGCCCGGTATTTTACCCATCATCCTATTGGTGACGACTTTGAGTTTGGGGAATGTGCTCAACGCCGGCTTCGATCAAGTATTTACGCTATATAATGCAACTGTATACGATACGGGAGATATATTGGATACGCTCGTTTACCGCACCGGCGTTGTCGATGCGCAGTACAGTGTGTCCACGGCCATCGGTTTGTTTAAATCCGTTGTATCTTTGGCGTTTATTACCGTCTCGTATTGGCTAGCATATCGCTTTTCCAACTACCGCATTTTCTAAGGGGGCACCCAGGCATGTTTCATCGTCCGTCTTTTGGTTACCGACTGTTTACTATTTGCAACTATTTGTTTCTCATTCTGATCGCCCTGCTCTGCCTTGCCCCAATGGTACATGTGCTGGCGATATCCTTTAGTACAAGCAGCGCGGCTTCGGCAGGTCTAGTCAAGCTTTGGCCAGCCCAATTTACGCTCGCCTCCTATTCGTTTATTTTGGAAAAATCCCAGTTTATAACATCATTTGGCATTTCCATCAAACGGGTGGTTTTAGGCGTATCGGTCAGCATGCTGCTGTCGGTGCTGCTCGCCTATCCGCTGTCCAAGGAAGTGAAGGATTTTCGCTTTAGAACGGTTTATGCCTGGATTTTTGTATTTACTATATTGTTTAGCGGCGGGCTGATCCCGTGGTATATGACAATCAAAATGACTGGGTTAATCGACTCGATCTGGGGACTTGTGCTGCCGGGTGCAGTTCAGGTGTTTAACGCGATCCTGCTGCTTAATTTTTTTCGCGGCTTGCCGAAAGAGCTGGAAGAATCTTCTTTCATCGACGGCGCATCCCACTGGACGACGCTTTGGCGCATCTATGTGCCGATTTCGATGCCTGCTCTTGCAACAATCATCCTTTTTACGTTTGTAGGCCAATGGAATTCCTGGTTCGATGGATTGATGATCATGAGTACACCGGAGAAATATCCGCTTTCCACCTATTTGCAATCGATTATCATTAAACCCGATTTTGCCAAAATCAGCATGATTCAAGCCAAGCATATGTCTGAAATATCGGATCGTACGACCAAAGCGGCCCAAATCATCCTTGGATCTTTACCGATTCTGATCGTCTATCCTTTTTTGCAAAAATATTTCGTAACCGGCATCGTAGTTGGCAGCGTAAAAGAATAACGGATAGAAGGAGTGGCATCATGACAAACGTGAAAAGAGTCCATGTTGTTTTTAAAACGCATCTGGACATCGGTTTTACCGATATGGGGAAACATGTCGTCGACCGTTACATGAATGGGTTTATTCCTCAAGCATTGGAGCTGTCAGAGCTGCTCGCGCGGGAAGAGGGGAACGTGAAATTCATATGGACGACCGGTTCGTGGTTGATCCACGAATTTTTAAATACGGCTTCGCCGGAAATGCGTGCGCGCATGGAGGAAGCAATAAGGCAAGGCAGCATCGTTTGGCATGGACTGCCGTTTACGACGCATACGGAAATTATGGATGCAACATTGTTTGAGTTCGGCATTTCAATTTCCAAGAACCTGGATCGCCAGTTCGGCAAAACGACGATCGCCGCCAAAATGACAGACGTTCCGGGGCATACGATCGCAATGGTGCCGATGCTCGCGAAAAGCGGTATTCACTATTTACATTTGGGCGTCAATATGGTGTCCAAAAATCCGGATGTGCCGAAAGTATTCGTTTGGCGCGCAGCCGACGGTTCAGAGATCGTCGTCAATTACGCCGACAGTTACGGCAAACCTTTCCAAATGGATGGGCTTGAGGACGTCTTATATTTTGCCCATACAGGGGATAATCATGGTCCTTCCAGCATAGAAGAAATTCGCGCATTGTACGCTCAATTGCAGCTCGATTACCCGGGAGCGGACATTATGGCCTCGACGCTTGACGCCTTTGCCGAAAAATTGCTCGCTCATAAACATCGTTTGCCGGTCATACGCGAGGAAATCGGGGACTCTTGGATTCACGGGGTCGCTTCCGATCCTTGGAAAGTGGCGAGGTATCGTGAACTGCTTCGTTTGCGCGACAGGTGGCTGGCAAGCGGCGAATTGGACCTACAAAGCCCGCATTACGCTAACTTTTGCAATCGGTTAATGCTTATTCCGGAACATACGTGGGGATTGAATAATTCGGTGTATCTCGTTGATTTCGCCCATTATTCCGCCGCCGATTTTGCCGCAGCGAGAGCCCGAGATACCGTGAACGATACGAAAATGAAGAAATACGATTACCTTCGTCAGCTCGCGAGTGACAACAGATCTTTTAGCTATTATGAAAGTTCGTGGCAGGAGCAGCGCAATTTTATCGATGAGGCGATCTACGCGTTACCAGAATGTTTGGCGAACGAGGCGCGGCAAGCGCTTGAACGGATGAACCCCAAGCAAAACGTCGATGTGGAAAGCTGCGCGAAAGCCATCGAGTTAAACGAGGGTTACGATTTGGGCCAGTTTCAAGTCAGCTTCGCTGCGGACGGATCGATCAATAAACTGACAGATTCGTCAGGTAAACAATGGGCGGATGAAGAACACCGCTTAGGGATGTATCAATACGAGACGTTCAGCAAGGAAAGCTATGACCGCTTCTTCAACGAATATGTGACTAACCTGGATATTCATCACAGCTGGGCGGATAACGATCTTGGCAAACCTGGCATCGAGTATGCTGTGCCAAAGCCGGAGCATAGAAGGTACAAACCAACAGCAAGGGCGCTTCGGCTGGAACAGCAATCGGATTGCGACGTTGTCCGTGCAGAACTGCATGTGCCGTCCGATGCGCATGAGTATTACGGAGCGCCCGGGAAATTGTCTGTCACTTACTCCTTTCATCTCAGGGAGCCGATCATCGACATCGAGCTGCAGTGGACAAATAAAAGGGCGTGCAGACTTCCCGAAGCGAGTTGGTATTCCCTCGTACCGCTCGTTAACAACCCGAATCTATGGGTCATGGATAAGCTAGGCGAGCGGATTTCCCCGTTATTCGTCGTGAAAGACGGCAATCGAAATATGCATGGCGTGAACACCGGACTTTACTACGAAGGCG
Organism: Paenibacillus sp. WG02; assembly: GCF_055396115.1. Taxonomy (NCBI): domain Bacteria; kingdom Bacillati; phylum Bacillota; class Bacilli; order Caryophanales; family Paenibacillaceae; genus Paenibacillus; species Paenibacillus sp. WG02. The sequence goes on along the minus strand of NZ_AP036016.1, from coordinate 5,900,672 downwards.
CGGACGGCAAGGCGGTTATCGAAACGTTGGACGCCCCTCTTGTTTGTCCGGGAGAGCCCCGTCTGCTGCAATTCGACAATACGTATGCTCCTCTGGATGGCGGATTTCATTTCAATCTGCACAATAATGTTTGGGGAACCAATTTCATGATGTGGTTCGAAGACGACATGAAATTCCGTTTCAGACTTATGTTGCAGTCGAATCGAATATAAGGAATTCGGACCCAGGTCCGGTTCTCAACCAGAATACATGCAAAGAGGATGGGATGGAATGGATTTTCCGTATCGTGATGCGGCGCTGCCGGTGGAGAAGAGGGTCGCGGATCTGCTTGGACGAATGACAACCGATGAGAAAATCGGGCAGTTAATCCAGCTTTTCGGTTGGAAAGCTTATGTCCACAAGGATGGAACGATAACCATAGCCGATGATTATAAAGAAAAGCTGGCTCGAGGCGGTATTGGCTCGTTTTACGGATTTTTGCGCGCAGACCCCTGGACTGGCGTGACGCTGGAATCTGGTCTTGCGCCGAAGGAAAGCGCTGAAGCGGTCAATCTGGTGCAGCGCTATGCGATTGAGAATTCACGCCTCGGCATTCCTGTACTGTTTGGTGAAGAATGTGCCCACGGGCACATGTCGATCGGTGCGACTGTTTTTCCTGAGCCAATCGCTGCTGCAAGCACATGGAACCCGGAGTTGTTCGAGCAGGCGTGTTCGGCGGTAGCTGAAGAAACGCGTTCCCGGGGTGGCGCTGCAACGTATTCGCCGATACTCGATATCGTTCGCGATCCGTGCTGGGGTCGGACGGAAGAAACGTTCGGGGAAGATCCCGTCTTATGCGCTGAGATGGGGACGGCGGCAGTCCGTGGATTGCAGACCGGGCTGCCGGATAGAGGAATTGCTGCGACAGTTAAACATTTCGCCGCTTATGGCGCCTCCATAGGCGGGCGCAACGGCGCTCCGGCGAATATCGGCCCGATCGAGCTGCGGGAAAAAGACTTATACCCGTTCGAGAAAGCCATCGAAGCCGGGGCCTTGTCCGTCATGACGGCTTACAATGAAATTGACGGCGTTCCGTGTACATCGAACCGCGAGCTGTTAATAGATATACTTCGCGATACGTGGGGCTTCGATGGTTTTGTTATTACCGATTGCGGAGCGCTAGGCATGCTGGCGGGAGGCCACCGAGTTGCGGAGGACGGACAGACTGCAACGGCGCTCGCTCTAAAGGCGGGTGTCGATATGGAGATGAGCGGCGAGGTATTCGAAGCGCATTTGCGCGATGCGGTTGATAACGGGATCGTGCCGATGGAAACCTTGGACCAAGCAGCAGCTCGTGTGTTGTCCGTTAAGTTCAGACTTGGCCTGTTTGAGAATCCCTATGCGGATCCAAAAAGAGCGGAGTCGGTCTCCGAAAGCGGAGAGCATCGCGAGCTTGCACGTAAGATGGCGCAGGAAGGAATCGTTCTGCTGCAGAACCGAAACGGCCAGCTGCCGCTCTCCAAATCGCTTCGACGCATTGCGGTGATCGGTCCGAACGCGGCCAACCGCTACAACCAGCTAGGCGATTATACGTCGCCGCAGCCGGCGGACGCGATTGTTACCGTACTCGATGGCATTCGCAGCAAGCTTGGGCCGGATGCCGAGGTGCGCTACGCCGAAGGCTGCCGGGTTTGCAGCGTGGACCGTTCGCAAATTGGCGAAGCGGCAGCGCTTGCCCGTTGGGCGGATGCGGCCGTTGTCGTTGTCGGCGGTTCAAGCGCCCGGCAGTTCGGCGACAATACGATCGACCAGACGACTGGTGCGAATCTCGTGCAGGACATGGCGGTCGATATGGATACAGGAGAAGGTGTGGACCGCAGCGATCTGGCGTTGTCCGGCGTACAGCTTGAACTCGTTCAAGCTATATATGATACGGGTGTCCCGGTCGTCGTTGTATTCGTGAACGGGCGGCCGGTAAGCGAGTCGTGGATCGCCGAGCACATCGACGCCGTATTGGAAGCGTGGTATCCCGGCCAGGAAGGAGGGCACGCGGTCGCGGATATTTTGTTCGGCGACTGCAATCCTTCCGGCAAGCTCCCGGTTTCCATTCCGAAGAACGTCGGACAGTTGCCCGTCTACTACAACGTTAAAAAAACGAACGGCAAGCGTTACCTGGAAACGGATACGGAACCGCTGTACCGTTTCGGTTATGGGTTAAGCTACACGACGTTCGCATACACTGGTCTGACAGTCGCTCCCGAGCGGATTACAGAAGAGGATGAGGCGTCCGTAACCGTGCGGGTGACGAATACGGGTTCAGTCGCCGAACAAGAAGTGGTGCAGCTTTACATTCGCGATGAAGTCTGTTCGGTAACCCGACCTGCGATGGAACTGAAACGGTTTGCGAAAATCGCGCTTGCCCCAGGCGAAGAGAAAACGGTCACTTTTACGCTCGGCAGAGATCAGCTTCAGTTCGTCGACCAGTCGCTTCAACGGATTGTTGAGCCGGGACGGTTTATGATCTATGTTGGCGGCGATCCGTCGGGGTTGCTGACTGCGGAACTCATTGTAGAACATTCGATGTTAAACAATTGAATTCAACCCGTACTTTTGCCCATTGAGGCAACCTGGATTTCATATCATTCATAGGTAAGGGAGAGTTGTATAATATGATCAAAACAAACCGGAAATGGCACATTTTCGTCATTCACCATTCCCATACGGACATCGGCTATACGGAAAGACAAGAACGGATCGAGCAGTATCACGTAGACTTTATACGACAAGCGCTGCAAATTTCGAAGGATGCCCGATCAGGGACGCGCAGCGAGTGGAGCGGCTTCAAATGGACTTGCGAGACGTTTTGGGCAGTCGAGCAGTTTTTGAAGGAAGCAAGCGCGGAAGAGAAAAACGATTTTGCGGAAGCCGTGCGGCGAGGCGATATTGAACTATCGGGAACGTATCTCAACATGACCGAACTGCCCGATTACGACCTTCTGCGATCCATTCACTCGAAAGCGGCCGAATACGGGCGTTCGATCGGTTGCCAGGTTGATTCGGCAATGACGGCCGATATTAACGGCTACAGCTGGGGATACGCGCAAAGCTTGGCGGAAGCGGGCATCCAGCATCTTTTTTCATGTATTCATACGCATCACGGGATGTTTGCGCTTGGCCGCAAGCAAATTCCGTTCTGGTGGGAGACACCAAGCGGCGACAAGCTGCTCGTTTGGAACGGAGATCACTACATGTTTGGCAACGAATTAGGGTTGTGCCCGGATGCGGTCAACAGTTACTTGATCCGTGATGAGTTTCATACGCCGGGGATTGTAGACAACCGCTTCGAAATCATGACCACTCGAATCGAACGTTATTTAAACAAGTTGGAGGAGGAGCAATATCCGTATGATTTTGTTCCTGTTATGGTACAGGGGCTGGCTACAGATAATGGTTCGCCTAACGGGGAGATTGCGGAAGTGCTTCGGACATGGAATGCGGAAAACGGGGACGAGGTTCGTATCGAGCTGTCAACGTTAAGCGAATTTTTCCGGCATCTGAGAGAGCAAGAAGCCGACATTCCGGTGTATCGGGGAGATTGGCCGGATTGGTGGTCGGACGGGGTAGGGTCCACACCGATGCAGACGCAAATTTACAAGGATGCACAGCGCACGCTGCGCAAAGTCAAACGGCTTGATCCGCAAAAGCAAATCGTTGACTCGGCGGAGCTGTCCGAAATCGAGCAGCAGCTTATTATGTATGCCGAGCATACATGGGGATTCCATGCGTCGGTTCATTCGCCTTGGCATTGGAACGTCCAGATGCTTGAGGTTCGCAAGCTGGCTTATGCGGCGAACGCGAGCCGGCTGGCTCACAGCGCTTTGGATAAAGTGCGTAACGCCTTGGACGGCTCTCTGCTGCACCCGGGACGCCCGTTCCGTTATCGTGTCGTCAACACGGAACAGCATTCTTCCAAGCAGCTTGTCGACTTGGAGTGGGACGGCTTTGAGAACGAACGGTTCAAAGACGGACTGGAAGTCGTTGAAGAAAGCAGCGGGCATGTAGTTCCTTCTCAGCGAGGCTACCAGACGGTTACGGTCGAAGCGGATTTAAAGCCGGGCGAGCAGAAACAATTTTTCATCCGGCCGGTGGAAGTCTCGAAAGCGAAAACGACGAGCAACTTCAAGCTGGTCGGTGTTGACTCGGTTTATGACATCGAGGATATGCACCCGCACGGCGGAGAGCCTGATATGTTCGTCATTTCGCAGTATGCCATCGAATCACCGTTTGCGGTCATCCGTTGGAGCGAAGACGAAGGGATCTTCTCGTGGGTGAACAAGGAAACCGGGGAAGAGATGATCCGCGCGGACCGAAAGCACGGAGCATTTACACCCGTGTACGAGGTGACGCCTGCGGTTGATCCGATCAACCCGAGCAGCATCTACACCGCCCGCTCTTCGATGGGCCGCAACCGGAAAGGGCTGAACGTGAAGCGCTCGGCCGGACGTATAGTGAAGGCAAAAGCGGTTGGGAGCGGTCCGTTGTACGGCGTCGTCGAGCTCCAGTTTCAATCACCGGGGATGAGCTATTATTCGCTGTTTTTAAAGCTTTGTACGACGATCAACAGGGTCGATGTTGCCGTTCGCTTTCATAAAGACAGCGTATGGGAACCGGAAAACGTCTATATTTCGCTGCCGTTCACGAACGGAAGCTTAGACGATGAAACGTTGTGGCTTGATAAGCCCGGAGCGCTCGTGCGTCCATGGACCGACCAGTTGCCGGGAACACTGCTCGATTTTTCTTGCATTCAAGAGGGGCTTGCTTTTGTAAGTGAAGACCGTTCGCTGATGATCGCTACCCCGGATACGCCGCTCATGCAGTTAGGATCTTTGGAGCATGGCAAAAGACTGCTGCATACGCAGCAGCGGGAAGATACCGAGCGACAGTTGTACGCTTGGGTGATGACCAATTACTGGGAAACGAATTTTAAAGCGACACTCGGCGGATTCTACGAATTCCGTTATCACTTAGAATGGAGCAAAGATATCGGTACAGCGGATCAAGCGATCGGTCGCTGCCAAGCAATGAGCTCCGGTTTTACGGCGTGGCGAATTAAATAATTTGGCGATCAACTTAGAGGTAAGAAGCTTATCTTGGGAGATGAGTCAATCGGAATTCGTTGTCGACAATAGCCTATCCCCCCTTCTGAACAATGGCAGGGGATTAGGCTATTGTTGTTTCACCTTATTCAGCATAATTTTTCCTGAAACTCCCCGGCGTTTCTCCCGTTATTTTCTTAAATGCATACGAAAAATGCGGTACATCGGAAAACCCGCAGAATTGTGTGATTTCTTCCATGGTGTAGTCCCCGTGTTTAAGAGTATGTCCGGGCATATAGAAAGATCGTCCTCTCGAAAACGGAAGATGCTACACTGCGTTTAAAGTACAGGAAAGAACTTAAAGAGAGCGATGTCAGGCATTTGAAATGCGCTACTCAGACACGATGCCTGAGTTGGCGAATAGGATTGCCTCGGTGGTCTCCCAGAGCTTCGGTAGGAACTGCATGACGTCCTCTGAACGGCGTATGAAGGAATCGGTGGAAGTGATGCCGAGGTCGGCGATGATAGCCTCAAAGTCTGGAGCGAATAACCGTTGCAGGTCCGGTGGAGCGTCTGCAGCCAAAATCTTGTGGCAGCGGGCAAAGGTTGCGACGATCCAGAAGACCGCTTCACGGTGGTTGCCTGTCCGGATGAGTTCACGGCTTCCGTCGATTGCAATTGGTCGTGTTGTGGCGGTGATGTCGGTACTAAAGAAGAAAGGTGTTTTGGCCACAGTTGCAGCGGCATCGTATACTAGTGCGAGCTTGGCGAGATGATGTTCGATGCGCTTGGGGGTCAGATAAGCGCAGCCTAGCAGCTTCAGCAGATCTGGGTAGAGGTCAGCGTGGCCGTATTCCGTAAGCACATCGCGTGCGGCGAGGTAGCGGAACCGCACCGTAGGGTTGCGAAGTGCGGCCACAAGGAGGACGTGCGTTGTTACGCCGGTCGGGAATAACCACGCCGTCACTAGATCGTGCAATGGTGCAGAAGTATCTATGGCCTGCAGTGCGTTCTCGATCTTCTGCCGAGCGTTCTCACATCGGCGACGTACCCACACCCGCTCAGCAAAGTGGCGAGATACCTGTGTTTGCAGTCTGCGCAGATGTCCGGTGGGGTCAGAAATGATCGAATCTACGCGGAAACTGCCTGCAAGGTGATAGGACGTCAGAACCCCATCGACCGAGGCGAGTTCGTTCCAAGACAAATACGTGGCTTCCACAAGGATGCCATCGTAGATGAACTTCCCAAGTTTGAGTGGGGGCTCAGCATGTGTGGTAACAATCACGACATCGATATCGGAGGCTGCCGACAACTCAGCGTCATCAGGCAGCCCTACCGTCGAGCCGCTGAAATACGCCCCAAGGAAACAAGCATCTATGCTGGCGTGGTGCATGACCCATTTAGTCGCTGCAGTTCGCGCAGACCCGACTTTCACGGAAGCTTGTTGAAGCTTATGACTTATCTTTATTTCGTTATGTTTCGCCAAGTGAATGCCCCCAACGACTAATCATTTTTTGAACATCTTCATACAAGTCAAACTTTAAAATGAGGATTGGGCTGCTCCTATGAATATGTGATAGAGCTCCATTGTATGATGTTTAGATTCAAAGTTCTATTGTAAATTGAGTATGGATCAATTTCATAGTCTTAAGGTTAACTTTTTTGACATTTTTTTCACTGATTTTGTCGAATAATAGTTAGTGAAAATTCCGCATTAATCAGCAAAATGCGACGATAATAGGATCTGAAAAATATTAGATGCTTGATCAAAAAAATCCATCTACTATTCGGGAAAGTTCATTGAAAACGCTATCATCATATTCTAAAATATGTTTAACTCATAGCAGTCCAATTTATTCCAGTGGTTTTATATCTAAATATGTGAGAGGAGTCGATTGGAAGAATGGTAATGAAAAAAACGTGGGGGTTAACAACCAGCTCCGTCCTGATGCTAACGATGATTACTACTGCTTGCAGTCTCTCTTCACCGGCAGGTGGCAACACAGCAGATGCAACGAAGGGATCAGGGTCTAAGGCTGGAAATGGAGAGGTTATCAAATTAAAGTGGAGTACTTGGGGTAATCCGGGAGAGTTAAAGCGCTTTTACGAACTGACAGATCAGTATAATAAAGATCATCCGAATGTGAAATGGGAGCTGGTACCCGTACCGAACGATGGCTACGAAGAGAAAATCATTACTCAACTGCAGGGTGGCACTGCGCCAGACGCATTTTACGCTGGAGATCAAACCGTCGTTAAACTTATTAGTAACGGTTCAATCGAAGAATTGACACCATTGATGAAAGTAGGCAATGGCCCAATCAAAGCCGAGGATTTTGCTGAAGGATTATGGGGCGGTTCGAAGAAAGGCGATAAAATATATGGAGTCACAGTCGACTGTAATCCGTTAGTCATGTACTACAACAAGACAGTATTGACTGAAGCGGGTATCACCGACGATCCACAGAAATTGTACGATTCAGGGCAGTGGAATTGGAAGAAGCTACAAGAATTAACGGAGCAGCTAAAGTCTAAAAATAAATATGGTCTTGTACTTGAAGATTGGTCATCCCCGGTCTATTCATGGGTAACGTTAAACGGAGGTAAAGCTTACGATAAGCCTCAGGATGGCAAATTCATTGGAGATCAGGATCCGAAAACGGTTGAAGCCTTCCAATATCTTGCGGAAAACACAAAGAACAAAAACTTCGTATTCTCAGGTTCACTTCCTAAAGGACAAGGCCCAGATGCCATGTTCATGTCGAACCAAGTCGGATTTGGGATTGCTGGTCGTTGGTGGGTTCCGCAGTTTAATGCAAACACTTCTTTAAAATACGACATTGTCCCACTACCAACTAACACTGGCAAAAAAATGGAACCAGCTGGCATTCCAACAGCTTACATGGTTATGAATAAAAAGACAGCTCATGCTAAAGAGACTTATGAGTTTCTATCCTACTTTGTTTCCAAGGATGGTCAAAACTTCCGTCTTAAGGGCGGAAATGCAGTTCCTTCGATTAGCGGTGTAGATGATCTCGTTTTGGATAAGAATGCACAGCCGGCACATGCGCAATATTTCCTCGATGCTCGTGAGATTGGTTATGCCCTATGGCCTTCCGAATCAGCTGTTCCTGGAGCTTCTGATGTTGTGAAAGATAACTACGACCTCTTGTTGTTAGGCAAACAGGATGCTCAGACGACATTAAAGAAAATAAGCGAAGGTGTTAATAAGAAGATCGACGAAGTAAAAGCGAAAAAATAGGATGCATGTACGGTAATGTGTGACATGAAGGAGGGAAGGATGTTTGTATTCCGTCCCTCCTTTTTATTTTTTTGAAACCATTTATAGGGGAGGACTTGCATGAACCGTAAACGTTCTAATACATTCTGGGGGTATTTCTTTATTGCCCCACAATTAATCGGACTGCTTTCCTTTTCACTTATCCCTCTGATCACAACCTTTGTTTTGAGTACATTAGATTGGGATGGATTTCAGCCTGCGACTTTTATTGGATTTAATAATTTCAGTTACGCCTTTCATAATCCTGATTTCCAGAAGGCACTAGTGAATACCCTTTATTATTCCTTATTAACGGTCCCAATGGGTATTTTTCTAGCGATATTGGTCGCTGTTGCTTTGAACAAAGTGAGATATCGTGTTATGTATCGGTTGTTTTTCTTCATGCCAGTAGTTACAAGCTCTGTCGCTGTCGCGATTGTATGGATGTGGCTGCTTAATGGTGACTTCGGCATCATCAATTTTCTGCTGCATAGCTTGTTCGGCATTAAAGGGCCACAATGGTTGACTAACTTGAACCTCGTCCTGCCATCATTGGCGATTGTAAGTATTTGGCAAAAATTAGGATTTAACATGATCATTTTTCTGGCTGGTTTACAGGGAATATCCAGAGATTACTATGAGGCTTCCATGATCGACGGTGCATCAAGGTCACAGCAATTCTGGAAAATTACTGTGCCACTTTTGTCACCAACTACCTTATTTGTTACCATTATTGGCATTATTGACTCGTTTAAAATCTTTGATACGGCTTTCGTTATGACGAGCGGTGGTCCAGCAAAAGCTAGTTATACGATTGTGTATCATTTGTACGAGCTAGCCTTCAAAAACTTTCAATTCGGACGCAGTGCGGCAGCGGCTACTATGCTTTTTGTTATTATTCTGACTTTTACCATTGCACAGACCTATATTTCACGCAAATGGGTCCATTACGCGGATTAAGGAGGATTTCGCATGAAAACGGTAAATCAGAAATTAGTTCCAGCAGGGACAGTACCCAGTAAACAAAAGAGCAAGCATATAGGTAGTAAAGTATCAACCATTATTCTGCATGTGCTGTTAATTTTAGCCTCTGTAGTCATGTTTGGCCCGTTTCTTTGGATGGCATTCAGCGGTTTAAAAGACTTAGCCCAAATCTTTCAAGTGCCGCCGACCTTATTTCCAAATCCATGGAGATGGGAGAATATTAGCCGATCTCTAACAGCTATGCCATTTGATAAGGCATACATAAACAGTGCTTATATTTCTGTGATCGTGGTACTGAGTCAATTGTTAACATGCTCTATGGCTGCTTTTTCATTTGCTAAAATTGATTTTCCCTTTCGTAATGTTCTCTTTATCCTGTTTCTTTCCATGTTGATGGTTCCCGAACAGGTTACGATCGTTCCACTTTACATCATTTTAAAAAATCTCGGCTGGCTCGATACGCATTTATCGCTCATTGTTCCGGATGCATTGTTCAGTGCTTTTGGTGTATTTTTATTGAGGCAATTTTTTATGGGTATCCCACGTGACTTATCAGAAGCAGCCTACGTAGATGGTGCGAACATGTGGAAGATTTACTGGCGTATCATGGTTCCTCTCATTCGTCCGGCACTAGCCTCGTTGGCGATAGTTTCGTTCTTGGGAAATTGGAACAGTTTTTTTAAGCCTGTTATTTTCCTGAGCTCAACCGATAACTTTACCGTACCTTTGATGCTTAGTACGTTTAAGGGACTCTATGTGACTGACTGGACGTTAATGATGTCCGGTTCTGCTATTGCCGTCATGCCTGTACTGCTCGTTTATCTTGTTCTCCAACGTAATATTATCGAGGGCATATCTATGACAGGCATTAAGGGTTAAGGTGAAAATAAACATTAATCGGATAATTTTCTTCCAATCGTTCGTCAGGAACGATGTGTTGGACACGTGGGTCCGTATATTCTTTGCGATATTCTGTCGCTGTCATACCGTAATAGGCGGTAAAAGCTCGTGAAAAGTAATGATTCTCAGCATATCCACACTGCGAGGCGATTTCTTTAATGCTAAGTGTACTATGACGAAGCATATGAGAAGCGCGTTCTAGCCGCAGTTGAATGATCATTTGACGCAAAGGAATTCCGATGACACGTACGAAGACTCTAGTCAGATGTTCATGAGATAACTGACAATGAACTGCAATATCGGCTACGGTGATAGGCTCAAGGAGCCTATTACGAATATAGGTTAATGCTTTGCTCACCACGAGCGGATAGGCGGGGTCGGTTACGGCCTCTTTTTTATTTTTTAAATATTCCATAGAGGGGACTGAAGTGTTTTTGCTTTTATTGCCCAAGTATTCAAGTTCGCTAAGCAGAGCTGACAATAAGATATTGCATCGATTGATATCTTTCTCTTCATGAGCGATGTGGAGGATCTGGCTGATTATAGCCGATGGTAGTCCACCTTCCCTAACCGGTATTACATCACAACACTTCGTACTAAATAGCGTAGGCGCGAACCATTCACCACCATTGAAATGCAGAAAAAGATGACGAGTAGCTGCGGTCTCTCCGAAATGATAGCTGTGAGTTTCCCCTGCCTTCGTAAGGACCCAACATGGTTGATTCAATGTATAAACTTGATCTCCATTTCGGTAGATGGTTCCATTTCCCTGAGGGAAAAACACAAACTCGTTATCGTCTAAAATACGTGGTCCCAGCTTCCAGTTACGTCGAACAACAAAGTCACCGCAGTAATGTAAAGTAGGCAATTTTTCATTCAATTAGAGGCACCCTTTCTGATCAAATAAATCCATTGAAATCCTTTCTTTATCTATTGTAAACGAATTCACATTAAGAGAAAATGAAATTATTCAGCACTCGATATAGGAGGGAATTAAGTTGGAAATTACATTTACAGGAATTGCTAATCCACATTCAATTGGTGCTTTTGGTGTTGATGCGAACGCTAAGATACTGCAGAGATATAGGTTCATTCATGAGCGTCTTATGTTTATAGGTGCAGCTCAGACTGCCTGCACGACATAACTGGGACATCAAAACTGCGATGGGACGACACATCTATGAGGATGCAGAAGCAGCGGATCAGCTTCGTACACGTGTGAGCCATCTGCGTACGCCTCTTGCTAACGTTGGGCAGGAACCAGATCCAGCTTTAACGCTGCTTATGGACGAAATTCTTCATGCTCGTACAGATTCCGAATGGTTAGCTGGCGTGTATACAGTGATTAAACCAGCGCTTATTGAAGCCTATAAGAGCCATATACAACGTACACAACAAATTGTAGATCAACCGACTATTCGTATATTACGCTCAATCCTTCTCGATCTGGAGGAACAAGTAAATTGGGGGGAAGCAGCAATTGCTCACCTGAAGAACGAGGGGGAGTGGGAGGAGGCTGGTTCTGAAGAACTGTGTACGTTGTTAAAGCGATGCATCCTTGCAGCAGGTGGAATGAGCAACGAAATGAAAAGGTCTACAGAAATACCAGAACGTATAAGATCATTCCAGGTCTATCAATTGCCCAAAAAATCGCAACGAGAAGCACGTATGGGTGAAACAACCCTTTACCGTACAAGCATGGGAATGAAATTCGAGAAGCCGAATGACGACAGACTTGTCGGTATGATGAGAGTACGTCAGGAAGAGATGACGGCGGCGGAACTGATTGCAGCTGTGTTATGGTCACAAAAAGGAATGCCGTGGGCATTCTATCGGGACTTAGCAAAGCACTTGTGGGATGAGGTTCGCCATGCGTTGTTTGGTCAAGCAACTCTGGAGGCTGAAGGGTTGAATTGGCGTTCACGCCCGCAATATACGTCTGATTATGATATCAATATAGAAAAAATCCCGAGTGCCCAATACGCGTGGCTAAGTATTGGAATCGAAGAGGGGGCGATGAAGCGACCGGGGAAAGTAGGGGAATTTGAATTTTGCAGAGATCAAGTGAAGCATCCATTAATGACTCAGTTCCAGGATTACGATTGGGCAGATGAGGTGGTCCATGCATCCTTCGGCCGTACATGGACTCCTGAGCTATTTGGTGAAGAACTAGGATTTATACGTGAAGTTGCAAAGCATGAGTTAGATCATTTTTTCAGTGAAGTTCGAAAGGCAGAAGAGATAGCTGCTGCCGAGGAGAAATAGCTATTACCTATATAAAAACCAACGATTGTAAATTCTCAATAGTAATTCCTAAAAATCGAAATTTACTTTTCTCTATGCCTACTTTATGATCAAAAACATCACAAATAGGAATGGAGTGAAGTTCCATTGGCACTTTCTTTGCGTAACGAAGTAAAGTCCTCTAAGCAACTGCTGGAGGCATTCAACAAGAAAGCTTATGGTGCAGAAAAGCTTGTGTTCGCAGGAGTTGGTGATAAGGATGTATATAATATTGTCGCTCCTTTTATTGCAGGATCCGTTTATCACGTTTATCTCTGGGGAGTTAGTTTTTGGTGGTGTCGAGGTCGTCTTTGATAGGAGAATCCTAAGCAGGTCGTAACATGGCGCACCTTGTTCTATAAGGGAACGGATATACAAGATTTAACTTACTTTGCCTGTTAAATTGGTAATAAATTGACCGGTGACATCGTACTCATAAGAGAAAATCGCTTTTACATTCGACATTGTAGGATGGAGCAACAGTAGGGGGGGCTGAATGTATCTAATTCAAGAATAAAAAAATGATTATTTTTGGTCTGACAGTAATTGCCCTACTATGTATTTTACTAGGCAACCAACTCAATTCCGCAAAGAAGCAAATTCATAACAAACAAAACTGAGGTGAAAAAGTGGACAATGTAAACAAACTGAACTTTGTAATTATTCATGGCTCGTGGGCAGATATTAGTCAGTTTGATGCAGTATCTGCCGAGCTTCGCAAACTAGACCACACAGTTTACGTACCGGAACTGCCAGGTCATGGAGTCCTGACAGATAAAAACGTAACTCATGAGCAAATTACGACAGCCGTTGTTGACTATATCAAGGAAAAAGATTTAAATCATATCGTTCTGCTCGGACATAGCTTTGGCGGTACGGTAATCGCAACAGTAGCACAGCAAATCCCGGACCGAATCGACCGTCTCGTGTTTGCTAACGCTTTTGCTCCTCTGGACGGCCAAAGCTTGTACGATCAACTTCCGCCGCCTGTTCAAGAAACTTTCAAACAATTGGCAGATGCATCAAGTAACAACACGATCATGCTCCCGTTCCCGCTGTTCCGCGATGCCTTCGCTAACACGGCTAGCTTAGAGGAAGCGAAAGCGATGTATAGCAAGATTACCCCAGAACCTGCGAGCCCATTATTTCAAAAACTAGATCTGAAAAAGTTCTACAGCCTGCAAATTCCGAAAACTTATCTTAACCTGACTGAAGATATTGCTCTTCCACACGGCGACTTTGCATGGCATACGAACCAATCCAACCATCTTGGTTTCTTCCGTTACATTGAAGGTGACGGAGACCATTTTACTACCTTCCAGACAGAACCGAAAATGATCGCCAAAAAATTCGTGGAAGCAGGCAGACCTTAATTACTATCGGCCGGATCTTTCTGTCCAAAAATATTTAAGTCGAATGAGCTGTAGAATGAGCGAATCCCCACTGGCCTATTAGACCGGTGGGGTATTTTTATGTCTTCGCATATACTCTTCTACGGCCTCTACAACAACATCAACCATCTTCTTATTCTGTTTCGCGGCGAATATCTTTAACTCAGTATGGAATTGATCATCGAAATCAAAAGTTGCTTTTTTCTTATTTACAGGTTTCTGTATACCTGTATTTACAGTTTCCTGTATTTTTTGACTCCGCCGTTTTCCTAATAACTGCTCAATCGCATCACGCTTGGACACGCTGCTCCAGCTCCTCGACAAAATTTCTATAATTGCTTAGTGCCGATGTATCTGAATTACTGTATTCCTGTATTCCTGTAATAGAAAACTCCTTGATTCTATTTCTTCGCTTTATTTCCGATCGAAACACAACTCCCTCGTATTCTCTCCTTACCCTATCAATGATTGTTTTATCAATGATTGTTCTAGAATCAATCATTGTTGGCAATATGCCGCATAAAACAAGGTCCAGCTCTTTAACCTCTTTGATGTGAATCATTGTTGCGATATATCTGTCCAGCGCGTCATAACACATTGGTTCGCATTGTAGCATGACGATTGCATAGTCGGAAGCCACTAAACCATTAATAGTGTGCTCTCCGAGATTTGGAGGTAAATCAATAAGTATGTAGTCGTATCTAGCCTTTACTTTATGTAGTGTATCTCTCAAAATGGTCGAACTCATTGAAGGATTTTGATGGACAAGCATAGGCAGAGTTGCAAGCATTTCATCAGCCGGAATGAAGTGAAGGTTGTAGGTTAACTTGCGGATGTAGGGGGTGGGATTCATGTTTTTACATGCCTCAAAAATAGTCATTTTGGAGTAATCGTGTATATCTCGTTGAGTAAGAAACTGTGTCAAATTGCCTTGGCTATCGAAGTCGACACAGAGAACCTTGTACTTCTTAGAGAGAAGATACCCCGTGATGGCCGTGGTTGTCGTTTTGCCAACACCGCCTTTTTGATTACCGATTGAAATAATGGCTCCCATAACCCATTCCTCCTTATTTCTGTAAACCTTTATTCCTGTATATAGTTCTACAATAGATCTATTTAAAAGGGGGCCATGCACGTCAAGTCGAGAGTGTGTTGTCATAATTTTTGAGAAAATTTTCAGAATTACTGAGGATAGATTCTCAAAATTGTTGAGAAATCTATAATAATGCATTAACATACAGGAAGTGACCGTGGAACCCTTCTCATGAAGGGCTTTTGTTTTGATGTGAACACTCAGGAAGGCAAATCATCCGTTACAAATTTCTAATTCAATCATTAGTACTAGTAAGGCCATTTTACTTCATAGGAGCGTCTGAAGGACCATGATAAAGAAAGAAATCGCGCATATTCGCAAGCATTTTAAATTGGATAACGAAATGCTTAAAATCCACGATATTTTTAACGTGTATATCATGAAGGAAAGCAATGAGATCTACCATTATGAGCGCCAACCGTTCGCCCTAGTAGACAGGGAAAAGCAGGAACTATATATGCTCAATTTCAAAAAACTGCTGACCGGCGAATTAGATCAGAAGATGTATGAGTTAAAGTTTCAGGAGGAAGCGGAGCAGCCTACGCAGGTACTTCTCCATCAAGGTTTAGTGACTGGTAATGCGGAAGAATGGCAAGATCTGATGCTTTTGTTGGTGGAAAAAATGTTGGTGGATACCACATACGAACAGGATACAGTGATTACTTTCGTTCGCGGACAATATTCACGGCCGACTAAGAGTAGGAACGAAGATGCCATGGAGAGCGAAAAAAACGAGATGTTCGCGAATCTATTCATTCTGTGCAGCGTGAATTCTACGGAACAACAGAAGAAAACGCTCATGTTTGACTATGTGGAGAGAGAATTTAAGTATAACGTTTTCGTAGATCCGATCATCAAATTGAACACGCCGGAACAAGGTTTTTTCTACCCTAGTGTGACAGACAACTATTCCGACGTGAATCGCATTCTGTATTGCTCGGGGAGAGCGCATGAACCGAATTGGCATTTCATCGATCAAGTCTTAAATGCAGAGAAGACCGTGACAGCGTTAGAAGAGAGAGCCATTTTTGAGGACATCGTGAAGGAAGTGGCGGGCGATCAACTTGATGCCGCTACGATCGCTCATGTGTATGAGGAAATTCATCGGGTCATCGAGTCCAACGAGGATGAAGAACCTCCAAAGCTGGACTATAAAGATGTGGAACGCATGCTGTCGGTCAGTGGTGTAGAGGGCGTGACGATGGAAAAGGTGGAACGAGCGTTCCAAAACGTCGTCGACGACAAAAACTATGAACTCAAAGCAAGCAGCGTCATGCCGAAGTTCACTTCGAAATCGATTAAAATTGATACGAAGATAGCCACGATTTCGGTCAGTCCTCAAGATTTAAAGTACGTGAGACAGGTAAATTATCAAGGAAAACGATGTATCTTGATCGAGGTCGACGAAGACGTCGTGATCGAAGGATTTACGCTCAGTACGGAGACGTTGTAAAGTAGGGGACGTTCAGGCAGACAGCCCATTTGGCGTGCTCAGTTTTGTTAAATTGGGTGGGTGCCTTTTTTGGCATCCGTGATGTCGGCCGTCTATTAGTCGAGAAGCAGTTGGTACAGGAAACTCCTGAATCGGCTGCTTTTTGCTTTTGTTACATCACAATAAAACTGTTGTCTAAAACAATACAGTTATGATATGGTGTAACAAAAAAGAGATATGAGTTCCGGATATGGAATGAAGAATAGGAGAACATCATACGATGACCAACAAAAACAATCAGCATGCCGTTAGACTAGCGCTGCTGCTCGGTTTATTTTCGACACTCGGGCCTTTTACCATCGATATGTATTTACCAGCTTTTCCTCAGATTGTAGAACAATTCGGTACGACAGTTTCTCTCGTCCAGCTCAGCCTGACCGCCTGTTTACTGGGACTTGGCGTCGGCCAACTGGTCATGGGTTCGCTCAGCGACGTCTATGGCAGACGCATGCCGCTGCTAATTTCCATGGCTATATATGTTGTGGCATCCATATTTTGTGCGATTTCGCCGAGTATTTGGCTGTTGATCCTTTCACGGCTCGTGCAGGGGTTTGTTGCATCGGCGGGCATTGTCATTTCCCGTGCAATCGCACGCGATATGTTTAGCGGTCACGAGCTCACCAAATTCTTCTCGCTGCTCTTGCTTGTCGGAAATTTGGGCCCGCTTGTGGCGCCGGTGACGGGAAGCGGTGTTCTAGCGCTCACGAGCTGGATCGGCGTCTTTATTGCTTTGGCACTGCTGGGGGCCTTCCTCTTTGCCATGACAAAATGGAGACTCCAAGAGACGCTGCCTGTCGAGCGCCGCAGTCCCAGCAATTTTGCTCAGCAATTGCGAAACTACGGATCGCTTTTGCGAGACCGCTCATTTGCGGGCTATATGCTCGCGCAGGGGGTCATGATCGCTGGGGTTTTCGCGTACGTTTCCGGAACACCTTTTATCTATCAAAATATTTATGGAGTTTCCCCTACGGTATTTGCACTGTTATTCGGATCGAACGGCATCAGCTTGATCATCGGCTCGCAGTTGGTCGGTCGGATGGCTCACCGTATTTCGGAGCAGACCTTCCTGCTGTTCGGTCTATGGCTTGCCGGCACAGCCAGCATCGCCGTCTTATTGGTGGCCATTTTCCACGGGCCGCTGTACGCACTCGTGATTCCGCTCGTCTTCTTTGTAGCGGCCATCGGTATCACATCCACGGCGGCTTTTCCACTTGCGATGGAGAGCCAGGGGCATATGGCGGGCAGTGCGGCTGCGCTGATGGGCGTCATTCCCTTTTTGCTCGGTGCGGTCGTTTCTCCGCTAGTCGGCATTGCCGGGGAAGGCACGGCTGTACCGCTGGGTGTCATTATTTTGACCACTAGCGCAGCAGCGATGCTGTCTTATTTCATCTTAGTGAAAAAAAGGGTCGAAAGAGACGGCTTGGAGCGTTTTCCAATATCAAGCTAAGACTTTGTATTATCGAAGTGGTAATGGGTTGTTAGATGGGAATCTAGGGGATACTTGCATTTATTGAGTCCAACAGGATTCATCCAGCGAAATAAAGTGAACATTAACTTTAGACAAAAAAAGGATGGCAATTTGCCATCCTTTTTTGATGTTCTCTTAGCCGAATATGCGTCCGAAATCGTTGTCAATTTCAAATTTGAACCTCAAAAAAAACCTGGATAGTTTTATCAGGTTCTTTCATATTGCATATAATCAGACACGATGATATAATCAGCTTACGGCCATTACATTTTATATTGACATAATGATTGCATCTTACACTTAAAGTGTACCATGCCGGTAAACTCTTGTCAAATGTTTTTTCAATTTAATGGTTAGGAGAGATATTGAATGAGTTCTTTGGTTCTCGGTTTTCAGGAAATGGAAAAAACGCAGCTTTTGCTCGTTGGCGGAAAAGGGTTAAATTTAGGGGAATTATCAAAAATAGAAGGCATACAAGTACCAGAAGGATTTTGTGTTACAACAGTTGGATATCAAAAAGCCATCGAACAAAACGAAACGTATCATGCTTTGCTCAATCGACTAACCATGCTAAAAGTAGAAGATCGAGATCAAATTGGTGAAATCAGCAGGAAGATTCGACAAATCATTATGGAAGTAGAAATTCCTTCCGATGTTGTGAAAGCAGTTGCTCACTATCTCTCCCAGTTTGGTGATGAACATGCTTATGCAGTTCGTTCTAGTGCGACTGCTGAAGATTTACCACATGCCTCTTTTGCTGGTCAACAAGACACCTTTTTGAATATCATCGGCGTCGATGCCATCTTGCAGCATATCAGCAAATGTTGGGCTTCCCTATTTACGGATCGCGCGGTAATTTACCGTATGCAAAATGGATTTGACCACAGTCAAGTTTATTTATCCGTTATCGTTCAAAGGATGGTTTTCCCACAGGCTTCGGGGATTTTATTTACGGCTGATCCAATGACCTCCAACCGAAAGGTGCTATCCCTCGATGCCAGTTACGGACTTGGAGAAGCATTGGTCTCTGGCTTGGTTTCTGCCGATAATTACACAGTACAGGAAGGAAAAATCGTCAATAAGCGGATAGCAACCAAAGAATTAGCTATCTATGGACGTAAAGAAGGTGGAACTGAGACCAAGCAGTTTGATCCTGATCAGCAAAAGACTCAAACACTTACTGAAGAACAAATTTTACAACTGGCACGCATCGGAAGACAGATCGAAGCTTATTTTGGTTACCCACAAGATATCGAATGGTGTTTGGCCCACGATACATTTTATATTGTCCAGAGTCGGCCAATCACGACATTATTCCCTATCCCTGAAGCGAATGATCAAGAAAATCACGTCTATATATCTGTTGGTCATCAACAAATGATGACAGATCCCATAAAACCACTGGGATTGTCTTTTTACCTGTTAATTACTCCTGCACCTATGCGTAAAGCCGGAGGGAGATTGTTTGTTGATGTTGCACCTAGGCTGGCTACACCTGTCGGCCGGGAAACTTTATTAAATACCATGGGATCCGATCCGCTCATAAAAGGCGCACTCATGACCATAATAGCGCGAGATTTTATAAAATTGTTACCAAATGATCAAACAGCACCGATTCCGGGCAGAAGTAATACAGATATGCTGGCACAATTCGAGAACGATCCGACAATCGTTTCTGATTTGATTAAGCGTAGTCAAACATCGATAGAAGAGTTAAAACAAAATATCCAAACGAAATCAGGATCAAATTTATTGGATTTTATTTTAGAAGATATCCAGCAATTAAAAAAGATTTTATTTGACCCACAAAGTTCGGCTGTGTTTATGACTGCTATGAATGCTTCATCATGGATCAATGAAAAAATGTACGAGTGGCTAGGTGAAAAAAACGCAGCAGACACACTCTCTCAATCTGTGCCAAACAATATTACTTCGGAAATGGGTCTGGCGCTATTGGATGTCGCGGATGTGATTCGTCCTTACCCGGAAGTGATTGATTATTTACAACAGGTAAAAGATGATCATTTCTTGGATGAACTCGTTAAATTAGATGGCGGACAAGAAGCCCAAGCCGCTATCTATGCTTTTCTGAATAAGTACGGAATGCGATGTGCCGGTGAAATCGATATGACGAAAACTCGGTGGAGTGAAAAACCAATTACACTTGTCCCGATGATTCTTGGTAACATCAAAAACTTTGAGCCTAATGCTGGCAAACGGAGATTTGAGCAAGGGCGACAGGAAGCTTTGGAAAAAGAACAAGAGTTATTAGATCGATTGAAGCAATTACCGGATGGTGAACAAAAAGCCAACGAGACAAAACGAGTGATCAGTCTAATTCGGAATTTCATCGGTTATCGTGAATACCCCAAATACGGTATGATTAGTCGCTACTTTGTATATAAGCAAGCATTACTGAAAGAAGCCGAACAGCTCGTACTAGCAGGCGTTATTAATGATAAAGAAGACATATATTATCTCACTTTTGAAGAACTTCGCGATGTCGTACGGAACAATAAACTGGATGACCAGATCATCAGCAAACGAAAAGACGAGTACAAATTATTTGATAAACTAACGCCCCCACGTGTTATTACGTCTGATGGTGAAATCATTACGGGTAAGTACAACAGAGAAAATCTCCCAGCCGATGCAATTGTAGGTCTGCCTGTTTCTTCTGGAGTGATCGAGGGACGAGCACGCGTCATCTTAAGTATGGAACATGCTGATCTAGAAGATGGAGATATCTTAGTCACTTCCTTTACTGACCCTGGCTGGACACCATTATTTGTTTCCATAAAAGGTCTAGTCACCGAAGTTGGTGGATTGATGACCCATGGAGCAGTTATCGCACGTGAATATGGCTTGCCAGCAGTTGTCGGGGTGGAAAATGCCACCAAACTGATAAAAGATGGGCAACGAATTCGCGTGCATGGAACAGAAGGGTATATTGAAATATTGTAATTAAATGCAATAAGGGGGTATTTTTATATCCTATCGTAATTAAAGACAACCTTTTAATAATTTATTACATCCCTTTCCGTGAAGGCTGGTGGTAAGATCTGATTGTGAGGATAACCAGACGAGGACTTGCTCAAATATTCGGAGTATCCGTTTAAGGAGGCATCTATAAGCCAGGATGCGATACGCATTTATGTCGAATAGGGGGATGATTATGAAAAGGATAAGTTACTTCGTAAAGCTGCTCTCCTTCAATATCGTATTGGTCATCATTGCCGTTTCGTTTCTGGGTTATATTGCCTATTATAGGACATCCGGCTTAATGAACGAGAAGATCGATAAAATAAACGCACAACTACTCCTTCAGACGCAGATTCAGTTGGAAAATTCGCTGCAAACTGTTGAAAGCGCCATCATACAATTTACGCTGCTGCCTAGCTTTACAAGCTTATTGGACGATGACCTAACGATGAACAGTTATGATAATTACGTAAAGGTTAAAAATATGGTGTCGGAGATCAGCTCTTTATACTCGCATTCCTCGATCATCAACAGTCTGGAAATTATTAATTTGCAAAAAGGGTGGGTTTTACGAAATGGCGGGGTACTCTTGATAACCGAGGTATATACCCGTGAAGAAATTGACCAGTTTAGGCAAGCCGCTTCACGCTCGAGATGGAGTAAATCTGCTGATTCTGATTTTTTCCAGTACACATTGAGGGTGCCTTTTTCAGCGTTTGACCGGTTCCAGGGAATCGTGAGAACAAAAATTTCGAGCAACGATATGTTTCGTGAGTTAATGGCAAGCAAAGACTTAGGCCAGATGACAATGATTGACGACAATGGCAAAGTTATTCGAAACATTACGCAGTATGAGCTTCGGGATCAAGACGTGAACCATCTTGTCCAAATGATTCAAAGGCAAGTGAATCAAACCCCGCAAGGTAATTTCTTATCCAGAATCAAAGGATCCCAATATTCGTTCATTTTTCGGCATTCCGAAAAATACAAATGGACCTATTTATCGATGGTATCGACCTTAGAGGCCGAGCAAAACTCCCGATTCATCGGTCTGTTTATTTTTATCACAGGTTTTGTTGTGATTAGTGTGTTTTTCGTACTTTCCTATTACGGTACCCGAAGACTATACTCTCCTATCAAACGGCTGTATCATATGGTCGCATTCAACTCCTCGGAACAATTAAATGTCCGGTCGCAAAGCAACGAAATGGATTATATTAATCATCGGATTCACGCTTTTTTTCAGGACAGCCAGAAGCTCAAGGGCCAGCTGCATATTCAAACGAATCAGCTAAACGATTTTTTTGCTTTTAAGCTGTTTCAGGGGGAAATGAACCCTCAGGAAATCGAAAGTAATTTCAGGCGTGATGCGGGCTGGAGCCATTTTTATGTGCTCACGGTGCAGATCGATACATTAAAAGATACCGGTTATAAGGATACAGACCGCGATCTGTTATTATTTGCCGTGAAAAATATGCTGGGCGAAACCGCCTCGGAATTGTTAGTGCTGAATCCTGTCATTATGAATCATATGCAAGTCGTTCTGCTCGGCGCTGAGCATCAAAATGTGGATGCTTTTAAGGAGGAGCTTTATTTACTGTCTCGTTCAATCCAGCAGGTTGTAAAGCAGTACTTGCGTCTTCAAATAAGCATTGGAATCAGCCGTCCATTCAACCAGCCGGTGGAAGCTTCTACTGCATATGGCGAGGCGACGGATGCGTTAAAATCAAGGTTCACCCAGGGCAGGGAGGCTATCCTGTATGCTTCCGATTTTGATTCGAACGAATCAGGCAACATGGGGAAATACCCCAGTTTTATGGTGAAAGAATTAATCGATGCGATCAAATTCGGTGACATCGAGCAATCGAATCAAACGCTTCATAACATCATTGCGGAAATGTGTTCGGGTCATTATGGCTACCGGTATTGTTCCATGTTTATTTTTCTGTTATTAATGGATTTGATCAAAATTTCTCATCAATCGGATGAAATGTTCATTTCCTTGTTCAAAGAAAAACCGATTTTTCAAAAGCTGGATCAGCTGCTGCAGACTTCCGTCCAAGAAATGGAGACTTGGATATACGGTCATGTCGTGGAACCGATCTTGGAGGAAATGTTGGCACGAAGCGAATCCCAGCAGAGGAATATTATTAAAACACTGATTCAAATC
Organism: Paenibacillus sp. WG02; assembly: GCF_055396115.1. Lineage (NCBI taxonomy): Bacteria > Bacillati > Bacillota > Bacilli > Caryophanales > Paenibacillaceae > Paenibacillus > Paenibacillus sp. WG02. The sequence continues at coordinate 5,877,554 of NZ_AP036016.1, read as the reverse complement.
ATCCATGATGAATACCATTCCGAGTTGACGTTAGAAGCCTGCGCTTCCCGTCTTCATTATAATCCGAACTATTTGGGGCAAATTTTCCGAAAAGAAACGGGGAACAGCTTTAGCGATTATGTATCCCAATACAGACTGAATATAGCGAGAAGGCTGCTGGCTGAAACAGATGATCAAATTCAAGAGATCGCCGAAAAGCTGCGGTTCAGCAATTCACAAAATTTTATTCGTTATTTTAAGAAGATGGAAGGGATCACGCCTAAGCAGTACCGAGATCATTGGGTGAAGCTTAACGGATGAAGGACCTAGGACAGCGCAGGCCGCCCGTTCTCGAAAGAGCGTGTGGTATGCGCGTTTTTTTTGCTATTGGGGGACTTTTTGGATAATCATTTCGTTACTATGCTGAAGATTATCCGCGAAAACCGGGGAAACGGAATGATCAGTAGAGAACTGCGGAACGGATTATTTACAATTGGCAGCCCCTCTAGTACCTTAACGTTATCAAACACGAGATGGGAGGTATCATGTTGAAAGCGTTGACAAAACAGGTGCAGAATAGTCGCCATCCAAGCGTCGCCCACACGGAAGGAGCATGGGGCAAGTTCTTAAAGGAAGTAAAAAGGGACTACTGGTTGTATCTTATGCTGTTGCCAGGTGTACTTTATTTTCTGATCTTCCGTTATGCCCCGATGTGGGGGCTGGTCATTGCGTTTCAGAATTATATGCCGTTCCTCGGGATTACCAAAAGTGAATGGGTAGGCTTCGCTCATTTTCATGCTTTGTTTACAAGTCCTGATTTTTGGATGCTGCTGCGAAATACCGCGATCTTAGCGGCTTACAACATTTTTCTGTTTTTCCCGTTGCCTATCATTGTAGCCCTAATGTTGAATGAGGTCCGGCATGAAGTGTACAAGAGGATTGTTGTTTCCCTGGTTTACGTCCCGCATTTTCTGTCGTGGGTCATCGTTGTGAGCTTTTTTTATTTTTTCTTTGCGATTCAAAACGGTATCGTTAATGAGATCATACAGTCGCTCGGTTTTCAAAAGGTGCATTTTCTGGACAGCGCCCGCTGGTTTAGGTCAATGGTTACCTTGGAAGTCATCTGGAAAGAAACAGGTCTGGGGAACGATTATCTTTATGGCGGCGCTGGCCGGCGTCAATCCTCAGCTTTATGAGGCGGCCCGTATGGACGGGGCGAACCGTTGGCGGCAGCTTTACCACATTACACTGCCTTCAATACGAAGCACCATCGTCATCCTGCTGATCCTGCGACTGGGATCGTTTCTCGATACCGGCTTCGAACAAATCTATCTCATGCTTAATACGCTGAACCGGGAAGTCGGGGAGGTTTTCGATACCTATGTATACACGGTGGGGATTCTGGGCGGCCAATTCGGCTTCAGCGCGGCGGTCGGGATGTTCAAGTCAGTGATTGGACTTCTTTTGGTTATGGTCACGAATCAGCTGGCAAAAAAATTCGGGGAAGAAGGCATTTACTAAGCTTTCAGGAAAGGAGGTGAAGGCATACATATGTACAGATCATGGGGCAGCAAGCTGTTCGACAGCGTCAATTATTTTCTATTATTTCTGTTGGCCTTGATTACGGTCGTTCCGTTTCTGCTCAACGTGACCGGCTCTTTCGCCGCTCCGGAGGAAGCTCTCCAGAAAAGCTTTGTGATCATCCCGGAGACGTTTTCGCTCGCCGCTTACCAGTACATTTTCAGTACGAAAATTATTCCGCACTCGTTATTGGTCACGATTTTCATTACGGTTGCGGGAACTGCCATTAATATCGTGCTTACCGCGCTGTTGGCGTTTCCTTTAGCCAACAAACGGCTGCGGATACGCAAGCCGGTCATGCTGATGGTCGTTTTCTCCATGCTGTTCAGCGGAGGTATGATTCCGACCTATTTGGTCGTGAAAAATCTAGGGCTGCTCAACACATACGGCGCCCTGCTGCTTCCCGGGGCCATTAGCGCCTTCTATCTGATCATATTGAAAAACTTTTTCGCCCAACTGCCGGATGAACTGGAGGATTCGGCCCGGATTGACGGAGCTAGCGATCCACAGATCTTGTTCCGGATCGTGATTCCGCTGTCGATGCCGGCGATAGCGACATTAACGTTGTTTTATGCGGTCGGGCATTGGAATCAATTTCTTAACGCCCTTCTCTATATCAATGATGCAGACAAGTTTCCAATCCAGGTATGGCTGCGTCAAATCGTCCTTCTGTCACAAACCGGTATAGGCGATTCCGCAAATAACTTCGAGGGGGTGATTCCGCCGGGTAAAACAATCCAAATGGGCGTAACGGTCGTATCCACTGTTCCCATCCTGCTTGTATATCCTTTCTTGCAACGACATTTCGCGAAAGGCGTGCTGCTCGGGTCAGTTAAAGAGTAGGAAAGGCGTCCCGGGAGTGAAAGACCAATAAATAAAAATATGGAGGTCATGGTTTCATGGGAAAAGACTCTAAGCGAATTGTACCCGTGGTGTCAGTATTGCTAATTGCGGCATTGACCGGATGTTCTGAAGGCAGCAGCCAACCGTCCAAGGCGGGCAGTACGGATTCGGCAGCGCCGTTTCGAATCAAAATGATGAGCCAATTTGAAACGACAGAACCCCCTACAGCGGACAACCCTATTGTGAAATACATTGAACAGCAAACGAATACGAAGCTTGATATCACATGGGTGCTTAACTCAAATTATACGGATAAATTAAACGTGTCGATGGCATCTGGAGACCTGCCGCAGGCGATGCTTGTCGTCAATCCGCAGGATACGGTCATCGTGAGCGCAGCGCAGAGCGGGTTCTTCTGGGATGTCGAGCCCTACTTGAAGGACTATCCGAACCTGAGCAAATTAGATAAAGATACGCTGAACAATACCCGGATCAATGGAAAAATATTTGGGCTTTACCGGGGCCGTTATCCGGAAAGGATCGTCATGTATTACCGGAAAGATTGGCTGGAAAAAGCCGGGATCAAAGAGCCGCCTAAAACCGTGGACGATTATTATAATGTGTTAAAGGCGTTTACATCGAACGATCCGGATAAAAACGGGAAGCAGGACACATGGGGCATCACCGAAAATAAAGATTTGGGCACCTACACGTTTCCGCTCCTGTTCGGCGCGCCGAATGGCTGGGGTTATATCAATAACCAGGCCATTCCGGATTTCATGACCAAAGAATTTATGGACTATTTGAAATTCATGAAAAAGCTGTACGACGAAAAGATCCTCAACCAGGACTTTGCCACTGTGCCAGGCGCCAAAGTATCGGAGGATTGGACCAATGGGAAAATCGGCATCAGAGGAAACATCGTCGAAGCTTACCGTGGCGAAACTTTCGTCGGCCTTGGCAAAACGCTGCCGGGCGCAGACGTTCACATCATTCCGGCGCTCGTATCGACGACTGGCCAGAAGCGGGTTGCCAAGGGCAGCGGGTACCTGGGCATGTATATGGTTCCGAAGTCGAGCGTCAAAACAGAAGCGGAATTGAAGAAGATACTAAGCTTCTTTGACAAGATGGTCGACGACAAGATGGTGAAGACGGTCATACTCGGCGTTGACGGGGTTCACTACAAGGAAGAGAACGGCGTACAGAAGATTATGGACGACACCAAATACAACAAGGAAGTCGTGCCGGTCCAACACCTCGCAATGCGTATGGACCTTATCAACAACGGAACGCCGCTCGCCAAAGAGGCGGAGGAGACGCTTAAGGAAATCAAGCAATACGGAGTTGCCGACGTATCGCATGGACTCATTCTAAGCGACGATAGTAAGAAAAAGCTGTCGACGAATAAGAAGATCATTGACGACGCGAAAATCAAGTTCATCATGGGCGTTATCGACGAAAGTGGCTGGGGTAAAGAGCTTGAGAAATGGAAGCAGTCCGGCGGCGCCGATGTCATCAAGGAATATACCGAGCTATACAACAAATACAAGAAATAACGGAGAACCGTGTTTAATCAGAAATAAAATTGAAAAGAGAGGATGAGTAATTTGAAGGTCGTATTAGTCGGTTTAGGAAACTTTGGTTCTGGTTGGTATAAGAGATTGAGGCGTCATCCGGGTGTGAAGGCGGTATGCGTTGTTGAAGCGAACGCTCAGCTCCGGGAAACGATTGATTCGGAAACCCCGTTTTATTCGTCTTTGAAAGAGGCAATTATCAATGAGCACCCTGATATTGTCATTAATGTGACGCCGCCTCATGTTCACACTGCAATTAATGAAATCGCATTCGAGCATGGTCTGCCGGTGCTTTGCGAAAAGCCGATTTCAGGCGATATCAAGGATGCGGAGTATATTGTCGGCCAGGCTGAACTGAAAAATATCCCGTTCATGATTTCCGAGAATTATCGTTTCTTCGCTCCGGTGCTGAAAGTAAAAGAGCTTTTAGACAGCGGCGTCATCGGGCAATTGTCATCGGTTCACATCGAATTCGACCGCTACCATGTGGTACCTGTTCCCTATTTCAGTCGGTTGTCCAACGGACTGCTTGAAGATGTTACGATTCATCATTTCGATATGATCCGTTATTTTACCGGCCAGGAAGCGGTGAAAGTGTTTGCCATGAACAGCAATCCGCCAGGAAGCTGGACGAATGCGACGACGATCCACCTTAGCGCTTGGATGGAGCTAGACGGCGGGACGGTCGTGGATTATCACGGCAGTATGATGGCCAAGGGAAAACTGACCGAATGGTATGGAGATTGGCGTTTCGAAGGAGCGGAAGGCGCGATTGTATTAACGAGCAACCGAGTGCAGCTTATGAAGGAAGGAAAGGCCGATGAAGTGTACACCTTTGATGGGGTAGGAAACGTGCTGTCGATCGATGAATTTCTAACTGCATTAAAGGAGAAGCGTGAGCCTAGGCCAAGCGGAAGGGATTATTTGAAGTCGCAAAGCTTGGTGCATGCTGCTGCTGTCTCGTCGAGACACGGCAAAATGGTTTCCGTAGAAGATGCACTAATAGAAGCTGAAGTAACCACAGGAGTGTGATTTCATTATGAATTATCGAGAGCTTGTTTCTCGCGGAGATTTACATTATGAGCACACGGTCAAAAGAAGTGAAGGTGGACTTCCGATCGGAAACGGAAAAATGGGAAGCCTCCTTTGGACATCGCCGTCCGCCGTAAAAATGCAAGTGAATCGCATCGATGTGTATGCCAGTGACCGCTCCACGAACAGTTTCAATCAACGGCATTTGGATTATGGCTATGCCTGCGCTTTTGTTGACATCGATTTTGTGGATTACGGGGAAGACGTGTTTCAGGACGATACGGTACGCCAGCATTTAAGCCTCTTTGATGCGACAGCGGATATCCGTGGTAACGGCATAGGTCTCGAAGCGTTCGCTTATGACCACAGTGACGTTTTTGCCTTCAAGGTCGAGGATAGAAGGAAGAGTCCGAAAGGCATCAATATCAAGCTGAAAATGCTTCGGCCTTCGGAAGTCGCAACAAAGAATCATTCAGCGGTTTCCAAACTCATCATGCACAAGGACGTTATGGTCTTAAAGCAGGAATTCAGGGAGGCCGGCTATTACTGCTCTTCGGCCGTTGCAGTTGGGATCTCCGGCCGTGACGGGGTCATTCGGATGAACGATGAGCTTGGCGGAAAAGCGCCGGTTACTGATTTTAGGGTTAACAAAGTGCTCGGGCAATCGAATGATACGGAAATGCGTCTATGCATGAAGCCGGAAACGGGTAACTTTGAAATCTTCATTGCAAGCAGTGCAACGTTTGATGAAAACGAGGACATCGTTGCCTTGGCAGTAAACCAATTGGAAACGGCAAGAAAAGCGGGCTATGAGCGTATGCTGCAGGAGCATAAGGTTTGGTGGAACGAGTTTTGGCAAAAATCTTACATCCAATTAAGCAGCGATGATGGCAGCGCTGAATTTGTGGAGAAGCATTATACGTATTATGTGTATCTGATGGCGTCTAACTCCCGGGGCGGAAAGTTTGCTCCCAATTTCGGAGGTATGCTGCTAAGCCCTCGCGGAGACTTGAGACACTGGGGGGCGATGCAATGGTGGAGCAACCTCAGGTTATATTACAATGCGGTTCTGGCGACAGGCCACTATGAATTGATGCAGCCCTATTTTGACATGTATTCGGGAATGTATGATTCTTGTGCCAAAGCGGCGGAGCAGCAGTGGGGCAGCAAGGGGATTTATATCCCCGAAACCGTTTGGTTTAACGGTGTTGATGAGATGCCCGAAGATATTGCCTCCGAGATGAGAGAGCTTTACTTGCTGCTTAAGCCTTGGGAGGAACGTTCCGAAAGATTCAAGCAATACGCGCATAACAAGCATCCGCATGAAAGTCGTTGGAACTGGAAGGGACACGAAGCATGGGTCCACGGAAATTTGGTTTATTCCGATAAGGGTTGGGGCCCCTTTGGATCCACGACCCACATGTTTTGGAACATCGCCGGTATCGCCTATCACTATTGGAATTATTATGAATTCACCAAAGACCTGAACTGGTTGAAGGAGCGGGCATACCCGATGATTAATGGGGCTGCTGAATTCCTGCGCAATTATCCGCACATGCGAAAAGAGGATGACGGCAAATACCATATGTACAACACGATTAGCGGTGAGAAGTACATCGGGGGCAAAGATACGATTCAAGTGATGTCTGCGCTACACGGGATCATGCCGGTGCTGCTGAAGGCCGCTAATATATTGGATGAGGATCAGGATTTGCGTCCGGTCTGGGAAGAGTTTTATCATAACCTGGCTCCACTCCCGCGAAGTGATCATCCGGAGGCCGTCTATCGTACCAAAGAAAATGAGGAGCCGGTTTGGGTCGGCGCGATCGGGCAGGTGCTTGACGATCGGCGTGACACCGCTACCGATCCGATGCGGGATTTTATACTCTGTTCCTTAGAGACCGCGAGCGTAAACCCGGATTGGTTCAAGACGGGCAAAGCCACCCTTGCCTATCAACAGGATTTGTTGGAAGGAGACTGGGGTAGGGCTGCAACCGAGATGTCTTCCGCTGCCACAATGCTCGCGGGTATGGGGATGGCCGAGGGCTTTAAACAAGCCGTTTTGGCACAGCTGGAATGTGTGAACGCCGATCGCGAATACTGCTACTATGCGGATACGGGCAAAATCAAATATTATGATAATCGGCTGACGGTGCGGGAGGGCGTCAACGCCATCAGCGCGCAGAGGCTCGGGAATGTGGCGAACGGCCTGCAGATTGCGCTCTGTCAAAGCCAGCCCGGCGCTCCCGGCAGAGAGTCGGTCATTCATGTGTTCCCGGCAATCCCTGACGGTTGGAATGCTGCCTTCTCACTCTGGTGTCATGGAGGCTTTAAAGTGACGTCTGTAATCAGAGGCGGCGTAATAATCTCGCTGAGCATTGATTCCACGCTAGGTGGTGTATGCAGGCTGCGCAATCCCTGGGGGGAACAGCAAGTATCCGTGCAGCAGGGGGACCGTGTATGGAAGATTTTGAATGGCTCGTTGTTTGAAATTGAGACATCTGCAGGTGAGACGTTCACCTTTTTCGTAACAGAGTGAGATTTTAGCGAGAACTCTAAATAACGATTTTGGGCATATGTTTAATGTTGACAGCCTTACGCCCGTCTAGATGACATAAACATGGAAAAAAGGAGTGGTTTCTAATGAAAACGTATCGTTTACAACAGTTGGCTGATGTTACGGAAGGACATATTTTGAAAGATATTATGCCAGGGGATTACCTCACTTATGGCGGATTAGCCTTTGAGAAGCCGGGGGCGCGCGCTCATACGAACGACGGTCCGGGAGGTATCGACTATCATGTACACGAAGATTGTGAAGCTTTCCTGATCCTGCAGGGCAAAGGCGAGGTGGAAATCAACAAAGAGCACAATTACCCTGTAAAAACGGGAGACGTCGTCATTATTGAGCCGGGAGAGGATCACCATCTCATTTCAAGCGTAGAAGATCCTATTGTCGTCGTCTGGTGCCATGCCGGAGCGACTCGAAACAAAAATCAATTATAAAGATTCAAAGATGAGGACCGGGACTCCGAAGGAGTGCCGGTTTGTTGTTTGTACCTTAGACATAAATGGAATCAGGCAAGGGGATTAAGTGACGGGCAGTATTTCGCGCGCGAATCGGTAAACAGTCTGATATACAAGATGAGGATATGTGGCTTACGGCCAACGGTCTCGATGATAATTTATTTTAGAAAAAATAATTAAGTATTTGCAAAAATTGTTGAATGTTTATGTAAGAAATTTCTCATATGATTAAAAAAATAGAAAAAAATTTATAAGAATGGGATAGTGTGGAATAAAGTTACAAGCATGCTCCCGATCTCCTTGAAGCATAATTAGCAGCATTTGGCTATCAAGTGAAATAGGTTGAAAAGATATTGAACAAACCGAAAAAGATATTGAATTCCGCATTCATCCAATCCCCTCTATATTTATATCATGCCTAACAGAGTGGGGCGGATAGGTCAGTGAAAGCTAAGCTAGCTGCAACTCCTCCGTATTCACCGTACTCTTCTGTAATTCATGATGAAAGAGAGGAAACGAATGAGCACTAATACGACCTACACAGACAAGCTGCCTACCAGTCCGACAATCCGGCCAACGCAAAACCGGAAGAAACGCCAACGAACGTATTGGATGCCCTATATGTTGATTGCTCCAGCCGTTCTACTCATTATTTGTTTCCTATTTTACCCGATGGTGAATGTGTTTTATTACAGCTTACAGAATTTTAATCCAGCCAAGCCGTATTATAACGGATTTATCGGTTTGGATAATTTTAAAGCCATCTTCAGTAAGGATGAATTGTTTTACTCCAGCTTGCTGATTTCCTTCAAGTGGGTATCCATCGAAGTTGTATTTCAACTCATATTCGGACTGCTGATTGCCCTGCTCTTAACGCAGACGTTTGCTTTTCGTAGTTTGTTCCGATCGATTTCGATTATGCCTTGGGCAGTCTCCGGGGTTATTACTTCAACGATGTGGTCGCTGCTCTTCAACGAGCATATGGGGCTTATCAACAGTCTGCTCGTTAAACTCGGGTTCATCGAAAAAAACTTCGCTTGGCTGGCGGACTTGAACACAGTCTTTCCCGCTGTGATCATCACAGAACTCTGGAGAGGCATCCCTTTCTTCACGATTACAATGCTAGCGGCATTGCAAACGGTCCCGCAGGATTTGTACGAATCGGCGAGGGTTGACGGAGCGGGACGATGGAAGTCATTCATCCATATTACGCTTCCATTTTTGAAAAATTCGATTATTCTTTCCACCCTGTTAAGAGCAGTTTGGGAATTCAATAATGTTGATTTGATTTATACGATGACAGGTGGAGGTCCGGCTAACGCAACTACGACATTAACGATGTATGTGGCTAATCAAGCGATTATCTCACAGAACTTTGGTTATGGCTCGGCCTTAACCGTAATCAGCTTTTTAATTCTACTTGTGTTTGCAATGGGCTACTTGAAACTGAGTCGTTATGGCACGGAGGGATAGACAGATGTTGAGAAAATTGGATCGATTGTTCGTATTGAGACTCCCTCTTCTATTGGCGATGGCTTTCACCCTATTTCCACTATATTGGGCCATCGTGACATCCCTCAAGCAGGAGGGAGAAATTACAAGGCTGCCTATCCGTTATTGGCCAGAGAGAGTCACTTTTGAAAATTATGTCGTTGCCTGGAAAAATGTCGGGTTTTCGGTTTTTTTCAAAAATAGCGTATTCGTCTCAGGAATGACTGTCATTATTGTGCTTGTTTGTTCGGTATTGGTAGGGTATGCGATCAACCGATTTAAATTCAAAGGGAAGAACGCCTTCATGATCATGCTGCTATGTACACAATTTGTACCAGGCGCAATGCTGCTGATTCCGTTATTTATGATCTTCAAACAAATGGGGCTAACGAGTAATCTGCTTGCACTTATTATTACCTACAGTACATTTCAACTTCCTTTCAATTCATTACTTATGAGCGGGTTCGTTAGTAATATCCCGGAGGCGTTGGAGGAAGCTGCAATGGTGGATGGCTGTAGCCGACTAAAAGCGATCTTTCTTGTGATCTTTCCGATCCTGCTTCCCGGTATAGTTGCGACCACGGTTTTCACCTTCATTAGTGCCTGGAACGAGTTCTTGTTTGCATTAATGTTCATTAGTAAACCGGCACTGTTCACGCTTCCAGTTGGCTTACGCTATATGCAGGGAGAGTTCGATATCCATTACGGTGCTCTTGCTGCGGGAAGTCTTATATCTTTGGTTCCTGCTGTGATATTATTCGGTTTTGTGCAGAAATATCTCGTTCAGGGCATGGGCTCAGGAGCCGTCAAAGGCTAAGTTTGAACTAATTTCCCTAGGGAATTAGCCTATATAAAATTAGATTTAAAGGGAGATGTTGAAAGCATGATTAAAAAAACAGCTTCGGTTCTTACTTTGGGAGCTCTCAGTATTTCAGTGCTCTTGTCCGCCTGCGGAGCCGGCACGAGCAGCACTAGCAATCCAGCCAGCGGGAAGCCCGAGGAAACGACGAAGTCGGCCGTCACGGCTAAGCCAGCAGAGAATGTAAAGCTCGTTTTCTGGGATGAAAATGCCGGACCTGATCGCACGCCTTTTTTACAGGAAATCATTAACCGTTTTCAAACAAAGAATCCAAACATTACGGTTGAATATGTTGGGATTCCATTCTCCTCGGCCAAGCAAAAGTATGATGTTGCAATAGCCTCCAACGATACACCGGATATTGGCGGTGTCACTGGGATTTGGATCTCCGACTTTGCCGCCAAAGGCACACTCTTAGCATTGGATCCTTTCTTCGATAAATGGAATGACAAGGACAAAATCACCAAAAGTCTTATCGATTATAACCGCACATTAGTGCCTGACAAGAAGCTGTATCAAATTCCTGGAACCATGTATATGGATGTCTTCTGGTACCGATCCGATTTGATCAAACAAGCTGGTCTAAAGCCGCCTACAACATGGGACGACTTTTTCACAGATTCTGAGAAATTGACCGATACAGGAAAGAATCAATTTGGTTACACCATCCGTGGTGGTTCAGGAAGTATCAATCAGTTGACTACTGCGATGTATGCTTATTCCGGTGTGGAGCATTACTTTGATGCCAAGGGAAAAGCCACGGTAAATGATCCTAAGAACCTGGAATTTATGAAAAAATATGTAGGAATGTATAAAAAATATACCCCAACGAGTGATATTACCAATGCCTATAAGGAAATGGTAGCTACGTTTGATACCGGAACAGCTGCAATGGTTCAGCATAACTTTGGTTCTTACAACAACCATTTACAATCACTCGGTGAAGGGAAATTCGCGTCAACGATTTTACCGAAATCAAACACCGGCAAAACGATCGTGGCTCCAACTGCAAATGGTTATGGTATTTTCAAAAACAGCAAGCATCCGCAAGAAGCGTGGGAATTCTTCAAATTTATTCTCTCTAGTGAATCCCAGGCGTATTGGAATGAAAAAATTGGACAGATGCCTATTAACATAGACGCGTTGCAAAGCGACTATGTGAAGAAATCACAACATATTCAAGACGGCGCAAATGTAATGGCTGACAAAAACACGGTTGTATTGGATGTACCGATCTATTTGCCGGATTACAGCAGCATCTTGGTTCAGACTTTGGAGCCTAATTTCCAAAAGGTAATGGGCGGAACGATGACAGCAGAAGTCTTTCTTGATAGTTGGGCCAGCTCGATGGAAAAGGCAAAATCGGAATATGATAAAAGCAGTATTAAGAAATAGCTAAAGCCGTCCGAGCCGTCCTGGCAGCAATTTAACACAACCCATCCGACGAGTTAATGATAATGGCCGGATGGGTTAGCTTTCATTTTAAGTCCAATAGCCCTCTTTTCAATTAAGTCTTGTGATTAACACCATGGAGGGGTTTATCTTGTCTTTCATTCGGAATCGTTCGTTGAAATCAACCATACTATTGATATTTATCCCAATTATAATGCTGTTTGTCTTTATTACAGGATTATTTTCCTACCTGCTCTCTTCCGATCAGCTGCAGCAAAATGCATTTATGAGTATTTCCGATACCGTCTCCCAAACCCAAAGCTTTCTAAATGATAAATTAACCGATGTGGTGACGAGTCTGACGATTCTCGATAGTGATTCTGATTTATCCGATATTACGATACGCACGGACAACCCTTTTTATAATCTGCAATCAGATGATTATCTGCAATTGAATAAAGTTTTGAACAGAGCCTCTCCCGATAGAGCCATGATCGATTCGACGCTGCTTTATTACAATTATGACCGACCCGCATTTTTCAGAAAAGATGACCTGATCGAACAAGTAAAGATTTCGCTTGAGCCTTATAAGCTTAGGCAAGCAACCGACTCGATTTCTGTTATTCATTGGCTAACGCTGCATAGCGATCCGATTACGGCTTCGTTTAAACAGAATAATAGCGGGAAAGTGGTTAGCTTATATAAGCTGCTGGGCAGAGACGTGGAACATAGTAAAGGTGTTATTCTTTTTAATATAAAGGATTCATTTTTTCAAACGATATTAAGTAATCCGACGATCAGTAAAAATGGTTTTCTATGCCTCGTTAGCGAGGACGGAATTATCTCCTACAAGAAAACCGAGGGGAAATATGAGATGAAGGATGCGGAATTGCAGCAGAACATATTGCAAACCACGCAAGGATCCGGACAAATCACAATTTCCAACGAGTATGGGAAGGATATGCTGATTGTTTACGATACGTTAAGAATCAACAAATGGAAAATTGCTGCGGTTGTACCTAAGGATGAATTACTCAAAAAAGTGAGCTATATCAAATACCTTATCCTAGCGGTTATGTTCATTCTGTTTGTGATTGTGATCTTCTTCTCCAACTTTCTGGCGAACATTATTACAAAGCCGATCATTCAACTCACGCGAAAAATTAATACGATCGAAGAAGGCAACCTGGACATCGAATTCAGGGAACTGTCGCGAAATGAAATCGGCGTCCTGAATAGGGGTATACGCGATATGATCCATAGGATCAAACAGTTGCTTAAGCAGATAGAGAAAGAGCAGGAAAAGAAACGGAAGGCGGAATTAGCAGCGCTGCAGTTTCAAATCAGGCCGCATTTTCTTTATAACACGCTGTATTCTATCAAGCATCTAATCGAAATGGATGAAAAAAAAGAAGCCAGCCAGATGGTATCAGCGCTCTCCGAATTTTTTCGTATCTCGATAAGTAAAGGCAGCGAGATTATTCCAGTGTCTCAGGAAATCGAGCATATCAATCATTATTTTACGATTCAAGAGTTACGCTACGGGGACAGCTTCACATATGAAATAGATCTGGAAGCGGCTTTATTGGATTTTAAAATTGTGAAGCTGACCCTTCAACCGCTCGTTGAGAACGCGATTTATCATGGGATGAAGAAAATTCGTAAAAAGGGCCATATCCGGATCAATGGCTTTATCCAAGGTGAAGATTGTGTGATCCGTATTGAGGACAATGGTGCGGGTATGTCCGCCGAACAGCTTGCCCAAATTAACGACTCTTTGTCGGACAAGAGCACTGGGGAGGAAGGAGCGGGCCTCGGTATTTATAATGTGCACAAGCGCCTGCAGTTGAATTATGGCATGAAATATGGGCTCAGTTATGAGAGCAATCATGAAACGGGAACCGTAGCAATCGTCACATTCAGATAACAAGCTTTTCTCTAGTTAATGCTAACGAAGTAAGTTTTACTAAAGTAAAACTCTAGGGAGGACCCGGTATGTATAAGGTTGCAATTATTGATGACGAAGTCATTATTACCCGAGGTTTAAGTAAAAACATCGAATGGCACGCTAATGGTTTTGAATTGGTAGGCTCTGCAGCGAATGGTGAGGAAGGTATGAAGCTCGTCATTGAGAGAAGGCCACATTTAATTATTACCGATATCCGCATGCCATTTGTCGACGGTTTCGAGTTGGCTGAGCAGGTAATTAAAGTTTATCCAGAGACCAAAATCCTGATGCTGACGAGCTACGATGATTTCGAATTTGCCAAGCGAGCGCTACAACTTAAGGTGTTTGACTATTTGTTAAAGCCCGTTGATGGTGAGAAGTTGCTTGAAACGGCAAAACGTGCAATGAAGGAGCTTGAATATGAGTCCGAAATGAAGCAGAAGGTCGTTGAAGGAATGCCTCTTTTGAGACAGCAATTTTTGGAAAAGCTGATCAACGGGAAGCTGGATCCACAGGAAATAAAGTCGGGTATCGGCTTCCTAGATATTCAGCTTAAAGCTGCCAGCTATGTGGTCATTTTGCTGAAGGCGGATGACTATAGCTACCCCGATTACCAGAACCGTTTTGGAAAAGAAGTGCTTAAGTACTGTGTGATCAACGTTTCTGAAGAAACGCTTGCAAGCTTGGGGAAGGGGCTTGTGTTTAATTCCATTGACGACGAGATTGTACTTATTGTATTTGCAGAAGGTAATCAGGCGGAATCGGAACGTCAGGCTTATGAGATTGCGGAAACCATCCGTACCAATGTCGAAAAATTTTTGAAAACCACAGTAACGGCAGGCATTGGTTTTGCTTATGAGCAGGCTGCAGAAATTACATTTTCCTATCAGGATGCCCGTTCTTCGCTGGAATTCCGTCATATTTTGGGGACAAATCGTGTATTGACGGTTGCGGATATCGGTCTGGCACCTCACAGTGAATCAACCGAATTTGACGGTTTAGAGAAGGAACTGGTCTCAAAAGTAAAGTTGGGCTTGGAGGGGGAGGCGCTTTCCATATTAAGTACCATGGAGCAGTCCATCATCAAGAGCCAATCGATTTCCTTATCAAGAGTGCGTCTAATCGGGGTTGAAATTACCGTCGTCATGTACAAAGAATTAGAAGTGCATGCAAAACAACTAGATGATTTTTATTCGATCTACAACAAGCAGCAGCAGATGCAAACAGTCTATGAAATTTTTAATTTTATCCGTCAGCTCGTGATTCAATTAGTGGCCATCGTCAATCATCAACGCGATAGCCAGATGAAGAAGGTGATCCATCGGGCTGTGGCGTATATGGAGGTGCATTATGATCAAGAGGGCCTTTCTTTACAGGATGTTTCGAGCATTGTTCACATCAGTCCTACCTATTTAAGTATCATTTTTAAGAAGGAAAAAAACATTAATTTTAGTGATTTCCTTAATCAATTGCGTATGAAAAAGGCTATGGAGCTGCTTCGAATGTTTGATTTGAAGTCGTATGAGGTTGCTGAGAAGGTAGGCTTTAGGAACCCGCATTATTTCAGTCTCTGCTTCAAAAAATATACAGGCGTATCCCCTACAGAATTTAAGAATGCGTCTAACTGAGAATAAGTACAATACATCAGCATACCGTCGGAACCAAATTTGGAGACTTGTCACTGATTGGAATCAATTACTGAAAAGATATTGTACAAAGTGAGAAAGATAATGGATTCCAGGCTATTCCAATTATCTCTATAATCGGTTTATACCAAGTAAGCGGGGTGAATAAGTTAGATAAAATCTTGAATTTTTAAGACCAAATTATTTAAAGCGCTTTCATGTCGGTTGAAAAAAAGGCTTGTATGTATGGAGCATAACTAAAGGGGGTGAACACATGCGTAGAAGTCCACGACATTCTGGATAGTTTAAAACTTCATATTTATTGAAAGGATTTTATTAAAATGAATGTGAGGGGAAAGAAAATGACTTTTAACTCTAAGCAATTTAAAAAAATTTTGCTATCGTCAAATGTTATGTTTTTGCTATCAGCACCCTTTTTTGTATCGAATGAAAGTGAGGCAGCTGGTCCGATTCAGCCTGTAATCTCCAGTCATGTAAAGAGCATCCTGACAATCGATGGCAAAACATTCAAAGATTTAAATGGGAGCGGTACATTAGACCCCTACGAGGACTGGCGCTTGTCCACTGAGCAGCGCGTGGCAGACCTCCTTCCGCGCATGAGTTTGCAGGATAAGGCTGGTATCATGCAGATTACCTCCCTGCCGCAAGCTAACGCTATCAACGACTTCATCAACAACCGTCACATCCGCTATCTCATCATTCGCGACAACCCTACGGCGTTCGATCTAGCCACACGCGCGAATTCGTACCAACAGATAGCGGAGGCTTCGCCGCTGGGCATCCCGATCGTCTTTACCTCTAATCCCCGCAATCACTCCAGCGAGCAGCTCCAGTTTGGCATCAGTGAGGCCTCCGGACAGTTCTCCACCTGGCCCGGCACTCTGGGCCTCGCGGCAACGGGAGACCTACCACTTATCCGCGACTTCGCGGAGATCGCGAGCAAAGAGTGGCGCTCGTCTGGCATCCAGAAGAACTATGGCTACCAAGTTGAGGTCGCGACTGAACCGCGCTGGCGCCGTATTTCCGGCACCTTCGGCGAGGATACAGAATTGAACTCGAAGATTGCCCGTGAGCTGGTCCTCGGCTTCCAGGGAGAGAGGCTCAGCAGCACGTCTGTGGCCCAGACCATTAAGCATTTCGTCGGTGATGGCGCGGTGCTCCGAGGTCTTGACCCGCACAACGAGCCCGGTAAGTGGGCGGTCTACCCAACGGAGGGCAGCCTCTTCAAATATCAGCTCCCGCCGTTTCAGGCAGCGATTGATGCGGGTGTGAGCTCGGTCATGTCCTACTACAACGTCCCTAACAACGAGCTCAGCGCTGAACAGCTCCCGAGTGAGATGCGGTACTCCGCGAATCAGCAGTTCGAGGAGGTGGCTGGCGCCTACAACAAGACCTTAATCACTGACCTGCTGCGGGGCAAGATGGGTTTTACTGGTTATGTTAACACCGACAGCGGCCCTCTGACGAACCGTGACTATGGTGTGCATGACCTGACGATCGAGCAGAAGTTCGCCAAGTCAATCAAGGCCGGGGCGAACATCTTCTCGGACAACAACGACCCGAGCGGGCTCATCTCCGCGGTCAACCAGGGCCTGATCCAAGAACAGGACCTTAGCCCCTCTGTGGCGCACCTGCTTACGGAGATGTTCAACTTAGGACTTTTCGAGAACCCGTACACCGACCCGGCAGATGCCCAAGCGATCACCGGCTCAGCAGCGTCCCAAGCACGAGCCGATGAGGCGCACCGCAAGTCGGTCACGCTCCTGCGCAACAACAAGGGTCTGCTGCCGCTGACCAACGCAAGCATCGCTGCTACGAAGCTATACGTGGAGGTTTTCAACGGTAAAAACAGTGCCGTGCAGACCACTGCGCTTAAGAATCTTATCGCCACGAAGGACCCATCAGTGACCATTGTGGGCACGCTCGCGGAAGCGAACGCCGCTGTTGTGTGGGTTCGGCCGAGCCCATACGAGTACCCAGACAACTCAACGGTTGAGATCCAGTTGGGCCCACTCACTGGCATCGACGTCGACAGAGTCAAGCAGATTGAAGCAGCCGTCCCTACCGCCCTCGTGATCAATATGACCAATCCATGGGTTATCAACGAGATTGAGCCCGAAGCTGCAGCGGTCGTGGCAACCTACGACGTCAAGGCCGATGCCTTACTTGACGTTTTGCGCGGACGCTTCAACCCTGCCGGGCATCTGCCGATCACGATTCCGGCTAACCAGGAAGCCGTTGTGAACAACGCGTCGGATGTGCCGGGCTACGCAGAGAAGTTCCACTACGCATATACGAATGCGGTTGGTAACGACTACACGTTCGGTTTTGGATTATCTTATTCTAGTGCTTCACTAACAGGAAATAATTCCGTACCGATAGGAAAAACCTTCAGCTTGAATTACGGACTGAATAATGTACAACAAAGTGTTACTAATGGTGTATATGCGCAGGATCTTACACTTAGTTATGATCCATCTCAATTGGAATTTATTGATGCGCATTCATTGAAATCAGGTTTATCCATTGTCAGCACTAACGTGACAGAAGCGGGAAAAGTACGTATTCTACTCGCAAGCTTGGGATCTGACAATGCGATAAAAACGGATGGCGATCTACTAAGCTTTCAATTTAAAGCAAAATCAGCTGCAACGCCTCCTGCCATTGTTAACTTAACTAAAATCGTTCTATCAGATGGAACCGGTAATGAAACTCAGTTGGCCCTCGTTTCTCAAAGTGTAACGGTTAGTTACACGCAAGGCGATTTGAACGGTGACGGTAAAGTGACCATTGGTGACTTAGGTATCGTTGCAGCGGCATATGGAAAGAAATCAAGCAGTGCAGATTGGGCCCAATATCGTTTAGCGGATGTGAACAATGATGGTAAGGTTGACGTGGTCGATCTTGCAACAGTAGCAAATTTAATTAATTAGATGGTAGGCAGGGGGAGGCTATATCATATCTCCCTGCCTTTATTAAGATGAAAAGATATTGATCAGAGTGAAAAAGATATAGGATTCAACACTCATCCAATTTCTTCTATATTAATGAGGGAATTTCATTTGGTGGAATGAGGAAACCCTTGTCCCATCTACCTCGGCAATTGCCGAGAGCAATCATACCATTAGGAGGGATTCGGTTTGGCTTCAAATTTTCTTTCAAAAAAACTTACATTGACTTCACTTATTTTGACATTGACTTTCAACATCGCCAGTGGCACCATCGCCAGCAGCGCCGTTGCCGCAGAGACAACGAATCCTTCAACGCCTTGGCTGAATGCGTCGCTCACTCCAGAGGTGCGTTCCGGACTTCTCATCGACGCGATGACGTTGGACCAGAAGATCCAGCAGCTAGCAGGGAGTCCCGGAACTAACCCGCAGCTTCCTCAATGTGGAAATACGTTTCGGCACGTTAACGGCATTCCCGAGCTCGGGATCCCGAATTTCCGGATCACCAATGGTCCCGTCGGTCTTGGTGGCGGTGACTGTAACCCGCAGGACAAGGCCACCGCTCTGCCCGTCGCGCTCGGGCTCGCGGCCAGTTTCGATACTAACCTCGCGTACTCCTTCGGAAACTTGATGGGTGGCGAGGCTCGGACGCTCGGCCTTCACGAGCTCGAAGGGCCCGGCATGAATCTTGCACGCGTAGGGGAAGGCGGCCGCAACTTCGAGTACATGGGTGAGGACCCTTACCTCGCCGGCCTCTTATCTTCGAGCGAAATCCACGGGATTCAAGACAACAACGTCATCGCGATGGCGAAGCACTACGTGCTCAACGATCAGGAGCAGAACCGCGGCACGGTTAGCGTAAACATCGCCGAGAACGTGCTTCACGAGCTCTATCTGCTGCCGTTCGAGATGTCAGTCAAGGATGGCAAAGTCGCCTCGTTGATGTGCTCTTACAACCGGGTCGGCAACACTTACGCATGTGAGAACGAGTACCTGCTAAAGACCGTACTGCGTGACCAGTGGGGCTTCAAGGGTTACGTCCAGTCCGACTTCGGCGCAACACACTCGACAGCCAATGCGCTTAATGCCGGTTTGGATTTTGAGATGCAGTCCGGCACGTGGTTCTCGAACGTGAGAATTAAAGCGGCACTCGCCGACGGAAGCCTCACGATCAACACGATCAACCAGGCACTCGACCACCGCTACGTACAAATGTTCAAGTTCGGTGTCTTTGATCGGCCGGCCGTGCAGGGCACCATCGACGCTCAGGTCAACGGTGCTAAGTCCCGTGAGATCGCGGAGCAGACTGCAGTCCTGTTGAAGAACAATGGTAACCTTCTGCCGCTCAAGTCCTCCGTGAAGTCAATCGCCCTGATCGGCCAGGCAACCTTCGCCGATGCTGCAGTAGCCGGTGGCGGCGGCAGCTCACGGGTCTCGCCATTATACACGGTTGCCCCGCTTGCGGGCCTGCAAAATACCCTAGCGAAGCTGGGCTCGAACGCGACGATCACGAAGGTGATCGTGGCCGATGACAACAGCAACCTCCAAGCGGCTGTTGCTGCAGCGAAGAATGCCGATGTCGTGATCCTCATGGCCGGCGTTGTGACCAGCGAGGGCAGGGATCGTCCCAACCTTTCCTTGCCGAACAACCAGGACGCGATGATCTCCGCTGTCGCAGCTGCGAACAAGAACACCGCGCTCGTACTCAAGGACGGCGACCCTGTCCTCATGCCATGGATCAACGAAGTCCCAGCGATCCTCGAAGCCTGGAACCCGGGCCAGGAGGACGGCAACGCTGTTGCCAACCTGCTTTTCGGGCTATCCAACCCATCCGGTAAGCTCCCGGTGACCTACCCTGTCTCCAAGGCTGACACGCCCACGAGTACCGTCGAGCGCTACCCCGGTGTCGGTAGCGGTACTGGCGTGATTCCCCAGGTGTACTACTCCGAGGATCAGAAAATGGGTTACCGTTGGTATGATGCTCAAGGTATCACTCCACAATTTGCCTTTGGTTACGGCCTTTCTTACACCAATTTCAAGATTTCTAAGCTTGAAGTCACACAGAAAACAAACGATGGGACTAAACCAATTCAGGTATCAATCTTCGTGAAAAACACTGGATCCGTCGCGGGTGCTGAAGTGCCTCAAGTCTACCTGGGTCTGCCTGAGAACGCGAACCAGCCGCCAAAGCGCCTAGTGGGATTCGATAAGATCTGGCTCGCTCCCGGTGAGGAGAAGAAGGTTACTATCACCATCGACCCGGCCGCTTCGAACCACCCTCTCTCCATCTGGGACGCTGACGCTGACGCGTGGAAGACTCTCGATGGTAATTACAAGGTGTACGTAGGCAACTCCTCGAACAACATCACGTTGACCGATTCCTTCACGGTGGGGAAAATGGCTACACTGACCGGAAAAATTTCCGCAACAGCCGGAGAAACATTTAGCTTGAACTACGGCTTGAAAAATGTAACAAGCAGTGTTTATCAGGCAGTTTACGCGCAGGATCTGACACTTAATTTTGATCCGACTCAGTACGAATTTGTTGGTGCGCAGTCCTTGAAAACAGGCTTATCTGTTGTAAAACAAGATCAAATCGAGCCCGGTTTAATACGAATTCTGCTCGCAAGCTTAGGGTCAGGCAATGCTGTCAAAACGGAGGGTGATTTGCTAAGTATCCAAATGAAAGCAAAAACAAACATACAGTCGGCGAACCCCATTTCCTTAATACGCATCGTTGTATCTAATGCGAATGGGGTAACGACGCAACTGGGCGATGTTTCTCAAACCTACTATAAATCTGATTTTAACGGTAACGGCGTGATGGACATCGGTGACTTGGGTATCAATGCCGCTGCATACGGTAAGAAATTAAGTGATGTGAATTGGACTAATTATCAGTTAATGGATCTGAATAATGATGGCATTATCGATATTATCGATTTAGCCATGGTAGCACGACTAATTTAATCATACAAATGTAAAGGCAGGGGGAAAGTTTAGAGACTTTTCCCTGCTTTTATCGAAAGGATGGTCTTCAAAGTGAGACGAAACTTACAGTCATTCTGCTTAATTGTATTGCTTAGTATCGTGTTTTTGCTGCCGCAGGCTGCTTTTGCTGAGACTACTCAATCATTTTCCTTGGGGCTGAATAACTCTCAGGTGACGCTAGGGAATGAGATTCAGGTTACCGTCACGGGAAACAATGTCACTGATCTGTATGCTTATGAACTGAATCTCGATTTCGATAATACGATGCTTGAGTTTATAGGAATTAGAAGCGGTGTTTCCGGAGGGTTTTCAGTCGATCCTCAGGTGAATGGCAATCATCTGCAATTTGCGTTTACCAAGGTTAGCAAAGTACCGGGTGAGAATGGAACTGTAAATCTTGCCACCGCAACATTTAAAACGGTCCGTCAAGGGAGCGCTGGGCTTCAACTGAAAAGCGTGAAGCATGTCGATAGTAAATTGAATTATAATACGAACAATGTTGATGCGATGGTAACCGCCTCGATCGTCTCGAGTAGTAACGGTAATAACGGTGATTCAACACCATCAACAGGAGGCATGAGCGGAGGTTCGGGTGGAAATTCGGGTGGTATTGGCGATATCACGCAAAATGGCCAAGCTAGCGAGGGAACCATTCACTTGCAAACCGGGGATGCAAAAATGGACGTGGCAACGAAAACGGCAACCTTTGCCTTAAGTGAAGCCAATTGGGAAAAGGCAATTCAACAGGTAGCAGCAAATGAAAATGGAATCAAGAATATCAAAATTGACATGAAGGAAGTACCGGGTGCGGAAGCCTATAAACTGCAAGTTCCATCGAAGTTGCTCTCAAATAGCGTGTACTCGGTTCAAATACAAGTTGTATCGCCTCTTGCATCGGTATACATCCGAAATAATATGTTTCATGCAGATGAACTATCTGGCGACAGTGTCACGCTGAAAATCGGGAAAGCGGATGTCAGCAAGCTGGATAATAATGTGATGAATCGAATTGGAGACCGGCCAGCCATTGAAATAAGCGTACAAGCTGGCGAGAAGATTATAGCCTGGAACAATCCGAATGCTCCAGTGACAGTACGCATGCCTTATTCGCCGAATGATAATGAAAAGCAGCACCTTGAGCATATCGTTGTATGGTTTTTGTCCGACGATGGACAAACGATCCCGGTACCAAATGGCAGATATGATTCGAAAACGGGTACAGTTGTATTTACGACAACACACTTTAGTAAATATGCAACAGCATTTGTTCAAAAGACGTTTGATGATATTACTTCCTTGGATTGGGCAAAAAACCAGATCGAAGTACTTGCTTCTAAAGGAATTATCAACGGAAGTTCGGACAAATCATTTGACCCTGGCAAGCCAGTCACACGCGCGGACTTTTTAGTCTTATTAGTACGCACTTTAGAGCTAGACAGCAGTAGAGGAATGGGAGACAAATTTGCAGATGTACGTGAAGGCGATTACTACGACCAAGCTTTGAGAATCGCAAGAGGAATTGGGATTACGGTAGGAGTAGGCGATAATTTATTTAAACCTAGCGAACCAATCACTAGAGAAGACATGATTGTGTTGGCAGAGCGTACGGTGAGAGTAGCGAGACAAATGACTACCAATTCAAACGAAGAACAACTAAAACAATTTAGTGATTATACAAATGTATCGGATTACGCGGTTCATAGCGTGGCTGCACTAATCGAGATGGGGCTTGTTCATGGTTATGATAATGCTATTCATCCTAAAGATACTACGAATAGGGCCCAAGCAGCTGTTTTGATGTATAACATTTTCACAAATTTGTATAAGTAATATATGGATCAGTTCAATCAATGAAAGGACAGTCGAATGAGATTCGGACTGTCCTTTTCTTATTTGAATCGGTTATTTTTAACCACATAAGAAAGTATAAGTTTTCGGTTCCCGAAAACCGCTTTCTTATTGGCGATAAAACCTAATATAGGGATCTTTGGTCGTAGACCAAAGTCTCTCCTCGTTAAACGCGGTCGCTCATCTTTGAATGGCCTCGATAGAGGTTTTCTCATAATTGTTTTTGATATTCTGATATCTTTCACGAAGTAAATAAGCTGCTTTCTTTGGTTTTCGATCTCTGGTGAATACACCTTTCTTATTGCCTTCAACTCTCATAATGCCTTGTTTGGTTGCGAAATCGGCAAAGTTCCAGACATGCTCCCCGATTACAAAATCAAGCTCGTCGAACACTTGGTGGTATGTCTTCAAGAATTCACATTGGAATTCTTCCGTCCACATGGTCGGTACAGATGAGGTAAGTCCTTGCATCGTGTCTGCGCCAAATTCTGTTAGGAATACTGGTTTTTCAGCTGTTTCCCGCCATTCAAGCAATTCTTTTTTTAGTTCCATTCCGGCTGTTTCTAAATCGCCGCTATTTACATACCAACCGTAATAACGATTTAAACAAATCACGTCGCTTAAGGTATGAATCTTGCAAGCCTTTGGAGTTGCTGCAAGGAAGCTGACTATGGTAAGCGGACGAGTTGGGTCAAGTTCCCTAGTAAGGTCAACCAATGGTTTAAAGTATTCATAGGCGCCTTCTTCCTCGCCCGCAGGTTCGTTGGCAACAACCCACATCACTACGCTTGGGTGATTTTTATCGCGCCCGATCAATTCTTTGATCGCTTCTCTATGGCTTTCTTGCGATAGGACGGTATCCCAAGTATTCCTTTTCTGTGATGACATGAAGCCGCCTAGTGTCAAATGCAATCCTACAGCAGCAACTTCATCTACGACCACAATACCTTCGCGGTCGGCCATTCGCATGATTTCTTCGGAATACGGATAGTGAGACGTCCGGAATGAGTTCGCTCCAATCCATTTCATCAAACTGAAATCTTTTACGTTTATAGCGTCATTTAATCCTTTGCCATGAATGTCAGTATCTTCATGTTTCCCAAAACCTTTAAAATAAAATGGTTTTCCATTAATCATGAATTGAGTGCCTTCTACTTTTACCGTACGAATCCCGAAGGTTTCATCATAGGTGTCCACGATTTGACCATCTGGACTAAGTACTTGTACCCGAAGCGTATACAGATATGCAGCCCCTGGTTCCCAAAGCACCGGATCATTTACATGAATGACGCCATTAATTCCTGTTGCTTCACCGACAAGTATCTCATCTTCATTTAGAATACGAATTTGAACTTTGGAAGAGCCCTCGACTTGTACCTCGTATTTAACAATACCTGTTCGATCGGTTACCTCCGTTTGAATCGTAATATCCTTGACATATTGTTCGGATGTCGTGTATAGCTTTACAGGTCTGTGAATACCGCTGTAATTAAAGAAATCATGGAAGTAATTTTGTTTTTTGATTTCTTCGCCTGCACTATTTTTTCTGATTTCCAATTCTCCAATAGGAATTGTGGTTAAGTCTAATACGTTATTTACCATTACGGTCACTCTGTTTTTACAATCGAACCGAACATACGGCGCAATATTTTCTTCGAAAGGTGTATACCCTCCTGAATGCTCCATGACTTCATGTCCGTTGACCCAAACTTTGCCGTAATGAGTAACACTGCCGAAACGAAGCACGATTCTTTTGCCGCTCCAGGATTCAGGCACGTAAAACTCTCGTTCATACCATACGTTACCTACATGTTCTTTAACTTTTAAATCCTCTGTGAGTTCATTGTAGCTTGCGGGAACAGGCATCGGGATCGTATCTTGAAGCTTACTTTTTGTTGGGTCAAATGGGATTCCATGTTGATCCTCTAGTCTAAAATTCCAAATACCATTTAATTCGGCTAGTTCTCTTTTCGTATTATTTTGTGGATATAGCATTCGTAATCGCTCCTTCAATTTTTTATTTTGAGTCCTTGCTCACTGCTAATTCATCTAAAATCTGCTTATGTTTAACATCCGTAAGATTATAGAAGAAAGCAAATATGATAGCTGCAACAAGGAAAGACGCTGCAGGAAGCAAGAAATATAACCATTTTAAACCTTCTAGTGTTTTTGCAGATTGAACTGTATTAGGTACATAACCGATTAAACCAAGAACAACGCCAGGCAAAAAGCCGGCTAACGCTTGAGCAAGTTTTCTGAAAAAGCTATAGGAAGAATAAATAATCCCCTCCGTACGCTTTCCCGTTTTCCATTCGTTGTACTCAATGATATCGGCAATATGGGTAGATAATGCGCGAGAATACCTACTATTGCCATAACCGACATAGCTACAGGATATCCTACTTTTGGATCTTGAAACTTGGTAATCATAGGCACGACTGCAATTCCGGTGATAAAGAGAGCGATTTGGAATCCTAGTCCTCGGAAAGAGGCGAGCTTCGTACGTTCTACAGGATCGTTCGTCATCACAGAGGACAGTGAACCGTATGGGATATTGACAACAGAGTAGGCAAGTCCGAACAGCATATAGGTTGCGAAAGCATAGACGACTTTTGACGAATAAGAGAAATCAGGCGCAATAAAAGTCACTACAGTCATTGCTGCAAGAGGGATAGATCCAAATAATATGAAAGGTCTAAATTTTCCATATTTTGAATTATACTTCCTTGAATCTACAAATGAGCCCACCGCTGAATCAGCAAATGCATCAAAGATTTTGGAAATCAGAAAGACGAGCCCCGCCGTATAGGCAGAAATCCCTAAAACATCTGTATAAAATTTCAAGAGATAGATTTGTCCTAAATCGAACATCAATCCATTCCCAAGGTCCCCTGCTCCGTAACCCAATTTTTCTCTAAGACTTAATTTTTGTTTTGTCTTGCTGTTCATAACGGTTGCTCCTTCCCTTGCTGACGAGGTGAATCTCTTTTTTTAATATATCGAAGTCCATATTTGAATACATCCAAGGATTTTTTCTAAAACGAAAAAAAATTGACTTACAGAAAAAATAATTCAAAATGTGCAAAAATTGTTGCATGTTAATGGAATCAATCTGTACTATAATTCATTTGTATCCGCTTACATGAATAATGGAAATGTAATGTTTAGTGGAATTAAGAATGAAAAGGGGATTGATTCGATGTTTAATAAAACATTGCGTAGTATTGTAACTTGCTCAATCATTGCGGGATTGCTTGCCGGATGCTCTACTAGTACAGGTACTACTGCTACTGGCGCCAAGACGCCAGGAGGGACCGACAAGAAAGTCGAGCCTGTAACTCTGAAATTCCACTTTTGGTATAATGAAGATCAAGATAATTGGAAAACCGTCTATAAGGAGTTCGAAAAAAAATATCCAAACATTAAGATAGAATCGGTAACAGCTGGGGACAACAATTCCATCGAGTATCTGAAAAAACTTGACCTTGCTGCGGCATCCGGCGATCAGATTGATGTGATGTTGTTCTCGGCTCCTCAATATTACTCGCAGCGAGCGGCTATCAATATGCTGGAGCCTCTTAACTCTTACATAGCAAAAGATGGCTATAAGGTTCAGGATGACTATTATTTTGACCCCTCGATTGGTGATAAGACTTATGCGCTTCCTGCCAAAAAAGTGTCCTTCTTTGTCATGATGAATAAAAATCATTTGGATGAAGCAGGCTTGCCGGTTCCCCAGGACTGGACTTGGGACGAGTTCCTCGACTATTCCAAAAAACTAACCAAAGGTGAGGGATCGAATAAACGGTACGGAAACTACTTCCATACATTCCCTCTATTTTATCAATTTGCGCAAATGACTCAGATGGACGATTACCTCCTATATAAGTCCGATGGTAAGACAATCAATGTAGATACTCCGTTAAATAAAAAATGGCTCGATATCCGCAAGCAAGCGGAAGTGATGGACAAATCCACAACACCATATGCTGAGGTAATCAGCCAAAAGCTGAATTACAGGCCTCAATATTTCAATGAAAAAGCGAGTATGATTATTACTGGAGACTTTATGATTCCAGAAGCAGGCGGAACTGATAAAGTGCCCGCTAACTTCAAGACTGTTTTCGCACCTTTGCCAAAAGTGAACAAAAGCGACCCGATCACAACAACCTCAGGCTCAGATCTCATGGCTGTCTACGCAAAGTCGAAGCATAAAGAGGAAGCTTACCAATTCGTTCGTTGGTACACGACAGAAGGAATCCAATTGCAAGGGAAGTATATCTCATCTTGGAAAAAAGCAGATGTTAGCAAAACCATCGATAACCTGGTAGCAGCTTCCAAAACACCGGATAAGGTCGATAAGGAATCTTTGTTGTACGTGATGAAAAACAGTATTCCACAAAAATTCCGCATCCCGGCGCCTTATAGCGATGAAGTTGACAAAGCTTATGTTAAAGAAGTGGAAAGATTTCTGCTTGGCGAAGTAGATACGAATACCGCTATTCATAATGCGTCTCAAAAGGTGCAAGAAGTCATCAAAAATAACAGCAAATAAACATCAAAATCAACGGTCTACTCAGACGAACTGAGTTGGTCGTTGATTTTTTCTTGTATAAGGATACTTGTCCCAGACACACTAGGAAAATGGTGCGGAAAAATTTTTTCGTTATTTGCAAAAAATATTGAATGTTTAAGAAAGTAGTTTGACGTATGATTCATAAATAGCCACATGAACCAGCTTTCATTACATGAGATTATAAGTGGTGCTATTAAGGAGAAAAGGGGATTGACGATGCTCAATAAAACAGTTCGAAGTCTGACTGCTATTTCAATCATCGCAGGATTGCTTAGTGGGTGCACGGGTAGTCCTAATGCTAAAAATTCGGAGGTTACCGACAAAAAAGCCGAACAAGTAACACTGAAATTTCACTTTTGGTATAACGAGGACCAAGATAATTGGAAAACCGTCTACAAGGAGTTCGAGAAAAAATATCCAAACATTAAGATTGAAGCGGTAACTGCCGGGGACAACAATTCTATAGAGTATTTGAAAAAACTTGATCTTGCCGCCGCGTCCGGTGATCAAATCGATGTGATGATGTTCTCGCTCCCACAACAATATGCGCAGCGTGCTGCCATAAATATGCTCGAACCTCTCAACGATTACATTGCAAAAGACGGATATAAGGTACAGGATGAATATTTCATTGATCCTACCATTGGAGATAAGGTCTATGCACTTCCCGCAAAGAAAGCTACCTTCTTTGTCATGTTAAACAAAAATCATTTGGATGAAGCAGGTCTCCCGATTCCCAAGGATTGGACCTGGGACGAGTTCCTCGACTATTCGAAAAAGCTAACAAAAGGTGAAGGAGCAAATAAGAGGTATGGAACCTACTTCCATACGTTCCCTCTATTTTATCAACTGGTTCAGTTCAATCAGATGGACAATTACTTCCTTTATAAGGCCGATGGAAAGACGCTGAATATAAACACCCCGCTAATAAAGCGTTCGCTCGATATCCGCAAACAAGCGGAGGTTGTAGACAAATCGGCAACGCCGTACTCGGAAACCATAAGTCAAAAATTAAGCTATAGACCTCAATATTTCAGTGAGAAAGCGAGTATGATTATTACTGGGGATTTCATGATTCCTGAAGCAGGGGGTACGGATAAAGTCCCAACTAACTTTAAGACCGTTTTCGCACCTTATCCAAGAGCGAGTAAGAACGACCCTATCACAACTACTTTAGGTGGAGATCTTATGGCTATGTACGCAAAGTCGAAGCATAAGGAAGAGGCTTACCAATTCATTCGTTGGTACACGACGGAAGGAATTCAGCTACAAGGGAAATATATCCCGTCATGGAAAAATGCAGATGTATCAAAAGCACTCGACAACCTAATTGCTTCATCTAAAACTCCTGACAAGGTTGACAAAGAATCTTTACTATATGTAATGAAAAACAGCATTCCGCAAAAATTCATTATTCCAGTATCTTATCATGACGAAATAGACAAAGTTTATAATAAAGAAGTTGAAAAGTTTCTACTCGGTGAAGCAGATGCGGATACGGCCATTAAAAATGCTACTCAAAAAGTGCAAGAAGTCATAAAAAATAACAGCAAATAAAAATCCAATTCAACGGTCTTCTCAAATGAACTGAGATTGCCGTTGATTTTGATTTTCCTTATGTATGCCAGGAGGAGGAAAAAATGGCAATGTGGAAAGTGATTCTCGTCGATGACAGCTATCCAGTACTTGAGTTTTTGACTACCATCATTCCTTGGGAATCTTTTGAAATGAAGGTTATAGGCATACATCAAAACGGTAGGGACGCGTTGGAGCATTGCAAGGTTGATATGCCGCACATCCTCATTACAGATATTGGAATGCCAGAAATAGACGGCTTAGAACTCACGAAGGCTGTTAAGCAGCTAGCCCCTCCTTTGAAAGTTATTATTCTGTCGTGCTATAACGAATTTCAATATGCCCAACAGGCTGTCAGGTTAAACGTCACGGAGTATATTCTAAAGGAAACAATGGAGCCGGAAACGATATTTGAAATTCTAAAAACAACACAATTGCAATTAGAACAAGAGGACAAAATACGAGAAAGTCAAGTACGTTTAAAAACGATTCTAGACCAGAATAGTTCTCTATTAAAGGAAACATTTATTCGCTCGACGCTTAATCATCCGATAAATGATACTAAACGTTGGCTGGCTGAAGCGTATGAGTTTGGAATCGATTTGGACAAGATTAGGTATTTACCCGTACTCTGCTTCGCAAATAGATATCGTGATTTGAAACAAAGATATCAAACGGTCGAATTGTTCAAGTTTGTTTTTGAAAACGGTTTCTGTGATTTAGTTGATAAAAAAAGACTAGGATTTAGTTTTCTGTGCACAGCCAACGAAATCGTTTTATTGATTCCTCTACAAATAAATCCTGTGGTTAGAGAATACGATGAGATTCTCATTAAACTTACAGACATACAGGAGGAGTTTGAAAAACATTTAAAAATAAGCTTGTCTCTCATGATTTCGGCGCCTGCTCATACGCCGCAAGAAATCAAACAGAGATTGAAGGAATTAACGAACAGTAAGGATCAGCGGTTTTATGCTAATGAAATGAGTATCTATAAATGGGAGGAGTTTCAATGCTCATCTGATGATATCTATAAATATTTCACTCAAGCATCAGATGAACTAAAACAACTGATTGCTGAAGGTAGTAAAGATAGAATGGATGGAATATTAACTGGTTTGGAAAAAAAGCTTAGAACTTTACGGTTTAAGGCGGAGGAAGTACGAGGGTGGGCGATTAAGCTTTTGTCTGATATTGATTTAAAGTATCGATCACTGCAACACTTTCAAAAGGTTTATACAAAAGAACTGATTCATAATACCGTATTGGAATTGGAATCATTGGACGAACTGTTTGATTATATGCAGCATTTCATCTTGGAAAAAATCAATCAAGTTACTAGAACACAGCGCGATAGTCAACGAAAAGAAGTCATTGAAGCGAAACAATATGTGATGACGCACATGTCAGAGAAAATCGTGATGGAGGAGATTGCTCACATGCTTTTTTTAAATGCGAGTCACTTCAGTCGAATTTTCAAACTTGAAACGGGAGAGACCTTCATTGAATTCGCAACACGGGCGAAAATGGAACGAGCACAGGAGTATTTACTACAATCCGAAAAAAATGTAGAGCAAATTGCTGAAATGCTTGGATATGAGAATACCAGTTATTTCATTAAATTGTTTAAAGCATTCTCAGGGATGTCACCAGTTAACTTCCGCAGGTTAAAGTGAACATACATATTTTGTTATAAATAGGGAATTAAATAAACGCGCAAATATTTTTCTGAAAAGAAAAAATACTTAGATGTGTTTGCTCTTTCAGCTCCCTATAATGAAAGCATAACCAAACAACAAGAGGTGATCGAATTGAAACAAGGCTTGATAGAAAGACCCACTGGAACCGTATCTAAGAAGGTTTTGCACTATTCTCGAAAGCGTTCTCACAACGATGCATGGGCTGGTTTATTTTTTACTGGACCTATGCTCATTACGACTACAGTGCTTACGATTATACCTATTTTGCTTTCCGGTATCATTAGCTTCACCGATTGGAATTTTATATCGGGTCTAGGCAGCATCAAATCAGTTGGGTTCGCTAATTACCAAAAGCTGTTCCAAGATGTGGAGTTCATTCATTCCATGAAAAATAACATTGCGTTGATGGCCGTTGTACCCGTTTCACTTTTTCTTTCTTTAATATTGGCCGTGCTTATTAATAAAGTAACGTACTTCAAAACCTTTTTTAAGGTAGTCTACTTTATGCCGTTTATTTCCAGCTTTGTTGCTGTGGCTGTCCTTTGGAGGGTATTATTTCATCCGACCAACGGTCCGATCAATGGGTTTTTAAAGTCAATCGGGATTGCACATCCGCCGTTGTGGCTCGCTGACACGAATTATGCCCTACTTTCAGTAATGATTATCTTGGTATGGTCGTCTTTGGGATTCAATATGATTATTTTTATGGCTGGGCTGCAAAACATACCCAAGGATTTGTATGAGGCGGCTGATATAGATGGGGCCTCACCCATTCGTCAATTTTTCTCCATCACTCTGCAAATGCTTTCACCAACGACTTTCTTTCTGCTAATAACCGGCTTGGTTGCTTCCTTCAAGGCGTTTGATCTCATCATGATCTTAACGAACGGAGGACCAGCCGGATCCACATCCGTAATTGTATTTTACTTATATGAAACTGCATTTATAAATTTGAAGTCCGGTTACGCTTCTGCGATGGGCATCGTACTACTACTCTTCATTCTAGTGATTACTCTTATTCAATGGGTTGGTCAAAAGAAATGGGTAAACTACTAAGGGGTGTTCCAATGAAATCAATTCGTTTTGATCGTACATTAGTTACTTTAATTATGGCAATATGCGGAATATTTTTTGCTATGCCTTTCTTATGGATGCTCTCTGCTTCATTCAAACCAGAACTCGAAGTGCTGGCTTATCCCATTCAATGGATTCCGAAGACATGGAGAGCAGCTGAAAATTACACAGAGGTTTGGGCTGGGGCGCTGCCTTTTACAATGTATTATTGGAACAGCTTGAAAGTATCTGTATTAACAACTCTGTTCTCATTGCTGATTTCTTGTATGGCAGCCTATGGCTTCTCAAAAGTGTCCTTCAAGGGGCGAGATATTCTGTTCATTTTAGTGTTAGTAACCTTCATGATTCCTAGCCAGGCCATCTTGGTACCGCAATTTATTATGATACGTTGGATGGGATTATTCGATAGTCATATTGGTCTGATCCTGATAGGTGCATCCGGTGTTCTCGGGACATTCCTGCTGCGGCAGTTTTTTATGGGTATTCATAATGAAATTATCGAATCGGCGAGGATTGACGGTGCGAATCACTGGACTATCTTCTCCAAGATTACAGTTCCGCTTGTTAAGCCGGCAATGGCGACTTATATGATCCTGCGATTTATCTGGACTTGGAATGATTACCAGAATCCGTTGATTTTTATCCGTTCGGATCAATTGTTTACATTACAGCTCGGTATGCGTAAGTTTGCTGATGCGAATGGCGAGTTTTACTCCCTCATCATGGCTGGAGCCGTATCTGCTATTTTACCCTTGCTAATCATTTTCATTATTGGACAGAAACATGTTATTGAGGGCGTTGCCATGGGGAGTGTAAAGGGATAAACAATGGTTATCGGACTCGGATTTCTACTAATTTGGGGGATGAAGAGTATGTGCGTATATTGCATCAAATGTAATAAAATTGTTCCCTTAACGAACATAGCTATTACGTTTAGAACAGGATTTTACAAGTTGAAAACTCGTCTTGGAATTTGCAAAGATTGCGACACATCTATCACTTCAAATCTGAAATAAGGAAGGAGAGTTACTAGATGAAAAAAGGTAAAATCGACGTTCAAATGATGATGCTCAAAGGCAAAGTTGAGGAAATAGGGGTTTTCTCATACGTATAGGTCAGCTCGATTCGAGTGCCTTAGAGGGTGGAGACATGAGTAAATTCATGCAGGCTTTCTCCAATGTTGTACAATTTGCTGAGGTTGGTGAGGGCAGCCTTGATATGAAAGGTATTATTGAGGCAGGTCTGGAAAGTGGCTCACAGTATTTCTTAGTAGAGCAAGATGATTTGTACGGGCGAGATCCATTTGATTGCTTGAAAACTTTGATGACAACTTAAGAAAATTAGGTTACGCAGATTGGTTTTGAAAGCGAAAATGGCTTTGAGATGGCATGAAATACTGTTGATTATTTGGAAAATGACTGCATGAAATATTGCAGTCATTTTTTTATGTCAATTATTGATGTAAAGAGAAGGAGATTGAATAATATTAACAAGAAATATGGATTTGCCATGTGGGGCAATTTTTCGGCGCTGAGAAGTCCTTTTTGGACGTCTCAGCAACACTTTGCTACTTTTTCGACGGTGAGATTTCCATTTCGGCTCTCTCAGCACAATTTGGAGGTTAACAAGCATCTTTCTAGCGCTGAGAAGTCCTTTTTGGACGTCTCAGCAACACTTTGTTACTTTTTCGACGGTGAGAAGTCCATTTCGGCTCTCTCAGCATACATTTAGCGGTTTACATGCATCCTTCTAGCGCTGAGAAGTCCTTTTTGGACTTGAAATGATATAACCTCAGAAAAAATATTTCTTCATATGTCAAAATAATTGATGGTATAGTCGGTTGGCATATCGTATGATTCAGAATAATTGGAAATCATTTCGTAAAAACTAAAAGGCTGTCTTAATCACTAGAAACGGTATAATGATGTTGATTCATTAGCGTTATGATCTAAAAAAATTCCTTCATCAGTTATGGTCCTTTAGTCTCTAAAAAGGAGCTTATCATGTTATTATTCTTCCCAAATCTGTCCCTCAGGAAAAAATTGATTATTACATCAATCGCTTGTTTGATACTGCCAACCATCATCATGCTGTACATCACAAACGTTTTTTCACAGCGAATCATTCGAGAACATACGTTAGAAAGTTCAAACCAGATTTTACAAAATGTGCAGGGTCAAATCAATAAGGTAATCGATGAAATGGTTGCCGTATCGAACATGATTCAATTTAATTCGGAGCTAAAGAGCTTGCTTAAGGGTAAGTATGATCCTTTAGTAATGAAGTCGGTAACGGAAAAATTAGAACAATTGGTTAGCGATAAACCCGATATACAGCTCACCCTGCTTACTATGGATGGACGCTACTTTTCAAGTTATTCGTATTATGAGTTTGAGCCCTCAAATTTTAGGAAACAAGCCTGGTTTGATGATTTGTCTCGATTGTCAGCTTTAGACACGCTTTTTTTAGGCGTCCAACCCAATTATTTGAAATCCCAGGCAGAAGAGAACCCTTACGTCATCATGACAGCTCGAGTATTAATGGATAATTCTGCGAATCCACTTGCTTATTTGATCGTAAGCCGAATGGAGAATACATTCAGTACTATTTTCGATAAATTTTCCGAGGAAATTTTTCTGTTGGATACGAATAGCCGTATACTAGCCCACAGAAATAAGGATTACATTGGGGATAATTTTCTAAATTTAATTCAAAAAGGTGTTGTTGAATCACCTGAGATGATTAGCTTAGATGGAAAATCTCACCTCTATGTAACTAAACCCCTGCGTCATGCGGGTTGGACCCTGGTCAGTCTGACTCCGTACGAACAATTAACTGATAAATTAAACAACATTTCTCGGTCCGGTTTGGTTTTACAGGTGCTTTTTGTAGTTGGATTTATCATCATTCTCGCTTATTTGATTCGGAAATTTACAAAACCAATTCAAGAACTTGGTGAAGTTGCGCTTAAGGTTGAAGCTGGGGATATAGAGGTGCGATCTAACATAAGAGGAAGGGATGAAGTAGGACGTCTAGGTCGTGCTTTTGATCTTATGCTTGACCGCGTACTCCAGATGCTCACACAAGTCAAACTTGAACAAGAGCTTAAGCGGCAGGCCGAGATTGAGATGCTGCATGCGCAAATTCATCCTCATTTTTTGTTCAATGTACTAAGCTCCATTCGTTTAAAGTTACTAATGAAAGATGACGAAGAGAACGCCGAGCTAGTTGGATCTTTGTCAACTCTATTACGTTCTACTATCTCCACACAGCAGGAGTTTGTGTCTTTGCTTGTTGAGGTTGAAATGGCCAAGCAGTATATGGAATTAATGAATTTTACAATGCGGCATCCAGCCGTTTCTCACATCCATGTGAATCCCGAGTTGCTTCCGGAAACTGTACCAAGATTTATACTACAACCAATCATTGAAAATGCTTATAAGCATGGTTTTACTGGAAAAAGCGGATTTATTACGATAAATGCGGACAAAGTAGAAGAAAACTTACAGATTTCGGTTAGTGATAATGGGCTTGGTATGGATACTAATACATTGAGTTCTTTACAGGAACGATTAATGCTTAACAAAAGACAGATTATTGAAGGATCTGCTGACAATGGTAGTAATCATTTATCAGGTATAGGGCTATCTAATGTATATGAACGTCTAAAGTTAATTTATGGGGAGCAATTTCAGATGACGATACAAAGCGAGAATAATCTTGGTACCAGGGTTGTAATGATCTTCCCAATTTCAAAAACGGAGAATAAATGATATGTATAAAGTAATTATCGCTGACGATCATATGCCTGTTATTGATTACTTGACGGCAAAAATCCCTTGGCAAGAACTCGGTTTGGAGCTAATTGAAGCCAGTTCTGATGGAGAGGAAGCGGTTCAGGCATGCAAAAATCTTCCGCCTGATATTCTTATTACCGATATCGGTATGCCGATCATGAATGGATTAGATTTAATTGAAGAGGCTAGAAAAATCAATCCTGGCTTAAAGACTGTCATTTTGTCTTGTCATGAAGATTTTCAATTTGCTCAAAGGGCAGTAAAGTTGAGCGTTAATGACTATATTTTAAAAGAAACTCTTCGCATCGATCAGTTGGTAGCTATTCTACGCGAACTTATTAAACAATTGAACGAAGAAGAAGCAAATCTGCGTAACCTGCAAAAACTTCAAGATGTCGTTTTTCATAGCCTCTCATCGGTAAGAACAACCTTTTTGCGATCATTGATAGACCAACCTATTTGGAATGAGACAGAGTGGCTAGAGAAGGCTGAAAATAGTGGCATTCGATTAGTGAAAGGAACTCCTTATATACCTGTACTATGCATGCTAGAACGGTTTTCGGATGTAGAGAAAAGGTTCGGTGGAGGGCACCAACTTCAATTTGTAATAGATAATGCACTGAACGAATCTGTCAAAATCGAGGGTAGTGTTGTCATAACACTTAACGAGAGACATTATTATGTCCTATATCCCTATTCCAAGTCAATTAAAAGAAATACATTGGAAGAAATAAATGAAGAATTACAAAATGTTCAGAAATCAATAAATCGTTATATGAAAATTGGAACTTCTTTTTATATAGGTGAAGTTTGCGATACGATGTTAGTATTAAAAAAACAGACCACTTGTTTATTAAATTCAAAAAACTTCCGTTTTTATTCAGGAGAAAATCGTATTTTGAAATTGCAGCAAATTGAGATGACTAAGGATGATATATTCGTTTGTTATACAGCGGCTCTGGATGACTTCAAAGATTGTATTTTAAAATATGATGTTGACTTTGTAAAATCAACAATTGCCAAGTGGATTGGACAAATTAATGCAAATAAGTATCCAATGGATTCTGTCCTTAGTTGGGTGTTAAAAATCGTTTCTGATATAGAACTGAAGTATACAGTCATGCAGCATTTCTTAACGAACTATAGTACAGAGGTATTGCAACAAACGGTATATG
This sequence comes from Paenibacillus sp. WG02, assembly GCF_055396115.1. NCBI lineage: Bacteria > Bacillati > Bacillota > Bacilli > Caryophanales > Paenibacillaceae > Paenibacillus > Paenibacillus sp. WG02. The sequence goes on along the minus strand of NZ_AP036016.1, from coordinate 5,840,498 downwards.
GAATCGATACGCTAAATCATCTTAGTGAATGGTTAATCGGATTTTTGGTTGAAAAAATGGAAAACGTGAGATTGCACCAAGATCAATCTAGCCGCAAGGAAATCGTCGAGGCGCAACGTTATGTGATGATGCATTTGAATGAAAAAATCAGTATGGACGAAATGGCTAAACGATTAGATCTTAATTCGTCGCATTTTAGCCGTATTTTCAAAAAGGAGACTGGAGAAACATTTGTAGAATTTGTCACGAGAAGTAAGATGGAAAGGGCTCGTGAATTGCTTGATAAATCGAATCAAAGCGTTGAACAAATTTCAGAAGAACTTGGTTTTGATAATAGCAGCTATTTCTTCAAATTATTTCGCGCCTTCTCTGGCATGTCACCTACTGAATACCGTAAAAAAATATAACGATTTATAGTTGTGACGGTGATCTTATGAGGCTTCTTGCTACTTGCGAGGAGCCTCTTTTTTATTGTGCCAATATATTTCCCCTTACGCAAATTAGTTGAAGTGTTCCTATTATTAGTGACAGGGACAACACTGTTTCTCTAGACCCACTCATATTATGTCGGGTATGATTCCTTAAGAGAAAAAAATGTGGGAACATATTCGTTGGAGGAATAATATGGACACTTATAACGAGATTAAACAAGGGGAAAAAGGGGCATGGTTAAGTATCATTGCCTATATATGCCTCTCAGCTATCAAACTATTTATTGGTTATGTATCAGGATCAGAAGCTTTGTTGGCTGATGGACTTAATAATACAACAGATATTATTGCCTCATTTGCTGTTCTTATTGGTTTGAAAATTTCTCAAAAACCACCTGATAAAGACCATCGATATGGGCATTTTCGTGCTGAAACGGTGGCTGCTTTAATTGCGTCATTTATCATGCTCGCTGTCGGACTTCAAGTTTTATACCAAGCTGTTCAGAAATTTTTTGAGCCGACCATTGGGACTCCAGATATGATTGCCGCATGGACAGCATTGTTCTGTGCGATTGTAATGATGTATGTCTATAAGTATAATATTCGCCTTGCAAAAAGAATTAACAGTAACGCTTTGATGGCAGCGGCACAGGATAACCGTTCGGATGCTATTGTCAGTATCGGTGCATTTGTCGGAATCATCGGTTCTCAGTTTGGCTTCCCTTGGTTGGATCCATTAACAGCAACCATTGTGGGCTTAATTATATGTAAAACAGCATGGGATATTTTTAAGGATGCTTCCCACGCTTTAACAGATGGCTTCGATGAAAAAGAGCTTGAGGAAATAAAAAAAACGATTGAAGATACCTCAGGTGTTGGGGCAATAAAAGATATCAAAGCCCGAGTGCATGGAAATAATATTTTAGTTGATGTTACGATCCACGTAAATGGCAACTTGAATGTAGTGGAAAGTCACGAAATTACAGAAAAAATAGAAGAACGTATGATGGCTGAGCATAAAATCACACATGTTCATGTTCATATTGAACCCTTAGAAGCTATCTAACTGGTGGGTGGAATCCATATGAATCTTATATTCGAGAGTGATTGTTGGTGTGGGGATTTTACAATTTTTTGACAATAGGAAGATTATCAAATGTTATAATGACTTAAGATATATTAAAATGCGGAGGGAAGGTAAATCATGAAAAAATTGATTTTTAATCGGCAAACCGGAGTAGCTGCGTCACTAGCCGGTACCTTATTGCTCTTTATTCCAATAGTAGGTTTTGCCCATGAAAGCGGTGCTGCCGATTCTAGCCCTGTTCAATCGCAATTTGTAGGGCAAATCTTTGAAAAATCTCAACATCCGCTCCCGCATATTTCATTTACCATCATTCACGATACTCATTTTCACGGAAACTTCGGGAATCCGAAAGAACCGAATAACATTGCTAATTACTTTGGTATTGCGAACAAAATCAAAGCCGCTCAACCCAATTCGTTATTCATCGGCAACGGTGACGATCTCGGAACGTCGGTTATTTCTTCTACATTTCAAGGGCAACCCATCGTAGATGCTTTCAATGCGGGCAAGCTCGATGTCGATACATACGGCAATCATGATTTTGATATGGGGCCCGATCAGCTGTCGAAGTTAGTGAAAGCGAGTCAATTCCCATGGGTCAGCGCCAATGCGATTGACAAGCGTACAGGGGATGTTTTCGCCAAGGAATCCGGTGCGAAACGATATATCATCAAAGAAGTTGGCGGTGTGAAAATCGGGATTACAGGGCTCATTAACGAGGAAGCGCCCCAAATTACTTCCATGGGACCGAATGCCATCGTTCTAAATCCAGTAGAAGCTATGAAAAAGATAATTCCCGAAATGAAGGCAGCAGGCGCCCAATTCATCATCGTTTCTTCTCATCTCGCCAGTCCTGATGCTAGGGTAGTCGCAGAGAAAGTGGATGGAATCGATTTGATCGTTGGCGACCATGCTGCTTTTGCCTTTGATAGCCCAGAAAAAATCCATAATACCTTACTTTGGTTTATCGGCGATGAGTTTACTTATCTTGGGGAAATCAATTTCAACTTTGATAATGGAAAAGTAGCGGATTTCAATTATCACCGCTATGCCTTGAAAACTGATGTGGCAAAGGAAGGTTATCAGCCTGATCCGAATGTTAAAGCTGTCATGGACAGCTATAATGCGAAGCTCGGCAAAGAGCTTGAAGTGCAAATAGGTAAGAGCTTGACTGAGATGGATGTTATGAAAGCCTCTCAGCGCAAAATGGAAACAGCTATCGGCGATCTGGTAGCGGACGCGATGAAGGATTATACAAAAGCGGACATGACGATCATTAACGGAGGAGGCATCCGTGCGGAACGTGTATTCCCAGCAGGTCCGTTGACCAAAAAGGATATAATGGATGCAATGCCTTTTGCGAATTACGTAGAAAAATTGGATATTACAGGAGATCAACTGTATCAAGCATTGGAGAACGGAATTAGTCTAATCGAAAGCGGCGCAGGGCGCTACCCGCAAGTGAGCGGCATTGAGTTCTCTTATAACCCGAAGCTCCTTCCCGGGGCTCGCTTGCTTGACGTAAAGGTAAAGGGTCACCCGCTCGACCGCAAAGCGCATTATACGATTGCTGTAGTTGATTTTGTCGCCGAGGGTGGTGACGGCTACGATATTTTCAAGGGCTCGAAGGTGTTACTCGATAAAAATGCAGGTCCACTTCTATCCAAAGTAGTTGCCGATTATATTCAGCAAAAGGAAACCGTTGCTCCAAGAATAGAAGGGCGAATCCAAATTTCTGGCAATGTCCCAAATAACTATTATTCGGACTTATCTGGACAATCGTTTGAAACTGTTTATGCAGTAACAGATATGCTGTATAGGAACATTGTGGGGGCTGCCGACGGCGGAAAGCAGTTCCAGCCGGATCAAAATGTGACTGTTCGTGAATTTGCAAAAGCATTGAGTAAAGCGGTAGGAGTAACGTCATCGGCGGCTGTGGATTCCGCAGCAGGCGTACTTGATCCGAACGCCAAGCTAACGCGTACACAAATGGCCGTTCTTATGTCTAATGCTTTAATTGCTGTCGGTAAATACCCTCAGATAAGTGATGACGTCAAAAAATCGCTGAATGCTTTTGCAGATAAAGTTGAGGGGAATGACGACTGGGCTGTCGTAGCTTACACGGGCCTTATTCGTGGCAAATCGGATGAGAAGGGAACAACCTTTCTTGCTGTCTCCGATTTCGTTACCCGCGCGCAAATGGCTATAGTAATAGAGCGATTGTTACAATTAAAGTAAAAAATGAAACACCCGTGTACCCCCTAATCATTTTGACTTGGGCAGGTAGATATGATGATCTAGAAGTCCCTCTGAACAATTATTACAAAGTATGCTTTGACGTATAATAACGAGCAAGGATCTGCCGAGGCAGCTCCTTGCTTCTTTTTATCAAGATTTATATACTTAATTTTTGGTATTTATCGGCTAAGCAATAAGTGGGCCATACATTGAATCATTTTGGGGTTGATATAATAAAACGAGTTGACCGGAGGTTTTACTTTACCTCCGGTTTTTCTTTTTAGTTGTAAAGTAGAGGCTTTATTTTCGATCACATACTTGCCGTTTTGTTTGGAGATTACGTCGGTTTTTTCCAATTGTTTTAAAGTTTTTGCCACGGTTACTCTCGATGTACTTACCAGATTGGCCAACTCTTGGTGGGTAAAACTGATTGCAATAACGTCCTTTCCGCCGCTTCTTGAACCATACGTATCAATTAATTGAAGAAGCATGTAGCAAATTCGCTGAATGGCGGAAAAAGAGTTGAGTTGCAGTAAATGAGATGACATGATTCTCATTTTTATGTTCACTAAAAGCAAAACCTGATGCGTAAGTTCAAAGTTATTTTTTAAAGCGTCTTCAAATTTCTTTCGTTCGATTTTGATTAATTTGGTTTGTTGCTTTTTCTGGAGATTCTAATATTCAAAAGATTTTAACTGCCAAGTATCTGCTTGCCATATGCTTTCAGTAAATCCTCATCTACCTGAACCCAACCAGTCCAGCCGAGGTGGCTTAAATCGCGCATAAAGTAAGGATCGTATTCATGACTTGCATAATCGATCACTTGGAATCCAGCGCCGGTTACCCTTTGTTCCATTTTGGTGTACAATTTATCGCGATACTCTTTCGTAAATCCGGTGTAGTCACTCCATGCGCCTTTACGGGGGATAAGAATGAATATAGGATCCGCATGTTCGGCTTTCAAGATGTCAACGATCGCTTGGAAATTATCATACTCCACAGAATTCAAATAATTCCCGGGCTTCCAGGAGTTTTTGGATTGTTTTAACTTGGGCTCGATCGTTTTCTTATAATAATCATCCAAAAGCCCGTACGGATTATTTTCAGTTGCTTTACTGGCTTCCTTGGAAGCTTGTTCTTTCAACTGGTCCCACGTTAGATTCGCGGTGGCTGTTTGTTTGTTATAAGTTTTAATTTTACTAGTAAGCTGCAGCGCCCTCACCATATCCTGTTTCTCTTGAATCTTCATGGAAAGATAGGCGAGCGGGCGGACGGCTTCTCCTATTACACGGTTCCATAGGTTATTGCTCGTCAGTCCTTCCAGCATGATCTTTAGCAAGTGATCCTTTTGGGGTGCGGAATAATGCAACAGTTCGGCAGCTATTTTCTTCTTGGCGGCTAAGTCAATGTCCGTGTTAAAGATAAACTCGTAAGCCGGCAATTTGGCGTAAAGGTCAGTGAAGCGTTGGTCTGCCATTCCATTTTGATTCATGAAATCGCCGGGATCGAGCATAAACACCATTTTTTTGTGAGCGATCGAATCGCCGGTCGCCGCTAGATTAAGCACATGAATTATCGATGTACAAGCGGATTCACCTTGTAAATAAGGAGTGAACGGTTCGGTAATGAGATTGGAAGGGTGGTACCGACTGAAAATACCGATGGTCGATGAGCCGTAGAAGGGAAGGAAACCGTCGTAATGGAAGGAAGCATCCTGGAATAATACGTTCCGAAAACGACTCACATCTTGCCAATTCGCAGCGCCAGCGACTTCTTTTCGGGAAAGCAGGCCAGATAATGCAGATTCGGGGATCAGCAGAATGATGACGAACATAACGAGCGCCAAGAGCATCGGTCCGAATCGCGGCCCATTCATACATACACCTCTAACTTGCTTATTATCCGGTTCGGTGTATACCATTCCGTCCGGTCGAAATCGGTTATGGGCACACGAATCTGGCATTCCGTTTCCAGAGCAATCAGCAATTCAATGACTCCAAAGGAATCAAGCAGTCCACTATCAAACAAATCGAGATCTGGACGCCGGTATACCTCCTCTGTATGGCATATGCGCGAGATAATACCAATCACTTTCTCGTATAGATCCATCATCGTTGTTCACCTCCATGGCATGTTTTTTCTATTATATTGAGATTTAAAACAGTCTGCCAGAAAAGATAAGGAAACCGAAACAGACGAAGTGAAAGGTCAGCACCGTCGAAACGCAGCGCAGCGCCCAATGGTCCTTCCACCAGGCAAATCGTTTATTTAAACGTTCGATGCCGTCGAATCCGATCATTAAGCACGCATGATACAGCCCATAAATGATATAATGCAGCTCTAGCCCATGCCAGAGGCCCATCAACAGAAATAGGACAGCGTAACCGGCTGACGAAAGAATATAACGATTGCGTATCCATTTATGACGGGCTACCATGAGAACGAATCGCATATAGACATAATCGCGTAACCAAAACGACAATGTCATGTGCCAGCGGTTCCAAAAGTCCTTGATGTTCCGGCTTATAAAAGGCAGCCGAAAGTTCTCCGGCGTACGAATGCCGAGCAGGTAGCTCATGCCGATTGCAAACGCGCTATACCCTGCAAAATCAAAAAATAAATAAAAGCTGTAAGCATACATATAACACCAGATACCAGCAGCCGTATTCATCTTGAGCAGCGGCAATGTCAATATATACGTTTTTATCAGGTAGGCGATGATAAATTTATACAGAAATCCGCGGAATATCCGATGGAAACCGCCATATAGAAGCTCTTTATAAGTGTTTTTAGGCATCGTTTGCTCTGTATCCTGTACGTAGCGCCTGTAACGGTCAATCGGTCCTGAAGTTATGGTCGGAAAAAACCAAAGAAACGATAAATAATTCCAAATCGAAATCGCTTTGATTTGTCCATCCCGCATTTCAATGAGCATTTGAACACATTTGAACGTTAAATAAGAGATACCGAGGAAGCCGAACGTTTCGATCGGTTTCTGGATGGCCAACACTTTGACAATGATCAGAGGTAAAATAGAGAGCGAGACTGCACTGATATAAATCCAGTCACCGGAATGCTTTCGCCGCAGCAAATCATATCCCTTAATCAACAGCCATTGCCAAACGGTATAAATAATTAAAAAGATCAATTGCCTTTGAGTCCCGGCATACATAATACAGATAAAACCCAATGTCAGCACAAAATTGTACCATTTCAAGGACTTGGATTTGCCCAACAACCCGAGGACAATGGATGGGAGAAGCAGTCCGGCAGATAAGCCGAAATACATAAAGCTTGTATAAGGGACCATCCTGGCTAGACCTCCTCTGCCAACCTTTTACGGTCGACTTTACCGTTTACGGTGATGGGCAGGCTATCTTTGATGACAATTCTGCGAGGTACCATATAGTCAGGTACGAATTGGGCCAGCTCTTTTTTAACTGCGAGTCCCCATGCGAATTCATCTTCTGGAAGTCGATCGGGTACGATAAAGGCTGTCAAATACTCACATAATTGTTCTTTCCATTTAGGGAGGACAACAGCTGATTTCAGTCCTTTGATCCGTCTCAATTGGTGTTCGATTTCCTCCAGTTCGATGCGATACCCGTGAAGCTTGACCTGAAAATCAAGGCGACCGACATAGAATAACTGACCTTCCTGTAAAAATCCAGAATCACCCGTACGGTAGCTGCGAAGAGTACCTAGAGTCTTATCTTCATAAGTGGAAAATGCCCGTTTCGTTAACTCCGTATTCCGGTAATAGCCTGGGCTAACGCCAGGTCCGGCAATGACGATTTGCCCTTTTTCGCCATCGGGCAGCGGATTGTTCATTTCGTCAACGATGAGGATACGGCAATCCGGTTTACAGAAGCCTACTGGGAGCGCTGATTGGCTGGTTAACAGCTGCGAATCGATCTTCACCGAAGTAACAGCCACTGTTGCTTCGGTTGGCCCGTAAGTGTTAAACACAGTAGCTAGCGGGAACCGTTCCAATAATTGTGCTGCGCATGTCCTGGAAAGCGTCTCGCCGCAAAACAGGAACGTACGCAGATGAGGAAGAAGCTCTTGGTTAAACAGAGGATTCCGAAGACAATATTCAGCAAACGAAGGCGTTGACGTCCACACTGTCACGTTCGATTCAGCCAATCCGGCAAACATATGGGCCGGTTTTCCCAGAATTTCTCGATCGAGTGCCCAAACCGTTCCGCCGCTGACAAGGGCCGGATATAAGTCCATCACGGAAAGGTCAAACGAGAAGGGCGCCTGATTTAAGTAAATCGCATGACCCGTGCTCGGAAACGCTTCAATCATCCAGCACACAAAGCTCTGCAAACATTTGGCCGTGATTTGTACGCCTTTTGGAGTGCCTGTACTGCCGGATGTATAAATGATGTAGAAATTATCTTCTTGTTGGACGCGCGCACTAACGTCCGGACGCTTTCCTTGATAAGCAACCGTGAGGGTAGATAGGTTGGCCAGGATCTTAACACCGGAGGGAATCACACCATCGGGGAGTTCGGATACCGCGATGATCAATTCTGCTTCAGAATGGTCGAGAATAGCTTGCAGCCTATGTATCGGCGTTGAATCGTCTACGGGGATATAGGGATGGCCGGCTTTAACGCAAGCTATGAATGCAATGGGCATTTCCAATTGCATATGGCCATAAACGATTATGGGACGTCCGGTGCGGCTGCACGATTCTTCCAGCAAAGAAGCTAAGGCGTCTGAACGTTCCTCCAGACTGAAGGTATGTGAGCGCAAAACCTAGCCATGTATAGGCGGGGGTATGTGGCTTTTTGATTGCCCATTGGGCGATGCTTTGCAGAATATCATCCATCATGGGCTTCTCCCCTTTAAAAATTCGTATAAATGAAATGGCTCGGTTGTACATCGTCGTTCATCCCGTATATCCATAACAGACCCAATAATATCAATAAGTAAAAGAGAGTCCTGTACACCCATTTTGTGGTCGAATGCTCCCAGATTGCTAGAGCGAAACGGATTGGCCAACCTAAATGTTTATTTTTTTCCATCTTCCGTAACAAGGGAATCACCTCCTGATTGATTTAACCGCAGGATACCAAGCGAAGGCGTAATGTCATTGAAAGGCTCCACTTACCATAAGATATCATTAAAATATGTCGAAATTATTTCAATTCTATGTATTGGATATACATGAAGTTCATGATGTAGTTAGTGCTCATTTTAGGACGACCACGAAGTCGGAAGCATTAGCTTTCGGCTTTTTTCTTTTCACAAAAAAGTTACATCCTACATATTTCCAGATCCATAAATTCATGTTACGATTAATGACATCTAAATATTTCGCATACGAAATATTCGCATTCGAAATAACTATTGATCTTATGTTTTTTAAGGGGGAAGTGGTTTGGAAGAGGTTAGAGATCTTGTGGCTGAATTTACTAGGCTGCATAAGCTGCGTGTATCTTTAATGTATAGGGAACTTCAACGGGAAGAGTTAACGGGACCACAGTTGTTTATTTTAAGGGAATTGTTTATGAAGGAACCGAGAAAGCTTGGGGATCTCGCTCATTCCGTGCAGCTCAGTAATAGTACGGTTTCCGGTATTGTGGATCGGTTGGAACGTGATGGGTTGGTAGAACGCAAGAGAGATGAGCAGGATCGAAGAATTGTCTGGATTGGTACGACAGATTTTTGTCAACAGATGAAGAAAACGAAGCTTGAGACGATTACCAAGGAGTTCTACGAAGGTTTGGAGATGGCATTTACACCTGAGCAGATTGCTACATGTAAAGAAGTGATCGGAATACTCATTGAACATTTGGAGAAAAAGCTGGAGGGAACGGAATGAAACGTAAATTGGTTCTAATTATTATTCTAGCTGTTATGGTTATTAGCGGAGCCACCATCGGCGGTTATTACTGGTATCAGGGCGCTAACTATATAGCTACAGACAATGCCCGTCTCTCGGGAGATATTTACCGTGTCATGCCTCGAATTGCGGGCAAAATTAATACGTTGGGCATAAAAGTAGGCGATACGGTTGTGGCGGATCAAATCGTCGGACAGCAAGATATTACGAATTTATCAAATAGCTTGCTCGATCAAGCGACTTTGCGCACTCCGATCGGTGGAACTGTGATTCAAACCGCTGCTAAAGTTGGCGAAGTAGTCGCTCCCGGGCAATCGGTCGCAATGATTGTGGATAAGAGCGCCTTATTCGTATCGGCAGATATTGATGAAACGAAGATCCAAAAGATACATATTGGACAGTTGGTAACGTTTAGTGTGGATACATATAGTGGAACAGAATTCCAGGGGAAAGTAACGGAGATTGGTCAAGCAACAGCGTCTACCTTCTCATTGCTTCCGACAACGGGTTCAAGCGGGAATTTCACAAAAGTTACACAGCGTTTGAATGTAAAAATATCTATTGACGATCATAAGGGATTAGATCTGGCGCCAGGTATGAATGCTTCGATCAAAATCCATATCAAAGGGGAGTAAGGATTACCCATGAAAAAACATCTTAACGTCGTTGTATCTTTAAGTGTTCTGGCTGGTTCCCTTATGCTTGTTAGTGGTTGCAGTTCTTCACAAACTAGCGCTGCGCAATTAACAACACCTTCAGTCAAAGTGATTACGATCGGCAGTTTGAATGCAGCTGGAGCGAGCGGTAAATTAGCGGCGGATCAAACGGTTCAAGTAGTGTCCAAAATAGGAGGTAAAATTACTTCTGTTGCTGTAGATGAAGGTGCGAAAGTAAAGAAGGGCGATCTACTTGTCCAGCTCGATACCGAAGATTTAAGCCAGCAGTTGGATCAAGCACAAGCCGGACTGACGGCTTCTCAGGCGAAATTGGCAGATACAGTAGCAGGCGCCCGTTCACAGGATTTGCAAGCGGCAGGTGCGGCAGTTGAGCAAGCCAAAGCGGCAATTAATCAAGCCAAAGCTGGAGTGTCGCAAGCGAAAGCAGCTTATGATCTCGTGACCAAAGGGTACAATCATACGAAAAACTTTTATGATCAAGGCGATGTGAGTACGGACGATCTGGATAAAGCGACACTGGATTATGAAAAAGCAAAAGCAGCTTATGAATCCGCTATATCGCAGCAGCAAGGAGCGAACGCTCAATTATCTGCCGCAGAGGCTAAGCTGAGCTTGGCCAAAGAAGGCGCAACTGTAAATACGTTGGAGCAATTGAAAGCCGACGTCTCAGCGAAGCAAGCCGCTTTGACACTAGTTCAGAATGCGGTGAAGAATGCTGGGGTAGTTTCGCCAATTGATGGTATCATTGTAAAAAAGAATGTGAATGTGGGAGAAATGGCACAAGCAGGAGCAGCTTTATTGACGGTTGTAAACATAGATCAAGTGAAAGTGGAAGTCAGTGTCCCTGAAGGAATGGTCAGTTCCATTAAACAAGGAGAGAAAGGAACCGTGACGGTACCCAGCATTCCAGGTAAAACGTTCGAAGGTACAATCACATTTGTTAGTCCGATTTCTGATACGAATAACAATACCTTTCCTATTAAGTTAATGGTGGGCAATCCTGATGGATCCTTGCATGCGGGAGCTGTTGCCAGTGTTGCTTTTGGAGCAAGCAATGGCGATAATCGCGTTGAAATACCGAAAGCCGCGCTTTTGCAAAAAGACGGCAAGACGGTCGTTTATAAGATTAGCGGTGACACAGTTCATCCTGTAGAGCTGCAGACAGAAGATAAGAACCAAGATTGGGTATACCTCAAAGGGGATGCGGCATTGAAACCCAATGATAAGATCGTCTTGAATCCAAGCGATAAGCTAACGGACGGTACCAAGGTTCATGCCGAGTAAAGGAGGCTGCAAGGATGTCATCTGCAACGACAGCAGCGGCTACCCCCGAAGTTGAGATACAAGAGGAGAGAATAACAGGTTACCAATGGTTAGCTCTACTAGTGCTCATTCTGGGTACGTTTCTCGCCATTTTAGATAACAGCTTGATGAATGTTGCTATACCAAAGCTGATGGCCGTTTTTGGCTCTACGTCGACACAAATTGAATGGGTTGTTACGGGTTACATGCTCGCTTCAGCCGTTGTTGTACCCATGGGTGGGTTTTTATCGGATCGGTTCGGTTACAAAACAACTTTTCTGACGACGGTAGTTGCCTTTGTTATTGGCTCGATTTTGTGCGGGATAGCTTGGAGCGACACGAGTCTAATCGTTTTTCGAATTATTCAAGGACTTGGCGGAGGTTTTATCATGCCTGTTGGTATGGCGATGCTTTACCAGATTATGCCACGTAGCAAAATTCAAGTTGCGATGGGAATCTGGGGGATTGCCGCCATGGCAGTTCCTGCCATGGGACCTACATTAAGCGGATATTTAGTCGATAACTTTAGCTGGCGTTATTTATTTTACATCAATGTTCCAATTGGGATTATAGCTGTAACGCTTGGTTTCATTATTTTGAAAGAGACACCCAAACGAGCAGGGCTAAAATTTGATTTTGTCGGCAGTATTTTATGTATGATTGTTTTCAGTACCCTGCTTCTGGCATTAACAGACGGCCAAAGCGACGGATGGACCTCACTCTATATTGTCAGTTTGTTTTTCATTTCTATTTCTAGTTTCATCCTATTGATTTGGGTTGAGCTGGGCAAAGATAATCCCATCATGGATTTCCGTTTGTTCAAGAACCCTATTTTTACTCTAAGTTTGGCGGCTTCGAGCTTCGTGATGATTTCCATGCAGGGCGGTATTTATATGATGCCGATTTTTATGCAAAATGTAACGGGATTGACGCCTATGCAAACGGGGTTGGTTATGATGCCTCAGTCAATTGCGATGGCTTTCATGATGCCCGTTGCAGGAAAACTCGTTTCCAAATACGGTGTAGTTCCGCTTGGCATATTAGGCTTAGCCATTATTGGTTGTACGACCTTAGAACTGCATGTGCTCTCTCAACAAACTTCTACGCATTGGATCAGCGGTTTGCTCATTATCCGCGGTATTGGCATTGGCTTATGTATGATGCCGTTGTCTTCAGCGGGAATGAACACTTTGCCCAATCATCTGATTGGCAGGGCGTCCTCGGTATCCAATGTTATCCGTAATGTTATGGCATCGCTTGGTATTGCGGTGTTGACCAGTAATATGAATAATCAAGCGACACAATATGGAGCCAGATTCAACGAGTCCATTTCTACGATTTCGCCGGCGTATACGGATCTTCAAACGAACGTCGTACATCGTTATTTGGAACTAGGGACAGATGCAAATTCAGCGGCCGGTGGTGTGGTTGGTGTTTTATATGGTCTGGTGCAAAAAGAAGCTTTGACAAGAGCTATTGCGGATACATTGATGCTTTCTGCAATACCGGCGTTCATTGCCATTATTTTAGTCTTTTTCATGCGTCAGAAAAAGAAACAGCAGGCGTCAGCTCAGGAAAGCACCGAATCTGATGCTCAGCACCATGTCATGATTGAAATGTAAATATGTGCTTACGAAGAAAGTTTTGCTAAAGCAAAACTCTTAGGAGGAAATAAACGATGAGAATTCAATTCAAACAAGTAGCGATGACGCTCGTTTTGTCTTCCTCGTTGCTGATTTCGGGACTTCCCGCTTTAGCAGATGGAGGAGATGTAACAGCTACAAGGACAAATGCAGCTGCGGTTCATCAGATAAGCGATAACCTTCAAGTAACGGTGGAGGGTGTCTATAATGAGAAAATGGCCAGCGGCGTGCGTCTCGGCGCTGTTATTCGAGTAAATAACACTAGCAGTCAAACGCTGCGTATTCCCGATTATGAGCTTAGAGTAAAAACGTCAGATGGTATTGTTTATAGCTTACGTGCAAGCAGTGGCAATGCACGTGGTGTGCAGCCCGATTCGGAAGTCGAGTTGACTTATTTGAAAGTAGTTAACCGACAAACAGAAGTGAATTTGAGCAATCTCTCGCTTGTAGATGTCAACTACGATGTGTATCCGAAACAGGAGACAACATTGCTTACGACTCCAATAGACGGAGCGGTATGGAATGGCAATCATGGAGAGTTTAAGGACGTATCGCTTATGAAGAAGTGGGGGGAAATCTTCACCATACCGACACTGGAATCACCGCTTCAATATAAAACGGTGGATATTACGAAAAGTAATAGCAATGATGGCGTTGTGTATGTCGTGAAACTCTTGGTTTCCAACCCGAGCGATCAAACTGAAACGGTGCCAATGCTGGAATTGGATGGGAAGTCCAAAACAAATGTATATACCGGCAAACAGGTTGAGGCAGACTCTGTGAAGCTTGATGCAGGTGAGAGCAAATATGTGCATTTTGCTATTCATGCGGCTATGGATACCGTACTAGACAGTATTAATGTTCTGACATCGGAAAGCTTTACACAAGCCGATGCGACAGGCAACGTGAAGACCTCGGCATTCCATATTGGTAAACTGAATGTAGGCTTGCCTAGCACGAAGACCGCAGTGGGCAGCTATACCTATGGGACTCCGATTGCTTTCGAAAAATGGAACGACGTCATTAATCAGGATCTGGACGTTGCATTGGTGGAGCTTCATATTGCAGATAACCAAGATCAAGGAAGTAAGCTTGCTTTTGCCAAGTTTACTTTGACGAATAAGGGATTAAATGAAATTCCCGTTCCAGCATTCCAAACGATGTTATCGAGTCCAACGGGCTTTGACTATACGGGATCCAGACAAAGTGACGTGACGAAATCTATTGCCCCTGGAACATCGACGGTTGTTAGCTATGCCTTTGTATTGCCTGTAGCTGAAACTAGCGATACATTCACGATGAAAGTGCAAAACGTAATCAATGGTGAGGCTAGCGGAGAAACGAAGCCGATCTTTAAATCAACGATTGCCTCCTATCAGGTAACAGCACAAGGGCAAGATGACAGACATAAAGTTTCCCTATTTCCATACACTGTCAATATTAAAGATTATTACTTGGCGCAGATTACGTCCCCAGGACAGACAATTGCAATCAACTATACATATAAATTGCAGTTATTTATGGACCTCATTCGTGATCCACAAGTTTTGGTTGACAACAATTTTTCAAAGTTGAAATTTGAGCTAGTGGATCCTTCCGGAAGCATCCTAGGTTCCAAGACATTTCCTTTCACAGGCACTGATCGTTTAGTGAATGGGAAACAGACGCTAACCTTTAGCAATCTGACTACAGACCAAATTCAAAGTAATGTCATTGTTAGAGTATATGAAGCGTTGAATACACCTTCAGGTGAAGTGGATCGTCTGATTGCGGAATTAAAATAACAATTGACCCTTATGCATCATATGACATATATTCTCATCGGAATCGTTATTGCAATTTTCTTATGGAAATTAATTGGGATTACTTTTAAATCTATACTTTTTTTCATCTTACTTGGGCTGATCACTTTAGTTAATTTGACAATCAGGGTGAATCGTGAATTTCAAGATTCGAAGAACCTTATTATTGGCGATGGGCAATAAAAAAGCACTCTTGTGGGAGTGCTCAAAGTGATGTTCTTTTGAGAAGTTCAACATCGATATCTTGCGCTTTGATATGATCCCATATGAGCAAAATTAAAAAAGCAAGTGCTGTACATATGAAAACAGCAAAGGCTGCAAAAACAGCGTAATGTATAAAGCTGAATATCAAATTTTGAGTCGCGGACAGTGTCGCGACTCTTTTATTACAAATTGTGTGGCTTTCTCTTTAACGTGTTAATCTCCATGGAACAATGATAAAAAAACGGCTCTGTTTACACTGGTACCCATAGTCTGGACACTTTGAAAAAGTGTTCAGACTGTGGGTATCTTTTTTTGTATACTAGAGTAAGCACCGGAGGGGATTACATCATGTCTAAGAAATCTTTAGCGAAAAAGAACGAAAGCATTTATCAACGAATAAATACGTTGTCAAGATAAGCGCGAAATCAATAATCTATGCCGATGAATTTAAGCGGTTGTTTATCGACCATTACATGTCAGGAAAGACTCCTAGAGAAATATTTGAAGCTAATGGATTTGATGTCAGCGTAATTGGAATGAAGCGAGTTGAACAAAGCGCAAACCGTTGGAAGAAAGCATACGGAAAAGACGGAATCATTGGACTAGCCGACTCCCGTAAGGAAGCTTCTGGACGTCCCCTGAAGCATGAACCTGCATAACCATTTCTACATTCAGACTTTAACACTTCCTTCTAATTGGAGGTTTTCCCTTAAGGCTCATGCTATCTATTAAGACTATATCTTGTTGATTTTCTACCTTTTCTTTCTTTAAAATATGAATATGAAGTGATCATTTTTCAGTCAATAGTTGATATAATTAAATATAAATAAATGAGAAAAGAGCTATTAGAGGGATTTTATAATGAAAAGACTAAAAATAAGAAGATGGCATTTGTTGCTTTTTAGTATTATTATTGTGATTATGATTTCACTCGGTTTTTCCCATTTTAGAACCGAAATACAGAAACAAAGCTATCAGGAATATATGCCCGAACCCACCAACGCACAAGCCATAACCGAAACAGTCATTGCACAAACTCATCAGTCAGATTTGACCAACGACGATTTACTTCAAGATAACCTGCACCAAATGAAGAAAACATCGCTTGAAAATCTGCAAATCTCAATGAACAAGCCAGAGATTTTTTACCGAAACAAAGTTGCGGTACTAACATACCATCATCTTGATCCTGTAGAATCGTCGGTAACCATAACGCCGGATAGGTTTAAATCTCATTTAGAGGCGTTGAAGAATAATGGTTTTCATGTTATTTCTGTTGAGGACTTTGTTGACTTTCTGCAAAAGAAAAAAACCGTTCCTTCAAATTCAGTAGTTATAACGTTCGATGACGGGTATGAATCTGTATATAAGTATGCATACCCGATTTTGAAGTCAGAGGGAATGACTGCTACTTTTTTTCTGATTGTTAGCTACATTGAGGATGGAACTGTAAGGATGCCCCCCATATTAAATTGGAAAGAGATCATTGAGATGCACAATGACGGATTCAGTTTTTATTCCCATACATTTAATTCTCATGAAACCGTGGCAGTAAAAAAGGGTGAGGAACTTTCCAAGTTAACAGCAAAGTTGTTTAATCAGTCAGCCAATCGGATCGAAACTGAAAAAGAATACAAATCCAGAATTCGCGACGATTTAACCGAAGCGGATGATATCCTTAACGCCAAATTGGGAAATAAGATTAATCTACTTTGTTTGCCACACGGAAAATACAATCAAGAAGTGGTCGATATCGCGAATCAATCGCAGATTCCGTTCTTGTTTACAGGGGTGGAGGGTATTAATTCGGATAACATTAAACTTATAAAACGAATCAATGCAGGTTCTCCTTATATGTCAGACAAATTGCTGATCAAAAGGCTTTCCCAAGGCAAATGATAATATTTATAAATGAGGAGCAAAAAAAGTAATGGAGTATATTAAAGGGATAATAGCAAGTTTAACGTTTAGAAGATTTTTCATACTGTTTCTAATATGTGTTTTGCTAATTAGTTTAAAAGGCATGCTAAACCTAATACTACTAACTTTTTTAATTACCTACATCATGAATAGTTTACAGAGAAATATTACAAAGAATTTAAATAAATGGATTCGGATAAATTATCGAGTTGTTGTAATAGTCATCTATTTACTTCTTATTATATCGTTTGTTACAGGTATCTCGAATTTGTTGCCGAAAATTGTTGAACAAGTTAAAGCAGTATCAAATGAGATAATTAATTTGTATAATTCACCTCAAGCTGATTCTCTACCAGATAGTATAACTAGTGCTTTGGATAGTTTAGATTTACAATCGTATGCAAAAGAAGGGCTGGGATATTTACTTAAAATAGGTGATTGGGGTAAAACATTCTTCTTATCATTACTGCTTAGTCTCTTTTTCTTGCTTGAAAAAGATAGGATTATACGGTTTACTTCAAAATTCAAGAAAAGTAAAATTTCTTGGTTTTATAACGAAGTGGAATATTTCGGGAAGAAATTTGTTGTCTCTTTTGGAAAGGTAATTGAGGCTCAAATTCTTATTGCGATTTCTAACACGATATTAACAACAATTGGTCTGTGGATAATGGGTTTTCCCTATTTGTTCGCTCTGTCCATTACTGTATTTTTACTTAGTTTGATTCCTGTTGTTGGGGTTATCATCTCAATGGTTCCACTCTCCTTAATTGCTCTTCAAGTGGGTGGAGTAATTATGATAGTCTACGTAGGTATTATGATAATAGTGATTCATTTAATTGAGAGTTATTTCCTAAACCCAAGATTTATGTCTTCTAAAACTAAATTGCCAATGTTTTACAGTTTTATTATCTTAATTTTTTCGGAACATTATTTAGGAATTTGGGGATTAATAATTGGTGTTCCAATCTTTGTTTTCCTTTTGGATCTTCTTGATGTAAACAAAGAAGATGAGTCTGAGTTCTTGATAGGTATTACCTAGAAAGTTAAAGAATTTAATAACATTGTATTATAACAACCTGTTCATTTATGGACAGGTTTATTTTACTTACTGCTCGCAGATGATGCCATATTTTACCCAGTCTTTGGAAGCCATTAAATTAAACTAACGCAGAGTAAGAGTTCAAATAACAAAGAAGGCAACCGATGCAGATTGAGCGGCTGCCTTTTCCTTTTATCAGACAGGAGGTCATGCAAAAGTAAATATAATAAGTAGTAACAGGATAATTATGCGAAAAGTGGATATGAAGCTAACACTTTCTACCGGAGAGTGAAGGAGTATGAGACCAAGTCCTTTACTTAATCTATGAATATACTATTTCATCAAACTTAAATAGGAGGAATGGCAGTTGAGCATCGAGGAAAAGCATATTGTCGGAGCACATGCCGAAGTTCATACGATCAAAGTAATTGACATCGATCCTGACCATGGGGAGCGGAAAGAGTCTGCAGAATTCAGGGCAACCAAGGAACGATTGAAGGCCGATGGGCATTATCAATGCTACATCTGCAAAGGGACGGACAAACTGCAATCGCATCACATGGCCGGAGAGTACAAATTTCGAACAATCGTTGATTTCGACACAGAAAAATCTGGAAGGCACTTGCGAAAGTTGAAGCGGACCGCATTCAAGCAACAGTAATTGTAAAATGGCTAGTACGACAAAAAAAAAATTCAAAATACTGAAATGAGAATTAGACCTACAACTTTTTAGGGCTGTAAGTCCAATCTCCTATATGTGAAATAACTGGGGTTGGTCTTTAGAATAACCAGGGAAGATTAATGTGAGCTTAAGATTAAATAATTATTACGTGAAGGACCGAATTACTTAGTGCTTGTACCAATGTTCCAAGAGCTTGTACGGCTGTAAAAATGGCAATAACCATGTTAAGCCTGCTACAATCCAGTTAAAGCATCTAATGTTAATTTAGCGGTAGTAGTACATTTTTTATAAACCTCCCAATAACCGTCTATAACCCAACCTATCCTAAATCTTCTGTCAGCTATAAAGACCGTAGCTAAATCAATACCAATATCTAATAGATCAATTTTTGATTCATTTTCAATATTTTGTAATTTGCCTTTAAGTACCTCTTCAATATAATCTTCTACGGAAAGCGATTTAGCCTTCGCTTTGTCTTTCACTTTACTTTTCATGTCTTGATAATATATTGACACGGAAATTTCTTTGCCTGGTATGATTGAAGCAGAAAAACGAACAAGTTCTGAAACTAAGTTATCTTCCAAAATTGAAACAGCTCCTTAATGGATTTTTGCATAAGATATAGCGACAAGCCATTTTAGAAAATTGCAACAATAATAGCATGTGCTAATTAACAAACTAAAAATCATACTAATTAATTTTTGCTCTATTCGATTATTGTAATCATGTAACCGCGGCAAGATCGAGGCTCAACAGTATGCCAAGAGTTTGTAATATAGTTAACGATTAAATAAATACTTAAGAAAAGTTTCAAAGTTTATAATTGCTGTTATGTAAATAACACATACTCTATATAATAGATATGATCTTACCTGCATATTGGGAGGCTTTTAGTTGACTTACCACTCTAGAATTTTAATTCTTACCGCTGGTTATGGAGAAGGGCATCTACTTGCATCAATTGCATTAAAAGAGCATTTTTTAAAACTTGGCGTTGAATTTGTACAAGTTATTGATTTAATGCAAGAAGCACATCCTATCATCAACAAAATCTCATGTAACGTGTACAAGGGAAGCTTTGGAGCAGCTAGATACGGTTTCAATTATTATGGATGGAGTTATTATCTAACACAGGATGCCAAGTCCCATAATCCCTTACTTACTGTTTTAAATCGTTTGGGGTATAGACATCTCAAAAACATTGTATCTAGTTATCAGCCTGACGTCATTATCAACACTTTCCCTTACGGTGCTGCACCTGCTGTTGGTCGTGCTTTTGGGATTCCGACTTACACCATCATCACAGATTATGTTATTCATGCAAGATGGCTCCATCCCCATATACATAAATACTATGTGGCAACTAATGAACTTAAACGAGATATGTTGAACGTTGGCATACATGAATCCCATATTGAAGTTACAGGGATTCCGGTTCGAGAAGCTTTTGAAACGAATCAATGCATACATAAGAATCGAAAGATGGTTCTTCTATTTGCTAGTTCACATCCTAATGGTGAATTAACGGAAGAATTGATTAAAAAGCTTCAATTCATCGACGGTTATCATCTTACGGTTGTATGCGGCCGAAATAAAAAATTAGAACAAATGCTTAACAACCGCTTTGAAAATTTTCCTAATGTAACCATTTATGGGTTTGTCGAACAGATCACTGAATTAATGGCTCAAGCCTCATGTATTATTAGTAAAGCAGGAGGATTAACCCTGGCTGAATCACTTACACTGCAAATTCCAGTTTTTATATATCGGCCATTTCCTGGACAAGAGAAAGATAACGCTATTTATTTTTCCAGAAAAGGTGCTGCTGCTATTTCTCATGATATTAATCATTTATTGGCGCAAATTGAACGTTTTTTAACCAACTCTTCTTATGCAAAGCGATTGAAATCACAAATGGCTGCTTTAAATCAAACAAAAGCTGCCGATACGATTGTTAAAGATATACTTAAGAACTTATATGATAGGAAGTCTGCCACCTATTCTTAAGTAAATTTGCAGGAGTATTTTTGGGAAGAGAGTGATAGCTATGAGTAAATTAGTTTGGTTTCTTCTGGTCATTTTGTTGGTGTATACGATTTTACCCACGCTTATAGTTCGTTTAGGTGGATTTGGTGTCTATACAAAGGGGAAGAAGGCGAATGGGATTGCTTTAACATTCGACGATGGTCCTGGACCGGATTATACGCCTCAACTGCTTGATCTATTAGCGGCTTACCAAGTAAAGGCCACTTTTTTCGTACTTGGATCAAAAGCTGAGAAATACCCGGAATTGATTATGCGCATGCATAGAGAAGGACATTTAATTGGGATTCACAACTATGTACACTGGGCAAATGCCTTAATGACCCCTATGAAGGTCAAAAAACAGTTAAACGATTCCGTAAAAGCCATCGAGAACATAATTGGCGAAAAACCCATTTATTACCGCCCTCCATGGGGAATTATCAATATCTTCGATCTAATCTTATTAAAGCAATTCCATATGGTCTTATGGTCGCTAATGGTCGGGGATTGGAGAAGCAGCGGTGGAAAGAACCGAATTAGAAACGAACTGCTTTCTAAGCTGAGTAACAATGACATTATTTTGCTGCACGATAGCGGTCAGACTTTTGGTGCCGATCAAAACGCTCCGATATTTATGCTTGAGGCTTTGAGTGAATTTCTGGAGGAGTGTAAAAGACGAGAATATATCTTTCTTCGAATCGATAGCAAGATGAAATTAGATGGGCCGCGCAAACAAGAACCCTTGCAGCTTTTTAAAAAAACGATTGTTTACTTTTGGTTGAAGTGGGAGATGCTCTTTTATTGGTTATTTAATGTAAGACCTTTAGATCCTAACTATCAGATCTTTTATATTAGACTATGCAAGTATCATGGGAGTACGATCTATTTAGAGAATGATGAGAAGCTTAGCGACGGCGATTTAGTCGTTGAACTTCATTTTAATAACGAAAAATTGTTTCAAATGATTTCCCAGTCGAGCACGAGTGTTCAGTTAGCTGTAAATCTCATACGAGATGTACAACGGTTTCTTCCAACGCTTACTCAATTCCTTGAGCTTCATCAAGAAGTTAGAGGCATTTATGGAATAACAATGATTCATCGAGGCTCCAAACAAATGGGATTTACCGTAAAAGAACTACCTAAAGGTATGCTTAGATTGCTTAGTCATATCTATTTAAGATTCCTTATGTATATATTTCACCCCCAAGGCAGAAAACGTTTAATGAAGGGTCAATTATCTCCACGAATTGTAGCTATCTCAGCGAGTGAAGTGATAAGAAGATATCCAGCAGACAGCAGTTCACCATCTCTTTGATTGTTCAATTGCTGTCTGCAACAGGATTTTCTATACGTTAAGCGGGTTTTATATGCATGTACAGGAAATACTAGTCTTACTTAGCCAAATTATTTCATGGAGTTGAATATTAAGTGTTAGCCCATAAAAGTATTCCTAATACTCGACTCATCAGTGGAATAAGTTTACTGATTATTGCAGCCATAATCGGCTATTACATCTATCTTCTTCATACAGGAGAAGCACAGAAGCTTTTGAAAACTATTCAAGACTTAGGATTTATCGGTATACTCATCGGAGTTATCGTTCAATCGGCAGCTAATATCCTCCCCGTACCAGGAGAATTTATATCCATTATCCTTATGGAAATTTATGGCCCGATATGGGGAGGCATTTTCTCATGGATAGGCGGTTTGGCAGGAGCGGTAGGTGCTCTCTATCTCACTAAATGGGTCGCTAAACCTATTTTCGGTAAAATGGCCCAACCGTTTATTAAGAAAGTGGAAGAGTTTATCAAAAAGTATGAGATTTTTGGACTTTTGCTAATTCGTTTCGTTCCGCTTGTTCCTTATCACTTTGTTAATTATGCTGCTGGTTTTTTGAATGTAAAGTTATGGAATTTTATCTGGACAACTGGTCTTGGTATTCTTCCTTACACATTAGCTATGAGCGGTATTTATGCTGGAGTCCGCCGCGGTTCGCTTATGTGGGGGGCGATAGGACTTGTTGTATTTATCTTGCTGTTAGGTATAAGTTGGATGATTCAAAGAAAAATTGGGAACAAAAGTAAGATTAAAAGATAATAAAGCCTGGTTCAAGTGGAACTAGGCTTTTTTTGTTTTTAAGCTTTCATATGTGTCATTCACATTATGTTTTAATGTGGAGTGTATATAATATGTTTGGTGAATTAGAAGATCAACAATCAAATTGTAAATCGTATAAATGCAAAAAGTTAGGAGGAATTTGAATGACAAAACCGATTCTTCAGATTAAAAATCTGACAAAGCGAATTGGAGGTAAAACAATAATTGACAATTTGAATTTCGAGGTGCCTAGAGGAGAAATATTTGGATTTCTGGGGCCTAACGGAGCGGGGAAAACAACAACGATTCGTATGATGGTTGGCTTGATGAGCATTACAGAAGGCGAGATCCTGATTGATGGGGAAAGTATTACTCGCAATTTTAACCAAGCTATTGTCAAAGTTGGTGCGATCGTAGAAAACCCGGAAATGTACAAGTATTTAAGCGGGTACAAAAATTTGGTTCATTTTGCTCGAATGGTTCCTAATGTAACTGAAGAAAGAATCCAAGAAGTTATTCGTTTGGTTGGATTAGATAAACGCATCCAGGATAAAGTCAAAACCTATTCATTAGGTATGAGGCAGCGGTTAGGCGTCGCGCAAGCATTGCTGCATAAACCATCACTGCTCATTCTAGATGAGCCGACCAATGGGCTTGATCCTGCCGGTATCCGTGAATTACGAGATTATTTGTATACGCTAACACGAAAAGAAGGAATATCCGTCATTGTCTCCAGTCATTTACTTTCAGAGATGGAGCTTATGTGTGACCGAGTAGCCATTATCCAAGGAGGAAAGCTAGTTGAGGTGCAATCCATCAAAGAATTTATGGATGAGGGACTGCACAGTTCGGTAGTCTTCGATGTAGATCATGTAGATGCAGCCATTCTATCCCTTTCTGACCATCCAACAGCGCAAGCTAAAAAAACGGAGGATGGTTTAGCATGTTGGTTGGAACGAGAACAAATTGCCGATGTGACCAAGCTTTTGGTCAAGGCTGGAATTAAAATATATGGTATTAGAAAGAACTCCCTAACGCTAGAAGATAAATTCTTGGAAATTACAGGGGGCGAAAAAGTTGGTTAATTTACTTTTGAATGAAAACATGAAAATTTATCAACGTTTACGGACGTGGTTGCTCGTATTGGGCTTAATTCTTACTACAATCGGATTTCTAATTGCACAAACATACAGTGTAAAACCTTCGCAGGTAGCTAGTGCGGATTGGAAAATTAATATGCAGCAGCAGATCCAAAATGATACACAATTGCTGAATAATATGAATAGGGGACCAGATTGGAAAGCAAGGATTACTTCAAGGATTAATATGAATCAGTATCATATTGATCACAATATCCCGCCTACTGAAGAAACCTTATGGGGGAATATGCTAAATGCCGCGGACTTAATGATAGTTGTTTCAGTTATGACTGTCATTATTGCGGCAGATAGTGTGGCGGGTGAATTCACCGATGGTACCATTAAACTTCTTCTAATACGTCCCGCATCTCGTGCTAAAATTCTTCTTTCGAAATATATATCAACCTTTACCTTTTCCATTGTATTGTTTGTGATCTTGTTTATTACGGCTTTCCTTGTCTCAGGGATATTACATGGTTTTCACGATATGAGTGCCCCGTATGTTTACGCTTCAAGTGATACAATCGCGCATGAAACAAATATTGTACAGCATGCGATTAGTACTTATTTATATCAATGTATTCAGATGGTGATGATCGTCACTATGGCATTTATGATTTCCACTGTTTCTCGAAGCAGTTCGATTGCCATTGCATTATCTGTGGGGATCATGTTTGCTGGTACAAGCATCGTTGGTTTCTTAGCACAATATAATTGGGCCAAATTCTACTTATTCGAAAATACGGATTTGACTCAATATCTCAATGGCTCTCCAAATATTGCAAGTATGACATTACCGTTCTCAGTCACAGTCATTGTTGTCTATTTCATCATTTTTAATGTCCTTTCTTGGCTTGTTTTCAGGAAAAAAGACGTGACTGCTTAATTGTTAAAGTGGCTGTCTCAAAAGCCAATTTGAAAGTGACTGAAAAGCGTACTCAGGAAGTAAGAAGGTTCCCCTTCTTGCTTCTTTTTTTATTTGTCTATTTACATGATATAATGTCTTAGTGTACTATTGCATTAATACACTATTTCTTTATATGAAGAAGGGGAGATTTGGATGAGTGCTTGGGCAGCGTTATTAAAAAAAGATTTTAAATTAACAAGAGCCGTATTTTTCGTAGGACTTGTCATTAATTTATTGATTGTCATGTTGACTTCTTATATGGGGATGAAAGCGGATGATACCTTACTTATTTTCTTACCCTTAGTAGTTGCTGCTGTTTTGCATATTTTATATGTTCCGGTGATTGTATTTATCAGTTTGAAAACGGAGGCCAATCAGCTGCATCTATGGTTGCATAATCCTGGGTCAGCTTCTAGTTTGTTAATGAGTAAGATGCTGAACGGGTTGATGATGCTCATTATTTCACTATTGATGTTATATGTGATGTCAGGATTGCTGATCATACCCAAGTTCAACTTGATTGAAGCGTATTGGACGGATACTTGGATATCGGGCTTATTCGTATTTCCTCATATTATTATGATTTCTATCATAATTAGCGTTTGGGTGGTATTTCTTTGGTCGCTTTACCAATTCCTTAAATTTAAAATCGGGCGTTGGAGTTGGTTAGTCGTTATTGGGGCAGTAAGCATACCTAGTTGGCTAACTGCTCTAATCGAATCCACTACCATGTATAGATTAGCAACGAAATGGGGGAGTATTACTTATAATTTCCCTTCTTTTTCAATACAACCCATACAAACATATGCAGGAGAATATTTGTATACCTTCATTTTTACCGTTGGATTATTCTTCCTGAGCGCGTGGATCGTTGATAACAAAGTTGAGGTGTAGGCATGGATGAATTTAATGCTTCGAAACCAATTTATCTGCAATTAGCGGATCGCATCAATCGACAGATTGTAAGCAAAGAATTGAAAGCAGGCGAGAAGCTTCCTTCTGTCCGAGAAATGGGGATCAAATACAGTGTTAATCCAAACACAATTCAGCGTACTTACAGTGAGTTGGAGCGTGAGGGTATCCTGGAAACGAGAAGAGGTCAAGGTACGTTTGTCACGGAACAAGAGGATCGCTTGGTTCAACAACGTGAAAATTTAAAAAATGAGCAGATCCTATCGTTTGTCGAGGTTATGAAGGAAATGGGATTCAACTCTAGTGAGATCATATCAGGGCTGCAGGACCACTTGAGCAAATTGGATAAAGGAGATGAGTAATTTGATTCAATTGACGAATGTTTCTAAAAAATATGTTAAACAGCCCGTACTCCATAACATTTCATTCACTGTGCCCGTAGGTAAAATCATTGGCATTGTGGGTGAGAACGGCAGTGGAAAGTCAACGCTATTGAGACTTATTTCCGGACTTTCGCTACCTACGAGTGGGAAAGTTACCGTAAATGGAGAGACGGCCAATCGAAGAATCAGCAAAATGGTTTCTTATTTATCGGAGCTTGGTTCTTTTTATTCGATATTCACAGTACGTGAAGCAATGGATTTTCAGGCTTCCCAATATACGGATTTTAACATGGCTAAAGCGGAGGAAATCATGACGTTTATGCAGCTGGAGCCTCATATGAAAATCAAAAATCTCTCGAAAGGAAATCGTGGTCGATTAAAAATCATGCTTACTTTGGCCAGAGAAGTATCCTACATTCTAATGGATGAACCATTATCCGGACTTGACCCCATGGTGCGAGAATCTATCGTGAAAGGAATGATTTCTTATGTTGACTTGGAATACCAGACACTCATCATGACAAGCCATGAGATTACGGAAATTGAATCATTGCTGGACAGCTTCATTGCGATCAAAGATGGATCATTACTTAAAATAGCTGATGTCGCTGAAATACATGAATCAGAGGGTCTTAGTATCACGGATTGGATGAAGAAGAATTATGTCTAATTCGGAATTATCTAGGCAGCTCTGCTCATTGTAATTGATAACCATTAGGAGGGGGAAATATGAAAGCAATTGTATACAGCAGATACGGACCGCCCGATGTTCTTCATCTGAAAGAGTTAGAAAAACCTTCACCCAAGGACAATGAAATACTGGTGAAGAACTATGCGACAACGGTAACAGCAGGGGACTGGCGCATGCGAAAGGCTGACCCCTTCCTAGCAAGACTTTACAATGGGTTCCTAAGACCCAAAAAAGTAACGATATTAGGGTTTGAGTTAGCTGGGGAAGTTGTTGCAGTAGGCAAAGAGGTTAAACGATTTAAGGAAGGCGATCAAGTCTTTGCGTTCTGTGGTATTCGCTTTGGTGCATATGCCGAGTACAAATGTCTGCCTGAGGATGGCATAGTAGCTATAAAACCGACCAATTTGACGTATGAGCAGGCCGCCGCTGTTCCTATTGGGGGTATAACTGCGTTGAATGCACTTAAGAGAGGAAATATCGCGAGTGGAATGAAGGTTCTTGTTTATGGCGCTTCTGGAAGTGTAGGTACTTATGCGATACAGCTTGCCAAATATTATGGGGCGGATGTAACAGGGGTATGCAGCACTACGAATCTTGAATTGGTGCAATCTATAGGAGCAGACAAGGTAATTGATTATACGAAACAGGATTTTACATCGAGTGGAGAACGTTATGATTTAATCTTTGATGCCGTTGGGAAAAAAATATCGAAAATCACCAAATCAACATGTAAGAAAGTGCTTCGCCCGAACGGAACCTATGTGAATGTGAATATGTCACAAAAGGTTCGTGTTGAATATCTAGTCTTCTTGAAGGAGCTTATTGAGGGAGGAAAGATAAAACCTGTCATCGATAAGCGCTATCCGTTAGAAGAAATTCCCGAAGCTCATAGGTATGTCGAGAAAGGACACAAAAAGGGAAATGTAGTCATAACTGTGAGGACATGAATTCAAAAAAGGAGATTACAAATGAACGCGAATAAAAAGAGCGCTTTACTTGTAGGAGTACTGTTTATACTTGCAGCAGTTACGGCGATAATAGGTCTTCTTTTATACGATCCTATCCTAAATGGTCCTGATTACCTGATGAAAGGTTCCGAACATGCCAACCAAGTGATACTGGGAGCGCTTATGGAGTTAATGCTTGTCGTTTCAGCGGTTGGTACGGCAACCACCATGTTTCCAGTTTTAAGAAAATATAATGAAACTATTGCTCTGTGGCATCTTTGCTTCAGGTTTCTTGAAGCCATTATTATTACTATTGGTATAATCAGCGTACTGTCCCTGTTGACCTTAAGCCGGGAATTTGCAGCAGCAGCGGCTCCGGATACCGCGTCTTTTCATGCTTCAAGTATAATATTAAAAGCCATACATGACTGGACCTTTATGCTGGGGCCTCTTTTCATGCTGGGCATCAACACGATGATGTACAGTTATATATTTTATAAAACCAAGCTCGTACCCAGGTTTATATCCATCTTAGGTATGACAGGGGCAACGCTTGTTTTTCTGTGTGCCTTGTTAGTCATGTTCGGTGTCATTCAACAAGTTTCTGCATGGGGGGCTGTTTTGGCGCTGCCAGTAGCAGCTAATGAAATGATTCTAGCTGTTTGGCTCATCGTGAAAGGATTCAATTTATCGGAAGTTAGAGAGTCAATAAATAAGCGCTAAATGATAAAAGACGACTCTCATGAGAGGTCGTCTTTTATTGGTACTAGTGTTGAAAAGTAAATAAAATAACCTATTTTCTCTCAGCTTTAAGCCGCTCCAGCTCCTGCTGCACCTCATTCTTGAAAAGGGTATTCGTTCCAGCCGAAGCGGAATTGTGAAAAATCCGATCGACCTGAGCGTCTGCGGAGGCTCTCGCTTCCATCTGCCACACCTTCTCCTCCATTCTGGAAAAACCTTTTCGAACGGTATCCGCATCCACGGAAGCGACGACACGGTTCAGGTTTTGCATAGCCCGAGCGCCATTTGCCCTGGACATTAGAAACCACTTTTGGCTTTGCAGCTCATCGTACAGCGCCTTCGAAGTATGGAGCGATTCTTGCAGTATAGCGATTTGTTGCTTAACAGTCTGATACTGCTCTTGATACACGTGGAGCCTCTTTTCGCAAATGAGCTTTTCTTCAATGGCTAGTTGTGCGATCGTTTCATCATTCCGATCGAGCGCGAGATTAGCTTGTCGAACACGTTTTTCGATGATCTGCTCAAGCTCGCTGATTAACGCTTCAAACTTGCGCTCAGCGATCAACTGATTCGCGAGTGCGTTCTTGGCGGTGGTGATTTGTTCCTCCAGCTCTCTCAGGTATTGCTTGATCATGTTGATCGGATTTTCCACTTTATCGAGCACCTCATTGATATCGGCCAATGCAATGTCTTTTACTCTTTTAAAAATTCCCATTTGGTTTCTCCTCCTTGTGAATGTTGCGCTCCCATTCGTCTAACAGGCTAGCCCTTTGACTTAAAGGCATTTGATAGTAAACCGGCGGTGTGGAAGCATCGAGATTTGTAAACGAGTTCTGCTTATGTGTTCTTAATCTTCTCCACAATAAATATCCAATGAAAACGACGACAAGCATCAGTAGGATGCTCAGAAACGGCCATCCATGAAAGCCGTGGTGCATGCCTTCAAAGGAGTCGCCTTTGAATTGGTGCCAATTTTCCGAGCCTCGTATTTGCCTTTCTCCCATCTCTCAATCCTTCCTCTCTATTGTTTTGCTTACACTTAGAAGTATAGGCTTGTTTTCTTAAGGATAAGTGAAAGCCAACTGAAACTTAATTGAAAGGTTGCTGAAAATACGCTGAATATGCTGAGTTCCTTAAGATCAAATGGGTTCAATAAAAAAGCCGCTTTCCCTTATATGGGGTTAGCGGCTTTAAAGTATTGGTTAGTTAAGAACGTTAAGCAATGCTTCCAGAGACGTTTTACATCCTTCAGCGTCTTGATGGACAGCACGTAGTTGTCTCAATACCTTATCAATGGCATTATCAACCTCAGTCCACTTCTTCGGGGTCTTTGGCTTAAGCCGAGCCTGAGCGTCGTCCCAAGCCGTCTCCAATTCAGTAACATGTGTTTTAGCGGCGGATAAATTTCCGGCTTGCACAAGACTTAGCGTATCTTCCGTAATTTTCCGGAAATTAGTTAAATCCTCCTGTGGGAAGGTTTGCTGGACGGTGCTGGCCGAATCCCCTTGCGGCAGGGCATCCTGGAGACTAGCACTACGCCAAAAATAGCCTGTTCCGGACGCGAGAACCATGATAGCTATAACGATTGCAACTTGCCAGCGAACGGCGAACGGTTTTGGAATAGTCGCTTCCATTTTTGGTTTTGCGATCAAATCTCGCTTGGTGACAGAAAGGAAAATGACTAACAGCAGAATCGCTAATATGAATATTGCGCTTGTAATAGTTGCACCTAATCCCAACCCGCCGTCAGTTTGTGCTTGTGAAAGGAAGTCACCGAGCGAAGCACCCAAAGGACGCGTCATGATATAGGCAATCCAGAATGCTAACACAGAGTCAAGCCCGATTCGCCAAGCTGCTGTCATGGCGGCAATGACTGCAAGTACTATGACACCAGTTATAACGTAACCAAGGCCAAGGCTCTGTGCCATTAGGTCACCGGACGCGGTACCCAGTGCAAAGGTGAAAAGGATTGTTAACCAATAAAAGGATTCTCTTCGTTTAGTGAAAATTGAATGGATAGAAAGTGTTTTCTCCTTGGCGTACCATAAGATAAAGGTCAATACCAAGACTACACTGAAAGCTATCGTACTCACTTCAAGAGGGACACCCATGTTGTCTGTCAGAATGTCTGTAACAAGTGTTCCAAAGATACTAATTAAGAATACAGTCAACCAATAAATGCTCGGAATATATTTCTTTGCTTTAAATTGAAAGAAGATTGCAACAAGTAACAAAGCGCCCATAACAATGGAGGTACCCGTCAGACCAAAACCTAGATTAACGTTTAGGAAATCGGCCGCGGTCTCACCAACTGTGGTACATAAGATTTTTATGATCCAGAAATAAATGGTGACCTCGGGAACTTTGCTTAATAAGGTTTTAGTATCATTTGTTTTGATCGTTTCCATTGTACCTTCTCCTTTTAAAGATTTTTTTATACAGGAATATTCCATTGAATAATCCTTTTATCTCCCCATAATTGCTATAGTACATGCTTCACATTAAAAAATAATGAGAGTGTATTTTAACTTTCTTCCGAGTCAGCAAAAATGGAACGAGCTAATAGCAACACCTAACAAATTTTATATCATCAAACCTAACGAAATGATGATGATCTAATGATTTATCCATTGCGCGGAGAATAGGTGTCGTCTATCGTTGGTTACATGGCGGACATTTCAAGCAAAGTTATTTCCAATTCGGATACTTTGCGATGAGTCCCAAAGCTTGTTCTATCCGGGCCCCGGTACAGGCTGGCTTTTAAAACGAAAGGGAGGGCGATTGCCTCATGAATCAGCCGGTATCAGCCAACATAAAGCATGAAGCGCGTCCCGGCAATCACGGACAGAGCCGCTTTTTACGTGAGTATTGGCGTCATAAGTATTTGTATTTGATGGTACTGCCCGGCTTTTTGATTGTGCTTGTATTTGCCTATTTTCCGATGTACGGGGTGCTGATCGCATTCAAAGATTACAACGTGGCCAAAGGCATATGGGGAAGCGATTGGGTCGGATTCAAATATTTCAAAGAATTTCTGAACAACCCGATGGCGCTGCGAACCGTTAAAAATACGCTAGTGCTCGGCATTTACGGACTCGTATTCGGGTTTCCGGCCCCGATCGTCCTGGCGCTGCTTCTTAATGAAATTCGGGCGCTCGCTTTCAGGAAATTCTTGCAAACGGTTTCTTATTTCCCTCATTTCATCTCCACCGTTATCATCATTGGGATGATTAAGGAGTTTACGTCGCTTGATGGCTTGTTCAATTCGATTACAGGGTTGTTCGGCATGGAACCGATCAACTATCTGACGGAGCCGTCTTATTTCCGGACGCTGTTCGTCGGTTCAGGTATTTGGCAGGGCATCGGTTGGGGGACGATTCTTTACTTGGCTGCGCTCAGCAATGCCGATCCGACCTTGTACGACGTCGCATCGATCGACGGAGCGAACCGCTGGCAGAAGACAAAGCACATTTCCATTCCGACTATTTTGCCGACGACAATTATTTTGTTCATTTTGTCCGTAGGCGGCATCCTTAGCACTGATTTCATGAAGGTGCTGCTCATGTACAACCCCAGCACGTACGAAAAAGCAGACGTCATCGGCACGTATGTGTATCGGATCGGTTTGGAAGGCGGACGTTTCGAATATGGTGCAGCCGTCGGCTTGATACTCTCCGTGGTGTCCTTCCTGTTTGTCCTGATAACCAACCGCATGTCCCGCAAATTTTCGGAAACAAGTTTATGGTAGGTAGGTGAGACGCGTGCATGACAAACAAAAGTTAGGATCGCGGTTGTTCGACGCGGCCAATTACGGGTTTATGCTGCTGCTTGTGGTGGTTACGGTTTATCCGCTGCTCAATGTCATTGCGATTTCGTTCAGCAACGCGGATTTTATTTCACTCGGGCAAGTTTCGTGGTACCCGAAAGGGTTCAATGTCAAAGGGTATGGGGTCATTTTCGACAACCCAATGCTCTATATCAGCTACAAAAATACGGTGCTGTACGCCGGGGTGGGCACACTTTTGATGCTATTCCTGACATCGATGATGGCGTATCCGCTCACGGTTTCTGATTTCCGATTGAAAAAGGCTGTCACTATTTTTCTGGCGATTACGATGTTTTTCAGCGGCGGGATGATCCCGACTTACTTGATCATGAAAGAGCTGCATTTGCTAAATACGTTCTGGGTCATGGTCGTCCCCGGCTGCATCAGCGCGTATAACGTCATCATTTTTCGAACGTTTTTTCAAAACATCCCATCCGAGCTTCGAGAGTCGGCTTATATGGACGGCGCCAGCGATTTGACCGTGCTGTTCCGCATTTATCTGCCTCTTTCCAAGGCGCTGCTCGCCACCTTCGCGCTATTTACGATCGTCTCGCATTGGAATGAATGGTTTAATGCGCTTATTTATTTGAAAGATGAGAACAAATATCCATTGCAAATGTTTTTGCGCAGCATCATCTTTACCCAGCAGGAAGGGCAGAGCGGGCAGGTGAGGGATATGATCCTGAACCGGCAAATCAACCCGAAAAATATCCAGATGGCAGCGATCGTCATCACGATGGCGCCGATTCTGTGCATGTATCCGTTCGTGCAAAAGTATTTCATCAAAGGCGTTATGCTCGGCTCGATCAAAGGGTAGTCGATCTTACAAGCATCTCCCGATCTAGTGGTCGGAGAAAGCTTAGAGATATGGATTCATTTTCATCAAATCAAAGGGGGAATTCATGTGAAAAAATCAATGACTAAGCTAGTATCAGCTATCCTCTTAACAACTGTGTTCCTAAGCGGTTGCGGAAGCGATTCAGGTAAAGATGGTTCAACAGCGTCGCCGTTGGCAAGCGATTCAGGCAGTAAGACCGCCACTGATGTGAAGGAACTGAAGCTGAAGGTCGTTATCCCGCATTTTGGCGGCGATCCGAAGGGCACAATCGTGCAGCAGGAGTTCGAGAAGGAAATCGAGAAGTACTTGGGAGCCAAAGTGACGATCGAGTGGACGCGCATTCCGTGGGGCGAATATAAGGAGAAAACGCAGGTTATGCTGACAAGCGGCGATATTCCGGATATTATGCTCGTGCGCGATCAGGATAACATCATTAAATACGGCGAGCAGGGCTTGTTCCTAGACCTTTCCAAGTACATGGACAAAATGCCCAACTATAAGCAGTACATCACCGCCACAGATAATAACGAGCAATATTTGATGAATAAAAATAAGCAGCTGTTTGCGTTCTACGACGGCTTCTCGAATCCGTCGGATATCGAGCCCAGCCAATACGCAGCCGCATATCGCCTCGACATTTTCGAGAAAAACAACATGAAGGTGCCGACTACGCTGGACGAAATGTACGATGCAGCCAAGAAGCTGAAAGCGCTTTACCCGGACTTTATCCGGTCGCGCAGAGCGAACAGTATTTGGGTTACGACGGCATTTTGAACGCGAATCATACGAACGGCGAAATTTACTGGAACGGCAAACAGTACGTTTATGGGCCGACAGAAGAGGCGTACAAGGAGTCGTTGATTTTCCTGAACAAGCTTTATACGGAGAAGCTGCTCGATCCGGCCTTCTGGTCGGATGAGATGGATCAGGCGAAGCCAAAGGCGTCAACCGGCAAAACGTTCATGTACCCGCTGATCTGGTCCGGTTATGTAGCGGACTTCAATGCGAATAAAGAAGCCGGCGTCAAATGGGCGCTTTCGATGAACGCTGATAATCCGAAATACGGGAAATCGTGGAAATATGGAAGCGATCCTAAAGGAAAAGGGCTGAGAAACGGTTATGGCCTTGTTATTTCGGCAAAAGCCAAAAACCCGGAGCAGCTCGTGAAGCTGGTCGATTATCAATACAACGACAAAATGATCGATCTCTTGATGTGGGGAATTGAAGGCAAATCATACGAAATGAAGGATGGCAAGAAACAGTACCTGCCGGCATTGAAAAGCTCGGCTGACTTCGTAGGCGAACTGGCGAAAATGGGCGTATCGGCATCTATGCGCACCCGTCCGGGCATCGTGTTCACGCCGCAGGAGCGGATTGCCGTGTACACCTCGATTCCGGATGTGCTCTTCTATAACAGCGGCAAAGCGCAGATGGAAAACTATTATATGGCTTCTGACAAATACGGCGGCAAAGAATCAATCGCCCCGATGGACCGTGCACCGAAGATCATGTTGACGAAGGATGATAACGATCGCATCGCCAATACGATGACACCGGTCAAAACATATGTCAAAGAATCGGCCGTCAAGTTCATTAAGGGCGAGACGAGCTTCGCCGATTGGGACAAATTCCAAGCAACGATCAAGAAAATGGGCGACTACGAGTCGATTCTGAAGCTGCAGAATGATAAGGTCAAAAAATAATCGAGAGCTAAAGTCGGTCAATTCCTTCTATGTGTGAGTACGCATGGAGGGAGTTGTCTGCTTTTGCGGGGAGGTAAATGGGATGAACAAGCATGATCTGATATTCGATCAGCCGATCACAAGATGGGACGAGGCGCTGCCGCTTGGCAACGGATTGACAGGATGCCTGCTATGGGGAAACGGGGAGCCACTTCGGTTCAGCTTGGACCGCGGTGATTTGTGGGATTTGCGGCTGGCGCCGGAAGTGCTGGACGCCGGGTTCACCTATGCGGAAATGATCGAATGCGTTCGGCGCGGCGACCAGGAAGGGCTGCTCAGCCGATTCGACAGCATCTACGAAAAATATCCGTACCCAACTAAGCTTCCTGCCGGTCGGCTGGAGCTGCGTTTCGGGAGGCCGGCGGATCACGTGAGGAGCCATCTCGCAATCCGCGAGGCATGCGCGCATATCCTAATGGCTATTGGCGATCGTACCGTTAAGGTGGACAGCTACCTGCATGCAGTGAGCGGCCTCGGCTATATCAAAATCGGCGGTGCTCCTTTCGAGGGCGGGAGGCTGGACATTGTATCTCCGGATTACGCCGGTAAGTTGCCGCATAATTCAGCAGACCCCGTCTTTCATACGAGCCTGACCCGGCTTGGCTACCCGGCCGCCACGATTCATGAGGAAGGAGATGTACGCTGGTTTTATCAGCGAACATGCCAAGAGCTCGAATATGCCATTGTCATAGCCGAACGGCAAACGTCGAGTGACCATTGGGAAGCGGTCTATTCGATCGCTGCCAACCATGATGGCGAGCAGTGGCTGGAGAATGCCAAACGGAAGGTTATTGATGCGCTGGACGCCGGGTTTGACGCCGCATTCTATGAACATTGCGCCTGGTGGGAACGCTACTGGGGCAAGAGTTCGATCGCTTTGCCGGACGCGGAAGCAGAGAAGATGTGGTACTTGAACAACTACCTGTTCGCATCCTGCTCGCGCAAAGGTTCTCCACCGATGCCCCTGCAAGGGGTGTGGACGGCGGACGAAGGCCTCCTTCCCCCATGGAAAGGCGACTACCATCACGACTTGAATACGCAGCTCAGCTACTGGCACTATTTGAAAGCGAATCATCTTGAAGAAGGGGAAAGCTTCCTCGACTTCTTGTGGGACTTGCGTCCGGAAGCGAAGCGGTTCGCGCAAAGCTTCTTTGATGCTCCAGGCATCAATCTTCCATCTGTCATGACCCTTACCGGCGGTGCGATAGGCGGATGGCCGATGTATAGTATGAGCATCACGAACCACATATGGGTGTGTCAGGCGTTCGACCATTACTGGCTGTATACGGGCGACGGCGATTTCTTACGCGACAAAACTTATGTGTACTTCAAGGAAACGGCGGACTGCGTGCAGCGCTGGCTGACGCCGGGAGAAGACGGCAAACTGCGGCTGCCGGTATCGAGCTCGCCGGAGATTCACGACAATTCGCGTAAGGCATGGCTGGAGCCGATCAGTAACTACGATTTGGCGCTTCTTATTTATTTGTTCAGGCGTTTGCACGATTTAGCAGAAAGACTTGCTTACCCCTCCGATCTGGAAAGATGGGCGGATGTGCTTGCCAAACTCCCGGATCTTGCGGTTAACGAGCGTAACGTGCTGATGGTCAACCCGGAAGAGTCCCTCATGGAAAGCCACCGGCATATGTCTCACATGATGGCCATTTATCCGCTGCAGCTGCTTGACCGACGTGGTTCGGAGAGGGACCGCAAGATTGCCGATGCGACAATCGCTAATCTAGAAGTGCTCGGCAAGGGCCAATGGGTCGGCTATTCGTTTGCTTGGGCGGCCGCCATGTACGCGCAGCAGGGCAACGGCGAAGCGGCGATTTATCATCTGCAGCAAATGTGGCAATACACATGCTCGCCGAACGGGTTCCATCTGAATGGCGATTATAAAAAGGCTGGCGTCTGCATGTTTCATTACCGTCCGTTTACGCTCGAAGGCAACTTCGCCGCTATTTGTGCGCTCCAGGAAATGCTGCTGCATACGGACGGGCAGACGATCCGTGCGTTTCCGGCGATTCCCCGCGAATGGGCGGCAAATGACGTCGAGTTCCGCGATTTCCGCGGAGAGATGGGCGTGCTCGTCTCGGCGCGATGGCGTGCAAACCGGCTCGACTATGTAGAACTGCATGCCGAACGCGGCGGTTTCTTCCGTGTGCAGAACGATTTCACGAGCGAAAGGCTGCAAATTCGGATCGGAGATAAGATGGAGGAGCTCATTTGCGGAATGAAAGACATTTTGACAATCTCTTTGCAAGCAGGGGAGTCCTGTAAGGTTACCGTCTTGTAAGAGTTGCTTAACGAAGGCGTGGAATAATGGCGGCAAGTCTGAATATGGCTTGCCGCCATTCCTGCGCTAACCCCGCTTGCATATTTCGAACGGGAATTAGCTGCCTTAAGGATGATCATGTAATCATGATATACTCGTTTCAATAAGAAAAGTGGATGCGCTTCCAAAGTGTCGTGTTATTATGTTTGTAGGACAGTTTTCGTTTCAGGAGGGAATTCATGAGGCGACTAATTAAATCGTTTCCCCGCAAGGCTACCGCAGGTATGAAAAAAAAGACGCTGATCACGATTTTTCTGCGGTTTTTCGTTCTGACCTTGCTGCTCATGGTATCGTCTATCATGATTGCAGCGTATTCGAATTACAGGATGATCGATGACGCGAAGGAAGCGAACCACAATTATTTGCGCGCTGTTTCTTCGTCGCTTGACGGTTTGTTCAACAAAATCAAAGACAAGGGGTACAGTATCTCGTCCGATTCTAACTACCTCAATCTGATATCCATGACCGACAAATCGCAAAAAAATTACGCTTCTTCTACCTATGCATTAAGCAGCAAGCTGTACGATCTCTACATAAGCGATGACACAGTGGACGATGCCTTTATCTATTTTCAAAACATCGATACGGTGTTGGCCGGATCCGGTTCTTACGAAACCGCTTTTTACCTTAACAAATATAACCGCTATAAGGGTTATTCACAGCCGTTTTGGAACGGTGAAATCGAGAATGGGATCTTGTCGACCCTATTTCCCGCGACAGACGTTTACAGGCAGACCGGCGCGATCGGCGAGAAAAAGTACAAAACAATCGTCCCGCTTGTCCTCAATATCGAAAGCGTTGCTCATGCGCGCAGTTACATGATCGTTAACATAGACGAACAAAAAATTTATCAAATGATCGATAACATGAACATTACGAAGAAAGGCGACATCTACCTCGTCGACACGCTCCATAATCGGCTTATTAGCGCGACCAACCGCAAAATGCTAGGCGGGACATTCAACCTCGGGGAGCTAAGTTTGAATGTGAAAGATGTTAAAACGGATTCGGAAGCGTCGATTGACGGAGACAACTATATGCTGTCGTTTCAACCGTCATCTTGGAACAATATTGGCTTCCTGATTGTAACACCGAAAAAAATGCTGACGGGTCCGATCAATAAGTTCCTATACATGACGATCGGCGTTATTGTCTTGTTCATGTTGATCGGGACGATCGTTTCCGCCGTCTTCACGTTCGGCATTTATTCGCCGCTCGCGGAGATGGTCCATTATGTGAAACGTTTTGCGAAGGCGCCGTTCGAGAACGGTAAGTCCGAATACGACTATATCAAGGAGAATATAACGACGCTGCAGCAGTTTCAACAGGAAAGTCTGCCTTCGTTGTTGCAAATCTTTTTGTACCGAGCATTGAACCAGCAGCTCAATCAGGAAGATATCAAGCGGCTGCAGCAAAAATACGATTTTTTCCGCGGCGGGGGCTGCTTCGCGCTGGCTGTCGTCAGAGTCGGCTTCGCTGGAGGAAGCGAGCAAGCGGTAGCCGAGTATAAACGACAGCTTGTCACCTTAAACAAGCCGGTACTCGATATGACCGAGAACGAAAGCGTACTTTTTCTGCAGGAACAGGATGCCGGCGACGTAGATGTGTTTGTTGTGAAGCTTGAAACCATTTTGATGCAATATCAAGAAGATTGTGGGGACGAAGTAAGCTTGGCAGTCGGCGTTAGTCCGATTTTCGTGCAATTGGATCAAACGTGGAAGGCGTACAAGGATGCCTGTATGATCCTCGATATGCGCAGCGTGAGCAGCGGAGGCATCGTCTTTGGCGAGGCGGACAGCAACCCTGGAGGGGCCGGAGCTCTGATTGCGGCGGAAAAAAAGGAGACGATGCGCAAATATTTGGAGAACGGCCATGTGGAGGGCGCCGCTCATTTATTGGATCAGCTCTTCGATGGGGCGAAGAAGCAGCAAATGCCGTTTAAGGTTTTCCGGCAATTGGTGAGCGACCTACTCTATTTTGCCGTGGAAACTGTGTATTCGCGTCGTATCGATGAAGAGTCGATATTCGGCATGCCTGCCGGTGAAATGATTGCACGCGTGAATTCAATGCAAAGTCCATTGCCAATCGAAGCTCTTTGCCGCAACGTATACGAACAAGTGACGGCACATGTGCAGCAGCTTCAACAGTCGTCTCAGGCGTTAACCGGGATGCTCGACTATATTGCGGCAAACTTAGCGGAAGTGAGTTTGACGACGATCGCTGATCGTTTCGACCTGAATGCGAACTACGTTTCACAATATTTCAAGAAACATAAAGGCGTTACGTTTACAGATTACATTAACCGGCTTCGCATCGAAAAAGCGAAGGAACTGCTGCTCGATACCGATAGCACGGCGAATGACATCGGCAAGCAGATCGGCTTCAATAACGCGAACGCTTTTATCCGTATGTTCAAGAAGCTGGAAGGCACGACGCCGAACGAATACCGCAAGGGCGTCAAAGCGAATTACGTCTGCGGGGCTGAAGGGGGGATGGGTCTTGCTGAATAAAAAAAGAACAATGATTGTCGTTTCTATGTGCGCGGCGATGGTTCTTTCCTCGGCCTCCGTTACCTTCGGCAAGCGGGCATCCAGTACGGCATCCGTACCGCCAATCGTCGTCAAAGCGGCCGTCCCGTCATTCGAACGAGAGCGGGATACGCTGATCGATCGCGAGTTCGAGCGGCGTGCTCATATGAAGTTCGATTGGATTCAGTTTCCGGTTACCGAATATATGAAGCGGGTCAAGCAGTTGCTCACGACTTCGGGAGATAAACCGGATATTTTCGTCATTAACAAAGAAATGGTTCAGCGGTTCGGTCCTCAAGGGCTGCTGCTCGATCTTCGTCCTTATCTGAAGCGAATGCCTAATTTACAGCGATGGATGGACAAGTATCCGCAAATTATCGACAGCATCGTCTCCGAGGATGGCAAGCTTTACGGCATCGACGGCTTCAACACGTATGGGCAGATGCCCATCGGCTATTTGCTGCGTGAAGACATTTTTTACCGTAATGGCATGCTGCTGCCCAAAACATTCGACGAGCTGTACGATTCGCTGAAACGGCTCAAGCAAATTTACCCCGATTCGAAGCCGATTTCAAATCGTTGGGGGCCGGATCACCTGCTCGATAACTTTTTCATGGCTTATCATACGCAAAGCGGCATTTATTTCAATAACGATGAGTTGACGTTTAAGTTTGGGCCGATTGAGCCCAACTTCAAAAAGGCGGTCGAATTGGCCCACAAATTCTACGAAGCCAAATTGATCGACCCCGATTTTGCAACCGATTCTGATGCTCAATTTTTTGAAAACATTACGAAGGGCAAGACCTTCGCTTTATTCGGCGAATATTTTACAGAAATGGACGGGTGGGTAGAGAAAGGGAAAAAACAAGATCCGTTATTTAGCTTGAAAGCTGTGCAGCCACCGTTCACTGAGAACGGTCTGCAGGCACTCCTGCCGGTACAGTATGCAAATTCGCAAGGAGATTGGGTGATCGCCGTCAATGCGCATTCAAACCATACCGATGAACTCATTCGGCTGCTTGATTATCAATATTCCGATGAGATGATGGAACTAACGAATTGGGGCATCGAAGGGGAGACGTTTAAATGGGTGAACGGGGAGCGTAAATATGCTGTAAAGCTGCAGACGAAGCTGAATTCGACGGGGACGGTAACCCCTGAACAGCTAGGCGTGGACGGACGCACGGGCATCTGGCCACCCTACGATCAGGATGCGGAGTATGCGAGAAAATGGGGGGCCGTCGGGCTTGAAGCGCAGCGATTGTATAATGATAACTCGAGCCGATTCGGGTTTTTCTCGGGGCCGTCCGTCTCCTTCAATCAGGACGAAATGGTTGAGATCACGAAAGTCATGACACCGCTCACTAAGCTTCGGACCGAGAAGTTGATTAAATTCGTGACCGGAGAGCTCACGATGGACACGGATTGGAATTATTTTCAGGAAGAATTAGAAAAGTTGGGGGTCGGACGGGTGCTTGACATGTACCGCTTAAAATATGCGAAGCTGCCGGACGAACGGAAAAAGCTGAATACGATGATTAAATAAGCGGATCATGCATGAAATGCGCATACCGATTAATCTGCTGAATGGGAAATTATGGAATATGTCGATTTTAAGCGAAAATTGTTGAAAAATCGTGTATGCATGGCAGCTCCTCGAAGGAAAAGAGCCACTCTTGAAGAATATATTTAGTGACTATACCCGTTTAAGCGGACTTAAACCAAAAGGGTCATAAATGATTGTGAGAGAGAGACCGTATGAGAAAACCATTTTACAAGGTATATGTACTGCTACTTGTTTTCATATTTTCTGTACTGCTTCCTGGCGCATCTGCTTTAGGCAAAAGCTCTCAGCCCGAGGCGGTGAAAGGCATTCTCGATTTGTCTGAGTGGAATTGGGAACACAGCGGGCTTGCCAAGCTGGATGGCGAGTGGGAGCTGATCTGGAGCCGACTTTTGACGCCAGATGATTTTGCTCACAGCTCGTACAGCAGTTCTCCAACCTATGCGCAAGTGCCAAAGGAATGGAAAGCTTTGCGGGTGGACGGCGGGCAGCTGTCAAACCAAGGATACGCGACATACCGTCTGCTGATTCGTACAGACTCTGCCGACAACGGTAAAGATATGGGGCTCTATGTCCCGAGTGTTGCGACGGCCTATAAACTATGGATTGACGGAAGGCTGGCAGCTGAGAACGGTGTTGTCGGGACGAGCAAAAAGGATATGGTTCCAGCCAACTTTCCGAAGCCTGTATTTTTCCATTTACAGGGCAGCCAGACGGAGCTTGTCATTCAAGTCTC
Source organism: Paenibacillus sp. WG02 (assembly GCF_055396115.1). Classification (NCBI taxonomy): domain Bacteria; kingdom Bacillati; phylum Bacillota; class Bacilli; order Caryophanales; family Paenibacillaceae; genus Paenibacillus; species Paenibacillus sp. WG02. Next base: position 5,798,208 of record NZ_AP036016.1, on the reverse strand, counting down.
CAATTTTGTGCAGCGCAAAGGCGGTTTGTGGGAAGCTTTTCGTTTAGGTGAATCGCAGGAAGTGATTTATGAGCGGGAGAAGGAGATGACTTCTCAACTGCTGATCGTCGGCAGCTTGTTTACGATGGGGCTTTACCATATGGGTCTCTTCTTGGCACGCAGAAAGGATAAGTCGCCGCTAGTTTTTGGATTGTTTTCCTTTGCTATTGGGATTAGGACGTTGGTCACCGGGCAAACGCTAGTTGCTTACCTGTTTCCGCACATTTCCTGGGAAATACAGGTTCACTTCGAATATTTGTCGGCGAGTTGTAGCATGATCATGTTCGCCTTGTTCGTCTATTACCGGTATCCCGCCGAAATGCGCAAAGGATTGCGCAACCTGTTCGTTGGGGTGCTATTGGCATACAGCCTGTTCGTCCTTGTAACACATGCGTCCGTTTATACCTACACGATGCTGTATTTTCAACTTGTTATTCTTGTGTTGATAGGCTACGCTCTCTATGTTTTTGTGCGAGCTTTCATTCGCAGAAGAGAAGGGGCTCGCCTCAATATGGCAGCGGTGGTCGTGTTCTTAGTCTTTGCGCTGAACGATGTCCTTTTTGACAATCGGATTATTGCTAACGGATATTTGGTGCAGCTTGGTATGCTATTTTACGTTTTCATGGAGTCGGTTAACTTGTCGCATCAATTTTCAAAGTCGTTCGCGCGTGTTGAAACGTTATCTGCACAATTGCAAGAGTGGAACGAAATGCTGGAGGAAAAGGTGCAGGAAAGAACGGAGGCATTGGAAAAAACCAACGAGAGCATGCAAAGGGTCAATAAGGAATTGGTCAAAATGGAGAAGTCGCGTCGACATATGTTAACTAATATTTCCCATGAACTGGGAACGCCGCTAACGCTCATTCAAGGCTATGTGAAGGCGGTTTTGGACCGAGTAGACGAAGATAACCACGATCGGTATTTGCGGTCTGACTTATGAAAAGACGTTGATCTTAGATCGCATCATTGGCGACTTGTTCGAACTGTCGAAGTTAGAAACAGGCAAAATCCGCTTTGACTGTCAAGCGGTTGCCCCAGCAGCGTATATTCGCTCGCTCTATGATAAATACGAGCTGTCTATCAAGCAAGAAGGATATAGCTTTGAATTTATTGATCATTCTGCTTCTGCTGCACATAGAGGGGTCCTCGTATGGATTGACGTGATGCGAATGGAGCAAGTCGTTACAAACTTGTTGTTCAACGCGCGGAAATTTACTCCCTCTAGTGGATTCATTCATCTTATCGTCGAGCAGTCCGGCTCCCAGGAGAAGGGTGACTTGTGTGTAAGGGTCACTGTTCAGGATTCCGGAAGAGGAATTGACGAGGAAGATTTGCCGTTTGTTTTTGATCGCTTCTATAGAGGGAAGGAATCCAGCAAGAACAGCTCGACCGGAACAGGTCTCGGGCTGGCGATTTGCAAAGAGATTATTGCCCATCACGGCGGTACGATTGAGGTGGAAAGCAAGGCCGGCAGCGGAAGCGCGTTTACCTTTACACTTCCAGTTATGAGCGATATGGAGGGGGAGCTAGGCGCATGACGAAGGTAGCGAAAATAATGATTGTCGATGATGAAGAGGAAATTCGGGGACTGATCGCCCTCTACTTGCGAAATCACGGATTTCAGGTGGTCATGGCGAAAGACGGGAGCCAGACGCTTGCGCTACTTAAGCAGGAAAAACCAGATTTGATGGTGCTAGATATTGTGCTTCCCGATACGGATGGCGTAGAGCTGTGCAGGCGGATTCGCGAACACTCGGATATACCGATTGTTTTTCTGAGCTGCAAGCGGGAGGCAGACGATATTATTGCAGGACTCGATACCGGCGGGGACGATTATATGACGAAGCCGTTCGATCCGATGGTACTCGTCTCTCGAGTTAAGGCGAATCTGAGGCGGGTGGCAGCTGGTCAAAAACGAGACAAGGAAGACATGCTTATCACATGCGGTGAATTGCAGGCAAATTTGCAGAGCTTGGAGGTCCTGGTGAAGGGAGAGCTTATCGATTTGTTCGCCAAAGAGCGGCAGCTATTGCTTTTTCTAATGCAAAATCAGAACCAAGTGTTTAGTGCGGAACAGCTGCACAAGCAGGTGTGGGGTTGGGACAGCTTCAGCGACGAGCGGACGGTTATGGTGCATATTAGCAATTTGCGCAAGAAGATTGAATCTGATTCTGCAGCGCCCAAGTACATTCACACGGTTAGGGGCTTTGGCTATAAATTTTGTTCGGATGTATAAGTTTTTATTTGAAGTAGAGCGATTATTCCTTGCGAGGAATGTCGTTTTTTTTGTTTTTTTTAACAGTTTTTAAACTTGGGTTGATACAATCGTAACTTAAATATTGCGTTTATCGTTATGCAAAATGAATCGTTTTTGGGGAGGAACTGTATGGCTTCTTATAAGTATAATTTTGAAACAAATTGGAAGTTTGAGTCTGATATCCATCAAGTTTGGGGACTCATCGCCGGATTTAAGTATAGCGATTGGTGGCGTGGAGTAAGTTCTGAAAGAATATATCAAGGCTCTAGGGAAGATGGGATTGGCGATAAGTATAATTATGTTTTCCGTACGAAGCTTTCCTATCAGCTGGATTTCGTGGCGGAAATAGTAAGGAAAGAAGAGCCAAAGTATTTAGAAATCAAAGCAACAGGGGAATTGGAAGGCAGAGGCGTTTGGAAACTAACACAAGAAAGTAACATTACGCATGTCCAATATGTCTGGCAGGTAAATGCAAATAAGAAATGGATGAACAGGCTAGCCCCGCTCTTGAGACCTGCTTTCATATGGAATCATGATCAAGTTATGGATGAGGGTGCTAAAGGAGTTGCTGCGGCATTGGGAGTAAAGCTGCTTTCGAAATAAGTTTATGTTTCAAGCCATAGCTTTTAAACTTTGATTAATTAACTCATAGAGGTGACAGAAGTTGTTTACGACAAAAATAAAAAGTTGTCTTATTTTGCTAATGTTGGTAATAGGCGCAGCTGCTTTAGCGGGCTGTGTCTCCAACTACCCAAGCATAACTTTCCGAATCGAAAAAGGCTACATGACCGTTCAGGATTCTGTTTATGCCAGGTACGCAGACGGCGACGTAACACAAGCCGTATATAAAGGGACGGCCCCCAATCAGACGCATGACGATTATTTGGTGGAAAATGCTTCGCGTAACACGATTGTAAGCGGTTTTGTAACCGATGGCACAGCAAGCTGGGTTCCTGATAATATTCAGAATGATTTATGCAGATGTTACGTTATTTACACACACAACACTGCGAAATTATACAATGACTGGGGCAAGCCTACGATCCCAGCGGTGAGCGCTGAAGTTCAAAGCGTATCGGTGAATGCTGCAAATGCTCAGCATGTGGATGTGACATTCGCCGTTTATGGAGCGCAGCATCAGCTTGTTGATGGTCTTACCGAAATTTTTGCGCACACCAACAATCCAGATGTTAAATTTGAAATTAACAACTTACCAAACTTGGCTTATGAAAGCGGCTATTCAAAAAGCGCAAGTGGCGGCTTGGTTACTTTCACGCTAGCTCCCGATCCGCTCAATGCTAGCGCTGCGCAGCTGGAAATCGCCAATTTGGATTCGTTTCAAATTTCATTGAAATCGGGGTTCAAAAACATACCGATCAATCATGAACCGACTGCCAGTTCGGTTAGCGACAAAACCATCAGCACGAAGATAGGACTTACTCTGGATGGGAATGATTTGGCTAGTGATGCGGATGCGGGAGATCAACTAAAAATCGGCTCGGCGAGTGCCCAGACTCCCGGCATCGTGAATCTTACCGTGAACAATGGAAATTTGAGCATTATGCCTCAGTCAGTTGGCTCAACCAACATAACTACAGTTGTATACGATACGTATAGCGCAAGTGCGAGAGTCACTTTTAACGTGATCGTTGAGGCGTCTGCCATACCGCCACCAGATCCGGACAGCGGACCTGTTACGAGTGAGCTAGCGGCTGATCAATCCTCGGCGCAAGCCGATGTAAGTTCGACCACAGGTGCGGAATTGAAGCTGAAAGACCGAATTCGTGTAACTGTACCTGCGGGAGCTGTATCAGCGAAAGGCACCATTAAGGTAGCCATAGTGCCTGAGAATCAGGCCCCAGTGGCGGATGGTAAGCAAGCATTAACCCCGACATTTGAGTTGACGAGCACGACAGGTCGTACATTCGCGAAGCCTGTGGAGTTGACAATCACTTACGATGCGGGACATGCCATCAACGGACAAAGAGGTGCGGTGTACTATTACAACGATCAGCAACAGCGTTGGATTTTTATTGGAGGAACGCAGAACAGCGATGGGACAGTAATCGTTTATGTCAATCATTTCACGAAGTTTGCCGTGTTTGCTGATGAGCCGAAGGTGTTTTCGGATTTGGCGGGTCATTGGGCAGCGCTATATACGGAACGTCTTATCGGCATGAAGGTGATATCGGGCTATCCTGACCACACGTTCCACCCCGAGGAAATGGTAACGCGGGCACAGTTTGCCAAAATGTTCGTAGAGGCGATTGGGCTGCCGATAAGCGACAGCTCGATAGCTTTTTCCGATAACAGCGACATTCCTGTATGGGCGAAATCTGCTGTAGTCGCTGCGGTGAAAGCAGGCTACATCCATGGCTACGAGGAGAACAGAGCAAAGCTATTCAAGCCGGAACAGACGATTACGAGAGCAGAGATGGCGGTACTCATCGCCAAGGAGCTTCAGACTGATGTTGCTCCAGCTAACAGCAAAGCGATTCGATTTAAAGATGAGACCGACATTCCGGGGTGGGCTAAACCATCGGTTGCCGTCGCCGCGTCAGCGGGCATATTGAACGGTTTCGAAGACGGAACGTTTCGGTCTAACAATGTGGCAACAAGAGCGGAGGCAGCAGCGATGATCTACAGGCTGCTGGAGGCGCTGCACATTTAGCGATATAAGTAACATGGATCTGGAGCTATTGCCATGTATAGAAAGCTATTAAAATCAAAGAGGAATGTGAGCTCATATGCAAATCATAATTTGCCCTTATGAACAATCCTATAAGGCGGAAGTTTGTAATCTGCTCAATCAAACGAGCAACGCGCCGCTCGGCGAAGATATGTTTGAGATGCAGGAGGCGAGAGTACGAACGTATCCGTATTATAAAAGGATCGTCTTGACTGTAAATAATGAAGTCGTTGGAATGGCTCAGCTCTTGCACGCCACAGGGATGACTCCGCAAGACTTCTTAAGCCAAACCATTATTGTCGACTCCGCGCATCGCGGACGGGGCTACGGGCAGATGCTGGATGAGGCCCTCGCGCAATTGGTGCAGGATGAACAGCCCATCGGCTTGCAGACTGCCGTTCGGGACAACAATCCCGAGGCCAGGGCTTGGGCGGAGCGCCGTGGCTTTACGTTCAAGTCGCATCAGTTCGAATCCGTGTTGGATTTGACATCATTTCCTCTAGAAACGATAGACGCAGGTGTTCGGTCATCCGAATCACACGGCATTAGTTTCCGAACATTTGAGCATTTTTCGCTTGATGACGATATGGAGCGTGTATATCAGGTAGTGAAGCAACTCTCAGGCGACACGCCAGACGCTCAAGGCGCGCTGGATTTTCCATTTGAAACGTTCGCTGCTATGGTTCGTCGGATGGACCCACGTTGTATTTTTATTGCGATGGCCGGGGAAGCAATTGTGGGGATTACTTGTCTTGTTCCGCAAGGCAACGAAATGTACACGCTATTCACAGGAGTGGTCAAGGAATACCGAGGCAAAGGAATCGCTCATGCGCTAAAACTTCTATCCATCCGATTTGCTCAAGCAAACGGTGTGAAGCAGCTGCGAACCAACAATCACTCTACCAACGCGCCTATGCTGGCCGTAAACCGCAAGCTTGGTTACGTGTCCCAGCCGGGAACTGGATTCTTAAGCGATTATTTTAATGAATATAGAAATATGAAGCAACCTCAATCATCTTTGAACTAAACTAAAACGAAAGTTTGTATATTTTGTCCAAAGAAGCATTCAAAATGTAAGATTATACACTCGTAAACACAAGTAGACAGAGGTCCTAGTCCTCTGTCTTTTATCATTTTCCCGGATTTTCATATTCCGATTCCCGTTGTCTCAAGCTCACTTAAGCTGCGGGTTCGGTCTACTTCGAAATATCATTAGTCGCGTTACATGCCATGGATTAATAGATTTACATAACTTTTAGACCGAATTAATATTCATCACACATTTTTCAGATAGATTGGGGGTGTGGTTATCACAATAAGTGGTAGGAGGTATTTGTTCGATGAGTCTTGATGAAACAAGTAAAAGCATCAGCAGGAGGGATTTTATTAAAGTCGGAGGGGCGGGTGCGCTGGCGATCACGCTCGGATCGGTGGGTGTTCCAGCCGGATTGTTTGGCGGAGGAAAGGTACAGGCCGCAACCAATGACAATGTGAAGCTGCAATTCAACAACGCCGGAAAGTTCAAAATCGTCCAGTTCAACGACATGCAGGACGACGAGCATATCGATCGGCGGACCGTGGAGCTGATGGAGAAAGTGCTCGACGCCGAAAAGCCGGATTTTGTCGTCCTTAATGGCGATTGTATTACCGGGGGCTGCGATACGGCGATAGAGATGAAGCAGGCAATGAACAACATTGCCCAGCCAATGGAGCAACGCGGAATCAAGTGGGCCGTAACCTTTGGGAATCACGACGAAGACTCGACTCCGAGCGCTGGTCTGGGCGAAGAGGATATGCTGCAATTTTATATGGCGTATAAACATAATGTGAACCAGCCCGGAGAACGAGGGATTACCGGGACGGGGAATACCAACCTGTTGATCCAGTCCTCCAAAGGGTCGAAGGCGACCTTCAACCTCTGGCTGCTAGATAGTGGAAGGTATGCACCTCATACGATAGCTGGGCAAGACTTCGAAGGATATCCGATCTGGGATTGGCTGCGGTTCGATCAAGTAGCGTGGTATTACGAAACCTCCAAAAAGCTGGAGGAGAAATTGGGTTTTAAAGTGCCTTCGCTTATGTTCATTCATATCCCTCTCTGGGAGCATCGATTCATGTGGTATGCAAGCGTGGACGGAAGGTCCGAGGCTGACCATGCAAGGGCTATCGGCAAGCACCAGATTGTGGGGGAACGGAACGAAGAAGAGTGCCCTGGCCCGATCAATAGCGGCATGTTCTCAGCAATTCTGGCCCGAGGCGATGTCAAGGGCATCTTTTGCGGCCATGATCACGTCAATACGTATCACGGCAACTACTACGGCGTGTTGCTCGGCTATGCCGGAAGCACGGGCTTCGGCGCTTACGGTTTGCCTGGCGCAGATCGGAATCGTTTGCGTGGCGCCCGGGTATTCCAGCTCGACGAACACGCCGAGAACGTTCTTGTCGATACCTTTATGGTGTTCGCCAAGGACTACGGCATCGATCTTACTGCGAACGATCAAAGTTCGGAGCCCGCTCCGATCCCGGCAAACAAGAAGCAGGAGAAGAATTGAGTCAAGTACTTATGAGAGACTAATTGAACACGAAGTGCAACCATAACAAAGAGCTGTCCCGCGGGACAGCTCTTCCGTTTATACTCCGTCATCATTCCTATCATTGTTTTATGGGTTTATTAGGCTCTTTTGCGGAAATTGGCATTTTTTTTGGAAGATTGAAGAAAAGTTGAACGATTGCAGGTTCTGTTCATTTACGAGCCGATTCCTTCAGGCTACTATTATTCTATAAAAAGGAGGATGATTATTTGAAAGCGGATTCAAGTAACTGTAATTTTTCAATAATTAATGGAGGGGATGATTTGAAAGTGAGAGGTTGGATAAAGGCAAGACAACTTTGTAGAAACTGTAATAATTGCTGCCTGGTTCCCGCTTCTTACGGAGACCGTTTATTTATTCATCCAATCTTGCTCTACATGAAGGTGTCTTAATTCGGGATCAATCATTTTATATGCTTACTTGAGGTTTGCCGGAGGAATGAATCCATCTTCTCTGTTGAAATGTTGTAGAATGTGCAACAATCGCTGCCTAGATCCCGCGTTTCTCCCTTAGTTGTTGCATAATGTACAACAATTGGTCTCCATACAGGCGATATTGTAAGAAATGCGCTCGAAATGTTGTACAAAATGCAACATTAAGTTGCAAAATAGCCTTAAGCCATGTGAATTGTTGTAGGAAATACAACATTGGTAGCCACTATACCCATTTTCCATCACGAAAGCTAAATGTACGGCCCCGTGACAGTGGTCGTGAGATTTACCTATTTCTCGGATGGCACACTCGGCTACTGGATAAATGGAACGACAAACAACAAAATCCCGAACTCCGGCTTCACGCTTCCGCTCGATCAGTGGGTCACGCACCGCTTCGATCTGGATACGGCAATGAAAAAGTATGACCTCACGCTGCAGGTAGATGAGCTCAAGTAATTCACCGGAAACGCCTACCTCCGGTTCTGTGAATCCTACATCTGGCGTTTACTCGGTTAGTGGGCTTGATTTCTACAACAACTCGATAGAATTGTCGATCGGCACGTTCCGTTTTACCACGCAAAAGTATAAGAGCAAGTTCCTGTTCGACTACGTGGCGATGTACAAGTAACAACACCTTCTTGAGGAGACCGGCCGCTGTCCCCTGCCCATTTGTTCCCGAACGCTGGAAGGCTGGAATGGGCTTAAGATAGCCCGATAATTGAATAAGTTTTTTTGCGGAAATTGGTATTATTATTAGAAACGTAAAGTAGTTGCAAACAGTTGCGCTCATGGGAATTAATCATCGCTAGTACATCTCTGGGAAAAGGGAAAGCGCCAACTACCATATAAAAACCCTCAAGATCATTTGATCTTGAGGGTTTTTGTGTTCATAAGGAATCCGATTCCACTATTAACGGGATATGCACTTCGACGATCAAGCCATCTCCGGGTGAACTGAAAAATTGCAATCCGAATGCTTCACCATAGTATAATTTAATACGTTCCTGAACGTTACGTATCCCGTAGCCGCTTCCGGAGGGATTAATGATCTTGTTGCCTGATCGAAGTGTTTCCAAATGTTTTTCGTCCATTCCAACCCCATCGTCAATGACAGACAGGACGATCCGATCCGCTTGGCGTTCGCAGGTTACCGTAATGCTCCCCTCACGGTTTTCGCTCCTTAAAATTCCGTGAAGAATGGCGTTCTCGATGATTGGTTGAAGGGTTAGTTTTGGAATGAGTCCCTGTTGAAATTCCTCATCGACCTGTAAATTAAGCTCGATTCTTTGTTCAAAGCGAATATTTTGGATTTCAACATAATAGGCGACCAGCTTCAGCTCGTGTCCAATTGTGATGATATCCTGTCCGTTGCTCAGAGTGAGTTTATAGTATCCGGCTAGCGAGTGTACAAGGGCGGCGATTTGGTTATTCATCCCGAATTGAGCCATCCAATTGATTTGATCCAGTGTATTGTATAAGAAGTGGGGATTGATCTGGGATTGAAGAGCCTTCAATTCCGATTTGATTGCCTTCACTTCTACATCCTTTAACAAAGCCAGCCGTTGCGACATATAATTATAGCTTTGGATGAGTTCTCCGACCTCGTCATCCCCTGACGGCTTTACGATAGGCTCAAGGATTCCGGCCTCCATGGCCTTCATCTTTTGACTCAAGTGAGTAATCCGCCTTGTCATATGAAGCGAGATGAAATGGGCAAGTCCGATGGCTAGCAGTCCGACGGCAAGCAAACTAACAAGGAGCTCGTGTTGGAGGCGTGTGCTTTTGGACACAATCTCCTGATGTGGAATAACCGTAACCATGGTTAGGTCAGTTTCCGGAATTTTCAGTTGGAGGAATTCTAGTCTTCTGCCGTTAATGAACTGCGTATTACTGCTGTTGGCAGACAGGAATAATGGAGGTGTTGTGCCTTCTGCAGGAAGATATTGCTTCAGGAGCGCATCGTCCGAGGCGATCAGAACCAGACCATCACCGCTCTGCAAGTAAGTTAGACTATTCTTGACGGTGTTAGCACGGGAAACGATTTCTTTTAGCATTCGCTCATCTATATCCAAACGCAGAATGCCGATCATATCGTTATAATGGTCGGGATGGCGGATGAGGCGGACAAGGGATATGACCGGAGCAGCTTCGGTGGCTTTGGATGGATAATCATGTGAAGAGAACCACATAAGCTTAACCCTCGAAGCGGTCAATTTGGCAAACCATGTCGTATTCAGCGCATCTTCTAATCGGAACATGCTGTTGCCTTCATTGGCGAACAGGAAGCCGTCCGGCAGATAGAGTCGAATAGTACTTACATCTGTGCCATCACGGAAAGAAGAAAGGAACTGAGTCAGCCTATTTCCATCCTGCAGCTGATCGTGGAGACTGTAATCGGCCACGTTTCGTGTCAGTACGCGGGTCATCTGATTCTCGTCCAGTGCGATTAGATCCGAAACGTCGGTAATGCGTTTCAATTTATAAGCAAGAAAGGAATGCGTCTGGCTAAAGCTTTGATTGAGCGAAAAGCTCACCATTTCCTGGATAATGCTCGCCACCTTGCTGGATGCATAGAATTGGAGATAGAGAATTGGGAGCAGGATGAGCAACAGGTAAGACAGCAGCAGCTTTTGCTTCAATCTCAGCTTAAGAAGAATACGATTGAGGGTATTAAACATCGGCGATCCTCTTCCTGTATTCAGAAGGCTGCAGGTTGGTTATTTTTTTAAATATTTTACTGAAATATTCTCCGTCCCCATAGCCCACCTGCAAGGCAATATCAAACAGCTTTAGCTCCTTGTTAGCCAAAAGTTCTTTAGCACGATCAATCCTATATTCCGATAGGAAATGTTTGATCGTCATACCGGTACCTTCCTTAAAAACGGAACACATGTGGGGGATTGTAACGCCCACATACTCACTGATTTCGGTCAGGGACAGCTGGCGATTCCGGTAATTTCGCTCGATGTAATGGGTCGCTTGACGGATAATCGAGTTTCCTTTGCGCGCCTCCAGATAATCAAAAAGAACATCGAGCTCACCACTTAGATGTTGTTGTAATTCCTCCAATGTGTGACAAGCGTATAAACGCTCTACGTACATCCCCAACGCCATTTCCTGCTTGAATGCAGGAATACCGCTTTCTTTGCCGATTTGTTGAACAGTTTGATAGAGCTGCAAATAAATTCCTTTCGTATAGCTAACAAGTGTGTCCGGGTATCTCCGGATGTCGTTCGTCAAATCCGCTAACCAAATCTTTGCCTGACGCGCTCCGTCTCGTTGAAGAGAAAGGGTGAAGGACCCGGTACGCTCGTCGTCCATGAAGAAAGCATCCGTGTGGGCATGGGAGGTCTCCCATATAACGGAGTTCGGAGGCTGATAAAAGCCTCTCTGAAGACGGACCACAGCAGATAAGTAGGAAGTATACAGCTGATCCATACCATTGACTTGCGGGCCAACGGCCAGATGGTAACCAGGAAGCTTGGGTAAACGAAATGATGCGTTATCGATCCATTGTTGAAGTTTATCTTTGAATTGCACATCTTGTTCCGAACGGGTGAACAAATGGATGACGAGATGATGATCGTCCTTCAACAAGCTGAAGCAATCCATTTCTACCTTCTGAGCGGCATCTTCGAGCTCCTGCAGAAGGAAATTAGGCTCGTCGATGTGGTGATGCCACTTGAGAATGGAGCAAACACAGGAAATGGAGTCCGGTAGCTGAAATCCTAGTAAAGGGAGCAACCGTGCAAGCTTGTCCGATTGATATTCGGGGGAAAAGAGCAGAGCAGCTATTTCTCGTTTGATTAGTGGTATGCTCTCTTCCTCTCCCATATCGGTTCGTCGATCGTTCATAACCATGAGAGCAGCGCTTCGGATAGCTTCATTTAGTTCATCCTGATGGATAGGCTTTTCTATATAATGAACGGCCTGCAAAGAAATAGCGGCTTTCAAGTATTCTTTATCCGAGAAACCACTCATAAAGATGATGCGCATCTTCGGGCAAAACTTCCGAATGCAGCGAGCTGCTTCAATACCGTCCATCCAGGGCATTCGGATATCTGTAAGTAGGATGTCTGGTCGGAACTGCTCAGCGATACGAACAGCATCACGGCCATCTTCCGCATGCTTAACTTCATCGATACCGCATTGCTGCCAGTCGGTCTTCATTAGAATCCCTTTGCGAATCAACTGTTCGTCTTCCACTAGCAAAAGCTTCACGATGATCCCCCCGATAAACTTTAGTTGATAGTTTCATTATAGTATGTTTCATGCAGATTCCATACGGAATCTTAATTCTAGACATGAAGTCGAAAGATTGATGGGGACCCAATTGACAGCGGTTCCATTATAATAACGGATATAGAGCGGTGATCAAAGAGAAGGAGGAGAAAAATAATGAAAACACCGTTCATTCGCGATTTGATCAATTACAGAACCATGCTGCTTATGCTTGTCCCTTCTGTTCTGTTTGTAGCGTTATTCCAATATGTTCCGATGTTCGGCTTGGTAATGGCATTCAAACATTATACGTACAGTAAAGGGATTCTAGGCAGCGACTGGAGCGGTATCGAAAATTTCCGGTTCTTCTTTATCTCGGGAGATGCCTGGAGGGTGACTCGCAATACTGTGCTTTATAATGCGGTCTTCATCGTCATCAATCTGGTGCTGCAGGTAGGAATCGCCATTATGATTTCGGAAATTAAAGGAAGATGGTTTAAGAAGATCAGCCAATCCGTCATGTTCTTACCGTACTTCTTTTCCTGGGTTGTGGTAGGGTCAATTGCTTACAACTTGTTGAATTATGAGCATGGCACTGTCAATACCTTATTGCGTTCATTCGGTTTCGAATCTGTCAATTTCTACAGTACAACTGGTGTTTGGCCTTACTTGCTCGTGTTCTTCTCGGCTTGGAAAGCGGTTGGTTATGGCGTTGTTTTCTATCTGGCAGCCATCATGAGTATCGATCAGGAAATGTATGAAGCGGCCGAGACCGATGGAGCCAACGTTTTCCAAAAAGTCTGGCATATTACCGTACCATGTTTGAAACCAACGATGATCATCCTGACGCTGTTGTCTGTCGGTCATATTTTCCGCGGCGATTTCGGACTCTTCTATAATGTGATCGGAAACAACGGCTTATTATTCGCCAACACGGACGTCATAGATACCTACGTTTACCGCTCCTTGGTACAAAGCAATGAAATTGGCATGTCGGCGGCCATCGGATTTTTTCAATCCATCCTATGCTTTGTCACAATCCTGTTGGTTAACGGAATCGTACGTAAAGCGGATAAAGATTCGGCTTTGTTTTAAACGGAAAGGAGGTTGCACCTCGATGAAATCGGCATTCAAACACCAAATGGAAGTCGCGGGCTTAAGGAAGACGCACTCTCCCAAGATCCAGACAGACCAGTTAATCATGAACGTATTAGCTTATAGTTGTATAACGTTCGTAGCTCTTATTTGTATCCTACCCTTTCTACTTATTCTCAGCGGTTCCATAACGGAGGAGAAAGAAATCATCCTAGAAGGCTATAAACTATTTCCTTCAAGCTTTTCCTTCGAGGCTTATCAGATTATCTTTAAGATTCCTGAAGAGATTCTCCGTGCTTATGGAGTGACCGTTTCTTTGACTCTTATCGGTACAAGTCTTTCGCTTTTTCTGATCTCCATGAGCAGTTATGTGCTTCAACGATCGGATTTTAAGTGGAGAAATGCGTTCTCGTTCTTCTACTATTTCACGACATTGTTTAGCGGAGGTTTGGTTCCACTCTATATCCTGGTTGTCAACTATTTGAAATTAAACGATACGTACCTCGTATTGTTGTTGCTTCCTCTTATTAATGTGTTCTATATTTTGGTCATGAAAAGTTTTATGAGGAGCATTCCAGCGGCCATTACAGAATCAGCTAAGATTGATGGTGCAGGAGACTTTACGATTTTCATCAAGCTTATTCTACCTTTATGCAAGCCAGCACTTGCCACGATTGGACTGTTTGTTGCTCTCGGATATTGGAATGATTGGTTTAACTCGCTGCTTTTCATTAATAATCAGAAGCTCTACCCCCTTCAATATTACTTATATAAGGTTATTGGCAGTGTGGATGCTCTTAAAAGCGTTGCGGAGAAAAGCGGAATCAGTGTACGAGATTTACCAGGTGAAGGTCTCAAAATGGCTCTGACTATCGTAGTAACGGGGCCGATCGTGCTTCTATATCCATTTATTCAACGCTATTTTGTCAAAGGACTTACGATTGGTGCAGTTAAAGGATAATCCCGGTAAATCCGGTTTATCATAGCATGGCATTTAATAGGGGGAAGAGCATGAAAGGAATGAAAGCAATGAAGAGTATACCAAAAAGAACTTGGATGGGCACAGTGCCGGTCCTCATGCTAAGCATGCTGGTAAGTGCATGCAGCGGAGATGCGGGGAGCAAGTCAACATCATCACCGAGCACGTCAATGTCAGCGAAGCCGTCCGAAAGCACAAAAACCACGAAAATAGACACCTCGACACCGGTTAAATTGAAATTGGTTTTGGTTGGTACGAAACAGCCAGATACGGATGAAGTCTATACCGAAGTCAACAAAATCCTTAAACAAAAAATTAATGCCGAATTAGAGGTCAGGTTCTTGGACTGGAATGAATTCAATCAGAAATACCCTCTATTGTTTGCCGCTAATGAGGACTTTGACATGATCTTTACCGGCGACTGGTCGTTCTACAATCAAACGGCCCGTAAAGACGGTTTCCTTGAATTAACCGAAGATATGCTCAAAAAATACGCACCAAATACGTGGGAAAAACAGGATAAGGTCGGCTGGGATCAAGCCAAGATCAACAAAAAGATCTATATGGTGCCGCAAGATACCTTCGAAAGTGGTTTTCAAGTAGGCTTGATCCGAGGCGACTTGAGAGAAAAATATAAGCTGCCGGAAGTGAAAACGCAAACCGATTTGGTCAACTATTTGACAACAATTGCCAAAAACGAGAAGGGCATGATTGCCTTCAGCGGTCCTCCTGCCAAATTAAGCGCTGTCGGGGTCCCTATATTTTTCCTCGATATGGAGATGCGATTCGTCCATGGAAGCGTTCCTTTGGTCTATGACTTGAAAAGCAAGAATCCGAAGCTCTCGAATTATCTGGAAAACCCGAAAACGTTGGAAAAATTGAATATGTTTTATAACATGGCTCAGCAAGGCGTTTGGACGAAGGATGCGATTGTGTCCAAGACGGATTGGAGGGTGGCATTTAAAGAAGGGAAGACGGCAGCTGACTTTAGCAATGTATCGACGTTGGCTGGCTCGATGGACACTGTTCTGAGAACTCATCCGGAGTGGAAGCCCGAGTTAATTGATGTAAATCCGACAGCGAAACAGTTCCAATCCCCACTGATCGGCAATGGAATCGGAATTCACGCAACCTCCAAGAATGCTGAGCGGGCGTTGATGGCACTGGATCTTCTCCGATACGACAAAGATTTGTACGACTTAACCTTCTATGGGATCAGAGGGAAGCACTGGGAACCTGTCGGAGATAAAAAGTTCAAAAGTCTGGCCGCATCTACCGGTTATCCGCCTGAAGGTGCTAGTCCCTGGGGCTGGAGAACCCCGCTTTCCCTGCAGCTAGAAGGAGTGGCCGGCGATTTGGTTCAGTCTGTCTACAGCAGATGGAAGGCAGGAAATATTATCCATAGTCCACTTGAAACCTTTGCTCTGGATGATTCCAAGATTAAAAACGAGTTGGCGGCACTTGATAATGTCCAACAAACTTATTTGCTGCCGATATACCACGGCTTGATCAAACCAGAGGTAGGTATTCCTCAGGTGCTCGAAAAGCTGAAGCAAGCGGGACTTGAGAAGGTTCAGGCAGAGTTCCAAGCACAATTGGATGCATATATCGAGAGCAAGAAATAAAGACTTTGGCGGGGCTACTCATGTTTCTTTCCTATGAAACGGCAGTCCCGCTTTTTTTATAATTGAAAGTTTGTTTACCACATAGTGAGGTTTCCCAAACTGGGGATAAGCACCTGGAACATTACGCAAGTCGTGTACGAATTTTGCAGCAATATTTATTTTGAAAAACGGTAAAGCGCTTACAAATATGTGTGTAAGGAGCTTCGGATGAAGAGAGAGTCCGGGCTCAAGAAAGAAAGGATGAAGAAAATGACCGGTTTGTTGACTGGGATGAACAGAAAATGGATCGCTTTGATGTTATGTTTGATCATGGTAGGAGGGGGATTATTCGGACTAGCTCCACAGAAGGTGCAAGCGGCAGTATCGACCGTTAAAGTTCTATTAAAAGATAGCAACGGGAATCCGCTCGTAGGCGCAACTGTTGATTATTACGATGCGGGATGGAAAACGTTCGGAACGACCGATGCAGCGGGCATGGCAAGTAAGCCTTTAGTAGATCAATCGTATACATTTAATGTCACTTATGAAGGGACTAGAATGAATAAGGTGCAGCATACCGGTACCGATCCAGTGGTTGTATTTCAAACGGTGAATGTGAAGGTGGAGCTGAAGGATAGTCAGGGGAACCTGCTGAGCGGGGGCACAGCCTCCTATTATGCGGATGGCTGGAAAACCTTCGGAAATGTAACCGGCGGCCAAGTCAGCAAAGAGCTCCTTCCAGGCTCATATACCTTCAACGTGACATATGAAGGGACTAGAATGGATAAGGTGCAGCATACCGGTACCGATCCAGTGGTAGTATTTCAAACGGCGAATGTGAAGGTGCAGCTGAAGGATAGTCAGGGGAATCCGCTGAGCGGGGGCGAAGCCTCCTACTATGCGGATGGTTGGAAAACCTTTGGAAATGTAACCGGCGGCCAAGTCAGCAAAGAGCTTCTTCCAGGTTCTTATACTTTCAACGTTACTTATGAAGGAACTAAATTG
Source organism: Paenibacillus sp. WG02 (assembly GCF_055396115.1). Taxonomy (NCBI): domain Bacteria; kingdom Bacillati; phylum Bacillota; class Bacilli; order Caryophanales; family Paenibacillaceae; genus Paenibacillus; species Paenibacillus sp. WG02. The sequence goes on along the minus strand of NZ_AP036016.1, from coordinate 5,781,294 downwards.
GATAAGGTTCAGCATACCGGTACCAATCCAGTGGTTGTATTTCAGACTGTTAACGCCAGAGTACAGTTGAAGAACAGTCAGAATAATTTGCTGAACGGAGGCGTTGTGTCTTATTATGCGGATGGCTGGAGGGCATTCGGCACCACCGTGAGTGGCGAAGCGAGCAAGCAACTGCTGCCCGGCTCCTATACCTTCGCTATGAATTATGGAGGAACGACAACCCAGAAGGTAGGCGATCTTGCGGCAAATCCTATCGTATTGTTTCAGGTGCAAACGCCAGGTGTCATAGCTCCCAAACAATCCAATCAGTACGATCCGTTACCACAACCGCCGATGGATCGACCGCGTGTTTTGGTAAACAAGGAAACGCTTCCTGCTCTGAAAGAGAGATTGAAACTTGCGGCTTTTGATGATGTATGGGCGAGCATCAACACGAAAGCACAAAGACAGGTGGACGGCAACTTCCCCCCTAGAACAGGAACCGCATACACCAATATTGATGTAAGAACGGTAGAGGTAATGAAAGCCAATGCTGTTCGATATCTGATTTATGGAGATATGGCAGCGGGTCAAAAAGCGGTCCAGCTTGCTGTGAATATGGCGAATTCGGCACAATGGAACCCGAATCCGGATTCGACTGTCGTATTTAATGTAGGCAGAGAAGTAGGAAGCCTGATCTTCCTTGAATCTGTTGTCTATGATTGGTGCTATGCTCTTATGAATGACGGACAGAAATCAGCAATTCGCCAAGCGCTTGGCACTTGGGTGAGGAAAGGTCTTGAGTACCCGTATCCGATAAAGGAGAATGACAAGTACATTCTTGCCGGGCATGTCAACGGCGACGTGCATCATCAGTTTAAACTTGCTATGGCTATTGCGCTTTATGATACGAATCCCGAGTACTACAATGACATCGCGGACTTTATCTTGAATGTTAGCATGCCCGGATTCAATGTATTGCTCGATGCGGAAATGAGCTTTGAAGGCCCCGCCTACGGAGACAACAGGCTGAAGTATATCATGATGGGCAATCAGCTTTGGAAGGCCATTGGCGTTGAGCCGCTCACGGAGAAAGTCGGCTTGGCGCTCGACAGACAGGTTTATACCCGAAGATCGGACGGTTTTATCATGACGGAGGGCGATGACTTTAATACAGACTATCAATCGCCATGGAAAAGGTTCATTCAAGGTAACATCACAAACATGATAGCAGGCAGCATTTACAACAATCCGAGAGCGCAGAACGAGTTTTTAAAGCAGAAGACCTATCAGGATGAGTTGTATTATCTTCTTTTCTTTAATCCGAACGCGCCGTCGCAGTCCGTATATGATACGCCGCTATCCAGATACTTCCCCGCGCCGTATGGCTCCATCGTGGCAAGAACAGGCTGGGATGAAGATCAGGATTCCAAAGCGGTAGTCGCTGTCATGAATATCGGAGAAAGACTCCAGACCAACCATCAGCATTTCGACGCTGGCGCATTCTCCCTGTATTATAAAGGCGATCTGGCGATTGACTCAGGTATCTATCAGGGGAAAAATCCGGTAACCGGCGTTGAAATGGGATACGGCTCCGAACATGACCTGCAATATCATAAGCAGTCAATCGCGCATAATGTTGTGCAAATAAACGATCCGAATGCTCTTGAGAAGGGAACCTTCTCCCCATCAAATCAGCTCTATAATACCCAAATTCCAAGAACGATCGAGCAGTGGAATACCGACCGCAACTACCAAAGAGGAAAGATGATTTCTCACTCCATCGGAGATGATGAGATGTATCCAGATTACTCTTACATTAAGGGTGAGTTGAGTTTGGCCTATGGAGAGACTAGAACCAAGAATTATACGAGAAGCATGGCATTTTTGAATTTCAAGAATGATGAACATCCGGCTGCGATGATCGTATATGATAATATCAACACGCCAAATGCAAGCGCTGAGAAAAAATGGCTGCTCCATACCGCTTTTGAGCCTGTGGTTGAAGGCAGCAGATACACGAATGAAGTGACTGGGCGGGGCTACAACGGTAAGCTTGTCACCAACACGCTTCTGCCGAAGAGCAGTGATCTGAAGGTTGAAAAAATCGGCGGCCCTGGACGTGAATTTGAGGTTGATGGCGTTAATAAGCCGATTAAGTCCAACAATGAATCTAACATTGCCAGCATGGATGCGGGTAAATGGAGGATTGAGCTTTCTAATAAGGCTCCTGCTAACCAAACGCAGTTTTTAAATGTGATGCAGGTGATGGATGCTGTGTATGGCCCTGGACCGCAAGATGTTTCTTATTCTGAGACGGATGATTATGCAGGGGCCAGGATTCAGGATCGTGTTGTTTTTTTTGCAAAAGGCTTTGATCTGATCGATCAAGAAGCTACGATTACTTTCGATGGAGTGGCGAATCAGACCTATAAGATTTTGGTTACCGACCTGAAAGACGGATACTGGACAGCCGTGACGGAAAGCGGGACGGCTGCGGTGAAGTATAAAGCGGTCAAAGAAGGAAATTCGATCTATTTTGAGGGTAAACCAGGCACTTATACCTTACGGAACGCAGATTCAAGTATGCTTCCGCTCGCCGGCAAGGTTACGTCAGAACCGGTGGAGAGAAAGATCCGTGTCAGGATCGACTCACAGGGGCAGGAATTGGATGTTCAACCTACGCTGAACAATAATCTCGTGTTGGTTCCGATGAAAGGTGTCTTTGAAGCGCTGGGCATGGCGGTGGATTGGAATGCTACCACCCAAACGGCAACGGCAACCAAAGGAAGCTTGAAGATTGAGCTTGTAACGGGAAGCAATATGGCCAAGGTCAACGGTCAGAGTATGACCATGGACGCACCGGCAACCGGTGTTAATAACCAAATGCTTATTCCACATACATTTATTGAGAAAAGCATGCATTATAAAGTTACCTGGGATAGTGAAAATCAAGTCGTTGAGATTTTCACCCTTCCGCCGGTAGAGATGCTCCAATGGGAGAGAAAAGCGCTTGCACCAATTACCCCGATTCCGATAACAGACCTAAAAGAAATGAAGCATAAGAGCTTCACGGCAACTGTTAGTCCGGAAAATGTTCCGAAATTGTTTGACAATATCCAGTCCAATGCATCACGCTGGGCAGGTAATATTGGATCACATATTATATTTGATTTTGGAGAAACCATTCAACTTGAGAGATTTGACGTTGCGGTATATAACGGTCATACGAGATCAAGCAGGATCATGTTCTCTGTTTCGGAAGACGGTCAAAATTGGACACATGTGTACGGAGGAGATACCGTGGGAGACACCAGTGATTTTATTCCTTTCAACTTCCCGTCACTGAAATTCAAATACTTTAGAGTGGCAGTTTTCGGTTCAACAGACGCTCTATCGAATCCGGAATACGTATCATTCTCTGAGATGAAGTTCTTTGTGAAGAAGTAGAAATGAACTAACAGAATCCTAGGCAAGATATAAGACGATGGCGGGGCTGCTAATGTATTTTTCCTATGAAACCGCAGCCCCGCTTCTTTTAAATTATAAAGAAAGGGTGAAGAAAATGACCGATTTGTTGACTGGGATGAACAGAAAATGGATCGCTATGATGTTATGTTTGATCATGGTAGGAGGGGTGTTATTCGGATTAGCTCCACAGAAGGTACAAGCGGCAGTATCGACCGTTAAGGTTCAATTAAAAGATAGCAACGGGAATCCGCTCGTGGGCGCAACTGTTGATTATTATGATGCGGGATGGAAACCGTTCGGAACGACCGATGCAGGTGGGATGGTTAACAAGCCTCTGCCGGATCAATCGTATACGTTTCATGTCACTTATGAAGGGACCGGATTGGATAAGGTGCAGCATACTGGAATCGATCCAGTGGTAGTATTTCAAACGGCGAATGTGAAGGTGCAACTGAAGGATAGTCAGGGGAACCCACTGAGCGGTGGTACAGCCTCCTACTATGCGGATGGTTGGAAGAATTTAGGGAGTGTAACTGACGGCCAAGTCAGCAAAGAGCTTCTTCCAGGCTCTTATACCTTCAACGTCACTTATGAAGGGACCGGATTGGATAAGGTGCAGCATATTGGAATCGATCCAGTGGTAGTATTTCAAACGGCGAATGTGAAGGTGCAGCTGAAGGATAGTCAGGGGAACCCGTTGAACGGTGGCACAACCTCCTACTATGCGGATGGCTGGAAAGCCTTTGGAAATGTAACTGACGGCCAAGTCAGCAAAGAGCTTCTTCCAGGCTCTTATACCTTCAACGTGACGTATGAAGGAACTAAATTGGATAAGGTGCAGCATACCGGTACCAATCCAGTGGTTGTATTTCAGACTGTTAACGCCAGAGTACAGTTGAAGAACAGTCAGAATAATCTGCTGAACGGAGGCGTTGTGTCCTATTATGCGGATGGCTGGAGGGCATTCGGCACCACCGCCAATGGCGAAGCGAGCAAGCAACTGCTGCCCGGCTCCTATACCGTCGCTATGAATTATGGAGGAACGACAACCCAGAAGGTGGACGATCTTGCGGTAAATCCAATCGTATTGTTTCAGGTGCAAACGCCAGGCGTCGTAGCTCCCAAACAATCCGCCCAGTACGATCCGATTCCGCTGCCGCCGAACGATCGTCCGCGTGTTTTGGTCAATAAGGAAACGCTTCCGGCTCTGAAAGCGAGAGTGACACAAGCAGCGTTTACTAGTGTATGGAATAACATCAACATGAAAGCGCAAACCCAGGTGAACGGCAACCTTCCCCCTAGAACAGGATCTGCAAACACCAATATTGATAAAAATACGGTGGAAGTAATGAAAGCCAATGCTGTTCGATATCTGATTTATGGAGATGAACTAGCGGGGCAAAAAGCGGTTCAAATTGCTGTGAATATGGCCAATTCGGTGCAATGGAACCCGAATCCGGATTCGACCGTCGTATTTAATGTAGGCAGAGAAGTAGGAAGTCTGATCTTTCTTGAATCTGTTGTCTATGATTGGTGCTATGCTCTCATGAATGACGGACAGAAATCAGCAATTCGCCAAGCGCTTGGCACTTGGGTGAGGAATGGTCTTGAGTACCCGTATCCGATAAAGGAGAGTGACAAGTACATTCTTGCCGGGCATGTCAACGGCGACGTGCATCATCAGTTTAAACTTGCTATGGCTATTGCGCTTTATGATACGAATCCCGAGTACTACAATGACATCGCGGACTTTATCTTGAATGTTAGCATGCCGGGATTCAATGTATTGCTCGACGCCGAGATGATGTTCGAAGGCCCCGCCTACGGAGACAACAGGCTGAAGTATATCATGATGGGCAATCAGCTTTGGAAGGCCATTGGCGTAGAGCCGCTAACGGAGAAAGTCGGTTTGGCGCTCGACAGACAGGTGTACACCCGAAGATCGGACGGCTTTATCATGACGGAGGGAGATGACTTTAATACCGATTATCAAACGTCATGGAATAGATTTGTTCAAGGGAATATCACCAACATGCTGGCAGGCAGCATTTACAACAATCCGAGAGCGCAGAACGAGTTTTTAAAGCAGAAGACTTATGAAGATGATTTGTATTATCTTCTTTTCTTCAATCCAAACGCACCGTCGCAGTCCGTATATGATACACCGCTGTCCAGATACTTCCCCGCGCCGTATGGCTCCATGGTGGCGAGAACAGGCTGGGATGAAGATCAGGATTCCAAAGCGGTAGTCGCTGTCATGAATATCGGAGAAAGACTCCAGACCAACCATCAGCATTTCGACGCTGGCGCATTCTCCCTGTATTATAAAGGCGATCTGGCGATTGACTCAGGTATCTATCAGGGGAAAAATCCGGTAACCGGCGTTGAAATGGGATACGGCTCCGAGCATGACCTGCAATATCATAAGCAGTCAATCGCGCATAATGTTGTGCAAATAAACGATCCAAATGCTCTTGAGAAGGGAACCTACTCCCCATCAAATCAGCTCTATTATACCCAAATTCCAAGAACGATCGAGCAGTGGAATACCGACCGCAACTACCAAAGAGGAAAGATGATTTCTCACTCCATCGGAGATGATGAGATGTATCCTGATTACTCTTACATCAAGGGTGAGCTCAGTTTGGCCTATGGAAAGAGCAGAACCGAGAATTATACGAGAAGCATGGCCTTCTTGAATTTCAAGGATGATAAACATCCGGCTACTATGATCGTGTATGACAATATCAACACGCCGAATGCAAGCGTTGAGAAAAGATGGCTGCTCCATACCTTTTCCGAGCCCTTGGTGGAAGGCAGCAGATATACGAATGAAGTGACGGAGCGGAGCTATAACGGCAAGTTGGTTACCAACACGCTTCTGCCAAAGAGCAGTGATCTGAAGGTCGAAAAAATCGGCGGCCCTGGACGTGAATTTGAGGTTGATGGCGTGAATAAGCCAATTATGTCCACAAATCCATCCGACATTGCCACCATTGATGCAGGTAATTGGAGAATTGAGCTTTCTAATAAGGCTCCTGCTAACCAAACGCAGTTCTTAAATGTGATGCAGGTGATGGATGCTGTGTATGGCCCTACACCGCAAGATGTTTATTATTCTGAGACGGATGATTATGCAGGGGCCAGAATTCAGGATCGCGTTGTGTTTTTTGCAAAAGGCTTTGATCTGATCGATCAAGAAGCTACGATTACTTTCGATGGAGTGGCGAATCAGACCTATAAGATATTGGTTACCGACCTTGAAGACGGATACTGGACAGCCGTGATGGAAGGCGGGACGGCAGCGGTAAAGTATAAAGCGGTCGAAGAAGGAAATTCAATCTATTTTGAGGGTAAACCAGGCACTTATACCTTACGGAAAGCAGATTCAAGTATGCTTCCGCTCGCAGGCAAGGTTCCGTCAGAACCAGTGGAGAGAAAGATCCGCGTCAGGATTGATTCACAGGGGCAGGAATTGGATGTTCAACCTACGCTGAACAATAACCTCGTGATGGTTCCGATGAAAGGTGTCTTTGAAGCGCTGGGCATGGCGGTGGATTGGAATGCTACCACTCAAACGGCAACGGCAACCAAAGGAAACTTGACGATTAAGCTTGTAACGGGCAGCAATATCGCTAAGGTCAACGGTGTGAATAAAACTATGGACGCACCGGCAACTGGCGCTAATAACCAAATGCTTATTCCACATACTTTTATTCCGCAAAGCATGCGTTATAAAGCGACCTGGGATGTTGAAAAACAAGTCCTTGAGTTTGCCACTCTACCGCCGGTAGTGCCGCTGCAATGGCAGGCAAAAGCGCTTGCTCCAGTTACCCCGATTCCGATTGCAGACTTAAGAGAAATCAAATATAGGAGCTTCAGATCAACCGTTTCCCCGCAAAATGTTTGGAAAATGTTTGACAATGAGCAATCCAACGCATCACGCTGGTCAGGCGATATCGGGTCTCATATTATTTTCAATTTCGGAGAAACCATTCAATTGGAGAGGTTGGACGTAGCCGTGCATAACTACGGTAAAATGAGATCCAACAAGCTCATGTTCTCCGTTTCGGAAGACGGCGAAAATTGGACGCATGTGTACGGAGGAGTTACTGCGGCAAACGCCAGTGGTTTTATTCCTTTCAACTTCCCATCGCTGAACTGCAAATACTTCAGGGTAGCTGTTTTCGGTTCACCAGACGCTACAACGGACCCGGAATATGTATCTATCTCTGAGCTGAAGTTCTTTGTGAAGAAGTAGAAGTCATAATGAATTGGTAACGGAATTAAGGCGAAAATGCCGTACTTAGGGTTCTGCCCGTGGGTACGGCTTCTTTACTTGAGGATTGCCTTCTGAAGAAGGCAGTCGCTCCCGTCTTTGAAGAACCTTAATTCAGGACATGAAATCGAAAGATTGATGGGGTCCAAATTAAGAGCGGTTCCATTACAATTATCAATGGAGCGGTGCTACGATGAAAGGAATGGTTAGCAGATGAAAATAGATAAAATTGAGTTAAGACAGGTTCAAGTTCCCTTAAAGGCTCCATTCGAGACTAGCTTCGGACGAATGGACAAGAAGGGTTGTGTAATCGTCAGTGTACATAGCGACGGGATGATTGGGTATGGAGAAAGCGTAGCTTTCTCGGCCCCCTATTACAACGAGGAAACGACGGAAACGATCTGGTATATGCTGGAGCATTATTTAATTCCGGCATTAGTTGGCAGGGAAGTGATCAGCCCCGAGGAGATCTCGGTTTTATTCGCTCCCATTCGCCGTAACCATATGGCTATCGCTTCGATCGAGACGGCAGTCTGGGATTTGTATGCCAAACAGAATGGAATTTCCTTAGCGCATGCATTTGGAGGCAAGAAGCAAGAAATCGAGGTTGGTGTGAGTATCGGTATTGAGCCTACGATTGAACTGGTTGTTCAGAACGTAGAACGATTTCTGGAGCAAGGCTATAAGAGAATGAAGGTTAAGATTAAACCCGGTTTTGACATCCAATTAGTCGAAGCGATCCGCAAGCGATTTGGAGAAGAGTTGCCTCTGATGGTTGATGCGAATTCCGCCTATACACTTCACGATGTGCCTGTTTTGAAGGAGATGGATAATTATAAACTGATGATGATTGAGCAGCCGCTTGCGCATGATGATATTATCGAACATGCTGAGTTGCAGCGGGAACTGCGAACACCCGTGTGTCTGGATGAGAGTATTCACACCCTGGCAGATGCTCGTCATGCCATTGACCTTGGGAGCTGCCGGATCATGAATATTAAGATCGGCCGGGTAGGCGGATTGACGAATGCCAGGAAAATTCACGACCTTTGCATGCAACGAGGAATCCCGGTTTGGTGCGGAGGGATGCTTGAACTCGGTATAGGCCGTCTCCATAACATTGCACTTTCATCATTGTCAAATTTCGTAATACCTGGGGATGTATCGGCTTCAAAGCGATTTTGGGAGCAGGACATTGTTATACCGAACATTGAAATGGTTCGGCCAGGCATATTAGAAGTTCCAACTAACGTTGGTATCGGTCACGAAGTATGTGAGCAAACTCTTGAGCGATTGACAATTAGGAAGCTAACTAGGAGCGCTTAAGCGCTGTGAGAAGGGAGAATCGAGTGTATGTCCAAGTATGTGAAAATAAGTTGCTTAGCACCTCCGAATAAAGAGGTTGATTCTGGTCAGGGTTTGGAAGGCGTTGTTCTTCAAATGATAGCAAAATGGGAAAAGCATCTGCAACATGTCCTGCCGGAACAGCCTGATCTAATCGTATTGCCTGAGTGTTGTGATGATCCTCAGCTGAATGCCATGAGTCCAGAATGGCTGTACGATTTCTATCGCTATCGAGGGAACCGGATCCTCGATTTCTTCGTCGGGGTTGCGAGAACTCATCGGTGTTATATTGCTTATTCAGCCATGGTGGAGATGCAAGATGGTACCTTCCGTAATGCTACTCAGTTTATTGATCGTTCTGGAGATATTTGTGGCGTTTATAACAAGAATCATATTACGATTAGACAGAAGTCAACGTCCAACACGTTATACGGTAAAGAAGCTCAAGTGATTCAGACTGATTTTGGCCGTGTTGCTTGCATGATCTGCTTTGATATTAATTTTAATGAATTGTTAGAGCAATATGTGAAGCAAAAGCCTGATTTGATCTTGTTTTCCTCAGCTTACCATGGGGGCATGATGCAATCCTATTGGGCTTACACATGCAGGGCACATTTCGCGGGCGCAATATGGCGTCCGGACCCTTGTTCAATTCTAAACCCTGTAGGCGAAATCGTCGGGGAGAGTACGCTCTTTTATCCCTTCGTGACAAGGACGGTGAATATGGATTGTGCGGTCGTTCATTATGATTACAACTGGGAAAAGCTAGAATTAGTGAAACAGAAGTACGGCTCGAAAGTTCTCATCAGTGATCCAACCCGACTGAATGCGTTCGTGATCTCGAGCGAAACCGAGGAGTTCACGATTCAGGATATTGTGCAAGAATTTAACCTGGAATTATTGGATGATTATTGGATAAGATCACGGGCTGATCGTTTCAAGAGCGGTCATTTGGAGCCGTAATGACGGGCTCGATAAGGAGGGGAACTGTTTGACAGATGCTCATGACGATAGCGTTCACTATCGTTTAGTTACGGAAGTTAGAGAACTTAGCGAGGTTGTTGAGCTGCAGAAGATGGTGTGGGGACCCGATCCGGTCTCTTCCATGCAGCATATGCGTGCAGCGATCCTTCATGGAGGGGCGGTGATTGGAGCATTCTGTAAAGAGGCTCTCGTTGGATTCTGTTATGGCTTCATTGGCTATGATGGCAAGAGCCCTTACGTGGGTTCACACATGATGGCTATCCATCCTGCATATCGGGATAGAGGAGTAGGTATGCGTTTGAAGCTAGAGCAGCGGTTATGGGCGATGCAGGACATTAGCAAAATCGTATGGACCTTCGATCCTTTTGAATCAAGGAACGCCTATCTGAATATATACAAGCTTGGTGGAACAGTGTCTACATATATACCCAATTTCTACGGAATTGATACTGTCGGTTACCCTACGGATCGCTTCCTTGTGGAGTGGATGTTGTCTTCAGATCGTGTGGTGCACGCAATCAATAGGCAGCACAAGCTGATTGGTGACACGACCGACTATCCGCAACTTCTGGAAATCGAATATACAGATGGTAAGGTGACAGGTATTGTAGATATGGCAGCAAAGTCTCAGATAGGCAAGTCACATGGGCTGAGATTACCGATCCCACAGGCAGCGTCTAAGATAAGGCAAGCACAACCTGATCTGTATAAGGTTTGGCAGCAGCAATTCCGAGAGCTAGCCATGGCTGCTTTTGCTAATGGCTACGAAGTTGTATCATGCCAACAACCGGAACCTGAGGTTCAAGACTATGTGCTTGAAATGAAATTATGAAAGAAGCAATAGTGGCATGGCTTCACGCACATCGCCAAGAGTTGTTGATGACCTATGAAGAATTACATGCGTTAGCGGAAACAAGCTGGCAGGAGCACCAGACGACTCAGTATTTACGGCAGGTATTAGATATGATAGGGATCGAGTACGAGGGTTTCTCTACTCATACTGGTCTTGTAGCTCATTGGAATGGAAGCACGATACCGTCGCTTGATGAGGAGGCGAAAGGCTCTACAATCGCGCTTCGTACGGATATCGATGCTTTATGGCAGCAAGTGGATGGAGTAGGCAGAGCGAATCATTCTTGTGGTCATGATGCACATATGACTATGGTGTTGTTCGCCCTTAAGGTATTACGAGCAATTGGGTTCCAACCGATTGGAGAACTTAGGGTGTTGTTTCAACCTGCAGAGGAAGTTGGGGAAGGTGCGCTCAAGCTGCTTGAAGCAGGTAGTCTAGAAGACGTAGATTACTTATTAGGCATCCATTTGCGGCCTGCAAAGGAGCTTCCATATGGAAAAGCTTCCAGCGCCATCCATCACGGGGCTTGTGCCGTTATGGAAGGGAAGGTCATAGGCGTTCAGGCCCATTCTTCCCGACCAGATGACAGATTAAACGTGATTGAGGTGTTAGCTGACATCATACAGGCTATTCGCGTTGTCTCTGCAGACTATGCGACTGTCCCGGCTTCCTGTAAAGTGACTAAGCTTCATGTTCCAAATGGAAGCAGCAATATTATACCTGACTTTGGAACCTTCACCATTGATGTGCGCGCACAGACGAAAGTTGCTATGGACACTTTACTTCCTAAGTTAGAAGCTGCTGTTCACACAGTTGGCAAGGCGTACGGCATCTCTATAGAGCTTCATATGACCTCCCGTATGGTAGCTGCCCGACCTAATCCCTATCTTGAAGCTCTAGTTGGAGATATAATATCAGAGCTCCTTGGAGATGCTGGTTTGGCTCAGCCTCCATTGACGCCAGGTGGGGAAGATTTTCATTTTTATCCCTTACACAAGCCAGAACTTCACGCCACCATGATCGGCCTCGGCTGCGGTTTACTTCCTGGGCTTCATCATCCGCAGATGCAATTTAATTTAGATGCATTGGAGATTGGTGCAGGGCTCTTGGCCTTATCTGTAATTAGGATAAGCTCAGATTTATCTAATTAAATAGAGCCACTCTTGTTCTACCTTCATAAATGAGTAACTCCCCATCCTCTCAGTCATATAACAAGCGGGCCACATGGCCCGCCAATTTGTTTTGCTGCCCATGCACTGCTCAGAAATCCCCCCTCTAATATTCATATGGAATCCGACAATGTCTGACAAGCGTACAAGCGCTCTGCGTATTTAATTTCAGACGCCTCCTGTTTAAAGGAAGGAATACCGCTTTCTTTGCCGCGTTGAAAATGGCTGTTCCTCAAAGGAATTGTGCAAAAGAATCGTGGAAAAGGGAAAGCGCCAACTGAAATGCCATGCAATAATCTTTTCAGAACTAATCTGGGTGTGCGATATTGTTTACACTATATAACTTGTTTGATAAAATATACCTAAGTTCGATATTGTAAAACAGATATTCATGAAAAGGTGGGGAGGTTCAATGAAAAATATTCATTCGATCCTTTTTATCAGGAACAAATCGAATTCCCTCTTCCTACGGCTGGTTGTGGGTTTTTTATGTATTGTTCTTCTGCTGGCTTCCCTTACGTTCTACGCCATCTCGATTTCCCAAAAAAATATTAAACAGGAAATTGTCAAATACAACACGATGATGCTTAACAACACAAGGGACAGCTATGAAAAACACTTGGATCTCATCAAACGGCAAATGTATCTGTTTTTTATCAATAAAGAAATTCAAAATCTGAAAGATAGCCCCAAATACGAAAAGCTCCCCGACATTGTGGCGGAAATTAATACATGGACAACCAATCCCTATCTGTTTATCAATAATATTGTTTTATATTCAAAGCGTGAAGAACTTGTTCTGGAGAAGGCGACAAGTACGAATGCTGATAGGATGTTCAACGTATTTTATACGAGCAGTGAATATCCACTGGACTTTTGGAGGCAGCAGTTCAATGAACCTTATATGAGTCGGATCTTGCCATCTGCCCATTTTTCGAATAATATGTATCGCACTAGCCCACAGTTGATGGGCGAGTTAATTCCGATCATTATCAGAAACAAAGAAAATCAGGATTTGTATATGATCGTTTTTATTGATGCTATTAAAATGTACAAAGCGTTTCATCAAAGCATCTATAATGACTTTATCATATATGACGAGGACGGAAAGACCATTTTCAAGATAGCGGAACAGGGGCCTTTCATTGCCTTTGAAGATCTGCAGAAATACGGAAGCCGTGAGTTCATCAAGGATAAAAAGTATTATTTTCTGATAAAAGGAGAAGGTACTGGTTTAACGTATGTCTACCGGGTGCCTGTTGAACAAATTGTAAATCAAACCCGATTGAATATCACACTTATTGTGATTATTGTGGCAGCGATTACGCTCAGCATCCTATTCTCGTTCCTGTTTGCTGCACGAATCAATAACCCGTTGAAGAAAGTGATCGAATCGATACGCCATATGAACGACGAAGTCCCCTATCGGTCGAATATCAAGGAGTTTGATATTATCAGTGGTGAAATACATGATCATACAATGATACGTAAGCAGATGTCATTTATAAACCATTTAAAAGAAATTCGAAATCATGATCACGATACCATGAAACTCGACTTTACTAACAAGCCGTTCGTCTTTGTGCTTTTTCAAATCCAACGTTACAAAAGCGATTTGAATACGCAAGCTTTAGTCCAGAAATGGCTGTATTATATTAAGATATTTATAGATAGCAAGCTAAGACCAACATTTCCTGATTCTCTAACGTTTCAAATCGAACGTGATCAGATTTTAAGTTTAGTGTTCACCAAACAATTGCCTGACTTAACGGAACTGCTTAGTCAAATGAAAGAGGTATTCGATCATGATAAGGAATACGGTGTCGTTACGATTGCGATCACATCGGTTTATTTGACTTCGGATCAATTGTCTGCAGCCTATGAGGAAGTCCAAGAACTGTTGGGAGAACGTCTATTAATCGACGAAACGCAAATTATACATAAGCGTGCTGCGACACAAGTTGCGGTCGGCTTTTCTCCTGATCAGGAAAAGGAGTTTGAAGTTCATTTGAAAGCAGGCAATACCCAGCAGCTAGTTGCACTTCTGGAGCATTTGTTTGTTCGATGGCAAAGTAAAGGTCTGACGGCGGCTGGCATGATGCGGTTTGCCGAATCTCTGATCGGCAAGATCCAGAATGCGACAACGCCCTTTCCTCTTGATCCGGACGGATTGGATGTCATTCTTGAGAAAGCAGTAGAAAGAATACAACGATGCTGCACGATCGGGGAACTGGAGTTTCTGCTAATTGAATGGGTGACGAAGACAGCAGAAGCCGTGCAGGAAAAAAAAGAAGAAAAGTACCCGGTTACATCTTTTGTTATTGATTATATTAACGAGCACTTAGCAGAAGATATATATTTGGATCTACTGGCGGAAAAGGTAAAGATGAGCAGTGGATACTTGTCCTCCTATTTCAAGGGAAAAACCGGTAAGAATATCGTAGACTATATCAATGAAACTCGAATCACGAAAGCGACAAGTCTTCTGGCCGATAATCAAACTAAAATTCTTGAAGCTGCGCAGGCAGTTGGATACCAAAATATCACGTCATTTAATCGTATGTTCAAGAAATATACCGGGTTAACGCCAAGCGAATACCGAAAAAAGTACGATTCCGTTTCTGAAAAAAAAGTCCCGTAGAGGGACTTTTTTTTGATTTGTATGAAAACCTCATACTGCGGAATCCATGCAATGGGCGATTTTGCGAAAGCTGGTATTATTTTAAGAAAACCGTAAAGTAGTTGCAGGCTCAACAGTTCCGTACATTTACCTAACAGCTATCAATGGCTTAAGATGACGCTATCAAGAGGAGGTGCAGCGATTGAAACGGGTTTCGTGAGTGATTGGGTAATTGTTATTAGCTGAAAAAATAATAAAGGTGGGTGGATTTGACTTGAAGCGAATAAAGAAAAGTAATTTTAAGATGCTAGTATTAGTCCTTATACTCGTGATCATTGCAGGTTGTTCCATGAATGGAAGCAAAACGAAAACGGGAGAGGAATCACCTAAACCAAGCGAATTAACCAAGGTCAAACTGCCAGAAGCGGCAAGTCTTCGTCTATTAACGGAACTCTCACCAGCATGGCCGGTTAAGAAAGATTGGGCCGTATGGAAATGGGTGAAGGAGAAGACGAATATCACGATCTTGCAGGAGACGCAAACAGGACCGGAGTCAGTAGCGCTTTCGATCGCATCGGGAGATATGCCTGACCTGTACTCTGTTTACCCTGATGAAGCTCAGAAGTATGGAGCCCAAGGTGCTTTCCTCGACTTGTCTAAATATATGGACAAGATGCCTAATGTAAAAGCATTTTTAGCCTCCAGACCTGATGTCGCCCAAAGATTGACGTCACCAGGAGGGGAAAAGTACGAATTGCTCAACGATGGTGCAGGTGCAGGAAACATGAGGGTCTGGTTTTATAGGGATGATATCTTCAAGAAGCATTCTCTGAACGAGCCGAAAACGTGGGAAGAGTTATATGAAACATCGAAGAAACTGAAACAGCTATACCCAGACAGCTATCCGTTTGTTTTCCGCCATGGATTGAATACCCTAGGTGCTTTTGGTCCGTCATTTGGTTTGTATCCGACGTTTTTCGAGGAAAAGGATACGGGTAAGTTCAAGTATGGGGTGAACGATCCGACTTTCAAAACAATGATTGAATATTTGAACAAATTTTACAAGGAAGGGCTAATCCCACCAGACTGGCTCTCCATGGACTATAAGGCATGGACACAATTTATGACGACGAACAAGTCGTTCATCACAATTCAATATATCCCACAAATCGAAATCATGAACAATCAGCTTCAGAATGGCGCTCATTTGAAGTTTATGCCGCCGCCGCTTGGAGCTGGCAGCAAAGCATACATTCCCAAAGCAGATTTTGATGTTTTAGGATTTGCCGTATCCTCAAAAACGAAAAACTTGGATGCTGCACTGCGTTACCTCGATTTTATCTATTCCAAAGAAGGAAAGGACATCCTTAGCTGGGGTAAAGAAGGGGAAACCTATACAATCGAAAACGGTAAACGGAAGTTTATGCCGCAATTCAAAGAAGTTGTTGACCTGGCCAAAGAAGCGGGTATTATGACAGCAGGCACTTACGGGATAGCCGATGCTAATGCCGTGATGTCGCTCAGAAGTGATAATGAACAATATTCCTACAAGGAGGCAGAGAAATATCAATACCCTGTTGTTGGGGTCCTGCCTATGCTAAAAGAAGAAGAGAGAGCTGCGATCGCGGTAGATCAGGATAAGGTGACCAAATTCTATGAGACATCCGTTGCTAAATTTATTCTGGGACAAACACCAATGACGCAATGGGACGCATTCATCAGTGAGTTGAATAAGCTCGGAGTGCAGAAGATCATAGATACCTATCAGGTTGGGTTGGATCGGGTTAAAGTGAAGAAGTGATTGCATGAAGATGATAGGGCTGGCAATCAGGTTGATGAGCCTCCAGCCCTATCCATTTCTTTTTGGAAGGAGACACTGTATGAAGCTATCCATCTTCAGGCAGTTGAAGCGTGATCAGACCTATGTGCTTCTGCTGGCACCTGTGTTGATCTATTACATCCTGTTCAAGTATGTTCCTATGTTCGGCATTAGTATATCTTTCCTGGATTACAATATGTTTAAGGGATTTTTGGCGAGTCCATGGGTTGGATTTAAACATTACAAGATATTCTTCGAAAACCGTGATGCCTTAGTCATTATCAAGAATACGATTCTCCTTGGGGGATATAATCTCTTTTTTGGATTTCCTGCACCGATCATTCTAGCCCTTTTGCTTAATGAGCTTAGGAGTTCAATATACAAACGATTCGTACAGACGGTTAGCTATCTTCCCCATTTTTTGTCCAGTGTAGTGGTTTCTAGCATGATTGTCATGCTATTATCCCCGAGCACTGGTTGGATCAGCCATGCGATGCAAGGGCTCGGGCTCCCAACTATCGATTTTTTACAGCAGGCAGATTGGTTTCGTACGATCTACATCAGCTCAGAAGTATGGCAGCAGGTTGGCTGGGGCTCCATTATCTATCTAGCGGCCTTAACAACAATTGACCCACAACTGTATGAGGCGTCAAAAATGGATGGCGCAGGTAGGTGGAAGCAAACCTTGCATGTATCATTGCCGGGGATTGCGCCGGCTATTGTTATCCTGTTCATCTTGCAGATCGGTCATGTACTGGAAATTGGTTTTGAAAAGGTATTTCTGCTATCCAATGCAGCTACTTACGACACTTCGGACGTTATCGCCACATATGTGTACCGGGTTGGTATTATACAAGGTGGATTTAGCTATGCTACGGCGATCGATTTATTCATGGGTGTCATCGGTTTTCTGCTTGTTTATATAAGCAATAAGATTAGCCGCAGATTAGGGGAAACCAGCTTATGGTAAGGGAGAAGCTATTGTATGAATAAGCGTATTCGTCTTTTCGATATTGTTAATGTTCTGTTGATGGGAATCGTCGTTTGCTCCATGCTGTTTCCTTTCATCCATATGGCAGCGGTTTCCATAAGTTCTTCGGAGTATGTACTTAAAAATGAAATTACTCTATGGCCCAAAGGTATCAAATTTGATACATATACTGCTGTTCTAAGGGACAAACGTATTCTCGTTGGCTACAAAAATACAATCATTTATGTGGTGCTAGGAACTACGCTCTCGCTGATATTCACAACGATGGGAGCTTATGCATTGTCCAGAAAAAATCTAGTATTCGGTAAAACGTTTATGCTGATGATCGTATTCACTATGCTGTTCAACGGCGGCATGATTCCAACTTATCTCGTTATACGCAGTTATGGTTTGTTGAATACGATATGGGCAATGGTGTTGCCAGGACTTGTGTCTTCCTATTACCTGATCATCATGCGCACATTTTTTCAAGGAATTCCTCGGGAGCTCGAGGAGTCCGGTAGAATAGATGGGTTATCCAATTTTGGCATCCTGCTAAGAATCGTTCTCCCTTTAACGAAGCCCGTGATGATGACGATCTCGTTATTCTACGCTGTGGCGATTTGGGGCAACTTCTTCTCCGCGCTTCTCTATTTACGGGATCCAAACTTGTTCCCGCTCCAGGTAGCGGTTCGGAATATCGTCCTGATTGGTCAAGTCGAAGAAAATACCGTAAGTTCTGCCATCGGGAATAAGGCGCTCGTATTGGAATCGCTGAAGTATACGGTTATTCTCGTTAGCACACTACCAATTCTGATGGTTTACCCTTTTATTCAGAAGCACTTTGTTAAAGGTGCCATGATTGGTTCCGTAAAAGGTTGAGTGATGGCCTCTTCGGAAAAATTTTAATTTTGCAGTATAAGGGAGGAGGTGGATAATGGTTGAATCATTTTGGAAGAGTAGATTAGTAGAGATAGAGGAATGTATGTCAACTGTTTCAAAGGGGAATGCAAGCGTATTGACATCTTCGGCAGGCGATAGAGACATTTATATGGTGGAATACGGTTTGAAAGAGGACTTCGGTCGACGAGCCAATTATAATTCGGCTTGCGGCGCGATGGACCCTGAGCATTATGCGCGCAAAGGCTTGGACGCCAAACCGGTTCTTCTTATTGTAGGCGGCATACATGGAGGCGAGCTCGAAGGGATCGTCGGAGTCATGAATCTGATCCATTTACTGGAGATGGGGGTCGATTATCGGGGGAGGAGGAACGATTATCTATACGAAAATGCGCATCGTTTCAGGCTTCTGCTTATTCCCTGTATGAATCCTGACGGTCGAGCTCGACTCCCTGTTGATACATTGATTGATGTGCCTTATGAACAGTTTGTGTATTACATGCAAGGCTCTTGGAAAGACGGCACGCTATGTAGATGGCCAGACTGTAAGGCTGTTCACCCGATCAAAGATGCTTCCGACTTTTTGGGATCGTACTTTAATGATGATGGCATCAACATGATGCATGACAATTTCTTTGCTCCGATGGCAAAGGAGACCGGGGCGTTGCTCGGATTGTCGGAGAGAGAAGCGGTCGATTTCTCTGTATTGTTGCACGGTGGAGCCAATACTGAAATTCACTTTCCTGCGATTCATTATTTACCTTACCTAATCATGAAGAGGCAGCAGGCATTTAATTCGAGTATCGAAGCTGCATATAGGAGGCAGGGGCTTCCGTTTAGCTTACAGAATCAAGTCGTAGTGGATGGGGAACAACCCGCATGTCCGTCATTTAATTTGACATCAGCTCTCCATCATACATGCGGTGGTTTGAGTATGACGTTCGAATCTAACATGGGACTTGAAGCGCCGGGAGTTAAACTGACAGCTGATGAAATTCTTGATAGCCACTTCGTTTTATTCGAAGAGATGTTCCGGTTTGCAATGAAATAGGCATGGTAAGAAAAGATGAACATTCCGCCGTTCAGTTGATTGATCTGGCGGCGGTTTGTTTCATCCGATGGATTTGAAAGGAGGGGAGAATTGAGAACGCATTCATTGTGTGGGTTTCACTAGTCTAACTTAGAAATGGAAGGAAGTAGCATTCGTATCGAGACGGCAATTTGAAAAAGTAGGAGGCGAATCCATTTGGTCAATCATTATTGGCAGCGCAAAATTTCTACATGTATTGTATTCGTATTGGGAATAAGTCTGATTCTGAATTTGTTTTCTTTTCAATTCGCCAGCGCGGCCGGCAGTAACCCGGTCCTGGGACCTGAGCTGCTCGTCAATCCTGGATTTGAGCAGGTGTCTGGAAGCATGCCTTCAAGCTGGACGATATTCGAAAATACAACTGGCATATCAGTAGAGTCGGTTACCGACCAGGCTACGGGAGGGGTACGCAGTGTGAAGCTCACGGACACTACGTCAACTGCAGGAGCGGGAATTGTAAGTCAAATGATGCCCTATTCCCCGGGAACCTCCTACCAAGCCAGCGTCAAAGCGAAAATTGTGGATGGCGGAGTTTCCATGCTTGTCCGTTATTTCGATAGAAACAATGGTTTCACGCAAAAAGTTGCATCCAAATTGCCCGCTGCGGACTGGCAGACGATTGAGGTTAGCGATACACCGCCATCCAATACCGTGAATATACAGATTGTTATTGGCATTCCGAGCTTCGCCAATAACGGCACTGGCACCGGCACTGCTTATTTGGACGACGTATCGTTTAAGACAACCGAGCTGCTCCTCAATCCGAGCTTTGAAGCAACGTCGGGTTCAAGGCCAACGGGATGGACAGCGATTGACCATGGGCTGTCATCCAGCATCACTGCGGTCAGCACCTCTGTCTATTTGGCTCACGGTTGGAAGACGCTGCACATCGCCGATAGCTCAGCAACGGACGCTTACAGCGTAAAAAGTCCGACGATTCCTGTCGTTTCCAACAAAACGTATACGGCAACCGTGAAAACCAATGTGCTGTCGGGCAACGGGATTCTGATTATGCACTTTATCGGGTCCTCTGGCCAACAATATATGGAAGCGCAGTCAACGGTCACGGGCAGCTGGGAAACCTTGACTTTATCGGCTGTACCACCTGCCGGTACGACAGATGTACAGATGGAATTGTCTACGCCTGGCGTAAGGAAAGCCGATGTATATTTCGATCAAGCATCGTTGACGGCATCCGATGCAACCCCGGGACCGACGCCTACTCCGACAGTCACGCCAACGCCATCGTCAACGCCACCGCCAGGAACGCTTATATGGCCAACTGTACTCGAACCGTCCGAAACAAGGCACTTTCAACCGGGCAATGATTTCGTAACGACTCAGAATCCACCAGATTTCGGTTGGCCATTCATAGCAGGTGGGGATTTGTATGAGTTGCAAGTGGCAAATGACAACGCGTTCAATAATATCGTCTACCAAAAGAACGATATCGCTATCAACTACTATAATTTCCCGCAACCATTTGTGGCAGGTCAATCGTACTTCTGGAGGGTGAGGTTTCATAAACCGGCAGGCTGGTCGAATTGGAGTGATATTCGCAAATTCCGTATCGATGCGAATGCCGTACCGTTCCCGGTGCCGCCTGTTTCACAGCTGATGAATAACGTGTCGACCTCTCATCCGCGTATCCTGACGAATCCTTCCAATTTGAGTACATTTCGTTCGAGGAAAGATGGTGACGGCAAGTTAACTTATGATAAAGTTTTCTCGAAAGTCAATCTGAATGACACGGTTTTGACGGCTGAACCGATGGTGGACGTTAACGGCTCAGCACGTGCTCAAGCAGGCGCGGAAACGAGTAAAATGATGAATGCCGCCTTCGTTTATTTGATCACCGGTAATGCTGCGTACGGGGACTACGCGAAAGCGAGGCTGCTGAATCTCTCAACTTGGAGAACAAAGGTAGGTCCAACTTCCTATGCGGCCAATGACCAGATCCATCGGGATATCGCATTGCAAAGCGCCATGGCCTATGACTGGATCTACGACCGTCTTAACCCACAGGATAAAATGACAGCTTTAACGATGATTATGGACAGAGCCCAAACGATTGCTGATGATGTTCTGTACGATGATTTACCAATCACTACAAAGCCCTACGATTCCCATGGCTGGACTGTGTATGGTTACTTAGGCATCATTGCTATGTCCCTCCTGCATGACCACATCAACGTCAACGGTACCGTCACTTCGGCGAAAGCACAGGAATGGTTCAACAAGATCGTTCCAACTTACATTAATCTACTGCCGCCATGGGGAGGAGAAGACGGCGGCTGGGGCAATGGAATCGGCTATTGGCAATATTCTACCCTCAGCAACAAGTTGTTCATGGATGTACTCTATGCGGCGACAGACTTTAATGCTTATCAAAAGGCATTTTCACGCAACGAGTCCTGGTTCCCGTTCTACATGTTCCCGGTCGGCCAGAAATCTGGCGAATTCGGCGACTCTATCAACGAAATGGATAGATCTTATTCCTCTGAAAGTATTACGCGAAACGCACAGATGCTCCAAAATCCGGTGATGCAGTGGTATGCGCAGATGAATACGTACGATCCTAGTGACTGGGTCAGCTATCTATATGCCGACAGCAGCTTGATAGCGCGTCCCCCCGTAGAGATGCCGACGGCCAAATATTTCGATACCATCGGTTCGGTTGCCATGCATTCCAGTCTGTATGATCCTAAGCGAATATCACTCTATTTCAGATCCAGTCCTTTCGGCAGCTATAATCATAGCCATGCGGATCAAAACGGGATCATCATCAACGCATTCGGCGAGGAGCTTGCGGTAGACGGCGGATTTTATGATGATTTCGGGAATCCTCATCATTCGGATTATGCCAAACAAACGTTTGCCAAAAATGCGATTACGTACGATGGCAAAAAAGGACAAAAAAATTGGGATATGAAAGCCTCGGGTCAAATCACAGGCTTCGCGACCAACAAGGATTTCGACGCTGCGGTGGGTGACGCCACAGTGGCCTACAACATCGATTCAAGCAAAATCGGCCTGGACCAGGCTCAGCGCAGCATCATTTATGTGAAGCCGGGCGCATTCGTGGTCGTCGATAATTTGAAAGCCCGGGAGCGGGCGGTTCCAGCTTCGAATATTGGCTGCACGCCGATAAGCAGATGACGCTGGATGCGGATCAGAGTGGAGCGACGATCGTCAAAAACAAGGCTGCGATGAAAGTGAGACTGTACTATCCGAATCTGACGGCGTCGATCACAGACAAGTATCTCGGCGTTAATGGCGAAGAACTGCCTCCAACAAATGCAAATAGGCCATTTATTGGTCTTACACGACTTCATGCCGGGTTTACAACTCCAAAAACGGATTATGCGACGATCGTCTCCACGTATGTACCCTACAGTGTGGATTCCACTCCGGAGAATATTGTAAGCGAAGATTACAGCACGTACCGGAAGCTACATTTCAACGATGGGACGGATGTTTATGTTCGCAAGGCGCAAAGCGGTGTCGTCGATACCGGCAGCATTCAGTTCGAAGGCATTGCTGCTACTGTAAAAGGAGATTCAATTCTGCTAGTTGGCGGGACCCAGTTGATCAAGAACGAAGTAACTCTGATCAGCAGCACACAACCGGTGACAATCGCACTATCGGGCGACGAGCTGTCCATCACCGGTACGAAGGCAACGCAAGTGAGCCTGCAAAAGCCTGGTATTACAACTATTCTTGATGAATCGTACCGCAGTATTCCGCAAGGTGGCAGCGTGACGGCAGCCGTTTATGCACGCGGTGTCCATTGGGTTGCATCTGCCGGCACATTAACAGTAAATGTTGAACCGGGTCAGCATCAGCTTCGATTGAGCAATGTCCCAGCACCGGCTCCAATGGCCGCAGTGTCCTTGCCGGTTGAGATTAATGGTGTGGCATCAACGGTAACGTTGTCAGCCTACGGCAACGGAAACGGGGGTGTTTCCGCATGGGGAGCATTGAGCAATACCGCCGGCCTGTACGAAGTTCTTGAAGCTCCAAGTGGCCTTATCTTCCAGGCAATCGGCGGCGTGAAGCCAGTAATGTTCTTAGGAGCAAGTGCGAAGATCATTGTACCTAACCAAAGCGGAACCCTGAAGCTGCGCAGCGCTGGCTCGGGAGCCAAAACACCAGCCGACGCTACGGCCGATTACGATACCGTGAAGGGCGGTCTGGATGTTTTTGCGGAAGCCGAAAGCTTCAGTGATTCCGACGGTGGAGCGTTATCCATTTACAGCACACGTCCGTTTTTATCAGGGGGGAAAGGCGTAAGCGGATGGAGCAACCCCGGTCAAAGTATTTCATGGGTGCTGAATGTTCCTGAAGCCGGTAAATACGATATCGTGATGAAATATGTAGGTGGTTGGGATTTAACCAACGGAATTACGACGCGATTGATTAAACTAGGCTCTCAACTCTATTCTGCAGAAGCGCCGACTACGACGGACTGGGGGACGAAGCGGAATACTGGAGAGCGTCGACTATCCATTCCGGAACGAATCTGCCTGCGGGACCTGTTGAACTCAAGATGTGGGACGTAATGGGGGCGATGAATTTGGACTGGGTAGGCTTGGTCAAATCCCAGTCGTCTGATCCTACCTTTACTGCAGATAAGACAACGTCGACCAACACGGACGTCACCGTAACGATCGGCTATCCAACTAACGCAGCAGTGAAACAATATAAACTAGGCTCGGGCGGTGCATGGACAGCATACACAAGTCCTATCGCCGTTTCGGACAATAACACCTTGTATGCAAGAGCAGCGGATGCCTCAGGCAACGTATCCAATGAAGCTAGTTATGTGGTAAGTAATATCGATAAAATAGCTCCAGTTACTACAGCAAGCGTATCGCGTTTGCTGCCGGATGGACCGAACGGGACGTACGCAGGTCCTGTCACGGTTAACTTGAATAGCATCGATAGCTTATCGGGTGTAGCCAAAACCGAGTACAGTCTGGATTACGGGACTACCTGGCAGCTTTATGCGTCGCCGATTACGTTTGATAAGCAAGGCCAGATCAGCATGAGTTATAAGTCAACGGATCAAGCAGGGAATGTTGAGTCTCCACAAATGGTTGGCTTTACGCTGTCGTCGACAGCTGTTAAGGTTCAACTCAAAGACAGCAGCGGAAATCCACTCAGTGGAGGGGAAGTCAGTTACTACGACGGAGGATGGAAGGATTTTGGCATAACGGATGCCTCCGGATCAGTAAGTAAAGCATTGCCAAATAAAAGCTACACTTTCTCGATGAAATATGAAGGTACGATCAAGGAGAAGGTACAGAATACGGGAACCGACGCAGTGGTTGGGTTCCAGACGGTTAAAGTCAAGTTGCAATTGAAGGATAGCCAAGGAAATCCGCTGGATGTCGGCAGTGCGAGCTATTATGCAGGAAGCTGGCGGGCTATCGGAACTACAAGCGGCGGTGAGATTAGCAAGGAATTATTACCTGGCTCCTATACGTTCGATATGACTTATGAAGGCACACACAAAGAAAAGGTACAGAGTACGGAAACCGATGCCGTGGTTGTGTTCCAGACGGTTAAAGTCAAGCTGCAATTGAAGGATAGCCAAGGGAATCCGCTGGATGTTGGCAGTGCAAGCTATTATGCAGGAAGACTGGCGGGCTATCGGAACTACAAACAGCGGTGAGATCAGCAAGGAATTATTGCCTGGCTCCTATACGTTTGACATGACTTATGAAGGAACACACAACGAAAAGGTACAAAATATTGGAACCGATCCTGTGGTTGTCTTCCAGACGATCAACGTTAAGGTGCAGTTGAAGGATAGCCAAGGGAATCCACTGGTAGGCGGCATAGTAAGCTATTATGCAGGAAGCTGGAGGCCTTTCGGAACTACAAACAACGGAGAGATTAACAAGGAATTGTTGTCTGGTTCCTATACGTTTAGTGTGACATATGGAGGAACTCACAAGGAAAGCGTAAATAACATCGCAACAAATCCAACGATACTATTCCAGCTGTGAGTATAGCCTTACGATAGCCAGAACGCGCAGACGAACCTGGCTGCTGCTATACTGGCCAAGAGGGGGTTACTGAGCAAGATAACTTTCAAAAAGTGATCTCGCTTTCATAAGTCATGAACCGGAAATATGCGCTCATAGAAAAAACGCATGACCTGTTATAACAGGTTATTGCGTTTTTTTTACTATATAATAGGTTCTAAATTCATCTATTTCTAGATTGTGATATTCTTATGTAGTACCTGAGATAGTTCTGGTTTAAGCATTTAAAAGTTCTGGACGATCGTTAGGTTATCTTTAGATTTTCTATTGCCACCGAATAAGCTGGGTTCTAAACTTAGGATGATGGCTTGAATAATCGTTATACTTTAAAAGTAGGAAAATAATATAAAAGATTGGAGATATATGGCTCTTATGGACTTCGAAACGATTTATCGCACGTATAAACATCTACTATTCTCAGTAGGTTACCGGATGCTAGGTTCTGTGTCAGACGCGGAAGATATGGTGCAGGATCTGTTTACTTCCCTAAAAACGTTAGATATGGATACTATCAGCAACCTGAAATCTTATTTAGTCAAAATGATGACCAACCGCTGCCTAAATTACTTAAAATCGGCTAGCAAGCAAAGAGAAATTTACGTTGGAGCTTGGCTGCCCGAACCGATGGTTATGGTAAACAACTATGATCCCATGGGACAGGTCGTTCAAGACGAAACCATTTCCTATGCTTTCCTTGTACTGCTGCAAGAATTATCAGCTGTGGAGAGAGCTGTATTCGTACTGAGAGAAGTGCTTGGCTATGAGTACGGCGAGGTCGCAGACATGCTAAATAAAACGGAAATCAATTGCCGTAAAATCTATAGTCGAGCCAAAGTGAAAGTTAACCAAGGGAAGGAGCGGAATTTGGGAGAACTGGGGGAGACAGAACCACTTGTAAAGAAATTTTTGCATGCTGTCCATACGGGGAATTTTAAGGACTTTGTCTCCTTGCTGACCGATGATGCCGTGTTGATTTCAGATGGCGGTGGAAAAAGACGAACAGCGCTCAAAACCATTTTCGGCAAGCAACGTATATTGGGCCTCTTCGAAGGTATTGCAGCAAAAGGTTCGCTGCAGGGGAATTGGCTTCCAATTCTCATCAACGGTCAAACCGGTCTTGTACTTGTAAAGGATCAAATCGCTGATATGGTTATATGTTTTGATATGGATGAGAATCAGTTTCAAGCAAATCAGGTTTTTCAGATTTTGAATCCAGATAAACTTCAACATATTTCTTCCGTGCTGGATTGTCACAAATCTCCGAATATATTTGTCTTATAGAGGCAAACCTAAATTAATCATTTATGGAGGAGATACACATGGAAGTTAGATTAACGCATAGCAAAGTAAATCCAGAAGCATTGCAAACGATGCTGAAGCTGGAGGGTTTTATTAAAACAAGCGGTTTAGATGCAAAGTTATATGAATTTATCAAAATAAGAGCGTCACAAATCAACGGTTGCGCTTATTGCATCGACATGCATACAAGGGATCTGCGGAACATGGGTGAAACCCAGCAAAGGATTAATTTACTTACTGCGTGGCACGAAGCCCCTTTTTATTCCGACAAAGAACGAGCAGTGTTGGAGTTGACAGAAACCGTGACCCGAATTTCGGAAAATGGTGTACCACAAGCTGTTTATGAGAAAGTGCGGGAGCATTTTGATGAAAAGGAATATGTGACGCTTATCATGGCGATCAATACGATTAATGCTTGGAACCGCATAGCCATTTCTACCGGAATGTTCCCTGTTGCCGAGTGATAAGAAAATAGTCCGATTAAAATCCGCCTAAATGGCGGATTTTCTTTTTCGTCCAAACTGCGAGTCCCCCATTAATAGAATAAAAGATTGAGAGATCGAACATCGCGAATTCTTTGATCTTACGAGGATATTGGAATAACTCATGACTTACTTTATAATGACAGTACTATCCTATATAAAATTAAATGAATTTATCACAGCTGATAAAGGAAGTCGAAAACCGCATGTATAAAATCGGAATAGTTGGTCTAAAAACTTCTATAAAGCAGATTTTAGATTTGGCAGAAGAATATAAACGTGACCTGGAATTCATCTCTTTTCCTTATGTAAACACCGAAGAGATAGAGAAAATTGTAATAGAGCATAATTCTCACGTACACGCATGGCTGTTTTCTGGTCCACTTCCCTATGAAATTGCAAAAAAAACGCTAGGTACAGATAAAATAATGGTCCATGTTCCTGCTGCGGAATCGGGTTTTTATAAATCTTTTATAGAGATGATCTATGAACAAGGGAAAACTATTAAGCAGCTAAGCGTTGATACGATGTCATCTAACAATATTAGCGAAGAAGCATTGTTACAGTTAAATATAAAACTCCCAAAGATTTATACGAAAGTGTTTGAGTTAGATGTTGATACGAATGATTTGTTACATTTTCACTTAAATTTATGGAATGAGGGAAAAACAGAAGGTGCAATATCTTGTTTTCCATCCGTGTGTGAAGCTTTAAAGGAAAAGGGTATTCCAGCCTACCGGATGTCGATGAGTAGGATGGAAATCCTGCAAACGCTTCGGATTCTTTCAGAAAAAGTAAAAACTTCCTACTTTAAAGACACACAAATTGGTGTTGAAATCATTGAAGTTGAATATTTTAACAAAGTGGCAGAGGAAATGAGAACTCCTTATCATTTACAGTACTTGGAGTTCCGGCTAAAAGAAATGTTGATTCAACTTGGTGAAAAAATAAATGGTTCTTTTTCGGAAAAGGGAAACGGTAGATACATGATTTTTAGTTCCCGCGGGGCTATTGAACGAGAAATTATTACACTCGAAGAGACCGTTCAAAAATTGGCTTTTGAAGCAGATTCAACCGTTGCCGTTGGAATTGGCTTTGGAGATACTGCTTATTCTGCGGAAATCAATGCTTTTCGTGCTATCCAACATTCAAAGGTGATGAAGCAGCGCGAAATTGTGATTGTTCAAGATGATGGAAATATTATCGAATCACCCGGCCAAAAAAAAGTTCTGCAATATGCCAGCCGCACCCAAAATGAAGTCCTTATTGAAAAGTTGAAAAATGCGAATATAAGTGTAAAAACGTATAAAAAAATATTGGCTCTCATCCAAAAAATGGGATGGCGCGATTTTACAACAAAGGACTTATCGACACATCTTGACATGACAGAGCGCAATGTTCGGCGTATTGTTACGGATTTGTGCGATGTTGATTTAGCAAAATGCATTGGCCAAGAAGCGCATGCCACACGTGGAAGGCCAAGTAAAATTTATCGATTATTGTAAGCACTCAGGATGGGTGCTTATTTTTTTTGTTTTCAAAAATATATTGAAATTAAACTTAAGAAATACTATACTTCATTTAAGGAATTATTTCCTTAATACATCCTAAATTAATTAATATGAAGTAAGTTTAAAAAAGGGAGTTGAAAATAGGTGTCTCAAATGACAATGATTCATGATTTAACTAATGTTATAAAAGAGGAAGTGATTGGATGGCGAAGATATTTGCATAAGTATCCCGAGTTGTCTTTTCATGAAGAAAAAACAGCCCAATTTGTTTATGAAACGCTGCAAAGCTTTGGTGATTTGGAAATCTCACGTCCGACAAAAACGAGTGTTATGGCTCGTTTGATAGGTCAGCAGCCTGGGAAGGTGCTTGCACTTCGAGCGGATATGGATGCGCTTCCAATTGATGAAGAGAATGATTTTGACTTTGTGTCGCAAAATAAAGGTGTCATGCATGCTTGCGGTCATGATGGCCATACCGCGATACTGCTTGGCGTGGCAAAGATACTTGCACAGCTAAAGCATCAAATTAAGGGGGAAGTGCGCTTTTTATTTCAACATGCAGAGGAACTACCGCCTGGTGGTGCCCAAGAGATGGTTAAAGCCGGTGTGCTTGATGGGGTGGATATGATCATCGGTGCCCATCTGATGTCGACGCTGCCTTTAGGGAAAATTGGTTTGAGCTACGGTCCGATGATGGCTGGAGCAGATACTTTTAAAATGACAATTGTGGGTAATGGGGGGCATGCATCGCAACCAAACCTAACCATTGATCCCATTGCAATAGGGACTCAGGTCGTAACCAATATCCAGCACATTGTTTCGAGGTACCTTGATGCTCAGGAAACTCTTGTGATTTCAGTGACTCAGTTCTTTGCGGGGAGTGCGATCAATGTTATTCCAAGTACGGTAACCATAGGCGGGTCTGTTCGAAGCTTTAACCCGGAATTGCGGGAAAAGATTCCAACCTTTATCGAACGTATTGTAAAAGGGATTACAGAAGCACATGGAGCCAATTATGAATTGGATTATCAGTTCGGTTATGCTCCGACTATTAATGATGAAGTTGTAACACGATTCATGGACGAAACGATCTGCGAACTATTTGGCGAAGAAAGTCGAGAGATCGTGAAGCCGACCATGGCAAGTGAAGACTTCTCTGCTTACCAAAAAGTAGTCCCGGGATCTTTTGTTGCAATAGGCGCCGGTAATAAAGAAAAAGGGATTATTTATCCTCATCATCACCCCAAATTTACGTTCGATGAACAGGCTTTACAATACGGGGTGAAGTTATTGGTGAACGGAACGTTGAAAATATTACATCTAGGGGGATAAGGGCATGAAAGCCATATATTGGCTTGGAATGATTCCGTTTCTTGGCTTTGTTGTTGGAGTCTTGTTTACAAATAAAGTGACTCCCTATGTTCTTGGAATGCCGTTCTTTCATTTTTGGATTGTATTATGGTCTTTTTTAACCACAGGTATTCTGTGGATGATATATCAACTAGATCCCGCGAATCGGAAGTGAAATTGATAATGAATATTGCTGTGTTTTTCATCCTGTCTTTTTTCATCGTTTCTGTTGCAATTGGTATTTGGGCAAAAAAGGGGAAAGAAATGAACTTGGAACAGTGGTCGGTTGGGGGCCGAGGAATGGGAACCCTGTTCATTTTTCTTTTATCCGCAGGTGAAATGTATACGACCTTCACTTTTTTGGGTGCAAGCGGCTCAGCTTACAGGGATGGAGGTTCCATTTTTAGTATCGTAACCTATGGCTGTCTAGCCACGGTAATCTCCTACTGGGTATTTCCGGCTATTTGGAGGTATGCAAAGAAACACCAATTAGTATCCCAGTCGGATTTTTTTGTGAAAAAATATCAAAGCCCTTATCTTGGCGTGCTTGTTGCCGCTATTGGTATTGTAGCCTGTACTTGCTACTTGGTACTGCAATTCAAAGGTTTAGGATATATCGTGAGTGCGACATCCTATGGAGCCATCTCATCTACTGCCGCCATATGGGTGGGAGCGATAGGTGTAACCATTTTTGTAATCATTTCTGGTATTCACGGTTCTGCCCTGACATCTGTTTTGAAGGATATTCTGATACTTGGCATTGTCGTATTTTTAGGTATTTATTTTCCTATCCATTATTACGGCGGCTTTCAAAATATGTTTGAGGCTATTGACCAAGCAAAACCGAACTTTGCAGTACTTCCGGAACAAGGAATGAGCGTATCGTGGTATATATCGACCATTGTCTTAAGCTCCATTGGATTTTATATGTGGCCGCACGGGTTTTCTCCCATTTTTGCTGCCTCCAGCGAAAAGGCTCTGCGTAAAAATGCCATTCTAATGCCGATGTATCAATTGATTTTGTTGTTTGCCTTTTTTGTCGGATTTGCAGTTGTCTTACAGACCCCGGAGTTAAAAGGAAAAGAAGCCGATCTTATTTTGCTGCAATTTGCTAAACAGGATTTTGATCCATGGTTCGTAGGCCTAATTGGCGGAACTGGCGTGTTGGCCGCTTTAGTACCAAGTTCTTTGCTATTGATGACAATATCAACATTGTTTGCCAAAAATGTATATCGCGTATTCACTCCATCGACAACGGACTATCAGATTGCCAAACTGGTAAAGTACCTGGTTCCTCTTGTTTCTCTCATAGCGATTTACTTGACCTTTAAAGGCGGAAGCAGCCTTTTTAGTATCGCTATCATTGCTTACAATTTTATCACGCAACTCGCTCCTGCCTTTTTTGCCAGTTTGATGAAGAAGAATTTTGTGACCAAACAGGGAGCATTTGCAGGAATAATAACGGGTGGAGCTTTAGTCTCTTTTATGGACTTAGGGAACATGAATATTGGCAGGCTATTTCCGTATCTTCCCCAAGCAATGAAAGACTTAAACGACGGAATTATCGCTTTATTTTTTAATCTCATTGTCTTAGTGATTGTCAGTCTAATGACAAAAAAAATGACTTATATTCATTCGGATTCCGATGTTTTGGAGACAAAGGAGTAGAGCACAAGGTTCTCATGCAAAGTCAAAATGTAAGCGCTGTCTACTATTAAAAGTTGTGGTGATATGATGGATAATTTACTGGAAGTATGCGGACTGCAAACTTCATTTCGTACGGAGCAAGGCGAAGTCGTTTCCGTTGACGAGGTTAGCTTTCAATTAAGGCCGGGAGAGACAATTGCTATCGTGGGCGAATCGGGCTGCGGCAAAAGCGTTACATCTCTATCCGTCATGCGATTGTTAGGCAAAAACGGAAGCATTAATAAAGGAAAGATTCTATTAAATGGAAAAGATCTTGTTCAATTATCGGAAAGCGATATGAGAAAGATAAGAGGGCGCGAGATATCCATGATATTCCAAGAACCTATGACCGCTTTAAACCCGGTTTTTACAATTGGGAATCAGTTAATAGAAGGTATTCAAACTCATTTGCGAATGAAATCCTCAGATGCTAAAGCGTATGCGGTAGAAATGTTAAAAAGTGTCGGAATCCCTCGCGCTGAAGCGATTATGAAAGAATACCCCCATGCCTTATCAGGGGGAATGCGCCAAAGAGTGATGATTGCCATGGCGTTAAGTTGTAAACCAAAGTTGATTATCGCTGATGAACCGACAACCGCTCTTGATGTAACGATTCAAGCGCAAATACTCGAATTAATGAAAAATCTGCGTGCGGAGTACCGGACGGCGTTGATGCTTATTACACACGATTTAGGTGTTGTTGCGGAAATGGCAGATACGGTAATGGTCATGTATGCAGGGCAGGTTGTAGAAGAAGCTGATGTTTATACGCTGTTTGAAAATCCTAAGCATCCATACACCATAGGGTTGATGAAATCAATCCCGCATTTGGAATACGAATCGGATGAAAGACTTGTTTCAATTCCAGGGGCCGTGCCATCACTTCTTCATATGCTGCAAGGATGCAGGTTTCAATCAAGATGCTCGCATGTCATCGAAAAATGTTTACAAAATCCCCCCCTCTTTCGGGTAGGGGAGGGTCACGCCGTTCGTTGTTGGTTGAGTGAAGCGGACATCGAAAAGGGGGAAGATGTGCCTAATGAACATGCAGGGAAAAACACGACAAGCACCGTTATTACAAGTTGAAGGACTCAAAACGTATTACCCCATAAAGAAAGGAATTATCTCGAGAACGGTCGGACACGTTAAAGCGGTAGACGGCGTCAGCTTTCATATTTTCTCAGGTGAAACATTGGGGCTGGTCGGAGAATCAGGGTGCGGTAAATCGACCATCGGAAGAACATTAATTCGTTTGGAAAACCCATCAGACGGCAACGTTTTTTTTCAAGGAGAGAACATATCCGTTTACTCTCAAACGCAAATGAAGAGTATTCGCCCCAAATTGCAAATGATTTTTCAGGATCCCTTTTCTTCATTAAATCCGAGAAAACGTATCAAAGATATATTGAGTGAACCGTTAAAAGTGCATCATATTGTTCATGGTGAAGATGTTCAAAAGCGAGTGGATCAGTCTGATCGAAATGGTTGGGTTGCCCAAATCATATAAAAATCGATATCCGCATGAGTTTTCAGGCGGTCAGCGTCAACGCATTGGTATTGCACGAGCATTATCATTGAATCCCAAATTAATCGTTTGCGACGAACCGGTTTCTGCATTAGATGTGTCTATTCAATCGCAAATATTAAATTTGCTGAAAGATTTGCAAAAGGAACTGGATCTTACCTACTTGTTTATCGGTCACGGTTTAGGTGCTGTTAAATATATTAGCGATCGAATCGCTGTGATGTATTTAGGTAAGATTGTCGAGTTGGCGAGTAAGGAAGAGATATTCAGAAATCCAAAGCATCCCTACACACAAGTACTATTACAAGCTTATCCGGTTCCGAACCCGTGGATGCGTTCAAAGGAAAGAATCCTCGTAGAAGGAGATGTTCCAAGTCCGGTTAATCCTCCGAGTAGTTGCCGATTTCATACACGGTGTCCATTAGCTGGGCAGATTTGTCGAGAGCAAGAGCCGGAATTACTAGGAATCGACCATAGCGTGGCCTGCTTTTTTTCAAAGGAATAGAGGGTGAGACATCTTGTTTACTTACATGATCAGAAGAATTCTTATTGCAATCCCCGTTTTATTCGGCATTACGATTATTAATTTTATGATTGTTAAACTTGCTCCGGGAAATCCAGTTGATATGATGATAAATCCGAATTCGTCACCCGAAAATTTAGAAGCTATGAAGTTAAAGATGGGTCTATTAGACCCCATATGGGTGCAATATTTCAAATGGCTGACTCAATTGTTTCAAGGCAATCTGGGTTACTCGATTAAGACTTTTGAGCCTGTTGGCCAAATGATCGGTGAGAGAATGGGACCAACCCTGCTTTTAATGGGTTCTGCTCTTGTGATTGGTTTACTTATTGCCATCCCTATCGGAATTAGCAGTGCGCTAAAACAAAATACTGCCTTAGACCATCTATCTACTGGAATTTCTTTTTTAGGAATTTCGATACCGCCCTTTTTTCTTGGTCTGGCTTTTATTTATATGTTTGCGCTTGTTCTAAAGGTATTACCGACAGGAGGGATGTCTTCACTTGGCGGAGACGGCGGTGCTGGCGATATCATTAAACATATGATTTTACCCGCATTGGTATTGGCAGTTGCTATTGCAGGCAGAAAAGTGAGATACGTTCGAGCAAGTGTTCTCGATATATTAGGACAAGATTATTTGAGAACAGCGCGTGCCAAAGGATTAGGAGAATTTGTTGTTACGAACAAGCATGCCCTTCGCAATGCTCTAATACCGATCATCACTGTTGTTGGATTGGAAATTCCTAATTTGCTGGGCGGTGCTGCAATTACGGAGCAAATTTTTCAATGGCCGGGTATTGGGCAGTTAACGATTCAGTCCATTATGTCCAGAGATTACCCTGTTATTATGGGCATTAACTTCATGATTGCCATTGTTGTGCTCGTCTCGAATCTATTAACGGACTTACTTTACTCAGCCGCAGATCCCAGAATTAAATATGAATAGAAAGGAGGATGGGCATTGTCAAGTGCTGATTTGAGTATAAGAAACAAGAAAGAAAAGAACAGGTCCTTGGATAAATCAACCGAGAGATATGAGACGGAACGCAATTACTTTGGGCAAATCGTTAGTCGTTTTCTTAAACATCGGCTTGCGGTGGTAGGACTCATTTTTTTCATTTTATTGATATTCATCGCCATTTTTGCTCCTATTCTGGCACCGCACGATCCTTATGTGGTATCGAGTACTCTCCAAGCCGCTCCTTCTTCAGAACATTGGTTGGGTACGGATGCGGTTGGGAGAGACGTTCTCAGCAGACTCATTTATGCTTCCAGAGTTTCGCTTTTAGTTGGTGTTGGTTCGGTGGCCATTTATGTGTTAATTGGCACGATGGTTGGTGCCGTTTCCGGATATTTTGGCGGCTGGATGGATATGGTTTTTATGCGCATGACGGATATCTTTATGTCGTTCCCCTCATTAATGGTAATGCTGGTGCTTGTGAGTATTATCGGTCCAAGTATGTTTTCAATTATTTTGATTCTTGCCTTATTTGCTTGGACGGGGGTCGCCCGGCTTGTAAGGGGAAGTGTATTGTCTTTGAAACAGATGGATTACATAAAGGCCAATGTAGCCCTCGGAATTAATTCTTGGCGAATTTTGTTTGGTCATATTATTCCAAATAGCATAGCTCCAATTATTGTTAATGCTACATTTGGAATTGCTGGAGCCATTATTACCGAAGCTTCCTTAAGCTTCTTGGGTTTAGGCATTCAGCCGCCGACGGCAAGCTGGGGAAATATGCTCACGGAGGCGCAATCCATTACGGTATTGACTGAACAGCCTTGGCTGTGGCTTCCTTCAGGCTTCATGATCGTCCTTGCCGTGTTGGCTATTAATTTTGTAGGTGATGGCCTTCGTGATGCGTTGGATCCAAAAAGCTTTAAATAAGATTTTTAGTTTCTATCGAGTATGAAAAAATTTAATTTTGTTGGAGGGGTTCGAACATGAAAAAAACAGTATTAATTGCATTTGTTTCTTTAATTATTGTCACATTACTTGCTGCTTGTACGAATAACACAACTACAAAAGTGGATACATCTCAATCATCAGATAAATCTGCCTCAAACTCTAAAAAGATCATTGTTGGAATTACGAATGCCCCTGGTAGTTTTAACCCTATTAATGCAGTTGACCATGCTTCAGTCGCAATTACGGATGTCTTGTTTCAGCCTTTGGTACAAGCCGACGATAAAATGAATTTCGTACCCATGCTTGCACAGACCATTGATACGAAAGACAATCAAACCTTTACCGTGAAGCTGCAGCCGAATGCGAAGTGGACAGACGGTCAGCCGGTTACGGCAGATGATGTTCTTTTTACCGTAAAGCTGATCGCTAACCCGGATGTTATTTCAGAGAATAGCTACGGTTTTTCGATTCTAGATGGCTTTGATAGCGGCGGGAAATTACCTAAAGGAACAACCGAGCTTAAAAGCGTTAAAAAAGTGGATGCTCAAACGCTCGAATTTAAAACGGCTAATCCGGTAGATGCAAACTTATTTAAAGAGAAAGTCGCTCAAAATATTAAGACTCTTCCACTGCATGTATTGAAAGACGCGGACCAGAAAAACATTGAAACGAACCCGTTTATGCAAAAGCCTAACGTTGTGAATGGACCTTTTAAGCTAGTTAAGTATGCTAAGGATCAATATGTGGAGTTGGAAGCTAATGCAGATTACTTTAAGGGTGCTCCTAAAATTAAGAGTCTTTTCTTTAAAATAATGCCTTCCGCAAATCTGGTTGCTCAGCTTCAAAGCGGTGAAATTGATATGAACTATCCTGGAATCGGCAATATAGACGCAGTAGATTACGATAAAGTGAAAACGTTGGAAAATATTACTGTCAAATCAGGCGTATCGTTAGATACACAAATTTTAATTATGAATACACTGACGATAAATGATGCTAAATTACGGCAAGCGATTGTTTATGCAATAAATCGCAAAACGATCGTAGATAGCTTATTGAAAGGTTTCGGCCAAGTCATTGACGGTCCTTATACACCGACACACCCTTACTTTAATAAAAATTTAGAAATTACTCCTTACGATCCGGAGAAAGCTAAGCAGTTGTTGAAAGAAGCGAATTGGGATGCAAGTAAAACCTTAACGATGGTCGTTCCTACAGGAAATAAAGTCAGAGAACAAACGGCTGATATTTTCGCTGAAAACCTTAAAGCTGTGGGGATTAAGGCTAAAATTGAAAAATTTGATATCTCGACTGTCGTTGGTAAAGCAATAAAGCATGATTTTGATTTATTGATGCTAGGATCATTTACTACAGTAGATCCAGACGTTAGTTCTGAATTCAAAACGGGAGGTGTAAATAATTTTTCGGCTTACAGCAATAAAGAAATGGATGCTCTAATTGATCAAGGAATCAAAGAAACGGATCCTTCCAAACGAAAAGTAATTTACGATAAGATTCAAGAAATACTCAAAAGGGACACGCCAGGTACGTCAATTTATGCGCAAGTCCCATTCGCAGCTGTATCTAAAAAGGTTATTGTAGGTGAACCGAAGCAAATTGGTATGCTCATTAACGTACACGAGTGGGATGTTAATAAGTAATCAGAATAAATTGAAATTATTGTTGACTATGCTCCTTCAAAGGTGTAAAATATTTACTAAGCTCTATATAGTTATTAGTGAATAGAATGCAGCTTTGAATGAGGGAACAATCGATTCCTTATCCAAGTGCATTCTTTTTTGTTTTTTTGGGAAAGAAACGAGTTTGTGGCAAGGATTTCAAAGATAGAAGAATCGGCCTTTAGCGTATAGCCATTAGAAGCCGCTACCTATACTACTAGTAAAGCGGGTGCGGATATGTTAATAACAGAACAGATGAAAGATCAAAATGTGGTATTAGTGGGCGGAGGGGCATTAACGATCGAGCAGGTCGTTCAGGTTGCGCGCTTCAACGCCAAGGTCGAGACTGCAAGAAGAGAGCATTCGTAAAATGGCGAAGAGCAGAGCCTATGTGGAAAAATTGTTGAGCGAGAAAAAAGTGGTGTACGGCTTGACAACAGGCTTTGGGAAATTTAGCGACACCTATATTTCCGACGATGACGTCAAAACTCTTCAGTTGAATCTCATTCGAAGTCACGCCTGCGGGATCGGTACGCCGTTCTCGATCGAAATTGTAAGAGCGATTCTGCTTCTGCGCGTCAATGCACTCGCGCTCGGCTACTCCGGTATTCGTTCGGAGGTCGTCCAATTGATGGTTGGTATGCTGAATCAAGGGGTGACGCCTGTCATTCCGGAAAAAGGCTCGCTCGGCGCAAGCGGGGATTTGGCTCCGCTTTCTCATTTGGCGCTCGTACTCGTCGGTGAAGGAGAAGCTTATTATCGCGGCAATCGGTTCCCGGGCGGCCAGGCTATGAATCTTGCCGGGCTTGATCCAGTAACCCTGGAGGCGAAAGAGGGATTAGCTCTTATTAACGGGACACAGGTGATGACGGCTGTAGGCACATTGGCCTGCCGGGATGCCATGAATCTGGCGAACTGGGCCGATTGCACAGTTGCATTGACTTGTGAAGCGCTGTTCGGTGTCCGGGACGCATTTGATCCTTTAACCCATATCATTCGTCCGCATAAAGGACAAAGTCAATCTGCAGAAAATATAAAACGGTTAACCTCCGGAAGCAAGTTAATGACGAACCAGGGGGAACGAAGGGTGCAGGATGCGTATTCCTTGCGCTGTGCGCCGCAGGTTCACGGGGCAAGCCGCGATGCGCTGGCTTATATTGCCGAAAAGCTTGAAATTGAAATTAATTCGGCTACGGATAATCCGCTTATTTTTGTGGATGAAGAACGTGTGATTTCGGGTGGGAATTTTCACGGGCAGCCGATTGCCCTGCCGATGGATCATCTGTCCATCAGCGCATCAGAGCTGGCCAATATTTCCGAACGGCGGATAGAAAGACTAGTCAATCCTCACTTAAATGAGAACCTCCCGCCTTTCTTAACGAAAAATGGAGGTCTTGAGTCCGGTTTTATGATCGCTCAATATGCAGCCGCGGCAGTCGTTTCCGAGAATAAGTCGCTCGCTCACCCTGCAAGTGTGGATTCTATTCCTTCTTCGGGGAATCAGGAGGATCATGTGAGCATGGGAACCATTGGCGCAAGGAAAGCGAAGCAAATCGTGGAGAATGCATATGCCGTTCTCGCCATTGAGCTGTTGTGCGGGGCTCAAGCGGCTGATTTCCGCGATCCACAGCTGCTCGGGCATGGAACCAAATGGCTCTATGACCAATGCCGCAATCTTGTCCCGGCCGTAGATGCGGATCGTGTGCTCTCTCATGATTTTCAGAAGATAGCGGATTGGATGAAGCAAACCGATGTAGCTTTGAGCATGTCGGAGGTAGTGAAAATCCAATAACTTGGTGTCTTCAAACTTGCAAAGGACCGTTTTTTGCCTTTCTTCTGGCTTTAAACGGTCCGTTATAAATATGGAAAGTATTGATATTGACAGAAAGATGTACTCTGGTATAATCAAGACAAGTAAACTAGTGCTCGATTTAGCCTATAGTCAATAGAATGAGCTTGGCATGAAGGAAATAGCATCCTTCAATGCGAAGTTTTTTGTTTTTTTTGGGAAGGTTACACAATAGAAAGGATGATATCAATGAGTAACCTTAATGAAAGAAAATTTTTCGACTGCAGTAATTATACGATGGGAAAGCTAACTTCACTCTTGGTCATGCTGCACAATGAAGAGGCGGGTGCGGATATTGAGAATGAAATGAAGAGAAGAGGATACCGGTATACGATTGGAAAGGTCGGCGCAATGGATTTGGTAAAAGTCGTGACGGCTATTGAAACCAGCGCCAAATCGAACAAGGTTATCGATCCGAACTCTTATCGGGAAGTTCATTCATTATATCATGCCATCATAGAAGCGATTCAGGGGATTGGGAGAGGTACGGTCCAATTCGGGGATATTCTACGCACAGTGGGACTAACATTTTGCATTACAAGAGGAACGGTCGAAATATCAGGATATTCCGAAGAATGGTTAAGTGTCTGCATTTACGGAACGATCGGCGCTCCAAAAAAAGGCTTTGAACACGATGTGTTAGGGTTTGGGTACAATCATATTTAATGACATGAAGAGTGATGGGGAGAAATCCCTTTTTTGCGAAGTGTATGAAAGCGCTTTCCGTGCTAAATTAACTGAAACGGGGTATTCTTCATATGGCAAGCGTAATAAAGGAAAGTAACGACCAACTGAAACGTTCCATGAAAAGCAGGCATATGTATATGATTTCGTTAGGAGGCGCAATCGGAACCGGCTTGTTTGTAAGTACGGGTTATTTGATCAATCAAGCAGGACCCGGCGGTGTGATTCTGTCTTATTTGTCTGGCGGACTATTAATGTATCTAGTCATGCTCTGTCTAGCTGAACTGGCTGTTATTATGCCGGTGACGGGCTCCTTTCAGGTTTATGCAACGAAGTTTATAGGT
Organism: Paenibacillus sp. WG02; assembly: GCF_055396115.1. Taxonomy (NCBI): domain Bacteria; kingdom Bacillati; phylum Bacillota; class Bacilli; order Caryophanales; family Paenibacillaceae; genus Paenibacillus; species Paenibacillus sp. WG02. The sequence continues at coordinate 5,740,922 of NZ_AP036016.1, read as the reverse complement.
CCAGCAACCGGATTTACAATAGGCTGGTTGTATTGGATCAACTGGATTGTGGCCGTCGCTTCGGAATGGGTCGGTGCCGGAATGTTAATGAACCGATGGTTCCCTCATGTCCCGCCTTGGGCTTGGATCGCACTAATCATTGCATTCCTGTTCCTGTTGAATGCCATCTCGGCGAGCCTCTTTGCCGAATCCGAGTTCTGGTTTTCAAGCATTAAAGTCATTACGATTGCTCTGTTCGTATTATTAGGAATTGCCGCGATCACGGGAATCATTCCTTTCGAAGGCCTCAGCTCGGCTCCGATTCGATCAGGCTTTACCCACGATGGAGGATTATTTCCACACGGCTTCGTTCCGGTATTCATGACCATGGTAGCCGTTAATTTCAGCTATCAGGGAACGGAGCTGATCGGCATTGCCGCAGGAGAAAGTGAAAATCCTGAAAAAGAGATTCCGAAGGCGACACGAAATACGATATGGAGGATCTTATTTTTGTTCGTAGCATCTGTATTTATCTTAAGCTCCTTAATCCCTTGGAGCGAAGCCGGCCTTACGGATAGTCCGTTTGTGCTTGTTTTTGATAAAATGGGAATTCCTTTTGCGGCGGATGTCATGAATTTTGTTATTTTGACAGCGCTTCTTTCGGCAAGCAACTCCGGAATATATGCCTCCTCCCGTATGCTGTGGTCGCTGTCGAAGAGTAATATGGCCAGCCCTTACCTGAGTAAGTTGACTTCTAATGGCGTACCGTTTCGGGCTCTGATCGTAAGCGCCATCGTTGCGTCTGTTGCCTTGATTTCAAGTATCGTAGCCCCGGACACCGTATTTTTGTGGCTGAGTGGGATTTCAGGATTCGCCGGAATTCTCGTTTGGATGGGGGTTGCTTTGTCCCAATATTTATTCCGTCGTCGCTATATGGCTGAAGGGAACCGCCTGGACGATTTAAAATATAAAGTAAAGCTATTCCCGCTTGTGCCCATTCTTGCCATTATCCTGTGTCTAGTTGCATTAGTCGGTTTGGCTTTCGATAAAGAACAAAAAATCGCTCTTTACTACGGAATTCCTTTTACCATTGTTTGTTATGGTGTTTACCATCTGTTTTATCGCAAGAAATATGAGCAAACAGTTGGTCATTCGGAACAATAAAACGGAGCGGAAAGTTCATCTCCCTTTTTTGATTAGATAGGCAGGGTGATTTCAACTATGAAATTGGATACGGCCCAAGCGGCTTTTTCTCAACTCCTTATTTCTGGAACGTTAATCCATGAAGGGGACTTTGAAGAAGTAAGTGAGCGGCTTGGAATTGGAATACGTCCTCAAGTAGTCATGGTTTTGTCCATTGATCGTTTCACTGATTTTGCCATGGATAAGTCATTGCAATGGCGTATTGAGATCGGGCAGCAGTTGGTTGAAGCGATTTATGAAAATATTACATTGCCTTTTTTGTGGGTATGGGTAGGAGAAGGAGTGCTGGCTATCCTTTTGGAATTAGGAGCAGATCAACCTGCGGATCCATTCAATAATCAAGTTATTGTCCGTATAGTCCGGAAAATTCAAAATTTCATAGATACGAGAGGATTTTCCATCTCAGCAGGAATAGGTACTTATTATGATGATCCTTATAAGCTTCACTTATCCTTTTGCGAAGCCAAAGAATCAATGATCGACCGTTTTTTTCAAGGCAACCGGATGGTTTATCAATATGATCAACAAAGTAATAGTCAAACAGGACGGACAAAACTAATGACCCACGAGGAGAAAATCGAATTGCTGTCACGTGTCCGCATTGGTGATGAAGAAGGCTCTATTGCTTATTTAGTGGAGTTATTGGAACGGCTTGCCCAATCGTATAAGCATAATATTAACCTGTTCAAGTCGGAAGCCTATGATCTGGTACTCTCTTTATCAAGGATGGTCGTCGATTTAGGCGGAAATACATCTGAGATTTTATCTGAGAATGCGAAAATGCTCCAAGATCTATACAGTACCATTCGATATGACAAATTTGTTAAAAAGCTATGCGAATATTGGAGAGACTTGCGAGGCGGGTAACGAATGATCATGCCTTAGAGGTGTCCCCAATCGTTCGTTCTGCGATCGTATATATAAAAGAGCATCATCAAGAAAAAATGCTCTTAAAAGAAATTGCGCAGCATTGTTGTTTGAGCATCCATTATTTTGCCCATTTATTCAAAAAAGAAGCGGGTTTAAGTTTTGTCGACTTTTTAAACAAGGTCCGTATTGAAAAAGCGAAATATTTCTTAGAAAATACCCGATTGACCGTTCAAGAGATTGCCGCAAGTGTTGGTTTTCAAGACGCGAACTATTTTACCCGTAAATTTAAAATCGAAATGGGCTGCAGTCCTTCAGACTATCGATCATCCTTTCAATTGTAACGTTCATATCATACAGAAAATCCAACCCGTTATTGGGCTGGATTTTTTCTTTAAATATGGCTATAAGGCATTTTTGGGACAAGGATACTGCCGATGAAGTAAAGCAGCATGACGCTTCCAAAGCTGCACAGAGCAGCAAAAACGACGATCAGACGAATGATGGTTGGATTAACTCCGAGAAATTCTGCAATTCCTCCGCAAAGGCCGGTAAATTTACTATCGGTAGTGGATCTGAATAATTTGTTCATTGTATAAGTCTCCTCTCAAATACGAGCATTTTGTATGTCTGCTTCGTTCTTATGTCTTTATTGTAGCTTGTTCGAACATCTGCGAAAACGGACCGCCGACGGTTATGGAAGCTGTACTAAAGTCGGGGAAGCCCCACTACTTAAGGGGAGTTTAGGCTTCGGCTTTTCGTCGATTAGGCTTTTCTTACTTATTTTTAAGTGAAAAAAACGGATCCGCCACTTACGTGGCAGTCCGTTTGTACTGAAAGTCAAAAAGATTATGAGAAATTTACTACTTCATCTTGTACTTGGGAACATAAATTTAATAGGACTAAATTTCGAGACATTGGTATTATCGTGTAACTGACCTCCATCGTTACCTCCCCAAGCCCATAACGTTCCATCCTCTTGGATGACAGTGTTGAAGCTGATACCCGAGCTAATAGCTTTAACCTGATCCAGTCCCTTGACCTGCACGGGCGTAGTTAGTCGTTTATAACTGTCAATCTCATTGGTTGTAAAATAACCCCATTCCCAGAGTGTCCCATCTTTTTTAAGCGCAAGACTGTGGGTCCATCCGGAAGAAAGTGCGACGATATCTGAGAGCCCTGGTACCTGGATGGCATTCCATGGTTCGGCCTCGCCCTGTTGTCCAATTAGTTGCCCGTAATGATTACTTCCCCAAGCCCACACTGTCCCATCTTTCTTTAATGTCAGTAGATGTAGAGTGTCGGTACCTTTTCCAAGTTCAATAATATCCGTTAAGCCCGGAATCTGCTTTGTAGTTATCGTATAGGTAGAATTTTTTGTAATCTCAACATTTCCTCCAGTCCATGTTACTGTGAGCGGATCTATTCCTTCTGAACGCCACACAGTACCATCTTCTTGAAGAGCAATGACTTTACCATGGACGATTGTTATATCCTTTACCTTATGCAAACCAGGTATTGCTATCGGCTTCTGATCAAATTTCGTAAGATCATCAAGTTGTTGTACGGCAAAACACCAAGTCCAAACCGTTCCATCGCTGTCTAACGCCGCGAATAAGCCATTGGAACTTGATACTTTCACAATATTTTTCAATTCTGGGATTTGGAGTGGCTTTATCATTGAATAGAACCATGTTGTTTGGGTACTCTGATCTCCGTTCTCTCCCCATATCCAAACCGTTCCATCTTCCTTGACTGCCAAGCCGTTCCTACCATAGGAAATATCAATGACATGGTCTAATCCCTTTACCTTAGTAGGAACACGTTTTCCCAGATACCAAACATCTCCCTGGTCGTCCAATAAACCAAATCCATTGTTCCAGGCAGAAACCTTGATTGGCTTTGTTGATGTTGAAACCGATTCCGCAGCTTGGGCCGCAGGCAAAATACCTGTACTCATGCCCAATAGCCCAACAAAAACAACAGTCAGCAACAGCTTCGTGAAGTGAAATGTCTTGCAAAAAGACCTCATGGTTCACTCTCTTTTCTTTGAAAAATATGGATTAAAATTCCACTCAAATATTTAGACTGCTATTTTAAGGAAAAGTTGCAATTTAATTGGGGAATTATTGGTGTGTTATCTCATGATTGGTAAAATTTAGGTTTCGAGTAGTTTTCCCTGAATGGAATGATTATCAATACGTCAGTCATAACCAGGTACGTAATAATGCACATAGATAACATGAAATTGCTCATCGTTTCGAGCATAAAAACTCAACTATAATATATGTGCAAGACTGTCTTATTTTGAAAAATAAGGAGGGATTTATAAAGGATTTCGATAAATGATCGGACATTGAACGATACTTTTAAGTTTTGAATCGTACAAGGAGGCTTTATATGAAATTTAATTTCCATTACTTAACAAGAAAACCAACTCTCATTTGTTTTCTAGTTTTTCTATTAGTTTTCACTCAGATATCGTTTTTCCCATCTGTTTCTTCTGCGGCTACGAATTTGGCTTTAAATAAAGCTGTTACAGCAAGCGGACATAATGACGTCTATGTGGAAACGAATGTGAATGACGGAAATCAAGCAACCTATTGGGAAAGCACGAACAGTGCATTCCCGCAATGGATTCACGTTGATCTTGGAAGCGCTAACACGATAAATCAAGTGGTGCTTAAACTTCCTGCAGGTTGGGGAACAAGATCGCAAACTCTTTCCGTTATGGGAAGCACGGATGATGTGAACTATAGTACTTTGGTTGCCTCCGCTGCTTATACTTTTGATCCAGCGAACTTGAATATAGTGACAATTAATTTTACTGGTTCCAGCGCAAGATATGTGAAAATTAATGTAACTGCGAATACAGGATGGGCTGCTGCTCAAATATCTGAATTGGAGATATATGGAACAGCGGCACCAACTCCGACACCAACGCCAACACCAACACCAACACCAACACCAACACCAACACCAACACCAACACCAACACCGAGCGGAACCGTTATCCCTGGAAAAATTGAAGCTGAAAGCTATAGTGCAATGTTCGGTATTCAAACAGAAACGACAACCGATACGGGCGGTGGATTAAACGTAGGTTGGACGGATACTGGGGATTGGATGGATTATAGTGTCAATGTGCAAAGCGCCGGCACATATACGGTTGGATTCCGTGTAGCGAGCATCTCTTCGACTAGTCAGCTTCAATTGATGAATAGTGTGGGCACTGTGTTAACCACGGTCGACGTTCCGAATACGGGCGGATGGCAAACGTGGACAACAGTAAACGCAAATGTGAATTTGACGGCAGGAAATCAAACATTAAGGTTTTATGTGTCATCCACAGGATTAAACTTGAATTGGATGAACTTTACCTCTGGTTCAACGCCAACACCAACACCAACACCAACACCAACACCAACACCGACACCGACACCGACACCGACACCAACACCAACACCAACACCAACACCGACACCGACACCGACACCGACACCAACACCAACACCAACACCAACACCAACACCGACACCGACACCAACACCGACACCAACACCAACACCAACACCGCCAGTGACTACATCGAACCTTGCTTTAGGCAAGTCGATTAGTGCTAGCTCTTCCGTACTTTCGTTCATTGCGACAAATGCGAATGATGGAAATGTAACGACTTACTGGGAAGGTGCTGGAGGTTCGTACCCGAACATATTGACTGTAGATCTGGGTGCAAACGCCAGCATTTCCTCGATTATACTGAAGTTGAACCCTGATACGGCATGGGGCGCTCGGACGCAAAACATCCAAGTTCTGGGTCATGATCAATATGGCACGACCTTCAACAACCTGGTTTCCGCAGCAAACTATTCGTTTAGTCCGACTACCAGCAACACGATAACGATTCCGCTATCAGCTACTGCCAGCGCAGTTCAGCTGAAAATAACCTCGAATACAGGTGCTTCGGCCGGTCAAGTAGCTGAATTTGAAATCATGGGTGTTCCTGCTCCGAACCCGGATTTGACAGTTACAGGTCTGACTTGGACACCATCCGCTCCGAGTGAGACCAACGCAATAACGTTGAATGCTACGGTGCAGAACATTGGTACGGCGCCATCCGCAGCAACTGATATTAGATTCTACCTTGGCAGCACGCTGGTTGGAACTTCATCGGTAGGCGCACTGGCTGCCGGCGCTTCCACGACGGTATCTGCCAACATCGTCGCTCAAAATGCAGGCACCTACACAGTAACCGCAAAAGCTGATGAAGCTAACGCTGTAATCGAGCAAAACGAAAACAATAATAACTACACCAGCTCCAGCTCGCTGACCGTAACCCAGGTTGCAAGCTCCGACTTGGTAGGAACTGTTTCATGGACACCAAGTACTCCCGTTGCCGGTAATGCGGTTACCTTTAACGTAGACCTGAAAAATCAAGGAACGATAGCTTCTGCAAGCGGTTCGCATGGAATAACAGTTGTTCTTAAGAATTCTGTCGGTTCAACTGTTCAAACATTTAGTGGATCTTATAACGGATCCTTAGCTGCAGGAGCATCGACTATTGTCTCCATTCCTGGGACATGGACAGCGGCAGAGGGCAACTATACGGTAACTACTACTGTTGCTGTAGATGCTAACGAAGTTGCAACCAAGCAAGCCAACAATGTAAATACGGCAAACCTAGTTGTATATGCCCAACGAGGTGCAAGCATGCCGTACAGCCGGTATGATACCGATGATGCTGTACGCGGTGGTGGTGCCACTCTGCAGTCTGCCCCGACATTCGACCAAGCACTTATTGCTTCGGAGGCTTCTGGCCAGCGCTATGTGGCACTTCCTTCAAACGGTTCCAATCTGCAATGGACGGTCAGACAGGGGCAGGGCGGTGCAGGTGTAACCATGAGATTTACAATGCCCGATTCCTCAGACGGTATGGGATTAAACGGTTCACTTGACGTTTATGTAAATGGTGCCAATGTGAAGACAATACCGTTGACCTCCTATTACAGCTGGCAGTATTTCTCTGGAGATATGCCTGCAGATACTCCTGGAGGAGGGCGCCCGCTATTCCGTTTTGATGAAGTGCACTGGAAATTAGATACCCCGCTCCAGCCAGGCGACACGATCCGTATTCAAAAGAACAATGGGGATAGCTTGGAATACGGTGTTGACTTCATCGAAATCGAGCCTGTTCCTGCTGCAATCGCCCGTCCGGCCAACTCGGTATCTGTCACAGATTTCGGTGCTGTTCCGAACGACGGCCAGGATGATCTTGCGGCCTTTAACGCTGCAGTAAATGCAGCAGTTGCATCGGGTAAGATTATGTATATCCCAGAAGGAACTTTCCATCTTGGGGATATGTGGAAAATTGGTTCTGTCAGTAATATGATCAACAATATCACGATCGTTGGTGCTGGTATCTGGCATACAAACATCCAGTTTACGAACCCAAATTCGAGGTCTGGCGGTATTTCATTCCGTGTCCAAGGCCAGATTGATTTCAGCAATATATATCTCAATTCGAAGTTGCGGTCACGGTATGGCCAAGAAGCTGTTTATAAAGCCTTTATGGACGACTTTGGAACTAATTCCAAATTTCACGATGTCTGGTTAGAGCACTTTGAGTGTGGTTTCTGGGTAGCAGACTATGCACATCAACCAGCAATTATTGCTACGGGGCTGATTATCGAGAACAGTCGTATAAGAAATAACCTTGCTGATGGTGTCAACTTCTGCCAAGGAACCAGCAATTCGATTGTCCGTAATAGCAGCTTACGAAATAACGGTGATGATGCTCTTGCCGTATGGACTGATAATACCAATGGTGCACCAGCGGGTGTAAACAATACTTTCTCTTATAACACCATAGAGAATAATTGGCGTGCAGGAGCTATTGCATTTTTTGGAGGAAGCGGACACAAGGCTGACCACAACTTTATTATCGACACCGTTGGTGGTTCCGGTTTCAGAATGAACACCGTATTCCCTGGATATCATTTCCAAAATAATACGGGCATTGTATTTTCGGATAATACCATTATTAACAGCGGCACAAGTAAAGACCTTTACAATGGTGAACGCGGTGCAATCGATCTGGAAGCTTCCAACGATGCCATCAAGAACGTAACGATTTCCAACATCGATATCATCAACACGCAGCGCGATGCTGTCCAGTTTGGATATGGCGGCGGATTCGAAAATATCGTATTCAACAACATTACTATTAATGGTACCGGTCTTGATGGCATAACAACCTCACGATTCTCGGGACCACATAAAGGTTCGGCCATTTACACGTACACTGGTAATGGCTCTGCAACGTTCAACAACCTGATGCTCAGTAATATTGCTAACCCCAATACAAATTACATCCAGTCTGGTTTTAATCTAATCATCCATTAAGCATTCGTTGATAGCTAAGAGGAGGAGTTTTCGGAACTCCTCTTCTTTTTTATGCTTGTCCGATCATCCTGTGCCTCTTATCTAGATTCGTATTCTAGACATTAGTTTTAAGTAAATTTGTTGAACTTATTCAAATCTAATTGCGAATCACAAAATAGATAAAGCTACCTTCACAACGTCCTGCAGAGGTTGCCGATCTGTTGCGGTTTTGCCAAGTACATAAAGGCCGTTGCGCGTATTAACCAAAAACCGTGAAAGCTCGCGAAGGGTATGATGGAATTTTTTTTCTCCATGTTTTTGCGCCTTCAGCAGAAAATGATAAAATTGGGATTCCATATCGATGTTATAAGCTTCAACTCTACTCGCGATGCCGGGATCGATGGCTGCTAGCTCCATGGCCGTATTAGCTAAAAAGCATCCCCTTCGACCTGTTCCGTTACCTAAGGCATTGTCGATCACCTTTTCAAAGAACCGGGAAAGCACCTCTTTGGGAGAACCGGGTTCATCTAAGATGGAAAAAAGCCTATTGGAGGAAACTTGACGGAACCGATCCAGGCAGGTCAAGAAAAATTGATTTTTGTCTCCGAACGTATCATACAAGCTTCCGCGGTGAACACCTGTCTGTTCCACAAGGTCTTGAATAGAAGTTCTTTCAAAGCCTTTCTGCCAGAATACTTCCATGGCTTTATCTAAAGCAAGCTCTTGGTCAAATTCTTTAGGTCTGGGCATAGGATAACCTCCCTTCTTAAGAATAGTATAATTATTTAAGAATGGTTAGTCAAAATAAAAAGCTAATACTCTTTGGATTTAGATCGAAAAATGACCTTGAAAACCACGATATATTTATATATCCAAAAATTATAGTTGACTGATCATTCTTAAATGACGTATAGTTGGGCTTAGATAACGCAACCGACAATTGTTATGTCGCTGTCCATTTAAGAATGATCATTCTTGAATGACAAATAATCCTTACTAATCGGAGGTAATTACATGACTAAAAAGTAGCATTAGTGACAGCGCAAATCAGGGAATAGAAATATTGTTACGCCGTAAAAACTTTGATGTAATTGATTAGATTTCAGCGAAATAAAAACTTGAGGGAGGGGAAAACAATGACGCTTAAGATGAAGAATTCTTCAGACTATGGGAAGGATCAGGTTGTTATGAATGAAGGTGTTGTTACCCTTCTACTCGGTATAACGATCGTACTCGTCATCATGAACACGATGATGTTTAACTTGGCTTTACCAGCTGTTTCAAAAGACTTTCACCTCTCTGCTTCATCAACATCGTGGATTGTGACGGGGTACTCCATTGTTTTCGCGATGGCATCTATTACGTATAGCCGATTAGCTGATTTCATACCAATCCGAAGGCTTTTTATAATAGGAATTTTATTTCTCAGCCTTGCGGCAATTGCCGGATTGTTCAGTCACAATTTTATCATGCTGCTAATCGTTCGCATTCTGCAAGCATCTGGAGCAGGTTCAATCCCAGCCTTATCCCTAAACTTGATTTCACGGTATGTTCCAATTGAGAGACGGGGTAAAGCAATGGCTCTGATCATGTCTTCGATTTCGCTTGGTCTTGGATTAGGTCCGGTTGTCGGTGGAGCCATTGTCGAATACCTAGGCTGGCACATTTTGTTCGCCGTGACGGCAGTTACTTTGCTGTTAGTGCCTTTCTTTGTAGTGCTCATTCCTAAAGAAGAGCCGCGGAAAGGGTCGTTCGATGCCCTAGGCGCATTATTTATTGGCGTTGGAACGACAGGACTGCTTCTGTTCTTAACCAACCATTCATGGTTTATGCTGTTGATTGGGCTTATCGCGCTTGCCTTATTTATCGTCCGCATTCGATCTGCTAAAGAGCCTTTCGTACTTCCATCGCTATTCAAGAATCGGTCTTTTCTCATTCTAGGAGCAGTAGGAATCGCGGCTTATCTCTGTAGTTTTGCAACACTATTTCTAATGCCACAAATCCTTGTTAAACAGTATGGTCTAAGTGCTATTCAAGCCGGACTTGTTATTTTTCCAGGCTCGATTTTAGCCGTATTCGTTTCCCGACGGGTTGGCCGTATCATTGATGCGCGTGGAAACAACACGATTATCAGATTTCTACCGTTGTTCCTTCTCGCTTCTGTCATTTTGTTCGCCTTGTTCGAAGGAGCTTCATTTGTTTCAATCATGTTGATTTATATGCTAATGAGCGTTAGTATCACGATTTTGAATAGCAGTGTATCCAATGAAATGTCAAGAATATTACTGCCTTCTCAGCTTGGATCTGGTCTCGGTCTGTTTCAGCTTCTCCAATTTTTTAGCGGAGCCTTCGGTGTTGCTATGACAGCAAGTGCCCTTGTTTGGCAGAAGAACATTCCTCTAGCGAGTGCTTATAGCAACATTTATTGGGGACTGACGATAGTTGTACTCTTATCCATCGGTTGCGCAATAGGTTACCTCAGATCGACCTTGAGAAAACCACAAATGGCCTAAGATTTAAATAAGAATCAACTTTTAGACATAATTCTATAAAAGCTAACCTCAAGGGAGAAGATAAATCATGAATGCAGTTAAACAAAGTGGAGCAACAGCAGAAACAGTTGAGACTTCTTATATTGAAGCAGACGGAATTCGATTCGCTTACCGAACTTTCGGTAAACAAACCGATGTTCCGCTTGTATTCTGCCAACGATTCAGAGGTACGATGGATGATTGGGATCCAGCATTTGTCAATGCATTGGCGAAGGAACGTACGGTCATCCTGTTTGATAGCGCAGGCGTCGGATTATCTTCAGGTGAGGTTGCAGAAAGCTTCTATGGAACGGGGAAATTCGCAGTCACTTTTATTGAAGCGCTTGGTCTTAAACAAGTGGACCTCATCGGTTTCTCAATGGGAGGCTACGTAGCACAGATAGTAACGCTTGATCGCCCTGATTTGGTTCGTCGTTTGATCTTAGCAGGTACAGGCGGGGGAACAGGGGAGGGTACCCAATCGGGTAAACCTGAAGTGTTCCAAGTTGCTTTTAAGCCGGTTAACGAACCGGAGGACTTTCTTTACTTGTTCTTCGAACAGACGGAAACGAGCAGAGCGGCAGGACTTGACTATCTGGAACGGCTTGCTAAAAGAAAAGCCGGCAGAGCGCCGCTAGTCAAGCCTGAATCGGTACAAGCACAAATAAAATCAGCTATGGCTTGGGGAACGGGATCAACCTTTGACCGACTGGGAGATATCAAGCAGCCCGTTCTTGTAGCTAATGGAGATAACGATATTATGATTCCGACTATCAATTCTTATATTGTGTCCCAGCGCATTCCTAATGCACAATTGATTATTTATCCGGATTCCGGTCACGGATTCTTGTTTCAATACCCGGATCTGTTTGCCGAACATGTTTCTATGTTTCTAAAAAGAAATTAAACGACGAAGAAAAAAACAAAAAAACAGAACGCAAAAAAACCAGTCCAACACCTTTATTTCGTGTTTTGGCTGGTTTTTTGTTATTCGGGTCGTACAGTTTTTGATTTTTGCTGCGAGATTTACTATCCGTAAAAAAGGAGTCGATTCACGTTAGGAGAAGGGAATAACCTCTGAATAAAGAAATAATCATTAGCAGGTATTCTAACTTGGAGGCTGATCATGAGAAAAACGTTATTTAAACGGCTGCTGCTTTCGTATATACCGATCTTTTTTATCGTTGTCACATTTACGTTTTTCGTATTTTTTCAGCTGCTAAGCGAGCAAAGCCGGAAGGAAGCGCTCAACGCCAACAAAATGCTGTCCCTGCAGGCAATGCGTCTGATTGACACTTCCCTGAAAGCAATTGACAATATGGTGATGACCGAATCGATTAATAATAAGCAATTGATTGATTTCTTTAATAATGACGCAAAAGATAGCGTTTACATCAACATCAGTGCGGTAAAAAAAATGCAGGATATGATCACTTCTTATCCGATTATCGATTCGATCTATTTGGTGCGTTTTGAAGACAATTTCGTTCTTAGTAATGCGACAAGCGATCAACTCAGCAATTATAAGGATGAGCCGTTCATTAAACGGGCCATGGTTCCGCAGCTGTCCAAGCACTGGTCGGGTGTTAGAGAGTTTGAGCAGTTTGAGGTGAAAGGAAGCAAGCCTGTCGTCAGTCTTGTTCGAGGGGCGCCGTTCATAACGAGTGAGAAAGGAATGATCGTTGTCAACGTGGCGACCGATTCTTTGCAGAAAAATATCGCCGATCTGTACGATTCTAAAGCTAGCTTTATCGGGGTCCAGGACGCTTCAGGCAACGAGTTGTTTAACGATTCGAGCTCTAAGGAACAAGCAAGGGTATATTCTAATTACGTTTCGAGCTATACGGGATGGTCCTATCAAAGCGGACTCGTCAACGGCAAGGTGTTTCATATCGTCTCCTCGCTGTATAACGTGTGGTTTATTATCGGGATCGCGATGATTGTGTTTGGATTCATATGGCTCGTTTATGTGACTAGACGCAATTCCAAACCGCTAGAGCAGATAGTGGCGCGCATTCGCGGTTACCGTCTTCCGCTGTCAGGCAGTGTTTCCAAGGATGGCGGGGATGAGTTTTCGTTCATCGAATCGGCGCTCGTCAATATTATTGAACAGTCCAATCAGTATCAGCAAAAGCACAAAGAAGACATGCATCTTCGAACGAGGTACTTGTTTCATCAGCTCATTGAAGGCGGTTCGGGCTTAACGATCGAGGAATGGATGGAAGAAACGAGCAGTCTGCAGCTTCCGCGCCCTTCCGATGGACAAGTGATGCTTGTAATCGAAATGGATAAATACAATGACTTTTGCCGTCAATACTCGCGCATTGACCAGAATCTGCTTAAATTTGCGCTTCGCAGTGTCATTCAGGAGCTTGCCCCCAAGCATGGACTCGAGTTGTGGGCAGAGTGGACTTCCGCGTTTCAGCTCAGCGTCATGGTGTTCGTTAACAGCGAAGAGGAGGTTAGCGAGCATTCTGTGATTCTCGAGCTTTTTGAGAGCGTTCGTGTGTGGACGCAGGATAACCTGAAGTTTACGGTAACGATCGGTATCGGTGAGCAGGTTGTACAACTTTCCGATGTTGCCAATTCGTACAAAGAGGCGCTTACGGCGCTGAAACACAAAATTGTGCTCGGGGAAAACCGGCTTATTACGAGCAAGCACATCGCAAATCATGGACAAGCAGAAGTGTTCTCGCATCTGAACGCGATTCGCGCCATAATCCAGTCGTTCAGACTGCTTGAAGACGAATGGCGGACGAAGTTCGACGAGCTGTTTGGCGAAATGAAACAGGGGTTGCTGACGAAGGACGAGATTACGAATCTGATGAATTATTTCATTTACTATTTGGGCCGGGAAATGGCGGGCATGACGAAAGAGTTTCAAGAAATATGGGAACGGGACGGCTTGCCGAAGCTCAGCGAAACCATTGATCAATGCCATTCTCTCGATCAAATGCGGGAAGAGACTTTGGCCGTGCTGAATCGTTTGGGCGCCGTCTTGCAGGCAGCGCAGGAGCAGCGTCTGCATGCTGCTACGATTCGCGATATGCGGAAATTCATTGAAGACCAATACGCTAATCCGAATATGTCGCTCGAATATCTCAGTTCAAACTTCAACATTAATGCCAAATATGTAAGTAAATTGTTTAAGGAAGAGACCGGGCAGAAGTTCATCGACTTCATGATCGATATCCGCATGCAGGTTGCGCAGCGCTTGCTCACTGAATCGCAAGCTTCCATGCAAGAGGTAGCCGAACAGGTCGGTTATACGAGCGCGATTTCATTCAGCCGTGCGTTTAAGAAAGTGGTAGGCAGTTCCCCCAGCGAATTCCGCGAGGAAGCGGCACGTAGAGAGACTGGGTGAAATTGGTTAAGCGGTAGAAAAGAGTTTGCAGAGCTTGTTTACCTATTAGTTTCATAATGGTTGTCAGGCAGCAGCTCGGCTATTTACCGGAGCTGTGCGCTTTTTCAGGCTATGTGAAAAAGGTTAGGGCCACGATTCTTGTTTCTTGCAGCAGGCTGTATGCGCACTCTAGTATTAGGTTATGAAAGCGCAATCAGTACATACGAAAGGAGAAGGAGCTAATGTCAATCATACAAAAGGAAATAAGGCAGTCCATAACTCCACAGATCAGAAAGCAGCATAAAACGGCAGCGCCCGGCAGCAAATCATCTTTTAACATGGTTAGGAAAAAAATGAAGCGTCACTGGCAGTTATATTTGGTTGTTTTCCTGCCGCTTCTTTATTTGGTCATTTTTAAGTATATTCCTATGGCTGGTGTTGTCATTGCTTTCAAAGACTACAACGTCATCAAAGGCATTTGGGGAAGCCCCTGGGTCGGTTTGAAATATTTCGAACAATTTTTTGAGTCGCCGAATTTTTGGCTGTATATGAAGAACACGCTCGGCATCAGTACGTACGGTTTGCTTGTCGGCTTTCCGGCCCCGATCCTACTGGCGCTGGCTTTGAATGAAATACGCAACGGATTTTTCAAAAAGAGCGTGCAGATGGTTACTTACGCGCCTTACTTTATTTCGACGGTTATCATGGTGTCCATTCTCATCGTAACATTGTCGCCGAACGTTGGAATCATCAGCAAGTTTCTGCACATGCTCGGCGTGGAAAACACAAACTTCATGGGCATCCCCAGCTTGTTCAAATCGATCTATGTCTGGTCAGATGTTTGGCAGTATACGGGTTACGGTGCCATCATTTATATAGCGGTTCTGTCAGGCGTTAACCCTGAACTGTATGAATCGGCTAAAGTGGATGGCGCGTCCAGACCTCAAAAGATCATTAATATCGATATCCCAAGTCTTATCCCAGTTTCCGTCATCCTGCTCATTTTGAATTTAGGCAACATAATGAAGCTTGGCTTCGAAAAGATATATTTGATGCAAAATCCGCTCAATGTCAGCACGTCAGAAGTCATTTCCACTTATGTGTACAAGGTGGGTCTGCTTAGCTCCAGCTTCAGCTTCTCAGCAGCAATCGGCTTCTTCAACTCGGTCGTCAACCTGATTCTTCTCATCGGTGTCAACTACATAGCCAAGAAGCTGTCCAATTCGAGCTTGTGGTAACAGACGGAGCCGCAAGAACCCGATGCTGCACACATTTCCGGAACGTCAGCCCGCAGTAAGGAGGATCATTTATGTTAAAAACGACAACGATTCGAGAATCAAAGGGCGACCGGTTGTTTCTGCTTGGCATCTACATGCTATTAACTGTGGTGCTGATAGTCGTCCTGTTCCCGCTCATATTCATCATCAGCTCATCGTTTAGCTCACCGCAAGCTGTTGTATCCGGTAAGGTGTGGCTGTTTCCGGTCGAGTTTACGCTGGAAGGCTATAAAGCGGTGTTCCGCAATCCGCAAATCGTATCCGGTTACTCGAATTCGCTCATTTATGCAGTCGCTGGTACGGCCGTCAATGTTGCATTGACCGTCATGCTTGCTTATCCGCTAGCCAGAAAAACGTTCTACGGCCGTAATTTTATTATGGTACTCCTAGTCATCACGATGATGTTTGACGGAGGGCTTATCCCGTTCTATCTGGTCGTGAAAAACCTGCATTTGCTCGATTCTCGCTGGGCCATGATTTTGCCGGGAGCGCTGGCGGTGTTTCAGGTTATTGTCGCCCGCACCTTTTTCCAGACAACGATTCCCGATGAGATCGCCGAAGCTGCTGAGCTTGATGGATGCAGTGACATCCGGTTCATTACCAGTATCGTGATTCCGCTTTCCAAACCGATTCTTGCTGTGCTGACGCTGATGTATGCAGTCGGCCATTGGAATGCGTACTTCGATGCCTTGATTTTTCTGAAATCGCCAAATTTGTTCCCTTTGCAAATCGTGCTGCGCAACATTCTGATTCTGAACACAATTGATGCGACCATGGTGTCCAAAGTGGATCAAATGCTGGCTCAGCAGGGGCTGAAGGACTTGCTCAAGTATTCGCTTATCGTTGTTGCGAGTGCGCCCGTGCTGATCATCTATCCGTTCGTGCAGAAGCATTTTGTGAAGGGCGTCATGATTGGTTCATTGAAAGGTTAGCGCTATTGCGGCCAACAGCCCAATTAACATGAAAGGTGGTGGTGAGTTCGTCGTGCAGCTTAGATTACTTCCTTTAGGTTCAAATGATAGGGTTCGATAAAACGGGAGGAGTCGTCGATATGAAAAAATGGAAAAAAGCATATGCGGGAACAATGGGGGTAGCACTAAGCTTTTCGCTAGTTTTGAGCGCTTGCAGCACGGAATCAAGTACGCCTGCGGCAAGTTCATCATCAAGCAGCGCGCCAGTCGCAAGCGATGTGTTCTCACCAGTTGGACAATACCCGATCGTAAAGAAGCCGATGACGATCAAAATGTTTGCACCTCAGCTCGCCAGCATTGAGAATATGGAGACCAATACATTTACGAAATACGTTCAGGACAAGACAAACATTCAAATTAAATGGGACCTTGTACCTGACAAAGCGCTTAACGATCGCAAACAGCTGATGCTGGCAAGCGGCGATTATCCGGAAGTGATTTTACATGGGTCCTTGACCAAAGACGAGCAGATGAAGTACGGCAAGCAGGGCGTGTTTATTCCGCTGAACGATTTGATTGATAAATACGCGCCGAACTTCAAGAAAGCGATGGCTGATTTGCCTTATCTGAAAGGCTCCATTACAGCACCGGATGGCAACATTTATGCGCTTCCGCAAATAAACGAATGCTATCACTGCAACTACGCCCAGAAGCTGTGGATTAACCAGTCATGGTTGGATAAGCTCGGGCTGAAAATGCCGACAACGACGGATGAGTTTTACGAAGTGATGAAAGCATTTAAGGATAAAGATCCGAATGGCAACGGCAAAAAAGACGAAATCCCGCTGACGGGTTCCGACGACATGTGGGCAGGCAACATCGCCTCCTTTTTGATGAACTCGTTCATTATCGACGACCAAGTGGACAAAGACAGCGGAACGTTCCTCTATTTGAAGGACGGCAAAGTGGATTTGTCCGCCAATAAGCCAGAATGGAAGCAGGGATTGTTGTATCTGAACAAGTTATATAAGGAAGGATTGATCGATCCAGCGTCATTCACGCAAAACTCCGATGCGATTCAGCAGCTGGGCAACCGCCAGGACGCAAACGTCATGGGTGCCATTACGACTGCCCTGATCAGTTACGCGCACTCGCCGGACGAAAAGCATCCGCGTCATAAAGAATATGTAACCGTTCCTCCGCTCAAAGGACCGAGCGGTGTGCAGCAAGCAGGGTATTTTGCGGGAGTGGGCAGCTCGCAGATGGCAATTACGAATAAAGCGACGAAAGAACAGCAAATTGCGGCAATCCGTTTGGCTGACTATTTGTACACGGAAGAAGCGATCGTACTTGAAGAACGCGGGCCGGAGAACCAAGGATGGCGTAAAGCGAAGGACGGCGAGCAGGATATGAACGGCAAGCCGGCGAAGTATGCCATTATTCCGAAAGCTGAAACCAAAACGACGCACAACGATGGTTGGGAACAGATCGGTCCGTCTCTCCGCACATTCCAATACCGCGATTCGTGGGCAGCCCTGCAAGACCCGCTTGCTGAAGGCGCATACGAAGTTCGATTGAAGCGTGAATCGGCGAAATATGAACCTTTCCAATCGAAGATGATGTATCCGTCCAGCGTGTTCATTGCACTGGAAGATGCGGAAGTAGCAGCGCAACTGAAAACGACAATTCGCGATTACATTAAGTCCAACATGGCGCAATTCATTACAGGAAGTAAAGATATCGAGAAAGATTGGGATAGCTATGTAAAAGGGTTTGACGGTCTGCAGCTAGGCAAGTATATCGATATTTATCAAAAGGCGATTGCCAAAAAGTAATACAGAAGTTACCGTATGTTCCGCCTTCGGATCTGAATGGATCTGTTGGCGGAACTATGCGATTTTCGACTGCTATAGCTATGGCAATGATCATACAAATAAAAAGGAAGCGAGTGTGACTCATTCATGGATACTGAAGTTCTAGCGAAACCGACCCCGCAGCAGATGGCCTGGCAGGACTTGGAGCTGGGCATGTTTTGTCATTTCGGCATGAACACATTTTGTGATCAGGAATGGGGAGAGGGCACGGACTCACCGCTTAAGTTCAATCCTGCACATTTGGATGCACGCCAGTGGGTGCGGACGGCCAAGCAGGCCGGGTTCAAATATTTTGTTTTGACTGCGAAGCATCATGACGGGTTCTGCTTGTGGCCAACGAAGACGACCGACTATTCGGTCAAGTCAAGCCCATGGAAAGATGGACAAGGGGACGTAGTCCGCGAAGTGTCCGATGCTTGCCGGGAGGAAGGCTTGCAGTTCGGTTTGTACTTATCGCCTTGGGACCGCCATGAGCCGTGTTATTCGGACAAAGCGGCATATGACGATTTCTATGCGGAACAATTGACGGAGCTGTTGACACAATACGGTCCGCTTGTCGAGGTATGGTTTGATGGGGCAGGCTCTCAGGGACGGGAGTACGACTGGTCGAGAATTATCGGACTTGTCAACCAGTATCAGCCGGATGCGATGGTGTTCAATATGGGGCAGCCGACGATTCGCTGGGTTGGAAACGAAGACGGCGTTGCCCCATACCCATGCTGGAATACGGCGGAGAGCGCTAGAGAGAGCATGTTCACAAGCGACATGCTTACTTGGATGGAAGGAACTACGTCATGGGTGCCAGCGGAGTGCGATGTGCCGATCCGCAGACGGCACTGGTTTTGGCATCCAGACGACGAGAGCAGCCTCCATAGTTTGGAACACTTGATGGATCTTTACTACCGATCTGTGGGGCATGGCGCGACATTGCTGTTAAATGTGGCTCCAGATGACCGCGGTTTACTACCGGAAGTAGACGTGCAGCGAGTAATCGAACTGGGCGATGAAATCCGTCGTCGATTTGATGTTCCGATTGCCGTCACAACAGGAGAAGGCATGGAAGTAACGCTTCTTTTGGAGGGCGAGCAATCCGTCGACCATGTTGTTTTGATGGAAGACATCGCACACGGCGAACGGGTACGTGAATATGTGCTTGAAGCGCAGCATAACGGCGAGTGGGTGGAGCTTGTAAAAGGAAGCGCCATTGGTCACAAAAAAATAGACAAAATTGCAGCGGTAGAGACAAGCGCACTGAGAGTCCGGATTACCGCGTGCGCAGCGACACCGATTGTGCGCAAATTTGCCGCTTACTCGGTAAACGGTTTCGAAGGTATGAATAGATGAATACTTGGAGGTATGAAGATGAAAATCGGGCTAAGTTCTTATAGTTTGCTGCCGGCGTTGAAGTCGGAAAAAATGACCATTCTGGATGTTGTTCAGTGGGTGAAAGACAACGGCGGCGAGCATCTGGAGCTTGTTCCGTATGGGTATACTCTTGTGGATAACCTGGAGTTGGCAGATGTACTTAGGGATAAGGCGAAATCGCTCGGCATCGACTTATCGAATTATTCCATTCCTGCTAACTTCGTGCAGGAGACGGAGGAAGCGTTCGAAGCGGAGATGGAGCGCGTCAAGCAGCACGTTGATCTCGTGCATCGATTAGGCATGAGGCATATGCGCCATGATGTTACCGCCTTTACACTGCCTCCGGAGAAAATGACGATCGAATACTTTGAAACCAGTTTACCGCTCATCGTTCGCGGAAGCCAAATTATTGCCGACTATGCGGCAAACTACGGCATAACGACAACGATTGAAAATCACGGTTTCTCGGTGCAGGCGAGTGACCGGGTGCAGCGAGTGCTGGCCGAAGTGAACCGTCCCAATTTTAAAACGACATTGGATGTAGGCAACTTTATGTGCGTTGACGAAGCCCCGCTTGTCGGCGTTCGCAAAAATCTGCCTTACGCTTCCTTAATCCATTTTAAAGACTTTTATTTCAGACCGTACTATCAAGACCCCGGAGAAGGCAATTGGTTTCGGACTACAAACGGCAATTATTTAAGAGGCGCGATCGTTGGTCATGGGGACATCGAGATCAGGGAAATCATAAAGCTGATCAAAAACACGGGCTATGACGGCTATGTAACCGTAGAATTCGAAGGGATGGAAGACTGCGAAATCGGCTCGCGGATTGGTATGAATAACTTAAGAAAATTGTGGAATGAAATTTAGGTGAAAGACAAAAGCAGCCGTCCAGAATGGATGGGCTGTTTTTTCTCATACGTTTAGCATGCTAGATTCAAAGTCTTACTTTACAATATTTGGATTTTCTACTATGGTAAAAAATAATTCAAAACTTTTCAAGGGGGGAAAGGCATGGACGTTAAAATTCCGTTGTTTATTGTGACAGGTGCAAGTGGTGCAGGAAAGACAACAGTTATTAAGGAGCTCAGAGGATTATTGCCTGATGTTGATATTTTCGATATTGATTCCATTCATCCATTTGTTGGAGACGACTGGAGCAAAATTCAAAATATTTGGCTCCGTGTTGCAAGAAATATAGCCGGAAGTGGGCGAGTATCACTCATATGTGGAACCATGATGCCTTGGGATGTTGAAAAGTGTGAGGATTATCCATATTTCAAGCATATTTACTATTTGAACCTGCATTGTGACGATGAAACCCGTGAATTACGACTACGTGCAAGGGACTGGTCAGAGGAAATGATTCAAGAGCATAAGTCCTTTGCCAGGTGGTTGCTTGAAAATGCTGACAAAGCATACACACCTCCAATGCCGACCGTCGATACGTCTAAAACGGGGGTACATGAAGTGGCTTTTCAAATAAGTGAATGGGTACGCGGACATATGAATGGGCAGATTAACGGAGCTAACCATTACTAATATGTCTTAAATTGGAATAAGATGGAATACTAAATTTAATTCGCGTTTAGAGATTCGGAGGTTTTTCTATATGGTACATATTGTCCTGTTGGTCATACTGATGGCTATCATTATTTTGCCACCACTCATTTTTTTTGGTTATATGTATGCTTTATCCAAAAAACCAAAGCATTCCATCATCCGCTCCCACCCGTTCCTTGGTTGGTTGCGATACTTGCTTGAAAAGCTCGGGCCTGAGTTCCGCCAATACTGGTTTGACAATGATACGGAAGGGAAGCCTTTCTCGCGAGCCGATTTTGTGGGTATTGTGTATGCGGCGAAATACCGAACGGATCTCATCTCATTCGGCGGCAGGCGCGATTATGAGAAGCCCGGTTTCTATTTGTCCAATGCCATGTTTCCGAAATTGACTAGCGAACTTAGGGTGGATAACAAAGGGATGGTACCCGGAAAAAAATATGTAATTACCGACGAGGGGCTTTTTACTCGGAAGGAAAAATTCGTTGAAGAACAAGTAAGACCTTGGTTGCTGGATGATGACGATGTCATAGTGGTAGGTGAAAACCGCAAAAACCCTTGGCGGCTCAAAGGCATGTTCGGTGCTTCAGCCACTTCCTACGGCGCAGTCGGCGAGCATTATATTCAGTCAACAGGTAGCGGAGCAAGGATGGCGAGCGGCTCATGGATCAATACCGGTGAAGGCGGGGTTGCTGATGTACATCTTGCAACAGGGGTCGATATCATTTCACAGATCGGGCCTGGCATGTTTGGCTTCCGAGATGATAGCGGCCGCTTCTCCATAGAAGAATACAAGCACAAAGCTGAGGTCCCCAATATCAAGGCTTTTGAATTGAAGTTTCATCAGGGCGCCAAAATACGTGGCGGGCACCTCGAAGGCTCAAAGGTAACCGAGAAAGTCGCGGCAGCTCGCTTGGTGCCTGTTGGAAAAACGGTGAATTCGCCGAATCGGTTTGAATTTCTAACCAATCCGGAGGAAGCGCTCCGTTTCATAAGCACCCTACAAGAAGAAGGAGGTAAGCCGGTGGGCATCAAAATCGTCGTCGGTGATCCGAAGCGGCTAGAGCCGTTTTTCCGTTCTATGATAGAATTGGATATCTATCCGGATTTCATTACCGTAGACGGTTCAGAGGGTGGTTCTGGAGCGACATTTAAGGCGATGGCGGATGGTATGGGATTGCCGCTCTTTGCCGCGTTACTCATCCTCGACGATTTAGCTAGAAAATTCGGCGTACGCGACCGTTTCAAAATTTTCGCTTCAGGTAAACTCATAACGCCTGATAAAGTTGCAATCGCCCTAGCACTGGGTGCCGACTGTGTTAACTCCGCTCGCGGCTTTATGATGGCTAACGGCTGCATCATGGCGATGCAGTGCCATACCGGTAAGTGTCCGACCGGCATTACAACTACGGATTCCAAGTATCAGGCTGCGCTGGCGCCAGAGGAAAAGCAATGGCGGGTAATGAACTACATTCTTCAACTGAGGGAAGGCTTATTCTCGCTGGCTGCGGCCTGTGGCTTGGAGAGCCCACGTGGATTTAGGCGAGAACATGTTGTGTTTACGAACGAAAGCGGTCAATGTGTGCGAATCGTTGATTTGTTTCCTTATCCAGAATCTGATTAATAAAAATAGCAAAATTCACATATGAAACCGAAGGGCGAGGCAGCTATGAGATTATTTCCCCGGCATTTTTAAAGGAATATGAGATATCTGATGAATCCGGTGCGCTTGTTGCCCATTTCGAACAAGTAAACGGTTGGTTTTCTTCAGGAGCATTTCTTCTGAACAATCAATGCGAACAGTTGGATACTTACGAACTTGTGGTGGTAATCATGGGCATGTATGCGATTCAGAAAAGGCAGAGCGCTGCGACAAACAACTCAACCTATTGAAAAATATACGGCTTCATATTAACAACTTATTTGAATTCCAACGAATTCAGAAATATAAAAACGGAGCCCGCGTGGCTCCGTTTTTATATTTCTGAAAGCCCCTTATATAATTCTGAATAATTTACGATAGTTGATCGGAGAAATACCCTGCCATTTTTTAAAAATATGGCTGAAATTATGCAAATCATCATAACCGACCAAAACGCCAATATACTCGATTTTAAAATCTGTTTCACGTAAATAACGCTTTGCAGCTTGATGGCGCAAATCTTGTAAATACTTCTGCGGAGACAAGTCAAATACTTGTCTAAATAGACGGATAAAATGATCTTCGCTTACATTAAGACGCTGCGCCATCGTTTTATTCGTGTAGGGCAAGTGGATATTTTGTTGAAGTTCTACCTTCAAATCAAGCAGTAACTCCTCATAAATAGAAGCAGATTGCCGTCCAGACTCATGATGCAAGTTAAGCAAAGTCGCAAGAACGAGCTGCATATAACCGCGACAAACCAGAAAAGAGTCTGATTTGTTGATCTGAAAAGATTTGGCGATCTCTTCCATCCACCTAACAATCTCTAGTGGAACAGATCGGTAGCAACGGGCAAATACCAACCTTCCATCGGCTGTGATTGGCCAGAAGCAAAACAATTCCTCCTTCACTTGTCTCTCCGAAACAACCATATCTCCGTCGAATTCGATATCCAGCTCATCGTAGAGATCGAAGTGAATTCCAAGCAATCGTGCATTGGGGGAACTCATTGTTTCAATCCGATGCCTGACGGCCGGGGGGAGAATAAGCAAATCTCCGCTATAAAAGGTAACCGGCTCAGTACTATCTTCGAAATGTACGGCAATACAACCAGAGTACACATACATAAGCTCACCATCATATAGTCGCCGGGTAAAACCCTGGACAGGAGGAACGTTTTGGTGTTCAGACCCAGTGAATGCTTGGCGCGAAAGCGCGAGTGTCCAAAATTCGGGTATGGGGTTGCTTGAAACCGAAAACCATTCTGAGAATGTCACCTCATTATCACGGAAATTCACAACTTTAATTCGGAAATTGACAAATACAAACGGATTAATCTCATGATACCATATTTTTATAAACTGAAATTCACAAGAAATTGAAGAGGTGTATGATATGGAAAAACCATTAGATGGTGTAAAGGTTAAGTTGGGCGTTATTGGAGTAGGCCCTCGGGGCAGGGGGTTATTCAACTTGCTGCTAACGATGGAGGAAGTGGAAGTTGTTGCAATAAGCGATTTATATGAAGACAGATTGCAGCTTGCCGTACAGGATGCACAGGCTGTCAACCAAACGATTCCGAACACTTATACAAAATATAAAGATTTGCTGGCTCGAAACGACATTGAAGCAGTGATTGTGTCGTCCTCATGGACAAGTCATTTGGAAATCGCGATTGCCGCAATGAAAGCAGGCAAATATGTAGGCGCGGAGGTTGGGGGGGCCGCATCGCTTGAGGAATGCTGGGAGCTGGTAAGAACGTCAGAAGCAACAGGAATGCCATGCATGCTTCTGGAGAACTGCTGTTTCGGACGGGAGGAAATGGCCGTATTGAATATGGTGAGACAAGGGTTGTTCGGTGAAATCATCCATTGCCGCGGCTCATATGAGCATGATTTGCGGGAAGAGGTTGCTATGGGGATAGAGAATAGGCATTACCGGATTCACAATTATCTGAACCGAAACGGTGATGTATACCCTACGCATGGACTGGGACTGGCAGCGGCTTGTTTGAACATCAATCGTGGAAACCGATTTATCAGCCTGACATCGATTGCGTCCAAATCCAGAGGCATTAATCTTTGGGCAAATGAACATCTTGGCAAAGATCACATAGCAGCTCGCTCCAGGATCGCATTGGGTGATATTGTGACGACAATGATTCAATGTGCACATGGTGAAACCATTTTATTGACGCATGACACTTCATTGCCGAGGCCGTATTCAAGAGGAGGACGGATTCAGGGAACGAAGGGGATCTGGATGGAAGACGGCAATGTCATTCACATGGAAGGAACTAGTCCAGCGCATCAATGGGAATCGTTTGACGGCTATAAAGAACAGTTTGAACACCCGTTATGGCAGAAATTTTTGAAAGAAGGCGTAAAGGGTGGTCATGGAGGTATGGATTATTTATGTCTTCGCGATTTTGTAACAAGCGTGGCAACGCGATCCGTTCCAACAATTGATGTATATGATATGGCATCCTGGATGGCAATAACCGTGTTATCTGAACAATCGGTAAATACCGGAGGGACTGCAGTAAGTTTCCCTGACTTTACGAACGGGAAGTGGATTGAACGTACGGATGATATGATGGCAGGAACTTTCTAGAGAAAAGCGGCGAGATGGCAATAAGAATAGCGAACGCGATTATTTTAAAGGGCATGAATATTTTTAACCAAATGCAGGTGTATCATTGAGGATAACGAATAGATAACCTAAATACGAAGTTAGGTGGTGTAAAATCATGAAAGTTCTAGTTACCGGTGCCGCCGGCAATGGCGGTCAAGCTGTCTGCAGAGCATTAATTCAAGCCGGCTATTCGGTTAGAATGGCAGACGTTATGCCACCAAGTGCGGACGATTTGAGAGAAATCGAATTCGTTCGATGTGATACGAGAACCCCTGGTGATGTACGTACAGCTGTAAATGGAATGGATGCGGTTGTTCATCTAGCAGCATGGCATTGCGCACATCATCCACCCGTAAGCGATGAAACGATTTTTGCTGTAAACGTGGATGGAACATTCCATGTTCTGGAAGCATGCAGGCAAGCTGGGATTCAATCTATTGTGTATGCATCTTCCATGGCATATGGATGGGGGTCCGTTTATGGCGTCAGTAAAGTTATTGGGGAAGATCTGTGTAAGACATATCATGAAATGACCGGTGCATCGATAGCTATGCTTCGTTACCATGAGTTCATACCTCGCCCCTACTTAGAGTTCGGGGCAAGATTGCTTCGTAATGGCGTGGATAGAAGGGATGTAGCTGAAGCTACTGTTGCTTCTGTCAAGGCAGTTTTGGAAAAGAGAGTGGGGCTTTTTCGTACAATTGTTCATACAAATCACGGCATGCCGATAGAAGTAATTCAAGACTTCAAAAAATATGGTCTAGAATGGTGTGAGACACAGGTACCTGGCGCAATTCAATTGCTGAAGAAATACGAGATCGAATTGCCAGAGCAAGTGGAACAGCATGACCTTTCTGAGGCTGAAAAGGCAATTGGTTGGAAACCTCGTTATGGCTTCCTGGAGTTTTTACAAGACTTAAAAGCACGCGATGAAAAAGGGATCGATGTAACAAACTTGAGGGTACCTTCTGAAATCCCAGCATTGTGATATAGTCGTTCGAATATAGACGGAGCCACGCAGGTTTTGCGGGCTCCGTTAATTTTATAATTATTTTGCTTGTCAGCAGAAATATCATTTTGTTCTACGATCACGTTAAGAACCCCATAAACGTTGGTTGCCTTATATGAAAACAGGACGAACGAATCCGCGAGCCGAAGCTCGTCGGTAGTGCCTGAGAAGCCGAAAATCGGCTTCTCAGCATTGAGTCCCCCGCATCCATGGTGCTTAACGCATACAACGAAAAATGTTAGTTCGGGAGTAGACGATGCAAATTTTTTTCCATTTAGAATGAAAATGGGTTATTATATTAATGAAATAAAAATAGAAAGTGGGATCAATCGTGGGCCGAAAGTGGAATAACATTAAAGAGAAGAAAGCCTCTAAAGATGCAAATACAAGTCGAATTTATGCTAAGTTCGGCCTTGAAATTTATGTAGCAGCTCGGAAAGGTGAACCGGACCCTGAAGCGAATCGTGCGCTGAAAGTTGTACTCGAACGGGCCAAAACCTATAATGTGCCGAAAGCAATTATTGATCGCGCCATCGATAAAGCAAAAGGCAGCTCAGATGAAATTTATGAAGAGCTTCGTTATGAGGGCTTCGGACCTAACGGTGCGATGGTCATTGTGGACGCACTCACGAATAACGTGAACCGAACGGCTTCAAGCGTACGTGCAGCATTTAGTAAAAATGGCGGAAATATGGGTGTAAACGGCTCCGTCGCTTACATGTTCGATGCCACAGCTGTTATCGGGATTGAAGGCAAGAGCATCGATGACATCATGGAAATTTTGCTGGAAGCGGATGTAGATGTTCGTGACATTACTGAAGAAGATGAGATCGTGATGGTTTACGCTGATCCGGAGCAATTCCATGCTGTTCAAGAATCATTCAAAAAGGCTGGAATCACGGAGTTTGCCATTGCTGAACTGACGATGTTAGCTCAAAACAACGTCACTTTATCGGAAGAAGGACAAGCGCAATTCGATAAATTGATTGATGCTTTGGAAGATTTAGAGGATGTACAGCAGGTTTATCATAACGTGGAATAACCAACAAGAAATTTTATCTGATACAACATCGAATAAAGCTGTTTCCTGTAAAAAGGAACCGGCTTTTTTGTTGTTTTCTACCGTAACTGAGAAAACCGGCCACTGGATTCCTGAAGAAGCACCGGAAGAAACCAATAAGCTCTTGATCGAGTTTTTCAAAAAAGCCGCGGCATCTACTTTCTTCAAGTGTCAATCAAAAGAGACCCTCAGCCCATTGCTATGGGTCTCTTTTTTGTTATTGAACAATTTTCAGCTAATAGTGAACAACGCCGTTGTAAAAAAACGGAAATATTGAGAAGATACGAGTATCAATATATGAGTTATTTTAAAATATGCAACGACGAAATAATATACTATTCAGAAGGAGGGCTTTCATTGAAATCGAAATATTCCCTCTTAGGATTGGTTGCGTGCGTGGGGTGCATAATTCTGTGTATCATTTTTTTGTTCTGGAACCCGTATTCAAAGACGCAAGCGGAGAATGAAACGGTATTTATCTTACTTATCATGCTGATTCTTCCTGCATTTTTAGGCATTATCGCCACATTTTTGAGAAATAGAATCTTCATGTACATTGTATTTGCTTGGTCGTTGCCTTACGGTCTTTATTTATCTGTCGCGTCAATACCAAGTATTTGGAACCTTTTTAGTGTAGTCCTTATTTTATACCTCGTTTCCGCCATAAGGTTTAAATAACATTTAGGTGAATTATTCCATGTTTGGAAAGGTGGAGATGACGCTGTATCTTTCAGAATTGAATCAAAATTCTTTTTCTAAAGAGTTGATACATGACATTCTGTTTAAGAATATTAGCGATGACGGAAAGCCGTGCGATTGTATTTTCGTACCGTCAAGTCGCACAGGTACGAAGTACCGCACTCCAGCAGTTGTAGAGCAATATTTTTTAGGTCGTTCGTCGAAAATTCTATTTTCAGGTGGAGATAACGGTGAGTTTTTTGAGTCGGTACCCATGAAGGAAATGGCATTAGAGAGTGGTGTGCCTGAGAAAGACATAATCATGGAAACTAATTCGACTAATACCAAGGAAAATGTAATTGAATCATTGCTTGTGTTGGATGAATACTTAGGATTAAAGAACATACAACGTATAATGATTTGCACTGCTTTTTACCACATGCGTAGATGTCATTTAACTCTCCAAAAATATGCACCTTCATGGATTGAGTATAGTTTTTATCCCGTTCTTGACAAAACAACCAGGCCAGATAATTGGTGGAATTATGAAAATGGACGTAATCGTGTCTGTAAAGAAATAAAGGGATTGATTCATTACGCAAAGATAGGGGATATTTTGGATTTTAAGATTGTATAAGATGATTAAGGAATCATAGCTCGAAAAACATCAGGAGAAGGCTGCCGACATCGATGGAACGGCAGTCTTCTCATTTTATTGAACGGGCAGATATCCTAAATATAGTAGGATTCACCCATCGTTATCTACGAAGACTTGGCATGATTGATAACGGTCTCAATGTAGGCTCTCAGAGTTTTGATGAACGTGCGCATGGCGTATCCGACATACCTGTCGCTGCGGTAGATCAGGCAAATGTCTTGAGAAGGCGTAGGATTTCTCAGGTGAAGAACCTTGATGTCTTTATTGTGAAGATTATCCAGCAGCAATCGCGGCAGAACACAGGCGCCAACTCCGCTTTGCACCATCTGAAGGAGGGAGGATAACGTTGTCGTGACCATATGCGGCTGCAGAGTAAACCCCTTGTCCTTGCAGAAACGGTCGATCAGCTTACGACATTGATGGTCGGGTGGGAACATGACCATTTTCAGGGCAGGCAGTCTGTTCAAGGGGATGAAGCTCTCCGTGGCAAGGGGATCATTCGTGCTTACCGCCAATGAGAACTCCTCGTGAAACAGAGGAATTGACGTGAGGCGTTCATCGATAACAGGTCCGATGGTTACGCCAACGTCGATGCTTCTGTCCAGTACTTGTTCTGTTATTTTCGTGGTTTCCAGAAGGGACAGCGCGATGGTGGGATAGGTCTGATGGAAGTTCAGCAGCAAGGCATTAAACATGAGATCCGCGTCACCGGGCAAGACACCGATGGAAAGAGATCCACCGTGCATTTGCTTCAGGTCAGAAATGGCATCGTTAGCTTGCTGCAGATGTACGAACACGGCAGCACCATGTTCATGAAGGATCGCTCCGGCTTCTGTGAGGACGATTGTTTTTCCCACGCGATCGAACAGTAAAACCCCTAATTCTTCTTCCAATCTCCTTATCTGCTGGCTGATGTTAGGTGCACTGACTCCCATCTTCTCGGCTGCTCTCGTAAAGTGGAGCTCTTCACAAATCGCCATAAAATACTGCAGTTGTTTTAACTCCATAGCTCACACCTGCTTTCAAATGCATCGCTGAATAGATGTTCAATAATTATTGTCACTTCATCTTCTTTTTCTGTCAATTCATAATCATTAACTTATACTTAACGTTTCGGTAATGCGCACTGCATTGATGGAACATTCCATGAGACCTATACTAGGAACATATCAAACGCTTCTCATTACAAAGGAGGAAAACAACATGTCAAAAATGATTATCGACACGGCAAAAACAGTACGTCAAGTGGTGCTGTACCAGGTGCAGGCCATCCCTGAGGAACTGTTCGACATTCAAGCTGATTCCTATAATAACACGATTCGCTGGAACATTGGACACATGATTTATTGGATGGATACTACATGACGCTTGGCTTCTCGAAAGAATCGGCTATTCCCGCAAGCTACGCATCGTTCTTCAACTCCGGGACAGCGCCGGCAAACTGGGCCGACACGCCTCCTTCAAAGGAAGAGTTAATCCAACAGCTGTCAAATCAGCTTAACTCCCTATCCGAGTTAGCTCCCGAGAGTCTGGAGGTACCGCTGGAGGCGCCGCTGCAATTTGGACCGCTCACCTTTAATCGGGCGGGAGAGTTGCTCAACTTTGGATTGGTCCATGAAGGGATGCATCTTGCAACCTGCGATTGCTTACGTAAGGTCATTCAAGGTAAGTATTAAACCGTATCGAGAAACTTTTGAAGGGTTATTGAACACTAGAAAAAAAGGGAGGAGCTTGCTTTGCAGCAGCTCCTCTTTTGCTTTATTTAAGTCCCTTAACAATCGAACGGCAGCCTTCTCTGCTAAACTGTAAGTTAAACAAATTGTTTATTCTCGGTTGACATTATAACGTTTGTCCACAATCAATAGTAATGATTTGACCTGTCATTGCTTCTTGTTCCAAGGCGGCACAGATAAATTTAGCAATATCTTCAGGTGTTGAAATGCGCTGCAGCAGAAGGTTAGGAGCTAACCTCTGCATTTGTTCTTCCCTTCCAGACCACCATCTTGTCGCGACGGCTCCCGGCACAACGCAATTGACTCTAATATCCGGAGCTAAGGCGCGGGCTAACGATTTCGTAAGACCGTGAACTGCTGCTTTGGATACGGCGTATGGAAGCGAGGAGCCTAATCCTGTTTGTCCCGCTATACTGCCGAGGTTGACGATTGCTCCTTGTTTATTCATTTTCATGAATGGGGCAACAGCTCGCGCGCAGTAATACATGCCTTTGACATTTACATCAAAAAGTTCGTCCCAAACTTCTTCTGTTGCCGCTTCCAGATCATTAAGTGGGATATGCCGGGTAATGCTGGCATTATTCACAAGCAAATCTATCGTTCCGAATTGTTGTACCAATGTATCAACCATTTCCCTGACTTCCTTGTCTTGAGAGACATCGGCTTGCACGGCAATTGCGCGTCCGCCATTTACATTAATGATTTGTGCTGTTTCCTCCGCATCGGCTTTGGAGCGCGAATAGTTCACGGCGACGGTTGCCC
This sequence comes from Paenibacillus sp. WG02, assembly GCF_055396115.1. Taxonomy (NCBI): domain Bacteria; kingdom Bacillati; phylum Bacillota; class Bacilli; order Caryophanales; family Paenibacillaceae; genus Paenibacillus; species Paenibacillus sp. WG02. The sequence goes on along the minus strand of NZ_AP036016.1, from coordinate 5,709,455 downwards.
CCCGCTCGGCTAGTGCCAGGCAAGTAGCCCTTCCGATCCCTGTACCCCCGCCAGTAATAAGAGCCACTTTGTCTTTTAAATCCATAATGAGTTATCTCCTTTTGCTGCACTTTGATATAAATGATTGTATATTGCCATTTACAATTTGTATAATTGAATTAATTGAACAATGAGTTCAAAAAAAATGAACTTGAATCTAGGGGCAATGTGATGGATCTTAAAACATTAAAAACGTTTCAACTGATCGTAAAGTACGGTAGTTTTAACCGAGCAGCGGATGAAATGAATTATGTACAATCGACCGTTACGATGCAAATTCAAAAGCTTGAATCCGAATTGGGAGTTCAACTTATCGAACGAGGAAAAAAAATCCGGTTAACCGAAGCCGGAAAACTATTCTACGAACAGAGTTTGCAAATTGTAAAGAATGTAGATCAATTACAAATGAACTTGTCGGATTTGCAACTAGGCGAGAGGGGGAATATCCGTTTAGGTGTGACGGAGCCAACTGCCAGTTATCGATTGCCTAGTATTTTAGAGAGGTTTTTATCACAATTTCCGAAAATTCGCATCTCTTTGGAATTTGGCAACACGCCAACATTGAGCGAGCGGCTTCTGAAAGGGGATATTGACTTGGCTCTTTGTTCGGCACCGGATCTCGGTTCTGAGCTTTATTTTGAACCCTTATTTAAGGAAAAGTTTGAGGTCTTGATGCCGGAGAACCATCCACTTGTCCAAAAAGCGGTTATTGCGCCAGAGGATATACGTGGACATCGTCTGTTAATCACGTCAGCAACCTGTCCGTACCGTAGAAAACTTGAGATGGTATTGCAGGAATCGGGGAACATTCCGATCGACACGATGGAGATTGGCAGTATGACTGCGCTGAAACATTATGTCGAAAGCGGACTAGGTATTGCCCTGGTGCCAGAGATTATTTTAAAACCAATTCCTAAAGGTACTACGACTCGGCCGATGAGCGGAAGTCTAATAGACATGACTTTCGGTATTCTCTCCAAGCCATCGGAATATTCGTTGAAGCTGGCTAGCTTAAAGCTTTACCCATTTCTCAAGCAAGAACTTCTTGAACATGTCCCCAATTGACTCAAAACTTAGACCCTCAGCCCGCTTCTGTGGGTTTTTTGCTTGTGAATTATAAAGACCGTTAATTATCGGTATATTTCTGAAAATTATCGTGTAGAGATCTCTTTGATTTCATTCCTATAATGGATATGAATGTAATTACATTGTACAAGGAGAGATTTTATGCGAGAAAGGATTGCGAAATGGGTAGCTTTGTTCATGCTTTTGTTTATGACGGTCCCATCCAACGCGGGTATTGGCGTTCAAACCGCGTATGCGGAAAGTCAAACCTATGAAGCCGAAGCCTCGGTTAATGTTTTAAGCGGTAACGCATCAGTGGCCGATTGCACCGTATGCTCGGGAGGAAAGAAGGTAGGCGGCCTCTATCAAGGAAGCTCGCTGCAATTCAACGGAGTTACCGTGAACGAAGCTGGAAGCTACAAAGTGTCGGTTTCATACATATCCGGTGATCCTCGTTCGGTGAACATCCGTGTAAATGGCGGGAGTGCGGAAAATTTCGATTTTCCCAAAACGGCTGATTGGAGCACGGTTGGCACTTTTGATGTCACGCTGCAATTAAATGCCGGTACGAATACAATCGTGTTCGACGACGGTAACTGGTATTCACCCGACATTGACAAGATCGTTGTAGCGCCGACAACAACTCCCGGTGGTGGAGGCGGAAGCGAACCGCAGCCGACATTTGCACAATATTACGAGGCTGAGTCTGCTGTAAATATGCTCACTGGCAAAGCTTCCGTGTCCAATTGCGGCACGTGTTCAGGAGGCAAGAAAGTCGGCAATTTGTATCAAGGAAGCTCGTTGCAATTCAATCAAATCCAAGTGAATGCACCCGGTATATACACAGTGAAACTGTCCTATATTTCCGGCGATCCCAGGTCTGTTCAAGTCAGCGCGAACGGAGGAGCGTCAGAGCTCTTTGATTTACCGAAAACGACGGATTGGAATACGGTAGGCACGTTTGACGTTGATCTTTCTTTAGCAGCGGGCACCAACACGATTATCTTGTCTGACGGCAATGGTTACTCCCCTGATATCGATAAGATCGCAGTATCGCCTAAAATTGTTACGTATGAAGCGGAGTCTTCTTCTAACACACTGGCCGGCAAGGCAAGCATTTCGAGTTGCAGCAGCTGTTCCGGGGGTAAAAAAGTCGGCAATTTATATCAAGGCAGCTCCTTGCAATTTAATGGGGTTGAGGTGGGTTCAACCGGAAATTATCAAGTAACGGTTTCTTATATATCCGGCGATCCTCGTTCCGTACAAGTCAGTGTAAACGGCGGAGCTGCTGAAACCTTTGACTTTCCGAAAACACCTGACTGGAATACGGTAAATACGTACGTTATTTCTTTAGCGTTAGTAGCTGGAAGCAATACGATCCAGTTTGCTGACGGCAATGGCTACTCCCCGGATTTGGATAAAATCGTGGTCGGTCCGAAGATTGAACCGAATCCAGGCGAAGACGATAACGTCGGCGGCAGCCTTGGCGATCCCGTCCAGTCGAAACAGTACGGTTCCATTACCGTAACGCATTATACGTATGGCGCGACTTTTTCGAACGGTGAGACGACCATTTCGTACCATACAGACAGCGGTCTGGCGGATTATTCCTGGAAGGACGCCAAAATAGTGAAAGGCGTATACGGCAGCTTACAATTGGGCGAGCTCGTCACCAGTAAGAGTTATACCCGTCATACCTTATCGGATACTGGGATCGTCCCGGTTCATGACGGTTTCGGTACTGGGCTTCGGTTTACTGTCATCAACGAATCGCCTAGTAAACCTGCGCTTCATCAAATCTATACCTTATATGAAGGAAAGAACTTCTTCCTAACTCAATTAAAAGCGGTTAACGCTTCACCTATGACCACCAATAATATGGCTCCTGTTGTTGTGAAGAATAGCAGCGGTGTTGATCTTGGAAGCTATACGGATAATAGAGCGCTTTTCGTCCCATTTGATAATGATAATTGGATTCGGTATAAGGCCCAATCGATCAACACTTCGAACACGGGTTATGAAGTAGCAGCTATTTATGATAACGCGAATCGGAATGGTCTCGTGATTGGCTCTGTCACTCATGATACGTGGAAGACGGGCATTTCCTGGAACGGGTTTAATAATAAAATGAATAGTCTCACGGTGTATGGCGGAGCATCCTCCAACATAACGCACGACGCCGAGCCTCACGGAAGCATTTCTGGTACTGAATTAATATCACCGACTGTGTTTGTCGGCTATTTTGCGGATTACCGTGCCGGTCTCGAGGAATATGGACGTGCAAACGCTGTGTTCACTCCGCCCTTAAGCTTCCATGGCTCTGTAGCCCAAGAAGTTCCGGTAGGATGGAACAGTTGGGGGGCCTTCGGCAGTAATCTCACCTATCAAGATGTTATAGATACGTCGAATTACTTCAAGACGCACCTTCAAAACAATAATTTTAACAACAAAGGTGCACTCTACATTAACTTGGACTCCTATTGGGACAATTTAACGGATACCCAGCTGCAAAGTGCGGTGGCAACCATCCGTCAAAATGGTCAGCAAGCAGGTATTTATTGGGGCCCTTTCGTTTACTGGGGCAATAATATGAGTCAAACTGTCGAGGGTACGAACAATCAATATACGTACGGAGATATTGTATTGAAGGATAGCACGGGGAAAATTTTGCCTACGCTGGACGGCGCCTATGCACTTGATCCGACTCACCCAGGCACGAAGGCACGAATGGATTATTATTTGGGCAAATTTAAGGCATTAGGTTTCACTTATATCAAATTAGATTTCTTAACGCACGGTTCTTTGGAAGGAAAGCATGCGGACCCAACCGTGACCACCGGTATTCAAGCTTATAATCAAGGGATGGCTTACGTGAACAGAGTCATTGACGGCAGCATGTTCATTAGTGAATCGATTGCGCCGTTATTCCCCAGCCAATATGCACACAGCCGTCGAATCTCATGCGATGTGTATGGGAAAATCAGTGAAACCGAATATGAGCTGAACGCGCTCACCTATGGTTGGTGGCAGAATGGTACGATTTACCCGTACACCGACCCAGATCATATGGCATTGTCAAGGGCAAGTTCCTTGGACGAAGCGCGCAGCAGAGTGAATTCTGCCGTTATTTCCGGCACAGTTTTCTTGGATTCCGATGACGTTCATAATGCGAGTGCCCAAGCCTACATGAACGAATTGATGACGAACAAGGAAATCAACCGAGTAGCTTTACTAGGTAAAGCTTTCCAAGCGGTGGAAGGGAATACTGGAGCCAGTGCGGCAGATACGTTCATACTGAATGACAATGGAACTTATTATTTGGCTGTCTTCAATTACAACGGTGCTTCCTCTTCTATTAAGTCCATCGATCTGGCCCGTGCGGGATTAAATGGCATCAGCAATTATCTACGAACGGATTTATGGTCGGGAGTTGAGGATAAAGTGAGCGGTAAGCTGGACGTAACCCTGAAACCAGCCGAGTCTAAACTGTTTAAGCTTCAGTTTGATTCAATTGCCCCTACGACGAGTGTCGTCTTCGATGGGATTAGCGGTTCCGGAACCTTTACCAACAAAGACATTACTATGACGTTCAAAGCAGTGGATCAACCGGGAGGCACAGGCATACTGTTGACTGAATATCAGCTGAACGGCGGCAATTGGGTAACGGTTAACGGACCTGTAACGCTATCCGAGGAAGGTGTTTACAACATTCATTATCGTTCGAAGGATCGGTATGGTAATGTGGAGGCAGCTAAACAAGTAACAGTAGGTATCGATCGCACAGCGCCCGTTGTCCGAATAACCGATCCATTAACCATCTGGCAAACAGATTCGTTGAACTTGTCTGTTCAGATCAAGGATGCACTAAGCGGCGTAAGCAATAGCACCATCCAACTGGATAAGAAAATTGTGGGCAATCCAATCAAAGCTGCCCCTGCAACACTAGCCGCTGGAAACCATCTGATCGAGATCACCGGGACTGATCTAGCCGGCAATGTCACGGCGAATACGTATACGCTTCAGGTACAGATCGATGCCAATCATTTCATGGATCTCATCAATATCGGTGTTGCGAACGGTTCGATCACGATTTCAGACAAAGGCAAGGAGTTGCTTGCCAAAGTGGAAGCGATTATTCGTAGCAACAATAAAGAAGCGACTGTCCACCAATTAAAGGCACTGCGCATCTTTGTGGAAGCTCTAACCGGCAAAAAGATCACCAAAGAATTCTCAGTGATCCTCATCGCCGACATCGATTACTTGATCCAAAATGCCAGTAAATAGCGTAAGGAAAAGGGGCTCTTGCAAGAGCCCCTTTGGCGTCGTTCAGCAGCTACATGGAGGTAGAGAGGCTATCGTGGTTAGCCAATGTTGTAATTTGTGCAACAATTTACACGTCCAAAGGCTATTTTTCAAGCTGATGTTGCAGTTTGTACAACATTTTGAACCCATTTATTACGAAATGGATTGTATAGGGCCTAAATTGTTGTACGTTATGCAACATCAAGAGGAAAGTGGCGGATATAGGCCTATGAACTAATACCATGCAGCGGAATACGAATTTGCGCTTTCGTCCCGATGCCGAATTTACTATAAAGCGTAACACCGTATTCATCGCCAAAGGCTAATTTGATCCGCTGGTCCACATTGGTGATCCCATACCCCGAGACGTTGTCGGTTTTATTCAGAGCACGTTCCAGTGTTTCCGTCCGCATGCCCATCCCGTCGTCGATCACTTCCAGATAAATATCGCGATCATCCTTGTACACCTTGATGATGATATTAATTCCTACTTCATCGTCCCAAACAGCATGATTGATCGCATTTTCGACAAATGGCTGTAACGCGAGCTTAACCGTCTGATAGACAAGTACAGAATCGTCAATCGCATAATGGAGTCGAAGCAGTCCCTCAAATCTAATCTGCTGAATAGCGATGTAATACTTGGTGAGTTTGATTTCTTCACTAATGGGCAATATCATCTTTCCTTTATTCAAGGAGATCCGATAAAACTTGGCAAGGTGTGAAACCATTTCGTTAATGGTGTTGTCTCTGTGCTTAACGGCTAATGCGGAGATGGACGCCAACGTGTTATATAAAAAATGCGGATTGATTTGGGCTTGCAGCATGTTCATTTCCGCTTCTTTCTTCGATATTTCCTTCTTGTAGACCTCATTGATCAGCTCTTTTAGGCGACCTGTCATTTTTTTGAAGGCAAAGGATAATTGGCCGATTTCGTCATTCCCCATAAACGTCATATTGGTATTAAAATCTTCCCTTTCAATCCGCCGGATGACTTGAAGCAGAGACTCGATCCGTTTGGTGAAGAACCGTGCGGTGATATAAATCAAAACAACGGAGATCGCTATACTGCTCAAAGCCAAGATTAGAATTCGCTTCGAGGTGATTTGAGCGTTCGTAATAAAGCTCTTGTAGGGGATGACGGAAATCGTTTTCCAGCCATTCTTGATTGTGTTGTAAACGACGAGTGATTTCTCGCCGTTGTACATGCTGTCGAAGTTTCCTGAGTTGTTCTCGCCGAAAGTACCGGGGATCAATGTGCCGATATTTTGGTTCAGAAGCGCTTTGTTGCGGTTAGATAAGATATTTCCGTTTTCGTTAACGATATAAATATCTTTTTGCTTATCTTCCTTTTCCATGAGCCGATAAATATCGGCTTCGGCGATATCGAACGTTAGAATTCCGTAAGGAAAGTTAAGGCTATTGTTATTGAGCAAACGTGCCAGCTTGAAGACAGGTTCTGTGACAGCCGAAGATGAGGATACGCTGTAAGTCACATTTCCGTAAGAGTGGGCGATCGACTCGTACCAATTGGTTGATTTTGCCGCATCATCAATTCGCTTAATATATACGCTGTCCGCAGGAAATGTCGTATTGCTCGTGTAGATGGATACCGCCCGAATGTCGGGATTCGTGGCCAGTACATTATTAATTACATTATTGAAATAAATGTACGAATCCAGGTAATCTGTACTGTTTTCGGTGTAATCTTTGGTCAGCAGCAGGCGCAGCGTATTATCCAAATAAATGGATGCGGATATTTGCGAATAGGAATCCAGCTTCGTTTCCAAATTGGCGTTAATTTGATCTGTCGTTGCAATCATATTGGTATAGATTTGTCTGGTTAGCTCCCGAGTCGTCGTATCATAAGAATATTTCACAAAAAACAACAACGGTAAGATCGAAACGATACAAAAGACGGCGAACAGCTTGCTGCGCAAACTTAGGTTAAGAAACGTTTTGACTACAAACCGGAGTGGCATGGGCAATCGTCCTTGTATCATAAAAGTTTTTTCCGGTATTCGTTGGGTGTCGTTCCTTTGAACTTCTGAAACACAGAGCAAAAATAAGAAACGTTTTCGTAGCCAACGGATGCAGCGATCTCATGGATTTTTTTGGATTTGTCTTTCAACAGTTCAGCAGCATGATGGATGCGAACACGTGTCAAATATTCCAATATCGTTTCTCCAGTTTTGTCCTTAAAAATGGTTCGCACGTAATTGGGTGACAAATACACCTGTTTAGCGATATCCTCAATGGTCAATTGTCTGCTGAAGCTGCGGTCGATGAGACTAGCGATTTGATGAATAATATGAAGATTCTTGTCCTTGTTCTTTTCCTTCATAAGGGAGAGGATGGCACGACAGACATCCAGAATGTGATCTTCGATTTCATTTATGGTTGAATAATTGGCGATACGCTTCCAATCGTCGACATACATCGAATTGACGGAGTCATCCCCGATTAAATGGGCAAAATGCTGCTCTATGGCCGTAATAAGGCGCAAAGAGCTTGAGCATACCAGATCCCTGTCGACCTTCGAGGTGCGCATAGTGTCAAAGAAGGCTTGAATCACGGTAATAGCTGCAGATTCCTGCAGGTGGGAAATGGCATGACAAAGTGAGGCAATTGCCGGCTCAGGGTTCACTTCTATGTAGGCCGGATCGACGGCTTGATCGGCCTTTGTACACGATCCCAAGCCGAAATAAAATTTGCTTTCATTCGCTCGTTTAGCGCCTGCGCATAAATCGTATAAGCTTTCGAGGCCCATGCCAACGTCGGATACACCGATGGAAATGATGGCGTCGTTTCTGTCGTTGACATACCGAATCAGCTGCTCCGCTGCATGGCTAAGCTCTATCGACGGAGTATCAAGCTTGTGATAGAGAAGAACGAAGGTTCCTTCTTTGATTTGACAGAGAAAGGAACGAGGTATTTCCGTCAGCGCGAAATTGCGGATAGTTGTCACGATCTCTACACCATAATGGCTGACAGGGTCAACCGTTAAATATAAAATTTGATAAAAACCGTTAGAAGGTATCATGGATGGAAGCAGTAACAATTTCTCAATCCATTGTGATCTAATCAGGGGACTGCTTTCCGAGATCAGCTCCCTCAGATAGGTTTCCTTTAGTACTTCAGAGGTTTGGGAAGAAATCCGGAATTCCTCGCATTTCTGTTTGACTTTCTCCATTAAATGCTGAAGTTCCCCCATGTCGAGGGGCTTTAACAAATAGCCGATTGCTTCGACGGAAAGTGCCGCTTTAATATATTGAAACTCATCGTGACCGCTTAGGAATACGATCTGGACATTGCGATTGATCTGTTTGGCCCTTCTGCTGAATTCCAGTCCATCCATAATCGGCATACGGACGTCAGTTAATATGATATCGGGACGAAGCTCTTCCATGCGCTGTAGCGCTTCTCTGCCGTTCTTCGCTGTTCCAGCGACACGAATACCCATGTCTCCCCAACGAACGTAATCGGCCAGCATTTCGAGTTCCATTTTTTCATCGTCTACAAGCAGTATACTGTACATTGAAAGCGCTGCCACCTTTCCGGACGCTTGATATAACCAATTTTATTGTAAAACGTATACCTCAAATAAACAATGACTTCGCAAAAGGATCGTTCATTTGGAATATGTTTCTGAAAATGCTTGTATAGAATTGTTTACTGCTCATTCCTATAATGAGAATATACAAAATGATTATGGTTGTGACTGAGCGGCATCAGCCGCCGCAGCCTGGAAAAGGCGGGTTATACATATGGAAGCGCGACTCAGAAGGATGAAAGGACAAAAATATTTATACTTAATGATCCTGCCCGCCTTCATCTCTACCATCTTATTTTCCTATGGTCCGATGTTCGGTTTGTACATGGCGTTCATCAACTACTCGCCCGGCGGAGGTTCCTTTATCCACCAATTTTTTGCGAGCAAGTTTGTCGGTTTCGAGTGGTTTCGATACTTCTTTACCAGTGGTGATTTTTATATCATCATGCGCAATACGATTGCGCAAAGCTTCTTATCGCTGTTGATTGGATTTCCGGCTCCGATTGTGCTGGCCTTAATGATCAATGAGGTGAAGAGCGGCTTATTTAAAAAAGTGGTACAAACGGTATCGTATCTGCCTCACTTTATATCTTGGGTCATAGCGGCAAACATCATCATAACGCTGCTATCCTCGCAGGGGCTGATCAACAAATTACTGATGCTTTTGCACATCACGGAGGAACCGGTACAATTTTTCCAAAATGGCCATTACTTCTGGGGGATCATTGCTGTCTCCAATATGTGGAAGGATATGGGATTTAACGCAATCATGTATTTGGCTGCAATTGCCGCTATTAATCCCGAACTGTATGAAGCAGCAAGAGTTGACGGTGCCAGCCGATTGCGCCAAATGTTTCACGTCACACTTCCGTCTTTACGCCCAACGATCGTCATTCTGGCTATTTTGTCAATTGGCGGTATCTTGAACGCGGGTTTCGATCAGCAGTATTTGTTGCAAAACAACACCATCTTGAAATATTCGGACGTTATCGATACCTATACGTACCGATACGGACTGCAGAACGGCATGTTCTCTTATGGCGCTGCGGTTGGGTTGTTCAAATCGGTCATTGCCTTCATTTTGGTTATCAGCGTTAATACATTGTCCAAGCGAATGAATCAACAATCTTTGTTCTAAAACGAAAAGATAGGAAAGGGTGGGTATGAATGAGAACAAGATCGCGTGGCGATATCGTCTTCGCCGGGTTCGTTTATGTGTTCCTCCTTCTGGTATTTATCGCAACGTTCTACCCCTTCTGGAACATTCTCGTGCTGTCTGTAAACAGTGCAGATGATACGATCCGTGGTGGCATTTATTTCTGGCCGAGGGAGTTTTCCTTTACAAGCTATACGCAAATATTATCCGATCAAGAAATCCTCAATGGGGTCAAAGTGACATTAGCACGCACACTGATCGGCACACCCCTCGCCGTTCTGGTAATCAGTCTGCTTTCTTACCCGCTCAGCAAGCGTGATTTGGTCGGCGGGAAGTTCATCACACTTTTCTTCATCTTTACGATGTATTTCGGCGGCGGCTTAATCCCTTACTATATGATCTTAAAGAGTCTTCACCTGATAGATACCTTCTGGGTGTATATTGCGCCAGGTCTTATGAATGTGTTTTTTATGATATTGGTACGCACATTTATTCAGCAGCTTCCTGGGGAATTAGACGAGTCAGCGAAGATGGACGGCGCGAACGATCTGCAAATTTTCATCAAGATCGTATTGCCGCTGACGACTCCGGTACTTGCTACGATTGGGTTGTTTACGGCGATCGGCCATTGGAATTCTTGGTTCGATTCCTATGTATTCACCTATAAGCCTGAACTTAAGACGCTGCAGGCCGTTCTCGTCAAAATTTTGAATCAGTATCAGACGTCAAATATGGTGTCAGATGCGCAGCAGATGGCGAATTCTGCCAAACGACTCGCCGTATCGTCGGATTCGATCCGCATGGCTGCAACGATCGTCGCAACGCTGCCTATTGTCATTGTGTATCCGTTCCTGCAAAAGTATTTTGTCAAAGGCATGACCGTGGGAGCAGTTAAATCCTAGTCCAGTATTCTCATTCTTGAAAGGCGGTGGTAGGAGCACAATCCACAGCGGATAGGACGAAATCACATCAAGCAATGCAATCAGCTGTTATCCATACAATTAGTCAAGGGGGAATGTATGCCATGTTCACGACCAAGAAAACGTTCAAGGTGTTGCTTTCAACGGTTCTTATGGGTTCCGTCATCGCCGGTTGCTCTACGAAGGAAAATACGGCTTCGCCAAGCGATAAGCCGGCTGCTACAACCGATAGCAAAGCTAACGATATGACTCCTATTAAAATGACGTTCTTTGATAAAAATACAGGTGATGCCTTCACGAACGAGGTTGCCAAGGAAATTACGAAACGGACAGGCGTTACGATTGAAATTCAGCAACCAACGGGCAATCCTTCAGAAAAGTTGAATCTGATGCTCGCCAGCAGCGATCTACCGGATATTGTGCTAATGGACCGCGGGGGAGATATCGTCAACAAGTACATCGCTGCAGGGGCGATTATTCCGCTGGATGATCTGATTGCGAAATATGGTCCCAATGTGAAGAAAATGTACGGGGACACTCTGAAAAAGACACGGTACACCGACGGGAAAAACTACTATCTTTCTAACTGGTACGGCCCTGGGAACGAACCCGTATTCGGCATGAATATGCGCATGGATTGGCTTAAACAGCTTGCTCCGGACAAAGTTGAAGGCGGAAAGCCGTTCTCAGCAGATGAATTCGAAGCGCTGCTGAAGGACTTCAAAGCAAAGTTTGGCAAAGCGGACGGCAAAGACGTATTTCCGATGACTTTCAATGGTGAAAATATCGGCGCTGTGCTCGGAACATTCAAAGGCATGTGGGGGATGAAGTCCTTCTTTGAAAATAACGGAACGCTGAAGTACGATGTGAAGGACCCGAAATACAAGGACATGCTGTTGTACTTGAACAAGCTGTACCGTGAGGGCTTGATCGATCCGGAAATGGCCGGTCAATAAGAAGCAAACGTGGGAGCAAAAGATTTCTAATGGGCTCGTATTTGCAACGCCAGGCGCTTACTGGGATCTCGGGACTTCTAACGGCGTGCTCAAGAAGGCAGGCGGACCTGAAAAGCAGCTGTACTCTTATAAGCTTGTAGGACCAGGCGTTGATCCGGCCAAGACGACATTAGGGCCGAGTAGCACACTCGGTTGGGATGCGATTGCGATCACGAAGACGAACAAAAATCCAGAAAGAACAATGAAGCTCATCGATTTCTTGGCTAGCGAAGAAGGTCAATATCTGCTCATGTGGGGCATAGAGGGCGTGCACTGGGATATGAAGGACGGCAAGCATGTGCCGCGTCCGGAAGTGCTCCAAGGCTTTAAAGACGACTGGGATAACTACGTGAAGAAAACCGGTATTCGCAAATGGACTTGGTTCATCAAGAGCGGCAAAGGCTCCGACGGTACGGTGTACGATATGCCGGTCCGTTACCAGCGCGGCGAGATCGACCAAATGGCGCTGAAGAACTTGTCCGATTCGACGTGGGATACAACGGTATATGATAACCTCGGCCCTGCCGGCGGCACCCCGGATGCGCTCGTCAGCCAGAAGGTTTCAGATATTATGAGCCAAACGATTACGAAAGTAATTATCTCTAAGACCGATACGGATGCATCCGCTCTGTTCGATAAAATGCTTGCCGATATGAAGGCGGCAGGTGACGAGAAGGTAGAGAAAATCATTAACGACAACTACAAGAAACGTTTGGATCTTTGGAAATAAGAGATGATCAGATCAGGAAGCCGAGGCACTGTTCCGGCTTCCTTCTTAATTTAAATGTCGATATGAATGAATGGAGCGGGTTAATGATGACATCCAGAACAGTTATCTTTCAAGAGTTGAGTGGTCAAGTGGTTGGAGAAAATGGGTTATGTCGAATTATCGTCGATCTGACGAGCGGATTAACCAATTACGAATGGTTCACCGGCGGTCGCTTGAACGGCGCTTACAGCGCAGCGCGGATCGAAGGAGTCGATGGGGGCAAATACGTTGCTTCGACTGAATATTCGGAGCACAAACTTGAAGCTGGCGGCGCTCAAAAGATCCGTGATGATTTCGGCACGGGCTGCCGTTTCTCTGTGATTCATTCAGGTGAGTCGCTTCCGGTTATGACGCAGACGTTTTGGCTATATGAAAAAGTGCCATACTTCTTTGTTCAGGTAGAGTTGGAAGGCGAATCGGAAGTATGGGAGACCAACTATATTTCGCCATTGACGGTGAATGCAGCTAAGGGATCATCAGCTTTTGAAATGACGGCAGAGGAACTGCGCGCGCTGTTGGTGCCTTTCGATAACGACAAGTGGGTACGTTACGAATCAACCGCCATGCCGAATCAGCTGGAAAGCTATGAGGTAACGGCTATTTTCGAACCTGTATCGAGAAAAGGGCTAGTTGTTGGTTCGGTTACACATGATTCTTGGAAAACAGGTTTGAAAGTAGTCGGACACGAAGGAGCGGCTGTTCACCAGCTTGAGGTATACGGTGGAGCAGCAAGCGAGTATACACGCGACACGATTCCTCACGGTACGCTGATCGGCAAAAGGATTGCTTCACCTCGTATCTTTGTGGGCATGTATGCGGATTACAGGACTGGACTGGAGGAATTCGGAAAGGTCAATGCTGTAATAGCTCCGCCTCTCCAATGGGAACATGGCGTTCCGTTCGGATGGAATAGCTGGTCGGCGGCAGGGGGAGAGCTCGACTACGAGCTTTACACGCATACGTCGGACTTCTTAAAGAGCTTGCGCGATGGCGGGTTTCAACATCAGGGGACGGTCTATATAAATTTTGATTCCTTCTGGACGAATCTAACGCAGGAACAGCTAGAAGACGCCGTTCGTCACGTTCGTGACAATGGCCAAAAGCCTGGCATTTATTGGACACCTTTTGCCTTCTGGGGGAACGATTTCGATCGGGTTGTGGAAGGCACGGACGGCAAGTATACGTACCGTGATCTCCTGCTGCGCGATGAGCAGGGGCAAATTTTACCCGATTTGGACGGCGGATTTGCGATTGATCCTACGCACCCTGGCAATCTAATGCGGACGGAGTGGCATCTTGAACGTTTTGTCAGGTGGGGCTTCGAGTACATTAAACTCGACTTCCTTGGACATGGTGCTTTGGAAGGCATGCACTTCGATAAGGAAGTGCGTACAGGGCTTCAAGCTTACAACCTTGGCATGGCGTTGATCAAAAATAGGCTTGATCCCAAGGTTATCGGACGTCCATTCTTTATCAACTTGTCCATCGCGCCAATGTTTCCACATCAATACGCCCATAGCAGGCGCATCTCTTGTGATGCTTTCGGTACACTGAAAGATACGGAGTACATGTTGAATTCACTCACATATGGTTGGTGGATGAATGGAACTATTTATCCTTTCAATGACCCTGACCATACCGTTCTGTATAAGAGTTTTAACCAAGAACCTACGATGGCGCAGGAAGGTAGGAGTCGTCTAAACGCTTCCCTTATTGCTGGAACCGTTCTTCTCATGGGGGACGATTTCCGCAAAGAGGAAGCGAGGACCAGAGCAGAGAACTGGTTGACCCGACCGGAGCTGTTGAAAATTGCAAAGACAGGAAAAAGCTTTATTCCGCTTGAGGGAAATACCGATGCTGCGTCTGATGATGTGTTTTTCCAAATGGCAGATGATAGCTGCTTTATAGCCGTGTTTAACTATAATCAAGATGAAACGGTTGAGAAACGTATATCCATTGAGCGTTTGGGTCTGCCCCAAAATGCGACGTACGAGCTGCATGATCTTTGGGAGAAAACCGCCCATCAGTCGTCAGGAGACATAAGCGTTCGCTTGGAGCCAGCTGAGTCGAAGATTTTTAAGTTGATTTTTTAGAGGGAAGAGCTGCTTCGGCAGCTCTTTTTTGACCACCTAAGAAGGCGGTTTTCGGTTCCCGAAAACTAAGCCCAACCAGTCCCATATCTTAAGCCGCTCAACCGTCCATTTCGTATCGATTCTCCAATATAGCCGCTCTTTTTGCCAAGTAGCCAAATAAATAATGTTCACCCATCTGGTAACATTTTCTTGATTATCTACCTGCCCTCGCGCACCCATAGTTCTTCTATCTGTATCCCAAACTCAAGCCACACCCAGCATCACCAGATTTTCGCGGAACGTATATGCCTTATTTTGCTCATAAACGCGTATTTCACGTTTTCACGGAACGAGGATCCGCTATTTCCCGTTTTCGAGGTGTAAAAACCAGTAAAACGCCAAAATAGCGCCCCCTCGTTCCGCGTACCTGCCCTGCATCGACATAATTACCAAAATAGCGGATCCTCGTTCCCTGCAATCCTCAGATTAGCAGCTTATATGTTCGAAATCACTCCACAGAGTTGGATTTGATCAACTGTTTATCTGTATTTGAACTGATTTCTATTTACCTGCCCTCGCACCAAACTTTTAACTATACCCTCCAATAACGGAGCACGTCTCATGATTTACGACAAACAAGAACTTCTATTATCGATTATTTCTTCAAAATTAGGGTGCGATCGTGCTCCATAGTTCTCTTACTACACGCTGCAAGTACAGAGACTGCTGCCATCGGTCACTAATCTCTTTGTTCCTCCCGCTTGCTTCATTCGTTGTAATTGCATAAGGGGGAGGTCCTAGTTCAATTACGACCGGGAATACATCATTTGTATTAGCCTGAAGCAGCCAATTTGTCATTCCCAATTGCCACCACTTCATAAAATGGGAGAACATAGGATGATTTTGTTCCTCGCCTGGGTCAATCTGTATCTGCTCTCCGTTCGATATTCGTGTGTGTATGCTAGAAGTGTTCGAAAGTAATGCAAGCAGTAACTCGTCCGCTTCTTGAGAAACCGTATGCATTTCCCCTGCGACGATATAATGGGAAAAGTCAATTGTTAAAGGCAGAGACTTTAGTTCCCTAACGTATTCAACGGTACGTATTAAATCTTGGGTAATAGTACCCCTGTGTGTTTCAACGAAAACAGGAATTCCTGCATCCTTAGACAGTTGCTCAATTCCCTTCAATAGCTGAATGGCAGATTGACCTGTCATGAATGGTTGCATGACTTGTGCATTAATAAATCCAATACGACCAAAGGCTCTTGCTCTTTCTAGGAAATCAGCCAAATCCTCAACCGATTTTGGGTAAGCGTTTACACTGAACGAAAGGTGATACTTGTCTAATAGATGCTTCCAATAATCAGCTTTCTCAGGTGAAGGAAGAAATCCATTAATGCCGTCATAACCACTGCTAGCGATTAAGGCTATTTTTTCTTCGTCGGACAGTGCGTTTCCTGCAAAAACATCCAGATTATCCATTGCCCACCACGACATTTGAACTTCTAATTGATTGTTCATGTTTCTCACCCCTTATCTCGAAGTCATTGGATGGTAAGTGACATCCATCTCTCAATCTATAGTGTAAGTTGAATTTTAAA
Source organism: Paenibacillus sp. WG02 (assembly GCF_055396115.1). Classification (NCBI taxonomy): domain Bacteria; kingdom Bacillati; phylum Bacillota; class Bacilli; order Caryophanales; family Paenibacillaceae; genus Paenibacillus; species Paenibacillus sp. WG02. The sequence goes on along the minus strand of NZ_AP036016.1, from coordinate 5,692,983 downwards.
TTGGATGAAGTAATAATCTTGCTTATTTATCATGTAATCCTGCTATTATGAACATTATTTTTGGTGTTGATTGTTTGCGTTGATTAGTTAAACCTCTTCATTACACTAGGAGACAATGTCTCTTTTTGTGAATAAAGAGGTTTTTTTACTATGCGTAATCCATGTAACACCATTGGGTTGTGCAAAATAACAACATTTCAGTGTTATACAGCAAAACTAAAAAACGACCTAGTGCATTATAATAGGAGTATCAGTTAACTAAGACAAATAAGGATGTGAACATAGTGGAATATACCACATTTGGCAAAACGGGAACTCGGGTTTCGAAGCTAGGTCTTGGGGGCGCTCCGCTTGGCGGGGATTACGGTCCGGTTACAGATGAGCAAGTAATTGAGGTGATCGATCGGGCATTGGAGCTCGGGATCAACTTTATCGATACAGCACCGCTATATGGAAGAGGAGAAAGCGAACGCCGAATTGGGAAAGCGCTTCAGGGCAAAAGGGATCAAGTATTTCTTGCGAGTAAGGCTGTTATGCGGGGTGAGCCTTATACGTACGACAATACGATTCGTTCTGTGGAGGACAGTCTTAAGCGCCTAGGGACGGATTATCTGGATCTCATTCAAATGCACGAACTAAGTGAGTTGAACTCGGAAATAGGTATGAATGAAACCATTCCCGCCTTTCTGAAGCTGAAGGAACAGGGAAAGGTTCGAGCCATAGGAGTAAATGCTTTTAATCCATCGCTGCTGCTGCCCTTTATTCGGTCAGGACATATCGATTCGATACAAACGTTCTGTCGCTATATGCTTATCGATTATACGGCCATGGATGAACTTTTACCGACGGCCAGAGAGCATGGTGTTTCTGTCATTAATGGAAGTGTTCTCGGAATGGGTCTGCTTGCTGAGGCTCCAGCGCCATTTATGAACCAGGATTCGCCCATGTTTACCGAAGCGCAGCGTCGAATCCAAGAGATAGCCTTCTTACGGAAGACGGAGCCCAAAGGGTTGATTGAGCCTGCTATGCGGTTTAGCCTTTCTAGTCCGGACATTACAGTAACATTAACTGGAACGACTTCGTTACGCTCACTTGCCCTTAATGCAAGCTATAGCGATGGAGTTGGCTTACCTCAGGATGAATTGGATCGGCTGCTTACTTTATTTCCAGGTCAGCCAATAACATGGTAATAGGGGATGTTGAAGAATGTCTAACGTAAATGCAAGCATTGGAACGGATGCATCGCGTGCACCGTGGGTAGATGAAGTTTGGGATAAAATCATCGGCAAAGTGGAACGAATGAGCCGGTCAGTTGGTGCTGATTTTCCATATATCTCATATAATGGAAAATATGAAAGTGAAGAAGCAGATTGGTGGACGAATGGGTTCTGGCCGGGCTTGATGTGGCTGGTGTATCGTGAGAATAAGATTGAAGAACTCAAAGTTACAGCTGCACAGATCGAGGCCTTAATGGACCCGGTACTTACCGACTATTACCCGCTGCATCATGACGTAGGGTTTATGTGGAGCTTATCCTCCGTGGCGCAGTATAAGCTGCTTGGTAGTGAAATTTCGAAGCGGAGAGCCATGACGGCAGCCAGTCATCTAGTTGGGCGTTACAATGCGAAAGGCCAGTTTATTCGCGCCTGGAACCAGCCGGAGCGGGTTGGTTGGGCGATCATTGACTGCATGATGAATCTGCCGCTGCTATATTGGGCTAGTGAGGAGTCTGGCGATCCACGTTTTAAACACGTGGCGGCTCTTCATGCGGATACGACGTTGCGTGAATTTCTTCGTCCGGATGGCTCTTCTCACCATATTGTGTGCTTCGATCCTGAGACTGGAGAGAGACAAGAAGCTCTGGGGGGACAAGGCTACTCGCCAGATTCAGCATGGTCCCGCGGAACCGCATGGGCGTTATACGGCATGGCACTAAGCGCTCGCTACACGGGAGATCAACGTTATATCGACGCAGCTAAGCGTTCAGCGCATTTTTTCCTGGCCAATGTTCCCGAAGATGGTTTACCGCCATGGGATTTCCGAGCTCCTTGGGAAGAAGGAATGGCAATGGACTCAAGCGCGACAGCTTGCGCAGCCAGCGGCATGCTGGAGTTGAGTTTGTTGGTGCCGAAGAGCGAGTCTGAGCTATATCGAAGTGCTGCTGAGAAGCTGATTTTTAAATTAAATGAAAAATACACAGCTTGGGATGATCCGAACGAGGAAGCGATTCTACGGATGGGAACTGCCAACCGTCCGAAACAAGCACATGTTAATAACCCAATGATCTATGGCGACTATTTCTTCGCAGAAGCAGTCTGCAAGCTGCGCGGCGTACATGATACATTCTGGTAGGAGGGAGCATCCAATGAAACCAACAAACAAATCCAATTCCTGGGCTGCTGCCATCTATGCGCGGGATTCGTGGACAGCGCCAACTTGGGCGCTCACGGAGCGGAAGCTAATCGATACACTGAACGAGGCCGCGGTGGAATATGTGCGTCGCTATACGCGGGAGGACGGAACGATCGTATGGAGAGACGAGTGGCCAGGTATGGATGGCTCGGATGATCCTTATGAGGCGTTCATGAATTTATCACTCCTTTACGTACTCGGGGGTAATGAGGAGATTCTACGCTTGTCCCGCCTTATGTATGATGCGATTACTTGGCAATGGACGGAATATGGTCAGATTCATAACGAATTTGATGCTTATTATGACTGGATGCACCATGGCGAAGGCTCCTTATATCTCTATTTCCTTGGCTTGTCCGATCCGCATTTGCTGAAGAATAGTCAGCGAGCAGTCAAGTTTGCCGAGTTATATACAGGAAAGAATCCGGAAGTGCCGAACTATGATGCAGAACGAAAGCTGATGCGCTCGCCTATTACAGGCAGTAAGGGACCACGCTTTCAGATGACGGAAGAGGACTGGGTAACACATCGAGGTGTGCTCGATGATTATTTGGCGCCATTCGAGGATATTCCTGGTGTTGACTTCGCAAGCGGTAAGTGTAAGTGGTCAGACGATGCCATTTACGGAGAAATCATTACCAGAATGAATGAACGGAAAGCGAAAGGAGATGTCCCGCTTAACTTGAACACAACGGGGTTGATCACGAATGCGTTTATGTACACGGGCGATGAATCCTATCGGCAGTGGGTATTAGACTATTTGAACGCTTGGGAAGAGCGCACACTGCGTAACGGCGGGTTAATTCCAGACAACGTTGGATTAAACGATATTATTGGAGAGTACAACGATGGCAAATGGTGGGGGGGTTACTACGGCTACCGTTGGCCGCACGGTTTCATGTCCATCATTGAACCGCTAACCAATGCTGGCATGAACGCTGTGCTCCTTTCTGGTGATCGAAGCAAGTTAGATTTGGCACGTTCGCAATTGGACCGAAACTGGGATCTAGGGAAAGAAATCAATGGGAAATGGCACGTTCCGAATAAGCATTTTGATGCCGGGTGGACGGACTACCGAATCCAAGTTCCAACCTACCCCATTTATTTATGGACGATCTCGATGGCTGAGGAAGATGCGGCACGTGTAGACCGGATTCCCTATGAAGATCATTTCCGATTGATCGATATGCCCACTATTTCTGGCAGAAACCCTGTAACTCGTAAGGAAACCAAGCATTATATTGCAAATACGGTGCCATGGTACTTATATATGCGAGGGCAATTCCCTGACTATCCAGAGCGTATTTTACAGCAAAATCTGGAGCTAATCGCCAACCAATTGGAAAAGCTTCGCTCTCCTAAGGGAGATCCAACCAGCTGGGATTGGGATCATCCCTACAGTATTCATGAGTGGCAGGAATATTCTCCTGTCTATTTTGAAGGATTACTGCAAATGATGCTAGGCGCCCCTATGCACATCTCCCATGGCGGGTTACAGCATGCGAGAGTACGTTATTTCGACGCAGACCGTAAACGATGCGGCCTTCCAGAGGACATCGGTGCTTTGGTAGAAGCGCTGGGTGATGAGTTTGTAACCCTAACACTTGTGAACCTATCAGCGTTCAAAGAACGTGAGTTGATCGTACAAGCTGGCAGCTTCGGTGAGCACCAGTTTACTTATATGGAGAGCTTTAATCAAAGCGGTCAGAAGGTTGGCGATGGAGAGCTCGATGGCAAATGGTTACCGGTTACCCTTGCTCCAGGAGCAGGAATTCAATTGAAGCTTCATATGAAACGCTACGTGAATCAACCGACCTATGAGACGCCATGGAGTGCAGAAGTGGCAGGAGGGACGGCGAAACTTATCCGAGGCCGTAACCAAGTATAGGGAGTAAAAATGAGGAGAGTATGTAATCCATGAACTCTATTCGTCAATCATTTACTAGAGATGTTAACCATGCCTATCTCGATAGCCATGTCCACTTCTGGAGGCTGGAGCGTGGCGATTATCATTGGCTTACACCTAGCAATCAAGTTCTTTACCAAAATTATGTGCCATCAGATCTGTTTGGTCTTGAAGATGCTAATGCATTACGCGGAATTATCGCCGTACAGGCGGCACCGAATGTGGCAGAGACGGAATATTTACTTGAGCTAGCAGGTAAAAATGAGCGAATCCTCGGTGTCGTTGGTTGGCTTGATCCTTTTGCAGATTCATTCGCTGACGAATATAGACGTTTACGTAACAACCCACAATTCGTTGGGATTAGGCTGGACCGTTCCGTCTTCGAGCAGTGCAAAGAGCAAGTACCGGATCGTCTGTTAGAGCATCTTCGTCTGTTGGAGGAAGATGGTTTTCCCATCGACCTGCTGATCGGACCAGATCAGATGCCAACCGTAATAAAATACTTAAAGTCCGTACCTAACTTAAAGGCGGTTATTAACCATCTAGGCGGTCCGCCTATTCGTACTGGTGAAATCGAGCCTTGGTCGGCATACATCGATGAGTTATCCGCATTTCCTAACGTGTATTGCAAATGGTCAGGTATGATCACACCGGCTGGCGGAATGAATCCACATCTGTTAGTACCTTATATCCGTCACACTGCGGAACGATTTGGTCCTAATCGCATTATGTACGGTAGTGATTGGCCGGTAGCTTTGATGGCCGGTACCTATAACGATGTTGTTCAATTATTCGAGCAGCTGCTGCCTGAGGAGTGGAACGACATGGCGCGTGCAAGTGTACGCATTCACAATGCTAGGACATTTTATTGGGGGATTGGGGATAGCGAAGCATGATACATAGACTCCTCTACTACTCTCAACTTCGCAAAGGGATAATAAGCGAATTTCAGCAAATCGTTAAAGAAGATGCAAACACGCTTCGTGAAGAATGGGCAGCGTTAGGACTATCGAATGTCTCGGTTTTCGCTTGCGATCTGTATGTTTGCGTCTATGCCGAGGTATCAGGTGGTCAGAGTGTTCCAAACTGGGATTGGCCGATGTCTTTTGAGCGATACTTAGAGAAGTGGCCAACCGAACCTGATCATGACGTCAATTCTAGTGAGACGCTGCACAGGCTTGCGATCCCAATGATAGACGTTTTTCACGACGGGGTGCCAGAAAACACGGATTTCTGGAGCGGCAGCCGATCGGTCGAGGAGCGGGTTGGCTCAATAGCCAGATTGAAACCAGAAATGGCTTCGAGCTATATCTTTTATCATTATCAGAAGCAGGAAGAGTCACCAGACAGCTTTAATTCAACTTATATGATCGGTTCTTTTGGAAGGTTTTTATTCTCCTATCACGAGTTACCATCTAGGATCAGTACAAGGAAACGCCAAGGATTACTAACAACCAAACATTCTCCGGACAATTGGCATGAGGTGATGCTGCCACATTTCGAGCCATGGAAAGAAGCACCGGAAGGGCAGCGGCTGTGGCGTAAAATGGAGTGTTTAATGTAACAACAGCCGGTTGACAGGACATATAATCGGAGGTACGGCATGTTTACAGCAAACGAACTGGACTATTTAGAAAGCTTATCCGGGGTAAACCCTATTCAGCAAGACATCGACGCATTTAAACAAAAAGGCAAGTTAGATGATTTCGAAGAAACCGGGTTAACTCGTGACAAATATTTGGACTTTTCCGAAGCGCGAGTTCGTCAATTTGCCCCATTTTTATGTGAATACGGGGGGATTCTGGATCCAGACGATGGGAAAGAACACGAATATGCAACCGCTGCATTTGTAAAAGCCGGAGCTATTCTACTAGCCAACGATCGCTGCAAGAATCTCAAAGAACAGATTCTGCTCGCGATGGATTGGGCCAGTACCTGTTTGGGTGAGAATAAAGTTCCTGACGATCATGCCGATTTCACGACGCACATGCTGGTTAGGGCGTATCAGCTTTTGGCGCCGATTGTAGATAAGGAGCGAAGCGATAGCTGGAAAGCCAGTTTGTCCAACGTTGAGCCTGAGGTAACGTATTGCCAAACGGTTCGAAGTTTTCCAGATATCCGTACCATCCGTAACTGGGCTACTTATGCCATGCATGGCGAAATGATGAGGCTAAATGAAGGGTTCACGGACTCTATGGCTTTCATTGATAAGTATTTGAAACCGCAAATGCCGCGTTTTACGCGTGAAGGGCTATACCGCGATCCGAATATTCCGGTCGCCTATGATTTGGCTGCGCGTCAACAGCTTAGCGGGTTAATAGATGCCGGTTATAACGGCGAATGGAAGACATTTCTAGAAATGCAGCTTCGCAAAGGTGCTCAAACGATGCTGTTTATGCAGTCTACCACCGGGGGAACGAGCTGCGGAGGCAGGAGTAACCAGATTATTTGGAATGAACTGACCTTTGCCAATCTGTGTGAACGGGAAGCCACGCTTTATGCCAAAGAAGGAGATCAAGAATGGGCAGGTATCTTCAAGCGAGCTGCACGAAAAGCGCTACAATCCATTCTGCGCTGGATAGAGGATCCCACCCAATTTCGGTTGTTGAAAAATAGGTTTGATAGCGGGCTACGAAATGGTTGGGAGTTCTATGCCTATTATTCGACATACAGCTTGTATGCCGCTCAAATTGCTGCTTCGTGCTTTGAAAGTGCTGACGATAGCATTTCCGAAAAGGCAACACCGGCCGATTTGGGCGGATATGTGGTGCCCATTGATTCCTTCAACCGGATCTATGCCACTACGGGACCTCAGCAAGGTGGTTATCACCTCGTGATGGATACGGCAGCGCAAATGGGTCACGACGCAACCGGATGGGTGCGGCTTCACAAAGCGGATTATCTGGAGGAAACGGCGCTCTCGATGGGGATAGCTGGGCTCAACGGAAATATTCATTTGAATTATTTTGTGGCTAAACAAATCATTCCGCGCCCCCATTCGCCAGCAGCTATAGGCTTGACATGGAGGGATGCACACGGTACGTGGCACAGGTTAGCTAACTATGGCAGAAGAAAGCACGAAACGTTTCATTCCTTGAATGAGGACGGGGCGCCAACCCATCCTGAAAAGCTGCATTGGCATGCTTTGCTTGAAAGTGGGGAGGAAAATGGCGATGTGCTATCTTTCAAACTACGCTACGAGTCTACGGGACTTCAGCTAATAAACGACATGGATTTGCGTTCACCGGATGAGGATCAACACCCAGCTATTTTACGAGCTATCGGTGATTTGATGCCAAGGCCTGGCATCGAGGGTGTAGCGGCGATCACAGAAACTTATCACATTGCACACGATGGCGTGACAACGGCATGGTCTGTGGAGGCTGCAGAGGATACGGAATTATCCGCAATTGGTGTAACGGTTCCGGTGCTCGTGACGAACGGAACCGATGAGACGCTCATCCGTGTGGATGGGAATAAGCTTTTCGTCTTTTATTCAAATGCCATCTATGCTATTCAGCCTGAAGGTGAAACTGGCGATGTCGAACTTGAGCTTCTTCCTGGGTTGATGCCGAATCGAAATGGCAACTATCGTCTCGCGCAATGGAGCAGCAAGGATGCTCAGAAGGAAATCAAGCTTCATTTCTCTTTAGAGCAGGCACAGATCTTATGAAAGTTTCTTTATTCATCACATGTTTAAGCGACCTTGTATATCCAGTTGTGCGGTTATTTTCAACAGTCTTGAGAATAGTAGGGGGCACAAAATAAACGGAGCTACGCGGGCTCCGTTTTACATTTATTTATGAAACATCGTATTACTTTTTCAAAATCGGTATCCATATTTCACTTTTAAAAGTTGGTGAGGTTACATCATTATTCTCATTCCAAAGGATTTCTGGACCTTCTATTGATTCATAGTTTGAGGATGGAAACCATTCGGAATAAATGCGTCCCCATACATTTTGCAGTGTATCAGGGAAGGGTCCGATTGCTTCGAATACAGCCCATGTTGAGGCAGAAACATCAAGTTGTGTTAGGTTATCTGGACACTCCTTCGTTGTTGCTACGCCAATATAGTGATCAAAATCCCCTTTTTCCTCCATCCTGCCCTCAGAAAAGTTTGTGGATGCACTAAGCAGTCCCATAGGTGCGACATTAGAAAGGTGTTTAAGGTTATTGATCGTTTCACCATCTAAACCTTTCCACATAGAAGCAATCTCCGGATTTACCCCGTTGAATTGGATAGGAATTCGTTTCTGAATGCCAACAATGCGAAATGCCTCTTTTTCCTCAATTCGGTAGATCATTTCATTTCCTCCTTTGATGGATAACTGGAAGGTCATTGGTGGATAGGCTTTAAGTGAATGGCCATTATTTCTGGCTTCTGATGGTGTTATGCCATGCAAATTTTGAAAAGCTCTTGCAAAAGAATCTGGTGAGTTGTACCCGTATTTCACTGCAATGTCAATGACCTTTACACTGCTGCCTTTAAGCTCAAATGCTGCAAGAGTAAGGCGTCTGCGGCGGATGTATTCGGACAGCGAAATACCTGCAAGGAAGGAAAACATCCTTTTAAAATGGTATTCAGAACAGAAAGCGCATCTTGCTACTTCTTTAAAATCAATATCGTTTGCAAGATTATCTTCAATGTACCTTAAAGCACCATTCATGTTTGTAAGCAAATCCATTTATCTGACCTCCTTTATCCAAAGAATAGCAGGAATTGCATATATCCATCCGACATTTCGTGCACAATTATGCAGGGTCTATTCTTAGGTAAATCATCGCTACCCTTTCGGAATTTTGCGATATTCGGTTGGGGAAACTCCCATCATTTTCTTAAAAAGTCTTGAGAAGTAGTAGGCATCGGATATGCCGATCGCGCTTCCGATTTCCTTGATCGTGAGGGCGGTCAGGTCGAGCATTTGGCTCGCTTTTTGTATTTTGAGACGTAAAAAGTACTCCACTGGCGGAAAGCTGGTTTCCTTCTTGAATAAAAAAATCAAATGCTGTTTCGATACCCCAGTATGCTTGGCTAGATCTGAGAGTGTAATGGAAACCTCCATATGGTCGTTCATGTACCGGATGGCGCTTCCCATATAGTTCTCCCTTTTTTTGTCTTGCGTAGACCCCGCTGAACTCATGCCAATATCGCTCAAAAGCTCCCGAAACACATTAGAAACATGTACATGTATCGCCATGGAATATGCCTTGTTCGAAAGCAATTCATAGCAGTGTTCGAATTCCGTCAGAAACTTTGTGTTAATGCTATGCGGAAGATAAATGGAGCCTTCGTACAAATTGTACATTTTGAATAATGGAGCGGCATGATCGCCATGCAAATGAAACCAGTGAATACTCCATGGTAAATGGGAAGATGCTCCGTAACGATGCGGAATACCTGCAGGTATGACGGCCAATTGACGCGCGGTTAATTGCAGCGGCTTGCGATTTTCAAGCTCGATCCATCCTTCGCCATCAGTGCAATAGATAACAATATGGGCGTTGCAGCCGTCAGAACGTTCCCGATAATGGTACTGGGCTCGCGGGAATACGCCGATATCGCTGATATATAGGTGCTTGGTCAATTCCGATTGCTCTAATTCTTTCACAATATATTCGGGCATGACATGAAGCAATTCCTCTTGGAAGCCCTCCGGCTTCATAATCGTTTCCATAAATCTCACACCTCTTGTTGAAATAAGAATATCATCCATCATAAACCGCATTTCGTCAATTGGCAGAACGATATTCTAGAAGTAAATTAGAGATATCATCTAGCAGGAGGTCATCCAATGAGGAATGAAAAGACAGATTCAGTGGCTCAGCATAACGTTCAATCAGTTCGAGTATGGGAAGAAACAGTGGAAATTCCCACCTACGAAATCGGAGCGCCTAATCCAAACCCAATGTTCTTGGAAAAACGGGTGTATCAAGGCAGCTCGGCCGCGTCTATCCGCATCCTGTCATTGATAAAATAGAAGACGAGAAAGTGATGAAAAGCTATCGACTGGTTATTCTTGAAAACGAATATGTTCGAATTGAAATGATGCCGGAGCTCGGTGGACGGATCTATCGGGCGCTGGACAAAACGAATCAATACGATTTCGTTTATTACAACAGAGTGATCAAGCCTGCGCTTGTTGGTCTCGCCGGACCGTGGATCTCAGGAGGTATCGAATTCAACTGGCCGCAGCATCACCGTCCCAACACGTTCGGCCCCGTAGAATATCGTTATGCGGTGAATGAGGATGGCAGCGCAACAGCATGGGTGAGCGAGATTGATCGCATGTATGGCACGAAGGTAACCGCCGGTTTTACGTTGTATCCAGGTAAGGCGTACTTGGAGATCTCGGCGCAGCTTTACAACCGTACACCAGAACCGCAAACCTTCCTATGGTGGGCGAATCCAGCAGTTGCCGTTAACGAACATACGCAATCCGTATTTCCGCAGGACGTGACGGCCGTATTCGATCACGGCAAGCGGGATGTGTCCCGATTCCCGATTGCAACCGGCACATACTACAAAATGGACTATTCCGCCGGCGTTGATATCTCACGGTACAAGAATATTCCAGTTCCAACTTCTTATATGGCATACAAATCCGATTACAATTTTGTCGGCGGTTATGATCACGGCGTACAGGCAGGGCTTTTGCACGTCGCTAACCACCATATTTCCCCAGGGAAAAAGCAATGGACGTGGGGGAACGGCGAGTTCGGGCAAGCATGGGACCGCAATCTGACCGACGAAGACGGGCCGTATATCGAATTGATGACCGGTGTATATACCGATAATCAACCGGATTTTACTTGGCTGCAGCCCTATGAAGAGAAATCGTTTAAGCAGTACTTTATGCCGTACAAAAATATTGGGGTCGTCAAAAATGCGACGATTGATGCCGCAGTTAATCTTGAAGTCGACGAAGCAACCCGTGAAGCTGTTGTGCATGTTTATGCAACTTCAATTTTCCCGGATGCCGTTGTAGAGCTTAAAAGCCGCCAGCGCACCTATCTAAAAGAAAAGCTTGAATTATCGCCAGTGTCCACGTATAAATCGGTGATTATACTTGATGAAGCCGATAAACCGCATGATTTGCTCGTGCAAGTTTGGGATCATAAAGGCGAACTGCTCGTATCCTACCGTCCTGTCAAACCATCGATTGAGCAGGCGCCAGATGCAGCCAAACCGCTTCCAGAACCTCAGGAACTGATGTCGAACGAGCAGCTATACTTGGCTGGACTGCACCTAGAGCAGTACCGTCATGCTACATTCGAGCCGGAGGATTATTATTTGGAGGGGCTCAAGCGCGATCCGAACGATATTCGCATTAATGTCGCGTATGGAACGCTGCTGCTACGCCGCTGTTTGTTCCGCGAGGCCGAAGGGCATTTCCGCACGGCGGTGAAGTCGCTTACGTGGCGTAACCCTAATCCGTACGACAGCGAAGCTTTCTATCAGTTGGGCATATCGCTGAAAATGCAAGGTCGCTTGGATGAAGCATTCGCCGCCTTTTATAAAGCGGTCTGGTCTGCTGCTTGGCAGGACAGCGGCTATTTCTCGCTCGCTCAGATCGCCTGCGAAAAAGGGAATTATGAAGAGGCGCTTGAATTGGTTGAGCGTTCGCTCATCCGTAATGCGCATAACTACAAGGCGCGTCATTTGAAAACGGTGCTGCTGCGTAAATTAGGATTCAACGAGGACGCGCTCACTTTTGCCCAAGAAACACTTAAGCTTGATATTGCCGATTTTGCAGCATATAACGAATGCTATCTAGTGAATGTAGCCCAAGGAGACCGAGATAATGCTGATCGTGTGCTTGGAGAATTAGTCCAACTCATGCGCGGTGATGCTCATAATTACTTGAACCTTGTATCGGACTATGCCGGAAGTGGTTTGTATACCGAGGCGATTGAAGTGCTGAATCGAATCGTTCAGAACGATAGCACGGATGCATACCCGATGCTGCACTACACCCTTGGTTACTTAAATGAGAAAGCGGGCTACCCGGATGTCGCAGCGAAACATCGGCAGCAAGGAAATGCAGCGTCGCCGGATTACTGCTTCCCGAACAATTGGTTCGATCTGCTTATATTGGAAAGCGCCATTGCTTCCAATGCCAATGATGATAAAGCGCATTACTATTTAGGTAACTTGCTGTATGACAAGAGACGCTACGAGGACGCAATCGGCCATTGGGAGTCGTCCAGAGATATTCGCGGCGATTTCGCGACTGTTCACCGCAACTTAGCGCTGGCTTATTTCAATAAACGCGGCGATGCTCAAGCGGCGCTTATGTCCTTAGAAACAGCGTTTGAGAGCCAACAGAATGACGCAAGAGTGTTTTATGAGCTTGATCAGCTTTACAAAAAGCTGGGTTACTCTCCGGAAAGTCGTTTTGAAAAACTTGAAAAGCACAAGGCTCTAGTTGTTCAGCGCGACGATCTCTATTTGGAATACGTTACATTGCTCAATTCTCAAGGCAAGCACGAGCAGGCTGCAGCCTCTCTAGCCTCACGGAAGTTCCATCCATGGGAAGGCGGGGAAGGCAAAGTCACCGGTCAATACGTCTATTCACATGTAGAGCTCGCCAAACGCGCTTTAGATGAAGCGAAATACGAGAAAGCACTTGAACTTTTGCATAAGGCGCTTCATTTTCCAGAAAACCTCGGTGAAGGAAAGCTAGCAGGCGCGCAAGAGAACCATATCTATTACTATTTAGGCTGTGCGTTTGAGGGTCTGAAAATGACAGCTAACGCGATAGCGTCGTTCGAGAAGGCGTCCTTTGGCTTGGATGAGCCGGCCAGCGTGATGTACTACAACGATCAGCCGCCGGATATGATTTTTTACCAAGGCTTAGCATGGTTGAAGCAGCAAAATGACAAAGAAGCTAAGCGCCGATTCAACAAGCTCATTGATTATTCCGAAAAGCATATTTTTGATCAAGTAAAATTCGATTATTTCGCCGTCTCGCTGCCGGATTTCCTTGTGTTCGAGGATGATCTTAACAAGCGCAACGAAATTCATTGCAACTACATGATGGCGCTCGGCTTCATTGGAATAGGCAAGCTTGAACAAGCCAAATGGCAATTGGAAGAAGTGCTCCGTTTAGATAAAAATCATCAAGGGGCAAGTACTCACCTTCGTTTGTGCGAATAAGCAAATGAGCTATCCTATTTGCAGGGTTATCAAAAAGGATGAAGTGAGGGATAGACTTGGGAAGTTGGACACAAATCGAAAGTGAAGGTTATTTATCTTGGGTTGGACAAACAAACGGCATTTCGTTAACCGTGATTCCTGCGCTTGGCAGCAAGGTAGCCTCGCTTGTGAATCGAAAGACGAATCGGGAGTGGCTCTGGCGAAGCGGTAAACCGCTGGGAAACACAGGTTATGGTTCATCCTTTGCGACTGGAGATGAGAGCGGATGGGATGAAATGTTTCCAAGCATTAATAAGTGCTTCTATCCGGAAAAACCGTGGCAGAACCAGATGATTCCAGACCATGGGGAGGTATGGTCCTTAGAATGGAGCAGTCAATGTGTGGGGGATGAGCTATACTGCCAAGTGAATAGTGTGCATTTTCCATATACATTGGAAAAGGTATATTCTTTTGCAGAGGAAGACACCTTGCGAATTGATTATTGTGTAAAGAATCATTCCTTATCGCCTTTTTCCTTTCTTTGGGCGGCACATCCCTTATTTCAAGTCCGAGAAGGAATGATTTTGAACGTTCCGAACGACATGAAACAAATTGAGATCTCTTATTCTGAACAGCAGCGTCTTGGCGTCTTTCAGGACAGGAAACCTTGGCCTCTCATTCAAACGGATAATGGAAGCGTAGATCTTAGCAAAATCGAGCCGGCAGAAGGGGAATTTGCAGAAAAATATTATTTCGCAGATAAGGTTAAGCACGGTTGGGCCCAGCTTAGCGATCCTGCGACAGGCGAAACGGTTACGCTCCGTTTTCCTCCGGAACAAGTGCCTTATCTAGCCATTTGGGCTAATTACGGTGGATATGGCGGTCATTATCATTTTGCAATCGAGCCTGCGACAGGAAAGATGGATGATCTTGCCCATGCGATGGGACAAAACGAAACGGCTACTGTTGAAGCTCTTGGGGAGTACAGGTGGTTTATTGAAGTATCAATAAATTAAAATATATATTTTAGCATAATCCCCGGTTTGTGGCCGAACCGGTTCATGACGACTGTTCTAGTGAGAAGTAGCATGGCTGAATGCTACTTCCATTGGATTAAATCCAGTGGAAGTAGGGAATGGACAGTCTGGAAGCCAATTCCATTGGAAAATGTCCAATGGAAGTATTCAGTTCATGCTGAATACGATTCGAGCGTTCCATCAGCTCAAAAGAACTTAAGGGCTATCCTCAAGTAGATTTATCTACTTATAGGATAGCCCCGCTTTTGTTTTGAGTTCGTAAAAAGGCAGTCTAGAAAGTACTGGCTTTACTTGTATCCGGACACCAGCGTGAAGTGCGGTAATATCGGATCAAGATATCAACCGCATCGTCCGTTCTTAGATGGGTGAGTGTTTCCGCTGCATAGGCTCTAACGTAACGGTCCTTGCTGTATAGCGCTTGTTCCAAAGAGCGGACAGCATCTTTGACATCGCCAGATTTACCCGTGCGCAGCAGTGAAAGTGCCGCCGTATAGCCGACCTTATTGGTAATGTAGGGCTGATCGCTTTCATATGACTTTTTCGATTCCGGTTGATCCGATTCTGAAGCATCGTCAGGCTCATATCGTAGAGAATCCTTCAATACTTTCGCTAATGCCGAAACAACCTGATCACCGGCTAGTTTGAGCATACCTAATGATTCAACCGCATTCCGGCGAACCCACTCGCTCTGATCCTGCAAGCTGGAGATCAATGAAGGTACCACTTCACCTTCGGAAGATCCTATCATCCCGAGTACGAAAACCGCCAACGCCCTGCGCTTCTCATTTTCATGCTTCATAACACGGAGAAGCTCGGGAATCGCCTCAATGCCTGCTCCTTGCAATCCATATGCGGCCCGTTCCGCTATCAGGTTCGACCCCTCCGTAATTTGCTTGATCAGCATGTCGAGCCCTTGAGTTCCAAGTTGTCCAAGCGCATAGGCTGCATTCAAAGCGGTCGTTTCCACCGGATCGTTTAATAGAAGCCCTAGCGAAGGAGCGCAAGAAGCTGCTTCTGCTCCGATGCGTCCCAATTCATCCGCCGCCCGCCCGCGAACGGCCGCATTCTCTGCCTCAAGCTCTTGCCGTAATGCCAATACGCGCTCCTCGTCCTTTGGAGTGGCAACCTGCTTAGCCGTAGGTTCTCCGCGTAGCCAATCCCATACGTCTTGCCATAGATTCAAATGGATAGCTGGCGTTCCTTCCGGCACAATCATCTCCTTGCTTTGATGATTCCAGCTCGGATACTCAGGTGCGCTTAATCTGAGAAATTGAAACTTGAGCATATACCGATCTAGTTCAGATACATTAAGCGAAGCTTTATGCCACAAGTCGAAATGCACAAGTACCATCGTACCGGCTTTGCCTGTGGGCAGCAGCGTCTCACCTTGGTCGCCGAGGAATTTTTCGTAGTATTGGGTGCCTGGCATGATCGCAGTAGGCCCTAAATCTTCGGTAATATCGTGGGTGTAATAGAAAATCATCGCCCACCACGGTCGATGGCTGCGCATGGAAGACCAATAGCCGTCTTTGTGCCATTTTCCACCGCCTGGCGTCTGATTGCCTGGTTGGTTGTAATGACAGTGACGATGTGGATGCATGTAATAGTCTGGCCCAAGAACACTGCTTAAGGCTCCCTTGACGACAGGTGTATCGAACAGCTGCTGAATGTCCGGGACACGGGGCAGAATGTTGTTCCCAGGGTTGCCTTCATTATGCATAACGTGATGGATCTGGTTCATGATGCTCAAATGAAGCTGATGAGGCATGTCGTTCTGAAGTACCAGATATCCTTTGGTAATAAACTGCATCATTTGCTCATCCGTCAACAAATATTTGCTATCTAACATGTTAAATCCTCCTTAGAAATCTTCGTCCTTACTTAGAAATATTACAGTATTCGGTTTATTTTGTATTTGCAAAATCGTCAATTATTTGTACAATCGTCATATCAATTACAAATTAATTTTTACTAATAAGGTGGTGATCGTGATTGGATTTCGCCGACTTACATCCTTACGTGTACTTTGCAACCCGGTATCCATTCTCCAAAGGACAGACGAGCAACAATCGGATCTGTTATGCCTCCTCCCTATATTTGATCAGCGAGGGAAGAGGTGTCATTCACACGAATGGTCGCACTTATGAAACAGTAGCCGGCTCTCTCGTGTACATACCAGCAGGGCAGCCTCACCATTGGGTTGCGGACAGCCAAGACCCGATGGTCCACGTCTGCTGTTATTTCGATTGGTCATACGTTGATCGTCGGGCTGAGTTCAGCCACCCGAGCACGATCTGTTATGATGCAGCCACTCTGGTTGCTGATCTGATCGGACCTGCATTTCCTTATTCGTTACCTGAGCATGTGAAAGTGGAGAAGCTGCGGCTGTGGATGGATTTATTCGAGAAGTTTTATACCGAAAATTACTATACAAACCAACGGACGTACGTTCGCAGCCTAAAGATCCAGAGCAGCTTTCAGCAGTTTATCGAATTTTTTCTAACCTTTGCCCTGAAAGAGGAGCATATCCCCAATCTCCGCATGTCCAAGCTGCTCGAGCGATTGGATCAGGATCTGGTACAAGGCAAACTGCAGCCTTTGGAAATCTATTACAGGGAGCTGCGCATAAGCCGTGGTTACTTCTTTGATTTGTTCAAAGATGCAACTGGATTGCCTCCAACACAGTATGTCATCCAATTCAGGATCAACCGGGCGAAGGACGACCTCCTCTTTACGAATCTGAATATCACTGAGATCGCAGACAAACACGGATTTTCGTCTTTGCATTATTTTTCGAAGCTATTCCGCAAGCTAAACGGTAAATCACCTCGGGAGTTTCGAGAAGAGAACAGAGACGGTCCATGACGATAGAAGACGAATGAAGCACCAGAAGGGCAGCATTTGAGGCGTAAATGAAGCAAATGATGTGACAAATGCCGGTTAGGAGTCAAGCGACTCTTAATCGGCTTTTGCCTTTTCAAAGACTACGAAAACTATCATTGACATATATGCATAATCATATTTATTATATTATATATATAACTCTTGATGTGCATAGAAAGGGTGTTGTCTCATGACTGAGGGTACGTTTCGACCGTCGGCTGTTCCGCTTGTAACCGTAGATCCCTATTTTAGCGTATGGTCTTCGGCTGATCGACTTACGGATGATTTCACGCGCCATTGGACGGGTCAAAGGCAAGCCATGACGGGATTAATCCGAATCGACGGGACGACTTGGCGTTTTGCTGGGCGAGTAGAATCTAGCGTCGAACGATATTTCACGGAGCCGCCAGCAATGGAACAAACTCGTTTGTCCGTCTCTCCGCTATGCAGCGCGTATTCCTTCGAAGCTGCCGGTGTAGCGCTCGATGTTCGATTTATTACCCCTTTGCTTTTGGAGGATATGGATGTTTTATCTCGGCCTGCTTCCTATGTTTCGTTGGAGGTCCGTTCGACAGATGGGAAATCTCATGACGTGCAGATCTATTTCGACGTAACAGGCGAATGGTGTGTTGACCACCCGCGGCAATCTGTCGTTTGGGAACAAGGGGAGAATGAAGGAATCGTTTGGCAGCGAATGAGTCATGCTGAGATGAACTATTTGAACAAGTCGGGAGACGATTTACGTATCGACTGGGGCGATTTCTATCTATGCACGCAGAGTTCGGACCGTGTTAGGACCTATGTGGATTCGGCCAATATTCGCAAAACATTCGCAAGAAACGGGGAAATCGTTGCCGGGAAAGCACTTGGAATGCCTTTGGAGGTCGCGGACGGCAAGCCGGTGATGGCGGTTGTGTTCGAAGCGGGCGAGTTGGGCGCAGACCTGGTCAAAAACTTGGTCGTGCTCGCCTACGACGACATCTATGCAGTGGAATATTTCGGCGATAAGCTGCAGGCCTATTGGAAAAGAAACGGCAAGAGCACGATGGAGATGATTGCCGAAGCTTTCTCGGATTACGAACAATTAATGGTGCGATGCACGGAGTTTGACCGGCAATTACTTGATGATGCCATTGAGGCGGGTGGCGAGAAATATGCGGATATACTCGCTCTATCTTACCGGCAGGCTATCGCTGCCCATAAACTTGTGACCGATTTGAACGGGGATCCGTTGTTTCTCTCAAAAGAGTGCTATAGCAATGGCTGCATGGCCACTGTGGATGTAAGTTACCCTTCCGTTCCGTTATTCCTTCTGTATAACCCTGAACTCGTTGAAGCGATGATCCGGCCGATCTATCAATATGCCAGAACCGACGCTTGGACTTTTGAGTTCGCTCCCCATGATATAGGACAATATCCGCTAGGCAATGGCCAGGTATATAGCGATAATGCAAGGGAAGGGCAAATGCCCGTTGAGGAATGCGGCAATATGCTGATCATGGCGGCTGCCGTTTGTTTAGCAGGGGGCAAAGTAAATTTCGCGAGAGAGAATTTGGATTTGCTGGAACAATGGACTCATTATTTATTGGAATTCGGTCTAGACCCGGACAACCAACTATGCACGGATGATTTTGCCGGACATTTGGAACGTAACGCAAACCTGTCTGTCAAAGCCATTATGGGCGTAGCGAGTTACTCCATACTTATGGCCTATATGGATAATGACGTGGAGTCGGAGCGTTATTTAAGCTTGGCAAGGGAAATGGCGAGTAAATGGAAAATGCTTGCGGACGACGGGGATCACTCTAAACTTGCGTTCGGTCAAGAAGGTACTTGGAGCTTGAAGTACAACTTAATATGGGATTTAATATTCGGCACGGATTTATTCGGCGAAGAGATCATCCATAGGGAAGTGGAATGGTATTTGAAGCAGCGAAATGAATACGGTACTCCGCTGGATAGCCGGGAAACCTATACGAAAGCGGATTGGCTCATATGGTCAGCTTCGCTCGCGACGGATCGGGACGATTTTATCAAGCTAGTGGAACCGTTGTGGAAAATGATAAACGACACACCCGATCGGGTAGCTTTCTCCGATTGGACGGATACGATTACCGCACGGCAGCTGAATTTCCAGCATCGCAGCGTCGTGGGAGGATTTTACATGAAGCTGCTTAAAGAAAAGGGAATAAGGCGAGAATAATCGCTATATGCCTTGTGGAGTTCGTCCCCTATTAAAAATAACCATTCAGCAGCTGCTGGGTGGTTATTTTTATTGCATAACTGGGTATGCTGTATGAATCATGGCCGCTCCAAAACTTTTCAAATACTTTGTCATCTGCACTTCTTAAAGCAATATTGTGCTAGTAATCCGAATTATTATCTAGAGCACAATCCATATTGAGCGACTATAATTTATTTACATCAGCCATTATCAAAAGAACACCGATAATTTGAAAACGCTTTAAGTCGCTTTGGAACTAATAAAAGGAATCGAGTGTTTCCCTTTTTTAGTCGCATTCAATAACGATCAGATCATTCTGGTTCTAAAATGGAAAGCAAAATCGTGCTAGTGTTTGGCAATAAGTTACTTGACATTATGGAGGGGGGACATTGACTCTTAACCAGATATATTTGCAGGAAAAGATGTACCATTTATTCATGTTAAAATGAGGTTACTTGCCTCCGGAGGACTTAGTCACATATGTTATAAAATCGATTTTCATAAACGGGGGTTACTGCTATGTCCGTACAACTATCCATGAAACCTTATAAGATTGATGACGCTCCACTCAATAAATTTCATCTTAAAATTACAGCGCTTACGTTTGGGTCTAATTTTTCCGATGGTTATGCTCTTGGTATTATAGGAATGGCACTGACTTTGATTGGACCTCAAATGAGCCTTAGCCCGATTTGGAGTGGACTAATCGGAAGTTCAGCGTTGATCGGACTTTTTTTCGGCAGTCTGCTACTCGGAGGATTGTCCGACCGTATAGGTAGACAGAAAATCTTCCTTGGTAACTTCGTAGTCATTGCTTTAGCATCTTTCTTGCAATTCTTTGTGCAAGATCCTACGATTCTGTTCATCCTTCGTATATTGATCGGTTTTGCTCTGGGTGGCGATTACGCGATTGGGTCGACGCTGCTTGCTGAGTTCGCGCCTAGAAAACATCGAGGTTTTCTACTTTCTTTCTTAAATGTCATGTGGACCGTCGGTTATGTAGTCTCCAACGTTGTTGGTTATTATCTGCTAAAGACCGGCCCGGATTCCTGGCGGTGGATGCTTGCAAGTGCAGCCATTCCAGCGGTTATTGTCCTGTTGCTTCGGATTGGAACACCTGAATCACCTAGATGGCTCATTAGCATGGGGCGTGTGGAGGAAGCAAGGGAAATCGTGAAGAAGCATATCGGTCCACTTGCGGAGCTTGATGAAACGCGTTTGGAGCATACCTCTAAAACGTACCGTTTTCAAGATCTTTTCGGAAAACAGCTTTGGAAGCGTACGGCATTTGGTGGTCTCTTCTATGTCTGTCAAGTGCTTCCTTATTTTGCAATTTATACGTTCCTACCGGATATTTTAGCTAAAATGGGATTTGAAGAGACGTTTCTTATGGACACGATTCTAAATTTATTCCTGCTCGTCGGTTCGATTGCCGGTCTGTGGTTTACCGAGAAATATTCGCGCAGAAGCTTTACGATTAACACGTTTATTATCCTTACAATCTCTTTGTTTGCGCTTACTCTTTTACCTGCTGGTTCACACATCGTGGCTATTACGATCTTTTGTTTATTTACCTTTGTCATGTCAGCCGCTTCAAATCTTACCTTAGTTTATCCAGCCGAGCTCTTTCCTACTGAAATCCGGGGATCTGGCGTTGGTGTTGTTACCGCAATAAGCCGAATCGGTTCGGCGGTTGGAACATTTCTGTTGCCTGTAACCGTTAGTTCCATGGGACTAACCCCTTCCATGATTGGCATGACAATAGTTCTGCTAATCGGGACCATTGTCTCCATTGCTTGGGCGCCGGAGACGAAATCGCTTGCTCTTGACGATGCCATCCATTATCATTAAAAAACTTTACAAGAGATGTCTTCCGACATCTCTTGTATGAATATTTATCCGACAACTATTGCATAGTATGTATTGGTTTTAAAAGGAGATGTTCTCATGACAATTGCTTCTACTTCTACTCATCCTAAAGACATAAATCAAGTAATTCTTGGCGATCATCAGGTCTCTATTGCCGAATTTGTCGCCGTAGCCCGTTACGGGGCAAAGGTATCATTTTCGCCGAGTTATTGCGATCGCGTTAATCATTCCAGAAGTCTTATCGAGAAATTTTTAAACGAAAACCGCATCATTTATGGCGTAACGACCGGCTTCGGGAGCAATGTGACCGAGATCATCTCAACCGAAGATGCCGAAGCTTTGCAGCGCAATATTGTTAGATCCCATGCAGTTTCCGTAGGCGATCCACTGGAGAAAGAAGTTGTCAGAGCGATTCAACTGATGATGCTCATTCATTTGGGGCGTGGCTATTCCGGCGTCCGATTGGAACTGCTAGAGCTCATAGCATCGCTCTTAAATCAAGGAATTACGCCGTTTGCTCCCGGTGATGGATCCGTCGGTTATCTTGCCCCGGAAGCACATATGGCGTTAGTGCTAATTGGGGAGGGCAAAGCTTGGCACAAGGAGGAACTCCTTACAGGCAGAGAGGCGCTTGAAAGAGCAGGGCTAACCCCTACGACATTAAGTTGTAAAGAAGGGCTGGCGCTGACCAATGGATCGTCATCTGTCACAGCCATGGCCATATTAACTCTATTTAATGCCATTCAAGCGGTGAAAACAGCTGATATTGCGGGCGCAATGTCATTCGAAGCTTTAAAAGGTACGATTCATGCCTTCGATCCAAGGCTCCATGCTTTAAAACAACATGAGGAGCAGGCTAAGACGGCACAAAATTTATTGCGAATCCTTAAAGACAGTGAAATTGCCGAAACATATAAAAACTATCGAGTGCAGGATGCTTTAAGCTTAAGATGCATCCCTCAGGTTCATGGAACTTCTAAAAGAAATTTGAAGGATGCCGCCTACACCATTAATAATGAGCTTAACTCTGTAAGTGATAATCCTGTTATTATTCCCGAGGAAGACGACGGGATTGCCTTAATGGGGGGCAATTTTGACGGCACTTATGTCGGTATCCAGGCGGATGTTATGTGTATAGCCATGGGCAATTTGGGGAAAATAGCGGAGAGACGAATCGATCGATTAGTGAATTTTCACCTGAGCGAGATGCCTAGTTATCTAGTGAGAAATCCGGGATTAAACAATGGATATATGATCCCTCAATATACAGCTGTTGGGCTGCTGGGAGAAATCAGGATTCTTTCTCATCCAGCCTCCGTAGAAAGTGTTCCCACTAGCGCCAATCAAGAAGATGTTGTCAGTTTCGCGTATGCGGCCTCGAAAAAAGCCTACCAGATTTCGAAAAAGCTGTCGTATATGTTGGCGATTGAATTAATGACTGCCGTACAAGCACTCGATTTTCATCGGCCGATGAAATCTTCTCCAGTTATTGAGGGGGTTTATAACCTGATACGATCGCAAGTGCCAACGGTCGAGGAAGACCGATTTTTCTATCCGGACATCGTGACGATCTATCAGCAAATTCATGAGGGCGACATTGTAAAGGTTGTTGAAGACATGATAGGTGAGATAGAATAAAATAACATGGAAGCAGTTTTCTCTTAAATTTAAGAGCAAAACGGCTTCCTTTTTTAAGATAGGGGGTGATTAGACAATGAAACTGGATACAGCTCAAGCCTCCTTTTCGCAGCTTCTCATTTCCGGGACGTTAATTCATGAAGCGGATTTTGAAGAAATGCGTGAGCGGTTTGGCATCGAACCGCGGCCCCAAGTCGTTATCGTTTTGTCCATAGACCGTTATACCGATTTGGCTTTGGACAAGTCATTGCAATGGAGTATTGAGATCGGGCAGGTGCTGGTGGAAGCCATTTTCGAGAGTATTACCTTGCCTTTCTTGTGGGTATGGGTGGGAGAAGGTGTGTTAGCCGTATTATTGGAACTCCAATCGATTCAGCCCGTAGAACCGACCTACAAGCAAGTTACGTATGGCATGGTCAAGAAAATTCAAAACTTCGTAGATACGAAGGGCTTTTCCGTGTCAGCCGGGATAGGCACTTATTACGAAGATCCGTACAAGCTTCATCTTTCCTACAGCGAAGCCAAAGAATCATTAATCGACCGTTTCTTTCAAGGAAACCGGATGATTTTTCAATATGAGGGACACAGAAGCATTCAGGAAGAACGTGCAAAGCCAGTGACTCATGAAGAGAAAATCGAATTGCTGTCACGTGTCCGGATCGGCGATGAAGAAGGCTCGATTGCTTATTTGGTCGAGTTATTAGAAAATCTTTCCAGATTGTATAAACATAATATTGATCTATTTAAGTCGGAAGCCTATGATCTAGTACTCTCTTTATCAAGAATGGTTGTCGACTTAGGCGGTAATGCTTCTGAAATTTTATCTGAAAATGCAAGAATGCTTCAAGACTTGTACAGTACCATTCGGTACGACAAATTTGTAAAAAAGCTATGCGCATACTGGAGGAAGCTAGCCAAGCAGGTATCGGACGATCATGCCTTAGAGGTGTCCCCCATTGTGCGATCTGCCATTGTCTATATAAGAGAGCATCATCAAGACAAAATGTTATTAAAAGAAATTGCCCAGCATTGTTACTTGAGCACCCATTATTTTGCTCATGTATTCAAAAAAGAAGCGGGTGTAAGCTTTGTCGACTTTCTAAATAAAGTTCGTATTGAGAAGGCGGTTTATTTGTTAGAGAAAACGGAATTGACCATGCAAGAGATTGCCGCGCGAGTCGGTTTTCAGGATGCGAACTATTTTGCAAGGAAATTTAAAATGATTATGGGGTGCAGCCCGACAGACTATCGGTCAACAGCCCAGTGCTAGTATTATAGATATAGTCACATGAAGCCAATCCGCTTAGGGGTTGGCTTTTAAGCGTTTTCAAAAGAAATTTCAATTCCGGATTAAACCGTAAAATTGTGCTACCTTTCCGCAAATTCGACTAGATTCAGATGCCCCATTTTTAAGTATGATGGAAACATAGAAACAAACAAACTTTGTTTCATCAACCAACAGGAGGGAAGCAGCTTTGAGACAAATTGAACTGCTGAATCCGCCAGAATTCGTACGAAAGTCCAATTGGCGGGATCGATTCGAGACCAAGGTATCCCAGTGGTCATCCCTTGGGATGGCGAGGAAGAAGTCCAAGTCGGTTTCATCGGCGTTCCGCTTTCTAAGACGTCAATCAGTATTTCAGGCGCTTCGATGACACCGAATGCTTTGCGGGAATTGTTTGCAAATGTCACGACGTACAGTATCGACCACGGTGTCGATTTGCAGGAATTGCAGGCACGTGATCTTGGTGATATTCAAATGCATGTGACGGATCTGCTGCGCTGTCATGCCAATATCGAACAAGGGCTGAAGAACATTTACGCAGATATGCCTCATTTGTTCCCGATTATTGCTGGCGGCGATCATTCCATTACTTGCCCCTCTGTGAAAGCGTTTAAGCACCATGTCGGTGGAAAGGTGGGCATCGTTCAACTTGACTCCCACATGGATGTCCGGAATCTGGAGGATGGAGGTCCTTCCAATGGAACGCCAATCCGCGGGTTGATCGAATCGGGGACGATTGAAGGCCGCCATATTGCGCAAATCGGACTTCACAGCTTCGCCAATTCGAGAGCGTATCATGAATATGCAATGGAGCAAGGAATTACCCAATATACAGCGCGGCAGGTAGCCAAAGAAGGAATCGAAGCTTTGGTGGAAAAGGCGCTGGGGGTTGCTGGTGACGGGACGGATGCGATTTATGTAACGGTTGACATGGATGTACTGGATCAAGCTTATGCGCCAGGTGTGCCAGCGCTCGTTCCAGCCGGAATGACCTCATGGCAGTTGTTGGAAGCCGTATTCCTATTAGGACAGCATCCTAAGGTACGAGGATTTGATATTGTTTGTGTAGACCCTCTGCAAGATCCTCGCAGAGCGACGGTCAGAACCGCCTTGCATGTCATCTTGACTTTTTTGACGGGATATATGAAAAGAAACTAATTCGAACACAACATAGAGGAGTGACTATTCATGGAACAAACAATCAAACGTACGATTCGAGCAGCACACGGAACGAAGTTAACGGCAAAAGGCTGGGAGCAGGAAGCTGTCCTGCGTATGTTGATGAACAATCTAGACCCAGATGTAGCAGAACGTCCGGAAGATCTCGTCGTCTACGGCGGAATCGGAAAAGCTGCACGGAACTGGGAGTCTTATGACAAGATCGTAGAATGTTTAACGAACCTGGAAGCGGATGAAACGCTGCTTGTACAATCAGGTAAGCCGGTTGGTGTATTCAGAACGCATTCGCAAGCACCGCGGGTTCTTATCTCCAACTCGGTCATTGTTCCGGCCTATGCCAACTGGGAGACGTTCCATGAACTCGATAAACAGGGACTTATGATGTACGGTCAAATGACGGCTGGCAGCTGGATTTATATCGGAACGCAAGGCATTTTGCAAGGAACTTATGAGACCTTCGCTGAGGCAGCTAGGCAGCATTCGGGAGGCACTTTAAGAGGTACCCTGACATTAACGGCCGGACTTGGCGGTATGGGCGGAGCTCAACCTCTCGCTGTAACAATGAACGATGGCGTCGTCATCGGTGTAGACGTAGATCCGACCCGTATTCAACGAAGAATTGACACTCGTTATTGCGACGTCATGGTTTACGATCTGGATGAAGCGTTGAAGCTTGCGAACGAAGCGAAAGCTGAGGGCAGAGCGCTCGCTATTGGGCTAGTAGGAAACGCTGCAGAGGTGTTCGCAGAATTTGTGAAACGTGGAATTGTGCCTGATTACGTAACGGATCAAACTTCTGCTCACGATCCGCTTAACGGCTATGTGCCGGTTGGCTATTCATTGGAAGCTGCGGCTGATTTGCGTAAAAACGATCCAGCGCAGTACGTGAAGTTGTCTAAGAAATCGATGGCTGCGCATGTGCAGGCGATGCTTGATCTTCAAAAGCTTGGATCAATTGTATTTGATTATGGCAACAACATCCGTCAAGTAGCTCTTGATGAAGGGGTTAAGGATGCATTTAATTTCCCTGGATTTGTTCCGGCTTACATTCGTCCGCTCTTCTGCGAAGGGAAAGGACCGTTCCGTTGGGCGGCATTGTCCGGTAATCCAGAGGATATCTATAAAACCGATGAACTTGCTTTGAAACTGTTCCCAGAAAATGCGCATCTGCGTAAATGGATCGAATTAGCCAGAGAAAAAGTCGCATTCCAAGGTTTGCCAGCTCGTATTTGCTGGTTGGGTTATGGAGAACGCGCCAAGATGGGTCTGGCGATTAACGAAATGGTGCGCAATGGAGAACTATCCGCGCCGATCGTTATCGGACGTGATCACCTGGATTGCGGTTCCGTGGCTTCGCCTAACCGTGAAACCGAGTCCATGAAGGACGGCAGCGATGTAGTTGGCGACTGGGCTATCTTGAATGCGCTTGTGAATACAGCATCCGGTGCGAGCTGGGTTTCCGTTCATCATGGCGGCGGTGTAGGCATGGGTTACTCCCTGCACGCAGGTATGGTAGTCGTTGCTGACGGTTCCAAAGAAGCGGACGAGAGATTAGCGCGCGTCTTGAACACGGACCCTGGAATGGGCGTCATCCGTCACGCTGATGCGGGTTATGACATTGCCATTCAAACGGCGAAGGAACGCGGCGTTCGCGTACCGATGATGGGTATCTAATCATTTCTGAATAGACTAAAGAATAAAGATAACTCGCAGCAAGCCCGATCGGGCTTGCTGTATTTCGAGGGGGAGAAACGATGGAGAACAATCGGATTGACCTGCTGATCCATAATATTGGCACACTGATCACCATGCAAGGAACTCAGGAGCCGCGCCGAGGCGATGAAATGTCAGAGGTTGCAGCAGTTCGAAGAGGAGCTGTGGCAATCACAGACGGTATCATTGTTGCAGTAGGAACGGAAGAAGAAGTTTTGGCACAAATCGGTGAACGGCCGATAAGTCATAAGCATGATGCTGAGGGTAAGCTTGTTACTCCTGGACTTATCGACCCTCATACGCATTTGGTTCACGGCGGCTCTCGCGAGAATGAATTAGCCTTAAAGCTGAAAGGCGCTTCTTATTTAGAAATTTTAGCTCAAGGAGGCGGTATTCTCAGTACAGTCCGTTCAACCCGTCAGGCTTCGGAAGATGAGCTGTACGTAAAGGCTAAAAAAAGCTTGGATACGATGCTTTCTTATGGGGTTACCACAGCAGAAGCCAAGAGCGGTTATGGTTTAACGCTGGAAGATGAGCTTAAGCAGCTCCGGGTCACCCGCAAACTCAATCAGGAACATCCGGTAGATCTGGTGTCTACGTTCATGGGTGCTCATATGGTGCCGGAAGAATATAAGGGCCGGTCACAAGAATTCGTTCAGCTGCTCATTGAAGAAATGCTCCCCGAAGTGAAGCGTCAGGGACTTGCTGAATTTTGTGATGTGTTCTGTGAGCACGGCGTATTCTCCGTAGAAGAATCGGAGCAAATCCTGTTGGCCGCAAAAGCGATGGGCTTCGGTCTGAAAATCCATGCGGACGAAATCGAGCCGATGGGCGGCGCGCAGCTAGCCGGTAAACTCGGCTGCATCTCTGCCGAGCATTTGCTTGCCGCTTCAGATGAAGGACTAGAAGCGATGCAACGGGCGGGCGTCATTGCTGTCTGTCTGCCGGCTACTTCCTTTAATTTAAGGCTGAAGCATCACGCCCGTGCGCGTAGGATGATTGAAATAGGACTCCCCGTTGCTTTATCTACGGATTATAATCCGGGAAGCTCGCCAACGGAATCTATACAGCTCGTCATGACGCTGGGCTGTCTGAATTTAGGGATGTCGCCGGAGGAAGTGCTGACTGCCGTGACGATCAATGCGGCTCACGCGATCGGAAAAGCAGATACCATAGGCAGTTTGGAAGCGGGCAAACAGGCAGATTTGGTTATTTTCAATGCGGATAACTTGGCCTATCTGCCATATCACTTCGGGATCAACCATGTTCATTCCGTATTCAAGCAAGGAAAAATGGTCGTCTCGGACGGCAATCGGATTCATTAAAAGGTGTACTAAATCTCAAGGGGGATCATCATGGAAGCTCCGACGGAAGTAAAAGAAAAGCCTATGCAGGCGGAAAGCTTGAATGTATTGAACAGAACGCAGCTTGTTATCCAAGCTGCTCTCGATAAAATGGGATGCGCGGAATCCCTATACGAATTGCTAAAGGAACCGCTTCGATTGCTAACTGTTCGCATTCCTGTGAAAATGGACGACGGTTCGGTAAAGGTGTTCACAGGGTACCGTGCGCAGCATAATGATGCAGTCGGACCGACCAAGGGGGGCATTCGCTTCCATCCCGGGGTCACCGAAGACGAAGTGAAGGCTCTTTCCATGTGGATGACCATCAAATGCGGCATTGCCGATCTGCCTTATGGCGGAGGCAAAGGCGGGATCCAGTGCGATCCGCGTACGCTGTCCTTCGGAGAGCTGGAGCGGTTAAGCCGTGGTTACGTACGGGCAATCAGCCAGCTTGTCGGACCGACCAAGGATATTCCGGCGCCGGACGTATTCACGAATTCACAAATCATGGCGTGGATGATGGATGAATACAGCCGAATTCGGGAATTCGATTCGCCAGGTTTTATTACCGGCAAGCCGCTCGTTTTAGGCGGATCGATTGGAAGAGAATCGTCCACCGCCATGGGCGTAGTGCTGTTGCTTAGAGAAGCGGCTCAAGTCGCTGGGATTCCGATTAAGGGTGCGCGCGTCATTATCCAAGGCTTTGGCAATGCAGGCAGCTTTCTTGCTCAGTTCCTTCACGAGGCTGGAGCCAAAGTAGTAGGCATTTCGGATGCTCAAGGGGCTCTTTATGATCCTGAAGGCTTGGACGTGCAGTATTTATTAGATCGAAGGGATTCTTTCGGAACGGTGACGAATTTGTTCCCGAATACGATTTCGAACCAAGAGCTGTTAATCCAAGACTGTGATATTTTAGTACCGGCTGCGATTGAAAACCAGATCACTGAAGACAATGCGGCTGACATTAAGGCAAAGATTTTGGTCGAAGCGGCCAACGGACCGACGACTTTGAAAGCAACTGAAATTTTGACGGACAAAGGCGTTTTAATCGTTCCAGACGTGCTTGCCAGCTCGGGCGGGGTCATCGTATCTTACTTTGAATGGGTCCAAAACAATCAAGGATATTATTGGAATGAAGAAGAAGTGAATGAAAAGCTGCAACAAATATTGAAAAAATCGTTTAATAACGTCTATCAGTTATCCTTGCAGAAGCAAATAGATATGAGATTAGCGGCCTATATCGTTGGTTTAAAGCGAATGGTCGAAGCGATAAAATGGCGCGGATGGATCTAATGTATGCTCTGATCAAAATGCCTTGGAAGGTGATGAATCATGAACAATTTACGTGAAGATGCTCTTCACATGCATAAAAAGTATACCGGAAAGCTGGAGATTCTTGCCAAGGTTCCGGTAGGCACTGTCCGTGATTTGAGCCTTGCCTACTCACCGGGAGTTGCAGAGCCTTGTAAGGAGATTTTTATTGAAGAAGATAAAGTATACGAGTATACGATGAAAGGAAACCTGGTTGCCGTCGTGACCAATGGAACGGCTGTGCTCGGTTTGGGAAATATCGGTCCGCATGCAGCTATGCCGGTGATGGAAGGAAAGGCTTTACTTTTCAAAGTATTCGCCGGGGTAGATGCGATTCCGATCTGTTTAGATGCGTTGGATAAAGAGAATGTGATTGAGACGGTTAAGCAGCTTTCTCCTTCGTTCGGCGGGATTAATTTAGAAGATATCGCCGCCCCGGATTGTTTTGAAATTGAAGAGAGGTTGAAAAAGGAATGTGATATTCCTGTTTTCCATGATGACCAGCATGGTACGGCTATTGTCATTGCGGCTGGATTAATCAATGCTCTCCAATTAGTCGACAAAACGATGGACCAAATTCGTGTGGTTATTAATGGGGCAGGCGCAGCTGGCATAGCGGCCATGAAGCTTCTAGGCCATATGGGTGCTAAGGATATCATCGTATGCGATACGAAGGGCATTATCCATGAACACAGACAAGAAGGCATGAATCCATTCAAGCTGGAAATAGCACGGATGACGAATAAAGATCATCTAACAGGTAAGCTCGCCGATGCGGTGAGAGGAGCTGATGTTTTCATTGGCGTTTCTGCGGCTGGCGCGCTTTCGAAAGAAATGGTAAGCACCATGAATCGTGATTCCATCATATTTGCATTGGCGAATCCAGTACCGGAGATTATGCCGGAGGAAGCGAAAGCTGCAGGCGCAGCAATCGTTGGCACGGGTCGATCCGATTTTCCAAACCAAATCAACAATGTGTTGGCGTTTCCTGGAATTTTTCGAGGCGTCCTAGATGTACGTGCTAGAGAGATTAATGAGGCAATGAAACTAGCTGCTGTTTACGCGATTGCCGGTTTGGTTCCAGCAGATAAGTTAAATCGAGACTATGTTATTCCTCATCCGTTTGATCCGATGATTGCGCCGAATGTGGCTGCTGCCGTTGCTCAAGCAGCCATGGATACGGGGAGCGCACGTTTAATCATCAATGCGGAAGAGGTTAAGGATCGAACAAAGAAACTGATCCGCAAAAACGATGCGGTTGGTTCGTATTTTTCTTGGTACGCTGACATGACAAAGGAAGATTAGGCATTGTTAAGACGAGTATACGGGACTTGGTATTTCCAGGTCCTTTTTTCCATTCGTTTAGGGAATAAATTCAAGGAGATGCTTACATGTCGTATTCGATCAAAGTCATTAAAAAGCATATGCAAATAACGTCCGCTTGGTCAGGTGGAACGACAACGCAGCTAGCCATATTTCCTGAACACGCGGAGTATAATAAACGAAATTTTTTATGGAGAATCAGCACGGCCCGCATTCAAGATGAGCAGTCATTGTTTACCTGCCTTCCTGACTTTTGGAGAAAGCTTATGGTTATAGAAGGAGAAGTGATTCTAGAATATGAAGGATCACATCAGGTAGGGTTAAAGCCCTACGAGCAGGATAGCTTCAGCGGAGGAACGGTCACCCAAAGTATGGGGAAGGTGACAGACTTCAATCTCATCACAGCGGCGGGATGCCGGGGAGAATTAGAAGCTTTGTTGATCAAAGATGGAACTTCTCATGAGATCGAATGTCACACGGAAAATGTGGGATTTTCATTAGTGACAGAAGCTTTTTATTGTACCGAGGGCCGAGTAAACGTTAGAATTAACGAAGATCAGTCTTTATGGTTAGAGAAAGGCGATTTCTGCGTGTTATCATGGAGAGCTTCATTGGATAAGGTTACTATTAAAATAAGCCATTTTTGCAATGAATCTTCAGCATATGTCATTCGAGCTAGTATTGTAAGTTGAAACTTTTTTCCGGGGAAGTGATGAAATGATGAACTATGACGTAATTATTGTTGGTGCCGGTTCGATGGGAATGGCTGCTGGCTATTATTTGACCCTTGAAGGGAAAAGCGTTTTGCTGTTGGATGCATTCAACCCTCCGCACGATCGGGGGGCACATCATGGCGATACCCGCATCATCCGGCATGCCTATGGCGAAGGGACGAGCTATGTCCCGTTAGCCCTCAGAGCCCAAAAGCTTTGGTTCGATCTGGAACGAGAGTCGGGAAGAAAACTTTTCTACCAAACCGGTGTGCTGAATGTAGGGACTCATGATTCAACCTTTATCCAACAAGTAGTTGCAAGTTCCGAAGCCTATTCACTTCCACTGCAAACCGTGGATTCCAGTAAAATTCATACACGATGGCCTGGGATTTCGCTCCCAGAGGGTTATGTGGGCTGTTTCGAATCGGATTCAGGTGTGCTTAAAAGCGAGGAATGTATTCGTGCTTATCGGGAGCTATTGGAGCGTCATCAAGTTAACATCTTAACGAATACCTCCGTACAGGAGTTGACTATTGATTCAGCCGGGGTGACGGTCCGAACAGTCGATGAAAGATATAAAGGACGCGCCTTAATCATTACAGCGGGGGCATGGTCTTCTAAGCTGCTTCCTCTTATGAATATCCATCCACCGCTTGTTACCAAAAGAAAGACGTTTGCCTGGTTTGAAGCCGATGATTTTTTATTCGGAGAGGAACGGTTTCCGGCGTTTACGTTTGAAACCTCCTTGGGGCATTATTACGGTTTTCCCAGCATGGGGGGAGCTGGTCTTAAGGTAGGACGTCATGATGGGGGACTTCGGATACATCCGGATGAAGCTATTTCCGAGTTTGGGGCACTGCAGGAGGATGAAGAAGACTTAAGAATGTTTTTAAGTCGGTTTATGCCTCTTGCCAATACGAAGCTGCGCAAAGGAAAAACCTGCACGTACACCCTTACTCCCGATGAGAACTTCATTATAGATTCACATCCAGAGTTTCCGCATATCGCCTTTGCAGCTGGATTTTCCGGGCACGGGTTTAAATTCAGCAGTGTAGTCGGCGAAATCTTATGCCAGCTTATTACAACAGGCAGAAGTGAGCATGACATTTCGTTATTTTCAATGAACCGCTTCAATTAAAAGGATGAGTCCTCGCTAGTTTTGTGCTAGCGATGGCTCATTTTTTTTGTGCAATAGCGGGATAACAACCCCTTGGACGGGCTTGTCATTTATTAATTAACCAAATTCTCGCAATCAACATATATATAACAATGTCAAACTCATGATTCCTCTCTCTACCACCTACCCATTTAGGTGGCCTTTTTTTTGTGAAAAAATAAAGTATTCTAATGAAGGCGGGGATTGAATGCCTGGAAAGTTAGGTCTACATTTATTTTTTTCAAAGGATCGTCATATCCGTTCGTATTTGCCCCCGACGTCCGTATTGAATCGGAATTCTTTTGTTCACTTCATGAGGCGATATCACTCGGTGTACATCAAACCGAATATGTCCCACATGGGTAAAGGTATCATCAAAACTTGGTTCACGAATGGGCAATATCGATTAGTCAAAGTGAAAGGGACCGTCAAGACCTTTAGAACGCTCGAAGCCACCTATAATGCTGTTCGCAAACAATCATCAAATGGTCTCTATATCATCCAAAAAACAATTGATTTAGCCAAACTCAAAGATAGACCTTTTGATATCAGGGTCATGATGATGCGCAACCCACAAAATGACTGGCAGTATGCCGGGATGTTAGCCAAAGTAGCGGGACAATCCAGCGTTATTACCAATGTGAATCGAGGAGGAGGATATGCCACTCCCATTGGAAATGCTTTATCCGCAGCACTTCAATTGTCCAAGAATGAGCAGCAAAAAATGATTCAAGAACTAGTTCGTATAAGCTATCGCATTTGTAATCGATTCAACCACTACAAGTATTCTTCTCAGATAGGTATTGATTTTGCAGTCGATCAGCATCGCAAGATATGGATCATTGAAGTTAATTTTGATTATCCATCCCATGGCCTATTTGAGAAACTCAGTGATAAAACCATGTATAGAAAGATTAAGGTTCTAAGAAATTCCTATTTAAAATCTTTGCGTGCAGGGAAAATAATACGAAAGTAAAAAGACTTCAAACTAAACCCACGAGCTTCGTGGGTTATATGTATTTACAAGTTTCTCATCCAATTCCTATCTAATACTCATTGAGATCTAATTAAGCAATGATAAACTGTGTGCTAAGTGGTAAAGGAGGGGGATTCGTATGATTCTTGCTGAAAAATTAACAAAACGGTATGATAACGGATTTATAGCTGTAAGTGAACTTCAACTTCATGTTAAAAAAGGGGATATCTATGGTTTCCTCGGTCCCAACGGAGCTGGGAAAACGACGACAATACGTATGTTAACAGGTCTACTCACTCCAAGTGAAGGGAACATTCGTATTAATGGCATGGATCTTCACGAGCATGTAACTAACATAAAACAATACATTGGTGTTCTTCCTGAGTCTCATGGTTACTACGATTGGATGACAGGTACCGAGTATCTTACCCTATTTGCTGAACTATATGGCATTGCGAAAGAGAAAAGAAAACTGCGTGTGGCTGAGGTCTTGGAATTGGTGGGTTTGTATGATAAATCTCACATAACCGTTGGTCAGTATTCCCGCGGCATGCGGCAGCGACTTGGAATCGCCAAGGCAATTGTGCATGAACCGGCTATTATTTTTTTGGACGAGCCGACGCTCGGTTTGGATCCTCAGGGTCAAAAAGATATTCAATCCATCATTCGTGATTTGAATACGAGACATCAAATTACCATTTTCATCACCTCTCATTTATTGAAAGAAATTTCTGAAATATGCAATCGGGTAGCCATTGTGAACCGAGGAAAGCTGGTAGAAGAAGGAGAGATATCTACTTTACTTCAGGGCTATCGGGAAATCATAGGGGTAGAAAACCCTACATTAGAGGAAGTATTCTTTCATCTAACCAATAAAAAATAAGATGAGGAGGGGGAATAACGAATGATGGCTTTATTTCGCAAAGAACTTCGGGAACATTTGTTTTCCAGGAAGGGATTGCTTATCTTTTTCATCATTTCTGTACTGTATAGTGTCTTGGCGTTTAGCTTTATTTCCGTTAAAGAGCTAAGCTTATTAGCCCAGGTCGAGGTTAATATGACTTTTATGAAGCTGATGTTAGGTGTAAATAGTCTTGTACTTATCATTCTGGGATCGACGATGATTTCCGGAGAAAAAGAAAAGGGGACACTCGAAAGTTTACTTTTGACGCCTTTGTCTAAACTGAAAATTATGATGTCTAAACTTTTGGCTATGACATTGTTTTGGATCGTACTCATTTTGCTGTCTTTACCTTATCTCATCGCTTTAACCTCTGGAACGAATCTGTTCTCCATTGTGTTGTTATTTATTCTTTGCAACGGGTCCGTCCTTGTGCTGAGTTTCTCAGCTCTTTCACTTGCGATTTCGGCATGGCTAACGTCAACGAAGAACGCTTTGATGATTTCAATCATTATGTTTGTCGTAGCCGTCATTCCGATGTTTTTATCCACAACAATGAAGAAAGTAGGATTTGCTCATCTGGTTGATAAAAGCAGTCCTGTATCCTCGAGTATGTTAGCGATGAAAGATAGCTTGGTTAACAAGCTTGGGTTCAATGCTTTTGTCATGGATAGTCTCCCCGTATACATCTTTTTTGTGATCGTGCTGCTGCTATTCATAGGTGCAAGCAAAAAAGTTAATTTCTTGGGGGGCGAGTAAAATGAGAATAAAAGCAGTCTTCTTCCTACTTTGCTTCCTTTGCTTAAGCCTGCCGCTTACCGTTTCTGCTGCCGATAAGCCGGGCGTGGAAGTGGTGATCATTGCTCCCGATAAGGTCAAAGATTTCCCAGGCGTTGAGATGAAAATCACAGCTAGAATAACGAACCATTCAAATCAAAAGATTGATGACATGATGGCCTATATTACTATGGCTGATCTTAACAAGCATTGGACTGTAAATCTTGAAGATTATGGCGCGGATCAACCCATAACCATTGGGACGCTTTCACCCAATGAAACCAAAGAAGTATCATTGCCTATACGGTTCGTGTACACGAGTCGCTATCATTTATACGTTACGGCTACAAGTACCAAAGAACCTTGGATTTATTCCAGTTCGGCGATACCCATCGAGATTATGGGGAACACTCAAATCGATCCGATAGTTGTAAAAGTTGTATCGATCGTAGAGCCGGTATTACTTCTAGGCTTCTTCATTCTTCTCACGATCAGAAGAAGAATGAAAACGATATGACAAGTGTTGGAACCCAGCCTATTTCGCCATTGAAATAGGCTGTTTGTTTCTTATCCTAGAGAGAAGCTATAATGGATCACAACAAAATGAGGGAGAAAGGACGGAAACGAATGAAGGGGAACATCCTTATTATCGAGGACGAAGATAAAATTGCCAGACTATTGGAGATGGAGCTTACCTATGAGGGCTATACCGTAGCTTGTGCATCAACCGGGAGAGAGGGATTGAATAAGGCTCTATCAGGCGGATTTGATGTGATACTTCTAGACATCATGCTGCCCGTATTAAGCGGCTTAGAGGTACTGCGCCGACTGAGAGAGACAGATAAACAAACAAGCGTCATTCTACTAACGGCCCGAGGCGCTACACCAGATAAGGTAAGCGGCTTGGACCTTGGGGCAAATGACTATATGACCAAACCGTTTGAGATTGAAGAAGTATTCGCTAGGATAAGGTCTTGTCTACGAAATCGAATGACAAACGCAGCCCCAATGAAAGAAAATACAGAACTTGTCTTAGAAGACTTAACGATAGATCCAGTGACTAGAGAAGTGGAGCGTGGCGGAATTCAAATTGTTCTCACACAGAAAGAGTTTGAACTCCTTCTTTACTTGGTCCAAAATCGGAACCAAGTCCTTAACCGTGAGCAAATTATTCAAGCTGTGTGGGGTCATGATTTTGTAGGGGAAACGAATGTCGTTGATGTTTACATTCGCTATGTTCGGAAGAAAATGGACTACCCCTTTGATAAACAGCTGATTCATACTTATCGGGGTGTTGGTTATTGCATAAAGGAGAGCGAAAAATGAGTATCAAACATAAGATCGCTGGTCTCGCTACTTTATGGCTTGTAGGAATCTTGATAGCCGTAAACGTTACCATTTACTTCGCCTTTATGCAAATTACAACGGATAACGAACGTGATTCTTTATCCAATCGCGCTAATTCACTAATGAAAAAAGTGCAGTTTACGGAAGCACTGCAAGGAAAGCAAATGGACTTGCTTCAGAGTTTCGTTCTGGAGAATAGCATGATCCGGTTATTGGATCAAAACGGTTCTGTCCAGCAGCAGTTTCAAAGTGACGATGAAGTGACGGCCGTTGAACCGAAACGTGTCCAATCTGATGAAACTCAGCTTTACCAACTTGGTAAAGTGAAGGTACTGGTAGCGAGAACACCAGCCATTGTGGACGGTCAGGTAGTAGGTACCTTGGAAATAGCGGAGAAACTGGATTATCTGAATGAAAATATAGGCATTCTTATTTCCATCCTGATGCTGACATCACTTGGGGCTGTAGGAATGAGTGTTATCGGAGGCTTATGGCTAGCCAAGTGGATTTTGCGACCGATCTCATCGATGGTTAAGACCATGGAAGATATTGAGAAAAATCTTGTTTTTCATAAAATCCCTATCCGTGATGGTGGGAACGATGAGCTCCATGCAATGGCGTCTACGTTTAACCGTATGATGGATCGCATACAAGTCAGCTTCTTTCGGCAGCAGCAATTTGTTTATGATGCATCTCATGAATTGAAAACACCGCTTACGATCATCGAAGGCTATGCCCGAATGCTGCAACGATGGGGGTTGCAAGATGAGGTGAAAGGGCGAGAAGCCGTTGCGAATATTTATTCAGAAGCGGTTAGGATGAAACAATTAACCCAGCAGCTGCTTGACTTGGCAACATTGGAACAAGAACAAAAGTTGGAACGAGAAGAGATGGAGTTTGTTTCCTTTTGTAAAAGCACGGTTGCTTTACTCCGAAATTCTTATCATAGAGAAATCACTGTTCAGACATCAGTGGATAAGATTTCTTGCCGCGCAGATCCTTCGAAAATGAAGCAATTGCTTCTTATTTTGCTTGATAACGCAATTAAATATAGCAAGAAAGAAATAAAAATCATTCTAACGGAAGTAAAGCCTGATGATAGTGAGCCTGTTGGGGTAGAAATTAGAGTTGTAGACTATGGCATTGGCATTCAAATGGAAGAGCCCCCGCGCGTATTTGAGAGATTTTATCGAATCGACTCCTCTAGATTTCGCAAGACTGGAGGTACTGGACTCGGGTTGTCAATCGCCAATGAAATCGTCAAGCTTCATAACGGTACAATAGATATCCAAAGCGAAAAGAACGCGGGGACGGAGGTCATTGTCTTCCTCCCATTTCGATAAGGAGAGTAACGACGAAATTCTGCCCCTGCGTCCAGAATAGTTAAATCAAGTCACGTGGGGCTAGCCTGATCTTGCATGGAACGCTGCCGCTTCCTTACCAACGTTAGAAGGGTTAGAAGGACAGGTATGATGACGGTTGGGAGGAGTGAGGAGAAGGGAAGAATTTTAAAGTCATAGGCAGCCAAATCCATCATCCTTGTATAACTAATCTGGGCAAAAGCATAGAACAATAAGCCCGTAGGTATAATAAAAGGTTTCGTTTCTTTGATCTTGAAAACTTGTTTTATCACGAGTAAAAAAACGTAATGAAGCACAATAAGTTCAAATAAAGTGAAAATAGTCCAGATCGCGATGATAAGAATTTCAATCCTTTCCATATATTCTCCGAATTTAACTAATTGAATGGCTGTGAAAAAGGGAAACGCAGACAATTTGGTTAAATGTATGCCAAGCGCACCAAACGTCAAATAACTTGCCATTAATAAATAAATGCCTGATAAAACTACTGCTGCTGCTAAATTTACGAATGTTTTTTTTATGTTTTTAACCCTTGATAGAAGAAAACCGAATACAACAGCTTTTCCAAATGGAAAACCGAAAGAGAGCATCCCTCCATAAATGATTACGGAAAGTTTGCTTTGTAACATGGGTAGGAAAGGATTAATCTCCACTTCACGCAGAATAAACAAACTAACGATGCAGATACACACAATGAAAAATGGAAGAATAAATTGAACCGTACGGACTAAAGTACCTAAACCTAAATAAATGGAATAGGAACTAACCAACACGATGAGTATAATTAAGACGTTAGGGGCAGTGTTTGGAATGATAGCCGTCGTATAGAACCAAGAAATAGCACGATAGGCCAACACACCAGTTTCAAGGAAATAGATAAGATAGATGACTAGTGCGAGTTTGGAAAACCATTTCCCCAACAATTTTTCGAACGCCTCCACCATACTTAATTGAGGATGCTGCGATTGAACAAAGGTTAAGAGCCATAAGACCCCTATTGAAGTTACAATAGCCAGAAGATTTGACATCCACACATCCTGCTTGACCAGCTTCGCCTCGATTAAAAACAAAGTTGAGAATCCTGACAAAAAACTAAAACAGAGAAATCCTAATTGACCATGATTGATTTTTTCTGGATCGGTCATCATCAATCCTCCATTTGTATTTTTAATTGGTCTATCATGTAATCAGAGATAGGACCATAAATAGACTTGAATAAGGACTCCACGGTAAGCTTGGAAGATCCCATCAAGGGATGTAAATAGATAATTACGATGCCATAAAACAACAAGAGAACGATGGCATCCGTTTTGGCCTGATGTTTCCATACCCGTATAGATCCCTTGAGCCCCAAACAAATAGCTAGTAAGATGAGCACGTTATTAAGAAGCATTTACTGGTCACCTATGATTTGGGTCATGCCCAATTTTTCAATTTTGACATCGACATGAACAGGAATGGACATTGTCGGATATACATGAACCCAATCATTTTTTAAATTTTTCCATTCATTTGGATGATTCCGGACAAAATAGTCAGAGATTCCAATAAGGTCTACTTTCAGATCTTGTTGAAAATGTTTTAAGCTATGACGAATGATTTTCTCCAAATGCTTGGAGGTGATTTCTTCCAATTGAGCCAATATATCCGGATCGCTCAGTGCAAGATGTTGATTCATTTCACCCAAAGTTGCTTTGAAATTCAACTGGACATCTAATTTTGGTTTGCCATTGACGTAAACGCTGTGAATTTCTCTTTTTGAGATTTGAAGAAAATAGGTCACTTTCGTGGATTTGTATTCCAATGTTTCTGTAAATTCATAGTTGTTCCATTTACTTTTCTCTGATAACCAATGGACAACCCTCACATCATCTCCATCCAGCCAGTCAACGAATTTCCCATTGTTAATAACAGCTCCGCCATTTAAAAGCAGCGATGATCGAGAGGTAACAGACTTTGGTGACGAAATTATTCTGCCTAAAACAAAGCCCCTGTATGGATTTGTGTAGTGGTCTGCCACTTTATGTATCATCAGACTGTAGCTCTTGCCCCACTCTTTTTCATTTCGGACGATCCCTAGCAGCACATTCGAAGTTAGTTCGCTAATATTGGACTTTCTTTTCAGTAAATCCTCCGCTTTTCCCTCACTAACAAGGAGCTGGCTTGTTATGCGGATTTGACGGTTCCTTGTTAGGAAATCTACGACATCATAGAGGGAATGACGTGCTGCAGCTTCACCTACAATAAAGAATTTATTATGCTGCCATACCAAGGATTTACCAACTCGGTTACGCAAGTTTCTTGCAGCGTCCAATATCGAATCTCCAACTGCACTATCCACCAACTCCGTGAGTTTACCTGTTTTCTCCGTACTTGTCGATGCGGGTAAAACACAATAGATCGTAAATACATATTTATTACTTTCCTTGTCATAATCAATACCAGTTGCCAGAACTAAATCAATATCGCTGATTTCCTTAATATCAGGTGAACAGCCAACTAATAATGACAAGATTGAACACACAGCCAGGAACCATTTAACGTTCTTCATACCCCTCGCCTTCAATTCCAAAAATAAATTTCCCCTTCACCATTGCCGTCTATCTTATTTCTTCTTATACGATGAGGAACTTCGATATCGGGCAGGAAGGAGGATGAATTTCTTAAATGTATTTTTTAAGCTTTCAGAATCAACCGGTTCGAGGAACGGGACTCCACAGAATCGTAAAGAACACAGATGTAAAAGGATTGCGAACAATCCCAAAGATAGCCCAAAGACACCGGTAGAAGCTGCAAGAAGCATAAGAGGAAAACGTAACATTCGTAATGCAATTGCAGTACTAAAAGACGGAATTGTAAAGGAGGCGATTCCTGTCATTGCAACCACGATCACAACCGGACGGGAAACGATTCCCGATTGTACCGCTGCTTCTCCGATGATGAGGGCACCTACGATACTGACAGATTGGCCGACAGCGCGAGGCAGACGAAGGCTGGCTTCACGCAGCACTTCGAAAGCCACCTCCATGATGAAAGCTTCAATAAAACTCGGAAAGGGGATCCCCGCTTTGGCAGAAAGGAAGGCCATCATTAGCGGCGTAGGGATCATTTCCAGATGGCAGGTCGTCAGTGCGATATATAAAGAAGGCCCAAAAAGGGAAGTGAACAGCGTAATCAACCGTATTAAGCGCAAAAAGTTAGCAAAATAAAACCTTTCGTAAAGATCTTCGCTGGGATGCATCATCTCGAAAAAAGAGCTTGGGGCAATTAAAGCTATCGGAGTCCCGTCCGTTATGATCGCGATTTTCCCTCTGTTCAAGGCCGTAACAATCCGGTCGGGGCGTTCCGTATTTAGAATTTGTGGGAAAGGCGAAAACGTATTGTCTTGAATCCATTCCTCGATTTGGGCGCTATCTCCCAGAACATTCAAGTCTATAGCATCGAGTTTACTCATCAATTTTTCTAGAACGACATGATCAACCTGAGTATCGAGATACAAGATGGACACTTTTGTTTGACTTCGTCGTCCAATAATATAGGATTTCGATTTCAATTCTGACGTCTTCAGTCTTCTATAAACCATACCCAAATTCGTTTGCAAATCTTCGGTGAACCCCTCTCGCGGACCTCGTACGTTGGGTTCGAGCTTTGGTTCTTCTATCGCGCGAGTCTCATATCCGGGCAGCATCATTCCGTATGACTCGGAGCGACCTTCAACAAAAATAACGAAGCCTGCATCCGTAATCGTACTTACGACCGCATCCAAATGCGGCAAAAGTCTAACTGCGCCTAGAGAGTATAAGGAACTTGTAATCGCCTCATCCGCTTGTCCCTTCAAATATAGAAGATCTTCTGACATTTTACGGATGATTTGTTGATTTAAAATCGTTTCATCAACAAGGATATTCATGTAAATAATAGACGCTAACAATTGACCGTCATTTTTGGTGATGTTTCTGACAACTAGATAGTCATTTTGACTAAAATATTGTTGAATTTTCGCAAGATTTTGGGAAACGGAAGTACTGATGGATTCCTGTCTTAGTTCCATTTTCCAATCCCCTCAGTGAATGTTCTTAGGTCAAATCGGAAACATTTCATAATAAAGGAATTATTCGCTTTTCTCACTAGGATTATGCACAAAAAAAGATCAAGCTCCCAATCGGTGAGGACTTGGTCTT
Organism: Paenibacillus sp. WG02; assembly: GCF_055396115.1. NCBI lineage: Bacteria > Bacillati > Bacillota > Bacilli > Caryophanales > Paenibacillaceae > Paenibacillus > Paenibacillus sp. WG02. The sequence continues at coordinate 5,650,309 of NZ_AP036016.1, read as the reverse complement.
TTTTGGATTGAAAATATTTGGATGAATCATGATGTAAACCTAATGCGATTTTGAAATAAAATTTCAGAAATGTATAGACAAAATGAAATAAAAATCTATAATAAGGGTATGCAAGTTCAAAGCTACACATGAAACCATGGAGGGTGGCTCCCATGTTAAAAGGTGGATTAATAAGTATAGAAGCGGCTATTGGGAGCTTAAAGCCGATGGAGCGCAGGGCAGCACAATATATATTGGAGCATCCGGAACAGGTGGTAAGCCTTTCCGTGCAGAAGCTGGCAGAGTTTGCTGACGTAAGTGAAGCAACGATTGTAAGGCTTTCACGCTCCCTTCACTGTAAAGGATTTCAAGAGTTGAAGCTGAGGATCGCGGGTGATTTATCCCAATCGTCGCTGCCTGCAGAATCGTACCAAGAAATCCGCACCGACGGCTCCATCGTAGATCTCATTAAATCGGTTTCCAACAACAATATTGTTTCTATCCAAGATACGTTAACGGTACTTTCTCCGGAAAGTGTGGAAAAGGCCATTCATTCACTGAGCAGCGCAAGAAAAGTTGGCGTTTTCGGGGTAGGCGCATCGGCGGTTATCGCGAAGGATTTCATGCAAAAGCTAACTCGTATTAATCGCTGGTGCGAAATCGGCACCGGGTTTGATGCTCAAGCAACCATCGCTGCCAATTTAATTCCCGGTGACGTTGTTTTCGGTATTTCCTATTCAGGCCAAACCGAAGACATGATTCGTGCACTTGCCGTCGCTAAGAATAACGGTGCTTCTGTCATTACGCTGACCCGGTTCGGAGCTAATCCAGTATCGGAGCTTGCGGATATCCAGTTGTTTATAAGCACCTTAGAGAAGAGTATTCGCAGCGGGGCGATGGCCTCAAGGATTTCTCAACTGAACGTGATCGATATTTTGTACGCCGGCATCGCTGGCCGACATTATGAGGAAAGCATCAAATCTCTGGAAAAGACGCGACAAGCCGTCAGTGTGGGGAAACGCAATGGATAAAGTGGATCGCTTGGTAGAAGGATGGGTGCGCAATGGGCTCTTACCCGGCGCTGTTCTAGACATTACTGTATTGAACCGCTTACGATTTCAAAAATCATATGGATCATTCTCCGACGGCACAAAGGAACATCCGATTCGTTTGAACACCATGTTCGACATCGCATCTCTTACGAAGGTAACCGCTACGCTTCCAGCTATTCTGGTACTCGTAGCCAAAGGGAAGCTTTCGCTGGACAGCTCCGTACAGACTTACTTGCCTGCATTTCGTCATCCGCAAGTCACACTGCGTCATCTCTTGTTGCATGTGTCCGGGCTGCCGCCGGATATGCCTTATCTTCCGCGCAAAGAAGCTCGGCCTAATTTAATCAAGGAAATTCTGGCGCAAGAGCTTTTATTTCAGCCAGGTAAGGAAAAGCTGTATAGTGATATCGGCATGATCCTCCTTGGGATCATTGCAGAGCGTGTGTCAGGCGAGCCGCTGGATCGATTCGTTAAGCAGCATATCTTCGATCCGCTTGAGATGCGGCATACGGTTTTTAACCCAGGCGCCGAACTTCAAGAACGTATTGCCGCAACCGAACTTGTAAATGGAGCTTACATCATCGGCGAAGTTCACGATGAGAAGAGCTTTCACCTCGGCGGTGTTACCGGCAGCGCAGGATTATTCGCAACAGCGGACGACCTAGCACGCTATGCGGCATGGTGGTTGCAGCCGGAACAATGGGCTATTGTTCCGCCATCGCTGATGCGAGAAGCCATTGCGGCTCCAGTACGCGGCCGCGGATTTGGCTGGGAAGTCAAGCATGAATCAGCTGACGTTCCTAGCTGCGGAGAAAGCTGGCCTACCGGTAGTTTCGGTCATACAGGATTTACCGGAACGAGCTTATGGGTTGCGCCCGAACAGGGCATCAGTGTCGTTTTTCTTACCAATGTTGTTCATTTGGGTCGAAACAACAAGATCCGGGAGCTGCGTCCAATTTTACATGAAGCGGTTTTGTCCTCATATCAATCATGAGGTTAAAATAGATAAGTAAACATTAAAGGGAGGCTTTCAAAATGAAACGTTTATTCAGTGGGGCATTATTAACTATGGTCGCTGCTTCTTCCATGCTTGTCGCTTGCAGCAGCAACAATACCGCAACTCCTAGCACAACCCCGGGTGGAGCTAGTACAGCGCCATCGGCAGCACCTCAGGAAAAAGTAAAGTTGACAATGGGCAGCTGGCGTACCGAAGATGCGGATGCTTACGCTAAAATCATTGCTGAATTTAAGAAAACCAACCCGAACATTGATATTGATTTCAAGCCGATTAAAAATACGGAATATAACACAGCCCTAAACACAGGTCTGCAAAGTGGAAATGGCCCTGATATTATTCATCTTCGCCCTTATGCTGCAGGTGCTGCGTTGGCAGATGCCGGTTACTTAGAGCCGCTGACAAGCCTCAAAGGAATGGACGTTTTCTCGAAAGATACGTTGCTGGCCGCTACAGGATCAGATGGTAAAGTATACGGTGTACCGACTGTATTCAGTTCGACACAAGTATTTTACAACAAGAAAATCTTCCAAAAATATAATCTTACAGAGCCTAAAACGTGGGATGAGCTGTTGAAAACGGCGGAAACTTTGAAGAAAAATAAAGTGACTCCGTTTGCTTTCGGCTCTAAGGAAGGTTGGATTCTTTCCCTGACTCAAGGTACACTTGCACCTTCCGTTTACGGGACAGATTTCATTAAGAAGATACTTTCTGGCGAAGCGAATTTCAAAAGCCCTGAATATGTAAGTTCGATTAAAATGCTCAAAGATTTGACACCGTACTTCCCAGATAACTATGTAGGGATCGGTATGGACGACATGAGAAACATGTTTGTTTCCGAGCAAGCAGCCATGATGGTCATGGGCGATTGGGAATATGCCGTAATGAAGAAAACGAATCCAGATCTGCAAATGGATGTGTTCCCAGTTCCGTCGATGAAAGCCGATGGCAAAGCAACGGTTACAACTTGGGTAGACGGATCTTTCTCCGTAAATGCGAAATCTGCTCATAAGGCGGAAGCTCTGAAATTTATGGAGTTTTTGACAACGAAAGAGTTCGGTGCATTAGCTGTAAATGAACTGCAAAAACCAAGCACAATCCCAGGTGTGGCTGCGAAAGATCCGCTTGTAGCCAAAATTGCTAAGAATGCAGATACGATTTCTACACCTTACGCATCCGTTGTCTATTTCAATGCAGGCAACCCTACAACTAAATCTACGTTAGAAAACTCCATTCAAGGGATGTATTTAAACAAATTGACTCCTGAGCAAGTGGCGGAAGAAGTTCAGAAGAGCGCAGATACATGGTTCAAGCCTAAGAAATAAATGAGTTTATACAGAGGGGTGGGGGCACATGAATAACTTTGCAAAATCGCCTTGGTGGAAAAAGGGAGCAGTTCATCTGTTCCCGGTTCCTGCCCTCGCAGTTTACATTCTCTTCGTGATCTATCCGATCCTTTCGGCTTTCGGTTACAGTTTTTATGACTGGAAAGGTCACACCCGCGGGGAGTTTGTTGGGCTGGGCAACTTTGTAAGCCTGTTTACGAAAGAACCGTTTAACCACTTGTTTTGGAATGCATTTGGTCATAATCTTTATTATTTTGCTGTTGAAATGGCTGTTCAGAACGTGATTGCGTTCATTCTTGCCTATCTGGTTTACAGCAAACTTAAGGGTTCGAACTTTCTGAAAATGGCTTACTTTTTACCGAGGCTGCTTTCTGTCATCGTCGTAGGCTTTTTGTGGAAACTCATGTTGAATCCGAACAACGGTATTGTCAACGTGCTGCTCAAAAAGATCGGTCTTATTTCGTGGGCTAAGCCTTGGCTCGGGGACCCGGCTTATGCGTTAACATCCATAACAATCGTCAACAGCTGGTTTGGCGTCGGTTTCTCTATGTTGATATTTCTCGCAGGTTTGCACGCTATTTCGGCAGAAGTCATTGAAGCGGCGAGACTGGACGGAGTAAAAGGTTTCCGCTTGATCCGTTCCATCATCCTGCCGATGATGAGTCAGTCATTGATCATCATTACTGTGTTTACCTTTATTCATGCTTTCGAAGCGTTCGAACTCATCTACGCCATGGAAGGTTCGCAAGGAGAACCGTACAACTCCACCGACACGCTTGCTGTATTCTTTTATCGGATTGCGTTTGGCGGCTCGTCTGGCGGCGATTCAGTCGCATTAGGTCTGGGTTCGGCATTGGCAGTAGTCCTATTTTTCATTATCGCGACCATATCCGCATTGTTCCTGTACTTCACTAGGAACCAATCGGCTCAGCATTAAGGAGGCAGCCATGAAAACAAACAAATCCGTTCGGGGGCTCCAATACGCTGCGGCGTACGTGGGTGCACTGGTCAGTTTGTATCCGATCTTTCTGATGCTGACCTCCTCTTTCAAAACAAATATCCAGATCTTGAAAAACCCGATGTCGCTCCCGACTTCTATATCGTTTACGGCATATAGCAAGCTAATCCATCAAATTCCGTTCGGAACTTATTTTTGGAACAGTGTCGTGGTCAGTGTCGTTTCCGTCGTCTTGATTTTGCTGTTTGGCGTATTGGCATCATTTTATATCGCCAGATATCCATTCCGATGGAATGGTGCGCTGTTCTTCTTTTTTCTCTTAGGCATGATGATTCCTATTAAGCTTGGGATCGTTCCGCTGTTCCTATTGATGAAGAAGCTAGCCCTGCTGAATAGCATTTGGTCGCTTGTCAGTGTGTATACGGCGATCGGAATGCCGCTCGCTGTCTTGATCTTAACTGGCTTTTTTAGAACGCTGCCGAAAGAGCTTGAAGAAGCAGCGCGCATTGATGGTTCTTCGGATTTCGGTGTTATGTGGCACGTTTTGCTGCCGCTTATTCGCCCAGCGCTGGGGACGGTCATGATTATGAACTTTATTATGGCGTGGAACGATTTCTTCTTCCCGCTGATTTTTATCCAAGACGATATGAAAAAGACAATACCGGTTGGCATGCTCTCACTATTCGGACAATACTCTACGGATTTAAGTATGCTATTTGCCGGGCTCACGTTGGCATCCGTGCCAATGATTGTGATGTTTTTCCTAGCATCGAAACAGTTTATGGAAGGCATGACGGCAGGAGCGGTGAAATAATATGGCTGAAACTAGATATATTGGCATTGACGGCGGAGGGACCAAAACGGTATGCATTCTCGGCAATGCGGAAGGCAACATTTTGGCTGAAAGCCGCGGTGAATCCAGCAGCGTAAAGTCCCGTCCTTGGGAGGAGGTTCAGCGAGTTCTGCTCACACTCATCCGGGAGGTATTAGACCAATCAGGTACGGACATGTCCCAGTTAGGTGGGATCTTCCTTGGGCTTGCAGGGAGTGATCGTCCCGAAGATAGGAAACGGATCAGTGACTGGCTGCAAACCGAATTGCCGGAAGGTGTTCCGATCACGGTGCACAATGATGCAGTGACCGCTTTGGCCGCCGGTACTTGGGGACAGAAGGGGATAGCACTCATTTCAGGCACTGGCTCGATCGCCTATGGATTCGATCCGGCGACGGGCGGATTTGTAAGAGTCGGAGGCTGGGGTTATTTACTCGGTGATGAAGGAAGCGGGTTTGATCTTGGGAGGAAAGCCTTAGTAGCAGTTATGCGAGCGCATGACGGCCGAGGAGAGCCTACTGCTTTAACGGGGTTAGTTCTCGAACGTTGGTCTTTGCAGCACCCAGGGCAATTGATCAACACCATTTATGGTCAGGATAATGTACGGACCGCGATTGCGGATGGCTCCAAGCTCGTCATGCAGGCTGCGGCCGATGGGGATCCGATTGCTGTTAAGCTCGTGGAAGAAGCGATTCAGGAGCTGGAAGAACTCGTCAAGACCGTCATAACCTCCATGGATAAACAACAGCCAATTGAGGTAAGCGACAGCCAACATTTAACTGAGAATAAAACCCCTCTTGTGATAACGGGCGGCTTATTTTCAGATCGCATGTTCGAAAATCGCTTTATGCAGACACCGTTAATACAGTCCGGCATGTTCGATGTCCGACTGCTTGAACGGCCGCCTGTCATTGGAGCCTATCTTCTTGCTTTGCAGGAACAGGGAATCGAATTAACGGAAGTCATGAAACAACGGATAGCAGGATTTGTCTTCCTTAAATAGACGCAAAGCAACGTATCGATAAAAAGGAGGCAAGGTAACGTGGTACAACAAGTGAATCAAACGGTTACCGAGCAGAGAAATGCAAAGTCAAGTCACCTTGACCGACTTACTGCTCGGGAGATCGTGACGCTGATGAATGAAGAAGACCAAACGGTAGCAGTCTCCGTTAACGGAGCTTTACCGCAAATCTCTGATGCAGCTGAAGCGGTGGTCGAAGCCATGACCCGCGGCGGCCGTCTTTTCTATATTGGAGCTGGAACCAGCGGCCGTCTCGGTGTTCTAGATGCATCCGAATGCCCGCCTACGTTCGGTGTAGAACCAGAACTAGTGAACGGCATTATTGCTGGAGGAGAAATAGCCATTCGTGCAGCTGTAGAAAACGCTGAAGATGATGAAGAAGCTGGTGTACGTGCGATAGCAGAGGTTGCACGAGCAGGCGATGTTGTCGTCGGCATTACAGCAAGCGGAACCGCACCCTATGTAATTGGCGCTATACGAGAGGCTAATAGGCTGGGGTTATTGACGATCGGCATAAGCTGTAATCGGGATACACAGCTCAGCGCAGTTGTGAAATATCCGATCGAGGTGCCTGTCGGGCCTGAGATTATTACGGGGTCCACAAGGTTAAAAGCAGGAACGGCGCAAAAAATGGTTCTCAACATGATCTCCACGACCGTGATGATTCAGATGGGCAAGGTTTATGGTAATCTGATGGTAAACGTCCAGGCGACGAATAAGAAGCTCAGGGATCGTACTGTGCGGATTATTCAAGAGGCGACTGGCACAGATGAAGAAACGGCCCGCCGTGTCGGAATGGAAGCAAAGGGCGATGCCAGAGTCGCCATACTGATGCTGATGTTCAACGTAAGCCGTGAGAAGGCTTTGGATGCGCTTGTTCAAGTAAATGACCACTTCGGTAACGCTGTAAAGCAGCTTGAACAAGCTCAATAATTTTAAGTAATGCCTGGACTGATCGTAATCAGTTTAGGCATTTTTATTTTGTGTAAGTAATTAAGGAAATTATGAAAGACGCTGATCTGTGGATATTTGCGGGTATTGCGTCCTGAGAAGGCAGAAAAGGCCGTCTCCGAGGCTCGAAAGCAGCGAAGGAGGTGCGAGACGTTAGAAAAAGACCTCTCAGCTGCTGAGAGCAGGCGAGTTAGCGGGTTTTGCATCCTGAGAAGGCAGAAAAGGCTGTCTCGGAGGCTCGAAAGCAGCGAAGGAGGTGCGAGACGTCAGAAATGGACTTCTCAGCTGCTGAGAGCAGGCGAGTTAGCGGGTTTTGCATCCTGAGAAGGCAGAAAAGGCCGTCTCCGAGGTTCGAATGCAGCGAAAGTGGCGCGAGCCGTCAAAAAAGGACTTCTCAGCTACTGAGAGCAGGCAAGTTAGCGGATGTTTCCTCATACTTGAGGAGGCTATCGTTGTTTGGGATGTTAACGCATAAATGATGCGAATTCATGTGCGATCTCTGATATGCTATAATGTACCCGATTAACAGCAGGAGTTGATGGCAGGATGGGGTTCCGCAAGATGTACCGAAATTACTTGAAAAATAATTTGTTTATGAAACTGCTGCTCTTGTTCTCATTGATAACCGTCATTACGATTATTTCGTTTTCTTATTTCATGTATCATTCGATGTCTCAAGCGGCGATCAATCGACAGCTCGATATACAGAAGAAGGCTATGACGAATGTGAACAATTATTTGGGAGGGAAATATGATTCAGCACAGTCTATCGTGTTCGGCTTATATCGGGATAGCTCGCTTGCCGCGGGCATCTCTTTCATGCTGACGCACCCCTTCCAAGAGTATGTGCAGCATGGTCTGGAGCAATACAATTTAGGCGGCAACAGCACGTGGAATGCCGGCCTGCAATATTTTAAAAATCGGGTGGAAGACGACGAAGATATTCGCAGTCTGATGCTGTACAGCGTGGATCAGATGACCTTATATGTGCTGGATCGTAACCGGCAATTGAAGATCGTTCCCACGAATGCAGCCCATTCCTACATACCTGAAGTCATGGCGCTTGATAGCAAAAGCGTTACCTTACCGAATATTTGGGTCCGTGAAGCCGCAGGTCAATGGGATAACCATCTATACTCGATTAGAACGCCGATTAACGACAAGCAATCCTTGAAAAATATAGGGCAACAGATCGTATACTTCAGCTCGGATGGCATTTGGAAGGTTTTGCTCAATGATAAGGAAGAGTTAAAGGGGACGATTCTTGTTCTATCACCGGATGGAGGCGTCCTGTTTGATTCTTCGGATCAGTATTACGGCAAGCCCTATCCTTTCATGGATCAGGTTAGTTCGTTGTACGAGAATAGCGGCTCGAATCAAAACGGATATGTGACGAAGCTGACGCAGAGTAAAGGAGACTTTATTGTCGTCGGGATCATTCCGAAGAATGAACTTGATGCAACCTCAAGGCGGATCGGGAGCACGATCTTTATGATTAGTGCGATATGTATCTTTTTCGCCATTCTGATTCCTTCTTTGGTCGTGATGAATGTCTCTAAACGTACCAACCAGATCATTCGTTTTACACGGAAAGTCAAACAAGGCGATCTGAATGCACGGATTCCGGATGTGCGAGAGGACGAGCTGGGACAAATTTCGCGTAGCTTCAATGAGATGATCGAAGAGTTGAATCAATATATCGATAGGGTGTATAAGGCGGATATTAAGCAAAAGCATACCGAGTTAACGGCACTGCAAGCTCGCGTCAATCCTCATTTTTTATACAATACACTCGAAGTCATTCGGATGCGGGCAATCTCTCATGGGGCTCATGACGTTGGCGAAATGATTTACAGCTTGTCGGCGTTATTCCGGAGCCTAGTACAACAGAAAAAGATTTACACGCTAAAGGATGAGCTTGAAGCTTGCCGCTTATATCTCGAGCTGTTCCAAATTCGCTATAAGGATAAGTTCACCTATTCGATCGAATGGGATCGGAAGCTGGCATCTACACGCATTATGAAAATGTCGCTGCAGCCCGTGATTGAGAATTACATCGTTCATGGCTTGCGAAGTGAAAGCACCGATAATGAGCTTCATATCCGTGTGAAACAAGTGGAAGAGTTCCTTCATGTGCAAGTGGAGGATAACGGAAACGGCATAACACCTGAGCGTTTGAGCGAGCTGGAATCCTTTTTACAAGCGGAGGAAACCGAAGGGGAATCCTTCGGCCTGCGGAGCATCAATCAACGCCTCAAGCTGCTCTACGGCAGCAAGTATGGATTGAAATTAGGTAGTGAACCAGGCAAAGGAACGGTAGTTGATATATGGCTGCCTATGGACGACGGAAGAGAGGGCTATGATGTTTAGGGTTTTTCTTGTGGACGACGAGCCTTTCATTATTGAAGGGTTGTATGACATTATCGATTGGGCCGAAGCGGGGTTGGAAATTGTCGGACATGCCAGCAATGGGCAGAAGGCTTTGGATGCCATGCAGGAAACATCGGTGGATATTTTGTTGACGGATATTTCCATGCCGGTGATGACAGGTTTGGAGCTGATTCGGCATGCCCGAACCGTTCATCCAGATTTGAAAGTCATCGTGCTTAGCGGTTTCGATGAGTTTAGCTATTTAAAAGAAGGCATGATGCTCGGCATCGAAAATTACCTGCTTAAGCCAATCAATATCCAAGAGCTCAAGGCAACGCTTCACAATACGGTCGAGAAGCTGAATACGTTGGAAGAGAATCAGCAGGTTCAGGCCTACAGCAAACAAATATTGAAAGATAACACGCTGCATCGTTGGTTAACTAATCAGATTGCGCCTTTGGAATTTGACGAACGCGCGGACCTTCTTGGTATGAACCTCGATCGTGCTTATATGTTAGCCTCTGTAATCCGAGCAGCATCCGATGCAGCTGCGGTTTTCGAATTTATCTCTGAGCAGGTGCAAGCCTACGATTGGATCACCTCATTCTTCGATATGGATGGCGATATCGTCCTGCTTGCAGCTATGGATGATGCCGACCGCGGCAGAGCGGATTTGACCGCATTGCTTCAGCAGTTTCAGACTGATCTTCAGGATCGTCCTCTCCGCATATCAATCGGCAGTGTAGAGCTTTTGCCAGAGCAGCCAGGACAAAGCTATGCGGCCGCGAAGAAAGCGCAGGAGTATTTCTGGGTATACCCGGAACTGAACATGATTGATTATACGGAGCTTGCGATGAATCAAGACAATCGAAAGATCGATTTCTCCATTATTGACTGGCCAGTCTACGCGAAACTAATTATTGCCAAAGATCAAGATAAATTGCGGGAGCAAATTCAAAATGATTTCAAACGAATTCAAGCCCTTCCGGGAATAACACCGCACGATTTTCAGAATATTGCATTTGAGATGATCATTCATTTTAAGCTGGAGATTAAAGCGATTCGCCACACCGAGGAACTGGATGCCTATAATCATGCTTTTCACCAAATCAGGAGCGCGGTAACGCTGGAGGAGCTGGAAGTAGCCATCCTTGAGATTGCCGATACGACAATTGGTTTCTTAATTTCAGACGTCCGAAGTCCCATTGTGCAGCAGGTATTAAAATATATCCATCAGTCTTATGCGGAAGAGCTATCGCTCAAAATGCTGGGGGCGCACTATCATATTCACCCCGTTTACTTGGGACAATTGTTTCATAAGGAAATCAACGAGACTTTTACGGAGTATATTAATCGGTACCGAATCGAAAAAGCGAAAGAATTGCTCAAGACCACGCATTCAAAAGTTCATGTTATTGCCAATGAGGTGGGCTACTCAGAATTGGGTTACTTTTATAAACAATTTAAAAAGTATGTGGGAATCTCCCCAACGGATTACAGAGGATTGCTCTAGGGAAAACTGAGGAGCAGTCCTTTTTTTTGCCGGAAAGGATAAATTGCTGCTTTTTTCTTAACTTTAGACAGGGTTCATTTAGTTTATCGTCTATTTGTAACTGCTTTCATGCGGTACTGTAAAGGTAGCCCAACGGGGCGTATACAATAGAGCACTTAACAGGGAGGATACAAAATGAAAAAACGTTTGGTCACCACACTAGGATTGACGCTAGCCGTTTCCATGGCTCTTAGTGCGTGCGGCAGCAAAGATGCCGGCGGTGCGAAAGGGAATGAAACGACAAATAAACCGGTAGAGTTAATCTGGTACACAATCGGAACACCGCAAAAAGACGTTGACCGCGTCATGGCTGAAGTGAGCAAATACACCGCGGAAAAAATCGGCGTTACCGTGAAAATGAACATGGCGGACTGGGGCGACTACGCACAGAAAATGCAAGTCATGACAGCATCCGGCACACCGATGGACATTATGTTTACGTCTTCATGGGCTTTTGATTACGTGCAAAACGTGCGTAAAGGCGCATTTAAGCCGATTGACGAGCTTCTTCAAAAAAATGGACAAGGTATCGTGAAAGAATTGGATCCTGCCTTTCTTAACGGCTCCAAAGTGGACGGGCATAATTACGGCGTACCTGCCAATAAAGAACTGCCAGCTCAAGACGTATGGCGTTTCAACAAAAACCTGGCCGACAAATACAACCTTAGCCTGGATAATGTGAGCTCGCTTGAAAGTTTGGAGCCATTGCTCAAAACAATCAAAGAAAAAGAACCTAACATTTATGGATTAGCCGTTGATAAAAATTACATGCCATATGTGCCTTATGATTACATTATCGAGAAAATGCCGATGGCCGTGAGTGTAAACAATCCGGATTTCAAAGTGGTCAACATTTTTGATACGCCAGAAATGAAGCAAGCACTTAAAACCATGAACAAATACTACAAAGCGGGATATGTTCCTACAGAAGCATCGACGCTTTCCTCGCTTAACGATGTACAAGTAACTGGCAAATGGTTCGCGGATAAAGCGACGAATCAACCTTTTGCGGACAACCTTTGGTCAGCTAGTTATGGCTATCCGGTTGTCTCCAAGCCGGCAAGTCCTGCTTTGATCTACAACTGGTCCGTTATGGGCTCCATGCAAGCAATCTCAGCTAATTCCAAATATCCGGAAAAAGCCATGGAATTCTTGAACTTGCTGAATACCGATCCTGTGCTTCGTAATATGGTCGATTCCGGTATTGAAGGCGTTCATTACAAAAAAGTTGATAACGACAAAATGGAAAACTTGCCAGAATCCAAAAACTATGATATGCCGACTTTCTCACTCGGAAACGTTCTGCTGACGTATAAAGATGTTAAAGATCCTGCGAACAAATGGGAAGAGTTCAAGAAGTTTAACGATACCGGCAAACCTGCACCATTGCTTGGCTTCAACTTCGATCCTTCCAAAGTGATCAACGAAATCGCCGCGGTTCAAAACGTAAAAGAAGAATTCTGGGCAACATTGATGACGGGTACGGTAGATCCGGATAAATACATTCCGCTAGCCAACGAAAAGTTCAAAAAGGCTGGTTTGGATAAAATCATGGCTGAAGCGCAAAGTCAGATTGATGCTTGGAAAGCAGCGAACAAAAAATAATTCAGATTAGTTGATTAGGCGAATGTTCAACATTCGCCTGATCTTTTTCACTACAATGATCTTGAGGGGTGATTTTATGAAAGGAATAGGAGCATTTTTTAAAGATGTTAAACAAAGTAGAGTTCTGCTGCTGATGGCATTGCCGGCGACGCTTTGGTTCCTGTTCTTCTCTTATTTGCCGATGGCTGGTATGGTGATTGCTTTTAAGCAGTATCGCTATAGCCGCGACGGTTTTTGGGCAAGTATTATGGAAAGCAAATGGGTAGGATTGCAAAATTTCAAATTTTTATTCAGCACCAATGACGCTTATATCATTACGAGGAACACGCTGCTCTACAATATTGTCTTTATTATTGCAGGGCTTGTGCTATCCGTGGGGCTAGCCATTGTGTTATCGGAAATCGTCAATAAAAAACTTGCGAAGCTGTATCAAACAGGGATGTTCCTGCCGTACTTCCTATCGTGGGTAATCGTCGGTTACTTCGTGTTCAGCTTTCTAAGTGTAGATAAAGGTATGTTGAATCACATTCTTTCCGGGTTTGGAATCGATCCGATCCGTTGGTATAACGACAAGACGTATTGGCCTCTTATTATCATTTTTGTTTATCTGTGGAAATCGGTCGGTTACAGCAGTGTAGTGTATTTGGCCGCGATCATGGGGATCGACAAATCGCTGTATGAAGCTGCGATGATTGACGGAGCGAGCAAATGGCAGCAAATCAAGCACATTACCTTCCCCATGCTGAAGCCGCTCATGACGATTCTGACATTGCTGGCAATCGGACGCATTTTCTATGCAGACTTCGGATTGTTCCTGCAGGTGCCAAGAGATTCAGGAACGCTGTATTCCGTAACGAATGTTATTGATACGTATGTTTACCGTGGCCTCAAATCTACGGGAGAAATCGGTATGAGTACCGCAGCCGGTCTTTACCAGTCGGTTATTGGCTTCATTCTAGTTATGACTTCGAACTATATCGTTCGAAAATTCGATAAAGACAATGCATTGTTCTAAGCTATTTTCATGGAAAGGAGGACATTCAAATGATTGCTAAACCAATTAAAAGCCGTGACTTTCATAAATTGCCGCCTGCTTTGAATATACTCTTTAATCTTATCGCGGGCCTCTTTGCGCTCGCTTGTATCTTTCCGTTTTTGTTTGTAACGATCATTTCATTTACGGATGAGAAGTCATTAAGTTCGAATGGATACCGCATTATCCCAGAAAAATGGAGCCTCGAGGCTTATCGCTATCTCTTCAAAGCAGGTGATCAGCTGCTGCTTTCCTATGGCGTTACCATTCTTGTAACTGTGGTAGGGACGATTGTAAGCTTGCTTATCACAGCTACGTTTGCTTATGCGATTTCACGTAAAAGCTTTAAATTCCGCAATGCCTTCGGTTTTTTTGCTTTCTTCACGATGCTGTTTAACGGTGGACTTGTACCGACATATATCGTTGTTACTCAATTGATGGGACTTAAAGATTCGATCTGGGCTTTGATTTTGCCTTTGGCCGGAAATGCATTTTATATTATGATTATGCGTACTTTCTTCGTCACATCTGTTCCTGACGCCATTATTGAATCTGGGAAAATCGACGGGGCCGGCGAATTTGGGATTTTCGTCAGACTGGTGCTGCCGCTCTCGCTTCCGGGACTAGCCACTATAGGTTTGTTCAGTACTTTGGGATACTGGAACGATTGGTTTAATGCACTGCTCTATATCGATACACCGAAACTAGTGCCTTTACAATCGATGTTGATGCGGATTGAGAACAGCATGCAATTCCTGCTCCAGAATACAAGCAACCCTTCTGTTGGTGTAGGCTTACTGCAATCGCTGCCGCAAGATACGTCCCGTATGGCGATGGTTGTTCTTGCAACCGGGCCGATTATTTTTGCTTATCCGTTCTTCCAACGGTACTTTATTCAAGGCTTGACGATTGGCGCCGTGAAAGAGTAACGTAAAATTGTATTCTTCGAAACTAGAAAAATTTGGAGGACTTACCGTGGAACAATTCAGACTGCCGAAAATTCCGATGCCGAAACTGGAGCTGCCAAAGGCCATTCAAGAGGTATTGCTGGAGGCCGAGGAGAAGCTGGCGCATCGTCCGAAACTGCTGCAGCTATTTAAAAATTGTTTTCCTAATACATTAGAGACGACGACCAAATTGATGGAGGATGGCACGACCTTCGTCATCACCGAAGATATCCCGGCTTCGTGGCTGCGCGATTCTGTGGAACAAGTCATGCACTATGTGCCATTTGCCAAACAGGATTCTGATCTGCAGCGCATCATTAGCGGCTTAATCAAGCGTCATATCCAATATATTCATATCGATTCGTATGCCAATGCATTCAACGAATCAGCGAACGATTGGCACTGGAACAAGGCGGATCAAACGGAAATGTCGCCATGGGTATGGGAACGTAAATTTGAACTGGATTCGTTATGTTTCTCGATGCGGCTAGCTTATGCGTATTGGAAGGAAACGGAGTTAACGGATATTTTCGATGCGGGATTTAAAGCTGCGATGTTTAAAATCTACGAATTGTTTAAGACGGAACAATATCACTTTGAAAAGTCCCCTTATCGTTTCACGCGCAATAACGGAATTCCAACGGATTCGCTGCGCAATAACGGGATGGGGATGTCTGTGAATTACACGGGCATGGTATGGTCAGGCTTTCGTTCAAGTGACGATGCTTGCGACTTTCATTACAATATTCCAGCGAATATGTTCGCGGTTGTTGCCCTTCGCCATATGCAGGAGTTTGCGGAATGGGTGTTCAGAGATATGGACTTCCTCAATGACCTGAAAGCTCTTGAAGCGGATATCGACCATGGAATCCAGCTGTATGGCATCTATCGTCATCCAACGTTTGGACCGATCTATGCCTATGAGACAGACGGCTTCGGCAACTACTGCTTAATGGATGATGCGGGCACGCCAGGGCTGATGTCGATTCCATATCTGGGTTATGTATCGGCGGATGATCCGATCTATCAGAACACAAGACGATTTGCGCTAAGCAAAGAGAATCCGTTTTACTTCGAAGGCAAAGTTGCCAGAGGCATCGGCAGTCCGCATACGCCAGACGATTACATTTGGCATATGGCCTTGTCCATGCAAGGCTTGACGGCTTCCACAGATGAAGAGAAGTTGGCTATGATCGCAATGCTTGAGGCGACGGATGCAGATACAGGGTTTATGCACGAGGGCTTTCATGTCGATGATCCAACGATTTTTACGCGGAAATGGTTCGCCTGGTCGAACAGTTTATTCTCCCAGTTGGTGTATAAAGCGATGAAGGATGGTTTACTATGAGTCGACCGGTCATTATTTTCTACGATGCAGCATTCCCGATCAGCAATTCTTATGAAGTACATGCTAATCTGCTTGCGGGGCAAGGTGCTATTGTAGTAGGCGCCGATGCATTGGGAGAAGCTTTACAGGCAGGGGTAGGCGGATGCTTTGTTAATCTGCATGCCCCGTATTTCCCTAAGTCCGCATGGCCGGAGATCCTTGCATTCTTGAAACGCGGCGGCGGGCTGCTCAGTATTGGCGGCGCCCCCTTCAAACGGCCAGTGCGCCGGGAAGCCGACGGCTGGCATTTAGAGTCGGAGCAGACCGCTTATCATCAGCAGTTATACATTCATGAAATACTTCGTGTTGAAGCCGTTCCCATGCGCTCTTATATCGCGTTAGAAACCTTGCCGCTGCTTCAGGGACAGGAATCGATGTTCGCGCTTGCAGATACGTGGAATCTGGTGCCGCACACGACTCGCAACAGTGATCTTCCCGATCAAATGGGCGCTGCGGGTACCATGAGCACTCAGATTTATCCGCTTTTGAAAAGCATCAGTAAGGACGGCCGCGAAGTGGCTGCGCCTGTCGTACTTTGGGAAAACTCGCGCGGCGCGTTTATCGGTTCGCGCTGGATGTTTGTCAATGTACCGCTTAGTCCTTCGTTTTGGAATGAAGGCGGTGCTCAAGCATTGATGGGGTGGGCGGCATTTTGCGCAAATGGCGTTACGGAACTGTGGATTAAGCCGAATTATGCCAGCTTCGAGCCGGGAGAGCATGCCATGCTGACGCTTCAGACTCAGCTTATCGGAGGGCTGCAAGCTGGAACTGCCTCGAAGCAATGGACATTTGATCTTCGTGTAGCGTATGAGGGTACCGCACAGATTGTGTGGTCCCATCGATTGACTGCCCAAGTGAATAAAGAATTCAACGTGGTGCGAATTCCGGTGCCGATTGACATACAACCTGGCTTATATCATGTGATTTGCCAGGCAACGTCTGAGGATGGAGAGCTTCGCGCGCTTCGTCAAGGCTTCTGGGGGCATGATCCCTTGCTGCTTGCGGAGGGACAACCGATTACCTGCGATCGCGATTATTTCATTAAGGACGGACGTCCGCTGCCGATCGTCGGCATGACGTATATGACTTCAGATGTCGCTCGCAAATTTTTGTTCCTGCCCAATTGCGATGTCTGGGATCGAGATATGGCTCAAATGGCCAAAGCGGGCATCAATTGGATCCGAACAGGGATTTGGACGGCTTACCGCAATATCATGCAGGTGGACGGACATGCTTCCGAAGAGGTTCTGAGAGCTATCGATGCTTTCTTCTTAACAGCTAAGAAGCACAATCTCCAGGTTACGTTCACCTTCTTCTCCTTTACGCCAGAAACTTGGGAAGGGGTTAACCCTTATCTCGATCCGCAAAGCGTAGAGGCACAGAAGCGGTTTATCCGCTCCATTGTTTCGCGTCACCGTGCGACGACGCATGTGGACTGGGATTTGATTAACGAGCCTTCAATGTTTGATCCTGCGCTTATTTTTTCCGAGGGACCTCGTTCCACCCGGGATATCTACGAACGGCAGGCTTTTGTTGAATGGCTTAAGCAGCGTCATGGCAGCATCGAGCTTCTTCAGGAGCGATGGAATATGTCGCCTGAACAGCTTCCGGCTTTTGAAGCGGCGGCTATACCAGAGGCTGGCGAAATCAATTTTGACGTGCAGGATATGCATAAGGGCAAAAAAGGAACTCGCTGGCTGGATTACTGTCTGTTCTCGATGGAGATGCATAACCGTTGGGCCAAAGAGCTCTACAATACGATAAAAGAGATCAGTCCGGATCATCTTGTGGTGGTTGGACAGGATGAAGCGCTTGGTGCGCAACGGCCTTCGCCTTTGTTTTATGAGGAGGCGGTTGACTATACAACCGTGCACTCGTGGTGGCTCAACGATAACCTCGTTTGGGACGGCATTTTTGCCAAAACTGCTAATAAGCCGAACGTCATTCAAGAAACAGGCATTATGTACGTAGAAACTCCGGATGGGCGTGCTAAACGTTCGGAGAACGAGCTGCGCAGTCTGTTGGAGCGCAAATATGCCTATGCTTTCGCAACCGGAGGCGCCGGTGCTATTCATTGGATTTGGAATACCAATTTCTATATGGATAATGCCAATGAATCGCATATTGGTGCGCTTCGTGCTGACGGCACGGAGAAGCCGGAAGCTGATGTTTCTTACGATTTCGGGCGGTTTATGGCTGAAATTAGAGATTTGTTCCAGGATCGGACGTTGGAGGATATCGTCGCGATTTTCCCTTATTCGAACGATTTTTCCAATCGGAAATTGGCGTTTGATGCGACGACTAGAATGACGCGTGTGCTGTCGTATCAAATGAATATGCCGTTCCGTGCGGCATCGGAGTATCATTTGGATGCGCTGGAGGAGCAACCGGCGAAGCTGATCCTGCTGCCGAGCGCGCATAATTTGGATGAACAAGCTTGGTTGAAGCTTGTAGATATCGTACAGCGTACGGGTGCGACGCTGCTGGCGACAGGCCCGCTCAGCCTTGATGCGTATTGGAAGCAAACGCCGCGTCTAATCGATGAGCTAGGTGCAGCTGAGCTTCAAAATGTACGGCGGGAAGAAATGCTTGGGCTGCAAGGCGCAGCACTCCCGGTATCCTTTGACAAGCGCCGAATAGCAGAAGTCGTGAAAGAAGTGCGGACTGTAAGTTCGAAGTCGGGTACTGAGACTGGCAGTGTAAGTGATGCGGTTGTCGATATTCCGCTGGGCAAAGGCAGACTCATTTGGAGTCCGCTGCCAATTGAATTGAACGAACGACTGGACACGGTCGCCAGCCTGTATCGTTATGCCATCGATGCCGCGGGCTGTGAAAGCGGACTGGAATGGGTGCAAGGCGGCGACATTGCAGGTGTATACGGAAGGAAGCTACGCTTTAAGAATGGATTCCTGTATGTATTCGTATCTGAATTTGCATGGAATGTGAATATCGAAGTGAAGGATACAGATAGTGAAGCAACCTATGCATTTACACTTGAGAAAGAGCGTTCCGTTCTCTTTGCTGCAGATGCGCAAGGCAATCTCATCTCTGTATACCGTCCTGACGAAGTCCATATTGAAAGGAGTTAAACGATGAGCACCAAGAGAACCGCTCATATCATTTCCCATACGCATTGGGATCGGGAATGGTATTTACCCTATGAGAAGCATCATGTTCGTCTCGTTAAGCTAGTAGATACGCTGCTGGATAAAATGGATCAGGATCCGAATTATCGCAGCTTCTTTTTGGACGGTCAAACGATCATTCTGGAGGACTACCTCCAGGTCCGCCCTGATCAGAAGGATCGATTGACCAAATTTATTCAGGACGGCCGTATTTTAATAGGTCCGTGGTACATTTTGCAGGATGCATTTCTGACCAGCGGCGAAGCCAATGTACGAAATATGCAGATTGGGCATCAAGATGCGAAGAAATATGGCGATGTATCGAAGATCGGATATTTTCCAGATACGTTTGGGCTTGTAGGCCAGACTCCGCAATTGATGCAGCAGTCCGGGATCACGAATGCTTTGTTTGGCCGCGGCGTGAAGCCCACTGGCTTTAACAATACCGTTTCAGACGGTGATTACGAATCGTCATTCTCAGAGCTGCTCTGGGAAGGACCAGATGGCTCCAAGGTGCTTGGCATCCTTTTCGCCAACTGGTATTCAAACGGCAATGAAATTCCTGTAGATCGGGAAGAAGCGAAAGCGTACTGGGAGCGGAAGCTAGCGGACGCTGAGAAATACGCATCGACTAGCGAGCTGCTCTTTATGAATGGGTGCGACCATCAGCCGGTTCAGTTGGACTTGCCTGAAGCGATTCAAGCTGCGCGCGAGCTGTATCCGGATACGAACTTTGTTCATTCGAATTTTATCGATTACTTGCAGGCTGTTCAGCGTTCCTTGAAGCATGAGCTTTCTACGGTAAAAGGTGAGCTTCGCAGTCAACGGACAGACGGTTGGTCTACGCTCGTGAACACCGCTTCGGCTCGTGTTTACTTGAAGCAGATGAATCAGCTGGGGCAAGCGATGCTGGAAAAAGTGGCTGAACCTCTGGCCGCTTTCGCACACGTCCTTGAAGTTGGGGAGAAATACCCGCATCATCTGTTCACCTATGCTTGGAAAACATTAATGCAGAATCATCCGCACGATAGCATTTGCGGCTGTTCTGTAGACGAAGTTCACCGGGAAATGGTGACGCGCTTCGAGAAAAGCCGTCATGTGGCCGAAGCGATCGTCGATGACAGCAAGCGAGCGATTGCTGAAGCGATCGATACGTCGAGCTTTGCGCAAGCGGGCGAAAACGCCTTGCCGGTCGTTGTTTTTAATACAACCGGATGGGAGCGTACTGGTGTTGTGAGTATCGAGCTTGATGCCTTGCGTTTGTACTTCCGTGATGGATACACACTTGAAGAAGCAAGCAGTTTTGCGAAGGCGGCGGATCTTTCGGGCCGTACGCTCGTGGACGAGCTGGGGAACGTCGCAGCATGTACGTTTGAAGATCTCGGACTGCAGTTCGGCTATGATTTGCCAGACGATAAATTCCGTCAGCCGTATATGTGCCGTAGGGTGAAGCTGATTTTTGAAGCAGAGAAGGTTCCTGCTTTGGGACTGAAGACGTACGCTTGGGTCAAGAGGGAAGAGGAAATTGTTGATTCCTCGCTGTTAGTTGGAGACCGAGTGCTGGAGAATGAATCGCTTAAGGTCGTAATCGCGGATAATGGTTCATACACGTTGACAGATAAGAAGAATGGCCGAACTTACAGGGATTTAGGCGTATATGAGAATACCGGGGATATCGGCAATGAATATATGTACAAACAACCGGATGGCGAGACGCCGCTTACAACGCAAGGCTTGGCTGCAAATATCCGTGTGTTAAAGGATACGCCATATGAGGCATCTATTGAAATTGTACACGATTGGGAAATTCCTGCGTCAGCAGACGAATTACTGGAAGAAGAGCAGCGCGATTTGATTTACTATCCGCACAGAAAAGCGCAGCGATCAGCTCGCATGGTATCTATGCAGATCCGTACCATTGTCAGTCTGAGCCGCGGCGGCAAAGGGGTAGAGATCGAGGCCTCCTTCAACAATCAGGCCAAAGATCATCGTCTGCGGATGTTGTTCCCATCTGATCTGAATACACAAGTTCACCGAGTGGACTCCATGTTTGAAATCCCGCAGCGCGACAACACGCCGAGTGCAGAGTGGGAAAATCCAAGCAATACGCAGCATCAACAGGCATTTATTGATGTAAGCGAAGCGGAGGCTGGTCTAGTAGTTGCTAACCTCGGATTGAACGAATACGAGGTTTTGCAGGGCGGTCGCAACACGATTGCCGTGACGCTGCTTCGCGCGGTTGGCGAGCTTGGCGACTGGGGCTTGTTCCCGACGCCGGAAGCGCAGTGCCTGGGCGAGCACACCGTCCGTTTGACCGTCATTCCGTATAACGGCGAAGGCGAACAATACGGCGCTTACCAGCAAGCCTACCAGTTCCAAATCCCGTGGACGTTGTGTCAAACGGGCATTCACACTGGACGAGTCGCACCGACGTATGCACTATTCCGTTGGGAAGGCGATAAGATAGCCTTTTCCTCCATGAAAATGAATGAAGGAACCGGCGATCTGATGCTCCGTTGGTACAACATGAGCTCCCAAAACACGGAACTCAAGCTCAATTCCAATATTCCTCTATACTCCTTCTATAAGAGTACGATTATGGAAGTACATGGCCCGAGCATTGAAGCTGACGCCGAAGGCCAAATGTCATTGCCGACAGGTCCATGCGAAATTGTTACCGTCGGGATTCAACGATAAGCTTAGTTGGAACATTTGAAGAGGTATCTGGCATGAAATCAATGATAACATTGGAATTTTTCCAATGTAATCGACTCTCCTGCTTCGAAAATCGCAATTCCATTGGAGTAATTCCAATGGAATTGGCTTCCAGACTGTCAAATCCCAAGTTCCACTGGAGTTAATCCAATGGAAGCGGTATTCAGGCTATGAATTCACTAAGCGTGAGCTGAATTTTCTGAATTGGTAATCTGGTGAGGTTGGTGAATTGAGCAGTTTTGGATTGAGCAACGAGTAGTGAGGCATAACGCAAATAGACGCAAATAGACGCAAATAGACCAATCTAAGTCTACAGACTTTAGTTTGGTCTATTTTTAGATTTAACGCCCTCTCGTTCCGCTAATTCAACTTTCAGCGCATTTCATCCACTTTAGCGGCTTGTCGTTCCGTTAAGCTCAACTCTGCCCCAAAAAGAACCCCAGCTATTGCAGAAGTTTTTGGGACAGCCCCATATTAATACGTTTGGGAAGAGAAGATTACCCTTAATTTTAGCATGGTGAGCTAGTGATTTTGCTGAGCTTAGTGTGTTTGTGGATACGTGCCAAACATTCGGAAAGTCCAACGCGCGCGATCCTAGTTGTGTATTGTGAAGCTGCACACGGCTGTCTTACCCCGCGTACTATGTGTAATTTGTTTAGTGTTTTTGGTTTGTAGGGGAATGGGGGTTAGTAGGCATGACTCCAAAAGATGACTTTAGAGTCGCTGAGCTGTGTTGTGAAGGGTTATGGTATTGTGGCTTACAATGTTGTAATTTCTGCAACAACGAGTGGAGAGAGGCGGGATCCAGGCAGCAATTGTTGCACTTTTTACAACAACATTCAACACAATCCTCCAAGGACTGCAAGTAGCATGTGGGCCGATTGATTCTGATTTAAGACACTCTCATGTAGAACTTGATTGGATGAATGAATCGAATCAAGATTGAACGTCAATCAGAGGCATTTTTCTGTGCTTCGCCTTGAAAGCTAGATATATACTAGTCGCTACGGCACCTATGGTTCCGCAAATGATATCCGTCATCGTGTCGACCAAGCTTCCGTTTTGTGAATGGAGTCCGAATAGTCCGTCCGTCGTAAACTCGTAAATTTCCCAAACACCAGCCATGGCGGTGGAAAAGAAAAGGCAAAACCATATGGCAACTTGCGCACTCGGCGCGGCCGTTTTCTCGCCTCTGCTTGCTCTCATATAAATCAACAAACCGACGAAGCAAAGAATCAAGCCCGAAAAGAGATGTTCGATTTTATCCAGGTATGGAATTACTTTGTAAAATCCAAACTCATTTGCCAAAAACATAGAGACAAAAATGAACAATAGGACGGAAAACCGCAAAGCTGCAAACAGCGTGGTCTTTGTAATTTTGACCACGATTCGGATGATCAGCAGCACTGCAACAATCAATCCGGCCTCAAACATTTTTGCTGGGACGCCTTTCACCCAAAAATAAACAAAGCAGACTGCGGCAGTCACATACATAGCCAGTTCGAAGAGATCGTTCCATTTGTCTTTGCGTTTTTTTATTTGCATCTCCATCACTCGCCTCGAATTCCGAAATTAGTCTTTTCGTAAACATTAAACAATATATTTTACGCTTAAACAAGGCAGTACAATCATTATGAGTTAAAAATGTTGTGGCCTCATTCAATAATTGCCCGGGAAATACCCAAACCAGTTCATTATTTCCATTTTTATCCACAATTCGTACTACCTATTCCGGATGATTCCGTTTGATTTGATGGAGGATTTCCTCGAATGACCGTTTGTTGTTTCGATGCTAGGGATGACACCTAAAAATATTATCTGTTTTTCAATCATTGCTAGCTGTTAAAGAAGATGGAATGTACTATATTTGCTCTATGAAAGGTGTTAAAATACGATGCAAAGGAGTAGTCATCCATGGTTTTCACAAGCTCGCTGAAATCAAGCAATTTTATCACAAGACATGCTATGAACCCGATTCTAGCTCCGGGCGATGTCCCCTATAATCCTGCACTTGTTTTTAATGCAGGTGTTGCCAAATATGAAGGACAGTATGTCATGATGTTTCGTAATGATTATGGCGATGCTGCAAATGAAACGTTACTTCCGATCAGCACCACCAATTTGGGGCTTGCTTTTAGTAAAGATGGCATTCATTGGGACGTGCAGAAGCAGCCATGCTTTGGCATTGAAAGCGATGAGATTATTCGAACGTACGATCCGCGGTTAACGGTAATTGATGGGCGCTGCTATGTTTGTTTTGCAGTAGATACCAAGCACGGTGTGCGCGGGGGAATAGCGGTTACGGATGATTTCGTGGACTTCGAAATTCTTAGTCTCTCTGCCCCAGACAATCGAAATATGGTGTTGTTTCCTGAAAAATTCGATGGCAAATATATCCGTTTGGAACGCCCGTTCCCGGTCTATGGTAAAGGCGGAAAAGATAGCTTTGATATATGGATTTCCGATTCGCCTGATTTAAAATATTGGGGAAATACCGAGCTGCTTCTCGGCTTGGAGCAGGTGCCGTTCGCCAACGATAAGATTGGTCCGGCCGCACCTCCGATACGAACCTCCAAGGGCTGGC
Source organism: Paenibacillus sp. WG02 (assembly GCF_055396115.1). Taxonomy (NCBI): domain Bacteria; kingdom Bacillati; phylum Bacillota; class Bacilli; order Caryophanales; family Paenibacillaceae; genus Paenibacillus; species Paenibacillus sp. WG02. Next base: position 5,625,837 of record NZ_AP036016.1, on the reverse strand, counting down.
TCACCACGTTCCATGCGGTAGATATTGATCATGCCCTGGGCAAAAACGGCTGGGAACCGCATTGGAAGAAGCGATACACAGCTGGCATCATGCTGCTGGACTTGGACAATCCCTATCGAATCATCGGAATGTGCCAGGAGCCTTTACTAGCACCGGAAGTGAGCTATGAAATAGAAGGCGGATTTCGCAACGATGTCATTTTTCCAGGGGGAATGATTTTGGAGGACAGTGGTGAGGTCAAAATCTACTATGGAGCGGCAGATACGGTAGAATGTCTGGCAACAGCCCATGTTTACGATCTAATTCGGTTGTGCTTGCCGGATACAAAATAATAGTTATTACCTAGGGAAGTTGCGTTCAGTGAGCAACTTCTCTTGTTGGTTTTCAAAGCGCTGTTCACCAGGAGGAATTCATTGCCCTATGAAACATAACCACCTCATTCAATATATCAATCAACATTTTAAGGTGAAATTAATTCTAACACTGTCAGTTATTATCATTGTCTGTTCATTGATAACGGGATATGTTTCATACCGGATGAATGTAAACCTGTTTGAGAGCGAGATCAGCAAGCAGTATCTCAAAACAAGCGAACAAACGATTCAACAGCTTGGTTTTAAAATTCAGGATATGTACCGCATCACCGACTTTGTTTTTTTTCATCCGTACGTGGAGCAGATCGTTCAAGAGATGTCTGCCGAGCCGGCAGAAGGTGAAAGCGGTGCTTACCGAAATTTTTTGCTGGAGAGGGATCTGGCCAATATTTTACTCCCCCTAAAAAATGAAACACCGCATATCCGAGCCGTATACCTTGTCGATTTGCAAGGTTACAACATGTATTATAGCCAATCGAACCCTTCGATACAGGTCACCTTTCCTGATTTTTATGAAAAGGTCAAGAACGGCCGGAAAGATACGTCTGCGGAAATGGTGTGGCAGCGGATGAAAATTCCCGATTCCTCCGAACCGTCAGGTGAAAAAAGCAGCCTTGTTGCTGCCCGTTGGCTTAAATCTACAAAGACGCAAACCGTATACGGCATGATGATTTTGATCATCGACGAGGCATTTTTGGGCAATTCGTTGGACCCGCTTTTAGCTGGCCGGACATCAGGAGCTTATATCTACGATCAATACAATCGATTGCTTTATAGCCGTGAGCCAGAAGGCAGACCTGGGATTGAGCCCAAGATGGAAACTAAGGAAGCAACGGTGATTCAACATCACAACGGGGATGATTACTTATTTGTCAAAAGTGTATTCGAGCCGCGGTCATTCACTCTGGTGAGCGGGATATCACTGGCAGAGATCAAAGCTAAGGGATTGAGTGTCTATCATTTGGCCATTTTCTCTGGATTTGTCAGTATTATTTTAATGGCGGTGAGCGTTTCCTTATTTAGCGGCAGGATGCTGAAGCCCTTACACGTTCTTGTAAAGGCTATGCAGCGGGTGCGGGAAGGGAATTTACGAGTCGTTATTCCCAAAACGTCGAATGATGAATTCGCTTTTTTGGCAGATAGCTTTAATAAGATGGTTACGGATATTCAATCGTTAATACAGGAGGTGTACGTTAGCAAGCTTAGCGAAAAGGAGGCTGAACTTAAGGCGCTGCAAGCTCAACTGAATCCTCACTTTTTGCATAATGCCTTGAATTCAATTTATTGGAAGATCATGCTTCTTTACGATGATGATGAAACAGCCGCGCTCGTTACCAGCTTGTCGGAGCTGCTGAGATATTCTTTGGCTACGGTTACAACACCCAGTACCCTGCGGGACGAGTTGGCTCAAATACGCAACTATATAACCATTCAGGAAGCGCGTCACGGCGAAGAGCTTTACGTTCATATTGAAGCGGATGAGACACTAGCGGAATGCCAAATGCAAAGGCTGCTGATTCAGCCATTGGTCGAGAATGTGTTCGTTCATGCTTTTCAGAATCAGACTGTGAACAAGCGATTAACGATTCGCGCTCTCCGTAAAGATGCTAATATGCTTATTGAAGTTGAAGATAACGGATGCGGCATGCATCCGGATACCGTGATGAAACTTTTGGCTGATCAGAACATGTACGATGGGAGCAGGGAACGCGAAAGCATCGGCGTTCGCAATGTTATCAGACGTATAGACTTAGTTCACGGTGAGCCTTATGGGTTGGATATTGTTCGTTTACCTACGGGTACTTTGATGCAGCTAATGTTGCCTTACAACATTGATCATACCAGAGAGGGGGCGATGGCAGATGACACGAATACTGCTAGTTGAAGATGAGCCCTTATTTCGCAAGGGGCTTGCGAAAATGATCGCAGAATCCGGAACCAGCTGGAACGTCTGCGGGGAAGCCGAGAACGGACAAGAAGCAGAGCGATGGATTGCCGAATTGCAGCCTGACCTTGTCATAACAGATATCCGTATGCCATTAATGGACGGTTTGGAGCTGTTGAAGCGTGTAAAGACTCATTTCCCCGAGATTGAAGTCATTGTTATTACAGGGTATCAGGATTTCCAATATGCACAAGCGGCGCTGCGTTACGGAGCACTCGATTTGCTTGTCAAACCCTGCAGTAAACAGGATATGTACGGAGCCTTGGAGAAAGTGAGCGTCCTCATGTCCGACAAGCAGGCCAGACTGAGAAAAGAAGCAAGCGAGAACCAACTGCTACTGGAAAATACGATTCGCGCAATGATGCTAAGATTTCCTTACCCCATGGAATCGGTATTACATTTAAGGGGGAAGTTGCAGAATTGTAAGTTCGTTTTGTTTCAAATTACCGACTATTTTCCCATTCAAAAGCAATATCTTAAGCGTGATGTGCCGCTGTTGCAATTCGCTGTCCTGAATATTATTAGCGAAATACTGGATGCATATGAGATCCCTGGAACATTGCTGCTTATCGAATCCGGGCGATTTGCACTTTTCGTCAAGCAAGACGTGGAAGCACAAACCTTGTGTAAGGAGGCATGCGAAACAATTCAACAGCTGCTTGGTTTAAACGTCCGAGCGTTTGAGGCAGGCATCATTCATAATCCAATAGAACTGCCGGATCTCTATGAGTCCATGCTGACAAATGCCGGGATTGACCAGCCTGCAAGTCCCGGTAAGGGACATGACGTCGAGCCTGCTTTACAGATCAATCGGGCCAAGGTGCAGCTAGTCAGCGCACAGATGGGGGCATTTCTGTTAGCCGGACAATCTGATTCTTTAAAACAGTATTTGGAGCAGCTAATGAAGGACATCTGCCGCATGCACGCCGATATATGCAAGATTGAAGCATTATCTCTGAGTTTCGCTATGCAGGAGACGGCCCGTAAACAGCTTGAACAAGATCACAATCCCCAAGCATTGAGCGATAGGATTAGTAAGCTGCACGATTGCTCCAGCACGGAGGAAGTTTATGATTGGATGAGGGATGAGACGGATCTTTTCATGAACACGTTTTTCGAATGGCAGTATAAATACAGCGCCAAAACGGTATCGAGGGCGATTCACTTTATGAAAGAGCATTTTTCCGAACAGCTTTCTTTGCAGCATGTAGCCTCGCAGATTCATTTGAATCCGGCCTATTTCAGTCATTTATTTAAAAAAGAGACGGGGCGCAGCTTCGTTACCTATTTGATCGAATTGCGGATGGAGAAAGCCAAACAACTGCTTTCGAATACAGATATGAGCGTTACCGAAATATCAGGCCATGTCGGCTATGATCTGCCTAATTATTTTGCCAAGCTGTTCAAGCAGTTTACCGGTTGCTCGCCCAAGGAATACCGCAAGCTGAGTGAAGTCAACTAGGAGAGAAAGGAAGAGATGATTGACTTGATGAAACGGGTTCTCCTTCCAACACTGATGTTGTCTGCACTTCTAAGTACGGCGGTTAGCTGCAGTACCAAAGAGAAGGATGCGGAAGCGCCAATAAGCGCAAAAAGAGGTAAAATTACAGTCACTGTCTATGATCGTGGAAACATTCCTTCCCAAGAAGGGAAGGTCGATAACAATAAGATTACGCAATGGATTAATGAAGCTGGACCTGTCGATGTCAAGTTTGTTCCTATCCCTCGGACGCAGTCGGAACAAAAGCTGAATGCGTTATTCGCCGCCGGGGAAGCGCCGGATTTGATTCTGGAATATGCCCCGCAAATTAAAAATACGCTAATCGATCAAAAATTGCTGCGTCCAGTCGACGATATGATTGATACGTACAGCACGAATTATAAAGAGCTGCTGAAGAAATATCCGGCACTACGAATTGCTGGAACCGGATCCGATGGCAAGTTATATCACTTTGGGCGGATTAATGAAACCATACCCCAAAGAGGCTTGTTTATACGTACTGATTGGTTAAAAAAGCTGAAGCTGGATATTCCCAAGACGACGGAGGAGCTTTATCAGGTAGCTAAAGCTTTTACCAACCTCGATCCTGACGGCAACGGTAGAAACGATACTTACGGCATGGCCATGTCCTATAATTCCGGAGCAGTTCTGAACGAAATGTTTGGCGTTACCTACCCGGACTTCGTAGTTCAAAACGGCGAACTTGTCCATGGATGGGACCATATCCAAGCGGTCGTTGCGTTCAAAAGAAAGCTGTACAGCGAAGGTTTAGTCGATCAACAATATTTGAACGATAAGAACGGCTCGAAGGCGAAGCAGGATTTCCTTACAGGCAAAATCGGCATTTACATGGATCAATTTAATGTTCCGATTACCTTTTATAACGACTATTATATGCCTTTGAAGCGATCTAATCCGAATGCCGAGATTACGGTCATTCCTTATCCGAAGACGCCGGTGGGGCAATTTAATCCTATTTTTGTGAATCCTATTCAAATGACGGGTGTTGTCAATGCGGGGACGAAGGACCCGGAGGCCATTATGAAATTTGTCGATTTCGCCTCTTCTGAAGCCTTTATGAAAACGATGTATTACGGATTTGAAGGTGTGCATAGTAAGACGGAGCCAGGGAAATGCCCGCAGGTGACAGATCTGGACAAATGGAAAACCGAGTTTAATTTCGCCACCGGTGATTTTGCCATGCTGGCTTCTCCTATTTTATCGGGCAATTGTTATTACGGAACGGAGAAGCTGAATGCGAATGATCCCCTTCAGGCGGACGTGAAGAAAATGTTTGAGTTGAACTCTTCGTTTATCAATTTTGATCTTCAAGTTGCGGGTCCGACGCATTCCGAGCAGATGCCTCAGCTGCCCAAAGAATTGCAGCAGATCTTGTCCAACACAACTAATCACGTGGGCGTCGGCGATGGCGATATCTGGATCAAGTCCATTTTGACCCCCAATTATTTGCCGGAGCAGGCCATGCAGGATGCCATTTCACTATGGGAGAAGGCTGGAGGGAAGCAGGTCGATGATTGGTACAGAAATTACTATGCGAATGAAAAGAGCCATATGATTTTAACGAAAGACATCTATGACATTTTCAAACAGCAGCGCGCTGCTCAAAATAAATAAACAGAGTCCGGATGATCGCATCCGGGCTTTTTTTTGTCTCACCTAAAAATAGTATCCATTTTCCCAATGTTCGTAGATGTTGTCGAATTGCGTAACTACTATACTTGCTTCATAGAGGTGAACGAAAGCCACAGAAACACATATCAACAAGAATTTGAGGTGAAGGAAATGAGTTCCGTAACTGCCAATATCAAAGGCACATTTCGTTATTTGAACAAAAAGAAGTATTTGTATCTGTTATTACTGCCCTGCGTCATTTATTTCCTCGTTTTCAATTACATCCCCATGTATGGAGTGATGATTGCGTTTAAGGATTTCAATTTTGCAAAAGGCATTCTTCACAGTCCTTGGATAGGGTTGGAAAATTTCAGGTACATGTTCGGCTTAAGCGACTTTTACAAGGTGTTTTGGAATTCACTTTACCTTGGTCTATTGCGGCTCGTTTTCGGGTTCCCGTTCCCCATCATACTGGCTTTGTTATTGAATGAAATCCGAATGGCTAGCTTTCAACGCGTCACTCAGACCATGATCTATCTGCCTCACTTTATTTCGTGGGTTGTTATTGGAGGCATTCTAGTCAACTTCCTCTCGCCGTCTTGGGGAATTGTTAATATCTTTCTTAAAGAGATGGGCATAGACCCTGTGTTCTTTCTAGCCGATCCGGATTATTTCCGCCCAATCGTCGTGCTCAGCAGCATATGGAAGGAATCAGGCTGGGGGAGCATCATTTATCTGGCTGCAATTGCTGGCATTAATTCGGAATTATACGAGGCTGCGAGTATAGATGGGGCAAGCAGAATGCAGAGATTATTGCACGTAACACTGCCAGGCATCAAATCTACGATAGTCATTCTATTCATTCTGAGACTTGGTCAATTGATGGGAAATGGCTTCGAACAAATTTTCGTGCTTCAAAATCCAATGAATCTGGACGTCTCCGAGGTATTCGAAACGTATGCGTATCGAGTGGGTATCCTTGGTGGTCGCTTCTCTTTTGGAACAACCGTCGGGCTATTCACCTCCGTCATCGGGTTTATCTTTATCCTCATTAGCAACCAAATTGCCAAACTTCTGAAAGAAGACGGGATTTGGTAAGCCAATTACATTAGAAAAGGAGGCGCCTGTATTGATAATTCGATCCTTTGGCGATAAAGTTTTTGACTTTTTCAACTATATCATTGTCTCACTATTCGCTTTAGCTTGCTTATTCCCGTTCTTTTATGTGGCTTCCTTCTCAGTTACACCCTACTCGGAATATTTGCAAAATCCTTTAAAGTTGATACCCAGTCACATCGAGTTCGGTGCTTACAAACAAATTCTTCAGATGCCGCTTATGTGGACCGGCTATAAAAATACCATTTTGATCACCGTTATCGGAGTGGCCTTAAATATCTTTTTGCTGCTTGTTTCTGCGTACCCGCTCTCCAAACCGGATCTTAAGGGGAGGAACGTAATCTTGGTCCTTATCACATTTACGATGTTTTTCAACGGTGGATTAATCCCGAATTTCTACCTTGTGAAGACACTGCACCTCTATAACACGCTTTGGAGTATGATTTTGCCCGGCGCACTCGGTGCCTATAACCTGATTTTGATGAAAAACTTTGTAAGCGCCATACCGGCGAGTCTTGAAGAATCCGCTTTTATCGATGGCGCCAATGAAATTAAAGTGCTTTACAAGATTATTATCCCGCTCTCCAAGCCTGCGATTGCCACTTTTGTGATTTTCCATGCGGTGACGCAGTGGAACACCTTTTTCTCGGCCATTATTTATACCTCCAAACGGGAGCTTTGGCCGCTCATGCTGATCTTGCGGGATATGGTAGTAGATGACGGCGGCATTGTGAAGGATGCAATGGATACCAGTTCAGGCGTAACGGAATTTACGATAAAAATGGCCATCATCATCTTTGCCACACTGCCGATCGTGCTTGTGTATCCCTTTTTACAAAGATTTTTTATGAAGGGAATGCTAGTAGGCTCAATTAAAGGGTAAGCGGCTGAAGTTCGGTTTTATCTGCAATTCATTTGCAGTTGAAATATACCATTCGATGTAAAAGGGAGTGTTCGCAATGAAAAAGGTGGGAAGAAATTTCGTAAGTACGTTCGTCAGTCTCCTGCTGATAGCCGCTGTTTTAGAAGGCTGCGGCGCCAGTACGGACAACAAAAAGGGAGAGGCTGCGCCTACAAGCACCAGCTCGGCGGCAAGCTCGAGTCCGAAGGCTGCGCCTGTATCTATTAAGATGTTCAATAGGGTAAATGCCGGAATTGTGTTAGAAAATAATCCTGTCATTGCCGAAGTTGAAAAGCTAGCCAACGTCAAATTATCTATCGAAGCTCCGCCGATCAATAACTATGTGGATAAGCTGCAGGTGTTAATGGCATCGGGCGATCTGCCGGATCTTGTTTACAACTGGGGCGGCGCTGACGCCAATATGGAAACTTGGGCCAAAAACGGTCTTCTAGCGCCCTTGGATGACAAAATTGCCAAATACCCCAATCTGATGAAAAACATCACGAAAGAAATGTGGGACGGCGTCAAATCAGTTAACGATGGTAAAACCTACATCATTCCCAGAGCGAATGTCGTCAATCATTGGGGATATATGATCAATCAGCAATGGCTCGATAAGTTGAATCTAAAGGCTCCTACAACCCTTGATGAATTTACGAATGTTTGTAAGGCGTTCACAAAGAACGATCCTGATGGCAACGGAAAACCGGATACGTTTTGCTTGAACTTCTCCAATCCATCGCTAGGCAACAACTCGATATGGAACGCATCAAACTTTCTTGCTTCCGCATTCACTCTACCTATTGTTAATGGCGCCAAGGACACGGACGGAAGCTATAAAATACGTGAAAAGATGTCAGGCTATATCCCTTACTTGACTTACTTAAAGCAATTGAATGATGAGAAGTTGATCGATCCTGAATTTTTGATCAATAAAATTTATGTGGATCAAGAAAAGCTAAACCAAAACAAAATCGGTATCATCTACGCTCACCAATACGCGGTAATGGGCAACATTTCCAAGGAAAAAGAGTCGGATAAGAAGTACACCTATCAAGGCGTTTTAAAGGACAGCAAAGGTGTTGCTACGGATTGGGTGACTCCTGCAACGTGGGGCGGATGGATGATTTCCAAGTCGTCCAAAAATATGGATGCTGTCTTGAAATTCCTGGATTGGGGCAATACGACGGAAGCGAATACCTTATTCCAAATCGGTTTGAAAGGGCTTACATTTGATAGCTATGAACCTTCTACGAAGATCATTAGCCGTACAGCGGACCAGACAGCCAAGCTTCCAAGCACGACAAGTACTTACATGACAATCGCCAACGCGATTGACGGCAATCCCGCTATCATCGAGAATGCCGACACGCCAGAGCGTCTTGGCAAATACAAAGCACAGTTAGATACAGCAATGAAACAAATGACATCCGTAAATGTGCCGGCCGTAAGATCGCCAAAAATATTAAACTTGAACAGTACAATTCCTGATGTTGTAAAGAAAAAAGATGACAGAGAAATGAAATACGTCATGGGTGCTATTTCGCTGCAAGAGTTTAAAGATTTCCTTGAAAAAGAATGGTATCCGGCAACCGCCGATGCCGAAAAGGAATATGTCGACTACATGAACAAGCTTAAATAAAAGCGGAATCCCGCGCAGGGCAGAACGCAATGGTCATGCGCGGGTTAAGCTTTAATAACAGGCAATGAGGGAAGGAATGCTGAGACCTATTTTTTCATACTCGATAAAGGATGTGTTGATCATGTTAAAAAGAAAATTTCGGCTACTAGTGTGCTTTCTCCTATTGGCAAGTGTATGGCTAACAGGCTTGCCCATTGGTGAACAGGGAACCGTTCCGAAAGCGGAGGCAGCAGCCTCCCTAATAACCAAGAACGGAACGAGTTGGACGCTGGAAAACGATGTCCTGCGAGCTGTAGTTTCATTTGCCAATGGCAGTATTCAGATGACAAGCTTTTACAATAAAGAAGCGGGCAAGGAATATTTGACCGGAAGCGGCAGCAGCTATCTGTTTTATTATAATTATGGAGGCAGCGACCTCTATGCGAATGACGGCGGCTGGACGCTGGGTACGGATGCAATAACCAATATTTTCAAATTCGGTACGACTTGGGGAAAATCATTGGAAATCCCGATCACAAGAGTGTCTCCGCAAAATGTCACCATCACACTCAAATTTGAAATGTATAACGATAGAGCCGGTTTAAAGTATTCAAATTTCATCAAAAATAATTCGACATCGAATAAAACCATTACTAATTCGGATATCATTGCGTTGAATTTTCCAAATGACGCCCATACCCTGCACTATGTGCCTAATATGACATGGTATAGTACTTCAGGATCGCTGGCGCCAAATGCGGGACGCAACGCAGTGGTGAATTATGATACAGGCGATGGATGGATCATTCAGCCCGAAATGAATTGGAAAACACAGGACGCCACAGACAGGCTGCCATTTGCGAGTATTAATGCTTGGAGCGGAATTCCTAACGTTAAAGTGTCCACAAACACGGGATCGCTTCAACTGGTCCTATTTCCTAATGAACAATTTGAGTATATTCCAGTCAACTTGACTGTTTTCAAAGGAGATGCACTGGATGGCAAAATGGCTATGGAAGAGCATTTCAGAAAAAGATTTAAATATCACGACACGGAATCGATCTTTCTGACCAATGATTGGGATTGGCAGGGCAATCGCAATGACGCTTATTACCGGAATACGGTCGTTCCTAAAGCCGCTCAGGCTGGTCTGGATATGGTGATGATCGACGATTTGTGGAATACTACAAGAGATACGACCACACCGGTAAGCGGCTTCACTACCAACCTGCAATCGTTAAGTGATTATATTGTATCCCAAGGCATGAAATTCGGGTTGTGGTTCAGCATGACAGGCGATAACCATAATTTGGGCAGGGATTTGGCTGATCCCGCGAATATCGAATTTAAAAGAAGCCAGGTGGAAGATTACATGATTCCACAATACAATTTGTCACACCAAATGATAGATTTGACGGAATTCTGGCCTAATACATCAGCAACCTCCACTTCGCATCCGAGCGACAGCGTATACCGCAAGAACGTTCTGGTCAGGAACTATCTGAACGATCTAACTTCGCGCCATCCTGATTTTATTGGGAAGCTGACTAGCGAAGTGGATATTTACCCGACGCAGGGGGATCGGAATGTAGGACTCCTTCACATGGCGGACAATGGATTCGTGTCGTCCAAAGGCGACGTTGATAAAAGCATGAAGATCGGTATGTACAGCTTCGGTTATTTGCCGATGAGCTCTGTCTATTACGGCGGCGCGCCTACAGGGAAGATGGAGGATTACTATTCCTATATGTTGGCTAGAGCCATTAAGTTCAAAACCGATCCAGGAACCTGGAGTACGACTGGCATAAATTCGCTTAAAAAGTTCAATGATTGGAGAAAAAGTCCTAGAATTCAAGCCTTAACGAAGGAGACGATTAGACCGCTGTACGCAGGACCGAATTTCGATACTTCGGGACCGTATGCATGGATGTATACGCCGGCGGATAAGAGTAATGCGTTGGTCATCGTTACGGCTGCCAGCGAAGTGACGCCAGCTAACGAATTGACACTCAATTTGAGATGGCTCGACAATAACAAAACCTATCTGGTTGAAGATATCACGATGGACGACAGCGGGACTTCCTCTTATTCGTATAAAGGGAGATATACCGGAGCGGAGCTGAAGTCAACTGGACTCTCCGTGAATCTGACGGAGAACACGTCCAAAGGCAAAGCTTTCTGGATCCAAGAAGACAATGGCTCGAGTATGCAGGTTGTGTATGCCGATGAGCAAATCGCTTCCTTCACGACAAGTGCCGGTTCTTCAAGCATAACTGTGAATGTAACTGGGACGGCTAATTCAACCGGTCAAATTGTTGTCTTCGACAGGACGGCATACAAAGCATTCGTCAGCCAGGTATCGATAGGTGCAGGAGGAACGGGCAGTGCAACCATTGATTCCGGCATTAAATTCGAAGCGGAAAGCCTTGTGACTTCCGTGTCGACCGGGGACAATCATGTCATAGGCACGGATACAGCTGCAAGCAACGGATCTTTAGATTATGCCAATCTTAACGCCGTAGGCGACTGGGTGGACTATACGGTTAATGTGCCAAGCGCTGGAACGTATAACGTGAAAGTTCAGGTTAAGAAGCATCCGGACAGGGGAACAGCGCAATTGTATATTGACGGCTCTCCGCAAGGAGTCCCTATTGACGAATACGCAAGTTCTCAGGGATATACGGAACTGGATCTGGGACAAATTGCTTTCACGTCGGCAGGCAGCAAAACATTTAGATTTCAGATCACAGGAAAGCATGCAAGCAGCGGGTGCTTATACGCTGGCTACTGATTTTATAAGGTTGACGTATAAATCGCCAGATATCCTGCTGCCGCCAGCAGTGCCTGAACTGGTTAAGTATGAAGCTGAAAACTTGGCAGCAGCTATTTCGTCAGGAGATACGATAGCAAGTGCATCGGATTCGAGTGCAAGCAATGGAGGATTAAGCTACGGGAATGTTAACGCTATTGGAGACTGGGTACAGTATACGTTGAACGTCCCGTCTTCTGGAACCTATAACGTTAAAGTACAGGTTAAGAAACATCCTAATCGAGGTATGGCCCAACTGTATATTGACGGAGTTGCGCAGGGTACTGCCATTGATGAATATCAAAGCGCACAGGGTTATGTGCAGGTCGATTTGGGCAATGTAACGTTCGCTGCTCCCGGAAACAAGCAATTCAAGTTTCAAGTGACGGGAAAAAATGCAAGCAGCGGTGCATACACGCTGGCTACCGATTATATAGCTCTAACGCGGCAGCCTATTCTTTATGAAGCTGAAAGTCTGACAACTACCGTATCTGTCGGAGACACAAGCGTAAATTCTGCAGATGCTGCGGCGAGCGGCGGATCGCTCAGCTATGGCAATTTTAATGCCGTAGGCGATTGGATTCAATATACGGTAAATGTTCCGACTGCTGGAACTTATATCGTAAGCTCAAGAGTCAAAAAGCATCCCGATAGAGGAACTGCTCAATTGTATATTGACGGTATCGCTCAAGGGAATCCCGTTGATCAGTGTCAGAGCAGCGCGAGCTATACGACAGTAAGCTTTGGTGAAGTGACCTTTGCCTCACCTGGCAACAAACAATTTAAACTACAAATTACGGGCAAGGATCTGAGCAGTAATTCGTACACACTGGCCAATGACACCATTTATCTTACAAAGATAAATTGATAGATTTGTTTTAGCTACCGCCTTACGACTAACCGTCGTAAGGCGTTTTTTTTACCACTTAAGAAAGTATAAGTTTTCGGTTCTTGAAAACCAACTTCTTATGTGGTCACCCATCGTTGAATATCCTTGATAAAGGTTTTCTCATTGATGGAGTTTTACTGATGAGCCAAGCTAACCATTCCCTAACCGTAAACCGCTCAAACGTCCATAACGTGTCGTTTCGCCAAAATAGCCGCTCCTTCTGCAAGTAGCCAAACAATTGATGTTCACCCACCATTGAACATATTCTTTAGTATCTACCTGCCCACGCACTCAACTTCCTGCTATACACTCTGATAACGGAGCACATCTCATTCCCTATTATAGTATAGGCAAGGCGCATCTTTAGTTCTTTTAACTGTATCCCAAACTCAACGCGGCACCTGGCAGCACCAGATTTTAGCGGATCAGAGGAGACTGTCGATTGAATCACTACTGGTATTCATAACTCCAAAATGCGATTTTAGAGTCATTCAGCTTTCGTGATGGCAGATGGGCTATAGTGGTTACCAATGTTGTATTTTCTGCAACAATTCACACGCCAAAAGGCTATTTTGCATCTTGAAGTTGCATATCGTACAACAATTTGAGCACATTTGTTGCTAAATGCTCTATATTGGGCCAAATTGTTGTACATTATGCAACATCGAAGGGAAATAGGCGAGATTTAGGCAGCAATTGTTGCATTTTTTACAACATCATTCTACCGCGTTTAGGGATTCATTCATCCAGCAACCTCAAGAGAGCCTAAATGTAGATGATGTAGATGATACCGATATATGACATCATTATGTAGAACAAAATTTGACGAATAAATAGACGGTCTCCATCCATCGTGATAATCACTGAAATAGCGGCACCTCGTTCCGTGTGATCCTCAGTTTAGCAGCATATATGTCCGAAAATCGCTCCACAGTAGATGGTGCTTATTTTTGTGCTTTAAAATCGCTATATATGACGTCATATAAATATATTAACACCTTTAATAAGGACGAATAATGATATTTATGTGAAATTTAAAATATATATTGTGCATTATATAACCTTATGATACATTTATGACATACTAAATAACGAATTGGAGGATGGAGATGCGAGTTGGAATTAGTGGTACAGGTAGAATCGGGAGGCTTTGTTTGAGAAAAGCATTGGCCGAGAAACAGCAGGAGTTTGACATCAACGTGATCAACTCAACAAGCCCCATTCATGTATTAGCCCATTTGTTGAAATATGATTCGGTTCATGGCACATGGGACGCGAAAATCGATGTTTTAAATGACAACTTAATGAGGGTTAACGGAAAGCTGATTTCCGTCATTTGTGAAAGAGAGCCGGATTTATTGCCGTGGGAGGATTATGGCGTTGAATTGGTTGTGGATGCAACCGGAAAGTTCAATCATCGGCATGGTGCTGAACGACACTTATTTGCAGGAGCCAAGAAGGTTTTGATTACAGCACCAGGGACGAACATAGACCTCACAGTTGTCATGGGTGTGAATGAAGAGAAATATGATCCGAAGCAGCATCGCTTGGTATCTGCAGCTTCCTGTACAACCAACTGTATCGCACCAGTTCTACATATCCTAGATGAAGCTTTTTCTGTTAAACAGGGTTGGATGACAACGGTGCATGCTTTTACGAATGATCAAAATCATATGGATAACCCGCACAAAGATCTTCGACGTGCCCGGGCATGCACGAATTCAATTATTCCGACTTCGACTGGCGTGGGCAAAGCACTTATCGATGTGATTCCTCATCTGGCATCCCAAATTCAAGGCGTCTCCGTTCGCGTGCCGACACAAGATGTTTCTCTGTTAGATCTTCAAGTGGTGGTCGGCCGTAAGGTTAGCGTTGATGATGTGAAGTTCGCCATCAAGAAGGCGATTGCCGGGCGAATTGGAACCTTTGTTGACTACAATGAATTGCCGCTAGTTTCTGCGGATTATATAGGTAATGAGAAATCTGCCATCATTGACGGTCTTAGCGTTATGACGCACGAAAACCAAATCAAGCTGCTGGCTTGGTATGACAACGAATGGGGTTACACAAACCGAGTCATTGATCTAGTTGCTCATATGTCACGTGCTGAAAGCACACAACAAAAGGGGGAAACGAAATGTCTAACACAAACCATGTAACATTGGCGGCGATCCATCGGTATGATCTTGGTGTTATCATTTGTAAATCATGCAATGAAGTGATTGCAACGTTACCTACGGACGGATACAAGAAATTTTATAGCTTGTGCAATTCTAACATCTGTATCGATAAAAATAAGGAGGCTAGCAAATAATGATTCAGAAACAAGTGGTACCCTTTCAGGAGGGAAATGCTTCAATGAAAGCTTTACTGGGAGGAAAGGGGGCTAATCTCGCTGAGATGACACGTGCCGGCCTTCCTGTACCACCAGGTTTCACCATTACGACTGAGGCCTGCTTAGCTTTTTTTAAGGTGGGTAATCGGATCTCTGAAGGACTGCTTGAACAAATTGCAGAAGCTCTCAAGCAGCTAGAGAAACAGAAGGGTCAAACGTTCGGGGACGCCAACAATCCGCTTCTTGTTTCTGTACGTTCCGGTTCAGTGTCCTCGATGCCCGGCATGATGGATACCATTTTGAATCTAGGCCTCAACGACTTAACGGTTCAAGGATTGGCAGCACTTACGAACAATGAAAAGTTCGCTTACGATTGCTACCGTCGCTTGATGCAGATGTTTGGCAACGTGGTGCTTGGCATTGAAGGCTACCATTTCGAGCAGCTGCTGCACCGTTTGAAAGAGAAAGAGGGCGTACAGCAAGATCAGGATGTTACAGCTGACGGTTGGAAGAGTCTTATCGAAGATTATAAAGCGTGCATCCTGGCTAAAACAGGCCAAGCTTTTCCACAGCATGTCTACGAGCAGTTGCGACTGGCTGTCGAGGCTGTATTCAAGTCATGGAATAATCAAAGAGCCCAAATTTACCGCAAAATAAATCGAATTCCTGATGAGCAAGGGACAGCCGTTAACATTCAGAGCATGGTATTTGGCAATATGGGCAGCAGCTGCGGCACAGGCGTTGTCTTTACGAGGAACCCATCCACGGGTGAGAATACATTTTTCGGTGAATACCTGATTAATGCACAAGGGGAAGATGTGGTTGCCGGTATCCGAACACCGCTGGCGATTGCCGCGCTTAAAAGCGAAATGTCCCTGATTTATGAGCAATTGTTTGCGGCATCCAAGCAGTTAGAGAAGCATTACAAGGATATGCAGGATATCGAGTTTACGGTTGAAAATAATAAGCTTTACCTGCTGCAAACTCGAAACGGGAAACGAAACGCCCAAGCTGCACTTAAGATTGCCGTCGATTTGGTCCATGAAGATTTACTGACTAAGCAGGAAGCCGTTGAGCGCATCGAGGTGTCGCATCTTGATCAACTGCTGCATAGAGGCATCGATGAAGAGGCTGTCAAGGATGTGTTGGCCAAAGGACTTCCTGCTTCGCCGGGCGCCGCGGTTGGACAGCTTGTGTTTGACGCAGACACAGCTGCAGAATGGAGCCGTGCCGGCAAGACGGTCATTCTAGCAAGAAACGAAACAACACCCGAAGATATTCATGGCGTGATCGCATCGGAAGGTGTGCTCACGAGCCGCGGAGGGATGACGAGCCATGCCGCTGTTGTGGCACGGGGCATGGGGAAACCTTGCGTATGCGGCTGTGAAGAAGTCCGAATTGTGCTTGATGAGAAGCGGATGATGGCGGGAAGCAGGGTCGTAAAAGAAGGAGATTGGATTACACTAGATGGCGCAAGCGGTCGCGTCATTGTCGGCGCTATGCCTTTACATGAAGCCAGAATGACGGATGAACTTCTCGTAATGCTGAAGTGGGCGGATGAAATTCGATCGCTGAAAGTATTCGCCAATGCGGATAATCCGCAAGATGCGAGAGTCGCGAGACAGTTAGGAGCCGAAGGAATCGGGCTATGCCGAACAGAGCATATGTTTTTCTCGCCAACTCGTCTGCCTGTTGTTCAACGAATGATCCTGGCGGATGACAAAGAGGATCGCTTGCAGGCTCTTGCCCAATTGCTTCCCATGCAGAAGTCAGATTTTGAAGGCATGTTTGAGGAAATGGATGGTCTACCGGTAACGATTCGGTTGCTGGATCCGCCTTTGCATGAGTTTTTACCCAACCTCGAGGATCTGCAAAAAAGGCATTCGGAACTGACTTATGGTCATGCTGGGTCAGACTTAGAAAGAGAAGAGATCGCTCACCTTCTCCGCAAAGTGCAAGCTCTCCATGAGGCTAACCCTATGCTAGGACAACGGGGCTGCAGGCTGGGAATTGTCTATCCGGAGATTTATGATATGCAGATAGAGGCCATCTTCCGAGCGGCTTCAGGTTGTATCGACAGAGGTATCCGAGTTCTTCCGGAAATTATGATTCCGCTCGTGGGCCATGCCAATGAGCTGAAAATTTTGAGGGAGCTTGTTGATTTTGTTGCGGAACAAGTGTTGGGGAAAGACAAACTTCGGGATTGTCCGTACAAGGTCGGGACCATGATCGAGGTTCCGCGAGCGGCTCTGACAGCGCGTCAGATTGTGGCTTATGCCGATTTCTTCTCTTTTGGCACCAATGACTTGACGCAAATGACATATGGCTACAGCCGTGACGATGCGGAAGGCAAGTTTTTAACCCATTATGTCGATCAGAAGCTCCTTCCTCATAATCCGTTTCAAGTGCTTGACACGGAAGGCGTCGGACAATTGATTGACTTAGCCGTGAACGCAGGGAGGCTCGTTAAGCCGGCACTCAAAACGGGCATATGCGGGGAACATGGCGGAGATAAAGAGTCGATTTTCTTTTGCCACTTGACTGGATTGGATTATGTTAGCTGTTCCCCGTACCGAATTCCTTTGGCTCGAATAGCTGCGGCACAAGCGTTCATTATGCATGGGGTTCCAGGTGAACAAAAGGTTGCCCAAGCCATATGAACCAGCGAGAAAATCGGTTAAAATGGGGATGAACATGAAAGTTCGGGGAGGGAAATACGATAGAACTTACATCCCGTCAAATGGAAATCATAGAACGTGTAAAAAAACATGCTCCGATTACCGGAGAAAACTTAGCAGAAATGCTAGGAATCGCTCGGCCTACCATTCGTTCCGACCTAGCTCTTCTTGTTATGCTTGGTTATTTGGATGCGAAGCCTAAGGTTGGTTATTTTCTCGGCAAAACGCTGGAGCGTGAGGAATCATCCTACAAAAAGCTGGATGGCATTTATGTGAAAGATGTTATGGGTTTACCCGTCGTACTTCAAGAAACAGCTACGGTGAATGATGCCGTAGTCTCTCTGTTTCTGGAGAATGTAGGTACGCTGATGATTGTAAGCAGTAATCGGGCATTAGTTGGTATTGTCTCTAGAAAAGATTTGTTAAAGGTAACCTTAGGCAATGCGGGTGCGCCTTCTATGCCGATTAGTCTTGTAATGACGAGACAACCGAACATTGTTACCGTAAGCCCAGAGGACCACGTCATTGATGCTGCGCGAAAAATGATGCATCATCAGGTTGACAGCCTGCCCGTTGTGAGTATGGAACCCGAACAAGACCAGGTTGGCGTTATAGGACGTATAACAAAAACAACCATGACCAAATTATTGTTGGAACTAGCTGCGATTTAGGAGGTATTCACGGGTGGAGGAGAAAGTCCATACGATATTCGTTTGCTCGGACTCGGTTGGGGAAACAGCAAACACGGTTGTTCAAGCGACAATTCGTCAGTTTAACGCAAGTCAAGTTCATGTAAGGCGGTTTGGAACGATGCGTACGGAGGAAGAGATCCGAAGTATGATGGAGGAAGCTTCCCGACTTGGCAGCTTTGTTGTGTATACGCTCGTTCTTCCGGAATTAAGAGAGATGATGCGTCAAGAAGCGATTCGCTTAAACGTGACAAGCATAGACATCCTAGGTCCTGTTATGCAAGCTTTCATAGATACTTTTAATGATTCTCCCAAAAGGAAAGCAGGGCTGCTGCACCAAATGGACGAAGAATATTATAAGCGGGTCGAAGCGATCGAGTTTGCTGTTAAAAGCGATGACGGTAAAGACACAAGCGCTCTAAAACAAGCTCATATTGTTCTGTTGGGCGTTTCAAGGACGTCGAAAACACCGCTAAGTATTTATTTGGCGCATAAAGGGTATAAAGTTGCTAATTATCCTTTAGTGCCGGAAGTAAAGCCGCCGCAGGGGTTGTTTACGCTTAACAAAAGCAAATTGATCGGATTGACGATGAGCGCTGAGCAGCTTGTGAAGATCCGTACGGAACGGCTGAAAGCAGTTGGGCTGCCATTTGGCGCTAAATATTCAGCATTAGAAAGAGTGGCGGAAGAGCTGGAGTACGCCTTCGGATTGTATAAGCAGCTTGGGTGTACCGTGATTGATGTCACCGAAAAAGCCATTGAGGAAACGGCAGGTATCATTCTGGACGCCATGTAAACGCGATTACTTGGTTTTAAATAGCATGACTTAAACGATGACGAACTTTAGAAGCGATTCTAGAGGCTCGTTTTTTTTTCTATTTCAGGCCGTTTGGCCGCCGCTTCAAGCCGTTTAGACTGATCGGTTTTTCAATTTCCGCATAGTTGTCATCGATATCTGAACGAATCGAATTCAGGAGATGAAGAGCATGGCTTCTTTCGTCGTACTCAGGAATCAATTGGATCAATTCTTCTAATCGTTTTAATCTCGTTTCTGTTACAAATCTCATGAGTGAAGCTCCTCTGCATAAATCCTGTATCCTACAATATTCGTCAATGACTGCTCATATCGGTCTATACGTTTCCGAGGTTTTATCCCTTTATCAATATTACTGATAGATCACATAAGATCATTCTAATTGACCAATTTCGACATACATGATAGTTTCAAGAGAGTGAAAATAATGCGAAAAATGTATAATAGGAATTACTATCATTGCAGGCTATGAGAGGTGGATATTCTTGGTACTTCAAGTAACAAACAGTCCTTTTAATCAAGAACAAGTAGAATTGCTTAATCGATTACTTCCTACATTAACGGAAACACAACGAATCTGGCTGAACGGGTATCTCGCGGCAATTCAGGGGTCAGCGATCGTGACGACTTCGAGTGCAGTGCCTGTGGCTCCCTTAGCGACTTTGGCGGCGAATGCGCCGGTAATCTCTAAAGAGGTGACCGTACTATTCGGATCACAGACGGGTAAATCTCAAGGTTTAGCGAAGAAAATATCCAAAAAGCTGGAAGAGCAAGGTTTTCAGGTGACGCTCTCTTCGATGGCCGACTTCAAACCTAATAACTTGAAAAAGATTCAAAATTTGCTTGTTCTAGTGAGTACTCACGGAGAAGGAGATCCACCGGATAATGCCATTTCCTTCCATGAATTCCTTCATAGCAAGAGAGCTCCTAAACTAGAGGATTTGCGGTTTTCCGTGCTTTCACTTGGAGATACTTCCTACGAGCTTTTCTGTCAAACAGGTAAGGATTTCGACAAGCGTCTGGAAGAGCTGGGCGGCAAGCGCCTTGCGCCGCGCGTCGACTGCGACGTGGATTTCGATGAGCCTGCTGCCGAGTGGATGAGTTCCGTGTTAGGCGCTTTAAGTGAAGCTTCCGCGATCTCGATTGTTGGAAGCGGCGCCGGAGCGGCAGTGGAAAGCGGTACTGAATCCGAATATTCGAGAACAAATCCGTTCCAAGCCGAGGTTCTTGAGAATTTGAATCTAAATGGCCGTGGATCAGACCGTGAAACCCGCCACATCGAGATCTCCTTGGAGGGATCCAATCTTCAATATGAACCGGGTGACTGTTTAGGGATCTATCCGGAGAACCACCCGCGTCTTGTGGATGAATTGATCGAAGCCATGGGATGGAAAGCGGAAGAACTCGTTACTATTAATAAAAATGGCGAGAAGCGTACATTGCGCGAGGCACTGCTTCGTAATTATGAAATTACTGTGCTGACGAAGCCTTTTCTGGAGCAAGCGGCAAAGCTGAATGCAAGCAATGGGCTGCAAGAGCTGTTAGTTGCAGGACGCGAGCAAGATCTTAAATCTTATCTCAGTGGACGAGATTTATTGGATCTCGTGCAGGATTACTCCTTTAAGGGAGTATCCGCGGGCGAATTCGTATCGATCCTTCGGAAAATGCCTGCTCGACTGTACTCGATCGCAAGCAGTTCCAAAGCTTTCCCGGATGAGGTTCACGTTACCGTCCGTACTGTGCGTTACGAGGCCCGGGGAAGAGAACGTTACGGCGTGTGCTCCGTGCAGCTCGCTGAGCGAATCAAGTCTGGCGAAACGCTGCCAGTGTACATTCAAAACAACCCGAATTTCAAGCTACCCGAGAACCCGGAAACGCCTATCATTATGATTGGACCTGGCACGGGCGTCGCTCCGTTCAGAGCCTTTCTTGGAGAAAGAGAAGAGACTGGTGCAGAAGGCAAATCATGGCTCTTCTATGGGGATCAGCATTTCTCCACAGATTTCCTTTACCAGATTGAATGGCAGAAATGGCTTAAAGATGGCGTGTTGACGCGCATGGATGTTGCGTTCTCCCGTGACACCGACCAGAAAGTATACGTGCAGCATAGGATGCTTGAGAAGAGCGCCGAGCTCTATAAATGGCTTCAAGAAGGGGCAAGCGTGTACGTATGTGGGGACGAAAAGAAAATGGCACACGACGTTCATGCGACCCTGGCAACAATTATTGAGCAAGAGGGCGGATTCAGCTCGGAGGAAGCAGCGGAGTATTTGACCCGTATGCAACAGCAAAAACGTTATCAGAGGGATGTTTACTAAGTTCAAATCCCAAAGATCGCGAGAGGAGAAAGGCCAAAATGTCAGAAAACTACTTACTTTCAAAGAACAGTGCACCGCATAGCGAAGTCGAGCACATTAAAATGAGAACCAATTACTTGCGCGGGAGTCTCGAAGAGACGCTGATAGACGCAATTACGGGGTCCATCCCTGAGGATGATAACCGTTTGATGAAGTTTCACGGAAGCTATATGCAGGATGACAGGGATCTGCGCAATGAGCGGCAAAAGCAGAAGCTGGAGCCGGCTTATCAATTCATGCTGCGTGTGCGTGCCGCTGGCGGAATCGTTACACCAGAGCAATGGTTGATGATGGACCAGGTCGCACAGAAGTATGCGAACGGAACAATCCGTTTGACGACGCGTCAATCTTTCCAGCTTCACGGTGTGCTGAAGTGGAATTTGAAGAAAACGATCCGTGAAGTGAATGATTCGTTGTTAAGCACATTAGCCGCGTGCGGTGACGTTAACCGTAACGTCATGTGTAATCCGAATCCTTACCAGTCAGATGTTCATGCTGAAGTGTACGAATGGGCAAGCCGCGTAAGCAACCATCTGGATCCACAGACCAAAGCCTATCACGAGATCTGGCTTGACGGCGAAAAAGTAGTGGACAGCCAAGATGGTGTTGAGCAAGAGCCGATCTATGGAAAGGTTTATTTGCCGCGTAAGTTCAAAATCGGTATTGCAGTACCGCCTTCCAATGATGTAGACGTCTTCTCGCAAGATCTGGGTTTCATTGCCATTGTTGAAGATGGTCGTCTGAAGGGCTTCAATGTATCCGTTGGCGGCGGCATGGGGATGACTCATGGCGATCCGTTGACTTACCCGCAAGTGGCCCAAGTGATTGGATTCATCACGCCGGATCAAATTATTGATTTGGCAGAGAAGACAGTGACGATTCAACGGGATTATGGTGATCGCTCCGTGCGGAAGCATGCTCGTTTTAAATATACGATTGATGACCGCGGCATCGATTGGTTCGTTGATGAACTAACCGCTCGTCTAGGCTGGAAGCTCGAAGCGGCGCGTCCTTACCATTTTGATCATAACGGAGATCGCTATGGCTGGGTGAAGGGAAGCAACGGCAAATGGCATTTCAACTTGTTTATCCAAAACGGCCGTGTGAAAGACGAGGATAACTACTTGTTGATGACCGGACTGCGTGAAATTGCCAAAGTGCATAACGGGGACTTCAGACTTACGGCGAATCAGAATCTGGTGATCGGTAATGTGAGCACGCAGAAGAAGAAAAAGATCGAAGAGCTGATCAAGGAATACGGTCTTACGGATGGGCTTCAGTACTCCGCATTGCGCAGAAGCTCTATGGCCTGCGTATCTCTGCCGACTTGCGGTATGGCGATGGCTGAAGCGGAGCGTTACCTTCCCGACTTAATGGATAAAATCGAGCCGATGTTGGAAGAAGCCGGGCTGAGTGACAAAGAGATCGTCATTCGCATGACCGGTTGTCCGAACGGATGCGCCCGTCCAATGTTAGCGGAAATCGCGTTCATTGGTAAGGCACCGGGCAAATACAACATGTATTTGGGCGGCGGGCATTCTGGAAACCGACTGAACAAGCTGTATAAGGAAAACATCGGTGAAGTGGAGATCCTGGAGTCGCTGCGACCGATTGTTAATCAATATGCGAAGGAACGGCAAGAAAATGAACATTTCGGCGATTTTGTCATTCGCGCAGGTTATGTCAAAGAAGTTCGTTCCGGCCAAGACTTTCATTCGTAAAATTTGGTTAACGGATATAGAAAGAAGTGCGTACTTAGACGCACTTCTTTTTTTTATTTATTATAAATATTCCTTGACGGGAATATTCCGTATGGGGTATATTAGTTATAGAAGTTAAGGTAGCTAGCTAACGAAACGAGGTGGCCCTGACTTGACTAAAGCAGGAACTGGAAAACATCATCATGGATAATACAACATTTATCGCACTGGCCGAACCCAACCGTTTACGAATTGTTGAGCTTCTGTTAGAAGGTCCCTTGACTGTAGGGGATATCGCCGATGGTCTTGGGCTTCGCCAGCCTCAAGCCTCGAAGCATCTACGTGTTCTGCTGGATGCCGGACTAGTCGAAGTGCAGGCGGTCGCTAATCGCCGAAACTACAAGCTTCGATTGGAACCGTTCCAAGAACTGGACACTTGGCTTGAAACCTATCGCAGTATCTGGGATGAACGTTTTGAAGCTCTGGAAAATTACCTTAAGAAGCTGCGAAACAAAGAAAACAAACAAAACTAAAATGTAGGAGGAATTTCAATGTCAAACAAAATGATTACTAAGGTAGAGGGACAGGAACTAATTTTGGAGCGTGTTTTTAACGCGCCGCGCGAGCTTGTATTCAAAGCATTTTCAGAGGCTGAACATCTAAAGCATTGGTGGGGACCTCGTGGCTGGACGCTTACAGTTTGCAACGTCGATTTTCGTCCGGGCGGTATCTGGCATTACTGCATGAAGTGTATCGATCAGAACCAAGGGGATTATTACGGATACGAATCTTGGGGCAAAGCAGTCTATGGGGAAATCGTTGAGGCGGAGAAAATCGTTTACGTTGATTACTTCTCGGATGCCGAGGGGAATGAAACGGCGGGCATGCCATCGTCTCAGATAACGATGATGTTCGTAGAGCATGAAGGCAAGACGAAGCTTGTCAGCCGCGCACGATACGAATCTGCCGAAGCGCTCAAAACCGTCATGGAGATGGGAATGGAGCAAGGAATTACTGAAACTTGGGATCGTCTGGAAGAGCATCTGCAAGCCATTCAATAATTCTTATCACAAGGCCGTCCGACTTAGAGTCGGCGGCTTATTTTTTTTGGGTTTGCGGTTTTTTTTTGAAGAAATAGAGATTAGAAAGGCAAGTTGTACAGTGTACAACAATTTCCATGATTTCTTCTTGGAAAGCAAAGAATATTTTATGTTATACAACAATTTATCTCTTCCTGCTACTTTAGCGATGATTTTCATCGCTACACTTACTCGTACGCGCTCATATGCGACCTTAACGATGAAAATCATCATCTCAGCATGCACTTCAACAAATTTGGCACTCTTCTTGCGACTGTAGCGATGTTTTTCATCGTTACACTTACTCGTAAGCGCTCATACGCAACTTTAGCGATGAAAATTATCATCTCGGTTTGCACTTTAACCAATTAGGTGCTCTTCCTGAAATAATTCAGCCTTTATATAGGCAATAGAGATACTTTGAACTGGCTATTTTTTACAATTTTCGCGTAAATAACGCAGTTTAACCTGCTTATTGTTGTATAAAATACAACTTTGTCGTACTATTCAACCATGTTCGATCTTGTTAGATATCTATCATCAACAAATGACATGAAGGTGCAAAATAACAGAAATATTATTAAATATTGAAATAATATTTCACAAATTTGTCATAAATTTTATCGACGCAATCATTACCTTTTTCTGCGTCCTGTTTTATAATAGGTGTACAAACCATTATTGAACAGAATTGGTGTGAATAAGTGAGATGGAACTACTATTATTAGAAAAAATCGAAGCATTACGCATTGAAATGATTGAAGAGGCGTATATACGCGGAAGTTTAACGCATGAGAAAGTAGTAGATCTTAGTCAAAAATTAGATGAATATATAGTTAACTTTCAAGAGTTAAAATGATATCACTTTCATAGAGAATGGACCAGAGGATATACAACTGTATATCCTCTTTTGTTATCTATTCAGGAAACCTATCCTGCCCTCTTGAGAACATCATGAACAGAATCCCAATTGAAAAAGCCACAAGCAGCAAAGGCGCAATCATAAGCAGAAAAAATTCCATCCTTATCACCCTTTCTTGGAGGGATTCCCTCGCACGTACTCAGCGTCGAATAGGAACAGTCGCATCAGTAGAACAAGTGATGGAACAAGCAAACATAGTCCTGCAAGGAAAACGACAATGAGAGAGATAGCCATCGCATCGTTCGTGAAATTTTGGTGAATGGTAATGAACGGATAAAGGATATACGGCAAGTGGGAGGCTCCATATCCGAAGAAGGCAAAGGCGAATTGCAGCATAACCAGTATGAATGCCCAACCAAAGCTTTTTCGTTTGTAGATCAGATAAACCGCTGCCAAGAAGCAGAATAACGAAGCAACGAACATCCAAGACAGATCAAGCATGGCCTGAAAATGCTCCGGATTGTGCCAGCGAATAGCGAAAAAAACAAATATACTGCATACGATTGTTGGCGGACTCCAGCCTAGTGCGTAGCCCCTGACGATTTCAAGTGCTTCATAATCCTGTGCTTTGTTGGCATAGTAGGAAAGAAACATCGCAGAAATATAAAGAACGCTAACTAGTGCGAGCAGCACGACTGACCAAGAATAGGAGCTTGTGAAGAGTTTGCCAAAGTGTAAAATAACCTTGCCTTTCTCCTCTGTCATATAACCACCCTCTGATATCGTAAGGACGGTTGACAAGGAAGCAGGAATGAGGAGGCCGGTTGCTCCATACAAAAATGTATACAAGTGGCTTTGTTTTTGCATTTGTCCATAAATACTAAAAGCATAGTAAGAGCCGCGTATCGCAAGTAGAACAATCGCAATGCTGCCGGGCACCAAAAGGGCTGTTCCAAAGTAATACGAGCTATCCGGAAAAAAGCCGACAATGCCGACGAAGAAGAAAACGAGGAAAACATTCGTTACTTCCCATACAGGGGATAGGTAGCGTTTGATGATGTTTTCAACCAGATGTTTTTTTCCCGTAGCGTAGGAGTAATAACTGAAAAAGCCTGCCCCGAAATCAATGGAAGCAACTATCAAATAGCCGTATAGAAATATCCATAGGACTGTAATGCCAATAACCTCGTACTTCACTTTGTAGGTCCCCCCTCAATACCTCTGCTCTTGAGTTCTTCTTGTACATCGCTGTTCGTGAACATTTTCCTTAGCACTTTGACCAAAGTGAAACCAATGGCTACATATAGGATGCAGAACAAAAGGAGCATCAGATCCACATGTGTGGAGGTGGTCGCTCCGCGGGCGGTCTTCATATAACCTCGAAGGATCCATGGCTGTCTCCCTACCTCAGCATAAATCCAACCTAATTCAATCCCCAAAATGGCAAGGGGGCCAGAAAGGACGATCAGCCTCAACAGCCAGCTTGGATATTGGACACTTTTCAATTTGTAAACCATCCAAACCGATAGCATTGAAAGTACCGTAAGGAAGATGCCGATCGAGACCATCGAATCAAAGTAATAATGAACAATTAGCGGGGGACGTTCATTAACAGGTGTTTCATTTAAGCCCTGAACGACGGAATTCGGGTTATCGTGAGCTAGAATGCTTAGGGCGTATGGGATTTTTAACCCGTATTTAATCTGATGATCTTCGGTTAAAATCCCGCCTAGAACAAGCGGCACTTGTTTTGCTGTCTCAAAATGCCATTCAGCGGCAGCCAGCTTCTCAGGTTGGTATATAGCCAGGAATTTCCCGGAAAGATCGCCAATCAGAGCCGTTGTTATAGAAAAAATAAGAGCAGCGACCATCGTTAGCTTGAGTGCTTTGCGATGATAGAGCGAGTCGCGCTTCTTAAGCAAAGCAGCGCCGGCAATCGCCGCAAGGACGAAGGCGCTTGTCATATAAGCCGAAGATAGCACATGAGCAACCTTCGTTGGGGTAGCGGGATTGAACATCGCTATAAGCGGTTCAATGTCAGTAATGGAGCCGTTATTTAGCTTAAAGCCCTGCGGGGTGTTCATGAACGCGTTAACGGTTGTAATAAAAAAAGCTGATGCGGAAGAACCGAGCATGACCGGAATACTTAGCAGGAAATGAGTGATGGGCTTACGGAAACGATCCCAAGTATATAGATAGATGCCTAAGAAGATAGCCTCAAAGAAAAAGGCGAAGGTTTCCATAAACAAAGGCAAAGCAATAGCTTGGCCGGCAACGCGCATAAAGCTCGGCCACAATAGGCTGAGCTGGAGACCTATCGCGGTTCCTGTGACAACACCAACAGCAACGGTTATAACGAAACCGCGTGCCCAGCGCCGAGCAAGAAGCAGGTAGTAAGGATCATTCCGCTTAATGCCGGACCATTCGGCGAATGCGATCATGATGGGAATTCCGACACCTACGGTGGCGAAGATAATATGGAAGGCGAATGTGAGCTCAGTGAGCATTCGGCTGTAAAGTACGGGATCATAAGCCATATGTGATGTACTCCTTTTCAGCTTGAAAATTGCTTGGGAAAGCAGTTAGTGTGAATTTGCGAACATCTGACGGAGCCAGGATAGAAGCATGAGAGTAGCAATGAGGATACAGAGCCATATTAACCGTTTTTCTTGCTTTTTGTACTTATCTATTTGATCACCTACTGTACAGGTAGAATGGATGTTTACTTCCTATTAGAATGCCAATATTATGAAATTTTACTCCACGTACTTGATTGCCAATCCGACATTTTTGTGAACAATAAACCCTGTTGATATTCATACATACAGGAAAACCCTCAGGCATAATGCCTGAGGGTTCCCGGCGAATGACACTGATTTGCTCAGTGTTCTAATGCAACGCTTGAATTTTTGGTACGGAATTGCAAGTGGTAGAAGAATAAGATTCCCACATGCATTGCGGCAAGAATAAGATAAAAATTGCTGAATAGGTAACTGTTCGGATCCGCATTTAACGGATTCCAATGAACGGATGAACTCTGTGCAGCCACAATACCGTAAACGCCTGCAGCTATTCCTTGAGCAATAAAATTGACCATCGAGAAAAGTCCCATACCCACGCCAACCTGATCTTTGGGCAATGATCTTGAAATGGAGTTGGACATAGCAATCTGCAAGAAAGATTGGCCTACATTACCAAATATCAAAAAGAATGAGATCCATTGCGGCGAGATGCCTGTAAAGATGGACAACATGACAAAACAGGTAATTAATGAAATGGAAGCAACAGAGAGCAGATACGAATTGCCTTTCCGATCCGCCAGTTTCCCGCCTTTTCTTCCCAGAAGGGCGGAGGCTGCAGCCGCAGGGACCATGGCGAAGCCGATCCAATTGGAACCAAGATGATAAACTTGCGAAAACAGAATCGGAGTTAAAAAATACAAGGAAACGCCTATGCCACTGATGAGAAACGCCAACGTTATTGCGATGGTATACTTCTTATTACGAAACAACCGAGGTTGGATAAAGGGTTCTTCGGCGGCACGAATTCGAACGATAAAGAGGAGTAAGGTCGCTAAACCGGCAACCAAATACCACCATGTTCGATTCGTGACCCCTAGCAGAAGCAGCGCAATGGAAGCGGCGAGCAAGCTTCCGCCAAGCCAATCGAATTTACGCGGAGCTTGCTTCACTTCATGCTCGAGATATTTTCGATACAGCGGCAGCAGTAATAAAATCAACAGGGAAGGAAGAAACAGCCATCTCCAATTCGCGAAGCTGACGACAATTGCGGAAATAACTGGCGCAAGAGCGCTTCCGAGCGCAATCCCGACGGCGGTCATGCTTAATGCGGAGCCTCTTTTCTCAGGCGCAAAATACCGTACTGGGATAATCAGCGCAATGGCTGGAATAGCTGCTGCCCCCGCAGATTGCAAACACCTTCCTAGAAGAGCGAACCAGAATGTTTGGGAGACGAGCCCCATTAGAGAACCTGCCGCAAACAGCGCCAGACCGAACGTCAACAGGCTCTTCAGTTGAAATCGGTCCGCCAGCTTCCCATAAGTTACGGTTCCAAACGCATAGATAAGCGTATAGGCAGATGACAGCCAGCTCACTTGAGCCAGGGTTAAATGGAACTCCTTACTGATTTGAGGAAGTACAACGTTAAACATAAGGGCGCTCATCGATGACATCATAACGGTAAACATCAATAATCGCATTAAGATAGGGCCTTTTTGCAGCATGGTTTCAGAATTCATGGTTCATCGCTCCTTTGAATGAATGCAAGCACATACTTGCATAATGGTTTATAAAAAAGCTAGGGAGTTAAGGCCCTAGCGAATAACCGCACGCTTTCTTCGATAAATTCGTCCAAATCTACGGGGGACATGTTACTATTGAATGCACCATGATTCATCAACATGAAAGCATATGCCTGTATGTCAGGTTTTGAAGTGATCACTTTACCTTGCTCCGACATGGAAACCAGATAGTTCGTTATAAGCTTCTTAAGTTCCTGAGGATGGCGGTGGGCCTCTTGATATACTTCTGGAGGGAGGTTGCTGCTTCCTTTTTGAATGATTTGAAGCAGTTTTCTGTTCCGATTCATGAGATAATGATACTTTCGACTGATGATAAGAAGGTCCTCATGCAGCTCGCCGGTCAGAGATTCGTTAAAAAGCTTTGTCATCTCTAAGGCATAGTGATAACGGTTGAAGGCAGCTGCTAACAGCTTCTCTTTCGTGCCGAAATGGCGAAATAATGTGACTTCGTTCACTCCGGCAGCAGCAGCGATTTCCTTAGTCGTCGTGCCATCATACCCTTTTTCCGCCATGAGATCGATTGTTGCTAACAGAAGTTTATCACTTGTACTTGGATTGTTGCTCATTGATCTTGATCTACCCTTCTTTGATGCAAGTACTTACTTACATTTTTATTGTAAGAGAGTCATGCTGAAATGTCAAGGACTGGAAGCGTAAATTTTTAAGTCAAATAATAAGCTGACCTTCCTATGTAATTAGCGAAGGGCAGCTTCCACAATCCTATTAACATTTCTGTGTTAATGCATGAAATGCCTGAGCTAGTTTGGATATACCAGGAGCGATCTCATCCATAGAGGGACGAGCAAAGCTTAATCGCAGATGTCCAGGCTCAGAGCCAAATACGGTTCCCGGCATAAACACAACCCCTCGTTTGATCGCTTCCTCTAATAATTTCTGATCATCAAGCTTGTCCTTGAGGGTGCACCATAAATTTAGACCTCCTCGAGCTGGGGTAAAGCTGAGTTGATCGGGTAGTTCTTGTTGAAGGGACCGGATCATGAGATGCTGCTTCAGAGAAAGGGAATCCCTTAGGAAATGCGAATGTTGATCAAACAATTCCGATCCCAGAAATTTATTAGCTAGCCACTGGGGGACAATGCTTAGGCCGAAGTCCATTTGCTGGCGTGCATCAGCTAATCGTTGTACAACAGCCTGTGGAGCTACCAACCAACCGATCCGTAATCCTGAAGCTGCAATCTTGGACAAGGAACCGACATAGAGTACAGAGCCGTGAGTATCGATGGATTTCAACGTATCTGGGGGAGAATGATCAAAGGAAGTAAGGCTGAAAGGATCATCTTCTACGATAGGGATACCGAGTTCAGCAGCGATCTTCAGCAAGGCTTCTCTTTTAGAGGCATGAAGGATCGTCCCTGTCGGATTCTGATAGTTCGGATTCAAAAAAATCATACGAATGCGATGTTGACGGTACAAGGTCATAATGTCTTCGGGGTCGATGCCATTTTCCTTTACGGGTAAGCGAAAAATGCGGAGCCCGGCAGACTGGAACATGGATAACGAATAATAATAAGAAGGGTCTTCAATGGCAACTGCATCCCCGGGAGCTAACAAACATTGCATAATCAAATACAGAGATTGCTGTGAGCCGGACGTGATAAGGATGGAAGCTTCTGTCGCTCGAATACGCAATCTTTCCTCCAAAAAACCTACAAGCGTTTCTCTGAGCGGCAAATACCCACTTGGATCGTCATATCCTAAGTAGGCTTCGAAAGGAATGTCCCTCATTATTTGCTTAATCGCCTCATTAGGGAATAAGTCGGCAGATAACTCGCCACTGGCAAAGTCAATGATCGATTCTCGCTCACGCAGAACCTCACGCACCCGCCGTAAATACGGAAGATTGGGAGCAAAAGTGCCGCCTTCGACATATTGACGCCAATTGGGTGTTAAATTGGGCCTAATTCCCCAAATGTGGTTGCTTACCATAGTGCCGCTTCCGCTAATACTTTCCACTATTCCTCTTGCACGTAACTCCTCATAGGCCTGTACGACGGTGCTTCGGTTTACTTCCAGTCGTTCGGCTAGCTTACGTTCAGATGGCAAGAAACTTCCAGGCGGATATTCGCCATGTATAATACTCCTCTCCATCTCATCGGAGATCTGTTGATAGAGAGGTTTTTTACTCGTTCGGTCAGGTTTGCGCATGTATACCACCATCTTTGAGAAATATCAATGTATTCCATAGTATAATACAGTTCATGAATTCGTTGTTGAACTCTAAAGTAGAATATATGACAAACTCGCTAATCTTTTAATAATGGCTGGGATAAAATGGGCAAGAATGTAGAAAGGGTCTGGTTATTATTTGCAAAATTATTGGAAAATATTCCAAGGTGTTAGCTGTGGAGTAACCCTTTATTCCATCACATTCTCATTGAGATACGTAGTTGAAATAAGATATGGCCCGCTTCAAACCCTTTACGAGAGCATCAATATCTTCTTCCGTATTGTAAATATAAAAACTCGCACGAGCTGTGGATGAAACGTTAAGCCATCTCATTAAAGGCTGGCAGCAGTGATGGCCCGCTCGAATAGCAATTCCTTCCGAATCCAGAACGGTTGCGAGATCATGGGGATGCACGTCTGCTACATTAAAGGTGACTAAGCCGCTCCTTAGATCGGACTGACTAGGGCCATAGATTGAAATTTCTTCAATCAGCGAAAGCTGCTCCAATGCATAGTTGACCAGTTGATTTTCATGACGACGAATGTTAGTTAACCCGATTTGTTGCAGGAAATCGATTGCGGCACCTAACCCGATTGCGCCTGCGATATTCGGCGTTCCGCCTTCAAACTTCCAAGGGAACTCCTTCCAAGTTGATTCGTGTAAGTCCACGTGATCGATCATTTCTCCGCCATATTCATAAGGCTCCATTTTTTCCAAGAGGGCTTTCTTGCCATACAGAACGCCAATACCGGTAGGACCCGCCATCTTATGACCGGAAATGGCCATAAAGTCACAATCCAAATCTTGAACATCCAGCTGAAGATGCGGTGTGCTTTGAGCTGCGTCAACGCAAATCACGGCCCCGTGACGGTGGGCAATTGCCGCTATTTGTTTCACAGGATGAATAGTTCCCATGACGTTGGAAACATGAGTTATGGATACGAACTTGGTTTTCGAAGTGATAGCTTCCTCCACATCCTCTAAGCGAATGGTGCCATCAGGTTGGATGGGGATAAAGCGAAGGGTTGCGCCCGTTTTTTTAGCTGCCTGCTGCCAAGGGATGAGATTGCT
The DNA here is from genome assembly GCF_055396115.1 of Paenibacillus sp. WG02. NCBI lineage: Bacteria > Bacillati > Bacillota > Bacilli > Caryophanales > Paenibacillaceae > Paenibacillus > Paenibacillus sp. WG02. Next base: position 5,592,955 of record NZ_AP036016.1, on the reverse strand, counting down.
GTGATGTTCCATTAGGGTGATCAAGATTTCATCGCCTTCTTTAAGAAACTCTCTCACATAACATTGGGCGACAAGATTTAATGAAGCGGTAGTCCCGCGAGTAAACACAATCTCTGCCGACTCCCTGGCATGGATAAACGATTTGACTTTTTCTCTGGCATTTTCATATGCATCCGTAGCTAATGAACCTAACGTGTGTGCACCACGATGAACATTGGAGTTGTAATTCGTATAATAATCCCGTAAAGCTTCAATGACAGCGTAGGGCTTCTGGGATGTGGCCGAACTATCTAAATACACCAGAGGATGTCCATTCACTTGCTGCTTTAAAATCGGAAATTGGTCTCTTATTTCTTGAATGTTCATGGAGAAAACACTTCCTTTTAAAAGAATGACTATAGAATGACATGATTTGATCTATAATACAAATATCATTAAAATTATGTAATCATAATAATATAGTTATATATTTGGGGGCGCTTATGAATACGAAACACTTGTCCTTGTTCATGCAAGTTATTAAAAAGGGGAGCATTACTCAAGTTGCCAAGGAAACCTATGTGAGCCAACCAGCGATTTCCATGCAGCTTAAGCGTTTAGAGCAGGAAGTAGGAGTTCCGCTGTTTACGGTTGTTGGCCGGGATATCGCTGTGACAGATGCAGGACTTACTCTGATGGAGTATGCAGAGACCATGCTATCATTAGAAGGGCAAATTTATCGGGCCATGGAGGAATATCGACTAGGGAATCGAGGTAAAATCATTGTAGCTGCCTCCCAGGCAGTCGCCGCTTATTTGTTACCGAAATTCTTGTTTTCGTTTACTCAAACCTATTCCGATATCACCGTAGAACTGCTAACTAGAACGGATGAGGAAATTGAGAGATTAGTCAGAATGGGCAGCATTGATATCGGAATGACGCTGCAGCCACCAGACGACCATTTTTCGTTCCGAGTCTCACCATTCGCTCAGGACCGGTTGATAGGTATTCAACCTTCGTTGTCATTTCATAGCCGAAAGATGATCGTACCTCGAGATGTTGTATCCTTACCCATAAATAATGCAGGGGATATGGAGATCATGCATTTCGATACCACCGAGACTGTTAAACAATTTGTGATACAGGGAATGGGGTACGGAGTGATCTTGGAATCAGCAGCCAGTTTAGAGCTATCGTATGGGAGGCTGATGCCTTGGACAACGTTCACACCAATACCTGTCGTAGCAAGTGTTATTACACGGCCTGCCGAACGTCTGTCCAAGAGCGTTTGGTATTTCTTGAATCATCTAAGGAATGGAGAGGAAGGATGATACAGGAATGAATAGCGGGATTGGTTGGGAAAGAAATCTCGAAATTGGGTGGTTACTTGTCCATGAGGCTAAGCTACTATTAAAGTATTGAGTAATCACCTTCTCATAGAAAAAACGAAATGGTAGATTGGGGAGGTATATGTCAGCTCTGAATTCACAAAACCTATCGACCGGTGTTATGTCATCTTTGATGGCCTGCACGGGAGGCGCCATCATGATCATAAATTGTGCAGTAACAGCGGGATTCAGCCGTTCGCAGCTTATTTCCTGGTTGTTCTGCGTTTACTGCCTAGGCGGTATTCTAAATTTGGTATTGACGTTAAAATATAAGATCCCTTTTGCCGGGGCGCACTCGATCACGGCTGTTGCTTTTCTAAGCACGGTTGTCGATCAATTTACGCTGAACGAATTGGCAGGCGGTTTCATTATGGCGGGTGGGCTTATCGCTGTATTCGGCTTTACGGGATTATTCAGTAAAGCGTTGGATTTCATCCCAAAGCCTTTTATTGATGCTATGCTAGCCGGTCTTGTTCTTCAATATGTGGTGAATATCATTCCGGCGTTAAAGGATTCACCTCTGATTGGCGGGATGGCCATTTTAGGTTTTTTTATCGCACCCAAAATTTCCAAATCAATCCCTCCGTTACTAGGGGTGATCCTTTTTGGGGTCTTGGGGCTTGTCATCGGAAATGATTTTCCGGCAGTCCCCGGAAGCTTCCGGGTTTGCTTTACCCCATATCATTATTCCTTCCTTTACCTTGCACAGTTTCTTCTCGATTGCGATTCCGATTGCCGTTCTGATTTTGACTAACGATATTGCCGTGGCTTTAGCTGCTTTGAAGAAAAATGATTATCAACCTCCAGTTAACAAGACGCTTGTGCTTTCAGGGATTGGCACGCTAATCGCCGGTTTTTTTGGAGGTCATGCCGTGAACATTGGGGGGATGATGACAGCTCTATGCAGCAGTAAGGAAGCAGGCCCTAAGGAGAATCGGATAGGTGCAGCTCTAGTTTCCGGGGGATTGGTCACTTTATTCGGTATATTTGCATGGAAAGTCATTATGATTATTGAAATGCTCCCTTCCGCCTTTATTACGATGCTGTCAGGATTTGCCCTCCTGGCTGTATTGTTAAATAGCATGCAAGCCGCGTTCTCAGAGTCGTCTTATCGATATTCGACTCTGTTTGCTTTTCTAATCGCTATTTCCAATGTCTCATTTGTTGGGATATCCTCGCCTGTATGGTCTTTGTTGGTAGGGATACTTTCAGCTCAAATTTTCGGTGAAGGAAAGTTCAATAAGGGAACAAAATCCTTCAGTAACTAAGACCCAAAGAACGGCATTCGGGAGCAGATGCTTCCGGATGCCGTTCTTTATTTATCAAGATACTGCTCTCTAAATTGAGAAGGGGAAGTACCATGAAATTCCGAAAAGGTTTTGATGAAATGACTACTGCTGTAATAACCAAGTTGGTTAGCTATTTCTTGAATTTTCATGTTCGTCTTTTCTATCAATATCTCCTTAGCTTTATGCATACGAATCTGGGTAATGTACCTCGAAAACGTGACTCCGCATCGTTTGCTGAAGAGTGTGCTCAAATAATTAGGCGTAATATTGAATTGAGTCGCTAGTTGATTGATGCTGATATCATCCATATAATGCTGTTCAATATGGCGAATGACTTGATTAATCAGATCCTGATTGGCCAAGTCTTTATTAGCTGAAGTTGGTAACAATTTCTCGCCGAATTCCCTGAGCTTTTCTATCCATATTTTCGAATGAATGTTAGGGTCAAACGATCTTTTGATAGTCGTATTAAAGAATTCACAAATGGCGTGAATGGTTTTGATCTGATGCAGGGGAAGAGAAGCTAATTGTCGCTCCAGGGTGTCTATTTCTTTCTTATAGAATAAGTATTCATTACTTTGATAATTGCGGACGATCCTTTCAACAGTTCGGCTAATTTCAACGATAGGCTGATCGTTATTTTGATAGAAATCCAAATCTTTCTTTAACCATACTCCACTATGGGGTAAGACGGTCCGAAGCGGAGATGCGTTTTGAAGACTTGAAATTTGATGAATACATGTTTCCAAATCATTACTAATATCACTTTGCAATGCAGTTAATGAAAAGTAATCGGTTTTATATTCTATCATCTTGGATTTAATAAAATGGACTAGCTCTGAGCGTATACTTAACATAATTGCATGATGCGACGGACTCCAGGCTGTGATAATCGCATAATCGCCATTACGCAGAGTAATTTTGGCATACCTGATATCTTTATGATTCATCGTTCTTTTCATATGGGTATGAATCTCTTTCAACCATGTTTGTATCAGTTGGAGCTTTAAAGATTCAGATAATGAACTGTCTATACAAATAAGGATGCCGGAAAACTGATAAGATTGAATCCCAGATAAATCCTGTAAAGTTCTGTTTCCCCATACGAAAGAAGAAATTAAAAACTCGAATTCATCATTTCCTTTTACCAAATCATGATTGTAATCCTCTGAAATCTCCTCTACACACCTAGACAATGATTGGGGGTCAACTGGTTTTAATAGGTAATTTTTAACGCCTAGTCGAATGGCTTCTTGTGCGTATTTAAAGTCGGATGAACCTGACAAAATGACCCATCTAGTTTGAGGTGACAGCTCTTTGGCTACTCTAATTGCCTCTAGACCATCTATCTTTGGCATACGGATGTCAATGAAAGCGAGCTGAGGCTGATGCACTTGAGACATTTCAATCAATTCTTCACCATTGCTTGCTTCTCCAACAATATCGAGATGCATGTCTAGCTCCAGCAGCATATTTTTAATTGTTGTTCTAACCCAAGTCTCATCATCGGCAATGATAATTCTCATAAATGTGCTCCTTTTAGTGGAATGGTAATATGAACGGTTGTCCCCACTCCAGGATGACTCTGAATCATGAAACTAGCATCAGGATAAAGCATTTCTAATCTTGCTTTTACGTTAGAAATTCCAATATGATGATTGGTTGATTGAATGTCACTCATTTCGAATCCGACCCCAGTATCACGTACTTTGATTTGGATGAATTCCTTATCTTCATGAACATAAATAAGAGCTTTAGCTTCAACAAGACCTGGGTTATCACTAGGCTCAATGCCATGAATAATCGCATTCTCCACAATCGGTTGAATCAAAAGCTTAGGAATTTGAAAAGAACCTACAAATTTCTCGTAGCCGATATCAATTTGCAGCTTCTCGTTGAACCGGAGTTTTTGAAGCAGGGCATATCCCTGCAAAATGTGAAACTCTTGTTCAATTGTCGTGGTTTGATTATTGGCAAGAATATAGCGGAGCATACCGCTCAAGGCAAATATGGCATCTTCAAGCTTTCGCTTTTCACCTAATTGATTCAAACCAATAAATCCTGTTAATACATTGTAAAGAAAATGAGGTTGAATTTGTGATTGAAGTGCTTGATATTCTGCTTCTTTTAGGGAAAGGGCTATCTTATATTCGCGGTTAATCATATCATTCAATTGAAAAATCATCTTGTTTAAGGATTGTCCAAGCTGTGAAATCTCATCCTTTCCGATAGAGGTAAAACGTGCTTGTAAGTTTCCAGTCCGGACTTCTTTCATGACTCCATTCATTTGTTTAAATGGCCTTACGATCCATCTGGTTAAATACATAAAAAGAATGAAAGTGACCACGATACCTCCGGCGGAGACAATGATAGCAACAGTGGAAATCCATTGTATTTTCGTATTCATTTCTGACTCCGAAAGAAGCACGACAATAGTCCAATTCGCAGATTTTAAGTTTTTGGAAAGGGTTACATATTTTTGGTCACCGATTGCAATCTTGCTGCTTTTGTTAGCGAGTTGAGTCACCAAAGTGTCGGGTACTTCTTTATTGGAATACAGCAGTTGATTGTCCTCATCCATAATCACAATCATGGAATTCATACTAAATGAAATATCTTCCGTTATTTTGCTGAGTGCCCCATAATCTGCATCGGCTATGATAACAGCTATAGGTTCTTTGGAATCGGGATCTTTGATCATACGAGCAACTGAGAATACACGAGTGTTCATCGTTCCGGATAAGTAGTCTTGTTTATGAGATCCTAAAAAAGCAGCATTACCATTAGCTAGAAGCGCCTTCTGGAACCAATTCTGCTCTTGATAAGGAAAGCCCTGCACAAGATTAGTCGCATCAAACCTGCTACTCAAATGTCCTTGTCCATCATTAGTCACAATAACCGTGTTTAAGATCTCTTTTCTTGTACTGATCAAATAACTGGGCAAGGCCCCATTGAGAGCACGAGAGGTTTTTAGTTTAGTATAATCGTCCAAGCTCGAATTGGACTGGTATGCGGTAATTTTGAGGGCTTGTATAAGTTCATCGTTATAGTAAGGTAATAAGGTCAGACGATCCAAGTCATCCAGATACGTTTCTAAGTTTCTTGATAAGGAGTTCATGGCACCCGAGGTTACATGCTGCGTTTCTTCACTAATCAAGCTTTTGAAATAATAAGGTAAAATAATGGCTAATGTAAGAAAAGGCAAAATAATAGTTGCCGTAAAAATAATCATTAATTTATTGCGAAGAGATAAGCTGATTGTCATGAAAGCGCCTCCTAAGAGACAAGCATATAGTGAGGGGGGCTGACGTGTCAATCCAAGTTGAACTGTGTAGAAAATCACAATCAGAGTGTAGATATCCATCATTGAAAACGTTATTACTCATGTTAGGATATGAATGTAAGCAGTTACAAAATATATTTGAGGGGAAGAGAAAGATGAAAAGTATAAAATTTCAAGCCACATTATGCGTACTAATCGCAACTGTAGGAATTTTGTCCGCTTGCGGCTCAAACAAACCGGCAGCCGATATCAAACCTGCTGCAACAACAGAAACAAAGCAAGAGGATAAGAAGGATACAGCTAAGCCAGTCACGATTAGTGTTGCAACAAACGCCATCGGTGAACAAGCCAAAGTTTTACAAACAATCGCTGATAATTTTACCAAAGAGAATCCAACGATCAAAGTTGAATTCAGCGCTCCAGGTAAAGATTACGAAAACATAATGAAAGTAAAAATGGCAAGTAATGATCTCCCGGATGTTTTCTCTACCCATGGTTGGGCCAAAATCAGGTATGGCCAGTATTTGGCTGATTTGAAAGATCAAGCTTGGGTTGGAGCATTAGATGATGCTATTAAACCTGCTGTAACGGACGACAAAGGTAAAGTATATGTTTTGCCAATGGATCAAGATAAATCAGGAATTGCTTACAATGTGGATGTATTAGAAAAATACAACATTGCAGTTCCAAAAACGTACGATCAAATGATGCAAGCGGCTGAAACAATTAAAACCAAAAGTGGAGGTACTGTAGCACCTTTCCATATGGGGGGCTCAGATAACTGGCCAGTGGGACAGTATTTTGACTATTTTGCTACTCCACTTTATGCAAGCGCCGCTAAAAACAATTCTGCCCAGCTGCTAGATGGTACTTTTGATTGGAATAACTGGGATAAATTCGCTCAAATGTTTGCTGATCTATACAAAAAAGGTTACTTAAACAAAGATGTCTTAACAGCTAAGTACAATGATGATGCGAAAGCATTAGCAGAAGGAAAAACGGCTTTTCTTTTCTACGGAGCTTATGTAATTGAAGAAGCAAAGAAAGTGAATCCACAGTTGAAAGCAGGTTTCATGCCAATTCCATCTATCGTTGAAGGTGACAGCCCTACCTTTGTCGGCGGTGAAAAAACAACATGGGGAGTCTCTAAAGATTCCAAAAACATTGAAGCAGCCAAAAAGTTTGTCGCTTTCTACGCAAAAACTGAGAATGCTCAATTGGTGGCAATATCGAATGCGTTGCCTTCCGGAATCAAAGGTGCCAAAGTGGATGCTGGCGATTTAAGCAAATACTATGAGCAGTATAAAGATGTGCGCGTACTTCCGTATTTTGATCGTGTATTTTTACCGAACGGTATGTGGGATGTTATGTGTAAAAATGGTCAAGATATCATTGCTGGCGGAATTACAGCTAAGCAATTCTCTGAAAATATGAAAAAAGAATACACTCGTTTAAGAGCAACAGTTACAAAATAAGGGAATATAGATGGAAATGAATAGCCCCTAATAGCAATTATGGTTAGAGGCTATTCTTTGTTCCGCCATAGTGAGTTCGGAAGGAGAGAGAAAAATTGAATACTGTAGATACGAAAGCGATACAAAATAGAAATCGCGTAGAAATACATAAATCTATTTGGATTAAAAAGCTGCTTTTGTCTCCAAATGCGTTAAATATCATGTACGTACCTGCCTTGCTTTTGTTTGGTTTATTTATTTTTTATCCAATGGTCAAAGGAATTAGAATCTCTTTTACAGACTGGGATGGCTACTCGCCAACGTCTAACTGGATAGGTTGGGATAAATATGCGCAGATGCTCACGGATAAAAAAATATTCATAACGATGAAGAATACGCTTATATATGGGCTTGGAAGCACACTGTTTCAAAACCTGCTAGGCCTTGCATATGCTTTGTTTCTAGATCAGAAAATACGTGGAAAAGGGCTGGTCAGAACCATTGTTTATCTGCCAGTTATCATTAGTCCGTTGATTATGGGATACATTTGGTATTTCTTTTTTCAATATGATGGTGGAGCGATTAACGATATTAGGGTCCTGTTTCATCAAGCTCCCACCGATTGGCTCGCTAATGGCCCTGTGGCTGTCGGGATTATTACCTTTGTGAATACCTATCAGTTTATGGGAGTAGCGATGATTATTTACTTGGCAGGTTTACAATCGATTCCCAAAGATTATTATGAAGCTGCTTCTATCGATGGCGCCAGATGGTTTGCACGATTCCAAAATGTAACATTACCGCTGTTGATGCCGTCAATTACGATTAATGTTGTCGTCAATATCATTGGTGGTTTGAAGCTATTTGACGTTATTGTGGCTCTGACCAACGGGGGGCCTGGCTATGCGTCTCAATCCTTATCTACGATGATGTATAACTTGTACTTTGCGCGACAAGACGCTGGGTATGCTGCTGCTCTGGGGAATGTGATGTTTATACTCATTGGAATTGTTAGCTTGACCTTATTGAGAATGCTGCGTAAGAAGGAAGTGAGCATGTGAGTAAGAACATTTTGAAGTATATAATCATAGGGCTTATCTCGATTGTTCATATCGTTCCTTTTTATATTTTAATAAACTTATCATTTAAGAGTGCAAGCAATGTAAGTTCCAAGTGGCTTCCAGCTGCATCTTTAAGTCTTAGAAACTTTGTGGACGTCTGGAATCAAGCGCACTTAGGTAAAGCGATTCTGAACAATATGATCATCACAGCTGTCGTTCTTGTGTTAGTTATTCTTATAGGTTCGATCGCTTCCTATCCGCTGGCTAGACATAGAACCAAATGGAATAATTTTATTTACACCGTCTGCATATCATGCTTAATTATCCCTGCACTTACGATTCTGGTACCTTTGTATAAATTGATTGTGGATATTGGAGGTATTAATACGTACTGGGCAATCTCATTAGCGCAAGTAACTTTTGCTCTTCCAATGACCATTTTTCTCTATACTGGCTTTATAAGTACAATACCAAAGGAATTGGATGAAGCAGGCGTCATTGACGGTTGCAATCAGTATGCTATTTTCTTTCGTCTTATTTTGCCATTATTAAAACCGATCACTGCGACTATTGTTATATTAATTGGTGTCCAAGTTTGGAACGATTATCAATTCTCCTTATTTTTTCTGCAAAAAAGAGAGTTTCAAACAGTTCCCGTTGTTCTATCCATGTTTATTTCACAGTTCCAAAGTAATATTAATTGGGTAGCAGCTGGATGTTTGATGGGGATGTTGCCAATTACAGTCGTTTATCTGTTTCTTCAAAAGTTTTTTGTAAAAGGTATGGCGGATGGAGCCATTAAAGGATAGGTGAGAATGCCCCAGAAGACTTTGAATGCCGGTTGAACAAGACGACTGTTATGGTCGAAATCCATTTGACTGCTTAACGACCAGCTTCAATTATTTGAAGAAACTTGGTTTGGATGTTTAATTTTTAAGGTAGGGCTTAGATAGGCGTTCACTCTATTGGGAGAACGCTTATTATTTATGTTGTATGGAGGAGTCCTTAGGCGTATAGTACAAAATAAACTTCTTCCCGATGAGAGTAAAGACTTGTATAATATTAGAAAACAAAACTTGGGAATTTTTGAAAGCGTTCTCCTTTGATAAGCCGTATTAATGGAGGTGTACACTCTGTATAGAATTGTGATCGTTGATGACGAAATTGAAGTGAGAGAAGGAATAAAGGAGAGCATAGAGTGGGATCGGCACGGTTTTGAATGTATTGGAGACTATCGGAATGGCAAAGAAGCTTTGGAAGCAATTTCAGAACTCAAGCCAGACCTCGTCTTGTCTGATATTTGTATGCCATTTATGGACGGAATTGAATTGACTAGACAAATTCATTTGAATTATCCCTATATTAAGGTGATCATCCTTACCGGTCATGATGAGTTTGACTACGCACAGAAGGCACTGCGCTTGAAAGTACACGATTTTATCGTAAAGCCTATTACGGCAAACGAACTTCGCAGTCTGCTTGATAAAGTGAAAGTAGAGATGGATAGGGAAACGGAAAATCGCGAAAATCTCTCTCACCTTAAAATGCAACTTCATCAAAGCTTACCATTATTAAGAGAGCGCTTTCTTGAGCAGTTAGTGGGCGGGACATTAAGAGATGTAACCATTCATAATAGGTTTGAATATTTCAGCCTTCCGCTGATATCTCCACCTTATCTTGTTGTAGCTATAGACATTGATGACTTAGACGAAATAAAAAAAGAAAGATGGCAAAACGATCCTGAGCTTTTCCGATACGCGGCCTTTAATATTGTTCAAGAAGTTATGGAGGGTAAAGATGTAATCGTCTTTCGAACGAGGGAAGAACGAATTATCGTTATTTTTTCCGGGGAGGCGGAAGAAGGACTCAATGAAACTGCGATGGGCTTATCTGAAGTGATTCGCTTCTGCATGGAGAAATATTTGAAATTCACAGTAACGGTTGGTGTTGGTAAGCTGTGCAGCACCTTAAACGAGCTCCCTCTTTCTTACAACGGGGCAATCTCCGCACTGGATTACCGTTTTTTGCATGGTAAAAATAAGGTCATCAGCATCCTGGATATGGAAGGCGCCAATAAGCCCGTGCAGCAGCTTGATATCGAATGGAACCGCAAGTTTTCTACGTTGATAAAAACGGGGACGTTCGAGGAAGCTCAAATTCTAATTGGGCAATTAATCAGCAAATTAAAGGATTCCTTGATGTCATTGGGAGCCTGTTATTTACAAATTCAAGCGATTATTATTGCTATCATGACTATGATTCACGAGCTGGTTGGAGATGACAGCGCTCATTTTAAAGGACATGAAATTCTACTAGAAGATATCAATCGCTTCAAAACTCTGGATGAAATTGAAACATGGCTCAACACGATTTGTAAAGAAGCAATTTCATATATTTCGGAGCAAAGAAACGATCAAACGAAAATGCAAGTTCTGAATGTGATTGCCTATATCGAGAAGCATTATTCTGATGAGAACCTTACTGTCGATGACCTCTGCCGCCATGTACATTTGAGCAAAAGCTACTTCAGTACTGTATTTAAGCAGCATAAGGAACAAACGATTATGGAATATGTAACGCGAGTTAGGATTGAAAAAGCCAAAGATTTGCTGCAGCATACCCCAATGAAATCCTATGAAGTTGCGTCAAAAGTAGGCTATGGCGATCCCCAATACTTTAGTGTGCTGTTTAAAAAAAATACAGGGACAACCCCTACCGAATATCGAGAAAAGTTGTTGAGGGAGAAAATTCAATGAGAAAAGAAAGGGATGTCGGGTTGTTTCTTTTCAAATTTAGAAGCATCCAATCCAGTATTTCTGTCGTCTTTTCTTGCTTAATCTTATTTTTAATCATAATCACGAGTTATATCTCCTATCGTCTTTCGGCTGACGCGGTAGAAACGAATTCCAAACATTACATATCTGAAATTATTCAACAGATTAATATCAACATCCAATCTTACATAACCAATATGGAAGATATCTCTATGCTGGCATCAACGAACAAAGATGTGAAATATTACATTACGGAGACGAGCTTCATAAACGATGAGGAACGTAGGCCGTATGAGAAAAGAATATCCGATTTATTTCAATCGATCTTAATTACCCGTAAAGATATTGCCTCGATCATGGTTTTTGGTTATAACAACCGATTTGTCTCTGACCGCAGAATTACAAGTTTGAACATAAACGCCAATATTGTGGAACAGCCTTGGTACAAAAATGCGAAGGCGGAGGGTGGTAAATCGGTCATCTCTGCCCCGCACGTCCAGAACATTATCCAGAATGAGTACCGCTGGGTCGTTTCATTGAGTCGGGAACTGAAGAGTGCAGACGGTATTACAGGAGAAGGCATTTTTTTGGTTGATTTGAATTTGAGTGTCATCAATGACATTTGTAATCACATTAACCTGGGAAAAAGAGGATATGTATTCATCGTCGACAAGCAAGGAAGCATCGTTTATCACCCTCAGCAGAAGCTTATTAACAGCCATCTAAAGACGGAGATGATCGATAAGGTCAAACAATCCAGCGGTGGCAGCTTCATAACGGGGGAAGGAAATAAAAAACGGATTTACACGATCCAAGAGACTCATTTTGGATGGAAAATCGTCGGCGTCGCCTATGCAAGCGAGCTGATCGCCAACCAATATCAAATCAATTTGTCTTATTTTTTATGGACGATTTTAGCTTTAGTGATCGCTTTGTACCTCTCCTTTTTCATCTCCCGCCACCTTTCACGACCCATCAAGATGCTACAAAGCAACATGAAGCAAGTGGAAAAAGGGGACTTCAGCATCCGATCGGAATTTCGGAGCAAGAATGAAATAGGACAATTGAGTCATACCTTCAATATCATGGTGGGTCGAATTAGAGATTTAATGAATCAAATTATTCAGAATGAGGAAAGCAAACGAAAGAGCGAAATGAAGCTGCTTGAAGCACAGATCAATCCCCATTTTTTGTACAATACCTTGGATTCGATTATTTGGATGGCGGAACGTAAAAAGCACGATGAAGTTGTTCTGATGACTTCTTCTTTAGCCAAGCTGTTTCGCTCCATTATTAATAAAAATAATGAAACGGTTCCCGTGCGAGTTGAAATTGAGCATATCACCAACTATCTATTGATTCAAACGATGAGATATAAGGATAAGCTTGACTTTCAGATCGATGTTGATCCCAGTATCCTTGAAGTTCATATTCCCAAAATTATTTTACAGCCTATTGTTGAAAATGCGATCTATCATGGAATCAAAAATAAGTTGGATTCTGGCTTAGTTAAAATAACTGGGCAAGCAGATGGGGATAACATTGTGTTTGTCGTTGCGGATGATGGAGTAGGCATGGAGCAGGAAAAGCTGGACCAAATTTTGAAGTTGAAAGAGGGTATCATCGGGGGGATTGGGGTCAGCAATGTGAATGAGCGAATTAAATTATTCGGAAATGAGTTTGGTCTTACCTTTGAGAGCGAAAAGTGGGAAGGTACTAAGGTTACGATCGTACTACCCAAATGTGTCCAGAAAGGAGTTATAGATGGCACATAAGAAGCCTGTTTTTTTGGCCGTACTGCTCGTTATTGTGATTGGATTTTTAGTAGTATACAGCGTGGAGATGCTGCGATTCACGAAACAAAGAAAGTTTGAGATCGCTATCGTGTTGAAATCGAACAATATTCGCTCAGACTATTGGCAGATGGTTAGTACAGGCGTGAAGGCAGCTGCAAAGGAATTCGATGTAAATATCGACATTACGGGACCGTTATCGGAAACGGATACGGCTGGACAAATTCGCAACGTAGACGAGGCTCTTGAGAAAAAGCCCGATGCTATCATCCTCGCAGCTACAGATTACGATCGGCTTACCCCTACCGCTCAAAAAATAAAGGAGTCTGGCACTAAGCTTATCTTGATCGATTCACCGATCTATCCCCATGTAGAGGCAAGCCTTATTGCAACCGACAATACGGAAGCGGGAAGAAAAGCCGGAATCGTATTGACCGAAGGGCAGCAAGGCAAATTATATAAAGTATTGACGCTAAGCAGCAGATTAGGATCGTTAGCTGAAAAGGAACGTATGGTTGGATTTATGGAAGCAATTGCGGATTCTCCTGGAGCCCTATTTGCAGGTAATTACGAGTTTGATGGGACAGAGGATGCAGCGTATGACCGGGTGAAGAATCTGCTGTCCATGGATCCGGACATCCAAGGCATTGCCGGTTTGAATGAAGCGGCTACTTTAGGGGCAGCCAGGGCTGTTAAAGAGAAACGATGGACAGATCGTATCAAGATTGTCGGTTTTGATAGTTCCATTTACCAGATCAAACTTTTGGAGGAAGGCATCTTACAGGCGACAATTATCCAAAAGCCGTTCAATATGGGTTATTTATCCGTGGAAACGGCGGTACAGGCCCTAAACGGAATCAAAGTGAACCCAAAGGTGAATATAGATGCCATTGTCATTACGAAAGAAAACATGTATACCCAGGAAAATCAAGAGCTTCTCTTCCCTTTGGTGGAAAAGTAGCGATGTGACGGAAGGGTGGATCAAATAATGAGCCAATTACATAAGAGAAAAATGGGTTCTTTGCTCGTTCTCCTTCAATTTACGACAATGCTGCTTACCGGATGCATGTGGGGGGACGCTCATCATCCAGTTTCGGCCGATCCCGAAGCTAAAGCAACTATTACGTTTGTGGCTCCTGAGTATAGTGCGTCTACTAGACCCTATTTTGAAAACTTAGTGAAGGAGTTCGAGAAGAGGTACCCTAACATAAAGGTCGAACTCCAAGTGATCAACTGGGACATATTAGATAGTGCTTACAATACCATGATCAGCCGCAATCAACCTCCAGATTTGCTGCTCACGAACATATACGCGCATTTCGCTAAGGATGGACTGTTAAATCGTATGGAGGACCTTCTTTCTCCCGAATTGAAGGATAAATTTTACCCTTTTCTTATGGATAGCAGTAAAATGCAGGGCATTCAATATACGGTTCCTTATGTAACGACCATCCGGGAATTGTATTATAACAAAGATATTTTCAATGAAGTTGGTCTTACAGAACCGCCAAAAACGTGGAGAGATCTAGAGGAAGATGCACGCAAAATCAAAGATATGAAACAAGTGGACGGTTTCGGTGTCGATTTGACGGATAATGAAATTTGGGCCTATCTCACCTATTTTTTCTTCGGAGCCGGAGGAGGCTGGATGAAGGATGGCGAGTGGGTTATCAATTCTCCTGAAAATGTGGAAGGTATAACGTTTCTAAGAAACCTCTATGAAAAGGGTTTAACGGACCCAGAGCCAGCAATCACGACGCGCGACGAAAAACAGCGGATTCTAGGAAACGGCAAATTGGGGATGCTGATCTCAGGCAATTATTTTGAGGCCGTCGTACCTCAGGAGTTTCCAGGGTTAAAATGGGCGAAAGGACCGATTCCGGTAAAAGAGGGTCAGACTCCTATGGTACTAGGTGTGCAGGACGTTTGGATGTCTTTCAAAACTGATCATACCAATAAGGATGCGCTGTCTAAATTTCTCGATTTTATTTACGAGGATGCACGTTATGAAGAATTTGTCCTTAGGGAAGGGTTTCTTCCTACAATTCGTACGGTAGGCGATAAATTGGCGGCAAACGATACATACATGAAACAAAATCTTAACTCTATCAAAAGCGCTCGGTTTTACCCGATTAATAATCCAGCGTGGTCTGCCGTTCTTAACGCGACCAGAAATATGGGGCAAACCGTTTTGCTCGGCCAGATGACACCCAAACAAGCACTCGATCGGCTGCAGCAAATCGCTCTCGACAAAAGTCACTAATCCATGTAAGAACGAAGGTCAGGAAAATATTCCTGGCCTTTGTTTTTGTCCGTAGAAAGTATAAGTTTCGAGGTAGAGCTTAAGGGTATCCCCTTTCTAAGGTGGCCATTCAAAAACTTCTGCAATTGTGCAAAGTCGGCTGTCGATTCATTGTGGACAAACGTTAACGAACTCAGAAAACGTGATGAAGCCCAAAAGCGGGCTTTTGATAGTCTAACGAATCGAGAAAACGCTATTGCAGGAAAGACAGCCCCAAATCACGCTTTTTCGCTAACGTAACGAGGCTGCGATTCGTTAGCCATTCGAGTATGCGCATGATGAGGACAATTGCGTGTGCACGGTTCGTTAGCTCTTCGACAGCTTCCAAAATCGGTCTGCAGAGAAAAGAAGATGATCATGGAGAAAGCGGATATAGGCGGTTGGAGCTCTATATCCAATTCCCTCCCTGAGCTCAAACATATGGATTAACACACAAAGGACCTGAGGTAAAGTCTCAGGTCTTTCTTTAAAAAGTTACAAAAGACAGTACATTTTTAACTATTTACAGTACTAATTTCAATGGTTGTATACCGGGAAAATCAATATGATAAAGATGCACGAACCAATAGACAATTGTTCGAAGTGGATGCTTCCGAAACAGGTGTGCTCCGCAAAATTCTAGGGAGGTCGTTTCAATGATTAATTCAAAAAAAGCAATGGCATGGAGTATGGTTTTGTCGACGACTGTTTTTCTTACACTAACGGGTTGCGGAAGTAACAATGCGAGTACGAAGCCCGCTGAAAGTGTAAAACCGATCGAAAGCACCAAACCGGCTGATAGCGCAAAGCCAGGGGGAACAAAGCTTGCTGGGGACTTTGAGATCCAATATTTTGTCGGTGGGTATGGAGACGCGTGGTGGAAACAAGCCATTGGCGATTTCCAGAAGTTGAACCCGGACCTTAAGATCAAAGAATCCGCTGGAGCGAAAATTAATGATCAAATGAAACCGCGCTGGATTCAGGGTAACCCGCCAGATTTTGTATACATCGATGGAGCCGGCTCCAATACAAGACAAATGGTTACGGATGACCAACTTATGGATATTACAGATTGGCTGAAGGATGCGAAGAACGTAGATGGGAAGAAAATTCTCGATCTCCTGATCGCTCAGCCTGAGGAATATAAACCAGGAAAAGCATTTGCCGTGCCGTTAGTCTTCGGTTCTTGGGGAACGTTCTATGATAAAGCGTTATTCAAGAATAAGGGCTGGCAAGCGCCTGCAGACTTCGAAAGCTTCATGGCTTTAGGTGAAAAAATTAAAGCTGATGGCCAGATGAGTGATTACATTCATACGGGGGTTTATCCGTACTACATCAATGGGGGCTTATTAGACCCAACGATCATTGCAATGAACAACTATGATACATCCATCTTTAAGAAAATTAATTCCCTTGAAAAGGGTGTTTGGAAAAGCGAACCTGTTATGAAGTCACTTGCTAAAATTGTGGAAATGAGAGACAAAGGCCTCATCGACAAAGGGTCACCGGCTCTGAACCACACGGATTCCCAATCCCAATGGCTGCAGCATAAAGCGGCTTTCATACCGACTGGCATTTGGGTTGAGAGTGAAATGGCGAAGGACATTCCAGCAGGATTTGAATTTGGATTCTTACCTTCCATCGGCCAAGACAAAGGTGGTAAGTTCGTAGCGAATCCATACACCTCTACTGTAGCAATAGCGAAGAAAGCGAAGAACCCTGAAGCGGCCAAAGCGTTCATGCAATTTATTTTCACAGAAAAACAAAGTAAGGCATGGGCAGAGCTTTCCAAAGCCCCTTCTAACATCAAGGCGGATCTCGAAGGAACGAATGCACCGGCTCTAACGAAAGAAGCAGCCAAATTCTATAATTCGCCGAATACCGTCGTTGCGCCTGAAATCGTTATTCCAGAGGAACTAGTAACAGCGAGAAACAACGCAACAGTTGCTCTTACCAAAGGTGAAATTACACCGCAGCAGTGGGCAGATCGCATGGAAGAAGCGACTGATAAAATTCGCTCCAAAGAAAAGAAATAAGCCATATGAAGGATTTGAATGATAATGAGGGAGATCATCACATTCCCTTATTATCATTCAGAAATTTAGATTGGAGGAAAGTATGAAAGAGAGCAAGACAGCCGCAACTGGCATGATCGATCAGAAAAAAAGTGTTAGAACCGGCACAGCGAAGATGAAGCGTAATATCTTCATTCTTTCCTTTACCCTTCCAACCTTGCTTCTTTATCTCGTATTTACCGTTTACCCGATGTTTAAAGGTATTTATCTTAGTTTGTTTGATTGGTCAGGCGGCTCTGAAACCTATAACTTTATTGGTCTTGGAAATTTCAATGAGATGATGCATGACAGTGTGATCATGAAGACAATTCGAAACGATTACATTCTAGTCTTCGGCAAAGTCATTGGTTTTATGGTCCTGTCCATGTTCTTCGCGGTAGCGCTAACCCGTTTCAACATCAAAGGCGCGGGTATTTATCGAATCATTTTCTTTATACCTAATGTACTTTCTGTTGTTGTGGTCGGCGTCCTATGGCGTTATGTGTATAATCCAAACCTTGGATTTTTGAATTCCTTTATTTCTTTATTTACAGATAAAAAGTACGATTTCGCTTGGTTAGGCGATAAATGGTCGATATTTGCGCTCTTGCCGCCATCTATTTGGGCAGGTATAGGCTTTACGATCATTTTGCTGGTTGCCGGTATACTTAGTATCCCATCGTCGTTATTTGAATCAGCTGACATTGATGGGGCGTCACAATGGCATCAGTTTTGGCTGATTACCCTGCCCCTGTCGTGGGAACAAATCAAGACATCCGTTCTCTGGATTGTCATGACGACACTCAATGGATCATTCGTCATCGTCACGATTATGACCTTTGAAGGCGGAGTAGATAATGCCACACAGGTTATGGGTTCCTATTTGTATTTGAATGCATTCAAATTCGGGAAGTTCAGTTATGCGTCAGCGATTGGCGTCCTCATTTTGGTTCTCTCATTAATAACCACAGCAACCCTTCAGAGGCTGATGAAGAGAGAAACCATTGAATTAACGTAGAGGAGTTATTCTTATGGGTCAAGGTGTAGTCAATCCTGTATTTCGGTTATTTTTCAAATTCAGCCTTATTGTTTGGTCGCTATGTATTCTTTATCCGCTGCTTTGGACTGTCTTTAGCTCTTTAAAAGATAATCAGCAGTTTTTCTTAGGCAAACCGTGGGATCTGCCGAAGTTCCCTTTGCTTTGGTCCAATTTTTCATTTGTGTGGGAAAAATATAACTTTGGTCAAAATTTTATGAATTCATTAGTAGTAACCGTTGTAAGCACGATATTCGGAGTGCTCTTATCGGCAACGACGGCCTATGTGATTGCCCGATTTACGTTCAGAGGAAATGGATTGCTTTATTATTCGTATCTTTCCTACATGATGATTCCAACATTTCTTGGCATCATCCCCTTATTTTTTTTGCTGAATGATCTTCATCTAACGAACAATTTGTTCGGCCTGATCTTAGTTTACATGGTAACTGCAGTGCCATTTGCCGTTTTCGTACTAGTCAGTTTTTTTAAATCACTGCCAAGTGAACTAGAAGAAGCAGCTTCTATGGATGGCGCATCCCATTATGGCATTTTTTTTCGGATCATGCTTCCACTTGCTAAGCCGGGATTGATGTCTGTGGCTATTATTACTGTGCTAAATATATGGAATGAATACGTTTTTGCACTTGTGCTTATTAATGATCCAACCAAATATACGATACCGGTTGCCATTGCAGTCATGCAAGGTGAAATGCAGTACAGGACAGAATGGGGACCTCTCTTCGCAGCCCTGATCATTTCTATGGGTCCGACGATTATTTTTTATAGCATTTTCCAAAAACAAATTACAGGAGGGATTACGGCTGGGGCATTAAAGGGATAAGAACCCCTCGTTAGATTGGCCAAAGTTGAGAATGAAGAGGAGAGTGTATGATTTGAAGACGCTTAAAAACGCTTTTGGGTTTTCTTTTTGCCTGGTGTTCGTATTAGCGATTCTTTTCATTGGTGGAACAACGACTCATGCAGCAGCAGTTGGCGACATAACGAATTTTGAGAAAACAGACGCTAAGACATTTACGATCACGTCCGGTTCCGATAAGGTGAAAGTTGTTTTTAATCGTGATGACATGGTTCGTATATGGCTGGGTGTAGGCGGTAATTTTCAAACACTGGCTGGTAAAAGCTCGGCTACGCCTAAAGAGCCGATCGTGATAAAAGAAGATTTCGGTTCGGTCACTGTTGATTGGTCCGATGAGGGCAGTTACTACAAATTAGTAACGGGCAAATTCGTTTTGCGTGCCTACAAAAGCCCGCTTAAATTCGCGATGTACAAGAGCGACAACGCGACTGTCGTATGGCAAGAAGAGTCACCGTTAAACTATAGCTCATCTTCAACGACCCAAAAGCTCGTACGAGGAGCAGATGAGTATTACTACGGCGGAGGGATGCAGAACGGATTTTTCTCTCACCGCGATAAGACAATTAAGGTTGCCAAGAACTTCGGCGACTGGGGCAGCGGCACCGTGTCCAACCCGTCTCCGTTTTATTTGAGTACAGCTGGGTACGGCGTACTGCGGAACACGTTCCAAGACGGAACTTACGATTTCGGCAGTCCCGCTCAGCTGACACACAATGAAAACCGCTTTGACGCGTATTATTTTTATGGCGATACGTTCAAAGATATTTTGAATGGCTATACGGATTTGACCGGTAAGCCTTCACTGATTCCTAGATGGGGAATGAGTATGGGGGATGCGGATTGTTATAACACAAGCAATACGGGTGCTAACAAACCGAATAAGCTGACAACGCCGGATGTGCTGAAAGTTGCTCAAGGCTTCCGCACCAACGACATGCCGGGCGGTTGGCTGCTGCCAAACGACGGATACGGCTGCGGGTATGTGCAGCTGCCAAGCACCGTTCAACAGCTCCATGACTTAGGTTTTTACACTGGTTTGTGGACGCAGAACGGTCTTGCTAATATCGCAACAGAGGTAGGCGTGGCTGGAACTCGCTTGAACAAGCTGGACGTAGCTTGGGTCGGACCGGGGTATGACTTTGCGCTAGATGCAACGAAACAAGCTCATCAAGGGGTAGAAAATTACTCTAACGATCGCGGTTTCGTATGGTCCGTCGGCGGATGGGCAGGTACGCAGCGATATTCAACCGTTTGGTCGGGAGACCAATCCGGGAACTGGGAATATATCCGCTTCCATATTCCTTCCGTGATCGGTGCGGGGCTGTCTGGTATGAACTACGCTACCGGTGATGTGGATGGGATCTTCGGAGGAAGCGCCCAGACCTATGTACGCGATTTACAGTGGAAAGCATTCACTCCGATCCTTATGAGTATGTCTGGTTGGGCATCCGTAGATAAGCAACCGTGGCGCTATGGAGAGCCGTACACTAGCTATAACCGTGATATTTTAAAGCTCAGACAGCGCTTAACGCCTTACTTCTACACGTATTTGAACGAAGCTTATGAGTCGGGAGCACCGATGGCCAGAGGGATGGTGTATGAATTCCCGAATGACCCGAATACGAAGAACACTCTGACACAGTACCAATTCATGTCTGGGCAATCACTGTTGGTTGCACCGGTCTACAAAGATGCTGCGGTAAGAAACGGCATTTACTTGCCGAAAGGCAAATGGATCGACTACTGGACGGGTACTGAGCATTACGGCTCCAAAATGCTCGACGAATATAGCGCTCCACTGAGCCGTTTACCGCTTCTTGTCAAAGCAGGAGCAATCATTCCGATGTATCCAGAATCGCTGTATGACGGTCAAGTGCAGCCAAATCCGATAACGTATGACATCTACCCTTACAAAACCTCTACCTTCACGATGTATGAGGATGACGGCGTTTCGAGAGAGCACCGTAATGGCAAATTTGCGAAAACACTCATTACTTCGATCGCTCCTGAAACTGGAACAGGCGACTTGAAAATTCAAGTAGGGGCGAGCGTAGGCGATTACAACGGCAAATTGGCAGCGCGTACGAACCAATTCCAAATTCATATGCATGCGAAACCGACTAGCGTTGTAGTTGACGGCTTATCTTATGCTGAATTTGCAAGTAAAACAGAATGGGCGAGCGCTGCAAGCGGCTGGTACTTTGATAGTGCGGATAAAGGCGGCATCGTTTATGTGAAAACGCCGGATATGCCGGCGGATCAAGGCTTTGAATTGAAAGTGGCCGGTTTTGTGGCAGATACGACGCCACTTACAGACGCAGTTGTCATTTCGCTGCCAGAACCAGATAACGATCCGACGAAAATCGTACAGGCGGACATCGTAGCAACAGCTACGAGCACTGATACTACAAGTCCTGTAGCCAATGCGTTGGATGGCAGCTTAGAGACTATCTGGAGCACCAAGCTGGATGGCAGCACACCGCTACCACAGTCGATCACGCTCAATCTTGGCACGAAGTTTTCCGTCAATAAATTGAAATATTTGCCGAGACAATATTTAGGCTCGGATGGTATTATTACAGCTTATAACGTCTATGTGAGCACGGATGGAACCAGCTTCACGAAGGTGGCCACCGGTGCATGGAATGCGGATAAACTGGAAAAAACAGCGACATTCACTACCGTGGAAGCGCAGTATGTAAGATTGGAAGCGACAGCTGGTGTTAACGGTTTTGCGGCTGCGGCTGAACTGAACGTGTACCGGGACGGTTCGGTGCCGATACCGCTGGCGATTCCGAAAAATCAGATGACAGCTACGGCAAAGAGCTTCCAGCCGGGCAGTGAAGCGTCCAAAGCCATTGATGGCGATTCGAATTCCGTGTGGCATACGAAATGGGACGGCTCTGACAAGCTGCCGCAATCGATTATTCTTGATCTCGGCAAGGTTCGCAACATCAGCCAATTCCGTTACGCACCCCGTACAGATGCTGGAAATGGCACGATTACGACCTACAAATTATACGTAAGTACCGACGGAACAAACTATACGCAAATCAGTACGGGTACCTGGGTTCGAAACAATATTAAGAAATATATCCAATTTACACCTGTGGATGCCCGTTATGTGAAGCTGGAGGCGGTAGCGGCAGTAGGCGGCTTCGCATCCGCTTCCGAACTTGATGTCTATGAAACGCCTCAGGCACCGCCTACATTAGGTGATATTCTGCAAGGCAAGCCGGCAACGGCAGACAGCGTGGATCCGGCGTTCCCGGCAAGTAATGCCAACGACGGCAATGCGGCTACGATGTGGTCGGCAAATGATGCCAACCCGGGTCATGTTTGGTCCGCAGATTTGGGTAAAATGTATTCGATCCAAGGATTAGAGATTTCATTTGGACAGAGCGACAAAGTGTACAAATATAAGCTGGAAGTCCGGGAAGCGGGCAGCAGCAACTGGATTCAAGTGTTAAACCGCATGAACAATACGGAAGCTGGTCAAGTGCTGAAAGATACATTCGGCAGCCAAGGACGCTATGTAAAAATTACAATTACCGGACTGCCTGACGCGAGTACGAAGGCTAGTATCGCAGATGTAAGGCTGATCGGTTTGCCAATCATCGGAACGGCGCCTGTGACTGGTGTGACGTTGGATCGTTCGGCATTGAATTTGAATGTACTTGATGCGCCTGTTGCTCTAGAGGCAATGGTAGCGCCTCTGAATGCGGCGAACACTACAGTTTCGTGGAGCAGCAGCAATCCGGCCGTTGCGATGGTGGATGGAAACGGTGTCGTATCTCCGAAAGGAGCAGGCACGGCAACAATTACGGTCACTACAGCGGATGGTGGCTTCAAAGCGACTGTGGATGTCACCGTAACCGGGCAAACAGGTTTGGTGAAAATTCCGCAAGCCCAAATGACGGCAACGGCTACAAGTTTCCAACCTGGAGATGACCCGAGCAATGCGCTCGACGGCGATGTGAACACATGGTGGCATATCAAATGGTTCGGTACCGATCCGCTGCCACAATCGATTATCTTGAATTTGGGTGGAGCTTACAAAATCAGCAAACTGGACTATTTGCCCCGTCCCGATGGCGGTAACGGCACGATCACTGCATACAACGTATACGTCAGCCAAGACGGTGTGCAATATACGAAAGCAGCAAGCGGTGCGTGGCTGCAAAACAATTTGCTGAAAGAAGTAAACTTCGCTCCAGTAAATGCTTCTTACATCAAGCTTGAAGCAACTGCGGGTTCTGGCGGCTTCGCTTCCGCATCCGAACTGAACGTTTATAAGATCGTTGAAGCACCTACGCTTCAAACACTTGCGTTTGACGCAGCGCGCTATGAAGTGTATAAAGGACAATCCGCAGCGGTGAAAGTGACCGCACAGTATTCAGACGGTACAAATCAAGACGTGACAACGGCATCTATTTTCGAGGTCAGGAATACGGCATTCGCAACGTTTGCGAGCGGTACGATTACTGGTGTTTCGCAAGGTGAAACCGTCGTTACGGCAACGTACGGAGGAAAGCAGGCAACTGCAGCAGTAGTGGTGAAATTGGTCATTGATACAACACCACCAGCAGATGCAACCTTAACAGCAGATATTACAGCACCGACCAATACCAATGTCACAGTAACGATCAACTATCCGGCTGACGCAGCGTTGCAAGAATACAAAGTGGGCGCAAGCGGAACATGGGCAGCGTATACGGCTCCTGTTGTCCTTTCGGCAAATGAAACCGTGTATGCAAGAGGAACGGATGCGGCAGGTAATGTATCCAATGTAACTAGCATTGTTGTAAGCAATATCGATAAGATTGCACCCGTAAGTGTCGCATCTTTAAGTCCGGCTGCACCTAATGGCAGCAACGGATGGTATACGTCGGATGTAACGGTAAGCTTCACTGTAAGTGACAATGTATATGGCATGGCAAAAACAGAATACCAAGTGAATGACGGGGGTTGGATTACCTATACCGGTTCCATTCCTGCCTTTGGTGAAGGGAACTATAAGGTCGGTTATCGCAGCACGGATCTAGCAGGCAATGTAGAATCGATTAAAACCATCGAGTTCAAGATTGACAAAACGGCTCCAATATTAACCGTTCAATTAGATAAGACATCGATTTGGCCGGCGAATCATAAAATGGTGACAATAAATGCCACGCTGAATTCGAGTGATACAGCATCAGGGGTTGCATCTGTGGTGTTAACTTCCATTACCAGCAATGAGCCGGATAGTGGTCAAGGTGACACTCTAGCTAATATTGGTACTGCGGCCACTTCATTTAGTTTACGTGCAGAAAAAGGACGCATCTATACCATAACCTACACAGCAACGGACAAAGCGGGCAATCAATCGGTTACTTCTGCTATCGTCATAGTACCTCATGATCAATCAGGCAATCATTAAGAAAAGTACCCCCCATTTGCAATACGGATCATTCAGGAGGATGGCATTATGCTATCCTCTCTTTTTTTTGGCAGATTATCGAAAACCCTAGGGGCTCTCTGAATCCTGTGAAAAAACCATATTTTCGGCGGTATGCCCCTGATTGGTTTTCAGCTTGTCGATCATACCATGCAACTCTTCGGTAGTTGCGGTGGACGTCAGACCGATGTTCAGCGTGCCTTTTAGCTCGTTTACGTGCAGTTCCTGAATTTTGTAGGTAATATTCGGGGACGTTGTGTGCTTTAGATCGGCCAAATAATTGTTCAGCTTCTCTTTGAGCTGGTTATCCAGATGATCCTTCAGTTGAGCCTGGAGCTGATCTTTCAATCGTTGATTTTCCGCCTTCAACTCGCATTGCTTAAACTCTAGCATGGCAATTCTTTGTTCGAATTGGCATATACAGGAGTGCAGATAAGCATGTGCATCATACATGATGCCGCCTCCTTCAGGTATGGAAAAACTTGACTTTACAGCCACCGATCATTTGGCTACAGGGTGTATGGGCGGTATCAACTCTTCTTCCGGAACCACCGCGGCCTTCTTCTCGTTCACGCCTTCCGCAATCTCCGTCGCCCTGTTATCCGACAAAATGTTGTAGCCTATATTGAGGGAGCCCAGGTTGGCGATGGAGTTGATTTTAATATGGTTAATATAAAAGTTCATCGCTTGCGCTCTCCTATACGAGGTTGCTATTTCCCTGATCGATGATATCCGGATCCAGAACGCTGTTTCGGTCCGTATTAACTGAGGATGTGGCGTCACCGATGACAGTGTTGCCTCCGACCGCTTTGGAATTTGCCGCATTTCCGCGCAACAGGTTGTCTCCGAAATTGACGACGCCGCCAGTAGCGACTTGATTGATTTTGATGTTAAAGATGTTAAACACATTCGGCATAAAGCTCATCCTTTGGGCAGTTTGACCGCGAAATATCGGTCTTTTGCACGCTCGCGGAGATCGGTACATTAACAATAAGATATTCCGGTATTTTATGGTTTCGATAGCCGGGTTGTCCTTGCGGAAGGGCATCGGACTTTCCGGAATACCGTTTCAATTCGCCTCGGATATCGGATTCAATGAGTTCAAGCTTTTGCAGCCGCAATTGCGGATTGGACGTAATTTCCGGCGTGAAGATGTGTGTGACACTATCCCACTGAAAAGCCGTCTTCGTCTGTTTCATCCGATTCCCACTCCCTTTCATTCACTCTTGTGATGTAGTGTATTCATTTTCCTAGGTATCTGTGTCTCAAATTCTTGCTGGTAGTGAACGGAGCGAAAAGGTCCTTTTTGATAATACCTGATTTTGATCCTTATTTATGCAATAATATAATCACATAAAAGCTTAAAAGGAGAAAAAAATGCCAAAACAACGCAAACTGATAGAACCGTCCGACTTTGAAAGGATGCGGGTATTTCGACAGCCCATCTCGATCTTTTTACAGGGTGAACAAATAGGTGAAAAGGTGATCATTCAATCTCATGATGACGAATTAGTTGTAAGCACCACTGGAGAAAAATTCGTGAAGGCAAATTGTGATTTTCTAAGTAAAAGATAGTCATTTTCGATAGGATTGATTAGTGCCAAAAACGCAAAGGTGGTAAATAAATGATGGAGTATATAAATGAGGGACAAGATGCAAAGCCGAATGTCAAATTCATCGTCATAACAGATACACATGTTGAAGAAGAAATAGACGGCGTATATTCGCTGAATTTCATTCAGGCCTTACAGGATATCAGGGCAACTTCGCCCGATAGTCAAGGAATTATGCATATTGGTGATGTGACTAACAATGGCAAGCAAACAGAATTTGAAACGATGACACGAATTTTGAAGGATCATAGAGAGGGTCTGCCGCCCATCTATTTTGCTTACGGCAACCATGATGTCCGTTGGGCGGACTTTGATCGTCAAATGTATTATTTTACAACGAGTACGGGGATTGATAAAAAGTATTACGATGTTTGGATGAACGACTATCATTTTATTTTCCTAGGGACAGAGATAGGGTTAAAAGACTCTTCTTATTTATCAGAGACGCAGCTTGAGTGGTTAGATCTAAAGCTATCGGAGCACGAAGTGGCTCACAAACCGTCCTTTATTTTCATTCATCAGCCTTTGAAAAATACCGTTTCAGGGTCACAAAACAAGTTCGGTTGGCATGGTATTCGGCAAGACACGGAGCTTAAGACAATTCTAATTAAACATCCGCAAACGATTGTATTTACGGGTCATACCCATTGGGAACTGGGCTCGGCAGATACGATGTACAACGCAAAGTATGCAACTATGTTCAATGCAGCCTCGACAGCCTACTTATGGACGGATGAGGATGTGGAGAAGGCAGGCTCGCAGGGATATGTCGTAGAGGTTTACAATCATAAAGTAGTCGTAAAAGGAAGGGACTTTCTCGCTAAAACGTGGATTGAAGATGCCATTTTCTCAGTAGATCTTCCTTCATTAATTCCGAAAGTAGCCCCTGAATTCGATACCGATCTAACGCTTGGTAACCCGACAATGCAGATAGACAAGAACGTTTATCGGACTCACGATTTGATTGAAGTTACTTATACGGGGTCATTGAGAGAAGATGCATTCGGTATTTTCCCGAAAGGTGCTTTGCCGAGTGAGATTGAACCGATTACTCCCTTAGCGCATATTAAAAGCAATTCGGCTAGTCAGCCGGATGGGAAGATCATATTCACTGATTTGAATCTGTCAGTAGGATCTTACGATATGATCTATTTGGGAGAAACGTTGAATACAGAGCTGGTTCGAATATCTTTTGAGGTTATTTCTGAAGATTAGACGATGATTGAGTGCATGCTGAATAATTTACATGCTAAGAGCTTTCTCGAAAGTAAATAATTACACTTAGGGGTACAGATAAAAATGAGGTGGCAGGGTTATTCTTGCTTCCTCATTTTTTTTGTTTTCAGTCGATTGCAAGGGGAAGTCACCCGACCTCTAAGTATGCGGAACTAGGTAGTTGTGTTCTCCGCTTATGCGGTTGCATTCGACGACATCGGGTGATGAGCGGCAAAAATCAAGGAATGCATGACAATCCCGAGTACGAAATAGGATGTAGGCGGCAGCTTGTTTCCCGATTTTCTCCGGGGAAATCATGGTGCGATACTCTTGGATGATCCCTTTTTCCTCCATACGTCTTACTCGCTCCGTTACTGCGGGTTGCGATAACCCGACACACTTATGAAATCGGTTCCTTTAAATTTAAGGTTTTTTTTAAAAACTAACTCGTTTTTATTTGTTAAAGGGTTGATATAACTTGAATGCCTTATGTAAAGAAAGTAACTTAATTAATATAATATACTAACAATAGTTGAGTAATCAAATCTTTAACTATTCAGAGAGGATGAATAACAATGAATAAGTTGAATGTAAACAAAATGAATTCTGACCGTTTACAAGCACGCATGGATGAAGTAATCGATCGTACCCTTGCAGATAAACGGTTGGTTGGCGCTGTCATTAAAGTGGCGATAGACGGGGTACTGGTTTATAACCGCGCTGCCGGTTTTGCAGACCGTGAAAAGAACCAGACGATGCAAGAAAATGCCTTATTTAGGCTTGCTTCTGTAACTAAACCTATCGTTTCAACAGCTGCGATGATACTTGTTTCGCAAGGCCGCTTAGGACTTGACGACCGGGTTGATCGTTGGCTTCCAGAGTTTCGCCCACGTTTGGAGAGCGGTGAATTCGCGAATTTGACGATTCGGCATTTGATGACGCACACGGCAGGGCTGACTTACCGCTTTTTTCAGGAAGAGAATGGTCCCTATCACAGCGCCGGTGTATCAGATGGTATGGATCAGGCTGGTATTACATTGGAAGAGAACCTGCGTCGTATCGCCTCTGTTCCGCTCCTCTACACGCCTGGCACTCAGTGGAAATATTCAATTGCTACTGATGTTCTCGGCGCCGTGATTGCGAAGGTTACAGATTTACCGCTTGACGAAGCCGTTCGTTCGCTAGTGACAGCGCCGCTGGGCATGGACGACACTGGGTTTACAGCAGTCGATCCAGAGCGACTAGCGACGGCCTATGCCAATGCTGTTCCAGAGCCACGGCCTTTGCGTGATCCCGATAGCATTGATTTTATAGAAGGCACGGCTGGCTTCCGGCTTGCCCCTGGCCGGGCACTTGACGATTCGGCCTATCACTCCGGCGGAGCCGGCATGGTCGGGAGCGCCGGCGACTTATTGCTGCTGCTTGAAGCACTACGAAAGGGCGGAGCGCCACTGCTGCCGGAGAGTCTGGTTAGCGAGATGACTACTAACCAACTTGGTGAGTTGCCAATGGCCTATTGGCCAGGGCGAGGCTTTGGCTTAGGATTTACGCTGCTCAATGATCCTATCGCCGCAGAAACTCCGGAATCACCGGGCACCTGGCGCATGGGCGGTACCTATGGTCATTCCTGGTTCGTTGATCCTGAGAAGCAACTAAGTGTCGTAGCGTTTACCAATACAGCTTTGGAAGGTATGTCGGGTCAGTTTACCGTTGATCTTTGTGAAGCTGTCTATGACGGGATCAGGAACTAATGGATGCGCTCAAGACCAACCCCATATTCTTTATCGCACTTGGTTTATTCGGCGTTTATACCATTGAGTTTGGTGTTGTCGGAATATTACCAGCTATTACGGAACGTTACAATATCAGTACATCTCAGGCCGGCATGCTCGTCGGGGTGTTTGCGCTTGTTATAGCATTATGTGGTCCCTTTATGGTGCTGCTTCTTTCAAAATATAATCGTAAAAACGTAATGATAGTGTCTTTACTCATTTTTGCTGGAAGTAGTTTATTATCAGCTTATGCTCCTAATTTTTATGTTTTGCTGGCACTTCGGATGATCCCGGCATTGTTCCATCCTGTTTATTTTTCATTGGCTTTTGCAGCTGCAGTTTCACTCTATCCTAAAGAAAAAGCCACTCAGGCTTCTGCCAAAGCATTTGTTGGTACTAGCATGGGTATGGTACTTGGAATTCCGATAACAACCTATCTCGTAGATCAATTCTCATTCGAGGCCGCATTTATATTTTGTGCCGTTGTAAACACCGCTGCTAGTGTGGGGATCGCCATCATGCTTCCGAAATCGTCCAAAGCTGAGAAAGTCTCTTACGGGGAACAGCTCGGTATATTGCGTAAAGTCCCCCTTTGGATCAATATAGGTGCTGCAACATTCATATTTGCCGCTATGTTTTCGGTCTATAGCTATGCTGCCGAATACTTGGAACAAGTGATGGGGTTGAGCGGGAAAATCGTTAGTGTCATGCTTGTCATTTTCGGTGTTGGGGGAGTGGCAGGTAACTTATTGGCAGGGAGACTGATTGGAAAAAATAGGGTCAGAACGACTGTTTTCCATCCGATCGTCTTAGCCATTTCTTTCTTATTTCTTTATATGGGAGAAAAATCCATTGTGCCTATCATTGTCATCATGGTTTTGTGGGGAGCCGCTCATACCAGTGGACTCATCGTAACCCAGATATGGTTAACTTCTGAAGCTCCGGAAGCTCCTGAATTTGCCACGGGGTTGTATATTTCCTTCATCAATCTGGGTGTGTCCATCGGTTCCTTAGTAGGTGGGTGGTTTATTACCACTACAGGAATGAAAGGGACTATATGGAGTGGCTTATTGTTTATTATGTTGGCACTTGTATGTATTGCAATAAAAATAGTTTACTTTAACCGAAAAGGCTTGGAGGTAAATCGGGTTTCAAACGGGGCCTAACTGAACAGCAAGGAATATGAGAATACGGGCGTCGAATAAGAAAAATATGCTATAATTCAGTGAGATTTATTTCCAAATTTATGATAATAAATAAAAAGCTATATTGGATCGGGGAGGAACTGGATCAAGATGAAACGAACATTTATGAAATGGGCACTTGCTAGACTAATGCTCGCAACAGTCGTGTTAGTTTCCAGTGGATACGCGTTATTGGGCAAAGAGAATCATGCTAATGCCAGCGTACCTACACCGTCTATACTAATCTCACCTATACGAACGGTTATAGTGGACACTACACCTGAAGTTATTATGAGAGCTCCAATAGGCTCAACGATCGAGATTTTTGAAGGCATAACGAAGCTTGCTTATAAAGACGGGAATGGAAATTCGAATGTAATTCTTGAATTGCCTCCACTTCGTAAAGGAGTGCACATGCTTACAGCAAAAGTCGTATCGAACAGTGAAACGAATACTTTTTCTTTGCCTCCTATCGTTGTCGATGATAACGAAGCCTTCAATATTGAAGACATCGTACCGATTGCTTCAGACATGGCAGACCACGAGTGGGATATGAATGGAGATGGTGTGTTTGGCCTCAAAGGGGAGATTGAATATTTACTTTCTCGAATTGAACCAATCACGATAGCATATCCAATCGATGATTTCACCGTTGTACCAACTGCTACGTCAGCCACATACGCGACCTTTACTTTTAGCAAGCCATTTGGGGCGACAAGTGTGAAGTTGTTAAAGAAGACTGCTGCGGAATCAACATTTATGGACGCAGGGACTCTCAGCGTCAGCGAAGCAACCTATACCGTAACCGGACTTATACCGAACACATCCTATGAATTTAAATTGATGGTAACAGGAGGACCCAAGGCAGGGGAATCGAATAGAGTCTCTATTATGACCCCACCTATTCTAGTTGTCGTCCAACCGTATCAAGCTTTGGATTTCAACGGTGCCGGCGATTATGTAGAAATCGCGAATGACATGGTCTATAATTCATCGTCATTCACGATCGAAGCATGGGTTAAACCGAAGGATTTCAAATGGAAGACAGGAATTGTGTCCAAATATCAGGCGCACGGTGAAGATTCCTTCACACTTCGTTTGAGTGACGGTCCGCCGACTTATCCTGACTACAATAAGATAAACTTCCAGATAGGGGATGGAATGGAGGTTAATTCAGTTACCAACCTTGAATTAAATAAATGGTATCATTTAGCAGCTTTATACGACGGTACGACTCAAACTATGAAACTATACCTTAATGGAGTACTCGATTCCATGAGTTCGGGAGTCACTTACAAGATCAATTCGTCCCCGATTACGATTGGCGCCGATTTTTTGGAGGATCCTCGATATTTCAATGGTCAGATCGGAGAGATTAGATTCTGGACGACGGTAAGAACAGAAGCTGAAATCCATGAGGATATGAACAACCATGCTGAATCCGAAAACCATACGGGCCTTGCAGGCTATTGGACGTTCAACATAGGGGCCCAGGATCAGTCCGGCAACAGCCGAAACGGAACGATTCATGGCAGTCCCGCAAAGATTAAGTGAAGACTGGTGGAGAATAAAGACGTACCAATAAAGCAGGCGCTGAGCGCGACCTGCTTTTTCCTTTGGAGAGGACAGGTTAATAGGTAAAGTTTGTTTTCATGGAATTTCACTTTATGTTAGTATTTTTGAGCGGAATGAATTTCTACTAAACCTGGAGGAAACGTTTATGAACCTATTTCAAGAGCCAGCAGGAACATCAACATAGGCTGAGGGGCTATGAGCTCGCGATTAACTATTTGGTAAAGAAATGTATTTATTTATTTATTTATTTATTTATTGTTGCGTCATGACAAAAATGTACTGTTAAGGTCAAATGATGTTATCAAAGATAGTAAATATATGATCTATCGAACTGGAAAAAACAATCGTCGAACCATAAAGGATTCATCTAAAATATGGATCGATAGCTATAAAACAATCATATATAAATTGTCCAATTAGAAAGGATTTATCAAGTTTGTTAAACATCAGATTTCTTTAAGACGGGTGCAGTAAGCTTATACCACAGGAGCATGCCTAGTGAGCTCAGACCTACCAGTAATAAAAGGCCATAAACATGTTTGAAGGAATGGGTTATTGGCGTAGTCTTTTGAATTTCGAGTAGTATTCCACAAATCGCAACCGAGATTGAACCGCCAAAGAATTGAATGAGCTGCATAAGTCCCATACCGGATCCTATTAATGATTTTGGAAGAATACGTGAGGTCTCATTGTTCAAAGAAGCAATCGTTGCTGAAAAAGCAGGCGAAAAACAAAGATATCCAAGTAATATAACAAGCGGCGAAGCTCCCAGAGTTACATAAAACATAATCATCACCAAAGCTAACATACAATGCCCGATAAACATAAAGCGTAGATTACCGTAACGATCTATCCATCTTCCAACGAAGCGGGTCAAGAAGGCCGACAAAAGCGCCCCCGGCGCAATAGTTAACCCAATCATCATAGGCGATTGATCGAACACCTTAGCTAACACCAATGGCATTAGAAATAAATTACCCAAGTTTAATACTAAGATGCAAAACCCGATTGTAACCAGTTTACGATAAGCTGGATTGCTTAGCAGTTCAGGGTTAATGAACGTATTGTTCGCTCGTTTCAAATGCCAAGCATGTATAAGGAACGAAAGACAACTGGCGACAAGCCAGCCGACAGAAAGTTGTGTCACAGCCAACAGCAGCGTAGTTGCATTGACGATCGTTAAGAGAGCACCTAAAATGTCGAATCGGAAGGCTACCACGTTTTCTTTGGGGAGTAAGCGTACAAGAATAGGAAGTATGACCAGAACCAGACAAGTAATGGCGAACAATCCATTCCAACCAAAGTATTCGCTAATCAAACCGCCAACGATCGGACCGAGCCCGAAAGCCATCGCACTTCCTGCGGATATCATGGCGATCGCTGACCCTCGTCTTTCAATTGGAATATATCGGCTTGCCAGAACCAAACCAAGGCCTGCCATCACCCCTGCGCCAGCGGACTGAAGAATACGAGCTATGAGCAACGCAGTGAATTCACGGGCAAATAATCCGAAAATCGATGAAAGCCCAAGCACTAAGAGCCCCACGATCAGCAGTTTACGAATCGGTAATACATCAGAGAGCCTGCTGTAAATGACTGTCGATAAGGCATATCCGATGGAGTAGCTTGAGATTACCCATGATCCGAGATCAGCAGTAATCCCAAGATCTTGAATAATACTAGGGATAGACACATTAAACATCGTCGTATTCATAACAACGATGAACAAGCCAATTGTCCATACCGGCATTACAATTTTATCGTTCATCCATTACCATCCTGTCTAACTAGAGATGTATTATATATATCCCCTATTATACAAATGTCACTCCAACATAAAAAGGGCTGCCCGCGGCAGCTCTTTTATGTTTTTTTTTAGGTTCGCTGGCTATTCCTCTTATGAATAATAGATTGTTCTTTTATCCACACTAAAGGTCAGGAAGAAAGCAAATTAAGGGGGAAATAACGGTATGGAGAAGATATTATTGCGGATTTTATTTGTCTCATCATTAGCAGCAGCCCCATTCGTATTGAAACGTAATAACCTGCTCATGAATCTGACCATATTTTTCGCGAAATGCGTTTTATCAAGTACCATAGATTCTTACTTTATTAAAAAAGGAAACATCTCGTACCCTGTTCGTCCTTTCGCCAAAGTATTTGATACCAATATTTTGTACGATTTGTTACTTTATCCGCTTTTAAGTGTAGTTTGGGTAAGATGGTCTTATCAAAGCAAACCACTTGAGCTCCTCACGAGAAGTCTATTTTTTACTGTACCGATGACTTTGCTTCAATGGTTTCTAGAGAGGAAAACCGATTTGTTTAGATGGAAATCCTGGTCTGTTTTTCATACATTTGCATCCCTTAACTTTACTTTGTTTGCGATTAGAGGGTTTGTGGGCTTATTAAAAAGGATCACACCTGATATAAATGTAAGAGGAGGAAATTTTGTAGAAGAGCGATCCCATAGCAAGAAGTCGACACCTGAGTTCATAGCAAGTTCAGTAAATCACCGACTGCCGAATGACAACTATGCACAAATCCAATAAAATTGAGAAATTATTATGGTCCATCGCACTCCCTGGGTTTGGTCAGTTTTTAAACGGGAAATATGTTAAAGCAATCACATTGATTATTTTGGAATTTATCGTGAATTACATGTCTGATCTCAATCAAATTATTATCGACAGCTTCAAAGGAAACATTCAAGAGGCTATCCAGCAAACCGATTATCATTGGCTAATGTTTTACCCTTGTCTCTACATGTTTAGTATTTGGGATGCTTATAAAGATGGGGGAGATACGGCAGAGTACGCGTATTTTCCTTTTGTATTAGGCGCTTTTCTCGGGACGGTAGGTATCATCTATTCGGATGAGTTTCAACCTTTCGGTATTCTATTGGGCCCCGTATGGCTGCCTATGCTGTTTTCATTCGTTGGAATTGCAATTGGCGTTGTTAGCTTTCTTTTTTTAAAACGACGTCAATCGATATTATAAAGGGTATCCCTGTCGGATATATAAGACAGTTGGAGATCCCTTTTTCTTTTTTTTACCTATTGTTTGA
Organism: Paenibacillus sp. WG02; assembly: GCF_055396115.1. NCBI lineage: Bacteria > Bacillati > Bacillota > Bacilli > Caryophanales > Paenibacillaceae > Paenibacillus > Paenibacillus sp. WG02. The sequence goes on along the minus strand of NZ_AP036016.1, from coordinate 5,557,820 downwards.
GCGCATATGGTTTCTTCAACTAATAGGATTTATATCATGTGTGTTGGTATATACCCAATCGTCATTTCTCTCATAAGCATAAGATAAAGTACGGGGGAATATGGGGGTGAATGTAATGGCGATAATTGTAGCAGCGAAAAAAGAGCCAGCGAAGAATGCGCCAGTGAAGAAAGAGCCGGCGAAGAATGCGCCAGTGAAGAAAGAAGCAGCGAAGAAAGAGCCAGTGAAGAAAGAAGCAGCGAAGAAAGAGCCAGTGAAGAAAGAAGCAGTGAAGAATGCGCCAGTGAAGAAAGAAGCAGTGAAGAATGCGCCAGTGAAAAAAGAAGCAGCGAAGAATGCGCCAGTGAAAAAAGAAAAAGTGATTAAAGAAACGACGAAAAGAGAAGTCGTGAACCCAAGGAATTTATTTGAAATGCAGGAAACAGAAACTGAGAATAGATATACAATGAGAAGCCCCAGTTCAAGGGAGGGAAGAAATGGTGTGACGCGAGTCTCAAGAGAAGAAATTAATGACAAAATTAATGAGGCGATAGATGTACTGGGCACATCGAAGCGAAATGTCTCTTCAGACAAATTGAGACGGGCAGATGAAGAAATTGATCGAGCCTTACGTATTCTTATCAAAGCGCAACGAGAGATAAATTCAAGAAGAAATTGGTATATATCAGAATAAAAACATAGTTGATTGGTGCGAAGCAAAGGTGAAAATCCTTGCTTTTTTTATTTATCGGTGTTAATATCACACAAACGAAAATAAGATTTGAACCTTCGGGGCAGGGTGAAATTCCCTACCGGCGGTGAGGATACATACGTGTATGTATCTAAGCCCGCGACTCCCAGTCTGTACAGTCTGGGACTGACTTGGTGAAATTCCAAGGCCGACGGTATAGTCCGGATGAGAGAAGGTGAAGGACAACTTGTTAAAAATTCCATTTTTAATAGGTCTGTTTGTCGATGCCCCTGTTGCTTGTAAACAGGGGCATTGTCTCTTTCAGGAGGTTCAATTCAAAACATCATCTAGGGATCTTTGAGCGTATCTCTCAAAGTCTCTCCTATTGGGAGGTTTTTGAATTGGAAAATGTATTTAAGCTGGGAAGTAAGCGCGCAAGTTTGTACTCATCAAGCAGCAGGGGCATCAATGGGATCTGGTATGTGGCACTCGGTGCTACTCTTTGGGGGTTGGACCCTCTCTTTCGAATCTTATTGTTGAAGAGTTTTACCTCTGCACAAATTGTGTTTATTGAACATCTGCTGCTGGCTTGCTATGCGCTTCCGGTGCTGATAACGTACCGCAAGTCCTTAGCCGGCAAACTAACTCTAGCAGTTATTGGCGCTCTACTATTTATTTCATGGGGCGGATCGGCTATAGCCACCATACTCTTCACTTCCGCTTTCGCTCACGGCAGTGCAAACTCCGTCTTGCTTTTGCAGAAGCTGCAGCCCTTATTCGCCATTGTATTGGCTCGTGCATTGCTTAAAGAGGAATTGCCTTCTAAATTTTTTGTTTATATCGTAATGGCGTTGCTAGGTACGTATTTGCTGACGTTTGGTTTTGATTCTCCGAAGTTGGGCTTGAAGGATTTAGGCACGTTAAGCTGCTTATTTTCAATTCTGGCTGCTGTTTTATGGGGTGGATCAACCGTGATGGGGAAGTTCCTGCTTCAAAAAAACTTGGATTTCCCTGTTGTCACATCACTGCGCTTCCTGATGGCGATCCCGCTGCTAACGCTTGTCCTTCTGGCAAGTGGTGATGCGTGGCACTTAGGGGGTTCTAGCGGTGATCTAACGCTTATCGCAGTCAATCTGCTGTTCCAGGCCTTTTTCCCAGGGTTGATCAGCATGCTCCTTTATTATAAGGGTTTGTCATCGACAAAGGCATTGTTTGCAACGCTTGCCGAGCTTGCCTTCCCAGCTGTTGGTGTAGGCATAAACTGGGTTGTGTTTGGTCAAAAGCTGACCTTAGGACAACTAGCTGGTTTTGTATTTATTTGGTTAACCCTATGGTTAATGAGCCGCAGTAAAGGAAATGTTTAAGTCATCTCAAACAAGAATTTTCGATTATATATGGCAACCAGATTTGCTAAGAGAACGTCGATGCGCTATTTTGATGAAAAGCACCAGATTTCATGAGGAAGAGGAACGACGATGCGCTATTTTGCTGTTTTTGCCTCCAGATCGTTCATTTTGATCAAATAACGCCCTCTCGTTCCTCTCATTTGATTATTAGTGCAAATTTCCCGAAATAACGAATCGACGTTCCGCGAACTTGAGGTCAGTTGACTTTGACCTCGGCAATCGACAGAAAACAAAAAATGAGATGGCAAGGATAATCCTTGCCATCTCATTTTTTTTGTTTTCTGTGCCCCTAAGTGAGTATTTACCCTTATGGGACAACCCTTGCAATTTTTTTAGAAACGAGCTGCAACTTCTTTTGCTTGTGCAATTGCTTTTTCTTTGATGGATTGCGCTTGATCCGGCGCTAAAGCCATGCCTTCAACAAAAATGCCTTCGAAAGATGGGATACCGTAGAATTGCGAGATTTTTTTCAGGTAGCTGAAGCCACTTTCAAATGCTGCAGCAGGGCCTTCGGAATAAATGCCGCCGCTCGCTTGAATATGTAGCCCTTTTTTGTTTGTCAACAAACCAACTGGACCATTTTCTGTATATTTGAAAGTTTTACCTGCAACGGAAACTGCATCAATGTAAGCTTTCAATACTGGAGGGAATGAGAAGTTCCACATTGGAGAAACGAAAACATATTTATCTGCAGCTACGAATTGGTCAACAAGAGCGCCTAAACGTGCAACTTTTGCTTTTTCTGCATCAGACAACTGGTCAAAAGCTGTTCCGGATTGAAGTTTTCCCCAACCGCTGAATACATCAGCATCAATTTGAGGAATATCTTGTTTGAACAAATCCACAGAAATAACCTCATCGGATGGATTCGCTTCACGGTATGCTTCGATGAATTCTTTACCTACCGCTAGGCTGAAAGATGTTTGGTGATCGTGCGGGTGTGCCGTGATATAAAGTACTGTTGCCATAATTAATAACTTCCCTTCTATACTTAAAATAATTACAGTTGTTATTATAACTTATTTTGAGTAAATTTCAAACAATAAATTAGTAACTTATAATATGTGCAAAAAAAGGATCGCTCAGGGAGCATGTTTAGCTCGCATTGAGGCGGTCTTTTTTTATGAAAAGCAGCATAAGAAAGTAATCAAGGTATTTGATTGTTTTGAGGTTTACAAATTATTATCTTGCGGTTAACACAGGAAAAACAAAAATACGTTATTTTTGATATGTGGGAACGGTCTCACAAGAAGAAATGGGGTTGCAGCATGGAGCTTACGATTAAGGAAATTGCCCAACGTGCCGGTGTATCCAAATCAACCGTGTCGCGGGTGATATCTGGCAAGGGCTATACCAGCATGGAGGTACGCGATAAGGTGCTCCAGCTGATTGAAGAATTACAATATAAGCCCAATGCCGTGGCAAGGGCTATGGTTTCACAGAGAACGCATAACATTGGTGTTCTGATTTATCGCCAGCACCATCCCATTGCGTCTCATCCGTTTTACGGCAAAATTCTTGATGCTATTTTGATGACAGCCGCAAGCTTGAATTATTCCGTTTTCGTTACAACCGACCATGATATGTCGCTGCGTTCTGCTGATTTTATGATGGAAAAAAGGGTGGACGGACTGATCCTGATCAGTCGCTTGCAACAGAACGTCATTGATTACATCACGAACTTCGGAGTTCCCTATGTGATGGTCAATGGCTCCACGGATGTCGACGGGGTCATGCATATTGTCAATCAAGATGAAGAAGGCGGCCGGATGGTCGCTGAGTATCTTACCGATTTAGGGCATCGTCAGATTTTTGTTATTGCAGGGCCGCAGACGCACCGCAGCCACAATTTGAGGCTGAAAGGATTTAAAAATTACTTAGCAGGAATCGGGGTTCCGATCCCATCCTCATCGATCTTACAGGCATCGACTTCCACCTTCGGGGAAGGGTATGAGCTCATGCGCAGCCATTGGGAGCAGTTTGGTGCAGGCGGATTTACATCGCTTTTTGCTACCAACGATATGATCGCGCTGGGGGCCATGAAGTTTATGTTGGAGAAATCCATACGCATTCCTGAACAGGTTGCAGTAGTAGGCTTTGATGATATTGATTTTGCCGCTATGTTCTCACCCTCTTTAACAACGATCAGGGTCAATACAGAGGAGATGGGGATTCAAGCCTTTAGCCTGCTAGACAAGCTTATCCGTCAAGAAAAGAATATCGAGAATCCGAAGCAGCTAGTACCCAAATTGATAGTCCGGCAATCAACCCAATAATTGACATACGAGAGGAGTGGTTAGTCCGCATGCGTTGGTATTTAAAAGCGATAGGTCCACGGAAAATCGTTGAATTTCTCATACTTGTTGTGTTCGTCATCTTTTTCTTGGGCCCGCTGCTCAACCTAGCCATATTGGCTTTTACCGGAAAATGGACCTACCCAGATATCTTGCCGCACGAATGGTCACTGAAATGGTGGACGTTTGTGCTACAGCAGGAGGATATCGCGAAATCGATCAGTTTGTCGTTTTTAATCGCAACGATCGTGACCGCGCTGTCTATTGTGCTTTGTATTCCAGCAGCCTATGCGTTTGCTCGCATTCGTTTTCCGCTTAGCCGTTTTTTCTTGTTTTCGTTTCTACTGACACACGCTTTTCCGAAAATGGGGCTTTATGTTTCGATCGCTGTGCTCTTTTACAAACTTGGACTGATGAACACGTTGATAGGCGTTGTTTTGATCCATATGATCAATGTGCTCATGTTCATGACCTGGATTCCAACGGCTGCTTTCCGCAATGTGCATACAGCTCAGGAGGAGTCAGCTAGGGATGTGGGGGCGAGCCCGTTCCGCGTATTCCGCAGTATTACACTGCCGATGGCGATGCCAGGTATTATCGTGGCTTCGATCTTTACGTTCCTAAACTCGCTTGATGAAGCGCAGGGTACTTTTCTGGTGGGCATCCCTAATTACAAAACGATGCCGATCGTCATGTACTCTATCATCAGTGATTATCCAGCCTACGCTGGCGCTGTGTTTTCTATCATTCTGACGGCGCCTACGATCATCTTGCTGCTGGCCGCGCAGCGCTTTGTGAGTGCAGATATTATGTCCAGCGGCTTCCAACTCAAATAACGATAAACCAATTAGCTAAGGCGTATGCTTCCGATGCGAGTTTTGTTTCGAAGTATCACTTAGAGGCAACGCTCAACAAAACTTTTAGGAGGCACCTATGGATATTCAGCTTTCCGTTCAACAACTGACGAAGCGCTATAAAACAGGAGAAGGTGTAACAGGAATCTCCCTCGATGTTCGCAAAGGCGAGCTAATCACACTGCTTGGCCCTTCAGGCTGCGGTAAGACTACGGTGCTTCGCAGCATCGGCGGGTTTCTCGACGCAGATTCAGGCGATATTCTCATTGAGGGTAAAAGTGTTCTCAAATTACCACCGGAAAAACGTCCGACTTCCATGGTGTTTCAAGGTTACAATCTATGGCCGCATATGACGGTGTTTGACAACCTGGCATTCGGTCTCAAAATACGCAAGATGAAAAAGGCTGACATCGATAAGGCTGTAAACGAAGTGCTTCAGCTGGTTCGTTTACCTGGTGCAGAGCTCAAATATCCGGGTGAACTTTCCGGTGGTCAGCAGCAGCGGATAGCGGTTGCCAGATCACTGCTCCTTAACCCTGCTGTTCTTTTGCTGGATGAACCTTTCTCCGCACTTGATGCGAAGCTTCGTCACGAGATGAGAGAAGAGCTGCGAGAAATTCAATCCAAGACAGGTCTTACGATGGTATTCGTCACTCATGATCAAGAAGAAGCGCTGTCGATTTCTGATCGCATTGTCGTTATGAACCAAGGCAATATTGAGCAAATTGCTACTCCGCAAGAAATTTACGATGAACCGAGTACATTGTTTGTTTCCCAATTTATCGGCAAAATGAACTTTTTGAAAGGGGTGATCACAGCCGGCGGGTTGACCGTAGGACATCTAAGTTTTCCAAATACAAAAAATCTGTCCGGGCAAGTAAATCTGGCAGTTCGACCTGAAGATGTGATTATACAAGGTGAAGAGGGACAAGGCCTTTCCGGAGTGATCAAACAGGTTATGGTACTTGGGCATTATGCCGAAGTGTCCATTGATTTGCCAGAGTACGGCACAATTCGGGCGTTTCAACCACGGGATTTCGTTAAGGATCTTCATACAGGGCAACAAGTCAAAGCAAACTTTGCGAAAGTTTTAGCCTATCCAGAAAATTAGACCCATATCCCAAGGAGGAATTATCTATGTTTCGCAAGAAATCCGCTGTTATGTTAGTGACATTAATGACTGCTACCGCTGCTTTTGTATCCGGGTGCGGCAGCTCTTCAACGAATGCAGGTTCCGCAGCTCAAAGCACTAGTCCGGCCAAAGAAACGGCTGGCGCTAAACAGCCTGTCGAGTTTAACTTCTATTTTACCGGCTCACAAAATGTAAAAGATCTGTGGGATACGCTGATTCCTATGTTCGAGAAACAAAATGCGGATGTTAAAGTGAAACCCGTTTACATTCCTTCAGGAACAGGCGCACAACCGACTTATGACCGCATTACGGCTGCAAAGCAAGCTAACAAAGGCTCAGGCGATATCGATTTATATGAAGATGGCTTGTCTTATGTAACTCGTGGGCAAAAAGATGGCCTGTGGGACACTTTACCAAATGACAAAATTAAAAACTTGGCAAATGTCGATGAGAAAACGTTAAAAGATATTTCCAATCTTGCTATTCCTTATCGTTCCTCTGCTGTCGTATTGGCTTATAATAGTGATAAAGTTAAAACACCTCCAACGAATTTAGACGAGCTGTATGATTGGATCAAGAAAAATCCAGCCAAATTCGCTTACAATGATCCATCCACAGGAGGTTCCGGTAATTCTTTTGTAGCGACAACGCTATATAAATTCTTGCCAGAAGAAGCTATCCATAATTCCGATCCAAGTGTTGAAAAAGGGTGGGATCCAGGCTTTGCGCTGCTCAAGGAACTTGGCAAATCCGTATATGGCAAAGGTATTTATCCAAAGAAAAACCAAGGTACTTTAGATTTATTGACAAGCGGTGAAGTGGATATGATTCCGGCATGGTCGGATATGGTTCTTGAGCAATTGGCGAAAGGTCAGCTTCCAAAAACAACAAAAATGGCGCAAATCAAGCCAGGATTTAACGGCGGACCAACCTACTTAATGGTACCTAAGCTGTCGGAAAAGAAAGATGCAGTCTACAAATTCCTGAACTTCGTTCTTTCATCTGAGGCTCAAGCCGTGGTTGTTGACAAAATGCATGGTTTCCCAGGGATCAAGCTGACAAATATGTCTAAAGAAATTCAAGATTCATTCAAAGGTGCATCCGAAGGATTCCGCTCCTTCAATATCGGCGAACTGGACAAAGATATGACCAAACGCTGGCAAAGTGATGTTGCTGCCCAATGAGTAAACAAATGAAAATGGGGATACTGGGATTGATTCTGGTCATCCCCTCTTTTTTATTGCTCTTCGTCACTGTCGTCATTCCGATCATCATTTCTTTTAAAGAAAGCTTTACCAATAAGTCTGGCGGGTACGATTTGTCCAATTATACGTATTTATTTACGGATAAGCTGATGCGTTCCAACATCATTTTCACGCTGGAAGTGACGATTATTTCGGTCATTCTCGTGCTAATTATTAGCTACGCCCTGGCCGCGTATATGAGGTTCAATAATGGTACGATGGTGAAATGGATTCGTAACATGTACATGATTCCAATCTTCATCCCATCCGTAATCGCTACGTATGGATTAATTCAATTGCTTGGCAACCACGGTTGGGTATCCCGCATGCTGCTTCTGGTCAACGGAGGGGAAATGCCGCGTATTATTTTCGACATGAAGGGGATTATTATCGCTAATTTGTGGTTTAACATTCCGTTTACGACGATGCTGCTTGGGTCTGCCTTATCCGCCGTCCCTAATTCTGTCATTGAAAGCGCGAAGGATGTTGGAGCACGCAGATTGCAAATCTTCGTCCGTTTCATTTTGCCGCTCACGTATAAAACTTTACTCGTTGCCGTTACATTTGTTTTCATGGGTGTGATCGGTTCATTTACGGCACCATTTCTGATTGGACCCAATGCGCCACAAATGCTAGGGGTATCCATGGAACAAGTATTTGGGGTTTTCCAAGAAAAACAGCTTGCAGCGGCGATCGCATTCTTTACGTTCCTGCTATGTTCAGTAATGGGATACTTTTATATCCGCAGTATGATCACGGAAGAGAGCGCGAGGTCACGATGAATCAACTTATTCTGGATGTACAAGGAATTGTACATCCCAATTCTTCCAAAACGCATATTACGTACAAGTTTCACATAGGAACGCAGGGTGGTAAGCTAAGGATCCATTTTGCTTATGAACCCAAAAATCTAGAAGATCAGGAACAATCGAAAACGATGATTTTCGAGAGCATAAACAAGTATACGGAACCCAATCAGCGAGAGCGAATTCAGGCGAAATGGGAATCCTTCCTGCCGCTGAAAAACTTAATAACCGTATCCGTCGACGACCCTGAAAGACACCGCGGTGCGGGACATCGACATGATCCTGAGCAGCTGTTGGTTATTGGTGAGCGCGAAGCTTCCCCAGGCTTTGTCAACGGTAAAATGCTAGCAGGCATGTGGCATGTTACGTTAAGTTTGCATGCGATTGTTACCGAATGCTGCCGTTACACTTTGCAAATTCATCATGAGGAGGAATAGCGGCATGCCCTGGATTGCTTGCGAATTACACAGCCATACTTTCCACAGCGATGGAAGACAAACACTCATGGAGCTGGCGAGTGGCGCAAAGACGCTTGGTTTCGAGTGTATTGCGTTGACCGACCACAATACCATGACGGGTTTACATGATAAAGCTGCCGTGGAGCAAGAAACCGGAATTTCGATCATTTCCGGGATGGAATGGACGACCTTTTATGGTCATATGGTGACGATAGGACTGACCAATTTTGTTGACTGGCGTCCGGCGGGCCCGGGCGATATTCATAAAGGAATTGCCGATGTTCATAGGAGCGGGGGGATTGTCGGAATGGCACATCCTTATCGCATAGGAAGTCCAATTTGTACGGGCTGCTTCTGGGAATTCAACATCGAGGATTGGCATGATATTGACTATATTGAGGTTTGGTCGGGCACGTTCCCTTCGATTAAAACGGACAATGATCGCGCCTACCGATTATGGACCGACAAGCTGAATGAGGGCTTCCGGATTGCGGCCACTTCAGGGCGAGATTGGCACGCTCAAGAGCAAACAGATGAACCGGTATCGGTGACGTATCTCGACATCGATGACGGGGAAGGGACTGTAACGAACCGAGCAGTGCGTGCACTCGCGGTTGGCAAAGCTTCGATAACCATGGGACCGTTAGTAACGCTAGAAATTAGGACAAATACAGCGGCCTACGGCATTGGCGCCGTCGTCCCTAAGCAGGATCACAGCCACAGTTATAAGGTCCATGTAAACATTGATTTTCATGTGCGGAAAGAGATTTGGGATTTTCAGGAACCTCATTATACGCTAAACTTGATAGGGAATACAGGTGTTCTAAGCGAGCAATTCGTTGCTATGGATCAGCCGAATTACGAGATCGAAATTCCTGGCGATGAACTTCTATGGATACGGGCTGAGCTAAAAGGTATCGTTCGTGGAGTTCGCACTTTGATCGCCTTTACGAATGCTATATATGTGGATCGATGAAAGGGAGTGTTGGTAGCATGGGTTATCGATTTCCGCTCATAACTGCTCACTGCGGCAGCATGGACACGATTGATCATACGCTCGATTCCGTGCAAACGGGGATTAGTCTCGGTGCAGACGTGGTCGAGGAAGACATTAGAGTGACGAAGGACGGCATCCCGGTTTTGGCTCATGATGATGAATGGGTCACCGTTGATGGCTTGAAATTGTCCATTTCACAAATGACCTTTGAAGAGTTAAAAGAACTTCAGTTCGAGGTCACTCGTGGGGAACAACGTGAAACGATTCGAATCTGCCGATTGGAAGACATACTGCCGCTTATCCAAGATTCGGGTAAAGTCGTGAATTTGGATCTGAAAGTGGACGAGAGTATCGAACCTGTTGCTGTTTTGGTGAAGCAATATGGGATGTTGGAGCAAGCTTTTCTATCCGGCTGTGGAATGGATCGTGCGATGTTAGCAGAGCGATTATACCCAGAAATGCGCAAACTGTTGAATACCGACCACAACCTTTTTAAAACACTTCCATATCGAGATGCTATGGTAAAAACCTGCGAGGATGCACTTGCAGCCTCCTGTTTTGGCGTCAATATCCATTACAGTGTTGTGAGCCAAGAGTTAATGGATTATGCAACATCCTTAGGTCTGCCGGTTTATGTATGGACTGTAAATGAAGAAGACTTAATGATGCAGATTGCCGATTTGGGCGTTGCATCCATAACCACGCGAAATGTAACTGCCTTGGTGCATTTGAAGCAAAAGATGCGGGGTGAGCGTTAGTGATTGAAATTTACGCGCACGAATTCAAGCTTGCAAGTGAGACACTTGCGGCCAAAATGCTGAGCGGCGATGTAAAAGCGGGAAGCGCCTATTTCCAGGCGGTCCTTCCTATACTAGACCTGCTTCAGGAGGCTTGCCCTGAGCAATCCGAATTCTCCGCCTGGCGAGCGGAATATTTCCATCTCGATGGAAATTTACGGCGCGCGGGCGAGCAGTACAAGCGAACGCTGGAGCTGGCTCCGCCGCAGCCGCTGGAAGAGAGTGAAATTCGCTTTATTCGCAAATTTTGCCCGATGCTGCTTACAACGCCGCTAGAGTGTTTCCCACTAAAGGATGTAGTGGCAGTTCATCATCCGACACTTCCGCTGATTGGCTACCATTTGTTTTGGGAAGACGATTACGATTTCCCGGACGATTATGAGCCATGCGATCATGAAGAGATTTGGGTAGAGTATGATCCACACACGGAAGCCGTGACGAATGTGCTGACCTTTTTTCACAGTAGTGTTATCGAATCACAGGCAGCTGTACAGGAGGCGCATGAAAATGACGGGCGTCCTATTATTCGGATCGAGTGGGGCAAACATGGTTCTCTTCTCAAGGGATGGGAAGATTTAGTGATCCCGATGAAGGAAGTCACGGCCATGGAGTGGCTGCAAGAGACTTTTGAGCAGCTGAAAGCTGGCGGGCGTGTTCCTGATCATCCATTGAAGCGGCATTGGCCGAAAGGATTCGAAGGTGACTTTGAAGATTTTACGAACTACTCGGTTCCGGTCGATCCGCTGCAATTCCTCGATCAAAAGCCTCTTCTTTTCAAATCTCTATGGGTAAATGCTATTATATATACAGAGGGGCTGCTGTACAATTTCCATCCGAAAATGGAATGGCCGCAGCGCTTTCAACGCATTTAAATCAGATCTCTATGGGGGATACGATGAGAATTCAACTTGAAACAGACCTTTGTACAATGTTTAATATTCGTTATCCGATTTTCCTCGCTGGAATGGCGGGGGGTCCTGGAACCGTGGAATTGGTGGCAGCTGTCTCTAACGCAGGCGGACTTGGGACGCTGGGAGCTGCCTATATGACGCCTAGTGCCATCCGTAAGGCAATTCGTGGAATCCGTCAGCTAACGGATGCGCCATTCGGGGTGAATTTATTTTCAATTCAAATGACGGACAACAATGAAAGAACGAACGAAGTTCAGCGAGAGCTTAACCAGGTAAGAGACCAACTTGGAATAACGCATGCAGATGAGGAACCCGTTGTAACTCCGGACCATTTTGAGGAACAATTTGCCGTCGTGTTGGAAGAGAAAGTCCCTGTCATTAGTACGGCATTTGGTGTCCTTCCTGAACCCATGATGAGACAAGCTAAAACGGCCGGCATGCGAATTGTCACCATGGTGACCACAGTTGATGAAGCTATCTTGGCTGAGCAATCCGGTTGTGATGCCATAGTTGCACAAGGAAGCGAAGCGGGCGGGCATCGGGGAACATTCGACATTTCGAATCACCCTATGGGTGCAAACATCGGAACGTTTGCGCTAGTACCGCAAATTGTTGATTGTGTTCGGATTCCAGTAGTTGCCGCTGGAGGCATAATGGATGGTCGTGGGCTTGTTGCCGCCCTTGCTCTTGGAGCGCAGGGTGTACAGATGGGGACGCGTTTTTTGACTTCTCATGAATCTGGGGCACATGCCGCATATCAGAATGCGTTATTGAATAGCACCGAAGAGAGCACAGTTATTACCAAGGTGTTCTCAGGTCGATCAGCTAGAGGGGTACGCAACCTATTCATCAGACAGTGGGATGCGAGCGGCGTAGAGCCACTTCCATTTCCGACGCAAAATACCGCTACACGGGATATTAGGAATGCTGCTGCTAGTCAAAGCAATGCCGACTATATGTCCTTGTGGGCAGGACAAGGTACAAGAATGCTTACGTCCGGACAAAGTGCAGGGCAGATTGTTGAGGAAACGATCCAGCAGGCCAAGTCCATATTGTCGATGGAAAGTATAGGGAATTCCAAATAAAAGGGGCTCTCCCAAGAGGTTAATGAACAGTGACCCGAAAGATGGACACTTTGAAAAAAGTGACCTCTCTCGGGTCTTTTTACGTTAATAATCAATGAATAAGAAAGGTTGAGGATTATACGGGGGAAATAAGGTTTGAATATATGAATCCGTCTTCTCGGTTAGCTTACAAAATAGCCTTTTGGCATATGAATTGTTGCAGAATTTACAACATTAGTAACCTCTATAGCCGATCTACCTTCACAAAGCTGCTGAACGACTCTAAAATCGAATTTCGGAGTTGCAAATTACCGGTTATAAACGTTTTCCATATTTTCTAAGATAGTCTTCCACGTCATTATAGATGCCGCTTTGGTTCGCATAACGAACATAGTTTTTGGCCGTTCTGAGCCACTCTAACGTGGAGGGGCTTATAGAGTCCATTGCTTTCTCCATGTCCTTCATGCATACAGGTCTCTCCACATTTGAATCTAGAATTTCTTCAAGAACAATTTCAACAGCGTGCTCGCAGACTTGTTCAATGTCAGCTCCTGAGAAGAATTCGCTTCTTTTTGCGAGCGTTTGGAAGTCAATGCCATCCACGAATCTCCCTTGTAACTTCAGTCGGAAAATGTTCTCTCTGGCTTCTTCGTCAGGTGGAGTAACAAAAATTAAGCGGTCAAAACGTCCAGGTCTTTTTAGCGCATTATCTACATCCCATGGCATATTCGTTGCACCGAGTATAAGTACTTGCTCAGTCGAAGTATCAATTCCTTCCATTTCGGTGAGGAAAGTATCAACCAACCCTCGGAAATTGGAAGAGGATTTAGCACGATCATGCCCGATTGCGTCAAGTTCATCAATGAATACGATGCTTGGTTTTTGTGATCTCGCCTTGCTGAAAAGATCGCGAAGATTTCTTTCGCTTACGCCAATATAAGGGTCAAGGATATCCGTAATATGGATTGGGAAAAACTTGGCATGACATTCTCCAGCCGTAGCTTTTGCCATAAAGGTTTTTCCGCAACCAGGAGGACCGTATAATAAAACACCGCCGCCAGCTTTTTTGCGAAATTTAGAAAATAGTCCTTGATTATAAAAGGGACTGATAATTTTCATTTGAATGGCTTTCTTCAGATCAGACAGACCAGCGACATCCTTGAAGGAAATAATTTCTGGATCTGCTGCTTGCGAATCGTCTTTTTTTCCGGTAATGACTTGGAAAGGGAAGTGTTTGCTGCTGCTATGATTTGTACTCACAGGTATAGGAACTTGTTGTTGTACTGGTATCTCATCAATAGGTTTTTCTGGTTGAGCGGCAGCTAAAGTCAGCTTTTGCAAAAACAAAGGCTTCTCATTGTCGGATGCTAGTTTTAATCCTTCTGTAAAAGCTACGATCGCTTGCATAGGTTCGTTCTGTTCCAAGTACTCGACCCCAACCCAATACCACGCTTCAGCGAGTTCGGGGTGCCATTCTGTTATTTGTTTTAACCATTGTAATTTGTTCATAGATCTATGCTGCTCCCTTTTTATCAACGTAATTTGCAATCAGTCTGCTTCCAATTATCGTTACGATTGGAACGCCAGGAATATGGAAAATAAACAAAGCCGAAACAGCTACTATAATGCCTATCATTCGAATGAAAATGGGGGATTTAATAAAAGCCCACGCGTAAGTATCGTTCGAATCCAATGCGTCCTGGTGAAGATGGACGATGATACGAGCCAAGTAAATGTAGGCGCTAAGGACGATAACTCCTATGATTCCATAATTCATTGAGCTTTTTTGAAATGGATATACGGATAGCAGGAGGATTACTATCCAGAACCAAAGAAACGGCATTCCACCTATTTTGTCTGAAAGTGTGATTGGAAAAAGTAGAGGATTCGCTTTGTATTCTAGTAATCTTACATTGTTAAGAAGGCTTTTATCCGTTGGATTTTTTATGTATGCCTCGCGAAAGTGATCTTTAGCCGACTTGTAATTCCCTTTGTAATAATCGTTGATACCTAATTGCAGAAGAGTGCTGACTTGATCGTTGGCGCGGTCTATGTATTTCTCCAGATGCATGATTCTGCTGTTGTTGTGATTTCGTGCAATGTCATAGTAAATATGGTGTCTTAGTACTTCGGGATCATTCGGACTTAAACGCTGCGCCTCATTCATAACTTCCCTGCCGTGCTTCCATTGGCCAACTTTCATAAGGAGTGCACCGTACGAAGCCATGACTCTTGCATTATTAGGGCTCACATGCAAAGCAGAAATGTAAGCTCTCTCAGACAATTGCCAATTCTCCTGATCGGAATAGATATGACCTAATAAATAGTGGATTTCAACAGGAGAATAGCCGAATTTAAAGGCTGAATGCAGATGTTCTTCTGCTTGTCTGTATTCGTCGAGATGATAGAAAGCACGGGCAGCTTGATAATGGAGATATGAATTTTCCGGTTGTTCAGCCAAGCCTTCATAAATGAGGTCCAGCGCTTGTTGGTAACGTTTAATATCTAAATAATGATCGATCATGGGGATTATTTGATGTTGTGTAAGTTCCATTTAGGGTTATCCTTTCATTTATAGAGCGACATATTCGTGAGTAAGTCTAAAATAATACTGAATAAACAAACGAAAACTGCCATACCCCTGTATGACATATGGCGATATTCGGCATGGTAAATCATGTGTAAACGGTACGGCACCTTTAAAGTGTGGTAATACACAAGAAAGAGAAGCAGATCAGTTAACTTAAAAAGGCTGAATCTGAGCTCTCTGTGGATTTGAAACACGTAATGCATATCTAGTAGACCGAAAGAAATCTTTGCTATCATAAACAGTAGAGAGATTAGTGCGAGTCCCCAGAATTTGATTCCCTTGATTTGCAACATTCGACTGTTAATTAGCCCGAGTATAATAAGAGCATAAATACCGCCAAAAAGGGCTATATAAAACAAACTTGCAATTTGAAAGGTCTTCGTTTTTTGCGATTTCTCATTAAGAATGGGAGTATATGTATTCATTTGGTCTCCTTTATACGAATATTCTTTCAACTACTAGAATCTACCAATTATCTATAGTCTAATGTACAGCAATTCTGGAAAAATTGTCTAATCATTTTTTGTCGTAAATTGTTGTGGAGGAATAGAAAAATGGAGCCACGCATCATTGCGGGCTCCGTTTTCTATTTATCCTTACTTATGAATCCAAACTAATCCAGCAGAATTATCTTTCGCTTCACCGACAACTCGGAATTTCAATCCATAATTCGGCACAAGGCGTCCGGCGTCAGGAATTAATGCGTTCATGTAGCTTTTGGAATCGGAGAATTCCTCTACACCTTGCAATGATTTATAATTGTACTCGCCTCTGGTTGGGTTGTTGATGTACCATGAAGGCGTCTTGTCTAGTGAGAAGGCTGCATCTGCGACTTGATAACGAGTCGTTTGCGCGACGGAATCCTGTCCATCTTTTTTGAATATTAAAGCATCGGAATGAGAATCTACGACACCTAGGAAGCCTTGTCCTGGATGGATACCGACCCAGTTGTCGAGATAACTGTCATCTGCATACCAAACGACAAGTCCGGTATTATATTTGACACCACGGCTGTAGGCAAGAGCTTTGTCGGCACCAGCGTAGTTTCTCCATTCCAGATAATAATAGTGCTTCTTAAGTTCCATACCATTCGAAACTACAAAGCCGTCCAAGTTAAATTTAGGAGCGCCTTCAGCATCGTCTGAGAATACGACTTGACCATTTACGGTTAACTTTGCTTTATCCATGGCAAAACCATTCAATGCGAGTCCACCATCTGTGACGTAGTCAAAGTGGAGGGTAACCTTTTTGCCGGCAAAATGGCTTAAATCATAGGACTTATCAACCCAAGCTCCGTTTGTCGTTTCCGCACGCGCGTCGCCATTCGTATCATTGTCACCAATAATATCGAGGGTAACTTGTTCATTATATGTTGATGCTGTAACCGTTAAGTAATCATACTCAAACTCGACATCGTATAAGGTTTTAAAGTCAAATGTAGCGGTTTGTGCTTGTGTTAAATCAAACTCAGGAGTTGAGAGAGAGGTATGAAGATTATCGCCTTTTGTACTGTAATAATAGTGTGCACCGAATGCGGGTTGAATACCTGGAACCGCTTTATCCGGCAAATTAACTTTAACAATACCTGGGTTTTTCGACTTCGTTACGCTCTGATCAATAATCGCAGCCGTACCTAATTTTGTAATGTCATCTGCATCTATTTCACTTACATTTGCCCAGTTTCCGCCCATGGTCTTCTGGAAAAACTCTTTGTTTTGAGGTGAAAAAGAGCTAGGTGTTGTGCCGGCAATTTTACCGTTCCAACTACCGCCGCTCATGATGGACCAAGAAGCAACGGGCTCGCCTTGTCCGCTATACTGAGTATCGTACTCATCTGGCAGCCCTAAGTCATGACCGAATTCATGAGCAAAAACGCCTACGGCACCGTCTTCAGGTTGAATGGTATAGTCATAAGCAGCCATACGGCCCCCCCAATAGTCGACCCCCGCAGTTGTGCCCGCAATCGGATACACACCATTTAAAGTCCAGCGGTGAGACCAAATCGCATTATCGCCTAATTGACCGCCGCCAGCTTCTTGACCTGTTCCTGCATGAATAATCATCAGATGGTCAATGATCCCGTCGGGTTCGTTTTGGTTGCCATCCCCATCTAAATCGTATTGGTCAAATTGGTCATAATCAGCCAGATTAATGCCGGATGCAACTGCTGCTTTCAGAGCATCTTTCACAAGATCACGAGGACCCAGAGGATTCAAATTATCATGACCGCCAGCAGGGTTATCATCGCCGTATTGAGCAGCTTGACCAGGAACGGTTAACCAATCGGATACGTATCCATTTACGGTATAACTGCCACCGGATTGCTCTTCATAATACTGTTTAAAGGTTTGAATTTTGGAACCATCGAATAAGGTGAAATCATTATTTCCAAACATCAGCTTCTGATAATGATCACGATTGAAATCGTTTGCAAACATGTAACCAGGCTCTTGTTTGACATTGTTATGTTTAAAATCCGAGAATTCAGTCAAAAGAACAAGTACTTTATCTTCACGAACAGGACCGTTGTATGTATCTTGTTTTGCCGAGGGTACGGGTATGCCATTTGGATTTCCTTTTTTAAAGTTCTCCTGGCCTTTGTTCAATTGCGATAACAGCTTGGTTTTCTGCTTCGCTATAAAATCCTTTGATTTTTTGTCTATTTCATCATGCTGCGTGTCTTCTTTTGATTTAACACTTTTATTGTTTTTAGTGGATACGTATGATTTGACGGCTTTGGCGATTTGTTCAGGTGTTGCACTTTTGCTTAGCAGCCCTCTGTCCATCAACCCTTTGGCCAAACGTTCATCGTCTACAATATTAAAATCTACCGGCGGTGCTTCAAGTGCCTCTTCGTAGTTGGATCCTGCTGCGAATACAGATGATGTTGTGAAAAGTCCTGCTGTTAAACTCGTTGCTAGTAAAAAACTAGTGATTTTCAAGGTGCTTTTTTTCAAAATGAAACCTCCTACAGAATAGAGTATGAAACTTATCCATATTTAACCAATGGTATATTAAAATTAAATAATAGTTTGACTATTCTAGTAAGTGCTTTTAGTCCTGCGTAGTTTGACCCACATTTCCATAGATTCCATAATATGCTAGACTTTCCTCCTACATATGCGATACTATCTTCCTATCATGTCTATCATTTATGGATGAAAGTATGAAGGGGGAAGAAACGTTGGAACACGTGAAAATAGGTACTGGAAGTCGCAGATCTTTAATGGCAATCCTAGACCGTATTTGGAAGTACAAGCTGCATTATATAATTGTCATACCCGCTCTTCTTTTGATTGCCTTATTTAAGATTTTTCCAATAATCACAAACATAGTGATGTCCTTTAAGAATTACGTTGTTTTTCGAGGACTATGGGGGAGTCCATGGGTCGGCTTTGATAATTTCTTTCAATTGTTCAGGAATGCTGAGTTCCAAAACGCATTTACAAATACCCTGATTATCAAATTGGCGTATATAACGATATGCGGAATGATTGCACTCGTGGTTGCTTTAGCGGTGAGTGGTGTAAGGTCCAGCAAGTTGAGGAATCTTACTACAACAATAGTTCTTATGCCATTATTTATTCCATCGGTTGTTGTGGCCTATGTGATATCCCATATGTTGGCACCTACCCAGCTAGAAAAGCTTAATCTTCATTTATTTATACTAGGAGATCCCAAGTTTTTTCTACCGATGCTAGTCATAGTTGAGGCACTGAAAACTTGCGGTATACCGATTTTGATAGCTTTGGCTGCAATTGAATCTAAGCGTACTTTGCTGCTTACTCAAAACATAGCTAGTGAAAGCTATAAAAGATCACATGTTATCCCAGCAATCCGGTCGATTCTTGTGTTTGCGGTGTTTCAACTATCAACCATTCTTTCCACGGACTTCGAGCTTGTCTCGAGTTTATATAATCCGTTAGTTTACGAAGTTGCAGATACCATAGATACATTTTCGTATCGATCCGGACTAATTAGCGGTAAATATAACATAGCAAGTACTATTGGGACGATTCAATTCGTTGTGCAGTTGTTAGGAACGTTTGCTGCTTACTTGTTAGTAAGAAGATTTTTTTCACATGATCTTTTCAACAATTCAAAAGGTACTGAGGCTATTCAATTGCATAGTAAACTTAGACATACAATAGGTATTATTGTTTCAACTTTATATGCTGTTGGGATCATGGGGCTGATTTATTATATATGTATTCAACCTTTCACTGTCCGCGGTACTTCCGGTTTAAATCTGTGGCAAGTATTACCTGTTAGTCGATATGTAGGTTATTTTGTGATTAACTTTGCTGCGGTAATTGTGAATCTATTCATCACTGCAACGTTAGCTTATCCGTTAACAGTCAAAGATTTGCCAGGAAGAAACATCTACAAACTAGTATTACTTTTTGTCTTAGCAGCCGGCTCAGGAACGATCTCTGAATACTTTGTTATCAAAAGCTTTGGAATGATTAATACGGTATATCCACAGATGGTTCTTGGATTTTTTGCAATTTTGAATGTGTTTGTAGTAAAGAGTATGTTTAACAGTAAATATGCAAGTCTTAAAGAACAAAACGCTGAACAGGGGTGTGGGGGACTATATACCTTTTTCGCTTTATTTATTCCAAAAGTTTGGAAAATCCTAATCGCACTTGGTGTCCTGCAGTTTGTAACTTTGTGTAATTCGTACTTCGTTTCGTCCTTGTATATGTCGAATTCGAATACTTTTTCACCGATTATGGTCTTTAGAACTATGACAAATGGTGTAAATAAGATGGGAATCGAGCCTGGAGACCCGATTGTTATGCAGATAGCGGCAATAATAACTTTACCTTCACTTGTGCTGCTGCTTGTGTTTCGTAAATGGTTAACTTCTGAAGTTCTGATTAGTCAAGTCAGGAAGATGTAGCATGAAATTGACTATAAAAAAAGGGGTTTATGATTATGAAAATAAAACGAGATTAGGGGATTGAGAAATCGGAGGTTACGGTTATCCCGAAAGTCATGTTTTGACGTAATCTTTGTAGAAATGCCTGCCCATAGACGAAGCTAAAATCCTCATCCTCGCGCACCCAGCGGGCATGGGGTTTATTTTTTAACAGGATAAGAAAAGCATAAAAATCAACTTCTTTGCAAAACATAAAGCGAAATGAAGGTAAAATATGTTAGTTGTTTCTTATTGAGGTGATTCTCATTCATGAACCGAACTCTGAAGTTATTGTGGAAAGATCTCAAAAAGATGAACAAAGTGAAGCCTGCTCAAGAGAATAAAGTAAAAACGGAATTTAACAGTTTTGAACAATTAATGCAAGTCGCAGCTCTATCCAGTGATTTTATAGAGAGTTTTATAGAGCTCCCTCTTCAAAAATTAAGTATTTCCTATTACAAGACGTTGATTGATGAACATTTACTGCAGCATAATTTGATTCATACTTTGCAGCTTCGTGCATGTGAGCATGAAATCACGGCAATAGAAGAGATTTCGGCATGGGTTCCTATCGACCAAATTATGATTACTGAGGATATTAAAGTCATACAAAGCAATCTGTTAAAAGGGTATGCGATTGTTCAAATACATAAGAAGGATCGCAAGTGTGCTTTAATCAAGTTCTCATCCAGTGAGGGTTCGAGAGATCATAACACAACGGAAAATGAATTTAGTGTTGTTGGTCCTAAAGTAGGATTTGTAGAGAAGATGGAGATTAATATTCATCTATTGCGTACTCAAATCAATATCCCCAATTTAATTGTTAAGGAATTAACGTTAGGCACCGTTTCAAAAACCAAAGTTGCGATTGTTTATCTGGACGGCGTAACGAATAAAGATAATCTGCAGATTGTCGAGCAGCGTTTACAAGATTTTGATTTCGATGTTATTTTTGATTCTTCGCAATTGGAGCAGATCATCTCGGATAATTCCTGGACGCCATTTCCACTTTTTGTGTCAACGGAACGGTTGGATCGAGTTGTGTATGGTCTTATTTACGGCCAAGTTGCCATCGTTAGTGACGGCTCGCCTTATTTTATTACAGGACCCTCGACGTTATTTGATTTCTTCTTATCTCCGGAAGATTACTATCTGCCATGGGTATTGGGATCCTTTTTTCGGCTCTTCCGCATTTCGGGCGTCATTTTCTCCGTATTTGCTTCATCGATTTATGTCGCTTTAACGACGTTTCATTATGAAATGATTCCAATAGGTTTATTAGGGCCGCTGATTTTTTCTAGGCAAAATGTTCCCTTTCCTCCGGTACTTGAAGTACTCTTTCTGGAGGCTACGATTGAGTTTCTTCGAGAAGCAGGAGCAAGGCTGCCAACAAAGATTGGTCAAACGTTAGGTATAGTCGGAGGGATCGTTATCGGGCAAGCGGCCGTTGAAGCGGCATTAACAAGTAATATTCTGCTTATTATTGTGGCTTTATCCGCATTAGCCTCGTTCACGACCCCCATCTATAAGATGTCGAATACGATTCGTTTTCTGCGCTTCCCTATTATCTTATTGGCTGCCTGTTGGGGCAATTTGGGGATTGTCATCGGGATCTGCCTCTTGCTCATTCATGTTACGCGTTTAAAATCGCTGGGTACCCCATACACAGTGCCCATCTATCCATTAAGAATGAAAGATCTCAAAGACAGCTTTATTCGGCCTTCCTATGAGGAAACTACGTTAAGACCAAGTTATTTGAAAACTAAATCGTCTTTACGCTATAAACCTAAATCGAATAAGAAAAAAGATTTTGATGAAGAATGAGTCGACAATGTGCGGGGTAAAAGATGCATCTCCTAAAAGTTTGTCTAAGTCTTATTTGTATGACCTTGATATCCGCTTGTGCGAATCAGAAGCTGGTAGATGAAATTAAAATTATCCAATCGATCGGTTTCGATTTAACGGAAAGCGGCGTTAAAAGTGTTGTTCTATATCCTATTTTTGAAAAGAAAAATGAAGCTCAATTAGAGATTTTGGACACAAGTTCGAATTCCTACTACGATATCATTCCAAGGCTAAATACGAAAACAAATGATCCCATTGAGTATGGTCAATTGAGGATGGTTTTGTTCGGGAAATCCTACACACAAAAAGGAATTGATACTGTCGTACATAGTTTATGTCGAGATGCCAAAGTTGGGACTCGCATTCATCTTGGGGTTGCAGAAAAGGAGGCTTCCGAATTATTAACGGCCTCGAAAAAATACAAGGATCCCTACTATATATCTGGGATGATTAAACAGAACATAAACCATGGAAATTTACCTATGACGAATCTGCATGATTTTTTATTTAATCATTATGGTGTGGGTCGGGATCCCTTTTTACCTTATATCATTCTCGAACGTGGAAATTTAAAAATAGATGGGATAGCTTTATTCTCATTCGACAAGCTAGTAGCCACGATTAACATGAAACAAGCATTTATTTTGAAAATGTTAATTGATAATTCAAAAAATGGCAGCTATATGTATCCATTGAACGGCTCCAAGTCGGATAAGGATGAATTTATTTTATTGCAAAGTATCGGATCTAAAGTAAAGTTTACCGTCGATCAAATTTCGCCTAACCCTAAGATTTCAATCAAAGTGATTTTGAAACTACAAGTCAAAGATGTACCTACTTTAATTGATTTGCTACAAGAGAAACAATTAAGAGGGCTTGAGCAAAAAGTCGGAAGCTATTTTGAAAAAGAAATTCAAAGCTTTATTTCTTTTTGTCAAAAAAATAAGGTAGATCCTGTAGGATTCGGTGATTTGGTAAGAAGTAAATCAACTAGCTGGGAAGAGAAGGACTTTTATGCAGTTACGTATGAGCAAATGAAGACGAATGTAAAAGTGGACGTTCACATTATTCAGACGGGAGTTGGCGAGTAGATTGGAAAAGGAATCCCATACCATACCTCCCTATCTCGTTTTTTTTCTTATTCATAGCAGTATGATTGGGGTCGGCATCATGAATTTCCAGAGAGAGCTTATTAATCACGGGGGCTATAATTCGTGGATTTCTGTTCTCTTGGCTGGGATCTCTATTCATCTCCTTGTATGGATCTTTTATCGATTGCTGTCCACAGATCCGCTGAATTCAGATCTAATATCACTAAATAGAGCTTGTTTTGGCCGAATGGTTGGAAGTCTGCTGAATGGCTGTGTCGTGTTATATTTTTTCTTGGTAGCATTTAGCGTTTTTAGAGTTTTTGTTGAAATTGTTCAAGTTTGGCTCTTTCCCTCTATGAGCATCTATCCGGTAAGCTTCGTTTTCGTTTTGGTCATTTATTATACGATATCTGGCGGGTTTCGTACGGTTGCCGGGATGAGTTTTTGGGGCATCTTACTTCCATACATCGTAGTTGTGCCCCTATTATTTTTTGTTTTAAATTACATACATCCGCGGAACTTGCTCCCCCTCCATGTAAGTTCAGTTAAAGAAATGTTACTTTCCATCAAAACCATGGTGTTCCAATTTTCTGGTTTTGAAGCCATATTAGTCATTTATCCGTTGGTTCAAACACCCAAACAGTCTTACAAATGGGCACAGCGAGCTGTTCTCTATACGACTTTCATTTACTTAGTGATTACTCTCATTACTTTTATGTATTTCAGTCAAGGACAGATGACACATGTCATTTGGCCAACGTTAACGATGCTCAAGATCATCGAAATACCACTTATACAACGATTAGAGTACATCGTGATTTCAATCTGGTTTCTTAAAATACTAGCGACTGTCTCCATTTTTCTATGGGTCGCCTGCAGAGGATTGAAAACCGCGGCACACATCAAGCACCGAACAAGCTTACTTATTTTTCTAGCTGGTTTTATGATCATACTCATGTTGTTCTTTAAAGATCGAACTAGTATTAGTCAATTATCCAGTTTTAGCTCCAGCGTGGGTTTTTATTTTATTTATGTGTACATTCCTATTTTATTTATTATTGTTCTTTTAAGGAGCAAATGGATGTCGAATAAACTCAAAATAGCACCTCTTAGAAACGAATAACTCGGATATTGAAAGTGAAATGATGGCAAGAAATGACAAAGCGTATTACAATTTATCAGGAACGTTAATCGGAATGCGGTCCATAGGGCTGCATTTTTTTTGTGTAAATTAAAGGGTCATTTCTGTATTATGACCACTATTTCTTGAAATCGTCTGCTAGTTTCGCTAGTTGGGCGGACCTATAATGAAGTCAAGTAAACGCCATCATTTAGCTTTTACAAGGGGTAAATGTTTACAGACCGTATATAAACAGGAGGGTGTTAATCAAATGAAAAAACTGGTAGTGCTAGGACTTGCTGCAATGTTTGCGCTTACAGCATGCTCAGACAACAAAACAACGACAGAAACGCCAAAGGCAACAGGAAACGCTAAGCCAGCCAAACTGTCGCTTAACTGGTCGGTTATGAGTGGACTTATGGGGAATGTGACACTGCCTTCCGCAGACAAAGATTTCGTCAAAAAAGCGATTGAAGAGAAATTTAACGTTGATTTGAAAATCGATTATATGGTGACAGGCAAAGAATATCATGACAAATTGAATGCTACCTTGGCGGGCGGAAGCGCTCCTGATCTGTTCATCGCCGGTGGTGCCGAGTCCCAGAAGTATATTAACGACGGTATAACGGCTAACCTGAGCACATTCATCACGAAAGAAACGATGCCTAATTACTTCAAATGGGTATCGAAAGAAGAAGTAGATGCGTTCCAACTCAAACAAGGTGAGTTTACTCGCGCTATGGTGCCTTTCTCACGAAATACCTATGCTTCCTGGTATATTCGCCAAGACTGGCTCGATAAGCTGGGGTTGAAGTCTCCCAAAAATTTCGAGGAACTGACCAACGTATTAACCCAGTTCACGAAAGCAGATCCAGACGGCAACGGTAAACAAGATACTTACGGGTTTACGGCAGCAGGGAGCGGGCAAAATCTTCCTTTCGACTTCCCGCAATGGTTGAACAACGGTTTTGTAGCCGATTTCATGATCGTTGACAATAGTTATGTAGACAATCGTACGGATCTTAAAGTACAAGGTGTTATCGATCAAGTTGTGGATTGGAACAAAGCGGGAATCGTAGATCCGGACTGGTTCTTGAACAAACCGCCAGCTCATTTTGATAAAGCTGCCCAAGGTAGAGTCGGCATGTTCTTCACCGCTGGCGACAAAACAGTGGCGCTGGACAGTGTGGCTACAAGCGTACAAAATCGTACGAAAGCTCTTGATCCAAAAGCCAATTGGCAGCCGATCTATCCGCTCGACAAGCCGATCATGTGGAAATACAACGTTCCTACAGATACGTTCTTGATAAGCAAAGCTACAGCCGATAAGAGTCCAGATAAAGTGAAGCGTTCCTTGGAAATCGTTAACTGGCTTGAAAGTGAAGAAGGCTTCTTATTGACCCATTTCGGGCAAGAAGGTAAGCACTACACGAAATCTGGCAACAAGATAACATTAAATGTTGCAGCTTTCGAAGCTGATATCGCCAAAGCAGGCAACTGGCTGAATGTGTATGCAGCATTTACACCGGAAGATCCTAATGTACTTGGATTTGAACTCATTGATTCCCGTGTTTCCGAGCATGACCGTGCGATTCTGAAAACGGTTGAAGGCTTCCCGAAACATAACGCATTGCCTCCAGTAAGCTTAGTTCCTCCTGCAGGCATTAACATCGGGGATTTCCGCAAAGAAATGAGCAAATTCCATGCCAAAGCTGTTCTCGAAGACAAAAGCGGTAAAAATTGGCCGCAATACCGTGAAGAACTGATGACCAAGTTCAAAGGAAGAGAAATTTTCACCGAGTATACCAAACAATTGAACTCCGTTATGAAAGATAAGAAACTGAACGATTTTAAATAAACGTGTCGAGGCATCGAGGGGAACCCTGGGTTGTTCATGGGTTCCTTCTGCCTTCCAACAGAGATACGGCTAGGAGGATATGGCGATGGCAGAAACCACAACTGCATTGAAAGAGAAACCTACAGCTACACGCCCTGTAAGGCAAGGCAAACTAAGAAACATTTACCACAGCAGATGGTTCTACCTCATGATGATACCCGGACTGGTCTATTATATTCTGTTTCATTATGCTCCTATGGCGGGAACCTTGATTGCTTTTCAGAACTACAACTTGATGAAGGGCATCTGGGGAAGTCCTTTTGTCGGCTTCGATAATTTCCGAGTCATTTTCGATAATCCTGAATTTTTGCAAATTATGAGAAACACACTGTTAATCAGTGTTTACAAAATTGTGGGCAACATGGTGCCTGATGTTATCCTTGCGCTTATGCTGAATGAAGTCAGGGTACTTTGGTTCAAAAAAGCCGTACAAACCATTACTTACGGACCTTATTTTCTATCCTGGGTCATCGTGTATGGATTAGCTTTTTCTTTCCTTGCTCCAGGTTCTGGTTTGATCAGTACGTTTGTACGCGATATGGGTTGGGGACAAATCGATTTATTGACGAACAAGGATTTCTTTAGACCGATGCTAGTGCTTTCGGAAATTTGGAAAAATACAGGATTCGGAGCCATCATTTATTTGGCGGCTTTGGCATCCATCAACCAGGAACTTTATGAAGCTGCCGTCGTGGATGGTGCAGGACGTTGGCGTCAGCTCTGGCATATAACGCTGCCTGGTATCCGTGATGTATTCGTGCTCATGTTGATTATTAGAATCGGCGGCATACTGGATGCAGGCTTCGATCAGGTTTTCATCTTCTTGAATGCCCGGGTGTATGATGTCGGGGACATAGTGGATACATGGGTTTATCGATATGGCTTCGAACGTCTGGAGTTTGGCGTTGCAGCAGCTATGGGGGTTTTCAAATCCTTGGTAGGGCTCATTTTGGTTATAGGTGCAAATAAACTGGCTAAGAAAGTCGGGGGATCCGGCATATGGTAGATTGCATGTTGGAAAAGGAGGGGGATTACGATGTCATTCGTACTCCAAAAATCAAAAGGGGATAAGGTTGCCGATGCGGCTATAAATACCGTTCTGACCCTATTTGCCCTCGTCACATTGTTTCCGTTGTACTATGTCGTTGTCGTTTCGTTAACTCCTTATATCGAGGTCATGAAGAATGGCGGTTTCGTTATTTGGCCCGAACATCTAACTTTTCAAGCATATAAAGAAATATTCGGAAGCGCGCGTATTCCACAAGCGTTGAAAATTACCGTCTTCATCACGGTTGTAGGCACGACTTTGAATCTGCTGGTCACCACACTGCTGGCGTATCCGCTATCCAAGAAGTCTGTTCCAGGCCGCAATATGATCCTGATGGCGATCGTGTTCACGATGATTTTTAGTGGCGGTATTATACCACTTTACATTATGGTTCGCAGTCTCGGATTGTACGATTCGGTTTGGGCGCTCGTTATTCCAGGCATGGTCTCCACGTTTAACTTATTGATCGTCAAAACGTACTTTGAAAACCTTCCGGCGGAAGTAGAGGAGGCAGCTAAAGTGGACGGTTGCGGAGATATACAGACCCTATTTCGCATTGTCCTACCGTTATCGGCACCTATTATGGCTACCATTGGTTTATTTTACGGAGTTACACATTGGAATGAGTATTTCAAAGGTATCTTTTATATTTCCGATAAAACGCTTATGCCTATGCAGGTTGTGCTTAGAAGCATGATTCAAGCGCCGAATGTCAGCTCGGAGCTGTCGATTAATTCATTAGCTCTCGATGCACTGCCTCCGGAAACGATCAAAATGGCCGTAGTTGTTGTAGCGACGTTACCGCTCCTAATCATCTATCCGTTCTTGCAAAAATATTTTGTCAAAGGTGCATTGCTAGGTTCCGTTAAGGGGTAATGGTGAGCGCATATGAGTAAAAAGGAAAGATTTAGGTACAAAGAAGTATTGACCATGCTATAATGTTTGAAAAGTTACAAGCCCTCGATATCGGGGGCTTTGCTGTATCCTCAAAGGATAGGGGAGCGATTCTAAATGATTCGTCGGATAACAGGGAAAAGCTTCACTTCCAGCGTCAGCACCAAGCTGTTTATCCTTACTTTTTTGTCCGTCATTGTACTTTTTCTGGTGATCGGCATTTTCGGATACCAGCGGCTTTTCGAGCCGATCAGGCAAAACAATGAAGAAGTGCTGCAGGGCTCCGTCGTGCAGGTTGAAAATTACATCAAAACATTGATGAACTCTATACAAAGTCAACTGATCTTTCTCTCCAATCCGGTTCTCTACAATAAAATGGACGAAGCCGACTACACGGAGCTGATCGATAATATCATGACCTACCATCAAGATCAGATCCATAGTATTTATCTGATCGAATTTGACAAAGTGAAAATTAGCTCTCCCTATGGATATCGATTTTACATCACTCCCGAGCGGATCGAAGAAATTAAAACGCAGACAAGTAAAACAGGATTCTGGTGGAGTCCTCCCCGCTCAATCAATGAGCGCTCAGTTATTACAGTTTCTAAACAAATCGACAGTAACCGCGTCGTTGCGCTGGATTTGAATTTGAATGCGCTAACCGGTCCGCAGATCATTCAAGGCGAGCAGCGCCGAATTTATCTGTTTACGGGCCAAGGCGATTATTTGTCGACGAACACGTACCTCGCCTATCCGAAGACGTTTAAGGATCATTTGGAAATGAAGGAGGCTTTGCAAGCCTTAACCCAGACGAGCGGGACGGCTTACAATACCGTTCACACTTCTTTTGGAGATTATAAGGTGCTTAGTAGCAATCAAAATCGCTGGGACTGGTTTGTTTTCTCCGTCATCGAGGAATCGCAGGCGTTTCCTTTGCTGGATTCGCTTAAGAAACAGCTGGTGCTAGTGCTGTTAATCGCCATTATTCTGGCGGTGATCGTTTCCGTATGGATTACGAACTATATCCGCAAGCCAGTTACTGCTATAACCCGGCAATTCAAGGCAGCTGCGCGCGGCGAATTGGGAGCTCGGATTAAACTGAAGCGCAACGACGAATTTACACATATTGCTGACGGTTTCAACAGCATGATGGGCAACATCAAGTCGTTGTTTGATGATTTGCGGGTAGCGGAGGAGAAGAAGCGGCATCATGAGCTGAAGGTGCTGCAATCGCAGATTCACCCCCATTTTCTAAATAATACACTGAATGCGATTTACTGCTTGGGTGAAACCGGACGAACGGATGAAATGTGTGAGATGATTCGCTCGTTGATGGGGCTGCTGCAGTATTCAACGGACAAGGTCGGCGATATTGTGACGGTTGAGGATGAACTTCGGCAATTGGAAAACTATGTTCAGATTATGAACCTCAGGTACGGGGATGTATTCGAGATGGACATTGCTGTCCCGGAGATCATCTTTAACACGGCAATCCCGAAGCTAACGTTGATTACTTTGGTGGAGAACAGTATTTTCTATGGGCTCACTAAAAAAGAGGTTAACCATATCATTGTCTCGGGGAAAAAAACGGAGGCTGACTGTGTCCTGCTTGAGGTTTCGGATACAGGACCAGGGATTGTTCCGGAGAAGCTTGCCATGCTGACGGAAGATACGGGGACGCCTAATCCTTATAAAGGTTTAAACAATCTGGGGCTTCGTAATGTGCAAGAACGGCTTATTATGACATTCGGTTATCCGTATGGTCTGCATTTTCAAAATGAGCCGGATGAAGGGTTAACGGTGACGATTCGTCTCCCGATAGGAGATCTTCGAGAGAAATAAATGTTGCGGAAGGGGAAAGTGCCATGCTGAAGCTGCTGATGGTGGATGATGAACAATGGGTACGTGAACGCTTTTCCGAACGGATTCCTTGGTCGGATGCGGGGTTTACGTTTATGGGAGCCGCATCGGGAGCCGAAGAAGCGATCCGAATGATCGAAAGGGATATGCCGCATCTGCTGCTGACGGATATTACGATGCCGAATATGAGCGGATTAGAACTAGCTGCCTATGTGCGCAAGAGGTGGCCGCGAATCCGGATTGTTATTCTGACAGCTTATGGGGAGTTCGAATACGCGCGCCAAGCGATTGAGTTGGGTGTGGATAACTATTTAATCAAGCTGGCGCAGACGCCGGAGCAAATTCTGGACGCATGCCGCAAGGTAGCTGAAGAGATTGAGCAAGAGATGGATGTAGATCAAAAGCTGGAAATGCGCCGTAAGTTGGAATGGGAAAAGGAATGGACCAGGAAGCGCCAGTGGACGGAGCGATTGGTGGACGATGATGGAAGCACCCATGCCCGTACGATTCCAGAAGAGTGGTTCGAAGGGGTGGCCCAGGCCAGTTATTTGGCGGGATTGACCATAGGCTGGAGCATCCCTACGGGTTCCGAGCAATTTGAGTTAGCGGAGGAAGAGCTAGTTCAACTCCAAAGGCAAGTAGGCGAAGTACTGGAGCTGAAACTGGACCAGCGGATGCTTGGTGAATGCAACCGGATGGTGATGCTGCCGATTCGGCAAAGCCGGTTGTGCCTGCTGATCGGATCCAGACAGCTGCTGGAAAGCTTTAAGATGAACCAGCTGGCGTTGGCAGCACTGGAGGCTTTAAGGAATTTTGCTCCCGTTAAGAGCTTTATTCATGTTGGCCCGGTAAGGGAAATAGGCAAACAACCTTTGACTGTAAAACAGATTACCGACGGGTTACGAGAAGGATTGGATGGACTAGCGGCTTACTTCTATAAGTCGGATTCGTCTATTGTAGGAAAACAGGCGTCGACATTCCGGCGATTCGATGAGGAGCAGATCCGCGAGTGGATTGCTGCTGTGGTAAAGGCGATGCTGCGGGAGGATGCCGAAGCGTTCCAGGAAAGCGTTGCTGTCATAACGAAGCTTCATAATCCCCCGATTCATCCGGCGGATCTTTTGCGTATGACACGACAAATGTTTCACCCAGGGTTTGTTAAGCTTCCAGCCTCAGTTGTCGAACGTTTAAGTGGAATCGATCGATTGGAAACGTGGACGGATTACTGCGAATGGTGGGAAAAAACGATTCACGTCGTAAACGAATGGATGAACAATCGCTTTCATTTGTCCGCATCGGTGCGCAAGGAAGTTCAACTCATGATTCGCTATATTCGCGAGCATTATAAAGAGGATGTGCAGGTGGCAGAGCTTGCTAAGCTTGTACAACTGCACCCCTCTTACGCGGGTCAGATGTTCAAACAGGAGTTCGGCGAGAACTTCTCGGATTATTTGAACCGAGTTCGCATGGAAAAAGCAAGCGAACTGTTGGGACGGACGACGATGAAAATTTACGAGGTTTCTGGGGCTGTAGGCATTTCCGACTACCGCTATTTCTGCAAATTGTTCAAGAGCCATACAGGATTTACGCCTACGCAATATAAAAATAAACAAGAGTAAAGGTTACGAGCCAAGCCGTCATGTTGAGTTATTCATGACGGTTTTTTTGCATTCGGATATGTGCAGATATTTGGAAAATTAACAGATCTTTAAATAGGCGAGAGATCAGGTAACTTGTCAAAGAATGAGCCATTTCCAAGGACTAATGGACTTGTTAAGATCACATTGTTCAGGCAGCACATAAGAAAGAGGGAATCCTGCATGGCAAATGAATGGCTAACTACAATTTGATTAAAGGTATTTGGTCGAGTGATTGGGTTGGCCTGAAATATTATGCGATGTTTTTTCAAGACCCGAACTCATTTAGATTGATAAAGAACACATTTTTGCTTGGGATTTATTCATTACTGTTTGGTTTTGCACCACCGATCGTTTTGGCGCTGCTGCTTTATGGTCGGTTATTACAGTGTCAACGCATTTATTCGCAAATTCAAAAAGTTTACTGGCGTCCCGCCGGGCGAGTTCCGCAAGGTGAAAATTGATTTTTGAGTGAAATATAAAACACGGGAATAAATGATAACACTTTTCAAAAACTTACCGTCAATGCAACCTCAAAGTTACTGAATATCAACACTAACTTTGAGGTTGAGCCATAACTAGAGCAGGAATTTTACTTTTTGTGGAAGGTGACCAAAGGAGAATAGACATTGTATAACCTGAGTGCTCCGTGTGCTGGAGTCGAACGTTCAACATACTATGATCAAAACTTCAATTAACCTCTGCGATCAAAGGTCCGACAAGCTCTTTCAAGAACAGAAGCTTACCTGGAAGCGTAGGCATGTAAGAGGAGGGAACCCACATGTCAGCGCCGTGACGAAGTGTCATCCATAATGACATTCCCTGCCATTGCATGCCTCTGCCTAATACCCCATCACATCCGCCGATGATCCGATCTGACTGAAGAAACAATCCGGGACCAATCGTGTTTGCCGTACATGGAACAAGTGTCGTACGGCTTTTAAAGCTTGTTATCGCATTTTGCTCAATAGTAAGGGGATGAAGCTTGGCTCCAAGTCGAAAAGCTTGTTTTTTCCATTCCTCTTCCGAGCTGAATTCCGCTGCAAAATGTGGCTCCCAAAAAGCAATGTGGCACATTCGGCCGATACCGAAAAGAGTAACAAGTTTTGCACCTTCGGACTTGAGTTTTTCAATTTTCTCTAGATAGGTTGGTAAATTACTCTTCGTGGCAAAATTACGCTGCGCTACCGGTACAGTTAATTCTTCAAGAGGTCCATAAAAGGCCATCTGCATCGCATATTGAAAAGAACCTGAATGTGTCGGCTCCATCGTGTTGCCTTCTGCGTCGCTCCATTCATCCATATTAAAGCCATATACATGGGCACAGCTAATGTTCCAAGCCTTTAAGAAATAAACAGCCCATTTGTACATGCCCATTGGTCCTGCCGGTAGTATGAGTGCTAATTTCCTGCTCTCTATTGCAGCTTGCTGAATTTCCAAGGCTATTTCATGGCCTAGCATCATGTCAAAATCTTGAACTTGTTCACACATAACAGGTGAAAAATCGGGATGCCAAAAGGCTTGTCGTTCCATAATTGCCACTGCAGGATGGCTGCAGATGTGGTCAATCTTGGCTAGGTCCCAACCTTCTGGGTAGAAGCTATCCATTAAGGTTCCTTGCTTAGTATTGATAAAGTTCATTTCCGTCACTCCGCGTTCCCCCTTTAATTTCATGGCAGCAAACGTTTTGTCGTCATGCGCGGCCAAGCTTGGCAACGCTTAAACCCTTCCGCATATGCAACCCCTGATTGAATTCCGCGAAATCGGGAGCAGCTGCGTACAAACTCAATGAAATCAATATGATCATGTTCCTTCAACCAAGTGACTTGGCTTTGATGGCATTCAATCATGTGTTGCTTAATATCCATCATATCGGTGATATCTACATACTCTTCCGGCATAAAGCCCACGCCACCCAATGTATCCATAAAAAAAATGGGGACTATACATGGATAGACAGGTATTTCCGGAAGCATGTGGGGGACACTGGAGGAAAAACTAGCGTCGAAGACAGCTTTGCTCACCTCTTGATGGTCACGCATATAATCTTCGGGATTATGCGTTATGATAAAATCAGGTCGTACCTCCCTAACAAGACGAATAAGATCTTTGATTAGTTCTTCATTCTCTGATCTAACCTGCAGATCGGGCACCTGCAAATTAATAACTTGTGCACCGATAAGAGCGCCGGCATCCCGTGCTTCTTTGTGACGAATACCGCTTAACTCTAACGGAGGGATAACGGCGTGACCTTTATCCCCACTTGCAACATGGCACATTGTAACATGATGACCTTGCTCGCTAAGCTTAGCCAGCGTCCCGCCGCAACCGATTTCAAGGTCGTCAGGATGGCAGCCTATTGCCAATACATTCATTTCATTCACCCTTCCTATGTTCCGCATCTGGTTTCCACGGGGCAATTGTGCCCCCCTCAAATAGCTCGAATTCCGTTACGCGCAATGAAGGTGCAAGCTCCAGATTTCGATTTTGGATCGTTTCGAGCAGCAGAGTTATCGTTTTCTCCTTTTCCGCAGCGGATACATAAAAGGTTGTCAGCTGCGGGACACTTACCTTCACAAATTCACTTAGTCCAGAACCAATCAAACTGATGCTGTTCGGTACGGATACACCGCTGCTTTGCAGGTATTGAAGGACTCCGAATTGGATGATGGTGTTCACACAGAAGGCAGCGGAATATTCGAGTTGCAGCATTTCGGCTCTCTTACATAATTCATAGCCATTCTCATCATTGCTAATTTGTATCAGGGATTTATCCATTGGAATTCCATTGGCTTCAAGAGCTTGACGGTAACCTTCCAAAGCTAATTGATGGATGTTGTAATCCAGACTGCCCATAAATAGGGCAATACGCTTATGGCCAAGAGAGATTAAATACTCCGTGGCATCATACGCTAGCTTTTTATCATCGAATGCGATATAACTTAAACCTTCATTGTGATCGCGTAAGGGCATACCATACAAGATATAAGGGGTATTGGCACTTCGAAACATGTTAAGTAGATTCTCATCTACATCTCCAGAAACGATAAATCCCTCAATTTCCTGATTGTCCAAGGTTTTTTGCAATTTAGCTAATGATTCTGGAAGATGCGTTATATTCATGAAAACCATGCCATAATCAAAACGACTAGCAGCTGCTTCCATAACCTGCATATCCGCCATATAACGCGGGTCATTTGCATTTCTATCATAAAGCACGAAGCACAGCTTTGGAGAGACTTCAACATCCTTGTAACCAAGCTCTTTTGCTGCCTGTAGTATTTTGTTACGCGTCTCCATTGAAACCGTACTGCTTGGTGTATTGTTTAATACTAATGAGACGGCGGTGCGAGAAATGCCTAAGTGTTCGGCAATCATTTTTTTGGTAACCATTCCAAATCTCCTTCGTAATCAATCATTCATAACGATGGGTATATTATAACGCTGAGAGTGAGAAATAGTCAATTGACCGTATGATTTTGTGTGGTTTTTTGGATTTTAAATCCCTGTTTTATTCAATTAAGAGCAAAATTTAGTCTGAAAACAGGGATTTTCCATGGATAAAATAAGATTGACAATAAAATATAACGAGTGTTATGATCCGTCTTAGATTCACATTCCCAAGTGGTAAGCATAAAAAAGGGGGGGACATTCAACGCTGTGCGTCAACTCACTGCAATACTCGTAGGAGCCGGTGCAAGAGGAAGATTCGTATATGGTGCATATGCGAATAAGTATCCGGAGGAACTAAAAATTGTCGCGGTTGCCGAGCCTGATGAAGAACGAAGAAAGCTCGCAACAAAGGAGCATCTAATCCCATCGGATCAAGTATTCGAGAGCTGGGAGCACATTTTATCCCATGGAAAGCTTGCTGACATTGCTATCATATCCACGCAGGATAGAATGCATTATGCTCCAACCTTGAAAGCGCTTGAGCGAGGATATGATGTGTTGTTGGAGAAGCCAATCTCTCCATTGGCAGACGAAGTCATAGCAATGGCAAACGCTTCTCACAAGTACAATCGGTTATTAACCGTATGTCATGTCCTGAGATATACACCGTTCTGGTCCAAGATTAAAGAGATTGTAAGCGTTTCAATTGGTGATATTGTATCGGTTCAGCTTAGTGAAAATGTAGGTTATTTTCATATGGCACACAGCTTCGTTCGTGGGAATTGGAACAAGTCTGAGGAAACCAGCCCGATGATCCTGCAGAAATCGTGTCACGATATGGATGTTCTTTCCTGGCTTATGAATGAGAGATGTCTGAGAATCAGCTCTTATGGCTCACTGCTGCATTTCCGTCCGGAGAATGCGCCTGTTGGCTCAACACCTCGTTGTACCGGAGGGTGCACAGTGGAACGGACATGTCCTTATTCGGCAATCCGTATTTATGAAGAAGACAGTACGCATGAATGGTCTCGTTTTATTACGCATGATCAATCCTTATCGGGGATTCATGAGGCGCTTGAGTCGGGTTCGTTTGGACGCTGTGTCTATCACTGTGACAATAATGTCGTCGACCACCAGGTGGTCAACATGGAATTCGAAAGCGGTGCAACAGCCTCTTTTACGATGTCAGGCTTTTCCCACGATGTGTCAAGAACGATTCAGATCATGGGGACTCACGGGGAAATTAGAGGATATATGGAGAAAAATGAGATTATTCTTTATCCCTTTGGCAAAGAAGCCATTGAGATCCCCGTGATTTCAGGTGAAGGGAGCCATGGAGGAGGGGATGAAGGTCTGGTTCGGGAATTCCTTAAGCAAGTTCAGAATAAAAGTACGAATGGTCCAGGCCTAACTTCCGTTGAAGCTTCCGTGCAAAGCCACCTCATGGCCTTCGCAGCGGAGCAATCCAGACTGGCGAGCGGAAGCTCAATCACGATTTCTGAATGGAACGAGCAGCTCAGCCGAACTTCGGCAGTTGAGCTGAGTTATTAGAAGCTTCATTTCACATGAACGAATTAGATTGAATGGGGAGGTCACTGCAATGAAAAAGGGAAATGTAATATTAGTGTCGCTAACGATGGTAGGTGCTTTACTGACAGGATGCACAAGTAATTCCAAGGGCGTACCGACGAGTTCAGCTCCGACTAGTGCAACCCCGGTTGCAAGTGCTGCACCTGCAGCCAATGTTTATCCGGAAAATGGTTTGCCTAAGGACGGAAATGTTACGCTGAAGATGGGATTCTGGGAAGCAGGCTCAGGCCGTGCTTGGATGGATGAAGCCGTTAAGAATTTTACGGCTAAATATCCGAACGTGAAATTTGATATCACTTCCTCACCTACCCTGGTGACGATTCTTGAACCGAAAATTGCTGCAGGTGACGACAATGATATGTTCGACTTGTTCATCCCGAATTTCACAGCGAATAATCAATTTGAGCGATTGGCTGCTGCCGAAAAGTTCGAACCGCAGGATGATCTATGGGAACGGGATGTGCCTGGAGAGAAAGGCAAGAAGCTGAAATCGGTCATCTCCAAGGATGCCTATGACTCCGCGACTAGTATCGGCTTTACGGGGCGAATGCCTGTCGGAGGTTACACAGCAGGCTTGTTCTTTGATCAGAAGCTGTTCGACGAAAAGGGCTGGAATAAGAATCCTGGAACATGGGATGAGTTCACAGCCTTGCTTGATAAAATTAAAGCGGACGGTGTTATTCCGATTACGTTCCCGGGTGTCTATGCCGGTTACTTAACAGATTATGTCTTTAATGTTCTGCAGTTTGATTTGGCTAGAGCTAGTGGCAGCTACGATACATACTTGAAAAATTTCCGCAATTTCGACGGACCGCTGCTCACAACGGCTGAAAACAAAGAGGCTTGGAATCGATTGTATGAATTTGGTAAAAAGGGGTATTTCCCTGCCGGAGTCGCAGCTCTGAACCATACACAATCCCAAATGCAGGTTCTGCAGCATAAGGCTGCGCTTGTCTCCACGGGTGACTGGGTTGGAAATGAAATGAAAAAAAGTACACCGGATGGCTTTAAATGGGGCTTCATGGCTATTCCTGCTGGGAACGATGCGAAGCAATCGATATTCGTTAATGCCGGAGTAGCTGATATTGGTTTTGCTATCTGGAAGAACAAGCCAGACTTGAATAAGAAATGGGCGAAGGAATTTATTCTCAGCTTGTACGATTTTAAAATTCAGGAGACGATTGCTGCGGAAGCAGGAACTTATCCGGGAAGACTGGATTTTGGTGATGATCCAGCCCGTATTGCCAAGCTGCAGCCAACGCAAGCAGCCGTCATGGAATATGCAACCAAGCACAAGGTGGAATATATCTCTTATCGTCACAATTTCAATTTGGTAAGCCCAGAGAGTGGGCAAGCCGAGAAGATTTTAAGCGAGTTAATTACAGCGGTCGCAACAGGAAAGAAAGATCCAGCACCTGTGTTGGAAGCAGCTGAGAAGCTTAAGCAAGCAGCGATCGAGAAGGATCGTCCGAAGAAGTAATAGGCTGATGTCGGGAGGAATCGTATTCCTCCCGATTATTATTCAAGTAAGGAGGAGAGGCTTTGGACGCTGGAATCTTTGAGAATGAAGCGGGCAGGCGAAAACGGCGAGGATCTAATAAAGCGAGTAGACAGCGTCGCACTTTCTTATTCTTAGCGGTTGTGCCATCGCTGTTGGGGTATATCCTGTTCACTTTGTATCCGAATGCATTGTCCATTTATTACTCATTATTGGAGTGGGATGGTTTAACGGATGCCAAGTATGTTGGATTTACTAATTTCGTGAACATGGTCAAGGATCAATTCGTTTGGCGCGCTTTATCCCACAATCTACTATATATGATTATCGTGCCTGGGCTTATTGTTCTTATCTCCTTAGTGCTGGCTTATTTATTGAACAATAAGTCATATAAGGAAAATGCGTTATATAAAGTCATTTATTTTTTTACGAATGTCTTGTCCAGCGTTGTCATTGCTTTGCTCTGGTCATTTATTTTTGATGGCAGCTTCGGGATGCTGAATGGGGTATTGCATTTAGTTGGTATTCAGATGAATGATATGTATTGGCTTGGAGACACGAAAACGGCTTTTTGGGCGGTGATCTTGCCCATGGTTTGGGGCGGGGTTGGCCTCTATGTGGTCATATTCATCAATGCCATCAGCAGCATTCCGAAATCGCTGTATGAAGCAGCTCATCTCGAGGGTGCACGCCCAATGACCATCCTGTTTCTAATTACAATTCCACTTATACGCGGGGTCATTCGGGTTTGTGTCGTATTTGCTATACTGGGTTCCTTGAAGGGGTTCGAAATCATCATGATCTTGACAAATGGCGGGCCGGAAGGTTCAACCGATGTTATTGGTTTATATATGTTTAACCTTGCATTTGGCAAAGAATATCACAACTATGGATACGCTTCAGCCATAGGCATGCTCCTGTTTGCCGTGTTAGTGGGAGCAAAGCTGATTATTGATAAATTCTACCCAGATGAAGCCGTCGAGTATTAACACGGGTAATTAAGGAGGTAACCAAGTATGAAAGAACGGCGAACTTTAATGGATTGGTTCTGGAGAATACTGCTGCTTCTATGGGCAATTTCGATCGTTTTTCCAGTTATATGGATTTTGTATCAATCCTTGAGAACCAACGCTGAATTCTTCCAAGATATATGGGCACTGCCGACAGAGCTGCAATGGAGCAATTATTCCAAGGCATGGACGGAGTATAACATTGGTAAATCTTTATTAAATACGTTGTATTATGTTGGCGTAAGCTTGGTGCTGGGTACTTTCTTAACGACGCTGAATGCTTATGCGTTAACGCGCATGCAATTCCGTGGGAGAAAGCTGATTTGGGGCTTGATTATGCTTTCGCTTTTTTTGCCGGGAATTAACGCAATGATCCCCCAGTATATCCTGATGAAGACTTTGCATTTAACGAACAGTTTAACGGGTTTAATTATCTTGGATAGCTTCGGTGAAAATGTATTCTTTTTAATGCTGCTTGGCGGTTTTATGGCATCACTTCCGAAAGAGCTGGAGGAAAGCGCGCTTATTGACGGCGCATCCATTTATCAGATGTTCTGGCGTATTATCGTGCCCTTATCTACTCCGGGAATCGTCACCGTAGCGATTTTCAAGTTTCTTGGTTTATACAATAACTTCCTTGGACCTTTCATTTATTTAGGGGACCCGGATAAATATACAATTGGCGTCAACATGTATCAAGCGAATATGAAGATGCAGTATACCTCGGATTGGGTCACGATGTTTGCCGGCGTCATGATCGTCTTAATTCCTTCAATTATATTTTATATCATTTTCCAAAAAAGAATTATGGAAGGTGCCACGATGGGAGCGATGAAAGGGTGAAAATAGGGCTGTTGGAATTTTCATTTTACGGTGAGCTTAACGAAGTGAATACGGGGATCGATAGGATTTGTGGCATGCTGGGGGTAAAACGCACGATCAGTGGAGGTTGGCCCGTCCTACTTGAGCGAACAGAAAAAGCTGAACTCGCTGTCATATTCGAAGAAGCGGGAGCGAGGATTCGTTATGCTAGCAGCCATCATCTGTTTCGGGCTTTGGGGTTATTGGTCGAATCCATAAGGGCAAACCGACTTCAAGGGATTCGAGAGGAGCCGCAATTCGATACCATCGGGATGATGCTCGATTGCTCTCGCAATGCAGTTCCCAACGTTGAGAGTGTGAAGGAACTGCTGCGTTATATGGCTCTGATCGGCATGAACACCCTTATGCTGTATACCGAGGATACGTATACCATTGAAGAGGAGCCGTATTTCGGATATATGCGAGGCAGATACACAGAAGGGGAGTTGCTGGAGTGCGATGCCTATGCGGCGGAGCTTGGGATCGAGATGATTCCATGCATCCAAACGCTTGCCCATTTGGAGTCTTTCTTAAAATGGGAGGCTTCGGCTCATTATAGAGATACGCAGGATGTTCTATTGTTGGGGCAGGATCCAACCTATCAATTGATCGATCGAATGATTGGCAGTGTGTCTCGCAGCTTTCGCAGCCGCCGCATACATATCGGGATGGACGAGGCTCAAGGATTGGGGCGAGGTCGCGCGCTGGATTTATATGGGCACAAAGACCGTTTCGAGCTCATGAATGACCATTTGTCCAAAGTGAAGGAGATAACAACGAAATACGGTCTTGAGCCAATGATTTGGAGTGACATGTACTTTCGGATAGGCTCTGCAACCCATGATTATTATGATCTTACGACTGTTATTGATGAAGCTCATGTGAATCGTATTCCACAGGGGACACAGCTCGTTTATTGGGACTATTACCATTATGACCAGGAATTTTACACGGCTATGCTAAGAAAACACCAAGAGCTAGGCTCCATTCCAATATTTGCAGGTGGCATATGGACTTGGCTGGGCATGATCACGCATTACACCCGAACGTTCAGGTGCTCCAATGCCGCTTTGCAAGCATGTAAGCAGGAAGGTGTAAGGGAAGTATTCGTAACCGCATGGGGAGATAATGGCGCTGAGAATACGATAGATTCCATGCTTCCAGGGATGCAGTTTTATGCTGAGCATGCCTATGCTCCAGTATTTGATGAACAGAAGCTGAAGCAAAGAACTAGCTTCTGCACGGGAATTCCTTTTGAACATTTCATGAGCATTGAACGGCTGGATGATGTACCGGGCATGCAAACGCCGTATGAGGATTTCTCTAATCCATCCAAATATTTGCTGTGGCAGGATGTGTTAGTAGGTCTTTTTGATAAGCATATTGAGAATATAGAACTTGCTGGACATTATGGGCAGCTTGCTGAGCTATATCGAGAGCAAGGCAGAACTGGCGATAAGGCTAAATTACTATTCGGTTTTCTTGCAGGCTTAAGCGATGTGCTTACTTTAAAGGCTGAATTAGGGTTACGCGTTAGGAATGCCTATATGGATCGTGATCATAGTACTTTGGCGCTGCTCTCTAAAGAAGTACTGCCAAACTTACTGGTAAAGGTGGAAGCTTTAAGGATTTTGCATCGTGAACAATGGTTTAGGACGAATAAGCCTCAAGGGTGGGAGGTACTGGATATCCGTTACGGAGGTCTATCAGCAAGATTAAAGTCGGCACAAGACAGGATAACCGATTTCTTGAATGGCACTATTGAACGAATCGAGGAGTTGGAAGAAAGCAGGCAATATTTTGACAATAGATTGGGTCATGGAGGTTCGCAAACGGACTATTACGTGATCTATCACCTAATTGCAAGTGCGAATAAGTTTACCTGAATCAGTAATAAATCCGTAAGGCAGCTCTGAAACCCGGAATTGGGGAGGTGATGTTCCTTGAGCCTGTAATCGTGTCGGTGCAAATAAACAGTCAAACAGGTGGTGTTCGCGTAATTTCAATCTGAAACACAAATTGGAAACAAAGTGAGGCGGTTGAAAATGATGATGAATCGCAATAAACATGGACGAATGGTTCTTCTAGCTCTATTCCTATCATTGGTTATTGTAATTTTGCCTAATTACTCTTATCAACAAGCAGACGCAGCATCACTACTGGGAGACGATATGGAGGATATCAGCGATTGGACGCTGGTGAATCCTTCTAATGGAATGATGACGCGTTATGCAGGAGCATCGCAGGTGTTTCAAGGCTCCTACAGTATGAATTTCAGAGTGACAGATAACAACAATGGGGTGAATGACGCTACCTACGTCTATAAAGCATTTTCTCCGAATTTGAATCTCAGCAGTCAGGATGTGATGTCCTTATGGATTCAGACGGATACGCTCAGTCCCTATTTGGAGCTCCAACTGACCGATTCAGACGGAACAATGAGTAAAATTGTGCTTACCAACGCAGTCCGAGGACCCAACATTCCTTCTGATATTAAACCGGATAAATGGCATCAAGTATTCTGGCACTTCAAAGAAAACATCGGAGTGGTTAGTGGCGGAGACGGGGTCATGAACTATGCGGCCATTCAGAAGGTAACGTTTGCCTCAACGGATGGTCGCCCGAATTATATGAAAACAGCGGTTACTAATTTCTACTTCGATGATTTGAATTTCTATTCGGACAGCGACCTGTACAGTAGTAGGCAAATCGATGCGATGGATACTACGACAGCATGGTTGACAACGTCCCCAGCAACTCTGGCGGCCTCATCTACAGAGGTGAAGCAAGGTTCATCCAGTATGAAGTTTACGGCAGCGAACAACAACAATGGGGCTGCGGAGTACCCTTCGTTATATAGGCCTAATGTCAATTATGATTTATCGGACTCCTATGAGCTCACTTATTGGATTAAACCTACACAAAATCTGACTTTTTTCAATGTACGGATAACGGATACCGATTCTACGTCGGAGGAATTTACGCTTGCTCGGATGTTTCCTGCTGAAGGAGGCACTTTGCTGGCTAACAGATGGTATAAGGCGCGGATTCCGTTCAGGGAGGATCCGGGAACGATTGTTGGCGGCAATGGCATCATGAATTTTGATGCACTGAAAGAAATTGTATTTGTAACACGCG
The DNA here is from genome assembly GCF_055396115.1 of Paenibacillus sp. WG02. Classification (NCBI taxonomy): domain Bacteria; kingdom Bacillati; phylum Bacillota; class Bacilli; order Caryophanales; family Paenibacillaceae; genus Paenibacillus; species Paenibacillus sp. WG02. Next base: position 5,514,788 of record NZ_AP036016.1, on the reverse strand, counting down.
ATTCTGAACTGCCAGTCGGAGTGAATACAGATATGTACATCGATGATTTACAGGCAGTCAAATATAATGACCGGGTGATGTTGGATGCCTTGGACAACACGACGGGGTGGACGACAACAACTGGTTCTAATATCTCATTGAATGCAAGCAATTATCGAGATGCCTCGAGAGCTTCTGTTGTCTTCACGGTACCAAATAATAATGACGGAGTGGCGAATATCTATTCTGCTGTGAAAAGTTTGTCGGTCAATCTCTCGTCATATGATGTGTTATCCTTCTGGATTCTCGTATCTAAAGATACGGATAAAATGCTATTTTCTATCACAGATGCAGATGGAACTAACAATTATATTAATATCGAGTCCATTCTTTGGGGATCTCAGCTAGAGCCTGGTAAATGGGTGCATATCGAATGGCCTTTCAAAACGGTTACAGATGAAATTAGTGGTGGTGATGCTGTAATGAACTACACGAATATCACTAAATTTCAAGTACTTGTTAATGACAATACGATGGTCAAAGGAATTACAAGCAACTCGTATTCGATGGATAAACTGGAGGCCATGACTACGAAAGAGTGGATTCGAAGCAAGGAGGATGTTCCGATGCTGGCCCCGACAGCGTATGATTACGCTGCCGATCGTTTTCAAATCGGGATGTATCAGGCTAGCAATGTGCAACCAGAGAAAGCATTTCAGGATATGGTGAAGCACGGTGTGGATTCATTGGTCACACATACCGGGCAACGAAACGACATAAGCACCAAAAATGCCGGATTAGCGCGAAAGCTTGGCCTCAAGATCGTACGTTCGAGCTTTCCGGTAGCCAGTAATAACTCATTGGCTCATCCGGGCTTAGATGCAATGGCTGCTAGCGATTCTGCGCAAACGAACCTGTATGATCCCAATAACAATACGTTAAGTTATTTAAATGCCAATGAGCTGGAGGTTTACTGGCCAAATAGCTTGCAAAGCGCTGCAGCGGCTGATTACACCTATTTAGCTATGAAGACTCGGGCCAACGACGCTCTTGTTGGCGTGAATAGGCTTACCAGTACCCACCATATCAATTATCTATGGTACGATACCGGCGAAGACCTGCCCTGGTTTATGGACTGGTCAACGCTGGGCAACTATGGCGGATTCCAGTGGACGGATCGCTTGAAGGAAACGGCGCAGCGCATGGGTAAAACCAATGTGATCAACACGAATTCCTGGTCTCCGAGCAATCTATTGACGGTGATGAGTGACAGGAACTATCAGCATGTAGGTTTGGCGCCACTCAATCTTGATGCGATGGCTGACTTTAAGGATTCTTTGTGGACGAACTTTGAAGGCGGAGTAAACGGAATAGCCTTTTATATTTATGATGGATCTGATGATTTTAATAAATGGAATTTTGTAGACGATGATGGCAATCCGATGAACGACCGGAGATGGGCGGCAGTGGCTGACATGTCCAAACAAGTCAGAGCAACCGAAGGGAAGCCATATGTGGAATTAACGTATCCACGAAACTTTGAGGTTATCGAGAAAGGCAGTGTTTCGCTAAGTGCGAAGGCTGCTCCAAGCGGAGCATCGATTGCTTCTGTTGCCTATGAATATAACGATGGAACAAACGATAGCTGGACGACGATTGGCACTAGCACGATAAGTCCATATACCGTTGCCTGGAATACAAGCGGGTTGGATTTGGCGAAAAAGTATATGGTACGGGCAAGATCCTATGATGGAACGAATTATTCCAGCTACGATACGAGCTCCTTTATTTCACTGGTAGCTGCGGGTGGACCTGTTATTTCTAATGCAGCGTTATCCTCCAATCCAACGAATGGGGCAACCTCACTAGTGTTAACGTCAACAGCAACAGATAGCGCTCAAGCGATATCCGAAGTACAGTATTATGTGGATACCGTGCAGAAGCCTGGTCAAGGTGCTGCGATGACAGCCTCGGACGGTGCATTTAATACGTTAAGTGAGGGTGCGGCGGCAACAATTGCCATCCCGGCGCTCGCGGCAACCGAACCCATTTTGATTGATGATATGAAAGACATTTCCGATTGGAGCGGGACGGCTACGCGCAATATAGAAGCGGAACTCCTACGTTTGGATGTCAGTAATAATAACAATGGGGCATCTAATATTTTGACGGCTATCAAGGATTACGGTGCGAGCATACAGAATTTAAGCAATCTGGATACGTTGTCGTTTTGGTTAAAGGATGTGACGGCGATCCTTACCCAGCTGCAGGTGAAGCTGATCGACAGCGACGGCACGATCGTGCAAGCCTCACTTCCAACGTATTATGGCTCGAACAGCTTTCCGGCGGATATCTGGAAAAACATAAGATGGAACTTTAGAGAAAACTACGATTCCATTTCTGGGGGGAACGGCGTTTTTGATTACAGCAAGGTGAAAGCGATCGAATTTGATGTGGATGACAGCGCACTTCCTGTATCCGGTGCTCCGCAAAAAATTTATATAGACCAAATTCGTGTGTCCGCAGAAACCCGCTGGCAGGAAGAAACGACGCCAATTGTTTATGTACGGGCGAAAAACAGCGCAGGAAACTGGGGGCCAACCCAGTCTATCAAAGTAAATGTAACCAAAAGCTCTACGGGTGATACGCAAGGGCCTGTAACAGTAGTAGCTGGAACGAATCCTCATGGCATTACCGATGGATTATCTTCTTTCTTGCTAACGGCTAATGTGGATGATGGGGTAGACAACCATGGGGGATCACAAGTCATCGCGGCTGAATATTTTATAGATGCAACGGGAGCGAATGGGACGGGAACGGCAATGGGAGCTATAGATGGGAGCTTTGATGCAATGAGTGAATCTGTGATTGCTTCTGTGTCATCAGCCGCTTGGGCAGAGAACAGCAAACATACTTTCTATATTCACGGTAAGGATGCTGCGGGGAATTGGGGGCCTTTTTATACGGAAACCATCATCAAATCAGCCGCTCAGGGACCACGGATCCAGAATGCTGCAGCTAATCCTAGCCCAACTCAGGGAAGCACAACCGTCACGCTAAGAGTCATTGCCGATGAAACGGAAACAGGCTGGGGCAATATTGCAGCAGGGGAATATTTTGTAGATACGATCGGTTTTGAGGGAACCGGAACACCGATGATATCTTATGACGGAGCTTTTAGTGCGAAAATGGAGCAGGTAACGGCACAAATCAACATTTCAGGATGGTCCAATGGTTACCATACAGTCTACGTGCATGCTAAAGATTCAAGAGGGAAATGGGGAGCTTTGAAGCCTGTTACGGTATTGAAAAATTAAAAGAGGAAGACATGTTTCAGGCTTGAGATGAGAAAAACCACTTAGCGTCAGAAACGATTTAGTGTTTTGCTGAATAATCAGAGGATGCCAATTTCGAGTAATGAGATCCCCCGCAGCTTGTTGGGGGATCTCATTATTTTATAGAAATGAGTTCTTTAATGATGACTAGAAAACAAGACAACAATAGATATTCAAGCGGGACTTTTTCTTCATGGATTCGTATGTATTTCCAACTCATATAAGGACTTTTTAAAGACTTGTCTTTAATGTGACTACTCTTTAAAATTAACGAATAGACATGTAAGTTGAGAGGAGTATACCATGAATACAGTAGATGAATTGGAAATCTTTCATTTGCTTGAAAAAGATGTTCATCGCAATAAATTAAGTTTTAATCAGGATTGGCGTTTTTTTCGGGGGGATACACAAGGTTCAGAAGCGGCTGATTTTGATGACTCCGCTTGGGAGATTGTTCACCTGCCTCACACAGTGAGGGTAGAACCTGCCCACTGTAGTGGAGGCTTGAACTATCTAGGTATCGCCTGGTACCGGAGACATTTTTATGTGGATAAAGCCTTCAAGGACCAAAAAATATTTGTAGAATTCGAAGGTGCGAAGCATACGGCAGATGTATGGATTAACGGGAAACACCTTTCAACACATTACGGCGGTTACCTGCCTTTTACTTTAGATATTTCGGATCATGTTACGGCTGATGGAGAAACGGATCATGTGATTGTGGTGAAGCTAGACAACTCCGATATGCCGGATGTTCCGCCAGGTAAACCTCAGGGAGAATTGGATTTTTGCTACTATGGAGGATTATACCGGAATGTATGGCTGCATACGACGGATAAATTGCATATAACAGATGCGATTTACGCGAATCAACAAGCTGGTGGCGGCCTATTCATCACTTATTCGGATGTAAGTTCGCTTGAAGTTCAAGTAAATATACAAACGCATATTAGTAACGAATATGATATCCCTAAGTCTTGTTCAGTGACCCATTATATTGTAAATGACAATAAGGAAGTTGTTAGTAAGGTATTATCTGATTTACACAAGATAGATTCAATGAAGGATCATACGTTTACTCAGCATGTTAGGGTATCAGAACCCAAGCTTTGGCACCCGGATCATCCCTATTTATATACGGTATACACAGTTGTATATGATAGCGATGTCGTCGTAGATGCCTATGAATCAAAAATAGGGATTCGGCACATCCGATTTGATGGTGAAGGCTATCATATCAATGGGACATTAATGAAATTAATTGGCGCCAACCGACATCAGGAATATGTCTATGTGGGAGATGCCCTATCTGATTCCTTGCATAGAAGAGATGCGATCAAGCTTAGAGAAGGCGGATTTACGATCATACGTACCGGACACTATCCGCAATCTGCTGCTTTCATGGACGCCTGTGATGAATTAGGCCTAATGTGCATTGTGCCGACACCTGGATGGCAGTGGTTCAGGGATAACGATACGTTTAAAGAAAGATCCTATCAAGATATTCGCGAGATGATTCGTTATCATAGGAATCGCCCCAGTGTCGTATTGTGGGAGCCTATCTTGAATGAAACTGATTATAGTGAACAATATACACGTATGGCCCTAGAGGTCACACATGCCGAATATCCAGGTGATCAATGCTTTGCAGCCTGTGACAATTATAGAATTGCTGCCATCGATTATGATGTCGTTTATGGAGCAGCGCTTCGTGAAAATCAAGGATCTTTCATCAGGGAGTGGGGGGACCATTATCTGGAGCAGGCGGGTCCAAGGCATACGCATCTCAGATGTTCCAGAGGGACAAGAGATTTCTATCCAGGCGGAGAGTCTGGCATGCTGCAGTCTTCGAAAGAGCGCACCGACATTTTAAATAATATCCTAGCTACAAAAGGACTTAGCGGCGGAGCGCTGTGGACCGGTATAGATACGAATAGAGGGTACTACGATAATATAGCTGCCTGTGGCGCACTGGATTTATATCGTTTACCCAAATATAGCTATTATTTATTTCAAAGCCAAAGTGAACCTGATTTACAAATATCGGGTATTCGTACAACACCAATGGTATTCATTGCTAATGATTGGACATCGGCTTCAACTAGGGATATTACGATTTATTGCAACTGTGAACGAATCAGGCTCTATCTGAACGGAAAGCTTCTTGGTGTTAAGAAACCAGACGCAAGCTATGGAAATATGCCGCATGCACCTTTCCTATTTGAAGGGGTTGAATGGGAGCCGGGAGAATTAATGGCTGAAGCTATTGTTGACGATGTTATCGTAGCAACGCACACAGTCATGACCCCTGGGCACTCCGGATCATTTAACATTATCTGTAGATGATTGCGGAGTTGATCTTATAGCGGATGGATCTGATTTAATGATGGTCCATGTCTATATTAGAGATGCCAATGGAACCGTTGTTCCGGATGCCTACAATCAGATAACATTCCAGCTGACTGGGCCGGCAGAAATTGTAGGTGATAGAGATAGCAGAGTGGGGGCTAACCCCGTAGAAGCAGAAGCGGGAGCCATCGGGGTTCTCATTCGTGCGACGAAGGAACCTGGCCTAATCACACTGCTTGCGGATTCAGATGGATTGAAACCGGCGACCGTAGAAATCATTTCGAAGCCCGTCACTGATGCATTTGTACCAGGAAAATCACAAGTGCCACCCGATCGAAAACCGGAATATGAGGTAGATCAGATTGCTTTCTTTTAGCCTCCATCATCTAGATATTGGGAACACTGGACGGATGTTGCGATCAATAAACCGGCGAAAGCCAGATCTGAGCTTCCTGGATGCAGCGCTAGTCAAGCAACAAGCAATATCATGGCTGATCGGTGGAGCGAGCGTTGGAGTGCTGGGAATAATGAACTGCCGCAGTGGTGGAAGGTAGATCTTGAAGGGGTCTACGAGTTGGATGGCTGTAAGATCTATTGGGAAAGTGATAATACGGAGTATGAATATCAAGTTGAAGTTTCATCTGATGATATCCATTGGAAAGCAGTGGCTTCTCAAAGACAAACGGGACAAGAAATGGGCATGGATGAATTTCATGATACAGGAATCAGGTATGTACGCATAGTTGTGACCGATGTATCCAAAGGGCTACCCAGCTTTTATGTAGTGAAAGTTTTCGGGAAAGAGATGTAATCTGCCTAACTCAAAAGGCAAAGTTTCCTGGCTTGAAGGCAGAGGCCTATCTGCGTTATATTTAAGTTGAGTTTGCGCAGTATTCTGAAAAATTACTGTAATGTGGATCCGCTCATGCCTAGGCAATCCGATCCAGATCATCCTTCGGCCTTGCGCACAGAGCTTTCGCGCAGGGTTGTTTTGGGTTAAACGTGTTGGACTTCAGAGACGGTCGATCGTTCATCCAAGCTTTTTCAACATGGAAGTGTCTTAAATCGGAATCCTCGATATCAATGTACACTTAAGGTTGCCGGATGAATGAATCTACATTCTCGGCCGAATGATGTTGTAAGAAGTACAACAATTGCGGCCTAAATCCCGCCTCTCACCCTTCATTGTTGCATTATGTACAACAATTGAGCCCAATAAAGGCGATTTCTCAGCAAATGGGCAATGTTGTACGAAATGCAACTTCAAGTTGGAAAATAGCCTTTTGGCGTCTGAATTGTTGTAGTAAATACAACATTGGCATCACTATAGCCCAATCTGCCCTCACAAAGCTGCAGAAAGACTCTAGAATCTAATTTTGGAGTCATGCCTCCCCGTGGTTAGAGGGCGTAATGTAGGAATCGACAGTCTCCTTCAAACTATGTTGGAACAATTGAAAATAAAGCGAGGGATTTCCCATTGATACTTTAGGAAAAATAATAGGTCAGAGCAGTGCGAGTGCTGGAGTTAAGATTGGCATCGTCGGACCCAAGGATATGGTGTCTAGGATCGTCAAAGTCATCAAGAATTTCCCCACGTTTGAACCCGTTGTCAGATATTCAAAGAATGAATTGGAAACTCCAAATTTATCAGATGAGATAAAGAATGAAGTAGAAGTTTTGTTGTTATGCGGTCCTGTCCCTTACCGAAAAGTTCTGGAGAAAGTGAAATCGGTCGTACCTGTTCATTACGTGCGATATAACGAAACCGGATTATATAAGGCTTTTTACAACATCCAAAAAAAGCTTGCAAAGGTAAATGGTATGTTGAACGTTGGACATGCAATAAGTGTAGATACGGTAACTCCGATCATGGTAAAACGATTTTTGGAAGAAATCGATGAACAAGATTTGAAAATCATTTGCTATGATGAGGTAAGCAATCCCACAAGGGAACAACTGTTGGAATTCCATAAAGATTGTTTTAACAAGGGTCTGATCTCGGGAGTTCTCACTGGCATCCATTCAATTTCAGCAGAATTAAATGATTTAGGTATCCCGAATGAATGGATGGTCCCAACCACGCAGGACATCGTTGTTGCTCTGGAGAGAGCGCTGCTATCGACCGACGCGAGGAAGAGTAAAGAATCCCAAATCGTAGTCGGTCTGATTAATGTGGATGGTTTTGGCAAAATCGTCGATCGCCATAACTCGGAGCATGAAATCCAGAAGCTGAAGCTCAATATTCACCGAATTTTGCTGGATTATGTGGATTCTTTACGAGGTCATCTTACTCACCTGGGAGGAGATGAATATTTATTTTTTACAACTAGGGGGATATTTGAACAAGAAACGGCTGGATACAAAAGAGTTCCTCTGGCATCTGAAATCTATAGATCCTATCAGTTAACGTTAAGTATCGGTGTTGGATTCGGCAGAACGGCCAATGAAGCGGGTTCGAATGCGAGATCGGCCCTGCGGAAATCAAAGGAAGCCCAGCGGCAACTCATGCTTTATTGTTCGAGAGGACAGAGGCATACTCGGACCTTTGGAGATGGTGGATGCCCAGGTGAAAGATTTGGAATTGGTGAATCCTGACTTTATCAAAAAAGCAGAGAACGCCAATATGACCTCTCCCTACTTAAGTAGGTTACTTGTCACCTATGCCCGTACCGGCAAGAAGGAGTATAACGTTCAAGAATTAGCTTTGCTGCTCAATATAACGGTTAGAAGTACCCATCGATTACTGCTCGAATGGTCGGATACAGGTTTGGTCCGGACAAGCGGTATGGAGAAAATGCCGAAAGGCCGTCCACGGCAAATTTTCGAGTTTGCGTTCCTGGATGAAAGCATGAAGAGCTAAGGTAAGATAGAAGGGATTTCATCCTTTCCCTCTGTTTATATATAGACATTTTAAAGACTTGTCTTTTAATGTGTCGGCTCATTAGAATAGGGATGTAGACTTGAAAATCGAGAGGAGAACGACATGAAAACAATCCAAGAATTAGAAACAAAGCTAGCTCAGCCTTCGTCCGCTTTAATCAATGATATTGCTGCACTCGATGGGGACATTCTGTTACTTGGTATTGGCGGTAAGATGGGACCTAGTTTGGCTAGGTTAGCTATGAACGCTATCAAAGAAGCCGGTGTAAATAAAAAAGTGATTGGCGCTTCGCGGTTCTCTTCCGAAGGATTAAAACAAGAGCTGGAAGCAGACGGTGTTGAAACGATCTCCGTTGATTTATTGAACGATCAACAGCTTCAGCAGCTGCCTGATGTGAAGAATGTGATTTATATGGCGGGAAATAAATTTGGCACGATGGGGAATGAACATTTTACATGGGCAATGAATGCTTACCTCCCTGGACGTGTTGCGGAAAAATATAAAGACTCTCGTATTGTCGCTTTTTCTACAGGGAATGTGTACCCATTCACACCGGTTGCTCATGGAGGAGCTACAGAAGATACGGCGACTGGTCCGATCGGAGAATATGGCCAATCTTGTTTAGGGCGCGAGCGGATTTTTGAGCATTTCTCTCGTAAGTATGAGACACCATTGACCATTTTCAGACTTAATTATGCGGTGGATTTGCGCTATGGCGTGCTTTTGGAAATAGCGAAATCGGTTAAAGCAGGAAAGCCTATTAACATCACCATGGGAAATGTGAACTGTATTTGGCAGGGGGATGCGAATGAAATGGCTATTCGTTCCTTGAATATTGCCAGTTCCCCGCCTACATTCTTAAATGTATCCGGTCCTGAAACTTTATCGATGCGTTGGGCGGCAACGATGTTTGGCCAAAGATTTGGTGTGGAACCTATCTTTGTAGGCGAAGAATCACCAACGGCTTTATTGAGCAACTCGGCGAAAGCTCATCAGCTGTTCGGCTATCCTCATGTTTCCATGCAGCAAATGATTGAATGGACCGCTGAGTGGTGTTTGGCTGATGGTCATACGTGGAATAAACCAACCCATTTCCAAGAGAGGGAGGGGAAATATTAAAGATGAGCAGATTTATACCACTTAGTGCGGAAAAAAACAAAGCCCTGCATGAGGGAGTGGTCATTCCCGCGCATCCGCTTGCTTTGAACGCTGCAAGAGAGCTGGATGAACGCAGGCAAAGAGCCTTGACACGTTATTATATGGCTTCAGGCACGGGCGGCATCGCAGTTGCTGTGCATACGACACAGTTTGAGATCAGGGACAAGGAGCATAATCTTTTCGAAAAGGTGCTGAGATTAGCATCCGAAGAAGTGAAGAATGCCAAGTTAAACAGGCCATTCCTTCAAGTAGCCGGCATATGCGGCCCAACCGAGCAAGCCGTTTACGAAGCGGAAACAGCGGCGGGCCTCGGATATGACCTCGGTTTAGTCAGCATGGGAGGACTCCAGAGTTGGACGGAGAAGGACTTATTGAAGCGAATTGCCACAATCGCGGAGATCATTCCGGTATTCGGCTTTTATCTGCAGCCTTCTGTTGGTGGAAGAGTATTGAGTTATGATTTCTGGAAAGAGTTTACGAACATTTCTGGCGTGGCTGGTATCAAAATGGCACCGTTTAATCGTTATCAAACGATCGATGTCGTGCGTGCCGTATGTAATTCCGAACGGAGAGATGAAATTGCTTTGTATACAGGCAATGACGATAATATTGTGAATGATCTGTTGACCACTTACCATTTTGTCGTTAACGGAAACAAGGTTGAGAAAAAAATAGTAGGCGGCTTGTTGGGTCATTGGTCTGTTTGGACGCAAAAGGCTGTTGAACTCTTGGATGCCATCAAACTTGTACGAAACGATGAAAGTCTAAGTTCCCACTGGTTGACTCGCAATATTGAAGTTACGGATTCGAATGCGGCATTTTTTGATACAGCAAATGGGTTTGCAGGCTGTATAGCCGGGATTCATGAGGTGCTTAGGAGACAAGGTCTTCTGGAAGGACGTTGGTGTCTGAACCCCGAAGAAGAGCTGTCTAACGGACAAATGGAGGAAATTGATCGTGTCTATCGGGATTATCCGAATTTGAACGACGATGAATTTGTTAAGAAGCACTTATCCGAATGGTTAGCAGATTGAATGTCGAATGGAGGTTATACAGATGATGTCTGATAAACCGATTCGAATTGGGATGATAGGACTCGATTCATCGCATGCTCCCACATTTACGCAATTGCTAAACGATAAGAATCATGCTTATTATGTGCCAGGCGGGGAAGTAACGGTTGCTTTTCCAGGTGGTTCAGACGACTTTGAGATGAGTTATTCACGAGTTGAAGGGTTTACGGAGCAAGTTCGCGACAAATATGGTGTGAAAATCGTTGAGTCGCCGGAGGAAGTGGCTGATGCTTGCGATGCCATTCTGATGGTGTCGGTCGATGCTCGGGTTCATCTCGAGCAGTTTCGCTGCATTGCGGCTTATCGCAAACCGATCTTCATCGATAAGCCAATGGCTCTTTCTTCTTCCGATGCGAAGGCAATCGCGGAACTAGCGCAGCTGCATCGTATACCGATGATGAGCTGTTCTTCGCTTCGTTATGCCGAAGCATTAACGGAGGCGCTTCTTACCTCTGAAAGCGGCAGCATTATCGGCATGGACTGTTATGGTCCGCTAGCTTTGCAACCTACACAGCCGGGGTTATACTGGTATGGCGTGCATACGGCGGAGATGCTTTTTAAAACGCTGGGTAAAGGTTGCGTGAAGGTTTCGGCCGTTACCAATGAGGAGCATGATCTCATTACCGGCGTCTGGGAAAATGGTATCATCGGTACGATTCGCGGTAATCGCCAAGGCAATTCCGAATTTGGCGCACTGCTGCATAGGGAAACCAAAACGCAATTTATCGATGTATATCAACATCCGAAACCGTATTATGCCAGCTTAATGGAGAAAATAATGAGCATGTTTGCAACAGGAACACCTGATATCGATATGGAAGAGACGCTGCAGATTATGCGATTCTTGGAGGCGGCTAACGAAAGTCGTGAATCCGGTTTAGAGGTATATTTGTAGAATCGGGAAAGGATGAAACGGCCATGCAAAACGCAGAATTAAGGGTAGCGGTGCTTGGTGCGGGTATTATTGCCAAAGAACATTTTGATGCTATCCGAGCAACGTCAGGCTTTGCAGCTTGCGCGGTTGTAGATATCAATCTCGATAAAGCGAATGAAATCGCCCAGCTCTATGAAATAAAGGCCTATATCGATTACCGTGAGATGATCAAACAGGAAAGACCGGATGTCGTGGTCATTGCATTGCCTCATTATTTGCATAAAGAGACAGCCGTGTTCGCAGCGGAACATGGATGTCATTTGATGCTGGAGAAACCGATGGCTTTGTCCGTATCGGAATGTGATGAGATTATTGAGGCTGGACGAAAAGCGGATATTCGCATCTTGGTAGGACATACTCAGCACTATATTGCTGAGAATATACAGGCCAAAAGGATCATCCAAAGTGAAGAATTAGGAAAGCTCGTCATGATTCATGATGTCAGACATACGAACTACTTCCAAGACTCTCGTCCGCAGTGGTTTCTCGAAAAAGAGAAATCAGGCGGTGGCATTCTGGCTAATTTGGGTACGCATTCAATCGATAAAATTCAATGGCTCACAGATTGTACAGTCCGTAAATTAAAATCATCTGTGAGTTATCATGGAAGCCGGGGCAATGTAGAAGGCAGCGGCATGATTTATCTGGAACTTACATCAGGCATTCCTGCGACGATTGTTCAATCGGGTTACTTAGGGGCAGCACGCAATGAAACGGAGATTATTTTTACGGGTGGTATGCTGAAACTTGTTACTGGTGATAGCTTATGGATGAGTCGGGGCGGTGAGTATGAAAAACTGGAGAAGTTAAACACCGTTTCTCCATTCGAATTGCAGTATTTCGACTTGCTCATGGCCATACGAGACCATTCGGAAACAAGCTGCTCTCCAGTGTATGCGCGAGGCGTTATAGCTGCACTGGAGGCTGTATACCGTTCTGCGGAAACAGGTTTGGAACAGTTCGTTGATCGTAAAATTGGATAGTGAGCATGAAAAAAAGGGGTTGTTTTCAAGGTCTTCTCAGACCTGAGAAATAACCCCTTTTGCTTTCTAGAATTTATGCACACATTGTTGAATTGAATGCATATCTTCGTGTTCTCCTTAGACTTATAATCTATGAGAATGCAATTTGTAAGCGCTTTATTTAAGGGTGGTACACTAATTTGCCAGGAAAGGAAGGTTATTCATGAGTCGATTTAGAAGTTCGCAATTCTTATCTGTTTTCCTGTCTGTTGTAATGGTGCTTTCGGTATTTACGGGATTTCCCGGAAAAGCAAAAGCGGACCCGCCGCCGTTTCTTCTTAACAGTGGATTCGAGCAGGTATCCGCTGGAAAGCCTGTTAACTGGTCCGTTATGAGCGGGACGGTGACATCTTCAACGTACACAGTACACAGCGCAGTTTACAGCGTGCAGTTAACGGATAATAGCAGTACGGCATCCGTTGGTCTGCGTAGTCAGAAGATCGCGGTTACGTCTGGCAAGGATTATGAGGCTTCCGTGTATTCTTACAATGCACAGGGCAGTTCGTCCCTTTATTTGGAGTTCTGGGATGCGAGTAACACGCTCATCCTTTTCCCAACTGCCACTAATAATACTTTAAATCAGTGGAAGCAGCTCGGAATCAGTCAAACTGCGCCGACAGGAGCTGTTTACGCAAGCCTAAGAGTCTATTCAGGGCTAGGGAACATCGGAACCTCTTATTTTGACGATGCAGATTTCCAAGAGTTGGTGAAGGAACCGAACACGCCACTCAGAAACGGTGGAATGGAGAGTACGATTGATGGAATGCCTCGGTATTGGGATTCTATCTTCGGCGGTAATATTACATCCTCCCTGGAACGGAAGCGTTCGGGAGATCGCAGCATAAAAATGGTGGATACGAGCGCAACCGCTGGCATCGGAGTCCGAAGTCAGAAAATGCCAGTTTCAGTAGGAGTGAAATATGAAGCGGAAGTATTTGCCTATGACGAATCCGGCGCCTCTACTATTTTTCTGGAGTTTTGGGATGCCAATAACACAAATTTAACGAACGTGATTGCGGGTAGCACTTCCCAGAATGAATGGAAGCCGATTCGCGCAGTCGGTGCTGCGCCTGTTGGAGCAGCTTGCGCCACGATAAGATTGTATCTGGGGGCCACTAACATCGGTACGACTTATTTTGACGATGCCAAATTCGGTGAAGCCCCGCCAGACCCAAGTCCCTATTTGAATAACGGCAGATTCGAGTTGTTGGATAATGGCAAGCCAAGTCATTGGCGGGGAGTTGATGGGGGTGCGGAGGTTTCTGGCGAGTTGGCCTATGAAGGAGTCCGCAGCATCAAAGTAACAAATGCGGCAGACCAGTCGGCAGGACTGCGCAGTCATCTCATTCCCGTTTCACCCCGCGTTGAATATACGGCAAATGTGTTTGCTTTCATGAGTACAGGGACAGCTGAGTTGAAGGTCGAATTATGGGATGCGGACAAAGTCCTCCTTTCATCAGTGTCCCAGACGGGTACGTCCAGCAACACTTGGAAGCCCATTACGCTTAAGAGCATTTTTCCAGAGCAGACCGCTTATATTAGTCTTCGATTAGGCACCTCACCGTCAGCTGGAGGAACTGTATATTTCGATAACGCGACATTCATTAGGTCGGGTGAATTGATGAATAGCAAAACGAGGACAACACTGTACAGCCAGGAGAAGGTCGCTGCCGCCCGGCAAAATATACAGCAGCTGCAATGGGCAAAGAATTTGAAGGATGCGGCGGTTACAAACGCGGATAAATATCTGGCAAAAGGATTGGACTTTTTGTGGAACGCGGTTCCCGGTCAAATGCTTCCTCGCAGTTATGCGGTTAATCAGTCGTTAGGAAGTCCGATAACCGGCAAGGAGATCGATAAATACGGGAATTATCCTTATCGCATCGATCCATTGAACGATCCATGGAAAATTGTGGACCCCTCAAGCGGGTACAAGTTTCCGACGAACGACTTTGGAGCCTATTACCGCAGTGGTTTGGATGAGCATGGCATATTCCAGCCTGCACTCGCGGACCGAAGTCTGCTTGTGAACACGTTATATCCTGAAAAGGGACCCACCTGGGGAGTCGACGATGGTTTTGGCTGGGTAGATGAGCAAGGAAAACGGTATACATTCATCGCTTACTATGTTCATTGGTCATGGTACGGAGGAGATTCTCTGATTCAGCGTTCGCTGAATGCATTCCGCGATGCTTATTTATATACGGGGGACATCAAGTATGGCAGTGCTGGTTCTATTTTACTAGATCGAGTGGCCGATGTTTATCCGGAAATGGACATAAGCAAGTTTGATAGAACGGTTTTTCTAAATTCTTCGGGCAAATCTGTTGGCAATGGAAAAGTATTAGGCGGCATTTGGGAAACCGAATTAGTGAAGTCGTTTATTAGTGCCTACGATGCTTTATTCCCGGCACTCGATGACCCTGGAAACCATTCAATTTCTGAGTGCGAAGTCGACGCAATTTCGATTGGTAAATACGAAAAATTCCGGAGCAAACATTCGTCGGAATATTGAGGACGGTATGATTAAGCAAGTATTTCCGGCAGTAAAAAAGACGCAAATACTCGGCAATGACGGCATGCATCAAAGTGCTCTGGCGATGGCAGCAGTTGTCTACGATACGATGCCTGAAACGAAAGAGTGGCTGGACTTCATTTTTCAAACAGGAGGAGTCCTCGCCAATCCAACCCGCTTGACTGGTGGGAATATTCTAAATTCACTTGTTTCGGACGTCGACCGAGATGGGAATGGTAATGAAAGCGCGCCTGGTTACAACGCTTTGTGGCTGGTCAATCATCGGTTGACGGCCGATATTTTGGAGGGCTACGATTTATACCCACAGGCCGATCTGTACAACAACGTGAAGTTTAGAAAAATGTTTTCCGCTATGAGTACACTCATTTTGAGTGAAAAGTTTACAGCTAACATCGGGGATACGGGCCGAACCGGAAATCCATTTATCATTGAGCGAATGACGGACTCCGTCAAAGCGTTTGAAAAATTCGGTGATCCGATTTATGCACAGCTGGCTTATTTTCTGAACAATAATACGACTGACGGGATCCATAAGGACGTATTTTCCTCCAGCCCTAGTGCGATCGCTAATCAAATTCAAGAGGTTATTAATGTCAATGGTCCGCTGAATATGGAAAGTGTTAATGCGAGCGGATATGGATTTACGGCGCTGCGGGATGGTGATAACCCGAAAGTCGATTATGGAACGAGGATTGGCTTTAGCGGCATGAACATATCCGCACAAAGTGTACCGACGAAGTTTGTTGATGCTTCCGGTTCTATCCAACTAGCGGCAACCCAAAGCGGGGAAACGGCAACATTTGAATTTAATGTTCCAACTACGGATGAGTATGAGTTGGATCTACTCCCCATAAAAGCACAGTCTAATGGCATTTATCATATTTCCATCGATGGGCAAGCTGTTAAAGAGCTGGATTTCTACGGGGCTGATACGAATTCATACGAGATCATCAACCAGATGAGTCTTACGCAAGGACTGCATACCATTTCCTTCGAGGGCATCGGGAAGCATCCTTTATCCAGCGGCTTTAATCTGGACGTTCGCGTATTGAATCTGCTAAATGCACAGGCGCGCTCCCAGCGGGATGCCCAGCTGAACGCGATTAACACGCTTCGGGATGAATGGATGTTCTATGGCCGCAACGTAAGCCACGGTCATGGGGACACGTTAAATGTTGGATTTCACGCATTTCGTCTCGATTTGTCGCCAGATTTGGGCTACCCCGAATTCGCGGACAGCGTCGATATGCATCGAGCGCAGTGGGTCGTCAATACAATCAGCCATAACACGGTAGTCGTGGATAAACGAAAACAGAACACGAATTTGTGGGCTGCGGATGCAAAGCATTTCGATGATACAGATTTGGTGAAGCTCATTGATGTGGAGGCGCCTAAGGTATATCCGCAGACGACGCTGTATAAGCGGACTACGGCCATGATCAAGGCAGATGACAAAAACTCCTATACCGTGGATCTGTTTCGGGTTAAGGGAGGCAATGATCATTACTTTAGCTTCCATGGAGCAGAAGGAACGGTCGCGACGGAAGGGTTGAACCTGGTTCCGCAGGCAACAGGGACGTATGCAGGAGCAGGCGTGCCTTTCGGAGAAAGGATCGATGATGTCGCAGGGGCCGGCTATATGGGCAGCGGATTTCATTATTTGAAAAATGTGGAACGCGATACATCTCCGATGAACAAGTTCAGTGTCGACTGGAATGTGAAAGATACTTGGAATATGTACGGTCAAGGCAGCGGAGCAGCAACTGACGTTCACCTTAGATTGACGATGTTAGGCAATGTGGATGACGTAGCCCTGGCCGACGGCGTGCCGCCACGCAATAAAGTGGGCAATCCGAAGGATCTCCGGTATTTGATCGCTCATCGCAGCGGCACTAGCATCGATAGTCTATTTACTTCGATCATTGAGCCTTATAAGGAAGAAAGTTTTATCAGCTCCATTACGCTATTGATCGTTAAGATGAACGGACAGACCGTGGACGACAGCGGGGTTCGAGCAGTTCGTGTGAAATTGAAAAACGGCAGAACCGATTTTATCGTTAGCAGTTTGGATTCAAGCAAAGCTTACACGGTTGAACTGCCTGATACCGCATACTCCTTGGAGTTTAAAGGATTCTTCGGCGTATATTCCGTGCAGGAGGATGGAAGTGCAAGCACTTATTTGCACGACGGTCTCGTATATCGGAAAGAACACGGAAGTCCGGCAGGATCGGGTAGGAGCCGTTACCGGAACAGTCGTTGACTATACGAAGGATTTGTCACCTAATAACGAGATTATTATCGAAGCGTCCGGGCTTTTCGGCAGCCCCGCCGATTTGATTGGTAAGAGTATCACCATTCAAAATGACGGTGTCCGCTATGCGTCTTACCGCATCAAGGATGTTTCTGTCTTGGAAGGAAACCGCTTGAAGCTCGACATTGGGGACATTACACTTGTCCGATCCTATAAGGATTCGAATGATTTCAGCAAAGGATTTATTTATGATATCGCAAGTGGCGCTTCATTTAGGATCCCGCTGACGTACATCACAAGTCAAGCTGCGCAACCACCAGCAGATGCAATCCTTTCTGCAGATATTACAGCACCGACCAACACCGATGTCACCGTATCGATTAGCTATCCGGCTGATGCAGCGGTGAAAGAATATAAAGTAGGTGTTAGCGGCACATGGACAGCATACACAACGCCAGTAGTCGTTTCCGAAAATGGCATGATTTATGCGAGAGGAACAGATGCGGCAGGTCATTCGTCCAATATTGCCAGCTATACAGTGAACAACATTGACAAAATAGCTCCGATTACAACAGCCAATGTGAACCCGGCACAGCCGGACGGACCAAACGGTGCTTACGTTGGGCCGGTTACATTTAGTCTAAGTGCAGTGGATGACCAGTCAGGTGTGAAGAATACAGTATACAGTCTGGATAATGGCACTACATTTCAGCCTTATACATCACCTGTTACCTTGGATAAACAAGGTCAATATACCTTGATCTTTAAGTCAACGGATCAAGCCGGGAATGTTGAGTCGGCACATACCCTTAGTTTTTCGCTTGCGACAACTGTGGTAAAGATTGAGTTGAAAGACAGTAATAGCAATCCGCTTAGCGGCGGAGTAGTGAAATACTACGACGGAGGATGGAAGGATTTTGGTGTGACGGACAGTAGCGGCAGGGTAAGTAAATCCATAGCAGACAAAAGCTACACCTTCGCCATTACGTATGAAGGAACTTATAAGGAGAAGGTGCAAAATACGGGATCGGATGCCGTGGTCGTATTTCAGACGGTAAAGGCCAAAGTACAGCTGAAGGACAGCCAAGGAAATCTGATGGACAGCGGCAGCGTGAAATACTATGCGGGAGGCTGGCTGACATTTGGCCAAACAACTGGTGGAGAGATCAGCAAGGAGCTATTGCCTGGTTCTTATACCTTCGGAATGACGAACGAGGGAGCGTATAAGGAGAAAGTACAGAATATAGGAACTGATGCCGTGGTCGTCTTCCAGACAGTCAAGGTCAAAGTACAACTAAAAGACAGTCAAGGAAATCTGATGGACAGCGGCAGCGTGAAATACTATGCGGGAGGATGGCGGACATTTGGCCAAACAACTGATGGAGAGATCAGCAAGGAGCTATTACCTGGTTCTTATACCTTCGGCATGACGAACGAGGGAGCGTATAAGGAGAAAGTACAGAATATAGGAACTGACAACGTGGTCATATTCCAGACGATTAAGGTAAAGGTACAACTGAAGGACAGCCAAGGAAATCTGGTGGATACCGGCAGTGTGAAATACTATGCGGGAGGCTGGCAGACATTTGGTCAAACAATCGGTGGAGAGATCAGCAAAGAATTATTGCCTGGTTCTTATACCTTTGGTATGACTTATGGCGGAGCGTACAGAGAAATTGTAAATAACATAACGATAAACCAGGCGGTAGTATTCCAGATGTAAAATCATGCTGGCTGTTTGCAGCAGAGTGCACTGATGAACATCAACGCGAGATACGGGTATACTAAAAAAAAGGATAGTCAGGCTGCGTCTAAGCAGCTCACTATCCTTTTTTTGCTTCTTCTTTTATAAAGCCGAACTGACGCGAAATTTCTTTCGCTGTTTTCACGACTTTATTCGTGTAGGAGACGATTAGGTTCTCGTCCATACGATGCATCGGAGCAATTAAAGTAAGTGCAGATATGACTTGACCGGTCGAGTCTCGAAGGGGTGATGAGATGGAAACCATGTTTTCGATGTATTCCCCGAAAGTAATGCAATAATCTTGTCTCCGAATAGGTTGAAGCTGCTCTTTCAACTCCGACGCGTCCGTAATGGTCATGGGTGTATATTTCATAAGGGGGCGGTTCAACATTTTGTTTAGTAGGAGTTCATCTTGATAGGCCAAGAGCATTTTGCCGGAACTTGTGCAATGGACAGGATTTCTTCCCCCTACGTAAGCTGCTATATCTTCTTTTCTTTGACCCTTTACTTCAAAAATGTACACAACCTCGTTTTCTTCTATTACAGCCACTCGGAGAGCTTCGGAAGTTTCACGAGCAAGACGTTCGATGATGGGAATAGCCGCTTCCGCTAAATCAAAATAGGTGGTGGCCATAACGTGGTACAGCGATACAATTCGTTGACCGAGCCTATAGGTATGAGTGACAGGATCTTGGTAGACAAATCCCTCACTCAGTAAGGTGGATAGCAGTCGACTGGTTGTGCTTTTGCCCAGACCCAACTCAGCAGCCAAGTCAGTTAGCCTTTTTTCAGGCGTTTTTACGGTAAATAGTTTTAATAGGCTTAAGGCGTTTTTAACAGAAGTAAGCAGCTGCGGATTCGTATTCGGCACGAGTGGCTCCCCCCCTCCCATTATTATTTTATTATTCTCGTTCCGTATACAGGAACAAACGCATTGTTGAGCCGCCAATTGCTTTTTATTATACATACATATGAGCTCTTATCCAATCTAGGGTTTCATTTTAAAAAAAAGAGAGAAGAGGAGATGTTCAACATGGAAAATAAAGAACAATATGAACAATTAGTTTCATTGCTAGAAGAAAAGGCGGTAGCCGCCAAGCGGAACGATTACGATTACGTGGTCAAACCGATCCCAGATTCGGATGACTTAGGGCAACTAGACCCGCGGGTACATCATGTCCAGCTGCAGCACGCCATGGCCATGGCGTCTACGGAAAGACCGAATTTCGACCCTTCCAATATACCGACTTTTGTGAAAATGATTAGAGCTATGTTCGGATGGAAAAATGAAGACATTACCCGAACACAAATTGATACCGTTTACAAAGAAATTAAAGGAGTAAATGGTTCGATCCCGTTACGTATTTATAGCCCCGCGGGCGAAGGACGATTACCTGTAGTCGTGTTCTTTCATGGCGGCGGCTTTATTGGCGGAACCGTAGATGTCGTCGAAAATCCTTGTAAAGCTTTGGCTGAAAAAGCGGGAGCTGTTGTCGTCTCGGTCGATTACCGACTAGCACCAGAGCATGCGTTTCCTGCCGGACTAAAAGATTGCTTCGAAGCGGTTCAATGGGTTTACGAGCATGCTGACGAAATCGGCGTCGACCCGCAGCAAATCGCAGTGGCTGGCGACAGTGCTGGCGGTAACTTGGCTACGGTCTGCGCCTTGATGGATCGTGACAAAGGAACGGGCATGATTAAATATCAGGCACTCATTTATCCGACCGTTAACATGGCGGCAGTCGAAACGGAGGATTTCAAATGGAGCCTGGACGAATACGATATTCGCAATCACCGGGAGCTCATTATGGCTGGGGTTGAAGGAATAGGTGGAATGAGCAATTTAATTGTGAATCTGTACTTGCAAAATAACGCGGAGCCATCGGATCCTTATTTCGCTCCATTATTGGCAGAAGATTTAAGCGGCATGCCGGAAACGCTGATTGTGACGGCGGAATATGATTACTTAAGGCTGGAGTGTGAAGCGTATGCCCGAAAGCTTACTCGTGCGGGTGTTGCGACGAAGCTGATTCAGTATAACGGCATGGACCATGCGTTTCTGGATAAGACAGGATTATATCCACAGGCGGAAGATTGCGTCCATGAAATCGCCCAAGACATCAAACGTATATTTTCATAAATGAGTTAGCGCGGCTGCGGCCAAGCCTTCCGTCGATGCTGTGGACGGAAGGCTCTAGGTTAAAATATACCCTAGTTTTCGTTAATATTCGCCTATCCGAGTGGATGAACGGACCTTTATAATTTGAAATGAAAGCGTTTTCTATGTTGATGATATTTATTTAGAAAGGAGCAACCAAGATGTCGACCAGAGGAACAAAGCGATTTATACGGGGATTTTTTATACTATGGGTCGCATTAATGGCTATATTTACTTTTGCTGATTTGAATGTATCCAAAGCACTCTACAACGAGGAGCATTCGCGGTTTGGTTGGTTTTTTGAAGTGTACGGGGAGCACCCGGCTTTCCTTGTGTTATTTGGGGCCGGAAGTATTCTTTTTAGTACCGTTAGGGATGCACGCTTGGTTAAAAAGATCCTAATTCGTCTGATTACCGGTTTATTCATCCTGTTAAGTGGATTTAGCATCGATTTTCTGGGGAAGAATGCGTTTCCGCAATATGGATGGCGACTATTCTCAGTTTACCAGCTGGTTCCTTCCGCAAGGCATTCAGGAGAACGGGGTCACGGCTGAGGCGCATAAATCGTTTCCTTCGGGGCATCCGCCAATGGCTGGACAATGATGGTATGGATGCTTTTTATGCCTTTCGTGAACAAATGGCGCAACATGATGCTTATCATTGCAGTGGCATGGGGACTTTGCACATCGACTAGCCGCGTCATTATGGGAGATCACTTTGCCACGGACGTGCTGACGGGGGCATTTATTACGATCACTTGCATGCTGCTGTTTTGCAAGTTGTTTAAGGTGGACCTATTTCCGGACATTCAGAAGAACGCTTCCGTTCTGCTAAAAGATAAAAATACCCCCTATTTTCGTTAAAATAAGGACAGTTTTAAAAGAATCTTCAAGTTACAATCATATTTAGAAAGCGCTAACAAATAGAGCAGAGGAGATGCTAACATGAATCAAAATCAAGTGCCATGGAAAGAGCGTATTAGCTACGGTCTGGGCGATACAGCGTCTAATCTGATTTTCCAAATGACAACGCTTTATCTGATGTATTTCTATACGGATGTCTTTGGTTTGAACCCTGGAGCTGTAGCTACACTATTCCTTGTTGCGCGTGTCATTGACGCGATTGTCGAGCCATTCATTGGCGTCATGATTGACCGCACCCAAACGAAGTGGGGTAAATGCAGACCTTATTTCTTCTGGCTTGCCATTCCATTTGGCATTACAGCCGTACTCATGTTTTTAACGCCGGATTTTGGCGATACGGGCAAACTTGTATACGCCTACATTACGTACACCGTGCTCGGTATTATGTACTCCGGTATTAACTTGCCACTGTCGGCGATCCTGCCGAGTCTGACTAGCGATTCCAATGAACGTACGGTGGTCAACACGGTTCGCATGGTTTTCGCTGTGGTTGGGGTTATCACAGTAAGCGCGGGAACGATGCCGCTTGTAAATGCATTTGGCGGAGGCAATCAAGCAAAAGGATTTATTGTGACCATTGTCTTGTTCGCGGTCATTGCCATTCTTCTGTTTTTGAACATGTTTGCTAACACCAAAGAACGCGTTAAAGCGATTGACGAGAAGCCGCTTCCGATGCGTGAAGGTGTCAAGGCGCTCAAAGGCAATACACCTTGGGTGATCATGCTCCTGATAGGCTTGTTCATTTGGATCACAAACTCGATTCAAGGACAGACGAGCATTTATTATATGACTTACTATATTAAAAAGCCGGAGCTCATTCCGATTGTGAATTCCATGCAGTTGCTGATGATCGTTTCCATGGTGTTCGCTCCAATGGCAGTGAAAAAAATCGGGAAAAGGAACACGATTATTATTGGATCCATTTTTTCCATCCTTGGTAACATTGTTGCGGTTATGGGGGGGAACGCGCTTTCTGTGCCTACGCTTTTGACTGGGCTGCTAATTAGCGGGCTTGGCATGGGCGCAGGCGCAGGTCTTCTCTTTGCTATGATGGCGGATACGGTTGATTATGGCGAATGGAAATCCGGCGTGCGGGCGCAAGGTCTGCTGTATTCAGCTTCCAGCTTTGGGGTCAAAGTTGGAATGGGACTTGGCGGAGCGCTAGGAGGCTGGATATTGTCGATGGGCGGTTATGTGGCTAACAGCACGACGCAGTCGGACTCCGCATTAGCGGCGATCTCGTTTAACTACTTATGGGTGCCGATTATCGGTCAAATCATCATGATTGCTTTGCTGTTGTTCTATCGTCTAGACAAGATTCAACCGGTCATGCTGAAGGAACTGCAGGAACGCCGCAACCAAGCGGTCGCTTAACTAAACAAAAAGGAGAGAAATCGATATGAAACCAAACATTCAAGAACTTATTGCGCAAATGACTTTAGAGGAAAAAGCGGGCATGTGCTCCGGCTTAGACTTTTGGCGGACCAAAGCCGTCGATCGGCTCGGTATCCCGTCCATCATGATGACGGATGGTCCGCATGGCCTGCGTAAGCAAAGAGCCGGCAGCGATCATTTAGGCATTTTCGACAGCGTACCCTCCACGTGTTTCCCGTCAGGAGCCGGAATGGCCTGTTCCTGGGACACGGAGCTGATCCATCAGGTTGGCGCAGCGATTGCGGAAGAGTGTCAGGCTGAAGATGTCGCGATTTTGCTGGGGCCTGGGGCCAACATTAAGCGCTCGCCATTATGCGGCCGCAATTTTGAATATTTCTCCGAGGATCCGTATCTGTCCTCCGAGATGGCCGCAGGTCATATTAACGGTGTACAAAGCCAAGGCGTAGGCACATCGCTCAAGCATTTTGCCGCGAACAATCAAGAGCACCGGCGTATGTCTGTAGATGCCATTGTGGATGAGCGAACACTGAGAGAAATCTACTTAGCTAGCTTCGAAGGCGCTGTGAAGAAGGCGAAGCCTTGGACCGTTATGAGTGCTTACAATCAGGTGAATGGGGAGTACGCCTCAGAAAATTCGTATCTGCTTACAGATATTTTAAAGGATGAGTGGGGTCATGAGGGCTTTGTCGTTTCCGACTGGGGCGCAGTCAATGAGCGCGTTAATGGGCTAGCGGCAGGTTTGGAATTGGAAATGCCGACAAGTAACGGCGTCGGCGATCAGAAAATCATCGAGGCCGTGCGCAACGGGGCATTGTCGGAAGAAGCGCTGGATCGTGCGGTTGGCCGCCTGTTGACCATTATTTTTAAAGCGGTAGAGAATCGAAAGGTGGATGCTTCCTTTGATCCGGAGGCGCATCACCAATTAGCCAGAGTAGCTGCTAGAGAAAGTATGGTGCTGCTCAAAAATGAGAACAGCCTGCTGCCTCTGAAACGCGAAGGCTCCTATGCGGTGATCGGCGACTTTGCCCGTAATCCGAGGTATCAAGGCGGCGGAAGCTCGCATATCAAGCCTACCCAACTGGATGATATTTACGACAGCATCGTTGGTGAAGCGGGAGCGTCCGCGCAGTTATCTTATGCGCAGGGCTACAACGCTGACAGCGATGAGCCGAATCCGGAGCTCATCGCACAGGCTGTGGAAGCTGCTTCGCAAGCTGACACAGCGATCGTATTCGTCGGATTGCCGGAGCGCAACGAATCCGAGGGCTATGACCGGAATCATCTGCGGATTCCGGAAAGCCACATCCGCCTCATTGAGGCCGTCGCGGACGTTCAACCGAACATCGTCGTTGTGCTGAGCAACGGCTCAGCGATTGAAATGCCTTGGCTCGGCCGGGTCAAGGCAGTGCTGGAGGGCTACCTCGGCGGGCAAGCCCTCGGAGGCGCCATTGCCGACCTGCTGTTCGGCAATGTCAGTCCGTCTGGCAAGCTGGCGGAGACGTTCCCGCAGCAGCTTGAGCACAACCCGTCCTTCTTGAACTTCCCCGGCGAGGGGGACCGTGTTGAGTACAAGGAAGGATTGTTCGTAGGGTACCGTTACTATGACGCCAAACGGATTGATCCGCTTTTCCCATTTGGATACGGTCTCAGCTATACAACATTCGCGTACTCCGATCTTTCGGTAAGCACGAGCAGCATGAAAGATACCGACACGCTGCAAGTTAGCGTGAAGGTTACGAATACTGGTGCTATGCAAGGTAAAGAAGTCGTGCAGTTGTATGTCAAAGATGTGGTCAGCAGTGTCGTGCGGCCGGAGAAGGAGCTGAAGGGCTTCGCGAAGGTAGCGCTTAACCCTGGGGAAACGAAAACAGTGACGTTCACGCTGGATCAAAGAGCTTTTGCCTATTACAACGTCGAGCTGAAGGATTGGCATGTGGAAACGGGAGAATTCGATATTCTCATCGGACGTTCCTCCCAAGAGATCGTACTCACAGAGCGTGTTACTGTGGAATCCACGGTTGAGCTTGCCAAGAGTTACACACGTAACTCGACAGTAGGCGATCTGACGAGAGATCCGAATGGTGCCGCGATCATTCAATCCATGATGAGTCAAGCCGGAGGGATGATGGCGATGATGCAGGATGGTTCGGACATCATGATGGCCATGATGCAGAATATGCCGCTCCGCGCGCTTATCGCTTTTAGCGGAGGTGCTTTGACGGAACAGGGATTGGATGATTTGTTGAACCATTTGAACCATTGATAGATACTTCCAGGAGAGAGAGGAATCAGACATGATAGATTTGAAAGCAAAGCCGTTTCATCTGGACGAAGAACGGATTACATGGGTCACACAAACGTTGGCAGCCATGGATTTGGTAACCAAAGTAGGGCAGTTGTTCTGCCCCATCGGGTTCACCGATGATAAAGAGCACCTAGTGCAATTGACGAAAGGCGTCAAGATCGGGGGCATTATGTACCGCCCCAGGGGGACAAGGTGCAGGAAACGCACCGCTATTTGCAGGAAACATCGGATATTCCACTGCTGATTGCCGCCAATTTGGAGGCAGGAGGCAACGGCTCAGCTGTGGATGGCACTTTCTTCGGGAAGCAGCTTCAGGTAGCGGCGACGGATAACACGGAGATGGCGCGCAAGCTGGGAACCATTGCAGCACGGGAAGGCGGCGCAGTTGGCTGCAACTGGGCGTTCGCCCCGATCCTTGATATTGACTATAACTTCCGTAATCCGATTACCAATGTAAGAACGTTCGGTTCGGATCCGGAGCGGGTAGCCCGCATGAGCAAAGCGTATACGGAAGCGATTCAGGAGCATGGGATGGCCGTATCCATTAAGCATTTCCCAGGCGATGGCGTAGACGAGCGGGATCAACATTTATTGACGTCGATCAACTCACTTACAATCGAAGAGTGGGACGCTTCTTTTGGCAAGGTGTATCAGGAATGTATTGAAGCGGGAGCGCACACGGTCATGGTGGGGCACATCGCACATCCCGCTTATTCCAGACATTTGCGTCCGGGGATCGAAGATACGGAAGTTATGCCTGCGACGTTGGCGCCGGAGCTTCTGAACGGATTGCTGCGCGAGAAGCTCGGTTTCAATGGGTTGATCACGACGGATGCTACGCCGATGGCCGGGTTCACGATGGCGATGAAACGGGAGCTCGCGGTTCCGACATCCATTGCAGCGGGTTGCGATATGTTCCTCTTTAACAAAAGTCTGGAAGAAGACTTTGCCTATATGATGAAAGGGATCGAGAACGGCATCCTGACGGAAGCTCGGGTGGATGAAGCGGTCACGCGGATCCTCGGTGTCAAAGCAGCGCTGGGACTTCACCGGAAGAAACAGGAAGGAACTCTTGTTCCAGGCAAAGAGGCTTTGTCCGTCCTTCGCTGCGAGGAGCATGTCCGATGGGCGCAAGAGTGCGCCGACCAGTCGGTCACACTAGTGAAGGACACGCAGCAGCTGCTGCCGATCAGCCCAGAGCGTCACAAACGACTGCTGCTTTTCACACTGGGGGGAGAGGAAGGCTTTTTCGGAGGATCCGATATTGCGCCAAGCTTTATTTCCAAGCTGGAAGCGGAGGGCTTCGAAGTGAAGCTATATGATAAGAAAAACATCGATCTAAGCGCAATGTTCAGCGGTGTAAAGGCGTTGACGGATCACTACGATGCGGCGGTCTACTTCTCGAATCTGGAGACACACAGCAACCAAACGGTTGTGCGAATTAACTGGGCGCCGCCGTTCGGGTCTGACATGCCGTGGTTCATTCCCGAGCTGCCGACGGTATTCATTTCCGTGGCGAATCCGTATCACCTGTTGGATGTGCCTCGCGTGCCTACGTTTATTAACGCGTACTCGCCAAGCGATTACGTAGTGGATGCGCTCATCGAGAAGCTTGTGGGACGATCCTCCTTTAAAGGCGTAAATCCGGTTGACCCGTTCTGCGGCTACTGGGATACTCGTCTGTAAGTAGTCAGGCGAAAGGAGGAGGTTCGCATGATGGCGATACAAGCAGTCATTTTTGATTTGGATGGCGTACTCGTTCATACGGATCGCTTTCACTATGAGGCTTGGCAGCGGATGGCAGACGAGGAAGGCATTTCGTTTGATCTGTCGATCAATGACCGGCTCCGCGGCGTAAGTCGGATGGAGAGTCTGGACATCATTCTGGAGAAGAGCAAGCGAAGCTATACGCAGAGTGAGAAAGAAGCATTAGCTGATCGGAAAAACGTGTATTACCGTGAGCTGCTTCTTCAATTAACGCAAGCCGATTCGGCTGAAGGAGCGCTTGCGTTCATTGCTTTGTGCAAGCAGCAAGGCGTGAAAACCGCCATCGGTTCGTCCAGCCGAAACACGCCGATGATTCTGGAGAGAATCGGACTGGCGCATGTATTCGATGCGATAGCCGATGGCAACCAGATTGTGCGCAGCAAACCCGATCCGGAGGTCTTTCTGCTGGCGGCGCAGCAGTCGGTGTGGCTCCGGTGAATTGTCTCGTCGTGGAAGACGCCGAAGCGGGTCTTATCGCTGCGGAACGTGCCGGCATGCTGAAGGCAGCTATAGGTGCTGCGAGCGAAAGTCCTGTTGCGGATTATCGGCTCCGAAGCCTTGCTGAGCTAGTGGAGATTCTGTTTGGATAATAGGAAGCGGTTGAGTAGGCATTATCTGCTCAATCGCTTTTTTTTGATATGTTTGCGTAATGAAAGAGCCGTTAACGCAGTACATGGGAGTAAGTAAGGCAACTGATGTTGCTTATTTAGCTGAATAACCTCTGTTATGCATGCTTAAGCACACCACGCTTGTCTATTGTTCACAAATGCGCCCTGAATGTAGCGTTATGCAGATAATAAGCACATGCTGAGTTCCTATCTCACGAGGCGCCCCGAAGATTGAGAAGATAAGCAATATTAGCTTGCCTATCTTTGGATAAACCGCTACCCGTAGTAGACTCGGAGTGTGCCAGACAGTTTGTAAGAGCGAATGCGTTCTGTGCCGGAAGCAGGTTGTAATAGCCCCATCTGAGCAAGTTTACGCAGCAGTTTACCGGCATGGTTTCTGCTAATGCGCAGCCGCTGTGAAATGGTTTTTGACAAGAGGGGTTCATTGGTTTGTCCGGCGATTCTCAGAATTTCTTTTTCTTCCAATGTTAACGCTGGACCAGCATGCTCCTCGCCAAACCAGCTGCCCATCATTTGGAGGATCAATTGCTGACATCGACGTGGCTTTTCTTTAATTTCATCATAGGCGAAACGGAGCACCTTCCACCCATCTAGAATGAGATGGTTTTGACGAGTTAGCTGATCTGCAAACTGCCATCGATTCAGATCCTTATGGTGCGCATTATAACCGTCAATTTCTATACAGATCAAATGAGCCCCGCGAATATAAGCGAAGTCCAAATATCGATCCCCGTCCTTAAAGTCCGCAATCTGATATTCGGCATGAAGAAAATCAAATCGACCGACAGCCGGCCACCAAACCTGCTCGAGGAACAATTTCTCAGCATGACCATGACCTCCTGAAGTCGCCTAAGTGATTCGCCCGACCTCGTCTGAAACTGCAATTGCAAGAATGCCTCATAGCATGCGTCAAATAGCATATCAATGCCCCCTATTCTTCATAGCACCAAAGAAAAAACCGCTCATCTCCTGTTGGAGAGAGCGGTCTGTGTGCTTCACGACCAGTGATCCTATCACGATTATTTTACAAGAATGAATGACTCAATAGCAAGAGGGTTGGGGATGAAAAATGTAGGGATCGACTTTGAGGTCGTAGTTTATCATATAGTCCCTAACTAACAGATTAGGTTTATGTTGTGTCAAAGAATGTAAGCGTATTACAAAGAACGTATGATTTGGTCTCACGAAAGATTATAATAGAATAATAGAAAACGCATTCAGGGTGAAGGAGGAGACTATGTGCAAAGCTACACTTATGAAAATATTGAGACGGACGACCGTCTTCCCGTTCACTTGTTTTTGCACAGTACCCATCAGGTTCCGAATCATTGGCATGACAGCATAGAAATACTGTTCGTGCTCAAGGGAAAGCTCCAACTCTTCACGAAAGACAGATATATCGAGCTGAATGAAGAAGATTTATTTCTGATTAATGCCAATGATATTCATGCTATTGAAGCTGAGGAGAACAATTTGGTTCTGGCGCTGCAGATTCCAATCGCTTATCTCATTCAGATAGAACCTCAGATCGAACGGATATCGTTCGGGTGCAACTCTGCAGCCTTCGGTCAGAACGAGCAGGTTAAGTTTGATGAGCTTCGCGCTCTGCTCGCCGAAATGATGCTGCTCCATAATAAGCGCCTGCAAGGGTACACACTGCGCATACAGTCACTTCTGCTGAGCTTGATCTACTTGCTTGTGCAAGGCTTTCGCGAGCAAGAGCAGAACACAGAGAAGCTTGATGTTAAGCATCGCGAGCGGCTTCTGCGCATTACCTCCTATGTGAAGGAAAACTATAACCGCTCGATCAATATCCAGCAATTGGCGCAGCAGGAGTACTTGACGGTTCCGTATTTATCGCGGTTTTTCAAGGAATACATGGGCACTTCCTTCACGAAGTATGTAAATGCGGTGCGTTTGGACAAAGCGGTAAAAGATTTGACGCTAACGAATCTATCGATCACGCAGATTGCCCATGACCATGGGTTTCCGAACTTAAAATCGTTTAACGCGGTTTTCAAAGAATTTTATAGGCAAACGCCTGGCGAATACCGGAAAACGGTTTTGGATGGCCGAAGTAGGGTTCAGAAAAGCAGCGCGAGTCATTTTAATTATTTTGAAATGAATCCGTCACAAGCGTTCGAGTCACTCGTCAAATATCTCCCGGATAAGGCGGCCCCAGCGGCGTCAATTCTGCCTGCACCCCAGTTAAAGCGTTCAAGCAAAGTTTCAGTAGAAGCAATTTCGGAGACCAAGATTGCTCATACCTGGAAGAAGCTAATGACGGTGGGCAAAGCCAAAGAAGTGCTGTTTGCTGAAGTGCAAAAGCATATGCAGCGTGTACAGCGGGAAATCGGATTTCAGTATGTGAGGTTCCATGGTATTTTTGATGATGAGATGATGGTATACGGCGAGAACGAACGGGGAGAAGTTAGCCTAAACTTTGCTTATAGCGATTCATTGTTTGATTTTATGCTGGCCTCCGGACTTAAGCCGTTTCTGGAGCTCTCCTTTCTGCCGAGCCAGCTAGCGGGAGAGGAGCACGGTACCGTTTTTTATAAAAAGAGCATTGTAGGCAGTCCTAAGGATCTCGGTAAGTGGAATCAAATGATTCATCAATTCATTACGCATTACATTCGCAAATATGGCATTCATGAAGTGCGGCAATGGTATTTCGAGGTGTGGAATGAACCGGAAATCCGTATTTTCTGGCCGGACACGTATGAGGCTTACTGTGAACTGTTCGTCTCCACGTATCACAGCATCAAATCGATCCATCCAGAGCTGCGTGTAGGGGGACCAGGGCTATTGTCGATCACGTTGATGCGGGAGGATTGGCTGACCCGGTTTGTGCGGGATGTACGCGAACGACATGCGGAGCCTGATTTTATTTCTATCCATAACTACCCGTATGATGAGGCGATGAGCTTTTCAAATGAAGAAATCCAGGTTGATTTTGAGCAATTTCCGAATCTGATTTTTCAGCATATTGAATTATCAGCGGATACAGGGTATTTATCCCAAGTCATTACTAAATTAAAAGAAACAGTCTCTGCATCGGCAAGCGGCTATACGCCTGAACTGCACATGACCGAATGGAATTCCACGGGGTCTCACAGGGATCTGGTGAATGATACGTGCTATAAAGCGGCTTATATCGTGAAAAATGTGCTGGAAAATATGGATGCCCTCCGTAGTTTTGGCTATTGGACGGTGACAGACCTGTTGGAAGAGTTCAAAATGTCGGCCGAGCTGTTTCACGGTGGTCTGGGCTTGATGACATATAACGGCATACCGAAGCCAGCCTTTTATGCTTTCAAGCTGCTTGCGAAGTTAGGTGATCGCTGTATAGATCGAGGTGAAGGCTATTACATCGCTGGCAGTGACAAGGGGCTGCAGGTTTTGATGTATGCTTATGTGCATTTGGATGCTTTGTATCGCAAAGGGGATGCGTCTTTCATTAACCGTACCAATAGGTACGATGTGTTTGAAGAAGATGGGCCCACAGAGCTGACGCTGGAACTGACGGGTATTCGATCGGGGACTTACACGCTCAAAAGGCATACGATCAATAGGCTGCATGGCAGCGCTTTCGATCTCTGGGTGCAAATGGGGGCGCCTGCTCACATGGATGCAGATACCGTGGATTATCTAAAACAGGCGAGCTGTCCTCAATTGACTGTTGAACAGATTGAGATTAAGGATGGTGTTTATACGTTAGTGAGTACGTTGTCGCCGCATGAAGTGCAGCTGGTTGAATTGGTAAAAGGAAACCAAAATTATACCTCAAATAAGAATGATAAGGGAATGATTTCCATATAGCTAACCTAGATGAATTTTCATGGCTGCTTCTCATTTTATTTTGAATGCCAGGCAATATCTAGTTTATCATTGAATATTAATTCGTATAAATGTATAATTATTCATTATTGAATATGGAGGGAATAATCAATGTCACTTATCGTAAGAAATGCTGAACCTGATGATGAAAATAGCTTGACCGAATTAATGTATGAATACATTGTAGGATTTTATCAGAAACCTAAGCCAGCCGATGGAAACATACATCAATTGATTCATACCCTTTTAGAGAAACAATTAGGTATACAGTTTGTCGCAGAACAAGATGGAAAGCTAGTAGGTTTTGCTACCTTATACTTCGCATTTAGTACGATGAAAGCAGACAAAATTACCATCATGAACGACCTTTATGTCATGGAGCCATTTAGAGGTACAGAAGTGGAATCAGAACTGTTTTTAGAATGTCAAGGTTTCACAAAGGATCAAGGATATGCGTATATGTCTTGGATAACGGCTCCTGATAATAAACGAGCTCAACATTTTTTTGATAAAATGGGTGGGGTTCAAGGGGATTGGGTTAACTATTCCATAATCTGATTAATCTGGCCGCTGATTCGTTCGAGTTAACGATCAACGGCCCTTTTTCGTACAAGGAATGTCCTTCGATAAGCGGAAGGGCTTATTTGCATTTGCTGCGGGCAGCTAGTATATTTCTAAGTCCGAATCCGTCTTATCAGGCTGCGAATTTAGCCTTCCACTTGGTCGTCAAACCAATTCTTTTTCCAATAGCTCA
This sequence comes from Paenibacillus sp. WG02, assembly GCF_055396115.1. Lineage (NCBI taxonomy): Bacteria > Bacillati > Bacillota > Bacilli > Caryophanales > Paenibacillaceae > Paenibacillus > Paenibacillus sp. WG02. The sequence goes on along the minus strand of NZ_AP036016.1, from coordinate 5,481,755 downwards.
TTTTTCAAGCGCACATTTTTTCTTACTACATTTTTTTCTTAAAATTCCTTCACTTGGGGAATAATACCTATAACTCAAAAAAGGTTATTTTACAGGGGGTTTTAAGATGAAAAAATTACTCGCAACGACAGCAGTTACAGCATTACTCCTGATTTCGATAGGCTGTAGTTCAACTAAGCCAAACGCAACACCGTCGGCATCTTCGCCGAGTAAGGCGGAAATTACGATCGGCACCGAAGGTACATATGCACCTTTCACTTTTCATGATAAGGCCGGCAAGCTGACGGGATTTGATGTCGAAACGGCAGAAGAGGTATGTAAACGGATTGGCATGACGCCGCGTTTTGTTGAAACCAAGTGGGATGGCATGATCGCGGGACTCGATGCGAAGCGGTATGACATGGTGGCCAACGAAGTGGCAGTTCGGGCGGATCGTTTGGAGAAGTACGATATGTCGATGCCTTATATTGTTTCCCGCGCTGTTCTTGTGGTGCATACCAATAATACGAATATTAAGACGTTGGATGACCTTAAAGGCAAGAAGGTCGGACAATCCCTCGATAGTAATTATCGGAAAATAGCGGAAGAGCACGGTGCCACTAATACGGTTGTGGAGGGGTTTAATCAAGCAATTGATCTTCTGACTTCGGGCAGGATCGATGCGACGCTTAACGATAGTTTGTCCTATTTGGATTTGAAAAAGCAGCGTCCCGAGCTCCCGATCAAAACGGTTTATGAAGAGCCTTCCGCGACGAGCAACGCCTTTTTATTCCGCAAAGGAAGCACGGATTTAGTTAGTAAAGTAAATAAAGCTCTGACAGACATGAAATCGGACGGTACATTGGTTCAGATTTCGCAAAAATGGTTCAATGCCGATGTAACGAAGTAAGGACCCAGCCTAATGACAAATGATCGTCTTGAGCGAATTATAGGGATTCTGTCCGATTCCTTCTTACCTATTATAAAGGCGGGGCTTACGTACACAGTTCCGCTTACTTTAATCACTTTTGCACTAGGACTTAGTTTGGCTTTCATCACGGCGCTTGCTCGATTATCGGATTTTGCCATCCTCAGGGTGATAGCAAGATTCTATGTTTGGGTTTTCCGCGGCACGCCACTTCTGGTCCAGTTGTTTATACTCTTTTACGGTTTTCCAAGTTTGGGCATCACGCTGGATCCTTTTCCGACAGCCATTATCGGGTTTACGTTAAATAAAGGAGCTTATAGCTCCGAAATCATTCGTGCCGCGATTTTGTCGATTCCCAAAGGCCAAAGAGAGGCAGCTTATTCAATCAATATGACGAAATGGCAGGCAATGAGGCGCATCATTTTACCCCAGGCTGTGCGGGTCGCTATTCCTCCATTAGGAAATTCCTTCATTAGTTTAATCAAAGATACTTCTTTGGCCGCCACGATAACAGTTACGGAAATGTTTCAGAAAGGGCAGCAGATTGCAGCTGTTACGTATGAGCCATTATGGCTTTATATCGAGGTGGCCTTCGTTTATTTAGTTTTTAGTACCGTACTTTCCTATTTCCAATCTAAGCTAGAAATCCACTATGAACGAAACATTTCTAAGTAAGAGGGGGCCCAGCATGATTCGAATGCAAGGCATACATAAACATTTTCAGGACCTCCACGTCTTAAATCAGATTGATTTGGATGTTGAAAAAGGGAGCACGACCGTTGTTATCGGACCTTCTGGTTCCGGCAAAACGACCCTATTAAGATGTCTGAAATTATTGGATTTTCCTGATCAGGGGACCCTCTCGATAGCCAACGCGACGATGACTTTCTCAAGTGATGTCAAATGGAATAAGACGGACATCCGTTCCATCCGTCAACACACCGGCATGGTCTTCCAGAACTACAACTTATTTCCCCATTTAACCGTTTTGCAAAATATTATGGAAGGTCCTGTTATTGTCCTAAAACAATCCTTGAAAGCAGCTAAGGAAAAGGCTTTATCCATTTTAGACAAGGTTGGACTTCGAGATCGTGCCGATCATTATCCTCATCAGCTGTCAGGTGGACAACAACAACGAGTAGGAATTGCTCGGGCCATGGCGATGAATCCAGAGGTGCTTTTATTCGATGAACCAACGTCTGCACTTGACCCGGAATTGGTAGGCGAAGTGCTAAAGGTGATGAAGGATCTAGCCCTCGAGGGCATGACGATGGTCATTGTGACACATGAGATGGGCTTTGCCAAAGAAGTGGCTGATCAAGTTATCTTTATGGATCAAGGCGCGATTGTGGAGAGAGGAACACCAGCCGATATTTTTGATGCTTCAACGAATGAGCGAACCCTGCAATTTTTGAGAAAAGTGAATCGGAAAACAGAGTAAGATTAACTATATATTTTATAAATTAAAGGATTCACGCTGGTTGCGAGAAGTCTCTATAGAAATCCCTAACTGGTAGCAAGACATGCTTAAATAGAAAGGATGGAAGGAAAATGAAGTCTTTTGTCGAATGCTATATCCAGCCAATGAAGAGGCCAGTTTACAGGTAGTGTAAGTATAGAGGAGTCGTTTCTATGATAAATCCTGCGAATAGATTACTTGATGTGAAGACACTCCTAAGCATGATGGATAATATGGAAGACTCGATTTATATCATGAGTGTGGATGGATCGGATATCAAGTACTATTATGTGAATCGTGCTGCTACGAAATTTAGTGGAATTACAATGGATGCTGTCGGTCTAACTTTTTTTGATATAAACACGAGCCAGATGGCGAACTACTTACATAAGAAATATACGAGAGTGATTACCGAACGACGAACCATTAAGTATGAGGATGGCGTTGTGCTGCCCAATGGTATGTTAAGCGGAGAAAGTGTACTTACGCCAATATTTAATGAAAGCGGTGACATGGAGTTCATCGTCACAGTTACTCGTGATATTACTGAGCGTAAACAACACGAAAATTTACTTTATCATTACGCCTATCATGACGATCTTAGCAAGCTATATAATCGAAGATTTCTGCTTGAGCATGTGCACAATCCGGCGAACATTTATTTGCTTGATCTGGACTATTTCAAAAACATTAATGATATTTTCGGACATGATGTTGGTGATACCGTACTCGTTGAGGTCGCGAATCGTCTTGTTGAGAAATTTGGTACGGAGTACATACTTGTACGATTGGGCGGGGATGAATTTGTCGTTGTAGCCATGGGGGAACCTCGATCAGCTGAGGAGACCGCCGACCAAATTAATCAACTATTTGCGGCTCCCTTTACGGTAAATGATCATCTAATGAAGTTAAGTGTAAGTATTGGTGTGGCTCAAAGTGTAAAAAATGAAACCATCCAAACCCTGTTAAAACAAGCGGATATTGCCTTGTATAAGGCCAAAGGGGCGGGAAGAAAAAGATTTCATATTTTCGAAGCTTCATCTAAATATGACCATGTTGAGAATTTCATTCATGAGCTCGCTCTGTCCGTAGCCGTTGAGAAAGAAGAATTGCATTTGCGTTATCAGCTTATTTATAATCCGGTCAGGGAGGAAGTCATAGGTGCCGAGGCTCTGCTAAGATGGAATTCGGCCAATATGGGAATGATCCAGCCCAATGACTTTATACCGATTGCCGAGGGAACGGGCTTGATTATTCCGATTGGATACTGGGTCATCCGGCAAGCTTGTAAGGATTGGCATCTTTTAAAAGAGATATACGGTTCTCAATTTAAAATTTCCGTCAACATTTCGAGGATTCAATTAAACGAACCTCTTTTCGTTGATCAAATGCTTCAAATATTGGAAGATGAGCATGTGGACCCACGTATGATGGAGTTAGAAATAACGGAAAGCACGACGATTCACTCGATGGAAGATGTCCAACAAACGCTGCGAAGATTGCGGACCGAAGGCTTTACCATTGCCTTAGATGATTTCGGAACCGGCTATTCCTCGTTAAGCATGTTAACGTTGCTGCCTATAGATAAGTTGAAGATAGACAGATCATTCATTTGGGAAATGAATGTTTCGCTGATTTCAGCCATTTTGGCTATGGCCAATGCACTGAACTTACAAGTAATCGCAGAAGGCATCGAGACGTATGAGCAATATAGGATGTTAAAGGAAATGAATTGTTGGGGCGTACAAGGTTTTTTTATCAACGAGCCAGCCCAATTTGCATTATTACCTAAACAGGTTGCAGTAGTTAGAAAGTAAACGAGTGGTCAACGTCCAGTGTGCTGCTGGTGATGTTGATCTTTTTTATTTTACTTGAAGAATGTGATACAATTTTTTAGCAAGATTAGCCTGTTGGAGGTAGTCGATGAAAGCACTAATTTTCGAAAAATTTGGTGGGCCAGAAGTCCTGCAGTATGTAGACATTCCTGATCCCAGCTTAGAACCAGGTCATATCTTGGTGAGAATGGAAGCCATCGGCTTAAATTTCGCCGACATATATAGGAGACGAGGCAACTATCATTTGGCTGGAAAGCCACCCTTCATTCTAGGGTACGAGGGAGCCGGCATTGTTGAACGAGTAGCGTCGAATGTGGACCAGATCAAGATTGGAGATCGAATTGCCTTTGTGGATGTTCCTTTTGCCAATGCGGAATTGGTTGCTGTGCCTGTAGATCGAGCTATACCATTACCCATGGATATCACGTTCGAACATGCCGCGGGTATTTTGCTTCAGGGAATGACGGCGCATTATCTGGTGAATGACAGCTATCGCGTTCAATCCGGCGACGAAATCGTCGTACATGCGGCAGCAGGAGGCGTTGGACAGATTTTGACGCAGCTATGTAAAAGTAAAGGCGCAAAAGTCATCGGTTTGACCTCTTCGGAAGCCAAAAGGGAAATCGCCTTAAAGGCCGGTGCTGATGAAGTTCTTCGTTATGACAGCGATTGGGTAAATGGGGTCAAGATTTGGTCTAGCAACCATCAGGGCGTAGATGCCGTATACGATTCTGTTGGGTCTACGCTAATGGATAGTTTCGCTGCAGCCAAAACGAAGGGGACAGTCATTTTCTATGGAATGGCTGGCGGAGATCCGTCTCCTATCGATCCAAGAATGCTCATGGACACCTCAAAGACGCTGACGGGAGGCGACTTGTGGAACCATGTGACCTCCTTGCAGAATCGAATCGAGCGATCACACGAACTTTTTGAAGCGCTGCGGCGAGGGGTTATTCAAATAGAAAGCCTTACATGCTTTCCTTTGAGCGAGGGTGCGGAAGCCCACAGACTCTTAGAGAGCAGGAAAAGCACAGGGAAAATCATATTAATTCCTTAATAGGAGAAAAGGCGGCAGAATACGGTATATCACGTATTCTGCCGCCTTTTTGAGTAGAAGAATAGGTTAAGTGAGAGATCGTCGATTCTCAGAAAGTGCAATTTTCATTTAGCATAGTAATAAATAAGAGCTTTCGACGTGAACAGCTCCTCCACGAACTCTTTTTAATTGCCATGTGCAATAATATACCCAAGCCTACATAAAGAAAGTCCATATACAATCCTTGCCGAATCTTGTATCTTGTTAAAATTGACACATTGCATCGTACAAGGAAACGAGGAAATGCTCATGTTATCAGCTATGAACAAATTTACAGCTATGAATAAACTAACAGCGATTAAACTGCCGTTTTGGGTCATGTTTATGAATACATTTAGTATGGCGGTCGGATTTTATATGATGATTCCGCTGCTTGCCTCGTATTTACTGCACGATTTACTGTTAACTGTCACCATGGTTGGCGTCATATCGGCTATCCGCAGCTTCAGTCAACAAGGTTTGTCCGTTTTCTGCGGTACTTTGGCCGATAGATTTGGATATAAACGTACGATCTTGATTGGTTTAGTAATCCGTACCTTAGGATTCGGACTATTCGGATTCGTGAATCATATTCCAGGCTTGATCCTAGCATGCTTCTTCTCAGGTTTGGGCGCAGCAATGTTCCAACCAGCCAGTTATGCCTACTACGCAGCGCTTTCTACATCGGAAAACCGGATTACAGTTTACTCGATACGTGAAATGTTAAGTAATTTGGGATTTGTGGTTGGGCCCATAATAGGCGCGTTTTTAATGGGTTTTCATTTTCAATATGTCAGTATAACAGCAACGTTGATTTTCGTGTTTTCGTTTTTGTTAAGCCTTTTCTTTTTACCTCACATTAAAATGGAACAAACAAAAGCAGATGACGCAGGTATGCTGCCACAGCTGAAAAAAGTGCTGCAGAACCGCAGCTTTCTGCGATTTATGTTGTTTACGATGATATCCTGGTCGCTTGCAGTCTCAGCTTTATATCGCCGTTCCATTTCGAGTGAATCAGATTGCTGCAGGAGCCAATATCGGTTTCATTTATAGCTGCGGAGCCATCGTAATGGTGCTGCTGCAGGTTCCTTTTTCTAAATTAAGTCAGACTAAGATGCAGCCGTTTGGCGTGTTATCACTAGGAACGTTACTAATTTCGGCAGGGCTGTTTACAATTGGGATGTCGGGATCCATGCTGGGGATTTATGCGGGAGTCATTTCATTAATGCTCGGGCAAGTGTTTTGGCAGCCAATGATGAATACCATGGTATCTGAATTCGCTGGGACTGGAAGTATAGCAAGTTATTTTGGCTTTAACAGTTTTGCTTTATCCATCGGCGCTATGATTGGCAATGTTGGCGGGGGATATTTGTACGACTTGGGGAGCATGCTCGGTTGGGACGCTTTGCCTTGGTTTAGCTTCTTTATAGCTGGGCTTGCTAATATTTGGTTTATGCTCAAAGAACAAAGATCACCAAGATAATGAAAGCCTTATTTTGACCATATAATCCATGGATATGCTCATCCTATGCATTCTACCTCAGCTAAAATCATGCTATCCTGATTGCATATGACACGAAGGAGGCAAGTATTTACAATGAGCATAAACAAAATGAAAATTGGTGTAATCGGAGCAGGATCGATATCCGATATGCACTTTGAGTCCTATGTGAAGCAAGCAGACGCAGAATTGGTTGCCGTATGTGATTTGAATCGTCAAAGAGCGGAGGAGAAAGCCGCAAAATATAACGTTGAGCATATTTACACCGATTATCGGGAGCTTCTGGCGAATCCAGAAGTGGATGCTGTAAGTATTTGTACATGGAATAATACACACGCTGAGATTAGCATTGCAGCTTTGCGCGCTGGCAAGCATGTTCTTGTTGAGAAACCACTTTGCAAAACAGTGGAAGAAGCTGAGCGCATTCAAGAGGCCGTTCGTGAAACGGGGAAAATTCTGCAGGTTGGTTTTGTAAGAAGATATGATACCAATGCTCAGCTCGTTAAGCGCTTTATCGATAATGGCGATTTGGGAGAATTGTACTATGCCAAAGCATCGTGTCTACGTCGATTAGGTAATCCGGGAGGCTGGTTTGCTGACTCGGAACGATCTGGCGGCGGACCTTTAATCGATATTGGTGTACATGTGATTGACTTATGCTGGTATTTAATGGGGAGACCAAAGCCAGTATCGGTTAGTGGTCATACCTATAATAAGCTTGGGAATCGGGCGAATGTACGCAATCTTTCCTTTTATAAAGCTGCCGATTATAATGTTGAGTTGAATACGGTTGAAGACATGGCTAATGCTTTAATTCGGTTTGAAAATGGGGCCTCCCTGATGGTTGATGTTAGCTTTACTCTTCATGCCAAAAAGGATGAAATCGCGGTCAAGTTGTACGGAGATAAGGGCGGCGTGGAATTGGAGCCTGAGCTTGTCCTCGTCACGGAAATGCTGGATACCATTTTGAATGTAGCGCCACAGACAGATAGCAAATCTATCAACATAACAGAAGCTTTTAGTCAGGAAATCAGTCATTTCTTAAGCTGTTGTCGAACTGGAAATTCACCGATTAGTCCTGTAGAAGATGGACTTACGATGATGAAAATTCTGTGCGGTATTTATGAATCAGCTGCCAAAGGTCAGGAAATCAGGTTATAACTATCTAGGAACAGATGTGGAGGAACGGATATGAAACTTGGCGTTAGTACGTATAGTTTATTTCAGGCTCTAAAGTCTGGAGAAATGGACATTATGGGTGTTATTGACTGGATTGCCGATCAGGGTGGCGAACATGTTGAGATAGTGCCCCTTGGCTTTGATTTACCCGGGAATTTGGAACTTGCGGATGAGATTCGACTTAAGGCGCAGTCGCGCGGCATCGAAATATCTAATTATGCAATTGGAGCAAACTTTCTAACGGACTCTCGAGAGGCCTACGAGCAGGAAATTAAAAGGGTCAAAGGGGAAGTCGATCTTGCTGCAAGGCTTGGTGTACAACGAATGCGCCATGATGTTGCATCAAGTGAGGATCGTTCTATTGCGAACTTTAACAAAGAACTTGAACGTATGGCGGAGGCCTGCCGTCAAATTGCTGACTACGCTTCGCAATATGGCATCATAACGAGCGTTGAGAATCATGGATATTTTGTGCAGCACAGTGACCGCGTTCAGACGTTAATTCAAGCCGTAGACCGTTCCAATTTCCGCACAACTTTGGATGTGGGTAATTTCATGTGTGTAGATGAAAATTCCGTTGCAGCGGTGAAAAATAATCTGCCTTTTGCTTCGATGGTCCATGTGAAGGATTTTTACCTTCGTCCTTCCTATCAAAATCCAGGCACGGGGTGGTTCCAGACCCTGCAAGGCAATCATTTGCGCGGCGCTATTGTGGGCCATGGTGATATTGATATGAAAGAAGTTTTGCGCGTTATTAAAAGCTCCGGCTATGACGGTTTCATTTCCTTGGAATTCGAAGGCATGGAGGAATGCAAAATGGGTACGATGATTGGGTTGCAAAATATTAGAAGGCTATGGGATGATGTGGAATAGGCAATAGAATTCAGCGATACGAAAGGTGTGTTGATGAGATATGGGGAATCCGATTGGTATTATGGTTGACAGTCTGCGTCTAGGCTTGCGCGATGGTTTGAAGAAAGCCAAAGAGCTCGGTGCAGACGGGGTACAAATATATGCAGTTTCAGGCGAAATGGACCCGGCGAACTTATCGCCTCAAGCGCGTAAGGAATTGAAAGCTTATATCGAGTCATTGGGGCTTAGCATTTCTGCTTTGTGTGGAGATTTGGGCGGACATGGCTTCCAAGATCACTCCGTGAATGCCGACAAAATTGAAAAATCAAAGCGTATTCTCGACCTTGCGGTTGAGCTGGGAACCAAGGTTGTAACCACTCACATCGGTGTCGTACCTGAGCAAGCCAATGGCCTGATCTATGAAACGATGCTGCATGCGTGTGAAGAATTAGGCGTGTATGCAAGCAGCTTAGGCGCTTACTTTGCCGTAGAAACCGGTCCAGAAACAGCTGCTCACTTGAAAAGCTTTCTAGATTCGTTGTCTACCAAAGGCGTTTCCGTTAACTTTGATCCGGCGAATATGGTGATGGTGACTGGCGATGATCCTGTTCAAGGGGTTATCACGTTGAAAGACTATATTGTCCACACGCATGTGAAGGACGGCATCCGACTGCGTCAAGCAGACCCTCGTGAAGTTTACGGCTCACTAGGTTATCAACCGATGAGTCACGAGCTTATCGCCGAGGCAGCGACATCAGGACCTTATTATCGAGAGCTCGCGTTAGGCGAAGGACATGTCGATTTCGAGCGCTACTTTCAAGCGCTTCGCGACATTGGTTACACAGGCTATTTGACCATTGAGCGTGAAGTTGGGGAAAAGCCTGAGGTAGACATTGCTAACGCGATTGCGTTTATTAAGAAATTTCAGTAAAACATCAGGAAAGTATTGGAATCATCAGGGAATTATCGATAAGGTAAATCGTCGTTAATCATCAGAAAATCGTCAGAAACAGAAAGAACCTCGCAATTTTGCGGGTTCTTTTTTACTTGGTCAGGTTTGGTGGTCGAAAATAGACCGCTCGGTGGTGAAGCGGTAGAGAAAGAGCTGTGAGAGGTCCGAAAAGAGTCTCTCAGCAGCAAGTGAAGCGTACAAAAGCTAGCTTGCGACCTGAGAGGTCGGAAATAGACCGCTCGGGGGCGAAGCGGTAGAGAAAGAGCTGTGAGAGGACCGAAAAGAGCCTCTCAGCAGCAAGTGAAGCGAACAAAAGCCGTTTCGCGACCTGAGAGGTCGAAAATAGACCGCTCGGGGGCGAAGCGATAGAGAAAGAGCTGTGAGAGGTCCGAAAAGAGCCTCTCAGCAGCAAGTGAAGCGTACAAAAGCTAGCTCGCGACTTGAGAGGTCGAAAATAGACCGCTCGGGGGCGAAGCGGTAGAGAAAGAGCTGTGAGAGGACCGAAAAGAGCCTCTCAGCAGCAAGTGAAGCGAACAAAAGCTGGCTCGCAACTTGAGAGGTCGAAAATAGATCGATCAAGGTCGAAACGGTGGAGAAAGTGTTGTGAGAGGTACGAAAGGTCCCAAAACGACCTTGCAAAGCGTTAATAAATGAAATTCCTACAGGAAATTTATGGTACAAAAGGATGAATTTTTTTATAGCATTGAAATCCCTTTCAGTTTTTTATTCGCCAAATGGTTAGGTCTATGTAATCAAAACGTCTAGACCTTTACTCCCGAAAATCACTATTTTCCATTTTATGAGACACAAAACTACAAATAATACGAAGTATATAGTCATATTCAGCCCTTTTGACTGTAAAAATTTAACTGTTATGATAATGGTAAACTTGAGTATTGTTTAAGGAACCAAATACAAATATCGGTTAAAGGATGATTACACAGATGAGAAAGATGTTCTCTGGTGGAAGTAAAGTCTTTTACTTGTACCGGTATATTTCACTTGGTGGAACTTCGTTAGTGTATGCCATTGAGGATCGTGGCCCCCCGTTAAGTATTAAAATTGGCATCATTTTGGCGCTATTCATCTTTGCCAAGTGGATTACGGACATGTATTCCCGAAGTGGCCAAGCCTCTCGCACAATTAAAATAACCGTAGGCTTGGAAATGACGGGGATGATGATCCTGCATCTTCTGAGCGGCGGTATGGACAGTCCGTTTCTGTGGTGCGTATTCAATCCCGCTTGGATGGCTGCCAGCTATTTATCCTCGGTTTATTGCTGGTTTATGATGCTGATTTACTTCTTATTCGTCACCGCATTTTCCTACTTTTTTGCCAATGACCAATCGCTAACCACTATTTTGCTTGAAGAAAATCGATTTTACTTGATGTTATTGTTTATGACGCTCTCAATTCAACTATTAGCTGGCGTCAAAAGTAGGCTTGAGATCGCGAACGCTCGTACCACGGAAACGATGGAGCATATGAAGTCGCTGTATCAATTCGTGGAAGCAGCTACGCATAGTGAATCGGAGAATTTGAAAATTATTTTTGCAGAATTTGCTTTAAAGCTGACCAAGCTCAAGATGTCCTTCTTCTGGGATGTCAATGGGAATGGCGGACATGATCCGCTTATTACCCAGGGTATCACGCCAGCTGGCGTAGAAGCTGCCCTGATTGCAGCTATTGATATGCATGCAGCCGAGCTTAGACAGCTCGATAGCTGTATGGTGATGAATTTACCTGAGTATGGTGATTTTCTAGTAATTCCCATCAAGTCGTCTACCCGGTTCTGGGGAGTGATGGGGGTGAAGATTGAGCGCTCCACCTATGAGGAAGGAAGGCATTGGTTCGTCAAACAGCTGTATTTTCTATCTGAGCTGTGCGCCGTCATTCTGGAAAGGCACCAGCTTGAGCGTATCGAGAACCAGCTGATGATTATCGAGGAGCAGAATCGGATTGCCGATGAGATGCACGACAGCGTTTCGCAGTACATTTTCGGAATTGTGTATGCCGTACATTCGCTCAGCCGCAAATGGAAAGACATTTCAACAGATCAGATTAAGGAACAGCTGCAAATCATTCAAGAGTCATCTGTTGCAGCTTCTCAAGAGCTTCGTTCCACGATTTATAGTCTTAGCTCTCGTAAAAATGGCGGTGCTTTTTGGATCACTACCGTCAAATCTCATCTGGACAGCTTGTCCAAGCTGCACGCTGTGAAAGTAACCTTAAATGTTACTGGAGATGATCATGGCCTACAGGTCAATTATCAAAAGGCATTGTTTAGAATCATATCGGAAGCAACTGGAAACGCCATTCGTCATGGTCGAAGCAGTCACATTAAGGTAGATCTCAGTATGAAGACAGAAGAGGTAAGGCTTTCGGTCTTGGATAACGGAAGTGGTTTCAGTGTTACAGAACGTCTTTCTGACCCTAAGGTATCAGGGCTTGGCGTGAGCAACATGGAGCTGCTTGTTCATTCTTTTGGCGGAACGATTAGCATTCAGAGCACGAAAGGAAAAGGTGCACATATTCAAGTGACTCTCCCATCTGGGAATCAGGATAAAAAAGAACAAAATGAACTTCAGTTGATGGGCTAAACAAGGTCATGAAAGCAATTCCCATTCTAACGAAAGCAGGTGGTACTGTGAAAGTTGTTATCGTAGATGATCATCCGTTGGTGCGAAAAGGATTGTCAGCTGTGCTAAAGCTTGAAGCTAACATCGAAATTTCTGGCGAATCGGAAACGGTGGAGCACGCTTTGGAGTTAATCAAGGAAACGAAACCGGATTTGGCAATTGTGGATCTGAAGCTCGGTAATCGCTCTGGTCTCGAAGTGGTTGAGAGTATCAAGGATTCATCTTGCCGAAGTATCATTCTAACCTCATCGACCATGGAGCAGGATGTCAGAAGGGCAGAGGCCGTGGGGGCGGATGGTTATGTGCTCAAAGAAGCGCTGCCAGAAGAATTGCTGCTTGCAATTAAGTTGATTTTCAAAGGGAAAAAGTATTACGATCCGGGTTTGATGGAAATGTTGTTCAAGAAAGAGGAAGAGGACAGCTTCAGTAAGCTCACGCCGAAGGAGCGGGAAGTGTTAATTGGTCTAGGAGAGGGCTTGTCCAATCAAGGAATGGCCAAGAAACTGATGGTAACTGAGTTCACAGTCAAGAAGCATGTTAGCCAAATCCTAAACAAACTATGCGTCAACGATCGTACCCAAGCGGCTTTGTTAGCGCAATCCAAGGGACTGGTCAGCAGTTTTCAGTAAGCCATTTATGCAAACATGGTCCGAAAGTATACCATCGCTTTATTACATATAGCCATTGGTGGATACACGAAATAGACCCTAAAAATTATAATATCGGGTAATATCATAATTCTGGGAATTCATATAGTATTTGTGTATAACCAACTAACTGACAAAAAGCGGCATTCTTCATTCCTTATGATCGTAGAGTGCTTCACCTTAGCTACTGAATAGCTAACTCTGTCGAAAAGAGATTGTTGAATGCTCTGGCTAAAGGAGTGATTGAATGTCGGTTCGATAGTGGGTGTAATCGCAAATGAAACGCTTTCATTGCAAATATCATAGCTCAATTTTTTGGGAAAAGCAATACTGAATTCATCGATTTTTAACTATTTTTTTGGGAGGGTACCATGGAGAAATCGATCTTGGATTACTTTGTACTCATTCGCAAAAAACTGTGGATGATTGCGCTGTTCGTTCTTCTCTCGTGTCTGACAACGTTCTATGTCAGCAAATCTTTCGTCGAGCCGGTTTACAAGGCGAACACACAAGTGCTGGTTAGCAGCACGTTCAAGAGTGAAGAAGCGATAGATCTTAATGATGTGTCGATGAACTTGAATTTAATTGAGAGCTACAAGGAAATCATGAAATCAGATCATATCATTCAACAGATGCTGCAGAGTCACCCCGAATTCGGAATGACTCAGAAGGAGCTGCTGAAGAATCTGAAAGTGAGCTCCACGGATAAAACACAAATTATCAAAATTGAGCTTGAGGATCATAGCTATGAAAAAGCGGTTGTGATTACCAAGACACTTGCGGATACGTTCATTAGTGAAGTACCAAGCTTGATGAATATGAATAATGTCAAGATTCTTTCTAGTTCCGATGTTGCCGTGAAGCCATTGCCAGTTAATTCCAGTGTGGTCATCAATCTTGCTTTGAGCTTCATTTTATCGGCGATGGCAGCCATTGGTGTTTTCTTCTTCTTTGAAAATATGAATGATACGATTCGTTCTGAAAAAGAAGCCGAGCATATCGTTGGGCTGCCTGTACTCTCTTCCATCGGAACAATTAAAAAAGGCAAAGCATCGAAACCTTCGCGTGCACGAAGCAGAGAGGTAGGGGAAAAGGCATATGTCACAGCTAAGTAATGTTCTTGTGGCTGAATTGGATCCAATTTCGTCGGTCTCCGAAGCTTATCGTTCCTTGCGTACAGCGGTACGCTATAAAAAGGTTGTGCCAGCTGGTCAAGGAATGGTGCTCATGGTTGCATCTCCCAAGCCGCAAGAAGGCAAGACGACGACACTTGCTAATCTGGCTATTACCTACGCTCAGGAAGGTAAGTCTGTCGTGGTCTTAGATTGTAATTTACGGCAGCCAGCCCTGCATGAGATGTTTGGTGCCAAGAATACGAAAGGCCTGGTCCACTTTTTAAATAAGGGGTTAACCGCCCAAGAAATCATTACACCGACAGGAATCATCGGGCTTGATTTGATCGCCAGCGGTGGTCAACCGCTGAATCCATCCGAGCTGTTAGGCTCCGCCAACATGGATGCCTTGATGAACGAGCTCAGGCAGCGATATGAAGTCATTCTAATCGATTCGCCATCAACGCTTGACTATACAGATGCTTGTTTACTTTCTGAGTACAGTGACGGCGTGATGTTAGTTGCCAAGAATGGCAAGACGAAGCGAGAATGGGCGAAGCAAGCGAGAACCCAATTAGAGCAGTCTGGAGCCCGGATGCTCGGCATTGTTTTCAACCAATAATTGCATATAGTAAAGGCTAGACTTTCCATAATCGATAGGAGGATGAGAGAGAGATGAAAAAGGTGAAGAAAGCCATTATTCCGGCCGCAGGCTTAGGAACGAGATTCCTGCCTGCTACGAAAGCGATGCCTAAAGAGATGCTCCCGATCATCAACAAGCCGACTATTCAATACATCGTGGAAGAAGCCATCGAATCCGGAATCGAAGATATTATTATTGTTACCGGTAAAGGGAAGCGGGCAATTGAAGATCACTTCGATAATGCGTTCGAGTTAGAAAATAAGCTGTTGGAAACGGGGAAGCTGGAGCTTCTTAAGGAAGTTCAACGTTCATCCAAGGTAGAGATTCATTACATTCGTCAAAAGGAACCCAAAGGTCTTGGACATGCGGTCTGGTGTGCAAGAAGGTTCATTGGAAATGAACCATTCGCTGTGCTGCTAGGCGATGATATTGTCACAGGGAAGGTGCCTTGCCTAAAACAGCTCATTCAGCAATATGAATTATCAGAAAATTCAGTTATTGGCGTGCAAACTGTACCGCCAGAGCTTACCAATCGTTACGGTGTCATTGATCCAGGTGAACAAAATAACCGGCTTTATCAAGTGAAAGACTTTGTTGAAAAACCAAAATTAGGTACTGCCCCATCCAATCTTGCCATTATGGGCAGATATGTGTTCTCCCCTAAAATCTTTGAATTTTTGGAGCTTCAGGAAAAAGGCGCTGGCGGAGAAATTCAGCTGACTGACGCGATTCAGAAGCTTAATCAGATAGAACGAGTGCTAGCCTATCATTTTGACGGTATCCGTTATGATGTGGGTGAACGTCTCGGTTACATTCTCACAACAATGGCGTTCGCCTTGGAGAGTAAAGATCTACGGCCGGATGTACTTGAAGCGATGGCTGCCATCCTTATCAAGGAGCAATATGCGCCAATTCTAGAGCATCTGGGAGGTGGAAACCATGAGCTTGCGCGAATTGCAGGAGGATTATGAGTACCTGGGACCACAGAAAATTTCCCAGAAGAGCTACTACACGGCTGCTGCCCCTAGATCGCAAGAGGGGAAAAGCGCTGCTTCCTATTTGTTCATAAAGCGTATGCTCGATATTATGCTATCCCTCATGGGCCTTTTCTTCCTGACACCGTTATTTATCATCATTGCTATTTGGATTAAGTTGGAAGATCCTAAAGGCGCCGTTTTCTTCAAACAAAATCGAGTGGGGAAAGACGAAATCCTCTTTCCCATGTATAAGTTTCGCTCGATGGTGTCCAATGCGGAAGAACTGAAGCAGCAGTTGATGAGTCAGAATGAAGTTGAAGGCGCGATGTTTAAAATGAAAAATGATCCTCGCGTCACTCGCGTTGGACGATTATTGCGCAAAACAAGTATAGATGAGTTACCCCAATTGTGGAACGTACTCGTCGGTGATATGAGCTTAGTCGGGCCAAGACGGCTTTGCCGAGTGAAGTAAGTGAGTATACACCATATGAGAAGAAGCGTTTAGCCGTTACTCCTGGCTGTACGGGTTTATGGCAAGTAAGCGGACGAAGCAATTTAAGCTTCGGGCAAATGGTTGAACTTGATTTGACTTACATTAAAAAACGAAGCATTTTCTATGATTTGAAAATCATCCTGAAGACAGTTTCGGTCCTTCTTGGCTCCAAAGACGCCTTTTAGAGAACAAAAGGGAAAGGAGTAACACCGTCGTGCTGATTCAGCCAAAACCAAGGGTTTCTATTGTCATCTGTACCTATAACCGTGCTGATTTGCTTCAAATCACTTTGAATTCGTTACCTGCTTTAAAGGCGATAGACAAGGCTGAGATTCTCATTGTGGATAACAATTCCGCAGATCATACGCGTGAGATCTCACAATCGTTTATTCAGCGTCAAGCAGGGGGGATGGACGTTCATTATCTGTTTGAACAAACCCAAGGGCTTTCGGCTGCGCGAAATAGAGGTATTCAAGAAGCTAAGGGTGATATTGTTGCCTTTCTCGATGATGATGCAGTTCCTTGCATGGAATGGATTCGCACCATCATAGACACCTTGGATAGTCGAGAGGATGTCTATGCGCTGGGAGGTGTGATTCGCCCCCGTTTCGAAACAGAACGGCCAAAATGGCTGATCAAATCGCTAGAGCTGCCTTATACGATTGTGGATAGGGGAGCAGCAGTTCATGAGTATCCGATGAACAGGCATCCATTTGGCGCGAATATGGCGATTCGCAAATCCTTTCACGACAAATACTTGTTCCCAACCGACCTAGGAAGGAAGGGAACACTGCTGTTGTCTGGGGAGGAATCCTGGATATTTGAGCAGATGAAGAAAGAAGGGAAGGCTATTATTTATCAGCCTTCCATGGTGGTTGATCACTTCATCCCGGATAGCCGGTTGACGAAGGATTGGATCAAGCAGCGCTATTATTATCAAGGTGTTACGAATGGCTCGATGCATAAGAGTCGTATCAGCAAGCTTGTTCTTCTCGGTAAAGTTGCAAGCAAGGTGCTCTACATTGCCGTAGATGCCTTGTTCGCGCGTACCGAAGGAAGAAAACTGCTGATTACATGCCGAATGCAAAGCATACGAGGCACGCTAGACACGCTCAGCAGACGCGGAAAAATGCACTTAACAGGGTGAGGATACTGATGATGCCGGATCTTCCAATACAGCTCAAAAAACCGATGTATTATGGTGCGGTTTATGTCCTTTTTGCCGTCATGGTGGGCGTAGCGGCTGCTTATCAGCCTCTGTTCAGTATCTTGGGGCTGGGCGTGCTTTTCTCATTCGTTTATGCCATCTACCAGCCGGAGAAAATGAGTTATCTAGTCCTGCTCTCAACCGCCATATCGATTAACTACATCGTCGAAGCGAATGTGCCTGGGCTAGAGATTATTTCTCTGTATAAGCTTGGCATTTTGATTCTGTTAGTTCCCAGTATGCTGCAAAACGGACTTCGATTGAAGTTCATCTATCCCATAGCAGCTATCGCCAGCATGTTATTTCTTACCTTGTTCTTCTCAGAATGGCATCCAAGGCTGACGTTGTCACTCACCTTGAAAGCATTTATCGGACTGACGCTTCCCTTCTTTTTTCTCATGATCAAATGGAACAAAGGAACAGCGCAAAGGCACATCCGAATCATTTGTCTGCTGCCATTGGTAAGTGTTGGAACTGGGGCCCTGCTTCAATTGGCTCATCTGTATTCGTTTCTCAATGTGGAGTTCACGGGAGCGATTCGGGTACAAGGAGCGAATATCGCACCCCATTTGGCGATGCTAGCTTTTCTAGGCATTACCGTTGCCTTAATAGAAACTAAACGCAATCCGCTGCAAGCCAGGTTTTTTTATTGCACATTGGCTGCTAACTTTGCGATTCTGATCGCTACGGGAACTAGAGGACCTATTCTCGCCATGCTGGCCATGGCTGCTTACTATTTCTACGATATGGTTAAGCAGTATATCAAAGGGAAGCTAATCTTAATTATCCCGCTGCTTTGTTCCTTGGTCTTGATCGGTGGGGCCGTCTATGTGCAGTGGGACAATATGACAAAGCGTTCGTTTGAACGCCAGACCGGCACGGGTATTGACTTGTCAGGAAGAACCGAAGCATGGAGCTACTTCTTAAAAGGGGTGAAAGATTCTCCTCTGACAGGTAGAGGGCTAGGTGCAGTTACCGTTGCAAATGATGGAAGTTTATATGAAGGATTTGTGGTTCCCCATAACGAGTATATCCGTTTTTATTATGATGCTGGTTATATCGGATGCAGCCTGTTGTTTCTATCTTTACTCGTCTTATTTGGAATGATTTATCGAGTAATCCCGCAGAGAATCAAGATTTACTACGTGGCGTTCATCCTGGCGTTCTTTCTGTACTCCTTGTCGGATAACACCTTATCGACTGTTCAATTCATCATCCCTTTTTGCTGGTATTTGAATAGCTTGTATATTCTGTCAACGACAAATTCGAAAAAAGAAGAAGTGATCTGATGAGTAGAGTGACCATGTTCGATGTACATTTTGATAATTATGATTTTCTGGACTTGCTTGCCTATATGGATGAGGTCATACGTCAGAAAAATCATTCTTACATTTTGACCTGTAATGTCGATCATTTAATCAAGCTCAGAAAGGATGCTGAGTTTCAGAAGGTGTATTCAGGCGCAGGTGCTATTGTTGCGGATGGAATGCCGATCATATGGGCATCGAGGATGCTCCGTAAACCGCTCAAGCAGAAAGTATCCGGGTCCGACTTATTCAATAAGTTAGGTGGAGCTTTCGCAAGCAGACAATATAAGCTCTTTTTCTTAGGATCAGCTGCTGGTATTCCGGAGCAAGCGGTAAAGAATTTGAAGCTCGTATTTCCAAATCTGAATATCGTTGGCTGTTATTCACCCTCTTATGGTTTCGAGAAGAAAAAGGAGGAGAATGAGCAAATTGTTCAGATGCTGATAGATACGCAGCCGGACATCGTGTTCGTAGGCGTTGGCGCTCCGAAGCAAGAGAAGTGGATTTACCAGAACTATCTTCAGTATAAAGTTCCGATCTCAATTGGCGTTGGCGCAACGTTCGATTTCATTTCGGGCACAGTGAAGAGAGCTCCGAACATTATGCAGAAAACAGGATTCGAATGGTTCTGGCGTCTTGCCCAAGAACCGCGAAGGCTATGGAAGCGTTACTTGGTTCACGATGCGATGTTTGCGGTCCTGCTATGGCGGGAAATAGTTAAGCAATTCAAGATGAAACGGGAGGGGACGGGAATCAACAGTGGATGAAATAAGCAAAATGATTAAGCCCCCTTTTATCATGATGCAGGCTAGCCGGATGACAATCCTGTTGGTTGGAATGGCTTTGTTCGTCTCTTTACTCATTGGTTATTCTAGTGCGACTCTGAGTCCTGAACTTAGTATCCAAATCACAATCTTGTCGATGCTGCTGTTTCCCGCATTTGTGATGGCCTTGCTAGATTCACGTCGATTGATTCCTTATATCCTGCTCGTTTGGGTCATTTGCCCGGAGATCCGAAGAATCCAGGATTGGATGGAAGGTACGTACCATTCTGTTTCCTTGCTGAGCATTGCCCCGCTGTTAACGAGTGCGGTGCTTATCATTCCAATCCTTGCTAAGTTTCATCAGATGGAATCTCGCATATACAAGCTGCTCATCTATGTGGGTATTGTGCTGCTGTATGGAAGTCTGATTGGTGCAGCTAAGAATGGGAGCGGAGCTTTCTATGACTTAGCTAACTATGTGATTCCATTATTGTTAATCCCTTATGCTGCCTTATCTCATTTCGATAATAAAGCGTTAGACCGCTTAATTGTCGCATTCTCTAACACCGCTATCTTGGTTGCTGTTTATGGCATTATCCAATATGTGATGGTACCGCCTTGGGATGCATTCTGGATGAACCATGTGGAGATGACCTCAATTGGTCACCCGTCTCCCTTGGAGATCCGAGTGTTCTCTACATTGAATTCCCCGGGACCCGCAGGGATGTATATGGGAACTGCGCTTGCGCCGATGATTCTGGAAAAAAGGTGGCGGGGGCCGCTGGGCTGGATCGGTATTATTCTGGTAACGGTAGGGCTGCTTATCACATTAGTCCGGTCGGCTTGGGTCATGTTATTCATTGATATCGCCATTTATACAGCCGTTTCAGCGGGTAGACAAAAATGGAAATTGATTGCTCAATTAACAGCGGTTATTGCAGCCATGTATCTGATTATTCCAAAGCTGCCTGGAGCACAGGGGCTGATCGCCCGATTGGATACAATGACAGCCATTCAGGACGATCATTCCTACAATGAAAGATTAGATTTCTTTCATACTGTTTTCCCTATGTTGTTTGCTAAACCACAGGGGTTAGGTCTTGGCAGTATTGGCGTCGGCACCAAGCTTAGCAACGGAGGAGCACTTGGTGAATATGGCATTTTCGATAATGGATTCGTAGCTATTTTCCTTACCTTTGGTATTCTCGGAGGGTTGCTGTTTCTATGGGCCTTATGGCTCGTCACCCGTTATCTGCTATCCCAAAAGAAACAACCCGGCGGTATAACCGCTTACGGAAAACTGGGGCTTTCAGCTTTGCAAGGTAGTATCGTTTGTCTCGTGTTTGAAAATGGTTATACGGGTTTGAAAGGTTTTCTACTATGGATGGTTGTAGGAATTGGAATCATGGCGCATCAAACGATCGTTCAAGAGAGGAGGCAAATTCCGGATGCAGCAACCAGTCAACTTGAAAATAGTCCGCATAAAGCCTCTATTCGGCTTCATTAAAGCATTTTTTTCAAGCAAGAGTCATATCTCGGCTTCCATCAGAACGATGTTTTTCAGTGTACTCATCTTAGTGATTAATAT
The DNA here is from genome assembly GCF_055396115.1 of Paenibacillus sp. WG02. Classification (NCBI taxonomy): domain Bacteria; kingdom Bacillati; phylum Bacillota; class Bacilli; order Caryophanales; family Paenibacillaceae; genus Paenibacillus; species Paenibacillus sp. WG02. The sequence continues at coordinate 5,460,618 of NZ_AP036016.1, read as the reverse complement.
GCTTACAGGTATTTTGACAGCACGTTTTCTAGGACCATCCGGCCGAGGAGAGCAAGCCGCTATGGTCTTATGGTCACAGTTTCTAGCCTTTAGTTTCACTTTCGGTCTGCCTTCCGCCATTATCTACAACGTGAAAAAGAACATGAAGGATTCCGCCAAGCTTTATTCGACCGCTGTTCTCATGGGTTTGACAGCAGGCATACTTGCAATGAGCTTGGGGATACTGGTTTTACCCTATTGGCTCCGTACGTATTCAGACAGCGTGGTCCTTTTCTCGCAATGGTCCATGGTGCTCGTACCTCTCATCGTATTGTCTCAGATTAATAATGCGATGATGCAGGTGAGAGGCGAATATAAGCTGTTCAACCGTCTGCGCTTTCTTGTTCCGCTTAGTACGCTCATCGGCTTAGGACTGCTAATCCTAACAAGAACCATGAATCCTTACACGTCAGCCGTGGCTTATCTCGCTCCGGCGGTTCCCTTTTACATATGGACGACAGTACGCTTACTTAATCAGTACAAATTTGTGATAAGTGATGCTTTTCACTCCTTTAAGACATTAATCCGGTACGGTATTGGATCTTACGGCAACGATTTAATGGGGAATGTCTCCTATTATATTGATCAAATTGTTATTATCGGTCTCCTTAATCCAGCAGAGCTTGGACTGTATGCGGTAGCGGTAAGCCTTTCCCGTGTAGTCAATATATTCTCTACATCCATTATCGTGGTGCTGTTCCCGAAAGCCTCGGGTTTACCTAAGGATAAAGTCGTTGAGATGACCTTCCGTGTATATAGGATCAGCACATGTGTCGCTTTGCTTTGCTCATTGATGATTATGCTGGTTGCACCTTTCGTAATGCCTTTACTGTATGGCCCTGATTTTAAGGAAGCGATCAGTGTTTTTCGAATGCTGCTCCTCGAAGTTTCCATCTCCGGTGGAACCATGGTCTTGGCTCAAGCGTTCATGGCATTAGGAAAGCCGAAGATTGTTACGATTCTGCAAGGGATAGGGCTGCTAATCGTCATCCCGTTACTAACGGTACTGATTCCGAAGTTCGGATTGTTCGGTGCGGGAATGGCCATCTTATCATCGGGTTTACTTCGATTCGTCTTTATTCTATTGAATGTCAAATTCACCTTAAAGACGAAACTTCCTAAATTATTGATTAATAAAGATGATGTGCGTTGGTTACTTTCAGCAATATCAGCATATAAAGCCAAATAATTTGTTTGAAACTGGGGGAGGGGCGAACGAAATGAGTCACTATAGTGACGCTGTGGGAGAGAATCGGATTTCTGTTGTCATCATTGCGCAAGACGATGAAACGAGAATAGCGAGTGCGATTGCCTCCTGCAAGCCTTTTGCAGACGAAATTGTTGTCATTGATGGCGGGAGCAAGGACGGAACGGTCCGTGTATCTGAGCAGTTAGGCTGCAAGGTATATGTGAACGCTTGGCCTGGTTATGCAAAGCAGCGTATTTATGGCAGTGATCAAGCTACCTATGATTGGATTTTCGTTATTGATACCGATGAGGTTGTCAGTGAACCTCTAGCGGCTTCCATTCAGAAGTTGAAAAGTGACTTGTCTAATCCGAGCAAAGCCTATGCTGTCTTACGTATTGGTGACTTTCTAGGACGCTGGATGGGCAAAGGCGAGAAGCTTGTCCGTCTATATAACCGTACCGAAATTCAGTACCGGGAAAGTCTGGTACATGAAACGCCGGATGTTGCAAGTGAGAATATCGTGTATGTGCCAGGTGTTCTGTGGCATTATGGTTTCCGCAGCATTCATGATCACATTCAGCGGTTTAACAAGTATACCGATCTGGAAGCGGAAGGCGCTGTTGCTGCGGGGAAACGATTTAGCCTGCTGCGAATGATCGTCCGTCCATCCTTGCGATTTGTACAGAAATATATCGTTCATGGCTTGTATAAGAAGGGAATTCCAGGACTTGCGGTATCCCTCTTCTGGGGCATATACGAATTCCTAGTATGTATGAAGCAGTATGAGCTTGGGCTTGCTCGGAAAAGAGTGAAAAAGTCCCAAGAAGAGCCAATTAAGGAGGGGAAAGCTTATGCTACACTGCAATAGTTTGCGGATCCTGTGTACCGGAATGGGTTGGCCATCTGCACAGCCTGGAGGACTAAACACCTATTTCAAGCATATTTGCGAAAGCTTAGCTGCCCGTCATGAGTTGGAGGCGCTGGTATGCAGTGCGAATAAGCCGATCGTTCAAGACATTCGTGTCACGAATGTTGCCGCAACTGATATGAAGTTGAGTAAAAGACGAGATGCCTTTCGGAAGCACGCTGCAGAGCTGATGAATGGGCAGAACATCGATATCGTTTATTCCCACTTTGCTCCCTATAGCATAGGCGTTGCCATGGAGGCCAAAGCGCGAAATATTCCGGTGGTGATGACGTTTCATGGTCCTTGGAGTGAGGAAATCAGACTCGAAGGCAAGGGATTGAGGCATCGAATCAAAACAATGATCGCTAAGAGTTGGGAAATGAAAGCATATCGGCTCGCGGATGCCTTCATTGTGTTAAGTGAAACCTTCCGTGATATTCTTCATCATCAGTACGGTGTCCCGCTTTCAAAGATTCACATTATTCCAGGCGGGGCTGATGTTGCCCGGTTAAAGCCGGCTGCGGATCGCACAGCGATAAGAAGGAAGTTGCAGCTGGAGGAAGGGACGACAGCGGTGTTGACCTTAAGAAGATTAGTCAACCGAATGGGTCTTCTTCAATTACTGGAAGCTTGGAAAGAGGTTGCGAGAACGGTTCCGGATGCCGTGCTGTTCATCGGTGGTAAAGGGCCGCTGCAAGGAGAACTGGAAAGCCGAATTGCTGAATATGGTCTCCAGTCTCGCGTTCGAATGCTGGGCTACATCCCCGATGGCGAGCTTGCTGATTATTATCAGGCTGCTGATCTGTTCGTTGTACCTTCCCAAGCATTGGAAGGCTTCGGATTAATTACCGTAGAAGCCATGGCTGCCGGAGTGCCAGTCATGGCGACACCGATTGGAGGCAATCGAGAAATTCTTCAGAAATACCGACCAGATATGCTGTTTGCAGGTAAAAGCAGCGAAGCTATGGCATCTGGTTTAATTCGCTTATTGCCGCACCGTGAAAAGTGGCCCACCGCAGAGCAATGCAGAAGCCATGTGTTGGAGAATTACACCTGGGATCGTGTATCCAAACAGGTAGATAGTATATTTAATCACGTAATCGATCAACATACGATTGCTTACGGCGGCAATCGTCAGGAAACCGCTGAGAAAAAAGGAGGACGTGAACAGGATGAGGGTAGCTTATTTGGATCATACCGCTAGATGGAGCGGGGGAGAAGTCGCACTGTATAACATTATTACCCATCTCGGAAACGAAGTAGACCCATTAGTCATTGTGGCCGAAGAGGGGGCGCTCGTAGATCGTTTAAGAGACAAAGGTATCGACGTTCGCGTCCTGCCTTTAAGTGATAAGGTGCGCAATCGCAACCGGAATGCCGTGAATTTGCAAGCTGTATCGGCCGCTTTTGAGCTTCTCAGCTATGGGAAGAGGCTCTCCAAATTATTGAAAGCCGAACAAGTCGTCTGTGTACATACGAATTCGTTGAAATCAGCTTTTTATGGAGCGGTAGCTGCTAAATTGGCTGGTATTCCTCTTATCTGGCATATACGGGACCATATCGGAGTTCCGTACTTGAAACCGATTGTCGCTCAGGCGATACGATGGATGTCCCGCTTTCTGCCGAACGGCGTTATAGCCAATTCGAATTCAACTTTGAATGCTTTGCATTTGCCGAAATCGAAAAAAACGTTAGTGGTTTACTCGGCTTTCGCAAAAACGAAGCATGCAGAGGTTGCTGTAGAGAAAAAATGGATGAAGCCTTACGTTGTCTTGCTAGTTGGCAGGCTGGCGGAGTGGAAAGGCCAACATATTTTACTCGAGGCGGCCAAGTCGTTTCTACCTGATCAGCAGGTTCAGTTCTGGATAGCCGGGGATGCCTTGTTCGGAGAAGATGCTTACAAGCAGCAGCTGCTTCAGCAAATGGCAGATGACAAGCTGTACAATGTCACGTTATTGGGACATGTGGATGATATTCAAACCTTAATGCAGCAAGCGGACCTTCTCGTTCATACGTCCATTACTCCGGAGCCATTTGGTCAGGTCATTGTAGAAGGTATGGCAGCTGGATTACCCGTGATTGCTTCTAATGAAGGCGGTCCGACCGAAACGGTCGTGAATGGCGAAACCGGACTTCTCATTACACCCGGGGACCCCGCTTTGCTTGCCGATTCCATACGCTACCTGCTGGAGAATCCTGATGTGCGGCGCAGAATGAGCGAGAATGGCATAAAACGCGTGGAACAACACTTTGTCATCGAACGAACCGTTACCCAAATCACTCATTACTATGCAGGTTTAATTGCGAACTCGTAATTATCCTACTAGTAAATAAAGGATGGATCAAATGAAAATAGCAATCGCGCATGATTATTTGGTTCAAATGGGCGGGGCCGAAAGAGTGGTTGAAGTCTTTCACCAAATGTACCCGAGTGCTCCCATCTATACGACCATGTTTAGCAATAATCGGCTGCTCGATGAGCTAAGAGATGCGGATATTCGAGCTACCTGGTTGCAAAAAATGCCTGGAGGGAAAAGCCATTTTAAAGAAATGCTTCCCCTATATCCGTTTGCGATTAAGGATTTTGATTTCCGAGAATTCGATATCGTACTTAGCTCAAGCAGCGCTTTCATGAAAAGTATTCAAGTTCCGAAGGAAACGTTCCATCTTTGTTACTGCCATACCCCGATGCGATTCGCTTGGGATTATGACACCTATATGGAGCGACAATCCAATTCAAGTGTGATGAAGCGGCTTTTGAAGATCTATATTGATAGGCTTAAGCAATGGGATCAAAAAACGTCGGCTAACGTGAATCAGTTTATTGCTAATTCCTCCGTCGTAAAAAATCGCATTCGTAATTATTACCAACGTGATTCCGATGTTATTTTTCCGCCGATTAATACGTCACGCTTCCATAGCTCAACTTCCATTGATGATTATTATTTGATTGTGTCGAGACTTGTTTCGTACAAGCGAATTGATCTGGCGGTAGAGGCATTTAATCAAAATGGACTGCCTTTGTACATCGTTGGTGAAGGACCCGATATGGCAAGGCTTAAGTCAATGGCCAAAGGAAATGTCCGTTTCCTCGGAAGACTGGATGATGGTTCGGTGACCCAAATGATGGCGCAGTGCCGAGCGTTAATCTTTCCTGGTGAGGAGGATTTCGGCATTACACCGCTGGAAGCGAATGCTGCCGGAAGACCTGTTGTTGCCTATCAAGCAGGAGGTGCATTAGACACGATTGTGTCTCATGTGAATGGTGTATTTTTCAAACGGCAAGAGGTAGAAGATCTGATGCTTGCGATTCAGGAAGTGGAAAACCATGCATGGGATGTCAGGCAAATCGTGCAGCATGCGCAGAAATTTGATGAGAAAACATTCATGGATAAACTAAAAGACTACATGGGTAAGGCCTATCAACAATTCAGAGAGGGGCATTGATCGTATGGATATTGCAGTAATCGGGACGGGGTATGTGGGGTTAGTTTCCGGGGTATGCTTCGCTGAAGTGGGCAATAACGTCATCTGTGTGGATCACGATGAACAGAAAATTGAAAAGCTGCAAAACCTGATTTCTCCGATCTATGAACCTGGTATTGAGCAACTGATGGAGAAGAATCTGAATGCCGGTCGGTTGGCCTTTACCTCTGATTTGGCCCAAGCCATCAGTCAATCTGAGCTTATTATCATTGCGGTAGGCACACCTTCTTTACCCAATGGAGAGGCTAATCTGACTTATATCGAGCAAGCGGCCATGGAAATTGGGAAGGCGATGAATAGCTATAAAATCATTGCAACGAAAAGCACTGTTCCTGTTGGTACGAACGAGCATATTCAAATGATTATTGCCATGAACACGATGCAGTCTTTCGACGTCGTATCGATTCCAGAGTTTCTACGGGAAGGCTCGGCAATCGACGATACCCTACATCCGGATCGGATAGTCCTCGGGATTGAAAATCCAAGCTTAGCCGCACCTCTCACGGAGCTGCACCGCTCATTTACCGATCAAATCTTCGTTACGAGCATTCGCAGCGCGGAGATGATCAAGTACGCTTCGAATGCCTTTCTAGCGACCAAAATTTCCTTTATTAATGAAATATCGAACATTTGCGAGAAAGTTGGCGCTGATGTCACCGAGGTTGCCAAAGGAATGGGGCAAGATAAGCGAATTGGCTCTTCCTTCCTGAGTGCGGGTATCGGCTATGGGGGTTCTTGTTTTCCAAAAGATACAGACGCGTTGATTCAAATAGCCGGTAATGTCGACTATGAATTTCAACTGCTAAAGTCGGTTGTCGAGGTGAATAAATCACAGCGGTATAAGGTGATATCCAAGCTGGAGGCGTCCCTCGGTCCGCTTAGCGGCAAATCTGTTGGCATCTGGGGATTGTCTTTTAAACCAAACACGGACGACATTCGTTATGCGCCTTCCATCGAAATCGTTGAAACCCTGATTCGTGCGGGAGCGCGGCTGAAGCTGTATGATCCCATTGCGATGGAGAAATTTCGGGAACGCATCGACCATCCGGCGATTCAGTGGTGTGAGAATGCCTTGGAGGCAGCCACGGGGGCCGACGCTATTTGTTTACTTACGGATTGGGAGGAATTCAAAGCGGTTCCCTTGTCTCAGGTCATTTTCGTTATGGAGCAGCCGATTCTGATCGATGGTCGCAATGTATTTAGCAAAGAGCAGGTTCAGGGAACTGGACTCAAATATTATTCCGTAGGGAGACCAGATTTGATCGGGGCATCCCGTCCCAAAGCATTGGCTAGATAATAGACAAATAAACCGAGTGGAGCGTGGTATTCATGAAATTGGTTCTTCTTTCCGGCGGGTCGGGCAAACGACTATGGCCATTGTCCAATGATTCCAGATCCAAGCAGTTTCTTAGGGTACTTGAAGATGCTGAAGGCAGAAGCGAATCCATGGTTCAACGTGTATGGAGACAACTGCAGAATACGGGGCTCGGTGATGATGCTTACTTGGCGACGAACCGCTCCCAGGTAGAGATGATCATTAGTCAATTGGGTGGCGATGCACCGCTTATTGTCGAGCCTGAGCGAAGAGATACTTTCCCTGCAATCGCGCTTGCGGCTGCTTATATGTATGATGTCGAAAGTTTGCCTCTGAACACTGTGATTACGGTGTTACCCGTAGATCCGTATGTCGATGAGGCTTTCTTTCAGAAAATCAAACAGCTAGAGTATGTTCTGCACGAAACGGATGCGAATTTGGCACTAATGGGCGTTGTTCCAACGGTTCCGTCTGAGAAATACGGGTATATCGTTCCCTCTGACAAACGTAGAGAAGGGTCAGAAGCACTTCACGTTAACCATTTTGCTGAAAAGCCGAATCGTGAACAGGCAGCAGCCTTGATTGAACAGAAGGCGCTTTGGAACTGCGGTGTCTTCGCTTTCCGACTAGGCTATCTCATCGAAGTCATGGTGGAGAAGGGCATCCCGATTCAGTATGAAGAAATGCTAAAAAACTATCATAGATTAACGAAAATTAGCTTTGATTACGAAGTTGTAGAGAAGGAAGCTAGTTGTGTTGTCGTACCTTACGACGGCTATTGGAAAGACCTTGGCACCTGGAATACGCTGACAGAGGAAATGAGTCGATCGCAAATTGGAACGGGCATCGTGACTGAGGATTCCGAGAATACCCATTTGATTAATGAGCTGGACATCCCTGTTACGGTGATTGGAATTAAGGATGCCGTCATCGCTGTCAGCCCTGATGGAATACTTGTAACGAGCAAGTCAGAAAGTCCACGCATTAAGGAAGTCATGAATAAAATTGAACACCGTCCGATGTACGAGGAGCGCAGGTGGGGACGTTATCGCGTGATTGACTATGTCAAATATGCCGAAGATAATGAGGTGCTAACCAAACGGATTCTCGTTCATGCAGGTAAAAATATAAGCTATCAGCTGCATTATAAACGCAGTGAAGTGTGGACGATCGTAAGCGGCGTTGCGGATATTGTCATTAATGACAAGCTCTATCAAGTGAAGCCAGGTGATGTCGTTCGAATACCAGATGGAACAAGGCACAGCATTCGAGCGATAACGGATGTTGAATTTATCGAGGTTCAAAGCGGGTCCGAATTGGTTGAAGAAGACACGGTTCGTATTTGTATGGCATGGAAGGATATCCCCCTTCACCAATTTATTTAAGATTTGTTTTGAAACAACGAACCGCCTTCTATTCGACTTTAAGCGAATGGAAGGCGATTCCTTGTTTGAAAGCATAACTGAAATTGGAAAAACTTTCAAAACATTAATATAATGCTTATACAAATCTAATATATGCCCTGTATGGTAGATTAAGCAGAATGAGCATGCGTGTAAGGAGCGTACATCAGGGTTCATTGTGTCAAACTACCATACTGGAGGAAAGATGATGATCGATTTTTTTGGAAAGGCGGGTGTGCGAAAGAAGGTGATTTCCTTATTGTTTCTACTCTCTTTGCTAGCACCGAATATCTTGCTTCACCCTAATGTAACGAATGCGTCAGTTGTTCCTATCAACTCACAAGCTACGTATGAGGCAAAGGCTGTACTGCAGCAATTGTATGCCATTTCGGGGGTAAGCATCATTAGCGGGCAGCATGATTATTTAGAAAATCCGGATGAATGGACGAATCAAGTCAAAGGCTTGACGGGTAAATATCCGGGGCTTCATGGTTATGAATTCGGCGCCATTATGGATCAAACTGAAAGTCAATTGGCAGATCAAAGACAAAAGGTGGTTAATAGTGCGATTGCGTGGAACCAGGCTGGCGGTCTGGTAACGATATCATTTCATGAAAGTATTCCTGGAACATGCCTTTGCTGGTCGAATGTAAAGAAGGAAATGAGCCAAGCCGATTTTGATAAGTATGTTACGCCAGGTACTCCCGAGAACACGCAATTGCTGGCAGATCTCGATAAAGCAGCCGTGTACTTAGGGAAACTAAGGGATGCAGGTGTTCCAGTCTTATGGCGTCCGTATCATGAAATGAATGGGAATTGGTTCTGGTGGGGCAAGAAGAGCAACTTCCCTGCCTTATGGAATATCATGTACGACCGCTTCGTAAATGTGCATAAATTGAACAATTTACTTTGGGTTTGGAGCCCGAATGCACCGAATGCATGGTCTGACTCGTATACAGCCACTTTTCCTGGAGAAAATAAGGTGGATGTTCTCGCCGTTGATATCTATGACAACGATTACCATCCGGATTATTACGCGAAAATTGTTGAATTAGCGAATGGTAAGCCTGTAGCGGTGGGGGAAAATGGTGAGCTGCCTAGCGGTACTATTTTGAATGAGCAGCCCAAATGGGCCTATCTGATGACTTGGGGCAAAATGCTGGCCGAAAATAATAACCTTCAAGAAATTGAAACCTTTTATACGAATTCCAAATTACTAACCAGAGAGTCTCTTCAATCTATGAAAGCTCCAGTCTCTCCACCTTTCTTGCAACCTGTCTTACAGGATGAGAGATATGGGCTGCAAGCAGAATATTACGATAATAAGGATTTGACCGCGCTGAAGGAAACGAAGGTGGATGCTAAGATTGATTTCAATTGGTCTACGGCGGCTCCCTTTCCTTCCATGCAAGCAGATACGTTTTCCGTGAGATGGACGGGGAAACTTAAGCCCAAATATACGGAAACCTATAAGATTTCAACCTTAAGTGACGATGGCATCCGAGTTTGGGTGAATGGTGTGTTGGTTATTGATAGTTGGTTTAATCAAAGCTGGGTGGAACGATCCGGAACCATAGCGCTTACCGCAGGCGTGCCTGTTGATCTCAAGGTCGAATATTATGATAATACGAATGGTGCTGTTGCCAAAGTCATGTGGACGAGCCCGTCCCAAGTGAAAGAAATTATACCCGCGAGTGCCCTATTACTTCCTTGATGGTTGAGAGGTATCTAACATGATGAGATATGTGATTGTACCAGCTGCCTTGTTGATCTTACTGATCCTGACCTCGGCTTCGAATAACTATGGTGCATCGGCAAAAACAGATTTGGTAAAAGTGATGACAGCTTCTAATCAGATTGGTAATCAAATATGGATGTTGGGCAGTCAGAACGACTCCTTTTTGGAATTTGGAAAAGAAAGTGCAGGACAGAGCAGTTACACGGTTACGCCCGACTTGAATCAGACGGATGTTTGGGACAGCGTACCTCAAGGTCTTAATAAATCCTTGAATCCTACCTTTGCGATCCATTTCTCGTTAGCTGAGATACCCGAATTTGGCGTTCATTTCCGTGTTCGAATTCTGGATGCTCATAAAGCCGTTCCACAGATGGCGGTTTTCTCCAACAAGATGCTTTCCGGCATCATCCAGATTGCTGGAGTCGGGGGAACAACAAGTACTTACCCGTACAAGAAATTATATGAGCTTTATATTCCTAAGGAGCAGCTGCAGCTGGGAACTAACGAATTGAAGCTGTCAGCCATAGGCTGTTTGTATTGTACGGCAGATGAGAATAAATTTCTCTGGTGGAAATGGGACTACCTCGCGCTGGATGCGCTGTCTTCACCTGCCCAAGAACCGATTCATGGGAGATATGTGGAATCCGGTACGAAGGTAAGTAATCTGTCGTTCTACTATGATCAGGGAGCAGTAAGGCACCTTCCGTATGTATTGAAATGGTTAGGAATCGCCTACAGCGGCAATGTGATGAGGGTAGATTGTGCGACTGATGTAAAAATGGGGTGTTCGTCGATCAAATCGTATTACGAAACCTTGCGTGATTATCACACTGGGGCCGTAGCTCTTCATCTGCATACAGGAAATATTAAACTGAAAGAGGATGGCACACTGCCAGCAGATGCCGAGAATAAATTATTGGATTATGTGAAGCAGTACGGATCCATGTTTCAATACTATGAGATTGATAATGAGCCAGGCTTGTTCAATCGCTCCAAAGAGGTGAATATAGCCATTGCAAAGTGGTTAAAAACCCATCTTCCTGAACTTGCTCCTCATGTAAAAACAGTGGCCCCCGGCTGGGCATATGCGCCTAAGTACAACATTAGAACATGTCGAAATCAAACCTCATCAGGCATGTTTAAATGTGGAGACCCCGACGGGTGGGAAGACGATCCGGCGCAGCGAATGGAATTAGAAGAGTTGACAGATCTAACGAATGGACATGCTTACGGAACTTCGTATTCCGATAATAAGGACGGAAGCTTCTTAGAAAATCTGCAAACCTTCGGAGGATCAGAGGATGGCCTCAAGAAGCTAATGTTGAATACGGAGTATGGGACATCGGATAGTCATATGGATCCCAAAGAGTTTGGTGCTACGCAGCCCCATTCGGCGGTCTTCGATCGGATTATGAGGGCTCATATCGGTTATGCCGATATGTTTATGCAGCATGCAGCGTTTTATCCGCAATATGCCTTGTTCGAGTCGGGGAATGATTTGAATCATCAAAACCCGGCTCAAATGAAGATTCATAAGAACTCAGTGGACAAAGATACACGAGTTGGGATTATGCGCAGGTTGAATCTAGCCTATGCCACGCACGGGAAACCGCTGGTTTACGAGCTCACCAACAAGTCGGAGCTGGCTGATAAGCTTGTTTATTTTCGCGGCGTGGATACATCGACATTGCCACCATTGCCAGGATCAGGAGAGAAGTCGGACAAAATTCTGCTGAACTTCGTAAATTTTGGGACGAGCACGCAAACGATCCATGCGAAAGTCACTATGCCCGAAGCTGCTTTGTACGAGGGAGAAAGATTCGGAGCGGGTGATACCTATGAATCCGCTCGTACGTATTTGACAGGACTGCAAGCAGCCCCTGAGCTTGAATTCAAGGAAACGCTGCAGCCAGGTGAAGCAGTACAGTATATCCTAACACGGACAGATCGGGTAAAACCGATCGCACCTGCGTGGATTCAGGCAAAGCCAATAGAGAATTATGCGATTGAACTTAGTTGGAAAGAATCGGAAGGAGCACATAGTTACGATGTTTTACGAAAAATGGGTACGGCTGAGGGCAGCTATGAGGTGATCGCTGAACAAGTGCCAGATACTGGCTTTGTCGATACGGATACTTTGGTTGGGAACCCATACATGTATCAGATCAGGGTTTCAGGTACAAAAGAGGTTTCACCGGCGGCAACGGTGACAGCTGCCGATGAAGTTGCGCTAAAGCGGGAAGAATGGGAAGTAACCAGCAGTTCTGGCAAACCTCAAGGTGCGATTGATGGCAGTCCCTATACGCGCTGGGATACTGGGACAGCTCAAGCACCCGGGCAATTTTATCAAATTGATATGAAGACCTCGTTCACAATCAACCAAATCGTGATGAGAACGGAGAACTCGCCGAATGATTATCCAAGGAAGTACGAGGTATATGTATCTTCTGATGGCTTCAATTGGGGATCACCAGTCGCATCGGGTTTTGGCATAAGCGTTCTAGAAATCAACTTGAAGCCACAAAATGCTCGCTATGTTAAGATTGTCCAGGCAGCGAAAGCAGGAAATTATTGGTCGATCCATGATCTGCAAATTTACGGTCACAAAACAGATTGACAGAAGCTTGTCACGAATAGAAGTAAAGGAAGGACAGCTGCTCCGAAGGAGAGCTGTTTTTTTTTGTCGTCACATAAGAAAGTAAAGGTGTAGAGAAAATGAGCGACATTTATGAGCGGGAGTTCACACTGCAGTACTAACAGAATACACTTAGAATAGATGACATTAAACAACGGTGTGACGAGGAGGGGTACAGTTGAGATATACAGTGCAATATATACCTCTAAGTAAAATTAAGCCGGAAAGTATCGCTGCTAAGACCTCACTAAGAAATAAGGAGTTAAAAAAAGTTGCGCAGGATCTAATGCATCTGTTAATTGTTCGGAAAAGCAGAAAAGAAGGTGGTTACGTCATTCTGGGCGGACATCATCATTTCGATTTTCTCAAAAAGCATACAAAAAAAAGTGCAGCTGTATGTCTGGTTGATGAAAGAAAAATTTCAACAAGTGTAGGAACTTGGATTCATCGCTTCAGGAAACGACCGCTGCCTTATGATATTCCCGAAATCTCACCGGAACGGATTGCAGTCAACAGCTGGACGATCATTCGTACTTTTCTGAAAAGGGAGCCCCGATTTCGAAGGCTTTCCCGAAGACAGCAATTGAAGGTACTTCGGCTTGGTATTCAATATAGGAAAACAACGATACGATCCATGCAAGCAAAAGTAGAAGATCTATTAAATAAGATGGTGCATTGAATACAAAAGGGAAGGAGCCCCCGCGGGAAGCCCCTTCCTTTTTCATGAGCCTAAAAAAATGTCCAAGACGAAGACCATTTTAGAAAATAGCTGACGTAGTTTTTATTGACGACAGCACCGGATAACACGGATAAAACATGATAAACATGAGAAGCACTGTGCCCAAATATATATAGATCCATTTTGCTCGAAGCTTCAAATGTTCATGGGCATATTTAATGACGTAAGTGATACATAGGATCATGAAAGGAACGGTCGCGAAAAAGTGGTAAATAAATGTGAGCCGAGGTACGCCGATCCATGGCACATATTCCGCCGCTAGTCCGATAAGGACAACCATCATCCACTTTTCTTTCGTTTTCAGGCAAATATAGATGGCTGCAAAAACGGCCAAGATGCCAGGCCACCAAATGGCCGGATTCCCCATGGCGACAATGCTGGAAACTTGGTCAGGTGAGAGTGAAACCTGCCCATAGTACCAAATCGGTTTTCGAATAATAGGCCATTCCCACCATGAGGAGGCAAACGGATGAGTAGCTACAAGGTGACTGTGGTAGTTGTACATAAATTTTTGGAAAGAGAGTACAGCCGATAAGTCGTGTCCCGGTCCGGGAACGCGTAGAAAGGGAATATAGCTTAACGTGTAAATGACAACCGGAACAAGAGCGAACATGACGAATGCCGTACAGATTGTTTTCCATAATAAGGGAGGGAAACTGTGAGCGAGAGTTTGCGTTTGACGAATAGCTGATGTATTCGATTTATGTTTGGCTTGTGTTGTTAGAAGAAGTGTTGTATGTCGGTATTCTTTATATTTTTCGTATAAAACTAAGCCTAGAATTACAGCCAAACCAGCACCAGCGTAGAGGTCAATCCATTTACAAGCAGCGCCGATACCAAAAAATAACCCTGATAAGCTAAGCGAGATCAATGCAGTTTTGAGAGGAGCTCGGCTGAGGCTGAGCACGTAATATTTGTACATAAAGTAGTACATCATCATAATGAAAAATACACCGTAAACATCAATGGTAGCAATCCTTGTCTGAGTAAAATGCATAAAATCACAGGCTAGCAAAAAAGCGGCAATAAACCCGTATTCGGATTTTCCAAACAATTTTTTAGCGAACAGATACATAAGTGGGATCATCGCGATACCAAACAGCGTGCCCACGATTCTCCATCCGAACGGATTCATGCCAAACATGGCGATTCCCATGGATATTAGCACTTTTCCCAGCGGCGGGTGGGTCGTTTCGTAAGGCTCCATGCTGTGTAAATGCTCGAAGGCTGTTCTGGCATGATAGATTTCATCAAAATACATGCTGTTCATAAACGAAGGTTGGCGCGGAACGGTGCCGGGTTCGTTAAATAGGTTTTGTGCTTGTGCCAAAGAATCATTGCCCATGTTCAAGGGAATCTGTTTGGAAATAAGGATGGGTTCCTTCTCCTGATCGCTCATAAATGCAAGCTCATAAAGAGATGCACCTGGTTTAACTACGGTAATCTTAGCAAATTGCGCTGAGAAAGAGACAGGGGACTGCTTCCACTGAAAAACGGTTCCCCCGTTCAAGGAAATGGTGGTCACAGGTTTCCATTGAATGGTATCGTTCGACTGTTCGATTTGAAAATCGCCATCTCCGATACCGCCATACCACATGACGCGATTGATAGATGCGATGTGATTGAAGTCTACGTAGAAGCTTTCCTGGGCGAGCTTTGGCTTCCAATCCTTTTGTGGAGCGCTGAATGAGCCGAGCTGATACAGTGCAATGGCGGCGAAGAGCAGCGTCAACCCAGTCATGGCAGTTTTATCTTTTTTGGTAAGTTTGGTGAGCATTTTCATTGGCGTAAAGGTTTGCTTTTGCAGCTCAGTATGCTTGGACACTGATTTAGAGAGTTTGTTCTCCTGTTGATCTGATTTTCTAGATTTAAAGAGCTGAACGTTGTTTCTGATATAAATCTCCCATCCTACATAAATGGCATAAACAGCAAGAATCACATGGCATAGGGACACAATTTTCATGAAAATATCAGGGCCACTCGTGAAGTACTGCTGGTCCAAGCTATATTTGAATATATAAGCTACGTTGGCAAATTGGGTGAAGCTTAGCGAAATGAACAAATAGAGGATTCTTTTATCTTTTATGCCTAAATAACTAATCAGAGAAAGCAGAACGACAGGATACCCATATCTCTCGTGCATACCGGTTTTGAATACGAAAACGAGCAAACTGATGAGAAATGCTGAATAGTAAAATCTCGAATTGTCTCGACTTTTGAAAAACAAAAATGCGGTAATAGCTACAATAGCCACTACAATTATATTTCCCCAAGTGCTCATACTCATAAAAAGCCACTTCGTTGAGGCTGGCGAGCCGTTGAAACCGAATAGGGTATACAGGTTAGCCGCATTCAATGATGCATAAGGATAACTTAGAAACATGGATTTATACAGATCCAGAATCCAATACCATGGTTTGTGAAGAGAGAAGGGAAGCACGCCAAGGACAAAAACAACTGCACTTATAGCAAGTGAAGAAACCCACGTTTTCACATTTTTTTGTGTTATTAATGGATACAGCAGCAGCGGGGTGAAAATAATCGCCTGTGGTTTGATCAGGAAGGCTAGGGTGAGTAGCCCGGCTGCTTTTGGAACTTTTTTATCGGTAAGAGCCGTAATCATGAAGAAAATTACAAGCGTATAGACGGAATCAATTTGCCCCCAAACCGTAGAGTTCAGATAGACAGCAGGGTTGAGGAGGTATAGGAAAGCAAATAGGGCGGAAACTTGATGGTTCATGTGCTTTTTGGCTAGTCCATAAATCAAATACGAAGTGAGAAGATCAGCCATGATAGCAGGGAGTTTGATCAAAATGATGGCCGCCGCCGATTGATAATTCAGAGAGAAAATCTGCTTAATCGCCCCGATCACATAGAGGATATAAATGTAGCCGGGAGGATAATCGACAAACATTTGATCATTGTAAAAGCCGGGCAAGCCTGCCGTGAAAGCGTGATCGGACCAAGCGCTGAAATCGATGAAATCGATAGGATGCCCTTGAATGAGAGGGGCACCAATTGTTCTAAGGACAAAGCCTGCAAACATAAGCAGTCCAATATAGGTGGGAGCAATGTTCTTTGGATCTGTAAGTTTACTGTTGTGATCAGGCGCTTTTGCTATCATCCGAATGCAAATGATTACGTACAAGAGAGAAAATACTAGGGTGAAAATGAAAAAACCTGTATGAGAGCTCGTGGTGGCATGATTAGTAACGGAAGTGGGCTGATCGTCAGGAGAAACGGAAAAGACTTGTACCCCAGCTGGAACAGCAGCCACTTCTTCCATTGAAAAATCATCGAAATCAGCTGTGCCTGTATTCAAACTTCCATACCCTCCGAGGCGCACAGCTACGACAATCTCCTTCTGGTTGGCACTTGTTTTTCCATAAAAATCGACTAGTTCCCATTTCCCGTTCGTCTCCTTGACGTCCCGGGACATGGAACCAACTCCAAGCACTGAAATGTTAGCGCCAGTCTTATCGGATCCGATACCGCTTGCCCTAACCCAACTGGAGAGCTTATAGATGGCGCCGGATTTCACTTGCACACGCTGGATCCATCTAGCGTCATTGGGTTGACTATTATGAACACGCAAAAAATGATTGCCTGCATGTGCCTGGCCGCTTTCCAACGTAAAATTGCTCACATCAGAACCTTGCTGATACGCATCTTGCGTCCATCCGGTGGGCCTATTTGATTCCACAGATTCGAATGAACCGTTTGTTAGTTCAACGCCATTTTCATATGAGTACGCTTTCGAACTGGGGATCAACAAAACTAAAAATAAACAAAACAGTGCCAAGCTTTTCTTCATAAATCACCTGCCAGTTTATGTATATTACCTATACGCGTATTATCTTGGACGAAACCAATAAAGTCAATCAACTTTTTAAACGCAAACTAATTAGAATTAGACATGTTAATCGTAATAATGCTCATCGGAAATAATTAACAACTTAGCTATAATTTATGAGTAAGACTTTTCAAACTTTGAGTTAATAAGACGGGAGGTGCTTGTAAAGACGTTTGACTTTTACACCTTTGAAAGCGCATACGTTTTAGAGGGAATCCATTAGAAGTATGGAATTCAAGCATTTTCAGACTAGGAGGATGATTATGTCTGCAAAAAGGCATTCTTTTAAAAGAAATCCATTCATAAATTGTTTGCTGGTTATGGCTTTAATCATCACACAGTTTTCATTCTTTCCTTCAATTTCATCAGCGGCAACGAATTTGGCATTGGGAAAAGCGGTTACGGCAAGCGGTCATAACGATGTTTACATAGAAACCAACGTGAATGACGGCAATCAAGCAACGTACTGGGAAAGTATCAATAATGCCTTTCCGCAATGGGTTCGGGTTGATCTTGGCAGCACAAGCACAGTAAATCAAGTGGTGCTTAAGCTTCCAGCAGGCTGGGGAGCAAGAACGCAAGCCTTGTCGGTACTGGGAAGCACAGACGATGTAAACTATAGCACGGTGGCTGCATCTGCTTCTTACACGTTTGATCCAGCTAGCTCCAATACGGTCACGATTAATTTCACAGGTACCAGCGCAAGGTATGTCAAATTGAATATTACTTCTAATAGCGGATGGGCAGCTGGACAATTATCTGAGTTTGAAGTATATGGAACTACAACGCCGACTCCAACTCCAACACCGACTCCAACGCCAACACCGGCTGGAACTTATGAAGCGGAAGCAGCAGTGTTGTCTGGCGGTGCAAAAGTCAATACAGATCATACCGGCTACACAGGGACTGGATTTGTTGACGGCTATTGGAACCAAGGAGCTACGACACAGTTTAATGTCAACGCAGCTACTGCGGGGAACTATAATGTAACCTTGAAATATGGAAATGCAAATGGCGGAACTCAGACTCTAAGTATATTTGTCAATGGAACTAAGATTAAACAAACCTCACTAGCCAGTTTGCCGAATTGGGATACTTGGTCCACCCAAAGTGAGACATTGGTATTAAATGCCGGTAACAATACCATTGCCTACAAATATGACACGACCGATTTAGGCGTTGTTAATTTGGACAATATTACAGTGGTCGGTACGGGCCCAACACCAACGCCGACACCGACACCAACACCGACACCGACACCGACACCGACACCAACACCAACACCAACACCGACACCGACACCAACACCAACACCAACACCAACACCAACACCAACACCAACACCAACACCAACACCAACACCAGGTCCTAATTCAAATTTAGCATTAGGTAAACCCATCGCAGCCTCGTCCTCCGTGTTCACTTTTGTACAAGGAAATGCGAACGACGGCAGTGTTACGACTTACTGGGAAGGCAGCGGCAATCCGAATACCTTAACGGTAAGCTTGGGAGCCAATGCGAATACGACATCGATTGTGTTGAAATTGAACCCTGACCCCGTATGGGCTGCACGAACTCAGACCATTGAGGTGCTTGGACATAATCAAAACACGTCAAACTTTTCAAGTTTAATCCCAGCAACCGTATATACATTCAACCCTGCTTCGGGAAATACGGTAACTATTCCTTTAACAGCTACGGTTAGCGACGTCCAGCTTAAAATCACCACAAACTCCGGTTCTGGGGGCGGACAGATTGCTGAGTTCGAAGTGTATGGTTCAGCTGCGCCAAATCCGGACTTAACGATTACGGGAATGTCATCTTCTCCGGCTTCACCCATTGAGACCGATGCCATTACGTTAAACGCTACGGTGAAAAATATGGGAACAGCTTCATCTGGAGCTACAACCGTTAATTTCTATGTGGGAACCACGCTGGCTGGTTCAGCTTCAGTCGGCGCTTTAGCGGCGGGAAGCTCAGTTACGGTTTCCAAAAATATCGGTGCACTTAATGCTGGAACCTATACGCTCAGTTCAAAGGTTGATGAAGCTAATGCAGTCATCGAACAAAATGAAACGAATAATAGCTTCACGAATCCAACATCACTGGTTGTCGGTCAAGTGGCAAGCTCTGATTTGATCGCATCATCGGTTAGTTGGACGCCGAGCAATCCATCTGCCGGAAATGTTGTAAGCTACTCCGTTTCCATTAAGAATCAAGGTACTGTTGCTTCCGCCAGTGGAGCCCATTCGGTAACACTGACGCTTACCGATGCTGCTACTAATGCGGTTGTGAAGACATTGACCGCTTCCTACTCGGGTACGATTGCTAGCGGAGCTGCAACCAATCCTATTCAAATGGGCACTTGGACCGCTGCGAACGGTAAATATAATTTGAAGACAGATGTGGCTGTCGATGCTAACGAGCTTGCAGTGAAGCAAACCAACAACATCACGACACAATCCTTCTTCGTTGGTCGCGGTGCGAACATGCCATATGATATGTATGAAGCTGAGGATGGAGTGGTTGGCGGCGGTGCTGCTGTCATAGGTCCAAACAGAACGATCGGTGACTTAGCCGGTGAAGCTTCGGGAAGAAAAGCGGTTACTCTGAATACAACTGGCAGCTATGTTGAATTCACGACAAAAGCAAGCACCAATACCCTCGTTACTCGATTCTCAATCCCGGATGCGGCTGGAGGAGATGGAATAACGAATACGCTAGATATTTATGTCAATGGCGTCTTCACCAAAGCGATTACCCTTACTTCCAAATATGCGTGGTTGTATGGTTCGGAGACGTCTCCCGGCAATTCGCCTAGTTCAGGTTCTCCACGTCATATTTACGATGAAGCCAACATCATGTTTGATTCAACTATTCCAGCAGGAAGCACGATCAGACTGCAGAAGGATGCTGCCAATACGACGACGTATGCCATCGATTTTGTCAGTCTTGAGCAAGTCGCTCCCATTGCTAACCCTGATCCTGCAAAATATGTGACTCCATCAGGCTTTACGCAACAAGCTGTACAGAGTGCTCTTGATCAGGTTCGCATGGATACGACAGGCACCCTTGTTGGTGTTTACCTCCCTGCAGGAAATTACGATACTTCCAACAAATTTCAGGTATACGGCAAAGCGATAAAAATTATCGGTGCCGGACCTTGGTACACGCGTTTTATAGCTCCGGCAAGCCAGTCAAATACAGACATTGGGTTCACGGCTAGCTCAACAGCCAATGGCTCCACGTTTGCAAACTTTGCTTACTTTGGCAATTACACATCCCGTATTGATGGTCCAGGAAAAGTCTTTGACTTCGCCAACGTTTCAAACATTCTCATCGACAATATATGGGTTGAACACCAGGTTTGTTTGTATTGGGGTGTAAACACAGACTACATGACAATTAAGAATTCAAGAATTCGCGACACCTTTGCCGACGGCATAAATATGACGAATGGCAGTACCAACAACTTGGTCAGTAACAATGAAGCCCGTGCGACGGGTGATGACAGTTTTGCCTTGTTCTCGGCTATTGATGCAGGAGGAGCTGATGAGAGAGATAATATTTTTGAAAATCTCACATCCATTTTAACATGGCGTGCCGCAGGTATTGCGGTTTATGGCGGATATGCCAATACGTTCCGGAACATCTATATAGCCGATACTTTGTGTTATTCCGGCATCACGATCAGTTCGCTTGATTTTGGGTATCCAATGAACGGATTTGGCGCTTTGCCGACAACAAACTTGCAAAATATCTCGATCGTACGTGCTGGCGGACATTTCTGGGGTAATCAAACATTCCCTGGTATCTGGGTCTTTTCAGCTTCTAAGGTATTCCAGGGGATACGAGTTAGTGATGTGGATATCATTGATCCTACCTATAGCGGAATCATGTTCCAAACGAATTACAGCGGAGGCAGTCCGCAAAATCCAATAACGGATACCATCTTTACCAACATCACAATTTCAGGCGCTCAAAAAAGCGGCGACGCTTTCGATGCTAAATCAGGGGTTGGAATTTGGGCAAATGAATTGCCTGAACCTGGTCAAGGGCCTGCTGTGGGTTCCGTGACGTTTAATAACCTGAAATTTATCAACAATGTCACAAACATTAAGAATACAACTTCAACTTTTACGATCACCGTGAATCCGTAATATTCGAAATCGTTTTTTGCATAATCGCTAAAACGCAGAAGGGCCGCTTCAAAATAGCGGCTCTTTTTGTGCGCTGTATAGTTACTATTTTAACCCAAAACTACGCCTGCGGATCTGTACATGCAAAAATTCAAGTATATTACACATGATTATCGTCATATTGCACATTGTTCGTAAGTAAGCGTATTCATATACTTTATACAGCATAGTAATCATGTCCCTCGTATTTACATTTCTGCTTGATTTTAAAAGGGAAAAGGTGGTGAAAACCCTCGATAGGATTTGCGTAGAAGGGTATGTAAACAGGTTCAACTCATTCGAAGCCAGGCTGATGGAAGCAGCTTTGCAATCAATCCATTTGGAGGTATAAACCGGAATGTCACAATTCAAAAAAATCATTTTGTTATGGTTGGCGATTTTGTTAGTGCTGCCTTTTCAGACCCAATCTTACGCTTCACCTTCAACGTCATCTAACCTAAATACTTCCTCTGCAGATTCAGTAACAGGCTTTGTACGCCTCAAAAATAAATGGAAAAGCAATTATCTTTATGAAGACTCAAGCGGCATTGTCAGATATGGATTCACGAATATTACGGACCCCACCTCGCAGTGGCAGATTGAAGCTGTTCCGGGAACGGAAGGTTTCAAACGGCTCAAGAACCGGGCGACAGGTCACTACATAACAATGGCAAATGTGGCTAAAAGGAAAGATGCGCTGACAAGTAGGGATATTCAAACAAGTTCAACAATGGATCAGTGGATCATCAAAGATGCAAGCAGGGTAGGCTATACAACGATTCAAAGCGCTACGAATCCGGGAACGAACCTCTTCATACATGAGGAAGACCAACTGGGCTTTGCCGAAGTCAGCTCGGACATAGGCGCAGCCTGGGAAAGTCCGCAGTGGATGCTGGAGCCGGCTTCTGAGATTGAGCCAGTTCGTATTCTTAATCAGTATCGGGCAGGTCAATATTTGTTTGAAAATAAAGACGGTGTGGTCGAGTATGGAAAAATGCCAACGAACGATCAGACTTCGCATTGGTACGTAGAAATAAAGACCGTAAACAATGGAACCCCAATCGTTCGATTGAAAAATAGAGCTACGGGTCATTACATTACGCAAGGAACACTATGGGCTCCAATCAAAAGCTTGGATCTCAACAGATCAACAAAAAATGAGTGGATTATGGCCGCAGGCACGTCATCGAATTGGGTAACTTTTACGAATGTTTACGCATTAGGAACAGATCGGATAGCCAATGACCCGGATGAGATTGACGCTGGAAGCGTTTCTTATGTGCTGAATACACAATTTGACGATACTTCCGCCCGTTCCAATAACTGGTCCAACGCTAGTAAAGATAACGCCCAATGGAAGCTGGAAATGGCTTCTGATGTTCCTCCAGTTCGTATTGCAGGCTATACAGACCAAACGATTAGCCAAACGTATCTTTACGAAGATCAGGGGACTGTGAAATACGGCTCTTTGGGAGCAGGCAGCGTCACGAATGCAGTCTATCAGTGGTTAGTGGAGGACTATAACGGGAAGAAAAGATTTCGCAACCTTGCAACCGGCAATTATGTTTCTATGAAAAATGCTGTGCATGCTTCAGATCCTTTGCAAAGTCTGAATTTACCGTCGAGTTCAACCAGTGACCAATGGATTGTTGCCAATTCTAATCAGTATGATGATTATGTGACTGTGCAAAGTGCTGTTTATACATCCCATTACATCAACATAAAAGATGGCCAAGGATTCTCTCAGTCAGCGGCTATCAATCCGATGATGGATGCAGCACAGTGGTTGTTTGAGGATCCTTCGGCAGCAGCTGGTGGGGTGCAATATGTGCAAATTCAAAGCGAATGGCAATCGCTCGTCATGTACGAAGATGAGCAAGGCAATTTGAAATACGGCAATGCCAAGCAAGACGATCAAAGAGCACAGTGGCTTATCGAAAAGTATGCAGGTCGAAAGCGGATTAAAAATCACGCCACAGGCCATTACATCAACATGCAGGATATGTCTTCAGGACATATCAAGGTTACGAACGTGGAGGATAGCTGGACCAGCGCGATCTGGGTTATTGAAACTTTGGATGGAGGGGCCAAACTCATTCATAGTGTCAAAGATAGTAACAACGATCCCAATCATCAAACATTCATCCATCTGCAGAACTTAACGAAGTTCGCAGAATACGGCGAGATCAACCGAAACTGGGGAAGTCCGCACTGGAAGTTCGTGAATGTGACAGACGACTCCGTTAACTATTTCTTACTGAAAAATAAAGACACGAATACGTATTTATTTGAGGAAAAGAAAGCAAACGAAGAGAACGGTAAAACCAAGTACGGCAATCCGGATGTTACCGACGCAAATGCGCATTGGTTTATGGAAAGCGTTGGGGGCGGACCGCAATATATCCGTAATCGCGCGACAGGGCATTATATGGCCATGGAAGGCATTGATCCCGCGAACGATACCCAAAAGGATCCTCTAAAAAGTATGTTTGTCGATTTAAGCTGGGGGATAGCAAGCCCCAAATGGTATATCGAGGATGCGCAAACGCCAGGGTACAAAGTGTTCCGAAGCGGTTGGACGGGCGAGCACTATGTCAATGAGAAGGACCATACTGGCTATGCCCAAGCCAACAAGAACGTTGCGGCTCAGGATAGTGCACAATTTAAGCTGGAGATAGCACCTAGCCTCCCCTTGTCTCTTCCACAAGGCCACATACGGATCAAAAATTCGGCGAACGGCAAGTATTTGTACGAAAACAATAAAGGGATCGTCATGTATGGCACACCTGCTGAGAACAATGGATATTCGCACTGGATCATTGAAACAAGCAGCGGTATTCAGCGGCTTAAAAATGTGGCAACAGGGCATTACATGGCAATGAATACCGATTACGCTTATATTGAGAGCGTCGAAGCAGCAAACGTTGGCTCTGCTGCACAGTGGGTGATCGAGAGCAACACGGGTGGAACCAGCTACTTAATCCGCAGCAACGATTCGAGCTTTAATGACGAGTATGTGAATGTTCAAAATGGCGTTGGTTACCCGGAGCGAGGCTTGTATCCGAATTCATTTGGAACGCTGCAATGGATTTTTGAAACAACTACGCAAGAAGCCCAAGTTCCTCCTTCCAATGAAGTCAGAAATCTGAATACGAGTACCAAGGTATTTGACGACTCTAATTATGTACGAATCTATAATAAAGCTTCAAAGCAATATCTGGTTGAGCAAGCAGGACTAATAAGTTTGGTTAGTGATGCACAGAACGAATCTGCCCAGTGGCTCTTACAAGATTTTAACGGCCGTAAGCTAATTAAAAATCGGGCTACGGGGCATCTCATCTCAGCAAACAGCCCAGGACAATCCATTACGAGCCGTGATGACAATAAAAGCAATTTGCGCAGCCAATGGACGATTGAAGATTACTTGGGTTACAAAAGAATCAGCAGCCTGGCTGGCCCTATCCTTTATCTCTATGAAGCTGATGGTGCAGCTAAAGCAGGAACAACGAATATCCATCAAGATCATGTGCAATGGATGGTAGAACCTGTTGCGGGAGATGCCGTCTACGAAGCAGAGAATGCCTTTGTTGCTGGAGGTGCAGCCGTATCGTCCGTGAGTAAAAATTTCTCCGGAGTAGGCTACATCGATCAGTTTGTAAATATTGGCGCAAAAGCGATCTTCGCTGTTAACGCCCAGACAGCGGGCAGCTACAGCACAACGATTCGTTACTCCAATCCTTCAACAGTTTCACAAACATTGAGTCTATATGTGAATGGCTTAACCGTTCAACAGCTCGCCTTTGGAGCGACAGACTCTGGGGATTCGTGGAAGGAGCTTACGGTAACACTGCCGCTCAGAGCAGGCTATAACTCGGTTTCGTTTGAACTACAAAGCGCTGATAGCGGACATATCGCCATCGATTCTCTTACCGTCCATCGTGCGGTGAACAAAGCATATCGAGGCTCTATCGAACCTTACACGACTTACGAGGCTGAACATGCGGATACGAATGGATTGATTATCGGACCGACACGCGTGTATCACGAGATGGCTTCTGAAGCATCTGGCCGACAAGCGGTAAGGCTGGATCAGACGGGGCAATACGTGCAATTTGCACTTGCCAAGCCTGCTAACTCCATTGTTCTCCGATATTCCGTTGCAGATAGTGTTTATGGCGATGGCATCAATACGACTCTTGGCTTATATGTCAATGACATGAAAGTGAAAGACTTACAGCTGACATCCAAATATGCTTGGGAATACGGCAACTATCCTTGGTCGAATGATCCTTCACAAGGCAGCGCTCATCGCTTCTTTGATGAAGTCCATGCATTAATCGGCGATGTGCCTGCGGGAGCCGTCATTAAGCTGCAAAAGGATGCGGCCAGCACAGCAGATGCTTATATCATTGATTTTGCTGAAATGGAGCAGGCTCCAACCGCGGCCTATGAGCGTCCTGATGGTTTTGTTTCAATAACCGAATTTGGCGCTGTACCTGATGATGGGCAGGACGATTCGCAAGCTTTTAAAGATGCTATGGCGGCTGCCAAAGCTCAGCATAAGGGCGTATGGTTCCCTGCTGGCACATTTGAGATGAATAATGGCTCGATGTACTTTTTGCTTGACGATATTACAATTCGTGGAGCTGGCATGTGGTATACGACGTTAAAAGGAGCCAAGTTTTTCGGTAACGGCAGCCATATTCGCGTCTATGATTTGGCCATTGACGGGGAGCTCAACATTCGCGATGACGCAGCGCATACGAATGGATTCGAGGGAGCTTTTGGAACGGGTTCCACCATTCAAAGCGTATGGATCGAACATACCAAAACAGCGATGTGGATTGCGCGACCTAAGCAAGAATTTGGCTTAAACAGCGATAATTTTACCAATGAGTTTTATGTGGCAGGATTAAGAATGCGCAACTTAATGGCTGATGGGATTAACTTCAGTATTAATACGAAAAACAGCATGGTCGAACAATCCAATGTTAGATACGCAGGTGACGATGGTCTCGCCATGTGGTCTACGATAACGGAAGGTTACCCATCGGATTATACCGAAAATAACACATTCCGCTTCGATACGGTTCAACTGCCGTGGCTAGCAGACAATATGGTCGTTTTCGGAGGAAAAAACAATAAAATGCAGGACAATATCCTGACTGATACGATTGGTCTTGGTGGCGGAATCGCGGTGTCCACTCGGTTTAGTCCGGTTACGGATTTAGATGGAACTACACGGGTTGAACGCAATACGCTGATACGGACGGGAAGCCGTGATGCCGGCTTGAACTTGAATTTTGGGGCGATTTGGATCTATGCCGATACCAAACCGATTCATAGTTCGGTGATAGTGAAGGATAATATAGCACTGGATAGCACCTATCAAGGGGTTTCTATTCAAGGGACTTCACCGCTAAGCAATGTAACTTTTGAAGATATGGTTATTGACGGTGCAGGTACTTCGGGTTTTGAAATTGCTAGTACGATATCCGGCAGTTTGACTGTTGATAATGTTATCATCCGCAACGCTCGGTTGGGCGATGTTGCCAACAATGCCGGGGAAAATGTTTCCATGCTTGAGATTCATGATGGATTTGCAAGCACGAAGAAGCCGACGATACCAAACCCATCAGACCCTGACACAGGTTCCTACTTCAACCCAATGCCAACAACAAGCCCAGGAATAACGAAGCTGGATGATAAGACGTTTGATGATGCGATTGCGGCGAATGAAAAGAAAATAGTTGTAGAAACTGATTCGTCGAAAAGCTCCGCATGGGTAGAGATCAGCGGCAGCACTTTACTCAAAGCAGCTAAGCAAATGCCTAAGGCCGAAATCGTGATCAAGTTTCAAAATGTGAGCTATACATTACCGATCAATATTGAGCTGATTGCAGCGAATAATGATCTTCAGCTCGATTTTGCCAACAGTACAGTGCTAATCAAGATTGAGAAGGTCGATTCAACTACGGCTGAAGCTATTAAGAAAAATGCGCAAAGTGCGAACATGCAGCTTTTAGATACACCTATTCGGTTTGAAATCCTGCTCCAAGCCGGGACAAACAAGACGAGATCAAGCATTTCGGGCAAATCTATGTAACCAGAACGATTACCGTTGACGGCATCCTGGATAACAAGTCGACCACGGCCGTTATTTACAATCCGGAATCGGGTGAATTTCGTTATGTGCCTGCCATCATTGCCACCGAAAGCGGCAAAACAAAAGTAACGATTGAAAGCACTAGCAACAGTATCTACACCATTGCCAAAAGTCAAAAAACCTTTGGAGATATCCAGACCCACTGGGCGAAGACAGAGATTGAACTTCTTGCCTCCAAGCTTATCGTAAATGGCAGAGAGGGTTCGATCTTTGCCCCTGATCAAAACGTTACTAGGGCCGAATTCGCGGCATTGCTTATACGTTCGTTGGGACTATCCTTGAAAAGCTCAACAACAATTAGCTTTAAAGATGTTGCCGCCAAGGATTGGTATTACAACAGTGTGCTGACGGCAGCTGGATATGGGATCGTGAATGGCTATGACACCGGAACGTTTGCGCCAGATCAGACCATTACTCGTGAGCAAATGGCTGTTATGGTTGCAAGAGCGATGAGATTGCATACCTCAGATCCAGAGCTATTAACAGGAAATAGTGCCAGACTATCCTTTTTTGAGGATGCAGGAAGTATTAGCAGCTGGGCTAAGGACGCACTTGAGAAAGTCCTTTCCTATGGTCTTATGCAAGGCAAAGCGTCAAAGGTGCTAGCGCCAGGGGATCTAGCGACACGCGCAGAATCTGTCGTGGTGCTGCTCCGTACATTACAGGCAATGAATTTGATCAATAAATAGTTAGCCATCTCACGACTAGTCGAAATAAAGCTTATAGAAAATGATCGCATGCTATATAATTAAAAAAGGAGCCGTTTAACGGCTCCAGGTCTGAGGAATAGACGTCCTGTGCGAAGGGAAACGTCTATTCCTTTCTTATTGTGTTACTTCCTTCCATTAGTCATCTTCACCAACCTTTGCAATGATGACCTTAACTCCTTTACTTTCAATATCCTCAATAGCTTCAATGTTTGCTTCTTCATCTGTAATGAGTATGTCAATTGGTGTAATAGGTCCCAGCTTTGCAAAGGCATCTATACCTAATTTCTCATGGGGAGCCAAGCAAATCGTTTTCCTCGATATTTCAATGGCACTTCTTCCTAAGCTGGCTACTTCAGGAGTTGCTGTACTAATGCCATTTTTGGAAATGGCGCCACCCGTAATAAAACAAAGGTCTAACGAGAATTGACGGATAAAATCATAGGCTAAGGAATCTGTTATATTGCCTGAACGCTTTACTTTACCTCCGACAAGATAGGTTTCAATGTTTGTCCGCTCTTTCAAATGATCCCCAATTTTAATTGAATTGGTTACTACAGTGAATGGAAATTCGGGGAGATATTTCAACATACCATAATGAATGCCTGAACCTGAAATAAAAACAGTATCTTTTTCTTGAATAAATGAGGCAGTTTTCCTTGAAATGGCATTTTGGAGTGGGGTGCCTTCTCCATAGCGTAGTGATAGATCTGGGGTTGGTGTATTTCTTACTTTTCCAACGGGAACCGCGCCTCCATGCGTGCGCTTCAGTAATCCCTTTTCCTCCATGATCGAAAGGTCTCTTCTAATGGAGTCAATCGACATTTCAAACATATCTGCTAACTCCTTTGCAAGTATTCGTCCGTTCTTATGAAGAAGTCTTAGGATTTCCTCTCGTCTTTCTTCAGAAAACATGGTACCTACCTCCAATCGAAAATTTCATCGATTACCGATGATAATTCCATTATATTCATGTTTATTCGGTTATGTAAATGGTTATTTTCGTGAATATTCATGTTTATTCGCGTTTAAAGGTGGGGGAGCAGTAGGATAGCCCATCTACCTTCACGAAACTGGCGTTTCGTTCAATGAACAAGATTTCTTCTAAGGACGCGGTAATCTTTATTCAAAAAAGAAAGGGGCTGTCCCATAAGGCGTTCATCTTTAGTCTGACTCTGTTTTCACAATTGCAATACATGGAAAATCTCCCGTTATTTCTGATGTTTCTACCCTAAAATAACGATTCCCCCCTAAATTAGAGGGAGGTTTTCCAGTTAGATGACCGTTTAGAGCAATTAACGACAAATTAACGGGAGGGATTCCAGTTAGATTTCGCTCCATATCGAAATAAAATAGAGGCCGCTCGCTAGGTTATTAACCTTTTGAGTCAGCCTCGATTTTTTGCCGTTAATCCTCTACATACACACCGATGAATTGGGCTACTTCACGGTCATATCCCACTGGATCCGAGTGTCGGGCCAGCCCGTGTCCTGCACCAGGTACGATCAATAATTGTTTTGCCGAGGGAGCATGCTTGAACAATTCGTAAACCATCTCAGACGGCACGAACAAATCAGCGTCGCCGTGGATGAATAGCATCGGTGTTTTGGATTTTTGGATTTGGTCTATAGCCGAAGCTTCACTGAAAAAATACCCGGCTCGAAGTTTGGTTAACATACTAGTTAAATGAAGGAGCGGAAATACCGGGAGCCGATACATTCTCCTCAACTGGTAAGCCAGTTGGTCCTTAACAGAAGCATAGCCGCAATCCTCTACGATGGCTTTGACGTTGAGCGGCAAAGCCTCGCCGCTGGTCATCATTACCGTCGCTCCGCCCATAGACACACCGTGAAGGACGATCTTCGATTGTTCACCCGAATGATCGATAACTTTGTTGATCCATTGGACGTAATCTTTGCGTTCAGGCCAACCGAAACCGATATATTTGCCTTCGCTTCGCCCATGCCCGCGAGCGTCAGGGAGGAGGACATTGAAGCCTAATGTGTCCCTATACATTTGCGCTAGATTGCCCATCTGCATAGCTTGTCCAGCATATCCGTGAGCGAGAATGACGGTTTTATCCGTCGGTTGATCGGCAGCCATATAGTAAGCATGGAGTTTTAAACCGTCGTTGGACGTTATGTTCCATTCTGCAGGCGCTTGCTCAATCCACCAGTTTTCGTTGCCGCTAAACGGATTCTCGACGCTTGTAGTAACGGCTAGATCGGGATTGTTGTTCAAAAAGCGCTTGTCGGTGCGGGCAATGGCAACGCGATAGAAAAAAAAGCTTGCGGAAACGAGGATAAGAAAGATCACTGCCACTAAAGCAGCGATTAACAACAAAATCAACAACAAACACCCTTTCTTATTACATGTTACCGAGTTAAATCAGATGAAGTGGATTATGAAAGCAGCTTCATCTCTCTTAATTTATCAAAAATAATTTGGCTAACAGGAGATACACGATCCCGGTCCTGATAGGTTAACCAGACCAATTCCTCTATTTCAGAAGCTGATCTCAGGTCTCCGTCATAATCCCCCGTATAGCAAGTCATTTTTACTTGCATACCTTCCGATTTACCATGAGCCCCAGCTTCGAACGTTCCAAAATGCGAGACGGTTTCTTGCTTTATGCGAACGGATAATTCCTCTTCTATTTCTCGTAAAAGAGTTTCGATATCGGTTTCACCGGGTTCCCTTTTTCCTCCAGGTATATAATAGATGTCTTTTCCTTTGGAACGAGCACCTAATATTTGACCATCAACAACGTATATCCATGCAATTTTATCTATGAATGTAGTCATCCCGTACTCCCTTAACTTATTTTTCTGAAATTATAGCATAATGGCATACAAGAGTGTAATCATTGATCAGACTTCTGCTGGGGGCTTTTGATTATGGGAACGGGAGATTATTTTGAAAAAGGAATTCCAAGAGATAAAACCGAAATAGAATATAGTGCAGGACGGGCAAGGAAATGGACGAACACGTGCACCTGGATAGCTAAATAAAAAGAGGTCAACCCGTATAAACTGGCTGACCTCATTATATGCTGCTTTATGCTCTAGAAAGTGGACCAATGCGCTGGTCGAGTGAGGGATGGTGGCAACTTGGTGTCGCCATCTCCCTTCGCCGCGTTAAGTTGGGCTTGGGTAAGAAAAATACTATCGGTGAGGTTGGCGCCGCTAAGATCAGCATCCCGGAAATCAGCCCCGATGAGGTCTGCCACTCTCAGGTCGGCACCTCTGAGGTTTGCTGCAATAAGGTAGGCCCCTCTTAAGTTAGCGCCTCTGAGGTCGGCGCCTTTGAGATTGGCTCCGATGAGGTCGGCTCCTCGACCGTATGTCTTCTTACGCACAGCTGGGTTCTTCTGCTTGTGAAGGGCTTCGGCTCGCACGAGCTCGCTCGTCCTTAGAAGCAGCACATTGACATGGGCTCGGTGAGCTGCCACGTCCAGTTTCATGAGAGAGTCGCTGTTAAGGTGAGTGAGGCGTTCCGTTTCGTCGAGCGCTAAGCTCAGTTCACCGTGGATAGAACTGGCCGGTTGCAGCGTCAGCGCTTCGGTCAAATACCAGAGCAGCTCATGGAGTTGACGCATGATCGGGAAAACCTCGAACATTTGCTTCGCAGACCCTGGAGCTTGACGCCAGTCGTTTCCACCGAAGGTGACATGGGAAACCTTTTGTCCCGCACCGAAGCAATCATAAACCGTACAACCTCGAAAGCCCAGCTGTCTGAGGTTATTGTGAACGCCGCAGCGGAAGTTAGGTTTCAGGTTGGGGCAGGGTTGGCCGGCGTCTTTATCAATCGCGAAGTCTGACGAGGCTGCATAAGGTAGTGCGACACAGCACAAGCCGAAGCAATTCTCGCAGTCGGATTGCAGATTGAGGGGATTTCTGCCGTTTAAAGTTTCTGCATACTCGTGATTCTCAGACATAGTTGGCCTCCTTCCGCCACACCAATTTCTCATACTTGTCTAGTTTAATTAGCAAGGTTATGGGATGGTAATAGAACGTTTTTATATGTATGAAAAATGAATGGTTTTTCAATTCTATTATAGTATTACTGAAATTTTTTTCTGTCAATCTTTGACCATGACAAGGAGAGGGCTTAAACGAAGGAGTAGATAACCATCAGCAGTAATTGGTTCGTTCATAATTATGATAGACTCATGAAACCCTTGGAAACTAAAAGATTTATACATATTCGCTCCGAGTTAATTAGCAAAGCAAAGGGAGACGTGTTGGAAATTGGATGCGGAACAGGAATTAATTTCAGCTTCTATAAGGATGTATCGGTAACAGCAATTGAGCCGAATCCATTTCTAAGGAAGATGTCGTACGAGCGAGCTGCCGCAGCCAAAACTCCTATCCATGTCATGGAAGGTAACGCTGAGCAATTGCCATTTTCAGAGCATTCGTTTGATACTGTGATTGGGACACTAGTTTTATGTACGATACCGAACCCAGTAGAAGCGATCAGGGAAATTAGCAGGGTTTGTAAGCCAACTGGAACCATTTTATTATTTGAACATGTTCGGCATGAAAATAGCTTTTTGGGGAAGTTACAAGATCTCCTGACACCGATTTGGAAGCGAGCTTGCGATGGGTGTCATTTGAATAGAGATACCGTTCATTTATTGAGACAAGAAGATATAGAAATAATTGAAATAAACAAGCACGTAGGAAATATTTTTATAACCGTTGAAGCTAGAAAAAAACAGAAGTGAGTGGATTCATAATAATATTTTTATTGAAAATTACATCTGGAATAGAGGTTTTTTTCCATTAGAGACGAATAAGCTACAATCACGTGTTTGGAGATAAGGGGATGCTTACTCTTGAAATTGAAAGAACATCTAATTGATTCCTTTATGAATTTAACCTCAGACGGAATTGTTATTGTTGATGTGAATGGAAAAGTATTAGAGGTGAATAAGAAGTTTGAAGAATTACATGGCTGGACAAGAGAAGAAGTGATCGGGAAAGTATTGCCGATGACTCCTGATAAATATAAGGAAGATGCGCTTCGGCTATATCAGTCATTAATAGATGGGGAGCAAAGCTCGGATTTCGAAGCGTTAAAACTAAGAAAAGATGGTTCTACTTTTTATGCGAATGTTACTGTCTCACCCATGAAAGATAGCGAAGGTGTTGTTATTGGGTTCATTGGTGTGGAAAGGGACATTAGTGAAAAGAAAAGAGCCGATGAGGAGCTTTTAGAAAGAGAAAAACAATTTAGAAGGTTGATTAAACTTAATCCAGAACCCATTGCTTTGCATAACGATGGTCTTATTCAGTTTGTGAATGATGCTTGTTGTTCACTGTTTGGTGGTGTTTCTTCAGACGACTTCAAGGGGAAACGAATATATGATTTTTTCTGTTTAAGTGCCAAGGATTTCATTTTGGAGCGGCTTCAGTATGTGATGCAGTCTGATTCTTATACGGAGTTTATGGAGGTAAAGCTGCGAAAGTTAGATGGCACTTTTTTTGATGCCGAAATATCATCCATTTATGTCCACAAAAACATGGGAGTTCCTGTCGTGCAGACCGTGATACGTGATCTCACTGAGCGTAAAAAGTCTGAAGAAGCCATTATTAGATCAGAAAAACTGTCACTCATTGGTCAATTAGCAGCTTGGGATCGCACATGATATACGGAATCCTTTAACTTCGTTGAAAGGTTTTGTAAAATTACTAAAGGCTAAAAATGCCGACTACGTTGATGTCATGTTGGAAGAATTGGAACATATTAACTATGTTGTCAATGAATTTATGACACTAGCTAAGCCACATCTGAATTGTTATATGGAGAGCACTTCCCTGGGACTTGTCAAAAGTGTAGTTGGCTTTCTGCAACCTCATGCTCATCTCTATAACGTTCAAATACATATAGATATGGATCCAGACATACCAGCCATTTATTGTAACCCAGATCAAATCAAACAGGTTTTAATTAATATTTTAAAAAATGGCATCGAGTCTATGCCTAATGGGGGAATCATTCAAATTGCTATCCGAAATGCAACGAATCAAGGTGTGCTGATACGAATTGAAGATCAGGGGATTGGCATTTCTGGAGAGAGGTTATCCCAGTTGGGGGAGCCGTTTTATACGACAAAAGTGAATGGAACGGGTCTAGGGCTTATGGTTTGTAAGCGGATTATCGAAGGACATGGAGGCAAATTAGTAATTCAAAGCAAAATTAATGAGGGTACTACGGTGGAAATCGAATTACCTAAAAATGAAAAACCGACTCAACCGCATTAACTGCGCGAAGAGTCGGTTTTATTTTTCCTGATTCAGCATAGAATTCATTAGTAAGCTTTAGACTGACTCGACAGCTTCTTCCGCCTGTCCAGCAGTTGGTTCAGCCACCGCGTCAAGCTTCTGCATGCCAAGTATGGTGACCAGAATGGTTTCTGGATCACTTAACACTTCAACATGCTTGGGAACTTCAAGATCAGCAACGGTGATATGTCTCTATTGCTTATTTACCCGATAAATAGTCCTTTGAAACAGGAAAGAATCAGGAAAATTTTTCGTTTTGGGCTTCTTTATCTTCTCATTTGATAGTAAAATAGAGGACAAGAGGAGGTTTGATTAATGATGAGTACACTAAAGAGTTTCACTGATGCAGATCAACAAATATCGTTGGAGTTAAGAGATGATCATTTAACTGTGCTTCGTTTCTACGGTGAAACATCCATTTACCCGTTCAAAAATATTTCTCTTGCCTCTGAGCCTATTCCTGAATATCCACTCAATCGTGTGGCTTTAACGGTTATTGATTTCAACACTGGTGTAACCGATTTCAAATTTTCATCTAGTAAAAATGATTTTGAGATATTCGTCCAAAAACTGATCGAAATTCATAGTGAATTTATTCCAAACCACTAGTTTTATCGGTCATAGTTGAAGCTGCTAAGGACAGACGATCCAATCGTTCTGTCCTTTTTTTGTGTGCGTTGGCAAGCACATTATTGTCCCATCCGCGCCAAAAAAGAGGGAGTTTGTCGTAATTTGTAGAATATATACACCTAAACGTGATACATAGTCTCAACCAAAGAGAGGGCTTGCCACATGCAATGGATTCGGAACGCTAAAATAAATTACAAGCTGATTATTATGATTGCACTACCTATGTTGGGGTTGTTATATTTCTCCTCCAATGCCATTTATGGAAAAGTGAAAGAGCTGTCTGATTTAAACAAACTGCAGACACTGGTTACAACGGAAATCTACATCAATGATCTGATTCATGAGTTTCAGAAAGAGCGCAGCCTATTATCAGGTTACTTTGAAGATAAAACAGTTGCACGTCAACTCATTGATCAACGTAAGCTAACCGAAGAGAAATCAAATGCATTTCGGGAGCAATTAAAGTTACTGAACACATCCGTTTTGGGAGATAAGTTTAAGAAAAGTGCAAATAATGCGGTAAGCAAGCTAGACCAAATTGTGATTCTTAGAACACAACTGGATCAAGGGAAAGCCAATGAGAACGAAACACTTTCTTTTTATTTGGATACGACAAACAGTCTCTTTGATATGATGCAAAACACGAACGAAATAAGCTCAAATAAACAAATCTCAAACATGCTTAATTCCTATATTTTGTTTTCCAAAAGTAAGTTTGCAACGAGCAGGGAGCGCG
Organism: Paenibacillus sp. WG02; assembly: GCF_055396115.1. NCBI lineage: Bacteria > Bacillati > Bacillota > Bacilli > Caryophanales > Paenibacillaceae > Paenibacillus > Paenibacillus sp. WG02. Next base: position 5,424,607 of record NZ_AP036016.1, on the reverse strand, counting down.
CAGTATTATTTCATATTTTCTCTGCGAATCGTGCGGATTTAAGTGATATTGAACAGATCGGTGTGTTGGAGAACGAACAATTGCTTTATTATAAGGAATCCAAATTACTAGCAACAGAAAATGCACAACAACTCTATCAAAAAATGGTGAAAGGACAAGTTGTTAATGAGGTCGATCGTCTTGTTCAACTAGTCCAAAAAGCAGAACCTGGGAAAAATCTTGGGGTGGATTCACAGCAATGGTACAACGTAGCGACACAAGAAGTTGACCTTCTTAAAGAGGTTGAGGATGGACTTTCAACTGAATTAACTCAAAGTATGGAAACAATCAAAAAGAGTACCACGCAATCGTTGATTGGTGTGGTCATATTTAACGTCATTATTCTCATCCTCTCCTTCTTGGTCATCGTTTTGATTTCCAGAATGCTTTTATCTCAAATCCGGCTGCTTAAGAGATCGACGGAACTCATTCTGACAGGCGTCACAGATATTAATCTGGAGATTCAATCGAAGGACGAATTTGGCGAGCTGATGGGAGCCTTCAATCACATGGTTGCGAGCTTTAAAGAGGTCATTACTCAGGCGGATCGCATCTCATTAGGTGAATATGAGCAGACGATTGTTCCTCGTTCAGATCGAGACCAGCTAAGTGTGGCATTAATTCGCATGCTGGCTTCATTAAAAGAAACAACCGCCGAAAATGAGCGGCAATTCTGGTTGAAAACGCAGTTAGCTCGTTTGACGGGGCTTGCACAAGGCGTTCCAAGTGTACAGCAGCTAGTGGGCATGCTTATATCTGAAATATCGACTCTTGTCGGAGCAGGCCAAGGCATTATCTATTTGAAAGAGATGCAATCAAATGAAAGTCAATCAAGTAGGTTTGTCCTGCTTGGCAGCTATGCTTTTAAAGAACGAAAGAACGTAACGAATCGGGTTCGACCTGGTGAAGGTCTAGTGGGTCAATGTATTCTGGAGAAAAAGCCTATCTTGTTATCGAATGTGCCAAGCGATTATATACATATACAATCAGGTCTCGGGGAATCCAAACCGTTCCAAATCTTCGTTCTTCCGATCCTCTTCGAGGAGGAAGTGTTGGCTGTTATAGAGCTTGCCGCTTTTAAACCATTAACAGAGATAGAGCACGATTTACTGGAGCAATTATCCGATACACTAGGCGTTGTCATTCAAGCCGCTATCAGCCGTCAGATAACGGAAGCGTTACTGCGTGAATCACAGCTGTTAACGGAAGAACTTCAAACGCAGCAGGAAGAATTGCGCACAGCTAATGAAGAACTGGAAGAGCAGACGATAATGCTGAAGCAATCCGAAGAAAAGATGCGAATCCAAAGTGAGGAGCTTCAGGCCATTAATGAGGAGCTTGAAGAAAAAACCAACTATTTGGAAGTACAAAAAGCCGACATCGAGAAGCAAAATGCTTTTATTCAATTATCGAAGCAGGACTTAGAAGAAAAAGCGAAAGAGTTGGAGCAAGCGAGTCAGTACAAATCAGAGTTTTTGGCCAATATGTCACACGAACTCCGGACTCCGCTTAACAGCTTGCTGATTCTATCTAAATCATTATCCTCGAATGAAGATGGCAATTTAACGGAAGATCAAATCGAGTCAGCTAAGATTATTCATAGCGGCGGCTTGGATTTATTGACGTTAATTAACGATATTTTGGATTTATCCAAAGTGGAAGCGGGCAAATTGGACATCCAAATGGAAGAAGTGAGGCTGGACGATTTACTTCAGTCACTCCGTTACCAATTTAACCCAGTTGCCAAAGAAAAGGGCCTTTCGTTTATTTTAAAACTTGACGATCTAACCCCGGAATTCATAACGACAGATGGTCAGCGTACAGAACAAATCCTGAAAAACATTTTATCCAATGCCTTTAAGTTTACAGCTTCTGGTCGTGTGACGGTTGAGATCGCAAGGGCTGGTAAAGGAGCGGCTTACCAGAATAACCATCTGGAAGAAAATGGGGCTCTTGCTTTAACAGTAACTGATACGGGGATAGGAATTCCTCCAAGTAAACAACAAGCCATATTCGAAGCCTTTCAGCAGGCGGACGGCACGACGAGTCGCAAATATGGAGGAACGGGCCTGGGTTTAACCATTTCTAGAGAGTTGGCTAAGCTATTGGGCGGCGAAATTCATATGCAAAGTTCCGAGGGGAAAGGCAGCAGCTTTACCCTTTATCTCCCGCTCGATGGAACCGCTAATACCGAAATGACAGAGCCAAAGGTAGTGTCGTCTAAAGATGAGGTTGCTGCAGTCGATTCTCTACAGATTTCAAGTGAATTGTTGGTTGCAAGCACGATTGAGGATCATCTTTTAACGGCTCAGCAGGCGAAAACGTTCTTGCCTGATGATCGGGAACACCTTAAGAATAGTGTGCAAGACAAGGTTATTTTGATCGTGGAAGATGATCCGTCATTTGCCAAAATTCTTATGGACATGTCTTACAAAAAGGGATTCAAGTGCCTTGCGGCAGGAGATGGCTTTAGTAGCCTTCAATTAGCCAAGCAGTATATTCCAAGCGCGATTCTATTAGATTTGGGGCTTCCAGATATGGACGGCCTGAAGGTCCTTGATCATTTGAAGTATCACAACGAGACACGTCACATCCCTGTGCACATTATTTCAGGTCGAGATAAGAGCTCAGACTCCTTGAAGCGCGGGGCCATCGGCTATTTGTCCAAACCGATTCAAGCGGAAGACATTGATGTTGTTTTTAACAAAATTGAACATAAGCTGCAAGAGCGCATCCAACAGGTCTTAGTGGTGGAGGATGATTTAAATAACCAAAAGGCTATTCATGAACTGCTCAAGCACAAGAAGGTTGATATTCATAGTGTTTCTAAGGGTATAGAAGCTCTGAAGCTTTTGAGATCACAGCCTTTTGATTGTGTAATTCTTGATTTGACATTGCCGGATATGACTGGCTTTGAACTGCTGCAGCAGTTAGTTGTTGATTCAGAGGGCTCCATACCGCCGATCATTATTAATACTGGAAAAGAGCTCACACAGGAAGAATATAAGGAACTAAACCAGTTTACGGACAGCATTGTGATTAAAGGCGCGAATTCGCCGGATCGCTTGCTGGATGAGGTTTCTCTATTCCTTCACAGCGTTCATAAATCTCTTCCGCAAGCGCATAAAGAAATGATTCGGATGGTGCGTGATTCGGATGAAACCTTGAAGGGACGCAAAATTTTACTGGTGGATGATGACCTCCGCAACACGTTTGCCCTATCCAAAATATTAAGAAAACACGGCTTGGATGTCGTGATGGCGGATAATGGGAAGCTGGCTTTGGATAAACTGGAAATTGAATCCGGGATCGAGCTCGTCATTATGGACATTATGATGCCGGTGATGGACGGTTATGAAGCCATAGGTCATATCCGCACCATGCCGAAGTTCCAGTCCCTCCCGATTATCGCTTTAACCGCAAAGGCTATGACGGGTGACCGTGAAAAATGTATAGAGAGGGGAGCCAATGATTATATGACGAAGCCGGTAGATACCGATAAATTGTTATCATTAATCAGGGTTTGGCTCTTACGATAAAAAATGCCTGAAAAACTCGCCGAAAAGATTGAAGTCGATCTTGTATTGGAAGCTATTTATCAGCGGCATGGATATGATTTCCGTAACTATGCCCGCTCATCTTTAATGAGAAGATTGCACTATGTCAGGCAGAAATCAAGTCTTGAGCGACTGTCTGACATGATTCCTTTGGTGCTCTATGATGAAGCGTTTGCCAATCAATTATTGCTGGATATATCGGTAACTGTCACTGAAATGTTTCGGGATCCTGAGTTCTTTGTGGAGCTGCGCAGTCTAGTGATTCCCTTGCTGAAGACTTACCCATTTGTGAAAATATGGCATGCCGGATGCGCAACTGGAGAAGAAGTTTACTCGATGGCTATTTTGCTGGAAGAAGAAGGCTTCTACGATCGTGTTCAGATTTATGCAACGGATATGAATCAAGAATCATTAACTACGGCGGAAGAAGGCATTTACCCGATCGAAAATATCCGAAATTTCACTAAAAATTATCAAAAAAGCGGAGGTAAATCCTCCTTCTCGGATTACTACCATGCCAAATATCAGATGGGCAAAATGAAGGAAGCTTTGAAAAGAAACATCGTGTTCTCGCAGCATAATTTGGCAACGGATAACGCCTTTGGTGAAATGCATCTCATCATTTGCCGGAATGTGCTCATTTACTTTGATAAGCAATTGCAAAATCAAGTCTATCAGCTTTTCAACCAAAGTCTCGTTCCTCGCGGCTTCTTATGTCTCGGCAGTAAGGAATCTATCGAATTTTCAGAGATTCAGTCTCAGTATGAAGCACTCTCCTCGAAGTGGAGAATTTTTAGGAAGCAACTGCCCGTGTAAGTAAGTTATGGAGGGGGATTAGAGTCCATGCGCCCATTGGAAGCTGTTGTTATGGGGGTATCGGCAGGCGGGCTTAAGGCACTTTCGCGTCTGTTATCCTATCTCCCGTCTGACTACAGATTACCGATTATCATCGTACAGCATATCTTGGAGAGCAGCGACAGCTATTTAGCTGAATATTTAAATACGCAAGTGGCTATACACGTCAAAGAAGCGATAGATAAAGAGGCCATTCAGCCGAATCACGTTTATCTCGCACCTCCTGGTTATCATTTGCTCATTGAAGATGATCGCTCGTTAAGCCTTTCCATTGATCCTAAAGTCAATTATTCGCGTCCTTCGATTGACGTTTTGTTTGATAGTGCAGCGTTTGCCTTCCAAGAGGGTTGTGTAGGTGTTGTCTTAACAGGAGCCAACCGAGATGGCAGTGCCGGACTCCTGACGATCAAGGAGAGTGGAGGCATAACGATTGTGCAGGACCCTGAAACAGCGGAGTTCCCTGTCATGCCACAAGCAGCTTTAGACACAGTAAAGGTTGATTATATTTTGTCCTTAGAAGACATAGGAAAGTATCTGAGACAATTGCATGATCTCGAACGAATCCATCATTTTAAGGATTAGGAGGGCCTATATGGATACTCAGAAAAATAGGCATCAGGCGCCGAAAATTTTAGTCGTTGATGATCGAAAAGAAAATTTATTCGCTATGCAAAAAATTCTGCAAGTGCTCCATTGTGATGTGTATGTCGTCCAATCAGGCAATGAAGCCTTATCTCATACTCTGCGCCATGACTTTGCGCTTATTTTACTTGATGTAAATATGCCGGAAATGGATGGCTTTGAGCTTGCGGAGCTGCTGCGAAGCAACGAGGAAACGAAGCATATTCCCATCATTTTTGTGACGGCCAGTAATAAAGAGGATCAAAGCGTATTCAAAGGCTATGAGAGCGGCGCTGTGGATTACTTGTTCAAGCCAGTCAATGCCGATATTCTTCTCAGCAAAGTGAAAATATTTCTAGAGCTCAATCGAAGAAATAAAGAGCTGGAGGCCATTCAATCGGAGCTTGAGCGCAGCAACGAGAGCCTAAGGGAGTTCGCGCAGGTCGTTTCGCATGATTTGAAAAATCCGCTGAATGTGATTACGGGGTTGAGCGAGCTGCTTATAGCAAGACATAGTGCGGATATGACGCCAAAAGGCAAAGAATACATGAATCAAATTTCAGCGACCGCTGAGCGGATGAACCACTTGATCACGGATTTGCTCTCGTATGCCCAGTTAAATGCGAAATCGGCTACTTTTGGAAATGTAGATTTGAATGACGTCGTGACGAACGTGATTTCGGATCTAAGCAGCACAATCGAACAAAATGATGGACAAATCCTCATGCAAGACAGGCTTCCAATTATTCAAGCGGATGCTACGCAAATGTACCAGCTGTTTCAAAATATTATCGCAAACGGACTAAAGTATCGTAGGAAGGAACAATCGCCGATTATTCAGATTTCCTTATTGGAAGGATATGAACCGGATACCTTCGTCATTCACATCCAAGATAATGGCATTGGTATGGAAAAAGAGGACATCCCGTCTATTTTCACTCCCTTCAAACGGCTGGACAATGCCAAAGCCTACGAAGGTACCGGTCTAGGACTTGCCACTGTGCAGAAAATCATCGAGAGGCACGATGGCCTCATGGAAGTGGAAAGCATACTCGGGGAAGGTACAACTTTTCGTGTGTATCTGCCGATTTCTCAAGGTTTTTAAAACAAAACAGTCTGTCATGTGAAGCCATTGGTTTAACTCAGGGGTTTTCAAATGCTATTCTATGGGGAACACATCCAAACCCACACACATCCAAACCGCCGCGGCGGTTTTTTTGTCCACATATCTGCATCTGAAATTCAATCCGAATCGGGCACACTAGATTTTCGCGGAACGTAGATGCCTTATTTTGTTATACGTTTGGAGTTGTACAACGTACAACATTCAGGAGTAAACCCCTTGGATTCCCCACCCTTAGCTCGTTAGTTGTTTGTTCTCCATATAGGTCTCGATAATATCGAGAAGAGACTTATTTTTGATCGGTTTGCTCAAATAATCATCCATGCCTGCAGCGAGGCAGCTTTCGCGATCTTCTTTTAAGGCGTTGGCCGTTACAGCGACGATCAGGGGACATCGTTCTGGCGGGAGTGATTGTTTAATGATTGCGGTTGCATCTAATCCATTAATGATCGGCATGTGGAGATCCATAAAGATTATATCAAAACGGTCTCTTAAGGCGCACTTCACGGCTTCTTCTCCGTTAGCAGCAACTGTGATGAGATGCCCCTGTTTCTCTAGCATTTTAATTAAAACAAATTGATTGATGGCATTGTCTTCGGCGATAAGTATGTGCAGGGAAGCATGCGCCCTACCTTCATTTGTATGACCCTGGTATTCATTTGAATGATGATCCTCTTTAAGACAAAGCGTGAAGATGATCGTTGTACCTGGGTCGTCGGCAGGCTCTACCCAAATATCTCCTCCCATGAGTCGAACCAACTTTTTTGTAATCGCCAAGCCAAGCCCTGTACCCTCATATTTGCGAGTCATCACATGATCGACTTGATTGAAAGGTTCAAAGATATAGCTTCTTTTATCAGCTGGAATGCCGATCCCGCTATCTTTCACAATGAATTCCAGTTGTATGACATGATCTTCTTGTACACGTTTATTGACGTACACGGAGATCCCGCCGAATGGTGTAAACTTGATCGCATTGCCAACCAAATTGATAAGTACCTGCTTCAACCGTTCCGAATCACCAACCAAAGAGTGGGGAACATTGGGATCTACTGTAAATGTCGTGGATAACTGCTTTTCATCCGCTTTGGTCGATAAAATATGAAACGTTTCAGAGATCGTATCTCGTATATTGAAAGGGAAATCGTGTAATTCTGTTTTACCGGATTCGATTTTGGAGAAGTCTAAAATATCATTAATGATACGAAGCAGCGTTTCACCGCTCTTATGAATAATCTCGACGTACGCTTTTTGTTCTTCGTCTAACGTTGTTGTTTGCAGTAGAAGGTCCGTCATTCCGATAACGCCATTCATCGGCGTCCGAATCTCATGGCTCATCATCGCCAGAAACTCACTCTTCGCTTTATTCGTATTCTCAGCTGTTTCCTTCTCAATCATTAGTTTCTTCTGCTCAGTCATGTCCTTGGCTATGATATAGAACCCAACATTCATTTCGTTCATGATGATGGGAGCAATCGTCGTCAGTACTTCAACAATATGACCGTTTATTTGGCGGATATGGTCAATCTTCTTTTCCATGGAAGCATCTAATAGGGAGTCGTTAAGGATTTGTTTCACATTGTTTTTGCCGACAAATCTGGAAAAAGGCATTCCAACGAATTCATTGTTGTAAAAGCCTAACAACTCCTGTGCCCGCGTATTGCCATTGACAATAATTCCGTCCAAATCAAGCGAAATGACGGCATCATGCGTGTGCATTTTCAGAGGGGTATACCGATCAATAGACTCTTGAAGCTTTTGTTCCACGGACTTGAGTTCCGAAATATCCGTCAAATGAACGATACCATAAAGAGGGTGCCCGGTTTGAATATCGCAAACGAATGTGAGTTGGACGGATGTCCAAATGATGTCGCCATTCTTGTGCAAATATCGGATCTCCATGGTAAAAGAAGCAGCAAGACGATCTATCAAGTTTTGAACTTGATCCGAGTAGGGGAGCCAATCTTCAGGGTAAGTGATTTCACGAATATTAAGCTTCTCGAGCTCATCTGCCGAATACCCAAGAATCGAACCAAATGCGGGATTCACTTTCAGTAGGGAGCCATTTAAGGACAAACAAGCAATCCCATGAGGAGAAAACTGAACCATCTGCTCGTAAAAATGATGCTTATCGAGTTGTAAGCTGCTCATCATTAGCCCCCAATCATTTTACCCATATATACCCATCATAAGCTTTTTTTGAAACGAAAACGAAAACGAATGTCAGAATGTCAGATTGTCATGTAGGCAGTCGAACTAACGGAAATCTTCCGAAAGATTCTTTTTGCTGTATTGATTTCTGAAAACTTCGGGCGTCAAACCGACGGATTTGCGAAATGTCGAAATGAAATGCGAAGCGTCGAGGAAGCCGGTCGCGTCAGCGATCTGTTTCACCGTTTGATTAGGTTGGGCAATCAGCAATTCTTTGGATTTCTGAAGCCGCAGCTGCAGTAAATATTGGTAAGGAGAGAGACCAAATGCTTTGCGGAACAATGTATTGACATGTTGAGAGCTTATGCCAAGCAACTGCGACATCCATCCAAGTCCTACATCGGAAGATGCGAAGCTATGCTCAAGCTCCAACAATAGGGGCAGCAAGCGCTCATGACTTTGGGAAAAGGATGCGCTTTTATTTACGTTGCCGTGCTTTTTGAGCAGAGTCAGGAATTGATAGATTTCAAGTGAGCCATTCATGCCCGTGAAGTCATGGCTGTAGCGGTACTTTTCGTAATAGTACTCATGAATACTAGCGAGTGGAGTTTCCATGCCCCAGCTAATTGTAGTGGATAACGGTATCTCTAGAGCATAGACAATGGAGGCAGCGAGTGCGCCATCGAAAGTTAAATACCACGTCGACCACTTTGCGGTCGTGATGTTATATTCATGCGGGACGCCTGCAGGCAGGAGCATGCCTTGATTCTCACTCAGCTTGACGGATCCGTTTTCGAGGATGATCTCTCCGCTGCCTTCAATCGTTTGGAGCCAATGGAAGCAGGGATAGCCTTCTTCCCGTTTGTAAAATTGCTGCTCATTTTCATAACCGACTGTTTCCAGGATAAGAGGAAGTTTGCGATCGGTTTCTGTAATGACGAAAAATTTCCTGTAGTCGGTTGCCATCGAACTGAGATTCACTCTTTCATTTTTTGATATGTGATGCGTAGTATCTTATATTTTAAAAGAAATTATTGTCTTGTACAATAAGAAGGTAGTTGATGAAATTTATACAACCAATAGAAGTGAGGAATTCAACAGATGGCTAAAAAATTCGAATATACACCTCCAGTAAACGGTTACCCGGAATGGAATAATAATCCTCAGATTTTTCAATTGAATCGTATGGAAGCACACGCGACGATGATGCCTTTCAAGTCCGAAGAAGAAGCACTTGCGGGGATTCGTGAAGCATCCGATTCTTACCAATCTTTGAACGGAACTTGGAAGTTTCATTTTGCTGAGAATGCACAAGGCCGCCCGCAAGAGTTTTATAAGAACGACTATGATTGCACCAGTTGGGCGGACATCGCCGTGCCTTCCCATTGGCAGCTGCAGGGCTTCGATTTTCCACAATACACGAATATCATCTATCCTTGGGTGGGGCATGAAGATCTGAAGCCTCCATTTGCTCCGGTAAAATATAACCCCGTTGGCTCTTATTCTCGGAGCTTTACGGTTCCGGCAGCTTGGGCTAATCAACCCGTATTCCTCAGCTTTCAAGGCGTAGAATCGGCTTTTTATGTGTGGGTAAATGGTGATTTGGTGGGCTTTAGTCAGGATTCGTTTACACCTGCGGATTTTGATATTACACCGTACTTGACAGAGGGTGAGAATAAGCTTGCTGTTGAGGTTTACCGTTGGAGTGATGCGAGCTGGCTGGAGGATCAAGATTTCTGGCGGTTAAGCGGTATTTTCCGCGATGTGTATATGTATAGTACGCCAACAACACATATTGCAGATTTCAAAGTGCTAACGAATCTGGATGATGCCTTCGAGAATGCAGAACTGCGAATTCAAGCAAAAGTCACGAATTACGATGGACTAAGCAGCGGTACTCGCCATGTTGAAGCTGTTTTATATGATAGTGAGTTGAAACCGCTGTGGAACAAACCTCTTTCCGTAGAAGTTAATGTAAGTGGCGCTGCTGAGCAAGAAGTAGAGCTCTCCATTCAGGTGGATCAGCCTGCAAAATGGAGCGCAGAGAAGCCAACGCTATATACGCTTGTTTTGAGCCTAAGAGATGAAGAGGGCTCGCTCCTGGAAACGGAAAGCTGCAAGGTTGGTTTCCGTAAATTCGAAATCCAAGACGGTTTGATGAAGATCAATGGTGAGCGAGTTGTGTTCAAAGGTGTTAATCGCCATGAATTTGATACGGATCGCGGCCGTTCTGTTGATAAGGCAAGTATGCTTGCTGATATTTTGCTCATGAAACAACATAATATTAATGCAGTTCGGACCTCGCATTATCCAAACGACCCGCACTGGTATGAGCTATGTGACCAATATGGGCTGTATGTGATTGATGAAACGAACCTCGAGACCCATGGCTCTTGGACTTATGGATCAGAAGTTGAAGGAGATGCTGTACCGGGAAGTAAGCCGGAATGGACGGGAGCTGTCCTGGACCGGGCGAATTCGATGATGCAAAGAGATAAGAATCATCCTTCCATTGTCATTTGGTCGCTAGGCAATGAGTCATTTGGCGGCGATAACTTTATTAAAATGCACGATTTCTTGCGTGAAGCCGATCCTTCGAGAGTTGTCCATTATGAAGGAGTTACTCTCTTCCGCGCATCCGACGCGGCGTCGGATATTGAAAGTCAGATGTACAGCAGAATTGAGAAGATCGAAGAGTACGCTCAGCATAACCCGAAGAAGCCGTTTATTCTGTGTGAATACAGCCATGCGATGGGGAATTCATGCGGTAATTTATTTAAGTATTGGGAGCTCTTTGACAAGTATCCGGTTCTCCAAGGCGGCTTTATTTGGGACTGGATCGATCAATCGATCCGAACCACAGCACCAGACGGTATTACCTACCAAGCCTACGGCGGCGATTTCGGAGATACACCGAATGATGGCAATTTCTGCGGTAACGGATTAATTTTCGCTGATCGTACGCCATCACCAAAGATTTATGAAGTGAAGAAGTGCTACCAGAATGTGAAGATCGAAGCCGTCGATCTTGCTAGTGGCCAAGTGAAAGTGACGAATCAGTATTTATTTACGGATCTGAGTGAGTTTGATTGGACATGGTCCATCGCACGTAATGGTGAGCCTGTAGGTGAAGCCAAGCGTGGACAATTTACTGTAAAGCCTGGAGAATCAGCTGTAATTGAGTTGGCTCTAGATCAACTGGAAACCATTTTCCCGAAAGATGAGTTCGTACTGACGATCAGTCTACAGCTGAAAGAAGATACGAATTGGGCGCAAAAAGGACATGAAATCGCTTGGGAGCAGTTCTTGCTTCCGGTAAGTAAAAAGGCTTGGTCTCCAACTGAACAGGCTGTCCAAGAATCCGCGGCGACCTTGTCTGCTTTAGAAGCTGTACAAATTGCATCAACAAAGGAAACAATTAGCCTCAAGGGAGGCAATTTCACTCTTCAATTCCATGCAGCAACAGGTGATATCACTTCTTATGTGTACGAAGGAAGGGAGCTGTTCCTGACAGGCCCGGCACCTAATTTCTGGCGTGCCTATACGGACAATGATCGCGGCAACCAGCATCACATTCGCTGCGCGCCATGGCAAGAGGCGGGAAGTGGAAGAACGCTGAAATCTTTGACAGCTAAATCGATTGGCGATGGCCGCGCCGAGGTACATGTTCAATTTGAACTAGCGACTAAGCCAAGTTCCGAGGTGCAATTGGTTTACACTGTATCGCCTAGCGGTGAAGTAGAAGTGCTTATGGAGCTCGTGCCTGGAGCTCATTTACCTGAAATTCCGGAGATTGGCGTACTCTTCCAATTAGACCGATCCTTCCAGCAATTGAGTTGGTACGGCCGTGGTCCGCATGAGAACTATTGGGACCGTGCTACGGGAGCCAAACTCGCCTTGTATAGCGGTACCGCCCAAGAGCAGTTCGTGCCTTATTTACGCCCGCAGGAATGCGGTAATAAAACGGATGTGCGCTGGGCGACGCTGACAGATGCGAACGGGCGTGGTCTCCGGATTACAGGACTGCCAGCCGTTGAATTGAATGCTCTGCCGTATTTACCTTCCGAATTAGAGGCTCATGACCATACGTATAAGCTGCCAGCTAGCGACAAAGTCGTGCTGCGGGTGAATTATAAGCAGATGGGCGTCGGCGGGGATGACAGCTGGGGCGCAAGGACACACCCTGAGTTCACGCTGTATGCGAATCGTACCTATGCCTACTCATTCACGTTTAAAGGCATCTAACGAATTGGAAATGAAAAGTGCCACTTCATCTACAGATTTGCTGTAGTTGAAGTGGCACTTTTTTAACTTAATGCGACATAGCTGCTTCCGTTTCTTGAGTTGGATCCAGCTTCTCCTTGCTCATCGCGATCGCACAAATGAAGGCAAGAACAGCAGGAACTACCGTCCAAGCAAAAGTGAGAACGATGGAAGACGATAAAGCGGTAGTGATTTTCTCGAGAACCGGTGCAGGAATCTCCATTCGTTTCGCTGGATCAAGCAGCGCATGCGAGTCCCCGGTTGGAATTACAGCTCCGGCTTGACCTTGACCTGCGAATACATCCGTCAATTTTCGCGTTAAAGCATGGCTCTGAACAATTCCAAATACGGTGATACCCAGCGTCATCCCCAAGGAGCGGAGAAAATTCAATGTTGAGGAGGCTGAACCACGCTGCCGCGTCTCGAATAGATGAATGGCAGCATTACTTAATACTGAGAAGGAAGCCCCGATTCCAAGTCCTATAATAACCATGTAGATCGTGACGAGCCAACGAGGGGATGCTGACGATAATGTCGTCAAGAGAGCTGTTCCGACAATAAGAAGGAAGGTCGTTGGAATCATAATCGAGCGATAACTCATTTTATTCATTAAGAAACCGCCGCCAGTTGCCGTTACAACTGATCCTAACATCATTGGAAGTAGTACTAAACCGGAATTGGTGGCAGTCCCTCCTAATACACCTTGAATGAAAATAGGAATATAGACAGAGGCTGTGATAAAAGCAGCGCCGCTAAAAATGGCAACGGCATTGCTTGATGCATACAACCGATTTTTGAACATTGCAAAAGAGATAATAGGTTCGGCAGCTCGGCGCTCAACGAAGATGAAAATGATTGTTAAGACCGCAAACAGCGCGAATAAACCAAGGATAAAAGATGAATTCCAAGCGTATTGCTTGCCGCCTAATTCTAGAGCGAACATGAGGGATACGATGGCACCAACGAGTGAAAGAGCGCCCCACCAATCGATTCGTTGTTTTGAATGCTCCACGGATTCGCGATAGAAGAAAGCGACAAAAACAAGTGAGATTAAACCGAGAGGCAGATTAATGTAAAATACCCATTTCCAGTTCACATAGTCTGTAATATAAGCACCTAAAAGTGGGCCGAAAATGCTGGACATGCCGAACACGGCGCCGAACAATCCACCAAGCTTACCGCGGCTTTCTATGGGAACAGCATCGAACATAATCGTGAAAGCAACCGGCATCATGGCGCCGCCGCCGATGCCTTGAATAGCGCGATAGATGCTTAGCTCTATAATCGAACTTGCAGTTCCGCATAGGATGGATCCAAGCATAAACACGATAACACCAAAGATGAAAAACTTTTTGCGTCCGTACATATCGGACAACTTGCCGAATATCGGCATGCCGGCCATTTCCGCCACCATATAAGCCGAAGTGACCCAAACGAATTTATCCAATCCGCCTAATTCACCGATGATGGTGCCCATGGCTGTGGCTACAATGGTATTGTCCATGGCTGCCATTAGGATACCCAGCAATAGTTCGGCAATGACAATGCCTAGACCTTTGTTTTTGCTTTGCGCTGCCATAATAATTGATTTCCTCACTTTCTCTGAATCCGATTTAATTTTTTCTATGGGAAGAGTTACCACTAAATGATAGTAACATGACTTAAGTTGGCTTTAAACCCTTTTTACAAAGCGTAGGAGACTTTATCTATCTTGGCACCTTTTAGATTGGAATGATGAAAAAAAAGTAGTTCCTGTAAAGTGTAGGTTATCCATACACACACCAGTTAAATCGCAAGAACGGAATTCTGCTAGATCTAACTACAATTCTTGAAGCTGGAACCTCTAAGATTGGATTTTAGAAATCTTTGCTCCTGTCAGTTTGACCAGATGCACAGACGGTGATAACTTAAGAATGTAACATTCGAAATCAGCAACTGTTAAAATGAGAGGTGGCATTCATTGTGGTAGTCAATCCGGCACAAACGATTGTAGGCTTAGTAGGAACAGGTGTCATGGGGAAAAGTATGGCAGGCCATTTTATTCAAGCAGGCTATGAGGTACATATATATAATCGAACGAAATCCAAAGCACAGGAGCTGTTGGATCGGGGTGCTCACTGGCAGGATTCACCGGGTCAATTAGCGCAGCAATGTGATGTAATTATTACAATGGTAGGCTTCCCTAAGGACGTAGAAGAGATTTATTTAGGCGAAAATGGTATCCTTTCTAACACTAAGCCGGGCAGCTACGTTATTGATATGACAACCTCTAGTCCGATGCTGGCCAAACAGATTTATGAACAAGCACTGGCACGCCAAGTATTTTCACTAGATGCTCCTGTTTCTGGTGGTGATATTGGAGCTAAAGAAGCGAGACTATCGATTATGGTTGGGGGCTCACATGAAGCTTTTGATGCCATGCTGCCGCTTTTTCAGAAAATTGGCACCAACATCGTTTACCAAGGAGAAGCAGGTGCAGGCCAGCATACGAAAATGTGCAACCAAATCGCAATTGCAAGTAATATGATGGGCGTTGTTGAGGCGCTGGTATATGCGAAGAAATCAGGCCTCGATCCTTCGACTGTGCTCAAAAGTATAGAGTCGGGCGCGGCGGGCAGCTGGTCCTTAAGTAACTTAGCTCCGCGCATCATTGCTGGGAATTTTGCTCCGGGCTTCTATGTGAAGCATTTCATCAAAGATATGAAGATCGCGCTTCAATCTGCCGAGGAAATGAAAGTGGAGCTGCCTGGACTCGCATTGGCGAAATCTCTTTATGAGCAGTTAGCAGCAAGCGGCGAAGAAGACAGCGGTACTCAAGCTTTATTCAAACTTATTGATAAGTAGCTCGAAATAAGGCTTTGAAGGAAGACAAGCATCCCGTGAGGGGTGCTTGTTTTTGGTTTAGGGGCTATAACCGCAGCATCATAACGTGACAGGTTCTCGAATACATATGAATAAGGGAAATGGAAGGTTGTCACATACATAATCCTGTAAGCTAGTGAGAGCGCTTTACTCTGTGTTTCAACATTTTACTGAAGAGGTGAATCGAAAATGAGTACGGAAAAAAACAAGCTTACGACCAGCTGGGGAGCTCCTGTGGGGGACAACCAAAACTCGATAACGGCGGGTTCACGGGGGCCAACGTTGATTCAGGATGTCCACCTTTTAGAGAAGCTGGCACACTTTAATCGGGAACGCGTACCTGAGCGAGTCGTTCATGCCAAAGGTGCGGGAGCACACGGCTATTTGGAAGTCACGCAAGATTTAACAAAGTATACGAAAGCGAGCTTGTTCTCGGAGGTAGGCAAGCGCACGCCGTTGTTCGTTCGCTTTTCAACCGTGGCTGGGGAGAATGGTTCTTCGGACACTGTCCGGGACCCGCGCGGATTCGCCGTGAAATTTTATACGGATGAAGGCAATTATGACTTGGTCGGCAATAATACGCCTGTATTTTTCATTCGCGATGCGATTAAGTTCCCTGATTTTATTCATACACAGAAAAGACACCCTCAAACTCACTTGAAAAATCCAAATGCCGTCTGGGATTTCTGGTCATTATCTCCTGAATCTTTGCATCAGGTCACGATTTTGATGTCCGATCGGGGGATTCCCGCAACGCTGAGGCATATGCATGGATTTGGCAGTCATACGTTCAAATGGGTAAATGCCGAGGGTGAAGGCGTGTGGGTGAAGTATCATTTTAAAACCGAACAAGGCGTTCAGAACTTAGCGCCAGATGTGGCTGCACAGCTTGCGGTCTGACAATCCGGATTATCATACAGAGGATTTGTTTAATGCGATTGATAAAGGCGATTTCCCGACTTGGAAACTATGTGTACAGATTATGCCGCTGGAAGATGCGAATACGTACCGTTTTGATCCATTCGATGTCACGAAAGTGTGGTCACAGAAAGACTATCCATTAATTGAAGTTGGGCGTATGGTGCTGGATCGCAATCCAGAAAATTATTTTGCTGAGGTAGAGCAAGCCACATTTTCGCCAGGGACGCTCGTACCAGGTATTGATGTTTCACCAGACAAAATGCTGCAAGGACGCTTATTTGCTTATGGGGATGCACATCGGTACCGGGTAGGGGCTAATCATCAGACTTTGCCGATCAATCGCCCGCGGAGTGAAGTGAATAATTATCAGCGTGATGGTCAAATGCGTGCAGATAACAATGGCGGAGGTTCCGTATATTACGAACCGAACAGCTTTGGCGGACCAACGGAAACGCCTGCGGATAAACCGGCACCCTATGAGGTGTCTGGAGTAGCTGACAGTGTTGCCTACGATCATCATGATCATTACACACAACCGGGTGATTTATATCGCCTGCTAAGTGAAGAGGAACGGACTCGTCTTGTTCAAACGATTGTCGGTGCGATGAAACCTGTTGAGTCGGATGAAATAAAGCTCAGACAGATTGGTCATTTCTATAAGGCTGATGCCGAATATGGTATCCGTGTGGCAGAGGGTCTTGGATTATCTATACCCGAATGAAGTGAATAGTGAGAGGCAGCTACCTTTTCGCCACAAAAGGATAGCTGTCTTTTTTCTATGGCATATGCTGTAAGGAGAAAGGCATAATCCGGAGAGGTGATCAAGGTGGGAACTCGTTTATTGTCCGAGAAACTTGTAAGAAATCGTTTTCCGCATTTAAGATATATAAGGATTCATACGCCTGAAAAGCATAAAGCGACGATCTACGCTTGGAATGGAGATTTGTACTTGCCCGAGAAGGATGTTCAAAGTCTACAGCATTATGCAAACGGTTACTTATATCCCTATGTCAACTTTCAAATCAAGGCTTACAGCGCGGTTCAACCCGATAAAGTCCCGCAACTGCAAGAAATACCGGCAGCTATAGTCGAAACAGCGATGCGCAGAAACTTGAATCAATATGGCATTTTAGAGGCGATAAACCGACTATTTCCGTATGGTCGTTTAAAATATAACAGATATCAAGCTGCAGATAGTATCATTCATTTTGATTTTCATGCAATTAGATTAATTCATGATAAGGAAAAAAAGGCCATGTACGATTATTTGCAAGAATTGATTCCCCTAGGTTCCTATTGTGAAGTGACCTTTTATTAAGGCAAAAGGTTGGAGCGTTCCTCAATACGGAACTCACTTTCTTCCCGCAAATAATTCGTTTCGCCAATCTTTACGTAATGAGACGTATACTTTTCGATCACGCCTGCAGCAATGAAGACAGGAATATCATCTGCTGTATGTTGAATGACTGCTACCCTAACTTGAGAGAGCGCTGCCGCGAATAATTCCATATCTGTTGACAGTGTCTTGTTCATTGGGCTTTTCACCTCCGGTACCTTGTCTCGTTAATCCATTCCTCTGATTCTAGCACAGGAACTTTAACGTTAAAAGAGTCGGGAATGGCTCATGCAGCTTCCAAGGGTGAAAAGCTATCGAATCATACCGTAGTCACGAATTGTGGCATCTACTTCTACACGGATATCGGCTCGGGGATAAAGGGATTCCCAATTCAAATTATTCCAGTTCTCATAGCTCATACTGTTGCGGACGTAAGTGCCGATACCCAAGTTATCCCCGCCGCTGCGCTGCACATGGCTAACTATAGCTTGTAACTGTTTGCGAATGGCTTCAGACAAATCCTGATCTAATTTTTTTTGCTCTTCCGCTTTTTTGAACGTTGATTTTCCTGAGTATTCTAAAATAATGCCACTCAATCGAATACGGATGACGACTTGAGGGACGGTGCTTTCACGTTCCTGTTTGTTAACGATGACTTCTCTTTTGCTTGCGATTGAACTAATCATTGCATTTTCTTTTCGCCCTGAGGAACTATCCATAAATGTAATCTCGAACTCACCCATTTTTAGGCTTTTATTAAGAATAGCAAACAGTACGGTTTGTTCTGCATTAATTTTGCCAATGTAACGATCCTTTTTGAAAAGGGCAATTCCGTCGATTTCAACATTATCACCTTTCACAATAAGCATAGGAGCGATTGGATCGGTACCATCGTCATAATAGTCGCGTACGAAACTGTAGAGTGATACGTCAGGAACCTCATGGATTTTGGCCTCTTGGGTTAATAACTGATCAATGTGGCTCCCGACGGATCGAATTTGTGCATATTTATGGGTCAACATGTCTACAGCACTGCCGTTAACTACGACAATTTTCAAATGTTCCCCAACGGTATAATCGCGGCGATAGGAATCAAGTTCCTTCCAAATTCCCTGTTTAGCCAAGTCTTTCCCGAACAGCATACTTCTCAACTGCCCTGAAACGAGGACTTTGTTAATTTTACGGGACATTTTACTCCGCCCATCTTTAGGGGATTCAGCAATGGTTTGCAGAATTTCTGATTGCTGGTTGTCCACAGTCCCAGCTTTTGGGATGGCGATAGCAACAGTCACATCCGTTTGAGAAGGTTTTCCATTCTCTTCATACACGGAGTCCAAAGCAACAGTATCAGACATGCCTAGTTTCTCAATGCGATTTTGTTCGACACAACCGGTGAGACTCAATAGTAAGATAACCAAGACCCAATTACGCATAATTCCGCCCTCGATATTTGTTAATTAAAAGGATTGCCAGTAGGAAGATCGGCAGCAAGAAAGCAACTCCAGCTTCAGATAATCCAAACAGACTTAACCAATGTTCTGTCTTTTCAAGCGCAGAGGGTATGACAAACAAGGAAGCTAATGGGAAAATCGCTAAAATAACATAGGGTATCCATGGTTTATTTGTAGTTGGCAGGAGCCATTTTATCGTTTCAATTGCTGCCCAACTGTATAGGACACTCGTAATGAGAACTCGAAACAAAGTTATATTAAACACGAGATCATCGATGCGTCTCACAAAGGGGAGTTCCACATACGAGAGCAAATTGAGTACAGGATACTTCATATGCTGAAGTTGATGCAGGCTGAAAAAGCCAAAGGCAATAAATGCAGTAAACGTATAAGTAAATGTGGATATAAGATTTGCAATTTGAAAAGCACGGATTAAATGTGTTTTTTCATTCGTATATGGAAATAGCAAAAGGCAAAGTTCATAACCAAGAAAGGCTATGTAAACCTCAAGCCACCCTTTAAAGGAGTGAGTGGCATCCTTGAACCAGAAGGTCGTCATTCGGGATAAATCAAAATCTTCATAGGCATAAATCAGTAGTAAAAAAATCCAAATAATGATATAAAATGATAGGACTGTTGTTCTGGAGATACTCATAATGCCCTTAGTTAAAAGCAAGAAAACAAGAATCTCAAACAAAATATACAAATAAGCGTAATGGAGCGTGGGGAAGGATAACGATTTTATTATTAATATATATTCCTTACCAATCAAGCTGCCTAGAATTGCCCATAATCCAGCTAGAATCCCGAAAAAAGGAACTAAAATGATTTTTGGTAAAGCCGAGTGTGAAATTTCGAAAATAGATTTCCCTCTACCTAATCGATATACGAATGAAATGAGCAGAATATTGAAAGCGGCAACGGACGAACAGATAAGTAAGGCTATCCACCCATTTGTACCGATATTCTCAGATAATAGCCGAGGAAGGCTGATTACGACGACACCGGTTTGAGCGAAGTTTGCCATAATGGTGGTCTGAAAAAATGGAAGCTTAGCGCGCATGAGTGTCTCCTTCATTTGTTTGGATTATTGGTGGGGGGCTTCTTGAGTTTGGTCAAAATCTGTATAGGTGCTCGGATAATAAGTTCTAACCAACGACTTGGTTTCGACGGTGCAACTGGGTATAAATAAGATATGCCAAACATGTTAAAACCAGAAAGTTGAATCATAATAAAGCTGAGTCCAAACACGAGGCCGAAATTTCCGAGGAGACCGGCCAGTATAATGATCGCAAATCGGAGCAAGCGGATGGAAGAGCTCATGATATAGCTGGGTATGACGAAGGAAGCGATAGCCGAAATAGCTACCGAGATAATGAGGATATTGCTTGTAATGCCAGCCTGAACGGCTGCTTGTCCGATGACGATCCCGCCGACGGTACCGATGGTCTGACCGATTTTGGTAGGTAAACGTGCCCCTGCTTCACGAAGCAGCTCGATCGTCATTTCCATAACAATGGCCTCTATGAGAGGCGAGAAAGGCACTTTATTGCGGGATTCCATTAAATTTAACAGCAGGGACGGTGGAATCATTTCATAATGATAGGTAACTAAAGATACATAAAGTGCAGTGAAGCAAAGGGTGATGAATAAGGCAATGAACCGTAGAATGCGAACCGCAGAGGCAACGGCCCATGGCTGATAATAATCGTCAGGCGATGAGAAAAATTCAATAAACGAGGTTGGAGCGCTGAAAGCGACTGGACTCCCGTCAAGCAGCCCCACTATTTTGCCGCTTGTCAGCTTGTCTGCCATATGATCAGGTCGAACGCTTGTTAGGAATTGCGGAAATATCGCTAGTTTGTTAGGCGTTAAATGTTGCGTAAGTGTATTCGTATCATAGATCGTTTGGATATCAAGGTTTTCAATCATTTCGCTTAACTTTTGCACATGCGCCGGTTCTGCAAGTTCCTCTAAATAAAGGAGAACCATCGTCGTTCCTGTTCTTGTACCGATCGTGTAGGTGATTGCTTTTAAACCAGGGTCCTTGATACGCCTCCGTATCAAAGACAAATTTGTGCTTAGCGACTCGGTGAAAGAGTCCATAGGACCATTAATGACGCTTTCTGTCTCTGAATTTTGAATGGATCGAGATTCAGGCGCGTAAGCTTCGTGCAAGTAACCTCTACTTTTATAGTAAATAGCGATATTTCCAGCCAAAATGCCTGTAACAAGTTCGCTTGCTTGCAGCTTAATAATATAGGAAGATTGGCTAAGTGTAGCGACCAAATCAACGTCTTTCCTATTGAAAGGCTCTATGGCATCTTTTCTTAAAGCCTCTGTACTGACAAGGTGACCGAAATATAGGATATCGATTTGCTGAAGCGGGAGATGCAGATGAGATAAATCCGAGCAATCGCTGAGCAATTGCAGCGTTTGCTCTAACAGATTAGGATCACTCTTCAAATCTCCGTTCATGCTTACCGTTCTCCTCTCTCGCTGTGGATATGGATTACCCAATATTTCCATTCTTTATTATGTTTCTTTTTCGAATGCACTATGCGAGTTCACGGAAAATATCCCAACGAAGCGTCTTATTTTCCATACATCGCCTAGTAGGTTGAATCCTATGTTATCATGGTGAATGAATATGTGATGAAGTGAATGAACCAAGAGTTATTCAAAAAAGGAGCTCGAATCGATATGATCAAACATTCCCCCTACATTCTGCTAGTTCTCGCCACATGTATATGGGGAGGCAATTTTGTTGCTGGCAAGGCGCTTGTCCTTCACATTCCACCGATTACACTAGCTGCATGCCGTTGGAGTATTGCTTTTCTTTGTCTTCTTCCATTCTTCGGAAGGCAAGCTTGGCTGTTAAGAGCTGAATTTCTCCGCAGCTGGAAAATGATCCTTTTTCTGTCCGCAAACGGTGTTGCCGGATTCAATACCTTAACCTATGTGGCCGTCCAATATACGGGTTCGATTAATGCTTCGTTAATGAATTCGGCCACGCCAATCATGGTTGTGCTTCTAACCTGGTTAGTTATGAAAGAGCGGTTCGCGTGGTCGGCTTTACCAGGGATTTTGGTGTCCATGGCTGGTGTAAGCTGGATTATTAGTCGAGGGAGTGTATCGGCGCTGCTGAGTCTTTCATTTAACAAAGGCGACTTGTTCATGCTAATGGCCGTTCTGTGTTGGTCTTTATATTCGGTAGGTATGAAAAAAATGTCAGGACGCTTCCCATCCAGTCCTTTTTTACTAATTCAAATAACTGTGGCCTTACTGCTGCTTCTTCCGCTTTCAGCCGTGGAATGGGCGTGGAAGTCGCCACACGTTGATTGGAGTCCACCGCTTGTAACAGGTCTTATTTATATTGGTTTGTTTGCTTCGATTGTAGCCTTCTTGAGTTGGAATCGAGCAATTGAGCTGGCTGGACCGCAGCGCTGCGCGGGTTTTCTAAATTTAATTCCGATGTTCAGTGCCATTTTTGCAACAGCTTTTACCGGGGAATCGTTAAGGATGTATCATCTTTTAGGTGCCATATGGATCATTGTTGGGGTGTACATCACGAATTATGCAATAAAGAAACGGCAAACAAAAGGCGCAAGAATAGAGATAGCAAAAACCTAGCGGAGCTTTCGCTAGGTTTTTTTCATGAATCGATTTACTCCAAATGATTGAAATGAATATGAAAGTGATCGGTAAAGCATACTAACCACAATCACATAAAGAATAAAACAAATAAGGGGTGTACGATGTTAGTAACTAAAGGTTCTTATAAAGTTTTGATTTTAACCGCAGCGACCATGTCCATATTACTATCGGGCTGTGCTGCTAAACCAAATACCCAAAACCAGCAAAATGCACCAATTAAACAGCAGCAAGTTCAACAACCAGTGAATGAGGATAATCGCATCCAAATAGCGAAAGTAGCGGCAGCTAAAATTGTAGAGCTAGGCACAGTAAAACAAACAAATGTTCTGGTGACCAAAAGAAATGCCTATGTTGCAGCTGTGCTAAAAAACGATCAACAATTAACGCGTGATATTGAAGATCAAATTGCCAATCAAGTCAAGGCAACGGATCCAAATATCCAGAATGTTTACGTTTCAACGAATCCAGATTTGGTAAACCGCTTCAATACTTATGTACTTGATGTTCAACAAGGAAGGCCTGTTGCCGGTTTTGTTGACCAGTTTAAAGAGATCGTAGCTAGGGTTTTCCCGACCGCCAAATAATTTCTTATCAGGGATGGTTTATGAGCAGGCAGCCGGCATTTTGACCGGCTGCCTGCTGCTTTTTCGGGCTGGGCTCGGTCAGTATGTTCGTCTCTACAAAAAGATTATATTCTTTTATTTCTCTTAACAGCATATGAATCAGACAAGCCTTTTACAGGAGCTGGTTTGTTTGCCTTCGTTACAAAAGCATGCAGCAATCATTTTGGGAAGTTTACTGATCGCAATAGGTATCAATTTTTTTCTGATGCCTTATAAGATACTGGATGGCGGGCTTATTGGAATTGCTCTTATTATCCATTATTTATTTGGACTCAAAGTGGGACTTATTATGTTTTTGTGCAGCGTTCCTATCTTCATATTGGTTTGGTTTCATTACAGTGACATGTTTTACAACAGTATTTATGGATTGTTCTTTTCTTCATTCGTGATCGATTTCCTAGGGCCATACAGTGGACTTTTCTTATATTATGTGGATTTAACATCATTCAGCAGCTCCGTGATCGGCGGATTTATTGTGGGTACTGGAATAGGAATCATGCTGCGTTATGAAACGAGTACCGGAGGAACGGACTTGCTGGCTCAATATTTCTCAAAATGGGTTCCGATCAATGTGGGGATCATTATTTTTATCACCGATGGTGTGATTATCAGCCTTGGAGGACTACTGCTGTCGGCTGAAACATTCCTGCTTTCCATCCTTACAATTACCGCAGGCGGTTTAGCGACTAGTTTTTGTACGATGAAATTGAAATAGCACTGGAGTGCACCCCAAAATGCGTCCCCTACAACTGTAGAGTACGCATTTTTTTTGTCTTCATCGATAAAGCGGTAAGAGATCACCTTTCAACCAAAATAAATTAAACTTAGCATAATAATCGGGATAATCGGGATTGAGTTAGACATACATCCTGCATTATAAGCGATAATGTGAGAAGGGATTAAATCTTTTGATTGGACAACAAGCTGTCTTTAGTTCAAAATAGAATTAAGTGCAGGGGAGGTCTACCAACATGCCGATGAATAACTTTCGTCAATTACTACGTATTTTTTGGACGTTTCTTCGTATCAGCCCACTCACATTCGGTGGTGGTTATGCCATGCTTCCTGCAATCCAAAGAGAAGTTGTCGTAACGAACAAGTGGATGACTGACGATGAGATGTCGGAACTTCTTGCTATTTCAGGTGCCGCTCCGGGTGGTATTGGCGTTAATGTATCAGCTTTAGTTGGATATCATTTGGCAGGGATAAGAGGAGCGGTAGCAGCCGTCGTCGGCATTACGCTTCCTTCTTTTATTATTGTGATACTGCTTAGCATCATCTATACATTCCTTCAAAGTTATCCGAAAATGCAAGCTATTATGGAAGGCATCCATGCCGCTATCGTAGGATTAATCGCTGCCGCTGCTTACAAAATGGCGAAATCCTCGATTATAGATAAAATGACACTAACAGCGGCAGTTGGCACCGTGCTTCTGCTGCTCTTCCTACCGATATCCCCCATTTTAATGGTTATATTCGGCCTATTGGTTGGGATTGTCGTTGTTTTCTTGAAACAACACTGGGGAATGAAGAGTCCAATCAAGAAGCAAGAAGACGCTATGGCAGTGGACAAAAGCAATCGTCCTGCCGACTATTTCATCGCAGACGGGATTTGAGGATTGAGGTGGATTATGCTCGTAAGTTTGTTTATTACTTTCTTTAAAATTGGCCTTATCTCCTTCGGTGGCGGTTATGCCATGATGCCTGTTATCCAACTTGAGGTGGAGAGGCATCAATGGCTTACTGCAGATGATTTTAATAACGTGATATCCTTAGCAGGTACAGGACCAGGACCGATTGCAACGAATAGTGCTACATTAATCGGTTTTCATACGGCAGGCGTACCTGGCGCTATTGCAGCTACGTTAGGAATGGTGCTGCCTTCGCTCATCCTTATTATTGTATTAGCCGCTTTTTTGTATAAATGGCACGCGAATAAATGGTTTAAATCTTCTTTCTATGGCTTGAAACCAGTTGTAACAGGCTTTATCATTTTTGCAGCGATACACTTCGGATGGTCGGGGTTAGGTTCAGTGAAGCAGCACATATCTTGGGACCAAATTGCGACGGTACTTATTGCGGCAGGTGCCTTTGTGGCCATTATCAAATATAAGCTGCATCCCTTTATGGTCATCGTATTTGCGGCTGTTATGGGCATCGTATTTTTCCAGTAATTTATAAAGCTGTCTTCTTACAGTACTCTCTTTTCATTCCTTCAGATGGAGTGAAAGGAGAGTTTTTCGTATTATTGTGTATTATTTGTGTCGAATGGTGATAAAAAATTATTTTATGTGCTATAAACAATATTATATTCACTTATTTCGTTATATAATGTACACTATATAATAAATAGAACACACTATATAAATGAATACCTTATGGATGAGAGGAATGGGAGAATGAGCATAGAACTAAAGGTTGAACAGCTAAGAGCAGGTGCCACCCACTACAATTTGTCAGTGTCAGAGCTAATGAGAATGAGCATCGAGCGCAAAGAAGGATCTTTCGCGTCCTCTGGAGCGCTTCAAGTGAACACTGGTAAGTATACAGGGCGTTCTCCCAAGGACAAATACATTGTAAATGAAGCTTCTGTAACGGATCATATCGATTGGGGAGCCGTGAATCAACCGATGTCGGAGCAGCAATTCGAGCGGTTGTATCAAAAAGCGCAAGACTACATGGCGACGAAAGAATTGTTCATCTTTGATGGCTTTGCAGGAGCGGATACGGCGTACAGGCTGCCGATTCGGGTAGTCAATGAGTATGCTTGGCACAATTTGTTCGCCAAACAACTGTTTATTCGTCCGAGTCAGATGGAACTGCTGGCGCATAAGCCGGAGTTCACCGTTATTGCTCTGCCTGGTTTAAAAGCGGATCCTCTCATTGATGGTACTAGATCAGAAACGTTCATCTGCCTCTCCTTTGAGAAAAAGATTGTTCTGATTGGCGGTACGGAGTACGCGGGTGAAATGAAGAAATCCATTTTCAGCGTCTTGAATTATATCTTGCCCGGTCAAGAAGTTCTACCTATGCATTGCTCGGCCAATGTTAGTGAAGAAGGAAATGTAGCCTTGTTCTTCGGGTTATCAGGCACCGGGAAAACGACTCTTTCCGCGGATCCGAATCGTCGTCTCATCGGCGATGATGAGCATGGCTGGTCGGAGACGGGCGTGTTTAATTTCGAGGGAGGCTGCTACGCAAAATGCGCTGGCCTTACCGAGCAGAAGGAACCGCAGATTTGGCAAGCCATCCGATTCGGCACCGTTTTGGAGAATGTGGTGATTGATCCAACTAGCGGCATTGCCGATTACGGTAATACGCAGATTACGGAGAATACACGCGCAGCCTATCCACTGGAGTATATCCCTGGAGTGAAGATTCCGGGAGTTGCCGGTC
This sequence comes from Paenibacillus sp. WG02, assembly GCF_055396115.1. Taxonomy (NCBI): domain Bacteria; kingdom Bacillati; phylum Bacillota; class Bacilli; order Caryophanales; family Paenibacillaceae; genus Paenibacillus; species Paenibacillus sp. WG02. Next base: position 5,397,752 of record NZ_AP036016.1, on the reverse strand, counting down.
ATCCTGATGTGATCATGTTCTTGACGGCAGATGCTTCCGGCGTTCTGCCTCCTATATCCAAGCTTACGAAAGAACAAGCGATGTATCACTTCTTGTCTGGTTACACGTCAAAGCTGGCAGGTACAGAGCGCGGAGTTACGGAACCAGAAGCAACATTTTCTACTTGTTTCGGGTCGCCTTTCCTGCCGCTTCGTCCTAACGTTTATGCACAAATGCTGGGTCGTAAAATCGAAGAACATAAAGCCAACGTATACCTCATTAATACGGGTTGGGTCGGCGGTTCTTATGGCGAAGGTGAACGTATGAATTTGGGGTATACAAGAGCGATGGTGACAGCTGCTTTAAACGGCAGCTTGGAGAAGACGACGTTCACGGAAGTTCCGTTCTTCGGTCTGTTATGTCCTGATGCGGTACCAGGGGTTCCGAGCGAGCTCTTGCTGCCAAGGAACACTTGGCAAGATCAAAGTCGATATGACGTCAAGGCGAAGGAATTAGCGCAGCGTTTTATCCATAACTTCCACAAATTTGCCGGTGTCGATGAACGGATCATCGCTGCTGGACCTAAGATTTGAAGCCATATTTAGATGAGTTAGAATAGGTAAGACAAGATTTAGGAAAGGAGGGAAACATCATAGAGCTTACAACCCGACAGATGGAAATGATCGATCTCGTCAAAAAGCATGCACCGATTACAGGGGAGCGAATTGCTGAATTGCTTGGAATTAGCCGTCCGACCATTCGTTCCGACCTTGCTGTTTTGGTTATGCTTCGCTATATCGATGCCAAACCAAAGGTTGGATATTTCCTAGGAACGGCTGCTCTGGAAGTAGATTCACCATTCAAACATATAGAAGCTGTAAGAGTAAAGGATGTAATGGGAATCCCTATTGTACTAAGGGAAACCGTCACCGTTAGCGATGCTGTAGTCACTCTTTTTCTCGAGAATGTAGGAAGCTTGATCGTTGTGAATATGCAAGGGATTTTGGCTGGTATTGTTACGCGGAAGGACTTGTTGAAGGTTACGCTGGGGCAGGCGACGGCAAATACGATGCCCGTTTCACTAGTCATGACTAGGCATCCGAATGTTGTGACGGTAAATCCGGAAGACAGTGTATTAGAAGCAGCGCGGAAAATGATTCATCATCAAGTGGATGGGCTGCCTGTGGTTAAGAGTGAGGCTGATCAAGAGCCAGGTGAAGTGGTTGGCCGAATTACGAAAACAACAATGACCAAATTGCTGCTTGATGTAGCGCTGGGGACTTAATCAGGGGGAGTGTAAGTGGGAGAGAAGATCCATACGATTTTCGTTTGTTCGGATTCAGTGGGGGAAACGGCAAATACTGTCGTACAAGCAACGATCCGCCAATTTAATGCAAGCCAAGTGCAAGTCAGGCGTTTCGGATCTATCCGGACTGAAGATGAAGTGCGCGCTTTAGTAGAAGAGGCAGCGAAAGTGGATGGTTTCATTGCTTATACACTAGTACTCCCTGAGCTTAGAGAGATGATGCGCCAGGAAGCCATACGTTTAAGTGTAAATGCCATTGATATCATGGGACCCATGATGCAGGCTTTCATAGATACTTTTAAGGGTTCCCCTAAACGGAAAGTCGGTTTGCTTTATCAGCTAGATGAACAATACTACCAACGAGTAGAAGCGGTCGAGTTCACGGTAAACAGTGACGATGGCAAGGACCCAAGCGCGATGAAGCAAGCGCAGATTGTATTAATTGGACCTTCCCGAACCTCGAAAACGCCGCTTAGCATTTATTTGGCACACAAAGGCTATAAGGTGGCGAATTATCCGCTTGTTCCTGAGGTAAGGCCGCCTGCAATTATATATGAGCTAGACCCGAGTAAATTGATTGGTTTGACGATGAGTCCCGAGCAATTAGTACGTATTCGTACGGAACGTCTGAAAGCGGTCGGGCTTCCTTTTGGCGCTAAATATGCGACCGGGGAGCGAGTTGAAGAAGAGCTGGCATTTGCAATGAAATTATATCGTGAGCTTGGGTGTAAGATCATCGATGTAAGTGAGAAAGCCATTGAAGAAACGGCTGGTCTGATTCTAGCAGACAGATAGCCAGCCAGGAAGCCAACATTTCCTAATAGAAAGGGTGAATGATGTATGCAAAGAGATTTGTCTCTGGAAATTGTACGAGTAACAGAATCTGCAGCTTTAGCGTCCGCACGTTGGACGGGAAAAGGGAATAAACACAGCGCTGACGAGGCAGCAACTTCTGCTATGCGTTCTATTTTTAGCTCCATACCATTCCGAGGAACGGTTGTCATTGGTGAAGGTGAGATGGATGAAGCCCCGATGCTGTTCATCGGTGAGTCTGTAGGAAATGGGTTGGGTCCCGAGTATGATGTGGCTGTTGATCCGCTTGAAGGCACCGATATTGTAGCAAGCGGCAGGAACAATGCCCTGTCTGTTGTAGCCATTGCTGAGAAAGGGAACCTGCTGCATGCACCGGATATGTATATGGAAAAGCTGGCAGTAGGACCGCGTTTGGTGGGTCAACTGAAATTGGATGACCCCCTCGAATTAACGATTAGAAAGGCCGCTGCACTTTTACAAAAAGAGATAACAGAGCTGACCGTTTCCATCTTGGATCGCAAGAGACATGCAGATCAAATCCTTGTTTTACGGACGCTGGGTGTCAAAATTCATTTGCTAAATGATGGCGATGTTGCGGGTGCTATGGCAGCAGCTTTCCCAGAAACGGGCATTGATCTCCACGTAGGTTCCGGAGGCGCACCGGAAGGTGTGCTCGCAGCCGCTGCCTTACGTTGTATGGGAGGCGAATTTCAAGGACGGCTACTCCCGGAGAATGACGAAGAAATAGAGCGATGCAAGGAAATGGGGATTGTTGATCCTTCCAAAGTGCTTGGAATGCGCGAATTGGTAGGCGAATCTGACATTTATTTCGCAGCAACGGGTGTGACCTCAGGAGACTTCCTGAGCGGTGTTAAATTTTTATTCGGCGGTCGTGCAGAAACACATTCGGTCGTTATGAGGGCGCAAACTCAGACGGTTCGTTTCATCCAATGCGCTCATCAGATGCATGAGTACCACCTCGGGAGCGCCTGAGTAGACATATAGAGAACTACATATGCAAAGAAATCTCTCTTTGATTTAAGGAGAGATTTCTTTGTGTTTTAAACAGAGGATTTGCTTTCATGTGATATTGCATTTCGGTTGGCACGATTTTTGCTAGATAAATAGATGGGGTCTAATTTTTCCATAAGCCAAATGGATCTAAAATGAGCTATAATAGATTTATAATATTCGTAAGCGTTTTCAAGTCAAAAAGCGTATACTCACCACGAAAAGTGTTACCAAGGCAAAACTCAAGGAGGAACTAGGTATGAAAACAGGCTATAGTCTAACACAAGTGCAGAACCAAAAGCTAACGATGACTCCTGAACTGCAGCAGTCCATTCATATATTGCAATTATCCAGCTATGAATTGTCGCAGTACCTCCAAGAACAAGCCTTGGAAAACCCCTTACTGGACATCGAATCTTTTACAAGTTCTTATTCGAAAGCGGGTAAATCTTCACTGCAGGCTGGGTCAATCCCAGATCCGCTATGGAAGGCAAAGGCGAAAGAGGAGACATTGGAACAGTGTCTTCTCAGCCAACTGCGGATAGCAGGGGTTCCCGATGATGTATATAAGACGGCAGCTTATCTGGCAGGAAATTTAGATGATAGAGGTTATTTACCCCTATCTATTTCGGAAGTAAGCACATTTTTGAATAAGTCAAAAGAGGTTGTTGAAGTAGCGCTAGCTTGTCTGCAGTCGCTGGAACCGCCAGGTATAGGAGCAAGAGACTTGCAGGAATGCTTATTGCTGCAGATTTCTAGGGATCCCGCAGCGCCGCATGGCACTTTTGAAGTGGTCAGCCAATGTATGCAGCAGCTTGCTCAGATGAAGCTGGATAAGATTGCGCAGCATTTAGGTGCAACTTTCATGCAAGTGAAGGAGATCATCACCTATATTCGCAGTTTGAATCCACGGCCTGGTATGGCCTTCAGCTGGATCGAAGAATCTTATATGATTCCCGATGCCACTATATATAAAGAGCAAGGGAACATCGTGATCCAAATGAATGCGGGTGCAATCCCCAGGACCTCAGTCAATTCGGACTATTATAGCCATATCCAGCAGGCAGGTTGTCAAGATGCGGTTTCTTTTATAAAAGAAAAATGGAAAACTGCCGATTGGGTTGTGCGCAGCTTGGAGCAGCGGAAGATGACCCTGTACCGGGTCATTCGCGCTATTTTTGAAGAACAGCTGGCGTTTTTAGAGATCGGCGTACGAGGCATAAAACCCTTAACTCTAAAAATGATTTCAGAGAAGCTTGATCTCCATGAATCTACGATAAGTAGAACTGTTCAAAACAAGTACATTCGAACCCCATATGGCGTGGTTGAGCTAAAATATTTCTTTTCCTCGGGGCTGCAATCGGATGAAGGTGAACTAACGTCTATCAAAACAATCAAGATAAGAATCAAGGAACTCATTTCACAGGAACAAAAGAAACAGCCGTATTCCGATCAAAAGGTTGTAGAAATCTTAAACGAAGAGGGCATTCGCATTTCACGCAGAACGGTGACCAAATATCGTGAAGAGATGCATATTCTATCTTCTGCATTACGTAAAAATATATTGTAAGCATAAACCCGCCAGAGGCAATTCCTCTCGGCGGGTTTTCTTTGTCTTGAAGCTATGCAATAGGTAGTTATTATTCAAATATGCATAAAATGCGGGTCAGTCCTAAGAGGATTCTGCAGTTAAAGAGCTTACCTATCGAGGTTAAACCCTATCCGTATCCTATATTACGCCTTGGCACTGTTCTTGCTGATAGATAAAGATATCAAGATATCAAGAAAAATACACTGGATGAGGTGCCAATGATGCTAAGTATCGACGCAAAAAGAGAAACAGTGCCTGCTACAGCTTCAAATGAAAGTATGGAAGTTGAAAATCCGTTAACCGCCTTTCAATCCCTATTAAAAGAAGCGACTGACTTACTGCTGTATCCCGAACCCGTTTATCAATTGTTAAAAGACCCGATCCGATTTCTAGAAGTGAAGATTCCGGTTCGGATGGACGATGGCAAAACGAAAATATTTGCCGGGTACCGATCTCAGCATAACGATGCCATCGGCCCGACCAAAGGCGGCATTCGATTCCATCCCGAAGTCACAGCTGAAGAAGTGAAAGCGCTCTCTGGCTGGATGAGTTTGAAATGCGGGATCACCGATCTGCCCTATGGGGGAGCCAAGGGAGGCGTCATATGCGATCCAAGATCCATGAGCTTGGGAGAGCTTGAGCGGTTGAGCCGTGGATATGTGAGAGCGATCAGTCAATTGGTTGGGCCTTCCAAGGATATACCCGCACCTGACGTGTATACGAATTCGCAAATCATGGCATGGATGGCTGATGAATATGACCATATTCGGGAGAATGATTCACCTAGTTTTATCACAGGAAAACCGATTATTTTAGGTGGTTCCCTAGGCAGGGAAACCGCAACCTCCAAAGGTGTGCTGTACATTTTGAAGCTGGCAAGCGAACTTACGAATCTTCCTTTGGATAAGATGCGAGTCATCGTGCAAGGATTCGGTAACGTAGGAAGTCATTTGGCGCAGATGCTTTACATGGAAGGCGTGAAGGTCGTTGGAATTTCAGATGCATTAGGAGCGATCTACGATGAAAATGGACTGGACATTCCCTATTTGATGGACCGCCGAGATTCCTTCGGTACCATAACGAATTTATTTTCAAACACGATCACGAACCAGGAATTGCTTGAAAAAGAATGCGAAATTCTCGTTCCTGCAGCTTTAGGCGGTCAAATTACAGAGGAAAATGCCAGTAAGTTAAAATGTCAGATTATAGTGGAAGCAGCAAATGGTCCAACGACAATTGAAGCAACCAAGATTTTAGAAGAACGCGGTGTAATGGTAGTTCCTGATATTTTGGCCAACTCCGGTGGGGTTATCGTCTCTTACTTTGAGTGGGTTCAGAATAATCAAGGATTCTACTGGACGGAAGATGACGTGGATCAAAAGCTAAAAGCAAAAATTGAGGCTAGTTTCCATAAAGTATATAAAACTGCGCAAACCAAAGGCGTGGATATGAGGATGGCGGCCTATATGGAAGGAGTTCGCAAACTAGCGGATGCCTCGCTGGCACGTGGATGGGTCAACAGAACTTGAGTGAAGGAGAATGGTCACTATGAAATTAGATATCTTGTACGATGAGACTGAAAGACCAACCACACGCTATGTTTCCTATGCAGCAATGAATAAGAGATACGATTTTGGATTGGTGTATACGAAGCATTTCTTCGGAAAAACGATTGTCTTCTCTCTACAGAGCATGCAGATGATTTTTATGTCTTATGATGACATTTTGGATGATTTATTTTGGATTGAGAAATTGGATATACACGAACAGGATGTTGAGGCTGTGAAGGAGTTTTTACAAAACGTGTTGGTTCCTCTCCATAGTTTGATGACGCAATATTGATTATGCAAATTTGCATAATATGCTTTTTTGCATAAGTTCAAAGACTTCGAAAGCTAATTTTGTGCGGAAAAATGAGCTTCTGCCATTGGCATCATTATTGCTAAGTTATAAATTGAGTCTTTCAATAGCTGAAGGAAGTGATAAAAAATGATTCATCTTAAGATGTATATTAATGGTATATGGGTAAAGGCAATTAGCGGAAAAACGCGGGAGATTGTTAGTCCCGCGAATGGGGAAGTCATTGCTCTAGCTGCTGAGGGGGACGAAGAAGATGCCCGCCTCGCCATACAAATAGCAAGGGAAACTTTTGATCGCGGCGATTGGTCTGAAATGCCTGCGGCGAAGCGTGCATCGTATTTATTTGCCATAGCGAATAAGCTGGAGGAAAAAGCCGAGGAAATCGCTCAGCTTGAAACACTGGATAATGGCAAACCCTTGCGAGAAGCCAGTTTCGATATAGCGGATGCGGTAGCTTGCTTTCGTTATTATGCCGGTTTGGTAACCAAACCGCATGGACAGACCTACCAGGTGGCAGATCCTGTGCAGACCCTAGTCATTCATGAGCCGATCGGCGTATGCGGATTAATCATTCCATGGAATTATCCATTGTTAATGGCCGTTTGGAAAATTGCTCCTGCCTTAGCTGCGGGGAATACGATTGTTTTTAAACCGTCTGAAGTCACTCCAATCACAGCCATGAAGCTGTTTGAAATCATCGATGAAGCGGGAGTGCCGCACGGTGTTGCGAATATGGTGATGGGTGCGGGATCGACTGTAGGAAATGAGTTAGCCGAAAGTCATTTGGTTGATAAAATTTCATTTACAGGCGGTACTGTGACTGGGCGCAGCATCATAAAGGCGGCAGCAGGCAATATCAAGAAGATTTCCTTAGAGCTTGGCGGCAAATCTCCAAATATCGTGTTTGCGGATGCTGATTTTGAAACCGCTGTGGACTATGCCTTATTCGGTATTTTTGCCAATCAAGGTCAAGTCTGTGCGGCCGGATCTCGCTTGCTTTTGCAGGATTCGATTTATGATTCGTTCCTTGAACGACTTGCCCAAAGAGCGCAGCAAATCCGAATAGGTTCAGGGGATGACCCCACTACTGAGATGGGACCGTTAGTTAGCGGGGCTCATATGGAAAAAGTGCTGAGTTATATTGAAATCGGCAAGCAGGAAGGCGCTCGTCTCCTATGCGGAGGGCATCGAATGACGAAAGATGGACTAGATAAAGGCTATTTCGTAGAGCCGACGATTTTTGTGGATACGACACCAACGATGCGTATTGTGCAGGAAGAAATTTTTGGGCCTGTGCTTGTTGTTCAGAAATTTACGGATGAGGCCGATGCGATCCGACTGGCTAACGATTCTCCGTATGGTTTGGCTGCCGGTGTATTTTCGAGCGATGGCGCCAAGGCGCTTCGTGTCATTAAAAAGCTCCGCGCAGGCATCACATGGATTAATACTTATCATAATACGTACAATGAAGCGCCTTGGGGCGGTTATAAGCAAAGCGGGATTGGGCGCGGCCTTGGGACTCATGGGTATGAGGAATTTACAGAAGTGAAGCAGATTAATATCAATTTAGACGTACAGCCAATAGGTTGGTTCGAAAATTAAGGAGGATACTATTATGAATAACACATCATTGCCAACACAGGGAAAAGAAGAGTTAACGACCAAATATGCGGACGTTTATGCCTATACGAATAAAGTGCTTGGTTTAATCGAAAAGACAGATATTAATAAAGAAGAGGCAGCGTGGATTACGAAACAAACGGTTGAAAACTTCCGTGATCACGTCAATCCGGGTTTTCTCTCTTATCGCAAATCGGTAACCAAAGACGGTCAATTCGCTGCCGTAGAATGGAAAGACTCTGGTCTTAACTGTTTTATGGACGTAAATGGCAAAGAATATATCGACTGTCTAGGCGGATTTGGCATTTATAATGTTGGCCATGGTCATCCCAAAGTGAAACAGGCCGTAATCAATCAGCTAAGCCGTCAGGCGCTGCACAGTCAGGATTTGCTCGATCCGCTTCGTGCGATTTTGGCCAAAATTGTTGCCGATGTTTCACCAGGAGATTTGAAGTATGCGTTTTTTACGAATAGTGGTACTGAGTCTGTAGAAGCAGCTTTGAAGCTTGCCAAAATGCATAGCGAACGGACGACGTTCATCGCAACAACTCGCGCTTTCCATGGAAAAAGCCTTGGAGCTCTGTCCGGTACAGCGAAAGGGATGTTCCGTAAACCGTTCCTTCCCATGATTCCTGGTTTCCGCCATGTTCATTTTGGCGACATCGTTATGATGAGAAAGACGTTTGAGGCTTGTTCGATGGTTGGCGAGGATGTCGCTGCAGTTCTTCTTGAACCGATTCAAGGAGAAGGCGGGGTTATTCTTCCTCCGGATGGTTACCTGAAGCAAGTTCGCGAGCTTTGCGACGAGTTCGGTGCCCTCTTAATCTTTGATGAAGTTCAAACGGGGATGGGACGTACAGGTAAAATGTTCTGCTCGGAGCATTACGATGTAATGCCAGATATTATGTGTCTTGCCAAAGCGTTTGGCGGTGGCATTATGCCTGCGGGAGCGGTTATTGCCAAAGAGGAAGTATTCAAAAGCTTCTTCCCGAATCCCTTTATGCATACTACTACATTTGGCGGAAACCCATTAGCATGTGCGGCGGCTATTGCTACTTTTAACGTTCTAATTGAGGAAAACCTGCCAGCTAGAGCAGCAGAACTTGGGGAGTATATGCTGAAAGGCCTTCGTGAGGCAGCTGCAGATTACGGGGATAAAGTTTTGGAAATCCGCGGGTTGGGCCTTTTGATCGGTATTGAGTTCCATAACGATGAAATCGGGTATGAGGTATCCAAAGGATTATTTGACAATGGAATCCTCGTTGCAGGAACACTCATTAATGCCAAAACGATCCGAATCGAGCCGCCTTTAACGATTACTTACGAGCAAGCTGATATTGTTATCACGCAATTTAAGAAAGTACTTGGACAAGTACGGATCTAATAGGTTAGAAAAAGGAGGCTGCTCATGGCCTTCTTTTTCCATTGCATAACAGCAGGTGCTTATTATTGTATAATAGAGGTATTCAGTTTATACATCCTAGGGGGAGCACTTAATGGCTACACAATGGTATGTTAGAAAAGCTTATACAGTCACTTTCGACTCTTCTGCAAATGATGTATGGGAATTGATGTCTCAGTATAATGAACCCTATGTTTACATAACGGACCCTGATCAAGAGGGAAAGATTATCGCTTATATTCGTAACACGGACATTATGCCGTCTGTAGGTAATAAGGAATGGATGAATAGGCAGATTAGCTCATTTCCTTTTCATACACACATCATGTTCATTCAGCAGGAAGCGGATATGTTGGATTTTTTCAAAGTATTCGGTGAAGAAGTCGTCGTTATTCTTAATGCGCAAAGTCAGCAGGTGGGTTATTTGCAGCGGGAAGATGTTCTGTATTATTTGCTGACTAATCAATCCTCTGGTTCAGATTGGATGCGTTCACTGCTCAATTCGATCCCTATGGGGATTATTATTGTTGATGTTCATGGGCGAATAGAAAACTTTAGTTCAGAAGCTCTTCGAATGATTCGAATTAATCCGGATGAGTTGCGCAAGCAGCGAATTGGCGATCTATTTGGTGAGGAACAGTTCAAAAAAGTCATTGATCATGGTGAAGTCACGCTAAATCATATTATTGTCAACGATCGCATTGGCGTTCTTGCAGACTTTGGGCCGATTCGGAACAAACACGGCAATGTGACGGGGGCGATCGTGGTCCTACAGGATTTACCGTATATTGAGAACATGGCGATGGAGCTTGAATATGTCAAAAATCTCAATACGGATTTGCAGGCCATTCTATCCTCGATTTACGATGAAATTATCGTTGTGAACGAGAAGGGGGTTCTGCTAAGGTATAGTGGCAATTTGATTCAAGATTTCTGGGAAATCGATAAAAAGCAGCTAATCGGCATTAACCTGATGGAGCTCGAGCATGAGGGTACTTTTTTTTCAGCCATTGTGAAAATGGTTCTAGAACGGAAAAGGAAGATATCCGTGACTCAAGAAAGTAAATCAGGAAAGAACGTGTTGGCTGTAGGTAACCCTATCTTTGATGATAAAGGTAAATTAGAACGTATCGTCATTGCCCTGCGGGATATTACCGAAACCATGATGCTAAAAGAAGAATTGCGCAACGTGAAAAAAATGTCCGAACGGTACAAAAAAGAACTGGAACATTTGCGTGATCAGAAAGCTTATTCCACTCCTCGTCAAATGATTTATGGCAGCGAGGTCATCGAGAAGGTCATGAAATATATTCACAAGGTTGCCAATGTGAGCTCGACCGTTCTACTGACCGGTGAATCCGGTGTCGGCAAAGAAGTGTTTGCCCGTACGATTTATGAAATAGGGCCAAGGAGCAATAAACCGTTCATTAAAGTCAACTGCGGAGCTATTCCGGAAAGCTTGCTGGAGAGCGAATTATTCGGTTATGTAAAAGGTGCTTTTACAGGTGCCAATACGAATGGCAAGATGGGCTATTTTGAAATGGCGAATAAAGGGATTCTGTTCTTGGATGAAATTGCCGAGATGCCCTTGAACTTGCAAGTGAGATTGCTACGTGTGCTGCAGGAACGGGAAATCACCCCTATTGGGGGGACAAGTGTTGTCGAAGTAGATGTGCAGATCATCACCGCAACGAATAAGAACCTCGAGAAAATGGTGGAGGAAGGGACTTTCCGGGAGGATCTGTATTACCGCCTGAATGTGATACCCATTCATATTCCCTCGCTTCGGGAAAGACCGGAGGATATTCCTTTATTAAGCTTACACTTTTTGCAGAAATTCAATGAAAAATACGAACGAAATAATCAACTCTCCCAAGATGCTTTAGATGTGCTTGAATCCTATTCCTGGCCAGGAAATGTACGGGAGCTGCAAAATATAATTGAACGGGTCTCCGTAACCACCGACGAAGAATTAATAGATTCGAATCAAATTACACCCCTGTTGAAAAAAGGCAAACAAACGCAAGTACAGCGGAAAGTAAGCAAAATCGTTCCTATGAAGGATGCGACGAAAGCGTTAGAAGAACAGTTAATCAAAATGGCGATGGATGAATATAAAACGACATCTTTGGCTGCCAAAGCGTTGGGAGTTAGTCAATCCACAATTAGCAGGAAATATCAAGAAATCCAAGAGAAGCTTGAACGGGGTGAAGAAATTGGGATTTAGATTTGATGTGATAACACCATTCGCCGGAACGATTGATCGCATTTATTACGCAGCAGGGGAAAGCGTAGAAGAGGGAGCCATATTGCTATCTCTACAATCAAACGGCATGGTCCACCAGATTCTTTCGCCGGTTACAGGTTATTTAGATAGTACAGAAGTTTCTCAAGGAGATTTTGTTATATCTGGCATGATTGTTGCTTGTATGTTGGAAGCTGAAAAGATAGAAGAAGAGTCGGCGGTGTGAATCATAAAAACTGTTATCAGGAAACTGTGACAGTTTTTTTGTTTTGCGAATCGGATGGATTACTCGATACTCATTTGCTTAACGTTGTATTCCAGCTCGCAGAGCTCTCGCTGAAAGCGCAGTTTTCGCGCTTAATTGTTCGGTTGCGCTGACAAAAAAACACCCGCTCCCCAAGCAGCAAATGCTGAATAGGAAAGCGGCGTGTTCTTCACGGACCGTCATAACTATAGATTTATACAGTTATTGTAGGTTAGATGTATAAATTGAGTCAACCAATACCCACAACAATTCTACCAGCCGCGTTGAGCCATAAGCTCACTTGGTTGTAAGGTAGAAAGCTCAATTCCTTTCATGGCGGTGCCTAAATTTTTGGATACAGAGGCTATCAGTGCATAGTCTGTATAATGAGTAGTTGCTGCGACAATGGCGCGCGCAAATTTCTCTGGACATTCGGATTTGAAAATGCCGGAACCAACGAAGACGCCTTCCGATCCCAGATGCATCATTAAAGCTGCATCCGCAGGAGTTGCTACACCGCCTGCAGCAAAATTGACAACAGGCAGCTTGCCGGTTTTATGCACTAGCTCCAACAATTCGTAAGGGGCCCCAAGTTGTTTGGCTTCAGTCATCAATTCATCATAGGACATACTTTGCACTTTTCGAATTTGTTGCTGCATTGTACGCATATGACGGACGGCTTCAACGATATTACCTGTACCTGGTTCACCTTTCGTACGAATCATAGAAGCGCCTTCGCCGATTCGACGGAGTGCTTCCCCTAGATCTCTAGCGCCGCATACAAAGGGGACGGTAAAATCTTTTTTGTTGATATGATAGACTTCATCCGCTGGAGTAAGCACTTCACTTTCATCCAAATAGTCTACCCCCATGGATTCCAAAACGCGTGCCTCCACATAGTGGCCTATTCTGGCTTTGGCCATAACGGGAATGGAAACCGCCTTGATCACCTCATCTACCACTGATAAATCAGCCATTCTAGCTACGCCGCCAGCTGCGCGAATATCGGAAGGGACTCTTTCTAAAGCCATTACAGCCACAGCGCCGGCTTGTTCGGCAATCTTAGCTTGCTCTGCATTCACAACATCCATGATGACGCCGCCTTTTTGCATTTCAGCCATCCCGCGTTTAATTCTGTCTGTTCCTACTTGTGTCATGTTGTATATTCCTCCTGCAAGATGAATTCTAAATGAATGGTACGATACCCTTATACTAGCAAATTGTATGCCAACCTTTTTGGATCAGGGATAACAGGATAATTAAAGCCAGTACATGCATTTGTGCATGGATTATTCAAAAATGCATAAATGCATCTTTGACTCGTTAATAGAGACTTATCAGATGGGCTGTTACACGTGGGTTAAAAATCTTCTGTAAAGTGGCATCATTATTGCTAGGAAGTATATACATATGCTAATTTCAGCGTTGTTAACAAGGAGGATGCTTAATATGAGCACTAATAATCGACAATTTGTATCTATCTCAAGTTCAGTACCAGGAGTTAAATCACTGGAGCTGCTTGAGCAAAGAAAAAGATATGTACCTAAGGGAGTTAGCAATAATACGCCAATTTTTGTTGAAAAGACGGAAGGGGCCTTATTGTACGACGTAGACGGCAATGTGTTTTTGGATTTTGTTGGTGCGATCGGTTCATTAAATGCAGGGCATTGCCCGCCGGAAGTTGTAAAGGCAATTCAAAAGCAAGCAGAATTATATCTGCATACTTGCTTCCATATTGCGATGTACGAACCTTACGTGCAGCTTGCCAAGAAATTAGATGAAATCACGCCAGGCAACTTCGAGAAAAAGACGATTTTTCTGAACAGTGGCGCGGAAGCTGTAGAAAATGCGGTGAAGATCGCTCGAAAATATACAGGGAAAACAGGCATCGTTTCGTTTACTCGTGGGTTTCATGGACGCACTTTACTTGGCATGTCGCTGACTAGTAAAGTAAAGCCCTATAAATTTAACATGGGACCGTTTGCACCGGCGACCTATAAAGCTCCGTTCCCGTATCCGTTCAACCGGCCTGCCTCGATGACGGAAGAAGAGTATGCTGATTTTTGCCTGAAACAGTTTGAAGACTTCCTATACACAGAAGTGGCTCCAGAAGAGATTGCCGCGGTTATTATGGAGCCTGTTCAGGGAGAAGGCGGATTTATTGTACCTCCCAAATCCTTTGTGCAAGGTGTTTACAAGATCTGTAAGCAGCATGACATTCTTTTTATCGCGGATGAGATTCAGACAGGTTTTGGACGGACAGGTACAATGTTTGCCTCCAGTCAATTCGATATTGAGCCAGATTTAATGACATTATCTAAATCGATTGCGGCGGGACTTCCCATTAGTGCAGTGGTTGGCAGAGCGGGGATTATGGATGCGCCTGGGCCTGGGGAAATCGGAGGCACCTACGGTGGGAGCCCGTTAGGATGCGTGGCTGCTTTGGCTGTCATTGAAATGATGGAGCGAGACGACCTCCCGGGTAAATCCAAACTCATTGGCGATAAAATCCGCAGTTTCTTTGTAGATTTGCAAAAAGATGTTCCACACATTGCCGATGTAAGAGGACTTGGAGCGATGTGCGGGATAGAGTTTGTCGATCCAGCGACAGGTAAACCCTCGAAAGAGCTGGTGGCCAGCTGCGTAAAAGCTTGCTATGAAGCGGGCGTCATCGTGCTGAGTGCAGGCGTTCAAGGTAACGTTCTGCGCTTCCTCACACCGCTGGTCATTACAGATGAGCAGCTTCAAGAGGGATTGGACATTATCGGCGAGGTTCTGAGGAAGCTAGTTCCGGCCAAATCTACGATGGGGGTATGATGTTCGTATGAAAAAACATTTATTTATCAATGGAAAATGGAAAGAAGCAGCTGTCTACACCGATTTATTTTCGCCGTATTCTGGGGAGCTTATTGCTCAAGTAGCCCAAGCAGATGATGAGGATGCAGAGGATGCGATTCAGGCAGCCGAGGCTGCAAGTACGATAATGAAGAAAATGCCAGCTCACGAACGCGCAGCTATTTTGGAGAAGACTGCGCTTCTGATGGAAGAACGCAAAGAGGAACTAGCCCGTCTACTGGCGATGGAAGCGGCCAAACCGATAAGAACAGCTAGAACGGAGATTTCTCGAACGATTCATACTTACAAATTTGCTGCGGAAGAAGCTAAACGCATTCATGGCGAGACTGTTCCCCTAGATGCCGCACCGGGTGGCGAAGGGCGTCTAGCGTTCACTGTGCGTAAACCGCTTGGCATCGTAGGGGCTATAACCCCATTTAATTTCCCGTTCAACCTTGTTGCCCATAAAGTAGGACCTGCAATTGCAGACTGGCAATACAGTCGTATTGAAACCAGCCGGTCAAACACCTTTAAGTTCGCTTGCATTAGCAGAGATCATGCTCGAAGCCGGCTTACCTGCGGGAGCTCTTAACGTAATCCCGGGCAAAGGATCAGTCATTGGCGAGAAGCTGGTACGCGATCGAAGAATTGCTGCTATCACGTTTACAGGCAGTCCTGAAGTAGGTATTGCGATGAGGAATAAAGCTGGGCTTAAACGAGTTACTCTTGAACTAGGTTCCAATTCAGCCGTAATCATTGACAGCAATGTGGACATAACGCAGCAGCTAGTGGATCGTTGTGTACTGGGAGCGTTCTCCTTCAGCGGTCAAGTGTGCATTTCTATTCAACGTATTTATGTTCATGAAAGCAAATACGAAGCATTTGCAACTATGTTCAAAACAGCGGTAGAGAAATTGGTCATTGGTGATCCGCTTGAGGAAGCTACAGACATGTCTGCATTAATCTCCACGAAAGAGGTTGACCGCATCGCGAGCTGGGTATCCGCTGCAATAGCAGGTGGCGCGATTGCGCTTTCCGGAGGGAAAGCATTGTCACCGAGCCTATTTCCGCCAACGATTTTGACAAATGTGGCTGAAACGGCAACAGTCTCGTGCCAAGAGGTCTTCGGACCCGTTGTGACATTGTCCCCGTTCACCACGCTGGATGAAGCTGTCTCAGCCGTCAATAACTCCCGGTTCGGGTTGCAAGCGGGCATCTATACGAACGATATTAACGCAGCGTTAAGAGCAGCAGAAGATTTAGAGGTTGGCGGCGTGATGATCAACGACATTCCGACCTTCCGTGTTGACAACATGCCGTATGGAGGGCTCAAAGATAGCGGCGTTGGACGTGAGGGTGTGAAATATGCGGTGGAAGAAATGACTGAGCTGAAATTGATTAGTTTGAAGTTATAATGATATTGAAACTGACGCGAGATCAACACTACTGCTGCCGTGCAAGCTGCCCGTTAAGCGCATAAAAGACGCTAACGGCCCGCTGCGCCGCGCGAATCCCGTCCGTTAAGGTTTAGGTTTGTATCTGAAATTTCACAAAACAAGGCCATTTCATGGATGACCGGGAATTTCAGATAAAGAGTAGAACAGAAGGAAGTTGGGAATGGGGGGAAAGCAAATGTATGCATTAAACAAAGGACCTGAGGCGGAGCCTCAGGTCCTTTGTTTAACATGTAATTAATATGTTTTGGGTGAGGTTGTCTCAAAAGTGTTCGCATGATTAAGAACTTCCCGAATTTTACGCAAAAGAACCTCCAATTCCACTAACGCAGTGGGAAATGGAATTTCTTTATTGCTGATTTGACATGTAATACATATCCATATTTTGCGTACAATCCTAGCCTTTGGCTAGGTCATTTAAAATATCTACTTTGAGCTATGGAATGAAAAAGCAAGCTAGGTGTGCTAATTCCTTCTAACTATGGAGGTATCTCGTGAGATAAGACAACAGATCGTGCTAATGTTCTGCACAACGCTACATTCTGGGTGCATTAGGGAACAATAAGCAATCGTAGCTTGCTTAAGCATCCATAACAGAAGCTATTCGAACAAATAAGCAGCTTCAGTTACCCTATTTTCCGTATCGAACCGCGTTTAAACGGGTCCCCCTGTGGGATATGGATTCACTCCCGAGTATGGAAAATGGGGGTTCTTTTGTATATGAAATTTGACTCATAAAGAGTGCTCGAAAATCATAAATAGGTTTTTGAGACAGCCCCATTTATTGGACGCCGCGGAATAGTGACTTAATAATGAGAAAAGCACGCCTAATATCGGAGGATACATCCGGAAACTCCGTGAAGTTTGCTGATGCGATGAAATTCATCGCTAAAGTGTGGGAACGGTGCTAGAGCGCAGTGAGAGGTAGAAAATGCATTATTCAGATGCTTTAAATAAAGTAGCATGTTGAGTCCTGAGAAGGCAGAAAAGGCTGTCTCCGAGGACTGATTGCAGCGAAAGTGGCACGAGACGTCTGAAAAAGACTTCTCAGCCGCTGAGAGCAGGTAAGTAAGCGGGTTTGTGTCCTGAGAAGGCAGAAACGGCTGTCTCTGAGGCTAGAATGGATCGAAATTGTCGCGAGACGTCTGAAAAAGACCTCTCTGCTGCTAAGAGTAGGCGAGTTGCGGTATTTGTGTCCTGAGAAGGCAGAAAAAGGCAGTCTCGGAGGCGCAAATGGAGCGAAAGTGGCGCGAAACGTCTGAAAAGGACTTCTCAACTGCTGTTTGCTTATGTGCTGCTTGCAAGAGCTGATTTTGTGTAAGACGCTTTTATTGGGGAACCAACCAGCGCAGAAAATAATTGAAAAAAACCTCCTCATTCTTGAGGGGGCTATCGTTCTGTACAAAAAAAAGAATGGACCAATGAAGTCCATTCTTTTTTCTGCTCTAAAGCTAGCAATCTCGATTTACAATTCGACGGCCGAAAGATTAGTCATTCGAGGGACATCCGCTTCTTCCTCAACTACAGCAAAAGGATTTCTCCTGAAGAATTTAGTCGCATAGAGGAGGTAAATGAATCCAATTGAAGCCCAACCAATGCCAAGCATAAAAGCACTTTTCTCCAGATTAAACCAGAGGATGGATACGAGAGAGGCACCGATTAATGGCAAAATCACATAAGAGGCAAATCCTTTTAACGTTCTGTACATCTTCAATTTTACAGCATAATGGGCAATAACGGACAAGTTAACGAACGTAAAGGCGATAAGTGCTCCGAAGCTGATAAATGCAACGGCGATCTCTAAACTAAAGAATAAGGCGGATAGGGAAACAATACCGACCAGAATGACATTGTAAAAAGGCGTTCTGAATGTTGGATGTACATAGCCAAAAAATTTGCGAGGTAGAATATTATCGCGACCCATTACGTACAAAATGCGCGATACACTAGCGTGAGACGAAAGTCCTGAAGCAAGTTGAGCTGCAATGGCAGCGGAAAGGAAAAGTATTTGAAATATTTTACCCCCGATATAAAGAGCGATTTCGGGCGCAGCGGCTTCCGGATCACGAAACAAGGAGTCATCAGGAAATGCCGTTTGTACAAAATAAGAAGTGACAATAAAAATAACGCCGCCAATAAGTGCTGTAAGAAAAATAGCCCGTGGAATCGTTTTTGTCGGGTTTGGTGTTTCTTCCGCGTACGTAGTCACCGCATCAAATCCCAAAAATGAAAAACATAAAATGGTTGCACCCGTTACTAGTATGGAGAACTTCATGTCAGGTTTATAAATAGGTTGAATGGTGAATGCGCTGCCATAACCCATGCCATTTTTTATTGCATGAAAGGCCAAAATGATAAAGAATACAGTAATCAACACCTGGAACAAAACCAAAAATGCGTTTAATCGGGATGTCGTATTTAAACCCATTAAATTGACAGAGGTGAGCAAGAGTACAAAACCCACAACCCATATCCATGACGGAACCCCCGGAAAAAAAGCAGTGAGATAAATCTTAGCTAATAACGCAGTTATCATAGGGATCATTAAATAATCAAGCAATGAAGCCCATCCAACCAGAAATCCTAAATTGGGATCGATCGTTTTTTGCGTGTACGTATACGCTGATCCTGCGCTTGGAAAAGCACGTACCATTTTACCATAACTGAAAGCTGTAAATAACAAGGCAATTAAAGCAATGACATACGCAGTCGGCACATGTCCGTTCGTCGCCTCAGCTGTAATTCCGAACGTATCAAATACAGACATTGGCGTCATATACCCAATACCAAGCATCACAATCGGCCAAAGTCCAAGTGAACGCTTTAATGTTACCGTTTTTTCCATTACCATTCCTCCTCATGAATTGAAGGTTGCTTCAAGTTTGAAACCGCTTTCGTTTACCTATAAGCAATAATGATGCCGATCTATTGTTTAATTCGTAATATCGTTGATTTCTAATTTATTTATCCGGTCTAGTGGCTTTTTTCGCCTATATAATAATCCTATCAAAACGCAATCCAAATCTACACTGGGAAAGTTTGTATGGAAAGTGAATCAGCAATAATATAAAGCCAATCATGATTATGCAATTTTTCATAACTAACCCAAATATGCATAACGGATTAACTTGAGATACAATTTAGCCAAGGTAAGCAGATTGGGGGCTCGCTTGATCACCAGTAGGAAACTCGTCCCTTGACAGGGACGGGTTATTTTTGTGTTTTTTCGTGTAGACCCTGGGTATAGCAACGCAAACCTATGGTTTTTCACACAAAGGGGCTGTCCCATAAGGCGTTCATCTTTAGGCTGCCTCTGTTTTCACTGTAGCACTACATGGAAAACCGACCGTTAATTTGGGTGTTTTTTCATAAAAATCTAGTTTACATGGAAAATCTCCCGTTATTTCTGTTGTTTCTACCCTAAATAGCGATTCCCCCCTAAATTAGAGGGAGCTTTTCCAGTTAGATGACCGTTTAGAGCAGTTAACGCCAAATGAACAGGAGGAATTCCAGTTAGATTTCGCTCCGTATCGAAACAAAATAGAGGCTGCTTGCTAGGTTATTAACCTTTAGAGTCAGCCTCTTTTGTGTGGAATAATGAAGTCCACTCAGGTGTGCAGCGAATATGGGGTAATTCGTATTCTGCTTTATGATAATGTGCATAGACTATTCAATGGTGAATAAATTATAGAAAATCGGCCCTTTCGTGAAGTAGGCGAACTAGTGCCGATTTTTTTCCAATATAGCATCCCTGATGAACATGAAATGAAATCATATTTGTTGTACGAATATTCAAGATGTTGGAATGGTTATTGCTATATTATTTACTGAAAAATCAGCAAGTTAAAAGGAGTTGGTTTGTAAATGTTTATCAAGTATGAGGTGATTAGTCCTTTTCGTGGAATGGTGGAGAGTGTTCTTAGCCAAGAATCCTCCTATGTGTATGAAGGGGAATCCATATTTGTAATAAGAACAGCGGAGAAGTTAGTTCATATTTCAGCGGAATACAACGGTGTTGTAACAGGACTTCATGTGCAGCCGGGTGATGAAATCATTCCGGGGATGATACTTGCTGATATGGGAGAGAGCATGTATACGATCTTAATGGGAAGTGATTAGTTGGGAAGAGATTCATCATTATCTAAAGTTTGCGGCACAATATGATCAATTAGCATCTACTTGATATGTTGTGACTGCCACTCATGGGCCAAGTTCTCTACCGCATATACTTTAGTTGAGTATGATGCGAAAAGAGGGATAACGATGAGTTTGACCCCAATTGATTTCCATTCCGTCGTCCGAAGCTGTATACCTCAGGAAGCCGAGGTTGTCGTATTGAAGAGGGAGGGGAGCCCCTCGGCTATCATTTACGCGGATGTAGATGGCGATGGTCAGCCTGAAATCACAGCCATGTATAGATATTTAGACAATCAGTATCTATTTTCGCTCAAAAACTATTCCGGTAACTGGTTTCCAATCGCCTCTGCTGCAACGGGTAGAATCCAAGCTGTAACGGATTTCGCGGCTGCTCCTGTGTCACGTAGAGAAGGCTGGGACCTGGTTATTGGCTGGAAAAATGAGCGTGAATCCTCCTCCGAGCTCGATATCGTGCAGTGGACACCAACCGGTTTCCAACGGCTGATTCCTCCAGGAACTTTCTACAATCATCTGGAAATTGAAGATATGCCTGGTCGTGATGGCAGCAGAGACGGTCTTTGCGAAATAGCGCTGTGGGGGCATGAAAGGGATCAGGCTTACAATGTGGAAACGTATCGATGGGATCCTTACAGACTTGTCCCCATACAAGATGTGTATTCGTATTATTTTCAGAAGGTCACTCGTTACTATGAGGATATAACCCGTAATCACCCGGATGGGCAAGCCTACAGAAGTTATCTGGAGGATGCGCAAAGGAAAGCAGGAGGAAGCGAGTCATCATAGAATCATAATTAACCAGAAGGTTAACACCTGTCTGGTTTTTTTTGTGTCGTAATTTCTTAACTTCATTGTCCTAAAGTTAGACTAAAAATATCGTTATTCCTATGCTACATTTATGACAGATGTCTTAATATCATATAGCGATGAGGTAAACTCGATGAACAAAACGTTGAAGATCGGCATTATTGGAGGCGGCGGTATTGCTGGCGCTCATGTCAGAGCCTATCGTGAGCTAGCTGACGTAGAGATTGTAGCGGTAGCAGATGCGGTACCTGGCAAAGCGGCACAATTCATTGATTTTTGGCAAATTCCTTCGGCACAAGCCTTTGATGATTATCGGCAGCTGTTGGAATTAGACCTTGATGGGGTAAGCATTTGCACACCGAATGTGGCTCACCATCGGACGACGGTAGATTCTTTATTGGCAGGAAAAAACGTTATGCTGGAAAAGCCGATGTCCGTCACGCTGGAAGAAGCCGTCGAGATGGCGCAAACGGCGAAGAAAACGGGCTTCATGCTCAATGTTGGTTTCCAGCCGAGATATGATCCTAATATGAAGATTATTCAGGACGTGGTTCAGTCTGGTCAGCTTGGTAAGGTCTATTATGTTGAAACAGGCGGCGGTCGCCGCAGAGGTATGCCTGGCGGTACATTTATTAGCAAGGAAATCGCCGGAGCAGGAGCAATGGCTGATATCGGTTGCTACTCACTAGATATGGCTCTGAATGCGATGGGGTATCCGAAACCGCTTACCGTATCCGCTTACAGCAGCAACTATTTTGGAACGAATCCGTTATATCATAAGGAAGCTAGTCGATTCGATGTGGAAGATTTCGGTGTGGCGATGATCCGTTTTGAAGACGATCTGGTGCTGAATTTCAAAATTTCCTGGGCGATGCATATGGACACGCTAGGACCAACGTTATTCCTTGGTACGGATGGCGGACTCAAAGTAACACCTGCCGGTAAAGGGCCATGGAGCGGAGTGTTTGATGGAAATGTGGGTTCCATTGCGTATTTCCACGATGTTCGCGGACATCACACGGAAAGCCAAATTCCGCTGATTGATCATAAGCTGAATTTGTTTAACGAGAAGGTCCGCGATTTCGTAGAGGCTGTCCGGGATGGCAAACCAGCACCGATTCCTGGCGAACAGATCGTTCGCAATCAAGCAATTATTGATGGCATTATTCGTTCATCGCTCATTAAACGCGAAGTTACGATCGAACTTCCTAATTAACTCAAAACTACACATTACTCTGGAGGTATTCTCATGTCACGTATTTTCCGTATTGGTATTATTGGTTGTGGAGGCATTGCAAACGGCAAGCATTTACCAAGTTTGAAAAAGCTTTCGAATGTTGAATTGGTCGCATTCTGTGACATCGTGCAAGAGAAGGCTGAAACTGCCGCTGAGAAATATGGCTCTAAAACCGCTAAAGTATACGAGGATTACAAAGAGCTTTTGCAGGATGCGACGATTGATATCGTTCATGTGTTAACACCGAATGATTCACACGCCGAAATCGCCATTGCTGCGCTAGAAGCTGGCAAGCATGTGATGTGTGAGAAGCCAATGGCCAAAACAGCAGCGGATGCTAAGCGCATGGTTGAAACAGCGAAGCGTACTGGCAAGAAGCTAACAATCGGCTACAACAACCGTTTCCGGGCGGATAGCCAGCATTTGAAGCGCGTATGTGAGGAAGGGGAACTTGGCGAAATTTATTTCGCGAAAGCGCATGCCATTCGTCGTCGCGCAGTTCCTACATGGGGCGTATTCCTGGATGAAGAGAAGCAAGGCGGAGGACCGCTGATTGATATCGGTACACATGCTTTGGATCTAACGCTTTGGATGATGAACAACTACAAGCCGAAAGTGGTGCTGGGAACGAAGTACCACGAATTGTCTCAAAAAGAAAATGCGGCCAATGCTTGGGGGCCTTGGGATCCTAGTAAATTCACAGTGGAGGACTCTGCTTTCGGAATGATCGTCATGGAAAACGGGGCTACAATTATGCTGGAATCCAGCTGGGCACTGAATACGCTTGAAGTCGATGAGGCTAAATGCTCATTAAGCGGTACGGAAGGCGGGAGCCGATATGAAAGGCGGGCTTCGCATCAACGGTGAGAAACATAGCCGCTTATTTACAACTGAGGTGGATCTGAAAGCAGGCGGTGTTGCTTTCTATGACGGCGCTAAGGAAAGCGATGCAGATTTGGAAATGCGTACATGGATTAAAGCCATTGAAAATGATATCGATCCTGTTGTGACGCCTGAACAAGCATATGTCGTTTCACAAATTCTTGAAGCGATTTATGAGTCTGCACGCACAGGGAAAGCCGTTTATTTGAATGAATAGTGCGTCAAATCTATAAGTTTAAAAAAGAGGAGCCTAGGCTCCTCTTTTTTAAACCCATTGAAATTTGAAAAAAGAAGTGGAATAGGAGTATGCTAGAATTATTGAAGGACCCAACTAAGAATTGAAGGAAAGGAAGCGTGAACCGATGCATTTGGGATTACAGGGCAAGGTAGCTTTGATTACTGGGGGAAGTAAAGGAATTGGATTGGCAACAGCGATTTCCTTATCACGAGAGGGAGCCAAAGTTGCGATACTCGCGCGGAATGAGGAGCAGCTTCAGGAAGCCGCTGTCCATATTGCCAATCTGACAGAGGGTGAGGTGCTTGCGATTCAAGCGGATGTGACCTTGGAAGCCGACTGTCAGCGTGCTGTGGAACAAACCATTCAGCGATTTGGAAGTTTACATATTCTGGTGAACAATGCGGGTACGTCTGCAGCCCAGCCTTTTGAAGAGGTAGGCACGGAACTATGGCGGCAAGATCTTGAGTTGAAATTATTTGGAGCCATTCATTGCTCCCGTTATGCAATCCCTTACATGCGTCAAGCAGGAGGCGGTTCTATAGTAAATATAACGACTTCCGCAGCCAAAACACCGCCTGCTTCTTCGCTGCCAACATCGGTCAGACCGTGCCGCAGGACTTGCATTAACGAATGCGATGAGCAAAGACCTGGCATCCGCTCAGATTCGTGTGAACACCGTCTGCATTGGGAAAATTCGCAGCAGTCAAATAGAGAGAGGCTGGAAGCGCGAGGCGCCAGAGCAGACTTGGGAAGAGTATGCATCGGATCCCAAGCATGACATTCCGCTCGGCCGGATTGGGAATGCGGAGGAAGCAGCTAATGTGATCACCTTCTTATCCTCGGATGCAGCTTCTTATGTTACTGGCACTTCCGTCAATATAGATGGCGGTAAGAGTGCGGCGCTCTAAGTTGATAAGCGAATCGAAGGGTGCTAACCCATAATTTTTTATTCACTACAAACAGTAAAAAGGCTGCATCTCTAGAAGAAATTCATTCTTCAGAGGAGCAGCCTTTTTCCATTCAATCTCGACAAACGCTGGCGTCCTACTGGACGTCATGGGCGTGTATAAGAATGTATTTTTTCATGGTGATACGAGTATGTTACGCTCTTCGCTTCTTTCGTAGATACCAGACCAACATGGAGATTGCGTCTCGGATCGAAGCGGTTTGGTGAAAAGCGAGTGTTGTTGTCATAAGCAAGAAACCTCCCTAACCCTGAAAGAATGTCATGCATAAACAGTATTACGTAAGAAAAGTGTAAAAGGTTTTATTTTTTTTTTTATGTAAATGATCAGAAAAATAGATCCGCAGCATGTGCTGTGGATCTGAATGTGATACATATAGATGCATTTATTTTATCTCTTGACAGGTTAAACGTTTCAATTTAAGCTATAAGAGAATGTTAAACGTTTAACAAAGCGGAGTTGAAACAAGTATGAGCAAGCCTAAACAAGTCACAATTGTAGAAGTGGCGGCAGCAGCAGGAGTATCCATTGCCACAGTCTCCAATGTGCTGAATCGAGGTGGTATTCGTTCGTCCAAAGAGACGATACGCAAGGTAGAATTGGCTGCTGAGCAATTAGGTTATCGACGGAATACGATGGCAGCGGGGTTAAGCCGCAGCAAGACGTATGAGATCGGCCTCATCTTACCAGGGTTAACGAATTACTATGGAGAGCTTGCTGAGCATTTGCAGATTGAAGCACATAATGCGGGGTATCACTTATCTGTGTTTTCCTCTGGGGGATTCGATCCGGATATTGAGCGGAGAAATCTCGAAGTATTGCTGCAGCGCAGAGTAGACGGATTGATTTGTCATGGTCTAGCCATGGGATTCGAATCTACACGTTCGATCGTAAACAGCGGTACACCATTAGTCCTTATTAATGGTTGGAACTGGCCGGAGGATATTGCGTTAGGTGCAGTGAATTTAGGCTTTGCCGAGGCATGCAAACAATCCACTAAATTGTTGGTAGAACGTGGCTGTAAAGCGCTTTGCTATGTGGGCAGTAAAGGTTCGAAAGTCATCGACGAGCAGCGCCGCAAGGGTTTCAATGCCGGGATCCGGCAATATGCAAGCGATGTCATTCATGAGATCGTGGACGCGAAAGATTTGGATATGGAAGCTTTTCTTTCAAGCTTATTGCAGCGCCATGCGATGCCCGTAGGTGTGATCGCTTTTGATGACCATGTTGCCCTGCGACTCTTATCGGCAGCCAATAAGCTGCGAATTGCGATTCCAAGCCAGCTTCAGATTATTGGAATTAATAACGATTATATTGCTAAACAAAGTTATCCAGGTATATCAAGCTGGGACATTCCTTATAGCTATCAAGCCCAATCGGCCATTAACAAACTGCTGCATAAATTTAGCAATAAGGCTGAGTCAGGTGAGGAACGAGAGATCGAGGTCCCGCTTACTTTCATAGAACGAGAATCAACCAAATCATACAAAACGGAGTGAATCGATCATGTGGAAACAAGCCATTGAAGATGTTTTGCAAAAAACGAAAGTGAATATCGAACGTTTTGGGGATTTATTTCCTCACGTTAGTGAGAACGATGTGTATCATTTGAATCCGAATACAGATTGGACAGACGGCTTCTGGTCAGGTATTTTGTGGCTTAGTTACGAATATAGCGGTGACAAAGCGTTCCAGCAGGCCGCTCAGAAAACAGTGGAAAGCTTTAAGCACAGACTGGAAAACAATGTTGCACTAGATCACCACGATATTGGGTTCTTATATTCTCTATCTTCTAAAGCGCAATGGATTATTGAAAAAGATGAAAATGCTAAACAACTTACTTTGCAAGCTGCCGATGTACTGATGAAACGCTGGAGACCAAAGGGCCAATATATTCAAGCGTGGGGGCCTGAAGGGGACAAAGAAAATGGAGGACGCATCATCATTGATTGCATGATGAACCTACCACTTTTGTACTGGGCTTACGAGCAAACTGGCGATGTTAAATACAAGGAGGTTGCCGTGATTCATGCGGATTTGAGCCGCCGCTATTTGGTTCGCGGCGATGATTCATCCTTCCACACGTTTTACTTTGATCAAGAGAGTGGTGAACCACTTCATGGCGGAACGCATCAGGGGTATCAAGATGGTTCAACTTGGACTCGCGGCCAAGCTTGGGGAATTTATGGATTCGCGCTTTCGTACTACTATACGAAAAACCCGCTTTACTTAGAAACATCCAAGCGCTTAGCGCGTTACTTCTTTGACCGCTTGCCGCAGGATGATGTGGTTTACTGGGATTTCAATGCGCCGGTGAACGCAGAAACGAACCGTGATAGCTCAGCTTCTGCGATTGCTTCAGCGGGAGCCTTAGAGCTATTGGAACACTTGGCTGCTGATGATGCTGATCGTGCATATTTGGAAAATGCGATTCAACGCTCCATGACTGGGCTAGTTAAATCCTACGCAACCATTGGCAAGCCTGATGCTCAAGGCTTCATCGAACGCGGTTCCTATCACGTTCGCGGTGGAAATGCTCCAGATGATTACATGATCTGGGGTGACTATTACTATTTAGAAGCTCTCGTACGGATGGAAAAAGGAATCAAAGGTTACTGGTATGAGTAATCAAGCTGCAGCCTGCAATGACCGTGCATATTGGTTGGCTACGATGCTTCGTATAGCTGATCCTGTGATAAAGGCATTGGCATCTAGGAAGCTGCGAGCAACAATGCCAGTAGAGAATAAAAAAGAAGAACAGCTCCAGTTTTCGCATCTAGAAGCATTCGCACGAACACTGGTAGGCATGGCACCGTGGTTAGAAAATCCAGCTCAAGATGCCGAGGAAGAGAAGCTTCGCATTCACTACGGCGAGCTAGTCCGAGCTGGTCTGGACGCGGCGACGGATCCGGATTCGCCTGATTTTTTAAACTTTTCCAAAGGCATGCAGCCGATTGTAGATACGGCATTTCTGGCTAATGCGATCCTAAGAGCTCCTAACACGCTTTGGCATCGATTGGACAGCCGCGTTCAGGGCAATCTGGTGAAAGCCATGAAGGCAACAAGGACGCGCAAACCGGGTTTCAACAACTGGCTCTTGTTCGCTGCTATGACCGAAACGGCTTTAGGGGTGATTGGCGAGGATTGGGATGCCATGCGCGTGGATTTTGCCCTTAAACAGCACGAGCAGTGGTATCTGGGTGATGGGATGTACGGCGATGGTCCGCACTATCATGCCGATTATTACAACAGTTTCGTCATTCAACCCATGTTGGTTGATATCGTTGAGCATGTACATGGGCATTACGATGATTGGGCTGGAATGCGCGAGAATATTTTGATTAGAGCACAGCGCTATGCGGCCGTGCAGGAACGATCGATTTCACCTGAGGGGACGTTTCCTGTTACTGGTCGGTCGCTTGCTTATCGTTTTGGCGCCTTTCAATCACTTGCACACATGTCGCTGCGACGTGAACTACCCGATGGTGTTGCGCCAGCTCAAGTAAGATGCGCACTAAGTGCGGTCATTCACAGGTTGATTGAAGCCCCAGGCACATTCGATGAGGCCGGCTGGCTGAAGATTGGACTTTGCGGACACCAGCCCGAGCTTGGTGAAACGTATATTTCCACAGGCAGCCTATACTTATGTTCAGCTGTTTTCCTTCCTTTAGGATTGCGGGCAGATGACGAATTTTGGCAGGGGGCAGATACCCCTTGGACGTCTCAGAAGGTATGGTCAGGGCAAACAGTTGCCATTGATAAAGCGTTATAATCGATTGTTGCATAAAAAGCGTTCTGTTTCTTAATGAAACAGGCGCTTTTTTCGTGTAAACTTAGAATGACAACTAGCTTGAACTTCGGTCAATTAGCTGCTGAAGCGTATTTATCCACAAATAGCCTAATTGGACGGTTGTGGATAACTTTTAGATATGAGTGGAAAGAAAGTGGAGTGACTCCTTTGAATCAAGATTATCAATTAACGCTGCAGGAAGTACTGGGACGGCCCACTTTTCAGCATGCCTATATCGCGGCAGGTAAAGAGGGATTACAACGTCTAGTCCGCTGGGTACATATCATTGAAGTGATACAGTTTGAACAACTGCTGCAGGGCGGAGAAATGATCCTTACGACAGGGGCTGCCTTCAAGAGCGATACCGAGTTGTTCATGACCTATCTGGAGCAGTTGCTCAATAAAAATGTGTCATGCCTCTGCATCGAAATGGGACATTACTTGAGTTTAGTGCCACAAGAATGGATACAAGCGGCGGAATCCTATCAATTCCCGCTCATTATTTTTCCGCAAGCTGTTCGGTTCATCGACATTACGCAGGATATTCATGCGCATATCATCAACCAACACCATAAAGCACTTCAGGATTTGGAGAAAATATCGCGAGAATTCCATCGAATGACACTATCCTCACAAGGTGTTTCTCATGTACTGGGGCTGCTGCAAAGCAGTACCAAAGCTCAAGTTATTTATGTTCCTCTGAATGGACAGCCCAAGTTTATCCCTCATTTAGGGAGCCGGGAGTCAGGACAATGGTTGGAATTTCTAGAAAGTCGTCTGGTCGAAAGTCCGAATAATGGTAACACAGCGGCTCCTTCCGTGATGGAAGTTGAGGGTCAAACGGTTATCGTACAACCCGTTGGGGCCATGGGCAAAACTTGGG
This sequence comes from Paenibacillus sp. WG02, assembly GCF_055396115.1. NCBI lineage: Bacteria > Bacillati > Bacillota > Bacilli > Caryophanales > Paenibacillaceae > Paenibacillus > Paenibacillus sp. WG02. Next base: position 5,368,435 of record NZ_AP036016.1, on the reverse strand, counting down.
CGCACATCATTCTGGTGTTCAGCCGAAAGCCGCAGGAATATGAATACTTAATTCTAGATTCAGCCTCATTGTCTATCGCACAAGATTTGCTGCGCAAACGTTATATCGAGGAGCGTAAATTGTATTCACAGACGCTTTGGGTTGATGATCTGCTGCATCTGCGGATTCGTGACGAAGAGCAAATAAAAGTATTGATTGGGACTGAATTTAAGCGGCTTAATGAGCTTCCCTATCACGTTATCTTAATCGAGTTTGAGCATGAACAAGCGGAGGGGGAAAACACGGAAGAGGAGGGTGTGGAGTCTTCGGGGATTCATCTTTCACTTGCTGTAAGATCCGTTTTCGAGCAGCATTCCTTTCATCCATTGATCACGTTGAAAAATAATAGGCTTGTCGTCGTAGCCTTTGATAAAGCAACGAAAAAACGACCGTCTAAAGAACGCCTTCAGCAGGTTTTCCAATCCATTCAATACCTGAAAGCCGAGGATGAGATCAAGTTAACCATTGGCGTTGGACAGAGCAATCGAAGTTTTCTGCAAGCTCACATTAGCTACCAAGAGGCGCTTCAAGCGATTCCGCTTGCTCCTACACTGCAAGGGAAGGTACTGTTTTTTGATGAGCTTGGCGTATTTCAATTGTTATTTCACATTCCAGATAAACAGATATTACAATCTTTTGTCCGCACCTATTTGGGACCGATCATTGATCATGATCAGATGAAAGGCAGCGAGCTCCTGCGCACGCTCAAGGTTTACCTCGACACGGATGGTTCTAAGCAAATCGCTGCCCAGCAGCTTTTTATCGTCCGACAATCCCTTTATTACCGTTTGGAAAAAATAGAAGAGCTCCTTGGAGCCGACTACATGCTGCCGGAAAAGCGCTTGGCGCTGCAGGTGGGGATACGGGCTTATCAGCTTTTGAATCCGGAAATAAAAATGTGAAAAGATTTTGTAAACATTTTTTACAATTTGTCTAATGGAACGTCCATGGATCGGTCTTATACTTGGAGACAAGATAAGATTGATCCATTTTTTATGGGATCATCCAGAGAGGTAGATGCAGAATGATCATTGGGGTTCCTAAGGAAATTAAAAATAATGAGTTTCGTGTCGGCATGACGCCTAGCTCCGTACTATCTTACAAAAAAGCAGGGCATGACATTATCGTCGAAACCTTAGCAGGTCAAAGTATCGGATTCACAGATGAAGATTACACAGAAGCAGGTGCAACCATCGTTGCCTCAGCAGCTGAAGTATGGACGGCAGATATGGTCGTTAAAGTGAAAGAACCGCTCCCTGAAGAGTATGGTTATTTCCACGAGGGTTTGATTTTGTACACGTATTTACACCTTGCACCTGAGGCCGAATTGACGCACTCTTTAGCTTATAACAAAGTAACAGCAATCGCCTATGAGACCATTCAATTGGACAATGGCAGCCTTCCGCTGCTGACACCAATGAGTGAAGTGGCTGGACGCATGTCCGTTCAAATCGGTGCTCACTTCTTAGAGAAAGCACATGGCGGCAAAGGTATCCTGCTAGGTGGAGTACCGGGAGTTGAGCCAGGCAAGGTAGCTGTCATCGGTGGTGGGATTGTTGGTGCGAATGCGGCGAAAATGGCCATCGGACTTGGCGCCGATGTGAGCATCGTTGATTTGAATCCAGATCGCCTGCGTCAATTGGATGATCAGTTCCAAGGTCGCGTGAAGACGATTATGTCCAATCCCTACAACATCGCCGAGGTCGTTCGTCGCGCTGATTTGGTCATTGGGGCTGTCCTTATTCCAGGAGCTCGAGCACCGCGTCTCGTGACGGAAGACATGGTCAAAATGATGAGCCCTGGCAGCGTTATCGTTGACGTGGCAATTGACCAAGGCGGGTCCATCGAGACGATTGACCGCATAACCACGCATGATCAACCTACCTATGTGAAACATGGTGTCATACATTACGCGGTGGCCAACATGCCAGGAGCTGTTGCACGTACGTCCACGCTGGCTCTGACAAATGTGACAACACCATATGGCTTGCAAATAGCGAGCAAGGGCTATGTGCGTGCAGCTTTGGACAACAAAGCGATCGCAAAGGGCATCAACGTGGTCGCCGGTCATGTTACTTACCAAGCTGTAGCAGAGGCACATGGCTACACGTATACTGATATTTACTCGCTGTTGCAATAAAGCATGCAAACTATGAGGACTTTCGCTGAATTGCGGAGGTCCTTTTTTAGTTATGACTGAGTAGGACAAAACGGGAGAATAGAGGCTCCTCGTTCCGCGACAAACGGAAATGAGCCGTTTCGAGCAAAATAAGGTCCCTACGTTTCCTCGAGCGACATGGTAGGAGCGAGTTCTGACATATACGCTGTGGTTTTTTTACTTAATGTATGCATGGGTTCATTTTATGGGCAAATAAGGGTATAATAGACGATCAATGTCGTTATTGAGGAGAATTATTATGAATAGAATCAAATGGATCAATATTGCGGCCATCATAGCTGGTTCTGCCATCATCGCTTTTGGTATCAATTATTTCAATCTTGCAAATGGACTGGCAGAAGGAGGGATAACTGGCCTAGCTCTTTTGCTCAAATATGTGCTTGGATGGAATCCCGCATGGACGAATCTACTCATTAATATTCCGCTTATTCTTATCGGTTGGAAAATGCTCGGACGCATTAGTTTCATTTATACAGTTGTAGGGATGTTATCGGTTTCGCTGTTTTTGTGGTTATTCGAGAGTTTTTCCATGCCCTTGCCTGACCCTCTGTTAGCTTCGTTATATGCAGGAGGGATTGTTGGACTTGGTTTTGGCATTGTGTTCCGTTTCGAGGGGATGACAGAGGGGACAGATATCATTGCGCGTCTGATGCAGAAGCATTATGGGATTGGGATCGCGAAGACTATATTAGCGCTGGATTTCGTCATACTGTTGTTGTCGCTGATTTATTTGGATCTCACGCGTGCGATGTATACGTTAGTTGCGATTATTGTAGGAGCTAGAGTCATTGATTTTGTGCTGGAGGGTGCCTCCGGCGCGCGGGCGGCTTTTATTATAACAGCCAAACCAGATTTGACAGCAAATGCGATTATGACGGAATTAATTAGAGGGATTACTTTTCTTGAAGGAAGAGGCGGCTATACGGGCAAACACAGAGAAGTGATTTATTGCATCGTAAGCCGCAAAGAAATCATCAAGCTGAAAACACTTGTACATCGCGTGGATCCATCCGCTTTCGTAACTTTCAGTGATGTGAGGGAAGTCGTTGGGAATGGATTCGCAAAGCAGGAGTAAACGGACTCTTGGGTGTTGCAGCTATATCAAAAAACAGCCCGTCCCTGAAAAAGGGGCGGGCTGTTTTTTCTCTTGCTGAATGCTTAGAACGCAGGCACGATCGCGCCTTTGTATTTATCTTCAATGAACTTTTTCGTGTCAGCGGAGTTCAGTTCCTTAGCAAGCTTTTGCATCGCTTCGGAGTCCTTGTTGTCCGGACGAGAAACAACGATGTTTACGTAAGGCGAGTTTTTGTCCTCGATGAACAAAGCGTCTTTCGTCGGATTAAGATTCGCTTGAAGTGCATAGTTCGTATTAATTAAAGCCAAATCAAACTCGCCGATTGTACGTGGCAGCATGGCTGGGTCTAATTCTTTGATTTGAAGCTTCTTTTTGTTTTCTACGATATCTTGAACCGTACCTTTGATGCCAACGCCGTCTTTCAGTTTAATCAGTCCGTTTTTCTCCATCAGCGCAAGCGCACGGCCGGCATTAGAAGGATCATTAGGAATAGCGACGGAAGCGCCATCCTTCAATTCTGCAGCAGCTTTCACCTTTTGGGAATAAGCGCCGAACGGTTCGATGTGCACGCCAACTACTTTTACGAGGTTTTGTTTTTTATCTAGGTTATATTGATCCAGGTAAGGCTGATGTTGGAAAAAGTTAGCGTCCAATTGTTTTTCAAACACTTGTACGTTCGGTTGAACATAATCGTTAAACTCAATAACTTCAAGCTTCACGCCTTGCGCTTTCATTTTGTCTTTGATGCTATTCAAAATTTCGGCATGAGGGACAGAAGATGCACCGACTTTAAGTGTAACTTCTTTTGCTGCAGCTGGAGCAGCAGAGGCAGCGGGTGCCGAGCTTGCAGGCGTTTCAGCGGCTTTCTGTCCGCATGCTGCAAGTGCAAGCACAACGAATATAGCCATTAAAGATAGCGTAAGTTTCTTCATGATGAGATGACCTCCAAAAAAATGTGTTTTATTTGCGGTTAAATTTAACGACCAATCGGTCTCCTAGCATTTGCAGGAACTGAACGAAAAGGACGAGAATGATGACTGTCACGATCATGATATCGGTACGGAACCGCATGTAGCCGTAGCGAAGCGAGAGATCGCCAAGCCCGCCGCCGCCGACGACGCCTGACATGGCGGAGTAGGAGAGCAGGGCTACAGCCGTCACGGTAACGGCTGAGATCAGACCCGGGCGCGCTTCCGGCATCAGGACGCGCCAGACGATTTGCCACGGCGTAGCGCCCATCGATTGCGCGGCTTCAATGACGCCGCCGTCGATTTCGCGCAGCGCGGTTTCGACCAGCCGCGCGAGAAACGGCGCAGCTGCGATCACGAGAGGCGGGATCGCGCCCTGTACGCCGATGGTTGTATGCACGATGGCCTTCGTGATCGGAAAAACCGAGATCATAAGAATCACGAACGGTACGGAGCGCAAGATGTTCACGATCAGCGAGAGCACTCCGTAAAGCGGCAGATTTTGCAGCAGCTGCCCTTTGGAGGTAAGAAATAAAATGATGCCCAGTGCCATGCCGATGATGACTGTGAATAAGAGTGACCATCCAAGCATGACGAGTGTATCGCCGGTTGCTTTCATAATTTCGGACCAGTTAATGTCCCAGGTCATATTCATGGGTAGAGCACCTCCACGTCGATTCCTTCTTGCTCAAGCTTGGCAATCACAGAATCGATTTCTTCTTGGTGTCCGCCTGTTAATTCAACAACCAATTGACCGTAAGGTACACTTTTCATGGAAGAAATAGTACCCTGAAGGATGGCAAAGGACACATTCGTCGACTTGACGGTTTCGAACAGGATCGGCTCATACGTTTTGGCGCCGATGTAGGTAATCCGGATTACCGTTCCGCGCTTTTCTCCCTGTTTCACCATCGGATCCTGATCTGAACTTTGTGCGAAATCCGAAACTTGTCCGACGAACTCCTTCGTAACCGGATGCTGAGGCTTTAGAAATACGTCAAGCACTTTCCCGGTTTCAACAATCAAGCCTTTCTCCATAACAGCAACGCGATCACAGATCGCACGAATGACCTGCATTTCATGCGTGATGAGCAGGATCGTAATGCCAAGCTTTCGATTGATATCGAGCAGAAGCGCAAGAATGGCATTCGTTGTCTGAGGATCGAGCGCTGAGGTCGCTTCGTCGCATAGGAGAATATCTGGATGATTAGCCAAAGCTCTTGCAATACCGACGCGCTGCTTCTGTCCGCCTGAAAGCTGGGCTGGATACTTCTGCGCGTGTTCTTGCAGACCGACTAAATCAAGAAGCTCCTTAATACGCGCTTGAATTGCCACTTGCCCCATCCCTGCCAATTTCAGAGGAAAGGCAATATTTTCGGCAACGGTAGATGAAGAGAGGAGATTGAAATGTTGGAAAATCATCCCGATTTTGCGGCGTTTCGTTTGCAGCTGGCGAGAATCCAACTTTGTCATTTCTTCACCATCAATGTGAATGCTGCCAGAGGAGGGTCGCTCCAGTAGATTTACACAACGCAGTAAAGTACTCTTTCCTGCACCGGAATGTCCGATGATGCCGAATATTTCTCCGCGATCGATATGTAAATGGATCTGCTGGATGGCCGGTACACGTCCCGGAATATCCTCATATACTTTTTGTAAATTTTCGATATGAATCAGGATGAATACCTCCTATTCCATGCAAATATTGGTGATTGTATATTTTGACCAACGGTAGATCATTTTATAAGAATTTGCAAGAGGATGCAATATCTAAAATATGGAAAACGAATATTTACTTTGCATTGACGCTCCAATTATTAACCTATAAACTGAGGTTAACCGTTTCAATTTAGAAAGATAGCGCTTAAATAAGGTGAAAACCGGTATTTTTAAGTTTTTATTAAGGAGGTGACAAAATTGACAAATTTGCAACAACGCCAAAATGACATCAAGTCCAGAATTGCTGAAGCGGCATTCAAGCAGCCTATTTTAAACAGCGGTTTATTATTTCATCACGATATCCGAGATAATTTCTACTTTGCTTCTTATTTATTTGCAGCGTCACAGGAAGAAGCAGTCCCTTTTGAAGGGGATCGCGAGCAGGCTAAGATCAAGGCTGAGGGCATTCTGCTTCATATACTGGAACTCCAGGACCAGAATGAAGAGAGTGTGAACTACGGTCATTGGCCCTTGCATCTAAGACCTACTCCACAAGAAGCACCGAAAAATACACTTCCTGTTGAATTAATGGGAAGTTTGATGGTTTATTTCTATCAACGCTATTCAGACAGTTTGAGTGAGTCCTTGCGTAACTTATTTGCTGTAGCTCTGCTGCATGTTTATAGAAGTGATTTTTATCGCAGACCATCTGAACACTACAACCATCACGAAGCGAAATACACGGCAGCTAAGCTTATTTTCGGACAGTTTTATGAGGATACGGCATTGCTTGAGGATGGCTGCCTAAGCTTGCGCAGTACGCTAAATCGGGTTATTTCGAGAGGCATGTCAGAGTATGGGGGATTACCTTGGTTCTGGCACTGGATGCAGGCTTTTACATGTGCTTGGGAGCTTATGATGGATGTAGAAATTAAATCTGAATTGGCTCGTCTATTGGACTACCTCTGGGAGGTTCGCTCGACGTATTATCTGGGAGGGGCATGGGTCGGCCCGCATTCACGGATATGGCCGCATGATATGCCAAGGGACACCAATGTGCTGCATGATTATGTCCAGTTTGGCGATTTCATATTACCGGATCAGATGCCTCGAACCGAGTATGCAGGTTTTATTGCCTATGAAGCTTCGTCAGAAGTTAAGCGTTCAGCCTTACAACGTACGGCTCCGGTAGAAGTGATTCGCAGAGTTCCCAAACAAGCAGTCTTAGCTGTTAGCGATAACGATGTGCTGCACAGTTATGTATATATCACAGAAAACTTTGCACTAGGCGGTATGTGGGAACGCGTACTGGAGTTTGATAATGAACAGCATCGCTGGGATATAGCCCTTCCGTTAGATGCGGTCCAAGGTATAAATCATTTGTATTTTTTTCACCCTGGTCAAGGCTATGCACAAGAAGATTTACGTCATCAAAGTGAGTTTTCTGAAGTGCTTTTTCATCAAAATGCCTTGATTGCATCCTATCAAATTCCAGACGGCCAGCCTGAATTCATCTTGGGATGTCTGCCTGTAGGAGATTGGGTAGAGGAACCTAACGGACTGTTTGGATTATGCGGACATGTTTACATGGCTGTTTATGTGCAGCAATCTTTTCAAAGGGAAGTACGCGAAGATCGATCCGTTGTTACAAGCCAAGGAAGAATGAATTCCGTTGTTGTCGAGTGTATAGACCAGCGAACAGCAGAAACCCTTCAGATAAGGGATGTACAGCAATTTGTGAATAGGATGAAGCAGAAACAACCCGTTTATACCCTTTCCAGCGAGGACGAATTACTAATCACCTATACGACTTTGAAGGATGAAACGATGGTTTTAAGCAGTGGCCTGCATCGTGACAGGAAGATCATCAGACTTGTGAATGGTGAAGCTGTTGATTTCTCTAGCTATACGGTTTCTTGAAAAAAATAGAAAAGAGGATTGGACATGCCATTATTTGATTTTCCATTAGACAAGCTAGTTACTTATGAAGGACGTAATCCGCGGCCTGAAGATTTTGATTCTTATTGGGAACGGGCCATTGCTGAAATGAAGGCTGTCGATCCTCAAATCGAGCTTCGTCCGAGTGAATTTCAAGTGCCGTACGCCGAATGTTTTGATCTCTATTTTACAGGTGTCAAAGGGGCGCGTATTTATGCCAAATATGTTCGTCCGAAACACGCAGATAAGCCGCATCCAGCTATCGTTGAATTCCATGGCTACTCTGGAAGCTCCGGCGATTGGTTAGGTAAATTACCGTATGCCGCTCTAGGCTACTCGTTCTTTTCCATGGATTGCCGTGGTCAAGGCGGTTTATCGGAAGATACGGGAGGAGTTAAGGGGACGACGCTTCGCGGACATATCGTTCGCGGCTTAGATGATCACCCGGATCAATTGTTGTATCGGGATATTTTCTTAGATACGGCTCAACTCGCCGGCATTGCGATGAACATGCCAGAGGTTGATCCCGAGCGTGTAGGCGCATTGGGTGGCTCTCAAGGGGGCGCTTTGACGATCGCATGTGCGGCACTTGAGCCTCGCATTAAGCGGTTAGCGCCAGTTTATCCATTCCTTAGCGATTATAAGCGTGTATGGGAAATGGACTTGGCGAAGGATGCTTATCAGGAACTGAAGGATTTCTTCCGCCGCCACGATCCACAGCACAAACGCGAAGATGAAATATTCACGAAGCTGGGCTATATTGATATTCAAAATCTAGCAGATCGCATCCAAGGTGAAGTATTGATGGCCGTTGGTCTAAGTGATACTGTATGCCCGCCTTCCACGCAGTTTGCTGCATATAACAAAATCAAGTCGAAAAAGCAGTTTGAGTTGTACCCGGACTATGGTCACGAAGGTTTACCTGGCTTTAGCGATAAAACTTTGCAATTTATGTTGGGTCTTTAAAACTGAAAAACTGAAACTGAAACTGAAATGCCTCTCACATCTTCGTGATGGAGGGGCATTTTTTTGTTATCTATATTGTTGTCGGAATTGACTGGGTGTGATCCCGGTTATCTTTTTGAAAAGGTGGTTAAAAAATTTCATATCCTGATAGCCGACACTTGCAGCGACATCGCTGATCTTGTGATCGTTTGTTCGTAATAGCTGACAACAGGCTTCAATTCGTGCGTGCTGCACGAACTCCATGAAGGACATTCCCGTATGCTTTTTAAGCTGGCGATGAAGCTGACGTTCGCTGATCGACAATCTGGCTGCAGCTTCCTTAAGCGAGATTGGGCTGCTGCTATGCCCGCGAATATAGATAAGTAGACTATCTAAGTCCTGTAGATTAGCTTTGGACGCTTCCGGAGTGAAATCCATTTTGGAGCGATACATGTAAACTAGAAGCTGGGCCACACAAGTTTGCAAAATCGTCATAAAACCGCTGCGATGCGCATTAAACTCGAAATGCAATCGTTCAAAAAGAGGCTGGAATTCCCCATTGCGCTCTTTAAAAGAAAGCCAAGCAGCGCGTTCGGTTGCCTGCATGAATAGGACGTTGAAGTCATCTTTACTTCCACTCAATTGCAAGTGAAATAACTGGTTTAACCATTCCTGCGTGAAAATGCAATTGTAAACCACAAGGTTATTTTTCTGAGCAAAAGATGAGGGGCGGAACACATGGGAGACGCCAACCGGAAGGAAGAAGAGATCCCCTTTGGATACGGGTAAAGAAGTATTGTCGATGTAATGTGCACCACTGCCTTCAGCGACATAGCTAATTTCAATGAAATCGTGCTTATGCTGCAGCATTTCAAATGATTCGTGAACTCGGTTGACGTACAGCGGAAGTTCCGGAAGGAAATATTGATCGCCGGGCGTTTCGATAATGCTTCGTTTAATGGTCATTTCATTTTACTCCTGTTATGTCAAATAAAGCCATAATGAATGTCGGAATGAACCCTAAAGATGAGTACGCTCTCATCATAAAATAAAGGCAATGAAGTAACAACCATTTTCCTCCAGCTAATTTGACTCCGACATCGTGAGCAATGCATCTAACTGGAGTTTTCCCGTTAATCAAACCTGCGATCAAGCATTCTTCCGCCGGTACACCCGCTCCGGTCGACCGACCACACCGTAAGACAAGTCGGCGTACAAATCGCCTGAGCTGACTAAGTGCTCGAGGTAGCGGCGGCCGGTGGAGCGACTGACACCGATTTCTTTGGCGATTTGATCAGCGGTCAAGCCGCCGGATGCGCTTGAAATCGCTTGTACGATTTTTACCAACGTGAGCTTATCAATTCCTTTGGGCAGGAATGAGGTGTCTAAGTTGGTTTCCTTCTTAGAGGTTCCAGACATAAGGCGATCAACATCGCTCTGATTGATCATACCGCTTTCGTTCATCCGACTCAGTTCTCGATGGAAATTCAGATAGCGCAAAAGTGTTTCTTGAAGCCGATTAAAGACGAGCGGCTTAATGATATAATCAAACGCACCGCTGCGAATAGCGTCACGAATGGCGTCTATTTCTTTGGCAGCGGTGATCATAATGACGTCTGTTTCCCGGTAATGCTGCCGAATAAAGGAAAGCATCTCTAAGCCGTTGGCGCCCGGTAAATAGACATCGAGTAGGACTAGATGCGGAGTCAGAATTTCCAACTGTTCCTTGGCTTGACCCACATCCGTGGCGATACCGACAACGTGGAATCCATCTACTTTTTCTATGAATCGTCTGTTAATTTCGGCAATTTTCACATCATCTTCTACGATTAATACTTCAACGGTTTGATTTTGGTGTTCCATGGAGCAGGCTCCTTTCTTTGAGATCAGGGATCTTGGGAATCGCAACGGTGAAAATGGTGCCACCTGCGGGGTTTTTATGAAACGTAATGTACCCGCTCAACTTTCCGACAGCATGCTGGACCAAAGCGAGTCCGATGCCGCGGTGTTCCCCTTCTTTGGTCGAAAAGCCTTTTTCAAAAACAGCCATACTCGTTTCCTCAGGAATGCCTACGCCTCGATCCTCGCACTCGATAATAAGATCCTCACCAAGGTCGGTTAGAAATAACTTCACATGCGGTTCCGTCTGATCGCCACCAGCAAGTACCGCTTCCATGGCATTGTCAATAAGGTTACCGATGATGGTAACGAGCATATTTCGATCCATCTGAATCGGGATGTCACTGAATGAGCTTTCGTGATCGATTTCGAACGTTATTTTTAATTCCTGCGCATGATTGAATTTGCCAATGAGCAGCCCGCCAATCATGGGATCGGGGATTTCTCGCATAATGAACTGTACCCAATTCTGATGCACATTGGACTCTCGTGAGATAAGTTCAACAGCTTCTTGATACGATTCGAGCTGGATTAGCCCAGAGATGACATACAGCTTGTTCGAGAATTCATGCGTTTGTGCACGGAGAGCTTCAGCGAAGCGTTTGACCTGAGAAAGTTCTTCGGCCAATCGATACAGTTCTGATTTGCTGCGAAAGCTCGAAACTGCGCCTGTCACGCCTAATTTTCGCTCAATAATTGGTACCCGATTCACAATAACCTCATGGTCGCCAATGAGCATTTCATGGTCAAATTCGGCTTTGCCCGAACGAACGACTTCATACAATCTCGTGTTCGGAATAATGTCCTCAATGTGTCTTCCAGTAATCTTTGCCGTGACAGGCAGCTGCAGCAGTTGAAGCGCATAACGGTTTGCCATCGTTATAACACCCTCACGATTAATTGCTATAATACCTTCGCGAATGGACTCTAGAATCGCCTTCTTTTCGGTATATAAGGCACCGATTTCTTTGGGCTCCAAGCCATGAATGGAACGCTTGACGTTATGGGCGATGAGGACAGAACCGACAAGTCCGATGACGAGAACGATCAAAGAGATCATCTCGATTCGTGTTTGATACGCAGTGGTAACCAGATCAATGTCCTCTGTCAGGAAGCCAACAGATACGATACCAATCACTTGATCATTATCGCCAAATACCGGAGCTTTGCCGCGGAGTGATGGACCTAAAGAACCAATTGCCTCGGAAATAATGGATTTCCCCTCAAGAACAGGGCCGTTATCTCCCCCAACCATTTCTTTGCCTATTCGATCAGGAAGAGGATGCGAATAACGGATCCCTTCACGGTTTCCAACAACGATGTATTCCGCATCTATTTTCTCACGAATCGTTTCCGCAATGGGTTGAATGACAGCTGAGGGGTCATTTAATTGAAAGGCATGCCTTATTTCAGGCATACTGGCCACAGTTTCGGCAACCTTCAAGGCGCGTGTACCAATCTGTTCCTCAAGGGCTGAGGTCATCAGGTAATAGAAAATGCCGCCAAGACTTAGGATGATAAAGACAAGCAGTGAACAAATAATCAGGATCAGCTTGGTTTGCAGTCTCATTCCCCAATAAAGCCCCCCCGTTTTTGCTAGTATTGTATCATAAAGCGCTCTCATTTTGAGGGAAAACGCATAGGAGCTGTCGTGAACAATATGAACAAAATGCCCAAAACGACGTTATTATAATTAATCTTGTTAAACTTTTCAATTTTCTATTCAGGTGATATTCTGAAAGCGCTTCAAAGAAAGCGGATACACGTATAAAACCAAAAAGTTGGAGGGGTTTCTTTTGATAAAAAATGTATTGTCAGCATCTTGGAAAGTAACATCGATCAGTTTGTTAGCAATTTCCTTGGCAGCATGCGGTAATGGGGGAGCTAAACCAACAGAAGCAACGGGTGACAAGGCTAAAGAAACAACGGCACCAGCACAAGCGGCATCCAAATATCCTGAAAAAGCGATTAGCATCATCGCACCATCCGGCGCAGGCGGCGGTTGGGATATGACAGCTCGTACGATTGCCAAAGTATTGACGGAAACGAAAGCGATGGATAAGCCTATTTCGGTTGAAAATAAACCGGGCGGAGGCGGTGCCGTCTTCATGGCGGAATATGCGACTAAAGATGTGAAGGACAATTACAAATTGTTCGTAAGCTCGCCGCCGATTCTCATTAACCATCTGAAAAAAGAAGGCAACACGCCATACGGCTATGCCGACACAACACCGCTTGCTCAATTGACGAAGGATTATGGCGCGGTAGCGGTTGCGGCAAACTCGAAATATAAAGATTTGAAGTCGCTTTTGGATGATTTGAAAGCAGATCCTACGAAACTGACGGTTGCTGGCGGTTCTGCACCTGGCTCTATGGATCATCTGGTTTCCATTCTTCCTGCCTTTAAATACGGGATCGACCCGAAAAAGGTGAAATACGTTTCCTATGATGGCGGCGGGGAAGCGGTAACAGCCTTGCTTGGCGGTAATGCGGATGTGCTTGGTACCGATGCATCTTCCTTGGATCAGTATGTGAAAGCAGGCAAAATCAGAGTGCTGGCGGTAGCAGCCCCACAACGGCTTGGCGGCAGCATGAAAGATGTGCCTACGATGAAAGAGCAAGGTGTTGACGCTGAGTTCTTAATCTGGCGCGGTTTCTTCGGACCTAAGAATATGGATGCGGGTGCGAAAAAGTTCTGGGAAGATTCGATCAAGAAAATGGTTGATTCTGATGTATGGAAAAAAGAAATGACAGCGAACAATTGGGAAACAGACTATAAAAAAGCGGATGATTTCAAAGCTTTCTTAGGTCAGCAAGAAACGCAATTGAAAGATATGCTAACAGCTTTGGGTATGCAGAAATAAGAGAGCCTTGGGATGCTGGGGAGAAGCGAATTTTGCTTCTTCCCATGCACGAAGGGCGGGAGGTTGAGTAGGCAGATGAATACCATGTTTGACCGCTATGCAGGTATCGTTTTTTTCGCTATCGGCACCACATTTGTGATCGGCAGCAGAAGCATTTCAACAAGTGCATACGGCAGTAATGTAGGCGCGAATATATTCCCAATGATGCTGGGGGCTTTCTTAGCACTAATGAGCATTCGTCTCATTTATGATACGTTCCGCAAGCAGCAGGCGAAAAAGCATAAAGAAAATTTGGATTACAAAAGATTTGGAATCATTTTCGTTGCAGCAGTCCTTTATGCGTTATTTCTCGAAGATATCGGATTCGTCATCTCCACGTTTCTCTTTTTAATGATTGGGTTCCAAACGATGCAAAAAGGTAGAGTTTGGGTTTCGCTTTTGATCTCAGCTGCATTCTCCTATGGGGTATATACGTTGTATGTGAATGGTTTAGATGGGTCACTTCCTGGTTTCCCAGCTTGGTTAGGCTTCTAAGATATCGCTTACGCAGTGGGTTTGCTAAAAGCAAGCTCTAAGGAGGTTATTAAAATGAGCACGATTGATTATGTGCTTCATGGCTTGGGTACTGCAATGCAGTGGCACAATGTCGTGTTTGTTTTTCTAGGCGTATTAATTGGTACCGTGGTAGGTGTCCTACCCGGGATTGGACCCATGAGCGGTGTAGCTCTGTTAATCCCGATAACAGCGACAATGACTGCAGGATTAGGTCCTGAAGAAGCCGCGACGAGCTCCATTATTCTGCTCGCTGGTGTCTATTATGGAGCGATGTACGGAGGTTCGACGACTTCCATCCTGCTAAATACACCGGGAGAATCTTCTTCCGTAGTAACGACCCTTGATGGTTATCAGATGGCTAAACAAGGCAGAGCAGGTGCTGCGCTTGCGATTTCGGCGATCGGTTCCTTTGCGGCCGGCATTATTTCCCTAATAGGACTAATCTTCCTAGCCAGACCCTTGTCGGCGGTTGCCATCAAGTTTGGTCCTGCTGAATATTTCTCGCTCATGGTTCTCGGCTTACTCGCAATCAGTGGTCTAGCTGGCAAATCCATGGTCAAAGCCTTAATGATGACAGCCTTCGGGCTGCTGCTCGCAACGATCGGGATTGATAATGTATCCGGCGTTGAACGATTTACATTTAATATCCCAGAACTTTATCAGGGCTTGGAATTCCTGACTGTAGCTGTAGGTACATTCGCTGTCGGTGAAGTATTCAAGACCATTCTGCAGCGAGAAGGAAACGACGGTGAATTGGCCAAAATCAATCGAATCCTACCGTCCAAGAAGGATTTGAAGGATAGCGCGGCACCAATCGCTCGAGGCTCGGTTCTTGGATTTTTCATCGGGCTTCTGCCTGGAGCCGGTGCCATTCTTGCCTCCTTTTTCGCGTACATTGTAGAAAAGAAAATCAGTAAAAATCCCGAGAAATTCGGGAAGGGTGCTATTGAAGGTGTAGCCTCTCCGGAAGCTGCAAATAATGCGGCGTCAGGCGGCGCTATGATTCCACTTTTGACACTCGGCATTCCTTCATCCGGTACAACCGCTATTCTGATGGGTGCCTTCATTATGTACAATGTTCAGCCGGGTCCTTTGCTCTTCCAAGATCACCCACAGCTCGCATGGGGCGTTATTGCCAGTATGTTCGTGGGCAACCTTATGCTGCTTATTCTGAATATGCCGCTTGTTAAAGTGTTTGCCAAAGTTATTGAAACACCAACGAAATATTTGATTCCATTAATTATCGTGTTTTCCGTATTCGGTGTTTACGCCGTTCAATATTCAACGTTTGATTTGCTCTTGATTATGGGCTGCGGTCTTGTAGGGTACTTCTTATCGAAAAACGATTACCCGTTAGCACCATTGGTACTTGGTCTTATTCTTGGACCGATGCTGGAAAATAACATGCGCAGAGCATTGACGATTTCGAATGGAGATTTCATGATTTTCTTACAAAAACCTGTTTCCTTAATTTTCTTGATCATTGGTTTCCTATGGTTGACGATCCCTTTAATCCTGAAGATGAGAGGCAAAAATGTTCTTGTAAACGAAGAAGCATAAGCTGGACGTAAACCCCTATGATGCTGGGTGGAGCTCTGATACCAATCAGCCTCTATCGGTAGATTAGGGGTTTCGTTTCATGGAGTGAAATTCGGATGGTCGTACTTTTCCTTATCGTGCTCAATGTCATTATTCCTGTATTTTTATTAATTGGGGCAGGGGCTCTGATGCATCGTGTTTTTAATTTTGATATGCATACGCTGTCTAAGCTCAATGCGTATTTCTTGCTCCCAGCCGTCTCTTTTACGAATATTTATCAAAGTAAGCTGGAGTGGAGCACTCTGCTGCAAATCGTTAGCTTTTTGCTTCTGCAAAGCATCGCTCTTATCGCGATTAGCGTAGGATCAGCAAAACTGGCTAAATTCGATAAAGGCTTGTCTGCCAGCTTCTCAAATAGTGTAGTACTTAGCAATTCGGGTAATTTCGGCTTGCCGGTGTCACAGCTTGTGTTTCAGGGGAACCCGGTCGGTTTAGCTGTTCAGGTTATTGTAACCATCTATCAAAACCTTCTAACGAATACCTTCGGCTTGGTTAATGCGGTTTCCGCACAGAACCAAGGGCAGAAGATGCTGCGAGAGCTTTTGAAAAATCCCATGATACATGCATTTGTACTGGGGTTGATAATGCATATTTTGGCGATTCCAATTCCGGCTTTTATATGGCATCCGATCCAGAATGTTTCAAACGCTTTCCTTGCGGTAGCACTAGTTACTTTAGGTGCACAAAGTGCTTACTTGCAGTTTAAGCGGCTAAGCAGCGTACTTGTCTTCAGTCTGCTAGGAAGACTAATTGTCTCCCCGATCCTAGCATTAATTTTCATTTTTCTGCTTCATTTAGAAGGTACAACTGCTCAAGCATTGTTTATCGCCAGCTCGTTTCCTACGTCAAGGAACAGTGCGGTATTCGCATTAGAATACGGGAATCACCCGGAATATGCAGCTCAAGTGGTACTGCTCTCTACATTGTTCAGCAGCTTGACTGTTACCGTAGTCGTGTATGTATCGAAACTATTATTTTAGGCATGATGCCCTAGAAACGAGGAGTTCACTTTGAAAGACACTATTGGTGGCAAAAGCATTATTCTGCGTGTGGAGCTGCAAACGGAAGCCGTTCATTTTGGACAATTAATCACTGTCATCACGGAAAATGGCGGGGATGTTATTGCAATTGACGTTATTCAAACAGGTCCAAATTGGACTGTTCGTGATATTACGGTCACAGCATCAGAACAAATTCAACTGGAGGCCGTCACTGGTGCCATCAAATTGCTTCAAGGTGTCAAGCTTGTTCATGTATCGGATCGTACCTTTCTGCTTCACCTAGGCGGCAAAATCGAGATGAAACCTAAGGTGCCGATTCAAAATCGGGACGATCTGTCTCGTGTGTATACACCTGATGTTGCTCGAGTTTGTATGGCGATTCATGAGAAGCAGGAGAATGCGTACAAGCTTACGATTAAGCGGAATACGGTAGCCGTTGTTTCTGATGGCAGTGCAGTGCTAGGTTTGGGTAACATTGGACCCTACGCGGCTATGCCTGTTATGGAAGGTAAGGCGATGCTGTTCAAGCAGCTTGCGGATGTCGATGCCTTTCCAATCTGTCTAGACACGCAGAACACGGAAGAAATCATTACCACGATTAAGAATTTAGCCCCTGCTTTTGGCGGGATCAATTTAGAGGATATCTCTTCGCCGCGTTGTTTTGAAATTGAGGAAAGGCTGCGCGAAGAGCTTGATATTCCTGTATTCCATGACGACCAGCATGGGACGGCAGTCGTTCTATATGCGGGGCTCATTAACGCACTGAAAGTCGTTGGCAAATCGATTCATGAAGCGAAGGTTGTTGTATGCGGAATTGGGGCAGCTGGTATTGCATGCTCCAACATCTTACTCGCAGCAGGTGTCAAGGAATTGATCGGAGTCGATCGAGAAGGGGCTCTGGTGAGCAGCACTTCCTATAACAATCCCATGTGGAACTGGTATGCAGAACGGACCAACCCGAATCGACTAACGGGATCCTTGTACGAAATTATTGAAGGGGCCGATGTATTTATCGGATTATCTTCCGGTGGTGTGCTGAAACGAGGCGATGTTGAACGGATGGCGCCGCGCCCCATTGTATTCGTCATGGCGAATCCGACACCGGAGATTCATCCCGACGAGATTGAGGACATTGCTGGCGTAATCGCGACTGGAAGGTCTGATTTCCCAAATCAGATTAATAATGTCCTATGCTTTCCAGGCATATTTCGAGCTGCGTTAGATTGCCAGGCTACGACAATTAATGAGGAAATGAAGCTAGCTGCTTCAGCGGCCATCGCTTCGGTTGTAGCCCCGCAAGAATTAAATAAACTGTACATTATTCCTAGTGTTTTCAATCAAGAGGTCGTTAGACGGATTCGAACAGGGGTCATTGAAGCAGCAATAAGAACCGGAGTGGCTCGGAGAATGCCGCGTGAATTCAGATCGGGGGGATCCATATGAGTGGTGTCGGGACAAGAGCGATTGTAGAAATTAACCAAGTCGCAAATCAATTTCAATCGAGCATAGTTATCAAAGTAGGCCAACGTTACATCGACGTCAAAAGTATACTTGGTCTAAGCATTACACTTTTCAGCAACGAGGTGTACCAGTTAGAAATTCACGGCCCAGACGAAGCTGAGGCTAAGCATGCAATGGAGGAGCTATTTATTAAACATGGGCTTCCGCTGAGCGAAGATTAGATAGGAATGTAGAGTTGTCAGAAAGGGTAACACCAAGAGCACCACTAAGTGATAAAACCAAGAGAACCACCAATCGCACCACAAAATGAGGCAATCCCGAACTTGAAACAAAAACCTTCAACACCACTATAGAGTGGAGCTGAAGGTTTTTTTAACGAAATATTACTTACATTGGAGGGGATTTGGAAAGCAAGTTGTACAACGTACAACAATTTTCTCTATTTCTTCCTGAAATACGGAAAATGTTGTATTTTGTGCAACAATTTTGCCTTCATTCCTGTCTTAGAGCTACTTTTGGCTGAAGATGTTGTATTTTTTACAACAATCGCTAGGAATAATGTGGATTGGTCTACTTAATGTTGTAAAAAATACAACATCTAACAAGTAGATGGTTAAAAACTACAGTAATTTGGTCCTACCTTGCTTTGCTTCTGAGGCTTCAGCAAGGTCGAAAGGAAACCAAATCCAATTCAGACTTACGCATGAAGCATGTTAATTTCATTTCACCTTAAAATGCACAACTGCGCTGTACAGCATTTTACCAGCATTCGGATCGAACACGATATGATGCTGAATCGCGAACACGTCGAGCAGCAAAGCTTTGTTGTTATCGATTTGCTCGTTGATTTGGCGTTCCAGCGTTTTCATATCATATGCTTGAAAAAACTCGATTTTATTATCTATACGATCCAAAATAAAGTCCATTATGGTACTCCTCCCTAGGCTAAATTGTAAAGTTAAGACAACTTCTCTTATTATAACGTCAATATCTGATATAGGAAGTAGGTATGAATAGGCGTATACTGTAGTGGAAGACACGACCGCATATTGCACTGGATCTAGAATACCTTATTTGCAAGGCAAACTTGTTACAGGAAGTGATGTCGTTTTGAAGTCTACACGGTTATTGTTTGATTTCTTCAAAGAGAAATGGCCGTTGTACGTCGTAGCCGCATTGTCCATTTCTTTAGGTAACATTATTCATTCGTATTACCCGAAGCTGCTAGGCATGTTTACAGATCAGCTGCAGCAAGGACGTTTAAACAAAACTCTTATTATTGACTACAGTCTGAATCTGCTGACGATCGGCGTTACATTCGGTATTTTGACAGCCATCGGTCAGTACATGATCATGCGTAACGGAAGACGCTTCGAGTTTGTTTCAAGAAACCGCTTGTTTAACCATTTCACACAGCTAGGCGCAACATTTTACTCAAAGAACGGCGTGGGTAAGCTGCTGAGTTATGTAATGAATGACGTAACTGTCATTCGAGAATCGATATCCATGGGGATTAACCAAGTGGTAAACTCGGCGATTTTGATCACGGCTGTCATTCTAATGATGATTTTCAGTTCGATCCCGCTCTATTTAATTCTTATCTGCATATTGCCCTTATTGCTTATTCCTGTTCTAACCGTTCGATTTCAGCCTATTATTAAAAAGCATTCCTTACAGGTACAAGAAGCATTAGGCAAAATGACGGAGTCGGCCGAGGAGCAATTCGGAGGCATACGGGTAGCCAAGAAATTCGCGGTGGAGCCAATCATGGTTCGTAGGTTTAGTGAAACGGTAGATCGGATTCGCGACAACCAATTGAGGCTCGTTCGGCTATCTTCCTTATTTGAAGCACTTATTCCGTTTCTGGGCGCAATATCGCTGATCATCGCGATTGCTTTTGGGGGCTATTTGACTATTCAAGGGCGGATTACGATTGGCAATTTCGTTGAATTAACGCTATACATACGGATGATGGTAAACCCTTTACAGCAAATTGGCCGCGTTATTAATGCTATGCAGCGCTCTCGAGCTTCGCTAGAACGCATGAATGAGCTGCTCGATTTGAAATCCGAAATTGTGCAAAAGGAGCTTGCGCAAATATCCGACCTCGATCACGAGGGAATTCGGATTGAACATTTGTCCTTTGCCTATCCAGATGACGAAGATGAAGTACTTCATGACATAACATTAACGATTGAACCTGGTAAATCCATTGGCATTATCGGGAAAACAGGCAGTGGCAAATCGACCTTGGTGAAGCTCATGCTTAGGATATACGACCCACCGGAGGGGACGGTATGGATCGGGGATACGGATATTCGCGATGTGACATTAGAAAGCCTGCGTAATCAAATCGCTTACGTACCGCAAGAGGGGTTCTTGTTTAGCACGACCATCCGGGATAACATCGCCTTTTATAAAAGAGAATCACCCTTAGAGCAGGTCGAGCGAGCTGCCAAAAAAGCTCAAATCCTCTCCAGCATTACGTCATTTCCTGAAAAGTTTGAGACGAAGCTGGGAGAGCGCGGTGTCACCTTATCGGGAGGGCAGCGTCAACGAACAAGCTTAGCCAGAGGAATCATTAAGGATTCTCCTTTGATGATTCTAGACGATAGTGTAAGCGCTGTAGATTCTGTGACGGAGAGGCACATTATTGATACGATCCGCAAGGAGCGATTGAACAAAACGACGATCTGGATCGCTCATCGTATCTCCGCTCTGAAGCATACAGATGAGATTATCGTGCTGCATGAAGGCAGGATTGTACAGCGCGGCACGCACGAAGAGCTAATTGCGCAAGAAGGCTTGTACGCCGAGCTTCATGCAATACAAGAGGGAGGCAGCGACGATGCCCAAACCGAGTAACAAAAGTAATGAGGAGCGGCAGAAGACGCGATCTTCCTTTCGTTCTTTATCCGCTTATGCCAAACCGCATAGGTTCACCTTTGCAGCTGTTTTATTTTGCGCAATACTGGGGATAGCAGCGGATCTGTTTCAACCTTATCTGGTTAAGATCGCGATTGATGATAATTTGATGATTGGGAAAAATGACTATCGCTCCCTGCTGCTCATTTGCTTGTTCTATGCAGGTTTATCTATCAGCAGTTTATTCTTCAGTTATCTGCAGAACAATTTATTGCAGTTTGCCGGGCAAAGTATCGTCGCCAAAATACGCAAGGATTTGTTCGAGCACATCTTTAAGCAGTCGATGTCTTATTATGACAGGACGCCAAGCGGCAGCCTGATAACACATGTTTCTAGTGACACGGAGACACTGAATCAGTTTTTTACGCAGGTTCTTCTAAGTCTGGTACGTGACGGCATGACACTCGTATTCATCATTGTGCTGATGTATCATCTAGACCCGCAGCTAACGCTCTACAGCATGATCGTGATCCCGATCATTGTGCTCATAGCGGTCAGCTTTCGCAGATATATGCGCAAAACCTATCAGCTCTCAAGGACGCAGCTGTCTCAAATGGTTGCTTTTGCCGCTGAGAATTTATCTGGGATGCATCTTATTCAGGCTTTTCATCAAGAGAAGGAACAGATGAATCGCTTCACGGAGCGGAATCTTGGGTATTTTCGAGCTAATTTGAGAGAAGTTCGCACCAATGTGTTGTTTAATCGTTCTTTTGATATTTTGGGGAATTTATCGGTAGCCTTTATTACTTGGATTGGCGGTATGGCCGTTTTTGATAAAACGATTGAATTCGGTGTATTGTACGCTTTTATTACGTATATCCGGCAGTTTTTTCAACCGATTAATAGCATTACTCAGCAGTGGAATACTCTTCAATCTACGACTGTATCTGTCAATCGAATTTGGAATATCTTCTCCATTCAGCCGGAAGTAAAGGATAAGGAAGGCGTGCCGCCACTTTCGCTCAACGACGTTAAAGGGGACATTCATTTCAATCATGTACATTTTGGTTATTCGCAGGATACAGCTGTTATTGAGGATCTAGAGCTGCATATTGAGCCCGGCGAAATGATTGGCATAGTTGGAACGACCGGCGCGGGGAAAAGCTCGCTGATTAGTCTGCTTTGCCGCTTTTATGATGTGCAGGAGGGAAGTATCCGCATGGATGGCACGGATCTTCGAGATATCCCGCAAGCTGATCTACATCGAATGGTTGGACTTGTGCAGCAAGAACCGTACTTATACGCTGGCAGCATACTAGACAATGTTCGGATGTTCGATAAAACCATTGCACGTGAAGAAGTGATTGAGGCATGCCGGATGGTTGGGGCAGACAATCTCGTTTCACGAATGAAGGATGGTTATGAAACACGCATTTCCGAGAGAGGAAGCGGGCTTTCCGCAGGAGAGAGACAGCTGATCTCGTTCGCGCGAATTATCGTATTCAAGCCGAAAGTACTGATTCTTGATGAAGCTACAGCGAATTTGGATTCCCAAACGGAGCAGTTGATTCAATCCGCGCTGCAGGTTGTAGCCGAAGGAAGAACGACACTTGTCATCGCGCATCGCATCTCGACTATTATGCATGCCAACCGCATCATTGTGATGAGTCAGGGCAAGATTGTTGAAGAAGGGAACCACGCTCAATTACTTGCGCTTCGGGGCTATTACGAGCAATTATTTCTGCATTCACAGGGGAATATGGATGCTGCACAAACCATTTCATAGCATGAATCTGCAATTGAGAGTTGAAAATAAGCTTTGTCAGACTCCTTGTTAGGAAGTCGTGACGAAGCTTTTTTTTATTTGTGTGATAAAAGTCCCAGAAAGGTACTGCAAGATTCTAGCATTTATTGCTTAAATGGATGGGTATAAATGTCTCGAAGAGAGACAATTGATCCTATTTTACCAGGGGCCTTGGAAAATGTTAAAAAAGCAATTTAGTTACAATATAATAAATTAACAAACAATATTGGAAAATTGTGTTGTTTTATTTAATTTACTATACTATACTAATGTATAAAATTGTAAAGTTTTGCTGTCGATTAATGTCGAAGATGGGATTTTTCACCTACAACTTTATAATGGCAAACCTATTGAAAAATAGGGACGCAAAGCTAGAGGGACTACATCCAACAAGGATATGTCAGCCAGTTGCATTGTAGCAATTGGTGGAATAGGGCATTTATGCCTATGTTTCTCCTTTTTTTTTGTGAACATTTTCTTCAAGCAATTCTATCGATAGGAGAGAAATGAATGAGAGAGAAAAGACTAACGAATGTACAGCAATTATTCCCCAGTGAGGATGGAAACCAACAAACGCGTCAAATGGTTTTACGGCTCATTGAACAATTAGTAACGGGAGTCGATGATCTCAAAAACCCGGATGGCGTCAATCTCAAGGGCGAGAAAAACCGAACAGGAACTTTCTATAACAACCTTATTCGAAATAGCTCCATCCCTAATGGCAGTGTCCCTATGGAGGAAGTTAATACCGAGTTATTGAAATTGCTGCATGATCATCCTTATCATACGAAAAATTTCTTGACGAATATATTACCGATGGCGAGCATCCCGGGAATTATGGGCATGATTGCGGCGTTCTTGGTTAATGGCAACAATTTATGGGATGTATACGGCCCGGCCGGAGCTGAAGCAGAAGTAAGGGTAATCAGCATGATGTCCAAATTAATAGGCTATGATGCGTTGAAAAGCGGCGGGTATACGACGTGGGGCGGACAAGGAGCTGTCTTCTCAGGACTTCGGATAGCAATATCTAAATTCGTTCCGGACGCCTTGCAAAAAGGTGTTCCCGACAACTTGTATGCATTTTGTTCCGATGCCGCTCACTACAGCTTGTTTAAATCAATGGAGGCATCGGGCATAGGAAGCGATAGATTGATCAGAGTTCGCACGAATGCAGATAGTTCCATGGATGTGAATGATCTCCGATTTAAAATGGAAGAAGTGATTGCAAGAGGCGGAATCCCGATTTACATTGTAGCTACAACAGGTACGACGGATGCTATGGGGATTGACGATTTGGAACAAATTTATGCCGTGTCAGACAAGGCAGCAGTTCATCATGGTTTGCTTAGACCTCATATTCATGCAGACTCAGCTTTAGGTGGATTCTTTGCTTTCTTTAATGACTATGATTTCACTGCTAATCCACTCGAATTTAAGAAAGATGTCACTCAGGCTTTAATCTCTATTCAAAGCAAAATGAAGCATTTGCATTTGGCGGACTCGCTCTGCTTCGATTTTCAAAAGCTGGGTCAAACCCCTTACGTGACAAGCCTATTCCTGGTCAAGGATGCCGCCGATTTAAGACTCATGGATTTGCATCCAGATGAAACCCCTTATGTCGGACATCGGGGATACGGGCAGTATCATACCGGATATACGTTGGAGTGCTCGCGCATGGCTAGCTCCATTAGCATATACAGCGCTTTGCTTGCATTCGGCATTCAAGGGTATCAGCAATTACTAGCCCAGTTCGTTGAGGTTAATCTCGCTTTTAGGGAAGCGCTGCGCCAAGAAATTCCTCAAGCTGAGATCGTTAATAGCGATAACCCTGGCATAATAACACTTTTTCGAATATATCCAGAAGGCAGTCCTCATTTTCAGGAAGAAGTTTCGGGCAAATGCACACTTAAGGAAATTGAACGAAATAATAAATTTAATGAGCGTTTGTTCGAAATACTTGGGAATCATCGCGACCGGATATTTTTTGGCGATACCAAAAAGCATTTGCTTGTTCAAACGAAGGATGATAGTTCTGTTGCACTGTACGCGACAAAGATTTTTGTCATCTCCCCTTATACAGAGACCAAACATGTGCATGACATCGTTCAATATTTGAAGGAAACCGTAGCGCAAGTCTACGAGAAATATTCCGAAACATCGATTTTAAGCGGGAGGTAATTGAAAGTGGCAAAGCATGCTCCAACAAAAATTTTAAACTGGTTCAGAGGACAAATCGCGGTAAAAATGACGAGCAGTATCTTGTTGCTGTTGCTATTTGTATGCGCAGCTTTCTCCGTCTCCGGCTATTTGACCAGCAAAAGTTTAACAACGAAGCTTGAAGATCAATTCGTTCAAAGATTAACGACAAACATTGAAAATGTTTCGAAATATTTGACCTCTATTCCCGAACATGCTGATGAAATTACTGGCAAGGATAAACCGGCCTATACCAAAATTAAACAGCAGTTTGAGCAATTTAAAAAGCAAGACTCTCTTGAGAATGTTTATGTCCTGCAGAAAGTTCAAAATAAAGATCAAATCGTCATTTTAACCGGCGTTGATGAAGATTATGGCTCCGAGTATCCCTTTACACCTGAAATGAACAACGCGATCAAAGAAAATAAACTAACGATCAGTGAGATTTACAAGGATGAATTTGGTATACATAAATCTGTCTTTGTTCCCCTCAAAAATGGTAAAGGCGAAAATGTCGGAATTGTCGGCATTGATTTGGACGCCTCGGTCGTTCCCAAGACGCAGCAAGAATTGTTATGGACAACCTTAACGATTACCTTAATCGTTATCGTACTAGGCGGCCTGATTGGCTATTTCATAAGCCGAAGTGTGACGCGACCGGTCATTCAATTGATGCGTGTAACTGAGAAGGTTGCTGCCGGAGATTTGTCTGCACAAGTCTCTATCCAGCGAGTAGATGAGATTGGTAAATTAGCAAATGCTTTTAATGAGATGCGTCAGAATTTAGATTCCCTGATCCGCCAAATATTTTCTTCCTCCAACCTCATTACTAATACCAGCGCGCAATTGTATCAGTCAGCGGACGAATCCAGCTCAAGTGCTGGGCAAGTAGCCGTTTCCATGAACAGCATGAACGAGGGCGTTGCTGAAGTTGTTTCTTCGATTACAGAGAGTACTTCATCCATCGTAGAGATCAATACAGAATTATCAGAAGTAACATCAGAAGTCAAAGAGATGCAGGAAATGGCCCATAAAGTAGGTGCGCAATCTGCTGACGGCCAGCAGCTCGTTGAGAAGACATTACATCAGATGAATGTGATTCAGAAAGAGATGAAGCATTCTCAAGAAGCGGCGCAGCAGCTAGGAAACCGCTCGAAGGAAATTGGAGAAATTATCCATATCATTACCGAAATTGCACAGCAGACGAACCTGCTGGCTCTGAATGCTTCGATTGAAGCGGCACGGGTTGGCGAGCAAGGGAAAGGCTTTGCCGTTGTAGCTGGCGAGGTGAAGAAGCTGGCTGAGCAATCGACGAAAGCCGCAAGCTCTATCACCGAGCTCGTTTCCAGTACCCAAAATGACAGCCTTCTTGTCATGGAGAGCATTGTTCAAGGAAATCAAGCAGTCGAACAAGGTCAAAGCTGGATTAACGATACATATGAAAATTTTAAAGTTATTTTTAACGGTATTTCCATTTTCACTAATCGGACTGACCGCTTGATCGAGACTTTAGAGAGAGCGGAAAGATCCTTTGAGATTATTTCTAACGCTATGCAGAAAATCTCTGGCATTACCGAGGAACAATCGGCAGGCTACGAGGAGGTGGCGGCGGCTGCTCAAGAGCAAAGTGCTTCCATTCAGGAAATTACTTCAGCGATTCGCCAATTATCAGATATGGCTGTTGTCCTGCAAAGTTCTGTTCAAAATTTTAAGATTACAGATTGACGATAATCGCATCATTTGATTACGTGCCAGCCTAGTGCTGGCTTTTTTCAGTAGATAAGAAAGTATAAGTTTTATACTTTTGCTTCGCATCTACCTTGACAAACGCGCTCGTCCCGGTGGGACGACGGAGTCGTTTATCCTTGTGTCATAAAAGCGGAATCCACCCTAGGCTAATGATCTGGTACTAGGAATAGATAGTACTTCTCAAGCTGTATATTTCTAGTACAATTAGAAGTAAGCGAGAGGAGGAATATCATCATGAAATCCAAATTTGTTACGATTCAACTAGGCTATGTATTGGGAGCTAGTGCTCTACTAACCGCCATTGCATATTTTTTTGCTACGAATTGGGAGAAATTAAACCGCTGGGAGAAATTCATTCCTGTCTTTGTGCTTATCATGGGTTTTTACGGCTTATCTGTATGGCTTTCTCGTCAAAATGGCAGGCAGTTTCTAAGTAAACTCAGCCTATTTGCGAGTTGTATTTCCTTCGGTATAGGTGTTGGACTCATTGGTCAAACCTACAATTCTCATGCTGACAATTACAGCTTGTTCGCCGTATGGTTCATTCCGGCATTTTTACTTGCCCTATTAACCAGGTGGCAGCCATATTATATACTAGCCTACATGTTAGGTCATCTCGCTTATGGGATTTATTTCTTTGGGCGTTGGGGAGTGAGTTCAGATGCGGAAGTCATCCAAATTGTCATCTGGGCTCGGAATCGCCATTGCGAATGGCATTTTGTATGTTTTGACTGAGAGGGGCCGGTTGTACTCGCCATTTCTCAAATGGATTTCTTTTCAAGTTGGGATAGCCGTTTTAATTGTGACTTCCAATTCGCAAGTGTACGAGAAGTACGGTGTGTTTATGAATTTGCCTCTCATCCTCGTACTAGCGGCAGCTGTTTACTATACTCACAAGACAAGGAACAAAGCTTATCTTTTATTTGCCGGACTGTGGGTATCGATTACGGTGACAGTCAAATATATCGAGCTTATTATCCAGCATTATAACGAGTTCTTTTTCATTGCCAGCTTGTTGTTTATTATCGTGTTCATCTTTGCGAATGTGAAGTTCATGAACTTTATTCGCTCTTGGAATCCTTCCTCCAAGCAGTTGGAATCGGAAAATAGCTCAGATCTAGAAGCTTCGGATCAAGTGAAGCCGGATGGAGATTTTACGAAATGGGTCGTTCGTGTCCTCACGGTTTCGGTCATCATAATTGGTTCGCTTCTGGGCAGCTTGACGATCATTGGGATTGTTACTGTTGTACTAGGATTTAATAAACCGGAGAATGTACTAATTGGCTTTGGTATTGTAACTGTTATAGCGATGATCATAGCCAAAAAACTAAATCCCTTAGTGCGTTACACAATTCTAATTAGTGGATTGCTCCTTGGCGCAGGAGCGGCTGTTTTTAAGGAGAATGTTCCTATTCTATTGGTTTTCCTAGTGCTTACGGTTGCTGCTTTCATCTATATGGCTGGGTTGGTACATCGTATATTCTTTTTTCTCGCGGCTGTCATTATTGCTTCTTTCGTACTTTTCAATTGGACCGATAGCGGTATTATTGTTCTTAGCATACTTAGTGGCTTACTATTCGTTATATTTGTCAGTTGTCAGGTCATAGCAAATGTTGGAGTCAGACAGCCTATTCTTTACAGCAGTTTTCCTTCTCTTCTGCTAACTTTATTTATCCTAACCTTTATGGCGGATTCAGCTTGGTATTATATAGTCAATGTGCTGTACTTTATCGTCGTTGTTCTCGCTTTGGTCATAAGTAAACAATTGCATATCAGATGGATTTATGCTTGGTCAATGGGCTTTTGGATTGCTTTCCTGGTATACAAATATTACGATCTGGCCTGGAAGCTTCTGCACAAATCGATTAGCTTCGCTGTCATCGGGATTTTGATACTTGCATTTACGGTTTGGTATGAAAAAAGACATCGTTTGGAAGCGATTGAACCAAATGAGGTTCACTCAAATTACGCAATGAACCGCTGGATTATTGCTCTGCTAGTTCTGCTGCAAGTTATGGCTATGTCCTTACAAATTGGTAAAAGTGAGTGGCTGCTCGCTCATGGACAGCTAATTAAGCTGCAGCTTGAACCGATTGATCCACGTTCTCTTATTCAGGGTGATTATGTGCGGTTACGCTATAAGATAGCTGAGCCTCCATTATTTGAAGATAACAATCATGTTCTAGATTCTAAGGGGAAAATTACAGTCGTTCTTGCTCCGAACATGGCGACAGGTGTTTATGAATATCGCCGCGTGTATACAAAAGGGGAAGCTCTTGCTCCTGGAGAGGTTCGCTTGAATGGAAACAAAATCGGCTATGAGGGCATTGAATACGGGATTGAGACTTATTTCATTCCGGAAGGAACAGGTCGTGAATATGAACGTGATGCCAAATTTGCGGAAGTGAAAGTTTCTGCTGGCGGCGATGCGATTCTTGTGCGCTTATTGTTACAACCAAGTATTGTTCAATAAAGATTAATGTGGTAAAATAACCCGATCTTTGCTTAAAAGAAAGGGGTATCTGTTCTCATGTGGCTCATATTTTCAGTACTTGCGGCTGCCAGCTTCGGGCTGCGAGGCATTCTATATCATTGGACCAGCCAGCAATCGTTGAATCGGAATGTGCTGCTCTGCGGCACATTTTTTATGGGGGCGCTCGTCAGTATCGGATGCGCCCTTATTTCTCAGCAGCAGTGGACAGTGTCTGCTCTGATTGGTGTTCAAATGGGATTGTTCTCCTTTGGAGCCAATGCCAGTATGTTCAAAGGCTTTGCGGTAGGTAAAGCCTCGTTAGTAGCCATCCTCACCGGTTTACCGTCGGTTGTTGTGGTCTTCGTCGCATTTCTGCTTTGGGATGAGCGGCTCAATTTATGGCAGTTCTTTGCCTTCCTTGTGATTGTAGTAGGCATCTTATTCGTTCGTTACTCGAATGATATCACCTTAAAGAATCTGCAAGGAGCCGGATGGGGAGTGCTTGCTTTGTTTCTTTTTGCCGGGAATGATTTATCTAGCAAATGGACAACCATCGTTTCTGCGCCATTGTTTCCAACACTATTTTTTATGTTTGCAACAGGGACATGCTGTTTTGGATTATGGTGGTTGAAGGACAGGGCAAAGGATAAAGGCAAGGAAGCTGCGCCAGCCAGTTGGACAGAACGAAGAACGTTCCTGTTTGGGATGGTCGTCGGGATTACCAATGTCATTGGTATGATCTTCATTATTCATGCGTTCGCTCTAGGGAAAACGGGGTTAGTTTCTGCAGTCGTTGCACTAAATGTATTGATCGTCTTATTGTATACACGTTTTGTTTTGAGGGACAAATTCTCAATAATGGAACAATCCGGCCTAGCTTTAGCGTTCATTGGCATTATGATGATGAAATTAGTTGCATCTTGACAATACATTATTATTGCTGTAATATTCAGTAAATTCGTAATTTCATAAGAAACATTGGTGAACAGGACAGTAATTCTTGTCGGACAGTCGCAGCGAGCCGGAGCAGGTGGGAACCGGTACGAATGTCAAGAGTGAAGCGGGCCTGGGAAATGGTCTTCCGAAAGTTCAACGTAGGGAGATCCGGCATAAGCCGTTATCGTTGGAGTGGTTAAACCTGTGGTTTAACACTTAGAGTGGTACCGCGGGAATGAACAGCTCTCGTCTCTTATTGTAGAGACGGGGGCTTTTTTGCGTTTTCCCATAACTAACATGCTTAGCTTTGCATCATCCATTTAGGAGGAATATTCCATGATTCAGCAGCTTCTAACAAATGAAATCGAATATCATGTAGGTGTTTTATTTCAAGAGTGCGGAATAGAACAGCCTGCGACTTTGAAGATCTTGACAGAGCACCCAGCTCACGCAGAGCATGGTGATTACAGTACGAATGTGGCTATGCTACTAGCAAAAATAATTCGTAAGGCTCCTTTGCAAATCGCGCAGGAGCTTCAGCAACGCATAGAAAAAAGCGGCTCTGTTCAAGGCTTATTCGCTAAAGTGGCTGCGGTGCCGCCGGGATTTCTGAACTTTTATATAAATTGGGACACCTGGTCATCTGGTCATTATGGAGCTGCAAAAGGGCTTGTTGACGAAAGAAACAAAACAAAAATTTTGATCGAGCATACGTCAATCAACCCTAATAAAGCTGCTCATGTTGGCCATTTGAGAAATTCCTGTATTGGTGATTCCTTATCTCGCATGCTGTCGCAAGCTGGGTATCAGGTAGAAGTGCATAACTATATAGATGATCTGGGGAATCAACTGGCGGATACAGTGGTGGGCATTCTGCATACACAATCAGAAGAGATTTTTCATCGATTTGGCGACTTTTGTTGGGAGACCTACGCGAAGGTGAATCAAGCTTACAAAGTGGAGCCGGAGCTTGTTGAGCAGCGTTTAACAGTACTTCATGCGCTAGAGAGCGGGCATTCCAATCTTGCTTGGATGGGGGCATTGGTGGCGGAAAGGATTGTACGCGAGCAGTTGGAAGAAATGAAGCAATTCGGCATTCACTACGATGTGCTGGTTTGGGAAAGTAGCATTGTAAGAGCGGGATTCTGGGATTCAACCTTCGAGCTGCTGAGCCAAACAGATATGTTTCATAAGGTGACGGATGGGAAATTGGCAGGCTGCTGGGTGCTGAAGAATCTAGAAGAAGGGGCTGTTACAGCTGGGGAAAGCACGGATTATCAAGGGGATAAAGTGCTCGTTCGTTCCAATGGTATTTTAACGTACACAGCGAAGGATATTGCCTATCATTTATGGAAATTCGGAGTGCTGCCGAATGATTTTGTATATAAAAAATGGGAGGATGGACTATGGTCTACCGCTTCCCAAGGGAGGAAGAAATCGATCGGGCAAGCGGATATCGTCATTAATGTCATTGATTATCGTCAACAATACCCTCAGGAGATGGTTAAGCTAGCTCTTGAAGTGCTGGGTTATGAACAGCAGGCGAGTCAGCTTAAGCACGTGAGCTACGGGGTAGTTTCCTTGAGTCCAGATACTGCTTCAGGCCTGGGTATTGATATTTCGGATGGCAAAAGCTCTTATGCGATGTCTGGGCGTCAAGGGATTGGGATTAAAGTCGCTGACCTACTTGATCACATGGAGAGAGTCATTGACGCAAAACGCTCAAGAAAAGCGGGGATCTCCAGCAGAGCGATAGCCGCGGCTGCGATCCGTTATTATTTGCTGAAATATCAGCTGCAAACGGAAGTTGTTTTTGATTTGGAGCATGCGACAGAAATAACAGGGAACACGGGCGTTTACTTGCTTTATGCGTACTCAAGAGCAAACAGTATTTTGGACAAAGCAAAGAAAAATACTCGTCATCCAAGGATAGAGGCAAAGTTCGATGGGACTCTTTTGGAAGATCAGGAATACCTCCTTCTGAGGCACGTCGCCTACTGGCCAGAAACACTGGAAACTGCCACTAAGCAATTGGCTCCGAACGTACTTTGCCATTTTGCTTTCGAGCTAGCTTCGCTTTTTAACCATTTTTACAGCGTTTGTCCGGTCTTAAAAGGCAGTGAAGAAAGCATCGCCCATCGCCTTTGGATTACGCAAACGTATAAAGACACCATGCATCAAGTACTGGAAGTGCTGGGTATGCCGACGCCCAAACGGTTGTAACCGGAAAACCGATCTCATGCTTCGGAAGTCGGGGTTGTTCGCATTCGTCCTTAAAAATGCAACATAAGCTTTCTGATCTTGATCAAATGCGGTACAATAAGAATATTCGTGCCAATTTGAATGATTCAGGAGGCTTTAACCACAATGACAGAAAAAGATATCGATACACAAGCTCCAGTAGATAACGAACAAGAACAAGATCAAGAACGCGAACAAGCCCAAATCATTATGACTTGGTTTCAGCACATTCAAGAAGTAATGAAAGAACAATTTCCTGAATATGAAGTAGATGGACAAATCGGCAATAATCCGACTTATGGTCCAATGTTTGCTTTCACACTTAAAAATGATGAAAAGTCCACATCCTGCGGATTTTTCTTGAATGAAATTATGAGAAACTTCCAAACGAATCCGAATGCAGGGCTATGGCTATCGTCCTTCTTCGTAGATTTGCTGAGAAGCCCAGAAAATCATCCGCTGCCGAATCCTCCACAATCGGAAGATGAAGCCAAAGAACTGCTGGATAAACATATTGTTCCTTATTGCGCGGCTACTGTGCGGGAAGAATTCCCTGATCAAAAGATCTATGTTGACTTGGAGCTTCATGAGGAGCATGGCCCAGTTCTTGAGGCTGGCTTCGTAGCTGTTGAAGACGGCAATAATACGTGTGCGCTTCCACTGCAATATTTAATGACGTTATATTTATTGAATCGTGACCCGGCCGAGCCTTTAATTCAAGCAATGTATCGGTTGTATGAAGAAAATAATTTAGGTCAATAAGGTTGAGAAGAGAACAGCCGGGAGGGTTTCCTCCTGGCTGTTTGATTTTATGGGCTTATAGAGGAATAGTCTACCTGTTTACAGGGGGTTCTCCGTGTTTGCAACGAGAGAAGTTGTACAACGTACAACAATTTTCTTAGTTTCTTCTCGCAGAGCTGGAACTGTTGTAGTTTGTGCAACAATTTGGTCGATTTTCTCTCAAATGCGCTGATTTTAGGCGAAAATGTTGTACTTTTTACAACAATCGCCTAGAAAGAGGCTAATTTGTTTGATTTATGTTGTACAACGTACAACAATGCTCCTTTAAACGTTCGGATGTTATGCAGTATGTCAGAGAGTAAGTGTAAGTATTGAAGAAGAAGTAGGGGTTGGAATAGGAATAGGAATCTCTTAGCCTCCAAGAAACACGTTAAAAGTTTACTTCCTACAAACGGAGATACTCCTCATAGCTGCTAATAATCGGAAGTGAAGAGAAGGATCCAAACTTCACATATTTCATCGCATGCGACGTATTAAAAAGCACAACGGAATCGCTCGGGCGCAGCCATCCGCTGTCGCAGAGGGCGAGCAGACCTGCCCAGGTTGCCGAGCCTTCGGGGGACGCGGAAATGCCCTGCGAGCCCAAAGTGCGAGTCGCCTCGGCAATTTGGCTCTTGGAGATGGCGATGGCTGTGCCGCCGCTTTGTTTCACAATCGACAGGATAAGCGCCAAGTCTGGCGGATTCGGTACGCGCATGCCTGTCGGACTTGCTTCTACTCCAGCAGGCAAGGAACTAGCAGTTTGGCTGTTTGCTGTACCATCGACGATGGGCTGACATCCCTCTTCCTGCAC
The DNA here is from genome assembly GCF_055396115.1 of Paenibacillus sp. WG02. Lineage (NCBI taxonomy): Bacteria > Bacillati > Bacillota > Bacilli > Caryophanales > Paenibacillaceae > Paenibacillus > Paenibacillus sp. WG02. The sequence goes on along the minus strand of NZ_AP036016.1, from coordinate 5,334,392 downwards.
GCAGACGAATCTTGGCATGGGACCGTCAATCCAGCGTAGTGCTTTGAGCTCCTGGTAAGCTTTCCACATGCCGATAATACCGGAGCCGCCGCCGGTGGGATAGATGATGACATCGGGGAATGTCCAACCGAGTTGTTCAGCGAGTTCAAGTCCCATAGTTTTCTTGCCTTCTACACGTCCTGGCTCCTTCAGAGTGCCGACGTTTACCCAGCCCTGATCTTTTTTACCAGCTTCAATGATTGCTGCTGCATCATGAATGAAGCCATCGACGAGGAAGGTGGCTGCTCCATATAACGGACATTCGTCCACGATTAATGGCGGGCAATCCATAGGGATAAAGACGGAAGCCTCGATACCAGCACGTCCAGTATAGGCAGCTAATGCCCCCGCGGCATTTCCATTTGATGGTACGGCCGCTTTCGTCGCTCCCGCTTCCTTGAGCAAGGAAACGGCGACGGAGAAGCCTCTCGATTTGAAGCTCCCTGTAGGGTTCTGCTCTTCTCTCTTGATCCATAGGCGTTTAATAGGAAGCTTCTTCTCCCATTCCTGCATGCGCAGAAGTGGCGTCCAGCCTTCGCCTAATGTGATGATACAATCAGGGTTACTCACTGGAAGCAATTCTTTATATCTCCACATTGATGGGTAGCGTATTTGTAAAGCTTCTTTCGTTAACGTTCTAGCTATGTGCTCCAAGTCGTAATCGACCAATAAAGTGCCACCGCAGTCACATTTCATTTCTTGATAGCGGAAAGGGAGCCTTGCAGAACATCGTGAGCAATAAAGCCCCAATCGGTTCATCTCCGGGCCTCCTCCAAGTTTTCGACAGGAAAACTAACGTAGTTGTAATTTGAGTCTTGCAATAGCAAACTCTTATTTAGACTATTATCAAGAGGAGAAGAAGGAAACGGCTTGTGTCTTTTGATTTTATTTATTTTCGTTTTATTTTTGGTTTATTTTAGGAGTACTTCTCGGTATATTTCTCCCTATATTTCTCCCTATATTTCTCCCTATATTTCTCCGTCAATTTCTTAGTTAATTATCATTGTTAATTAACTCTTTTTATTGGTTTGCTTTTGTGAAATGACTTCATCTTCTGGAACATCGACTTATCCTTCAACTTCAAAAATAGCTCAAGCATCGGAGCGAAATTAACCTCAATAATCCACACATTTCCTTCTTTATCCAAAGCCATATCAATCCCCATCGTACGCACCCAAGAATAATAAGGACTTAATTGCTGAGCTGCTTTTAGAGCAACTTTATCAAGCTGTGAATGGAGGTCGGCAGCCCGCATCTTTTTGAGCTCCGAGTTTTTGAGAGCATAATCCAAGGATACGACCTTACCGCTGCTCAGGCGAATATTCGTCACGATAAAGCCCTTTCCGGCTACTTTGGCCAGTTTACCAGTTACTTCCCAAGGAGAATCCAAACGGCGCTGCACCATCACTCTGAGATCAAAAGGGCGGTCATTCACCGTGGCAAGCGGAATCCGCCGCTGAATAATGTTGTTATTGAGCGCCTTCTTTTTGATATAGGCGTTTAATTGGTTATATTGTGTAAAGCTTTTCTTCGTAGCGCCATCCTGAACCACATAGGTGGAAGAATCCATCTTTTTGATCCGAATGACACCATTTCCCCCATAGCTCCCAGTTGGTTTAATGATGATTTCACCGTATTTTTTTATCATTCGCCAGAATGAGCTTTCTCGCAACCATGCTGTTTCAGGAAGATTCACACTAAGTTTAGACGATTTCCGCAGCAGCTTATATTTGGTCCATTTGCTTGTGTTTAGCTTACTCATTGGATTTCGCTTCTTGTTTGAGAATAACTAGATCATGTTCTTCAACTCGGAGCAGTTGGTTGCGTTCATCTACGAAAACCACTTGAGGTTTGAGGTTGTTAATTTCAGTTTCATTCATAAGTCCCATACTAAGAATAATAACGAGGTCGCCTGGAGCAAAAAGGTGGGCGGGAGGGCCATTCAAACCGATCTTGCCGCAGCCTTCCGGCGCAGGGATCGCGTATGTTTTCCACCGGGTGGCGTTACGAAGACTTGTCACTTGAACCATTTCATAGGGTAAAATGTTCGCTTTGCGCATCAATAAACCATCTATAGTAATGCTTCCCACGTAATCCAAATCGGCTTCCGTTACCGTCGCACGGTGGATCTTCCCTTTACACATTAGTCGCAGCATATTGCAGTAGCTCCTTTATCATCACATTGGGTATTCCTCACAAAGTATGCCTAAGGTCGGTCAACTGGTGTAGGCTAAAGCCTATTTTGAGCGAAAAATGGGTAAATGCCCCGTTGATTTATGGCTGTGATATACTATTAAAATGGATATATATAAACTTGGATAGATGGGAGTGAAAAGTACTGCAGCCTATTCTGGTTATTGAAAATCTACATAAGAAGCATCCGAATGAAGGCCTGACGCCTTTAATGGAGCAAATAAGTGCGAACGTCATGCCCAAAGATCGAATTGCAATTCTAGGTCCTTCCGGCCAAGGGAAGAGTACACTGCTTCGGATCTTGTCCACCTTAGAAAGCATGGATGGCGGAAGCTTATCCTTGCATGGACAACAGGTTGCGAGCTGGGGACCAAGTGAATGGCGGAAGAAAGTCTGTTATGTCCCCCAACAGCCGGTTATGCTGCCTACTACGGTCGAAGACAACCTGGCTTTGGTGAGTAAACTGCATCAGCGTAATTTCGATAAATCATTGGCGCTAAGCTTGATGGAGCAGGTTGGGCTTGGAGACCTGAGCTGGTCTCAGAAGGCGGCTGATTTATCTGGAGGACAGAAGCAGCGGGTTCAATTAGTCCGGTCAATGCTGCTGGGAGCGGATATCCTCTTACTTGATGAAGTAACTTCTGCACTGGATGCACACAGCAAGCAAGCAGTTGAAGATACCCTGATGAATTGGCTTGAAGAGCGGGAAGCTGGGCTTATATGGGTAACGCATGAGATGGAGCAAGCCAAGAGGGTAGGCAATCGGTTCTGGTATTTGAATCGCGGATTATTAGTTGAAACTGTACCGGAAGACTCGTTGGAATGGACGGATATGCCCTCAGTCGAAGGGGGGATGGATTAGACGTGTCTACGCTAGCGTTAGGCTTTACATTGACCTTTGTCATGATTACAGTTGCCTTATCTAAATGGCAGAAGCTTGGGCTTGAGAAGGACATTGCTGTGGGAACCATTCGTGGAGCCTTGCAGCTGTTGTTCATTGGTTATGTGCTTCACTTTATTTTTCAGACGGAGCATTGGGGACTTATCTTTATGATCATTGCTGTTATGATTGTGGTTGCTACACACAATGCGGGCAAACGTGGAGAAGGGTTAAAGGGGATATATTGGAGAATAGCTGCTGCGATTGCTGTAACGGAAACGATTACAATGTCACTCATGCTCAGTTTACAAATTATCAAGCCAACTAGCCAGTTCATTATCCCGATTAGCGGGATGACCATTGGTAGTTCAATGATTGTTTGTGGCTTGTTTTTGAATCAAATGAATCGTGAGGTGCAATCGTCGCGCGGAGAAATTGAAGCGCTGCTAGCTCTCGGATCCTCGGTTAGACAGGCGATTCAGCAAGCACTGCAGCGCTCCGTGAAGGCCAGCATGATTCCGACGATAGACGGAATGAAAACAGTTGGACTCGTACAGCTGCCTGGAATGATGACGGGGATGATTATCGCAGGAGCAAATCCTGTGGAAGCCGTTCGATATCAAATGTTGATTTTGTTTGCATTCACAGCAGCAGCGGCAATTACAAGTATCATATTAAGCATGCTTAGTTATAAATTGTGGTTTACTCGGGAAATGACATTGAAATAAAGCAGCGGATATTTCCCGGGGAACCGCACAAAACGACATGATATGTGATCAGCAAGAAGCGTCCGATTGGTTTACTCGGACGCTTCTTCGTTATGGATGAACGGTTGCTGTGCTTCATCCTATTAATTTAAGGCCGCTAATTAATACCAGACTTGCAATAATCGTGCGCAGAATAGCGGTCGGTGCCTTGGTGGATAGCATGCTTCCGATAACGACGCCGGGAATAGAACCGATGAGAAGATTGAGGACGAGTGTATAATTCACATTCCCCATACTTGCGTGCAGAATGCCTGCTGTCGTCGCAAGGAAAAAAGCGTGAGCGATGTCTGTTCCTACAAGTTGAGCGGGATTCATGCGGAAAAAGTAAAGCATGACAATAGCGTACAGGGAGCCAGATCCTATGGACGTAAGCCCTACAACAAAACCCAGTACAGCACCAATTGTAATGGTTAGTCCTCGTTTCTCCTCCAAAGATTGGAGCTGCCAGCGATTTTCTTTGATCTTGTGGCCGAAGAAAACTTTAAACAAGGTAGCAAAAGCTACCAGAATCAAGACATAACCAAGTGCATGCTTAATAATAATTTCCTGGTTATGAAAGAACGAATTGAATAATTTCAAAAAAACAACGGCTGCGATAACACCTGGAATACTACCCATAGCGAGCATTTTAACCAGCTTGAAATCAATCGTTTTCTGCCGCCAATGCTGAATCGTGCCAAAAAGCTTTGTAATCGAATTATAAAAAAGGTCTGTTCCCACGGCAATTGAAGGATGAATACCAATCAGGATCAAAATAGGGGTTAGCAGCGAAGCTCCGCCAACACCAGTTAATCCGACCATAAAACCTACGAATACGCCCATAAATAATACACTTAAAGTCATGTTGTCATGTCCCCAATCGAATTACCCACTAACCTTATTGGATTAATTTTATTATATAGAAAAGCATTATGTAAAGAGGAATTTTTTGATTTGCTTTTTTAATTGACTTCATCATACTCTGAACATGCTATTCATCCATTCTGGAATCAGTTACAATATGTGGATGTGAATAAAGTCAGCAATTAGGAGGGAACATCCATGAGAAATCGAACAACGGTTATGGTGAGTATTGTTTTGGCGGTATTAGTCTCGTCGATCGATACCACGATTGCGAATACCACAATGCCGATTATTGTGAACGAAATTGGCGGCAATGACCTGTACGCATGGGCATTTACCTCATATATGGTTCTTTCTACCGTATTAGCTCCATTAGCAGGCAGATTATCTGACCTATTTGGGCGGAAACGGATCTTTGCAGCAGGCATATTGTTGTTTCTTTTCGGATCTGTGCTTTGCGGTCTATCCCAGAGCATGCTGCAGTTGATCCTGTTCAGAGCGATTCAAGGTATTGGCGCAGGAGTGATGATGCCTTTTCCTGCCATCATAGCGGGAGATATTTATCCAGTGGAGGAGCGAGGTAAAGTTCAAGCGTATTTCACAGGGATGTGGGGGTTATCTGCGATATTAGCGCCTTTATTAGGAACGTTCTTCGTGACCTACCTGAGCTGGCGGTGGATTTTTTTCGTGAATATACCGGTATGTATCGTTGCACTTCTTGCCTTGCAGCCGTATAAGGAAGTGTATCAACCGAAGAAAGCAGTGGTCGATTATGGTGGGGCTATTTTGTTTGCCTGCGGAATATCCTTTTTGCTGCTTACTACTGCAGTTGAGCATTATAGCTACATATATGGAGCGTTAGGGGGCATATTCATGATGGCATTCTTTTTATATGAGAGAAAGCATCCTGCGCCGATCGTTCCGTTAAATCTGCTGCGGAATCGTCCGGTGGCGATTATGATTGCAAGCTCGTTTCTCAGCTGCGCGGCGCTCTTTGGGACTTCCAGCTTCGTTCCTCTCTTCTTGCAAAATCAAGGCTACTCGTTGTTTGTCAGCGGAATTGCGCTTTTGAGTACATCGATTGGGTGGATGGCCGTTGCTGTACCATGCGGAAAATGGGTGGTTCGCTATGGATATAAACGTCTTTTAATCATAGGAAATGTGATACTCGTCATTACAGCGGCTTTGTTTTATTTTATACACAAGGGTTCTTCTTTCTGGTACACGTTTAGCGCACTAATGATGCTTGGTCTTGCTTATGGATTAATCTTCACAATAACAACAATCGGTTCACAGCAGCTGGTAGAAGCGCATCAGAAGGGCATTTCCACCTCGCTGCAGCTCTTTGCACGGAATATCGGGACAGCGGTCAGCGTAACGATTATGGGGGCAATCCTTACTAAATCCAGCGTCTTTTATACAGGGATTCACGACATGTTCGTGTTTGGACTTTTGGCAAGCTTACTTTCATTGGCCATGCCGTTTGCTATTCGTTCAGCGTCCAATCTGAAAAGCCAGAAGACGGAGTAACCTCCGAATTCTGGCTTTTCTCATAAAGCATTTGGACTAGCATTTGCATCATGGATAACATAGCTCGTTTCAAATAGCTGGTCAGTAAGCGGAACAGAGAATAAATATCCTTGTATATGTTGACAACCAATTTTCTCTAGAAAAGTGAGCTGTTCTTGAGTTTCCACACCTACTGCAATGACATTCTTGTTTAAACTATGTGACATGGCCATTATAGCTTCAATGATAGAAGATGCAGATATACTGGTGGAAATATCTTGAACGATCGATTTATCAATTTTCAAAGTATTGATAGGAGAATTCTGTAAAAAGCTTAAGGATGAGTAATCAGTTCCGAAATCATCGACAGCGATTTTAACTCCCTTGCGCCGTAAAGCATAAAGCTTTTCCATGATGTTACGGCCGTTATTCATCGATACACTTTCGGTAATTTCGAGTTCTAAATACTGTGCTTCCAGCTCGTTTTGATGCAGAATATCGAGTATCATGGTCACCAAATCTTCTTGATGAAACTGGACAGCGGATAGATTGACTGCAATTGGAACAGGCTCCATACCCGCAGATTGCCATTTTTTCATTTGTAGGCAGGCAGTTTGTAAAACCCATTTTCCGATGGCAATAATTTGTCCGGATTCTTCTGCAATCGGAATAAATTCCTTCGGCGAGACACTGCCTAACTTATGGCTATCCCAACGCAGTAAAGCTTCGACACCGATTATTTTGCCGGAAGGAATATTGAATTTGGGTTGGTACATCAAGATGAGCTCATTATGTTCTATGGCTGTTCGGAGGGATTGTTCGCATGCATTTCACCTCGAATAAAGGACACTCATTTCCTGTTTATAAAAATAATAATGGTTTCCTCCGCGTTCTTTGGCCATATACATGGCTTGATCGGCATTTTTCAGTAGAACCTCGGGATCTTCTCCATCGATCGGATACAAAGAGATACCAATACTGGTGGAAACAAAAACATTGCGCCCGTCGATTTGGAAAGGAGCTTCCAATTGTTGAATGATTCTTTCGGCTTGCACAGCAGCTGACTTCTGATTGCCTAGCGGGTACAAAATCACAAATTCATCGCCGCTTAGTCTAGAGACAATGCTTTGAGCTAACAAACTTTCCGAAAGCAATGCGGAGAACTTCTTCAAAACAAGATCTCCTAAGTGATGGCCTAACGTATCGTTGATGAGCTTAAACCGATTTACATCAAGGAAAAGCAGAGCTAAGCTCTGATTATGTTGTTTGGCGTTGTTTAACGCATCATGGAAAAGCTGATTGAACTGGTTGCGATTCGGCAACCCTGTCAGCAGATCAAAGTAGGCTAGTTGATGTACGATTTCCTCGGACTTCTTTTTCTCTGTTAAATCGCGGATATAAGCTGTATAGACATACATTCCTTTATACGAAGAGCTCGTCATCGTTATTTCTGCGGGAAATACGCTGCCATCCGAACGATAGGCTTTCAATTCGATTCGCTTACCGATAATCGTTTCGTCTTTGGCTGTGAATAGCAGATTTAAGAAGGTTGTCTCCTGGCCATCTTTTTCAAAAAGAAAATCGATTAACGTAAGCCCTAAAGCTTCTTTGCGTTCGTAACCAAAAATCGCTTCAGCCGCCGGATTGAATGCAATGATCTTTCCACTTGTATTAAACATCATGATACAATCGATAGCAGACTCTAGTATGGAAGCGTTGAGTGCTGTTTTGTTACTAAAGGATATGTAAAGAGCAATGATTGAAATAATGAGCACTAGCAGCATGAGGTAAATCAAATAATTATCTATCAGCGTAAGATGCATGAATCAACCTCATTTCGTATAAATAAAAAAGTCCATCCCGAATGAAAGGATGAACTCCTTGACTCGGTAACCTGTCGTCCATAGCATCCAAGTTAGGGATGCCTTAGGTCATGGCTTTGCGTCGCATTGTTTCCAATGGTTTGCTTTTAACGATTCCATATATGTAGTTCAAAAGGCACTGGTAAATGTTGCGAAAAGCTTAAATACCAGTTAATACGCCTCATTATAATTAGTTGAAAATGACGTGTCTATAGCGGTATTTGCATATAAATAGCGAAAAATGTCGAATTCAACTAAGAATAATTTATAATGCTAATTTCTTAAATATTTTGTAGTTCTAGAGATGGATAGGTGAGGCTTAATGAATAAATCAAGCCAAGTTCGAGGCATTATTTTTGATATGGATAATACGCTGCTGAGGTCGAGAATTAATTTCCAAATGATGAAAAAGCAAGTGGCAGACTTCCTTACCGAGAATGATCTATTACCGGTTGATTTTCCGATTCAAGAGCATACCACGTCAACCATGATTGCGTATGTGAAAGCGAAGGGGATGCCTGAAGAGACCTATACAGAAGTGATGAAAATGGTCGTTCATCATGAACTAATAGGTATGGAGGGCGCAGGTCTGGAATCCCATGTTTCCGAGCTTCTAATGATTTTAAAGTCGCACTATGTCCTGATTATTGTGACAAACAATTCGTACAAGTCCGCGGTTCATGCGCTGGAAGAGACCGGAATTCATCCATACTTTGATTTGATTATCGGAAGAGAGCAAATGGCAGCGATGAAACCCTCTCCATCCGGATACTTAGCCGCCAAGCAGCATTTTCCTCAAATTCATGAGCGAGAATGGATATCGGTCGGAGATTCGTGGATAGATGGCAGAGCATCCATAGATGCTGGAATCCCCTTTATTAGTTATGGGACCAACGATCACTTGATGAAGGAGAAGGGGATTACACCTATAGCGAATATTGACAGCTTGCTTAAGTTGTTAGATTATGTGTAGATAACGATTAATGAAAGTAGTGAATAAAGATGTTAGTAAATGTGAAATCCCGACTCAACGAAAATGACATACAAGAACTGCTTAGTTACAGTGTTTTCCCTGATCCGGAGGCGCTTCAACCGGTTCTTGAGAGTTATGAAAATGATGCAAATCTTTGGCTGTTTGGGTATGAATCCGAAGGTATCATGGTGGGCATTATCGGCTTTGAACTGAATGATAATCAGGAGATGACGATCACTCATCTGGCCGTTGAACCGGAGAGCAGAGGGGTAGGCTTTGGCCGAGGGATCATCCTTGAAATTATTGAAGATATGCATCCGGTTCGAATCGTGGCAGAAACGGATGAAGAGTCGGTCCAATTTTATCGAAATATTGGGTTCGTCATCCGCAGCCTCGGGGAGAAGTATCCCGGTGTAGAACGTTTCCTATGTACGTATGAGGTGGAAGAAGCGGAAGAGGAGTAGGTTTGTATAGATGTATCTCTTTTAAAAAGGACCAGAGTCGTCGACCGTCGACTCAGGTCCTTTTTGTGTTGCGTCCAGCATGTGCGTTCGTGGCTAAACGCCACCTCCAACTCAATTGCTAGGTTACATCGATAAGATTACTTTTAAGCGTTGGACTAAATTAAGTGTCATGTTAGCAGGCTTTTCGCATATATTGTTTTAGATTATTAACTTAAAAAAAAGAGTGAAAGCGATTTCGTTTCGTCATTTTAAGTGACAAAATTCACAATGCTGACAAGCTCCGATCCGTTTGCTGTCGAATGTGCAAGTAAGTTTTCTAAGAAATAGGAGGGTGCAGAGATGCTGCATATTGTCGTTTGTATCAAGCAGGTACCTGACTCTAGAGAAATTCGCATTGACCCCAAAAATAATACGTTAATTCGCCAAGGTGTCCCAAGTATCGTGAACTTCTATGATATGCACGGGCTGGAAGAGGCGCTCCGTATTAAGGATGAACAAGGTGCAAGGATTACAGTAGTAACAATGGGACCTCCGCCTGCGGAGAAAGGTTTAAAGGAATGCATCTCCCTCGGGGCAGATGATGCTGTGTTGGTGACGGATCGCGGCTTCGCGGGAGCGGACACGCTGGCGACATCGTACGTTGTTGCCCGAACCATCCGCAAAATTGCTGAAACGTGGGGACCGGTGGATATTGTTTTTTGCGGCAAACAAACGCTGGACGGCGACACGGGGCAAGTTGGGCCTGGCGTCGCATGCCGATTGGATTTGGAACAGCTTACTTATGTCAACAAAGTCGTCAGTGTGGATGAAAAGCGGCGAAAAGTTCGTGTGCATCGGCTCTTGGAAGATGGCATTGAAGTCGTTGAGACAAGCATGCCGGTGCTGATAACGGCACTGAAGGAACTGAACAAGGTGAGACGAGCATCGCTGCCTGGTATGATTCGGGCTGCGCGTTATAAGCCGACTGTTTGGACGACGGCTGATTTTCCGGATCTTGAAAAAGCGAAAATCGGGCTAAAAGGCTCACCAACGATCGTAGCCAAAACATGGGTGCCGGAGGTAAAAGCGGTTAAAACGCATATGATCGCGTTTGATTCGCCGGAAGCAGCCGCTGCTCAGCTAGCTGATCAGCTCATGACGAAAGAGATGCAGACTTTGTTAGACTGGTCTTCGTGAAAGTAAAGCATGTGTACGACCCGAAAAACTCAGAATCACCGTTATGGGAATGGAGGAAGTCACGATGTCAAATGAACAATCACCGGACCAGCCTGAAGTATCGATGCCCGATTGGTCGGCTTATCGGGGAGTATTGATCGTTGTGGAGCAGCGAGATGGAGCTGCGAAGAAGGTTTCCTGGCAGCTGCTAGGCGAAGGCAAGAAGCTGGCAGCGAAGCTAGACGCGCCGCTCATGGCGCTCGTCATCGGCGAAGATGTGGCCCACCTCGCCGATGAAGCCGTGCATTACGGCGCGGACAGGGTGTTCCTATGCGAAGCCCCCGAGCTTCGCACCTACCCGGACTCGGCCATACAGCCGAGTCTGCTTGAAGCTGATCGAGGAAGCGAAGCCCGAGATCGTGCTGTTCGGCGCGACAGCGACGGGCCGCGACTTGGCAGGCGCGATAGCGACGCACCTGCCGACGGGGCTGACGGCCGACACGACGCAGCTCGACGTGGAGCCGCCGCCGTCCAGGCTGCTGCTGGCCAGCCGGCCTTTTCCGAGAAGATGATGGCCACCATCCTCTGTAAGCAGTACCGGCCGCAGATGGCGACGGCGCGCGCCGGGGTGTTTCAGGCGCTGACGAAGGACACGTCGCGCCAAGGTGAAATCATCGCTATCTCCGCGGCGATGCGAGAGGAAGAAATCGCCGCGCAGGTGCTCGACTTCCTGCGCGAAACAGGCAAGCTCAATCTCGAGGATGCCGAGATTATCGTGGCAGGGGGCCGTGGGCTGGGCGGGCCCGATGCTTTCGGGATGCTCGGCGAGCTAGCGGATGCGCTCGGCGGCGTCGTTGGCGCGTCGCGTGCCGCGGTCGACGCGGGCTGGATCGGGCATGAGCACCAGGTTGGTCAAACTGGTGCCACGGTCAGGCCGAAGCTATACTTCGCCATCGGCATTTCCGGTGCAGTTCAGCATACCGTAGGCATGAGTCATGCGGATGTCGTTGTGGCGATAAACAAAGACGAAAAGGCGCCAATCTTTCAATTCGCTCATTACGGCATCGTAGGCGATATGTTCAAAATTGTTCCTGCCATTACGAATGAGATAAGGAAGCGTCGAACTTTATTTGGCATTCAACTAGCAAGTACAGAAAGCTCCTTGCCGTCCGACGATTCGAAGACAGGGGTTAACGTGGTCCTTGAGAGGAGTGAAGCCAAGTGAACGAGAAATTTGACGCGATAGTTGTTGGCGGCGGTCCTGCGGGCGCAGCAGCTGCTTTGACGATGGCACGAGCAGGATTATCCGTTGTTTTGTTGGAGAGGGGCGAGTTCCCTGGGGCCAAAAACATTTTCGGAGGCGTCCTATACCGTAAACAAATCGAAGAGCTGGTTCCCGAATTTTGGAAAGAAAAAAACTTTCCTATGGAACGTTACATTGTGGAGCAGCGCATCTGGATGATGGGCAAAGAATCCATGGTCACCTTCGGGCACCGCAATGAGGCTTACAAAGAGCCTTACAATTGCTTTACTGGACTGCGGGTTAAGTTCGATCAGTGGTTCGCCGACAAAGCCGTTGCCGCTGGGGCGATCCCAATTTACGAAACCGTTGCACTCGATGTGATTCGCGAAGGCAAAAGGATCGTCGGTGTTCGTACCGATCGAGATGACGGCGATTTGTACGCCGATGTTGTTGTCATTGCCGATGGCGTGAACTCCTTGCTCGGCAAAGCGATGGGCATTCACAAAGAATGGATGCCGGACGAAGTTTCGTTGGCTGTGAAAGAGGTCATTGCACTACCTAGGGAGAAAATCGAGGATCGATTCGGACTCGAAGGTGACGAAGGCGTTACGATTGAGTTTATGGGCGAGACCTCGCTAGGAATGGCGGGCATGGGTTTTCTATACACGAATAAAGAAACCATTTCACTAGGCGTAGGCGTTATGGTTAATCATTTGCGGGACAAAAAGGTGAAGCCTTATGCGGTTCTCGATGCAGTTAAGCAGCACCCTATGATTCGGAAATTGATTCAAGGGGGAGAAACGAAGGAGTACTCCGGGCATTTGATCCCTGAGGGTGGCTTTCACTCAATCCCGCCGTTGTCGGGAGATGGCTGGTGCGTCTGCGGGGATGCCGCGCAGTTAATCAACTTTGTGCACCGCGAAGGAACGAATTTAGCCATGACCTCTGGTCGGCTAGCCGGTGAGGCGATTGTCGAGGCCAAAGCGCAAAGCGATTTTTCAGCTGCTACACTCAAAGCCTATGATCAAAAGATCCGCGAATCTTTTGTCCATAAAGACTTACAGAAATACAAAGGCATGCATCAATTCCTCAAAGAGCAGGATCCAGAGTTATTGTTCGACAAGCTGCCCAGAGCGCTGAATGAAGCGGCTTATAACATGTTCCTCGTGGATGGGATTACCAAAGCGGATAAGCAAAAAATGGCCATGAAGCTCATCAAAAATGCCGCAGGCGGTACTGTAAATCTGATGAAGCTGGGCTACAAGGGATGGAGGGCGATGAATGGATGAGTCAAAGTGACATTTCAGATAAGCTATTTACCATTCGTTATAAATGCGACGATAAGTCGCACCTCGTTATCAAGGATACACAAACCTGTTTAAATTGTGTAACGAAGGATTGTAATTATTTTTGTCCCTCGGACGTTTATGAATGGGAAAAGAAACTCAAAATTACAACCGTTGCGTTTGAGAATTGTATCGAATGCGGGACCTGCCGTATTGCGTGTCCATCCTACAATATTGATTGGGTTTACCCCAAAGGCGGCTATGGCATGACTTATAAATTTGGCTAAAAATGAAAAATACGAAACGGAGCTAGGGCTATTTAGAGCCTTAGCTCCTATTTCTATGTACCCAAAAACTACATTCCTCCATATGTAGGTGCTAATCCTCCATAGTTTTGTTTACGAAGGGATACGATAATAAGAGGTAGGAGGGATATTATGCGAATTACATTTGAACCAACACAAGGACTATTCCATTTACAAAACAAGCAAATGAGCTATGTTATTCAACTAATCAATTCCGCTTACCCAGCTCACGTTTACTGGGGACGCCCTATCCGATCAGGTCAATTGGCTTCGATCCTGCAATTTCAGGAGAGATGTTCATTCTCACCCAATCCTGTTCCTGAGGATCGCAGCATTTCTTTCGATACATTACCTCAGGAGTACCCGGCATACGGGACAAGCGATTATCGGGAGCCAGCTTATCAAGTTGCTCTTCCGGATGGATCAACAATTTCTGAGCTCATCTATGACAAGCATCGAATCTACCAAGGAAAACCCGTGCTCGAAGGGCTTCCTGCGACATATGCAGAGCGAGACGATGAAGCGGAAACCTTGGAGCTGGAACTCGTTGATTCTGTGATTGGTTTACGCGTCATTCTTGCTTATACGATTTTCGAGCAGCATGCAGCACTGACTAGATCGGTACGATTCGTAAATGAAGGATCTGGGGATCTAAAGCTGCTCAGAGCACTTAGTATGAGCGTTGATTATCCGCATAGTGATTTTGATCTTTTACAGCTTTCAGGTAGCTGGGTTAGAGAGCGACATATCGAGAGAAGACCTTTAGCTCCTGGAAAATTAACCGTTGAAAGTCGCCGCGGATCGAGTAGCCATCAGCATAATCCTTTTGTTGCACTGCTATCCAAGGACGCAAATGAAGATCATGGCGATGTGTATGGTTTCAGTCTTGTTTATAGCGGCAATTTTGCTGCCCATGCAGAGGTTGAGCCGTATGGATCTGCGCGTGTATCTATGGGGATCAATCCATTTGATTTTAGCTGGCTGCTGGAGCCGGGACAACATTTTCAAACGCCTGAAGCCGTAATGGTTTATTCAAACGCTGGTCTAGGGGACATGTCAAGAACGTATCACAAGCTTTACCGTACTCGGCTTTGCCGCGGTGAATTCCGTGATCGGACAAGACCAGTGCTCGTGAATAACTGGGAAGCAACGTATTTTCAATTTAATGCGGATAAAATCGAAAGCATCGCCAGCGCCGGCAAAGAGCTTGGCATCGAATTATTCGTACTTGACGATGGTTGGTTCGGCAAAAGAGACAGTGATAACAGCTCCTTGGGAGATTGGGTCGTTGATAAGGCCAAACTGCCAGGTGGACTTGAAGATCTCGTCTCCAGAGTCAAGGGGATGGGACTTGAGTTTGGACTGTGGTTTGAACCGGAAATGGTTTCCCCAGACAGTGACTTATACCGAAAACACCCAGACTGGTGCCTGCATGTACCGAATCGTAGACGTACGGAAGGTCGTCAGCAGTTAATACTGGATTTTTCACGTGCAGATGTATGTGAAGCGATCACGAACATGATCCGTGATATCCTAAGCAGCGCGCCGATCACTTATGTCAAATGGGACATGAACCGTAATATGACCGAAATTGGTTCTGCTGCGCTGCCTTCAGAAAGGCAACGAGAAACCGCTCATCGCTACATGCTTGGGCTGTACAGCGTACTAGAAACATTGACGACCGAGTTCCCGCATATCTTGTTTGAGAGCTGCTCTGGTGGCGGTGGTCGGTTTGATCCAGGCATGCTGTATTATATGCCGCAAACGTGGACAAGCGATAACACTGATGCGATCTCCCGTTTGAAAATTCAGTATGGCACGAGCATCGTTTATCCTGTTAGTACGATGGGAGCTCACGTTTCCGCAGTACCCAATCACCAAGTTCACCGTGAAACTTCGTTGGAAATGCGCGGCAATGTTGCGATGTCCGGCAACTTTGGTTACGAGCTTGACCTAACCCGGTTCACTGACGAGGAGAAAGAAATCGTCAAAAAGCAAATTGCCGATTATAAACATATTCGGCCGCTTATCCAATTCGGCGACATGTACCGCTTACTCAGTCCATTCGAAGGTAATGAAACGGCTTGGATGATCGTTTCCGAAGATAAGACCCAAGCTATGGTCGCTTACTTCCGAGTGCTCGCCGAACCCAATGCGCCGCTCAAAACGCTGCGGCTCAAAGGTCTCAACCCATCCTTCGATTACCAAATCGCAGGCTTGCAAGGCGCGTACCCCGGCGATCATCTTCTCTACGCCGGGCTGCCAGTCTCCGGTCTCCATGGAGACTTCCAAAGTAAAATCTGGCTGCTCGAGCATAAGCCGTTATAGACCGTTCAAAAACGCTGACTTCTTCACTGAGGTCAGTGTTTTTTATATTTGTTCTGAGCTAGAGGTATCTATGAACACTATCCCTTTAGCTCAGATAGTTGGAACTCTATGATGGTCCTGAACCTCTATCCCCAAGACTCAGTTTGATGTGAATTCCAGAGATGACCCCGATTATTCTCAAGAAGTGCTCAGGGAATACCATGAGAAAGCTTTCACCGGACTATCCCTTGGACTCAAGGCTTTTAAGTAGATTTGTAGATATCACAGAAAGGCTTGGATTGAAAAATAGAAAAGAGTGGAGCGCCAATGAAAACTATATGATGGCTTCATATTTGTTTTGAATTACGATAAGATAAGGACATACATAATTTTAATTTTTTTATCACGAAGGGAGATTCATTCGATATGCTGCAGCGACCTGCTAGTGAAGAATACTCGCCATATTTTACTGGTTATATTAATCAAGTTCCGGAAGGTGATTACCAGTCCATTTTACACAGCCAATTAGACGCTATTGTCGATTTGTTTTCGCCGATTAATGATGAGCAAGGGCTTCATCGATATGAGCCAGGGAAGTGGAGCTTGAAGGAAGTCTTGGGGCATATAACGGATACGGAGCGAATTATGAGTTATCGGATGCTGCGTATTGCTCGCGGAGATACAACGAATTTACCAGGATTTGATCAGGATTTATACATCGCCAATACTTCTTTCGACGAGCTGTCGATGGAGGATTTGTTAAATGACTTTAAAGCCGTACGACAAGCCACATTTACGCTGCTAAAAACCATTTCAGAAGCAGCCTGGTCGCGTAAAGGGATCGCTAATAACAATGAAATCTCTGCACGCGCGCTTGCTTATGTGATAGCCGGTCATGCTCAACATCATCTTGGCGTCATCCAACAAAAATATAATGACTAAAAAAACGAGAAGTCCTTAGGACTTCTCGTTTTTTTAGTATAGGGATAATGCAAGGGAGTCGCGCTCATTAAACGAATGGAGAATCGCTTCACAACCTACGATCTCAATACTAATAATAGAGTCCAGGCATTTCTTAATTGTTGCTCTTCCTTTTGTCACTTTTGCTTCGAGTGCAGATTTCAATAAATTGAATTTCTTTTTATTTTTCTCATCTGAGTAGACTGGCACGGGTTTGTTGTGAATTGTAATAAACATTTTCATCATTTTTCACCATCCTAGGAATTGGATATAAGATTAGCATATATGAATATTATTAAATTAACCTTAAAATAGTTTTACAATTTTGAAACAAAACCAAATATTTCTATGTATTTCTACTTCTCATAAGAATATACGTATGAGAGAGAAGAATTGTTTCATTCTTAGATCGTATTTCTTGAAAAATTTGTGAATTCGATGATTTTAATTTTGCTGAGCGTTTTGGCGAAAAAGCTTGGGGGATATGCCAAATCTATGTTTAAATGCTCGGTGAAAGTAAGGATAGCTGCCAAAACCGCAGCTTAGAGCGATTTGCTCCAGGGACATTGAACTATCATGCATGCGTTCAACTGCACTGGCTAGGCGCACTTCAAGGGCATATTGGATCATGGTTTTGCCGAAGCATTCTTTGAACAAATGAACAGCGCGGGAAACGCTGAGACCAACATGGTTGGCAACATCATCTACTTTAAAAGTAGCAGTAGCTTGTGCTTCTATGAACCTCTTCATACGTGTACCAGTAAATGGACGACCTTGTAAGGAGACTGTTTCTGTTGCAGCACGCTCGACATACAGGCAAAGTGCTTGAAGCAAATATCCGCTAAGCTCGTGGTTTTCTTCTTCCATTCTTCGCTTCTCAAGAATAAGCTGCCGCCAAAGCGAGATTATCCGAGCATCTAAGTCGATCCGTGTACAAGTTTGTTTGAGGCTGCGTTTCCACCAGGCATCGATCCAAGCGCCCTTACAGAATACATAATAGTCGCCACTAGCTATTTTACTGCTTGGTTGATCCAACTCGTGTTCGATACGAAGTTCATAAGGGTCCCCCGGTTGAAAAAGGAGTAAATGACCTGCTTCCACGCGCTGCATATGGCCATCCACTAGAACCTCGGAAGTGCCTTCTGTTTGTAAACGGAAAAGATAAGAAATGAGACCTGATTTGGTGCTCACATTAAACGGTTCCATATGAAAAGAATAGCCGCAGGTTAAGACCTCAGTTTCCATTGTATTCACCTTTCATAGCCAAATAAGAGATGTTTTGATTATATCGTGAATGGTCATATAAGGCTATGATCCATTATACTGATTCTATTATGTTCGATTTATCAAAATATGGATGATGAGAAAAGAGGAGAACGAATGGGACGTTTAGGAATTGGTCTGCAATTGTATACATTAAGAGATGATATGGAGAAAGATTTGGAAGGCACACTTCGCCATGTAGCGAAGTTAGGATATGAAGGCGTTGAATTTGCTGGGTATTATGGAAAGCCTGCAGATGAGCTCAAGCAGCTATTGGATGAGCTGGGTTTGAAGGCATTTGGCAGCCACGTGAGTTTAGAGAGATTTCGTAAAGATCTGCAAGGGGAACTTGATTACCTAAAAACAATCGGTGCAAAGTATGCGATTTGCCCATATGTTGGTGCTGAAGAACGGGAGTCAGCAGACCAATGGAAAGCATTGATTGCTGAATGCCAAGCGATTGCCGTAGAAACGAATAAACAAGGTTTGCAATTCCTTTATCACAATCATGATTTCGAATTTCATTATAAAGTGGATGACGAGTTCGTCTTTGATGCTATGTTTGCCAAAACAGGTGAAGATGCAATTAACGTAGAGATGGATGTTTGTTGGGTTCAATTCGCTGGTCAAGATCCACTTGCCTACATAGCCAAATATGCGGGTCGATTACCGCTGCTTCATTTCAAAGATTTCACGAAAGATGCAGACGGTAAACTAGTAACACTAGAACTGGGCTTAGGCGATGTTCCTTTGGAAAAAGTGATTAAAGCGGCTGAGCAAGCTGGCGTGGAATGGTTAGTAGTTGAGCAGGATCACTGCCAAAAGCCTCCACTTACAAGTGTGGAGAACAGTTTGAACTGGGTAAAAGAGCATTACACAAATGTTCATAACTAACCTTTAAAAGGAGCATTCATAAACATGAGCAAAATTAAAGTGGCCGTAGTAGGTTGCGGCGCTATCGCTAAACATAGACACATCCCGGAATATGCTTGGAATTCAAGTGTTGAACTCGTCGCATTCGTTGATCCTGTTCTGGAGAGAGCGGAGCACTATGCGAAGCTGCACGGCGGCAAAGCATACAGCAGCTATACCGAAATGTTGAAGCAGGAGAAAGTGGATGCGGTTAGTGTATGCACACCTAACTTCCTCCATGCTGAAGTATCCATTGCCGCTGCAAATGCAGGTGCTCACGTACTGGTTGAGAAGCCAATGGCTTCAACGGCAGAAGAAGCAGAGGCAATGATTGAAGCGGCAAAGAAAAATGGCGTGTTTTTGATGGTTGGTCACAACCAACGACTGATGCCTCCACATGTCAAAGCCAAAGAAATTTTGAATTCCGGCAAATTAGGGAAAGTGCTGACATTCCGTACATCTTTCGGACATCCTGGTCCTGAAGGGTGGAGCGTGGACGGACGCGAAAGTTGGTTCTTCCGCAAAGAAGAAGCAACAATGGGCGCGATGGGCGATCTTGGCGTACACAAATCAGATTTAATTCGTTGGTTGCTTGCTGATGAGGTTGCACAAGTGGCTGCTTTCGTCGGTACCCTGCATAAAGAAGGTACTGATGTTGACGATAATGCGACTTGCTTGCTTCGCATGAAAAGCGGCGCTACTGGTTCATTAGTTGCTAGCTGGACTTATTATAAAGGTCAAGACAACTCAACTGTGTTATGGTGCGAGAATGGTGTAATCAAAATTGATACCGATCCGAATGACCAAGTCATCGTTGAGCTTCGTGATGGTACGGTTGAACGTTATAAAGTCGGACAAATCGCAACGAACGAGAAACAAACGCACAGCGGTGTTATCGACGAGTTCGTAACGAGTATACTGGAGGGCCAAAAGCCGCGTATCTCCGGCGAAGAGGGGCTTCGCTCCTTGCAAGTCATCCTAGCAGCCTTCGAATCCGAAGCAACAGGAAAAATGATCTCCCTGTAATCATACGATATTGAAAAGCTCATCCATTCGTGGATTGAGCTTTTTTCTTATGAGAGACTGAGGTCCTGTTTCATTTAAAATTTTCCATACAGAAAAGCCCCCTTTTTCTCATATTAGAGAGAAGGGGGCTAGACGTCTAATTTCGTTTAACGCCCGCCTATTTCAATTGGCAAGGTGTTTGATTTACCAACGATGGTTTCCTTTGAATCTTTGACATTCACTTGAATGTCCCAGATGCCAGCTTTGAGTAAATGACCTTCGACCTTGGCAGTCAGTGTATGTTCATCTTGCCATGTGCTTGGAAGGGTTTTGCCATTTAAAGTAACATAGCCAAGGGGGGGGAT
This sequence comes from Paenibacillus sp. WG02, assembly GCF_055396115.1. NCBI lineage: Bacteria > Bacillati > Bacillota > Bacilli > Caryophanales > Paenibacillaceae > Paenibacillus > Paenibacillus sp. WG02. The sequence goes on along the minus strand of NZ_AP036016.1, from coordinate 5,314,061 downwards.
ATTGCTTCCTCTCACCGTTAGGGTTACACTCGAACGTCCAGATAGATCCTGCGTATCTGATTCGACTTTTTCAAGCTGGATCGGCCCGAATCCGAGCATATACTTAGAATTAATAATGGGAACTTTATAATCCTTGTAAGCATGCCGATCGCCAAAAATGATATCATATTGCAAGGTCTCGTAATCCTTAAGGTCCTGTTCATTAATATTCATTGACTCATAATGATCCTTCGGTGGTATGACTGGGATCTTTTTCGAAAGTTGACTTAAATAATCGGTATAATAGCTGCCTTGCTGTTTGGATAATTCAATAAGATAAGGGCCTAAGAAAGAAGGGCTAATATTTAAGGTATCTTTGCGCTCATGGTCAAAATTGTTCCAAACGACCAGCGGAACGCTGTACATCTTTTTCAGGAAATCAGGATCGTCTTTGCCGCTAATATACTTCGTGTCAATGTAAGTGGCATAATCATCACCTAGGGCTGGTAAGTGGTCTCCCCAGAAAGCGATAATCGTTGGTTCACCCTTTTTGTCATAATAGTCAACTAATTCCTTCAACATTTTATCTGAGGCATTAATGCCTTGGGCAAGCGTTTCAAGCATACCTTGAGAAGAAGGAGACATATTGCCAGTAACATCGATTGTATTTTTTGGGAACTTACCTGGGAAAAAGTGAAAATGGTTTTCCATCGTGTTGGCAAATACGAAATCGGGTCCATCGCTTTGGTCGGTGGCATGAATAATATTAGCAGCAACTTCGCTGTCAGCGATATAAGGACCTGAATAGTTAGGCTTAAAATATTCGATTGGAATATACTTGGAGAAGCCAAAGTACTTATATATTTTATTACTGTTGAAATACCAATTGTAGAATGGACTTATCGCTGTTGAAGTATAGCCTTGTCTAGCATAAATACTTGCCAAAGAATCTACTTCATTCGTAATGAATTGATTGTAGGCGATAGACCCTTGCGGTAGGAAACGCATAGAATTGCCGGTTAACACCTCGAACTCGACGTTAGCGGTACCCCCGCCATACTGCGGTGAAAGCATCGTGCCGCTTGTCCCCGTCTGCTGCAGCTTATGGAAGAAAGGGATGGGATCACGACTGAATTCCACACCTTTGATGACGGTTGGATCCCAGAATGCCTCACTTAACACAACAATTACGTTTGGTTTTATAGGGTTGTTTGGATCCCCGGCTTTAATCGGCTTAGGTGTATTACTGACAATAGCTTGAACAGCTTTATCATCGTAACCTTCACGTTTTTCGGTTAACATCGACTTGGTATTCAGAAACGTTGCTAATGCGTAGCCGTTCGTTGTGGTATTCTCAACTTGGTTCCATACGGATGCCTTGATACCGCTCCATTTCTGAATCGGAAGAGGCAGATCCGTGTAAACCGCAGACAACATTGCAATCGCGATCACAGCTAGGATTCCACGTTCTTTTAGTGAAACCTTTTTCGAGATCAAGGTCGTGCGGTATAACAAAAAATAACTGGCAGCGAGGAAAAAAAGAAGCATTATCATGATTTGGAAGCTAAGAATATTGGAGATATATTTCACCATATCCGAAGCTTCGCCGGCCAAGACGATGTCCCAAGGTGTTAAAGGGACCCCTAATATTTTCAACTTAACGCCGCTTACGAGAGCCAAGGCAAGAAGAATACCTGAAATGACCCAATAGGCAATTCTAGTCCGGCCAATCATGGCGATGAACAATAATAACAAGCTGAAGACGATCCATTCATTGAATAGCAGTTCAAGCAGATGCTTGTAACTCCAAGTTATCATTTCTATATAATTCCCGCGGCTCAAAATTTCCATGATCAAGACAGGAATTAGGGTAATTAATAAAAGTGGCAATCGGTTCCGGGTTAGAAGCAATAAGCGATTAATGTGCTGGTTCATATATGTCTCCTATGACATTCAAATTAAGAAATTGTAAATGATAACAGCCATCATTATACCATGGCCACCGTTAATATTCGATGGTATATTATCTAACATTTTTTATAATAAAGTATCAAAGGAAAGGCCTAATTTGCAGGAAATAGATGGTTTTGTCGAGAAATGTATGTATAGAGGAAAGAGATATGGAGGGGATTGTATGGCGGAGGAACAGCTTCAATATTTGAAAAAAGCGACAATGCAAATGCAGCATCGAAGAATGACCAAGAAAGCTTTACTTCGGCGCAGCGTGTTTTTATTTTTAGGCGCTGTGCTTATGTCACTTGGATTGGAGATTTTCTTAGTCCCTAACCGAATTATTGACGGAGGCATCACGGGGGTATCCATCATTTTATCGTATCTATCCAATATTCAAGTCGGGATATTTTTGACCTTATTAAATCTTCCATTCCTGTTTATCGGATATAAATTAATAGGTAAAACATTTGCATTATCAACGCTTTTCGCAATTCTGGTCATGTCCACGGGAACTTATCTGCTGCACCCAGTGAAAGAGCTTACCAATGATCCATTGCTTGCTGCTGTCTTCGGCGGCATCATTCTCGGTATTGGGGTAGGAATGGTTATCCGTTTCGGGGGTTCACTAGATGGGACAGAAATTGTTGCGATTCTCGTTTCCAAAAAGATTCCATTCTCCGTAGGCGAGATTGTCATGTTTTTCAACCTATTCATTCTAGGCAGTGCAGGCTTTGTATACAGTTGGGATCGTGCGATGTATTCGCTAATCGCTTATTTTATTGCTTATAAAATGATTGATGTGACCATTGAAGGGTTTGATGAGTCGAAGTCTGTGTGGATTATCAGCGATAGCTTCAGATCAATAGGTGAAGCTATTCTGGACCGCTTAGGGCGCGGTGTGACTTATCTGGAAGGGGAAGGCGGCTTCACGGGAGATAACAAGAAGGTCATCTTCTGTGTCATTACAAGGCTGGAGGAAGCGAAATTGAAATCCATCGTGGATGAGCTCGATCCTGCAGCGTTTCTAGCAGTTGGCAATATCCACGATGTCAAAGGCGGACGGTTCAAGAAGCGGGACATCCATTAGTCCTCTTTGCCGTCGCCGCCCGTTGTATGTCCTCGTTCAAACAAGCCCAAGTCTCTGATTTTCTGTGCGGCATCTTTGCTGCTCGGACTACCTAATTTCTTCAAGATATGCCCCACATGAATTTTGACGGTTCGCAAAGAAATGAAAAAGCGGTTCGCAATTTCCGTTTGCGTATGTCCTTGATCAATCATCTCCAATACCTGAAGCTCAGTAGGTGTGATTAGATCGCTGACTTCTTTTACTTTAAACTGGTGTTCTAGCTTTTTAAGCCTGCGAAATTCTTCTCGCATTTGTTCAGCAACTGCCGCGTTAATCGAAGATTGACGTGCATGTACGGCTCGAATAATGGCAGGAACTCTTCGAATCGGGATTTGATCTGGTAGTCAATAGCACCGGCTTGAAAGGAACGGAAGATGAAATCTTTCTCCTCCATCGAGGTAAGCATAATGACCTTGGCGCCCCAAGATAAAAGTGCTTGTTCAGCAAGTCCAATGCCCGCGGGCTCATCTTGCAGCATGATATCCATGAGAACGACATCGGCTTTTGGTTCCTTATTAGCAAATAGTTCCCTTGCTTCTTCTGCGGTTGATACGGTGCTCTCAACGCTCAAATCGGGTTGACGATCCAAATAAGCTTTAAGGCCGCGAAGCCAGTCAAGGTCATCCTCAACAATCAATATTCGTATTGGTTCCAAGCAGGAATCCCCCTTTATCTCAATAGTCGGTTGCCGGGGAATGTTAGAAACACACTCGTGCCTTTCCCTGGCGCACTGCTTAATTCCAAAGCCCCTCCATGTTTCTTCATAACACTGTAGCAGTAAGCGAGTCCAAGTCCAAAGTTGCTATGACTGCCGCTTTTGGTTGTATAGAACGGTTCCAATACTTGCTTCAGCACGGATTTCTCCATGCCAATTCCGGTATCTCTTACTTCCAAAATAATGTTCTTCTTAGCATGAAATGCTTTCATCGTTAGCTCGCCGCCTTTGGGCATCGCTTCCACTGCATTCATAAGTATATTGGTTAACGTTTCTGCAATTTGAATTGGATCTAATTGAAGAATTAAGTTCTCAGGGATGTTCTGGTTCACCTGAATTTTACTTAGGTAAGGTCCAAGAGGAAGAAGAACGTTACGAATAAGCTCAGCTAAATCGACTGGAGATTCCCGGAGAGGGAGTTCTTGAGTTTGTTCGTGTACACGGCTAATCATGTCACGAATATGCGTGGAAGCCCCCATGACGACATCGATGTCTTGCATAAGTTCCGGTTGATTCGTTTCCTCCGCATGCTGCTTCATTTTCTCGAGGAACAAACGCATTTTCCCGACATCGTTCTTAATCGAATGGTTCAAAATCGCTGTTCCTGATGTAATGGCACGGAGCGTCGAGTCCAGCTTGCGACGCTCGATGAGCAAACGCATGCCGAGAAAACCGTATTTGAAAAAGGTAAACACAAAAAAAGGTACAACAAAAGCAAGAATCCATACGTGATAGACCCACATACGGTAAAAACCGAAGCTTGGCATAACGTAATTAAGTATGCCTACACAAAGGATAGGCGGAAGGAGGGCTAAGCAGGTAAACAAATGCGTTCGCTTCATTGCCGGAAGCCGTTCTGTTTTGATTACAATTAGGAAAGTGCCAATGAGAATGTAAGGAACAGCCCAGGAGGCTACGATGGGAAAAGCAATAGGCAATTCCTCCGTGTAACCAGGTGTGAAAAGCAGGCAGGCAATGGGAGGAATGAGTAGACCAATTGGCAGCCAAGTTTGAAGGGCTGGTTTCTGCCAGGATCCGTTATATCTCAAAGAAAGCATGGCAAATGAGTATGGCAATCCATAGTAAGATATCAGTGAACTTATGCCCATAACGCGATAAAGTAAAGCACTGATGGATGGGTTGGGTATTGTTTGTTGGATATAGGGGATAAATGTTTCAGATAAAACGGCAGCAAGTGCCCCGAAGCCACCAGTAAAAGCAATAGCGCTCATCCAGCGCATCGTACTGGATCGTGGATCTACCATGACAAGCCCCAACGCGATGATCCAGAGTGCAAATAGAACGAAAAGCATGTTTCCTCCGTCAAATGAGTCTAATGTTTCTTCTATTGTGGCATGGAGCCAACATTTGCACAAGAGTATCCTTTCCTTCCGAGGTTGGCAGGATATGGGCAATTATTCTCGAATAAGTGGTTTAGAAGGGAGTGGTACCTTATCGAGGTAAACAAGTCAAAGTTTTTATCCATTCTAACAATTGTGGGTAAAGTACTATTAACACTCGTTTTCATTGTTGTTATTACCGTGTTATTATCGATCGTAGCCGCTGTTGTATCTATTCTGAGACATCCAGCAGCTCAGGAGTTAAGTATGGCAGGAGTTGCTGGAGATCCATTCTTTATAAAGGCAGCTTTATGGGCGCAAATCATTGGTTTTATTAGCGGCGTAATTCTTTCGTATGCCATTTTCGAGAGACGTAAAGGCTGGACACTTGGACTGCATACTCACCTGCTTGGCAGAAAATTAGGAGAAGGCTTCGGTGCAGGCGCTTTACTTATTACGGTCAGTAGTGCAGGGATCTGGCTGTTGGGTGGGATTAAGATAGTCTCGTTTCAATGGACTGGAACGCTCGGGCTCGAGCTGACGTGGGGTTTTTTACTCTTCGTAGGAGTTGCTGTAAATGAAGAGTTATTTGCGCGCGGCTATTTACAAGGACTGGTGAAGGCCAGGTTCGGCGCCATATCAGGTATGACGGTTTCGACGATTGTTTTTGCCTTTTTGCATACATTTAATCCTGGTATGTGGAGTTCGCCGCTTCCAATTTTGAATTTACTTCTAGCAGGCTTATTATTCGCCTTATGTAGAGAGTACTCGGGCGGTCTATGGATGCCGATCGGCATGCACTTGTCTTGGAATTTTTTTCAGGGCTGCATCCTCGGATTCGATGTATCTGGTACACCGATGTCGTCTCTCATTAAGACCGAGATACAGGGAGCTTCATTTATTTCAGGAGCGGACTTTGGGGCAGAGGGCAGTTTGGTCACCACTATAATCCTTATACTTGGAATTGTTATGATTTCTACATACTATCAAAGTCGTGCTAAGCAAATGCTACATACTAAGGAGGATTCATTATGAGCCAGTACGAGATTATCAACAGCGAGTGGGACGGGGAGTCGACCCTGCGCCTAGTCGACCATCATGCACAGGCCGAGGCCGAAGTCATTCCGGCCGTCGGATTGCATCTGTTCCGCTTCGATGTGCGGAACCATGCCTACATCGCGAAGCCAGCCAGCTTAGCTGAGCTTCGCGTCAAGTCTTCGCGCTACGGCGTGCCCATTCTGTTCCCGCCGGGGCGCGTCAAGCTTGCGGCCTTCTCCTTCGGAGGCCGCGATTACAGGCTCCCCGTGAATCGGGAGCCGGACCACGCCCACGGCGAGCTGCGCGAGCGGCCGTGGAAGGTCATTGCCAGCGGCGCGGATGCCGCTGGCGGGGCCTTTGTCTCCGCGGAGTTCGACTTCGCGGAGCATCCGGACGTGCTGGCGTATTATCCACACGCCGCATGCTTTCGCTTCACGTACCGTCTGAAGGACGGTACGCTGTCGCTCAGCGGTGAAATCGCCAACCGCAGCGGCCAAACGATGCCGCTATCTCTTGGCTTTCACCCGTACTTCGCGTTCGCGAAGGGCGAAGCCAACCGCGTGCGGGTGGTGATTCCCGCGGCGGCAGAGTGGCCGCTCAGCGCGGATGGCTACGCGGCGGCGGAGCCCGCGTCTTCGCCGCTCACAGCGGCGCTGCAGGAAGGCACGCTCGTCACGGAGCTGCCGAATTACCCGGGCGGCTCGCAGATGCTCAGCATCGAGCCTGGCCCGCAAACCTGCGAGCTTCAATATGAAGCTCGGGGGACTAAGCTCGTGTACGACATGGGAGACAAATTTCCCATTCATGTGCTATTCACAGCGCCGTGGACGGAAGCTGTGTCACTTGAACCTTATACGAGCATCATGAACGTATTCAACGAGCCCTTTTCTCCAGAAATTTCAGGTGCCCAGGGCTTAGCAGCGGGAGAAACCTTCAAATTTAAGTGGTCCATTCATATTGAACCTTTACAGTAGCACACAAAAAAAGAGTCAAGCTAGAAAGTCACAATTTGCTTTCTAGCTTGACTCTTTTTCTTGTTTATTCCGGATGCCTCACCAAGGCTCATAACCAAACCCAACAGTTGAATAACCAGAGTAACTATGCTTATGCAGCTCTTGAATAAGTCCCTCAATCTCCTTAGATTTAACAAGCGCACCCCCTCGTGAGGTGTTATAAGCATTCAGTTCGACGGTGCCATCTAATAAATGAAAATGAGTTCCATCTTGAAGGGCGATGGGAGGCCCTGTCGTTCCGTAGTAGGCATGATAATGGCCATATCGGATGCCGGAAATACCTGAGTATTGATGTACGTGATTGTCATAAGCCGTACCGTTTGCACTAAACGTATATAGTCGTAATAAGTGATGATGGTTTAATTCTTCTGTTGTTATAGTTTTAAAGAAATGAACATGAGCAGGCGGGATACGCGGGTGCATGAAAAACCCCCTCGGCTACAGGATATGCTTCATCCTATTCGAGGGGGGCAAGACTCATGACTAGGGGAGAGGATAAAGGTTGGATTGGCCAATCTTCATCTTTTTGTCATCATAAATACGCACTTCGACTTGATGCGGTTTTCCAGCCTCTAAAGGTGGGTTCTCTAACAGATCGACATAAAGCGTATCTTCACCATCGAAATTGGATTTAAACGCTACGCCATCAATATATACATTACAGGAGGAATAAAAGGGCTTACCAACAACTTGAAGCTTTTTATCATTTTGAATCACCTTTGTAATAACAGGATCGCCGTACCCCAAAGTGTAACCTGGTTGTACAATCGAGTCTTTAAAGCCTTTTGCTTCGTACCCATACCGGCCTCCGAATAAATTATCGTATTGAAGCTTCATATAGTCGGAGAGATCACTTTCTTTGATTTGATACTTGTCCCACATCTCATTTGGCGGGATGACAGGAATTTTTTGCGACAATGCGTAGAGATAGTCTGTGTAGTAACTGCCCTGAACACCAGCCATTTGAAGAACTTTAGGGCCTAGAAAGGATGGGCTGATTTTTAGATCCTTTTTCTCTTGATCCGCAGGCAAGAAATTGTTCCAAATTAAAAAAGGCGTGTAATGTGTCTTTGTATACAGATCCGGATCATCAGGAAGAACATATTTGGCATCGCGGTAAACCTTATAATTTTCCTCGAAGAAAGGTAAATGATCCCCGAAAAAGAGAATGATCGTTGGCTCGGATTTATTTGAGTAATAATCAATTAGGGACTGCAGCGCTTTGTCAGTACCCGAGATACCTTGGGCGTATGTCTCTAAAATACCCTTGGATTCAGGAGTGATATCTCCTTTAACTTCAATCGTGTTTTTGATGAATTTCCCGGGTTTAAAGGGATGATGATTCTCCATCGTGTTCGCGAAAATGAAATCAGGCCCCTTGCTTTTCTCCGTTTCCTCAATAATCTTCTTTACAACCGCTCGGTCCGCATAGTTCGGACCTTCAAAATCATTGGGGAAAAACTCACTCGCAATGAAACGTGAAAACCCAAAATGCTTGTACACCTTTCTGCTGTCGAAGAAATAGCTGAAGAACGGGTTAATGGAGGTAGCCGTATATCCCTGCCTCGTCGTAATACTGGCTAAAGAGTCAACGCCATGGTTCATGTACTCAATATATGGCAGTATTTTATCCGGTGATTTCCCGAAGAATCGCATGGAATTACTTGATAAGACTTCAAATTCAACATTCGCAGTGCTGCCTCCGAATTGTGGTGACAACATCCAACCGCTGGTGAATGTTTTTTGTAGCTGGTGCAAATTTGGTATTGGATCTCGACTAAATGTGATGTTTTTCATGATCGTTGGATCCCAGAATGCTTCTCCAAGCATCACGATGATGTTTGGCTTTTTGTCATTTGCCGCTTTTTGCTCAGGAATCTGTTCAAGAATGGACGTAATGGCTTTTTTGCTGTAACCATCTGGTTTTGCAACCTTCAGAAAACCTAACATTTGAACAGACGAATACAAGTATCCATTCTCATCGTAGGTGATCGTTTGATCCCAAGGCACCGTATAAATGCCATATAGATTCATGAAAGGAATCGGCTTGTCCGTATAAAGACTAGTCGCCATAATGATGGCAATAACAGCATAAATACTACGTTCAATCCAAGTGAATTGGATACGTCGATGCAGCAAAGTCAAATGAAATAATAAAGCAATTATTGCGAGGAAAATGGCCACTGTACCTATTATCCTAAAATTGAGATACCCTTGCAAAAATGCTTTGTACTCAACAATTTGATTATTAAATACAAGGTCCCATGGATAATATGGAGCTCCAATAGCTTTTAATTTACTGCCGCTTATGGCTCCTAAAGGAAGTAAAATTGCACAAAGCATCCAAAAAGATAACCGGCTTCGACCTGTTAAAGCAATAAAGAATAAATACATAGTTCCAACAACAAAGTAGGCAAGAACCATTGAAAGTGGGTGTGACATGACCCATTTATGAAGTTCTTCATAGGTGCCTCTTTCTAAGTATTCAACCATGCCCATAAGAAGAAAAGGGATTACAACAATCAAAATGCGAGAAGGTACATGCTTAAGTGTTTGTATTAAATTAGTCATTCTTATAACTCCTGTTCTATATGAGCCAGTTCCATTCGTCCATTATCTTATATTATCGAAAAAGATGAAAGATAGCACTTGACAGTCCTAACTATAACATTTATTATTACAGTTAATTGTTATGAAAAATATTACAGTTAGTTGATTGTAATTGTTTTTTCCAGTCAATATAAGAAACTCTTATGATAAGATGGCTGGAGATATAGAAAATGGAGGTGGAAACCATGCAGCATGTTGCAACAGCAACAGACATGACACAAGAAAAGGTATTAGACGCCAAGAAGGCTGTGCCATGGATTATTTTTCTGATTTTTTTCGCGGTGTTGAACGAAACCGTTTTTAACGTTTCCACGCCAGCGATCGCCAAGCAATACGCGATTACCCCGACAGGTGTGAGTTGGGTACTCACCACATTTATTATCTTTTTTGGGATAGGCTCGGTTATTTATGGCCGCTTATCCGATATTTTCAGCTTGAAAAAGCTAATTGTTGCAGGAATCGTCATCTATAGTGCTGGTTCCGCACTGGGCTTTCTTCTTCAAGCTTGGTATCCGGCTGTCATTTTTGCCCGCGCAGTTCAAGGTGCAGGCGCATCAGCTATTCCGGCATTAATTATGGTCGTGGTCGCTCGGTACTTTTCTCCTTCGGATCGGGGGAAAATATTCGGAATTTTAACATCTACAGTATCATTTGCTATAGCTGTTGGCCCCGTTGTAGGCGGATTTGTCTCATCAACATTGCATTGGACCTATCTATTTATCATTCCATTATTTACACTGATCTCAATTCCTTTCTTCAGACAAATATTACCTGAGGAGAAACGGAAAGAAGGAAGTGTTGACATCCTTGGTGCGGTCCTCGTTGCCTTTTCCGTAGCAGGTATCACGGTATATTTATCATTCCCTCATTGGTACTATTTGGCCGCGAGTATCGTCTTATTCATTTGGTTCGTTGCTCATATTCGCCGAGCGAAAGAACCATTTATCGAGCCTGCCTTGTTCCGTAACAAGCTGCTTCGCGGCGGTTTGATCGTTGGTTTTCTCATCTTTTGTACAGTGATGGGAATTATGTTTGTCATTCCTTTGATGCTAGCGACAGTAAATGACTTGAGCACGAGTATGATCGGTCTTATTCTGTTCCCTGGTGCCATTTGCGCAGTTGTATTTGGAACAATAGGCGGTAATTTGGCAGACAAGAAGGGTAATAACTTCGTCGTGTACATTGGTATGGGGCTTCTGTTTGTAAGTCTAGCGGCCATAGCGCTTACGGTAGGTCATTCTCCTTGGCTCATTTCAGCAGCGCTGCTTCCCACCTACGTTGGTTTTTCCTTTATTCAGACTGCTTTAGCTAACCGTGTTTCCTTGACCTTAGAAGTGCATGAAACGGGGGTAGGGATGGGATTGTTCAACCTCATTTCGTTTATCTCAGGCGCAGTAGGAACGGCACTTGTTGCCAAACTGCTAGATGGCGGCATGATGGAGTTTTACAAGAATCCAATTTTAAATACAATTAAAGCTGTGCCGTATAGTAATCTTCTCCTTATTTTTGCTGTAGTTGTGATTATTAGTGCATTATTTTACAAGCAAATATTTGGGAAAAAGCAGCAGACAGCTTAATCCATCCATGTTAAAAAAATAAAACCGACTACTTCTCAACAATGAGAGAGTCGGTTTTTTGCTTGTTTTAAGCCTCTTCTTCCGATTGCTCCTCACTGATTTGCTGCAGAGCTTGCAGGAAGGTAGCCGAAGGTTGAGCGCCAGTAAGCGCATATTTACGATTGATTACGAAAAAGGGTACTCCTGATACTCCAGCTTGTCTAGCAAAATCAAGATCATCCTCGACTTGCTCTAACCCTTCCTTTGCACTTAAACGAGTGGAGGTTTGTTCCCGATTCAAGCCGAGTTTCTCAGCAAAGTCAAGCAAAATATCCACATTCCCAATATCTTTTCCATCTTCAAAGTAAGCTTTAAACAAATCGTCAACAAGATCTTTTTTACGATCTTCCGGTGCGATAGCAATCAACTGATGCGCCTTTAATGTATTCGGCATTTTCTCAACCTTAGAAAAATCGAAATGTAATCCCGAAGCTTGACCAGCTTGAGTAACCTGCTGCAGCATACCGTTCAGCTTGGCTTCATCCGCCCGAACCTTTTGGAGCATTGATGCCCGGAAAGGTGATCCCTCAGTAGGTGTTGAAGGGTCAAGCTGGTAAGCACGATAGTGAATTTCAACAGGCTCCGATGTAAAATTAGCTAACGCATCCGTTAAATTCTTTTTGCCGATACGGCACCATGGACAAACAATATCTTGAAATATTTCAATAATCATAGATTAGACTCCTTTGATAAAAAAATAGTAACTATATTTTTATTATAGCACACTCATTCAATTGCATGAAACTCTCGGATGTTAGCTCGAGATGCTTGCGAAAACTCGCGACAAACAAGCTTGTATTTCGGAAACCTACCTGCTTAGAAGCTTCCTTGACGGTCTGATACAGCTGTTTCAATAGCATCTTTTGGGATTTACAAAAAAGCAACATAATGTAAGAAGGAATAAGGAGACAGTCTCCAATTGCACTCATGTGGTCATCATTTTCAATCGATAGAATCACTTTGCCATTTAATTGTCTCGGGATCGATTGTTGCACTCAACTTAGATTGGGCGCCTCCAGATGATGTAGAAAAGTCAGTCTCAGGCTAATCATCAACAAAACTTATATTCTGTGGTATCTACAATGAATGCTGGATTAACTAATAACTATTACCCGTAAAACCCCTATCAGATAGCTGGATATATGATCTAATATCTTTAATTTGCTGATAAAAAATCAAATATTAAGTATCACTCTATAACATTTCGAACTAAAGAATTTAAATGCCATTTTTGTATATGTCTCAGATTTTTACTAGTTACAGCTTGCTAGCTCAAACCGGTATCTTTTGTAGATATAGCAGAATTCAACTTTTTACAGAGAGTTCTTTTAAAGAAATACTTTACAAGGGAACGTTTGTTTGGTATTATAGAATTAAGAACAAATGTTCGGAATTGAAGGGGTTGAGGATATGGAACTGCAAATTACCGATGTGCAATCTCATACGTTTCGATCAGAAGAGGAATGTGAGAATTTCTTAATGAAGATGCGCTGGTCTAATGGGTTTTGCTGTCCTCGCTGTGACCACAATGAAGCTTTTAAAATCCGTACACGTAGATTATTAGAGTGTAAGGAATGCAGAATGCAGGTCTCTATAACTGCTGGGACGATCATGCATAAATCCAAGCTCTCATTACTCCACTGGTTCCATGCCATCCAACTGATATTGCAAGAAGGCAAAGAGTATACTGCGAGTTCTTTATCACATATCCTTGAAATTAATTATAGAAGTGCTCAATTGTTGCTTCAGAAAATTCATTATGCAAATTTGGTTAAAGAGAATAGACTTAATGTATTCCAAAAATTAAGAGAATCAACATCTATAACTCCATTATTTAATGATCAGGTCTCAAGTGAAGAAAAACCTCAAACCAATTTAAGTCAAAACTCCCCTAACGAGTGGAATTTACGCTCTTACCTAGAATCCAAAATAAATAGACTCAATTCCAAATTGATGATACGGAGTATTTTACCTAAGGAGCACCAAATATATCTACGTAATAAGGATAGATCTGGGTATACGTTTAATAAATGGATTAAGTCGTTTGTTTCGGTGTATTTTTATCCTGCTTTTCTAAAGTGTTTTCAACTTTCTGCTTAGCTCAATGGCATGAATTGACTCAGTCTTTATTTTCAGGCATGATGGAAGGGCAGCATGTTTGAAAACAATGGAGCAGGAGAGTGGCTCAGTTGAAGAAGACTTTACAAGTACCTATTCATTTCTATCGGAAGTTTATTTCTCCGTTGAAGCCGCCAACTTGCCGATTCTATCCTACTTGTTCGCAATATGCTCTAGAAGCAATTGAAGTTCACGGTGCGTTGAAGGGATCGTGGTTGTCGGTGAAACGGATTTGTAAATGCCATCCATTTCATCCGGGTGGTGTGGATCATGTGCCGGCACGTGCGGAAAATTTATCTCATAACGATCAGTCTGCTTGACAGGCGGCTCATATTTTCGATATATTTGCCTTAAGTTGTAAATAATATGGTTTCGATGAACGGATAAGTACAAACGGAGGCCTATAAACAGAGAGCCGGGTTAGGTGAAAGCCGGTATAGGAGTAGGTTTGGAATATGGTCCCGGAGAATAGGCTTTCGAGCTGCTCAGATTGCATTTGTGAAGCAAATGGCAAAATGGGAGTAAGCTGGCCTCGTGTCCCAGCGTTAATGGGCAAGTCGTAATCGACTTACTGAGCCCCGAGCTTGTGAAAGGCGGGGGAACCTGGGTGGTACCGCGTGAGTTCAGCTCTCGTCCCAAGATGGATGAGGGCTTTTTGTGTTTTCTACTATTTGCTAGGAGGAACGAATGATGTCAACCCAATCGAAAACATTTTACATTACAACACCAATTTATTACCCGAGTGATAAGCTGCATATTGGTCACGCATATTCCACGGTAGCTGGTGATGCTATGGCGCGCTACAAGCGACTGCGCGGCTTTGATGTCAGGTATTTAACAGGTACGGATGAACATGGTCAGAAGATTGAGCGTAAGGCTCAAGAGAAAGGAACAACGCCTCAGCAATTTGTTGATGATATTGTTTCAGGAATCAAAGAGCTTTGGTCGAAGCTGGATATCTCATATGATGATTTTATTCGAACAACCGAAGATCGTCATAAAGATGCCGTTGGTAAAATTTTTCAAAGGTTACTGGATCAAGGGGATATTTATTTAGGCGAGTATGAGGGCTGGTACTGTATTCCCGATGAATCTTTTTTCCCGGAAAGCAAGCTGGTAGATGGGAAATGTCCAGATTGTGGGCGTCCTGTGGAGAAAATGAAGGAGCAAACTTATTTCTTCCGGATGAGCAAGTATACCGATAGCTTGGTGCAGTATTATGAGGAAAATCCAGATTTCATTCACCCAGAATCTCGTAAAAATGAAATGCTGAATAACTTCATTAAACCAGGTCTTGAGGATTTGGCTGTATCTAGAACGACGTTTGACTGGGGAATCAAAGTTCCTGGGGATCCGAAACACGTTATTTATGTCTGGATCGATGCGCTTTCCAACTACATTACTGCGCTTGGCTATGGCTCAGAAGACGAAAGTAAATTTAAGAAATATTGGCCTGCGGATGTTCATTTAATGAGTAAGGAGATTGTACGATTCCACACGATTTATTGGCCAATTATGCTGATGGCTCTTGACTTACCTTTGCCGAAAAAGGTGTTCGCACACGGCTGGCTGCTTATGAAGGACGGCAAAATGTCGAAGTCCAAAGGGAATGTTGTCGATCCGGTTACGTTGATCGACCGTTATGGGTTAGATGCGCTGCGTTACTATCTCATGCGCGAAGTGCCTTTTGGGGCGGATGGAACATTTACGCCGGAAAGTTTTGTTGAGCGAGTCAATCATGATCTCGCCAATGATCTCGGGAATCTGTTGAACCGTACGATCGTGATGATCGATAAGTACTTTGCAGGCAAGATTCCCGCATATGTTGCGGGGGCTACCGAATATGACGAAAGTCTCATTGAGACTGTTGGTTCTACGGTAGCGAAGTACGAGGAAGCAATGGAGAAAATGGAGTTTTCCATTGCGCTTTCTGCCGTGTGGCAGCTTATCAGCCGCACGAATAAATATATCGACGAGACGCAGCCGTGGTCGATGGTGAAGGATGAAGCCAAGCGTGAGACACTTGGCTCCGTGATGTATGTGCTGGCTGAATCCCAGCGCATTTCATCTGTGCTGCTGCGTCCGTTTTTGACCAAGACGCCTCAATTGATCTGGCAGCAGCTAGGCTTAGCTGCAGAAGACCTGCCACGTTTGACGGCGTGGGATAGCGTGCAGAGCTTCGGGCATCTCCCTGCTGGCACCAAGGTACAGAAGGGAGAGCCTATGTTCCCTCGATTGGACGTGGGGGCAGAAGTCGCCTACATCGTCGAGGCCATGGGAGGCGGCGCTGCAGTTAACGCCGACGAATCGACAACGGCAGCGCCTGCGGCAGTTGCCAACGCAGTGCCCGCGCCAGAGGCAAAGGAAGAAATCGCGATTGACGATTTCGCCAAAGTGGAGCTGCGCGTAGCACAGGTGTTATCGGCCGAGCCTGTGAAAGGCGCCGATAAGCTTCTCAAGCTGCAGCTCGACCTCGGATACGAGCAGCGCCAGGTTGTATCAGGCATTGCGAAGTTTTACTCGCCAGATGAGCTTGCTGGACGCAAAGTGATTTGCGTAACGAATTTAAAGCCCGTCAAGCTGCGCGGCGAGCTGTCACAAGGTATGATTCTCGCTGCTTCACATGGCGACCAGTTGACACTTGCTACTGTCCCTGAATCAATGCCAAACGGAGCAATTGTTAAATAATAGGAATCAAACGAGTAAACACCTCATCCCTTATTTCTCCGGGGTGGGGTGTTTCTGTTTGTATGGGTGATTTTAAAGTGAGTGGGGCATGATAAAGGAAACTAACCACGGAGTGAGGCATATGAATGTTCGGTTTCTAGTGAAATTGATGTGTATGACAGGAATGGTTATTCTTATATCGGCTTGTTCGATTTTCGGTGGCGACTCGGCTAAGAAGAAGGAGGATGCCAAAAAAGATCAATCGAAACCTAAAGCACAGAGTACGACGGGGAAAGAAAGTATCATTGATCAAGAGTTGAAAAAGCAATACCAGATCTATAATGAGATTCTCCAATATAAGATTGAACAGGATCAAAAACTTATTAAACAATCAGAAGAACGTTATAAGAAATTAAAAGCGGAAAGTGAGAAACCATCTGATTCTAAGTCAGGCGGGGATACAAGTAAAAAGGACTCCGGAGGGAAGACAAGTGAAGAATCAAGCGGGTCAAAAGATGGGAGTTCAGATAGTTCAAAAAACACAGATGATAGTGGAGATCAATCGAAATAACCTACACCAACGAATTACTTGCAACAGATGGGGCCATGCTGTGAATTCTACAGCTGGCTTTTTTTTTTTAAGCTTCGATGTATTGACTTCAATTAAGTGGACTCGTATAATCAATTCGTTAATAAAAATTATTACGATTTAGAAATGGGTGGATTGATTATAATGGTAAGAAATAAGAAAGTTCTTTACATAGTATTGTTGGCTATTTTAACTGTTGTTATGGCTGGTTGTGGAAATACGTCAAGTTCGAAAGAAAAGATGGTCCAAGGTAAAGTCAACGTGGTAACCAGTTTTTATCCTCTTTATGAATTTACCCGTAATATTGGCGGAGAGTATGTGAATACGATCAATTTGGTCCCAGCTGGCGTAGAGCCGCATGATTGGTCGCCAAAGAGCAAAGATATCAAAAATATGACCCAAGCTCAGGTATTTGTGTATCAAGGAGCAGGATTTGAAGGCTGGGTGCAGGACTTCCTCGGTAGTTTGTCAGCAGACTCCACTTTAAAGGTAGTTGAGGCTAGTAAAGGGGCAGATTTAATTAAAACGACAGAAAATAAAGAGGAATATGATCCACATGCATGGTTAAGCCCGTTAAATGCTGTGAAAATGGCTAATAATATTAAAATGGCATTGATTGAAGCGGATCCTGCTCATAAGGATGCTTTTGAGCAAAATTATGCGAAATATGCAGCGAAATTAACAGATTTGGATGCACGGTACAAAAAAGAAATTGCTCGTACCTCGAAGAAAGAAATTGCGGTTTCCCATCAAGCTTTTGCGTATTTATGTAGGGATTATGGTTTAACTCAAATGTCGATAATGGGATTATCGCCGGATGCTGAGCCGACGGCTCAGGATTTGAAAAAAATGAATGAGTTTTTGAAAGATCATGACTTGAAATATATATTCTTTGAAGAATTGGTATCCGATAAATTAGCCAAAACGTTAGCCAAAGATGCTAAAGTGGACACGATGGTACTTAACCCACTTGAGGGATTAACGGACGAACAGATGAAAGCAGGCAAAGATTATATCTCAATCATGGACGAAAATTTGAAAAACCTAGTAATTGCCTTACAATAAAGTAAGAGTAATTTCATTCTTAATGAGTGAGGAGCAAAAAGATGGAGAATAAAAGTAAAAACTTTTGCCATCGGAGCATAGTATCTATTGATAGCCTTTCATTCTCCTATGATAATAAAAAAGTGATAGAAAAGCTTCATTTTGATGTTCTTGAACGAGATTTTGTGGGTGTTATTGGTTCCAATGGTGCGGGGAAAACCACACTGCTTAAGATGCTTGTAGGTCTGTTGAAACCAACAGAAGGGGAGATCAGACTGTTTGATCGCCCGTTGAGCCAATTCAAAGATTGGGAACGTATCGGTTATGTTCCTCAAAAAAATGCGTTTAACCCTTTATTTCCAGCTACTGTCAGGGAAATTGTTTTATCTGGCATGTATAGCAAGAAGCGGGTCTATCGTCGGTTGACCAAAGCCGACATTCAAAAGGCTGAGGATGCGATGCTTGCCATGCGCATCGAGGATTTAGCTGACCGTCGCATCGGCCAGCTGTCGGGTGGACAGCAGCAGCGCGCATTCCTCGCACGCGCGATCGTAAACAACCCTGAGCTGCTCATTCTTGATGAGCCGACCGTTGGCATTGATGCTGAAACGCAGGTCGGATTTTTTCGGATGATCCGCCATATGCACCAGCATCATCATATGACCTTCATCATGGTGTCCCATGATATGGACATGATGCAGTCATATCTAGGTACAGAGCCGCAACAGGTTAGTGGCGGCATTAAGTTTTATGTAAAGCATACTCATGATCCGGAGGATTGCCGTGAGACGAATTTGACACACTCCATCGGCCAGATTCGTGAGATGATCGGAGTTCAATAAAGAGGAGAGGCTTTGTTCTCCGAACAAAGATCCCTACAATAGGAGCGGGCGTTTTGGACATATTTACGGAATACTTTTTTCAACGTGCATTATTAGGTGGCATACTGATTGGGCTTACAGCGCCTTTAATGGGCGTTTTTCTTGTCCTTCGACGGTTGTCCATGATTGGGGATACGCTTGCGCATGTTTCAATTGCAGGTGTTGCTCTTGGATTTCTAATTAACGTGTATCCTTTGGGTGTCGGCCTCGTGTTTGCTTTGCTTGCGTCGTTTGCTATTGAACGCTTGCGCAAAGCCTATAAGACTTACGCTGAGCTTTCCATTGCCATTATTATGTCAGGCGGCGTTGCACTAGCTACTCTCCTTTTTACGATTGGCAAAGGCTTTAATATGAACGTCATGAGTTATTTATTCGGCAGTATATACACATTGGATTCAACGGATTTATGGGTTGTTTTTACGGTTTGTGTACTCGTGGTTGGCGTAATCGCGGCCCATTTCAAAGAGTTCTTCCTGATGTTCTTTGATGAAGATGCAGCGAGTGTAAGTGGACTTCCGCTTAAATATTATAATATGATGATTACAATGCTAACGGCTCTTGTGATTTCAGTCGCTATCAAAATTGTCGGAGCTCTGCTCGTTTCCTCGTTATTAACTATACCGGTAGCGTGCAGTTTATTAATCGCTAGGAGTTTTAAACACTCGGTCTTTTTAGCGATACTATTTTCTGAAATTGCTGTTGTCATAGGTCTTGTCGTTGCAGGTGTATGGGATCTTGCTCCGGGGGGAACGGTTGTACTTACACTCATAGCGATACTGATCGGGATCATTTTGAAAAGAGGATTGAGGATTTAATATGGATTCTGTAAATTTGTGGATTGCCTTGTGGGCGGGAATTGCTTCTTTCATATCACCTTGTTGTTTGCCCTTATATCCTTCTTATCTTTCTTACATAACGGGAATTTCAGTAAGTGAATTGAAATCTGGGGAATCTTCTTCGGCAGTTCGGCGTCAAACGATGCTTCATACATTAAGTTTTATCGTTGGGTTTTCAATCATTTTTTATGCGTTAGGCTTAACAGCGGGCTTCCTAGGCAATTTCTTCATCGATTATCGTGATTTGCTTCGTCAAATCGCAGCGTTATTAATTTTCATCATGGGATTGTTCCTACTCGGCATTTTTCAGCCTCAATGGTTAATGAAGGAACGTAAATTCAATATCAAATTTCGTCCTGCCGGTTATATTGGTTCTGTTCTCGTTGGAATGGGGTTTGCAGCTGGGTGGTCTCCATGTGTTGGACCAATTCTATCCGCCATCCTTGCGCTCGCTACAACGGAACCTGGAACATGGTTTCAATTAACGACGGCCTATTCGCTTGGTTTTGCGATTCCATTTTTTGTATTATCTTTTTTTATTGGATCTACGAAATGGATACTGCGCTATTCAAACCTGATTATGAAAATAGGAGGGGGCTTGATGATCGTCATTGCGGTTCTGCTCTATACAGGCAAAATGACGCAAATCACGCTTTGGTTAAACTCCGTAACCCCCGATTGGTTGAAATTTTAGTTGCGTGAAATATTCGATCTTTTCATCTTTGTAAACGTATTTCCCTATACCGTAGTCTGCCAACGACATAACTTAATAAACCATGGGATATTTGACCGCATCTGGGTTGATGCATTATGATAGTTAAGCAGTAGGCAGGAAATAAAGGAAAAGCAGGGGGAAATAAAGCAATGGCAACGCCAAGCATGGAAGACTATTTGGAGAGAATATACAAGCTTATTGACGAGAAAGGTTACGCTCGTGTCTCCGACATTGCTGAAGGGCTTGAGGTTCACCCCTCTTCTGTAACTAAAATGATTCAAAAGCTGGATAAAGATAATTACTTGATCTATGAAAAATATCGCGGACTCATGTTAACTCCTAAAGGGAAGAAAATGGGAAAGCGGTTGGTGGAGCGTCATCAACTTCTAGAAAATTTCTTAACGACTATTGGTGTCCAAGAGGACAATATATATAAGGATGTAGAAGGAATCGAGCATCATTTAAGCTGGGATTCCATTACTTGTATTGAAACGTTATTAGAATATTTTCGAAGAGAACCAAACCGGATGGATGATTTAATGAATGTTCGTAAAGAATTAGAAGCTGAAAGCTAGGCAGAGACCGCTATTCGCGGTGCTCTGTCTTTTTTTTATGGGTATATAAACAAACTGCCTCCGCATACATAACTATGGAAGCCCTGTAGTCGATATAGTAGGAGGGGTGCGATTTGAAGATCAATGGAGTATTTGAAGGCGGAGGCGTAAAGGGGATTGCACTGGCTGGCGGTGTGAGCGCGGCGATGAAGCAGGGGCATGTCTTCAATGAAGTCGCAGGTACAAGCTCAGGGGCAATCGTAGCCGCTCTTTTGGCCGCAGGTTATACGGGAGAAGACATGAAAGAAATGATCCTGAGATCACCTTTCAGATCGTTTATGCAGCGTTCTCCCATTTTTAATACAAAAATTATTGGTCCAGCCGCGCGGCTGGTTCTTAAGAAAGGCTTGTACTCCGGAGAGGCGCTTGAGGATTGGGTCAGTCAACAATTGGCAGCCAAAGGAATCCGTACATTTGGTGACTTGAGACACAATCAGCTGCGTGTTATAGCATCAGATATTACACAAGGTAAGCTTTTGATATTACCTGATGATATCGCGCAGTATGGGATCGATCCTCGCAAATTCTCTATTGCCAAAGCCGTTCGCATGAGCACTAGCATTCCTTATTTCTTCGATCCTGTCATGATTCGGCGCAAATTAAAAAGCTCTGCAAAGGCAGCGCCTTTCGCAGAGCAATTTTATTATATTGTAGATGGCGGCTTGTTAAGCAACTATCCACTTTGGGTGTTCGACCAGGAAACGGATCGAGAGGATATCATCCCTGTTATTGGTTTCCAATTAGTCGGTAAAAGCGATATATCCACACATAAAATTAAGGGACCGATAACCATGCTGGAAGCCTTATTTGGAACAATGCTAAGTGCTCATGATGAGCGCTACATTGAGCAAAAGAACCGATTCCGTACAGTCAAAATCCCTACTTTAGGTGTTGGAAATACACAGTTTAACTTATCGAAGGAACTTAGTATGTCTTTATACGATTCAGGCTTTCAAGCTTCCAATGATTACTTCAACAATTGGTCCGCTGAGACATATGAACAGAATTATGAGAAGTTAGTATTGCGACGCTAATAACGCCTGGTGATTTTAATGATATTTGGGTAAATCATCCGAATCAGAATCTTTACTTCCGTTGATAACACGGAACTTGGCGTTTTTCCTTTTCCCTTTGGCAGGCCCCCGACCCGTCGAAATCTTTCTCCAACGAGAAGGCGGGAATTTGTATAGAAGAAAAATAATCCCTAACACGAGAATAGGAATGAATAAAGTTCGCAAACTTACCAGCAAACCAATCGCAATCAAAATCGCAATGGCGACCTCGATCGGGGAAAATTTTCTTCTCATGCCCGTCCCTCCAAAATTCGTTGTTCTGCTTCACGCATGCGGTTGAAAGAAGCAATCGAAACCTCAACTTGACTGTCTTCAGGTTCCTTAGTCGTAAGCAATTGAAGCCATAGTCCTGGATAGCCTAAGTAACGAAGGACTGGAACTTCACGGAGTGAATTCGTAAATCGCAATACCTCGTAAGAAACACCGATGACAACAGGCAGCAATATTAGACGCTGCACGATGCGTTCAACATATCCGTCATAGTGAAGGAAGGAGTAAATGACGACTCCGATCAGTACAGTGAAAACGATGAAACTGCTGCCACAACGATAGTGGAGCGTGTTGAATTTCTGTACGTTACTGACTGTAAGCTCTACGCCAGCCTCATAAGCACTAATGACCTTGTGCTCTGCGCCGTGATATTGAAACAATCTGCGGATCATAGGTGTCAAAGATATGAAATAAATATATCCGACAAGTAAAATAATCTTAATAACACCTTCTATAAGGTTATGAAGAAATTGATTGCTAAATACATTTTGAAACAAAAACTGTTCAATGACAGCGGGAACTAATGTGAATACGAATTTCCCAAATAGAAACGAAATCACACCCACAACAGCTACCCCAAGAATCATCGAAATATTAGAAAAGAAGCCGGGACTTTCTTCTTTCTTGGCGCTGTCTGCATCCTCACCTTCTTGTTCAGCAAAGGATTCAGCCGAGAAATTCAAATGCTGAGCGCCTTTAGCGCTTGATTCTATGATTCCCACAATACCGCGAATGAACGGAATTTTCTTGAGTGTTTGGACCCAAGGGATCACTTTCTTCGGTACTTCTAAATAATCAAGGGAACCGTCTTTTTTGCGCACAGCGGTTACATGCACATTTTTTCCTGCGAACATGACGCCTTCAATGACGGCTTGTCCTCCGTATATACTGTTTTGTTCTGCCACAAGATCCACCTTCTTATCTTTCTCAAATTCAATTATTTGTACTTTCTTATTGTAACGGATTCGTAGATTGAATGCTACCGATAGCGGTAGAACATACTATCCTTACCTAAGGAAAGACAAGTAACATCTGCAGAGAAAGGAAGACAATGGATGGTAAGTGATAAAAAGGAAGGGGAACTTCTGACAAATCGTTGGATGTTTGTCCTTTACATCGGTTTTTTCGCTGGATTCATATGGGGTGCAATTAAAATTGTTGAGTACTATTTAAAGTTCACTAAGATTACAATCGGTTTTCTTGTGGAACCTTTTTTCAAACATGATTTTTTGTATACATGGCAAGGAACGCTAATTGGTTGGGGGTTCTTCACCGTATTTTCAATCATTGCCGCATTCATCTATATGGTCACAATGTGGAAACTGCAAGGGCCATGGTGGGGGTTCGGGTATGGAGCTTTATGGTGGGCAGTGATCTATCTACTTTTAGGACCTTTATCGGGGATGACCTATTGGATTCAGGATCTGGACATAGATACAGTTCTTAGTGATTTTTGTTTGTTCCTTCTCTGGGGGATGTTTATTGGTTATTCCATTTCGATTGAATACACAGATGCAAGAACAAGACGACCTATACACAAGACATGAAAGTTATGGTAAAATATCAAAGGTTAAATAGGCTTGTAGCGCCCATTTTTCAATGAAAATGCTTGGGAGTGATTTCCTGTTGAAAAAGGTTCTAGTCATTAATGGTCCGAACTTAAATATGCTCGGCGTACGTGAACCTGGCGTATACGGAACACTTTCGCTTTCAACGATTATTCAAGGTTTGAATGAATTAGCCGAGACGCTATCGATCGAGCTTGAGAGCTTTCAATCGAATCATGAAGGCGATATTATTGATAAAATTCATGAAGCGTTTGGCACAAAAGATGGTATTGTGATCAACCCAGGTGCATTTACGCATTATAGTTATGCTATTCGCGATGCACTTTCCTCGGTTCAATTGCCAACTGTAGAGGTTCACATTTCGAATATTCATAAGCGCGAAGAGTTTCGTCATCATTCGGTTACAGCACCTGTCGTTATCGGTCAAATCTGTGGATTCGGTGCACAAAGCTATGAACTTGGTTTAAGAGCATTATTACCCCATCTGTAAGAAAGAATGGTGATCTGAGTGCAGGAGAAACGTATTGAACGTCTTCGCAAGATTATGCAACAGCAAGATTTACCGGCTATACTCATCACGAACGCATACAACCGTACATATGTATCTGGTTTCACTGGTTCTTCTGGTTATGTTCTTATAACGTTAGACCGTGCCTTACTGTTAACTGATTTTCGTTATATGACGCAGGCTCCTCAGCAAGCAAAGCTATTTGAAGTTGTTGAGCATAAAGCAAAAGCAATCGAAACAGTGAAGGAACTCTTGCAGCAGCAAGGGATCACGAAGCTTGGCTTCGAGCAAGTGGATGTCTCCTACGGCGATTTCCTAAGCTACCAAGAAGGATTAGCGGGTATCGAATTGGTGCCTACTTCACGCGTTGTTGAGTTGATTCGAATGGTTAAAGATGAGGCTGAATTGCAGATTATGCAGGAAGCTGCTGATTTGGCTGATCAAACATTCACACACATCCTGTCTTATATCAAGCCAGGCGTGCAAGAGAAGGACATTGCGCTTGAGATTGAAATGTTTATCCGCAAAAATGGCGGGACTTCAACGTCGTTTGAAACCATCGTTGCTTCTGGTGAACGCTCTGCGCTGCCTCATGGTAAAGCGAGCGATCGCGTGCTACAATTAAACGAATTTGTCAAATTGGATTTTGGAGCGTATTATAAAGGGTATTGCTCTGACATTACTAGAACGGTTATGCTAGGTAAGCCGACAGACAAACATAAAGAAATTTATGACATTGTTCTAGAGGCCCAATTAAATTGTTTAGCTAACCTCAAACCGGGTATTACTGGCAGAGAAGGCGATGCTTACGCACGAGACGTGATTGTGAAGCATGGCTATGGCGATTACTTCGGTCACGGTACCGGACATGGTTTAGGCATGGAGGTACATGAAAATCCACGCTTGTCGAAAACCGAGGATATGATTTTAACACCTGGTATGGTGGTTACGGTTGAACCTGGTATTTATCTCCCCAACTTTGGCGGAGTTCGAATTGAGGATGACGCAGTAATTACTGACACCGGCATTAAAATACTTACACATTCTACCAAAGATTTTCTTATTATTGACTAGCGGAGGGATTCACAAGTGATATCAGTTAATGATTTCAAAACAGGTCTTACGATTGTAGTTGAGCACGATATTTTTACCGTTCTAGATTTCCAACACGTTAAACCAGGTAAAGGTGCGGCATTCGTACGTTCCAAACTAAAAAACCTGCGTAACGGTAATACCGTTGAACGTACATTCCGTGCTGGCGAGAACGTTGGACGAGCGCACATCGAAAACCGTGAAATGCAATACTTGTACGCAGCTGGCGACGAGTACACATTCATGGATACAGAGACGTTTGATCAGATTTCCCTTTCCCAGGAACAATTGAAATGGGAATTGAACTTTCTGAAAGAAAACATGAACATCAAAATCATGAGCTATCAAGGTGAAATTCTTGGGATTAACCTTCCGAAGAGCGTTGACTTGAAAGTTATCGAAACCGATGCAAGCGTTAAAGGAAACACAGCTCAAGGTGCTTTGAAAAATGCGAAAGTGGAAACAGGTCTAAATGTGATGGTGCCACTTTTCATCAACGAAGGCGATATTCTTTCCGTTGATACAGATGATGGAAAATACCTTTCACGCGCGAGCAACTAATAAGCAAAGCCTTTCTGACTCGCAGGAGTCCGAAAGGCTTTTATTCTCTTATCAAGGATTTCTTACCACAATAAGGTGTTTTTATGCTATAATATTGAATTGTTATGCTACTTGATGCGTTGGGAGTGGGTCAGCTTTGTCTCTTATAGTGATGAAATTTGGCGGAAGTTCTGTTGGTGATGCAGAGCGAATGAAGCGTGTTGCAAAAAGAATCGTAGAGCGAAAACAAGCAGGACATAGCTGTGTTGTTGTCGTTTCGGCGATGGGAGATACAACGGATGATTTGATCGACCTGTCTAAGCAAATTTACGATGGAGCCCCTCCGGCTCGTGAAATGGATATGCTGTTAACGACAGGAGAGCAGGTATCGGTAGCTCTCTTATCGATGGCGATACATAATTTAGGTGAGCAGGCTGTTTCTTATACCGGTTGGCAAAGTGGTATCTTTACGGAACCGGTTCATGGTAAGGCAAGAATTACGGATATTCAGCCGCATCGTGTTCAGAACGCACTAGAACAAGGCAATGTTGTCATCGTAGCCGGCTTCCAAGGGATGACCGAAGCAGGTGAGATTACCACATTAGGCCGCGGCGGGTCGGATACAACAGCTGTAGCGCTTGCTGCTGCTATTAAAGCAGACCTATGTGAAATATATACCGATGTAGATGGGATTTATTCGACGGATCCGCGCATCGTGAAGGTAGCGAGAAAGCTAAATGAGATTTCCTACGATGAGATGTTGGAGCTTGCTAATTTAGGGGCTGCTGTTCTGCATCCAAGAGCTGTAGAATATGCCAAAAATTATAACGTTACCTTAGTGGTGCGTTCCAGCTTTACTTACAATGAAGGTACAAACGTGAAGGAGGAAGCAGTGATGGAGCAAGGAATCGTCGTTCGAGGCATCGCTTATGATAAGAATGTGGCAAGAATTAGTATTCTGGGTGTTCCTGAGAAACCAGGACAACTGGCGAAAGTATTTATTGCACTTGCCAATGAGCAAATTGATGTCGACATCATCGTCCAAAGCGGTGTGATCAACGGTTCGGCTGATTTCTCTTTCACAACAACCCTTGCCGATCGTGAAAAAGCATTGACTGTCATCGAAGAAATTCGCCGTGAAATTGGATATCGTGAAGTGACTTCTGAAGTGAACCTCGTGAAAGTGTCGATTGTTGGCGCTGGCATGGTAAGTACACCAGGAGTTGCTGCGACGATGTTCAAAGTGATTTCTGATATGGGTATTTCTATTTCCTTAGTTAGCACTTCCGAGATTAAAATGTCGTGTGTTGTTGACAACACGAACTTAACCGAAGTTATCCGTGCTCTGCACACGGCGTACGGCTTGGACACTATGGAGCAAGCGTTTGTTGGTGGACCAGAAGATCGCAGATAACCGAAATTTTAGCCGATTTTATCCGAAATAAAATAAGCTAGCTTTAATAAAAAAGCCGTTATTCCGGCTGCCATTAAAGGGCCAACCGGAATGCCGCGCATAAATATAATGCCGAAAATAGAACCAATCACAAGACCCACAATTAATTGTGGGTCTATTTTTAGCAGTTCCAACCCTTTTCCATTCATATAAGTAGCAATAGCTCCGCCAAGTAGTGCGACGATACCTGGCCAAGTAGTGAATACCGAAAGGATATCCTTCATGGAGATGCGTTCGCTGGCAAAGGGTACAAGGACCCCGATTGTCAAAAACAGCAGCCCGAGTTCCAATCCTCTGCGCTCCATTGTGGGGAAATAACGATCTAAACCAATAAGTTTGATTGCAAGTAAGATGCAAGCCGCGGTCGTAATTATTGGTGATCGGCCAATAAGTCCAATAATAATGAGAATAACTAAGAGCAAATCGCCATTCATAATCAAAACCCCTTGTCCTCATAACTTCAATCTTAGTTTATGAGAAGGGCTTGTATTTAGAACGCAGGCGAGTCTGTCAGTTGTGAAGCAGTACCATTTTATCATGTTCCAGTATGGGAACATGATCTGTGGAATTCGGTTTTGCACAAAAAACCAAATCGGCCTGGAAACCAGACTTATACATTTTCTTTCCATTACTGCAGCTTAATATAGTTTCATACAACTTATCCCTCGATTGCAGATAACACCCTCGCATGGCCATGCCGAAATCATTGACTGCTATATGTTTATCACCGAGCAGAATTGACAATTCTTCGAGAATAAGACCTGCGCAAAGCCCATCTTCCAAAGAGAAAACATCTTGGGTGCCTGCACACAAAATAACGGTGTCCCGTTTGAAATCAACTGCAGCCCTCGCACAGGCTCCGCTATTTAATAGGGCTCCCGCTAGCACGTGATCGGCTCTCATCGCTTTCTGAATGCCTCTTGTTCCATTCGTAGTTGTGAGAATGATTCGTTTGTCTTGGACGGCAGCTTTTGAGTATTCCAGTGGCGAATTACCGAAATCGAAACCAGGAATCTTTTTGCAAAAACGCTCGCCTCCAAGCAAATCACCCTCTCGGAATAACTCTTTGGCTTTCAGAACTGTTTCCACAGGTACAATGGCTTTGCAACCGTTCATCAGTGCGGTGATGATCGTGCTAGTTGCACGTAAAACATCAACGACTATGACGGTTTTATGAAGGAATTCGTCACTTCTAGCTTCGCCGATGTTGGCGACTACCTCGATATGCATTTTTTAATCCTTTCTGGTACCCAATGACAACGTATCGGAACGAAGTCCTCTCCGTAGTGCTTCCAGCGCAATCAACTCATCCGGTGGAATATTACCTAAGTGGATGTTGGGGCCTAGCATGTTAATTAAATGTACCTGCTGACTTTTGAGCGGAACTTCCCATAAGAGCAGTTCTCCGGGAATTGCGGAAAGCACTCTTTGCAGCTCGTCGTCCTTGCATTTCCCGTTCTGATCAAAAATGCCGACGCCCATACCCGATTCCCGGGCTTCAATGGTAACCATTTTTGCCCCGAGTTCCGTGTCGATTAAGACGGTTTCAATTAATTCCTCCAACTCAATGGAGGATCCCCAGCCTTTCTTGCCATATTCGGTAATGACCTCAAAACCTTCTTCCAATCCTCTGGAAATAAGTTCATTTCGAAGTCTGCGCTCCATCTCAATCGTCCCGTCCGAAATTTCCACACCATTAAAACCAAGCGCGATAAGCATGTCAAAAAAAGAGCTTACAGCATTCTGTCTGATAGCGACCTCCAGAAAGGTACCGCCTGGATAAATACAGATGCCGTTTTCTTTTGCAGAGTAAATTTTACTTTTAAGTACGGGTAACGGGTAAAGCGGCGAGGTACCGAAGCCAATTTTGATCATATCGAGATGGCTGCTTGACGTGCTGAGCAGGTCTTGAAAAGCGTTCAATCCTAATCCTTTATCCATCACCATCGTTTTGCCCAGCGTTCTTGGTTTAGCCTGCCTTTGTCCTGTGGGGTCGGCTAGAACGGGGTTCCATTTCAAATGAGAGGTCACTTCCATCGGTAATTCTCCTCACTGTCCTTTGAAGGTTCAATTCTGTGTTCAGCATATGCATCTTCACAAATGGAGGTGCCCAGTATGCCTAAAATCAGACGAGCTTGCATAAGGTAGGGTAAAAAGCTTTGACCCTATCCTTTGCGTTCTGTCGAATGAATGGTCGCTCCGCGAATTTATAAAAACCTCCAGGACTCCATTGTAAAGCTGTTCCTTTTATTGGAATAAGTTGGTAGGAACAGCTTTACAAAAGTCGCTCTTCCGGCCTTTTATAAATCCGCTCCGCTAAATATTCGACGACACATAGAGTTCAAACATTTTTACGAGGAGGAGTAGAAAGAAATGAATAAAATTGTCCTAACGATGGCTTCGCTGAGGATGATGTCGGGGAGTATCGAAATTATTGCAGCGATCTTGATGCTAAGGCTCGCGACGGTAGAGAAAGCGCTGCTGGTGAACTCGGGTTTGGCTCTAGTAGGTCCTCTAGTATTACTAGCAACAACGACGATTGGATTGGTAGGGATTGCAGAGAAACTATCAATGGGTAAGATGCTTTGGGTGATTGCTGGGGTTAGCTGTCTGTTTATAGGCATTTTAAAAAAGTAATCGGTCATATTTCTTTCTATTAAGCATAGAAATGAGTATAGAAGACTGGACAACTTGGAGGGATGTCTCCCTATGCTCGATTCGATTATGTACTTGCTGCCTCAAACTTTCCGATTTCTCTTAGCCGCACTGCCGCCAGACGTACAAGCTAGTGTTGAAGAAATCAGGGTGAGAGAGTCACGGCCCCTTGAGATTAGCTGGGGGGATCGTTATACCTTTGTAGGTGAACGGGGGGAGATGGTGACTCAGGAAACGAAGGCATACAAGCCTTCACGGCAGGACTGTCTGACGCTGCTAGAGATGCTCACGAATCATTCCTTGTATACCTTCGAGGAAGAGCTGCGCAGAGGCTATATCACGATTGCAGGCGGTCATCGAGTAGGACTAGCAGGGCGAACTGTTTTGGATCAGGGACATGTCAAGCAAATACGGGATGTGAGTTCTTTTAACATCAGGATTGCCCGTGAGATTCAAGGGGTTGGCCAAGAGGTCTTACCACAGCTATTCGATCCTTTGCTTAGAAGCATCCATCATACGCTCATCATTTCACCGCCGCAGCATGGGAAAACAACGTTGA
The DNA here is from genome assembly GCF_055396115.1 of Paenibacillus sp. WG02. Taxonomy (NCBI): domain Bacteria; kingdom Bacillati; phylum Bacillota; class Bacilli; order Caryophanales; family Paenibacillaceae; genus Paenibacillus; species Paenibacillus sp. WG02. The sequence goes on along the minus strand of NZ_AP036016.1, from coordinate 5,283,489 downwards.
TCCGCGATCTGGCTAGATTGATTAGCCGGGAGACTGGGGGGCGAATAACGTCTCGGCGTCTGGTAAGAAAGTGGGAGTAGTGGATGAACGATCGGAACTGGCTGCTTGTGTCAAAGGTGTACCCAGATTCGATCTGGGGCCACGGACTGACGTCATGGATGGTTGTCCGAAGGCGGAAGGCATGATGATGATGATCCGATCGTTATCACCGGATGTCCTGATTGTGGATGAGATTGGGCGTCCAGAAGATGCGAACGCCATCCATGAGGCGGTACACACCGGGATTCGCGTCGTAGCCACTGCGCATGGCGCTGATTATGAGGATGTACGCAGAAGGCCGGTTCTGAAGCAGCTGTTGGATGAGGGGGTATTCACAAGGTATGTCATCCTGCATAGAAGAAAAGGTGCACCAGCTTCCTATCGCATCTTGGATTATCAGGGCAAGTCCTTGGAGCTCTATCCTGTGCGTAAAGGATGATGTTAGATGCTGAAATTTGTCGGTGGGGTTCTTATTATCGGTGCTGCCACATTGTTTGGCTTCCTCAAGGCTGCGCACTATGTAAGGCGTCCCAAGCAAATCCGTACCCTTATCAGCGCGTTAGGGAGAATGGAAACGGAAATTATGTACGCACTCACACCGTTGCCTGAAGCTTTTGCCTCACTGAGTAAGCAGGTCGCAGAACCGCTTTCTTCCTTATTTCGATTAACTTCAGAGCGGTTATTGAAGAGTGACGGTAAGTCCACCCGTGAGATTTGGCAATGGAGTGTCAATGATGTATGGACAAGAACTTCGATGAAGCAAGCGGAACAAGAAGTAGTGCTGCAGCTGGGAGCCGTTCTTGGACTCACGGATCGAAGTGATCAAATCAAACATTTACGCCTCGCTATTAGCCAACTTCAAACGGAAGAAAACGAGTCTAGGGAAGAGCAGCGGCGCTACGAGAAGATGTGGAAAAGCCTCGGTGTCTTAATCGGAGCATTGATCGTGATATTGATGTATTAAGGGTAGCAAGGGATACTTGGCCGTACAAGTGAGTTCCTTGTCAACAGAGTGAGGTGCCTGGAATGAACGTAGATGTGAATGCCATTTTCCAGATCGCCGGCATCGGAATCATCATCGCGATGATCCATTCGGTGCTCAAGCAGATGGGCAAAGAGGATATGGCACACTGGGTCACGGTCATTGGCTTCGTGGTCGTGCTCTTTATGGTCGTCAGTATGCTCGATCATTTGTTTAAAGAAATCAAAACGATCTTCCTATTCCAATGAGGTGGGCCTGATGGAAATCATCCAGATCGTAGGTTTAGGACTCATCGTTACCATATTAACGCTCATCATCAAAGAGCAGAAGCCAATGTTCGCTTTCTTGCTGGCAGCATTTACGGGCATCATGATTTTTTTGTTCCTGATTGGTAAAATTTCCTCTGTCATCCAGGTGCTCGAGGACATAGCTCAAAAATCAAGTATCAATATGGTTTTTCTTAAAACAATTCTGAAAATCATCGGTGTTGCCTATATCGCTGAATTCGGTGCCCAAATCGTGCGAGATGCCGGTCAAGAATCCATTGCCTCCAAGATCGAACTTTCTGGGAAAGTGCTCATTATGGTGATGGCAATTCCCATCATATCTGTCATCATTGAGACCGTTGTTAAACTACTCCCTGCTTAGATGATCCATGAGGAGTGACCTAAATGAATCTACTTTATTCGCACCAGAAGCTGAACAACCGCTGGATCCTTTTGATCATAATGACAATGGGCTTATGGCTTGGCTTGACGGGCACGATGGCTGCTGAATCCCCAACGGATATCATTATCAAAGAGCAGGCCAACCATCTGAATACGGAACCTGTTGAGCAATACTGGGATAAGCTCATGAAGGATTATGGCGGTTACTTCCCTGAAAGCAAGACGCCAACGTTCATGGAATTGCTGCTTGGAACGAAGGGCATTAGCATGAAGAGCATTTTCAAAGGGCTGCTAAGCTATGTGTTCCACGAAATCATCATTAATGGAAAGCTGCTTGCTTCGATCGTAATCTTGACGATTTTCAGTATGATACTCGAAACGCTGCAAAGCTCCTTTGAAAGAAACACGGTTAGCAAGCTTGGTTATTCAATTACCTATATGGTTCTGATCATTATAGCCATCAACAGCTTCAGCGTCGCAATCGGTTACGCCAAAACGGCTATTTCATCCATGATTCAATTCATGATTGCCATTGTTCCTTTGCTGTTAACTCTTTTGGCATCGATGGGAAATGTCACTTCTGTGGCGATCTTACACCCTCTGATTGTGTTCATGATTCATTCCGTTGGCACAGCGATATATGTGTTTATATTCCCTTTGTTGTTCTTTTCAGCTGTCCTGCACATCGTGAGTTCGCTAAGCGAGAAATACAAAGTCACCCAGCTAGCGAATCTGCTGCGCACAATAAGTTTAAGTATGCTCGGCGTATTCGTTACTGTTTTCCTCGGCGTTATATCGATTCAAGGGACTGCGGGAGCGGTTAGAGACGGCGTGGCGATTCGAACGGCAAAGTACATTACCGGAAACTTTGTCCCCGTTGTGGGACGCTTATTCTCGGATGCAACAGAGACCGTAATTGGGGCATCGCTGCTTGTGAAAAATGCCATCGGACTCGTTGGGGTTGTCATTCTAATTATGTTGTGCGCGTTTCCGGCTATCAAAATTTTAACATTAGCTTTCATCTATAACTTATCCGCAGCGATCATGCAGCCCTTGGGAGATAGTCCGATAATCGCTTGCTTGCAAACGATAGGAAAGAGCTTAGTTTATGTGTTTGCGGCACTGGCAGCCGTCAGCTTGATGTTCTTTTTAGCTCTGACGATCATGATTACGATCAGTAATGTCTCCGTGATGATGCGGTGAAAGGAGGCAGCTATGGATTGGTTAGCGGGTTGGCTAAAGAGCGTCATCATGGTCATTATGTTGGCTACATTCGTTGATCTACTGCTTCCTAGTAATACCATGCAGCGGTATGTCAAAACGGTTATGAGTTTATTCATCTTGCTAACACTGCTATCTCCGGTACTTCAATTGTTTCAAAAGAATTGGGACATCGATCAATTGATCGGTCAAGCGGAGCAGCGGCAAAACGAGAAAACAATGCTTGCGAGCAGCGGCGGTGGAAATCCATTTATGAAATCGCTCGATGTGATTACGAAAGATGCCCAGAAGCTACAAGAAGCAGGACAAAAGCAAACACAGCAAATGATTCAAACACAGCTTGCAGGACTGATGAAAGAGGATTTACAAAAACAAACTGAGCTGATCGTCCAAGATGTTCAAGTGCTGGCGCAAATCGACAATAACGGGAAACCCGCGATAACGAAAGTCAGGGTAACCCTTGATGATATAGAAAAGACGAAACAGGTACAATCAACGTCAGCCTCCAAAAGCATAGCTGTCATGGAGCCAGTCAAGCCGATTGATCCGATACGGATCGAACCAGCAACAAAGCTTCAGGGAAGTAACTCAAGTGACAAAGAAGCAGCAGCTCAACCTAAGTTATCGTCACGAATCGAGCAAGAGGTAGACCAACTCAAGCAAAAAATCGTGCGTGATTGGATCGTGGAGCCTGCACAGATTGATATCCAAATGAATCAGCGGAATGGAAAGATTGCGAGGTGAATCGATGGGAACATTGCTGCAATGGATGGAGCACAAATTCGGCGGAGGTCCGGGAGGACCCAAACGTAAGAACACGCTATTGTGGGTCGTCATGATTGGACTCTTGGGAGCTGCGCTGATGATTATGAATGCATTTATGACTGTAAAAGAAGTTGATCCCATCAATGCGGGCAGAGCCTCTCCGCAACCCAGCAAAGAAACATTTCTCAATAGTAATTCCAAAGAAAATTCTGCCTTTCACGACTATGAAGCGGCCTATCAAACACAGTTGAAGGAGATATTGCAAAAAATTGTTGGCGTAGGCGATGTTGAAGTGCTCGTTACAATTGAGTCAACGGAAGAAATGACCGTCGACAAAAATTACAATGACAATCAGCAAATGACGACAGAACGTGACAATGGCGGAGCAACACGGAATATATCTCAGGTAACGCGGAGCGGAGAAGTGGTTGTCTATCAAGTTTCCGGTGACCAGAAACCGCTTGTGCTCAAATACATTAAACCGAAAATCAGAGGCGTCATCGTTGTCGCCAAAGGCGCCGAGAATCTCACGGTAAAAAAAATGATTACAGAAGCTGTAGAGCGAGGACTTGATGTGCAAGCAAGTAGGATCTCTATTTTACCCCGCAAAACTGGGGGATGAATGTAGTAGTTAATCAAAATTGAGGAGGAATTTCAATGAATGCGAAAAGACAAACAATTTGGCTCGTTTCTATGCTTAGTTTAATGGTGGTACTCTCTGCCTATTATCTGTTCACAGAAGATGTCAATAAGCTTGATTTAGCATCAACACAAACGATCAATAAATCACAAGAAGTGAAGATTGATATGAGTCAGGTTGACCCTGCAAATGCAGCCAAAACTGATGTGAAAGCAACAACTGGCGGAGATGCAAAAGTCGACACAAAAGCTGTGACTCCACAAAATTCAACAAAAACAGACGTGAAAACCGATGCTAAAACAACAACGACGCAAGATGCTTCCAAGACAACTAATCCAAATACGGCCAAAACGGATGATCAAGTTCTCAAGATCGTTGAAGAGCAAGCGAAAACGACATCAGCTAGCGATTATTTCACGACTGAGCAAATGAAACAAAGTGATTATTTTAGCAAAACGTCCACTGCTTTGATGGAAATTATTACCGATTCGAAGAAGTCACCGGAAGCTGTAGTAAAAGCGACGAATGACTTAGCGAAGCTGACAGATATCCAAGATAAAGTAGAAAATATAGAAGCTGTGCTTATGAAAGATTTCCCGCAAGCTATCATTAATCAAGATGGTAACAGTAACAAGTGGAAAGTGACAGTTCAAAGCGATAAATTGGAGAAAAGTCAAGGTGTAACAATCGTTGATTTGGTGATGAAAGAGCTTGGCACAGGTCCGGAAAATATCAAGATTCAATATGTTCGTCCTTAGTAAAATGAGGTGAGTTTAGCCTGCCTAGGATGGCAATGGAAAGGGTCCGGACAAACTGGACTCTTTCCATTTCTTGCGTTTATGGGTATAATACATACGTTGCGGCTATGAAACCGCATTTTTTACTGGTTCACCAACCTTGAAGGAGTGACATGAATGTTCAAATTGAGTGAAATCAAAGAGTTGATCAAACTCGTCGATCAATCCTCTTTACAAGAGCTTGAAATCGAAAATGAAGGTGCACGCCTTTCTATTCGCAAGCCGAATAAAACGGAGTCAGTCTACGTAACGGCCCCCGTTCAACACACGTATGCTCCGATCGGTCAAGCAAGCATTGCTAACACAGCGCCTGCAGCCGCTATCGAAGTTTCTATTCCAACGACTACTGGACATGCTAAGCAAGAGGACTCATCTTTACATAAGATAGTTTCACCGATGGTAGGAACCTTCTACCAGTCTGCTTCTCCTGGCTCTGCTCCTTTCGTAAGTGTTGGCTCCAAAGTAGGCGACAAAAACGTCGTCTGTATTGTGGAAGCTATGAAATTGATGAATGAAATCGAAGCTGAAATTAAAGGTGAAATCGTTGAAGTGCTCGTAGATAACGGTCAGCTTGTTGAGTATGGACAACCTTTATTTTTAGTTAGACCAGAGTAAGCGATCAGTAAGCTTATGCTTATGACGCAGTTTTGCTTGAGCAAAACTCAGTACACGCTTATGATGCAAGTTTTCCTAACGGAAAACTTTTAGGAGGAAAAACAATGGAATTTCATAAAATCCTAATAGCGAATCGCGGAGAAATTGCTGTTCGTATTATCCGGGCTTGTCGTGAGCTTGGCATTTATACAGTAGCTGTTTATTCAGAAGCTGATCGTGATGCGCTTCATGTGCGTCTAGCCGACGAAGCCTATTGTATTGGGCCGACTGCTTCCAAAGACAGCTATTTGAACTTCACGAACTTGATGAGTGTTGCTACACTAACGGAATGTGATGCTATCCATCCGGGATATGGCTTCTTAGCAGAAAATGCGGACTTCGCAGAAATTTGCGAGAGCTGCAATATTACCTTTATCGGTCCATCCCCGGATGCGATTAGCCGTATGGGTGATAAAGCGGTTGCCAAGCAAACGATGAAAGAAGCGAGAGTACCGATCATTCCTGGTTCTGACGGTTTGGTTGAGAACATTGACGACGCGATTGTCATTGCTAGAGATATCGGTTACCCGATCATCATTAAAGCAACAGCAGGCGGCGGCGGTAAAGGGATACGTATTGCCGAGAACGAGGAAACACTTGTTCAGCAAATTACAGCAGCGCAGCAAGAAGCACAAAATGCTTTTGGCAACGCAGGTATATATTTAGAGAAATACTTAACAGGCATGAAGCATGTTGAAATTCAAATTATAGCTGATAAACACGGTAATGTAGTTCACTTAGGTGAGCGTGACTGTTCCGTTCAGCGCCGTAGACAGAAGCTTGTTGAGGAAGCTCCTTGCCCGATTCTGACAGCTGAAACACGCACGGCGATGGGGCAAGCGGCCGTTCGTGCAGCGAAAGCCGTTAATTATTCCGGTGCTGGAACTCTTGAGTTCCTACTCGGCCCTGATGGTAATTTCTACTTCATGGAGATGAACACGAGAATTCAAGTTGAGCATCCGGTAACCGAAATGATTACAGGAATCGATATCATCCAAGAGATGATTCGTGTAGCTGAAGGCAATCCCCTATCTTTTGCACAAGAGGACGTCCGCATCAATGGATGGGCCATCGAGTGCCGTGTGAATGCGGAGGATCCGAACCGGAACTTCATGCCTTCAGCGGGTCAAGTGAAATTTTACTTGCCGCCAGGTGGTTTTGGCGTTCGTGTTGACAGCGCGGTATATCCGGGCTACACAATCCCGCCGCACTACGATTCCATGATCGCTAAGCTCATTGTTTGGGGAAGTACGCGAGAAGAAGCGATTGCCCGTATGAAAAGAGCGCTCACCGAATTTGCAGTGGACGGTGTGAACACGACGATTCCATTCCATTTGAAGCTGCTTGAGCACAAGAAATTTATCAAGGGTGACCATGATATTAAGTTCTTGGAAGAGCACGATGTGAATGATCCAGAATCGTAGACAAACATTTGTCATATTTTTGGTGAAATGGTATAGTTATAAATTAAGATGGCTTATCCAAACCATGGATTAAGCAAAAAAATGCTTACGAAGTAAGTTTGCATTACAAACTCTAAGGAGGTGCCACAATGAGCACAATCGCTCCGGATTACGTCAAAACAGACATGGGCAGCATCCAAATTGCCCCCGAGGTTATCGAAATCATTGCCGGTTTGGCAACGGTGGAAGTGCAAGGAGTAGCGGGGATGAGTGGCGGATTAGCTGGCGGCATTGCTGAATTGCTTGGACGTAAGAATTTGTCCAAAGGCGTAAAGGTAGAAGTCGGACAACGTGAAGCAGCCATTGACGTCTCCATCATTATTGAATATGGCAATCGAATTCCTGAAGTTGCAAGCGACATTCAGCATAATGTGAAGCAGGCCATTGAATCGATGACAGGCTTAAACGTTGTTGAAGTCAACGTTCATATTCATGATGTTCATTTTAAACAGGCAGATAAACCGGTTGAAGAAGAAACAGCAGTTGCCCATCGTGTGAAATAGGCGGATTGCTGCATCCATATGGATCAATTGAAACCCCCTACAGGTTGCAGGGGGTTTCCTCTAACTATAGGAAGGGGACAAGCTTACGTGGGTAAAATTGTGGACAGGCTCTTGCTACTTCTCTATAGCCTAATTATTCTAGTTGCTTCTATCGTTGTTTTGTTCACAGCTTCAAGCTGGATCCCGTTAGAACAAGCAGGTCAAATGCTAAGTAATTTTTATTTCGAAAAAAGCTTTGCTTATCCGGCGATAATTATCAGCTTGATCATGCTGCTGATCTCTGTTCGTTTTCTCATTTTAACACTGCGTCGTGGCCGTTCTCAGGCACCATCTATCGACCAACGAACGGATTTCGGAGATATTCGTATCTCGATTGAAACTGTTGAGAATTTATCTTTGAAAGCTGCTGGTCGTACCAAAGGTGCCAAAGATCTTCGCGCCCGAGTAAGGGTGAATCAATCAGGTTTAGAGATTACGATCAGAACGATTGTGGATGGGGAAAGTTCGATTCCTGAGCTTACTGAAGAGATGCAAAGTACTGTGAAAAGTTACATCGAAGATATTACTGGCATTCCTGTAGCTTCCGTTACCGTATTCGTAGCGAACATCGTGCAATCAGCCCCAACTTTTAAAAGCCGAGTCGAATAGAGGTGAACCCACTCATGTGGAATGAGCTGTGGGAGTCCCATAGGGGCAAAGTGATCGGAGTGGCAGCAGGCGTTTTCTTCGGCTTCATTTATTTATTTTTTGGTTTTTGGGATATGTTGATCTTTGGATTCATTGTTCTGCTCGGCTTGTATGTAGGGAACAAACTGGATCGGAAAGAAAGATTCGTCATTCTAGAAGACATTTGGCGCTATCTCACGCAAAAATGGAGAATGTTTCGCTAAAATCCCTGGTTCTACCATGGATTTTTTTGTTTGGATTCATTCCAATATGACGTATACTAGTAAAAAGAGTTTTTTAGGACGAATTACACAATCGAATGCTTACGAAGTCAGTTTTCTGGCGAAAACTTTAGGAGGACCACAATGAAACGCAGAGTTGCACGAGAAATTGCTGTACAAAGCCTTTACCAAATCCAGATGAACGAGGCTACACCTCAGGAAGCTGTCCAAATTGCGATTCATGAAGCAGAGAACGATAATGAAACAGAGTTGAATTTTTCCGGCGATAAAATTGACCCTCTTTACATCATTGAACTCGTTGAGGGTACATACAGTAACAAAGTTAGAATTGATGAACTGCTTGAAGAGTACTTAAAAGGATGGGCGATGGACAGGCTCTCACGGATTGATCGTGAAGTGCTGCGTTTAGCAGTGTATGAAATGCTGTATAGGGACGATGTTCCACCTAAAGTTGTCGTCAATGAGGCGATTGATTTAGCCAAGCATTATGGCACGGAGGAGTCAGGTAAGTTCGTTAACGGTGTACTTGGTAAAATGATTAAAGAAGTTGAAGATTTAAAGGGCAAAGTTACACCGTCCTAATTAACATTGATTATTCAACCATTTATATATAGCCATTAAGTTTTTCACAAAACTCTTAGGGGGAAATAACATGTCTGCACAAGTTATTAATGGGAAAGAACTCGTGAGTTCCATCCGTGAGGAGATCAGGTCGGATGCGGCCGCGCTAACTGCGCAAGGCAACCAGCCTGGTCTTGTCGTTGTTATTGTTGGAGAAGATGCGGCTTCACAGGTATATGTAAGAAACAAAGCGAAGGCTTGCGATGATGTAGGGATTTATTCCGAAGTTCATCGTTTGCCAGAACATACAACGCAACAAGAGTTAATCGCACTTATTCATAAATTTAATAGTGATAACCGAATTAACGGCATTCTTGTTCAATCACCGCTGCCTAAGCATATCAATGAAGAAGCTGTTGTTGATGAAATTGATCCGCTTAAGGATGTAGATTGTTTCCACCCCATTAATGTCGGTAACTTGATGATTGGCAAAGACGGCATGAAGCCATGTACCCCGCATGGTGTTATCGAAATTCTAAAACGCACGGGAGTAGAAATAGCTGGTAAGCACGCTGTTGTAGTAGGAAGAAGCAACATCGTAGGCAAACCAATGGCTATGCTGCTTCTGCGCGAGCATGCGACAGTATCCGTTGTTCACTCTCGTACTCCGAATATGGAGGAAATTACGAAACAAGCGGATATTCTTGTTGTTGCTGTTGGAAAAGCGCATTTGATTAAAGCTCATCACGTGAAGCCTGGTGCCGTCGTTATCGATGTGGGGATGAATCGTCCTGCTGACGGTAAATTGACCGGGGATGTTGATTTCGAAGCGGTTAAAGAGATTGCAAGTGCAATCACACCCGTACCCGGTTGCGTAGGTCCAATGACGATTACCATGCTGCTTCGCAACACTGTAGATGCAGCAAGTCGCGCAGCTAAAGCGAATGTGAGTGTTTAATCAGGAGTATGGCGAGAAACGAGACGAAGATTTTATCTGTCAAGGATTTGAACCGGTATATTAAACTCATGCTAGAGGGCGATTCCCGTCTGCAGGATGTTTGGGTTCGTGGGGAAATCTCTAATTTTACTCACCATTCCAGTGGTCATATGTATTTTACGATCAAAGATGCGGATGGCAGGCTAAAAAGCATCATGTTTGCTTCGCATAACCAGAAGCTCGGTTTTATACCGAAAGAGGGAACGAAAGTGATCGCTCGCGGTAATATTTCCGTATACGAAAGAGACGGAGCGTATCAGTTCTATGTGACGGCGATGCAGCCTGATGGCATCGGCAGTTTGTATTTGGCCTTCGAGCAGCTCAAGAAGAAGCTCGAAGGGGAAGGGCTGTTCGCGGCGGAGCGCAAGAAACCGATTCCTCGGTTTCCACGCGCGATCGGCGTGATCACATCTCCGACGGGAGCCGCTATTCGTGATGTCATCATCACACTGCAGCGGCGTTTTCCGTCGATTCCGATCCTCCTGTACCCGGTATTGGTACAGGGAGCGCAAGCGGCGCCTTCGATCGTCAAAGCGATCGAAGCGATGAATCGGCTCGGTGAAGCCGACGTGCTCATCGTGGGCCGCGGCGGCGGCTCGCTCGAGGAGCTCTGGGCGTTCAACGAGGAAGCCGTTGCGCGGGCTATCGCAGCCTCCGCGATTCCCATCATCTCGGCCGTCGGCCACGAGACGGACTTCACGATCGCAGACTTCGTCGCCGATCTCAGAGCGCCGACGCCTACGGCGGCGGCCGAGCTCGCGGTGCCGCACCACCACGAGCTGAAGCAGCAGCTGTCGCAGCTCGCGCAGCGGCTGCACTACGGGCTGCTCCAGCAGCTGCGCCGCAAGCAGGAACGGCTGGAGCGCGCGAAGCGCTCCCCGTTCCTGACGAACCCCCGCAGGCAGCTGCTGATGCAGCCTGCGGAGCGGCTCGACCGGCTGGCGGAGCAGCTCGGTTACCGCATGCGCCAGCGCCTCACTCTGCTGGCGGAACGGCGATCGAAGCTGGAGCGCCGCTTATCTAGCTTCAATCCCAAAGAGCAGGCCGTGTCGGCAAGGCGTCGCTTGGATACGGCGGGGCGGCAGATGCTCACGGCGATGCAGACCCTCCTGCGTACGAAGAAGCAGGAGTGGCAGTCAGGCGTCCGTCATTTGGACGCCCTCAGCCCGCTGAAGGTCATGCAGCGGGGCTACAGCTTAGCGTACGATGAAGATGAGCAGCAGCTCATTCGTTCAGTCTCCCAAGTGAAGGTGGGGGATTTCGTTAAGATTCGTCTGAAGGACGGAAGATTGAATTGTCAGGTATCGGGGATGGAGGAGAACAAAGATGTCAACGAGTGAAACGGAAGTTAGTTTTGAATTGGCCATTGAACAGCTGGAGCGCATTGTTGCCCAATTGGAAAGCGGTGATGTGCCTTTGGAGAAAGCCATTGAGCTATATCAGGAAGGCGTTCGGCTCTCCCATCTATGCGGTGTGAAGCTAGAACAAGTAGAAAAGAAAATTGAGATGCTGGTTGAAGGTGAAACGGGCACTGTGAGCAGGAAGCCTTTCCAACCTGTCTTGGAAGATAAGGGGAATTAGGTTGAATAAGACGTCAACGATTCATGAATATATAGCTTCCCATGCAGACATGGTCGAAGCGGCTTTAATCCAAGCGCTGCCTGCAGCATGGGACGTTCCTGGTTCACTTCGTGAGTCCATGAACTACTCCTTAATGGCTGGAGGCAAGCGCTTGCGCCCCATTCTGGTACTCGCAGCAGCTGAAGTGCTTGGGGGTTCTCTAGAAGCAGCAATGCCTGTTGCGCTAGCCATTGAGATGGTTCATACATACTCCCTGGTTCATGACGATTTGCCAGCCATGGATAATGATGATTATCGCCGTGGCAAGCTGACGAACCATAAGGTGTATGGTGAGGCCATGGCCATTCTAGCTGGCGATGCACTGCTGACTCAAGCATTCTTCAGCATTACGCAAGCTCATAAAAGTCATGGAATTCCAGCAGAACGCGTGCTGGCCATTACAGAAGAACTTGCCGTATATGCAGGAGCAAGAGGGATGGTTGGCGGTCAAGCCGCTGATATGCTCGGGGAGCAAGGCATAACAAAGCTTGAAGAATTAGCTTTCATTCATACGCATAAGACAAGTGATCTCATTGTTTTCTCCTTACGTGCCGGCGGTCATATTGCGGGCGCAACGGAAGCGCAACTGAGTGCACTTAGTGAATTCGGCAATGCGATTGGTCTTGCTTTTCAGATTCAGGATGATATTTTGGATATTATCGGAGATGAGAAGAAGTTAGGTAAACCCGTGAAGAGCGATGAGAAGCAGCAAAAGGTAACCTATCCCTTTTTTATTGGAATGGAAACTTCGGAGCAGAAGGTCAAGGATTTAACGAATCACGCCAAAGAAACGTTACTTCGTGCACAGATTGCGCACCCGGAGAGGCTTCTCCAACTGGCGGATTACTTAATGCAGAGGGATCATTAATCTTTTATAAGGTGCACTATCCCTTGTGTTTGTTGCCGTTTTACACGTAATACCCAAAACTATGATATAATGGTGAAATCTTAGCATTTTCACATTGAAAGTGAGGAAACAAGCGTGCTGCTCGAACAAATCAATCGGCCTGAGGACTTGAAGCGTTTATCCTTGACGGAGCTTGAGACATTGGCTGGTGAAATCCGTCAATTTCTGATAGAGAAGCTGTCCGTTACAGGTGGACACTTGTCCTCCAATTTAGGTGTGGTTGAGCTCACCATTGCTTTACATACCTTGTTCCACAGCCCGTATGATAAATTTATTTTTGATGTGGGTCATCAAGCTTATGTCCACAAAATTTTAACCGGTCGCAAAGATAAATTCGATACTCTGCGTAAGTACAAGGGACTTTGTGGATTCGTAAAACGCTCTGAAAGTGAACATGACGTCTGGGAAGCCGGTCATAGCAGTACCTCGCTGTCAGCCGCTATGGGAATGGCGATGGCCCGCGATCTTAAAGGTGAACATAATAAAGTTGTTGCTGTTATCGGTGATGGGGCTATTACTGGCGGTATGGCATTAGAAGCAATGAACCACATTGGTCATGAGAAGAAAAATATTATGGTCATTCTGAATGACAATGAAATGTCGATTGCGCCCAATGTCGGGGCGATTCATAATTATTTGAGCAAAATTCGTTCGGATCGTCATTATTTAAAGGCCAAAGAAGAAGTTGAACATTTACTTAAGAAAATTCCTGCCATCGGCGGCACCTTGGCCAAAACCGCGGAAAAGCTGAAGGACAGTCTCAAATATTTTGTACTGAACGGTGTTTGGTTTGAGGAATTAGGTTTCACATACATTGGTCCTGTAGACGGACATAATTTGCCGGTATTGCTTGATACGCTTAAACAGGCCGAGAAAGTCAACGGTCCTGTGCTTGTTCATGTCGTTACGACCAAAGGAAAAGGGTATACGCCTGCTGAACAGGATTCGCACAGTTGGCATGGTCCGGGACCTTACAAGATCGAATCAGGTCAAGTGCTTAAATCCGTAGGTCCTCCTATGTATACAGAAATTTTTGGGAATACGTTAATCGAGCTTGCTGAGAAGGACTCCAGAATTGTTGCGGTTACGCCGGCAATGCCGGGAGGCTCTGGGTTGCTGAAGTTCGCGAAGCAGTTTCCCAATCGGATGATTGACGTCGGTATTGCGGAGCAGCATGCGGCTACACTTTGTGCAGGACTTGCGAGTGAAGGTCTGAAACCTGTATTTGCGGTATATTCTACTTTTCTACAGAGAGCTTACGATCAAGTTGTCCACGACATTTGCCGTCCGAAGCTGAACGTAACGTTTGCTATTGACCGTGCAGGGTTTGTAGGTCCAGATGGCGAGACCCATCATGGCGCTTACGATATTTCATTTTTACGGACGCTTCCGAACATGGTGCTTATGATGCCGAAGGACGAACGTGAGTTAAGAGATATGATGCAGACTGCTATTGAGTACAATGATGGACCTATTGCATACCGCTATCCTAGAAATAGTGGAACGGGAGCGAGCACTGTTGAAGCGCCCAAAGCAATTCCAATTGGTACGTGGGAGACTTTGCGCGACGGGGATTATGCTGCTGTACTTGCAGTTGGACCGATGGTGCAGATTGCGGAAGAAGCAGCCGAACAATTAGCAAAGGAAGGCATTAACCTTCGCATTGTGAATGCACGGTTTATCAAACCGCTTGATGAAGCCTGCTTACTTCAATTAGCAAGCGAGTCTATTCCACTTATCACGATGGAAGAAGGGGCAATCCAAGGCGGATTTGGCAGCAGCATACTGGAATTCTATGCAGCCAAAGGGGTTGTTGGATTGAACGTTCACATTATGGGTATCCCGGATTACTTCGTAGAGCATGGTAGCGTGAAGGAACAACGTGAAGAAGTTGGACTTACCACACAAAACTTAATCGCTGAAGTGAAGAAGCTAGTGCCGCGTAAACGACAACGAGCTTAAGGCTATGGATGATAAGAATAGGAGTAACACAAACACAATGTCATCGGATAAAGAACGATTAGATCTATTGCTTCTTGAGCAAGGCTATTTCGAAAGCAGAGAAAAAGCAAAGGCCGCCATTATGGCTGGCCTTGTTTTTGCTGATGAAGAACCTGTTGATAAAGCGGGAATGAAGATTAGCCGGAAGGCTGTTTTGAAAGTGAAAGGTGCCATTCATCCTTATGTAAGCAGAGGCGGCCTTAAGTTAGAGAAGGCATTGAAACAATTTGATATCGATTTAAATGGAGCTGTTATGCTTGATATCGGAGCCTCAACAGGCGGATTTACCGACTGTGCTCTGCAAAATGGTGCTGCTTCTGTGTACGCCGTCGATGTTGGCTATAATCAATTGGACTGGTCACTTCGTAATGATGAACGTGTTCATGTGATGGAGAGAACGAATTTTCGCTATACGAAAATGGAGGATTTGAACGGTCCGCGACCTACCTTTGCAAGCATAGATGTTTCTTTCATTTCGCTGCGAATTATTTTACCGCCACTGAAGGAGATCTTATTAAATCAGGGGCAGGTGGTTGCCCTTATTAAACCTCAGTTCGAGGCAGGAAGAGAGAAAGTCGGCAAATCCGGTGTTGTACGCGATCCAGATGTGCATGTGGATGTGCTGACCACTGTGTTAACTTTTGCAGAAGAGTTAGGCTTTCGCCTGAAAGGACTGACATACTCACCAATCACTGGAGGGGAAGGGAATATTGAATTCCTTGCCTATTGGTCAAGTAATACGGATGACAATACGTCTCTAGCTGATGCTTCTTCTCTGAAAGCTTTGATTGCTGAGACAGTCAAAGAAGCACAAAAATTGCATGGCAAATAAACTCATCTTTGAGAACGCCTTTTGCGGCCCAGAGATGGGTTTTTTCACTTCGTCCCTAAGGGACAACGGAGTCGTTTATCCTTGCTTCATAAAGAAGGATTTTCCATGTAAATCCGCGAATACTATGGCGAGGTGAGGACATGGAACAAGGCGATGTTAAAGTCATTTTGTTAATCCTGATCATAGTTGTAGGCATTATCTTTTGGCGATTCCAACGATGGCTGGACGGACCGAATAAGAAGCGAAGAAGGATTCCTAGACACTCAGACATCCCGCAGGACGAAGTCGTGGAGCTGCTTGAAGGAGCTGGCTTCGATGTACTTGCCGGTAAAACCAAAATTCCCATCAGGATGACGATCAATGAAAGAGAACAACTGGAAAGCCGGTTATTTATCGACTATTTTGCTCAGAAAGAAGAGCACATTTACCTCGTGAAAGTAGCAAAGGAACGAAAACCGCTTGAAATGACAGGTAGTGCCGTTCGCGACATGCTGCTAGCCTATAGTCTGATTTATCCAGAAGCTGATGGGTTGCTTTATGTGGATATGGCTCTAAACAAAATTAAAAAAATCACATTTCATATAGAGGTGTAAGGATGAAAGGTCAAAGGCATGTAAAAATCAGAGAGATCATTACGAATCACGAGATTGAGACTCAGGATGAATTGGTAGAAACTCTTCGAGCTGCCGGTTTTCATGTCACACAAGCGACAGTCTCACGCGATATCAAAGAGCTTCATCTGATAAAGGTTCCCTTGGACGATGGCAGATATAAGTACTCCATGCCTGCTGATCAGCGATTTAACCCGATGCAGAGACTACGTAGAGCTTTGAGTGACCATTTTGTTAGCATTGACCATACCGACAATCTTGTCGTTATGAAATGTTTGCCAGGCACCGCGAACACGATATGCGCACTTATTGATAATCTGGAGTGGAACGGTGTTATGGGAACGATTTGCGGAGATGATACCATTCTTGTGATTTGCCGCGGCAAAGAGAATAGCCTTACTTTTGTGGATGAAGTCATGTCATTACTATCTTAATTTCAGGAGGAGCATATGCTTACAGAACTTTCGATTCGTAATTTGGCTGTAATTGAACATGTACATATTCGTTTCAAAGCAGGTTTTCATGTCTTAACAGGAGAAACTGGTGCAGGTAAATCCATCATTATCGATGCCTTAACACTTATTGTTGGGGGGAGAGGATCTTCGGAGCTGGTACGCTATGGCGCGGACAAGGCAGAGATTGAAGCGATGTTCGAATTACCGCCTACGCATCCAGTTTGGCATACGCTTACAGAACTCGGCATAAGTGCAGATGCGAGTGAGCATTTGGTCATTCGTAGAGAAATCACCGCATCAGGCAAAAGCTCTAGCCGAATTAATGGTCAGCTTGTTAACTTGACGATGCTTCGCCAAACAGGGGAGTGGCTGGTTAATATTCATGGTCAGCACGAGCATCAATCCCTGTTGAATGTGGATGAACATATTGATTCTCTTGATTTATTCGGAGATTCCGAAGTTGCGGCTGCAAAGAAAAGCTATCAAGCTAGCTATGATCAATATATGAAGCTGCAAAAAGAGCTTCGAGAGCTTCAAGAAACAAGCAAACAGGCGCTTCAAATGCTAGATTTATATCGTTTTCAAATCGATGAAATTTCGGCTGCAAAGCTCAAAGTCGGAGAAGATGAGACGTTAATCGAAGAAAAGCGAAAGCTGGCTAACGCGGAGAAATTATTTCAAAGCTCTTCTGAGGCTTATGATTTTCTCTATGCAACGAACCGTGGTTTGGATGCTGCCGGCAAGGCGGTTTCCAGACTGCAAGATATCGTTCAACTGGATCCAACGAAGCTAAGTCCACTTCTCGAGCAGGCGCAATCCGCTTATTATCAAATGGAAGACGCTGCATATCAACTGCGTGATTACCGAGATGGTATCGAGTTTAACCCTTCGCGTTTGGATTTTATTGAACAAAGATTAGATATGATCACGTCTCTAAGGCGAAAATATGGAGAGAATATTAAAGAAATACTCGTTTATTTGGATAAAATTAAAAATGAAGTCGATACCATTGAAAATAAAGATGAGCATATTCGTAAATTAGAAGACAAGCTTGCGACTGAGGAAAAGCAGTTGGGTGTAGCGGCTTTGGATCTTTCCAATTTGCGCAAAGGGATTGCTGAACAGCTTGCAAATCAAATTGAGCATGAACTTCGCGATCTGCAGATGGAACGCACGCAGTTTCGTGTACAAGTGGAACAAATACTTGACGAACGCGGCATTCTAGTTGGAGGCAACAAAGTACGCTACTCACGGCAAGGGATCGACCAAATTGAGTTTCTCATGGCACCCAATCCTGGAGAGCCTTTACGCGGACTAAGTAAAATTGCTTCAGGCGGGGAGCTCTCTCGTATTATGCTCGCAATGAAAACCATATTTGCACGCATTGATCAAATTCCTGTACTTGTTTTCGACGAAGTAGATACAGGTGTAAGCGGCCGCGCGGCGCAAGCAATTGCAGAAAAAATGTCCGTATTGTCGACAAATTGCCAAGTTTTCTCGATTACGCATTTACCTCAAGTGGCTAGTTTTGCAGATGTTCATTTCTACATTCGTAAAGAAGTAGATCAAGAACGTACATTTACGCGAGTTCAAGATATGCCTGATTCTGGACGAATTGAGGAATTAGCGAGAATGCTCGGGGGTGTCGAAGTGACGGAAACCACCCTGCATCATGCAGGGGAAATGCTTGCCATGGCAAGAAATAAGAAAGCAAGGGCATGAAAGTATAGATAGTCAGCATTTTCAGTTATAAAACGAAGAGAGTGGGGTTAACTTATAGGTACGCATTTGACGACGACAATCGTCAGGGCTTAAGGAAGTGTGAAGGAGCGTGAAGATATTGCAATCCAGCAAAAGAAAAAGATTGTTCGGACTCCTGCTCGTCTTCTTCGTTTGTATGGTAAGTTTGTCTCCGCCTTTTCAAAGCTTTGCCTCCTTCCCCCAGGAACTTCGCTTATTCAGCGGGCAGGGGAAGCAGCTCCAACTAACAATGCCGGTCAACGCCCAAGTCACGGTAAAAGATACGGATATTGTAAAGGTTAACGGCAATGCCAAGCACTCATTTCAAGTTAATTTGAAAGAACCCATCTCTTTGCAATCAGATCACTCTGGGCAAACAGAAATGAAGCTCAAGCTGTTCGGCGCAATCCCCATCAAGACCGTTAAAGTCAATGTCGTACCGGATTTGAAAGTCATCCCAGGTGGTCAAACAATCGGTGTGAAAATTAAGTCTGCCGGTATTTTGGTCGTAGGTCATCATTTAGTAACTGTTGCCCAAGACCAAAAAGTTTCACCAGGTGAAGAAGCGAAAATTCAAGTTGGTGATTTAATTACTAAGATCAATGGCAAAGACTCCAAGGATGTTAGTAAAGTTGCTGATCTTGTAGCCAAATCCGGAGAAAGCAAAACACCGCTGGAGCTAAAAATCCTTCGTAACAATGAAGAGATTCTTGTTAAGCTGCAGCCTGTCTATGACGTCGTAGATAAGTCCTATCGCTTAGGTTTGTACATTCGAGATTCAGCGGCGGGTGTTGGTACTCTAACCTTCTACGCACCCGATCAAGGCGTCTACGGGGCACTTGGACATGTTATCACAGATATGGATACCCAAACGCCAATCATCGTTGGTGACGGCGATATTGTGTATTCGAATGTGACCTCTATTTCCAAGAGTCATAATGGAGATCCCGGCGAGAAACATGCTACCTTGTACAAAGATAGTAAAGTCATTGGTAATATTGAAAGAAATACGGCATTCGGTATTTTTGGAAAAATGTATGCTGCTCCTGACCACAGCCTGGATAAGGAAGCCATACCTGTTGCTTTTGCAGAAGAAGTGAAAGAAGGCCCTGCTCAAATTTATACGGTCGTGGAAGGACAGAAGGTTGAGAAATTTGACATTCAAGTCGTCCATGTGTCCAAACAAGACATTCCAGGAACAAAAGGGATGGTCATTAAAATCACGGATCCACGATTGTTAGATAAGACAGGCGGTATTGTGCAAGGAATGAGTGGCAGCCCCATTATCCAGAATGGCAAGTTAATCGGAGCCGTTACTCACGTATTTGTAAATGATCCTACAAGTGGTTACGGTTGTTTCATAGAGTGGATGCTTCAGGACTCAGGTATTATTCTTAGACCTTCATCAGGAGCCTCTTACAAAGAATCAAAGGCGAGTTAACAGCCTTTGATTCTTTATTTTATCTTAACCTCTTTCTACAAGGGAAAACACGATTTACAACGAATTTGTCGAAGAATGTTGGAAATAGAAGATAAATTTATAATTATATAAGAAAGTGAATTAAAAGAAAAGAAAAATAATATTCGACAGAAGGAATTTAAGTTGGGGTGTCGAATACCTTTACTTAAGAGAGAAAATACCAACTTGTTTGAGTAGCTAAAGGAGGATTTTAAGTTGCAAAAAATTCAAGTGTTACTAGCAGACGACAATCGTGAGTTTACCCATTTATTATCAGAGTTCATTGGTGAGCAAGAGGATATGGAAATTGTAGGAGTGGCGTACAATGGCAACGAAGTTCTTCGTTTTCTTGAACAACAACGTGAATTGCCGGATGTACTCATTTTAGATATTATTATGCCTCACTTGGATGGCCTGGGTGTACTTGAAAAAATGCGTGAGATGAATCTTCCCACACAACCGAAAATCATCATGCTAACCGCTTTTGGGCAAGAAAATATCACTCAAAAAGCTGTGCAACTTGGAGCCTCCTACTACATTCTCAAGCCTTTTGATATGGAAACGCTAACGAATCGTATTCGCCAGCTTGTTGGCAACAATCAAGCATCCGCAACGACTTCAACGACACGTGCAAATATTGTACATATGCCTAAAGGTAAGAATTTAGATGCTAATATCACTAGCATCATACATGAAATCGGCGTTCCTGCGCATATTAAAGGATATCAATATCTTCGCGAAGCGATCACGATGGTCTACAATAATATCGAAATCCTTGGTGCGATCACCAAAACTTTGTACCCAGCTATCGCTGAGAAGTACAAGACTACACCTAGCCGTGTTGAGCGTGCCATTCGTCATGCGATTGAAGTTGCTTGGACGCGCGGCAACATTGATTCCATCTCATTTATCTTCGGGTATACGATTAACATCTCGAAGTCCAAACCGACAAATTCGGAGTTCATCGCGATGGTTGCTGATAAGCTTCGCATCGAGCATAAGGTTTCTTGAGAGGGTTAGAATCTTTGTCATTTTTCGGAGGTCATCAGCATGAAATATGAGCTCGGTCGCTGCCTACTTAGTGAGCGATTGCTTGAATCCAACATGACGGTTGGAGAACTCGCTCGAACTTTGCTTTACAAGCCAGAGCGAATTACCGACTTTGTTGAAAACAAAAGAATCATGCCGCTTAAGTCTGCAATATCTATCGCTGACACCCTAGGGTGTGATGTGAATGATTTGTATGAATTGGTCACGATCGAGTCTAACGTAATGAATTGATGGCTCTAATCCTACATATCATAAAGAGGGGCGCTCTTATCCAGAGCGTTCTTTTTTTGTTAAATCTGGTCGCCATAATTCTTGGAACCATACCATACGGATTTACGTTATACTTCTAATCAATTATTTTTCAAAGATGGAACGGTCATACAAAATGGTCTTGGAGGCGGCATAGAAGTTGTTACTTATATGGACGAGTATTATAGTGGGAATTGTGTGCGTTATTGTTCTTTTTATGAATGTTTATCCTGTTTTTGGACGGAGACCCTCGAAGGAGAAGGCACAGGCTTTCTCTCGATCTTCTCAGTATGTGAATGGGAAATTCCAAAATCCTGTCCCTACCATGATGAATATGGGCTTCGGGAATACAGTGGGGATCTTGCTAGAATTTGCGAAAAGCAGTCCTAATCGACGTCCAATGACGCATTTAGCAATGGAAACACCGAATTTGACCAAGGATATGGAAACGAAAGTGACCTGGTTTGGTCATTCGTCTTCCTTACTAACGATCGATGGAAAAGCCTTATTATTAGATCCCATGTTCGGGAAAGCTCCTTCGCCGTTTCCATGGTTCGGGAAGGGCAGATATAGCGGTGGATTGCCTTTTGAAATTGGGCAGCTGCCAGTGATTGATGCGGTCGTTTTGTCACATGATCATTATGATCATTTGGATTATGGAACGATCATGAAAATAAAGCATAAAGTGAACAAATTTTTAGTCCCGTTAGGGGTTGGGGGTCATCTAATCAGATGGGGTGTGCAGCCTGAAAAGATCGAAGAGCATGATTGGTGGGAGGAGTTTAAGTACGATGGTTTGACATTGGCCTGTACGCCGGCTACACATTTTTCGGGGAGAAGCTTGACGGACCGTGGGGCTTCCCTATGGTGCTCGTGGGTGATCAAAGGAAAGCATTCCAATATCTTCTTCAGCGGTGATAGCGGATATTCCTCTCATTTCAAAGAAATTGGGCTGAAGTATGGTCCATTCGATCTTACGCTGATGGAGTGCGGTCAGTACGATGATCGCTGGTCTGATATTCATATGATGCCGGAAGAAACAGTCCAAGCTCATCTGGATGTGAAAGGAAAGCTGATGATTCCAATACATTGGGGGGCATTTACGCTAGCCTTACACGACTGGACAGATCCGGTAGAGCGTGCCGCAAAGGCCGCACATGCTAACAAAGTGTCAATTCTCACACCGAAAATAGGTCAAACTGTCCAAGTGAATGCCGCGGATTATCCGATAGAAACTTGGTGGAAGTAGAGGAGTCAATGCCAATAATACGACAGGAGTTACTTATTCAAGCACCAATTGAAGTGTGTTTTGATTTGGCTAGGAGTATAGATATCCATGCGGAATCAACCTCCCAAACGAGGGAAAGAGCGATAGCCGGCAGGACGCAAGGGTTGATTGAGTGTGGAGAAACAGTGACTTGGGAAGCTTATCATTTTGGTATTAAGCAGAAGTTGACTGCCCAGATTACGGGGATGGAGAAGCCGCATTACTTTGTTGATGAAATGGTAAGAGGAGCGTTCAAGCGATTTCATCATACACATGAATTTGTAACTGTAGAGCAAGGCACTTTGATGGTTGATACGTTCGATTATACCTCACCATTTGGAGGATTGGGGAAGCTTGTTGATCGCTTGTTTTTAGCTAACTATATGACTCAGTTTCTTGAAAAGCGCAATTTATACGTGAAGAAGATGGCCGAAGAGACAGCGGAGTCTGCAAGGTCATCTAGGTAAGAACTGGATACTGAGGCGGCCACATGGTATTATGGATAAGGTTGGTAGATCGAAGTGATCAGGAGAGAAGAATAATCTATGGTTGAACAAAAAAGTGAACGAAAATTTCATTTTCTGGGTGTACTGCTTGGAGTAGCGATTGATAACTTGGGGACAATGATATCGAGTGCGTTAATTGGCGGTATATATTTTGCTAATCGCCCGGTGAATGAGCAGGATGTAAGTGCAATATATTCGAATGTGGGTCTATTACTTTTGCTTATGGTCGTTGGTTTGTTCTGGTCGTTTCTTGGTGGATACATTGCTGCTAAAGTTGCGAAGCGTGCCGAATATTTCAATGCTGCCATCATTGGTGTCATCGGCGCTGCAATCGGGTTTGATTCCATTTTAACCAATAATAGCATTCCATTATGGTATGAGTTGATTGGTTTAGTCGTCATCGTACCGGTTTCACTATTAGGCGGATTCGTGGCTTTGAAGAGGAAAAAAGCCCCTTTAAAATGAATGTAAGATCGTAAAAAAGAGACTCGGTGATGTCGATCACCGGGTCTCTTGGCATTTTTAGCACATTTAACTAGTTGTAGTTGGCATGTGGGCGAGCATGGTTGCTTTTACTTTGTCGATCGTTTCT
The DNA here is from genome assembly GCF_055396115.1 of Paenibacillus sp. WG02. NCBI lineage: Bacteria > Bacillati > Bacillota > Bacilli > Caryophanales > Paenibacillaceae > Paenibacillus > Paenibacillus sp. WG02. The sequence goes on along the minus strand of NZ_AP036016.1, from coordinate 5,260,002 downwards.
TGTAAATTCATATTCTCAAAAACATGCTCACAATCCTTGCGGTAGGAGACTTCCTCTATGTAGTGGTTCATGTAGTGGTCAATGACGTCCGTTGGCGTGTTTCGAGCAAGCATGCGTTCCATGATCGTTTGTTTGTTGACATAGATGAACAAGCGGATCGCTCTTTCTCCAAATGTATACTTGAAACGGTTAGCTGCATAACGATTCACAATGACATAGATAAGTCCATCTTTGCGAAGCGCTTCATCGATGTCCGCTTTCTTAATACCATAGAAATTCCCGTCAATTTCAACAGTTTGAAAAAATTCACCTGCAATGTCACTATCGATGAATACTTTGCGGGAGATGAAATTATAATCCTTCCCGTTGATTTCTTTGGGTCTAGGTGTTCGAGTTGTGTAGGAGACGACAGATGAGAAACCAAGCTCTTTGGCAATGTGATGGGCAATTGTTTTACGACCAGAACCGCTAGTACCCGTAAAGACAAACACCAATCCATTCGTTTCATGACTGCTCATATCAATTCCTCCTTCATAGAATGAAAGCGATATCTTGATAGATTCATTATAGTACGAAAATTCTGAAAATTAAAGAAATACTTTCTCGTTTTGATAGGAATCAAAGGGTGAAAATACGTTATAATAGATAGCATCACTTCGTTTAATGGAAAGGAACCTAACTATGCCTAAATATGCGAATTTAAGTGCGGAAGCAACGGAATTTTTACGTCAAAAAACGGGAAGCAGTCACTTAGAGTGCTATACCTATATTGACCCGGAGCGTGGGGAGGATAGTTTTTTTATCGTTAAAACGATCAACAAGGTCATTCAAGTTTCTTTTGCGGAAATTACCTATAATCCAAGCAGTTACCAGAGTCTGATGGAAGGACTCTACCAGGCCATCTATGAATAAATACGTGACAACCCTATCGATAGATGGTAGGATGATCGTAATTGCATATCAATGGAATTAGGTGCCATATATCCATTCGGATGTATGGTTAAAAGGGAAGACCGGTGAAATACCGGCACGGACCCGCCACTGTGAATATCGCCGTTTATTACGGTAACTCCTTGCAACATGCCACTGGGTAACAACCTGGGAAGGTGCAAGGGGATGATGAAGTCAGGAGACCTGCCTAATTCAACAACACATGAACCCTACGTGGAATTAGGGAGTGTTAGAGAGCGGTTACTTCTGGTTTTATTAACTGTCGTAATTTACCAAGCATTTCTAACATGACTTATGTTAGGGATGCTTTTTTTGTTTGTGTAATAACGGGGGAAGGGTGTTACAAAATGTCAGGAAAACTGCTTATTATCGGCTTTGGGCGGGGAGTTTTGAACATATCACGAAGCGTGCACGGGAAGCGATTGGGGAAAGTGAAGTCATCATCGGATATAACACCTACGTGGATCTTATCGCAGGTCTGTTAACCGAACAGCAAGTAGTTCGAACCGGCATGACGGAAGAAGTGAGTCGTGCGCAAGAGGCTGTGCGGCAAGCGAAGCAGGGTAAGAAAGTAGCCGTAATTTCCAGTGGAGACGCTGGAGTGTATGGGATGGCCGGTCTTGTCTATGAGGTATTGATGGAACAAGGCTGGACACGTGAGAATGGCGTTCAAGTGGAAGTGATTCCGGGCATTTCTGCTGTTCATTCGGCTGGATCTCTGCTAGGGGCACCAATTATGCATGATTCTTGCACCATCAGCTTAAGTGATCATCTGACGCCATGGGAGCTGATTGCGAAGCGGGTTGAGGCAGCAGGAATGGCAGATTTCGTCATTGCCCTCTATAACCCGCGAAGCGGTAGACGGACCAGACAAATCGTGGAGACGCAGCGCATTCTCCTTAAGCATCGATCTCCTTCAACACCTGTTGGGATTGTTAAAAGCGCGTATCGAGACCGCGAGCATGTGGTTGTGACGACGCTTGCTGATATGCTGAATCATGATATTGGCATGTTAACGACCATTATTATTGGCAATTCCGCTACTAAGCTGTATGACGGTCTCATGATTACACCACGCGGTTACCAGCGGAAATACACCTTAGGGGCTGAAACACAGCCGCTTAAACCACATCAAAGGTTGAAATCTGAAGCTGAGCCTTGGGCTTTGGAACAACTGGATGGGCAGGACTTAGATGAATCTTTGGAGGAGTTTGATGAAGAAGATGAACTTATGGATGCTGAGGTGACTGAGAGTAAAGAACCGTCCCAGCTAAAGTCATCGCCCAATTTGTCACCTAGCAACTCCTTACAACTTGCAATGGAAGCCCTGCAGCTAGTATCCAAAGGGACTAAAGAGGTGTCTTTTGAATTTGACAATAAGCTGACTGCGACCCAATCGATCTTTGAGTTTGCCGTAAGCCCGGGTATCGCGAATAAAAAGTTAACAGCTGCCCAGTTGTGTGCGTTAGGCGAGATTGTCGGAGATCGTGGAGACATCGAATACTCCCCGCATCATCAACTGATTGTTCGTGTGCAAACCAATAACCCTAAGCAGATTACATCCGAACTAAGTGCACTTGGTTTATTGTTATCACCGATTGGTGATGTTGCTCAAATCAAAGCATGTGACTTTTGTAATTTGGAAAAAGGCGAGTCTATTCCTTATGCGGAAGCCATCCATCATCGAATTGGCAATCTAGAAGTACCAAAAGAGTTGAAAATTGGCTTTAACGGGTGTGGCATGGCTTGTTATGGAGCTGTTCAGCAAGATATCGGCATCGTCTATCGCAAAGAGAAATTCGATCTATTTCTTGGCGGAAAAACAGTAGGTCGAAATGCACATGCGGCTCAACCCGTTGCAGAAGGAATTGCTCCTGAGGAGCTTGTCGACTTAGTGGGCAGGATCGTGGAACGTTACCAAAAAGAAGGACATCCGAACGAACGGTTTCATAAATTTTTCAAGCGTGTCAAAGAAATTGAAGGCTACCGCCATCAAGAAATGGTAGGTTTCGTCATCGAAAATGCCATTTGCGGCGATTAGGATTAGGGGGAAATAAGGATGAATGCTGTTTTATTTGTGGGTCATGGGAGTCGGGAAGAAGGCGGGAATGAGGAAGTTCGCCTCTTTGTATCAGAAATTGCGAGTAAGATGAAAGAGCAAATTGTCGAGACCTGTTTCCTGGAATTTGTTCAACCAACGATCATGCAAGGAATTGACCGCTGTGTTGAATTAGGGGCCACTCATATTGTTGTCATTCCGATTATCTTATTTGCGGCTGGGCATGCGAAAATTCATATCCCGTCTGCTATTGATGATGCGAAATTAAAATATCCATTGGTGAAATTTACATACGGCAGACCGATTGGGGTACATGAACAAATTCTGGATATTTTATCTTCAAGGGTTGAGGATCTCGGAGTTCAAGTGAAGGAAGATCTGGGTGAAACAGCGCTGCTCATCGTTGGGCGTGGAAGCAGTGATGCAGATGCGAATAGCGATTTGTTTAAAATCTCTCGTTTATTCTGGGAGAAGCTTCAGGTGAAATGGGTGGAAACAGCCTTTATTGGCGTTACAGCGCCTCTGATGGATGCTGGGATTGAGCGCTGTTTGCTGCTCGGTGCAAAGAAGGTCATCATTTTGCCGTATTTCCTGTTTACTGGTGTTTTGATTCAACGAATGGAACAAATGGTTCAAGGATATCGGGAGACATATCCGGATAAACAATTCCAAATGGCTCCATATTTTGGATTCCATCCGCTGCTACAAGAGATTTTGATTGGACGCGCACAGGAAGCGCTTCAGGATGAAGTGAAGATGAACTGCGACATGTGCCAATATCGGCTTGAGGCGATGAAGCATATCGATCATCATCACCATCATGATCATGACGATCATCACCATCACGACCATGAACATAAACATGACCACCATCACGACCACGACCATAAACATGATCACGACCACGATCATAAGCATGAACATGAACATCATGACCATGCCCATTCGAGAGGTGACAAACGATGATTCTCGTTCTTGCAGGAACAAGTGACGCTAGGGAGCTGGCGTTGGGGATTCGCGCAGCAGGTTATTCTGTGCTCACAACAGTTGTGACCGAAAGTGCAGCAAAGAGCATGGAGGCGGAAGGGCTTCCGGTACTCACAGGCCGCCTGACCGCAGATGATATGAATCAGCTAATTCAAGTTAAAGGCTTACGCGTGGTTGTTGATGCGACCCACCCTTTTGCGGAGGAAGCGTCGAAGAATGCGATGGCGGCTGCAAAGCTGGCAGCTGTACCTTATGTTCGATTCGAACGTCAGAGCCTGTCCATCGAACAGGGGGCACTCATTACAACGGTTGATGATTATAAACAAGCTGCAGAGTTAGCAGCTGAGAAGCGTGGCAGCATTATGCTGACAACCGGCAGCAAAACGTTGAAGATTTTTGCTGATCGTCTGATTGGGCTTCCCGATACAAGGCTCATCGCGCGGATGCTTCCACGCCAAGATAATATGGAGAAATGCGAAGAACTGGGGATTGAGCAGAAAAATATTGTGGCTATGCAGGGCCCTTTTTCCAAAGAGTTAAATAAAGCGCTCTATGACCATTACAAAGTTACCTTGATGATAACGAAAGAAAGCGGGAAAGTCGGAGCGGTGGATGAGAAGCTCGAAGCAGCGCTGGAAATGGGTATTCCGAGTATTGTGATAGGAAGACCGGAACTAGAATATGGGACGCTCTATTCAGACTTTCAAGGCGTTATACAATTTGTAAACGATAGCATTCATAAGGAGGGCTAAATACGATGGATTTTCACACGGATTTTAAACCGTTAACCGTACAACCGCAAGAAATTGAAGAGAAAAGCTTTGAGATGATTACTGAAGAATTAGGCGAGCATACGTTTACACCGGAGCAATATCCGGTTGTACAGCGTGTGATTCATGCTTCAGCGGATTTTGAATTAGGACGCAGTCTTGTCTTTCACCCCAGAGCAATCGAGGCAGGTATTGCTGCCATTCGAGCTGGTAAACTCGTTGTTGCCGACGTTCAGATGGTGCAAGTCGGCATCAGCAAACCGCGTATCGAGCAATTCGGCGGCGATGTTAGAGTATATATCTCGGACAAGGATGTCATGGAAGAAGCAAAGCGTCTGAACACGACTCGGGCAATAATTTCAATTCGCAAAGCGATTAAGGAAGCGGATGGCGCTATTTATGCCATCGGAAATGCACCGACAGCCCTGCTGGAGCTGATTCGCCTCGTCAAAGAAGGAATCGCGAAGCCTGGGCTCATCGTCGGAGTGCCTGTGGGCTTCGTTTCCGCAGCGGAATCGAAAGATGAACTGGCCAAGCTGGACATTCCGTTCATCACGAACATCGGCCGCAAGGGCGGCAGTCCCGTTGCCGTTGCAGCCGTCAACGCGCTGTCGATTATGGCGGCGCGTAAGGAGTAGCGCCTATGGAGGAAATACCGGGCAAGCCGCTGCGCCACGGCTACACCACCGGCTCCTGCGCAACCGCAGGAGCCAAAGCAGCTCTACTGGCGCTCATCGAGCAATCGCCACAAACGCACGTGCACATCCGTATCCCCATCGGGGAAACGGTTGAGTTTGCCCTGCACAGCTGCGCGTTCACGCAGCTGTGGGGCGAAGCCGCCGTCATCAAGGACGGCGGCGATGATCCCGATGCGACGCACGGTGCGGAGATCATCGTGCGCGTAAGCTATCGTGCCGAGCCTGGCGTCGGCATTGATGGCGGTATTGGCGTCGGGCGCGTGACGAAGCCCGGCCTGCCGGTAGAGATCGGTCAAGCAGCGATCAACCCGGTTCCGCGGAAAATGATCCGCGAAACCGTGCAGGAAGTGCTTGACCTATACGAGATCGCGCACGGAGTAGACGTGCTCGTCTCTGTGCCCGCCGGCGAAGAAATCGCCAAGAAGACGCTGAATGGGCGTCTTGGCATCCTCGGCGGCATCTCGATTCTCGGCACCCGTGGCACGGTGGTGCCGTTCTCGAGTGCGGCCTACAAGGCCAGTGTCGCTCAAGCGATTCGCGTAGCCGTGAAATGCGGCTGCAAGCATCTCGTGCTCTCGACGGGCGGCCGGACGGAAATATTCGGGATTAGCATGTATCCCGAGCTTCCGGAGGAAGCTTTTATCGAGATGGGCGATTTCGTCGGGTTTGCTTTAATACAAGCCCAAAGACAAGGCATCCGTAAGGTTACGTTGGTCGGCATGATGGGCAAGTTCTCTAAGGTGGCTCAAGGTGTGATGATGGTGCATTCGAAGAGTGCTCCAGTTGATTTTGGGTTTCTAGCACAGGTCGCGATCGAATCGGAAGCGTCCGATGCGCTTGTTGAAGAAATTAGAGGTGCCAACACAGCCTCGCAGGTTGGAGATTTAATGGCTTCTACGGGAAATTTGCGTTATTTTGAGCGATTATGCGAGCGCTGCAACTTAGCCGGACTAGAAGAAGTTGCGAGAGACGGGTTTGATTTCATAGAAACAGCGATCATTTCAATGAAAGCCGAACTCTTAGGGAAATCGGCGATGGTGAAGCGGAGCGAGAATGGAGAGATGGCATACGAATGAGTAGAAATGTGAAAGTGATTGGTGTTGGCGATAACGGACAAGGGAGCCTGCTCCCTTTATATATCAAATGGATTCATGAAAGTGAAGTGCTAGTTGGCGGTGAGCGGAATCTTGCCTTTTTTCCTGAATATAAGGGTGAGAAAATCGTCATAAAAGGCAGCTTGCCAGAGCTCATGAGTAAACTCCAAAAAGAAGAACGTTCCATTGTCATCTTGGCTTCGGGCGACCCGCTCTTTTATGGGATTGGCGGATATGTAGAGAAGAAGCTGGAAGGTGTACAAATTTACCCGGCTGTTAGCTCGATTCAACTGGCTTTTGCCCGGATGGGGGAAAGCTGGCACGATGCTTATATCACAAGCGTTCATGGACGGAGCATCAAAGGCTTGGCGCAGCGAATAGACGGGAAAGACAAAGTGGCCCTGCTCACGGATGAAACGAATTCACCGAGTGCGATTGCGGCTTATTTGCTTTCTTTTGGCATGACCGAATATCGTGCCTTTGTGGCAGAGAATTTGGAAGGAGCCGAAGAACGCTGTGGTTGGTACGATTTGGACCAGCTGGTCACGGAAACATTTTCACCACTTAATGTAGTTATTTTGAAAAAACAAGTCCCAGGTCCTGTATGGCCGCTTGGCATTGAAGATGATCAGTTTGCCCAACGCAAACCGGATAAAGGGCTAATTACGAAAAAAGAAATTCGCGTATTAAGCATCAGTCAATTAGCTCTACAAGTAGATAGTGTCGTATGGGATATTGGAACTTGTACAGGATCAATAGCCATTGAGGCGGCACGCATAGCTCGTGAAGGTGCCGTATTTGCTATCGAGAAAAACGAAGACGATCTCCAAAATTGCCTGGAAAACAGCGCCAAGTTTCGTGTGGATCTTACAGCCGTGCATGGTAGAGCGCCAAAGGGTCTCGATACTTTCGCAGATCCGGATGCCATCTTTATTGGCGGAAGCGGTGGAGAGATGCAAGAGCTGCTAGAAGTATGTGCAGCGAGACTGAAGCCGAATGGCAGGATAGTGTTGAATGCAGCGACGATAGAAACGTTATATGAGGCTGATAAGACGTTTGAGAAGGTCGGGTTCACAACGCAGATATCGCTTGTACAAGTATCTCGCAGCAAGCCTATCCTTCATATGAAACGATTCGACGCACTGAATCCGATCTACATCATCACAGCGCAGAGCAAGCAGACAGATATAGAGGGAGGAACAGGCAATGAGTAATCTCGGCACACTGTATGGTTTGGGTGTTGGCCCAGGAGATCCGGAATTAATTACGGTCAAAGCTTTTCGATTGTTAAAAGAATGTCCGGTCATCGCTTACCCAAGAAAGAAGCGTGGAGCCAAGAGCTACGCATTAGCGATTACGGAGCTGTACGTGAATACGGAGCAAAAAGAGATGATGGGGCTCACTTTTCCAATGACAAGGGATAAAGAAGCGCTAGAAATGCAGTGGACGAAGACAGTTGAAAGTGTTTGGGCACATTTGGTCCAAGGGAAAAATGTTGCTTTCGTGACGGAGGGCGACCCGATGATTTACAGCACCTACATTCACTTGATGCGTCTTATGAACGAACGTCATCCTGAAGTAAAGGCTGTCTCCATTCCAGGGATTTCTTCGATTAACGCATCTGCTTCCCGTTTGGGCATCCCCTTAGCGGATGGTGATGAGCAAATTGCCATCGTTCCGGCTGTAGACGACTACGACAAGATGCGCAAGGCCATCGAAGAACATGATTGTGTCGTGTTCATTAAGGTCGCGAAGGTCATAGATTTGATGCTATCCGTACTTCGCGATCTCGGACTCGTGAATAAAGCATCAGTATTAACCAAAGTCACTTCTTCGGAGGAAGAGATTTGGCGGAATGTGGAAGATCTGCAAGGACGAGAATTAGAATATTTAACCTTGATGGTGGTGAGAAAATAGATGAAACTCTATATTATTGGCGCGGGACCGGGAGATCCGGATTTGATCACAGTGAAAGGGTTAAAGCTGCTTCAACAAGCTGATGTAGTGATGTATACGGACTCGCTTGTGAATGAGGAGTTGATCGCTAAGGCGAAGCCTGAAGCAGAAGTACTGAAAAGCTCCGGCATGGAGTTGGTGGAAATGGTTGGTATCATTGTCGACCGCCTTAAACAAGGGAAGATGGTTGTGCGCGTGCATACCGGAGATCCGGCCATGTTCGGTGCAACAATGGAACAAATCGCTCTACTTCGTAAAGAAAACATTGGCTATGAAATTATTCCAGGCGTAAGCTCTGTTTTCGCTTCAGCCGCGGCTGTTGGTGCAGAACTCACGATTCCAGATCTTACCCAAACGGTTATTCTAACGCGAGCAGAAGGCCGTACGCCAGTGCCGGAGCTTGAGAAATTGCGCGATCTTGCTGCACATCATTGTACAATCGCCTTGTTCTTGAGCGCGACTTTAATCAAGAAAGTGGTCAGCGAGTTTGTTGAGGCGGGCTGGAGCGAAGAGACACCTGTTGCTGTAGTCCAGCGTGCTACTTGGCCTGATCAGCTCATTGTTCGTACAACGGTAGGAAAGCTGGAAGAGGATATGCGGAGCCATGGGATCCGTTCGCATGCGATGATTCTAGCAGGCTGGGCGCTGGATCCAGAGATTCATGGCAAAGAGGAGTATCGCTCCAAGTTGTATGATAAATCGTTTACACACCGCTTCCGCAGAGGTGTTAAGCCATGACGATTAGCCTTCAAGAGGGAGTCATTCCTGTTATACGACAGCAAAATGACTATGCGTTAGTAGCTATTACGAAGCATGGTGTCGAGATCGCACGCAAGCTGAATGAGAAAATGAGCGGCACGGATGTCTATTACATGAGCAAATTCGTCAAAGGTGATGAAGAGCAGCGCTCGATTCAACTTTTTACAGGAAGTGTTCGGTTATTATTTCCAGCCTTATTTCCTGCATACAAAGGACTTATTATCATTATTTCACTAGGCGCCGTCGTACGAATGATCTCTCCCTTACTTCAGGATAAGAAGAAAGATCCTGGCGTTGTTGTTATTGATGATAACGGGGAACACGTCATCAGCGTGCTTTCTGGGCATTTGGGCGGCGCCAATGAGCTAACCCAAGAGGTTGCAGCTGCTATTCATGCAAGGGCAGTGATTACTACGGCATCGGATGTTCAGAAAACGATTCCTGTCGACCTCTTCGGCCGCCGTTTCGGCTGGGTTTGGGACTCGGCGGATAAACTGACCCCGGTCAGCGCTGCTGTCGTTAATGAAGAGCGAATTGCTGTTATTCAGGAATCGGGTGAACCGAATTGGTGGACGCATGAGCGACCCATACCCGCCAATATTAGGCGATTCACATCGATTTCAGAGGGTCAAGCAAGTGAGCCAAATGCCGTGCTGCTCATCACACATCGTCTTCTGGGGCCAGAGGAGGAAAGCATTCTGACTAACGGTGTTTTGTACAGACCGAAAGTTATTATTCTCGGAATAGGTTGTAACCGCGGAACTTCAGCAGAAGAAATTGAACAAGTCATACAAGTAACACTTGAAGAGCTATCATTTTCCATACGAAGCGTGAAAGCTGTCTGTACGATCGATTTGAAGAAGGACGAAGTAGGCTTGCTCGAAGTTACACGTAATCACGGCTGGGAGTTCATCACTTATTCACCTGAAGAGTTGAACACCGTGACCGTTGAGGCACCGTCTGAGACTGTGTATCAGTTTACAGGAGCATATGCGGTAAGTGAGCCGGCTGTTAAGCTATTTACGGGCCAAGACAAGCTAGCCTTAGTTAAGAAAAAAACAGGAAATGTCACGATTTCAGTAGGATTACTCGACTTTACAGCATCAGTTCAATCACAGCGAGGTGGCTTGTGATGGATCGGCGAATTGTCATTGCAGGCACAGGCAGTGGTGTAGGGAAGACCACCTTGACCATCGGCATCATGGCTGCTTTACAGAAACGAGGAATTACGGTTCAGGGATTTAAGTGTGGTCCGGATTACATTGATCCAACCTATCATTCAGCGGTAACCGGAAGACCTTCACGCAACTTGGATTCATGGATGACGGGGCGTGAAGCGGTGAAAGAAATATTTGAACGCGGAAGTCAAGCTTCAGATATATCGATTATCGAAGGTGTTATGGGGATGTTTGATGGCAAAAACCCATTGACGGATGAAGGCAGTACCGCGGATATAGGACGTATTCTAGGCGCTCCGATCGTGTTAATTGTCAACATTGCCAGTATGGCAAGAAGCGCCGCTGCGATTGTAAAGGGCTTTCAGCAGTTTGGTCAAGGCGATAACGTTGTAGGTGTCATTGCCAATCGAGCAGGCAGCGAAGGGCATTATAAGATGGTTAAGCAAGCAATTGAGCAGGAATGCGGTATTCCTGTCCTTGGATATCTGCCTCGCGACGCGAATTTAGAGCTTCCCGAAAGGCATTTAGGTTTGGTTCCATCGATTGAGCGAGGCGAGCTCCGAGCTTTTTTTGAGCTTTTGGCTGAAAAAGTGACGGCACATATAGATCTGGACCTTCTGTTGGATTTGGCCGCAGCTGAGCCAATAGATTGTAAGTCGGTTTTATTCACAAGCAAAGATCAACTTGAGGCACCTAAACGAGTTAAAATAGCAGTCGCCAAAGATGCCGCATTTCACTTCTATTATCCGGAAAATTTAGAACTGTTAGAAGCGGGAGGTGCGGATTGTGTATTCTTTTCGCCGCTTGCAGGTGAAGAGGTTCCTTCTGATGCGGATGGGCTTTACATTGGCGGAGGGTTTCCTGAGGAATTCGCAGAGCGATTAGCTGCCGAAGAAGGGGTAAAGGCCTCTGTCCGCAGCCGAATTGAGGGAGGTATTCCGACACTCGCTGAATGCGGTGGATTTATGTTCCTCACGGAACAAATTGTAGATACCACAGGATATGAATTTCCAATGGTTGGCATAATCCCCGGTAAAGTAACCATGCAGACGAAACTAGCAGCTTTAGGATATCGTGAGGCTTCTGGTGTGGAGGGAAACTTCCTTCTGCCCTCAGGTGAAGAAGCTCGCGGCCATGAATTTCATTATTCAACTTTTCAAGCTAATGAAGGCGTTGATTTGAAAGCTGCCTTTCAATCGAAGGGCAGGCTTGGAACCAAAGCAGATGGATATCTCACCGGGAATCTTATTGCCGGCTATACACATTTGCATTTCGCATCTAATCCGAACATGGTGAAGGAATGGATTCATGCGTGTACGAAGTATCAACAAAATCGTAAATAACAATGAAACCCCTTAGCTGATTTAGCTAGGGGGTTTCGTCATGCCATTATTTTATGAAGGTTAGCGCTTGATCCGCAATGGAATATTTGTAACGGTCAAGACAGTTGCAAAGGTAATCTTTGCGACAGATCGGGCAAGGTTCTTTCATCAATCTATTCAAATCAGTCACTTTGCCGATACCGGTTTCGGAATCTCTTTCGAAGAAAAGACGGCATTTATTGCGGTCTTTCAGTGAGACAACGACTTCGAAAAGACCATTTTTTTTATTATCACTAACTATTGTTGCATCTACTACCTGCGGATCGTATGCCATTGTAATTCCTCCTAAGAGTTTTGCTTTAGCAAAACTTTCTACGTAAGCTTAAGCATAAACTAGCATTTTCGTATTAGGGATCTTTGATCAGAGATCAAAGTATCACCTCGTTGTTTAGCTTGTGCGCATTAGTATATTATATAAATAAAAAAGATTTAATTCAATAGGAGGTCCTACACGCGTGATTATGGACTATTGTGAGCAGGAAATTACGGAAGGAAGGGTGCAGCTCCACGTCGGCCTGCAGTTTGAAGATGAACCTGATTCCTTATATGTAGCGGAGTTAGAGCTAGAAGAGAACGGAGTTGTAAAGGAGTGGAAGCTGTTCTTTAACGGGTTTGACTGTAATTATACCTTTCGTCCTGAGGAAAGAGAAACGTTAGTCCGTTATGCAGCCGAGCAAGGAATCACGATCCAAGAACGTGAGGAAGCATGAAAAAAGGAATCGTCCCCATACGAATGGTTCAAATTCCTTGATTTGTGTTTATGATTTTGTTTCGTTAATAATTGTTTCAAAGTAGGCGTCGTTTTGGATACGGGGTTGACCCCATGCCAATGCAGTCGATTGAGTGCAGGATCGAGCTTGCCTTCGCGTAAATTTCTTTGTCGATTTTTTTGTGCTTGGGTTCGGGACATTAGGATTCCTCTTTTCCTCTTACAAATTTGATTGTTACTCTTGTTAATTGTAAGTAATCCGCTGCTTAGCTGCAATGGAAAGATTTCTTATCAATGATATATTCGCTTTATTAAGAAAAGGGTGAGGGCTTGCGTATTCAAATTCAATTAGCCGTGTCTGGCGAAATGGTTAAACAGGATGTACTTGAAATTGCGGAATATAAGCTTGGTGAAATGACTGATGAAGAAATTGAAAGTGCGATTGAAATTAAAATCCGCACATGGGTAGATCGCATGGTGCAAGTTGAGTGGGAAGTGATTGAATAACGCAGCAAGGCACTTGATTGGAAAGAGCTCCGAAGGAGGTTAAATCCCCTTCGGAGCTCTTTGTATGCAACCTTATGTATGTTTAGTGAACGTTGTTGCCCACTCCTGTCTTTTGCAAGGCGTGTTCCCAGCTAGGGTAGTAATACAGGGCGTTTTTCATTAGATCAGGATGCAGCTTCTTCACATTTTTTTTGGCAAGCGATTCCCCGGTGTTGTGAAGCTGTACAATTTGGCCTAACACTTCGTCTGCGCTCATGTTTAGCTCCATGGATGTTTCATCTCCTTTCAATAAGAATATAACCCAATACTTGCCAACGGATGGGTAAAATATACATAGAATATAGTGGCAAAGGGCAAATTAAGCGGGCCAAAGACGAAAGGAAAGTCGGTGTCTATCATGAATTGGCCCTCGTTGTCATTGTTTTCTTCGAAGCCGCTGCCGCTCTGCAAAGGGAAGATTAGCGTAGGGGCGATTACGAAAGTATTGCTGCGTGATTTGCCGCCAGGCCGAATCGTTGTTCTGCAGCACCGTGACCTTGATGAAGTCATTGCACAGGAACTCATCGATCGTAAAGTTAAAGCAATCATTAATTGTCACCAAACGATGAGCGGCACGTATCCGACCCAAGGACCCCTGTTGCTGCTGCAGCAGCATATACCGATTTGGGAAGTGGAGTCGTCTGCGTTCGAAGTGTTTGAATCGAATAGGGAAGTTGCGATTTATGAGGATAAGATCATCGTCGAAGATCAACATATCTCCTGTACCGCATTTACACGTGAGAATTGGATAAGCATGCAGCAGCTTGCAAATGACCAATCGTCAAGACTATTGGAGCAATTTATTGATAATACATTAACCTATGCCATTCGGGAGAAGCAAGCTGTTATGGAGCCGCTGCTTTCATTACCCCTCAGGGTAAATTGCGAAGGAAAGCACGTGTTGGTTGTTTCCAGAAGAAAGGGGTATAAGAAGGATTTACTTGCCGCAAAAGCTTTTATTTCGAAGGTCAAACCGATTCTGATTGGGGTTGATGGCGGAGCCGATGCGCTGCTGGAGTGCGGTTATCAGCCGGATCTTATTGTTGGAGATATGGATAGCGTGACGGATCAAGCACTTTTGTGCGGAGCCGAGCTAATTGTCCATGCTTACCCTAATGGAACGGCACCTGGGATGGCTCGTATGAACGCAATGGGGTTATTTGCGCATGTACTGCCTTGCTTCGGAACGAGTGAGGATGCCGCGCTGTTACTTGCCTTTGAGCAGCGGGGGGAGTGGCTGGTTACGGTTGGTGCGCATACCCACATGATTGACTTTCTGGAAAAAGGGAGGGAAGGCATGGGAAGCACGCTTCTTGTGCGAATGAAGATAGGGTCGCGATTGGTTGATATCAAAAGTATTGGCGCCGTGTACAAGCAGCCGTATCTATGGACGAAAGAGGCAGCCACCACTGTTTTACTTTCGCTTTTCTTTATTGCTTTAGGGCTTTTTCAGCTTCACTGGATTTTGAAACGAGTTGCTCACGTTGTTTGGTATCTTGGAGGTGAAAGATGAAGCCATATCTATCCATCATTATTCCAGCTTGGAATGAAGCAAGCACGATTCCAAATACACTTCAACATCTGTTGAATCAGGCCGATTTGATTTGGGGGACTGAGATGAGATTCGAAATTATTGTGGTCGACGATGGCAGCGTCGATAATACGTATGATGTCGCATGGCCTTGGGCGGACAAGCTGGTCAAGCATGATCGCCGCCGCGGCAAAGGAGCGGCGATGCAATCAGGTGTCGCCAAGGCACGCGGCGACCTGCTGCTCTTCCTTGACGCCGACCTGCAGGCTACGGCCGGGGAGGCGCTCGTCCTCATCGAGCCGCTGCTGCGGCGCGAAGCAGACATGGCGATAGCGAAGCTGCCGCCGTCCGGCGCCAAAGCAGGCTTCGGCTTGGTCAAGGGCTTAGCCCGCCGCGGTATTCACCGGCTCAGCGGCTATAAGACCGAAGCTCCCTTGTCCGGACAGCGCGCGGTGCGTGCTGATCGGCTGCGGGAGCTAGGGGGGTTCGCGCGCGGCTTCGGCGTGGAAGTCGCGCTAACGATCGATGCGGTGAGGCATGGCCTGCGCATCGTGGAGCTTGACGTGCCTATCACGCACCGGGAGACGGGGCGGGATTGGCACGGGTATATGCACCGCGGCAGGCAGTTCGCCGCGGTCGGTTTGACGCTGCTGACTCGCTGGAAGGAGAGGAAGCAGGTATGGTTCTCATCGGATCGATCCTCGATCTGATTGTGCTTGGAGCGGCAGGGCGGTGGATGCTGCCGCACGTTAGTCGCTTTCTGGAGGCCCATGGGCAGGTAGGCCCGAACTATCTTGGCCATAACATTCCTCGCGGGATGGGGGTTGTTCTTTGGCTGCTCTTATGGCTCCAGGAGCTGGTTCTTCAAGGTGCGATAAGGATAGAATCATCAGGCTTGACGGGTGAATTCTTATCGCTGAAAGAGCTAAGTTCCCTTGAAGTGAATAATCGGGTATTTATCTTTGCCGCTACATTAATTTTCTTACTAGGTTGGACAGACGATTTAATAGGCAGTAAGGCCGTAAAAGGCCTAAAAGGACACTTCCGGTATTGGATGGACTCAAAGACTCTATCAATGGGAGCCGTTAAGGCTTTAGGCACATTATCGATTGCTGCATGGCTTGTTTTTACGATCCGAAACGATCAAACCCCCATCTGGCAGATGGGGGTTGAGCTTATCCTGCTGATACTTATGACGAATACCTTGAATTTGCTTGACGTTCGGCCAGGTCGTTCATTAAAAGCATTTCTGGGTAGTTCTTGCGCGTTGCTGCTCTTGGGCTTGTATTTATTAGACTTGGAAACGAGTGTATTTTTTCCGATGATCCCGGTATTCATGGGTGGATTGCTACTATATAGCCTTGATATTCGTGGCTTTGGGATGCTGGGTGATGCCGGGGCGAATCTGCTTGGTTTTACATTAGGTTATGAAATCATCCTGATCTTGCCTTGGGAAGCACAAGGTGTGATTGTTGCTGTGATCGGCTTCCTTCATAGACAAGCGGAGGTGAGTTCCATAACGCAAATGATTGAAAAGAACCGGTTCCTTCATTGGATAGACCGTTTAGGCCGAACTTGAAAGTTCGGTCTATTTGCGGCGGTTAGGTTTAAATCTTGGCGCCACATAATTCCGTTTACGATCACGGAAAAACGTCCATCCTCCAATAAAAGCAACACCTAGGAGAAACAAAATAAGCCCAAGGATAAATTTGCCCCACAGGATATGACCGTCCGTATCAAATTGAGCGAAAAAGGCATCCTTCATGGCAAGGAACCCATAGGTGGCTGTCAAACCGGGGATAACGAGAAGAAGAATAGCAATAAATCGATAAAATGGCGCTCTCATAGCTGCTCCTTACTTTGCATGATTCCTATTTTATATCATCATACTCTGAATCTGTTAGTGTGTCTAATTCACAAATAAGACTATGATTTGGTGACCAAAAAAGGGTAATATAATAGAGTGAAGTGTATACATATGAGGTTGTGAACGCTTAATAGGGAGGAAATACATAATGAGTGAACATAGATATGATGTCGTCGTTCTTGGTGGTGGTATTGGAGGTTATACCGCGGCAATACGGGCTGCACAATTAGGGAAAACTGTGGCTATCGTGGAAAGGGACAAGCTTGGTGGCACTTGTTTACATCAAGGCTGTATTCCAAGTAAATCGCTCCTTCGGAGTGCTGAAGTATACGCAACAATGAAGAAAAGCGAGGAATATGGCATTTCTGCAAATTCCATTGAAGTGAAGTTTGACAGTGTGCTTAATCGTAAACAACGTATTGTTGATCAACTGCTTCAAGGGCTGCAATTCCTGATGAAAAAAAATAAAATCACGGTCCATTACGGCAATGGCCGTATTATTGGGCCTTCTATTTTTTCGCCGCGCAGCGGTGCCGTATCTGTCGAGAAGGAAGATGGGGATATCGAAACGCTTCTATCGAGCAATTTGATTATTGCTACAGGCTCGAGACCACGCAGTTTACCAGGTTTAGAGATCGATGGTACCCATATTTTAACAAGTGAAGATGCTCTGCGGATGGAGAGCCTTCCGAAATCAATCATTATTATCGGCGGCGGAGTGATAGGGGTAGAATGGGCTTCGATGCTGAGCGATTTCGGCGTAGCGGTTACCATCGTTGAGCTGGATAAACGATTAGTGAGTTTAGAAGATGCGGATATCTCCAAAGAGCTGGAGCGCTTGTTCAAGAAACGCGGCATTAACCTTGTTACAGGAGCAAAAGTGCTTCCAGATTCCGTGAAGGTAACGGAAGGCAGTGTTACTTTACAAGCTGACAAGCAGGGAGAGATCGTTGAGTTAACGGCAGATAAAGTGCTTGTTTCGGTTGGCCGTATGGCCAATATTGAGGGAATCGGACTTGAAAATACAGATATTAAAATCGATAAAGGTGTCATTCGTGTGAATCGGTTCATGCAAACGACGGAATCGCATATCTATGCGGTTGGCGACGTTATTGGAGGACTCATGCTGGCGCATATGGCCGGTCATGAAGGCATTTTGGCTGCTGAGCACCTGGCTGGTCAGACTCCGCATGAGCTGCATGCGCATCTCGTTTCAAGATGTACATACACAAGACCGGAAATAGCTAGTGTGGGTTGGACCGAACAACAAGCTGCCGACCAAGGACATAAAGTAAAAATTGGCAAATTCAGCTTCAAGGGGATTGGGAAAGCACTTGTTTATGGAGATACAGATGGTTTCGTCAAGGTTATAGCAGATAGCGAAACGAATGACATTCTAGGTGTACACATGATTGGACCGCATGTGACCAACAGCATATCGGAAGCAGCACTTGCACAGCTATTGAATGCAACGCCTTGGGAAGTGGGCCAAACCATACATCCGCATCCAACTTTGTCGGAAGCATTAGGCGAAGCTATGCTGGCCGTCGATGGGATTGCAATTAGTGGATAAAAATTGTAATCATAAACATTTGCGTTTATAATAAGCATATAGAGTCAAGTACTAGGACCAGGTAATAAATTTACTTGGTACCTAAAATTTCTAAAGGAGGCAACCTCCATGTCTATTGGTCAACTATATAAACATAGAAGTTTAGGTTTATCTGACGACGAAGTCGTTCGTATGTATACAGTCATGAGCCTTGCTGCTAAATATGATGAGCGAGCTTTCATGCTGCAACGCGCAGGTAAAATACCTTTTCACGTGTCTGGAATGGGACAATATGCCGGTCAGGTAGGGATGGCTTTTGCGATGAAAGCGCAAAAAGATTATTTCCTGCCTTATTACCGTGACTATGCGTTTGTACTATCTGTCGGCATGACAGTGAAGGATCTAATGCTTGCGGTTTTTTGCAAAGCTGAAGATGTGAACAGCGGTGGAAGACAAATGGCTGGACACTTTGGCGATAAGAAAAATCATATCGTCACAGGGTCGTCTCCTGTTACAACGCAAGTGCCGCATGCAGCTGGTATCGCGCTTGCTGCCAAAATGAAAAAGCAAGACTTCGTCACCTTTGTTTCCTTCGGAGAAGGCTCCAGCAATCAGGGGGATTTTCACGAGGGCTGCAATTTCGCGGGTGTACATAAGCTGCCTGTTATTTTCGTTTGTGAAAATAATCAATATGCAATTTCTGTTCCTCTGCATAAACAAGTGGCGGGCAAAATCGCGGATCGTGCGCTGGGGTACGGGTTCCCAGGTATTCAAGTAGATGGCAGCGATGTCTTGGAAATGTACCGGGTAACGAAGGAAGCAAGAGAAAGAGCTGCTCGTGGCGAAGGACCAACGCTCATCGAAATGATTTCTTATCGTCTCATGCCTCATTCAACATCGGATGATGATATGCTGTACCGGACGAAAGAAGAAGTTGAACAGAATCGTCAAAAAGACGGCATCCTTAAATTCAAAGAATATTTAATGGAATGCGGTCTATGGAGTGAAGATCAGGATCGTGACCTTCAGGAACGGCAAAAGCAAGAGATTAATGAAGCTACTAAGTATGCGGATCTCGCGCCTTATCCGAAACCGGAAGATACGCTCCTTCATGTTTACGCGGAAGGAGTTGACCAATAAATTATGGCTGTCATTACATATTTGGAAGCAATCCGCTCTGCCATGCAGGAGGAAATGCAGCAGGATGATAACGTCTTCGTACTCGGTGAAGATGTTGGTAAAGGCGGTGTGTTGAACACGACCAAAGGACTGCGTGATTTGTTTGGTGAAGAACGAGTTCTAGACACGCCGTTAGCGGAGTCTGCCATTGTTGGAGTTGCTATTGGTGCGGCGATGTATGGAATGAAACCGATCGCCGAAATTCAGTTCGCTGATTTCATCTTCCCGGCAACGAATCAAATTCTTAGTGAAGCAGCGAAAATTCGTTATCGCTCTAATAATGACTGGACATGCCCGATCGTCATTCGTGCTCCATATGGTGCGACCGGTGCAGGTGCTTTGTACCATTCCCAATGTCCGGAATCTGTTTTCTTCGGTACACCGGGAGTTAAGATTGTTGCGCCTTCGAATCCATATGATGCTAAGGGGCTGCTGAAAGCAGCAATCCGAGATGCAGATCCTGTCTTATTCTTTGAGCACAAGAAGTGCTATCTTGCGCTCTCTGCTGACGTGCCAGATGACGATTATATCGTGCCGATCGGCAAGGCCGACATCAAACGCGAGGGCACAGACATTACAGTCATCGCCTACGGTATGGTTGTAAATTATGCATTACAAGCAGCAGAAGAGCTTGCGAAGGATGGCATTTCTGCACATGTACTCGACCTGCGCTCTCTACAGCCGCTTGACAAAGAGGCTATTTTGGAGGCCGCTAGGAAGACGGGCAAAGTGCTCATCGCTCATGAAGATAACAAAACAGGCGGTGTTGGAGCTGAAGTGTCAGCGATTATTGCCGAAGAAATGCTGTTTGAGCTTGATGCGCCTATCGCAAGACTTTGCGGCCCCGATGTTCCGGCAGTGGGAAGCAATCCACCGATGGAGAAATTCTTCTTGCTCAATGCAGATAAGCTGAAGGAAGCCATGTACCAGCTTGCGATGTTCTAATTTTCACATCTAATATCCTTTCATTGATCATTTCCTGAACAATAAGCTTATGCTTACGATGCAGTTTTCTTACGAAAACTTTTAGGAGGTACACCCATGAACCAAACCAACAGCCGACTAACCGAGGTAACGGTCCCGCATTTAGCGGAGAGCCTCGTTTCGGCTACAATAGGCAAATGGCTCAAGAAGCCTGGCGATTATATCGAACAATACGATGTGCTTTGTGAGCTTTTCACAGAGAAAGTGAATACGGAAATGCCTTCACCAATTGAAGGAACACTTGTTAAAATCATTGTCGGCGACGGCGAAACAGCTGCTGTTGGCGAAGCGATTTGTTTGATTGAAGAGCCGAATGCAGCTTTAGCGAACGGAGCATCAACTGCAGGAGCTTCAGCTGCTAGTCATGCTGGAGCCGCGCTGGCGGAAGACTCAGACCAAAGCATGCGTGGTCGTTATTCGCCAGCTGTCCACCGGCTTGCCCAAGACAATCGCGTAGATTTGTCTCGTGTTGCAGGAACGGGGCTTGGCGGAAGGATTACGCGCAAGGACGTTGAGCAGTTCATCGCCTCCGGTGGAGCCAATGCAGCTCCTACCGCAGTGCAAACGAATCAACCGGCAGCTGCAGTTGTTCCTCAAACCGCTCCACCAGTTGATTCGCAGCAGGCTCACCAGCCTGTTCGCAGCTCTGGCATTCATTTATCCGCCAATCCGCAAACGCCGCTGATTGAAGCGGAAGGACACTCATTAGACTCTCGCAATGAGCATTTCATTGACGTTACGCCAATGCGCAATGCCATTGCTTCAAAAATGCGCCAGAGTGTAACCGAAATTCCGCATGCTTGGACAATGATTGAGGTCGATGTAACGAATCTTGTTGTTCTGCGGAATAAAGTGAAAGACGAGTTTATGCGCCGAGAAGGCATTAACTTAACGTACTTGGCATTCATGCTGAAAGCGGTCGTCAATGCCATTAAGGATTACCCGATTATCAACTCCGTCTGGGCCGTCGATAAAATTATCGTGAAACGCGATATTAACATTTCGTTGTCCGTAGGAACAGAAGATTCGGTCTTGACGCCGGTCATCAAAAAAGCGGATCAAAAAAATATCGCCGGACTGGCCAGAGAAATCGATGAATTGACGAAGAAAACACGTGCGGGGAAATTATCGCTGAATGATATGGTTGGCGGGACATTTACTGTAAATAATACAGGCTCCTTCGGTTCGATTCTGTCTTATCCGATCATCAACTACCCGCAAGCAGCTATTGTGACCTTCGAATCGATTGTGAAGAAGCCTGTCGTTATTCAAGATATGATTGCGGTTCGTTCGATGGTTAACCTTTGTCTGTCACTGGATCACCGTATTCTTGACGGTGTCATCTGTGGTAGGTTCCTACAGAGAGTGAAAGAAAATTTAGAAAGCTATAACGCGGATACAAAGATTTATTAAACTAAGCTTTAAAAAATAATCCCGCAGTAAACAATATGCTTGAAAGCAGCATCGTGAGCAGCATAACGTAAATCACGATTTTAAACCAACGCTTATTTTGTAACAATGAAGATTCACTCCTTTTCGTGAAAAAGCTTGTACCGTTTTATTGTAACTCATTGTGTGTATCGGAGGAAAGTACATGATTCAGCAAAATCGTTTGGTGGAAGAGTTCATCTCCCTTGTTCAAGTTGACAGCGAGACTCGATTTGAGCAAGAAATTTGTGTCGTTCTTAAAGAAAAGTTCAGTCGTTTAGGGCTGCATGTCGTAGAAGATAATTCGATGGAAAAAAGTGGTCACGGATCAGGGAATTTGATCTGTACTCTTGAAGCAACCGATAGCAACGCAGCTATTCCGACTATTTTCTTCACTTCTCATATGGATACGGTAGCTCCTGGGAAAAGTATCAAGCCGCAAATTGGCGATGATGGCTATATCCGCAGCGACGGGACGACGATTCTAGGCAGTGATGACAAAGCAGGTATCGCGGCGATGATCGAAGGCATACAAGTGTTGAAAGAGCAGAACATCCCGCATGGCCGCATTCAATTCGTTATTACGGCAGGGGAAGAGAGCGGTCTTAAAGGTGCACGTGCTATGGATCGCAGTGTCATGGAAGCTGAGTTCGGCTTCGCACTTGATTCGAATGGCAGCATCGGCGATATCGCAACGGCTGCGCCTGGACGTGCAGAAATTGAAATTATATTCCACGGTAAGTCAGCGCATGCCGGCGTTAATCCGGAAGATGGTATCAGTGCCATCCAAGTAGCGAGCAAAGCGGTTTCGCGTATGTCCCTCGGTCGAATTGATAGCGAGACTACTGCGAATATTGGCAGTTTCTCAGGCGTAGGCCCGTTGAACGTGGTATGCGATAAAGTGAAGATGGAAGCGGAAGCTCGCAGTATCGTTCAACACAAGCTGGAAGCGCAAATCGCCGCGATGAAAGAGGCTTGTGAATCAGCTGCAGCTGATGCGGGCACCACTTGCGAGTTTAATGCGGATATTGTGTATGCTTCCTATATGCATGATGATTCTGCTCCGATTGTACAATTGACTTCTAGAGCACTCTCAACTCTTGGACTGACAGCTCGAACTTTCCACTCTGGTGGCGGCAGTGATGCTAATATCTTTAACGGAATGGGCATACCAACGGTTAATCTCGCAGTTGGTTACCATGAAATTCATACAACAAAAGAACATATTGCCATCAGTGATTTAGTCAAAACGGCTGAATTACTCGTTGCTCTCGTGAAGGAAGCAGCGAAAGTTTAATTCACCTCTTTCTAGAGAACCGATTAGTCTGCCATTGTCATGGCATGCTGGTCGGTTTTTTTATTCCTTTACCTGACAAAATGGGGTAAAACCGACCTTTTCCTCATATGCTTCGAGTAAGACACGTCCAGAAAGGGGAAACTGGCTTGATGATGCGGGATGAGGGCACGGTTGCGGATATTATTTCGGTCAGAGAGGGACTACAGATTGTCACAGTTTGGATGCGAAATGGTGAGCTCGAGCGTGCTGTACACTACACCGATTCATTGCCCTTGTTAACACCAGGGGACGTGGTTGATTTAAATGTAACAGCCATGAAGCTGAGGCTAGGTTCGGGGGGATTTCATATCGTAATAGCCATTCGTGACCGAGAATTGGATAACCATACAGCTACATCACCAAATGGACACATCATGAAGCTCAAATATACCCCATTGCAGCGAAATGTGTTTGCAATTGAAGAACCTGCCAGCCCGTTTCATTCTGCATTTCAAGGGGAAATGAATCTAGAGGGGATGCCGGTTTTACTGGGCGAATTGCACAGTATGCTGCCTGTAGTGATGTGCTGGCTCAGATATCGTTATCAACAAAGAAAATCATCTGATCGTGCTTTGGAGGTCGCTTATATCATGACAGATGGGGGGGCTCTTCCACTTGCTTGGAGTGAGCATGTGGCTATACTTGAGGGGATGGAATGGCTTAAATCCACTATTACTTATGGTCAAGCTTATGGAGGTAACGTAGAGGCGGTTAATAAATTTAGTGCTTTAGTTGCGGCGAAGCATGTAGTCAAAGCAGATATCTGTCTTGTAACTATGGGTCCAGGCATCGTAGGTACGAATACCCGATACGGTTTTTCAGGTCTTGAAGTTGGTGAACTCGTAAATGCTGTATACTCTCTTGGCGGGCTTCCAGTGGTCATTCCGAGAATTTCGTTTGCTGATCCTAGGAGTCGTCACCAGGGCATTAGCCATCACACGCTTACGGCTCTTCAGTTGGCAGCGCGATGTCCAGCTATCGTACCACTCCCGGTTTTGGAGCCGAAAGAAAATGCTATTGTGCAGAAACAAACGCAGAATCTGCAGCAACACCGCATTGTAGCCATGCCGAGCCCATCGATTGCGGAAATCGCTGAAGCTTTTTCCCAGTATCCACAGCCCGTTACCTCGATGGGAAGGGGATTATCGCAGGACCCGGCTTATTTCCAAGCGATTTGTGCGGCTGCGGATTGTGCAACCCAGTTACATAATCGACTAATGTAATTGTACGTCCACCTTGCTGCAGCATAAGCTGTAATTGACGTTTGATTTCCCAGGCCTTCCCTACAAGTCGAATTTGACGGTCAGTTACATAGCTCTTCATATCCATTTTCCTCTTTTCAGGTAAAATTTTGATATAATGAACGATATGCGTGAATGGGACAAGTTAGACCAATTTTAAAAAGGATGAGGTGTTTGTATGTCATTACACAAAAAATTCGAAGAAATAACCGTCAAGACGGAACCTATTTTCAAAGGAAAAATCATTTCGCTGCAAGTGGATCATGTCCTGCTCCCTAATGGGGAATCTGCAACTCGTGAAATCGTGAAACACCCTGGCGCTGTAGCTGTAATTCCGCTGCTTGGGGATAAAATGATCGTTGTGGAACAGTATCGAAAACCGCTTGAGAAAAGTCAAGTCGAGATCCCAGCTGGCAAACTGGATGCAGGCGAAGAGCCGCTAAAGGCAGCTTTACGCGAATTAGAGGAAGAAACGGGCTTTCGGACGGAAAATATCAAGCTGGTCAGTTCCTTCTATACCTCGCCAGGTTTCGCGGATGAAATCATTCATCTCTATCTCGCAGAAGATTTGGTGAAGGGTGAAGCGAATCCCGATGAGGATGAATTCCTGGAGTGCGAAGCGATTACTTTGGAACAAGCTCAGCAGTACATTCGTGAAGGGCGAATTAGCGATGCGAAGACGATTATGGCTGTTTACGCCTGGCAGCTGTACCTTTTAACAGGTCAAATCTAAATGAAATCTTATTATGTTGATCTTCATATTCACATAGGTCGAACAGAGAAGGGACAAGCGGTGAAGATCAGCGCTGCGAATGACCTGACTTTCTTCAATATTGCTAAGGAAGCCACTGTCAGAAAAGGGATGGAGATCATCGGTATTATTGATTGTCACTCGCCTTCCGTACAGGATGACATCATGACGTACTTGGATCGGGGTGAGATGGTGGAGCTGGAGGGCGGCGGCATCCGTTATCAAGACACGACGATTATGTTGGGCTGTGAAATAGAGGTGCGCGATCCAGGTATGGGGCCAGCACATCTGCTTGCTTATTTGCCAAATCTGAAAGTGATGCAAGGGTTCACGCAATGGATGAAGGGTCACATGAAAAATGTAGAGCTTAGCTCTCAACGCATCTATGTACCTGCCCGCGTACTTCAAGATGAAGTGCTCGGCAGGGGCGGTATCCTTATTCCCGCGCATATTTTCACTCCGCACAAAAGTGTCTACGGAAGCGCGACTTCTAAAATGGAGTACCTTCTTGATCTTAATGGCATCTCATCTGTTGAGCTTGGTCTAAGTGCTGATTCGGAGATGGCTGGTTTGATTTCGGAGCTTGATGCGTTCACATTCGTTACCAACTCAGATGCACACTCTCTTGGTAAAATTGGACGAGAGTACAACGAAATGAAGCTGGCTGCCCCTACGTATGAGGAACTCGTTAAAGCACTGCATCGTCAAGAGGGACGCGGTATAAAAGCTAATTACGGCCTTAATCCACGACTTGGTAAATACCACCGAACCTATTGTAGCTTATGCGAATCCGTGCTGGATGAAAATGACACAACCGTAGAACGCTGTGCTGACTGCGGCAGCAATAAAATCGTCAGAGGAGTCATGGATCGGATCCAGCACTTAGCGGACCGTGAATTGCCTTACCAACCGCCTTATCGACCTCCGTATCATTTTCAAGTTCCACTAGAATTTATCCCAGGCCTAGGGCCTAAAAAGCTTGATCAGCTGCTTCGCCGCTTCGGAACGGAAATGAATGTACTGCATCGCACGACGCCAGATGAGCTTGCAAGTGAAGTTGGTGAAGAAATTGCTGCTTATATTGTAAAAGCGCGAGAAGGATCCTTGCAGCTTGAAGTTGGCGGCGGGGGCAGGTACGGTAAAGTTAAAAATCGTTCATAGTTTCCAGTATTCGCTCATAAGCTTGTCTTTGTAGAGGTTGACACAAGGAAGGAGCTGCGAGATGAATAGGAACCTAACGATGAAACAATATATGAAGGATAATTTGCCGCTATTTATATTCGTCTCCGTACTTTTCACCATAGGAGTCGTGTTCGGCGCTGTGATGGTGAATGCACTTTCTTTGGAACAAAAGCAAGAAATGACTCGTCATTTAGGTAGTTTTTTTCATGAAATTAATGAAGGCGCCGAGTTTGACAGCAGGCAATCGTTCGTTCAAGCTTTCGGTATGCATATGAAGTGGATTTTGTTGATATGGCTTTTTGGTTTGTCTATTGTCGGGCTGCCATTGATACTCGTTTTGGACTTTCTCAAAGGTGTGCTAATTGGGTTTACTGTGGGATATCTTGTCGGCCAAATGTCATGGAAAGGCATGCTATTTGCGCTTGTTTCCGTTGCGCCGCAGAATCTGATCGTTATCCCGGCGATCCTTTTCTGCAGTGTTGCTTCTATGGCCTTTTCCATCTATATGATCAAAAATCGCTTTATGAGCCGTAATGGCAACATATACCAGCCCTTTATGCGATATACAACGTTAACACTCCTGATGGGGGTATTCCTACTTGGAGCAGCGCTTTGGGAAGGATATATATCGCAATTGATGATGAAATGGGTAACGCCTATGCTTGTTGGCCTTTATGGATAACAGGTCCACTTATGTTTCTGTTTGACTTTGTCAGTCAGCTCCCCCTATAATAAAAAGAGTGGCTAAAACTGGGCTTGGATGCCCACCTTTCTGAGGGGGAGGCATATGGAAGCAAGGATCGAGAAGATTAAGCAGCAATTGCAATCCCAAGGGTACAAACTAACCCCTCAACGGGAAGCGACAGTACGCGTACTTTTAGAGAATGAACAAGATCATTTAAGTGCTGAAGATGTGTTTATGCTTGTGAAGGACAAGGCCCCAGAGATCGGACTGGCGACAGTTTATCGGACTTTAGAGCTGCTGAGTGAGCTGCATGTCTTGGAGAAAATGAATTTTGGCGACGGTGTCGCTCGTTACGATTTACGTGACGACAGTACACGTCATCATCACCATCACTTAATCTGCGTGCAATGCGGATCCGTGGATGAAATTATGGAAGATTGGCTCGGACCTTTGGAAGAACGGTTAGAGCAAGATTTTCATTTTCAAGTGCTAGATCATCGACTTGATTTTCAAGGTATTTGCTATCGTTGTAACGATCGAGGAAAACCGGACTCATTGGACAAATCTAAAATAACAGTTTCGGAATAGAAGCTGTTTATACAATGAAAATGCCTGTAAGCACACCTTGTGCATACAGGCATTTTTGTGTTCTTTTCATATATTAGGTAATAAGAAAGTCGGAAATGTACTCACATAATTCGCATAGAAGCATGGCACATTATGTTTAGTGATAATAAGGAAGAAGGTAGCAACTATGACAATGCAATCGATTGTAGTTGGAGTTCCAAAGGAAATCAAAAACAATGAAAACAGAGTGGCTTTAACGCCTGGCGGAGCGGGTATGCTTTTGATGGCAGGGCATCAAGTGCTAGTTGAAACT
The DNA here is from genome assembly GCF_055396115.1 of Paenibacillus sp. WG02. Classification (NCBI taxonomy): domain Bacteria; kingdom Bacillati; phylum Bacillota; class Bacilli; order Caryophanales; family Paenibacillaceae; genus Paenibacillus; species Paenibacillus sp. WG02. The sequence goes on along the minus strand of NZ_AP036016.1, from coordinate 5,232,297 downwards.
GGAGCTGGTGTGGGCAGCGACTTCGGGGATGAGGACTATGCTCGTGAAGGCGCCGTTATAGTCGCGGATGCTGCTGGGGTATGGGCCTCCAGCGATATGATTATGAAAGTCAAGGAACCATTACCCGCCGAGTATGGTTATTTCCGAGAAGGGCAGATGCTGTTCACTTATTTGCATTTGGCTGCTGCAGGAGACTTGGCTGAACATTTGCTTAGCAAGAAAGTGACGGGGATTGCCTACGAAACGATTCAACTTCCGAACGGCTCACTGCCGCTTTTGACACCGATGAGTGAAGTTGCTGGCCGGATGTCGGTACAAATCGGTGCCCACTTTTTGGAAAAGTTCTATGGGGGACGCGGAATTTTATTGGGTGGTGTGCCTGGTGTTCCGCCAGCTGATGTCATCATCTTGGGCGGAGGTATCGTTGGAACGAATGCGGCCAAAATGGCGCTCGGACTCGGAGCTAATGTTGTCATTATTGAACGGAGTGCCGATCGAATGAGGGCTCTGGACGATATTTTCGGGGGAAATCTGCGAACTTTGATGTCGAATCCACATAATATTGCGAGTGCTGTACAGAAGGCGGATTTATTAATTGGCGCTGTTCTTATTCCTGGAGCAAGAGCTCCAAGATTAGTAACGGAAGCTATGGTTCAAAGCATGAAGCCAGGCGCTGTAATTGTGGACGTTGCCGTTGACCAAGGAGGATCGATTGAAACGATCGACCGTGTGACAACCCACAGCAATCCCACTTACGAGAAGCATGGTGTGCTGCATTATGCTGTTGCCAATATGCCTGGTGCGGTTCCGAGAACTTCAACGCTTGGGTTAACCAATGTGACGATACCTTATGCAATAGAGCTTGCCAATAAAGGTTTTAGAGAGGCCGTAGCTGCTAATTACGCACTCCAATTAGGCGTGAATACGTACAAGGGGAGCGTAACCCATCCCGCAGTGGCTGAAGCTCTAGGAGTTCCGTATGTGAAGTTGTCCGATCTGTCATAATCATAGACCAAGCCTCATATCCTGATCTTAAAAAGGGGATAGAAATGAGGACTGGCTATGATATTATCATATCGAAAACTCGTTGTTCGCTTACGCTTTATTTTACTTTTTATGATTTTGACGGTGATTCTATATCAAGTTATGCTTGTTCTAAGCGGTTGGATTCAACCTGTGAACAAGTACAGAACACCAACGGGAAAGTCCGTTAAGGTGTTTGGTCAACACGAGCATTCTCCGGTTTCGGATACAGGAACAATGAGTGACCGTTTGCGTTTATTTTATTGGTATGGGGAATAAAAAAAGCGTAAAAAAGAGGAGTTCGCACGGGAATCGTTGAATGCTATTCGGTATGAAGATATGGCATGATAACGAAGGAGTATTATCTGCATGATGACGAACGACTTGCAATCCTTCATCCGATTTTTGTCCGTTGAACGGGGACTATCGCGGAATACGCTGGAATCCTATGAGCGAGACTTACAGCAATTTGTTGAATATCTACAACAGCAAGGCATCACAGCTTGGAGAGATTCAGGAAAAACTCACATTGCAGGATACTTATCGCAGTTGAAGATGCTAGGACGAGCATCCGCAACCTTGTCTCGCAATATGGTTTCCATTCGAGCACTTTATCAATATCTTGTGAAAGAACGTGTAACGGATTCAGATCCAAGTATTTATGTAGATGCACCCAAGCTGGAAAAAAAGCTTCCTAAAGTGCTGTCGATTGAAGAGGTAGAGAAGCTTCTCGAAGCACCGCAACCTGAGCTTGTAAGCGGTGCGCGTGATAAGGCCATGCTGGAACTGCTCTATGCGACTGGGATTCGAGTATCGGAGCTCATTTCTCTGAATGTAACGGATATCAATTTGCAAATGGGCTTTATCCGCTGCACGGGGAAGGCAGATAAAGAACGTAATATTCCTCTTAGCTCAATCGCCATTCGGTGTTTAACGACTTATATACATAATCATCGGATGAAGTTGTTAAAAAAAACGGCTGATGAAGAAGCCTTATTTATCGGTCATTTGGGGACAAGGATGACTAGGCAAGGGTTTTGGAAGATTTTGAAAAAATATGCTAATGAGATGAATATCGCGAATGAGATAACACCTCATGCCTTAAGGCACTCCTTCGCTGCCCATTTAATTGAAAATGGCGCAGATCTGAGATCCGTTCAAGAAATGCTAGGACATTCCGATATTTCTTCGACACAAATGTATGTTCAAGTTACCAAACTTAAAATGAAAGACGTTTACAACTTGGCACACCCAAGAGCGAAGTTATAACCTGCACAGCGGCATTTCCCCTAAGGGGAAGCTGCTGTTTTGCATTCATAGGGTGGAAGTGAGATAATCGAGGGTGGATAACATTAGGAATTGATTTGGAGGGACAATTGTGCGCTTCGAACGTATATGTGTAATTGTATTGGATAGCGTAGGCATCGGCGAATTACCGGATGCCAAGCAATTTGGCGATAGTGGCGCTCACACACTAGGACATATTGCAGAGAAAGTAAGCGGATTTGCACTCCCTAATTTACAGCGAATGGGACTAGGGAGCATAGCTGAGATTAAAGGGATTCCAGCAACGGATTCACCGGAAAGCTACTATGGAAAAATGGCTGAGGTTTCGGTTGGTAAAGACACAATGACTGGACACTGGGAATTGATGGGGCTTCGCATGACTACACCCTTTAATGTGTACCCGGATGGATTTCCAGCTGAATTGATTTCTCAATTTGAGCAGGAGACAGGGCGCAAGGTCATTGGTAATAAGCCGGCATCAGGTACTGAAATTTTAGATGAGCTCGGTGAAGAGCAGATGCAAACAGGTGCTTGGATCGTTTATACATCAGCCGATAGTGTATTTCAATTAGCTGCGCACGAAGACATTATTCCGCTGGAAGAGCTGTATCGGGCATGTAAAATTGCCAGAAGGTTGACCATGCAGGATGAATTTTCGGTGGGCAGAGTCATTGCTAGACCGTACCTTGGGGAGCCTGGTGCTTTCAAACGCACTCCGAATCGACATGATTATGCCGTGAAGCCGCCAGCGCCAACTGTTATGAATCATTTGAAGGATGCTGGATTTGATGTGATTGCGATCGGGAAAATTAATGATATTTTTGATGGTGAAGGTGTTACAAAAACCACATCAACAAAAAGTAATCTAGATGGTATTCAGAAGACAATAGAGGTACTTGGCACGTCTTTCAAAGGACTGGCTTTTACGAATCTAGTAGATTTTGACTCGTTGTTTGGTCATCGTCGTGATCCTGAGGGCTATGGAAGATCACTGGAGGAATTCGATGCTTATGTACCTAAGCTCAAAGCAGGTCTAGGACCGAAGGATCTATTAATCCTTACAGCGGACCATGGCAATGATCCTGTGCACCCGGGAACCGACCATACGCGCGAATACGTGCCTATTTTGTTGTACAGCCCAAGCTTCAACTCACCTGCTTCGCTTGGTATCCGCGGAACCTTCGCTGATTTGGGAGCGACCATCGCTGATAATTTTGGCGTGAGAGCAACCGATCAAGGGGAGAGCTTCTTACCTCTTTTAAAATAAATGATTACGAATTCTCAGTTTATGTGAACTGAAATCGCTTAGGAGGAATCTATCCATGTCCGATACATCCATGATTCAAAAGATTCAAGAAGCAGCTGCATTTATTAGCAAGGAAACGAATATTAAACCCCAAATTGGATTAATTCTAGGGTCAGGTCTCGGCGTTCTTGCTGATCTTATTGAGCAGCCTATCGTTGTAGACTACTCGAATATTCCCCATTTCCCAGTGTCTACCGTGGAAGGTCATGCGGGGGAATTGGTTGTGGGTACGATTCAAGGCAAGCAAGTGTTAGTGATGAAGGGCCGCTTTCATGCTTACGAGGGCTATGGCGCGGAAACAGTTTCGTTTCCAGTAAGAGTTATGAAAGAACTAGGTGTAGAAACGTTGATCGTAACGAATGCAGCTGGTGGAATTAACGAATCCTATCAGGTAGGCGATCTAATGGTTATAAGTGATCATCTGAATTTGACATACCGCAATCCGCTTATCGGCCCGAATGATTCAGCGTTAGGTGTTCGCTTTCCGGATATGTCGGAAGCTTACAGCAAACGTCTGCGTAAACTGGCGCACGATGTCGCGGCTTCACAAAACTTTCATTTACAAGAAGGCGTCTATGTTGGACTCCTCGGTCCTAACTATGAAACTCCTGCAGAGATTCGCATGCTCCGCACATTAGGCGGTGATTCCGTTGGGATGTCAACGGTACCAGAAGTGATTGTAGCACGTCATGCTGGAATCGAAGTGCTAGGTTTCTCCTGCATTTCGAATATGGCATCAGGTATTTTGGACCAGCCGCTCTCCCATGCAGAAGTCATGGAAACGACGGAGAAAGTAAAGCCTAAGTTTTTGAAATTGGTATTAGGCATTATCGAAGCACTTTAACAAGAAGAGGAGAACAAAATGGAACTGACTTACATAGAGAAAATCAAAGAAGCAGCGAGCTTTATTGAGCAGCGTTTAGGCAGTGTTAAGCCTGTTATTGGATTAGTACTGGGTTCAGGCTTGGGAGATATGGCGAATCAGGTTGAGCAGCCCATAGCAATTGACTATAGCGAAGTGCCGCACTTTCCCGTTTCAACCGTTGAAGGTCATGAAGGACGTTTTGTTGCAGGCACACTAGAAGGTAAGCAAGTCATCGTGATGCAGGGACGTTTTCATTATTATGAAGGCTATGATATGAAAAAGGTTGTATTTCCTGTGTACGTTATGAAGGCGATCGGCGTTCAGACCGTTGTGATGACGAATGCAGCAGGCGGCATGAATCGTGAGTTCAAAGCAGGAGATCTAATGGTTATTAGCGACCATTTAAACATGACAGGAGACAACCCGCTTATCGGTCCTAACCATTCAGATCTCGGTGTTCGTTTCCCAGACATGTCGGAAGCTTATAACCGCGAATACCGCAAGCTGGCTCATGAGTTGGCGCAAACGGTCGTAGGAGAAGATGGCGTGCCGCTGAAGCTGCAGGAAGGGGTCTATGCGGGGATTACAGGACCAACCTACTGTACGCCGGCTGAACTTACCATGTTAGCTCGTATCGGTGGCGACGCAATTGGCATGTCCACAGTTGGAGAAGTTATTGCAGCACGTCATGCAGGACTCAAGGTATTAGGAATTTCGTGTATTACCGATATGGCGATAGGCGAAGAGTTGGAACCATTGACGCATGAGCAGGTTGTGGCTGTTGCAAATCGGACTAAACCGAAGTTCATTGCTCTCGTTAAGGCCTTTGTTCGTGAGGTCCGTCTGGGATAATTTGGCTATATTTTTTTATGAACTTTTAATGAAAATGAGCTTCTGAAGACCTATGAATTCGGAGAGAGTCATGCTAATATATAGTTAATTAGAACTATATTAATGGGTCGTGTAGATACAGATACCCATTCCATAACAAGGATGTGATGGAGCATGTCAGTCCAACAATTAATGGTCGCCAACTGTCCTAGATGCGGGAAAGTGTTCCAGAAAAATTTGCGCAACCAATGTTCAGATTGCAGCCGCAGCATGGATTCCATGCTCACAAGCAGTCTTGAATTTTTACGTAAAAATCATCGCTCAACGAATATACAATTCAGCGAAGCTACAGGTGTTTCGCAGGAGCAGATGCATACATGGGTCAAAGAGGGAAAGCTGCTGCTTTCGGATTACCCGAATTTGAACTACCCATGCGCTTCCTGCTCGAAACCAATTCGCGGACAAAAGCTGTGTCCGGATTGCACATACCGAATTAATCGGGATATTAGAGAATTGAAAGAGAAAGATCGATCTTTTCAGCCTCTTCTTAGAGAAAAACAAACAGCATCCGCAGGTGGTTTCCAAATTCGTGAAAGACTTAGCGGTGTGTAATTTGTCTCAAAATGGGCAATAGTAATGATGATATCCCCCGATAAGGGGGATGTTTTTTGGAAAGCTGCATTTCACAATTTTGTCACAAAATATTCAAGGAATTGCCACTGACCATGTATGGGATTGTATGGAGATGTTAGGTAGAATAGATGAAGTGAACACATTATGAGGGGGATATGCATGCAAAAGTGGATTTTCTTTGTGTTATTTATACTTGCGGGCGCATTGGGGCTGGGAGTCCTCTTTCAAGATATTTCTAACCGCCAAGTGGCTAAGGAAGCAGAGGCTGCCGCTGGCAAAGGTCAACAGCTTAAAATTGCAGCTTCTAACTGGCAGTTCGATTCTGCAGATTATACGGTTAAAAGCGGTGAGCCTACGAAAGTTTCCTTGTCTTTAAAAGAAGGGGTACACGCGATTGAAATCGTAGGATTGGATATTAAGCTGGACAAAGAAAATCCTTCCAAGCAAATAACGTTTGATAAACCAGGTACATATGAAATTCAGTGTGTACTTCCTTGTGGTGAAGGCCATGCTAAAATGAAAAGCAAATTAGTTGTTTCTTAATCAATAATGGTAGTATCAAAGGGGGCTCTAGCAGCTCCCTTTTTTCGATTTTGAAGAGCATGCTTACGATGCATATTTTCGAACGAAAACGCTTAAGTAAACTTAAGGAGGAATGCACATGAGAATGGTTGATTTAATCCATAAGAAACGTTCTGGTGAAGTGCTTAGCGAGCAAGAAATTACGTATATCGTTAGCGGGTATACACGTGGCGATATTCCGGATTATCAAATGTCAGCTCTACTGATGGCTATTTTCTTCAATGGGATGACAAGTGAAGAGATCTCTGCACTCACGCTAGCCATGGCAGGATCAGGAGAAATGATCGATTTATCGGAAATTGCTGGCATTAAAGTAGATAAACACTCAACAGGCGGGGTTGGCGACAAAATTAGCCTGATCGTTGGACCTATTGTTGCTTCGCTTGGAATCCCTGTTGCCAAAATGTCAGGCAGAGGTTTAGGACATACGGGCGGTACAGTAGATAAGCTGGAGTCGATTCCTGGCTTTCAGATTGAATTGTCCAAAGAAGATTTTATACATGCTGTGAATACGAATAAAATTGCCATCGTTGGCCAGAGTGGTAATTTAGCTCCAGCCGACAAGAAGATGTATGCGCTTCGGGATGTGACAGCCACGGTTGATTCAATTCCATTAATCGCTAGCTCAATTATGAGTAAGAAGATTGCTTCCGGAGCAGATGCTATTGTGCTGGACGTGAAAATCGGTTCAGGCGCTTTCATGAAAACAGTGGACGATGCGAGGGTTCTCGCTCGTACGATGGTTGATATCGGAACGCAATTAAAGCGGAACACGATCGCTATGATTACGGACATGGAGCAGCCGCTCGGTCGTGAAATCGGAAACGCAAATGAAATTCGCGAATCCATTGAGGTGCTCCGCGGCACAGGTGATAAGGAGCTGACTGAGGTAGCGATCTCGGTTGCAGCCTACATGTCGCTGCTAGGGAAAGTGTTTGAGAGCTTCGAGGAGGCTCAGGCGGCCGTCCGCGATATTGTCTTGAATGGTAAGGCGTTAGAAACGTTCAAACGCTTCGTAGCAAGCCAGGGCGGCGATCCGAATGTGGTAGACCAGCCCGAGCTCCTTCCGACGGCAGCTTATCATTTCGAAGTGCTTGCTGAAAGAGACGGCTATATCAATCAGATCAATGCGGAACAAATTGGTATTGCTGCGATGCTGCTTGGTGCCGGGCGTGCGAAGAAGGAAGATCTGATTGACTATGCAGTGGGTCTTACACTGAATAAGAAAATCGGTGACCAAGTGCAGATGGGGGAATCCATATGTACGATTCATGCAAATCAACAGGATGTGAAGACTGTCGAGAGCATGATTCAAGGAGCTTATCGCATCGAGAATAGCAAACCAGCACCTGTTCAATTAATATATGATGTCATTGTTTGATGCCAAATGATTGCCCAAGCACTTTCCACTCGGAAAGTGCCTTTTTTATTTTCTTCCTTTTGGAATATTTTGTGCGGAAATCGTCAAGACTGATTAGCAGTCATTCAAGCTGCAAGTGTCAGGCTTTCACTTCATACATCACAGGAGGGGTACAATTGCTATGCGAAAAAAAGGGCTAATCAGTTTTATCTGTTTACAGCTATGTTTGATGCTGCTCATACCGGCTGCGTTTGCGGAAGAGAAGAAGGCGCCATCGGTCGATTTGACACCGAATGCACTATCCGCTGTGTTAATGGATGCAGACACGGGCACGGTCATTGCCGAAAAGAATAAGGATGCAAAGCTTCCTCCAGCCAGTATAACGAAAATAATGACGATGCTGCTCATTATGGAAGCTGTCGACAAAGGCAACATTAAAATGGATGAGAAGGTCAAGGTCAGTGAATATGCTGCTTCCATGGGTGGATCGCAAATTTTCCTTGAGCCTGGCGAAGAGATGACGGTTGAGGAAATGCTGAAGGGGATTGCCATGGCTTCCGGGAACGATGCTTCTGTGGCAATGGCTGAGAAAATAGCAGGCTCGGAAGAGAATTTTGTGCAAATGATGAACGATCGTGCGCAGCAGTTAGGCATGAAAAATACTCATTTCTCAAACTGCAACGGACTCCCTGTGGCCAATCATTATACATCAGCGAATGATATCGCCGTCATGTCAAGAGAATTGCTCAAGCATGAGGGGATTACTAAATTTACTGGTGCTTATCAAGACTATCTGCGAAAGGAAACAGCAAATCCTTTCTGGCTAGTGAATACGAATAAGCTGGTGCGTTTCTACAGCGGTGCGGATGGTTTGAAAACGGGATACACAAGCGAAGCGAAATTCTGCTTATCAGCAACAGCCAAACGAGAAAATCTACGCGTCGTTGCCGTAGTGCTCGGTGAACCGAATACAAAAACACGGAATGCTGAAGTAACAAAGCTGTTTGATTACGCTTTTGCGCAATTTACGAACTATCCTTTATTTAAGTCAGGCGACAGTCTAGGGAATTTTACGGTGAATAAAGGTCAGGTTTCGACAGTACCGTTAGTGGCGAAGCAAAACTATAGCATTTTAATGAAAAAGGGCACCGTGACGGGGGAGATTCGACATGAACTGAAACTCGATCCCAACTTAAGAGCTCCGATCGTTATGGGTCAACCAATTGGTAAAATTATTGTATACAACGGAGATAATTTGCTTGCTGAATACCCGCTCGAGTCTCCGGTTGCTGTAGATAAAGCGTCCTGGTGGAAGCTATTTAAGCGAACCACTTCACACCTGTTTCATACCGATTAATGGTGAGAATACGCGAATAAGCGCAGTTTTCTACTAGTTTTAGCAGTTTTCTTCTAGTTTTGTCGGGGGGCAGGAGATTCCATCTCAGCTGTAGAAAGTTAAGTTTCATGACGGGATCTTTGAGTGAGCTCAAAGTCTCTCAGCTGAGAGGAGTGAACATGTTGAGCCTGCAAATTGAATTCGAGCAAGGCAGAAGAGCGCTTATTGTTAGATTGAAAGGCGAGCTGGATCATCACACAGCCGAGGTTGTGAAGGCGAGGATGGAGGAAGCGATTGCCAAAGAGCATACGCGCCATTTAATCCTTAGTTTGAAGGATCTATCCTTCATGGACAGTTCGGGTCTAGGCGTCATACTCGGTCGTTATAAGCAGATTACGAGTAAAGGCGGCAAAATGGTCGTTTGTGATGTTGCTCCTGCCGTTTACCGCTTATTCGAGCTTTCTGGAATGTTCAAGATTGTATCTATACAGGACAACGAACGCAATGCAATGTCCAGTTTGGAGGTTGCATTATGAGTGAACATAACTTTATGACACTAGAGTTTGCTAGTCGCTCGGAGAATGAAGCTTTTGCTCGCGTAGCCGTTGCTGCTTTCGTTTCTCAATTGGATCCTACGCTGAATGAATTAACCGATATCAAAACGGTTGTTTCTGAAGCGGTAACGAATTCGATTATTCATGGTTATAACAATAGAACAGATGGTGTTATCATCATTTCGACGCAAATTGATGATGACGTGGTTCGGATTACGATCGAAGACAAGGGTTCAGGCATTGCTGATTTAGAACAGGCGAAACAGCCACTATATACATCCAAACCAGAGTTGGAACGCTCTGGCATGGGTTTCACGATTATGGAAAATTTCATGGACGAAGTAGAAGTTGTGACGGCCGTCGGAATCGGAACCAAAATAAACATGTTGAAGCGAATTGAATCTAAAAAAGCTTTATACAATTAGGGGTTTGATCTATGGATGTCGATCTGAAACATGCTTCTCATAGTTATTTAGACGATTCGGAAGTCAAACGGTTAATCGCCCTCAGCCAATCCGGGGATGGACTCGCCAGAGAAACACTTGTAAGCTGCAATATCCGCTTGGTTTGGTCTGTGGTTCAACGCTTTTTGAACCGGGGATACGAAGCCGAAGACTTGTTCCAGATCGGTTGTATCGGACTGCTTAAGTCCGTTGACAAATTCGATCTATCTTATGATGTGAAGTTTTCAACCTATGCGGTACCGATGATTATCGGTGAAATTCAACGTTTTCTTCGCGATGACGGAACGCTCAAAGTAAGCCGTTCGCTGAAAGAATTGGCGAATAAGATTCGCAAGACGAAGGACGAGCTTTCGAAACGCCTTGGCAGACTGCCTACGATTAAAGAAGTAGCCGAGGAGCTTATGATAACAGCGGAGGAAGTTGTTTTCGCACAAGAGGCGAATAAACCTCTCTCTTCCATCCATGAGACCGTCTTTGAGAATGATGGAGATCCTATCACACTAATGGATCAAATCTCGGATGAGTCCGGGGAGAAGTGGTTCGAGAAGCTTGCGTTGAATGAAGCCATTGGGACTCTGTCGGAGCGAGAACGGCTGATTGTTTATCTCCGTTATTTCAGGGATCAAACGCAGTCCGAGGTCGCAAGTAGGCTAGGTATTTCCCAAGTGCAGGTATCGCGATTGGAAAAGAAAATTTTACAATCGATTAAAGATCAGATTGCTCAATAACAGGTTTTTGATAATAAGGCTGACTCAAAAGGTTAATAACCTAGTGAGCAGCCTCTATTTTGTTTCGATACGGAGCGATAGTTCCCACCGCATAATAAAGAGCCGCTGATTACCCCGATTCTTAAATGGGTAGTTTGCGGCTTTTTGTGATCACGAACATATTTATCGGGCAGAGTGCCTGTCATCTGAATAAAATCTCACGCAGTAAATTCCGCATAAGCCAACAACCGTATAAATGATACGGCTTAGACCGGAAGATGCACGATGAGAATCTCCTCCCAATAAAGCTGAAACTAAATCCCATTGGAAAAGCCCAACCAAGAGCCAATTCAGCGCACCAATAATAACTAGTGTTAACGCGAATTTTGCCATGTCATCACCTTCTTTATATGGAATAAGTTATCGTTATTCGATCTTACTATGCCATATTGCCGGTGACATTATTCCTGGAGAATTTACCATCTTGTCAGGCGTTTATGGGAAGGAAAGATTTTGCATACTACTCCTATACATGGAGGATTCACCACTATGCGCTGAGGGGAGTGAAACCATGATTCGGGATGAAAAACCATATCTATACATCCGGCTTCGTCGAAAAGCCAGCGTTCGCAAAGGGAATGTTGTGTACTTACGTCATATCGCTCAGATTTTCGTGGAACCTGAATATGAGCAAGCACTGAACAATTTGATCATTCATCATCCTCAACATGAGGATGGCAATCGCGTGCTCATTGACATGATGCTGATCGTCCGGAAAGTGAAAGATCTTTATCCACAGCTGCAAATAGAGCATTTCGGAGAACCACATGTGCTTCTCGAGATAATTTCCGATCCCAGAAAGCCAAGTCCTATACTTATCGGTTTGGTTTGGCTGCTCTTATTCATCGGTTCAGGTCTGGCCATTATGAATTTTCATGCGGATGTGTCCATGCTGCAAGTTCACCAACGTATTTATGAATTGATGACAGGGAAAAAGGTGGAGCATCCGCTCATACTGCAAATCCCTTATTCCTTAGGAATAGGTGTTGGAATGGTCATTTTTTTCAACCATCTGTTTAAGAAAAAATTCAATGAAGAACCAAGCCCGCTAGAAGTAGAGATGTTTATGTATCAGGAAAATATAAACCGTTATGTGATAACAGAAGAATATGTCAAAATTCATGAGGAAGGAGACCGTTCGTGATTACCCAATTTGGGGAGGCCTTCATGGCGGCTTTTATCGGGTTAGCTGGTGGAATCGCAGTTGGCAGTGGCATGGTCGCATTCCTTGTGGTACTGGATATTATTCCAAGACTTGCTCAGATCACACGTTCGTTTTCGAAAATTCATACTTATGAAGCAGCGGTAGTGTTAGGCTCACTCTTATTTACTTGGGTTGATTTCAGTGATGCTAAGGTGCACCTTTTTCCGATGGGAGCAGCAGTGGTAGGTATTTTTGCCGGTTGTTTCGTTGGCATGCTAGCGGCCGCTTTGACAGAAATCATTAACGTGCTGCCTATCCTCGCCAAGCGTGTTGGCATGGGATCTTATATGATTTTGCTGCTCATGGCGATGATTTTCGGTAAAGTCGTTGGATCCTTGTTTGAATGGTTATTTTATTAACGTGTGTCGAAGGAGGCGCTCAAATGAAGTTTATTGTGAAAAAGGGAAATGGGAGCGATCAGAATGACTCCAACGAATCAAACGAATCGACCGAATCAAAGGAACAGTCTGAGAAATTGGCTATAGATGAGGAAGGCAATTTATCTGTTTACAATCCAATAACAGACATGACGCCTGAGGAGAAGGCACTCAAAATTCAGGAAGATATCCCTAGAACTCTTCGAGAAGTCCGAAGGGTGCTGGAGGAACGAGTAGGACTCGATCGAAGCTTCGATCTTATCCTCAGAGAAATGGTGTTCGGTTCCAAACGCGTAGGCATCTTCTATTGCAATGGATTTGCCAAAGATACGGTGTTAACCGATATCATTACACGTCTTACTTATGCGGACGAAGAATCAGTTTCACATCATACGCTAGAAGCATTCATTGAGAAATTAATTCCGCACATTCAAGTGAAGACCTACAAGAAAATATCTGAAATCGTAGGACAAGTATTGATGGGCGGAACGGCATTTTTCATTGAAGGAGAGTCTGCGGGGATTACGATCGATGCCAAAAGTTTTCCTATTCGTTCGATCGCTGAACCAGACTTGGAGAGGGTCGTCCGAGGATCACGAGATGGCTTTGTAGAAACTCTTTTATTAAATGTGACATTAGTCAGACGAAGAATTCGCGATGAGAGATTTAAGTTGGAAATCATGCAAGTCGGCAAACGAACCAAGACGGATATCTGTGTGGGCTATATAAACGATATTGCTGACGCGGACTTAGTCCAAGCTGTGAAAGATAAAATAAAAAATGTTGAAATCGACGGCCTTCCTCTCGCAGAAAAACAGCTGGAAGAAGCGATTGTTAATAAAGGGTGGAACCCGTATCCAATGGTTCGGTATTCCGAACGGCCGGATGTTGTATCCGCTCATTTACTGGAAGGTCATGTCTGTGTTTTCGTGGACACGTCACCGAGCGTCATGATCCTGCCGACTACGTTTTTTCATCATGTACAGCATGCTGAGGAATATCGGCAAACGCCATTCATCGGTACTTATTTAAGGTGGGTGCGTTTTGCTGGCATTATGGCTTCGATTTTCTTGCTTCCACTTTGGTTTATGATGGTGATGGATCCCTCCTTAAAGCCGCCGGGACTTGAGTTTCTCGGTCCGCAGAAGGAAGGAACTCTACCGCTATTGATTCAGTTCTTGTTAGCGGATATAGGGATTGATCTCATGCGAATGGCAGCTGTTCATACACCCACACCGCTTGCTACCGCAATGGGCTTGGTGGCAGCCATATTGGTTGGAGATATCGCGGTAAAAACGGGTCTTTTTATCAATGAGGTTATCCTGTATTTGGCTCTCGCCTCCATTGGGATGTTCGCGACACCGAGTTATGAATTGGGTCTAGCTAATCGAATAATAAGGCTTGCGCTCTTAATCATCGTGGCGATCTTCCATGTCCCCGGATTTGTAGTAGGCTCAACACTATGGTTGATTCTTCTGGCCTCAAGGAAATCCTTTAATGCACCCTATATGTGGCCATTTCTTCCATTTAACGCCAAAAGCTTCTTTGCTATCCTGGTTCGTCGTCCGGTGCTTGCTGGCAAAACGCGGCTAAGTATTACAAAGCCAATCGATGGCACGCGTCAACCAAAATCCAAATAACAGAAATGGGCAGGGAATTCACCTGTCCTTTTTTGCTTTTATGTCGAAGCGTGTATTGTCAAAAGAGCATGCCATATGGTACTTTTAATAGTAATGCACGTTAACCTCTTTGGCGGCAAATAGCAAGAAGAAGGTTCAGGGAGAGAGGGAATTAAAGCTATGTATTTACATGGTACTAGTAAAATAAACGACCAAGGCCACCTCGAAATCGGCGGTGTCGATGCAACGAGATTGGTTGCTGAATACGGCACTCCTTTATATGTATTTGACGAAACGTTAGTGCGTGGGCGCTGCCGTGAGTTCGTTGAAGCTTTCAAAGCATCTGGGCTGAAATTCCAAGTGGCCTATGCAAGTAAAGCATTCTGCGTAATGGCTATGTGCCGAATTGTAGATGAAGAGGGAATGTCACTGGACGTTGTTTCTGATGGTGAGCTGTATACGGCGCTACAAGCAGGATTCCCAGCGGACCGAATTCATTTCCATGGCAATAACAAAACAATGGATGAATTGGAAATGGCGATCGATGCCAAAATTGGCTGTTTCGTCGTAGATAACTTTATTGAGCTTCAAATGTTGGATGCGATTGCCGGAGAGAAGCGCCAAAAGGTGAAGATCTTGCTGCGTATTACGCCGGGTGTTGAGGCGCATACACATGAATATATTTCCACAGGCCAGACGGATTCCAAGTTCGGTTTCGACATGGGTAATGGATCTGCATTCCGCGCTGTTCAGGAAGCTTCGCAATTAAGCAATGTAGAATTACTAGGCGTTCATTCCCATATTGGGTCCCAAATTTTTGAAGTAGAGGGCTTCCGCATGGCAGCTGAGAAAGTGGCCGGCTTTGCCGTTCAAGTCCGCAAAGAAATAGGCGTTACGTTCAAGGTCATTAACCTTGGCGGAGGTTTCGGAATTCGGTATGTGAACGAAGATAGCCCACTTCCCGTTGCCGTTTATGTGAAAGCTATTACAGACGCAATTAAAGACAACTTCGGCAGCAACGATTTTCCAATGCCTGAAATTTGGGTTGAACCAGGTCGCAGTATCGTAGGTGACGCCGGAACTACGTTGTACACCGTAGGTACAACAAAGGACATTCCAGGGGTGCGTAAATATGTAGCTGTAGATGGCGGCATGACTGACAACCCTCGTCCTGCTTTGTATGATGCTGTGTATGAGGCGATGCTGGCTAACCGTGCAACTGAGCAACCGACAGAGGTTGTATCGATTGCAGGGAAATGCTGTGAGAGCGGCGATATGCTGATCTGGGATCTGAACCTGCCAAAAGTAAATTCAGGCGACGTTCTTGCTGTATCTTGTACAGGTGCATACAATTATGCAATGGCAAGCAATTATAACCGTATTCGCCGACCTGGCGTTGTTTTTGTAAAAGATGGTCAAAGTGATCTCGTCGTGAAACGCGAAACATTCGAAAATATCGTAGGTAACGACATCATTCCTGCACGAATGAAACAATTGAGCGAGACTGTTTAATTAGTATTAAGAAAGAAGGAAACCTCATCTTACACGGGGTTCCTTTTTTGCGTTTTTATTTTATCGAAATCGAATGGAAATCACGCAGATTATGGCTGATGGCCATGTTATTAGCAGTCAAACAGGGCATAGTCGCGGTAGAATTGTGTTAGAAATATAGCGCAGTTTGTGAAATGGAAGTTTTCATAGTAGAATAAGATATTATTTCCTAAAGGAGTGGACCACAAATGGCCAAACAAGCAAAAATTAAACTAGCAGGTGGCGGCGAAGTCGTTATCGATCTTTTTGAAAAAGATGCACCGAATACCGTTGCTAACTTTGAAAAATTAGCAAACTCCGGTTTCTATAACGGACTTGTTTTTCATCGTGTTATTCCAGGATTCGTAGCACAAGGTGGCTGCCCTACTGGAACAGGAACTGGTGGCCCTGGTTACCAAATCGACTGTGAAATCAACCCGAACAAACATGAGCGCGGCTCCTTGGCTATGGCTCACGCAGGCAGAAATACAGGTGGTAGCCAGTTCTATATTGCTTACCAACCGCAACCGCATTTGGATGGCGGGCATACTGTATTCGGTAAAGTATCCAAAGGCATGGAATTAGTCGATGCTTTCAAAGGCAAAGATTTGATGGAGAAAGTTGAAGTTGTAGAAGTATAAATCGTCATCTTCGAAAAGAAGTCTGTTGATTGATTCAACAGGTTTCTTTTTTGTAATAATTCCGAGTGAATTTATAGAAAAAGTAAGGAATTAATATGAAAAGGAAAAAAGCACTTGCTTTTTGTAAGTGTGAGTGATAAATTTTTCATTACCAAAGTAATTTATAGCTAGTTCCTAGTTGTAAGTAACTTTCATATGTATGCAAAACCTTCGGGGCGTGGTGAAATTCCACACCGGCGGTGATTCGAAAGCATGTACCCGTTACCTGTTTTCGATAAGTCCGTGACCCGTTTTGAAGCTAGCGGTACCTGATACACAGCTTCGCTACGGCTGATCCGGTGCAATTCCGGAACCGACAGTATAGTCTGGATGGGAGAAGGAAAACGCGAACATTTGATTCGCTATGCATGCTTGTACATTTTTTCACGTAAACAAAAATTCGGCAGGTCTGTTTTTAAAGCAGATACGTCGTTGTTGTTTGATTTGAACAAAAATGCGGCAAGTATGGATGGATGAAGCTTATTCGTGTTATCTAGACAATCTCTGGCCCCTATCCGATACACGGAGGGGCCTTTTTGCATTCAAATTTGAGAATGAACTTGAAAGGCGGTGAACTTCGTGCATGTACTGAATGACGAAGCTTACATGAGACTTGCTCTGCAAATGGCTGAAAGTGCTCTTGGTCAGACGGGAATTAATCCCGTAGTAGGGTGTATCCTAGTTAAAAATGGACGCATTGTCGGCATGGGAGCGCACCTTAAGCGCGGGCATGGCCATGCCGAGGTTCTCGCCTTGCAAATGGCAGGCGAGGAAGCAAAGGGCAGTACGGCTTATGTGACATTAGAGCCGTGCAGTCACTTTGGCAAGACGCCACCTTGCAGCGACCGACTCATTGAGGCGGGAGTGACACGGGTTGTCGTCGCTGGAACGGATCCGAACCCACAGGTTGCGGGGACAGGCATCGCTAAACTGCGAGAGCATGGTCTCGACGTGACGGTTGGGCTGCTTGGAGAGGAGGCCGCGGCAATGAACGAGGCCTTCAACAAATACATCGTCACCCGCATGCCTTATGTGACGATGAAGACAGCGAGCACGCTTGACGGTCGCATCGCCTCGCAAACCGGCGACAGCAAGTGGATTACATCCCCAGCGTCGCGTGCCTTCGTTCATACCCTGCGCCACCGGCATCAGGGCATCATGGTCGGCGTAGACACCGTCATCGCCGACGACCCGCTGCTGAGCGCGCGCGGCGACGTACCGGCTGTGCAGCCGGTACGGATCGTCGCGGACTCGCGCTTGCGAGTCCCGTTGGGCGCCCGGGTGCTCACGGAGCAGGATCGTCAGCCGACGATCCTGCTCGCGAGCGCGCAGGCGCCCGTAGAGCGGCGTGCCGCGCTGGAAGCGCGCGGCATCACGGTCCTCACCTGCGGGGACGGCCCGCAGGTGGACCTGACGCTCGCCATGCGGCAGCTCGGCGAGCGCGAAATCGGCTCCATCCTCCTAGAGGGTGGAGGGAAGCTCAACGGCGCCATGCTGGAGCGGCGCCTGATTGATAAGCTGGTGCTGATGTTTGCGCCGAAAATTATCGGCGGAGGTTCCACAGCACCTGTAAACATCAACTTCGATGGCTTCGCGAAGATGGATGATGCGATTACGCTCGACCGACTCAAGGTCGAGCAGTTCGGACCGGATATCTGCATAACCGGCTATCCGATTTATAAGAGCTAACGAATGGAGGACTTGCATGTTTACCGGAATTATCGAAGAAATCGGCCACATGCGCCGCATTCATAGTCAAGGACAAGCGATGGTGTTGACCATCGCTGCCAAGAAGGTACTTGAAGATGTCCACCTGGGTGATAGTATTTCTGTTAATGGCGTCTGTTTGACGGTCATCGCCTTTGATAACGATACATTTTCCGTGGATGTGATGCCAGAAACTTATCGCAAGACGAATCTTCGCAAACTACAAACAGGCACTCGCGTGAATTTGGAACGAGCGATGGCAGCGAATGGCCGGTTCGGCGGCCACATCGTTCAAGGACATGTGGATGCAACTGCAACGATCCTTTCACGAATACCTGAAGAAAATGCCGTTGTTTATCGGTTCGAACCGGAGAACAAGCATATTTTCCGATATATCATATCCGGGGGTTCCATCACGATTGACGGGATTAGCCTTACTGTCGTTGATGTCAATGATCGTGAAGTCGCGGTCTCCATCATCCCGCATACCCTTGCTCAAACGGTTCTACTTGATAAAAAGGCCGGGGATACGGTCAACATAGAATGTGATGTGCTGGGCAAATATATGGAGCGTTTGCTAAAGTTCGGTCCGACAGAATCTTCGGATGGAAACGGGAAAAAGCAAAGTACGTTAACTGCGAGCTTTCTTGCTGATAACGGCTTTATGTAGGAGCTTGAAGCCAGTTTTGCAAAAGCAAAGCTCCAGTTTAAGCTTACGAAGTCAGTTTTGCTAAAGCAAAACCCAGTTTACGCTTACGAAGCCAGTTTTGCTAAAGCAAAACTCTAAGGAGAGGTGAATATGACACAAATAAACTTCAACACCATAGAAGAAGCGTTAGAGGATCTCAAACAAGGTAAAGTCATTATTGTTGTAGACGATGAGGATCGCGAGAACGAAGGCGATTTTATCGCACTTGCTGATAAAACTACACCAGAAGTCATTAACTTCATGATAAGAGAAGGACGCGGACTCGTTTGTGCACCTATAACAGAAGAACGTGCACAACAACTTGAGCTTCCTCCCATGGTTGCTCGGAATACGGATTATCATGGAACTGCGTTTACTGTTTCTGTTGACCATATGGATACCAGCACTGGGATATCTGCGCATGAACGTTCAAGAACAATTTTGGGGTTGATTGATCCCGAAACAAAACCGCAGGATTTCCGCAGACCTGGCCATATTTTCCCACTGATTGCCAAGAAGGGCGGTGTCCTCCGCAGGGCTGGACATACGGAAGCGACAATAGATTTAGCTATCTTATGTGGCTCTTATCCAGCAGGCGTCATATGTGAAGTCATCAAAGAAGACGGGACGATGGCGCGTGTACCTGACCTGATGGAGATTGCAGCGAAACACGACCTGCGTATCATTACAATTCAGGATTTAATCCATTACCGGAATCAGCAGGAGAAATTAATTGAGCGTGAAGTTGAAATTAAGCTTCCAACTGATTTTGGTACTTTCAAGGCTATTGCCTATACGAACCAACTGGATAACAAAGAACACGTGGCCCTTGTCAAAGGGACAATTGATCCTTCCAAACCAACGTTGGTACGCGTACATTCCGAGTGTTTGACTGGAGATGTCTTCCATTCTCATCGCTGCGACTGCGGTCCACAACTGGATGCCGCATTAAAACAGATTGATGAAGAGGGCAATGGTGTATTATTATATATGCGACAGGAAGGTCGCGGAATCGGTTTAATCAATAAATTGAAGGCTTATGCCTTGCAAGAGCAGGGATTAGACACTGTAGAAGCGAATATTAAGCTTGGCTTTGCTCCAGATCTTCGCGATTATGGGATTGGGGCGCAAATTTTGAAAGATCTTGGCATCACGCAACTTCGTTTATTAACGAATAATCCTCGCAAAATTAAGGGTCTTGAAGGCTACGGCCTTGAAGTGGTTGAGCGGGTTCCGATTCAAATGGATAGTAAGGCTGATAACCTCAATTATTTACAAACGAAGAAAAATAAGCTTGGCCATATGCTCAGTTTCCATGACTCGGGCAGCGGCATTTAATCTAATCTAATCCAAAAAAACTTGTTCAAATAAGAAAGGGAGTATTTCACCATGGCAAACATTTTTGAAGGACATTTAATTTCTCAAAACTTGAAATATGGTATCGTTGTAGGTCGTTTCAATGAATTTATTACATCCAAATTATTGGGCGGCGCGCAGGACGCTCTGAAACGTCATGGCGTAAATGAAGATGAAGTAGATATTGCTTGGGTACCAGGCGCATTCGAACTTCCGCTAATCGCTCAAAAAATGGCTGAAAGCGGAAAGTACGATGCCGTTATTACACTAGGCGCGGTAATTCGTGGATCAACTCCGCATTTTGATTATGTGTGCAGCGAAGTAGCAAAAGGTGTTTCTGCTATTAACCTGAAAACAGGCGTTCCTACGATTTTCGGTGTTTTGACAACAGATTCCATTGAGCAAGCGGTGGAACGTGCGGGTACTAAAGCTGGAAATAAAGGCTGGGAAGCTGCCGTTACAGCGATTGAAATGGCGAATTTGACGAAACAATTCACTTCGTAATGCTTTCTTATTATCATCTGGAAACACTGCTGCCCAGGTTGTTCGCTTTTCTGATCGCGATGACGCTGCACGATGCGGCTCACGCGGGTGCAGCTTGGCTGCTCGGAGATCGTACAGCTCGAGATAGCAAACGGTTATCGCTAAACCCCTTGGCACATTTAGATGCCTTGGGGCTAGCGATGATCATCTTCGGACCTTATGGCTGGTCGAAGAAATTGCCGGTAGATGAATCAAGATTTAAGAAAAGACCGAGGCTATCCCACACACTTGTTTATTTAGCGGGTCCTTTTACGAATTTACTGCTCGTTTTGTTCTTCTGGTGGCTCTATTTCTTTCTTCCGGATTTGGTAGGAGGAGGGACTGAATCCACTACGGTTGAACTATGGCGAGTCTATTTGCAGTACTGCGTCATCGTCAATTTAATGATTTGTCTTATACATATGATGCCCCTTTATCCGCTTGACGGATGGCATATTTTGAAAGGACTTGTTCCTACCCGCAAGCAGGGATGGTTTGCACGTAATCAACGCTATGCACTTATTCTGGTTATTGTTTTACTGATTACACCGGTTGGACAATGGGCGCTCGGACATATATATCCGTTTGCCGCGCAGTTTGTTATGAATCTATTTTCACTATGACAAGGGGGAGAACGCAATGAAAGTAACCTACAAGCTAGA
The DNA here is from genome assembly GCF_055396115.1 of Paenibacillus sp. WG02. Lineage (NCBI taxonomy): Bacteria > Bacillati > Bacillota > Bacilli > Caryophanales > Paenibacillaceae > Paenibacillus > Paenibacillus sp. WG02. The sequence goes on along the minus strand of NZ_AP036016.1, from coordinate 5,210,944 downwards.
AGCCTTTGAAGGCCCCCTTGATCTATTGCTTCATCTGATCGATAAAAATGAACTTGACATATATAATATTCCGATCAAAGAAATAACAGATCAGTACTTGGGTTATGTTCAAGCTATGCATGAGTTGGAGCTGGATATTACGAGTGAATTTCTTGTGATGGCTGCAACACTTCTTTCTATCAAGAGCAAAATGCTATTGCCTAAGCCGCCTGTTATTGAATTTGATGAATATTTTGATGATATGGACGACTCTTTAGATCCTCGCGCAGAACTTGTTGCGAAGTTGATTGAATATCGGAAGTACAAATCGATTGCCGACATGCTAAGGGATAAAGAAGTAGAACGCAGTCTAGTTTATACGCGAGAACCTGAGGATTTGACATCCTATTTGCCTGATATTCAGGAGAACCCGGTTGAGGGACTTGATGTCGCCGATCTTTTGTTTGCCTTTCAACGAACGTTAAGGAAACTGGCTAACCGCAATGTGGTGACGAGAATACGCAGAGATGAAATTTCCGTGAAAGACCGCATTCGTGAGGTATTTGATTTACTGAAATTCAAAGGCGGCAAGCTGCTTTTCTCGAAGCTATTCGATTACGAAATGACACGTGAAGAAATCGTTGTGACTTTCTTAGCTATACTTGAATTAATGAAAATGAAAAAAGTTATTTGTTATCAGTACAAGTTATTTGAAGACATCGTCATCCAAGCGAAAGAGGAGGTTTCTGACATTGACACTCAATTTCCAACAGATGAAATCAATTATTGAAGGACTGCTCTTTGCCTCTGGCGACGAAGGTTTGGATGCCAAGCAAATAGCTGAGGTCATGGAGCTTGATCTTTATTTGGTTCGAGATCTGCTCAAAGATATGAGAACGGAGTTCAAGCGAAAGGGTCGCGGCATTCAGATTGTGGAAGTAGCTGGAGCGTATCAGTTAACTACCTTAGCGGAGCATGCGCCTTATTTCGAACGTCTTGCTTATTCACCTTCCCGATCGTCCCTATCACAAGCGGCGTTAGAGACTTTATCCATCGTTGCCTATAAACAGCCAATTACTAGAGTTGAAATTGAGGAGATCCGCGGCGTGAAATGCGATCGAGCTTTGGCAACCTTAACCGGCAAAGACTTGATAACGGAAGTCGGACGCGCTGATGCGGTGGGTAGACCGATATTGTATGGGACCTCCAAACAATTTCTAGAATATTTCGGGCTTAGTTCGATTACAGAGTTGCCGGATTCGGGAACCTTCCAAGGGAATTTCGATTTGGAGGAAGAGACACGTCTATTATTTGACCGAATAGGCGGGGATCAGAAGCAGATTACACTTGAAGATGTAAGTGATGAAATTGAATAAGAACCCGCACACATGCATTTCATTTCCTTTTTAGGGTCATACTAACTTCACCTACAAGAAGATTTTTTCTTGCAGGCGGAGTTTTTTTGGTTATGCGGAGAGACTTTGAGCATAGCTCAAAGATCCCTATATTAGGAGGGATTCTAAGTTGTTGTGGCTGGGGATTATCATTCTTTTTATCATTTTTGTCATCATCGTCTTCTTATTTAGTTTTATTCGTGGAGAGTTCAACTTCTCAAGAGTAAAGGACAACGATACATTATCAGTGGAAATGCGGGCGTTATTCGGGCTTATTCGCTATCGTTACGTCATTCCAATCATACAATTCAAAGGTTTTACGAAGGGGATTTTGGTTAAATCGGAAATCGTGACCAAATCCAGTTCCAAACTTAAAGATGAAACCAAGGATCATATCACGAAAGATAAAATACTCAACGTTTACAAACAAGCAAAGGAAGCACTTGTACATACATTAAATCTTTATGATTGGATGAAGCAGACATTAGCAAAAGTAGAATGTACGGATTTGAAATGGATAACTCGTATAGGCCTTGGTGATGCTCCTGAAACAGCGATTACAACAGGGGCAATATGGGGAATCAAATCCTCGCTGCTTGGCTTTTCTATTCGCTATGTGAAGTTAACGGCTAAGCCGCAGATTGATGTTATTCCGCAATATAATGAGAAGCAATTTTCTACCGATTTTCGATTCGCAGGACGTATCCGCGTATGGTTTATCGTAGTTGCTGGAATACGGTTGATTAGCAGAGCGGCCAAAGTAAAAGGCGGTATTCGAACTTGGATTCAAATCGTGTTGAAGACAAGAGCGCGATTTAAAACGGCTTCTTGAAGTGTACATAAGGATATTCCACTAAGGGCATTCTACAAATGAACCATTATTGCTTTTTTGACGCATGTGCTTCCGATGCCAGTTTATCTGGCTAAAAACTTTAAGGAGGAATAAGATCATGTCCGAACACCCGATTCAAGGCCTCATGAAAGTCGCCATGGAAAATATTAAAGAAATGGTCGACGTTAACACGATTGTCGGTGATCCTGTTGAAACGCCGGACGGTAGTGTTATCATGCCGATATCCAAAGTTGGTTTCGGTTTTGCTGCAGGCGGCAGCGAATTCGTGACTGATTCCGAAATTGAAATCGAAGGCGGCGCTGTAGGTAGAAGCGATGCGCTGAATGCTAAGGTTGCTCTTCCTTTCGGCGGCGGTAGCGGCGGCGGGGTATCCATTACACCAATTGCTTTCCTCGTCGTAGGCAAGAATGGCGTAAAGGTTGTTCCACTGGACAACCAAACACATATTCTTGAACGCCTCATTGACTCCGCTCCGCAAGTGGTTGACAAAATCCAAAGCATGATCAAAGGCTTTAGTACCAAGACAACAGCCAGTACGGTTGGCGCAAACGGAACAAATGTAACCAATATCGAGAATCAAAACTTCATCGTGTAGCAGATTGGCCTTCGTTTTTGAGCTGTCCTTTAAGGACAGCTTTTTCATTTTTATTCCCTTACAGGAGATAACGGATATAAATATAAACATGGGCCATTGCCAAAGAGACAAGGGTTATAGGAGCCCCAACCTTCAGAAATTCCATAAAACTGAAGCCTTTGCCCTCTTTTGCGGCGAGTCCGGCAACGATAACATTGGCGGAAGCGCCAATAATTGTGCCATTTCCTCCTAAACAAGCCCCTAGAGCAAGCGACCACCAAAGGATATTGATAGGCTCTGAATCAACGGCAAGTCCAAGCCCTACGGCCATGTCTTTAATTAAGGGGATCATCGTAGCAACGAATGGAATGTTGTCAATGGTCGCTGATGCAAGACCAGAACCCCAGAGAATCAATAATGAAGCGGTGGTGATGTCTCCTTCCGTTACATCTAGAGCTTTCATGGCTAGAGATTTAATTAATCCAACCTCTTGTAAACCTCCGACTAAGCTAAAAAGACCAGCAAAGAAGAAAATCGTTACCCACTCAATAGAATCAAAGGCTTTTTCGACATCGTGTTCCTTGAGACCGAAAAGCATGAGTAAAATTGCGCCAGTTATCGCGATAACTGCGGCATCAACATGAATAATGGCATGAAGCATAAATCCGATTATAGTCAGTGATAAAATTAGTAAAGATTTTTTCATTAGCAGCTTATCCTTGATATAATCGCGTTCATTCAGCTCCAAGAGTTTAGTTTGCAGAGCAGGATTAGGTCGCAGCTGCTTTCTATACATCATATACAACATGAAAAGAGCTACACCGAATATAAGGATCGTAATAGGTGCTAAATTGAGCAGAAAGGCATTAAAGGTTAAATGCGGGTTGGCAGATCCAATCATGATGTTGGGAGGATCTCCAATGAGTGTAGCTGTACCTCCTATATTGGAAGCAATGATTTCAGACATCAAGAAAGGGACGGGATTAATTTCCAGGATCCGAGTAATCGCAATGGTCACAGGAACGACCAATAAAACCGTTGTCACGTTATCCAAGAGAGCTGAGCCAACTGCCGTTAAAACGGACAATACGAGTAAAATTCGCAAGGGATCTCCCTTCACAGCTTTCGCGGCGCGAATGGCAACGAACTGAAATACTCCTGTTTGATTGGTAATCCCTACGAGAATCATCATGCCAATAAGTAGAGTGATGGTCTCCCATTCGATATACTGTTGAAACACTTTGTGCACGTCTAGAATACCGGCAAATACCATGATCACAGCACCGAGTAAGGCGATGACCGCGCGATTGACTTTCTCAGAAATAATGAGCGCATACGTCACAATAAAAATAAGTAAGGCAATCCAAGTTAGCATGTTTTCCTCCTCGCAGTAAGCTTTAGCTTGACTGACTTTGTAAGTAAAAAATAAGTTTTTAATCCAGGAGAACCCCAAAAAACGCAAAAAGAAGCCTGCAGTGGCAGGCTCCTCCGGTGATCTCCATATTGAATTATTTTTCATTATACGGATTGACTTCCGTTTTGTAAATAAGAAGACTTGGACATATCCCCATTCTGTAAGCATATACTTGTACAAAGTTTTGTCTAGTTAAAAGGTACAAGTTCTTTTGCGTAGGGGGAAAACGATGAAGATAAAAGTCAGGTTTATCCTATTATGGAGCGCGATCATTAGTTTACTGTGGGCGCCATTTGGACAAGTGGAGGCAGCCCCGCCGAGCATCCGTACGAATGCTGTGGGTGCTTCCCTTATTGATGTGGAGTCAGGCCGTATCCTCTATAGTGAAAAAGGGGACACGCCTATGCGAATAGCCAGCTTAACCAAAATCATGACCGCTATCATTGCGATTGAGCAAGGGAAATTGACGGATAAGGTCAAGGTTAGTAAGAATGCGTTCGGCAAAGAAGGTTCCTCCATCTATTTAAAGCTTGGTGAAGAAATGCGTCTGCACGACATGCTGTACGGTCTCATGCTGCGCTCTGGAAATGATGCAGCTACCGCTATCGCCGAGCATATTGGAGGAAGTGTGGAAGGCTTCGTCTATTTGATGAATGAGAAAGCGAAGATGCTCGGTATGGATCATTCGCATTTCACCAATCCCTCGGGCCTCGATGAGGGAGAAGGTCATCGCGCCAGTCCGAACGATATGGCTAAGCTGACGGCTTATGCGCTAAAAAATACCGTATTTCAAGACATAGTTTCGACCAAAATCAAGAAAGTACCGAACCCGAATGAAGCTTGGGATTACTCATGGCTTAACAAAAATAAGATGCTGTCTCTCTTTGAAGGTGCTGACGGGGTGAAAACAGGTTATACGAAGCTTGCCAAGCGCTGCTTGGTCTCATCAGCCACCAGAAACGGTCAGCATCTAGCCGTTGTTACACTCAATGATCCGGATGATTGGGGGGATCATGCTCGGTTACTTCAATATGGCTTTAACAATTATCCGTTACAAACGATTGTCAAAAAGGGGGATGCTGTGGAGGGAACTCCTTGGGTTGCGGGGAGGACGTTCTCCTATCCATTAGCTGAAGGTGAAGCAGCGCAGCTGACTCGGAAAGTAGCTCTAGTGGATCCTACTTCTATGGAATACCGACTGGCAGAACGCGGGACGCTGCAATTTTCACTTAACCAGAAATTAATTCAAACCGTACCCATCTATGATTCAACAAGTCCGTTGCTGCAAACGACCAGTCAGTCTACTTTCTCCTTCAAAGAAGGTAAGGCGTATCAAGAAACATGGCTTTCACATTATGGATATATTTGCAGATTGCTAGTACAGAGCCTATTCACAGTCTCGGAATCACAATGGGCGGATTAAACAGAACTTAATCTTAAAATGCCTGTTTTGCTGAAACAAAACTCAAGATGATGCTTACGATGCCAGTTTTGACTGAAGCAAAACTCAAGATTATGCTTACGATGCTAGTTTTGCTAAAGCAAAACTCTTAGGAGGCTTTTTGATATGGTGAATTGGATTTGGTTGTTCTTTATTGTCGCTGGGTTCGGCGTGGCAGCATTGAATGGAAACGTTGCAACTGTTACACAAGCAGCTTTTGATGGTGCTAAGAGTGGTGTAACGGTCTGTTTTGGATTAATTAGTGTGCTTGTCTTTTGGATGGGGATGATGCGGATAGCCGAAGATGCTGGTCTTCTTAATAAACTTGCGAGATTATTGCAGCCTGCGGTTCGTTTCTTATTCCCAAGTGTTCCTAAGAATCATCCAGCCATCGGTTACATCATGTCCAACATGAGTGCCAATATCCTTGGTCTCGGGAACGCAGCTACTCCTATGGGAATTAAGGCGATGCAGGAGCTGCAAAAGCTGAATCCCGATAAAGACACGGCTAGCACCGCTATGTGCACACTTTTAGCGCTTAACACCTCAAGCATTACACTTATTCCTACGACATTAATCGCCATTCGGATGAATTACAATTCTGTAAATCCTGCGGAAATCGTCGGCACCACTCTAATTGCTACTATCATATCGACGGCCGCGGCTATTTTTGTGGATCGATGGTATCGAAGGTCACGCTCCCCCATCCCTCCTTTGAAAGGATGATTATGTATGTATGCCTTCGTTTCGCTCATCTCTGCATGGGCAATCCCTATCATGATCGTCTTCATTCCTTTATACGCAGCCTATCGCAAGGTGCCGGTTTACGAATCGTTTGTTGACGGAGCTAAAGAGGGCTTTGATACAGCTATCAAAATCATTCCCCATCTAGTCGGTATGATGGTAGCCATATCCGTTTTCCGTGCCTCCGGAGCGATGGATTTATTAATTGGCTGGATGCGTCCATTCTTTGAAAGCATCGGAGTTCCAACCGAAGTGCTGCCGTTGGCCATCCTGCGTCCGATAACTGGAGCGGGTTCGCTAGCTTTTACAACGGATCTTATCGAGCAGTTTGGCCCCGATTCCATGATTGGCCGCATCGCATCGACGGTTCAAGGGAGCACGGATACAACTTTATATGTGATAACGGTGTATTTCGGCGCTATCGGCATTCGGAAGGCTGGTTATGCGCTAAAAGTAGGACTTATTTCTGACCTTGTCGGCTTCGTTGCTTCCATCATTATTTGCTTTTTGGTATTCACTTAGAACGATTATTCCATGTGTCTTGCAATCGATTAACAGTCTCAATATGTCTTCGCTCTTGAGATTTACATAGAACTCCGTTATCATTAGCTTGAGGTGAAAGCGGATCATGGAAAGACTGCAAAAAGTATTAGCCGAAGCGGGTATCGCATCCCGCCGGAAATGTGAAGAAATCATCCTAGCTGGACGTGTGCAGGTGAACGGCGAAGTCATCACTACGCTAGGTGTGAAAGTGAATACAGACGAGGATGAAATTAAGGTCGATGGACGTACCATAGGTCAACAAAAGAAGATCTATGTCATTTTGAATAAGCCTAAGGGCGTTATTACAAGTGCTACGGACCCAGAGGGACGTAAAGTAGTTACGGACTTCTTGCCTGGGATTAGAGAACGCGTTTATCCAGTCGGAAGATTGGATTATGATACGGAAGGGTTACTCCTTCTGACGAATGACGGTGAATTTGCCCATTTACTCACGCATCCCAAACACCATGTGCCTAAAACTTATCAAGCCACTGTCAAAGGGGTACCGCACGGAACGTTATTAGACAAGCTAAAAACGGGCATACAGTTAGAGGACGGCATGACGGCTCCTGCTGAGGTTGAATATGCGGATGTGAATATGGAGAAGAATGAGTCTATCGTCCAAATTACGATCTACGAAGGCAGGAATCGACAAGTCAGACGTATGTTCGAGGCAATCAACTTTCCAGTGATCAAATTAAAACGAATTAAATTTGGTCCAATCTTTTTAACTGGCTTGCCAAGAGCCAAGTATCGTCACTTGACACCAAAAGAGGTTGAGGAGCTTAGGAACGAGGCTCTCAAGACACATAACGTTCAAAAAGGCCAATAAGAATTGGCCTTCTTTTCGTTATAATATAAGGTATAAACCTATGTGAAAAAACTAACATTGTTAAAAAGCGAAGGTGATTATACGTGGGTCCAAATAAGAAATGGGTACAGATTGGGATTTTTGCGATCGTGCTTATTATTGGCGTGTTTACCATTATTACGAATTTGTCGGCTTCTGACAGTAAGAAGTATCCCCAAACAGGTGATAAAGCGCCAAATTTCTCCTTAGTCGGATTAGATGGTAAAACGCATGAATTATCGGATTATAAAGGCAAACCGATTTTGATTAATTTCTGGGGAACCTTTTGTCCGCCGTGCAAAGAAGAAATGCCTGCTCTCCAAAAGCAATATGATAAATGGAGCAAAGAAGGCGTGGTATTCTTAGAGGTTAACGTTGATAAGAATAAAGTAACAGTTCAAAGCTTCATGGATCAGTATAAGCTGAATATGCCTGTGCTTCTGGATGCCAAAGAAGTGGTACGCAAACAGTATGGTGTCATGGACTATCCGACAACTTTCTTTATTGGAACAGACGGCAAAGTGAGCATCAAAAAAATCGGCCAGATGACTGAGTCTTTTATCGATGAATCGATCGCTAAATTAGTTAACAAATCTTAAAATGAACGAATGCTTAAAGTTTTCAGGAGGTCATCATGTTCTACAACACCAAATGCGATTGCGGGCATCAGAATCCCACAGGCACTACGCTTTGTGAATCGTGTGGTAACCCGCTGATTGACACGGAGGGCAGAGATATACTCGAAATGCGATACGACGGTATGGCCCGTCGCTCTCAGAAATCGAATCCTTCTTTGCTGGATAAAGTCTGGAATTTCTTTTCCTCGGTTAAAATAGCGGTATGGATCATTATTTGGACGGTCGTCGCATCTGCCGTAGGTACTATTTTTCCGCAAGAAAATACGTTCTTAGATATGGATCCTGCCCAGTATTATTCGCAAAACTATGGTACACTGGGGACCATTTATCACTTTCTAGGATTCTCCCACACGTTTAGTTCATGGTGGTTCATCACGCTGCTATTTATGATTGGAACATCGCTAGTTATTTGTAGTTTGGATCGGGTGCTGCCGTTATATCGGGCGCTATCTAAGCAGCAAATTCGCAAGCACTTGAATTTTCTCACGAGACAGAAAGTGACACTTGTCACCGAACTGCCGCCCGGTACGGATGAGGAAGCATGGACCAATAAGCTTGGTGCGCTTCTGCGTAAGAAAAATTACCGTGTACATACAGATGGCACAGCGCTTCTAGCTGAGAAATACCGTTTTAGCCGCTGGGGCCCCTACATCAATCATATCGGTCTTATTATTTTTCTGATCGGTGTGTTAATGAGAAGCATTCCAGGCTGGCATATGGATGAGTACATGGGTATTCTGGAAGGGGAAACCAAGGCAATCCCGCACACTTCCTATTTCATCAAAAATGAAAAGTTCACGCTGGAGCTGTATGACGAGAAAGATTTGCCTGAAAGTATTAAGTCTAAGGGACAAATTGTCCCGAAAACCTATGAAACTAAGGCAGTTTTGTACCATTGTTCAGCGAATTGTGAGGATTCCTCCAAAGAACCGGTACTTACCGAAGTGCATAAAGAAAACATCATCGTGAATCATCCACTAGATTACAAAGGACTTCAAGCTTATCAATTCGATTATAAATCTACACCAATGCTCATCTCCGTGAAGCCTACACTTAGCAATCCCGCAACAGGTGAGTCTTATGGAAGCTTTGAATTGCCGATGAATAATCCTAAGGATGAATATCAAGTAGGTCCTTACAAGCTGACGCTGAAAGGGTATTTCCCCGAGTTTGGTCTTGAAAAGGGACAGCCTATCAGCAAGTCGAATGAGCCCAAAGCACCTGCATTTATATTTAGCATCACAGGTCCCGATCTAGCAGCTAACGGTGTACCTTACTTGTACTTCCCAAGACAAATAGATAAAGAAACGTTCTCTCAGGATACAATTAACGGCCCAATCAGCCAAAAGCTGAAGCTCGCTGTCGGTTCCATGGAAGGTGTTCAATTTGCTAATTATACGACCTATCTGAACATTCGCGTAGACAAGGCAATGCCCTATATCTGGGTAGGATCTGCGATATTCATGATTGGTGTGATTATGGGCTTCTATTGGCAGCATCGCCGCATCTGGATTCGAATTGATAGCGGAAAGCTAACTTTAGGCGGTCATACGAATAAGAACTGGTTTGGCCTTCGAAATGAAGTAGCGGCAGCACTCAAGAAGAACGATATAGATGTTTCACCGAAATCATTAGATATTGGAGGGGACCAGGGGTGAATGTTAACTCACTGAGCAGCACCTTTTTACTTATAGCTTTTTTCGTTTACCTCGTGGCATTTTTATTGTTTGTCCTCTCGATAACCGGCAGGAAATGGAGTAACCGGGATCCAGAACAACATACGAAACGTTGGGGCTTTGCTGCTTTCATTGCTTCCGTAGTTGGATTTGCTTGCCATGTGACTTTCTTTTTTACCAGATGGGCGGAAGGTAATCATATCCCGACATCGAATATGTACGAATTCATGACCTTTCTAGGTATGATGATCATGTTTGCCTTCTTGATCGTGTATCTCATTTATCGCACGCCTGTCCTTGGTGTGTTCGCATTACCCATTGGCTTTATCATCATTGCATATGCATCTGTTTTCCCAAGTGAAGTACAACCCTTAATTCCGGCGTTGCAAAGTTACTGGCTTAAGATCCATGTAACAACAGCAGCTACAGGAGAAGCTTTCTTCGGAGTCGGCTTTGCCGGTGGACTGATGTATCTGCTCCGTGCTGTCGATTACAAAGGAACATCCAAAGTGGATAAGCGAGAACAAAAAGGCGTGGAGCTTACGATCTTTTTCATTCTGATGTTAATCGCCTTCATTGCTTCCATCTTTACGTTTAATGGTTCTGGCTATAAAGCCGTTTTCTCCAAAGAAGTCGTCACAATCGCACAAGGCCAACAAGAAACGAGCATTCAAAAGGAAACTTATGTATTGCCTCCAATCGTGAAGCCTTACGATACAAAGCTCGAAGAAATGAAGCCATTCTTGGGCATGTCGGAACCTTTATTCACAGCTCCATCTTGGATGGAAGGTGCAAGTGCAGGGCGTAAGTTGAATACGGTCATTTGGTCGATACTTGGTGGACTTCTGCTCTATGGACTCGCACGTGTTGTTGCACGTAAGCCAATTGGAGCAGCGATAGGACCCATCGTCAAAGGAATGGACCCGGAGGATCTGGATGAAATCAGCTATCGTGCCATTGCGATCGGCTATCCGATTTTCACATTAGGCGCATTGATTTTTGCAATGATTTGGGCTCAAGAAGCATGGGGCCGTTTCTGGGGTTGGGATCCCAAAGAAGTTTGGGCCTTAATTACTTGGTTGTTCTACGCGGTGTTCTTGCATCTACGTCTCTCCAAGGGCTGGCAAGGCAAGAAATCAGCTTGGTTGACTGTGATTGGATTTATTGTTGTTATGTTTACTTTAGTTGGTGTGAACCTTGTCATTGCAGGTCTTCACTCCTATGCAGGTGTATAAATCATTCGAACTTAATTAGATAAGGATGTGAAGCCGGGTGGAAATGAAAGCTAGCATACTCGTTGTTGATGATGAGGAACGCATTCGTCGACTACTCAGAATGTATTTGGAAAAAGAGGGCTATATCATTGAAGAAGCAGAAGACGGTGAGACAGCGCTTCGGATGGCCACTGAAATGGACTATGACTTAGTGCTGCTCGATGTAATGCTGCCAGGTATTGATGGAATTGAAGTTTGCGCACGGCTTCGACAAGTGAAGTCCACGCCTGTCATCATGTTGACCGCCAAAGGCGAAGAGACGAACCGAGTTAGCGGATTTGAAGTTGGTGCAGATGACTATGTCGTCAAACCGTTCTCACCACGCGAAGTCATCTACCGGGTTAAAGCGATTCTGCGACGTTCTTCGGCAACAGCGTACTTGTCCAAAGATGCGAGTTCGAGCAATAATATCGTATTTCCTAACCTAATTATCGAACACGATGCGCATCGTGTAACCGCAGGAGGACAGGAAGTAGCATTGACTCCGAAGGAATATGAGCTGCTGCACTATTTGGCCGTTTCTCCGGATAAGGTGTTCTCTCGTGAGGAACTGCTTAAGGATGTTTGGAATTATGAATTTTTTGGAGACCTACGTACCGTAGATACTCATGTAAAAAGACTCCGTGAAAAATTAAACAAAGTATCCCCGGATGCTGCGGCAATGATCACGACCGTATGGGGAGTAGGCTATAAGCTAGAGGTGCCCAAATAACGTGTTTATTTTCAGAAGTGTCGTAGGTAAGCTCTGGTTAACGATTATTGGCCTAGTTGGGGTTGTACTGCTCATACTAGGTCTTTTTCTTGTTAATTACATGGAAAATTATTTCGCTCAAGCGAATGACCAAACAAAAACCCTGAAAAATGTGGCTGTTAAATTCTCGGAAGAAGCTTCGCATCACATGTTTGATGAGCAGTTTTATCAATTGAGCAATGAACTGTTAAGCTTCCAAGATGCTAAAATGCTGGTGATCTCTACGGATATGAAGGAAATGGTTACTCCTTCAACACAGGGAAGTAATTTAGCCGCCTTCCATGTAACTGATTTTTTCACAGAAGCGGAGCTCCGACAAGTATTCGCAGGTCAGACGCAAGATAAACAAGTCAATACGTCCGGCACGGGGCGAATTAAAGCAGGGGCTGAGTACCTTGTTGTTGCCGTACCGTTAAGAAATCTTCAAGGCACCATCGTTGGTGCAACGCTGCTGTATCAATCTCTACAATCATTAGAAGCGACTCAATCCTATATGTTGAGATTGTTTATCTATGTATCCATAGTCGGCTTCCTTATGACAACTTTCTTCGCTTTCTTCTTATTCTCTCGAATTACTAGACCGCTTCAGCAGTTGAAAAAAGCAGCTGATTTCATCACGATGGGGGAGTATGGTACCCGTGTTCCCATTCAGTCCAAGGATGAAATTGGCGAGCTAGCCAAAACGTTCAACCACATGGGTGAGAAGATGCAGGAAAGCATTCGAGCCCTTAGTCAGGAAAAAGAGCATTTATCCAGTATATTACGAAGCATGACCGATGCGGTCATTACGCTCGATGCGAATGGATCTGTTATGCTGACCAATCCGCAAGGTGAGAAGATCGTACAAGAGTGGAGCAAGATTGAATGGTCAGAGGATGATGAGGAGACCAGGCGCTTCCGCAAACCGGATACAGCGCTCGGAGATTGGGGATTAATGAGCTACAGCAATCCTTACTCGATTCCAATTCCTGTGCCATTGATTCCGTTGTTTGAAGCAGTGGTGGACGAATCGTCAGAAGCAGCCACGAAGCTTCACGTGCAAAATGGCGTTTGGTCCGTCGCGATGACACCGTTGTACACGAGCGATCAGGTGCGCGGCGCCGTGGCTGTGCTCCGTAATGTCACGGAGGAGGAACGCCTCGATAAGCTGCGCAAGGATTTCGTGGCGAACGTGTCGCACGAGCTGCGTACGCCGATCTCGATGCTGCAGGGCTACAGCGAAGCCCTGCTGGATGACATCCCCTCCACGCCCGAAGAGCGTGTGGAGCTGGTGCAGGTCATTCACGACGAGTCGCTCCGCATGGGGCGTCTCGTCCGTGACCTGCTCGATCTGGCGCGGATGGAAGCCGGCCATCTCGAGCTGGTCTACAGGGAGGTCGAATTCGACTCCCTGGTGAGACGCATGCACCGCAAATTCGCGGTGCTGGCCAAAGAGCGCGGCATCACGCTAAGCGCTGCGCTGCCTGAAGAGCCCCTCATCCTCGCACGGGGGGATGAGGACCGGCTTGAGCAGGTGTTAACGAACCTGCTCGACAATGCTTTTCGGCATACGGCCTCCGGGGCACGTATTGCCATTAAGGCAGAGACCGCCGTCTACAAGGATCGGCCGGCGATCCGTATTGAGGTCTCCGACGAGGGGCAAGGGATTCCTGCCGACGACCTGCCGTTCATATTTGAACGCTTCTACAAGGCAGATAAAGCCCGAACGCGCGGTTCATCAGGTGGTACAGGGCTTGGACTCGCCATCGTAAAAAATATCATAGATGCACATAACGGGAGTGTAACCGTACAAAGTACTTTGGGACAGGGAACAACCTTTACTCTACTTTTACCTTGTTAGCGTAAATAAGCTTTAAATAACGAGATTCGACAAAAAAGAGGCGTTTGCTGAGTAAACTCACAGCAAACGCCTTTAATTTTGTAGAATATTCAGACAAAATCTTGTTGTTCGTGAAACACTTTGTTACCTAATCGCGTTTAGATTATACCGTAAGGGCACGAACATTCACGATTTCGGCTTGCGTTGCAAGGTCAGCCAGTACTTCAGCAGAAGCAGACTTATCAATGGTTAGAACCATGATTGCCGAGCCGCCAATGACTTTACGTCCAACTTGCATCGTTGCGATGTTCACATTATTGCTTCCAAGAAGCGTACCAACGCGGCCAATAATACCCGGTTTATCGTTGTGGGAAATCAATAACAGGTTACCTTCGGCAGCGAAATCAACCGGATATTGATCGATACGAACGATTCGTTCACCGTAACCAGCTAGTAAAGTACCAGCAAGTGTTTTCTCTTCTTGCTTCGTTTTTACCGTAACGGTAACAAGATTTGTAAAGCTGTTGGCTGTGTTTGATGTTTGAACAACGATATTCACATCACGTGATTTAGCCAAGTGCATGGCATTCACGATATTAATCGATTCTAGTTGGTTCTCGAACACACCTTTTACGATGTAACGTGTTAATTGACTAGTATCGACGTCAATTAAATCACCCGCATAGTTCACAACGATTTCATAAACAGCGCCTTGTGCAATTTGACCAAGAATGGAGCCGATTTTTTCGCCGAGTCCAAAGTATGGTTGAAGTTTATTTAATACATTAGCTGGAACAGGCGGTAAGTTAACTGCATTTTTGAATGGTTCATTATGCAAGATATGAAGGACTTCTTCCGATACGTCAATTGCTACGTTTTCTTGTGCTTCAATTGTTGAAGCACCAAGATGAGGGGTCACAATGACTTTCGGATTGTTCAAGAATGGGTGATCCTTTTGCGGCGGTTCTACTTCGAATACGTCGAAAGCAGCTCCGGCTACAATTCCTTGTTCAATCGCTTCAACCATCGCCATTTCATCAATAATACCGCCGCGTGCACAGTTGATAAGACGCATACCTTTTTTCATAATATCGAATTGCGGTTTGGAGATCAGGTGGCGCGTTTCTGGTGTGAGTGGCGTATGAACCGTGATGAAATCTGCTTTAGCAACAATTTCATTCACTGTACCAAGCTTAACGCCAATTTTCTCAGCGCGTTCTTCTGTCAGGAAAGGGTCATACCCGATAACTTCCATTCCAAATACTTTGGCACGTTTGGCAACTTCGCTTCCGATACGTCCCATACCGAGAATACCGAGCGTTTTGTTGCGAAGCTCAACACCGATGAATTTCCGATCCCATTCGCCGCCAACTGTTTTCTTGTAAGCTTGAGGAATCATACGTGCAGTTGACATCATCATGGCAAATGTAAGCTCACAAGTAGCAATCGTATTTCCGTCCGGTGCGTTAATAACGATAATACCGCGTTTTGTTGCTGCTTCCAAATCAATATTATCTACACCAACACCAGCGCGGCCAATAACCTTAAGCTTCGTTCCGGCATTCATGATTTTCTCTGTAACTTTCGTTTGGCTGCGAACTAGAAGCGCGTCATAGTCGCCAATGATGGAAATGAGCTCATCTTCGGATAAACCAGATTGCTTAACCACTTCAACATCAGCTGCATCGTAAAGCATTTGAATTCCCATGTCACTAATTGGATCGGATACTAGAACTTTGTACATAATTCGAACCCTCCTTAAAATATGAACATAAAAAAACTCCCAACCCTCAGGTACAGACACGTATGTCTGTAGCCAAAGGGACGAGAGATTGCTTTCGTGGTACCACCCTAGTTCGCTGCCCATTCGCACGGGAAGCCTCAATTGGTCTTGCGACCTGGAACGGTAACGTGTTCCTATCCCGATTGCATCTACTTCATTCAATGCAATAACTCTGGAGTGCTCCGCAAAATGTTCGCTACCGATTCGCACCTACCATCGGTTCTCTGAAAGCTACTTTACTTGCTTGGCTCCGTCAACGCTGTACTGTGATATAGAATTTTCATTAGATTAACATGCGTTTGAAATCGTGTCAATACATGTCGAATCAATTTCACATGAAAGTCATAATTGATAATTGAACGACTGATTTTCCAAAGCTTTTTGTTTATTTTAAAGCAAGGACGCTTAGAATGCAATGCTATTTGACTTGTCTTTTAGCCTGATTTTCGCTATTGTACTCGTTAAATAGATATTGCTCCTGCAGCAAGTAAGGAAGGAAGTGCCGTCATCGACATAACGAGTATTCATCCTAATAAATTCCTAGAAGCATTGGATCAACAGAAACTGAAAGACAGCATCATTATCGACGTAAGGGAACTTCATGAATGGGAGTTTTATCATCTGGAGGAAGCACAGCTTATCCCGATGCAGCAAATTCCACATCGGATGGGTGAACTGCCCGATGACCAGGATATTTATCTCGTATGCGCACATGGTGTGCGCAGCTATCGCGTTGCTGAATATTTGCTTGCGAACGGTTTTGACCGGATCATTAATGTAGATGGCGGGATGGCAGCGGTCGCTATGCTTCGCGGATTCCAATATGATTAAAAGAAAAAGCCGAGCGCATCCACGCCCGGCTTTTGATTCAATTTACATCTGAGAAAAATGGAAGCTGTGGAAGCAGCTGGTTGGCATACCACTTTGATTTCCCTTTGACAAAGTCTCCAGGCCGAACGGCATTTGTGCTTAGCAGCAGATCCATCGTTTGATTGACATCGGTTATGTTCATTTTCTTAGCTTGACCTGAGGCAATGAATTCATCAATTCGTATTGTCAAATCTTGTGGATAAAAAGGAGCGAATGCTTTATTTTTAAGTAATTTTGCTGTTATGTAATGGTTTTTGACGTTAATATTCATCGCACGCCATTGATCCAAATTGGCATTATTGTTTGGATCAAAATTCTCAATATCATGATCGATTGTGCCGTTCCAAGCAACGATGGAATCGAAATAATTTTTCTGAGCTGTCAATGCTTGTGTTTTGGCTTCTAAGAAATAGGCGTCCTTCTGGATAGCATCAAGCAGTTGCGGACTCGTAAGTCCATTGGCCTTGGTCTGATAACTTTTTAACGTATCTGCAAAAAGCTTCAGGCTTTTGAGATAGCCTTGGTGAGACTGCACCAGCAGCGGTGAAGAAGCAGGCATATTCTTTTTTTGCAACTCATTGTATTTCTCATCAGCGAGCTTGTACAACTCTCTAAGAACGGCAGAGGCATCGACTGTTGAGTTGCCTAATTCAATTTGACTCATCAACTCAAACCATTTATTCTGAAATTCCCTAAAGGGCAAAAAGATGGTATGGTAATAAGATACGAGTACTTGTTGGTCGTAGGCTCCGATTTCCTGAACGACAGCCTTGTCAGCGTGCAATATTTTATCGTATTTTTGATCTGATTTCTCCTGGCCGACTCTTAATCCATAGAAAAAAGCGCCAAGTATACAAACAAGCATAAAGATAAACATGAGGGCGAATAAATAATCAGTGCGGGTTAGACGTTTATCCATAATTAAAGCTCCTTATTCTCTCTTTTTCTTTTAACTTAGTATAGGGGAAATAGCTATAAAAGGGAATATGTGAGGAAATGAGGCTGCTTCCTTGAAAAAATTCGATTTTAAGAACATTCGCTTCGGAAAAGTTGATGTGAATGAATTGAATGACCGAACATTATTACTTAATCTTTACATCACCCAGCTGCTTACGCTTATTATCGGTATTATCATCTTATTATTTCAGAGCAATCATAAGATTCTTTCCATGTTTACCATTCAAGGGAGCTGGAAGATTCTCATCTGGGGAAGTTTGTTTGCTCTTCTTGTTCTGGGGATCGACGTTTTGATTTCTAGGTGGGTACCCAAGG
The DNA here is from genome assembly GCF_055396115.1 of Paenibacillus sp. WG02. Classification (NCBI taxonomy): domain Bacteria; kingdom Bacillati; phylum Bacillota; class Bacilli; order Caryophanales; family Paenibacillaceae; genus Paenibacillus; species Paenibacillus sp. WG02. Next base: position 5,193,069 of record NZ_AP036016.1, on the reverse strand, counting down.
AAGTGTCAGACGATGGTGGAATTAATCAAATGTTATTCGGGAATCGACCTATATGGCATATAGCTTTGATTTCTCTCATCGTTGCAATCTGTGAAGAAGTGTTGTTTCGAGGAGCGATTCAGTATGCATGGGGTCCTTATTGGACGAGTATTTTGTTTGCAGCGATCCATATTCGCTATTTGCAGCATTGGTTAATGACAGGAATGGTTTTCAGTATAAGTTATGGTCTTGGGTGGATTTATCTTCAAACAGGGAGTTTGTGGACTCCGATAATTGCTCATTTTATCATTGATTTAGTAATGGGCTGTATACTTCGGTTCAGCAAGGAGGAAGAGCAGGGCACATGAGTGTAGGGGAAAGATCGCCTTTACGGTCTGATCGGAGGCCAATAGAGGCAGAGGAAGACGATACATACTTACCGCCGCGTAATGCTGTGCATCCCTCTGAACAGGGGAAGTGGACGCGGATATTCTATCTTACTTTATTGTGGTTATTCATTATTCTTGTGGTTAGTTTAACGGTTTGGGGCATTAAATATTATTCGTAGGCGACTAAAATATAACAATCAACCTAAGTTGTGTAAAACAAGTGGAGAAGCTATGATAGATTCATAGTTTCTTTCGTTTTTTACCACAGTTACTTTTTAACAGGAGGATGCAGCGATATGAAGGCGAACCACACATCAAGTTGGATTTTTAATGTAAAGTTAATTGCTATTATATTTGTTTTATTTTCAAGTATCTTTTGGTCAGCGAAACCATCGTATGCACTGTCTTATGGAACATTGTCTTATCCGCAAGGCGATGTTGGACTCTTACGTCCAGACATTGGAGTAACGCTTGAGCTGAGTGAAGGAAAAACGCCGGAAAGCTACCATTTTTACCTAAACGATAAGGAAATAAATGTTAACTATGATCCCGTTTCGGTCAAATTTGTTTATCGCCCTACAGCTGATTTGCTGCCTGGGAACTATTCTGCACGTTTAGTTTTATCTTTCAGTGGCTATCAACCTATAACTATTAATTGGAAGTTTAATGTGATTAAAGGAGCGGTCTCCTTATCATCTGAAACGACCAAAGAGCAGGAGGATGGACTTCAAGCGATCAATGATTATCGGGCTAAATTAGGGCTGTCGAAGGTCAAATTCAGTAGTGCTTTGAATACAGCAGCCCAGAAGCATGCGCAGTATTTATCTCAAAATAAAATCGATCCTATTCGGACGTCGGTTTCTTTGCATGATGAGGACCCGGCGCTTCCTGGTTATATCGGGAAGTCATTAAGAGAGCGGGTACAATTCATCGGGTACTCGCGTTCAAGCAGTGAGGATGTAGCTTATAATCGGGTTTCCTTAGTTGAAGCTATAGATAGTTTATTTGATGCTCCTTATCATCGTTCGCCTTTCATGGTGCCAGGACTCGTTGAAATAGGTGTGTTTAAAGATGGTGATTATCATGTTATCGAATTTGGTTTCTCGGATGGGATTGCACCAGAACTAGTCGTTTCTCCAGGAAATAATGATGTGTATGTGCCAACCATTTTCGATGGTCATGAGACTCCGGATCCAATTCGCTTGCATACAGGAGCTGAATATCCAGTCGGCTATCCGATCATGGCTTCCTTAAACGGTCCAGGGGTGAAGAAAGTAAGTTTGGTTGAGGCGGAATTAAAAGATGAGAGCGGAAATGCCGTATCACTACTGAAAAATGAGCCGGAAAAGATGATCATCTGGATACCGAAGTGTTCGTTATGCCTTCGAAACCACTAGAATTGGATACAACCTATAAAGCCAAAATCAAATTGACAGCAATCATGGAAGATGGAAGCACAAGACCTTATTCGAAAGAATGGACATTCCGCACGGAACCTCGGGTTGGAGTTGGTGTTCTTAAACTTCATAAGGATGCTGTTGCTTACACATTGCAAATGGCTAATTTCGGGCTAAATCGCAATCACTTGGTTTCATTTGGATTAAATGAGGACAAGTATCTACTTGATTTAATCCCTTATCCAATGAAGCAAAAGCCATATATTCAAGATGGAACTTCTTATCTTTACATTAGAGACCTTGCCGCGGCACTAGGTGCAACAGTTGAGTGGGACGATAGCCAGAAAGCTGCTGTTTACAAAAAGAAAGACAAGACAATTATCTTTTATACGAACCGCAATGCGTATAGTTTGAATGGTGTAGAGTATAAGACAGAATCTGCTGCTAAGCTCATTCATGAAACAACGATGATTCCGGTGCGGCTGCTTTCTGAAACTCTTGGAGCGAAAGTAACCTATGAGGAAGGTACAAGAACAGTGAATATTAGTTATTAATTAAAATAGAGCCTTGCAGAGCCGACATCTGATGTGTAGGCACTGCAAGGCTCTTTTATCATTTCATTTCAAGCTCAATGGCATTCGGATCAACGAAGGAATATCCCTTTTCCTCGAGTTGGGTAAGAAGTGTGTCTAGAGCTTTCACTGTCCAAGGCAGCTCGTGCATCAAAATATTACTGCCGTCATGCAATTGTTTCATCACGTTTTCGATCACTTTACCGGAATCGTTATTTTTATTGGTCATATCCCAGTCTAATGAACCGTTGGACCATGTCATATAAAGCATCTTATTGTCTTTCACTTTGGTTTTCAAATAGTCATTGCCCGAACCATAAGGAGGTCTGAAAAAAACAGGCGATTGTCCAGTTAATTCTTTTACTATTTTTTGGACATCATCCACTTGCTGGTCAATCTTTTCATTGGTCATGCTTTTCAAGTTATCGTGGTCCCAGGCATGATTGCCAATGATATTCCCGCTGCTATAAAGGAGTTTGACAAGTTCGGGCTTTTGTTTGATACGGTATCCATTCAAGAAGAAGATTGCCTTGGCATTATGTTTTTTTAGGATGTCGATTAATGCCTGGTTCATGGCTTGTTCCTTCGGACCGTCATCAAAGGTTAAAAGTACGATCTTTTTGTTTCCAGTGGGATCGTTTGGCACAATATCATAGTTTTTATTCATATGATATGCTTTTTTTACAACTTCAGGAGCTGGTGTTGACGCTGTTGGAGTTGGAGTTGAAACGGGTGTCGCTGTAGGTGTTGGACTCGGTGAAATAGTCGCGACAGCTGCTGGTGTAGAGTTAGTTGTTGCGGCGGGACTTGTTTGGTTTGCACTGCAGGCAGCTAATAAGATCATGACACTCATCATTAGTACACTGGCTTTTTTGTTCATTATCCTTCGTTCTCCTCAGGTCATTATACTTGTAGGTCCATTCCTATAGTACCACATTTCGCAGCAAACTTATCTCCTTTGTTTTCCTCTCACTCCTAACGTATGCCCTCTTAGAAACTCGCACAACCTATGAAGGATTCATACTACTTGACATGGAGGGAGACCCAATGAAGATAGGTACATTTTTACTCGGCGGTATTGCTGGTGCGGCGGCGGTTATATATCTCAATCGTAAAAGTAAATCCATGTTGTTCTCAGCTTTCAGTTCGTCCAGTGAATCGATGGGTAAAGTTGTTGATAAAGCAAAGGACTCGTTGGTGAACAAATCATTTGGAAATTCGTCAGCCAAAAGTTTCTCGACTTCAAACTCGAATGGCCTGAATCAAGTGGAAAAAATAGTGAAAGAAGATCCTCAATTGAAAGCAACAGTAAATGAAATCATGCGTGAAAATAAAGAAAGTTCATCAACTATCCAATGAACATAAGTATGAAGCACAGTCCGGCATACCCAAGGTGCCGGCTGTGCTTTTCTTTTTATACATAACTTGCGCGTGCAATTGCACGCAATTAATGTTAACATGATAGGTGAAAACGAAAGAAGGATGCATGTCCATTTTCGTTCTCAAAGGTTCACCTTTTTCTTTTTTTATCATATTCTGTTTTAATAAGATGACCATGCTTTCGATGCAAGCTTTCCAGTCGGAAGGCTCAAAGGAGGATCCTATCATGAAAATAGAACGCTTAAGTCAGGATAAGATACGGATTTTCCTAACATTCGATGACTTAACTGAACGCGGAATTCAAAAGGACGACATGTGGAGAGAAATTCCCAAAGTACACGAATTATTTAGTGAAATGATGGATCAAGCCTATTCCGAGCTCGGATTTGACCCGTCCGGCCCGCTTGCTGTTGAGGTGTTTGCACTTCCAGCACAAGGAATGGTCGTTATTGTGACCAGAGGGAAGCTTGATTTGTATGCAAACTCAGATGCATATGACGATCACGAAGCTGAAGAAGTGTACGAAATGGAAGTAACGCTAGAACAAAGCGATTTAGTCTCCTATGCTTTCCGTGATTTTGAAGACCTGGTGCGTGTATCCAAAGTAATTAATCCCCTTCTCATGGAAGGCGGTACCCTTTATTCCTACAAAGGGAAATATATTTTACAGCTCGAGCCTGTTGACCTCGAAGAAACGAAATATCAAGCGTTAATTGCTGTCTTATCTGAATTCGGCGAAGCCGCTTCCGTTACGCAAGCAGTGCTTGAAGAGTATGGGAAGACAATCATTGCAGATGATGCCGTTAAGGTGCTCTGCCGTCATTTCAAATAAGGTCATCTTCCTTACTTTTTAATGAAGAATGAAACAAGCATTTCCAAAAACGATTGTTTTTGCAGATGCTTGTTTTGTTGGTTAATCGTGATTATTTATCAACGTGCGAGAAGATATCGGGGGAGTCCTAGATGACTAGCATAGATCGCAAACGGCTGGCGCCTACTCTGGCTGCTGTTGATTTGGACGGGTTATTGACCTATTACCAAAAACAGCTCCGTGAGGAGGCTTATTTCTATTTACAAAAAAGAGGAATAACAGAAGAAACGGTATTACAGTACCGTATCGGCTTTGAAATTGGCAAGATAGGATTCTATGTTGATCAGAATCAGCTAGGTGATTACTTCGAGCATAGGGTTATTGTTCCAATTCGGAACTATGACGGCGAAATTGTCGACTTAATCGGACGCTCGATTGACAATAGAGAACCGAAATATAAACCCTTGTATGGTTTAGATCAGTATCTCTTTAATTACACAGCACTTGAAGATACAGATGAAGTAGTTCTTTGTAACGGGATTTTCGATGTCCTGACATTATCTCAGGCCAAAATGCCAGCTGTTTGTGTCCCTGATAACGGTATGTTTAAAGAACAACATTTATCACTATTTGCTGGTAAACGGGTTTATATTTGCATGGGGAATGACGAGACCGGAAGAAGGGATTCTACACGAATAGAAGCCTTATTCAGGGAACAAGGCAATGAGACATTTATCATAAATTTGCCTGAAACCATTCGGGATATTAACGATTTGTTCATAAGAGCTCAGAATCCAGTTGAGACATTTCTCGCAATAGTTAATAAAACCGTTGAGGAAACAATGCTGGCCCCTGTAGCTCCAGATATCAAAAATAGCACCGTTTATTTAGAAGAATATATGAAACGCTTCCGCGGTCAAGTCGCTAGTATTCGTACTGGCTTTGCCAAGCTGGATCTATTACTTTTCGGCGGCTTTGGGAATGGCTTGTATTTACTGGCAGGTTCAGGCTCCATTGGCAAGAGCATGCTGCTTAAACAAATGGCTGATGAACTTGCTTTTCAGCAGAACCCAGTCATTTTTGTATCATGGGACATGACGAATTTCGAACTTTGGGCACGCAGCATTGCAAGGATTATTGGTATAGCTCCACAGAAAGTACTCGGGGGCAAAGTTGATCCCGAACAGGTAGCAGAAGCTAACAAGCAGTATGTGAAAATTAGTAAAATGCTTTGGATGCTTGAATGTTCGATAGATACAACGCTTGATCAAGTTGCCGCTTCTATTGAACGGATTGCTGCTGTTGTCGGCAAAGAACCTGTTATTTTCATTGATCACTTGCAGCGAATTCCTGCAGCTAAAGGGGCAACACCGCTAACTTGGGAGCAGCAGCAGGCTGCGATCGCCTATACGCTTAAACAATGGTCCAGAGAATGGAATTGCCCTATTATCGCAGCTACAGCTCTAGAGTTTGGCCAAGATAACGTGCCTGACAATGTGCAAGCTTCGGCCGATGTAGTCATGATTATGCAGCCTAATGAAACAGAAGAGGACCAACCGCAGTCGATATCGCTTGTATTGAAGAAGAACCGAAATGGCACAATAGGGAATATCCCACTCATTTTCCACAATGATCGTGCGTTGTTTACGGAGTAAGACATAGAAAAATCATCCGAAAATGACTATAATGGTCATATTACGTATGGAATCGGATATCGCTTTGTTATTCTACAAGGTAGTGAACAAAAAGGGGGAGCTGCATTTGCAAATTCTGCCGATCATTATGGCAGCCATAGCGCCAGGTCTCTCATTGCTAACGTACTTTTATTTGAAGGACCGATACGAAACGGAACCGATTCATCTAGTTATTCGAATGTTTTTGTTCGGTGTTCTGCTTGTTTACCCTACGATGGTACTGCAGAATTCGTTGATTGAAGAGTTTGGAAAGGGGACGTTTTTCTCGGCCTTTTTCCTATCTGGTGGCATTGAAGAGTTTATGAAATGGTTTATCCTCTATCATTTGATCTTTAGGCATGAAGCCTTTGATGAACCTTATGACGGAATTGTGTATGCAGTAGCCGTAAGCTTAGGTTATGCGACTTTGGAAAATATCATTTATGCTTTCCTTAATGCCTCATCTTTCTCTGCACTGATGATTCGCGCTCTATTGCCTGTTTCAGCGCATGCTTTGTTCGGTGTCATGATGGGTTACTATTTGGGTAAGGCTAAATTCATTCCGCACAAAGCGCGAAGGTATTTGTGGATTTCCTTGCTGCTGCCTATTTTGTGGCATGGATTGTTTGATTATATTTTGCTTTTATTCAAAATGAACTGGATTTGGATCATGATTCCAGTCATGTCTTTTCTATGGATTCGTACGATTTGGCGGGTTGATCGTGCTAATGCTCATTCCCCATTACGCATCGCGACAGCCGAGGAGAAGATTAAAGTGAGCTAAAATAGGTCATAATGGACTGTATAGATGGCGATTCCAAGCTGTAAGCTTCGGAACGACCGGGAGGGTGTACATGTCCACGACAAGAGTCAAAGTAAAGATCCGCTGCCGATTATGCGGTGAAAAGTTTGTGCTGAAAGGCAAGAAAGAAAAAGGGAAAATTGAAACGGGATTCCGTCAATGCATTTGCAGCAATGAGCAAGACTTTGAAGTAGAGACCGAAGATTAGCGGGGGCCATTCTTTTAAGAATTGGCCTCTTTTTGTTGTCAATCTTGTATAAACCTGTCTCCCCACGTAAAAACTAAGCGCAAGTTTGGGTACGAAAGGAGCAGTCGCGTGTATAAAAGATTAAGTGTTGTCATGTTTCCATTTCTCTTGCTTGCCTTGATTGGTGCTTCAGTGTGGGGATATTTGGAACACCAAGAGAAGAATACGATTTTGATCAAAGCAGAAAATCAGTATCAACGTGCGTTCCATGATCTTTCTTTCCATGTGGATAAGCTTCATACTGAGCTTGGCAATACGTTGGCTGTTAACGCAACTTCAGAGCCTTCCTACCGAAAGGGATTGGTGAATGTATGGCGGTTAACGAGCCAAGCGCAAAGCGATATTACGCAGCTGCCGCTAACCCTGCTGCCATTTAATAAAACGGAAGATTTCTTAGCAAATATGGCTAATTTCTCTTACCGAATGTCCGTACGCGACATGACGAAGCAGCCTCTAAATGAGCAAGAAATAAAAACGTTGAGCGCTCTTTACGATCATTCCTCGGAGATAACAAAGGAAATACGCGGTGTTCAGGATAAGGTATTGTCCAAAAACCTGCGATGGATGGACGTCGAGGTCGCCCTAGCTTCTAAAAATGAACCACATGATAATGCGATCATTGATGGCTTTTCAACCGTTGACAAAAAAGTTGGAGCCTACGAGGAGCTAAACTGGGGACCAGGAAATTTAAGCATATTTTCCAGAAATGATGTTAGTGCCTTGTCAGGAAATGACATGACGGCTGATCAAATTAAACAAAAAGCAGCTCAATTTCTGGGAGTCAATGATACAGCCAATATGAAAGTAATTGAGAATGGCGGCAGCTCGCCAGAATATCAAAGCTTTAGCGTTGTAGTTCCAGGCGGAGACGGCAGTGAAAATGATATTCAGATGGATTTCACAAAAAAAGGCGGTCACCTCATTTATTTTATGAAGCCACGAACCGTTAAAGAATCCAAGTTTGATCTTAGACAAGCGCGAGATATTGCTAATGAGTTCTTAGATCAACACGAATATAAAGATATGAGCGCAGTAAGCTATGATCAATATCAAAATATCGCTAACATTATTTTTGCTAAACGAGAAAAGGATGTTACGATTTATCCTCAGCAGGCTAGTGTTAAAGTAGCTTTGGACACCCTTGAAGTCATTGGTGTGCAGGCAACCGACTATATTTATGGTCAAAAACAGCGAACAGTTGGTCAGCCTAAGATGACTGCAGCCGAAGCGCGAAAGCAGCTTAACCCGAAAATGGAAGTAACTGGGGAGTCTTTGGCGATCATTAAAAATGAATTAGACGAAGAAGTGCTTTGTCATGAATTTATCGGGAAGATGAACAACAATATTTATCGTGTCTATATGAATAGTGAGAATGGCACGCAAGAGAAAATTGAGACCATTCGCCCTGAACAGGCAGAAGCAGCAGCTGCTGGGAAGAAATAATCATAGAGAAGAAGCGGGTTCAATCCTAGCTTCTTTTTTTTTGCTATCATAATTAATAGAGCATTGGTATAATTAGGACATATTACGTCTCGGAGGTGCAGAAATTGCTTCCTAAAGTCAACCAGATCTTACATATGCAAGTGAACAGCATCGACGATGAAGAGTCCAAAATTGAATACAAGTCAAGAATTGCTGACGTGACGGATCATGTGATCGCCATTGAGCTCCCGCTGAATGAGAAAACAGGCCGACTCAAGAAGCTTTATCAAGGTGATGAATTAAGCACATTCTTTTTAGGTCAAGGCGGAGTGAAGCACTACTTCACAACTTCCGTGACTGGTTTCAGAGAAGATGTGATTCGCTTAGTGGAACTGCGTAAACCAGAGCCTGAAGCCATTACGCAAGTTCAACGCAGAAGTTTTCTAAGGGTACTGGCGGAACTTGAAATTGCCGTTAAATTGTCAGATCAAATTCAATTCATTGGCGTGACGGAAGATGTCGGCGGCGGCGGGATTTCGTTTATTTGTGAAGGACATATCCCAATCGGAATGAATGCCATTATCTCATGTTGGGTTCTTGCTCCATTCAAGAATGGTAATATTGAGCATATTCCGTTTACTGGCGAGGTTGTCCGCGTTAAACAGCTCGAGTCTGGCAAGCAATTGGCTATGATCAGATTTACGGATATAGCCGATCGTGAACGTCAGAAACTAATTCGCTTTTGCTTTGAGAGACAAATGGATTTCCGTAAACGATAACGCATGAGATTTCACCTGCAAGGGCATACTACCAAGCAATATGTCAATGTGAGCAGGTGGGGCATCTCATGTCAAAGGATCGGGAAAATAAGTCATACGAGCAGCTGTTTATCCTCTTTTCTGCAAAGGTAGAGAAGGTGATCATTCGGACAACGCTCGTATTTTTCGTTTTACTTATATGTGTTCAGGCGATGCTTCAAATTCCCTACATACGTAAGCATTTTACACGTGTTGAACCCCTAGAGGGCAAGCCCTATATTTGGCCTCAAAATGGGAAGGGAGAGCGCACTTAAGCATATCTAAACGTAATCTAATATACGTCCAAGTTTTGCATATGCCTTTTTAATGTGCTATAATTTCAATTAATTAGCAGGCAGTGCCTGCTTTTTTGTTCGTAAGGTACTGTGAGGTATTGTTGGGAGGAACAGCAGCTTGGAAAAGTTCAATATTGCCATTGATGGTCCTGCTGGAGCCGGTAAAAGCACCATTGCGCGGCTAGTTGCTAGGGCACTTGGTTTCGTTTACGTGGATACAGGAGCCATGTATCGGGCAGTAACGTGGAAAGTACAACAAGAAGGGCTGCTACCTGATCAAGAACTAGAAGTGGCTGCCTTGGCGAATCGCATGCAGATTGAGCTCATTCCTCGCGAGGAAGGACAACAGGTTATCGTTGACGGCGTCGATGTGACCAAAGAAATCCGAACGACAGCCATAACGGATCATGTATCCCAAATCGCTAGCTACGGAGCTATACGCCAGCTCCTGGTTACACTTCAGAAGCAAATGGCCATAACCAAAGGCGTAGTCATGGATGGCCGCGATATTGGCACTCATGTTATGCCGGATGCTGAAATTAAAGTATTTCTGACAGCTAGCGTAAAGGAAAGAGCAGAGCGTCGATTCAAAGAGATGCAAATTAGCGGGACTTGCACCCTTACGCTCTCTGAACTTGAACAGGACATTGCCCGACGCGATCAACTGGACCAGGATAGAGAGATCTCACCGCTTAGACGAGCTCATGATGCTGTTCTAATGGACAGTACTTCAATGACCATTGAAGAAGTTGTGGACGAAATCCTTGGGCTTTGCAAAGACAAAGTCGGAGGTGGCAAATAAGATGCTTTATCGCATCGGCAGGGCTTTATTTCGTTTTGTTTTTACTTTGTTTTTCCGCATGCGGGCTTTAGGTATGGAGAATGTTCCTACACACGGAGCGGTTGTGCTTTGCGGAAATCATACCAGTTTGCTAGACCCGCCATTGTTAGGAACTCCGCTTAAGCGTATGGTTCATTTCATGGCAAAGGCAGAACTGTTTGATATCCCTGTTCTGGGTTCCATTATTTCTAAAGTAGGCGCTTTTCCTGTAAAACGCGGTGGCGTTAGCAGAGAATCGATCCGACTTGCGGTACAATTGCTTCGCGATGGTAACATGTTGGGTGTTTTCCCAGAAGGATCGCGAAACAATGCAGGTGGGATGGGCAAGAAGGGCGCAGCCAGTCTTGCACTTAAATCTGGAGCTTCCGTAGTTCCTGTGGCTATTATAGGCAATTATTCCTTATTCCGCCGCATGACAATTGTATATGGAAAACCGCTTGACCTAAGTGCTTATGCAGGAGCAAGCTCCGAAGATTTGGAGCAAGCAACAGAAGCCATTATGAAAGAAATTCGCCGATTACATACTGCTTATAGCAAAGGTTAACAAGGATGTATGGAATCGAAAGCTTGGAATTATACTATCTTTAATGCGAATGGTAGTTATTGTTTTGTTTGAAACAGAGTAGAAGCTTACAATACTGCTTTGTGACTTATAAATTATTTATTGTTGGTTGTAATAAGAGGAGGCTAATCTCATGTCAGATGAAGTAAAAGTTGAAGATCAAACGCAAGAAGTACAAGAAGCACAAGAAACAGCCGTATCGCAAGCAGAAGCTGAGCACGCTCTTAACAATGTTGCTGTGCTGAAGAAAGGCGCTACCGTTAAAGGCAAAATCGTTAAGGTAGACGCAGATCAAGCCTTCGTGGATATCGGTTACAAATACGATGGTGTTATCCCAGTTCGCGAACTTTCTTCCGATGCAGAAGCAACTTTGCTTGGACAAGAAGTTGAATTGAAAGTTGTGTCAATCAACGATGCGAAAGAAACATTGGTTCTTTCCAAACGTGTTGTTGACAACAGCAAAGTATGGGAGTCACTGCAAGGTCAGCTGGATAGCAAAGAAATCATTGAAGCTACTGTAGCTGAAGTTGTAAAAGGTGGCCTTGTTGTGGATATTGGCGTACGTGGATTCGTACCTGCTTCCATGGTTGAGCGTCAATTCGTTGAAGATTTCTCCGCTTACAAAGGCCGCACATTGCGTCTTCGTGTAAAAGAAATCGATCGCGAGAAAAACAAAGTCATTCTTTCCCAAAAAGATGTTCTGGATGAAGAGTTCGAAGCTAACAAAAAGAAAATCATCGTAGGACTTCAAGTGGGTCAAGTACTGGAAGGTACTGTTCAACGCTTGACACAATTTGGTGCGTTTATTGATATCGGTGGTATCGACGGACTTGTACACATTTCCGAGCTGGCTTGGCACCATGTAGAACAAGCTTCTGACGTAGTTAAAGAAGGCGATAAAGTAAAGGTGCAAATCCTTAAGCTTGATCCTTCCAATGATAAAATCAGCTTGAGCATCAAAGCTACACAAGCAGGCCCATGGGCGAGTGTGGAGAATGAATTCAAAGCAGGCGATATCGTAACAGGTACAGTGAAACGTCTTGCAGCTTTCGGCGCATTCGTTGAAGTAGCTCCTGGTGTTGAAGGTCTTGTGCATATTTCCCAAATTGCCCACCGTCACATCGGTACTCCGCACGAAGTATTGAAAGAAGGCCAAGAAGTTCAAGTGAAAATCTTGGAAATCAATACGGCTGAGAAACGTGTTAGCTTAAGCATTAAAGATACAGAGGAAACTCCTGAAGCTCCAGCCGGTGCAGCCGCTCCTTCTGCTTCTAAACCAGATAGAGAAAGACAACCAAGAGGCGATCGTGACCGCGGAAACAGCGCAAGTCACCAAAAAGAGATTGCTGGCAATGAGAACGTGTCCTTGAGCAATCAAGGTCTGTCCATGACTCTTGGCGAGCGTTTTGGCGATAAACTTGCCAAATTCAAAAAGTAAATGATACGACGCTTAGGGGGACCATAAGAATGCGCATCTCACGCAAAATGGAGCATGTCCATTACGCGCTGGAGCTTGGTCAATCACGGCAGCAAGGGCTGTCGGATATCAAGCTTGTGCATAACTGTCTGCCTGAGACTTCGACGGATCATATAGCATTAACTACAGAAATCGGCGATCTCATTATGAGTTCGCCGATTTTAATTAATGCAATGACGGGCGGCGCTCAGGAGACAGAAAGCATAAACCGCGATTTAGCCATCTTGGCAAGGGAAAAGGGCATGGCTATGGCCGTTGGCTCCCAGATGTCAGCAATTAAAAACAGCGAGGTTGCATCGAGCTATCAAGTTGTTCGCCGCGAAAATCCAAAAGGGATTGTGTTCGCGAATTTAGGCAGTGAGGCGACCATTGAGCAAGCGCTCCGTGCCGTTGATATGATTGAAGCGAATGCGCTTCAAATTCATTTGAATGTCATGCAGGAGTTAATTATGCCCGAAGGAGATCGCAGCTTTGTCGGTATGTTAAGCCGCATTGAAGCGATTGTTCGGCATGTACAGGTACCTGTCATCGTGAAGGAAGTTGGCTTTGGTATCCTGAAGGACAACGCCAAACAATTGCAGAACATTGGTGTCCGCTTTTTGGATGTCGGCGGTCTGGGCGGCACGAATTTCGCCGCCATTGAGAATGCCAGACGTCCAGCGGCTTTGGAATGGTTGAACGATTGGGGCACTCCAACCAGCATTGCCTTGCTAGAAGCACTCTCCGTTTATCCGCGAGGCGGAGTTATTGCTTCTGGCGGTATTACGAACGCTTTGGAAGCGGCCAAAGCATTAACACTCGGAGCATCAGCGGTTGGCATGGCAGGCGCATTCCTGAGGGTTTTGCGCAGCGAGGGTGTCGATGCGCTCCACCATTTTGCTGATGATCTTCATCAAGGACTTATTCTTATTATGACAGCGCTAGGCGCTAATACGATTCAGGCATTAGGGAATTGTCCTGTAGTCATCATGGGTGAAACGGCAGAATGGTGCCGTGCAAGAGGGATTAACTTAACTTCATATGCAGAAAGAGCCAATTGGAGTAAATAATCGAAATATTGCCATACTATAGATCAGGCGGTGCTTCCCTCGTTAAGTTGGAGTGGAAGCCTGAAGATCCGCAGGCAGATCGGTGGCATACGCCACCTGATCGCCTATGCATGGTAGGGTGGTCCGATTATGAATGCCGGTTATTTGTCTCTAATTCTCCTTTGTATCACGTTGATCTTGTTCGCCAGCGGATGGAAAGAACTGTACATCAGAAGTATATCGCACAAAGGCATGCTTCTTTTTTTTGTCTTATGGATTGTCTTTTCCAGGTTTACCGTAACGATCCAGCATGTTCAAGTGGGGCTCGTTTATGTCTGGGTACTGATCATCAGTCTGGGTATTCTCTATAAGACACAAGGATTCATACATAAGCTTCATTTACTTTCTATCGGCCTACTATTAGGTTCCCTTCATTTCTTGTTGCAGCAGCTGCTTGAGATGGATCCCATACTCATTGTCCGCAACTCGGAGTGGGATACGGCTTTATTGCTTGCCGTTGTAGTTCTCGTTTTACAGCGCAGTGCATGGGAGCAGATCGCGGCACTCTCAATTGGCTACTTACTAGGCGACATGTACCAGGCGGGAATTCATCCAGTTGATGGCTACCATCACGTCGGTAAGGCAACTTTTCAAGACCAATGGTGGCTATCTGTTTTTGCGGCAAGAACGATGACCATCATTCTTCAATCCGCTTATAACGGCTGCCGAAATATCATTCGCAGCTGGATGGACCGAAGAGGAGGCTGGAAGAAGTAATGGATTGGTTTTATTCGCATCGTTATACGATCGGAATCGTTGTAGGTGTTATTTTTGGCATTTTGGCACGTCTGAATATGCTGAGAACGGACTACAGGCAATATCCGACCTATCCGCATGGTAAGATTATACATATTTCCCTGGGTGTCATCGCAGCAGCACTAGGAGCAGTAGCTGTCCCTGCTTTGCTGGATAAAAATTATACGGCGGTCACTTTCTTATCGCTAGCCGCCCAACAGTTTCGTGATGTGCGTAATATGGAAAGACAAAGTCTATCCAAGATCGATGAATTAGAGTTAGTTCCAAGAGGAGCGGCATATATTGAAGGGATAGCGATGGTGTTTGAGGGAAGAAATTATCTGGTTATTTTCTCAGCATTTCTTGCTTCTTTATTCAGTATTTTGTTTGCTTGGTATTGGGGGATCGTTGCCGGGATTGTGTCCATTTGGATAGCTAACTACTTTAAATCAGGTAACAATCTAGCAAAAATTTCAGACATTGAACCTGCCGATATTCGGATGGATGGCCCGGATCTTTACGTCGGTTCGGTATATATAATGAATGTTGGTCTTGCAGACAATCGTGAACAAATACTTGAACACGGGCTTGGCTTCTTAATCAAACCCAAAAATCGCAATTCTCGCGTAACATTAGCTCATTTAGGCCAACGACAAGCTATTCTTCATGATATATCAACCTTGTTTGGTGCTTATCGTGATGAAGGAGAGCCTTCTTTGCGTCCGATGGCTAAGCTGGATTTGAATACTGGCACATTAGCCGTTCTGCTCCTCCTACAGGAGAAAGATGCTGAGAAAACGTTTATTGCTCTTCATCGGGTACCCGTGTTGGAAAGTGCTGTTCGTATGCCGTCCGAAGCGGGTGTAAACAAAAAGAAGGAGGCCTAAATCAGGATGTCGCAAATCCTAGCTATTGTAACCTTGACGAAGGAACGAATAGGTGGAGGTGCTCCAATCTTCGTTGTGGATAAGGAAGACGACCTCCAAAAAGTCTCTTTCTCTCTAGAAAAGATATTGGATGCTAATGCTCACGATTTGAAAAATGGCACGATGATTCTGGTCAAGCATACCTGAGATAGTTGGTATGCCCGCATGATTCGTGCGGAGTCTCAAATGAGATTAGCCAAGTCGTGTCTTTTTTGTTATGATGTAAGTTGCGTATTTTTCCATGGCTGATCATGGAATTCGAAGGAGTGAATGAGTAGTGGCTAGACCTGTACTTGCAATTGTAGGCCGACCCAATGTCGGCAAGTCCACCATTTTCAATCGGATCGTAGGCGATCGGCTTGCGATTGTGGAAGATAAACCGGGTGTTACACGTGATCGATTATACGGCGTAGGTGAATGGCTCAATACGTCATTCAGTGTCATTGATACAGGCGGTATTGAAATTGATGGGGAAGATGCGATTCTCAAATCTGTTCGTATTCAAGCGGAACTTGCTATTGAAGAGGCGGACGTCATTGTTTTTATGGTGGATGCCAAAGCGGGTGTAACACCTTCAGATGAAGAAGTTGCCCAATTGTTATTCCGTTCCAAAAAACCGATCGTACTTGCTGTTAACAAAGTAGATAACCTTGCGCGTCAAGATGATATTTATGAGTTTTATTCTTTAGGCTTCGGCGATCCAGTCGGGATTTCAGGTTCCCACGGTATCGGGATCGGTGATTTACTTGAAGTCGTTTGCAACTTGTTTCCTGATAAAAAAGACGATGAATACGGCGAAGAGGTCATTAAATTTGCCCTAATCGGACGACCAAATGTCGGGAAATCTTCGATGACGAATGCCATTCTTGGAGAAGAACGGGTCATCGTTAGTGATGTGGCGGGAACAACGCGCGATGCCATCGATACGCCATTTGAACGGGATGGACAAAAGTTTGTTATTATTGATACGGCGGGAATGCGTAAAAGAGGCAAAGTCTACGAGAACACGGAGAAATATAGCGTCATGCGTGCCATGAAAGCAATTGAGCGTGCTGATGTTGTGCTCGTCGTAATCGATGGTCAAGAAGGCATTATCGATCAGGACAAGCATATTGCCGGATATGCGCATGAAGCAGGAAAAGCGATTGTGATTGTCGTAAATAAATGGGACATCGTCGATAAAGACGATAAAACGATGCAGCATTTTACGCAAACCATTCGTGATCATTTCTTGTTCTTAAGCTACGCTCCAATTGTTTTTGTTTCAGCCAAAACGACGCAGCGCTTGCACAAACTGTTGCCTGTTATTGTTCAGGTTGCTGAGAATCATTCCCTGCGCGTACAAACACATCTGCTTAATGATGTTGTTTCGGATGCAGTAGCCTACAATCCGCCTCCTACGGATAAAGGCAAACGCCTGCGTATTAACTATGTGACACAAGTTGCTGTTAAGCCTCCTGTCTTTGTGCTCTTCGTGAATGAGCCTGAGCTCATGCACTTTTCATATGAACGGTACTTGGATAACAAGATTCGTGCTGCCTTCGGTTTTGATGGAACACCGATTCGTATCTTAAGCCGTAGGAAATCATCGGACAAAGAATAGGAGATGTTGTGCATTGCTTTCGATAATAACAATTGTAGCGGGTTATTTATTAGGCTCCATAAGCTTTAGTTATTTATTCGGAAAATGGTTCAAAGGCATTGATATCCGTAAGCACGGTAGTGGCAATGCGGGGGCGACAAATACGCTTCGTGTTCTGGGTAAGGGGCCTGCCATTTTAGTTCTCTTGCTGGATGCCTTAAAAGGAGTTGCTGCCGTGTGGATTGGAACATGGGCAGTTCCTGGACCCGATGACATCTGGATACGTGTATTATGTGGACTCGCTGCCATCGTCGGGCATAATTGGCCGGTTTACTTCGGCTTCCGAGGCGGTAAAGGTATCGCGACAACCATCGGCGTTATGGCAACACTCTGCTTCATACCAACGTTAATTGCTGGTTTAACAGCAATCGTCATCATTGCGGTCACCAGATTCGTATCGCTCGGTTCCCTTATTCTAACAGCACTTTTACCTTTCCTTATTTGGGGGATGGATCGACCTTTGCCTATCTTGTGGATTAGCATTTTGCTGTGTGCGTTTGCCTTTATGCGTCATCGTACGAATATTGTGAAGCTCATTCAAGGTAAAGAGAACAAGCTAGGTCAGAAGAGGGCATAGCTAATCTCGTGATGCCAGTTTCTATGAAATCTCAATAATGCTTACGGTGTCTTTTTTGTTAAAGCAAAACTCAGGAATGCTTACATAGCCAGTTTTGCTAAAGCAAAACTCAGTAACGCTTACGAAGTAAGTTTTCTCACGAAAACTCAGTTAATGCTTACGAAGCCAGTTTTGCTAAAGCAAAACTTTTAGGAGGAGTAACCTTGTCAAACAAAGTATCGGTCCTAGTAGCAGGAAGTTGGGGGACGGCACTTGCCTCGGTACTGGCGGATAATGGGAAGCAAGTGCTTTTATGGTCTCGTAATGAGGATCAGGTTATAGAAATAAATGAAAAGCATCGCAACAGCCGCTTTCTTCAAGATGCGGAGCTATCGCCGCTCATTGTAGCGACTAACTCGCTGCAGGAGGCGGTAGAAGATGCTGATGCGATCATCATGGTCGTGCCTTCAACCGGCATGCGCGAGGTAGCATCGCGTATGCGTCCTTTTTTGAAGAAGGATGCATTAATCATTCACGCGACGAAAGGCTTTGAAATAGGGACGTTAAAGAGAATGACCGAAGTTCTTGCCGATGAGCTTCCTGACGTGGATGCCAAGCGGCTTGTTGTCCTATCCGGTCCGAGTCATGCAGAGGAAGTTATTCGCAAATACCCGACGACTGTCGTTGTCGCGGCCCAAGACTTGGGAGCGGCTGAAGCTGCACAGGATTTACTGATTAACTCCTACTTCCGTGTGTATACAAATCCAGATGTTACGGGCGTAGAGGTTGGGGGAGCGCTGAAGAACATTATTGGTCTAGGCGCTGGTTTGACAGATGGTCTAGGCTTTGGTGATAATGCGAAGGCTGCTCTTGTAACGAGAGGCTTAGCCGAGATTGCACGTTTGGGTACCGCAATGGGAGCCAATCCACTTACATTTGCTGGCTTAGCGGGGATTGGCGATTTGATTGCGACTTGTACGAGTCAACATAGCAGGAATTGGCGTGCCGGCAATAAGTTAGCGAAGGGAATACCCTTGGACGACGTGCTCAGAGAAATGGGAATGGTCGTAGAAGGCGTGAAAACAACGAAAGCTGCTTATGAGTTGTGCCGCAGATTTGATGTAACCATGCCAATTACAGATGAGTTATACAACGTTCTCTTCGATGGGAAGTCCCCGCAGCTAGCTGCACAAGATCTGATGGGGCGCGTCAGAACCCATGAGATCGAAGAAGTTGCCAGCGATTCAGCAACAAATGTGTTGAAGTAGCCTACACCACTTCCTTTCCGCATTCATAATATACCTTGGAAGATCCAGTCATTCAAAGGTATAGGGAGGCGGCACATTTGTCGAATAAGGATATCTCGAAAGACGTATTAAATGTGGTGAAAAAGAAAACAGGTAAATCCGTTACATCCAAAGATATTGAAAAAATAGCCAGTGGTGTGACACCTTCTACCCTGCAAAGTGAAACTCAACTTCGCCAACTCATCAAACAAGTTTCTAGTTTGGTGAACGTGAAGGTATCTGAAGAGACCATCAATGATATCGTTCAGGCGGTCAAAAGCAGTAAACTGGATTCCAATAATATGCAGCAATTAATGAACATGATGATGGGCAAGAAATAAAAAGCATGAAGGGGAGATCATTCCCCTTTATGCTTTTTTTCTCATCCTATGCTATACTTACTGGTGATCAATTTGAATGTTTCATACATAAGGAGTTAAGATTATGTCAAGTTTAGACAAAATGTGGGCTTCATTCGTGGCGATCGGACTCATGGTAGTCGCGTCATTATTAATTTCTTACGCAAGAACTCGAACCTCAGGAGCTCTTCGTGTTGTGTTATCCGTAATTGCTTTTTTCCTATTTATTCCGATTTTACTTTACATGCTGCTATCTTTGTTTTAGCAACCTGGAGGCGAGATATCGATGTTAGAATTGAAAACACGCAAAACTCAGAAAACGATAGAGCCGGTTACCGGATTAACGATTCTAGACCACGCGCTCAAAGAAGATTTAGATTGGGGATTTTCCTGTACACGGGGTACTTGCGCCAGATGCCGTTGTTATGTTGCTACTGGCCGCGAACTGTTGTCATTGCCTTCGGATGAAGAAGAGAGCCGTTTGGAGCCAGATGAGATCGAGCAGGGCTACCGGCTAGCTTGCCAGTCAGTAGTGAAGCAATCCGGTCATCTTTCCGTTACGCATAAGCCTTATTTCTAAAATTTCTGCCTGAAAGGTGTGGGCATCTTGGTCCTGCTGGAGCCGTTACTCCCAACGATTACAACCATCCATACACACTTATTGAAAGTTCCAGACGTACGATGGCTCATCGGTGGAAGCTGCGGACTGCTTTTTCAAAACGTAGATATTGGAAGAAGTCCAAGAGATCTGGACATTTATGTTGATGACAGCGATGTAACTGCTGTACATACTTCATTATTGGATTATTCTGTGGATGCACCGATTTATAGTGAAACCCCCATTTATGCTTCAATCCTAAGTCATTATCAAATAGATGGAAATG
The DNA here is from genome assembly GCF_055396115.1 of Paenibacillus sp. WG02. NCBI lineage: Bacteria > Bacillati > Bacillota > Bacilli > Caryophanales > Paenibacillaceae > Paenibacillus > Paenibacillus sp. WG02. The sequence goes on along the minus strand of NZ_AP036016.1, from coordinate 5,172,948 downwards.
CAGTGGAAGTCGTTGGTGATTTCAGGGTGAATGCCCTGCATTCATCTTACCAGGTGGAAGCCTCTTATCTTTGGGAGAATCATAGCCATTCGGTCATGATCTACGAACAGGAAGTTAAAATGATGCCGTTAGCCCATGAACTCCTCTTTAATTTACTTCGCAATCGTCCTGATCGCTATGAAGCTATAGCCAGAACGATGAAAGCTTTTCCAGAGATGCATATGCAGGCGCTAAGTGATTTAATGCAAAGAAATCGCTGGGGAAGCGAGTTGGAGCGGAAATTGGAACGGTTGATAGATTCAAGCAATTAGCAGAAAGATAGCCTATCAGAAGGTGGACGCGATGAATGGATCAGAAGTACATTTTTGGCCCGATAATAAAAAAATAAGTGTCCGAGCGGGAACGACCTTGCTGGATGCAGGGCGCAAAGCTAAGGTTCACATACGTACCCGTTGTGATGGCAAGGCAGCTTGTCTTATGTGTAAGGTCAAGGTTGATGATCCTAGTGGCCTGGCACCTATGAATGTAAATGAACGGTTAAAGCTAGGCACTCAGGCTGATGAGGGCTTTCGACTTGCATGTCAAGCACGTGTGATTGGCTCTGTGCAGGTTACGGTGCCTGAAGATCCTCTTAAGGCTGCCATACGTGCCCAACTTGCGAGGCAAGCAGAGGAAGACGATTTATTTTAGATAAAAGATAGGATGATTATGTCGTGAAAATAGCTCGAAGCCTTTTACCTGGCAGTTGGGCAGGTATCATACTTAGTATAGTCTTGCTGCTCAGTGGTTGTGCTTATCCTAAGGAAATGCGCAAAGAGAATCAAATTAACCCGGCTGAGTTCATTACCGTTGTTCAGCAGGCCATAGATCTCTACCACGAAAAGAACGGCGTTCTTCCGATCAAGAATAGTGAGATGACAACACCCCTCTATGAGAAATATGTGATTGATTTTGGCAAATTGAAAAAAACGAATCTGTTGAGCACCGTTCCGGCAAACGCGTTCGAAAGCGGCGGCATTTTTATCTACGTGCTGGTCGATGTGGAGACAAAGCCATTAGTGAAGTTGATGGATATATCCGCTTATCAAAGTGTGGAGGACGTCCAGAAGAAGATCAATGATTACAAGGTAAAGCATGAGGGTAACCTGCCTCCGGGGATTGCTATTAATGAAGCTTTTGATTATGTAGATTTTGATAAGCTAGGCATGAAATCTCCCGAGATCAAGTCCGTTTACAATCGCAAAAATTTCATATCCTATTTGGTAAACAAGCAAACGGGTGATGTATCGATTGACTATGCGATGGACATGATGCAGCTTATCCAAAGCAATTCGTTAGAAAGCTCTTTGAAGTCAGATCAGGATTTGCGAGAGATTCTCGTAAATAAAACTTATTTCGTGCCTATACGAAGCAATCCGTATTTATGGCAAAATAATCAGCCCATGCCACAGAATAAACAATAGACGCAACCTCTTACAGAAATCTGTAAGAGGTTTTTTTAGATTTTCAGAATAACCGATACAAGTCAATCATATATTTTCTCAATGTGGTGAGACTTTGATCTAGCGTCAAGGTCCCCTAAATATGGTTCTATAAGGAAAGCCGTATGTGCTTCATAAAATATGAGCGTCAAAAAAAAGATTATACGCATCTATCATATTTCTATCGAAAGTACATATATTTCTTACTAGTCCAAATGAATGTACGAGTAGTCAATTGTTACCGTCACAAAAGTCAGTTGACGACCAAACTGTAGGAGGGATTCTCTTGGAGAAAGTGGATATCTTTAAGGACATTGCAGAACGAACGGGAGGGGACATTTACCTGGGGGTTGTCGGAGCGGTCCTGGACAGGAAAATCAACCTTTATTAAGCGTTTTGTGGAATCTGTAGTGCTTCCTAACATTCAAAGTGAAGCGGATAGGATCCGGGCTACCGATGAACTCCCGCAGAGCGCTGCTGGCCGCACGATTATGACAACGGAGCCGAAATTCGTACCGAATACGGCGGTCCAAATTTCGGTGGCCGAAGGGCTGAATGTGAATGTTCGCCTTGTTGATTGTGTAGGTTACGCAGTCGATGGCGCCAAAGGCTATGAAGACGAGAACGGACCGCGGATGATTAATACACCTTGGTTCGATGAACCGATTCCATTCCAGGAAGCAGCTGAAATCGGAACACGCAAAGTCATTCAGGAGCACTCGACACTCGGTGTTGTTGTAACTACCGATGGTACGATTTCTGATATACCGAGGTCTTCGTACGTGTTGGCAGAAGAAAGAGTCATTAATGAGCTGAAAGAAGTAGGCAAACCTTTCATTGTTATCATTAATTCACAGAAACCGAATAGCGAGCCTGCGCTTGAGCTGCGCAGCGAGCTGCAAAGCCGCTACGACGTCCCTGTTGTAACAATGAGTGTAGCAAGTGCAGGCGAAGAGGAAATGGTCTCTGTGCTGCGTGAAGTGCTCTATGAGTTCCCTGTTCATGAAGTGAATGTGAACTTACCAAGCTGGGTAATGGTTCTGGACGAGAATCATTGGCTGCGGACTCAATTCGAAGCTTCCGTGCGTGATACGGTTCAAGATATCAGACGCTTGCGCGATGTTGATCGTGTCGTCAGTCAATTCGCTGAATACGAGTTCATTGATAAAGCCGCTTTGGCCGGACTTAATATGGGGCAGGGTGTAGCGGAAATTGACTTGTTTGCGCCTGATGAGTTATACGACCGCATTCTAGTCGAAGTTGTCGGGGTAGAAATTCGCGGCAAAGATCATCTTCTTCAGTTAATGCAGGATTTCACGCATGCGAAACGAGAATATGATCAATTCGCTGAGGCGCTTGAGATGGTGAAAACGACAGGCTACGGCATAGCGCCTCCGACGCTCGCTGAGATGGCTTTGGATGAGCCGGAGTTAATCCGTCAAGGATCTAGGTTCGGTGTCCGTTTACGGGCTACAGCGCCGTCTATTCATATGATTCGTGTGGATGTAGAGTCGGAGTTCTCACCGATTATAGGTACGGAGAAGCAAAGTGAAGAACTTGTCCGCTATCTCATGCAAGATTTCGAAGACAATCCGCTTAAAATATGGGAGTCCGATATATTCGGAAGATCGCTTCATTCGATTGTTCGCGAGGGGATTCAAGGGAAGCTTGCCCAGATGCCGAACAATGCGCGTTATAAACTGCAAGAGACGCTTGGCCGAATTATTAACGAAGGATCTGGCGGTTTAATTGCTATAATTTTGTAAATATGTAGACAAAAAACACTCAAAAGAGTGTTTTTTGTCGTTTAATAGCAAAAATACCCACATAATTTGGTAAGCGATACTTGAAATTGCTGTCGGAGTGTATTACTATAAATTTATTCGTCTGCTTTCGAAGTTCATTTTTACTAAGAAAATCAACGATTTTTCATTGGATAATGTATATTTTCTGAAGAAACGGTGAAAACAGGAAGTAACGGAAGTGAGAAATCTTGGGGGGAGGTGAATGGCATGAATAAATCTGAATTGATTAACAAGGTTGCTGAAACCTCTGAGCTTTCCAAGAAAGATGCAACTAAAGCAGTTGATGCTGTTTTTGATGCAATTTCCGAAGCGCTGCAAGGCGGGGATAAAGTACAACTAGTTGGATTCGGTAACTTTGAAGTTCGTGAACGTTCTGCTCGTAAAGGACGTAATCCACAGACTGGTGATGAGATCGAGATTCCAGCAAGCAAAATTCCAGCTTTCAAACCTGGTAAAGCACTTAAAGATGGCATTCAATAATCGCGTTTTACATACTATTGAACGTTATATAACAACAAAGCCGTGACCGCTAATAGCTGTCGCGGCTTTGTTTATTGCTAATAGAAAATGCCTTTACAATTCCAAAATCTCCTACTATAATTACAAAAGTGAATAAGTAAACCTAAGCTACAAACGGGGTATGGCGCAGCCTGGTAGCGCGCACCCTTGGGGTGGGTGAGGTCGCACGTTCGAATCGTGTTACTCCGATTATGAAAAAGACATCGAAAGTCCGATGTCTTTTTCTCATGAGAGGCTTGTTCCAAAACAGATAGAACTTCTTAGAAGATGTAGGGGGAACGGTCTTGAATAAGTTGAAACTGAACGCGCTCGTGAAATCGCAAGATTGGACGATGTTTGGCATTATCGCTTCTATTTACTTGGTTTGGCGCATCGGTACGGTTGGGAATTGGAGTAAGGAATGTTGGATCCTGCTATTAATTTGTTTGCTAGGTATCCGTAAAGACCAAGTTGACGTGGATTGGAAGCGTTTCTTCCTATTTGGTATTCCTTTATTAGGGGTATTTTATTACTTCTATGGGACGGGAAATGGTTTCTGGTGGAGAATCGCCAATTGGATGTTTGAAAATAACCGCCATCCTTGGCATTGGGATGCGTATATGAACGCAATTCCGTTGAATACGGGCGGATGGGCGAGGTGGATTGCATCCCCTTTTCTAGATAAAGCGATGGTTTGGATTTATAACTACGGCTTTGTCTTATCTTTGTGGATCTGCATTGTTCGGAGCTTCTGGACACGCAGCATTAAAAAAATGCTTTCTTATGCCTTATCCGGCCACATGCTGCAATTCCCGCTTATTTTGCCCTTCTACAATTTAATTTTGCTGCATGAAGTTTGGTATGTGAATAAGCAGCCTGACTTATTGCACCGTGTTTTTACGGATGAAAACTCTTTACTTGTGGCTACGATGAACTGTTTCCCAAGTATGCATACTTCCATCTCTTTTGCTATGCTTCTTCTCGCCCTGCGAGAAAAGGACCGTATATTCAAAACGATGATGGTCACCTACTGCGCGGCAATCATTTTCTCAACCTTGTACTTACAAATTCATTGGCTGATCGATGTATTCGCAGGTATGTTATTTGCATTTGGTACGGTCAAGCTATCTGATTTACTCATACGGATAGGATCCAAGAACATGCTGCCAACGACATTTAAGAAATTTTACCAAAAGGGAACGAAAGCAGCCTCCAATGAGATAACAATTTAAGGCCGGTTGACTTCCCGATACCTTTTTTGGCATCATGAAGATTAGGATTGTAGTTTAGGGCAAGAACGGAGGATGGAAATGGATCAATCGAATAAATCGAATAATCCGAATACGAACGGCAATGAATATTTCGTTATTAAAGCCAAGGATAATGGTGTACATGTTATCGGGCTGACCCGTGGTCAAGATACTCGCTTTCATCATACAGAAAAGCTGGACAAGGGCGAAGTTATGATTGCTCAGTTCACGGAGCATACATCCGCAGTAAAAGTTAGAGGCAAGGCAATTATAATGACCAAGTACGGTACAATTGACACAGAAGAATAATTTATAATTGTTAAAGCAGGCATAGCCTGCTTTTTTTCTTTGTAGAATGATGTATAGGGCTTGGAACTACAGAATGCTTAGTTAACTCGTTTGGTGCTTGCAAAGTGTAGGAGGTGCTTGTTCATGAAATGGTCGATGCGTATTGTGTTGACGTTAGGTCTATCTATTATTATAGTCGTCTGTCTATCTCTACTTCCTAAGATGGATCGTTCCACAGGGTTAGGTTCGCCTTATAATTGGTCAAGCAATCGTGCAGGGGAGCTAACAAATAATAATATGGTAGATTTACTGGTGCAAGTCCCACTTCACCTGCGGATTCGCAAAGTTGAGCTGAGCAACTCCCGCATGTCCCTTGATTTGAGCTTACCGAAAAACGCGGATTCTGCCGCCGTCTATCGAGATTTGTACACAATCGCACAAACCATGATCACGAAAACGAAAAATGTTAATCAAATATGGGTTCGTGTCATCGATTATTCGGGCGTTACAGATTCAACATCTACACAGCTTGTGCTGGCTATGGTTGCAGAGCGCGAATATGGGAAAGATATGGAGAAGAACGCGAATGAACTCAGCCTTATTCAACTTGAACAGCAATTACAAAACCGTTTTCGTATCACATACACCTCTAAATGGCAGCAAAGATATCCCTTATAATTAAATGTGCTTCTATTTACGTGTTATGATATAATGACTTGAATTGAGCATGTTTTGAACATAAATGATTTGGCACACGGTTACGGAGGCTTTTGCATGAATTCTTATCGGATCCCAGAGATCGCTAAGCAATACACAGAGTATGATATGATTCAAAATCACACAGACTTGCCCGATTTTCCGGAGCTTCGCACACGTCTGTTGTTTGCATTCTTGAACGGAAACAGTAAGTTCAGTTCTTCAAGCGAGTTGTATACGCTAGCTACGTCGCTTGTTCAACTAGCGCTTGATACCCATGATTTGGTTACAGCATCTAATGATGTCAAAGAGAAAAAGGCAGCAAGATCTAGGCAATTAAAAGTTCTTGCAGGGGATTATTTCAGTTCCCGCTTTTACAATCTCCTTGCACAGGCAGGCCAGATCGAGATGATTAAACAATTGTCGAATGCAATCTGTGAAGTCAACCGGCTCAAGATGAATATCTACATGAAAATGAAGCAATTGAAATTGACGGCAGAAGATTACATCCACCTAACCGTGGAAATTAAATCTCAGCTGTTTTTGTCTTTCTCTGACTTTATGACTGAGGTGTATGATCAAGCATGGCCGGATATTTTGAGAAGCTATGCCAAGTGTGAGGTTATTTTTGAAGAGATTTTCCGCTTAGAATCTGCGGCGAATTTCAGGGACAGCTGGGGATTCTGGCACATTCTTCAGCATGGTACGAAGGAAGAACGGAAGCAACTGCATGTGGATGAATCCGATCAAACCAGACTTCGTACACTCATTCATAAATATAATATTACTTCGCAGCTTTATCAGATGCTGGACTCCCACACCAAGCAGCTGCAGTCCAAAGTACAGCAACTTGAATCGGATAAACTAATAAGTGAACTGTTTCACATTGGAGAGCCGTTTCTTCGATTCTCAGCGAAGCAGCCCAAAGTGCTAGAAGAAATTTGAGGTGACATCCAGATGAATATGACAAAAACAAATAGCAAAACAAATACGACCAAAACCAAAGAAGAGTTCGTTCACTCTGTCTTTGAAAGTATTGCGCCCAAATATGATCTTATGAATAGTATCCTAAGCTTCCGTAGGCATAAAGCATGGCGTAAATTCACAATGAAGAAGATGAACGTTCAGCCGGGTGAAACAGCTATCGACCTGTGCTGCGGCACATGCGACTGGACGATCAGTCTCGCTCAGGCAAGTGGAAGCGGTAAAATGGTTGGGCTGGATTTTAGCCAAAACATGCTGGATTACGGTGCAGAGAAAATCAAGCAGCTTCACTTGGATCAGCAGATTGAGCTCATTCAAGGCAATGCGATGAGTCTTCCGTTTGACGACAACACGTTTGATTACGCAACGATCGGATTTGCTCTTCGTAATGTACCCGATTTGGAGCAGGTCATCCGTGAAATGCAACGTGTCGTTAAGCCCGGAGGGCTAGTTGTGTCTCTAGAGCTCTCCAAACCAACTTGGCAGCCGTTCAAGTCCATTTATTATTTTTATTTTCAACGTGTACTGCCTTTTTTGGGCAAGCTAATTGTAAAGAAGTACGAGCAGTACAAGTGGCTACCGGAATCATTAATCCATTTTCCAGACCATAAACAGTTAGCCGCTATTTTTACGAAACAAGGATTGGAGCATGTAGAGGCGTACCCATTAACAGGTGGGGTTGCTGCCTTGCATATAGGTACTAAGGGGAAAACGAAATCAGGAGTGTAGTCAGCTATGTTTACTAAATTGAAAATATTTTTGGAAATGATTAAATTTGAGCACAGTGTGTTTGCCTTGCCTTTTGCCTTCATGGGAGCCATTCTAGGCTCAGTCGTATTAAATGGACATCTGCCTAGCTGGGCCCAGATCGGTTGGATTACGCTTGCGATGGTTGGAGCGAGAACTTCAGCGATGGCCTTGAATCGTGTGATTGATAAAGCCATTGATAAAAGAAATCCAAGGACGGAGAATCGAGCCATACCCGCGGGTCTTATTTCTATTCAACAGGTTATTATTTATATCATTATCTCGTTTGCGATGCTTTTCTGGGCAACCTCTAATTTAAGCTCTTTATCCATGAAACTGCTGCCAATTGCAGTGTTTTTTCTTGTCTTTTACTCGTACACCAAAAGGTTTACATGGACTTGTCACTTTGTCTTAGGTTTGACCTTAGGATTAGCTCCACTTGGAGGCTGGGTTGCCGTAACCGGTCAATTTACATGGTCTTCGATTATTTTTTACTTGACAGTAGTATGTTGGAGCGCAGGTTTCGATTTGATTTATGCTTGTCAAGATGCCGAGTTTGATCGGAATGAAGGTCTTCATTCCTTACCAAGCCGATTCGGGATTAAGGCTGCCTTGAATACCGCTCGTGTCCTCCATGTTCTTACAGCAGTTGGTCTAGTCACATTGTTTTTCATTACACATTTGAGTTGGTTCTATTTAATTGGACTCGTTATCGCTTATTTTATTTTGTACAAAGAACATCGACTTGTCTCACCGCAAGACTTGTCCAAATTGAACACAGCGTTTTTCACGATGAACGGTGTACTGAGCTTAGTGATGTTTGCCTTCACCTTACTTGATGTGTTAGTGAGTCAACATTCATGAGCGGCAATTGGGTAGTAGGGATTACTGGAGCTAGTGGTGCTATCTATGGTGTGCGGCTCAGCCAAGTACTGCTGGATCAAGGCTTAAATGTTCATCTAATCGTTACGGATGCAGGCTGGAGAGTACTGCATGACGAATTGGATTGGAACGCAGGCAAACGTCAAGAGATGCTGCAGGAACATTTTGGCGGCCGCGCAGGCTCATTTGACTATCATCCAATTGCTGATATTGGGGCAACCGTCGCAAGTGGTTCTTTTCGGACCAAGGGCATGGTTGTGATTCCTTGCTCAATGGGAACTTTATCAGGGATCGCTCATGGTTCATCTGATAATTTATTGGAGCGAACAGCGGATGTCATGCTCAAAGAAGGAAGAAAATTAATCCTGGTTCCAAGGGAAACGCCATTGCACGCCATACATTTGGAGAACATGCTAACCTTGTCAAGAATGGGGGTACGCATGCTCCCGGCAATGCCGGCCTTTTATAATCGTCCGCGTTCTATCGATGAAATGGTCGATTTTTTGGTGGGTAAAGTGCTGGATAGCATGGACATTGAACATTCCTTGTACCGAAGATGGGGAGATAACAATGAGCAACCTAGACCCTAAACTACGAATTGGCCGGATTAATTATACGAACGTTTGGCCGATCTACTATTACTTTCCCGAACTTATGAACAGCTCTGAGGTCGACATTATTGAACAAGTCCCAACATCCCTTAATCAAGAAATGGCTGCTGGTAACATTGACATGGGGCCTATTTCTTCCTTTGCTTACGGAGAATCCTTTGAAAATTACGTGCTTTACCCGGATCTTTCCGTTAGCGCCTATGGAGAAGTGAATTCCATTTTATTGTTCCATGAAAAGCCGTTACGTGAAATTGCGAATGGGCATATTATGTTGCCTACAACCTCAGCTACATCAGTGAATTTACTCAAAATCATTCTCCAAAAATTCTATAATGGGAACCCGACATATGAATATGCGAAACCTAATTTAGAAAAGATGATGGAAAAAGCAGATGGGGCTTTATTGATCGGAGACGATGCGATTAAAGAGAGTTGGCGCAATAAAACGTATATGATTACAGATCTTGGGCAAGAATGGGCCAAATGGACGGGACAATGGATGTCATTTGCCGTATGGGCGATTCGAAGAGAGACAACCGAGAAGTATCCGTTATTAGTTGCAGCTGCTTTTGAGGCTTTCATGGCAAGTAAAGCCAAAGCACACAAAAATCCGGAAGAAATGATCCGCGAAGCACAAAGTACAGTTGGTGGGACATCGCAGTATTGGCATCATTATTTTCATACGCTATGTTATGATTTTGCATCGGAACAATGGGAAGGACTTGCTACGTATTACAAGTACTGTTATGAGCTTGGTTTCCTGCCGAAGCCGGTAAGTATTGGTTTATGGTCAGAGAAAATGAACGCACGGGTGACAGAATGAAAAATCTAATGGAAATCTATACAAGAAAGAAAAAGGATATAGCTGCAATTGAAAAAGAGCTCGAGGAAAGCGTGTATACAGATCATGCGATGCTGCGGGAAACCTCTATGCATTTACTGAAAGCGGGAGGAAAGCGGATTCGCCCCGTCTTTGTTCTCCTTTCAGGCGAGTTTGGCAGCTATCGGCTCCAAACGATGAAGCATGTCGCGGTACCGCTCGAGCTCATACATATGGCATCGCTTGTTCATGATGATGTGATTGACGATGCAAACACAAGACGCGGACAATTGACGGTCCGATCCAAGTGGGATAATCGGATTGCCATGTTCACAGGGGATTATATTTTTGCCAAAGCTTTAGGGGTCATTACTCAAATTCATAAGCCGGCAGTCCATCAAATTATGTCTAAGGCCATTGTGGAGATGTCAATTGGGGAAATGGAGCAAATTCGTTTCTTTTTCCACTCAGAGCAAACCATTCGAGATTACCTATTACGGATTAGACGTAAAACGGCATTACTTATTGCCATTTCATGCCAATTAGGGGCCATGGCAACTGATGCACCTGATTGGATAAGCAACAAGCTGTATGCTTTTGGATATAACGTAGGTATGGCGTTTCAAATACGGGATGATATTCTGGATTTAATTGGCACGGAAAAGCAAATAGGGAAACCGCCGGGCAGCGATGTCAAACAAGGAAACATAACGATTCCAGTTCTGCTTGCCATGCAGGACGCATCCTTGAAGCCGCTCTTTTTATCAGAACTAGACCGTATACATAAGCTGGATGGACAAACCGATGTCACTCAATTCTTGGATATGATCCGTGGTAGTGAAGGCATAGATAAAGCAGATTTACTGTCTCAGAAGTATATTGATAAGGCCATAGCTTCTCTGGATAAGCTGCCAAATGTTCAAGCCAAGAAAGATCTCATTGAAATTGCACATTTTATCGGAAATCGTTCTTATTAATGGATTGTTCTTCGATTTGAGAAAAGCTGACAAAAAGTGTAAACTAGTGAAGAATACATAGATTGAACCAAGAGTAAGTTTATGCAGATGTTTTCTTACGGAAACTATAAGGAGGAAGTCCTTACATGGAAAAAACATTCTTGATGGTTAAACCGGATGGCGTACAGCGCGGCCTTGTAGGCGAAATTGTAAAACGCTTTGAACAGAAGGGCTTTCAATTAATCGGCAGCAAGCTAACGGTTATTTCGAGAGAGCAAGCCGAACTTCACTATGCGGAGCATAAAGGTAAAGACTTTTTCGAAAGACTTGTGACATTTATTACGTCTGGACCTGTATTCGCGATGGTGTGGCAAGGGGAACAAGTCATTGCTTTATCCCGCACGATGATTGGGAAAACGAATTCTCTTGAAGCTGCTCCGGGAACTATACGTGGTGATTATGCTGTACATACGCATTTAAATCTCATTCATGGTTCGGATTCACCTGAGAGCGCTGAGCGCGAAATTAGCAATTTCTTTAAATCGGACGAGCTTTTTGAATACAGTAAAGTCATTCAACAATGGATTTAGTTCAACCAATGAAGGAACCTGACATCATAACGGATGCGGGTTCTTTTTTTTGTCGTATTATAAAGGATATTGGCATTTGCTTACAGAATGTATGTTAACAGAAATTGACCAAGGTGGGTGGACAGCATGGAAGATCAAGATTTTTTGTTATTTATTAAAAAAGTAAAAGAACACACGTCCATTGATCTTGCTCTTTATAAAGAAGCGCAAATGAAAAGACGTTTAACAACTCTACGAATGAAGCGTGGTTATAATACGTTTGTCGCTTTTTTTGATGCGATGATGAAGGATAAAGAACTATTCTATGAATTTTTGGATCGTATGACGATTAATGTTTCTGAGTTCTGGAGGAATCCGAATCGTTGGGAGCTCGTTGAGCAGAAATTTGTACCCGAGATGTTGAAGAAGAACAGACGCTTGAAGGTATGGAGTGCGGCTTGTTCAACAGGGGAAGAGCCTTATACGCTAGCGATGATACTGGCAGAACAGGGGGCGCTTAATGATGCCCATCTACATGCGACGGATATTGATGATGGCGCCTTGGAAAAAGCACGCAAAGCGATTTACCTCGATCGTTCATTGCGAGATGTGCCTGAGAAGTATGCAAAGAAATATTTCCGACAAGAACAAATGATGTATCATATTACGGACGATCTGAAAAAATCTATTAAATTTCAAAAGCAAAACCTGCTTGTCGATACATTTGATACAGGGTATGATCTCATCGTTTGCCGTAATGTGATCATTTACTTCACGGAAGATGCAAAGCATCTCCTGTACCAGAAATTTTCTAAAGCGCTGAAACCAGGCGGTTTATTGTTCGTTGGGTCTACAGAGCAAATATTCTCTCCAGGACAATATGATCTAGAACCTGCAGACACTTTCTTTTATCGCAAAAAGGGTGTATAAGATCTTCCATTAATTCCAATACTAAGATGTACGATGCAAGTTATTGCTAAGGCAATATCTCTTAGGAGGCAATTATGGACAAACGCAAAGTGATTACCGCTTATCGCAGGGGAATGATCTCCATTCAGGAATGTGCGCAGATTTTGGGTGTGGACTCGTCACAGATCGTGGGTCTCATGAATGATCCACAGCTCTCCGAACTCCCAAGGGTCGTCCAAAAGCAGCCTATGCACGGGTAATCTTTGCTCATGACTAGATGTAGACACGCTCTCGCTAAGGGGATTCTCCCTTACGTGCGAAGCGTGTTTTTGCGTTTGTGCTGTTGCCAAACCCGAGTACCTATACTATAATGACAAAAGATAATCGCGCGTCAAAGCGCTAAAGTGTTTAATAAAAGCAACATCTTAAAAGCGGATGCTTATGAAGTTCGTATTGCTAAGCCAATCATTATAGTTAATACTTACGAGGTTAGTATTATTTCGTAATACTCAAAAGTGTATGCTTACGAAGCTTGTGATGCTTCGCAAAACTCATAGGGGGTAACAGATAGTGAGATATTTAACAGCAGGTGAAACGCACGGCCCGCAGCTGACTGCGATTATTGAAGGGTTTCCAAGCAATGTAACTCTAAACTTTGAGGATTTGAACTTCCAATTACATAGACGCCAAAAAGGCTATGGCCGCGGTCGTCGGATGCAGATTGAGAAAGATACAGCAACCATTGCAGGCGGAGTACGCCATGGCAAAACCACAGGAGCTCCAATCGCGCTTGTTGTAGTTAATAACGACTGGAAGCATTGGACAACGGTAATGGGAATTGAGCCGGTAGAAGAGGATAATGAAGGCAAGCGTCGTGTAAACCGTCCTCGTCCGGGACATGCGGATTTAAACGGCGGACTCAAATATAATCAAAAAGATTTGCGCAACATTCTTGAGCGTTCAAGTGCGCGTGAAACAACGATGCGTGTAGCAACAGGCGCTGTAGCACGCCAATTGTTGGCTGAGTTCGGCATTAAAGTAGCAGGACAAGTTATCCGTATCGGTGATGTAGAAGTAGAGCGTCAAGAGCTTCCAGTCGATGAACTTATTCGCATCACAGAAGAATCTCCGGTACGTGTAGTTGATAAAGAGGCAGAAGCCAAAATGATCGCCGCGATCGACGCAGCCAAGGAAGATGGAGATACACTTGGCGGGATCGTTGAAGTTATCATAGAAGGCGTTCCTGTAGGGCTTGGCAGCCATGTACAATGGGATCGTAAGCTGGATGGTAAAATCGCGCAAGCGGTTCTTTCCATTCAAGCCTTCAAAGGTGTTGAATTCGGAATCGGCTTCGAGGCTGCAGAGCGTAGAGGCTCCAATGTTCATGACGAAATTTTATACACAAAAGAAGATGGCTTTAGTCGCAGAACGAATCGCGCAGGCGGATTCGAGGGCGGAATGACAACGGGTGAGCAAATCATCGTTCGTGGTGTCATGAAACCCATCTCGACACTTTATAAACCGCTGCAAAGCGTAGATATTGATACGAAGGAAGTATTCACAGCTCAAGTGGAGCGTTCTGACACTTGTGCGGTCCCAGCTGCAGGAGTAATTATGGAGAATGTAATTGCTTGGGAAGTAGCAAATGCTTTCTTGGACAAATTTGGAGGAGACTCCATCGAGGAAATTCGTGCGAACTTAACCAATTTCTTAGCCCAAGTGGAGAGCTACTAATATGAGAGAGCTCACCGTAGATCTTGGAGAACGGTCTTATCCTATTTATATCGGCCAAGGCATTCTTAATGATATCACGGCTCTGTTTGACCGGGCGAAGCTTAGCCGCAAGTCGCCGCTACTCGTCGTCACCGATGAATCGGTGGCTGCGCTGCACCTGGAGCGCGTCATGACGCTGCTCCGTGAGGGCGGCTTCGCCGCCACGGCCTGCGTCGTGCCCGCAGGCGAAACCACCAAATCCCTCGCGCAGCTCGAGGGAATTGTCACCACCGCCCTCCAGGCGGGCCTCGATCGCAGTTCTGCGATCGTCGCCCTCGGAGGAGGCGTGGTCGGCGATCTCGCCGGCTTCGCTGCGGCGAGCTTCATGCGCGGGATCCGCTTCGCGCAGATCCCGACAACGATCCTTGCCCACGACAGTTCCGTCGGCGGCAAGGTCGCGGTCAACCATCCGATGGCGAAGAACATCATCGGGGCGTTCCACCAGCCCGAGCTCGTTCTCTTCGACATCGACTTGCTGCTAACATTGCCGCCTCGCGAGGTGAAAGCGGGCCTCTCGGAAGTAATCAAGCATGGCTTGATCTGGGATGCTGCATTCACGCAGTGGTGCGACGACAATGCGGAGAAGCTGCTTGCCTTAGATCCGGAAGCGCTCAGTTATGCGCTTTACATAGGTTGTAAAGTCAAGTCTATCGTTGTTTCTCAAGATGAGCGTGAGAATGATTTGCGTGCCATCTTGAATCTCGGTCATACGATTGGTCACGCCTTGGAAGCAGTCGCTGGTTATGGCGAGCTACTGCATGGTGAAGCGATAGCAATCGGTATGGTGGGGGCTGCAAAATTAGCTCAGCAGTTCGGTTATTCCGAGGACATCCACATGGTGACGAAGGCGCTTTTCGAGAAATATGGATTGCCCGTCAGCATTCCGTCTCATTTGGATACGGATAGCATCATGAGCGCGATGATGCATGATAAGAAATTCAAAGAAGGCACAATGGTCTACATCATCCCAACGGAAATCGGTAAAGTAGAAATCCGTAAGGATGTTACGGTAGAGCAAGTCAGACAAATTGTTGAGCTTTTAAAAGGGGAGAGTTAGCCGATGTTCTTAAGGGGAATTCGTGGAGCGACGACGGTTGAACACAATGAGTCTCAGGAGATTTTAACCGCTACCGGTGAACTGCTTGCAGCAATTGTAGATGCCAATGATTTTCGTCCAGAAGATATTTGTTCAGTTTTCATTACAGTAACAGAAGATATTACGGCAACATTCCCTGCCCGTGCGATCCGCACGATGGTAGGTTGGGAATTAGTCCCATTAATGTGTTCACTGGAAGTACCGGTTGAGAACGCATTGCCCAAATGTATCCGTTTAATGGTGCAGGTGAACACAACCAAAAGCCAAGCTGAGATCAACCATATTTACTTGAAAGAAGCTAAGGCGCTGCGACCTGATATTGTTAAATTGACAAATGAAGCAACACGGTAGTATAGTGTGAGTAGATGAGTTTAGGTAAGTAGAGAAGCATTTAGTCGAGTAGAGCTTAGCCCAGTTGAGATGAGAAAAGGTAACATAGGTTTGTATGAAGATAAGAGCGACTCTATTCGAGGGCGTCTGTTTGTTCATACATAGCCATGGCTTCTTTTTTCATATTCCATTGAACTTCTACTTTAACTAAAGCAACCTCTACTTCGGTAGAGGTTTTTTTGTCATTCGAATAGAGCTTTCTGCACCACTGAGATCGACGAGTCGCACAAGCTGAGAGGGGATGTTTCCATGTATACACCTGAAATTCAAGAAGTTATTCGTTTGGCCAAAAATTATAATCTCATTCCTGTCGTACGTCATTTGTTAGCAGATACTGAAACCCCGATACGTGTATTTCAACACCTTTACCAAGAACCGCGTGCATTCCTCTTAGAAAGTGTTGAGGGCGGCGTGAAATGGGCCCGATATTCTTTTATCGGCAGCGATCCCTTCTTGATGATTAAAGCGAAGCATGGGAAGACCATGGTTGAAACACAAACCGAGAATAAGGTTTTAGACGAGAAACCAATCGATGTGTTGAAAGCCTATCTAAGATCCTACTCCAGTCCTCAGCTTGCGGACTTGCCACGTTTTACAGGCGGTGCTGTCGGGTTCTTCGGATACGATTTGCTTCAGTACTACGAGAATCTCCCTGCTCATCAAATTGATGACTTACAAATGAATGACATTCAATTCATGTTCTGCGATCAAGTCATTGTGTTCGATCATTTCAAACAGCAGATCAAAGTGATTGCAAATGTGCATGTTCAACCTTTTGCTACGGATGCTGAGATTGTAAAAGTGTATCATGCGACTTGTGAGAAAATTGATGCCACCATCGAGAAGATTAAGCGTCCACTTGGGTCCGATACGATGACTCACAATCCGATTGTGTCTGAACCGGATCTCGGCGATATTCGATCCAACATAACGAAAGAAAAGTATATCGCCAATGTGAATAAAGCGAAGGAATACATTAGAGCCGGTGATATTTTCCAAGTCGTGTTGTCGCAGCGTTTTGAAATGGAAACGAATGTTTCACCTCTGCAAGTGTATCGAGTACTGCGTACGATGAATCCTTCTCCCTATATGTACGTGCTCAAAATGGATGATGAAGTCGTCGTTGGCACATCGCCGGAGCTGTTGGTTCGCGTTGAAGAAGAGAAAGTAGAGACGCGCCCAATTGCGGGTACAAGACCTAGAGGGAAGACACCAGAAGAAGATCTTGCCCTGGAAAAAGAATTGCTCGCAGATGAGAAAGAACGCGCTGAACACTTGATGCTGGTGGACTTAGGTCGCAATGACATCGGACGTGTATCCGAATTCGGAACTGTGAAGTGCGATACTTTCATGGACATTGAACGGTATTCACACGTCATGCATATCGTTTCAAACGTTTCTGGTAAAATTGCAAAAGACAAAGATTTCTTCGATGCTTTTCTTTCCTGTATGCCTGCAGGGACGGTGTCTGGAGCGCCGAAACTGAGAGCGATGGAGATTATTGCTGAGCTGGAGCCAGAATCTCGCGGTGCTTATGCCGGAGCGATTGGTTACTTAGGATTTTCGGGGAATTTGGACACTTGCATTACGATCCGTACGATTATTTTCAAAAAAGGCAAAGCCTACGTGCAAGCCGGAGCCGGTATTGTATGGGATTCAGTTCCTGAAAGTGAATACCAAGAGACGGTAAATAAAGCGACAGCTTTGCTCAAATCAATTCGGATGGCAGAGGCTATGTTCAGCCCAGAGCCTAGACCAGTTAGCGATATTAACAAAGATTACTTTGTAAACTCTTAAGGAAGAGAAGGAGAGGAGACTCTAGTCATGAGTGGACTTATTCATATACAGCAAGCGCTCGGGAAAGTCGTTAGCGGTAGTCATTTGTCGCGTGAGGAAGCGCGCGGCGTCATGTCAGAAATCATGGATGGTGCTGCGACTCAGGCTCAAATCGGCAGTCTGCTTACCGCACTTCGAATCAAGGGAGAGACGCTGGAGGAGATTACGGGCTTCGCTGAAGCGATGCGGAGCAAAGCGGTTCAGGTCAATGTACGCCAGAATGATCTGCTGGATACATGCGGAACTGGCGGAGATGGGGCAGAAACGTTCAATATCTCCACAACGGCAGCGATCGTCGCATCTGCTGGGGGGATTCGCGTAGCGAAACATGGCAATCGGGCGATGTCGAGCAAAAGCGGAAGCGCAGACGTCCTAGAAGCTCTAGGTGTGAAGATTACGTTAAGCGGAGAGCAAGCGGCTAAATGCTTAGACAGAACAGGCATCTGCTTCATGTTTGCCCAGGCGTACCATCAATCCATGAAGCATGTAGCGGCACCTCGGCGTGAGCTAGGCTTCAGAACCGTATTCAACTTGCTTGGGCCATTAACTAATCCAGCGGGCGCTGACCGTCAAGTGCTTGGTGTATTCGACAGCACGAAGACTGAGTTAATTGCGCAAGCGCTGCAAGCCCTTGGACTGAAACGAGCTTTGGTTGTAGCAAGCGAGGATGGCTTGGATGAGTTCAGCATATCAGCGCCTACGAAAGTAACGGAACTGAAAGCTGACACCATTCGTACTTATCTCATTACTCCGGATGAACTTGGCTTACGCTCACATAGTATCAAAGACGTAGCGGGTGGAGATGCGATATTAAACGCTGAAATCATTCGTCATATTTTTGCTGGCGAGAAGGGACCTTACCGCGATATCGTACTTGCAAATGCTGCAGCCTGCTTCTATGTGACTGGGCAAGTCGGAACCCTTCAACAGGGTGTGAAATTAGCGGTCTGACGTCATTGATTCCGGTCGTGCGGAACAAAAATTGAATGAATTAATCCAATATACAGGAGAACTTTGCCATGTTTCTTGATAAAATTGTTGCCACTAAGCGGGCAGAGGTTGAAGCGATGAGCAGCTTTTCAATCAAGGATGCTGAGAGGTTAATCTCGGACATGTCTCCTTGTTTAGGCTTTGAACAAGCGTTAACTACACGGAAAAACCGTGAAATGGGTTTAATTGCCGAGGTGAAGAAGGCCTCCCCGTCCAAAGGATTGATTCGCGATGATTTTGAACCGGTTCTTTTGGCGGAAGCCTATGAAAGGGCTGGCGCAGATTGTATCTCCGTTCTGACGGATGTGGACTACTTCCAAGGCAGTAATGAGTACTTGAAAGCCGTTCGTAAAGCAGTGAATGTGCCGTTACTTCGTAAAGATTTCACCATTGATCCGAAGCAAATTTATGAAGCGCGTTTGATTGGCGCCGATGCTATCTTGCTGATTGCAGCCATTTTAACGACAGATCAAATGAAGCAGTATCTGAAGCTAGCTAAAGATCTTGGTTTAGATGCACTTGTTGAGGTCCATGATCGTGAAGAGCTTGAACGTGCGCTGGAACTGGATACGCAATTGATAGGCATCAACAATCGGAATTTGAAAACATTTGTTACCGACTTAGGCACAACAGAGGAACTGATTCAATTCATTCCCGCAGGGAAAACTGTCGTCAGTGAAAGTGGCATTTCTACGGTCAAAGATATGACTTATTTACAGCAAGTTGGTGCTCAAGCCGTTTTAATCGGTGAGCACTTCATGCGACAACCTATTGTTGAGCAGGCCGTTCATGATCTGATGGGTACGAGGGTTCAAAGGGCGAAGTAGTTGAAGAAGAAAGAGGCGAATTTGATGGCTGTGGGGACGGTTCCAACGGTAAAAATTTGTGGACTTCAAAGCGTTGAAGTGTTAAAATCAATCGTGCATTTGCCGATAGATCATATCGGTTTTGTTTTCGCACCGAGCAAGCGGCAAGTCACGGCAGAGAAGGCGGCAGAACTGATTTCTTTTTTGAAATCAGAAGAGGCAAATGGTGCGTCTGTCCCACTAACTGTAGGGGTATTCGTTAATCCGAGCAAGGAGGAGTTAACGGACATTCTGGAGGTGGTTCCACTTGATGTCGTTCAGTTACATAGTCAGGAAACACCTGACTTTTGCCGATGGGTTCGAGAACATTTTCAGGTGCAAGTGTTCAAATCCGTTTCGATTTCCAAAACAGAAAACAGAATCCCCGATTTAGAGGATGTAGCCGCGCAGCTTGACCCTTATATTGGGACTGTCGATGCTGTTTTATTGGATACGTTCGACCCTGTATATGGGGGAGGATCAGGCAAAACCTTTGCTTGGGACTGCATTCCTGTTTATCAGGAGTGGGCGCGTTCAGCGGGAGTAGCGCTGCTTGTAGCAGGCGGACTACAACCTGATAATGTTGATCAACTAGTAACAGCCTATTACCCCGATGGCGTAGATGTTTCCAGCGGCGTTGAGACCGATGGCGTAAAAGATATAGCCAAAATTACAGCATTTGTGGAAAGGGTGACTCGAAAGTGACGCAAGTACCTGACCAGCACGGCAGATTCGGCAAGTTCGGCGGCCGTTATGTTCCCGAGACGTTGATGAATGCTCTGATTGAGCTTGAAGAAGCTTATGAACAATATAAAAATGATCCTGAATTTATTGCCGAGGTGCGCTACCTACAAAAACAATATTCAGGCAGGCCAACACCGCTTTATTATGCAGAGCGACTTTCTGAGCTCTTGGGCGGAGCCAAAATTTATTTGAAGCGTGAGGATTTGAATCATACAGGTGCTCACAAAATTAATAACACCATCGGGCAAGCGGTTCTCGCTAAACGGATGGGAAAGAAGAAGATTATTGCGGAAACTGGAGCTGGGCAGCACGGTGTTGCATCAGCAACGGTTGCTGCGTTAATGGGATTTGAGTGTAAAGTATTCATGGGCGAGGAAGACACGAAGCGTCAGCAGTTAAATGTTTTCCGGATGAAATTGCTTGGCTCTGATGTCATACCTGTTACGTCTGGTACACGTACACTGAAAGATGCTTGTAATGAAACGCTTCGTTACTGGGTTAGCAACGTTCAGGATACTTATTATATCCTAGGGTCCGTTACAGGACCGCATCCTTATCCCATGATGGTACGTGATTTCCAACGTGTCATTGGCGATGAGTCACGTGAGCAAATTCTTGAAACTGAAGGCCGATTGCCTGATGCTGTCATTGCTTGCGTAGGCGGGGGCAGTAACGCCATGGGTATTTTCTACCCGTTCGTCCAAGACGAATCAGTGAAACTGATTGGCGTGGAAGCGGCTGGCCGCGGTATTCATACCGAGGAACATGCTGCTACAATGACCAAGGGAACTCCAGGTGTTTTCCAAGGCTCACTTAGCTATTTGCTGCAGGATGAGTATGGTCAAGTTCTGCCGGCACATTCCATCTCAGCAGGCTTGGATTATCCTGGGATTGGACCGGAGCATTCCTACCTCAAAGACATCGAGCGAGCAACGTATTATCCGATAACGGATCAGGAAGCACTAGACGCGCTTCAGCTGCTTAGCCGCACGGAAGGAATCATTCCAGCCTTAGAGAGTGCACATGCCATTGCTCAAACGGTTAAAATAGCTCCTACCATGTCCAAGGATGAAATTATTATCGTAAATCTTTCCGGACGCGGCGATAAAGATGTTGAATCCATCATGAGCTATCTTGACATGGGGAGGGAATAAGCGATGAACCGTATTGATAGTCGATTTGCCGAGCTCAAAGAGCGCGGAGAAACAGCGATGATTCCTTTCTTGACCATCGGGGATCCTTCCCTAGAAGCATCCCTTGAGCTTATTCTTGAAATGGAACGTGCAGGCGCCGACTTGATCGAATTAGGTGTACCTTATTCCGATCCTTTAGCTGACGGTCCTGTGATTCAACGTTCCTCTGAACGTGCTTTACAGCGCAAAATTTCCATTTTTGATGTCATGGACGTCGCTCGTCAGGCAAGAAGCAGAGGTTCTAAGCTGCCTTTTATTCTTTTTACGTATTATAATCCAGTGTTACAAATTGGACTGGAACGTATTTTCAAAGCGATGCAGGAGAATGAAATCAGCGGCATCATTATTCCTGATCTTCCGTTGGAGGAAGACAGTGAGACAAGAGCGATTGCTGAAGCAAATGGGATTCATCTTATCCCGCTGGTTGCACCAACGTCCAATGAGCGCGTTAAGCGAATTGCAGCTGGAGCTCGCGGATTCGTTTACTGTGTGTCATCGTTAGGCGTAACCGGTGAGCGAGCCGAATTCTTCGGAGGCATTGAGGAATTCCTTGCAACCGTACGGGAAGCAGCCAGTGTTCCGATTGTCGTCGGCTTTGGTATTTCGAATCGTGAGCAAGTTAAGCGCTTTGAGAGTCTTTGTGACGGTGTCGTAGTAGGCAGTGCGATCGTACGAACGATTGAGAACGTACTGCCTCATCTTGAGGCTGATGCTGCACACCCGGAAGGACTCTTGCAAATTCGTAACTTTGTGGGACAATTAAAACGTTCGGATAACTAATTGACGAGGTGACTATCATGAAACCGAAACAAACGATTGTACATTTACCTGTCTATCAACCAGGTAAGCCTATTGAAGAAGTGAAACGTGAGCTAGGTTTGACAGAAGTGATTAAGCTGGCATCGAACGAAAACCCTTTCGGCTCTTCGCCCAAAGTAAAAGCTGCGATAGAAGCGGAATTATCCAACATCAGCTTGTATCCTGATGGGGGAGCTGTGCAATTGACAGAAGCGGTTGCTGAATCCCTTGGCGTGGCAACGAATCAGCTTATTTTTGGCGCAGGTTCTGATGAAGTTATTCTGATGCTGGCACGGGCTTTCCTTGTTCAAGGTGACGAATCCGTTATGGCTTCACACACGTTCCCTCAGTACAAGCATAACTGTGAAATCGAAGGGGCTCTGTCCATTGAGGTTCCTTTGAAAGAAGGAACACATGATTTGGATGGCATGCTTGCTGCCATTACGGAACGTACGAAAATCCTTTGGATTTGTAACCCGAACAATCCGACAGGGACGATGAATACCGATGCGGAGATTAAGGCGTTTTTGGCCAAAGTTCCAGATCATGTTATCGTCGTTCTTGACGAAGCTTACTGCGAGTACAACACGACAGGCGAATTCCCGGATAGCATAGAACTTATTGGTCAATACCGCAATGTCATAGCGCTGCGTACTTTCTCGAAAATTTATGGGTTGGCTTCTCTGCGAATTGGTTACGGGATCGGACATCCAGATGTTATTCGATCCATTAATCAAGTGCGGGAACCTTTTAACACGACCAGATTTGCTCAAGCCGCTGCGCTTGCCGCAATTAAAGATCAAGATTTTATCCAAAGCTGCCGAGAAGCAAACACGGCTGGCTTGCAATACTTAACAGAAGAGTTTAACAAGATGGGTTTGCAAGCATTTCCGGCACATGGTAACTTCATCATGGTGAATGTTGGCAAGCCAGCAGCGGATGTATTTAATGGTTTGCTGCGCAGAGGTATCATCATTCGTGGTGGTCATATGTTGGGCTTCCCAACGTCGCTGCGCGTTACAATTGGTTCGCGCGAGCAGAATGAGAAATTCATTGCGGCTTTAACGCAAGTGCTTGCTGAGGTTGCAGTTCAGGCCTAATTTAAATCATAAAGGTTGATTTCATTGACGAAAATTGCGATATTCGGTGTAGGGCTGATCGGTGGATCACTCGCCCTATGCTATAAAGGAAAACCAGGATTTACAGTCGTCGGTCACTCGCCGAATCCGAAATCAGTTGAAAAACTTCTAAAACGGAATGTTGTTGATACGGCTACAACGAGTATGGCTGAAGCTGTAGAAGGTGCAGACTACATTTTTCTTTGCGTGCCAGTTGGTATGTTAGAGGAATATGTCCAGCAGCTCGTGCAGCTTCCTTTGAAATATGGTTGTATCATCACAGATGTCGGTAGTACTAAAGCTTCAATCACGGAGAGTGCAGCATCCTTTGTCAAGGAAAACGTCTATTTTATCGGCGGTCACCCCATGGCAGGTTCCGAACGTCATGGGGTGGAGGCAGTTTCCTCGCACCTGTTCGAAAATGCGTTCTATGTCCTGACACCGGCAGAGGGTACACCGCAAGCTGAGGTTGATCGTCTGACGGAACTGCTGAGGAAGACCAAGGCGCAAATTGTTCAAGTAGGTGCCCGGGAACACGATGACATCGTAGGTGCAATCAGCCATTTACCGCATATTATCGCGGTTGCTTTGGTAAATCAAGTAAGAGGCTATAACGAAACGAATCCGTTGTATCAAAATTTGGCTGCAGGCGGCTTCAGGGATATCACGCGTATCGCTTCCAGTGAACCGATGATTTGGCGCGATATTCTTGTTAACAATAAAGACGTCTTGCTTAAACTGCTCAAGGATTGGAATCTAGAAATGTCTCGCTTTATTAAGCTGCTGGAACAAAGTGACGGCGAAGGGATCGCTGAACAATTCCGTGCTGCAGGTGAGTTCCGGAGTCAATTGCCTGAACGCAGAAAAGGGATGATCACGTCCTTATTCGATATTTATGTAGATATTCCAGATCATCCTGGCATCATTGGCCAAATTACCACCTTACTTGGTAACGCTAAAATAAATTTAAGCAACATTCAAATTATTGAGAGTCGTGAAGATGTTCCCGGTGTACTCAGACTTTCATTTCGAAATCAGGAAGACGCCGATCGGGCATCCGGGCTGCTCAGTGGACCTTACGCTGTGCATGTATAACGCTCATCGTTTTATTATAAATAAGCTGTTTTCTTTCCTTTTTTGCACAATTCGAAAAGAGGAAAGGAGCAGCTTATTTTATTTTTATTAACAGATTCTCAAAGAAATAGCTTCGTGATATAATGACAATCTATTCATATATATATTACTTGTGGGGCGAACGTGATGAAGATTCAATTGTTATGGAAAAGTATGCTTATTTTGTTAATCGCTTTCATGAATTTCTTACCATCTTTAGTTCGAGCCAACGATGTTGTTTATTCAAATGAAGTTGTTGTTCTGGTTTATCACCATATCGATGATCAAGTACAGGGCTCCGTGACGATTTCGACAACGCTGTTCGAAAAGCAGTTGGAAGCTATGCAGCGGAAAGGCTACCATTTCATTAGCATGGATGAGTTTAAAAGCTTTAAGTCAGAGGGGGCGGCCATTCCCGACAATGCGGTACTTGTAACGTTTGATGATGGCTACAAAAGCTTCTATACCAATGCTTTCCCGATACTCAAAAAGATGAGAATTCCTGCTGTGAATTTCGTGATTACCAAAGATATGGACAACCCGGGTGGAACACTGATACCTTCTTTGTCTAGAGAAGAGATTAAGAAGATGAGAAAAGAGTTTGCTGGTATTGATTTTCAATGTCATTCGGATGCTCTGCATGCGATGAACAATGGCAAGCCTCTGTTAACCAACAAAATATCACAAAACGGTATAACAGAAACAGACGATGAATTCAAACAAAGAATCCTGAACGATACCCGTATAGGCCTTGCTAAACTCAATGAAGTGAATGGCTCAAAGTCCGTCGATTCCTATGCGTACCCTTTCGGAAGCTATGATGATCATACGATTACATATCTTCAGGAAGCAGGAGTTAAGTTTGCCTTTACAACTAAATCAGGTATAACTATGAAGGATACGGATCCTATGCAAATCCCACGTATCAATGCAGGAAGTCCTTTCATTCGGCCACATTCCATAAATAATTTGATTAAACAAGCCAAGAGGCATCAAATACAACCCATTTAATCTTAAAAAAATGAGTTGGTAAACGTTTTCAAAATAAGTATTGACAGAATGAAACCGTATACATATAATAAAAGTACAGTATGGTTTCTCTCCACTCCTATCCGATAATCGCACCATAAGTGCAACCGCCGATTCGGCGGTTTTTTTTTGTGTTTATGTACCATATTTTTCTGATTTTATTATATAATGGGAAGGAAAGTTTGTTGTGTGCATCTGACACGCTGCAAATTGAACTTTATCGAACAATTTGTCGAAACTAGCAGGAATTTCGTGATGAATCAAGAAGGTTTTATAGGCTCATATTTTATTCGTACATAAATTCATAATACTTTTACAAATAACCGCAACTTTTCACTCCTGCCGCAGTACAACATGTATGAGCAGTTGGAGTGGTACCCGGGATCGATAGGAGGGCCGCCACGTAATGACCGATTCCCAATTGATCAGAGAAATCAAGGATGGAAATGTTCAGATTTACAATGAACTTATGCGTCGTTACGAGCGTAAAATCCTTGCATTTATTTTTCATATGTTAAAGAATACGCAGATGGAAGCCATCGCTGAAGATCTGTGTAACGAAACTTTTTATAAAGCGTATCGCAGTTTGCATTCATTCCGAGAAATCGAGGCATCCTTTTCAACCTGGTTGTACACCATTGCCCGAAATACGGTTCTGAGTGAGCTGCGCAAAAATAAAAGCGTACAAGTGTCGCTGGAACAAAGTGGACTGACGCCACATGCATCCTTTGATGCCATGCCAGAGCAAGCTATGCTACGTAATGAGAAAGTGACTATGGTTCGCGAAGCTATTAATAGTTTACCAGAGAAACAACGATCGGCCTTGATCCTTAGAGAATACGATCAGATGGATTATCAGGAAATCGCGAACATTTTAGGTCAAACAGTGAGCTCGGTGAAGTCACTCTTGTTTAGGGCAAGGGCATCCGTTAAATTACAACTGGATCCTTATTTCAGTGAGCCGATATTCGAAGAATCGAAGGGATGAAAGAGCATGAAATGTAGTGAGATCCAGGAATTATTTGGAGTATATTGGGATTTGCCGAATGATGACCTGCGTCGTGCCGCGGTAGATGAGCATATTTTAACTTGTGCCGAATGTGCAGAAGAATTTCAAATATGGGAAGAAAGTACGATACTCATTCGTACTGCAGCGATCGAGAGTGAGCTGCCTGATTATGAGCCAATGGTTTCGGGTAAGGTTATGAATCGAATATACGAAAATGAGTCATGGCGAATTCCGGTTTCTGAACGTATGTATGCCATCTCTTACACGCTTAGACGGAATCTTACCGCAGTTATTGCTTTTTGTTTAGCCTTATTCGTGTTCAGCTTCTTATTTGCAATTGTGTATGATGGAACGCCACAATCTTCAATAGCAACGGCGGATAATTCTTTGTTTGATCTCCAAGCGCCGCAAGCCTTGAAGAGCAGCGGTACTGAATCGATGAATGGCCATAAGATGGGAGACGCGGTAGCGAGTCTGAATCCTAGTTTCATGGAACCTTTACGCTTCCACGTTGGACCTATTCACTCTTATCCACATTATTTACTGGTCGTTTCGATACTAGGTCTAATTGCAACAATTATTATTATGAATTGGTTGTCACGAACAAAAGCATAATGCTCCTGTAGGAGCATTTTTTATTTTATGGATATGTGGAGGGTAAGCAAATGACAACAATTGGATTCATACGTCATGGGAGTACAGAATGGAATCGTCTTGGTAAGCTTCAAGGGCAGCTAGATACGGATTTGACGGAAGAAGGCAGAGAACAGGCTCGGTTACTTGGACTAAGATTAGCAAAAGAAACTTGGGATGGCATTATTAGCAGTGATTTGACGAGAGCAAGAGAAACTGCGCAAATTGTTTCGGATCTATCGGGAATACCTTTTATACGCACGGACAAGAGGCTAAGGGAGCGTAAATATGGACAGGTAGAAGGAACTACTGTTGCGGAAAGAGAAGAGCGTTGGGGGCCTAATTGGAAGCTTCAGGAACTAGGTCAAGAGTCGGATGATGAACTATGGAAACGATGGACAGAGCTTGAAGCAGAATTGATTCAGGCCAATCCGAAGGGGAAAATATTATTAATATCGCATGGTGGTTTCATCGTGCAGATTCTTAGAGTGCTTCGCATGGATAGTGAAGACTTTCTACAGAATACATCACTGACCATTCTACTGCGTCAAGATGAAGGCTGGGAGCTTCAATTATATAACTGTTTAAATCACTTACAATCTATAACTGAATAGTGACTATAAAATAAACATGACTTTTTTGAAAGAGTCATGTTTTTTTATTTCGATTGGAATATTTTCGGTGAAAAATCCCATAATGGTTACTAGAAACCTCGGAGCTGAAAGCTTCGCTAAATGGGGGATGTAGGATGGAAATGAACCTAGCGGATATGCTCAGTTATGCCGATATCCATGAATTAGGCCGAATTGCTCATACCTACGAGTGTGAGTGTAATGGTCATTCGAAGAATGAATTGATTCAATCGATTTTGAGCACGGCGCTGCGCAGAGAGATTTTCGAGAAGCATATTCAAGGTCTAGCTTTAGAAGATATTCGTTTTTTGAATTCGCTGCTTTTCGATCCTCGCAATGCTTTCAGTATTGAAGAACTTATCGCTAGAGTTCAACAATCACGATTTCAGAAGGAGGACTCAGAGGATTGGAATCCTCGGGATATGATCATTAAATTCAAGAAACTTGGATGGTTGTTTAACGGCTATTCCCAGCAAACGAAGTTTTTATTTCATGTCCCGCAAGATCTGAAGCGTAGATTCAGTGATGTTCTAACAGGTCAGTTCAAACAAAGCTTGAAAACAACTAGCGAACCCAATGTATATCGTGATGAGCAACACCTTATCGTCGATGACATCTATCATTTCTTGACGTTCATCTCTCAAGAACAGGAACTACCGCTCACTGCGGAAGGTTCGATGTACAAAAGACAGCTTCAACAAATTCTCAATCGTTTATCGGTTCAAGAAGAGATGGTAACCAAAGGGACATGGAGATTCGGCTATGGCCGCATGTTTAAAGAGTATCCGAACCGTTTTTCTTTCATCTATGATTATTGCTTTTACAGGCAACTGATTAGTGAGCACTCACAAACACTTCGATTAACAGAAGATGGAAAAGAACGGCTGATAGAAGGCAGGAAAGAAAACCTCTCAGATGTGTATAAGTTCTGGCTGCGGCTTTATAAAAATCCGATTCCGAATGTTCAGACCATTGCAGCCTGGATTGATCGTCTAGGCGGGCAATGGGTGACCATGGCATCTCTAGAAGAGGTGCTTTGCAAGCTTGTTAAACCCTTCTATTATGATACTTCTGAATCGATTGTGGAACAGCGTATTCTACAAATGATGATGCATTTGGGCTTGATTCGGATCGGGGAAGATCAGGAGTATGGAGCTGTGATTCAAGTCACCAAGCTTGGTACGAAAGTCATTCAAGGTACCTTTGTTGCTGAAGAAGATAAAGTCGTCCTCTTTCTGGATAAAGAAAGCAGGCTGTTCAAAGAAGATGTCAAATAGATAGGTAAAGACACATTCCTAGTGAATCGGGCGATTGAATGAAGCGGTAATGTACCGAGTGAATATGATGGAGTAGGGGCATACACAAGGGATTGGCATACACCAAGAAACAGACTTACATGTTTTTGCGAAAAAGAAGCTCCTGACAAACCGCGGACAACATTTGGAGGTAGGTCTCATGGGAAAAATGAATGTATCTAACGATGCGCTGCTGGCACTTTTCGCGGAAATGGTTTGGGATAATGCCATACGCAAATATAAAGAAGAAAATCTCTATATAGAGATTGACCGCGCTTTAGCCAAGGGAGACCAAACTACGTTCCTAGCTCTTACATCTGAGCTTAAAACGTTACAATCATTGGGTTAATTATTTATGTGGTGGCAGCGATAAACACGTAAAAGAAAGGCATGTGAATCTATTTCACGTGTCTTTTTTGCTGCTTATCGGGTGAAAAAAGAACTAATTCGACGACTCGCGCGTCCATATAAAGAGCATTATAGAGTCAATTTCATAATTCCAAACCCTTATTTAATTATAAAATTTACTCTTACATCCAAACATAAGGAGACTACGAATGAAAAAAATGATAAAAAATTACCGAATTCGAAAGATCATGTTACCCGTTCTTATGATCACAGGGCTAATTCTAGGAGCTGCGTCTGTGTATGCAGCTATTTTATATAACAAGTTGAATCAGACGTTGGATCACATTGCTGCGCCTGAAGCCGCTGCAACATCAAACTTAAATGGCGAAAGCAGGGTGCCTGTAACACAAGCGACCAATCCCATAGAGAAGCCGTTAACGTTCCTCCTAACGGCAATAGATGAACGAGAAGGTAATGAAGGCTCGTTGAATACAGATGTCATGATGCTCTTCCGCATTGATCCGAAAACGCATCAAGGAACTGTGGTATCCATACCTAGGGATCTGGAGATTGAAGCTGATAAGTCGGGATTAGACGGATCTCACAAAGCTAATTATTTCTATGCGTATTATTACAATAAAAATAGAGACACAGCCCTATATGAAACGAAAAGATTATTTAGTGATGTTTATCAAGTTCCAATTGATTATATGGCCGTTATTAATTTTGATGGCTTTCGGAAGATGATCGATCAATTAGGTGGAATGACCGTTGACGTGGATATGGATATGCGCTATCAGGACGAAAGTGACGGAACGGATATTCATTTGAATAAAGGAACACAGCAGTTGAATGGCAAGCAAGTATTAGATTTTATTCGTTACCGGAAATCCAATTTGGGCACGGCAGAATCATCTGATATGGAGCGTAATCAAAGAGAACAGCTAGTACTTAATCAGTTACTAGATAAGTTAACCACATTGAACGGTTTGACAGCTTGGGGAGGAGTGTTTGATATCATTGGAAGCACCATTAAAACGGATATTCCAGCCGATGAGATTCGTACATTGACAAAATCCTACCGTGATTTGAAGCCATCAACCGTTCGCTATATCCAATTAAAAGGTGAATGGGAGAGCCCCTATCTGGTTGTGAAGCAGCAAGATCTAGAGGAAGCATTCGACGCTTTGCGCGGTGAACAATCTGGCGAGCAGATTGACAGGCAGAAAAGGACGGATTAAAGTACAAGATGTGCATCATGACATTACATAGCAAACGTACATTTGGCAAACAATAGGGGAGGACAACTCGTTGAAGTTTAATGATATTTCCGCACAAGATTGGCCAGAATTGAAACCGTATTTGGACACTTGTTTACTTCCATTGACGGGGTTGACCGGGTTTGAAGATCCAGCACAAGTGACAATCGCCTTAGAACAGCTTCGAGATGCGCTGGAAACGATTGAAATTCCGTTCAAGGGCAGAGTAGTAACTTATCCAGCGCTTCACTACATAACGGGTACGGATATGCGAGAACAATTGAATGCCGTCTCCCTTCATTTAAAAAGAATGGGGTTCCGTTATGTCATCGGTCTTACCATACATACAGAAGCAGCTTCTTTGGAAAGATGAGCAGACGGATTTGCTGATTGTTGTCGATATGGAGCAGTGGACGAGCCAATCGGAACTAATCAAATCAAGCATTTCCAAACAAGTACAAGATCTATGGCAGCAGAACGATTAACTTTAAACAGATAAGCGTATTAATGGAAAAAAAGTTGTGCAGGATAAGGGGAGAAATTAATTTCTTTAGCTTCCAAAAAGTTGTGACAATTTCGTTAAAATTTGTCCGATGGCCGAGATTTCAACCGTTGAAAAGGAGTTATGGATTCTTGACGACCTAGTAGTCGTAGGCTATTATTAGTAATGTCCTAGTTATGTAGTGTAATGTCGAACGACACGTGATAGAGGTAACTGATGTCCGAGAGGGTTCGGACTTCGGCCAATGTAGGAGGGTAGACCTGAGAATGAGTGATCATAACAATCACAAAGAAGAACAGCATGGGAAGAAGCCCGGGACCAAACGCGAAATGTCTCGTCGACAATTTCTTTCTTACACCCTTGGTGGCGCTGGTGGATTCATGGGAGCCGGTATTATTATACCGATGATACGGTTTGCTATTGATCCTGTCCTTCAAAAGAAAAGTGCTTCGGATTGGGTTAAAGTTGTCGAAGAAAGTAAAATTACAAATGTTCCACAAGCGTTTACGTTCCAAATTCATCAGGTTGACGGCTGGTACGAAAGCGATGCTGAACTAGTTGCATGGATTTCCAAAGACAAAAGCGGCAAGCTCTTTGCGTTGAATCCAACTTGTAAGCATCTTGGATGTACAGTTAACTGGAACGATAATCCTGCTTACAAAGATCAGTATTTCTGTCCTTGTCACGGTGCTCACTATACGCAAGATGGTAAGAACCTTGCTGTAGCGCCAAAGCCTTTGGATGAGTACACGACCAAAGTAGAGAATGGCTTCGTTTATGTGGGACAACTACATGCTAACACAAGAGTATAAGGAGGCGTCAGCATCAGATGTTTAAAAACGTATACAACTGGATTGACGAACGTCTTGATATTACGCCAATGTGGAGGGATGTAGCAGACCACGAGGTTCCAGAGCACGTAAACCCTGCTCATCATTTTTCCGCTTTCGTATATTGCTTCGGCGGATTGACGTTTTTCATTACAGTCATTCAAATTTTGTCAGGTATGTTCTTAACTATGTATTACACACCTGATATTATCAACGCGTATGCCAGCGTTGACTATTTACAACATAAAGTGGCTTTCGGTGTTATTGTCAGAGGTATGCACCACTGGGGAGCCAGCTTAGTAATCGTCATGATGTTCTTACATACCCTGCGCGTGTTCTTCACAGGCTCTTATAAAGCACCCCGTGAAATGAACTGGGTTGTAGGCATGTTGATTTTCTTCGTTATGTTAGGTCTTGGTTTTACCGGATACCTGCTACCTTGGGATAACAAAGCTTATTTCGCTACACAAGTAGGTATGAAGATCGCAGCTTCGGTACCGTTCGCGGGACCATATATTGAAACATTGCTGCAAGGTGGAAGCATTGTTGGCGCTCAAACATTGACTCGTTTCTTTGCCATCCACGTATTCTTCCTGCCAGGCGTTCTGCTAGCTTTGCTTGCTGGACATTTCTTCATGATTCGCAAACAAGGTATTTTCCGGACCGCTATAATTGAAAGGAGGGTCAATGCGTGGCGCATGGTCATAAGTCAGACGAAAAAATCGTTTATGTGGGAGATTCCCGCGTAATAAAGAAATCACAAGAGCAACGACTGATTCCTAAAGATTATTCTGCATATCCGGGGAAATCAGAAGCGTTCATACCAAACTTCTTGTTGAAAGAATGGATGGTTGGTGTCGTCGTATTGGTCGGTATGCTAGTACTGGTCATGTCGGATCCAGCTCCGCTAGGATACCCTGCGGATCCTAAGAACACAGCGTTCATTCCGATGCCGGATTGGTATTTCTTATTCATGTATCAATTGTTGAAATATCCATATACATCTGGTAATTATGTTGTTCTGGGAGCGGTTGTTGTACCTGGTTTACTGTTCGGGGGCTTGCTTCTTGCTCCATTCTTGGACACAGGTAAAGAACGTCGTTTCTACAGAAGGCCAATCGCTTCAAGCTTGATGATTTTATCTCTAGTTGCTTGTACATATTTGACATATACATCTTGGTCACATTACCAAGTAGAATTGAAAGATAAAAACATCGTTCCAGAGCACATTAAGCGTGAGGAAGACTGCACGCGAAAAAAGGTGCAGCTGGTGCAACTGGTGGCGGCGGTGCTACGAAGAAATCTGCGGCAATCGTTGCAGCGGATGATCCTGGTGCAGAGATTTACAAGAAAGCAACTTGCTTATCTTGTCACGGTGCTGGACTTAAAGGGATGCCGGCTTCTGGTGTACCTCCTTTACTTGGTGTTGGTGATAAACATCCCCAAGATGAGATTCTTGGCATTATCAAAAACGGTAAGGGTAACATGGGTAAACAATACCAAGCTAACATTGATAAAGGCTTATCTGATGCCGATATCACAAAGCTTGCGGAGTGGCTATCCAAACAAAAGGCCCAATAAAATAGGAAAACCTGATCGCGAGAGCGGTCAGGTTTTTTTAGATAAGTTCGCACAAGAGGAGGAGCTTACTTGCAGCAAGGGTTGTCCGTTTCCTATTTTTGGAGTAAGGATTTTCTGCTTAGCAAAAAGATGTTGTGGGCGTTTTTTATTTCAAACCTTCTAGGAACTATTTATGGTTATGAGTGGTACTGGGCACAGATGGTCGATACGATTGCTAATTACCCTGCTTGGTACGTATATTTTGTTCCAGACAGT
Organism: Paenibacillus sp. WG02; assembly: GCF_055396115.1. Taxonomy (NCBI): domain Bacteria; kingdom Bacillati; phylum Bacillota; class Bacilli; order Caryophanales; family Paenibacillaceae; genus Paenibacillus; species Paenibacillus sp. WG02. The sequence continues at coordinate 5,139,183 of NZ_AP036016.1, read as the reverse complement.
CCAACAGCTAGCTTGTTTTTCACTCTTTCAATCGGCTTTCTGCTGATGGACCGTTCTTTGGAGCAGCAGCCTAGTAAGCTTTATCGTGCTATTCGCGGGTTTGTTGAGGCATTCGCATTGATTACTTCCTTTAAATATGGAATCTGGGCAGTTACTATGATTTGGACTGGTGCTTGGCAAGGAGTTCCCGTTGGTTGGGATGGTTGGATGTTGACAGCTTCCCATTTGGCCATGGCTGTGGAAGCGCTGCTATTTGTTCGATGGTACCGGTACAGGCTAACGGCTATTATCTTTGTTGCCATTTGGACATTTTGGAACGATTTCATGGATTATGAAAGAGGTGTTTTTCCAAGATTACCTGATGTACTTGTGGACAATTATTTAAATAACATTGAGTGGTTCACCGTAGGGTTAAGTATCACTGGCATTTTGATAGCTATTGTATGCCTGCTTACCCGCAAGAAAAGAAGTACATAACCGCATAGCAGCTGGTCTAAATTGGGACAAACCTCCATATGATGATGGTGAAGGAGGGGATGTCCCATGTTTAATTATTCCGGTATGAAATGGTTAACGACCACACTTCTGCTGGCAGCCGTTATTAGTATAAGCTCAGCTTGTGGAGTTAGCACGAGTACAAGCGGACAAGCCGCTAAGCCAATAGATACTGAACAAGTAGAGCGGATAGCGTTTTTGAACCAAATTGCCGATGATATGTACAAACAAACCATGGATGGTCAAGTCATAGAAGCGAGAAATAAGCTGATGCAAATGTCTGATCAGATACCTAAGATTCATTTCGAAGGGATTACATCTGTTGAGGGGTTAAATGCTTTAACAGAGACGATTACACAAGCGAAAAGGGTTTACAATGCGGCAGCCTATTCGCCAGAAGAAGGGCAGATCGCTGTTGCCAAAATACGGCTTGCCACAGATGCCTTAACGCATAAGAACCAGCCCATGTGGCTGCAATATTATAAAGTGCTGCAAAATGATACAAATATCCTGAATGAGGCCGTTAAAGCGAATAAACAGAAGGAGGCAGTGGCGAATTTCGGTAAACTCTCGCAGCATATTGCCATAATCCATCCTTCCTTGCTGATTAGCCGAGATGCTTCTTCCGTCGAAAAGCTTGATTCGCTGCTTGCTTTTATCCGTACGAATTTGAATAGTCAGCCTATGTCGGTTCGACAATTGGAATCAGGGCTTGACCATTTAAATCACGTTTTGGATGATTTGTTCATGAAGAACAAGGATGCCATCGCTTTCGTGCCAATAACGGACCCTCGGCAGCCAATCATTTGGTCTTTAGGAATAGGTCTCATTATTGTCAGTGTGCTATCCTTTGTTGGATGGAGAATGTACCAATCAGGACGACACATTGTACACGTTAAGCAAACAAAAGAAGGCGAAAATAGATAGAACATAAAAGTGGGTTGAGCAAGCTATCATAGCTGCTCAACCCACTTTTATGTTAGTGTTTTTTGAATCCTTCACCAATAACATCATGTACTTCACCAATAATGATGAATGCACTAGGATCCATTGCATGAATGAGCTCTCGAAGCCTTCTCGTTTCGTGGCGGTAGACGACACAATAAACAACTTCCTTATTATTGCCGGAGTAGGCTCCCCTAGCTGGGAATAAAGTCACTCCTCTGTCAAGTTCCGTCGTAATGGCTTGTGCTAACTGATTGGCTTGATCGCTAATAATGGTAAATACTTTGGCGGCGTAAGCGCCTTCGGAAATATAATCAATGAGCCGAGAGCTTACGAAGACGGCAACAAGTGAATATAAGACCTTCTCTTTTGGTAAATAGATTAACGAAGAGCCAATGACGATGACGTCAATAATAAGGATAACTTGGCCAACACTCCAGCCTCTCTTCTTATTGCCGATATGAGCCAAGATGTCAGAGCCGCCCGTAGTACCTCCGAAACGGAAGACAAGTCCAAGTCCTGCCCCGAGTGTAATACCCGCATATAGAGTCGCTAGAAAGTAATCCTGAGTGGTGTGAAAAGGGATTAGCCATTCTTTTTTAATGAGCAGCTCCATGATCCATAGAAAGAAAGACAACGAAACGACGCCGAAGATGGTGTAAAGCATCCGTCCTTTACCAAAATTCTTCCATCCGATATAAAACAAAGGAATATTAATCAACAGGGTAGATAGGGAAGGTGGGACATTTAGTACATATTTGAGCAGCAAGGAAACACCTGTAACCCCGCCCTCCATTAACTCATTAGAAATAACAAAATAGTGCAAACCAAACGCATAAATAGCTGTGCCGATCATGATTGCAACTACATTCGTAAATCGATCAGCAAATCGTTCCTTGAATCTCATTCCTGTTCCTCCAAATACTTGATGGTTGTAGCCAAAAAAATTTGTCAACTTTTCTTCTATAGTTTAACATAGTAATGATAGCTCGGTGAAGATGATGGAAAGAAGGGTGAATATGTCCGAACGTACTCTTAAAGATATACAAAAAGAGGTTGACACTTATATTTCCCAGTTCAAGGAAGGATATTTCAGTCCTTTAGCTATGCTGGCCAGAATGTCAGAGGAAGTTGGTGAATTAGCCCGAGAAGTGAACCATACATACGGTGAAAAGCCAAAAAAAAGCACGGAAGAAGACAATTCTATAGAGCTCGAACTCGGTGATATTCTATTCATTACCATCTGTTTCGCGAACTCTTTGGGTATTGATTTGACGGAAGCGCATGATAAAATCATGCATAAATTCAACACGCGGGACGCGGGTCGATGGACTAAAATTAACACCGAAACTACATAAGCTTCATAAACTATACCATCCCCAATAACAGGAGACTCGATTTCGGGTAGAGGAGGATGGGCAGATGAATGGAGAAACTCAAATACAGAAAGCGTACGAATCCATACTTGGTCATGATTTTGAAAAAGCCATTGAATGGTTTGAAAAAGCGATAGCTGAAGAACCAAACAATGCTGCCTATCACTACAAGCTATCGATTACCTTCGCAAGAAGCAACAAATTGTTAAAAGCCATAGAGCATGCTTCAAAGGCACTAGAATTGGTTAAAGATAATGAAGCATATCGTTATCATTTGCAAGTGCTGCATGCAAGAAAATTAGTTGAGAAAGCACAAAAACAGCTGAGTACCCAATCTGAGCATTCGGAAAGCGCGATTTTCTTACTAAAAGAAGCGATTGCTCTTGATCCTCTGGCTATTGAAGCGTATCTTATTCTAGGAGAAGCATTTGCTTTTCGAAAGGATTATGGAAGAGCGTATCAAACCGTTATGGAAGCGGTGCGGTTGGAGCCTCACCATGAAATTGCCAAACAGCATGCGGCTCTCTATCAACAAAAGATGAAATTATAGGCTTGAAACATACAAAAAGGAGATATTCTCAACATGGATCGTAAAATTCGAGTTGCCGTTATTGGTGCAAGTGGAAGAATGGGGCGAGAGGTCGTGAAGACCGTACTCACAGAGTCCGATATGGAATTGGTGGCGGGGGTTAACCGCTCCTCTGGCCCAATTGATTTAGGAAGGATGGTAGGATTTGAAGAATGTGGGGTTCAAATGAGCAATGATTTGGAGCAGGCACTCACAGAATCCAGACCTGACGTTTTAGTAGATTTTACAGGACCGCAAACAGCGGTTTCACATACAAACTTGGCTATTCGCCTTGGAATTCGCCCAGTAATGGGCACAACAGGATTTACACCGGAAGCTATTGCTGAATTGGACAAGCAGTGCCAGGAAAGTGGAATTGGCGGAATCATAGCACCGAATTTCTCAATTGGAGCTATACTTATGATGAGATTTGCGGCTCAAGCGGCAAAATACTTTCCAAATCTTGAAATCATTGAGTATCACGGGGATCAAAAGCTGGACGCGCCTTCAGGAACGGCTGTGAAAACCGCGGAACTTATCTCCGAAGTTAGAGGAGAGCTGCGTCAAGGCAATCCGAAAGAAGAAGAAACAATTGAAGGTTCGCGCGGCGGGTATTACAATGGATTTAGAATACATAGCGTTCGACTGCCTGGCGTCTTTGCTCAGCAAGAAGTAATTATGGCGGAGCAGGGCCAAGCGCTCAAGATTAGACATGACTCCTATGATCGTGCAGCTTATATGCCTGGCGTTGCGATTGCTGTACGTAAAGTGATGACATATAGCGGAATGATTTATGGATTCGAGCATTTTATAGATTAAAGAGCCCTAGGGGAGTGGAAGTTAAGATGTTAAAGATTGCGTTAATTGCCCATGATCGCAAGAAAGATGAAATGGTGAACTTCGTTACCGCGTATGAACATGTATTCGAAGGTCATAAGTTATATGGAACAGGTACGACAGCACAGCGCATTATGGATGGCACGAAATTAGACGTACATCGATTTATGTCAGGTCCACTTGGGGGCGACCAGCAAATTGGCGCAATGGTAGCGCAAAATGAGATGGATTTTATTATTTTCCTGCGAGATCCATTAATGGCTCAACCACATGAACCGGACATTATTGCTCTTCTGCGTTTATGTGATGTTCAAGGAATTCCTTGCGCTACAAATGTAGCAACAGCAGAACTCCTCGTCAGAGCGCTGGACCGCGGTGATTTCGCTTGGAGAGAGTTAGTACATAAATATAAGCCAGGTATTGAATAAGATGAGCGAAACTCTCGATATTCTTATATTTGGCGCACATGCAGATGATGCTGAGATTGGAATGGGGGCCACCATTGCCAAACATACCAAGTCTGGGCTTAAGGTTGGACTTTGTGATTTAACCTATGCCGAAATGTCCTCCAATGGCACAGTGGAAACAAGGCTCGAGGAAGCTGAACTAGCTGCGAGTATTCTCGGGGTGAAGGTACGTACGAATCTGGGACTGCCGGATCGAGGATTAGTTGCCACGCAGGCAAATATTGAGCGGATTACGCAAGAAATCCGTAAATTTAAGCCGAGAATCGTGTTTGCGCCCTACTGGCAGGACCGGCATCCAGACCATGTGGCCTGTTCGGGCCTGGTTCAGGAAGCTGTTTTTAACGCTAAACTTCGCAAGTATTTGCCTGATTCAGAGCCTGTGAATGTGGAGCAGCTGATCTTTTATTTTATTAATGATGTTTACGAAGCTGATCTTATGGTAGATGTAACCGATTATTACGATGAAAAAATTGCTTCACTGAGCGCTTACCGCTCACAATTTATAACAGGTCAAGGTACGATTGCCACGCCTTTAAATCAGGGCTATATCGAAAGAGTTGAAGCTCGAGATCGCGTATTAGGTCAAAAGCGTTTGTTAAAATATGCAGAAGGTTTCGTTTCTAAGCTGCCGTTCGTGGTAGATCGATTCGTTTGATCGGAAAAGAGGTGCATGATGAAAGATAAACTCAAGATTGGAATTACCTGTTATCCGACTTTAGGTGGTTCAGGGGTTGTTGCTACGGAACTTGGCAAGCTGCTTGCCGAAAAAGGACATGAGGTTCATTTTATTACTCACAGTATGCCTTTTCGTTTGGGTAAATTTCATAAAAATATATTTTATCATGAAGTGGAAGTCAGTCAATATTATGTCTTTCGGTATCCGCCTTATGACCTTTCTCTCGCCAGTAAACTAGCGCAGGTCGCCAAGATGGAGGAACTGGATTTACTGCATGTTCATTATGCCATTCCTCATGCTGTATGTGCACTTCTGGCGAAACAGATGGTTGGAACTAAGCTTAAGGTTGTCACGACACTCCATGGAACCGACATAACCGTTCTAGGACAGGATCAATCCATTTCCGACTTGATTCGTTATGCGATTAATGAAAGCGATGCGGTTACAGCGGTTTCGAAGGATTTAATCAAAGAAACAAGAGAATTATTAGATATTGATCGTGACATCGATCTAACTTATAATTTCGTCGATAAACGGGTGTATTACCCGCGTGATATAACGAAGCTTAGAGGCGAGTTTGCCCGGCCTGATGAGAAGATTCTGATTCATATTTCTAATTTTAGACCAGTCAAGCGGGTGCAGGATGTCATTGATATTTTTGCAAAAGTCAGCAAGGAGATTCCGTCGCGTCTCTTGTTCGTAGGAGAAGGTCCTGATCTGTCCAAAATGATTGCTAAAGTTAAGGAACTAGGACTCACTGATAAGGTCACGTTCTGCGGTAAACAGGATGATGTAGCGCAGGTGATTTCCCTTGCCGACGTGATGCTGCTTCCATCAGAAAAAGAGAGCTTCGGTTTAGTGGCTCTAGAAGCAATGGCATGCGGAGTGCCAACAATCGGCTCCAATGCCGGCGGGATTCCCGAGCTCATCACGCACGGTGAAACCGGCTATTTAGCAGATGTTGGAGATACTGATAAAATGGCTGAACATGTCGTAAACTTGCTTAGCAATCAAGCATTGTATGAGAGAGTATCGCAGAATTGCCTAACTCGTGCTCGACATACCTTCTGTAATGACATAACTACGGTTCAATATGAGGAAATTTATTATCGCGTGCTGGGCAGAGAACTGCCAGAATCTCATCGTATTACAGCTTCGTCCTGTCAATAAAAGGACGTTAGCAGGTTAGGAGAAACATGTCGGATGTTGTTAAAGCAAAAGTAATAGATCCTGGAGCTTCTATCGTTCTCACTAAGCTTACGGAAGCTGGTTATGAGGCGTATCTTGTAGGTGGTTGCGTTCGTGATGCTGTTCTTGGCAGACCGATCAAGGACATCGACATTGCGACATCTGCATTGCCTGATCAGGTGATGTCGTGTTTCCCGCGGACGGCGCCAACGGGTCTGCAACACGGTACCGTAACGGTTATCCTGTCACAAGGGACCTACGAGGTGACGACGTTTCGCAAGGAAACCGAGTATGAGGGCTTCCGCCGCCCGACTTCCGTCGAATACATTTCGGATTTGACGGAGGATTTGAAGCGGCGCGATTTTACGATGAACGCAATGGCGATGGACGCAGCGGGTGTTGTATTGGATCCTTTCGCAGGGCAACAGGATCTGGGCTTAGGTGTGCTCCGCTGCGTGGGGGCTGCAGAGGAACGATTCGGCGAAGATGCGCTGCGCATGCTTCGCTGTGTTCGTTTTTCCTCGACCTATGGCCTGGAAGTCGAGTCGAGTACGTGGCAGGCGCTGCTTGCGCAAGCTCCGCTGCTGCGCCACATCGCCATGGAGCGCGTGCGCAGCGAGCTGCAGCGCATGATCGAAGGCCCAGCCCCCGCGCGGGCTGTGCGGTTACTGCTGGCGAGCCGCCTCACGGCGCACCTCAAAAAGCAGCTGCCGCTGCCTTTTGAGCAATGGCTCGCCTGGGATGACGCGCTGGACGCTGTCAGCGCGCTAGAAGGGCAGCATGACCGCTGGGCCATGCTGCTCATGCTTCTGGAGATGCCGGCGGACACGGTCCGCACGGCGCTCCAGGAGCTGACCTTCTCCCGCGCCGATTGCGAAGCGGTCGTGGCGGTGCTGGCCCTGCGCGAGGCTGTGGCCGCGCAGCTTATGAGCGGCGGCGCTTCGCAGGACGCCGCATTCGTGCAGGACTCGGCTCCGCTGGAGCGGGTCTGGAAGCTTGGCGCGGTGCGCAGCGGCGAAGCCGCTGCCCGCGCGCTTCTGCGGTTGCTGCGCGTGCTGCCGCAATGCACGGAGAAGCGCGGCGAGCTCGCGCGCTTCCTGCAGAACGCCGCGCCGGAGCTGCTGCGACGCGGGGAGGCTTGGCTGAAGGAGGTCCCCTGCTTCAGCCTGAAGGAACTCGACATATCCGGCACGGATTTGGCGGTGAACTTGGCCGGCAGCCGGGCCCATGGATGGGCATGCTGCTGCAGCAGCTCCTTGAACGAACCGCGCTCGGTGAAATTGCGAATGAGCGAGAATCACTTTTACTAGCCGCGCGTGCTGCGAAGTAGCAGCGCAGCGCGGTTTTTTTATTATTTGAATGATGATATTATGGGTGTAATCCGTCCACTCGAGCGATGTTATAGTGGATACCAATGTTGCATTTTCTACAACAATTCACTCGCCAAAAGGCTATTTCGCAACTTGAATTTGTAGTTTGTACAACATTTCGAGCCCGTTTGTTGCGAAATGGCCTAAAAAGGAACCAAATTGTTGTACATTCTACAACAGATTATAGAATAACTCTGATTTACATCCACAATGTTGCACGAACTACAACAACTGCAGCATTACCAGATGAATCAATTTCCAAATAAATTACCGATAGATCGTGAGTGATCGTATGAATAAACGTATATTAGAGCTGTTCCAAGAGTCTCCGGAAGCTTACGTTTCCGGCGAGGAAATCAGCCGACGACTTAACGTTAGCCGCACTGCGATCTGGAAGCATATCGAAGAGCTTCGATCGGCAGGCTATGAATTTGAAGCAGCGCCGCGCAAAGGGTATCGATTGCTGAGCAAGCCTAATACATGGCAAGTGAACGAACTGTTGAGCGGGTTGAGAACCAAGGTGCTTGGCCAGAAAATCCATGTTTACGGGGAAGTCGAATCTACGCAGACCATTGCACACGCTCTCGTTGCATCAGGAGCTCCTGAGGGAACGCTTGTGCTGGCTGAGGCACAGACAGCGGGAAGAGGCCGAATGGGGCGTGCGTGGCATTCTCAGGCCGGTAAAGGGATCTGGATGAGTCTCGTGTTAACGCCGCGTATTCCTGTTTTTTTCATGCCTCAATTAACGCTGCTTAGCGCGGTAGCTCTGTGTCGCTCCATCCAGAAGGTTTGCCAGGTAGACATTGGTATTAAATGGCCCAATGATCTTCTGATTAAAGGGAAAAAGGTAAGCGGTATTTTGCTAGAAAGCAGCGGGGAAGATGAAAGGCTCAAGTATGTGATTGCAGGGATTGGCATCAGTGTGAATTTGAAGAGGGAAGATTATCCCGAGGAACTGCGGAGTATTGCAACTTCACTAGCGATTGAATCGGGATCAGACATCCCAAGAGAAAGTTTGGTACAAGCTTTTCTATTAGAATTTGAAGAACTTTATGCGCTTTATATGGAGAAAGGCTTCGCCCCAATCCGTTTGCTTTGGGAGGCTCTCAGTGTAACTTTGAAACGTCCAATTCGCACGCATTCACCTTCAGGTGTTGTTGAAGGCATCGCTGACTCGCTGGATGACTCAGGGGCATTAACGGTAATCACGCAAGATGGAAAGAAAATAAAGATCTATTCCGGAGATATTGAACTGAAGTAAAGGTATCAATTGGAAGCAACATTTGGTATAATAGCATGACAAGGCGGTATCCTTATAGGAACTGCACTTGAAGTTTGACGGTTGTATTTTTTTTACAAAGGAATAGGACTTGAAACAAGATGTTGGATTCTGCTCTGAGCCTTATGGGACCGAGACAGAGGGATCATTGGATTCTTTCTGCATGCGATCCTTTTAGCTCTTAGCTAAAAGGTTTTTTATTTTATATAGGGAAGCTGGGATATCAATGGAACAACGTAAGCCGCTTACGACAGTTAAGATGAGAAAAATGAAGCAAGATGGCATTCCCATTACCATGGTAACTGCTTATGACTATCCCTCAGCCCGATTGGCTGAAGAGGCTGGAATTGATGTAATCCTTGTGGGAGATTCGCTGGGGAATGTCGTACTAGGCTACGATTCAACCCTGCCGGTCACACTGGATGATATGGTTTACCAGACACGTGCCGCGGTGCGAGGAGCTTCAAATACGTTCATTGTAGTAGATATGCCTTTCTTAACTTATCATGGAAGCTTGGACACGACATTTCGAGGTGTTGCCCGTTTAATGCAAGAAGGCGGAGCTAAGGCGGTTAAGCTGGAGGGCGGAGCTGAAATTGCGGCAACCGTTAAAGCGATCACGGACGCTGGTGTGCCGGTCGTCGGACATTTGGGTTTAACTCCGCAGTCCGTACATCAACTTGGTGGATTCCGCGTACAAGGACGCAGCTCTGAGCAAGCCGAGAAACTGCTCAGTGATGCCAAAGCTCTGGAGGAAGCGGGAGCTTTCGCGGTGGTCTTAGAGCTGGTGACTGACGAGTTGGCTGAGTGGATAACGAAGCAGTTGTCGATCCCGACGATTGGCATTGGTTCAGGCATTCACTGTGATGGGCAAGTACTTGTTTATCATGATCTGCTTCAGTATGGTTCTGACAGTGCTGCCAGAAAGTTCGTAAAAGCATACGCGAATATAGGGGAAACTATTCGTGCTGGTATAGGCGAATATGTGAAAGAAGTGAAAGCGCGGGCATTCCCTGCGCAAGAGCATACGTTTCATATGGACAACGATGTTGTTGAATATTTATATGGCGATAAGGAGAAGTGAGAGCCGTGGAAGCGATCCAGACCATGGAAGTGATTCATTCAATTGCTGATTTGCGTTCTCGCATTAAGGACTTCCGACGCAAGAACGACCAATCGGTTGGATTTGTGCCCACAATGGGCTATTTACACGAAGGCCATGCTAGTCTGCTCCGCAAAGCACGGGCTCAAAGTGGACTTGTCGTGCTAAGTATATTTGTTAATCCGCTCCAGTTCGGTCCAGGTGAGGATTTCGAGCGGTACCCGCGCAATACGGAGCGGGACTTGCAATTAGCCGAAGCGGCGGGTGTTGATTTGGTGTTTATGCCATCTGTGAGCGAAATGTATCCTGCACCAACGCGTACTACCGTCAGTGTAACTGGTCTTACCTCCAGACTTTGCGGAGCATCGCGGCCTGGACACTTTGATGGGGTCGCAACTGTCGTGAGCAAGCTGTTTCATATTGTCCAGCCGGATCAAGCCTTTTTTGGCCTTAAGGATGCCCAGCAGGTTGCTGTTATCGAACAAATGGTGCAAGATCTCAATCTCGACATTGAGATTGTTCCTTGTCCTATATTGCGTGAAGCAGACGGGCTGGCAATGAGTTCGCGTAACGTGTATCTGTCTGAGGAAGAACGTAAGCAAGCTATCGTTTTGTCTCAATCCTTACAGAAAGCAAAGGCATATGTGGAATCACATGCAACTTTTACACCGCAGGAGCTTGAAAGCTTGGTCAGCCAACATCTTGCAACTGCGTCTTTAGCCATCATTGACTATGTAGAGGTACTTGCTTATCCTACTTTAGAACCTTTTGAAAATAGCCATCATACCGATTCTATTATTATTGCTTTGGCCGTGAAATTCGGCAAGACGCGTTTGATCGATAATTTAATTTTACAAGTCAGGAAGTGACCTCCATGTTTCGAACCATGATGAAAGCTAAAATCCACCGTGCAACCGTTACGGAAGCGAATTTGAACTATATCGGAAGCATTACGATTGATGAAGATTTGATCGATCTGGTTGGTATGCTGCCGAATGAGAAAGTGCAAATTGTGAACAACAACAATGGCGCTCGTCTCGAAACTTATATTATTCCGGGGCCGCGCGGCACAGGTGTGATTTGTTTGAATGGGGCGGCTGCCCGATTAGTTCAGACCGGTGATACGGTAATTATTATTTCCTATGCGATGATGACGGAGGAAGAGGCCAAGAAGCATCAACCAACGGTTGCCATTATGGGTGAAAATAATAAAGTTGCGCAGCTTTTGAAGGAAGAAGAGCATTCCACGATCCTTTAAGAGGATGAATTCCATGCATGAAATCGGCTCTGTTTACAAAGAATGAGGATAAGCTTTCGAAGCAAAGGTGGGATGCAAAATGTTTAAGCATTTATTTTCCACAATGAACGAGGTTTTGGAAGAAATCCAAAAAGAATATCCGAATAGTGATGTGGAAAAAAAGGCGGAGCTCGACGAACAATTACAGGTGTTGAAGACGATGAGCGATGAGTTCATCGAGGCGTGGCTGCTTTTTGAGGAGAAGTTGGGAAAGTTTTATGGGGCCGTACCGATGAGTACCCAAACCCTTCATGATGAGCTAATGGATTTAGATGTGTCTGGGAAACAGACGGATGAATTCATGCGGGGCCAGGGATTTTACAAACTTTATATGTACGATCAAGCGATCAAAGAATTCGAAGTGCTGATTCAAAGGCAGCCGGATTTCTTGCTGGCTCGGGTGTATTTAGCGATGGGGCATTTGCGCAAAGGGGAGTTTGGAGAAGCTTATCAACACTTCAAGTTCCTTCTGCCCTTGACCGACAATACCAAGATGAAGGCTATTTCCTACAACGCAATGGGCTGCATACAAGTGCAAAATCAGAATATGGAAAAAGCTTTTGAATATTTTCAAAAAGCGTATCACACCGATCCTTCTTGCATGGAGCCGCTGATCAATTTGGACGAATCCTAATACGGAAGCGGCTAACTGGGTATTCCCTTTTCCTAATAAGATTTGGTATGCTAGGAGAAGTGCAGGACGAAAGGATTGAAGGTACACGTCATGAAATTTGCGGTTTTGGATTTTGAAACGACAGGAAGTCAGCCTGCGGACGAAATTATTCAGGTTGGACTCGTCATTATAGATCAATTTCAAATTACTCACAGGTATACTTCTCTGGTAAAACCAGGGATAAGTATACCTTCTTCGATTACAACACTTACAGGGATTACGGAAGAAATGGTTGCGGATGCACCCTCACTAGACCAAGTCATGGCAGATATGTTTCCGCTGTTGTTCGATAGTGTACTTGTGGCGCACCATGCGGCTTTTGATCTTTCTTTTTTGCAAAAAGGATTAACGAAAACAGGATACCCGCCCTTCACAGGACGTGTGTTGGATACGATGGATTTACTTCGCATCTTATTTCCCTCTATTTCGAGTCTTCAGCTCAGCATGGTGGCCGGTTTGTTTGGTATTGATCATGAAAGGCCGCACCAAGCGGATAGTGATGCGGAAGTAACGGCGGCTATATGGATTATATGTTTGGAACGCTTGCTTGGGTTGCCACTTCTAACTATTCAGCGCCTGCAGCACATTTTCGAAAACGGGAACAGCGATTTAGGCTGGTTCCTCGATGAAATATGCATCTACAAAGAGTCTATCACTAGTGTGGATATGGATACGAATCGATATTTCCGGCAATTTACGCTGAATGTCACGGATTGGGGCGAAGAGGAAGATACGCGCAAAGACTCCGATGCGGATGATTTAGGTTCTTCTTTTACAGAGTTCCATCAAGGTTTGAAAACGGCCTTACGGGAAAAATTCGAAATCTTTGAAGACCGTGAATCCCAAGAGCAAATGATCCGGGAAGTCGAGAAGTCACTCGAGCAAGATCAGCATTTGATGATCGAAGCGGGAACGGGAACCGGGAAGTCGCTTGGGTATTTGATTCCATCCATTTATTATGGCATCAAGTATGAGAAGAAAGTGATTGTCTCTACACACACGATTAACTTACAAGAACAGCTTCGTGAGCGGGATATTCCACTCTTGAAGGAAATTTTCCCTATTCCTTTCAAAGCTGCTGTGCTCAAGGGCAGAAGTCATTACTTATGCTTGCGTAAATTCGAGACAAAGTTAACGACACGTGATTACGAGAATGGGAAGGAAGATCCGATCACGGCCGCACAGATGGTTGTATGGCTAAGTGAGACGGAACATGGAGATGAAGAGGAGCTTCATTTTGGAAATAAGGGTGCGCAGTTCTGGTATTCGGTTGCAAGTGACACCGATTCTTGTTTGAATCGCATGTGTCCCTGGTATAAGAAATGCTTCTATCACCGCGCTCGGAATGATGCAAATACGGCCGATGTGATCATCACGAACCATTCCCTCCTTTTCACGGATATGAAGGCTGAGAACCGCCTTCTACCGTCTTACAAGCACCTTGTCATCGATGAGGCACATCACTTCGAAGAAGTGGCTAGTAAGCATCTTGGCATTGAGCTGCATTCTTCTGCATTTTATCATTCGTTGTTATGGTTATATAAAGATAATCGCAGCGGCCAACTGCCGATGCTGCGGTTTCGGTTGCAGAAATCGGATGAGCAGCCGGAACGCGCGGCCGCTTGGAGTCAGACCATTGACGGGCTCTTTCCCAAAATTGTGAAAATCAAAGAGGATTGGGATCGGCTCAGCGAAGCGCTCTATGAGTTGTTATCTTCAAGAAGCGATCCTTCGCAATCGGAAAACTCACAGTATGTACTGCGGATGAAGTCCGAAACGCTTCCACCCGAGTGGCGAGAGCTTTTGATTATGGAAGACAATATTTATTTGAATGCCAATGATTTACTCCGCACGCTGGATAAATTGTTAAATGAAGTGAAGGACATGCAGGAAGTCTTCGGGGTCCAAGGTTTAGTCACCGATTTGAATGGCACGGTAAAGGAACTGTATAATCACCGAGATGCTCTGCACTTTTTTATGAAAATGGCCGATGAGGGTTATGTGTATTGGATGGAAGCGGGTACCTACGCCAAATCGAAGTCTCTGCAGCTTGTATCCGTGCCTACCGATGTAAGCGGTCTGCTGCAGCAGCATTTCTTTGAGACCAAAGACAGTATTATCCTGACCTCCGCGACATTGTCTGTTAATAAATCTTTTCAATATTCAGCAGATCAATTAGGGTTAGCCATTCCTGAGGATGAAGAATCGGGCAAATTGAAAACCGTTCAATTGCCATCTCCATTCAATTACAGAGAGCAAGCACTCGTCGTAATTCCTCGCGACTTCCCAATGATCAAAGGTGCAGGTGATCCTGTTTTTATCAACGCGCTAATTGATTCGCTTAGTGATGTGGCCCGTATTACAAAAGGACGAATGTTGATTTTGTGCACGTCGAATCGCATGCTTAAGCAAATTTATGCGGGGATGAAGGACCATTTGAAGCCTCATGGGATTACCGTGCTCGGGCAGGGGGTAGACAGCGGCAATCGGAGTAAACTGACCCGGATGTTCCAAGATAATAAAATGTGCGTCCTGTTGGGCACCAGCTCGTTCTGGGAGGGTGTCGACATTCCTGGAGATGCACTCAGCTGTCTTGCTATTATCCGTTTGCCGTTTCAACCTCCGAATCACCCTCTAGTTGAAGCTAAGTGTGAAAATATAAAGAAACGCAACGAAAATCCATTTATGAAATTTTCAGTTCCGCAGGCTGTCATTCGATTTAAGCAGGGCTTTGGCCGGCTTGTCAGACGTGCATCCGATAAAGGCATCGTTATCATCTATGATACTCGAGTGATTGATACGTATTATGGCAAGCACTTCCTTTATTCATTGCCTGGTCCGAAGATTGAGCATATGACGACTGAGCAAATGTTACCTAGGATTGAAGAGTGGATGGGGGAGGCGTAAAGTTGAAAACACAAAAAATATCGGAAGCAGTCGTCAGGAGGCTGCCCATTTATTTACGCTTTCTGAATGAACTTGCAATGAAAAATGTATCGACGGTATCCTCGCAGGATTTGGGTCAAAAGCTCGATCTGAATCCGGCTCAGATTCGTAAGGATTTGGCTTATTTTGGAGAATTCGGGAAAAAGGGAATCGGCTATGACATTGCTTACTTGATTGAAAAAATTAGACAGATCCTGAAGTTGGATCGCCATATTCAAGTAGCTCTTGTTGGAGCGGGTAATCTAGGCCGCGCTTTGTGCAATTATAATACTTATTTACGCAATGATATGAAGATTGTCGCTGTATTCGATGCAATGCCAAGCAAGGCCGGGGAATCGATCAACAACCTAATCGTTCAACCGATGCATGAGATGAAGAAGGTTTTATCTGAATTAGGCGTCCGCATAGGCATCATAACGGTCCCAGCGAACGAAGCTCAAAATGTAGCCAATCAATTCGTAGATTGCGGGATTGAAGCGATACTGAATTTTGCTCCCGTCATTATTAAGGTTCCTCCCGAAGTGCGAGTGCACCATGCGGATTTTACAACCGAATTGCAAAGCTTAGCTTATTATTTGGATTAGAAAAAGGCACGACCCGATTAGCTTGGGTCGTGCCTTTATTTTTAGAAAATGAGTCTGAACAAAACGAAGTAGATCGAGAATGCGAGAGCGATGCTGATCGGAATCGTAATAACCCAAGTGATCAACATGCGTCCAACCGTGCCCCATTGAACTTCATGGAAGCGCATGACACTGCCTGTCCCGATAATCGCGGAGGAAATAACATGCGTCGTTGACAATGGTTTACCCAAAAAGGTAGAGAATTGAATAACGAGTGATGACGTTAAGTCCGAAGCAAAGCCATTGATGGGCTCGATTTTAACTATTTTACCGGAAACGGTTTTAATAATTCGCCATCCACCGATGGATGTTCCAAGCCCCATGGCTAAAGCGGCAGCAATTTTCACCCAGATCGGTACTTCCAAGTCTGTTTGAACACCAGCTGCTACTAAACCAAATACGATAATACCCATTGCTTTTTGTGCATCGTTACCGCCATGGGAGTAGGAAAGCAATCCCGCGGATAAAATTTGCAAGGTACGGAATAAGCGATTTAGCTTCGATCTTGATGTGTTACCAGACCATAAAATGATGTACTTGATCAAGATCATAATTAAGTAACCCAGGGCGAAAGCAATAATCGGCGATAGAATCAAAATGATAATAATCTGCGTAAAACCACTCCAATTCACTGCATGAACTCCGGCGCCAGCGATAACTGCTCCGGCTAGAGAACCAAGAAGTGTATGCGAAGAAGATGAAGGAATGGCCAGATACCATGTCAATAAGTTCCAAATGATGGCGGCAAGTAAGGCAGCGATGACGATTTCAACGCCGTGTTCAATTTTGGCTGGGTTGGCAATGCTTCCACCAACGGTTTTGGCAACCTTAGAGGAAACCATGGCTCCGACAAAGTTGAGTGTGGCAGCCATGGCGATGGCTACACGCGGACTTAAGGCTCGTGTGGAAATGGATGTTGCAATCGCATTTGCCGTATCGTGAAATCCATTAATGAAGTCAAAAAGTAAGGCGAGCACAACGATGACGATTAAATAAGTTAACATGATTTCCTCCTAAGAGTTTTCCATATGGAAAACTATCTTCGTACCACATAGGACACGAATGTGTCTTATGAATAACGAAGTACAACGCTATCAAGGATATTGGCTACATCTTCACAAGCATCTGTTGTTTCTTCCAAACGCTCATAGATTTCTTTTAGTTTAAAATCTTCATACGGGTCTTTGCGTGTGATGAAAATTTGACGAATCCCTTCGCGCATCAAACGGTCTCCGTCATTCTCGAGGGAATTAATAGCAACCGTATGCTCAGGAATTTGCATGTATTTTTTCTTCGCCAGAAGCTTGAACGCATCCAGCATATGCTGGCAAGAGTCTACAATGACAGCCGAAAACTCTTTCATATAAGAATCTGTATGTGATACAGCAAGATAGTCGAAACGAGCGATTGTAGCTTCTATACCGTCTGTTACATCATCCACTTTGGAGGCTAGAACCATAATATCTTCACGATCAATTGGTGTAATAAATACTTTGTTTAAACCTTTAAAAATTTCGTGAGTAATCGTATCGCCTGCGTGCTCTAAATCGTTAATCGCTTTAACATACTCAATAGGCGGTTTATCCCCCATCATGGCTGTGCGAAATAGTTGAGCAGTTTGCAAGGCGTTTTCTGCAGCACGGATGAGAAGTTGCAAGAAATCGACTTCGTTCTTTTTTGTGAATAACGTTGTCATATAATCCTCCTATATTTTGCTATATGCACTAGATTTTGATCGAATATATAAGATAAACAGACCAAATGGTAGAAAAAACTCACGAAGTTAAAAATATCATAATAATTGTGTTTAAAGCAACGAAAATTCCGTGAAATTTTACAATTTCTTAACATAGTGAAGCTTCCTTGATTTTACAAGCTCGAAGAGGTAAAGTTTATAAGGCAGTGTTTGTTAATAGAATGAGCATAGAGAGGGATTTTTAGTATGAAAAAAACATTAATTATGAACGGTATTTTTATCTCAAATCATGCAGAAAAATCGTCTATCAAGGGCTGTATGGTAATAGAAGGCAGCCAGATTACATACATCGGTGAGGAAATACCTGAACCTCGAGAAAATTATGACGAAGTTATTGACGGCAAGAACAAGCTTTATATGCCTGGTCTGGTGAATACGCATGGACATGCAGCGATGTCGCTTTTACGCGGATATGGTGACGATCTAGCACTTCAAATTTGGTTAGAAGAGAAAATGTGGCCGATGGAAGCCAAATTCAGCTCCCAAGATGTGAAATGGGGGACGCTGTTATCCATTCTAGAAATGATTAAAGGCGGTACGACAACTTTTGTAGATATGTATGACCATATGAACGAAGTGGCTAAGGCCGTTGAAGAGTCAGGTATGCGCGGTGTTCTGACCCGAGGTATTATTGGTCTTTGTCCACCGGAAGTACAAGATGCTAAATTGAAAGAAGCTACGGAGTTTGCAAGAAATTGGCATGGCGGTGCAAATGGAAGAATCACGACAATGATGTCTCCACATGCACCCTATACATGTCCTCCGGACTTTATTGAGCGAATTGTTCAAGTGGCCCATGATTTAAATCTGCCAATCCATACTCACATGTCGGAGACCCTTCGTGAAGTTCAGGGAAATGTGGATCAATACGGTTTGAGACCAGTCGCACATTTAGAAAAGCATGGAGTGTTCAGCAGACCAACGCTCATCGCGCATGGTGTTCATCTCACAGATGAAGAAATCAGTGTCCTTAAGCAATATGATGTTCGTATTTCCCACAACCCAGGAAGCAATCTGAAGCTTGCTAGCGGTGTTGCCCGAGTTCCTGAACTTCTTCGTGCAGGCGTGAAGGTTTCACTTGGCACAGATGGAGCGGCTTCCAATAACAACTTGGATATGTTCGAAGAAATGAGACTCGCCGCGCTGATTCACAAAGGTGTTTCTGGCGATCCTTTAGCTGTGCCTGCTGCAGAAGCGCTTCTTATGGGAACAAAAATGGGTGCAGAATCCATATGGTTAGATAATGTAGGCTTACTGCAGGCTGGCATGAAGGCTGATTTCATCGCACTGGATATCGATCAACCTCATTTCCTTCCGAAGACGGATTTTGTGTCCCATATTGTTTACTCTGCCTGTGCAAAAGATGTTGTTGATGTGTGTGTAGACGGTAATTGGATTGTCCGCAAGGGAGAATGTTTAACACTTGATGAAGAAAAAATTAAACGTGAGTTTGAACTATGCTTTGATAAGCTCATTGGCTAAGTGATTTCCTTGTAAGTTCGTCTGGGGGAGGTGAGCGGCGTTCATGAATGCGAAGCGAACAAGGATCCTAACATTCGGTGTATTTATTATTTTGACACTTGGTGTCGTGCTTAGCCGCTTTTATTTAAATGTTCAGAATGAGCACTGGGACGATAAGCGCAAAGCGGTAGAAATAGCCTACGAGAAAAGCATTATGACGAAAGCAACCAAAGTGGATTTCTTTTATGGTGATGAACCTGTCCAAATCGTTTATGGCGAAGACAAGCTGGGTCAAGGCGTCATCGTTTGGGTTTCAGACAAAGGGATTCATACGGAGATGACAGCTGAAGCGTTCACCGAAACGCAGGTACGGGAAACCGTTCTAAAAAAAGCGCCAGAGATAGAAATAGAACGCGTGCTGCCAGGTAAGCTTGGTAACGATTATGTCTGGGAAGTTTTCTATAAAAAGAAAGAAAACAGCGGTACACGTTATTTCTATGATTATTACAAATTCAAAGATGGACTCTATATGGATACATACAGACTCAGCCTGCATTAGGCTGAGTTTTGTTGTTTCCACTCATTTCATAGAGCTAATGCATTCATCGCGTGATATACTCATCGTATAGCAATTGAGGCAACAAAATACGTATAGAAAGGGGGACGTTGACTGATGAAGCTGCGTCTCTTACCTGTCGTCATGAGTGTTATTATCTCTGCTGGAGTTTTATTCGGTGGTTGGTTCGCTTATACAAGCTTAGCTATGGAAAATCCATTATCTGATATCATTAGCAAGGTTCCCGGTGTAACGAGCTCAACGATGAAACTTGACAATAACCAAGTTGACATACAAGTTAGTCTAAACCCAGACGCCAATTTACGAAATGTGGTGGATCGTATTCATAAAGATGGTGCATCCATTATCGGAAAGCGTACTGTGAATATTGATGTGAAAAGCAACCCGTCCGAAAAACTAGACCAGTGGTGGTCTAAAGCATTATTTGAGGTAGCACAAGCAATGGAAACGAAGCATTATGCAGATATTCCAACAACCTTGCAGAAATATGCTGAGGGTGTTCCAACCATGAAAGTTGATAGTGAAATGGACCAAACTTATGTATATATTCGCCTGACAGATGGTGATGCCACTAAATTCATCATGCTACCTAGAACTTCCCAGATAGGAGTGTGGCCGAATGAGTAAAATTTATAAAGAAATTGGGATTGGATTTATACCGGTTCTCCTAATCTTTTTGGCCTTTCTAGGTGTAAATGTGATACCTATCTTATTTGTTGGCGTATTGGGTGTATCCTTGTTTTATATGATAAAAGGCCGCAGCGGTGCTGGTATATCTGCAGGTGGCGGTGATCGTAAAAGCAAGAATCGCACGCCTTCGTACTTGACGTTTGATGAGATTGGCGGACAAGATCGCGCTAAGAAAGAATTGATGGAAGCTCTTGATTTTCTAATCAAGCATGAAGAAATTAAGAAATTAGGTATTCGTCCGCTCAAAGGGATTCTGCTTACTGGACCTCCTGGAACAGGGAAAACGTTAATGGCCAAAGCAGCCGCTCATTATACGAATTCCGTTTATATGGCCGCTTCAGGCAGTGAATTTGTGGAAATGTATGTGGGTGTCGGTGCAAGTCGTGTGCGTGACCTATTCAAGGAAGCAAGAACCCGTGCTGTTAAAGAAGGCAAAGACAATGCGATTATTTTCATTGATGAGATTGATGTTATCGGCGGTAAACGGGATGGCGGTCAACATCGGGAGTATGATCAGACGTTGAACCAGCTATTGACTGAAATGGATGGTATTCATACGAATGATGCTCCACGTATTTTGATTATTGCAGCAACGAACCGCAAGGAGATTCTCGACAGTGCTTTATTGCGTCCTGGCCGTTTCGACCGTCATATTGAAGTGGACTTACCAGATAAGAAAGGACGTCTGTCCATTCTCGATATTCATGTCAAAAATAAACCGCTGGCTCAAGGCGTTTCTCTGGATACGATCGCTGATCAAACCTTTGGTTTCTCTGGCGCACAGCTAGAAGGCGTTCTGAATGAAGCAGCAATCTATGCCATGAGAGAAGATAAACTGGCTATTGAACAGCACCATCTGGCTTCCGCGATTGATAAAGTGATGATGGGGGAAAGAACGGATAAAGAAACGGCGCAAGAGGAAAAAGAGCGCGTTGCTTATCACGAATTGGGGCATGCTATTATCGCTGAAATTGTGCGCCCTGGCTCTGTTTCACAGGTAACCGTTAGTCCGCGGGGGAAAGCGCTCGGATATGTGCGTCATAATCCTCCGAAAGATCATTATTTGTACACCAAAGATTATATTGAGCAGCAAATCATGATTGCTCTCGGTGGTGCCGCGGCTGAAGAAATCTTCTATGGCGGGCGCAGTACTGGCTCGCGTAACGATTTCGAGCAGTCCCTTTCCATGGTGCGTAATATGATGGATTCAGGACTTACTTCCCTCGGTATCATTGATCGTGAGATGGTGACGAAGGATCAGCTTATGAAAGAGAATACGATTATCCTTGATGCGCTCATGATTCGCACGAAGGAGCTTTTAGAGCAGCAGCGCAGTGTTTTTGAACATTCCTTTGCGATTTTGATGAAAGAAGAAGTTCTTTCTGGTGACACGTTCCGTAATTTATTCGATGCTTCTGTGACGAAGAGTGCATAAGATGACCGTTGGCCTTGTGGCCAGCGGTTTTTTGTGTAGCTTTTTCCTCCACAGTTCCGGTCCATCAATCAGCTTCATTGTTGTAAAGTTGTAGAAACTGCAACAATGAAGTTGATTTCTTCACACTTAGAGGTAGATGTTGTATTTAGTGCAACAATTTATGCCTAAATCTCGCCTATCTCCCTTCATTGTTGCATAATGTACAACAATTTAGCCCAATATAGACCATTTCGCATCAAATGAGCTCAAAATGTTGTACGAAATGCAACTTCAAGTTGCAAAATAGCCTTTTGGTGTGTTAATTGTTGTAAAAAATACAACAGTGGTAACCACGATTGCCTTTCAGCCCTCAGAGCTTTTCGGAAAAGAAGGAGAGGATATGTCAATTATATTATTCCCAGTAACTATCTGTGGATAAGTTGGGTTGCTTTGATAGATGATGCATTACACCTAAGTTACAAGTGTTTAAGATGATAAGTGTTTTATTATTTATTTAATCTTCTCCTCTCCAAACCAGCAGGAATTGTGTCAAAGCTGAGATAATCCAGCGAATGTTTTGTGTATACTAATGAAATTGGGGAACAAAAATTGTATGATAGGATTGGGTTTCCGAGATGAGGTTGGATTGAGAATTTGAACGATAAAGAAGTGAATAATTTAGAAGTTGGTAAGACGCAGCGTGGGAGAAGGAGAAACTTGCCATGGTATTCAAAACAATTGGTGTAATCGGCGGAGGAACGATGGGACAGGGGATTGCAGAAATGCTCGCTGCCCGAAGTTTGGACGTAGTACTCGTTGAGAAAACATCAGATAAGCTCGATCGAGCCATAGAACAGATTATGGTTAGCTTAGACAAGCAAATAGAACGGTGGTCATTGACTGAAGCGGAGAAAAAGCTGATTTTAGCCAAAATCAGAAAAGCCGATTCCCTGCAAGATATGGCCGCTTGCGATATGGTTATAGAAACGATTTCAGAGGATTTGAATGCGAAAAAGCATGTATTTTTCCAACTGAATCAAATATGTTCGCCAGCCATTATTCTAGCAACGAATACATCCACGCTTAGCGTGACGGAGATTGCGGCGGTCACAACGAATCCCGAACGCGTGATTGGACTTCACTTTTTGCACCCTGTGGCGAAAATTAACCTCGTCGAAATTATTCGAGCGATGAAAACGTCAGACGAGACCTTCAATCAAACACGTCGTTTCGTGGACGAGCTCATTTTAAAGAAAAGTATTAAGGTCACCGAGTCTCCAGGCTTCATTACTACGAGGCTTATTTGTACATTGATTAATGAGGCGCTGCACACGCTGTCCGAAGGAGTGGCATCCGCTGAGGATATCGATACCGCGATGCGGATCGGTTATGATTTCAAATATGGTCCACTGGAAATGTGTGACCGATTCGGATTAGATTCGGTGCATGCAGCCCTTGAGGGCATGTTCCGTGATTATGGAGACATGAAGTACCGTCCGTCCTTCCTACTAAAACAAATGGTCCGAGCGGGACATCTGGGAGTTAAGACGGGAGAAGGCTTTTTCCGGTATGACAAGGATGGTGATCGTTTGTGAATATTCTCGTTATCAATGCAGGGAGCTCTTCGCTTAAATACCAGCTCTTCCAAATGGAAGAGGGAAATGTTCTCGCCAAAGGTAAGGTGGAGCGAATCGGGATGGAAACGGCGATATTGACGCATGAACCGACGGGGAAAGCCGAAGTTCATGAGGTAAGAGAGATTCTCGAGCATACAACAGCCATTCGCAAAGTGCTCGAGCTGCTGGCGCACCCCGAACACGGCGTGCTGGCGTCTACGTCGGAAATCGACGCAGTCGGCCACCGAGTCGTTCACGGCGGCGAATCCTTCAAGAGCTCCGTCCTCGTGAATGACGACGTGAAGAAGGAGATCAAGCGGCTCTTCGATTTGGCGCCGCTCCACAACCCGGCGCATATGCTCGGCATCTCAGCGGTGGAGGCGAACATGCCCGGCGTACCGCAGGCCGTCGTCTTCGACACTGCCTTCCATCAGTCGATGCTGGCGCACGCCTACCTCTATCCGGTACCGATGGCTCTGTACCGGAAGCACAAGGTGCGCCGTTATGGGTTCCACGGCACCTCGCACAATTACGTGAGCGAGCGTGCCGCAGCCTTCCTAGGCCGCCCGCTGGAGCAGCTGAAGCTCGTTACCTGTCACATCGGTAACGGAGCTTCTTGCGCCGCCGTTATGGGCGGCAAGTCTGTGGATACGAGCATGGGGATGACCCCGCTCGAAGGACTGATGATGGGCACGCGCAGCGGCGATCTCGATCCGGCCATCGTGCCTTATGCGATGGGCAAGGAGGATTTGACGCTGGGCGAGATCAGCTCCATGCTGAACAAGCACAGCGGGCTGCAGGCGATCTCGGGGATCTCGAGCGATATGCGCGAGATCGTGGAAGCATTGGAGGCGGGCGATAAGAACGCCGCGCTTGCTTTTGAAATGTATGAGTATCGGCTCCGCAAATACATTGGTGCTTACGCCGCGGCGATGAATGGCGTCGATGCGATTGTTTTTACAGCTGGTGTTGGAGAAAATTCCGAGCTGCTTCGTCAAACCGTCTGCGAACGCCTGACATTCCTCGGTGTAGAATTCGATGAAGAAGCGAACCGCAAGGGGAGAGGTCTGGAGCGACGGATTTCAAAGCAAGGCTCCAAAGTGGAAGTGCTTGTGATCCCAACGAATGAGGAGTGGGTGATCGCTCGAGATACATTTGGGCTCATTCAGTCACAAAACATCTGATTGGAATTGTCCAAGATAGATTTTTCTCATGGAAATAGAAATAGTGTACAATAAAGAAGTGTTCAGTTAGATTTTTCACGAAAACTTTAAGGAGGTTCAAAAGCAGAATGAAAAGTACGATAAGTGAAGTTAAACATCATGTCGGCGAGTCGGTTACCATTGGCTGTTGGCTAAACAAGAAACGTTCAAGTGGTAAAATTCAGTTTTTACAACTAAGAGACGGTTCCGGATATATACAAGGTGTCGTGGTCAAAAGTGATGTAGGAGAAGACGTCTGGGAAGCCGCTTCTAAGCTAACGCAGGAAAGCTCACTTTACATAACAGGAAAAGTGAAAGAGGATACGAGGAGTAAAGGCGGCTATGAGCTTGATGTCCTAGGCATTGAAATCATCCAAGTGACAGAAGAATATCCGATAACTCCGAAGGAGCATGGCGTTGATTTCTTGATGGATAACCGACACTTGTGGATTCGGAGTCCACGTCAGCGTGCCGTGCTCGTGATTCGCGCTCAAATCATTCAAGCCGTACAGCAATTTTTCAATGAGCGTGGTTTCCATTTGGTGGATCCACCGATTCTAACCCCTTCCTCATGTGAAGGAACAACGAATTTATTTCACACCAAATACTTTGATGAGGATGCCTTCCTTACTCAAAGCGGACAGCTCTACATGGAAGCAGCCGCGATGGCACTTGGCCGTGTATACTCTTTCGGTCCAACATTCCGAGCAGAGAAGTCCAAAACACGCAGACATCTTATCGAGTTTTGGATGATTGAACCTGAAATGGCATTTGTTGATCATGTCGAGAACCTGGAAGTACAGGAGCAATTCGTTTCTTATATTGTTCAAAACGTGCTCAAAAATTGTGGACCAGAGCTGGAAACCTTAGAAAGAGACACAACGAAGCTGGAGAAAATTCAAGGCAGTTTCCCGCGGATTACGTATGATGAGGCTGTAGATTATCTACAAAAGAACGGTCATGAATTCCAATGGGGCGAGGACTTCGGAGCTCCGCATGAAACAGCGATTGCTGCTCAATATGAAACACCGGTATTCATTACACATTGGCCGACAGAAATTAAAGCGTTCTATATGAAACCTGATCCTAGCCGTCCTGAGGTCGTACTTTGTGCCGATATGATTGCGCCTGAGGGGTACGGAGAAATCATTGGGGGAAGCCAGAGGATTGATGATCCCGAGCTAATGGAGCAGCGCTTCCAGGAGCATGAGCTGTCGAAAGAAGCTTATCAATGGTACCTTGATCTTCGGAAATATGGCACCGTGCCGCATTCCGGCTTCGGGCTTGGACTTGAACGTACGGTTGCTTGGATTTGTGGTCTGGATCACGTGCGCGAAACGATTCCATTTCCTCGTCTCTTATACCGTTTGTACCCGTAACTGGGTTTATCGACCATGGGTAGAAAGGGGATCGGATGAATATACAATCTAGTACACAGCAGCAGATAGAAGCTGTTCTGGTGACCGGCTTTCTGGAAGGGAATGTTGGAGTCCCAAGCCTTCTTCTTAAGAATTACCGCGCCCTTCAGTTGAGCGAAATTGAAGTCATGACACTGATTCATTTGATCTCATTTCTGGAAAAGGAAAAGAACGACTTTCCAACCACGGATGAGATTCAATTACGGATGTCAGCTTCGCCAGATCTGGTCATTGCCAGCCTGCAGAAATTGATTCATGAGCAGTTCATCGCGATCGATGAGGATACAGCAGAAATAACGGGGATACGCAGTGAGCGATACAATCTTACGCCGTTATACCAAAAGTTAGCCAAACGAGTGGCCGAGCAGCAGATGGCAGAGTTAAGTGCGATCCGCGCATCTACTCCGTCTGACGAGAATGCCAAGAATATTTATACAACATTCGAAAAAGAATTTGCACGTCCGTTAACGCCTATGGAGCTGGAAACAATCAGCGGTTGGCTGGATAAGGATATGTACAAAGAAGAGCTCATTATGACCGCTCTCAAAGAAGCCGTATTTGCAGGTAAAGTACACTTCCGTTACATTGACCGGATATTACTGGAATGGAGCCGCAATCGAGTAGCGACTGTGGACCAAGCAAAGGAATATTCGCAACGATTTCGACAATCTAGATAAGTAAAAAAACGTCCTCATCTTCTCACAGTTCTCAACTGGAGAAAATGGGACGTTTTTTATTGGGGCTGCCAGTTTTTGTAATGCTTTTTAGCCAGACTATATAAGATTGTGTTCAGCCCAAAGGTTAAGAGATAGACAGGAAACGAGTAGCTAATCTCCCAACGATAATAATGAAACACTGAAAAAGTGACAGCAAGAGCTTCAAAACCAACAGAGGCAATCGACCAAATCAGAATATGTATAAACTGAAATGGAGCACGAATTGGATACTTGTCATAAAAATATACATAGAAATAGCCAACGAGAGGAAAAGGAATCGTGTAAAGCAGAAAATCAAACAAATCATAGTTTGGGGTGTCCATAGAATCATACACATTAAAAGGGTACGAGGACGACAGGATATTATCAACGGCTCGTCCCAAATAGGAGTTGAAAATCATAATAAGCAGTGCAATGGGAAGTGGAATTCGCTTAGGAAGCATGCAATAAAGCAGGATCAAAGCGATCATAATGATTGTAACAAAGCCTTCGTTTGCGTCAAAAGTAATCGGTGGAATTAAGATCATACAGGCTGTTTGTCCCTACCTTTCAACCATCGAAGTACGTACATGAGTCCCACAGTAGAAACGATAAAAGTTAGCCACACTACAAAAGACCACCAAAATTTCCAGTGGACGATATATACATAACCGGCAAGCTTCATAATAATATGCATGCTAGCTAATATAAGGGTATAAACAATCGTGAGTATCAAGCGCTGCCACTTACGGCTCATTTTTAAATAAAAATGCAGAAACCAAATCATGGACATAGGAAATAATAGTAAATAATAAAACATGGTATCCCAAAATATTTGGTAAGTGCGATATGGTACAATCAGCTGTAAATTCGTTACGACAATTTCAGAAAAATCTTCCCCGAACAGTGAGACCCAGAACCAATAGTTTAAAACTTCGAAAAGACTCATGTTTTTTTTAACATATACATATGCGATGAATAAAAGTAGAAATAAACTGGTATTAATGATTGAGAACATAGGCGTAGTTATATTCCTTTGTAAACGGATTTGACAAGTAAAAGTAGTTTGACCCAACACGACTTATTCTATGAGACAAAAAAAGTCAGAACTTCGCCAATTGGGCAAGGATCTGACTTCTGATTTTTTATTCAACTAAAGCGATTAGTTTCCTTTATGCAGCAAGTGCGAACGGTAAACATATTCGAAAAGAAACTCGAATGCTTCGAGATGACGCTTAGCTTCAAAAGCATTCGCTCCCCAGGCATAAATACCATGCTTGCGCAGCACGATCCCAGGAATTCGCGGGACAATCGCACCTTCCACCAGCTCGGCGATGCGAGGGATTTCTGCATAATTGGGTAAAATGGGAATTTCGATTTGAGCTTCTTCATCCCAGATATTGAAAGCCTTAATAAGTTCAACACCGTCTACGGGTATGCTTTTACGTTCCCAATACAGTTCAGAGATCAAATTATTGAATATCGTATGTACATGAAAAATGGCGCCTGCACCTGTTAAACGGTAGATTTCACTATGAATCAAGGTTTCTGCCGATGGCTTCAAGCTTGTAGCTTCCGTCGGTTGTCCTTTCTCATTTACAAGTAGAAAATCCTCAGGTGTTTGCACAGATTTATCTCTGCCGCTTGATGTAATAGCGAAAGTGAATGCGTCAGGCTCGAAGCCTCCTACACGAACAGACAGATTGCCGCTCGTCGCAGGAAACCATCCTCTGGCCGCTAAATTAGCTTTAATTTCACGCAAATCAGCGAAAGCACGCTGTTTTTCTTCTAGTAAAATACTCATGTTACAGGTTCAGCCTCCAATTGCTTCATAATATCGAAGAATGTCTCAAATGGGTGATACGGATAATTAAGCTGTTTGCACATATCAATGAGATGAGAGCGAGCGAAAATCGTATCGACAAGCTTAGCGCCCTCGAAATCCGTAATACTATCACCGATGATAATTCGCTCATATCGATTAGCGTCATAAGAGCGAATAATGCTTGTTTTGCACATCCCGCAGTCTGTTGCACAATGCTCGTCACATCGGTTTGGCCACAAAATCTCAATGGTGCTTCCTTCGAATGTGCTGGCATTGCAGTAGATATGCTCACTTGGGATTGCAAAGGGCTTTAGCAGTGGATAGATAAAAAAATCGATACCGCCGCTCGTAATCAAAAGCTTGATATTCTGTTCTTTGCAATAATCTACGAATTCTTTGAATCCATCACGAATCACGGCGTTATTGATCGCATATTCGACAATCTCATCCTTACGGGAAGTAGGGAGGAGGGCGAACATGTCACCAACACCTTGACGTATGGATATACTTTTGTCCAAAATTCGTTCCACGATGGCTTCCCAACCAGCTGGGTTGAAATGCTTCATGATGGCAACGATGTTATCGTTTACGGTAATGGTGCCGTCAAAGTCGCAAAAAATAATGCGTTCCTTACTCATTCTCGAATCCCCCAAGTGTCAATAGCAGATTGTAACTCTGGATGTGTTCGGGCATAGTCTTGAAGGGTCTTTCCTTGGATGGTAGCGTCAATCGCTTGACGGAAGGCTTGCCCGCCCGCGATCGTACCCAGTGGATGTCCATGGATGCCTCCACCCGCATTGACGATGACATCCTTGCCAAAATCACGCAGAATAAGCGGGACAAGACCAGGGTGAATGCCTGCGGAAGGGACAGGAAAGCTTGAAGCTAGTTTCAATTGTACATCGACTGGAGCGTTATTGGTGTAATCTTTTCGTAAATCATCTGTTAGAAGCGCATGCTTAATCGCCATGTTCTCTTCCCTAGGCATAACGACAGAGCCATAAGGAGAAGGGAACAGCACCAGATCTGCTCCAGCCAAACGCATAAGCTTGCCAAGCAGCACCGAAGCGGATATACCATAGTGGGGTGACGGATAAGTAGCACCTGCCATGGCTGGATGAGCCATGATCGGAATCGTTATCTCCGGGTCGGAGCTTAACTCATGCAGCGTATCGAAACCATAAGCTAATACATTAAATAGTAAAGCGTTAGCTCCAGCACTGATAGCTTTCTTGGCTTGGGCTGCAAGCTTGGATGTAGGTCCAGTTAAATTGACAGCATAGAGCAGCTTTTGACCGGTTTCTTTGGTGGCTTGTACGGCTGCTTCCAGGCAAATTTCTATCCGTTTCTCCAATGGCGTTAATGGATTTTCAAATAGAATTTCATCGTCTTTAATGAGATCCACACCGCCGGCTGCTTGCAAATAAAATTGTTCGCGCAAAGCTGGAAGCTCATACCCGACAACCGATTTAAAGATACTCATTAATAAAGGGCGATCATGCACACCAAGAAGTTCTCGCACACCTTGCATCCCGAATTTGGGACCGGCGAAGGCAGATAAGAAGTCAGATGAGAAGGATAAGTCAATAAGCTTTATTTTACCGTCCATCGATAGCTTTCCGAATACAGTGACCAACAAGGCAGGGATGTCCCGACTGAAGTTCACATCAGGATAGGCGATTGTGATATCAGCATAGCGGTTTGAAATAGCTTCTCCCTGAGCGGGCTCATGGACTTCAACCGAAATGACTTTGCCTAAATGCTTCTCCATTTGCGCTTTTTGAGCTTCGGGCAGTTCGGTCCAGCTGCCAACCGTAAGGCCGACAGCGATGCTTGTTGCTTTTTTATGAAAATCGGCTTTCTCATCGAAACTCCGATAGGTGGCTAGACAATATGCGTTCATTGTAAACTTTCACCTGCTTTAGATAGAATTAGATCTCAAAAAAACTTAGGAGGATTTCGCTACAGGGCTTGGCGCAGCAATTTGTTCGCCCATTTCTTTGGCTCGCTCTGCAGAACGAAACACCGCTTGTGAGATGGCTTCGCTAAACTGAAAACGATCCAAAGCTTCTATGGAAGCTTGCGTTGCTCCATTAGGCGATGTGACCTTGCGACGCAGTTCAGCAGGATTTTCTTGCGTTAACTGAACCATATGCGCAGCTCCGAGCACCGTTTGCAGTGTTAATTGATGTGCATCTTCTGCAGTAAGACCGCCTTCAATGCCAGCTTTGATCATAGCTTCCATGAAATAGTAGACATAGGCAGGACCGCTGCCGGATACGCCTGTCAGAATTTCTAATTTCTCTTCTTCCACGATCGTTACAATGCCAACAGCCTCAAACATTTGGGTTGCCACTTGTCTGAATGTAGCATTAACCTTCGAGGAGAAGCTCATCCCTGTAGCGCCTAGACCAATTGTGCTGGACGTATTGGGCATCGTGCGAACAATCGGCATATTGGTTTGCAGCAGAGCTTCTGTTTTCGCGATAGAGAGCCCGGCAATGACCGAAACGAGAAGCTGCTGCTCGTTCAGAAGCGGCTGCAGCTCGGCGAAGGCATTCTCCACATCCTTGGGCTTCATGCAAAGAACGACAACATCGGCTTCACGTAGAAAGGTTTCCTTCGTTAACGGGTCTGACGTTGCCTGAAGACCGTATTCTGATCGTAGAAAAGCTAACCGGTCTTGATCCGAGCGATTCATTACATATAGATTTTGGGGATCAGCGACTTTGGTTTCAATGAGTCCGCGGATGATCGCTTCCGCCATCGAACCGGCGCCGACAAAGGCTATTTTGGTTTGGGATAAAGTAGTGGACATCGTTCATTCCTCCTTGATTTTGAATCGTTATTCGCGTATTTGTCCGCTTCCATAAACGCGGTATTTGGTTGAAGTTAATGACGGTAGACCCATGGGTCCGCGAGCGTGAAGCTTTTGGGTGGAGATGCCGATTTCCGCTCCGAAGCCGAATTCAAAACCATCGGTGAAACGAGTCGAAGCATTGTGATAAACCGCCGCTGCATCCACTTCCTGTAAAAATCTTTCGGCATTAGCCGCATCTTCCGTCACGATACATTCGGAGTGCATCGTGCCGTATTCACGAATATGATCAAGGGCTTCATCTAGATCCTTCACAACTTTAATGTTAAGAATGTAGTCCCCATATTCGGTTTTCCAGTCTTCGATTTCGGCAACCTGCATGCTAGGCACTAACTCACGAGCACGTTCATTACCTTTTAGTGCTACATGAGCACCTTTGAAAGCCTCTGCTATGGCACCTAGATGCTTTTCTGCAATAGACTCATGTACAAGTAATGTTTCCATGCTATTGCAAACAGATGGACGCTGAGCTTTGGCGTTGATACCGATGCGAACCGCCATATCGAGCTGTGCACTTTCATCTATAAAAGTATGACATACACCCGCACCTGTTTCAATGACAGGAACAGAGGCGTTATTGACAACATTTTGAATTAGTGAATGCCCGCCTCTTGGAATGAGCACATCGATGAGACCATTCAATTTCAGCATTTCATCTACAGAACTGCGGTCTGCGCTTAGAATCAATTGAAGGGCATCAGCAGGAATGGCTGAACGGCTTAATGCACCGTGCAGAACCTCAACAATTTTCTCATTGGAAAATAAAGCGGAAGAACCGCCACGCAGAACAACTGCGTTGCCTGTCTTAAGACACAAACCAGCTGCATCAACGGTCACGTTTGGTCTTGCTTCATAGATAATGCCGACCACGCCAAGGGGCACACGGATTTTGCGAATACGCAGCCCGTTTGGACGTTCAAATGCTTCCAACGTATCCCCAACCGGATCGGGGAGCTCAGCAATTTGGCGCAGCCCTTCAGCGATCGCTGTGATACGGGATTCATTCAGGGCTAGACGATCGAGCAGGGAAGCGCTTGTGCCTAAATCTTTGCCTCGCTGCAAATCTTTGGCGTTCACTTCAATAATCGCCTGCTGCTCCGTTACGAGGCTATCTGCCATAAGGAGTAATGCGGCATTCTTTTGTTCAGTTGTGAGATTACCCATTGTCTGAGCAGCTTGTTTGGCTAATTTAGATTTTTGAACGACTTCACTCATGGGAAGATCGACCTCCTGTTAGGAATAAAGAATGGCAATGCGTAAGTATATGCTCTACAGATCGTTCATATTGACTGCCGTCTCGGCGTTCTTTACATTCTACTATTCGCTCACTTGCTTTCTTGCCGACTGTGATTCGAAGTGGGAAGCCTAGTAGATCCGAATCATTGAATTTAACGCCAGGACGTTCATCCCGATCATCCCAAAGGACAGAGTAGCCGGCCCTAATTAAGGTTGAATAAATCTCTTCGGATAATTTCATTTGAACTTCATCCTGAACATGAACGGTCAGTAGATGAATGGTAAAAGGTGTAATGGACTCAGGCCATACAATGCCTCGTTCGTCATAATTTTGCTCGATAATGGCAGCAAGCAAACGTGAAACGCCAATACCATAGCAGCCCATAATAATGGGCTCCGAAACCCCGTTTTCGTCGCTGAACGTTGCGCCAAGGGAACGGCTGTACTTGGTGCCGAGCTTAAATACGTGCCCAACCTCAATCCCTTTCGCAAAAGAGAGCTCGTGACCACAATGGGTACATAACTCGCCTTGGGCGACATTTCGAACGTCATGATAAGAAATCGCTCCGAGATCCCGGTCGACCTCCACATGAACCAGATGGTAATCACGCTCGTTGGCTCCAACGACAACATCCTTCAAGCCCTTGATAGAAAAATCAGCGATAATTCTCACATCCTGGAGTCCAATTGGACCGATAAATCCGGCAATGGATCCTAACTTCTCTATATCAACTTCAGAAAGCATGGAGACCTCATCAGCCCCAATGGCTTGCTTCAGCTTGATCTCATTTAATTCATAATCGCCTCGCAGGAGGGCAATAACTGGTGCTCCATCAGCTTGTAAGGCAACAGATTTAATGATCTGATTGGCATCTATTTGTAAAAATTGACTTAGCTGCTTGATGCTTGTCACTTGTGGCGTGTGAACTTTCACTGGTTGCGAAGCTTGTAAAATGGAATCTGCTCGCTCGGATTTCCGTTGTTCCGGCACTGTTCCAATTGCTTTTTCAATATTCGCTGCATATTGGCAGGAGGTGCAGTGGACGATTGTATCCTCTCCAACATCAGCTAAGGCCATGAACTCATGGGTATCCGTACCGCCGATAGCGCCGGAATCGGCTTCAACCGCTCGGAACTGCAATCCGCATCGTGTGAAAATGTTAACATAAGCGTTATACATGCTTTGATAGCTAGCATCTAGACCGCTTTCTGAACGGTCGAAGGAATAGGCATCCTTCATGAGGAACTCTCGTCCACGGAGCAGACCGAATCGGGGTCTGCGTTCATCGCGATATTTCGTTTGAATCTGATATAGCGTGACAGGCAGCTTCTTGTAGGAATGAATCTCGTCCTTCACGATCGTCGTGATGACTTCTTCATGCGTAGCTCCTAATGCAAATTCCCGGCCATTCCGATCTTCCAGACGCATCAACTCGGGACCATAGACATCCCATCTGCCAGATGCTTTCCATAATTCGGAAGGGTGAAGAGCGGGCATAAGCATTTCCTGAGCACCGGCTGCATCCATTTCCTCGCGGACAATTTGTTGTATGTTGTGTAGGGCTTTAAGACCCAAAGGTAAATAAGAGTAGATACCACTGGAGAGCTGCCGTATTAATCCCGCACGCAGCATCAGACGGTGGCTTGCTGCTTCCGCATCTCCCGGAACGTCACGTAAGGTTGGGTTAAGCAATCGTTGTTGTCTCATGGTTGGGAGAGCCTCACTTTCTTCATTAGGTTAAAGGAACCCATTCATCACGGTGAATGACTTCGATCCGGGCAACTTCTACACGTTTCTGGACCTCATCGGTCGATAACCCTGCGGCGGCTTGCACTTGCCAAGCCGCGTAATTGACGACGCCACGTCCTAGCAGCGCGCCTTCGATGCTGATTACCTCGACGACGTCGCCGGGGTGGAAGTCTCCTGCAGCACCGGTGATGCCGGCAGGAAGCAAGCTCTTGCCACCGCTGAGCAAGGCCGCCTTCGCGCCTTGGTCAACGATGATTTGCCCTTGGGGCAGCGAGTGGAAGCCGACCCATTGTTTCTTCACCGGTAGGTTGTTCAGCGCCGTGTCGAAATACGTGCCCTTGCCGCTGCCGTCGACAGCGTGCGGCAAATCACCGGGCTCGAGTACGCGCCCGATGAACACCGGCACGCCTCCGCGCATTGCGATGCGGGCGGCCTCGACCTTGGAGCGCATGCCGCCGGTGCCGACCGCGCTCCCAGAGCCTCCAGCGAAGCTGAACAGCTCATCGCTGATGGCGTCCACGCGATCGATACGCTGCGCGTTCGCGTTTTTGCGGGGGTCGTCCGTGTACAGGCCGTCCATATCCGTAATGATGATCAATTTGTTCGCTTTGACCAAATTGCCCACCAAGGCTGACAACGTATCATTGTCGCCGAACTTCAGTTCATCTACCGCGACGGTGTCATTCTCGTTAATGATCGGCACGACGCCGCGCTGCAGCAACTCGTCGATCGTCATGAGCGCGTTCTGCACGCGCTTCCGGTTAGAGAAGTCGTACCTTGTGAGCAAAATTTGCGCCACGCTGATGCCGTGGGACGCAAAGGCTTCATGGTACGCCTGCATGAGAAGCGCTTGGCCGACCGCTGCTGCGGCCTGCTTCTCGTGCAGTACCTTGGGCCGCGTGCGGTAGCCAAGGGAGGTGAAGCCTGCGGCAACTGCGCCGGAGGTTACCAGCAGGACTTGATGACCGTCCTGCTTCAATTGCGCCAGCTCCGACGCGAAAAAACGTATCTTATCCGGATTGAGGCCCCCGGTATCTGAAGTTAACGAGCTGCTGCCGATTTTAACGACGATTCGCTGAGTCATATCGATCCCATCCTTTGATTGACATGTATGTAGATAACAAAAAAGACTCCCGTCCTCATAACATAAGGACGAAAGTCTGTAGCTTCCGCGGTACCACCTTAGATTGGCGCACACCGATAGCGGCTGCACCCAACTCTAGATTCCCTAAATAACAGCAGGGCACTGTTCAACTCATCGTTGACTGTTCAGGGGCGGGTTCGGAGTCGGTTCACGGCAAGCTCTCTCAGTCTATGGAGCTTACTCCCTGTTTACGTGCTTAACGGTTCCTACTATTCCCATCATAACATTGCGATATAGAAGTTTTAAGGACTTCCTTTTTTTATTCTATCTAGAATAGCATGCAGTACAAGCGTTTGTAAAGAAGCAGCAGCCTCTATTTTTTGCTTATCCAAATAGATTCAGCTTGCCAATTCGTTGCACGGCTTCTGCTAATCGTTCTTCAGAGGATAAGAGGCCAAGCCTTACATAGCCTTCTCCGTGCGTTCCGAAGCCTACGCCTGGTGCGACGACAACTTTCGCTTCTTGCAAAAGCAAATCGGCAAGACTTTGTGAGGAGTGTCCTTTAGGAACGGGCAGCCATGAGAAGAAAGACCCTTGTGAGGGGCGTGCATGCCAGCCAATACTAGCAAGAGCTGTATATAGGGCATTGCGGCGGCTTTCGTAAACATCACACAGCTCAGTAACACAATCTTGCGAGGCCGTGAGAGCTGTTGCGGTTGCCGCTTGGATACCGCCGAACAACGAGCAGTAGTAATGATCCTGCATCAAGTTAATAAGGCGGATAACTTCTCGGTTCCCTAGAGCAAAACCGACACGCCAGCCAGCCATATTGTACGTTTTGGAAAGGGTGTAGAACTCGATACCGACTTCTTTGGCTCCTGGTGTCTGCAGGAAGCTGACCGGCTTCTGACCGTCGAAGCCTATCGCGCCATAGGCGAAATCACTTGCGACAACAACACCATGCTTTTGTGCGAATTCGACTGTTTCTTCATAGAAGGAAGCGGGAGCTGTTGCACCCGTTGGGTTGTTCGGATAATTAATGAACATCAGCTTCGCTCGGTTCAAATCGGATTCGCTGAGCTGTGAGTAGTCTGGAAGAAAGTTGTTTTCTTCACGCAAGGGCATGAATGCCATCTCGGCGCCGGCAAGAGCAACCCCGGACCAATAATCCGGATATCCAGGATCTGGAACCAAGCAGACATCCCCCGGATTAAGCAAACATTGTGCGATCTCGATTAGTCCTGTTTTACCGCCAAAAAGAATCGCTACTTCCGTATCAGGATCAAGATCTACGTTGTGATCTTCCTTATAACGCTGCGCAATGGCTTGTTTCAGAAATGGAAATCCGCTGAAAGGCGGATATTTATGATACAAAGGGTTAGCAGCAGCTTCTTGTATGGATGCCACGATATGCGGAGGCGTAGGGCGGTCTGGATTCCCTTGGCCGAGGTTAATGACGTCATGTCCCGCAGCAATTTGCTCATTGGCTTTGCGTACGAGTGTTGCAAAAAATTGAGTCGGAAGTCCCTTCATACGATCAGCAGGCTGTATTGTAAAAGGGCTTGTTGTAGGGGATACTTTAGTCACGTTTTAATTCACACTCCGGAGGTCGGGATTTTAATTAATAACCTTAATGTATCATGATTAATCTTTTTTTCATAGTGATGAAAATAATCGATTTTACATCACGCAGCCAATATCATAAAGTTAATCCATAAGTTTTGGAAAGGTGCTGAAGACCATGTCGGACAACACACTAGTGGCGCAAGTTTTTTTGCAGGAATCTATACGTGCATTTGAAAATATGAAGAAGCTGGCGGATAAAGCATTCGCGCAAACGGAAGATGCTCATTTTTATTTAACGCTAGATGAGGAGTCGAATTCGTTAGAATTGCTGATTAAGCACATGCACGGGAACATGTTGTCACGGTGGACAGATTTCTTAACAACGGATGGGGAAAAGGAAACACGCCAGCGTGACGGTGAATTTGAAAGCAGCCAATACTCGCGGGAAGAGCTCATTTCCAAGTGGGAGGAAGGCTGGAAGGTTCTGTTTGATACATTGCACGCACTCACTCCGGATGATGTTCTTAGGACTGTTCAAATTCGAGGCGAAGGGCATTCTGTGCTTCAAGCCATTCAGCGCCAAGTGTCTCATTATGGCTACCATGTGGGTCAAATCGTTCTGCTCAGTAAGCATTGGGCAAAGTCTCATTGGGAGACTTTAAGTATAGCAAGAGGACAATCCAAAGCGTTCAAACCATCATGAGTTCCATTGAGTTCAAACTGATTTTAGACTACTATAGAGAGATATTGGTAATCTGACCGTTGGAAGGAGTCTTCATCATATGTCCGAATCACAATTACTTCACATTGCACTTATTCAAATGGATATCCAAATCGGAGAACCTGATACGAACTTTGCTCAATTGGAGAAGCTTCTACATCAAGCAGTGAGTGGAGATCAAAAGCCTGATGTGATCGTATTCCCTGAGATGTGGAACACCGGCTACGCCTTAACGGAGATTCAGCAGTTGGCTGATCCTAACGGTGTTAGGACGAAAGCCTTTTTGAGTGATTTTGCCCGGACTCATCATGTCAATATTATCGGAGGATCTATTGCAGATAAAAGAGACGATCGTGTTCTGAACACGATTTATGCGTTTGATCGTGAAGGCGCGGAAACTGCCGAGTATTCCAAAATTCACTTATTCCGTCTTATGGACGAGGAAAAGTTTCTACATAGCGGCGACCAGTTTGGCCGATTTGAGCTTGAAGGCGTTCCTGCTGGCGCGATGATCTGCTATGACATTCGTTTCCCTGAGCTTGCGCGCAAATTAGCGCTGGATGGCGCACGAATTTTATTCGTACCTGCGGAATGGCCGCACCCTCGTTTGCACCACTGGCGTACGCTGCTCATGGCCAGAGCCATTGAGAATCAGATGTATGTCGTTTCCTGCAATCGTGTTGGGACGAGTGGAACGACGAATTTCTTTGGGCACTCGATGGTGATTGATCCTTGGGGCGAAGTGCTGGTGGAAGGCGATGAGAGCGAAGCGATTTTGCATGCAACCATCGATTTGACGGAAGTCGTGCGTGTTCGCGCTAAAATTCCGGTCTTCGAAGACCGTCGTCCACATTTGTACTAGTTTAAATAAAAATGTACCTACAACTATTTGATTTTTTGTCGTTTTTTCTGTAAACTAAAGCCAATTGAATGATCAATTGTGGCTGTGAAGGATGAATAGTACTTGAACAACTTCAAGTTCAGCGAGCTGGGGACGGTGAGAGCCCAGATTGAAGCTCAAGGAAAAGGCTATCCGGAGCCAATACGATAAAGGGGATACGCTGTTTTATGGGTGTATCAACTAGGGTGGAACCGCGGGTGCGTAAGGCTCTCGTCCCTAGGCATTATTTGATGCCTTTGGATGTTGAGCTTTTTTTGCGTCTGCTCATATCCAAAATGGTCGTCGAAGGTCTTTGACTTACAAACGAGAAGCTGAAGGAGCGAATGAACAATGAGCGTTACTATGGATCAAGTTGTAGCATTAGCAAAGCACAGAGGTTTTGTATTCCCAGGATCAGAAGTGTATGGCGGTTTGGCTAACACTTGGGATTACGGTCCACTTGGTGTCGAGCTGAAAAACAACATCAAGCGTGCTTGGTGGAAAAAATTTATTCAAGAATCCCCGTATAACGTGGGTCTTGATGCAGCGATTTTGATGAACCCGCAAGCTTGGGTAGCATCTGGTCACGTAGGCAATTTCAACGATCCAATGATCGATTGCAAAAGCTGTAAAGCACGTCACCGTGCGGATAAATTGATTGAAAATAAATTGGCTGAGAAAGATATCGAAATCATCGTCGATGGCATGACTTTTGACGATATGATGAAGCTTATCGTAGAGCACAACATCGTTTGTCCGGACTGTGGCAGCAAGGATTTCACAGACATTCGTCAGTTCAATTTGATGTTCAAAACCTTCCAAGGTGTAACGGAAGCTAGCACCAACGTGGTTTACTTACGTCCTGAGACAGCACAAGGGATTTTCGTCAACTTCAAAAACGTTCAACGTACGATGCGCAAAAAGCTGCCATTCGGTATCGGTCAAATCGGTAAAAGCTTCCGTAACGAAATCACGCCAGGTAACTTTACGTTCCGTACACGTGAATTCGAACAAATGGAGCTTGAGTTCTTCTGTAAGCCCGGCGAGGACATGAAATGGTTCGAGTACTGGAGAAGCTTCTGTCATAACTGGCTGTTGTCCCTAGGTGCCAAATCAGATAACCTTAGACTTCGTG
Source organism: Paenibacillus sp. WG02 (assembly GCF_055396115.1). NCBI lineage: Bacteria > Bacillati > Bacillota > Bacilli > Caryophanales > Paenibacillaceae > Paenibacillus > Paenibacillus sp. WG02. The sequence continues at coordinate 5,099,437 of NZ_AP036016.1, read as the reverse complement.
ATCACAACGAGGATGAGTTGTCCCATTACAGCAATGCGACGACGGATATCGAGTACAAATTCCCGTTTGGCTGGGGCGAACTCTGGGGTATCGCGGATCGTACAGATTTTGACTTAAAACAACACATGGAGCATTCAGGTTCTGACTTCAACTATATTGATCCAGAAACAAACGAGCGTTACATTCCTTACTGTATCGAGCCTTCTCTTGGCGCCGACCGCGTTACGTTAGCGCTTTTGATTGATGCTTTCGAAGAGCAAAAGCTGGAAGGTGACGACAGTCGTACGGTTCTACATTTCCATCCTGCACTGGCACCGATTAAAGCGGCTATTTTCCCACTTTCCAAAAAGTTGAATGAAGGCGCGCAGGCTGTATTTGCCGATCTAGCGAAGCATTTCATGGTGGATTATGATGATACAGGTTCTATTGGTAAAAGATACCGCCGTCACGATGAAATCGGTACACCATTCTGTATCACATACGACTTTGAGTCCGAGACAGATGGTCAAGTAACAGTACGTGACCGTGATACTATGGAACAAACACGGATGCCCATTTCTGAATTGAAAGCATTCATTGAAAATTCACTTCAATTTTAATTACCAAGCCCCTTGTAAGAACGTCAATTGACGTGATTACAGGGGGCTTTTTTTAGATGACATAATCCAAGATCTCACTGTAAGGTAAGTAGCGTGTTACTCCCTGGAGAGGTGGGCTATAGACATGGATGGAAACAGCGGGCTCGTGAAAAGGGTTGCTTAACTGATGAATTTGCTCGCAAGGAGCTTCAAAATACTCACCTGAACCAATATAGTCATCTGTTTGGGCGACTGGATAACCTTCTGAGTCTAAAGCGTATTTGGTATTGACTAGTGATCCCTCAATTAAACAAGCCGAGCCAATGGACAAGCCGTGGTTATGAATCGCTGTTGCCTGCGAAGCAGGTATGTGAATGACAATAACTTCGAGATCTTTCGTGCTATAAACGACATTCCGACCATAAGGTAGTTGCTTGGGCTCTGTTTTATAAGCGGGTACCTCATGGAATAAGTTTTCTAAGGATTGTAGGGCTTCTTTCAGCTGTTCTAATGAAGGTTCTTGCAATTTACAGAATGTCTGCTCAATTGCTCTTAATAAGGTCATGGTTTCCGCCTCCTGGGCTAATGCTATCTTTTTATCATTTTTTATTGGGGGATGGATAAATTTTGTTTATATATCATATGCGTTCGGAGGTCAAAGGGTTAGAGGGATCTGTGGAATTTCATCAATTTGGTATGTAATCGGTCTGTGGACTGGGATTTTTTCCTGCTCTGGTGCGATTTCTTGAAGAGATTGTTATGTCAAAATGTAGTTGTGTGGAGTGATGACCATTACATTGATTTAGCGGAACCTGAGTGCGCTAATTATTGTAAAGTGCTCGTTTTTTCACGCCAAAGGGAACTACGATTCGTTATTTAGCCCAAATGGGGTGAAAATACTTCAATTTTGAGAAAATAGCGGAATGACGTTCCGCAATGGTGCCGCAATCGGGAAAAATGAAATAAATAGCGGATCCACGTTCCGCGAAAACACCATACTCCGGTATTACGAAACAAATAACGGAACGACGTACCCTCCGTAGAACCAAAGTTTCGGTATACCGCGGAAAATAAAAATTTTAAAGAGAGGATGAGGCTAATGATGGTCGATGTAGAAGAAGACAAGAAATCGATACTCACCATTTTTGAGTCGCTTGGCAAAGCTTGGAATGAGCATAATGGGCAAGCGTTCGGCCAATGTTTTACAGAAGATGCGGACTATGTGACCTTCAATGGACAGCATATAAAGGGACAACAAGATATTGCGGAAATTCATCAGAAGCTGTTCGATGGTGTGTTAAGAGGCTCGTCAATGTTGGAAGGAGGTTCAGTTCAAATCCGATTTCTAACTCCCGACATGGCTATTGCTCATTGTGTTGGAGTTGTTAAACTTAGATGGCAGAAAAAAACACCAAAGAATAGAGATTCCATCAATACGAATGTGCTTGTCAAAGAAAAAGGCGATTGGAAAATTGCAGCTTTTCACAACTGCCGGATCCAACCGCCGAATTTTATTCAGAAATGGTTCATGAAGTAATCTCACATACGAACGGCTTAAATCCGGAACGGAGGCACTTGTCTGCCATCGATATCCGTGAAGCCATACTGTTCAGCTAGGGCACCTACCTCGAGAAGCTGACCTGCCTTTTGACTTACATGAGGATCGGATGCCAAAGCGACAACGGCGCGACCGATATATTCCACAGATTCTGTCGGTTGAAGTGCTTCGACTTTCATGAAATCAGGATCACCTGCTTCTAATCCATAATGTTTATAAACAGCTTCCGTACGCATCCAGCCAGGTGCTAAAGTAAGCGCGGTTACATCGATATGGTTTGCTTTCAGATTTTGAGACATGGCGCGAGTCATATTCGCAACCGCTCGTTTCACCGTGTCATAAAAAACATTGATAGGGTAGTCGATGCCAAAGTCAGAGTAGACGCCAGTGTTAATCAAAAGACCACGATTTTGTTCGAGGAAAAAGGTAGTCATCGCATACTGGCTTGAGACCATCTGTGCACGCAGTCCTGCCTCGAACATTTTGTCCCACCGCGACATCGGCTGCTCCCAAAAAGGAACGGAAAAATCGACATCATAATAACCCTCGTAACCGCCCCACGCATTATTGACCACAATATCGAGTGTGCCTTGTTCTTGTTTAATACGTTCATACAAAGCTCTGACATCTGCGTCAATCGTATGGTCACAACGAACGGCGATTCCTAATCCACCGCGCTGCGTAACAGCTTCAGCGGTATCTTCAATTGTACCCATGAGATCTGTTCTCGTAGATTTCGCTCTCGTACTGCGTCCTGTCACATAGACAGTGGCTCCAGCCTCCCCAAGCGCTAAGGCAATGCCGCGGCCTCCGCCTCGACTGGAACCGGTAACCAAGGCAACTCGTCCTTGCAGGTTTTTTTTATACATCGTTGTGCCTCCTTAGAGTTTTTCGCCAGAAAAACTGGCATCGTAAACATGAGCTTAGCGTTTCCGTCGGAAAACACTAGCAGCTTCATTTACTTCGTAAGCTCAGTTTTAATGTTACATCGAATCCTCGACAATTCTTGTCATAGTATTTAAAGCCTGGAAAGATGTATCGCTCAACTCAAGGAGAGGACGTTAAGTGAAAAGGCATGTAGCAGATTCAAAAAAAAGAGATGTAAAAAGTACATCAGAAAATGATTGAATGATCATTTTTTTGCAGAACAGATGTATTTTGTACATCAAATATATCCATTTTCGAGGGAATTTCAATATATTCGTTCATTTATATGTAATTTTTGCATATATTCTCTCGATTACGCCGAAACAGTGGGGAATAGATGCACTTTTTGCATCAAAATGTAAGGTGCCCGCCATAGCAACGGTCATATTGAATCCGCATGTCAGGTCAATTCATTGCCATATGCATGCTGCATCACACGAATTTGCTCTCGAATCCAATTCACCATCTCCAAGGGCTCTTCAACGAAGGCGTCCGCACCCAAACTGAGAAAATACTTCGAAAAGTACGATAAATTACTTCGATGCATGTCAGCCACTAACAGTCCACTGCCATCGACATAAATTTCTACGTTACCAGCCACTCCATGGCTACGCTCAAAGGTTCTAACACCAGCCGGGGTCAGCTTCACCCGTAGTTTCATTGTCATGGGGCCTGCCTCACGCTCCTGCCCAGCTAATAACCAATCTCCAATTGTGTACTGTTTGAAGTTTTTGCTTGGATGTGCGGATTCTGCTCGCTCCAAGCTTCGTAAGCGATCTGCGCGAAATAAGAGAAATCCCTCTTTCTGAAAGCAGTAGGAGGGGAAATACCAGAAACCATTGGACGCGTAAATGCCAATTGGCTGCACGACTCTATCTGTAGTTCCTTCTTTGGAGGCGTAAGTAATGCGTAAAGGCATTTCATCAATAGAAGCTTCCAATAACTGCTCCAAGAAGGGGGAACCTTGTGTTCGTGTAGGCGTCCAGAAGGATACTCGATCTTTAAGTGCATCGATTCTCACCTTCGTATCCGTAGGGAGATAGTGATAGAACTTATTCAGAGCCGAAGTCGATTCCGCTGCAAAAGGGAGCGCCCCATAATACTGGAGCGACTGAAAGGCGAAGAACATCGCAACAGCCTCTTGTTCGGAGAAGAGAATAGGAGGGAGCATCCGCTTCTTTAACAAGCGAAATCCCCCATTTGGGCCGAATTCGGTATAGAGCGGCATTCCGAGCTCACTCAACTCTTGTAAATCACGGTGCATCGTGCGTTCCGAGACGCCGAATTCATCGGCCATTTCTTTCGTCGTGAACTGCATACGCTCATTAACTGCCATCATCAACTGGATTAACCGTTGTGTTTTGTTCATTGCAGGCTAAACCTCCTTATGCTAACCGATTGTTCGCATAACCTCTTTCATTGTGGAAACGAAAGCCTCGGCCGCTTTAGAGATGTATCTGCCTTTCCGATAGGCAATAACGAGTGTGCGAGTAGGTCTGCCTTCAAGGGTGAGGTGAATCGGTGATAACTCACTAAAGCTTCTTTTTGAAATTAAAAAAGGGACGAAACCGATTCCCATGCCTGCGGCGACGAGGGACTGAACCGTTTCCATGTTGCTGGATTCGAAGACGATATTGGGGGTAATGCCAGCTTTTTGGCAGAGATCAAGTGTTAGCTTGCGAAAGCCTTGCCCTTTTTTTAGAGCAATGAAAGCTTCTTTCTCTAATTGTTCGATTCGAATAGGTTCTTTACTCGCTGCTAATGGATGCGTTGGAGGTACCGCGAGGACGATTTCTTCTTCCAGTAAAGTCTCATAAACGAGAGAATCTTCTCGCAATGGCAAGGAGAGCAATGAGATATCGGTTTGTCCATTCATCGTAAGCGTTTCTAAGTTAGAGGAGGTCTCTTCAACAAGAGTAATTTCAATATCCGGATAAGCCGTTTGGAAGACAGGAACGACGAAAGGCAGGATTGTTGAGCCTGTTATTGGCATACTGCCTACAACAAGGCGTCCTTTTTTCATTTGCGAAATGTCTTCCATTTCTTTCTTCAGCTGCTCGACCATGTCGAGGATTTTTTGTGATTTTTCAACAAAAAGGGATCCGGCATGGGTAAGCTCAACCGAATTGGTGCTGCGCTGGAAAAGGAGGACGCCGATCTCTTTCTCTAGCTTGGATAGCTGTTGGCTTAGGGAAGGCTGTGCAATATGAAGCTTCTCCGCGGCGCGCGAGAAATTGCGTTCGATTGCGATTTGAATCGCGTATTGAAGTTGACGTAATTCCATCGTAGGGTTCATCTCCTGATATGTAATAATCATAGCTTGTATTATTGGCGCAGCCTATAAAGCATACAAATAATATACCAGATTTAAACGTTGTTATGAAAAAAACTCGAATAGAGAGGATTATCAATCGTTGAGCAATTGTGTTTAGAGGTACAAGCAAAAGCAGTCTGTGGACAAATTCCACAGACTGCTTTTTGAATTTTAGTATAGGATCATTTTTTGTAAAGAAATGTTAACTGCTTCTTCTGCCTGTAACCAAATTAAAGACCAGAGATATGACCGCCAAAACGAGCAGAAGATGGATTAAATTCCCTCCGATATCAAACCCGATTCCTAAAGCCCACAAGACAAGAATCAATACAAAAATGGTCCAAAGTATAGTAACACATCCTTTTCAAAATGTCATAATTGCTTATGCAAGTTACTAACCACCTTTGTTAAATTCGAATCATCCTATAGGAATAATCTATGAAGCTTATAGTTATTATATCTTGGAGCTATGACGATATCCGTGCTAAACTACGTTATGAGGGTAAGACATTAACAATTAGAGCGGATAATGACAAGAGGTGACTGGATATGAGTAAAAAGACAATGTTTCAGAAGATTTGGGATAATCACGTAATTAACCAGGAAGAAGGCAAGCCTAGCGTCATCTATATTGATTTGCATCTGGTGCACGAAGTAACTTCACCGCAAGCTTTCGAAGGCCTTCGCTTATCGGGACGCAAAGTTCGTAGACCGGACCTAACCTTTGCAACGATGGATCATAACGTACCGACAAAGGATCGTTTCAACATCACAGATCCTATTTCCAAACAACAAATTGATACACTTTCACAAAACTGCCGTGATTTCGGCGTTACATTGTTCGACCTAGACAGCCTTGACCAAGGTGTTGTACACGTTATGGGACCTGAGTTAGGACTTACACATCCAGGTAAAACAATCGTTTGCGGCGATAGCCATACATCGACACACGGCGCATTCGGCGCACTTGCTTTCGGTATTGGCACAAGTGAAGTGGAGCACGTTCTTGCTACACAAACGCTGCAGCAATCCAGAGCAAAATCATTGGAAGTACGCATTAACGGTAAGCTGAAACCAGGCGTAACGGCCAAAGATTTGATTCTTGGCGTTATTGCTAAATACGGTACAGATTTTGCTACGGGCTATGTTATTGAATATACCGGCGAAGCGATTCGTGGTCTTTCCATGGAAGAGCGTATGACGGTTTGTAACATGTCCATTGAAGGTGGCGCTAGAGCGGGTCTTATCGCTCCTGACGAAACAACATTTAACTACTTGCGTGGTCGTGAATACGTTCCACAAGGTGCAGACTTTGACGCTGCAGTAGCAGAGTGGTCTACGCTTGTTACAGATGAAGGCGCTGCGTATGACTGGGTGCTGGAGTTTGATGCTGATTCCTTGATTCCGCAAGTGACCTGGGGAACTAGCCCGGGGATGGGGACAAGTATTACATCGCTAGTTCCGGATCCGCAAAGCTTCGAAACAGAAAATGAACGTAAAGCTGCTGAAAAAGCGCTTGAATATATGGATTTAACACCAGGAACGCCAATGACCGAACTGAAAGTTGACTATGTTTTCATCGGATCTTGTACAAATGGTCGTATCGAGGATCTTCGTGCAGCTGCTGCAATTGCACAAGGTTACACGGTAGATCCAAGCGTTACAGCTATCGTAGTTCCAGGTTCAGGACGCGTTAAAATTCAAGCTGAGAAAGAAGGCTTGGACAAAATTTTTGAGGGCGCAGGCTTCGAATGGCGCGATGCGGGCTGCAGCATGTGTTTGGCCATGAATCCAGACGTTCTGCAACCTGGTCAACGTTGTGCATCGACATCCAACCGTAACTTCGAAGGTCGTCAAGGCCGCGGTGGACGTACTCATCTTGTGTCTCCAGCAATGGCTGTAGCGGCAGCAATCAAAGGTCATTTCTACGACGTTCGTGATTGGGAAATCAAAGAATACCAACAAGCTTAATTCGGGCTGATTAAGGCAATACTTACGATGCTAGTTTTGCTAAAGCAAAACTTTAAGGAGAATGAAAACATGGAAGCTTTTAAACAACATACAGGGCTAGTCGGTCCTGTGGATCGCGTGAATGTAGATACAGATGCCATTATTCCTAAGCAATTTCTTAAAAGAATTGAGCGTTCCGGTTTCGGACAATTCCTTTTCTTCGAGTGGAGATGGGATGAAGCGGGCAACGTTATCGAGAACTTCCCGCTAAACCAAGATCGTTATCAAGGAGCTTCCGTTCTGCTCTCCAGAGCGAACTTCGGCTGCGGATCTTCCCGTGAGCATGCACCTTGGGCAATTCAAGATTTCGGCTTCCGCGTCATTATTGCACCGTCTTATGCGGATATCTTCTACAACAACTGTTTCAAAAACAGCATTCTGCCAATCAAGCTATCGGAAGAGCAAGTTGATGACTTGTTCGCTCGTACAGCGAAGCATGAAGGCTACAAGCTGAATGTCGATCTTGAGAACAAAACTCTCACGGATGAATACGGCTTAAACATTCAGTTTGATTTGGATGAGCACCGTCGTCAGTTCCTGCTGCAAGGCTTGGATGACATTGGATTAACACTTCAACATGAAGAGAAAATCACAGCATATGAGCAAGCTCACCAAAAACGTTTGGCTTATAAATAAAATGTGAGAATAGAAGACGCAGTCCAATGTGCATTTGCATTGGTTGCGTCTTTTTTGTGTTAGCAGCATGAACTCAGGCCTAGCTTTTGACTAGGTATTTTTCTTCTTCATTTTTGCAACTTTTGGCAGTTTTGCGCGTCTAATAGATTACTAGATTGTCGATTGAACGGAGGTTTTGCTGTCGGGCCTATACATATTTTGATACATTAGACACGTTGCTGCTAGTTTTTAAAAGATAGATTTTAAGAGTAAGAATTTACAACCCCAATTCCGACATTACATAGAGGTGAATGATGAAATTTCCTGCATTTTGTTTAATGCTGCTAGTTTGCATGCTGTTTCTCCCTACTTATGCGATGGGAGCTGAATCTCCCAGTGGAATTATGCTTTATATGAATGAAAAAAAGCTAGTGTCTAACGAAGTCCAGCCCCGTATAGTAAGTGGGAATACGATTGTACCTGTAAGAATTATCGTTGAAGAAATTGGTGCCAAGGTGAGTTGGGATGAATCCACCCGCAAGGTAACGATTGTCAAGGATGATATGAACATTCAATTAGTGATCGATAGTAAAACAGCCCTGATTAAAGGTAAGAAGGAAAGCTTAGAAGTAGCGCCAATCATTGAAAAAGGCAACACGATGCTTCCGCTTCGTTTCATTGGTCAACTTATGGGTATTGAATTTAAATGGGACTCTTTAACCTCTTCCGTTCATATGTTCAAAAAAGATGATTCCGATTCCAAACCAGTTACAGGACCCATCGATGTTGGAGGTGACTCCAATCCGGGTGAAGTAAAGCCTCCTAAACCGCCAGTACCGGGTACAGGCACAGATCCAGGGACGAAACCACTCGATCCGAATGTGCACTTGTTGACTTCGATCGTGTTATCTGAGAAGGAGATAGCTGTTGCCGCGAAAGACGGTTCTTTAGTTCCGACTATGATGAAATTAGCGAATCCGAATCGCATCGTGTTTGATTTCCCTAACACATCTTTAGATCCTTCTCTCCAGAAATTGCTAGTAAATAATGCGGGGGAGCTGCCATCTAAGCATCCTCTGGTTGAGAAAGTACGCTTTTCTAACTTTTCTGACAACCCGGCTACAGTACGAATTATTTTAGATTTGAAAAGTTCAGCTGACTATCGCGTTCAGCCTTCTAAGCTTACGAATCAATGGACAGCCACGATAGCGGAACATCAGCTAACCGTGGTGATTGATGCAGGGCACGGGGATAACGATCCTGGTGCATTATCCATAACTGGCAAGCATGAGAAGGATTTTACACTTGCAACAGCGAAGAAGGTAGAGCAAGTTTCTTGTTCAAGACAAGCGTGTTAACGTCCTTATGACTCGCTCTGATGATACGTTCATTCCGCTGGATGGCAGGGTTTCTTTTGCTAACGACATTCAATCGGATCTATTCCTATCGATTCACGGGAATAGCGCCAAAGCTACGGTATCGGGAACGGAAACGTATTATAACAGACCGGAAAGCATAGCTTTTGCTAATATCATCCACAAGAATGTGGTTGCAGCTGCAGGATTTCCAGATCGCAAAGTTCGCCAAGCTGATTTCAGGGTTATCACGAAAACCACTATGCCGGCTGTTCTGGTCGAAGTGGGGTATTTGTCCAATAAAAATGATGAATCTGCCATGTACAAGGAAGCTTTTCAAGACAAAGTAGCGGCTGCTATCGTTGCCGCCATCAAAGAATACCTAAACCTCAAATAAGAAACGAAAGCTTTAATCGAATGCTTTCGAAGTTCGTTTTGCTATGCAAAACGCTAAGGAGTGAATGAGATGACCAAAACAAGTCGCCTATTCTATGGGTTGCTTCTTGTAAGTGCCATCACGTTGTCTGTAACCGCCTGCGGTCAGAAAGGTCAGCTCGTCGGTGGAGCAACACCGCAAGCTACAATTGCGCCGACCCCTACAACTGTGGTTCAAAGTCCTGCACCATCGCCAACACCAACACCAGAACCATTAATGCAAAAAAAGGTCAAAGCCTATTACAGTGATCAGGACGAAATGAAACTTATAGAAAAAGAAGTCACAGTCAGCTATAAGCATGACGCTGACGTATATGAAGCCGCACTGAACGCACTCAAAAAGAGCGATGATCCTAAAGCGATTCCTTTATTTGATGATCTGACTTTCACAAGCTCTTCGTTTGATAAAGCTAAGGGCGAATTGAAGCTTGATCTCAAATTTGGTCCCAAGACGCAATTAGGCGCTCCGGGTGAGGAGTTATTTTTACAAGCTTTGAAGAAAACCGTGTTTCAATTTCCAGAAGTGAAGTCAATATATGTGCTGAAAAACGGCAAGCAAGTGGATAGCTTAATGGGGCATATCGAGCTTCCGTATCCAATTAAACGACCTAATTAAATGTAGTAGCAGAGGAGTCTAATTCAACGATGAAAAACAAGAAATTAGCAAGTGCAATTGTTAGTTCATTAATTGTTACAAGCCTGGCGGGGACAACCGTTTCGGCAGCAGAGTCAGTAAATATGACATCAACAAGCAATGTAAAACTTTCTTTCCCTGACGTAAAATCGGACTATTGGGGTATACGACATATATCCAAGCTTGCTTTAGAAGGCATCATTGAAGGCTACGAGGATGGTGCTTACCGGGCAGAGAACTCGGTTTCACAGCAAGATGTTCTTATTATGGCTACTCGTATGATGGGCTTGCAAGGCGATGTAGATGCCATGACATCAACAACGGTTTTTCCCGATTTCATGCTGGTTGATAACTATGCACGAAATTATGTAGCAATTGCTCTCCAAAAAGGTTTAATCTCCAATGAGGAAGAGAAAGTGAGAAGTCAAAGCGATAAGTCCAAAGATAAATGGGGCCAGCGCAAGGCAACAAGAGAATGGGTAGCAGAAGTGGTCATTCGCGCTATCGGTAAGGCGTCCACCGCACAAAGCTTATCGACAACACCAACGGCATTCAAAGATAATAATGACATTAGCAGCACAACATTAGGTTTTGTTAATGCAGCTGTTGCTTTAAAGGTTGTGGATGGCTTTGAAGATGGCACTTTCCAACCAAAAGGGGCAGTCACACGTGCTCAAATGGCCGCTTTTTTAAGTCGCTCCCAAAAGGAGCTAGCTACATTGCCTTCACGTGCTGTGAAAGGGTACATGACAAGCTTAACGAACGGCACTATTGGGCTTATGGACAAAGACGGGAATACGAGTACATATAAGCTTTCACCGAATACAGTTTTCTTTGGAAATAAAAATGATACCGCCATTGCTGCGAATACGCTGCAAGAAACGTTTGAAGTCTCTCTCGTTCAGGTGAATGGAACAGCCTATTATGTTGAAATCATAAGTGATGAGCTTCAGCTTGATATCCATGAAGGTAAATTATTGAAATTGAATATGAGCAGCCTCAAGGCCACATTGGATGATTATGAGAGCTATGATTTAGCACCGGATGTCGCTGTAACAGATGCCGATGGACGCGGGCTGAGCCTAGGTTCTATCGTAAATGGCAGTACAATTCAACTGCGCAAAAGCAAGATCGTCAAAACCGATAAATATACCTCTATCATAGTTAAACAGGTACCCGTTAATAAAACAGCAGATGGCGCGATTCAAACGCTTAACAAAGATGCCATGCAAATTACGCTTCTCGATACCGTATCAGGGCAGCCTGAAACGTATGGTTTTTCAAGTAGTTTGATTGCGACTTTACCAGATAACAGCCTCGTAGATATTAATTCTATTCACGTTGGAGATTCGGTTGAGTATACGGTTAAGAACAGTGAAATTGTGAAAATCGTCATTAAAAAGCAAGCGGATGTCGGCGTAAGTGTTGAGGGGACTCTCAAAGCACTTGGCGATGACAAAACATTTTTAACGATAACCAAATCTGCTGGCGGGGCTTTAGCATCCTACGTTCTTAGCGATAACGTGCAAGTGAGAATTAATGGTTTAGCAACGGCTAGTATTTATGATATTGCTCCTGGAGATCAGCTTAAGCTGGATGTTTTGAACAACAAAGTAACATTAATTACGGTTACCAACCGATCTATTGAGAACTTATACTTTGCAAAAATTATTTCATACGACCAAGCATCGAAATTATTAACCGTTATCGATAATACAGGTAAACCGCATGCTTATATTATAAAAGATACAGTTTCCATTTCATATGCAGGAGTGAAGCTGCCTTTTGCAAACTTTAGCAGCACGTTTACGGCCGGCAAGTATGTAGATTTACTTGTGTCAAAAGATAACGTCACTCAAATTCAAATGTCCTCCCAACTGGATGGCGCATTAACGCAATTAAATTTACAAACGAATGATATAACATTGAAAACGGACAGCGGTCAAAGCCTGACGTTCAAGCTTACATACGCTCCACAGGTTGAGCTTGCGAATAAGCCTAACAGCACACTGTCCGATCTAAAAGTTGGGGACAACGTTAGTCTATTACTAAGCTTCGATCAGGGGATTGTCACGAAAATTGTAACTAGTAAAACGGCACTTTATAAAACAGTATTAACTAATGTGAACAGCAAGCAAATTACGGTGACGGACGAGGCGAACACTTCGTATGTCGTTTCTCTGGATGGTGTACCCATCGTCAAAGCAGATCAAAGTGTAGGATCTATGACAGACGTTGCTCTTGATGATTACGTGAAGCTGACGTTTAAAGGTCTAGCTGTTGTAAAAGCTGAGCTGATCAGTCCTGTACGCGGTAAGGTTACAGCTGTGAATGCAGCTAGTACAAGCCTAACTGTTCAAGATTTTTCAGGTAAAAGTCAAGTGATTAACGCAGGCAGCAACTATAGTGTTAAACTTAATGGCGGCGTAGCATGGGGTTTCACTTCCATCAAAGTGGGCGATCGTGTTCAAGTGATGAAAGATGCGACTGACAAAATGATTATTCAAGTAGCTGTAGGTTCTAAGCGAGAAGTGGATAACTATAATAACGTCGTGAACCAATTTTACTTCAAAGCTACAAGCTCAGGAGAAAAAACGGCGTATAGCATTTTCCCAAGAGCCTATTTCCATAAAGGAACAGACGTAGTGTCTGCAGCATCCTTTGCAGCTGGGGATCAAGTAACTCTTTATGTGTTAGACGATAAAATTGTTGAGATTGAGAAATAAAATTGAACGAAAATAAAGTTCATCCGTCTGTATATTAGGAGCTTGACTTCTAATACAGGCGGTTTTTTTTCTAATTTATAAAATAAATATGGCAATTATTTAGAAAATGTTCGCATTTTGACGCTTTCAAGCATTGATTCTAACGCCACAATTCGCTACACTGGAGATTATTACGACCCTAAGGAAGTAAAAACATGACACAGAAGCTAGTAAGGCATATTTTGGATACAATCGGTGAGCTCTTTCCGGATGCGCATTGCGAGCTGCGCCACAGTAATCCGTTTGAATTAACGATTGCTGTATTACTATCGGCTCAATGCACCGATGAAACCGTGAATAAGGTGACATTGGATTTATTTCAGAAATATAAACGTCCTGAAGATTACTTGGCGGTTCCACTTTCGGAACTGGAGCAAGACATTCGACGGATTGGATTATTTCGAAATAAGGCAAGCAATATTCAAAAATTGTGTCAATTGCTGCTGGACAAGTTTGAAGGCGAAATTCCAGAGAAGCACGAACACTTGGTCGAACTGCCCGGCGTTGGCCGTAAAACAGCAAATGTCGTCGTATCGAACGCTTTCGGGGTACCTGCGATTGCCGTAGACACCCATGTCGAGCGAGTGTCCAAAAGACTAGGATTAGTTGGCTGGGACGATTCGGTACTTGAAGTTGAAAAGAAGCTGATGAAGAAGGTTCCGCGCGAAGAGTGGACTCAAACACATCATCGTCTCATATTCTTCGGCCGGTATCACTGCAAAGCTCAGAACCCGCAGTGCACGATATGTCCATTGTTGGACAATTGCCGTGAGGGCAAGAAACGTATGAAACCAAGTACAACTAGGAAAACTATTACAAACAAATGATATGCAGACAAAGGATGGGATTTGAAATGAAATGCATCGCCGTATACACCAATAGCTTTGAACTGTTCTCCGATATTTATGAGCAAGTCATTAACACGCCCTTAGCCGATAATGAGGAAAAAGTCATTGAAGGTGTAACAGTCAGTGAATCCGGTGAAGTTCCTCAGAATTACATAGACAAGATGAAAACAAAGTCCGAAGTCGTTGTTATGAAAGTAAAAGACTCCGACATTACGATTTTGCAGCATCGCGATGTCTTTGAGATTTTCTTGCCGGAAAAAGAAAAAGCAGTAATGTCCTAAAACCTAAATCTCCCTTTGGGAGATTTTTTTCTGTAGATAAGAAAGTATAAGTTTTATACTTTTGCTTCGCATCTACCTTGACAAACGCTCTCGTCCTGAAGGACGACGGAGTCGTTTATCCTTGGTTATGTTTGGATAGAAGAACGGATCATAAGGAGCGGAATGGACGAATGACGCAAATGGTGGATATAAGCATTTCGGTCATGCCGGATGCGATCAGAAACATGCAGGTTAATCTGCAAGCCAAAGGGGATTACGATAACGCAAGCAAGCTAGGTCAGCTGCTTGACAAAATAGACACTGGACGGATGAATATAGCGTTCTGCGGTCATTTCTCAGCAGGGAAATCAACGCTGATTAATCAGCTCTGTGGGCACGCCTTATTGCCTTCCAGCCCAATTCCTACAAGTGCAAATATCGTGAGTATTCGCAATGGATCACCCGGTGCTCATGTTACGCATCGCGTGAAGGATGGCAACGTAAACAATAAAGGAAAACAGAAGACGATTGCGCTTGAAGAATTAGAAGCGTATTGCGTAAATGGTACGGATATTGAAACCGTAGAGATTACGTATCCGATTCCATTTCTGGGCAGTCACACGGCGCTGCTTGATACGCCAGGGATTGATTCTACGGATGATGCCCATCATCAATCTACGGAGTCTGCTTTACATCTGGCCGATGTCGTTTTCTATGTGATGGATTACAACCATGTTCAATCTGAAGTCAATCTCGCGTTCACGAAGAAAATGAAGGAGTGGGGAAAGCCGCTCTATCTGGTTGTAAATATGATTGATAAGCACAAAGAATGGGAGCTTCCTTTTGCACAGTATCAGGAGGGGACGAAACAAGCTTTCTTAAGCTGGGGTATCGAGCCGGATGATTTACTGTTCGTGACCATGAAGGAGCCCAGCCATCCGCATAATGAGTATGCGAAGCTGCAATGGCTCCTAAGTCGTTTGATTGAGCGCGGGGATGATCTGCGAAGCTTCAGCATCGACGCATCCGCGCGTTATCTTGCAGCGGAGCACGGCAAGTGGTTGGCTGATCAGCATGAGCCGCAGAAAGCGGCGCTTTTGGAGCAAATCAGCCAGGAGGGCGACGTGCAGGAGGTTCAGGCGCAAGCTGCTGCGAAGCAGGAAGAGCTTGAGGCAGTGAAGGGACGACCAGAAGCGTTGACGGCGGCCCTCCGTAAGGAAGTTGGCATGATTATCGAGAATGCCAATATAACACCAGCCTTGACCAGGGATCAGGCTCATGCGTATTTGGAGAGCCGTAAACCCGGATTCAAGGTCGGCTTTTTCTCCAGGGCTGCGCAAACGGCTCTGGAGACAGAGAAACGCTTAATCGCGTTTCAGGCGGATTTGGCTGAGCAGGTAGAAGCGCAGCTGGATTGGCATCTTAGGGATGCTTTGAAAAGGGCTGCTCAGGAGCAAGGGCAGCATGATCCTGCCCTTACAGCGCAAATCGAAGCGTTGAAGGTTGATGTGACCACACAGTGGCTGGCCGCACAAGTGAATGCCGGCGCAACCTTCGGAGGCGAATATACGCTCAACTTCATGAAACAGGTGTCAGCTGATATTAAACAGATGTACCGCAAACAGGCGTTTGCGGTGATTGATCTGATCGCGGCTGCCGTCCGCGATGGAGGGGCGCAAGCGGCTGACGCGCTTGCGGCAGAGCTCGAAGCGCTAGGCGTCCGCCTCAGCGCTTGCCGGGAACTGCAGCGCCTCGAGGAAGCCGAGGCGGAGGCAGAGGTCCAGCTGCTGCGCATGGCCAGCTGGCCTAGACCGTCTGCGCCGGCGCTGCCGGCTGCGCAGCAGTACACGGCCATGGAGGAGACGGCAGCCGCCCCGCTGAGCGGGGGGCTGCACGTGACCTCCATGGGCACGATCCTGCAGGCCGCTGCCACGGCATCGGCGGCCGCAGGCACAGCAGCTGCGTCATCAGTGGAGGCAGCTGCATCAGCGCCTACCACGTTCACCTCAGGTGAACATGGTAAGCGCATGGAACGCAAGGCCGCCGACTTGCAGGCGGCCTCCAGCCTCATCGAAGGCCTGCCGTCGATGAGATCGATCGCGCGCTCCATGCGCGAGAAATCGGAACGTCTGCGGCAGCGGACGTTCACGATCGCCTTGTTCGGCGCCTTCAGTGCCGGCAAATCCTCTTTCGCCAATGCGTTGATTGGCGAAAGAGTGCTGCCGGTCTCGCCGAACCCCACGACGGCGGCAATCAACAAGATCATGCCGCCGCAGGAAGGTTGGCCGCATGGCACAGCCAAGGTCAAGATGAAGAAGACGGACGCGATTCTGCAGGACGTGCTTTATTCTTTGGACATACTCGGCGTGCAGGCGGTAGACATGGCATCAGCGCTCAAACGCATAAGCGCACTTTCTCCAGATGACGTTACAGCCAAAGGGAAGCCGCACTATTCCTTCCTGAAGGCAGTTGAGAAAGGTTGGGCCCTCGCCCAAGATCATTTAGGCACAGAACTGAAAATCACCAAAGACGAGTTCCCAAGCTATGTTGCAGACGAGTCTAAGTCCTGTTTTGTTGAATTTATCGAATTATTTTATTCCAATCCATTGACGGAACAAGGCATTATATTCGTTGATACGCCAGGGGCAGATTCCATTAATGCCCGTCATACCGGGGTAGCTTTTAACTATATTAAAAATGCGGATGCTATTCTTTTCGTTACTTATTACAATCACGCCTTCTCGCAGGCAGACCGCGAATTTCTTTTGCAGCTAGGTCGGGTGAAGGATAGCTTTGAGATGGATAAAATGTTTTTCATCGTCAATGCGGCTGATCTTGCCGCTAGCTCGGAAGAATTAAATGGCGTCATTAAGCATGTGGAAACGAATTTGCTGCAGCACGGCATCCGAAATCCACGTATTTATCCAATATCCAGTTATTTGGCCGCAGAAGGCAAAATAAACGGGAACGAAGCGTTGGTTACTCAATCGGGCATTCAGCCATTTGAGCAAGAATTCGTGAAGTTCACGTTTAATGAGCTTAGCGATGTCGCTATCCATGCTGCTAATTTGGAGCTGAATCGCGCGATTGCAACCATGCAGCAGTGGCTGGAGCGTGCGCAGTCCGGTGAGGAAGAACGAAAGCTTCAGTTAACCAAGCTCGGACAAGCGGAGCATGCGGGAGTTGAGCTTTTGGAAAATACCCTGTATGACGCGGAGCTCAAAGAATTAAAGAAAGAAATTCAGGAGCTATTGTACTACGTCAAGCAGCGCACGATGTACCGTTTCGGTGAATTATACAATTATGCGTTTAATCCATCGACTTTCAGGGATGATGCCAGAGATCCGAAGCAAGCACTACAATCTGCTTGGGGCGAGCTGCTGCGTATGATTGGCTATGATTTATCCCAAGAGGTATTGGCCACAACGCTTCGGGTTGAAAATCGCATGAATCTGATTAGCAAGGGCCGTGTAAAGCGCTGGGAAGAGCAGCTTGGTGAGCTGCTGGAAGGATTCGAAAGTGGAACGTATGAATCAAGTAAGTTCGCAACGCCTGAAATTACGTCTAAACTAGAAGTTCCAGATGTAACCTTGAAGCTTCTCCAAAGTCATTTCAAAAATGCGAAGCAATTTTTCGAAGGCGATGGCAAAAGCAAGCTTAGATCAGATTTGGAAAATCGGATGAACACACCGGTTGCAGAATTTATCGAGCAGCAAACCGTGGAGCTTGAACAAGCGTATGCGAATCAGTTGGAAAATTGGCTAGCCACACAGAAAAATCTGATGCTGCAACAGCTGAATGAACATGCTGAAGGGCTTCGCGATGCTCTCGAAATGAAGATTGATTTGAACGAACTTATATCCAAACAGCATCAATTAAAAGCTTTTGTTTAATGATTAAACAAAAGGGTTGGTCAGGTTCAAAAGAACTTGGCCAACCCTTTACTGCGTATTGTCATGTAAAGGCTTACATTGATGGGTATCGGGATGATTTTAAAGAATAAGGGGGATTCCTGCAAGTTTTTGTGAAGTTATGGGCATTTAAGCGTTTAAATCCTCGTATCCTCTGATTGCTCGCTAATAGGGATGGTGTTAAGATTCATTAGGTAATAAAACGCTTTCTAAGCTTTTCCAAATTATCCTTCTTGAGGAGGGGGCCCCAAAGTGGAAGTGTTCAGGCAACTGAAGCCGTATTTTTGGCCAGAGAAAAAATTATTTTTTGGAGCAATTCTATGTTTAGCAGTGGCAACCGCGCTCGGTCTCGTTTATCCGAATTTACTGCGGTATTTAATCGACGACGTGATCACGAAGAAACAATTTGAGCTCGTTCCCCGATTAGCGCTTGTAGTCGTAATAGTCGTATCAATGAAGGGGATGTTTCAATTTCTTCACGGCTTATGCGGAGGTCGACTAGGTAACCGCGTCGCGTATCATTTGCGTAATGCGCTGTACAACAAGCTTCAGTACTTATCTTTTCAATACTATGATCAGGCAAGAACTGGTGACTTAATGTCTAGATTGACTGCTGATTTGGAGGCCATTCGACAGTTTATCGGCTTCGGCTTTGCTCAGCTTTTAAACGTGATGTTGATGCTAGTTTTCGGTATGGGGATGATGTTTTCGATTAACTGGAAACTGGCTTTACTTACGATGATAACGAT
Organism: Paenibacillus sp. WG02; assembly: GCF_055396115.1. Lineage (NCBI taxonomy): Bacteria > Bacillati > Bacillota > Bacilli > Caryophanales > Paenibacillaceae > Paenibacillus > Paenibacillus sp. WG02. The sequence continues at coordinate 5,080,478 of NZ_AP036016.1, read as the reverse complement.
GCCATTTCTGGCGTTTACCGCAATTCGTTTTGAAGGTAAAATTCATCCTGCTTTTCGGATGGTGCGTCAATCTCTCAGTACGATGACAACTGCGGTGCAAGAAAATATTACTGGGGTTCGAACGGTGAAATCGTTTGCGCGCGAACCGCATGAAGTAACGAAGTTTTCAGCACGCAATGAGGATTACAAAGCCATGAATATCGAAACCTCAGGGATCTGGGCGAAGTATTTTCCGATCATGGAAATTTTGGCGAATTTAAGTGTCGTCACTTTGCTTGGCGTTGGCGGGTACATGGTCATCGATAATACCATTACGTTAGGCGAACTCGTTGCCTGTTTCAGTCTTATCTGGTACATTATTGGACCGATGTGGGGACTTGGCTTTCATATCAATAACTTTACTCAAACCAAAGCTTCTGGTGAGAAAATTTTGGAAGTTTTGAATCATTACATGCATGTGAAAGATCAACAAGATGCAACGGCTTTGAAGAGTGAAGATATTAAAGGTCATGTGCGCTTTGATCATGTCACATTTGCATATCCGGAAAAGCAGCCTGCCCTTTATGATTTCTCGGTTGACGCTCCCCCAGGCTCTGTTATAGGGCTATTGGGCAGTACAGGTTCTGGTAAAACGACAGTGATATCCTTGCTTATGAGAGCTTATAACGTTAAAGAAGGCAAGGTTATGTTAGATGGTCAAGATATTCGCTCTTTACAAGTTGAAAGCTATCGCAATCAGATTGCTACTGTTTTCCAAGAAACATTTTTGTTTTCCTCTTCAATACGCAACAATATCTCTTATGGACGTAAAGATGTAACGATGGATGACATTATTCGAGCAGCTAAGCTGTCCAAAGCGCATGATTTCATTATGGAACTTCCGGAAGGGTATGACACGGTTGTTGGTGAGCGCGGTCTAGGCTTGTCTGGCGGTCAAAAGCAGCGGATTGCCATCGCTAGGGCACTTATCAAGGATCCTAAAATTCTCGTTCTGGACGACGCGACAAGCGCGGTTGATATGGAAACAGAGCATGAGATTCAAGCAGGTTTCGGTGAGGTTATGAAAGGACGTACAACCTTCATCATTGCTCACCGAATTTCTTCTTTGAAGCATGCCGATGAAATTATTGTTCTGGATAAAGGTCGGATTGTGCAAAGAGGCACACATCAGGATCTGCTGCAGCAGGAAGGGCTTTACCGTCAAACCTATGACATTCAGTATGCGGATGGGCCTCAGAAAACGGCTGCAAGCATCCAGGCTGCGGCAACTAAGGATACGGATGCTGATTTGAATTTGAATCCAGTAAACCATTCTCCATCGCAAGAAAGAAGGTTAGCACATTGAGTACTAATTCGACGCAAGCCGAGGCATCTGCCAAAAGAGAAGATTCCCAAGCGGGGCAACGATTCGTATATCAAGATGATGAACTGATTGAAAAGCCTTTTGATTGGGGTCAGTTAAAACGTTTATTTAGTTATATGAAGCCTTATAAGAAGCAGATGCTGCCTATTATCATTATTATGATGTTGGTAGGAGCAATCACCAAGCTGACGATTCCGCTGCTCATTCGTGAAGCCATTGATAAATCCATCATTCCCAAGGACAAGAATCTCCTTTTTCTAATCGTTGGGATCATGCTTGGCGTATATGTTATTCAATGGTTAGCCAACACATTCCGTATTAAATATACGAATATGATTGGTCAGCGGGTCATCTACGATCTGCGTCATGATTTATTCAGTCATATTCAAAAGCTGTCGTTTCGTTTCTTTGATACACGTCCGGCGGGATCTGTTCTCGTACGAGTAACAAACTATGTGAATTCATTGCAAGATTTGTTTACGAATGGTGTTGTTAACTTATTAATTGATGTGGTGCAGCTCTGTGGCATTATTATTATTTTATTGACGTTCAATTTCAAATTAGGTGCAGCAATCATCGTTACCGTTCCGATTATGTTCCTCATTTCGACTCAGCTTCGGAAAAAGATTCGTCGTGCTTGGCAGGACGTGACGATGAAGCAATCTCGTCTGAATGCGCATTTAAATGAATGCATCCAAGGTATTAAAGTAACACAAGCCTATACACAAGAAAAAGAAAATATTCAATTCTTCACCAAAATGAATATGGTCAATCGGTTGTCTTGGAACCGTGCTTCAATGCTCAACCAATCATTTGGTCCACTCATTGAAATTACGGGAGCTGTTGGCTACTGCATTCTGTTCTGGCTTGGCGCTCATTTAATTCAAACGGAAGAAATATCGGTCGGTTTGTTAGTTGCATTCGCTACTTACATAGGCTATTTCTGGGAACCTATTACGCGGTTAGGTCAAATGTATTCGCAATTGCTCATTGCAATGGCTTCAGCGGAGCGGATCTTCGAGTTTATCGATGAGGAACCAACTGTAGCTGAAATCGAAGGCGCTAAAGATCTGCCGAGCATCCAAGGCAAAGTGAAGTTTGAGAATCTCGTATTTGAGTATGAGCCAGGTAGACCAGCTCTCAACGGCATTAGTTTAGATGTACAGGCTGGACAATCCATCGCACTTGTTGGTCATACAGGTTCGGGTAAAAGTACGATTATGAATTTATTGTGCCGTTTCTACGATCCAGTTGAAGGCAAAATTCTTATTGATGGGCACGATATTCGAAATGTCACCATTCAAAGCTTGCGCTCCCAAATTGGAGTTGTCCTGCAAGATACGTTTATCTTCTCGGGAACGATTAGAGAAAATATTCGCTTCGGTCGCTTGGATGCTACCAATGAAGAGATTGAACTTGTAGCCAAGGCTGTTCATGCACATGATTTTATCATGAGTTTGCCAAGCGGCTATGATACAGAAGTACAAGAGCGCGGAAACGTTCTCTCGATGGGTCAGCGTCAGTTGATCTCTTTTGCCAGGGCACTGCTTGCGAACCCGCGTGTTCTTATCTTGGATGAAGCAACGGCTAGTATTGATACGGATACTGAGCTCAAAATCCAGGAAGCTCTCAAAACGCTGCTTGCAGGTCGGACCTCCTTTATCGTCGCGCACCGACTTTCTACCATTCGGAATGCTGATAAAATCGTAGTACTCGATCATGGCCGTATGATGGAGATCGGTAATCATGATGAGCTCATGAGAGAACAAAAGATTTACCATGGACTTATTCAAGCCCAATACAAATTTTTGCAAGACGCGGTTTAAAATTCTGAGAAAAAGCTGTTTAGCTGCTGTGGCGGTTAAACGGCTTTTTTCGGTGAATATTGCAAGTTTGGAGATCTGGTGCTTTATTTTCGGACTTTACCGAAAGCTCATTTTGCTGAAATACAGCCAGCATTAATGTGGTAACCCACGACACCGTGTGGCCCCGTTCCGTATTGCAATGTTTGCAAATTTATTCAAGAAGCTATACTCTTAGAGTGAATTATGCCATTTATTCGCAGGAGGGGACTTCCTTGAGATCATCTCGCTTTATGTGGGGCGCAATTGGCCTTACGGCTTCGATATCTACGATTGTTTTCGCAGTAGGTTTTGCTTACGCGGCGAATCAAATATGGTTTCCCAAAGCATCCGGTGACCTCAATCTTGTATCGTCATCAGTACCTAAGAAAGAAACGATGATTGAGAGTAAAAGCAAGCTTCAGATTGTTGCGCTTGGTGATTCATTAACTGCTGGAACTGGGGACAACACTGGTAAAGGTTACGTAGGACGTGTCCGCGAAAAGCTGGAGAAGGAAAGCGGTAAGCCGGTATTCGTGCTAAATAATCTAGCGATTCCAGGCTATAAGAGTGACCAACTACTTTCAGATCTAGCGCTGAAAAAGACGCAGGATGCACTCGCTCAGGCGGATATCATCTTGCTCACGATTGGCGGCAATGATATTTTTGCTGGCGGGGAAGGGCTTTTTACAGGAGAAAATCAGACGGAGTTTAACCCAGAAGGTGCCTTGAAACGCGTAGATCCTGCGCTGGCCAAAATGGATAAGGTCATTCAGGCAATTAATAAAGCCAATCCAAATGCAACTGTGTTGTATGTTGGCTTATATCATCCTTTTCTTGATTTAGATCCCAAAAAAGAAGGTTCGCTTATTGTACAGCGATGGAATAACAGTGTTTTTGAGATGATGAATCGTTATCCTCATATGGCCATTGTCCCAACCTATGATCTATTTGAACAAAATTTGATCAAATATTTGTCATCAGCCGATCATTTTCATCCTAACGGGGACGGCTATGAGCGCATTGCCGATCGGATTGTACAAATTCTGAAGTAGGGGAGGCCAAGCAGATGGCTGTAGCAGCAGTGTCAACAACGGTTTTATCTGTGAAAAATTTAAAAAAACGAATTAAAAATAAAGAGATTATTAAAGGGATTTCATTTGATGTATTCGCGGGTGAGATCTTTGGATTCTTAGGACCCAATGGATCAGGTAAAACAACGACGATTCGGATGCTCGTTGATTTAATACGTCCGACTGAAGGGTCTATTCAGATATGTGGACACGATGTTCACAAGGAGCACAATCAAGCAATGAGCCATGTAGGTTGTATTGTCGAGAATCCTGAGCTATATTCTTATTTGACGGGCTGGGAAAATCTTGAGCATTTTGCAAGAATGCTGCCGAATGTCGATGATAAACGAATCCAAGAGGTTGTAGAGATTGTCTCCATGGATCAACGTATTCATGATAAGGTACGTACTTACTCCCTTGGTATGCGGCAACGGTTCGGTATTGCACAGGCACTGCTTGGACGCCCTAGCTTATTGATATTGGACGAGCCGACGAATGGTCTTGATCCCCAAGGGATTAAGGAAATGAGAGAGTTCATTCAGCGTTTGGCTGCGGGGGGACTTAGCTTGTTCGTGTCCAGTCATTTGCTTAGCGAGATTCAGCAGATGTGCCATCGTGTAGCCATCATTAGTCATGGTGAAGTCATTCAAGTGGGTGCCGTCGATGATTTGGTCGCTCAAGGCGGCAAAGTGGTGTGGTCCGTGTCTCCGGCCGACAAGGCCGAGGGGCTTTTAGAGGCGTCTCCACTTGTGCAGGCCATTGAGGAAATTTCTCAAGAAAGTCCAATAGGCTTACCTTCCACGGTGAAACAAATCGTTACTCAAATGGACAAGGAAAACGTCCCGCAGGTAAGTCAACTTTTGATGGAAGAAGGAATTAGCCTGTATGCTGTAGAAATCAAAAATCCAACACTGGAAGATTTGTTCTTGAGCCTAACCGAAGGTGAAAGAATTGAGTAGGGGAAGGTGAAAGAATTGCTTAGCTTATATGCTCTTGTTAAAAATGAATGCATTAAGATGATTAAGAAAAAGCGCTTTTATGTTATCCTACTAATACTTCTTGCATTAATCCCTATGTTCACTTATGCTCAAATGCGAGTTGCCCAAAATACACAAAAGCAGTTTGGTACAACGGACTGGAAGGCGGACCAACGGCAGAAAATTGCCGACTGGGAAAAGCGTCTAAGCTCGGCTCGAACGCCGGATGAGTGGAAACAACAGCTTAGAGTTCAAATTCAGATCGCTAACTATTATCTTGAAAAGGATGTAGATCCGAGTACACCGAATGCGGTTACTTTTACACGCGAGTTTGTGAAAAATGCGGTTGGTTTATTCATTCCGCTCATTATCATGGTCATTTCCGCTGACATCGTATCATCTGAGCATTCTACGGGGACTATTAAATTATTGTTGACAAGACCGGTCCGGCGATGGAAAATCCTATTGAGTAAATTAATTACGGTTGTCTTCTTTACTTCGCTAACTGTATTGTCCACTGGCGTCTTATGTTATTTGATTTCCGGTGTTGTTTTCGGCTATAACGGATGGACGATGCCTGTATTTACAGGTATTCAACTGACAGGTACGGAAGTGGATTTCAGTCTTGTACGTGCGGTTGATCAATGGTTCTTTCTTATCATGGAGTTTGGATTGGTTTGGTTCTCAGCATTAGTTGTTGCACTTATGTCACTAATGCTATCGGTTCTCATTCGTTCCACAGCAGCAGGTATGGGGGTCATGCTTGCCGTATTAATATCAGGAACCATTCTTTCCAACATGGTGTCGTCTTGGGAAACGGCGAAATATTTGTTTATGGTCAATTTGGACTTAACCAAGTATTTAACTGGAGGCCTTCCGCCTATTAAAGGGATGGACTTGACCTTCTCATTAAGCGTTTTAAGTGTGTGGGCGATCGCTTCACTCATTGTTTCTTTTACTGTATTTTCACGAAAAGATGTTTTGAATTAACGGTTAACTTAGATAAAGGAGGGCTTCAATGTCCGAGCAGCTAGAATTTGCGAAAGCAATAGCCCCAACATCGAATTATGAGGCTGATGATATTCAAGTCTTGGAAGGTCTTGTAGCGGTTCGTAAAAGACCAGGGATGTATATCGGTAGTACAAGTGCATCAGGTCTTCATCATCTGATCTGGGAGATCGTGGACAATGCGGTTGACGAGCATCTTGCCAAACATTGTTCGAAGATTAATGTGACGATACATAAAGATCAGTCCATTACGGTTCAGGACAATGGTAGGGGGATTCCAACCGGTATGCATAAGACCGGCGTGCCAACTCCGCAAGTTGTATTTACTATTTTACATGCCGGCGGCAAATTTGGTGGATCAGGCTATAAGAAGTCTGGCGGACTCCATGGTGTTGGCGCATCGGTAACGAATGCTTTATCCGAATGGCTGGAAGTAGAAATTTATCGAGATGGCAAAGTGCATAAAATGCGCTTTGAATATTGGGTAGACGATGCGGGAATCGAGCATGTTGGTGAACCGGTTACTGGACTTGAAGTCGTAGGAAATACGAACCGTACAGGGACAAAAGTAACCTTCAAGCCAGACAAACGCGTATTCCAAGGCGGCACTACCATAAACTACGATACTTTAGCTGAACGTCTGCAAGAAATTGCTTTCCTCAACTCAGGACTGCTCGTTAACTTGAAAGACGAACGTTCGGATAAGTTGGACACTTTTCAATATGAGGGTGGCGCAAGTCAATTTGTTGAATTCCTGAATGAAGAGAAAACGGTTCTTCATCCTGTGATTCACTTTGCCGCAGAAAAAGATGAAATCGAAGTCGAGGTGGCCCTTCAATACAATGACGGGTACACGGAAACGATCGCTTCTTTCGTTAACTCAATCCCTACCCGCGGCGGCGGTACGCATGAGACTGGCTTTAAGACAGCTTATACACGCGTCATGAATGAATATGCCCGTAAAGGGGGCATTATCAAAGAAAAAGAAAAAAATCTAGATGGTACCGACCTACGGGAAGGTATGATGGTTGTCATCAATATCAAGATGGGCGATGTCGAGTTCGTCGGTCAAACGAAAGATCAGCTTGGAAGCGCTAATGCAAGAAGTGCAGTGGATGCGGTTGTTTCCGATAAAATGACTGTTTTCTTGGAGGAAAATCCGCAAATCGCGCAAATGATGTTGAAGAAGGCTGTACAAGCTTCCAAAGCACGAGAAGCAGCTCGCAAAGCGCGGGAAGAAATTCGCAGCGGTAAAAAAGGAAAGAGTGAGAGCTCGAACCTGAATGGTAAGCTAACCCCTGCACAATCAAAGGATTTGCAGCGCAATGAGTTGTTCATTGTCGAAGGAGATTCCGCCGGCGGTTCTGCTAAGCAAGGACGTGATTCCAAGCACCAAGCGATTTTACCGCTCAAAGGAAAGCCGATGAATCCCGAGAAGTCCAAGCTTCTCGATATTATGAAAAATGATGAATACAAAGCGATCATCGCCGCTATTGGGGCCGGAGTTGGCTCTGAATTCGAAGCAGAAGAGATGAATTACGGCAAAATTATTATTATGACAGATGCAGACACGGACGGTGCGCACATTCAGGTTCTGCTTTTGACCTTCTTTTACCGCTATATGAAGCCATTGATCGATCAGGGCAAGGTGTACATCGCACAGCCTCCGCTTTATAAAGTGACAAGAAAAGGCAAGAATGCTGGACACAAGTACGCTTGGACGGACGATCAACTGCAGGTTGTTGTTAAGGAACTTGGTAAAAATACCGAGCTGCAGCGTTATAAAGGTCTTGGTGAGATGAATCCGGAGCAGCTGTGGGAAACGACGATGAATCCGGAAAGCCGTACCTTGCTGCAAGTACAGATTGAAGATCCCGCTAAGGCGGAACGACGAGTAACAACATTAATGGGCGACAAGGTGGATCCACGCAAGCGCTGGATTATCGAGAACGTCGATTTTACCGAATATGTAGAGTAGACCAAAAAGAGTGGTGAATGAAAGATGAGCATATTAGAAGAGTTTTTACCTGCCTTTCTGGAGGAGATCGTTGGCGATCGTTTCGGGCGTTATTCTAAATATATTATTCAGGATCGCGCGATTCCAGATGTAAGGGATGGTTTGAAACCTGTACAACGACGTGTTTTGTACGCGATGTACGACTCTGGCAATACCCCTGATAAACCTTATCGTAAATCGGCTAAAACCGTCGGTGATGTCATGGGGAATTACCATCCACACGGAGATGCCTCCATTTATGATGGTATGGTTCGTATGGCGCAGCCATGGAAGATGGGCCATACACTTGTGGATGGCCATGGCAACTGGGGATCACTAGATGATGATCCGCCGGCAGCTATGCGTTACACAGAGGCTAGACTTTCTGAGATCGCGATGGAACTTCTGCGTGATATCGAGAAACGTACGGTCATGTTCAAGGATAATTTCGATAATTCCACGAAGGAACCCGTCGTGCTCCCAGCGCGGTATCCGAATTTGCTCGTGAATGGTGTCAGCGGGATTTCAGCCGGGTTCGCAACGGAAATTCCACCACATAATTTGCGTGAAATCATTGATGCCTGCACAGCCATGATCGACAAGCCTGAGATTACAGTCGAAGAATTAATGACAATCGTCAAAGGGCCCGATTTTCCGACTTCCGGCATTATCATGGGTGAAGAAGGCATTCGCGAAGCTTATCGCACGGGAAAAGGCCGTATTTACATACGTTCAAAAACGGCGATAGAAGATATGCGCGGCGGCAGACAGCAAATTGTAATCACGGAAATTCCTTATCAAGTTGTCAAATCTCGTCTGGTTACGGCCATGGAGAACATTCGGCTTGAAAAGAAAATTGAAGGAATTGCCGAAGTACGCGATGAAAGCGGTCGTAATGGGTTACGGATTGTCGTGGAGCTTAAGAAGGAAGCTGATGCCCAGGGTATTTTGGCTTACTTACTAAAGAAAACAGACTTGCAAGTAACCTACAATTTCAATATGGTTGCGATTGTGAATAAAGCACCTCGTCAATTAGGTATTCGTGAAATTCTTGAAGCTTACATTGGGCATCAGAAGGAAGTTGTTACGTTCCGCTCTCAATATGAGCTCGAGAAAGCAGAAGACCGTGCACATGTGTTAGAGGGACTTGTCAAAGCTCTTAACATTCTAGACGAGGTTATCGCAACGATAAAAGCTTCCAAGAATCGGCAGGATGCGCAAAATAACCTTGTTGAGAAGTTTGGATTTTCAGAGCGGCAAGCAGATGCTATTCTTGTTTTGCAATTATACCGATTAACGAATTTAGAGATCACAACGCTTGAAAAAGAGTTGAAAGATGTTGAGAAAACGATTGCCTACTTACGTGGTATCCTTGGCAGCTTGAAGAAGCTGTTAGGCGTAATTAAAGATGAGATGGGCGAAATCCGCAAGAAGTATGGTATTGACCGCCGCTCGGACATCCAAGGTGAAGTGGAAGAACTGAAAGTTAATCTTGAAGTACTCGTGAACGCGGAGGACGTCCTTGTTACGTTGTCCAATGAAGGTTACTTGAAACGTACGAGCAAACTTTCCTTCACACGATCAGGCGGAGAGCTTGAGAATACAGGACTGAAGGAAGGCGATTACTTACGCTTCCTGCTCGATGTGAATACGATTGAAAGCTTGTTGATCTTCACGAAAAAAGGTCAATATTACTTACTGCCTGTTCACCAAGTACCTGAGTACAAGTGGAAAGAGAACGGCACCGCGATTGTGAATGTCATTCCTATTGCCAAGGAAGATCGCATCGTTAACGTTATTCCGGTGAAAGGTTTTGAGGATCCGACCAAGTCTCTTGTGTTCGTTACACGCAAAGGACAAGTGAAGCGTACAGAGCTTGAAAGAATATATGACGAACCGCTCAAACGGAATTGTGGCCTGTAAGCTCGGTGATAATGATGAAGTCCTGCAAGTACACCTAAGTGACAATACGAAAGAAATTTTGCTTGTCACGAAGCAGGGCATGAGCATCCGTTTCCGTGAGGAGGAAGTGAACCCGATGGGTCGTGCGGCCGCGGGTGTGCGCGGCATCCAGCTCAAAGAAGACGATGAAGTCATCTCGGCCGAGTGGATTTATGGGGATGAAGGGGAAGTGCTGGTCATCTCGGACCTCGGGTATGCGAAGCGTTCTCTAGTCGTGGACTATCCGATCCAAGGACGCGGCGGGAAAGGCATACTTACCTTCGAATTTAAAGAAGGCAAGCGTGTGAGACCTAACGGTTCAGCGTTAATTCGCACATTTATCGTGAAAATGGATTATCTCATTACGGCTATTATGAGTAATGGAGAGAAGCTGCGTTTCTCAACAGAGACAGCACCTCTAGAGGATCGAAAAGCACAAGGTAAACAACTTATTCCTGTTTCCAAAACAGATGCGATCGTAGAGATCCTGAGATTCCCTCAATCATAGCTGACTGTAGGTGGATCCAGCTTCTCAATGAGCATAAAAGCTAACTCCAATAGGACCCACAGGGGCATCGGTTCGTCTAATCGATCCAGCCACTGTGGGTCTTTCATTATGCCAGCCTCGAGTGCTTTCTTACCAAGCTCAATTTTCCAAGCTTCCACCTTAAACCACTCCTTTGAGTTTTCTTATAAACAATCCTCGTGAGCCTAAGACTTTTGAGACCGTCGATTCATTCATCCAATTTTGTTCTATATTGAGGTGTGTTACATCGGGATCAATTGTCATATATGCTCACTTAAGGTTGCTGGATGAGTGAATTCATATTAGCTATTGAAAGATGTTGTAGAAAATGCAACAATTGCTGCCTAAATCTCGTCTATCTCCCTTCGATGTTGCGTAATGTACAACAATTTGGCCCAATATCGTCCATTTCGCAACAAATGTGCTCAAAATGTTGTACGAAATGCAACATTAAGTAGCAAAATAGCCTTTTGGCGTGTTAATTGTTGTATAAAATATATAAAATACAACATTGATAACACAATAGCCCAACTACTCTCGTGAGCGCTGCACGACTCAAAAATCAATTTTAAGTTATGCCAACCAGTTGTGAGAAGGTATCGAAAGTCTTCTTTTTACGATAACTAAGAAGCCATAGAAGCTGTTTTCATTCGTAAAAACTGTACATACCTGCAACACAGTATATGTAAGAAGTGGGCTAGGTGTTAAAAGAAGTCGAGAAGCATGGACGATTTCTTGTTAATCGGACAAAGTAATGGAGCGATCGACAGCAAGCCACAGCATGTCTCAAACCGTGCAGCTTTTGTCTGAAAATATTAATGGCATTAACCTTTAAACCGAAGAAAAGGCGTGCTATACTTGCCTTAGGAGATGTTGGAAGCGAGTTGATGAGATTGTATTCTGATGAATTTGGGAAGCTGTGGTTGAAATTGTCTAAGGAATTGAAGAACCAGATGGAGGTAGGATTAGCCCCTACTATTACTGAAGGACAGCTTAACGTGTTAGAGCTGCTTATGACGAATGAACGGATGAAGCCTTCTGATTTAATCGAATATTTATCCACAACGCCTGCAGCTGTGACAACACTATTAGATCGGATGGAGAAAAGTGAATTGATCGTCAGGGAGCGGGATGAGAAGGACCGCCGCATCGTTTGGGTCAATGTCACGGAAAAAGGAAAGGCGGAATGCGAGCGAGGTATGAGAATCCGGGAACAACTTTTGGATTCGTACCTGAGCCGCGTTTCCGCCCATAATCAGAAATTGCTTATATATTTGCTTGGGAAGGTCGCCAATTAATAGCGACCTAGGTGACTGAATGAATTTACAACTCTGGGAGTGTAAATTCGCTCCAGGGCCGCTGCACAGGCGGCAGCGACCGAAAGCGCAGCGTCTCTTTGAGCGTTGGATGCTCAAAGGCAAGAGCCGTGGCCCACAGCGCAAGCTGCTGGCCGGGTTTGTTGACCGCGCTGCCGTAACGCTGGTCGCCGTAGAGCGTGCAGCCGATGGCTGCCAGCTGCACGCGAATTTGATGCGGCCGCCCGGTGTGCAGCTTGATCTGGATCAAGCTGAGCCCGTCTTGGCTGCCGAGCAGCTTATAGTCCAGCACAGCCTCCTTGGCGTCCTGCTGGCCTTCTCTGACCACGCTGACGGTATTCGTCCGCGTGTCCTTCCAAAGCCAGTGGCGCAGCGTAGCGGACGACTGTGGCGGCTTGCCATGCACGACAGCGACGTAAGTCTTGTCGAGCTGCCTCGTTCTTACCGCGTCAGATAATCGGGACGCGGCTTTTGATGTTTTGGCGAAAACCATCACGCCGCCAACGGGACGATCAAGCCGGTGTACAAGCCCAAGATATACGTTGCCGGGCTTGTTATGACGGAGCTTGAGATCTGCTTTCAGCATATTCAGCAGATCTGGATCACGGGAATCGTCTTCCTGCGTAGGCATGTTGACGGGCTTCTCAACCACAAGAATGTGGTTGTCTTCGAACAGTATCGGAATTTGTGATGCTCCCGAGCCATCTCTAGATGCTGCCACCGTTACGCCTCCCAGCGTCCCAGAATGCCGCAAGGAAGCATCAAGCCGGAGTGGGTGATCGGTAGGCCGATTTCGCCACTGGAGATCGTGCCGCCATGCTTGGATTTCATCGCCATGCTCAAGATGTTCTGGAGCACAGTTGCCGAGATACCCGTTGTATAAGAGTTGATCAACAGGAACAACGGATTGTCTGTCAGAATCGATTGGCAGGTCTCAATGAAAGGGAAGAGGTCATCTTCCAATTTCCAAGTCTCACCATTCGGTCCGCGACCGTAGGAAGGAGGATCCATGATAATCGCATCGTATTTGCTTCCGCGGCGCTGTTCTCTTTGTACGAATTTGAATACGTCATCCGTGATAAATCGAACAGGACGGCTGCCTAGTCCGCTCAGATGCAGATTTTCCTTAGCCCATTGAACGACACCTTTGGAGGCATCCACATGGCATACTTCGGCACCTGCGTAAGCGCAAGCCAACGAAGCTCCACCTGTATAAGCAAACAGGTTCAGTACCTTGATCGGACGTCCAGCTCCTTGGATTTTGTCCATCATCCATTTCCAGTTGACTGCTTGCTCAGGGAATAAGCCCGTATGCTTGAAGCTCGTTGGCTTAATATAAAAGGACAACTTCTGGTCATAGTTAATCGTCCAGCGTTCAGGAAGCTCAGCGCGCTGCTCCCATTGTCCGCCGCCACTGGAGCTGCGGTGATAATGGGCATCAGCTTGACGCCAAGCCGGCGTTTCTTTTTGTAACGGCCAAATGATTTGCGGGTCTGGTCTTCTTAGGACGATCGTGCCCCAACGTTCGAGCTTTTCGCCGCCGCCTGTATCGAGAAGCTCATAATCAACCCAGTCTTTTGCATAAAACATGCTGCATTCCATCCTTCAACTTGTATACTTTAACAAACATTCATTGTACACCATTTATTGACCTAAATCGATCTTTTCAATCAAACTAGGCAGTTCTTTTTCTGCAAATTGTTGAAATTGCTGTTGCTCAAGTGAAGCTTTCAGCTGTTCTTTTACAGAATCAAAAGATTTAACGGATCTGGCTTCTACTTTAATAACGTGATAGCCGAAATCTGTCGCAATGGGATCACCGATTGTTCCGATCGTTTGCTCGATAGCTGCTTTCTTAAATTCAGGTACCCACTGACTTACATCGGCATCCGTATAAAGACCGCCAGCATCTTTAGAACCCGGGTCATCTGAGAATTCTTTGGCCAATTTAGCGAAATCTTCACCATTCTTAAGCTTTTGCTGAACTTCTTTTGCCCGTTTGAGTGCTTCCTCTTTGGTACGAAGAACTTTGTTATCAGAGCTAGATGGGTCATTTAATCCAATTAAAATGTGACGCACGGAGGCAATCATAAAAGCATTTTTATCTGTTTTAAGTGTTTCATCATATTTCGCTTTTAATTGGGAATCAGTAATGCTGGACTTGATATAATTTTGTGCTCCAATGCTGCCTACTAGAAAGTACTGAAGGTCAGTAACTGTCGTGTTTACCTTTTTCAAATCGTCTAGGAACTTTGCTTCGCCAAATTGGCTTTTCCAGGCAGCGATTTGTTTAACAGCACCGTCTTTGGCAGCGTTCTGGTCGGCCTCTGATGCTTTACCGAAAAGAATTCGGTTTTGAATGAGCTGTGTGATCATGCTTTTTTGGTAGGCAGGGTCATCTTTAGAGGCAGCATGACCTCCATTGAAGAGCGCTTGCAAAGCAAAGAAGGTATCAAATTCACCCTTGGTCACAGTTCCGCCTTTGTAAGTTGCAACCACATGATTAGGATTGTTGCCGATCCAAATGGTTCCATTCTCTTCGTCCCATTCAACCTTCTTCCCAAGTGCTTCACTTACAAATCTAAGGGGTACATAGGTAGAGCCTTCATAAATAAATCCTTTAGCTTCGGAAGGTGCTTTCTCAACACCATCAAACATGTACTTAAGACTTCGGAATGCTACTTCAATTTGACTGTTTGCTGCAAATGCTGCGGTCCCGCTTAATACGGAACCGATCGTTAAACCAACGATAAGACCCTTTACTTTATCTTTCATAATTAGTGTTCCACCTCTCGATATAATGTCCCTCAAACAATTCACCGAGGGTTAAGTAATTTCCTTTTTTTTTAATGTAAAAATGCAGGATTCTTTGCCTGCTTGTTGTATTTGTAACGTAAGGCCGATATAAGTAACATCCAGTTTTGACGAAATCAGGTTGATTTAAGGAGGGATAACGTGGGGGCAAATGTTAGTAAACCTAGCCCAGAAGATTTGTTTCTGCTTCATGAAGGATCCCTTTACCACAGTTATCGCATCTTAGGGGCGCATGTAAGTAAAACAAAAGGGCAAGAGGGAGTTCGTTTTGCCGTATGGGCACCTCATGCCAAACAAGTTAACTTGCTTGGTGAT
Source organism: Paenibacillus sp. WG02 (assembly GCF_055396115.1). Lineage (NCBI taxonomy): Bacteria > Bacillati > Bacillota > Bacilli > Caryophanales > Paenibacillaceae > Paenibacillus > Paenibacillus sp. WG02. The sequence goes on along the minus strand of NZ_AP036016.1, from coordinate 5,065,308 downwards.
TTCAACAGTTGGCAATCTGGTACTCATCGTATGGAGAAGTTTAGTACGCTTGGCTTATGGCTATTGTTCGTTCCAGAAGCAAGTGAAGGTGATTATTACAAGTTTGAAATTCATAGCGTGACGGGCCAGATTTTGTTGAAGGCAGACCCGTATGCCTTTTACTCGGAATTACGTCCGGGTACCGCATCGCGTGTCGTTGATCTAGAAGGTTACGAATGGAAGGATCAGGCATGGCAGCAGCAGAAAAAGGAAAGCCCCGCTTACAATAAGCCGCTATCCATTTATGAAGTTCATCTGGGTACGTGGCGCAAAAAGGACCGACTTAGTGAAGACTTGTATACCTATGATCAGCTTGCTGAAGAGTTAGTCGATTACGCCGTTGAGATGGGGTATACGCACATTGAAGTAATGCCGCTCGCAGAACATCCGTTTGATCGTTCTTGGGGCTATCAAGCAACAGGCTATTTCTCCGTAACTAGCCGCCATGGTACCCCGAAGGAATTCATGCATTTCGTTGACCGGTGTCATCAGAAGGGTATTGGGGTCATCATGGATTGGGTTCCTGGCCATTTCTGCAAGGACAGTCATGGACTCCGGCAGTTTGATGGAAAGCCGCTGTATGAATATGAGGACCCCCGCAAAGCCGAGAAGCTGGAATGGGGCACACTTACTTTCGATTTTGGCCGTCCCGAGGTTCAAACCTTTTTAATCTCAAATGCTGTATTTTGGATGGACATGTATCATATTGATGGGATAAGAGTGGATGCTGTAGCTTCCATGTTACATTTGAATTTTGGCAGATGGAATGAGGATCCCATCAAGAATCAATGGGGTGGGGATGATAATTCCGAAGCGATAACCTTCCTGCGTAAGCTGAATCAAGTCGTCTTCTCCTTCTACCCTGATGCTTTGATGATGGCTGAGGATTCTTCCGATTGGCCGCTCGTTACTGCGCCAGTCCACGATGGAGGACTCGGATTTAATTATAAGTGGAACATGGGTTGGATGAACGATATGCTGCGATATATGAAATTAGATCCTATCAATCGCAAGTATCATCACAAGCTGATCACATTCTCATTCATGTATGCCTTTAGTGAAAATTACGTTCTGCCGCTTTCCCACGATGAAGTGGTACATGGCAAACGTTCGCTTCTTCATAAGATGCCAGGCGATTATTGGCAGAAATTTGCTAATCTACGTGTTCTTTATGGGTATATGACGGGGCACCCTGGTAAAAAGCTGCTGTTTATGGGCAGTGAATTCGGTCAATTCGACGAATGGAAGGATCTCGAAGAACTCGATTGGTTTTTGCTTGAAGGATACGAAAAACATAGTCAAATGCATCATTATGTCAAGGCGCTTAATCAATTTTATTTGGACCAACCGGCGTTGTGGCAGCTGGATCATCATCCGGATGGGTTCCAGTGGATCAACCCTCATGATGAGAGCCAGAGCGTTGTGACTTTTATGCGCAAAGGGAAATCGCCTGAGGATGATTTGATTCTCGTATGTAATTTCACCCCAGTGGTTCACCCGGATTACCGAATAGGCGTTCCACGGCATGGTGTGTACGAAGTCGTTTTTAACAGCGATGCACCCGAGTTTGGCGGTTCTGGTCAAGGCAACTCAGAGCCAATATCTAGTGAAAAGCGTTCATGGCACGGGCTCCCTAATAGTTTAGCGTTGTGTATTCCGCCGCTTGCGGCTGTTTATATAAAATGTGTGAGTGAATTCCAAACTGTGATTGACGAAGTTGAAGGGGGAAATCAGATATGCGCAGTAAAGAATGTGTTGCCATGCTCCTTGCTGGAGGAGAAGGACGAAGATTAGGCGTTCTGACGAACAATTTAGCCAAGCCAGCCGTTCATTTTGGCGGGAAGTATCGTATCATTGATTTTACCCTCAGCAATTGTACGAATTCAGGGATCGACACCGTTGGTGTTCTAACCCAGTATCAACCTCTCGTACTCAATACGTACATTGGGATTGGAAGCTCGTGGGATCTTGATCGCAAATATGGCGGTGTGACGGTCTTGCCGCCGTTCATGGAGCAAAAAGGCGGGGATTGGTATAAAGGAACAGCGAATGCCATTTATCGCAATATTGGCTTTATTGAGCAATATGATCCCGAATATGTTTTGGTCATCTCGGGTGATCACATTTATAAAATGGACTATGATCTAATGCTGTCTTACCACAAAGAAAAGAAAGCCGACGCAACGATTGCTGTCATTGAAGTGAAATGGGAGGAAACGAACCGATTCGGCATCATGAGCGTTAATGACAAACAGGAAATCACTGAATTTGCAGAAAAACCGAAAGAAGCGAACAGTAACTTGGCTTCGATGGGTATTTATATTTTTAACTGGAGCGTATTGAAATCTTATCTGCTTGAGGATGAGGAAAATCCTAACTCCAGCAAAGATTTTGGGAAAGATATTATTCCAATGATGCTGAAAGATGAAGCGAGAATGTTCGCTTATCCATTTGAAGGCTACTGGAAAGATGTAGGTACGATCGATAGTCTGTGGGAAGCAAACATGGACCTGCTGGACGACAATAATGAGCTTAATTTAAATGATAAGGACTGGCGGGTATACTCCCAGAATCCCTACCAGCCTGCTCAGTATGTGGCGCCAACTGCGAATATTAAACGTTCACTCGTTAATGAAGGCTGCGCGATATTCGGGGATGTCGATCATTCCGTATTGTTCTTCGGTGTACAGGTTGGCGAAGGAAGCCAAATTCGTGACTCCGTCATTATGCCTAATGCCAAAATTGGTAATAACGTAACGATAAACAAAGCGATTATCGGTGAAAACACGGTCGTTGAAGACGGTGCTGTGGTAGATGGCAAAGGGGAAATTGTACTTATTGGTGGCAATGAACGAATTTCAGCGAATGCCAATCAGAAGGGATGATGTCGAGTGAAACATATAATGGGTGTCATTAATTTAGTGAATGAACCGGATGATTTGGAAGAACTGACCTACTTTCGTTGCCCAGCATCCGTGCCGTTCGGCGGACGTTATCGATTAATTGATTTTACATTGTCCAATATGGTGAATTCAGGCATTGATAACGTTGCTGTATTCACTCAACATAAATATCGTTCTCTCATGGATCATCTGGGTTCGGGGAAAGAATGGGATTTGGACCGGAAGCGGGGCGGCTTGTTCGTACTCCCATCGGTGCTCAATGAACCAACCGGCATTTCACGTGGTGATTTATACCAATTCTACAGCCATAGAGATTATTTCTACCGTGGTAAAGAAGAGCTTGTCATTATTTCGCGAAGCCATATGGTATGCAACCTCGATCTGCGTGACGCTGTACGTTATCATGAAGATACACAAGCAGACATTACGGTTATCTATAAGCAAACAGATGAGGATATTCAAGGGAAATTTCGTCGCCTAGCGGTTAAGGACAGCGGGCAAGTGACTCTCATGGAGGATCACACAGGAAGATTGCGTACAAATAACATTTCAATGGAAATGTACATCATGAGCAAAGCGCTGCTGCTGGATATGGTTGAATCTTGCTTAGCGCAAGGTTACGATCATTTGGTTCGTGATGGCATTATGAAAAATATCGATAAGCTCAGTGTGTATGGCTACAAATTCGAAGGCCATGTAGGAATTGTGAACTCGATTCAAGGCTACTACAAGCACAGTATGCAGCTGCTTAATCCAGCGATCTGGAGAGAGCTTTTCTTCCAGAAAAACCTGATTTACACGAAAGTTAAAGATGAACCGCCTGCGAAGTACTTGGATACGGCAGCAGCCAAAAACGCACTCATCGCAAACGGCTGCATCATCGAAGGCAAAGTGGAAAATAGTATCCTGTTCCGTGGTGTGAAAATCCGAAAAGGCGCATACGTGAAGAACAGCATCATTCTCCAAAACTGTGAGATTGAAGAGAATGTTATCATTGAGAACGCAATCCTCGATAAGGATGTCTTCATTAGTCGTGGACGTGTCTTAACGGGAGATAACAAAGCACCATTCATTGCTGCGAAAACGAAAGTGATCTAGATCAATAAAAGGAGTAGGAAGATGAAAGTACTATTTGCTGCATCTGAGGCTGTACCTTTTATTAAAACAGGCGGTCTAGCTGACGTAATTGGCTCGTTGCCTAAGGAGCTTACTCGTCAAGGACTGGATGTGCGGGTTATTTTACCTAAGTATGGCGATATCCCAGCTGCTTATCGGAAAGCCATGACGAAGGTCATTACATTTGATGTGTACATCGGTTGGAGAAAGCAATACATCGGGATAGAGATGCTTCAGCATGAAGGAGTCACCTTCTATTTCGTGGATAATGAATTTTATTTCAAGCGTCCAGGCATTTATGGATATGGTGACGAGGCTGAGCGCTTTGGGTTCTTCTGCAGAGGGGTTATTGAGGCGCTCCCGTTGCTTGATTTCCAGCCGGATGTGATTCATTGCCATGATTGGCAAACCGGTATGATTCCTGTGCTGCTGAAGGCGCATTATCAACATCTCCCTTTCTATAGTGAGATGAAGACGATGTCTACCGTTCATAATTTGAAATACCAGGGTGTGTTTGATCAATCCCTATTCAAAGATTTGTTCGGTTTATCAGACGATCATTTCACAGGAACTGCGCTTGAATTGCATGGTGGCGCAAGCTTCCTCAAAGGCGGTCTCCTCTATTCGGATCAGATAACAACGGTAAGTCAGACCTATGCCGAGGAAATTCAAACTCCTTTTTATGGTGAATCTTTGGACAGCTTGCTTCGTCATCGCAAAGATCAGTTAACGGGCATTGTGAATGGCATTGATTATGATGTGTTCGATCCAATGACCGATGCGCATCTAGTGGTGAATTATCGAGATTCCTTACCGAAAAAGCAGCAGAATAAGCTAGCTCTGCAGGAGCGCTTGGGACTGCCTGTGAATGCTGATGTACCGATGATTGCGTTGGTCACTCGCTTGGTGCAGCAAAAAGGGCTTGATCTCATCCAACATGTCATTTCGGAGATCCTAACATTAGACATCCAACTCGTTGTTCTCGGAACAGGTGAATACAGCTATGAGCAAATGTTCCGGCATGCGGCTCAAACGCATCCAGATAAGGTGTCTGCTCAAATCTACTTCGATGAGTCTTTAGCACATCAAATCTATGCTGCATCTGACTTATTCTTGATGCCGTCACAGTTTGAGCCTTGCGGGATTGGGCAGTTGATAGCACTTCGTTATCGCTCTGTACCCATTGTCAGAGAAACTGGCGGTCTGAAAGATACCGTGCAGCCTTACAATGAGTTCACGGGTGAAGGAACCGGGTTCACATTCAGCAATTATAACGCGCATGACATGCTGCATATCATTCGCCGTGCTGTATTTTTCTACAAGAATGATAGAGAGGCATGGCTGAAAATTCAGCAAAATATGAAAAAAGGCGATTTCAGCTGGAAAAAGTCAGCACAGCAGTATATCGCACTTTATAAAGTGATGGTTAACGATTAAGAGGAGACTGGAAGCACTTTGCTTCCAGTTTTCTTCTGTTTTGTTCCTCTTCATTTTATCCCTGATCGTGTCGATAAAGACAGTACCGGGTGAAATTTGTAGGAGAGGCAGTTGTTCATAATGAGCCGGACTGAGGTATGTTTAACGGATGCAGATATGTACCATTGCATGTTATTTCAAACACCAGTAGAGGTGTGGTTTGATGGTGAATTGGAAGACGCAGGTTCATTGATTGAAGCTTATTCGGATGATGTCATTAAAGTAGGCGGCGTTTATTATTTGAGAAAACTGTGCCTAATTAAGAAAATAGCATAAATGGCAGCTTGTTAATGACCTCTTATTCACGATGTGAATAGGGGGTCTTTTCCTAATTTGTCGAAATTCAGGTATAATAGTGAAGAGTGGATATAAATGGTTTGGAGTGGTGTTATGGACTGGTTATCACATGTACTAACTGTCGTTTTTGTGATCAATATTTTACTTGCCATAACGGTTGTGTTCTTAGAACGTCGAAACGTGGCGGCAACATGGTCATGGCTCATGGTGCTCTTATTCATTCCGATTCTCGGCTTCCTGCTCTATGTGATGCTTGGACAAAATTTGAGCCGCAGAAAGCTGTATAAATGGAATCGCCGTATGCTGGAAAGAGTGCAAACCGTCATTTCTGAGCAGAGGGAACAGCTGATTGACGGGACGTTGCCCTATATTGATCCGATGGTAAGTCAGTATCGAGATTTGATTTATCTGAATGTCGCAACGAATGATGCATTTCTCACGCAAGATAATGGTGTACATATTTTCACAGACGGTGTGGCTAAATTCAATGATTTATTGATGAAAATTGAAGCTGCGGAAAACCATATACATCTGCAGTATTACATCGTCAAGAATGATTCGCTGGGTCACAAGATCATAGAAGCTCTCACAAGAAAAGCAGAGCAAGGTGTCCACGTTAAATTCTTGTATGACGATATTGGTTCAAGGTCCTTGAAGGAGTCCTTTTTTCGAGATTTCCAAAAAGCTGGCGGGCAAAAAGCTGCATTTTTTCCATCGCGTATTCCGTTCCTGAACTATCGGGTAAATTATCGCAATCATCGTAAATTAGTTATCATTGATGGTCAGATTGGGTATATTGGTGGATTCAATGTCGGTAATGAATATTTGGGTTTAGATCCGCGATTCGGGTACTGGCGAGATACGCACCTTCGTTTGACTGGAAGCGTTGTTCGTGCTTTGCAGTCGAGATTTATTCTGGACTGGAACTTAGCATCTGTGCAGCAAATGGAAGTTGAACCGCAGTATTTTCCCGATAATACGAAAGCCAATAGCCTGGAGCAGGTACCTATGCAAATTGTGGCAAGTGGACCTAATGAAGCTTGGCCGCATTTCGTGTTTACATTCCTAAAAATGATTCACATGGCCAAGAGCAGAATCCTATTGCAGACTCCGTATTTTATTCCTGAAGAAAGCATGTTGAATGCGCTGCGCATTGCAGCTCTATCGGGCATTGACGTTAGAATCATGATCCCACAGAAAGCAGATCATATGTTTGTTCATTGGGCTTCCTTGTATTATGTAGGAGAATTGCTGCGAGCAGGAGTGAAATGCTATTTGTATGATCATGGTTTTCTTCATGCGAAAACGATCATCGTCGATGGGCAGGTTGCCTCTGTTGGGACGGCTAACTTCGATATTCGCAGCCTGCGGCTGAATTTCGAGACAAACGCTTTGATGTATCATGCAGAGACGGCGAAGAAGCTGGAAAACACGTTCTGGAAGGATATGGAGGGCTGTATGGAGTTGACGTTAGAGGAATATGATAAGCGATCCTTAAGGATTCGGTTTTTGGAGTCCATATCAAAATTGGTTTCTCCCATATTGTAATTGAAGATATCCTTTTTGTATTGTGAAAAGATTAATTAATAAACCGTTTCACCATTGTCGTAGTTAAACTGCCATTGAATGCCGAATTTATCTTCAAGGTTGCCGTAGCATTTACTCCAGAAAGTTTCTTGAAGCTCCATGCCTACTTTGCCGCCTTCTTTCAACTTATGAAAAGCTGATTTCACTTCATCGATATCTTTGCTGACTAAGGAAAGGCTAATGTTGTTACCAGCAACGTAAGGCATTCCTGGGAAAACATCGGAGAACATAACCGTACTTCCAGAAATGCTGAGGCGTGCATGCATAACTAAATTTTTGGCTTCCTCAGGAAGCGGATAGGATGGGTCTGGTGGTGTATCTCCAAAGGTCATGATTTGTGGCTTGTCCAGTCCAAATACATCTGCGTAAAACTCAATGACTTCACGAGTGTTTCCATTAAAATTAAGATATACATCAATAGCCATTAATTTCACTCCTTAGGTTTGATTGTCTATCATTTCCATATTGTATCATTTAACTGTTCCAAAACCAATATACCATCCGAGGACCAAATATAAAAGTTATATGAAACGAATCAACTTGACGAATTACGTAAATTTGGGATAAAATTAAATTATATTTCACGCAATTTAATTTTAAACTATCAATTTAAGGGCATATAAAATAATGGAGGAGGGTGAAGATGACAGCTATACCTATGAATGAATCCAATCGAGCGTTTGGTGAAGCACTTGTAAAATCATTGGTCGGAGAACGAGGACATATTCCGATAACTAGAGCCCTGCGCGATATTACGGCTGAGCTTGCAGGCATTCGCACTGCGGGTGCGCCATACACCATTTATCAGTTGTTGAAGCATATGAGCTTCTGGCAGGAATTTTTGTTGACTTACCTTGAGGGAGACAAGCCTGAATTGCCTTCTAGCGTCATGGATAGTTGGCCTACTGCGGAACGTCCGGAGAGTGAAGAGGAATGGGAGACGATTGTTCAATCTTTTCTGCAAGGAATTGAGAGAGCTTGTGAGTTTGCTCGAACGTCACAGCTGGATGAGACTCTTGAAAAGTTTCCAACTGAGACGAAAGCGGGGATATTGCGCAACATTGCCTCTCACAATTCTTATCACTTGGGAGAAATCGTTTTGCTCCGCCGAATGAATGGAGCTTGGCCGCCGCCTGGCGGAGGCTACCCCGCCTAACATGTAGAAGCGGATTTGACGAAGAATTTGGCGAAAGCAACAACTAATTTATATAAACCATTAAACAAGGAGTGTAAACCCAAATGGCAAAAACCTTTAAAGACATGGTGACTGAAGCGCGTGAGAATGTGCCTGGAATTTCCTCTAAGGAAGCAAGAGAAAAAATGAATGCTAATCCTGAGACTTTGGTCATTGACGTCCAGGATGCCGCTGATGCAGGAGCATGCGGACTTATTCCAAGCAGTGTAAACATTTCCTTAGGCATGCTGCCTATTCGGGCGGATTTAGGCGTGCCTGAGCGCCTGCGTGATGAGCGGCTTTCCGATAGGAACCGCCCGATTTTAGTTACATGCGGCGCTGGCGGACAAGCTTCTCTAGGAGCCTACTTGCTGAAGCAAATGGGCTTTCAAGACGTGGCTTATATCGATGGTGGAACAGCGGCTTGGAAAGATGCGGGTTTTGATGTTGAATAACTGATAATGGATACGGTTTTATGAAATACAATAAATAGACATTGAAAGAGGCTGACTCGAAAGGTTAATAACCTAGCGAGCAGCCTCTATTTAGTTTCGATACGGAGCGAAATCTAACAGGAATTTTCCATGTAGTGCAACAGTGAAATCAGAGTGCAAAAAAACAAATACATAGAGATGGATGGTACCTTTTTTCGCATGAGCAAGTTTTGGTTGAATAACTGGATTGACAGATGATAAAGAGCAGGGTAATATAAATTTAACTATTTAGTAATTTAGTAAATTAGTAATTTAGTAAATTGAAAATGGAGAGTGTGGAAAAAATGAAAATACCAACTACTTTAAAACATAAACCTGTTATCGTTTCAGAAAATTATGAGCAGGTTGACGGCCGTTACGCCGGGAATACGGATGCAAAAGGTTTATCCCTGGGATTGGCACAGTGGAATGACAGGGGAAAAGTCGAAATCTCGGCAAAAGTTTGGAGATATACTGGGGAAAAATGGTCAAGACAGTCGGAGGAGCTGCCTATGCACCGTGTCCTTGACCTTGCCGTTTTGATTTGCAGAAGCAGCTTATATTTTCAGGATGCCTATCGTTTCCCGAAAATGTATGACCCTGATAACACGATGATTGACCGCATTGGTCTGCAAGGGGATGCAATGAGTGTATCCGTGTGTGCAGAAAATCCCATGATTGATAATGATATCAAGTTGTTTGCACAGGCACTTAGTGATGATGGTGAAATGATTGGAGAACGCCTTCGCGTCTTATCCAGTCTACTGAAAGAAATGGGGTATTAACCAATTTTGGAAAGGTGAAAGGTATGAAAAATCAGGGAGAATTTAAATTATCACCAACAAGACAACTGACGGATATAGAGAAAGGACTTATTTGGAAAAAGCCGTTATCTCATACGGTAAGTGAGGAAGAACTGCGTATTTGCAAAGAAATAAAGCGGAACTGGCATCGCGGGGAAATGAAAATCGCCAATATTCTGTTAGAGGGTGACGCCGGTTCCGGTAAAACGCAACTTGCCAAAGCATTGTCCGCTGAATTCGGACTTCCTTATGTGAAAGTGACTTGTTTTGCCGATATGGATAAATCGGACGTTATTGGCGCTATTTTGCCGGTAATTTCATCGGATCGATTAGAAAATATGGAGCCTGCGGAGCAAAATACCAAGGACGAGGTGGTTGAGTATCGATTTTACCCCTCCGAAATCGTCAGAGCCTATCAAAATGGCTATCTTCTGGAGATCCAAGAACCAACCGTTATTCGGGATGCCGCGGTGCTGATGGCACTCAACTCTGCCTTAGAGCTGGATGGGAGCATTAACCTTCCCACAGAAATCATACGCAGACACCCGGATTTCATAGCGGTCATTACAACAAACCGGAGTTATGCAGGGACCAGACCGCTAAATGAAGCATTGCGTGACAGAGTTCAGCATACGGAAAAGATGGACCTGCCAACCAAAGAAATCATGATAGAACGGGCAATGTCCAAAACCGGTTATACGGATGAAAAGGTGTTGGATGTTTTAACAGAAATCATTATTATCTTGGACAAAACTGCCCGTGCTAATGCAATTAAAGGCGTAGCGGGTATGCGTTCATATTTCTATTGGGCGGATGCGGTTGCCGAAGGTGCTTCAGCAAAAGAATCCCTTTATCATAAAGTCATCTATAAGATAACAACCGATTCCGAAGAGATTAAACTATTGGAGGAATCACTGAAAAACCATGGTTTGTTAGCGAGTTTAGATCAAATTGAGATTGAAATAAAAAAAAAAGAATTTTTGATGAAGTAGAGATAAGAACATCCGGAAATATCGACGATACGGATTTTGACCACGCTAAGAAGGTGGAGGAGCAGGGTATCGCATTAAAAAAATCTGCGGATAGTGATGAAAGCACTTCCGACGTTTCGGATGATTCAACCGATATGGAAAGCTCAGATATAGGGGAGGAGGGAACTCCTAAATATCATAGGGCAAATCCTGAAACAATGTCAGACGAAGAGAAACAAAAAAATCGAGATTTCCGTAAAAAGCTGAATCGCGACGCAAGGGAGGTTGTGTCCGATTCTATTCATAAAAGGGTTAAGCTCATTGTTCACTGTCCTGATTACAGTGTTGAGTCTGAGCAGGAATATATCAGTCTCAGCAAAGAAATCATGCCTGTCGTGCGCGAAATTGCCAGAAAGACACTACCATTGTTGGAACATGAGACAACTTCTGAATTTGCGCGGAATCAATTTTATGGCAGCAAATTTCAAGCGGATAGTGTTGCTTACCAGGATTTTAGGTATTTTGCCAAGAAACGTCCTCCAACAGAATCCCCTTCCCTTGTGGTCGGTTTAAGGGTTGATGAGTCAGCATCCATGTCGGCTTTTGGGAGATTAGAAGCTGCAAAACGTGCAGTGATAGCCGTATATGAATTTTGTCAAATTTGTCATATTCCTATACTGATCTATGGGGATACAGCCGATGCTTCCAAACTGGAGCAAATGTCGATTTATGCCTATACCGATTTTGATCGAACAGATGCCAATGATCGATTCAGACTTATGGGAATTCGTGCCAGAAGTAATAATCGTGATGGGATGGCTCTTAGAATTATGGCGGACCGATTAGCGGGTTCACCTGTGCAAACAAAGTTATTGATCAGCATCAGTGATGGGCAACCCAAAGCCATGGATGATTATACCGGCAATTATGCAATCAATGATATGCAACAGACCATAGCCGAATATGAACGGAAAGGAATTACATTTCTTGCAGCGGCAATAGGCCAGGACAAGGATGTGATTAATCAAATCTATGGGAATGAGAAATTTTTGGATATTACAAATCTAACGGAGCTGCCTGCAAAACTGGTTAAGATTATCGCTCGGTATTTGTGATTATTGTCAATATTTATAAGACTAGAAAGGAGTAAAAAGCATGGACAAGAACAAGCGTAGGGAGCTTCAGGAGGAATTTAAGCAGATTAAGACCTACATGGGTGCCATACAAATAACAAACAAGGCCAATGGCAAAATTTACGTGGATAGCTTTCCCAATCTGAAAAACAAATGGATGACCATACAGATGCAATTGAACATGGGAAGATTCGCAAATGCCCAATTACAAAAAGATTGGAAGGAACTAGGAGCAGAAACTTTCACCTATGAGGTGCTAGAGGAAAAGGAAACTGATGGGGTTACCGACGTACGCTGGGAGCTTAAGCAATTGGAAAAGCGGTGGGTGGAGAAACTGCAGCCATACGGAGACAGAGGATATAATAGGGCGCCATCATCATAAATGAACAGCAAAGTGGTCGTGTGAAATTCAATGAACAATAAGACAGTGTGGAAAAATAAGCAACGACCCCGAGCTATTAAAAGTTCGGAGTCGTTTTTTTAGTTGGATTCGCTTGAATGGCCAAGTGAACTCCCTTATGTGATGGAGGCTTCATAAATGTCACGAATGGTTTTGGACAGCATCGTGTTGAATTCATCGTCTGTTTGCTCGGCGGTTAGTCCCTGCGATAAGGCACGCGAGAAACTAGCGATCAATCCATGATTATGTGCCAGCTTGTCGTTTGCTTCCGCTTGCGTGTAGCCGCCTGATAAAGCCACAACCCGTACAACATGCGGATCCTTCATTAAATCGCTGTAGAAATTGTTTTCCGTCGGTATGGATAGTTTTAACATAACTTTTACGTCTTTGCCAAGCTTGGATAATTGATCGAAAATCTCATCTTTTAATATTTTTTCCGATGTTTCCTTATCAGCGCTGTGGATATCAACTTCCGGTTCGATAATCGGAACCAGCCCCATCTGGGCGATTTGGTTACCGATGGCAAACTGTTGCTCAACGACTTGTTTGATTCCGGCAGGATTGGCTTCCTTAATAAGCGAGCGCATTTTCGTCCCGAAGATGTTTCGCTCAACCGCACGCTTCAGAAGGTCGTTTAAACCGGAAAAGGGCTTCATGAGTCTGAACTCCGTTTTCAAGGTCGGCAAGCCCTTTATCGACTTTTAGAAAAGGCACAATGCCTTTCTTCTCCCAAAGATAATCGGCTGTAAATTGACCGTCAATGGAACGATCCATTGTGTTCTCAAATAAAATCGCACCCAAAATGTACTGGGAATCAAACGCGAAACTCTTAATAATTCGCGTTCTCATCTCATGCACCAATGCGTACATCTCTTCTTCATTTGAATAGCTTTCTTGCTTAATGCCATACTGCAGCAGAGCATTAGGCGTACTTCCGCCGCTTTGATCCAAGGCTGCTATAAAGCCCTTTCCCGTACGGATACGATCCAATTGCGTGGTATTCATGAGTGTTTCTCCTTCCCTTTCGTGGACTGAATGACATCTAGATAATTATAGCACTTTTACTTGCATAGAAACATTCTAGGTTGTCCTTTTCGAGTTGACATAATAGAAGATTATGTATATATTTTATTTATTCCGACTGTACGGTATAAAAAAATCAAGGAATGAGGAGGAGAAAAATGCCTAAAGTAGGAATGGAGCCAAAACGTCGAGCAGACGTAGTTAATGCCACACTAATTTGTATCAGCAGACACGGGATTGATGGTATGACTCTGGATAAGGTCGCTGAGTATGCGGAATGTTCAAAGGGAGTTGTCACTTATTATTTTAAGAATAAAGATAATTTGATCGTGGAAGCATTCAAATCGTTCTTAGCCTATTACGGTTTAAAAATCCAGTCAGAAATTCAGAAAACAATGGCAGCAAAGGAAATGATCGATGTCACGCTGAAGCACATCCTCCCGCCATATAGCGATGATGGGCAAAAGACGCTCAATGTATCCGAACTTGATGGGATTGAGAAGATGTTTATCCCGCATGAAGATCAAGCTAAGCTTTTTCTTCAGTTTTTTTCCAAAGCTGTTTTGGATAGCAATTTACAAGATGTAGTATCCAAGAGCTATATGGCAGATCTTCACGGCATTGCGAGGATCTTTGAGTACGGCAATTTGTCGGGGCAAATGAAGGTGGACGATTCCCAAAGCGCTGCTTACGGCCTGCTGGCGATGGTGGTTGGACTAAGCTTTTTTAGAGTAGCGAATATTACTCCATTGAATAATGAAGATAATCGGTATATTTGTGAGGATTATGTCAAAAGATTAGTTAAAAATTGAACGACAGATGGAGGACGAATATGAAAATAAATACAACCAAAAAGAACGATATAGAAATTGCCATCGTTGAAAGCAACGAAATATTGATAACCGATGTTCAGTCGGCGTTAGATCTAATGGCAACCGTACGATATGAAGCAGACTGTGATCGTATAATTATAAATCGATCGGCATTAAGTGAGGATTTTTTCGATTTAAAAACACGGCTTGCGGGTGAAATATTACAAAAATTTATGAATTATCGAGTGAAAGTTGCCATAGTTGGTGATTTTTCTGTATTTTCAAGTGAGAGTTTGAAAGATTTCATCTATGAGTGTAACAAAGGAAAAGATATTTTTTTCTTGTCAAATGAAGAAGAAGCTATTGATAAATTGAGTAAAGCTTAACACAGATAGACTAGGAGGAAGATGGGGTGTCAAATGAATTACAGCGTCTTGTTGATTATCCGCTAGTAAAAATTCCTGGTGGAGAGATCGATTTAAGGGACGATCGAACAACATCGAAATGGAAGGTTGACATACAACCGTTTCTTCTTGCTCGGTACCCTGTCACTAAGGAACTTTATTATGCCATTTCACAAAAATCATCTATTTCAAATGACGGAGATCAAAATCCGGTTGTGAATATCTCATGGAATGATGCGATTTCTTTTTGTAATCTACTTTCTCAGAAAGCTGGTTTAAAGGAATGTTATTCTATAAGTCATGATGGTGAAACTATCCTCTGTGATTGGGAATCCGATGGCTATCGCCTCCCTTCCGAAGCGGAATGGCAGTACGCATGTAAAGCAGGAACTACAGGATATAGATACGGAGAACTTGATAAGATTGGCTGGTATAACGAAAATTCGGCTGGCACGACCCATGAAGTAGGAACAAAGGAACCGAATGCATGGGGGCTATATGATATGCTGGGGAATGTTTGGGAGTGGTGTTGGGATGTATACGATCAGAACGTATACGGTTCTTACAGAATTTTTCGCGGCGGCAGCTGGGCTGAAGAGGCCAGGGGCTGCGGGGCTTCTTGTCGTCGTCGCAGTCACCCGACATTTGCGATTGATGACCTTGGATTTCGAGTTGCCAGGTCTATATAAGTTATCAAGCTCTCATAATCAAAACTTATGTCAATAGACATGGGTTTTTTATTTTGTTGTAAGGCATGATAATCGCTGAGAAATCACCATATTTTGAATTTTCTGTTTTAGGATTCTGGAATAATAGTAAAGGCAATAGTTCGAATTGGTGCATCCAGATCATTAATTTCGTTAGTCGTGTTGTAGTATTTTATGATTAGGTCGTTTAATTCATTTTGAAACTTTATAAAATTTTCATCGTCAAGCTTTAATTCTACAAGTGAAAAAGTAGAACCATCATCTGAGCAATCTCGTTCTTCTAATTTGCTAAGATAATTTTGATATTGAGTCATAAGCGATAATTGGTAATGCGAAATGTAATTCAGCTTTTCCTTATTAGAAGACTTTTTCCACTCATCTGCACTAAGTCGGGCTTCTTCTTCATTTAAAGTGTAGTATTTTTCGGAAATGGATCTCACTTTTTTTTCTTTCATAATACGGATAACTCCAGCATCTAACAGAACTTGTATATGTCTATATAGAGTAGCCTGAGGCACATCTTTAATGATTTTTACCATTTCAAGTGAAGACAGTCCATTTTCTTTGTTTCTCATTAAAGCTTGAGAAATCTTCATTCTTACTGGGTGCAGGATAATTTCAGCTTTATTAACCATCTTTTTCTCTCCAATCATAAAAAGATCTCGTTATTATCTATAATGATAATATTATCATTGTAAATAACAATAAGAATTAAAACAATATTCGTTAAAGAAAAAAATAAGTGTAACATTTTACGTTCCTATGTTATCATTATCGATAATGATAACATAATGTTTTTAACATAGACTTAAGGGGAGTGGTTATTTTGCAAATACATTACGGGTGGAACGAATTAAAAGATATTGATTTCATGTCTGTGTTGCCGGTTATTTTACCGGTCTTAGCTGTAGGGATGATTTTGATCCTAATAGCATTAATGGATTTATACAAGCATAGAAAAACGAGGAAAAATGTTTTGCTGTGGAGTCTCGTTATTATTTTTCTAAACACGTTTGGTCCGATTCTATACTTTGTTATTGGCAGAAAGGACCGTGAAAGAACATGAAATTAGAAGTTAAAAATGTTACTAAAACATTTAAAGAAAAAACGGCAGTAAATAACTTTTCAATGGTTCTGCAATCTGGAGAATGTGTGGGATTGATAGGGCCGAATGGGGCTGGTAAATCGACACTCATCAAAGTTATTTCAGATATTATTAATCCTACAAGGGGAGAAATATTGCTTAACGGGAACAAAATTTCGCAAATGAAAAAGGAAATTGGCTATTTACCACAGTACCCTAACTTTTATCATTGGATGACTGCACAAGAAACTCTTGCTTTCATGGGGGAACTATCAGGATTAAGTAAAGAAGAATTAACAAAGGCTATCCCAGAAATATTATCGAAAGTTGGGTTAAGTGGAGAAGAGAATTCAAAAGTTGGCACATTTTCAGGTGGAATGAAACAGAGGCTTGGCATTGCACAGGCGTTATTACACAAACCATCATTGATTGTAATGGATGAGCCGGTATCGGCATTAGACCCAATTGGTCGAAGAGAAGTACTGAATCTAATCGAGGAAATCAAGAGAGAGACGACGATTTTATTGTCAACGCATATATTATGTGATGCAGAAGAAATATGTGAAAGATTTATTATCATCAAAAATGGTCAAAAAATTGAAGATACAACTATCTCCGACTTGTTAAACAGTAATAGCCAAAATAAAATAATTTTTGAAGTTACGTCTATCGATCGAGAATGGATGGAAGTTTTGAAGAATTTGAACTATGTAAAAGATGTAGAGGCAGTAGGAAATAAAATAAAAATACAAGTTGAAAATATAAGCTTGAATAAGAATAAGTTACTAAGAAGTGCTCTGGAACATCAGGTTAACCTCGTAAAGTTTGAAATTAATAACGATACCTTAGAAGAGATATTCATGAAGTTGGTGGTGGAAAAATGAATAACTTTAATGTGCTAATGAAAAAAGAATTTGTTCAAATGGTACGTGAATTTAAAATCATTTGGCTGCCTCTAGTATTTATATTTTTAGGAGTAACTCAACCAGTTGTTAGTCATTACTTACCCTCCATATTAAAATCACTCGGAGGAGCACAAGGTATTACAATTGATCCTAATATGGCTGCTCAGCAAGGTGGGGAAGTACTCGCAAGTACTTTAGCTGCTCAATTTGATCAGTTGGGGGTTATCATTATTGGCATTTCGATGATGGGGGTCTTACAGACAGATAAAGTCAATGGTATGCTGGCTTTTATTCTTACAAGACCGGTTAAGGTTGTATCGTACATAGGTGGGAAAATAATTGCCAATTACATATTTGTTGCTTGTTCAGTAGCGTTAGGTTACTTGATTTCGTATGTGTATGTTAATTTGTTGTTTACAAATGTTAATTTTGTGGACGCGATAATCGCTTCGTTGTTCTATTTGTTATGGGTTCTGTTTATGGTATCCTTCACTACGATGATAAGTACTATTTTTAATAGCCAAGGTATTATTGCATTAATTTCAATTGTATTCCTACTGGGCTGTAGAATTGTACTTGGTTTGAGTGCTCTTACAGATTTTATGAATCCAGCAAGTATGAGTAAACAAGCAATGGAAGTTTTAATTACAGGGGCAGTCAACCCCAACGTAATATGGAATGTTTTAGTGGTACTTATATGGATTGTACTAGCAATTGTTGTAACGGTCTTTTGGATTTCTAGTAAAAGATTTAATAATCAATAATTGTGTTAGTGAACCTATAGGTGATTCGTTCGATGATACGTAATAGACCAGAGAGAGGGTAGTTCATACGACTAGCACTCGTTGGGTTTTCCGTTCGTCCAATGTCGTTTTTGGCACCAAGCTTCTTTCCACGAGTAAGTAAGACGCTTTCTTTTCATTCGAATGTCGTATGAATATTTCGTTTGTGGTGGTATGTATAGCTGCGTAAATTGCGGCTTTTTTTGTATTTCATCAAGCAATCTGTTGCTTCAATTCATCATAAGCTTGTTGTAGAATGGTAATGGAAAGATCTTGATAAAGAAAGGTAAATACAAGGTGAAACAATTTGATAAATTGATGCCTAGCAAGCTGTATATCCCTTTTACATACAAGATGATGATTCCTTATCTTATTCTCGTCTTGTTGACAGATGTGTTGATCGGTTATATTTCGTACACGATGCTCATTCAATCGAGAACCGAAATGGCAGAAACCAATATTCGATCTGCCCTGAAACAAACGAGGAACAACATGAAATACCAATTGGATGAAATCCAGCGAATGTCCGATACTTTGTTCAGTAGTCTATCATTCCAGGATGCCATTCAGAAAAGAGGAGAACCGCTAGATGTTATGCTTGCAATGAGGGATGCAATTATTCCACAAATGAAAGCGCCGCTGCTTTTATTTGGGAACAATATCCGGCTGGTGCTCTATACAGAGAACGAAGAGATGTTTGAAGTTCCTGGTGATAATATGGCGACTCCGATCAATAGGCGGGATTATTACGTGGTTTCTTCAAAACGTATAGAAAACAGCGAATGGTTTAAGTCGATCATATCGTCAAACAAAGATAACTTATGGCTTCAGGTAGATTCAGATCGGGAATTGGATCATATTTCGCATTTTCGTAAACTTGTTACATCTAGTGGCAATTCAACTGTTATTGGTTATATACGTGCCATAGCTCGATTTGATGATCTTCTGGGTAACTTCGATACCTTTCCGATTGAAGAAGGATTCAGCCAACGTCTGATTAATGTGATTTCAGGGGAGACGATGTATAAACGAGGGACTGCGGATGAACGTGTAAACGAAGGATCAAATCTAATTTTAAAGGAAACGATTCCTGGGACAAGCTATGTGATAGAAACTTTGGTTCCCTATGCTTATCTGAACAAAGATGCCAGTAGGATGCAAAAAGTGATAAGCACCGTTTGTTTGATAAGCTTCTTGGTCATGGCTATTATCGGGCTTATTGTTGCTCGTCTTTCCGGCAAGAGGATGAAAAGAATTTTGAGTTTGGTTAGATCGTTTCAAGAAGGCAATTTACATAAGCGGATTGGTTTTTCCGGAAACGATGAATTTGTGCATATTGCCGATTCTTTCAATAGGATGGCAACAAGCATTCAAGAGCTTATTAAAAATGTATATGTGCAGGGTATTCAGAAAAAACAGGCAGAGTTGGATGCGCTCCAAGCCCAAATTAATCCGCATTTTCTGTATAATACGCTCTCAACCATCGGGAGTCTGGCGAATTTAGGAGAAACTCAGAAGGTAACAGACATGGTTAAGGGCTTAGCCAAGTTTTACAGACTAACATTAAATGAAGGAAACGTTTATATTTCACTTGGGAAAGAACTGGAGCAGGTGGAAACCTATCTGGAGATTCAGCGAGTTAAATATGCGGATAACTTTACGGTTTATATGGATATTGAGCCGGAGATTAAAGACATCCAAGTGATTAAATTAATTATGCAGCCTTTTGTAGAAAATATTTTTAAGCATGCCTGGTTTGGGGAAACGATAGCCATCCGTATAACAGGAAAACGATTAGAGGATAGCATTGAGTTGAAAATCATTGATAATGGGATTGGAATGAAGCCTGAAACGTTGAGTAGAATGTTATCCAATCATCATCAGTCTAATGGGTATGGACTGAAAAATGTGGATGAGCGAATAAAGCTAAAGTACGGTAGCGATTTCGGTATCTATATTGGCAGCATATATGGAGCGGGAACAACGGTACAAATGATTCTTCCGATAGAGAACGCAGAGATGCGCGAAGATGAAGAAACTCTCTTGTCGGGAAAGTAACACGGAAGGAGAATCAGATATGAATATTAACATCTTGTTGGTGGATGACGAAGCGATTGATTTAGAATGGTTGAGACGTAGGATAGCGGGCAGTGATCTTAATTCCTTGCATGTTATCGCGACGGCTAGGAACGGATTCAAGGCTTTGGAAGTCATGGAGCAGGAGCGAATTGATATTATTCTCTCGGATATTCGCATGCCGATTATGTCGGGAATGGAATTTGCACGAAAAGCGAAGGCAATCAATCCGCTTGTCCATCTCATCTTTATTAGCGGGTATCAAGATTTCAGCTATGCGAAAGAGGCCATTCAGTTACAAGCTTCCGGTTATCTGCTTAAACCTGTAGATGACAATGAGTTGAACGAATTGCTGGCCGAGCTCTGTTTGAAGATTGAGAAGGAACGGAAGGAGGATCTTTCTTTATCTGAAACCTTAACGCTTGTCAATCAGGAGCTGCTGCTTCGTTGGTTTAATGAAATTACACCGGGTCAAGTCGAGGCGCACATATACCGTTTTCTAGCTCCGTTATTACAGAGGGGATCTGCCGTTGCGATCATAGAGATCGATGATTTGCCATGGAAGATCAACAAAATGACGGAAGAAGAAAGGCGTTTGTTAACGGTTACAATTACGAATTTTATCCGTAAATTCGCCGAAGAGAATGATTTGGGAAGTGTGATTACGAGCTATGACTATCACTTTGTTCTCGTATCCACAGTAAAAGAGGAATATTTTACAGTATTCCTTGAAGAGCTGATTCAAGTATTCAGCAGGGCATTTCCGTTTACCCTGACGATTGGAATTGGGATGTACACAACGTTGATTGATAAACTGCATGAATCCTACCGGCAAGCACAAGCTGCTCTGAGCATCAAATGGATATTGGGCAAAAATCGCTTAATCCGTGATGCTTCTGAATGGTCCCCTAAAGAAGCGATGGCTTCTAATCTTGAAGAGATCGTTGAACGTATGCTGCGATCGATGCTGGAATATGATTTGGTGACGATTGATGATTGTTTACTAGAGTTATTTAAGGGAGACGAGCCGTTTTCCCACAAAAACGACGTCTATGATCTCATTATTCGGATTACCTCGAAGCTGCATGCGGATTTACAACAAATGAACGAAAATTTATATGAGATACTGAAGTGGGACTCCCATCAACCTCATATTCTTTTCCAATTCGAAACGGTACACGATATTCTTTCCTGGTTAAGAAGAAGGTTTTTTGAATTATCCGAGCTGTTATACTTAAAAAAACAAAGACAAAAGCGAAAACTAATCGATGAAATTACGCAATATGTGGTAAAAAGGCTGGGGCAGAAAATAACGTTAAACGAAGTTGCCGCTCATTTTGATTTTACCCCGAATTATCTCGGTCATCTGTTCAAAACCGAAACGAATATTCTGTTTAGTGATTTTCTGATTGAATTGCGAATGAAACGCATCTGTGAGCTGCTTTTAGACCCCACTATGAAAATTTATGAAATTGCGGAGCGTGTCGGATATAAAAATATGGTTTATTTCAACAGACTATTCAAACAATCTATGGGAATGTCACCAGGGGAATATCGGAAAAAACATAAGGTTTAGAAAGCTGATGAACGAATGAATGAATAACTCGGGTCGAACGTGGACTCGAGTTATTTTTTTATACAGTTTTCAACTGAATCGTTGAATTAGTATTGGTTTTAGTTGTTTCTCTTAATGATGTCGCGGACGTTTACTCTTTATAATAATCATAGAGAGAGAGAAAGGAGTGTACAGATGAATCGAAGCGGATTCTGGAACGATGTTGTCAAATATAGAGTCATACTGGTGATGCTGGCACCGGCTGTACTATTTTATCTGCTTTTTGCTTATGTGCCGATGGTAGGGATTATACTTGCTTTCAAACATTTTGATTATG
Source organism: Paenibacillus sp. WG02 (assembly GCF_055396115.1). Lineage (NCBI taxonomy): Bacteria > Bacillati > Bacillota > Bacilli > Caryophanales > Paenibacillaceae > Paenibacillus > Paenibacillus sp. WG02. The sequence continues at coordinate 5,043,251 of NZ_AP036016.1, read as the reverse complement.
CAGGCGGCGTCTTCGGGAGTCCTTGGAATGGGCTGGATAACATTCGTTTCTTCTTTGAATCTGGGGATGCATGGAGGGTTACAAGGAATACAGCGTTATATAATATCGCGTTTATAGTCGTGAATAATTCTCTGCAAATTATTGCAGCAATCCTGCTGTTTGAGGTCGGGGGCATGTGGTTCCGCAAAATAACACAATCCGTCTTGTTTCTCCCTTATTTCATTTCCTGGGTTGTGGTAGGCTCGATTGCGTATAATTTATTGAATTATAACATTGGAACCCTCAATGTATTCCTTAAAGGAATAGGTATAGAACCAATCGACATCTATAACACGCCTTCATATTGGCCCATTATACTTGTCATCGTCTCGGCTTGGAAATCACTAGGGTATGGAACTGTGATGTATCTGGCTGCCATAACAAGCATTGATACCGAAATGTATGAAGCTGCTGAGATCGATGGGGCCAATATTTTCCAACGTGTTATGAAGGTGACTATTCCCAATCTTTATCCGACAGTCATCATACTTGTGCTGCTGGCAGTAGGTAATATTTTCCGTGGCGACTTCGGGTTGTTCTATAACATGGTAGGCAATAACGGCGTTTTGTTCTCTTCAACGGATGTCATCGATACCTATGTCTTCAGGTCACTGATCACCACGAATGAAATCGGAATGTCGGCTGCAGCAGGTGTTTATCAATCCGTACTTGGGTTTGTTACAATCATGCTGGTTAACTATGCTGTTCGTAAACATGACAAAGACCGTGCTCTATTCTGAAGATGGAGGTAATAAAGTGAGTTCACCTGAGATTAGCTTCAATAAGACTAAAACCAAAGCTGCAGGAAACCAATTAGACCGTCAACTATTTGCTGCCATCGGTTATGTTTCACTGGCTGTTCTCGCGATCCTTTGCATATTTCCTTTTATTCTGATCGTTTCATCCTCATTGACCGAGGAAAGCGTAATCGCAATAGAGGGGTTTAAGCTATTTCCTACAGCTTTCTCTAGGGAAGCTTACAGCATTCTGTTTGAGTATCCCGACCAAATGATAAGAGCTTATGCGGTAACCATAACGGTTACCTTGCTCGGCACGCTATCGGGTTTGTTTCTGACATCGATGACCGCCTATTGTCTTTCAAGAAAAGATTTCAAATGGCGCAATCCATTTTCATTCTTCTTTTTCTTTACTACATTGTTTAACGGCGGACTTGTCCCTTGGTATTTACTACTCGTAAATTATCTCCATTTGAAAGATACAATGCTTGCCTTAATTATTCCTTCGCTGCTAAACGTCTTTTTTATCATTGTGATGAAATCCTTTATGAGCAGCATACCCGAAGCGATCACAGAATCGGCGAAAATAGATGGTGCAGGCGACTTTCTTATTTTCATACGTCTGATCATTCCGCTCTCCAAACCGGCACTCGCCACCATTGGTTTGTTTATTGCACTTGGCTATTGGAATGATTGGTATCATGCCTTGCTCTTCGTATCCGATCAAAAATTGATGCCGCTGCAATATTATTTATATAAAATACTAGGCAATATGGATGGCATGAGAAAGGCAATGATGGAGTCAGGAGCCGTTGTTACAACGAGTCTTCCAACTGAAAGCTTAAAGATGGCGATGACGATTGTTGCAAGCGGTCCAATTCTGATTGCCTACCCATTCATTCAGAAATACTTTGTTCAAGGCTTGACGATTGGCGCTGTGAAAGGATGATCCTAGGGAAACCTGGTTTATCGATATTTTTTACGATTATAAGGGGGAATATTAGTTATGCAAAAGAAGAGTAAACTGGTTTTATTGGCATTTATTTTATCATCGGTCATGACTCTAAATGCTTGTGGAAGCAGCAATAAGGGAGCTTCGGAAAGCACGAAACCGGCAGATAGTGCGAAGCCCACTATAAAAGACGGAAAATTGGATACCTCCAAAGAAGTTAAGTTGAAGATCATTTTCCTTGGACCTAAACCAGTAGATTATGACTTAGTTTTCACTGAAATCAACAAAAAGCTAAAGGAGAAAATCAACGCGACTATTGAAGCAGAGTTTCTGGATTGGTCCGATTGGCAGCAAAAATATCCGTTGAAATTAGCCGCCAATGAAGATTTTGACTTAATCTATTCTGCAAACTGGGCTGGCTATAGCGATCAGGCATTAAAGGGTGGATTCCTGGAATTGACGGATGACTTGCTATCCACTAATATGCCTATGACTTGGAAAGCAATGTCGAAGGTGAGTTGGGATCAAGCAAAAGCAAATGGCAAGTTATATATGGTTCCTGCGAATAAAGGTGGATTCATTGAAAAACTCATTTTATACCGGGAAGATTTGCGTAAGAAATATAGCTTGCCTGAAATTAATAGCCCTGAAACCTTGGCTACTTATCTAAAGGCAGTTGCCAAAAATGAAAAAGGCATGGTTCCTTTTACGCCAGAAACAGGGGATTGGAAATTACACAATTTGGATCTCGCATTGCTTAAGCAAAAGAATGACTGGAATATGCTGAATGCCGATCTTCCTTTAGGTTTCAAATTAAAGGACGAAAAAGGACAAATATTTAACGTTTACGAAACGCCGGAGTTCAAGGATTTATTAGGTTATTACAAAGATCTCGCGGATAATAATGCATGGTCGAAAAATGTTTTAAACAGTAAAAATGACTATATGCAGGACTTTAAAGAAGGAAAAACGGCAGCTGTCACACAAAATTTGGACACACTTGGAGCAAAGATGGCTGAAATGCGCAGGGACAAACCAGAATTTGAAGTGGCCATAGCGGATATCACCCCGAATAGTAAGAAATCAGTATCTGTTGCTACGCAAAACGGAACGTCGGTCCATGCGACTTCCAAAAATCCGGAACGTGCATTGATGTTTATTGATCTTATGCAAAACAATAGAGAACTTCACGATCTGATGATGAGCGGTATTGCAGGTACACATTATGAGCCTGTAGGTGATGATAAATTTAAATCGACCAGTAAAAATGCGAACTATACGGGTTTCTCTAAATGGAGTTTTGACTCTTCGTTAAACCGGGTTAATGTGTCTTTTCCGCAAGAAGCCACTGATTTGGCGAAAGTTTGGCAAGGGAAAGTGTTTCACTATCCGCTTGAAACGTTTGTATTTAACAATTCCAATGTGAAAACCGAGGTTGCTAATGTCAGTAATGTGATGCTTCGGTATGCGGTTCCTCTCGAATACGGTGTAATCAAAGATATCGACAAGGGCTTAACTGATCTAAATAAACAGATGAAAGCCGCTGGTATCGACAAAATTCAAAAGGAAATGCAAACCCAAATCGATGCGTTCCTTGCAAAAAAATAATTTCATAAAAGTGAAAGCGAGCTGATTAAAAATGAATCTTCAAAACGGCGTTTATCCAACAATGGTTACCCCTTTTAAGGAAAACAAAGAGATTGATTACGCTGGATTAGAGCAGTATGTGGAATGGCTTCTTGGTCAGGGTGTTCAGGGCCTGTTCGCCGTATGCCAGTCGAGTGAAATGTTCTTTCTATCCTTGGAGGAACGCGTGCAGTTAGCAAAGTTTGTGACGGAGAAAGCCGAGGGACGTGTCCAAGTGGTTGCATCAGGTCACGTATCTTATGCGATTGCGGATCAAGTGGAAGAGATTAAACGGATCTCGTCCGTAGGCATCGATGCTTTTGTATTGGTAAGCAACCGTTTGGCTGGCGCTGATGAGTCAGAGGATGTTTGGAGACGAAATGCGGAAATTATTTTATCCGCAGTGCCTGATGTCGCTTTTGGTGTTTACGAATGCCCGTACCCTTATAAGCGATTGCTGTCTCCCAAACTGTTGAAGTGGTGTGCGGAAACGGGACGGTTTCTTTTTCTGAAAGATACCTGTTGTGATCCGGAGCAGCTGGGTGCCAAACTGAACGCCGTGCGAGGCACCCGGTTAAAGCTGTTTAACGCCAATGCGGCCACGCTGCTGAAATCGCTGGAAGGGGGGGCATCCGGGTATAGCGGTGTTATGGCCAACTTCCATCCCGATTTGTACGTTCGCTTAGTTCAGTTGCAGCAGAGCCGTCCTGAAGAAGCAGCCTGCCTGCAGCAATTCCTAGGATTGGCATCCGCCGTCGAACGTCAGCCTTATCCGCTGAATGCCAAGTACTATTTGCGTTTAGAAGGCTTGCCCATTGGTCTGCAAGGACGTTCCGGCGGTTCCGGCACTCTGACCGCTTCAACGATGCTGGAGATCGAGCAGCTTAGAGGGATGGAGAAGCAGATCCGTACGATGATGAATGCTTTAGGAGGGTGAAATTCATGTATCCAATCTCAAAAGACAGCTTTAAAAAGTTGTATGAGTTGGATCTGAGTATTCGGAGCGGTCATGCCAATATTAAAATCTTTTGGTTCAGGATCAAAGAATATACGGAAAGATTTATCGTCAAACGCCATTCGCATACCGCTACAGAAATACATTTCATCGCCAAGGGAAGCTGCAGGTTCCTGTTCGATCATACGAGACATCTGATAAAAGAGGGGGAAGCGATCGTTATCGCTCCCCATGTTTCGCACGCTCAGCAAAATGTCGACGGACAGGACTTAGTAAAGTTTGTATTGTGTTTTGATATTGAAATCATCGACGAAGACGATGAGTTTTCATTCCTATCAGCCCAATTTACAAATGCGCCTCCAGTCCCTTTTGCCGTTGACGAAAAGACCAGCCGTTTATTTTTTGATTCGCTCGAGGAAGCCACGCAAAGAAAAGACGGATTTATGACGGCGATTAAAAGCTTTCTCTTAACGGTGCTGGTTAACCTCGCAAGACAAATGCCTTCAGCTCCCAAGTCACCTTACCGGTTAAAAATAAGAAAAAATATAAACGATTATAGAATGGACTTGATTCATGAACATTTGAATAATAGAAGATTCGACAAGGTTACAGTAGCCGATATTTCCAAGCTCATGGGATTAAGTGAAAAACAGCTGAATCGAATCGTCAAGGAATGTTATGATATGACACCCAATAAATTAATTGCCCAATCCAAAATGCAATTCGCTAAAGGTTTGCTGGAAGATACGGAAATGACGATTCAAGAGATTTCGGAAAAAATGGGATTTTCGAACGAATACTACTTTAGTCGATTTTTTAAAAGGGAAGAAGGCATGCCTCCGGGACTGTACAGGTCGAGCGTGAAAGATACCCGCATTTGACTAAGCAGATGATGAAGGCTCCTTGTGTCCCAAAAGGATAAAAGGAAGTCCTATAATGAAATTTTCTTTACGTCTGTAATCGTTTACATTTAATCGAAGAAACACGAATCTTATCAAAAGGGGGAGTATCAAATGGGGTTTAAAATATCCAGACTTATCACTTCAACGATTTGTACCGTACTCGTTGGAGGAACATTAATAGGTTGTACGGATACCCAGAAAGCCGAAGATCAGAATCAGGTCACGGACAGCAAAATGCTTGATGGCGGAGTTACTAATGCCACAGGATTCCCGATTACTAAAGAACCCATTACTTTAACCGTGGGAATTGCTTATGGAGCCCATATGGGCGACATCGCCAAGTATGACATATGGAAAAAAATCGAGGAAAAAACGAATATTAAAATCAACTTGAAATTGTACAGCGATGTGGAAAAATCGAATTTAATGTTCAGCAGCCGGGATTATCCGGATATCGGGTTAAGAATGGATGCCACGGCACAGGTCATGACGGATGCCATCGATGCGGGAGATATCGTAGGGATCGATAAACTGTTGCCATATACGCCAACCTGGAAAAAGTTCTTTGATACGAATCCGGATTTAAAGCTGCAGGCGCTGATGCCTGACGGTAAATTGTATGGCTTTCCTTACGCGGTCATTAACGAAACCTCCTATAACCTGCGGGATCAATGGTTTATCAACAAAAAGTGGCTGGATGAATTGGGACTTCAAATACCAACGACCACGGATGAATTCAAAAACGTGCTGATGGCTTTCAAAAGTAATGCAGGCAAAGGCTCGATTCCCAAAAACGTAATCCCATACTACGCTTTATACGGCAATAACATCGGCGGTCAATTCGACATGTACGGGACGTTCGGCGTTTATACCCCAGGCAGCTATTTTATCGTGGAAGACGGAAAATTCAAGTCGCAGGCAACGAATCCCGATCTAAAAGAACCGATCAAATATATGGCCGATTTATATAAAAACGGCTTGATGGTTCCGGAAGCGTTCACGGACGACTGGGGAAAATACACAGCCGCCATTTCATCCAACCCTCCTATAGTAGGATCTATGACCTCTTTTGTAGATCAAGGGCAAAACGTGAAAGATGGAAAATGGTGGTATCCAATGGCACCGCTTAAGTCTTCTAACGGTAAAGATCCTTACATCCGCCGACAAACCAAAAGCATCTGGCCAAGAAATTTCGTTATTTTCAAAAATAATAAATATCCTGTAGCATCCGCAAGATTGGCAGAGCTGTTGGCTGACCCGGAGTGGTCATTAATGGAGAATTACGGTAGTGAAGGCGTCATGTGGAAGAAAAACGCTGAGGGCAAATTCGAGTTGCTGACGCCAACTACCAACGTGGCGGATGCCGATAAGCCTTTGAGCAATTATGGTATTGCGCTTCTTGACGAAAATATGTTCAACAACAAGATCGTCAACGCCAATTTTAAGAAAGAAGGGACGCGGGAGTGGGCATACGTGAATATTTACAAGAAATATTTACCTCCCAAGGATTTGAACTATCCTCCATTGCCCAGCGGGTTGCTAAGTGAGACGGAAAAACTGAGAATGACCGATTTAAGCAAATCGCTCAATGACTATATCAAGACGACGATTGCAGGCTGGATTTCCGGCAAAGGCAGCGTCGATGCCGAATGGGATGCATATACGAAAAAATTGAAAGATTTGGGATTGGATGAATACATGCAGCTCAATCAAAAACAACTCGACGCTGCAAGCAAGCTGGGGAAATAAAAAGGAAAACCAAGTCTTGTCCGATTTCGAAGAGGGGAGTTGAGGACCATCAATCCGGATGAAGCCATGATAACGCACACGCACACTTCCATCAGACTATTCAGCAAAAAAATTCTTAAGGTAAAAGAAAATATCGGTCTGTATTTTTTGGTCCTTCCCGCACTGATCTATGTCATTCTATTCGACTATGTACCCTTATATGGTGTACTGATTTCATTTGAGAACTTCAAACCGATCAAGGGAATATGGGGAAGCGATTGGGTTGGGTTCTATCATTTTCAGCGGTTTTTTAAATTGGATATTTTTTGGGTACTGATGAGAAATACGGTGTCCTTAAGCCTCTACTCATTAATTGCAGGCTTTCCGATTCCCATCATCCTTGCTTTGGCGCTAAATAGCGCTGCTAGCAAGAGACTCAAAAAAATCGTGCAAACCGTCACGTATGCTCCTCATTTCATCTCAACGGTTATTTTGGTAGGGATGCTGAATGTCTTTCTTTCCCCGAGATTAGGCGTCGTCAGTCAGTTTTTGAACGCTTTAGGTGTAATTAATGGGCCGCTGATGACTTTGACGGACCCGAATGCTTTTGGCCATCTGTACGTATGGTCAGGGATTTGGCAGGGAATGGGGTGGGGAAGCATCATTTATCTGGCGGCGCTTTCGGGGGTAGATCCTTCTCTGCACGAGGCGGCTACCGTAGATGGAGCCAATAAATTTCAACGGGCATGGCACATTGATTTGCCTTCCATATTGCCAACGATTGTGACTCTATTGATATTAAGCTGTGGAAGCATATTGGGAGTCGGGTTTGAAAAGGCTTTTCTAATGCAAAATTCCTTGAACATGGAGACTTCTGAAGTTATATCGACTTATGTTTACAAGATGGGATTGCTTCAATCCCAATTCAGCTTTTCTGCTGCGGTCGGGCTGTTTAATTCGGTTATCAACTTGATCATGCTGCTGACCGTTAACAAAATGGCCAAGAAATTAGGCCAATCCGGAATTTTTTAAGGAGGGGGAAAAGTTGAACGCAAGTGTACGCAGAATCAGGGCCGATACCTTATACGATGTGATTAACTTCGCCTTTCTGACCCTGTTATTAATTATCGTTCTGTACCCGCTATATTTTGTCGTTATCGCATCCTTCAGCGACCCTGCAGCTGTCGGAACAGGGAAGGTGTTTGTATTTCCCAAAGGTTTTAATTTAAACGGATACGACTTGATTTTTAACTACAAGCAATTATGGATCGGTTATCGGAATACGATTTTGTACACGATTGGAGGCACGGTGCTCAGCGTCACCCTTACTTTGATGACTGCGTATGTCTTTTCGCGAAAAGATATGGTTGGGCGTGGGTTTATCGTTACGCTGTTTATTATTCCGATGTTCATTCACGGCGGACTGATCCCCACTTACCTGCTTGTACGGAAATTGCATATGATCGATAACCCGTTGATCGTTATTATTTTGGGATGCGTCAGCATGTGGAATATCATCATTACCCGGACTTTTTTTCAGTCTACAATCCCTCAGGAACTGTTTGAAGCTGCGAAAATGGACGGGTGCGGAAACATCAGTTATTTTACGAAAGTCGTTTTACCGCTGTCCAAAGCGATTATCGCCGTGCTGGTCGTGTTCGCTGCAGTAGGGCAGTGGAACTCATTCTTCAATGCGCTTATTTATTTGAACGACAGGAATTTAATCCCGCTGCAATTGGTGCTGAGAGAAATTTTGACCAGTCAGACGCAGATGATGCAGCAGCTCGAATTGGGCATCGGAGACCAGGACATGGCCCAGAAAACGTTTTTAGCCGAATCCGTCAAATATGGCATTATTATTGTTTCGAGTTTGCCAGTTTTATGTATTTATCCGTTTGCCCAAAAATACTTTGTCCAAGGAGTCATGATTGGCTCACTGAAAGGATAGGAGGTAACTGTTCATGAAACCGCTTGCCGATGATTTTGTCAAAATTTATGAATCCGACGCTCCGTCTTCCGTTTTTTGCTATAGCCCAGGCATTGCCCGTCTGGCTTCGGGGAGGCTGGTGGCGACCATGGATCTCGGCGGCCCCGGTGTGCAACCGCCCTATGGGAAAATTTTCACGTCGGATGATCAAGGAAAAACGTGGGTGCACCGGGGGACTTTCCATTCGTGCATGCAAGACCTTTCGTCGCAGGCAACTCTTTGTATGTATTGGGCCATATAGGCGATCTGACGATCATTCGCTCCGATAACGACGGAGAAAGTTGGACAGAGCCTGCGAGTCTTACGAGTGGTGGCGAGCATTGGCATCAAGCGCCGTGCAACGTTCATTACGCGAACGGATCGGTGTATTTGGCCATGGAGAAACGACTTCACGGAAGGATCGAAGTTTGGGCGGTCGGCGAATTGGCGCCGGTCCTTATGCGAGGCAGGACGGATGCGGACTTGACCAGGGCCGAAAACTGGACATTTGCTTCGGAGCTAGCATTTTGTGATGCGATTCCCGCAGAAACGCTGGATTATTTCGGTGTTCCTTTCTTTCATGCCGATCCGAAGCGGTATATCGACGTAGCGCCGGGCAGAGGCTGCGCTCCGGCAGGTTGGCTCGAGACGAACGTGGTGCAATTCCTCGATCCTGATCATTATTGGCATGATCCGAGCGGACGGACGTTCCATCTGTGGATGAGGGCTCATACTGGAGGAAGCGGTTATGCCGCTATCGCCAAAGTGGTCGAACAGGATGACGGTTCGATGACAACGATGCTGGAGAGAGTCCCTTCGGGCAAACAGATTGCATTCGTTCCTTGCCCGGGTGGACAAATGAAATTCCACATCATCTATGACGAAGCAACCCGTCTGTACTGGCTTCTCAGCACACAATCAACGGACAGCATGACGAGAGCGGAGCGGCTGCCTGCTGACCGTTACAACCTTCCGAACAATGAGAGGACGCGGTTGCAGCTTCATTTTTCCAAAAACTGCATGGATTGGTGTTTTGCCGGCCTTGTCGCGATTGGACCATTCGCCAGGCATTCCCGCCATTATGCCTCCATGACGATTGACGGCGAGGATCTTCATATTCTCAGCCGATCGGGTGATGAGCGGGCTTACAGCGCGCATAATGGCAATTTCATCTCTTTTCATACCGTCAAAAATTTCCGTGAACTCGCGTATTGAAGATGAACAATAGTCAAGGGAGGAATTTAAAATGAAACGGTTCAAATGGAATAGTAAAGCATTATTGATCCAGCTCACGGTGCTTATCATTATGTTAGCCGGAATCCCTGTTGCATCTGCCAACAACTATACGGACGTCTTCAAGTCTCAAATCGATTATTCCGATGCAAGTACAGGCGTATACATAGGGAGCCCCAGCCTTGTGAAGCTCTCCGACGGAACTCTTCTTGCGAGCGATGACGATTTTGGTCCGAATGCTTCGAACAAAACGACCAAAGTATTTCGTTCTACGGATAATGGAGCGACTTGGTCGCAAACGACTACGATTATCGGCCAATATTGGAGTACTTTGTTCGAACATAACGGGGCCGTCTATTTGCTTGGAACCAACTATAGCCTCGGCTCCATTGCCATCCGCAAAAGCACCGATGGTGGTACGACCTGGAGCGACGCCTCCCTTCTATATCAAGGGAATGACAACAACGTCAAGTATCACACTGCGCCTACGCCGGTTTTGAAAGCGAACGGACGCATATATAAAGCCTTTGAAGTCTTATACCCATGGGGAATGTGGGCCTTTGTCGTTTCCGCATCGGACACAGCAGACCTGATGGACCCCGCCAGCTGGAAGAAATCGAACGAATCCGACGTCAATCTGTATATTGAAGGCAACGCCGTAGTCGGGCCGGATGGCCAAGTGTGGGATGTGCTTAGGCGCTCGGTTATCAATCGTGCAGGCATATACAAGCTCGGTGCGGACAACAAGACGTTTACCAGATACGGGGAATTCGACATGCCGGGGGGAGACGTGAAATTCACCATCCGTTACGATGCCGCATCCGGCAAATATATCGCGCTTGTTAACGAGCATACCGATTTCAATGTGACGCAAAATAACCAGCGCAACGTGCTGTCGCTCATTTATTCGACAGACCTTGTCAATTGGACGCGGGGCAAGCTGCTTATTCAGGAAGATGAGAACTTGAGCTGGGCCAATTCTGCCGCGAAAGACGGCTTCCAATACGTCGATTGGCAATTCGAAGGCAACGATTTAATCTATGTTTCCCGCACTTCATATAGTGGCGCGAACAGCAAACATAACTCTAATCGCATGACGTTTCATCGCCTTAACGATTTTCGCAACTATTTGCAGCCTGCCGGTTTAATCGGAGACTATTCCTTCAATGGCTACTCACATGATGATACGGCTCAGGGCAACGATCCGATCCGCGTAGGAACAAGCGGGTACGCAGCCGGCAAGTACGGACAGGCGATAAATATGAACGGGGCGGATTATCTCGACATGCATTACATGATCGGCAATGAAATTTCCAATGCCGATGCGGTCTCCGTCAGCGTCTGGTTGAATCCAAGCTCGATGCCGGCAGGAGGGACCCACTACGATATTCTCGGCACGCGAATTGACGGCATACTGCCTGGTCTTGAACTTATTGTCGACTCCAACGCGGTCAGGCTGGGTGCAAGAAGTGATAAGTCGGACGCATACCAGAGTAAGAGCATCAGCTTTAACAGCCCGAACGAGTGGCATCATCTCGTAGGAGTTGTTGATTATAAGAATAAGTCGATTAAGCTGTATTTGGACAAAGTAGAGCAGTCTCCCGGCGGAACGATCTCTTTTAGCCAAAACTATTACCGGCGTTATTCCCCGTCTCAAGAGGACCGCGTCGGCATGAATCCAGGTGGCGGTGAAAATTTCATAGGTAAGCTGGATGAACTGAAAATTTACCGCAAAGCATTGACGCAAACGGATATCGACAGTTTGTACAATAATTTTGACACGACACCGCCTGTTACGACAGCAGAACTATCGCCTACGCAACCGGACGGACAAAATGGTTGGTATGCGAATCCGGTATCTGTGAGTTTGTCGGCGCAAGATAACTTGTCAGGGGTCGTATCATCGGTTTATAGCATGGACGGTGGAACGACATGGCAGCCTTATTCTGCACCTATAACGTTTAATCAAGAGTGCAAGTGTACCCTTAGCTATAGGTCGACTGATCATGCAGGAAATACAGAGGCCGCTCAGACGATTAGTTTTAACATTGACAGGACAGCTCCTACGATTAGCGTTTTCGTGCCTGCAGCAAAATCTTATAGCGATGCGGATGACCTGACACCGCAATTTGCGGTTACGGACGACTTATCCGGCATCGACCCTGGCAAGACGGTTTCAACGCTGGATGGTCAACCTATGACGCAGGAAACTTCATTTCCTCTCTATACCTTGCCGCTTGGTTCGCACGTAGCTATGGTCACAGCAACTGATCAAGCAGGGAATCGTTCGAGCCAATCGATGACGTTTATAACCACGACAAGCCTAACATCATTAAAAGTGCTCATCACTCGTTTTACAGGGAGCGGTTGGATTGATAACGGAGGAATTGCTAAAAGTTTACAGGTGAAACTGGACCAAGGGAACCTTGGTGCTTTCATCAACGAGGTGCAGGCGCAGAGCGGGAAGCACATCTCTGAGCTGGCTGCGAAATACCTTATTCGGGATGCGCAAGCATTATCGGGTATACAAAAGTAGGCGGGGTAACGCGTAAAATGAAGCCAAGTAGAGAAAATGAGATGCAGAAGCGGTATGTGATTGGAGTCGATTACGGGACGGAGTCCGACAGAGTGCTCCTCGTTGATGTCGACAATGGACAGGAAATAGCGGTTCACGTTACGACGTATCCTCACGGTGTTATTACTGACGCTTTGCCTAATTCCGAAAGGCGCCTTGAGCCCGACTGGGCTCTTCAGTATCCTGATGATTACTTGGAGGTATTGAGGAAATCAGTTCCTGCTGTATTGCGCAGCTCCGGAATAAACCCCGACCAAGTCATCGGAATCGGGATCGATTTTACGGCATGTACAATATTGCCGGTTGATGACGAAGGTGTGCCTTTATGCTTTCTGGAATCCTATCGCGAAGAACCGCATGCGTATGTCAAGCTTTGGAAGCATCATGCGGCACAGGAAGAAGCCAGCCGGATTAACAAGACGGCGGAGCGGCTTGGTGAATCTTTCCTGCACAGGAACGGAGGCAAGGCTTCTTCGGAATGGATGATCCCCAAAATATGGCAGGTGTTGAATGAAGCCCCACTGATTTATGAACAAACCTTTCAGTTTATGGAAGCGGCAGATTGGATCGTGATGCAGTTGACAGCCAATCCGATCAGAAACAGTTGCTGCGCAGGGTTTAAAGCATTCTGGCACAAGGTTGACGGTTATCCGTCCCCGTCCTTTTTCCGGGCGTTGGATCCAAGATTTGAGACAGTTGCAGAGTGCAAGTTGCAAGGCAACATCGTTTCCGTCGGAAAGAAGGCGGGCGAAGTGACGAACGAAGCTGCAGCTATGACAGGTTTACGACCGGGAACGGCAGTAGCTGTCGGCGTAATCGATGCGCATGCGTGAGTTCCGGGCACTGGGGCAGTCCATTCGGGTCAGATGGTCATGGCGATGGGAACATCGCTTTGTCATATTCTTCTGAGTGATAAAGAGGTCCATGTGGAAGGGATTTGCGGCATTGTCGAGGATGGTATCATACCAGGTCTCTATGCGTATGAGGCCGGGCAACCGGCTGTCGGAGATATATTCGGTTGGTTTGTGGAGCAGGGAGCGCCGTCCTATGTGAAAGAAGCAGCGGATAAACAAGGCATCACCGTTCATGCATGGTTGGAACGACGAGCTTGTGAGATGCGGCCGGGACAGCATGGATTGTTGGCTCTGGACTGGTGGAACGGGAATCGTACTGTTCTTAATGATGCCGATCTGAGCGGGATGATTCTTGGATTGACGCTGCAGACGAAACCGGAACATATCTATCGTTGTTTGCTGGAAGCAACCGCATTCGGTACTCGCAAAATTATCGAAACGTTTGAAGTGGCCGGTATAGAGATCAAAGAGCTTTTCGCTTGCGGCGGTTTGCCTTCACGTAATTCATTGCTGATACAAATTTTTGCGGATGTGACCCGGCGCGAAATAAAAATTGCCCGTTCTACGCAAACAGCGGCGCTTGGCGCCGCGATATTTGGTGCAGTTGCTGCCGGTTCCGAGAACGGAGGGTATGACAGTATTGAAGAAGCAGCTGGTCGCATGGCTCGCGTCATGGATAAAACCTATAAACCGAATGAAGAACATAGCGACATTTATGATGAGCTTTATCGCGAATACAACAAACTGCACAATCTGTTCGGTCAGGGTGGAAGTCATGCAATGATGGCGTTGAAACGGATCCAAGAGAGAAAGAAAAGAATATGAACATGCAGATACATGTTGGCAATCGACTTCAAGCTGAAACTGCTGCGTACTTTATACATTTATACCTTTGGGAAATCTGTTGAAATACTTAAAGAAGTCGGAGCGTCTACTCGTACAAAGTAATATAAAAAAAACAAGCCGGAGCGCATGTGGGGCAGCGCTCCGGCTTGTTTTTTTTTTGAAGTTTCATCCTACTCAGGAGTAAGATGAATTCACTCTTGCTATTATTAGTAATTAGAGATATATTATTAATTAAATGATTGATCATTTAATTAATAAAAAATTCAGTTTAAAGGGAGGGGAATACATTTGGCAAGACCAATCAATGAAGAAAAAAGACTGGAGCGGCGAAGTCGTATCCTAAAAGAAGCTGTTGTCCTGTTCGCGGAAAGTGGATATTCTAATACCACAACGGCTCTCATTGCGCAGAGTGTGGGAGTGTCTCCTGGAACCATATTTCAATATTTCCCTAACAAAGAAGCTTTATTCAACGCCGCTGTCCTTGAGCCGCTTGCTGATATTCAGGTGAAATCGCTTGCTTGTCTAAAAGAAGAGGGAACGCCGGGCGTATTAATTAAGAACATGGTAGAAGAACAATTCAATCATATCTATTGCTATACAAATGAATTGCGGCTTGTTCAATATGTCTTAGGACAACGGATAAGATTTCCTGAACTTACACAGATGGTCCTTGAAAGTACAAAAGTAATGACAGATACTATCGAATGCGTCTATGCCAAGGGACAGTTAATGGGAGAATTCAACAAAAACTTTTCTCCGGCAATGATCTCTCGTGCCTACATCTCTTTCTTAAACGGAGTAGGTTTAACTCTAGGAGAAAGTATTATTCATCACCCCGAGTGGGAAAGCTTGAAGGGGCATGCCTTATATTTGTTCGCACCCATACAACATAAAGAAAAACAGGAGGAATTTGAATGAGTCAAACATCATTACAACCAAATTTGATACTAAACGTTCGTTCGAAAAAACGGAGGAAAATTTTATTGATCCTAGGGATTGTGCTATTGCTTGTGATAGGTTTTGTATTTTTTATATCCTATAAAGTAATGGATACTTTGATGCACCATCCTAGAGACACTAATGTCAGCTACGAATTGAATATCGATAAAACTCCCTTCGAAGAGGTCGAGTTCAAGAGTTTGAAAAATGATAATACGATTAGAGGTTCCTTCTTTCCTGCAAGTGGTCTTTCTGGTAAAGCAAGTAATAAGACGATTATTGTCGTCCATGGATATACGAGCAATCGTTTAGTCAAAGGGCGAACTCCAAAGTTAGTAGAGCATTTCGTTCCGAAAGGCTACAATGTATTGGCATTTGACCTCAGCTCGCAAGGTAAATCCGATGGTGATTTGATTACACTGGGCTTCAATGAAAAATACGATTTGCTAGGAGCTGTAAGCTATTTAAAATCCAGAGACCATACGGGTGATAACATTGGAGTTATCGGCTTTTCAATGGGTGCTGCTACTTCTTTGCTAGCCGCAAGTGAAAGTGCTGACATCAAAGCCGTAATTGCGGATAGTCCTTTTCGTAATGCTGGTCTATTTCTGAGAGAGGGTTTGCCCTTCTTTTCAGGTTTACCTTCTTTTCCATTTAGTTATACATCGATATGGGTGGGTAAATGGGTCTTAAAGGTTGATCTTGATTCCGTATCTCCTATGGATGCAGTAAAGAAGATGAAAGACAAGCCAGTTATGCTGATTCATGGAACTGGAGATCAGCAAATTAGTTATAAAAATACAGAAGCAATTTTTGAGTCATTAAAAGATGACCCATATGCAGAAGCATGGTATCCGAATAATACGGAGCATATCGATGCCATCAATCATTACCCCACTGAATATTTCCAAAGAGTAGATAGCTTTATGGATAAGTATATAGGAAAAGAGTAGAAACGATATGAAAGCCGGTGATCCTTATAGTAGGGAGAAACCGGCTTTTCTGCTGTCACTTGACAAAATGATTTAGTAATTCGCTTAGCGTAATTTCATTCCCTTGCCCATGGATACATAAACTGGAAATTGGCTTGAAAATTAATTTTCAAAACCATCTATTGCCTGTACCTTACATTTACTTGTGTACATATATTAATCTGGCGAAGATGTAGGAGGTTGATTATGTGAAAAAGGTTAAGTACAAGATGGGCAAATTAGGGAAACATAATTTCATGAAAAGATTTAATGCTATAAACACTTTCCTGCCTGATACTCGAATAGCCTCTAAATCCAATATAAAAACAATGATAAGATTATATGAATCACTTTATTTAAAACCTGATGAGGGGACAGGAGGTCATGGGATATATAAAATAACAAAAACTAAAAACGGGTATTCGTTAAGAAGTGGGACTACCTCTAGAGATTTCAATTCAATTGACGCTTTATATGGTTCTCTTCATATATCATTCAAACAAATTAAGTATGTAGTTCAGCAAGGTATTGATTTGTTAAAACATAACAAACGAGCATTTGATATCAGAGTTATGGTACAAAAGAACAGAAATAAAATATTGATCCCGACAGGCATTGTTGGAAGGTTAGCGAAGCCTAATAATATTGTAACTAATTATCATTCTGGAGGTACTCCTTTGCCAATAGACACGTTACTCAAATCACATCTTAAGGGAGACTCTATGAAAAAATATATTCAAAGAATGGAGATATTAGGAAAAGAAGCAAGCAATGTCCTTAGTAAAAGTTATAGGAGTAAGCGAGCTTTCGGTGTTGATATAGCAATTGACTCTAAAATGAAGCCATGGATTCTGGAGATTAATACTCAACCTGACATGAGTATTTTTAACACTTTGAAGAACAAAACGATGTACAAGAGGATTCTAAGATACTCAAAAGCGTAAATGACCATCTAAACGGCAGAGAGGGGTTGTCAAATTCATAATCAAAAACTCATGTCCAACAGACCAGACCACTGAAGAACTTGTAGTTTTTCGGAGCAGCTAGAGATACGAATAAAAAGACGACCTTCATTCCCATAATTTAGGGGGGAGGGTCGTCTTTTCATTATCTAGGCAGACCCCAATGGCTGGATTCTTACTTCATCAGCTTCAATATTCGCTTTAGATTAACCGTGAATATGGCCATAGCAGCATTTGACAAAGCGATACGAGAAAATATGCCTATTTTCTTATATATTGGGTATAGCTGACTAAAGTTACCTGTGATCAAGGATATGAGACAGCGAAAAGACTGAAGATTTTCGTAAGTAACCCGCTTTCGAAAACCAAAGATAAGAATAAGCCGCTATGCGTGAAAACTCGCTGGTAGCGGCTTATATGTTCTAGGAAATAGAATTCATTCATGTAGAGAAGTTACCGTGACGCTTGAAAATTTCGCAAATCATTAACAACAACTATACATATCGATAGACTCCAAAGTAGAAGAATCTTATTCTCTTGCAGTACATGACTTGGTTTATGAATTGTGATGCTCTTATCGAGAATTGACATGCTACCACTACTTTCTCTTACAGGTGCTAACTTATAATGACGAGTTGAATCAAAAAGAGAATGATTCCCCATCGTTAGGTACTAATATGCTGTTAGAAAGACCTCTTTCATGAATGAAATCTCTTAATTCTCGGCGTGTTAATAAGCAGTGGTTGAGAGCCTCCATATGAGAAACGATGATAGTCGACTGAGGAGCTTCCAAATAGGTTTGATAGATGTCCTCTTTCGTCATAATCACAGCATTGCCTTGAAGAAACTGAGCAGCGCCTCCATTTACAATAATCACTTCAGGATTGTGCTGCTTGATGGCATCCTCAACATCACTGCACCATATAGTATCTCCTGCCATATACAGCGTCTTTTCATCTGGGTGGTTAAAAACAACGCCTGAAACTTCACCCATAAAATCTCCGATTTCGCCTGTTCCGTGTTTCCCGTATGTTCTAGTGATGCTAACGCCTTCAATATTTGAAACATTAGATATAGAGTCTACATTTTGAAAACCTTCTTTTCGAATTGCCGCTGCTTCTTTTTCAGACTGAGCAATGATTTTAATAGTCTTAGGTAACACTTCGATTGCAGCAGGATCAAAATGATCAGGGTGCAAGTGAGTGACAATAACGACATCAGCCTCAATGATCTCTTCAACAGGGATGGGCAAATCTACGGTTGGATTAAATTGGTCCTGGTTCAACGTGTTTGGAAATGGTGGATAAGCTCCCTTTTTCGCTAAGAAGGGATCAATTAAAAATCTCTTTCCCCCATAGTTCACAATTACTGTTGCATTGCGTATTTGTCTGATATTCATGCTGTATTCCTCCTTTAATAATCTTCTCTTATAAGATAATATTTAAGGAGAAAGTCGTACATAAATAAAATCAAGTGTATTTGAATACGACTTGATTTATGAAAGAGGTTGTTCTTTTGTTAGATAATACGGATAGCAGAATCCTTGAGGAACTATTAAATAATGGGCGTATCACAATGAAAGAATTAGGTAAGAAAGTTCATTTGACGGGTCAGGCAACAGCATCCAGGGTGATTAAATTAGAGGAACAAGGTGTAATCGAAGGATATACGATTAATTTAAATCAAATTAAAGCTGGATATGCTATACACGCATTCATAAATATCTATACAAAAAGTATGGATCATAGTCCCTTTTTAACCTTTTTAGAAAAACAACAGCCATTCATCATGAACAATTATAAAATTAGTGGTGAGGGCTGTTATCTCTTGGAGTGCAGATTTCCTTCTAACAATGAATTGGATCTATTCTTGACCGAATTAAATAAACACGTTAATTATAAGTTATCTATTGTAATTAAAAAATCAAACGAAGCTTACTCTTGTTAAGAGGGTTTTTGGGTAGTGAAACCAATCACAATCAAGGTGGGAGAGCTCATCGGTGGCAGCGATGAGGTCAGAAGATTGTTCCCCAAAAGATCCGCCAAATCGGTAACCAAAACTGCAGAGTTCGGTTGTCAAGCTCATAATCCAAAACGCATGTCCCACTGACATGGGTTTTTCGTTTTGTTGTAGGGTATGCTAAGCTATTATATCGACAAAAATATCCAAAATACAAGGAGGTGATGCCCCATGACAACGAACAACAAACCCAATAGATTAGCCAAGGAAAAGTCTCCGTATTTGTTGCAGCATGCGTACAATCCGGTGGATTGGTTCCCTTGGTCTGATGAGGCCTTTGAAATCGCGAAGAGTGATCATAAGCCCATCTTTTTATCTATTGGGTACTCGTAGTTAGGCTTATAACGACCTGCCATTGGTGCCATGTCATGGCACACGAATCATTCGAAGACCAAACCGTTGCAGACATGCTGAATAAAGATTTCATTTCGATTAAAGTGGACCGCGAAGAGCGTCCGGATGTTGACCATATCTATATGGCCGTTTGTCAGGCGATGACAGGGCAAGGGGGATGGCCTCTTACGGTGTTTCTGACACCCGAGAAGAAGCCTTTCTTCGCAGGGACATATTTCCCACGCAGTCGGAAGTACAACCGTGCAGGTATGGTTGAGATTGTTGCGCAGTTTGCGATTAAGTGGAAAGATGACGCTGATGGTATTCGTGAGGTTGGCGAACAGGTCATTCAAGAGACAACCAGTCGTTTACTAGAGCATCGCACAGGTGGCGAGTTGAAGGAGGAAACGCTTCATGAAGCATTCCGGTTATATGGCAAGATGTTTGATCCAGAACATGGCGGATTTGGCAGCTCTCCGAAGTTTCCTACATCTCACAATCTATCTTTCCTCCTGAGATACTATCAAAAAACGGGCAATGCACGTGCGCTTGAGATTGTGGAAAAAACGCTAGATTCCATGCATCGCGGAGGCATGTATGATCACGTTGGGTTCGGATTTTCTCGTTATTCCGTAGATGAAAAATGGTTGGTGCCGCATTTCGAAAAAATGCTTTACGATAATTCTCTATTAATTATGACTTACATAGAAGCTTACCAAGTTACTGGAAAAGAGAAGTATGCAGAGGTCGCTGAGCAGATTATTAAATATGTTCTCCGGGATATGACGGACGAGGGCGGAGCTTTCTATTCCGCTGAGGATGCGGATTCGGAAGGCGAAGAAGGCAAGTTCTACGTCTGGACGCCGGATGAAGTGGAAGACATATTAGGGATTGAAGAAGGCGATCTATATTCCGAGCTGTATGATGTTACGGAGTCGGGCAATTTTGAGGGGCATAATATCCCGAATTTAATTGGAACGACGATGGAGTCTTTTGCGAAGCGGAAGCAAATCCCATTGGATGAGCTGAAGCAGCAGATTGAGGCTGCCCGCGTCAAGCTGTTCGAGCATCGCGAGCAGCGCATCCATCCGGGCAAGGATGACAAGATTCTGACCGCGTGGAACGGTCTGATGATCGCTGCGCTGTCCAAAACGGCACGCGCCTTGGACAAGCCGGCTTACGCGGAGGCAGCCGCGAAAGCAACGGAATTTATCCTGCGCGAGCTGCGCCGCGAGGACGGGCGGTTGCTCGCCCGCTATCGCGATGGCGAAGCGGCTTTCCTCGGCTACGTGGACGACTACGCGTTCCTCGTTTGGGGCCTCATTGAGCTGTACGAAACCACGTTCGAGCTGCGCTATCTCCGTGAAGCTGTCCAGCTAAACGCGGAGATGCTTCGTCTCTTCGGAGACGAAGAGAAGGGCGGGCTCTTCTTCTACGGCAGCGATGCCGAGCAGCTGCTCACCCGCCCCAAAGAGATCTACGACGGCGCGATGCCGTCGGGTAACGGAGCAGCCGCGCTCAATATGCTGCGGCTGTCCAGGCTGACCTACGACGCGAAGCTGTCGCAGGCAGCAGATGTGCAGCTCCAGGCGTTCGCCGGAGCTGTTTCGTCCTACCCGCCGGGCCACGCGCTCACGCTGGCCGCGCTCGACTTCGCTTATGGCGAAGCCAGCGAAATCGTCATCGCCGGCGACCCGGCGAAGGCAGAGACGCAGCACATGCTGCGCACGGTGCAGCGGCAGTATCTGCCGAATGCGCTGCTGATTCTTCATCCACCGGGAGCGGCGGGTGAAGAAGTGCGCAAGCTTATTCCGCTTGTGCAAGACAAGTTGCCGCTTGGAGGGCAGGCCACGGCTTACGTGTGCCAGAACTTTGCCTGCCAAGCGCCAACACAAGATCTCGAGGAACTCGAAAATCTCTCCTCGAAACACTGATAATAATTATCATTATTGGTTACAATGTGAATAAGGGCAAGGAAAAAAAAGAAGAGGCCCCCGACAGGGCCTCTTTTTACGCTCTGAATTCTCACTCTAGCTCAAAGCTCTAGCTCAACGCTCAAACTCAACGCTTTGGCTTAACGCTCTAGCTACGCTCTTGCTCTTTACACTTCCTCAACGCACTAAATCTTAGACTCAAAAGTCTTACAATCCGTTTCCTCAGAATTACGAGCTTGGTTACTGCCGCGGTGACTCACGACATAAATCGAGCTCGCATTGCATTTGTTTTCGGTAGCCCAATATTTGCAGGAATTCACTTCACAAAGAACATCTTTAGCCATGCCTCTTTCACCTCCTTAAGTTAAAATAGGGAGCTTTGTTTGGAGAACAAAGTCTCACTTTATTTAGGGTGGTCGAAAGAGGCCTATTTTTATACATCGGCTGGAAGGGTTTGTAATTCACCTCAGCAGTGTTTATCCACATATACATGAAGTAGCTACCAAACTTCAAGGGGTGAACCTATGGCTAAGGATGAACTGCAACAATGTGTCCGGTGTAAATATGTAGCTGATAAAGAAGATAACTACTGCATTCGTTGTGGAGCGCCGCTGAAGAATAAGTGTACCAAAGAGAAAACCTTACTGCACAAAGGGTGCTATAAAGTTAACAAGCCGGACGCCAAATACTGTTCGGGCTGCGGTACTGAAACCATTTTTAGCGAATGGGGACTTATCTGATCTGCATAAAAAAATACCATGCAGGTTTGAACTGTGACCCGAAAGATAGACACTTTGAAAAAAGTTACCTCTCTCGGGTCTTTTTATGTTTATATTTCCTTGAATAAGGAGGCTGAGGATTACACGTGGGAAAATGTTGAAGTAGGGGGGAATAAGGTTTGAATGAATCGATCTTTTCGGTTGAGCCATACACAGGCCATTTCTCAACAAATTGGCTCGAAATGTTGTACAAACGAGTCGATTTCATAATAATAGTCCGATTTTTCCACAAGGGATCAATTCGGGAGAAATGCGAAGTTGGATAAGAGCCTTTAGAGACTACTATTTCTTCATTTCCATCGTATTATGTAAAAATAGGAGTCCCTAGAGACTCTTAACGTTCAAGTAAGGAGCTGGATGCCCTCTGAGCGCTTTGAACTCTTTATATCGAATGAATTAACAATCGTTATCAATGGACATTAAAAAGATGACTCCCGGCAAATAACGAATACAGGAGCCATCTTTTATTTTTTCATTTATTCTGCAAAATCAATTTCCATAAGTCCGATTGATCATAACCAAGCCGCCATGCGGCAACACCTGCGATGTCGTACTTTTTCGCCATGTCCAGACGAGCTTTGACCGTAGCCTGATCTTCTAGCCAGAATACATAGGTGAAGCCATCCTCTTGGTACTCGATCCGATATTGTTCATAGGTTGTGTCCCAAGTTTGTTTGGTTGATTTGGAAGCCAATAAGGCAGGGATGTCTTTCATCAGCAAGGTTCGATTACTTTGCAACACCCCGGCTGCATCCAGCTTCCATTCACGCACATAGTAGGGGATACCTAGAATGATTTTGTCCCGCGGAATGCCATAGGACAGAAATTCTTGAATACCGCCATCCGTCCAAGGAAGTCCAGCTACGGACCCCGCAGATGTACTGCCGCGCCAGAACTGATCGTAGGCCATGATGACAACGTAGTCAACCAGACTCCCCAGCTTCTCATGATCGAATGCAGAAAGATGGTTCCATTTGACACTTCCACGCGGTAAATCAATGGATACGATTAGGCTGTTCAAGTGAGCGTAAGAGGTTAATTTGGCAATGAAAGCTGTAAAAGCATTACGATCCGAACCAGCCAGGCTTTCAAAATCAACATTAATGCCTGGAACGCCAAGCTGGACAGAGCGGTCTACCAAGGCCTTAACGAATTTGTCTTGTGCAGCACTATCCGCAAGGAATTGCGTCGTCAAGGTTGCGTTAAATTGGTTGCTGACTAACGGATACACGGTGTAACCATTCTTTTGGAGCCATTTGACCGTATCGGCATTGGATTGATCCTTTAAATTACCAGCTGCATCCGCAAGCTCGAAATAGCTCGGAGAATCAACGTCAAGACCAACCGTATTGTTCACATGCGCTTTAATCGCATCACCACCGGCCATGCCGTTCCAGCCCCATACCTGCAGCTTTTTGAAGTTATCCCAAAGAAAGCTATGATCGAGCGTTTGAACGGAAGAATTACTATACTGCACACTGTAACTCAATGCTTCGGGGATCGTCTTGAATTCGCCAATGAGTGCTGTATTCTGAAACACTTGATACGAGGCGTAGTTGTTCCAAATTTTACGTCCATCCATGAATATTGAGCTGTGTCCCCATAGGCGAGCGTAATCTGCTGCTTCATTCAAGGAAGCAAAGTCCTGCAAAAATGTGTCATTCTGAAATACTTTATAAACTTTAAGATTGCTATACACGGTTTTTTTCGTATTTTTATTGACGACTGTTGAATTTCCCCATTTGAGAGCTTCATTAATAGCGTCCTCTAAAGAGGCAAATTCCCAATTGTCTGCTGAAAATGTGCCTTGATAAACCTTGTAAATAAGCTCGCCAGTACGAAGTGCTTTCTTTTCGTCACTAGAAATATTGTCCCAAATCCATTTATTACCGTTTAAATCAATAATATGGGCGCCGCCCCATTTTTTCGCTTCGTCCACGGCCTCATTCAGCGTTGGAAACTTCCAAGAATCCTGCGTGATCTCATTTTGGTACACTTGGAAATTAGGGTAGTTGTTCCACGCCCATCCTGTGGATTGCAGGTCTCGAACACTTGCGTAGCTCCATTTCTTTGCTTCAGCGACGGCCGCATCCAATGAGGCAAATTGCCACTCAGGCAGCGATGCATCTAACTGAAAAACTTGATAGCGGGGGAAATTGTTCCACAGCCATTTGCGAGTGCTTATTTCTTCTACATGGCTATTCGAAAAGCCTTTTGCAAATGCTTCTGCTTGCCCATAAGCTGCGAATTCCATGAGTACATGATTGTACTGATAGACGCGGTATTTCGTTGTTTTGTCCGGATTTGATTGAACTGTACCTGCTGCCTGAACAGCATTTGGTACGCCCATTGATAATATCAGGGTGCCTGTGAGCATCCATTTTCCAATTTTCATCCATCACGCCTCTTTCTAGTAAACTACTTAATTTGACGTAGGAAATGATAGTTTGGTTGCGTTGGAAAATGTATGAAAGTTCGTGAGTCCCGTGATAGATGTTGGACGGAGGCATAACTTTTGGAGTAACATGAGAAGTAATTAAGTATTACCGTGATCACAACAAGGTGAGGGGAACGATTCATGAAGCCGTATCCGGAGGCATATATCGAATATTTACTTTATTTCCATGCACAACGGGATTATTTTGAATGCCATGAAGTGATGGAGGAGTTCTGGAAGGAGCACCCAGGGGATGCACGCAGCAGAACCTATGTCGCTCTTATTCAAATTGCAGTTGGGATGTATCATATTCGTCGAGGGAACCGCAATGGTGCTGTGAAAATGCTGCAAAGCGCAGGAAGGAACGCGGAAACTCCTCATGTCCTTTCCTTGGGGCTAAATCCCGATAAGCTTCAAGAGCTTCTTAACCAGGTTTGGTCTTCAATTGAGCGTGATGAATTCCTATATCAGGATATTAATTTACCTATTACGGACCCGGAGCTTATAGATTTTTGCATAAAAGAGTGCGAAAGAAGAGGGCTGAAATGGCAGGCGCCAAGCCTGATGGAGGATGAGCTGCTCATCCAAAAACATACGCGGAGAGACCGCTCCGAGGTAATCAATGAAAGAGCAAGGCAGCAGCAGATTCGCATGGAAAAGGGTGGCGCTAGATGAGTTCGGATGGCAAAGTTCTAGTTGTAGATGACGAACCGAATATTGCTGAAGTCGTCAGATTGTATTTGGAGCACTCCAACTATGAGGCAATTATTTTGCCGAGAGGGCAGGAAGTGCTTCGTACGATAATAAATGAAAAACCAAGCTTGGTTCTGCTGGATATCATGCTTCCTGATATATCTGGCTACGAGTTGTGTGAGCAAATTCGCAAAATGGATGCTCCCTTTCATCAAACACCAATCATTTTTCTCACAGCAAAAGGGGAGTCCATCGATAAGCTAAGAGGGTTTAATCTTGGGGTTGACGATTATTTGGTCAAGCCTTTTGATCCGAATGAGCTCATTGCCCGTATTAAGGCCGTTCTACGCCGAACGATTCAAGTGTCTACGGAACTGTCTCAACCCCAGAATTCCTCCCGTAAATGGCTGGAGATCGGCAATATTGTTATCGATCTTGAGCAGTATCGGGTCACAGTCGGTGGGAAACGGGTTGAGCTTACGCCTAAGGAGATTGAGCTGTTGTATTTCCTTACCAGTCATCCTAGCCGCGTATTTACTCGTGAGGATCTTCTCGGTTATGTGTGGAATTTTGATTTTACAGGCGGTACGCGAACGGTGGACGCCCATGTGAAAAACTTGCGTAAAAAACTAGGACAGCATGAGACGTGGTGCATCCAAACCCTGTGGGGAATTGGCTACTCCTTTGAGGTGGTTCAGCATGTTTAAACGGTGGCTGACGGGAAAGAGCAACAGCTTATATTTGAAAATTTTCCTGTCTTTTCTTGCGACTTGTGTGCTTTTTTTTGCTGGTCTATTCCTGTTCTGGAACTACTATTTTACGGATCTATTTTATAAAGATAAGATCGAACTGATGGAGAAGCGTAATGTGGAAGTCACTCGCTTAATGAATTCGTTACAGGATGGTACGATCTCAACCCGAGAGCTGAAATATACGGTACGTATTTTGGCTAGAAGCATTAATGGACAAGTTTGGCTTGTTGATGACAAGGGGAATATTCTGAATGGCTCCTCCGAAAGCGAAGGGAAAGCTATTCCTAAACAGATGGATGCGCTTTTTATCGATGGTCTTCACGGTCATTCCGGCTATGGAATGGTTAGCTTAACGACACCTGATGGACGGAATGTAAATCTGTTTACGTATCACGCCCCGTATCAACTAAACGGACAGCCTATGGTCATTTTTCTTTCTTTTCCGGCTGGAGATATCAGTGAGGCCATTTCCGCAGTTCGCGTTAACATTCTGGTTCCTCTCTTATTTTCACTGGTAGCTGTTGGTTTCATTCTGTTTATCATTTCTCGCAAACTCGCTGGTCCGCTTCAACAGATGAATCGAGCCGCACTTGAGCTCGCACATGGTGATTTCACTACACGTGTTCCGGTAACCTCACACGATGAGGTAGGGCAGCTTGCTGCTAGCTTCAATTTCATGGTAGAACAGTTGGAGGAATGGGAAGGAACAAGGCAGGAGTTTTTGACGAATGTATCCCATGAGCTTCGATCTCCGCTGACGACACTTCGCGGTTTTATTGTGGCCATGAATGATAAGGTCATTCCAGAAGACAAATATTCACATTACTTACGTATTTGTGATCAAGAAGTTCAGCGGCTTCAGCGGCTTGTGACCGATCTATTGGATTTGGCGCAGATTCAAAATGGGGTCGATGTGTTCCGACTTAGACCTGTATACATCGCAGAAACAATTGAAGATTCGTTGGAACTGCTGAAGGCACCAATAGCAGAGAAGGAAATCAACTTTCACCTCATTCTTCCAGAGCCGGATAAGGTGCCCTCACAGGTTCAATTGGACCCTGATCGATTTGCCCAAATCGTACAGAATTTAATCTATAATTCGTTGAAATTCACACCAAAAGGCGGAACGCTAACGGTAGCTCTAGAAGAGCATGAGCATGAGGTTCATATGTATGTTCGTGACACAGGGGAAGGGATGACAGATGCCGAGTTAGAACGTATTTGGGATCGTTTCTACAAAGCAGATGAAGCAAGAACTTCGCGGTCCGACGTTAAGACAGGAACGGGTCTTGGACTTACGATCGTGAAACATTTGGTTACAGGCATGAATGGAACGATCCATGTTCGCAGTCGGGTCGGCGAAGGGACCGAATTTCGTGTTACTTTTCCTCGTATTTCATAGATCATTCACAGTTTTTTTACAACTAATACTAACTTAATTCATCCTTTTTTCGTATCCTGTTGCTATTAGACAGGATTTTTTGCTTTGGAGGTGAATGTAAGTTGATATACACACGGAAATTGGTGCTGCGTTTAACGCTCATTTCCATTCTGCTAAGTGGTTGCAGCGGGCACATGCCTTCGCTTGAAAGCACGTCGGCATTGGCATCGCCTTCTCCATCAATTGGGAAAACGCCTCAGGAAGACCCCCCCGCCGAAGATGTCCAAAATCTTAGAGAGATGCAGCTCGTTATGCTGTTTCAGGGACTAATTCGAATGGATCGACTTGACTCTCTAACCATTACGGCCAAGCAGGCTGCGGCTATTCTGCCTTATGTTCGCAAAAGTATGGAAAAAGGAAGCATTACCGAGTCCGAACAAAAACAAGTCATCAAGGGTTTAACGCTTCCGCAGCAAACATTTCTGGATGAACAATCCAAGCAAATGAAGAAGCGTATGGCGGAGCGGATGGACAACCTGGGTGATGAAGTGTCCTCAGAAGAACGGGAAAAGCGCGTCAATGCATTTATTCAAAAAAGAAAAGCGGAGCGCCAGGTTGAATCCGGCATGACGGACCGTGGTGACGATGATTTTCAGCTTTTTGATCAAAGAAGTATGGGAATCAGTGTTGAACAGCAGCTAATGGAGTTGCTTACATCCAAACATGATTAATTTAAGGGAAAGCGAAGTAGGAAAACTCTAGGCTTACGTTGAAAGTTTGGTAGAACAAAAAAATAAGCCTATTCTTTCGAAGCCAGTTTTCTGTGAAAACTATAAGGGGGAAGTCAATTCATGAAATGGTATCGCAGTAAGTGGTTCATTGGGATTATTGCAGTAAGCGTTTGTGCAGGTGGTTCGTATGCTTACTTCGGCGGGAAAGGGAAGAAAGCAAAAGCTGCTGCCGTTAAAGAGGTAACAGTCGATGCCAAGAAAGGGAATATCCGCTTCTCCGTCTCCGGCACGGCACAGTTCGAACCCAAAGATATGCAAACGATTTCATCCACAGAAAATGCGAATATTAAGTCCATTCATTTAACACGAAACCAAGCGGTTAAAGCTGGAGATGTGTTAATTGAACTAACGAGTTCGAGCTTGGAAAGCGATTTGCAAGATGCCCAACTGACCTATGAGCAGCTTCAGAAAGATTTGAATGCCTTACAGCAGCAGCAAGGATTGATGGGTGTTAAAGCACCTATTTCCGGTAAACTTACATACGCGACTAACATCGATTTAGGGTCAACAATCAATAAATCGACCAAAATTGCCACGATTGGTGATTTAAGCACTTTAACCGTAACGCTTCCTTTCTTTGTGGAAGATGCTTCCCAGCTGCATAAGGGAGATCCGGTGGATATAACATTAGATGGGTTTATGATTACGAAAACGGGATCGATTCAAAGTATCTCCAAAGATCCAAAATCGGATGGAAAAGGCGGTAAACTGATCGACATCGAAGTTGTAGTCCCGAATGACAACTCTATGGACGCAGGAACGAATGTGTCGGGTTCGGTTACAATCGGTGGACGAACTGTCGATTCACAAGGCAAGAGTGTCTTGCAGTACTTGAAGGTTACGACGATTCTGGCTGGGACAACGGGGAATGTTTCCGTATTGCCATTCAAAACGGGGAACATAGTACATCAAGGTGATACGATAGCAACCTTCGTGAATGATACATTGTCCGATGATATTTTGACGAAACAGGCTGCGCTGGAACGGCAGAAGCTTAAAGTAGACTCCGCTAAGGACAAGGTGGATTCCCTCAAAATTGTTGCTCCCTTTGACGGCGTATTTTCAACCGACTTTGTGAATAAGAAAAATGATATTTTGAGTAATTTCAGGGTCGGCAGTAAAGTAACCAATGGTACGCAGTTCGGAGCGGTTGCTAGCTTAGCGAAAATGCAGCTGCCGGTGCAAGTGGATGAGCTGGATTTACCCAATATTAAGACAGGGATGAAAGCTGAAATCAAGGTGGATTCTTACCCAGGACGCATATTCCCGGCTGAAGTGACGCAAATCTCTTCCGTAGGAACGACAACAAATGGTGTAACCTTCTATGATGTTGTCCTAGCCGCTGAAAATAAAGACAATATGTTGAAATATGGGATGACGGCAACAGGCGAAATTTTAATTCAAGATAAAAAAGATGTTATTTATTTACCGCCAGAAGCGCTGCAATCACAAAAAGGGAAGCGATTTGTTTCTTTGAAGCAAGCCGATGGAACGGTTGATAATGAACACGAGGTTAAAATTGGTATTCGTTCCAAAGCGCAAATTGAAATCACGGAAGGTCTTAAAGAAGGCGATAAAGTTGTTCTGCCTGTCGTAAAGCGGCAACAGAATTTAAGCCAAGATGAGATTAATCGTTTGAGACAGCAGTTCCAGCAAAACGGCGGCGCAGGTGGTGCTGGTGGTTTTGGTGGCGGTGGATTCCAAGGTGGTGCTGGTGGAGCCGGAAATGGTGGTGCTGGGGGCAATGGCAATACGGGGGCTACTCGGACTAACGGCGGTGGCGGTAACAGATAATGCGGCCGGGAAAGGAGTTATTGCGGTATGAATATCATTGAACTGAAAGAAGTTACCAAAACATATAAACGCGGGGAAGAAGATCTTCATGTTCTGCGCAGCATATCGCTTACCGTTGCCGTAGGAGATTTTGTCGCTATTATCGGACCGAGTGGCTCAGGGAAATCGACGCTCATGAATACGATTGGCTTGCTAGATGTGCCTACTTCAGGCAGTTACACGTTGGATGGCGTCGTGACCGAGCATATGAGTGATAATTCCCTTGCTGTATTGCGAAACCAGAAAATCGGCTTCATTTTCCAGCAATTTAATTTACTCCCTCGATTGTCTGCTATGGAAAATGTAGAGCTTCCGATGATCTATGCCGGCATACCAAGGAAAGAACGGCGGGAGAGGGCTAACAACATGTTGAAGATGCTGGGGATGGGCGAGCGTGGTCATCATAAGCCGAGTGAACTTTCAGGCGGCCAGCAGCAGCGTGTGGCCATCGCGCGGGCGCTTGCGATATCGCCTTCGCTCATCTTAGCGGATGAACCAACTGGAGCGCTGGACTCCAGAACTGGCGAAGAAGTACTGGAGCTAATCCTTCAGCTGAATGCACAAGGAAATACCATCGTATTGATTACGCATGATCATCACATTGCCGACAACGCCAAGCGTGTCGTTTCTCTTAAGGATGGCATTATTATTGATGATTATCGGAATAACATTCAGATGAGCGCACAGCATGAGGTGAGCGTATGAAGTTAAGTGAACTCATTCGAATGTCGCTTCGTACGATCATATCGAGTCCGCTGCGAACATTTTTGACCATGCTGGGCGTCATTATTGGAGTAAGCTCAGTCGTTACCTTGGTATCGATAGGTCAAGGCACTTCCGAGCAAATCGCCAAGCAATACGAGAGCATGGGGACGAATCTGCTTGTTGTCACCGCGACCGGGAACGGACGTGCAACGCAATTGGATTATGATGAGCTGATGAATTTTGAAAATTTTCCAGAGTTCCAGTCGATTGCGCCAACGATGACGAAGAACGGATCCAACATTAAATATGATCGTACGCAGGAGAAATATAACATTATTGGAACGAACGATCGCTATTTTAACATTATTAAAGCGAATATTGACAAGGGGCGGAATCTTGCTCCAGCTGATCTGGAGTTTCGCTCTAATGTCGCCATATTGGGGAGCGAAGTGGCTAAAACGTTCTTTGGTCAGTTAAACCCTGTAGGAGAAGATATCAATATCGACGGTGTCGTGTTCAATGTGATTGGAACTCTGAAAGAAAAGGGCTCCAACATTGGCGGGGCCTCTGTCGATAGCGCAGTGATTGTGCCTCTGGAAACAGCGAGACGACAATTCAAGCTGGGGCAAATTCGCACAACTTACGTCGAAGCGCCGACGAAGGATGATATTTATACCGCTCAAGATACCATGAAGCAGTATTTGACGTATAAATTCAAAAGCGACACCGGCTTCGTCTTAACGAATCAGGATGAGCTGCTTAAGGCACGGACTGAAGCGACGAATACCCTTACGAATCAATTAGTGGCTGTTGCGCTAATCTCTCTACTGGTTGGCGGCATCGGAATAATGAATATTATGTTGGTTACGGTGAGTGAACGAACACGTGAAATCGGGATCCGCAAATCGATTGGCGCCAAGCGCAGAAATATTTTGCTGCAATTTCTCGTGGAAGCCGTCGTCATCAGCGGTATGGGCGGATTAATCGGACTAGCGCTTGGCATCGGATTATCCTATGCGCTTCCTTATTTTAGCCCGAAGCAAACTACCAGTTTGTCTTTTGATATTAGTTTGTATGCCTTTTTATTTTCGGTGCTTGTCGGCGTTATTTTTGGCTTGTATCCGGCGAACAAAGCGTCCAAATTAAGACCAATTGATGCGTTACGATCGGATTGATTGAGAAATGGAAGACTATGTTTCTACTCTAAGATTATGCTTACGATGCCAGTTTTGCTAAAGCAAAACTCAGTAGATGCTTACGAAGTAAGTTTTCTACGAAAACTCTAAGATTATGCTTACGATGCCAGTTTTGCTAAAGCAAAACTCTAAGGAGGACTACCTGTGAACCAACAACGAAAGATGAAACGCTTGCTAAGTCGTTCGGCTTTAATGCTAACCGCAGCAAGCTTCCTAACATTCCCCTTTGCAACATCGGCTTTTGCTGGGAAGGAAGGCGTGTTTCTCAGTGATTCCGTGTACTTTACATTGGACAAAGTTACCTTGTCTGCGGGGGCTGAGGATGGCTCACTGCGCTTCTCGTTAGGCTTGAACAATAACAGCAGCTCTCCGGTTGATTTCAATAACTATGGGGTTAAAGTCATAGATTCGGACGGTGTGTCTTACACGGCGAAGCTGAGTGAAAAAGTAACGGCGCGTGTGAAAGCGGGAGAAACCGGCACTTTCAAATTTACTTCTGAAATTCCTACGAATTTGACACCGTCTCAATTAAAGGTCGACATTTTCGAATGGAATTATAACGCGATGGAAGATATTGGTGCTTTATCCGTTGAGGCAGCTTTGGCGGAGTCGGGTCAATCCGTGCTCCAACAAACGGTTCTTAATTTGAAGGAGCTGGACTCTACGCTTGCTGATGATGCGTTAGTAACGGCACAATTAGGCAATAGCTATAAAGTATATAAAGACGGCGCATGGATGGTATATACCGACTTGCTGCTTGAGAATCTAAGTAGTTCAACGCTCAAACTGCCGGATGGACTTGAGTACAATTTCCAGGATAGCAAAGGGCTGACATACAGTGCCCAGATAGCCAAAGTGGAAGGGCAATCCTTGCTTCCTCAGCAGCCTGTTAAAGCCACCTTACAAGCTGCGGATCCAGCAGCACTTGAGACCAAAGATTTGGCCTTGCTCTTCTCTCCAAAAGGTAAGGTAAAGACAACCGTTTTGGGTTCCTTGAATGTAGCGAAGTCTTTTGCCATTGGTAAAATCGGTGAAAAGACGGAGTATCCAAACATGAATGTTAAAGGACTAACGATCTCAACCTCATGGGCAGCAGCTAGTAAGCAATCGGATGGTTTACATTTGCAAGCCAACGTGACCTTAACGAATCAAAGCGATGGAATTGTGACCATACCCAATTTATCGGCTGAGTTCCAAGCACTTCGAGGCAGTGTAGCTGTTACCTCTAGCGACAACGCCGTACGCACGTCGTATTTATCACCGAATGAGTCAACGACTTTCCGTTTCTCAGGCATTTTGCCTGCTGGGTTGAACACGGATTCGCTGCAGTTGGTAGTTCTTGAGAAACAGACTGCTGCATCAACAACGACACAGCCAAGTACAGGAACCGGCACTACAGACACAAGCAGCAATAAGCAAGTGGCAACTTTACCGGTTTCTGTAACGACACTCGCTGGCGCAGGAAGCGGTGGAGAGGTCTCTTCTTACGCAGCTGCACAAGCGTATACTCTTGGCACACCATTTAAGCTTACCGCAAGTAATCTTATTGATTCGAATGTCGATGTATCCCTCGTGGAGTTTGGGATGAGTGAGAATTCGGACTTCGGGTTTAAGACAGTTGTTGCGAAGTATAAGCTGACAAATAAAGGAACAGCGTCTTTGACCGTACCAGATTTCCAAACGGATTTGACAAGCGCAGAAGGTTACACTTACTCGGGCGTTCGACAATCAGCAATAGCGAAGAGCATTGCGCCAAACACAAGTTATGTGATGAGTTATTCTTACATGCTGCCTGCCAGCGAGAAAGCTGACCAGCTCGCTCTTAATGTCTATGATGCAAATCGCCTAACGGTAGGATCATACAAAACAGCCATTCAACCAATACCAAGTACGGGTGCTATCTCCTTGTACCCATACACCATCGACTTGAAGGATTACTCGGTTAGTGCTACATATAATAAAGATTCATCCTATGCTTACAGGTTACGAATGGATTTGGATGTGAAGAGGCAGGAGCAGGTGATTACGGATGCGAACTTCTCAACACTTGCTTTTGAAGTTGTTGACTCGGAAGGAAGATTGCTAAGCTCCAAAATTATGAACTTCACAGGGCAACAGAAGATTATGTCTGGTGTTCAGTTCATTGATTTCGGCAATATCAAATCCGAACAATTGAGTTCCGATGTCAGCATCAACGTTTATGAAGTGGTTGCAACACCTAACGGTGACGCTAAACGTCTAGTGAAAACGATAAAAATGTAACAAAGTATGAGCAAGAGGCTGACTCAAAAGGTTAAAAACCTAGCGAGCGGCCTCTATTTTTTTCGATACGGAGCGAAATTTAACAGGAATTCCTCCTGTTCATTTGGACTGCCCCTTTTTGAAACGGAGCTTTCGACGAGTGGTGACGGAGATTAGCGCGGAAAACGCACTTAATTTGAGCGAGTGCCGCGGTGAGCTTGACATTGAAATACTGAAGAGCTAATTTCGAAGCAAATAAGGCATTTAAACGAGACCCACTTCGAGTGTACATGTCATAGAAAAAAAGCCCTCAACTCCACGTTCGCAGTTGAAAGGCTTCTTTGTTTTGATTTTAGGCTAGCTCAGTCTACTTTCAAAGACTTGGATCCGTCTGACTCATAACCGACTTCCACCAAATCAAGTCGACCTGACTCGGGATCCATGATGAGGCCGTGAACGGGTAAATTTTTTGGGAGCAAGGGGTGATTTCGAATGATGTTAACGCTTTTCTCGATGCCTTCTCGGACATGATTAAAGCCTGTTAACCAACGAGACAAATCGATGCCCGAATGTCCAAGGGTCTCAATAACATCATCGGAGATGCCTCTATTTTTTGCTTTCGTGATCACACTCTCCGAATTTAATCCCGTCATCCCGCAGTCGTGATGGCCGATAACGAATATTTCATCCGCTTCTAACTGGTAGACGGCGACGATAATACTCCGCATAACGCTTCCGAAGGGGTGAGAGACAATCGCTCCGGCATTTTTAATGATTTTGGCGTCGCCATTCTGAAGATTCATGGCTTTGGGCAGCAGTTCGACCAGCCGTGTATCCATACAGGTAAGAACAACCATCCGTTTGTCTGGAAATTTCGTAGTTAGAAACTCTTGATACTGCTTGGTTTCTACGAATTCCTTATTATAGTTCAAGATTTCGCTAATTAAAGACATGGTTTCCCTCCAGGTAAGTTGATGTGCTGCTTGTCTTTATTTTTTGCAGCTTTATCTTTTGTCGACTAAGCTCATACCCGCGTTATAAATTTGATTATTACTCTTAAGTATATAGGATTTATTTCCTTCATGGTAGTCGATTTTCATGTTTTCTTCAAAAAAGATCTCGTCCTTGGCTTTATAAATGAGCTTGAAAGTCTCGGTTTCAGCGGTAAGATCATCAGCATTTGCTTGGGAAACGAGCCAAAGGGTAGGCACACCGTTCACGGAGCAGCCGCAGTCTTCTGTATCAAAAACTAGCTTTAAAATAGTTTCATTCTGGTCAGAAGCAAATGGTGTCAATCTATGAATAGCTGTATCTGTAAACGTGATTTTCATATGAGTCATCTCCTTCGAATGGTTGAACAAAAGGTTTCTTACAGAAAGCTTGTCATTATTTTATCATACCCAAGCATAAATTTGATTCTGAGTAGGGGACGAAGTATGATAAAATAAGAAACTTTTGGGAGGAGATTAGAGCATGAGTGTGCAAGCAGCCCCAGCAAAGCTGGAATCTTTCAAGGCCTATGTCCGCAAAATGAAGCAGTATGAGGAGGCCATCGCCTTAATTTATTGGGATATGCGTACCGGCGCTCCAAAAAAAGGAATAGAAACTCGTTCCGAAGTTGTCGGAGAGCTATCCACCGAAGTTTTCCGTATGTCTACTTCCGATGAGATGGGAAGTTATTTGGACTTTTTCATGCAGCCTTCCGAACTTGAGAAGCTAGATGCCATTTCAAAAAAAATGGTCGTAGAATGCAAAAAAGAATATGATCGCAGTAAAAAAATACCGGCTGAGAAATATCAGGCCTATGTTGTCCTTACTTCGCAAGCAGAATCCGCATGGGAAGATGCGAAACATAACTCCGATTGGGATTCGTTCCAACCCTATTTGGAGAAAATCGTAGCGACAACCCAAGAATTTATCGAGTTATGGGGCTACGAGGGCAATAAATACAACACCTTGCTGGACATGTATGAGCCGGGAATGACAGTTGAGAAATTGGACGAAGTATTCGGTGCGCTGCGTGAAAAAGCGGTTCCCTTACTTCAGCGTATTCAAGCTTCAGCTAATCAGCCTAATCGATCCTTTTTGGATCAACAATTTGAAATTAGCAAGCAGAAGAAGTTCTCACTTTCCATTTTGAAGCAAATGCAGTATGACTTTGAAGCGGGCCGATTAGATGAAACGGTGCATCCTTTTGCGACGGCGTTAAATCCAGGTGATGTTCGGATCACAACACGCTATTTGCCGAATGACATCACGTCCGCTTTGTTTGGAACGATTCATGAGGGCGGGCATGCGCTGTATGAGCAAAATATTTCCAAAGACTTAGTAGGTACGAATCTTTGCACAGGAACATCGATGGGTATTCACGAGTCACAGTCCCGCTTCTGGGAAAATGTGATCGGCCGCAGTAAAGAGTTCTGGAGTCGCTACTATGGCGAGCTGCAAACGACGTTTAGCGGGCAAATTGATGATGTAGACTTAGATTCCTTTTATCGCGCCATCAACCATATTGAGCCTTCATTAATCCGCATTGAAGCCGATGAATTGACTTACAACTTACATATTATGATTCGCTACGAGTTGGAAAAAGGGTTATTCAACGGTACGATTGCCGTAGCTGATCTGCCTAAAGCTTGGAACGCCAAATACGAGGAGTATTTGGGCGTGGTTCCTGCGAATGACGGCGAAGGTGTACTGCAGGATGTGCACTGGTCTGGCGGCGCATTTGGTTATTTCCCATCTTATGCTCTCGGTAATATGTACGCGGCGCAATTCACGCACACCCTTCGTAAAGAGCTTCCGAATTTCGATAGCTTGATTGCAGAAGGCAATCTGGTGCCGATCAAGGAATGGCTAACAGACAAAGTATACCGACATGGCAAGCTTTTGACGCCGAATGAAATCATTCGCGATGTGACGGGTGAAGAGTTGAATCCTAACTATCTGGTTCAATATTTGGAAGAGAAGTATCAAACGGTTTACGGTATTTAATATGTTTAAAGCAGCATCTTGAGGCAGGAAGGCCTTGGGGTGCTGCTTTTTTGTGTTCTATTGGATAAATGTGGATTTTTAAAATCGTGAATTGGTTTGAATGATGTTGTAAAAAGTACAACAATTGCTGCCAAGATCCAGCCTTTCACCCTTCGATGTTGCATAATGTACAACAATTTGGCCCAATTTAGAGCATTTAGCAACAAATGGGCTCAAAATGTTGTACGAAATGCAACTCAAAGTTGCAAAATAGCCTTTTGGCGTGTGAATTGTTGTAGTAACTACAACATTGGTAATCACTATAGCCCACCCTCCATATTTTCAGAAAATCAATATTAACCGACTTCTGGGCTCCTGCATAGGATACAGTACTACTTTTATCGGAGGGACGTCTATGAACAATCGGAAAAGATGGGGATTCACATTATCCGCCGTCCTGCTTCTCAGTGTAATCGTTTCGGCGTGCGGAACGAAAAGCCAAGAAACCACTAAGGTTCGTATTGGTGAAGTCACGCGATCAATCTTTTATGCACCGCAGTATGTGGCTTTATCACAAGGTTTTTTCAAGGATGAAGGACTTGATGTTGAATTGACTACCACCCCAGGTGGCGACAAGACGATGACAGCCTTACTGTCAAACGCTATTGATGTAGCTTTAGTCGGATCGGAAACGTCGATCTACGTATCTCAACAAGGCTCGGATGATCCGGTTATCAATTTTGCTCAACTGACACAAACAGATGGTACCTTCCTGGTTGCCCGGAAGAAAGTGGATAAGTTCGACTGGAACTCGCTTAAGGGCTCTGTTTTCCTCGGTCAACGAAAAGGCGGCATGCCTCAAATGGCAGGGGAGTTCACATTGAAGAAGCACAATATCAACCCGCAAAAGGATCTCCAACTCATCCAGAATATCGAATTTGCTAATATTGCATCCGCCTATGCATCGGGAACAGGGGAATATGTGCAGCTCTTCGAACCGCAAGCTTCCATTATTGAAAAAGAAGGCAAGGGCTTCGTTTTGGCTTCCTTTGGCGTGGAGAGCGGACACCTGCCTTACACGGTTTTTATGGCGAAACAAAGCTTCATGAAATCAAATTCAAATACAGTGCAGAAGTTCACTAATGCGGTACAACGAGCGCAGCTTTGGGTTGCAGCGAAAAGTGTGGATGAAATCACGAATGCCGTTTTGCCTTATTTTAAAGATATCGATGTGGAAATTGTAAAAAGTGTTGTCAAGCGCTATAAGGATCAAGGATCATTCGCAACGGATGGTATTGTTGATGAACAAGAATGGAACAATTTGCTAGATGTGATGACTTCTGCCGGTGAGTTGAAAGAAAAGGTAGCTTGGAAAAAGCTAGTGAACAATACGTACGCAGAAAAAGCAAAATCGAACGTAAAACCGTAGTCATCAACATTAGGCATGTCGATGAATCGAACAAGAGGGGAGTACGAACATGGAGACAGCTGTGACTGTAAAAGATGTGACACAAGTTTATGTGACCGAGGAACGAGCTACACTTGCTGTAGAGCAGATTGATTTTGAAATCCAGCGCGGTGAATTCGTTAGTCTGATCGGTCCAAGTGGCTGTGGGAAGACAACTCTCTTATCGATCATAGCCGGGCTCATTCATCCGACAGCGGGGACGGTGACGGTAGCGGGAGGAGTCGTAAACGGCCCATCGACAAGAGTGGGATATATGCTTCAACAGGATTATTTATTCCCTTGGCGGTCGATCGAAGACAATGCTTGTATGGGTTTAGAAATTACAGGAACGTTAACCAAAGAGAATAAACAGGGTGTGCTTCATTTATTGGATGAGATGGGGCTGCTCGGCTTCAAAGACTATTATCCCGCTCAGCTATCCGGGGGCATGCGTCAGCGGGTTGCGTTAGTTCGAACATTAGCCACAGAGCCTGAACTGCTTCTGCTGGATGAACCGTTCTCCGCACTCGATTATCAAACCAAACTTCAACTGGAGGATTTGGTTGTAGAGACGCTTCGTGCGAAGAAAAAGACGGCTCTCCTCGTGACACACGATATCTCTGAGGCGATAGCGATGAGTGATCGTATCATCGTGCTGGATCCTAATCCGGGACGAATTCGCAAAGAATTTATCATTCCGCAGGAAATTCGGTCATCCGTGCCTTTCGCAGCGCGGGAACTGCCTGATTTCCATGTTCTCTTTCGATTGATTTGGCAAGAGTTTGGGGGCGTGCATCATGAGTGATGGTCAAAAGCAGGCGCGTCTCAACGAAAATGCAGGCGAAATGCTTACACAACAAGTTCATCAGCAATTTTTGGCTGTAAGGAAAAAGAAAACAAACTATGTAAGGCTTGTTCAACTAGCTATCCTACTGTTGTTTTTTTTCTTCTGGGAAGTGGTTGCCCGTTTAAAGTGGATCGATGTGCTGCTTTTTAGTTATCCAACGAAAGTTTTTAAGCTGCTCTGGGATAAACTCCTTGATGGCAGTCTCCTTCCGCATGTGGGCGTAACGGTCGTTGAAACCATTATCGGCTTTGTACTAGGCACTTTGTTCGGCACAGCGTTAGCTGTTGTGATTTGGTGGTCGCCGTTTCTCTCCCGCGTGCTTGATCCTTATATTGTCGTGCTGAATAGTATGCCTAAAGTAGCGCTTGGACCTTTATTTATCGTAGGTTTGGGCCCTGGCTTGCTTTCGATTATTGCGACTACGCTTTCGATAACCGTTATTATCACAACTCTGGTTGTGTACGGGAGCTTCAAAGAGGTGGACCACAATTATGTAAAGGTCGTCACTTTATTTGGAGGCAATCAGAGAAAAGTGTTCTTAAAGGCTATACTTCCCGCTTCATTTCCCGCCATTGTCTCGACGTTGAAAGTGAATGTAGGTCTGGCATGGATCGGTGTGATCGTAGGCGAATTTCTCGTTTCGCAAATGGGGCTTGGTTATTTAATTATATATGGTTTTCAAGTATTTAATTTTACTCTGGTCATCTCTACTTTGTTCGTCATTGCGATTGTGGCTACAGTCATGTATCAAATTGTGTCCAAACTGGAAAAAAGAATGACAAAACATCGATAAGACTTGCCACTTTTTGCCCAAAATGAAATAATTAGCCCATAGTTAAACCAGCAAAGAGGTGACAAAGCTATGGGTTTTCGTGTGCTCAAAACAGCGCTTGCGGTCATTATAGCGATGTATCTAGCGCACGTATTAGATGTGAAATCGCCTGCGGCAGCGGGACTTCTCGCTATTCTGGGTATCGAAGTGACGAAGAAAAAAGGGATTCAGAGTGCACTTCATCGGATCGGAGCATCGAT
This sequence comes from Paenibacillus sp. WG02, assembly GCF_055396115.1. Taxonomy (NCBI): domain Bacteria; kingdom Bacillati; phylum Bacillota; class Bacilli; order Caryophanales; family Paenibacillaceae; genus Paenibacillus; species Paenibacillus sp. WG02. Next base: position 5,002,573 of record NZ_AP036016.1, on the reverse strand, counting down.
GCTCGCGCTTCTTACTGGTTCTCTTCTTTTTATGGTATTAGGGTTCCATGTGTGGGTAGTGGGTATATTCATCCTCGTTGTGTTCCCTATCCTGCATCGGCTGCGAATTACAGAGGGTGCTGTGACTGGAGCCGTTGTCATGCTGCATCTCTTCGCCTATGAGTCTGCCGGATGGATGGCAGTATTGAATGAAATATTACTTCTGCTCGTAGGACTGGGTACAGCAACACTCATCAACATCGCCTATATGCCTAAGACGGATAAAGCGATCGAGGCGCATAAGCAAAGAATCGAGTCGCTATTCTCGGATATTTTTGTAAACATGGCTAAGCATTTGAGAGACAATACCGTAATATGGGACGGCAAAGAGCTTTTGGAAGTAAGTGAAGAGATCAATCATGGGGCAGGACTGGCAAAACGTACGATGGAGAATACACTCATTTTCGGAGGAGACCCCTATTTGCAGGTGTATTTCTTTATGAGGGGTGAACAGTTGGAGTCTATTCATCGGATGATCGATCTGGTGGCCCAAGTGTATCAAACCTTGCCGCAGGGGGAGTGGGTGGCTGCGATTCTTGAAGATATTAGTCAATCGGTTAAGGAAGATTACTATACGGGTGAAGCGGAGAAAGAATTACAAGCTCTGGATGCTCGTTATAAACAGCTGCCTTTGCCGAGAGCCGGGAAGAATTCGAGGTGCGATCTGCCATTTTACAGCTTAACAGGGAGCTTATGCAATATTTATCTATAGCCAAAAAGCAAAAAAAACAGCGTCCACAGGCGGGTTGACTCTTAAAGATATGAGTATTTTTATATCGCAAAAATAATATAAAATAATTGTCACTCTAGACTACTGTCCTGCATACACTTGTAATGAATGATTGTATGGAGGAGGTTGAAAGGATGTCATTAGATAAAGATTTGCAAAGCAGAGAGATCATAACAAAAGCTGTCTGCGGTAAAGGTCGCAAATTTTCGCATGTAAGTCATACCGTGACTCCGCCCTTTTCTCCGACCAGTATATTGGGCGCTTGGATTATTAATAACCAATTCGAGGCGATCCAATCCGGAGAGGGCGTAGAGGTAGTTGGTACTTATGATATCAACATCTGGTATTCTTACGATCGAAACACCAAAACAGACGTAGCAAAAGAAACCGTTTCTTATGTAGAAATCGTTGGGCTAAGCTATCTGGACAAAAAACATAAGCCGACGACAGCCGAAGTTTCTGCTGTTGCGACGCAAGAGCCTAACTGTGTGGAAGCTAGTATCTCTTCAAGTGGCAACAGCGTTATCATTCGGGTAGAACGTGAATTCTCAGTCGAGCTCATTGCCGAAACGAAAGTTTTTGTCATTGTTAGCCCGTATGGTCCAAGTGACTTCGACGACAAGCATGTGGATTTCGATGACGGCGGCGATGGAGATTTCGAGGATCTCGATGCCGATCTGCTTGAGGATGGATTGGATTAAGGAATCTTATACGCCAGTGTATGCGGGTGAAAGAGGTTCGGCAGAGGGCATTTGCCCTCTTTTTTGTTTTATTTCAATAAATGGGCAGTAGTTCAGATATCGGGACTGTAAGGGTGGAATGAGATCGGAGAAGGGACAAAAATGGATGGAAACATTCTTACTGCACGCACAGGAAAAAGACGCGCTGGAGCTTGCGAATCTAATCCGTATACCCAGTGGATCTAAGCTGCCGGTCGATTGGCGAGGCCAGGTCGTGATTCATTGGGGAGCAACTCATGATGAGTGGCCGCAGAAACCGGCGCTGCAGCCCATCAGGGCTATTCTTAGGGCTCAGATGCGTAAGAAGCGGGAAGAACTGCTTCAATTGCACGGCATCAAGACTGTAGCTTGGGCTAATAACCGAAGTGCAAAGGATGAGCGATTGGCATTCACACATAAATATAAGGTTGCTGTATTTCATTTGCAGACATTGATTGTTTATGAGAAGAACGAAACACTCTTGTTATCGGAGAAAGCTCTTTATAATCAAAGACAAATAAATGCCAACTCGGCCTACATAGAAGTGACACCAGATCGTGCCAATTTTCATGTCCGCAGGGCTAGCCGTGAGTCTGTAAAAGCTGTCTATGCGCTCGGCCTAGACTATGGTCTTGTCACCATAGGTGTATTGCCTAGCGGGCACACCTTAGTACTAGACGTGGATCCCGTTCCCAAGCTGAACGGGAAGCTGGCGCAGTTGTTCGCACAGGCGATCGATCGCTATGAGATAGCCGTCTCGAAAGAGCTGCAGCGCAAAGAGCGGGCGATGCTCGGCAGCGACCCCGAGTTTCTGCTGCTCAGCCCGCAGGGCAAGGTCGTCTTCGCCGACCGCTTCCTGACGCGGGATGGCGAAGTCGGCTGCGATGCCGTCGTGCTCAGCGGGCATCGCGTGATCTTACCGCTGGCGGAGCTGCGCCCGCAGCCAAGCACAGACCCGCGCGAGCTGGCGAGGAACCTGCGATCTACGATGCAGCTCGCCGCGCGGAAGATCGACGACGAGAGCCTCTCGTGGCTCTCGGGGGGCATGCCGGTGGGGGGCTACCCCCTCGGCGGACATATCCACTTCAGCCGCTGCTGGCTGAATGGGCATTTATTGCGCGCGCTCGATAACTACCTCGCGCTGCCTTTGATCTTGATCGAGGGCGACACGACGCGGGAGCGTCGCCCTCGATACGGCTTCCTAGGCGACTTCCGCAAGAAGTCGCATGGGGGCTTCGAGTACCGCACCCTGCCGAGCTGGCTGCAGTCGCCTGATATTACGCGCGGTGTGTTCGCGCTGGCCTCGCTCATTGCAGACAACTATTGGCTGCTGCCTCGGCAGCCCTTGCAGGATCCGGAGATCCAAACGGCTTACTATCGCGGGGATAAGCAGCGGCTTCAAGCGACAGTTGCTAAGCTTTGGCAGGATATTGAGGAGCTGAAGGGATATGACCTATTTGCTGCCGATTTGGATCGTCTCCGAGCAAGAATCACGTCGATGGAACCCTGGAACGAAAGAGCTGATTTTCGCAAAGCTTGGAAAATTGCACCCTACCATCGTAAAGAAGCTATTGAAGAGCAAATCATGTTATAATACTGTATCTATATAGTGAATCTATAAGAGAGTTGAAATGGTTTTATTCTGCGCATAGGGATTCGCAGTTAGATGCTGCATTTACAGCTGAATAAGAGCCTCCAGAAGCTGCTATTTTACATAAAAGTGATGCAGGTTGATGGATAGCGGTCTTTAGGGGCTCTTATAACGAGAAATCATTGGAAATTAGAGCAAATTCGATTTGATAAAAGCCTTTAGAAGCTTCTATTTGGGCTAAAGTAATTAAAGTGGATGGATAGCAGTCTTTAGAGACTCTTATTTCAGAATTCATTGGAAAAAGTTAATTAATAGCAGTCTTTGGAGGCTCGTCCTCTGAAATTCTTTTTGCTTTTTGCAAACATATGAAAATGAAGTTTAATAGTTTCATAGATTTTGTCAATGAATATAGTGATTGGTTGGAGGAACGCAAGGTGGCCCAATATACGCCGATGATTCAGCAATACTTAGCCGTGAAGGCGCAAGTCCCGGATGCTTTTTTGTTCTTTCGTCTGGGTGATTTCTATGAAATGTTTTTTGATGACGCGATTAATGCCTCGCGTGAGCTGGAGATTACGTTAACAGGCAGAGAAGGCGGCGGCGACGAGAAAATCCCGATGTGCGGTGTCCCTCATCACGCGGCGGACAACTACATGTCTCGGTTAATCGAGAAAGGGTATAAAGTCGCCATATGCGAGCAGGTTGAAGACCCTGCTGAGGCCAAAGGTGTCGTGCGGCGTGAGATTGTTCGTATCGTTACGCCGGGAACCGTTATGGATAGCAAGCTTCTAGGCGAATCGAGCAACAATTACATCGTTTCCCTAGTGAGTCAGGAACACGGTTATGCCTTTACGGCATGCGATATTTCAACGGGTGAGCTGTATACAACACGGCTTGCTAACTCATGGGAACTCGTCGTAGACGAACTTAATGTATACAACCCATCGGAGATCATTACGGATAAGGGCTTATTAACAACAATTCGAGAAACTGGTCTAACTTGGGGACGCACTACGGTGCTGACGGAATGGACGCAAGCGGATGAAAAGCTGCTGGATGAGCATTTTGCTGAGGATGCTGCACTGCCCAATTTATCAGCTGTGAACCGACAAGGCGTTGCCTTACTGCTTGCTTATTTAAAAGAAACGCAGAAGCGAGCATTGACCCATGTTAAGCATATCCGGATATATGAGCCCGATCAATTCATGACGATGGATCCTTTTACACGCAGGAATCTTGAACTCGTAGAAACAGTGCGTGAACGCGCGAAAAAAGGTTCTCTGCTTTGGCTGCTGGACAAAACAGTAACTGCGATGGGCGCTCGGATGCTGCGCCGTTGGATCGAAAAGCCGCTCATGAGCGTGTCACGCATCGAAGAGCGGCTGGAAGCAGTTAATCTGCTCTACAATCAGCTCATTATCAGAGAAGATGTGAAGCAAGCGTTGAAGGAAGTCTACGACTTGGAGCGTTTAGTTGCTCGTATTTCCTACGGGAATGCGAATGCTCGCGATATGATCGCTCTTAAGCACTCCTTGCAGCAGGTTCCTCTGCTTCAAGAAGTATGTGCAGCTTCCGGCTCCGAAACGCTACGCAAGCTCGTCGAAAATATGGATGCCTGTGAGGATGTTATGTCGTGGATTGCTAACGCGATTGAGGACGAGCCTCCTGTATCTATTCGGGATGGCGGAATGATCCGCGAAGGCTACCAGCCGTACTTAGATCAACTCCGGGAAGCAAGTAAGAACGGAAAGCAATGGATCGCGGAGCTTGAGCGTCAGGAGCGGGAGGCGACGGGCATCAAGTCGCTCAAAATCGGCTACAACAAAGTGTTCGGTTACTTTATTGAGGTCACCAAAGCGAACATGTCCGCGCTGCAGGAAGGCCGCTACGAACGCAAGCAGACGCTTGCGAATGCCGAGCGCTACGTAACGCCGGAGCTCAAAGAGAAAGAAGCGCTCATTCTGGAAGCGCAGGATAAAATGGTTGATCTGGAGTATGAGCTGTTCACGGAGCTTCGCGACCGGATCTCCGAGCATATCTCCAGATTACAGAAGCTGGCGGAAGTGATCGCTACCGCCGATGTTTATCAGTCGCTGGCCACAGTCAGCGCGGCGCATCACTACCGCAAGCCAGAGATCGGCGAAGGCTTCGATCTCGAGATTGAAGAAGGCCGCCATCCTGTGGTGGAGGCGGTCATTCAAGACGGCTCGTTCATAGCGAACGAAACGAGCCTGCTGCTGGATGAGGGCCGCATTCTGCTGATTACCGAACCGAACATGGCCGGTAAAAGTACCTATATGCGGCAGGTTGCTGTGATCTGCCTGATGGCGCAGATCGGCTGTTTCGTACCTGCCAGATCTGCGCGCATTCCGGTCACCGACCGAATCTTCACGCGGATCGGCGCTGCCGATGATCTGATCGGCGGTCAGAGTACGTTCATGGTCGAGATGATGGACATCCAAGTGATGACCGAGAAGGCGACCAGCAAGAGCCTTGTTATCATCGATGAGCTTGGCCGCGGCACCTCGACCGGGGAAGGGATGGCGATCGCGCAGGCGGTCATCGAGTTCCTGCATGACCGGATCGGCTGCAAGACGCTCGTTTCGACGCATTTCCACGAGCTTGCGCATCTGGAAGAAAGCCTCTTGCATCTGCGCAACCACTGCATGGCTGTGAAAGAGAGCGGCAGGCAGGTGACCTTCCTGCGCAAGCTCATTCCCGGGGCAGCGAGTACGAGTTACGGCATTTATTGTGCCGAAATCGCAGGGCTGCCCGAGGACATCATTCAGCGCTCCTATGAGCTGCTGAATGGGTTTGAAGAGCGGGCGGCGGGTGCTGCGCAGATCGCCGCAACGACGGCTGCCGTCCCGCCTGCGGCAGTCCCCGTTCAGCAGCTGTCCCTTTTCGAGGAGGACAGCACGGCAAACACGTCCGTCAAGAAGAAGCAGCCGGACGGCAAGTCTCAGCTGGTGCTCGACCAGCTGAAAGGGATTGATTTAATCAATATGACGCCTTTGCAGGCGCTCAATCTAGTATACGAATGGAAGCAAAAGCTGCAATAACTTGCTTTGCACGGTCTTAAGTTTCCTAGCCCCATTTTTGCAACATTAAGGCCTACTTATATAAATTCGAGGAGAGACGCATATGAAACAACCAAGCATGAGAACAATGAAGGTTACCCTAGCACTGGCGTCGGCTCTTATGACGGTTCTGCCCTTAAATGCGTTGGCACAAGAAGATTTACAAACACAGCAAGTCAGAGAAATCATTGGCAAGCTGCATGTGAGTGGTGTAACAGAAGAAGCGCTTGCGAATCAAAGCATCAAGCAAATGATAGAAGGTCTGAAAGATCCATATACCGTATTTTTCAGCCAAGAAGAGTACGGTCAGTTCTCTAACTCTTTAGAAAATAATTACGTTGGCATGGGCGCTCGAATTGGGATTGATGACCAAGGTGTGTATTTATCCGAGGTTTTTGCAGGCTCATCCGCCGAATCAGCTGGTTTACAGCGTGATGACTATGTCCGTGCCGTGGATGGCGTTCCAGCTTCTATAACCTCGATTGATGAAGTCAGAAACAAAATCGTTGGTACAGAAGGCACGAAAGTTAAAGTTACCGTTCAACGAGGTGACAAAGAATTAACCGTCGACATTACCCGTAAAGGGATCAATGTACCTGAAGTGTATAGCAAGAGCTTCACAAATGGTGTTGGTTACATTCAAATAACGGATTTCTCAAGCGATGCGGATGAGGATTTTGATAAACAGCTTACAGATCTGCAGGCTAAAGGTTTGAAATCTTTGATTATTGATGTTCGTAATAATCCAGGAGGTCTTGTGGATACGGCTCAGAACATTGCCAAGCATTTTGTCAAAGAAGGCGTTCTGATTCATACAAGAGACCGCAATGGTGTGGATGATCCGGTGTTGATCACAGGTGGAAAACAATTGTCTATTCCTGTTTATATATTGGCCAATGAGTATAGCGCAAGCGCTTCGGAAGTACTGTCAGGCGCTTTGCAGGACTACAACGTTGCCAAAGTGATCGGCATGCAAACGTATGGCAAAGGCAGCGTTCAACAGCTTTATCAATTGGATAAAAACAGTGCGCTGAAAGTGACCGTTGAAGAGTACTTAACGCCGAATAAGCGTAAAGTCAACAAAGTCGGAATCACTCCGGACATCAAAGTGGACGGGGCTTCTGCTCAATTGATCACCGCTTTACAGACAGCTGGGATCACAGATATTAATGTCGAGATTTCCAAACATAGAGTAACTTATAACGGCGTGGAAATAGGAAGCGGTTTCGGTAATTTCCATGAAAATGGAAAATTATATGCATCAACACGCGGCCTAGCGGCACTTGTTGGGGCTACAATTACATGGAACGAGACGACTCGAACGGTCGATATTTCCGATAATAAAGGCACGCATGCCATACCAGTTGAAGCAGACAAGCTAATCATTGAAAATGGGACTAGCTACGTCAATGTTGATCTTTTCGATGATTATTTTCCACAGCTGCAAGTGAAGGATCAAGGGGAGAATGTTTCCATTCGTGCTGTAAAGGGGAACTAAGAATGATGGGCAAAATCCAGCTCTTAAGCGAACATATTGCGAACCAAATCGCCGCAGGGGAAGTGGTTGAACGACCTTCTTCCGTGGTGAAAGAACTCGTAGAGAACTCGGTAGATGCCGGCAGTACTCGGATTGATGTGACCATTGAAGAGGGCGGTCTTCAGTTGATTCGAGTGTCCGATAACGGCTCTGGGATGGCTTTGGAAGATTGCGAATTAGCTTTTCAGCGTCATGCGACGAGTAAAATCGCCACAAGTAAAGACTTATTCTCGATACGAACATTAGGCTTCCGCGGGGAGGCTTTGCCGAGTATCGCGTCCGTGTCCAGGCTGGAGTGTGTAACTAGCTCTACAAATGATGGACTGGGGCGGAAAATTTCCATTGAAGGCGGCACGATTCGCAATGTCGAAGAAACGGCTGCTTCTCGTGGGACGGAAGTGTCTGTGAGAGAATTATTTTACAACACACCGGCACGGTTGAAATATATGAAAACGGTCCAAACCGAGCTTGGCCATATCTCTGATTATTTATATAGATTAGCGCTGGCTCACCCTGGTATCGCCTTTTCTTTGAAACATAACAGCAATCTCCTGCTTCAAACGTTGGGCAATGGAGACTTGCTTCAAGTTATCGCTGGCATCTACGGTACGGCAATCGGCAAGCAAATGCTTCCTCTCCAAGTGGAAAGCTTGGATTATACGATCACGGGCTTCGTGGCGAAGCCCGAAATGACCCGCGCGAACCGTGGCGGCATCTCGACCATCGTGAATGGTCGTTACGTGCGCAACTTCGCGCTGAATCAAGCGCTGCTGCAGGGATATCATACCCTGCTGCCGATCAACCGCTACCCGGTAGCTGTGCTGCACATCGGGATGGACCCTGCCTTAGTGGATGTGAATGTGCATCCATCTAAGCTTGAGGTTCGCTTCAGTAAAGAAGCGGAACTCACCGCGTTAATTGAAGCCGAAGTGAAACGGCTTTTTGGAAGGCAGGTGCTGATCCCGCAAGGGATGAAGCCTGCAGCACCTAAGGGCGCATATGTTCAGGAACAGCTGGATCTTACAAGAACGGTTGAGCCAGTAAATGGATCAAGCTCAACTACTCCGGTAGCTTCAACTACGATACCTACACCGCTTCCTGATTCTACGATTCAGCGTGTTTTCGTGGATTCAGACACCATGGTTATGCCGCAAGTGAAGGAGACCGTTACATCGTATCGACCAGAATCGGTGACAGCTTCCCATCCACCTGCAGCAGAGCCGCAAAGAAGCTCGACTGCTCCGACAACTTCTGGATCGGGAGCTTCGTATTCGATCCGTCCGTCATCGTCATCAAACAACAGCTACACGTCTCCTGTTGGAGGTAATCCCAGAAGTACATCGATTCAGCAGCAGCGCCGAACGAATGAAGCGTTCATGGACCTACTGCCCTCCAAACAGGAAGGCGAGGCTCCTATGCTTCCCGCTTTTCCAAGATTGGACCCGATCGGTCAAATGCATGGCACTTATTTGGTCGCCCAAAACGAAGAAGGCTTGTTCTTGATTGATCAACATGCTGCGCATGAACGAATTAACTATGAATATTATTATGAGCGTTTTGGCAATCCTGCTGAGGCAAGCCAAGAATTACTCGTTCCTATTACTTTAGAGTTCACTCCGTCAGAAGCAGGTATTATTGCTGAAAAGCTGTCGCTTTTTGAGCAGGCAGGCGTGTATATGGAGGCTTTCGGGGGGAATACGTTTCTTGTCCGTGCGCATCCACACTGGTTTCCTTCAGGAGAAGAGAAGGGGATCGTCGAAGAAATGTGTGAGTGGGTCCTCAGCGAGAGAAAGGCTGTAGATATCGCGAAACTAAGAGAAAAGGCGGCTATTATGTGCTCTTGCAAAGCATCGATCAAAGCGAATCAAGGACTTAGTGTTCTTGAGATGGAAACACTGATCGATCGACTCTCAGGCTGTCGAAATCCTTACACATGCCCGCACGGACGGCCAATTGTCGTCAGCTTTACGACTTATGAACTGGAAAAAATGTTTAAGAGAGTGATGTAAACCCGTGTTAGTGACAACTTCGTATAATCCGTCCAGTGATTTGTTGGACAAAGCCGTGCGATTGGCTGCTGTATATGAAGGCCGAGTCGTACCTCGAAGGAAGTATTCTTTGGAACATCTTAGGAATAATTATAAGGATGATACCCTTCTGCTTGTGACGAGAGATGAGATCAGGTACTATGGAGAAGACCAACCTGCGTACTTTTTTCATCCAAGTATGGCCCTCGTTCGTGTCAAACGTATGCAGCGAGGCGAAGCTGATTTGTTAATTGAGGCTTCTGGAGCAGTATTTGGCGATGATATCGTGGATTGTACAGCAGGTTTAGCGTCGGATTCTATCGTGTTCTCTTATGCTGTCGGCCATCAGGGAACCGTCACGGCACTTGAAAGCGAAAAGATTCCAGCTATGCTGATACAAGAGGGTTTAGCCGTTTATGAATCGGAAATTCCCGAGCTTAACGAGGCTATGAGGCGCATCAAGGTTAGAAAGACACATCACCTCGCGTATTTGCAGCAATTGGCGCCGCAAAGTGTAGATGTTGTCTATTTTGACCCGATGTTTCGCAGTCCGATTGAGGAATCTCAAGCGATCTCTCATCTTAGACGCAATGCGAACGATGAAGCTGTCAGTATGGCATCTATCGAAGAGGCTAAAAGAGTTGCACGCAAGAGCATTGTGCTCAAAGAAAACAGAGACAGTAAAGAATTTGCCCGGCTCGGGTTCGAGCATGTATTGCGATCGACGACCAAAACAACGTATGGAGTGATTCGACTGTGTTAGCCCCATCAGCCAAGCCGAAATTACTCGTGCTACTAGGTCCTACGGCAGTTGGCAAGACCAAGCTAAGTTTAGAAATCGCTCAGAAGTTTGGCTGCGAAATTATTTCCGGAGATTCCATGCAAGTGTATCGAGGAATGGATATTGGAACAGCCAAAGCGAGTGAAGCTGAGCAGAAGATTGTCCCGCATCATTTGATTGATATTCATGATCCATCCTATCCTTTTTCGGCGGTCTGAGTTTCAAGAGCGTGTAAAGGCTTTGATTCTGGACATTCATTCGCGTGGGAAGCTTCCATTTATTGTAGGAGGTACAGGCCTTTATATCGAGTCTGTATGTTACGATTATCAATTCACGGAAGTCAGTATGGATGAAGCGTTCCGCCAAGAACAGGAAGCGTTCGCTGCTGAGTATGGGGACGAGGCGCTGCATCAGAAGCTGCGTGATATTGACCCTGAGAGCGCTGATCGACTTCATGCCAATGATCGTAGACGCGTCATACGAGCTCTTGAGATTTACTATATCTCAGGTGAAACGATGACAACCCATTTGGCGGCCCAGAAAAAAGAATCTCCTTACGAACTATGTATCATTGGACTGACGATGGATCGTGCACTGCTGTATACGCGTATTGAGGAACGTATCGACGCGATGATGCAGGAGGGGCTTATCGAGGAAGTTCAATCGATCCTTGCCGCAGGCTGTCCCAAGCATGCGATTTCCATGCAGGCACTCGGTTACAAAGAAATTGTCAGCTATCTGGAAGGTGAATTGAGTTTAGAAGAAGCGGTAACGCTGCTCAAGCGTGATACGCGCCGATTTGCTAAGCGCCAATTGTCATGGTTTCGGCATATGAAAGACATTCACTGGGTGGATGTAACGGAATCAGCAAATTTTTCTGCCCATTTCCAAATTATTAATGATATACTAGCAGGAAAGTTTGTACATAAAATTGAATATAATTAACAAATACACCAACAGAAAATAGCGCCTTCTGGCGATAGTTTCATTCCATTGAGGGGGACCACTGATGAACAGATCCATTAATATCCAGGACAATTTTCTTAATCAACTACGTAAAGAAAGCATTCCCGTTACCGTATATTTAACCAATGGGTTTCAAATCAGAGGACTAATTCGCGCTTTTGACAACTTCACGATCATCATTGACAGTGAAGGACGTCAACAAATGGTTTACAAACATGCCATCTCCACCTTCACGCCGCAACGAGCTGTTTCTTTAATGGCTGCTGCTGAAGCTTCGGAATAACACGTACTCGTACGTTAGTTTTGCAACTTTTTTATGGACTGAATCGTCTAACCGAATAGAAACTTGTGGAGCAACCTTGTTTAAGGTTGTTCTTTTGTTGGTTACTACAAGAGAGAAATGAACAACGAGGGAGTCGATGGATTTGGAGAAACCTACGAATAAGAAAACAGCTGCGAATACAAAGACGAAACCACAAGGAAGCAACAAAGGCTCTAAGAAAAAGAAATTTAATGTTCGCCAATTTATTATGGGTTCGATTATTGCTGCCATTCTGGCTATTATTTGTGCACTGGGCATTTATATCGTCGTTATTATGAACGGCTTTAAGATTCTCGATAACAACATTGATAAGATTGATACGGCGAGTGAATCGACGCTTATTTATGCGCAAGAGGAAGGAAAAGATAAGCCTGCGACGGAAGTTGGCAAAATCTATAAAGGTGAAAATCGAGAAAGTGTGAACATCAAAGATGTTCCGGAGCGATTAAAGCAAGCCTTCATTGCAACGGAAGATCGTCGGTTTAACGAGCATTCGGGTGTTGATTTTATATCCATTGGAAGAGCGCTTGTTAAAGATATTATTCATATGAGCGCTGTAGAGGGTGGAAGTACAATTACTCAGCAGCTCGCTAAAAATGTGTTCCTGAGTTCCGAGAAAACAGCATTTCGTAAAGGGACGGAAATGTCCATCGCTTTTGCATTGGATGAACGGTTTAGTAAGGATGAAATTATGGAGAAATATTTAAATCGTATTTTCTTCGGCAGTAACGCTTATGGCATTAAAGCGGCAGCTAAGGTGTACTTCGGTAAATCCAATTTGAATGATTTAAAAATATGGGAAATGGCAACGCTAGCTGCTTTGCCAAAAGCTCCGTCGAAATATTCGCCACTCGCACATCCGGACTTTTCGAAGGAACGTCGAGCTGTCGTTCTTAGGCTGATGACTGACCAAGGCTATATTACAGAGGCCGAGCGTGCTGAAGCTGCAGCAGTGGATTATGTTCCGCCTGCAGCGTCTAGTCAAGGCACCAAGGATTACGCGACTTACTTGGATTATGTGGTAGATGAAGCTGAAAATGTGTATGGCATCGATGAAGATGAATTGCTGACCAAAGGCTACCGCATCTATACGACCATGAATCCGAAAGCGCAAAAAGTGATGGAACAGACTTATGCAAATCCAAGCTTTTTCCAAAAGGATGCTTCTGATGGCCAAAAGATTCAGAGTGCCATGGTGATTATGGATAACAAAACCGGCGGTTTGATGGCAATGATAGGCGGCCGGGATTACAATACAAAAGGCTTCAGTCGGGTATATTCAAAAAGACAGCCGGGGTCTTCGTTCAAGCCGATAGCGGCTTATGGCCCTGCGCTTGAGAGCGGGAATTATACACCGTATTCCATTATCGATGATACGCAGACGACTTTCGGTAACGGAACTTACTCTCCACGTAACTATGACCGTACTACGCATGGGCAAGTGACGATGTTTGAGGCCGTCAAAAAGTCTTATAATTTGGCTCCTGTTTGGTTATTAGATCAACTTAAAGTATCGAAAGCGATTGATTTTGCGAATAAGATCGGGACTCCGCTCAACAAAGAAAAGGACAAGAACTTGTCCATTGCACTGGGCGGACTTACGGATGGCGTTTCTCCCTTGCAAATGGCGACAGCTTACACAGCTTTTGCTAACCAAGGTATGCAAAACAAAACGCATGCGATTCTGCGCATTACGGATGCGCAAGGTAAAGAAATCGCCGCCTATAAGCCAGAGAAGAAACAGGTTATTCAGCCTAAAACTGCTTACTACATGACGCTTCTGCTTCAGGGCGTTGTAGAACCAGGAGGTACAGGGACCAAAGCGAAATTCAATCGTCCTGTAGCTGGCAAAACGGGTACAACTGGACTGGACATCAAGGGTATTGAACAATATGATCGTGATGTGTGGTTTGTCGGGTATACGCCGGAGTGGACAGCAGTTGTGTGGGAAGGCTTCGATAAAGTAGATGCGAAGCACTATGTTACAATCGGCAGCGGAAGCCCGTCGGCTATCTTTAAAGAAGTCATGTCGAAATCGCTGGAAGGCCGACCTGTGACGAATTTTGTGAAGCCAGATGGGGTACCTGATCTTACGGAACCGCCAAAAGGGATCACGGATTTAACTGCTGTGTATGTACCAGAAACGAAGTTGGTTAAATTAACTTGGTCATCACTGGGTGAGAAGATCGCTTATCAATTGTATCGCAAAGGTGCTAGTGAAGCAGAGCCAAAGATGCTGACTCAATCAGCTCTACCTGGGGTGAATGATACTACAATTAGCAGCGAAGAAACTTATCAATATTATGTTGTGCCGATTAATTTGGACTCAAATTTGGAAGGTGCCAAATCGAATGTCGTGTCCGTCGAAATACCGAAAGATGGCACGCTGCCTGACGGTACGAAGCCGTCACCTTCACCAACGGTCTCGCCATCTACATCACCAGGTAAGAATCCTATAGAGCCGACGCAGTCACCAGGAACGAAGCCTACGCCATCGCCCGGAAGCACGAATAAGCCTGGCGCTAGTCCGACTCCAAGTTCCGGCATCAGCCCAAGCCCTACTCCTACCCCATTACCGGCTAACAAGGCGGTTGATGGTACCGAGGAAAAGCCGAAGGATGGCAAGCAAGACGGGGGACAGGTTATTGTACCGAAGTTATAGTAACATGTTACTTTAGCGGGGTCTTTCGGATCGAAGCATAAAATAAAACTAGACCCGCATTCCGCGGGTCTCACACTAAACCAACCTACTATTGACGGAGGAATTTACAATGAATTTGCCTTTCAACATGCTTAAACCAGCTAAGCTATTACCACTCACGCTAATCGCGTTAACGTTAATCGCATCGGCCTGCGGCAACAAGCCTACTGAATCTGCTGGCGGAACAGCAACGCCTAAGAGCGGCGCAACGGCACCTGCTGCTTCTTCTGTTGCATCTCCAGCGGCTTCGCCAACTGCAGCTCCCAAGCAATGGAGCAAAGCGCCGGATATGACGATCGACCCGAGCAAAACGTATCAAGCTGAAGTCACAACGTCCAAAGGATCATTCACCATTGATCTGTTTGCCAAGGAAGCACCGAAAACTGTTAACAACTTCGTGTTTCTGTCCAAAGAAGGCTTTTATAACAATGTGACGTTTCACCGTATTATCAAATCGTTCATGATTCAAACCGGAGATCCGCTTGGCACAGGCAGAGGCGGTCCTGGCTACAAGTTTGCAGATGAGCTGAAAACAACGCATAAATATGAACCTGGCATTGTCGCGATGGCGAATTCCGGTCCCAATACGAATGGCAGTCAGTTTTTCATTTGTTCGGGAGAAGATTGTGCGAATCTAAATAAAAAGCCTGACTATTCGATTTTCGGCAAAGTAACGGCTGAAGGCATGGCAACCATAGCTAAAATCGCCGAAACACCTGTTGAGATGGGTGGCGAATCCTCACCAAGCAAACCGAAAGAGAAAGTAACGATTAACGCGATTACCATTAAAGAAAAATAGAATAACATGTTCTAAACAGTGAATGATGGATAGGAGAGAAACCGCGTGAAACAACCATGTTTATTGTTCCATGGATTCACCGGTGGACCTTATGAGGTTGAGCCGTTAGCACGGCATTTACGTGAACGCGGACAGCTTTGTGAGGTTCCGATACTCCCATGGAACGGGGAATCCAGTCTTCAATTAAAAGCATCGCATTGGGAAGATTGGGTACGCGAAGCTGAAAAGCATGCGGAGCGAATGACGATCCAATATGGATCATTTGATATGGTAGGCTTCTCAATGGGAGGGCTGCTTGCCGCTTATTTATCCGTTCGATATCCGGTTCGGAGACTGATCCTTTTGAACACGGCAGTCATTTATGTCAGTCCTAGAAGAATGTTGGATGTCATTCGAGATGAGTGGAAATATCAAAGGAAAATCAGCTTTACTAAAGCGAAATCCACACCGCTTCGAGCTACATGGCAATTCACACAACTTGTGCGGCATTTGAAACCAGAACTAAGTCAGGTAAGTATTCCGACACTCATCGCGCAGTCTGAAAAAGATCAAGTTATTCATCCGCAAAGTGCGCGGTACATCTATAGTAAGCTCAAAGGACAGCGCGAGCTGCATTGGCATTCGAGATCTAATCATTTGATTTGTCTGAGTGAGGATGCAGCCACGTTGTTTCGTCAAGTCAGTGCATTTTTGGATAAGGAGTAGAAAGGATGACTTTACAGCCAAACATGAATAAGAAGCAACGAGCCATCTCTCCAAAACCGAACAAACGACGACGAACTGGGCAAAAATCTACGTTCAACCGTATGCTTACGACAGTGTTTCGAATTGTAGTTACCGTTTTCATCTTGCTTGTCGCTTGGATCGTCTATATTCAGTGGAAGGTTCAAATCGCTCCAGATCAAACGCTGCCTAAGCAAGTTGACGTGGGTATCGTTCTAGGTGCTTCCTTGCGCAAAGACATCCCGAGCCCTGGTCTCCAGGAGCGTTTAGATTTGGCTGTTAATCTTTATAAAGAGGGACGGTTTAAACAATTGATCGTCTCTGGAGGGATGGATAATAACGGCTCCAAGCTAACGGAGGCGGAGGGAATGCGTAATTATTTGGTTAAACAAGGGCTTCCGGCCAAAAGCATTATGATAGAGCCGCGGGCAACGAGTACCTATGAGAATTTACTTTATAGCAAGCAAATTATGGACGAGCAAGGTCTTGTAAGTTCGATTATTATGACCCATCGATTTCACGGTTCTCGTTCACTCGATATCGCGGAAACAATTGGTTTGAAGCAGCCTCTCATTTCCTCTACGAAGTCAAAGGTGCTCTTCATGCCTTACCATGAAACGAGAGAAACGCTAGCTTACACGAAGTGGTATTGGACAAAGCTGTTATTGATGGTAGGCATATGAGATAACAAAGAAGCATGACCTGTAAGCGGGATTTTCCCACTTGCTGGTCATGCTTTTATTATTGTGCCTCAGTTATCCGTTTACGATGGCTCCGCCGTTCACATGCAAGATTTGACCCGCCATGTAGGATGAATCTTCACTTGCAAGGAAGACATAGCTGGCAGCAAGTTCACTTGGCTGACCGGCCCGTTTCATGGGTGTTGTCGAGCCGAACGTGGCAACTTCCTCGGCTGTGAACGTAGAAGGAATGAGGGGCGTCCAGATCGGACCAGGAGCCACACCATTCACGCGTATACCTTTTGCGTTCAGTTGAAGAGACAGGGAGCGTGTGAAGGTGACAATGGCCCCTTTCGTAGCGGAATAATCGAGCAGCTGCTCATGACCGTGATAAGCGGTAATAGAAGCCGTATTGATAATTGCGCTTCCGGATTTCAAGTGGGGAAGTGCAGCCTTTGTCAAATAAAAGAAAGAGAAGATATTGGTTCGAAACGTCCGCTCCAACTGCTCCGAAGTGATATTCTCGATGCTAGGCTGAGGATGCTGTTCTGCTGCATTATTTACTAAGATATCGAGTTTGCCAAACTTCCCGACAGCTTGCTCAATGATTTGCTTGCAGAAATTCTCATCCCCAATGTCTCCAGCAACATGCAGACACTTTCGTCCGGCTTTTTCCACATGACGCTGCGTCTCTTCCGCATCCGTATGTTCGTTCAAATAGACCAATACGACATCTGCACCCTCCTTGGCATAGGCAATCGCGACCGCGCGGCCAATTCCGCTATCGCCTCCTGTAATCAAAGCGACTTTATCCTTAAGCTTGCCGGCTGCTTTATACCCAGAATGCTCAAAGACAGGAAGAGGATTCATCTTTGCTTCAATGCCTGGCTGCTGGTCCTGATGCTGGGGCGGGAATATCGGTTTCTTTTCTGTTGCTGCTGCCATGTGTTTGTTACTCCTTTCATCCTAGACAAATTCTTTGTTAGGATGATACAAGGGGCTGTAAATCATACTTAATTCGGTAATGATAGCCATATTTAGGTTGGTAGCCCAGCTTTTCATATAAAGTAACTGCAGGTTTATTGGAAGAAACAACCTGTAAATATTGCTTGGCAGCACCATGCTCCATACTCCATTCCGTTAATGCGTGCATGAGGACGTACCCGAGTCCTTGGCCCCTATGGTCTTCATGGATTACGACGTTTACAAAACCAACCCATTCGTCCTCCACAATAGCTGTGCCTAACGCGATGATTTGGTCGTTTCGTTTCAACTTTAAGAATCCTTTCGGAGCAGGCATTCGCTCAAATAGACTGCTGTAGATATCTCTGCGCTCTTCGGGAAACTGTTCAAGCTTGAGAAAAACGTCAAGCCACTCTGCATCTGCTGCTTCTGCCCATTCCATTTGGACGGACGATTTATTTTGTATCATCTTATTTTGTGCATTATCGGATAC
Organism: Paenibacillus sp. WG02; assembly: GCF_055396115.1. NCBI lineage: Bacteria > Bacillati > Bacillota > Bacilli > Caryophanales > Paenibacillaceae > Paenibacillus > Paenibacillus sp. WG02. Next base: position 4,984,422 of record NZ_AP036016.1, on the reverse strand, counting down.
TTGCTGACTGGAAGCGGTCATCACCACACACGGTGTATCTATCGCATATCCTTGTGTTTGAAGAAATTCATCCAGACCCTTAGGGGAAGCATCGCTAATATGAAAAATTGAGGGTAAACCAAGGTCTCGATAGAATTGCTCTATTTTCGCAAGCCAATTAGGATCATTTGGATATTCACCTATGGCAAGCACACTGTTTGCACGTTTAGTGACGCCTCGGGAGGCCCGTAGGAGCCAATTATCCATGGAAACGGAAGACTCGGCAGGCCACGTGTTTGAAGCCACTGTATCGATGGCGATAAAAAAGTCTGGTTTTTCGTTCATTTTCAACAATCTCCTCCTCAAGTAAGTTTCCAATATTATAAATAAATTTATAGAGTTATGTATATAAAATAATCATTTGGACTTTGCGCTGTAAAACATCCTTAAAGATACTCGATATCTGAGCTCACTCCACAATCAGCTGCTTTAACGATGAAAAATATCGCTAACTCGCCAGGCAGCTCATATATTCCGACTGTAACGATGAAAAACAACGTTACAGTTGCACATTGCTCACTCGCCCCCGCAATCAGCTACTTTAACGATGAAAAACATCGCTAACCCACCATGCAGCTCATATATTCCGACTGTAACGATGAAAAACAACGTTACAGTTGCACATTGCTCACTCGCCCCCGCAATCAGCTGCTTTAACGATGAAAAACATCGCTAACCCACCATGCAGCTCATATATTCCGACTGTAACGATGAAAAACAACGTTACAGTTGCACATTGCTCACTCGCCCCCGCAATCAGCTGCTTTAACGATGAAAAACATCGCTAACTCGCCAGGCAGCTCATATATTCCAACTGTAACGATGAAAAACATCCTTAAAGTTGCTCGATACTTCAACTCAACAACAACGGTCTTCTCACACTTAAATCACCGAACCCAAACACAAACTCCCCACCCGCCAACGCACTCCGCCAAAGTGGAAAAATATCATCCTTTGATGTAAGCTATGAAACAACAGGAGGTGGATTTTCTTGGAACTCGTTATTCGTACCGCACAATTAGAAGATTACGAAGCCGTGAATGCGATCATTCGAGTAGGACAGGAAGAGCATGCGGATGCATTGCCGGAGCGTTTTGCCAGGTTAGATCACGTTGTTGCTATGGGGTGGTACCGAAGCTTTTCAGATCAACAGAACAAAGTGATTTTGGTAGCGGAGAATGAGGGTTTGGTCGTTGGGGTCGCTATGCTGGAAATGAAGAAATCGCCTACCTATGAAGCGCTTGTCCCTCGAACTTATGCGTATTTAAATGAACTGGCCGTCTCACCGGACTTTCTGCGTCAGGGCATTGGTACTAAGCTATATGAAGCTTCTATTGCCTGGGCTAAGGAGCGTTCAGCTGCTTCACTAGAATTAAATGTATGGGAATTTAATGAGCGTGCTATTGCCTTTTATAAATCCTTAGGGATGTTTACCTTAAATCGAACAATGGCGACAGAGATTTGATCAATAATGAAGGAGTATGATTATGCTTTTTATCGATAACGAAGGAATCACTGATCCCCGGATTAATTTAGCCATTGAGGAATATGCCCTTAGACAACTCCCTAACGATGAGAGTTACTTACTTTTTTACATCAACGAACCGTCCATTATTATTGGCAAAAATCAAAATACACTCGAAGAAATCAATCCCGAATATGTCAGAGAGAATAACCTTCATGTGGTTCGGAGATTATCGGGTGGCGGAGCCGTGTATCATGATTTGGGCAATCTGAATTTCAGCTTCATTACCAAGGATGACGGGAACTCTTTTCACAATTTTCAAAAGTTTACTGAGCCCGTTGTTGAAGCACTACTTAAGCTTGGTGTTGAAGCAGCTTTAACGGGCCGCAATGACATCCAAGTCGGTGAGCGTAAAATTTCGGGCAATGCACAATTTGCAACCAAGGGCAGGATGTTCAGTCACGGAACACTACTCTTCGATTCAGAAATCGAAAACGTTGTATCTGCCCTTAAGGTTAATCTCGATAAGATTCAGTCCAAAGGCATTAAATCGATTCGAAGCCGGGTCGCTAACATTATCGAGTTCCTGAGCGAGCCTATTACGATGGAGGAATTCCGAAATAAGCTGCTTGCTTCTATTTTCAATGCTAAGGAGTCAGAAGTTCCCAAATACAAGCTTTCTGAGGAAGATTGGGTCCGCATTCACGAGCTATCTAAGGAACGCTATCAGAACTGGGACTGGAACTACGGAAAATCACCTAAAAGTACGGTTCAGAACTCCAAACGCTTCGAAGGCGTCGGTACAATTGATATTCGTTTAGATATTGAAGAGGGTCATCTTCATGATTTGAAAATATATGGAGACTTCTTCGGAGCTAGCGATGTAGCCGAACTAGAAGAAACGCTGCGTGGATCGCGGTATGAAGAGTCTGCTATACGAGAACGGCTGTCAAGTATGGAATTGCAGCGTTACTTTGGAGCGCTGGATTTGGAGTCTTTTGTAGCTTTGATGATGTTAAATTAGTGCAAGGAGGGGGGATTCTGCCGATGACAAAGCTTTATTTAATCCGACATGGGGAAACGATGTGGAATGTGGAGCGCCGAATGCAAGGTCACTTGGATTCACCACTTTCAGCTTTAGGGGAGCAGCAAGCCTCCTGGTTGTCAGATGCTTTGAAGGATGTTCACTTTGATGTGCTATATGCGAGCAGCAGCGGTCGTACTTTGCAAACGGCGAATATCGTAAAAGGTTCGCGTGAATTGGAGATCCATGCCTCGGATGAGTGGAAAGAAATGAATTTGGGTGCTTGGGAGGGGCGGATTTCGGCCGAAATTGCAGATTTGGATCCTGACAACTTCCATGCGTTCTGGAATGCACCTGAATTGTATAGACCAACGCAAGGTGAGTCCTATGCTGATTTGCAGGCTCGCGTCATACCAGCCATTGTGCAGCTGTTAGGGGAACATGCAGGCAAAACAATAGGCTTAATTTCACACACAGTCACACTGAAAATGATCATGGCCTACTTCGAACGAAGAGCTCTTTCAGATTTGTGGAACCCGCCATATTTTCACCCGACTTGCTTAAGTGTTGTCGAAATAATTGATAACGAGCCTCATATCCGGCTTCACGGAGATACGTCCCATTTTCAAGAGGAAGCATTCGGTTTCTAAAATACGATATCAATTGGAGGAATTATTCATGATCTTAGAAGTAGCCATCCTTCCTGTAATTGCAGGGAAAAATGCGGAGTTCGAAACGGCGTTTCGCCAAGCCTCATCTATTATTTCATCGATGAAAGGATACATTTCCCATGAGCTGCAAACGTGCATCGAGGATAGCAATAAATACTTGCTGCTCGTTCGTTGGGAAACATTGGAGGATCACACTGTAGGGTTCCGTGGCTCTGAAGAGTATCAAGAATGGCGGAAGCTGCTGCATCATTTCTATGACCCATTCCCGGTGGTCGAACACTATACGTTGACACAAAAGTATCATTAACGGCTGTTGCGGTCTAAAATGCATCAAACGAGCGTAGGATGGATTGATACGAACCATCAAACCATCCTGTAAACGAGGTGATCCTCATGAGTGGTCGAAGCTTGCCATCCAGACAGATCAACATCGTCTTACGGCAGCCAGAGCCTGGCATGCATAGGCGAGCCGTTGATGGAGCAGGCAGCCAGACTCACGCTTCGCCGCTAGCCGATGCCGAGCCGCAGCTCACAGGAAAGAAGACGCCTCTCGAGGGTCCGCTTTCGGAAGTTTTCAAAGAGCTGAATCAACTGATTGGCCTTGATAATGTCAAAGAGTTGGTGCATGAAATCTATGCGCTCTTACAAATTTCGCAATTTCGCGCAGAAGCCGGTCTGCTCAGCAATGCGCACGTGTACCATATGATTTTCAAAGGAAGCCCCGGAACTGGTAAAACGACAGTAGCTAGACTGATGGGGCGTATGTTCCATGCCATGGGCGTTCTGAGCAAGGGTCATTTTATTGAGGTGGAGCGTGCTGATTTAGTAGGAGAATACATTGGACATACAGCGCTTAAGACACGTGAGTTGATGAAAAAGGCGATGGGCGGCATCCTTTTCATTGATGAAGCCTACAGTCTGGCACGTGGAGGAGATAAGGATTTTGGCAAGGAATCCATTGATGCGCTGGTCAAAGGTATGGAGGATAAGAAGAATGAGTTCATCCTTATTCTAGCAGGGTATAGCGACGAAATGGAGCAATTTCTGGCTACGAATCCGGGACTTCCTTCAAGATTTCCCATTCAAATTGATTTCGAGGACTATCCGATTGAACAATTGATTCAGATTACTGAGCTCATGGCTAAAGATCGAGAGTATGTGCTTCTTCCGCAAACGATTGTGAAGTTGAAGCAGCATTTAACCGATGAGAAGGCCGCAACATGGCGTGCATTTAGTAATGCGAGGTATGTTCGAAACATTCTGGAGAAAGCGATGCGGCATCAGGCAGTAAGGTTACTCAGTCAGTATGTAAATGCTCCTTCCAAATTAGAATTAATGTCAATTAGGCCTGAAGATATGAAATTTAAATGAATTTTATAAAGCTATTTAACTTATAACAGTTAAATGGCTTTTTTTTCTTGAATAAAACGATTGACAGATTGGTTGAACGGAGTAAAATAGACAGAGTAATTAAATGGTTGATAATGATTATCAATATTAACATGGTTGAATTTGGGTTTTATTTTTCTATAGGGAGTTGTGATTCATGCGTAAAGTCATCTTAGTGAGTTGGATAGCACTGCTAATGCTGCTTTCTATTCCTTTAACAGCAGGTGCTAAGGCGGAGGATGATCTGGCCAAGGCTGATGAAGGTATTGTTCACGCGATTCAAGCGGCAGAAAGCGGGAAGTTGGAGGATGCCTCCAAAATGTTCGAATCGTTTCAAGTAAATTGGTTGTCCTATGAAGGTGGTATTAAAGGGCGCTCATTGGCCGCCTATCAGAAGATTGAGCAAGCGATGGGTGAAGTATCCTTTCAATCCCTCAAGCAGCCAATTGATTCGCAGAAACTGGTAGAGGCATTAAATAATCTTCACAGTTTGAATAAGAGTTTTATTGATGGCAATATGGATGTTTTCGGTAAAGTGGTTCAGGGCAGTGGAGATACTACGGTGAGTTCATTGGTAGCTTTGCTCGAGAAAGCGGCGGATCAAATGAAGCAGAATGATATCGAAGGTGCTTCAGCAAGTATCCAAAAGCTTCGAAATTCCTGGTTGCAAATCGAAGGCATTGTGCTTACACAATCTTCATCTGTCTATACTTCGATGGAAAGAGACATGGTCACTGCTTACGCTCAGTTGACTGCTGTTCCTGCTCAAGCACATGAGGCTTCAGCAACAATTGCGCGCATGCACGCTGAATTGCAGCCTTTAGCAGCCAAAACAAGCTACACCATGCTGGATGCGACAACGATATTGCTCAGAGAAGGTCTGGAGGCTTTGTTAGTCGTAATTGCCTTACTAGGCTTCCTGAATAAATCGGGTCATGGTGATAAGAAACAATGGATTTGGTATGGCGTGTTCGGGGGCTTGCTTGTTAGTATAGCGCTTGGCATTGTCGTACAACAGTTGTTTTCCACAAGTGCTTTTGGGAAAAACAACTTCTTAATTGCTGGATGTACAGGGATTTTCGCTGCTGTCATGCTGCTGTATATGAGCTACTGGCTGCATAGCAAATCAAGTGTCAATAATTGGCAGAAGTACATACGGGATCAAAGCGTAAAAGCTTTAGCTACCGGAAGTCTAGTTTCTCTCAGTTTGCTTGCTTTTCTTGCTGTTTTCCGTGAGGGTACAGAAACAGCCCTTTTCATGATCGGTATGGCATCCTCTATCTCTTTAAGCTCACTTCTCGGAGGTATAGGGATTGGAGTGGCCGTCCTACTCATTGTCGCCTTTTTAATTCTTAAAATTGGTCTGCGTATTCCAATGCGTCCATTCTTTCTAGTCTCAAGCTTCTTCGTATTTTATCTTTGCTTTAAATTTGCGGGGATGGGTGTGCATGGGCTTCAGTTGGCAGGCTATTTGCCTGCGACGACAGCTTCTTGGCTGCCAAGCTGGGATTTTGTCGCACTGTATCCAACATTAGAAAGTGCAATACCGCAATTCATTCTCCTGGTATCCGCTTTGTTCGCGGTCCTTTGGGACCGTCGTAAAACGATTCAAATGCGAAATATGGCCTTATCCAAATAATATTTTAGAGAAAAGTGGAGGGAACTATCCCATGAATAAAAGTCAAAAACTAATGATTCTAGCAACGGCTACAACACTTATACTCGCAGGCTGCGGTAAAACAGAAACGACAGCAGAAGTGACCAAAGTACCTGTTAAAGAGGGCTCAGCAGCGCTTCTTACAAGTATTGAGCAGTTAAAGGGTCAACTGGACACAAGTAAGGTAAAAGATCCGCAGAAGCAATCCAACCTACTTGAGAACCAGTGGGCTAGCTTCGAAGATGAAGTAAAACCAAAATTCCCAGAATTGTATATGAAAGTTGAGAAGTTTCTGACTCCCTTAGAAGCAGGATTGAAACAAGACAAGCTGGATTATGCCACATTAACGTCGCTAAATAACAATTTGAAAGCAGTCATTACGGAGCTAAGCACCTCCCTTGATGATAATAAAGGTGCAGTCAATAAAGATGTTATTGAGGCATCCAAAGAACTGCAAGAGGCAGCAAAAGCTTATAATAAATACGTTCAAGAACAAGGGAAACAATTAGTAGCTGGTCTCGAACAATTGGATGCTGCAGTGAAGAGCGGCGATTTAAAAAAGGCACAAGATTCCTATGGACAATCTCGAATGCCCTATGAGAGAATTGAGCCTATTATCGAAACTTTTAAAGACTTAGACGGTGTCATGGACGCTCGTGTGAATGATTTCAAAAATGAAAATGATCCTGAATTTACTGGGTATCATCGTATTGAGTATTTGTTGTTTGTTAAAAAGAATGTGAAGGAAGCTGAAGCTTTTTCTTCACGTTTACTAGAAGACGGCAAGAAAATGCAGAAAGCCATTGAAGCCGCTACGATTGAGCCTGCTGATTTTATCGCAGGTGTTGGGGAATTGATGGAAGAAGCACAAGCCAAGAAAATCACGGGTGAAGAAGAGCGTTGGAGTGGAGCTACGATACCTGTTATCCGAGCTAATGTGGAAGGCGCGCAAGCCATCTATGATCTGATTAAAGGTGAGCTTAAAAAGAAAGATCCTGCCCTTGATGAGAAAATCAGCAAAAGCTTAGCCGTCGTTATTGAAACTATGAATACACTTTCACCTGTTGGCACTACTTGGAATGATTTCAGCAAATTAGAACAAAGCAAACAAATAGATTTGAAAAATAAACTGGAGGCATTCGCTGAGCCATTAGTGAAAATGCCAGGAACGTTAAGTAAATAAGGGATTGGAAAGGAGAACAACGGTATGGGTGATAAAATGAATCGCCGCGCTTTCTTAGGAATGACGGCGGCAGGTGCTGCAGGCGTTGTCATTGGGGATTTGCTTGGGAAGGCCCAGAAAGTAATACCTGCCGCTTCCAACAAACAACTAGGTACTGCAAGTGCTGCTGCGAATGAAACCATTTCATTTTATGGAGCTCATCAAACCGGTGTTGTGACTCCGGCTCAGAACTTTGCAAATGTGGCGGCATTTGATGTAACTACGCAGGATGTGAAGGAGCTAAAGGAGCTTCTTCAGCTTTGGACCGAGATGGCAGCGACACTCATGGAAGGCAAGCCTCTCACGGCTGAGCCACAGGAGGGGAAATTCCCGCCGTTGGATACTGGGGAGCAGATCGGCCTCGATACGGGTAAATTAACACTAACCTTCGCTGTTGGTGAGTCTTTGTTCGAAAAAGACGGTGTAGATCGCTTCGGACTTCGTTCTCGTAAACCATCTGGCCTTACGGAAATGCCTATTTTCCATAAAGACTCGCTGCAGGAACAATTGACCCATGGAGACATCATAATTCAGGCTTGTGCTGATGATCCGATGATCTGTTTCCATGCGATTCGTAACTTAGCTAAAGCGGCACGCGGTTCTGCCCATTTGCGTTGGCAGCAAACTGGACAGCTAGGCGTGAAGTCGCAAGGAACGAAGAGGAACTTGTTCGGCTTCAAGGACGGTACGGCTAATCCCGACTTGCAAGATGAACAATTTATGAAAAATAATGTTTGGGTCGAAGCGGGAGACGGCGCGTCTTGGTTTGCTGGAGGTACTTACATGGTTGTTCGCCGTATTCATATGCGGATTGAAACATGGGATCAGCAATCATACTCCGATCAAGAAGAGATTATTGGACGTCAGAAGGTTTCTGGAGCACCTATGGGTGGGCATGGAGAGTTCGATCAGCCTAATTTTGCTAGCGATACCAAAGGTGAAGTTACACCACTTAATTCTCATATCCGCCTTTCAAATCCGCGCACGGGAGAGAATTCAGAGCGTGAGCGTATATTGCGCCGCGGGTATAATTTCATGGATAACCTCGATAGTGTTGGACGAATCAATGCGGGTCTGTTATTCGTTTGTTTTAATCGGAACATTCAAACTCAGTTTGAATCCATCCAGAAAAGATTGACGAATCCGAAGTTTCCTGACAAAATGCTTTCGTATACGGACACAACGGGTGGAGGCTATTTCGCTGTGCTGCCGGGTGTTCCATCGAAAGGTTCGTTTTTGGGACAAAGTTTATTTACTTAAAATAGGTGGAAAGCTACCGAGAGGCCTATGGTCTTTCGGTATTTTTGTGTCTTCAGACAGGAACTTCGTTATAATCGAATTTTCCTCTCCTGCAAATTGACTTTCCCAAGCATTTCCTACACAATGATGAAGGAATACGCCCGTATGGGGCTATTTCGGTCGTTTGAATGCAGCGTAAAGGAGATACCTATGAAAACAACTTCACATATGGTTGAGAAAGAAATTGATGATCGCGCAGTACTCGTAAGTTTAGTCACTCAGAAACAGAAGAAAAATGAATTGTTAGCGGAATACTCACTGCAAGAGCTGGTCAAGTTGGCGGAAACTGCAGGTGTGCTTGTTTTGGAGACATTGACTCAGAACAAAGAAACAAAGGATTCCAAATGGTTTATTGGTAAAGGGAAAGTTGAAGAGCTTAAAGTTCTTTTGGAGGAGCTTGGCGGGAATACGGCAATCTTCGATCAAGAGCTTTCTGGTGCTCAAGTCCGTAACCTAGAGGCTGCCCTAGATGTGAAAATTATTGACCGAACGCAGCTGATTCTCGATATTTTTGCTCAGCGTGCCAAAACACGAGAAGGCATTATTCAAGTTGAGCTGGCGCAGCTTAGCTACCTGCTTCCAAGGCTATCGGGACAAGGCAAGAACTTGTCACGTCTTGGTGGCGGTATCGGGACGAGAGGTCCCGGGGAATCGAAGTTGGAGACCGATCGTCGGCACATTCGCGGACGTATTGATGAGCTGAAGGCGCAGCTAGAAGAAGTTGTTCGTCATCGGACTTTGCATCGTGAACGCCGTAAGAAGACCGGTGTGTTTCAAGTTGCCCTTGTTGGATACACGAATGCAGGGAAATCAACTTTATTGAAACAATTGACGCAAGCCGACGTCTATATTGAGAATCAGTTGTTTGCAACGTTGGATCCGACATCGCGGACGATGGAATTGCCAAGCGGCAAAGAGATCGTGCTAACAGACACCGTAGGCTTCATTCAGAACCTGCCGCATGATCTTGTTGCATCGTTCCGTGCTACGCTGGAAGAGGCCAATGAGGCTGATTTGATCCTTCATGTCGTAGATAGTTCAACAGATATGAGAAATGAGCAAATGCGGGTTGTCGCTGAGGTTTTAGAAGAACTGGGTGCACATCAGAAGGAACAGTTGACTATTTTTAATAAAATAGATCTTTGCTCGCAAGAAGATATGGAGATGCTTTCGACCGAAGGTGAATTTCTGAAAATCAGCGCATACAACCCTGATGATCTGGAACGTCTGCGAATTGCTATTCAAGAGAAGCTGATGGGTGAGAGTAAAGAGTTTCGCATTCCAGCTGATAAGGGAGACATCATTTCACTGATGTACCGAATTGGTGACGTCCTAGAGACGGATGTGGACGGGGAAGATATGCTGTTCAAGGTCCGTGTGAACAAGGATGACTACGTCAAATTGGCCTATCAATTGGTGGCTTATGATCAGCATGCTCAGCAAGAGGCTCAAGATAGTGAGGGAGAGATTTACTAATTATGCAATTTGGGGATAGAGTTATGGCATTAATGGAAAGCGCTGAACGCCAAATAGAGAGCGCTTTTCGCCAGATTGAGAAAACGATTGATCTTAATCAGTGGAAAGTGATTAGCGCTTTCCAAAAACATAAGGTAAGCGATTACCACTTTGCTTCTTCGACAGGCTATGGCTACAATGATCGTGGCAGAGAGGTGCTCGATCTTGTCTATGCTGATGCGATGGGGGCAGAAGCGGCACTTGTACGCCCGCACTTTGTATCAGGTACGCATACGATTGGCACAGCGTTGTTCGGTGTTCTGCGACCAGGCGAACATCTACTTTACATAACGGGTAAGCCCTATGATACGTTGCATAAGGTCATTGGAAAGCCTGGCGACGGGATGGGATCTTTGCAGGACTTTGGCATCGCGTACAGCGAGGTTGCGCTGACTGAGGATGGCGCACCGGACTGGTCAGCCATCGCGGCTGCCATTCAGCCGAACACGAAGGTGATCGGGATACAGCGTTCGCGCGGCTACTCGTGGCGGCCTTCGTTCACGGTTGAACAAATCGGAGAAATGGTCCGATTCGTCAAAGAAGTGAACCCGGACCTGATCGTCTTCGTCGATAATTGCTACGGCGAATTCACCGAGCTGCAGGAGCCAACGCAGGTTGGCGTAGATCTCATGGCCGGCTCGCTGATCAAGAACCCCGGCGGCGGTATCGCCCCATCCGGAGGCTATATTGCCGGGCGGCGCGACCTAGTGGAGCTCGCCGCCTACAGACTGACCGCCCCCGGTATCGGGGGCGAGGTTGGTGCCATGCTCGGCGCTACGCGAGCAATGTTTCAAGGGCTTTTCCTTGCCCCTCATCTGGTGGGGCAAGCTGTCAAGGGCTCAGTCTTCGCAGCTAGCGTGTTCGAAGAGCTGGGCTTCGAAAGCCATCCGCGCTGGCAAACGCCGCGCACAGATCTGATACAAGCGATCCGCTTCACGTCGGCGGATCACTTGATCACCTTCGTGCAGGGCATCCAGAAGGCGGCTGCCGTTGATTCGCACGTTGTGCCGGAGCCGTGGGATATGCCCGGCTATGAGCATCCCGTCATTATGGCGGCCGGGACATTCATCCAAGGCGGCAGTCTGGAGCTGTCCGCGGATGCGCCGATTCGTGAGCCTTATATCGCTTATTTACAGGGCGGACTCACCTACTCACACTGTAAGTTAGGGGTACTAACAGCAATCCAACATATGGAAGACAAGGGATTGTTGTGAAAAATTAGACTGTGAACAAACCTAACACTCCTTGACACGTTTTTGTTACAAAGGTACAATAGTGGAGAGGTACTTACTGACCAGGAGTGATTAGCATGAGTGATGAGATACGTAGAAATATGGCGTTATTCCCGATCGGGATCGTCATGAAGCTGACTGATTTAACTGCAAGACAAATTCGTTACTATGAGCAGCATGAACTTATTATTCCAGCTAGAACAGCTGGTAATCAACGTTTGTATTCGTTTAATGATGTAGAACGACTTCTTGAAATTAAAGATTTAATTGAAAAAGGTGTGAACATCGCCGGGATCAAGCAGGTTCTTATCCCTGTCGATAAAGATTCAGAAGATGCAACGATTTTGAACGAACACACAGAAGTGAAGCGTAAAGAATTAACCGACTCCCAACTGCACAAAATGCTTAAGCAGCAGTTGATTGGCGGAGGTAAACGCCCTGATCAGGTTTCTCTGATTCAAGGTCAGCTTTCCCGTTTTTATAAATAGCATTTCTTAATCGTTTGTAAATTGAGAGGAGACTGCACACGTGAGCTACAACAACAATTTTTCCAAAGAAGACATCTTGCGCATTGCCAAAGAAGAAAATGTTCGGTTCATTCGTTTGCAATTTACGGACTTGATGGGAAGCATCAAAAACGTAGAAATTCCTTACAGCCAACTCGAAAAAGCGCTCGATAACAAGATGATGTTCGATGGTTCATCCATTGAGGGTTATGTGCGTATTGAAGAGTCTGATATGTATTTGTATCCTGATTTGGATACATGGGTTATTTTCCCATGGGTAACCGAGAGCAAAGTAGCACGTTTAATCTGTGATATCTATATGCCAGATGGCAAACCGTTCGCAGGAGATCCGCGTGCCATCTTGAAAAATGCGTTGAAACAAGCCGAAGAAATGGGCTTTACGGCTATGAACGTAGGTCCGGAGCCAGAATTCTTCTTGTTCAAAACGGATGAAAAAGGCAATCCAACAACCGAACTGAATGACCAAGGTGGATATTTCGATTTGGCTCCGATGGATTTGGGCGAAAACTGCCGCCGCGATATCGTGTTGACGCTTGAAGAGATGGGCTTTGAAATCGAAGCATCCCACCACGAAGTGGCGCCAGGTCAACATGAAATCGACTTTAAATACGCAGATGCGATTAAAGCGGTCTGACCAAATTCAAACCTTCAAGCTCGTCGTCAAAACCGTTGCTAGACAGCATGGTTTGCATGCTACATTTATGCCTAAACCATTGTTTGGTATGAACGGTTCTGGCATGCACTGTCACCAATCGTTATTCAAAGGTGATGTGAATGCTTTTTATGATGAGAACGATAAATTAGGTTTAAGTAATGTGGCTAGACATTATATGGCGGGTGTACTTCGTCATGCACGTTCTTTTGCTGCAATTACGAACCCTACGGTTAACTCATATAAACGTCTTGTGCCTGGTTATGAAGCGCCTGTCTATGTGGCATGGTCGGCAAGTAACCGTAGTCCTATGATCCGGATTCCAGCTTCCCGCGGTTTAAGTACTCGTGTTGAAGTTCGTAACCCGGACCCGGCTGCTAATCCTTACTTGGCTCTTGCAGTTATGCTTGCTGCCGGATTGGATGGCATTAAGAACAAAATGCAGCTTCCTCCTCCTACGGATCGTAACATCTACGTGATGACCGAAGAGGAAAGAGAGAGCGATGGCATTCCTACTTTGCCTTTGAACTTGAAACAAGCGTTGGACGAGCTGCTTCGCAATGATGTGATTTGCGATACGCTGGGCGAACATGCTCTTGCTCATTTCTATGAACTTAAAGAAATCGAGTGGGATATGTACCGCACACAAGTTCACCAATGGGAAAGAGATCAATATCTGTCTCTTTACTAATCGCAAAGAAAGTTGATATGGATACAACAATTAGATAAGAAAAGCCCGTCAGCCTTCAGGTACGATTCTGAACTGATGGGCTTTTTCACGCGAAGGAGAGCATAAGGATAATGGATAACTTTCAAATGAATTTGGAAAAGTACGCTGAACTTGTAGTCAAGGTAGGGGTTAACCTCAATAAAGGCCAGGATCTGATGATAGAGTCGCCAATAGAGTCCCTAGAATTGACTAGACTTATCGTGAAGAAAGCCTATGAGGCAGGGGCGAATTTTGTCCAAGTTCACTGGCAGGATGATGTGATAACTCGCAGTAGATTTGAATATGCCCATGACGAAGCTCTTGATTATTACCCAGAGTGGTATACGAGTATGTTGGAACGTTTTGTAGAAAACGGTGGAGCATTGCTGAATATCAAAGTGCCGGATCCTGATCTCTACGCGGGTATTGATGCAAGCATGATTTCTAGAGCATCTAAAGCCATGGCTACGGCTAGATCTAAGTATCAGCACTATGTAAGAACAAGTAAGTTCAGTTGGTGCTTAATCAAAGCGCCTACGGTGGCATGGGCATCCAAAGTGTATGCCGATTTACCAGAAGAACAGCGAATCGATGCGATGTGGGAGGCAATTTTCCGGATAAACCGCGTTTATGAAGATGATCCTGTTGCGGCTTGGCGAGTACATATGGATCAACTGAAGCGCGTTCGCAGCGTGTTAAATGAGAAGCACTATGAGGCGCTTCAATATCGAGCGGCAGGAACAGATTTGCGAGTTGAACTGCCGGAGGGCCACATTTGGCTTGGTGGTGATTCGGAGAACGCAAGTGGAATACGATTCGTAGCGAATATGCCGACTGAGGAAGTATTTACGATGCCTAAGCGAACGGGTGTTCATGGGACGGTATCGAGCACCAAGCCATTAAATGTGAATGGGGCGCTCGTGGATCGGTTTTCGTTCAAGTTCGTGGACGGGAAAGTTGTAGATTATCATGCTGAAGTCGGCTATGAGCACCTAGCGAGGTTGCTGGATATGGATGAGGGGGCGCGATATTTGGGTGAAGTTGCTCTCGTGCCTTTTGATTCGCCGATCTCGAATCTTGACCGCATTTTTTACAATACGGGCATCGATGAGAATGCATCCTGCCATCTGGCCTTAGGCAGCTGCTACCCTATTAATTTGCAGGATGGCGTATCTATTTCAAGTGAAGAGTTGAAAGCTCGTGGTGGGAACACCAGTTTGATTCATGTGGATTTTATGATTGGGACGGCTGATCTTGAGATTGATGGTGTCCTTAGTGATGGTACCGTTGAACCTATTTTCCGTAGTGGAAATTGGGCGCTTGCTTTTTAGTTGAAATTTATCTGATTTCTTTAGCTGATATTTTAGCTTAATTCAAAGGTGAAAGTACTCCTGGGGTTATCAATGGGATAGAGTGCAGGGAGTATAGAGTAGAGAGTATAGAGTATAGAGTATAGAGTATAGAGTATAGAGTAGATGGAAGACGGAAATTGGAATTTGGAGTTTGGAGTTTGGAGATAGAAGATAGAAGCTAGAGGAAAGAAGCTAGAAAATAGAAGTCTCTAGAGACCGCTAATTTGTCCAAAAGTGTTGTGATTTTTAGAATAGAAGTCTTTAAAGACTTCTATTCATAAAAATTGAAGCAAATAGGGGCCAAATATTACCGAATAGAAGCCTCAAGAGGCTTCTAATTCCGTAAAATACGATTTTAATGACGTAATAGCAGTCTCTGAAGACTCTTATCTGAATCCTGAATCCACTGTTCAGCCTTCATGGCTATGGAGGGATTAAAACCGTATCATTAACTTTGAAAATCCATTTTTGGATCGGTTGGCCTACTATCTTTTAAGTTTCTCTATATAATCCAAAGCTCCAAGCATTATAACTGTTTACATCGAAAAGAACCGAGGGACGATTGTCCTCTCGGTTCTTTCTCATTGGTATTGTAGGTAGAATAAGGGCTGTAGGGCTATTACATATCCCGGAACAAACCAATGACACGGCCAAGAATCGTAACATGTTTCAAAAGGATAGGCTTCAATGCCGAGTTCTCTGGTTGAAGACGAATATGATCCTTTTCCTTGTAAAAGCGTTTCACCGTTGCTTCATCGTCTTCAGTCATTGCTACAACAATGTCCCCGTTATTCGCAGTTTGCTGCTGCTTAACGATGACATAATCGCCATTATGAATGCCGGCTTCGATCATACTGTCACCCATGACGCTAAGCATGAACACATTATTATCTCCTACCATGCTTACGGGAAGAGGGAAATAGTCTTCAATGTTCTCAGTTGCTGTAATAGGCACACCTGCTGTAACTTTACCAACGAGAGGTACACGTGCTACAGAAACTGCAAAATGCGTCTCAGCACCGTCAAGTCCTAGAATTTCAATAGCACGAGGCTTAGTAGGATCTCGACGAATCATACCTTTCTTCTCAAGACGCTCTAAATGCCCGTGCACTGTAGAACTAGAAGCTAGTCCAACTGCTTCACCGATTTCTCTAACGGAAGGTGGATACCCCTTATCTTTCACTTCATTCTTAATGAATTCCAATATAGCTTGTTGACGCTGCGAAATCTTACTCAATAGTTATCACTCCAATACTGGGAATCATTACCCAAAGTATAACATAGAACCCGAGTTCGTACAAACATAAGTTCGAGAAAAGTGTTGACTCAAACATGTGTTCGTGTTAATCTAATACCAGAACAAATGTTTGGGAGATGATTACTCATGTATATGGCTTATTCAAACACTAACTCAACACACACACCTCATAGATCTGCTAGCACATCCAAAGGGATGACATTTAATTCTAGTTATACCAAAGCGATTGTTCGCTTCGTCCTATTAGCAGTTATTCTTGGTACTGTGTTTTCATTCGGTGCTATGGTTCAAGCCTATGCAGGGGATGGGGCAGCAATTGCAAGGACCCCAGTTTCCGTTACTTCAATTAACTCTTCTCCGAAAGCTGTCGTGCAAGATCAAGTCGTCATTCAACGCGGAGACACTCTTTGGGATGTTGCTTCCACTCACAAAAAAGGTAATGAGAACATTCGTTCTTATGTTGATAAATTGAAGACAATCAATCATTTAACCACGAGCTCCCTTAAAGAAGGACAGGTTTTATTGCTTCCTTAATTTCATTATGCTTTCCTGATAGAATCTAAATATGATGAGGCTCGGACATGTTCCTATGCCTCTTTTTGTTGTCTCTTGACATTCCTTAATAGGGATGGCAAAGTAGTACTCATATTGAATTTTTGACTGGGAGGATCACAATGAGTGACAACATGGAACAAACTATCGAACGTATTAATGAGCTTGCTCGTAAAGCGAAAACAGTTGGCTTAACAGACGCGGAAATCGATGAGCGCAACGAACTCAGAAAGAAATATATTGAAGCATTCCGTGGCAATCTTAAAGTTCAACTTGATTCCATCAAGTTTACGGACGAAGAGTAATCGCTGCTCATATAGATACAACATTCAAAAGGGGAAATGAATGATGACGTTGAAAGCCGTACTTTTTGATTTAGATGATACGCTTCTGTGGGATGATCGCAGCGTGCAGGAAGCTTTTAAAGCGGCATGTGCGGAAGCTGTAAAGCATGTAGCCGTGAATCCCGAAGAATTGGAAGCTTCTGTTCGCAAAGAAGCGCGTTCTTTATATGAATCTTTTGAAACCTTTGAATTCACGAAAATGATTGGTATTAATCCATTCGAAGGCTTATGGGCGAACTTCACGCAAGGTGAAAATGAGAACTTCCGTAAGCTTGAGAAATTAGCACCAGGATATCGTACGGAGTCTTGGACAAGAGGGCTTGCAGCGTTAGGGATAGAGGATCGTGAGCTCGGGTATAAACTTGGTGAACTTTTTCCAGCAGAACGCCGACGCCGTCCTTACGTATATGAGGAAACGTTCCGAGTATTGGATGCTTTAAAAGGCAGCTATCAATTACTGTTGTTAACGAATGGTTCGCCAGATCTACAAAAGGAAAAATTAGCAGGTGTCCCAAATATCGCACCATACTTTGATCATATCGTGATCTCTGGTGAATTTGGAGTAGGTAAGCCAGCGAAGTCCATTTTTAACCATGCACTTGGACTACTTGGAATAGACGCAGAGGAAGGCATCATGATCGGAGATAAATTGACAACCGATATCCTAGGTTCTGGCAGCGTAGGTATGCGCAATATTTGGATTAATCATCATGGACTCCAAAGTGGAGATGAGATTGTTCCTGCGTATGAGGTTTCCCGTCTTCAAGAAATTTTGCCGATTATTACGAACGGATAACATGAAATAATCAAAAACCCAACGGATGCATAGGACGGTAAGTCCAGCGCAGTTGGGTTTTTTTGTTCATATAATAGATTAAGCTTTAATAAATTCTGGATCATCAATGTTATAAGCAACCCAGCCATCTTTTTCGATGAAGAGACGAACGGCAACGATTTCACGATTATCCATTAGTGTGAAGAAATGGTTCGTGTTTTCAGGAACAGAGATAACATCGCCTGGTTCAAGTTCAACGTCAAAATAGCCAACTTCGCTTTCGGATTTGATAATGAAAATCCCTCGTCCAGAAACGATTGCGCGGATTTCATCTTCCGTATGGGTGTGTACTTGTTCGAATTTCTTCAGCAGTTCTTCAATGTTAGGCGTTGAATCGGAAAGCGCGATAACATCCCAAATTTCATAACCGCGTCTAGCAGCCAAATCACGAATTTCTTCTTCATAAGTGCTAATAATTTGTGCTTTCTCGTCATCACTTAGAATGAATTTCTCACGCAGTGTTTCTGGAAGTTTGTGCGCATCCCAGTGTTCATAAACAACATTTTGACTATCCAAAAAGGCTTTGACTTGCTCTTCGCCTTCAATACGTTCATTCGTATTGCGAATTCTAATTTGTGCCACGCTGCATCCCTCTTTCTGAGTAAATATAATATAGGGATCTTTGACTTACGATCAAAGCCTCTCCTTTAAATTATAGTGGAAATGTAGCTAGCTGTCGATGGTTGAACATAAGAATTTCCGATAAAACCTATAGGTAAATATGATAATTCAAATTCTTTTCATAGAAGCCGGATTCTGTTACACTAAAACATAACATAATTTGTCGTTTTTTTTTATTGTCTATAGCTTTAGGATAAGTTGAAAGGGAGTCATGCAATGATCAAAACACCGATACAAGAGCAGCTTAAAAAGAAGATCATGATCCTAGATGGTGCCATGGGTACAATGATTCAGCAAGAGAACTTAACCGCTGAAGATTTCGGCAGCGATGATCTGGACGGATGTAATGAAATTCTTTGTGTTACACGACCGGATGTAATTCGCAAAATTCATGAAGCTTACTTCGCCGCGGGCGCTGATATGATAGAAACAAATACATTCGGGACCACGAGTGTGGTATTAGCGGAGTATGATTTGCAAGACCGTCATCGTGAATTAAATCTTGCAGCAGCCAAACTGGCTATCGAAGCAGCGAACAAGTATTCGACACCGGAGTGGCCTCGTTATGTAATCGGAGCTATGGGTCCTACGACCAAGACGTTGTCGGTAACTGGTGGAGTCACATTCGCTGGGCTAGAGGAGAGCTATTACGAACAAGCGTTGGCTCTTGTTGAAGCTGGAGTAGACGCACTTCTTTTGGAAACTTCCCAAGATACATTGAACGTAAAAGCAGGCAGTATCGGAATTCGCAGAGCATATGAAACATTAGGTGTTGAACTTCCGATAATGATCTCCGGAACGATTGAACCGATGGGCACAACATTAGCCGGGCAAAATATTGAATCCTTCTATATTTCGTTGGAACATTTGAAGCCTATTTCAATGGGGTTGAACTGTGCTACAGGTCCTGAATTTATGAGAGATCATATCCGTACACTGTCTGATATTGCAGAAACAGCGATTAGTTGTTATCCAAATGCAGGTTTGCCGGATGAGAACGGACATTACCATGAGTCCCCAGAATCTTTGGCTAAGAAGATGGCCGGATTTGCCGAGCAAGGCTGGTTGAATATTGCCGGTGGTTGTTGTGGTACAACGCCTGATCATATTCGAGCCATGGCGGAGACACTCTCTCAGTTTAAGCCAAGAACGCAATATGGTACGCATTTACCAGCTGTTTCAGGGATTGAAACGTTGTTTATTGAGCCAGAAAATCGTCCTATCATGGTTGGCGAACGGACCAATATTTCGGGTTCACGAAAATTCAAACGCCTGATTAAAGAAGGGAAGTTTGAAGAGGGCTCTGAAATTGCCCGTAATCAAGTTAAGAACGGCGCTCATGTTATTGATATTAACCTGCAGGATACAGACATTGACGAGGCTTATGCCGTTGAAGAGTTCATGCAGCAGGTTGTAAAGAAAGTCAAAGTTCCGTTAATGATTGACTCGACATATGACCACATCATTGAGCTCGGACTTAAGTACTCCCAAGGTAAGGCGATCATTAACTCCATCAACTTGGAGGATGGCGAAACGAAGTTCGAAGCCATTTTACCTTTAATCAAACGTTACGGGGCTGCCGTTGTTTGTATTCTTATCGATGAACGAGGTCAGGCTGTATCGCGCGAAGCGAAGATCGAAGTGGCGACTCGGTCTTACGAGCTTTTGACTGAGAAGTATGGCATGAAACCTGAGGATATTATTTTTGATCCCAATATGTTCCCAGTAGGCTCTGGAGATCCGCAGTATATCGGTTCAGCCGTTGAGACGATTGAGGGCATCAAGCTGATTAAAGCAAAATATCCTGCTGCTAAAACAATTCTTGGTTTAAGTAATATCTCATTTGGTTTGCCTGATGCAGGGCGTGAAGTGCTGAACTCCGTCTATCTGTACCATTGTACGAAGGCAGGCCTAGATTATGCCATTGTGAATACAGAAAAATTGGAGCGTTATGCCTCTATCCCGGATACAGAACGTCAATTGGCTGAAGAACTTATTTACAATACGAATGATGAAACACTGGCACAATTCGTTGCCCATTTCCGTGAGAAAAAAGTGGAGAAGAAAGAGAAAATTTCGAATCTGTCTCTGGAAGAAAGACTTGCCTCTTATGTCGTGGAGGGGACCAAAGAAGGGTTAATCCCTGATTTGGAAATCGCTTTACAGACATATTCGCCGCTTGAAGTCATTAACGGACCTCTGATGAGGGGGATGGAAGAAGTAGGACGCCTCTTTAATGGCAATGAATTGATTGTGGCTGAGGTATTACAAAGCGCGGAAGTAATGAAGGCTTCAGTTAATTATTTGGAACCTTTCATGGAGAAATCCGAAACAGCCGTAAAAGGGAAAATTATTTTAGCAACAGTCAAGGGTGATGTACACGATATTGGAAAAAATCTCGTCGAAATCATCCTTTCGAATAATGGCTATAAAATTATTAATCTTGGGATTAAAGTACCGCCGGAGCAAATCATCGAAGCTTATCGAAGAGAGCTACCGGACGCGATCGGTTTATCTGGATTACTTGTGAAATCGGCTCAGCAAATGGTTATCACGGCTCAAGATTTACGTACGGCAGGTGTGGATGTACCGATTTTGGTCGGTGGGGCTGCGCTTACTCGCAAATTCACGAAAACGCGTATTCAACCTGAGTATGAGGGTGTCGTACTTTATGCGAAGGACGCGATGGATGGACTGGATATTGCCAACCGACTGAGTGACCCTGAACAACGCCAACGTCTCATTCAGGAGCTCAGAGAAAGCTTGGAATCCGATGTAATGGATACCGGGAAGAAGGAAGAGAAACTGCCGCAGCTCACAAGGGTGAGTTCGTCTGCTGTCTCCAAGGATCTTCCTGTGCAAGTGCCGCAGGATACTGATCGCCATATCATGAGGGATTACCCGATTAGCCATCTGATGCCTTATGTCAACATGCAGATGCTGCTGGGACATCATCTTGGTTTGAAAGGTAAAGTAGAGCAGCTGCTTAGCGACAAAGATACGAAAGCCCTTCAACTTAAGGATACAGTGGATTCAATTCTCCATGCCGCACAGCATAATGGGATTATTAAAGCCCACGGGATGTACCGTTTCTTCCCAGCACAATCCAGTGGTAACGATGTCATCGTCTATGACCCGCAGGATCACAGTAAAGTGTTAGAAACCTTCACTTTCCCGCGTCAGGATAAAGAGCCTTACCTATGCTTATCCGACTACCTGAAGTCTGTAGAAAGCGGTCAAATGGATTATGTCGGTTTCTTACTTGTGACGGCAGGGCATGATATTAATGAGTTGGCTAAAGAATGGCGGGATAAAGGGGATTATTTGAAATCCCATGCCCTTCAGGCAACGGCACTGGAAATGGCTGAAGGCTTTGCCGAGCGGATTCATCACATCATGAGAGATGTTTGGGGAATAGCCGATCGTGTAGATATGACGATGCATGAGAGATTTGGTGCCAAATATGTGGGACAACGGTTTTCCTTCGGTTATCCGGCATGTCCGAATCTCGAGGACCAAGCGAAATTGTTCAATTTGCTAAAGCCAGAGGATATTGGCGTGGAGTTGACGGAGTCGTTCATGATGGAGCCGGAAGCATCGGTTTCAGCAATCGTATTTGCCCATAAGGAAGCTCGATACTTTAACGTAGGATAGAAAGTTTATGTAAAAAGCGAGGCAGCTTGTACGGACTATACGGTTCCGTCGGCGTCCTCGCTTTACATTTTGGCATTGTGATTTTAGATAGAATGGGGTTTAGATCGTGGACTTGTATTTTTTGGGCACGGGGGCGGGCATGCCCTCCAAACAACGAAATGTCACATCAATTGCTTTAAATTTGCTGGATGAACGCGGAACCTATTGGCTGTTCGACTGTGGCGAAGGGACGCAACAGCAGATTCTGAACTCTCCAGTGAAATTGGGACGAACGGAAATGCTATTCATCACGCATCTGCATGGGGATCACTTGTACGGTTTACCTGGTTTGTTAACGAGTCGATCCTATTTAGGCGGGGATACACCTCTTACGTTATATGGACCGCGGGGTCTTAAAAGTTTTGTTGAGACAGCCCTCTCAGTAAGCGGGGCTCATTTAACGTACACGCTGCAAATCGTGGAAATTGAGGAAGAAGGTCTGATTTTCGAAGATGAAACCTTCCAAGTCGAGACAGCACGACTAGAGCATCGGATTGAATGCTTCGGTTTCAGGATCGTAGAGAAGGATCAGCCCGGCAAGCTGATGCAGGAAAAACTAACGGAACTCGGCATACCGGCAGGTCCGATTTATGGTAAATTGAAGCAAGGCCAATCCATCCAGTTGGAGGATGGTCGTACGCTTCATGGGACTGATTTTCTAGGTGCGCCGATACCCGGACGCATTGTTGTAATTCTTGGTGACACGCGCTACTGCAGCGGTGCTCAGCACTTAGCACGAGGCGCTGATGTGCTTGTGCACGAGGCTACATTCGCTATGGATAAGCAGGAGCTTGCGTATTCGTTTGATCATGCCACTTCAATCGATGCGGCAAGAACTGCTCAGGAAGCGGGCGCGAATGCGCTGATCATGACGCATATCAGCTCGCGATATCAAGGGGATGCCGTAATGGAGCTTTTGCAAGAGGCTCAGAAGATTCACAGCAACAGCTACATAGCTAAAGATTTCTGGAGCTTTGAAGTGCCGCGCAAAGGATGAAAAAAGAGAAGCCTCTTCCAATTAAGGATGGGGCTTCTCGCTTTGCTTATGTGTTCGTTTCGTCTTTTTTTTCCTCAATGAAGCCGCGGATACTTTCTTTGCGGCGCTCATTCTTGGATTCGATGCTTTGTTTTTCGTCGGCAGTTATTTCATCGGCATGTTCGTCCAAGTAGTCTTCAGCTTCGTGCAAATTAGCTATCGTATGATCGATGGCGTTCTGCAAACGGGCTGGATTATCTTCGCGATTGTCTGGCTTTGCCACAGTATTTTTTCCCTCCCTTAAGACGATAGATTGACATCCTGTTATACGATTCCACAAGGTCAATCAGATTATTCATTGTTAAAGAAGTCAATTTCCCTGATTTCTCTCATACAATTAACATAATCCCATGTCAACCGAGGTGATTCTATGGAAATTACACTTGCCGAAGTGCTGCTTTCTATCTTTATGTCCTCGATATTTTGTGTTATGTTTAGGGAAATACGAAATTATTACAGAGACTCAGGCTAGTGCTGCTAGCAGCTGGAATGGAGAATTTTATGCTCGGTTTTGCTATATTATTAGGCTTTAATTTTTTGGGTTATGTGATTCAGATGAGCCTGCACCTGCCCCTACCAGGCAACGTGATCGGGCTCATTCTTTTTACCGCGGCATTGTTCACTAAGGTCATAAAATTGGCTTGGGTAGAAGAAGCGGCTTCACTTTTGACGAGACATATGATGCTATTTTTTATTCCGTTTACGGTTGGTGTTCTAGCATTTATTCCGATCATTGGAGCTAATTGGCTTGCTATATGCGGTGGGACTGTTGGTGCAACGGTGGCTGTTCTTGTAGTAACTGGTTGGGTATCGTCAAAGCTAGGACAGGAGAATACCAAATATGGCGAATAGCATACTGCAGCATCCATTGTTTGGTCTTTCACTAAGTGTAATCAGCTATGCGTTAGCCAATTTGTTGTACCAACGATGGCGGTTTATGCATCCTCTTTTTAGTTGTACGGGGTTCATTATTATTGTATTAGTAAGCTTTCGTATTCCTTATGAGGACTTTAAGCGAGGGGCTGACGTGCTAACACTTTTATTAGGGCCAGCAACCGTTGCGTTAGGCGTACCTCTTTACAAATATAAAGAATTAATACGCAGAAATTTGGCACGTGTCATGATAAGTGTTTTGGCGGGTTCAATTACGGGCATTGCTGCTAGTGCAGCCATTGTGGGGCTATTGGGAGGGAGTCAGTCCATTATCCTAAGTATGCTTCCCAAATCGGTAAGCTCGGCCATTTCCATTGAAATTGCCGCGCGATTAGGCGCGATTCCTGAATTAACAGCGGTACTAACCACTTTAACTGGGCTGCTGGGCAGTATGTTCGGCACTCGGATTTTGAGTTGGTTTCGAATTAGAGATGATATCTCGATCGGCATTGCCATTGGAACAGCGGCTCATGGCATTGGAACAGCCAAAGTATTCAAGGATTCTGAACAGCAAGGAGGATTTGCTGGACTATCCATGGGAATTTGTGGGATTATGACGTCTATTTTATTTATACCCATTTACATATGGTTAAAATAATGCCGTGCATGATGAGAAACAGAGTTCTTAATAAGAGCTCTGTTTTTTTTCATTCTAAAATATATAGATAATGATGATGACAAGTTTGGATGCGTCATTCACGAAATATTACAAATTCTTAATAACACGAAAACGAACACTTAATAATCCTCTGCTAACCTTGAGTTATAAGACTCCAGTTGAAAGGCGTGAGGAAGATGAGTGGACCACTTCTGAATACGGCGCCCCAGCATGCCAAGCTGTCTGTAAGGCTTGCAAGCAGCGCACAAGAAATTGAGCAGGCTATGCGACTTCGATATCAAGTTTTCGTCGAGGAAGAGAAGAACATGAGGATGCTGAATGAGCAGGGGCTTGAGAAAGATGCCTACGACGATTATTGTGATCATCTCATTGTGAAAGATATCGAAACCGAGCAAGTGATCGGTACTTATCGGCTGCTGCCGGGGGATCGAGCTTTGAACGGGATCGGATTTTACTCCGAAACAGAATTTGATCTAACCGCATATTCTGATTTGAAAAGCCAAACGCTGGAGCTTGGACGGAGCTGTATTGCTCCCGAATATCGGGGTGGAAAAGCGATTCAACTCCTTTGGGAAGGAATTGCTGGTTATATAAGTGAGCGAAATTATACGCATTTAATTGGTTGTGCGAGTGTGCATGTGGGCAATTTGGAGGAACTAAATTTGATTTACTCGATGCTGCGCCAAAAGCAGGTGATCACAGACAGATTCGGTATTGAACCGCTTGCGACGCATCGCATACCTGGCCTTGCTCGAATTGAAATTGATTCCAATGAAAAAGAGCTGTTCCGTAAACTGCCGCCTCTTATGAAAGGCTATCAATGGCTCGGAGCAGAGATTGGCGGAGATCCGGCTTATGATGAGTTGTTTGAGACCGTTGATTTCTTTATTATTTTACAAAAAGATCGGGTGACGCGTCGTTATAAACGCCATTTTCTGACTACTTAACCAGGTAAGGAGGACTTACCTTGTACGAATGGATTTCCAAGCTGACATTGAATGAACGAAGGTTAGATCGCATCGAGAGAGTTCTCCGCGTTTTTCCAATAGGGATGATGTCGGCATTTTGTTCTATGTTAGCGTTTGCGCTTCATTGGGCATTCCGAAAAGGGTTTCAAAAACGAGTAGAACACAATTTAATAGATTTACTTGGTGATATGTCAAAGAGTTCATTAAGGGCTATCTCCAAGCAATATGTTCAAAATGTAGTTTATACCCTTTATGAAATTCTTTTCCTTTCTGCTCGGTTGGAAAAGCTTCATGCTAGTCACCTTGACGTGCAAGGAGAGGAATATCTACAAGAAGCACAGCATCGAGCTAAGGGGAAGGGATTCATTGTCTATGCACCGCATGTTGGCAATTTTTTCAACTATTATTGGTATTTGACACAGAAATTTGATTGCTTAACAGTGGCTTCAGCGGGAAGTCCCGAACTTAAACCCCTGTATATGAAGTTTGCCGCTATGGGTTGTAATGGTTTGGATTACGATAGTGTCCCCCCGTTGGAGCTATATCGTACATTGAAAAAGCATGTGCAGAGCGGCGGTGTTATTTTCATCCTTGGTGACTTCTGGAGACCGACCTTTCCATTATCCAGGCTATTTGGCCGACTAACTCGAACGCCTGAAGGTGCAGCCATGTTAGCGCTTGATCACCATGTGCCGGTTGTACCCTTCTATGGGTATCGTGTCAAAGGGTTTAAACATCGATTAGTTTTTGGCTCTCCCCTGCATTTATACGAACAATTTGAGCGTTCAGGACGTTCAGAACGTGCGGAGGCTAATTTGCTTTTGAATGCGTTCATGGAGCGGGTTATCCGTGAGCAGCCTTCGGCTTGGTTTTATTGGTTTAATGTTCATGAACGATGGGAGAAGGTTCCATCAGCAGTCGCCAATAACACAAGTAACGATGTGAGCGGGAGTATAGATTTGACCACGGAAGCAGCAGGATGATTCACACAACGACCAAAAGGATTGGTGATCGACACATGGACACAGGAAGCCACTTATTGTTCGGCGTCACTTTAGCGGGATTAGCATGTTTGGAACCGGCCGTCGCACAGGAACCCGCACTGGCTCATGCCATACTTGCAGGAACACTCATTGGCTCGCATGCCCCTGATTTTGATACCTTGGCACGTCTGAGAGGATATGCAAACTATGTTCGCGTTCATCGAGGGATCACACATTCGTTGCCGGCTTTGTTCATTTGGCCCATCCTTCTAAGTCTTCCCCTTGCTGCCATGTTTGGTGTATGGGAACATCTGATTAGCTTATATCTATGGACTTTTGCGGCAGTTGTGTTACACGTATTTCTAGATTTGTTCAATGTGTATGGCGTCCAGTGCTTTCGTCCATTTTCACAGAAATGGTTCCATCTCGATACCCTCTGTCTTTATGAACCTTTCTTATTTGGTCTTCATGGCTTCGGAGTCCTGCTATGGTTGTTCATCTGGCATGGAAATGGTGGCAGCCATATCGGAGAAATGTTCGCATTGATATATGCGGCAACCTTCCTCTATATAGCTATAAGAGCCTCGCAGCGCAATCGATTCGTTAAGCTCGTAAAAAGTGAATTGAACCTCGCAGATGGCATCTGTCATCTCATTCCGAGTTTAAGTTGGTTTCAATGGCAATTCGTTCTTGAGGGTGACACATGCTTCTATTTAGGAGAAATCCGGCATGGTCGCGTTGTAATTGAAGAGGAATACAGTAAAGCGGATTACAATCAGAACGATTCGCATCCTATTGTTCAGGCTACTATGGCAACAAATGGCGTTCGTGCCTTCTTGCACTTCGCGCAGCGGATTCACGTGTGTTGGAAAGAGAAGAACGACGGTTATGAAGTGCAGTGGCGCGATGTGCGCTTTTGGCACAAACGCAAGCTCCCTTTCGGTGTCAATGTGCTGCTAGACCGGGACATGAACGTGGTAAGTGATACGCTTGGTTGGGATAAGAAGGCTTGGGATCCGCCGTACGTTTGATAGAATTGAAATGAATTGAAAAGCTGAATATTCATATAAAAAGAAGAACACCTCATTACACGATTCAATCGTGATGAAGTGTTCTTTTTTTTAAACTTTAAAGCGTCTGACCAAATTCTCCGCTATATAAAAGCTCGCTTAACTCACGTCTGCCTGATGGGATTTCGCGTTCTTGGAATTTCTCGTCGAGAGCGCTAACGGGGCCACGGTAACCAATGGCGATCACGGCATGAATATCGTACTCTTCAGGGATTTGAAGGGCTTCGCGGGCTTGATTCCGATCGAACCCGCCCATTGCGTGAGTCACTAGACCTTGATTATTGGCTTCCAAAGCGAGGTAGCCCCAAGCAGTGCCAGCATCGAACGCGTGACTTGGGTTATCGCCGCCTCTTGCCGTTTTGGTATGTGAAATGACAAGAGTGAGGACGGGGGCTTTTTCGCACCATTCTCGGTTGCCTGGCATAATGAAGTTGTGAAATTTAGCTCTTTGCTCGGGTGTACGCGCAATTATGAAGCGCCAAGGCTGCAAGTTGCTTCCGGAAGGTGCCCACCTAGCGGCTTCAAAAAGACTAAGGAGAACATCTTCTGTCACTTCTTGTTCGGTAAAGGAGCGTGGCGACCAACGTGTTAGGAATTGAGGGTTGATTTCGTGGTCAGGTTGGCGATTGGATTCGACTTCAGCAGGTAAAGAAGTTGTCATTATGAATTCCTCCTTATTTTGTAATCTTCCTAATATTACCTGATTTTAAATTGAAATACGAGTTTCTGAAAATCCCCTTGAATTGTATGGTTATTCATGATTATGGCAAAACTAGTTGTTATGAAATGAAGGACCAAGAAGAGGTGCGAGAAACCGTGAATTTTACTAGTCATGATGTAATAATTATTGAAAGAGCGCTAAGAACAGCGATGAAATATGATAGGGATGAGCATCGATCAAGAGACTATCGTGAAGTTTTGCTCAAAATGCAAGAAAGTGCAGAACAAGCCCTTCATGTGAATGCTCAGCTTACTAGCACCGATCATGACGGAATACGGTATGATTATGATGATTCATCCGATCTTATGTAGACATACGAAGGTATATTACCTGGCAACCGCATCCGGGGACTACCGCAGCTATAAAAATGAATAGTAATAAAGAGGCCCTAGTAAATAAATGGGGCTTTTTTATTTTGTGTGAGACGTTTATAATAGGGGAACAATCGTTCTATGCGGAGTGGTGAAAATATGATAAGAAAAAAATCCCTAGCGGATTTAATACAAGGATTAAAAAGTAATGAAAATATTGTTAACTGGCACGAAGTTGAACCGCAAGAAGCAAAGACCCATTCAATGCCTGAAAGCGTAGACCTAAGAATAAAGGCCGCATTAGCTCAAAGAGGAATTGAGCAGTTATATACTCACCAGCACACAGCTTATGAAACTGTACGTAAAGGTGAAAATATTGTTGCTGTTACACCAACTGCTTCGGGTAAAACACTTTGTTATAACCTTCCTGTATTACAGGCAGTAGCCGAAGATGACGGAAGCCGCGCGCTATATTTATTCCCAACGAAAGCTCTGGCGCAAGACCAAAAAAGCGAATTAAACGAAATCATTGCTGAAATGGGCATTGATATAAAAAGCTTCACTTATGACGGTGATACTTCCCCGGCAATTAGGCAGCTTGTAAGAACTGTAGGGCATATTGTAATTACTAACCCAGATATGTTACATGCAGCAATCCTTCCTCATCATACGAAATGGGTAAGTTTATTTAGTAATCTTAAATACATAGTCATTGACGAACTACATACGTACAGGGGTGTTTTCGGCAGCCATGTAGCGAATGTTATACGTAGATTACAACGAATCTGCAAATTTTATGGCAGCAATCCCCTTTTCATTTGCACTTCTGCGACGATAGCAAATCCAAAGGAACTAGCAGAACAGCTTACAGGAAAGCCTATGCGGCTAATTGACGATAACGGCGCCCCGAGGGGAAGGAAGCATTTTGTTTTTTATAACCCGCCAATTGTTAATAAGGCGTTAAACATTCGGAAGAGTGCAACAGTAGAAGTAAACCATTTAGCCAGGGAATTCTTAGCAAATAAAGTACAGACTATAGTTTTTGCTCGAAGCCGGGTACGAGTAGAGATAATTTTAAGCCACATACAAGAACTGGTTAAGAATGAATTAGGGGCAAAATCTATAAGGGGTTACAGGGGAGGCTACTTACCAAGTCAACGTAGGGAAATTGAAAGAGGGTTAAGGAACGGGGAAATTTTAGGAGTAGTAAGCACGAACGCTTTAGAATTGGGAGTTGACATAGGTCAGCTGCAAGTCTGCATTATGAGTGGCTACCCTGGAAGTGTAGCAAGTACATGGCAGCAAGCAGGCCGGGCTGGTAGAAGGCATGGAGAAGCCCTGGTACTTATGGTAGCCAGCAATACACCCATAGACCAATACATTGTCCAAAATCCTGAATATTTTTTCGACCGATCTCCGGAATCAGCAAGAATTAACCCTGAAAATTTAATTATTCTTGTCGATCATTTACGCTGCGCTGCTTATGAACTTCCAATGAAGAAGGGGGAAGAGTTCGGCCCTTTAGAGATAACTGACATTCTGGAATATCTGGTAGAAGAAAGGGTACTGCACCAAGCGGGGGATTCTTTTTTTTGGGCGAATCAGTCTTTCCCAGCAAGCGAAGTAAGTCTGCGTTCGGCAGCGCAAGAAAATGTAGTAATAATCGACCAGTCGGACGTAGCGAATGTAAAAATTATTGGGGAAATGGACAGATTTAGCGCTATGACCCTGTTACATGACGAAGCTATTTATCTTCATGAAGGGGTACAGTTTCAAGTAGAGAAGCTGGACTGGGAACATAAAAAGGCCTACGTACGGGAAGTAGATGTAGAATATTACACGGACGCAAACCTAGCAGTAAAGCTTATCGTATTAGAAGTTGACCGAACGGAAAACAGGCGAACTACGTCGCTTAATTATGGAGATGTTCGAGTAAACGCCATGCCAACGCTTTTTAAAAAAATCCGTTTAAGCAGTTTTGAAAATATCGGATACGGCCAAATTAACCTTCCCGAAGAAGAACTGCATACCAGCGCGACCTGGATAGAGTTAAAAGAGGTTGACCCGACATTAGGGGTGAAAACGCTGGAACAATTGCTTTTAGGAATTTCCAATGTCCTAAGGCATATAGTACCCATTCATGTAATGTGCGACCGAAGCGATATACACGTAGTTTCACAAATAAGGGCCGAACATACGCAGTTTCCTACGATTTTCATATATGACCATTACCCCGGCGGTATTGGACTTGCCGAAGACGTTTATAGGCGTTTTGACGATATAAAAGCTGCCGCAAGACATTTAATTCGAAAATGTCCCTGTGAAGATGGCTGCCCTTCATGTATTGGTACGGAAATTGAGGGACTTCACGCAAAACAAAAAAGCATAGAATTGTTGGGGGTAATATGAAAATACGTGGTTCTGTACCCTGCTGCATTAAAATACGCTTGAGAACGCACGAGAACATAAACCGGCTCGAAGGCGGTGCACGATGAGCGGGCTCCGTGAGAAGCTGGGCCGCCTGCGGGGACCTGCTGCGGCTCAAATAGCACCGCCGTCCCTGCCTGTGGCAGACGGCGAGTGGGCGCAGCTTGGCGCCCATGTAGAAACGAGCCCGGCGGGCTCGTTCGTCATGCGGCGCCGTGTGTACGGCGCGGACAGCGTGCACGGCAAGTATCGGCTGCGTGAGCTGGCCGATGTTGCACAGCAGCTGTCCTGCTTTCACGACCGTGACGCCGTCGTCCGGCTGGAAGAGCTGCTCTTCTTCGACACCGAAACGACCGGACTCGGCGTCGGTGCAGGCAACGTGCCGTTCATGGTCGGCATCGGCTTTTATATGGGTGAGCTGTTCACGGTAGAACAGCTGTTGATTCGCAACCCAGCGGAAGAGCATGCTATGCTTGTTTATTTGCAAGAACTGCTCGACCGCTTCACGCATATTATTTCCTACAATGGCCGAACGTTTGATTGGCCTATTCTAAAGAATCGGTATGTGCTTAATCGACTCCAATTGGACGATGCGAAGCTGCTTCAGATTGATCTTCTTTACCCCTCGCGAAGCCTGTGGCGAAACACGCTGCCATCTTGCCGATTGAGTAAAGTTGAAGAGAACCGCCTAGGTTTTGAGCGAGTAGATGATGTGCCAGGATCTATGGCACCTGCTTTATATTTTCAATATTTGGCGGAGAAAAATCTATCCGTACTTGAAGGTGTTTTCGTTCATAATGAGCATGATATTGTTACTTTAGCTGCACTTGCCATACATTTCGGCAAACTAGTGAGTGGAGAAAGTGAACTTGATCCCGATCTCGAATTGGAAGAGATGTTCCGAACAGGTTTATGGCTAGACAAAATGGGACGTTCTGCAATTGCTGAGAATTACTTCGATATATTGTATGCTAGGTTATTGAATGATCTGGAGTCATCTAATCCAGCAGATCAAGAATCAGCCATTCTTCTATTAGCTGCCTTTTACAAGAAGAATGGTGAATATCTTCGAGCAGTTGAACTGTGGAAGCGCTGGATTGTTATTAAAAACGCGAGCATTGCGCTCCATTTAGAGCCTTATTTAGAGCTAGCGATGTATTACGAGCATCGAGAGAAGAACTTTGCTCAGGCGATATTTTACGCTGAGGAGGCTTGGGCGAAGCTCTGGCGCCGTCGTTCGCTTCATCGTGGAGATAAAAGGCAAAACGAGGTCGAGGAAGCACTGGAGAAACGACTCCATCGATTGAAAGGTAAGTTGAGGAAAACCGAAAGTCACTCGTTTGAAATGACATCTCCTGCTGTGAAGAGTAATAACACATCAAAAGCGAAAACCAAGACACGCAAAGTAAAGCCGATTTACGTTAGCGAAGGGTTAATTTAATGGGGAAAGAAATATTAGATAAGAGCTTCAAAAGGCTGCTAAATGTCATTTTTCATCAAAAATTCAGGAAATAGAAGCCCCTAAAGGCTTCTATTTTAAACATTTTCAACAATTTTGATAGCATTCCATTGTTATAGAAGTCCCTAAAGACTGCTATGCATTTAGACTTAATAGTGGACACAACGAATTGGGGAGTTAGATAATAGATCTATCCAAATTACGAGGTGTCCAAGATGAGTGAATCCCGCCAACGTTACAATCAAAAGTTTAAAGAGGAAACGGTAAAGTACATTCAACAACATAGTAAATCGATCACGGAAATTGCAAACGAACTGAACATTCCAGCGAAGACTTTGAGCAGATGGGTGAGTAAATATCGCCAATTTCCAGATGAGCCCTTCGTGGGCAGTGGGAATCTGCGCAGCCACGATCAGATCGTGAAAGACTTGGAGCAGCGAAACAAAGACCTAGAGGAAGAGCTAGCCATCTTAAAAAAGGCGCTGCACATCTTCAGCAAAGACCCGAAGTGAGATTCAAGTTCATTGATGACCACCGTTCTACATTTCGAGTTGAGAAGATGTGCAGCGTACTAGGTGTATCCAGGAGCGGTTACTATAAATGGCGATTGACAGCCCCAAGTGAGCGGAAAAAGCGCCGAGAAGCGTTGGCTAAAGAGGTCGAATTTGAGTACTTGGATTCAGATCGGAATTACGGGAGTCCGAAGATCACAGAGGAACTGAGAAAGAAAGGTTTCAAAGTCGCTGTCAAAACGGTTGGACGCATCATGAAAGAGAAGGGATTACGCTCACAAGCTGTAGCGAAATTCAGCGTACAAACAACGGATTCAAATCATAGCCACCCTATTGCGCCTAATTGGCTGAATCAGCATTTTGATGTGTGTACAAGACCGAATCAAGTATGGGTTACCGACATTACGTACATCCACACGCGTCAAGGAAACCTTTATTTAGCAAGCGTTCTTGACTTGTTTACCCGCAAAATTGTCGGCTGGCAGCTCGGCAATCGCATGACTGTGGAACTGACGCTAGATGCCTTAAACCAGGCATACGAAGCCAAACGACCGCCTAAGGGCCTTATTCATCATTCAGACCGCGGATCGCAGTATGCGTCCAGTGAATACCGTAAACAGCTGAAAAAATACCATATGATTCGTAGCATGAGCCGAAAAGGTAACTGCTACGATAATGCTTGTATAGAGGCTTTCCACAGCATCCTCAAGCGGGAATTGGTGTACAGGTATAAATTTCAAAGCCGCCAAGAAGCACACCAGCGAATCTACTGGTACATTGAGTTTTTCTACAACCGGAAGCGTACGCACAGCAAGCTCGGCTATTTGTCCCCAGTCAAGTTTGAAATGCAGTATTACAAGCAAGCTAAACTAATTTCTTAACCTTTTTTTGTGTCCACTCTATTGACTCAAGTACACTATTACTCATTTTAATACCAATATGTTTGAAATAAGAGTCTCTAGGGGCTCTTATTTTTGGATTTCAAGACAAAGGGACAATCTGCGTTTTGTAAAAAGAGAATCAGAGGTGTAACTAAGTCACAAAGAAGCACTAAGAACTAACCAGAACCATCCTATGTCAATGTAAGGTAATCTTGTTTACTTTCCCACTCATTTGGATATACAAGGAAGAAAACGGCAAGGAGAGAGTGCCATGCCCGAACTTCCAGAGATGGAAACGTATCGACAGCAGTTGACGCGATTGATTCAAGGTGCGCCAATCACAGGGGCGGAAGTTACGCGTCCGAAATCATTAAATGTCGAGCCGGAAACTTTTATTCATAAGCTGACCGGGAACCGCATTGTACGGATAGATCGCAGAGCTAAACATCTGCTATTTCACTTGGTAACAGGTGAAGTTTTATTATTGCATTTAATGCTCGGTGGTTGGATGTTCTATGGCACGGAGGATGAGAAGCCGGATCGGACAACGCAAGTTGTGATCCATTTTGGCACGAAGCACTTATATTTCATCGGATTGCGGTTAGGATATTTACATATGCATACACTGCCTGAAGTTGATCTGCTTCTAGGCAAGCTTGGGCCTGAGCCGCTGGATTCCGGCTTTACTTTTACACAATTCCAACGAGTGTTGAAAAGTAAGAATAGCAACTTAAAAGTAGCATTTGTCGACCAATCGTTTCTCTCAGGGATTGGGAACTGTTATTCCGATGAGATATGCTTTAATGCGGGCATTCTCCCTACTCGTAAACTGTCCTCACTGACAGAAGAAGAGCAAAATCGCTTATTTCAAGCCATGCGCTCGGTACTTCTCGAAGCTACTCAATTCGGTGGATATATTGACGAGCCTTTGTTTGTTGGAGACCGTTTAACGGGGCAATTCGATGCGAAGTGTCGTGTATATGATCGAGAAGGGGAGCCATGTTTGCGCTGCGGACATCCACTAATCAAGACAGAAGTTTCAAGTCGCAAATGCTTCTACTGTGCTAATTGTCAAGCGTGAAAGGGCTGATTCATGATGTTTATTGGCGCTCATGTTAGTACGCGTGGCGGCTATTTAGGTGCGGCCAAAACCGCTCTGTCTTTAGGGGCAAATGCCTTTCAATACTTTCCCATGAATCCGCGCAGTCTTTCTACGAAATTAGTTAATCAAAGAGATACAAACGCATGCGCGCAATTTTGCCAAGAACATGGCATTTTATCAATTGGGCACGCTCCGTATCCCTTGAACCCAGCGGCTGAAGTTGGTGAACGCGAGCAAATGGTAAAGCTTTTGAGGAATGGTTTAGAAATTACGGATGCCTGCGGTTCAGTGGGATTAGTGGTGCACTTTGGAAAATATATTGGAAAAGACCCGTTACAAGGCTATAAAAATATAATACAATGTTTGAATAGTGCTACTCAGGGATATGAGGGGTCTTCTTTGATTTTGCTTGAGAATCAAGCTGGAGAAGGTGCTCAGCTAGGGCTAACCATGGAAGAAATGGTTCAAGTACGTAAACTCAGTGAAGCACCAGAGCAGATTGGATTTTGCTTAGATACGTGTCATGCATTTGCAAGTGGTTTATGGCAGGGGCATAATTGGTTAGAGTTTGAGACCAAGGGTAAACAGCTTGACTATCTTCCGCATCTGAAGGCTGTTCATTTGAATGACTCCGTCCATCCTTATAGTTCCCGCCGAGACCGCCATGCGAATATTGGTGCTGGTTATATTGGCCTTGAGAATTTACAGAAGATGCTAGCCTCATCTTTTTTGAAGCAAATTCCAATCGTTCTTGAAACGGGTTCTGGCAGTGACGGTACGCATGCTCAGGAAATTGCACTGGTGAAATCTTTGGTTACTAGTACTTGATTCATTAAATCTTTGGTTACTTAATTCATTCCATCATGAACAGGAAAGGAAATCCGATCATGATTCATGTATACTTAGATGACTTACGCCCATGTCCTCAAGGATTTACTTTAGCCAAAGATGTCAAAGAATGCATTTTACTGCTCCAGGAGTTTGATGTTGATATTTTGTCGTTAGATCATGATTTGGGATGGTCTACGATGGAGACTGGCATGGATGTTGTCATTTGGTTGACTCAACAGCGCAAATTTCCCAAAACGATTTATATTCATACTTCCAGTCCCTCGGCATGTACGGCTATGTATCAAACGCTTTACACGGCCAAACCCGAAGGGATGAGTCTATACCCTCACCGAATTCCTGACGATCTGCTCTTGCAGATTGCACAAGGGACTTATAAGAGTGAGCCATAGTCAGAAAGGAATCGACCGCAAATGATCCATTTATCCGCTATTCATTTTATTAGAGGAGAACGTCATATTTTACAGGATGTGAATGTACACATTCAGCCAGGTGAACACTGGGTATTGTTAGGCCGCAATGGTTCAGGAAAGACAACATTGCTCGAAATGATGAATGGATACGAGTTCCCGAGCCGGGAACGGTAGACGTGCTTGGTAACCGATATGGCCAATGTGATGTGAGGGAAGTTCGCAAGAAAATCGGCTATATTTCACAGTCTTTATTCGAAAAATTGAACCTAATTGACCCCGTTCTCGAGGTTGTCGCGACGGGTGAGTATGCCTATCTACGGTTTTATCAGGAAATTCCGCAAGAGGTGAAAGATCGTGCTCTAGTCATGTTGGAGCGTGTTCGTATTCCTCATTTGGCTCATCAGCCTTTAGGTAGCCTTTCGCAAGGAGAACGAAAAAAGGTCATGCTTGCCAGATCACTGATGATGAAGCCTTCCATTCTCATTATGGACGAACCTGCGGCTGGTCTAGATTTATACGAGAGAGAACGTTTTCTAACAGATGTCAACGACCTTAGCAAGCAAAACATTACGGTTGTATACGTAACGCATCATATCGAAGAAATAATCCCTTTATTTACGCATGTTGCTATTATTGAACAAGGTGAAATCATTGCTGCAGGGCGCAAAGAAGAGGTACTGACTCCGGAAAATATTCATCAAGCTTTTGGGATCGATATCACGTTAGAATGGTTCCAAGAACGACCATGGATTAAGGTTATTGAATCAAGATAGTAGATTACATAAAGGATGCGGCTATGACACACTTAACGACATACATTGGTACTTCGAATCACGGTTTCGCTCAATATGCACAGGACGAAATTCGTAAATTATTTCCCTTAACTAAGTTTACTTTGTTAGTGCCGACAGAGGTGTTTATATTCGAAGTGCCTGAGGGTACAGAAGATATGATCACAACGCTTAAAGAGCAGGAGCCTATGTTTATTAGGCATGTCCAGCCTGTAAGTCAAGACTGGGACCTAAGCCGAACGGATGCGGATGTCGAACACCTCAAGGCGTGGCTAAGAGAAGCTATTTCTACAGGGCTTATTAGTTCAGGCGATAAAATAGCTACCCAAGTGCGCAAAGAAGAGCGGGCGGATGTACCTTATGCGCCTTTCACCATTAAGGCAGTTTTAGATGAAATATTGGTTTCGGAGATTCAGGCTGAACCGGTCGTTCGGTATGCGGATCAAATCATTTCTGTGTATATAAGCGCCAAGAAGCTATTCGTGGGGCTATCCAAGCCTGCCGACAACTTGTCTGATTGGTCAGGCGGTGCGATCCGATTCATGAAGGAAGAGGATCAAATTTCACGTGCGAAATTCAAACTTTTGGAAGCGGAACAGCGATTCGGTATTGATTTCAGTGTTGCTCGTACGGCACTAGATATTGGTGCGGCCCCTGGTGGATGGACATCGTTGCTTTTGGAGCGTGGCTTACGTGTTACGGCTATTGACCCTGCATCCATGAGTCCTAGACTTCAAGGCAACCCACTACTCACGATCCTTAAGAAAAATGCAGGCGATGTGAAGCTGCGGGAAAATGAGTTTGATTTGCTCGTCTGTGATATGAGCTGGGACCCACGTCAAATGGGTCGTTTAGTCGCTGATTTACTCTATTCCTTACAAAGCGGAGGAACTGCAATCATTACGGTCAAACTCATGCATAAAAAACCGTTCCAAACGGTTCGTGATGTTTTGAAGATTTTGGAGCCAACTCTCTTCCTGCTTAAAGCCAAACAATTGTTTCACAATCGGGAAGAATTGACACTTTATTTGCAAAAGACGTAGTATGTGGAAAAAAATGTAGATTTTTAAAGAAGGCCCTCTTATAATCAAGGTAAATCTTACCTGATAAGGGGGTCATTTATTTATTGATGAACAAACAAAGCTGGATTGGAACATGTATAGGGGGAAGATATCGAATTGAAGCTTTGCTAGGTCAAGGTGGAATGAGTCACGTTTACTTAGCAGTGGATTTGAAACTGAAAGGGAAGAAATGGGCAGTGAAAGAATGTTTACCTTTTGAAGCTGATGATATGACGTTCTTCCTGGAAGAAGCGGAAATGCTCGCTAGGCTCCAGCACCCTCAACTGCCGCAATTAGTTGACTATTTTACAACCGAGGATGGAAAAGGGTTCTTGGTCGTGGATTATATTCAAGGGCCAACATTGCAGGACCTATTCGAAGATAAGGGTCGCGAGTTACCTGTTGCGAAAATTGTTCACATGGCCTTTCAGCTATGCGATTTGCTACACTACTTGCACACGTTTCAGCCTCGTCCGATTATTTACCGCGATCTCAAGCCTTCCAATGTGATGTTGAATGAGCAGAACCAAGTGCGATTAATCGATTTTGGTGTTGCCAGACATTTCAAACACGGTAAACAATCCGATACCATGCAAATGGGTACGATTGGCTTTGCGGCTCCGGAGCAATTCTTGGGCTTACAAACCGACGCGCGCACGGACTTATTTACACTCGGTTCCATGCTGTATTACTTATTATCAGGCGGCCAGTATGCGTATATCACCCAAAAACCGTTGGAACAAATTCGTCCAGATTTACCGGAAGCTTTAACCTCCACCGTACGATTACTTCTGCAAGAACATCCGCAAAACCGCTGTCAATCCGCCATGGAAGTTAAAATGAGACTTCGTTCCATCTATTCCGAACCAACTGCGGCCCCAGAAGTTCTAAATCTGCACACCCCATTCGTCGCTTCAACACCTGATAAATTAATTGTTATTGGCGGTTTATTTGCTGGTGTAGGTGCGACATTCCTGGCGATTACATTGGCGAGAATTCTTCATTCTATGCAGATTCCGAACGCGCTTGTTGAGCAGCCAACAATTGAACCTGATTTGTACATGCTCCTTTACGGCGATAGTAAGGCACCTAAGGATTACACATTCGTGTCGGATCTTATTAGTGACCAAATGTCAGCAGCGATTTCAACATGGACCAACGGTTCTACGACATGGGTACCCCTTCATCCGGAGGGGTTTCAAAATGCATGGCATCCTGCTGATTCTTTCAAACTTCTTCATACGATAAAAAAACCGATCGTCATTTGGGATGTATCCACGCATTGGGAGGATCCTTCCGTTCAAGAGCTTTGTCATAGTGCGGATGAGATCATTGTTGTCATAGACCCTTCTCCAGGTAAATGTAATCGACCAAGTTCACGAGCACATTTTAAGGGTTTTGATAGGTATAAGCAGCGTGGTAAAAAGGTGCATTATGTGGCAAACGGCACTATGCCGGGACATTTCCGAAATGAATGGTTAGATTCGCTTCCGGCGGCACCATTGTGTACACTGCCTGAAATTCCGCGTGCTGAAGTCATGCGTGCTGTTTGGAAAGGGGAATGTATTCAAGATCAGACCGAGATTTTGGAAAAGCTGAAAGATGCACTAACCCCTTTGCTTAGAGAAATTTTGCCAGCTGATACGGTTAACAGAAACAGTCTGAAGGGGAGCAAATCTTTCTTCTCACGATTCAAAAAGCTTAGTTAGCCCCTTAATAATTTTGTAAATCAATACTCAAGTTATAACCAAACGGCTTTAATTGTGTTATGATGAGTCATATTTCATTTTGATGCAGATATAGGGGGTCATACATATGGAACAACGATTTGCTAGAGAATCCAGATGCTTCAAGACGTCACGAATTTTTCCGACCGATGTAAATAATCACAACACGCTCTTTGGTGGAAAGCTAATGTCCTATATTGATGACATTGCCTCGATTGCGGCACATAAACATTGCCGGAGGTCTGTTGTGACAGCCTCAACAGATTCCGTTGACTTTTTGTCGCCCATACATACGTCAGACTCGGTTTGCTTGGAGTCATTCGTGACATGGACAGGCAAAAGCTCGATGGAGGTTTTCGTCAAAGTCGTAACCGAAGATTTGAAAACAGGGTCTAGAAAAATTGCCGCAACCTCTTTCCTGACATTCGTTGCACTCGATGACAACAAAGTTCCAGTCGAAGTCCCAGATGTGGTTCCAGAAACGGAAGAAGAGAAGAAGCTGCATGAATCGGCGCCACACCGTGCAGAAATGAGACGAATTCGAAGAGTTGAAAGTAAGAAGTTAGCAAGCTTTTTCACGATGAAATACCCTTGGGAATAAAAGGGATTGATTTCCTGTTAAAATGTGGTACAATTTGGATAAATTAAATCGGACAAGCGGAAGCACCGCTGATCGTGGAGATCTTATCTCCTCAATCGGCGCGTGCTTTTTTGTTTTCTCCGAATCGCGAAGGAGGCTGATGCATGAAGGTTGAGACGACCATTCGCATTGCCATTGTGCTCACCGTTATTAGCTTAGTTTTAATCGCCAGTGGCGTATATGCCATGGTTTCATGACTTAAAAAAAGGAGGTAGGAATGAGTAAAATTCAACTGTATGTCTTAGATGACGACTTCCTTTACGCGGAGAGACTTGCTGCGTTCATTCGGTCTTCTGAGTTCGCTGAGAGAATCCAGGTGAAGCTTTTTTCGAAACTAGAGTTGGTCATAGATTTCTTTGAGAATCAGCAATTAGAAGGTGTTTTATTACTATCCGAGGCGTACTTTCCCCTATTGATGAATCGAAGTACATCCTTATGCAAAATGATTTTGAGTGAAACAATTGCAAATTCCAAAGAAGCGGAGACAAAGATTCCGTTCTTATATCGCTTTCAATCGCTGAATCAATTAATATCGCGCCTACTTGCTTTTTATACGGAAAAGCATCGATTTGATGCGGTTCCTGGGACGAAAAGAACTAAAGTTCTATCTGTTTATAGCAGCAGCGGGAATAGTGGGAAAACGATGACAGCCATTCATTTGGCGAAGCAGTTGTCTTTTCGTGGAGACCAAGTTTTTTATCTTAGTTTGGAGTTGGTCAGTTCAGCCTCTCAGTGGTTACAGGGTGATTTAGGCCGATTTTCACAGCTTTTATATTATATGAAAAGATCACCTGACTTACTAGGACCTAAGCTGCAGCTGCTAAAATCCCACGATTCAAGGCTGCGTCTCGATTATCTGACTCCCAAAGATCAGATCAGGGAAATGCAAGAAATGAGCGGCGAGCATGTTCGTCTTCTTATTGAATCATTGATCTCGTTGAACGAGTATGATTACATCATTGTTGATTTAGAAGCCTCTGTGCATCCGAGAATTGTAAAAAGTTTGGATGTCAGTGATCATATCATGTGGATTGTGCGGGACGATTTGAATGATTTGTTTAAAACAGAGGCACTAACGAAACAAATGGGATCCTTGCAGAATGTACATTTTGTTATCAATAAATTTACAGGCAAGCAAACGAATGATTTCTCAGGTTTAGGCAAGGACATCACGTATAAGCTTCCGTATATTCCCGAGTGGAAAGTTTTAAGCACCCCAGAGCAGATCTGGCAATCTGGCTTATTTTCAGAACAGACGTATGAGATGTTCACAGCTATCCATTTGGGAAAAGGTCATTCTTCTTCGGTTAGGGAAGGGGCGGCTGCTTCATGAATCATGACTTGTTTCTTATCTTGAAGCAGCAGATTAAGGAGAGGATTGATCTTTCCAGCACGGTCAGCGATGTCAAATTAATTGAATTAATTGAGGAGTCCGTTTTCAGCGCAGCAGGAGAATACGGCTGGACCTCAACTGAGATGCAAGCTTTAGTAAAGCGAATATTCGATTCATTTCGAGGCTTGGATATCCTTCAACCGCTGATCGATGATCCATCTGTCACAGAGATTATGGTTAATGGACATGAGTGCATTTTTTTCGAAAGGAAGGGCGCCGTTGAACGTTATCCATATCCTTTGGAAAGTGCAGAGAAACTAGAGGATCTCATTCAGATGATTGTTTCTAAAGTCAACCGGATTGTGAATCAAGCAACGCCAATTGTCGATGCGCGTCTACCCGATGGGTCAAGGGTCAACATTGTACTTCCACCTGCTTCCTTGAGCGGGCCGACCTTGACGATTCGAAAGTTTCCGGAAAAGCCCCTGCAAATGGCGGATCTGATTGGTATGGGAAGTATTTCAGAGGAGGCAGCAGAAATCCTGCAAGTGATGGTTGAATCAGGTTTTAACGTTTTTATTGGAGGCGGTACAGGGTCAGGGAAGACGACATTTCTAAATGCTCTAAGTGCCTGGATTCCGCCGCATGAGCGCGTTATTACGATTGAAGATTCTGCTGAGCTTCAGATACAAACTGTACCTAACTTGGTGCGAATGGAAACCAGAAATGCCAATACGGAAGGGAAAGGAGAGATCACGATTCGAGACCTTATTCGTTCTTCGCTGCGCATGCGTCCCAATCGAATTATTGTTGGGGAGGTCCGTGGTGCAGAGGCATTAGATATGCTATCTGCGATGAATACTGGTCATGACGGTTCTCTCAGCACAGGGCATGCGAACACATCCGTGGACATGCTAAGCCGACTTGAGACGATGGTGCTTAGTGGAGCCCCGCTTCCAGTAGACGTCATTCGTAAGCAAATTGCTTCTGCATTAGATGTAATGATTCATGTGAGTAGAATTCGTGATCGTACTCGAAGAGTGACAGAAATTCATGAGGTGCTAGGTGTGAAGGATGGTGAAGTTCAACTACATCCCCTTTTCCTATTTGATGAAAAAGGGGAAACGATGGATCGCAAGGTTATTGGAGAGCTTGTCTATACTGGAAATCGACTGCACAACATACACAAAATTCGAATGGCAGGCAAGAAGCTGCCAGAGTGGTTTGCACACTTCGAAGTAGAGAGTGATGCAGGATGAAGCTTATGCTGCTTCTCCTCATGTGTGGTGCTTTCAGCTGGTTTTTTCTTTTGTATTTGGAACGAAGAAAAAGATCATCTAAGAGAACAGAATCTCGGCCCATCCAGCAACCTTCTACAATTAACCAGTTAATTGACTATAACCATTATCAGCTAACCTCCAAGGAAAAAGTAAGTGCTTTCCTGATGCTTGCCTTGCCAACTTTCGTTGTAGGTTATATTTTCTACAAAAGTTTCGTTCTAGCTGCAGTATTGGCTGCGGTAGGCTTCACATTTCCTCGTATAC
Source organism: Paenibacillus sp. WG02 (assembly GCF_055396115.1). Taxonomy (NCBI): domain Bacteria; kingdom Bacillati; phylum Bacillota; class Bacilli; order Caryophanales; family Paenibacillaceae; genus Paenibacillus; species Paenibacillus sp. WG02. Next base: position 4,940,986 of record NZ_AP036016.1, on the reverse strand, counting down.
GCAAGCAGCAATTAATTCAATTACGTAAAAACAAACTGTATGTACAGTTTAAACAAGCACTAAGCTGCCTATCCTCCTCCATGACGGTTGGAAAGTCAATTGAAACCGCGTTTAGAGAGGCATTAGAAGATCTTAAAATGCTGTATCCTGATCCGGCATGCTTGATTGTCATTGAATTTAGTATTATTTGTCGAAAAGTAGAGAACGGTGAGCCCATTGAAGCTGCTCTGAAAAACTTAGCGGATCGCTGTCATCTAGAAGATGTAAGAAGCTTCACTGACGTTTTCTTAACTTGTAAGCGGACGGGGGGCAATTTGGTGGAGGTCATGAAACGAACGGCTACGGTGATTGGCGAAAAGCTTGAAATATCACAGGATATCTCCGTGATGATCGCACAGAAACGTTTTGAATCTAGAGTGCTGCTCTTTGCTCCGATCGTCATTGTTGCCGTGCTTGCGTTCTCATCACCGGAGTACATGGTTCCTCTTTACACAGGCAGCGGCGTCATTATCATGTCAGTAAGCTTGCTGCTGCTTGGTGCTTGCTACATACTCACTCAAAAAATAATGAATATCAAGGTGTAGCATGTGGATCACGATTTTGTTTATTTCCCAGATTGCCGTTTGTATCCTGTTATTCCTATTGGGGCGCATGCAATATGCTGAGATTATAAAAGCTCACCCATATCCGTTTCAGATGAAACTGCTGCTACCTTATAGCTATTTGCTCGTCGACAAGCTCCATTTGATGGAAAAATGGCCCGATTTTACAGCTAAAGTACATCACAAATTAATTACATTGCATGGGAGAAGCTTCGCTGCGCATGGCAGTAAATGGTTTCTAGCTGAGCTTATATCGGCTTCGACTTTATGCTTTATAATTCTAACGCTTCTAGCCGTTCTGGCTGATGGAGATAGTTCTCTGTTTGGATTTGGTTTGCTAGCCGCAGCCCTTGTTCCCTTGATCATGGTGCGTGATTTGGATGCGAAAATCCGCAAGAAACAGCAGTTGATGATTCTTGAATTGCCAGAAATACTAAGTACAATTGTGCTGCTCGTAAACGCAGGAGAGACTGTAAATCGGGCATGGATACGCTGTGTGGAAGCCCGACCGCATAAAGCACAAACACCGCTCTATAAAGAACTGGCACAAGCCGTTCATGAGCTGGAGATGAATGTATCCTTTGCAAAAGTAATGGAGGATTTCAGCAAACGCTGCGCACTTCATGAAGTGTCATTGTTCACATCTACTCTTCTTTTGAACTATAAACGAGGCGGTAGCGATTTTGTAATTGCGCTTCATGCACTTTCGTTGGATCTTTGGCAAAGAAGGAAAGCAGTGTCACGAACATTAGGTGAAGAAGCATCGTCAAAACTTGTATTTCCTATGGTGCTCATTTTCGTTGTCGTGATGGTCATCGTTGCGGCCCCAGCTTTACTAATGATGAAACAATAATGGAGGTATGTAAGGATGAAAACGGCGATAAATTGGTTGAAACAGTTTTGGGAAGATGAAGAAGGATTAGGCACTTTAGAGATTTTATTAATCGTTGCTGTACTTGTCGCTATAGCCATCATTTTCAGAAAGTGGATCGTCTCATGGTTCCAGAAGCTAATTGGTGATGCCAATTCTGATTTGAAAGACAACAGCGCGGTTGTTCCTTGTGCGCCTAGTCCAACAACGAGCTGTGCGCCATAGGCGTTTACGTAGTCTCCGTGTTAATGAGGACGGAAGCTTTACGTTAGAAGCTTCTCTTGTATTTCCGCTGATTCTATTTTGTACGGTTACGCTGCTTTTTGTGGGCATGTATGCGTATCAGAACGTATTTGTTCAGCAGCTTGCGAGAACTACGGCTGAGCGTCTTGCCTTTACTTGGAATAACAGTCACAAAGATCTGGTGACAGGAAACTTTAACCCTAGTGAAACAGATGGTCTTTATTGGAGACTTACACGCGATGGTGTGTCAGATTTATTCGGAATGCTGAGTGGGAGTGGCACAACAGAAGTCGTGATTCCCTCAGGCAGTACAAGTGGTCACGTGGAGAGTAAACTTGCCAATTCCTCCGCTTTGCTACCACAGGGTGTGACGGGAACTGCTAAATACGCCAACTATCTGTTTGACCATCAGGTTGAGGTGAAGTTGAAAAAGTCATTTCTTATGCCGGCGCAGCTGAAGAGATGGTTGGGTTCTGAGCAAACAACCGGCAAGGCTGTTTCACATGTTGTGGAGTCGGTTGAACTTATTCGATTAACAGATATTACACGTACATATTTCAAAGCGATTAAAGGACGAATTTCCCCTCAGAAGGCGAGAGATGCACTTGTAGAACCTATTCAAGGTAACATGTCTGGACCAAGTGTGACGATAAAATCTGAGCGTCAAGCCGCGGCATACTTGAAATCATTGGTGGGGGGTACAGAAGTCATTTTGAAGACAACATCAGGAAAAAGCAGAACAATTGATGCACTGGATGCTCGAGGTATTGGTCATCAAGCTTTTTACAATATGACGGAATTTCAGCTTCGCACTGAACAGCTGCCTAAGGATTTAGAGCTCCTTGATGAAAGGGAGCAAGTGAAAGGCATCGTGTGGCACTTTTTCAAAAAGGATGCCAGCGGCAAAGGAATGCCTTCTAATTCATTTCGTAAGGAGCTGGAGCGCAAAGGCATTGTGGTTGTCATCCATAATTAGAAAGGGGGGAGTTTTTGAGGGAATTTGTTCGTTCAGAGAGAGGTGCTGTGTCTGTCTATCTGATTCTCATTATTGTGCCGATTTTCTTATTTCAAGCCGTCCTCATTGATTTCGCAAGAATGAAACTGGCCGAAAAAGAGACGGAAACTGCAGTCAAAGCGGCAACCCGATCGGTTATGTCATCATACGATAAAGAGCTGCAAGCGATGGGACTTTATGGTCTTGGTATTTCGCAGGATAAAACGGATGCGTTATTCCGCAAGGTTTTTGCAAGTAATTTGTCAAGTCAAGTATCGGCTGGCGCATTCCATTATGTGGATACAAGACCCGTAGAGAACGGCATGCGTGTTACTCCGGTGTACACTTTAGCCAGTCATGTGATTTTTGAGCGGCAGGTGCTGGAGGATATGAAGATCAAGGCACCCATCGAGTTTACACTTGAGATTACCGATAAGTTCCGGAAAAGCGGGACTAAAGCCCCTTTCCACCTTGGGTCTCAGTTTTCGAAAGAAGCGGCAGAGATTGAAAAGCTCATGGATCAAAGAGAAAGCGCGCTAGATGAAGCATGGCAGAGCAGCGAAGAGTTGATTGAAAAAATATCGAAAAATCATGCTTATTATCAAAAACGCATTAAAGAATTAGACGAATTAGCTGCCCAAATCGGCATTCATACAGTAGATGAAGTGAGAAACGAAATCGAGAATGTGAAAAATCAGCTGCGATCGATTCAAGATTCCATAAGGGATCTGGATATGTCAATAGCAGCACTAAGTCAAGCTGGACCTGGCGGTGTGGCTGGCATTCAAGCACTCGCAGCGTCAAAACAACTACTAGCTTCTCAGGCACAGGTCTTCGCTCAAAAGTTAAATGAGCTAGAAGCTTTGCTACAGCTGATCATTAAATACGCTGCACTCTTAGCTGCTACGAAACTGGAGGTTCAGGCCAAAGGAAGTGAAATTGGGCAATTTCAGCAAACAATAGAACCAGTTCTACGGTTAGCAAAACAGCGAAATGACGAGATTCGTACGAAGTTAAGTGAGATAAATCAAAGTTCGGTTAGTGGAACTCAAGGTAGAACCTCTGGTGTCTATGAAGTGTTTCAAAATGTTCCTATTATGGGTGATGAATATTTCTATAGGTATCAGACAGCTATAGCTAGCATTACTTCGTTATTCACTGCATTCCAAGAAGTTATTAATTCCGTATATCTATACACATCTGAAAATACTAGCAAAGCAAACCTAGCGAATAATGCATATTTTTCTGAATCTAGCGAATTTCATAAGCAGCAAAGTGGTTTGGAAAAAACAAGAATGGACAAAAATGAGGCAACGTCTGCGAATAAGCGTCAGCATAAAAACAAGATACAAGCCATTTTGGATCAAGCGAAGCAGTCAATCGGTTCTTGCAGCTTGCTGAGTTCTATGAGTACTGACAATGAACTATACAACCGCATTCAGGGGGATGCAGGACAAACAGCAGGTGAGAAAGGATTGTACCAAAAGTACAGAGAAGCTAATGCTCAAGATACAACGATTGGCGGCGAGATTGCTTATGATTTAGAGAAACCAGAACCTGTTAGCTTCAAAGCGATGGGGATGCTTGAGGCGTTTAATAACGCGGCAGAATCGATGAGAAATGAGCTTTATGTGAATGAATTTGCCCTAACGAAGTTTAATTACCGAACATATGGATTGGAAAAAGACCCTGCGGGTCAACCCAAATTGTCCAATGAACTGGTGAATCCAGGGTCGCATAAGTTGGCAAATCAAGAGGTGGAGTATTTGTTATATGGATTTTCTTCCTGCGGGGCTAATATTTCATCCGCTTATGCGGAAATGTTTGCATTCCGTATGGCGATCCGCACAGTCGAAGCACTACTTGATCCGAAAAAAGAGCTGCTCGGTATAGGCTCACCCTTACTCGTGTTCTTGGCTGCTGCTGCAGAAGGCGCGATGGAAGCATTTCAAGATATGAATAAATTAACAAAAGGTGAATCTGTAGAGTTATCTGCCAAAATCACTACATCAGCTTTAAGTTTGACGTATAAGGACTATTTACGTATTTTTCTACTTTTACACAGTAATAATTCGAAACTTATGGCTAGAATGCAGGCACTTATCGAACTGGAAACAGGGAAAGACTTGGTCGAAGAAACGACGTATATACAGGGAAACGGAACAAGCGAAGTAAGGTTGTGGTTTATTCCGCAAATCATGAAGCTGCTAGATGGAACTGGTTTGCTGGGGTGTAAAGTGCAAGGGAATCGGTGCCGATTCAGCAGTACTTCAGCTGTTGCTTATTGAAGAAAAAAGGGGAGGGCTGTTTATGCTTCGAAAGTTTCACCATGAGCAAAAAGGCGGCATGGTGTTAGAGGCTTCTTTGGTACTGCCCTTCTTTTTAGCTTTTGTAATGGGTCTGATCATTTGTATTCAGATTGCTGTATTAGAAATGGAACTGCAGGCCGGGGTGTCGGAGGCAACAAAGTCGGTTGCTGCTCAATTATACCCTGTCCGGCTTCTTGTCCAAGAAGGCAAATCGAAATTCGATCAGAGCCATATTGGTGAAATGATGGGTTCCGTGGTAGATCGTATACAAACAGCTCGAGATCTAGTGAAAAACACCGAGAATCTGGCTGATGAATACGCTGCTTACATTCCGAATACACTCCTTGAGCTTGTTAAATTGGAAAAGGAGAAGCGTGAGCTAGGTGAGGGGAAGGCTCAAGAAGAACTGGATGAGCTTTACGAGAGTCAACTCAAGCCGCGCATTCATGCGGTTTTCACACCTATCGTTTATGCTTTTTGCAATCAAACAATCATGAAAAAAGAGAAATTCAAGGTCACTTCTGTGACTCTCCCGAGTATGGAAAGCGGTGGCGATGCCTTTTTTGGTATTGAAGCTCAAATTACGTACAAGCTTCCGCTGCCGTTTATAAGTCACACGATAATCTTAAAGAAGAAGGCTGTGGAGCGGGCATGGGTAGGCGCCTAAGAGCCTTAAGAAACGGTTAGGAGGGGACCTTTTTCCTTTGAATCATTTGATCTTATTTATTCTTATTGCCGTTGCATTTGTAATTGATGCACGTAATTCACTAATCCCAAACAAGGTTACTATCTGTGGAACAATGCTTGGCATTGTATTCCATGCATTTAATGAAGGTTGGAGCGGTGTGATTTTTGCTGGAATTGGTGCTATTACTGGGTTTACGGCACTTCTTTTGCTTTATTTTTTCGGCGCTCTTGGTGCAGGTGATGTGAAGCTTTTTGCTGCAATTGGGGCGATCATGGGATTTACATTCGTCGTTCAATCGATGCTTTTTGCCATCATTTGTGCAGGCGTTATCGGACTTATCTTGCTCTTTATCCGTAAACAGATGATAAATACAGGTCATAAACTTGCCACGTGGCTAGTCTCTATTGTTGTTATTCAAGATATGGGTAGTCTTCTAGGAATGAAGCATCAAAAAAACATGAAATTTCCGTTTATGTATGCGGTTGTACCAGGCGTTGCATTGACTTGGTATTATTCGTTTTTATGAGAGAGGTGAATCCATGACGCAAGAAGTATTTGGACTTCGTTATGAATTTGTATATCGACATGGTCATTACATGGTGTTGTATAAGGAAGATGGTTTGGATTCGAAGACTCTCTCGACTTTGCAGGTCAAGATGCTTGAAGCCAATGATGTACCGAACCTTCTACCGCTAGAAATACAAGAAGTGGATTTCCGCATAAGTTTACTATATAACTTGTCGTCTAAACGCATGCTGGCCCATGTTCTGAAGGTGGAAGGGTTGTCTAAACAGCATTTTGCAAAGCTCATGTATGCGATTGTCTGTGCACTAGGAGAAAGTAAAAATTACATGCTTTTTGAATCAGGATATGTTTTGAAAGATAATTTCATCTTTATTGGCAGTGATTGGTCGGATGTATATCTAACATATGTGCCGCTTGAACCAATAAATGATGAAGATTCCGTCTTCCTATCGCTGGCGTCATTGATGAAACAACTCTCACAGAAATTGAATGATGATGAGAGGAGCAAAGTGATTTTATGGATGGAGTCATTGTCGCGGAATCAGAGCTTGCAAGGATATAAGGAGAATCTTCTAGCGCTAATGGACGAACAAACACTCGTTCAAGATGCTTATCTGATATCAAGTCATGAGGATGATGAACAAGACACATTAACACCTTCTAACATGCAAATGTCTCCTGTAAAAGAAAATGAGCTGCCCAAGCCACTTTGGAAGCGGGAAGAAGGTCAGCAGCAAATTCGCAAAAACATCTCAATAGAGGAGCTGCAGCAGTCCCATACTGCTCCGAAAATAAATGATGGAAAAGGAAATCAGTTATCGTTTGTAGTTGTATCTTCGCGGTCACGAAGGATAGTCCTTGCCGTTGTTATTCTGCTAACAGCGTTTCTTTGGCAGAATTATTTGACTTACCCTTCCACAGGTAATCTGCAAATAACAGCAGGAAGCTCGATTTTACTCATGAATGTTTGGTTTGTTATTCAATTTTTAGGATTACCACGCATTCAACGATACATAAAAGAAAGCAACGGGGTAAACCTGCCATTCTTGCCGATTTCAGAAAAGCAGCGAGAGCTAAACCTCGTAACACCAACACCTGAACCGATAAATATTCAAAATTATTATGAAAATTTACATATGCATACGACCTTGCTCACTAACAAAAAGCCAAACTCTACAGTTTTCCTTGGCAGGCATATGAATCAACCATCGGTAGCTAAGCTTGAATGGCAGTCTGAAGGCACGATTAAATCTGTTCCTCTGAATAATGATCATTTTACGATGGGCAGAGGCGATGCCAGCTTGAAGGTCGATTATGTTTTGGAAGAAGCGGGAGCTTCCAGATTACATGCTGAAATAATTAAGAATGATGAGGGCTATATGATTAAAGATACAGGTTCAACGAATGGGACCTATTTAAACGGTGAAGTATTAGTTACTTATCAGCCCTATCCATTAAAAGATGGAGATGAGATTCGAATTGTGCGGCAGGAGATTAAATTTCGATTGTGAAAGAGTTAAATCTTAAACACGATCTTTGGCTATAACTGCGACGTCCCAAGTGGGACGTTTTTTTGCATAGTTTTGTATAAAAGCCAATGAATACGCTTCCCAGAGGAATTTACCTATTCCTGTCTTGCAAGAGCAGTGTTATAATAAGAAGTCGTGAGTAAGAGTGATTATCTTCGAAATAGACAGGAGTTTGGAATTACGAGATGAGTCTTTTGACAATTGAAGATTTGAGCCATAGCTTTGGAGATCGTACGCTATTTAAAAATGTATCCTTTCGACTGCTCGCTGGAGAGCGTGTAGGTATCGTTGGAGCTAATGGCGTGGGGAAATCCACGTTAATGAATATATTGACCGGAAAAGTTCTAAAAGATACAGGTAAAGTTGAATGGACGCCGCGCGTTCATTATGGATATTTGGACCAGCATTCCGTGTTAGAAGCGGGCAAAACCATTCGCGATATTCTGCGTGATGCTTTCCTTCCTCTCTTTGAAGAGGAGAAGGAGATGATGGCGATTACCGAGAAAATGGGCGACGCCACACCGGAAGAGCTTGAAGTTCTTTTGGAGCAAATGGGCGAAATTCAAGAGCGCTTGGATATCGGCGGCTTCTATATGCTGGATGTCAAAATTGAAGAAATGGGTAACGGTCTTGGCCTTAATGCCATTGGTTTAGACCGTGACGTTACTTCCCTTAGCGGTGGACAGCGGACGAAGGTTCTTTTGGCTAAACTGCTTTTGGAGAAACCGACTGTTCTTCTCTTAGATGAGCCGACCAACTATTTGGACGTTGAGCATATTGAATGGTTGAAAATGTATCTCAAAGATTACCCGTTTGCCTTTATGTTGATTTCACATGATACGGAATTCATGAATGAAGTTGTAAACGTGGTATATCACTTGGAATTCACGAAACTAACTCGCTATACGGCGAACTATGAGAAATTCCTAGATATGGCTGAAATGAACAAAACACAGCATATTGACGCGTATGAAAAGCAGCAAGAGTACATTAAAAAACAAGAAGATTTCATCGCACGAAATAAAGCGCGTGCGTCAACTTCAACCCGTGCCAAGAGCCGTGAGAAGCAACTTGATAAGATTGACCGAATTGAGCGTCCAGAGACGGCTATGAAGCCGACTTTTGTGTTCAAGGAATCACGTTCAAGCAGCAGAGTTGTTTTTGAGGCGGAAAACTTGGAAATTGGTTATGATCGTCCTCTTTTACCGAAGATGAATGTAACGATTGAGCGCGGAGAGAAAATTGCGATTGTTGGATGCAACGGTGTAGGTAAATCTACCCTTCTCAAAACGATTCTTGGTAAGCTTGAGCCTTTCAACGGTAAAACATTCCGTGGGGACTATTTGAGTCCTGCCTATTTTGAACAAGAGGTTAAAGCACCGAGCATGACACCGATTGATGACGTATGGAACGAGTTCTCTTCGATGACTCAGAATGAGGTCAGAGGGGCACTTGCCCGTGTCGGGCTCAAGAATGAGCACATCACACGTGCAATGGGTAAGCTTAGCGGTGGTGAACAAGCGAAAGTAAGGCTTTGTAAACTGCTGATGAGAGAAAGTAACTGGTTGTTATTCGATGAGCCTACGAACCATTTGGACGTTGTTGCCAAAGAAGAGCTTCAGAGGGCTTTGAAAGAATATAAAGGTACTGTTCTGCTCGTTTGTCACGAACCTGAATTTTATGAAGGTTGGGTAACAAGAGTGTGGGATGTGGAAGAATGGTCTGCAAAAGTAACCAATTAGGGGGAAATCGTTCATGTTAACTCACGTTGTGTTTTTTAAGCTCAAAGATCGCAGTCCGGAAGCAGTTGAAGTAACTAAGGCTGTACTTACGAACATGGAAGGTAAAATCCCGGTCCTGCGGCATATCGAAGTTGGAACCGACATTTTGCATCTGGAACGTTCGTATGATATTGCTTTGATTACCAAATTTGATTCCTTAGAGGATCTCAAGGCATATGACACGCATCCCATTCATGAAGAAGTGAAGGCTCATATGAAGACAGTACTTGATGGAACGTCCATTTGCGTTGATTTTGTAAGCTAATCTAGTTTGAAAAACATAGGGGAACAGTGTAGTATCACTAGAAGAGACTAGTTTGTGACTTATGTCATTAACTTGCTTATGAAACCTAGGCTGCACTGTTTTTTCCATCTAAGAAAGTATAAGTTTTCGGATCACGAATACCGCTTTCTTATTGGCGATAAAACCTAATATAGGGATCTTTGGTCGTAGACCAAAGCCTCTCCTCGTTAAACGCGGTCGCTACATCTTTGAATGATCTCGGTAGAGGTTTTCTCATCTCTTTAGAGGAAATCTAATAAATAGAAAAGGGAGGAATCCCGAGTGAAAATGAACTTAAATAAAACTTATATGACAGAAATTCTAGAGCTGCTGCTGAGGACTCCAAGCCCAACAGGTTACACGCATCACATTATGCAAAAAGTTGAACAAGAAGTGAATAAGCTCGGATTTGAGCTTACATATACCAAAAAGGGCTGCGGTATTGTGACGATTCCTGGTACCCGCCAAGACCGTGTCATTGGTATTTCTGCTCACGTGGATACACTTGGCGCTATGGTGCGTTCGATCAAAGATAATGGCACTTTGAAAATCACTTCATTGGGTGGCTTTATGATGGGCGCTATCGAAAATGAATACGTTCAAATTCATACGCGCGTTGAACGCGTTTATGATGGGACTATTCTGACATCGAGGCCATCTGTTCATGTGTATGAAGATGCACGGGAATATAAACGCGATGAAGCCAACATGGAAGTGCGAATTGATGAGCTTGTGAAGTCCAAGAAAGAGGTTCAGGATCTTGGCATTCGAGTGGGGGATTATATTTCATTCGATCCGCGCGTACAAGTGAAGGAAAATGGCTTCGTGAAGTCGCGTCATTTGGATGATAAAGCGAGTGTGGCTTCCTTATTTGGGCTATTAAAGCTGATCAAAGATGAGGGCTTGAAGCCTGAATTTACGATCAAGCTGTTCTTTTCCAATTATGAAGAGGTCGGTCATGGTTCTGCCTTTATCCCTGAAGATATTACGGATTTTATTGCCGTAGATATGGGTGCTCTTGGTGATGATTTGAGCGGAAGCGAGCGCGATGTATCGATTTGCGCGAAGGATTCCTCAGGTCCTTATGATTATCAGATGACTTCGAAAATGATTGAGCTGGCCGAGAAGCTGGAAATCGGCTATGCCGTTGATATTTATCCGCGATACGGTTCAGATGCATCTGCCGCGCTTAGAGGCGGACGTGATATTCGTGCCGCGTTGGTAGGACCAGGTGTTCATGCGTCACATAGCATGGAAAGAACGCATATGGATGCAGTAGTGAATACTGCAGACTCTTCTTGCAGCCTATATCATGGAGCCAGCCCACTCATGAATATACTTAGTGCAGTCAACATAACAAAGACGTTCGGCGACAAGGTGCTGTTCGATGATATTTCGTTCACGGTGAACGAGAAGCAGCGCATCGGTCTCATTGGCGTGAACGGAACAGGCAAGTCCACGCTGCTGAAACTGCTAGCGGGGCTTGAAACAGCGGATCGCGGCAAGCTCGTGCACGCGAACCATTTCCGAGTGGAATACTTGCCGCAGAACCCGGAGTTCGATCCGAACTCCACGGTTCTTGAGCAAGTATTCCACGGCGATACGCCGCTCATGAAGACGCTTCGCGACTATGAGCTTGCGCTTGCTGAGTTGGAGCTTGACGCCTCCAATGAGAAGAAACAAACGCGACTGTTCAGCGCCCAGTCGCGCATGGATGAGCAAGGTGCCTGGGAAGCCAGCACCTTGGCCAAAACCGTGCTGATGAAGCTAGGCATCAGCGAGTTCGACAAGCCCGTCGGCCAGCTGTCCGGCGGTCAGCGCAAACGCGTTGCCATGGCGCGCGTTCTCATTCAGCCCGCTGACCTGCTCATCCTAGATGAGCCGACGAACCATATTGATAACGAGACGGCCATCTGGCTCGAGGAGTTCCTTAGCAAATGGCGCGGAGCCTTGCTGCTCGTTACCCATGACCGGTACTTCCTAGAGCGGGTAACCTCCCGCATTCTGGAGCTGGACCGGGGAAGATCTACAGCTACGAGGGGAACTACGAGTGGTTCCTCGAGAAAAAGGCGGAGCGGATGGAGTCCGAAGCATCCAGCGAAGATAAGCGGCAGAATCTCTTGCGCCGCGAGCTGGCTTGGCTTCGTCGCGGCGCGAAGGCGCGTACGACCAAACAGAAGGCGCGTATTGGGCGCGCCGAGGAATTACGGGACCGCAAGGTTGACGGTCCCGGTGAGAAGCTTGACATGGCGCTGGCAGGCAGCCGTCTTGGCAAGAAGGTGATGGAGCTCGAAGACGTCACCAAAGCTTTCGAGAGCGGGAAGCCGCTGCTGAGCGGCTTCAGCTACATCGTGATGCCGAGGGATCGCCTCGGCATCCTCGGTCCGAACGGCAGCGGCAAATCGACGCTGCTGAACATGCTCGCCGGGCGTATTCAGCCCGATAGCGGAACGATCGAGACTGGCACGACGGTGAAGCTTGCTTACTACACGCAAGAGAACGTCGAGATGGATGAGAAGATGCGCGTCATCGAGTACATCAAAGAGGCTGCGGAGCAAATTCGTACCTCGGATGGAGAGACGATATCGGCGTCGCAAATGCTCGAACGCTTTCTCTTTTCGCCAACCCTGCAGTGGTCGCCGATCGGAAAGCTCTCCGGCGGTGAACGGCGCAGACTTTATTTGCTCCGCACTCTAATGGGAGAACCGAATGTACTGCTTCTGGATGAGCCGACCAACGACTTGGATATCCAAACTTTGACCATACTGGAAGATTATCTAGATCAATTTCCTGGGGCCGTTATTACGGTTTCCCATGATCGATACTTTTTGGATCGGACAGTTTCGCATCTATTTGCATTTGACGGCAAAGGCCAGATCGAGCCTTACATTGGCAACTACTCCGATTACTTGGAAGAGAAGCAGGAGCAAGCAGAAGCAGATCAGACTCGGAAAGAATTGATACGTAATGCAAGCTCTGCCAAGTCGGTTGGTGTTTCCAACACAGCTTCAGCTGTAGATAGCAGCAGTCCCGCTGCAGCAGGGGGCACATCGAATGCGAACCGTCCCAAGAAGCTAACTTTTAAAGAACAAAAGGAATGGGACGAAATCGAGGGTACGATAGCTTCTCTGGAAGACAAAGCAGCGAGCTTGAAAAAGCAAATTGAAGCGGCTGGCAGCGACTTTGACCGAGTTCGCGAGCTGTATGAGCAAGAGCAGCAAACGGCAGTGGATTTGGAAGCGGCGATGGAAAGATGGACTTATTTATCCGAGCTGCTAGAGGAAATAGAACGAAACAAGTAGGAGAGACTTTATCTTCGACTTTATCTTAGAGACTTTAATCTTCGATTAAAGGTCCATATATATGATATGATAGAACAAACTACTATAAAGGCAGGTATGTACTAAACATGATTAATGTTAATAACGTGACGCTTCGTTACGGCAAGAGAGCCCTATTCGAGGACGCCAATATCAAATTTACACCGGGTAACTGCTACGGACTTATCGGAGCAAATGGTGCCGGTAAATCAACTTTTCTGAAAATTCTTTCCGGTGAGATTGAGCCTAACACAGGCGAAGTCAGCATTACACCTGGCGAGAGAATGGCTGTTTTGAAACAAAACCATTACGAGTTTGACGAAATCGAAGTTTTGAAAACCGTCATGATGGGTCATGCTCGCTTGTTTAAAATTATGGAAGAGAAAGATGCTTTGTATGCCAAAGCTGATTTTACAGAAGAAGACGGCATGAAAGCGGCTGATCTCGAAGGCGAATTCCAGGATCTAGATGGCTGGCAGGCGGAATCGGATGCAGCTGAGCTTCTCATTGGACTCGGTATCCCGACTTCCATGCATGACACCAAAATGAAAGACCTTGATGGCAATGAGAAAGTACGTGTCCTCTTAGCGCAAGCCTTGTTCGGCAATCCGAATATTTTGCTGCTGGATGAGCCTACCAACCATTTGAACTTAGAGTCCATTCGTTGGCTGGAGAACTTCCTTTCCCGTTTTGAAGGCACAGTTATCGTTGTATCCCATGATCGTCACTTCCTGAACCAAGTATGTACGCATATTGCGGATATTGATTTTGGTAAAATTCAAATGTACGTCGGTAACTATGACTGGTGGTATGAGTCCAGCCAACTGGCACTTCGTTTGACAAGAGACGCGAACAAGAAAACCGAAGAAAAACGTAAAGAGTTGGAAGCCTTTATCGCACGTTTTAGCGCGAATGCCTCCAAATCTAAGCAAGCTACATCCCGTAAAAAACAACTCGAGAAGCTTACTCTTGAAGATATTAGACCATCAAGCCGTAAATATCCGTTCATTCACTTCAAAGGTGAGCGTGAAGCGGGTAAACAGCTGCTGGCTGTTGAGAAATTGTCCAAAACGATTGATGGCGTTAAAGTGTTAGACAACATCTCGTTCACTATCAATAAAGGGGATAAAGTTGCCTTTGTTGGCCCAGATGGCATCGCCAAAACGACGCTCTTCAAAATCCTGATGGGTGAAATGGAAGCGGATGAGGGTACGTACACATGGGGGATTACAACTTCCCAAGCTTACTTCCCTAAAGACAGCCAAGACTATTTCAACTCTGATTTAACTTTGGTAGATTGGCTGCGTCAATACTCCAAAGACCAAGATGAATCCTTCTTGCGCGGCTTCCTGGGCCGGATGTTGTTCTCAGGAGAAGAAGCTCTGAAGAAAGCAAATGTGCTATCGGGTGGAGAAAAAGTACGCTGCATGTTCTCCAAAATGATGCTAAGCGGATCCAATGTCCTCATTCTTGATGAGCCTACGAACCATTTGGATTTGGAGTCCATTACAGCACTTAACAATGGTCTTGTTGACTTCGACGGAACGATTCTTTTCGTCTCCCATGACCATCAGTTCATCCAAACGATAGCTACCCGCATTATGGAGATCACGCCTAAAGGACTCATCGATAAAATGTTCACCTATGATGAATACCTAGAAAGCGAAGATGTGCAAAAACAGCGCGAAGCACAATACGCGTAAGGATAAATGAAAAGCGCCCTGATTTGTTACTCTCAGGGCGCTTTTGCCTACGCAAAGCGATGTTTAGCTGCCGCCAGTACGACGACGTTGATTGTTTACTTTTTTAGTCATTTGACTTTTGCCGCTTTGATTATTGTTTCCAGCTTGTTTCGGGTTGGCGCGTGCTGCGGCTTGATCCGCTTTCTTCTGGGCAAGTTTCTGCTTGATGGCATCAGCTAAACTAACTTTTTTTTGGCCTTGTTGTTCACCCAGTTGATCTTCAGGCTTGTCTGACATAGGAACACCTTCTTTACGTGGTATGCTTTTAGTATAATCGAATCTAAGAAAAGATGAAAGAAGGTGTAGGGGATGTTTGATCCAACGATCTATGACAATATTAAGGTTGTGCTTGAGGGAGCCGTCTATGACTTGGATTTGGACGGTAAAATTATTATCACACGGCGGCAAGATCAAGTGGATCTATCCTCGATGTCACGCACATATGCCATTGAATTTGCCCGTAAGATCGATAAACCAAGTAAAGCCGAAATTAACCTGCATGTTCATTTGAGTGATTTAGCAGCTGAAATTTTAGAAAATCCATCCGCCAAGCCAGGCTGTTCGTTGACCATTAAGTTTTTTACCAAAGTGAAAAAACCAGATATCGAGTGCCCCTATATCGAAGAGCAATTAGGTGTCATTTGGGAGCAGCGACCGCAAGTCATTCAGATGCTTTCTTATGAATATGGTCAACATCCAATTTCCTATCATAATCAAATTACATTATCCTTCGGACGCAAAGTAGATGAAAGTCAAATTGATGATTTCCCTCATCTCATCGCTTATGCTGTAGAGAGTTTAGCTTGGTTGGATGAAAGAGGGAGCTAGTATGCAGGAATTAAGTGAGCAGGAACTGCTTGAGCGAGTAAGCAGAACGCAAGAAGGTTCGTTTGCTGTTTTTCTGTATACACCTCTTTGCGGTACATGCAAAGTGACGGAACGGATGTTAGACATCATTAAGACAATGCTGCCTGGCTTGCCGCTTGTAAAGAGCAATATTAATTTTCTTCCGCAAATTACTCGGGAATGGCAAATTACAAGTGTACCGTGTATAGTCATCTTAGAACAGGGAAAAGAAAAAGAATTTATGTACCGCATGCACTCGGTGGATGAGCTGTACCGTAAACTGCTGCCACTGAATCGCATGTGAATTAGAGGAGAATGGAGTTGTCGACTAATGAGTATGAGTAGTTTTCAAATAGGAGATCGCGTAACTGCTGAGTATAAAACAGGAGCTTATTTTGGTGAGGTTGTGGAGGTAAGCAGTTCGATGAAAGCGGCAGTCCGCATTCTGGCTGTAAAAGAGCACCCGACACAGGGAGATTTACATAACCCGATGGATCCAAGTGTAGCTTTTTTTCATCAACGACGAGCGTTGTCTTATCAAGAAATTGCCTTAATGCCTATATCCACCATACGTCCTTACGCGGGTCATATTCCTGATTATCAAGATTCTTTGAAGAGAGCGCTGCTCACGCAAATCAGTAAGCTGTCGGAAATGGAAGCATGGGCACGACGCTCTCTGCAGGAGCTTGATCAATTACAGAAAGAATATTTCTAGGCGAAAGATTAGGAAACTTCCAGGTACAATTTCGTGCCGTCGTTATATTTGAAAATGGCGACATCACCAATGATCTCGATCATCGAGATCATTTTTAATTTTTTGCGAAATTCAAAATTCATCTCAAGTTCCTTTAGTTTACTGGACAACAGTTCCATATGGGATCGTTTATGTGTGAAATTAAGCACAGGGATGGTTTTGTTTTTGAATTTAATGGTTAATGCTTGCATGTTTAAGCCCTCCTTCGAGTTTTCCTTTGGGAAAACTAACTTCGTACTTCTTACGTATTACCCATTCTTTAAGTCTGGTCTACACAGTAAGGATACATTTCAAATGTTAGATATGTTAGGGTCAAACTATTAAAAAAGTTTTAGCAATTTATTATATGTAAAGAATAGCTCTAGAGGGCCAGTTCCTCAAAGATTAATTTGAGCACAAGATATTGGTTGTTGCGGGGAAGGATAAGCACATTTATAATAAGAAAGATTGAAATCTAACACGTTCTGGGGGATAAAGAAATGACAGCTGGAAAGCCAATTCGTATAGGTATTATAGGTTCCGGAAATATCGGAAATGTACATATGGAAGTGCTGAAAAAAGTGCCGGAGGCCGAAATCACTGCAGTGACGGATGCCTATTTGCCACTTGCTGAAGCTAGAGCCAAAGAACATAACATTGAACGTGTTTATGAGAGTACGGACAAGCTGCTCTCGGACCCATCTATTGATGCGGTAATTATTGCCGTGTCCAATGAATGGCATGCGCCAATTGCGGTACAAGCCCTAGAGGCTGGTAAGCATGTCATGCTCGAGAAACCCATGGCATTAAATCTGGCTTCGGCTAAACAAATTGTTGAAGCGGAACGCAAAGCAGGTAAAGTCCTGATGATTCCGCACCAACTGCGTTGGGATGCCTTATCGTTAGCTGTGAAACAACAGGTTGAGAAAGGTGCGCTTGGTCACATTTATCATGCAAAGGCTGGTTGGTTAAGACGCAAAGGAATTCCGGGCTGGGGAACATGGTTTACACAAATGGGAAAATCCGGCGGCGGACCTCTGATTGATCTTGGTGTGCATATGTTGGATTTATCTTTATACTTAATGGGTAATCCAAAGCCTGTATCGGTTTATGGAGCTACCTACGCTGAATTCGGTCCGCGGAAAAAAGGGATTGGATCCTGGGGTGCACCTAATTGGGATGGTCAATATGATGTGGAGGATTTGGCAACGGCTCTGATTAAATTAGACAATGGCGCTACCTTATCTTTGGATGTCAGTTGGGCAGCTCTCATTGAAACAGATAACCAGCCTTATGTTCAGCTTCTTGGAAGCGAAGGCGGGGCTTCGATTCGCGGAACGAAAGGCAAGCTGTTCGCAGAAATGTTTGATCGCGAAGCTGACATTGACCTTACGGTGCCTGAATTCGATGAAGGATCTCGTGTCCGAATGGCGAGACATTTCTTGTCGTGTATCGAGAGCGGCTTACAGCCATTGACATCCGTCATGACGGGTTATACGAATAATTTGATCTTGGATGCGATCTACCGTTCGTCGCAAACAGGGAATGAAGTGAAATTGGATTGGGACATCTAGTAGATAGGGGCTGCAGGAAGTGAATTGGGAGTTATTTAGTATCATCGGAACGATTGCATTCGCGGTGAGTGGAGCCATAGTTGCGATGGAAGAAGAATATGATATATTGGGCGTCTATGTACTTGGACTTGTTACGGCTTTCGGCGGCGGCGTCATACGAAACTTACTGATTGGTAAACCGATCGTCTTGCTATGGGAGCAGGGTATATATTTTCAAATTGCCTTGTTTGCAATGACGCTTGTGTTCTTTATGCCCGTTCGATACATTCGATTATGGAAGACTTGGGAAGCTTTCTTTGATGCGATTGGTTTGGCTGCTTTCTCCATCCAAGGTGCGCTGTATGCAACGAATATGGGACATCCGCTAAGTGCCATTATTGTCGCCGCAGTTCTGACGGGAATTGGCGGAGGGATGGTTCGGGATGTATTAGCAGGACGCAAACCGCTCGTGCTTAAGGATGAAATTTATGCCGTATGGGGCATGTTGGCTGGTGCTTTAGTCGGACTTGGTTGGACCCAAGGCGCTTGGCAGTTAGCTGTCCTATTTTCGCTAATCGTGGTTCTGAGAATGCTATCCGTCTTTTATAAATGGAAATTGCCCAAACGTTCCTTACGGGGTTCCATCGGTGAGACAACACGTAGAGCTGATTTGTAGCATCCTATTATCTAAAGTTTGAAAGGAGGATGGTTAAGATGGAAACTTCATTGTTACAACAGCAAAAGATTTCGGCAGAGACGATTGCTTCGCGAATTATTTCGGTGAAAGAGCTACTGCAAACGGAGCTTGATATGTATGAGGTAGCTAAGGACGTAGAAACAGGAGAGCATTATCTGCATTATGCATACATGCATCGGGATTTTACGAACACCGGCGAGCTGGAATCGTTTCATTATTTGCTGCCTATTGACAGCGATGATGTGCTCGGTTTGATATTTGGCGAGCAGGGCTACGCCTATCCAGAGCATTGGCAGAAATCATTTTTGCGAAATGGACCAGAGGGATTTTACATTTGGTTCGACCCATCGCATGAAGTGCAGCAAACAGAGGATGATGCGATTGCGCAGGATCTATTAAATAAGCTGAGAGCTTTTCGTGAAAAGGGAAATGTAGATCCGGAAGCGGTTCGTAAATTACTTGAGGAACTGGATGAAACACGCAATAAAAAGGAATAGCGATAATGGAGTGTCTTTATTATATTTTTCTACATGAGCCAGCTTGCCGATGTTTCGGCGGCGGGCTTTTTTTGTTTAGTAAAAATCAGGATAAATGTCCATATTAACACTAATGGCTTTTGCTTAAGAGAGGAGGGAGAAATCATGGATACAGAGTCCTACCGTTTTGCTAACTTTGGCCCACGCGAAGATTTACTTGAAGATCTGCGCAGCCTAGAGTCCCGTATGAAGGATGAACTGGGGTATGAGGTCGCCCTAATTGCTTACACGCAAGAAGATGATCAGAGTAACAAAAGTTAAGTTTGAGCTATTAGATGGGGGGCACATATGAAAAAGACGATATTCAAAATCGTGGTGACCGCTTTACTCGTTGGCCTTTCAACAGGCTGCACAGCAGCGAGTCCCAAAAATCAAGCAGGCGCAAGCTCTTCTAACCCGAAAGCTGGTAGTTGGGATACAGGATTAAGAAACAATGAAAATCCTTCAATGGGTGCAAAAAGTGTCAATCAATCACCGCAGCCAACGATGCTTCAACCTACGATCGATAATGTGAAAGCACATATCAACACGCATTTGAATTTGAATCGGGATTTGGCGGATCAAATTATTCAAGCGGCGCACCTAGGCTCTACAGCGGTTGCAGTAACCGATAACAATATTTATGTCGCTGTTGATATGGGGGGCATGCAGGCGATGGGCGCCGATGATGGCGTTAAAATGTTAAGTAAACATAACGACCCGGAAACCGAAGCAGGCTTGTTCGGCTCGGGGGTAGGCTCACAGATGGATTGGCTCTCGGCCAAACCGCTTCCAGCGGAAAGTGCCAATGCCATTCGACATTTGTTAACTCGGATTTATCCGGAAATGAATATTTTCATCTCGTCGAATCCACATTTCGTGAATCGGATGATGTACTATGACACCCAGCAGCGAAATAATAAACGAATGGATACGTATTTGAATGAATTTAACACGATGGTCCAATATGTGTTTCCGACCTATTCCTCGGGGCAAAGAAATGTCTTACCTTAAAGTTAAAAATGCTTAAAAAGATAAATTGCGTTACATTCCATAATTGCGCTCCCTCAGCTGTATGCTGGGGGTTTTGTCGTATATATTTGCGTTCATAAAATGGTTAATGACTTTTAAAAAAAGGAGTACGACGGTGTTAACACAATTCCGTGTATCTGAATGCTTGGCACGCGTCTATCAGGATAAATGAGTAATCGGTATAAGGTCCGTGCTTATTGCAGTTCGCGAGAGTGTGATTATGTTCATAAAGAAGATGTGATTCAAGCGATTAACTTCGAAACGGCATACGGTTTGGCGCTGTATTATAATGATATCCCTTCCAAACCGAGTTGTCCGAAATGCGGAGAATCGATGGCTTTTTATTCGCATTCGATCATTGATGAGCCGTGGCTGCCCTGAAAAGCTTGACAATCTAAGCTTTCCTGATAAATAGTAAGAGGACTAAGGGATCAGGAAAGGACCATCAAGACATGATGACAGACACTTTACCACAAGAAATATATGAGCACATAGAGAAAAATAAACAGCAAAGACATAAAGAGCTTACCTCAGAAGAACGTAAACTTATTGGAACTGCAGCTTACGAAGCCCCTAGTGAAGACATTATAACGGATGCCTTGATTGCTTTGTATTTAGGCAAAAATATCTTGTTGAAGGGTCCAACAGGGTCGGGAAAGACGAAGCTGGCTGAGCACGTTTCAGCGTTCTTTGATCAGCCCATGCATGCCGTAAACTGTTCAACGGATCTCGATGCTGAAGCCTTGCTAGGATTCAAAACACTAACGCACGATGAGCACGGTCGTACTCAGATTTCCTTCATTCCCGGTCCGATCATGAAAGCTATGACGAAGGGACATTTTCTATACATAGACGAAATTAATATGGCAAAGCCTGAAACTCTGCCAATGATAAACGGTGTTTTGGATCATCGCAGATCGATTACAAACCCTTTTACAGGGGAGGTCATTACTGCGCATCCGGACTTCCGAGTGATTGCAGCGATTAACGAAGGCTATATTGGCACAGTGCCTCTGAATGAAGCCCTGAAAAACCGATTTGTGACGATTGATGTTCCCTATTTGCAAGGAGAGACACTATTTCAACTGCTTAAGAGCAAATCTGTTTTACGGGATGAAAAGCAGTTAAGAACATTCGTACAGTTATCTGCCGATTTACTATCTCTTATTGAAATGGGGCAGCTGCCCGATGAAGCAGGATCAATTCGAGCTTTATTGGATGCTTGCGATTTGACTGCGTATATTCCTCCCATGCGGGCAGTTGCGCGAGCGATCGCGGATAAGTTGGAGGATGAAAGGGAGCGTGCAGCCGTGATGAATGCGGCCGAGACGTTATTCTGAGCCTATGTTTGTAGGAAAGCTAAGCTTATTAGAGGATAAAATCGATGCAATGCTGCAAATGCAGCTTGTAGATTTGGCCCGGATGTTCACCAAGCGCAAAGAACTTGAGGTAGAAGCAGCGTTCCATTCAGACTATAAAGAAGCTTCTGCTCGATTAACTGTGAGTCAGTTTTGGTGGGATTATCCTCCAGTTGATAAAACGGCAGGAATGAAGAGCGATGTTTACCTGCGTGGTATCGGTAGTGCATGGTACACAGGGGCTGACGCGGTAAAGTCATATCTATGCTGTTGCCAAAGCGCGAGTTTCCCGAAGCTGGCTAATTCGCTCTTTGCACTATGTGAGGATATGCGGTTAGAGCGTATTTGTCGAGGCCGCAGACGGGGACGGCCCGTGTATTCGCACATCGGCATCGCATTTTGAGTGCCTATTTTCAACATAAGCTCCGGACACACCTGAGCAAAGGCGAGTTGGCAGACGCTGTTCTTTTATTGGTGTATGGTTGGTTTACTGGTTTGGAATGGCATAGAGGCTTAGAAGATGCTGGTGCTGGACTTTCTGACCGGTTAGCTCAGTTGTATCCGATTTTGGAGCAGATTGAGGAAGCGGCATATACAGCTGATGTTGCAGCTTGCTGCGAGGCGATGATGGACTCGCTGTCTTATTGGCTAGACAGAGATGCGACAGCCGCTTATTTCTGGATGCAGCCGGGCAGCGGAGTGGCGGAGCCGCTGCCTGCAGGATATAAGGGCGAGCTTAAGCGTGCGAAGAGGCTCGCCAATAATGATGTGCTCCCCGAGCAAGAAGGGGAGCGTCAATTGCCGGGCCAGGAGCACATGCCGACCTGGCACCGCGAGAGCAGCGACCGCAGCCCGGGGCTGCTGCGGTTCGAGCTGGAGCGCGGCTCGCGCACAGCCGCGCAGGGGTCTGCGCCCCGCGAGGGCGACGCAACCGACCAGGCGCTCGCCATCGCCCAAGGGCGCTCGGTGCGCGCCAGGCGCACTGGCGCCGCCTCCGGCGAGCGGCGCGAGGGTGCTGCCGTGCCCGCTGCCGCGGGGCACGGGGAGGGCGTAGTCGCCACGTATGCGACGGCGACGTGGCTGGCGCCTGCACGGCCGACTGCTGCGCAGGAGGCCGGGTACAGGCGCCTGAGCGAGCGCGCAGCGCCGCTCGCGAAGCCCTTGCAGCGTGCCATTCGGCGCACGCTGGAGCAAAAGCGGATCGCCCCGCATGGCGATCGGTTGTTCGGGCGGCTCGACAAGCGGCTAACGCGAGCCGTGACGCAAGAGATGCCGCGCTTATTCTATAAGAAGCGCGCGCCGGTACCCCAGCTCGACGTGGCGTTCGCGCTGCTCGTTGACTGCTCAGCGTCCATGTATGACAAAATGGACGAAACCAAGCTAGGTCTCGTTCTCTTCCACGAGACCCTCCGTTCCTTACGAATCCCTCATGAAATCGTGGGATTCTGGGAGGACGCGGACCGCGTCACGGAGCAGGAAGCGCCGAACCTGTTCCAGGTTGCGGTCGACTTCGGCTCTTCCTTAGCGTCCGGAAGCGGTGCGGTTCTGCTGCAGCTTGAGCCGCAGCAGGACAATCGCGACGGCTTCGCGATTCGCCGAATGACGGAGCGGCTGCTGCGGCGCACAGAACGGCAGCGCATCCTCTTGGTGTTCTCGGATGGCGAGCCTTCGGCCGCCAATTACAATGATGTTGGTATCCTCGACACCTATGAAGCCGTGCTGCATGCTCGGCGTCAAGGTATTGAGGTCATCAGCATTTTTCTGGCCAGTGGCACTGTCCACGAAACGGAGAGACTTGCTATGCGCAACATGTATGGGCGCAGCAGTATTGTCGTCCCCAATGTGGAGGATCTCGCCGAACAGTTGGTGCCTATTTTGCGCAAACTTCTGCTCAAATCTATCTTTTAATGTCGAAATCCTTTACAATAGATCAGGGTATTTTTATGTTTATGTTAGCAGAAATGCCCAGTTTATCACTATTATTGTTTTTTTACTTACATACACGTCAAACCATTTATTAGCTTACTTCGACATCACATAAGGGGGATTTCATTTCATGTACGGAGCACCATTATCGAACAAAGCCAAGAAAATTATGCTGCTTGGATCTGGGGAGCTTGGGAAAGAAGTTGTTATCGAAGCGCAGCGCCTAGGGATTGAAACAATTGCCGTTGACCGTTACGCGAATGCACCAGCTATGCAAGTAGCACACCGCAGTCATGTCATTAATATGCTTGATGGAGATCAGCTTAGAGCCTTGATTGAGCAAGAGCGTCCGGATCTTATCGTACCTGAAATTGAAGCGATCGCCACGCCAGTTCTTGTGGAGCTTGAGAAAGAGGGTTATCGCGTCATTCCTACGGCTACAGCATCCCGTTTGACGATGGACCGCGAGGGGATTCGTCGGCTTGCTTCAGAAACACTAGAGCTGCGGACCGCGAAGTATGCTTTTGCAAATAGCCTAGAAGAATTACATGCTGCAGTTGCGGAGATTGGTACACCATGTGTCATTAAACCGATCATGAGCTCCTCGGGTAAAGGTCAAAGTGTTTGTCGCACACCTGAAAATGTAGAACAATCATGGAACATTGCAATGGAAGGCGGCCGCGCGAAAAACGCTCGTGTCATAGTAGAAGAATTCATTCATTTTGAGTCTGAAATTACGTTGTTGACGGTTCGTTCAGTTTCAGGCACAACCTATTGTGAGCCGATTGGTCACATTCAAAAGGATGGAGATTACATCGAATCCTGGCAGCCTCATGCGATGACGGAGCAGCAAATTTCAGACGCCCAACACATGGCCAAAACCATTACGGACGCACTTGGAGGCTTCGGTCTTTACGGGGTTGAGCTGTTCCTGACCAAGGAAGGGGTTTATTTCAGTGAAGTTTCGCCGCGACCGCATGATACAGGCATGGTCACAATGGCAACGCAGGATTTGAGCGAGTTCGCCTTGCATGCTAGAGCTATTCTGGGGCTGCCAATCACAGGAATTCGTCTTTTGACGCCAGGTGCTAGCTATACCCTTAAAGCTGATCGTGAACAAGTAGAGTATACAATTAGCGGATTAGAGCAAGCTTTATCCGTACCCAATACACAGGTTCGCGTCTTTGGTAAACCGGAGACGAAGGTGGGACGCCGCATGGCGGTTGCACTGAGCAGTGCAGATACGGTAGAGGAAGCGCGAAGCTTAGCGAAG
The DNA here is from genome assembly GCF_055396115.1 of Paenibacillus sp. WG02. Classification (NCBI taxonomy): domain Bacteria; kingdom Bacillati; phylum Bacillota; class Bacilli; order Caryophanales; family Paenibacillaceae; genus Paenibacillus; species Paenibacillus sp. WG02. Next base: position 4,916,166 of record NZ_AP036016.1, on the reverse strand, counting down.
CAAGCAGCCGGACTGCTTAAATTAAACTACGAATAAGATTAGATTATCCAAGTCAAGTCATCATCAGGAGGCAAGCATAATGGAAGCAAAACCAGCAAGACTCTCCCGAACCGTGTTGACAGAAATTATTTTGCCGGCAGACACGAATTATCATAATACCGTGTTTGGCGGCCGAGTCATGCAATATATTGATAAGGTAGCAACGATTGCTTCGATGCGCCATTCACGCAGAGGTGTCGTAACTGCATCTAGTGATAGCTTAGACTTCTTCGCTCCTGTCAAACTAGGTGAGGCTATTCAGTTGGAGGCATTTGTTACGTGGACGCATCGAAGTTCGATGGAGGTTTATGTGAAAATCGAGTCGGAGAACCTTCTAACAGGCGAAAAGAAGCGTACTGCGACGGCCTACCTAACCTTCGTGGCATTAGATGATAACGGACAACCGTGTCCGGTACCGGAAATCATCCCTGAAACAGATGAAGAAAAACGCCTATTCGAAACAGCTGAAACGCGATTTGCCGCGCGCAAGCTGCGCAAAGAAGAGCGTAATTTAAACATGTAGTCTTTTTTATTGAAAGAAATCGATACTGCCAATATTATGGTATAATATGCCATAAACAAGGATTTGAAGGAGTGAGGACGATAGAACACTATTTGTTCAAACAGCTGGCTTTCGTGAGGGGCCAAACCTTAAAATTGATGGATGGCGTTACCGAGGATACAGCTGACCGTATCCCCGATGGTTTTCGAAATACGATCCGTTGGCAGCTGGGGCACATTTACGTGGTGCTTGAACGGTTCGCCTTTCAATATTTGGGACTGCCGCTTCGTTTGCCTGAAGGGTTCAAGGAGCAGTTTGAGTATGGTACTACGCCTTTAAACTGGCCCGATTCCATTGTCGTTCCTACCTTGCCAGAGTTGGAGAACTTGCTGAAAGATCAGCAAGAGCGGATACTTGACGTGCTTGGTCTTCGCATGCAAGAGAAGATTGTCCCACCTTACACAACCTCAGCCGGAATGACCTTGGAAACGCCAGAGCAGTTTCTTAGTTTTAATTTGTACCATGAAGGCATGCATATAAGTATCATTAAACTTTATAAAATTTTATTACGAGATTCATCGTCAACGTAATGGTAAAAGCGCATGTTGCTTTAGTGACGTGCGCTTTTTTGCGCACATTTTTGTCTTCGGGACGGATACTCCAAGGGGGGGGGGCTGTCCTTTTTGTTTTGCTCCTCGTATGAAATAGAGGGATATTTTGGAATTTATTGAATTAAAGAAAGGAGTGATATTCAATAGAGGAGAAGATATGCATGGATAAAGTGATAGATTATTATAATAGATTTGACGAATGGGGCCGGCTTGATAGAGAGCCAATTGATTGAGCAATTTGATGCATCTTTAATGTTGGGACCTTTATATCATTTACAAACATCAGCTGACCGGGATTCTGCCGTACAAGAATTGCATCGAGTTACTAAGCAGGATGGAATTGTATTTGTCGCATTTATGACAAGGATACGTCACCTAACCACTTCATTATTATTCCCTCAACACTGGAAACCGAATGATAATATAGCGGATATCAATTTATTTTTGGAAACGGGTATATTTAATCATCAGGACGAAGGAAGATTCACAGGGGCGTATTATTTTAACATAGAAGACATTAATCCATACATGGAATCTCAGGGATTTGAGACCATCAAATTGATTGGGTCATCTAGTATTGCTGGCTCATTTAAGCAAGAGCAATTTGAATATTGGCGTTCTCGTGGCGATGAAGAATTTCAAGAAGTAATGAGTTTGATTTACAAAGAATCTGAGAACCCTCACATATTGGGCATATCTTCACATTTATTGTATATCGGTCGAAGAAAATAACTGATCACGAGTAGGTGATACAGTTAAATAAAATCAATTTAATCGGAGAGAAGTGATATAACTTTGGGCTACATAATGGATTTAAGAAAGATCGTTGGAACAAGACCTTTAATTACGGCCGGTGCTTGTGTCATTGCTCTTCAAAATAACTCCATTTTATTTGAGAAAAGAACAGATAATGGCATGTGGGGATTGCCCGGTGGATCCTTAGAGCCTGGGGAAACAATGGAACAGGTAGCAAGAAGAGAGTTATTTGAAGAAACCGGTTTACGAGCCATGAAGCTTGAATTATTAGATGTATTTTCAGGTCAGGAGCTTTACTACAAATATCCGCACGGAGATGAGGTCTATAACGTAGTGGCAGCTTATATTTGTAAAGAATTTGATGGAATTATCAATCAAGACGAGTCCGAGGTAGCAGAAATTAGATTTTTTGAATTAGGTGAGATACCTGTCAATATTAGTCCTCCAGATAAACCAATCATACATGCTTTTTTAAAAGAAAATCATTAATCAACAATTCATCGGATAAGTGAAAAAAGAAATCACCTCAAGTCATAAAAAAGAAGGAGCCATAGAATGTCCGAATATTACTGGGACAACAAGATTGAATATTTAAGAAATACTCGAGGATTGTATTACAACGATGATTATTTAGAATTTTTAGTGAAGACGGTATGGAAGATTGTAAAACCGGTAAACATCATCGATTATGGTTGTGGCTTTGGATATTTAGGGCTTAAACTGTTGCCTCTTTTACCTAAAGGATCAACCTATACGGGAATTGACAAGGGGAATGAACTTATTAATACAGCAAGGGAAGTCTTTCAAAATCAGCCTTATCCATCAGAATTTTTCATAAGTGATATTGAAGAAGTAACAATCGACAGAAAGTATGACGTAGCTATTTGTCATGCTTTTTTATTACATATAACTGATTCGAAGAAAATACTTCAGAAGATGATTGATTGTGTTTTAGATGATGGAATGGTCATTTGTTTTGAACCACATTGGATTGCTAACATGTCAAACTACGGTTTTGATGAATTGGAGCAGTCTCAAGTGATTAAATTGGGTATTTTGCAAAAATTGTACGAGGGAGATTCTAATCACAAGGGTAAGGACGGAAATATTGGAATCAAATTACCTATCTATCTCAGTCGGTTAGGTTTAAAGAACGTTGAGTGTAGAGTAAGTGATAAGGTTAATTTCTTGGATCAGAATATGGACTTGCTAAGTAAGCGAAGTCTTTATAACTCTTTGAGGGAAGAAGGTTTAGGGGAATTACCTGGAGAGAAAGAGGAATTTGTTCATAATTTAGTGAATCGGGGCTTAATGCTGAATGAGGCGATGGAGCAATATGAAGCTGAGTTGCTATTTTCAAAGGAATTCGATGATCATTCTTACTTAACCTATGCACCAAACATGAAAATTACATTTGGTACTGTAATGAGATAGAGGAATTGCATTAACTGGAAGGTAATAAGAAATCCCGCGAAAGGAAGAGAAACCATGGGTCATCCAATTAGAGATATTAACTGGATAGTAAAAAGCAAAGTAATTGATTCATTGCTAGAACAAGGTAGTTCATTAACCATTATCCCTTTGGATTCTGGACTTGAAGCAGAAGTAACAAAAATTTGTACAGCCGAAACAAGCTTTGTATTAAAAGTATGGAATAGGGATTCAAAGCCAGATGTTGAACGTCAGTATAAGTTGCTAGATGCTCTTTATATCCGAGGGTTATCAGTTTCAAAGCCTTTTGGTTGGGGTTTGGATAAGAATAAAAATCAAGTTTTACTAACCAGTTTTGACGGGTCACCTATAAATAAAGTAAATCAGTCTAAACTTACTAAACTTGCAAAGATATTAACCAATATTCATAGATTTCCTCTAGAAGATTTGGATTGTTTAATACATCAAAAACATGATTTTGTCAGCTATTTTTATCCGAGAATTGAAGAACATCAGGACATTAAGAATCTATTAATCCGGCTTACTGAAAGTGCGAATCTTAAACAAGATTGTCTTATTCATGGTGATTTTAATTTGGGAAATATTTTGGAAGCGGAAGGTAAGTATACAATAATAGATTGGACGAACGGGCAGCTTGGTGACCCAAGATATGATATTGCTTGGTCAATTGTTTTAATTAAGATTTATGTTGGAGAAAGGTATGGTTCCGTTTATCGTTCTGCTTATAAATCGCAAAATCAATATACAAATGAAGAACTAGAATTATTTGAGGCAATAGCTTGCCTTAGATGGTTATTATTTAATAGGATTGTTGGTCTCCCTAAAAGCTCAAATACAATTACCAGAGTAAAGAACATATTAAAGAGTAATTTACATTTAAATGGAAATTTACTTTGAAAGCGACATGATGAAGGCTAGGATATTTACGAAATCCTTTAAAACGAATTTATTAAGCATTGATAATGCAGCATCAGGATAATATAGGTTCGCCTTCATTATGGGCAACTTCTGAGATGTTATTAAAATTATTGAACTTGAGGAAAGGTGAATCAGGGATTTCACCAAATATGAAAGAGAAGGTGTTCAAATTGCAATTAGGAATGCCAACTTTAATAGAATTTAAAACAATTGAACAGAATGTTGATCTATGTAAAGAATTAGGTCTTGATTTCATTGAACTAAATATGAATCTTCCGATATGTTTACCCGAGAATTTAAGTCATCCATTCATCCGTAGAGCTCTCGAGATGTTAGCGAAGTTCGAAAATTTTCGCCTCACATGGGAAGTAGGGCACGGTGCAAAAGTTAACTTTAAGGAAGAGGTCGTATTCCGCGAATATACTGATCGCATTAAGCATATGCATCTCCATGATTGCAATGTTAATTCAGACCATCAGCCCTTATATAGCGGTAATGTCCCAATTAATGATCGACTTCTTTTTGCCGAAAAAAATGACTTGTCTGTTGTAATTGAAGTAAAGACTAGTGCATCGTTAAGAGAATCAGTAGAACAAATAAAGAAAAATTACGCGGACCTGGGCGCGTGTGGATCCAAGATGGAGACGGAAGATAAGAATTGTACACGTAACGCATAGCAAAAGAAAGCCCGGAAGCGAATTACAAATTCGCACCGGGCTTTTCCTATGTTCTTATTTGGTTCCACCTTCTGCAAGGATGGTTTCCCAAATTGCGCCTTTGCCATAAAGCTCTTTGTTTACTTTATCCCAACCTCCGAGATATTCAATGTTGAATAAGCCAGCAGGCGTAGTATAGTTTTTCTCGTATTTCTTAGCAACATCAGGTAGGACGGAACGGAAGCCTTTTTCTGCGAATATTGTTTGTGCTTCAGGTGTATATAAGAAGTCTAGGAACGCTTGCGCTACTTCACGATTACCATGTTTGTCTACGTATTTATCAATAAGGGCAACTGGATTCTCGATGGATGTTGTGTATTGTGGAATGACTTCAACATACTTTTTACCGGATTGAATACGAGCCAGAAGCTCATTTTCATAGGTTACGATCGCATCGCCAACACCTTTATCGAAGGTAGTAAGGGAATCTGCTCCACTTTTATCCAACACTTTAATGTTTTTGTATACTTTGCTTACCAGGTCTTTTGCTGCGGCTGGGTCTTTTTTACCTGCAGCTTCGGAAGCTTTCAGGCCTGCGCCGTAGATGGCGTTAATATCCCATTTGGCACCGCCGGAAGTACTTGGATTAGGAATCAGAACTTCAACACCCGGTTTCGTCAAATCTGCCCAGTCTTTAATTCCTTTTGGATTGCCTTCACGAACACCAATTGCAGCGATCGAAGCTGTGATATTACCTTTGTAAGGATTATTTTTCCAATCGTGCGTAATTAAACCCTTCTCAGCAATCTTTTGAATATCACCTTCCAAAGACAGTGGAGCGATATCTGCTTCAAAGCCTTGAATAATGGCAGTAGCTTGCGCACCGGAAGCCACATAGGATTCTTGGAATTCAACAGTTTGACCCGTTTTCTTTTTCCATTGATCTTTAAATTTAGGAATAATGAGATCGAAGGATTCTTTGACGACCGAATAAGCTCCAAGTGTAATTGTCACTTTGCCGCCTTCAGCCTTTGGAGCAGCGCTTGCCACGGATGTTGATGCCGCCGCTGCAGATGGAGAAGGTGAACTACCCGATTTCGTCCCCGTTCCGCAGGCTGTTAGAGCAATACTTGCTGTGAATAATGTTGCTGTGATTAAGCCAAGCGTTTTGAAATTTTTCATGGTTTACAACTCCCCTTCTAATGTATACACAAATTTTATATAAAAACAGGCAGTGGATCTTGTTTAGCCTGATTCTCAATCAACTTATTGTCCGTTTTCGTAAACACGGAGATGTGATGGATGAGGATATTTACCTCGTCTCCAGGTTGGTAAATCTTTTCCTTTACGGACTGATAAGCAAATAGCTTGATTGCCCCTGTATCAATTTCCAAATACCAGGAATCTCCGCGGAAATGAGCATGTGTGACTTTCCCTTTTTCCCCAGCAGTAGCGAGATGAGCAACATCATGGTTGCGAACTTCAATGGATTCTGGTCGAATCATTACATTAACGTCTGGAAGCCATTGACCATCCTTCTGTAATTCTTCTAAGTAAGGAAACCCGATTAGTGGGGTATATTGAGAAATAATATTAGATTCTCCAATGAACGAGGCTACAAAAGAGGAAGCAGGCTTCGTGTAAATCTCCCAAGGACTTCCTTGCTGCTCAATTTTTCCGCCCTGAACAAGAATGATTTCGTCCGCAACTTCGATGGCTTCATCCTGATCATGCGTGACGAATAGGGTTGTTACTTTAAACTCGTCGATGAGGTTTCTCAGCCAAACGCGGAGCTCTTTTCGAATTTTTGCGTCAATGGCTGCAAAAGGTTCGTCAAGCAAAAGCAGTTGAGGTTCGGGTGCTAAAGCTCTTGCGAAGGCAACTCGTTGGCGTTGACCGCCAGAGAGCTGATGAGGGTATTTACGTTCACTGCCGGCAAGCCCCATCAAACCCAAAAGGTAAGAAACGCGATCTTGAATGAAGTCCTTAGGCTTTTTCAAAACCTTTAGGCCATAAGCCACATTTTCAAAAACAGTCATATGCTTGAAGAGGGCATAGCTTTGAAATACGAAGCCAATTCCTCTTTCTTGAACCGGAAGATGAGTCGCCAGTTTCCCGTCGAAGTAAATATCGCCAGAAGTTGGGCTTTCTAGTCCCGATAACATTCGAAGAATGGACGTTTTACCGCCTCCGCTTGGCCCGATCAAACCGACCAGATGACCTTTCGTTATGCTGAAATTGACGTCCTTGATGGCATGAAACTGCCCGAAATGTTTATTTAGGTTTTTGACTTCGATATGCATGCTGGGGCTCCTCCTTAATGGCTTCTCAATTTTTCACTTCTTCTTTTCAACCACTCAAGCGCTAATAAAATAGAAATCGAAATGAGACCTAAGACGAAAGCAACGCTGTTAGCTGCCACGAGGTGGAATTGTTCGGCATCTTGATAAACAAGGGTTGTCGCCGTTTGCGTCTGGTTAATAATATTGCCGGATACGACAAGAATCGATCCAAACTCGCCAAGCGCTCTTGCGATCGTTAAGATGAGACCGTATAGTACGCCCCAACGAATACCTGGCCATGTAATTTGAATGAATGTACGCCAGGCGCCAGCGCCTAAAGTAGCAGAAGTTTCTTCCGACTGTGTACCAATCTCTTCAAGTAAAGGCACCACTTCTCGTACCATCAGAGGAAACGTAATGAACATTGTTGCTAAGACCATGCCGGGTACAGCATAGACAATTTTCATATTATGGTCTTCCATGAAGGTGCCAAACGCGGTGTTCGGTCCAAAGATCAAAATAACCATTAACCCAACAATGATAGGAGATACAGCAAATGGGAGATCAATAAGTGCGTTGATGATAGGTTTCAACCAGCGAGAGATCCAAGAACCTCTGACAATTTCTAAGGAAACGTAAATGCCGACAATGGCATTAAGAATGGTTACAATCACTACGATAATTAACGAAATTTTCATGGCATGCAGGGCTTCAGGTCGTACGAGAGCGTCGAAAAAAGCTTGCGGGCCTTCTTCAAAAGCACCAAAGGTAATTCCAAGAAAAGGCAACATAATAAGTAAGAAAATAACGAGAAATGAAATACTGATTAATACTTTTCTCATGCTAGGCGCCCCTTTCCGCGTGTCAGTACATTGATGATCCAGAGAATAAGGACGGATAATGTAAGGAGCACAAGAGAGATAGCGGCTGCGCCTTCGGGGTTGAAATTCTGTGTTTCACCATATATATAGACCGATGCGACCATCGTTTTACCAGGCAAATTGCCTGATATGAGGGATATGGCTCCAAATTCGGCAAGTGATCGGGAGAAGGCGAGCATGCTTCCAGCTATGATACCAGGGAAAATGGCTGGGAAAACGATTCTACAGAAGGTGTAAAATCTACCCGCACCAAGCGTAAAGCTGGCTTGTTCTTCTGCTGGATCGATTTGTTCAAGCAAAGGCTGAACAGTTCGAATGACAAATGGAAAGGTAACAAATACAAGCCCTATCACGATAGCCGTTTGATTATAAAGCAGTTTAATTCCCAAATGGTCGAGCCAGACACCTAGCGGACTTGAAGGTCCTAATAGGGTTAGGAACATTAAACCAGCTACTGAAGTTGGAAGCGAGAAGGGTAGATCTACCATACTGTTTAAAATGCTTTTGCCGCGAAAGGTGTAACGGACGAGGACATAAGCAATGATGGTACCAACAATCGCTTGAATGATGGTCGAGACAACACTGAGCTTAATGGTTAGCACAATGGACTTCCAGGCTAAAGGTCCTGTAACCTCTTTCCAAAATGGATCCCATCCTAATGAAAATCCTTTCAAATAGATGGAACCTATCGGAATGACAAGAAGTACTATCAAATAGCCGATAAGCACAGATCGAACCGTAGCTTTAAAAACCTTATTTCCCACATTACACCACCTAATGTCATTAATCATATCTTTTTACTCGGAATAATAAATTGACTATACCAACGGATGGTCTGATTTGTCAATATGCCTAAACGCAATTTTATGCAAAGAAAGATCATATATTTTTTTGATAAGTCATTTTACAATTGATGCAACAATTCTTCGTGGAATAGTGTTAATCTCGATAACTTAAAGCTTTGCACCACAACTGAAAAAAATGATATGATAAATGAATAATTTTAAAAATGAATTCAATAATCTATTTATTTATAAATTATGGATTTCATGCTCCGAAAAGTGTGAAAACGCGTATACGAATATGTTTATCAACGAAACTTGTTGGGGCTGAAATGCTTATTGTAAGCGATTTCTAATTATTGGTTACAGCTGGCATCAGAGAACTGGTTCATGATGAACAAATGTAATCTCTTGCACAGCATTGAGTATCTCCGCGACGAGCAAATGGGATATTTCGTTTGAGCGTCAACCCAAAAAGATACGAAAAGGTGGTTACCATGAACAGTGTACAGGATCGAATTCACAAATTATACAATCAACTGTCCAACCAACAGAAACTCGTTGCGGAATTCATTTTGGAAGAACCAGAGAAGGTAGCTCTGCATCCCGCCAAGGAAATAGGTGCGTTGACAGGAACGAGTGGAACCACTGTTATACGATTGAGCAATGCGTTGGGATATACGGGGTTTAGTGCTATGCAAAACGAAGTACGTCAATCTCTATTGGCATCTAACCAGAGGGAAAATCACATTCAAAAGTTCTTTGACCATTCCAAACAATTGAATGAAAAGGAAGGCCTCATCACTTATAAAATGGAGCAGGACATCGCCTATATTAGAGAAACGCTGAACTCGGTGAGCCAAGAGGCACTGGATCAAGCGGTGGAAAGCATTATCAAGGCAAAAAAGATTGTGGTCGTCGGTTTTCGTTCCTCCTATGCTCCGGCGCATTGGCTTTCTTTCACGCTTAATATTGTGAAAGGGGATACGCACCTGTACACCGGTCAAAATGATGATGCGAATTATTTGATGATGCTAGCGGATGAAGAATGGCTGGTGATTGTTCTATCGTTTCCTCGTTATACGCAAGAGACCATCTCCTTTGCCAAGGTCGCCAAGGAGAAAGGGGCGAAAATCCTGGCGTTTTCGGATGACGGGCTGTCACCGATAGGAGCGATAGCCGACCAGTTGATTAAAGTGACGATTCCAACGCCTGTGCTGCATGGAATTACCACCATTTTTTCGGTCTTGAGTGTTCTTATCGCCGGTGTGACACAAGCGGACAGGGAAAACGTGGAAGAACGCTTTAACAAGTATGATCAGACCAGTCAACAGTTTTATCCGTTTGCAACGACTGACAAATAAGACAACACGTTTACTGCAATTGAGTAGGCGATTGCCATGATAACGGGGAAAGCCTACGCCGTATAAGTTAATAGGAATTCAATACAGAGAATTGAAGCAGTTTATATGCTTAGGAAAAGCAGGTTGAAAGATACCTGCTTTTTCTTATTTTAAATGGATGGCAAACGGTTTGCGCGAGATCGAGCCATTAGTCAGGTTGTAGGGCCAACCAAAGATATCTCGACTTTGTTTCGAAAATACAAGTTTTGTAAATAAATCTTGTAAAAATGAAATGATAATTGTATGATACATGTATGGATTATAAAAATCATTTATTTTTTAATAATGGATTTTATAATCCGCGTATATGTGGAAACGCTTTTACTAACTATGTATATCAACGAAGCCTGTTGAGGCTGAAAAAAAGAAAAGGGTGTGATCGATTTTGCTTTTTTATAAGGATTAAATTCATACAAAAATGCTTGTTGTAAGCGCTTTCTAATGGTTGGTTGCAGATGTCATCAGAGAAACTGGTTCATAATGAACACCTGCTTCTCTTACATAGCATGAGTATCCCCTCGACGAGCAAATGACATATTTCGTTTGAGAGTCAAGCCAAAACGTTACGAAAAGGTGGTTACCATGAACAGTGTACAGGATCGAATTCACAAATTATACAATCAACTGTCCAACCAACAAAAACTTGTTGCGGAATTCATTTTGGAAGAACCACAGCAGATCGCTCTGCAACCCGCCATGGAAATTGGTGCGTTGACAGGCACGAGTGGAACCACTGTTATACGATTGAGCAATGCATTGGGATATTCGGGGTTTAGTGCCATGCAAAACGAAGTACGTCAATCTCTACTAGCAAATGGCCAGAGGGAAAATCACATTCAAAAGTTCTTTGACCATTCCAAACGATTGAATGAAAAGGAAGGCCTCATCACTTATAAAATGGAGCAGGACATCGCCTATATTAGCGAAACGCTGAACTCGGTGAGCCAAGATGCACTGGATCAAGCGGTGGAGAGCATTATCAAGGCAAAGAAGGTTGTGGTTGTCGGTTTTCGTTCCTCCTATGCTCCGGCGCATTGGCTTTCTTACACGCTTAATATTGTCAAAGGGGATACGCACCTGTATACCGGTCAAAATGATGATGCGAATTATTTGATGATGCTAGCGGATGAAGAATGGCTGGTGATCGTTCTATCGTTTCCTCGTTATACGCAAGAGACCATCTCCTTTGCCAAGGTCGCCAAGGAGAAAGGTGCGAAAATCCTGGCGTTTTCGGATGACGGGCTTTCACCGATAGGAGCGATAGCCGACCAGTTGATTAAGGTGACGATTCCAACGCCTGCACTGCATGGGATTACCACCATTTTTTCGGTCTTGAGTGTTCTTATCGCTGGTGTGACACAAGCGGACAGGGAAAACGTGGAAGAACGCTTTAACAAGTATGATCAGACCAGTCAACAGTTTTATCCGTTTGCGTCGACCTATCAATAAGAGAACAGGTTCACGGCGACGGAGTAGGCGGTTGCCATGATAAAGGGAAAGGCAAACTGGTGCAAGCTGCTTGCAGCGTTCACCTATACCAATTCGATGATTATTACGGGAGGGTTTCTTATGAATAACCAGGAATGGATCAACACGTTTGAAGACTATGCACAAAAGCTGGTTGATGAGCATCAAGTTCCAGATGCCGCTATCGGCATCGCAAAAGATGGAAAGACCTTCTATCAGAAAGGGTTTGGATTTAGTGACGCAGAAACCAGACATGCAGACATAGCAGATTCAGTGTTTGGCATAGGCTCCATAACCAAATCTTTTACATGCGTAGCGATTATGCAGCTGCAGGAAGCAGGTAAGCTTTCCGTGCACGATCCGATTGTGACCTATCTTCCGGAATTTCGTCTGAAAGCAGGAAACATAGTTGAGCAAATGACGATCCACCACCTGATGACGCATACAGCAGGGCTACCGCCATTAACTACTTTGTTCCTAGCGACTAAACGGAGCATGCAACTCGATCCTGATAGTCTCCAAATACTTGGGGAAAGCACCTTTAACATGATGAATAACGGGCCGATGATCGATACGTATGAAGAAATGTTGACATATATGGCCGAATTGGATATCAAACTGCTCGGTTCGCCAGGTACGCAGTTTAGTTACTCCAATGATTCCTATGCTTTGCTGGGTCTTATTGTGGAACGAGTCAGCGGAAAGAGCTATGAATCCTATATAAAAGAGCACATTCTGCAACCGGCGGGAATGAATCGCAGCGTCTTTTTGCTGGAGGAATTAAAAGGAAACGACAATATTGCATCCATTTACGCCAGTAAAAAGAACGATGGCGAAGTACAAGTGTTTCTTTCCGACAATTGGTATGATGCTCCTGCGATGCGAGCAGGCGGTTTCCTCAAATCGACAATACGGGATATGTTGAAATACGCTGACATTTACCGAACAGGCGGACTTGCTGGAGGGGAGCGAATCCTTAGTGAGGAAAGTGTGAAACAAATGGTTGCCCCGCATATCGAGATTGAACCTGGGCGTTTTTACGGTTACGGACTAATGATTACTCCCGATTATCACGGCAGTCTGCTTGTTGAACATGGCGGAGCCCTCAAAGGGATTGCAGCACAAATGCATGTGCTGCCAGAACTAGGGATAACCGGTGTCTCACTTATCAATCTGCAAGGTGCACCAGCTACTGCGCTGATAAATGGAGCTCTGAATGCTTATGCTGGTCGTGCTGCCGAAGCATCTTACCGGTCGTTTTCTCACTTCCAAGTTCCTACGGAGCGGGTAGAGGAATTTATAGGAGACTTTAAATCAGACGAAGGCGTGCTGTTCAGCATCAAATTGGAAAATGGGAAGCACGTTCTACTCACTGAAGATAAGCAAGAATTACCTATGCAGCCAATTGGTGAAGACCTTTTTTTGATCAAAAAGAGTACATCGGAAATTTGTATGAGATACATCCGTGACAGTAATCAGGACGTTGTCCGCGTCAGCTTTGGTTTTCGCCAAATTCCGAAAATAAAAGGAGAAAAACGGTCATGAAGATTGCAATCGGCGCAGTGGTGAATGAGATCAACACCTTTTCGAGCGTTGGGATAACCGTAGAATTGTTCAAGCAAAGGGCGTGGGAACGGGGCGAAACCATTCTTTCCAATCACAGAGGTGTGCGTGATTATTTGGGAGGCATGATCGATCGTGCAGAAGCGTTAGGTATTGAAGTGATTCCAACGTTTGCTGCGTCCGCGGAGCCTGCCGGAAAGATAACGAGAGAGACCTACGAAACGATCAAAAGCGAATTGGCGACGGGCATTCAAGCAGCTGGAACGGTTGATGCGATCTGCCTGTCGCTGCACGGAGCGGGCGTTGTCGAAGGCATCGACGATATGGAAGGCGATCTTTTACAATACGTTCGCAGTCAGGTTGGCTACGAACTGCCCCTGATCGTAACGCTTGATTTGCACGGAAACCTTACGGAAAAAATGGCTGCAGAAGCAAATGTACTGCTCGGTGTGCATCTGTACCCGCATACGGATTGCTATGAACGTGGCATGGAAGCCGTCGCTATCGCTGAGCAAATGGTGAAGGGCGGACTTCAAACGGCCATGCACTTGACCAAGCTGCCGCTGATGATTACCCCCTCGACGACGAACCTCTCGCCGGCTAAAGATATCAACGCGATTTGCTTGGAATGGGAAAAACACCCTGACGTTATTGACTGCGCTTTCTTTCACGGCTTCTCTTATACCGACCATCTGGACGTTGGCGTTTCCGTTGTTGCAGTTACCCGTGGCGACCAGCTACTAGCCAAAGAGGTGGCGGACGACGTAGCGAACCAAATTTGGGCCAAGCGAGAAGAATTCACTCCACAATTCCTATCACCGGCAGAAGGCATCCGGCAGGCGCTTGCGGCTGAAGGGCTGCCGATTGTCATCAATGAGACATCGGACAATCCCGGCGGCGGATCTCCAGGTGATGGCACGTATCTGCTTCGGGCGATGCTGAAAGCCAATTTGCAAAATGCTTGCTTCGCCTTTATCTACGACCCTGAAGTTGCACAAATCGCCCATGAAGCAGGAGTGGGAGCGACGATTACTGTGAAATTAGGCGGAAAAGTAGATAAGCTGCACGGGGAGCCGATTGAGTTGACAGCCTATGTCAAATCGCTCACAGATGGTCGCTTCATTATATCTTCGTCGGTGGCTAAAGGTACACATGTCAACCTCGGCAAATCGGTACGTTTACAGGTAGAGGGCCTCGACATTCTCGTCTGTTCCGTCAGAACACAGGTAATAGATGAACAAATTTACCTGCTGCATGGAATCGACATCAACATGTATAAAATCGTTGCTTTGAAGTCCAGTCAGCATTTCCGGGCAGCATTCGAACTCATCAGCAAACAAATCATCACGGTAGATTCACCAGGTTTAACGACACTTCAGTTTTCTTTCTTTGATTACAAACACTTAACTCGACCGATTTATCCACTCGACGAAATTTCTGTTCATTCATTTTAGATGAGATCGACAACAAAAGGAGGGTTTTAAATGTTTAATTTTAATCCATCTCGCAGATTTCATCGTATCTCCATGCTGTTCTATATCTTTGCGATTCTCTTGGCTGGGTGCACATCTACACCCAAATCAGACGGTGATCCTTCCGCTAAAGCTACTCCCAAAGAAGGGGGAACGCTGGTAATCTCCTCAATGATTGAACCAGAAACATTGGATGTGACAAGGTCAACCTGGGTTGACGCTGCAATTGGAATGATGTACGAACCTTTGATCACAACTGATAACTCAGGTAAAATCATCCCCTGGTTGGCTGAAAGCTACAACATCTCAGAGGATGGAAATATATGGACATTTACATTGCGCAAAGGGGTGAAATTCCATTCCGGTGAACCACTCAATGCGGAAGCAATGAAGTACTCTATTGAAACACTGCAAAAGGATTCCCCGAATAAAGCACTTCTGGGTCCGATTACGAAGGTAGAAGTAGTTGATGAGCAAACGTTTAAGATTATCTTTTCTGAACCGTTCGCTCCATTTATGTCTACAGTCGTTGGGGGTGTTTTGACGGCGATAGATCCGAAACGTCACAAGGAAAACCCGGATAATTTCGGGAAAAACCCTTCTGCAACTGGACCGATTATGTTTGATAAATTCGAACGCGGTCAATCTTTATCCTACAAGAAAAACCCGGATTACAATTGGGGCGGTTCATCGGTTGAGAACAAAGGGCCTCTACATGTAGATGAAGTTGTCTTCCGCTTTCTAAAGGATGACGATACGAGAATTCTGGAATTTAAAAAGGGCACGATTCATGTGCTGTCGGATGTACCGGCTACCTACGTGAGTGATCTGAAAAAGGTTCCAGGAGTCAAAATTGAAAGCAATTTGGGAAAAGTGATGGAATATCTCGGGATGAATAATAAAAATCCGATGTTCCAGGATGTTCGGGTCAGACAGGCTCTTGCAATGGCGGTTGATCGTGCTCCGATCAATCAGGTTGCCCATTCCGGTTACGCCAAGCCGCTCTTTGGTCCGCTGCCGCCGACCGTTCCTGGTTACAGTGAAAAGATCGAAGGCTTGGCAAAAGGGATGTACGCCAAAAATTTGGAAAAGGCAAAATCGTTATTGGCTGAAGTCGGATATAAGGACAGCAACAAGGACGGCATTTTGGTAAAGGACGGAAAACCGTTCTCCTTTGAACTGTTGGTGACCGCGGAGCCTGCTTATCAGCGAATCGCACAAATTCTGCAAAGCCAGTTCAAGGAAATCGGGGTTGATATGAAGATCACTATAACCGATGTTCCTACGTTGAAAGACAGAGCGAAAAAAGGCAACTACGATATGTACCTCCTGTACTGGGGCTATAGTGATCCAGAAATCCTGAACTTATTGTTTGGTGTTAAAAATTCGAACCGCATGTATGTCGATAATCCGGAACTAGAGAAACTGCTCCTCAAAGGGCGTTTAGTGACGAATGTGGAAGAACGTATGAAGGTGTACGAACAAGCGCAGGAAATTCTCGTGAAAGAAGCGCCTTGGATCCCGTTGTTTACTTCTGAAACGGTGACAGCGACACAAGGTATCGAAGGATTCAAAATAAATCCATACACAGGAGACATGTCGCTTAAAGATATTCGCTTGACGAAATAACGAAGGATGACAACTCGACTGCGTCGATACTACAGGGCTGACGCAGTCGGAGTCTGCAATAAACATTGTGACTTGAGTCTTTATCTAAATCTGTAAGTTTGGGGGGAAAGTCAATTGCAAAGGTACTTGATAAAAAGACTGCTTTCCTTGCTTGGGACACTCTTTGGCGTATCCGTTCTCGTTTTTCTCATCGTTCACTTGATCCCAGGCGACCCCGCTGAACATATATTGGGAGAACATCCGACTCAGGAGGCCATTAAGGCACTGAGGACGGAACTTGGCCTGGATAAACCGTTGCTTGTTCAGTATGTGAATTATGCAGGGAAATTGCTTCAAGGGAATCTGGGCACATCCTTTATGACACATGAAACCGTTTGGAGCCAGATTGTGAACCGTTTCCCCCTTACATTGCAGCTTGCGGCTTTCAGTATTGTGATTGCTGTAGTTGCAGGAGTTATACTTGGGGTTATCTCCGCTGTCAAGCATAACACAATCATCGACCGGTTGATGGTCATCTGCTCCCTCGTGGGGATTTCTGCTCCCGGTTTCTGGGTAGCTCTTTTGCTGATCTGGATTTTTGCTTATAAACTCGCCTTGGTTCCGATTTCCGGTTATGAGGGGATAAGTTCCCTGATTCTTCCGGCCATCACGATTGCCTTGTCCACAATGGGATCTATTGCGCGGGTGACCCGCTCAAGTATGCTGGACGTCATCAAGCAAGATTACATGAGAACCGCAGAAGCCAAAGGTGCCGCCTACTATGCTGTCGTCTTTCGCCATGGCCTGAAGAATGCGCTCATTCCCGTTATTACACTGGTTGGTTTGGAATTCGGCTCGCTGCTCGCAGGTGCTGTCGTCGCGGAAACAGTGTTCAGCTTGCATGGAATAGGCAGTATGGCAATAGAGGCAATCGGGAAGCGGGATATTGCGACGATTCAAGGAATGACCTTTTTCCTTGCAGTCCTGTTCGTTCTGACAAACCTCGTTGTTGATATCATCTATAGCTATGTGGATCCACGAATCAAGTACGAATAGGGAGGAGGGAAAACGTTGAGCAGCAACGTGACACAAATGAGTGCAAAACAAATCACAACACATCCCAAAGAGCCGGATGAAACCACTATGATCAAACCTCAGTCCTACTGGGGAACGGTAGGGAAACGGCTTCGAAAAAACAAAACGGCTGTAGGCGGCGGCATCATTTTGCTTATTTTTATTATCTGTACACTGGCAGCTCCGTTGCTGGCACCATATCCGTACATTCAAATGAATGTTCAGGATCGTTTGCTTGGACCAAGTACCGCTCATCTGCTTGGAACAGACGATTTTGGTCGGGATATCTTCTCGCGAATCTTATACGGTGGGCGCATCTCACTGTTAACGGGTCTGGTTACGGTTGGGTGTGCTACAGTGATTGGAACAACGCTGGGAGTTATTTCCGGTTACTATCGCAAAATTGACATCTACATCATGCAGGTAATGGATATCTTGCTTTGCCTGCCCGTTCTTCTGCTGGCCATTGTCATCATTGCCATACTCGGTCCCGGTTTGACCCATGCAATGCTGGCTATCGTGATCGGGGTCATTCCCACCTATGTGAGAGTCGTGCGCGCATCTGTTTTGTCCATACGGGAAAAGGAATATGTGGAAGCCGTTCGTGCGCTTGGAATCAGTGATTTCAAAATCTTGGTCAGACATATACTTCCCAATGTAAGTTCTCCGATTATTGTGTTATCGACATTGATGTTTGGCGGCAGTATACTGGCTGCCTCTGCCCTGAGTTTTCTCGGTTTGGGAGCACAGCCGCCGACACCTGAATGGGGGGCCATGGTGTATGTAGGAAAAGCCTATCTCAGTAAGGCCTGGTGGATGTCGTTGTTCCCCGGACTTGCGATCATGCTCGTCGTACTTAGCTTCAACCTGTTGGGTGACGGACTGCGGGACGCCCTGGATCCAAAAATCGAACGGAAATAAAACAAATGTGTGGGAGGAGATAGTAAGATGAATCTACAGCAAAAACTGGAGAATGCAGTGAAGGACGAACAGGGTACCTTTGGGGTAGCCGTCAAGCATTTAGGAACAAAGGAAGAAGCAAACATCAACGGAGAACGATTGTTTCAAATGGCCAGTACGTATAAGGTTCCAATCCTTACGGCTCTTTATCGGGATGTCGAGGCCGGAAAAATTCGGTTGGATGAGCGTGTTAAACTCAAGTGGGAAGAGCGCGTTCCAGGTTCAGGCGTTTTACAACAGCTTGATCCGGGAGCAGAGGTATCTGTCAAGGATATGGCCACGCTCATGATTATTGTCAGCGACAATTATGCAACAGACAGAGTATTGGATCTGGTTGGCGGTCCCAAGCAAGTGGAGGCTTATATGAAAGAGCTGGGTCTGAACCATATTTTGGTGAAGATGAGCTGTTGGGATACTTTGACTCAAGCTATAGGGATGGAGCCTCAGCCGGTGTCAGCCGAAGCATATGCCACATTTTTGAAAACTGTGGAAATTGCGGTAACCAGTAGATATGATCAAAAAATAAATGATGTAGATCTCACATCCACGGAACATAATGTGGCGTCACCACGTGATATGGGCAAATTGTTGGAAATGATCGCCCAAAAAGAGATGCTTTCTGAAAGTTCAAGTAATGGCGTCCTTGATATCATGTTGAAACAGCAATTTAGGAACCGAATCCCTTACCTTTTGCCGGAACAAGTGAAAGTTGCTCATAAAACGGGAACGATCGGAAATGCCGTCAATGATGTAGGAATTGTATACTTGCCTGAGGAAAAGGGGATTTTTACCATTACAGTGTTTTCGCAAGGGAATTCATTCAGGCGTGAAGGGGAGCAGGCAATCGCCCGTCTGGCCAAAGCTGCCTATGATCACTTCATGGGGAACTAAAACGTGCGGGTGAACATGTCCTGATGCTACTTATGCGGACAGAGGAGGAGAGATAGGGATGAGCAATGTTCTTCTCGACGTAAGCCAATTATCCATGCATTTCAAAACAGAAAAGGGTCATGTTTCTGCGGTAAAATCAATTTGTTTCCAAATCAATAAGGGAGAGACGGTGGCTCTTGTCGGCGAGTCCGGCTGTGGAAAAAGCATCACCTCGCTCGCGATCATGGGACTGATCAAACCAAATGCGGGTCAGGTGGACGGCACTATCCGATTTAAAGACAAAGTCCTCAATCGCCTGTCTGAAAAAGAAATGCGTTCCATTCGCGGGAACGAAATTTCGATGATTTTTCAGGAACCGATGACTTCACTTAACCCGGTACATACCATTGGTCAGCAAATCGGAGAGGTATTCAGCATCCATACATCTTTGTCCAAAAAGGAACGCCGTGACAAATCCATTGAGATGTTGAAAAAAGTAGGGATTCCGCGCCCAGATAAAATTGTGGATGAATATCCCCATCAGTTGTCAGGAGGTATGAAGCAAAGGGTGATGATTGCAATGGCTATGGCTTGCAATCCTGATCTTTTGATTGCAGATGAACCGACAACAGCGCTGGATGTGACGATTCAGGCACAGATTCTCGACTTGATGAACGGGTTGAAAGCAAGCATCCATACGTCACTTTTGCTGATTACCCATGATCTTGGCGTGGTAGCGGAAATGGCAGACCGGGTTCTCGTCATGTATTACGGGGAGATCGTAGAGGAAGCGGATGTAGCGACGATTTTTACGAATCCCAAACATCCCTATACGGTAGGGTTGCTTCAGTCCGTTCCGGATTTGGAAGAAGAAAGAGACAGACTTGTATCGATTGAGGGGAACGTCCCTGTCATGGGAGAAGTGACTACCGGTTGCCCATTCCGTTCTCGCTGCGAGCATGCGCATGAGAAATGCGCTCATGAAAATCCTCCTCTGATGAGAGTTGCCAAACATGCTGTGAAATGCTGGCTATATGCAAACGAGGAGATGGTCGTATGAGCAAATGGTTGTTGGAAGTAGACGATTTGAAAACCTATTTCCCGCTGAAGAAAGGACTATTTCAAAAAGAAGCCAGTTTCATCAAGGCGGTAGATGGAGTTTCCTTTCGCTTGAAAAAAGGAGAAACGTTGGGGATCGTCGGGGAAAGCGGCTGTGGGAAATCCACGACTGGCAGAAGCATCATGAGGTTGATCAATCCAACAGGCGGATCTATCAAATATGAAGGACAAGAGATGACAACGTTATCGCAGAGCGAAATGAAAAAGCTGCGAAGACAGATGCAAATTGTGTTTCAAGATCCGTATGGCTCCTTGAATCCCAGGATGACTGTCTATGAAACCCTGGATGAAGCGCTGTCCGTTTACGCCCCCGAAAGCAACAAGCGTCTGCGCCGGGATAGAGTAATAGAATTGCTGAATCAGGTGGGGTTAAATCCTACCTTTGTGGATCGGTATCCGCATGAATTCAGCGGTGGACAGCGTCAGCGTATCGGCATTGCCCGGGCCATAGCTGTAAAGCCCTCCTTAATCGTAGCAGATGAACCTGTTTCTGCGCTGGATGTTTCCATTCAGGCACAGATTTTGAACCAATTGCAGGATTTGCAAAAGAATCTGCAGCTGACCTACATTTTTATTTCTCACGATTTAAGTGTGGTTAAGCACATAAGCGACCGGATCGGCGTGATGTATCTAGGAAGGATGATAGAGAATGCGGGTAAGCATCAGCTTTATTCAAATCCATTGCATCCGTATACCCAAGCGTTGTTATCGGCGATACCGATTCGAAGTCCACTGCAGAAAAAAGAGCGAATTGTATTGACAGGGGACGTTCCAAGTCCGGTCAATCCGCCTACGGGATGCAGCTTTCATCCCCGCTGCAGCCAGTGCATGGACATTTGTAAAACCGATCGTCCGAAAGAGATAGAAGCGGAGCCGGACACTTTGTTGCCTGTCATTTGTATGGGTAGCCCCAGCTTCGTGATCTTCGGAATTACAAACACTTAGGAGGAACACCGTCATGAAAATTGCAATTGGTGAAGTGGTGCATGAGACCAACACCTTTTCGAGCGTTGAGACAACCGTAGAATTATTCAAGCAATGGGCGTGGGAACGAGGCGATACCATTCTTTCGAATCACAGAGGTGTACGCGATTATTTGGGAGGTATGATCGATCACGCAGAAGCTTTGGGGATTGAAGTAGTTCCTACGTTTTCTACGAGAGCTGAGCCTGCCGGAAAGATAACGAAAGAGACATACGAAACGATTAAAAGCGAATTGGCGGCAGGCATTCAAGCAGCCGGAGCGATTGATGCATTCTGCCTCTCATTGCACGGAGCGGGCGTTGTCGATGGCATCGACGATATGGAAGGCGATCTTTTACAATACGTTCGCAGTCTGGTCGGTTACGAACTGCCTCTGATCGTAACGCTTGATTTGCATGGAAATATTACGGAAAAAATGGCTGCGGAAGCAAATGTACTGCTCGGTGTGCATTTGTACCCGCATACGGATTGCTATGAACGAGGCATGGAAGCCGTCGATATTGCTGTGCAAATGGTGAAGGACGGACTTCAAACGGCTATGCACTTGACCAAGCTGCCGCTGATGATCCCCACCTCGACGACGAATCTCTCTCCGGCTAAAGATATCAACACGATTTGCTGGGAATGGGAAAAACACCCTAACGTTATTGACTGTGCTTTCTTTCACGGTTTCTCTTATACCGACCATCCGGACGTTTGCGTTTCCGTAGTTGTTGTTACCAATGGCGACCAGCTACTAGCCAAAGAAGTGGCGGACGACGTAGCGAACCAAATATGGGCCAAGCGGGAAGAATTCACCCCGCAAGTCCAATCGCCGACTGTAGGCATCCAGAAGGCGCTTGCGGCTAAAGGTCTGCCGATTGTCATCAACGAGACATCAGACAATCCCGGCGGCGGGTCATCAGGCGACGGCACGTATTTGCTGCGGGCGATGCTTGAAGCTAATTTGCAAAATGCCTGTTTCGCCTTTATCTACGACCCCGAAGTTGCACAAATCGCTCATGAAGCGGGAGTGGGAACGACGATTACTGTGAAATTGGGCGGAAAAGTAGATAAGCTGCACGGGGAACCGATTGAGTTGACCGCCACTGTCAAATCGCTCACAGATGGCCGCTTCAATATATCTTCGTCGATGTGGAAAGGTTTGCGTGTCAACCTCGGCAAATCGGTACGCTTACAGGCAGGCGGTCTCGATATTATCGTCTGTTCCGTCAGATCACAAGTATTTGATGAACAAATTTACCTGCTGCATGGAATCGACGTTAACACTTATAAAATTGTTGCTTTGAAGTCCAGTCAGCATTTCCGGGCAGCATTCGAATCCATCGGCAAACAAATCATTACGGTAGATTCACCAGGCTTAACGACACTTCAGTTTTCTTTCTTTGATTACAAACGGTTATCGCGACCGATTTATCCGCTTGACGAAACAACATTCCAAGCAGAAATTTCATAATAGGTAGGGAACGGAGTTAACCAATGAGTACTTACATGCCGAATGATTACGTGAATCAACAGCGTGAGCATATTGTTCAAACCTATCGCGATTTGCATGATTTGGCAGAGCCCAGCTGGAAAGAAGAGAAAACCTCGCGCTACTTGCAAGAACGCTTGCAAGAGGCTGGTTTTTCTGTTCACACGTTTGCCGGGCACTATGGTCTTGTAGCGGAGATTCCAGGGGAAACAACGGATGTTGTAGCTCTTCGTGCCGACATGGATGCATTGGTACAGGAGGTAGACGGGGTTGTGAAGGCTAACCATTCTTGTGGCCATGATGCTCACAGTACGATGGTCCTCCATACCGCATTAGCTCTCGCTGCGTGTCAGATTCGCCCCCATAAAACGATTCGCTTTATTTTTCAGCCTGCGGAGGAGAAAGGGGAGGGAGCGCTTCAAATGATCCGCGACGGCGCCTTGGATGGCGTAACGACGCTCTTAGGGGTGCATTTGCGTCCTAGTATGGAAGTGCCGTATGGCAAAGCGGCTCCCGTTATTGTGCATGGAGCGTCTACGTCCATTCGGGGTGTGATTCAGGGTCTGCAAGCCCACGCTGCTCGCCCGGAAAATGGTAAAAATCCTCTTGAAGCAGCAGCCTTGATTATTCAAGCCTTACAGGGAATTCGCCTGCAAGCACGGTGCCCGTTTTCTGTGAAAATCACGCAATTGCAAGGAGGCGGTGAAACCTCCAATGTCATACCGGAAAGGTCTGAATTTACGCTCGATCTGAGAGCTCAGACCAATGAAGGAATGACCGAGTTAAAAGAAAAAACCGTACATGTGCTTCACACCGTTACTGCATTAACCGGTACTTCCGTGGAGTGGAAGTATGGCAGCTATGTACCAGCAGCAACTGTGAATGAGACGATGATAAAGATCGCGGAAGAAGCTATCAGCAAGGTTCTTGGGCCTAATAATGTGGCGGATCGGTGCGTGACGCAGGGAGGGGAGGATTTTCATTTCTACCCGCTGGAGAAGACCGGCCTAGCATCGACGATGGTTGGACTCGGTTGCGATTTAAAGCCCGGTCTGCACCATCCCCACATGACGTTTGCACTGGAATCTTTGGTATACGGCACACAAATTTTATCAAGCGCAGTGTCTGAAGCTGCCCGAGCATAAACTTCTGCAAACAGGAGTAATTTAAAATGAAAGCAGGGACGTATAGATGAACATTGAACGAGTAGAACTACAACGATTAATTATGCCTTTTAAGGCTTCTTTTGAAGCGAGCATTGGACGGATGGACAAAAGAGATTTGGTGCTGGTAACCGTTTATGATACAGACGGAACTGCAGGATACGGGGAGAGCACATCCTTTCCATTCCCTATGTACAACGAGGAGACAACGGACACGGTCTGGTATATGCTGGAGAGATTTCTTATTCCCAAACTGCTCTCGGTCTGAGATTACGTCACCGGAAGAAGTGAACGACCTCTTTGCCCCGATTCGCCGCAACAATATGGCAAAAGCAGCATTGGAAGGTGCTGTGTGGGATTTGTACTGCAAGCAGAAAGGTATCTCGCTGGCAGTCGGTTTGGGTGGGAAAAAGACGACCATCGATGTTGGTGTTAGTATCGGGATTGAGCCGACCATAGACCTGTTGTTGGCGAAAGTGGAAGGTTTTATCAATGAAGGCTATAAAAAAATCAAAGTGAAGATTAAACCTGGCTTCGATATCGAACCGATGCGTGCCATTCGCAAACAGTTTGGGCCGGATGTGCCGCTGATGGCAGACGCCAATTCCGCCTATACGATGGATCAACTCGACATTTTAAAGGAACTGGATCAGTTCAATTTGATCATGATCGAGCAACCGCTTTCCCATGACGATATCATTGACCACGCCAAGCTGCAAAAAGAGCTGCAAACCCCGGTTTGTCTGGACGAGAGCATTCACTCGGTGGAGGATGCGCGGAAAGCGATTGAACTGGGCAGCTGCAGGATAATTAACATTAAAGTAGGCCGTGTAGGCGGTTTGACTGAGTCGAAAAAAATTCATGACTTGTGTCAGGCGCACGACATTCCTGTCTGGTGTGGCGGAATGTTTGAAACCGGAGTGGGGCGCGCCCATAATATAGCGATAACCTCACTGACCAATTTCACGATTCCAGGCGATACCTCGGCATCCAATCGCTACTGGGTAGAAGACATCGTAGAACCGGAAGTAGTCTTGTTTGCACCAGGAGTGCTTGCTGTCCCGACAGGGGCGGGAATCGGCTACGAGCTCAGACCAGAGAGTGTTAAGAAGTTCCTTGTCCGCCAAGAGAGCTACAGTCGCCAAGCAGCAGGAGTGAGAGAATGAAACCTGTGATTCATTACGCAATAGTAACCGAACCAGAGCACATGTCAGATGTCGAAGAGTTGCAACGTCAAGTTTGGGGAAACAAGGCTACAACGCCGTTGGCGCAGCTTGTAGCGGCAATTCACTATGGCGGGGTCGTCATTGGAGCGTACGATCAAGACAAATTGGTTGGTTTTTGCTACGGGTTTGCCGGATATAAGAACGGTGAAGTCTCACTATGTTCTCACATGATGGCGATAGATCCCGAATATCGCGATCTAGGCATCGGTTATGAGCTAAAACACAAACAGCGCCTCTGGGCTATTGATTACGGCTATAAAAAAATCATCTGGACGTTCGACCCGCTGGAGACGCGAAATGCTTATCTCAATCTCTGCAAATTAGGCGGTACGATTCGGACATACTTACCTGCTTATTACGGAGATTTGGCTGACGAAGTGAATAAAGGATTGCCGTCAGACCGCTTTCTGGTCGAGTGGGAGTTGGAATCCGTGCGAGCAGTTGAAGCCGCTGCAGGTAAATCCATTACCAGTGAAAGATGGCAGAGCTATCCGTCACTGGTGAAGTGGTTGCAATCAGGGAGCTTTGCCCGCCCTGTTCCTGGTCAAGAGCTTGGGAATGAGAACGAGTATATCATTCCGGTGCCACGCTATCTTCATGATATGAAACGAGATCAGATAGATTTAGCGAAAGAATGGCGACTTACCCTGCGCGATCAATTTCAGCATGCTTTGGCAAACGGATATGTAGTCACAGGGTTACTGCGCAGCGAGGATCCAGTTCATTATTATGTAGTTGAAAAAATATCATAGAATGGAGGGTCGATATGGATATTTTTCAATCTATGGTGCAAGACGATTATGAAGAGGTATTGTTCTGTCAGGATAAGCGTTCGGGACTAAAGGCGATCATTGCTATTCACGATACCACACTGGGTCCGGCACTGGGCGGAGCGAGAATGTGGAATTATGCTTCCGATGACGCTGCAATCGAAGATGCTCTGCGGTTGTCCAGAGGAATGACTTATAAAAACGCCGTTTCGTCGCTTAACTTCGGTGGGGGAAAAAGTGTCATTATAGGTGATCCTAAAAAAGATAAAAATGTAGAAATGCTGCGCGCATTCGGACGATATATTCAACACCTGAACGGACGCTACATTACTGCTGAGGATGTAGGCACAACGGTAGAGGATATGGATATCATTCAGCAGGAAACGAAGTACGTGTCAGGGAAATCCGCCAAATACGGGTCTTCGGGTAATCCCTCACCAGCAACGGCATTCGGTGTCTATCAAGGCATGAAAGCAGCGGCCAAAGAAGCTTTTGGTTCCGATTCTTTGGAAGGAAAAACGGTAGCCGTCCAAGGCGTAGGAAACGTTGCCAACTTTCTCTGCGATTATTTGCATAAAGAAGGAGCGCAATTGATTGTAACCGACATCAACAAGGAGGCAGTAAAGAAGGTCGTAGAACAATATAATGCCAAAACGGTTGACCCGAAAGATATTTATGGCGTTAGTTGCGACATCTATGCTCCCTGTGCATTGGGAGCCACCATCAATGACGAAACAATCGTTCGTTTGCAAGCAAAAGTCATTGCTGGTGCAGCAAACAATCAATTGAAGGAAGCGCGGATCGGTGATCTGATTCATAGCATGGGCATTTTGTATGCACCTGATTATGTCATTAATGCCGGAGGCGTGATTAATATTGCCGATGAATTGGACGGTTACGATCGTGAACGGGCATTTAATAAAGTGAAAGAAATATATAACACCACTTCCTTGATCTTCGAAATTTCAAAGCGCGATGGTCTACCAACTTATAAGGCGGCAGATCGTCTTGCTGAGGAACGCATCCATTCACGACGGAAAGCCAGCTGCGAAGTATAAATTTGGCGGTGCCGACTAGATTGAGTCTCTGAGGCCGTCATAGGAAAGGTGGAGGTTCATATGAAAGCCGTGATATTACGAGATCTAGGCGGTCCCCGTCAGCTTCGTTACGAAGAGGTTCATACACCGGAGCCCAAGGCAGGCGAAGTGTTGGTGCGATTAAAGTACGCCGCTATAAATCGTAGAGATTTGTGGATTACTCATGGTTTGTATCCTGGACTGAAGCTTCCCTCGATTCTGGGAGCGGACGGAGCCGGTGAAGTTGTCGCCTTGGGCGATGATGTGCAGGACATTCCGCTTGGCGGTCCCGTTATCATCAATCCCGCTTTGAACTGGGGGGAGCATCTAGCTTACTCCAGTCCCGAATTTTCCATATTGGGTATGCCAACGGATGGAACTTACGCGCAATATGTCACCGTTCCGAGTCAGAATGTAAATGTCAAACCCGAATACCTTTCTTGGAAGGAAGCATCAGCGCTCCCTTTGGCCGGTTTAACGGCTTATAGAGCCATGATCACTAAGGGTTGTGTGCAAAAAGGGGAGACGGTATTGATTCCCGGCATCGGCGGCGGGGTAGCCCTGTTCGCCCTGCAATTGGCCGTGCTGAAAGGGGCGAATGTGTTTGTCACTTCCGGCAGCGAAGATAAACTCGAGAAAGCGAAAATGCTCGGAGCGAAAGGGGGAGTCAACTATCGTTCGGCGCATTGGGCCAAGGATTTGAAAAACGTGATGGGCGAGGCCGACCTCATCATGGATGGCGTTGGCGGGCCTACCTTCCACCAGCTGCTCTATCTGGCCAAACCGGCTGGACGCATCGTCATCTTCGGGGCGACAAGCGGACCCATTCCGGAGCTGGCACCCGCCAAAATGTTTTTTAAACAACTGGATATTAAAGGGACAACGATGGGAAGTCCGCAGGAGTTTGG
Source organism: Paenibacillus sp. WG02 (assembly GCF_055396115.1). Classification (NCBI taxonomy): domain Bacteria; kingdom Bacillati; phylum Bacillota; class Bacilli; order Caryophanales; family Paenibacillaceae; genus Paenibacillus; species Paenibacillus sp. WG02. Next base: position 4,888,150 of record NZ_AP036016.1, on the reverse strand, counting down.
GCAAATGCTCCGCGTTTTTGAAGAACATCACATCCGTCCGGTTCTAAGCCGTACATATTCCCTCGAAGAAGCGGCAGAAGCTCTATTCGATTTGGAGGGGAATCAAAACTTCGGTAAAATCACGTTGGGTATGCCTTAAGGAGGGGAATCATGGATGTTCGCCAACTGAACTACTTTTTGGCTATTGCCAAAGAAGAACAAATTACTCGCGCTGCCCAAGCGCTGCATATGGAACAACCTCCCTTAAGTCGACAGCTTAAATTGATGGAAGAAGAACTCGGCGTAACCTTATTTGATCGCAATGGAAAGCAAATGAAGCTAACACAAGCGGGAGAGGTTCTGCAAAGACGGGCGGAAAGTTTGCTGCACGATTTGAATGAGGCTGTAAAAGAAGTAAAAGATATTGAAAACGGACTGCAGGGAACGTTATCTGTCGGTTCCGTTTTTTCATGCATCTCCCTGCTTCCGCTAAAGATTGGTGAATTCCGTCAGAAATACCCTCGTGTTGCCTTTAAAATTTTGGAGGGGGATCATGTTACACTTGCGGAATATTTGGAGCATCGAAATATTGAGCTCGTGATCACGAGACTTCCTTTTGAATCGAATTATGATTCAGGCAAATATGCCATAAAGCGATTACCTTCTGACCCCTTTGTGGCTGTTGTACCTCGACAGTGGAACTGTTTTCCTTTACGACATTCCATTTCCATGAAAGATCTCGCAGATTTGCAGCTTTTAGCTGTAAAAAGTGATAAAACTATCAGGTTGCATGAAAAAATTGTAAATGAATGCAGACGTTTTGGATTTGAACCGAATATGACCTGCGAATGTTCGAGTGTGGCGATCATAATCGCATTAGTTGTAGCCGGTATAGGAGCCACGATATTGCCAAAGTCCGTTATGACTTCATTTCGGATACCGGACATACAAGTACTCGATATCTACGATACCTCTTTTCAATCCGAGGTAGGGATAGTCTGGCTTCAAAACCGTTACCTTTCCAAGAGCGCACAAACATTTATCGACATATTTGATAACGTGTAATGGGAGGCCTTGTATGATATCCCAGACTTTTTGCATTTTGGTGAGTGACAATCAAGAAGTTCTTCCCAGAGTAATTGGGGTAATTATGAGAAGGGTTCTAAACATTGAGTCATTAACATGGGGGAAAGTGGAGGACGGTGTTAACCAAATTAAGGTCACCATCAGCGGAGAAGAAGTTCGACTTTTCAGAATAGCCCTCCAAATAGAGAAAATTATTGAGGTTATTTCGGTTAGCCTTATAGAAGAATAAGATGAAAAAAACAAAATATTTGCTTATAGAAACGAAAACGCATGTTGCCACAAGTGACATGCGTTTTCGTACATATAGGTGACGTAATGAAAGCGATTATTTACCAAGAACGCACAAACGTTCTAAAAGTTAAGTCATTAACTTGGAGAAAAGTGGGGGGGCAAGTCCAGAGGAGATGGATATTAGACAGCTTCAATACTTTGTAGAGGTCGCCAGACATAAAAATTTCACAAAAGCTTCGCAAGTCCTGTTTGTTTCTCAACCCTCCATCAGCAAGATGATCAAAAGCCTCGAAGATGAATTGGGAGTTACTTTACTGGACCGTTCGGAGCGGGAGGTTGATCTCACAGATACGGGGGGACTCGTTTACGAGCAGGCTTTGAAAATTTTGCAGTTGATGGAAGACTTGTCCTCTTCTGTGAATGAGATGGTTCATGTACAAAGAGGAAAAGTGAAGATGGGAATATTGCCTACGGTCAGCGCATTGCTTTTTCCCCAAATTATAACCGGGTTCAAGAAGAAGTACCCCAGGATTGAGATTCAAATGGTAGAATTCAGCGCGAAACATGTAGAGATGCAGCTGGACCAAGGAAATGTCGATTTTGGAGTCACCGTGTTGCCAGTGAGCACCCAGCATTATGGGACGGTTTCATTGTTGTCTGAAGAGCTGGTTGCCATTGTCGGCAGTGAGCACTGGCTGGTTGGAAGAGAGTCCGTAAGTTTATTCGAATTAACGAATGAACCGTTCGTCCTGTTTACCAAAGAATTTGTCCTTCACGACGTGGTTTGGCAAGCCTGCGTGCAGTCGGGGTTTGAACCCAAGGTGGCCCATATGACATCTCTGTGGGATTTCTGCTGTGAAATGGTGGCGTCTCAATTAGGAATTTCGTTGATTCCCAGATCGATGGCGAGCCGTTTGAATTATCTCGCGGTTCATGTCGTTTCGATTTCCCAACCTAATATTGCTTGGGAATTGGCGCTGATTTATCGTCGGGATAAATACCTTTCATATGCTTCCCGGGAGTTTCTTGCCTATATCCAGGCAAACCTGCCTAATAAACCGGGACTATAGCTTTTTTGAATGGTTTCTATGCATGATATGTATTTAACGAATGGAATAGGGGGTAGTAAAATTAGGGATGTAACAAGCTTATTCATGGACGAAAGGAGGAAAATAGGAAGGATGAAGTTTTCCAAAAGAATGGATCATTTGCATGGATCAGACATTCGGGAGATCTTGAAAATGACGGAGCAGCCTGGAATGATTTCTTTTGCCGGGGGGATGCCGGCGCCGGAGCTTTTTCCGATCGAGGAGATCAAAGAAGCGTCTGTGCAAGTATTGACTGATCACGGCAAACAATCGTTACAGTACACGATAACCGAAGGGTTCCTGCCTTTAAGAGAGCAGATTGCGCAGCGAATGCTCGCCAAGTTCTCTGCATCGTACTCACCCCAGGACATATTGATCACAAGCGGATCACAGCAGGGGATCGAGTTGTCAGGCAAGTTATTCCTCGATGATGAAGACGTTGTATTATGTGAAAGCCCATCTTTTTTAGGTGCTTTTCAGGCGTTTCGCGTCTACAATCCGAAATTTATAGAAGTGCCTACGGACGATCAAGGGATGATCATGGAGGAACTGACCCGTATTTTGGAGACTACAGATCGGGTGAAGCTGATTTATGTCATTCCGGATTTCCAGAATCCTACAGGGCGGTCATGGTCTCTAGCAAGGCGCAAGGCGTTGATGGAGATTGCAGGTCGTTATGATATCGTAGTCGTCGAGGATAATCCATATGGCGAATTAAAGTACGAAGGCGAGATGCTTCCGTCGCTTGCTTCGTTCGATCAGAAGGGTCAAGTCGTGTTTCTCGGCTCCTTTTCCAAAGTTCTATGTCCCGGTTTTAGGATCGGTTGGGTGTGCGCTTCCCCGCAATGGATGGAAAAGTATGTCATCGCCAAACAAGCGGCGGATACGCATACGTCGACGTTCTGTCAACGAATTGTCCATACGTACATGGAACGTTTCGATTTGGACGAAAACATCGGAAAAATTAAAGATGTATACAGGAATAGAAGAGATTTGATGCTGGAGATCATGGAGCGGGAATTCCCCAAAGAAGCTTCGTTTAAGAAGCCGAGAGGGGGATTGTTTATCTGGGTTGAACTGCCAGTGGCGGTCAATGCTCGAGAGATTCTAAAGAAAAGCTTGGAAAAGGGCGTCGCTTTTGTGCCGGGAGGTTCCTTCTATCCAAATGGCGGTCATGAGAACGTATTGCGTCTGAATTTTTCCAATATGCTGGAGGAGAAAATTAGGGAGGGTATTCCCCGATTGGCTGCCGTGATCCGGGAGTTTTTGTAACGACATTTACCATAGAAGGAGTGAAATCAGAGATGGAACAAGTGAAAAAAGGGGCACAAACAACGCTGGATGTGTGCCATGTTTCTGCTCAACTGAAGGCTAAAGGCTTTTGTCCGATTGAAAGCGATTTCTTTAAGCAAGCTGATTTTTTCCGTGAGGATGATTGGAAGGAATTTGCCCAAAGCTTCAATAATCAGCCGGTGGATAAATATATGAAGGATAATGGGACCTACCGGCTTCGCCGGTTTGCGACGATTGAATATTCCACCTCGGATCGCTCCATGAACTTCTTTCTCGATCGCCCTTATTACCAGCCTACGGATATCAATTACTTAAACGGCGGCGTGGTGAGACACTTTGATCCAATGAAAGCGGAGACTACTGACAACCGATTTCTGAGAGGATTGCTCCAATGGGCATTCAATGTGGTGGAACATTTGGAGGGGGCAAGCAATTGGGAAGTATCTTTACACCCCATCCGCATCTTGGCCAGAACCAATGAGCAGGGAGAACCGGCTCCGGAGGGTGTCCACCGGGACGGCGTCACTTACATCTTTATGATGGTCGTGGCGCGCGAGAACGTTATTGGCGGAGAAAGCACGATTTATGATAATGAACGAAATCCGCTGAAAAGCGTCATACTGCAGCCGCTTGATCTGATTTTTGCCGATGACACTAAAGTGATGCATGGGGTTAGCGCGATTTTGCCGGATGGAGTCGATGGTTACCGTGATGTATTAGTAGCTGCGTTTACTAAAAAAGCATAGATTGGTCGATGGAGAGATAAGTTAAGCAGAAACGGCTTGACTTATCTTGCTGTTTGCAGGCTTTTTACGAGAAAGGATGAACACCCCATGTTAATGAAAGCGGCGTTGATCGGGCAAGGGCAGTTGGGACAAGACTTCTGATGAAACTAATGAATCATAGCCATAGCTTTATTCTGGAATGCGTATGGACGCCATTCGGGGATTCTGGCATACAGGGCCTTGGCAAACACAATATTTCCTGCGCGAATAGCATCGAAGAAGTGCTGAATAATGAACAGATTCAGCTTGTGTTCAATACGAGCTACACTGCATTAGGTGAATTTGCAAACAACCCTGATCATCGATCCGCTAGACGATATATTCATCTGGTGCCGGAAATGCAAGGGAGAGGAGACTTTTATGGACTTCTTCCCGAGACTCCGCAGGAGTGTGCCCACATCCAGCTTGTATCCCCATCGGCACAAGCTGTTGTGCCGATGGTTGCTGCGCTTTCGCAGATTTGCTTGATTCAAGAAGCGGAGGTGATCAGTGATATTCCGAGTAAAGCAGCTGATACCGAATTCAGAGCTCATTTGGACGAATATATGTCAGCCACAGAGCTTGCTCTGATAGGAATAGGAGGAGCCTTGCAGGCGAAGTCGATGATTTTCCTCAATCCGGATGAGGAATCCGCTGAGAATCGATATATCGTGCACCTTAAACTGGAGGAAGGGGTCGATCCATCTGCGGTTACCTTGTTATTATCACAAACTGCTGCTGAGATTTCCAACGATTTTCCGGGGTATCGTTTGAGGTACACGCCTTCCTATTCCGGTTCGATCCTCACATTCGTGATTGAGGTGCGGTCATGGAGCAAGCCGTTGTCTCAAGGCTACGGCCACATGGATCTGTTGACTTCTTCCGCATGTCGGGCGGGCGAGCAATGGGTCAAGCAGCAACAAGAAAGGGGGCTCTAACATGGGGACTAAGCGATTTGTGCAAGTATTAGATGCCACGATGAGAGACGGGTGTCATCCGCTTTTACACCAATACACTGCGGAGACCTTATCTTTCCTGGCTTCCAGTTTAGATCAAGCAGGTACTCCTTACCTTGAGGTTTCCCATGGAGATGGCATTGGCGGGTCTAGTCTCCATTTTGGCAAAAGTCTTCTATTGGATGCGGAAGCCATTGGCACTGCGAAGGCGTCAGCTCGCAAAGCGCGTATTACCGCCTTGCTGCTGCCCGGCGTCGGCAGGTTGACCGATCTGGAAACGGCCAAGCTAGCCGGAGCACAAGTCGTTCGCGTAGCAACGCTAGCTACGGAAGCCGATCTTGCGCAAAGATACATGAAAGCAGTCCATAAGCTGGAGCTCGAAGCGTTCGGTTTCCTCATGCTGAGTTCTACGGCCTCACCGGAACAGCTTTTGGAGCAGGGGAAGAAAATGGAGTCTTACGGCGCGAATGCTGTGTATATCGTGGATTCTGCAGGGGCGATGACGATAGATGAGGTTCGCGCCAAAGTGAGCCTATTGCGGCAGCATCTATCCATTCGCATCGGATTTCACGGTCATAACAACTTGGGACTCGCCGTCGGCAACACGCTTATCGCTGTGGAGGAGGGGGCAGACTTGGTTGACGGATGCCTTGCCGGTTTTGGCGCCGGTGCCGGCAATGCCCCAACGGAAGTGCTTGTAGCCGCGCTTCACAAAATGGGCTATGAAACAGGCATAGATGCAAGCATTCTTCTGCAAGCTGCCGATGAAATGCTGTTGAAGGTGATGCCCAGACCGCAATATATTGAAAAAGGCGCGTTATCTTTAGGTATTATGGGCATTCGAGGCAATTCTTTGTTCACTACCCTCCCCTTGCTCGGTAAATATGGCGCAGATGTACGTGACCTGTTCAGCAGCTTGGTGATCCGAGGCATGAGCGCTTCGGATATCGAAAGATCAGCCGATGGAGCCATCGAGGAACGAACGAACAACATGAATCCGTCGCCTTCCTCTCCGCAGCAAGCTAGCGGTATTCCTTTTCACTAAAAGCGACATGCGTTTTCGTATTGGTTTTACTGAAAAACATGTATTCCTAAAAGGTATGATCATCCAACAAAACCGGTATTTTCTATCTGTTTTTTTGAATGATATCATAAAAATATAGCTTACATGAAGGATAGATCAGGTTTGGGGTCACATATAGGCGACGAAATGAAAGCGATTTCAATTTTGTGGCGAGAGGAGTTTCAGCCATGTCATCAAACGAATTTGATCTAGTCGTCTTAGGAGCTGGACCGGCGGTTATGTGGCCGCAATTCGCGCCAGCCAATTAGGCATGAAGGTAGCGGTTGTCGAAAAGGATAAACTTGGCGGAACTTGCCTTCATCGGGGATGCATTCCTAGTAAAGCGCTTCTTCGTTCAGCTGAGGTGTATCACACCGTTACTCAATGCGCTGAATTTGGAGTTGAGGTTCGTGATATATCGATTCATTTTTTGAAAATGCAAGCAAGGAAACAAAGTATCGTCGATCAACTGCATAAAGGTGTTCAATATTTAATGAAAAAAGGGAATATCTCCGTATTTGAAGGAGAAGGTCGAGCCATGGGACCTTCCATTTTTTCTCCGCAAGCCGGAGCGGTGGCCGTCACTCGTGCGGATGGGCAATCGGAGATTTTAGTTCCTAAGTTCTTGCTTATTGCCACGGGATCCAGACCGCATGTTCTCCCCGGACTGGAAGCGGATGGACAGTATGTATTAACAAGCAACGAAGCGCTCCAATTGGACGTCTTGCCAACATCCATGCTCGTCGTTGGCGGTGGGGTGATAGGAATTGAATGGGCTTCCTTACTGAATGATTTGGGGGTAGAGGTGCAAATCATAGAGTTTGCAGAACGTATTCTCCCCTTGGAAGACGCCCAGATTAGCAAGGAAATGACTCGATTATTGAAAAGCCGCAACATCCAAATCCATACAGGTGCGAAGGTATTGCCTGATACCCTTTTGAAGGAAGGGAAAACGGTTACGATTCAAGCCGATCAAGGCGGAGAGCTTCTTGCCTTGCAAGCTGAGAAGATTTTGGTTTCCGTGGGGCGTACGGCGAATGTCGATCATATTGGCATCGAAAATACTGAAGTGAAAGTGGCGCAGGGTGTCATTCAGGTAAACGAATATTTTCAAACGGCTGAAAATCATATTTATGCCATTGGGGATGTCATTGGAGGCATGCAATTGGCTCACGTTGCTGCTCATGAGGGGGTCATAGCTGTAGAGCATATAGCAGGTCTAAACCCTCATCCTCTGGATTACACCAAGGTGCCTAAGGTGACCTATAGCCGCCCTGAAATCGCCAGTATCGGATGGACGGAAGAAGAAGCGAAGAATAAGGGCTATTCGATTACAACAGGCAATTTTCCTTTCAAAGCAATTGGTAAAGCTCTGATTTATGGTGAGCACGATGGTTTTGTCAAAATAGTCGCGGACACCAAAACAGAGGATATATTAGGCATTCATATGATTGGTCCGCATGTTTCGGATCTGATCGCAGAAGGGGCATTAGCCAAATCTTTGGATGCTACCCCTTGGGAAATCGCCCAAACGATTCATGCTCATCCTTCCTTGGCAGAGATACTGGGAGAAGCTGCACTGGCTGTAGACCGAAGGGCTATTCATTCATGAACATCATCGGATATAAGAAATGTTTAGGAGGGTCTTGCGATGGTTAAATCAGGAATCAGCAATGTAGAAAACAGGCATCAAGCTTTAGGTTTATCCGCTGAACAAGTTCTCGGCATGTATCGGGATATGCTGTTAGCCCGTAGGGTAGACGAGCGGACGTGGTTCCTTAACCGCGCAGGCAAAATTCCGTTTGTACTTTCTTGTCAGGGACAGGAAGCGGCTCAAGTCGGAGCGGCCTATGCGCTTGATAAAAGTAAAGATTTTCTTTGTCCGTATTACCGGGATATCGGGCTGGTCATCTCCTTTGGCATGACGGCAAGGGATTTGATGCTCAATTCGTTCGCCAAGGCTGAGGATCCGAATAGCGGAGGACGGCAAATGCCAGGGCACTTTGGAGGCAAAAAATATCGGATTTTATCCGGTTCCAGTCCGGTAACCACCCAAGTTCCCCATGCCGTGGGTTTGGCTTTAGCAGGAAGGATGGAGGGCAAGGATCAGGTCGTGTTTGCCTCTTTTGGCGAAGGATCCAGCAATCAGGGCGATTTTCATGAAGGAGCTAATTTTGCCGGTGTTTTCAAATTGCCCGTCATCTTCTTCTGCGAGAATAATAAATACGCCATTTCGGTCCCGTTTTCCAAGCAAGTAGCTTGCCAAAGCATTGCTGACCGGGCTGCCGGATATGGGTTTCCGGGTTTCAGTGTCGACGGAAGCGATCCGCTGGAAGTATACAGAGTCATGAAAGAGGCCGTAGATCGCGCAAGAAGAGGAGAAGGGCCAACTTTAATCGAAGCCCGTTGCTTCCGTTTCACCTCTCATTCCTCCGATGATGATGACCGTCACTATCGTCCGAAGGGAGAAGTGGTGGAAGAGAAGAAGAAAGATCCCCTTCCGCTTTTTTACCGATACCTTAGAGAAACAGGCGTCCTGACGGATGAGATAGAGAAGGAGATTCAAGACTGGGTTGCAAGGGAAGTGGATGAGGCGACGGAATATGCCGAGGCTGCACCGGCTCCTGCACCGGAAGATACACTGAAGCATGTATACGCGGAATAAGGGGGAATAAACAATGACAGTCATTTCGTATATTGAGGCGGTTAATTTGGCACTTCGTGAGGAGATGGCTCGCGATCCTAAAGTGTTCGTGTTAGGAGAAGATGTAGGCTTAAAGGGAGGCGTATTTAAAGCTACGCAAGGGCTTTATGAACAGTTTGGGGAAGAGCGCGTGCTCGATACTCCCCTTGCTGAATCGGCAATTGTGGGGGTTGCGGTCGGAGCTTCGGCATATGGGTTCAGGCCTGTGGTCTGAGATGCAGTTTGCCGATTTTATAATGCCCGCTGTCAATCAGATTGTAAGTGAAGCAGCAAAAATGAGGTATCGTTCGAATGGGGATTGGAACTGCCCCTTGGTAATCCGGGCTCCTTATGGGGGCGGCATTCACGGTGGACCTTATCATTCGCAATGCGTGGAAGCCATGTTTTGCAATATTCCGGGCTTAAAGGTCGTTGCTCCATCGACGCCTTACGACGTTAAAGGATTGCTAAAATCAGCGATCCGCGATGAAGATCCGGTTCTGTTTTTCGAACACAAGCGCTGCTATCGTTTGATTAAAGGAGAAGTGCCGAGCACGGATTATGTCGTCCCGATCGGTAAGGCGGATGTCAAGCGCGAAGGAAAACATATTACGGTGATCACGTATGGACTAACCTTGCATTTCGCTCTGCAAGCTGCCGAAAAATTAGCGAAAGAAGACGGGTACAGCGCCCACATTTTGGATTTGCGCACACTGTATCCGATGGATAAGGAATCAATTGTCGAGGCCGCCCGTAAGACAGGGAAAGTGCTCATAGTTCATGAGGATAATAAAGAGGGGGGTCTTGGGGGCGAAATTTCCGCCGTAATCGCAGAGGAAATCTTGTTTGAGCTTGATGCGCCAATCAAACGCCTTTGCGGACCCGATGTCCCTGCTACGCCCTATAATGGCATCATGGAAAAGTTCTTTATGCTAAATCAAGACAAAGTATACGATGCGATGAAGGAATTAGCCCAAAGTTAATCATAGAACGAGGAGATGACCATGGCTGAAAAAGTGATCATGCCCCAGCTTGGAGAAAGCGTCACAGAAGGTACTGTTTCCAAGTGGCTGGTAAAGGCAGGGAATCAAGTAAAGAAGTATGACCCTATCTGCGAGGTAACAACAGATAAAGTCGTAGCCGAGGTACCGTCTACGTTCACGGGTACAATTTCGGAGATTGTGGTCCAAGAAGGCGAAACCGTTCCTGTTGGAGCTTTGATTTGCTCCATTGTCTTAGAAGGCGCGGCAGCTTCAACGCCGGGTCACCGTGCTCCGGCTGCGGCTACCGCCGTTTCGATCTCGGAAGGAGCCAAACAGCGGTTGTCGCCTGCCGTGTTCAAGTTGGCGCAAGAGCACAATGTGGATTTGTCTATGCTCCAAGGAACGGGAGCTGGTGGTCGGATTACCCGCATCGACATTATGGAGCTCGTGGAAGGAAAGAGGCAGATAGTGGCAACGGTCGTTCAAGAGCCGGAAGCTTCAGTTTTTACTACAGCCGCTTCGAAAGAAATCGTCTCGGAAGCTGCGAAATCGTCTGCACCGAAAAGTGTCTCCACTACTGCTGATATTTCGGTCAGTCAAGTGGATCGGGTTATTCCATTGACTGCTGTCCGCAGAACCATCGCGAATCGGATGGTGCAAAGCAAGCATGACGCGCCTCACGCTTGGCTCTCGGTTCCCTGTGATGTTACCCATCTAGTTCATTACCGCAGCCGGGTCAAAGATGATTTTAAGAAAAAAGAAGGAATAGCGCTTACCTATATGCCTTTCTTTATCAAGGCTGTCGTAGAGGCGCTCAAAGAATTTCCGTTGTTGAACTCACAGTGGGCAGACGACAGCATTATCGTGGAAAAAGCGATTCACATCTCGATTGCCGTGGCAACGGAGGACTCGCTCTTCGTTCCGGTCATCAAAGATGCCGACCAGAAAAGCATTCTGGGTCTGGCGAAAGCGGTAGATGACTTAGCCAAGAAGAGTAGGGAAGGCAAGCTTACTATGGAAGAGATGTCCGGCGGAACATTTACGATCACGAACACCGGTTCTTTTGGTTCAGTGCTCTCTGCCCCAATTATTAACCAGCCTCAAGCAGCTATTTTAAGTGTCGAGTCCATCGTCAAACAACCCGTTGTGATCGATAATCAGATGATTGCGATTCGAGATATGATGAATATTTGCCTCTCCTTGGATCACCGGGTGTTAGACGGTCTTGTGTGCGGCCGTTTCCTGCAGAGGCTGAAGCAAAAGATCGAAAGCTTGGGCCCGGAGGATATCAAACTTTATTGAAGATACATAAATGAGGATAGGAGGAAACGGGATGGAATTCCAAAAGGTGAAGGTAGCGATTAGAAACCGAATAGCAACGATCACGATTGCCAATCCACCGGCGAATGCATTAAACCGCCAAACCCTGGAAGAGTTGAACAAGGTGATCGAGAGGGTAGCGGCGGATGACAACATTCAAGTCATCATCCTGACGGGGGAAGGGAAATTTTTTATAGCAGGTGCTGACATTAAAGAGTTTACAACCATCGAGAGTTCACAACAGGGAGAAGAACTGTCGAAATATGGACAGAATCTCTTTACAAAAATCGAGCAGCTCTCAAACCGGTTATTGCGATGATTAACGGAGCTTGTTTAGGCGGAGGGCTGGAGCTTGCCATGGCTTGCCATGTACGAGTTGCGGCATATTCTGCCAAAATCGGTCTGCCGGAGTTGAATTTAGGATTGATTCCCGGTTACGGCGGAACGCAAAGGCTAGCCCGTTTGACCAATCGGGAGAAAGCGATCGAACTCATTCTCTCAAGCGATATCATAGACGGAGAGGAAGCTCATCTTATTGGTTTGGTCTCCAAGGCTGTAGCAATTGAGGAATTGGAAGCAACGGTTACTGCCTTGGCTGAGAAAATAACTGCAAAAAGCTTGCTCACGGTTCGTGCCGCATTATCCGCGGTTGAGCGGGGATGTATTGAAGGGCAAGAGAAGGGGCTGCAGCGGGAAGCGGAGCTATTTGGAAAGTTGTTCGAAAGTAAAGATACGAAGGAAGGCATTCAAGCCTTTCTTGAGAAAAGGCGTCCTATATTCAAAGACCAGTAAGCGCATAGGGATAAGGAGGGAAACGGGATGAACATTGTTGTGATCTTGAAGCAAACGCTGGATACGGAGGAAAAAATAACAATTAGCAATGGACTCGTAATGAACGAGGGATTAAATCATATTATTAATCCTTATGACGAATATGCAGTTGAGGAAGGTATCCGATTGAAAGAGAGGTTTGGCGGGGAAGTGATCGTTATTACCCTAGGTCCATCCGGGGCTGAAAGTGCCGTCCGAACGGCGTTGGCCATGGGAGCGGACAAAGGGATTCTGGTTGATGACGAATCCCTGTCGGGAGATGAGCATACGATTTCCAAAGTGATTTCTTCGATCATCAAACATGTATCGTTTGACATTGTATTAGCAGGGAAAACATCTGTGGATAATGGGGCCGGGCAAGTCGGTATCCGTTTGGCCGAGGAGTTAGGGATTCCCCACATCTCCTCCGTTACGAAATTAACCGTTGAGGGCCAATCGGCAACCGTGGTTCGGGATGTAGAAGGAGATACCGAAATCATCAAGACGTCGCTCCCTGTCCTCATTACGGCACAGCAAGGATTGAATGAACCCCGATATCCGTCTCTTCCGGGCATTATGAAAGCCAAGAGAAAGCCAATCGAAAAAGTAAATGCGAATCAGTTTGGTCTGCATCCGGATGATATGAAAGCAAAGACGACAATTATCGATCAATTTTTTCCGAAACCCAAGGATGCAGGACGGATCTTGGCAGGCAACCTACAGGATCAGGCAAAAGAGCTTGTCAAACTGCTTCATCAAGAAGCCAAGGTAATCTAAGGGGGAGAACAGATGAGTAAAAAGATTCTTGTCTTTGCTGAGACTCGCGAAGGAAATGTAAGAAAGGTATCGTATGAATGTTTATCCGCTGCTCATCGGATAGCGGAAGGCGGAGAGATTGTTGCGGCTGTTTTTGGCAGTCATTCCTCTCAGCAGGTGACTCCACTTGCTCACTATGGAGCGACTCAAGTGTATGTTGTATCCAACAAACAATTGGATCCATACACAGCAGAAGCCTATACGCAGGCTTTTACTCAATTGATGAGTGCAGTCAAACCTGATGTTATCTTGATTGGACATACTGCATTGGGGAAGGATTTGGCTCCGCGTGTCGCTGCCAGATTAGGATTAGGTCTGGTATCCGATGTGACGGATTTATCGGTGGATGATAGTGAAGTTGTTTTCACCCGTCCCATTTATGCCGGAAAGGCGTTCCAAAAGAAAAAGTCAGTTGAAAATACGATTCTAGCAACCATCCGTCCGAATAATATACCCATGCAAGAAGCGGATGTTCATCGTATGGCCAACCAAGTTGATTTTGCAGCTGATATTAGAGATTTAAAAACCACGATCAAGGAAATTGTTCGAAAAGCTGCGAATGGCGTCGACCTGGCCGAAGCCAAGGTTGTCGTATCCGGGGGAAGAGGCGTGAAAAGCGTGGAAGGCTTTGCTCCATTGCGAGAGCTGGCCGAAGTATTGGGTGGTGCAGTAGGTGCATCCCGCGGAGCGTGCGATGCCGAGTACTGCGATTATTCTTTACAGATTGGCCAAACCGGCAAAGTGGTGACCCCGGATCTTTATATCGCTTGCGGCATTTCCGGAGCCATCCAGCATGTAGCCGGAATGTCAAATGCGAAAGTGATTGTGGCGATCAACAAGGATTCGGAAGCTCCGATCTTTAAAATAGCCGACTATGGAATTGTCGGTGATCTATTCGAAGTCATTCCCCTCTTAACGGAAGAGTTCAAAAATGTGTTAAATACTAAGGATTAGAGGGATGAGGAATGCTGTCTCTACTTCACTTTTTGGCATTCATGGCGGTAACCGGGTATGCCCTTTTTGTATTTTGCAGCATCGTTTATAGCCGGGTGACCTTTATTCGACTCGGCAAAAAGGCGGATTTGCAGAAAGACCTCGGTACCCGGATGAGTGAATTCGTGGTTCAAGTATTTGGACAAAAGAAGCTCCTGAAGGATTCCAATAGCGGCGTGATGCATATCGTCATGTTCTACGGATTTCTTATTTTGCAATTGGGTGCTTTGGAAATGATCCTCAAAGGATTTGTTAAAGGCTTTGAACTCCCTTTCGGGAATGCTCATCCATATTTCAGTGTATCGCAAGAAATCACTACGTTCCTCGTATTATTGGCGGTGATCTATGCGTTCTATCGCCGTTTTATTGAAAAATTGCCGCGGCTTAAGCGCAGTCTGAAATCCAGTCTGGTCATTATATTCTTGACCGTATTGATGGTATCGATTTTCCTGACTCTTACTTTCGAGCATATTTGGCTGGGTGAGGCGGGAAGCGCCTATACGCCTTTCTCCTCGGTGATCGCGGGGCTATTTGCAGGGATGAACGCAAATAATGCCGGAATTTGGTTCTATGTATGCTGGTGGGTTCATCTGTTGACACTCCTATCCTTTTTAATATATGTCCCGCAATCCAAGCACGCTCACATATTGTTTGCGCCGGTGAATATTTTGTTAAGAGACACAAAGCCGGCGGGAAAATTAACCTCGATCGACTTTGATGATGAAACTCAGGAAACTTATGGCGTTGGACAAATCGAAGATTTCCGGCAAAATCAATTAATCGATTTGTATGCCTGTGTGGAATGCGGGAGATGCACCCAAATGTGTCCAGCTTCCGGCACAGGCAAGACCTTATCTCCAATGGATTTGATTGTAAAAATGCGCGATCACTTGACGGAAAAAGGGTCTGTGATCACGTCTAGTACACCGTGGGTGCCGAGTCTCGTATTCTCTCTTTCTCTGCGATCGGAGCAGGCGGCCACCGTAGAAACGTATGCGACCAATCTGATCGGCGATGTCATTACGGAAGAAGAGTTATGGGCCTGCACTACATGCCGCAACTGCGAAGATCAATGTCCGGTAGCCAACGAACACGTGGATAAAATTGTCGACATACGCCGTTATCTCGTGTTGACAGAAGGAAAGATGCCGCATGAGGCGAGCCGCTATTTCCAAAATATCGAGCGGCAAAGCAACCCATGGGGGATCAATCGCAAAGAGCGGATCAAATGGCGTGAAGGACGGGACGATATTTACGCTCCCACCGTGGATGAGGAACCTGATTTTGAATATTTGTTCTTTGTCGGCTCGATGGGATCCTTTGATATCCGCAGCCAGAAAATCGCCCAATCCTTTGCCAAAATCATGAACACAGCCGGTGTGAAGTTTGCCATCCTGGGCAATGAAGAGAGGAATTCCGGGGAAACCGCCCGGCGCATGGGCAATGAATTTCTATTCCAACAGCTATGCAAGGAAAACATCGCAAACTTTCAGGATTATCATGTCAAAAAGATTGTAACGATTTGCCCGCATACGTATAACACATTTAAGAACGAATACCCTGAATTCGGACTTGAAGCGGAAGTGTACCATCACACCGAGCTCGTCTGGAAGCTGATTCGGGAAGATCGCATCAAGCCGACCAAGGAGGTCAAGGAAGCGATCGCTTATCATGACTCTTGCTATATTGGGCGGTACAACGATATTTATGATATTCCGAGACAAATCCTGAAAAGTATCCCTGGCGTTCAAGTGCTGGAGATGGAGCGCAATCGTGAGGACTCGATGTGCTGCGGAGCCGGAGGCGGCATGATGTGGATGGAAGAAACCCAAGGGAAGCGCGTGAATATGGAACGTACCGAGCAGGCACTTACCCTAAGCCCAACAACCATTGGAAGCAATTGTCCTTATTGCTTGACGATGATGAGCGACGGCACAAAAGCTAAAGAAGTGGAAAACCAAGTCAAAACGTTGGATATTGCCGAAATCGTCGAAAGATCACTATAACTGTTTATGGGAGGACGGAATCAAGGATGTCGAAAACAGTCATTGTTAGTGCCGCAAGAACCCCTTTCGGAAAATTTGGAGGCTCCTTGAAACAATTGCAAGCCGTGGATTTAGGCGGAACGGCGATTCGCGAGGCATTGGTCCGAGCCGGTGTTGATGGGGATCAGGTAGATGAAGTCATTATGGGAATGGTCGTTCAAGCCGGTGCCGGACAAATCCCTTCCCGCCAAGCGGCGCGCTTAGCAGGCCTGCCATGGGAAGTAAGCACGGAGACAATCAATAAAGTGTGCGGATCCGGTTTACGTGCGGTTACGCTGGCCGATCAAATCATCCGTGCCGGTGATGGGGACATTATTGTTGCGGGCGGTATGGAAAGTATGAGCAATGCCCCCTATGCGATGCCGAGCGGCCGATGGGGCGGGCGAATGGGCGATGCGGTGTTGAAGGATCTCATGGTTCATGACGGATTAACATGCGCCTTCCAGCAAGTCCATATGGCGGTTCATGGCAGCACGGTTGCTGCGGAATACGAGATTTCCCGTTTGGACCAGGATGCTTGGGCTTTCCGCAGCCATCAGAGAGCGGTTCAGGCGATGGCGGAAGGGAAATTCAAGGATGAAATCGTACCGGTCATGATCCCGCAAAGAAAAGGGGATTCAATCATCGTCGAGACGGATGAAGCCCCCCGGAAGGATACCACTTTAGAAGTTCTAAACCGATTGGCTCCGATTTTTGTCAAAGATGGAACGGTTACAGCAGGGAATGCTCCGGGTGTGAACGACGGGGCTGGAGCCTTCGTGTTGATGTCGGAACAAAAGGCAAGAGAATTGGGGAAACAACCGCTCGCAACCATCATCGGGCATGCCACCGTTGGGCTGGAAGCCCCCTATCTTGCCACCGCTCCAGGCCTCGCGATCCAAAAGGTATTAAAGAAAACGGGGGTATCCGTACAGGATATTGCACTGTTCGAAGTCAATGAAGCATTTGCGTCGGTTACGTTGACCAGCGGCAAACTAGTCGGTTGGGATCCGGAAAATGTGAATGTCAATGGCGGCGCCATTGCTTTAGGCCATCCGATTGGAGCAAGCGGCGCCCGTATTTTGATGACACTCATTTACGAGCTGCGCCGCCGAGGCGGTGGATTAGGCGTTGCCGCCATATGCAGCGGAGCTGCGCAAGGAGATGCGATACTGGTTCAAGTAGACTAGGAAACGAGGGAGAGAAAAGCATGACCATTCATAAGCTTATGGTGATCGGAGCGGGACAAATGGGCAGCGGGATTGCTCAAGTAGCAGCAACGGCAGGCCTGCAAGTCATTGTACATGATATCAAAGAGGAGTTTGTGGAAAAAGGTTACAACTCCATCAAGAAAAATCTTTCTCGCGATGTGGAAAAGGGGCGAAAACGCCAAGAAGAAATGGATGAGATTGTCAGCCGTATCACGTTGTCGACGGATTTGGCTGACGCCAAAGACGTGGATGTTGTTGTGGAAGCGGTTATTGAGAATATGCAAATCAAATCGGACATCTTTCGAAAACTGGATGAAATCAGCCCTCCACATGCGATTTTGGCCAGCAATACCTCCTCATTGCCAATTACTGAAATCGCCGCGGTCACGAAACGTCCGGACAAAGTGATTGGCATGCACTTTATGAATCCAGTGCCGGTCATGAAGCTGATTGAAGTCATCCGCGGATTGGCCACATCTGATGAAACGTATGCCATCGTAGAAGACTTGACGAAAAGAATGGGCAAGACGGCGGTCGAAGTCCATGATTATCCCGGTTTCGTAGCCAATCGGATTTTGCTGCCGATGATCAATGAGGCGATTTATTGTGTCTATGAAGGCGTAGCTTCGCCTGAAGCGGTGGATGAAATCATGAAACTGGGGATGAATCACCCGATGGGTCCGTTAACGCTGGCGGATTTTATTGGTTTGGACACATGCCTTTCGATTATGGAAGTTTTACATGAAGGATTGGGCGATTCCAAATATCGCCCATGCCCGCTGCTGCGCAAATATGTCAAAGCAGGCTGGTTGGGAAGGAAATCCGGACGCGGCTTTTATAGCTATCCATAAAGGGTGGAGAGAACGATGAATTTTCTATTATCTGAAGAGCATCAAATGATGCAAAACATGGTACGCGAGTTTGCTTTAAACGAATGCGGGCCTACTGCAGCACAACGTGACGAGGATGAATCTTTTGATATGGAAATATGGCATAAGATGGCGAAGCTTGGCTTGTGTGGGATTCCTTGGCCGGAAAAGTACGGCGGCGCAGGGGCCGATTATTTGGGCTATGTGATCGCAGTCGAAGAGCTATCCCGCGTCGATGCTTCCATCGGGGTGACCCTCTCCGTCAACACGTCGTTAGCCGGATGGTCGGTGTATAAGTTTGGTACAGAGACGCAAAAGCAAAAATATTTGCGGGCCATGGCGGAAGGGAAAAGCATGGGGGCTTATTGCCTGACGGAACCGGGATCCGGATCCGATGCCGTCGGCATGAAGACAGCAGCTGATCTGGTAGGGGATGAATGGGTTCTGAACGGTTCCAAGATTTTTGTAACGAACGGGGGCTATGCCGACATTTATGTCGTGTTCGCTCAGACCAATCCGGAGCTGAAGCATAAAGGCATTGCTGCGTTTATTGTGGAAAAAAGCTTCCCAGGCTTCTCCGTAGGGAAAAAGGAGAAAAAGCTAGGCATTCGTTCTTCCGCCACGACAGAAGTCATTCTTACCGATTGCCGAGTTCCGAAGGATAACTTGTTGGGGCAAGTAGGCGAAGGATTTAAAATTGCGATGATGGCGATTGACGGAGGCCGTAACGGGATTGCTGCACAAGCGCTGGGAATTGCTCAAGGAGCCTTGGACCATGCGGCACGTTATGCGCAGGAACGTGTTCAGTTTGGCAAACCGATTAGCAAGCTGCAAGCGATTCAATTCAAAATAGCGGATATGGCAACGAAAATCGAAGCTGCCCGATTATTGACGTATCAAGCCGCATGGCGCGAGGATCAAGGGATTCCGTATAGTTTGCAATCCGCCATGTCCAAATTGTTTGCATCCGATACCGCCATGGACGTGACGATTGAAGCTGTCCAGGTTTTCGGCGGCTATGGATATACCCGCGAATATCCTGTGGAACGGTATATGCGTGATGCCAAGATTACGCAAATTTATGAAGGAACGAATGAGATTCAGCGTTTGGTCATTTCCGAATATTTGTTAAAGGGCTAAAACGTTAATTCATTGAGGGAGTTGGATCAAATGAGCGAATTATATTACCCCGGTCTTGAAAATGTTATCGCGAGCGAGACCCGGATTTCATTTCTGGATGTCGACAATGAAGAAATTGTGCTGCGTGGCTATGACCTGATTGAATTAGCACACAAAGTGACTTACCTCGATATCGTCTTCTTGCTGTTGAACGGCAATTTGCCCAACGAAGATCAATACAAGGGGCTTGAACAAGATTTGAAGAGAGAAGCCGGTTTGCCGAAAGAAACGATTCAGTTGCTCAGGCTGCTCCCGAAAAACACACACTTGATGGATGTGCTGCGAACTGGAATTTCGGCATTGGCTGGAGAGGAAACAGAGATCGACGACCGGTCTTGGGCGGCAAATTACCGGAAGTCGATTCGCTTGCTGGCCAAAGTCCCGCAAATCGTCGCCGACAGCTTCCGCGCTGTAAACAACCAGGACCCTATTGAGCCGCGTCAAGACCTTTCGTACAGTGCTAACTTCCTGTATATGATTACAGGGCAAGTACCTACGGAAACGGAAGCGAGAATATTCGACCAATCTCTTATCGTCTATAGCGAACATGAAATGCCGAACTCGACTTTTACAGCTCGTGTCATCGCTTCTACACAAGCGGATATCATCGGCGCTTTGACAGGCGCTGTTGCTTCCCTTAAAGGAACGCTGCACGGCGGCGCAAACGAAGCTGTTATGCATATGCTCTTGGAGGCTGGAGCTGTAGATAAAATGGAGCCTCTTATTCTCGGCAAGCTGTCGCGCAAAGAGCGCATTATGGGTTTCGGGCACAGGGTTTACATGAAAAAACCGGATCCACGCGCCCTTCTCATGAAAGAGGCTCTTCAACCGTTGGCAACTGCAAAAGGCCAGGAGCATTTGTATCAAATGTGTCTGATCGGGGAAGAAGTCATGTACCGGGAAAAAGGACTGCATCCTAATCTGGATTATTATGCGGCCCCGGTGTATTACTTGCTCGGTATTCCGATCGATCTTTTCACGCCTGTCTTCTTGGCGGCACGTACAATTGGCGTATGCGCACATGTGATCGAGCAGCATGAGAACAATCGCCTTTTCCGTCCGCGGGTTCTGTATAGCGGACCACGCAATTTGCATCCTTAATACCTATAATAACCAAGGAATGGTGGGAGATACATGAGCTCGATCATTAGTGATCAGGGAAATATGGTGGAGAAAGCGGATAGGCTGCTGGTAGATATCACCCAATATTCGCTTTCGCATGAGATCAAAAGCAAAGAGGCCTATCGAATCGCTCGTCATGTCGTCATGGATTCACTCGGAACGGCCATGCTGGCGTTGCGCTTCCCGGAATGCACGAAGCACTTGGGGCCTATTGTTCCTGGCGTCAGCGTACAGAATGGCACGCGCGTGCCGGGAACGCAATTTGAACTCGATCCGGTACACGGGGCATTCAACATCGGCACCATGATTCGATGGCTCGATTTCAACGATACTTGGCTTGCGGCTGAGTGGGGACATCCGTCCGACAATCTGGGCGGCATTTTGGCAGTGGCCGATTATGTAAGCCGCAATCGGGTAGCCGAAGGCAAGGCTCCGCTGAAGATGCGCGACGTGCTAACAGCTGCAATTAAAGCTCACGAAATTCAAGGGGTTCTGGCATTGGAAAACAGCTTGAACCGTGTAGGACTGGACCATGTGTTATTCGTGAAAGTGGCTTCAACGGCCGTCGTTACCGCATTGTTAGGCGGTGGCCAGGAAGAGGTTATCAACGCCCTCTCCAATGCGTGGCTGGATGGCGGCAGCTTGCGCACCTACAGACATGCTCCGAACACGGGCTCCCGGAAGTCTTGGGCGGCCGGCGATGCGACAAGCCGCGCCGTACGACTTGGCTTAATGGCCATGAAAGGCGAAATGGGCTACGCTACCGGTCTTTCCGCGAAACTTTGGGGATTCCAGGATGTGTTGTTTAATGGCCAAGAGTTAAAGCTTGCCCGTCCGCTTGATTGTTATGTGATGGAGAACGTGCTGTTCAAAATTACTTTCCCGGCCGAGTTCCACGCGCAAACGGCAGTGGAGTGCGCCTTCGAGCTGCACGAGCTGGTGAAAGACCGCATCGATGACATCGGCCAAATTACACTGACTACACACGAGTCTGCCATCCGGATTATCGACAAGAAGGGGGCTCTACACAATCCCGCCGACAGGGATCATTGTCTTCAGTACATGGTAGCTATCGGACTGTTATTCGGAGATTTGACGGCCGAGCATTATGAAGATGAGGTTGCAAAAAATCCGAGAATCGACGCTCTCCGCAACAAAATGGTTGTCGTGGAAGACGAACGATTCAGCAGGGACTATCTCGATCCGGAGAAACGCTCCATTGCCAACGCGGTTCAGATTCATTTTAAAGACGGTACGGAAACGGCTAAAATCGAATGCGAATTCCCGATCGGACATCGCAGGCGCCGTGAAGAAGGAATTCCGAAAATCGCAGAAAAATTCCAATCCAGCTTATTGACCCGTTTCCCAAGAAAGAAAGTGGAGCAAATTGTCGAGCTTTCTTTGGATCAGCAGCGTTTTGAAGAAACGAGCGTGCAAGATTATATGGGCTTGTTCGTCATTTGACTTTTACTTAAGGGTAAGAATGGGGGAACTTCAATGGCTTGGTTAATTGAGAAAGAGCCTGAACAGAAACAGTTGGCCGAACAATTTTTGCGAATGATCCAGGCAGCGCCTATTGTGAAAATTCCGGGAACTCATGATGCGATGGCGGCCAGAATCGCCACGCAATTCGATTTCAAGGCCATTTATTTGTCTGGGGCGGCGTATACGGCCAGCCGGGGGTTGCCGGATCTTGGATTGGTCTATTCCAATGAAGTGGCAGACCGCGCCCGGGATCTAGTTCGGGCTTCGGGCCTTCCCTTGCTGGTCGATATTGACACTGGCTTCGGAGGTGTTCTAAACGTAGCTCGGACAGCAAAAGAAATGCTGGAGGCTAAGGCGGCGGCCGTTCAGATCGAAGATCAGGAAATGCCGAAGAAATGCGGGCATTTAAATGGGAAGAAGCTTATCTCCGCAGAGGAGATGATGCAGAAGATCAAGATAATCAAGGAAATCGCACCTTCACTCGTTGTCATTGCCCGAACGGACGCCAAGGATGTAGAAGGGATGGAGGCTGCCATCGAAAGAGCCAAAAAATACGTGTCGGCGGGGGCTGATGCTATTTTTCCGGAAGCGTTGGAGAACGAAGAAGACTTCAAATCATTCCGTGCAGCAGTCGATGTTCCGCTGTTAGCCAATATGACCGAATTCGGGAAAACCCCTTATTATACGGCTGAGCAATTCAAAAGCTGGGGATTTAACATGGTCATTTATCCGGTGACTTCACTTCGGGTTGCGGCTAAAGCTTATGAGCGGGTGTTTGCGGAGATCAGTCAGACTGGATCACAAGTACAAAGCTTAGAGCAGATGCAGACGCGTAAGGAACTATACGAAACGATCAGATATTTCGATTACGAAAGTCTGGACGGTAAAATGGCCAAGACCATTCTTCAGGATGATTGATTAGCAGGCAAATAGCCGTCCATAAGGGGAGAGAACGATGAATTTTCTATTATCTGAAGAGCATCAAATGATGCAAAACATGGTACGCGAGTTTGCTTTAAACGAATGCGAGCCTACTGCAGCAAAACGCGATGAGGATGAATCCTTTGATATGGAAATATGGCATAAGATGGCGGAGCTTGGCTTGTGTGGGATTCCTTGGCCGGAAGAGTACGGCGGTGCAGGGGCAGATTACCTAGGTTATGTTGTGGCGGTTGAAGAGCTTTCCCGCGTCGATGCTTCCATCGGGGTGACCCTCTCCGCCCACACGTCATTAGCCGGATGGCCGGTGTACAAGTTTGGGACGGAGGTGCAAAAGCAAACCTATTTGCGGGCCATGGCGGAAGGAAGAAGCATGGGGGCCTATTGTCTGACGGAACCGGGATCTGGATCCGATGCCGTAGGCATGAAGACAACGGCTGATCTAGATGGGGATGAATGGGTCCTGAACGGTTCCAAGATTTTTATCACGAACGGGGGCTATGCCGACATTTATATCGTGTTCGCCCAGACTAATCCGGAGCTGAAGCATAAAGGCATTGCCGCGTTTATCGTGGAAAAAAGCTTCCCTGGCTTTTCCGTAGGGAAAAAGGAGAAAAAGCTCGGCATTCGTTCTTCTGCCACGACAGAAGTTATTTTTACTGATTGCCGTGTTCCGAAGGGAAACTTGTTGGGTCAAGTAGGCGAAGGATTCAAAATTGCGATGACGACGCTTGACGGAGGCCGTAATGGGATTGCGGCACAAGCTCTGGGGATTGCTCAAGGAGCCTTGGATCATGCGGCACGTTATGCGAAGGAACGCATTCAGTTTGGCAAACCGATTAGCAAGCTTCAAGCGATTCAATTCAAAATAGCGGATATGGCAACGAAAATCGAAGCTGCCCGATTATTGACGTATCAAGCCGCATGGCGTGAGGATCAAGGGATTCCATATGGTTTGCAATCCGCCATGTCCAAGTTGTTTGCATCCGATACCGCCATGGACGTGACGGTTGAAGCTGTTCAGGTTTTCGGCGGCTATGGATATACCCGTGAATATCCTGTGGAACGGTATATGCGCGATGCCAAAATTACGCAAATTTACGAAGGAACGAATGAAATTCAGCGTTTAGTCATTTCCGGATATTTGTTAAAGGACTAAAAAATTTGTTGATAAAAGGTGGGATGAACGTGGAAACGCAGGTGTATCGCCCGACCCATAATGTGCGTTTTGTTACGGCAGCAGCCTTATACGATGGCCATGATGCCTCCATTAACATCATGAGACGCATACTTCAGGCTTCTGGTGTGGAAGTCATTCACTTGGGACATAATCGGTCTGTACATGAGGTCGTGAATGCGGCGATTCAAGAAGATGTGCAGGGCATCGCCATCAGCTCGTATCAGGGCGGCCATGTCGAGTATTTGAAATACATGCATGATTTGTTTCAGCAAGAGGGAGCCGGTCACATCAAGATCTTTGCTGGTGGGGGCGGGGTGATTGTCGCTTCCGAGATCAAGGAATTGTGCGCATACGGCATTGCCAAAGTTTTCTCTCCTGATGATGGACGCGAGCTTGGATTGCAAGGCATGATCAACCATATGATTCGGGAATGCGACTTTCCGACACCGAAGCAGTTGGAGAAAGAGCTGGCATGTTTACTGGACAAAAACTGGGGCGCTATTGCGAAATTGATTACTTTTGCGGAAGAACAGGCCGATAAGAAAGAGTTTGATGCTTCCGCTGCCTTGAAGCAATTGCAAGCGGAAGCGCCAACCATCCCCGTATTAGGCATCACAGGAACAGGTGGAGCGGGTAAGAGCTCATTGACCGACGAATTGGTGCGGCGTTATCTCGAGCAATTCCCTGATCGTTCCATCGCCATTATTTCCATAGACCCTTCCAAGATGAAGACAGGGGGAGCATTGCTGGGGGATCGCATCCGGATGAATGCAATTCATCATTCGCGCGTATATATGCGCAGTATGGCAACACGGGGATCCAAGTCTGAATTAAGTTACGCCACCAAGGAAGCCATCGATGTTGTAAAAGCGGCCGGTTATGATTTTGTCGTGATTGAAACGAGCGGGATCGGACAAGGAGACTCCGGCATCGTCGATCTTTGCGATGTGGCGATGTATGTGATGACAAGTGAATTTGGAGCGGCAACCCAGTTGGAAAAAATCGATATGATCGACTTTGCGGATGTGATCGTCATTAATAAGTTTGAACGCAGGGGATCCGAAGATGCTTTGCGCGACGTACGCAAGCAATATAAGCGCAGTCATCGGTTGTTTGAAGTTCCCGATGAGGAACTGCCGGTATTCGGGACGATTGCGAGCCAATTTAACGACCAGGGAACCAACGTGTTGTTCGCCAATCTGATGAAGATCGTGGAGAAGAAAACCGGCGGCACCTGGCCTACCCAATATGATGACAAGGTTCGGAAAGTGACGAAGAAAAATTTGATTATCTCGCCTGAGCGAACTGGATACTTGGGCGAGATCGTGCAAACGGTCCGGCAATACAAGAGGTTCACGGAAGAACAAGTTGCGATTGCCCGCAAGCTGTTCCAAATGAGGGGAACCAGAATGCTGTTGCAATCGGATAATGGGCAAATGATGTCTGAGGCGGAAACCCAGCAATTTACGGCTAAGCTTGACGAAATGCTCGCCTATTATGAAACCAAGTTCCATCCGGAATGCAAACAGTTGCTGGAAGAGTGGTCGAATTTCCGCGAAGCCTATCAACAGGATCAGTTGGTCACCAAAGTTCGCGATAAGGAAATTTTTACCCATTTATATACCGAATCGCTGTCCGGCAATAAGATTCCGCGGGTCAGTCTGCCGAAATTTGAGGACTCCGGTGAAATCATGCGCTGGCTGATGAAGGAAAACTTGCCTGGTTATTTTCCTTATACGGCGGGCGTATTTCCGTTCAAGCGCACGAATGAAGATCCGAAGCGCCAGTTTGCCGGAGAGGGAACGCCGGATCGCACGAACCGCCGCTTCCATTACCTGTGCCAAAATGATGAAGCCAAGCGATTATCCACAGCCTTTGACAGTGTCACCTTGTATGGGCAAGACCCTGATTATCGTCCCGACATTTATGGGAAAATCGGCAACAGCGGTGTGAGCATATGCACATTGGACGACATGAAGAAGCTGTATGAAGGTTTTGACCTGTGCCATCCTTCCACCAGTGTGTCCATGACCATCAATGGACCGGCACCGATGATTTTGGCGATGTTTATGAATACCGCCATTCATCAGCAGGTCGAAAAATTCGTCGAGAGAAGCGGAAGACAACCGCGTCAAGAAGAATACGAGAGCATCAAAGCGTATACGCTGCAAACGGTGCGCGGCACGGTTCAAGCGGATATCCTCAAAGAAGACCAAGGGCAAAACACTTGCATTTTCTCTACCGAATTTGCGCTAAAAATGATGGGGGATATCCAGCAGTATTTCATTGATCAGAAGGTACGCAACTACTATTCCGTCAGTATCAGCGGCTATCATATTGCCGAAGCGGGAGCTAACCCCATTTCCCAATTAGCCTTTACGCTGACGAACGGCTTTACCTATGTCGAATATTATTTAAGCCGTGGCATGCATATAGATGATTTTGCGCCAAACTTGTCTTTTTTCTTTAGCAACGGTTTAGATCCGGAATATACCGTCATGGGGCGAGTGGCGCGTCGGATTTGGTCTACCGTCATCAAAAATAAGTACGGCGGAAACGAACGAAGCCAAAAGCTGAAGTACCACATTCAAACATCCGGCCGCTCCCTGCATGCTCAAGAGATGGACTTTAATGATATCCGCACAACGTTGCAAGCGTTGATTGCGATATATGACAACTGCAACTCCTTGCATACGAACGCTTATGATGAAGCCGTCACGACGCCGACGGAGAACTCCGTGCGCCGGGCTATGGCCATTCAAATGATCATCAATAAGGAGTTAGGTCTCGCGAAAAACGAAAATCCGCTGCAAGGCTCCTTTATAGTGGATGAGCTAACCGACCTTGTGGAAGAATCCGTTTTGGTTGAATTTCAGCGTATTCACGATCGAGGCGGAGTGCTGGGAGCGATGGAAACCCAATATCAAAGAGGGAAAATTCAAGAGGAATCCCTCTATTATGAACATAAGAAGCATTCCGGAGAGCTGCCTATTATTGGTGTGAACACGTTCATTAATCCGAATGCAGGTGAGACATCGGTTGAAATTGAGCTAGCACGTTCGACGGAAGAAGAAAAGCGAACCCAGATCGATAATCTTCAAGCTTTCTGGTCGAAGCACGAAGTACAAGGTCCTATTGCGCTTGAACGCCTGAAACAGGTTGCCCTTCAAGATGGCAACATTTTCGAAGAACTGATGGAAGCCGTTAAAGTAAATTCCCTTGGACAGATTACCACCGCTTTATATGAAGTAGGGGGACAATATCGCCGAAATATGTAGGTTTCGAGGTGATTGGAATGACTGTGAAAACTTGGGAAGATCATTTGCAAAGAAAAGTCACATTTCCGTTTCCTCCTAACAGGATAATTTCGTTATGTCCATCGATCACAGAAACGTTGTATGCTTTGCAGCTTTCCGACCGGATCGTAGGAAGAACGAGGTATTGCATCCATCCTGCCAATCAAATTCAACAAGCCATCATCGTAGGGGGGACTAAACAAGTCAAAGAGGATGTGATCACGCAACTCAAGCCGGATCTGATCATCGCCGAAAAAGAAGAAAACCCTAAGGAAATGGTCGAGAACCTGGCTAAACATTTTCCGGTCTATGTGACGAATGTAGAGCATTATGATGACGCATTACAGATGATTCGGGATTTAGGGGCTATTTGCTACCGCGAAGAACCGGCTGAAAGCATGGTGAAAGAAATTCGCAAGGAATTTCAACGTCTCCAGCCAATCAATCAGCGGAGAGTGGCTTATGTCATATGGAAAAATCCGTTTATGGTTGCAGGCCAACGCACCTACATTGACTCTATGCTGGAAAAGTCCGGTTTTACAAATGTTTTCAAGGATCGTCCGGAAAGATACCCGATTGTGACGATTGAGGAATTTCAGCGGGCACAACCAGATTTTATCTTTTTATCCTCTGAGCCCTATCCTTTTAAAGACATACACAAGAAAGCATTCGTTGAAAATGTAGCAGGTGCCAAAACAATATTGGTTGACGGAGAGAGTTTCAGCTGGTACGGGACGCACATGATAAAGGCCGCTAACTATGTAAATCTGCTCATTAAAGGGTTAAAACAATGAAAAAGAAGAATCGTTGAAAGCGAAGCGAGGGATAAGACATGTACAACAACAATATTCTGGGGAAATCGTTGGAACGATGGATAGAGGAATTTCCTTTGATAACGCAATTGATTTCCACCGAGGAAGTATTTTGGACCAATCCTCATTACCAACCATTTGAACAATTTGCTGGCGAACTTCCCTTGGAAGAAAAACATGTCCAGGATGCGGAGCAGAGGTTACAACGGTTTGCTCCTTATCTGGCCAAAGCTTTTCCTGAAACAAGACAAATGAATGGGATCATTGAGTCTACTCTCGTGCAAATTCCAGCTATGCAACAACATATGGAGGACAGGTACGGTCACAAAATTCTTGGGCAATTATGGCTCAAGTGCGATAGCCATCTGCCCATTTCAGGATCTATAAAAGCAAGAGGCGGCATTTATGAGGTATTGAAGCATGCTGAAGATTTAGCTATCCAGCATAACATGCTTACCGTTGAAGAGAATTACTCTATCCTGGCTGACCAAGCTTTCAAGGATTTCTTTTCACAATATTCTATCGCCGTAGGATCAACAGGTAATTTAGGGATGAGCATTGGAATTATTAGTGCCGAAATCGGGTTCCATGTAACTGTACATATGTCTGCGGATGCAAAGCAGTGGAAAAAAGATTTACTTAGAAAAAAAGGCGTGGTTGTCGTCGAATATGCATCGGATTACAGCAAGGCCGTAGAAGAAGGACGTAAACAATCGGAACAAGACCCTACTTGTTATTTCATTGATGATGAAAATTCCCAAGATTTATTTTTGGGGTATGCGGTAGCCGCCTCCCGATTAAAGAAACAACTGGAAGACAGGAAGGTCATTGTAAATGAAGACCATCCGCTGTTTGTATATCTCCCATGTGGAGTAGGAGGGGGACCGGGCGGCGTAGCTTTTGGCTTGAAGCTGCTCTATAAGGATCAAGTACATTGCTTTTTCGGTGAGCCTACCCATTCACCAGGTATGCTGCTTGGTTTAATGACGGGCATGCACAATAGAATTTCTGTACAAGATTTTGGGATAGACAACATCACAACTGCTGACGGACTAGCAGTGGGAAGGCCGTCCGGTTTTGTTGGAAAAACCGTCGAAGGTTTATTGAGTGGAATTTATACAGTGAGTGACGATCAGTTGTTTGAACTGTTACGTGCGCTAGTCGATACGGAAAACATTCACCTAGAGCCTTCGGCATTGGCGGGTGCTTATGGCGCCATTCAATTATTCAAGAGCGAAGCCGGGCACAATTATGTGGAAAAGCATGACTTGCGAAAAAAACTAATGAATGCCACACACATCATTTGGGCAACCGGAGGTAGTATGGTTCCTGAAGATATCATGGCATCCTGCTATTCCATGGCCAAATCGTAAGTGTCAATATTTTATTGAGCCATTCAACAGCAGAGAGGGCGGGCGAATTATCAACAGCCTGCCCTTTCTCGCATGGCCTCGATCCCTCTAAGTGTCTGTTTCTGCCAGTGAGCTTGAAGGAAGATTTTCCTGCTCAGCATCCTTTATACCATCATTAGACGATATGACCCTTAATCATGGTCCATTGCACTTGGAATTGTTCATTTAACAAGACAAGATCAGCATCAAGACCCTTGGAGATCCTACCTATTGTATCAAGGCTTAATATTCGTGCAGGTGTGGTTGAGGCCATTTGAACCGCGTCTTTTAAAGAAATGCCGGTTTCTACGGTTAGACGCAGTGCCTCATTCATTGTAACCGTACTGGAGGCTAAAGTCCCATCCTCTAGGCGTGCTACACCTTCGGAAACCGTAACATGATGGCCACCGAATACATAATTCCCATCACCTAGTCCCATGGCTTGTAAAGCATCTGTGATAAGTACCATGCCATCGGGTCCTTTCAAACGATGCATCATTCGAACGATCGCAGGATGCAAATGAATGCCGTCAACAATCGCTTGGAGGCTTACATGTTCTTCTTCAAAAGCGGCTACAACCAGACCGGGATCACGATGATGAATCGGACGCATGCCATTGAAACAATGCGTTACGTGACTTGCTCCGGCTTCAAAGGCTTGCTTGGCTTCCTCGTATGTCGCATCCGAATGCGCAACGGCGATTATGACGCCATTTTCTTTTAGAAAAGAGATGAGCTCCATCCCGCCAGGTAATTCGGGGGCTATGGTAACCATCTTAATCAGTCCATCTGCTTCGTTAAAAATTTCTTTCATTTCAGTAAGATTCGGATGTCGTAAAAAACGTTCATTTTGCATACCTTTACGCTTCGGATTCAGGTAAGGACCCTCTAGATGAAGCCCGGCAATTTTGGCCCCGACTTCATGCCCGATTACACGTTTCACACTACGAATCATGGCTAGTAATTCTTCAATTGTAGAGCTAACAGAGGTAACCAGAAACGAGGTGCAGCCCGTTTCAGAACAAGCCCGCGAAACCTCTTGAATACTCGCTTCACTGCCATCCATCATATCGAACCCGTTAGCACCGTGGATATGCACATCGATCATACCAGGAATCAATAAATGTCCTTGGCCATCCATAAGTTCATATTCGCCCTCCGGAAGAGAAGAAAGACCACTTACTAGCTTTTCGATAATTCCGTTTCTTATCCAAAGTGTGACAGGTAGAACAAGGTCGTCTGGTTGAACCACGTTTACGTTGTGCAAAATTTTAAGACTCATCTTTGTTATCCTCCTCGTATTTGTCTTTCTCCTCACATTGAATAATCGTTATATTTTTATTATGAAGTACTTCTCTTATTTCGATAGGCACCTCTTGATCGGTAATCAAAATATCTACAAAGTCAAAATCTAAACGATAAACCGACTTGCTTGTAAACTTCGTGAAATCAGCCACAACAATGACCTGATCCGATCTGTGGGCCATCTCTTTTTTAACAGAAATATCATCTTCGTTAGGAAAGTAAAGCCCATCGGTTCGTATAGCTGTAGCTCCGATAAATGCCTTATCAGCTCTTAATTCTCTCAGCTTATCAATGACGGAAGGTCCATATAATAAACGATTTTTGGTATGCAAATAGCCCCCTAGCACATAAACTTGCAGATCTTCCCGTCCTGAGAGAATCCCTACAATGTCTATGGAATGTGTGACAGCCGTAATATTTTTAGCTGAAATTTGTTCTGCTACAGACTGTACCGTAGTTGATACGTCTAAAATGACTGTTTCCCGATCTTGAACTAGTTTAGCTGCTAACTTCCCGATTTTTCTTTTACTGGCTGTTTCGTCAATTAAGCGTTCCTGATAGGTGGCTATTTCCTTCTGCAATTGAGGCAGAGCGACGCCTCCATGTGTACGAATAACGATCCCTTCTTGTACTAATTTAACAATATCTCTTCGGGCTGTATCCCTAGATACATCTAGAAGAGAGCAGATATCCATAACACTCATGGCATGGTGTTCATTAATATAGTTGAGTATTTTCAGTAATCGTTCTTCTTGATACATCATCATCACCTCTTATAAGTAAGTTTATCATGATTTTTAAGTATGTTAAAGTAAAAATTAAGTATATGTAAGTATTTAACGTGATTTCCTATATCATTTGGCTAATTGGGAAAAAGTACAAAGTTTTATTCTGTTCATGATTGGTTATAATGCTACGATGACCCTTTGTTTATGCTGGTTTTTCCCAAGTTAGACGAACGAAAGAAGGTACTTTTTTGTGCTAGCATCCCTATATATAGAATTAAATAATATATCTGCCATCGTGCTTCGGTTAGTTATCGCCTTTATCGCAGGTGGATTCATTGGATGGGAAAGAGAAACTTATACCGACTTGCCCATATCTCACCGAGGTTCAATCTTTCGCATGTATGCGTTGGTTTGTTTCGGGTCATGTATGTTTACAGTTGCCGGCATATTCGGTTTTTCTGCCCATGATCCTGATAGAATAGCTGCCCAAGTTGTAACTGGAGTTGGTTTTCTTGGGGCTGGGATCATTTTAAAAGATAAAGTCGGAATTATTCGTGGATTACCTACAGCAGCGGGTATGTGGGTTAGTGCTTCGATTGGTCTAATGATTGGTGCTGGACATTATATTACTGGTTGTGTTGGAACTTTTTTAGCTTTTTTGATCATGGATATACCACATCGGTTTCCAAAACTTTTTTCTTCAATAAATTCAAAAGATGATCCGGATCTAGAATTGCCGGTTGAAAACAACAAATAGACCATATTGACAATGTCAACTATCGATAGTAATATCCAGATGTGATGAATAGGCCCTTGTTATACATAAGCGTTAGAAAAACAAAGAGGATCCGAACCTCTCAAGCTCTCGTTTTTATATGGAGAGCTTTTTTTGTTTTTTAGTATTGAATTCATCTGGTTTTAGGGAGGCAATTATGGAAACTTTATATCGAAACGATGTACTCATTGTTGAGGACGATGACAATATTAGACGTTTTGTGGCGATTAATTTAGACAGAGTTGGATTTAAAGTCACCGAGGCATCTTTAGGAGAGATGGCTTTGAAAAGCCTCGCCATAAGTCGGCCCGATGTTGTAGTTCTGGATATTATGCTACCCGATATGGATGGGTTTGATTTTTGTAAGAAGCTAAGAGATATTGATCCTGATATTGTCATTGTTTTTCTGACTGCGCTTGCGCAAGATTTGGACAAGATCAGAGGGCTTGAGCTTGGTGCTGACGATTACATTGTAAAACCTTTTAATCCGTTAGAGCTTGTAGCAAGAATCAGAACGATATTACGTCGTACCCAGAAGGTGGCGGAACCACAAAGAAAAACACTTCAGTCTGGTTCTATCCGCCTTGATCTGGATGCTAATAAGTTATTTAAACATGACTGTATCATTGAGGTAACACCGAAGGAATATCAAATGGTCAAAACATTCTTGGAAAACCCCGATAAAGCTTTATCCAGAAATGAGCTTCTGAACCTTATTTGGGGAGAAGATTTTGTGGGTGATACCAAAACCGTAGATGTCCATGTTCGAAAACTAAGGGAAAAAATTGAAGATGATGGCTCCAAGCCGAAGTTGATCGAAACGGTTTGGGGACTGGGGTACCGCTGGAGACAGGAGGTTTGAAAGGTTGGGTATTCAAAAAAGATTAGTAGGGAGTTATTTCGTTGTCATTCTAATTACGGTTACCATTCTGGAATTTATTCTAATTGCTTTGGTGAACTATTATTATTTTCATAATGTTGAACGCATTCTGATGAATCAAGCGGAACTTTCCGCTTCTTTCTATCATCAATATTTTGCTGACGAAGATTTAGAGAAGCAATCTGAAAGACTTTTAAGTGGATTTTCTCAAAATTCCGCCGCGCAAGTCCAAATCATAAGTTCATCCGGACAACTTCTTCAGGACTCAACCGGATTTCAAGCAGGTGAGAATATGATCAAATATCAGGATGTGCAAGAGGCGTGCAGTGGAAAAGTCGGAACTTGGAGAGGAAATAACCCGTCCACAAAGGAAGCTATATTAGCAATTTCTTATCCGTTGCAAGCCAAGGATAGTACCGTGGGGGCTGTTAGGTTTGTGACCTCTTTAACAGAAACGGTGAAGACGATTAACCAAGTTTCTGCCATCTTTATTGCAGTTGGACTTCTAGTTGTTGCCATTGTAGCCATTCTCGGTATCGTTCTATCTAGAACGATTACGAGTTCAATCACTGGGCTTAAGCTTGCTGCAGAAAAAATGGCGGAAGGGGACTTTTCCGTAAGAGCTAATAAACGATATCAGGACGAGCTAGGGGCGTTGGCAGATACTTTAAATTCAATGGCAGTTAAGATACAGCAAAACGAACAGTTCAAAAACGATTTCATATCATCGGTCTCCCATGAGCTTCGAACGCCATTAACGTCTATAAAAGGTTGGGTGGTCACCTTACATTCGACTGAGGGTGATGACAAGGACATGCTTAATGACGGACTTGAAATTATCGAGATGGAAACCGACAGGTTAACCCGGATGGTAGATGAATTACTTGATTTTGCTAAATTGGATAACGGACGAATTGCTTTAACCTGCACACCAGTTCAGCTTCATGGATTGCTTCGGCATATAGGAAAACAGCTTGCTCCAAGAGCAGCTCGACAGAGCATTTCATTTGACGTGGAGACTGATGATACACTTCCTGTCATTCAAGCCGACGAAAATCGGTTGAAACAGGTATTAATTAATCTAATAGACAACTCACTAAAATTTACGGGGCCAAATGGAAATATTAAAGTGTATGCTCACTCGGATCAACAACAAGTCATCATTACCGTGGAGGATACGGGTTTGGGAATCGCGGAGCAAGACTTGGCGAATGTATATCAAAAGTTCTACAAAGGCAACCCCCATGCTGCTGGAAGCGGTTTAGGATTATCCATATCCGAACAAATCATCAAATTGCATCACGGACAGTTAAAAATTAACAGCAAGGTAGGAAAAGGAACAAAAGTCGATATCTATCTTCCGAGATAAGGTAGAATTAATTTTAACTTTTTCATAACATTTTATTTCCCTTAAAAATATAAAATAGAGCAGTACAATGACATGCAAGGAGCAGAGAATAGTATGTTTAGTAAATGGATTTGTACAAGTCTCATTGTAACTTCATTATTGTTAATTAGCGGGTGTGGAATACCTTTAACGCCAGTGGATTTAATTAAATCGCCGTCCTCTAAAGTGAATATCCAGAGGGACAATTTCAGTACAATCCTCCGAACTTTACTGCCAGAAGGAGCCCGGCTAATCGTCTCGGATCAAGGGAAGAAGGGCAATGGCATTTCATTTGGAGATGTGGATGGAGACGGCATCGATGAGGCTATGGTTGTTTATGAAGATAACGTCACCAATGACAAGATATTAAAGGCAGCGTTGTTGAAGCAGCATAATGAAGAATGGCGAATCATTTGGGATACAAAGGGTTTCGGTAATGGTTTAGATTACGCGGGACTTTCAGATGTTACTGACGACGGTCGGCCTGAGATCATTCTGGGATGGTCCATGGGCGCGGGAGAAAATGGACTGGATATTTATGAATGGAGAAACAATACATTAAAACTATGGACCAAGCAATGGTATCAAGGACATCTTGAATTGAATAAAATTCCTAAGAAAATGTAAATGGATTTAGAGAGCGAACTTTCTGGCCAATCGTGCAGGTGGATTGCCAAGACTCTCTCGTAGGAGAGAGCTTTTTTTTGTGATTAATGATCGAAATAAAATAAGTTTCACTAGACACGTTTCTTGCGGAGGGTTTTATAATGTGAATCGTAAAATAAAGGGCCGCCCGGATTTTCTACTTCTGTTTTTAACTGTTTTGCTGGTCGGTTTCGGCCTAGTCATGATTTTTAGTGCAAGTTCACCAAAGGCTGTCTTTACACATGAAAGTAGCTGGTATTACTTGTTAAAACAAGGCATATTTGCGGGGATCGGACTTATTTTAATGCTCATTTTTATGAACCTGCCTTTTTCAATTTGGAAAAAAGCTGGACCTGGCTTGATGCTATTCTCGTTGTTATTGCTTGTTTTAGTTTTAATTGTGGGTACGAACATTAACGGAGCTAAAAGATGGTTTGTAGTGGGCGGGTTCAATATACAACCGTCTGAATTCACTAAATTATCCATTATTGTGTATTTATCGGCTTTGATCAGCAAAAAAGGAGAGCAGATCCGATCGTTCAAAAGAGGATTGCTTCCCTTATTGATCATGGTTGGTTTGATTCTATCGCTTGTCATGAAGCAGCCTGATTTCGGTACCGTACTAATCCTGGCTTCTATTGCTGGTACGATCATTATGATCGGCGGAGTCAATTTGCGCCATCTGTTTATGCTTGGTCTGGGACTTGTACCGATTTTTATATACCTTGCGATAAGTCAAAGCTACCGACTCAAGCGAATCCATTCTTTTTTAAATCCATTCGATAACCAGTCCGATTCAGGGTACCAGCTTATTCAGTCCCTTTATGCTTTAGGACATGGGGGCCTTACGGGAACAGGATTAGGAAGAAGTGTTCAGAAGCTCTTTTATTTGCCGAAGCACATACGGATTTTATTTTTGCTGTTATCGGAGAGGAAGTAGGACTTCTCGGTACAACTTTGTTTTTCATTGCTTTCTTTCTTTTTTTCTGGCGAGGATTTACTGCGGCAATTCAAAGTAATGACCCTTTTGGAATGATACTTGGAATGGGAATCGTATCGATGATCGGTATGCAATTCCTGTTGAACCTAGGGGCTGTAACTGGCAGCATACCTGTAACTGGGGTACCGCTTCCCTTTATCAGTTACGGCGGATCGTCATTAATTCTTTGTATGGCAAGTACTGGAATTTTATTAAGTATTTCTCGAGATAATAATCGAAGACGTAAGGAAGAACAGCTCATCCATTGACATCGATCCCCCAAGATTATGACAGAAGAGGGAATGAAATGAATTCCAAGATAACTAGACATAACAATGAAACAACCTATCATTCAGCCGTGATTGGGTGAATATGCTGCGCTCCCTATTCTCAGGTGGACCATCCCAATCTAAAAAAATCCTTTTGCTTGTTATTGCGGGAACCGTACCTGCAGCATTGATCGGTGTGATTTTGGAAAAAACACTGAGGCATCTTTTCAGTAGTGTGACTAGCGCTGCTATATTTCTAATTATCAATGGAATCCTGTTGTATTTTGGAGAAAAGGCTAATTTTTTTAGGTTTATATTTCGAAATTCTTTCTTCCTAATGATTACTGCGAAATGTTGTTAACTCCAGTTTCGATATAACTGTATGACCCGTGCGCAGCACGGTTTTTTATTTTAAAGAAGATGGGGGATCTTCATTACTAATTAGCATGCCGAGCATTGGAATCTTACTAAATATCTCTAGAGAGGGAAGAGCCTCGTGTGATCAAAGAACTGGTACTTAGAGCGAAAAAAATTGATCTTATTATTATCGTTTTATTGTTATGTTTTATGGCTATCAGTACTATAGTGATCTACAGTGCCACGAATAATACAAAATATGCTGGGCTGCCTATGAACAACTTGGTCATGTTCGCCGCCATGTTTGTGCCAATGCTGGTCCTGAGCATGCTTGATTATCGGGATATTGTACGTCACTTATCCTTATATCTATATATATTTGGCATATTGCTTTTAATCTTTGTGATGTTTAAAGGCTTGAACATCAACGGATCTCAGCGATGGATCAATCTTCATTTTATGCAGTTTCAGCCTTCTGAACTGGTAAAAGTATTCGTCATCCTACTGTTAGCCAAGATGCTGGGAAAACGTAAAGGGGAATATCTGCGATTTATTCAAGATATCATTCCTATGATTGTGGTTGTGGGAATACCTTTTCTGTTAGTAATGAAACAGCCGGATATGGGAACATCGATTGTTTTTATCTGTATTTTGATAGGTATGCTTTGGATCGGGAAGATTCGTTTTAAGCATGGACTCATCGGGTTGCTTGTGATTATCGGGATTATTGGAAGTATTATAGCCCTATACTTTGTTGATACAACCTTATTCAATAAAATTGTAAAGCCGTATCAACTTCATAGAATTCAAACTTTTCTGAATCCAGCTAGTGATCCGGACCAGAGTTATCAAGTTGTGAACTCCTTGAGGGCAATAAGTTCGGGAGAATTAATGGGTGAAGGATATCTGCACGGTAAAATGATACAGAGCGGATATATTCCATATGACTATGCAGATTCGATTTATGTGGTCATTGGTGAAGAATTTGGTTTTGTTGGTTCGGCCGTTTTATTATTACTTTACTTTTTTTTAATTTATCGAATGATTCGAATCGCTATGGATTGCGAAGATTTAGCGGGTTCTTATTTGATAATAGGTGTGATATCAATGTTTACTTTGCAAATATTTGAGAATATAGCGATGCATACGGGTCTAATGCCGCTTACAGGAATTGCACTCCCCTTTGTCAGCTATGGAGGAAGTTCTCTTATGACTAATATGTTATCTATGGGTTTGGTTCAAAGTGTATGGATTCATCAATCAAAACCTTTTCATTTTGGGAACGAATAGAGCATCAAATCTGAAGAGCGAAATTGATAGTAAAGGAAAGTAGGTTTGTTTTTTCATGAGGCTTGTATGCATTAACACCTTTATTCCGACAAATATTAGCTCGTTCCGCAGCAGGTGCAGCCTTGCTGGGCTATTGCATCGCATGTACAATTTAATATGCGTATAACAAATTCATCGTCAGACGGCGAGTGAAGCGTGGTTAATGAAAGGTAAATATGGAAAGACTCTCACTAGAGTAAGGTGGGAGTCTTTTCTATCCACATTATAAGTAAAAAAACATCGAATTAGGACCAGTAATAATTCCCGAAAATATGTTAAAAATAGGATTGACACCTCTAGTAGGTGATGTTAATATTGGCTTATAACTAATTCATACTAAACTCATCGGAATTATATGTGAATACGAAAGGGAGTTAACATCATGGAGCATGCTATCACAATTCAAAGCGACGACGTCGAATTGGCCGCAACGTTACATTACCCGACTAATCAATCAGGAGCCGCGCAAGTTGATTGTCAACGTTGGCCGCTTATTATCATCTGTCACGGATTTATTGGCAGTCGGATAGGGGTGGATCGCCTATTTGTGAAAGCAGCTCGTGAGTTTAGCTCGCAAGGATATCTGGTTCTTCGTTTCGATTATGGGGGCTGCGGTGAGAGCACTGGCGAATACGGCGCTGGCGGGCTGGATGTTCTGATTGAACAAACGCGAAGTGTTATTGATTATGCCTCAACGATTGATTGTGTAGATCTTAGTCGTGTGATCTTGGTGGGTCATAGTTTAGGCGGTGCGGCTGCCGTTTTAACTGCGGCGAGAGATAATCGCGTGAAAACACTTGTGCTATGGTCAGCTGTCGCACATCCACACAATGATATTGTAAGAATTGTAGGCAAGAGTGAATACGAGAAACTTCCTATAGGTGGAGCAATCGATCACCATGGCTATGTATTAACAAGTCAATTTTTTGATTCCTTATCTCAGCATCAACCGTTTGAACAACTGCGTAAATTTAACGGAGATGTCCTCGTTGTTCACGGTACTGCCGACGATACGATACCAGTCGATTATGCACCGTTATACCAGAAGATGTTCTGGATGCGTTCAGAGGGTCAATGTGAACTCGAGCTTGTCTATCAAGCAGATCATACTTATTCAACAACAAGCTCAAAAAAAGAACTTTTTGAGAAAACAGGGAATTGGCTGATCTTTATTCAGAAGCAGAAAAAAGATTGGAACGATTGGACAATTTAATGGAAGTGGAGGTAAGAGAATGGCGAAACCACTAGAGTTAGATGATATTTGGGTGGATAGAATTAAACAAATGTTAAACGGGTTGGAATACGGTTCCGTTCAAATCGTCGTTCACGATGGTAAAATAGCTCAAATCGATAAGACAGAGAGAAAACGATACGACGCGTCATCTCATCCGCAATCCCAATTGCAAGCAGTAAAATCAGTCAAACAAACGAGTAAAGGTTAGCATATAGCGTTTCAATATTAAAGTGGTCTACAAGCCCTCTTTCTGCGGAAAGGGGGCTGTTTTCATGGAGCGGAAGCTTTATAATGAGGATGAACAGGCGTAACATTTTGGAGTGAAATGGAAAGTTAATGGAGGGATCTTATGCAGAAGAAGCATTTTATATGGAAAGACTCCATGCAGAATAATAACTATGTATATGAATGGCTGCCTGATGAGACCAGTGAAATAAAAGCGATTGTGCAAATCGCACATGGCATGTCCGAGACAGCCGTTAGGTATGAGAGGCTAGCTGCATTATTAACGAGCCAAGGTTATGCTGTGTATGCAAACGATCATTTGGGGCATGGACGAACAGCAGGAACACCAGAAGCCGTAGGTAAATTTGGCAAAGATTGCTTTCATGGCATGGTTGAAAATATGGGACAGATCACTAACGAGATTCGTAAAAGGTATTCTAATCCTATTCCTGTGTTTGTGATGGGCCATAGTATGGGCTCATTCCTAACGCAGCACTACATGGTATCATATTTAACAAAACATCCGGACCACGTTCAAGGAATTATTTTGTCAGGCACCAATGGGAAACAGGGACCAGCATTACAAGCAGCAATCGCCATTGCTACAGCAGAAGCAGCTATTCGAGGAGATCATCACCGGAGTGAGCTTGTTACGTCTCTATCATTTGGAGCTTTTAATAAAAGATTCGCACCGAACCGAACGCCATTCGATTGGCTAAGTAATGATGCAAGTGAAGTTGATAAGTATGTAGACGATCCTTATTGCGGCGTTACATTTACATCGGGTTATTTCAGAGATTTCTTTCGAGGACTAAAGGAAATTCATCAAGCAAAGCACATCAACCAAATTCGTAAAGATTTGCCGTTATACGTATTCTCAGGTGAAGATGATCCAGTTGGTGGAGGTAAAGGTGTGCGCAAGCTGCTTAGCATGTACGAGGAACTTGGGCTTAAGAATGTTAGCAGTAAGCTCTACCCTCGAGGCAGACATGAAATGTTGAATGAAGTGAATCGAGATGAAGTCATGGATGACATTGCAGCATGGCTGAATGAGCGGGTTGCATCTAGGGGTTAGAATAACGAAGTGAATAAAGAAGGCTGCTCCTCTTTATAGAGAAATCTATGAGTGAGGGGCAGCTTTTGCTTTTTAATGAGAAACAAGGTGAATTAGGCGTTTCTTTGGAGCTGCTGACGAATGCCTTCACGATCGATTTGTATCCAGTATTCTACGATTCGTTCGTTTTCGATGCGATACACAGCGCTGGCGATCTCAATGATGGTTTGTCCAGTTGGCGGAAAGCCGTCGACTTCTCCAATATGAGTGCCGGTCTGTTTCCAACGTACGTAAACACGATCATCCTGTGCAATAAGTTCTTGTACCTCAAGGTGGAAATCACCGTAGGCTGCGATCATTTCCCTAACGTGGTCAGCATAATTGGCTGGTGTGCGCCCAACAGTGGTTTCGTTTTCTGCGGTCATTTGATGAGCAAGCACCTGCTCGGCCATGTATTGAATGGCGGCATCGGGTTGTTTGCCAGAACGAACTTGGTTGAAAAACTGCTGAACGATTTCTGTTGGTGTTTTAGGCATAGGAAATGCTCCTGTCATTATGAATGTATGTTGAGTTTACTGGATAGCCGGGTGGAGTTCAAGCAAAGAATTTGCGGCGATCATGGGCAAATCTAAGTGGGGGTCGATTAAAGTGTATTACAAGAGTATTAATGAGCCATGAATGATTGTTGGTACATCACAAATGCATTAAATGAGCTTTGGATGAGCGATTGGTAATACCGAGTAGATAAAATATGTAGATCCATTGGAGAAAATACAATGAAAACCAACGCGATCTCAGAACATTCATCATTCCATTGGAATTATGCAATAGAATGTCCTCCAATGGCCTATTCCTGAGCCGTTTTCGGGAAAAGCACTGTATTTCATACAGTGGAATTACTTTTTATCCTGTCTTTTAAGATGTTTCATTGGAAAATGTACAATGGAGTGGATTCAGCGATCTAATCTCCCT
Source organism: Paenibacillus sp. WG02 (assembly GCF_055396115.1). NCBI lineage: Bacteria > Bacillati > Bacillota > Bacilli > Caryophanales > Paenibacillaceae > Paenibacillus > Paenibacillus sp. WG02. The sequence continues at coordinate 4,846,438 of NZ_AP036016.1, read as the reverse complement.
TTATATTAAAAAAAACCACCCCGATAGCAGGCTGAGCCTAATATCAGGGTGGATAATTTACGAGTAGAGAGGGAGCCTCTACTTCAATAGTTGGCGGAATTCCTCGGTCAGCAGCGGCACGACCTCGAACAGATCGCCGACGATGCCGTAGTCGGCGACTTTGAAGATCGGCGCCTCAGCATCCTTGTTGATGGCGATGATGACGCGCGAAGAGCTCATCCCGGCAAGATGCTGGATGGCGCCGCTAATGCCGCACGCGATGTAGATCTCCGGCGTCACGACCTTGCCGGTCTGGCCGATTTGCATCGCGTACTCGCAGTAGCCCGCGTCGCAGGCTCCGCGGGAAGCCCCGACAGCGCCGCCCAAAACGGCAGCCAGCTCTTCGAGCGGCTGAAAGCCATCGGCGCTGCGCACGCCCCGTCCGCCGGAGACAACGATCTTGGCTTCTGCCAAGTCGATGGTGCCGGACGTTTTCTTGACGACCTCCCTAATGATGCTGCGCAAGGAGGGAGCGGGGTAAGCAACATCGATGACCTCAGCTTGACGCGAAGCGTCAGGCTCGGAGACTGCGATGTTGTTCGGTCTTATCGTGACGACCCATGTGCCATTCGGGTCGGTAAACGCTTTCTTTTCGACGGCTTTGCCAGCGTAAAGCGGTCGCGTGAACTGCACGCTATCCCCGCTGCGCGAGATAGCTGTAACGTCCGAGAGCTGGCCAGCTGCGAGCTTCGCCGCGGCCAGCGGTGCGAGATCTCGGCCAGCTGCCGTGTGGCCGAAGTAGAGTGCGCCTGGCTGGGCGGTATCCGTGACGGCCAGCAAAGCGCTCAAATAGGCTTCCGAGCTGTAGCTCTCCAGCTGGTTGTCTTCGACAACATAGATGGTGTCTGCGCCATATGCCGCAAGCTCACCGGCAAGCGCTTTGCTTCCTGCGCCGCCAATCAAAACGGCGGCGATGGCATCGCCATCAGCAGCGGAAAGCTGCGCTGCGCGTAATGCTTCAAAGGATACTTGCCGCAGCTTGCCGCCGCGTGCTTCTGCAACAACGAGATATGTTTTGCTCATGAATGTAGCCTCCCCTTATTTAGATCACTTTGGATTCACTGCGTAATGCTTGCACGAGTTCGGTAACTTGCTGTGGAAGGTCGCCTTTTAGTATGCGGCCAGCCTTTCGCTCGGGAGGCAAGGTCAAGTCAAGGCGTTCTGTTTTGGCGACAGCAGAATCAGCGCCATCAATATCATCTAGCGATAAGTGCTGGAACGGTTTTTTCTTTGCTTTCATAATGCCAGGAAGTGAAGGGTAGCGCGGCTCGTTCAAGCCTTGCTGTGCCGTGAACAGAGCAGGGAGAGGTACCTCGATCACTTCAATATCGCCTTCTGCATCGCGGTGGGCAACCGCTTTTCCTTCGGAAATTTCCAACTTCGTTATTGAGGCTACATGAGGTAAGCCGAGGAGGGAGGAGAGTCGGATTGCGACTTGCCCAGCCCCATTGTCGACAGAGAAATTACCGCCTAATAGGAGATCGACTGACTGTCCGCGCAAATAGTTGGCCAAAATTTCAGCCACTTCGAACTCATCTCCTTTAATGCGCTCATCGGAGATAAGAACAGCTTCATCAGCCCCCATCGCCAACGCAGTTCGTAGCGCTTCGGCAGTACGTTCGGGACCAACGGAGAGCAGAGTAACCTTGCCGCCCAGCTCATCTCGAATTTGAATAGCTTGCTCAACCGCATATTCATCGTAAGGATTGATGACGAATTTCACGCCATCTTCTTGAACGGCCCCGTTCTTCAGGACGATTTTTTCCTCCGTGTCAAACGTTTGCTTCAACAAAACAAAAATATCCATAGTCAAGCTCCTTCCTGAATATACATGTTATACAGACCTTAAGACTCGATGCCTTTCATGAAAAAATCAATGGTAGGTCCAACTTGAGCGGTTAACGAATACTTCTGCCCGGAAATAAGCCAAGAAGTAACGACTTCATCCATACCGCCAAAAATGAGAAGCCTCACAAGCTTCACTTCAAAATCAGGACGGAAACTGCCGTCTTTCTTCCCTTTTTCTAATATATTTTCAATGAGGATAATATATCTCTTTAGTGCAAGGCCAATCTCTTTGCGAAGCTCAAGATCACTCTGTCTGAGTTCAATTTGGGTGAGGTAGGCAAGATGAATATTCTCTTCCAGGACGCTGAAATGAATCTCACATACTTTGTGCAGCGCTTCTCTTGCTGTCATTTGGTCATTCAGCCCATTATTGAGTTTCTCTACAAGTTCGCCTAATTTCTCCTGAAACAGGCTGGTCAAAATATCCTCCTTCTTCTTGAAATAAAGATAGATGGTACCATCGGCAACTCCAGCTTCCTTGGCGATTCTGGAGACTTGGGATTTATGAAAGCCGTGCTCAGCAAACACTTTTAGAGCGCCTTCGAGTATTGCGTAATACTTGTCTGGTTTTTTGCCACTTGTCAAGGAGATCACCTCGGTGTTAGAATACAAATATCGGTGAATGAATACTCATTCATTTTCATAATTTCATCATAAAATACGCAGTACGCCTTGTCAACGACTTATTCAGCTGATTAAAGCAAGTAGGAAAGTTTGCCGGCTTACACTTCACAATGAAGCAGTTTTCAACTCTGGAAATAGGGTCTAATGGAACTTGCTTTTTTACGATACATGAATGTAAGCGGTTACTTAGCGGGATGAGTGGATCTCGGATTCCATTTGGTGGAGTGATATAATGGTGCACATTTGTATGGATTCGTGCTGGATGGTGCGGCTAGTGTGGAATAAGAGTCCCTAGAGACTTCTATATCTGTAGAAGTCAAAGAAAATAGGGAAATAACAGTCTCCAGAGGCTCCTATTTACCTGGATTCCGAGCAAGATGGTGTGATTCATGTGGAATAAGAGTCTCTAGAGGCTCTTAAAGCCAGAGAAGGCAACGAAAATGAGGAAATAGCAGTCTCTAAAGGCTCTTATTATCTGGTAATCGCTCAAAAAATCTAATTTGCGGGGATTTTGGATGGAGTAGTAGGGGGGACTTGCTAAGCTCACTCTTGCGAAATCTTACGAAATCTCACGAAATCTCACGAAATCTTACGAGATTTTAGGAAATCTTAATGAGTCTCAAGAAAACACAGAAAAAGCTTGCGAAGAAAGTTTTGCTAACGCAAAACGCTAGGGAGGGTCCTCAATGACCGGTTCGCTCATTCAGTTTCTTTTATTTCTTGCGGTTACGGGGTTTGCGGTTTATTTATTTGTCCGAGTTGTGTATCACCGCTATTTGTACATCAGGCTGGGCAAGTCTGTGAATTTGAAAACGGAAGCGAAGGCGCGGTTGAAGGAGTTTGCGATTCAGGTATTTGGCCAGACCAAGCTATTGAAGGATAAGAAGAGCGGCATCATGCACATTGTAATCTTTTATGGATTCATTATTTTGCAGCTTGGGGCGCTGGATCTCATTTTGAAGGGATTAATTGGCCATGGGTTACCAATACCGGGCTACAATTACTTCACTTTGATGCAGGAAGTGACGGTAGCGCTGATTCTTCTAGCTATGGGATACGCTACTTATCGCCGTTATGTAGAGAAACTGAAACGGCTGAAACGCGGTTGGAAGCCTAGTATCGTTATATTTTTCATTTTTTTCTTGATGCTATCTGTTGTCGTCAGCGGTGGGTTTGAACGGGTAAAAGAAGGGATGGAGACATCCGCATTTGCACCAATATCATCTCTGTTTGCAGCAGCTTTTAGCGGCCTTTCGCATACAGCGGCAACGGTTGGTTTCTATATAAGCTGGTGGATGCATTTGCTGATCCTACTCTCATTTCTAATCTATGTGCCGCAGTCGAAGCATTTTCACATTATTACAGCACCTATCAATATCTTGCTGCGCCGCACGGAGCCTACTGGTAAATTGGCTTCTCTGGATTTGGAGGATGAAGAGGCGGATTCGTTCGGTGTAGGCAAAATCGAGGATTTCACGCAGAAGCAGATGCTTGATTTCTACTCTTGTGTAGAATGCGGTCGCTGCACGAATGTGTGTCCCGCGAATACAACAGGCAAGATGCTCTCGCCGATGCATTTGATTACGAAGCTTCGTGATCATTTGACGGAAAAAGGCGCCGCCATCACATCGAAGTCACCATGGGTGCCAGCTTTTGCTTTCGCTAGTCCAAGTACCCATAACCCGCTTGAAGTTGAGCTAATTGGCGGCGTTATTACGGAAGAAGAGCTGTGGGCTTGTACAACCTGCCGCAATTGTGAAGATCAATGTCCTGTAGGGAATGAGCATGTGGATAAGATTATCGATCTACGCCGACATCTTGTATTGACGCAAGGCAGCATGCCTCATGATGGCAGGCGGGCTCTGCAGAACATCGAGAGACAAGGAAATCCTTGGGGCATTAGCCGGAATGATCGCGTGAAATGGGTCAAAGAAGTAGATCCCGATGATGAACTCGGTGTGCGTACGGTGAAGGAAAACCCGAAATTCGAGTACTTATTTTTCTTGGGATCCATGGGAGCCTACGATAATCGCAGCCGTAAGATCACGCATTCTTTTGTGAAATTGATGAGAGAAGCTGGCGTCTCCTTTGCCATTTTGGGCAATGAAGAGAAGAATTCAGGCGATACACCTCGCCGTATGGGCAATGAATTTCTATTCCAACAGCTGTGTGCGGACAATATTGCGACTTTTCAAAAGTATAAGGTTCAGAAAATCGTAACGACGTGCCCGCATACGTATCATACATTCAAAAATGAATATCCCGAATTTGGCCTTACGGCTGACGTTTTCCATCACACCGAGCTGTTGGATCTGTGGGTGAAAGAGGGGCGTCTTAAGCCGCAGCATGAAGTTAGAGAGCGTATTACGTACCACGATTCTTGCTATCTTGGCCGCTACAACGAAGTGTATGAGGAACCGCGCAATGTACTGCGAGCAATTCCAGGGGTTGAGTTGGTTGAACAAGACCGTTCTCGTGAGAACAGTATGTGCTGCGGTGCCGGAGGCGGCATGATGTGGATGGAAGAAACCGCAGGTACACGCGTTAATGTAGCGCGCACTGAACAGCTTTTGAGTGTGAATCCCACAGTAATCAGTTCTGCCTGTCCTTATTGCTTAACGATGGTGGAGGATGGAACGAAGCTTAAGGAGGCCTGGGAGCAGGTTAAGGCGCGAGATATCGCTGAAATTCTTGCCTTGTCTGTGTTTGGAACGCCTTAGGTAATCGACTTCGTAGCCCTAAAGTCGAGCATTTTAAAGTCAAGGTTGATGCGAAAACTGAAAAAATCATGTAGGAGGAAATTTCCATATGACAAAGATTCGTACAGCGGCCGTTATCGGCTCCGGTGTAATGGGCTCCGGCATCGCTGCCCATTTGGCAAATGTAGGCATTCCTGTGTTATTGCTCGATATGGTGCCGAACCAACTGCAGCCGCAAGAAGAAGCTGCTGGCCTTACGTTAGATCATCCCAAGGTGCGTAATCGATTTGCTCTTAACGCGATGGATAAGCTCAAGAAGACGAACCCTGCTCCCCTGTACAGTGATGCTTTCGCTGAACGAATTACACCAGGCAATCTGGAGGATGATTTAGCGAAGCTTGGAAATGTGGATTGGATTATTGAAGTTATTGTGGAAAATTTGCAAGCGAAGCAGCAGCTTATCAGCCGTATAGAATCCGTTTGGAAGCCGGGAACCATAGTTTCCTCGAATACATCAGGCATTTCAATCAATGCCATGGTCCAAAGCGCTAGCCCGGAGTTTAAAAAGCATTTCCTTGGCACTCATTTTTTTAATCCGCCTCGTTATATGAAATTATTGGAAGTGATTCCAAATGAACAGACAGATCCTGCAATTGTCGCATTTATGACTGATTTTTGTGAGAAAAAGCTTGGAAAAGGTGTTGTTCAAGCGAAAGATACGCCGAATTTTATCGGCAATCGAATTGGCACTTATGGGCTTTTGGTTACTTTGCGTGAGATGATTGAAAGTGGATATACCGTAGAAGAAGTAGATGCGGTAACAGGTCCGGCAATGGGCCGCCCTAAGAGCGCGACGTTCCGTACGCTGGACTTGGTAGGTCTGGATACATTCGTTCATGTGGCCAATAACGTGTTTGATCTTGTGACTGACCCGGCAGAGAAGGAAATTTTCAATACACCGGCCATTTTGAAAACGATGGTTGAAAAAGGCTGGATCGGAGAGAAGCAAGGCCAAGGATTTTATAAAAAAGTGAAGTCTGAAGCAGGCAAAGAAATTCAATCCTTAGATTTAACTACCATGGAATATTCGGCAAGCCGCAAAATTAGTTCAGGCTCTTTGGAAGCTGCGAAGCAGGCGAAAGGTACGGTAGGGAAGTTAAAGGCTTTGCTGAGCGCCAAAGATCGATATTCGGATCTGGCGTGGAACATTTTGAAGCCAGTGCTGCTGTATTCCGCTGAGAAATTAGATGAGATTGCAGATTCCATTGTCGAGATTGATAATGCTCTCAAATGGGGCTTTAACTGGGATCTCGGTCCTTTTGAAACGTGGGATGCCATTGGGTTGAAACGTTCTGTGGAACGAATGGAAGCTGAAGGCAGTAAAGTGCCTGAATGGGTAAAAGCATGGATCGCTGCCGGTCATGACAGCTTTTATGAGAGCAAGGAAGGCCAAAGCTTTTACTATCTGAAAAATGAGTTTCGCGGCGTTGAAATAAGGCCAGAGCTCATTTCACTAGCCTCTTTAAAACAGCAAAATAAAGTCATCCGCTCCAATAGCGGCGCGAGCTTGATAGATATTGGAGACGGGGTTGCTTGCTTAGAGTTTCACTCGCCGAACAATGCCATTGGGGCCGATATTCTCACGATGATTCAGCAAAGCGTGGACGAAGTACGCAGCAACTATCGCGGTATGGTTGTCGCTAACGAAGGCAAAAATTTCTGTGTCGGCGCCAATGTGATGCTGTTGTTAATGGAAGCGCAGGATGGCGAGTGGGATGAAGTAGACGGCATCATTCGATTATTCCAAAACTCCATGCTGAAGCTCAAAAGGCTGGAAAAGCCAGTGGTTGCTGCGCCTCACAAGATGACGCTTGGTGGCGGAGTTGAGGCTTGTATGCCGGCAGACCAAATCATTTTCTCAGCGGAAACGTATTATGGTCTCGTTGAAGTGGGAGTTGGCTTAATTCCTGCCGGCGGCGGATGTAAGGAGCTAGCACTTCTAGCAAGTCAACAGGTTCGTGACTCGGAAGTCGATCTTCAGCCTTGGATCAATGCGATTTTTGAAACGGTGGCCATGGCAAAGGTGTCGACGAGCGGACATGATACGAAACGTCTTGGCTATATGCGTGCTGGGGACACGGTTGTTGTGAATCCGGATCATCGTATTTATGAAGCGAAGCAAGCGGTTCTTCGCATGGAAGCGGCTGGATACACGCCGTCATCAGTGCAAGAGAAAATCCGCGTCGTTGGCGAGAATGGCAAAGCGGTGATGCAAATTGCTGCGTATACGATGCGCCAAGGCGGATATATCAGTGAGCACGATCAATTGATTGCAAATAAGCTCGCGCACGTACTTGCTGGAGGGAATGTGCCGGCAGGAACGTTAGTCACTGAGCAATATATGCTCGATCTAGAGCGTGAAGCCTTCCTTAGTCTTTGTGGAGAGCTGAAAACACAACAGCGCATGCAATACATGCTTTCCAAAGGGAAAGCACTGCGGAACTAAAGAAGAAGACCTTGCCTTTCTAATTAGAAAGCCACGAATGGTGCATGCCTATTACTCATAATGAGGTGAAATCGATGAAAGAAGCAGTCATTGTATCGATAACACGCACGGCAGTCGGTCGCGCGAAGAAAGGCAGTTTCGCTCAAACCAGAGCGGAGGATCTAGGCAAAGCCGTATTGGAAGAGGTTGTGCGGCGTGCTCCTGGACTCGACAAAGGTGATGTCGAGGACATCATTATCGGGTGCGCGATGCCCGAAGGCGAGCAAGGGCTGAACTTCGCCCGCACGATGTCGCTGTATGCGGGCTTTCCGGTGACCGTGCCGGCGATCACGGTCAATCGCTTTTGCTCCTCCGGGCTGCAAGCCATCGCTTATGCGGCGGAGCGCATTATGCTTGGCCACGCGGAGGTGATTGTCGCCGGAGGCGTTGAGAGCATGAGCCACGTCCCGATGACGGGCTTCAAGCTCTCGCCGCATCCGGGGCTGGTTGAGAGCATGCCCGAGGTGTACATGGGCATGGGTCACACCGCCGAAGAAGTCGCGCAGCGCTTCGGAATCTCGCGCGATGCGCAGGATGGCTTCGCGACGCGGAGCCATCAGAAGGCGGCCGCAGCCATTGCAGCCGGCAAGTTCGTAGACGAGATCGTGCCGGTAAGCACGAGCGTGAAGGGCATTGACGAACGCGGCAAGGCGTTCGAGAAGAAGTTCGTGTTTGCCACGGATGAGGGCGTTCGCCCCGATACATCCGTGGAAGGGCTTGCCAAGCTGAAGCCTGCGTTCAGCTTGGGCGGCTCTGTGACGGCGGGCAACGCGTCACAGACGTCGGACGGCGCAGCGGCGGCCGTGCTGATGAGCCGCGAGCACGCGGAAGCGCTCGGGTTGAAGCCGCTGGCGACGTTTAAGGCCTTCGCGCTTTCCGGCGTGGAGCCGGAAATAATGGGCGTCGGGCCTGTGAAGGCGATTCCGAAGGCTTTGCAGATGGCAGGTATCACGCAAGACCAAGTGAAGCTGTTTGAAATCAACGAAGCGTTCGCTTCGCAATGTGTCCATATTATTCGCGAGCTGGGCTTGAATGAAGATTTGGTGAATGTGAACGGTGGCGCCATCGCCCTCGGGCATCCGCTCGGATGCACCGGCGCGAAGCTGACAACGAGCTTAATTCATGAGCTGCAGCGTCGTGGCGGAGGCTATGGTGTAGTGTCCATGTGTATCGGAGGTGGGATGGGAACTGCCGGCGTATTTGAAGTGCATCCTGTTTAATGGTTTCATGAGAGTCTATCTAGACCCTCATGCATCCTAATATTTACCCTTGTACAATTAATTTTGAGGAGAGATGAACCATGGCGGAGAAAGTCGTAGGCGGTAGTTTTGTTATTTCAGATACGGATTTTCATGATATTGTGACCCCAGAGGATTTTACCGAAGAGCATCGCATGATTGCGGAAACAACGCGTGATTTTGTATCAGGGGAAGTCATGCCGAATGATGAGCATTTGGAAAAGCTCGATTATGATTTAACTGTAAAACTGATGCGCAGCGCGGGGGATCTCGGATTACTTGGCTCTGATGTACCCGAGATTTATGGCGGACTAGGGTTGGATAAAGTAAGTTCCACGGTGATTAGTGAAAATCTTGCCCGTGCTTCATCTTTTGCTTTATCTATTGGGGCGCATGTCGGAATTGGCACGCTGCCGATTGTGTTTTTTGGTACAACAGAACAGAAGAAGAAGTATTTGCCCGACCTTGCGACAGGCACGAAAATCGCGGCCTACTGTTTAACAGAACCAACATCCGGCTCGGATGCCTTGGGGGCAAAAACAACGGCTCGATTATCTGAGGATGGCAAGTATTACCTTTTGAACGGATCCAAATTGTATATCACCAATGCCGGATTTGCTGATATTTTCATCGTATATGCCAAAATCAATGGCACTGATTTCACGGCATTTATTGTGGAGAAAGGTGATCCTGGCTTTACGATGGGTCCGGAAGAGAAGAAGATGGGGATCAAAGGCTCGTCGACGCGTCCGCTTTATTTTGAAGATGTCCGTGTGCCGGTTGAGAACTTATTGGGTGAAATCGGCAAAGGTCACCTGATTGCTTTTAACATTCTGAATATTGGCCGTTACAAATTGGCGACCGGTTGTCTGGGTGCATCCAAGGAGACGATTGAATTAGCTTCAAAATATGCGAATACCCGCCAACAGTTTAATACGCCTATCTCACGTTTTCCATTGATTGGTAAAAAGCTGGCGGAAATGAATATTCAAACGTATATGTTGGAGAGCATGGTGTATAGAACGACTGGTTTGTTCGATACCATTCTCAAAGATATTGATCATACGAGCCCTGATGCCGGTAAACATTCGTCCAAAGGGATCTCTGAATACGCGCTGGAATGCTCCATTAATAAGGTGTTCGCGTCTGAAGTGTTGGATTTTGTAGCGGATGAGGGCTTGCAAATTCATGGCGGTTACGGTTTTATTCAGGAGTACAAAGTAGAACGTATTTATCGGGATTCACGGATTAACCGAATTTTCGAAGGGACGAATGAAATCAATCGCTTGCTAATTCCAGGTACATTAGTGAAAAAAGCGATGAAAGGCGAACTGCCTTTGCTGCAAAAAGCACAAGCGCTGCAAGCAGAACTGCTCTCTATCGTTCCAGGCCAAACATTCGAAGGCACGCTAGCTGAAGAGGTGCATCTGGTTTCAATGGCGAAGAAAGTATTCCTTATGGTCGGTGGGCTTGCGGTACAGAAGTATGGCATGGCTCTAGAAAAAAATCAGGAAGTTTTAAGTAATTTGGCCGACATTATGATTCAAATTTTCGCTGCAGAAAGCGGTCTTCTTCGTACGCAAAAGCAGATTGAAAAAGCAGGGGATGAGAAGGCGAAGAATGCGATCCAAATCACAACGGTTTTTGTTCATGAAGCATTTGACAAAATTGAGGCATATGCGAAAGAAGCGCTCAGTACGATGGAAGAAGGAGATGTTCTTCGGACTCAATTGTCGATTTTGAAAAAGCTGTCCAGACGCAGCAGTGTGAATACGGTTGGTCTGAAGCGCGACATCGCCGCACGTGTTATTCAGGGTGAGAAATTCATCGTATAGTCATCGATGTCAAGAACCTGAAGGGGATGGTTTTGTATGAATGAGGCAAAGCCTTGGCTGCGCCATTATCCGTCTGAAGTGGCGCCGACTTACGAGTACCCTAAGCATAATCTTGCACGTTTGTTGGTAGATTCCGCGCATAAATTTCCGGACCGACCGGCCTTGTATTTCCTGGGGAAAACGCTGCGTTATCGGGAGGTACTGGAAGCGTCCTATCGTTTTGCCAACGCTTTAAAAGAGCTGGGCGTTAGCCGGGGGATCGGGTTTCGATTATGCTGCCGAATTGTCCTTCGGCTATCATCGCTTACTTCGGAACCCTGATGATGGGCGGGATCGTCGTCATGACGAATCCGCTTTATGTGGAGCGGGAACTGGTTCACCAGCTCTCGGATTCCGGAGCAACCGTCATTGTAACGTTGGATTTGCTGTTTGATCGTGTGCAAAAGGCGAAAGCGCAAACACCTATTCAGCATGTTATTGTGACTTCTATTAAGGACTATTTGCCCTTTCCCAAAAATGTCCTATATCCGATTAAAATGAAAAAAGATGGTGCAAACCTTGCTGTCACTTACGGGGATGGTGTTTATTCTTATAAAAAGCTGCTCCGTGCAGCTTCTCGCGCCCCGATTTGTGTAGATGTGGAGGCTGACGAGGATATTGCCCTTCTTCAATACACGGGAGGGACGACAGGGATATCCAAAGGTGTCATGCTGACTCATACCAATTTGATTGCGAATACGTACCAAACAAGTCATTGGTGCTATCGTACTCGGTTAGGTGAAGAAAGATTCTTGGGGGCTATCCCTTGTTTCCATGTCTTTGGCTTGACTGTCTTGTTGAATCAATCCATGTTTCGGGCGGGGATGCTGATCCTCATTCCAAAGTTTGATATCAATTTGATTCTGGATACGATTCATACATTGAAGCCAACGATTTTCCCAGGTGCGCCAACCATGTACATTGCTTTAATCAATCATAAACGCGTGAAGGAAGTGGATATTTCTTCTATTAACGTTTGTGTAAGCGGTTCAGCGCCTCTCCCATTAGAGGTGCAAGAGCGCTTCGAGGCATTAACAGGCGGCAGATTAATCGAAGGCTATGGGTTGACGGAAGCATCTCCTGTTACGCATGCGAATCCCATTTGGGGTTTTCGGAAAATAGGCTCAATTGGGATCCCTTTTCAGGATACAGATACGAAGGTTGTGGATTCGGATTCAGGTCAAGAACTGCCGATTGGGGAAATTGGCGAAATTATCATTAAAGGGCCTCAGGTGATGAAAGGATATTGGCAGCGCGAATATGAAACGGCCATGACCATCCGAGATGGTTGGCTATATACGGGCGACATGGGGCGTATGGACGAGGATGGTTTCTTCTCGATTGTTGATCGCAAGAAGGATTTAATCATAGCCGGAGGCTACAATATTTATCCGCGTGACATTGAAGAGGTTCTCTTCGAGCATCCGGCTATTCTGGAGGCTGCTGTTGCAGGCGTACCGGATGAATATCGGGGAGAAACGGTGAAAGCATTTATAGTCTTAAGACCGGGAATGACGCTTACGGAAAAGGAACTAGAATTGTGGTGCCGTGAGCGTTTGGCTGCCTATAAAGTGCCTCGGAAAGTCGAATTCCGCCAATCTCTACCCAAAACGATGATTGGAAAGGTGCTGCGCAGGCAATTACTAGAGGAAGAGAAGACGGTTTAAGAACCTCTTTCCTGTTTAACAAATAAGGGGGAGCCCTTTACAAGAAGAGTGGAGGGAATCCTATGGATGATGCTAACGAACGCATAAATAAGAGGCTCCAGCAATTAGCGGCATCAGCGGAGCCTACGTTTTGGGGCTATCTTGGCTGTGAATTTGTGAGTATGCAAGATAACATCATCACGATTGCTTTGGAAGCCAAAACGCATCACTTGAACCCGATAGGGATCGTACATGGCGGTGTATTATCTTCCTTATTGGACAATGCGATGGGGATTGTTGTGATGATGGCAAGGCCGGAGGATAAGGTGGTAACGACGAATTTAAACGTTCATTTCGTAGCTCCGCTTTATGAAGGCCGCTTGGTGGTGACGGCTGAGCTTGTTCATCAATCCCGTAAGATGATAACTACGCAAGGTCGTGTGTTTGACCGTGAAGGTAATTTAGGGACGATGGGAACGGGAACGTTTCGAGTGATTTAAGGCTTGATTCATTTAAATGGGGGACATGTGCTAAGCATGTCTCTCTTTGTCGTGTAGGTCAGATTCTCCTGTTCATGTTATATAACATAACATAAATCGTGGGTTTAGTCATAAAAAAGTCATAAAATTGTTATTTATGTTATATAAGTTAACGCAAATCCATTGACTGAAATGGCAAGGTCATCCTATAATCAGTTAAAAGGCACTAAGGGGGAAGCACAATGCATCTTACCATTCGTGAGGCATTATCCATATATCCATTAACGGAAGCGAAGCTAGTAGCAGGCAAGCAAGGTGATTCCCGCATCGTCAAATCAGTCAATGTGATGGACGCTCCTGATATTGCGGATTGGACGAAATCCGGTGAGATGCTATTCACAACCGCTTTCGCGATGAAGGATAGTCCGCAAGAGACGGTTAATCTGCTTCGGAAATTAAATGATCGCGGAGCTGCAGGGTTAGGAATCAAGCTGGGTCGTTTTTGGTCGGAGCTGCCGCAGATTGTTGCAGATGAAGCAGATCGGCTGCATTTTCCGATTATCGAAATGCCCTTTCAATTTACATTTTCTGATCAAATGAATGCTCTGTTTAACGCAGAATACCGCCGCAATACGCAGCTGCTTCAATCTGTTCTTGAGAAACAGAAGAAGCTGATGCAATTCGGATTGAAACAGGATAATATGCTTTCCATGTTCCAATTGATCAGTGATATTCTTGGTTATCCTATGGCGGTCGTTGGAGCTAGAGGACAAATATTATATAACACAAGTGCTTGGAGTCCCGATCAACTCTCTCAGAATTGGCCGTGGAAACGGAAATCAGGCTGGGTGTACGCAGGTAAAGAACGCGCATATCGTGTAGGACTGCATCAACAAGACGATGAGCCTCTTGGACATTTGTTGATTATACCGGATGCGGTGCTTCTCGCAAATGTGGAGGAAGGCTTGTTCCAGCAAGCGGCAGATATCCTCACCTTCCATATGTGTTATACGTTCCGATCTCATGTAGAAGCTTCCGCACAGCGGGATTTACAAAACAATCTCATACGATACTTAGATAAAGGAACCTCTCTAGAGGAGTTCCTTGAACAAGCGGAAGCTAGAGGGCTATCGATCTTTACCGGAGCTTATCAATGTGTGATCAGCAAAAATAAGTCGGAAAAACTGGCGGAGGAACAGCCCCAAGTTAAGCTCAAAAACCTAAAACAATATATCGAATCACATCCGAAATCAAGCAGTCTGAGCGGGCACCATTTTGTGTTCAAGGATATGATGTTCTCGATTTATTCAACGAATCAGGCAGACGGGTTTCCAGAGGAGGAGCTGTCTCAGGTTCTGACCAAATACGCAAGCGATTCAGGATGCATTGAAGAGGCTGGCGAAATGGCTTTCTATACAAGCTCGATGAAATTAAAGCCAACTGCGTTAAGGGAAGCCTATATGGAATGTTTGGAGACGCAGCGTATGGCATCTAAGCTTGGACTCACGGATCGAGTGCTTCACTTCGAAACCATCGAATTCGCGCATCTCTTCCAGAACGTGTCTTCCACGATGATGGAGGATTACTGTGCCAAAATTCTACGTCCTTTACTCGAAAAAGATGCCGAGTACTCGCAAGAAATGATTCGTACTTTAGAGGTGTTCATTCGCAATGATGGTCAAGTGAGCGAGGCGGCAAAGCAATTATTTATTCATAGGAATACAGTAACGTACCGCTTGGAGAAGATTAGTGATCTCTTACAGGTTGATTTCAAAAAAGTAAACGATCTATTAAAATTGAAGGCTGTCTTCTTGTTCCGCCAATTTTTACATGTTAGATAGGTATATACAAAACCCTGAGACGCTTTAGGCGCTCAGGGTTTTCGCTTTTCCAAAGTAAATACGGTAATCTCCGGCCTGCACATCAGGCGAAAGGGGAGCGTCGTAGTTCCAATACCGCGATTAGTATAAACAAGCATTTTCGAATTGGGTACTTCATTAAGGCCTATGACATAATTTCTACCGCGCGGTGGTGTGATGACAGCCCCAACTCCTGGTAACCGTATCTGACCGCCATGCGTGTGGCCTGATAATTGTAAATCAATGGCGTTTTCAGTGGCCTTATCGGCGAAATCGGGACAATGGGATAGCAGTAACGTAAATATTTGGGGATTAGCTCCGCGCAAGGTTTTCGCGATATCCGGTTTACCCGTCAGCATATCTTCAACGCCTGCGATCTGAATGATTTGTCCTTTATAGGTGATCGTTTGAAAAGCATTAACCAGAGATTGAAAGCCTCCATTATGCAGGATCGGGAGGGTGTAGTTGTACCCAATCCACTTATCATGGTTGCCAAGCACAGCCCATTTTCCTATAGGTGCTTCTAGGCGGCCCAGTAATTGACTGGTTAAATCTGGATCTTCACTAATATCTGCGTCAAATAAATCGCCGGTAAAACAAAGCATATCCGCTTTTTCTTTCTGAATGAGTTTCACGACACGTTCTAAATCCAGAAGGTCGAAGTGATGACCAATATGGATATCGCTGAATTGTAGGAGCTTAATACCATGGAAGGCATTGGGGAGTCGCTCGAAAGACAGCGTTATTCTCGTAATCTCGACCCATTTGGGTTCCAAGAAATTAGCATAACTGCCAAGTAAACCTCCGGAAGCGATGAAAGAGCCTGCAAGCACAGTACCTTTCTTGAGAAAAGAGCGTCTTGAGATCGGGGGTGGTGATTGCATATGTTCCTCCTGTTCTTCCCTAGGAATATTTACAATTTTATTATACCAGCAAGATAGAGAAGGCTGCGAGTTGTGTGATTTGCATATGATTGTAGCTTACTTTATAATCATTATTAACTAGATAGGAAGGGAGATGTTCATATGTCAGCATGGAAAGAGTTAACTACAGTAGAAGAGTGGCAGGAGGTATTGAATCGCTCCTCTGAGAAACCAGCTGTCGTTCTTAAACACAGCACAACATGTCCGGTAAGTGCAAGCGCACTTGATGAATATGAGGAATATCTGTCCGGTAAACCAAATGCAGATGTGGATTATTTCTTAGTGAAAGTTATCGAATCTCGCCCAGTGTCGAATCAAATTGCAGAAGATCTAGGAATCAAACATGCGTCACCGCAAATCCTTTATTTTAAAGATAAAGAATCTATCTGGAATACATCTCACTGGTCCGTTACAAATAAACATATCACAGCTGTTTTAGATTAATCCTATAATCCAAAGCAATAGAAGAAGACCCTTGGTTGCTTCCTATTTTAAAATAGGTGAACGAAGGGTTTTTTTGCGTTTTAATTGTTGTATACATTTTACAATTAATTGAACAAAGTTTAAAAAAGATTGGCAAGCCGTTCTTCCTCCTATATACTTATTTGGCAACTATCAGATATCAGCCTCAAGGAGTTTCACATCATGAATGCCATGAATAAAACCAAAATACCTATCTCCATATTTCTTTTGATCGGCATTATAGCCATTTCATTTTCAGCGATTTTTGTTCGGTGGTCAGAAGCGCCGGCTTCTGTCATTGCGATGTACCGGCTGCTCATGACGAATGTCTTGATGTTGCCTTTTCTGTGGAATTATAGGAAAGAGATTGCTAGAATTCGACTAAGAGATTGGCTGAGAACAGCCATATCCGGCATATCGCTTGGTTTGCATTTCTTATTTTGGATGGATTCCCTTCATTTTACGACAGTAGCGAGTTCGACGGCTATTCTAACGTTAGAGCCCATTTTTGTGCTGCTCGGAGCGTTTCTTCTTTATGGACAGCGGACTAGTCGTGCGGCATTGATTGCTATGTTCATTGCTATTGTGGGTGCCATTTGTATCGGATGGGGAGATTTTCAATTTTCCGGTAATGCGCTTAAAGGGGATTTACTCTCACTGGTCGGAACGATTGCCGTAGCCTTGCATATGCTCTTAGGTAAAAGCTTGAGAGAACATATATCAGCCTTTGTATATAGTTTTTTCGTTTTCTTCTTCGCAGGACTGATACTTGCTGTCACCAACGTGTCCACAGGGGTATCCTTTACTGCTTACCCAGCGAAAGAGTGGGGGATATTCTTGCTTTTAGCGATTGTTCCAACGGTATTTGGTCATTATGTATTTAATTGGCTGCTTAAATATATGAAGGCTTCTTCCGTATCAATGACCGTCTTAGGGGAACCGCTGGGTGCCACTTTATTAGCTTACTTCTTGCTTGGAGAAACGATCACAACCATTCAACTGCTAGCCGGTTGTTTGCTGTTAGTTGGCGTGGGCTTGTTTTTACGCAGTAATGAAAAGCAATAATTTTTTTCGTGATTTATTGAACAAAGGTAAAATAAAACGGTTGTCAAAAGCTTTCCTACGCGGAGGTATATCGTGAGATTTCGTGATTTTCATCGTAATGTCAAATTAAGAATCGGGCTTTCCTTCTTATCCGGAACCGCCAATAATATGGTGCTTCCCTTCATGTCAATTTATTTTTCTGGAAAATTAGGCGATACAAGTGCTGGACTAGTCGTAATTCTTGGTATTCTTGCAGGAGTCATCGCGGGGATAGTAGGCGGCTACTATGCAGATCGAATTGGGCGCAAAAAGCTGATGCTCACTGCTGAAGTAGGTTGGATGCTCTGTTTCGTTGGAATGGCGCTGGCCAATTCGCCTTGGCTTGAATCTCCTGGAATGACTTTTGTTCTGATGATCTTTGTTAGTATGTTCTGGGGCATTCATGGTCCTGCCAATGAAGCCATGCTGCTCGATGTAACAGCTCCGGATGTACGGAAATTCATGTACGCTATCATGTACTGGATGAACAATTTATCTTTTGCAATTGCAGGGCTTACGGGTGCTTTCTTATTCAAATCTTACTTGTTCGAACTGTTTATTGGCTTGTCCGTCATTGGCTTGGTCACACTGCTCGTGACTTATTTCTTTATTGATGAAGTGTATCAACCACAAGTTGCTAGCGAGAGTAGAGGCAGCCGGAAAGGAAGTCCGTCGATGTGGGCCAATTATCGGATGGTGCTGCGAGACAAGACTTTCATGATTTTCACTTTGGCATCGCTCCTGCTTGTATCTGTTGAGTTTCATCTTGGTAATTACGTGGGTGTAAGGCTGGAAAAAGAGATGGTGAATATGCCATTCTTCCCATGGAATGAACAATCTTGGCATATTGACGGGTTGAAAATGTTAGGCTTTATCCGCACCGAAAATACGGTGCTTGTCGTTGTTCTCTCCGTCCTCATGGGGGTTATGATGCGTAGGTTCTCCGATAGCAAAGTACTGTTCATCGGGTACACTTGTTACATATTAGGCTACAGCTATTTGGCTTATAGCAATCAACCTTGGCTGCTGCTGATCTCGATGTTTATAGCAACAGTTGGAGAACTCATGTATGTACCGATTAAACAAGCCTATCTTGGTAACATTGCACCTGATCATGCAAGAAGCTCGTATATGGCATTATTTGGAATGGTGTATAAAGGTGCCATGCTTTTAGGAGGTTTCGGTGTCATGCTTGGCGGATTGATTTCCTCGTGGATGATGGCATCTCTTATCGCGTTAAGCGGCTTCGTTGGTATGATTATGTTCTATGCGATTCTAGCCCATTTAGAGGAGCGTAAAGTGAAGGCGGAGGTTTGTCACCAGTCTTCTTCGGCGAACGTTTCGGCGTAAAGGTAGTTGCACTTTCCGCAACATCACATCCCCGGGTCAATAGATTCATTCAAAAGCAGCATCAGCTTAGCATACAAATGATGTCTTGTATCATAATAAGCAGCAAATGAAACAGCCGCATTAACGGAGCAAGAGCTCTGTTTCATGCGGCTGGTCTTTCGTATGGGGTGGAGTTATTTCTTCTCGGCAGCGAATTCCGCTTTGATTTTACTTAACAACTCTGGGTTGGTGAGTACTTCATATGCCGTGAAAGCCAGCAGCTTTGCTGTGAAAATCATAGCATTAAGAGCGGGCTCCTGCAGCGCGAGATCGCGGAATTCCTTGGTATGCAGCATGTGTCTCTCGTCTACAATTTTGACGAATGGGTGAATCGTCGGGCATTGCGTAGACACGTTGCCTAGGTCAAGGGAACCGTGATCCTTGCCAATTTCGATCTCTTTCGGATCAATGCCCATGGCTAATAACTGATCGGTAAAGACCGTTGATAGCGTCTCATTAGTTCTAAGCTCATCATAGGAATACTCGTAAAAGGAAGTCTTCAAGGTACACCCGGTTTGCAAGGCAGCACCCTCAGCGCAGTGAAGTACTTTCTGGACGAGTTCGTTCGTATACGTGCGGGATGCTGAACGGACATAGAATTGAGCGACGGCATAGTCAGGGATAATATTTGGAGCTTTGCCGCCTTCGCTAATAATGCCGTGAATACGTGCATCAGATTTGGTTTGTTGGCGCAGTGCATTAATAGAATTGAACAGTTGAAGCACAGCATCAAGTGCGTTGACGCCTTCATAAGGTTGTGCAGCTGCATGAGCGGAACGACCAAAGAATTCATACTGGATAGCGTCCATAGCAAGCGATTCGCCTGACTTCTCATATGTATAGTACGGGTGCGCCATCAGAGCGATATCCACATCTTTAAATAGTCCAGCCGCGGCCATTGGCACCTTGGCGCCTTTGGTTTCCTCGGCAGGTGTACCATATACACGGATACTGCCGCCTGTTTCATCAATAACGGACTTAAGGCCAATGGCTGCGCCAATGCTCATCATGCAGATGAGATGGTGACCGCAAGCGTGACCCAGCTCAGGCAATGCGTCATATTCGGCTAAGAAGGCCACAACGGGTCCTGCTTTGCCAGAATCATAGGTAGCGATAAAAGAGGTTGCAATATCTAGGACACCGCGTTCAACATGGAAGCCATGATAGGCTAATTCTTCCGTTAAGCGATCCGAAGCTTGAAATTCTTCATGCCCAAGCTCCGGATTTGCCCCAATAAAGCTGGAAATGGCTTTGAATCGGTCCGCATGGTTATCAATAGTTTGTGTAATGGTTGTTTTCATAATGGAAGGCTCCTTTATTGAATGGTTCTTAGCTCCATTGTAGTATAAAGGAAGACGAACTACCACTTTACCGCTCACTGGGTTACAATTAATGAACAAAAAAGAGTTAGTAAACGTAATCTTACCAAACAAGATTTTTTTCGAAATATTAGGGGGACTCTCGCATGATGAAATATGGAGCCGAACACGAAGAACACCGATTTACATTATCTTTCACGGAATCAGAAATAAGAGGGCAATGGCGGGACATTTTTTTAGGCATTCATAAAGAGGATGGCGAGGAATTCCCAGAGGATTTAATCGATCCCTCTATACTCGTTATCTGTAATCTCGATGGAGAAATTGTTCAAATTGTCCTTCACGACGAGGGCTGCGATTGTGAATTTCAATTTACATTCTCCGAAAAGGCACAAATCGAAAATTATATTAAGCATCATGTAAACGTATAAAAAACAACGAAAGTACTAGTGAGAGTGCCCCTTCCCAAACTGGGCGCTGGCGCATATAGTATTATACGTCAGGCTTTAGGAGAGGATAGCAGTGGAAAAGACGATCAATTATTTGGCATTTGGAGATTCACTAACAGTTGGTTTTGGAGCTCCGGAAGGTCACGGATTCGTATCTATCTATCGGCAAAAGTTGGAGCAATTGCTGAAGGTTCCTATTCACTTAAAGCCTGCAGGCAAAAATGGTGCTACAACTAGTCAATTGCTTCAAACAATTGAGTTAGATCCAGAGCTCCAAAGGGATATAAGAGAAGCGAATCTCATCACAATCACAGCTGGCGGCAATGACTTAATCCAGGCGGCAATTCCTTTCTTTTATCAGGGAGATCCTGCTTACTTAAAATCTGCTCTTCAAACGTATGAATCCAACTATAAGAAAATGATAGGAGAGATTGAGGCGCTGCGGCAAGGGGTTGGGGAGCCTTTCTTGATCGTTTTAGTCGGGCTCTATAATCCTCTGCCGCAGGTGCCGGATGCCGCTTATTGGGTACAGCGTTTTAATTTATTTCTGCGCAAATTAGAGCAGCCGCACATTCTTGTGGTTCAAGTGTATGATGCTTTCGTAGGGCAAGACAGCCGTTATTTGTCAGAGGATGCAATCCACCCCAATGAAATTGGTTATGAAGAACTGGCTCGACAAGTTGAGAATGCGGTTTCTCTCCAACAGCTCCAGCAATTGATCCAATAATTTAAGCCGGGATCACATACCCGAATATAGAGAAGAAATGACAGGCGCTACCAGCGAGCACGAAAACGTGCCATATGGCATGGTGATAAGGGATGCGCCGCCATACATAAAAGATGGAACCAAACGTATAAAACAGTCCGCCTACGACGAACCACACGATTCCGCCTAACGGAAGGTTCAAGTACAATGGCTTAAAGGCAAAAACAATCAGCCAACCCATGAGTATGTAACAAAGAGTTGAAACCAAGACGAATCGTTTCACGTAGAATATTTTCAAGACGATTCCGACAAGCGCTAAGCCCCAAATCACGCCAAAGTAGGTCCAACCTAAAGGCCCACGCAAGGTGACAAGTAAATAAGGGGTATAGCTGCCTGCAATTAACAAATAAATGGCTGAATGATCGAGAAGCTCGAATACATCCTTCAAACGCGGATGGCTCACACTGTGAAGCAGCGTGGAACAGGTATAAAGTATGACTAATGCTGCGCCAAAAATGCTGAAGCTGACAATGTGCCAAACAGTGCCATGTAAGGAAGCCTGCACGATAAGCAGGACAAGCGCTGCGATGCTTAACAACACGCCTATGCCGTGGCTTATGGCGTTAGCTTTCTCTTCCCGAATGGAATAGTCCATAAATAAACCCTTCTTTCATTCTTAACATATTCTACTACCTAATAGATTGGACGATGATCAGATGTTTTTACCTTCATTTCAATTACAAAATAAAATTGTCTTAGTCACCGGAGCAGGAAGAGGCATTGGCAGAGCGCTAGCTATAGGCCTTGCTGAGGCGGGGGCTGACGTAGCTCTTTTCGCGCGTACAGCAAGTGATATTGAAGAAGTAGCCCATGAAATTCGAGCCTTAGGGCGTAAGGCATATCCATTTTCGGTGGATGTCACGAATAGAGAGCAGATCGAGGAAGCTGTCCAACAAATCATTGAACAGACAGGTCGACTAGATATTTTAGTGAACAATGCAGGCATGAATATTCGCAGTCAAGCGCTGGCTGTTACGGATGAAGAGTGGGATACCATCATGCAGACGAATCTTAAATCTGCGTTCTTGTGCTCGCAAATCGTAGCTCGTCATATGCAGCAAAAGGAATATGGAAGAATTATCAATATCGCTTCTGTTGCTGGACAGGTTGCCCTTCGAACAGGCGTTGTATACGCAGCTACCAAAGCTGCAATGATTCAAATGACGAAAGTGCTGGCACTTGAATGGGGTAAATATGGGATCAATGTGAATAGTATCGGACCGTGGTATTTCAAAACGCCTTTGACAGAGAAAATCCTTGCGAATCCAGATTACCTGGCGGAAATTATTGCGAGAACACCTCTAAGACGCGTGGGTGAGCTAGAGGAGTTGGTAGGTCCCGCTGTATTTTTCGCTTCGGATGCGGCGAATTATGTGACTGGTCAGACCCTGTTCGTTGATGGCGGTATGACTATTTACGGCTTCTAATTAGTGTTGTTGCGAGTTCAAGTTAGATAGAAAGATAGACAGCATAGATAAGGTGGTATGACCGCAATGTCCCGGGTTCGTATTTTTACAGATAGCACAAGTGACTTAAGCGAAGAGCTTTATCGAAGCTTTCAAATCGAGGTTGTCCCGCTTTATGTTCTTTTTGAGGACAATTCCTATAAGGATGGCATTACGATAAAACCAGATCGACTCTATGAATTAGTAGAGCAAACCGGTAAGCTGCCAAAGACAGCGGCTCCATCTCCACTTGATTTCGAGCGAGCGTTTGAACCTGTTATTCAAAGTGGGGATGACATTGTCTTTATTGGTCTTTCCTCAGAACTCTCATCTACGATTCAAAATGCGACCATTGCCGCAGCGAGTTTTCCTGAAGGTAGGGTTACTGTTATCGATTCTAGAAATCTATCATCTGGGATTGGGCTACTAGTTTTGAAAGCTGCGCAAGCTACAAAGGATGGCCGGAACAGCGCGGAAATAAAATCATTAATTGAGCCTTTAATCCCCCGGATAGAAGTTGAATTCATCATTGACACTTTGGAATATTTGCATAAAGGCGGTAGATGTTCAAGTGTTCAACATTTTATTGGGAGTCTGTTGAAAATTAGACCGATCGTTAAAGTCATTAACGGGGCTATGACATCGACGGATAAGGTGAGAGGTAAACGGGAAAAAGCGCTCCATCAGTTTCTGGATAATGCATTAGCGCAAAAGGATGATATGGACAAGGAAATTCTGTTTATCACTCACTCTTCTGCAGCAGAAGAAGCCGCTTACATCAAACAACAAATCGAGCAACAAACGAATGTAAAACATGTTTATATCACTGAAACGGGCTGCGTTGTTGCCAGTCACTGCGGACCGCATACCCTAGGTATTGTTTTCGCCAAAAAATAAGAAATGAGTGGACACCATGACGACAATCAAGATTATCACAGATAGCAGTTGCGACCTTCCCGGAATGATCGTAGATGAGATAGGGATTGCCATTGTTCCATTATCCGTACATTTTGGAGAGGAATGCATGCCGCCTGACATGGAGCTTGCTGATTTTTATGCGAGAATGAAAAAGGAGAGCGTCCTGCCAAAGACGTCAAGTCCGGCTCCGCAGCTATTCCTCGCTGAGTATCAGAAGACCCAGGTTGATCAAGATATTCTTGTAATCAGTCTTTCATCGGCACTAAGCAGTACCTACCATCATGCAGTCATGGCTAAAGAGATGCTTCTAGAAGAAGGTTTTGCAGGTCGTATCGAGATCATTGATTCGAAAACAACCTCACTAGGACTTGGCGTTCTCGTCTATAAGGCAGCCAAAATGGCGGAAGCGAATGTTCCATTTGAACAAATTGTAGAAGTGATAGAGAAGGCTGTAAAGACTTCCGGTACTTTCTTCTTTTTAGACACACTTGAAAATGTAATCAAAGGTGGAAGGCTCGACCGCGTTCGGGGAGCTGTTGCCTCTGTTTTGAATATTAAGCTTCTGATGAAAGCCAGTGAAGAAGGTGCCGTAGAAGTGATAGAGAAAATCCGCGGCACCCAGCAAGCTTTGAAACGATTAATCACCAAAATAGGGGAAACTCACCACGATTTCGATAAAGATGTAATTGCCATCGCACATTGTAATTGTGAGGATAGAGCGCGTGAAGTCTTGAACCAACTATTGGATAAATATCCGTTCCGCAAGGTGCTGTTCTCTAACATGGGCACGGTTATTGGTACCTATGCTGGTGAAGGCGGCGTGCTAATCGCTTACTAACATGTGAGCAGAGATATGACAAAAGACGTGACTAAAGACACCTATTTACTCGATTCTTATGATCGGTGAACAGGTGTCTTTATACGTTTTTGGAAGCTATGGATTTAGTTCGCTTTTAGCCGACCATGCCCCTCACGGGGCACTATGGCATTAGTTTCATAAGTTGTACAAACTACAACTCAACTAGAAGCTAACCGGGAAAATGGGTTTCCACAATCTCTGTATCTTCCGTTGAGACCAGTGGAGACAGCTCACCTGGAGCCATCAACCATAATTCATGAAGCGCGCGCGTGCAGCCTACATACAGAAGCTTGGCATCCATAAAAGTGGCTTCGTAATGCCCGGCAGTGACATCCATGAGCAGCACAGCATCAAATTCAAGTCCCTTGGTCAAAAAGACGGGCAGGACTGAGATGCCACCGCGATACACTCGCTGCTTGGAGGTTATGAGATTCGTTTCAATGCCAGCATCTGTTAACGCATCATGCAGCTCCTGTGCTTGCTTCTCCGTACGAGCAACAACAGCGATTGTGCTCGAACTCCCTTGCTTCAAGGCTGCGATGGCACGCTGCAGCAGCGGCAATCGACCTTTGATGTCCGTCTGTAGCACGCGGACTTTGTTGCCGCTGCGGAACACAGGAACGGCAAGGAGCGGATTCTCGACGCCTCGTTTCAGAACCTGATTGGCAAACTGGATGATTTCCATCGTGGAACGATAACTTCGCTCCAGTTCGAAATAACCGGTTTCGTCTGTCTGAAACAAGTTGGAAAATTCCTTCCAGTCTGTGATGCCTTGATAAGCGTGGATTCCTTGTGATAAATCGCCTAGTATCGTGAATGAGCTATTTCTTGTGTAAGAATCAAGCATAGCCACCTGGAAAGGTGAAAAGTCCTGTGCTTCATCGATCACGACATGGTCGAATAACCGATCAGAAGGTATGCCGAAAAGGCGTGTATGAATATAAAGGAGTGGAGCGAGATCCTCAAGCTGCACTTCTTTTTTCTTGAAAAGCTTCAGCGAAGCAGTGACAATAGGTTCTGGTACTTGGTTGAGTAGGTCAATGGGCAAGCTGTCCGGACGACCTTTGTCTGAGAAGAGCATTTTGTAGAAGCTGAATGCCGAGTGATCAGGCCATCCTGTCAGATACGTGCGCAGGCGCTGAGCAGCTTTCTTTTTCAGCTCTTTCTTCCGACTTTGCTCCCAAATCTTGTCGAGCTGAATTTCCATCCAGCGTTTGATCCGAGCAATGACACGCTCGCGCCTTTTGACAAGCGGATAGTGCTTATTCTCTACGAAGAACCATTCGCGAATGGAAGCAATCGGGAGCTTGACGCCTTCCCACGGGATGAAATCTGAGGTTGGTACATAAGACTCCTCGAACCTTGTGAGACAGTCATCCAGGTATTGTTTAAAAGCAATGGACCCTTTAAAACGTCCTGGAGCTTGATCATCGACAGGCGGTCTTTTGCTGCCAAGTGAGAACCAAGTTTGAAGAACGAGTGCCTGATCCGCTAGCTTCACTTCTTGGTCGAGAACATCAAGTGCCCAATCTGTGAAAGTGCTTTGCTGGATATTTCCGACACCAAGTTCAGGCAGTACACCGGAGATGTAGTCAAGGAACATTGAGTTCGGTGCAAAAATGATCATCCGTTCTGCACGAACCTGCTCACGGTATTGATAGAGTAAGAAAGCAAGTCGATGCAGGGCGACAGTCGTTTTACCGCTTCCTGCGACCCCTTGGATAATCAGAGCTGTATTCTTCGCTGCGCGGATAATGCGATCTTGCTCGGCTTGGATGGTAGATACAATGTCGCGCAGCTTATTATCCTTATTTTCGCCAAGTCGGTAAAGTAAGAATTCATCGCCAACGGCCAGTGAGTCTTCATTGCGGTCATAAGTATCAACGACACGCTGAAGAATTTGTTTACGAACGACAAGGTTGCGCTTGAGATAAACGAGGCCATCGATAAGGCCGTCTGGTGAGTCATAAGAAGCAGCTTCCAGTCCACCCGTGAAGGAATAGAAAAGGCTAGCGACGGGTGCCCGCCAGTCAATGACAAGCAATTGGCCTGTTCGCTCGTCCTCGACGCCTGATTTGCCAATATAAAGGGGAAGGGCGGAAGCCGATCCAGTCTCTTGGAAGTCTAGGCGGCCGAAATACGGCTCATCAACGGCTTTAGCTAAATTGTGTCGGCCATTCTCGCGTGCAGCCTCCAACGCTTGTTCTGTTAAATCCGGACCGTAATAAACAGGAGTCGACCTAAGCCGCTCAAGCTGTTTGTCAATTTCCGCATTCGTTCGTTCAAGTTGTTGTAATTCTTCTTGATAGGCACTTTGAGTCTTTGTGTCCAAGATCAGTTACCTCCTAAGATCAGATGTTGTCTATTGTATGAAATAAACAGGTAAACAATATATCACACCTGTCAGTATATGGGAAGCTAAACTGTCAAGCTTGTGATTTGGGCTCATTGGCAAAGAATGTTATAATGGACGGGAACTTATTATAATTTGAAGGAGTGTGGAGCTATGTCCATCTACAATTTGGAGGTTCAAACGATCTCAGGCGAAATGAAGTCACTTTCCGAATATAAAGGAAAAGTACTGCTCATTGTCAATACAGCAAGTGCATGTGGGCTTACACCGCATTATAAAGGACTCCAAAGCTTATATGAGCAGTATCAAGGTCAAGGATTGGTTGTTCTAGGATTTCCTTGTAATCAGTTTGGCGGTCAAGAACCTGGCACGAATGAAGAAATCCAAAGCTTCTGCGAGATCAATTACAAAGTAACATTCCCGTTATTTGATAAAATTGATGTGAAGGGTGAACATGCTCATCCGCTATATACTTATTTGTTAAACCATACACCTGAACCGTATCGTACAGGAGAAATCGAATGGAATTTCGTGAAATTCCTGGTTGATGCAAGCGGTATTGTTGTTAAACAGTACAGTGCTAGTACGGATCCAGAGACGATCGCTCCGGATATCGAAGCCATTTTAGCATAGAACAATAAAAAAGCTGTTGCAACTACAACAGCGACTCGCTATAATCATAATAATCATGAAGTTGAAGGAGACGAATCATATGAAAAATACAGCTTGGTTCGTACAAATTCATTATTTTTATAGGCGTTAGCACACACCTGTACATATCAGGGTGGGCTAACGCATTTCGCGTTGGCCTCCCTGCGGGATAGCAATTCGCGCAGGACCATAGGTCCGGCGCGTTTTTTTATCTCGTAAAGAATGGGAAGGGTGGATGGTATGCGATACGTGGAAGGAACAAATGTAGGTTGGAGTTCAGATGATTCGTATGGAAAGCAGCTAGAAGAACAAGCTATGGTCATCCTTCTTGACCCTAAAGCTTCTGAAGCTGCATGTCGAATGACAAATGAGCTGAAACTAGCTGGTATAGGCTTAAAGATGGTTGATGAGAAGTTGGATGTGGGTGAGCAGCTAACGATTGCTAAAAAGCTTGGAATTCGTTTTATCATCTGTATTAGCTCGGAAGATAGTTCGACAGACCTAGTGAAGTTAATGGATATGCTAGATCTGCATGAGAAAGTGATGCCGATGGATCAAGCCATCTTTTGCATCGAAAAGATATATCCGCCAGCACCTTTTACATAATAAAGAATGGAGTGAAAAGATGAAGCACCAATATGGATTTATTTATGCACATCCAGATGATGAGACGTTTCTTAGTGCGTGCATTATTCGCAAGTTTGCCGATCAAGGAGAAAATCCCGTTTTGTTGTTGGCGACACGAGGTGATGCGGGAAGGCAAGGTTTAGAGCGGGCAACTGATCGATCAGAACTGGCTAAACTGCGAGAGAAAGAGATGGATGAAGCCGCCAAAGTGCTGGGCTTATCTCACGTGGAGCACTTGGGCCATCCGGATGGTCAGCTCGCGGAGATTGACTTCAATGCTCTAGTTGAAGGTGTTATCGCTTTTATTCAGCGGTATGAGGTCGAGGTTCTCTTCACATTTCCGGAGGATGGGGGCAATGGTCACCCTGATCATATCACCATCTCCAAGGCGACAACGGCGGCAGTAATGAGCGGGAAATGTCCGAGTGTACGTAAGTTATATTATGCAGCAGCTGCTTCATTACGAGCTAAAGGACACAAGCCTTCGATAGAACTAGATACAGAGGCTGGTTGGCCGATAAAGGCAGCAGCCTTGCGGGCTCATGCAACTCAGCATGTGGCTATTGCCAAATACTTCGGTGACCTTGATGTTTTTCCGGAAGATCGTCGATGGGAAGCTTTTGTGCTAGGCTGGCAGGATGGTACGATGTGGCCAGAGCAGGACCTGACGAACGTACTGGAAGAATAAGGTCGTAAAGTGGTTTAATAGGGGACAAGGCAGGTGAACGGCTACATGGCAATTATAGCAAAAATTGAAGCAGTGCTTATCGCGGATGACGCTTCAACGTTTGTAACGAGAGAAATTGACGGTGTTGAACTAAGTTTTGGGGGCATTGAAGGCGATCGTCACTACGGGTTATTCGCCAAGGCGGACTCGCGGCAGCCGATGTATAAGAAAGGCCAAGAGATTATGAATCGTCGTCAACTCAGTATTGTCTCACTTGAGGAACTGCAAGGTATTGCGCAAAGACTGGGTGTGGAAACTATTAAACCTGAGTGGTTGGGTGCAAATATTGTAGTTAGCGGTGCTCCTGAATTAACCAAGCTACCTATGGGAATCCGAATGATCCTGCCAAGTGGCGGCGGACTCGTGTGCGAGGGTGAGAACGAGCCTTGTGCAGGTCCTGGTAAACAGATCGCTAATTATTATGGAGACAGAAGTCTAACGCAACAATTTATCAAACATGCACAGCAAAGCAGAGGGATTGTCGCTTACGTGGAACGCCCAGGCGAGATAAAACCAGGTGACTTGGTCCAGATTCAAATTTAGCAAAATTATTTTTTAAGGTACCCCCAGAAGTGTGCGTCTCTTCTCGAAATCTATATTAGAGAGCTTTATCATAGAGAATTGATCAGGAAGGTGTGGAGAGATGTCACTTTGCAACTGTGAAACATGTGGACAAGTTTATATTTCTAAATTTGGAAATCATTGTAAATCTTGCTCCCAGCTTCATTTGAACGAGTCACACAAAGTGAAGGATTTCGTTCGTGCCCATCCGCGTGCCACACTTATTGAGGTTTATCACCAAACGGGTGTATCTTTAAAAACGATAAAAGAACTTATTAGAGTTTGAATACATAGGAAATGAAAAGAGGCTGACTCAAAAGGTTAATAACCTAGCGAGCAGTCTCTATTTTGTTTCGATACGGAGCGAAATCTAACAGGAATTCCTCCAGTTCATTTGGCGTTAATGGCTCTAAACGGTCTTTTTTATGTGGGATTATTTGGCTGCTTAGTAAAAGTAGCGATAGGTGGCATCCGAAGGGAAATAAGTGATTGACGTTCCGCTCATGAAGCTTCAGGGTAGGGGGGATTGAAAATCCGCACCTAGATCTTCTCGCCGGGCTTCTTATTCTAGGTGCACTTTTACTGGTTCGAGACGAAGTAACGGAAACAAATAAGAAAAAGCCTTCGGTTCCCAAGTGGGATTGAAGGCTTTTTACACTATTTTGAAAGCAGTCACTACCGCTTAGCAAAAACATCCAGCAGAAGTTCATCCTTCACAGGATCTTGAACATCCCAGGCTGTAGCGAATCTGACTTGGTGAGAAACGCCGACAATTTCGTACTTCTGTACGAGATGTTGGCGGGCTGAGCCGATTATGAGCGAATGCAGCCGCAGCTGTTTCTTCTGACCAAGAGCGCTAAGCTTCTGCAAGGTCGCTTTGGAAATTTGGCCGACACCATCGGTCACCATCACGAAGTCGGCATCGTGAAACTGCCGCTCGTGTTGTACGATGTCCATGGCTCTGCTTAGCGGCGCGTCGAAGTTCGTGCCGCCGCCGAATGCGAGCTGAGCCAGCCCATAGAAGCGGTCCCAATCCGGCCGCTTATACGATAACACATGCTCGATGAGCTCGCCCTTCGCCCCGAACAGGAGCAGGACGAAGTCCCGCCGCTCTAAGAGTGAGAAAGAGGCGAAAGTTGCCGTAAACAGCTGCGCAAGCCGCAGCTTGCTGCCTCGCATGGAGTGGGAGGTATCGAGCATGCAGATAACAGGACCTTTCTGCGGCTCTTCAATCGAGCCGGTGTAGTTGTAGGTCATAAGCTTATTTTCCATCCATTTGACGAGAAAATAAGGCTCAAAATCTTCGTCAGCGAGCAAGCTGGCCTCGCTCGGAAGCAGATGCGCGATGTCGCCTGACTGGCGTAAATCATCGTAGGCTTCCGGGACATAAGGCGAGCGCAGCTTCTTACGCTGCTCACGAAGGTGATGGATGTTCCGGCCCACCTCCTGCAGGAAAGACACCAGATCCTTGCTGCGCTTCAGCTTCTCAATCCACTGCACGTAGTGCTCGAACGTTTGCCGCCGCAATTTCCCCAGCTCGCTGCCCCAGCGCCGGTTGGCAAGCCGCTGACTCGCTTGCACGAGCTCGTGCACATTGAAGCTGTCCGTCTCTTCGAGGGACAGCGTCTCTTTCAAAGCTTGTCCGAGCCAGTCGCCTAGCTTGGCCTCGATCTCCCGCATGGCCGCGAGGTCGCGCGCGCTCATGCGGTCCAGCTGCCGCTCGCGGCGCTCGAGTTCCTCTTCCGCCTTGCGCAGCTTTGCCTTGAGCTTGTCGCGCTTCATGAACTCGGTGCGCATCTCGCTTTGCAGCTCTGCGATGCGATGTTTCAGCGCACGTATCTCCTCCGCGACGAGCGGCCGCGAATCAACAGCTTCCTGCTTGTCTTCTACGGCGCGCTTCCCTTGCTGCAGCGTATAGCCAACGAGCCGCAGCTTCTCGATCTGCTTCTCGGAGAGTCGTTCACTGACGCTCATTTCCTCTTGTCCGCTCATCTGCTGCTTCTTCTCGAAGCCGAAGCCGCTTATTTTCTGTTCCTTCTGTCTGCGTTTGACTTCCTTTTCATAAGATTCGGTAAGCCACATCAGCGCTTTAAGCGCTGTTTTGAAAGAGGCATTCACTTGCCCGATAGTTCGAGGATGAATGGACACATAGAAGTACTGCTTACGCAGTGTTAAGACCATCCAGCGGTGAAAGGGAGTTTCCTCAACGGTACCGTCCACTTCAGGCTTCGTTATATAGAAGCACATAAAGAAATCAGCAAAAAGCTCAAGCGTAAACCAAGGGGCTTGCCTTACGGCCTCGCGCATCCATTCTTGGGCGACGCGTGATGAGTGTACGTAGCCCTCGAACACATACCTGTCAACCCGAGTGCAGTGTATGATCATGTAAGTATCCTCTTATAAGGTATAGTCGTATACGATTCCTGGGATTTCCCGATCAAACAATGTGCGATATAAGCCTTGGATGGATTGTAAAATACGTTCGCCCTGAATGCGCAAGTGCGTGAATTTAACGGCATACTGCTCAGGGTGCTGCAGAAAGATGGATTGAGAAGCAATCCATTCCGGCAGTTTCTTTTCTTTCTCCTGCCAGGAGACAAGTCTGCCGCGCAAGCTTCTTGCTGTTTCTTCCAGCTCCGTACGACAATCTTCCAAGGTAACTTTCATTCGATCAGTCTGAATCCTTATTTAAAGCGCCGCCGATTTCTTTTTTAAATTGAAAAGCATGTAGTTCATCTTCTTTCTCCAACCATTTCTTAACCGTCAAGTTATATTGAAGCAGCGGGAGTTCTTGTTCCATTTCTCGTTTGAGCATGTCCTGAAATAAGGTGTCGAAGATAGCTTTAAGCTCTACCAAATCTTCAGGAAAATCCCACAGCATATGCGGGGTTAATACGGTATCCCACACATTGACAGCGCTGCGCCCATGGATAGCTGCTGAAATCTTCCACGAATGTCCAATCTTGTGGTATCGGCGATCCGAAAGCACATATTCTTTCTCTTCAAGAGCTGTCTTCAATTGAAAAAGCATGTAAACCAGCGCATCGGGCAATTGAACTTCGGCTGCTTGTGATTTCAACTGTTTCACCAATTCCGTTGACAAGAGGGTAGGCAGAGGTGTGTTTGGTGCCTGGAACATGAGTTCAAAGCTGGAAATTTGCTTGACATATTCGACTTCAAATCGGAACAAGAAACGGTCGTACAGCGCAGCTAATTGTTCATTATCTTCGGGTAATTCATTCGATGCTGCCATTAGGAATAAAAGGGGAGACTGCTGCTTCTGCCGTCCATTGAAGAAAACACGTTCATTCAAGACAGATAGAAGGGCATTCAGTATGGCGCTGTTCGCTTTGAATATTTCATCTAGGAAGGCGAAGCGAGCACTTGGTAAGTAGCCGTCTGTGAGCCTTACATACTCATCGTTTTTTAGCTTTTGTAAGGAAACAGGCCCAAATAATTCGTCCGGTGTTGTGAAGCGGGTTAATAGATAATCATAATAAGGCTCGTTACCGAATAATTCGGCAGCAGCGCGTGCTAATTGAGATTTCGCTGAACCGGGAGGTCCGACCAGTAAGACATGTTCCCCGCTCATGATAGCGAGCAGCAAGACACGGATGAGCTCTTCCCGTTCCATGAACCGTTTTTCGAGATGACCCATAGCTTCTCTTAATTTGTTCTGTATGACGATGGGTTCTTTCACATTGTTGTCCCCCTTGGCGTAATCAAAGCTCGTATGTTTACATTGTATCAAACTGCCCGTCAAACATCGAATATGCTACAATATAAGCTGTAGTGTCTAAGTGACATAAACGCTGCGCAGGCAGCTTTCAGTCTTTCAAGAAAATAAAAAGGAGCGCTTCCTATGCCCCATATGATCGTTAGAGGAATTAGTGTTCCTCAAATTCAATCCATTAGTACAGCGTTAATTGAAGAACTAGCTCAAGTATGCTCGTCTGGAAC
This sequence comes from Paenibacillus sp. WG02, assembly GCF_055396115.1. Taxonomy (NCBI): domain Bacteria; kingdom Bacillati; phylum Bacillota; class Bacilli; order Caryophanales; family Paenibacillaceae; genus Paenibacillus; species Paenibacillus sp. WG02. The sequence continues at coordinate 4,813,095 of NZ_AP036016.1, read as the reverse complement.
TGACAACTTTATGCTGGAATGTCTTCCCACAGTTTCCATATTTGAAGGGAAGGAAGTCAATACTTATCCTTTTATAGAAGTAGGATGGTTCGAGAGAGGGCAAGAAACACGTGATGAATATGCTGGAGTCCTGACCAAACACGTTCTTTCGCTTGGCATTCCTGAGGTGGAGATCGCCTTTCGCGTATACCGGGAGGACAGTTATTATTGGAATGGGAAGTTAATTTGAACGAATCCTATGCCTAACTGATTTAATGAAGGAGTGGTCCCTATGCGGATTGGTGTGATTTCGGATACTCATTTATCGCCTCGGGTGCAGAAACTGCCTGATGCGTTAATTACAGGTTTACAAGGTGTTGATCTGATCATTCACGCGGGAGATTGGGTGAGCGAGCACGTTGTTGAATTCGTGGAACAAATCGCACCCTGTGAAGCAGTGGCAGGCAATAATGACGGATCAGAGATCGTTGAACGATTCGGTCTGAGGAAAATACTCACAGTCGGCGGCTACCGAATTGGTCTTATCCACGGAGATGGCTTTCGCAAAACGACAGAGGAAAGAGCCCGAGAGGCGTTCCAGACTGAGCGGCCGGATATCGTCATCTTCGGACATTCCCATGTGCCTTACCAGCAAATGATTAACGGTATTCTCATGTTTAACCCAGGCTCGCCTACGGATAAAAGAAGACAGCCGCAATATTCCTACGGCATTATCGAGCTCGGTGATAGCATTCATGCGAGGCATTTCTATTATGACAGTAAGGCTTAACCACTGATATTGCCGTAATCCTGCTTACCCGCCGGACACGGCTTGGAAAACGATAAGCTGATCGCCTGGCTGCAGCGTGATTTCTAAGTCTTCCAGCCAAGCGATATTCGTGTCATTGTAATAAAGCAGGACATGCTTGCGGACTTGCCCGGTTTCGGTCCATAGATGAACACGCAGCAGGGGATAGCTCGATATAAGTTGATTGAGTGCTTCCTGCAACGTAAGCGCATCCAATTGAAATTTGACGTTTCCTCCTGTGCAATCACGCAGCAAAGAAGGGACGCTGACGGTAATAAGCATGCTAATCCTCCAAAATCATTGGCTTCACAGTAAGGATTCGTGATAATTGTCCAGGCAGACGTTCCCAGCTTTCTCCACGATCCAGTGAACAGTAAATTTCACCTGAGGTTGTTCCAAAATAAATCCCATAAGGCTCGAGCGCGTCCACTGCCATCGCGTCTCGCAGTACGCTGACATGACGTTCTTCATCTGGGAGCACATCCCCAATGGGCTTCCAAGTGTTTTCACCGCGTGCCATTCTGTAGACAATTAACTTGCCGTCACGCATTGAGCGTTGTTCACTGCTTTCCAGCGGGATAAGAAATAAATCGCCTGTTGCTGAAATCGCAATCGGGAAACCAAACGGGGCATCCCCGTCACGAAGTGTAAGGCCCTCCTCGATAGGAAGCCAGCTGTCACCGCCATCCATGGATTTGAACACCCCGCTATGCTCCTGCATATAGAGAATATCGGAGTTTTCCGGGTCGAGCACCATCTTGTGCACACAGAATCCGACACGCTCGTCCGGTTGACCTGTTGGTATTCGGTTCAATCCGTTGTTACAAGGCTTCCAGCTAATCCCCCCGTCAAGTGTACGGAAAACACCAACCGCGGATATTCCGATCCACATGCGCTGCGAATTTCTTGGATCAATAAGGATGGTGTGCAAGCACATACCGCCTGCTCCTGGAAACCATTCCGGACGTGTCGGGTGCTTCGTTAAACCATCTAACTCTTGCCACGATTGACCGCTGTCTCGGCTAACGAATAATCCCGCTTCTTCGACACCCGCAAAAAGAGTTTCGGGCTGAGACGCTAAACCAGGCACCAGCTGCCAAATACGGTTTAGTGAGAAGCCGCTTTCCTCGGAGTACCTTGGACTATCTGCAATTTGCTCCCACGTTTCTCCGCCATTGCTAGATACACGTATGGTCGCCCCATAAGCAGCATGCGAGGTTCCTGCATACAACTTATTAGCTGATCGTGTATCTCCAAGAACACTATAAGCTTCCCATCCAGGTAAAAAAGGTCCTTGAATGGACCAGTTCCGTCTCTCAGTCGTTGAGGAATAAATGAAAATGCCTTTATTGGTGCCTACGAGCAGTTGAACGCGCTTTGACATACGTGCCCTCCTTTAATCGAACTACTAGGATAAATTCGACAGATGGCAAATAATTCCTTCTCCAAAATGGTGCCATTTCCTACGTTTGCTTAGGTGTACACCGTGTTTGCAAGAGTAAGAGGGACATACAGTATCATAGGTCTATTATTCGAATGGCGGTGATTCGATGCGTACTACGGTAGGTGTCCTTTTGGACTTAGAAACTTATTTGGGTATTGCAAGAGGAAAAACAGGAAATGAATGCTTAGCCCTGTATAACAAGGCAGGAAAGATGCATGGATTAAGGCCTTTTTATATGTGTTTACAACGAATAAAAGGTAATTCTGCTGTGGGCTATTACTATGAAAATAATGCGTACAGGCTGGTTAGGCGTTCTATTCCACGTGTGACACATAACCGAGCCATTAGCTTAACTCCTTACTTAAGAAAAAAATTAAAAGAGCTTGCCCAATCGAGCTTTGTTTTCAACAGGCGAAATCGCTATGACAAACAACGTATACATCAACTTTTATATACGAATCAATCGCTGCGTAAGTATCTCCCTGATTCTATTAAATATTCGCGTGAAAAATTAGAAGGCTTCATGAAGAAGTACGATTCACTTTTCATTAAGCCAACAAACAGCAGTGTGGGAGACGGGATTATTAAAATAACCAAGCAGGATAGTGGGGATTGGCATCTGTACTGGATGAAAGGCAAACCCAGGCTAGCTTCCAAGAAGCAAGTGATTTCATTCATTGCGAAGAAAGTGGGTAAACAAAACTACATGATTCAGGAAGCAATTCAATTAGCAACTTTCAATGAAAGGCCTTATGATTTACGTATATCGGTGCAGCGCGGAGGCAGCGGGCAATGGCAAGTTACCGGAATGATTGGGAAGGTTGCTGCTTCAGGCCGTCATGTGACTAATGTGGCAAAGGGAGGGAAAGTTAAACGTTGTGAGCAGCTTTTTGAATCCAGCAGTTTTGATTCTGTCCAAATGAAGCAAGAGTTACAACAAGTATCTCTGGCCATTTCCCAATATATTGGTTTAAAATTGCCTAATATGGCTGACATTGGATTAGATGTAGGCGTTGATGAGGATGGCGAGATTAAATTGATCGAAGTAAACGGCAGAGATCAGCGCTACACCTTTAAAAAAGCAGGCTTAGACACGACTTATTATCGTACTTATGAAACACCCATGCGATATGCAAAGTTTCTATTGAATCAATTAATGTAATGGTATGATTAATTTGCCCCAGTCTTCTGGGGCTTTTGAATAAGAATACATCCTGTTTTTCAAACTAAGTAGAGACTGAATACAGGGGAATTTCTCACTATTTTCTAATCTACTTAGATTATACTTAGCGTAATTATGAGGCAAGGGAGTTAGCGATGAAACGGATATTACTCATAGAAGACGAAAAAAACCTGGTTCGGTTTATTCAACTTGAACTGGAACATGAAGCATTCGAAGTACAGACAGCTTACGATGGAAAAACCGGATTAGAGTTAGCCCTACAGGATCATTGGGACTTGATATTGCTAGATATTATGCTGCCAGAGCTGAATGGAATTGAGGTTTGTCGTCGTATTCGTGCAGCAAAGAAGACCCCAATCCTCATGTTGACAGCCAGAGACAGCGTTATTGATCGTGTATCAGGCTTAGATAGCGGCGCCGATGATTATATGCCCAAACCCTTTGCCATTGAAGAATTATTGGCTAGGATAAGGGCTATTTTCCGTCGTATCGAACTTGATGGAAATGACCCGCATGCGATGCTTTCTTTTCAAAATATTCAAATTGATATGGATGCCCGTATAGTTTATAAAGACAAGCAAATCGTTGAGCTTACGAAGCGCGAGTTCGATTTATTAGTGATGTTCATGAAAAACCGTAATCTCGTACTGACGCGTGATATGCTTTTGGATCATGTATGGGGGTATGATTCGTTAGTGGAAACGAATGTTGTCGATGTTTATGTCAGGTACTTGAGGAACAAGTTAGATCAAGCTGGTGAAAATAGCTGTATTCAAACGGTTCGTGGAATCGGATACGTGATGCGATGATGGGACGATTAACTTGTTTTATTCGACAACTCCCCATCAAATGGAAGCTCATGTTAGGGGCAACAACACTCATCTTCCTTTTATTTGCAACCTATAATTTCTCGCAATATCTAGTTCTCAAACAATGGATGATGAACCAAGAGAAAGACAAAATTCAAGTAAGCATGTCGCAGCTTCAAGACTATTTAAATGAAAAATCAAATACGCTGGATGCCGTGCTGATAACAGAAGTTCGACCCTACATAGAAAAACTGATCGGAAAAAACCAATTAGTACGTATCATTGGGCAGAATGGGGAGCCGCTCCTGACTGTATCGAATCATTTTGATGAAAATTGGGTTGCACCTAGAGCAGTGTCAGAACCGGAACTGTATGATATCACCCCCCAAGAAGATCATATTCTTATTTATAGGAGTCCTTTCATAACGGAAAAGTTTGTTGGAACTTTAGAGTTCGCAAGTAATCTAGAAACGTTCGATCATTTTAGTCAGACGTTATTCTGGGTTATGCTGATCGGTGGGGTGTTGGCTGTTTTCATTAGTGCAATTAGCGGCTTAGCTATTGCGAGGCAATTGATGCGTCCTATTCGGGCATTGGCAGCTACCATTCGAAGCGTGAAGGAGAAAGGGCTGACAGAGCGTGTTAACAACATAGAAAATGGGGATGAATTATCCAGCTTAGCGCAGTTGTTTAATGAATTGATGAATCAACTGGAAGTCTCCTTTCGCCAACAAAAGCAATTTGTAGAGGATGCCTCTCATGAGCTGCGGACACCCATAACGATATTGGAAGGCCACTTGTCCCTCTTAAATCGCTGGGGTAAATCAGATCCTGAAGTCTTAAATGAATCCTTGCAAGCTTCCCTCCAAGAGACTAGGCGCTTGAAAGGGATCGTCGAAGAACTTCTGACTCTAACAAGAGTAGAAACTCACCTCGTTACAGAAATTATTGAGCCCATTCCAATAGAACCCGTTATTCTAGAGACACTCAAAAGATTTGAGGCCCTCAATCCCGATTTTGAATTTCAAGTCAATACGGTAAAAATAAGTAATGTCCTGATAGCGATAAGCGCGCTGCATATGGAGCAAATTCTCCTGATTGTTCTAGATAACGCGGTTAAATACACCTTTCAAGATAAACGGATTAGTATTGAGGGACTACGTTTGACAAATGAAGTGCAAATTACAATAGAAGATCATGGAATAGGGATTCCGCAAGCCGAATTGCCTTATGTGTTTGACCGGTTCTATCGTGTTGATAAAGCAAGAAATCGCGAGATAGCGGGTACAGGGCTGGGGTTGTCCATTGCCAAGCAATTTGTGCACAAATATCAAGGGGAAATAACCATACGAAGCAAGGAAAACGAAGGGACCAAAGTGATAATTAATTTACCTATTAACCAAATTCTTAACTAATCTATTTCTCATTTTGTTCTCAGCTTCATCATGTAAAGTCATTTCAAATGCTTGCGGTAGAAGTATTCTGTTTAAATAAAGGATGATGAAGATGAGTAGATTCCGGGGGAAAGACCGTATATGGGTGATTCTTAGTCTGGGAATTACACTGATAATCGTACTTTTTGGTGTATGGACGATGTTGCATATACCATCTGTTCAGTGGCATGATCGCTCTTTCAAAGGTTTATTTAAAAATTATGGCTCTCAAGCCAGAATTCTGTTATTTGCTGTTTTGGCATACTATGTGTTTAAAACAATTATACAGAGACGATGGGTAGATCAAATGCTTATACTGAAAAAGAGTGCTATTGCCCTTTTGAAAGTAACTCGGAAATTCCATACACCTATCGCTATTCTTGCAATCGGCGTCATTTTTTTGCATATCGTTGGTGCTTTCTTATACGGTATCAAGCTTGATTTTGCCAACATAAGTGGACTTCTCGCAGGACTAGCCTTGTTGCCTGTTCCAATTGCAGGGGTATTTCGAGCCCGAGGACTTGATCGGAAATGGCATTTACGATTAGGATTAATCTTTGCTGTTTTATTTCTAATTCATGCATTCCTTTGATAAGCTGGGGATGAAGGGAGGACATCAATTGAAAAAAACATTCATGGCGGTATCGCTACTCATGCTAATGATGACGGGTTGTTCCAGTCCGGATCAAAGTCATGTAGCGACATCAACACAAGCACCAACTCAAACAGCGACTCCCGCAGCATCGCCAAGTCCAACCTTATCACCTTCACCAAGTCCGTTGAACACGTCTTCAAGTCCGCCGAAAGTGCCTAACCCGGCTGTTTCCGAAGGGGCTAAGCCCGACCATGTTGTGATCGTGGTAGAAGAGAATCATTCCTATGAGAAATTGATTGGCAATGCGTCAGCCCCTTATATCAATGCCTTGGCTGGGCAAGGGGCATTCTTCACGCATTCCTATGCGGTAGCACATCCCAGTCAGCCTAATTATTTCGTCCTATTTTCAGGCTCCGATCAAGGTGTTAAAGATGATTCTTGCGGTCATCAATTTAAGACGGCTAATTTGGCTAGCGAACTGGTTAAGGCAGGTTATTCGTTTGCAGGCTACTCGGAGGATTTACCTGCGGTAGGTTCAACCGTTTGTACGAATCACCAATATGGCCGAAAACACAGTCCATGGGTGAGTTTCTCCAATGTTGCCAAAGAGAGCAATCAACCATTTGACCAATTTCCAAAAGACTTCAGCAAACTGCCAACGGTATCTTTCGTCATCCCTAATCAGGATAATGACATGCATGACGGGACAATCCAAGCCGCAGATGATTGGCTGAAAAAACACATTGGTCCTTATGTAACCTGGGCTCAAAGCCATAACAGCATGCTCATTCTAACGTGGGATGAAGATGACTTTTCCAAAGACAATCATATTCCTACAATCTTTGTAGGACCTATGGTCAAACCAGCAAAATATGATCAGCATATTACGCATTTGAATGTATTACGTACGTTAGAAGAGATGTATAAACTGCCTTATTTGGGTGGTACATCTGAAGTTCCTGCTATTCAAGGCGTTTGGAAGTAAGAATAAAATCAAATAACTCACCGCTTCTTGGTGAACTGTATTGAAGCCCGTTTAGCTGCTAAACGGGTTTTTCTTTTGTGGACAGAGAGTTAAGAAAGATTTAAGAATTGCTTCACAAGCACTTCACTTTTGTTGACTATGATGTAGTTGTAAGCCCATATCAAAGGGAGAGAGTTTGAGATCCCTATATTAGGAGGAAAAAATGAAAAAGAAATGGTTAGTGTTAGGTAGTGCTGTTGGGATCAGCAGCATCGTCATGGTGACGACCGGGTTTAGTGCATTGGCGAGTACATCTGGGTACGATGCATATAAATCTGCTCTGAAAAACACCAAAACGGTTCAGAATGTAGCTGTACAAGCGTCAGCAGCCTTACAAGATAACGGTAATGTGCTTGCAAGCGCAAATGGAAGTTTTAAAGTGAGCCTGGATACAAAAACGGCAAGTGGAAGTGCAGATGTTTCAGCGAATGGTACACAACAATCGCTCAACTTCTATAAGCAAAATAATCAAACCGTACTTAAATCAAACGCTAGTGATGTTTATTTTGTGAATCAAGAAAATGAAAAGAAGCACAAAACCGAGAAGAAGCTGAATGAAACTGACATTCCTCAGCAAGTTGAGACTGTTATTGACGCTTTGGTTGGTAATCTGAAGGACTACGTGGCCGTTGATACGAAAGCTGATGGGTCTAAAGAGATCGCCATTCAACTTGATAACGCTCAGATTCCTACTGTAGTCAATGCTCTGGCGCCGATTGCCATTAAAGAAGCAACCAAAGCAGAGAAAGACGGAGAGACAAATGATGACGCCGTAAAAGCAAATGAGCTGCCGTTCAAAGAAGATTTCTTGAAAAACGCTGCTCCACAGCTGACGCAAGATATCAAAATCGATAAAGTATCCGTTAAGGCAACCGTAAATGCTAATAATTATATCTCTCATCAAGAAGCAGATTTAACGGTCTCTGGTAAAGACGATAGTGGAACGGTGCACCAAGTTACCCTTCACCTTCAAGCGGATCTGTCCGGTTATAACAGCACAACACCTGAAACCATTGATCTTACAGGTAAAACCGTACAAACATTGAAACATGATCACCAAGGCAAACATGGCGATAACGAATAAGAATTAGCATTAGCATTAGCAATACTATTTGATAACAGCAGATAGGCTTCCCTGTCCAAGCCTATCTGCTTTTTCTCATAAGAAAAGGGGAATCTTAGTGAACACCATATTAGAGACGGCGCATTTGAGTAAAGTATATGGCAATGACCGGGGAATTCGAGATATGAATATCCAGCTGCATGAAGGAGATGTATATGGATTACTTGGGCCAAATGGCGCAGGAAAAACAACGTTTCTAAAGCTAATAACGGGTTTAATCCGCCCAGATAAAGGGACGATTTCATTATTTAATGCCAATCTTGTTGAACAATTCGAACAAGGTATGCAGCACGTAGGCAGCATGATTGAATCGGCAGATTTTCATGATTTTCTTACTGCATGGCAGTATTTAGAACTTGTCGCCCGCTTCTATCCGAGTGTCATGCCAAAGCGAATCGAAGAAGTCTTGGATCTTGTAGGCTTGTTCAAAGTTCGTAAGGAGAAAATCAAAGGCTATTCAACAGGTATGAAACAAAAACTCGCACTTGCTGCGGCAATTCTACCGGAACCTAAATTAGTCATCTTGGATGAGCCTACGAATGGGCTGGATATCGAAGGCACGGTTATGTTTCGAAAGTTGATAAAGCAGTTGTCCGAAGAGAAGGGGACGTCGTTCTTGATCTCGAGCCATATGATTCATGAGCTAGAGCAGCTTGTGTAATCGGGTGGGGATTGTTGTTGAAGGACAATTAAAAAAAGAAGGGTATGTATCCGAACTGCTGCAAAGTAATCAATCCTTAGAGCAATTCTATATTGACGAACTTCAGCTTTCAAAGGAGGACCAAGATTGTGCATAGATGGCGCGCCGGTTACTTAAATGAACTTTACTTGCTATTGTATCGAAAGAAAGTTGTTATGTTCGCTATCTTTTCAGCGATTCTTCCTGTCCTGCTTGCCATTTCGCTGGGCGCTTTACAACCAATTCTCGGTCTTATTGCCGTTAGCCAGTCCTTTCCGATTGAGATGTTAACGATTTACACAAGTATCTGGATCCCGCTGTTTATCTTCACGGTAACAGGCGATTTATTTCCCAATGAAGTGGCATCTAGAACGTTGAAGCTTGCTTTGCTTCGTCCGAATTCACGCTTTCAGGTTTTTGGAACAAAAGTCGCTGCTCTTGGTACGGGTATTGCAGGAATTCTGATTGTACTCGGCATCGTAACCTTTATCTGCAACCTATTTGCTGGGACATCAGCTAATTTCACGGATTCGTTCCATATGTTTAAAGCTTACATCGCTGCATTTGTCTCCATGTTTGCTTTATCAGCCTTGTTTATATTCGTTTCTCAGTTTTTCAAAAGTGCCAGCAGTTTCATGGTCTTTTCACTCGTGTTGTATGCGGCTGCCAAAATTGCTCCATTCTTGATGAGCTCCATTGCTGCGTTTTCACCAGCCTCCTATACGGATTGGCATATGCTCTGGCTTAGTCAAACCGTTTCCGCGGGCAAGCTTTTAACTACGACTCTGTTCCTAATTTCCAGCTGCATGTTGTTTTTGGCTCTTGGATACTATAAATTTGATAGAAAAGAAGTATAAAAACGGGGAATCTACTCATGTCTATTCGTCTTAAGTTATTGATCTCCTATGCGGCGATGCTGCTAATACCACTAGTCATGATGATTATTACAGCTGTTCTACTAGTCGTTGTTTTTAAAGGCGATTTCCAAAGTATCCGAGATCAATATGGATCAGGTATTGGACTATTTGAGAATCAGAATGTGGAACATACGTTTAAAGATTTGAAACGTTCCTCGGAGAAAAATCCGTCCATCCTAGCCGATTCAGCCTACTTAGCGGATATTGATCAAGAGCTTCAGTTAAGTAATTCAAAGCTGGTTGTACGTAAGGATAATACGCTAGTCTATGTTTCTCCAACCTTGCAAGGATCAGATGTGCTCCAGCAGCTGCCTGCGTTCAAACATCCTGGGCATCCAGAACGGGGAGATGCCACGAAGTATGGGAAAAGACTGCTGGAAGTAAACTCGTTTGATTTTTATTACAATGGACAACAACCAGGTAGTGTTTTCATTGTTACGTCGGTTAATCCGATCGTCAATTTCACGCAGAAATTTTTCCCAACTCTCTTTATCACTCTGCTTATTATTTTGATTCTCACGCATACTTTGTTAACTTATTTTGTCTCAAAAAGTATCATTACCCCTCTTCGGAAGTTAAAGAATGCTATGAAAAGGATTCAATCAGGTGATCTTGATTTTCAAGTACAGATCACAAGTAAGGATGAAATTGGGCAACTCAGCATAGCCTTTGAACAAATGAGAAAACAATTGCGGGAATCCATTCATACGCAAATTCAATATGAAGAAAATCGGAAAGAGCTTATCTCTAACATTTCACACGATATTCGTACTCCTCTTACAGCGATTAGAGGCTATGTAGATGGTTTAGGTGACGGAATAGCCGATACCCCTGACAAAAAACAAAAATACATCGAAATCATTTCGTCCAAAGCCGAAGAGATGGATCATTTAATAGATGAATTATTTCTATATTCCAAATTGGATTTGAAGCGGGTGCCCTTCAATTTTGAAGTTGTTGATTTCGCCTCTTTTTTGGAGGATTGGTCCGATGAACTTGAATTTGAACTTGGCAAACAAGGCGTTCATTATAAGTCTGATATCGGGTTAAACGAGCAGATTCAGGTCTCGATCGATCGGGACAAAATGAAACGCGTTTTCTCCAACATCATGGACAATAGCTTAAAATATATGAATAAACCGGAAAAACATATTGGACTGCATGCAAAGATTGCCGGTGAACATGTTATTATAGAAATTACAGATAATGGAGTAGGCATGGATGCTGAGGCGCTTCCGCATATTTTTGATCGCTTTTACCGAGCAGATCCATCCAGAAACAGTAATAACGGGGGAAGTGGTCTAGGGCTAGCGATTTCGAAGCAAATGATCGAAGGTCATGGCGGAACCATTGAGGCGCGCAGTATGAAAGGTGAAGGGACTTGTATGACGATCAAATTGCCGCTAAGAAGGCACAAAGACGGTGATAACGAATGAAACGATTATTAATTGTTGAAGATGAACAACTGATTGCTGAACTCGAACGTGATTATTTAGAAGTGAGTGGCTTTAAAGTTGATATTGCGATGGATGGCGAGCAGGGTCTGAAGCTGGGACTTAACGGAGAATATGATTTAATCATCCTTGATGTCATGCTTCCTCTGTTGAACGGATTCGAAGTATGCAAGCAAATTCGCGAGAAACATCAAATTCCAATCCTGATGGTTACTGCCAAAAAAGAGGACATCGATGTGATAAGAGGTCTTGGTCTTGGAGCAGATGATTATATTACCAAGCCGTTTAAACCTGGAGAACTGGTTGCAAGAGTCAAAGCCCATTTGGCCCGCTATGAGCGATTAATTGGCACCAAAGAAAATAGTGAAGAAATTCGCATTCACGGTCTTTTAATCGATTACGGTTCCCGCCGCGTTTTCGTTCATGAGCAAGAAATTAGCCTTACGACGAAGGAATTTGATTTACTCTATTTTCTGGCAATGAATCCGAATCGTGTTTATAGTAAAGATCACCTTTTTGAACGCATATGGGGAATGGATGCGATGGGAGATTCACAGACCGTTACAGTCCATATCCGTAAATTACGAGAGAAAATTGAATTAGATGCATCCAGCGCTCAATATATTGAAACGGTATGGGGTGCAGGTTATCGTTTTCGCCTATAGATATATGCGATGAAAGGTGGTTTTTCCTTGAGCATGAATGTCAATCCACGTGTATTGATACTTACAGCTAGCTATGGTAACGGACATCTACAAGCTTCAAAAGCCCTGCAGCAGCAGTTCTTGAGGCAAGGCGTAGATCAAGTGAAAATCGTCAATTTGATGCAAGAAGGCCATCCTTTCATTAATTTGATTACTACCTCGCTAGTGAACAAAAGCACAAAAAGTTCTCGGATCGGGCTCGATTATTATGGCTGGAGCTATTACTTAACCCGTGAGACCAAACGGACCGCCTTATTCCAGAGATCTATGACTTATCTTGGCAAAAAAAAGCTGAGAGAACTTATTCATCAAGAGCGTCCTGATTTTGTTGTCAACACTTTCCCATTTGGCGCATCGCCGGAAGTATGCAGTTCGATGGGCATAACCAATTTCACTGTACTTACGGATTATGCTTTACATGCCACATGGTTACACCCGAATGTTAATAAATACTATGTGGCTACGGAAGAATTAAAGCAGCAAATCGTTTTCAAAGGATTCAGCAAGGATCGAATTGAGGTTAGCGGTATTCCGTTGAGACAAGAGTTCGTAAATCTGAGAAATACCTATGCTCCAAATCAAAAAAAGAAGATCATTCTTATCATGGCCTCTGACAGCGGTGTTTCCAGCTATATAGAGGAAATGTTGAATCATTTAGCCTTGCTTGACAATTGTCAATTGGTCGTTGTTTGCGGTCGAAATGAAAGGTTAAAAGGTAAACTTGAAGATCAATTTGCTGGTTTTTCGGGAATAACGATTCTTGGATTTGTTGACAATGTGCATGAATGGATGTCTCGAGCAACTTGTATTGTCACGAAAGCAGGGGGATTAACCTTGACAGAGGCCATTGTTCTACGACTGCCTATCTTTATTTACAGACCCTATGCCGGTCAAGAAAAAGAAAATGCCTTGTATCTGTCCAGCCGCGGGATGGCATCCGTATCTACGAATATGAAGGATTTTACCAGTAAAATCACTCATTTAATCCATCATCCAAGCTTGCATGAAGAAATAAAAGAACGCATGATAGCTCTGCAACGGAGTCAAGCAGCTGCTCACATCGTGAATGATATGATACTTAGCATGAATCATCAACCCGTTTCGCTATCCATATAAGATGAGAGGACTGATCCGGATGAAGGAAAGTCTAGATGATTTTTTACAAACGATCTATGAACTTGAAGAAAAAGTTGTGCATCTGATTCACCAATCGAATTTATCTGCTGTAGAGAAGAAATTTATCTTAGACCATATTCTTATCATTCCCGGAAAAAGTGGAGATCATGAAGAAAGTAAAGTCATTTAATGCATAAAAAACTCCTTCAGATGGACATCTGGAAGGAGTTTTTTACAGGTATAAGTGAACAAAATGAAATTCGGCTTAATGAATCACGCGGCGAGCCGTTTTATAATTTTTGCTCCACCAACCGGAATTCATATCTGAAATCGTAACGCCAGGCTTGCCATACGTATGAAGAACCTTACCATTACCCAAATAAATACCAACGTGGTGAATAGGTGAATAGAAGAAGACAAGGTCTCCTGGTTGCAGCTGATTTCTAGGCACAAATGTACCTACCTGTGATTGCTGCTTGGATGAACGGGGCAAATTAATGCCATTCTTCCCATATACATATTGCGTAAAAGACGAGCAGTCAAATGAGCTTGTATTGCCTTTCTGTGCTCCGAACTTGTACCTCACGCCAAGGTACTGTTTACCGGTAGAAATAACGCTATTTGCTTTCCCAGCCATCGATGTTGATGCTGCTGTTATAGAAGCTGCGCTCGCAGCATGTGCGGATTGCGGCGCCGCTATTAGATTAACGGATGCAAATAAGGATACACTAAGTGTAATTCCTAATAGCGATTTAGTAAGACGGTTCTTTTTCATGTTATTCATGATTGGATGTCCTCCTTCAGGATCGTGTTTTAGGCTCCCACCTGGAATAACCTTAACACATCCAGAATGACCTATAGATTACCAATGATGGGGGAATACTAGGTCAAATCAGGCTTAAACGAGGTTTATTAGAAAACCATGAGAATCCAATGAGCACAAAAACCTTGACAAGCTAGATAGAGGTAATGTCCACTTCTCATTTTACTCTCATGCTCTTCTCACATTCCTATGGTACGATCATTTCAAGGAAGGTGAACAAAAATGAATCATCATGCTATGATCAATTTAATCACCCATTATGGCTATCCGGGTATATTTTTGATACTTTTCATCGGCATTGTTGGCATACCGCTTCCGATTGAGATTATTCTGCTTGGAGCAGGCTACATAGCCTTTAAAGCTAATCTTCATATAGGCGGCATCATCGGCTTTGCTTGGCTTGGTGCTTGCGCAGGCATGACACTTAATTACCTGCTTGGACAAAGTATTGGGTTGAAGCGTATCAGTAAGGTAACAAAGTGGATTAAGCTTTCTGAGACCAGATTAGAAAAGTGGGCCGAACAATTTAAAAAGCATGGTGCCATTTTACTTTTAGTTGGCTATTATGTAGCCGGGCTAAGACATGCTGCTCCTTTCATTGCTGGCGCAACGAGAATGCGATTCGCCAAATTCTTGAGTATCTCGTACATTGGTGCATTGGCTTGGATTCTGGTCATTGTTCTTCTTGGTCAAAAGCTTGGAAAAGCGTGGCACCACATTTATGCGCAATTCCATCATCCATTATGGATTGTTGTCGCGGCAATTATTATTGGTCTCGGCTTGTTAACTAAGATGATGGTTCGCCAACGGCGACTAACCTCATAAAGCAGTAAAAACCTCCAGTCCCAAGTGGGATTGGAGGTTTTTATTGACTTTAGGAATATCGAATTATTTACGTTTTACGGGTAAGAATCGGCCATTTGCTCTTGAATAACGCAGAACTTTAAAGAACATTTTTTTATCTTTTAATTGGTTGAATATAAAGGGATCAGGCGCTGTGTTTACTTCTAGGATCCATGGTTTTAGATTTTTATCGATACCAATATCAACACCAATTTCTTTGAATTTCGGGTAAACCTTCTGGTATTGCATAGCGATTCGATATCCTAAATGTCGCAGGCTTTTGATATAATCATCTTTTTTCTGATTCTTTAAGTAGGGATCAAATAATAATTCTAATGGCAGTGGCTTGCCGCTATTATGAAAGTTCGTTACAATTTTTGCTGGATGAGCAACTCGGCCAATGTAACCGGTAGCTTCCCAAATTTTATTAGGGCTTTTTTGAACCATTATGCGTGTATCGAAAATTCTCTTTTGATGGGTTAAGAGATGAATGCCTTGCTGAACCAAATAGGATCTATTTAACTTGACTTTGTTTAGCGCACTGAATAACCCTAAAAAAGTTCGGTAGGTTCTAACTACTTTTCCGGACTGAAATCGATAATTCTCATTTTTCTCTACACGAATAACGCCCTGTCCGAAAGAGCCGTTGATTGGTTTGACATAAACCATTTTATGTTTATTTAGCATGGCAAGCAGGTTCTCTTGACTGTAGATTCTTGTTTCGGGAACAAATTTGCTAAGTTCTTTGTTTAATAAAAGAACTTTCGTCTTGACCCATTTGCTGCCTAATGTAGTAGCTCGACTCATTGACATAACAGCACCTCTATATGGTAGTTTTCGTCGAATAAATCTTTTCTAACTTGCTTGCTGTGGCCCGCCAACTAAATTTTCTAGTTACATCTAGTCGGGCTTGATTGGCCAGTCTTTTAGCCTTAGAAGGGTCATTGGCTAATTTAATAATTTCTCTGGCAAAAGCTTCTGGGCTTCGATAATTCGTCACTAATAGTCCATTATGTTCATGCCGAATAATTTCAGGAATCCCGCCATTTCTGGAGGCGACCGCTGGAATGCCGGATGCCATCGCTTCTACATTCACTAAGCCAAACGCTTCATGACCTTGAGACGGGCAGACGAAACAGTCTCCAGATTGATAGAAGCGCGGCATTTGACTGCGTGAAACGTAACCTTTGAATGTCACTGGAATTCGAAGTGAAGAAGCTAATTGTTTCAAATATTGCTTGTAGCGTGGTTTACCAGTTCCACCGGCAATGTGAAGCGTCGCGGAAGGGATGGATTTTCTAACGATTTGAGTTGCTTTCATCAAGACGGGAATTCCTTTCCTCGGAATCAACCTGCCTGCAAATAGAATGACAAATGGACGGCGCCCGCCAGTTGAATACTTTTTCTCTTTTCGTGGACGGAATTGAGAAAGATCAACGCCCAGATGTACGTAACGAACCTTATGGCTGATTTTTGGAAAGTTTCGTTTCAGGTGATTTTGCAGTGAAAGACTGTTGCCAATAATGCGATTAGCCCCGCTGAGATCGCTTGCAGCTTGCCTTTTAGAAGTCATCGGCGGAGATATAAATGTCGTTGAATGCAAAAAAACAGAGATTGGCGTATGTGGGAATACTTTTCGCACGGCATGCACAAATCTAGGGCGATTATCGATTTGAATCCTATCGTAACGATGCCCTTTGACAGTTTTAAGTACATTAGATAAATAAGCTTGTTTATTGGCGCCGGGTACTCGAAGAATCGTGATATGACCTAATTTGCTTTTCTTCGGGTAGTTGGCGCGCAGTCGACTTATAATGGTCACTGTATGCTTGGGTGATATTCGTTTGGCAATTTGGTATATACAATGTTCCACGGAGCCTCCGACAGGAGGAGGGACGGGAATTTGTTCAGGAGCAATAATCAGAATATGCATAATAAAAACCTTCACCTCTTGGCATCATTTGCTGTTTCCAGTTATCATATTCAATGGAAACGGATGGACTTGGAGTACAGTCTACTTACTAAAATAAAATTTTTCGATCGTTACCATATTGCAGCCATTTATAAAGTGGGATACACTGAGGCGACGGATTCTGATCTACCTAGAAAGTTCAATTAAGGAGCGATACTCTCTTGAAGACATTAATTATTGCGGAAAAACCCGATATGGGACGTAATATAGCCGCCGCAATAGAGCCTAAAGCCAAAAACTTAAGGTCCTATCTAGAGGGTGAACAGTATATCATCACCTGGGCGATTGGACACTTAATTGAGTTGGCTGAACCTGATCAATATGATGATAAATATAAAAAATGGAATATAAATCACCTGCCGATTATTCCTGATGAATTTAAGCTGATTCCAAACCCACGTACATACGATCAGCTTAAGGTAATTGCTGAGCTTGCGAAGAAATGCGACATGCTTGTTAATGCGTGCGATGCGGGGAGAGAAGGGCAGCACATCTTCTCGCTGATTCAGCGGCATCTTAAACTGAATCAGCCTGTTAAGCGACTCTGGATTTCCGATTTAACCTCGGAGACGATTCGAAATGGCTTCGCGACATTAAAGGACGGAGCTGAATACGAGAATTTAACGCGCGCCGCGCGCTCTCGCAGTGAAGCGGATTGGCTAATCGGCATGAATGGCTCACGTGCATTCACAACGAAGCATAACGTCTTGCTTTCCGTTGGCCGCGTCCAAACACCCGTACTTGCGCTTATTTATGACCGTCAGAAGCAGATCGAAGCTTTCTCCTCGCTCAAATTTTATGAGCTGGAGGGGCATTTTACACAAGGCGAGACGACATATAGAGGCATGTGGCAGGGAGAGCGCTTGACGGACGGACCGAAGGTCGAGGCGCTTGCTGCCAAGGTCAAAGGGAAACCGGCACGGATTATTTCCTATGAAGTGAAAGAGACAAAGGAATATCCGTTCAAATTGTATGATTTGACGCTGCTGCAGCGTGAGGCAAATGGGAAATATGCCTTTTCAGCGAAGAAGACGCTGGATACGGCTCAGGCACTCTACGAGAAGCATAAGGTTATTTCCTATCCTAGAACCAATTCCAACTATGTGACTGAGCAAAATATTCCGGAAATGCACAAATCTTTATCCGCTTTGCAAGGAACGGCTTACCATGAACTTGTGCAAGGGGCAAACCGGAATCTGGTGCACAAAAATAACAAGTTTATTTGCAATCCGAGCAAAGTTGAAGATCACCATGCCATTCTTCCGACGAATCGGAAAGCAACGGGACTGAGTCCGGATGAACAGAAATTGTACGATTTGATTGTACGACGCTTCTTATCTCAGTTTTACCCTCCAGCTGAGTATAAGGTTCATACGGTTATGACTGAGGTTGAACAAGAAATGTTTAAGACCACGGTTAAAGAACTGCTCCAATTAGGCTGGAAGGTCATCTATGCCGATCAGAAAAAAGAAAAGGCGAAGAGTTCGAAGGGCAAAGAAAAGGAAGAGGAAGAAGACGAAGAAGTTGAAGTAAATGAGCCTTTCTCCATCGACCCACAAGGGAACGTCCTTTGCCATGATGCGATCGTGAAGGAAAAAGATACACAGCCGCCTAAGCATTTTAACGAAGGAACGCTGCTCAAAGCCATGGAAAGCGCCGGCAAGCAGATTGAGGATGAGGAGCTCCGCGATGCGATGAAGGATTCGGGACTCGGTACTCCAGCTACTCGAGCAGCGACCATCGAGCGTCTCAAGAAGGTTGGCTACATTGACATGCAGGGCAAGAAAATCGTCTTGACTCAAAAGGGGCGAACGGTTGTTGAATTAATCCGCGGCGCGGGCATTGAGCTGCTGACTTCACCTGAGATGACAGGGCAATGGGAGCGCAGGCTGAATGAAATCTCCCGCGGTACGGCCTCGGACGAGCAGTTTATGCATAATGTCAAAAGATTCGCAACTCTCATCGTTGATAAGGTTCGCGTGCAGGCTAGAGCTTCCAAAACAGCTTTCGAAGGCGAAACGCCTCCGGCTAGCGCACCCAAACGAAGTTCATCTCGATCGACTTCGGCATCAACTGCAGGCGGGGCTAAGACGGCAGCTGCAGCTAAGAAAGCAGCTCCGGCTAAGCAAACAGATGGAGCTAGCACGTTCTTAGCGACTTGTCCAAGACCAGGGTGCGGAGGCTCCCTTTTCATGGGACGTAAAGGCTACGGCTGCTCGCACTATAAGGAAGGCTGCAAATTCGTCATCTGGAAAGAAAGCTTTGGGCGGAATCTAACAGACGCTCAAGTTCAGTCGCTCGTAAACAAAGGGAAAACGACGAAGCTGAAGCTCGTACTTGCTGACGGATCAGCGGCAGACGGACGAATCGTGCTGAAAAATATCGATACGGGAGAGCTCGGTACGGAGACGGAGTGATCGGAGGGGGAAATGATGAGCCATTTAACGAACGACTGGGCTATTATGCTGGGGTCAGAGTTTGAAGAACCCTATTTCCATGCAATGCAACAATTTCTCGATGAGGAATATACGACACAAATCATTTTTCCGGAACAAAGTGAAATTTATAGCGCACTTCATTTAACTTCCTATGCAAATACTAAAGTTGTCATTTTGGGACAAGATCCCTATCACGGCAGAGGCCAAGCTCATGGCCTCAGTTTTTCCGTTAAACCGGGTATACCGACGCCGCCATCTTTGCAAAATATGTATAAAGAGTTACAGTCTGACCTTGGCTGCTATATCCCTGATAACGGCTACCTGAAGGCTTGGGCAGAACAAGGCGTGCTGCTGTTGAACACAGTTTTAACGGTAAGAGCGGATATGCCGAATTCGCATAAGGGGAAAGGCTGGGAACGTTTTACAGATAAAATTATAACGACATTAAGTGATCGGGAGAAGCCGATCATTTTTGTGCTGTGGGGGAGTCATGCGCAAACCAAGCAACGTCTCATAGATACAACGAGGCATGCTATCATAAAATCAGTGCATCCTAGTCCGCTATCCTCGTATCGCGGATTTTTTGGCAGTAAACCTTTTTCGCAAGCTAATGCCTATCTTAGAGATTTTGGGAGCTCGGAAATTGATTGGCAAATACCAAATTTATTGGGAAAGGAGCGGGAGTAATGAGTGACAATAAAGAATTTATTTATGTCTTACGATTAAAACCTGCTTTTCTAGACCGAAGCATTTGGACAGAAAAAGAAGATAAAATTGTTGAAGAGCATTTTCAATACCTTTTACAGTTGAAAGAGGAGGGAGAGCTCATTTTAGCAGGAAGAACGCAAACGTTTGACGAAAAAACATTTGGCATTGTTATCCTTAGGGTGGATAATGAGTTAGAAGCTACACTGATCATGGAACAAGACCCTGCTGTTGCAAATCAACTTATGACCAGTGAATTATTTCCATACAGTATAGCTGTTATGTAACTTAATATTTAGGCTGCCAGTATCTCTGGCGAAAAATCAAAGGAGTGAATCCAATGAAATTTCAAGAATTTAAGTACGAAAGACCCGACTTTAGCGCTTTTGAAAGTAAATTTAAGGAGCTTTTAGAGGCGTTTAAACGAGCAGCTTCATTTGGCGTTCAAGACCAAGCGATGGAAGCAATCGTTAGCTTGCGAAGTGGGCTGGAGTCTATGGAATCTATTGCACGTATTCGTCACAGTGTGGATACCAACGATGAATTTTACAAGGCGGAACAAGACTATTTCGATGAAATTGAGCCTTTATATCAAGGGCTGATTACTGAGTTTTATAAAGCACTCATTGAGTCTTCCTATCGATCAGAGCTAGAAGTTAAATGGGGGAAGCAGCTGTTCACGATTGCCTCTTTATCGTTGAAAACGTTTTCGACGGAAATAGTTGAAGATCTCGTTCAAGAAAACAAACTGGCTAGTGAATATTCGAAGCTGCTTGCTTCTGCCAAGCTTACTTATGCAGGGGAAGAACGAAATTTATCCCAACTCGTGCCTTTTCAATTATCAACAGACCGAAAAGTCCGTAAAGAAGCGAATGATGTGAAATATAGCTTTTTTATAGAGAATGAAGCGAAATTGGATGAACTGTATGACCAATTAGTGAAGATTCGTGCTTTGATCGCTAAGAAGCTAGGATACAGCAATTTTGTTGAACTTGCCTATGCTCGTTTGAACCGTTCTGATTATAACGCCAAAGACGTGGAAGTATTTAGGAATCAAGTACTTGAACACATTGTTCCGGTGGCTACCAAGTTGAAGGAACGGCAGAAAGCTAGAATTGGCGTAGACTCTCTGCACTATTACGACGACAAGTTTGGTTTCGCCTCTGGGAATGCGACGCCGAAAGGCGATGCGGACTGGATTGTGGAACAAGCTCGTAAGATGTATGCAGAGTTATCCCCAGAAACAGATGAGTTCTTTGCTTTTATGATCGATAACGGTTTGATGGATCTAGTGGCTAAGAAGGGGAAACGCGTTGGTGGTTATTGCTCTTATATTAGTACATACAAAGCGCCATACATTTTCTCTAACTTTAACGGGACTTCGGGAGACATTGATGTCTTAACGCATGAAGTAGGTCATGCTTTCCAGGGCTATAGCAGCCGAGAGTTTCAAGTACCTGAATACATATTCCCAACCTTGGAAGCCTGTGAAATCCACTCCATGAGCATGGAGTTTCTCGCTTGGCCTTGGATGTCGTTGTTCTTCGAAGAAGATACAGATAAGTATAAATTCAAGCATCTGAGTGAATCGCTTTTATTCATTCCATACGGTGTTGCCGTAGATGAATTTCAACATCGGATCTATGAGCAGCCGGAACTGACTCCGGCAGAGCGTAAGCTAGTTTGGCGCGAGGTAGAGCGCAAATATTTGCCTCATCGTGTTTACGAAGATAACGACTACTTGGATAGAGGGGGCTTCTGGCAGCAGCAGGCCCACATTTACAAAAGCCCGTTTTATTATATTGATTACACACTTGCGCAAGTGTGTGCGTTTCAATTTTGGAAACGAGCTAATGAAAATCCGGAGTTAGCTTGGGAGGATTACTTAAGACTTTGTCAACAAGGCGGAAGCTTGAATTTCACTGAGCTTGTCCAAGTTGCGAAGCTAATCTCACCTTTCCAAGATGGCTGTGTGGCTTCGGTTATTGGTCATATCGATTCTTGGCTTGATCAGGTTGATGATGCTAAGCTTTAGATCATAGGCTGGACATGAGTGATTTGCAGTCCGCTGTCACAATCTTTACCGGTTTCATAGGAGAGATTGCCAAGAACTTCTTCAAAGGCCTGGTAATCAGCCGAAGTACCTCGTTGTAAGGCTTGAATGGCTGCCTGTAGGACGATTTGTCCATCTGCCATCGCGATATCCCATAAGTCCCAAATGCTGTATGTGTACGTTTCCTCTAATGATGTAGGGCAATTCCAAACCGTCCTGGCTTCGTTTAAATAATCAAGCGGAGCCGGATGCTTGGTATACACCAAAGGTGAAATTTGACCGAAGGTAAATAAACGTTTGATTCCTTTCGGATCGTGGAACAATCGTTGAGCTCGGATCATGTCCATGTAAGCATCGTTCCAATCCTTCTCAGTAACCTTCGATGCTAAGTCAGGATAGTGATTGGCAGCAGCGTGTGCAAGCGCAGGAACTATGCCGAGGGGTAGGGCTTCACCCACATATATTTCTTTCCATACAGGGGTATTCCATGTCTGTAGTCCAAGCTTGCGGCGAACAATGAGCGTGTCCATAATAATTTCAAATCGTTGGTGATCCCATTTCTTGAACCCTGATTTGTAAAAAACGTAAGGATGCATATTGCGATCGAGAATATGATGTGTAAGGAATCCAAGTGCATAAACAACTGCAGGATTATACAAGCCTCTGCCTTGCATATGGGAAAGTAGATCCTTGAGGAACGGGCCGCATGCTTTCGTATGCATAAGACTACCTAATTCATTGAGTTTCTTATCTTTTTTCCAAGGTAAGAAGTTGTGGTAGAACAAGAAATCGGGTCCTTGGCAGCCAAGTGAAAAAACATGCCGCAGCTGCTTATCACTCAGCATATTGGCATGCCCCAATTGATTCATTAATTCTTGGCCGAAAATCAGATGCGTCCAGACGTTTGGCAAAAGGGCTTCCTCCTTATTTGTGATGCACCAAGATGATACATAGAGAACCATTATATTTTATCATATTAAGGAATATCAAGGGCACATTTCATGAACAATTTGATCAGCCAAGGGTTACGATGGAAGGAATAATCTTCAAATCGTCGAATTCAAACACTTGGTGATGGAAACCATCCATGTATGTTTAAGATGGGGGATAAATGAATGGATATGCTTTCGAGAACGGAACCGTCATTTGCCACGGTATTTGAATTCACAACAATTGGCATGGCGATTATTTCGCTCAATGGACAGTGGATGAAGATGAATAACAGCCTAAGTGCGATTACAGGATATTCTGAAGAAGAATTATTATATACGGATATAACTACGATCTTTTTGCCCGAAGAGAGCGATAAACTGCTTGGACTTTTAAAGCAATTGTTGTCTGGGGATTTGCGCTCATTTCAGATTGAACAAAGAATGAAGTCAAAAGAAGGGGAAATCGTAAAGGTAGAATGCGGAATTTCACTAATTAGAAACTCGGACAATGAACCTCTGTATTATATGGCTCAGATGAAAGATCTCTCGAAAAATACCGAGATGGAACTGAAGCTAGCGGAGAGTGAGCAGCGGTATAATTCATTAATTGAGCACAATCCAGCGGGGATCATAACAAGTGATTTGAATGGTTTGATTAAAAGTGTGAATCCTGCTATGGAACGGATTTTGGGTTACACGAAGCAGGATATGGTGGGACGGTCCATCCATTATTTCTGGGAACAAGAGGATCTTGCAGCATTCCCGACCAAAAGTGTACTCTTGCAAACAGATAATTATATGCTGAAGGTTACACATAAGAGCGGCGAAAAGATCGAATTAGGCTTAAAAAATGTGCCGATAATCGTGAATGGGATAACCGAAGGCGTGTATATTATCGCAAGAGATATCACCCAGCATAATAAAGACCGTGAGTCCTTGAGAGTTGCACAGCAGGACCTGCATGACACCGTACGCAGACAGCAAGGAATGACCATGAAGTTCAGACAAATGCGAGGGAAATTCATTCATACGTTATGTGACGGTGAACTTCTATATAGGCTCGGCTATAAGCCATCGCATATCCTTGGCAACGGCTTATATGAGATATGGCCCTACTATATGGCTACTAATATCGATAAGTATTACCACAGGGCTTGGAGCGGGGAAGAAAATGTCATGTATGAAGCCACATTCCGGGGGATTACGTATTTAACATCTTTACGTCCTATTTTTGAAAATGGCCGCGTGATTGAAGTGATCGGTTCATGTGTGGACATTACGGAACGTAAACACATGGAAACCGAGCTTAGAGAAACGAAGGAGCTGCTGGAATCTTTTATTAATAATACGACCGATGCCATCTGCGTCCTTGATCAACGGTTTAAGGTTATTTCAGTCAATTCCGCGTATGAGAAAGTATTTGGTTGGAATCAGGATGAGCTTCAAAATAAACCTTTGCCGATATATCCGGATTTCTTGGAAGAGCATCATAAAGAAATTCGTGACTTATTGAAAGCTGGCAACCAAATTTCTGGGTTAGAGACGGTTCGAATTCGTAAGGATGGACAGCTCATTCATGTCAGTGTGACCAAAACGCCAATCAAGAATGAGAAGGGCGAGATTATCGGGTTCGCCGGTATTACGCGAGATATTACAGAACGGAAACGAACGGAGGAACTGCTCCGCAAGTCCGATAAGCTCTCCGTCGCAGGCCAGTTAGCCGCAGGGCTTGCCCATGAAATCAGGAATCCGCTCACGTCACTCCGAGGCTTCCTACAGCTGCTGCAGAATGATATGAAGGGAAAACAGCACTATTTTGACATCATGCTGTCCGAACTGGATCGAATTAATTTCATCGTTAGCGAATTCCTTGTCATTGCGAAACCGGAAGCTATTCACTACAAAAGAAGTGATTTAATAAATATCTTACAAACCGTAATTGCGCTGCTTGATACGCAGGCTAATCTTTGCAATGTGCAGCTTTTGCTGGAGTTTGAGTCTGATATTCCAGAGTTCATTTGTTCCGAGATGCATCTGAAGCAATTGTTTATTAACTTGGTGAAAAATGCGATTGAAGCGATTACGAAGGATGGACAAATTAAAATTACCGTTTCCATGCAGGGAAGCGAGATGATACGAGTGAGGACTCAAGATAATGGCTGCGGCATCCCCGAAGAACGAGTAAAGCAATTAGGTGAACCTTTCTATACAACGAAGGAAAAGGGTACAGGACTCGGTCTAATGATGTGTTTCAAGATCGTTGAAGCACATAAAGGCACAATGTCGATTCAGAGCCGAATTGGAGAAGGAACTATTATTGATGTATTTTTGCCGACGCAGTCGATAGGTAAAGATAGCAGTGAATTTGAATAGCAAGAATGTAAAAACCGCCAGGCCTGTCAAGTGACAGGAACGGGCGGTTTATTCATTTCTAAAACCGGATACTAAATTCATTCGTCTCTCTTGAATACCATTTTGTCATAGAGGAGTCATGTTCAGAATGAATTTGTACTTCATCAGGTGTATATTTTACGATAAAACCCGAATTTACCTGATAATAAACGCCCAATGAATCTAACGACCAAACATAAACAGGTGTTTTTGTAAGAGCGGCAATGAAAATTTCTGTATCTGTTTCCAGTAGTTTGGTTCCGTAAATCATCTTCACACCTCTGTCTTATTATTTTGAAAAAGCAGCGCTTATAAGTAGTGACAGCATGAACTTACAAACAATCACAAACTGTTCCTATTTTTTTGTGGCGTTTCGGTTTTATACCAAGTACAATCAAAGTTGTGTAATTTTGAATAGGATTGACAGGGAGAATCAGCATGAAATTCGCAGTTCAATATATATCATTTTTTGTGATTTAAGGGGAAGGCGTAGACGCGGCATCGGCTAAAAATTATCGTCATTATCAGACTTTGGATGAGTACGATTATGAAGATAGTGCCTTACAGCAATTCTTAGACGGTGAGTTCGCACGGATTGCTAAACGCAAAGTAGAGCGAAACCCGAAGGCGATTATTTACACTTTGAAAAAGGCGTTTCACCGGTTGAATTACTTAGACCAGACGATCTTCATGCTGTTATTGAGAGGATAACAAGAGAAGAAGAAAACGATAGATAAAGGTAAAAAAATAGGGTTCCCACCATTATGGATTCCTTGTATAATAGGGAAGCTTTGCAAGAATTGACAGATGGTAAATTAGGACTGGTAAGAAGGAGAAAGGGGTCAATGGCAGTGATCGTGGTTGGGGGAATGATTGGTCTAGGTAAAACATCGGTATCGACTTTACTTGGACAAGAATTAAATTCAAATGTGTATTATGAAAGTGTTGATGATAATCCGATACTACCGTTATTTTACACGGCATCTCCGGAAGAAATCGATAAGAAGAGATATCCGTTTTTACTTCAATTGCACTTCTTGAATACAAGATTTAAGGCCATTAAACAAGCGTTAGTACATAATCGAAATGTACTGGATAGAAGTATTTATGAGGATTGGTATTTTGCTAAAGTGAATCGGGAGTTAGGCCGTATTTCACAGTTGGAATTTGATGTTTACGAGGGGCTGGCAGATAATATGATGTCAGAGCTCGCCGAGCTTCCTAAGAAAGCACCGGACCTTATGGTGTATCTAAAAGCATCATTCGAAACGGTTATGCACCGCATCGGACTGCGGGGGCGCAGCTTCGAGCAAGATCAATCTTTGGTTGATTATTATCGGCTGCTTTGGTCTGGCTATGATGACTGGGTGATGAATCATTATCATGCCTCTGAAGTGTTGATTGTAGATATGGATCGTGTTGATGTTGTGAATCGTTCAGAAGATGCGATTGAATTAGTAGAGCAGGTACGTGCCAAGCTTTCCGATTTAGCAATTGTTTAGTATGGAACTGTCGAAAGACCCCCTCAACCCGAGGGGGTTTTTCGAATTATGTAGGAGTTTAATCGTGTTTAAAAATTAAAATGTTTTTATGCTTCAATTTACTTAGATTTGGTTATAAAGTCCTGTGAAAATACATATACTATCGAAATATGACGGTATTTATCTCAATTTGTTGTATCTCGAGTAAAATTGTTGTATGATACATTATGTATCAAGAAGAGGCGTGAAATCTTCAAATGGAAGAGTAGGTGATGAGTTTGTTATTTATCGTATGTTACAAAGGGAAGCCTATGTGCCCGCCACTATCTAAATTGGCAGCAAATGAGAAAATGATGAAGTTAAGCCGATTTTTCTCAAATCTTGAGATCGTTGAGGTTAAACAACAATTAGTAGCAACATAACAGAATAATAAACTTCATACTCTCAAAATAACCCACCTCCTTAAACCTTGGTTCTAGGAGGTTTTTGTCTTCCCTGGATTATGTTACAGTAGATGGAAATGGTTCGTCGGTTATGGAGGGCAGCATGAACAATATCATACCTTCTTCAAGGAAAGCAATTATCATTGGAGCTGGCATTGGTGGATTAACGACAGCTCTTTTCTTACAAAGGCAAGGTTGGGAAGTTGTTATCTATGAGAAAAAAAGAGAGCTATCCGAATTCGGAGCCGGAATTGTATTAGCTGCGAACGCCATGCATATCTTATCGGAGCTTGGCATGGATGAGCAGGTGAGGGGAGCCGGCGCTCAAGTTGGCATGGCTGAAATTCGCTCTTGGGATGGTAAACCGATTACTTCAGTTCCCGTTTCGAAGCAAGCCGCTAAATATGGAACGTATAGCTACCTAATTCATCGCGCTAAGCTCCAAAAGATTTTATTTCAACAACTAAATGAATTTTCAACTGTCTATTTGAATAAAAAGCTGATAGCCTTTGAACAGGATCCGCACCAGGTAGTTGCCCATTTTGATGATGGAACAGAAGATAAGGGACATATCTTAATTGGTGCAGATGGCATACACTCCCAAGCGGCTCATCTCTTATTTGGCTTACAACAGCTGCGATATTCAGGTTTTAAAGCTTTCCGAGGTATTACTTCGTTCTTGGATAAGCGATATATGCCTGAGATCGGTGGTGGATTTGAGGCATGGGGCAGAGGACGTCGGTTCGGATTTTCCCAGCTTGGCGAGGGACAAGTTTTTTGGTTCGCTGCTATCAACGCAGACTCAGGGACAGTTGTGGATTGTAAAAAGGACTACGTTCTTCAGCAATTTGAGGGCTGGCATAATCCAATTGAACGGGCCATCCAGTCGACCGATGAGGGAGCGATTCTAACGCATGACATTCATGATCGTATACCACTTGAAAGATGGAGCCAAGGGAGAGTAACACTGCTTGGTGATGCGGCTCATCCCATGCTGCCTAATCTGGGACAAGGAGGCGCTCAGGCGATGGAGGATGCTCTTGTTGTAGCTAGATGCCTAGAGGGAATTTCCATACTTTCATTAAGCAGCGTTACAGCCGCGTTTCAGTCTTATGAAAGTAACCGAATAGCACGAACCAATCAAGTTGTGAGTCAATCCAGACGAATGGCTCGCATCGTGCAAATGAGTCATCCTGCTGCTATCATGCTGCGCAATCAAGTGCTTAGAGTTCTTCCTGATGAAGTCCAAATGAAGCAGTTGGATTGGCTTCTGGGTTATCGCGTGTAGTAAGTATTGGGAGATGCTTGTCGGAAAATTATTTTTAGAAATGTGTGAAATTCAATAGAATAGATGGAAAACACCGAATATAATGGAATAGTATACTTTGAGAAAAAGAAAGAGGTGCTGTCCATGTATGATTCTTCGGATATTCAAAGTAATAAGGGAATGGCCATCATTGCATACATCTTGTTTTTTATCCCGCTCATCGCTGCAAAGGACTCCAAATTTGCATGGTATCACGCTAACCAAGGGCTTACCTTATTAGTGGCTGCTGTCATCGTGAATGTTGTTTTGGGTATCATTCCGTTTATTGGTTGGATTCTATTGCCTTTAGCGAATTTAGCAGTCTTTGTCTTAGCTATTCTAGGTATTGTTGCTGCGGCTCAAGGCCAAGTAAAACCACTTCCGTTTATCGGAGGCTACACGTTATTGAAGTAGCGGGACATACATATGAGAAGCATGTTGCCTTGATTGGCAGCCTGCTTTTTTGTTTTAAATGAAACGATGATTTAGCTAGAAGAAGCTGCTAATTCCGCAATACGTTGATTTACATTGTCGGTGTACAACCCGCCGTGATAGCAAATAACAGCTTCAATGTCGTATAGAGCGAACTTGTTAATGGAATGCATCGCTAACTCATAGTTTACGGAGTATTCCGGGATGGGTCCGAGAAGTTGACCATTTGAAACGACCAAGGCATCAGCTGCAATCAATGTTTTGCTCTGTTTGTGATATAGACTTACATGTCCCGGAGTATGACCAGGGGTATGTATGACGATAATCCCACCACAGTTGGGCAACTCGAATCCATCTTCGAGAATGCCATTGACCGGTCCTTTTGGCGGATTCTCTAAAGCTGATCGAAAAGCTTTTCGCCATTCAGGTGAAATATCCGCAGGTAAACGAGCGACCGCTTGTTCGATCGATTCTGGCGTGATTTTGATCAACATTTTCTCACCTTGAATATAAGGCTTCTCTATTTCACTGGCCAGGATATCAAGCTTATGCGGAGATTTGCTTATGATATCAGGTAAACTTCCTATATGATCAATATCTTGATGGGTAATAATGATCTTCTTCAAATGACCGAATGGAACACTATGTTCCTCCATGGCACTCTGTATAAGCGGCAATATACCAGGATATCCGGTATCCACCAGAATGGCGCCTCCTTCATCGGAAAAAAGGGTTGGGTGTATGACATCGATACGCCCCATGACTGGTACTGACAGTTCAAGCATGTAAATTCCGTTCGCAATCTGCATTCGAATCCCTCCAAAGAGAAATGATAGTGAAAGAACAGTGCTATCATACCCAGAAGGGAGTGTTGTTGTCAAACAAATATTTTATTATACCATAAATATAACAAAAAGTCAAGATAATTTATTTGTGAACAAGTCGTATTTAATTTTGTCCAAATTTTGATAAACGTGTGAATAAAATATGAACAAAATATTGGATTTGTGATATACTATGTTTATAAAGCACTTACATTGGGGTTTGGAGTGATAATTATGGCAAATAGAGCCGTTTTGATCAGTAGTAATGAGCGCAGTGAGCGCGATGTAATGCCATTAGTCAAGATGATGACATTTGCGGCATGGACGTTGCTTGGCATAGGATTACTATTAAGCTTGTTGAATATGGAGCATTTTAGTGATCGTAATGCCTCTTTGATGGTTGGTATTGGTTTCATGGTTGGCAGTGTGCACATCTATGTTATTCGGACCGCTATTCATTTGGTGCATTCGCGTGCAGCTTCAAAGACGGAATGATTTCAACGTATTATGAGCAGTTAATAAGCCTTTCAAGTGACAACTTGAAGGGCTTTTTCATTTTCATGCGTTTTCATACATTTTCATAATAGTCAACAAACGTTCTGTGACATTTGTTTTACAGTAAAACGTCGATCCTTTGACGTATTTGTTAAGTTGTGTTTGCGACTGTGTACTTTTATCAGCGAGATGATATCTTGATAATAGATCAGATTTGTTGATAGGGAGGTTAAGTAGGATGAAGAAGAGAACACTCGTACAAGCTATGCTGCTCTTCATGATGGTCGCCATCATTGTTTTATTGGCAGGCTGCAGTAATCAAGCTATGGTACTGAATCCCAAAGGACCTGTGGGTGCAGAACAGAAAGATTTGATTGTGATTTCCACAATATTATGTACCGTAATCCTCGTTCCTGTACTTGCGTTAACCGCATGGATCGTATGGCGGTATCGTGATAAAGAAGGCAATAAAGCATCTTATAAGCCGAATTGGGCGCACAGTACTACCTTAGAAATCGTTTGGTGGTCAATTCCCATCATTATTATTGTAGCCTTGGCCGTCATAACTATTCGTTATACACATGCACTAGAGCCTTCTAAGCCGTTGAAATCCAATAAACCGCCCGTCACCATTCAAGTGACATCGCTGGATTGGAAATGGTTGTTTACGTATCCGGAACAAGGCATAGCAACAGTTAACTATTTGCAAATTCCTGAGGATACACCGATTAAGTTTGAGCTGACCTCAGACGCTCCGATGAACTCGTTCTGGGTGCCGCAGTTGGGCGGGCAAATCTATACGATGTCAGGTATGAAGATGACACTGTATTTGCAAGCCGATGAGATCGGGCATTACTTTGGAACGGGAGCGAATTTCAGCGGTGCGCATTTCGCGGACATGACGTTCGATGTGAATGCGACATCTCAGAGCGATTTCGATGCTTTCGTTGCCAAAACGAAAAAGGTTCCGACCAAACTTACGATGGAAAGCTATGAAACATTAGCAAAGCCTGGTAAGTCCGAAGTGCAGTACTTCTCCTCGGTGCCAGATGGACTTTTCGATAAGATTGTAACGAAATATACGAATGGTCAATCCATTCACAGTGGTCATGGCGGTACAGAATCCGTGAAAGAGACGAGTAAGCCTCAAGCAACGGACAAAAATGCCCCTATGAACCATAATGATCACAGTCAAATGAAAATGACAAAATGATCGATCAAAGCTTTTGAGAAAGGAAGATCAGCTCATGTTGGATAAAATAAAGCAATTCGCATCTGAGTTTTTCGTAACGGGCGATCCACTCATTCTGGGTGCTCAGGTTAGTATCGGACTCTCAATGATCGCTATGATTTTTGTGCTGTCCTATTTCAGAAAGTGGGGCTGGCTTTGGCGTGAATGGTTAACAAGTGTTGACCATAAACGAATCGGGATCATGTACATTATTTGTTCGATCATGATGCTGTTCCGCGGCGGTGTGGATGCGCTTCTCATGCGTTTACAGTTAGCGATGCCAAACAGCGAATTTCTACAAGCAGAGCACTATAACCAAATCTTCACAACGCATGGCGTGATCATGATTTTATTCATGGCTATGCCATTGATGTTCGGTTTGTTTAATATTGTAGTCCCTCTGCAAATAGGAGCTCGAGACGTTGCTTATCCGTTCTTGAACTCACTTAGCTTCTGGATGTTCTTCTGGGGCGCTATGCTATTCAACGTATCGTTCGTTATCGGCGGATCACCGGATGCAGGATGGCTTAGCTATCCACCGCTTTCGGAAATGTCTCACAGTCCGGGGGTTGGCCAGAACTTCTATATCTGGGGGATTCAAATTTCCGGTATCGGTAGTTTGGCAACAGGGATTAATTTTATCGTGACCATTTTGAAAATGCGTGCGCCTGGCATGAAGTTGATGAAGATGCCGATGTTTACATGGTCCGTATTTTCAAGCTGTATTATGATTATCTTTGCTTTCCCAATCCTTACAGTTACGTTGGCCTTATTGTTCCTTGATCGTTTCCTTGGCGCCCATTTCTTCACGTTGGATGGCGGCGGGAATCCGATGATGTACATCAATTTGATCTGGATGTGGGGTCACCCTGAGGTCTACATTGTTGTCGTTCCGGCTTTCGGGATTTTCTCGGAAATTGTTTCTACTTTCTCTAAAAAGAAATTGTTTGGTTACAAATCAATGGTTTTCGCCATGCTGATCATTAGTTTATTGTCCTTCTTCACATGGGCGCATCACTTCTTTACGATGGGGTCTGGCGCGAATGTTAATGCCTTTTTCGCCATTAGTACGATGTTGATTGCGATACCGACTGGGGCCAAAGTCTTTAACTGGTTATTCACCATGTTCCGCGGTAAGATTCGTTTTACGACACCGATGATGTGGACGATCGCCTTCATTCCATGTTTCGTTGTTGGGGGTATGACAGGGGTATTATTATCAGTTGCGCCTGCAGATTTTCAATTCCATAATAGCTATTTCCTAATTGCGCATTTCCATCAAGTTTTAATTGGTGGTGTAGCTTTTGGTTACTTCGCTGGACTTTACTACTGGTGGCCAAAAATGTTTGGTTTCAAGCTGAACGAACACTTAGGTAAATGGGCATTCTGGCTGTGGAACATTGGATTCTATGTTTGTTTCATGCCGCAATATTTCTTAGGCTTAGATGGTATGACTCGCCGTACGTACACGTACAGTTTCGATATGGGCTGGGGACCGCTGAATCTCGTGTCAACAGTTGGTGGTTTCCTTATGGGTATCGGGTTCATTTTCCAAGTATGGCAAATTGCCCACTCGATTAAATTCAGAGAACCGGATGTATCCGGGGATCCTTGGGATGGCCGTACGTTAGAGTGGTCGATTCCTTCGCCAGCTCCTATTTATAACTTTGCCGTATTGCCAGAAGTAAGCGAGGCAGATGCATGGTGGGAACAAAAGCAGAAGCAAGGCTCATCAGCTAAGCAACCAGCCAAGATCGTATATGAACCGATTCATATGCCTAAGAATTCTTCCATTCCATTCATCATGTCTGCTTTATGGTTTTTCGCTGGATTTGGTTTTGTATTTAATTGGATGTGGTTGACGATTCCAGCCTTAATTGGTGTCGCGATCAGTATGATTGCACGTTCGTTCAGTTATGATACGGATTATTATATTCCTGCTGATGAAGTGAAACGTACGGAAGCCGCATTGAAAGGGGCGAAAGTATAATGGCACATGCAGCTACGCAAGATGGGCATCACGCCCACGATCATGAACATGATCACGAGTCGCTCAAAACGTTCGGATTCTGGATATTTCTAATCACGGACTGTATCTTATTTGGATCTTTATTTGCCACATATATGGTTCTTCATCAAAATACAAACGGGGGACCAACCCCGGAAGAATTGTTCAAGATGCCAGGGATCATAGCGGAAACCTTTATCTTGCTTACTAGCAGCTTCACGAGCGGTCTAGCCGTGCTTGGCATGCATAAAGGGAACATGAAGCAGTTAATCGGCTGGCTCGCCGTAACTGTGCTTCTGGGAGCGTCATTCGTTGGACTCGAGCTTAATGAATTCATTAACATGGTTAATCATGAGGGTGCAACGATTAGTACGAGCGCGTTTTTATCAGCATTCTTTGCACTAGTAGGAACACACGGCTTGCACGTTTCGGTTGGTTTGATCTGGATGGTCGGCTTAATGCTGCAATTGAAACGCCGCGGCATCACGGCAGTAACCAAACGGAAAGTGGCTGTCATTTCCTTGTACTGGCATTTCCTTGACGTTGTTTGGATCTTCGTATTTACAGCTGTCTATTTGATGGGGGTGATGTAAGATGAGTCAACCGCATACAGGTTCACATGAAAACCATGACAATCATGGTTCATTAAAATCTTATATCCTTGGCTTTGCGCTCTCGATCATTCTGACCATCATTCCACTCGTTGCCGTTATGAACCA
The DNA here is from genome assembly GCF_055396115.1 of Paenibacillus sp. WG02. Taxonomy (NCBI): domain Bacteria; kingdom Bacillati; phylum Bacillota; class Bacilli; order Caryophanales; family Paenibacillaceae; genus Paenibacillus; species Paenibacillus sp. WG02. The sequence goes on along the minus strand of NZ_AP036016.1, from coordinate 4,778,731 downwards.
TATGTTGACTAAAACAGGCACAATCGTCTTGATCCTCATCATGGCTGTACTGCAATTCGGTGTTCAATTGTTCTTCTTCATGCATGTGAAAGAGGGCGAGAACGCGCGTTGGAATATCATGGCGCTGATCTTTGGGCTTGTCATCTTACTGACGATCGTGGCGGGCTCGATATGGATTATGACTTACAATCAAGTGGCGCATTAAGTTTTGAAAAAAGGAAAGACGTTTTCACCACGATTGACGTGGTGGGAACGTCTTTTTTTGCTTCTTTTTACATAAATTGGTTATAAATTTACTGCATGTTTAAAACGGCTATAGTACCTTGGACTGGTGGCAGTCCAGAAACTCAGAAGATGGCAGTTGAGACGATGAATTACATCGCTAAAGTACATGGAGTACCTGAAATTCCCGCCATAGCGATGAAAAACATCCTTATCGTCGCACGATCAGCCTAAATCCTCTTAAGATGTCAGCTGGAAGGATGAAATTCATCGCTAAAGTACATGGAGTATCTGAAATTCCCGCCATAGCGATGAAAAACATCCTTATCGTCGTACGATCAGCCTAAATCCTCTTAAGATGTCAGCTGGAAGGATGAAATTCATCGCCAAAGTACATGGAGTGTCTGAAATTCCCGCCATAGCGATGAAAAACATCCTTATCGTCGCCGAATCAGCATAAATCCCCTGAAGATGTCACCTGAGACGATGAATTTCATCGCAAATTCATTCGATGTCCCTCTAGCATGTTGGTTTGTTACGTTCCTTTGCTTCTCGTTTCTCTTGTTGTACTGCTTTTTCTCCGTATTGATCTAAGCGAGAAGGGCTGCCTGCGGGTCCATTGTTCTTGGGCTTACTATTTCTTCCACTCATGATTTATCACCTCCGTCGATACAGCTTTTGCTAAATGATTATCGTTCATTCAGTAAGATAAAGGTAATAAATAGTTGTCTTTCTAACTTTCGCGTGATACATTATGTATCAGAGATACTAATTGTATCATTCAACTAGAATGGACAAGCTAATCTATATTGAACGGAGAGGAGCCGAATGATTCGCAGAAGCCAACGATTTCGTAACCATCTCGACGATAATCTGATTCATCTGCATAAGAACTTGTTCATCAGCCCTTCTGATCCACAATATTATGAGAAAGTGATCCGATATATTGACGCTAATTCTCCGGAAGCTCATTATAAGATCGGACAAAAATTCCAATTAAAAGGAAATTTGAAAAGGGCTATTTTTCATTACAAAGAGGTTCTTCGAACGTATCCATCACCATTCTATTCGGCTGCTAATCGAGCCATTCATGAATTGGATCAACAACAAGCGGCACATGCAGCTAGTTTGCAGAAGGCTTTCCCGGAGGCAGAGAAGCGGCTGTTACCGCCATTTATGAAAACAATGCTAATCGTGCTCTTAGTACTTAATTTGATGTTAGTCTTTTTGTTTGTTGGAGATGCCCCCATCTATAAAGCGATTTCGAAAATGAAAGTCTGGGGCGTCGGAAGTGACGTTACCTATGAGACGATGGATGTTCCATTTATTATGTATCTGGATCCTGACACCAAGAACGTAGATATTGAAACAGCTCTTCATAAGCAGGCTTTGGAATTAGCCAAGGAGATGCCTAATTCCAGCATTCTTATTTATGGCATCGTTTCACAAGATAACGTGAACAAAGGGAAAACGATGCTTCTTACGAATGAAGAGTTGACGAAGAACGCCATTGTTATCGCGCAATATCATCCCGCGACGGATCGTACAGTGAGAATTCGCTTTCTGAATTCCGAATTTGAAAAGCACCAACCGCTTAGTGCGATTGGTGCTAATTTAGTTCGGACAGCTTTGGAATCGTACCGCAAAGATTATGGAAGGGCTCCCGATAATCTGAAAGCTCTCCTGCAAGATTATCCGAATAACTATTTGAGCTTCATTCCATTAGAAGCGGTTACAAGTTCCAATGAAATTTCCACGGAGTTTAACGGGCAAGGTGGGTGGGTCTACAATTACGGCGCGGCTGATGTCGAGCAAATGTTTTATGCGAACGCAGCTGGCGTAAGTAGAGTTCCCTATGAACCTGTGCACATAGAAATCAATAAGGCTGAACATCAATTGAAATTGGTTAGCGGCAGCTATTTACTATGGGAAAAAGAGGTTGGTCTTGGCGCCAATGGCAGCACTCCCCAGGGAGATTTTCGGGTAATAGATCGTGTGCAGCAGCCCAAAGGGAAGCATGCACTGGTCTATGGGGAGGCCGGCCTGGGACTTGGTGCGATCGCGCTTCATGGAACTTTCGATGAAACCTCAATCGGCACGGATCAATCATTAGGCTGCATACGATTAACGAATCCGGATGTGCAGCAATTATTTCAGTTTGTTCCTAAGGGCACAGAGGTACAAATAAATCCCGCCAAATGGGCTGCAGTCCATAATGAACAAGTGAAGGACACAATATTGCTCATTCCCAAAAAGCTGCCATCCCTTGATCAATCGCCTGAGCAGGTATTTCATTGGCTAGGTTAATCTCGTTTTGTTAATGGCATTACCTATATTTCTTGCGAACCTTATGAAAAAAAGCAGCCTAGCTTACCGAAGATTAGTCGGAAGCAAGAGCTGCTTTTTAAATTAACTACATTAAATTTTCTGGGTTGAGTTTTTCCAATTCAGGGATGACGAAGCGTCCGTCTTTGCGAATGAGTACATCGTCAAAGTAGATTTCGCCGCCACCATATTCGGGACGCTGGATAAGCACCATATCCCAGTGAACGGAGGAGCGGTTCGTATTATCCGCTGTTTCATAAGCTTGACCTGGGGTGAAGTGAATGCTGCCATCAATCTTCTCATCGAATAAAATATCTTTCATTGGATGTTGGATGTATGGATTCACACCAATGGCGAATTCGCCGATATATCGAGCGCCATCATCGGTATCCAGGATATCGTTCAATTTCTTGGTGTCATTGCTTGTAGCTTCAATAATTCGGCCGTTTTCGAATCGTAATACGATGTTTTCAAAGGATGTGCCGGAATATATCGTAGGTGTGTTATAGCTGATTACACCATTAACGGAGTTCTTCACAGGCGCTGTGTATACTTCACCATCAGGAATGTTTCTCCGACCAGAGCAAGGGACGGCGCCAATATTTTTGATGGAGAAGCTGACATCGGTCCCTTTGGCAACAAGTCGAACACGGTCTGTACGGTTCATCAGGTCGACAAGCGATTCCATGGCGACAGCCATTTTGCTGTAATCGAGATTACATACATTGAAGTAGAAATCTTCAAAAGCTTCGGTGCTTTTGCCGGCCAATTGAGCCATAGACGGATTCGGATAACGCATGACGCACCATTTCGTATTATTAATGCGTTCATCGAAGAGAGGACGCTGAAAGTATTTCAGATAGAGTCTCATTTGCTCATCGGGTACATCGGAAGTTTCCGTAATATTATCACCACTGCGGACGGCCACATAGGCATCCATCTGCTTCATCCGCGCAAGCTCAAATTCGGACCACTGAGTAAATAGCTCTTGTGTACCGGACATTTGTAAGCTTCTCATGATTGCGGGATCACGCATTTCGATGAAAGGTTTACCGCCTACGGCATACACTTCTTCAATGAAGCATTTGGCGAGTTCGGGGTCTTTGACTCCAATCATTTCAAACAGTATGTTCTCACCAGGTTTAAGGCTAACGGAATAACGGATGATATTGCGGGCAAATGTTTGAAGTCTTGGATCTCTCATTCTATAGGTCTCCCTTAATTGAATATAGGTGCTTACAAATTATATCGCAACAAGCGTTCTTAAGCCAATAATAACGATGATTTCGTGGAACTTAGTAGGGTATGCTACAATATATAACAGAGGAAAGACAGCCAACTGCAATTACAACTAGAGGAGGACGCAATGGCAAGAGATCAGATTAAAGTACCTTTTGGGTACGAACCACCTGCAGAGACTCATAAAGGAACGGTCTTGTTATTTGAAACGTTTGAGGACTGGACGGAGACTGAACTGCACGCTTTTACCAGATGGGCGGAGGAAAGAAAGTTCGTTCGAGCAGTCTTTTATCCCCAGCATGAGGAAACGCTTCGGAGAATGGACATACGTAGTCAGCAGCCCTATTATGCCCGTGTGAAGCATTTGGAAAGCCTCCTGGAACAAGTGGATTCCACCCTTCAATTGGATTTGGATAAGTGGGAAGGGAAGCGTAAGAAATACACACCTTTAGATACATCTTTGACATTTTTGACGGATAAAACGCCCGGCCCCCATTTTGTGTGCATGAGTGATCGCTATGCGAATCTATTCGTTACCTATCCTTCCTTCAAGGAATGGATAAAAAAAGTAAGACTCGTCATCATCAACCAATTCCATGTCCCTCTCCATGGTAAGCTGAATGAATACACGGAGAGATGGGAAGTAGTGAATTTTGGAAATGACGCTTAAACAACGGATCTCGAATAACAAATTAATCATATTAATTATGGTCGTTATCGTGGCAGGGATGAGTCAAGGAATGCTCCTGCCGCTGCTAACGATCCTTTTGGATCGTTCGGGCGTCTCAACGGAAGCCAATGGTCTGAATGCTGCAGCGCTTTATATAGGTATTTTCTCCACGATGTTCTTCATAGAAAGGCCCGTGCGAAGATACGGATATAAACCAGTCATCATGGTCGGAATGGGACTGGTCATCCTAGCAACTTGTTTGTTCCCATTATGGCAGCAGATTGGGTTCTGGTTTGTACTTCGTTTGCTTGTAGGGATAGGGGATAGCGCCCTTCATTATGCGACGCAGTTATGGATCGTTACTTCAAGCCCTAAAGAGCGTAGAGGACGAAATATCTCTTTATACGGCATGGCTTATGGCGTTGGTTTTAGCTTAGGACCTATAGGCATTACCTTACTTAAAGCAGGTAGTTGGGTTCCCTTTTTGACGACCAGCTGTTTCTTCTTAATCGTTCTGATGCTTGTATGGCAGTTGACCAATGAGAAGCCAGAACAATTGGACAAAGTGGAAGCGGTGCACAAGCGGGCTTCAAAAGTATTGGCTATTGCTTGGTTTCCACTCATTACTTCCTTACTCTATGGCTATATGGAAGCCTCGATGAACAGCAACTTTCCGATTTATGGTCTGCGTGCAGGTCTCTCGGAATCTAATATTGGTGTTCTACTGCCCATCATGGGGGTAGGGGGACTCATCATGCAGCTGCCGCTAGGGATTTGGAGTGATCGTGTAGGACGGAGAAGTATTCTTATTGTGAGCGGCCTTATTGGCTCCATTGCATTTCTATGTATTCCGTTCGCGGGCTCGAATCTTTGGTTGATTGGACTCTGTTTTGGCGTTGCCGGGGGCATGGTGGGCTCGTTTTTCTCACTTGGTTTGGCCTATGCGGCAGACATACTGCCCAGACATCTAGTACCTACTGCGAACGTACTTGCGTCAATTCAGTATAGCTTAGGAAGTATAGCCGGCCCGTTAATGGGAGGACTAGCTATACGCTATATTAGCACGGCCAGTATTTTTTACTTGATAAGTCTAATCTATGTCTTATTTGCCCTATCTGGGTTTACTTTTCGAAGGCAATCTGTATAAAAAAAGGACACTAAACCTTAAACAAGGTTGGTGTCCTTTTTCATTATCCGCAGTGAGAGGTCGAAAATGCACTTTTCAGATGCTTGCGGCCTGAGAAGGCAGAAAAGGCTGTCTCGGGGGCTCGAATGGAGTTAAAGTGGTGCGAGACGTCTGAAAAGGACCTCTCAACTGCTGAGAGAAGGGGATTTAGCTGGTATTGCGGCCTGAGAAGGTAGAAAAGGCTGTCTCGGGGGTTCGAATGGAAAAGAGAAGTATGAAGAATTTTCCCATAGCCCAGCGCAGAAAATAATATGCAAAAAACCTCCTCATGCTTGGAGGCCACTGAAGAACTAGCCTTTTAGTTTAATTGGTGGTTCATTTACAGAAAAAAGAAGACATCCTCCTAAGTGGTCGATGTCTTCTTTCGCTGTTTTTGGCCTTTTGGGACTTTCAATTTTAATCATTTAGCTTCAAGATTCGTTTTAGATTCACCGCAAAAATCGCCATTGCTCCCTGAAGTTCCATACCTAATAGACCCGCGGAAGTGGCTACATCATACCCGTGTCTGTGCTTCAATTCACTGTTCTTCGCTTCAATTTTGTAGCGTTCTTTCGACTTCGCTTTGAAATCTTCACTCTCTTGAAATGCCATTTGGTCGGAATGTTCGTCGGACTTTATGCTGACGGAGTAGCTCTTTGACTTGGCTCCTTCCTTGTAACACCCTTCCCGAAGAGGACATCGCTTACATTTCGACACATCAAAATAATAGGTAGTCACTTGGTTCTTGCTGACACCTTTTTTCCCCTGCCTCGCTTTTCGCGTCGCCAAATGACCTGCTTTGCAAACATACAAACCTGCGTCTTTGTTAAACTCAAACTCCTCTTCTTTTTTCCGGTTTCCCTGGGTAACCACGGGATTCAGTTTGGCTATTAATTCAATATGGTTTGTATTGCTGTAGATGAGATTGTCCTTCTCCGAGTACGCCATGTCGCCGATCACTGTTCGGACATCCATGCCTGCCACTTTACTTTTTTCAATGAGTTCTTGTAGTTGCTTACCGTCGTTCTTTTCACCTGTTGTAACGATGGCTGCTGTAATAATTCGTTCCTCGGTCATGGCCAGATGTGTCTTGTACCCAAAAAAAGCGGAGTCCGCACTCTTGTGCCCAACCCGTGCGTCAACATCTTCTGAAATTCGAAGCTGCTCTACATCATCTAGAACGGTTTCCTTCAACATGTTGAGGGTCTCTTGAAGTTTGGGCACTAAAGCAATACCTAGCTCATTTTCTACGGTATGTATGAGTTTTTGGCAATAACTGATCTCATCTTTCAAATCTGCATTGGTATTTTTGGCTGGGAGCTTGCCCTTTAAGCTTTCATCTATCATATAGAGAGCTTTGCGCACCTTACGTGCCCGATCCTGCAAGATTTCTTGAGGAGACTTCTGGTTGTAACGCGCTTTGGTGTGGGTGGCATCAACAATAATAGCCTTGCTCTTAATAATTCCCTTTTCGGTGGCAAGTTGCACAGTTTTCTGAATGAGCAAATCCAGCAAATTCATGTCTTTCAAACGAAGTTTGCGAAATTTGGTCAAGGAACTAGGATCCATAACAGGGTCTTCTGGCGCCATTCCAAGAAAATATTTGAAGGACATATCGTAACGAGAACGGTCAACAATGTCCACATCGGACAAATCGAAAATAGCTTTCAACAACAAGTATTTAAACATTCGGATTGGATCAATGGCATTACGACCATTATCGAGACAGTAATTTACCTGAAGTTCTTCGTATATGAATGTAAAATCCACGAGTTCATTTATTTGTCGAAGCAAATTATCCTTAGGCACAATCAAATTATAGAGTTCAACATAAGGACTTAACAGCAAAGTTTGTTGTTTTTGGATCACTCGACTCACCCTTATTCCAATGATAATAAAAGTATACAAGAAAAAGGTGCAGTCTCCTCACATTTTTCGCGAGAATACTACACCTTTGTTTGGTTTTACTTTTTCAGTGGCCTCCATGCTTGAGGAGGTTTTTGTTCGGGTTCAATAGTTAAATATTCTTTGAATATGAAGAAGGCTTGGCAAAGTGCCACACCTTTTTCATATATTCGTCTTTAGCCTATTTCATAGCTTGCAGCTTGATCCAACATATACCGCTCCGTCAAAATAGTCAGCATAGATATGCCAATTTGATTTTCTCCGCCCTCAGGAATAATAATGTCAGCATATTTCTTGGACGGCTCAATAAAGGCGTCATGCATCGGCTTAACGGTCGTCAAATACTGATCAAAGACAGATTGCAGCGTGCGTCCCCGTTCATTAATATCTCGGGACAGCCTTCGTAGAATACGGACGTCTGGGTCTGTATCAACGAACACCTTGATGTTCAAAGCGCCGCGCAGCTCTTCATCTGTTAAGACATGAATGCCTTCAAGCAGCACAATCGGCTTTACCTCGATACGGATCGTCTCTTCTGAGCGAGCGTGCTGTGAGAAATCATAGACCGGAATGTTCACGGCATTACCGCTTTTCAATTCATTTAAATGCTTGAGAAGCAAGGCGTTCTCGAAAGCGCGGGGATGATCATAATTAATACGTTCCCGTTCTTCTAAAGTAAGACCACTATGATGAAGATAATAATTATCTTGTGAAATTAATGTCACGTTCGTGGATCCTAGCTTGGTGATGATGGATCGAACTACTGTAGTTTTTCCTGAACCGGTACCACCGGCAATTCCAATAACAAGCATGAAATGTAGTGCCTCCCCAAATAACTTGAAAACCTTCTTTCGTAGTTTAACATAATGTTCGTATAAAAAGAAAAAGCGATCGAATTTCGATCACCTTTTGCCTATATAGCCTTATCGAATTTGCTTAGGGGTGTGGAACTTCTCTTGATTGGCCTCGAGATCTTGTGAAGCTTGCGTCAATTGTTCCATGGTTTGCTGGATCTGCTGCCCATACTCATCATTATTAAAAGCTTGAAGCTGCTCATGTGCTTCGAATACTTGCTGTTTAGCCTCTGTAAGAGCTGCATTTGCAGATTGTATAGAGCGAGGGTTGGCTTGTGAAATGGCTACTTGCAGTTGATGCTCAGCGTCTTGAGCTTGGAGTATCGCATGATCTGCTACGTCAATGGCGTGCTGAAGCGGCTGTTGATGCTGATGAGTTTCGGTCATAGGGAAGTGCCTCCTAAGGATAATGGTTGTTAGTTACAAAAGAACAGCGACTTTACTACATTGCTCCAAAGCTGGGGAAATCATTCTTCGATTGGGAAATGAAATTATTTCCTGGGGAAGCGCAAAATGTGAGCGTACTTATGATAATTCGACACAAAAAGTCAGAAAATTTCGAATACAAAATCAATTGGTTAAAAAGGCGATTGTTTCCAAAATAAAAGTGGACAAACCGCTTGAATATTCATAAGCTAGAGAAGATAGCTTTTTTTTGACATGATTAGACAATTAGGGTCTAAATAGGGGATGAAACGATGAGGAAATGGAAAGGTTTCTGTATAATTGCAGCTGTTACACTAAGTATTTCCGGATGTGGATCATCCAAAACCAATACAACACCGGCAAATTCGTTCACGCCTACCTTAGATGCAAGTACCACTGTTAATGGAGATTCAGCAACCCTTCGAATTACAACGGACCTTAAGCTTTCCAAAGAGCATTATGACCAACAGCGCAAGCAAGGGGAAGGGCACGTGCATGTTTCCTTGGACAAAGCAGAAAAAGAAATCATGACGACGACTGAAAAAAATTATGAGCATTTAAGCAAAGGTCCTCACGAATTAAAAGTTTCCTTACATAATAACGATCACACGCCTTACGATGTAAGCAAGACGATCACGTTTGAAGTGAAGTAGGAGCATCCCATGCCATTTCTTAAAAAGAGATTAAGCCTACAGAAAAGAATTGTTTTCGTCGTAACTGCTGTTACGGTCAGTATGCTCTCAACCATGTTGATCTTCGATACCATAAGTTTAAATCAATCCATTCGAGAAGCCTATGTGAGTCAAATAAGCGGCATGACAATTGCCATCAATGGACGCTATGAAGAATCTCGTTCCGTTACCGATGTGCAGCAAATATTTGATTATATTCAATACAAAAATACACGTGTTCTCGAAATGAAGTTATACGATAAACAAGGCCTTGTTCTCGCGGCTTCCAATCGTTCTGAAGTTGGTAATCATATGCCTCTTTCTAGGGTAGTCGTTCCTAAGCAGGATCAAACCATTGTTGACCGTGTGCCTATGGCGGAAACGGATAAACCGGTTGTCCGTCTAACGGCGCCTCTTCAGGAGGATGGCCTTGTCGTAGGTGCGGTAGAAGTTATTTTTGATTCCTCCGAGGAAGCCGCGCTGCTGACAAAGCGAACGAAACTTATTCTGATTGTGGGCTTTAGTGTTGCAATTGTTATGTCAACATTGCTATGGCTTATTTTGCGAAGGATTGTTATTCGTCCGTTAAGTCGGTCTCCGTGAAGCCGCGCTTATTGTGAAGCAAGGAGGAGACCTTCCTAAGCTGCAGTTCAAAGCTTCTCCTGAAATCGCTGAGGTGTCTGAAGCTTTTAATGACATGGTCAAAAATTTGGATGAGCGCTACCATGAGCTTCAACAGGTGCTAAATACGCTGCAGGTTACACAGGACCACCTTGTCCAATCGGAAAAAATGGGGGCTCTGGGTAATCTGGTTGCCGGGGTTTCACACGAAATCAATACGCCAATCGGGATCGGTGTAACCGCAGTTAGTTATTTGGATCAAAAGACGAAGGAATTCAAGAGTTTGTATGAGACAGGGAAAATGAAAAAGTCTGACCTTGAACAGTTCTTATCCATTACTCAAGAGACGAATGCCATGGTGCAGTCCAATTTGGAACGCGCTTCTTCCTTGGTGCGCAGTTTTAAACAAATTTCTGTTGATCAAAGTGTTGAAGTCAAGCGCACCTTTCATTTGAAGGAGTATTTAGAGGGCATCATCTCCAGCTTGAAGCCTACCCTTAAGAAAACAAGACTCCGAGTAGATGTATATTGCGATAATGAGCTGACGCTTTACACTTATCCAGGTGCTTTGTCTCAAATCATTACGAATTTAGTTATGAACTCTTTGAACCATGCTTATACGATAGAGGAAGAAGGCAGTTTAACTATACGCGTTGAAGATCATCGAGACTATATTATCCTTGCCTATACGGATGACGGTAAAGGTATGACGCAAGAAGTTCTTGATCAAATTTTTGATCCTTTCTTTACGACGAGCCGCGGCAAAGGCGGAACAGGTTTAGGGATGAATATTGTCTATAATCTCGTCACGCAATCGCTGAATGGAACTATTGATGGTTCTAGTACGTTAGGACAAGGAAGTTTATTTACGATTACGATTCCGAAAGAGGAGGAAGCCGTGCAATGACAGGACAAGATGGGTTAATGGACCAGGATGAGCTTCTTTTTGCTGAGGAAGAAGAGACTGATTCAGCTAAGGAAACTACGAACGAACAAGACCCTTGGGTCGTACTCATTGTTGATGATGAGAAACAAATTCATCAAGTGACCAAAATGGTTCTACAAGATTTCGAATTTGATGGAAAGAAGCTGGAATTCCATAGTGCTTATTCGGCTTTAGAAGCCAAACAGCTGTTGAAACAACAACCGAATGCCTCGTTAGTACTTTTAGATGTTGTCATGGAGCAAGATGATGCGGGGCTGCAAATTGTTAAACACATACGCGAAGAATTGAATAATCAGGCGATACGTATTATTTTGCGTACAGGCCAGCCAGGTCAAGCACCTGAACGCACGGTCATTATGGATTACGACATAAATGATTATAAAGAAAAGACAGAGCTCACAACGCAGAAGCTGTTCACTACTGTAGTTACGGCACTGCGTTCCTATCGGGATATTAAAACCATTGAGAAAAGCAGATCTGGCTTGGAGGAGATTATTAAGTCCTCTGCTTCGCTGTTCGAGCTGCAATCTATGAAGAAATTTGCTTCCGGCGTTTTAACACAAATGACCTCCATCGTTAACTTACATAAAAATGCGCTTCATTGCAGCTTTGCTGTGACCAAAGGTGTTGAAGATATTTATATCCTAGCAGCGAGCGGGGATTATGCATCCAATCAAGATGAACGAGCACGGGATGTTGTCCCTGCGGATGTTCTCGAAGAGATTGAACATGCCTTTCATTCCAAAAGAAGCAGTTTCGCTTCTGATCGTTTTGTGATTTATTTTCAAAGTAAGATGGGGATGGAAAATGTCATCTATATGAATGGATTCAAAGCACTCAGCGAGTGGGAGCATTATTTAGTTGATATTTATTGTGCGAATGTTTCTGTGGCTTTCGAAAATATTTATTTAAATGAAGAGCTGGAAAGCACACAGCAAGAAATTATTTATACGATGGGCGAAATCACGGAAACGAGATCCAAGGAAACGGGACACCATGTGAAAAGAGTTGCCGAATATTCCCGTTTACTGGCCATTAAATATGGATTATCCGAGCAGGAAGCAGAAGTCATTCGCTTGGCTTCGCCGATGCATGATGTTGGTAAAGTTGGCATACCAGATGCGATTCTAAATAAGCCTGGATCGCTCACAAGTGAAGAATTTGACATTATGAAAACTCATTCGAATCTAGGTTATGAAATGCTTAAGCATTCGAACAAGCAAGTCTTAAATGCCGCAGCTATCATCGCACAGCAGCATCATGAGCGTTATGACGGTACGGGATACCCGCAAGGACTTCGCGGCGATGAAATACATCTCTATGGCCGTATAACCGCATTAGCTGATGTCTTTGACGCTCTTTGCAGCGATCGTGTTTATAAGAAAGCATGGGAACTTGATCGCGTAATGGATTTACTTAAAACGGAACGCGGACGCCATTTCGATCCTGTGATCGTAGATCTCTTTATTCAGCATTTGGATGAGTTCCTGGTCATCAAAGAGTTTTACAAGGAGCAGCGTTAACGGCATTAATTATCAATAAAGCATAATATGTGAATAGCCTTCTCAGCAAAACCAGATCTTAAATGAATGCGGAGCCCTTGTCCTTGGACAGGGGCTTTTTGTTTTGCCAATAAAGATTGATAAATGGCAGCTAGCGAAAAGGTGGATGCGTATAAAAAAAATGTATCAAGGAAAATGTGTTTCCCTATTGCAACATTTATGGATCTGGGTAATAATGTACTGAGAGTTGCCTTTGGTAAACAAATATGCGCTTGTACAAATTAAGAGGAAAGAATTAGAAAAGATGATCCAATCGGGGAGGGCATATCAAAATGAATTTGACAACTGTAAGAGGGTTTTGGAAAATGAGCGCTGCTGTTGCGTTATTAGGTATCATGTTGACCGTGTCAGCGTGTGCGAGTAATGAAACAACATCAACATCGACGGAGAAGGAAATTAAAGTCACTACAACAGTAGGTATGATTACAGATATTGTTGAAAATGTAGGTTCTACTCATGTGAAAGTAACGGGACTTATGAATGCCGGGGTGGATCCGCATTTATATAAAGCCTCGCAAGGCGATATTAAAAAATTGGATGATGCGCAAATCATTTTCTATAATGGACTTCACTTAGAGGGCAAAATGGTTGAAATTTTGGAAAAGATGGGTAAGCAAAAACCTACCGTAGCTGTGTCGGATAAAATCGATCGCAAAGCATTGCGCTCCGGAGCTGAAATGGAAACGGAATACGATCCGCACATTTGGTTTAATGTGAAGCATTGGATGAAAGCTACGGAGCAGGTGAGAGATTCACTTAGTGAGTTAGATCCAACACATAAAGAAGATTACAAGAACAATGCAGCAGCGTACCTTGTAAAACTTCAAGATTTAGACCGCTACGCGACGAAACAAATCGCTTTAATTCCAGAGACATCCCGAGTTCTAGTAACTGCGCATGATGCTTTCGGCTACTTCGGAGATGCGTATCACATTCAAGTCAAGGGACTTCAAGGGATTAGTACGGCATCGGAATATGGTTCCAAGGATGTCAGTCAGCTCAGAGATTTCTTGGTCGAGAAAAAGGTGAAAGCGGTATTCGTCGAATCCAGTGTTCCCAAAAAATCGATTGAAGCGGTCATTCAAGGAGCGAAGGAAAAGGGTCACCAAATTCAAATTGGCGGAGAGTTGTTCTCAGACGCCATGGGTAAAGCAGGCACGCCAGAAGGCACTTATGTGGGCATGGTTCGTCACAATGTAGACACCATCGTAAACGCATTGAAATAACAGTCGCTATAGAATGGCTTAGGAGGATTGAATATGAAACAAACGCACGCGCCGCTATTGATACAAAATATGACTGTAGCTTATCATAAGAAACCTGTATTGGAGCAAGTATCATTCACTATTCCGGAAGGTAAATTGATTGGAATTGTCGGTCCCAATGGTGCAGGGAAATCCACATTAATTAAAGCGGCTCTAGGCTTAATTCCAAGTCTATCCGGCGAAGTGAAGATATATGGAAAGCCTTATAAAGAGCAGCGCCACCTTGTCGGTTATGTGCCTCAGCGTGAATCGGTGGATTGGGATTTCCCTACCAATGCTCTAGATGTTGTAACGATGGGAAGGTACGGTCATTTGGGTTGGTTCCGCAGACCGGGAAATAAAGAAAAGCAAATGGCGATGTCTTCTTTAGAAAAAGTAGGGATGGCTGACTTCGCAGATAGACAAATTAGTCAACTTTCTGGTGGTCAGCAGCAGCGTATTTTCTTAGCGAGAGCACTCGCACAAGATGCAAGCTTATATTTTATGGATGAACCTTTCGTTGGTGTTGATGCCGCTACGGAAAAAGCGATTATTACGCTGCTTGGAGAGCTCAAGAAACAAGGGAAAACGGTATTGGTGGTCCACCATGATTTATCTACCGTGAAAGAGTACTTCGATTGGGTTATCTTGTTGAATGTTGGAATTGTGGATATTGGACCGACGAATGAAGTGTTTACGAAGGAGAAATTACAGCAAACATATGGCGGTAAATTAGCGATCTGGGATCGGGAAGACGCCGGGATGCAAATAGGATAGCGAGGTGATCAACATGTTGGACTCATTACTTCACTTATGGTTAGATCCGAATGCGCGATGGATATTACTCGGATGTTCATTATTAGGACTTAGCAGCGGTGTATTAGGAAGCTTTGCTTATTTACGCAAACAGTCGTTGATGGGAGACGCGTTGTCCCATGCAGCCCTTCCGGGTGTCTGTGTCGCATTCATGATAACGGGCTCCAAATCGATCCTATTCTTCTTAATAGGCGCAGCAGCGGCGGGCTTACTTGCCACACTTAGTATCGGATGGATCACACGCTATTCCAAAATCAAGCAGGATTCAGCTTTAGGTATTGTCTTATCCGTGTTTTTTGGGGTAGGTATTGTATTGCTGACACAAATTCAGCATAGTTCAAGCGGCAATCAAAGTGGATTAGATAAGTTTCTATTCGGTCAAGCGGCATCTATGGTTAACTCCGATGTCATTACAATGGCTATCATATCATTCCTATTAGTTGGTATTTGTACGTTGTTTTTTAAAGAATTTAAATTATTAAGCTTTGATCCTGGCTATGCGCGAGGTTTAGGTTTTCCAGTAGCTATTCTAGATCACTTCATGATGTTTCTTATTGTTGTTGCTGTTGTTGTGGGGATTCAAGCGGTTGGCGTCGTTCTGATGGCCGCATTGTTGATTACTCCTGCTGTTGCGGCTAGATATTGGACGGAGAAGTTGGGCCTAATGGTCATCTTATCTGGACTGTTTGGGGCTTTTAGCGGATTCGTAGGGACATATCTGAGTACGATGGGCAGTAATTTGCCAACAGGTCCACTTAGTGTGCTAGCGGCGACGATCTTATTCGTCATTTCCCTTTTATTCGCTCCAAAACGGGGACTGATCATGAAGCTTATCAGACAGTCCTCCATGAAACAAAAGATTCAAAAAGATTCAGAATCCGAGCATTACGTTAAGGCGAAAGGGGTGAGCCAAGTTGAATGATCTGTGGATTATTTTAACGGCTGCTCTTGTCGCGGCTGCTTGCTCCTTGGTTGGCTGCTTCCTCGTATTGCGTAAAATGGCTATGATTGGCGATGCCATCAGTCATTCGGTGCTTCCGGGAATCGTGATAGCTTTCCTGATAAGCGGCTCTAGAGGTTCTATTTTTATGCTTATCGGTGCCGCGGTTATCGGTCTCATCACTGTATTTTTAATTCAGCTTTTTCAACAGAGCGGTGTACAGTCTGATGCTTCAATTGGCGTCGTATTTACGGCCATGTTCTCCATAGGCGTCGTACTTGTTAGTTTGTATACAAGACAAATCGATCTGGATTTGGATTGTGTCCTTTATGGAGAAATCGCCTATGTGCCATGGAATATCATTGAAGTCGGCGGTATGAGTATCGGACCTAAAGCCATATGGGCGGTAGGATTTGCTCTTCTTCTCAGTAGTGTTGTGATTGGACTCTTTTATAAACAGTTTAAACTCTGCTCGTTCGATCCGGCACTTGCGGTTGCCGTGGGTATTCCAGTTTTGTTATTCCATTATCTATTGATGGGTTTGGTGTCGATCACGACAGTGGCTTCATTCGAAAGTGTAGGTGCAATTCTCGTCGTCGGCATGCTGATAGTGCCTGCGGCTACAGCTTATCTTTTAACTGAGAAACTAAGTGTTATGCTCGTTTTGAGTGTGGCCGTTGGAGTAGTCAGTTCAATAGCTGGATATTTCGTAGCTTACTTACTTGATGCGTCTATTGCGGGCTGTATGATTAGTGTAGCAGGGGTAATGTTCGTTTTTGCTTTCCTAATGTCGCCAACCAATGGACTGATCATCCGTAAAATTCGCCAAAAACGCGGATTATCTGGGGTAATTCCTGAATCCGTCTAATAAAATGGTATGAAATCTGCTTCTTTGTCTCTTTTACGGAGATGGAGGAGCATTTCTTTTAATTTACATTTCCTGTATGCTAGAAAGGGGCTAGAGATAGAGAGAAAGAAGGTGTGACCATGGAAGGAATTGGACTCGTACTGGAAGGCGGAGGTATGCGTGGCGTATACACCGCTGGAGTCTTGGAATACTTTATGGAACAGGATTTATATTTTCCATATGTCGTTGGTGTATCCGCAGGTGCATGCAACGCTGTTTCATATATATCCAAACAACCCGGGCGTAATAAAAAAGTAACGATTGGTTATATTAGGGATCACCGATATTTAAGCTATCGCAATTTATTCCGTCATAAAAGCATATTTGGGATGGATTTCATATTCAATGAGTTGCCCAATAAGTTGGTACCGTTTGATTACGATGCCTTCTATAACTCGCCGCAGCAGTTTGCTATCGGAACTACCGATGCGCATACGGGCGAACCTATTTATTACACGAAGCATCAGTTCATGCAGCAAACCATGCCGATTGTTCAAGCTTCAAGCTCATTGCCTTTTGTAGCGACACCCATACATTATGAAGGTCGGACCTTATTTGACGGTGGCTTAGTGGATCCGATTCCTGTGAAGAAGTCTCTTGCTGACGGGAATAAAAAGCATGTAATCGTGCTTACCAAAGAAAAAGGTTATCGCAAGACCCCATTTAAACAGAGATGGTTAGCTAAAAGCTTTTATCCGGCATATAACGGCCTAGTAAATGTACTTGTCAATCGAAGCGAAATCTATAATGGAACCTTAGAAACCATTGAAAGAATGGAAGCGGATGGAAGTGCGATCGTTATACGGCCTTCGTCCAAAGTAGTAGTAGGCCGCATGGAAAAGGATCCTTTGAAATTAGAAGCGCTGCACGAGCTTGGGTATCAGGATGCGAAGCGAATGGGCTCGCAGATGAAAGAATGGCTACTTAATTAATTGGAGGAGTTGTGTTCGTGGAAAAATCAAATCAAAAAATAACGACATTTTTAATGTTTTCTGGCCAAGCTGAGGAAGCGATGAATTTGTACACTTCTTTATTTGACCAATCTGAAATATTGACTATAAAGCGCTATGGAGCGGGCGAAGCAGGCGCCGAGGGAAGTGTTCTGCGCGCCACATTTTCACTTCATGGACAAGTATTTATGTGCATAGATAGCAGTATGAAGCATGATTTCACGTTTACGCCTGCAATTTCGTTGTATGTCACGTGTGATAGTGAAGAGGAAATTGATCGCGTGTATGAGAAATTATCACAAGACGGTACTGTTTTGATGCCACTTGCGGCTTACCCATTTAGCGAAAAGTTTGGTTGGGTTGGTGATCGCTTTGGCGTCACATGGCAATTGACTCTTGTGAAAAAATAGATAGATGATTAAGGTCACTGTTCATTAAGTGAAGCGCCCCAATAAGAATAGGCATTGGAAAATACCGTCATGTAACTATCATTTCTGTTTGCAATAAGTACGAACATGAGGTATGGTATAAACAAACCAATAAGAACCCACGGGAGCTTGAGAAGTCAGGCTGAGATTGTGACCGTCATTGTCACTCACCGTTAATCTGATCTGGGTAATGCCAGCGTAGAGAACTCTAATAAATGCACGTTCATTCGATTTGTTTCGAATGGGTTTATCATTTTCTACTCATGGCGCTCCCGGATAACGGGGGCTTTTTCTTGTGGTTAAATAGAGATGTGGAGAGGGGAAACAAAGAATGAAATGGAAGAAAATTGCACCACTTATGCTAGTTAGCCTATCAGTCGCCTTGGCTGGTTGCGGCAATAAGGTGGCTGAACAGCCGGCAAAGCAAACGACTAAGCCGTTAACGAACGTGAAGGTCGTTCTGGACTGGACGCCAAATACGAACCATACGGGGTTGTACGTCGCAAAGGATCAAGGCTTTTTTGAGAAAGAAGGACTAAACGTAGAAATTATTGCTCCCGGTGAAGGCGGAGCCGATGCGATGATTGCTTCAGGGGCTGCGGAATTCGGTGTCAGTTATCAAGAAAGCATTACGCAAGGACGAATTCAAGGTGTGCCGTTGGTTTCCATTGCTGCGGTGATTCAACACAATACATCTGGATTTGCTTCGCCAGTAGCGAAAAACATCAAATCACCCAAAGATTTCGAGGGGAAAACGTATGGCGGTTGGGGTGCTCCGTCAGAAAGTGCGATGATCGACTCGCTCATGCAATCCGAGAAAGCAGATCCGAGCAAAGTGAAGATCGTGAACATTGGTGATGCCGATTATTTCACAGCCGTGAAACGGGATATTGATTTCGCATGGATTTACTATGCTTGGACCGGTGTAGATGCCGAGCTGCGCGGCGAGCCGCTGAACATGATTTATTTGAACAAATATTCGGATAAACTGGATTACTATACACCGGTCCTTGCGACAAGTGAGAAAATGATCAAAGAGAAGCCTGAACTTGTTAAAGCCTTCATGGCTGCTGCATCGAAAGGGTATCAATTTGCTATCAGCAAGCCTGAGGACGCTGCTAATATTTTGATCAAAGCCGTGCCGGATCTAGATAAAAAACTCGTGCTTGCCAGTCAAAAATGGCTCAGCCCACGTTATCAAGATGATGCTGCTCGTTGGGGCGAACAAAAAAAATCCGTTTGGGAAAATTATGCAAGCTGGATGCTAGATCATAAGCTGCTTGAGAAAAATATCGATGCAGATGCTGCATTCACGAACAAATTCTTACCGGAAAGCTCAAAATAATACGATTTGTTGGAGGGGGCACTTAAAGTGGCTAATGCACTTGTCAGTATTCAAATCATTCCAAAAACGAAAAACAATGAAGATGTCATACCCTATGTAGATCGTGCAATTGAAGTCATTGCCAAGTCTGGCGTGAAGTATTTCGTATCTCCGCTGGAGACGACGATGGAAGGGGAGCTCGACCAGCTTCTGGCTATCATTCAAGACATGAATGCCGCAATGATTGAGATGGGCAGTCCTAACGTAATTTCGCAGGTGAAAATATACTTCAATCCGTCGGGTGCTTCTATGGACAAGCTGACGGAGAAATACAGATAATGAAACAGCATCGCTGGTTCAAAGCGGGGTGGCCACCGATTGTTGTGGTCATCCTTCTGCTGCTTTTATGGCAGCTTGCCGTGACTTGGGGAGGTACAGCAAGCTGGCTGCTGCCTAGTCCGCTTAAAATATGGAAAGACGGCACTACGGATATGCCCAGAGTATGGATGCACACATTCGCCACATTGCGATTAATGTTGATTGGGTTTAGTGCTGGTGTAACAGGCGGCGTGATTGTTGCTAGCTGCTTGCATCGGGTACCTGCGTTAAAGGCTGGCTTTTACCCGCTGCTTATTTTATCTCAAAATGTCCCGACCATTGCACTGGGGCCGCTGCTTATCATTTTATTCGGTTTTGGCATTTTACCTAAAATTCTATTAATCTCACTTGTCTGTTTCTTTCCGGTGACGATGTCTACCTTGGACGGTTTTATGCAAACAGATCGCAGTATGTACAACTATATGCAGATGATCGGCGCCAGCAAACGGCAAATCTTTTACAAATTAGAGCTGCCGCATGCTTTGCCATTTCTATTCACAGGACTCAAAATATCGGCTACATACAGTGTGATGGGGGCCGTGATTGCCGAATGGCTTGGTGGAGGCGTTGGATTGGGATATTATATGATTTTGCAAAAATCGGCGTTCCGCGCGGATCGCGAATTTGTCGCTATTCTGATGATTGTTACGCTCAGCTTACTCTTTTTCTGGCTCATCGCAGGGCTTGAGAAGCTCGTCATTCGATGGAACGCAAAACGGTCATCTTAAGAAAGGGGAGATGAGTTCATGAGTAAATTAGAACTTAGAGGTATTCATCAAACGTTCCCTGGCAAAAAACAGCGCGTATCCGTGCTTGCGGATATTTCTTTGCATGTTAAAGAAGGGGAGTTCGTTTCACTTATCGGTCCCTCAGGCAGCGGAAAGAGCACTCTTTTTCACATTATTGGCGGGCTAGTGAAGCCTTCTTCAGGGGAAGTGTGGCTGGATGGCGTGAATGTAACCGGCTCTAAAGGCCTAATCTCATACATGCCGCAGCAGCCTGCTTTGTTCCCATGGCGTTCTATTGAGTCCAACGTAGCACTTTCTCAGGAAGTTGCAGGAGAAACGCAATCGGACGCGCTGGCAAAAGCACGGGAGTGGCTGCCCAAGGTTGGATTAGGCGGCTATGAGCAAGAGCTTCCGCATGTACTTTCAGGAGGGATGCAGCAGCGTGTCTCTTTTCTGAGAGCTTTGCTAAGTCCGCAGGAACTTATGTGTCTGGACGAGCCGTTCGGCTCTTTAGACGCACTTACCCGGCAAGATATGCAGGCGTGGCTGCTAAATATATGGGAACAGAATAAGCGCTCGATTTTATTTGTGACGCATAGCATTGAAGAAGCGCTATTTCTATCCGATCGTATCTATGTTCTCTCTAACAAACCTGCCAAGATAATAGAGGAACTGGCTATTCCGTTTGCAAGGCCTCGTCAAGAGTCTGTCATGCTTGACCCGAAATTTCAAGAGCTTCGACAGTTTATTCAGGGGCTTTTGCGTCAGGAGATTACGTATGATAAAAGCCATTGATGCTCATATTCATCTCGATATGTACATGGAAACAGATGCAACGACTCTGTTAGCGGAATTAGCAGAGTGCCACATCGAGGGACTGATAGCAGTGTCTAGGCATCTGGACTCTTGTAAGGCGACTGAGCGACTGCTGAAGCAAGCCCCAGAGCAAGTTTTTGCTGCCTATGGTTATCATCCTGAACAAGTAATACCAACGGAAAATCAGTTGAATGATTTAATTCATTGGATTAGTGAGCGTTCGTCTACGATGGTCGCTATTGGTGAAATTGGTTTGCCTTATTATATGAGGCTTGATGCAGAAGCAGAGGGGCGTGCTTTTGAATTAGCGCCTTACATTGCACTGCTTGAGCGCTTCTTGAAGCTGGCAGCGTCTTTGGATAAACCGGTCGTCTTGCACGCTGTGTACGAGGATGCTGACATTGTGTGCGACTTACTTGAGAAGCACGGCATTAAAAAGGCGCATTTTCACTGGTTCAAAGGGTCGCATTCAACGGTGGAGCGAATGATTCAGGCTGGCTATTATATTTCCATAACACCGGACGTTCTCTACGAAGAAGAAATACGTACACTTGTTCGAGATTATCCGATTGCGCTGTTAATGGTCGAAACGGATGGTCCATGGCCGTTCGAGGGCTCTTTTGAGGGGCAGCAGACGCATCCGCGTATGATCCGTGCTGTCGTTGAACAGATAGCACTTCTAAAAGGACTGCCCGTGGTAGAAGCGGCACATACACTTTTGAATAATACCAAACAATTCTACGGTATTCCTTCGCCTCACTTATTTTAATTAAATCTAACTGGACAACTTTTCGGATAGGTTTTATAATAATACAGAACGCACGTTCGATTTCTGGATAAGGTGAGTGTTGAAATGACTATGAGATGCGGTTGGGTTAATGAAGATCCGTTATATATCGATTACCATGATCATGAGTGGGGGGTTCCTGTCCATGATGATCGCCATTTGTTCGAGATGCTTAACCTAGAGGGCGCACAAGCAGGATTGAGCTGGTATACGATTCTGAAGAAGCGAGAGAGCTACCGGGAAGCGTTCGATGGGTTTGATCCGCAGATTATTGTGAACTATGACGATAATAAGCTGAATGAACTTCTGCAGAATCCAGGGATCGTTCGCAATCGCTTGAAAATAGCGTCTGTTGTTCAAAATGCGAAAGCCTTTCTTAAAGTGCAGGAAGAGTTTGGCACGTTTGATTCCTATATCTGGGGCTTCGTTGGCGGGAAGCCGGTCAACAATCGTTGGACGGATATGAGTCAGGTGCCTGCCACGACAGAAATCTCGGATGCGATGAGCAAGGATTTAAAAAAACGCGGCTTCAAGTTCGTCGGTTCGACGATTTGTTATGCTTATATGCAAGCTGTTGGCATGGTGAATGATCACAACCAAACTTGTTTTCGATATAACTAGCTGTTCAAACATACAAAAGTTCCTATATTGTTGTTAAACGACTCAAAGCATCTACATTCGTGCAGTTTATCGCTTTTGTTACTTATAAGCTCCGAAAGCATCGGGAGGGTACAAAGTCTTCAAAGACTTTGTAATCCTTCCTTTTTAATTTCTATCAGCAGACTCATCTGCACCGACTAACCGCATCGCGGCCCCATACAGGGTTTAAGTCGATGAGGCTTCGAGAATACAACAACATTATACGAAAGTTCATAAAAACTTAACGCTATTCGGATTTGGTATAATTCATTTATAAACCGACTTGAAAGAAGGAGAAGATATGAATTGGGAAACAGTAAGAATTCATTTTCCAGATCAATGGATATTACTTGAAGTCCAACGGGCCTTAAGTCGGTGAGGTGTTGAGAACACAACGGCGTTAGATGAAATAACAGCAATATTATTTTTGAAAGAAATTCAGGAAGTAAATGTGGACTTTTTAGCCTTGCCAGAAGATAAAAAGATCGAAGTAATTGATTTTGTTGAATTTTTAAAGACGAGAAATGAAGATAATTTAGAGAAGATGATGGATGAAATTATTAATGAAAATCGTGAAGCTCTTGAGGAGCTGGCTAAGTAATGAAATCCATTGAAATTACTCACGTAATTACTTTTCATAAGAAAATTGTAATAGCTACAGGTGGTTCTGAAGGAATTAGGGATATTGGATTGATTGAAAGTGCTCTTAATTAAGCATTCGTAACATTTGATGGGCAAGATTTATATGAGGGAACTATAAGGAAAATTTCAGTTATCACCTAATAAAAAACCATGGGTTTGTCGACGGCAATAAACGTGTTGGAGCAGCCACGATGTTACTATTGCTGAAATTGAATGGAGTAACAATAAAGTATAGTCAAGAAGCATTAATTGAACTAGGATTAAAAACTGCTGATAGCATTTATAAAGAAGAGGATATAGAGCAATGGATTCTCCAACATCAGGTTTAATCGACTTGGTGTTTTTATTATTTAAGGGCTTTTTTAGAAAGGTATTCGAAAAAGGCCGTTACATCATCTTAGACAATGTTCCGACTGGGGCTTATGCCCCTTGGTCTGCCAGAGGTAATTCAAGAAGAGTTGCGATAAAGAGAAAAGGCCATCTGCACGGACAATGTCCATGCAGATGGCCTTATTTGTTCTTAAGCATATTGGAGTTGTTTCTCCATCAAGTTTGTTTTAATTAAATAGATTCTCTTGCGAATGTAGAAGTCATATACGGCTCCTGTTAGTTCGCGAGGTTTAATGCGGTTATTGGTGTCGTTATCTATGATTGTCACCGAACCATCGTCATAAAACTTGAACGTATAATCGGCGTAGTGGGTGTGTGCTTCGTCCAGCATGGCGTCAATCTGTCCGGGAAGAAGATGGTCAGTGTCACACAATGCCTTATGGTACCAATAATCTCTCTCAATAAAACGAAAATTGTGACTGGTGTTCATCATGTTAACAACCTCCTCATCTAATTGGAACATTTGTTCTTGTTTTTATTATAGCAAACAAATGTTCGTAATGGAAGGGGAATCTATGAAAAATGGGAAATATTTTCATATGAAAAAACCTCCAATCAATTGGATTGGAGGTTCGTTCTGGAAACGATATGCTTTGTGATGGCCAGACCATGCATACGACCTGTCTCAATGAAAATTTCGTTTGCATCATATTTAGAAGAAGCAACAACACCAGCTACATATAAACCTGGGATGTTCGTTTCCATCGTATCTGGTTGAACTAGTGGAGCGTTGGTTTCTACGTGAAATTGTACACCGATGGAGGTCAGAAGCCCGCGATCCGGTCGAAATCCGGTTAGGGCAAGTACGAAGTCATTGTCTAAAGTGAAGTGTTCGGTTGCTTTACGTACGGTAATGGTATGCTCGTCAATACGTTCAACTTGAGAATCGAACCACATTTGAATACGGCCTTTTTTCACCATACTCTCAAAAATAGGACGAACCCAGGGTTTAATGTTGGCTGAGAAGTCCTTGCCGCGGTAAATCACTGTAACTTCAGCGCCAACTCTGAGTAAATCCATAGCGGCATCGACTGCGGAGTTGTTTCCGCCAATAATGGCTACTTTGGCTCCGGCATAAGGATGGGCTTCTTTATAATAATGCGTTGTCTTTGGCAGTTCTTCACCGGGAATTCCGAGCAAATTAGGATGATCAAAGTAGCCCGTAGCTACGATGACGTTACGCGTGTTGTATGCGGCTTTCTTTCCAAATTGATCCTCCGTATGCACCGTAAATCCCGTCTCTAATCTTTCGATAGAAACAACTTCCTCATAGGAACGAATTCGCAGCTGTTCTCTACGCGCAACCTCTCTATAGTAAACCAAAGCTTCTTGGCGATAAGGCTTTTCATGAGGTGTTGTGAACGGATAACCGCCGATTTCCAACAGCTCAGGTGTGCTGAAAAACTGTAAATAGGTTGGATATAAATAAATGGCATTTACGATGCAGCTTTTTTCTATAAGTAAAGGTGAAAGGCCCTCGCGCTGTAAGGCGATAGCGGCTGACAATCCGCAAGGACCCGCACCTATGACGATGACTTGTTCCATTGTAGCAACCTCCCCAAGACTAAATACTCATTACATAGTATCGCAAGCTGAGGAAGATGCCAAGTTTAGCTAAGGGAAAAAAGAGCAGACATACCCCCTTGATGTAGGAAATAGTATGCTGCTCTGGATCTAAGATGACCCTTACTTCTGATTCAATTGTCGTTCTTCGTTACCTTCGCTAATGTCGTCTTCCGCTATGTTGACAGGTGTCGTATTGGGTGCATTTTCTAACGTGTCGTTCACGAAAGCCATATCTTGATTTTTCGCATTCATGTTCGTTGTGCCTTTGTATTTGCCTCTATGCTTCTCGTTTTCCATGTCGTTCATCCTTTCAAGAGCAGTTTAACGTTCAGTTTTAACGTGTACACTTGTGACTGTTTTTATTCTCCATAAAAAGGAAAGTTGATGAAACCAATACATGCTCGGCGTCGTCTAGTTGAGTAGATGAATTCTGTAAGGGAGGGTGGAAAATGATTCAAGAGCTTGTGCAAAAATTGGCAGCAGCCAAAGAAAATGGCCGTCTGCAAGCCTTATGGTCGGAACGATTAGCAGATTTAGAAAGAGAATGGCGTGACTCAAAAGACCACATTGTCCTTTGGGAAGAGCAGCTTATAAAAGAAAAAAGAGATGTGGAAAAATTAAAAACTCGCAGCTTTACAGGTTTTCTGTATGATTTAATTGGCAAGAAGGCAGAGAAATTGTCTGTTGAAGAGCAAGAACTGTTACAAGTGAAATTTAGATTCGATGAAGCGGTTGGTCGAAGGGATAATCTCGAGAAAGAGATACTTGAAATGCGGAACAAACTCCATTCCGTACGATTTTGGGACTTAGAAGTGGAAGATTTGACCCTCCGAATTGAATCCTATATTCATGCTAATGACTCTGGGAAGAGCAGGCAGCTGAGGGAACTTTCTGAACGGATAGCCGAGTTTCATTTACAAATCAAAGAGCTTAAAGAGGCGATAAGTGCAGGGGAATCGGTCGTGGAACATTTGCAGTTAGCAGCTGAATCACTTCATTCTGCACGCAATTGGGGCACTTATGATATGCTCGGCGGAGGCATGTTGTCTACACATATCAAACACGGGAAAATTGATGAAGCCATGGACCATGTCCGTACGGCACAGAACAGTCTTAGTCGCTTTGAGAAGGAACTGAAGGATGTTCATGTGAACTTATCTATCGACAGCCAGATTAGCGGATTTCTCAAATTCTCAGATTATTTTTTTGACGGATTAATAATTGACTGGATGGTTCAAGACAAGATCCATGAAACATCTGAACAAGTAGAAGATAAATCGATGGAAGTGAAACGACTTTGCAACGAGTTAGAGCAAGCTTTACGCAAGGCGGAGGCGAGCATGGAAGAAGGAAAGAGGTTATATAGTTCGATGATACAAAATCCGCTATAATGGTTATAGTTGGAGACAAAAGGAGAAGAGAAACCTATGAATCAGGCAAGTATCAAACATATGGTTGTATTTAATTTACACGCAGGTAAAGATTCGCAGGAAGCAGAACAATTTCTAAAAAGCAGTGCGCAAGAACTGGCAGCTATACCTGGGGTTGAGCAATTTGAAGTGTTTCGTCAAGTTAGCACAAAGACAGATTATGATTACGGATTCTCAATGGTATTTGCAGATAGAGCGGCTTATGAAGCTTACAATGTTCATCCCGTACATACCCATTATGTTGCGGAACGCTGGGTGAAAGAAGTAAGTCGGTTTCAAGAAATCGATTTGATGATTTTTGAGTGAGGTGCTCGAATGAAACCTTTGAAATTAGCGAAAGAAGAGAAAGAATTGTTGATTGAGGATTTGCAAGGCTATCTGGAGTTGGACCATAATATTGAATTAGGACGTTTGGCCACGGAACAATTAATCGATTATATGCTTCAGCAATTGGCTGCACCTATTTATAACCAGGCCATAGAAGACGCTGGCAAAACATTGATGGAAAGAATGAGTTCATTAGAAGAAGATCTCTATGCCATGAAAATGACGAAAAAAATAACACGCAGATAGAAAGTACAGAGAAGGTTCTGAGGGGAGAACACGAGCATTTTGAACAAGTCAGAAGAGATGTTTGATATCTATGATGAAAAGATGAATAGGCTTGGGGTGGCTCCGCGCTCAGAAGTGCATGCAAAAGGGCTGTGGCATCGAACTTTTCAGTGTTGGATCGTTAGCTTTGAAGGGAAGGAGCCTAGTCTCCTACTCCAGTTAAGACATCCAGAGAAGGATTTGTTTCCGAACTTGCTGGACATTTCTTGCGCCGGGCATCTCGCTGCTGGAGAAACCACGGAAGATGGTGTGAGAGAACTAGAGGAAGAACTGGGGCTGAAAGTCGATTTCAGTGAATTAATCCCTTGCGGGATGTATGCAGAAGAAGATCTGATTTCGGATCAACTCATTGATCGTGAGTTTTGTCATGTGTTTATATATCGTTGTGATCAACCGCTGAATCGTTACGCGCTGCAGCCAGATGAGGTAAGCGGTCTGTTCGCAGTAGGTGTCGCAGACCTTGAGCGTTTAGTTCATCAACAAACAAATGAAATAAAGGCAAGTGGCTATAAAAGGGGTCTCGATGGTAAGTTAGATCAAACAAGTTTGCTTCTGACCTTAGATCATTTGGTGCCGCATCCTGTCGCTTATTTTGATCTTGTGTTTCGCACATTAAGGGAAAATGAATGGTCGGAATGAAAAAGAACCGTATCGGGTGACCCAATCGGTTCTCATTGCGTACATATCTAATTTTAGACGAAATACTTGTTCGCTATGTAAGCATAAGCAATATAACAGACAATGGAGAGCCCGATACAGACAATACCAAGAGCTGTTTTCCGCTTAAACAAAAGCAAGAACCCGGCACTAAATGCCGATCCCATAACTAACATTGAAATAAAAGTTAGAACACCCATCGCTATTTATCTCCTTAACCTTTGTTTACGTAATCGCGCACCATGTCTTCAGATACATAAGAACGGAGCGGAGAAATACCTTCTTTGGCATGGGCGATGATTTGAGCTGTTATGGCGTTAATCGCATCAACGCTAAAAGGGAGCCCGCTTCTGCACAGATCGACAGCAGCGTCAATAGCTTGCTCACGCTGTGCATCTAGCTCTGCAAACCTAACGAGATGTAGGTGCTGTGCATTCGAATGTTTAGTTATCGCTTCATGTACATTCATCTTCAAGTTCTCCTTTAGTGACCATATTCTAATCTAGTATACACGATTGAATGGATGAGTAACAGGTTTTGGAAGAGGAAATCCGAACATTAATCGACATTATAAAGTTCACTTCATTAATAATTAATGTCGTTAATTGAATGAGTCCAGACTTGAAATGACGGAAACCTGTACGAGACGTATGGAGCAAGCGAAAATAATACTGACAGAAGCCTCGGAGTGAAACTAATGAACTCGTTACCGATTGAAACCGTGCTTCCTCAATTGAAAGAAGCTTTACGAACAAACCCATGCGCAATATTGGTTGCTCAGCCTGGTGCAGGTAAAACAACGCAAGTACCGCTAGCAATCCTGAATGAACCTTGGCTGGAAGGACAAAAAATCCTCATGCTCGAGCCCAGAAGACTGGCAGCTCGTGCAGCTGCTCGCTATATGTCGAAGCTTCGTGGTGAAGAAGTTGGGCAGACGATTGGTTACCGAGTGAAAAATGATACGAAAGTTGGACCGAACACACGAATTGAAGTGATAACGGAAGGTGTTCTTACGCGCATGCTTCAAACAGATCCTGCCCTGGAAGGCGTAGGGGCTGTTATTTTTGATGAATTTCATGAGCGCAGCTTACATGCAGATTTGGGATTAGCGCTTAGCAGGCAATCGCAAACTCTGCTTCGTGAGGACCTGCGAATTCTGATTATGTCGGCTACGATTGAAGCCAACACGGTTTCGGCCATGCTTGATCATGCGCCCATTATTCAAAGTGAAGGGCGTACTTACCCGGTTGTAACTCATTATCTGGAAGCGAAAATGACAAGCAAAATAGAACAGGCTGTAGTCACAAGCATCCAACGGGCATTGCAAATGAACGAAGGCAGTTTGCTCGTATTTCTCCCGGGAGCAGCTGAAATTCATCGTGTTGCTAACAGCCTTGCTGCGCTTAAATTAGGGAAAGAGATAGAGATCGCACCTCTGTATGGTAATCTCTCTCAAGAGGCGCAGGACCAAGCGCTGGTAGTAAGTTCGCCTGGGCACCGAAAGATTGTGCTGGCCACGTCGATTGCCGAGACAAGCTTGACCGTCGAAGGCGTCACGGTCGTTATAGACAGCGGGCTTATGCGCGTGCCCCGTTTTTCGCCGCGCACCGGCATGACCCGTCTGACGACGGTGCCTGTGTCTGTCGCCTCTGCGGATCAGCGCAGAGGCCGTGCCGGTCGGCTCGGTCCAGGCGTGTGTTACCGCCTATGGACCGAGACCGAGCAGCGGCAGCTCCCGCTGAGCAGCACGCCAGAGATCCGCGAAGCGGATCTGGCGCCGCTTGCGCTGGAGCTGGCCGCCTGGGGCGTGCCAGACCCAGCTTCGCTGGTCTGGCTGGACCCGCCGCCTGCTGCTGCGTATCAGCAGGCGCGGGAACTGCTCGTGCAGCTGGGCGCGCTGCACGAAGACGGGGGCTTGAGCGCGCACGGCAAACGCCTAGCGTCGCTAGGTCTGCACCCGCGGCTTGCGCACATGGTGCTGCAAGCCATACCGCTTGAGCTCGGCACGCTTGCGTGCGAGCTCGCCGTAATGCTGAGCGAACGCGATTTCATGCGCGCTGCTGAAAGGAGAGATGCGGATATTCGTACCCGCATCGAAGTGCTCTGGCGCGCTGCGCAGGGCGAGCAGCGCGCAGACGTTGACTTTGGCTTATGCCGCCGCATCGCGGCGGAAGCCAAAGTGCTCATGCAGCAGCTCGGCATCCGGCCGAGCGTGAATAAAGCGGATGCGAGCGGATTGCTGCTCGCCTTCGCTTATCCCGACCGCGTCGCGCAGCGGCGGTCGACGGGGCGGTTCCTGCTCAGCAGCGGGCGCGGCGCTGTGCTGCCCGAGCTGCAGCCGCTCTCCAACGAGCGTTATCTCGTCGCCGCCGAGCTGGACGATAACGGAGCGGAGAGCCGAATTTATTTGGCTGCCCCGATTCAGGAGGACGAGCTGATTAGAGCCTTTGAGGACCGCTTGCTCAAAGAGCAAGAAGTGCTTTGGGAACAGGCAACGGGTTCCGTTAAAGCAAGACAGCGCCTTCGGTTAGGTGCCATTATCCTCAAAGAAAACCCCTTGCAGGATCCAAACCCTGAGTTAGTGCTGCAAGCTTTGATATCCGGTATTCAAGCTGAATCTTTGGAGCTGCTCCCTTGGAATCGGAGCGCAAGGCAGCTGCAACAGCGAGTTATGTTTTTGCATCGATTTGATGTAGAATGGCCAGATATGGGGGATGCCAATTTGCTTGCTTCCTTAGAGGACTGGTTAGGACCCCATCTTTACGGTTTGAAAAGCAAGGGGGCTTTAGGGCGTCTTAACTTGACAAGCATATTAGAAGAAATGCTAACATGGGAGCAGCGCCGATGGTTAGAAGAATGGGCCCCAACACACATTCAGGTGCCCAGCGGTTCTCGTATTCCTGTTGATTATAGCGTCAGCGAGTCACCAGCTTTGTCGGTTCGTTTACAAGAAATGTTTGGTTTAGCCGATACCCCCCGGATCGCAAAGGGGAGAGTGCCAGTTACTTTACATTTATTATCGCCTGCTCAGCGTCCTGTTCAAGTGACGAAGGACTTGGCGAGCTTCTGGCGGGATGCTTATTTTGAAGTGAAAAAAGATCTCAAAGGCCGATACCCCAAGCATTACTGGCCGGATGATCCGATGGCGGCGATGCCTACAAATCGAGCTAAACCGCGTTCCTAACCTAATTTGCACGAGAAGGGAACTGAGCAAGCCATGACAATCCACTCCGAACCGGAGGAATTCGTCATTTATGTATCAGCTGGTTTTGCCACAGCACCTAATTTCCTGGATGCTTTTGCCGCGGCACTGGCCGCACGTTTTCAACAAGCGGGTTCACGTGTCAAAGTCGTTATCCATTATCCGTATGGCGATTGGACACGACGAAAGCAAGTGCAGCTTCGGGAAATTACCAGTGATCTATGGAACAATGCACATCGGAAAAGGTCTCATTATGGCGGCAAAAGCTTGCTCAAGTTGATTACCGACAACCTAGTCCCTAGACAGCAACTGCTGCTAATTGGGCATAGTGCAGGGGCGGTGGCTTCTATTCTGGCGGCCGATGCCCTTATGAAAGAGGGGGTTTCCATCCTCGGTGTGGTCCAAATTGGATCGCCGAAATGTGCGATTCCTCCATCGTTAAAGAGCCGTGTTCTTTATCTAGATGCTGCTAATCAGTTGGATAAATCCAATGATCCAGTACCAAGACTTGGCACATGGGGTGGCTGGATGAGAACGCGCTTGGGATTGCGCAGTTGGAATGGCATGAAACATGCACCTTCTCATAGGCAAACTTTACCGTTAATAGGTGGGCATGCCGATTATTTCAGAGATCACAATCCCTATATATGGAATAAAGAAACGAACCTGCAAACCACGATGAACACGATTTGGACTTGGTTAAAACGAATAGAAAAGGATGATGAACATGATTGAAATTCTAAAAGCGAGCATGGAACACAGCAAAGAAGAAGGCTATCTAGGACAAGTGCAATTCAAGGTGGAAGGACATGAGCATCCGTACGAAATTACCCTGCAAAGCAAACGAGGTAAAGATGACTGGAGCTACGCGCTTCACTTTTTACAGGAATCTGGAAAAGAAGAGGAAATCGAAGCTGTTGAAGATTTGCTCGAAGATGATGAATGGTTTGATATGCTCGTGGACGCAGCTCAAAAAAACCTAGTGAAGTAAGATAAGAGGCTGACTCAAAAGGATAATAACCTAGCGAGCAGCCTCTATTTTGTTTCGATACGAAGCGAAATTTAACAGGAATTCCTCCAGTTCATTTGGCGTTAACTGCTCAAAACGGTCATCTAACTAGAAAACCTCCCTCTAATTTGGGAGGGAATTGCTATTCCTCGAGAAAACCTCAGAAATAACGGGAGATTTTCCATGTAAACTAGCTTTTTATGAAAAAACCCCCAAATTAACGGAGGCCACTGAAAAAGTAAAACCAAACAAAGGTGTAGTATTCTCGCGAAAAATGTGAGGAGACTGCACCTTTTTCTTGTATACTTTTATTATCATTGGAATAAGGGTGAGTCGAGTGATCCAAAAACAACAAACTTTGCTGTTAAGTCCTTATGTTGAACTCTATAATTTGATTGTGCCTAAGGATAATTTGCTTCGACAAATAAATGAACTCGTGGATTTTACATTCATATACGAAGAACTTCAGGTAAATTACTGTCTCGATAATGGTCGTAATGCCATTGATCCAATCCGAATGTTTAAATACTTGTTGTTGAAAGCTATTTTCGATTTGTCCGATGTGGACATTGTTGACCGT
Source organism: Paenibacillus sp. WG02 (assembly GCF_055396115.1). Classification (NCBI taxonomy): domain Bacteria; kingdom Bacillati; phylum Bacillota; class Bacilli; order Caryophanales; family Paenibacillaceae; genus Paenibacillus; species Paenibacillus sp. WG02. The sequence goes on along the minus strand of NZ_AP036016.1, from coordinate 4,746,080 downwards.
TCTCGTTACGATATGTCCTTCAAATATTTTCTTGGAATGGCGCCAGAAGACCCTGTTATGGATCCTAGTTCCTTGACCAAATTTCGCAAACTTCGTTTGAAAGACATGAATTTGCTGGATTTGCTCATTCAGAAAACTGTGCAACTTGCCACCGAAAAGGGAATTATTAAGAGCAAGGCTATTATTGTTGATGCCACCCACACCAAAGCGCGTTACAACCAGAAGTCTCCTCAAGAAATCTTGCAGGATCGGGCACGTAAGGTGCGCAAAGCTCTCTATATGATAGATGAAAGCTTAAAGGGCAAGCTCCCAGCCAAAAATACCAATGCAGATTTGAAAGATGAGATCAGTTATTGCCAAAAACTCATACATACCGTAGAAAATGAGCTAGGTATTGCTTTAGTGCCCAAACTTCAAGAGACCCTCAACATGTTGAAGGAAACCGTTCTAGATGATGTAGAGCAAGCTTCGAATTTCAGAAGATGTTGACGCACGGGTTGGGCACAAGAGTGCGGACTCCGCTTTTTTTGGGTACAAGACACATCTGGCCATGACCGAGGAACGAATTATTACAGCAGCCATCGTTACAACAGGTGAAAAGAACGACGGTAAGCAACTACAAGAACTCATTGAAAAAAGTAAAGTGGCAGGCATGGATGTCCGAACAGTGATCGGCGACATGGCGTACTCGGAGAAGGACAATCTCATCTACAGCAATACAAACCATATTGAATTAATAGCCAAACTGAATCCCGTGGTTACCCAGGGAAACCGGAAAAAAGAAGAGGAGTTTGAGTTTAACAAAGACGCAGGTTTGTATGTTTGCAAAGCAGGTCATTTGGCGACGCGAAAAGCGAGGCAGGGGAAAAAAGGTGTCAGCAAGAACCAAGTGACTACCTATTATTTTGATGTGTCGAAATGTAAGCGATGTCCTCTTCGGGAAGGGTGTTACAAGGAAGGAGCCAAGTCAAAGAGCTACTCCGTCAGCATAAAGTCCGACGAACATTCCGACCAAATGGCATTTCAAGAGAGTGAAGATTTCAAAGCGAAGTCGAAAGAACGCTACAAAATTGAAGCGAAGAACAGTGAATTGAAGCACAGACACGGGTATGATGTAGCCACTTCCGCGGGTCTATTAGGTATGGAACTTCAGGGAGCAATGGCGATTTTTGCGGTGAATCTAAAACGAATCTTGAAGCTAAATGATTAAAATTGAAAGTCCCAAAAGGCCAAAAACAGCGAAAGAAGACATCGACCACTTAGGAGGATGTCTTCTTTTTTCTGTAAATGAACCACCAATTAAACTAAAAGGCTAGTTCTTCAGTGGCCTCAATTAACGGTAGGTATTCCATGTAGTGCAACAGTGAAAACAGAGGCAGCCTAAAGATGAACGCCTTATGGGACAGCCCTTATTTTCGTTACTAATTCCTCTTGATGAATGGAATATCTCACTCAAGGATTAGGGCTTATCTGAATTAACAATAAGTTCTCTGACAATACTGTAATTCAATGAGCGAACCGTGATCCATTGAATGAGGTGAAGTCTTTTGCTGTTCATGATAATCGCATCAATGGCAGCCAATCTTATTGTCTGGTTTATGCCTAAGCGACTGACTCGCCAAGAAAATGTACTGTACTTGGTTATTCATGGTGTTCGCTACTCGTACCACTGATCAGTTGTTAGACCTTGTATTACATCTTTATGATCAACTTGGTCCTGGGATACAATGGCAAGGCGTTGTGATTCAAACTGTTTTTCCAGGGGCGGTAGGTATTATAATCTTAAACTTTATGCCATTGAGTAGATTCATGTTTTTCGCTTATTTAATTGGATGTACGCTATTTTCCTTAATCTTTGAATGGATAACTATACGCGTTGATTATTTGACCTATAACAACTGGTCGATTTGGTATTCAGCTGGAGTGTATATAATTGGAATTATCTTGCTGCGCCTTCATCTTTCTTTTTTAAGAAGAAATAACAATAAGCCTTATGAATAATAGTCCAAGGACTTGACCCACGTTAAAAATAAGAGTCATTCTGCAATCGCAACATGACTCTTTCTCATTTAGAATAATCTCCTAGCCGTAACAAAACGCTTTTTCCATTTTTCATCGAAGTCTGCGATGTGAACGCCAAGCTCTTTCGAATAAGTATGAAGAATTTTTCCGTCTCCCGCATAGATGCCAACGTGGCCGATATCGAGCCCGCGAGCGCTGAAGAACAGCAGATCGCCTTGCGTATTTGGTCGATGCTGATTTCTTTCCCTTTCTGGGCTTGGTCGTAGGAGACTCGCGGGAGATCGATGGACAGCACTTCGTTGAAAACATGTCGGACGAAAGAAGAGCAATCGAACGTATTCGTTTGGCCGGAAGCGGCACCGAACTCGTATGGGGTTCCCAGGAATTTGGACCCATAGGCGAGCAGCTCGTCGGCTTTCTTTTCGGCCAATGCTGGGCTGGCGTAATCGGTATACATCGGTGCAGCCGAGATGAAACCAATTGTATTATCTTTGGTTTGCACCTCCAACCAATTTGCGTCGATTTCTCGGATTACGTGGATTTTTTCGCTTTTCGGAAGTAATCGGAGGACACGGGCATCCGTATCTTTTGCTGGAGAGTCGCGCAGATTGACTCCGTATTCAATAGTAGTTTCATAATCATGAGCTGATGAAATGGTAATTGAACGGGAATATTCATGCCATTTCACGATATTGCCTAGCGCTTCACTAATAAATCGCACTGGAACCATGGTAAATCCGTCGATAATTTTACCTGACACAGGCATTTCCAGCCGTTCATGGTTTTTATAAGCGACAGTATCTCCAATTCGGTATGTAAGGACGACGCCGTCTTTAAGGGCAGTTACCGTTCGTGTACTCTCATCCCAAGAAATTGCGGTCTCCCTCAGCCTCAAAAATGGGACGCATCGGAACGAGACTATAGCCGTTTTCGATCACGGGAGGAGTCTGAAAGGACAGCGGACGCCCGTCCAGAAGTACTGAAGGGGACTGATTCACCTCGGCATGTACGGAGGTTGCAGGGATCAGCATCATAGTCATCAGCGTAAATGTGGCCGCGCCAAATAAGCCGTTTTTAAACTTCATATTCAAACATCCTTACTAAGTTTTCTTTGATAATAGTTAGACGCAACTGCAGGGGTGTTTGTTACTTTCCAATTTGTGGGCATCCTATCAACGAAAAAAGTTGAAACACCTGAAAAATATAATTAATTTGATAGGACTGTATGTTAAAATGTGGATAGCATTTTACGATTACATTCAATGCAAAGGAGTGGAATAATGAATCAACACACATCGGGAGCTCATCAAATTAAAGCGTTTGCTGAGAAGAAAGTGACCTGGCTGGAACTTTTTTATGATCTGCTTTTTGTAGCGGCAGTTTCTAAAGCGAGTCATGTTTTAATACATGTCGAAAATGGAGTCATTCCTCTTGAATATTTAGCTAAATTCGTACTCATATTTGTTCCGATTTGGTGGGCTTGGGTGGGGCAATCCCTCTTTGTAAATCGGTTTGGACGAGATATTTTATCTCACCGCATATTTCTGATTCTACAATTATTCTTTGTACTCATCATGACGGCCAGTCTATCGGTTAATTTCGATCAGTATTATGTTCCCTTCTTGATAGGCTATGTTGGTTTGAGAGCAATGACAGCCATCCAATATCTTTCCGTACATAAAAAAGAAGAAGCACATAGAAAAATCACAGCCCGTTATTTAGGAAGCCGCTTTTGGATTGGGTTAGTGATATCTTCTTGCTCACTTTTCTTCGACTCATGGATTCGTTATGCCGTTTTGTATGCGGGAATTATAATCGACATTTTTCTCCCATTAATCGGTCGGCGCCACTTGGTGAAAAGCCCTATAAATACGCACCATCTATTAGAACGCTTCTCCTTGTTTACACTCATTCTTCTTGGTGAATCCGTCATCAGTATACTTGCAGTCCTGCAGTCTAGCGACTGGACGTGGCCATCAATCTTATTTGCGTCTATCACTTTTCTATTAATTATTGCTATATGGTGGCAATATTTCGATAATGTTGAAAAGAAAGTGAATAAGACATTAGAAACCGCCGGGCAAACTATCATTTATGGCCATCTATTCATTTATTTATCCATGTGTATGATTGCAGCTTCGATCCAATTGTTATTTTTGAAACAATTAAATTATTCTTTTATGCTAAGTTTTATTTTTGGATCTGTTCTGCTTTACTTTTTCTCAACTACGTTGGTTTTCCATAAATATCGACACGCACATTTGAGATTAGGCATGTATCATTTGGTATTATTAGTGGGGTTGCTCGGGATTTTTTTCACGGTGGATTTGTTTGTTATTTTGCCAAATTACATGATTATTGGAGAAGTAATGCTGTTCTTTGGTGTATATGCTAAGTTAACGACTTGATCTTTTAGGTGAATGAACCAAGACAAACATCGTGCCGTGTCATATTGCCTTCCTCATATAATGTGGGTAGTTTGTTATACCTAGAAGAATATGAGAAAGGATGATGGTATTGGCTAGGAGACGTACGTTATCAAGCGTGGATAATGATATACAAGCTCTGAAGAGAGAGGTTAAGAAGCTTGAACAGCCTATAACATCAAACCGATTAGCAAGGATGGCGGTAACGAGGAGGGAACTTGCTACAAGATCTGTTAGTGGATCCAAGATAGCTAGGAGGGCCATCACACTAGATAAACTTGCTCCCAGTGTCGTTAACAATATCACATCGAACATTGTGCAATTGATTGGTACTGGTGCTATAAACGCCGCAACAGCTGCTAGTCAAGCAGGTAACGCAGTCGGTCCCGAGGGACCGATCAGGCTACAAGGGCCTGTTGGTCCGATTGGTCCACAAGGTCCGCAAGGCTTACAGGGTTTACTAGGTCCACAAGGACCTACGGGAACGACTGGACCAACAGGAGCAACAGGAGCAACAGGAGCAAGAGGTGCTCAAGGACTCCAAGGCGCGCAAGGCCCAGCGGGATTAACTGGAGTGACGGGACCATCTGGTATCGTCGATGTTCGATTCGCAGGAAGCAACCTTCCTGTCCCCTTTATCATTATCCAAGGAGCAGGAGACGCTACAACAGAGTTAATGTTACCACCAATTACACTGCTAGCTAATCAGGTGGTTAAATTAGATGCATTTGCAAACATTAATTTTATTACGGTTCAAAATTATTCGGTGGATAGCTCTATTTCCAGAAATCAAGGTGACATCGTAACAACAGATCAGGCTGTCATGCTTCAAAACCAGGATCAGGCCTTTTTTCCGCAAGCTGCCATAACGACTGCGCTAACTTGGGTAGATAATCCGGGTCCAGGAACCTATAATTACACGTTCACAATTTCAGGTTCAGCTAACGGTATAACGGATGCTTCCATCAATAGCAGGGGATTAACCGCCATGGTGATTACTGTAACACAATAAGTGATAAATAACGTTTATTGGAAACAATGGAAACAAGGCTGGACACCTGTGGTGTTCAACCTTGTTTTTACTATATGGCAGATTTTGCAGCATCCGTTGCGCTAATCTGCTAATAACTGATCCTTTTGCCATGCGGCTTCAAGTTCGGGAAGTAGGAGGACACTCTCCTGTTCATTAGGATCAGTACGAGCAATAAGAGCCGTGCAGGGTTCAGTTTCACTCGGATTATAGGGAAGATGAGGCATCCCTGCTGGGATGTAAAGAAAGTCACCCACATCTAATTCCATATGAAGCTCAAGATTCTCACCATACCACATTGCAGATTTTCCATGAAGCATATAAATGGCTGTCTCATGATCTTGATGCAGGTGAGCCTTCGCTCTTTTTCCTGGCGGAATAGTCAATAAATGCATGCAGATCCCTTGAGCATCAACGCTCTCTTTCGATATGGCCTCCGCATATTCAAGCCCTTGTTTTCCATGATAAGTTCGAGATGAACGGATGAGTCGACAAGTCCTCTTATTATCCACTTTAGTAACGTACCTCCTAATGATTCAAGGTGTTAGATTCGTTCATCGGTCTGCGAACATGTACCACACGCGCACTTTGGCATAAATCGTTAATTGTCCCGGTTCGATTGGGGTGACGGCACTTTTGGCAAACACGGCGGTTGCATAGGGGATCGGTTCGGCATTACTTGCAATTTCTTGAATTTGGCTGGGGACTGTGAAAAGAGTAACTCCCAGTGTATTTGCAATGGTCACCGCCTTTTGACGTGCGTTGCGAATGGCAAGCGATAAGGCCTGATTCTCGTAAATTTCGGGCTGTGATGTCGTAAACTTAATGTCGGTGATGTTATTGGCGCCGCTAGAAACGGCAGTGTCAACGAGAATTCCTGTCAGCTCGACTTTATCGTTGATGATTTGCAAGAGATGGGTTACTTTATAGCCTCGAAAAATTTGCTTCCCTTCTTGATAATCGTACTGAATTTCAATTCTAAAATCATGCGTTTGTATCTTTTCTCTGGGAATGTTTAGTTTTAATAAGGACTGAATGATCGAAGTTATGATTTTTGCGTTTTCGGTTTGGACAGCAGGCAAGACAGGACCTTCGGTTACGGCACCCAGTACGACTACCGCTCTGTCGGGAGCTGCAGTTGCTGTTCCCGTTCCTAGGACTTCTATGGTAGGCGGGCATTTAAAATTAGGAAAAGAGGCCGATTTATTAATCGGATAATTGTACATAGCAGGACTCCTTTCAAGTGAAGGGCATAATCTAATGTATGGAAATAGACGGGCAAAAATTCTAGTAAAGAAGCATGCTCAGGTATGAAAAGGGACTGTCAATCGGCAGTCCCTTTTCATTTATAGAATTCAAATGCAAAGAATTGGGTTATATCATTAGTTCCTTTGCATACCTGCTTTCATACCTTATTGCATATATGAGAAGTAGTGGAGGTATGTATGAGCAAAGTAGCTTTGATCACTGGAATTACAGGACAAGACGGTTCTTATCTTGCGGAACTGCTACTTGATAAAGGCTACATTGTCCATGGATTAAAGCGGAGGAGTTCTCTTTTTAATACGGATCGGATTAATCATTTATTTCAGGATCCGCATGAGGATGACGTTCGATTCGTACTGCATCACGGGGATATGACGGATTCCAGTAATATTATTCGACTGATTCAAGAAATAAAGCCGGATGAAATATACAATTTAGCGGCAATGAGTCACGTTCACGTTAGTTTTGAAACCCCGGAATATACGGCAAATGTGGATGGACTGGGGACACTCCGGATTTTGGAGGCTGTTCGCATTCTTGGACTTATTGAGAAAACCAAAGTATATCAAGCTGCTACCTCAGAGCTTTACGGACTTGTACAGTGTGTGCCGCAAAATGAAAAGACCCCATTTTATCCCAGAAGTCCTTATGCTGCGGCAAAGTTATACGCTTACTGGATTACTGTTAATTATCGCGAAGCTTATAACATGTTTGCTTGCAATGGTATTTTGTTTAATCACGAAAGCCCGGTTAGGGGCGAAACCTTTGTTACCCGCAAAATCTCTAGAGCTGTGGCAAGAATTGCATTGGGACTTCAGCAGCAGCTTTATTTGGGGAATTTGAATGCCAAAAGAGACTGGGGCCATGCGAAGGATTATGTGGAAGCCATGTGGCTGATGCTGCAGCAAACGGAGCCAGAAGATTTGGTTATTGCCACTGGCATAACAACGGAGGTGAGGGACTTCGTCCGACTAGCCTTCGGAGAACTCGGCATCGAAATCGCGTTTAAAGGGGAGGAGCAACAGGAAAAGGGATATGTAAAAAGCTGCTCTCATCCCGAATTCCAGCTGCCCGTCGGCAAAGAGGTGGTATCCGTTGATCCGCGTTACTACAGACCCACTGAGGTTGATCTATTACTAGGGGATCCGTCCAAGGCGATGCAAAAGCTCGGGTGGTCTCTTAAATTTGATTTAAAATCCTTAGTCAAAGATATGGTAAGGCATGATTTACAAGAGGCAATGAGGTCGGAATATTTGCGAAAAGGCGGCTATTCATTCGTTCAGGAATTTGAGTAACGTATGCGAATGCTTATAAAGCGAGTGAATAATTGGAGAACGCTGGGAGGAAATAAGCGATGCGTATCCTGCTTACCGGGGCAGCGGGCCTGGTTGGGAAAAATTTGCTGGAACATCCGCAAATGAAGGAGTTTTCCTCCAGCTGGCTGACCCCAACTAGAAGCGAACTGAACTTGCTTGATTATCCGAATGTGCAGAGGTACTTCGAGAATCATAAGCCGGAATTGATTATTCATGCTGCCGGTACTGTGGGGGGTATTCAAGCGAATATCGATCAGCCTGTCCGCTTTTTGCTAGAAAATTTGGATATGGGTCGCAATGTTGTCGCAGCGGCAAAGCAATGTGGAATTAAGAAATTGATCAACTTTGGAAGCTCTTGTATGTATCCGAAGCTTGCTCCGAATCCTTTGCGAGAAGAAATGTTGTTGTCAGGGGAGTTAGAATCGACGAATGAGGGCTACGCATTGGCTAAAATTACAATTGCGAAGCTCTGTGAATATATCCATCGTGAAGATCCGGCGTATCAGTACAAAACGTTAATTCCGTGCAATTTGTATGGTCGTTGGGATAAGTTTACTCCTCACCGTTCGCATATGATTCCTGCAGCAATCCGGAAGATTCATGAAGCTAAGATCAAAGGATGCCGACAGGTGGAAATTTGGGGCGATGGTCAAGCCAAAAGAGAGTTTATGTATGCTGGCGATCTGGCGGATTGCTTGATCCGGGCTATTACTTGTTTTGATATGCTGCCAGACATCATGAATGTAGGAACGGGAACAGACTGTTCCATTAACGAATATTATCGAATCATTGCCGATGTTATCGGATATGATGGGGAATTTGTCCATGATTCAACGAAGCCGGTTGGAATGAGGCAGAAGGTGGTTTCGATCACCAAACAAACAAGTTGGGGTTGGATCCCCAGCACCACATTGGAAGAAGGGATACGAAATACTTACGATTTTTACTTGGAACAGGAGGAGTAATCGTGATGCGATATCCTTTAGCCAGCAGTACTTGGGATGAGTCCGAACGTAAGGCGGTTGAAAAGGTGTTAGATAGCGGAATGTACACGATGGGGCGCTGCACCTCGCAGTTCGAAGCGGAGTTCTCTGGTTATGTCGGAAATAAATACGGTATTATGGTTAATTCCGGATCATCGGCTAATCTCCTTGCTGTTGCGGCGTTATTATATAGGAAGAATGGGGCTTTACAATCGGGTGATGAAGTTATCGTCCCTGCCGTTTCGTGGGCCACGACATACTATCCGTTATACCAATATGGCTTAAAGCTAAAATTTGTTGATGTTGACCGAGAGACATTGAACTATGACCTCGCTGCGCTGAAAGAGGCGGTCACCGAGCATACTCGTATGATTATGATAGTAAATTTATTAGGTAATCCGAATGATTTTCAGAGTATCAAGCAGATCGTAGGTAACCGAAAGATTGTGCTGCTGGAAGATAATTGCGAATCTCTGGGAGCCGTGTATGAGGGGAAACAGACGGGTACGTTCGGCGTAATGGGAACATTCAGCTTCTTCTTCAGCCATCATATGTCCACGATGGAAGGGGGCATGATTACTACGGATGATGAGGAACTGTATCATATCCTGCTTAGCCTGCGGGCTCACGGCTGGACGCGTAATCTGCCGAAGGAAAATCATGTTAGCGGGGTGAAGAGCGAAGATCCGTTCGAAGAATCCTACCATTTTGTGCTCCCCGGATATAATGTACGTCCCACGGAGATTAATAGTGCCATCGGTCTAGAACAGTTGAAAAAGCTGCCTGAATTTCTTCGTGTCCGCAGGGAAAATGCGGCTTTATTCCAACATAAGTTGATGGATCATCCGCTGTTTATGATTCAGAAGGAGGTTGGGATGAGCAGTTGGTTCGGTTTTTCCTTGTTGTTGAAAAGAGAAGCGCCTTTCGACCGTAAGAAGGTGATTGCGCTTTTACAGCAAAATAGAATTGAATGCCGCCCCATCGTTGCAGGCAATTTTACACGCAATGAAGTGGTCAAGCGGTTTAACTATACCATTCACGGGAATTTGGAAAACGCGGAATATATTCATCGGCATGGCTTTTTTGTAGGGAATCATCACTATGATTTGAATGAGCAAATTACTGGATTATGCCAGGTATTGGATCAGTTGGAGCAAGGTGGAGGCTCATGAGCAAGATGAAAACGATTCTGCTGCATAACGTTTACGATGAGATGAATCGGGATAATGTCATTTTTCGACTGGATTCGGATTATAATCGCGACGATTGCCTACAGCATCTTTCTTATCTAAAAGAGATTCTTGAGGGTCAGGGCTATCACCTTCAAACCATCGACCAAGGCGATGTGATGACTTGTGATTATTTGCTGTTTTTTGATATGCCGTCATTCATATCGTCGTTGGGGCAAAGTTATTTCCTACAATATATGAAAAAGGAAAGCTTCAAAAAGAAAATGCTTTTATTTTTGTGGGAGCCCCCAGTGGTAAACGAGCAGAACTGGAAATCCGAATACCATCCATTTTTTCATACGATATTTACTTGGTATGACGATATTGTGGATAACCATAAATTTGTCAAAATACACTATGCCCAGCCCGATAAACGTTATCCATGTACAACCTTTTCGGAGAGAAAGTTCTGCACCATGATTAACGGTAATCGTTCATCCACACACCCGCTAGAGCTTTATTCGGAACGGCGCATAGCCATCCATTTCTTTGAATCACATCATCCTGAAGATTTTGATTTATTCGGTGTAGCTTGGGATCCGTTGGAGTTCCCTTCTTATAAGGGAGCGATTAAGGAAAAAGGAGACATTTTGAGCAGGTATAAGTTTGCGATCTGTTTTGAAAATATGGGGCGAGTGAATGGATATATCACGGAGAAAATATTTGACTGCTTCCGGGCAGGATGCGTGCCGGTTTATCTTGGAGCTTTTAACATTACAGATTACGTGCCGGAAGGAGCATTTATCGATTTTCGAAAGTTTAACGATTATGAACAGCTTTACACATTTTTGAAGCAGATAACCGAGGAACAGTATCAAGCTTATTTGGAACAAATTAATCAGTATCTGAAAAGCAGCCTGTACATGGAACGATTTTCAAAGGAAGCATTTGCGAAAACGGTTGTTGATCGGATCATGATATTAGATCGTTGAAATAACGAATAATGGGGGAGTGAGGATTTGGAAAAAGATATTTTGAATTCGCTGATTGATATTAAGAAACAACAAATTGAAATCAAAAACAAAGAACTGAAAATCATGGAGCACCTATATTCCTTATCGAATAATAACGAGCTATATTCCTTACTTAGAGTATTTAATGAGCAGTATGATACCCTATATAATGACCCAGTCAACGCTTTTGACCGGCTCAGGTACGTGAGTGTTGGAGACAGCCGTGAGGCGGATGCTGGGCGGGCAGGGCAATTTTATGTTGTATCAACGGGGATTATATCTTTTACTGCAAATAGTTTTATCGCCTTTCAGATTGTTAATCCTTCCAATTCAAGAAAAACGATTCAAGTTGAGTCCATACGATTGGATGTGTTAAACCCCAATATATCCGTTTTTATCTATAAAAATGTCACAGCTTTTACGTCAACGGGTACGGCTACGCCACAAAACTCGAATACCGGCTCAGCCAATACATCTGTCGCTACAGTGAACCAAGCTTTGAATGTCACAGTTAATCCGATTACAGGAGGAACTGTAGTGTATGCTTTTACTCTAAGAGTACCCATCTATTATGAACTTAACGGAAGCCTCACCATCCCGGCGGGCAGCCAAGCAGTAATTTTAATCCAAAACAATTCCAGTGCAATGAATATAAGTTTTAATATGGAGTATTGGGAAATCTAGCAGCCATGATAAAAATAGGTTGGAATTTAATAGATTCGTCTATACCGAAACTTGCAAGATTCATATAGTAATAGAGAACATCTACTAATACTGAATATTGGCGATGTTAGACACCCTACACGAAAAAGAAAGGAGTGATTTACATGGCCGTATCTCAAACAGTCTCAGTCCCAGCTAACTCAACGACATTGATTGTTACTGGTGATGGTTCAAAAGTGCTATTGCAGGCTGTTGACGTATTTTTAGGAGATTCACTTGTTGATTATACAACAGGAGTCTTTAATAGCAGCGAGATTCTTGATTTAGGTCAAGTGAGTACTGGGGAAGAAATCTATGCGTATTCATTTAATGCCACTACAGTGATTGCACTATTTTATTCTGTTGTTTAAGCGATAAGCTGAATGCAACCCCCTTTTGGTCAAGCTAAAAGGGGGTTTTTGTGAGGGATAAAACAATAACAGAGTACCATTGTGCCGAATATTTCTCACAATTGTACTCTGTTCCTCTGTTATGCACAATTATTTGGCGTATGAATCGAAGGAAAAGGTTACTTCTAAACTTGTCCTTGGAAGAACTCATTGAAGGTAACGGTACATGCTGCCGTTTGAGCAGCATATTGAATTCTAGCATATTTGGAGAACTTGCTAGGAACAAAAATACCAGCCGTACTGGAAGCGATAAGCCTAGTGCCCGAATCGTTGGTCCAGTTGACGTTATCGGGACTCAATTGCAGCTGAATAACAAGTCCAGTTTCACAGGAGTTCGAAACGCTGATTGCGTACTGAGCTAATGTGATGACGCTTCTTGTGACAGAAGGAATCAATGTTGCGCTGGCTGTAGTTGTTGATAACGAAGTATCGCTAACACCCAGATCTCCAAGCAATACGACAAGACAAGAAGCAGTTGCGTTGCTGACTTGTGAAAGCAAACTAGCCGCGATGGGTTGGCTGACTTGAGCGAGCAAGCTGGCAGCAGTAGCTTGGCTGACTTGGGAAAGCAAGCTAGCCGCGACGGGTTGGCTGACTTGAGCAAGCAAGCTGGCAGCAGTAGCTTGGCTCACTTGAGAAAGCAAGCTAGCCGCAACGGGTTGGCTGACTTGAGCGAGTAAGCTGGCAGCAGTGGCCTGGCTGACTTGAGCAAGCAAGCTAGCCGCAACGGGTTGGCTGACTTGAGCAAGCAAGCTGGCAGCAGTGGCCTGGTCTGACTTGAGAAAGCAAGCTTGCCGCGACGGGTTGACTAACTTGAGCAAGCAAGCAGCCTGCCGTAGTTTGAGACGCTTGCACATGTAAACAAGCTGCTGTCAGGTTTGTTGTTACTGAGTTCACTAGTAAGCAGGCGGGGGTTAAGTTGGTAACCGTAGCGATAAAATCAGCGGATGTTTCCGTAAATACTCTCATTTCTTTTCCTCCTCTCATAGATACTCAGTATTGGTTTATGCGGTCAGAGGACAATCTGATTGGGGTTTATGGAGGAGGTTAAGGAAAATACTCAGTAACCTATTTATTTGAACAGGAAATGTTTCCATGTAGCAAGACCTTTCCTAACACATATACATATAGATAGGTTAGGAAGGAATGGAGGCTGCTGAAATCATGATAAAACAAATTTCTGCCGTCGTTTTTATAGACGATCCATGCGCAATGGAAACCTTTCCTTTACTCATAAAGCAATGCGAAGCGGTTGTGGATGAAATCATTGTCCTCTCATCGCTACCTTATAAATATTTGGAGAAAGAGACTGATCAGCGGGGAATTACATGGATGGATATAGAGAATCTATCCAAATCGGAAGCCTTAAATAAAGGGCTGGATCAAGCGCAAGGACTATGGATTTTGCGGCTGGATGCAGCGGAAATGCTCGCTGAGCAAGACATTTACATGCTGCAGATGTTAGCTAATCGCTTTGAGGAAGAAGGTTTTTACTTCTCAATGAAGGCTCAATCTGGGGTAAACTATTCCGTTCCTTTTGAAACAAGAATGTTTAGAAATCGGGCAGGCTATCGATACCAAGGCCAATACGTTTGCAGCTTGCCGCTTGATCTGGAGAATAAAGCCAAACTAGTCTCTACGCCTATCATTCAACCATGCGTGCTGGAAGGTCAGTCAAGAGAATCAGCTATTATGCAAGGATTCGACGAAAATTATTGGCTAGCCGATCCCATGGAGAGATTTCATCTGTCCGTGAAGTTGGCTAACTGCGGCTTATTGACGGAAGCGAAGCGTCTTTGGGAAGAATTTAGTAGGGAAGCATGCTTGCCTCGAAGATATGATGGTTTGCTCTATCCATGGATATCAAAAGCATTAGAAGAACATGGACAGATCAAAGAAGCGTTGGATTGCATCAACGATGGTTTGAAGAAACATCCCCAGAATGTCAGCCAATATCTAATTAAAGGCCATTTATTATTTGTTCTTGAGGAATTTGATGCCGCAGAAGAAGTACTGCATCAATGCCTTCAATCCGTGACTTTATCAGACTATATATACGATCCAGATGCAATTCAAAGCAAAGCATGGCATGTGCTTGGATTAATCAGTGAGGCAGAAGGACATCAGGATCAAGCTATCTTGCACTATGAAAAAAGTTATGAGTTGAATCGGAACTTCACAGCTCCACTCTATGCGAGCGCACGACTCGTGAATGCCAGGGACGGTGAACCGCAATTACTTGAATTGCTGGATCAAAAAATAAACGAGCAAGGCGGAAAACAGCAGTTGCTGCGCGCTAATATTTGTTATGCAGAACACTTATATAAGGAAGCAAAAGATGCGGCGGAGAATGCATGGCGATCATCGCTAGAGCTAAGGGATGACGCGCTGATGGTGATTGCGAGCAGTTTGCTGATGATGGGCAAAACGAAGGAGGCGATCTCGTCTTTTGCGAAAATTCCAGAAATGAGCCCACTCTATGTTCCAGCATTATTGCGAACGTGGCTGACATACTGGGTTTTATCGGATTGGCACAAAGCAAAGGAATATCTTGCACTCTTTCAAAGTCAGCCGTCTTGCGCAGGATCACCTTACGCTGCTATGTATGAAGCGATCCATGCTTGTTTAGCGGGGGAACGAGCTGCTGATTTGGAGCTAGGAGAGCAAGATTTTATCAAAATCGAAGAGGAATTTAAAACGATCATCCATTGTTTGCTTACATTAAAACGGGTTAATCATATCGAAGTTCTTTTGCCGCTATTTGAAAATAAACGCTATATGTACACCGCATTAGGTGAACTGTTCTATGAGCACGGACTGTACAGCTATGTAGACCAGTTTGCTTTCAAAGTCCTTGAGCATGATCCGGAGCATGAGAAAATGGGACTTCTTTTTTTGCAATCCAAAAAGAAGCAACAAAAGGATTACGAAGCTGCACAATGGCTAAGTCTCTATTTAGGCGATACGATAACGTCACCGAAAAGATACCTCCAGTATGTTGACATTCTGCGGGAATGGTCGTTGACAATTGCAAGTATGGGAATGCGGGATTATCCGCTGGATGAATCACTGAAGCGTTGCTATCAAGCGGCAAAGGAGCTGCAGCTTGGATGAAGGAGAGTGTACTACTTAGTTTATGTATGATCGTCAAGGATGAGGAAGAATTGCTCCCTCGCTGTCTCCGAAGTGTAGTAGGAATCGTTGATGAAATGATTGTGATCGATACGGGATCTTCGGATCGGACCGTAGAGATTGCCAAATCAATGGGGGCAAGAGTTTACCCATACCGATGGGATCAAGATTTCTCTAGAGCACGAAATGTATCCTTGGAAAGAGCTCGTGGCGAGTGGATATTGTTTCTCGATGCCGATGAAGAAATTCATCCGGAAGATAGGGGATTGATAAGAACACTGCTTACGGACACGGCTGCTTCCGGTTACTTATTGACGATCGAAAGCAAGCTGTCGCAAAGCGTGGAGAGAGACTATGCATTGCGATTGTTTCGCAATCACCCTGACCATTATTTCGTAGGCAGCTTTCATGAACAAATCGGTTCATCGATCTTGACTGCTAATCCACAGGCTCAATTTCATCGTACCGGCATTCGTATATCACACGTTGGTTATACAAGCGAAATCATGAAAAAGAAAAATAAATCGGCTCGAAATTTAGAGATGACATTAGCGGAATTAAGCAAAAGGCCGGATGACGGTTTTCTACAGTTTTGTGTGGCCCAAGCATACCTTGGACAAGAAAATCCGGATTCCGCAGGCATAAAGGAAGCAATTAAACATCTGCGCATCGCAACAGAACTAAGCGATCCCAAGGCCATGTGGGGGCCGCGAATGTATAAGCTGCTGGTTGTAGCTTTGGAAGCTGACGGACAAACAAGCAAGGCGCTTCAAGTGTTGGTTCAAGGTATTCTTCTATATAGAGGGAGTGCTGAGCTGTATTATTTGCAGGCGAGAATATTTGAGAAAGTTGGCAAACTGGATCGGGCAGTCGGTTCCTACATGCAATGCTTGGAAGTAGATGAGCATAACCGTTCGAACGGTCTTAGCCCTGAAATTGAACCAAGCGAGCTGCATTTTGCCCTAGGTCGAACTTATGAGATCAAAAATAATGAGACGAAAGCAATAGAACAATATAGAAAATCGATTGAGTCCAGTTCCAGCAGAAAAGAATCCTATGTACGATTGGGAGCATTGCTTTTAAAAAGTGGGAATGTACGGGATGTGCAGCAGCTATTTGAACAATGGGTTTCTCCAGAAACGATAGAAGGGTTACAATTCCTGAATCAAATTTTCATGGAGTTGAACCGATTGGATGCTGCACTTTACTATGTAGATCGTATATTGGTTTTAGATCCAACCCGGTGGGAAGCCTTAATCATTGCAGGAAGTTATTTGATTGCTCTTGGCAACTATAAGGAGTCTATTCAGCGGATGGCAGACGTACCGGAAGACAGTATCTTTTTCCGACGCTCTCTGGTCATGCGCTCAGCAGCGTATTGGTTCCTGGGGGATGAAACTTCGGTAATCAAGCTATTGCGAAGACATGGCGATGCAGCTTTATATCGTGAACTGGCTCTGTGTTTTATGCAAGAAGCTGCTCTACGAGTAGAAGAAGGGGTTAAGAAAAATAACAATAAGAAGTTAGCTGAGCTGCATCGACAGTTGCGTGAGGTGATCACCCATGGCTAAGAAAAAGCCTAAATTGACATTATGCATGGTGGTTAGGAATGAAGAGCTTTTATTGCCTAGGTGTTTGGAGAGCGTTAAGGAATTGGTGGATGAGATCATCATAGTCGATACAGGCTCAACCGACTCTACAATTCAGATTGCTGAGCAAGCAGGAGCTATCGTCATTCAAGAGCCATGGGAACAGAATTTCTCCAAGCCTATTAATAGGGCCCTTAGGGAAGCTAAGGGAGAATGGATCTTTCGTTTAGATGGCGATGAAGAACTGATGGCAGAAGATAAAGGAAAAATGCGTAAATTAATGGCTGATCCGAGAGCGGAGGGGTATATTCTCCCGATCATCAGTCTGTTAAACGATCAGAATGTTGTGGAGGAAGAAGTATCTACATTCATCCGTTTGTTCCGAAACCGACCTGAGTATGTCTATGAGGGATTGATTCACGAGCAGGTGATACCTTCCATTTACAGAAGGAATCCGAATACTGTTATTAAATCGGCTGATGTTCGTATTAAGCATTACGGGTACTTGAAGGAAATTTCCGATGCGAAGAATAAAGGGAAAAGAAATCGGGAGATAACCCTAGAGGCGATAAAACGTGAACCTGACAACGGCTATCTCCGTTTCTACATGGGGGTTGAGTACCGGCGTCAGAATGAAAGGGATCAGGCTGTCGTCCAGTTCGCCGAAGCGATGAAAATGCTGGATCCCAAGCTGCCATGGGCATCGCGCTGTGTTCAAGCTTATACAACTGTATTGATGGAATTGGGACTGTGGGAACAGGCGATGACGGTTGTAGAGGATGGAATTAGGTTATACCCCGATTATACCGACCTCGTTTACCTTCGAGGCGTTATACATCATCAACGGGGAGATCATTCCAAAGCGGTTTCCGACTTTTCTGCATGCATTGCCATGGGTGATCCGGTTGGACTGAATTATGTGGTAAGTAAAGGAATCGGTGGGTATAAATCCTATTATGCGCTTGGTCTTGCTTATCGAACTATGGGGCAAGAGGAGAAATCCATTGCAGCTTATGAACAATCGTATCAATTATTTCCCTCGCGTTCTTTGCCTCTCTACGAAATAGCCGCCATGCAGTTAAGTCGACAATCAGCCACATGGATTGGTGGCTATTTGGAAACGATCATGCCTCAGTCTAACAAAGAGAAATACCCAGTGATTGCAGATATCTTATTGAGCCTTAGAAAGTATGAAGCAGCTGAAAAATATATGGCAGAGATGGTTATCCATCATGACCCCAATTACCAGTTCCGGTATTTGCTCGGAGGTTGTTATCGCAAACGTGGCGCCTATCCTGAAGCTATCGAGCTGTTAAGCGGTATCCCTGTTGCAAGTCCTTATTATGTCGAAGCAAATCTTCATCTTTACGCTTGCTTTAAATACCAAAATGAGCATGAAAAAGCAAAGGAAGTTCTTTTGCAATTGAAGCCGGATGAAGCCGTATTTTCCAAGCTTTCGCTCTTGTTCCTTGAAGATTCGAAGGATATCCTTTCGGAAGGTGTAAGGCGTTTTCCTGATGTTAAGTCCCTGTCTCTTGAGCTTGCGAAAATAGAGGAGGCCATTCAATATGTCGGGCAATGAGAAGCGGCGTCTAAGTATGGTGATGATTGCCAGAGATGAGCAATTGAACATTGGGCGTGCTCTTCATAGCGTGAAGGATATTATGGATGAAATGATCGTGGTAGATACCGGCTCTGTCGACGCTACGGTAGAAATAGCGGAATCTTTGGGGGCCAAAGTATTTCATTTCCCTTGGCAGGATGATTTCAGTTTGGCCAAAAATGTGGCGATCGAACACGCAACTGGCGATTGGCTCCTATTGATGGATGCGGATGATGAGCTTCATCCAGAAGACCGGCATCTGGTTAGGGAGCTGATGGATGAAACCGAAACCGATTGTTTCTTTTTCGATACACTCAGTTATTTTGGAGAAGGCGGCGGACTTTATGTTCGCATGCTGCAGCCTCGGCTGGTGAAGAATGAGACCCAATTCCGTTTTATTGGAAAGATTCATGAAACCTTACATTTGGATGGCGCGAGAATTAATTATTGTGATATTCGCATGCAGCACTACGGCTATTTGAACACTGAGGTTGAAGGGAAGAAGAAAATTTCGCGAAACCGTTCGCTTTTGGAAGAAGAATTGGCACAAAATCCTTCAGCGCTTACTTATTTTTATCTCGGTACGGAGCATTTGCGTGCGGGTGATTACGACTTGGCGGTAGAGACATTTGAGCGTTCGGAGCAGCTCTATTTGGAAATGGGGATTGAACCTTCTTCGGAAATGTTGAAGAAAAAGATGATCGCCATCCAAGAATTGGGTCAGTATGAGCGCGTCTACAAAGAAATTGAGGAAGCGTTGAAGCTGTATCCCGATTACACGGATCTTTACTTTCTTCGCGCGGAGACGCTAGAGCAGGAAGGGGAAATCATAGAGGCGATTCAGGCTTACCGTGCCTGCATTGATCAGGGCGAAGCGCCTGTGACATACAGCTCGATGTGCGGAAGCGGGTCCTACACTGCCTATTATCGAATCGGCTACCTGTATGCTGAGATTGGGGAGAGTGAGCAAGCGCTAGAAGCTTATTTCGATGCCCTGCAATGCAATACGTCGTATGTTCCGGCCGTTCATGCTATCGCTATAGAATTGGTTAAGTCCAAAACGAATGAAGAGATTCTAGCCATTTTGAGAAGACAGTTTGACCTGAATATTCCCATTGCCAACCAGTACTTTGCTGAAGCTTTTTCTAGCGCGGGAGCTTTCGGATTGGCCCTAGTTTTTCTACAACAATATGAACAGCTTAACCCGTCCTTACCTGAAAATCTGCATATCTTAAAGGCACAGTGCTTGTTTTTTAGTAATGAAGAACAGAAAGCTTACGACATGTTCAATCAGATCCCCGAACAGAGTCAGAAATATATAAGGGCGTCATTCTTTAAATGTATCTATTACTGGTTGTGTGGCGATTATGCAGAATCGCAAAACATCTTGGAAACCCTTCGTCAAGCCAATCGATTTGCCCCCTACGAAATTGATATATGCACGAAAGTAAGCCGCGTTTTAGTAGGGAAATCGGACTTTGATGATGCTGGTGAATGGATCTTATCCGTCAAGGAGGAAGAGGCTCTACTTAGTTTAGTGGAAATATTTGTTCATCTAAGAAAATTCGAGTGGATATCAAAGCTATATACCTTTATTCCGAAGCAATGGCAGCATGAAGAAAAGCTGATTCTCTTTGCCAAATTACTTGTAAAAGAAGGGAATGCAGCAGAAGCTGAACGATGGCTGAATTTAGGAGATGATCGGGGAAATCCGAGTCTGGAAGCAGCTCTTCTCAAAGCGGAAATTGCTCATTCCTTAGGCAGAAATGGTCAAGCATGGAAAGGATATCAGGACATTTTGCACAAATCCCCTGGGCATATCCAGGCCATGCTGAGTTCATCGCGAATTTCATACCATTATTATCAGGAAATTAGCGAGATGGATCGTTATTTGACAATTCCGCAAAAGAATCAAGAAACACTAAGCCTCTGTATGATCGTTAAAAATGAAGCCGAGTGCCTACCCATCGTATTACAAAGCATAACTGGCTTGGCCCACGAAATCATTATTGTCGATACGGGCTCGGAAGATGAATCCGTTGTGATAGCGGAACAATATGGGGCTAAGATTGCCCAAACCGCATGGCAGGGCGATTTCTCCCTTGCGCGGAACACAGCCCTAGAATTAGCAACATCGAAATGGATTCTAGTATTGGATGCGGACGAATGGCTGGAGCCAGACGCTTGTGACGGGCTGCGGCAGTTGATTCAAAACCCTGATATTGACGGTTATTTTCTTACGATCAGGAGCAGCATTGACGATACGCATACCATTATTGATCGTAGGCTTACGTTGTTTAGAAATAGGCCTGAATATCGTTTTGAAGGGACCATTCATGAGCATATTCCACTGCAACGCTTCTGGGAACTGGGCAAACGTATTGAGACGGCTGAAATTATGATTCATCATGATGGCTATAAAACGGAAATCATCGAGAAGAAGCAAAAATCCGTTAGAAATATGGCACTCATTCAAAAGCAATTAGAGCAGCAGGAATTACCTCTATTTCGATATTATTTAGGCGTTGAATATATGCTTCAAGATAGGTTTCGAGAGGCAGCCATTCATTTTCAAACTTCTCTGTTTGGGTGGGCTCCGGATCACCCCCAATATGCGGACAGCTTAAATAAGCTGTCGCATTGTTATTTGACATTAAAAGAGTACGAAGCTTGCGAACAAACGCTGAATGTTGGGATTGCCCTTTTTCCAAAATTCACGGATCTGCATTACGTATACGCGATTTGTGCTCTCGAACAAGGGAAGTGGAGGCAAGCCGCCGACCACTTTGAAACATGCGTGGCTATGGGGCCAGCCCCCTATCTATACAGCAGTTTTGAAGGTGTGGCTACTTATCATGCCTATTACGGATTAGGGTTAACACACCGTGCTGCGGGGAACTGGGAACAGTCTACGAGATATTTTACATTAGCGTTAGAGGGTAAACCTGGATTTACCCAAGCTTCTGAGCAGCTGATACGAAACTGGAGAACTCGGTACGAAATGGCCCTTGAGTTCGCGAAAGAAGCCCTGCAGACTGGAATTCAATGTCATACGGATTCGAAGAAGCTGCAAGAAAAGTTGAATAGACTTTAACAAAACAGAGAAGTGGGGGATAAGTTATGTTGAAGGCACCTTTCATGTCCGTTTGCATCCCCACTTACAACAGGGCGGATCGGCTTGCAGATTGTATCCGAAGTGTTCTTGAACAAAGTTTTCAGGACTTTGAGCTCGTTATCGTGGATAATCATTCCACCGATGAGACCGAAGAGGTCGTTGCCTCCTTTCAGGACGATCGGATCCGCTTTCTGGTGAATAAGTGGAACATCGGAGCTGCGGCCAATCATAATCGCTGCCTGCTCGAGGCAAGAGGGGCCTATATTAAATTTCTCCACTCGGATGATCTTCTCCTTACAACAGAGGCCTTGCAACGCTTTTACGATGCGGCAATTAGCCATCCAGACGCGGGAATGATCACCTGCTGCTTCACTTTTAATTCTGAGAAATTCTTGACTCAGCCGTTCGACTTGCTGCGTGCCAAAGGCATTAGCACCGCCAGAGAGTGCATGAACATTCACAGCTTCGGGCTTCCCAGCGAATGGATGATCAAAAAGGAGATTTTGCCTTATACAGGTCTGCTCATTGATTCGCATATTTGCGATGTCGATTTTGTGATGAAGACCGTGTATCATTTTGACACTTTTGCAATTGCCGAGCCTCTCGTCAATCATTCCCTGCACGTAGAGAGCGAAACAACAATCGCGTCTCAAATGAATGGATGGGAGTTTATGCGGTTTAAGGCACTCGAAAAGCTGCCCTATTTCTCTGAACTATCAACGGAATTGAAAAATGTGCTGAGCAATTACTTGCATATGGCTGTCATGGCAAGAGTGAAAGAAGCCATAGAGAAGCAAGCTTACCAAATTGCCCAGCAAGGAATACTTGATTTACTGAAAATGGATCCGCAACTGCACGATTATGAAGGAGAAGAACGTGAAAAGGTACTATCTAGATTACTGGATCTTCTGACACTTCGGAAACCCCCTGCTGAAATAACTACTTATATGTGCTCGCAGAACAAAAGCAGATCCTATGTTCATCTATACCGTAATGGGATAGCTTTTCGGTACCAGCTTTACAAGCTTGAAGCAAAATTGAAAGAATCCAACAAACAACTTCACGTTTTGGGAGATGGGAGATTCGCGGGGTGTTTGCTGGACGCTTTTCCAGAATTAAAACCGTATGTTTCTCGGGTTGTTCAGACCGAACAGCAAGTTCACGGCGCCGATTCCTTCAGGGGAATTCCGGTCACGACGGATCTCCAAATAGATTTCTCAGATACTTTTGCCATTCTCGCCTCCGATGTCAACATGAGAAATCATAGGTATGCTTTGATTCGATCTGGACTAGTTGAGGGCGAGCATTTCCTCCCTTTAGCGGAGCTCATCTAATGGCTGGCACGATTATTTTATTGAGCATACCGAATGCGTGATTTTTCTTTACGCAATTGAGAAAGGCGGACGACTTTGCAGCATATCATCGTTATGATTGCGATAACAAGATACTTCTGGCGGATATGGCTTTTTTGCATAAAAAAAGGTAAGCAAAGCGAAGGTGAGCTATCCATTTTAAGGGATGTGATGTGCTTGAAACCATTAAACATTGTATTTGCCAATATGCTATACGATTACGGGGATCCGGCAAGAGGATATAGTTTGGAAATGGTTCTTTATGACCAACTGCACCGGATGGGACACCGACTTGTCCCTTTTCATTATGACGTGCTTTTGCATGAATTTGGAAAAGATAAAATGAACGCCATGCTGCTCGAACTGGTTCACAAGGAAAAGCCGGACGCGCTCTTTACGATTCTTTCTGAAAATCAATTGGATCCGATGGTTATGGATGAAATTAGTCATCGAACAGATACCGTTACTTTCAATTTATGTGCTGACGATCATTGGCGCTTCGCTTACACGAGCTCTTGGGCTCCGCATTTTAATTGGATGGTCACTACGTATGCTGAGGCTGTTCCGCAGTATCACCAGATTGGTTATACGAATGTCATACATTCTCAATGGGGCTTCAATCCGGCCATTCATCGCAAATTAACTAGCGAGAAAATTTATGATGTTTCCTTTGTTGGGATGCCTCACGGCAATCGTGTCGAAATATTGCAGCAATTGGTTGATGCGGGAATTGGGGTTCATGTGTGGGGAAGCGGTTGGTCTACGGGGAGAGTTTCTCTAGAAGAGATGGTAAAGATCTTTAATCAATCTAAGATTAATCTCAATTTAAGCCGGTGTTTCCTCCGCTGACCTCTTACAAATTAAAGCACGGGATTTCGAGGTTACGGGGTGCGGAGGGTTCTTGATGAGCGGTTATAACCCGGAGCTTGCTTCCTACTACGAATTTGGCAAAGAAATAGAAACATACAGCGATGTGAAGGAATTGATAGAGAAGATTCGATATTACTTGCTGCATGAAGAGGAAAGAGAGCGTATTGCCGCCGCAGGACACAAACGGGCAGTGGATGAACATTCGTATAAGCAAAGATTTGTAAATATTTTTCAGAGAATGGGACTTGTAGAATAAAGAGAAGGAAGAAATCTCGATTACTTGATAGACTCCTGAGGCACTACTAGGTGGTTCACAGAATTGTATCGGGTTTCCAAGTGAACCGCCTAGAATTAGCGAGATTTCTTCGCTTTTTTACAGTTTTTGTGCTGCGAAATTTTGGGTTGAGTTTGCGTTTGGTAATAGACGTCTACATGTGCTTGTTTGTCCTTCTCTATCGTTTTGAAAGACACCCTAGTAAATTTGGCGAAACGCGTCGGTGTGGTGACATAGTTGCTGTTAGGCTTGATTTTAATGCCGGATGTATCCAAATAGTAATTGATTTCGTCAGGGCTGACTTCAACCTGTATGTCCAAAGTTGCATCCTGACTTAGATTCTGGATCATGTACATGATATTCGTTGAGAGAGAGGTATCCTGTGGTGGCAGATAAAGAAATTCATTACCTACCGTTAGTCCTTTAAAACTCTGCTCAATGAATTCAAGCGTCTTCACCGGAATGGCTTTAATTTTATGGCATTTTGTTGATTTTTTCTTGCGATGTTTATGTTTTGTATGTTTTTTGCAGTGTTTTCTCTTTCTGGGAGGACAGTGCAGCTTTTTTTTTGTTGAGCCATGTTTTTTTCGTTTAATCGGGCATTTTGTTACTGACTTACTGATTGAAGTTTTAACTTTTGTCTCGACATGCTTACTTTCTTCCGATAAATGAATGACGCTGCCATTGAAAGACCTAGCTAAGGAATGGTTAGTCCGCAGCGTATTACGTATCATCATGGTATCTACCCTTATTTTCTTCATAAACCGCGTCTTACCTTTATTTGTAAATGGGATATAGGCTATTTTTTTCATTTTCTTCCGAATGGCAGGTTCATTCAAACCTTATCTCACCGCCTTCATAAACTTATTGCATTGTATGTAGGTGAATGGAGAGATTGATTATGCGAAAACCCATTATCTTGCTTTATTGGGCGAAAAACGGTACAGGACAATAAAGAGTTGAATAAAATGCACCATATTGGCCCGAATGTGAGGAAGTCTTAATGAGAGCGTTAGTCACAGGTGCAACAGGTTTTGTTGGTTATCATCTGGCCAAGACCTTGCTTGCCATGGGTTATGAGGTGCATATTTTCACCCGGAATCAATCGAACAGATGGAGGATTCGGCATTTGGACGGTTTGGTGACGGAACATCGCGTAGACTTATGCTGTTTCTCTGACGTAGAGCAGGCTGTACTTCGTATAAAGCCGAATGTGGTTGGCCATTGTGCAACTTACGGCGGTTTTTCATTTCAAAATCATGCGGATTCAATCATCCATACCAATTTATTGGGTACTATGAACTTACTCCGTGCATGTGAAATAACGGGCTTTCAAACTTTTATCCATACAGGCAGTTCTTCGGAATATGGGATGAAGCAGCAACCAATGATGGAAACAGATGTCCTCGAACCAGTAAGTGATTATGGGGTATCCAAAGCGGCAGCAGCCTTATACTGTAGGGCGCAAGCACTTCGAAAGAACCTTCCGATCGTGATCTTACGCTTGTTCTCTCCTTTCGGACCGTGGGATGATCCGGCAAGAATGATGTCTTATGTCATCACATCCTTACTGAGAAAAGAAAGGCCGATCATTACCTCGCCAACCTCGGTTCGGGACTATATTCATATCGAGGATGTAATGAAAGCTTATAAATTGGTCATTCAAAGTTCCATAACGCCAGGAGAGATTTATAACATAGGAATGGGCAAACAAACATCGGTTAAAGAGATCGTTGCTTACATTCGTGAAATCATAGGGACCACTGTGGATCCAATATGGGCAGATGCGCATACGCCTTTACATGAATCAACCACATGGACTGCCAATATCAACAAAGCCAAGCATGAATTACTGTGGCTGCCTACCACCTCTGTCTATGATGGAATTTCAGATACCGTGAAATGGTTTGAGCAGCAGATCCGCGACGATCCTTGAGCTAAAGGTGGTACGCATAAAATGAAGCTTTCGGATTATGTCATTGATTTTATTGTCCGACGGGGCGTTTCACATGTATTCGAAATGGTTGGTGGAGCGATTACACACCTACTAGATTCAACCTACGATAGAACGGATATTCATTGCGTCTCTGTCCATCATGAACAAGCAGCAGCCTTTGCCGCAGAGGGATATGCCAGAACGAATGGCAAACTGGGTGTAGCCATGGCAACGAGCGGGCCAGGAGCTTTGAATTTAATCACCGGTATCGGTTCTTGCTATTTTGATTCGGTTCCTACTTTATTTATTACGGGTCAAGTCAATACCTACGAGTATAAGTTCGATAAGCCTCTTCGTCAGATTGGTTTTCAGGAAACGGATATTGTAAGCATTGTTAAGCCTATAACGAAATATGCGGAGCTAGTCGTAGATCCGACTATGATACGTTATCACTTAGAGAAGGCGTTATACCTAGCGCAGTCAGGGAGACCCGCCGGTGCTGCTCGATATTCCGATGAATATTCAAAGAGCGGAGATTGAACCGGAAGAGCTTGAAGGCTTTTCCAGTAATGAGATCAGTGAGCCGGGCGGCATGCAGGAGTGGAAAGATCAAACATTTGAAGAGATCATCTTACTCCTCCAAAAAGCCGAACGACCGCTTATTCTTGTCGGTGGGGGCGTTCGAACAGCAGGTGCTCAGGGGGAATTACTCAATTTTGTCAAGAATACGGGAATTCCAGTCGTATCATCGCTCATGGGGCTTGATGCTATTTCACATGATAACCCCACCTTCTTCGGGTTAATTGGCTCTTATGGCAACCGTTATAGCAATTTGGCGCTTGCCAATTGTGATCTGCTGTTCGTATTGGGCTCTAGATTGGATACGAGACAAACGGGAAGCAGACCCGATACCTTTGCCCGGGCGGCGAAAATCATTCACGTCGATATCGATAAGAGTGAACTGAATGCGAAAGTGCGGGCGGATATTGCGCTTCATGGAAATGTGAGGCATTTCCTTCATAGATTGAACGAGTTGGCTCCAGATTTCGCGACATTAGATTTATCCAAATGGTATGACATCATCAAAGGGTATCGCGACCGATATCCTTCATCTTCTCCGAGTATAGATAGCCGATTTATGGACCCGAACCAATTCATGCAGGTGCTGTCCAAACACTGTGGGCCGAACCAGATCATCTGTCTGGATGTCGGTCAGCATCAAATGTGGGCGAACCAATCGTTTCAAATCAAGCAAGGACAGCGGTTATTGAATGCAGGCGGTATGGGGGCCATGGGATTCGCTTTGCCTGCTGCCATTGGTGCTGCGAAAGCCAATCCTGGTCAGCAGACAATCGTCATAGCGGGAGATGGGGGCATACAGGTCAACATTCAGGAATTGGAAACGATTAAAAATCACAAGCTTCCGATTAAAATATTCGTCATGAATAATTACAACCTGGGAATGGTGCGACAATTTCAAGACGTTTATTTCCAAGGCAGGCAGCAATCTTCTCTCATCGGATACAGTTGTCCTGATCTTATTAAAATTGCCAAGGCCTATGGCATTCGAACGTACCAAATCCCCAATCTGGATCACGCTGAAGAAATGATTAGGAAAGCTCTTGCTTACAAAGGTCCGGTACTCGTCCATATTCCTTTGGATCCTCATTCCGTTGTTCAACCCAAGCTTGTAGTTAATAAACCGATTGAGGATATGTCGCCGCAATTAGATCGCGATGTGCTGCAAAAGGAGATGCTGATCGATCTGATAGAGGATTGAAGATAATTATTACGATGAGTAGACTTCCAACGAAAGCACGAAGGGGTGGAGCTCGTGTTGAAAGCAGTTGTTTTAGCGGGAGGAAACGGTATTCGACTTTGGCCCAAAAGCAGATCAGATTTGCCTAAGCAATTCATGCCATTTCTTGGCGGTAAATCGATGTTCCAACGAACATTGGACCGATTAACGGCTTTTTTGCCGACCAAAGATATTTATGTTGTGACTTTAGATCAATATGCGACATTCGTCAAAGATCAGTCCAATCTTCCGCCAGAGCAGCTAATCCTTGAACCGGAAGCCAGAAATACCGCTGCGTGCATAGGGCTTGCTGGCACTCATTTTCTTCGTCATAATCAAGATCCCGTTCTCATTACAATGCCAGCTGACCATTATATCGAAGGTGACGATGAATTCCGTGAAGCCGTGAATAAAGCTTATTTTCAGGCTCGGAAGGAAGCGTGCGTCGTGACGCTAGGCATTAAACCAACAAGACCGGAAACGGCTTATGGATATATTAAAATACGCGAAAACACCCTCGAAGATATTTTCCAAGTAGAAGAATTCACCGAAAAGCCCGATGTGATTACAGCACAAAACTGGGTAAGCAAGCCCCAATATTATTGGAACAGCGGGATTATGGCCTGGCGAGCCTCCTATATCGAATCACTCATTGCCGCACATTTGCCGCAGCTCGCTCAAGGCTTAACAGCAATCAAAGCGGTAAGTAGGACAGAGCAGAGTACCATTCATTTGGAAAAGGTAAAACAACAGATATACAAGGAACTTCCAAGTATTTCAATTGATTACGGGATTCTAGAAAAGCTTCCTGTTACTTATTTAATCCCGGTCAAGTTTCAATGGGATGACCTAGGGAGTTGGTCAGCGCTGGATAGATGGATACCTCGCGACGAACAGTCAAACGTAATCGTAGGCGATCACAAGCTGCTGCAAACAAAGGAATGCACCATATATAGTGAACGGACATTTGTTGGAACGATAGGGGTGGAGCAGCTCATTATTGTCGTTACGGATGATGCTGTTCTTGTTTGTCATAAGGACAACGAGCAGGAAATAAAGAGCATGCTGGAGCATTTTAAACAACATGAATGAAGGAGATCTCCTTATGGCGCAATCGGCTAAAGAGCTGAGGGATCAAATTTTGGAGTTAACTAGGCAATACTACAACCTTACTTGGGTCAAAAGGGAGTTCCGACCGAACCAAGATCATGTTCCAGTCTCTGGAAAGGTCTTTGACGATGATGAACTCGTTCATCTGCTTGATTCATCGCTTGACTTTGATCTGACATCAGGGCGGTATGCCCACCGATTTGAGGCTGAATTTGCTCGCTTTATGGGGACTCGCTATGCTGTTTTAACAAATTCTGGATCGAGTGCGAACCTGCTTGCGCTTTCCTCCCTCACTTCTCCGCAATTAGGGAATAGACAGCTTAAACCCGGAGATGAAGTGATTGCGGTAGCGGCAGGTTTCCCGACCACAGTGAATCCAATCCTGCAAAACGGGCTGGTTCCTGTTTTTTTGGACGTAAACATGACGACTTACAATATAGATACAGCTCTTCTAGAGTCGGCAGTGAGTAGTCGCACTAAGGCAATTATGATTGCCCACACATTAGGTAACCCCTTTGATCTGGATGAGGTCGTGCGCATTGCGCGTAAATATCATTTATGGCTCATTGAGGATACCTGTGATGCCGTAGGCTCGGAATATCGCGGGAAACCGGCGGGTTCCTTCGGAGATTTGGCAACGGTCAGCTTCTATCCAGCTCACCATATTACGATGGGAGAGGGGGGAGCTGTGCTCACCTCAAATCCGCTGCTTAGAAAGCTAGTCGAGTCGTTTCGGGATTGGGGACGGGATTGCTGGTGTGAACCCGGGAAAGACAACACTTGCGGCAAAAGGTTTGATTGGAAACTGGGAGAACTCCCGCACGGTTATGATCATAAATATACGTATAGCCATATTGGCTACAATTTAAAGCTGACCGATATGCAGGCTGCAATTGGTGTAGCGCAATTAAAGAAGCTTCCTCTTTTTATTCAGCAGCGCAAACACAACTTTCACTATTTGCGAGAGGGACTAGAGCTTCTGCAGGATGTGCTGATGCTGCTGGAACCGACGCCTAACAGTGAACCGAGTTGGTTCGGCTTTCCGATTACAGTACGGCCAGAATCTCCGCTAACGAGAAATCAATTGGTTGCTTTTTTGGAATCGCACCGCATCGCGACACGCCTGCTTTTTGCAGGAAATCTTCTGCATCAACCTGCTTACCAGCATGTGAATTACCGTATCGTTGGCGAACTGACGAATACGGATCGCATCATGCATGATACGTTTTGGATTGGCATATACCCAGGTTTAACCGAAGAAATGCTGAAGTATGTTATCGAGATTTTTTATCAGGCGTTCGAAAGGGAGAAGTCTGGATGAAAGTGGTCATATTAGCAGGGGGACTCGGTACGCGGATTAGTGAAGAGACACAGATTAAGCCGAAGCCAATGGTGGAAATCGGATCCCAGCCCATTCTATGGCACATTATGAAAATGTATTCCGCATATGGGTTCAATGACTTTATTATTTGTCTGGGTTATATGGGACGGAGCATTGTCGAATATTTCAACCACTATGTATTCAATCATTCCGATATTACTTTCGATTTGAAGCAAAATCAGCGAATTATTCATAATAACGCCATTGAGCCCTGGAAAGTTACGTTGGTTCATACAGGGAAGGAAACGATGACGGGGGGAAGAGTCAAGCGGATTCAACCCTATATCGGGAATGAAACGTTCATGCTTACTTATGGTGACGGCGTGGCCGATATTGATATTTCCGAACTGCTCCGCTTTCATCGTGAGCATGGTAAATTAGCAACGGTGACGGCGACACAACCGCTCGGCCGATTTGGATCATTAAATCTTTCGCAAGATAACCGCGTTAAAGGGTTCAGGGAGAAACCAAGGGGAGACGGTTCATGGATCAGCGGCGGTTTTTTTGTCATGGAGCCGGAAATTTTCAACTATTTGGAAGGGGATTATACGGTACTGGAAAAAGAGCCATTGGAAAAATTGGTAAAGGATGAACAAATGATGGCTTTTAAGCATTCAGGATTTTGGCATCCTATGGATACAATGCGGGATAAAAATATACTAGAGGACATATGGAAATCTGGGAAAGCTCCATGGAAAATGTGGGAATAATTTAGATGCCTAGAGACTAAGGGGATTGGGACATGGTGAACACGGCATTCTGGAAGGGCAAAAAAGTAATTGTCACAGGTCATACGGGTTTCAAGGGAGCATGGTTAACGTTGTGGCTTGCTCACTTGGGCGCTGAAGTTTATGGGTATGCTACTAAACCGCCAACAAATCCAAGTTTTTACGAAGTCTGTCAAGTAGAGAGCCGGCTTGCTGGTGTAACTTATAACGATATTCGAAACCTTGATGCCATATGTTTTGCTGTGCGATCTGCTCAACCGGACATTGTTATTCACATGGCTGCTCAGCCGATTGTCAGGAAATCGTACGTAAATCCCCTCGAAACCTATGAAATCAACGTCCTTGGTACTCTTCATTTATTGGAAGCTGTTCGCTGCGCCATTGCTGAAGGATGTTCAATAAAGGCAGTGATTAATGTTACTACTGACAAATGCTATGACAATAAAGAATGGGATTGGGCTTATCGAGAAAATGATGATCTTGGCGGTCGAGACCCGTATTCTAATAGTAAAGCATGCTCCGAACTGTTAACGGCAGCTTATCGAGCATCTTTTTTTGCTGGGGAAAAAGGGGTGGCAGTAGCATCCGCAAGGGCGGGAAATGTCATCGGCGGAGGGGACTGGGCGGAAGACCGTCTGATTCCTGACTGCATGGCAGCTATGATCAAAGGCGAATCGATAAACATTCGGAATCCCTCGTTCATACGCCCGTGGCAGCATGTTTTGGAACCGTTAGGCGGATACTTGCTGCTTGGGGAAAAGCTCGTTACAGTTGGGAAAACGTATGCTGAAGCGTGGAATTTCGGCCCTGATGAAGCAGAAGTTTACTCGGTTGAACAGGTGGTTGAAATGCTTTGCGCCAAATGGGGCGCTGAAGCAACGTATCAAACTGAGCTCCCTGCGGACCATCTGCATGAAGCACATATGCTGCGGCTGGACTGCTCGAAAGCCAAGCTGCGCTTAGGTTGGAAGCCTCAGTGGAATATCAGCGAGACGTTGGATAAAGTGGTAGAATGGACTCAAAGTTGGATGAACAATGAGGATATGGTCAAAACTTCTATCAAGCAAATCCATGCCTATATGGGGGAGTAAACATGATCTGGACATTAGCTTGCTCGAAGAACTTTACGAATGAAGAAGATTGCTTTAAGGATCCTTTTCAAAATGAGCGGCGTTATGAGCAGCGATTCCCTGCATTGGCTGCCTCGTTATCGAATATGATTCAAGGATATGAGCGATGTCCCGAATCAGCCTTAGAAATTATTTCTTTTTTAGAGAAACACACGCCTATCAACTCTTTCATGAAGAAATTGATTACAGAATTTGCGCAGGATCTCATTATCAAAAGATCATATATCGCAACATACATTGCGGATTAGGAGTCTCAATTCAACATGTGGTCCATATCCTTTTTGTAAGATATTGTTCTTACGAAAGGATGGTTACATTGTTATATTCGCCTCATTTGATTACACATAGAATCATGCCGGAAAATCAAGAATTCCCCATGCTGTCACTGTCCAGTCGAATTACGCCGGAACATCTGTTTTATAGACGAAACCATTTTCCATATCCAAATGTGGATATGCGCTTTTGGAGACTTTCAATCGAGGGGTGTGTAAACAAACCACTTTATTTTCGGTACGATAATCTCTTGAACATGCCTCAAGTTACACTGCCCGTAACGCTCGAATGTGTTGGAGATAAGAGATCGTTTTTTCAACCGAAAACTCGCGGCGAGCAGTGGGGACTTGGGGCTATTAGTCATGCGGTTTGGACAGGGGTTCGTCTTCAAGATTTATTGCATGCAGCCGATGTTCAAGGGAATGCACGTGAAGTAACGTTTGAGGGCATGGATAAGGGAGCTCGAACAGATATGCCAGGTGTATTTTCCTATAAAAGAAGTTTATCTCTCGAGCACGCACTGCATCTCGATACGATTGTAGCCCTATACATGAATGGCAAACCGCTGCCCTACCGTCACGGTTATCCAGCTAGATTGATTGTTCCAGGATGGTATGGAATGGCATCAGTCAAATGGCTTCACCGTATCGTCGTCATAGAGGAACCCTTTCAAGGACCTTTCCAAGTCGTAGATTATGTGCTGGCTCGAAACCCAATATCACCATCCTCCCCCGAACCGATTACAACCATTCGTCTCAATTCGACCATTGCGGGGCCAGTAGATCAGGAGGTATTGGCGAGAGGGGAGAATTGGATATGGGGAATTGCGATATCTGGCAATGCCCCAGTCATACAAGTAGAGATAAGTCTTGACAATGGAAACAGCTGGCTAGTTGCATCTTGGATGGAACAACAAGAAGCTTATTCTTGGAGACGTTGGTGCTGGAAATGGACGGTTACTGTACCCGGAACCTACGACATTAAAGTCAGAGCCAAGGATGCAGCAGGCAACGTTCAAAGCGAAATGGCAGATTGGAATGTAAACGGTTATGGCTATAGTGCGATTCAACATATACGTGTTTATATTGACTGATCATTTGTATTTGATTTAATACGGGCTTTTGTGCTTCAACACCTTTAAAAGCAGTGCGTTCCTCGTCAGAGGGCGTGCTGCTTTTGTTGTATGCAAAGCTTACCCTTTTTTATTTGATCGCTCCTGAATAAGCGCGTTTTCCGCGCTTACTTATTGCACACCTCTAAACTGCCGTATATGTACATACAAGTTGGGCAAATGATATAATACGGTCAGAATCAATAACCTGAGGTGAATCATGAAAGAAAAGCAAATGCCAAAATACTTACAGTTGAAACAGGAAATCCTATCGTGGCTTCATACCGGGAAGTTAAAACCGAATGATCAAATGCCATCGGAAAATGAAATAGCCGAGCAATTTCAGATGAGCCGTCAAACGGTTCGTCAGACCTTCGGCGAGTTAGAGCAAGAAGGCTGGCTGTATCGGATGCAAGGGAAAGGGACATTCGTTTCCACTCCCCAAACGCAAAAGAGTCGGGATGTGCAAACAATAGGTATTCTGACAACCTATATCTCTGATTATATTTTTCCCCACATCGTAAGAGGAGCGGAGTCTACCCTGCGTGCAAGAGGGTACAGACTGCTCTTGTCATCCACAGACAATGATAAGGAAAAAGAGAAGGAAAGTCTCGACATGATGATGAGTCAACCATTAAGCGGCCTTATCATTGAACCGACCAAGAGCGCGGAGGGTAATCCGAATTTAAGCTATTACCTTGCCTTAGACTATCAACATATTCCATATTTGATGATAAATGAGCGGTATCCGGAGATGAATTGTCCTTCTCTGGTCGTGGATGATGAAGAGGGCGGATTCAAGGCTGCTCAGCATTTAATTGAGCTTGGGCATCGCCGCATTGCTGGGTTCTTTAAGACGGATGACTTGCAAGGGGTTAATCGGTTGAAAGGGTTTATTCGTGCTCATCATCACTATGAAATCCCACTGCTGCCGGAATTCGTCATTCACTATTCGACGGAGGAGAAGAGACGCAAACCCTACGAAAGCGCACAAGCGATGTTAGGTCAAGCGGATGAGCGGCCAACGGCTTTCGTTTGCTACAATGATGAGATCGCTATTCATCTGCTTGAAGCTGTACGTACAACTGGTCTGCAAGTGCCTCAGGATATCTCTCTAGTCGGTTTTGATGACTCTTCGTTAGCGACCGCAACAGAAGTCAAGCTGACGACACTTTCGCATCCCAAAACGGAAATGGGCGCGGATGCAGCTGAGATATTGATCGATATGATACAGAATAAACGAGGCAATGGAAGTAAAACGGGGAAAGTCTACACGCCAGAATTAATCGTCAGAGAGTCAACCATCCGAATTGAATTGTCTTAAAAATTCATCTAGCCAACTTGTACGTACAAGTGATATACTGAATGTAGAAACAGCTGAAATTTGAAGGAGGCTATCCATGTCTAAAAGATATGCGATTGGTGTTGACTATGGAACGGAATCTGGCCGTGCCGTACTGGTCGACTTGAGTGATGGAACTGAGGTTGCCGATCACGTAACGCCATACCCGCACAACGTGATTGATGAGAAACTGCCCGTATCTGGGATCAAGCTTGCGTATGATTGGGCTCTGCAGCATCCCCAAGACTATATCGATGTATTGACCCAGTCTGTTCCAGCGGTTGTGCAGGCATCCGGTGTGAATCCTGCCGACATTATCGGACTTGGTATTGATTTCACGGCATGTACGATGCTCCCGATTGATAAAGAGGGCCAGCCGCTTTGCTTCAATCCGCTGCTAACGAATAATCCACACAGTTGGGTGAAGCTATGGAAGCATCATGCGGCTCAAGATGAGGCGAACCTGATTAACGAGATCGCGGAAAGCAGGGGAGAATCGTTCCTGCCTCGTTACGGCGGCAAAATCTCTTCCGAATGGATGATTGCAAAGGTTTGGCAAATTTTAAACGAAGCTCCTGATATTTACGATCAAACGGATCGTTTCTTGGAAGCAGCAGATTGGGTCGTCTCGCAAATGACGGGTCAATCGGATATTGTCCGAAACAGCTGTACCGCGGGCTATAAGTCCATTTGGCATAAGAAAGATGGCTATCCGAGTAAAGCTTTCTTTCAGGCTCTCGATCCTCGTCTTGAAAATTTGACAGAAACCAAGCTTCGCGGTGATGTCGTTCCACTGGGCACCAAAGCTGGTGAATTAACGGAAACGATGGCTAAAAGGATGGGTTTGAAAGCTGGAACAGCCATTGCCGTTGGTAATGTAGATGCTCATGCTGCTGTACCGGGTGTCGGTGTTGTTACACCAGGTAAATTGGTCATGGCGATGGGAACTTCTATTTGTCACATGCTGCTCGGGACAGAAGAGAAAGAAGTGGAAGGAATGTGCGGCGTCGTAGAAGACGGCATCATTCCTGGATATATGGGCTATGAAGCTGGTCAGTCGGCGGTTGGAGATATTTTTGCGTGGTATGTAGAGCAGGGGGTACCTGCTTATGTGCAAGCTGCGGCTGAGCAAGAAGGAACAAATGTGCATGAATGGCTGGAACGTCATGCATCCGCTTACAAACCGGGAGAAACGGGCTTGCTTGCCTTGGATTGGTGGAATGGAAATCGGTCTGTACTCGTGGACACAGAATTAAACGGCCTTATTTTAGGATATTCACTCTTAACAAAGCCAGAGGAAATTTATCGCACGTTATTGGAAACTACGGCGTTCGGAACTCGTAAAATTGTTGACGCCTTCCACAATAACGGCGTAGAAGTGCAAGAATTATACGCTTGCGGCGGATTACCGCAAAAAAACCGCCTGCTCATGCAAATCTATGCCGATGTAACGAATCGTGAGATCAAAATCGCGGATTCCAAACAAACACCAGCGCTAGGAGCAGCGATGTTCGGGGCTGTTGCAGCAGGTGCAGCCAATGGCGGTTATGATAATATCGTTGACGCTGCGCACAAAATGGCTCGTGTTCGGAAAGAAACGTTCAAGCCAATCGCAGAGAATGTAGCTGTCTATGAGCAGCTTTATCAGGAGTACAGCAAGCTGCATGATTATTTCGGACGCGGAGAGAATGACGTGATGAAGAAGCTTCGTTCTATTCGTGAGGAAGCTCGTCATTAGTTCGGATTCTTTCATTCCCAACCAACCAAGGAGGCTATTTGCCATGAACCCTTTTTCAGAGAAAGTATTTTGGTTCGTCACCGGAAGTCAGCATTTGTATGGACCAGAGACACTGCTGCAAGTGGAAGAGCATTCCAAACAAATTACAGAAGGGATAGACCGTGATTCGTCAATTCCAAGTAGACTTATTTTCAAACCTGTACTGACAACACCAGATGCCATCCGCAGGCTCTGCCTGGATGCCAATGCAGATGACAATTGCGCAGGAATCATTACCTGGATGCATACGTTTTCGCCAGCCAAAATGTGGATTGCTGGTCTCGCTGAGTATCGCAAACCATTGCTACACTTACATACCCAGTTCAATCGGGATATCCCATGGGAAACGATTGATATGGACTTCATGAACCTGAATCAAGCGGCGCATGGCGACCGCGAGTATGGTTTTATTGGTGCACGTATGGGTATTTCCCGTAAAGTGGTTGTTGGTTATTGGGAAGATCCAGCAGTACTTAGCCGCATTGCTGGTTGGATGCGTACAGCGGTTGCTTTCATAGAAGGACGTAGTCTGAAAGTGGCTCGGTTTGGCGATAACATGCGTCAAGTAGCGGTGACCGAAGGCGATAAAGTGGAAGCGCAAATTAAATTTGGTTGGTCCATCAATGGCTACGGGGTTGGCGATCTTGTGCAGCGCGTAGGAGACATCTCTGAAGCCGAGGTTGATCAGTTAATGGATGAATACAATGAAGTCTATGATATCACGGCAGAAAGCCGCTCGGCAGGTCCAGTGCATGAAGCGATTCGCGAGCAAGCTCGCATTGAGCTTGGATTGAAGGGATTCTTGCAAGAAGGCGGCTTTGGGGCATTCACGACAACTTTCGAGGATTTGCACGGGTTGAAGCAACTTCCAGGACTTGCTGTTCAGCGTTTGATGGGGCAGGGATACGGCTTCGGAGGTGAGGGCGACTGGAAAACGGCAGCGTTGACGCGTGTAATGAAGATCATTGCAGACAACAAAGGGACATCCTTCATGGAGGATTACACTTACCATATGGAGCCAGGGCAAGAGCTTGTGCTTGGCGCACATATGTTAGAAATTTGTCCGACAATTGCAGCTACGCGTCCCAAGATTGAGGTTCATCCGCTTGGTATCGGCGGTAAAGCGGATCCTGCGCGCCTCGTTTTCGACGGTGCTTCAGGGGCAGCTCTGAATGCATCGCTGATCGATATGGGGAACCGATTCCGTTTGCTGATTAACGAAGTGGACGCTGTTCAGCCAGTCAAAGCTATGCCTAAATTGCCTGTAGCTCGTGTGCTTTGGAAGCCGCAACCATCGCTGCGAGATTCCGCAGAAGCTTGGATTTATGCTGGCGGCGCGCATCACACAGTATTTTCTTACAACGTAAGTACGGAGCAATTAGTAGATTGGGCAGAATTAGCGGGAGTCGAAGTTGTGATTATCAATAAGAACACCTCGCTGCTGCAGTTCCGAAACGAGCTCCGTTGGAGTGAAATTGCGTGGAAACATTAAACGAAAGCAGCTGTTTTTAATAAAATGTGAAACCGTTCTTCCTTTTTGAGGGGAACGGTTTTCTCATTCGTGCCTTTCCGAAAGTCACATTTATCATTGTATGCGTTATTTTCATCCATTGACTTCCATGATTCACATGCTTTAGAGTAAATTCATAAGAGTCTGTCCAAATTTTAAAGGCACAGCTATGTAGGAGGTTAACGCGAAATGACGACGAAAGCGTTTGAAGGAACATTCCAAGGAGAGAAAGCCGTTTGGTTACAAGCTGGCCGTTATGAAGCAGCTGTATTACCGGAAATTGGCGCTAATCTAATTGCTTTTAGAGATACTGAAAAAGAATATCGCTTTTTGCGTGAGCCTGCCATGGAAGAGATGGAAACGTTTAAAGCACGTCCAATCGTGCACGGGATTCCGGTATTATTTCCACCCAATCGGTATGAGGACGGGAAGTTTCCTTGGCAAGGCAAAGTGTATGAATTTCCGATCAATGAACCGAAAACGGGAAATCACCTACACGGTTTTGTACACAATATTCCATGGGCTGTTGAGAAATTTAGTGCGGATGAAACGGAGAGTCGTGTTACCTTAGCTTTGCGCGTAAGAGAAGGGCATTCGGTATATACGTTTTTACCACATGAATTCACGATACGCTTGACTTACACGTTGAATGCTTACGGTTTGCATCAGCATATTTCAGTACATAATGAAGGCAAAGAGGCTATGCCTTGCTTGATAGCGTATCACACGACGATCAATGCCCCTTTTGCGCCGAACAGTCAGGCTTCTGATTATGGGTTCAAGTTGACGATCGGCAACCGCTGGAAAATGAGTGAAAGAATGCTGCCGACCGGTGAGTTTCAGCCATTGTCAGCTGACGAAGAAAAGATGAAAGTAGGCGGTTTGTCGCCGTTCTTTGAATCCATGGATAATCATTATACAACCTCGCCGCAAAATGGCCGCAACTATATGGAGTTGACAGATTCACGTGAAGGTATCAAACTTGTTTATGATGTAGGGACTTCCTACAAACAGTGGATGATCTGGAATAATGGCGCTTCAGAAGGGTTTTTCTGCCCAGAGCCGCAAATGAATCTGGTGAATGCACCGAACGTTGATCTCCCAGCTGAACAAATTGGTCTGGTTTCGTTGGAGCCAGGCGAAATTTGGGAAGAAACAGGACGTCTTTATACGATTGAATTGAATAAATAATAGGATTAAAAGGGCGGGGAATCGTTGGAAAATAATGAAGGCTCGGAAAAGGAACAGCTCCTAGATCAGATCAAAAAATTAACATTAGAAAACGAGAGATTGAAACAAGAAATCGCGAAACTGCGCGGAGTTAAGCGTCCATCTTCGGGCTCCATGGATAGCATGTCTACGAAATTAAAAGAAGCGTTGAGAGAGTAGACGTAAAGCCTATACAGATTCACTAAAATAACAAGAAATCTCTTGGTGAGCGTCACCAGGAGATTTTTTTTCGTGTCAAAATACCAAAGAAAGTAACCATTGTCCTCTATCAAGTTCGCCACAAATATGATATTTTCTATACCAAACATACAAAGAAGGAATAAGGCAGGAAGATACCGTGTCATGAGTGAAGGGGTTCTGAAGACATCTTATCCATCAAGGAGATTCCGACTATGAATTTATTAATTGTGGAAGATGAAGTCCGCCTCAGAAACGCATTAGCCAACAATATTCCCTGGGAGAAGCACGGTATAGAGGTCGTCGGGCAGGCTGGAAACGGCATGGAAGCGCTGCGGCTGATCGACCGCAAAAAGCCTGAGATTATCTTGTTGGACTTACAGATGCCGGAGATGGACGGACTCACATTAGCAAGGCAACTTCGCCAAGACGATCCTTTGTTGAAAATCATCGTTCTCAGCGGACATGACGATTTCGTTTACGCTCAAGAGGCATTGGGGCTTGGTGTAATGAAATATTTGTTAAAACCGGCTGGGGACGAGGAGATATTGGAGACGGTACTCGAAGCGGCCGACCGTTTGAAGAGCGAGCTTGAGCAACGTCATAACGAAGATGAGCTAAAGCAAAAATGGAAGCTGAATCTCCCAAACCTTATTAATGAATTTTTCCAAGGTTGGTTGAACGGAAAGTATGAACCTTGGGAGATTGAACAGAAAAGTAAGGTTCTTCAACTGGATTTACAAAAGGATGCCGAATATGCGGTTGCCGTAGTCGATATGGACCCGCTGTCGGAAGATGAAACCCGATTCAGTAAGAAAGATATTCCGCTGCTCCAATTTTCACTAAGCAGTATCGTGAAGGAAACATTGCTGACAACTCCTTGTTGGGTATCTACCGATTATGCGGGCTGTACGGTCGTTGTATTCCAGCTGGATGGCAATGAAGAGCCCGGAGTAGCTCTCCAGAAAGTCAATGCAGTGACCGAAAAGCTGCTTTTAACGGTACGAAGCTGCATTAGGCTTAGTGCAAGCGCGGGGATTAGCGGGATAACAGGCAATCAAGAGGTTATGAACAGGCTGTACGTACAGGCGGTACGCGCGTTGCAGAGTCGGATCGTGCTTGGTTATGATCTGGCGATCCCGTACCGGGAAGAGCAGGGGAGAGAACCGGAACTTACATGTCAACCGAACCTGGAGAAAGCGCTGGAAATCGCACTTGAAACGGGGGATGGCGACAAGGCGATCGAAACCTTAACTGCCCTTTGGGACAGTGGCATGGCCAAAGCGGAAACAGTTGAAGACATGCATGAGCACATCCTTTATTTTACAAGCCTTTTTATTTGCATGATCCAGAAACAGGGATGGCCAGTGCGGGAAGTGGCCGGTGAGGATTATGTGTATTTCCACAATCATTTGGAGCTGGCCGCAAAAGAACAAATTCTGTCTTGGCTGCAGCGGATGATAAGGGCGTATTTAACTTATGCCAGCCAGAGGCGGAAATCAACGAGTCATAGCATGATCAAGACCATTTTAAGTCTCGTCGAAAATGAAATTGATCAGGAAATGACACTGCATGCTGTCGCAGACCGGCTGTATGTGAACTCATCCTACCTAAGCCGTCTCTTCAAACAAGAAACTGGAAAAGCTTTTTCCACCTATGTACTGGAACGAAAAATGGAGCGAGCCAAAGCGATCCTGCAAGAGGGAGCAAGGGTATACGACGCCGCAGCAGGTGTCGGGTATAGGGATGTGAGCTATTTTACAAGAGTATTCCGTAAATATTGGGGCGTGACGCCCGGGAAGTTCGTCATTGAATTCCTATAAGCCGTTTTTAACAGCCTTCTCAGTTCATCTGGGAAGGTTTTTTTTATGCCAGTCGTGAGAAGTTAGTGAGAAGTTATGAAAGTACCAAAACAAGTAATATTCCTCTAATTCGTAAAAAAACGGCGGGTGATAAACTAAATCTAAGAAAGACAGGTAAGAAGGAGGAGACACCTTGCGAGAAACGATCACTACGACAGAATCTGTCATATCTACAAAAAAGAATGGTAAAAAGAGCTATAACCAACAATTGTGGATCGATATTAGGAAAGATTGGGATTTGTATCTCGCACTCATTCCCGGCATCGCTTTTCTGCTGTTGTTTAAGTACACGCCGATGTACGGGATTATCATCGCTTTCAAGGATTTCAATATTTTCGACGGTATGGCGGCAAGTCCATGGGTCGGATGGAAGCATTTCGATAAATTGATTTCGTCCGCCAGTTTTTTGCAGGTGTTCCAGAACACTTTGATTATTTCAGTTTATAAAATCGTATTTCTTTTTCCGCTTCCGATTGTGATCGCCATTTTGCTTAACGAATTGAAGAACATGGCGTTCAAAAAAAGCGTACAAACCGTCGTTTATCTACCTCATTTCCTATCTTGGGTAATCGTCAGCGGCTTGTTCATCGATTTGCTTTCCACGAACGGCGGTATCGTCAACAAAATAATCGTCGCCATGGGTGGTGAACCGATTCGCTTCTTCCTGGACAGCCATATCTTCCGTTCGGTTCTCATCGGCACGGCAGGTTGGAAGGAGACTGGCTGGAACACGATCATTTACTTGGCGGCTTTGGCAGGTATCGATCCCGGGTTGTATGAAGCGGCCAAAATCGATGGCGCCAATAAATGGAAGCAAATTGTACATATCACGCTTCCCGGTCTGATTCCTATTATCCTGCTTATGTTCATCCTTCGTCTTGGTTATGTATTGGAGGCAGGAACTGAACAAATTCTCGTTATGTACAACCCAAGCGTATACAACGTCGCAGACGTAATTGGCACCTATGTATATCGCATAGGACTCGGTGAACAGGATTACAGCTTCTCAACCGCGGTAGGCGTATTCGAATCCGTGGTCGCGTTCATTTTGATCTTATCGGGTAACGGCTTGGCCCGGAAGTTTTTCGGACGAGGTATCTGGTAAACGGGGAATAAAGGAGGATCAGCTATGCATACAAAAAGCACCTTACAATCACCTGCCGCAAGAAGGTCAGGAGCCATCCAAACATCCCTCGGCGAGAAAATCTTCACGGTCGTCAATCATATTTTCTTTATCCTGCTGGGACTTTCCACCATCTTTCCGTTCGTCAATCTCATCGCCAAATCGCTTAGCAGCGAAGCGGCGGTCGTTTCGGGGATGGTTACCTTGTTCCCGATCGATTTTCAAATAGGGACTTACAAGTATGTGGCGAGCAATTCCTTATTCCTGAATGCGTTTATGGTATCCATTACCGTGACGCTGGTTGGTTCGCTGCTCGCTTTATTCATGACAACGTTAGCCGCATATCCGCTTTCCAAGCCGAGGCTGCGGGGACGCAAGTTTTTTATCATTATGTACCTCTTTACAATGCTGTTCAGCGGTGGATTAATCCCGACTTACCTGCTAATGCACAAGCTCAATCTTATTGATAAACTGCCAGTGCTGTTCCTGCCATTCATGATTAACGTGTACAACATGCTCATTGTCAAAAGCTATTTCGAAAGCCTGCCTGACAGCCTTGAAGAATCGGCGAAAATGGATGGGGCTAGCAACATGACGATCCTTGTGCGCATCATTTTGCCGTTGTCGATGCCAGTGCTGGCTACGATCGCATTATTTTACGCAGTTACGTTCTGGAACGATTACTTTACGTCGCTTATCTACATCAACTCAGTAGAGATGAAACCTCTGCAGCTTTATTTGAAGGAATTGTTCGTTTCTTCAACGGATGCATTCATGCGGACCAATGTTGACGCTTCGCTAAACGTTTCACCGCAGTCGATTCAAGCGGCTTCCATCATTCTGGCGACGCTGCCGATCCTATTCGTGTATCCGTTCCTGCAAAAATATTTTGTTAAAGGCGTTCTGGTCGGCTCCGTAAAAGGCTGATTCTCACAAACAATTCTTGAAGGGTGGTGGTGGGCAGGCTCAAAGATGGTTCCATGAAATTTTGGTATTACGCACTTCTCCATACTCATAGTTCGAAAAGGGAGGCTCTTTCATGGTCAAAAAATTTTTAGCTCTGATGTCCATCACAACTTTGGCAGCATCCATTACCGCTTGTGGCGGAAGCAGCCAAACGGCAAGCACTACCACAGCACCGTCGCCGTCGACGGTTCCAATCGCAACTGTTGATACAAACAAGCCTAAGCCAGAATTCAAGGCGCTGCTGCAGTATGCACGTTTTGATCCCAATGCCGAAGTCGTAGCGAAGTTCCTGAACGAAAAAACCGGCTACAAAGTTACCTACGATATGCTGCCGGTCGAGAATCCAGACGACAAGCTCAACCTGCTCATGGCCAACAAGGAGAAATACGCCTTCATGCTGCTCAG
Source organism: Paenibacillus sp. WG02 (assembly GCF_055396115.1). NCBI lineage: Bacteria > Bacillati > Bacillota > Bacilli > Caryophanales > Paenibacillaceae > Paenibacillus > Paenibacillus sp. WG02. The sequence goes on along the minus strand of NZ_AP036016.1, from coordinate 4,701,949 downwards.
TGGTCCGCAGTATTCCAGGCTCTCATCTTCCGGCGCGCTGGAGCCGATTGATGAGTTGGTAAACAAATATGGCACTAACATGAAAAACGTTATTTCTCAAAATTCCTGGAACGGGGCAAAGCTGAACGGTAAAATTTACGGTATTCCGCAGACCGGTTCGGGTACGATCGTCAACACTGCGCTTATCGTGCGCCAGGATTGGATGGATGAACTCGGACTTAAGGCACCGACAACTCGCGATGAGCTGTACAACGTTATGAAGACTATTAAAGAGAAGAAGAATGTTATGGCGTTGTCTGGCGGTAAATCCCCGCTCGTTACTGAAATCATGCCGACGTTTGGCCTCACGCTGGTTCAATCGACCGCGACGACCGGCTGGCAGGATGTTAACGGCAAACTGGTCAATGTGGTAGAAAACCCGAACATGAAAAAATATTTAGAGTTCATGAAGAAGCTTTATTCGGAGAAATTGATTGACCAGGAATGGTCTCTTAATCAGGCGAACAAAGTCATCGAGAACTTCACGAGCGGCAAAACGGCTATCATCTCGAACGGCTACTTCAACGCGCCTACCGTACAAAATGCTCTTCTGAAAAACACGCCTAACGCCAAAATCGCGAGCCTGCCTTACCTAAAAGGCGATGACGGCAAAGTACAAGTTATGGGTTCCGCCGGTATCAGCTATTACGTGGGTATTCCGAAATGGGCCGATAACAAGGAAGAGATTATCAAATACCTGGATTTGAAGCTCGACAAAGACATTCATAAGGAAGCGACAATTGGTAAAGAAGGTGTTCACCACAAGGTGGAAAACGGTAATTACTTCCCGATTCTGCCGATTTTCAACGACCAGTATAACAACGCTTCTTCGTTTCTCACAGGCGTGGATGAGAAAAACTACCCGATCTACTGGCAGGCGCGTGTTCGTAAAGATCCTATCCTAACCGATGCCTTTAACAAAAATCAAGAAACTGCCAAAGGCAACATCGTCATAGACCCGCTCTCTTTTGCACCTCCGCTTGAAGCAATCGGGAAGTACAATTTAAAGCTGCAAAAGTTGATGGAAGATACCTTCCTGAAGTACATCACAGGGGCAGAGCAGCTCGAAAATTATGATAAATTCCTGGCTCAGTGGAAATCAGATGGCGGAGAAGAAATGACGAAAGCTGTCAACGAATGGTACGCAGCGAACAAGAAGTAAGTCTGTTTTAATAGCTAAATCCCCTGCGGTTCATGCCGTGGGGGTGTTATTTCTCGAAGGAGTGGGGATAAGGATGCAAAAGATTGGGTTTATTGATTATTTTCTGGACGAGTGGCACGCGGAGAAATATCCTGATTGGATTGAAAAGGCATCGAATAGCGGCATGAAGGTCGCATACGCTTATGGCAAGTCAAATATCGAAGGAAAGCTCAGTAATGTGGACTGGAGTGAGAAGAAAGGAATCCAACTTCTGGACTCGATCGAGGCGGTTGTGGAACAGAGTGACTTCTTGGTCGTGCTGTCGCCGGATCATCCGGAGTACCATGAGGAACTGTCGCTGATACCGCTTCGATCCGGCAAGCCTACTTACATTGATAAAACGTTCGCGCCTAGCCGGGCAGCGGCCATGCGGATGTTCGAACTTGCAGACAAACATGGGACCCCCATGTATTCGACTTCGGCTCTACGCTTCGCTTCAGAGTATACAGGACTTGAAAAGCAGGGGATTGAGTCCATTTGCAGCCTAGGACCAGGACAATTTGAGAACTATTCGATCCACCAGGTGGAGCCGATCATCTTATTGATGGGGACGGATGTCAAACGTGTGATGTGGACAGGAACGGCGAACACGCCAGCGCTGCTGATCGGGTATGCGGACGGCCGCCAAGCAACAATAAACCTATATGGGTGGGAGTGTCCATTCAGCATGGCACTCCATTATGAAGCGGGGTCATCGTATTTTCTAAAGATCGAGTCGGATTTCTTTGGGGCATTTATCGAGAATCTTATCGGTTTTTTCGAGACGGGTAAGCCTCCGGTTCCGCAAGCAGAAACGATTGCGATTGCGACGATTCTAGAATTCGGAATGAAGGCGGCGAAGACGCCTTTTCAGTGGTTGGAGCTGCCGTAAACGGCGATAGGAGCTTTGGGTTGCGTATGAAATAAACGTTTAATCCGCTGTGGAACTCCGAGCATTGTTCTCAGCATAACAACTCCTTAGCCAGGATTGAATGGAGAATATGACATTGGCAAGTTTAAAGAAATAAGATATTCTCGTTCCGCAAAGACCCCAATTTGAAGCTATTAGGCGAAAATAAGGTACTGACGTTCCGCAAGTCACCTTAACCAAGCGTTAGGATAGTTTTCTATGTGAGTACCAACTGGCGATAATAACCAATAAGTCCATTTACATAATTTGCCCAATAAAAAAGCATCCGGACCTTTCCAAATGGAAAGAACCGGATGCTTTTTTTGAACATGTGATGTTATCCGTTCTCAAACGTTACCCGTTGTAAACCTTAGCCCGTATCTCCAACTTCATTCTCTCTATTCGTTCTCTCCATCGTTGTACACACCATCATCATTCTCTTTATCTTCGATCTTCTCTTTATGAGTATTGAACACTTTAATCTTAATCTCCGAATGTTTGCCACGATAAGAGGCGGTAATGGTTGTGGAACCGGGCTTCACGGCTGTAATAGTGCCATCAGCAGCAATGGATGCAACTTTATCTTGTGAAGAGATGAATGTCACGCCTTGGGTGATATACGCTGTTGAGCCATCTGAGTAAGTAGCTCTGAGCGGCGCTATGAAGGTCTCACCTTTCACAAGACTGTGCTTCTTCTCGTCAAAGGAGAGACTTGTCAACTCTACGACAGTAACGATTGATTTGGCTGTTTTTCCCTCATAGACAGCGGTGATTTCCGCAGTTCCAGCCTTCAGTGCAGTAACCGTTCCGTCTGCAGCAACGGCTGCAACGTCAGGATTGCTGGAGCTGAACACAGCACCGGTCACTACGGCTTTAGTTTCGTCCGAGTAGACGGCTGTCGTGACAGTGGCATGCTTGTCGCCTGCCACTAGACGGTAGGAGGCAGCATCAAGCTCAATGCTTGTGATGACGGGAGCCGTACGCGTTATGGTTACGGTTTTTTCGTTCGTTTTGCGGCCGTCAACGTAAACAGAGATTTTTACGGGATTAGCGCCTATTTCCAGTGAGACTTTTCCGCTGAAGTCTCCGTTGCTAGCCATCGCTGCCGTAACGCCGTTCAAACGAACATCAGCCGTACCCGGCCCAAGGACTTCAACATTGCCTTTGATCTCAAGATTCTTCAGCGGTGTGCTGACGTTTGCATAGTCAAGATGACCGCGCAGCACGGCCGATCTGACAGCATCGCCGACCTTATATGTTTTGGCGACCAGCTGCCGTCTCGTCCGAACACCTGAGGCATCCAGAGCAGAGATCACGAAGCCGCCCTGCGGAATGACGCTGTTATTAGGTGACATATTCGTCCAGTTCCAGCTAATCGCTTGTTGTTGGTTAACGACCTTCGTGACTTTACCGGTGCTGTCGACGATTGCTTCGACACCAAAAGTGCTAGTAGCTGTAGTTAGTCCGAACGCATCCGTGTAAACGTTCAGATTGTTCTCATTACGGCTTACATTGTACATATCGCCTTCTAGGAACGATTCCGGATTGCTAGGAACACTTGAGCCTACCTGATAATCCTTGACGTATTCCACATTCTGGAGCGACGCTTTCACGACCGGCCAGTTAACCTGCGAATAGTCGAAGAGCATCAGACCATTTGATTGTGACAGGCCAACCTGGAACACGGACCGCTGCAGCGGGGGATCCTGGATGTTCGCAAGCGCGATACTAGCGTACATCGGAACTTCACCGTTCGTTACAATGTTGCCCAGTGTGATGTAATGCTCGATTTCTTTTTGCGTTGTTTGATACGTGCCGATCATGAGAAAATCGATGTTGCCCGTATAATCGGTTTGTGCGTAAGCGTAGGTGTAAAGGCTGTCGTCAGGGAATTTCAAACGGCTGTCGTATTTGAAATTCGGGCTGCCCCAGTGAACACCGTTGAGGTAGTAAGATTCAAACCAGGAGCCAACATAGGCGGAAGAGTAGATCTTATGCCCTTTCAGTGCTGTGTAGCGATCGGTGAGTGAACGGACTTCATCCGTAAACGTCTTGATCGTCTGCGAGCGGAACTCCCACCAATCATTGATGAGCGGTCCGAATTGCCGTACATTGTTCACGTAAGTGAAAACGTCGGCCGGCCAGTTTATTAGCTGTTTACCGCGAACGGCGAGAAACGCCTCGAACTTCGAGCGGGTTAACGGGCTGAAGTCAGCTGTTTCATTGTCATAGCGGGTTCTGTCGAGCACGATTCCATCAACATCGTAGTTTTTGATGACTTCTTCCATGTTTTTCAACTCGAAGGCTCTTACATCATCATTAGCCGGGTTAACGAAAGCGACGAGGGATTTTCCCGTTTTATAATAGTTGCTCTCACGCAGCCGGAGAATCTGACCGCCATCTTCGGGACGGTAAATATGCTCTTCCCAGTCGAGGTGCTGGTTCAGCAGTCCGTACTCGTTGTGCGCAGGCGAACCTTCGGCAAAGACATTGAACGCTGCGTGGATTTTGATACCAAGCTGGTGCCCGTATCTGATGAACTCCTCCAGCATGTCAAGGTTCGGATTCGCCCCCGCACGGGTCGGCGCCGTCATCTGGGAGATATGCGGACGACCGGTTAGATCGTTCTTCTTGTAGTTGGCGAAGCCTTCTACACCTTTAACATCTAATGCTATGGCCGTGACACCGGCGTCTTTTGCCTTGGTCAGCATATCGTGAACATTTTCAGGCGTTTGCAGCTTGAATATATTCGTTCCTTGGTCGACCCATAGGACGACTTCCTTCGCGGTTCCGGTTTGCTTTTTATAAAACACGACAAGTGTCTTACGGTCATTTTCCGTCCCGTTCTTGGCGGCAATGACATCAAGGTAATTGACACCTTCCGTGAGACCAACATCGAGCTGAAAGGTGCCATTCGCTCCTATCGCAACCGTTGATTGGTTCACACGAATCGAATAGGGGATACCTTGCTCAAGGTTTTCCAGCTTTCCGGAGACTACTGTTTTCGGTTCTGTTACCGTAAACCATTCATCATTGTTCAGCTTAAGCCGAGCTTTGAGGCCTTGACCTGTCATTAAAGCAGAGACAGGGATAACTTCACCGTTTTTGCGCAGCTTGATTTTATCACCGACCTTGAAATTTTTCGCGAGATATTGCTTGTAGGTTTTGTTCGCCCAACTGTCGTCATTGGATACTAAGATGTAGCCGCCTTGAGGGATGTCTAGGTCAGTAGGTCCTGTCCAGACAGGCACTCCGCCGTTCACGGAAGGGTTTACCACCCGAGTGACCTGGTTAGCTCCATCGACGACAACGCCGACGGAAGTTTTGCCAACCGTAATCTGAGGTGCATATTCCGTTGTGAATAAAGCTACATAATCAGTGATGCCGCTTACATCCTTATCAACCGCATTAATTTGCTTGCGAGGACCTTCAATATTAATGGTAATGTCGACCGGAGCGGCTTCTACTTCGATGTAATCGGCGGCGTTCGGAGCAGCGGCAGATGCTGCGGAGCCAGAGACGGGTTCCGCAGCAAGCGCGGTCGTGGACCAAAGGGAAACGATCATGGGCAGCAATAGGGTCAATGACTTCCATTTCGACTTATTCAACAGGTTTCACTATCCTTCCATTCATTTGATAGGGCTAGTATTGGACCGGTTCTAGTTGAGGTTTGTCGCAAACCGTTACTTAGAAGGTTATTTCTTTGCCTTTTTCGCTGGATTCATAGATGCCGCAAAGAATTTTCATCATTTCAACTCCGTCTTGCACAGGCGAAAGAGTTTCTTTTTTGCCTTGGCATACTTCAATGAAATAATTGATTTCATCCTGAAACCCGGCAACAAAATCAAAAGATAGGTTGTTGATCTGCGGCGTGAGGTTCAAGATGGTATCGTATTTCTCCGTAATGATGGATAGCTGAGGCTCCAGTTCGGCGCCGCCTTTGTCGCCATACAGCTTCACTGTAAGCTCGTCTTCCTTCGCATGAAGCGTGAAGCTTACGTCAACGAGGATGGAGGCGCCATTCTCAAAACGGATCAGCGCATTCGCCATATCCTCTACGGTATTGTGGGAAGCGTCATAGTCCGCCGCCTTATAAAAGGCAAGATTTTTCACGTTGGCGCGGTTGCCAAGTCTTTTGTAGGTATTGCCGGTGACTGACTTCACCTTCGGTCGGCCCATCAAGTACCAGCAAAGGTCGATAACGTGGACACCTACATCAATCAGTGGACCGCCGCCTGAACGCTCAACATCCGAAAACCAGCCGCCTGGATTACCAAGACGACGAATGCACGAAGCTTTAGCGTAGTAAATTTCACCGAGTTCATCGTTATTTAGAAACGATTTGATGATGCGAGTATTAGACGCATACCTGCGGACAAAACCGACTTGAAGCGTTTTGCCGGAACGGCGGACCGCTTCCTCCACAGCTCGCGCTTCGTTAACCGTCATGCAGAGCGGTTTTTCAGTAAGTACGTTTTTGCCGGCATCCAATGCGGCGATGGAGATTGGCGCATGGCTATTGTTCCACGTACAGATACTGACGGCATCGACCTCCGGATCGGCAAGCAATTCCTTGTAGTCTGTATAAATGCGTGTAATACCATATTTTTCGGCCTTCGCCTTAGCGCGTTCTTCGTTCAGGTCGCAGATGGCGTAAAGCTCAGCGTCAGGATTATTTTGGTAGGACTTTAAATGCATTTCAGAAATGGAACCGGCTCCGATGACCGCTATATTTACTTTGCTCATTTGACTAACACCTCGTCTTTAGAATGATTGTTTTATACCGAATGAATCGTAGGCCACGCGAGTTCAATTCCATAGCTTACAAGCATATTCTGGAAGCTCCGAAGCTCTGTCTCCATACTGCGCACCTCGCGGGGGAGGAGTTCGCGGTCGATACAGCGGCTGGCAAGAAATCCTGCGGCCTCACCAATGTTCCATTCAACTGGATGGAGCCGGTAACAGCCGTTTGTGATGTGCGTGACGCCAAGATTTTTGCATGCTGGCAGCAGATTGTTCATGCGGACAGGAATCAGGCTGCCCAGTGGAATCTGGAAGGGCAGGGAAGAGATATCGATATAATGGCGGTTTCCCGTGCTTGGATGCAGGTCAATTCTGTAGCAGCCTATGCCGACGGAATCGGCGAATTGCTCTGCTTTACCATCGGGTCGGCAGGCTGTGCTTACATGCTGCTCCAGTACGGTAAACTGGGCTTTGATCCTCCGTGACTCCCGCATATACGGAGACATGGCTAGTCCGTCCTCGGTGCCTGTAATATCTTTGCGCAGACGAAGTCCCGGGTAGCCGAACCCCCCGTCCGGCCGAGGCGCTTCGGTCTGCAGCCAGTAAAGCAAAGAGAGACTAAGCTGTTTCGCATCCCACAGATTCTGTTCTCTTTCCTCGTCGCTCACGTCGATGACCGAACCAAGCCAGTAGTCATTCTGCGGCCAGTTGACCAGTGTAATACTCCCTGGGTAAAAGCCTTGCTCGAAGTTTCTGCTATCGATGATGCGCCGATAGTAGAACAGGGAGTACTTGTCCGTCCCCTCAAAAAGCTCATAAGTGACATGCTCTAGCGTATGAGGGCGGACGCCGGACCAGCTTAGCAGCCGATCGGGCCAAAAGTCAGCTTTATACTCCCGCCAGAAGTCATAGCGCTCTGGACGTTCGATGGTGTGGTCTTCGCCTTCGATGTAATCCATCGCAAAGCAGTATGTAAAGCCCTGCATGTCCTGCGGAAGAGCTTCACCTTCCACGGCATGCGGCTCCCCGGTTTGGCTCTTGGATTCCGCGCCAGTCACATATTCCGCCCCGGCTAGAAGCAGAATATCTCCACATTCCGTTGCGTCAAGGAAGTAGGCAGCGGATAGCACGACGAGATCTCCGGTAATCAAATTGCGTACCGTTACCGTTCGTACGTCATCACCATCCACGGAAGCCGATTCTGCGCGATGGCGGGTAAGAATTTGCAGCCTCCCGCTGTGAATATAAGGAGCCAGCATTTCCTGTAGAACTGCCAATGCTGCGCGTGGTTCATGGCACAATCGCGATACGCCGCCATTCCCAGGATTAAGATTAATGCGGGACCGTGCCTCTTCGGTAAGGGGGAAATGGCGCCGGTAATAATCACGAACACCATCCCGGAACTGCCGGTACGTGCGAGTGCAGCCGAACTGTTCAATCCACGGGTGCTCATCTGGCGGAACTGCCTGACTCGTTAATTGACCACCAATCCAGTCGGTTTCCTCGGTCATGATCACCGTCTTACCCGATTTGGCAGCGGCAAGCGCGGCTGCGCAGCCGCCGGTCCCTCCGCCAATCACGACGATATCGGCATGATATTCTTGAATGTTGTGGTTGCTGTTCTTGTGTGCCAACGGAAATGTTCCCTCCTTTTTCCTCCTCGCCTGCAGGTTTTCACAGGCTATCCTCATTGTAATACAGCGTAAACGAGGCCACAGCAGAGGACCATGACTTCTTTTGGTACTTTAATAACCATTGCCTATGGAAAAAAAGGGATTATTTGATCGGAGTCGAAAATGGATAACAATGCCGTACAATGCAAGTGGATTTTAAGGAGTAGTTAGAGGAGGAATGTATGATGCCAAATGAACAACAACCTGTAAACGCCGTACGGTTGGATGCAAACATGCGAATTCAACAATCCGGCGACAAAGATGTTAATTGGTATTCACCGCTAGAGAAGCCATTCCATATTGCCGGCTTCGGCTGGCTGCACGAAGAAAGGCTTTACCGCCGGCTGCCGGCACAACCAGATTGGAAGCTCCCAGAGGCGGTAGATCAATTGGCCAACTGTACCGCCGGCGGTCAAATCCGTTTCGAGACGAATGCTGCTTCATTGACCGTTAAAGTAAAACTGTCAGGAACTGCCAATATGTATCATATGACGGCTACAGGGCAGTGCGGCTTTGATTGTTACATAGGAGCTCCTGGAGAGCAGCTATATTACAGCACAACCGTTTATGATCACACGCAGGCCGAGTATGAAGCTGTTATTTTTAAGGATATGGCGCTGGAGAGCCGGATTATTACACTTAATTTCCCACTTTACCAAGGTGTAGAGGAAGTTTGGATCGGCTTGGAACGGGAAGCAAAGATTGCACCGCCACCAGCTTATGAACATAGCGGGAAGATCATCGTCTACGGCACCTCAATCACGCAAGGCGGATGCGCAGCCCGTCCGGGTATGGCTTATACCAACATACTATCCAGACGTATCAACAGGGAGTTTCTCAATCTAGGATTTTCCGGAAATGGTAAAGGAGAACCTGAGCTCGCTCATATCCTTTCTGACATCCCGGACCCTGCATGCCTGATCCTGGATTACGAGGCGAACTGTGTTTCTACTGAACTGCTTCAGGTAACACTACCCGAGTTCATATCGATCTATCGAAAAAAACACCCATTGACGCCGATCCTTGTAATCTCGCGCATCATCTATGCGAAGGACAAATTTCATGATCAAATGGCGCAAGATCGGGCGGAACGCAAACAATTCCAGCTCCGAACTGTAGAGCAGCGACGCGAACTGGGTGATGCCAACATATTTTTTTATGATGGATCACAATTGCTGGGTGAAGATGCGTACGAATGTACCGTTGACGGAGTTCATCCGACCGACCTTGGCTTTTTGCGTATGGCAAATGGGCTGGCACCCGTCCTACAGAAAATTTTGTCCGATTAATTGTGTGGGTTTCATTGTCCCTGAAGGGGTGGTTGAATAATGAAAAGAAAAAGCGCGGCCATTCTCGCCTTACTCACATGCTTCGCTACCGCTGGATGCAGCTTTCCAGAATGGTCAAAGTACGAAGATAAAGTTAACGTAGCTGCACAAGAACCGGTCATTCGAATCGTCGTGAACAGCTTGGGCATGAACTTCCCGGAAGGTATGGATGAGAATAACAACCCCTATTTAACCTATATCGAGAAAAACATCGGCGTACAGGTGAATGTGACACTCCCGCCGCTGAATGGATATGATGAAAAGCTAAACGTCATTATGACGTCTGGGGAGCCTCCGGATCTGCTGAATACGAGCAATCCCTCTTGGTTTATCAATTTCGTGAATCAAAAGGCGCTTACACCTTTGAATGATTATATAGAAAAGTATGGAACGAACCTGAAAGCCAAGATCCCAAAAGAAGCTTGGGATAACGTAACCGTCGATGGGCATATATACGCTATACCTAGTTTGAACGAAGTGAAGGGAACTGAAATCGTTTACGCCCGAAAAGACTGGCTGGACAAGCTTGGCCTGCAGCCTCCGCGAACCATTGAAGAGTTTACTGCGGTGATGAAGGCTTTTGCCGAAGGAGATCCGGACGGAAATGGAATTAAGGATACAGTTGGCCTTTCGATCCTAGAGCGTCTAAGGAGAACATCGCCATTTCTCGGCGCCTTCGGCGTACAAATGAACGCTTGGTATGAGCGGGATGGTAAGTTGGTTTACTCCGGTATCCTCCCAGAAATGAAAGAAGCACTCATTTACCTACGCAGCTTGTACGACCAGAATATTCTTGATCCGGAATTCCCACTAAATAAAATCGATGTACTTGGCGAGAAGGTAGCGAGCGGTAAAGTCGGCTTATATTCCGCGGCATGGTCTGACACACGCACCCATATTGCGGCTAACCGTAAAAACGATCCGAAAGCGGTATGGATTCCGCTTGATTTCCCGATCGGACCGAACGGCAAACACGGGGTCTACAGCACTTCAAACGTCCGTTCTTACAATGTTGTGCCCATCAAGAGTCAAAACGCGGAAGCCGTTGTCAAATTTCTCGATTTTATCGCTGGACCTGGTCAAACAAGCCTGAAGCTCGGTTTTGAGAACGAAATATGGACTAGAGTTAGTGGAAAGCTTTCTATCCGATTTGATGAACACACGAAGCATGGCTATCGGGGTATCTACGGATCGTTGGTTGATACCGCAGAGCGGGACATAACGCGGGATCGGTTAGAGGGACTCGGCGAGCAGTTTCATCTATACGAAAACCTGCAGCGGATCGAAAGCAACCTGATGGAAGACCAGTTTAATGGACCGCCGACCCCCGCAATGGGCAAGCATAATGTCAAGCTGTCCAAGCTGCAAGAAGATACTTTTACGAGAATCATTGCAGGGGTGAGCCCCATTGAAGAATTCGATGCTTTTGTGAAGAAATGGAAAGAGGCTGGCGGCGATGAAATAACCGGAGAAGTGAACGAGTGGTGGAGAGAAACGGGTAAGTAACCGGAAAGAAACAGGGCACGAATGGAGGGACCACCCATATGTTGAAAGAAATCCTGTCCAAAGTGCGCAAAATACTGGCCGGTTATATTCAGATTCGGCTAACATGGTACTTTCTGCTGATTCTGCTTCCGCTCGCCGGTTTCAGTCTTTTTGCCATCGCAAAATCACAGACGATCTTAGAAGAGCAAACGGGCGAGAGGACACAAGGGGCTCTGCATACGATGACAGATTACATCGATCTGACCCTGCAGAACCTCGAACAGCTTTCTTCGCTAATCGCGTTCGATATGAACATGAACACGACACTGCAGTCCGTCGGACAGGAGCCGGAAAAGCAGTCGTTTGTTCATTTTGCACAAGTAATGGACCAGATTACGAACATGACGACAGTCAATTTGATCGTGGATCAAATCACCATTATCCATATGCCGTCACGCACCGTCATTTCCACAAAACTTGGGGGACGGAAACTGCCCGAAGGGGCGGAGAAGCAGGAATGGTACCAACGTTTAATGGAGTCGAGTGGGGGCACGGTTTTTTTTACGCCGAAGGAAGGTGAATCTTACTTTGATGCAGATAGTATTCATCTGATCCGGACAATGGATCCGTATAACAGGACGCTCATTAATCCGAATCTGCTTGTGCTCTCCGTCAAAAAAAGCGCCCTAATCGAGTTGGCGAAACCGCTACTTCCCTCCAAAAATGCGAACATCTATCTGTTTGGCAGCGACGGAAGTTCAATCACTGGCACAGGTGCGAGTGTACATCCTCAAGTCTGGGACACCGTGAACGAGGTTAGGTCCATCCGTAAGTCACAGCAAACGGGTACGGAAATGGTTACGATCAGCGTGAAGTCGAAGTTTTCCGGATGGTCGCTCATGATGGAGCAGCCCTTGGAGGAGCTTCGCAGCCATACCGACTCTTTAAAGGTATTTAGCTATGGGATTTTAGCCGTCAGTCTGGTGCTAGCCGTTTGGATTTCCTGGATTATCTATAGAGGGATTTCCGCTCCGCTCCGGAAGCTAGCTTATGGGATGAAGCAGCTCCGTACAGGAAATTTCACCATTCAACTGGAAGATACACGCGTAGACGAACTGGGATATGTTATCGAATCGTTCAATCGGATGGCTGAGAACCAGAAGACACTTATTCGTGACCATTATGAGAAACAGCTTTTACTTTCTAAAATGGAGCTTAAGTTTTTGCAATCGCAAATCAACCCACATTTCCTTTACAACACACTAGATTCCATCTATTGGACGGCCAAAAACTATGAAGCCGATGAAATCAGCGAGATGGTGCTTAATCTGTCGAAATTTTTCCGGTTAAGCCTGAACAAGGGAAACGAAACGTTTTCAGTCGGGGAAACCATCGAGCATTTGAAATATTACATTAAAGTTCAACAGCTGAGATTCTTGGATCATTTTACCGTTCGTTACGACATCGCCGAGGAAAGCGCCTCTTATCATGTATTGAAGCTCCTCCTACAGCCGCTGGTTGAAAATGCTGTGCTGCACGGTCTGGAAAAACAAAGTGGGGGTGGAGAACTCTTCATTTCCTCGTATTTGGAAGGTAATCAGCTTGTGCTTGAAGTTTGCGACAACGGGGTAGGGGTTAATGACGAAAGGCTCGCCTATATTTGTGACAAACTGGAGGAAGCTTCTAAGCTAGCGGAAGAAGGTATTTCAACAGACCTCAAGAAGGATAAGGATCTGTTCGGACTGCGGAATGTGGTCACACGGATGATTATGTACTATGGCAAGGAATCGCAATTTCACTTCGAGAGTGACGCTAAAAGGGGCACCCGGATCACGCTTCGCCTTCCACTGGAAAAATGTGTGTCGCCTTATGAAGAGCAGGCGGGCTAAGCGTTTTCGTGAATTCGATCAATTATTTTTCTTTAATTTAAAAACGGCCCATTCACAGATGCGAACGGAGCCGTTTTTTTGCTGTATAGGAAATTATGCAAGATGCCGATCTGTGGATAAGAATGCAGGACAGAAGATTCCTCGGACTCAATGGGCGAGCTTATGCAGCACGGACGTTCGGCTGAGAAGTCGATTTCCGACCTCTCAGACAATGTCAGCGAGCTTCGGCTCGAGGAACTCGCTGAAAGCGCGTATTCCGCGCTTATTTGTTCCTATTGTTCCACGAATTAAAAATGTTTCCTTTAACAATTAAATTACCGTTGACGCGCAGTGAAAATTTGAAAGACTACACCGAACTTGTCTATGACCATACCGTAAGTTGGGCTAAAATGAGTTTCTTGCAGTTCCAAGCTTACTTGGCCGTCTTGTCGTAACGATTCATATAGCTGCTCAGCTTGCTCCTTTTCAGATGTTGTTATACAGATGGTAACTTGATTGCCAATGGGATGGGGCTGGCCCGGGAATATATCGGAAACCATCAGTTCGGTTTGGCCGACTTTTAGCACCGAATGGGCTATACGATCCCTTGCATTTGCCGGTATGGATAGTTCGGGGGAATCCGGACTCTCTCCAAATGTTTGGATAAAGACAACTTTAGCATCTAAAGATTGTACATAAAAATCGATTGCTTCTTTGGCATTTCCGTCCAACATAATAAAAGGTGTTAAATGTAAAATCATGATCAAACAGCTCCCTTAGTTCAAATTTTTTCTTCTTTGGCATGATGTACTAAAATTCTTGTGGCTCAATGCCTATTTTAATTTATAATAGTGACAAGAGTTGTCATAAATATAAAAAACGGAGAAATATTATGCCCAAATCGAAACGTCTTCTGGCATTGATGATGACCGTTAACCGAAAACGGAAGTTTACTGTCAAGGAACTTGCCCAAGAGTTTGAGGTCTCATCGAGAACGATTTTAAGAGATTTGCAGGAATTAAGTGAGTTAGGGGTTCCTTTATATTCGGAAGTGGGACCTCACGGCGGTTATCAGGTGTTGAAAGAAAGAATTCTGCCACCCATCGCCTTTACGGAGGAAGAGGCTATAGCCATATTTTTTGCCTGTCATGCCCTGCGGCACTATGCCTATCTTCCCTTTAAAACGGAAGCTTCTTCGGCATTGAGCAAGTTTTATAACTACATGTCTGGAGACGTTCGGGATCGTATTGATCAAATGAAGAACCGGGTTGATTTTTTAACGCCGTCAAGACATGCGGAATCCCCCTATTTATCCATTATGCTGGATGGGGCTATCGATCAAAAAGTCATTCTCATCGATTATGAATCGAGAGAAGGAATATCCAGTAGGGAAATACAGCCGATTGGCATCTATGCAAGCAACGGCTTATGGTACTGTCCAGCTTATTGCTTTTTTCGCGGCGATATTCGTGTATTCCGATGTGACAGAATTCATTCGGCGAATTATGCAGCTTCTGCTACGAAACCTATGGATCTTCGGCATATTCACCTTGGAAATAAAGAGTTACTTAACAAGACGGAAGAGGAGGAAGTTATTTTATACGTGGAATTGAGCAAAGAAGGTGTCCAGAAGTGCGAGGCTGAGTTATGGGCGGTATCCAAATTACATATTCGTAAAGATGGCACTGGCTGGCTAGACGGAAACATTGCAAAGAGTGACTACCCGTTTTTCGCAAAGTTTATTCTTGGATTGGGAAATGATGCGACAGTCAAAAGTCCACCGGAATTGGTGGATGCTATGAAAGAGTTGATTGCGGAGATCATGGCAAAATATAAATAAGAAACCAATCAGTTCGACAAAGCTTGTGACATTCGTTATAATGAGAACTGCCAAAAGGAGGGAACTAACATGAACGAAACATTGCCGCCAAAAACGTGTTCGATCGACCGACTCGTTACGAAAGAAGCTGAAGTTAGCAAAGTACTTGCTGGTGAGAAAACAGCTTGCAGACGTAATGGACGCTATGCAGATATCGGTGAAACGATGGAATTGCAAGGCACTGCGTTTACAGTAACCAACGTTTACCAACAAACTTTGGGTGAATTGACAGTGGAACATGCAAAAGCAGAAGGTCATACGTCCGTTGATGAATATCGTGATAGTATTTTAGCTATGCATCCAGGAATGCCATGGCTGCCGCATATGAAAGTATGGGTACACGAATTCCAAAAGGCTGAATAAGTAAGAACAAAAAACAGTGTGGATCTAAGGATCTGCACTGTTTTGTTCAATTTCTCATATAGAACGGATGATGGTGTTGTCTTGGTACGTACTGCTTTTATATATCCATATATTTAGTGTTGTTTTAAGTATTGGCCCTTATTTTATCCTGTTTCCATTATTAACTAGAATTCGTGTTGCGCCATTCGAGCAATTGCCAGACTATCTCGAGCCATTTCGCATTACAGTTCGGCTTACAAAGCATGCCGGCCATGTACTTGTTGCAACAGGAATTATACTCACATGGTTAACGGCGTGGACGTGGAAAACATCATGGATTATCGTCACGGTTCTCATTATGGTTGCATCACTGTACTTTATTGCCCGTGCATTCTCGCCGCTGCTACGTAAGCTCAAGGCGCCACACGAAAATCGAGATATCCTAGTCAACAAGCTGCTTAAGGCTTTAATTTGGTATGTCGTTATAACTCTGTCGATGATGTGGTTTATGGTGGCCAAACCGACCCTTTGGTAAAAAGGTTAAACAACTGGCTTTCGAGCGTACATCACAACGAAATTGTAATATTTGTAGACGCAGTCAACGTCAATGAAGCCACAAGTTCGAAGCCAATTCAGCTGTTGATCGAGGGGAGCCATTTTATCCAACTTCGTCCTTTCGTAGGCAGCTTGCAGCGCTTCATGAGTTAGATCAGTGGCCTCTACTTTAGCTACCCAATCAGAACGGTACAATTGATCAAGGAAGGGGCTGCTGCCTTGGACTTGATCTGCGTTAACGAAGACCCCGCCTGGTTTAAGCAGTTTAAATATCTTTCGATACAGCTCGTGCTTAGCTTGATCCTCAAGATGATGAATGGAGAGAGAGGAGATGACGCAATCAAAAGGTTCATCTGACTCGAATAAACTGTAATCCTTCGCCATGTATGTCACGTTGGCTTGTGTTTCTCCAAACCGCTGTTTTGCGACGTCGAGCATGCTTTGTGAAAGATCAATCAGTGTTAGCATCGCATTTGGATATTGATTGATGACATAAGCGGAGAAGAGGCCGGTACCTGCTCCTAAGTCGAGAATACGTGGAGATGCATGATCGACCTGCACAAGTGAAGTTGCTGTGTGGTAAAAATCATCAAAACAAGGAATCAGTTTTCTCCGCTGGCTATCATATTTCTCAGCAATTTCGTTGAACTTGGTTGTGATTTGCTGGTTTGCTTGCTCGCTCATAGGCTGATCAACTCCGCTCCATAGATTGAATATTGCTTCTTGGTTTTATTTTAAAGGGAATTGCAGGGAAAATCTAAGATATAAAACCGATTATCTTTATAGGTATAAACTATTAAGCGGGCATGAACTATTGCAAATAGTTCAAAAAGGTCAATGTTTTGTTCGACGCAACAGCTGATTAAGAACCTCAGAGAAGACTAATCCGATCGCGATAGCACCAGATAACAGGAAGGCTTTGGCTGCAAGTTGTACGGCCAGATCATAGTGGTTGAGAACGACATTACGCATCGCATCATAAGCTAAACCCCCAGGAACTAACGGGATGATACCCGATACACTGAATACAATAACAGGTGTTTTGTATATTTTCGCAAAAAATTGACTGATAACGGTTACGAAAAAAGAGGCAATCAACGTGGCCAGGATTGGGTCTAAAGGAATCATTTGAAGGGAAACATACAGCATCCACCCGCACATACCCACGAAGCCGCACTGCAATAGTGTGCCCTTAGGAACATTGAAAAGGATAGCAAATGCCGCAGTCGCAATGAAACTCGTTATGAGCTGTTCAATCATCATCATCCTAAATCCCCACCCCGTTATAAAATGAAAGTACAAAGGCAATGCCAGCTCCAATGGCAAAAGCAGTTAAGAAGGCTTCAGCGCCTTTGGAAACCCCTGAAACGAAATGACCTGCCATTAAATCACGTACCGCATTCGTAATAAGAAGTCCCGGAACAAGAGGCATGACAGAGCCAATAATAATCGTATCGAGTGCATGACCAAACCCCATTTTGACAAACAAGAAAGCCATGGTTCCAATAAGTAAGGAAGCCAGAAATTCAGCGAAGAACTTAATCGGCACTAGCCGATGGAAATAGTTAAGGAATGCCAAGCCAACCCCGCCAGCAATGAACGCAGGGAAGAAATCAGGCCATTCTCCATGGAACATGATTAAGAAACAACCGCTTGCAACAGCTGCGGATAGGATTTGAAACCAAGCGGGATAACGCATCTGAGCCACATCAATTTCCTCAAGCAGCCGATAAGCTTCTTTAGGCGATAGATCCCCCTGGCTGATACGTCTAGAAATAGCATTCACAACCGTGACTTTGCGAAGATCGGTCGATCGAGCCGATATACGAATAAGTCGTGTGGTCTGCTCAGGTCCATCGATGGAGAAAATGATGCCAGTCGGCGTTACAAAGCTATGGGAGTTAGGCACACCAAAAGCTTCAGCGACATGGGTCATGGTGTCTTCGACACGATAAGTTTCACCACCGTTTTCCAGCATGATTTTACCAGCTAGTAAACAAACTTGTGCAATTTCGTAGTTCGTAGCAGCAGGATACACCATGGTTTGTCCTCTCCTGAAAAAGTATTTGCCAAAAGTATAATATATCACGGATTCCAAAGAAAATCCTAAGTTGAGAATAATTATGAACGTCGAACGACAATAGGTCATGGCACGGTATGTTCTTAACAACAAAAGGAAATCGTAAAAAAGGTAAGTTACCATAAGGAGGAAAATCATGAGAGCTTTTAGAAATACCATTCTTGCGATGTTGGCTGTATTACTCATCATAACAAGCAGCATGACTATTTATGCAGAAAAGCCCTCCGAACCGCTCAAGGCAGCATTCGTTCGAAGTGGCGACCTATGGATGAAAGCTGGTACCAACGAGAGACAACTAACCCGAGGTGCATACATATTAAACCCGAAATGGTCTTATGATGGCCAGTGGATAGCTTACACCAAAGGCGAAAATGAACAGGAACTGTGGCTATTACAGGTTCAAACTGGACAAAGTCATCTTGTTGCACAAGAAGGCGGAAGGAGCTTTCAATGGCAACCTAACCGGAATTCTCTTGCATTTCTAAATTCGTCGCAGCTGAATTGGATAGACTCCGATGAACTTGCAAAACCGAAGAAAATTGCAGAGGGTATCGGTAATTTTTCCTGGTATCCGGATGGGAGCGGAATATTAGTTTCAATGGAAGCTAAGCTATTAAACGAGGGATGGACACCGATACGAATAATGAAAATACCATTAACCGCGTTTGATGAACCTAACCGCTTCGAGACGTTGTATGTGCTGCCCAAGCAATCTGATGATTTTTTTGCTGTTGCCACAAGCATCTTCAAATGGTCCGCAAACGGACGTTGGATTGCTTTCTTGGCTAAGCCTACCGCATCGCTGTCGGCCGATGGCAACACACTGTGTGTATTATCCGCAGATGGTTCCGTTTTCAAAACGATTGATCAAATGGTTAACAACGAGCAATGGTTTGAATGGGAGAGCAAAGATGAGACACTTGGCTTTATCGAAGGTGTCGGAAGAGAGGCTACAACGAATAAACATTTGAAAGTTATACGGTTTCCTGCCGGAAAATCTGTTTCCTACACACCCAAGGGATATGTTGAACACAGCTTCACTTGGCTTGGAATCCGTGATATCGTTACTTCAAGATCCAAAGAAGCGGAGTGGTCGATCGACCCTGCTAAAAGGCAATTTCCCTATTTGGTTAATGTGAAGCTGAAGAGTCATCAAGAGAAACAATTGACGCAGCCTTTGGATACTTACGGTGATTTTAATCCTATTTCTTTACCCTCACACCAGTTGGCATGGATTAGATCCAATCGCAGCTATTCAAATGTCGTGGTTACCGGTCCCCATAGCAAAAAAGCTGAAATTTGGATCGAAAACATCGACCTTGGTGCTAATTACTACGAGCAGAGGAACTGGAATACGGTACTAAGTTTTTATATTCGAAAATAAATGAATGTGACGATACTTAAAAGACAAGTCATAATTGGTGTATAATGGAATTAAAAAATGTTGTGAGGTTATGTGATGCCGAAGTATATTGCACTATTGCGCGGAATTAATGTCAGCGGTCAGAAGATAATTAAGATGGAAAAGCTGCGAAGCATTTTTGAATCCATGGATTATAAGAATGTGATTACGTATATACAGAGCGGTAATGTTATTTTTGATTGCGAGGAAGATGACGCTGCGGTCGTTCGTGATCGAATTGTGAGCGAACTCAAGGCTCAACTTACCTTTGATATTCCCGTTATCATCCGAACATTAGAAGAATTGCACGAGATTGTTGAGAACACACCTTACCAAAACGTCAATGTAGAAGCGAATGAACAAAGATATATTACCGTATTGTCTCATTCAGCGACTGATGCGGCTGTCGCAAAATTAGAATCCTTTCAAAATGAAGTGGACGAGTTCTGCGTCAAAGGGCTTACCGTGTATTTACTCATACGTAAGAACTACGGAGATTCAAAGTTCAGCAACAATTTCATCGAAAAGAAGCTAGGCGTATCCGCAACAACGCGGAACTGGGAGACCATGAACAAATTGATTCAACTTGCAGAAGGAAGGAGTTAATCCTAGATGGCCTATGATGATGAACATATGAGTTACAAGGATACGTTTATCCAGGTTTCTGCTGACTGTCCAGTTGAAGTAGGAACGGTACCTTCCATGAAAAAGGATAGTAAAACAGCTCACTTGATCCAATACGAGCTGCTGTCTCAAAACCCTTACAAATATACACAAGGCGAGCTTATTTATGAGGTCTATTTGCAACATAAGCAAATCCCTCAGAGTGAAATCGAAGTTCGCAGTGCTGAAATTCGTGAGGAGCTTTTTTCTAAAAACCACCCTTGTTTAAGAGCATCGATGCTTCCAAAGAAGCACGGTTGGGGTGTTCATTACAATGAAGAAGGCAAAATTGCGATCTACCCCATGGAATCTGAAGCCTACCAGCAGTTTGTTGAAGCGGGGACTCAAGGTGAAGAGGGTCCTAAGTTGTTATTTGCGATGCGAAATTCTCGCGGGTAAAAGAAATAGGAAAAGAAAAAGGAATCCTTTTATCTAAGGGATTCTTTTTTTGTAATGAGGTAGTTGCCCGGTAATCGTCTATTTTCGAAGAGACTGTAATAGTAGAGATATATGCATACTAGCAAAAGGGGACGTGAAAGCGGAGTAGACATGGATGAAAGTGATGTAAGTAAAATGTTGGAGTTAATACTTGAAGAGATGTGTGGATTCTAAGAAATGTGATAGGTAGTGGAGTAATTGAAGTGAAGTGAAGTGAAGGAGATAATTCTAGAATGAGATGTGTGAACTATGGATGGTAGGAGTACTAATAAATATTTGCGAATGATGCGAACGCTCGCTCCAGTATTCGCGCTTGTCTGGCTCTTGCTGGCATGCTTCATGCCAGAAGCAACCCAAGCCTCTGCGTCTCAAATCGCGGCGGATGAGCAGCAGCACGGGATTGCAATTCCCGTGCTGAACTACCACAGCATCGGGGTGGAGCCAGGGAACACGTACGTGCTCCACCCCGATATGTTCGCGCGCCAAATGGACTATTTGGCCGCGCATCATTACACCCCGTTGACGCTGGGCGACTTCGCGCGCATCCTCGAGAAGAAACAACCGTCACCGGAAAGGCCCGTGCTGCTCACGTTCGATGACGGCTATGCGAACAATGCGGAGGTGGCGATGCCGATCCTCCAGCGACATGGCTTGCCGGCGACGTTGTTCCTGTCGCTAGGATTTATTGGCCAGCCAGGCTACTTGAGCTGGCCACAAGTGCGAGAGCTGAGCGCGGCGGGGTGGGACATAGCGCCGCATAGCATGACACATCGCCATCTCCCACAGCTCAGCATAGAACAGCAGCGCGAGGAGATCACGGAATCGCGCCGACGTATTGAGCATGCACTTGGGAGGAGCGCAGATGTTTTTGCTTATCCGTATGGCGAGTACAACGAGGATACGATCAAGCTCTTAAAAAAGGCGACATACCGTTATGCCTTCACAACGAAGGAAGGGTATGCTACGTCGAAACAATCGCCATATGAACTAAGTCGAATTGTCGTTCATGGCGAAGATGATTTGGCAACATGGGTTCAGAAGCTTGCTATTTCTGGAAGAAGGAGCTAAAGTTTCCCCTTGAAAAGCTAAAAGTCTATTCGTTTTTTCTCGTTCAGATCTAACTAGACAGTAGAGTAATGTATTTTGGAACCGAAATCCGTTTGTTTAGAAGGATTAGATTTTATTGGGGGGTTGGAGAGTAAACCAATCCCTTTTGGATTGGTTTGTTGGTTGGATTTGGTTGGGTTGAATGGTTTTATTGGTTTTTCTGTTTGTTTTTATTTTTCTTCGGTTTTGTTTAACTTGTTTTTCTTTGGTTTTCTTAATTAGCTGAGTTGGTCTGAGTAAGCCAGCTTGCAGCCTTTTCTTGGTTTAGTTTAGTGAAAGTGTTGTATATCGTACACAATTCTCATTGATTTCTGCTCATTCAGCTATCAATGTTGTATGCAGTACAACAATTAAGTCTTATTTCTCTCTTTTGAGCATCTTCTAGAAAGAAAAGTTATATTTTATGCAACAATCGCGTGGTTATCGCGGATTTAGCTGCCTAATGTTGTAGAAAATGCAACAATTTGAACCATTCTCGAAATATTTCAGTCCATTTTGTTAATTCACACTAAAGCTTTTGGTTAGTAGTGGATTTACCCAGATTTTTTAGTATAATCGTAAATAGAATGATAAGCTCTAACTACACTATTTCGGTTAAGGAGTCGTACAATGTCAAAAACACTAATTTTCGGACATAAAAATCCGGACACTGATTCAATCACATCAGCAATTGCTTATGCTGCACTGAAAACGAAATTAGGCCAAGAGGTTGAGGCTGTTCGTCTAGGCAGTGTGAATGGTGAAACTCAATATGCTTTGGATACTTTTAAAGTTGCAGCGCCTCGTCAAGTTGAAACTGTAGCCAATGAAGCAGCTAATGTCATCTTGGTTGACCATGTTGAGCGTCAACAAAGTGCTACAGACATCGATCAAGTGCGTGTTGTGGAAGTTATTGACCACCATCGTATTGCTAACTTCGAGACTAGCCACCCGCTTTACTACCGCGCAGAGCCAGTTGGTTGCACAGCAACCATCCTAAATAAATTGTACAAAGAAAATGGAGTTTCTATCGACAAAGATATCGCAGGTTTGATGCTTTCAGCTATCATTTCGGATTCCTTGTTGTTCAAATCCCCAACTTGCACGGAGCAAGATGTTGCCGCTGCACGTGAACTTGCTGCAATTGCTGGCGTTGATGCTGAGACCTATGGTCTGGAAATGTTGAAAGCTGGCGCAGATCTAAGCGACAAAACAGTTGCACAATTGATTTCTTTGGATGCTAAAGAATTTCAAATGGGCAGCTACAAAGCCGAAATCGCACAAGTAAATGCGGTTGACGTTAACGATGTTCTTTCCCAGCAAGCTGAGATTGAATCCGCGCTTAATGCCATCATCGCTGAGAAAAACCTGGACTTGTTCTTGTTTGTTGTGACAGATATTCTTAACAATGATTCCGTTGGTCTGGCTCTTGGACGCAAAGCAGACGCTGTGGAGAAGGCTTACAACGTAACGCTTGTAGACAACAAAGCACTGCTTAAAGGCGTAGTTTCACGTAAATCACAAATCGTACCTGTTCTTACGGATATCTTTAACAACCTGTAAGATTCAGTTTAATTACGAAGACACCGTTCCGGATGAACGGTGTTTTTTGGTTGTTTGCTCGTCTTTTGGTATGATAGAAGGGAATCGAAAGGAAGAGGTGATGATGAATTGGTTGATAACGTACAGCAAGGCAATTATGAAAAGGCAACTTTTGCTGGCGGATGTTTCTGGTGTATGGTGACACCATTCGAGGAACTGCCAGGCATTATATCCGTTGTGTCAGGTTATATTGGCGGTCACACAAGCAATCCGACTTACAAAGAAGTGTGTTCGGAGACAACAGGTCATGCAGAAGCCGTTCAAATTACATTTGACCCCGAATTATATCCTTATGATAAATTACTTGATACATTTTGGCGTCAGATTGATCCCACCGATGCAGGAGGTCAGTTCCATGACCGCGGATCTTCTTATCGGACTGGAATTTTTGCGCATAGTGACGAGCAGAAAGAGAAGGCTGAAGCTTCCAAGCAAGCCCTCGAGGATAGTGGCCGATTCGATCGTCCTATCGTAACGGAAATCGTTCGGATTGATGCGGAAGCCTTTTACCCTGGGGAAGAATATCATCAGGATTATCATCACAAAAATCCGCAGCATTACAAGGCCTACCGCAAAGGTTCAGGACGTGATGCCTATATTGCAAAGCATTGGAATACTGCCAAGGATAAAGCGGAGCTTAAGCAAAAATTAACACCGATTCAATTTGAAGTAACGCAAAATAATGCGACGGAGCGCCCATTTGAGAATGAGTTCTGGGACTCTCGCGAGAAGGGTCTGTATGTGGACATCGTTTCAGGCGAGCCGTTATTCAGCTCCTTTGACAAATTTGATTCTGGCTGCGGCTGGCCAAGTTTTACAAAACCGGTATTCGAAGGCAGTGTGAAAGAGAAAGCAGATCATAGTCATTTCATGATACGTACAGAGGTGCGAAGCCATGAAGCGGATTCCCACCTTGGCCACGTGTTTAATGATGGTCCAGGGCCTAATGGTCTTAGATATTGCATTAATTCAGCCGCACTCCGGTTTATTCCGTTAGCCGATATGGAGAAGGAAGGGTACGGCGCTTATCTTCGTTTCTTTGAGGAGAAATAAGACTTTTCAGCTACAATTCGCAAAAAAGACGCTAATCAGGAGGAAGATCCTGGATAGCGTCTTTTTCATTTACATGGATGTGCGATTGACTACATAGATAATCAATGCAAGCACTCCAAGAGCAATAGCAATCACATAGAAAAACGTAAGACGAGACCAATTGCCTTTGGTTTTGTTGTCGTATTCGGGATTGCCTTCCTTATTTGTTCGGGAGTGACCAATCATCACTGTAAATAAGACTGCTGCTAGTAAGATTACAGTAAAGATTAAATAATAAGCATTGCTTGACATCACAGCACCGCTTTCTGTTAATTTCATGGTGTTGAGCTCATTATAACCTTATTTTTACAAATTTAAAAATGTGCCGTCATTCTTTGTACCAAGGGTTCAAATGGATAAGGACTTCATCGACATCACCGTGCTGTTCCATGATGGATTTCTTGATAGCTCGGGAGATATCATGACCTTGTTGGATCGTGAGTTCTCCTGGAATGGCAACTCGTGCATCTACTAGAATGTAATGACCATGCTCTCGTGCTCGTACACGGTCAATTCGTTTCACCTGTGGAACCGCTTGGATTAACAGCGTATATTGATGCAACTTTTGTTGATCGACTGTTTTCTCCATCAGGACATCAAAGGCTTCCTTGCCCATTTCAACAGCTAATTTCAAAACCAATAAGGAAACGATAATTCCCGCTGCTGCATCCCCGTAAGATAACCATTGAATGTTATAAGTTTTACCAACAAAGGCCAATCCAATTCCAATAACTGCTGCCAAAGAAGCGTAGACATCGGCCAAGTGATCTTTGGCTGTTGCAATTAGCCCCTTACTGTTCGTTCTGCTGCCAATCCGCATTGTATATACATAGAGGACGTATTTCCAAACCATAGACATAGCTGCCGCAATAAAGGCAATTAAGCTCGGTGCTAGAGGCTCGTGGAAAAATGCAACTGTCGAATGATAGGCAATATAAATGGCAGCCAGCGCAAGGATAAAAGCTACAAATCCAGAACCTAACACCTCTGCTTTGCCATGGCCATAGGGATGGTCTTCATCGGCTGGAAGCTTGGAAATTTGCATGGCACTAAGTGCTGCGATCGTGGCGATAATATCACCTGCGTTATGAACCCCATCCGCTAATAAAACCTCACTATGAAACAGTAAGCCAATTACGATTTTCATGATGGTGAGAATGATGTTGCTGATTAGGGATAGCCATATCGCCCAAACCGATGATTTGTTGTCGTTGTTCATTAATGATGACCTCCTACAGAAGTGTTTCCCCAAGGAAAAAAAATCCCTTGACCAAGGGTCAAGGGATTAGCTTCATTTTTATATGGGAATCTAGCAAATTATAATAGGGCATGTTCAACACTTCACTTTACACAAATATCTTTGTATAATACCACACATAGCAGTAATTAACAAATCATGATTCCGTCACCTTCACGAAAGTAAAAACAAGATGGAAGGGGAGCAGAAATAGTTCTATGTTAAAGCCTTGGCTGATTGAAATTGAACACCAATTGCTCCCTAATTTGGAGCTATACAGTAAACAAACTTACGATCCAATTGTTGTACACTATATACCTAAGCCATGGAAGCTTGTTGGTTCTGGCAATTATGCAGCCGTACTTTCACATCCGGATTATTCTGAAGTTGTTGTTAAAGTATATGCGCCAGGCAGACCGGGAATTGGAGAGGAAAAGGAAGTATATAGACGTCTTGGGAAACATCCCGCATTTTCAGAATGCTTGCATGCAGGGGATAATTATTTGGTACTGCGCCGTTTGACTGGCGTTACTTTATACAAATGCTTACATCGAGGGATACCGATTCCACGACAAGTCATTACAGACATAGATGAAGCACTCGCTTATTCAGTTAGCAGGGGCCTAAATCCTCATGACGTACATGGGAAAAATGTAATGATGAAAGATGGCAGAGGATTAGTAGTCGACGTGTCGGACTTTATGAAAAGCGAATATTGTCCCATGTGGGACGATCTCAAAAATGCCTATGACCTTTTCTATTATCCTTGGGTGCGTAAAATGCCCATTCCCGACTTTGCTTTGAATGTTGTTCGGAGAAGCTATCGCAAATGGAAGAAATATCGTAGAAAGAGCAAGTGAACCGAAATTTAATATAAAAGGGAGTTTTGTTTATGAGAGTACATGAATTTGAGATCCATTCAGATTTACAACGAGCCGACTTATCGGCCATCTCTGCAAAGTCTTCTCATTTTATTTCGGACATTACAATAGACTTTGAGCATGATCATAAGCACCATATTGTGGATGTCAAAAGCCTGCTGGGCATGCTTCTAGTCCCGATCAAAGCAGGAACAACACTTCGTTTGCTTACAAAAGGCAAAGATGAGGAAGAGGCTATGCACTTTATATTTGATTTGTTTTCGCCACATCGAGGGAATGAATGACTGGGTACTATATTTTAGGGATGATAGGGGAGGAATGTGCGAGATGAGTAAGTATCACATTGTGGTTGTTGGTTGCGGCAGTATGGCGAATGTATGGGTTGAGTATATGTTAAAACGCGAGGATAGTGACATAGTCGCGCTTGTTGATATTAAAACGGAATTCGCACAAGCCATGGCTGAGCGCCATGGTCTTACTTGCGGCGTCTATACGAACCTGGAGCAAGCTATTCAGGAAAGCGGTGCGAATCTGGTTCTGGACATCACGATTCCCTCCAGCCATTTCCAGGTGTGCGGAACAGCACTCCGGCAGGGATGTGACGTCTTCGGTGAGAAGCCGATGGCTGCCACGATGGCGGAAGCGCGGGAGCTGGTGCAGCTGGCGGAGCAGACGGGGAATTCCTTCTCCGTCATGCAGAACCGTCGCTACGACGCGAACATCCGCGCATTGCGAGAGATCATACACGCGGGTACGATTGGCCGCGTTGGTTATGTCGGCGCCGATTTCTTCTTGGGGCCGCATTTTGGGGGCTTTCGCGAAGCGATGGAAAGCCCGCTCATTCTTGACATGGCGATCCATACTTTCGATCAGGCTCGGTTTATTACTGGGGCAGACCCCGTTTCGGTGTACTGCCAGGAATTCAATCCTCCCGGCTCGTGGTACGCCGGGAATGCCTCTGCGATCTGCATCTATGAGCTGTCAGACGGCTCTGTGTTCTGTTACCGCGGCTCCTGGTGCGCGGAAGGGGCGCCGACCTCATGGGAGGCGGCTTGGCGTGTGACCGGCGAGCAGGGCACCGCACTGTGGGACGGAAGCGGCGCTCCATACGCCGAGATCATCGCCGCCGGTGACCAAGCCGGCAAGTTCATCCGCGATTACGCGAGAGTGGAATCGGAGGTGAACTGGCCCGGCCGCAGCGGCCACGTCGGCTGTCTGGACGAGATGTTCGCGGCGCTGGAAGAAGGCCGCCGCGCGGAGACGGACTGCCGCGATAACATCAAGAGCATGGCGATGGTGCTTGGCGCCATCGACAGCGCGAAGCTTGGCCAGAAGGTTGATCTGAGGAACTACTGGAACTAGGACGCTTACGTGCTGCTGCCTTGTGATACTAGGGGTACTTGTTGAATTCTGGCTGCGACAGCAACCTTCTGCCGCAGCTGTTACTCCGGTACTTACAGTATATGCACCAATTCACTCAACGCTTGGGACAAAGATGTACAGAATTAGCTACTCCAAGTAATTCATGCTGCAATTCGAGTTCATATTGGATTTGTAACAAAGCGGCGAGCGGATAACCAACAAGATGCAGAAAGTGCAGCAAATCTCAGATTATTTTATGTATGGAGAAGTTTACATGTATTTGGTACATCAAATTTCCTCATATGAAGCCAGAATTGGCCAAATGCTTCGAATTAGCTGCACAATTTGCAGCATCTTACATGAAATCTCCGTTATTAACAAATTTAGCTGTACTTTTTGCATCAAACAAAGAACCAAGGTAACGGAACCGCTGTCTACTCTTGAATGCTGCTCCATAACGCTGATTTTCATCGCTAAAGTGTCGATATGCGAGTGAATTGGCACCATAGTAATGAAATTCAATCTTAAAGAATCACCAAATTAGGCGAATTCCCTAACCCTATCATGCAAAATCAAAGAAGAGGTTAAAACAGAACGTCCTGTTTAACCTCTTCTTCTCATTTTAATGAATATCTTTCTTTTTAAATCTTCCGCCTTTTACATCATGGATATTGCCAATGGCGAGGAAAGCTTTAGGATCCAATTCGTCCAAGATGGACTTTAGCTTGGCTTCTTCTAATCGGGTGATGACGCTGAAGATCACTTTTTTGTCATCTCCTGTAAAGGCGCCTTCGCCTTTAAGGTAGGTAACGCCGCGGCCAAGCCGGGACGTTATGGTATCCCCGATTTTGTCGGATTCGTCGCTGATAATCCATACAGCTTTGGATTGATCGAGGCCTTCGATGGTGATATCAATCATTTTGAAGGCAATGTAATACGCAATGAGCGAGTACATCGCATGATCCCATCCGAAGACAAAGCCTGCGCTGGCGAGAATGAAAAAGTTGAAAAACATTACGATTTCGCCAACGGAGAATGGTGATTTTTTGCTAAATACAATAGCTACAATTTCAGTTCCATCGAGCGAACCGCCTGAGCGAATGACTAATCCTACACCAATACCAAGTATAATTCCACCGAAAACTGCGGCTAGCAAAGGATCTATGGTAATCGCTTGTACAGGATGCAGCAGGGAGGTTCCTATTGACATAAGGACAACGGAAAATAAGGTAGAAATGGCAAATGTTTTGCCGATTTGTTTGTAACCTAAAAGTAAGAAGGGTAAATTCAAAATAACGAGAAATACGCCTAGCGGAATTTTCGTCAAATGAGAGACGATGATGGAAATTCCGACAACTCCGCCATCAATAATATTGTTGGGGACTAAGAAAATTTCCAAACCAACAGAAAATAAGGCTGATCCGATGATCATGAAAAAAATTCTGCGAATAAATTTGAGGCGGGTTAATTTTTGATGTTGGGAGCGTGCTTGTTCAGCTCCAGCCGATAGGTTTGACATGAAGGGTTCCTCTTTTCCACATTTCATTCAGTTGGGTTCTAATGAATAATGAAGGAATGAGGCCCGTGTAACCCGAGATGAATTTGAGAAAAGCTAATAAGATACTCTTCAATCGCTCCCATATTTTGGATAATATAAAAATAATAAAGACAACGAATACGGTCATCTCATATTGTTTGTCATAATCTTCATGTCTCTGAATCTTATCTTCCTGAGCTCGTATTGTTTCTTTGGATGGCGGATGATCTTGAACGGTTAAAGCAGGAGTTGTATTGGCTAGAACGATGATATCGGTATCGAAAGAATAGTGGTGTGAAATTGGCGGTGTCAAAGGAAACACGAACAACCCAAGAATGATCCAGACCAAAATCGTCCATTGACATTTATGTTTAAAATGATGCAGGAACATTTCCTCCAATCCTAATTTGCAACCAAATTTGCTTGAATTGTAGCACTTCAGTCCCACTGAGTCAAACTTGAAAGCGGTATCATTTTTTATTTTCAAATCATGAACAGCGTGATAAGATGAAGTGTAATTGTGACAACAATGTTGTAAGCGCACACATTATGGATCCCTTTTCATAACTCCTTCTAACGCTTGACCTTGACCTAAGGTTAAGGTTTATTCTAAGAAAAACTTGAAGGAGGAATGAACATGTCTCGAGATCATCACATTTATCAAGACAACACAGAAACTTATGACTTACTAATTAGTAAGCAACCAAATTTAGCAAAGGTGATTCATGAGATTAGACCTTATGCGCATTTGGATGTGGTAGATTTAGGGGCAGGAACTGGCAGACTTTCTATGTTTCTTGCCGCGGAAGCCAATTCACTTTGGTGTCTGGATAGCTCCAAGGCCATGCTGAATGTGTTAGAAAAAAAGTTAACTACAACAACTTCTTATGCGAACTGGCGAACGATTGTTTCCGACCATAGAGCGCTGCCAATTGAGGATACTAGTAAGGATCTTGTCGTAGCAGGGTGGAGCTTATGTTATCTGGCTAGCTCGAATAATGTGGATTGGGCGAATAATTTGAAACAAATGATGTCTGAAATTAGGCGCATTCTTAGACCAGGCGGAACGGTTATTATTCTAGAGACTTTGGGAACGGGTTTTGCGGAACCGATCAGGTATGATTATTTGGCACCCTATTATCAGTTGTTAGAAATTGAATATGGATTTGAACACACCTCGTTAGCCACCGATTATATATTCAAAGATGTGAATGAAGCTGTACAATTAACCTCGTATTTCTTTGGAGAAGATTTCGGAAAGCAAGTGAGGGCAAATAATTGGCATGTGGTACCAGAATATGCAGGTATTTGGTATAAACACTTCAATTAATAGCACCAATTAATAGCACCAAAAATTATCGTAATAATTTATAATAGACAATTTTCCAAGGATATAGTCCAATTGACCTATAGTGTTTGTGAATCGCTTGGTAAACATGATGATCCAGCATCCTTGGGGGGAGTTTGCATGTTGAGGATCTTAATACAGAAAAACAATTGGCTGCGGTATGTGATAGCAGGCTTCGTAACTTTAAGTTTATACATCGGATTAAATCACATCATCACCGTTGAAGGCGCCGATAATAATCCGCGATTCATGATGCTTCGGTTAGAGGACATTGGTCCTGGTGGCTATTATAGTACACCTGAAGGGCTCGGAAAGCTGAGAGCTGTCTTTGATTATTTGCATCAGCAGCATGTACCCTACAGTATGGCGGTCATTCCGCGTTGGATTAATATTAGTCAAGACGGTAAACGATATGATCGCGCTATCGATCAGTTGGATAATGACTATATTCAAGCATTTGATCGCGTGCTGCGCGAAGCTGTGGAGCATGGCGGATCTATTGGCATGCATGGTTATACCCATCAGGTAGGAGATGTATTTCGTGAGGATGGTCATCAAGCCTCGGGTATAGGGAACGAGTTTAATGTTGTAGATAAGCCTGAAACTGCGACTACTGCTTTTGCAGAACAACGTGTTCAAGAGGGTTATCGCCGTTTTCGCCTTGCTAATTTATCGCCCCATTTCTGGGAAGCACCACATTATCATACAACGCCAGATCAGGATAAGGTGTTTCGTTCTTATTTTGGACTCTTTTATCAACCAGATGTTACGATCGATTCCAACCCGCCTGCAGCCCAGTATAAAAATGTTCTTAATAAGGGGTTTGGAAATACGTCGTTTGGCAATGTATTCGTACCGACAACACTTTCGTATATACCAAGTGGTAAAGATGAGAAGTTCATTCTTAATCAAATGGGGAAAACAGAGCGAATTAACTCTTTTTTCTATCATCCTTTTTTGGAATTTAGCCATCTGGTACCAGTCGTGGATGAGATGGGTGAACAGCTACTTAAGGATGGTATACCGCAATTTCAATATGCCGGTGAAAATAAAAGTGTGTTACAAAAGCTGATCACACAGATTCATTTAAAGGGTTATCCGTTCTATTCCATACATGATTATGTGCCCTTTACTCCATCGTTAAGTTTGAAGGTTGGAAACACGAAATCTACCCTCGTACAAATCGGTAACGTAACAGGCAGAAATCAAAATGACATTGTGACTTGGGATAAGAAGACCTCCAACCTGTCGGTCATACAAGCTCAGTACACAGGTTTACGCAATGAAAACCAACCTGCCCAACGGGTTTGGGCGTCCTTGCCTTATGAAGATGGCTCATCATTTACACTTAATGGTATGAATGACCGCCATAAAAAAGGTCTTTGGGTCGTTCGACCTTCCGGCAAGCTTGAGAGCTACGCATCCAATGGGATTTCGTTCGAGCGACAACAAATTTGGACGATTCCGGCTAAACGCTGGTATGATTTGTATGAATTGCATCAGTCCAATGGGGATTGTATCCTTGCTGGTCAATCGCAAGATCGAAGTCAACTTCTGGGTTTATACTTGCATGGAGGGAAAGTTAAAGAAATTAAGCCCTACACGTTCAGGTCCAATTCTTCAAGAGATTTACTTGTGAGAAATTTACGAAATGAGGACAGCCAACGCTTGTTTTTGTTTAAAGAGAATACCTCCCAAGGCGTGGAATTTGAATTGGATACAGCGAACATGCAATGGAAGCTGAATAAAGTTAATCTGAACATTCCTGATGAGCTTGGCGGCATCCGGTTCGGTGATTTCAACGGGGATGGCAAGGAAGATATTTTACGCTCTGACACCAAAAATTTAACGAACCGTGTGTATCTACAAACATCGGAGGGTGAATACAAACTGCTCTCGGTATTTGGTCCTTGGGGCCGAACGAATGGGCGTTTAACCGTTGCTGATTTCGATGGGAACGGTAAAACGGATATCGCGATGTTATCAAACGATGATGGTCTATTAGACGTTGCTTTGTCCTATCAGAGTCTGAATGTTAATGATTAAAAAGCAAATGAGGGGCCATGTGGCTCCTTTTTTTGCAATTTGATAATATAAGTATATATCAGTGGGATTTGAAGGAAATAGAATAAGGCTATGCGAATCAAGGAGGATCATTTTGAGAACACCTATTTTATATGGCTCAGTGCATGTGTTGTTTTATCGAAACGAAGAGGTTTTATTATTGAAGAGACAAAATACAGGGTTTCAAGACGGCAATTGGAGCGTTGTTGCAGGCAGGATGGATGGCGATGAAGAGGTGATCGCAGCTGCAATAAGAGAAGCGGAAGAAGAAGCAGGAGTTGTCATCAAGCCTTCAGATATTGAAGTTATCGGTGTCATGCATCGCAAAAATACGACGTCCGAATGGGTGGACTTCTTTCTGAACGTACATAGCTGGCAGGGTGAGATCACGAATAAAGAGCCAGAGAAGTGCGAGGAATTGAAATGGTTTCATTTGAAAGAGCTGCCTGATAATATGGTTAGTTATATTCGGCATGCCTTAGAGAAGAAACAACAGGGACTCTGGTTTGAAAGTATAGGATGGTGAGCATATGCGTAATGTCAAGATAGATATCAGAAGTATTCGAGTAGAAGAAGCTAAGGATTATTGGGCGCTGCGGCTTGAGGCACTGCAAAGAAATCCGGCAGCATTTGGCGCTGCCTATGAAGAATCGGTTTTGCTGCCTATAGAAGAAGTGGAGAAACGAATTGGTCAAGATAGCAGCAATTATATTTTGGGTGCTTTTACAACAGAAGGCCAGCTTATCGGGACCGTAGGTTTTAAGCGAGAGCAAAGTCTTAAGCTGAAGCATAAAGCCTTCATTTGGGGCGTGTATGTATCAGAGAATTACCGCGGTCAAGGGATTGCCAAGCAATTAATGGCAGAAGTGATTCGTAGAGGGAAACAATTAGAAGGTTTGAAGCAAGTCACCCTTAGCGTGGTAACTACGAACAAAGCAGCTGTTGAGCTTTATCGCAAATTAGGTTATGAGACGTATGGCGTGGAACGAAATGCATTGGAATATGAGGGACAGGGCTATGATGAGGAAATGATGGTTTACATGTATAAGGAGCAATAGTTTATAAACGAAAATCACTCATACAACCAAGAGAGCCGCCAATGTGCGGCTCTTTTTGCTGTGATCTGGACCAGGTAGACTCTGACTGCATACAGTGTTAAAGATGATCCTATTTGACGAAGGTGATGACGTGCACAGTGTGGTTGGAATTCTTCTGGATCGAAAAACGTATTTAGGCATTCTTAGGCAGAAGACCGGATATGAGCGAATCGATCTATACAATAAAGCCGCAGAAAATCTTGGAATAACGCCTTTCTACATGTGCCTACAGCATATTAGTGAGAAATCAGTTCTAGGATTATGCTATGAAAATAAAAAGTATCGGCTGATTAGACTGCCTATCCCTAAAGTCACTCATAATCGTGCGATGACGCTTACGTCTTATTTACAGAAGCAATTAGGGCTTCTTTCTAATTCAAGTATTGTATTCAATGGACAAAATCGCCATGATAAACTTCGTATTCACAAGTTATTATCGACAAACAAATCGGTTCGAGATTATCTTCCTGAATCTATGGCTTACTCTTCAGAACAACTAATAGATGCAATGGAAAGATTATCATCTCTTTACATTAAACCTACTAATAGCAGCATAGGTAAAGGGGTGATTAAAGTCACTAAGAAAGAAAACGAGGAATGGCAGTTTTGCTGGAGTAATATCGAACCGAAAATGCTTAGTGATAAGAAAGCCCAAGCTTTTATCCATGAAAAAGTAGGAACACAAAGCTATCTTATCCAACAAGCGATTTCTTTGGCAACGTATCAAGGTCGCCCGTATGATCTAAGGGTTTCTGCCCAGCGCGGGGATAAAGGGAAGTGGCAGATTACGGGCATTGCAGGTAAAGTTGCTGCATCCGGTAGACATGTTACGAATCTGGCAAAAGGCGGAGAAGCTAGGCGATGTGAAGAATTGTTTCGGGCTAGCGGCTTTGATCCTTACCGAATGAAAGCGGATGTTGAGAAGGCAGCACTGATTATTGCTGAAAGCCTAAGTGAGCGCATCCCGGCTATGGCAGATGTCGGATTGGATGTTGGCGTAGACCAACATGGTAGAATTAAGCTTATCGAAGTAAATGGGAGAGATCAAAGGTATGAATTTAAGCAATTAAAAATGTATCAGACTTTTAATAATACCTATGAAACACCGTTACGATATGCTAAGTTTCTATTAAACCGATGAAGTTTCAATGAATCCAGCCCTATCTTTTATGGGGCTATTACATAGGAAATAGAAGAAATGGGGATTAACACTACTATAATTGGCATATTTAACTAGGACACAAACAGCGTTATACGAATAAACTTTAGTATGGCGTTGTAAAGGTGGAATTCGAAGGTGAAAAGTCGTGTGTTAATTATCAAAATGAATTTATTGCCCTGGTATAATGAACTTGATGATTTTCTAGAAATCCATCATTCAGACTTTCCAGGGCTTGTCCGAGATCAAATAGCAGCAATTGGCGAGTATTCGATTGACTTCATTAGTCGATTTGAAACAAGATTGAGGCAAATTAACAAAACTACTTCTTAGTAAAATTTACTTCTGCAGCTGATCATGTACAGTTAGGAGGTTTGTTGCTTTACTTTCTTATTGTAGGCTCGATACTCTTTGTACCATTGAAATAGCCACACTCCTAAGGTGAAATAGACCCCGCTTGCCAAATATCCGCCAATGACATCACTAGGGTAATGAACCCCTAGATATATCCGACTTATCCCAATAAGTCCGATCATTACGATACAGATTAGGATAGTGATCGTTCTTCCGATTCTCGTAGAAATATGCCGCCAGAGAAGAAAAGCTAGAGACGCGTAAAGCGCGAAGGCTTCCATGGAATGTCCACTAGGAAAACTGTAGCCAGTTTCTTGGATAAGTCTATGCAGGTCGGGCCTTTGGCGAGCAAAATACAATTTGAGCAGAAGATTAATGATGCCTGTACCTGCAACTATAGAGACAAAGAAAACGAGCTCAAAGCGATGATGTAAAACGAAATAAAGAAAAAATATGGCAGAGAGGGCAATTACGATTACTATAGGAGTTGAACCAATGAAAGTGAATACTTTCATGAGTAGAGTGAGTCCAGGCGATTCCATTCCTTGAATGAAGGTAATTACATTGTGATCGAATTGCGCGATCTGTTGGCCTTGAATGTGGGAAGCAATTAGGGAAAAGCATAGAAGTGATAAGATGCAAAGAATAAGGACAAAAGTAATCTTAAGTTTTGGGATCATGGTAGGTTCTCCAAATTCACAAATTTATAGTATTTACAAATATTTAGTATATCATAAGGTTTATTTATGTATACAAGCCTGAATGGTATAAAAAGGTATTTCATCATGCCTATGCTTTTAGAGTTTGAATCTCTCGATCTGATCCCATTTATTCTCGAGCTCTAATATTCGCTTTTGCATGGAGCCAAAGAGGTCAAAGTGGGG
Organism: Paenibacillus sp. WG02; assembly: GCF_055396115.1. Classification (NCBI taxonomy): domain Bacteria; kingdom Bacillati; phylum Bacillota; class Bacilli; order Caryophanales; family Paenibacillaceae; genus Paenibacillus; species Paenibacillus sp. WG02. Next base: position 4,665,661 of record NZ_AP036016.1, on the reverse strand, counting down.
ATAAGAAGGGCTATGGTGAATATATTGCGGGTTGAGTCCATGTGATACGCACCATTTGGATAGCCGATCCAAATCTGAACAGCCCACTTTCGTAACAGTTCGAATGCCAACAAAGCGTTTATCCAGCCAGTAATGAGTCAAAAAGGCAATCTCGCCGCGGCTTACGGCAGCCTTCCATTGTTGAAGTTCTTCTCTTTTAATGCCAAAGGCCATTGGGCTTCCATCCTTTTTGCTTAGAATTCGTAAAAGTGTGTTATAATTATACAATATAAGACAAGATGAGGCAGGGAATGACCTGCTTCTTTTTATTTTTAAAAATGAATTTGGCTTTTGTATTGCTTCATACCCATAAAAACAAGTAAAATAGAAGAGAAGCATTATTTGATCGATGTAAAGCCAACGATGCCAACAAGGGATTGGATCCTTTTCAATGAGGAAGAACCAGACGGTCAGCATGTTTTTACCCACAAGAAAATAAACGGTTTAAAGGAAAAGGGGACATTTAAAAGTGAACGTTCATTTAAATTTTACGAACAAGGGAAAACTGGTTATTGAAAATTTTAACAATGAGGAATTAATTGAAATTTTCAGCCGATACATCAACACGTTAACGAAGAAATATGCGGTAGATGTTAAGGTCCTTGCAGAAGCTAATCAGAACATTGTTGAAGACGGTTCATTTAAAGTTATCCTTTCCAATGTACAGTGTGATGTTGAAACTTTTTTCAAAGAACTCGGAAGAGACATTAAAGTGCCTTTGAAGAAAAGATCTGATGGAAAATTGGAGAACGTGTTTAAAATCCAGGTTATTGAGTAAATTACGGAGGCAAGTATGCTTAGTTTAGAAGAAAAATTAGCTATCGTGGAATCTTTTCCCGAGTTAGAACGGAAAAATGTATCACTAGGCCGAATCAATTTTCATTACGAAGATAGTGCATATGATAAGAAGGCGGTTGTTTATCACCTGCACCCAAACGGTAATGGTTTTGTATACGCGGAATATATCAAAGGATATGCTACGGACAGCAAAGGGTTAATCAATATCCGTGATTTCAGCGCGGAAGAGCTGCGAGACATTATCGAGAAGTCGATTCAATCTTTAACGGGTAAGACATCCAAGAAGCTTCTGAAGAATGATACCGAACAACAAGACGAGCATTGGATCGATGAAGACGGCCATCACTTGGTCGTTACCTTCGTTGAAGATTTATGGTATATCTATGCTGGAAGCAATCTAGACTGCGCCTTTGAAACCTATGAAGAGGTTCAGGAGTATCTAGCAGAAGAAGGATTCATTAAAAAGTAAGACGTTTATTGTACGTAGCCCTTATTAGAGGGCTATTTGTGCTATAATTGATGGAAAATTGATCTAGTAGCAATTGATTCTAGTGGGGGTATTTTCGTGAAATTTAGACCTTGTATCGATTTACACAACGGTAAAGTTAAACAAATCGTAGGTGAGACCTTAAGTACGGAAGGGAAGGAAATCATTGAAAATTTTGTTTCCTCTTATGACTCAACCTATTATGCCGCGATGTTCAAAAGGGATCATCTACTTGGCGGACATGTCATCATGCTCGGTGACGGGAATAAGGATGAAGCCGTGAGCGCGCTGCGCGAATATCCTGGCGGTTTGCAAATTGGCGGGGGTATTCATGCGGAGAATGCCAGCTACTATCTTGAACAAGGTGCTTCGCACGTCGTTGTTACCTCTTATATTTTCCGCGACGGGCAACTGAACATGGACAATCTGAAACGAATCGTAGCTGAGGTAGGAAAAAATAATTTGGTTATCGATCTCAGTTGTAAAGAGAAAGAAGGCAAATGGTTCGTTGCTACTAACCAATGGAAGCAATTGAGTGACTTTGAATTGAATAAAGAAAATATCCGGTTTCTGGAACAATATTGTGATGAGTTTCTGATTCACGCTGTTGATGTAGAGGGCAAACAAAGCGGGATTCAGCAAAGCTTGGTCAGTACGTTGGCAGATTGGGTTGTAATTCCGACTACCTACGCAGGTGGGGCAAGATCATTCGCGGATATTGAGCTATTCAAAGAGTTATCCAGCGGCAAGCTGGATATCACCATTGGGAGTGCCTTAGATATTTTCGGTGGTAAGCTCTCCTATGATGAAGTCGTAACCTATATGAACGAGTTAGCTTAGCTAAGAACAGCAGATACCTTTGTTTAAAGGTGTCTGCTTTTTAATTAGATGGTTCGACTTCAATTGTTGTTCGATGAATTAAACGTTATTATTAAAGCTGTACATTTGAATGCAGTAAATTAACGATTCGGTGAACTAGGAGATGTTTGATGGATGGCGCGCTGGCAAAGACTTTACTACTTGGGTATGGTTTTAGTCCTGATATTAGCTGTAACAGGGGAATTGATATGGCTGCCGGATCCCTTGCGGTTGGGTACAAGGATTTATTGGATAGATGCGATTGATCTACTGATCTATGTTCTTGCTTTGATTCCTATCATTTGGATGGTTGGCGCACTTAGGCATATGTTATCGCAGGGAAATATCTGGGGTCGCGTTCGAAGTATCGCGGTAATCGCAGCTTCCTTGGCGAGTGCAATAATCCTGTTAACAATTCCGAAAAAGATTGAAATTTCGGTGAGTATTTTTCTTATAACATGGTTACTAGTATTTATAGATTTATTTTTCCATGAACGAAAACGTCGCAAAATGCCTGTTCAGAGTGTAACTGTGCTTGTTTCCACTTTGTGTCTATTGCTTGTGATGTTCTGGCCGACGAATGTCTTGGTTACTTACCCAGGTTTGACCTTAAATATGAATCGTTACGCTCAGGCAAATGGGGGAAGTGCTCATGGAGAAATTTCGGGTGTGCTCGTCTTTGAGCGGCCAGCCTTCCCGATCGATTGGCTATATGCGAAGCTTTTTGCTAAGTATACTTTTGAACCAAATAATCTCGGTATGTCTCTAGGGGAGTACAACCAAGAAGTTCGTACGATGAAGGAGGATGCGAACGCCGCGGGGAGTGCGATTGCTTATCAGAAAGTAGGCAAGGGCAAGGGAATCACCTCGCATGGGGTTCGCATTACGGCGATTCTAAAAGATAGCCCCGGCGCTGGCGTCTTGCAGCTAAGTGATGTGATCGAGAAAGTAAATGATGATATCGTTACTACGGTACAAGAGCTGACAGCCCGCATGAAAATGACCAAGCCCGGAGATCAAGTGAGGGTGGTGGTGCTGCGCGGCGGACAGCAAGTTAGTCTCTCGGTTAAGACACGGGCAAATCCGGACGATCCGAGCCGTGCTGCCTTCGGCATTCAAGTTGCGAATGAGGTGCAATATGATATTCCAGAGGCGGTGAGATATCATAACTATTTATTGCATGAGGGAGGACCCTCGCACGGTGCAGTGCTTGCTCTAACATTGATTGATCAGCTCACACCTTGCGGAGTTACTTATGGCAATCGTGTTGCAGGCACGGGAACCATGGAGCCAGATGGCTCGATCGGTCCTGTTGGAGGCTTAGAGCAGAAAGCCTATAGCGTCAGCAGAACGGATGCCGATGTATTCTTTGTTCCATCCCAAAATGAATCGGAAGCAAGACGAGGAGCACCTGGGCTGCTTATTGTACCTGTGAATACGATTGACGATATGTTAAATTGGTTGCGCAATAATCCTAAGCAAAAAAGTCAGTCAACTTGCTCGTAGTCAACAAAAGCGCATGTTGTCGCATTGACAGCGGCGCTTTTTTCATAATCTACTATTCACAAAACTTATATTTTCTTAACAATATTTGTATAAAATATATAATTAATAGACTACTCATCGGAGGTCATGCATAATGGACTCGTTATTTGAACTAGAGAAGAAAATAGAAGCTAAAAGAGATGAGCTAAACCATGCGGGAAACATGTACGAGCTGCGCTCCGAGTTCATATTGCGATTATCTGGTGAGTTGGATGAATTATTAAATACTTATCAAATATTGATAGCTTGTTAGTCTCTAGACGCTTCATAAATCTTTCGTGCAATAAGCTTCGGTTCGTATTCCGTTGTTGACATATGATCACCGTGTGCTTGAATAAATCGATATAATCCTAGTCGGCTTGACATATGTGGATGCCAGCCATAATCTGGATTGCCAAGTGGTATAGCAGAGTCTTCCATCAGATGAACATAGCTTTTGGGTACTTGCAGACTGTAAAATTTCTTTAAATCTAACTTTTCAAAGAGGGGTTGTGCCGGTTCTGGTGAAACTTTTTTATAGAGCTGTTGAACTTGCGCATAACTTGCTAGATTTGCAAAGGATTCTCTGTAAACAGGAAAAGGAAGCATCACTGTATTATTCTTAGAGCTTTCTACGAGCTGTTTAAACATTGCTAGCATAGAGGGTGGAAACTCGTCGGCTAGCGATCCCCCATCTTTAATTACAAATGCGTTCATGAATACGAGTCTTTTCAGACGATCGGGGATAAGCTCTGCTACTTTTTGGACTAAACTGCCACCGAAGCTGTGGCCAACCAATATAATGTTTTTTAAATTGCGAGATGTTACGTAATCAGCGATGGATTTGGTCATCACTGCATGTGTAACATTCTTGTTAGGGTCAGCGCCATGTCCTGGGTATTCAGGAACATATACGGTATGGCCTTTTTTACGTAATTCAGAAGCAACCCCAGACCAAAAGCCTGTATCTGCCCACGAGCCGTGAATCAGTACAAAAGTGAGAGGCTGATCTCTTTCACGGTACTCATGTTCAAAATCCTGAGCCCAAGGAGCCTGAGTCATGTAAGGCCATGCGGGATGCGGAACCGGGGGGTGGTTCGGATGCTGAAACGGCCAGGCTTGAAGTGGCTGCGACAGGTTTTCATACGTATAAGTCATAATGGTCTTCCTCTCAAAGTTTATGCATTACTGTATGCCCAGAATGCCCATTTGCTACAATAAAGCAAAATGACGTCCGTTATGGACGTCAATCTTAGAAAGTTCGGACTCCATAGCTGTCCCCTCTGCGAACTGAAGGTAAATGAATCGTTTTCACATGCTCACTATGCAGTATCGATTTCCCGGTAGCTGTATGAAGCTCGAGAAAAGGGTGGTCCGCTGAATGAAGTACGCCGATTTTGCTCGGATTTTCTCCAAGATCCAGGACAACAAACTGGCTTTCCAGCTTTTTTAACTGTTGATCAAATGTACGGGAAAACGTAACTTGAGAAGGTTGGACGAGAAAATTCTCCATTTGCATCGAGTAAGGTGTCGTATTCGGATGGTAAGGGATCACATATTTGACGTGCTTCATCGAAATGAAAATCGTATGAAATACAGGGGAATGAAAAGCAAAATAATCATTCATGATGTGAGTTAAGTAGCCATGTATACTTTGATTGCCAGTGATATATATTTCAACGAACATCCCTTTAGCGCTCATTAACATCTTTCGATAAGAGATAGACGGAGATTGAAGATCAAACGGATATTCCGTAGGTGGATCTATGGTAGAGCTGGCATAGGTATCTAGCTTTAGATATTGTAAATGAATGATTGGAATATAGTAAAAATGAAATTCATTATAAATCACGATAAGATCACTGCCTACCTCAAGCAGCACTCCTTTTAAGGGTTGTTGGATCCCCGAAAATGACAGCTCCACTTGTTTATCAATTAGCATAATCATAGTTTCCACAGTTTGCACCTCCTTTCAATCTAGTAGAAATGCTTTATCCTCGTTGAATTAGTGCATAAATAACCCCAATTGGCGCGCTGAGTGCCGTAGCAATCAGCGCGCCTGCGACGAGATTGGGGGTATGGAATATGGGTATCATTTAGCAGCTCTACTAAATTTAACGAGAGCGGTATTTTTTTAACATAAGTTTAATCGCAACGATTTGTGATGCAGTTGCTTTACTGTTTTTGTTATTGTTGCCTTTGTTTTCTTTGTTTTCTTTGTTGTCTTTGTTGTTACTGTTGCTTTTGTTGTTATTGTTTTTATTGGAAGAGCTGTTCGAATTATTGCCATTGCTTTTATTTTTGTTAGCAACATTAATACTTTTGATATGGAAGATTGGAATACGGATGATTTCATTTTTTACAACAAGCAGCAAGAAGCCATCCATGGTTTGTACAAGAATACCTTCAATTTTCTCAGGGCCACCGCGGTTGATTTGAACATTTGAGAATCTCAATTGATTTAAAAGTCCATCAAAGGTATGCGCAATTTGAAAACGTTGAAAAGTTCTGCTTCTGCTGCTTCTGTTGCTTCTGTTGCTTCTGTTGCTTCTATTGCTTTTGTTGTCACTGTTACTTTTGTTACCACTGCTAGCATTGCTGTTCGCACCACTGATGCTTTTGATATGCTGTAATTGAATGAACACAATTGTTCTATCATTCATACGGACTACTAAGAAATCATGATGGACGGATAGTAATCTACCAACGATAGAATCAGGACCTCCGCGATTGATTTTAACCTCAGTGCCAATTAATGAACCTAAAAAGTTTAAACTCATTTTGTCATTTCCCCTCTCAGGAATGTGGTTTAGTTTGAATATAAGCAGCGGTTACTAGTTTGTGTGTTCACCTCCTGTACCAATATCATTGCTGCTCATTTGTAATATAAGTATATGTATCCGTTAAAGAGGAGGTACTAGATTACAATCTATTTTTGACATAATTCCACCATTAGAATGCAAATCTATTAATAATTAATTTATCTATATCAACCAATATCTCTATCCAATTCAAATCTTCTATCATAGACTGCACTATCAACTATAAGGAGGTTTTTAAAGATGGAGGTTAGTGTATCTAACAAAGGTGACAAAGCAAGCGGCAACAAAAATGAGAAAACACAAGCTCAAAAAAATGACAAAACAAGAGGCAGCAAAAATTGTGAAGACAAAACAAAAGGCAACAAAACTGGCGGAAACAAAACGAAAGGCAACAAATCGGGCGGAAACAAAACAAAAGGCAACAAAACTGGTGGAAACAAAACAAGAGGGAACAAATCGGGTGGAAACAAAACAAAAGGCAACAAATCGGGTGGAAACAAAACAAGAGGCAACAAATCGGGTGGAAACAAAACAAGAGGGAACAAGACTGGTGGAAACAAAACAAGAGGGAACAAGAGCCGTGGCAATCGAACATAATCACGAATAAATTAATCTAGAATGAAAGTCTATCTACTAAAGATAGGCTTTTTATTATGTAAAAAGGCGGTGTGCCATGATACCGACTCGACATATCGTAATCCAAGATCAGCAGCTTAGAAAGTTGAATGAAGATGTTTGGAGTAATCAATTCGTAAACGGGATACTTATTAGTAATGGTAAACGTGTTCCTATTAAGGTTCGTTATCGTGGTGGGCACACCCGAGAATATGCGAAGAAATCTTATGAAATTGTTTGCAAGGGTAAGACTTACCATCTGAATGCAGAGTATGACGATCCTTCGATGATACGGAATGCGCTCTCATTTCGATTTTTCCAACGTATTGGTGTACCGAGTCCACAAACTAAACATTTTGAATTGATTCTAAATGGAGAAGGTCTGGGGGTATATTTAGAAATAGAAGCGGTTGATAAAAACTTTTTCATGCAAAGGAGAATTAGTGCGCAATCCCTTTTCTATGCTGTGGATGATGATGCCAACTTTGAGCTGTTTCACCCGGAAACAAAAAGGAATAAGAGGACGATGTTTGAAGGATACGAGCAAATCATAGGTTTAAGCACCGAAAAAAAAGAACTGAGCGCATTCATTTCCAAGATAAATAAACTGTCCGGGAAGCCATTAGCTCAATACTTGCAATCCCATTTGGATATTGATAATTACTTACGATGGTTAGCCGGAGCTGTTTTAACCGGAAACTTCGATGGGTTTGATCAAAATTATGCGATCTATCGTCATAAGCCAAGCAAATTATACCGCATCATACCCTGGGACTACGAAGGCACTTGGGGGAGAAATTGCTATGGGAAAGTATGCGGGAGTAACTTGGTACGCCTGAAAGGCTACAATGGCTTGACTAATAAACTGATGAGTTTCAAGAGTGTTAGGCTGCGTTATAAACAAATTCTTAATTCCATTCTTCGTACATCATTTACAAGGAAACAGATAGCTCCAATGATTGAACAATTACACGGTACGATAGCCCCTTATATGCTGTATGATCATAATCGGAAGTGGCCTTATTCGGAATTCAGAGGTGAGCCGGAATTAATTATAAACTATATTAAGGAAAGGCGGGAAATTATTAAGAAAGAAATGGAAAAGCTTTAGCCAACCAAATGCATCATAGCATTTGGTTTTTTTGTTGTTTCATTTCTCTTTTACTAGACAAGAGTGGAATATTTGAGAGATGGGGTTAAGTGTTTATAGCAAGATGAATACAGGTCCCGTATACATACTGTATCAGTATCTACTAATGATAGATGGTGGTAGATGGTAGAAGGGAGGGAATGACAATGGTCGTCATGGTTATCATTATGCTTGCAGGGGTTCTACTATACTTTTTACTTAAACCGCCAATACAGCCCGAAATAGAAACCGTTTATGAAAATGTAAATTCCGTAGATTTGGATATGCCGGATATGGCATTCATCAAGAGAATAGACGTATGACACAGTGGACGTAGAGTAAGATGACTTTTTCAATAAGCGGGGTGAAAAATAAATGATTGGTTCTGCAACGATAACCCTTACGATAGCTGCATTTGTGATGACTGTTATCCTTATTCTTTGGCGTCCTAAGGAGATGAACGAAGCTATTCCTGCTATGGGAGGTGCTTTCCTAGTCCTTATAAGTGGGAGTGTTTCTTTCGCTGATTTACTTAAAATTACAAATACCATCAGTGACGCTGCCATAACGATTATGGCTACCATTGTCATGGCAATTGTATTAGAGAACTTCGGTTTCTTCCAATGGGCGGCAGAAGGTTTAATGGCTAGAGCCAAAGGATCGGGGATCCGTCTATTCTGGTATGTTAATCTACTTTGTTTTTTAATGACTCTATTCTTCAACAATGATGGCAGCATTATGATAACAACGCCTATATTACTCATTGTTCTAGAGAAACTAGGACTAAAAAATCACCAGAAAATTCCCTACTTACTTTCCGGTGCGCTAATCGCTACGGCTTCTAGCGCTCCTATAGGAGTCAGTAATATTGTTAATCTAATAGCGCTGAAAATTGTCGGAATGGATTTATATATGCACACTTTAATGATGTTTATTCCTTCTACTTTGGGGCTACTCGTATTTTTGTTGCTGTTATTCCTCTGTTTCTACCGCATACTTCCTAAGAAATTGCCATTAAATGCAATAGGACCAAGAAATCATCCTTTAAGCAACGTTAAGCTTCCTAATAACTTACCAGAGATAAAAGATCGAACAAAATTCATGAGAAATATTTTACTGTTCGTTTTTATGGTTCGGGTAAGTCTTTTTATTGCCTCCTATTACGGAATACCTGTAAGTATCGTAGCTGTGCTAGGTTCAACTATTCTACTTGCTTGGCGCTGGTTTTATCTCAAAATATCTCCTGTCGATATGGTAAAGAAGACACCATGGCATATTCTCGTGTTTGCCTTTGGCATGTACGTTATCATATTTGGATTAAATAATATTGGCCTAACCCATATGCTTGTTAGTACCTTTAAACCATTAGTTTCTGGCGATTTATTAAACGGGAGCTTACTAATGGGAACTCTGGTCACACTTCTATCTACGTTAGTAAATAATCACCCGGCATTAATGATTGGTACACTAACATTAACGGGAATGGAGCTAGACCCACTAACTTTAAAAGTAACCTACTTAGCCAGTGTAGTTGGTAGTGATCTTGGAGCTCTACTTTTGCCAATCGGTACGCTAGCTTCGCTAATTTGGCTCCATATCCTTAAGCAGCATAAAGTTAAAATTAGCTGGAAGGATTATTGCAAGGTCACATTCTTAACGATTCCCCCTGCTTTAATATTCACACTGGTTTGTCTTTCCTTTTGGGTAAAGTGGATTTTTTAAAAATGGATAGTTAAGGAGGTTATCAACCATGATGTATTTCAACACGTATATCGGAAAGATGGTACAAATTGAGTTAATTGGAGATCGTGATAGAATTGGCTACCTAATCGATGTAGGACCAGATATCATCGTCATTTACACGGAAAAGAAGTACTTATATATGCCTATCACTCATATTAGAAATATCACTTTACAGGCGGACGATGACAAAATGAACACGGAATCTCCACCTGCCTCCGTTAAGCAAACCGGAGAGATCTCTTATGACCAGATCTTAACCAATGCGATCGATCGATTCGTAGAAATTTATATTGCCAATAATCAGACAATCCACGGTTATGTAAAACATATTGCTCAAGACTACATGGTGTTTTATTCGCCTCTTTATCAAGTTATGTACATTCCTTTGTTTCATCTAAAATGGATCAGTCCATACCAAACCCACCAGACGCCCTATTCGCAATCGCAAAATCAAATGGCAGCTAATCCAACCGATCCAACTTTTGCTATGCTCCCGAATACCTTTGAACAGCTGCTCAAAGATTTGGAAGGAGAAATCGTCTGTTTTGACTCTGGTTTACATGCAAACAAGATTGGCTTGCTGCAGAAATTAAATCTTCCTTTTGTTGAACTAATCACGGCCGATGAGAAAAAGCTGCATTACAACATTCAACATATTAAGAATTGCATTCCCTTTAATAAGTGAAAGCAGTTTTCCACTTCTGGTAGAAGGATAGTTAGCCAGAAATGGGTAACTGTCTTTCTTTTTTTTGTTTAGGAGGTACTTTATGGTAAGATGGGAGTTGTTTTTTCATAAAATGGAGTAAAGTAGGTTCAAGCCGATGACACATAAGGATCAGAAGATTTATCGTTTCAGTGAAGCACCCATTTGGGAGCTTCAGCGAACTTATTATGAAGAGCAGGGAATTGGTGCATGGCAGAGTGAAGAGGTTCCACAATACATAACTAGTAATCCAAGTATAGCGGTAGCCTATGCCGAGATCATATTTGGGTTTCTTCAAGATAGAGCAAATCTTGGTTTCTCATTGGAACCGGTGACGATTCTAGAGCTTGGAGCGGGTTCTGGCAGATTAGCCTATCATATTGTAAAAGAACTATGTGAGCTGAGGGATTATTCAGGTATCACTCTTCCACCTTTTCGATATGTCATGAGTGATCTAGCATTCAAAAATATCAATTTTTGGCAGCAGCACCGCAGTTTACTTCCCTTTGTGGAGCAAGGGGTTCTGGACTTTGCACAATTTGACGCTGTGCAGGGTACTGAACTTCATTTGACGCAATCTGGTGATCGAATTAGAAGGGGTGACTTGCAGCAGCCGCTGCTGGTCATTGCGAATTACTTTTTTGATAGTATTCCACAAGAACTGATCTATGTAGACGAAAACAAAATTTATGAATGCATGGTTTCTTTGCATTTTCCGGAAGGTGCCGCCGAACGAAGTGCTTCGGATATGCTGAAGAACGTCATTCCCGAGTATCATTATCGAAGAGCTGATGAATATGAAAAGGAATCATACCCTTATCGCGATGTTGTAGGATTGTATTCACAGAAGCTGGAGGATTCCCATATCCTCTTCCCGGCAGTTGGACTGCAATGTTTGGAACGTCTTGGAATGCTCTCACAAGAAGGATTTCTCCTGCTCACTGCGGATAAAGGAGACCACCGAATAGAGAACTGGGAATATAACGAGCCTCCCAAGCTGATTCATCATGGAAGCTTTTCCCTGACAGCCAATTATCATGCCATTGGGTATGTCTTTGAGCAAAAGGGTGCCATGAGCTTATTCACATCACATCCCTATAACCATTTGAACATAGGGTGTATGCTTATGCTGATCAATCCACACAGTTATGGTCTCACACGCTTAGCCTACCGACGGTTTGTCGAACGTTTTGGTCCAGATGATTTTTTCAGTATCAAAGAATGGTTTGATTCGCATTTGGATCTTATGGAAATTAACCAGCTTCTCGCTTTTTGGCGCTTGGGCGGGTATGATGCCCAATTGTTCCTACAAAGCGCGAAGCGCCTATCGAATCTAATTCCCGCCTGTGATGAAGAAGAATTATTGGACATACGACAAGGAATCCAGCTGATGTGGGAAGGATATTATCCGATGGAATTAAACCGTGATTTAGCTTTGGACTGCGCTATGTTATTGTATCAGATGGATATGTTCAAGGATGCTTTGCTGTTCTTCGAACGGACCAACAATGAGTATAAGAATGATGCTTCTGTGCTGTATGAGATGGCCATTTGCTACTACGAGGTCGGTGAAGACGCTTCTGCTAGGGAGTTTGCGCGCAATACACTGCAAGTAGCACCAGAACATGAAGGTGCTTTAGCGCTTATAAGTTTGTTTCCATCATTGTGATTTAGTAAAGAATATAACATAAGAGTGGTGAGATTGTGGAGGAGCAGTCTGCAGAGAGCAAAAGAATTATTCGATTTATATCGAGGACATTTTTTTCAAATGCATCGTGATGGCGTTTTCGAAGAATATAAAACATACGAAATAGAAAGTCAAATCGAAATTGACTGGTACAACGAATGGATTGATACCTGCACGAATCATCTCTCGATAAGAGACTGGGATGCGATCACAAGCTTAGAGTCACTAGCCAAATATTATCAAGATTCTCGTATACTTGATAATGTGATTGCTTTTGCTTCGCGCCATATTATGGGAGCCGATAGTATTGTAAAACTTATGTATGCGGAAAAGCTTATGGATCTAATCAAATCCTTAAAAAAGGTAGTTTCAAGAGAAAATAGGCATGCGGCGTATCAACTAACCTATAAGATGCTAGAAGATATTATTTTAAAACCATTGATTATTGACCCAGGCCATGAGTTGGATCAATATCATTTAAAAGACAAGAAGTCTCTCAACAGCAGAGCTAAAAAAAGTATGGACGAGATAAGAAATGTTCGGGATTGACCTTTATTTTAAAGCGATTTGGCAGAACAGGTAGATCAGGTAGATCAGGAAGAGCGGGCAGAACCTTCGGTTCTGCTTTTTGTGTTTGTTTGCATACTGGTAATTGTACAAGCAAACTGGTAAAAATTTCATATGCTGAATCATATGTTCATAATCGCTATAAAGGAGAGGATAGATATGGCTTGTGGGGCGCAAGCTTTGGGGGTTTGCTCTGTAGCAGAAGGAAATAACACCGTGGCGAGCGGAGATTTCTCTCACGCGGAAGGCATCAATACATTGGCGAGTTCCATTGCTTCTCATGCGGAGGGATATTTTACTCAAGCAACGGGACCTGCATCTCACGCTGAAGGCGGTGGTTCTCTGGCCATTGGCGTATACGCGCATGCCGAAGGACAGCAAACTAGTGCCGAAGATTTAGGGGCTCATGCGGAAGGGTTTTTGACGCGAGCGCAGAGTTTTGCTTCTCATGCCGAAGGCAGTGGTTCGCGAGCAATTGGACTTCATTCACATGCCGAAGGGCAGCAAACCAGTGCCGATGGCATAAATGCCCATGCGGAAGGAGAGTTGACGCAAGCCATGGGTCTCGATTCACATGCCGAAGGCTTAGAAACGATTGCGTCTGGTCAAAGCGCCCATGCTGAAGGCGAGAGCAACACAGCTAGCGGCAGAGCCTCTCATGCTGAAGGCAACTTAAACGTGGCAAGTGGGCTGTTCGCCCACGCGGAGGGGCAGAGAACAACGGCTTCAGGAGATTTATCACATGCCGAAGGGAATCAGACCATAGCTAGTGGTCAAAACGCCCATGCGGAAGGTGCATTGACAACCGCGAGCGGCTTCACCTCGCATACTGAGGGTGTAAACACACTGGCGAATAGTTTTTTTTCTCACGCCGAAGGACAAGAAACGTCAACAAACAATTTGGAAGGTGTGCACATTATGGGGCAATTTGGTGCCGCGAATGAGCTGACCTATTCTTGGTATTTAGCCAACGGGACAAGCAGCGAGGCAACTGGACTAGCTGCGAAAATATTAAGCAATGGCAATGTTAAAATTGACGGTACGGTAAGCAGTCCAGCAGCAGATTACGCGGAGATGTTCGAGACTACAGACGGCAACCCCATTGAACCAGGTTTTTTCGTCGCTTTGGAAGAGGACAAAGTTCGCATAGCTGATCCCACAGATCGCTATGTAGTTGGGATTACAAGTGCGAAACCAGCTTTTCTCTCGAACAGCGGGGAAATGCGCTGGAATCAGAAGTATGTGACGGATGAATGGGGAAGAACCCAATACCATGAAGTGACAGTTCGGGCATTGACAGATGCAAAAGGGGAAATAGTCATACCCGAACGAATTGAGCGACAACCTAGGTTAAATCCGGAATGGAACCCTACACATGTCTATATCCCTAGAGCAGAGAGACCCGAATGGGTTGCCGTAGGGATGCTCGGTAAGCTTCTAGTAAGGGATGATGGTTCCTGCCAAGCGGGCGGACTTTGCTTCCCAAACGAGAGTGGAGTGGCTACAGCATCTGATCATGGTTTTTATGTGCTAAAAAGAACCCGACCTAATCAGATTCTAGTACTAGTGGGGAAATCGTATTAAAACACTTGATAGATGAAATCCGGACAGGTTGCTTTCCAAGCGATAAGGTTCACCACATTTTAACTGGAGAATCTGCCTCTAATAATGCCATATGAAATGACAAAGAACCCACCTTTTTAAAAAAAGGAAGGGTTCTTATTTACATCATTGAAATCTATTTGCTTACATTCTACGGCCTGTAATGTAATGGCTTGTCCAATACGAACTATTGAAGTCACCGATGACTACACCTTTGTTCGGTAAATTGTTTATGAATTGACCATTACCTATGTAGATACCTACATGGTTAATTTGACCTGGTGTACTTACACTGAAAAATACCAAATCACCCGGTTGGAGCTGATTACGTGGAATGTAGGTGCCCAATTTGGCTTGAGCTTTAGATCCCCAAGGAATTTTAACGCCATTTAGTTGAAATACATATTGCGTGAAGGAAGAACAATCTAAACGCAAATGCTGAAGATCCCTCGAACCGAATACATAGGTGACTCGGCCTTGAAATGAGGCAGCTTGTGTTGACAATTTTATTTGCTAAACTGCCGCCAGCAGCAGGATTAGAAGGTGCAGGAGCGGGAGCAGGATTGGAAGGTGCAGGAGCAGGTGCAGGCACAGGCGCAGGTTTATTTTCATTTACGGTTACATAAGAGCGTGAAACATAGCCCTGTTTGCCATTGTAATCGACCAAAACCCAGTAGTCATTGGCAGCTTCCACAGGCAGTACAGTGCCTTGTTTAATAAATCCCCAAACGGGTGCACTTGTACTTTGATCGGCTCGGAAGTTAACACCCTTATTCACAGTTGCTGTTGCTACAGGGGCAGCAAAAGCACTAGTGGACAAGCCGCTAAACATGGAGAGCGCTAAACCTAAAGATAATATGGTTTTTTTTCCAAGGTAGTTCTTAATCTTTATTTGCATGAATTAACTTCCTCCTTCTGGTATAAAAGCTGAGGTGAATCTAGCACCTAATAATCACTTTAACATAGTTGAAAAACCCTAAAATTTACCGAATAGTGCCCAAACCCATAGCAGTCCTAGCCAAATTTGCCATTATTAGAATTTCGTTAGAATTTGATGAGTAATAATTCCTTGACAGGTAAATTTATCTCTTCTTAACAGTGAAAGCACTTTCGCGCCAATTGATTAATATGGGAGGGTTATTTGAGTTAGTGTAGAAATTGAGGATTTCATCTGATGATAGATAAAATTCCATATTCCCTTGGCGGGAGCGGTTTATTGTTTTATTTGGGGCTCGTTGATAAAGTGAACGATTGGGATATTGTTGTGGAATGTCCAATGATAAAACTGATAGAGGTATTAGACGATTTACCATGGACCGAACTTAAGAGTGGAGACTATCCATATGCAAGTAAGTTTCGCATTCAAATTCCCACCTTACATATTGATTTTATAGGTTCCTTCGCATTGCGAAACACCAAAGGAATAGTGAAGTTTCCCATTGAAAACGCAGCAATATGGCAGGGTGTCCAAGTCAGTCACCCAGAAATATGGTGCGTTGCCTATCGAATGATGGGTAGAAAGCATAAATCAGATCTCTTATTAAACTATCTGAAAAGCAATCGTATAAATAAACAATTGATGTTGAATTTTATAGGTAACGATCATTTAGATGACGAATTTAAACAAGAATTAAGTTCGGTCATGGAGCGGAGATAAAGTCTTCTTTTATATAGTAAAATCATTTGCAACATTATTTGTTTACTCCGCGTTAAGTAAGTTACTCAGAAACGAAGTTAACCAAAAACAGGCCCAAAGGAGAATAGAGCTGATGAAAAAAATAGCCGCTTTAACCGTAACAACCTTATTGTGCAGCAGTTTAACATTCGGTTCAGCTTTTGCTTTTTTGGATTTAGAAGAAGGACAATCAGAATCCATTCTGGCCTTAAAAGACCGCGGGGTCGTAAGTGGAATCGATCAGGAGCACTTTGTTCCTAGAGGGAAAATTAGCTATGCACAGAGCGTGCAAATGATTGTAAAAGGCTTGGATCTGAACTTAGATTTAATGAAGTTCAAAAAACAGCCGATAGCAACGGACATGTATTCGAATATATCGAATGATGCCTGGTATGCGGATGCTTTTATTATTGCTCATTATCATGGATTGCAGATTCCTAAGGATGTGAACCCGAATGCGACGATTACTCGCGAACAATTTGGGGACTTATTAGTTCATGCCTTAGAGAAGAAAGGTAATTTACCCCTGGTCAAAATGTTCATTCTGATCAAGGATGAGGATCAAATTACAATTGAGTATCAAGGAACTTTACAGAGACTGCTGCTTTATAAAATTACTACCCTTGATAAGGACGGTAAGTTTAATCCCAAAGGTGAGCTTACGCGTGGAGAAGCAGCAAGCTGGCTCTATAACGCTATCCGCGTGAAGGAAGCTCATATTCAAAAACCGGCTCCTATTGAAGAGGTAACGGTAAAAGTTGAGAAAGTAAATGATGAAGTTAACAAGGTAACACTGTCAAGAGGGGATAAACCAAACCCTGGCTATGGCATTGAAATTAATGCAATCCAGTTTAACCAAGATGGTCAGGCTGTCATTATGTATACTCTGCTCGAGCCGAAACCTGACATGATGTATGCTCAGGTGATAACTGAAGCCAAAACTGTCACGTATGTTTCGTCCAATTATAAGGTAGTAGCCGAACCTGCAGCTTCGAAATAAATAGCTTGTCAAAATTTAATGTGTCAAACATATTGACAACTAATAAAGAGATGAATTATTCTGTAAGAAAGCGCTTGCCCCAAACATCAGGATAACGTTTGGGCAACGGTTGGATATAGGTTTGGATAGAAGGAGCTGTATGAATTGCCTACTCTCAAAGATATTGCAGATTTAGTCGGAGTCTCCATTTCAACAGCCTCACGTGTAGTACGAAATGACACCAGCAGGCACATCAATCCGGAGACGAAGGCCAAGGTTTGGGAGGCTGTGCGTCAATTGAATTACATACCTAATGAATCGGCGCGTCTCCTTGTGAACAAACAAAAGACAGAGAAAAAGCAGACTAAGCAAATTGGCTGTATCATTCAAACGGCTCGTTTGAACGACGATCACCCTTATTACTCTCCTATCATTACTGCGTTTACCAAGAAAATACTGGAATCCGGTTATTCTCTGGGTTTCATCCATACCTCTGATGAGCTTAAGGACGAAGCGCTGCTGCATCGTTGCATACATGACATTCAAGTCGATGGCATTATTATCGTTGGCGAAGTAGGCCCCGAGATCGTTGACTACTTGTTAAAAGTGGAGGACTTAGCACTGATCGGGATTTGTACGAACGGTACAGAAATTACCATGGTTGATTACGACCGGATTCATGCCGCGAAGTCTGCTGTCGATCATCTCATTTCGCAAGGGCACCAATCCATTGCTTTTGTCGGAGGGCCAGGGCATACAAGTGAATTAAACAGTGAAGAGAGATTTCAGGGCTATAAATTTGCCATGTACGATGCGGGTATTCCATTAAATAAAGAATGGGTGATAGACACCCGGTGGGAAATCGACCGCAGTTATGAGAGTGTCATGGAGCGACTGAAACGAACGGATTTGGAGCGTCCTACGGCGATATTTTCGGCGAGTGATCAATTAGCGATTCCTGCAATGCGAGCTGTGATTGAGAACCAATTGCGTATTCCAGAGGATATTGCCTTCATCTCGATGGATAATATCGATTTTGCCCAATATACCACACCGCCGTTATCGTCAGTTCATGTACCAAAGGTCGAAATAGGCACATCAGCAGCTTCAACCTTGCTGGATATGCTGAATGGAGAGCACCCGCAGCTTTCCAAAGTGCTGCTTCCACATCGACTTATTGTCAGACAATCTTCTGTGTTTACAAGAAAGTAATTTTTTTTGGTTTGTTGGATAACGTTGTCCAGAATTTGGCGCCAATTAATTCCAGGGAAATGAAGGGGGGTGAAATAGGTTTTCGGCGTATGTACGATTGCATGTTCGATTATAAAAAAATGAAAAAAGGGTGATAGCGAAATGGTCAACACTACAAAAAAGGTTGTTCTCATCACAACGCTCATGTCGGCAATGGTTGTTGTAAGCGCTTGCGGTAATTCTGGTTCATCGAACTCTACATCCACAGCAGCTCCCAAAACCGATAGTAAGGCTACGGCTGCAGCATCTGCTGAAAAAGTAACAATTACTTATGGCGGCTGGAGCATGGACACGATGACCGATGTCATCAAAGCGTTCCAAGCGAGTCACCCGAATATTGAAGTAAAAGCGGAGAATACGCCGTACAAACAATATTTCACCAAATTAGAAACAGCCGCTCAAGGCGGGACAATGCCTGACGTGCTTTGGATGAATGGTCCTAATTTCGTCAAGTATGCAGGGAACGGCATGTTAAAGGATTTGACAGAGACGATCAAGACTGATCAATTAGACCTCTCCAAATATCCAACCTCGCTGGTTTCGCTCTATAGTCTGGGCGGCAAAAATTATGGGATTCCTAAAGACTTTGACACGATTGGCTTGTGGTACAACAAAAAGCTGTTCGATGATAAAGGGATTCCGTATCCGGACGGCGCATGGGATTGGAGCAAACTGACGGAAGCGGCTAAGAAACTAACAGACCCTGCCAAGGGCATCTATGGATTCGCTGCTCCAATGATGAACCAGGAGGATTTCTACAACACAATTCTTCAGGCTGGCGGTTATGTCATTTCCGATGATCATAAGAAATCAGGCTTTGATCAACCGGAAGCGATTGAAGGTTTGAAATTTCTAACAGATCTGATTCAAGTTCATAAAGTATCTCCTACGCTAGCTCAAATGACGGAAACGGCTCCTGCCGATATGTTCACATCAGGCAAGCTCGCTATGTATTTTGACGGCTCATGGGCAGCGTTTACGATCAATCAAAACGCTGATATGAAAAACAAGGCAGATGTTGCTGTGCTGCCAAAAGGGAAAAAGCAAGGTGTTGTCATACACGGTCTGGGTAATGTCATATCCGCGAACACCAAACATCCGAAAGAAGCATGGGAATTCGTTAAATTCCTTGGCTCCAAGGAAGCGGCTGAAATCGCTGCGAAGCAAGGCGGAGCGATTCCGGCTTATAAGGGCAGCGAGACTTCCTGGTTAGCAACATTCCCGCAATACAAAGCAAAAGCTTTCATTGACATGGCAGAGTATGCAACGCCATACCCTGTGTCCAAAAATACTTCAGTTTGGAATACTTATGAAACAGATATTTTGAAAAATGCATGGACGGGAGATAAACCGGTAGCTGATGCAGCCAAAGAGCTCGGAGCTAAGATGAACCAAGCATTAGCAGCAGAAAAATAAGGCTCAGGGGATCCGTTTTGGAATGCAACGTTCGAAAGCGGATCTCCTTCCCCAATTCCACTCATAGGAGAGTGAGTAAACATGCGATTCAGCTCGAAGCGACTATCCGATTGGAAGTGGGCATATATCATGATTATGCCACTAATGCTTGGCTTGCTGGTGTTTTATATTTGGCCTGTGTTCCAAACCTTTTATTTTTCCTTTACGGATTGGGGGGCTTTCGGCAAATACACCTGGACAGGCTTATCGAATTACAAGATGCTGTTTACGGATAAAGAGCTGCTTCAAGCTATCCGGAATACTAGTATTTATATCATTCTTGCAGTGCCGATTGGGATCATCCTTGCCATCCTGCTGGCGGTTCTGCTTAATCAAAAGGTCAAAGGCTTGTCCATATACCGCACAATGTATTTTCTTCCGGTCGTAACCATGCCGGCCGCGATTGCTATGGTCTGGAAATGGCTGTACAACTCTGATATTGGTTTGATCAATTACTTACTTGGTTTATTGTCAATTCCTGGTCCTCACTGGTTGACGGATAATCGCACGGCGTTATTATCGATTATTATTGTTGCTATATGGTGTTCCATTGGCAGCCACATGATTATTTTTCTGTCCGGACTCCAAGGTATCTCATCTTCCTACTATGAAGCCGCATCCATTGATGGTGCGGGGCCTGTAACCAAATTTATGCGTATTACGATACCTCTCTTGACGCCAACCATTTTTTTCGTTCTGGTTACTTCATTGATTGGCGCCTTTCAGGTATTCGACTTCATATATATGATGGTAGGCGATATCGTCATGGAATCCACGCAGTCAGTTGTGTTCTTATACTACAAATACGGCTTCTTGCAAAATAACAAGGGCTATGCGTCCTCAATCGCAGTCCTGCTGTTTACCATTATTATGATTATTACTTATATTCAAATGAAAATTCAGAAGAAATGGGTTCACTACGAATGAGGAGGGCGGCTGCATGAACACCAGAATCCATCAACGAAAATCGGTTCAGACCGGGGTTATTCATCTTATTCTTATCCTAGGTGCTGTCATCATGGTAACTCCCTTCATATGGATGTTTCTTACATCGGTGAAAACATTAGGAGAGTCAACCGCGATACCTCCGGTCCTACTTCCTAAAACGTTTCAATGGAGCAATTACACCAAGGTATTTGTGAACTTGCCATTTTTCACTTTTTATTGGAATACCTTTATTACAACGGTGATAAAAGTAATCGGCCAATTAATCATTTGCTCGCTAGCCGCTTATGCTTTTGCGCGAATTAGCTTTCCGGGTCGTCATTTCTTTTTCATTCTGATGCTGTCCGTACTTATGGTGCCGGGTCAAGTATTCCTTATCCCGCAGTATATGATTATGAAAGACTTAGGCTGGCTTAACTCGCTTACAGCACTCATCGTGCCAGGCTTATTCAGCGCTTTCGGCACATTTCTGCTGCGCCAATTTTTCATGACGCTGCCGCACGAGCTGGAAGAAGCCGCTAAGCTTGATGGCTGTAATCAATTTCGTATTTATTGGCAGATCATGCTTCCTTTAGCCAAATCGGGGATGGTTGCTCTCGCCATTTTCACCATGCTGTGGTCATGGAACGATCTGATGTGGCCGCTCATCGTCAACAGCTCACCGGATAAAATGGTGCTCTCAGCGGGCATTGCGTTCCTCCAAGGCGAGCATAAAACGAATTATACGATTATTATGGCAGGCTCTATGATGGCTATTTTGCCTATGATTATTATCTTCTTTATTTTCCAACGCTCATTTATTCAAGGGATTGCTTTTACAGGCAGTAAGTCCTAACAAACGAATAGACATCACAAGGAGAGAAACCAACTATGCAAAAAGTTACAGCCATTCTACTGGGAGCCGGCAGTCGCGGTGCCCATGCTTATGCGCCTTACGCACTCAATTATCCTCATGAGCTTGATATTATCGCGGTAGCGGAACCCGATGAAGATAGAAGGGCAGCGTTTGTTGCTGCTCACCAAATTTCGCAGGAGCATGCCCATTCGGATTGGGAAGAGCTCTTGGCGCAGCCGAAGCTGGCGGATATCGCCATCATTTGTACACAGGATCAGATGCATTATGAGCCGACGCTTAAGGCGCTTGAGCTTGGTTATCACGTCCTTCTTGAGAAGCCGATGTCTCCAAGTCCAGAGGAATGCGTCGAAATGGAGCGTATGGCGAAAAAGTATAATCGCTTACTGACGATATGCCATGTACTGCGTTATACGGCGTTCTGGACGGCGATGAAACGCGTCATCGATGAAGGGAAGATTGGACAAATCGTGTCCATTCAACTCAATGAAAATGTCGGCAATATGCATATGGCGCACAGCTTTGTGCGCGGCAATTGGAATAACTCGGATACTTCGAGTCCGATGATTTTGGCCAAATCGTGCCACGATATGGATATTTTATCGTATATTATGGGCGAGCCTTGCGAGCGTGTGAGTTCATTCGGTTCACTTATGCATTTTAATGAGGAGAACGCGCCAGAAGGAGCTCCAGCACGCTGTCTTGACGGTTGTCCGGCGGAAGCCAACTGCCAATACTATGCGCCCAAATATTATTTGGGCACCGGAAAGAACTGGGCAGCAAAGTTCACAACGGATACGAGTTTAGAAGGCATTCTGGAGGCACTGCGCACAACGCCATACGGCAAATGTGTGTATCGCAGCGATAACAATGTCGTTGACCATCAGGTCGTCAATATGGAATTTGCCAGCGGGGCTACCGCGATGTTCAGCATGTGCGGGTTCACTCGGGATAATACGCGCATTGTGCAGGTCATGGGTACGAAGGGTGAAATTCGAGGAAACATGGAAGAGCATACATTCACTGTCCATGATTTTATGACGAATGAGCAGAATGCGATTCATGTCCATGCATCCGAAGAAGGGCACAGCGGCGGCGATGTGGGCATCGTGCGCAGTTTTCTTCGCGAGGTTCGTGGATATGCAGGTGGAGAGAGTGAATCATCCGCGGCGGCTTCTGTGCGAAGCCATCTGATGGCGTTTGCCGCTGAGGAATCACGTTTGAACGGCGGAAAACCGGTTGAAATTGAGCAATTTTACAAAACATTAGTCAAGGTTTAATGAAAAAAGAACGCAAGCGGCCTTGGTAATTCGGCGGATTGCGTTCTTTCTTTAATGACGGCCGACCAGCCACTTAGTCTTAAATTAAGTAGGCGGATAGTAAATTATGGTTTTATAGACGGCTTTAGCGTCTGATGTATTCGAATACGTATGGGGCCGATCTGCTGTGAAGTGAATGGCATCGCCAGCTTTGAGCGTGTAGCTTTCCTGGGAGATGGTGAGATCGAGTTTTCCTTCTACCATGAGAATGTATTCTTCAACGCCCTCATTATGAGGTTCGGAGGCATGGCTGCAGTCACGATCCATTTCGACGGTATAAATTTCAAAGCTCTTTTGAGGGTGAAAAGGGAAGAGCGGGAACGCGCGATATTGGCCATCTTCCTCCTCAAATGGCGAAAGCCCGGCTGCGCGGACAACTGTAATCTTTGGTTCGGTATCTTCGATTAGACTTGTAAATGAAATTTGTAAGCCGCTCACAATTTTCCAAAGTACGGAAATCGTCGGATTTGAATCTCCCCGTTCAATTTGCCCTAACATCGCTTTACTCACACCAGTCAATTCAGCGACTTGATCTAAGCTTAATCCTCTTGTTTTGCGAATATTTAATAGTTTTCTACCCACCATTTTATGTATCGGTTCGTTCATTTCAGGCCCCCCAAAAATTTATTTTCCGTTTTGTCAAAATGCCTATTTACAATATAACATACATTTGTATAATATGGTATATAGATGATAAAGCGCACGTTTGTGCATTATATTAAACTTTACTTGGGGGGAACCATGATGGGCGCAACCATGATTGGATTGGTTAAAGAGCACAGAGGACCTGGTGCCATTTTGAAAGAAGTTCCTATTCCGACTTGCGGTGCCGATGAAGTTCTTGTCCGCATTAAAGCAACTTCGATTTGCGGAACAGACTTACATATTTACAATTGGGATGCTTGGGCAGATAAAACCGTTGTAACTCCAAACGTCTTTGGTCATGAATTCGCAGGTATAGTTGTGGAAGTCGGAGAACGTGCCACAGGTGTGGCGATCGGTGATTATGTTTCTGCGGAGGGCCACATGGTATGCGGTATCTGTAAAGCATGCCGTACAGGAAATGCACATGTTTGCCCGAATACGAGAAGCTTCGGGATTACGGCACCTGGCTGCTTTGCCGAATATGCCGTTGTGAAGGCGACCAACATTATTCATAATGCTCCTGATCTGCCTTTTGAAATCGCTTGCTTGCAGGATCCGCTCGGTAACGCCGTGCAAACGGTTCTGTCCGGCGACATTGTAGGCAAGTCGGTTGCCATTATTGGTGTGGGCCCGATTGGTTTATTGGCCATTCAAGTAGCAAAGGCTTGCGGAGCAGGAGCTATATATGCCGCGGATATTAACCCTAACCGCTTGGAGCTCGCCAAAAAAATGGGCGCGGATTACACGATTAACGCCATGGAAACGCGTATATCCAAGGCTCTCCGAGAAATGACGGATGGAGAAGGCGTTGAGGTTGTTCTTGAAATGTCCGGAAATCCGCAGGCCATCGTAGACGGATTTGAAGCTGCTGCCAATGCGGGCAGAGTATCCTTGCTCGGTATTCCAACCAAAGAGGTGAGCCTGGACCTAACGAATCAAATTATTTTCAAGGGGCTGCGCGTTGAAGGGATTACAGGGCGAAAGATGTACCAAACTTGGTATCAAATGAAGGGATTACTGAATCAGAAGCGAATTGATCTGGCACCGGTTATTACGCATAGATTTACATTAGATCAGTATGAGGAAGCTTTCCGGTTAATGAATCAAGGTCAATGCGGGAAAATTGTATTTACACATTAGGCGGATGCTTACGAAGCAAGTTTTGCTCCGCAAAACTCTGAGGAGGTTCACATGAACTATTTGAACGATTTGGCAGCGGATATTGAAGGGTGGAAGCGAGAAGGAAGATACCGCTCCATTAAGGTATGGGAGAGCGGTTCCGATTCCTGGATGTACCTCAATGGGAAGAAAGTTCTTCAAATGTCTTCCAATAATTATTTGGGCTTGACCCATCATCCGAAGCTCAAGGAAGCTGCGATCGCAGCAATCGAGAAGTACGGGGTTGGCAGCGGTTCGGTGCGAACGATTACGGGAACTCTCGATATTCACGATGAACTGGAGATCGAGCTAGCCAAGTTTAAAGGCACGGAGGCTGCCCTTGTGTTCCAGTCTGGTTTTACAACGAACCAAGGCGCATTGTCAGCAGTTCTGGGAGCCGATGATGTGGTGATTAGCGATGAGTTGAATCATGCGAGTATCATTGATGGCATTCGCTTGACGAAAGCGAGCCGTAAAATTTTCGCTCACAAGGACATGAATCAGCTTGAAGCCATTTTGAAAGAAACGCAAAAACATCGTAAACGTGTCGTTGTGACGGATGGCGTCTTCAGTATGGATGGCGATATCGCGCCGCTTCCTGACATTGTTCAACTAGCAGAAGCATACGACGCCATTGTGTACGTGGATGATGCCCACGCGAGCGGAGTGCTTGGCACAAACGGTAAAGGTTCGACGGACCATTTCGGTCTTCATGGCAGAGTGCATATCCAAATAGGCACCCTATCCAAAGCAATCGGAGCCGTCGGTGGCTATGTTGCCGGCGCTCAGCTCTTAAAAGAGCATTTGATTCATACGGCAAGGCCGTTTCTGTTCAGCACCTCGCAAACACCTGCCGTTGCAGCTACGTGTTTAGCCGCTATTCAAGTGCTTAAGGAAAGCTCGGATTTAGTAACAAAGCTTTGGGATAACGCGAATGGATTTCGAGCATCTTTACAGCAATTAGGCTTTGACACGGGTGCAAGTGAGACACCTATCATACCGATTATTATAGGCGATCCTGCACAAACCATGCGCTTTTCGGATCGTTTGCTGGAAGAAGGCGTGTTTGCCCAAGGAATTATCTATCCAACGGTTGCCATGGATAAAGGCCGAGTGCGGCTAATTGTTACGGCTCAGCATACAAAGGAAGACTTATCTTTTGCCTTAGATAGATTGCAGAAGGTCGGTCAGGAGTTCGGACTGATTTAGTAAAAGTAAAAGTAAAAGTGCTGCCAACCTCTAAACAAGGTTTGCAGCACTTTTTTGTGCTTTTAGAACCATGCCATATGGATATGTCCAACTCTTAATCTCTCACATAGGATATAGCATCCTATTTTTATAGGAGGTGAGAGAAATGAAAGTGAACTATTATACGTTAGCTTTGGGTTTACTAGGAGCAGCCAAGTTGATATTGAATGCTTACGGATTAGATATTATTCAAGATGATCAAATGAATGCTATTGCTAATGGCGTTGCAGCTGTCCTATCTATAATCGGGGTTTACACCAACCATCAAAAACCTGTCTAATTTCGGATGAAATTGCAGAGGTGATAAGGCTCAGAATTTAGATTCACTTAGGGGCAAATGAAAATTAATGGGCTGGCATTCTTCTTGCCATCTCTTTTTTTTGTTTTCTGTCGATAAAATTGCAAGTATAAGATTTGGTGATTGATAATATTTCGTTATCTGTTGGTAAACAATTAAATAAGATGCGAAAGAAAGGAGCAATGAACATGGGTGACAACGGACCAATCAAACCAAACGGGTCTCAACATGCCGAGAAACCTTCAAACGATCCGGAGAAACAAGGAAGATCCGCAGCTAAGAAAAAATCAAAGTAGTGGATTGAATTTTATCATCTAATGCTTGATTAGCAAGGTTATATCATAGGATCATTGTTAAATTGATAATCACGGCTGCCGAGTGCAGGCGTGATTATTTACGTTAATACATAATAAGTATAATAATAAATTATTTATAGTTACTTGACATTAGTAAGCAAAATACAGTATTATACGAACATAAAGTTTATGACTTTAAAAAAGTTAGTGAAGTAAGGGGGACATAAAAGAGTGAAAAATAATTATCATATTGGCGCATTGATACTAAGAGTGCTGCTAGGAATTACCTTCTTTGCTCATGGTTTTTCTAAGTATCAAGGAGGTATTGGCAATATAGCAGGCTGGTTTGACAGTATCGGTATTCCAGGCTTTATGGCTTACGTCGTGGCTACGATTGAACTGATAGGGGGCCTTGCACTGATTTTAGGTTTTGGTACACGTATTGTATCCGCACTAATGGTAATACTCCTTTTAGTCGCTACTTTTAAAGTGAAATTAGCCGTCGGATTCCTCGGGAATGGTCAAATGGCCGGATACGAATTGGATCTTTCCATGATTGGGGCCGCTATTTATCTTCTCCTAAATGGCAGTTATGTCATTTCCATTGATTCTTTATTCAAAAAGAGTCAAAAACCAACACAGCATATGTAATGTTTCTATGGTCTAAGAGGTTCATTCCAGTAAATAAATGATGGTGGTGTTTTGTTATGGGCTTTCTCGATAAAATTTTTGGAAATACAGCGAAAACGGAGCGAATTAAGATGACGAATGTAAAACTTGCAGTTATATACTACAGTTCAACAGGAACGAACCACACACTTGCCAATTGGGCAGCTGATGGCGGAAGAGAAGCAGGCGCGGAAGTTAGAGTCTTAAAGATTCCTGAACTTGCTCCACAATCAGCCATTGATTCCAATCCAGTTTGGAAGGCGCATGTTGAATCAACTAAGCATATCCCTACTGTCACTTTAGATGATTTAGATTGGGCTGATGCGATTATTTTCAGTATCCCAACACGTTTTGGCAATATGCCAGGTCAAGTGAAACAATTTTTGGATACAACAGGCGGTCTATGGTTCCAAGGGAAACTCGCTAACAAAGTTGTAAGTGCAATGACATCAGCTCAAAATTCACATGGTGGACAAGAGCAAACGATTCTATCTTTATACACAAGTATGTATCATTGGGGTGCAATTGTTGCTGCGCCTGGTTATACAGATCCTGTCATTTTCTCTTCCGGAGGTAATCCTTACGGTACGAGTGTGACTGTTGATCAATCCGGTAAGATGGTTGAAGATGTTGAGAAGTCGGTTATGCATCAAGCGAAGCGTACAGTGACTGTAGCTCGCGCGATTAAAGCAGGCTTAGCTAATTAATTGCTAAATATAAGAAGTGACAGTTAGTCAGATATTGACTGCTGTCACTTTTTTCTTTTGCATAAGAAGAAGCTAGATCGATCATTTGATGGGAAAATGGTATGCGGTGCATCAATAAACATAGATGGTGTATTCATACTTAATAAAGATGTCTTGAGGTGCGGCGAGTAAAGCATCACGAATAATCTTCATGCCGATCCGATAAGCTTGAATGCCATTTTTCGAGGCGTCGAAATGGTTTCCTTCGAACATGCCGAAGTCGAGAAAATCTAGTTTTACGTAATCGATGCCTGCATTTACATAATAGGTGTTCATTAGATATCGGAGATAAGTTTGCGCGGCGGGATGTGTGGCATCAACGATATACGTATTTATATAGGTCTGGATGGGGTTGCCGTTGTCGTCCTTAAGCGCGATGTCTTGAAATGTATATGCCGGTGCACCGGGCACTGGTGTTGATAAGGAATCAAAAATACCAAAGGGTACTGCGTATCCACCTGCTTTCATCCCTTTGCCATGTACATAATTCGCAAAATCCAGAAAATCCGATCCCTGCGACTGGCCGGAGACACCTTTATAACAGCAATCCAGATTCATATACGTATAACCGAGGGGTTTGAGGTGAGCGGCGAAGTAATCGACCGTTGAACGCATGGCTTCGACCGTTGGGAAGTTATAGAAGCTGTTATATCCCATAGGAACACCTTTGTTCCATTCCAGCTTTGGCTCGCCAACAGCGTATGTGCTTCCGAATTGCATGTGTTCTGAATGTCAAATTTTTGGTGCATCAGGTTGCACGTCGAAAAATTGAACATCAACAACGCAAAATATTGGATTGCCCTTTCTTTTTAGTTAGATAGAATGAAGGTGGGGCTCTCTGAGCAACAAAATATGCTCATAAAACGACAGGCTTGATATAATTGTTCTATCAATGATGGGGGGCAGCTAGAATGATCAAGCTTTTCTTGAATCGAAGTATCAAAACGAAAATTGTCTGGATCAGCGTAGTTATTTCAATGATTCCATTACTTTTACTAGCCCTTTTATTTTATAAAACAAGTACGCAATTATTAGAAAATACCATGGTTCGAACGGCAGATCAGAATGCTGACTATTTATCAGACTATCTGGATAAGTATTTTAGTACGATTAATTATTCCGCCCTGCAGGTATACGGTTTTAAAAGCATTATGGATCTAATGGAAAATGGAAGCGATTATAACAATGCTGACATAATCAATGTGAGGGATTCTCTTAGTAATTATTACACGCTGCTGCAAAGTCAGAATGAAGATGTTATTAAAATCATGCTCTATGGGAAAAAGAATACTTTAGAAGAAAGCTGGTCTAGAGCCAGTATTTACGATTCGCTTCAACTAGGGGATGACTTTCCAAATTCGGAAGCCTTACTGGATTTGCCTTTTCAACGAACCTTTATGTTGACTTACTTTGATCAAAAGTTAAAGCAGTCTTTTTTTGTTTATGCCATCACCATTTATGATCCTTATTACAAGAAAAAAATTGGAACCGTTTTATTTTACATTCAAAATAAAGATTTTCAGAAGAGGATTGAGCTGTATAATCGTGCTCCCAATGCCATTGTTCTGCAAAACTCGAAGGGGGAGAGGTTCTATCAGACTAGCGAGGCCTACTCACAAGAAATTAAGGATTATTCAATCTCCTCATTTCCGATTAGTACCGTTAAGCATGAACTGAATTTTAATGACCGTCGAGATCTATTAATAAGTACGTCTTATTTGGATCATGGCAACATTCAGCTAAGCATCGTTTACCCTAACACAGAGTTGAATAAGAACCGTAAATATATTTTATACCTCACCCTTGTCATTCTATTTGTCGTGATCTTATTTATCTATTTATTCTCTCTGATGTCGCAGCAGTATATCACCAAGCCTATTCAAAGGTTAGGAAAGATGATGAAAGCCGTGCGTAATGGCAATTTCTCCGTCTCCTTAAAAGTAAATGATTGGCGGGATGATATCTCTGAATTGTCCAGAAATTTCAATTTCATGACCCGTAAAATTAGTGACTTAATCGAATCGGAGTACGAAATGAAATTACGCAATAAAGAGGCGCAAATCATAGCATTGCAGACGCAAATTAATCCGCATTTCTTATACAACACGTTGCAAACGATTGGTGGGAAGGCGGTACTCAACGGTGATTACGAAGTTCACGAAATGTGCAGTGCGCTCGGAGACATGTTTCGATACAGCTTCTATGAAGGCAATAAGGAATCAACACTAGGTTTGGAGTTGCTGCACGTTAATAATTACTTGCACATTCAAAAATTTCGTTTTGATGAGCTTTTGCAAACAAAAATTGATGTGGAAGAAGGTCTGATGGATTGTCAAATGTTACGATTCGTCCTGCAGCCTATTATAGAAAATGCGATCGTGCATTCTTTGGGAAAAACAGAAAAAACTGTGCTTAATATCCATTTATCTGCCATCCGAGATTCCCAGAATATTATGATTTTGATTCAAGACGACGGGCCTGGTATGAATGATAATGTGCTGACCGATATGCAAAATGCTTTAGAAAACAATGTAGGGACAGTGTATTCCGGTGTTTCTATTGGATTAAAAAATGTGCATGAACGATTGAGAATGGTTTATGGCCCAGAGTATGGCCTACATTTGGAAAGTATTAGGGGTCAAGGGACGAGCGTTTATATCACAATTCCCTATCAAAAGGGAGGTACGGATCATGTATAAAGTCATGGTAGTTGACGATGAACAGTGGGGAAGACGCTCGATTCGCAAGTTAATCGATGAGCTCTCTGTCCATGCAGAGGTAGTTGCAGAGGCCAAACATGGGAAAGAAGCCCTGCAGCTGATTCAGATAAACAAGCCTCACATTGTTGTAACGGATATGAATATGCCGGTTATGGACGGCAAACAGTTTCTGGAGAATCTTTTTCATTTGCACAGGGAGATCAAAGTTATTGTAATCAGCGGATACTCGGAATTTGAAAATTTAAAAGCGGCATTAACGTATCAGGTATGCGACTATGTGCTAAAGCCTGTTTCTGTCACAGATTTAAACAATGCCATCTGTAGGGCCATAGATGCACTGCAAAAAGACGGAGTTCATCGTGAACAAGAGCATCACGCGAATGCTGTATGGAAGTTAAAGCGTGAGGTTTTTCTGCAGCATGTGTCTAATCAGCGCATTGTGAATCAGTCCGATATCATGAAGCAAGCACAAGAATTTAAAATAGCACATTCTTTCAACAGGTATCGCATGGTGATGCTAACTTTGCGTCAATTTAAGCAAGTGTCCGAAAGTAAATTTCACGGAAATGCTGATTTGGTGATGTTTAGCTTGGAAAACATTTTATCCGAAATGTTAAAAAACCAAGCTCCGTTAGTTTTCACTGCGGATGACCGGATGAAATTGTGTGTGATTATGTCTGCAGACGAATTTGATTCGGAACGAATCGAACTTGTGTTAAATGAGTTCCAAGTTGCGGTTCATACCATGCTGAAGGTGGATGTGGTTGTTGGCATTAGCCGTAATATGGATAGATTGGAAACGCTGCCTATCGCTTACGAAGAAGCGCTCTCCGAGCTTTGGAATAATAAATTTCATAAGACCGGTTTATGCGTCTCGAAAGCTGAGTTGAAAGATGAAGTCTCCACTGTTAAAATTCTGTCTTCTTTTGACTTGAAAGCGTTAAAACGTGCCGTAGTCAACAAAGACGAGAAGGAAATCAATCAATGGCTGGAGCAATTCAGGAGAAGAATAACTCTTTCAACTGATATTCGTATTCAAGACGTGCACTATGAATGCACCAAACTGGTAGAGACGCTTGACAGCGGTATGAAGGAGATTTCATATGCCAATCAGGCAATTGTTGATTATCCAAGTCTTCAGCATGTGATGGATATCGACAGCATAAATGTCTGCCTTGATAAAATGAGTGCTCATATTGCCGACTTATGTGTCCACTTTGGCGGGCAAGATTCCTCTTTCTCTGTACAAGAAATTACTGATTTTCTCGGTAAGCATTATTTTGAAGATTTGAGCTTGGTTGATGTGGCTACACGCTTTCATCTGGATCCCAGTTACTTCAGCAAATTGTTTAAAACGGTTACCAATGAGAATTTCATTGAATATTTAACCCGACTGCGTATGGACAAAGCATGTGAGCTCCTCGTCTCCTCAGAACGAAGGGTAAACGAAATCTCCGAATTGATCGGCTACGAGAATCAAAGATACTTTAGTCAGGTATTTAAAAAATTCACGGGTCAAACGCCTTCGGAATACCGGGAATTTCATGGAGGCAGTTCAAAAATCACAAAAAAATGAACATACCTTACACAAGATTTTGTATTACTGTCTGATATGCATACAACTACAATTAGAGATAGAGGAACGTTATGTTCATCTGCAACCTGAATAAGAAAAGGGGATATGGCATGGAAAACAGGATCAGTTTTACCTTATGTACGCTCATTGTGATGGGGTTACTATCGGCGTGTGGAAACAGCGGAACCACGAACTCTTCAACCTCAACTCCTGCTGCAAGCGCAGCGGCAACAGCTGCTGGTACGAGTACGCCCGTCAAGAAAGAAGAAAAAGTTACAATCTCCTTTATGCATTTCAAGAGTGACATTACGGACGGCGTTCAGAAAATTGTTGACCAATTCGAGAAACAAAATCCGAACATCAAGGTCGAAGTGCAGCCGGTTAAATATGATGATTATTACACACTGCTCAAAACGAAAGTCGCTAGCGGCGATGTTATTGACGTATTTTCACTCAATTCAGGGAGTCAAACAAAGCTTCTTGTAGATGGCGGTTATTTACAGGATATTACAGATCAGCCTTTTATGAAAAATTTTGATTCGAGTGTGCTTAAAGAGCAAGCAACCGACGGGAAAAATTACATCATGCCGGTAAACAGCACACCGATCGCCGTTTTTTACAATAAGAAAATCTTTAAAGATCTAGGATTGGAAATTCCTAAAACTTGGGATGCGCTAATGGCTTCAGCCAAGAAAATTAAGGATTCTGGTAAGACGCCGTTTGCTCTAGGTTGGAAAGATGGCTGGCCGCTTGGGATGTGGGTCACTCGTGATATGCCGAGTAATACAGCTCTTATCTTCAATCAACCGGATTTCTTTGAGAAAATGGAAAAAGGTCAGGCCAAATTTGCGGATAATCCAGCAGCAAGAGTAACGATAGAGCATGCCAAGCAATATTTTGAATATGGCAACAAAGATCAACTCGGCGTTGATTACAACGGTGCCGTAGATTTATTCGCCAAAGGCGAAGCCGCAATGATGTACATGGGCACGTGGCCGCTTCCGGATATTGAGAAAAAGAACCCTGACTTGTACAAAAATGACATCGGTTATTTTCCATATCCATTCAGTAATGATGCAAGCAAAAATAAACTGGAATTTAACCCAGATGCCTCTTTGGCTGTAAGCAGCAAATCGACGCATAAAGAAGCGGCTTTGAAATTCCTGGCCTTTTTTGGAAGTAAAGAGGGCGGAGACGCATGGGTAAATAACACCAAATCGCTGAGCTACGTGAAAGGTGCAGTCACTAATATCGCTCCAGCGGTTGATGATTTAAAGCCGTATATTGAAGCAGGAAACATCTATAATTCACAAACTTACTTGGCAAAATCGACGATTGATTGGGCAGGCCAATTTAATCGGGACTTGCAAAAATTGGTATTCAACAAGATGACGGCCGACGAAATCATTAAAGATATGGATAACTGGGTCGAAAAGAATCATAAATAAGCTTAAGTAATAGGGCATGTAATGGCAGGTGAGTCTGCCTGGATGAACGTTTAAACCTTCATTAGGCAGACTCTTCTTACTTTGTGCTGCTGTTATATCGCTGGAAAGGACTTCATGATGAAAGCTTTGAAACGCTTATGGAAAATTGAGTCATGGTATGTTTTGTTTACACTTCCGGGTTTGTGTTTATTTATATTCGCGCTTGTTATTCCCTTAGCGATGGGGATCAAGTATTCTTTTACCGATTGGGACGGAGTTTCCACAACGCTTCACTACACGGGCTGGGATAACTATGTCCAAGCCATTGGGGATAGTGACTTCTGGAGGGCCTTAACGAACACCTTCAAATACGCCATCATTTTGACCATTTTGGTCAATAGTATATCGCTGCTATTTGCAATAATTTTGGATTCCTTTCTGAAGTTTAAAAACATCTTTCGAACGATATTTTTCTTGCCGGGCGTCATTTCGATTGTATTGTCCGGGTTTATTTGGAGCTATAACTACAGTAAAGGGCTGCCTAATTTATTGAAACTAGTTGGGATAGATGGTGTGACGAGTCCATTAGGAAACCCAAGCTACGCCTTGTGGGGGATCATTGTGGTTGCTGTCTGGCAGGGAATTGGCACGCCGATGATTATTTTCATAGCGGGATTACAGAATATCCCGAGTGAATTAATCGAAAGCGCTAAGATGGATGGAGCCGGTGTCAGACATACCTTTTGGCATATCACCTTACCATTAATTGCGCCTTCCATTACGATCAATATGGTTCTGGTATTGACAGGAGCACTCAAGGTATTTGATTTAGTGTATGTGACAACGAACGGTGGTCCAGGATTTTCTACGGATGTGCTTACCACCTTTATTTATCGTGCTTCGTTTGCTTCGCTTAAGGGCGGCTATGGTACCGCATTATCGATGATCTTTTTCATTTTGCTTGTTGTCGTTACCCTCATTCAAATTAAGATATTTAGAAAAAAGGAAGTGGAATTATAGTGAAACAGACGCAGGTTGCTGTCTTCGTGTTAATGTTGCTTCTGTCACTAACCTTTCTGTTTCCTTTTTATGTAGCCATCCTCATGTCACTGAAAACGAGTCAGGAAACTTTCTTATCCTTCTATGGTCTTCCCTCGGGAGTCAATCTTGCGAATTATATTCATGCCTGGAATACTTCCCATTATCCTAGAGCCATTATGAATAGCTTCCTTGTTACGACAGGTGCGGTTGTACTCATCATTACTGTTTCCTCTCTGGCAGGATATGCCATTGCAAGAAGAACAGGGTTATATTTTCAACTCATTTTCCTCTTATTTTTAGCGGGAATCATGGTGCCTTTTCAGATTACGATGCTGCCTCTTTATCAGTTGGGGAAAATGTTTCATATGATCAATACGCGTTGGGGCATCATTTTGATTTATGGCGGCGCTGGCGTTCAAACCGGTGTATTCTTCTTTACAGGATTCATTAAAGCCATTTCGAGAGAATTGGAAGAGGCAGCCAAAATAGACGGGTGCTCTGTGCCGGGGATTTTCTTTCGGATCATTTTTCCCTTGTTAAAGCCGGTGACAGCTACAGTCATGGTACTGAATACGCTTTACATATGGAATGATTTCCTGCTTCCGTTACTTTTTCTGCAAAAAGAGAAATTGCGTACAATTCCGCTCCAGCAGTATTATTTTTTCGGTCAATACAGCAGTGATCTCAACCTGGCATTTGCTTATGCGGTGATGGGGATGATTCCAATCGTTGCTTTCTTCTTACTTATGCAGAAATTTATTGTAAAAGGCATTACCGCAGGAGCAATCAAAGGGTAACATTAAATTACAACAATGGGGTGGCTTCCATGTCGATAACCTTTCACGAAGATTTGCGATTGTTCGAAATTCAATTGAGAAGTACGTCCTATCTGTTCGGTATCAACGAAAAGGGGATCTTGCAGCAGGTTTATTGGGGAGAAACGGTTGATGCGCGGGAATGTGGGTATCTTCTTAAGAGCCATCACCACAGTTCATTCGATGCGGAATTGGAACGGGAGATGGAGGAATATGGCTGTTGGGGTGGAAGCAGTTATGTGGAACCTTGCTTGAAAGCACGGTTTCATGATGGTGTAAGAGATTTGAAAATGGCCTATATCGGGTATGAAATACAATCTACGGATACTTTAATCGTTCAGCTCAAAGATGTTTATTATGATTTCGCTGTGAACATTCATTATAAAATGGTTTACCACCTTGATTTAATTGAGAGACATGTTGAAGTATGGAATCAAAGTAAGGAAGACATCGTGATTGAACAGCTGATGTCCGCTGCATGGTCATTACCTTCTCTTTCGGACTATCGTCTGACTCACGTTTCGGGGAGATGGGCGGGGAATTCCAGCTGAGAGAGACGATGCTGTCGGAAGGTAAGCAAACACTTGAATCGAGAAGAGGCTTCACAGGACCGCATGCGAATCCTTGGTTTGCGATTGATAATGGCAAAGCTGACGAAGCTTCAGGTAAAGTCTGGTTCGGTGTGCTCGGTTGGAGTGGAAATTGGAAAATCGTTATGGAGAAGTCCAACTTTAATCATGTCAGAGTCGTAGGCGGCATAAACGATTTTGATAGTTCGATTATGTTACATGCCGGAGAAGTATTCACTTCCCCTTCCTTTATTGGTGGTTTCACCTCTTCTGGGTTTGGTGATATGAGCAGAAAGCTGCATACGTATCAAAGGGAAGCAATTTTTCCTTCTCGAGCTCCACGAAGAGTGCTTTACAATTCTTGGGAAGCTACCTATTTCGACGTGGAGGCCAAGGGACAGAAGGAGCTGGCACAATCAGCTGCCCGTCTTGGTGTAGAGCTGTTTGTCGTGGATGACGGATGGTTTGGCAGCCGAAACAGCGATAAAGCTGGACTTGGGGATTGGTATGTAAACCCGTCCAAATTTCCGAACGGTCTTCACGAGCTGATTGATGAAGTGACGAGCTTGGGGATGGATTTTGGCCTTTGGGTAGAACCAGAGGCTGTGAATCCAGATAGCGATCTTTATCGAAAGCATCCGGATTGGGTTTATCAATTTCCTACACGAGAAGGCACCCAACTTAGGAATGAGTACACGTTGAATGTAGGTAAACCGGAAGTTAAGCAATTTATTTTGGATTTCATGACGGACTTATTAAGTACCAATCAGATCTCTTTTATCAAATGGGACATGAACCGTACCATTACAGAACCGGGAACGAGTTACAAATTTCAAAATCCGAATCATGCCATATGGGTTAAACATGTACAGAATTTATATGAGATATGGGCTGAACTAAGAAAAAGGTTTCCTGACGTTGAATTTGAATCATGCGCAGGCGGGGGAGCACGGATTGATTTCGGTATCCTGCGATATGCGGATCAAGTCTGGCCTAGCGACAATACGGACGCCTTCGATCGGCTTAGCATTCAGGAGGGCTTCTCGTATGTGTATAGTCCTCATGTGATGATGTGTTGGGTCACGGATTCACCGCACGGTTTAAATGGAAGAAAACTTCCATTATCATTTCGCTTTCATAGTGCCATGATGGGGGGATTGGGCATTGGAGCGAACTTGAAGCAATGGTCGGAAGACGAGTTTCAAGAGGCGTCCACTTTCATTCAGTTATATAAACAAATAAGGCCGATTATTAGTGCGGGAAATCTATATCGGCTGCACTCCCTTCGAGAATCTAATTTCGCAGCAGTCCAGTATATAAGTACAGATGGCAGTGAGGCCGTTGTTTTTGTCTTTTTGCATGCTCAGCGATTTGCCTCTGAATTACCTCGATTATATCTTCAAGGTCTTGAGCCAGATGTTGACTATCAGGTTTTTGGGATTGAAAACGGCCCCATTCAATTCAAGGGTAAAAATTTAATGCATGTCGGCTTAAAGGTAAAGCTAACAGGGGATTTTGACAGTAAATTGATTCGATTGAAAAGACTCTGAAGAGGGTAGAAACCGTTTCATTTCCTTAAAGGGGGAAGAAGCGGTTTTTTTCGGCACGCAGGTTGTTCGAAGGAGACCTTCGATTCATTCGTCCAATTTTGCTCTGCATTGAGGTGTCTTAAATCGGGTTCAAATCTCCTAAATGCTGAATTGAGGTTGCTTAATGAATGATGTTGCAGAAAGTGCAACAATTGTGCCAAAATCTCACCTCTTTCCCTACATTGTTGCATAATGTACAACAAATTGGCATTATAAAGGCGATTTCTCATCAAATGGTCTCGAATTGTTGTACAAACTATAACTTCAACTTGCAAAATAGCCTTGAGCGTGTGTATTGTTGCAGAAATTACAACATTGTTAGCCACACTATTGCTCATCTGCCCTCACAAAAGCCGAATGCTCTAAGGAGTTGAATACCTGTAGTAAATCAATTGACGGTCGTAGTAGTCTTGTAATCTATTATTTGTAAAAGTACCCATTGTAAGTGATATAATAGTCTTGTTGATTTACATATTCTGGTGTGTAGAAGGAGAGACAAGAATGAGTCCAATTCGATCCCTACCAAGAAGTCAGCCTGAGCGTCAAGGTATCGCGTCTTCCTCGATTACGAGCTTTCTAAAAGAAATTCAAGACCGCAGTCTAGAGCTTCATAGCTTCATGCTCCTCCGACATGGGCACGTTGTTTCGGAAGGATGGTGGACACCTTATTTGCCTGAACGTCCGCATATGCTATTTTCCTTAACTAAAAGCTTTGCTTCAACAGCCATCGGATTGTTAGTGGGAGAAGGGCGAGTCTCGCTCGATGACCGGGTTGTCTCCTTTTTCCCTGAGGATTTGCCGCCAGAAGTTTCACCTAACCTAGCTGCAATGACCATCCGACACTTACTCATGATGGGTACAGGTCATGCGCAAGATACGAGTGGAAAGATGCAGTCAACCGATAACTGGGTCAACAATTTCTTAAACATTCCCGTGGAACATGAGCCAGGTACGCATTTCGTGTATAACAGCGGGGCGACTTATATGCTTTCGGCCATTTTACAGAAGGTAACCGGTCAAACGTTACTGGACTATTTGCAGCCGCGACTGTTGGAACCGCTGGATATCCAAGGTGCCACTTCGGAAAGCTGCCCTCGCGGCATCCACATTGGCGGCTGGGGAATGAAGATCAAAACCGAGGATATTGCCAAGTTTGGACAGCTATATTTACAAAAAGGTCAATGGGATGGGAACCAGCTCATTCCTGAGATTTGGATAGAAGAAGCGACAACGAAGCAAATTTCCAATGACTCCAGCACCAATAATGACTGGTCTCAAGGGTATGGGTATCAATTCTGGAGATGCCGTCACGGCGCATATCGAGGAGACGGAGCTTTCGGGCAGTTCTGCATTGTTCTCCCGGAGCAGGATGCCGTCATCGCGATAACGTCTGGAGTCAATAACATGCAAGACGTACTTGATGTAGTCTGGGAGCATCTGCTGCCTGCCATGAAAACCGAAGAGCTGCCTGTGGACACGGAAGCCTATGAGTCGCTAACCCATGTGCTGCATGGACTGAGCTTAGAACCGCCGCGATTTCTTTCAAGCTCAGCGCTGGAGACCAGCATATCGGGAATCGAGTTTGAGTTAGAAGAAAATGAGGAGCAAATTCAAACATTTTCCATTGATTTTACAGAGGATTCAGCCAATGTTACGGTTCAAAATAACGCAGGGAAACATACGATTTACTTTGGTAGAAACGAATGGTTGGAGGGAATCTATACACTGCATATGAGACAGAAAAATGTCGCATTCGGCTCAGCAACATGGCAGGATTCGAATATGCTCTTATTAACGTTAAGATACGTGGAAGCGCCATTTTGCGTAACTGTCGTATGTACGTTCAATGATGGAAGTTTACAGCTGCAATTTCGACAGAACGTTAGGTTCGGCAATGAGGAGCCTAAGTGGATTCAAGGAAAAGTTAGTTGAACGTTAGTTGAAGAAAGGAAAGGTCGGTCTGCCGCAGCAGACTGACCTTTTTCTATATGCTTTAGGCACAGTGACAGAAGGGAAATTGACATGCGCGCGTTACTGGAAGCAGCAGCCCATGCCAATTATGGTGGTTTGTTAGCGCTTGAGCTATGGCACCCCGTAGAAACGAACCCTGTATGCACGATGGCAGAGGATGTCCAGAGTTCCATCGCTTTTTTACGGGAGAGCGTGGAGAATCTGTAGGGTTAATGATTATAAGTCTGTACAAGTTAAATCATATAGCACGGATACTTTTATCAAAAACCGAGAGAACGAGAAAAACGGCTTGCTAAAAGGTCTGTCGATGGAGAGATACTATGGCCGGCAAAATTAAGTCTGTGGTATTTCAGACCTCCCGGAGAGTGTCCTCCTACTTGGTATAATCAGCCTTTTGTAGGTCGTTATAAAAAGCATTGCTTTTATCAACCATTAGGAACCGAGTGCGAAAATATTTATAATACGTACTAAAACAGGTGTGAACTGATCGGAGCCGAAAGGCTTCTTTTTTATTTCTTGACAGCTGCCATGAAATGGCATAATAATTAAAATAATAAAACGACTGGTCAGTCTTTATTAAGTCGTATTTTAGCTTGAAGGAGGATTTACGTGCATTCATTCCAAGACAATTTAGATAAATATGCAGCTCTAGCCATCCAATTAGGTGTCAACATCCAACAGGGACAGACATTGGTCGTCTTCGCACCTTTAATATCGGGGGAGTTCGTACGCAGATTGGTCAAGCAAGCCTATGAGGTAGGCGCAAAGCATGTTTATGTCGAGTGGTTCGACGAAGAAATTACTCGGTTAAAGTATGAACTAGCGCCCGAGGAAGCATTGCTTGAATACCCTATGTGGCGGGCAAAAGGGTATGAAGAATTAGCTGGAAATAATGCTGCATTTCTCTATGTGGTAGCAAATAACCCCGATCTGATGAATGGCATCGACCCCAAACGTATTCAAACAGCGAGTAGAACATCGAATACGGCATTGAAGGAGCTGTCTGTCGCAAGGTTAACCAACAAAGTCAGTTGGTCGATTATCGCTGTTCCCTCGCCTTCATGGGCGGATAAGGTGTTTCCTTCGCTCCCCGAAGAAGAGCGTGTTGATGCGCTATGGAATGCCATCTTCAAAGCAACTAGAGCTGACTGTGATGATCCGGTACAGGATTGGAAAGAACATTCAACTGCTCTAAACACAAGATCAAAAAGACTTAATGAACGCCAATATAAGGCGCTTCATTACCGCGGCAACGGCACAGACATTACAGTATGTCTGCCGCCTGATCATATTTGGGTTTCGGCCGGTACTATCAACAGCAATGGCATTTCCTTTATTGCAAACCTGCCGACAGAGGAAGTATTTACATCTCCTTTAAAAAATGGCGTAAACGGAACCGTGAAAAGTACCAAGCCGCTGAGTTACAACGGCAACCTCATTGAGAACTTTACTTTAACATTCAAAGAAGGGCGGATTATTGATTTTAAGGCTGAGAAGGGGGAAGAACATTTGAGAAGTCTCATTGAGATTGATGAGGGCTCTCACTATTTGGGTGAAATTGCTTTAGTGCCGCATCGCTCGCCTATCTCTAACACGAATCTTATTTTCTATAATACGCTTTACGACGAGAATGCCTCATGCCATTTTGCCATCGGTAGAGCTTTTCCTTTCTGCCTGAATGGCGGAATCGATATGAGCCAACAAGATCTTCAGAATCATGGGCTCAACGACAGTTTGACGCATGTTGATTTTATGATGGGCTCAGCAGATATGAATATTGATGGGATTTTGGAAAATGGGGAAAAAGAGCCGCTGTTTCGTAACGGTGATTGGGCGTTTTGATGTGAAAAAAGAAAGAAGGAGGTGCTGAATGTCACCTAAAGTTACGCAGGCTTATAAAGATGAAAAAAGAGCGATTATTCTTGAGGGAGCCCTGCATTGCTTTATCGAAAAAGGCTTTCAAGCTACGACCATTGATGATATCGTGCGGCATTTGGGGATGAGCAAAGGCGCAATCTACAGTTACTTTTCCAGCAAAGAAGAGATGTATATTCAAATGGCCGACGATAAAATGAATGCGATGGTGGAGAACTCCAGTGAAGATTTCAAAAATATGCCAAGCGCAGAAGATCAAATTCGCTATATGTTTGATCGATTCCGTCGACAATCACTCGACGAACTGCGCAAATGGCTAGCTTTTCATTTGGAATTTATGCTGTATGCAGCGCGCCAACCGGAATTAACGGAACGATGGAACCAATATGCAAATAAAGCATTATTGTTCATGCAGGAAATTATGGAGGGCGGCATGAAGACAGGGGAGTTCCGCTCCGACCTTGATATTGCGGTTGCCTCCCGTTTATTCTGGTCCGTTCGGGATGGCCTTGCTCTGCAATTTATGCTTAGCGGTGAGGAAACTGGCTATAAATCCATGATTAATGAGATGGAAAAAAAGGTATTCCGCTATATCCAAGGATAATTCACGATGGAGGTAGAGGCTTATGATTTTCAAAAAAATGAGCGAAATGTCGGCCGAAGACATGGTGGCGTTGTGGAATAAGGGATTCGAAGGTTATTTCTTAAATAGTACACTGAACTTGGACAAATTTCTTGCAAGATCTGTCAACGAGGGGCTCTCACTAGAGAAATCCTTAGTCGTGTGCGAAAATAGGGACCCTATTGGCTTCGTGATGAATGGGTTCCGTGTCATTGAAGGAAAGAGAGTGGCATGGAATGGAGGTACTGGCATTGCGACTGAACATAGGGGCAGAGGGATTGGAAAAAAACTGATGGAAAGAAACCTCCAGTTGTATCGTGAACAAGGTGTAGATATCGCCTTGCTGGAGGCGCTTATTCAAAATAAAGCTGCGATTAAGCTCTATCAAAGCGTCGGTTATGTTATTACTGAGCAGTTAATCAGCTTACAACAGACAGAAGCCTTGGATGCAAGTCTCCTGCAGGCAAACTCTCTAAACGAATATGTAACGAGACGAGGACGGGCTGTGGAAGTGAAAGGAATGTCATTCTACAGACATTTGTCAGCATGGCAAACACAATGGGCAAGTATGAAGGATGGGGAATGTATCATCGTCTCTGATCATGAAGATGAGGTTGTTGGTTACGCACTTTATAAGCGAATTTTCGGAGATGACGGGAACCTGTCAACCATCGCACTTTATCAATGTGAATCGATTCCGGGCCGAACAGATGCAGAAGAAATCCTCAAAGCAGCATTAAGTGAAGTATACGCACCTTTTTCGTTTACTTGTAAGCGTATAACCATGAACATAAGAGATTCCAACAAGGGACTTATTGGGCTATTTGAGCGTTTAGGATTTACTAAATTTGTGGAACAAGTACACATGATTCGTCATTTATGAGAACTTAGGGGTAAAATACTTACGTCTTACGAGCTTAAATTCGATAGATTAACGAAGAAACACTTTTCAATGAGGTGGCAAGAGTATTCTTGCCTTCTCTTTTTTTTGTTTTTTTTCACTTACATGGGAAAGTCAATGGTTTTTGCGACAGCCACTTTTTCCAGTCATGCATGGATGTATGAATACGATCTCATTTTTTTATTGAAGTTGTACTTAATTCGGTAAATCAATAATAAGTATCGTATTAGAAAACTTTGTTAGTCATTCTAACTATCAAAGGGGGTGAACAAGGTGCTTGGTCGCAATCAAACTGGAAATAGCAAGCTCGTAAAACAATTGAACAGACAGGAGATCCTGCGTAAGCTTAGGGAAAATAAGCGGGTTTCGAGAGCAGATTTGGCAAAGCTAACGGAGCTAAGTCGTCCGTGTGTTTCCGCGTTGGTCGATGAAATGATGAAGGAAGGGCTAATCCATGAAGTTGGTGTAGGTGAGTCCAAAGGCGGAAGAAAGCCGATCCTGCTCGAGTATAATTTTCAAGCATATGGCGTAGTTGGGGCCATTTTTGAGGGTAGTACGCTGTATATGTCTATCGCTGATCTAAGTGGAGATTTGTTAGTTGATTACAACTTTCGCTTGCAGCAACCAACAAATGGCGATATGGCCATTCGTTGTCTAGAATTGGGTCTGCAGACTTTGCTTAGCAAGAGTGGGTTCGAGAAATCTCGCTTACTAGGTGTTGGCTTAGGCTTACCCGGAATTACACAGCGTCGCGATGGAACCGTGAGTTATGCGCCAAGCACAGGATGGATGGGTTTACCGGTGAAACAGGAGATCGAGGAGCGATTAGGTCTACCTGTTGTGATTGATAATGACGTTAATTTGATGACTTTAGGGGAGTTTCATAAGGGTGTCGGCAACGGAGTTAAGAATCAGGTTTATATGTATGTAGGGACGGGAATCGGCGCGGGAATCATCCTAGATGGGCAATTTTATAGAGGCTCGCGTGAAGCATCTGGAGAGATCGGATATATGATGGTGGGTCAGGCAAAGAAGCTGAACCGGGGTGAATATGGCGTTTTTGAAGGGAATTACTCCGTCCCAGTCATCCAAGAAAAAGCCAGAAAAGTACTGCCTTCCCTTATGGAAGATCCGGGTGTGATTAAACAACTGATACGCCATACGGAAGATGGTCATA
This sequence comes from Paenibacillus sp. WG02, assembly GCF_055396115.1. Taxonomy (NCBI): domain Bacteria; kingdom Bacillati; phylum Bacillota; class Bacilli; order Caryophanales; family Paenibacillaceae; genus Paenibacillus; species Paenibacillus sp. WG02. The sequence continues at coordinate 4,621,267 of NZ_AP036016.1, read as the reverse complement.
CAGAGGCAGGTCGATTGTTAAATGACATCTACAGACATTGGGCCTACGGAATCGCGAATATGGTCAGTATACTCGATCCAGATTTGTTGATTTTAAGCGGGGAGATGATTGACATCGAGGAAAGCGGTGTTGAGAAGATCCAAGGTATGCTGACGGAATGGGTTCCGTACGTACCCCAAATCAAGCTGGCGGCTCTAGGCTACAAAGCTGGCCTTATCGGGGCGATTCACAGCGTCCTTGAAGCTTTCCCCGTAGTTAATTCCAATAAAATATACCTTTCGGGAGGTTATGTGAATGAGAACAAGTAAGGGGAAAATGTCCAGAATGCTGGTAGGCACTCTAGTCAGCATCATGATGGTTGTGATTACAGCTTGCGGAGGCTCCACACCGAGTTCTGGAAATGCTAGTCAAGCACCCACGGTGAAACCTTCTGACAAACCGGCAGTTACGGAGGCACCTAAACCCGCAGAGAAGCAAAAGCTTGTTATTTATACCGCTAGAGATAAAAGTGTTGTCGATGAAATTATTCCAAAATTCAATGCGAAGCATCCGGAAGTTGAAGTCGAGGTATTAACGATGGGAGCTCAGCAGATTCTGGAACGTGTACGGGGAGAAAAGGCCAATCCTCAAGCTGATTTCTGGTGGGGTGGTACCCAATCTGGTCTGATGACGGCGGCGAACGAAGATCTCTTGGAAAGCTTCAAGCCAAGTTTCGCAGATAGCATTCCTGCTTTGTACAAAGATGCTAAGGATCGTTGGTATGGTGAAATGCTGCTGCCCGAAGTGATCATGTACAACTCCAAAGCACTTAAGCAGGAAGACGCTCCTAAAGATTGGGATGCACTTCTTGACCCGAAATACAAAGGGAAGATTATCATTCGGGGCGTGCTTGCATCAGGAACGATGAGAACGATTTATTCCGCCATGATTTTCAAGGAAGGTGCCGCTGATCCTAAAAAAGGGTATGACTGGCTGAAGAAGCTGGATGCCAATACGAAGGAATATGCCCAAGATCCTACTAACCTTTACTTAAAATTAGCCCGTGAAGAAGGAACACTTTCGCTCTGGAACTTGCAGGACATAATGATTCAGAAGCATTTGAAAAATCAGCCGTTTGATTTTATTTACCCAGCGAGCGGGGCACCTATCCTTGTAGACGGCGTAGGTATGGTAAAAAATGCTAAGAACAAAGAAGCAGCGAAGAAGTTTTATGAGTTTCTTTTCGACTCCAAACTTCGTGTAGAGCTTGCCGATAAACTGTTCCAGATCCCTACGCGTACGGATATTAGCAAAGACTCACTTCCAGCTTGGCTGAAAGGCATTGAACTTAAGCCAATGAATATCGATTGGACAGTCATGGCTGATAAAGAGAAAGATTGGATGCAGTATTGGGATGAGAGCATTAAAGGAAAAGGCGCGAAATAAGCGAAACATCCGTTCGGGTAGAGATAGCTCCTCTACCCGACTCAAAGTAAGGGAGGTACGGTACGTGATCGAAGTCGCTCTAGAACATGTAACCAAGCAATTTGGGAAAGTATCGGGCGTTCAGGATGTACATATTCGGATTAAGCCCGGTGAATTCTTTACTTTCCTTGGTCCTAGCGGATGCGGAAAAACAACAACTTTGAGAATGATTGCCGGCTTTTATTATCCAAGCTCTGGGCGTATCGTATTTGGCAATCAAGATGTAACGACAGTGCCGCCTCACAAACGCAATACGGGAATGGTGTTTCAGAACTATGCCTTATTTCCTCATCTGACGGTATTTGAGAATGTGGCCTTTGGCTTGCAGGTTAGAAAACGGCCGAAAGAAGAACGTCTCCAAAGGGTAGAGCGTGCGTTACAGCAAGTTCACTTGCAGGGTTATGGCAATCGGCGAATTGACCAACTATCTGGTGGTCAGCAGCAGCGTGTTGCGCTTGCCAGAGCACTTGTGATTGAGCCGAATATCTTACTGCTAGATGAGCCTTTATCCAACTTAGATGCCAAACTGAGAGAAGAAACACGCTTGGAGATTAAAAGACTGCAGCTTGAATCTGGTATTACAACCATTTATGTGACGCACGATCAAGCTGAGGCCATGGCGATGTCGGATCGGATCATGGTCATGCAAGGCGGCGTTGTTCAGCAGGTTGGAAGGCCGGAGGAAATCTATAACCGACCTATTAATCGTTTTGTCGCTTCCTTTATAGGCGAGTCTAATTTATGGAATGGAACCGTGGAGCGAATAGAAGGAGATCAGGTCTATGTTAGAGTTTCACCGGATCTAGTTCTATGCGGATTGGTGAGTCATACGGCACCTAATTGTCACCTTGCAGTGGGTGCACAAACCACTCTGTCTATTCGCCCTGAGGCGGTACGCGAGGCACAAACAGAATCTTCACAATCGGAGAACACTTTCCTAGCTAAAGTTGTCATCGCAGAATTCACCGGGGTGAATGTCAATTATTTGACGGACGTATCAAATAAGCCCTTGAAAGCGATGTTCGTCAATCAGGGTCATCAAGTACGACAGCGTGACGATACACTTGCGATGCATATACCAAAGGAAAGCATTTACTTTTTAGAATAGGCGGAGGATGAGAATATGACCTTTAAGAAACCAGCATCTCATCATTCTGTGATCAAACGGCCATCCATCACTACTTCGCCTCATTTCGTATACGTACTAATTGCTCCCTTGTTTCTGATACTGCTGGGCTATGTGCTCTTTCCGCTGTATCAGACTTTTATTCAGAGCGTTCAAATGGAAGGCAACTTTACTTTGAAAAACTATGCTCGGTTCTTCAGCTTGGAGCATACCGCCAATTTGGAGGCTCTCTGGACCAGTGTATATATATCCGTTCTAAGTGTAGTGACATGCGCGATAGTCGGAGTCACCATGGCTTTTCTATTGGAACGCTATGAGTTTCCAGGCCGTAAAGCCCTTACTGTTCTTGCTATGGTGCCGATGGCGCTGCCACCGTTGGTAGGCGTACTTTCATTCACTTTTCTATATGGAGAAAGCGGTATAATTCCGCGGACGCTTAAGCTTTGGTTTGAGATGGACCACGTGCCGTTCTCGCTAAAAGGGGTATGGGGCGTTCTCATGGTTCACACCTTTACGATGTACACCTATTTCTATATGACCGCTTCCGCTGCGATCAAGGGGCTCGACCCCTCACTGGAGGAAGCAGCTGCAAGTCTTGGAGCCGGACGTCTTTATATTTGGCGGAGAATCATATTACCCATGCTCACCCCAGCTATCGTGGCTTCGTCCTTGCTTGTCTTCATGATTGCCATGGCTTCTTATACGGCACCTCTCATCTTCGGAATCGAAAGAACGATGACGATGCAAATCTATTTGTCCCGAACAAATGGAAATTTGGATATGGCAGCTACGCAGTCTACCTTATTATCCATTGTTTCGATCCTATTTCTCATCATTATGCGCTGGTATCAAGGCTTGCGAAACTACCAGAACTTGAGCAAAGGAGTTAGTGTACACCGGACAGAGGTCAAGAGTGCATGGGGAAAATATACGGCCATGTTCCTCTCCGTGATAGGTGTTGTCATTCTGCTCCTGCCCATTCTGGTATTGATTCTCATATCCTTTTCTACCGATGGTACATGGACGACACAAATACTGCCGCCAGAATATACATTTAGCCATTATGTGGAATTGTTTACTAACAGCAAAACGTGGCGTCCTATTGCTAACAGCTTCAAAATGAGCTTTGTTGCAACGGTTGGCAATGTGATCTTCGGTGTTGCTGCAGCCTATGCGATCGTTCGCCTCAAATTTAGAGGGAAGACATTGCTTGATGTGTTTATTATGCTCCCTTGGGCATTACCAGGAACGGTTGTAGGGATTAATTTAATTACTGCTTTCAGTACACCGTCTGCCTACAGTTTTGGGCAAGTTCTTGTGGGGACGTTCTGGATTTTGCCATTAGCTTACTTTGTACGTCATTTACCGCTTGTTTTCCGCTCAACGTCGGCAACGCTTATGCAGATGGATCCTTCGATCGAAGAGGCAGCGCGTAATCTGGGAGTTTCCTGGTGGTATAGCTTTCGTCGAATCGTATTTCCCTTGTCGCTTAGCGGGATCTTAGCGGGAACTTTATTGGCCTTCGTAACTGGCATCGGTGAATTCGTATCATCGATTCTCTTGTTTACATCTAGAACAGCCCCGATTTCGGTGGAAATTTTCCAAAGAATGTATGCGTTCGAATTCGGAACCGCTTGCGCCTATGGCGTTCTTCAAATCATCCTCATTATCATTGTTCTCTTTATATCTAAAAAATTGACCGGTGACAAAGCGGGTACAGCTGTGTAAAGGTTGATCATTCTGCGGGAGCTTATAGGGTTCAAGACCGCTGCTTGATGATAAAAGGTGAATAAGGAGGAGTTAAAGTGAAGAAAGGTACATGGAAGAAAGTGTTTACGAGTGTAACTAGCGTTGCCGTAGTAGGTACCTTGCTGTTTCCTAGCATGGCGCAGCCGGTCAGCGCCGACAGAGGCGTTGTTGATCTCTGGAAATCGATTAAACCTCTCACAACCATCGCGAGCGCTATGAATACGGGAGCTCACCCTGACGACGAGCATAGTGCTATGCTTGCTTATCTTTCATTAGGAAAAGGAGTCAATACATTAAGTGTCATTGCAAACCGTGGGGAAGGAGGCCAGAATGAGATCGGCAGTGAACTAGGTAATGCGTTAGGCATTATTCGCTCACGCGAACTGCAGGAAGCCTCCAAAATCACGAATGTCACGTTGGGTATGTTAAGCGAGCAAATCAATGATCCTATATTTGACTTTGGTTTCTCAAAAAGCCCCGATGAAACACTGCAAAAATGGGGAGATTCGGTGGTCTATGAAAGACTTATTCGGAAAATTCGGGAGCTGCGCCCTGATGTAGTGATTCCTTCTTTCCTTAACGAAGAATCGACACATGGTCATCATCGGGCCATTAACGTTATAACCGTTCGTGCATTCAAGGATGCAGCTAACCCCGAGGTGTTTCCAGAACACTTGAAAAACGGCTTGCAGCCTTGGCAAATTAAGAAACTGTACCTGCCTGCCAATGATAAAGATTACAACGTGGCTGTACCTGTAGGAGATTACGATGAAATTTACGGTGCTTCTTATGTCCAATTGGGAGAAGAATCCCGTTTTATGCATAAGAGCCAAGGGATGGGAAGACATGTTGATGAAGGTCCGAGCTTTAACTATTACAAATTAAATTCAGCGGTTAAATCCGAAAAGGAAAATGATTTCTTCGACGGTATTGCTTTCTCCTTCGATGATTTGGCTAAAGAGATAGAAGCGAAGGGCAAAGATAACAAAGTGATCAAAGATTTGCGAGCCCTCCATAAGGATGCGGAAGAAGTCGTTAAAGCATACCCTGTGTTCTCTGACGTGGCGCGTGAGGTACAAGAAATGAAGGCAGATGTAGAAACAGCCGTGAGCGATGTGAAAACATCGACGCTGGATGCAAGCGTCAAGACCGACTTACTATACCGCCTTCAAGTGAAGGATGCCCAACTGAATAAAGCAGGTATGGAAGCATCATCGTTGGTTGTGAAGGTAAAACCGGAAACCGGTGAACTCGTTGCAGGTCAAACGGTCAAAATGGTAGTCTCCGCTTACAGTGGCGGTAAGAACAATCTGAAGAACGTTGAGCTCGGGCTGAATGTGCCTGAGGGCTGGACAACGAAAGCAGTCGGAAACACAAAGTTTGACCAACTTAGCTATAATAAGACGGTTTCTGCCACTTTTGAGGTTCAAGTCCCTAAGAATGCAGTAGAGTTCCAGGTATATCAACCATCTGTAGTAAGTGCGGATGTCTTGTATCAGTTAAATAATGTTTCAGGAAAAATACGTGTTACCCCATCGAATCAAGTGGCTGTGCTCCCGGCTTTTGCTATGTCGTTGAGCCCTGAGGCTACGGTACTTAACACATTGAAAACCGAAGAGCCTCTTCCGGTCAAAGTTACAGTACGCAACTACTCGCCAGGCGCTACCAAAACGTCTATTTCCTTGAACGTCCCTAAGGATTGGAATGTAACACCTGCATCTCAAGAAGTAAATTTCGCTGCCAAAGGTGAAACGAAGCCGGTTACGTTCCAAGTCAAAGCGCCTGCTGGAACAGCAGTTGGCAAATATACAGTAACAGCGATAGCAACAAGCGGTGATGTTACCAGCAAGGAAAACGTACAAATTATCGATTATCCACATATCGGTAAAACCTATTTGATTCAGCCAGCAGAATTAAAGATTCAGGCCTTTGACTTGAAGGTACCTACAGGTCTCAAAGTGGGATATGTATCTAGTGGTTTCGACAATATTGATCAGTACTTAACCCAATTTGGCGTGAACGTAACGAAACTCGACGATAAAGCGATCCAGTCAGCTGACTTATCTCAATATGATACGATTGTATTGGGCATTCGGGCATATGGTTTCCGTCCAGAGTTGTTATCGAGCAATCAAAGACTTCTCTCTTATGTGGAAAATGGCGGAAATCTGGTCGTTCAATATCATAAGCCGGAAGATAAATGGAAACCTGAACTTGCCCCTTATCCGATAAAAATTGGAGAACCGTTAATTCAATGGCGTGTCACGGATGAGAATTCCAAAGTAACAATGCTGGCACCTGATCATCCGATCTTTACGACTCCTAATAAAATTACAGATGCAGATTGGAACAATTGGATTCAAGATCGTTCGGCTTACAACCCGTCTGAGTGGGGCAAAGAGTACACGCAGCTGATCTCTAACGGTGATGCAGGGGAGAAGGAATTTACCGGAACGTTCCTAAGCGCTAAATACGGTAAGGGAACTTACACCTACAGTTCGCTTGTATGGTACCGTGAAATCCCGAACCTTGTCCCTGGTTCTATTCGCCTCTTCGTGAACATGATCAGCTTAAAGCAATAGTTATAACTACAGAGGGAGGCCTGAACGGGCCTCCCAATTTATCAAACGGGGGAATCAAGCCCATGGATATAAGGGAAGTACACGGCCGTGATCTACAGACTATATTAGAAGAAGTCCGTTTTGCAGTGGTGCCGCTCGGATCCATCGAATATCACGGCCCGCATTCACCACTCGGTACGGATGTCATTCTAGCGAAAGGATTCGCTGATCGTCTTAATCCTGCTTTGAAGCCACTCATTTATCCCGTTATCCCTTATACCGCTTGTCCTGGAAAGACCCGTCATTATCCAGGAACGATCTCAGTGAGTCCGTCAGTCATTACCGATTATTTATATGAAATTGTTGACGGGATCTGTCAGTTGGGTATCCGAAATGTGCTGTTGTTAAATGCGCATGATGGGAATATGGGTGTATCCAGAACAGTAGCGGAAGCTATTACAGCAACCTATAAGGACGCTAGTGTTCTATTAGTGAACTGGTGGCAAATGGTAACAACGCAAAGTGCCGAAGAAGCTGGAATCTTTGCAGGAACAACGGGCAGAGGTCATGGAGGCCCGTATGAAATGTCGGTTGTCAAAGCATTTCGACCGGATTTGGTTCATGTTAGTGACAGTGACGTAGACCTAACAGCAAATCATTCACTTTCAAATCTACCTTATGTGTTGGTGGAAGGCAGTCCAGAAGGATGGAATGGGTACACGGGGCATGTCGGGCAGACATCCTTAGAAGCAGGGGAATGGATTATAGCAGAAGCAGTCACCAACTTACATCAATTACTTGAAAACTGGTTACAGAAACCAGTAATGAAAGACGGAGGGGAATAACTGGATGGGAAATCGTGAGTCTATTTTGGAAAGTGAAGGTAAGGTTTTTCCTGGTAAAACCTATACAGAAGCTGTTCTAGAACCTGCTTTTAATGAAGCCAAACAGCATTTATTGGATGCCATGATGGCCATTAATAAGGCTCATTTGATTATGTTGAAGGAGCAGCAGTTGATTTCACAAGATGAGGCAAGCCAGATTGCGACAGCCATTGTACATCTTGACTTGGATCATCTCCGCCACTCTAGTTATACGGGTGAATTTGAGGATTTATTCTTTCAGGTGGAAAGCCAGCTGCAGCAGCACGCAGGCGACGTTGCGGGAAATTTGCATCTAGCGAAGAGCCGTAACGATATGGGTGTCACTATTTACCGGATGGTACTTAGGGAGAAGCTTCTGGTTACGATGCAATCCGGTTTACAGTTACGTAAGCAGCTTCTGCAATTCGCAGAGGAGCATATTCATACGTTGATGATTGGCTACACACATACGCAGCAGGCGCAGCCAACCACCATGGCTCACTACATCATGGCTGTTGTTGACTCGCTTACGAGAGACATCCGCCGGATGACGGCCGCTTACCATAATTGCAACCGCAGCAGTATGGGAGCAGCTGCCCTCACAACGTCAGGCTTTCCAATTGATCGGAACCGAATGAAAGAGCTTCTAGCCTTCGATGAGCTTGTAGAGAATTCCTATGATGCGATTGGCGGAGCGGATTATTTGGGAGAGGTTGCTACTTCCATTAAACTTGCAGCGATCAACCTGGGTCGAGTCGTTCAGGATTTGTTGCTCTGGTGTACACAGGAGTTCGCCGCTATAAAGGTAGCCAGTCCGTATGTTCAAATCAGTTCTATTATGCCGCAAAAGCGAAATCCTGTTTCGCTAGAACACATGCGCGCCCTTCTTTCTAGCTGTGTAGGCAATGCGGATTCCGTGCTTGCAATGATGCATAATACACCTTTCGGCGATATAGTTGATACTGAAGACGATATGCAGCCTTACGCATGGAAATCTCTTGAACTCATGGACAAGATCTATCGACTACTAAGCGTCGTAGTGGGGACTATGGATGTTAATAAAGAAGTACTTCGTAAAAGGACTGAAAGCAGCTTCGCTACCGTTACCGAACTGGCGGATACCTTGGTTAGAACGGACAAACTCTCCTTCCGAACTTCCCACCATATCGTTAGCTCAGTAGTGAAGAGAGCGATGGTGGAAGGATTAGCTGCGAATGAAATTACGTGGGAACTAGTTAATGAAGCAGCTAGTGAGATCATCGGTCGTCAGTTGACTATGGATAGAGACACATTGGCACAAGCCTTAGACCCTGAGAACTTTGTTCAAATACGCTCCTTGCCTGGAGGACCAAGCCCCCAAGAGATGATTAGAATGATTCAGATACGTTATCATGAACAACTAGCTCTAGATCAATGGTTAATAGAGTCGGATCATAAGAGCCGAACTGCGCTGCAGATTTTGGATGAAGTCATGAGGGAGTGGGGGAACCCATAATGTCTGTTAAAAAGATTCCATTCCTTGCAGTGGACGGAGGAGGAACGAAAAGCCTGTGCTACTTCTTCGATGAGGATGGACACATTCGAGGACAGGGCAGATCAGGATCTTGTAATTATCAGGGGGTCGGTAAAGAAGCAGCCGTGAGGGAGCTTATCCATGCGATTCGCAATGCTTTGGAGGACGGTAAATTAGTAGGGAATGGGGAGGTTGGCGAAACAGAATTAGAAACCGATTGTGCCGCGTTAGGGATAGCCGGTTTGGATACCGAATATGACCGGAGGATTATCCTAGCGTTGGTCGAAGAGGCGCTGCAGCATTTGCGTATACGTGCCAAACGTTTAATTATTGAAAATGACGGCTTCGCAGCATTACTGGGGGCAACCAATGGTCAGCCAGGTATTCTTCTGATTGCTGGAACGGGATCCATCGTTTATGGCGTTAATGATCAAGGCGAGGTTGCCCGAGCAGGGGGGTGGGGACACCGCGTTGGAGATGAGGGAAGCGGGTATTGGATCGGTAAACAAGCGATCATTCATATTTTGAAAACAGTGGATGGACGGGTGGCCCCCAACAAGTTGGCTGAGTATATTCTTCCTTATTTGGATTTGAAAGATCCAGAAGATTTGTTTAATTGGACATACAACTCAAGCTATTCTGTGGAAAAAGTAGCTGAATTGTCCAGTCTCGTCTCAAAAGCTCATTCGCAGGGCGATCAAGTGGCTAAGTCTATTATGATCCAAGCAGCCGAACAATTATTTACTTGTGCTAAGGCCGTCATTGAGCGAATAAATTTATATAGACAACCTTTCCAAATCATTTTGCAAGGCGGCGTACTTCAAAACAATGCGTTTGTAAGGGAGTATGTAACGAGCCGATTCAACGCCTTTGTACCATCCGGACAAATCGAAAACAAGAATAAGGAGCCCATATACGGAATGATGGCTCTTGCTCTAGATCACTATCAGAAATTTCATGAGGGATGATTACTCCAATGGAGGGATCCTATGAAAAAAAGACTGTTGTTCGTGTTTGCCCATCCTGATGATGAGTCCTTCGCTTGCGCCGGCACCATGGCCAAATATAAGAAAGCCGGTCACGACATCAATTTGATTTGTGCAACCTCTGGATGCGGGGGTAAGTCTGGCGAGTATTTGGTAACCTGTAAGAAGGAACTCGCCACACTCCGGGAGCGGGAATTGTCACAGGCTTGTAACGTTATAGGCGTAACTAACTTGTATTTGCTTCATTACGCGGATGGAAGTTTAATTAACCAGGATATCAACGAATTGGCCGCAAAAATTGAATCTCTTATTATGCAGCTGCTGCCACATGTCGTCGTTACGTTTCCTCCAAACGGAGTTACTGGACATAGAGATCATATAGCCATTTCCCGAGCTACAGAACAAGCGGTTCTTCAATCAGAGGAGAAATTGACGCCCTCTCATTATTGCACCTTGTTTTTCGCATCGATTCCTCACTATTATGATTATTGCGCAGATTCAGCACCAACCGGTGCAGTCCCCATAACTGGTAAGGTGAACATTGTGAATCATCGTGAAACAAAAGGGCGTGCGTTACACGCTCATCGAAGTCAAGTTTATTCGGTAAACCGAGCCTATCCAGGTGTTATGCAAGGAGATTATGGGGTTATCGGACAATATGAATACTACACGAAGGTACGGGCAGACGGACTGTTTGAAGACATTCAGGAAAGCACGGAAGGAATTCCAGAGATAGAACTTTGTTAACTAATGAGCAGATGACGCCAAAAGTGGAGCGAGGTTGGCTTATTCGAAAGTTTGTAAAATTTATCGTATGGATCAACCCCCTCTATGAATATCTAGAGGGTTTTTTTTTGTATAATTCTTGACTTATTAGTAAAGTATATCTTGAAATTTTATATACTTTATCTTGAAATTGTCCACATTTTCTTGAAATGATGACATATTTTAAACGCACGCATGGGCTTAAAATGAGAATAGATCATCGAGGAAATTACGCATTGACTTTCGTTAAACAAACGAAGGGAGGTGAACGAGAAGTCTAATATAGGCTCCAATGGGTAGGAAAGGAGTTCGTAAAGGTAGAGCGTATCGACAGCATCACGATTGACCGCAGCCAAACTTTGTGTGAGGAGTGGTAATTATGAGAGCAATAACGTTTCGTCCTTTGTGGATTCGTATCGTCTGTATGGTGTTTAGTAGTTTGCTTATGATCAGCAGTTTCCAGAACCTCGATGTTCGCGCATCCGGCATCACAGTGACTATCCCCAACTCTTCTTTCGAAGATGCCGGAACCGGCATACCGCATTGGACCACACACCCCACATACGGCCAAAATACAGCAACCGTCTCAAATGAGAGAGCCTACACTGGCTTGAACAGTATGAAAATGGTGGACACCAGTTCTACGGCTTCACTAGCTCGGATTAGCGAAAAGGTTAGCATTACACCGAATGAAGAGTATACCGCTTCAATCTTTGCTTATATTGAGCAAGGTTCGATTGATGTTTGGCTGATTTTCTATAACGGCACAACGGAAACGATTGCAGCGCCCACAAGCGTAACGCCTCCGCTCGGTCAATGGACGAAGAGATCTATTACTGCAAAAGCTCCATCTGGAACGACTCAAGTAGCGGTCATGGTTTACAGCTCATTAGCTTCTGTTACGACTGCTTATGTAGACGATGTTTCGATCGGTCAAACTGTTAGAAATGCAGGCTTCGAAGACACGTTAAGCGGAACATGGACAGTGTCCTCTGGTGCAGCCGTTTCGTCGGTGCAGAAGGCGGGGGGAACTTTCAGTCTTAAATTGGACGATTCCAGCTCAACCGCAGCTAGCACAGCGGAAAGCTCAAATGTGCCGGTTAGTTCTGGCTCTCGCGTAGGGGCTACGGCCAAAATCTACCCAACCAGCGGGTCAGGGCTGAGCGTCCATCTTCTTTTCAAGAATTCTACTGGGACTATCCTTAAAGATGCTGCAAACGATTTCACTGGCACTTCGTCACAATGGACCCAGGTTTCTGTATCCGCTACCGCCCCTACAGGCACAGCATCCGTCTCCGTATATCTAACAACAGGGACGACAACTTCGATGGTCGCTTACGTCGATGATGTGACGTTGGACCGTCCGATTGAGTACAATCTCGGCACTCAAATTACGAACAATCCTCTTGACGTCGCTGTGATCGGCAAAGATGCGAGCGGTAACACGGATCTAATGTATGTCGGTTCCAGCGGGTTTCCGTCCAAGCTGGTGGTTTACGATGCCCGAACGGGTGAGTTGGTGGATGATCAGAATCTCAATCAGACGGAAGCTGTCTGGGGAATGACGGTGGCTACTGATAAGTCCGTCTATTTGGGAACGGCCAACAAGAAAACGATGTTTCGGTATCTCCCGGGCACAGTTAGCACTGTTAATGGGAAAAAAGTAATTACAGGCAGCTCGTTAGTGCCAATCACTCTACCAACGGGAATGGACGTTATTTGGGATGTAACGGCGGGAAGCAGCGGGAAGGTCTACGGTGGAACTTCCACCAGCGGCAAAGCGTTCCAGTACGATCCGACCGGAGGCACTGTCGTCTTAAACAATAACCAACCCATCGTCAGCGGACTAGATTTTGTGAGGTCGATCGCTTATGCGAGTGATACTGAGGTGTATATGGGCATGGGACCGACCTCGAATGCGACAATCATACGTTTTAATCCGACGAATGGAACGCAATCCACCATTTCTCCGGCAAATTATGGCAGCACGTATGTGCTTGGACTCGATTATATTTCAAATGGAGCGGCGTCGAAGGTGTTCGCTAAGCTGTCCGCTGGTCCTATGCTTGTTTTGGATAGCGCAAATGGTACGTTAGACACTTCCTTAAGCAATGTGGATTCACTTGGCGTATCGACGAAGCATCCCTCAGACGACAAAGTGTTCTACACGAAGGGGAATCATCTTTACAGCTACGATATTTCATCGAAAACAGAATCAGATCTAGGCGATGTCGGAGGAAGCGCAGTTGGTTATACTTTTTTGACCGACGCAGGCAACACTTATCTGTATGCTGCGCTCAAATCGGGAAAAGTTTTGAAATATTTGCTTGTAGCAACTCCTACGATTGATACGACGACATCGTTCGTAATTCCAGAATCGCCGACCAAAATCCGGTCACTGGTCAAGGGGCCTGCCGACAAGATTTACACAAGCGGATATTTACGTGGAGGAATGGGCATCTATAATCCGGACACAGGTGAAGAAACTCGCTATAAAGGCGCAGGCCAAGCGGAAAACATGACCACAATAGGCAACAATCTGTATATGGGCATATATCCTGGCGCGTGGATCAAAAAGTACGACACAACGTCGACGTGGAATGATACAACGAATCCTTCAATCCTGTTCCAGGATATTGACGACCCCCCTTATCATCAGGATCGACCATTTGGTATGGAGGCAGAGCCGTCACTTAATCGACTTTATGTTGGTTCCGTAGCGGGCTCAGGCAAAAATAAAGGCTCTTTTACCGTTTATGACTTGTCGACTTCCCAACAAGTCACGACTATAAACGATATTGTTTACCATCAAAGTGTCATTTCACTCGCGTATAAGGACAATAAAGTTTTCGGCGGCACATCCGTTTACGGGGGAATTGGCAGCACGGTTGATGCGGCGGAAGGAAAAGTGTTCATTTGGAATACAACGAGCGCCAACTCGACACCTGTTCCTCAATTTGTCCCAGCCCCAGGAAGAAAAGTCATCTCTGATCTCATCGTTGGTCCAGATGGGAAAATATGGGGACTTGCGGAAGGGAACTCGTCAGGCAATTCGTCCCACGACACGACCGCAGATTTGTTTATTATCGATCCGAATAATCCATATGCCGCTCATACGACTGTCTATTCCGACAAATTCAGCTCAATACCCGTGACCTGGCAAGGCGGCAAGATGGTTGTCGGCAACGACGGAAACGTCTATGTGAGCATTGGCGCAAAATTGTACGCAGTTGACGCCAACTCCGCCACCAAAGACGCGGTTGTTTTAGTCGGGGCGGGTGTGTCATTGCTGACAGCGGATAAGTATGGAGATCTTTATTATGTGAAGTATGAAACTAATCTCTACAAGTACGATAAATAGAGGATTTTTTGATTATTGATTATTCGACCATGTCATGGGCATGGTCTTTTTTTCATGCAAGAGATGATATTCTTGCTATCATGAAGCAACAGGGATAAAGTGAAAATATGGATTTATTAAACTCCAAGGTTCAAACTAGTTTAGAGATGAACATTCCAAACGAATGAGGGATATGGCGCTTATGAAAATTTGACTTGACACTATACGGTGTCATATAATGAATCACCATATAGTATCGTATTTATCGATGAAGTAAGGGGAGGGTGATTTTGAACGATAAAAGTCAAATGCGGGATGTTTATGACGCCATTGCCGATCCAACTCGTCGCAAACTCCTTCGTCTGTTGGCTGATGTAGAAGAACTGCCTCTTTATGAATTAACTGATCAGTTTCAAATGGGACGAACAGCTGTATCCAAGCATTTGGCGATCCTTAAAGAGGCAGGTCTCGTAACAGACCGGAAGGTCGGTAGAGAAACGCGGTATCGGCTGAATCCCGCTCCACTCCGAGAAATTCAAGATTGGGTATCGTTTTATGCTAAATTTTGGAATGAAAAAATGGTGCTTTTAAAGCATTTATTACAGGAAGAAGAATAAAATATTTGTGAGTTATCTAAAAAAATCCGATTATTAGCCGCTAAAATAGCGGCTTTTATTTATTTTATATGATTCAAATGCATTATGTTAAAATGTGGATATATGAATTATGACGAAGGAGAACGAGATTCCTATGAAGCAAAGTAATGAAAATATTACAATCGATGTTCGGCCTGCATCTATTGATGAAAGTCATATTGTACTAGAGCTTTGGAAAGGGTCCGCAAGCTGGCTTCAATCTAAGGGGATAAATCAATGGAATCCAGAACATTTCAATATGAATCAAATTCATGAATGTTTCAATAAAGGTAATGAGATATATTTGGCAAGGTTGAGTGAAGAAGTTGTGGGAACACTTTTCATTTGTTGGTCGGATCCTTTCATTTGGGCAGAGCTTAATAATAACGAATCAGGGTATGTTCATAGATTTGCTGTAAGTAGAAATCATTTAGGAATGGGGATAGGTCAATTATTATTGAAATGGGCTGAAAACTATATAAAAAATAAAGGGAAGACCCGAATAAGACTTGATTGTATGGCTGAAAATGATAGATTAAATCAATATTATTTGGATAGCGGATTTCAACATATAAGACTGCTGCACTGGGATAATGGATGGAAAATCAATTTATATGAGAAGAGTTCATGTAAGTATACAGAACATTAACTTAAAGGTGGATTAAATGGGTTTTATAATTGTTGTTCACGGTGTGAAGGATGGATAAGGGGAAGGTACCTTTTTTTAAGTAATTGAATGTTATTGACAAATATACAATATTTCGTTAGCATCATCATTGAGTTACGGACAATTGTCCGTAAAATATGCAAATAGACAAGAGAGAGTCAGCAGAGGATGCTGAATCGGATGGAGGGAATACATGTCTTCAGGTAAAAACAGTGCTGCAACAGAAGCCCCGTTTTCAATGCGAAGCATATTAGGGCCGTTGGTGGCAATTGTGGTTGGGATTTTCATGGTTATTTTGGACGGAACGGCGGTAAACGTTGCTCTTCCCAAGCTGCAAGAAGAATTTAAACTATTGAACTTGTCCTTAGTACAATGGACCGTTATCGGATATGCGCTGGCACAAGCAGCTGTCATTCCTTTAGCGGGGTGGTTATCCGACAGATTTGGCGCCAAGAAAATATTTTTGATCTCGGTAGGTCTATTCACTATTGGGTCTGGTCTATGTGCGCTGGCGAATTCGGTTGAAATGCTGATTACTTTCCGTATCATCCAAGGTCTGGGTGGCGGTGTTGTTGTTCCTATTGCTATGGCGTTCATTTATCGTCTGTCACCGCCGGGAAAAGTAGGGGCCGTCATGGGCATGATGGGTATTCCGATCTTGCTGGGGCCGGCGCTTGGACCCGTAGTTGCAGGCTGGCTAGTTGAATATCATAGCTGGCAGTGGATATTCCTGATTAACCTACCTATCGGTGTAATCGGAATTATCCTCGGAATCCGTACTTTACCGAATATTGGGCGGCAGTCGGTAGCATCCTTGGATTTACTTGGCATGCTTTTAGGACCAATTGCGTTTGCAGCGCTAGTCTACGGTGTTTCTAATGGTGGTATTGACCCGATCACTGGGAAATCCACTTGGATGGATGCTGATACGCTAATTGGCTCAGGAATCGGTATTGTGGCGCTTATTTTATTCGTTATTGTGGAATTAAGACGTGAAAATCCGCTGCTCGAGCTGCGTGTTTTCCGTTCAGGTAATTTTACAAAAGGGATCATCGTGCAATGGATTTCTCAGATTGCGATGTTCGGAACCATGTTCCTTGTCCCCCTATATTTACAACAGGCCCATGGCTATAGCCCTCTGAAAACTGGTCTTATCATGCTTCCGCAAGCTCTGGCATCCGGTTTATTTATGCCAATTGGCGGTAAACTGTCAGATCGTTTCGGAGCGCGTCCGCTTGTCTTGGCGGGTATGGCACTTACAACGATTTCAGCATTTTTACTGTCTAATATTTCTGGCGATTCAGGTGTAGGGACAGTGATCCTGCCGCTTGCACTACTTGGCGCTGGAATGGGACTGTTTATGATGCCTCTTAATAATCATTTGATCCAATCCGCACCACAGAATTTGGTTGGCCGCGTAACGTCGCTCACGAATGCCGCACAACAAGTGATGATGTCCTTCGCTATCGCCATTTTGATGACGATCTTTACGACGAAGATGAAAAATTTGATGGTTGAATCAGGCAAGCAGAAGCCGGATTTAGACTTGTATGCTTCTTCCTTTGGTTACACTTTCTTAATTCTTTTGGGTATCGCCGTTGTCGGTGGTTTGCTGGGTCTTATGCTGCAAAAGCCCAAGAAGGCGGAAGGCGAGTCCATAGACGGTGCAGAAATTCCAATGATTGTTAGTCATTAATCTGATAATTTTTTTACTTTAAGAAAACGAAAAGCCCGGTCCTAGTGGAATCGGGCTTTTTTCGCATTCATCTTAGGATTATTGATCTTGAGATTTGCTGCTGGAAGATTGATTTTCTTGAAATGCCTCAGCAGCTTCCTCTGCGGAAAATTCCGTATCATTTTTACCTGGGACAGGCATTTTGTTTAACTCCGTTGATTGTACTTCCGCCTTTGTTGCCTGATTATCTTGATTGGGCATGTGACACCTCCTCTTTTAAAATAACAACACAGAATAGTTTTCCACAGAAGAAATTATTTATTCAGATTAGGACTAGTTCTTAAATGTCTAGCGCTAACAACCGATTTTCAGTGTATAATGGATTAGGAATTTTATAGAGATAGAAATAGAAATAGGAAGAGAGTGAGAAACAAAATGATTACAAAATCTTTATCACCGTTAGTAGCTGCGCTAGATTTAAAGCCTCATCCTGAAGGCGGCTGGTACAAGGAGCTTTGGAAAGCTTCGTTCGAAATCCCAAAAGAGGTACTTAATGAAGCGTACACAGGTTCCCGATATGCAGCGACTTCCATTTATTTTGTGCTTCATCCTGATGAGTTTTCAGAGTGGCATACGGTATTATCGGATGAACTTTGGCTCTGGCATTCAGGAAGTCCATTGTTACTAACACTTGGCGGTACAAAAGACAAGCCTGAGGAAACACAAGAGATTATTCTCGGACCAGATGTCATTAATGGACAATGTCCACAAGCCTTAGTTCCGGCCACTGTTTGGCAGACGGCAAAACCGCTAGGAAACGAGCCTGTTTTTGTCTCCTGTGTTGTTGCGCCGGGGTTTCATTATGATGATTTTAAGTTAATTAAGAAATAACATGCAGCAGTAATTGAACGAAAATGTAAAATGTTGTATAGTTAAATGTAAAGACTGCCATTTGTTGGCGGTCTTTTTCTGCTTGATAGACCTGTTAGTGGGTTATGGAATGCATTGATGTATGACGAATTTAAGGAAGGAGAAAATTATGAGAAAAAGATTAACGAAAATAATGATAACATGCATCGCTATTTTATTTATATTTAGTTTGATTAGTTGTAGTAATACTGCCGAGAAAGTTTCAAGGGATAAAACCTTTGAGCAAACAATCGATGGAAAACTCAATAATATTACTAATCCAAAAAATAATACAGTGTCACTATCCTCAAATCCATATGACTATGTTAAGGGGGAAGATAGTAATAAGGATTACAAATACATTGTTTTGCAAGGAGAAAAGTCTTTAAATTATATGCTCAACCAATTTGCTAATAGCGATAATAATGGATTAAAAGAATATATTATGGCAATTGCATGTTCTGAAATACTAAAAGAGAATCCGGCTTCTAAAAAGTGGGCATCAGGTAGGGAATGGTATGATAACTATATTAAAAAGTAATACTGCACCAATAATTTTCTTGAATTATGATGTAAAGGGGGAGCATCGGTGAAATTAGACCAATTTTAGGCTGCATCTGTTTTCACAGTTGCACTACTGAATAGCGATTCCCACCCTAAATTAGAGGGAGGTTTTCCAGTTAGATGACCGTTTAGAGCAATTAACGCCAAATAACTGGAGGAATTCCTGTTAGATTTCGCTCCGTATCGAAACAAAATAGAGGCTGCTCGCTAGGTTATTAACCTTTTGAGTCAGCCTCTTTCGTAAATCATGCTGGCAGAGAGGGGAACTTGTTAATTTCTATAAAGTGAATCTGTAAAGAACCGAAAAATGCTCGACCTTGGTTGTAATGAAGTTCACATTTGTACCCATACTTTCGTGAAATGGTTTGCAGTTCTTTAAACCCTGGGAGCGCTCTGACCAAAGAGGTTATCTGTTGAATGACATGGTTTGGCAGCTTCATAAACATCGTCGTCGAATTAATGCCATCGACAACCGATATGAAGCTGGGAAATGTGGATTTCTTGAAATGGGAGAGATGGATACTATCCTCGGCAATTTGTAATATTTCTTTGTTCAGACGATTTAGGTTAATAGTAATATTTTCATAAAAGTAAATACCAAATCCGATTTTGTTAGTCAAGGGATTTAAACGTTTTTTCCATTTCAACACTTTTGCTTCCCAATAAGTCTCTAACTGCTCACTTAATTTATGCCAGTTGATTCGTGATGTGAAAAATTTTCGCATGATATACTCCTTCTTTTTAACATGTTACGTAATAAAGACGTTGGAACGATGATTTTTGTTCAATATTTAACCCACGAAGAAAAATCCCTTCCTCAAGCTTAGTCTTGGGGCTGGGATTTTTTTTAGTCTTGTTGGGATCAAAATCGTCTAGCGATATCTGCAAGCAGCCTGACACCCTCACGAAGTTGCCCCTCACTAACGAATGAATAGCTTAATCGAATCCAAGATCGCATCTCTCTGAGCGGATCACAGATCATACCCGGAACAAAAGAGACCGATTGTCGGACGCTTTCTTTTAATAACTCTTCCACAGGCAAAGCTTCGGGTAGCTTAAGCCATAGATTGAACCCTCCTTGTGGACTAACCCAACTCCATCCGGTAGTGGACAATTCCTGCTCCACAATTTCTTTTCGTATTTGAAGGGCGATTCGCAGCTTCTCCAGGTGTTGTTTAATGCGTTCGGACTCGAAATAGTGTAGGAAAATTTTCTGGTTGACCAGAGGAGTTCCGTTATCAGCCAATGATTTTGCTGTTATTAGCGGTTTTATTACGGATGGACGACCGATGACCGCGCAAATGCGTAGCCCAGGTGCCACGAATTTACTGAAACTGCGGAGATAAACAACCCAACCATCTGTATCATAAGAAAAAATGGGCTGAGGCGGCGGCTGATCAAAATACATCTCATGAATGGCATCATCTTCTATTAGTAAACAGCGATAGCGTTCAGCCAGCTCGACAAGCTGCTTGCGTTGGTCCGTGGGAACCGTATACCCAGTTGGATTATGAAAGGTAGGATTCATATAAAAAATACGGGGTCGGTACTGCTTCATCAGCATCTCGACTTTCTCCAAATCATAACCTTCTGGGTAAATATCGACTGGAATAAATCGTGCACCCTGTTGGCGGAAAATATCAAGCGCGGCGCTATATGTCGGCCTTTCTACCAAGATGAAATCCATTGGTCTGATGTATACTCGTGAAATGAGGTCAATTGCCTGTTGTCCCCCAGTCGTGATCAATAGATCACTTGCTGTCAGTTGAATACTATGATGAAGCTTCATGTACTGGCAAAGGAATTCACGCAGTTCGTCATCCCCTTGTGCACTGGAGTAGGTTCCCATTAGTTTGGGATAGATGTCGAAAACTTTCTTAACATATTCAGATAGGTAAAGATTCGGCAGTAAATTCGGATCGATCAATGACTGGGAAAACTGATAAATTACCGGTACCTCCTGAATCTCAGATAAGGAGTTTCTCAAATGGCCGGAAGAGGCGATGGGGCTTCGTTCCGTATAGTCAGAAATAACATGTTCCGGGAAGTCTGGTGGACATACATAATAACCCGATTTCTCCTTTACGTAGACGATATGGTTTTGTTTTAGCAGCTGATAAGCTCTAAACACGGTTAGCCGGTGTACCTGGAGCTCTTGGGCGAGCAGCCTTATCGAAGGGAGTTTGTCATGTGCCTTTAACTCTCCACGTTCGATCCTGGTGACGATAAAATCGTATGTTTGTCTAAAAAGTAGTTTGGTATCATTCGTTGATGTGTGCCTATTTATCATACCTTGTTCACTCCTTAATTCACTAATTATAACTCATGCTCAAGCAGTCTGTTCTGCTGTGTAGGATCTGTTCTATTGTCTCCCCTGTATAATACATAACAAGAGGGGGAACATCCATGATTATTTTCAATTATTTGCTCGTATGTCTCATATTTGGCACAACGTTTTTAGCCATAAAGGTAGGTGTCGACGCTTCTACGCCGCCTTTCTTCTCCGCAGGAATAAGGTTTTTCCTTGCAGGTATGATATTGTTCTTTTGGATGGTATGGAAGAAAAAGGCCAACTTATCCTTACTAATTCACAAAGAAATGCTGCTAACGGGAATAGGTCTGACTTTCGGTACATTTTCTACGTTGTACTGGGCTGAGCAGTATGTTTCCTCCGGTTTCGCTGCCGTTCTATCAGCTACGGCTCCAATGATGATGCTCGTGCTGCAAACCATTGTTCTGCGGCAGAAGACATCGTCAAGATCCGTATTCGGTTGCATCCTCGGATTCGTTGGAATCGTATTGTTATTACTGCCACACCTTACAATAACCGCTAATATCAGGTGGATAATCGGATGTGTCGCTATTTTAGTCGGGCAGATCTTCTATTCCTCGGGTGCCTTATATTCCAAAAGGGTTATTCAGCGATTCCCGCAAGCATCGCCAATTGCGCTTAATGCGGCTCAGATGATTTATGGAGGCTTGCTGCTTGTTATTTTGTCTTTATTCACGGAACATGTGGACATCAAGAGCATGCTGACAACAAAGGCGATCGGGTCTCTTTTATACTTAATCGTTATTGGCTCCATGGTAGGGCACAGTCTTTTCTATTGGCTCGTCGCCAAAACGAATCCCGTTTTTCCGACCACGTGGCTTTATATTTCGCCGACAATTGCTCTCACATTCGGAGTACTATTGTATGGCGAGACGATCACTTGGGTATCAGCAATAGGAGTGATTACCATTATTGTTGGAACTGTTTTTGCTAATCTGGATAGTTTGAAGCAATTGATCCATAAGAAGAAAACGGACGCTATACCAGTTAGTCAACGAGTTTCTGAAGTTAGTGGGAAATGAGGCTGTTCATGAATTTACTAGTTGAACTAAGTGAAGAAACTATCGTATATTTTAAGAATGATTCGAAGGTCTTTGGTGACTTTCGGTGTTGAGGGAGGTTCATCTTGCATACAAATACATTTATTAACATCCTACAAAACGAACTTGTTATCGCGCTTGGCTGCACAGAACCAGTTGCGATCGCCTTAGCTGCGGCTAAAGCAAGGACTTATGTGGACGGCAATATTGACAATATTACTGTTTATGCAAGCGCAGGTATTATCAAGAATGCACTAGCAGTGGGAATACCCGGTACTGATCTGACTGGGATCGATTTTGTCGCTGCATTAGGTGCAATTGCTGGAAATGCAGAGAAACAGCTAGAAGTACTTGCAGATATTAAGCCGGATGATATTTCAGTGGCGCAGTCGATGGTGGAACGAGGCGTTTCAGTAGTTCATCTTTCGGATACGACAAGGAAATTATATATTGAAGTTATCATTGAAGCAGAGCAAAGGTACGCTAAGGTTGTCATTACCGATAATCATACCAATATAACGCTGATAGAAGTTGATGGGCAGGTAGTTGACACTGGAGGCTGCGCAAGCGCGAGTTTTAAGAGCTCCAATGCGGAGCGGAGTGAGCTAACGGTTGAATCGATTGTTGAATTCGTGAATACCGTTGAGCTTGTTGATCTCGTTTTGGTCAAACAAAGCATTGAATTGAACCGTAAAGCAGGTTTAGACGGCTTGGAGCATTCTTACGGACTTGAAGTTGGTAAGACAATTAAAGAAAATGTGCAAAAAGGTATTTTGTCAGACGATTTAATCTCTCATGCCATGGCTCTTGCAGCAGCTGGATCAGATGCTCGAATGGCTGGATCCTCCATGCCGGTTATGGCGAATTCCGGAAGCGGAAATCAAGGGATTGCAGCGACAAACCCTGTTATAGCAGCTGCAGAAAAGTTAGGAGCATCGGAGGAAAAACTCATTCGTGCCGTTGCACTGAGCCATTTAATCACCATTCATATTAAATCCAAGTTTGGGCGATTATCCGCATTATGCGGCGTCACCGTATCCGGTACGGGTGCAAGCTGTGGCATAACCTATCTGCTTGGCGGAGGGAAACCGGAGATAAAAGCGGCGATCCAAAATATGCTCGGTAATGTGGCTGGGATGATGTGTGATGGAGCAAAAGGTGGCTGTGCTATGAAAGTTGCGACCTGTACGAGTGCAGCCGTACAGTCTGCGCTACTCGCATCAAAAGGGATGACTATTTCCTCGACAAATGGATTTATCGAAAATGAAGCGGAAAAGACGATTGACAACTTTTGCCGTATAGGTAATGAAGCAACATCTGAGATTGACAAACTTATTCTCGAAATGATGTTAAATAAGGACTTATAGTGTAATAGAGCAGCGTGTGGCAGCTATGTCCAATTGGATGAAATGAACCGCAAACAACAGGTTCAAGACGGTTAGATAATGATAGCTTTTCAACCTATAAATCCTACAAACAAAAGCAGGCGCCGCGGCGACCTGCTTTTATTAATTGAGTTAACGTAACATTGCACTTAGATAGCTAAGAGATATTCTTCGAAATTGTTATTGGACTTGGTTTGATGGAAGAAGCTGTTTTTCGATGATAAAGCCCATAATACAGAATAGCAGAGCATGCGACAACCAACCCGGCAATGAAATACATGGTATGGTAATTCGTTTTCGAAGCGACTGCGCCAAGCACATAGGAACCAATTCCGTATCCTGAGTCGAAAAGTAAGAAATACGTGCCTGTCGCAAGCCCTCTGCGGTGTGCGGGGGCGGCTTGAATTGCGATCGTCTGGAAGCTGGGAAGCATCGCTCCGAATCCAAGTCCCAGCATACCTCCTGCGACTAAAAATAGGACAGGGGAAGAAGCCATGCTGAGGAGTATCATTCCTAAAGTGAAAAGGATGATCCCCGGATAAACTAATAAATGAGGACCTGAACGATCAAACCATTTGCCTGTAAAGGGTCTGGATATAACAATCATTAAAGCGAACGCCATGAAGAAGTAACTCGCATACGTATCCAACCCAATGGATTTGGCGTACACGGAAAGAAAAGTCGTAATAGCTCCGTAAGAAAAGGCCAACACAGTGCCTGCCAAAGAAATAGGCAAAGCCCGCGGCTCAATGAACTTTCTCCAACCTGACACTGATTGCACGTTAACTCTAGAGATAGCTTGAGGAATGCGAATGGTCACCCCAAATAAGAAAGCAAGAAGCGCGAACACAATGCACACACCAAATAGAAGACTATTATTGTGAGTTTGCATAATGGTTAGCCCAAGAAAGGGACCAACGACCATAGCCAAGCTCATGAAAAGGCTGAAATACCCAATACCCTCACCTTTGCGCCGCTCAGGAACTAGCTCGATCGCAATTGCACCTGCAGCCGTTGTCGCCATCCCGAAACCTATACCATGAAGAAATCTTAAGCCAAGCAATATAGTATAGTCATGAACGAGAGGATACAGCATCGTGCAAATCATAAAAAGCGCCAGCGAGAAAAGTATGATCTTCTTGCGGTTCCATTCATCCATCCACTTGCCGGTTAAAGGCCGTAAAATGACGGTTGAAATAATAAAGACGGTCATAACCAGACCAATCTGCTGTTGTCCGCCATGCAGCGTATCAGTAACGAAGATAGGAAGCGTGACGGCGAGAATATAAAAGGTCATAAATAAAAAAAAGCTGCTGAAGCAGACAGCAACAAAATCCCGATTCCATAATTTTTGATGCGTATTCACGATGACTCCTCCACTTCCTTGATGCATGCATTGGCCTGGTTGGTCAATTGGTTGAGCATCTCCCGCAAAATCGTTGTTTGTTCGTCCGTAAAACCGCTAAGAACCGAGGCGATTACCTTTTGCTCAATCGGCGTCAGGATATCATTCAAAGCTTTGCCTTGCTCCGTGATAAAAGTAAGAAACGATCTTCGATCCGTCTCATTGGCCCGTCGCTCCACTAGGCCTTTGCGTTCCAATTGATCGAGGATTCGTGTGATATTGGTCTGATCCTTTTCGGCTCGGACCGCTAGCAGTTTCTGTGTAATGCCATCTTCATCAGCTAAACGATTGAGTACGGCCCATTGCTCTGTTGTCATATCATAAGGTTGAAAATGGCTGTTCAATAACTGCGTCAATCGTCTCCCTGCATGGTTCAAAATAAATCCAAATGAGCTATCCAGTCCCAAAATGATTCACCCTCTCGAAATTAATTGCTATAGCAATTATATGCTTAGCAAATAAATTCGTCAATCAAATGAGTGTCCAGATGCATAACATTTTCGAAAACGGACATATTACTTTACGACGGTGATTCAGCGAGGTGTTGTGTCGCATACCATGCAACGAACTACCAGGGAAGTTGTTTTTGAATCTATATAGAAGCGAGGAGATGTGCCGCAGATTCATTAATGTAGTCATATACTACAGGAATGTGTTGAGGTAGAGACCCAGCTAAGTAAGGTTCAAGGCAAAAGTACCATAATCCTATCACCGTCGAAAAAGACCCCGGAAGGGGTCTTTTTTAGGTTTCATCTTTTTTGACGGAAGGAATAAGTATAAAGGCTAT
Source organism: Paenibacillus sp. WG02 (assembly GCF_055396115.1). NCBI lineage: Bacteria > Bacillati > Bacillota > Bacilli > Caryophanales > Paenibacillaceae > Paenibacillus > Paenibacillus sp. WG02. The sequence goes on along the minus strand of NZ_AP036016.1, from coordinate 4,595,501 downwards.
CGAACTATTTTGTTACTAAGTTGTAGGGAGGATTTCTATGGGAGCAAGTGTCGTAGTTGTAGAATATGATCCGAGATGGGTTCAGTTGTATGAAGAGTTACGAGACTTCGTACTCCCCGTTTTAATCGACCTCCAAGTAAAGATAGAACATGTTGGGAGCACATCCGTTCCAGGATTAGCAGCTAAACCTATTGTTGATATTGACGTGGCGGTATCTACACAAGGTGATGTCCGTACAGCCATCCAAAGGCTCGCCACTCTAGGATATGTGCATGAAGGCGATTTAGGAGCCACAGGGCGTGAAGCTTTTATTCCTCCCGTTGGCATTGCTTGGCATCACTTGTACGTATGCACCGTTGAAAACGCTGAATTTAAGCGTCATATTCTATTTCGAGATTATTTGAGAACCCATCCAGCTGACGCTAAAATGTACGGCGACCTGAAGATAGAACTTGCTCGACGATTCCACAATGACCGGGTGGCCTACTCTAATGCCAAGAGCGATTTCGTAAAAGGGATATTGAAGCATGCTGGATGGAAATAACTTGAATTTAGATTTTTGAAATCTTCGTTATAAAATGCAATCTTCAAAATAACGTCCTTAACACATCGACGGTGAAAGGTTTCAGTTCGTCCCACCGTCCACTCCGAATTTTCATGGCCCATTCCGGGTCAGCCAACAAAGATCGTCCAACCGCCACCAAATCGAATTCGTTCCGGCTCAACCTTTCGATAACGCCTTCAATACCAGTTGTCTGTGACACTTTCCCTGGCATCATTGAACTCATGAATTCTTCGTCAAGGCCAACTGAACCGACGGTGATCGTAGGTTTTCTGGTTAATGCTCGGACCCAGCCTGCCAAATTCAGGTCTGAGCCCTCGAATTCCGGTTCCCAAAACCGACGGGTCGAGCAATGATAGGCGTCAACACCTGCGGCTGTTAGCGGTTCTAAGAACGCAGCCAGTTGCTCTGGCGTGTCAGCTAGCTTGGCATTGTAGGATGAAGTTTTCCATTGCGAAATGCGAAGCACGATGGGGAAATCGGGTCCAACGGCTTTCCTGACGGAAGCAATTATCTCTGAAGCAAAGCGTGTCCGCCCTTCAACTTCATCGCCGCGGTACCGATCTATTCGCTGGTTGGTTTGTTTCCAGAAAAATTGATCGATCAAATAGCCATGTGCGCCGTGGATTTCAACACCATCGAACCCTAGTTTCTTCGCGTCGGCGGCAGCATTGACGAATGCCTCTATGACAAAGTGAATATCCGATTCAGTCATGGGCGCGGTTACTTGATTGCCGGAGAGATCGAGGCCTGGACGGACCGATCGGGAGTGATTCCGGATTTGGCGGATGCCCGACTGACCGGGTCATACCAACATGCCACAGTTGGGGGAAGATTAGACCGCCTGCTGCATGTACTTGTTCCACAACAGTGGACCAGCCATCTAGCGCAGGACCGTAGAAATGGGGAACGTTCGGATTGTCTGCAGACGAAGGATGGTTAATGACGGTACCTTCCGTTATGATCAGACCAACTCCGTTTTCAGCTCGGCGCCGGTAATATTGGGCAACATCAGGCCCGGGTATTCCTTTCGGAGAGAACGTTCTTGTCATTGGTGCCATGACGATTCGGTTAGGCAGCGTCAACTTGCCGAGCGTAAATGGCTGAAATAAAGGTTTTTCGGGGTCTAGTGGATTATGGGTCGGGTCGGAATTCGGAGCCAGCTGGAATTGGGTGGTTGCCGTCTTGACCGACTCTCTCATATGGGAATTGACGATTATGGCCATGATCGAGGCACCCATAACACCACCCATATTTCTACAGAAGCCGATAAGCGAAGCGGAGACTCCGATGTAACGCTTTTCGACGCTGTTTGCGACAGCGTTCTGGCTGACACTGTTGAGTGGACCGATAACTCCTAGCCCGAGCATCACAACAATGCCGATGATTTGCCAAAAAGGTACTTCCCGCGAGATATTCATGAGTAGGAAGGAAACACCGATTCCAAGCGCCATATTGATAAACATGACAGTACGAAATCGGAAGTGAGACTGCAAGAAACCAATAAGAACAGCGCCGCCGATCATGGAAAGCATGAACGGGGTCAACAGCAGGTTTAGTTTGTTTTCACCGAGTACATAGTTGATATACAGCGGCAGGTAGGACATCGCGGAGAAGAGGAGTGCGCCTTGGCAAAAAACGACGATACTCGTACCTGTCACCATGCGGCTTTTAAAGAGATGGAACGGCAATATCGGCTCCTTTACCCGCTGTTCTAGAAAGTAGAAACTGATTATCGCCGATCCAGAAACCGCGAACAAACCGACGATCTTCCATGAGGTCCATGGATAGTCTTTACCGCCTAATTCAAGTGCAAGCATGGAGGTGACTGTCATGATGACAATCAGCAGAGCGCCGAGCACATCGATTTTCGGTTTTGACTCCGTGCGGGATTCATGGAGCGTGAAGAGCAGTACAACGAACGAAACAATACCGATCGGCAGGTTGACATAAAAGCACCAACGCCAGGTGAGCGTATCCACAACCCATGTGCCAATCTGTGGTCCTGCAATGGAAGATAGCCCGAACACGGCTCCGAAAACCCCGGATAGTTTCGCTGCATCTTTCGGGTCAGTAAACAAGGTATAAATCAACGAGAATGAAATCGGCAAAATAGCCCCGGATCCGATTCCTTGAATGATTCGGTAGAAAATAAGCTGTTCGATACTATCGGCCGTTCCGCAGAGCGTAGAACCCAGCAGGAAGATGCCGATTCCGATCAGGAAAAAGGTTTTTCGCCCGAACAGATCGGAGAGCTTCCCGAAAATCAGCATCGTGCTGGTTCCGGCGAGCGCGTAAGCTGTATAAATCCAAATGATCTTATTCAATCCGCCAATGTCGTCTAAGATTGTGTTAATGCTTGCCGATACGATCGTGTTATCCAATGCGGTCAGCATTAAGGCTAGGGCGATGAACAAAAGAATAATGCCCTTTTTTTGTTGCTTCAAGTTAGTTTCCTCCACTTCGATATTCAACTTCAGCATGCCATTAGAACGTTCTTGCAGCCCGATTCGTACTCAGGAGCCCTTTCGCAATAATCGTCTGACTGCGATCAGGATGTTGGTTATGCCCCTCAATCACAATCGTTGTAATGTCACGAATGCCGAACACCTGCAAGTGTTTCTTGACGAAATTTACTGCGATTTCCTCTAGTTCTCCATATACTCCACCTCTGGCATTTAATAAAGCGACCTTCTTTCCGGGTAAAAGTCCAACCAGACCTTCAGCTGTATACTGAAAGGTTTTGCGCGGTTGATGCAAATAGTCTAGGTAGGTATGCAATACAGCCGGAACTGTCAAATTCCAGAGGGGGAAGGCAATGACCACTTTATCGGCAGCCAGAAACTGATCAAGGTGTTTGCGGACAACTGTTTGCTCGGCTTGTTCTTGCGGTGAGAGTGCTATGCCATGAGCGAATTTGTAATTTCCCACAATCATCGTATCCCCCAAATAGGGCAGTTGTTCAAGAAATAAGTTCACTTGTACAATCGTATCGTCCGGATGCGATTCCTTGTAGCTCTTCAAGAACGTATCGTACATTCTCACACTTACCGAATGCTCCGCTGAGCGGTTGTTTGCTTTGATAAACAACGTGGTTGCCATTTCATTTCCTCCGTTCATATGCTTATTTTTGAAATAAATACTTTATAAAGTAATTCATTTACAAACCAAATTTATCCTTATTCTTTGACTTTGTCAAGAATATTCTTTACAATGTAGAGAGTGCGGTTCCAGTTCGAAAATATACGTCATTGGAGGCAGTGATCTAGTGAATAAGAAAGATCAAGCGACGGTAACATCCACTAGAAAAGCGATTGTTACGTTGCTGAAACAACACGGACCTATGGATGCTATTTCATTAGCGTCGAAGTTATCCTTGACGGGGATGGCCGTGCGTCAGCATTTATACGAATTACAGAACCAACAGGTCGTTGAATATGAAGAAGAAGCCCGTCCTATGGGCAGGCCTGCTAAAATATGGAGGCTGACGACCACGGCGAACCATTGGTTTCCTAATGGCTATCTGCAGTTGTCGGTCGATTTGCTCCATTCGGTTCGAGCGTCGTTCGGAGAAGAAGGGATGGAGAGGGTATTAGAGGACCATACTCTTTCAAAAAAGAAACAATATCATGAGCAATTATTAGATGCAGCGACTCTGAAGGCAAGGCTACAAAAGCTTTTCACGATACGCATGAACGAAGGATATTTCGCAGAAGTACAGGAGCAGGAAGACGGAAGTTACTTATTCATACAGAAGCATTGTCCGATCATCGAAGCCGCCGCCGCATGCAGCGCTATTTGTCGAAATGAGTTTGATCTCTTTCAATCGACGCTTGGCGATAATGTTACAATTGAACGTGTGGAGTATCTCTTGTCAGGCGGAAATCGTTGTGCCTATCGGATAACGGAATAAGAATGTATCACTTTGGGGATTTTCGGGTACTCTGACCGATGATTTCAGAAAGTAATAAATTTTTACTAATTATAGAGGCTGCTAAGGAAGGAGCTTGCCGTTAAGGGGGCTCCCTTTTCATATTCACATATTGAAATGATATTCTTAATTTATGGTAATCATGGATCAAGATTCTAGAGGGGAGTATTTCGTTGACTCTACAACAATTAAAGTACGTTATTGAGGTTGCTAATCGGGGATCAATTAATGAAGCGGCCAAGCGGTTGTTTATTTCTCAGCCTAGTCTTTCAAATGCGATTAAGGATCTGGAAGAAGAAATGCAGCTTGAGATATTCGAAAGATCTAATAAAGGAATCTCACTTTCTAAGGAAGGTATTGAATTCTTGAGCTATGCGCGACAGGTAGTCGAGCAGGCGGAATTATTGGAAAGCCGCTACCTCAATGCGAAGCCTTCCCCGCAGCATTTTTCGGTTTCCACCCAGCATTACGCTTTTGCGGTGAATGCATTTGTGAGTCTGGTCCAGGAGTATGGCCAAGATGAATATGAGCTAGCTTTGAAAGAGACCAAAACTTATGAGATTATTGAGGATGTCAAAAATTTGCGCAGCGAGATCGGCATTTTATATGTGAATGAGTTTAATGGGAAAGTCATCAACAAGCTGCTCAAAACCGCGAATTTGCAATTCAACAGCGTATTAACGGCTAAGCCGCATATTTTTATCAGTATAAAAAACCCGTTGGCCAAGCAATCCATAGTGACCATTGACCAGCTTCAGAATTATCCATATCTATCCTTTGATCAAGGGGAGTATAATTCCTTTCACTTTTCAGAAGAGATTCTGAGTACGGTATCACATAAGAAAAGTATTCGTGTTAATGACAGGGCGACGCTATTTAATTTATTGATCGGATTGAACGGATACACCATATCGACAGGGGTGTTAAGCGCCGATTTGAATGGAAATGAGATTATTCCCGTACCTTTGGATTGTGAGGAAACCATCCACGTCGGATGGATTTCCCATAGAAATGTTTCGTTATCCAAATTAGGAGCGGCCTATATTCAAGCACTCATGCAAGCAATATCCCAATAAAACGCTTTGATATAGCCATTAGCTATGGCTAGATATAGTTTATTCCAGTTACGCTATATCCACCAATACGTGATATCTTTCTTGTAACAATTTGTAGAGGAGATTTACAAGATGATGAAAAGCAGTGTGTTGGGATATCCGCGTATTGGAGCGGAGCGAGAATGGAAGAAAGCGCTCGAAGCTTTTTGGGCAGGCAAGCTTGAAGAATCGGAGTTTCACCGTCAGTTGCAAGAGATCCGTTTGAATCATTTGCGTAAGCAGCAAGAGAAAGGCATCGACTTCATTGCGGTCAACGATTTCAGCTATTACGATCATATTCTGGATACTTCCACGATGTTCGGCATTATTCCGAAACGCTTTCGGTATGATGGCGGCAAGGTACCGTTATCGGTTTATTACGGGATCGCTCGTGGGACGAAGGATGCTACGGCAAGCGAAATGACCAAATGGTTTAATACCAACTATCATTATATCGTACCGGAACTGGGCGAGGCATCGCCGGTGCTTACCGAAAATAGACCGCTTATGGCTTATCGGGAGGCTAAGGAGAAGCTTGGTATCGAGGGCAAGCCCGTTATCGTCGGACCGCTGACATTTCTGAAGCTTTCAAAAGGATACCGTATTTCGGAGACCGATGACTGGCTGGGACGATTACTTCCGCTTTATGTGCAGATCCTACAGGAGCTTGCAAGTGAAGGGGTTCAATGGGTACAAATAGACGAACCGATTCTCGTCACGAAATTAAACGCAGATGACTTGCAGCGATTAAAGACCATTTATGGGACATTTGCAGTCTCGGTGCCGAACCTGAATATCATGCTGCAAACTTACTTTGAATCGGTAGAGAATTACAGTGATATTGTTGCGCTGCCCGTCAAAGGAATAGGGTTAGATTTCGTACATGGTTACTCCGGTAATCTATCGTCGATTAAAGCGCTAGGTTTTCCGGCGGATAAGGTGTTAGGTGCGGGGGTCATTGACGGTCGTGGGATCTGGAAGGCGCCACTGCGCGAGAAACTGGCACTCGTAGAAGAACTCGCTGAGATCGTAACGACTGAGCGACTTATCGTGCAGACTTCGTGCAGTTTGCTTCATGTGCCAGTATCAGTTAAACATGAGACGAAGCTCGTATCTGAACTTAAAGATGCTCTCGCATTTGCAGATGAGAAGCTGGATGAGCTTGTACTTCTTGCTAAAGCGATCTCTCAAGGAGCCGCCAGTATCACAGGCGAACTGGAAGAACGTGATCGTGCTTTACTGGCGCTCAAGCTGTCAGATGAGCGCAACCGTAATGAAATTCAGCATGCGGTCGCCTCCATCAGTGCTCAACACCCTGAGCGCAGTCGACCATTTTCTGAGCGTCATATTGCTCAACAGAAGAAGTGGCAAATGCCGATTTTTCCGACGACGACAATTGGCAGCTTTCCGCAATCCCCTGAGGTGCGCAAAGCCCGTCAACTGTGGCGCAAGGGTGAATGGAACAATGAGCAGTATACTAACTTCATCCGAGAACAGATCGATATCTGGATCAAGCTTCAGGAGGAAATCGGTTTAGATGTTCTCGTGCATGGCGAATTTGAGCGAACCGACATGGTCGAATTCTTTGGAGAGAAGCTCGCGGGCTTCGTTTTCACGCAGAACGGATGGGTGCAGTCGTACGGTTCTCGTTGTGTTAAGCCGCCAATTATATTTGGGGACGTAGCTTTCAAGGGGCAGATGACCGTCGAAGAAACAAAGTATGCTCAGTCACGGACCAAACGCCCTGTTAAAGGCATGCTGACTGGCCCGATTACGATCATGAATTGGTCGTTCGTTCGCGAGGACATCACGCGTGAACAAATTGCCTACCAACTGGCCTATGCGCTTAGACAAGAGGTGGAGGCGCTTGAGCAGGCGGGTATTGGTATGATACAGGTCGACGAGCCTGCGGTTCGCGAAGGCTTGCCGCTTAAGGCGGATGATCAAGCGAAGTACTTGGCGTGGGCAGTCCGAGCCTTCCGTATCGCCACCTGCACGGTACAGGATACAACGCAAATTCACACACATATGTGCTATTGCGAGTTCCATGACATGATCCATTCGATTGAAGCCATGGATGCCGATGTGATTTCGATCGAGACATCTCGCAGTCACGGTGAACTGATTCATAGTTTCGAATTGAACACATACAAACTTGGCATAGGATTAGGCGTTTACGATATCCACAGTCCTCGTGTTCCGCGTGTGGAGGAAATGACCAGTATGATCGAACGTGCCTTGCGTGTGCTGGATCCGAAGTTATTCTGGATCAATCCGGATTGCGGACTTAAGACTCGTGGATTCGAAGAAACAGTTGATTCCTTGCGCAACATGGTTGAAGCGACACAGATCGCCCGTGCGAGGCATGCCCAAGAACCTATAGCCAATAATCGCTAAACAAAACAACATTCCTGTAGGGACAAAGATTTGGACTTCGGGCTTCGTTAATAAAGGAGCAAAAAAGAATCGGACAGCGGCAGTTTAAAACTGCTCGCTATCCGATTCTTTTTACATGGATTTATTCTTTTTTGGACAATCCATAAGCTTCACGAATAAGTGTGAAATATTGTTCGGCGTTTACGATCTTATATTCCTTTTCGAGTGATTCAGAGATGGCCAGAATATCGTTAGGTCTCATACCCCACGCATTCACCCCGACGGAAAGGAACAACGGCGATTTGCCGTCCCAGCCTTTCTTGGCCTCGGCTAGCATATTAATTCCATCCTGAACCGTTCCAATTCCTCGCATCATCGATACCGGAAGCGTACCGTTCATGATTTCGATGCCGAATTGATCGCTTACAAGCAGGATACCGGGAACTTTATAATTTTGCTCGTATGCGGCTGCTTCGGATGAGCTTATGGGTATGTCTTTGGTGACATCCCGGTTTATCACCATCGGAATGGTCATACCGGTCTGTTTGAGATATCTATAAGTATCCTTCATGAAATCCGGTAACGTTTCTTCCGGCCATGGATGCGGGTTGAAATAACCAGCACCGGACGGTCCGGCGACCAGCAGGTCATTCTCTGTTGCCGTTTTCCGGTAATAATTAAGAACCATTGGAGCGGCATCGTAGAGTAATGGACTGGAGGTCCAATTAATAGGTACTTTGCCCCGTGCAGGATCTTCCCATAGGATCTCTCGCATATGGTTCAAATTGTATTGCAAATTGTCGCCTTCGCCGAACGTGAACGTCACATAAATTTTGTTTTCCAGCTTGAGCGGATTGGGCTTGATCTTAGGGACCGCTTCCACCTTCGTTCCCGAGAAGACGGTCATGTTGTGGAACCAATCAGCTGCCAATACGAAGACGCTATGCCTAGAGAGTAGGTCGACGGAAGCGGCTTCGCCTTCGAAGTCATTGCTGAACCAGCCCAGATAAGGTGTCCCGGCTCGACATCGGACAGAATCTTCTCTAAGAGTGCTCGCTGATCCGGCACATCCGTCGAAAGCCAGAAAACCATCGCTTTGTTAGCGACCGCATAGTCTCGCAAATATCCGTAAGGCTCTTTCTGCTCAGACGAGAGAGGGCGAATGTTGCCGACCGAAACTTTGTATTGATTCCACATCTCTACAGAGATCGTCAACTGTTTCGTGTCTGCAGAAGGTTTAAATTCATACATGAAGTAACTTCCGTTATCAGCGAAGCGGTGGTCTGCACCTGGTAAATGCTTGGAATTTTGCCTGTCATACAAGTACAATTCTTCCTCGGGCGTACCTGCCTCAAATTGAGCGATGACGTTCCCGTCTGCCTTTACGGTGATGGCATGAACGGCCGGTCCCCATCCGTCCTGGGTGAAAGAATCATCGAAACGAACGTATATCGCCTCTTTCCCTAAAAACGATGAAAGGTCGTATTCATACGTTCCACGGTTGCTGGCATCCCTTATTTGCCTTTTCTCTTCAGCAATCGTGACGAAGGATTCGGGTAGACCAGGAGGGAGCGAAATTGATGTGTCCGGACTGAGCCCAATCAGCATCCGGTGGGTCGTCTGATTCCATAAGTGTTCGTATTGCCATGTGTACGCGTCAATTTTATTTTTGAATTTGCCCGGAAATCTTCGATAACTTTCAATTTGTAGGGAGCTGCAGTAAGTTTGCCTGCCAATTCAGGGCTGACGACAACAGCATTCTTAAGTCCAGCCAACGTGGTCGCGACGTTTATGGAATCTGGCGTTTTCGGATCGTAGATAATGATTCCTTTTACTTCATTTTTATACAAATCGAAGACATCCATGCTGTTTTCATGGAGCTTATGCGGTATGGTCATTTCGTTATACCAGGGGTCCACCTTGTTCTGAATCAGATAGATACGGGGGCTTTCTCGATTCACAATGCCCTGAAGTGTAGCCATCAGCAGTTTGACGTCTCCAGATGCATTAGAAACATTGACAACGTCTAAATGCTTGGGTTGATTAAAAGTTGGAAGCGCTTGATTTTTGGGCCATTTAATCCCATCAGCAGTCACGCCATCAGCCTGTGCTGCAGAAATGCTGAAAGGCAGCATTGTCACACATAGTAATACCATACATAAAATTCTTAATTTCCCAATCAATCTGCTCACCTCATTTTGAAATTAATTACAGCGAAGCTGTCGTTGTTTCGACTTGACCTCCTTCTTTGGAGAGTAGCGTGCAATGTAATGTCATGACATATCTGAATGGATATATTTAACATGTTGTATATGATAAATCAAGTGTTTCGATAAACAATCTTAAGAAAATACAAAATATTGCCTTATTCTACATGAATAAAACCTAAGTAATGACATGTTTTGCAGTTGGAGGAGACTGCTTAACGGATGGAAGTAAACCTTATTTGATATATTATATAATGCGGACTAAGCTCTTAATTTTTCGTTGGAAAATAAAGGATAATCAGTTGAGTTCCCCGAATTAATATTATTTGGTTCTACGATTTGAAGGCTGATACATTTCAAGAAAGAAAGTTGGTCATACGAATGAAAAACCGGATTAATACATTAATAGTGACAGTGAGTACAGCCATAGGGATATGGCTAATTTCTGTTTTGGGTCTATTCCCGTTTGACCAAGTAAAAGATTCTGCCGTAACAAAAGCTTCACCCACCTCAAACATAACTTTAATCGTAAATGAGACAAAGATTGATAAGGGGACTCAGAAAACGGTTAAAGAGTTAGTTGAGCAATACCGTCTTTTAAAAGTCATCGATTCCCATAATCATGATGCATCTGATTCAAAGTATATAAATATGCTGGAAGTTTGGAAGCGTAATGCCGTCAATCAAGTTGTTCTCTTTGGAGATGTATCAGAGCCAAGCGCAGTAATGACCGACCAGATGTCATGGATGGCTTACAAAGATAACCCTGATGTAATTATTCCTTACTTTTCTGGCTTTGATATGCATGATAAATCGAGTCTCGATGTAGTGACACATAACCTGGAACAAGGATATTTTGGTTTAGGTGAAATTGCAGCTGCTTCTTTGTATTCACCTGTGGTATCAAAAGTGGCTTGGAAGGGTGAAAGCCCAATGGATGGTTATTTACCGGACATTTACGAAATATGTGCAAAATACAAAGTCCCCATTCTGTTGCATATTGACCCACCAAACGGAATGGTTATAGATAAGTTAGAGGAGGCGCTTGACAAACATCCAAACACAATAATCATATTCGCACACGCCAACGCGTTTAATTCACCGGAAAATATCAGAAAACTACTCGAAAAGCACCCCAATTTGTACGCGGATTTTTATGCGGGTTTCACCGCTCTCAATCCAGCTAGTACCAATAAGTTGGAGGATTTCGTACCTGTGATGAAGCAGTTTCCTGATCAGTTTATGTTGAGTACGGACTCTGGATTTGATATTGGTGAAGAGGCTGCAATTGGTGCGATGTATCAGTTATTAGATAAGCTTGACGACCCTAAGTTGGCACGAAAAATTGCACATGATAACCTAGACGCCATTATTCGTAACCAGCCAGCTACGGAGACTCAGATTGCGGAAATCCGTAAGAAATCCAAAGAAACCGGACAAAGTTATGAATTGAGTCATCTATCTAAGGTAGAAGCTGGACGAATTCTTTGGAGTAAATAAAGATATCGATTTTCTGTTATTATGTAGTAAATAGTTATTTCTGAGGTGTTATCTATGAAAACAATTGGGCTAATAGGTGGAATGAGTTGGGAGTCGTCCTTGCTTTATTACCAAATCATCAACCAGCGTATAAAGGATAAATTAGGCGGGCACCACTCCGCGAAAAGTCTCATGTATTCGGTGGATTTCCAAGAAATCAAGACGCTTCAACATCAAGGGAAATGGGATGAAGCAACCCAAATCATGATCGATTCAGCCCGAAAATTAGAAACTGGTGGTGCTGATGTAATTGTTATTTGTACGAATACGATGCACAAGATGGCAAAAGAAGTTGAAGAATCGGTATCAATACCATTACTGCATATAGCCGATGCAACAGCTAACGAAATCGTTAAGGATGGCATGAAGAAAGTTGCCTTACTGGGGACTGCTTTTACGATGGAACAAGACTTTTACAAGGGTAGACTTATTGATAAGTTTGGACTCGATGTTATAGTTCCAAATGAAGCAGAGAGATTGATTATTCATAACATTATTTATCAGGAACTTTGTCTTGGAATCATTAACGAAGAGTCAAAGCACTCTTACTTAAAGATCATTAACAGTCTGAGCCAACAAGGAGCTGAAGCCGTTATTTTGGGCTGTACAGAAATAACATTGCTCGTTTCACAGGATGATTGCGGTATCCCGGTTTATGATACAACAAGACTTCATGCAGAAAGTGCTGTTGATTTCGCCTTAAAAGTGGATTAAGCACATCCCATACTATCACTGTGAAAAGGCCCTGAAAGGGGTCTTTTTTCTTTGTAGAATAAAGATACCAAAGTAAGTGCTCTTGATAGGGGACACCATAATTAAATGCAATAGATGCATAAGAAACTAGCATGCTCTCCCATTCTCTAAAAACTATGATGGATTCAAACCGCCATACCTTAATCAAGGTATTGAAAGCGATTACACATGAAATTATTTTAGACTGCGGTAAAAGGCGGGCATTTTTAATGAAAGAAATAAAAGGGGTGAGTCTCGGATTCTTATAATAGTCTTTTCAAAAACGACGTGTTAGGTGATCATACAAAATTAATTGAGAGAGAGTGGTTTCATTTGAAAAATACAGCTCGAACAGTACTTTCCCTGCTTACTGTCCTATTTATGGCTTCAGGATGCGGTAAATCTGATACACCTGCCGAAGTTAAAGTTACTACCACTGCTATTTCAACTTCAACTACCACTTCTACGCCTGCAGCAGAAATTAAGATGGATCCGGTAACGATTAAATTTGCTGCAACCAATGCCATGTTTTCAGCTGAAAACTTTAAACTGTATGTATCGGATCCGGTTAGTAAGAAATATCCGTTCATAACTGTGGAACGAATCAATACTTCGGATAAAGGCAGCAGCGTGACAGATTTGCTTGCCGCTGGTATCACACCGGATATCGTCGGGTATTATCCTGGAACTATAGGCCAACTTAACGAACTTAAGTTAACCAATAATATTGAAGAATTGATTAAAAAATATAAATTTGATGTTAACCGCATTTCTCCGGAAGTTTTAGATACGATTAAAGTTGCCAGCAATCAAAACTATCTTGTGGGACTTCCTACATACAATACGTTGTTTGCCTTATTTTATAATAAAGACTTGTTTGACAAATTTGGCGTATCTTATCCGAAAGATGGGATGACATGGGATCAGCTCAATGAATTGGGCGTTAAATTAACCCGTGTAGACAGTGGTGTTCAATACCGTGGATTATATGCGGATTACTTGTACAGAGGAGCGAGACAACTCGGCTTGAGTGCCGTTGATTTTACGACCAATAAATCTGTTCTTAGTTCTGATCCGTGGAAGCAACTATTCCAATACTGGAGTAATTTGTATAGTGCTCCTGGTTTAATGGAAGGCAATTATAAAAATATAGCTACGAATATCAACACGAGCTCTTTTGCTGCAGGTGAATTAGCCATGATTGCTGATCAGGCTGCTACTGCGACTAAAGTGACGAAAATGAATTGGGATTTGGTAACGTATCCAACGAATCCGAAGGCGCCAGGAGTTGGCCAGCGCGTGGACGGTCCTGTACTTAACATTACGGCTCAAAGTAAAAACAAAGATGCAGCTTTCCTTGTATTAGAAACGATTTTATCGGACGAAGTGCAGAAGAATATGTCTCAAAATCTTGTAGCGTCTGTTCTCAAAGATCAAAAAATAAAAGATGCTTACGGAACAGGAATTCCGGAACTCAAGGGTAAGAATATGAGTGCACTTACCAAAAACAAATCGGCTGTTATTGCACCATTTAAGTATGTAAACGAAGGTGGAATTGACAAAATAACAAACACCGCATTCCAAGCTATCGTTAATAAAGAGAAAGATATCAATACAGCCTTGCGGGAAGCTGATGATGCTCTGAATAAGCTTATCGAATCCAGTCAGCCGAAATAATGAGTGGTAAATTGTAGCAAACAATGCCAAAGTGATCGCGTAACCTTTAGGGGCTGCGCGGTCTTTATTTTAACGGAGTTTTCTTTTACCAAAGCTTAAAAAAAGACATAGAACTATAAGTTCGGATAATGAAGTATGGATCCCGCGATAGTAACATCTAGTCATAAACATCTATGTTCACTTCCGTAAGGAGAGGGATGATCCGGTGGCGCGTATTTTATTTAATCATGTTTGTAAGCATTACGGAAAAGAACGGTTTCCAGTCGTGAATGATTTCAATTTGGAGATTCGCGATTCGGAGTTCATGGTATTCGTGGGTCCGTCCGGTTGTGGTAAATCGACCACCCTGCGAATGGTGGCGGGGCTTGAAGACATCAGCAAGGGTGAAATCTATATCGATGACAAGTTAATCAACGACTTACCGCCGAAAGATCGAGATATTGCGATGGTGTTTCAGAACTATGCCCTATATCCGAATATGACGGTGTATGAAAACATTGCCTTCGGGCTGCGTTTGCGGAAACTGCCAAAGCACGAAATTGATCTTAGTGTGAAAAGAGCCTCGCGAATTCTGGAAATTGAACAGTATCTGAATCGCAAGCCGAAACAGCTTTCTGGCGGTCAGCGTCAACGAGTTGCACTCGGCAGAGCGATTGTCCGTGAACCGCAGGTGTTCCTGATGGATGAGCCGTTGTCCAACCTTGACGCAAAGCTTCGCGTTCAGATGCGTACGGAAATCATCAAGCTGCATAAACAGCTTGGAGTGACGACCATCTACGTGACGCACGATCAGACTGAGGCGATGACTATGGGGAACCGAATCGTGGTGTTGAAGGATGGTCTCATTCAACAAGTCGATACGCCTGAACAAATCTATAACAATCCGGCCAACACGTTCGTTGCGGGATTTATCGGTTCGCCTCCAATGAACTTTATCGAGGGAAGACTGGAAGAACATAATGACCGACTTGAATTCCATACGAATCGGTATGCACTCGTTATTCCGGGAGGGAAGGCTGCTGCTCTTCGCGAGAAAAATATGGTCAACAAAGTGGTCATCTTAGGTATTCGACCAGAAAACCTTAGTGTTGACCCAATCGTATTTGAGGCCTTTCCGAAAGCAGTCATTCCAGGCGTTCATCTACTCAGCGAACTGATGGGGGCAGATCGATTTCTATACCTGGATATTGGCGGAAAAACAAACCTGGTCGTTCGGGTCAATCCGAGAAACCTGTACGATGAAGATGCGAAAATGGAAGTATCTGTCGATATGAACAAGACGCTGTTCTTTGACAGGGATTCAGGCGTTCGTTTAATTGATTGAACGCGAAGGGGGATCAACAGATGCGCAGGAAACCATATATGCGCCGAAGTGCAGTAGTGCTCATGCTCACGTCGGTTCTTCTCGCTTCTGCCGGTGTTTCATCTTGGAACAAGTCGGTTTTTGCGGCGGATGGGCAGTCAAAGCCGAGTGTTAAGCCAGGTGACCATTCGAGCCTCGTGGTCAATGATCTTGGGCTGTACTATCAGGAAGTATTGGAAGGCTGGAAAGCCAAAGGCTATAAAGCCGGAACGCAGTCGATTACGGTACCAGGCGCCGGAATAACGGCTCAATCTGACAATAAGCTTGCGATAACTAGCTCTTATGAAGGCAAGTCGAATGTATTGATTTGGAACAGCGACAAATACAATTGGATCGAATATCAAATCGATGTACCGCAAGATGGTTTATATGAAATGGCCATGTCGTATCATCCATTCCAAAACATTAAATCGGGTGAGATCACTAACCGCCGATCGGTCGTATTATCTGTCGAACTTGATGGAAGCTTTCCATTCCGTGAAGCGCGTGCGATTACATTCCACCGCAAGTTCAAAGAGGAATTTCCGCTCAAAAAGGATGGGAAAGGCGATGACATCCGTCCGCGTGCACGCGAACTGAATGAATGGATGAGCGAAGCTTTCATAGATTCCGCAAGCGCTTACTCAGATCCGTATCAGTGGTATCTAAGCAAGGGGGAGCATACCATTAGGGTCTCGGGCAGTGAACCTGTTGCCATCGAATCCATTGTCATTAAACCGCCTAGCGTTCTAACGGATTATGCACAAGTTTCCGCTCAATATCCGCAGGGACAGCCAACCAAAGTAGAAAAGTTGTACATTCAAGCTGAGGAAGCAAGCTGGAAGAACGATATTGCGATTCAAATCGCTTCCGATCAAGATTCTTTCATGACACCTAAAGCTAACGGAGATATGATCTTTAACTCCATTGGCGGTACGAAATGGCAGAGCGGAGGACAAGCGATCGGCTGGTCATTTGAGGTGCGAGAAAGCGGCCGTTATCAAATCGCGGGTAGAACCTACCAAGGTTTCGACTCCAACATGTCTGTTTTTCGCAGCATTGCGATTGACGGTAAAGTTCCGTTTAAGGAGCTCCAAAGCTATGAGTTTCCTTTTGCGACCAAATGGAAAGGCACTGTATTGAGCGACTCTAAAGGCAAGCCGTACGAATTTTATTTGGAAAAAGGGAAGCACACACTTTCAATGACCGCGACGATAGCGCCTTTTCAATCGGTTATTTTTCTCGGAGAGCGGATCATTTCTCAACTGCGAATCGTGGACGAAGAAATTCGTGCGATAACGGGCGGAAATTTAGACAAAAACCGTACCTGGAAAATTGAATCGGATTTCCCGGAAATTCCAAAGCAAATTGAAGAAGCTAAAGCGCAGATCCATAAAATGGGGGAAACTCTGCTTGCTGCTAATGGCCGTCGTGACAATTCACTTCAGACTATCGAAACATCGCAGCTAGATTTAGCCAGCTATTTGAAGTATCCAAACGAAATTCCGTATCATATGGACGATATTTCAAGTTTAATCGAACGGATTAGCGGAATTCGAGAAGCTCTCATCAAGTCACCGCTTCAGTTAGATCAGCTCTATATCGTTTCGGCGGGAACTCCCCTACCCACCATGGAGGCGAACCTGTGGCAAAAGATGAATGGATTAATTCATAATTTTGTGTATTCCTTTATCAAAAAGGATGACATTCATAAAGTGAGCGAGGACACATTGAATGTATGGGTAAACCGTGGAAGGGACTATGTCAACCTGCTGCAGGAATTGACAAACGAACTGTTTACGCCGGAAACCGGCATTAAAGTCAAGGTGAATCTGCTTCCGAATGAGAATCTGCTCATTTATTCGAACGCAGCTGGGTTGTCTCCGGATGTTGCAATCGGTCAACCTCAGGATAAATCGATCGATTTTGCCATGCGGAATGCGCTGCTTGATCTAAGTAAATTTCCTGATTTCGACAAGGTAGCAAAAGATTTCGCGCCTGGCGCTCTTCTTCCATATTTCTATAACAATGGATATTACGCTCTTCCTGAAACTCAATCGTTTAAAGTTCTTTTCTACCGCAAAGATTTGTTGAAGAAATTGAATTTGAGTGTACCGAATACATGGAACGATGTGTATGATATGATCCCAACGCTTCAGCAGAATGGGTACAATTTCTACTTGACGCCAACTGACTATTTACCTTTCTTTTATCAGAACAAGGCAGATTTCTTTACTAAGAACGGCATGAAGACAGCTCTGAATACACCTGAAGCGATTCAAGGCTTCAAGCAATGGACGGATATGTTCAATATTTACGATTTCGAAAAAGCGGTGCCAAGCTTTTTCCAGCATTTCCGTCAAGGCGACATGCCCATCGGAATTGCAGATTACAACACCTATATTACATTAGCCGCTGCAGCTCCAGAGCTAACCGGGTGGTGGGGCATCGCTCCTGTTCCAGGTGTTAAACAGACGGACGGAACAGTTAGCCGTTGGGCGGCAGGCGGACAAACGAGCGGCTTTATTTACAAAAGCTCGAAGCATAAAGAAGAGTCATGGAAATTCTTAAAATGGCTGCTTTCCGCAGAAGTCCAAGAGCGGTATGGCTCAGATATCGAATCGTTCAACGGGATTTCTTTCCGTTGGAATACAGCTAATGTGAAGGCATTCACGCAGTTGCCATGGCCGAAGGATGACATGAATGTCATTCTAGAGCAGTGGAAATGGTATCGGGAGCAGGCTAATCTTCCGGGCTCGTATATGTTGACTCGTGAATTAAATAACGCCTGGAACCGAACCGTCGTTGACGGAATGAACCCCCGTGAATCCTTGGAAGAAGCGATTCTGAACATCGACCGCGAAATGCTGCGCAAAGAGCAAGAATTTGGCTTTATCGATGGGGAAGGGAAGGTGCTTCAGACATTAGACCTGCCGCAGATTACGAAACCGTGGGGAGGGGTGGATCCATATGTCACAAAGTGAAGCCGGATTAATTAATGTTCGGAAAGCGCTAACAAAAGAAACGATTTCCTTTCGGATGAGTCAATTCTTGAAGCTTGTTTGGTCATACAGGCTGTCCTACTTGTTTATCGCGCCTTTTGCCTTATGTTTTATCGCTTTTATTTTTATACCTGTCGTTCTTGCAGTGCTGCTCAGTTTTACTTACTTTAATGCGATCGAGCCCCCTCGGTTTATCGGGTGGAGCAATTTTCAATATTTGCTGTCACAGGATATTGTTTTTCTAAAATATGCTTTGCCCAATACGATTAAATTTGCACTTATCGTGGGGCCCGGAGGATATATAGCTTCCTTTATGCTAGCATGGCTCATTTCTCAACTTCCAGGCTATGCCCGTACCTGGTACGCACTTGCCATGTATACCCCCTCGCTGACGGCTGGGATTGCCATGAGTATTTTCTGGCTTCCCTTACTTAATGGGGATCGGATAGGTTACTTAAACTCCTTTTTAATGAAATACGGATTTATCAATACCCCGATATTGTGGGTAACAAGCAAAGAATACTTAATGAACTCGATGGTTGCCGTTACGCTTTGGTCAAGTATGGGGGTTGGATTCCTTGCTATGCTCGCGGGCTTGCTTGGTGTGAACCGAGAGCTTTATGAGGCGGGACGTCTGGATGGAGTCAAGAGTAGACTACAGGAAATTTGGTACATCACGATTCCTTCCATGAAACCGCAGATGCTGTTTAGCTCCGTTATGGCCATCGTGGGCACCTTCAAAGCGGGCGCTATAGGCACAGAGCTATCAGGGCAATTTCCAACACCACAGTATTCCGGTACAGTGCTGATCAGTCATATTACAGATTATGGTGATATTCGATTCGAGATGGGATATGCCTCAGCGATTTCTGTATTCCTGCTATTGATGATGTATATGTCCAACAGGCTTGGCATTCGTCTGTTCGGCACTAAGGGGGATGAATGATGACAGCCGTTAAGCTCATTTGGAATCAATTCTCACATATTGGCCGATCACAACGTTTGAATGGTACGGACGGTTTTCAGCGAGTGCTGTTCATTTTTTTGACTTTGCTTTCCATCTTTATGTTAATGCCAATCGCGTTCCTTTTTATGAACTCGCTGAAGCCGTTAAGTGAACTTTTTATTTATCCTCCGACAATTTTCGTGAAACAGCCCACGATGCAAAATTTTATTGAGCTGTTTAATGTGACGAGCGCTTCTGTTGTTCCAGTCACCAGGTACCTTTTTAACAGCATCGTAGTTGCAATTCTTACCGTGATTGGGGTTGTCGTGATTAGCGCACTATGCGCTTATCCGATTTCGAAGCATAAGTTCCCGGGGCACAAAGCATTTTTCGCCATCATCCTGCTTTCGCTTATGTTTGCTCCGGAAACGGTTCATATTCCACAGTTTTTAATCGTTAGCAAACTTCATATTATGGACACTTACTGGGGGCATGTCTTACCTCATTTAGCAGCGCCTGTCAGTGTATTCTTGATGAAGCAATTTATCGATCAGGTGCCGAATGAACTGCTGGAAGCAAGCAAAATAGACGGTGCGCGCGAGTGGACCATTTTCTTGAAAGTAGTCATGCCCATTTGTATGCCTGCTGTTGCTACAGTGGCCATTCTTACTTTTCAAAGCACATGGTCCAACCTCGTAACGTCATCGCTATACATGCAGGACGAAGCGATGAAGACGTTTCCGTTCTTCTTGTCTACCTTGGTCAACAATGCGGCCAACAGCGTAGCCAGACAAGGAGCACATGCTGCAGCAGCTTTAATTGTATTTGTGCCAAACCTAATCATTTTCTTGTTTTTCCAACGGAAAGTTATTGCGACTATGGCGCATTCCGGAATCAAATGAAATCGGAAGGAGGTGCCGCCTTGAGAATAATTCAAATGTTTCGCAGATGGTTATTGGTCGGGATCGGGGGGATGCTATTATCCGTTTGCCCGTTAACGGTATCAGCTGAAGTACAATACGCAACCAATTCGAAGGATGCAGCCGGCAGAATGATTTGGACGCAGCCAGCGTACTATCCCGTCGCCATTGTGGGTTCGGGACTTACGATACCGGATAAAGATCGTCCTTCCATGCTTAAATCATCACCCATGATGAATCCGAAGGATGTTTTTGTTGATGATAATGATCATATTTACGTGGCTGATTCGGGAAACAATCGTATCGTCGAATTTGATTCCAATGGAAAATGGCTGCGATATATGACTGTCACCGAAAGCCCGCTAAATAAGCCGGAAGGCGTATTTGTTACTAAGGAAGGCGAAATCTACATTGCAGATACGGGAAACAAACGAATTGTTAAGTTGACGAAGGAAGGCAAATTTGCAAAGGAATTTAAACGTCCGGAATCCCGCTATATTCCCGAATCTTATAAATTCGATCCCATCAAACTCATCGTTGATAAGCGCGGCTTTTTGTACATTGCAACGCTAGGCGGATATGATGGACTGCTTCAGCTAGATCCAGATGGGAATTTCCAAAGTTTTTATGGTGCGAATAATACGGAGCTGTCCGCACTGGATAAGATGAAAAAAGCCCTATATCCGAAGATGATGTACAACAATGAAATTAACAAGGTACCGGGCGCGATCAGCTCGGTTACTGTGGACAAAGACGGATTCATTTATACGACCACAGCTGGAAATGTGACCAAAAATCAGATCAAGAAGCTTAACATTCGCGGTATTAATATGCTCGAAACCCATTATGACAAGTACAAGGGAACAAAAGAAGCTTTGAAGTTTGGCGAAGTGCGTTCCATAGAACGAAAATACGATTCAAGCAAAGGCTATTTACCGGCCCAGCTTATGGATTTAACCGTGGATGTAAATGGGAATATAACAGCCATTGATAACACTTACAAGATGCTCAGCCAGTACGATGCTTCTGGGAATCTGCTTTTCTTCTGGGGTGGGTTCGTCTCGGATACAACGACACAATTGGGCATTATCAAAAGCCCGACCGCCATAGACTCAAATTCCAAAGGCGAATTGCTAGTTCTAGATGGACAGGAAGGAACGATACAGGTATTCCGTATTTCCGAATTTGGAGCTCTTGTCAACCAGGCGAACTCGCTAACCTTACAGGGAAAATATGAAGAGAGCGAAAAGCTGTGGAAAGAAGTGTTGAAGTTCAACGCCTATTTTACTCCAGCGCTAATTGGTCTTGGAAAGGCAGCTTATAAACGAGGAGACTATCAACAAGCTCAACAATATTTTTATCAAGGCGGCAGTAAGTCGGATTATTCCAACGCTTTCTGGCAAATTAGGCTCATCTGGTTTCAACGGCATTTCAGTATGTTTGCCACGTTTCTTGTTGCTTTTGTCCTTTTATTTATGGTAGGAAACAAGTTTACGAAGCATACGAAATGGAGAATGGCCATTCGAAATCGGCCAAGAATCTCCCACCCACTCATCGTGCAATTGAAGCATATGTTCAACATTATGAGGCATCCGATTGATGGTTTCAGTGCGCTGCGTTTTGAAAACAAAGGAAGCTATGGCAGTGCTCTAATCATTCTAACCCTCATATTTGCATCCATCGTCGTTTCACAGTTGTTTACAGGATTTACCTTTAATCAAGTGGATCCCCGCCAATTAAATTTGCTCCTTCTATTTGGTGAATTTGTTCTTCTATGGATCGGATGGGTCATTTCCAATTATCTGGTTAGCTCGATTTTCCGCGGAGAAGGTCGTTTTCGAGATGTGTTCATAGCCAGCAGCTATGCACTTATACCGCTAATTTTCGTAGGTATTCCGCTAGCTGCGATCTCCAATATTATGACGACTTCAGAGATGCCGATTTTCAATTTCCTTTGGGATGCCTTGATAATTTGGACTCTCTTCATGTTCTTCTGGAAGATTCAATCGCTTCAGAACTATTCCGTTGGAGAAACGCTGATCAATATCGTGTGCAGTTTGTCCGCTTTCCTTATGATGATAGTGCTGATATTGATTATTTTTGGGCTTAGCAGTGATTTGAAATCGTTCATCATTGAAATTTACCAGGAGGTTAAGCTGCGATGAGGCTACGATTCCGTATACCCCTTTCATGGATCCTAACGTTTGTCATTGTTGCGGGACTCGGCGCTTATATCGCAACCCACCTTCAAATCCTAACCAACGATCGCACCATCGAGAAGCGGACGGCAATTCCTGTAAGCTCTGCGCCGAAAATCCAGCCTGGACCAGCAGAGCTTCCGAATGAAGCAGATTTTAAAGCGGTTGGTGAGAATGATAAGCTTCGGCTCAAGTTCGATGCCAAAACGGCTCATTTTATTGTAGAAGATAAGAGGGACGGTCGAGTCTGGAGGTCTTATCCGAATCCAGCACAATGGGCTAATGAGAAGACGGCCAATGTCTGGAGAACGCATCTTCGTTCTCCGATTATGCTGCAATACTTGGATGTAGGTGACCCTAAAGCACAGCCTAAGGAAACCAATCTGCTTGAAGAAAACGGTACGCTGAAAGATGTACAGGTGATGAATAATGGTTTCAGGCTCACATTCGATATGCAATCCAAAGGCTTTATGATTCCGATCGAGGTCAAGCTTGAGAACGACTCTGTCACTACACGCATCATAGATTCTGGCATAAAGGAGGATAGGCTGAGCTTAATATGGGTAAGGCTATATCCGTTCTTTGCAGCCGAAAGGTCTGAAGGTCAAGACGGTTATATGTTCATTCCCGATGGGTCTGGGGCCCTAATAAAATATGATGATAAGAGTACAAATGTCAATCGGATCTATAGGGAGCCTGTGTATGGCGAGGATATTGCTTTTAAAATCAATTCTTTTGAAAGCCCGCGCCAAATGGCGGCGATGCCGACTTATGGCGCCAAAAATGAAAATCGAAGCTTTCTCGCTGTTTTGGAGGATGGAGCTGAGTTCAGTGATGTTATCGCTTCGCCGGCAGGGGTTTTTAGCACATATAACTGGGTTACGGGGCAAAGCAATTACCGTGCCTCCTATAAACAAGTAACCAACCGGGAGAAAAACCGTTCTTTTATCACCTACAATAAAGGTGAACGTTTCCACAGTGATCGTGTCACCCGATATTTCATGCTTGCAAACGATAAATCGAATTATGTCGGGATGGCGGAACGTTATCGAAACTATCTCAAAGAGACATACAGCCTGCAAAAAGTGAAGCCGAAACCAGGTAAAGTCCCGATAGATATTGTGCTGCTGGGAGCCGATACAACCAAAGGGCTGTTATGGGATCGCTATGTAAAAGGTACGACCACGTCGGAAGCAACGCAAATCGTTCAACGCTTGAACGATCTTGGCATCGACAATATGATCGTTCGATACTGGGGTTGGCAGGAAGACGGATTTGGCGCTTTAGGAGGCTTAAGCCAGGTGGATAAACGTCTGGGTGGCGATAGCGGCATGAAGCAGTTCATCAACTTCGCGCATTCGCTAAGTATTCCAGTCTATCTTAGGACGGATTACTCTGAAAACACGACAGGAAACGGCGGTTTCCGTAAAAGTGTGCAAGGAATGCGTGATCTGGGTGGAACACCTATTTTGAATCTAGTCAGCTTAAAATGGTTTGTAAGTCAAATATTAGATAAGGAAATTAAGTATTACAAAGGTCTTGGCGTGGATGGCGTAGAGCTTCATGGAACGGGTCGATTTGTGAACAGCGACTTTAATACAGAATATGGTTCCTCGCGCGAAGATAACCGGAAGCTTCAGCAGGAAGTCGTTACGAAACTGCGTAAGGAAGTTGGTCATGTCATGGGCTACCGCTCCAATTTCTTTGCGGTTCCGCTCGTGGATTCAATGGCACATATGGTCAACGACTATTCATATGACTTATTCACGCAGTCGGGGGTTCCATTCGCCCAAATCGCGCTGCACGGCTTGGTGCCTTACTCGTCGAGGCATACAAACGGCCGTGATCAATTCCAGGTCGAGTTTCTCCATGCGCTTGAATACGGTGAAAATCCGTCCTATTTGTTCACCTATTCCTCATCGGATGATTTGAAATTTTTGAACAACGTGAACTTATACAATCCAGTATTCACCGACTGGGAGCAAACAGCTGTTCAAGAGTACACAAAATGGAACGAAGCTCTGGGTGACGTTCAGGATCAGTACATCGTTGGACATCGGGAGATCGCTCCTCAGGTTAAAGAAACGACATATGAGAACGGGAAGAAGATCGTCATCAATTACAGCAATACACCTTATTCCTACGGGGGGCAGGTAATTGCCTCAGATAGTTACTTAGTTGTAAAAGGAGGGACACCTTGATGAGCTCAATCCGTAAAATGAAATCATCAACCCTTCGTAAAGTGGAAGGATCGATATTTATTGCGCCATGGGTGATTGGTTTTTTGCTCTTTATGGTGTTTCCACTTTGTTATTCCTTTTATATGAGCTTTCATCAGGTGAAGATTTTGGGAACAGGCTTAGATGTCAAGTACAAGGGTCTTGCCTATTACAAATTTATTTTATTTGAAAATGCGGATATTCTGTACAATCAACTCATTCCATTTCTGCGTCAGGCGCTTCTTATGCTGCCAATTATCATCGTATTTTCGTTATTGGCAGCCATCATGCTGAACCAGAAGTTCTGGGGAAGGACGTTTTTCCGGGCCGTCTTCTTCTTGCCGGTTATTTTTACCACTGGTCAGGTCGTGCAAGAGTTCATTACGCAAGGAGAAGGTAATCTGAACTTCCTAAACAGGTATAACATTACGACTTTGATTGTGACCTATCTCCCTCCAGTATGGGCGACTCCAATTACGAAGGTTATGGATTCATTCGTTCTTGTGCTCTGGTATTCCGGCGTGCAAATTCTAATCTTCCTTGCCGGAAGGCAGACCATTCCGCCATCGGTATACGAAGCATCGCGAATTGACGGTGCTAATCCGTGGGAGACGTTCTGGAAAATTACGCTGCCAGCTATGATTCCATTTATTTTACTTAATTTGATTTATACAACGGTCGACTTATTTACGTTTCCGTCTAATCCGATTCTGACGCAAGTTAACACAACGGAATACGGCCGTTCGAGTGCGCTTGCATGGATTTATTTCGTGATTATCTTTGTGTTCATCGGTATCATCTTGCTCCTATTCAGCCGGGCTTTCCGATCAGCTCGACCGGAGGGAAGATAGGGGAGGCTAAGTCATGGCAAAAATCATAACTGAAACAAGAAAACCTTCCTTTAAGTGGATGGCAATACGAGTATGGCTCACCCGTATCCGTTATTTTATTCTGGGAAAAGAAGCGGACAAAGGGCTAATATTCCGCCTATTTATTTACTTGCTGCTCATTGATACAGCCTATATTTATTTGAACCCGATCATCTATATGTTGACGACAATGGTTAAAAATAGTGCCGATTTGATTGATCCAGCCGTCACTTGGATTCCTCGCCATATTTATACTGGTACGATATCGGATGCAATCACTAAGCTGCATTATCCGAAGTGGTTTTCCATTTCCTTCATACTCACATTATCGGTGTCCGTTCTTCAAACGATTTCTTGCGCGATTGCAGGCTATGCGTTTGCACGTTTGGAATTCCCATTCAAAAAAACATTGTTCTTTTGCCTTCTTTTGACGTTTGTTGTACCACAACAGGTTCTGATCTTGCCTAATTTAATCGTGGCGAGTATGTTTGGATTAATGAAGACGTATATCCCCATTATTATACCAGCCCTATTCGGACACGGATTGAAGGGTGCTCTGTTCGTAATTATTTATAGGCAATTCTTCTCTACGCAGCCTAAGGAGCTGGAAGAAGCAGCCAGAATTGACGGCGCTGGAGCATTCCGGGTATTTGCCCGGGTCATGTTCCCCCTCGCGAAGCCTGCCATCCTTGTTGTGTTTCTGTTCTCATTCGTTTGGACTTGGAACGATTACTATTTACCGAGCATGTATCTTATTGGTGTAAAAGATGTGCCTCTGTCGATGGGACTCGCTCAAATAGGTACTCAGCTTGCGGGGCAATCCGCAGAATCAGGACCATCCATATTTGATGAACCCACGAAGATGGCGGGGTCTTTCATGATCATCTTGCCACCATTAATTCTTTATTTATTCACTCAGCGCTGGTTTGTAGAGAGCGTTGAGCGGACGGGTCTTGTAGAATAGTATGTAACAAAAAAAGGCAGCTGAAGCTGGAATGAGCTTTAGTCTGTCTTTTCTTTTTGTTTGCTTTCTGGCTGAGGAGTAGTAATCTCGTGAATTCATGGACACAAAATTGAGAAGATGATATCCTAATTTAGGAAGATTTTTGTCGAACTGCCCCGTAGGGCGGTTCGAAAGTCATTTGATAAGGGAGACGCAGCCATGGACACAAGACAATGGATGTCGGTAACGCTTTTTCTCGCAACGGCACTGATGTTGTTCGTGTCTTTCTTATCCTACCGGAAACGCCATCTGCCTGTTGCCAAAACGATGGTTCTGATCATGCTGGCAGCAGTTTGCTATGCGCTCGGCTACGCGTTTGAGGTGTTGAGCCGAAGCCTGAGCGATGTGAAGCTGTCGCTTCAAATCGAATACTTGGGCATTCCTTTCGTCACTACACTTTGGCTCTTTCAGGTCATTCAATTTACCGGGACGGCGGCTCGATATCGCAAGCGTCTAGCGATTGTGCTGTTCGTTATCCCCGTAGCGGTATTTTTTCTCCATTTGACCAACGATTGGCATCACCTAATCTATGAGCGCTATATTCGGAATGAGACCGATTCGGTTCCTTTGTACACGACTGTCAAGGGTCCCTGGTATAAGGTGCACACCATCTATAATTATTCCGTACTTTTGTGTGGAATGCTGTTGTTTATTCCCATGTATTGGCGGGCTTTACCGATCGTGCGAAAGCAAATTATCGTCCTTCTTTTGGGCGCAATCGCGCCTATGGTGTTCAATTTGTTCTTTTGGTTCGGAATGAACGTGGATTTGACGCCATTTGGATTCGCCGTATCGGGTATCGCTTACGTGTGGGGGATATTACGGTTTAATTTACTTCGTTTAACACCTCTTGCGATGGCTAAAGTATTTGAAACGATCCGGGACGGGGTCGTTCTGTTCGATTATGAGGATCAAATCGTTAGTTACAATAGAGCAGCCGAAAAAGTCCTTCCTGAACTCGGTTTGCCAAAACGATACCCTGTTGATATGGGGATGGTTTTGTCGGATAGTCCAGAACTGCTTGAACGTATTCGTGCCGCTAGTGACGGGGACGAGCGTTTCCCGTTTCACAGATTCCATGTGGACCGTAACAAGTATTACAACTGCAGTTTGTCACTCATTTACGATTCTGGCAGCGTCTTGATTGGGAAGATTTTGATGTTCAACGATATTACAGAAATGAAGGAGAGCGAGACCCGGTTGCGTGAAAACGCCCGGCAACTGTCTGAGTTGAATGCGTTCAAGGACAAGCTTTTCACCGTCGTGGCCCATGACATTCGCGATCCGATCGCACTCCTCGTTAGTTTGACCGAACTGCTGGGCGATGAACTGACCGCCGCCGACTTTGAGCACGCTGAGTTGGTAAGGGAGCTTAAAGGACAAGTGCAAAACACGTTCCAACTCGTCGAAAATTTATTGGATTGGTATCGTAGCCAGAAAGGGAAGGTCGTGTTTCGTCCGTTAGGCTGGAATTTGCAGCAGGTTGTGCGGCAGGCATTGTTGCTTTCAGGTACGAAGGCCAGCATGAAGCAGATACGGATGACGGAGCGGATCAATGAGAAACTAACGGTTAGAGCCGATAAAGAGATGTTGGACCTTATTCTGCGTAATTTGCTTTCGAACGCGATCAAATTTACTGGAATTGGCGGGGCGATTGATATCAGGGCTGATCTGGAAGGTGATATGATCATCGTGTCCGTACGCGACAATGGTGCGGGAATCGACGATCAGACCTCGGAGCTGCTGCGTCTAGAGGAGCCGTTCTTAAAATCAATGGTTAACGGAGACAAATCGGAGGATATGAGATTCGGGCTGACGTTAATCCGCGAATTCGTACGTATCCATGGTGGCAGTCTTTGGTTCGAGAGCGAACCAGGAGTCGGGACGACCTTTTCATTCACTTTGCCCGGTTCTGCTGGCGGTTTGGCATCTTTCGACGATGGAGGAATGAAGGAGGAAGCTTATGAAAGTGATTTTGGTGGACGATGAGCCGACGATGCATTTGATTCTGCGTAAAATGCTGGTCAAGCTGCCAGGGATACAAGTGGCAGGCGCTTTTACGGATACGGAGTCCGCAGCTTCCTTTCTAAGTGAGAACACCGACATCGGACTGGCTTTCGTTGACATCTCCATGCCGGGCGGAAGTGGACTGGAGTTCGCCGCCAAGATGGAAGCTTTGGCCTCTCCGTTGCAAATCGTCTTCGTCACGTCGCACAAGGAATTTGCCTTAAAAGCATATGAACTATCTGTGGTGGATTACCTGGTCAAACCCGTTTCCCAGGAACGGCTGCAGCGGACGGTTAATCGTGCGCTGGCGAGCCAGCGGGGCATTCACTCGTTGTCGCTGGCCACTCCAACATCCCCTGATTCCGGGAGGATCGTCCTAACGATGCTAGGTGATGTCGTCGTGAGCAACAATGCTGGCCGTGTCAAGTGGATTTCGAGGAAATGTGCGGAATTGTTCGCGTACTTGCTGTTTTATCGTGGAAAACGAATCCCTCGTTCCAGATTGGTTATGGATATTTTCGGAGGGATGCACCAAACGAATGCGGAGAACTACCTAAATACGACCGTATATCAATTGCGAAAGTCTTTGGAACCGCTTGGCATGCGCGATGTCGTACGTTCGGAGAACGATGGCTATGCGCTTGAATTAAAGGATCCCGTTATCGATTACGTGGAATTCGAAAAGCAAGTGGAAGAAATACAATCCATTGACGTCGGCAATGTGGAGAGAGCGCTGCACATCGAACGTTTGTATACGGGAGATCTATTCGGGGACAAGGCGTATGTGTGGGCCATACACGAAATGGTACGCTATGCGGAAGTATACACCTCTTTCGTAAAGCGGCTTGCCGAAGTGCTTATTTCTTTGCGAGATACGACCACCGCGTCGAAGCTGCTGCTTAAGCTGAACGAACGCAATCCGCTGGACGAATCCGTTATACAGCATCTTATGACGATCCGCGAGATGACTGGGGACAAAAAAGGATTGACGGCTCTGTATACCGATTATGTTCGTCTTCTCAGTAGGGAGCTTGGCATTCGTCCGTCTGAGGGATTGATACATCAATATGACATGCTGATAAGCCGATTAACTAATAAAAAATAACTATTTTCGTCTCTAAAAATAAACCGCGAAAGCTTGATGCTTCGCGGTTTTTGCTTGTTATATAAAATGGGTTTTGCTTTAAGTGAGGATTGAAGCCTACCTTTTCTGTCAAGACTAGTTAGCATGACTTTTTGAAAACAGATGAGTGGTGAAAATGAAAGATATTACTTTTAAGGCTATGGCCATTACAAATGAAATTGATCTGAATAAAATCGCCATCCACTGCGGTATTCCTAAAAAATACACATGGGAACAGCCTTTAATCCTAAGAGGCGACATTCTGAAATCAATCCTTAATAAAGATATTGACGCGTTACAACAAGTGCTTGTGTTTTCTTTCGGCAGTGTGGTCTTTGTTAATCACACACTCAGGGATGAGATGACAAAATTTTTAAAATTCATCCAGACGTTCGAGCCAGCTATTGAGCTCCAGCCTGCTGAAAGATACACAGACGATTACAGCCTTCACATCGAGGAAATCGATAGCATGGAGTTGACTGACAAGTATGTGGTGGTAGCTAAGTATGAATTCTTTTATCCTGAATTAATCGCCACAGTTCTTGCCAAATCAGTAGCTCTTGAGAAAATTGAAGAACAGCTCGGGAAAATTCATGATGACCTTGAATTGATGATAGACCGACTTGAAAAAGGGAAGCTTCGTGTTGGCAACAAAGAGTTAGCAAGAACAACCGCCAAAATCGTACGTCACGAGTACAACACCCTTGCCTATATCATGATCTTGGATAAGCCTGATTTGACTTGGACCAACAGTACGGCTAGCCAATTTTACGATGGGATGATAGATTTTTTTGAATTGAACGACCGATTTAAAATACTGAAAAGCAAAACGGACATTTTGTATCACATCTTGGAAGGGTTTTCCAATATCAGTCATTCCATCCGAGGGCTGTTCGTCGAATGGATCGTTGTGATTCTTATTGTTATTGAGGTGGTATTAACGATTTTACAAATCGTAGGTTGGATTCCGTCGCATTAAAAAGTTGTAAGATGCAGAACGATACCACCGGAAATGAGATAAAGCGCTTGTCTTTGGTCGATGACAAGAACTTTATCTCATTCTCATTTTGGGAGAGAAACATATTCTTTTACCAAGATGCAATTCCCAAACTGTGTAACCTTTAAAATGAATGTTCGATACAAAAGTGCAATGATTACGGATGGCTCATTAGAAGAACATAGTATACTTGTGCCGGATCGATGAATAAATTTAAACAGAAAATTATAGCTACAAATTATTAGGAATATTTAATTAAAACCAAATTTTCAATAAAGACTTACAGAGTTTAATGATAAACTCTAGATACCGTTTTCAAAATTAAAATGATTATCTTCTGGCAAAGTGAGAAAATAAGTTTAAGTTAGGAGGTTAAGGTTAATATGAAACAGAATAAATATGATGATCTCGGATTCTTCAAAAAATACAGTGAGATGCCACGCTCGATTGGTGGACTCAATGCTGCTGGGGAATGGCCTGTACTCCGTGCGATGCTTCCAGCGCTGCGAGATAAAAGAGTTCTTGACCTTGGATGCGGTTATGGTTGGCATTGCCAATATGCACGAGAACAGCAAGCCCAGTCAGTGGTCGGTGTAGATCTTTCCGAGAAAATGTTAGCGTATGCCAAAGAAAACAACAACGATCCCATGATCGAGTATCGGAGGCTTGCGATTGAAGATATCCAGTTTGAAGCCGGGGAATTTGACGTTGTGATAAGCTCGCTTGCCCTTCATTATGTGGAGCAATTCGAAGACGTTTGTCGTAAAGTGCATCATTGTCTTGTATCAGGAGGAACTTTTATACTTTCGGTTGAACATCCTGTCTTTACCGCACTCGCTGCGCAAGACTGGTATTATAGTTCGGAGGGCGAACGATTGCACTGGCCTGTTGACGACTACCAGAAAGAAGGTCTTCGGCAGGCGAGATTTCTGGACAATGATGTCGTCAAATATCATCGAACTATCGCTACCTATGTGAATGCATTAATTGACTCGGGATTCCGTATTACGAAACTAGCCGAACCTCAACCAACGCAAGAAACATTGGACAAGTATCCAGAAATGAAAGACGAAACCCGTCGTCCCATTTTCCTCTTGATCTCTGCGGTCAAGAATTAAAAAAACGATAGCATCATAACAACAGGCTGCCGGTATTATCGGCAGTCTGTTGCGTTATTGGGTATGAGGTAGAGATTGAGCTGCATTAGTCAAGATTGAAGCGGATCATTTTTTTGAAATCTATTTGCAGTTGTGTCGATTTTGTCACGCGGCGATAGCGGAGACACTCAACCTTATGCATAACTAGAGGTGGCAGGAATTTTGCCTCGTATCGCCGAAAAAATAGTGAAACCAAATTTTATAACGTTACCTCGATATTGGTTGTCGATCCAGTAAAGATTGATTCGTCGTATATATAGAAGATCAGATATACTCGGACGTTTTCAATCCGGTACACGAAGCTTCACTAAAAATAGGAGGTATACATCTATGAGATTTATGATGATTGTTAAAGCTACAACAGATTCTGAGGCGGGGAATATGCCTAGCCAAGAGCTAATTGATGCTATGCAAAAGTATAATGAGGAATTGGTGAAAGCTGGTGTTTTGCTAGCAGCCGATGGACTGCAGCCCAGCTCAAGCGGAATCCGGATTTCTTATCCGGAGCCTGGAGGCAAACCGAAGGTAATAGATGGTCCTTTCACGGAGGCGAAAGAAATGATCGCGGGATATACGCTGATCGAAGTCAAATCCAGGGAAGAAGCGATTGAATGGGCTATGCGCATGCCGGATCCACACGGATATGGACAAGGCGAGATTGAGCTTAGACAGGTATTCGAATTTGAGGAGTTAACGGACGATACCGAATCGCAGGAGAAAGAAGCAGCTCTTCGCAAACAGGCTCAGGAGCAGAAAAAAGCGTGATATTGTCCAATACACAGCGGACCATTGATGCAATATGGCGAATTGAATCAGCAAAGCTAATCGCAGGATTAACTCGAATGGTACGAGATGTGGGTCTCGCAGAGGATCTTGCCCAGGATGCATTGGTGATTGCTCTTGAACGATGGCCGGAGATCGGCATTCCAGACAATCCGGGTGCTTGGCTGATGACTACGGCCAAGCGGCGCGCGATCGATTATATGCGCAGGACTAAATTGCGTGATGAGAAATATGTAGAGATTGCCCACGGTATGGATTTGTATACAGAGGAAGAAATGGATCGAAATTTGGACGGGGAGATCGGTGACGATCTCCTTCGTCTGATCTTTATGACGTGCCATCCGGTGTTATCACAAGATGCTAGAGTTGCCCTGACGCTGCGCATGCTTTGCGGGCTTACCACTGATGAAATCGCACGTTCTTTCCTGTCCGCCGAATCAACGATTGCCCAGCGGATTGTCCGGGCTAAGAGAACGCTCAGCACCGAAAAAGTTCCTTTTGAGATACCTGTAGGAGTAGAACTCAAAGAACGCTTGACTGCTGTACTCGAGGTGATTTACCTGATGTTCAATGAAGGGTATTCGGCAACCTCTGGGGATCACTGGATACGTCCGCTTCTTTGTCAGGAGGCGCTCAGACTGGGACGCATCCTTGCTGAGATCGCACCACAGGAATCGGAAGTTCACGGACTAGTTGCCTTAATGGAGATTCAATCCTCCCGTTTAAAAACCCGGGTTAGCTTAAGTGGCGAATCCATACTTTTAATGGACCAAAACCGGGCGCAATGGGACCGCTTGCTGATCCGGCGAGGATTGGCAGCACTTGAGCGCAGCCAGAAGCTTGGACGCCCGCTCGGTCCATACTCGCTGCAGGCTGCAATTTCTGCGTGCCATGCACAAGCGGCTACCCCAGCTGAGACCAATTGGATCCGCATTGCTGCCCTTTACGAAGCGCTCTCTAGGGTAACGCCATCGCCGATCGTTGAATTGAACCGGGCGGTCGCCATATCCATGGCGTTTGGTCCAGCCTTCGGGCTGCAAATTATCGACGAACTGCGTGCCGAAGCTTCCCTGAAGGGATACCATCTGCTCCCGAGCGTTCGCGGTGATCTCCTATTGAAGCTGGGGAGGTTCGATGAAGCACGATCAGAATTTGAACGAGCGGTGTCGATGACACAGAATGCCAGTGAGCAGGCGCTTTTAATGAAACGGGCTGCTGAATGTAAGTCAGAAGCATCGAAATAATTTTTTCAGCCGACATGTCGATTATACGGTTTCCCATTCGTCGTCATAGTAAGGGAAGGGATAAGTCAGCTAGCTGCTTCCCCAAGTCATCTTCCTGTAAGGAGGGAAACGATTGTGCGATTTATGTTGATTATCAAGGCGTCAGGGTACTCGGATTCGGGTGTAAAGTTCAGTAGGGAACACAACGATGCGATGGCTGCCTACAACAAATCTTTGGCCAGAGCCGGAGCGCTCTTGGCTTCCGAAGAGCTTCAGCCTAGTTCTAGCGGGATCAGGATTTTGTATCCATTACATAGCGGAGAGCCAGAGGTAAAGGCTGGCCCTTTTCCGGTAGATCAAGAGCTCATAGCCGGTTATACGCTGATCGATGTGAATTCAGAAGATGAGGCAGCGGCGTGGGCACTTCGGATGCCTTTTCCAAGAGGATGCGGGGCATTTGAAATTGAGATGCGGGAGCTCAAAGAGAATACGGATTCTACGCGAGACGCTAGAATATTGGCCATGGAAGCTGATTTAGAGGACCACATCAACATGTTAAAAAAAGGAGAGTATTAAAATGAATCAGGAAGTAACCGATTTTATTGACGCGTTAAAAGAACCATGGCAGGGGAAACAGTCCAATCATCTGCGTGAAGTTGTCCACCAGGCCATACCGGATGTGCATGAACGAATGCAATATAAGAAACCCCATTTTTTGAAAAACGGAAAATACGCTGCTGTCATCTCGACGTCGAAAGACGCAGTCAGCTTTACGATCTTTAATGCTGTCGGACTTGAGCTTCCCGAAGGCATGTTCGGTGGCCCTCCAGAAAGGAAAACACTGAAGCTGCGTAAAGGGGAAACTTTTGATTCTGGTCAGCTGGTGTCATTGGTCAGCCAAGCCGCAGGCTCACTTTAATAGCTAGTTCGACAGTGCGGAGCAACTAAATCGTACGGGGTAATCGGAGAAGGCAGCCGACCTGATTGGATCGGCTGCCTTCTACGATCTGTCAGAAAGATTACAGCTGCTCGACACTATTTAAATTTTGCACATTAAATAGGCGGAAATAAGCTCCGGCTTCCTTCATTAATTGATCATGAGTTCCAATTTCTTTAATTTCACCATTTTCAATGAGAACAATCTGATCAGCATGAGTAATGGTAGATAGTCGATGTGCAACTATCAAAGTCGTCCTATTTTTCGCTAATTTACTGAGAGATTCTTGAATCAAATGTTCTGATTCTAAGTCAAGCGCGGAAGTAGCTTCATCCAAAACCAATATACTTGGATTTTTCAGAAAGACTCTCGCAATGGCAACCCGTTGCTTTTGTCCTCCAGATAACTTCATTCCCCGTTCGCCAATTTCCGTATCATATCCCTTGGGCAGATTCACAATAAAATCATGTGCATTTGCTGCTTTAGCTGCAGATATCATCTCTTCTTCGACTGCATTTGGATTACCCAAAAGTATATTTTCACGAACAGTTCCGCTAAACAAAATATTATCTTGTAAAACCATCCCTATATGAGAACGCAGGCTCTTTATGGTCATGTCTTTAATATTCAAATCATCCAATAAAATATTCCCTTGCTGAATATCGTAAAACCGAGGTAGCAAACTGATAAGTGACGATTTCCCTCCGCCGCTCATTCCTACAAACGCAATCGTTTCACCAGGTTGAATGGTAAGTTGAATTTTATTCAAAACCCAATCCGATGTGTTATCATAACGAAAACTAACATCTTGAAAATCTATTTTTCCTTTTATTTTGTGAACAATTTTGGCTTGTGGAGAATCAATAATGTCGTAGGGTTCATTCATGAGTTCAATTACACGATCTAATGATGCACTTGCTTGAGTTAACTCGGTTGAGGAATTAACCAATCGCCGCAGCGGACTGTACAAGCGATCTAAATAGGCATAAAAGGCTACAAATGCTCCTATCGTCAGGTTACCTAGAATAACTTGATATCCTCCATAGGCTAAAACTAACAAAGGGGCTGTATCCGTTATTGTATTAATAATGGAGTTGGTGATTGCATTCCACTTCGTCAGTGCCAATGCACGATTTAGAAATTTATTGTTTCTGAGACCGAAATTTTCTTTCTCATAATCTTCTAAAGTGAAGCTTTTAATAACTGGAATTCCATTTACCTTCTCGTGTAAATAGCCTTGCATTTCCGCAAGGGCTTGAGAGCGAGATTTGGTTAAGTTTCTTAGCTTTTTATATAACGTTTTGACAGAAAAGGCGTATAAGGGAAATACAGCTATAGCTACCATGGTTAGACCAAAATCCATATGAATCATAAATGCGATAGCGATTGTAAGGGTGAATAAATCGAGCCACACATTCATTAATCCTGTTTCAACGATACTTTTCGTTTGTTCAGCATCATTTATCATTCGAGAAATAATTTCGCCTGTTCTATGATTCTGATAATAACGCAAGGATAGCTTTTGAA
Organism: Paenibacillus sp. WG02; assembly: GCF_055396115.1. Lineage (NCBI taxonomy): Bacteria > Bacillati > Bacillota > Bacilli > Caryophanales > Paenibacillaceae > Paenibacillus > Paenibacillus sp. WG02. The sequence continues at coordinate 4,559,130 of NZ_AP036016.1, read as the reverse complement.
TATGAGCATAAAGCTGATTGCGTAAATCGTACAGAATACGACTCGTTGTTAATTGTGCAAAATACTGTCGAAGGTATTCAATTGGAGCTCTTATAATAACAAAAAGTACAAAAGCAAATATCATCACCTCAATCAGCTTTTGCGTCTTTTCTGCTATTGAAATAGTACTCAATAACAAATCATCGATGATATATTTCATAATTAAAGGTAAGGTTAAAGGAATTGCGAATTTGACCATACCAATGAGAATGGTGATAAGAACAAGTTTCCAATACGGCTTAACAAATTTGAAATATAACTTGAAACTAGTCATTTAGACAAACTCCTTAGTAAAACTAATGATAGAGAAACCCTTTAAACCAGACCTATTATAGCAATCCTTATCGGATATTCAAAGACATAATTATTTCGCAGTTTTTCACCTTCGGATCGTGCTAAATGATCAAAATCCGGGTGACTTTCCTAAGCAATCGACTAAAAAAAATGAGAGTTTTTTTGTTTACAAGTTAAGCAAAGATATAAAGGGATATTTCAGTTCCTATTGTAGTAATAAATGACAGTCTTTTGAAGCAAATTATGGAGAACGAACACGGTATAGGACAGACGATAGTCGAAGGCTGTTTGCGTAAGACAAATGTGACTGTACCTACCCGACGGTTTGTTATTATCGGATATGGAACGTGTGGAAGCGGTGTGGCTCGATAATTACGATTTTAAAGATGCAGTCTAACAATCGAGGTGTCTAAAGAATGAAGGAACTTCTGCTGTCATTAGGAGCAGGTTTAATTATTGGTATTATCTTCAAAGTGTTGAAGCTGCCTTTGCCCGCACCGCCTGTACTGTCGGGTATTCTAGGTATTGTTGGTATTTATGCAGGCGGAAAGCTAATGGAATTGTTTCTAAAATAGGAAGCAGGCCTAATTAGAAAAAGGAGGAGTTTGATCGGGTTTCATCCTTCTTTTTCTATCTTGTTATTGCAGCTTCGAACCGGCTGATACCGCTTACAAAATATTGTTGGAAAATTTTGAGTCATGTTCTCGATGATTTCACATGTTACAATTTATAAGATTCAAGTGGATCAAATAACTCAGAAGGCCGAAGCTTTCTATAAGCACGGGGGACCCATTATTTGGGGTGAAGCCGCTAACTGCGGCCGGGTGATTACTCTTTGACCCGAATCCGACAGCTAACCTCGCAGGCCGCAAAAAGGAGAGGTTTATTTTGAAACGTTACAAAAAACTTGTGGTTACCAGCGCAATTGGATTGAGCATCCTCGTTGGGGCGAGCGCGGCAATGGCCTCACCAGCAACCCACACGGTATCGGGCAATGATACGATGTGGTTAATATCCAAGAAGTATGGCGTTAGCCTTTCTTCGTTGATTAAAGCGAACCCTCAGATTGCCAATCCGAACGTGATCTGGTCTGGTATGAGCCTCAACATTCCTGGCAGCACAAGCACAAATGCAGGTACCAAAACGCCTATTACGACTGCGCCATCCCAATCAACTTTTGCTAGCCAAGTGGTTAACATCGTTAACCAGGAACGAGCAAAGGCTGGACTTCGTCCATTAGCTAGCAACAGTGCACTAACCGCTATGGCTTTGGACAAAGCAAAAGATATGTACAATAACGGCTATTTCGATCATACCTCGCCGACCTACGGGTCTCCATTTGATATGATGAGCAAATACGGCATTCGCTATTCCTACGCAGGTGAGAACATTGCGAAAGGTCAACAAACGCCTGAAGCTGTCATGACAGCTTGGATGAACAGCACAGGTCATCGTCAAAACATTCTAAGCCCCAACTTCACCCAAATCGGTGTTGCTTATTATAACGGCGAATGGGTACAGGAATTCATAAGTAACTAAGACAGTATTGTATGTCTGCAGAATATTTTAAGTATAACCAGCAACCTTATGTTGCTGGTTTTTTCATTGTAAAGGAAGATTTCTCTGACACTGTCGACGAGCCACGGCTCGAGGAGCTCGCTGAGTGAAAGATCATTCCGCCTTGAAACTGATTCCTCTTGTATAGTTGAAAATGAATATATTAAAACGTATTATAGTGATTAAAAAATAGAAACTTAGGAGTGATTTGAATGGATATTAAAATAGATGATTTAACTGGACCTAAAGTGGTTGCATTAATTGGAGAACATCTGCAGGACATGGCATCTCTCTCTCCGCCAGAAAGTACACATGCTCTGGATCTGGATAATTTGAAAAAACCAGAAATTACTTTCTGGAGTGGATGGGAACAAGATGAATTAGTGGGTTGCGGGGCAATGAAGGAACTTGATCGTCAACACGGCGAAATAAAATCAATGCGAACTTCTTCCTCCCATCAAAGAAAAGGCGTCGCCAAACGAATCCTTGAGCACATAATTGAAGAAGCCAAGAGACGTGGGTACCAACGGGTAAGTTTGGAAACGGGTTCAATGGAAGCTTTCGAACCAGCTAGACGACTGTATGCAAGTTTTGGGTTTCAATATTGCCAGCCGTTTTCGGATTACATAGAGGACCCTAATAGTGTATTTATGACAAAGGAATTATAAGTTTAATTCAAACCATAAGGATGAATCAATGAACAATCTGATAACAATTCAGGCTTTAAAATACGGAGACCAGCTACATTATGAGTGGAACACAACTATATTAGAAAAGACGGATTCACACATTTTTGTCCTAGGAAATTACGGAAGAAAATTAAATCATTACACGAAGCAAAAAGTATTTACCATAGAGGCTTGGACGATTGAATATTTCTCATTTCATTCATGGTTTACGGTTAGTGCCGATGTCGTTGGCGGTAACATCCAACAATTCTATTGCAATATTAATCAACCAGCAAAGATCAAAGGAAACGTTGTTTCTTTTGTAGATTTAGACCTGGATTATGTACAAAGAAACGGTGAATGGAAGGTAGTTGACGAAGATGAATTTGAGAGCAATGCAATTAAATTTGCTTATCCAGAACCTTTAATTCATAAAGCTCAACAAGAATTAATAGGCTTAAAGGAACTTGTTAGTAAAAAATCGTTTCCTTTTGATGGATCGCTCGAAAAGTTCATTGACCATATTCCAAGCTAAATGATAACCATTTGCCGCAGCATAATAATGGGGAGGAATCTTAATTTTTATTTCCCCATATGCTGTAATAACTATCCTTAAGTATCTGATCAAGTGAGGAGCTGGCTGTGTGGCCAGTTCCTCTTTCTTTGTACGGATGAATGAAAGTTGATGTTATTCAGCAAATTAAAAGCAGCACAATAAGAGATATATGTGTGATTTCGTATATTGTGATCACCGCAGCGCTCTGATAAGATACTACCAAACAGTAGGGCTGAAAGGGTGGAAAGTATGCCATTTTTATCATTAACGAGTTGGAGCTTACATCGAAATCTGGGGCCATTGCGGTGGACCCACTGGGATGAAATTGCACGTACTCAAATAACGGCTACCCAAGACCAGCCAGAACTCCTTTCTTTGCTTGAATTACCGGCGGTGCTTGCGAAGAAAGGCTTTAGATCGCTGGAAGTGTGTCATTTTCATTTTCCGGATACAAATGATGCCTATTTGCAAGGTTTGAAACACGCATTCAAGGAAGCAGGTCTCCAATTTTACTCGTTGCTGATTGAATACGGTGATATTTCCAGTTCGGATGATTTGCGCAGACAATCGGACATCTTGTGGATCAAAGGCTGGATCGATATAGCTGCACGAGTGGGAGCTGAAAGGGTCCGTGTGATAGCCGGGGATGCGGAGCCTATGGATCAAGAAGCTTTGCAGAGATCGGTTGATGCACTTCGTGAACTAAGTTCTTATGCTGCTGCAAAAGGAGTGCGCGTAGTCACTGAAAACTTTCATTCTCTAACCTCAATCGCGGATAATTGCCTTGCTTTATTGGAAGGTTGCGGGGAGCTTCTTGGGTTAACCTCGGATTTTGGAAATTTCAAAGGTAACGAGAAATATGGTGAACTTGTCAAAACGATTCCGCATAGTGAATCAATCCATGCCAAAGCACAAACGAATTCTGATGGATATCCGGACGAAGCTGAGTTTATTCGCTGTATGGAAATTGCCAAACAAGCTGGATATGAAGGACCTTTAACTCTTGTATATGACGGACCTGGCGATATGTGGGAAGGCATTGAGCGTGTAAGGAAGCTTGTAACACCTTATTTGAATTAAAATTTATTGTTTGTAAGATCGTCATTGCGTCAATGAGATTATCGGAAGTCAGGACATTATTATTACAGTACAAACCGCTTATAGGGCGGTTTTTTTTAATTTTAATTTATGAATACGACTCATATTATTTATCATGTAGATGCATTAGAATGGGAATTACAGAGGGGAAGGGAGATGGTTTGTTTGATTAGACTTATCAAGTATGATGATCTTACATTATTTAAGAATGATGTTATTTCTTTTTTAGTACAATTTGAAGCAGAGAACAATTTAGTATTAGGTGTCTTACAGTCTTTAAGTGAAAAAGATGAACTTCCTTTTTTTATGGCTGCTGTATTAAAAGATAACGACATCGGGATGGTCTTCCTACAAACACATCCTAGTGAAATTATTTTATCAAAATCGGTTTCTTTTTCATCAAAGGAAATTCACGAAATAGGAGAAAATTTGATTGCCGCAAACCAAGATATACCAGGTTTTAAAGGTGAAAAGAAATTAACTACTGAACTAGCTATGTTTATTTCTAACGTTAAAGGAATTCAAGCAAATGTTCTAAGGAATCAAAGAATTTATCAACTAGAGAAAATTAAGAAAAAAGCAATTTCGAATGGAAATCTTCGGAAAGTTATAGAAAATGATCATCCCATTATTAAAGATTGGGTGTATCATTTTTGTTATGAAACTAACCAACCTATAAGTGTAGAAGAAGCAGATAAAAGAGCTGCAAGAATGATTAATAAAGGAAGTTTAGCTGCATGGGAAGTGAACGGAGAAATGGTTTCCATGGCTTCTTCTATACGTCCAACCCCAAATAATATATCAATCAGCTATGTGTACACCCCAATTAGCGAAAGAAATAAGGGATACGCCTCTGATTGTGTTTCGGCATTCACTCAATTCTTGTTAGATCGTGGTTATAAAACAACAAGTTTATATACGGATCTCAGTAATCCTACTTCCAATAAAATTTATATTCAAATTGGATATGAACCAATAATGGATTCAATCGGGATTGTTTTTAAATAAAAGTATTGCGGGTTTATTCCAAAGCGCCCCATACAAGGAGGAATCAATGGAGGAAATCTATAAAATGAATGAGTTAAATGGTTTATTTCGTAAAAGACTATGCATTCCAGAGAACGAAATACTTACATTTGAAAAATTAGATAACATTCTTGTGAAAACAGCAAGAACCATTCCTTTTGAAAACTTAGACATCATTTCAAATGAAACAAGTACTATTACAAAAGAGAGTTTGATTTCCAAAATTCTCGTGAAAAATGAAGGCGGTTTATGCTATCAATTGAATCCACTGCTTTATTTTTTCCTAGTTGAAAATGGGTTTAATGCCGTGTTAGTTCGCGGAGAAGTGTACAATTATGCTGCGAAGGACTGGTCAAAGCTTGGGAGAACTCATGTAACTATTCTTTTGCAGCATAATGGTCAAACGTACTTGGTTGATACCGGATTTGGTGGAAACTTACCACTAAAACCTGTGCCGCTAAATGGAGAAACTGCCTCATCTGTGAATGGAGAATTTCGAGTCCGAGCAACGGAAACTGATTATGGGGACTATATACTTGAAATGAAGCTAAAATATAAAGATACAGATTGGAAAATAGGGTATGCTTTTGATACAAAACGACCATTAAAGGACTTATCTGAATTGAATGAAGTCCAAGGAATCATCGTCCAGCACAAAGAATCACGATTTAACAAAACTCCACTGATGACTCAACTTACAAGCGATGGAAACGTTACATTAACCGATACTTCTTTCACACAATGGATTCATGGGAAATCGAGCAAGGAACAGATTGACAAGGAAAAATTTAAAGAGCTAGCAAAGCAGCATTTTGGATTTCAAGAACTATGAGAAGCCGTGTTGAAACGGCTTTTTTTTATTTTCATTCAGCATAGTTTGCGTCATTTTATATGGTGAAAATTAACATTTTTTTAATAAGGATAGGGATGTCCTTTTACACTTGTCTGTTAGCCTAGTTAAGATAGAAACTAAGCATAGGGGTGCAAATGGATGAAAAAAATGTTGAAAACATGGATAGGAGCAAGTCTTACAAGTGTGATGCTGCTAGGTGGAGGAGCAACAGTCGTCACTGCTGCCGATATGGGCGATTCAGCGCTGCGCACGACGGTTGAAAGCATGAACGGCACATTAGGTTGGGCTTCAGATGCACAACAAATTACGGTCGATATTGCAGGAAGCAAAGCAACGCTGAAATTAGGTTCAGTAGACGCAACTTTGAAGGGACAAGCTGTGAAGCTGGACAAAGCGCCTTATTTGGCTAATGGCGTTACACAAGTGTCAGCCGCCACAGTGACACAGTTGAAGGATGCTTTCAAGAGTACGGACAAGCTTCTGTTCACCTATTCTTCTGTAGGGGATTGCCGCATTGACAGCACAGTAACAGATGCTTCTGCACAGGATCTGAAGTGGCTTGTAAACAGCAAAGTGTTAACTCGAATGATGGATGAAATGCAAGTACAGAAGTCAAGCATGCTGTTCTACAATGGTGACATGATCATGGGTTACACACCGAACTCGGATGTAAATATTTTGAACCGCGAATATGCGTTCTGGCGTGGAATCGTAGCTACAGCGTTCGAACACGGCATGTACGTGTTTCCAGTGCCGGGCAATCATGAGACACAGGACAATTATGTGGACTCGAATGGCAAAACCGTGAAGGTATCGACCAAAGCAAACGAAGATACATGGCGGGATAACATGGGTGACATCATTGTTGACCAGAAGCGTTTTGCACAAATACTAGGTGAGAATATCGCAGGATGGGACCCTACTAACTATCCGCAAATCGGCATGGATCATATCACAACACAGCAACAGCAATTAGACTATTCCTTCGACTACCGTGGCTCCCATTTTGTTGTGATCAACACGGATCCAACAGGAAATGACTCCCACGCACCAACGGAATGGCTGGATAAAGATTTGAAAGCGGCCAAAGATCGTGGCATGAAGCACTCATTCATTTTCGGGCACAAGCTTGCTTACACTTATTATTTTGACTCCTCTGCAAAAATTAGTGGACTTGATGTAGATAAAGACGCGGCTAGCGCGTTCTGGAAAGTAGTTCAAGACAACAAAGCTACTTACCTGAGTGGTCACGAGCACATCTTCAATGTAAGTCGTCCGAACAACGGTTCCGCTTACCAAGTAGTTGTTGGTTCCGGCGGTTCCCCATTCGAAGCGAAGAAAGCAACAAGCAATCCGATTGACCGCGACTACGCTTATGTAACTGTAAAAGTGTACGAAAGTGGTAAAGTACACTTTGATGCGTACGGATTCGATGCGTTCTATGGCCCTACTCAAAACTTCATGAGCTGGGATTTAGATCAAGGCTTCTAAGTCTAAAAAGAAAGTCGTCACGAGGTTCTCGTGGCGACTTTTTTGTATCGTTAGGTAGTCCGGATGGGTGCAACTACTGTCCAAGAAAAAATGAATTTTCATAAGAGGCGCCGTTTGGGAATCGAAATGTTAACTGCAAAGCGCTGCCGGACTCCCCTGTAACAGTTAGTAGATAAGGAGATTTGACGAGCTCCCTAACAGCACTTGATAATTTGGCGTCATTTTGAGTATTTATCGCATTAACGATTCTATATACAAACCGTCGATCAGTAGCTAGCTTAAAATACAGCGGAACTACCGCTTTAGACAATAAACGAAACTCATTTGCTCTGAATTTTTTGTTCTCGGTGCGAACCGCTGTTAGGTTACAAAGCTGATTACCTAGAACACCAAAACAAATAAAAAATCCAATTTGCTCTACTTCAATAGATTCTGATGAAACGGAAGGTATCGTTTCTTTGATGATTCTGTCGATTCTATCGCCGCTTTGCTCCCGAAGCGCCCTTGCAAATCGAGTTGAATAAGCGGCATCGTTTGCCACACGGCGATACAGCGGAAGCATCGTCCCTGCAGTTCCTTGAAGCAACATACTCTGAATTTGTTGAATTTGGATCTTCTCTTGTATTTTCTTCACGTTGGTTTCACTCCGTTTTTTTCTAAATAGTATCATTTAATGCAGCAATATCTGATTACGATAGGGGCAAGGTCCTACTCAATCTGTTGAATTTCTTTGTTTCATAGTTTAATTTCGAAAAATTAGGCTCGAGATATAGTCCCATTTCTCAACCCACTGAATAAAAAATAATATCCAATCTAAGGTGGGATAGAAATGGCAATTGCAAGTAAGTTTCAAATGACTATCTTTTTGTCACAAAAGGACTTTTTCGAAAATATAAGAAGGACTTTCAAAAATAAAACGCTTATTGTTCAAAATGGCATTGGTTATCTTGCTCTGGATGATGTGCTGGAGATTCTAGAGTATGATCTAAAAGGAGGAAATGCCAGATTCCATTTTGCTACGGACGGTTCTGAATTTGTATCGCTTCCGCGTAGTGGCGGGATAGCAAGAAGAGAGGATGTCAACTTCCGCATTGATCCTTTAATAACTGATCAAGGGAAATTATACGTGAGTTTGCGCTCTATCAATCGGCTCTTTAATGTCGATGTATCAGCAGATTTGGTGAAAAGACAAGTTTTTATTCGCCAACCCGCACTATTTTTCATCACCTTTAAAGGAGATACATTACGAAGTTTAACTAAGCTTTTAAACACTACGGTGAATAAATTGCTTGCACTAAATAAAAATTTAACAGAACCAATTCCAGCAGGTATACGCGTTAGGATTCCTACTACTCAACCTAATTCTCCCACTAATAAAGGGATTACGAAAAAATCAACCGTCAGAATCAAACAAACAGAAAAGGCACCTGCCATTATTTCTCTTGGCAGGACATTGCTAGGAACGCGCTATCAATTTGGGGCAGCCCCCTATCCAAGGTCAAAACGATTTGATTGTTCATCCTATTTGCAATACATTTTCGGGAAAAGTGGAGTCGCATTGCCCAGAACTTCTAGAGCTCAAGCGACAGTGGGCAAGAGGATCAGGCAAAGGGACATAGAGCCTGGAGATGTATTATTCTTCCGCAGACCTCGCTATTCGGATAATCGAATTGGTCATTGTGGGGTCGATATCGGAAATGGGCGAATGCTGAACACATATTCCTCCCCTCCCGGTGTGACAATAACTAGATGGAAAGATCCGTATTGGTTAAGCAGATACATCACTGCTCGCGAAATTTTATAGGCTGAGCAAAACGATAAAAGGGACATGTGGTAATGCTCTAGTAAAAATGGGATGCTTTACGGCTTAGAAGGAAGAAGAAGCCCTGGCAAAACTGCCAGGGCCTTTAATATGTAAAATATAAATATTCCTACATACAACAAGGTGGTAATTATTTTTGAATACTATTCTGACATTCGCTGCTTTACGATAATGTTTTTCAAGAATATTCTCAGATTTCCGGTTACGCTTGTTTCACCATTGAGTATGCGTTGCAGACTTTTTGCTGTAACATGTGCTGATCCAACATTTACCCGTTTAATCAACTTAGTTCCAGGCGTGTTCAACCCATCCAACCCAGTAAAGTAATATTTAATTCCTAACTGGTCTCCGATATCTAAAAGGGTTTTATTATACCTCCCGTGAGGAAAACAGAATAATTTATCTGGATTTCCTAATTTCATTTGAATGATTTCATCTGCTTTTTTTAGATCGATTTTGACTCGTTGTTTATATTCTTCCTCGGTTTCCATTCTGTTCTGGTCTTTTAAATAGATAGGATTAGTTAAGGGAGAAATCGGATTTCCGTTTTGATCAGCAGCAAAATCATGAGAATTAAAGGTGTGGGAGTAAAAATCAAAACCATCTCTCTTCATGGTTTGAATTTCATCCCAGTTCAAAAAAGGAGTTCCAGGATTGGTTCCTAAGTAATTTACAATAATGAAATTAGTAGCCGTCATGTTTTGCTCTTTCAAAGCAGGATAGGCATAGTTGTAAAACGATTCATACCCGTCATCAAAGGTAATTACAACGGCATCAGGGGGAACAGAGCCTTTACCATTTAGAAAATTAACGAATTCTTTCATTGAAATCACATGATAGTGATTAGCCTTCAGCGCTTCTAAATGTTTTTTGAATGTATCAGGAGTAATGGTAAATTCAGATTCGGTTGGATCGATGTGGTGATATTCAAGAACTGCAACCCGGTTGCTGTAGTGGTATCCGTTATAGGTTTTATACTTATCATTTAATAGTGCATAACAAAATACCAAACATACAAATGCTATACAAAAGTATTTTATAAAGTTATGTTTAGACATGTTGTGTAATCTCCAACTTTCCATGGTATCATTTACTCATCAATCCTGAGGCTTGCGAGATGTGTCAGTACCCGATTATACGACTAAAAAAGAACGAGGTAAAGTTTTACGCTTTCGTCGTATTCCCTAATTAGATTTTGAAACTTGAAAAAGAAATGGAAAAATTTAAAAAAGGGCTTGATATAGGGTATGGGGGTATAGTATATTATAAATGTGAGGAGGAAATGCTATGGAACAACATGGTAACCAAGAACTAAATGAGGCCAACTGTCATTCGGGCAGTGATCGAAAAAGTCATCATTCGGATAAAACAAAAAACAATTTGATTTCTAGGCTCAATCGCATCGAAGGACAAATTCGGGGTGTGAAAGGTCTTATTGAGAAGGATACGTATTGTGACGATGTGTTAAATCAAATCGCCGCGGTTCAATCCGCTTTAAACGGTGTTGGGAAACTGCTTCTCGAGCATCATCTAAACAGCTGTGTGATCGAACGCATTCAAGAAGGCGATAATGAAGTTATCAAAGAACTCATGATTACCATGAATAAATTAATGAAATAATAAAGGAGAGATTAGATATGCAAACAGTTACACTTAATGTTGAAGGTATGTCCTGCGGTCATTGCGTGAATTCCGTTGAAGGCGCAGTTAAGAAACTTGGTGCTACCGGCAAAGTTGATTTGAGTGGCGGATCCGTTACGGTAGATTTCGATGAGTCTAAAATTTCTTTGGACGCTATTAAAGAAGCGATTGAAGAACAAGGCTATGACGTTGCGAAATAAGATAAATGAGCCGCTGCAGGCGGCTCCAATGTAACACCTATTTTTTTTCAAAAAAATATACCCCATAGGGGTATGAGTGGGCTGGAGGAACTGAAATGGCGAAACCATTAGAGCAGCAACAAGCGAGTCTGCAAATTACAGGCATGACTTGTGCGGCATGCGCGAACCGAATAGAAAAAGGCTTGAAGAAATTAGAAGGTGTTGCAGATGCCAACGTGAATTTTGCACTTGAGAAGGCTTCGGTGACGTATAACCCGAATCAAATCAGTGTTTCTACCATGGAAGAGAAAATACTGGATCTGGGTTACAGCACCGTAAAGGATACAGTCGATTTTAATATCGTTGGTATGACCTGCGCAGCGTGTGCGACTCGTATTGAGAAAGGTTTAACTAAAATGTCTGGGGTTAGTAAAGCTACAGTTAACCTCGCCTTAGAAACAGCCCATATCGAGTATAGCGCAGCAGAAGTTTCTGTAAGCGATATGGTTAAAAAAGTCGATCAGCTTGGATACCAAGCCATACGTAAAGAGGAAGTGGAAGCTAAAGGCGATTATAAGCAAAAGGAGATACGCCACAAGAAAATACAGCTAGCCGTATCAGCAATCCTTTCGCTGCCGCTTCTGTGGGCCATGGTGAGCCACTTTACATTTACATCTTGGATTTACCTGCCAGAGTTCTTGATGAATCCTTGGGTCCAGCTTATTCTTGCCACACCTGTACAATTCATTATCGGTAGTCAGTTTTACGTTGGAGCATACAAAGCACTTCGCAATAAAAGCGCCAATATGGATGTGCTTGTTTCTCTAGGCACTTCAGCCGCGTACTCCTATAGTTTATACTTAACGCTGCAATGGGCAGCATCTACGGATGCTCATCACCATGCGCCTGATATGTACTACGAAACTAGCGCGATTCTTATTTCTTTGATTATTTTAGGAAAACTATTTGAGGTGTTGGCAAAAGGGCGAACCTCTGAAGCCATCAAGAAATTGATGGGGCTTCAAGCGAAAACAGCGTTAGTCATTCGAAATGATCAAGAAATGTCGATCCCGGTTGAAGAAGTTGTCATCGGGGACATGGTACTTGTAAAACCGGGAGAGAAAATTCCAGTCGATGGTGAAGTTGTAGACGGGTTGTCTGCTGTTGATGAATCCATGCTTACGGGGGAAAGTATCCCTGTCGAGAAGAAAACCGGTGACGCTGTTATAGGCGCTACTGTTAATAAAAACGGCAGTTTGAAAATTAAAGCAACTCGTGTTGGTAAAGAGACAGCTCTTGCTCAAATTATTAAAGTTGTGGAGGAAGCCCAAGGCTCCAAAGCACCCATTCAACGTATAGCTGATGTGATCTCGGGTATTTTTGTCCCGATCGTTGTAGGCATTGCTGTTGTCACATTTCTGGTTTGGTTTATCTGGGTTGAGCCTGGTGAATTTGCAGCTGCTTTGGAAAAGGCTATTGCTGTCCTTGTCATTGCTTGCCCATGTGCATTAGGTCTTGCAACACCAACTTCGATTATGGCCGGATCCGGTCGCGCAGCGGAATTTGGCATCCTGTTTAAGGGCGGAGAACATTTAGAATCGATGCAAAAAGTGCAAATTATTGTACTTGATAAAACGGGTACGGTAACGAAAGGCAAACCGGAACTTACCGACTTTCAAATTGAAAACATAGATGAAGAAGATACAATTCTTAGACTAATCGGCTCTGCCGAAAAACAATCGGAGCATCCGCTTGCTGAAGCGATCGTTGCCGGAATTGTGTCTAAAGGTATTGCCCTTACTGCCACAGAGCATTTCGAAGCCATTCCTGGCTACGGAATTCGTGCCATTGTAGAAGGCAAGGAAGTGCTGGTTGGAACCCGTAAGCTCCTGCAGCGTGAAACCATTGATTTCGGAAAAGCAGTTACTGACATGGAAAAGCTCGAATCCAATGGTAAAACCGCTATGCTCGTTGCAGTGGATAACAAGTACGCAGGTATGGTAGCCGTAGCGGATACGATCAAAGACACATCGAAAGAAGCGGTCTCTCGCTTAAAACAAATGGGCATCGATGTCATCATGATGACAGGTGACAACCAACGGACGGCGCGTGCTATCGCGAAGCAAGTTGGCATCGATCATGTTCTCGCGGAAGTCCTTCCGGAAGGCAAAGCCGAAGAAGTGAAGAAACTACAAGAACAAGGAAAAATAGTGGCAATGGTGGGTGATGGCATCAACGATGCTCCTGCTCTTGCGACTGCAGACGTCGGGATAGCTATCGGCACCGGCACCGACATCGCCATGGAAGCAGCGGACGTGACACTGATGCGCGGAGAGCTTACAAGTATTACAGATGCCATTTATATGAGCCGTAAAACGATGACGAACATTAAACAGAACCTGTTTTGGGCACTTGGTTACAATACACTCGGGATTCCGATTGCGGCTCTTGGACTTTTGGCTCCTTGGGTGGCTGGTGCTGCAATGGCACTAAGCTCGGTATCTGTTGTGTTAAACGCCTTACGTTTGCAACGAATGAAGTTATAATCGGTATATCTGAGAGGGGATGTCGGTGGCGAGCCCAATTCGTTATAACCATCTATTGCGGTCTTGCTAATGTCCGATGTTCAAGCAGACAGGTTGATTCCGATGGTTCAAAAGCTCATTCATCATTTTCAACTACATGGCAAAATGAAAGAAAAGTTCTCGAAATATATTACTCGGGTAACAATCGAGTCATTGCGCGAGGCAATTGCAGAGTAAGTGTAACGGGGGTCTACTCGATTTATGAAGACAATTTTAATCGTTGATGATGAAGAAAAGATTCGTGAAGTTGTAGCATCCTATATGCAAAATGAAGGATATTCGACTGTTGAAGCCGGTACGGGAAAAAAAGCACTTGAACTTGTTCGCGGTGGAAATGTTGATCTTCTTATTTTGGATCTGATGCTTCCTGACATGTCCGGGGAAGATGTATGCAGAGCGATATGGCAGTTTTCTCCTGTTCCTGTAATCATGCTAACAGCGAAAGTTTCTGAAGATGACCGCGTCCAAGGATTAACACTTGGTGCCGATGATTATGTCGTGAAGCCATTTAGCCCGCGTGAATTAACAGCAAGAGTAAAAGCCATTTTGCGCCGCGTGCAAGATGATACGCTTCTTGCAGAAATCATCTCGTTTCATAATGACGACCTTGTCATTCGGCCGATAAAACATGAAGTTTATAAAATAGGGAATCTGATAAGTCTAACTCCAAATGAATATAAATTGCTGCTGATTATGGCACATCATCCAAACCGAACCTTTACACGGGAGGAATTAATTGAGAAAGTGCTCGGTTTTGATTTTGAAGGCGATACTCGTTCGATCGATCAGCATGTCAAAAACCTCCGTCAAAAGATAGAATCAGATCCCAAAAAGCCTCAATACATCGTTACCGTCTTTTCCGTTGGATACCGGTTTACTGGAGGCGAAGCATCATGAAAGGACTATACGCTCGTATTGTCATCGCTTTTATTGGCGTAGCCTCCGGTGTTTTGCTCATCTCAACCATAGCGTTTATTTTAGAAACACACTACCACTTCTCCTTGTATCAGCACCAAGCTATGGATATGAACGCTCCCGCATTTGATACCCATTTTGAGCAGGCATTAGTACAGTCTGTTCTTTGGTCTGCTATTTTAGGTATATTGCTCTCGATTCTGTTAAGTCTGTTTGTTGCTAAAAGGCTCACAGCTCCGCTGATACACATGAAAAAGGTCGCAGAGCGAATGGCAAGTGGAGAACTTGGAGCAAGAACGACTGTCAAAGGCAATGACGAGATCGCCGATCTAGGCGGCTCCCTTAATCATCTCGCTGAACAGCTCATGCACCAGGAGCAGTTACGCAAAACAATGACTGCCGATGTGGCGCATGAATTAAGAACACCGCTTGCAACACTTAAAAGTCATATGGAAGCGATGATTGACGGTGTTTGGGAGCCCACTCCTAAGCGACTAAAATCGTGTTATGAGGAAATCGAGCGTCTACGGTTTCTCGTCGGTGATTTGGAACAATTATCGGAAATAGAATCGCCGCAATTTCAGCTTCAATTGCGACAACAAGAAATATCTGCAGTTATCAGACAATGTATAGAAGCGTCGCAAGCTGCTTTTATCGAAAAAGGAGTTAAATTGGAATTATCTGAAAGCACTCCAGTATCCGTTGTAATTGATCGGCAGCGCTTTGGTCAAATCATGACAAATTTATTATCCAATGCTCTTAAATTTACGTCAGAAAGCGGGAATGTGTCGGTAAGCATAAAAGAAGAACAGAACAATGTAACCATAATCGTGGCAGATACAGGCATCGGAATTAAGGAAAGCGAATTGCCATATGTGTTCGAACGGTTTTATAGAGGAGAAAAATCACGAAATCGTCAAACAGGAGGAGCTGGAATCGGCTTATCGATTGTTAATGCGATTATTGAAGCTCATGGCGGGGAAATTCACATCAAGAGTGAAGAAGGCAATGGAACAGAAGTCAGTATTCATTTGAAAAAATTCATCAATAGCCCTTCAAAAGATTAAACAGAGATCTAACTGTGTATTGGGCATTACTGCGAATAGGTTAACTTCAATGATGATCCTCACAAGATCTACATAAGTACCTTTTATAATAAGGTGATAAAAAGCAGAGAGACTTTGATCTCCGCTCAAAGATCCCTATATTAGGAGGAAATCATGAAAAAAGTAGCGATTTCAATTTTACTTACGGCTGCGCTCTTTTCGGCATGCGGAAAACCAGGCAGTTCGATGGACCATTCATCGCATAGCGAGATGGCCAAAGAAGCAGCTTCCACACAAGCAGGAAATGTCCAAGCGCAGTTTAAGCTTTCTAGTGAAAAGACAATACCGAACCAAGATACAACGATTACGATTAAAATTCAGGATAAAGACGGCAAATCGATTGATAAATTTGATACTGTACATGAAAAACAGATGCACTTTATCATTGTGAGCAAGGATTTATCTTTCTTTAACCACATTCACCCCGATTACAAAGGGAATGGTGAGTTTACCGTTACCACACAATTTCCGACAGCGGGTGAATTCAAAGTGATCGCTGATATCACTCCAACGGGTATGGGAGCTATGAGTAAGAGCCAATGGATTACGGTCCAAGGAGCACTGCCTGCTCAAAAATCAATTGAACCTGATGCTACATTAACTAAAGTGGTGGACGGTAAGGAAGTCACACTTTCGATTGATCACCTTATGGCGGGCATGGAACTAAACTTGAACTTCAATATTATAGACGCTCAGTCGAAGCAACCTGTCAAAGACCTACAGCCTTACCTAGGAGCAGTTGGACACGTCGTAATCTTAACCCAAGATGCAGAAAATTATCTACACGTGCATCCGACGGATGAAAAGGCGTCAGGACCGGATGCCAAATTTATGACGACGTTCCCGCATAGCGGCATATATAAGATTTGGGGACAATTCCAGCAAAATGGTAAAGTATTTACCGTTCCGTTTGTTGTCAAAGTACCTTAAATCATGAATAGGGGAAAGAAATTGAACTATAAATTTATGATTGTTTCTTCAATAGTAGCAGCCTCATTAATGCTGTCAGCGTGCTCCTCTTCTAAAGTGTCAATGGAGCATATACACGGTTTGGGTTATAGCACCGATGGAAAGCAAATTGTGATTCCTGCGCATACTGGCTTGGTTGTTTACTCAGGAAATAAATGGAGCCAAGCGGATGCTCCGAAAAACGATTATATGGGCTTTGTTTCTGTTGATAATGGTTTTTATAGCAGTGGTCATCCTGGAGTCGGCTCTAATCTGAAAAACCCAATAGGAATCGTGAAAAGTTCCGATATGGGAAAAACAATAACGAAACTCGATTTAGAGGGAAGTAGCGATTTCCATGGAATGACGGTGGGTTATAAGACTCATACCATTTATGTATTTAATGCACAACCCAATCCAAAGATGAAATCGACGGGATTGTATTATACAAAAGATGATGCAAAAACGTGGAGCAAATCAGAGATGAACGGTTTTTCAGGAGAACCTTTAACAATGGCGACTCATCCATCCGACGACAAGGTGATAACACTCGGATCCAAGGAAGGATTATATCTTTCCAATGATTATGGAAATCATTTCGAAAAGTTGTTTCCGGGATTAGTTGTGACAACTTCAGCATTTAGCCATAACGGTGAATTGTTTATAGCGTCAGCAAATTCTTCGGCGATGTTTCAAGTCAATCTAAGCAGTAAAGAAAAGAAAGAAATCAAACTTCCTTCCTTGGATAAAGATGATGCCATTTCTAATATTGCTCAAAATCCGAAAGATGCAAATGAAATCGTGTTGGCAACTTTCAAAAAAGATATATTTATTAGCAAAGACGTAGGCGCGAAATGGACCAAAATCGCCGATAAGGGCAAAGGAATTTCGAAATAATAGGAGAATGTGAGAAGATGCCGTTATTTCTAGCGGCGTCTTTTTCTTTTCTAGTCGAAATGGGCAAAAAAGGATCAAACCTGAATACATATAGAAGCAAAAACGTAAAGGGGTGATGTACATGCGCCCAGGATACGGAATGTTCCAACAGCAAGTTGCGAAAATGCGATTGACTCCGCAGCTGCGAAAAGCTATAACGATTCTCAAGCTCTCGACCCCGGAATTGCTGGAGGCAGTCCAGCAGGAGATGAATGATAATCCGATATTGGAATTCTCCGGAAACGAAGGGGATGCTTATACAACCACTCATAAATTTCAGCGTTCAATAGGCAGGCGTGAGCAGATCTATGACCCCTTACAACACGCCTCATCGAACGAGTTATCCCTGGAAAGGCATTTAAAGGAGCAGTTGAGCTTTGTGAAAAAGATCTCGCCATCCATTCGTAAAATGGTTTCGTTTATGATCGGAAATCTGGATAACAATGGCTATCTAGGGCCCTCTTTGCATGAAATTTCCGATGTATGTAAGGTCGATCTTGCTCAAGCGGAACTTGCGTTAAGAATCTTGCAGGGTTTTGATCCCATCGGTATCGGAGCTAGAAATTTAAGAGAATGTTTGCTTCTACAGGTCCAGTCCTTGTCGGAATGCTTTCCGTTAGTCTCCTTATTAATTCGTAATCATCTGAAGGATGTTGCTGATTACCGCATTCATAAGTTGTCGACGATACTGCAAGTGACCTCTCAAGAAATTCAGGCTGCGATCGATGTGATCAAAGAATTGAATCCAAGACCCGGCTCAGCCTATCACATAGAAGCTGTTCATTATATTATTCCCGAGGTTATCATCGAAAAGGCAGGTGAACAGCTCGTTGTGCTGATTCATCAAGCAGCGTCGCCCCGCCTATCGGTTAATGGGTATTACCAGCGAATGGGGAAAGAGAGTAGTAACTATAACGAAGCAGCCAAGTTCCTCACTGTTAAATTAAATTCAGCAATGTTTTTCTTAAAATGTTTGGAACAAAGACGAAAGACCATATTCCGAGTAGCACAAGCCATTGTGGAGGAACAGGCTGAGTTTTTTTGGAAAGGTGCATCTTATCTGAAACCTATGACGTTGAAGCATATTGCGGATAAATTGGGCGTGCATGAATCAACGGTAAGCCGCGCGACAGTTGGCAAATATGCTCAAACACCATGGGGCATATTCGAGCTGAAGCACTTCTTTCCCTCCGGTTTACTTAAGGAAACCGGAGATTCAGCATCCTCGGAGCATATAAAAGCAAGAATAAAGGAATGGATTCAAAGGGAAAACATCGCCAAGCCTTACTCTGACCAGAAGCTAACAGAGCTAATGATACAGGAAGGTATTCAAATTTCTCGACGTACGGTAACTAAATATCGGGAGGAGTTAGGCATTTCTTCTTCACTGAGAAGGAAACGCATATAGATACTAAGGAGGGCACAATCACTTCAACATTTTGCACCACAAATTCATGTCCTCAAATTTATCGAAAATATCACAATTTTTCGTTAGTCTGCCATAATATTGGTACCCCATCTGAAAGAATACGGCATTCATACCGAAAGATAGAGCTCTGGATAACGAGTAAGCGCAAGTGATGTTTCGCGTAATTAAGTCATCTTCCAAAGCATGCATAAGCAGTCTCATGAGTCCTTGATTTCGATAGGCAGGGAGTGTGGCGCAATCCGTCATTTCCGCATTAGCGTAAACCGTATTGATCTCTGCGGATGCGGCGCTAATCAGTTGCTGCGGAGATTCTATCAGATAATAAATCGTACCCTCTCGCATGGTTTTTTTGACATACTCAGGTTCATTCATAGGTGTCGGGTACGTTTGAAATATTTGATCATATAAAAGAGAAAGCTGCTCAGCATCCTCCATCCTTGCTATACGCAGTGTACATTGTTCCGGAACTAAGGGCCGATCTGGCTTGAGGGGAAGAGCGAGCACTTGCTTTAATATATGATCTTCCTCTACCCAATAATCGCTAGTCCGCCGCTCAAGATCATCATAGAGAGCCATACAGTAAGCGTCGCCACCGTTGAAATATCCTTTATAAATTCCCTCAAGCATGCAGCCTTTGGATAGAAAGGTTTGCCAATCATCTTCTCTCGATTTAATAAATATTTTGGTCAAAGCATTAGCTTTGGCAATTTCGACAATTCGCTTGCAGATGGCATCCACATTTCCTAGATAATCATCTACTCGAAGCCTCTTATTCAAGAAATCAAGGCAATAGCTTACCGTATATTCGTAGTAATTCTCAACCAGATTTGTATACGTTGGCAGATTACTTGGCATACAACATTCCCCTTTTTTCCTTAAAATAGTTCCATCCAGCTATGTGCAAAAATAGTGCCAACTGCAAAACGAGATCCTGTTTTATGCTGCAAGCGTGCAATACCGTGTGAAATCTAATTTTTTGCTGCCAAAAATATAGCAACTGCCAAATAATTGGCGGCTTTTCCCACAATGACCGACCCTGCAGCAGTTTAGATGCCTACTTCGAAAAGTTGGCATTTATTTTGCATAATAATCAGACAGCGATAAGAAGGTTCTATATTCATCACTTTGTGGGGTACATGGAGGAGGATGGACGCATATGAAATGCATATGGTGTGAGACCGAGGATATTCGTGAAAGTGTGAAAGATTGCTACTGGATCATGCCAGACGGGAGAGTGTCGGTTCAGATTTTGGAAGTCCCGGCTATTGAATGCGCCAACTGTCGTACTTACGTATTGGAGAGCACCGCGCAGCAAATTGAAGAGACACTTTACTGGCATGATGTATCCGCGTTAGGTACTGCATTCAGCTATGAAGATCTGTTGAAGGCTCCTCGGGTTAAGAATATGTTTCTAAAATAAAACCATAGCAATGGTTATCAATGGAGGGAGACATATGACACGGGAGCATTTGATTAAGCCGGTTTTGGATCACCATTATCCCACCATTCAATATGGAAAAGGCGTTTTTTTGTACGATGATCAAGGCAAAGCCTATATAGACGCTTCCTCGGGAGCTGTGACAGCCGGAATCGGACACGGGGTTCAAGAAATCATCGATGCGATGCTGGAGCAGGCGGGCAAGGTCTCTTTTGTCTACCGTTCTCAGTTTACCAGTGAACCTGCCGAAAAGCTCGCGAAGAAACTGAGTGATTTGGCGCCTGGCCATGATTACTGGGCTTTCTTTGTGAACAGCGGATCTGAAGCAACGGAAACAGCGATGAAGATTGCCATTCAGCACTGGCAGGAGAAGGGGCGCCAAGGAAAAAATAAAGTTATTTCAAGACGGATGAGCTATCACGGTATCACGATGGGCGCTCTTTCGATGTCAGGCCATGTACTTAGAAGAAGACGATTTATTCCGTTATTGGAGGACTTTCCGGTCGTTGTTCCACCCTATTGCTACCGCTGTCCGCTTAACAAAACCTTTCCGGATTGCAAATTGGCGTGTGCGGATGATTTGGAATCCGCTATAAAACGGATTGGAGCCGAACATATCGCAGCATTTATTGCTGAGCCAATTATTGGAGCTGCAGGGGGGGCCATTGTACCGCCCGAAGGATATTACAAGAGGATCAAGGAGATTTGCGAGCGGAATGAGATCTTATTCATCGCTGACGAGGTCATGACGGGCATTGCCCGCACAGGAGCTATGTTCGGTATGCAGCATTATGGCGTCGAACCGGATCTGATTGCTCTAGGAAAAGGCATGAGCGCTGGATATACGCCAATGGCGGCAGCTTTGGTTAAAGATCATGTGATGGAACCCATTTTGAAAGGCTCCAAAAGCATCATGTCTGGCCACACCTACAGCGCAAATCCGCAATCAACGGCAGTTTCACTGGCGGTTCTCGCCTATATTGAAGAACATCAGTTAGTCAGGGCAGCAGAGCTTAAAGGCAGCTATTTGCTGGGCCAGATGCGCCAAATGGCAGACCAGATCGAGATCGTCGGCGATGTGAGGGGCCAAGGACTTCTTTTGGCTATGGAATTCGTTTCCAATCGGACCGACAAGCTGCCGTTTCCATCTGAGCTAGGTATCACCTCTCGGATCATCGAAAAAGCTTTTCAAAAAGGCTTGATCGTGTATCCTGCATCAGGCGCGGTGGATGGGGTAGGCGATGCCATTATTTTAGCTCCTCCTTTTGTGATTACAGAAGAAGAAATGGATCAGCTCGTGCGGATTTTGGAAGAATCCATTCGGGAAGTCATGGCCCAGGTTACCCGATCCGAATTGGAGGAGAGATGATGGTGTCACGTGAGAATTCACATGCGGTCTTAGAAGGAAAAGTAAGGACTTTGGAAGATGCGCTTAATGAAATCACAGATGGTTGTACGTTGATGTATGGCGGGTTCGGCGGTATTGGAACGCCTCCAACGTTGATTGAAGGTATTTTGCAAAAAGGAATAAAAGATCTAACGATCGTTGGAAATGATACCGGGTTTCCGCATATCGGCATTGGTCGCTTAGTCACAGCAGGCAGAGTTAAGAAAGTGATAGCCTCCCATATCGGCTCCAACCCGAACGCCGGCCAAAGGATGGAGGATGGCACTATGGAGGTGGTATTTTACCCGCAAGGAACGCTAGCAGAGAAAATTCGGGCAGGCGGCGTAGGTCTTGGCGGGATACTGGTGGATGTCGGCGTCGGAACGATAATGGAGCAGGGGAAGTCTACCGTATCCATCGACGAGAAAAAGTATCTGGTGGAGCCTGCACTGACGGCAGACGTTGCTATTGTTCATGCAAAAAAAGCTGATCCATACGGGAATCTTGTCTATGATAAAAGCGGCAGAAATCTAAATCCATTGGTCGCCATGGCCGGCAAATTTACGATCGCTGAAGTCGAAGAGATTGTAGCGCTTGGCGAGTTAGACCCCGAAAACATTGTAACGCCGGGCATTTTCGTAGATATGGTGATACTCAGCAGAGGGGTGACTTGGGAATGGGTATGGGAAAAGAAACCCGCGTCCGAATAGCAAAGCGGGCTGCGGGGGAATTAAAGGACGGCATGGCCGTCAATTTAGGAATCGGCATTCCGACGCAGGTTGCAGATTACGTTCCAGAAGGCATCGATGTTGTTTTTCATGCGGAAAATGGGATTCTTAGGGCAGGGGGTGCCCCGCTTCCGGGGGAAGAAGATGCTTTTCTCTGCAACGCAGGGGGATACCCTGTCACGATAACTAACGGTGCTTCCTACTGCGATAGCAGCATTGCTTTTGCCATGATTCGCAGAGGCTGCATAGATATCACAATACTTGGGGCGCTAGAGGTTAGTGAGCATGGGGATTTGGCCAATTGGATCGTACCGGGGAAGCGGGTGGCAGGGATTGGAGGGGCGATGGAGCTTGCGCAAAAAGCCAAAAAAGTCATCGTTCTAATGAACCATGTTAACAGGCAGGGAGAATCCAAAGTGAAAAAACAGTGTGACTTGCCGCTAACAGCGCGGGCCTGTGTCAAATTGATTATTACGGAAATGGCCGTGATGGAGGTCACTGATCAAGGATTGCTTTTAACAGAAATCATGCTTCCTTATACGATTGAGGACGTTGTCAGCCATACGGAAGCTGCATTAATCATTCCGGAGAACATAGCGTACATTCCATAACCGTGTGTTACAAAGTCGTTTACTCGTGACTAACTGAAGGAGGGAATTTCTTTGCCCAATCTGAACGCTGAACTGCAAAAGCAAATTCATGAGTGGATTAGGCTTCATCGGGAAGACGGAATCGATTTTCTGCAGAAGATAGTCAGAATCCCCAGTACGCAGGGCAATGAGAAGGAGGCTCAGGCCTTAATTGCCGAGAAATTTCGCGAGTTGAGACTTGACGTTGATGTCTGGGAGCCGGATGGAGAGGCTCTAGAGGCGCATCCTTATTTTTGTTCCCCTAGAAACCGTTTTATGGGCAGTCCCAATGTAGTGGGTGTCATGAAAGGGTCCGGAGGGGGACGTTCTATCCTCCTTAATGGTCATATTGATGTCGTTCCGGAAGGAAATCGAGATCAATGGCAAGATGATCCTTTTAGCGGCAATGTGGTGGACGGTAAGCTTTATGGACGCGGGGCAACAGATATGAAGGGCGGAAACGCCTCGCTTATTATTGCTGTGGAAGCTATTCAGAGTCTTGGCATTAAGTTGAAAGGCGATGTCATTGTTCAAAGCGTTATTGAAGAGGAAAGCGGTGGGGTTGGCACACTGGCTGCGATTGTGAAGGGTTATCGAGCAGATGCGGCTCTTATTCCGGAGCCTACCAATTTACGTATATTTCCGAAGCAGCAGGGCTCTATGTGGTTCCGTACCCAGGTCAAAGGCCGTTCGGCACATGGGGGAACCAGGTACGAAGGGGTTAGTGCCATTGAGAAAAGCGTGATCGTACTGCAGCATATCCGGGAGCTTGAGGAGCAACGAAATGTTCGGATCACGGATCCGTTGTATGCTCAAAACCCCATTCCTATCCCCATTAATATTGGTGTCATTCAAGGTGGGAATTGGCCTTCATCCGTAGCGGACACCGTAAAGCTTGAAGGAAGAATGGGTGTTGCACCTGAGGAAAGGCTCGATGAGGCTAAGGAGGAAATGGCGCGATGGATGGAAGGGCTTAAGGGAAAAGATCCTTGGTTTGAAGAACATCCGGCAACCGTTGAATGGTTTGGAGCCCGGTGGGTCCCTGGCAGCGTCGATCCAGGTCATGACTTGATGCGGGTTTTGATGGAGCAGTATCGAGAGGTTAAACATGAGGAACCAATCATTGAAGCATCGCCATGGGGAACAGACGGAGGTTTGCTCACGCAGTCTCGGGGAAACGCCTTGTATTGTTTTCGGTCCAGGCATCACACAAGTGGCCCATTATCCAAATGAGCATATTGTGCTGGATCATGTATTTCAGGCAGCGGAGATCATCGCATTGACCCTGATTCATTGGTGTGGATTTGATGGGATGGAGGCATAGGGAAGGATCGGGAGACGAACTATTTAGTTATCGAGAATGAAAAGGCACCCGGGTGGGTGCCTTTTGGGTTTTACTTGTGTTGTCGCCCGCCCGCTCCAGCAAATCGATTAATTTTGCCAATTTTGGCCATTAGGGAGATATTTCGCCGAATTAACGGTAGGAAATCCAGTTATCTTCTCAAAGCTGGCCACTTCCGCCAAATTAGCTCCAGGAAATCCATCTATTCTACTTGTAACCGCGCTGCTCGGATAACGAAAAGGGAATCGAGCATGATGCTTTAATTCTCTGTATTTAGAATACTCTCTTTGTCGTCCTTATTCTCCTTCTGCTGTGCTTTCATCAATTTGTCTTTCATTTCATCACGTTTTGGCCGACGATCCTTCAACGACGCGTGCTCCGGTGTTCCCTGATAAATTTTCCTTCTGCCGATTCGGCGCAAATTTTCTGGCACTAGGTTAAATTTTTCATCTTTCATGAGTGCAATAATACCAGTGCTTTCAGGTTGTTTCTCAATACCGTAGATTTCGTTGAAATATTCGTCAGCACGGCCCGGTACATAGTTTTTCGGCTCGGGATACCCGACAATAACACCTTCATAATTACGCAGAATGACCTTATCCTGGCTTTGCGAGATCAAATAATTGGGCTGAAGGGCAATTTTTCCGCCTCCTCCAGGAGCGTCAACAACGAAGGTGGGTACCGCATAGCCTGAGGTGTGGCCGCGAAGTGATTCGATTATTTCCAAACCTTTGGAAACAGGTGCCCGGAAATGACCGATCCCTTCTGACAGATCGCATTGATAAATATAGTAGGGACGAACACGTATTTTCACAAGATCATGCATAAGCTTCTTCATTATATAGGTACTGTCGTTAATACCAGCCAGAATTACGGACTGATTGCCTAAGGGTACTCCGGCATTCGCCAACATTTCACAGGACTTTTTCGCTTCGTCCGTCATTTCCAAAGGATGATTAAAATGGGTAT
The DNA here is from genome assembly GCF_055396115.1 of Paenibacillus sp. WG02. NCBI lineage: Bacteria > Bacillati > Bacillota > Bacilli > Caryophanales > Paenibacillaceae > Paenibacillus > Paenibacillus sp. WG02. The sequence goes on along the minus strand of NZ_AP036016.1, from coordinate 4,533,494 downwards.
TTAGCCAAACCGGGTGGTATTTCTTGATAATGCTGCACAAATGTTCTGTAATCCGCTGCGGGAAAACAACCGGGGCTCTCGTGCCGATACGAATGATCTCAACATGGGGAATCGCCCGTAAATTTTTCAAAATATACTCCAAAATATTGTCGTTAATTAATAGTCCATCCCCGCCAGAAAGTAGAACGTCACGGACCTCCGGCGTATTTCGAATATAAGCAATCGCGTCATCCAATTGTTTTTTGGGAACCCCCATGCCTACCTGACCGGAGAAACGGCGGCGAGTGCAGTATCTGCAGTACATGGAGCATTGATTCGTGACTAGAAATAGCACCCTGTCTGGGTAACGATGAGTTAAACCAGGGGTAGGTGAGTCCTCATCTTCGAAGAGGGGATCCTCGAGATCATACTTTGTTTTCAATAATTCAGCGGAAATGGGAACCGATTGCATACGAATCGGGCATCGAGGGTCGTCTGGATTCATCAGTGATGCGTAATAGGGGGTAATATTTAAAGGGATGGTCTGAGTTGAAATGCGAACGCCATCTTCTTCCTCGGGGGTTAAATTCACTACTTTCTTCAGATCTTCAAGGGTACGAATAGTATGTGTCAGCTGCCAAAGCCAATCATTCCACTGTTCATCTGTTACGTTTTTCCATAGCTCAATTTGTTTCCAGTCACGTCGTTCCATAATTGCACCTCCAGTAATGATGCCTGCTCATAAGTAGTAGATGCAAAAAGCGTGCCAACATTTCCATACTAAGTTAACAAAAAAAGACTCCTGTCGGAGTCTGAGAAACGATTTCTATGGTTTTTTCATAATGCCGTAGCGGTCTCAGTTTATATTGTAAAGCTTGGCGCTTAATTCCTAGAGCTTGCGCGGTGAGAGTGATGTTATATTGATGATTTTCCAAAGCATCCGTAATGGTTTCCTTTTCCATTTGCCTCATTTTATCGGTCAATCTTCCTGCTGAGATGGTTGCCAATTCGTCATTCCACGGAGCGGCTAGCCGGTTGGGAGTTGTCGTTTGTATATAATTCCCCATCAAATAAGCGGGAAGGTGATTTTCTTCAATGATCTCACTTTCCAGTTCCATCATATTATAGGTGGATTCGATGGCATGGCTTAATTCCCGAATATTGCCGGGCCAATGGTAGTTCATTAAGCTATTGAGTGCAGCAGGGGTAATACCTGTTATTTTCATGCCGAAAATGTGATTAAATTTATCAATAAAGTGGTAAGTGAGGAGAGGAATATCTTCTTTTCTTTGGACAAGAGGAGGCAGGTATAGATTCACGACATTTAACCGGTAGAAAAGATCGCTGCGCAGCAATCCTTTTTCTAAAGCTTCCTTTGGATCAATATTCATGGCGGTAATAATGCGGACATCGACTTGCTGTTCCTGCATTCCCCCGACTCGGCGAATCATTCCGTCTTGAAGCACCCGTAATAGTTTGGCTTGCAAAAATAAATCCAAGCTATTTAACTCATCCAGAAAAAGAGTCCCGCCGCTAGCTTGCTCGAATAATCCAGCACGGTCAATAGCGCCAGTAAATGCGCCTCTCGCAGTTCCGAACATAATACCTTCCATTAACTCGTTGGGGACGGCCGCACAATTTTGAGCAATGAATAGGCGGTTACGGCGGGCTCCAGCATTGTGTATGCTTTGTGCGAACAATTCTTTACCGGTGCCGGCAGGTCCGGATAGCAAAACAGGCGAGCTCGTACGAGATGCCTTTTTGGCGAAGGAGACCGTATGTAGGAAGCTTTCGCTTTTGCCAATTAAATCACTGAAATGGTATCGAGCAGAGCTTGCATTTTTCTTATCTTTTGACGGAGATTCGTAGATTTGATGCCTGAGATCAAGGATTTGGTCGTGAAGATGAACAATACTTGTTATATCCTTAGCCACTTCTAATGCGCCGATGATTTCACCATGTTCCAAAAGAGGATACGTGCTGTTAATAGTAGTGATCCGTTTCCCCGTTACACTGACATAGGTTTGTATTTTTTCCCGTATTTCTATGCCTGTTTGCAGAACTTTAATGAAGGTGCTGGTTTCATTCGTAAGGGAAGGAAAAAGGTCGAAGAAGTTCTTTCCAACCACTTGTTCTCGCTTAAAACCATCGGTTTCAGCCATTTTATCATTATAAAATATGGTTATTCCCTTGTTGTCGATCAGATGAACACCGACATCAATGATATTCAACATTTTCTCAAAATACTTCGATCCATGATCGTCGCTCTGCTCGGACAATATGTTCACCTGCCTCACGAAGAATGGTTCAAGGGTTCAATTAATACTTTATGAAATTCCGTCTGGAAAAATGAACTTTTTGAAAAATTAAAAGACATAGTTGCTCAGGTGAAGATGGTAACTCTACTCCAGTTTCAAACTCCACACTTTTTTTTTTCGCGTTATTGATTTATGATTAAACAACATTTAAAACATTCGGTCTAACGAGGAGAAATGATGGACATGTCAATAAAGGAGCATGTTTTTGATAGAAACAAAGATTTAAATAGGGGGCTCTGATCATGAATCCAATCGAGGTGAAAAGGGGAATCCTTCGTTTTGTTAATGGTCATGCCGAGGAAGTTGAGGATAGCATTGTAACGGAATATCCGGTTACAGTGAAAATTAACGGTCAGGAATTTGTTACGATGGTGTGTACGCCAGAATATATAGAAGATATGGTCATCGGATTTTTGGCTTCTGAAGGTATTATCCGGAAATACGATGATATTGAAAAAATATGGATACAAGAGAGAGAAGGATTTGTCCATGTGACAACAACAAAACTTAATCCATACTACCGTGATTTTCAGAGTAAACGTTATATTACCTCCTGTTGCGGGATGAGCAGGCAAGGATTCGTTTTTGTAAATGATGCCTTGACCGCCAAGAAGATGGAGGATATTCGTGTAAAAGTTTCCATCGATGATTGTTTTCGATTAATGAATGAGATGCAGCAATCAGCGGATACTTTTCGTCAGACAGGCGGGGTCCACAATGCGGCCTTGTGTGACGCTAACGGAATTGTTTTAAGCCGGATGGACATAGGAAGACATAATGCACTGGACAAGATTTATGGATATTGCTTGAAAAATGACATTCCCATCGGTGATAAAATAATCGTTTTTAGCGGCCGTATCTCCTCTGAAATCTTATTGAAAGTTGCCAAAATAGGCTGCGAAGTGATATTGTCCAAGTCTGCTCCGACAGAATTGGCGTTACAGCTGGCAGAACAACTGGGAATCACCACGATTGGTTTTATCCGTAATCAGTCGCTAAACGTGTATACGTGCCCGAAAAGAATTATAAATATTTGAGTTATAGAAGCGAGGGCCATTCACATGGAAAATGTTGTGTTGGATAACATGCAGCGCCCTTTAAGGGATTTGCGTATATCGGTTACGGATCGTTGCAATTTTCGCTGTCGGTATTGTATGCCGGAGGAAATATTCGGTTCTGACTACTCATTTTTGCCTGACGATAAAATTCTATCGTTTGATGAAATTGAAAGATTGGCACGGATTTTCGTGTCTTTAGGCGTAAAAAAACTGCGTATTACCGGAGGAGAACCTTTGCTGCGTAAAGATCTCCCCCTACTTATCAAGCGGCTGAACCAAATCGATGGTGTAGAGGACATTGCGTTAACCACTAACGGTTCATTACTAAAGAAATTTGCATTTGATCTATTCAATTCCGGTTTATCCCGGGTAACTGTGAGTTTGGATTCGCTAGATGAAGAGCGTTTTGCTTCTATGAACGGAAATAGGAGCAAGGTGCAAACGGTTCTTGAAGGCATGCAGGCTGCATCAGAAGCGGGAATGAAAGTGAAAGTAAATATGGTTGTCCAAAAAGGAAAAAATGATCAAGATATTGTCCCGATGGCGCAATACTTCAAAGAGAAGAAGTATACCCTTCGGTTTATTGAATATATGGATGTTGGAAACTCAAATGATTGGAAGTTGGATGAAGTCGTATCCAAGCAAGAGATTTTAAAGATGATACACGAGGCTATGCCGATTGAGCCCATCCTTGCGAATTATCACGGAGAAGTGGCGTCCCGCTTCCGTTACACAGATAGTGATCAGGAAATAGGAATTATTTCGTCGGTGACAGATTCCTTCTGTTCTTCCTGTACAAGAGCCCGCATTTCGGCAGAGGGAAAGCTGTATACTTGCTTATTTGCTTCTGGAGGTAATGATCTTAAAGATCTGCTCCGCAGCGGTCAAACTGATCAGGCGGTTACGGATACGATTCGTGCCATTTGGAATAACCGTTCTGATCGTTACTCAGACGAGCGATTAAGTCATACCCATCATAAGTCATCTCCTAAAGTGGAAATGTCGCATATAGGGGGATAAGAAATTCTTAAAAGAACTGCCAAATAGTGATCGCCTTCTTCATGTTCAACATGGGGAGGGCGATTTTTTTAAGTGTTGTTGTATGAGCTGAATAGGACAAGATATTTCACTATAAGATGTAGAATAACGCTTCGTCGAATCGATTTGGACGTCTAATTTGCCGCTTGAGAAGGAAAGGGAGAGTGTTGCGATTGTCGCTAATTGGAAAGGCTATTCCGAGGATAGAATCGAGAGATAAAGTAACCGGATTCGCCAAGTATACGAACGATATGCAATCCCCCAATCTTTTGCATGGCTGGCTTGTTACCAGTCCCTATTCGCATGCCGATATTACATTCATCGATATCTCGAAAGCATTGGAAGTAAGCGGTGTACATAACGTTATCACGGGCGATTATTTTCCTGTGCTCACCGGTGGCCTTCTCGCGGATCGCCCGCCCCTTGCGTACAAGCAAGTGCGCTATTTCGGCGAACCAATCGCCGTTGTAGTGGCGGAGACAGAACAGATTGCGAAGCGGGGCGCAGAGCTTATTCGAGCTGAATTCGTTCAGCTTCCTATTGTTCATTCCCCTAGCGCTGCCTTGCAGCCGGAGGCGCCATTGATTCACAAAGACTTAGGAAGTTACAAAACATATGGCTCCGTTAATCCCGTTCCGGATACCAACATCGGAAACCATGTGAAAATCCGAAAAGGCGATATGCAGAAAGGCTGGGCAACAAGTGAGGTAGTGGTTGAAGGCTCGTATGCCTTTAACACATCCGATCATTGCGCTATGGAACCGCGCTGCTCGATCGTTGAAGTGATGCCGAGCGGCTTGATTGATATTCAAACCTCGACGCAGGATCCGTTTATAATTAAACGTTTGTTTCAACGCTTCTTCCAAGTCGACGAGCAAAATGTTATTGTGCATGTGCCGTTTGTAGGTGGAGGGTTTGGGGGAAAAGGCTCCGCACAGCTGGAGTATATCGCCTATTTGGCATCGAAAGCGTGCGGCGGCCGACCTGTGAAAATCAATAATTCCCGCGAATCGGACATGGTCAGTTCGCCCTGTCACATCGGGCTGGAAGCGAAAGTGAAGCTCGGTGCGAGCAGAGATGGAAAGCTTACTGCCCTAGAGATCACTTTCCTATTTGATACCGGTGGCTACACCGACGGGGGTGCAGCCGTCACGCAAGCTGCTGCGATCGATTGTACTGGACCCTATCGGATTGACAACGTATGGTGTGATTCATTATGCGTTTACACGAACCACCCGTACACGAATGCATTCCGGGGGTTCGGCCATACGGAAGCAACTTATTGTATGGAGCGTACAATGGACTTGCTTGCAAAGAAACTGCAAATGGAACCCTTGGCGTTGCGACTTCACAACGCCATCAAGCCGGGTGACACGACACCGACACAAGCACCGCTGAATGGTAGTAACATTGGCGACGTGACTGCCTGCATCGTCAAATTAAAAGAGCTCATTCAGTGGGACGAAGGAGAGCGGATTGCCGTTGACCGCTTTAAAGTCAGGGCCAAAGGAATGGCTTGTGTCATGAAAACCTCCAGCTCCACGATAGATACCGGATCTGGTGCGACGATCACCATCAATCACGACGGCACGTTGAACCTTAGCGTAGGCGCCATCGAGATAGGTCAAGGAAACCGCACTATTATGACACAAATCCTCGCCGAGCGGATGAATATGACTGTCAACCAGGTCCATATCAAAATGGATGTCGATACGCAAATCACCCCTGAACATTGGAAAACAGTGGCAAGCAATAGTACGATGATGGTCGGACGGGCCGTACTGGATGCGGCAGAGGATGTCATTACCCAGTTAAAGCAAAATACTTCAATCGTACTGAAAAGGCCTCAAGAGGAACTGGAAGTCGGCCGCGGCAGGGTCTATGTCAAGGACAATCCGAACATTGGCTTGGAGATCCGTGAGGTCGCTAGCGGTTATATGAATCCGGATGGCAGCGCGTCCGGCGAGCCGGTCATCGGTCGAGGACGGTACAGAGTCCATCAGTTGACTACTCTTGATCCAGAAACGGGCAAAGGCATTCCTGGCCCGCAATGGACAGTCGGTGCACAAGCAGTCGAAGTCGAATTCGATACCCGTGAGTGCACGTATCGAATACTTAAAGCAGCCTCCGTTTTCGACGCTGGAAAGGTAATTAACGAAGCAACGGCAATAGGTCAAGTCAAAGGCGGCATGAACATGGGACTCAGCTTTGCCAGTCGGGAGGGATTTCTGTACAACAATGCGGGTCTTGTACTCAATCCCCAGTCTGCGTTCTTATAAATTGACTCGTTTCGGAGAGAATCCGAGCTATTTGGTAGAGTTTGTGGAAACGCCGTACTTGGAAGGCCCTTATGGCGCACGTGGTATTGGAGAGCATGGCACGATTGGAATGGCCGCTTCTCTTGCAAATGCGTTATCCATTGCCGCTGGTGTCGAGCTAAACATGCTGCCACTAACCCCAGAGCTTATCTGGCGTTATAAGGGAGGCTGCTCATGATCTCGTTTGATTTCGAATACTATACACCAACTACCGTCGAAGAAGCGGTTCGCATTTTTCAGCAGGCGGATTCGAATGGCAAAGAGCCTCTTTACTATGCCGGCGGGACAGAGATTATTTCCATGGCGCGTCTAAACCAGCTTCGCACAGGGGCAGTCATCGACATTAAAGGGATTCCCGCATGCAATGTGCTTCAAATTCAGCAAGAACAGCTTGTCATTGGAGCAGCTATTACGCTCACGTCTTTATCGGAGGCCAACCTGTTCCCATTACTCGGTGAGACCGTTCGAGACGCAGCCGACCATACCAATCGCAACAAAATTACTGTTGGCGGCAACCTTTGTGGGAAATTCATTTATCGGGAAGCACTGCTTCCTTTTCTGCTCGCCGATAGCCAGCTTGTTCTAGCCGGTACCAGGGGGATTCGCTATGTTCCGGTACACGAGATATTGAACGGTGAACCGCGTTTGGAAAAAGGTGAGCTCCTTGTGCAGATTTTAAGCGATAGACGATACCTCGATTTACCTTTTGTCACTGTTAAGAAGACCAAGATGGAAAAAATCGATTATCCGATCGTCCGGATTTCCGGTTTAAAAACAAAGGAAGGTATTCGAGTTGCCTTTAGTGGAGTAAGTGCCGTCCCTTTTCGATCGCTGATCATAGAGGAGGTTCTGAACGACAGTGCAATTCCCTTGGAAGAACGCATAGAGAGTGCCATCCGTTTATGGCCTGTACCGATTTTGAACGACATCTTAAGCTCCAAAGGGTACAGAACATTTGTTTTACGAAACACGTTATTCGATACAATGTCGGCATTGGAACGGAGTCGTGTATGAAAACACATGGAACTGTTAAAAGGGAAATTGAGCTGCTTGTCAATGGGAAGCGACAACATGCAGTCATTCGTTCAGCGGATACTTTATTGCGTGTGCTGCGCGAACAACTTGGGTTAACCGGAGCCAAAGCCGGCTGCGAAAACGGTGATTGCGGCGCATGCACGGTCATCGTTGGCAAAGTACCCATCAAATCTTGTTTAATGCTGGCGATAGAGGTGCGGGGAAGCAGCATTACAACCATCGAAGGTTTGGGGGGAGACACTCCTATCCAACGCGCATTTGTTGACAATTTTGCCTTTCAATGCGGATTTTGTACACCTGGATTTATTATGGTAAGCCACGCCTTAGTTAACAATTATCCACATGCAAGCGAAGAGGTGATTCGAGAGTGGCTGCAATCCAATATTTGCCGCTGCACGAGCTATGAAGAGATACATGCTGCTGTCAGGTCAGTAATATCCCATGACTGATTATTTGTTCGCATTTGTCCTTGGCGATTAAACTCCCGTGACAAACGTCCAGTCAAGCACTATGTACCGTACATATACTTACAACGTAGTGAAAAATCATTGAGGGGAATGAGTAAACATGGGAGCAGTTGGTTATGGAGCAGGTTGTGGTGCAGGTTATGGAATGGGTAGTAACGTAGCAATTGTCTTGGTTCTTTTTATTCTTTTGGTCATCATCACAACAGCTTTTGTTATTTAATATTCCTTCATCCATTGAAAAGACTATCGAGTAAAATAGAGACGGCCCTATCGCAAAATAGATGCGAACAAGGGCTGTTTTTTCGTTCTTCATTCCCTATGAATACTCCTTTATTCAACTGGATAAAATAACCTTTGAAATGAGGGGCAGCGTGATGAAATCTTGGGTACAAATCAAGAAACTAAGGATATGGATCTTTCGTCGTTACAAGAAAGAAAAAGTTATTTTCAAACACTTTTAAACAATACGGAAGATCTAGTTATACATACGTTGAATTGGAATCAACGACATGTCAACTTGATCTATTTGGCAACCTTAACGGATCAAGATACGATCTTGAATCAGATCATTTTTCCATTAAAGCGAACTAATGAAGGCGAGTTTCTTGACGCTTTGCCTCTGGGACAGCTTCAAATTACTTGCTTGATCGAGCAAGCTGTGGAAAATCTTTTGAATGGCGGCTGTGTCGTCGACTGTGAAGGTGAGACCGATTTTTACATTTTCTATGCATCCTCTTCGATAGGGCGAAGCATCACAGAACCGATCAATGAGAAGGTGTTTGGAGATTCGCATGAGGGATTCGTTGAAAGGTTAAATACAAACCTTCATCTAATCCGCAGAAAAGTGAACAACAAGGATTTGATGATTCGCTATTTTACAGTGGGCATGGAGACGAATACGCGTCTAGCGATGGTTTACATCGAGTCAATAGCGAATCCGGAAATTGTGACCGAGCTAGAAAAGCGAATCACATCAATCCGGATCGATTATATTGCTTCATTAGGTTTTGTAGAGCAGCTCATTGAAGATGTGCCCTTCTCCCCATTTCCGCAAATTTTAAGTACCGAAAGAGTGGACAGAGTAGCAGCCAATTTGATGGAGGGAAGAATTGCCGTATTAGCGGAAGGATCAGCGAAAGCGATCATTTTACCCATCAATTTCTTTGCATTTTATCAGTCACCTGACGATTACAATGCTCGTTGGATTAACGGAAGCTTCTTCCGATTATTAAGGGTTTCCAGTTTCTTCATTGCCATTACACTACCAGCCTTATACATCTCAGTTGTCACTTTTCATTTTGAGACAATCCCTAATGAATTGGTGCTTCTTATGCAAAGTGCCGTACTGGAAATTCCGTTTCCTCCGATTATTGAAGCTCTGCTAATGGAAATAACTATTGAAATGTTAAGAGAAGCAGGCTTGCGATTACATACTGCCGTAGGACAGACAATCGGTATTGTTGGAGGACTTGTTATTGGAGATGCCATCGTGAAGGCAGGGCTGGTGTCCAACATCATGATTATTGTGGTAGCATCGACGGCCCTTGCTTCATTTGTCGTGCCATCCCATGAGTTCAGAGAGACGGTGCGTTTTCTTCGTTTTCCGATGATGATGTTGGCTGCTACTTTCGGCTTTTTGGGAATTACGTTCGGGTTTTCATGTATTTTGATCCACTTGTGTAAATTAGAGGGTTTTGGAACGCCCTATTTTTACCCCTTTTCTCCATTCAAATGGAGTGGTTTGAAAGACTCTATCTTCCGGTTGCCAATATGGAAAATGAACCGGCGTCCTGAGGACAGTCTTCCCCAAAAAAAGATGCGGGAATTATTTTCTAGGGGATGGGTGAAGCGTGAACGCAGAAAAAGATAGTATCACCAAAAAGCAGTTGGCTTTTTTCACAATACAAACAGCGATAGGCGAGGGAGCTTTAACCGTTCCTTTTAGTGTCCACTCTGAAGCATCTATAGATGGATGGATCTCCATGCTGCTGGCGGGATTTGCCACCCACCTGGTCATTATCTTGATATGGATGATCTGCAGGAAATATCCAAAGATGACGATGATCGAATTTCTCCCTCAAATGGCAGGGAAATTTGCAGGTCATCTTATTAGTGTTCTTTATATTATTTATTTTATTGGAATAGCAAGCTTGATCCTCATGAATTATTGTCGAATCATTAATGCCTGGATTTTCCCTACGACACCGAAATGGGTCATTATGACATTGATGATGGCTACGAGTTATTATCTAGCAAAAGAAAGATTGAAAATAATTGCCCGATTTGAAACACTGGTTTCTATTCTTATAATCATTATTATCATTTTGATCATTTTCCCTTTTAGCAAAGGGAATCCTTTGTATATTTTCCCCATTGGTCAATCAGGGATTGGTCCTATGATAAGAGGTATGAGAGAGGCTGTCGTTACACTGGCCGGTTTCGAAATACTGCTCATGGTTTACCCTCAAGTTAAGGGGAAAGACGGAGAAATATTAAAAACGATGTTGATTTCATACACTTTTGTCACCCTCTTTTATGTATTAATTATCCTGTCATGCTTTATGTTTTTCAGTCCTGAGGAACTTAGTATCATACCAGAGCCTGTTTTATATATGCTAAAGGCGTTTTCTTTTAGGGTTGTAGAAAGATCGGATTTACTGTTTTTATCGCTTTGGGTTGTGATCGTCATGACGTCTATTGTCAATTATGTTTTTCTTGCTTCAACGGGGATTACTCAAATATTGAAAACGGGTAACAGTTCAAAGGTGACTTTGCTGGTCATTGCCGCTTGCTTGCTGATTGCGCTGTTACCGCATAATTTTTTGTTTATCAGCAAGCTTAATAAATGGTTTTCTTATTTCGCTTTGGTCATGATCTATTTGCTCCCCATACCGTTATTACTATTGACCTTCAAAAGAGGAAGGAGGAAAGCATCCGAATGAAAAGAATCCGGCCTGTTTTGCTCAGTATACTTTCCTTGAGTCTCTTAACCGGTTGTTGGGATCAAATGTTATTAAAAAACGTTCGTTTAATTCTAGGGATAGGCTTTGATAAAGCAGAAGGTGAAAATGTGTTAACCACCTTTGTCTTACCGGATGTCTCGGATAAGAAGAGGAATGCACCCGAAATCATATCGGTTACTGGTGAAACAGTTCGAGAAGCAAGAGGTAACTTGGGGAAAAAACTAACCTTGGTTCCTGACGCAGCCAAGAACCGGTTTCTAATGATTGGGGAACAGCTGGCGAAGGTTGATATCTATGCGGTTCTGGATGTTTTTTACCGCGATCCGAAAAGTGCATTAAATGCCAAAATTGGCGTTGTCGAAGGTCGCGCCGAATCACTTTTGCAAACTGGTTATATGAGAAAGCCGAATTTCATCTTAAATCTGGATAAGCAAATTGTCAGTGCAGAATCATTCACGATCGTTCCAGAAGAAAATATACAATCGATTTGTACCGTTTTATTTGATCCTGGGCAAGATGTCATTTTGCCGTATCTGGCAGTTGGGGAAGGAACCCCACTTATTAAGGGAGTGGCCTTGTTTAACAGGAAGGCCCTTGCAGGGACTCTGGATACTAAAGAATCAAAACTCTGTTTATTAATGGCTGATCGGATGGGTAAAAAGGCAAGTCTGACATTTCCAATTCCTAATAAAACGAAGAAAATTGGCAGTAAAATGACTTTCCGAGTATTTCATGTAAAACGGAGATTAGATTTAGAGGTGAATAATGGAAATTTATTGGTAACCCTCGATCTTCTGCTCAAAGTAGAAGCCGAGGAATACTCTCCGGATCATTTAGATGAAGATGGAAAGGCTTCCAAATTGAACGATTATATCTCAAAGGAGTTAACAAAGGAAGCTCAAAAGATCGTTCAGAAGCTGCAGAAGGCCAATTGCGATGTATTTGGAATAGGCAGACGAATTATGGCATTCCATCCTAATTATTGGAAAACGATGGATTGGAAAAGCACCTATCCGACTATTACGATTCAACCGAACATAAAGGTAGAGATATCGAGACCTGGAATTATTTTTTAGAACTTCAGGATGGCGACGGCAAATACGATAACACCATTGTTATGGGGAGATTTAAGGAATGATGCTCATAACGTTTAGTCATTGATGCATGTGCTAATGTCCGTTGCCATAATCAACCCCAGATTCTCATATAAATCTCATACGGCGTTTATCGTACTATCAGAAACTATTGTTACACTTATCCATGTAAGAAAAATACAATTGATAAGGTGGAATGAACCCATGAAATCGATTAGCAAGAAGATCATTGTAGGAACAGTAGCAGCAAGTTTAGTTCTAGGGAGCGGTGTAGTTGGACTGTTACATTCAACTGCGTTTGCGAATACAGTGGGAACTTCAACGCCTCAAATGACGCCAAGTCAGGTAACGAACACTGAAAACGACAAAGAAGTAGCTGACAGTGCTGAACAACAAGATCAAGATCAAGAGGTTGCTGATGACGTAGAACAAGCAAATTTACAGAAACAAGCCACAATCACAAAAGAACAAAGTGCAGCAATTGCTACTGGACAAGTTCAAGGAAACGTCAAAGATGTTCAGTTGGAAGATGAGAACGGTGTGGTCGTGTATAATGTGCAAATCCAAGATAGCAAAGGTCTGGTATTTGAAGTTAAGGTAGATGCTAAGACGGGGAAAATCACGAAACAAGAACAAGATAACGCAGAGCAAAACGGACAAGATGATACAGAAACGAATGACGATTAAAAATTATCGGGTTTAAGTAGGGGCTGTCCCAGTTAGATGAACCGTTTAGAGCAATTAAGGCCAAAGTAACTGGAGGAATTCCTGTTAGATTTCACTCCGTATCGAAACAAAATAGAGGCTGCTCGCTAGGTTATTAACCTTTTGAGTCAGCCTCTTTATATATTATCCACATTCTTTCTAATTAACCAATTAAAAATTACTTTGAAAATTAAGTGAATGAAGTCTAAAGCCGCGTTCACTCATAAACTTTTAATCTATGTTTAGTATCATTATTAACCGAGGTTAATAACACGATTAAAGGAGACATTTATGAATTTATCTCAACTTGATTATCAGTGGTTTCAAGCGATCAATGACTTAGCCAGCAAGTTTGCCGCCTTGAATCCTCTGATGGCTTTCTGCGCTGATAATTTGGATTACCTATTTTATTTGGGTGTTATCGTTTATTGGTTTAGACGAACTCCTGATATTCGTAGAATGGTGTTTAATGCTTTAGTATCCGCGGCCGCAGCGTTAGGCACTAATAGCATTATCGGCAGTTTCTATCATCGTGATCGTCCATTCGTGGCACATCATGTTATTCAATTAGTTAATCACGAGGCATCCGCCTCTTTTCCGAGCAATCACGCTGCGGCTGCATTTGCCGTTGCAGCCTCGATCTGGCTTTGGCGGCGGAAGGACGGGAGGGTTTGGTTCATACTGGCTGCCCTTATCGGCTTCTCACGTATTTGGTCTGGCATTCACTACCCGATGGATATCATAGGGGGAGCGATATTAGGGATTCTCATTGCGGTCCTAATTGGCAAGCTGATGCGTTGGCAATTACTTAAATGGTTATCTGAATCCTTGATCCGCATTTATGAATCCGTTGAAATTAAAGTATGGAAACCTCAGAAAACGAAATAAAAGACACTGCCATGAATTCCGAATTAGAACCTAACCAAAAAAGCAGTCATTAAATTGACTGCTTTTTTGCTATTTATTAATTTGTTCCGCTGTTATCGTTATCACTATCGTTAATGTTTATAACACTATTTACCAAATTTTTCGCAATACCAAGTGTTGTTCCTACAGCATTTTCTGCAGTGTTAAATACGAAACTGCTGATAGATTGAATACCGTCTACAACAGCACCTGTTGTATTTTCAACGAAGTTGTTTTCATTTTGTTTATTCTCTGACATATGCATGCCTCCAAGTTGTTATTTATGTTTTAATGTACCATGAGCAACGTGAAAGTATGTATGCATCTGCGAATAATGCCCAAAAGAAAATTGGGTATTCGCCTAAAACACTAGAGACATTAGCGGAATAAAGTACATGTAGAAGTTAAAGGCGAGAGAGTGAGGTATAACCGTGCAAATTCATGTGGTGCAAAGAGGGGAGAACCTATGGCTGATTTCAAGTCGTTATGGTGTGAATGCCAATCGGATTATCGCCGTCAATGAGCTGCAGGATCCCAATCGTTTAGTCATCGGTCAGGCATTAGTCATTCCACCGCCTTATACCGAATATGTGGTCCGATTGGGAGACACGCTTGGGACGATTGCAGGCCGTTTCGGCATTACCGTAGAGGCCATTGCTAAGGCAAATTTAATAACCGATGCCACGCAGATTAGACCCGGACAAGTATTAATTATTCCGGTTTTGTACCATACCGTGCGGCCTGGTGAAACCCTGTGGATGATCGCCAACCGTTACGGCGTTGCTGTGCAGGCCATCGCACAAGCTAATCAAATTACGAATCCTGCGCTTATTTCCTCGGGTCAAAACTTGAAAATCCCCGAAAAGATGAGGAAAATCATTGATGTCAATGGTTATACCAACGTATTCGGAAAAGTGGCTGCTGGGCAAGTTCGCAAGGATGGGATGCATCTAACGTATTTATGCCCATTTGGGTATCGCATGAAGGATGATGGAAGCCTTGAGCCCGTTGATGATCAGGAGCTCATCGCAGCCGCATATGAGAAACATGTCGTACCGGTCATGTCGATCACCAATTTTTCCGCAACGGAAGCCGGCTCGAAGCTGGCACATACCATTTTATCAAGTCCCGAATTGCAAAATAAGCTAGTGGAGAACATCTTAACCATCATGACAAACAAAGGCTATCGTGGGTTAAATGTTGATTTTGAAAATGTATATCCAAGTGATCGTGAATTTTATAATCAATTTCTTCGACTTGCCGTCCGTAAACTGCATGAGAAAGGTTTTTTCGTATCATCCGCCCTTGCCCCTAAGACTAGCTCAGAGCAAAAGGGTTTACTTTACGAAGCTCACGATTATGCCGCTCATGGAGAAATTGTCGACTTTGTTGTACTCATGACGTATGAGTGGGGTTACAGATTCGGTCCACCTCAATCCATCTCTCCCATTAACGAAATACGACGCGTTCTCGATTATGCCGTCACAGTCATTCCAAGAAATAAAATATTTATGGGCTTTCAGTTATATGCACGTGATTGGCTCCTTCCTCATGTAAAAGGACAACAGGCAGAGACATTCGATATGCAAGAAGCTATTCGCCGAGCTGTTCAACATGGGGCGGAAATCAAGTACGATCGCCTGTCCCAAACGCCATACTATCGCTATGCAGATGAGAAACAACATACGCATGAAGTCTGGTTCGAGGATGCAAGAAGTGCGCAGGCCAAATTCGATCTGGTAAAGGAATATAACTTAAGAGGGGTAAGTTACTGGGTACTGGGTTATCCGTTTCCGCAAAATTGGGTATTGCTAGAAGATAATTTTCAAATCCGTAAAATCATATGAAAAATACGAAAACCAACTCTTTACCAAATATTATTGCTATGATGGACGAAAATTTTATATAGAACTAAGAGCCCAAATTAGATCATGGGCTCTTAGTTAAAAGCAATTAACTCAAAATATAAATAGAATTAATTTTCTTGTTGTTGGTTCTCTCCGTCAGAAGATTTTGCTGGACGGTGGTATACGTTTACTGGGTTATTTGAATGTTTGGCTGGTGTGTAGCTAGGTTTTGGCTGAGTTGCATTAGGTGCAGCGTTTTGTTGCGGCTGTGGAACGCTAGGATTAAAGGTTTGACCATCTGGCAGCACGCGGCGGGCTGTCGTATAGTGAGAATTCCACCATCCGGAGTTCAAATCAGTAATCGTTACTCCCGCTCTGCCGAAAGTATGCAATAGTTTTCCGTTCCCCATATAAATTGCTACATGATGAATGGGGCTATAAAAAAACACAAGATCACCAGGTTGCAATTGATCTCTTGAAACATAAGTTCCTGCTTGTGACTGTTGTCTGGACGAACGAGGGATATTAACGCCGTTAGCTTTATAAACATATTGAGTAAATGAAGAGCAATCAAAGCTGCTTGTATTTCCAGTGCGTGCACCAAATTGGTAACGTACGCCCATAAATTGTTGGCCAGTTTTAATAATGTTGCTTGCAGTAGATGAAGTAGACACTGAAGCGGCATGAGCTGATTGGGGACTCAACATCATACTTCCTGCAGCAAAAATGGACAAACTAAGGCTTAATCCCACTAACGACTTGCCAAGGCGGGTTTTCGTCTTGTATATCATGTTGTATTTCCTCCTGTGTTGGATCGTATTTGGCTTTCGCCTGAAAACATCGTATCATAAATAAAGTCTACTAATATTTACCGAATAGGATGTAAAAGCAAGCACTTCCTAGTATTAGCGGGGATTATTAGAAACCTATTAGAAAAACATGAGAGAAGATACCTTGAAAGTTCAAAAACAGGAAAAACCATTCCTTTTTTCTTCCGTCTAAATAATAATAGGAAAAGAAAATGTTCAGAAAATAGTTTACTAGAGGAGTTGTCAAAATGAGCACTTTAACCAAAGCCATACTAATAGCCGCGAAAGCTCATGATGGTCAAACAGATAAAGGCGGAAATCCATATATCTTACATCCTGCCAGATTAGCAACTAAAACTAGCAGCGAAGAAGAAGCAATTGTAGCCATTTTACATGATGTTGTGGAAGATTCAGATATTACGCTATTTGATTTAAAAAATGCAGGTTTTAGCATAGATATTATTGAAGCTTTAGATTGTCTTACAAAAAGAGCAGATGAATCATATGAAGGCTTTATCAAGAGGATTAAATTAAACCCCCTAGCGACGAAAGTGAAACTTCTAGATCTAGAGGATAACAGTGATGTCAGTCGAATTCCTAACCCATCAGAAAAAGACTATGCAAGGATTGATAAGTACAAAAAGGCAATTGCAGAACTTAAATTCTAATACAACTTCTATTACGAATAACGAAAATACAGCATGAGAGGATTGCAGATGTAATGAGTGATACGGTTAATCTTACAATTGGAGGTTCCTATGTTTTTGCTCCAGATAATCCAAGAAAAACGAAGAATCGGGGTAGGAAATGCACCATTCTTTCTTTCGAGTTGAATGATGAGTATGAACTAGAAGTTAGGGTTGTATATCATGATACGAATAGAGAAGCATTATTACAGGTAAGTGATTTAAAGACAATAACGGAATGAAATAAAGATTCTAAGAGGTGAGTCAGTGGTAATTGTAAGACTTTTAGAAAAGCAGGAATATGATTTTTTCATGGATATGCACTATGAGTCCATTTATGTATTAGAGGCACACGTTTTATCAAAGTGAGGATTTGAAAGAGATTCTTGTTGATGATGTAATAACGGGTGACAATATAACTTTAGCTGAGTGGCGAAAATAAGGAACTCAATAGCTTAGCCGCATATTTTGCGGCTTTTTAAACTATAAAAAAGTTCAATTTTAACATGAGTAAGACTAACACCTGTACACAAATCTTAAAATCTTCTGCGTTCAAACAGCCCGTAATAAACTTGATTCGAGTAAGGAATACTATACTAAAACCTATTGAACTAGAAGAACGCGAAGCTTCGGCCTGCACTCATAGCATGTGAAATAATAGTGGCACTGTTAAATACATAGCAAGAAGGAGGTTGGTCAGTTTGCCTCAGCTAGATATGCCATCGTTGATGCTCATTCTGTTGGCTCTACTTGGAGTCATCAGCCGCAACAACTCAATTACGATTGCTGCCGTCGTGCTTTTGCTGATTCGAGTCGTCAAGTTGGACCAAGCCTTCCCGTGGATTGAGAAAAATGGCCTTTCACTTGGCATCATTATCCTGACAATTGGTATTCTTTCTCCTCTGGCCAGCGGCTCGATCAGCATGAAGGAGCTTTATCAGTCCTTCTTGCATTGGAAATCAATCGCCGCCATTGTCGTTGGCGTGTTGGTAGCTTATCTAGGCGGACGAGGCGCTCATTTGATGGCCGGCAACCCTACGATCGTAACAAGTCTCGTCATCGGGACGATTATAGGCGTGGCATTTCTAAAAGGAGTGCCTGTTGGGCCGCTGATCGCTGCCGGAATTTTATCTCTGCTGATTGGGAAATGACAGATAAGCATTGTGGGCAGCGCCTCGCTCCAATGATTGGAACAATGTCTTCCCCTTGTGAGATGACCGACCATAAAGATCAGACATTCCCATTAAGCCTAGACCAATTACGGAAACCGAAGAACTCTGTGAGCTGAATGATTTGTATTTCATGTTTAAAATTATAAAAAAGAGGAGCCGCCCTGTGGCCGCTCCTTTTGGGTACTCATCCTATATACCTTTTGTCATACTTACAGACGTCTATGAGATCTGTCTGCCTTTATTAAGGGACTTCATATCGATGTTGGAGTTGGCAAGTAGAGGAAGCATCTTCACAGAGCTAATCATAGGAGAAAGGCACTGGTGGCAAGTTGGAACGTACTCAAAAGCGAAATTGTCTCGAATCCAACCCGTACAATCATCTTTCTTGCAAGACCAGATTTTAGTGTTTTCTTGAGGGAGATCTTCTAACGATTTTCTTCGAAAATACATTGTATACTCCTCCTTAGATTAAAAAAACTGCCCTTAACACATGTTAAGGACAGTTTGCTGTGTATTACAGTTCTACAGTTTTACAACATTCTCGGCTTGAGGTCCGCGGTTGCCTTGAGCTACATTAAATTGAACACGTTGTCCTTCGTCAAGTGATTTGAAACCATCGCCTTGAATCGCGGAGAAATGAACGAATACGTCATTTCCGCCTTCCATTTCGATAAAGCCAAAGCCTTTCTCTGCGTTAAACCATTTTACTGTTCCTGTTTCCATAATCAATTACCTCCAAATAGTTATTTAACATGTTTTTTTAAACAAAAAAATCACACATTGAAAAAGGAACCATTACACAAATGATCACCTTTTCAATATGTGAATTTATGTTAACACTGTTTATAAAGTCATCTTATCATACAAAAGTATGTAAAGCAATTTATTAACGATGTTGGTCAGAAGGGTCTATATAAAAGTGCGATTAAACTTACTCAGAAGTTTCCCGAATATTTGCTGATCTTCCAAAGACCAGTCATGCAATAGCTCCGCTACACGTTCGAATCGAGCCTGTTTGTTTAACGCTAGTTCTTTGGCCCCGCTTTCTGTGATTTGAAGGGAATAGGCACGTCCATCATGGGGATCTAGAATCCGGTATACATAGCCTTTTTGTTCCAAAGCGGCGGATTGTCGGCTGATTGTCGAGATATCCAGATGAAATTCCTCCGCCAAGGCTTTGACGCCTGCAGACCCGTGTGCAGAGATTTGATGAAGTAAAAGATAGGCTGCACGATCAAGATTCCCAACTTTCATATTGGTGGTTGCAGCCATTAACCGGCGCATAAGAATTGCTAATTCAAGCTCAATCGTTTCTGCTGGATGATTCGTCATAGGTTACCTCGTCTTTAATTTCATTATAAATTTTTACTATATTTTACTGTAACATACCCGGTATGGTTTGAAAATCTTCGAACATAGGACTACATATGGATTGACATCATCCCATATAGTTGTATAATGCAAGTATATAGTTTCATCATACAACTTATTTGAACAGAAGGCAATTTCTAAACTGGAGGGGATCGTCATAAAAGCATATGAGATTATGGTTCGACAAGTCTACAAAGTAAAAGAAGGCGATTCTGTTCGCGACGTGATTGAGAAATTTATTAAGCACAGAATCAGTGGGCTTCCCGTTGTTAACGATCGGAATGAAGTGGTCGCTTATCTTAGTGATGGAGATATTATGCGCTATATCGGAAAGCATGAGGACCATGTCTTCGGCTCTTATTTCTACACAACAGTCATCAAGGGAGACAACGAAGAGTTCCACGAAAGAGTTCGCAGCCTGCTTCCTTTAAATGTCATGAAAATCGCACAAAAGAAGGTAATTGCCGTAGACTCCGATGAGGATATTGAACAAATTGCTGCCATTTTGGGTAAAAAACGAATTAAAAAACTGCCTGTTCTGAACCAAGGCGTTCTTGTCGGTATTATCAGCAGGGGGGATGTTATTCGTCATTCCTTCCAATCCATTTTGTAAATACGCCAGAGGCAGGGACAGAGCAACGAGTTGGAGGAATAGAAGTGGAGAGAACTTACTCATTACAGAAACCATTCTGGCGTATTGTTTTTGCCGTATTTTTCGGAAATTTCATGGCCACCTTGAGCACGACTTCTATAAATGTGGCTTTGCCCGTATTCATGGATGATTTTAATGCTCCGCTGAATACCGTTCAATGGATGATGTCAGGATTTATGCTGGCAACAGGTGTTATTGCTCCTATTATTGGTTTTATGGGAGATCGATTAAGTTATAAACGTCTATATGTCTATGCGTTAGGTGGATTTACTCTAACATCCTTACTTTGCATTTTCGCATGGAATATGGAGTCGCTGATCGCATTTCGAATTCTTCAGGGACTCTTCAGCGGCATTATTATGCCCACAACGATGACGATTATTTACCAGGTTATTCCCAAAGAGAAGCAAGCTAGCGCAATCAGTCTTTGGACGGTCTCAGCCATGTTGGCACCGGCATTCGGCCCAACGATCGGGGGTTGGTTAACGGAATCTTATGGCTGGAAAGCTCTATTCCTCATGAACATCCCGATCGGGATTATAGCAATGATCGTTACTCAGCGTTTTATTCCGTACTATCGGTTGGGGAAAGGTTTATCCTTAGACTTCATTGGATTTATTACAGTCATTATCGGAACGAGCTCGCTGCTAACATCGTTTAGCCAGAGTCATAGCTGGGGATGGACATCGTGGAAAACGATATTGCTTATGCTAGTCGGCATTATTATGATTGGCTACTTCATAATAACGTCACTAAAATCAAACGAACCGCTGCTTAATTTGCGCTTATTCCAAATACCTCGGTTTACGTATAGTCTAATTTTAAATTGCTGCATTACCATTTCTCTCTATGCAGGAACTTTCCTTATCCCGATTTACTTGCAAAAAATTCAACATGAATCAACACTGTACACAGGACTTGTCATGCTGCCAGGAACACTGGCCATGGCGCTTGTTTCATCACTGGTCGGGAAAGTGTATAACAAAGTGGGTCCATTCCGGTTGGTCATGTCCGGTGTCCTACTAATGGGTGTGGCCACATGGGCGCTGTCCCGATTAAGCATGACATCGGGTACCATCTTCATTGTTACCTGGATTGCCATTCGTTACGTTGGAATCGCTATGAGCAATATGCCTGTAACCAATGCCGGTATGTCCGCCATTCCGTCTCAATTGTCAGGTCAAGCATCCGCACTAATGAACTGGATCCGTCAAGGAACAGCGGCGCTTTCTGTTTCTCTTTTCAGTACCATTTTATCTTCCAGAACTCTTGAATATATGGGGAAATTAGGAGCGAAGGATAGTCTAGCGGCTTCGCGCGCACTCACCTTTAGCATACAGGATTTGTTTATAATTGGAACGATACTTGTTGTCATTGCGGTTCCACTCACTTTTTTCCTCCGGGAAAAAAATCACTCTGAAGGTGGACTGATCATACGAAAAATAGAGGGGTAATGTAGATGAATATCCGTCTAAGTGGCGGCTTTTTTTATAGCATTCATGTTCGACATAATGTGATAAAATAGAAGTAAATGGAATGTGACGAGGAGGTGTCAGGATGAAAAATCAAAGTTTAATGCGCAGACCAAGTGAAACATCTTCCTTAATAAATCACGGACAGGTAGCTTACGCGCAAGCGCCAATGGGGCAAAATTATATACATAACTTACATAAAACAGTGGGAAATCGAGCTGTTGCCCAAATGATGCGAGTTGGTCTACAAGCCAATCCGATGCAAACGGTCCAGAGTAAGACGAACCGTACAGGGCTTCCAGATGATTTGAAATCTGGCGTGGAGAGCCTTTCAGGGATTTCACTGGACGATGTGAAAGTCCACTATAATTCTTCCAAGCCTGCCCAATTGCAAGCCCATGCTTATGCGGAGGGGACAGATATTCATGTTGCACCAGGGCAAGACCAGCATCTCCCTCACGAAGCGTGGCATGTAGTGCAGCAAAAGCAAGGTCTTGTGAAACCCATGATGCAATTGGGAGGCGTTGCGATCAACGATGATGCAGGTTTGGAGCAGGACGCTGATATCATGGGTGCCAGGGCCTTACAGCAAGCCCAAGGGGGAACTGAGAATTCACCTCCAGGCATTCAAAGAAGTTCGCTGAATGGAGCCGGCGTCGTACAAAGAATGCTTGTTTCCAGTGTCAATAAAAGGAACGGCGACGAGGAAGAAAAGCAAGTGAATGCCTCCGATCTCGGAGAATCTAATGTCATATTTAAGGAGTACGCGCAATTCCTTGAAAATGACAGCTCTGCTTATGTCAAAGGAGAGGTAAAAAAAGGGATTGCAGGCCTGAAAAAAGTACTGAATGAAGCGGAAGTCGACGCCGGTGAGTTAAAAGAAAGCTTTATTGCCGGACTGATTCAGAATGGGTTATGGAAAGAAGCAAAAGATAGCGATTTTGATGCGCTGCGGACACAGATATCCACGCTTTATCCTGATTTCGAAGGTGTTGACGAGTATACAAAACAGGAAACAATCGATTACTGTAAGGATGATCCTGAGCCGCTGCAAGCATGGTTAGAGGAACTTATAACATTGACAGGGGACAAGGTGTCCGATTTTGTCGCTGGCGCTGCTTCCTTAACAGCAGGTTGGAAAAATTACTTGGCCTACGTTCTTTATGATAAGGCTAAGGTTAAATTTTACGATATGACGGAAGAATTTGTTCCGTTTGTTCAGCCATTTATTCAACTCATCGAGGATATCAACGCCAACCGGATTGATAGTTTGGACTATGTGAGAAAGTATGGCAATAACCCAGCTAATTACGGGGCTGAATTTGAGGTTGCGGGTCCTGCTGAAATGGTCACGAAGTATGACGATAAAGCCGTTGTCCATACGCATTATGACGCTAACAACGCACAGCCAAATTATGGGCATACGAAACCGTATGATAAAAGATATGAAACGGGTTACGGATATACGGTTGTAAATCTTCCTGCACTCTTAGGGATGGATGACACTCAAAAAACGTATAATGCCTTGTAGAAACTGTTGGTTCTAGATGTACTGGCATATTATCCTCTTATAATCCGCATTCACTGCGGATTTTTTTGATTTTGCTTTCTATTTGACTCGGCCAATCACTTAAGATAGAATTAATTATTTTCATTTAGAAGGAGTTGCCAGATGTATTCATATGTCGATCAAGAATATGTTGAACAAGATTTCAGCCATGCCGATCAGAAAGACGGAGAATTGCGGAATTGCACGTTTACAAGGTGCCGATTTCGCGGCACTCATTTAGAAGAAGTTTATACGATAGGTTCACATTTCATCGATTGTGATTTTACAGGTGCTCAGTTAAACGGTTCGGTACACACGGGTTCGGCTTTTACGAATTGCCTGTTTAAAGGAGCTAATTTATTCGTTGCCAAATTCATAGATTGCAAAATGATTGGTTCTGACTTTGCTGAGGCGTCGCTCGATGGCATTACCCTTCAAGGTGGTGATTGGTCTTATACGAATCTGAGACATACGAATTTAATGAAACAGGGGCTTAGGGGCATTCGTTTCCGGGAAGCCGACTTGAATGGATGTAATCTGGAGAAGTCCGATCTCAGGGATGCAGACTTGACTCGGGCTCAAATGGGGAAAGTAAAACTACAAGGCTCGGATCTAAGAGGTGCTATCCTTGATGGAATTGATTTCAAGTCTCTAGATATTAAAGGGGTGCGGATGGATATGACACAGGCCGTAGCTTTTGCCCGAGCTTATGGAGCGAAAATCGACTAGATGCGTAGAGTTAATACTTGACACTTTCTATTTATAAAATCTATTATGGATAAATAAAATCTTTTATTGAGGAAGATGATTTCGTATGAAGTACTCGAAAGCTACGAACTATGCCCTTCACTCCATGCTTTTTCTTGCAGCAGCCACGCCGAATAAGCCTGTTGGTGTGCAGCAATTGGCCGAGCAGCAAGAGGTTTCTCCTACTTATCTATCCAAAATATTAACCAAGTTAGTCAAGGCGGGAATGATTGAATCGGCATCAGGCGCCAATGGCGGATACAGGTTAAAACGGAATTGGGAAACCATCTCGTTCCTTGACATTATTCACGCTATTGAGGGGACTGCCTCAATATTCGATTGTAGCTTGGATCATGGAACGGAATGTATGATTATGCAAGTGGTACTATCGGCTGAGGAAAAGATGGAAGAACATTTGAGAAATCAGACCATGTCTGAGCTCGTCAAAAAAATGAAGATAGTTTTGTAAAAAATTATCTTTTTTTAGCTTAATTGCAGATATGAAATATCTTTAAAATCTATTGACGACATTAGACCCTCAGCCTGTTGCTGTGGGTCCTTTTTTTGTTATTCAACTGCGAACCGGGCAGGATAGCGGGATTAACTGTTGAATATTGTTGTATGATTTCAATTTAAAAGAGAACGAGAACTCATGAAGGTGTTAAGAATGATAGTGAAGTTGGAATCCGTTCTTGTCGTTTGTGGCCTAGTTCCCGCAGTTTCGGCGACTTCGGACGATTTCGAATGGGAAGTGAACCTCGTATGATTCCGTTACGTTATAAGGCTCGATGTCATGCTATTTTGAACAAATATCTTTCAGGGGAATCTATTGATTATCGACAGGTCATATCGCTTCTTCTCCCGATCCTCATCGACCAGGCCTTCCTCGTCGGCCTAAGCTTGGTGAACACCGCGATGATCAGTTCGTCGGGGGTGGCGGCGATCAGCGCAGTAAGTATGGTCGATTCGCTCAATCTCTTCCTGGTTAATGTCTTCGTCGCTTTGGCGACCGGAGGCACGGTGGTGGTGGCGCAGTACAAGGGCAGCGGGAATGATAAGATGTTATCCAAGGCGGCGGCAGCATCGCTTACCGCGGTGACTTTGACTGCGGTGACGCTCAGTCTGATCGTCCTTTTATTTTATCATCCGATCCTGAAGGTGCTCTTTGGAACAGCAGAACCGGATGTGTTCGACCATGCCGGCACTTATCTGGTGGGGAGCGCTTTGTCTTATCTCGGGATCGCGTTCAAGGAAGCGGTCTGCGGAGCGCTGAGGGGGATTGGCAGAACAAGAGTGACATTAGGGTTGTCCCTAATCCTGAACCTTTCTTACGTATTACTGAACGTCTTATTTGTCCATTTCATGGAAATGGGGGTGCTAGGTTTGAGCGTGGCCGTGAATATTTCCCGTTATTTGGCAGCGGCCTGCGCATTGTATTACCTTCTACGAATGGATGACAGCCTGCGAATTCGCCTTAAGGAATTGATGAACTGGAATATTTCCATGTTTAAGAAAATCATGTTCATCGGGCTGCCGTTCGCTGCTGAGCAGCTGTTTTTTAACGGGGGAAAAATGTTAACCCAAATCTACATCGTCAGCCTAGGCACATACGAGATTGCATCAAACGCCATCAGTTCCGTATTCGCTATGCTTTTACAAATCCCAGCCATAGCATTATCTACAGCATTAGTAACTGTGGTAGGGCAATGCATAGGGAGGGGGAATATTCAGGATGCTCGCAAATTAACGAGGTCGTTTCTGTGGCTGGCGTCTGGCTCCCTTTTGGTCACAGGGCTTATTTTGATCCCGTTCTTTAAGCCACTGGTTAGTCTGTTCCGCCCGCCAGCCGAAATCATGGATGATCTGTATCTCATTATGCTAATCAATATGTTAGCCCAGATCCCTCTATGGCCGATCAGTTTTCTGCTACCTGGCGCGTTGCGAGCAGCGGGGGATTCTCGTTTCACCTCCATTTCTTCAATGCTAACCATGTGGTTGTTTCGGGTTGTGCTCGGTTATGTGTTTGGTATTACGCTAAACTTTGGGGTAATCGGCGTGTGGGCGGCTATGCAATTGGAGTGGGGCGTGCGAGGTACAATCTTCCTGCTGCGTTATCGCGGGGAGCGGTGGTACAGGCACCGCCTGGTAGAGCCCGTGAGCGGGAAGTGAAATGAGTGTCTGAAAATAAGAGCTTAATAAACAACTAGGACGAGGCTGCCAGCTTGATTGGCGGCCTCCATTACGTTAAGCAATGTATTTTAAAGTAAAGAATAAAAAACAGCAATTTAACAAATAAAATGGACAATGTAGTGAAACATGAAACGCAATTCTTTTGATAAATTTAATGTAACCGATTACAAAATGCTGATTGTATTCGGTTAAAAACATTGAGAGGATGAGTATAATGATGAAAAGTATTTCTTTAAAAAAGAATATGTTAAAGTCGCTTAGTAAAGGGCTTGCGGTACTTTCACTAGCAGCTGCATTAACATCAGCCACACAGGTAAGTGCTGCAGCAAATATTGATTACCATATTTGGTCATTACAGCAACCGGACGGTTCGACGATCAGTTCGTCGACATTGGTTTCGGGATATTCCAGTAAATATTTCTACGCAGCTTCTGATGGAGGCCAAGCGTTCATGGATCCTAAGACTGGATCTACCACATCGGGTTCGTCTCATCCCCGTTCAGAGATGAGGGAGCAAACGACCAGCGGAAGCAATGCAGCTTGGAGCTGGAACGGAACGAACACAATGACGAATCAAGCTGCTGTGACATTACAGGGTGGCGGTTCGAGTGGGGCAACTACGATTGGACAAATTTTCAATAGCACAGATTCCATACCGTTGGTTGAATTGGAGTATACAGCAACTCCCAACTCAAAAGGCGGCAATTTCAAAATCCTATATGAAGAAGCAAAAGGAGCCGGTACCTACACCGATTTAAGTACCAAAGCTGCTCTGGGTTCAAAATTCACTTACCAAATGTCGCTTTCAGGTGGCGTAGCGACTGTTTCCATCAATGGCTCGCAGGTATTTTCTAAAAAACCAAGCTTCTCAGGGAAAACGTTCTACTTCAAGTGCGGAGATTATGATCAAACTGCGATATCTGGTTCGGTGAGCACAACGCCATATACCATAGTAGAGCTTTATTCAGTCAGCGTAGTACACAAGTAAGCTATATAAACTTAATCTAAGCTGAAAACGTTACAACTGGTAAAACCAAACCTTCGGTGGAGTAGACTATTATCTTTTGCTCAACGGATTTAAGGTTTTGTTTGAGCCGTTATTCATCGGTCACAAATAAAGATGGCAGCGTCCCTCAGGATGCTGCTTGTTTATTTTCTCTGCACAACTCGGTTCGATGCCAGAGATAGCAAAAAAACCATCTTAAAGTAGGTAGACCACTATAAAATGCCTTCTTACGCGCTAAGAAAAAATGAATTATTGTTAACTCACGGAACACGAAAACAACAAAAACCTATAAATATAAACGAAAGAAGGAATAAACCTGAAGAGTCTGATGCCTAAACAAGCAAAATAATTTTGGAGTCTGGAAGCAATTTTGGTGAAGTGGTGATTCGAGGTAAAGCGAAAAAGGGACTGTCCCATAAGGCGTTCATCTTTAGGCTTCCTCAGTTTTCACTGTTGCACTACATGGAAAACCTAACGTTAATTTGGGTGTTTTTTCATAAAAAGCGAGTTTACATGGAAAATCTCCCGTTATTTCTGATGAATTCTCGCTGAATAGCAATTCCACTCTAAATTAGAGGGGGGTTTTCCAGTTAGATGACCGTTTAGAGCAATTAACGCCAAATGAACAGGAGGAATTCCTGTTAAATTTCGCTTCGTATCGAAACAAAATAGAGGCTGCTCGCTAGGTTAATAACCTCTTGAGTCAGTCTCTTTATTTACAACTAACTTTCGTTCTTTTTGTTTCAAGCTAATCGTAAATCAAAACTTATGTATAAAATAACTTTGTTTCTCTCAAGTAGACTATACAGAAAGGCCTGATACGACGCTAAGCACTGCGATATTTAATTAGGCGCGATTCTTGTCGGACTTGCCATGATATTATTTCCACATAGATGTAATCGGCTGTATTTGCTGAACATCCCTTAGTAGCGGCAGACGATAAACATCCTCAATCGTGCGAAGAACGTTTTTATGATTCACATACTCGTCATATTGCCCAGGTTTAACCATGGGTCCAACGACGATGAGGGGGATATGATTCGCCTTCGCATAATCGTCCTCATCCCATGTAACGATGAGCAAGCTCCGATGTGTTTGCGCCCAGGTCACATACGCATCCAGATTCGATTGGAGCCAATCGTCTGCCTGCTTAACGGAACCGTCATGCATATCATCTTGATGATTTGGGATGACGAAAGATACGTTAGGTAGGTTCGTAAAATCCTGTGGAAATTGTGAAAAGGGTTGATTCAGATCTTTCGGTACGTTTGTAAATTGCACCCATGGGTTATGCTTGCGCGCGTAGCCATTTGACCAGCAACCTGTGTAACCCACGGTCGGCAAATCTTCCGAATATCCGGTGAAGGTCAATTTGGCACTAAATAATTCAGTGACGAGATTTTGTGAGGTGAACGGTTTTTTACAGCTGTCGTCGGTTACTCCTTGTGTAGAGCCTGAAAACAAAGCGAGATAGTTAGGCTGGCTTGGATGTGTGACTCCATGCGCATTCGTGAACAGCGCACCGCGCTGAATGAGTGATTGCATATAAGGAGCATCGGGGCTTCCTATGATTTGATTATAGGAATGGTTTTCTTCGACTACAACGACAATATGATCAATCGGCGGCGTCAAACTGGAGGTTGCTCTATCATTTACAAACACAGAGCTTGTGGCTTGATCCCAATCGATCTGAAGACCAAATTGCTGGGCGAGAAAACGTACCGGAAGCATCGAGCTGCCGCTTTCGATATAGGGCGCCAATTCAAGTGTAATTCGGCTGTCATTCACTTGAACGACCGGGTTGCCGATCGTTAGCTGGATCCTTTTATCTGCCTTATCAAGCGTAACTTTATGCTGCTCGTTCTCCCACGTCACTTGAAAGCCAAGCGCTTCAGCAATCGTCCGCAAGGGAACGAAAGTAGTGCCATTCACGTTTTGCGCGCTGACTTCGGAGTTTAGTTTGTTGCCGTTCATAAACACTTGTGTCGGAACACTGGCGTTTGCAGCCGTTGGAACCGACAATGTCAGTAACACAGCAGCGATAGAAAGTAGCTTCTTTTTCATCATGCACCTCATGTAGTAAATTTTCGCAGACTTCCTGCTCTAAATACTTAGAGCTAAGCTAAGAGAAAAAGTTGCATGTTTTCGTATTGGTTAATTTTTCCGGAAAATAGTCGAACAGAACCTTACTTTGCAACGTCTTCTTGATGGTGGTTGCATAAGGAGGGATTCTTTTGACAACGAAATTCATTTTGAGGTTAAGCGGGTTGCTTGTGGGGATAGTTCTTGTTTTATTTTTAAGTATTGAGATGAGAAGTCGTCATGTATTTACTCCGCGGCAAGATCACAGTTCTATTCAATCACCTCTAGCATCTGCCTCCTTAGATCATATTCCCGTATCTACTCGCGTACCAACCTTAGAAATAGCAACAGCGGCTTCTCCCAGTACTCCTGAACCAGTACCAGTCGAAACACCATTAGTCCTTTTTAAAGGACAGATCGAACATATCTTTTTTCACCCTTTGATTGTTTTCCCGGAGCTCGCCTTTGATGGAGATTCTATGGCGAAAGGCTATAATGATTGGTTCGTCACGGTGAAGGAATTCAATAAAATCTTAGATTCGTTATACCGCAATCAGTATATACTAATTGAGATTGGTTCGTTGTATACGGAAAAAGAGGGTGTTGTCAGGCCCCAAGAACTGTGGCTGCCCGCGAATAAAAAACCTCTCGTTCTTTCGATTGACGACCTCAATTATTACAATTATATGCGCGAAAATGGTAATGCCTCTCGATTAGTCTTGGATGAGAATGGAGAAGTTGCAACTTATTCCATGACACCTCAAGGGGAACCGATTACGGCTCGAAATAATGAAATTGTCCCTATTTTGGATGATTTTGTCCATGCGCATCCCGACTTTTCTTGGCACGGTGCGAAGGGAGTTATTGCCCTAACTGGATATGAGGGCATTCTTGGGTACCGCACGGATCAACGCGACTCGCCTAATTATATAAACGCCAAGGAGGGTGTACTTCCAGTTATTAAGCGCTTGAAGGAGACCGGATGGACTTTTGCCTCGCATGGCTATGGGCATTTGGATACGGCAAAAATAACCTTGAATCGATTCAAACAGGATACGCTGCGCTGGAAGCAAGAAGTAGAGCCGCTGATAGGCGCCACCTCTGTATACATTTATCCATTCGGAAGCAGTGTGCTTCCTGAGGATCGCAAATATCAGTTTCTCAAGGAGGAGGGCTTTCGAATCATGTGTTCCGTGGGTCCGGTTCCATACCTTGCCTTTAAGCCAGACAGCGTCATGATGGATCGCAGACATATAGATGGCATAGCTCTTCACGACCAGCGTTCCAGGCTGCTACCTTTGTTCGACAGTCAGGAAATTTGGGATTCTATAAGACCAGGATCGGGTCCATAATAAATTAGGAGAAGGATTCGCTGTTATGGCAATCCTTCTCTTTACTTTAACTATGAATTAATAAAATCTTAAGAAATGATTCACACTTCCTTAACTGTTATTGCCTATGATTTAGAAGTGATAAATGAAATGACTCATAGTCAAAAATGTATCGTATACATTAAAATATAAGATATGATTTGCTAACTCGAAGGGGAGGTTCGTTATAAAATGAATATATTTCCCAAAATTTTGGTTTTGACAGCTGGTTATGGCAATGGACATTTACAAGCTTCTCAAGCTTTGAGTGAACAATTCGAAAAGCAGGGAGCAAAGCAAGTTATCACACTTGATCTCATGAAAGAAGGACATCCTTTATTAAATACAATTACCATTTCTCTTTATAATAAAAGTACACAAGTGGCCAGGATGGGACTGGATTATTACGGTTGGAGCTACTATTTGACAAGGGAAGCGGAGTATGATGCGCTGATTAATCGATCATTAAATATTTTGGGTCGGAAGAAATTATTTCAGTATATACAGCAAATACGACCAGATGCAGTAGTGAATACCTTCCCATTTGGGGCAACTCCTGAGGTTTGCAGAACACTTGGTGTTAGCAACTTTACTGTTATAACGGATTATGCATTGCATTCTAGATGGATTCATCCCGAGGTAGACAAGTATTATGTCGCTACAGAGGTGTTGCAGCAGCAGCTCATGAGTAAGGGTTTTACGAAAAATCAAATCCATGTCAGCGGCATTCCTATCCGTAAGCAATTCGATGAAATGAAATCAGACAAGCAATCCGTATTGGTAAACAGCACGAAGAAAAAATCGATTTTGGTTATGGCAGGTGATTATGGGATCTCGAGCTATATGGAAGAAATGGTTCTATCTTTATTAGCCATAGGTGATTATGAGATTACGGTTATTTGCGGGAGAAATGAGAAAGTTAAACATAAATTGGATGCTCTTCAATCGTTTCATCCTAACTTGAATGTTCTCGGATACGTTAGTAATATCCATGAATATATGTCAAATACGACTTGTATCGTTACGAAAGCAGGAGGCTTAACTTTGACCGAGGCGATCTCCATGCGCATTCCAATCTTCATATTCAAACCGTATGCAGGACAAGAGAGAGAGAACGCTATATTTTTGTCCGAACAGGGGGTTGCTTCGATTTCAAATCATGTGGATGAGCTTGCAGTTCAAATAAAAGGTTTGATAGATACTCCTTTGCTTCAGAGTGAGATCAAGAGTCGAATGCTTGCTCTAAAGAAAACCCAAGCGGCTTCTGTCATTGCTCATGACATCATGGAAACGATCCGTCAACCCATTTCTGTTTCTGTATGAGCAGGAATTTTAATTGAAAAGATTGAGAAAAACTATCATATATGGGAGTGACCGATCAACTTGAAATCTCAAAAGACTCTCCCTCACGCTCGGCTTATGAGCATCATTAGTTTACTCATCATTGCTAGTATTATTAGTTATTATGTTTATCTACTTCATACCGGTGCTGCCCAAACCATGTTGAAATCTATCAAAGATTTGGGGATATTCGGCATTTTAATTGGTATTATTGTTCAAACGTTAGCGAACATTGTTCCTGTGCCAGGAGAGTTTATAACCGTTATTCTCATGGAAATCTACGGTCCTGTGTGGGGAGGATTTTACTCTTGGATTGGTGGTATTGCTGGGGCTGTTGGGGCTTTATACCTCACCAGATGGGTAGCTAAACCTTTTTTAAGTAAGAAGGGGCTGCCCTTTATGAAAAAAATAGAGGAATTCACGAATAAATATGGTGTGTTAGGACTTTTATTCATTCGTTTCGTTCCTTTTGTTCCCTATCATCTATTAAATTATGCAATGAGTTTCCTACGAGTAAACATTTTGAGTTTCATTTGGACAACTGGTCTGGGTATATTACCATACAGCATAGCCATGAGCGGCATATATGCAGGGGTTCGTCAGGGCTCACTGCTGTGGGGAGTTATCGGAGCGGTCGTATGCATCGTATTATTTGGATTAAGTTGGTTGTTAAAGAGAAGAAATAATATGCTAATGGCTGCGAAAATAGGAGAATGATGCGACTTTGCCACTCGTCTTCCTTCATACATTTTAAAAATGGGGTAGCCAACGGCTATCCCATCTTTCATTAACGCCAACAATTTGAAGCATCTTGACGAGTTACATGGTAGACATTTGGATTACATATTTCTATTTAACAATGTCCCTAGTTGTTCTGCCAAGACATGATGGGGGACAGGCTTTTCATTAGTAAACCACCATTCCACTACTCCTACGTAAGCAGATGCAACAAACCGAACTAGAAGATCTTCATTTAACTTCTCGTTCTTACCTTTGGTTACTTCGACCTCATTCGTTAATTCTTCGATGAGTAAGTCAAGAAACCGACCCCGAAAATAAGGCGCACCTTTACTCGCTAACATCATTGAAAAGAATGAATAATTACGTTCAAAGTATTCGGTCCACATCAGAGTCGCTTCGATAAAATCCAATTCGGATGCCGATTTGCACATTTCCCTTAGAACGTTTATATGTTCTTCAATGAGCTTATCCAGTAAATCAAATTTATCTAAATAATGGAGATAGATGGTCCCGCGGCTCACATTCGCTCTGTCGGAAAGATCCTGTATCGTAATGTCATCAAAATTTTTCTCTGACATCAGTTCAATAACTGCTTTTTTTATCGCTTCCTGCGTTTTGAGTATTCTTCGATCCACTTTAGCCAATTGGCGGTCACCGAACTTTCTTAACTAATTAACAATTATTATGTAGTTGTTCATTTCTTAACAAATCACGCTTATTTAACAATTGTAGATTTTCTGTACCTACATATAATTATAGACATGTGTTCATGAATTCATCAAGAGTTATTCAAACGTATTGTCTCAGAAGAACACAAGATTTCTTATATGCTGGAACGAGCGAGGAAAGGAAATTATTGGGTCGGTACTAAAGGAGTTTGCGATCGAGATGAAATTGTACTCGCCACAAAGGTTAATGACCGGATACATCCATACTGGATCGTTGGTCATCAGTAAAGCGGTTAAGGAGGTAGGAAAAAAATGGAGCGCCTATGGACGAAACCATTTACTCTCATGACGATAGGAAACTTATTCCTATTTAATGCATTTTATATGCTGTATCCGACGTTGCCGCCGTTCATCAAACAAATGGGGGGCAACCAATCGCAGGTCGGTCTGGCGATGGGCGCGTTTGCGCTTTCCGCTGTTATTTTCCGGCCGCTCGTCGGCGGACTGCTGGATCGGTTTGGCAGACGTCCGTTTATCGTCTGGGGGCTGCTTCTATTCATCCTGGCGATGTATATGTATGACTGGGTCGGGGGAATTGTCATTCTAATAGGGCTTAGAATCTTGCACGGCATGAGTTGGGCTATTTCCACAACTGCCACGATCACGGCGATTACAGACATGATCCCGTCCAGCCGCCGCGGCGAAGGAATGGGGTGGTTTAGCACATCAATGACCCTGGCTATGGCAATCGGACCGATGTTCGGCATATGGGTTTCACAGAACCTATCGTACAGCGCTTTGTTTTTAATCGCCGTCGTCTTCTCTGCGGCAGCGCTGCTTCTGACACTTGGTGCAAATACGCCTTACCGACCGCAAATGGGCGCAAGAAGAATTGAATTGTACGAAAAATCGGTTTTGCCCGTTGCGGCATCTGTCTTTTTTCTGTTTATCGCTTATGGCGGCATTACCACCTTTGTTCCGCAGTTTGCAGACTCGATCCAGGTTAATTCCCGAGCGTTCTTTCTGGCCTTTGCTGTAGCACTTGCGCTCAGCCGTCCCATTTCGGGAAAATTTTCTGATCGGTACGGAGAGATGTTTGTCATTGTACCGGCACTTGTGATTACGATTTGTGCCTTAGTGGTCTTGAGCCTCTCAACCGATTTGATCGGCGTGATCGTATCGGCTGTTCTATATGGAATCGGCTTCGGTTCTGCGCAGCCGGCTTTTCAAGCAGTAACGATACGTCTGGCCCGTTCGGACCGAAAAGGGGTTGCCAATGCCACTATAACGACTGCTAATGACCTTGGCATCGGGCTAGGTGCAATCATGTTAGGCTGGGTCTCTCAGTACACTAGCTACCAAGTATTGTTTGCGGTAAGCGCAGTGTCAGTAGCGTTTTCCTTGATTCTTTTCACTTTCTTTATGAAACGTTTATTGAAAAACAAACCGTCTCTGAATGCTGATTCGAATTTATAATTGAATTAGCAAGAAACGATACTTGGAAAAAAGCAGGCAGCTGAGGCGGTCTGCTTTTTTACTTGAATTAGCGTTCAGAATTGTTCATTAGCTTTAAAGGGAAGTATGGATCCGTTCGCGAATAGTTAAATATCTTTTGGTATTTTTGTGAAATTCGTAAACATACAGCTGTGACGGACGTGGTAAAAGGAGAGGAGAATATCGATCCAAATGTTAGTAGATCCTTCGAATCATGCGTTTAGTGAACTAAATGAGTACGTCTTAAAGATAAGAAATCTGATTTCTGCAACAGCCGCATCCACTTATATTATTCAAAATGATTGTGTGGTAAATGAATGGTATTCGGGGTGTCACGATAATACAGTAGGCAGTCGAAGGGTAGATGCCCAATCCAAATTTAATATTGCTTCTGTCCGTAAAACATATTTAGGTTTCGTTGTTAGCCTCGCTCTTTACGAGGGGAGAATCAAAAATTTAGATGACTGTGTTACTGATTATTTAGATGATTTGGACGAATTTGTCTTAAAAGATACTACAATACGTCATTTGCTAACGCATACTCACGGTCTCCAAAGCAGTGATAGTCTTATAAAAAGGGCTTTTCCACCAGGGACTGATTGGAAGTATAATAACACGGGTGTTAATTTGCTAATAACTCTTGTTCAAAAGGTATTTGGTCAAACACTTGCATTGATATTGCAAGAAAGACTGTTCTTACCCTATGGTTTTACTGAAACTGGTTGGCATAAAGAGAAATCAGAAAAATTAGTATGGCTGAATGAAAACTATAAGGATAGTCAAGGCAATGATGCAAATCTATTTGTTAGCACTAGGGAATTAGCCTATTGGGGATATATTCATTTAACAAAAGGAAAAGTTAATGGCATGCAATTTGTTCCTAGCTCTATTTTCGAACAAGTCAGTTCTATTGCTACACCTTTAAATCTTAACGAAACTTTACCACGTAATGGATTTTTTTGGTGGATCCAGGACAAATCTCGACCTATATCTGAATTAGGAGACCAACTCCCCAAAAGTGCTTATCAGTCACTTGGTTTATACGGAAATACTGTCTTAGTTATCCCTGAGTATAATGTTGTGGCAGTAAGAATGTTGAACCAAACCGATCGTAATCCTCCCCAATATGACTATTTAAAAGACATACAAACCTTCGGAAACCTTGTTTGCAAATGTGTTTTGTCACAAGAATAGATTTGACCTAACCTTTTACTTAAAAAAGGGGCTGCCCCATGCCCATCAAGGTAAGATTTTAAAGTACCCCCAAATAGGAAAAAACGTCCTCGACTTAAGAAATAGCTAAATTTTTTCATCATTTGATATATCTATTGACTTCGCATTTGTTTGTTGTTACTGTATTAATTAATTAATACGGTAATACTGAATGAGATTGGTGGAGGCTGCGATGGAATTCAATCAGAAGGAACCGATTTATACCCAAATTATCGATGACATCAAAATAAAGTTCATCAACGGAACGTATCAATCGGGTCAGGAAATTCCCTCACGGCGCGAGCTTGCCAAAAGACTGGGGGTCAACCCGAATACGATCCAGAGAGCCTACAGGGAAATGGAGGACATGAAATTGATTGTAACGGCAAGAGGTCAGGGAAGCTTTATGACCAACGATTCGAAAATTTTGGAAGCATTAAGGGAAGAAGCGTTGAACGCTGCGGTTAGCCAAAGCATCGAAATGTTACGTTCTTTCGGGAAATCGGATGAGGAGATTCTGGATACGATGAAAAAGTATATGAAAGGGGAAAATCTCAATGATCAGAGTGGAACAAGTCGTTAAGACGTTCGGAAATAAAAAAGCGTTGGACAGTATATCCTTCTCCGCCGGGGAGGGGCGAATCGTTGGATTGCTGGGTACGAACGGCGCAGGCAAATCAACGATGCTCAAAGCGATGGCCGGACTGCTCCAGCTGGATCGAGGCAAGATTACTATGGACGGCAAATCGCCGTGTTTGTCTACAAGAGGGATACTGACGTACCTTCCCGACAAGGATGTCTGGTATCCATGGATGAAATTATCCGATGCCATGCAGTATATGAAAGACATTTATTGGGACTGGGACGATAATAAGGCTCGTCATTTGCTCGATTTTTTCGAATTAATGCCCGAATCGTCGATTCGAGAGGCGTCCAAAGGGACGCGAGCTAAGATGAAGCTGTTGCTGGCACTTAGCCGGCAAGCCAAATATTTGTTCCTGGACGAACCTTTCTCGGGAATCGATCCTTTCGCGAGACAGCAGATTGCTCAAGCAATTGTGGAGGATTTTGTGGAGGAAGGTCAAACCATTATCTTAACTACGCACGAGTTATCCGAAGTGGAAGTCATGCTCGATGAAGTAATGTTTATTCACGAAGGGAAGTTGTTGCTTAGCGGTAATGTAGAGACATTAAAACTGGAAAGAAACTTGTCTTTAATGGAAATTTTGAAAGAGGTGTACAATCATGCACGCATTTAGAAGGTTGGTGTTAACGGATTTACGAAATCGAAGAGGTACGATTTGGGTTACGCTCGGGACAATGGCTCTTCTAAATGTGGCGGTTGCCATACTGCCCCTTCATATGCAGATTCCTGAGAACGGGCTTGGTTTCATTATGTTTTTGAATATTATTGTGTTCGCCGCCGTGTTGCTTGTTCCGTTTCTGCATTGCTTTTCTACATGGCGTGACGAGTGGAAACAGCATTCGATTTATCAATTGTTGGTTCTTCCTGTCCCCCGAACTTATTTGCTTGCTTCCAAATATATCTCGATCCTGGTGGAAGTAATGTTAATAACGGCAGTCATGATCGCCGGCTTATCGATTCAATATGGGGTTAGTGGCGAGCTACTGTTTCGCGCCGACCCTTTGGTTACGTTCGAATGGTCCAAGGTGCTGCTAGTAATAAAGTGGTTTCTATCCGTTACATGCTGTGTGTTTTTATGTTCTACAAGTATGTTGCTTGGCAAGTGCTGCGGCAGGTTATCTCTTCTTGTAACCTTTCTGAGCTTTATAGCTGGCTTGTTCTTATGGATCATAACCTTTGCGAATTTCACGTCGACGTTCACTTTGGTCATCGTAAGTCTTGCGTTTTTTATGGCCAGCTATTATTTGCTGAATAAGAAAGTAGGGGTCGAATGAAAAAAATGTCGTTCTTCGGAGAGTTTCTAATGAATTCAAGTCAAGTGGGGAGCGTCATTCCAAGCTCTGGATTTCTAACCCGTACAATGCTTCCAGTTACTTTGCCATGGCATAAAATGAACCGGATCGCCGAGCTCGGCCCTGGGACGGGCGTATTTACGCGGCATATTCAGCAAAACAGAAGCTCAGGCAGTCGATTGTATTTGTATGAAAGAAACGAAACGTTCCGGAAACAATTGGCACGGCGCTTTCCTGAACTTCCTTTATTTGATGATGCATTAAGACTTGGAGAGATTGTTCAGGAGACGGGACATCCGTTCGACCTAATTGTTTCGGGGCTCCCTTTTGCGAACTTTTCCTATGAATTGAAGGAGCAGCTGTTCGGCGCCATATGCGATGCGTTGGCAGATAACGGAACTTTCGTTGCGTTTCAATATACTCTGCTGCTGAAGCCGCATTTTCAAATGCATTTTCCGGCAATGGACACGGGATACACCTGGATGAATATTCCTCCGGCATGGGTTTTTAAATGCAAGAAAGCGCTCCATTGAAGCGAAAACTAGCTATACAGTTACAGGAACACTAGGAAGAAACTTGGCGCCGAACAATTCCAGTATGCTCCAAATGAAGGTTATGTATTGAGAGTCTCATTCTTCAACTTTTCTTCAGATATCCTTTATTATTTCCTCCGCTCGTTCTGCAGAATGTTTCGTTACGATGTGGATATTAGAAAGAGCGAAAGGAGAAGTGTTTCCAATGATGAGAGCGATTCAAGAGAAGTTGTTGTTCCTATATAAATTCATGCTGGCGCCGAAGCAAATCGGCAGCGTGACGCCAAGCAAACATTCGCGAAAGGAGACTGCCGTCCATGAGCTATGAAATGCTGGTGTTGTATATTCAGCAATTCGGCTATTTGGCGCTGTTCCTCTCTTTATGGCTGGGCATCGTCGGCATGCCGATTCCGGACGAAGTCGTCGTCATGACCGGCGGCGCCGTCACCGTAAACGCGCTTTTGCACCCCGTCCCCGCCTTCCTGCTGACGTATTTGGGTGTCGTTTCGGGCTTATCGCTTGGCTACCTGCTCGGCCGGTATGCGGGAACGCCTTTGCTGAACAAATTGCGCCGTAAGAAGAATGTGGATAAGGCGCTGGAATTTTCAGAGACACTCGTTCAAAAATATGGTAGTTTTGCGATAGGCATCAGTTATTTTTTTCCGCTCGTTCGGCATGCTATGCCATATGTGGTCGGCGTTAACCGGATGCCGTTCAGGCGCTACGCCTTATTCTCATATACGGCGGGCTTCGTCTGGACATTCCTGTTCTTTATAATCGGACGTTATGCAGGCGATCACGCGCGGGAAGTCGGTTCGCTCATCTATGAATACGGCTTGCGCTTCCTTTGGCTACCGTTCGTACTCGTTGCGGTGTGGGCGATTATCTGGTTTGCCTACAAACACAATAAACCTGGAAGGGGTCAGGCTTGACGATACTCGTTCTCATTGCGGATGACGATCCGGAGATTCGCGGCGTCATTCGCTTTTATTTGTAAAACGAAGGCTACAGCGTTTATGAAGCGGAGGAAGGCGTTCAGGTACTCGATTTGCTGCGAAAGGAAACGGTCGATTTGATATTTTGGACATTAATTCAGGCTTTCTTTATTTTTATGTTGGTAAACTTATGTCAACAAAATATGCACAAAATCCCCTACATTGTCTAAGTCCATAAAATTGAAGATTCTCGCTTCTTTACTCAGGATGAGTCATTATAAATAATATACAAGAATAGGGTAGGGCAGTTCGTTTATGAGATGGGTGTTGGATGAACCGTTAGATATTTGGCCAGAACCGATGACGTTTTCCTCTATGTGGCCGGTTAGTGCATTCCAACTCCCCAGATGAACCTTCATACCCAATGACAACAGCAGGTTGCGTGTGCTCAACAACTTCCCGACCGAAACTTTTTCGGGTAAATCTTCTTATTGAGAGAGCCAAGTACAACTTGGACAGAATACCCCTTGTCCTTCAAATACTGCAGCATGAACTTCAGGGAAAAAGCAAACACCCGCAGTTCCATAATGCGTGATGCTCGAATAAGCGACTGGCTGTTTGCACATCTGGTTTTTCAACAAACTGGCGAATGAAAGCAAATTTAACTTTCTCTTGAGGCAAATTCGGGACAATATTGCCGAATTGATCGGAAGGCCCACTTGGCCTTGTTCCAAGGAGCGCAAGATTTGCTTTTGAACGAGAAAGGACGTCTGGAAACCTAGAGAGTAGCGTTTTGCCTTTCAGACAAAGTCGAACTACCTATGGCATATGTAGCTTTTACTGTCGAGAATGCCTTAAAAATAAATGGTTTTGGTATTGAATGGTTATCGATTGAACAATGGAGGGAAGCGATTCAAAGTTCCGGTTATATGGAGTCAGGAATTTACATGTCACTTGCTAAAAAGAAGGTTAATAATGGTCATCGTATGGAGAAAAGAGGCATGGGGGCTGCCCCTTAAATTGATTTCAAGATTATTTGAGACAGCCCCCTATCGAAGACTAATTACGGCAGAGCCCGCGATTCCATTACGGGCTGACCCTGAGTGAATCCAATAACATATAGGTGCCCGATTGCTTCACGGCTTTGAGTGTGTGAGTACCACTGGACAATCCCGTTATCTTATATATGACTTGATTGCTCAATCGGGAGGCGTTGAATGTATTCACCGTTGCCTTGAACACATTATCCAGGTAAATATCAACGTTGCCCTGGGAAGAATCCTTTTCCGTGAGCAATTCCACGCCTGTTCCGGTAAATGTGAATTGGAAATTGTCGTTATTCGTTTGAGTAAAATGTACGTCGTTGTTGTAATCCCCGAAGCCACGGTTGCTGTTGAGCGACCACGACCCCGTGTATAAAATGGCGGAATCCGTATTGTTGTATTGAATTTGGGAGCTTTTGAATCGCAATTGATCCAATAGCATAAAGGTCCCCGACTTTTTCACGGCTTTGAGGGTGTGCGCACCGCTCGGCAAACCGCTGATGCTATAGACGGTTTGTTGAGCCAAGCGTGAGGCATTATAGGTACTTACGGTTTGTTTGAACACATTATCGATGTAGATATCGATATCGCCCTGT
Organism: Paenibacillus sp. WG02; assembly: GCF_055396115.1. Lineage (NCBI taxonomy): Bacteria > Bacillati > Bacillota > Bacilli > Caryophanales > Paenibacillaceae > Paenibacillus > Paenibacillus sp. WG02. The sequence goes on along the minus strand of NZ_AP036016.1, from coordinate 4,492,159 downwards.
GAAGAATCCTTCTCAGATATGAACTCTATCCCTGTACCGTTGAAGGTATATTGGAAATAGTCGTTGTTCGTCTGCGTGAAATGCACATCATCCTGGTAATCCCCGAATCCCCTATTACTGCTGAGCGACCATGAACCCGTATAAGTAACTGCCGTGTCTGTATCATTCACTTGAATCGGCGAGGATACACTGAAACGCTATTTATCCAGTAACATATAGGTGCCCGATTTTTTGACAGCTTTAAGGGTATGTGGACCGTTAGAAAGCCCGCTTATGCTATAAACGGTTTGTTGCAGCTGCCGGGTTGCGTTGAAAGTGTTGACCGTTTGCTTGAACACATTATCGATTTAAATGTCGACATTGCCTTGAGAAACGTCTTTCTCCGTGATCAGGTCGATTCCCGTGCCTGTGAACGTATACTCGAAACTATCGTTATTCGTTTGCGTGAAGTGGACGTCATCTAAATAGTCGCCGAGACCTCGATTGCTGCTGCGCTGCCAAGCCCCTGTGTATTTGATACCGGTATCGTCGTCGTTGGCCGTCACGGATCCTCCCGTAGTCGTTACTTTGAGTAACCGCGATGCATGCGAAGGCAAATTGACTGAACTATAGCCGGTGTTGTAAGTCCCCAAATCGCTATGACTCCACAAATCCCGGACGGTTGCAGCGCCGTTCAATCCAATGTCATTCCAGTTGACGTTGACCGTCGCAGCGGTACTGTCGAGATTGAACATTCCGACGGTGTAGCTTCCGTCTCCATTATTGGCATACCAAACCTGTTGATTGATGGCGGTGGATACTGGATGAGCTGGTCTACCCGCCTGGTTGACGGCAATAACTTCATCGTTCGTAAGTAAGGAGAGACCGTAGGGGTCCAGATTGGTCAAATCGTTACCCGTATACAATTGCGCCGAAGACATCGCCCATAACGACATAGCCGTCTGCCGTTCATTAGGTGTCATGCCGTCCATAGCGCCGTTACCAATGTCAAGAGAATCGAAATCGTTCCAGCCCCCAGGTCCAGCATCCCGCCACCATACAGCGGCATCTGGGAAAAGTCTTGCGATGTTGGCCCAACTGGTAAGAGCTGTATTCGTGCAGTAGCACTCGACATCCCAATCCACGCGCCATCCATTTGCGTACTGTTTCCATGTATCTACGTAATTATGATCCAAAGCCCAAGAGAGCTCGAACCAAATATTGTGTGAACTTAGCGCTTGAGACCAGGCGGCTACGTCGCCGCGTGCATCGATCGATGTGTCGTTGTGCCCGGAGCCGGGGGTGACGCTGTCGAACTTCACGAAATCGACGCCCCAAGAAGCAAATAAATCTGAAATGGAATTAATGTAACTTTGGGCGCAAGGGTTGGAGAAATTGATTTTATAGCCTAAATTCCAATAATCCGCCGTAGTCAGCGGTTGGACAGCGATATCGTGCAGCGTACAGCCAGGGGCGCCAAAAATCGGCAAATTAGCGTTATACGCTTGCGGCGATAATCCCGGTATCATGTATAAGCCGAATTTTTGTCCGTTCACATGAACATAGTTAATAACATCGGTGATCCCGTTTGGGTAAAGGGTGCTGCTCGGGACGGGCCTTCCATATCCATCGATGCCGCCGTTCCATCCTGCGTCAACATTGATGTAATTGTAGCCGTGCGATTGGAGACTTGTATGCATGGCATCGGACTGTGCTTTAATTTGCGCTGCCGTAATCCAACTGGAATTGCCCGAGTACACTTGCATGCTATAGCTGCTCCAGCCCATTAAGGGTTTGAGTGCTAACCCATTATTGGCCGCATTCGCGACCTGTCCCGCTGAAATCCCAAAGCCCGATTGTACGGTGATTATAAGTAAAAACGCGAACAAAATAGACCTTGCTTTTTTCAACCATGTCAACATAAATCCATCTCCTTTTAAAAAAATAACATCGTGTGAATCAAGAATTAGCGCACGGAACGAAAACCTCCTTTCAAAAATGATAGCGCTTTCTCAAGTCTGATCATATAAGGTTTCCGAAGTCTCAAGCAAGGTACATTTAAGCTATTTCACGTACAATTTTCCTTATTTTCTCGATAGTACGAAACGGAAGTGAGAGTAGTCATGCCTTCAATTGATACATGTTTTTGATAATATTAGGTTTTCATTCGCCGATTGTCTCCTAATGGCATACGTCCAAGCAAGCAATATGTACCGAGCATATATTTATACCGTAAGTGAAAAATCAATGAAGGGAATGAGTACACATGGGAGCAGTTGGTTATGGTGGTGTAGGTTGTGGTGACGGTTATGGATGGAGTCGCAATGTAGCAATTGTTTTGGTTCTTTTTATTCTTTTGGTAATCATCACAACAGCTTTTGTAATCTAATTCAACAACTCGAACAAGAAAAACGGCTCGTGTTCGCGAACTTTACGAACACGGGCCGTTTTTTCTGGTTGTTCTGATCATTAAAAAGGCTGGCTAGCTGCTGTTGAGCTTTCCTAGGCGTTTGCCTCCCAGTGACAAACGTCCAATCAAGAAGTATGTACTTTGCGTATATTTATATCGTAAGTTAAAAATCACTGGAAGGGAATGAATAAATATGAGCGGAGTAGGTTATGGATGGAGTCACAACGTAGCAATTATCTTGGTTCTTTTCATTCTTTTAGTCATCATCACAACAGCTTTTGTAATTTAATTTCTGCAACTCCTTAATCGAACACTAAGAATAACGAGAAAAATAAAGACGGCCTATCGCGTCATAGATGCGTATATAGGCCGTTTTTTATCGTTGTTCTTTTCAAAAAACGAACCCATGCAACATGAGAACAAGGCAACTCATCATTTAATTCTCATTGAAAGGAGCTGCCTCGCGGCAGTTCCTATTTGTCCATTAAGTATTGGGTAGAGTAGAACGGTATACTAAATTCCAATTCATTTAAAATAACTGACATCAGGGTCTGCGGTTTGCTTTTGTTTAGGAAATAGAAATCTTTCGATATATGGCGAAGATTGACCTTGAAGTCGAAATTTTTTCTCAATCTCGGTAGCTTGTTGTCTGGCTTGTTCTGCGGTGAGCTTGTGAGCAACGATATCGTTCATTAAATTCAAAGCCATAAAATTCGCTCCTTCCTGGTCGCATTTTGCAGTGGCTTCGCCGCTCGTACGGTCAGGATATAAACTTCCGTCGAATTTAGCAAGCTCGTCAAAGCGTTCAGGAGGGACTCTATAATCGATCGTCTGTTCCAAATAATCTAGATGGGGAGTAGGAAAGTGATGCGGTACGGTATCAAGATGAACAATAGTGCGTTTCCAAGGGCCATTATTATACCATATTATTCTTCTTGCGCTCGCTTCGCTTGGTAATCCATATTTCTTGATTAGCATGTAAGCCGTATCTTTGGGTTGTCCCGACCAACTGGCTAAGATTTGATCCAGAACTGGATGGGCTCGGAAATGAAGGGATTGAGAGCCATAATTTCTTATATCCATAAGTCCTCCTCATATCTGATTAATTTTATCCTAATATATATGTTGGTGAGGTGCCTATGGTTACATCTTAGTTCCTGATTAATCATTACGAATAATTAAATAAACAATCAGTCCTATGATTGGAAAAAACAGCATTGCTAATAGAATAATTATTGCAAATTCACTGCTTTTACCTCTCCTTAGGCTATCTCGATATGCCCATACGCATAAAACGATATGCACTAAAAATAACGCAAAGGATAATAAAAGAAATAATAAAATAATACCGGAGCTAAAGGCAAAACCAACGTTACTATGCAAATTTGATCACCTCTTCTTCGATAATTAATGGGTACGCAATCACTTTGTGCTGGAAGTCACATAATTTGGTTTTTACGCAGCCGATATGCTTTTGGCGTAAAACCTGTAAATTGTTTGAAGGTGCGGTTGAAATGACTAATGTCCTCGAAGCCCGTTTCCAACGCAATGCTGATGATCTTCCTATTCGTTTCGGCGAGGAGCATTTCGGAAAGTCGGATTCGCATCTCATTGCGGTATTCCAGAAATGTGCGTCCAGTATAATGTTTGAACTTGAGTGTAAAAGCGGTGCTCCCGAGACCGCACATACGGCAGACTTGATCGAGCGTGAGTGGTTTATCGCAATGTGCAGCGATGAACTCGCATGTTCGCTTCATGAGCGCAGCATCGTCCCCTTGTTCAACGAACTCATCTGCTTTTCTTATCGTATAACCCCGGCTCAAAAAAACGAGCAATTCGATCAGCTTTGTTCGGAGGAGGATACGATAACCGGAATTCTTGCCAGTAAACTCGGCGAGCATGTTTTGCAGTAAAAAGTCAGCTTCCGTTCGTTGCGCCGGCGGTAAGGAAAGTCGGGTTCGGAACATGACCGCATTGCGAATGAATGGCTCCATGTAGTAGAAATCGACGAATGATTCCACTTCGGCTAAAGCGCGCATTTCATTTGTCAAAAACGAAGGGTGGAACAGAACGTTGTATACTTCAAGCGTGTGGTTGGGCTCTATGTCGTAAGCATGCTCTACTTCTGGTTCGATCACGAAAACATCGCCTTCCGAAATTGCAAAATTCTCGCCGCGATAGGAGTGATGCCCCCTCCCTTTGCGCACAAATACAAGCTCAACAAATTCGTGCGAATGAGGGTCAATCGCGCTCGTAATCTTATAAATTTGCATAAAAAAAGGAAATACAGGACTTTCCAGAAATTGATTGTTGGTTAAGCGGGACATTGCCTATCCTCCATATCTTATCCAATATGTTTTCAATATACAGTATATTCGCTAAATTACGCAGTTAGTAATATCCGCATGGTTATATGTAAAATCCACCAAGTTAACTATATAACTTCCATGTTAAAGTAATCTTGAAACTAGTAGGGAGGCCCTGACAATGGAGAATATGGATATGGTTAACCATGTTATAAGTACGGAGCAAAAAGAGTTCTATAAAGAAAACGGATTCGTGCAAGTGGATAACATTCTGACAAAGGATGAAATTGCGGGAGCTGACTAGCTATATTGAGGAAGCAATGAGCGAGCAGGGAAGCCGATCACAGAAGACGTCAACGCCGGATATGAGCTATTACCGTGTGTTGAACCAGAAGGTTAACGTTTGGCGCGATCATGCGGGAATAGCGCGTTATACCGCACATCCGCTTCTTGCAAAGGTCGCGCTGGAGCTTGCGGAAGCAAGTGGAATCCGCCTGTTTCATGATCAAGCGCTGTGGAAGATGCCACAGGATTCGAAGGAGACGCCTTGGCATCAGGATTTTCCCTATTGGCCGATGAACGACGAGATTGGGTCGAAGGGAGTGAACCGGACGAAGACGGTGTCCGCCTGGATTCCACTTGACGATGTGGACGAAACGAATGGCTGCATGATGTTCGTACCTGGATCGCATAAGATCGGTAAGTTACAAGGCATCGATCTGGTAAACCCGCAAAATATTTTCGACGAAGCGAAAGGAACGGCAATTGATACAACGAAACCGGTTCAAGTTCCGCTCCGTAAAGGCAGTTGCACTTTCCATAATGGGCTGACCTTTCATTATGCGCACGCCAACAAAACTGACAAACCGCGACGCGTGTTAGCTATCATCTACATGCCTGATGGTACGACTTACAATGGCAAAGCTCATATCATCACCGATCCGCTGAATCTGGAACAAAACGAAAAGCTTCAAGGAGGCATGTTTCCATTGCTCGCCAGACGTTGACCAGACTTGTTTCTCATGTGTATTTCAGACTGAACACCGCGTAAATCGCGGTTTTTTTGTTTTTGAGATGACATATGGAAACAGGCGAAGAGCAATTTTTTGCGGAGATCGGCGAAGGTATTCTGGATTTCACGAAGAGGAGAATATGACTTGTTGCCGGAGTAAAAGGTTCAAATCGCATAGAGAATTTAAGTAGAATGGCTGACGTCATACGTCAGCCATTTTTTATGCTGGTAGAAGATCCTCAGTGACAGTTGACATGGATATTATCTGTTACAGAAGTTGAATTTATTTCAGGGTTTGACGAATTGATATCAATTACTTTTTAAAAACTTATCTAAGCAAATAAAGTGATGCTACCCCCAGGATTGGAACCACAATAAGCATGATCCCTAGTCGAATTGAAATTAAATCTTCGTGTGAGTACACAGAAGCCACGACCTTTCTTATCAGCTTAGTATATGCATACGATATGTATTCAATTTAAGCTTTGTCGAATCCTTTGATGAAAAAACACTACTTTTGTCAGTTGGCTTTTTTTCAAAAGAAGAATGGCAGCTTCTAGGCAAATTTAGTTCAATTAAATGGCAGGTTAGTTTAGGATAAAAATATGTTAAAATAAAAGAGTGATAATTGAATTTGACTGTTATTCACCGTCCTATTAAGCTCTATCGAATATTAATTTGCACGCTATTGGTATTATCCGGTAAGGTTTCTTCGCCGCACTTCTTGTCGTATAGCTTATAACTATCATATAATAGTAAATAAATATTTTAATCATAGGGTTATAATGATCAGAAAAGGTATATGACTAGGTCGAACTCTGGCTTGCTGTAGCGCAAAAGCAGGAGCGCCTATAACCTTTCTGCAAATTTTAGGGTATAAGGATGGTAAAAATGAGCAGCAGAGAAACTAAAACAGACGTCATCTTAATTGGTGCTGGAATCATGAGTGCGACTTTAGGGACACTTTTGAAAGAATTAGTTCCGGAATGGGAAATTACAGTGTTTGAGAAGCTCGAAAATGCAGGAGAAGAAAGCTCTAACGAATGGAATAATGCAGGAACAGGGCATGCGGCACTGTGCGAACTTAACTACACTGTCGAAAATCCAGACGGGTCTATAGATATTAGCAAAGCTATTAAAATTAATGAACAGTTTCAGCTTTCCATGCAGTTCTGGTCTTATCTTGTAGAAAGCAAACTGATACGTAATCCGCAGGACTTTATCATACCATTGCCTCATATGAGTTTGGTGCAAGGGGAACAAGATGTAATGTTTTTAAAGAAACGTTTTGAAGCGATGTCGAACAATCCATTGTTTCAAGGAATGGAATTTTCCGATGACCCTCAAAAGCTGATGGAATGGATTCCACTTATTATCCAAGATCGTCCATCGAATGAACCTATAGCAGCAACCAAAATCGACTCTGGAACGGATGTCAATTTTGGTGCTTTGACGCGTATTTTGTTTGACCACTTAAAGAGTAAAAACGTCGATATTAATTACAAACATAGCGTTGATAATATTAAACGTACTAGAGACGGATCGTGGGAATTGAAAGTAAGAAACGACAGCGGTAACGTCGAACGCCATACTGCAAAATTCGTCTTTATCGGAGGCGGGGGAGGCAGCCTTCATTTGCTACAAAAATCCGGTATTCCTGAAGGAAAACATATTGGCGGATTCCCGGTAAGCGGAATATTTATGGTGTGTAATAATCCGGATGTTGTCGCGCAGCATCATGCAAAAGTATACGGAAAAGCTAAGGTTGGAGCTCCTCCCATGTCGGTTCCGCATCTTGACACAAGATTCATTGACAATAAAAAATCGTTGTTATTTGGACCGTTTGCCGGCTTCTCACCAAAGTTTTTAAAAACCGGTTCAATATTTGATTTGGTAACTTCCGTAAAACCGGATAATCTCGTAACGATGTTGTCCGCAGGTGCAAAAAACATGTCATTGACAAAATACCTGATCGAGCAAGTTATGTTATCGAAAGAAAAGCGCATGGAAGAGTTGCGAGAGTTTATCCCGAACGCCAAAAGCGAGGATTGGGATTTAGTAGTAGCGGGCCAACGTGTGCAAGTTATCAAAGATACGGAAGCTGGCAAAGGAACGCTTCAATTTGGTACGGAAGTTATTAGTGCCGCTGATGGCTCGATAGCTGCATTGCTCGGCGCTTCTCCAGGTGCTTCTACCGCCGTTTCCGTGATGCTTGAGTTAATTAAAAAATGTTTCCCGCAACAAATGAAAGCATGGGAACCAAAAATAAAAGAAATGATTCCTTCTTACGGCGTGTCACTATTGAAAAACCCAGAGCTCATCCAAGAAATTCATACTTCAACAGCGCAGACGCTAGGTTTAAGCGAAAACCTGCCGTTACAGATAGCACGCCAAACCGTATCATAAATATTAAAGTTTTGATTTGAAAACATGTTATATAAACTCAGACCCTCGGCCCGATGCTGAGGGTCACTTTTTTACTATTCACGAAAGACATCCGTTACGACTAAATAGCCGAGGTATACCCTGACTGAATTTGAATACACCGTTAATCATAGTAGCATCCAAGTAAGGCAGGCGCGCTTGATTATTAGCCTTTACGAATAATACTTTTCTCATTCCCGTCTCCCACCTTATTTAGAAAATGGCTTTCGATCCCAGTTATGTCCGACATCACCCCCTGAAATCGACAGAATTCGACGAATGCTTATAAAAGCTATGCATAAGGAGTGAATCACGATGGCGAATAATTACAAACGCTTCATTCAAAATCAATTCCAAAAAGCGAAGTCCACCGCTTCCGAATTCATTTCTTCAAGAAGTGAAGAGCAAGAAGAAGGCACAATAGAACTCAATCCGCAATATTATGATGAGCTGAAAGCGATCGCCGACATGCAGCATACGACTGTGCAAACGATCGTCAATGGAATCATTGTCCAATACCTGGCAAGTGCCCCCTACGAATCAACCCCCATCTCAGTGGATCAAAAGGAAGATAACCCGCTTCTATATTTGGATGGTATTTGCAAACTTGAGGATTAAGGAGTGCTGACATATGGATAACCACTTGAACATTCAGGATGCAATTTTTCTGGATGAAACAGCTTTAGCCGCTTTAATGAACCCTGAAGATCCACACTATGCGAAAGCCCGTTCTCTGTTTCTAGATTTGCATGATCTTGAACGTAATTACATAACGACCAACTCCATTATATTTGATCTTCATCAATGGCTTCGTAATGAATACAGCTATCAGAAGGCGGAGTATTTTTTGAATGCAATTGATAAAGCAGTGAGTAAAGGCAAGTTGTCGCTCGTCTCCAGCGGACCCGAATTTGAGGGGGAATCGCGCAGACTGCTTATGGACAGGCCCGAGCTCCGTTTCTCGCTCAGCGAAGCGTTCACTGCTGTGACCATGTCCTATTATCAGGTAAAACGAATCTTTACTTTCAACCGCAATTTCATAATGCTTGCCAATTTGGATAAAGATATTCGAATCATTCCATCCAATTAAAAGCCAATAACTAATACAGTCTGCCCTCTTGAGAGGCCGGCTGTATTTTTTTCGTTCCACCTGAATCTCTTCCCAAATCGTGATGTCTTTCGCTGCTATTAAAATACATCCATGCTGTCTGATATATTGTTGATTCAATTTTCTCACGGGTGCTCGCTTATTCGCAGGAATTAATCACTTTTTTGGAGTAGAATAGAAGAGAAGGGGAGAAATGAGCATTAAACGACGGTGAATTATACTTAAGTACGAGTAATGATGGTTCAATAAAGGAGGATTTAAATGGAAATACGCAAGTTAGATACTTACGAGTCGCCTTCAATGGAGCTGTTATTGCTAGCAGACCCTTCTGAACAGATTGTTAAAGAATATCTCAAACGAGGGCAGTGCTATATAGCAGAGATGGATAACACTGTTTTAGCAGTCTATGTATTATTGCCTACAAGACCTGAGACAGTTGAGTTGGCGAATATTGCTGTCAACGAGAACCACCAAGGTAAAGGGTTAGGAAAGAAGATAGTACAGCATGCAATTAACAATGCTAAGTATCAGGGGTATAAAACCATTGAGATTGGCACTGGGAACTCAAGTATGGGACAACTCGCACTATATCAAAAATGTGGTTTTAGAATTGTTGGGATTGATAGGGACTTCTTTATAAAACATTACACTGATGAAATTTTTGAAAACGGTATACAATGCAGGGATATGATTCGTTTATCTCAAGACCTATAGTTATATGCAAAACTGGTGTTATTAAGAAACAGGGCAGTGGTAGATGAATAATTCAAAAGGAGGGAATGAAATGCTAGTAAATGAATATAGAGGTCGTGGACTAAGTAAATGGTTAATGAGTGTCATCATAGAACACCCTAAATTAAAAGGAACGAGTTTTCAACTTGCAACAAAAGATGCCCATTCTCTATATGCACAATATGGATTTAAGCCATTAGGACAAATTGAAAACAGAATGATCAGATCTCTTGATTAGGAAGTTGTATATCAGGGTTATAAAAATAAATAAATAAATAATTTGTTTTCCGCTAACGAGGAAGTATGACAAGACTGTTATTTTGAAGTTCGGGGACATTAGAGCTTCATCCTATGAAATACTGGTGTAAGAAAGGATGGTGGTTTCAATTAAACAGGGAGCGGACTGCCGCGGCAGTTGCTCCCTGATCGATTGTTAGATATCAAGTTTACGGTTACTGATCCATTTCACCATTTCAGGATCGCGATGTGAAAAGAATAGGCTCTGTTTCGTATCTAATGTAGTAATCGACTCCATATCCTCTTGGCTTAATTCAAAATCAAAGATATTGAAGTTTTCGATAATTCTTTCTTTACGAACGGACTTTGGAATCACAACGACTTCTCTTTGTGTCAACCAACGTAAAACCACTTGAGCAACGGATTTATTAACCTTTTCAGCTATGGATACCAATAGCTCATTCTGGAACAAGTTATTTTTCCCTTCAGCAAAAGGCGCCCAGGATTCGATCTGAACATTACTTTCTTTCATGAATTTTGCATTTTCGATTTGTTGGTTGAAAGGATGCGTTTCAACCTGGTTTACAGCAGGAACTACTTCATTATGAATGATTAAATCGATCAGACGATCCTCATGGAAGTTACTAACGCCAATTGCACGTACCTTTCCTTCACGATACAATTCCTCCATAGCGCGCCAAGAACCATGCACATCGCCGAATGGCTGATGAATTAAATACAAATCCAAATAATCCAATTGCAATCTGTCCAGTGAATTTTTAAATGCATTTTTTGTGCGCTCATAACCAGCATCCTGAACCCAAAGTTTCGTAGTAATAAATAATTCCTCTCTTGCCACGCCACTCCGTCTGATCGCTCTGCCAACTGCTTCTTCATTTAGATAAGAGGCAGCTGTATCAATCAGCCGATAGCCTGCCATAATAGCGTCATAAACGCTTTGTTCACATTCATTTTGATCTGCAATCTGAAATACACCAAAACCGAGTATAGGCATCTCAACACCATTGTTCAAAATTACTTTTTGCATATATAATCCTCCATTTTTTAAAATTATTTGTAAGTCGATTTAACCTTTATCCACCACTCTTCACATCCTTATTATGCACCAGATAACAAAGAGACCGTTATCTCATTCGTGCCAAATGTTTGCCTAATCCTCTCACTACCACTTATGTAACATACAAATATGGATTATAATCGAACTATGAGAAAACCTCTATCGAGGCCGTTCAATGATGAGCGACCGCGTTTAACGAGGAGAGACTTTGGTCTACGACCAAAGATCCCTATATTAGGTTTTATCGCCAATAATCAAGCCGTTTTCGAGAGCCGAAAACTTATACTTTCTTATGTGGTAAAAAATAGGAACAAGGAGAATCAAATGTCTGAAATAATCACTAAACAGCAGAATGAGCTCACCAAAATCATAGAGCGCTTTACACAAAAGGACGGTGTTCACCCAACTGCTATTCCGTCCTTATTTTTCATACGTGTCTCGAATGCGGTTGAACAAAGCCATGGAGTTTACAAGCCTTCCTTTTGTATGGTAGTTCAAGGGGCGAAGGAGGTTTGGCTGGCACAGGAGCGCTTTAGGTACAGTCCTGCCGATTACCTTGTTGCATCCGTTCACTTGCCAGTTACCGCCCAAGTCACTGAAGCAACTCCCGATGTTCCATATTTGGGTTTCAAACTTGAATTCACATCTAGTCAAATCTTAGAGCTTTTACATGGTTCTGAATTTCGTGTTGATCCGAAACAAAATCCGAAGCGAGCTATGTTTGTCAGCCAGATAGAATCATCTTTGTTAGATTCGGTCATTAGGTTAGCTCGTTTGCTTGATAATCCTAAAGATATTCCGGTGCTTGCTCCACTATTTACGAAGGAAATTCTTTATCGGGTTCTGCAAGGTCAGAATGGGATTATTTTGGAGCAAATTGTAATGGAAGGAAGCTCAACCCATCAAATCAAAGTTGTTACTGAACAAATCATGAATAACTATGATAGCCCCTTACGGATTGAAGAACTTGCCGAAATAGCGAATATGAGTATTTCTTCGTTACATAGACACTTTAAAGAAATCACTGCGATGAGCCCTCTTCAATTCCAAAAACAGCTTCGGTTGCAAGAAGCGCGGCGCCTATTATTAACCGAGTCGGCGGATGCTTCTGAGGTTGCCTACCGGGTAGGCTACGAAAGTGCATCTCAGTTTAGCCGTGAATATTCTCGCATGTTTGGTTTTCCTCCCAAAGCTGACTTGAAGCGTCTGAAGGAAACATATGCCCAGGAACAGGTAATTACTGAGCAAGTATCCAATGTGTGAAGGCATTTTAAGCAGTTAGTTCGATCTTTATCTAGAAAGGCCAAATAGAAACTCTCTCATCAATGTTAGGGGGGGATTCTATTTGGTTTTTTTATTATATACACAATCACAAATTCATAAGTGTTCTTTCACGTGAGAGAAATAGGCAAACATTTAGGATGATCAGGATATCGGTTTCTTTTTGATTCGTTGCATAATTAAATTACGCATGATCAGTCATTTTGGACGGGCATGAAAACGCGTGGGATAACGGTCTCTATTTCATTTGTGCATATTAAGGATGAGCTTAAACTTCTGTAAATAGAAGAGTAATAATAAAAAAAAGTGGAAGTAGGGATATTAAATGTCAGATTCTTCAAAAGAACTTACTGTCGCACAGAAAAACTTCGGTGATTTTGCACCAAAGATTGTTGAATTAACCGATGATGTTTTATTCGGAGATGTATGGAAACGTAAGGAGCTTACTCCACGTGACCGTAGTTTAATTACTGTATCTAGCTTAATTACTGGCGGGAATACGCAACAATTGAAGTCCCATTTAAACTTAGCAAAACAAAACGGTCTTACGGAAGAAGAACTAATCGAAGTAATGACCCATCTTGCTTTCTATGCAGGTTGGCCGAAGGCAATGTCAGCCATGACGGTTGCAAAAGAGGTATTCTCAACAGAAAAATAACAATAACAAAAGGAAGTACTTATATATTCTAATAAAAGAATAATAAAAAGTTTGGAGAGGTGAATTATTTTGGAAATTCGTTCTTTAGGACAAACAGGCTTAAAAGTAACTAATCTGTGTTTGGGCACGATGACATTTGGCAATCAGGCAGACAAAAAAACCTCCTTCGAAATACTTGACAAGGCGTTCGACGCCGGTGTGAGTTTTATCGACACGGCAGATGTATATCCCATTGGGAGGGCTTCTTATGCCAACGCAGGTGCAACCGAGTCGATTATCGGGGAATGGCTAGAGAGTAAACGAGACAAAGTGGTGCTAGCATCAAAGTGTTTTGGTACGATGGGATCCGGAGCAAATGATCGTGGGTTGAGTAGGAAGCATATCATAACATCCGTAGAGGATAGCCTCCGCCGTCTAAAAACGGACTATCTCGACCTCTATCAAGCTCATCAATTCGACCCAAGCACACCTATGGATGAGACTTTACGTGCGTTTGATGATCTCGTTGAGCAAGGCAAAGTCCGCTACATAGGTGTATCAAATTGGCGTGCTTGGCAGGTGGCGAAAGCAAACGGAATTGCTGAAAGAAAAAATTACGCCCGTATAGTGAGCATTCAGCCTCGCTACAATCTCTTGTTTCGAATGATTGAGGACGACTTGGTTCCAATGGCCCTTGATGAGGGGATTGGCATTATCAGTTACAACCCACTTGCAGGAGGCATGTTGACAGGCCGTTATAGGAATCATGCAAGTGTCGAAGAGGGGACTCGTTTCGGACTCGGAAACAATGCGGGTTCGTTGTATCAGGAACGTTATTGGCAAGAGGCGCAGTTCGACGCTGTTGCAAAGTACCAGGCCTGGTGCCAAGAACATCACTATGATCCAACAACGACGGCCGTACGTTGGGTTACACAGCAACCGGGAATCACCTCCGCCATCATTGGTGCGAGTCGTCCGGAGCAGTTGGACGCGAGTCTGCGTGCTGCTGACATGGATAAATTAACGGAACAGGAGCTAGCTTGGCTCGATGGACTTTGGTTTGCTTTACCTCGTAGACGCGAGTTTAGTTAAACTCAAGGTGAAAGAGCAGTAAAATTATAAAAGCTTGTTACAGAGAACTATAGTTGAGGGGCTTGCTTCGCGGCAGTTCCTTTTTTGTGATTTGCGACCCTTAATAGGTGTTTCTCCCGAAGTTTATAGGGACAGCCTTGTGCTGTTCCCTATTTTTCGAGCGTGTAAGGCGACATCTTGAGTCGGATCAACACCCCTAAATTTGTAATGCTGCATGTCGTTGCTTGTGCGGCGCGTAAAAGGAAGAGGAGGTTATCTTAAAACATGAAGAAGAAACTACAGGCTCTTATCTGCGTCTGTTCCCTTGGTGTAATGGGGATGACCGCACCGGTCGGTGCGCAATCGTTAGGTCAGGGCACACAAAGTGACCAAGTACTGGATTTGCAAGAACGATTAACCGCACTGGGTTACTTTAAAACAGGAATTACCGGTTACTACGGCATCCAGACTAAGAATGCGGTAAAGAAATTTCAAGCCAGTTACGGCTTGTCAGTTGATGGTGAAGCCGATTCCCTAACTCTGTCTAAACTAAATAAAACGATTTCACCCAAACAGTCGGTTCTGGACGAAATGGCGCGAATAATTCATTCCGAAGCTCGAGGGGAGTCCTTTTTAGGACAAGTTGCCGTGGGAGCTGTCGTTCTTAATCGAGTTCAGTCCGAAAAATTTCCTGATTCCATCACTGAGGTTATTCATCAGCCAGGTCAATTTTCAGCCGTTGATGATGGCCAGTTTAACCTTAAACCAAATTTGTCAGCCTACCGTGCGGCAGTAGCCGCTTTGAATGGTTTGGATCCAACAACTGGGGCACTGTATTTTTACAATCCTGATATTGCCCTGTCATCTTGGAGCAAAAAAAGAACCGCCAAGATTACTATTGGTAATCACGTATTTACCTTTTAACAGGAATTAGTCCAGGAAGAATGAGGTTAATTTTGTTCCATTAGTTAAATTGTATTCAGAAGAAATTTATGAAATAATTGAAATTCAGTGTTGTGACAACGGAAATACAAATCCAGCCAATGGAGGATTCACAATGTCGGACAATATCTCAAGCAGCAATCCAGGAAAAGTACATTTCATGTTAAAGTCCACTCCACCGAGAACAACTTTTCCTCAGGACATGACTGAAGAGGAACGGAACATCATGCTACAACATATTGCCTATTGGACTGACAAACAGAATCAAGGAATTGCTTTGGTTTTCGGACCGGTTCTAAATCCGAGTGCCCCACATGGAATCGCAATTATTGAGGTTGAGAATTAAGATCAAGTTCCAAAACTCATCGCGGAAGATCCCGCCGTTATTGCAGGTGTGATGACAACGGAATTTTATCCAATGATGGCAACGTAATCAAAATAACCTGACGAAATACGTCAATAACCCATGGATGATGCTTAGTACAGGAGCTGCTTAACGCGGCTCCTTTTTTGGTTTAATCAACAAATGGGCAGTTTAGTGTATAGATATTTTGATGAATGGTACAAGGCTGAGCATCCTGAGTGATCATTTAGAGTTTGATAGAACTTTTGGAACAAAATCATCTTTCCAGCAAGAATCCTATAATCGATTTTCGTCACGGCTCATATGCCTTCTGGTGAACTTTAGGAGGCAAACTTTAATGAGCTCTCATCTTGATCACATGGTGGGGGCTTTTTGACGCTTTCGTAGTGGATGTACGTGGTGATGCTTAGTGTGAGAGTCTTTCTTTATGCTCTGATTATTATTCGAAACTAACTAGGATGTCCAAGCAATTGTATTAAAGGTCCGTATAATAGTAGAAAATCACATAGATTTCATTAGGAGGTAATTGTTTTGGTTATGAATACTACCGGTGGCGGATTTTCGGCTACATATCTTGTCCTGTGCGTCTTGATGGCTGTTGTTTCGATGTATTATGGAGGACATGCTTTAGCCTGTAACAACCTTGTTCTGTGCGCCTTGTTGGGTATCATTACGATGTAAAGGAAAAAGTCCTCGGGGTTCTTTCCCACGGACATATCAAGAGAATCTGGATTTACTTATAGAATAAGCGGGGACGACGGTCGGAATGATGGAGGTCGGATAGAGTGGATGATTGAGATCAGGCTTGCAACTGACAGGGAGATATTAGTTTCCCCTCCACGCACGCACATTCTTTGAAATACCCAATCACATAACCTGTCACTATCATAGAAATACAGAAGTTAGATCGAGAGGAGGAAATATATATAGGTACAAGCTGTGAGGTTATGGCGGAATGTTTACTAGTGTAGGTGTCATTCTTGGTCTGTTTATCTTACTTGTTATAGTATCTCGTGACGGAATGATTTTACTTGTCTCGATAGTATTTGTTCTTTTAGTCATTATTTTATTTTTTGTACATGAACCGCGATTAACCTTCAAAATAAAAAAAATCTAAAAGGCAAGGTGATATTAAATGGCAATCAATAAAAAACATGTGAAAACTCTAATTGGAAAAAAGGTTTACGTCATGACACGCGAAGGACAGGTTGTAGAGGGCATTTTGCATAAGATGGACCGTAAGAAAATATATCTTGATCAAAATAAGAAGCCTGTAGGCACAAGTGCTTTCTCACCATTCTTCAACCCATTCACACCGCTTGTACTTTTCGATTTGCTGGCAATTTCTGAGTCTCCGTTTTTCTTTAGCCCATTTTTCATTTAATCATCTCGATGCATGATTCTAGAGCATGAGTTCGGTACTGTATTGAGCTCATGCTCTTTAATTTTGCCTTAATCCGTTTGGTTGTAGTATTTTAATGTATTTGTCCAGCTCAATTTTCAACTGTTCGATAATCTTACATTCCTGTGTCTCGGATTTATGATGTAAAAAAATCATGTGGTGTGAACCATACCATAAGTAACGGTATAGTTTTAAGGGAATGGATCGAAAATGCGATAGTTTTTCATAAGCATCCCACCCCGGGAAGCGTACAAAGTACATTTGACATTGGTTTGATATCAAACTATAATACGGTTATGCAAAGTAGAGATGCTATTTCATTGATTTCCAAAATTAGAGAGAAAGTTAATCGATTTATAGTAGCAGAGATGGTGAAGTATGGGATAGACGGTATTGGCACTTCGCATGGTGATATCATCTATGAACTATTTAAGAAGCCCAGACTCACTATGGCGGACATTTCTAAAGGAATTAATAAGGATAAATCTACAGTCACAGCACTTGTTGACAAGTTGGTCCGGCTTGGATATGTGACAAAGGAAAGGGACAGAGAGGACACAAGGGTTGTTTATGTTGCTTTAACCCATAAGGGGAGTGAACTGAAACCAATCTTTGAATCAATATCTAAAGAAATGTTAGACGTGTTTTACTTAAACATCTCTGAAAAAGAAAAAGAAGATCTGATTAACGTTTTAAAAAAGATTTATTACAACTTTTAAATTTTTTTGAATAAATAGTTTGATATCAAATTAAATTTCGAGGAGGAAATAATCGTGAAAGATTTTACGAAAGAATTGCCCGATCATATGGAGAAATACATTGGGGAAAACGATTTATTTTTAGAGATATTCGAGGGGGAAAACCTTCCGAAAGCAACTAAAAAAAGGCCCCCTTTACTTTTTGTACACGGTAGCTACTCAGGAAGTTGGATGTGGAGCAAATACATTCCTCACTTTATCAATGAAGGGTGGAAATGCTATGTCATGAACTTGAGAAGTCACTACAAAAGCAGGCTGTTGGATATGACTAAGATAACTTTCGAGGATTATTTGGAGGATATTAAAGAGGTTATCGCTGAGTGTGGTGTTTCGCCAATTCTTATTGGATTTAGCATGGGGGGGATCTTGAGCCAGAAGTTGGCTGAAACCGTCGAGATCGCAGGATTGGTATTGATCGATTCAGTCATAAGCAGAGAAGTTCATGAAGTAGTACCATACAAAAAATTAGCCCAGATGATATCTGGTAACATATTGCCTGCCCCAGCTCGTGAAGAGCTTACAAGCATAGATGAAACGGCAGATGACATTGAATTTCAAAGAAAATATCTGACAATGGAGTCATCTAAGACATTTAACGCTTTTTCCTTTTCAATCGAGACAAAGGGGATATCAATAGACAGCAGTTCAATATCTTGCCCGTGCTTGGTTATCAAAGCAGTAAACTGTGATGATGACGACCGTCGGGGGAGGGTGACAGCAGAGCACCTCCATGCTGCATATAAAGGGCTTTGGAACACAACTCATACCGGCGTGCTGGTAGGACAGAGATATATGGAAACAGTAGATACAATCATGGACTGGTTAAAAAGATTTTAAATGGGCGCCAGGGTAAGAAAGCGCACCGTAGAGACAGATGCTGATGTTACTAGGTTGCATCAAATTATATCGCTTAAGCAGCTCGGTTTTGCTCTAGAGGAAATCAAAGTAATGATTAATAACCCTGGTAATAATCTGACAAATATGCTGGAAATGCAGCTTTCCCGATTAAACGAGCAAATAAGCATACTGGCAGAGTTACGTGTTCGCTTGCAAGATATTTTTGAACTGTTAGTTTCAGGGCAATCGGTATCAAGTGAACGGTTTATGATGGCAATGCAAATGATGAGGATCATTCAGAGCCCACATTTTAAGCCGAGGCAAGCAGAAGAAATAAAAAATCAGTTTAAATCATTAGACGAGAATGAGCTGGAGAAAAGTTATGCAGAAGGGCGATGACTTATTGCTGAATTCCGTAAATATAAAAAAATGGGCAAGCTTCCGGATGATCCTGAAATCGCTTCTTTAGCGGTACGTTGGAAGCAAGAAGTAGACTCATTTGCTCCTGCAGGAATGACTTAACGGTCCATATCCTAGAGTAACGAGGAACTTATGATCTAGTAAAGTCAGTTAGAGGGAACGCGGAGTGCTGGGAAACTAGCACGCTCCGTGTGGAACAGAGGAAAAGCTGGAGATAACATCAAATGCTTACCTATTGTTACCATTAGTTCAATGAAGGACTCTATACAAACGACGAAGGAGCTGCCACGGCAGCTCCTTTTGCTTCTTCACAAAATAAGGGTTTTTGTACATATGTCCAAATGATGTTAGTTTGTCTCCTTTTTAGAAGAATCCTCTTCTGAAAAGGAGATTCAAACTCGAACTCGAATGGACGGCGCTCAAACTCTAACTAGAACGGGCTAAATCCAAAAGGACTGAATCCGAACGGAGTAAAAGCGCTTGTGTGAACAGATTTCGCATTTCTTTTCCGACTTTTTTTGTTTGCCAATACTGCCTTTTCTAAACGGGAGGTTAGTTATAACTCAAATCCCATGGTAAAATGTGGTTTAAGGAGGGGTTTTATGGGTTCGCGGTTGATGCATTTAATAATTGGTGAGATGGTCGCTTCTAGCCTTGCCGTAAAAAACAAGAGAGTTTTTTTAGTTGGTTCAATTGCGCCTGACGCTGCTTTCTCGTTTGAAAGGAAAGTAATTACACATTATTTCGAAGGAGATGTAGACAAAAGAACTAGGCAGGTTAACTACGAAAAATACATTGAGACATACCTATCAGATATAAAGGATGACTACTCGTTAGGATATTTGACTCATTTAATTGCCGATAACGTGTGGATGGAGTATATCTATTACCCATATGAATTAAAGCTAAAACAAGATTTAGACCCGACCTTTATTAAAAGATGGCATTCAGATTTTAGAAAAATGAATACAAAACTGCTTTTTCATTATGATATGGAATACTTAAAAGATTGGTTGAGGTTTGATGCTCTCCCGAGAGAAATTGATGATGTAACTCAAGTCGACTTACAAAAATTTATTGATGAGATGTACGGGGACTTTGAAATTATAGAAAAAAATAAGAATTGCGAACTTGAAGTCTATAAGTTTAATGACATTATCGAGTACATAAACTTATCGAAATCAAAGGCTATTGCTGTCATAGAAGAACTTACTTCTGATTACACACAAGACTAAATGAGAGTTCAGGTATTGAAATATTGAAGGAAGAGTACAGTTATCATCGGATTATTCATCAAAAACTTTTAAAAGGCATGGCAATAAAGATATTTGGTTGCACGAATGTTATTGTACTAAATGCTATCGAATGCCATACAACCTTAAAAGCAAGATAATCATGTGTGGGAACAGAGGGACAAGCTAAAATTACTACATCCGTGGCTTATCGAAGCTAGAGAAGAGCTGGGACTAGTAAATCGACATTATCCAACGAGCTAGCAAAGAGAATCAATGTACCTGTGTTACATAAGGATGATATTTACGATTCTGTAGCTGGAGCACGGTTCAAGAAACAAAATCTGCTTCGATTTTCTTTATCGTTTCTTAGAGAACGTTCTGTTAGGTGTAAAAGATAGATAAAAGCCCTCACTGAGAGGGCTTTAAAATTGAGGACTTAACTCAATATCTTTCACTTGCTGATTTTGCTTGTTCCACTCCCCGCAATACTCTGAGCCAGTTCCCCATGATTGAGAGTGCATTTTCTGTTTTTACAATCGAGTCGTGATTTTGATCAGCAATGATGCGGACCTCAGCCTTACAAAATCTTTCATAAAGTGGTTTATATGCACTAGCGTCGAATACCTCATCATCAGCCCCAACCAAAACGAAAGTCGGTTGTGTCAACTGAGACAAATAAGTTTCGTAATTATTCCCCACCATGCGCGACAAGGCGAGCCGATAGCTAAGATTACAGGATTCAGTCCCATGTAGCTTTTCAATCGGTGTGAATCTGCGGTATACAATAGCGTGATTATAACGGTGAATGCCAAGCGCATTGAGCACCATCAACAACAGATATCGTGGGATGCTCACCTTGGATTCGTTACCGGATCCACCTTTTCGATCAAGTGGCGCATTAGGACTAAGTGCTGGTGAAATGAGTAAATAGGCAAAAATGTCCTTATGCATCGGTCGTATGGTTTGACGGAGTGCTGTCGCACCTCCCGCAGAATGACCTCCTACTAAGATTTTCGCACCGGGATGACACTTCTGAACAAAATAGAATAGGTCTTCCAAATCATCATCAAGTTGCCCGATGTAGTCAATGTCGCCGCGTCGAATGGGATCATTTCCATACCCGCGTAAATCCGGAAGGTACACCGTGGCGAGCCCATGTTGAGATACATATTGGCCGAATTCCCTCAAATACAGGCTAGGTTCCGTAATACCGTGTAGAAAAATAAGTACAACATCGGATGGACCCTCAAAAAAACGATATGGAAGTTGAGCACCATCACGAGCGGTGTACGTTTCAAAGTCTTCAGGATAAGTATTCATTAAAAGATGATCCCCCCGCATTTCTTTTGACCTTCCTCTATTTAAATCTTACAAAAGGCAATCGGAAATGGGAAGAGTTATTATTGGATGGCATTAACTTCGAACGATTCCAAAGTTCGATTTTCACCATATAGCTCGTTCAAATGCTGCATATGAGCCGTTCCCCAATCCACCAAGGCTTGCAAGAGAGGGGTTATTTTGTAGCCGTATGCAGAGGGATCCCGAATAGGAAAATCGGGAAAGCCGTATTTTTCCAGTGGAAGGGGAACGTCACTTAGGATTCGTCCATCTGTAAGAAAATGTCGGTGGACAAGGATACAAACGTTTTCCCGCAGCGCAGTACTAATTCAAACAATAAAAGTTGGAATTTCATGTGGAGTTTAAAAATATTGTTGACACGACACCAAATGGTGACCTATAATCAAAGTGTCACCAAATGGTGTCCAATCAGAGAATCGACAAAACACTTAGGAGAGGGTGTTGTGAGCGAGAGCAACCAGTTGCGAGATGTGTTTGACGCGATTGCAGATCCAACTAGGCGCCGACTGATTCGTCTGTTAGCTGAAGCAGAGGAGATATCGCTTCATGAATTAACGGCACAGTTTCAAATGGGTCGTACAGCGATATCCAAGCATTTGACAATCCTTAAAGAGGCCGGACTGGTACTTGATCGAAAAGTCGGCAGAGAAACGCGATTTAAGCTAAACGCCTCTCCACTCAGAGAAATTCAAGATTGGTTGGCTTTCTACAGCAAGTCCTGGAGTACGAATATGTTGCGCTTGAACCAACTATTAGAGGAGGAAGAAGAATGAGTTTAACATTAGCCTTGGATTTTCAGTACACGACATCGATCGAGAAGGCTTGGTCCGCCTTAACCGATTCAAGTAAGCTTGCCAAATGGATCATGGAAAATGACTTTAACCCCGTCGAAGGACACCGTTTTCAGTTTCGCACGCAGCCGACCGAATATTGGAATGGAATTATTGAGGGCGAAGTGCTAATCGTGGACGTTCCAAACCGGTTGTCCTATACTTTTGCCAGCGGAGAGGAGCACACGGTCACCTGGACCCTGCAGGATTTAGGGGACGGAAAGGTTAACCTTCATCTCGAACAAACTGGAATCTCAAATGCTCAAGGAGTCGAAGGCGCTAGGTATGGCTGGGGTAAATGGTGCAGCAAGCTTGAAAAAATGTTGGCTGAATTATAAAAGGGAAGGAGAACCTTATGTTTATTATTTTTGTTATTTTACAAAGTTTTCTGCTCTTCACTATGGCCTTTGCCGGCGGAAGCAAGCTGGCTGGTACGAAAAATCATGTTGAAATGTTCGAGTCGATTGAACTGCCGCAATGGTTTCGAGTTGTTACGGGGCTCGTTCAATTAGCCGGGTCAGCCGGACTTGTCATCGGATACTGGTATCCGGCAGTAGCCGCATGGGCAGGCATTTGGATTGGCATCACGATGCTGGTGGCTTGCCTTTCACATTTCAGAGTCAAGCATCCTGTTGGAAAAGCGATACCGGCCTTTGTGATTACTTTGATTGCAGCCACTCTGGTAGTTGTGCATGCATATGGAATGCCGCATCCCTTTATATAACAAAGGTGCATCTGAGGACAAGAACATAAATCTATAGAGATCCCTTATAACCGCCGAAGAAAAAGTATCATAAGAATAAAGAATAAAGCCGTTTTCCTAGTCATTTTAGGAAAACGGCTTTATTCTTTATTTACGAGGTTTTTTTAAAAAGGTTTGATGACTCTCAATGTCTATGGTGCATATTTGGCCATGGCTTTAAGTGCCAACCTTTAATGAATTGCTTTTAACGCTTGCCTGACTTTTCTTGCGAAAACAAGTGGTCTATCAACTGATTCAATATTGATATAAATCAAACGCGGTTGCTCGAACAACCATTCGTTGCGAACAGACGAAACTTTTATTCCTTGATTTCGAATGGCCGAAATGAATGTATTGACTTCTTTTTGTAAGAATGCTCCTCTACCTAAACATAGTGCTCTTCCAGTTCTATTATTTAAAGATTCGAACGAAAAAGAAGACGTTACACGAAATCTTTTTCCCAAAATTGTTGCTCTTATTTGATCTCGATTTATTGTCGTCACACATTTTCCGCCAGCGAAGCCGGGTTGGCCACCTATAATCTTTGAGAACTGCTCACAAAGCAAGCCGTTATTCGCCATACTTCGATCCTCCTTAGGTTTCTATTTATGGTATGAGCACACGAACAGGGTACTAAAAGCATTCAAAAGTGCTGTGGTTTCTTTGTGTTTTAAAAATATAAGATGTGCACCTGAAGGGCGCACATCTTAACTTAGAATACCACAATAACTCCTTGTACAGATGCTGCTCCTGCACCAATATTCGTGATTCGGAGTTTGTACGTTCCGGCCGGTATACGAAAGCTCAAAGCTACGGTAAGGGTTCCAGTCAGCGTTACGCTGTTGGTAACCGGGATACCAGTTACGGCATTCACAATCTGATATCTGACAACAGGGGTTGTAATACTGCCAGCTCCGCGGCGTTGGGAAACAATGATTTCTCCTCTATTTACTAGGTTCCGGACCTGGAAGGTCCCTGTGAAAACCGTTCCATTGAAAAAAGGAAATGTAAACGTTAGTATTCGTTGAAGACGTGTAGATCTTTTTAGGCTTGTTGATGTTGTTTTCGATAGATTTAAGGAAGCTCTCAACCATTTCACCCCATCTCTTTTGATATATTAATAGAATATGTAAATATTTCATTTTGGTTCTTGATTATTAAAAGATAGTCCTTTGTTAGAAGGTATCTAGCAGAAGAGTTGAATAACTCATCGCTACTAAAAAAGGGAATTGAAGGATTTTAAAAGTGCTTATAGAATACATTTGGATATATTTAACACCAAAATACTAACTAACCACTTGCACCTTACGTAACGTCACGTTTTATACTAAAGTCACCGGTAAACAGCTAGCGCCAAAGAAAGGAGTGGGTTATGCAGCAGTATTGGAAAGTGGGGGAGCTTGCCAAATTGACTGGACTTACAATCCGCACTCTGCGGTATTACGATCAAATCGGCTTATTTTCACCGTCAGGGTATTCCGATAGTGGTCATCGGTTGTATAACGAAGCCGATATCAAGCGGCTGCACCAAATCTTGTCTCTAAAAGATTTGGGCCTATCGCTTGAAGAAATTCATTCGGTACTTAAAGGACATACTTATAACCCATCTGACATCGTGGATATTCAGATTGAACGGGTCCGGAAAAATATAAAAACTGGGCAGAAACTTCTGGCTGAACTCGAGCGCGTGGCCGAGCGAATGAACCATCAGGAGCCGCTTTCAATTGACGCATTTATTTCATTACTGGAAACAATGAAGTTAAGCCATGAAAAGTATATTATTGATCACCGGATGAACTGGGAGCGCCGTTTCGATATGCTTGGCGATTTTCTAAACGATAATTTAACTTGAGTTCTCTAAAGGGAGGATTTACTAATGAAACAGCGATCTACGAATCATTCTACATTCCAAATTGAGCGCATTTACCGAGCTACTCCGGAACGTGTGTTTGCGGCATGGTCCGACCGAAGCAGCAAAGCTCGCTGGTTCCAGCCTGCCGAGGAATTCGACTTCCGTATCGGCGGACGTGAATTTAGCAGAGGTGGCCCTCCAGGCGGACCTGTCTATACATTTGAGGCCTATTACCAGGAGATCTTGCCCAATGAACGACTCGTATACACGTATAGTCTGGACCAAGGAGAAATCCGGATATCTGTGTCCATCGCAACGATAGAAATTATACCGACCAGCGATGGTGTCAAACTGATATTTACGGAGCAGGGAACGTTTTTAGACGGCTACGATACGCCGGAACAACGCGAGCATGGAACTAATGTAATGCTGGACCTTCTCGGAAAATCTCTTGGGGAAAGCAACGCAGCTACCTTCGAACTCGTATCTCGTCGGAAGTTCGGTGCCTCTCGGAATTTGGTATACCGGGCTTGGACGGAGCCTGAACTTCTCGCCCAGTGGTGGGGACCTAACGGTTTCACGAATACTTTCCACACATTCGATTTTAGACCCGGAGGCATCTGGGAATATACGATGCATAGCCCTGACGGAACTGACTTTCCGAACCGAAGTGTTTTTCATGAAATCGGGCCCGAATGTATTGTGCTACGGCATGAATCCAGACCTAACTTTATCCTGACGTTCACAATCGAGGCTGTTGATGGTGGGACTGAGATTACTTTCCGGCAGACTTTCGAAACAGAGAAAGAATACAATATGCTTAAACATATTTGCGAAGAAGCGAATGAACAAAATTTAGACAGGCTCGGATCGCTGTTGAAGAGGCTTTACGAGTAGGAGTGGTAAACGTCTCATAAATCCGTTACTTATACCCATGTGCAGCTAGTTCAGACGGCTGCCTTCTATTGGACCGCCGCCTCAACCCGATCAAAGTCCCTGTTGTCATGTTGCGCAAGCGACTGAACAGGGGCTTTTTGTGTTCTTTCTTTCTTCAAACTTTCTTCAGAATTCCTTTATTTTTTCCTTCGCTCATTCTTAAGATTGTTTCGTTACGATAGATGCATCATAAGTTAACGAGAGGAGAGTTCTTTCATGATTAGAGCCATGCAAGAGCAGCTGTTATTTCTATATAAATTCATGCGTGCGCCGAGACAGATCGGCAGCGTCACGCCTAGCTCCGTGTTTCTGGCAAAAAAAATGCTCGAGCCCGTACAATGGAATCAAGTAAGGAGCGTCGCCGAACTCGGTGCGGGCACCGGTGTCATTACGAGACAACTGGCACAAGTTCTGCATAAAGAGGCAAAGGTTCTATTGTTCGAAAAGGACCAACATTTGCGCAGTGAATTGTCCGTCCGGTTTCGGGATTTCGCCTGCTATGCCGACGCTTGCAGCATGCAGCCTGCCTTACAGAGAGAAGGAATCGACGGGCTCGATTGTATCTTGAGCGGTCTTCCGTTTTTTAATTTTCCGCCAGCTATGCGCGAGCAATTAATGAACCAGATCGAAACGACGCTGAAGCCGGGCGGTTTGTTCATCGCCTTCCAGTATTCGCAGCAGATGCGGAAGCAGCTCAGCAGAAGATTCGAAATCGAGCGCGTTCATTTTGTCCCTCTCAATATCCCGCCCGCTTTCGTATACGTCTGCCGTAAAGGGGGAGTATCTTGATGGGCTCGAAAATAACCAATGCCAACATCAACGCCAAAACGAAGCTTGCCACCTATTTTCCGCTTCTTTGGCTGCTTGCGATTCCGGTTTTGAACGTATTTTACAATTTGCTGAATAACGGCAGCGGCGATGTCGGCAATTTGATGACCGATTTGGACAATTTGATCCCTTTCGTTCCGATTTTTATTATTCCTTACTTGATCTGGTATCCGTTCTTATTGGGCATGTTTATTGTCTTGTTCCTGAAAGATAGAGCCATCTACTACCGAAGCTTGACTGCCTTGTGCGCAGGACTTATCTCTTGCTACCTTATTTATGCGACGTTTCAAACGATCGTACCCAGACCTCACATAAATGACGACGGTTGGTTGATCGGGCTTGTGAAATTCGTTTATGCGACCGATAAGCCGTTCAACTGCTTTCCGAGCATTCATGTCCTGACTAGCTACATCGTATTGAAAGCATCGTATCGCTGCAGCTTTGAGCGAATAGCGCGAACGGCGATATTCATAGCCGCTTGGAGCATCATCATCTCCACTTTGTTCGTGAAACAGCATGCGCTTCTGGACGTTGCCGGGGCTGTTTTGCTGGCCGAAGCGATTGTGTTCGCCGAGAAGCTTATCCGCTTTGAAAACCGCAAAACATCAAAAGAGGCTCGCGCCCATAAACTATGAATGGCTTCTGTCGCTCCACGTTGGAATGTCTGTTTTGACGCGGTTGAGTCGCAAGATAAAAATGGAAAAATAATTGCGATTTTCGGAGACGCTTTTCTAAAAATATGGTAGCCTTGCAATAGGCATTAGTTATTTTTTTCCTAAACATAACAAACCTGGGAGTGATTCAACTTGACCATAAGCGTTCTAGTCGCCGACGACGATCCGGAAATTCGCGACGTCATTCGTATCTACTTGCAAAATGAAGGCTACCGCGTTATTGAATCGGAGGACGGCGTTCAAGCACTCGAGCTGCTGCGACGTGAATCGGTCGATTTGATCATTCTGGACGTCATGATGCCGAATATGGATGGGATCAGAACTTGCTTCAAGATTAGAGAGATGACGAAAATTCCGATCATCATGCTCTCAGCCAAAAGCGAGGATATCGACAAAATAACGGGGCTTACGACCGGGGCGGACGATTACGTGGCCAAACCGTTCAATCCGCTGGAGCTGGTCGCAAGAGTCAAGGCGCAGCTGCGCAGGCAAACGTTCACCGGCGCGGCCGATCATCAGGCCAAAGCTTCCGATGACAGCGTAGTGGAAATCGACGACCTGATCATTAACAAAAACAAGCACCTCGTAACGGTGCGCGGCCGAGAGGTGTCTCTTACGCCGATCGAGTTCTCCATTCTGGAGCTGCTTGCCGGCCATCGCGGACAGGTGTTCAATGTAGAGCAAATTTATAGGAGCGTTTGGAAGGAAGACAAATTTTTGTCCGACAATACGGTGATGGTCCACGTGCGTAACATTCGCGAGAAGATCGAAGACAATCCGCGCGAACCGCGATTCATCAAAACGGTTTGGGGAGTGGGATATAAAATTGAATAGAAACTTCTTTTCCCTCTTTAACTGGAAAAAGAGCATCAGGCTGCGCTTGCTCGGATCGCTTCTGTTTAGCCTTATCGTCTCTTTTTTCGGAACGTCCATCATCAATGACATTTTGACGCAGATTATCGCACCGAAGATTGATGGCGCGGCTTTTTCCTTGGTTGGCGCCTTTTCCTTCCTCTCGTTTTTGTTTTTCTTTTTGCTCATATTTTTCTTCCTAACGCGTCATATCGTTAGGCAAGTGAGAACTCTTGCTGACGGCCTTATGGCTATCGCCAAGGGGGATCTCCATTACAGGGTGCCCCTACCGGGCCAAGATGAACTGGGGGAAGTCGCGCAGAACATCAATTACATGGCCGAGCAGCTTCAAAGCATGATGAAGAGAGAACGCCAGATCGAGACATCCAAAATGGAGCTGATCACGCACGTATCCCATGATTTGCGCACGCCATTGACGAGCATCATCGGTTATTTGAACTTGCTCAAAAATGACGACTACCATGACCTGGACGAGCACAAACGGTACATCCATAACGCCTTTAACAAGACCCAACAAATGAAAAAGTTGATCGACGATCTGTTCGAGTATACCCGTCTTACCAGCGGCGATGCCAATCCCACCTTCCGGAAGATCGACCTCAACAGCCTACTGGAGCAAATCATCATCGAGTTCGAGCCGATCGCGCAAGAGCACTCCCTTACGGTCAAGAAGGATTGGGAACAACAGCCCCTATTTGCCTATGTTGATGTTGAAAAGCTGGTGCGGGCGATCGATAACCTGCTCATGAATGCGCTCAAGTTTTCCTTGAAGCCCGGCGAAATTACGGTTAGGCTTGCCGAACACGGACATTTTATCGAGTTTGCGGTTGAAAATTGGGGAAGCCCGGTTACCAAGGAGCAGGAGAAGCTTTTGTTTGAGCGTTTTTATAAGGCGGAGCCTTCAAGGCGCGATCGGGACGTGCCTTCGGGCGCAGGACTCGGGCTATCAATTGCGAACTATATCGTAGAACTGCACGGAGGAAGAATCGGTCTGAAGCATGAGAACGGGCATTTCACCTTTTTTATTGAGCTGCCGAAAGCGGCACAAATAACGAAGCGCAATGGGGGCGAAGAGTTTAAATGAATGATGGGGACGAGGTCAACCAGAAAAATGGCTGACCTCATAATTAACGAAGCCAATACCAATTAACAAAGTGAGGAAGAATATGAATATAGTTCTTATAGGTATGTCTGGAGCTGGTAAAAGCACTTTAGGTGTGTTGCTTGCAAAAGCTTTAGGAATGGATTACGTGGATACAGATATTGTTATACAACAACATGAAGGTAGGTTGTTACAAGATATAATTGATAATGATGGTCTCGAAAAAATTATGGAAGTCGAAGAAAAAATTGTGTCTGATTTGCAACTGCAAAATTGCATTATATCAACAGGTGGAAGTGTTATATATTCAGAAAAAGCTATGAATGTCCTTAAACAAGGTGGGCAGATTATTTATTTACATGTCCCATATGAAGAAATTAAAAGGAGACTAGTAAACATAACAACCAGAGGCATTGTAATAAAGAAAGGAAATAGTCTTAAGGACGTTTATGAGGAAAGAGTTCCTCTATACATTAAGTATAGTGATAAGACTCTTGATTGCTCTAATAAAGATATTGAACATTGCGTTAGTGAAATTATAGAGAAATTACAAGAAAGTCATTGATGGATTTGTTTTTGCATTGTGCTCAGAAATGCCCATTCGATTCGTCAGTGATCTACCCTTACTCTTCCAATAGCCGACAGAGTATTTTTGCCTTTCCACGCCGTTTTCCTTTTGTACAACTCATTATCTAAAATCGGTATTCCCCTTATTTCGAAGGTCACCTTGTTCTGGTCTCAAACGCTTCTGGCTTCGTTGCTCCTCCAATAAACGGACCATATGCAACCGGATGTTTTCCGATTGCGGCGTGGCCCAAGAAGGGTGAGCGAGATTACGGGTTTCCAACGGATCCTCGGTTAAGTTGTACAACTCGTATTGTTCAGGAACCGGATCGGTTTTGCAAGTAACAAGACAAGTGGGAGTAGATGTTTGTTTTGGATCTGCACATACTTCACCAAACAGCTGAATCGTGAGGTCTCGCACACCCGGTTCGCTCCAGAACTGCTCGTTGTCGAAGTAACGGGAAAATTTCCATAGCTGATTTGGCAGTCCGTGCTGTCCGGGTAGATCGGCGATAACGGTCTCGATGTGGTTAGGCTGAACGACAGAGGTGTAAGCTCTCCCTAATGGATTGAATTGATGCTGGCCACGTGTTATATCGTCATCAGTCATGAAATAAACCGGCTCCTTGCGGTAGGAGGATCCCCAAAGCTCTTTGCTACCGAGTAAGTAAGGCGTAAGATCGCGGCCAACGAAGGGGCGGACTTCGCTGAAGTTGCTTTGCAACCGGTATTGAATTCTGGGAATGTCTGCATCCGCAAGTCCAAGCATCGTAGGCAGAAGGTCGACATGAGAGGTTAATTCTGAAAAGCATTGCCTGTGCGGAAAGAGGCGCTTGTTGTGAATGAGGAAGGGCACATGCAGAACTTCTTCATAGGCGCAGTACATTTTCTGGTGCAGATGGCCGTGGGCGCCCAGCAGCTCACCGTGATCTGAAGTGAAAATGACAATTGTATCGTCACTGAAAGAAGAGCGGCTCAGCGCTTCTAAGACCTTCATTATTTGAAGGTCGGCATTTTTTTGCAACTGATAATACAGCTTTCGATAAAACGGCTCATTTACGATTGGCTGCAGGGCTATTGGATAAGTATCCCGGTAGCTGGCCTGGCAACGTGGCTTCGTATTCAGAAATTCACCGATCGTGGGCGGAGGAAGGACTTCCGGCATCGGATCGACCTGGAAATGAAACAAGTTCGGTAGATGGTCGGTCAGCATACCATACAATGCAATATCGTGCGGGTTTACAAAGGAGGCGACGACAAGCCATGGCTTTGCACCAGAGTCGGTACGCTTTAGATGATCCAGCGCTTCAATCAGCTTAACAGTCTCTGTGCCGTAAACGACATCCCTGCCGCTCAAGCCTGTAGCTGCCGATGAAGCGGAATTACGAGGATTGCGGCCATGGGGTTCGGGTCCGATCCAAGAAGAGAAGCCGAAGGCATATAGCGGATCTGCGGACAAATAAAGCTGTTCCCGCTGTGGGTCCGGCACACCTGTTGCAGGATTGTAGCTAGGCATATCATCTTTAGTTCCAGGAACCAGAATATCTTCATACGAAATATGCCATTTGCCTTTGTAATATGTTTGGTACCCTGCCTCGCGAAAATAATTGCCCATCGTAGGCACAGTATTCGGCGGCAACCAGAACATATATGAATCGAAAGCACTCTTCGCGATGCCGTTCGTTTGCGAGACACCATGGAGTGAGGGGTAATGGCCGGTAAACATCGTAGCCCGGCTCGGACAGCACGCAGCGCTACCAATATAGTGACGGTGGAGTTCCACGCTATTCGCGCGCAATTGTTCGTGGGCGGGGAGATTTGTGAGCCGCCAAGCTCTAATCTCGGGGCTTTCGTAGATAGGAGGATACCGCTCTTCATCGACAACAATCAGGAGGAAGTTCGGCTTATTTATCATATACACACCCCCGAATTAACCTGTTCTACCCTAGATGTATGCGGGGAAGATAATCACCATGCTGATTAAAATGGGGACTCGCATTCCCGACGGAGTTATTTCTAAGTAATATGATGAAGATCGTTTATTACGGCATTCAGCAAAGGGCAGGAATGTTGAATGATTCTAGTGAAAATATAAGAGATCGACTAAGTTAAGGGGGAAGATTATGGATGATACGTGGGAACGTTCTATACCGTTCTATCATTTGGATACAGTTACGGCATCACACTTGTTTCATCTATTCGATCCAATGACCAAACTGGAGAGTATACATCAATTAAACGAGGGCAAACGCAACACGAATTATCGTATTCAAACGTCTGCTGGTGATTATGTTCTGCGTATCTACCCAAGTGGTGATGATAGTTGGAGTAAGGAATCCAAAATTCGCAGTGTATTGCAAGGGGAGATACCTCTGCAGCATCTTTGTCATTTGGATCAGGATGAGGCGATTGGCAACCGTACTTTCGCGATTTATGAATTCGTAAAAGGACAAACGTTGCTTGAAGCCATACTCTTTGGCTATATGCCGAATGAGGATATCTTGCACCAGCTAGGTGGAATGCTGGCAACCATCCATGAGTTTCGTTATCCGCAGGTCGGATTTTTGAACGAGACGTTGGAAGTGGTAGAGGAACTTACCCCGTTGGAAACTTGGTATGAGTATTTTCTGAATTCAACAGTCTGCCAAAGATTGGGGAAATACACAGTTGATCGTATCGAACGGCTTGTTAATCGGAACAAGAATATGCTTCGGGACATGGATAAACAAGTTTCTCTCGTCCATGGAGACTTTCGTCCGACTAACCTTCTGCTTTCAGAAGGAAAGATTAATTGTATATTGGATTGGGAGTTCGCGATGGCCGGTCATTCCATCGCGGATATCGGCCAGCTCTTTCGGTATGAGAGTCAGTTCCAAGCGACTCACAAAAATGTCTTTGTTCAAGCCTATAATGAGCGATCGGCTTGGAAGTTACCAGCCGACTGGGAGTGTATGGGAATGATGCGTGATCTGGTCAATCTGCTGCAAATGCTTGGTACTGAGGAGGAACTCCCAGTGAAATTTTTTGATTTGAGCAAGCTTATTGAAGGGACCTTACGGAAATTAGAAGCGATTCGGGTCACATAGTCTCATCCAATTCAATATCCGAGCCTTCCCTCTTATGATATAATTATCCATTATCTTAGTTTGTGGGGATGGTGCATATGTCGGAGCAGCAAGTGTACGTCCGGTTCCCTGAGGAGGCTGACGCCGGAGAATTGACAGCAATGTACAAGCGCAATCGGGAGTTCTTTGAGAAGTTTTCGCCAAGCAACCCGGAGGAGTACTATACGGAGGAGCACCAGCTCCAAACGATTATTAAGAGCAGGGCCGACAGGGTGGAGGATCGGAAATATGCTTTCTTGGTATGCCACAAGGAGGACGACCGGATTATTGGCAATATAGGGCTATCCTTTGTGGTGCGGGGACCGCTTCAGAGCTGTATGATCGGATACAGCCTAGACCAGGCTTATACTGGCAATGGCTATATGACGGAAGCAGTGAAGCAGGTGGTACGCTATGCCTTCGAGGAGCTGAAGTTTCACCGGATCGTCGGAGAAGCCTCACCCCGAAATCCAGGATCTATCCGTGTGCTTGAGAATGCCGGCTTCCACAAAGAAGGAATCTCCCTTAGCAACGTGAAGATCAACGGGGTGTGGGAAGATCATCAGGTTCTGGCCCTTATCAATCCGTCCGAAGATATCTAGTCAACCACCGATGAACTATAACGCAGGAGCTGCATTGAAGCAGCTCTTTTTTTGATTTCAATGAATGCTATTTTGCTAGGGTAGAGATTTGTGTCAATAATGTAGGCACATTTGTGTCATTAGACAATTTTCAAGAAACTCAAGATATTAAAACATTTAAATTGTTTTGTTCACTAATGTACAATTTCTAGGAGCGAGGAGTAGAGAAAAATATGTGTAAGAGCCATGTTCTAAGTGTCCCAAGTCCAAAAGCGCCATTTGAAAAGACAACAATTGAGCGAAGAGTACTAAGACCCGGAGATGTCTTAATCGATATTAAGTTTTGTGGAATTTGCCACTCCGACATTCACAATGCTTACGGTGAATGGGGAGGCGGAATATACCCGATGGTTCCAGGTCACGAAATGGCAGGAGTTGTAACAACAGTTGGATCTGAAGTTACGAAATTTGCCGTTGGCGATCACGTTGGTGTTGGATGCTTTGTTGACTCCTGCGGACAATGCGAATACTGCCTCAGTGGCGAAGAGCAATTTTGTACGAAAGGAGTAATCAACTCCTATAATTCATTAGATTACGATGGCAATCCAACATACGGTGGTTATAGCCAGAAAATCGTTGTAAAGGAAGAGTTCGTTGTCCGTATTCCAGACGCTTTGGATTTGGATGTTGCAAGCCCTCTTTTGTGTGCAGGTATCACCACGTATTCACCATTGAAAAAATGGAACGCTGGCCCAGGTAAGAAGGTTGCCATTGTGGGAATGGGGGGGCTTGGCCACTTAGCAGTCCAATACGCAGATGCCATGGGTGCTGAAGTAACAGTTTTGAGTCAGTCTATTAATAAGAAAGACGAAGCCTTGAGTTTGGGTGCAGATCATTACTTTGCAACCAGCGATCCCGCTACATTTACGGAGTTGGCTGGCCGTTTTGACCTTATCTTAAACACAGTGTCTGCAAATCTCGATGTTGATGCATATTTATCCATGCTTCGTGTAGATGGAACTCTAGTAAATGTTGGAGCACCGAGCCAGCCAGATAAATACCATGTATTTTCTCTAATCATGCAGCGTCGCAGCATTGCAGGCTCACTCGTTGGCGGAATTCGGGAAACGCAAGAAATGCTCGATTTCTCCGCACAGCACGGCATTGCACCTAAAATTGAAGTGATCAGTGCTGATCAAGTAGACGAAGCGTTTGAGCGTGTTCTTCGTAGTGATGTACGTTATCGATTCGTAATTGACATATCTACCTTGTAGTCTGCTCTGATGAAAGATGGGTTGGCCAAATTCAATTGGTTATACCCATCTTAGTCCATTATTTTCGTATACAGGTATATAAGCGGAAAATGGACTAAGTTTCATTCAATTTAACTTTTCAAATCCCTACGTCACTAACAGCAACTAAATTAATATACAAGGAGAGTAAAAATGGATAAATCAAATCATTTGAATGAGAGTGTTATCTTTCCGAAAGGTGAAAGAATTACGAATGACTATTTCATAGGGGCAGCATGGCTGAAAATGCTGGTTTCTAATGACAGCACTTTAAATTGCCCGATAGGTAATGTAACTTTTGAACCTGGCGCAAGAAACAATTGGCACAAGCATGCAGGAGGCCAGATT
This sequence comes from Paenibacillus sp. WG02, assembly GCF_055396115.1. Classification (NCBI taxonomy): domain Bacteria; kingdom Bacillati; phylum Bacillota; class Bacilli; order Caryophanales; family Paenibacillaceae; genus Paenibacillus; species Paenibacillus sp. WG02. The sequence goes on along the minus strand of NZ_AP036016.1, from coordinate 4,456,841 downwards.
CTGCTTGTTACTGGGGGCAAAGGATATTATCAGGAAAAAGGTAAACCTGTACAGGAGATGCATGAAGGGGATGTAGTAAAGATCCTTCCGGATGTGAAACATTGGCATGGTGCTACACCGGATAGTTGGTTTTCACATATCGCGATTAGTACAAATGTACAAATGGGAGACACCGAATGATTGGAACCCGTAACGGATGAAGAATATAACGATTTAAAATGACAGGCAGGATGCGAAGGCTGGAGGGCAATTGAAAGAGAGCTTTGATTATCGGACTGCTGCTCTAACGCTCCATATTTGATAGACCTTTCTCTCCCAGCGTAGCAGCAGTATTGACGGTTCTATTCTCTTTTTTTCATTTTTATTCTTTGTGTACAGCGATTGTTTTGAGCTGCAAGAATGGCTAACTTGATTCGTTAGTTGAATAATGGAATCCATACAACTGGAAAACCTCCCTCTAATTTAGGGGGGAATCACTATTCAGTGAGAAAACATCAGAAATAACGGGAGATTTGCTCTTCTGTCAAGAAAGTGGACACTCCTAATTTTCAGGCAGTGCGTCTATAGTACTGCTGCTCAAAGCGAAGAGGGGACACATAGCCTAGCGTACTGTTGGATCTTTTTCGGTTGTAAAATAACTCTAGGTAACGATACAACTTCTCATAGGCTTCCTGCTTTGTTTTGAATGTCGGGGTGCAGTAAATAAGTTCGCGCTTTAAAATGCTATGAAATGCCTCGATACAGGCATTATCATAGCAGTTCCCTTTACGACTCATGCTAGCTCTCATTCGATAGGTTTTGAGCTGTTTACGGTAGTCACTGGACGCGTACTGAGCGCCACGATCAGAATGATGAATAAGCCCCTCCTTGGGCTTCTTAGCGTGATAAGCTTGTTTTAATGCGTCTAGCACGAGGTCTGTCGTCATGCTGTCGCTGAGCTTCCAACCTACAATCTGCTTTGTGTACAGATCCATTACGCTTGCTAAGTACAGTTTTCCTTCACGACAGGGAATGTAGGTAATGTCAGCTACCCATTTTTCATTGGGTTTTGTCGCTGAAAAGTCTTGCTCGAGTACATTTGGAGCGATGGGTTCATTGTGTTTCGAATCCGTTGTTGTTACTCTGAATTTCTTTGACATACAAGAGCGAAGGCCTTGTTCACGCATGATCTTGCCGACAGTACGCTCAGATACCCGCAATTCTTCCTTTTTAAGTTCATTCCATATCCTTGGACTTCCGTACCGCTGATCAGAGTCCTTAAAGTGAAACTTAATCCGCTCTGTTAGCATCTCTTTGTGTTTTTGCTGTTCGGATGGTGCTGCCGTACGCCATTTGTAATAGCCGCTCCTGGATACTTTAAGCACGCTGCACATCTTCTCCACTGGAAACTCAGAGCGATGATCTTCAATGAATTGAAACCTTAATTCTTTGGTTTGCTGAAGATGTGCACCGCCTTTTTTACGATAGCCAATTCCTCTTCTACATCAGCTAAACGGCGGTCTTTCTGATTCAGTTCACGTTCTTTTTCTTTCAATAGTTGCTCGAGTTCTCGAACCCGTTCACTTTGATTGACGGATTCGTTTTTAAACTCGCGGTATTTTGCTTTCCAAGCATGTAGCGTTTTGGCAGGTATGTCCAGTTCGAGTGCGATCTCCTCTACAGACTTTGTCTGCTCTTGCAAATACTTTGCTGTTTGACGTCTAAATTCTTCATTAAATGACCTCCGCTGCCCACTCATGTGAACACCTCCTAGTTATGATTATTATCTAATTCTCTTAGTGAGGTGTCCACTTCTTATTCTAGGTGCAATTTTCCATGTAAACTAGCATTTAATGAAAAAATGCCCAAATTAACGGTAGATTTTCCATGAAGTGCAACAGTAAAAGCAGAGGCAGCCTAAAGATGAACGCCTTATGGGAAGGTAAAAAATCGAGTTATGGGCAAGAGGGGTACATTGTTGAAACGCTTGGTTCGTATTGTGAGCATTACTGGGGCAGTATTAGCAATTGGAATATTTGTGATGGTATTTTCAATGTTAGGAAGGATGTGAAATACCTCAATTTTCTTCACTTTCAATTTTGTTCGATAAGTTAGTAGGAATAAAAAAGCATTAATTTTATTTGTGTGGTAAATTTAGGATAACTGTGTAGCTATGACAAATTGTTTATTAATTGAGAAGTTCGTTATAGCGGTGTAATCCGGATCTGAACGTTTGGCATTAGTTTCTTGAGTTGCATCGGTTCTACTGGCTTCTTTGAGTCTTCTTTTGTTCAAAAATATTTTCGCATGATGTAGAAATACATTAATCTGGATCGTCATTATAGTGAAGACATGAAAAACCCCATTATGATGCATGGATCCTTCCATTAGCGCGTTTCTGGAGAAGCAAGCTGGAGAATGTTAGTTGTCAAGTTTGTCGTTATTTCATGTGGAATTTAAAAATGTTTTGACACGACACCAAATGGTGACCTATAATAAAAGTGACACTAAATGGTGTCGAATTATGAACTCTCGCCTCGTGGGCGCTATGTCCGAAGAGCCGCATATGTCCCTTGGTAATAATATTTAGGAGAGGGTGTTGTGAACGAGAACAATCAGTTGCGGGATGTATATGACGCGATTGCAGATCCAACTAGGCGCCGACTGATTCGTCTGTTATCAGAGGCAGAAGAGATACCGCTTCATGAGTTAACGACTCAGTTTCAAATGGGCCGTACAGCGGTTTCCAAGCATTTGATAATCCTTAAAGAGGCGGGACTGGTACTTGACCGAAAAGTCGGCAGAGAAACGCGATTTAGGTTAAACGCCTCTCCACTCAGAGAAATTCAAGATTGGGTTGCTTTCTACAGCAAGTTCTGGAGTTCGAATATGTTGCGCTTGAACCAACTATTAGAGGAGGAAGAAGAATGAGTTTAACATTATCCTTAGATTTTCAGTACACGTCATCGATTGAGAAGGTTTGGTCCGCTTTAACCGATCCAAGCAAGCTTGCCAAGTGGGTCATGGAAAATGATTTTAAGCCCGTCGTAGGACACCGTTTTCAGTTTCGCACTCAGCCGACCGAATATTGGAATGGAATTATTGAGGGCGAAGTTCTTCTCGTGGACCCACCAAACCGGTTGTCCTATACTTTTGCCAGCGGAGAGGAGCACACGGTCACCTGGACGCTGCAGGATTTAGGGGATGGAAAGGTTAATCTTCATCTCGAACAAACCGGAATCTCAAATGCTCAGGCACTGGGAGGCGCTAAGTATGGCTGGACTAACTGGTGCGGCGAGCTTGAAAAGTTGTTGGAACAATAACCGCATTCGGTATTAAAACATCTCCTTAACCCCATGCTAAATTAATGGGTACGATAGTTGAACCCTGCTTGGCCCGAAGTAGACATAAACCGGCTGCATATAGTTTGCAGCCGGTTTATGTCTACTTCGGACAATCTGACTAGTTCTTGTCGTTTCGGGTCAAGTTCGCATTAAGTGCGTATCCAAAGTTCAGTTCCCAATAGAATTTAACCGATTGCACGATGAATGGTACAATGTGAATATGAGTAGAAATTAACATAATTGGAAGGATGTTAATCATGAGCGAGTCTAATCAGGAGTATATCGTAATCTCGGCTGCGAGGGAAAACAATCTCAAGAACGTATCCTTGCGCATTCCCAAGCGGAAGATCACGATTTTCACCGGGGTATCCGGATCCGGCAAGTCATCGATCGTCTTCGATACCATCGCCGCCGAATCCCAGCGTCTGCTGAACGAAAACTTCAGCATGTTCGTCCGCAACTTTCTGCCGCGTTTTCCGCAACCGGATGCAGACGCGATCGAGAACCTCAGCATGGCTGTTATTGTGGATCAGAAGCGACTGGGCGGCGGTTCCCATTCCACGATGGGCACGATTACTGATATCTCTCCCATTCTCCGTCTTCTCTTCTCCCGGGTGGGTCAGCCCTATGTTGGACATGTAAACATGTTCTCGTTTAACGATCCGCAAGGCATGTGTCCCGAGTGCAACGGGATTGGTCGCAGGCTTGGCATCGACATGAGCAAGGCGCTGGACAAGTCAAAGTCGTTGAATGAAGGGGCAATTATGCTCCCGGACTATAAGGTGAACAGCTGGGATTGGAACATGATCGTGCAGTCGGGGTCCTTCGATCTCGACAAGAAGCTAAGCGATTATTCGGATGAGGAGCTGGAGCAACTGCTCTACGCCAAGGCGAGGAAAGTGGAGATGGATTTCGCCGGGAAGGCAGTGAATATTACAGTTGAAGGCATTATCGAGAAGTTCACCAACAAGTACATCAAGCAGGATGTGAAGACGAAGTCCGAGCGCACACAACAAGCTGTTGCGCCGTACATATCCGAGGGTCCCTGCTACAGCTGCCACGGCGCGAGACTCAGTCAGGCTGCGCTGGGCTGCAGGATCAACGGACTCAACATTGCAGATCTGTCCTCCATGGAGGTCGGACAGCTCATCCGCGTCACTCGGGAGATTGACGACGCGATCGCCGCGCCGGTCGTCAAATCGCTGACAGAGCGGCTGCAGCATCTTGTGGATATCGGACTTGACTATTTGACGCTGGACCGTGAGACGGATACATTGTCCGGCGGCGAGTCGCAACGCGTCAAGATGGTGAAGCACCTGAGCGGCAGTCTGGTGGATGTCACTTACATCTTCGATGAGCCCAGCGTTGGCTTGCACCCCCGTGATGTACACCGATTAAATGAATTGCTTCAGAAGCTGCGCGACAAAGGCAATACCGTGATTGTCGTGGAGCATGATCCCGATGTGATCAAGTTGGCGGATCATATCGTCGACGTCGGGCCTCACGCCGGCAACCGCGGCGGTACCATCGTGTATGAAGGAAGCTTCCAAGGACTTCTAGAGGCAGGTACACTGACAGGCACCCATATGAAGCGGCCGCTCCAGCTGAAACACGATTGCAGGCAGCCATCCGGCAAGCTGTCCATCAAGGATGCCCAACTTCACAACCTGCGGAACGTGAGTGTGGATATTCCAACCGGAGTGCTGACAGTAGTTACAGGTGTCGCCGGCTCGGGCAAGAGTACGCTGATTAACGAAGTATTCCTCAGCAAGCATCCGGATGCGATCGTCATCGACCAATCGGCGGTAGGAGTGTCAACACGCTCGAATCCCGCGACCTACACGGGCATTATGGATGATGTGCGCAAGGCGTTTGCTTCCGCGAACAAGGTTAACCAAGGATTGTTCAGCTTCAACTCCAAGGGGGCTTGTGAGAACTGCCAAGGACTGGGTGTTGTGTATACTGACCTTGCATACCTCGACAGTGTGAAGCTGCCATGCGAAGTATGCGGAGGTAGACGGTTCAAAGAAGAGGTGCTCGCGTACAAGCTGAACGGCAAGTCAATTGCAGAAGTGCTGGAGATGACTGTGGATCAGGCATTGGATTTTTTTCAGCTAAAAGAGGTTGTGCGTAAGCTCCAGGCGATGAGTGATGTGGGGCTGAACTATATTACACTCGGCCAGCCGCTCAGCACGCTCTCTGGTGGGGAATGCCAGCGCATCAAGCTGGCAAGCGAGCTGCATAAGAAGGGTAGCATCTACGTGATGGACGAGCCGACGACCGGCCTGCATATGTCAGATATCGGTCACCTTCTGGGGATCATGAACCGCCTCGTGGATACCGGCAATACGGTGATCGTCATCGAGCACAACCTCGATGTGATCAGCCAAGCAGATTGGATTATCGATATGGGGCCGGACGGAGGCAGCAAAGGCGGCCAGGTGGTGTTCGAGGGCACACCGCCGCAGATCATCCATGCGGAGCAGTCGATCACAGGAAGCTACTTGATGTAATACATCAAATGCGATCTTATTTAATCCGAGGTCACTCCATTGAGTGGCCTTTTTATTTTGGATAAGGAGTTGTTTTTCTATGAGAAAGATCATTTGGAGTGTTGTTGTAATTGTAATGACGTTGGCTTAAAAAATGATGTCGAGTGAAAATAATATGATCTAATTAATTGCCTAATCCCACTACCGACAGAGATCGGAGAAGTGCAGAAGGTGTGGGCACGAGACTCGTTCAGCGTTAGACAAGACTAGTGAATAAAGTTAAAATGACATTATGACAAAGAGTAGAATGAATCAGCTGCTCGAAAATTAGAGAGGGTGTTCCTTGATGACAAAGAGTAGAATGAATCCTAAGGTTGATGGATTTTTAAGGAAAGCCAAAAAGTGGAAGGAAGAATTTGAGAAGTTGAGAAGTATCGTTCTTGACTGTGAGTTGACCGAAGAAATTAAGTGGATGCATCCATGTTACACGTTTCAGGAAAAAAACATAGTTTTAATACATGGATTTAAAGATTATTGTGCGCTTCTGTTTCACAAAGGCGCCTTATTACAGGATGCCCATGGGATTCTAATCCAACAAACGGAGAATGTACAGGCGGCGCGTCAGATTCGGTTCACCAATGTTCGAGAAATAGATGAAATGGAAACCATCTTGAAAGCCTATATTTATGAAGCCATTGAAGTTGAAAAAGCCGGTTTGGAAGTGGATTTTAAAAAGAATACAGAATACATAATTCCTGAAGAATTTCAAAATAAACTCGATGAAATCCCTGCCTTGAAAACTGCTTTTGAAGCATTGACGCCGGGACGGCAAAGAGGATACCTTCTTCATTTTTCTGAACCCAAACAATCCAAAACTCGAGAGTCAAGGGTTGAAAAAAGTATGCAGCAAATTCTGGGTGGAAAGGGATTAAATGATTAGTAAGTGAAATATTTCGATGATTATAAGAGGACAAGTACATATATCTATAGAGATCCGCGCGAAGCGCGGTTTTATTATTTTAGGATGAAACTCTTATCTATCAAACAAGAGGAGAGTGCTTATGTATACTTTATTGATCGTTGACGATGAAAGATGGGTTCGTCAAGGTTTACGTTCAACCATTGATTGGGAAGCGGAAGGTATCGAAGTACTTGGTGAGGCGGAGGATGGAGAAGAGGCTTTACAATTAATTCAAACCCTGACACCGGATATTATCATCACGGATATCAAAATGCCGCGAATGGATGGTCTTGCTTTCATTGAAACGGTCAAGAATCGCAATCTGCCTTCAAAGATTATTATTATTAGCGGATACAGCGATTTCGATTCCGCCCAAAAGGCCCTGAGATATGGGGCGTCCGACTACGTGCTTAAACCCATTGAAGAAACGCAGATTCTGGAAGTTGTGCGTAAATGCATCTCACAAATCAAGCGCGAGAATGAAGATCATCGTCAATTGGTTCGGATGTCGGAACGCATGCGAGAAAGCTTACCTCTGGCTAGACAGAGGTATTTTGAAACGCTACTAATGAATGAAAGCGCTTCAAATCATTATTTAAGGACTCTGTGGGATCAGCTTAACATCCATTTGGATCCCAATCGGTTGAAAGTGATATGTGTAAAAGTGTATGACTGGGGGCCTCATTCTTATAATCCGAAGGAGCACTATTTGCTTCGTTATGCCATAGGCAATATTGCCAAAGGAATTGGACATGCAGAGGGGAAGACGATAACATGCCCTTTGGACCACCGTGAAGATACAGATCTCGTCATATTACAGTCCCCATTCTATGAGGGGGACTGCGGGAGCGAACAAGATATGGAATCCCTCATCGAAGTTTGCCGACGGTACTTGAGGATCGGGATCAATATCGGGATAAGCAAATTGAGCGAGAGCGCTTACCTTCATGCATCTTTCCAAGAAGCTGTTCACGCTGGCGCTTACGCGTTTTATGACGGATACGGAAAGGTTTACGAAGCAGAGCGATTGGAGCAGCCTCAATCTCTTCAGGTTCAGGAATATACGGGGCCTAACGGTTGGGATAACCGGTTCGTGCATGTGGTGAAATTGGGTGATGAAGCGGTGCTTATTGAATTGATTGATGAGCTGATTGCACATTTGCAAACGAGTCGACAGAAATATCCTCCTCATCAGCTGCGAAACGGATTGGCAGTTCTGCTAAATGAAATTGAAAAGAAGCTGGAGTCATGTTACCCCTTCAAGCAGTACTCAAACAGTAAAAGATTTTTTCTTCCTTACTGTACTTTGTCGGAATTGAAAGACGAACTGTTGGCGGTTGTCCGCCAATACCAACAAGTCCACAACGCCTGGGGAAATCGAAAAAGGTCCATCGAACTGGCAATCAAGTATTTGGAAATGCATTATACGGAAGCGATTACCATGAACCAGGTTGCTGAGCATCTATTTTTGAATCCGTCTTATTTCAGTAAAATATTTCATGAGAAAACAGGCGAAACTTTCAGCAAATACTTAATTCGCCTCAGGATGGAAAAGGCCAAGAACCTTCTTAAAGTTTCGACGCTTAAAATATACGAGGTCGCCGAGCAAGTAGGTTACCAGGATTTCCGGCATTTTGGCAAGCTGTTCAAGGACCATGAGGGGATGACCCCTGCCCAGTACAGGGATTTGGGCGTACTGTAACCTGACGGAGGGGGAACTGGTTTGAATCTTCATGCGCATTTAAAATGGCGTTCAGTAGGCTATAAATTGTTTATTCTATTTTTTGTCAGCATGTCCATTTCCATTATGATCATGGGCTATCTGTCCTATCATAAAGCCAATGACATTATTAGCTCCAAAGTATCGCAGGTTGCTTTGCAAACCGTGCAGCAGGCTAACAGACGACTCGAATTGTTAATGAACGAGTATGCTAACCGGTCTCTATTCGTTTTCGGTGACAGGGAAATCCAGAAAGGTATTCTTGGAGAATATCGGGAAAGCTACGATCAAAGCTACAACAATCAGCAAATCGCCAAGTTTTTGTCCAACTTGGTTAACGTGAAAAACGACACTCTGAATATTTATATTTTGGGTGAAGGCAACGCTTCCTATCGGTTGTCAAGCAATGGCTTCGCGGAGCTTCCAATGGTTAGTAAAGATGATCAAGCTCAAGAATGGTACAAGCAAATTATAGCTGCGGACGGTCAGGTGGTATGGTACGGAATTCGTCCGACTTTTATAAAACAAAATAACAACGAAGACAATAAACCGGTTTTTGTGCTTGGTAGGGCGCTCAAAAATTTCGACCATATCAATCAGAACATAGGTGTGCTCATCATGGAGTTTAATCCTGAACCGATACAACTTTTAATGTCCGAGGTCGATTTTGAAGCGCAAGGTACTACGTTTATCGTCGATCAAAACAACACGGTTGTAGCTGATTCGAATGCTTCCCGTCTCATGCAGCCTTCCGGGCTGAATCTTCCTTCCGAACGAAGCGGGTTTTTAACCGATGTGGTGGATGGCAAAGAAATGATGGTGGTCTTCGATAGATCGAAGATAACCGATTGGAAGTTTGTCGGAATGGCACCGATCCAAAACCTGGTCAGCGATTCGAGAGAAATAGGTTACTATACCGTCTATCTTGTCATTGGATTTAGCGTTATAGCCATCGCGCTTGCCTTATTGTTTGCCAAGCAAATGCACAAGCCTGTCAGGATGCTATTCTTATCCATGCGCAGGGCGAGAGAAGGCGACTTCGACGTACAAATTACGGATGTACGAAGCGATGAATTTGGCATGCTATATCACAGTTTTAATACGATGGTCACGAGGATCAAAACTTTAATCGATGAGGTATACATTCAGAAGCTATTAAAAAAAGAAACCCAGTTGAAGATGATGGCGTCTCAGATTAACGCTCATTTTTTGTACAATACACTGGATTCGATTCACTGGATTTCCCGCATTTATAAAGTCGATGAGATCAGTACGATGATCTTCGGTTTATCCAAATATCTCCGGATCAGTTTAAGTGAGGGAAGCGATTTTGTTACCGTTAAGGAAAGCGCCGAATTGCTTGAAAGTTATTTGTCCATACAAAAGGTGAGGTATCAGGACAAATTCATGGTCAATATGAATATGGATCCGACGATTATGCATTACCGGGTATTGAAATTCGTCTTTCAGCCGCTGGTGGAGAACGCGATTTATCATGGTTTGGAAAATAAACGGGGGAGCGGCAGGTTGGACATAAGTTGGAGAATGGAAGGCCAAATCCTTTATTTCGAAGTTAAGGACGACGGCATCGGGATCGAATCCGAAAAATTGGCGGAGCTGACGGAAGTGCTGGAAAGTGAAGAGGTAGTCGGGGAACAAAATTTTGCGCTAAGAAATATCAATACACAAATCAAATTAGCCTATGGCAAAGAGTACGGGCTCTTCATAGACAGCACGCTTGGTGTCGGTACTAAAGTCTCGTTGGTCATTCCATTAAGATAACGAAAGATAAACACACAAAAATAACACACTAAAAACAAAAATCCCCTCGTTTCGGGATCTAAATGAAAGCGGATACAATAAAGGTGTGCTCGGAATGAGTATAAACTAAGAGGAGGTTAACTTATGAACAATGAAAAGGAACGGATAGGCTGGCAAAGCAAAAAGCTTGTTACACTAACTTTGGCGGCAACACTTGCTATGTCTTTGACGCTTGCCGGCTGCAGTTCTACGAACACAACATCCAGCAGCACTACCAACAAAGGAACGGATGCCAAAAGTACGGATAACAACAGTTCTAAAGGTTCTACCAGTTCGGGCGGGCCTGTTACGATCGATTTCTGGTTTCCGTGGGGCGGAGACTACCAAAAAGATTTCAAAGCTAGTGTTGTCGACGTATTCGAAAAGCAGCATCCTGACATAAAAGTGAAAATGACATTCGTGGAGACGACAGGCCAGACACAGGCTTCCGATAAATTGCTTACAGCCATCGCAGGCGGCAATCCTCCCGACGTCGCTTTGTTCGACCGATTCTTGATCGGTTCCTGGGCGGCGAAAGGCTCCCTGACGGATTTGACGGCCTATGTGAAGAGCAGCGGCATTTCTACGGATGATTATTATAAAGGACTTTGGGCCGAAACCGTCTATAAAGACAAGGTATACGCTTTGCCTTGGGGTACCGATAATCGAGGTATGTTCTACAACAAGTCGTTGATGAAAGAAGCGGGACTTGATCCGAACAAGCCGCCACAAACCATTCAAGAATTGGATCAAATGGCCGAGAAAATTTTCAAAAAAGGAAGCAACAACAAATACTCGCAAATAGGATTCATTCCTTGGATGAACCAAGGATTTCTCTATACGCAAGCTTGGAACTGGGGAGGTAAATGGGAGGATGGCACTCATAATTTGACTCCTAACGATCCGCAGAATGTGAAGGCACTTGCTTGGATGGCCGGTTACGCCAAGAAGTATGATATCGGCAACCTGACCAGCTTCTCTGACGCCATGGGACAAACGGGCATGAATCCATTCTGGACGGGAAAAGTTGGCTTCGAGTTCGATGGCAACTGGATCCTGAACGATTTGGCGAAGTACAAGCTTAACTTCGATTGGGGCGTAGCTCCGATGCCGGCAGCTGAAGGAAATAAATCGGTAACATGGGCGGGCGGTTGGTCGTATGTCGTTCCAAAGGGCTCCAAGCATGAGAAAGAAGCTTGGGAATTCGTTAAATTCGTAGCCCATAAGGAAGGCACATTACTCTGGGCGAAACGACCGAATGCGGGTAACGATATTACGGCTATGCCGGCCGTTAACGAGCAATTGAAACTTGCCGACAATGCAAATCTGAAAGTTTTCTTGGATCTCATGCCGACAGCGTTCACCAGGCCGGTTTCACCGGCAGGCGCCTTTCTTTGGAACGAAACGATGCGCGTACAAGATTTGGCGATTCATGGTAAAGGGGACGCACAGGCGCTTCTCGATGAAGTGAAAAAGAATGTAGATGCGGAATTGGCTAAGCAGAAAAACTGATTCCTATAACAAAGTAAACATATAGAGGGTAGGGTGGATAGCTTTGCCCTCCCTCTTTTATTACATCTTCAAAAGACCTCGATAGAGTTTATCTCACAGAATAGACATGCAAAAAGGAGGTAATAGAATTGCCAGCGATCGAAACTTCCGACAAAAAAATGACAGTTTTAGTTGATGTGGTCAAGAAAAGAAAAACCCGATTCGAAAAAAAGATCAGCCTGTTCGGTCTCATCTTCGCATTGCCTTGGATTGTTGGTTTGCTTCTTTTTCACGCCTTTCCGTTATTCATGTCAGCTTACTATAGTTTAACCTCCTACAGCATCCTGGAGCCGGGGGAATTCGTAGGATTCAATAATTATGCGACACTTTTTCAAGATAAGGTCTTCTGGATCAGTATTTATAATACCTTGTATTATACGGTGATTTTTGTCCCGCTCAGCATAGCGATGGGTGTAGGACTAGCCCTCCTTTTGAATTTGAAAATACGCGGTCAAGGCATTTACAGAACGTTATTTTTTATTCCCAGCTTGGTGCCGCCAGTAGCGACGACGATTATTTGGCTATGGCTGTTAAATCCGCAATTCGGGCTTGTGAACTATTGGCTGGATAAGATCGGCATCTCCGGACCGCCATGGATCGGAAGTGAATCTTGGTCTAAGCCATCCTTAATTCTAATGAGCTTGTGGGGGACAGGGCAAGCGGTCGTTATTTATTTAGCGGGCCTGCAGGATATCCCCCAAGATTACTATGATGCCGCCCAAGTGGATGGAGCAAACGCATGGCAGCGGACGAAGACCATTACGTTGCCTCTGTTAACACCGGTCATCTTTTTCAACTTGATTATGGGTACCATCGGCGCTCTGCAAAATTTCGTCCTGCCCTTCACACTCTCGAACGGACAGGGAACACCGGCCAATTCAATGATGTTTTACGTGATGTATTTATACATGAACGGTTTCGGTTATCTAAAGATGGGATATGCTTCTGCAATGGCCTGGATTCTTTTCTTACTCGTGGTCATGTTAACGGCGTTAATCTTTGTCTCTCAGAAACGCTGGGTTCATTATCAAGGAAAAGAATAGAGAGGGGGAATCGTCATGGGAAGCACTGAACTTGGAACTGTTCAAAAAGTATTTGCTCATGTCGTGTTAATTGTGATTGGCGCCTTTTTTCTGTCACCGTTTCTATGGATGGTTTCCACTTCGCTCAAGGCGAACAACGAATTGTTTCTCTGGCCCCCAGTGTGGATTCCAAGCGTTATGGAATGGAGCAATTATCCTAAAGCGATTGACTATATTCCTTTTTTTAAATATTTGTCGAATACGGTTACGATTGCAGGTCTGGCGACTGTGGCGGTTTTATTCTCCTGCCCACTTGTCGCTTATAGCTTAGCCAGAATTCCATGGAAGGGGGCGAAGCCGCTTTTTGCCATTACGCTCATCGTTATGATGTTGCCTTACCAGGTGACGATGATTCCTATTTTTATCGCATTCAAAAAATTCGGCTGGGTAGGGACCAATATTCCGCTATGGCTGCCGGCTTTTTTTGGTGCTCCGTTCTTCATCTTTCTGCTCCGGCAGTTTTTCATGGGGTTACCGAGGGAACTAGAAGACGCGTCCCGGATTGACGGTGCCTCTGAGCTTCGGATTTATTGGCAAATCATGCTTCCGCTATGCCGTCCAGCTTTATTGACAATTGCACTATTCCAGTTCATGGGCAGTTGGACGGACTATCAGGGGCCGCTGATCTACTTGTCGGATGAGAGCCAATATACACTGATGCTCGGTATGCAGGCGTTCAAGTCCCAACACGGGGCCGAATGGCAGATGATGATGGCTACGCTGGTCATGATTACTTTGCCGATAATCGTTCTTTACTTCTTAGTGCAAAAAGCATTTATCCGCGGAATTACTTTCTCTGGTATTAAATAAAGGGACTGCACCTGTCCATTGAGAAGCCAATGTTCTGTTCATCGGAGGAAGCGGAACAAATGATTGAAGAAGGATGAACCAACAAAAGGAGAGAACAATATGAACGTACAAATCGGAATGCGCATTCCGCCGAAGATCGGCGCTGAAGGAATGGAACAAGTCGCCGCATGGGCCGTTAGTGCCGGCCTGGACGTGCTTGACGTACCGAAACTGAATCCGGAAGTCAAGCAAGTGTGCGACAAAGCGGGAATTGGTATCGGCTCCGTTGATGCGGCACAGACTGCTGCGCTGTTGAGTAAAAATGAAGCCCGTCGGGAAACAGCAGCGGAAGCAGTCAAGCAGCAGATGACCGACATGGCTTTGCTCGGTGCAAGGGTGATGTTCATGTGTCTTGTTCCTGAGGATCATACGACTCCTCGCCAGGAGAGCTTCGCCATCTGGAAGGACACCTTCCCGGAGCTTGTTCGTCACGCCGAACGCCAAGGGGTCTACATCGCCATCGAGGGCTGGCCGGGACCTGCTCCCCATTATCCGACAATCGGATGTACGCCCGAGATGTGGCGAGCTATGTTTGAAGCGATACCTTCCAAGCATTTCGGCCTCAATTACGATCCTTCCCATATGGTGCGGCTCGGTATCGATTATGTAAGAGCTTTGACAGAATTCGGTGAGCGTATTAACCACTGCCACGGGAAAGATACGGAGATTCTGCATGACGAGTTGTACGAATGCGGCGTCTTGGCGGCGACTTTCGGAGCGAAATACGGATTCTCAGAAGGCTCGTGGAGATATACGATTCCCGGACACGGCGAGGTGGAATGGAATAAAGTCGCCGTAAGACTTGACCGTCTGGGCTATCAAGGAGCAGTCAGCATAGAGCTAGAGGATCACAGGTTCTGGGGAACGCTGGAGAAGGAACGGGAAGGCATCGTCAAGGCAGCGAAGCATTTGGCTTTGTATTTCAAATAACAACTGGAGCTGAAATGTGTTCGAAACCATATAAGGATGGGGAAAGAACTCTATGGGGAACAGGCTTGCTGGAAAAGTAGTCGTCGTCACAGGAGGAACCAAAGGCATCGGGAAAGGCATTGCCATGATGTGCGCAAGCGAGGGTGCAGCTGTCGTCGTCAATGGGAGAAATGAACAAGATGGCGCAAGAGTCGTTCAAGCTATTCAGGAAACTTATAGTGCCGAAGCGTTGTTTGTAAAGGCTGACATTAGCAGGGAAAAGGCGTGCAAGCAGTTAATCGATGAAGCGGTGGACCGATTCGGCAAGGTTGACGGTCTGGTCAATAATGCCGGTATCTTCCCCGGGGAACGATGGTGGATACATCGGAGGAGCTGTTCGATTCGATTTTTGCCGTCAACATGAAAGGCGCTTTCTTCTGTTCGATGTACGCGATTCAGTCAATGTTAAAGACAGGCGGCGGCTCCATTGTTCATATGGGCTCCACAAACGGCTATAAAGGTGGAAAGGAACTCGCCGCCTATTCTTGCTCGAAGGGCGCGATGCTTACTTTAAACCGTCACATCGCAGCCCACTATGCCAGAGAACATATCCGGTCCAATTGGATAACGGTTGGTTGGGTGGCTTCTGAAGGGGAAATCGAGCTGTACCAGAACAGGGGCTTAAGCCCGGACGAGTTGATGAAATTGGGCGAGTCTTACATACCTAGCGGTCGCATGCAAACGCCGGAAGACATGGCGCACGGAACGATCTTTTTATTATCCGATGAAGCCAGCCAAGTCACCGGCACTGAACTTCATATCAATGGGGGACTCGGCTTATGAAAATTTCAATCGCAATAGACAATAGAATACTCTTTTGGAGGGATATTACATGGAAACAGTTCGTTTCTTAATGATTGGCGTTGGTGGAATGGGAAGAGAGCACGTTCGAAGATTGCTGCAAGTACCCGAAGCTGAAATTGTAGCGTTGGCGGATCCTTCCGCTGCAGCAATTGAACAAGTGACTGAGCGTTTTCTCGAGTTGAAGAATGTAGCGGTTTATACGGATTATCGGGAGGCTATCTCACAGGCAAACGCAGATGCAGCCATTATTGTCTCGCCGCACAGCATGCATTTTGAGCAAGGAATGGCATGCTTGGATGGCGGTTTACATGTACTGATGGAGAAGCCGTTTGTCGACGGATCCGAGAATGCGGAACGCATCATTGCCCATGCGAAAATTGTAAACAAACATCTCGCAGTTGCCTACCAGCGTCACTTAATGGGCCCCTACATCTATATTCGCGAGTTGATCCAAAGCGGAGAACTGGGAAAAATCAATTACATTTGCGCTTATCAGGCACAAAGTTGGCTGAAAGGTACAACAGGTTCCTGGAGGCAAAACCCTGCATTATCCTGCGGGGGACAGCTAAATGATTCCGGAAGCCATCTACTTGACGTTGTACTTTGGGTTACCGGTCTAGAACCAGCGAACGTGTCTGCTTTCATCGACAACCGAGGATCGCAAGTCGATATCGACTCGGCCGTCACCGTTCGCTTTCGGGAAGGCGCAATTGCGACTTTCAATGTTGTCGGCAGCGCTAGCATCGGTTGGCATGAGGATGTGTCTATTCACGGCGATCAAGGAACCGTTTTGTACCGCAATAATAAAATATTCGTCGCCAAGGAAGGACAAAGAGAACTTGTCGAAGTATTGGAAGAGCTTCCGGCTTCCAGTGATCCAAATCGTGATTTTGTTGATCTCATCCTCGGCAGGGTGAATGAAGCCGCTGCGCCATCCAGCTGCGGTTTAAGAATTGCGCGTTTGACGGAAGCGGCTTGGAAGAGCGCAGCTAACGGCGGTCAAGTTATCCATTTGTAATCATTGATCTCCGCTTTGTTCCATTAAAAAGAAACAGCGGCAGTTAAAGACCCAGAAAAAAGAATGTCTTAGACTGCCGCTATAAATACGAAAATAACAACTAAAAATGAAACGTTTTTTTCCGTGAAGCATCGATTTTTACCCGTCAATTAACAGGTAAGTGGCGGCTAACAAATTTAGATCCACAACTCGTTGCTGTGGATCTATTTCTGTGCTCGAACTTATCTATGATGAGATTTGGGAAGCTTTGCAGTCGGGTATTAAGCTAAACTGATGGTAGAGGGGCATTAGGAAGAGGGAAACCAATAATTTTGCAAGGTCTGACGCATAGCCCTTTCGTTAACATTTTGGCAGTAATGTGAAACATCCCAAGTTTGAGTATACTTCATGAAGTAGTCAGTTTCGGGGCCGCTCTGGAGAAACATGAACCTTGAAAGTGACATACTGTTGTCATATTTAGAATGTTAAAATATACGAAGACCATCCAAAAGGAGAGATAGAATTTTGGGTAAAAAGATAGATTACAAGAAAGATTTTAAACAACTCTATTTGCCGAATACATTACCGGAAATTGTGGAAGTGCCGAGGATACCGTTTTTTATGGTCAGTAGTTCTGGAGATCCGAACGGCGAGGAATTTGCCAAGGCGGTAGAAGCTTTGTACAGTTTGAGTTATGCGGTGAGAATGTCTTACAAAAGTGACAATATACCGGCTGAATACTACGAATATACGGTTTTTCCGCTTGAGGGTGTGTGGGACTTGCTTGATCTGACCAAGCCTGCGACGGACAAAAACAATTTGAAGTACACGATTATGATACGCCAACCCGATTTTTTGACAGAAAAATGGTTTGAGCGGTTTCTAGAACACACGAAAAAGAAAAAACCTAATCCGTTCCTTGAAAAAGTTCGGTTTGAGCATGCGGAAGAAGGGTTGTGTTGTCAAATGATGCATATCGGAAGCTTTGACGATGAACCGAAAAGCTTTGCTCGAATGGAAGTGTTCTGTTCAGAGAATGGTTATAGCCGTACCAGCAAAATTCATCGAGAGATTTATTTGTCAGATCCTCGAAAGACTAACCGGAAAAGCTGAAAACGGTGTTAAGATTTCTTGTGAAAAAATACTGATTCTCGCCAAAGACAAATTGGGGCTGTGAAACTGATTCGTCAGGTTCGAAAGGGTAATAGCTTCTCCTTATTCGCTTCGGATCAAAATCCTGCTTTAGTCACCCCAACGGGTATCTTGTATACGGAGGAAGTGGCGGTAATATACATGGTCCGACCTGATACTCCTCCCCAAGTTAAATTGGTAGTTATTTCAGGAATCCTCAACAATCCGATAACGCTTCCGTCTGGTTCAAACACCCATATTCCTCCCGGTCCTGCGCAGTATACGTGTCCCTCTGCGTCCACCTTCAAGCCATCGGCTACGCCCTCTCCCATGCTCACGTCCAGCTTGGCGAACAGTCTGCCGTACACCAATCGGCCTTGCTCATCAAGATCGAACACTCTGATATGCTGACGTTCCGTGTCGCTGACATAAAGCTTTCGTTCATCAGGCGATAACGCTAAACCGTTAGGACCAGCAAAGTCATTGATCAGTAGTGTCAGTTTGCCTGACGGAGATAACCTGTAGACTCCCTGAAACAACTGATCTTGCGCTTTCGGTGCTTGCAATTCATTCACTAAACCGTAATTGGGGTCTGTGAAGTAAATGGAGTGGTCCGAAGCTACAATTACATCGTTCGGACTGTTCAAGCGTTTTCCCTCATAGCAGTCAGCCAGCGTAACGATCGTTCCAATCGGATCATACAGGGAATATAAAGAGAGCCTTCGACCAGCATGCTCGCAAGCAATGAGCCGCTGTTCGGCGTCAAACGCCAGTCCGTTCGACATTCCACTTGGACGCCGCACTACGGAGAGATGGTCCTGCTCCCTCAAGCGATAAATCGTGTTTGCCTTAATATCGCTGAATACAAGCGAGCCGTCCGTTTTATCCCAAGCTGGACCCTCGGTAAGAATAAATCCGGTGGCCGCCTGTTCAAGACAGGTGATCTGAGGAAACAAATCATAAAATACTTTAGATGCAATATTAGCTTTCATTTCTTTTACCTGCAATATCCAAATGTATTTCTCCTTTAAGACCCAGAATGAGTTTTTTCTTAGGATATGCAGGAAACATGTTAGTCGTCAAAAACATCACAACACGCCCCCCCATGTGAAACTTCAATTCTCTACTTTACCTTATCGTATAAGCTTCAAGCCTAGTAGGGGAGCTAAGAATCAGCAGTTGCCCTTGCAGTTGTTGTTGACCTTGCTGCGTTAACCACAGTAAAATTGAACTATTAGTTGAAAATAGACATAAAAAATATAAGTAAATATTACTATTGTTTCTATATATGTATTGGGGTAAATTGATAAAATAAGAATGAATCATACTACGCTTAATTCTTTAGATTAAAGAAGCGGGGGAACCAAGTTTTCTGGGGTGAGTACACTTTTAAGTGTTAGGGTTAACTTTCAACCCGAATCCGTCAGCTAACTTCGTCAGCGTGGAAAGAAAATGATAAAAACATTAAATTGGCCTTTATTTTTTAGGGCTCTATTCCCTCGCTTCCTTTTTTCGTTCAAGAGAAAAAAGGAGGAATTAGACATGCTTTTTAAGAGAGTAACCAAAGAGGTGAAGAACCTTTTTCAATCGAAAAGATCAAACACTTCTGTACAACGTCAAGAAGAGATTCTTCACTTAAAGCGACGGCTGGAGGAGTTCGACATTCAATTTTCCAATTTGGTGTATCGGCCATCAGGCGTCGAAACACAAACTTTATTGGAAATAAGCAAAACGGTCGGACAAAACAATAACTTGCTAAACCAGCTAAGTTTGGAAAGGGATTTAGCGGTTCAACAATTACTAGCCAATCGCGTCGGCATTTCCAAAAAATATTTGGAGGAACATCACGAATTTATCGTAACCATGGCTCATATTTTTGGTGGTCCGTATCCTTGCCTCAGAGAGTACATTAGAAGCAGTATTATATGAGTTTCGTTGAAGGATAAAGCTATTTTTCGGTTGTTAATATTAAGCCCATCATAACCAACTTTTTGATCGTATGTTATGGAAGTCCTTCACATTTAATTCTTCATTCAACTAACAGAATAGATACTTGAAAAAAGCAGGCAGCTGAGACAACCTGCTTTTTTCATTGAGCGGGCAGGGAAATTTAAGATGAACGATGGAGAACCTTACCAAAAATTTAAAGAAACGGCTAGAAGAAAAGGATTTGCCTCGATGCTTAGATATTATGAAATTACTTGTTTCTGATTGAATGAAAGCACTGGTTAATGTAATTATTTAACAAGAGGGTTGAAACATATCCGAATCAGTCTACGTCAGGGATGAAAGGGGGGGATTTATTGTGAGAATTTGGGCATTTTTAATGACTTTCTTCGTTGTAATTTTAAGTGGATGCTCGAATTTTAATACGAATTCAATTCAGGGAAACGCTGTGATCGATTGGGTCGATTTTGTTAAATTATCAGGAAATTCATACACTGGATTGTTTGAAGGTGTGATAAAGGATCCAAATGATGTAACCAATCAGGTAATTGGTGAAGTCAAATTTAAAGTGGGAGATGTTGTTACTAACCCCAATTATCAAACGAAAGCAGGAGATGCTGCATTTTTAGAGATTGGAACTAAACTTTACAAGGTCAAAGGGTTTGAAATAAATGAGTTAATAGCTGCAAGAGATGAGACCAGAATTGGAGGATATCGTTTATATGCGGAGGATGACTTTAAAAAAAATATGAGGCATAACTATAAAGATGTGCCTAAATAAAAAGTAGAGCGAGTGGACCTTTATAATCATATTGAAGTAAAACCCTACAAAACCCTTTATAATAGCGAGAAAGAACAATTTATTCAGTTTTTGGAAAGCGGGAAAGATACGGAAAATTATAATCCCCAGAACAGGGGGGGCGATCCGACATATTATCATTTCGTGTTCTACACGAACGAGCTGATAGCCTACGCCTTTACTCTTACTGATGATGGCACTAATGTTTTTTTCTCACCATGGAATACAAGAATTGTTGAAAATGAAATTCGAAAATTGATTCAATAATAAACGCTAATTATTGAGGGAAGCAGAACGATAGTTAAGGAGTGTTCTTTGGGCAGCCCCTTTTTCGTTCATTGATGTAACAGGCAGATTGTTTTAGTGATATAGGTTAATTCAAAGATATGGTAATCTGTATTCAGATATAAAATCATTAGGAGCTAAAATAATGGGAAAAGTTAGTGCGATAATACAGGATCCATATTTTGATCAGCCTTCTTTAGGCAGAGATTGGAGAGGTAATAATGGGAAATACGGATAAGTTTGAAATGATAGCAAATATATATGACACTTCTGAAAGAATTCAAATTGCAAAGGTATCATCAGATGCCATACGTGAATATTTAGTTGACGCTAAAAGTAAGAATGCTATTGATTTTGGGTGTGGAACTGGTCTTGTTGGAATGAACTTGTTAAACGAGTTTAATTCTATGCTTTTTCTAGATACATCACAAAACATGATTAATCAAATAAAGCAAAAAATTTCTGATTTTAATATTCAGAATGTAGATACATTATGCTTTGATTTTGAAAAGGAAGATCTATCGGATTTACATGCTGACTATATTATTATGGCTCAGGTTCTCCTCCATATTAATGATGTTGAATTCGTTTTATCAAGATTATTCGATGTTCTAAATGAAGGAGGACATTTACTAATCGTAGATTTTAATAAAAATGAAAAAATAGTTTCAGATATAGTTCATAACGGATTTAATCAAACAAAGCTAACTGACATTATGACTAAAATAGGGTACAGGGATATTCAATCCAAAACTTTTTATAATGGAAGTAAAATATTCATGGGGCATGATGCATCTATGTTTATTCTTGATTCTCAAAAATAAACTCTCAAGACGGAAATTATCCCGTTAGTAGATTTGAGGCTATCGAGATCGCGCAATCAAAAAAGGCTCTAAAACAAGCGATTGAATTAGCTCCTAAACGTGAGCAATAGGATTTTGTGCAAACTGGCAAAACGACACGGAAAATAACATGAATAAAAATACTCATGCTGATTCGTCAGTATGGGTTTTTTTGTTTTTTTATGTATGTACAATTAGCATGATTAAGGGCAGTAGGAATAACATGACAAAGTCGACAGATACCATTCCAGAAAATATGTTCAATGGTAAAGACTGGATAAGGGAACCATGCTAAGAACTTAATGAAAGTGAAAGTTGACCTGTTAGTGCTGAACCTAGGTAAATGCCGTGTGCAACTAATGTGCTTCACCATAGACTGTTGTTGTGGTGTGGTGTGGAGCCCCCCTCATACTAAATTATATTTGTTGAGAAAAAGAAGTAAGGCTCTAATCTGCTAAATCTTGTTGGGATTTATAGCTCGCCTCTTTGGTGTTAAAAGAAATAAAAAAGGCAAAACAACAAATAAACAAAGGAGAGAGATAAATGTCTAAAGAATTTCATTTGACCACAGCTCGAAAAGTGCCTTTGAAAACACAGAAAAGAATTAAGAGCATTTCCCCGGGTTTGATTGGTAGTGTTGTTGTTGTTCGAACACTTTTTAATACTTTTACAGGATGTTTACTAAGTGTTGGACGAAACGCTATCCGTTTGAGGATTTTTAGCGGGATTGACAGAATATTTATAACGATTCGAATTCCAATTGGCATCATCATTGATATTTTCCGTTTTCCATGCCCTTGACGAGATCAATCTAAATTGAAGAAAAGAGCCACAGCGGCTCTTTTTCTTTTTCTAATTGCATTTCAGGCATATCTCGAAGTTTTCATCCTTTTACAGTTACAGATCACGATAAGAAGAACGGCAATGCTTAACCAAGCACAGCAAGTATACATTCGGGAACAAGAGAACCATTCTATAAGTGGGCCCATCATAAGTCCGCCAAGTGAAAAACCAAGATCGTACGAGGAAATGAAAAGACCAAGCAAAACATGACGGGAATATGTAGGCAAAACGAAAGTAAGATAAGTCATAAGGGTTGGATAAATCAAGGCGATAGCAAACCCGTTGCATATGACCATGTTCCCATAAATAAAAAGCCGCAATTGGTCCAAACAACTGAGGAAGCATGGTAGACAAGGTATAGAGCGATACGCCCTGCGCCCGATCTTTCTCCGAAAGCGCTTCAACAATCCCCAATCTTAGCGAGGAAATGGTGATAAAGTTTAGTGATGATGCAGGGCGTTTTTGGGATATATTTATTGTCACGGCCAAAAGAGAGGAACTTTCCTCCATTCCCAATGAGGGTACTCTGTACGTACAATAATCAAGGCGAGGGAAATAAGAACTTGTACAACCAGTTGAACTAACGGGAACGATGCATAATAATACGCGGCTGTTTGTTTGAATCGGTAGCAGTGTTGTGCTTACGGGCAGAAATGTTGAATGAACGATTGTTTTTAATTTAGAGTGAATCAAATCCGTTGTGATATAATGTACTTTAAAGTGCGCTATAAATCAGGAGGAATCACGATGGATCGAGACTATATCGTAAAAATCAATGAATATTTGCAAATTGATGATTACAACTTGGATTTGATTCTCCAGTGCTTCGATGAGATTCAGCACTCGGAATTTCTGAAAGAGCAATTAGAGATTGCACGGAATCAAATTTTTGTAGAGAACCAATTTGATTTATCCGAAGACGTCAAGGCAAATGTGGCAAATCACTTGCAAGGAGCGAACTTTTTCCCGCTCATCGTGCTGTTGGATAAATTCGATGACGTTCTAACGTTTTATGAGAAGCATAAGTTGCCAAAGGAGATCTTGCTTCACACCTTCAGCGACGTGAATTTATGGATCCGAGGTTATAAAGATAGAAATCAGAAAGACGGATTTGAAGAACTTCGATGGTTGCAAAACCATTTTAAGAATAAGATTTTCAGATTGGGACGTTTGCAATTTATTTATAAGAAAAATTATTTAAAGGCTAGAGTCTATAGAAATAAAAAGACCAGTGAAATAGTCATTATCCCTCATGATCAGGTGAAGTTTGATGTTGGAGGTTTTACGATTCCGATCACCATCCCTAGCATAGATTTGAACCAAAATTACTTTTCATCAAGAGTGCTGGAAACGGATACGGCTATTATTTCCAATTGCATTCTTGACAATGGGGTCATGATTAAAAAAGACGTGACCCTTGCAAAAGTGGAATATGACCTCGTTTTGGATGAAAACGATGATGTACTTGATGTACATATACCTGCTTACGAATCGTTAAACATAGAAAAATGCAAGCAATCCTTCGAACAGGCATTGGAGTTTTATAAAACCTATTTTAACGATTATAACTACAAAGCATTCATCTGCGACTCGTGGCTTCTCACGCCGCAATTTAAAGAAATATTAGGCGCAGACAGCAACATACTCAAATTCAGCTCCATGTTTACGCACGTAAGCAGCGTTGTGAGGAATTCTTCATTCTTGTTCTTTGTATTCAGCACTTCTAACCCTGATTTAGAGAAACTGCCAAGAAAAAGCAGCCTGCAAGAAGCGGTTTACAATCACCTGAAGAATAACAAAGATTTATGTGTAACAAATGGGTTTATTTTGATTAATAAACAAGAGCAGTGCCCTTAGGTCTAAGGCGAGAAATGAACATTATTTGAACAAAACAAGGAGTAGAAGTGCTTCCGCAGCTGCTCCTTGTTTTTATTGAGCTAACGAAGAGCGTGGTGGAGTGGATTCAGCATTCCTAGAATACATGTGTTAAAATAAGGAATTGAAGAAGAGCTATTATAATAAAAAAGAGGAGCAACATGTATGCTACTACGTATTCCTGGCCAAGAGGATATTCACATAAATCATCTCGTTTTAGATTTTAATGGGACTATTGCATTGGATGGGTTGCTTTTACCAAGTGTTAAGGAGAGGCTAATAGAATTAGCCAGAATGATTAAGATTTATGTATTGACCGCAGATAGTAATGGAAGTGCAACAAGAGAGTGCGAGGGGCTACCCGTGGATCTACACGTAATAGGAACGGATAATCAACGAGAAGAGAAATGTAGCTTTATACGCATGATTCAACCTGGTGTAGCTGTTATGGGCAACGGGGTAAATGATGAGTTAATGTTTCGCCAAGCAGACTTGTCGATCGCAATAATGGGGAAAGAAGGTTGTGCCACTGCTACGTTAATGGCAAGTCATATAGTCGTTAAAGAAGCTGTTGATGGATTAGACCTTCTGTTAATGCACCATCGACTCATTCCTACACTCAGAAAGTAACGATTTCTTAAGTCAGGTACATCAGACCCTGGAATGTCGTACGTAAGCGAATACACATGGGAAGAAATATAAGCAAGATGACGTTTAGGATAACTGGAACAATAGTTCAATAAAAGAGAAGTTCTATACAAAGAAACCACTCCATTGTTAGGGGTGGTTCTATCTTTATATACTGATGTATATCTTATGGTCAAAATGAACTTTGTGCTTAGATACATTAAGGTGAACCGTACCATAGATGACAGGTCAGGTCATTAAGTTAACGCAGAACGATAATTTCATATCAAAGATCAAACAGGCTGCCGGTGATAAACTCGGTGGCCTTTTGAGCTAAACGGGAGTTTAGTTTAACAAATATCGTTTTTTATTTCTTTGAATTGAATTGAATTGATTGGTTAGACTCAAACGAATATATATGTGGCTTTAGCTATTATTTTGTTGATATCTCGTTATCACCAAGAGACTCGCCATTAAAATAAACGAACAGGTACAAACTTATAAAAGTGCAGCTCATTCTCCTTTGAGGCGGCAGCTTTTTTTCTTGCAACATGGAATTAATTTCCATTACTAGAATTAGAAAATTAATTTAACTTTAATCCGAGTTTAACTTAACTATGTTATGTTAGGGGTTAGGAGTGGGCTCATCTATGCGCTAATATAAGAAAATGAGGAGGGCTACAACATGAAGAAACTAGGTCTAATCGCATCTATGGTCAGCCTGTTCTCTCTTTGTAACGTAACGGGGGCTTCGGCCAGTAGTTTTGGCGATGTCTCTAATTCAAGTCCCTATATATCCTATATCAATGATCTTGGGCGGCTAGGCGTCACGGATGGTGTTGCGCCGGGGCAGTTCGGCCCGTCTAAGACGTTGACTCGCGCACAGTTCGCTAAGTTTGTGGCAGTTGCTTTTCAATTGAAGGATGACGGTTCGTCCGTACCTTTTCAAGATATTCAAAGTCATTGGGCTGCTCCGTATGTACGCGCGGCTTATCAAGCAGGGATCATTGAGGGTACGAGCGCTAGCACCTTCACACCCGAACTGCCGGTGAAACCAGAAGAAACTGCCACAATGATATGGCGGTTAGCTCAAAGTAAAGGCATCGCCGCACCCGCTGCTCTTAAATTTCAAGACTCGCCCGATGCATGGGCGGTCCCTGCGGTAAGCGGTGTGCTGTCTAAAGGCTGGTATGCTATTGATGCCCGAAAATCAGGGGAAAGTTGGTCTTACCGTCCGCGCGACAATATGACAAGACAGGAAATGGCTGCTTTGCTAGCCCACTCTATGAAGGATGTGCCCGGTAGCACTTGGACATCAACTGCTTCAGATAAGGGGACAACACAGGATTCTGCTTTGCCATCATGGCAGCAATCGCTCAAGGATCATTTGCTGAATCAAGAAACTGATTTTCAAATTACATTAGACGATCCGAACGAATTCCAACAGATTAAAAGTTATGTCAATGCATTTCTGGCGGATAACGATTATTTGCATTATATTTATCATGGCATGAATTATGAATATGACGGTGTAGCGACGGTTACGTTTAAAGTCACCTACTTGGAGTCTAAATCGCAAACCGATTATGTTTCCGAACAGGCTACGACTATAGTAGCTTCAATCACCCATGCCGGAATGAACGATTTCGAGAAGGAGAAGGCCGTACATGATTACGTGATCTCCCATCTGGCTTATGATAAATCTTTAGTCGAACATACAGCATACGGCGGATTGACGAAAGGCACAACCGTTTGTCAAGGGTATGCATTGCTCACTTATCGGTTGCTTACCGAGGCTGGCATCTCGAATAAAATTGTGGAAGGCTATGCCGGAGGCCAACTGCATACATGGAATTTGGTCAAGCTTGACGGTAATTGGTACCATCTGGATACGACATGGGATGATCCTGTTCCTGATGTGAAAGGTAGATTGATGTATCATTACTTTAATTTGACAGATGCTCAAATGAAGCGCGATCATACATGGACGGGGACTTACCCAACTGCGTCTCAAGATTTCATTCAAGCGCTGGGACAACAAGTACAGTCGGGCGCTATGGATGCAGCCGCTTCTCAAGCATTGCTGAGTTCTACAGGACTCTCCGGAGAGACGGCTGAGAACACGGCCGATTCCATATCCGCGGTTCAGGCCTTACTTCAAGGAGGGATTTCAGCCCGGCAGAGCCAGATCACTTTTCGTTATAAAAGCTCTTTAGGGAGTGCGCAGTCTGTTATGAAAGCTGCGCTAACCAATGATATAGTTATGAATAACAACGTTGGAAGAGTGACCTACGAATTTGGTACTGACACAAGGTTAACAGGCTATACATCACTAACAGTAAATATCACTTATGGATCATAGAGTAGGCTTTTCTCAAATATAATTTACAGCCAATATTACATGGGTAGGTTGAATATGAAATTTTCTCGGTGCTCAATAATTACTATGCTTACTATTCTTTTGTTAACGGGGTGTGAGCAAACTGCTACTCCAGTCGTTCCTAGTGCCATTGCTTCATTAAGTCCCTCGGCTTCGCCCGATCCCACTGTTGCACCTAAACCTGTATCTAATACTGGCGTGCTCCCTACGAACAATACATCTGCTTCTACCCCGATTAAGGAGCCGGTTGGATTTGAGATAGGTTCCCCAAAGGAAGAACCCGTGGTATCAGTTGAGAAGAAGCAGACGAAGAAATCAGACTTAAAGCCCATTTATTCGGTTGGAAAAGGTCAAGTAGCCATAACCATTGATGACGGTCCGACGAAATATACGGAGGAACTACTCAAAGTTCTAAAGGAACAAAACATACACGTCACTTTTTTCTTCATCGGACAAAATGCGGCTGCTTTTCCGCAGTCTGTGACCGAGGCTGTGTATGAGGGTCATGAAGTAGGTTATCATTCGGACACGCATCCTCACATGTCTCAAATGACCTATGACGCACAGGAAAATGAGTTTAATAGCGGTCTAAATAAACTTATAAAGTTCGATAAGCACCCGGTCACATTATTTCGTCCGCCCTACGGTGCCTATAACAACGATACCAAGCTCGTAACGGAAGAACACCACATGCAAATGGTGCTGTGGAATGAAGATCCCAAAGATTGGGCAACAACGGACCCTTCCAAAATCGTTAAAAGTGTGTTAGCCCAAGTTCAATCTGGCAGCATTATCGTTATGCATGATCATCCTTCTACCATAGCGGCTTTGCCGGATATTATTAAAGGCATAAGAAAGAAGGGGTTTACATTAGTAACGGTGCCTCATTGATAGGGAATCTGGGGCTTTGTTTGATTAGACACTTGCATTTTTATGTAAGTGTCTTTTTTGCATTTCTCCCCGTAAATTGGGGATTTTTCGTTTTAAAGCAATTGAAACTCTTTCTGCATTCGGATCCTCAGTAGCATTCAATCGCCCTTCTAATCATACAATTCCATTGCAACTTTCCGTCAGTTCCATACGTCTGATTTATATGGAAAATATTCCTAAAAACCGATAGGGATTGGTGAATACGATGGTCAGAATTTTAGGCAGTGGCTTCCTTTTATCCGTCATGCTGTTGTTGAACGCGTGCGAAGATAATGCCCAGCGTCCTTCCATAACATCAAGAGCAAGCTCCCCAGAAGTATCGGCGTTGATAACTACTACTCCCGTTGCCTCTGTTGAAACTTCGATCCGCAGCAAACTTCAAAGCCTTACTTTCGGTGAACAGAACAGCTCTGGAGAACATATTTTCAAATCTTGGAAAGCAACGGATGTGCCAAATGAACCTTTTCAAGTTGTGTATCATCTAGAAGATGTCAGTATGAACGCGACTTTCGCCGAGTTGAGCCAAGCGGAACGAAAGCGGTTAACTGATCATATTCGTATTGATGGCAATGTGGAATGGAAGATCGACGAAAGTCCCAATTCCACGAATAATGTGAGGATTCAATTTCATAACGCGAGTACCTCATTTGTTCTGCACTTAGGTGATCTGCCCACTATGACATTCATTCGAAAGGAACCTGTGAGCTTTACATTCGGCTCGAGTTCAGGTCGTGATGTCCCGTATCTTTTATTATGGGCTCAGGAATATGCGCCTCGATTGCTCATCCCAGAGGGAGAAAGCTCGGTGGAGTTAGTCTTTTCGGAAGAGATGCATAAGGATCTCCCCACGACAATGGAGGGTGTACCTTTAGCGGCTAAATGGGTGGACACCAAACATCTGTTGGTCCAGCTGGACGCTATGCGCGCAGGAGATCATGGAACGAAAGAACTGTATATGCGAATGGATAACTTGGTAGACTTGAACGGTAATCGCTTAGGAGCGGGGAGCGGGAGTCTGTTGGTTCAGCAAGTGCCGAAATATGCGTGGTACTACGTCTATTCAGGCGAGTTGGTTGGAGGTGGCCCAAGAGATCAGTTCTACGATCAAGTGGTTCTATCTGAGAATAAACAAAGCTACATCGGGATTGTTCGTCTTGGCGGATCCATGGGGGATGGAGACGGAACAAGCTACGCTTTTATTTTGGAGCAAAAAGGGAAGGGACCTGTTGTCATCGAGGATGTTTTTTATTCCACGATAGAGCCCGAGCAACAGCCCATCCAATGGATGGATGCGAAAACCCTCATTTATTCGTCCTACTATGGCGTTTACGCCTATGATATTGAGAAACGTGAGAAGCGTATTCTCCATAATGCTCGTCCAAGCGAGGAGGATAACGTCAATTATGCTTCGTATGATACGACTAGAGAGCTGCTTCACATTTTGGCCTACGAAAATCGGCATGAAACGAGTCAATTGGAACGAATCTCGTACAAGTCAGGGGAAGCATCACCCCAAAGAACGAAAGCTTTCACTTCAACCACTTTGGTAGCAAAATACTCCGATTTGGATATGTCCATTATCCCAACGGTAAAAGGAACGTATTGGACACGTTTACAAGACGGAGTTCCATACACGGATTTTGTGAGTGATTCTGGGGAAAAGATGACCACAGCAGGCATCACTCGTCTTGTTGCAGAGCAGGGAGCCTATCTGCAACTGTATCTAAAAGGTGACAATCAACTACAATTCTCCCAATGGAAAATATGGCAGCCAAGCCAGCCGCCCAAAGTGATTGCTAACCCGCCAGAGGACAGCTATACCTATGCTAGTGGTACGGATTTATTTTCAAGGCAAGACGATAAGTATTTTAAATATGATCTTTCACGTAATAAGTGGGTGTTATGGCAGGCACCAAATGGAGAGAAGGATGCTGAGCCTGTTCGGGGGAAAGATGGATTGTACCGCGCCAGAATGAAATAGCCAATTGTAAGACAATGAACTAGGGGGGTCATCACTGTTTAAACGGGTGCATTCTATAATGCTAGGCGTCATCGTCATGGGCGGATCAATATGCGTAATAGGAGGCATATAAATCAATGTTCAGTAAAAGAAACTATGTGCCGCTGGTAATGTTGGTTTTCATTCTTGCACTTACAGCCTGCGGGGGCAGAGACAAACTTACTAATATCTCATCTCAGACTGTGGCACCGCAATCCTTGCCTATGGTACCTCATTCGTCCAATTTAAACTCGTCGTCAATAGTTACGGAAGAAAACACAGTCAAAGAAGATGACTCAATAAGGGCAATTGGAACGCATCCAGATGGCCGTCTACTCGTTAGACCTGTAAGCAACGCAAAAGTAGCCACTTTGGGAGCGCCTAGTTGTTACGGACTGGAGACTGATCTCCGTTGGTCAGGAGAATACGAAGTGGTATGGGAGTCTACCTCTAATGGGATTTCGAGCAAAGTGATGACATTTCCGATAGAATTTGAAATAGTTCAGCAAGACGATGCGATAGTAAAGATGAAAGAGTTTACCCTTGGAGAAGAGGAAATATTCGCGTATGTTCCGCGTTATTCAGACTGTCATGCTCTCGAGACTTACTTTTTCGGAGTTAGAGTAGGTGAAGGCACGGCTTTCCCGATATCGATTGAGATGAAACCGGAACAGATCTTGACGTATATAAGCCAGCTACCGCACCGTCCTTTTCAAGTGAGCAACGGGGAACTTATTCTGACTGGTGGTTATGGGGCGGGACAGGACTTTATTAATGTGTATCATTTCCATTATGATTCTAAGAAACGGTCAATGATTCTAAAAAGTACGGATCGAGTAAAGCCGACCGAAATCATTAAAGGGTTCTAACAGTGTACGAGATCGTGTTTTTTGATGTTGACGGGACCATATTAAGTGAAGTGGATAGAAGAGTACCTGAAAGCACAAAATTGGCTATAACAAGGCTTCATGAGAAAGGTATTAAAGTCGTTGTTGCAACGGGGAGACCACATAATTTGTGCGAAGAACTAATTGCACTCGGCATTGATACTTTAATATCAGCAAATGGAGCACTAATTAAAGCAAAAAATAATGTTATTTATAAGACAGTGCTTTCTGCAAAAACTGTTCATGGACTATCAAGTTTTGCCGAGTTAAATGGACACTGTCTGTCCTATTTTACAGATTCGATTTCAATGAATGGAATAGGAGTAGAAGAAAAACGTGTTAGAAGTGCACTGTTAGAGACCCTAGGTCTTAGCCGTTATCCCAAGAAATTAGATGCACTCTCAGAAGAGATTTACTGTATGTGTTTGTACGCTGATGAGAATGAAGCTCAAAAATTTATTGATAACTTCCCGCAACTACGGTTTGTACGATTCCATAATTATGTAATAAACGTTCTTGAAAAACAATTGGTCTCTAAATCGGAAGCAATCAAAAAAGTACTTGATTATTACAACATTGACGCTAGCAATTCTATCGCTTTCGGTGACGGGGGGAATGATTTAGATATGTTAGAATTAGTTGGACTCGGTATTGCCATGGGCAATGGTGAAGAACGTCTTAAACAAAAGGCAGATTTCGTTACCAAAAAAGCAAGTGATGATGGCATATACTATGCTCTAACTAAATTTGGTGTTATCTGATTCTGAACAAAGTATATATTGTGTAAGTTCGTTACTTAGACAAGTCAAGGTGGGACAAGTATGAGTAATAAAATACAAAAACAACTTACAAAAGAAATGAAAAAATTCTCAAGGCAAGAGTCGCGAAGATAGAATAGATTTTATAGTTTTTGAGGGGGCGTGGCTAATGGATATCAAAAAAGTTATAGTGACAGGACGGATGTACAAAGATCTAGAGCAGATAGCCTTGCTGGATAATAAGAGGGAGTATATGTTTATTCCAGAGGCGGAGGTAAGCCCGAGTCACTTCGACTGGGCTGATGGTTATGTGGCATTTAAACCGACGGAGTCGTTTCATTTCGCTAGGTTGCGGTGGGTTCATGCGCTTGGAGCTGGCGTTGATTCATTTTTATATAATCGTGAATGGAAAAAGGATGTTTTATTAACACGTACGATCGGCAGTTTTGGGCGGAAAATAGGGGAATATTGTTTAAGTTATATTCTTGCCGATGTACAGCGTCATGATAAATTCCAGCAGTATCAGACACAAAGACAATGGCTGCCTTCACAGCAGAAGCTTCTGCAGCAACTGACCATCGTCATTTTTGGTACAGGAACAATCGGAAAGGAAGTAGCGAGGATGCTTAGAACATTCGGGGTAACCGTATATGGAATATCTCGCAGCGGCGCATCGAACAGTCATTTTAATAGGGTAATTCCGATTACCGAAGTGCACTCGTTGTTAGCACAGGCCGACTGGGTCATTAACACGCTTCCCTTAACACCAATCACCGAAAAATTATTCGGAATGCATTTGTTTTCCTACATGCACGGTGCAGGCTTTATAAATGTGGGCCGGGGAGCTTCGGTGGATGAAAATGCACTGCTCGGGGCGATTGAACGAGGGCAGGTGCGCAGAGCTGTTCTTGACGTGTTTAGAGAGGAACCTCTGCCTGCACAATCACCGATGTGGGCTCATCCGAACGTGGTCATTACCCCGCATATTTCTGCGGTTACCGGGTTGGATGAAGCGATGGACAGCTTACTCGCCGTGCTTGGAGAAATTGATAGCGGACAAGAACGAATTAGCCATTCGGTGGACGTAAGTCGAGGATATTAGATCAGATACTTCGGAGGGTCGGAATGGACATTCAACGCAAGGCAAGACCTCGGAGCATACTGACGTCGTCAAAGGGAGATTCTTGGAGTTCGCACCAAACGAGCGAATTTTGCAGTTAGTAGAATTCGAGTCCGAGGACCCCGTTTTCGCGGGAGAGATGATCATGACATGGACCTTAGCAGCCGTTCCGGAAGGCACCACGGTTACCATCGTTTGTGATAACGTATAGTTTCAATCTACGAAGGCACTAGGTTTGGCTAAGTCGGATACATCATTACGCTCTAACGAATTACAATAACACTAGTGAAGGCAGCCGACATCAAGTGACTGCCTTTTCCCCCTAACTGGAAGGATACTTCCAAACACCTGCTTCAACAGATAAGAAGAAACAGCAAGCAGTAACACATCTTTCATTAAGTGGAGAGGAACTGCTTCACGAGAACCGCCGTTTCGTAAGGATTCTCTTCTGGGAAGAAGTGGCCACCTTTTATCGCCTGCCCTTGCACCTTCGGAGCCCATTGCCGCCATATGCCGAGCGGACCGCCGTCTTTTGCATAGTAAGTGTCAAGCCAACCGCCCTCCGCCCACAGGTGCAGCATCGGACATTCAATTTTTTTCGACGCTTCTTTGTCCACGCGGTCGTGTTCGACATCGATCGTCGCTGCAGCTCGATATTCCTCACAGATACCATGCACACGGGCCGGATTATAATAGGTTGAAACGTACTCTTGCAAGACTTCGCGGCCGAAGGAACCTTCGCCGAAGGGGTTATGGAAGACGGCCTCGGGAGCACCGAGCAGATAACTCTCCGGCAGCGGTTGTTTCTGCGACAGTAAACTCCAGGGCCAGTAGGTTTGAGCGAAGCGCGCATCTGCCCGTTTCCACGCTTCGAAAATCGGAATGACGTCAAACACGGCCAGACGCTCCACATTCTTCGGATGATCCAAGGCCATACGGTAACTGACTCGTCCCCCGCGGTCGTGACCGATCAATATGAAGGTCGGAAAGCCAAGTTTGCTCATCACCTCAACCAATTCCTTCGCCATCGCGCGCTTTGAATAAGGAAAGTGATCGTGGCTGGAGGCGGGTATCCCGCTGCGGCCATAGGCGCGCAAGTCTACGCAAATTACAGTATGATTTTCCGCAAGCTTCGGCGCGAGGAATCGCCACATCAGGCTTGTGCGCGGGAAGCCGTGCACCAATAGAATTGCCGGTCCTTGTCCATAACGGCGCACGAAAATTGTGTTTCCCGAGACCTCGACATGAAAACAATTAAACATCCTTTCACCCTCCATTTCACTTTGTTATACCATTGAATATATTTGGTTAACTTCGCCAATTTGCATGTCCCAACAACAATAATTGATTTTGGAGGCTAAAAGGATACAGAGGTATTTTCTCTCTTAACACTTGAACTGAAGGTAATTTTAGATCAAGTTAGCAAACGAAAAACTAAAACCGTAGACCTTCGTGCTCTTGATGGAACAAACCTAATTGTCGTTTGTATCAAATTTTTATCCCTGCAGAAACATCCCCTAGTTTCTCACGAAGAATTGGAATAGCCATAAGAAATAGAAAACAAGCCTCAATGGCTGTGAGATGCTTTCTTGATTCTATTGAAAAAAACAAAGAAAGGTATATTCAACTTGTCAAATAAAATTTGACAAGAAATTGCGGGGGAATGCTATTTTTTTGCGCGCTTAGACTTGTATAATTAAGTATAATAATCATAAATGAATTCCTGTTGTCTCAGACATCCTTACTACAAGGAGAAATCAAATTAAATGGATCATTTTCAAGATGTTATTAAAGGCGCCAAGCAGCTTCTCAAAAATATGCCGGATCCGATATATATCGTCAATCTAGATGACGAAATCATATGGGTGAATGATGCATTTCATTTTTTATTTGGAAATAGGAACTCTAAGTTCGCTGGATTTATGGAAAAGAAGGTACCCATCAACAACGCCAATGATGAAACAATTGCATTTAACGTGCAGTTGAAAGAAAATACTTCCGTTCAGTCCGTTGAGAAGTATAGAATCATAGCGGAAAATACGTTGGATACCATTGTTTTATTGGATAGCGATGCCATTGTACAGTATGTCTCTCCGTCAATAAAGTCGCTAGTTGGGTACGACGTTGAAGAGTACGAAAGAATGGATGCGTTCCATATCATTCATCCGGATGATCAGGATCGTGTGCGTGTATTGCATTCTGAAGTTTTCCGTTCGAGACAGCCGGTGAATATAGAGTATCGTCTTATACATTCACAGGGTCATACGGTTCACATTGAGGCCCGGGTAAAGCCCATGTTGGACGACAAAGGTCAAGTAAAATATGCTGTCGCAGTTGCCAGAGACATGACTGAACGGAAACAGAAGGAGCAATTGCTGGAAAATATTTTGGATAATGTTAACGCGGGCGTCATGTCGACCGACAAGGATTTTTCCCGCATGACGTTTTGTTCTGACAGCATTGGGAAGATGTTTGGCTTTTCCATACAAGAAATTACGGCAAGCCCCATTCTTCTGCATACACATATGCACCCGGAAGATGATGCCGCTCTCATGCATGAAGTGAAACATCAGCTTGATTTGGGGATACCCGTTGTGAAAACTTTTCGATTACTCCATGGCGAAGAAACGAAATGGATCAAAATGACGATTCATCCATATTTGGACTATACTGGTGCAATCGAGCGGTTTGACGGCATTTTGATGGATGTTACAGAGAAGAAACTTTCCGAGTTAGCCCTCGAAGAAAGCGAGCAGAGGTATAAGTCTTTGTTTGAAAACAATCTGGATGGGGTCTTTTCGATTGATTTGAACGGATTTTATTTTGTAAACGCCAATCGATCCTTCGAAAGAATAACCGGCACTCAGTTTGACAAACTGAACGATCGTTGCTTTATGGGATTAATTATGGACGAAGATCACGCCTCGGTGTATGAAGCTCTATTCCATGTCATCCAACAACAAGAGTCTAGGGATATCGAATGCCGGATCAGCAAGTCGGTGTATGGTGAGAAAATTGTAAGCATTACATTTGTCCCTATTTTTCTTTCCGATCAATTAAATGGTGTCCATGGAATAGTTAAGGACATTACGCAGCGTAAACGAGAAGAAAGAGAATTGATCCAGAGCGAAGAAAGGTACAAAGTCCTCCAACAGAGCATAAATCGCTTTTCTAATGACCTCGCAAATGTGATGAAAGTCTCGGTGCTCGAGAGCAGGCTTATAGATGAGGTGAAATCGGTATTGAATATCGACGAAGTATCTATTGAAGAAGTGCCTCGGGGACAGGAACAGTCCATAATGAGCATGGGTAGCATCTGGATCAAGATCGGCGAAAAGCAGCAGCCGGTTTATCTGCGGATCTGTATGGACAAATCAATGCTTAAGATTGAAGAAGAATGGCTTGAAACAGCCGTTCATTACGTAACCATTCTGTATGATAACCTTCACTTGATTGAAGATTTGATGAGACGGCTTGAGGAAATGGTTGCGAAAAATGAAACGCCAAAATGGATGTTACGATTGCTGTTTAATTTATCTGAAAAGGAAAGATCCTCACTATCCAGCGATTTGCATGATTCGGTGCTGCAAGATTTGATTATCTGGTATCGTAAGCTTGAATCGCTGCGTTCCACTGCCGCTTTCGCCGAGGCAACACAGTTTGAGCTCAAGCAGATTGAGGAAGGGCTTCTGGATGCCATTCATCAGATCCGCATCACTTGCAATGAGCTTCGACCTCCATTTCTTCTTAAAATGGGATTAGTCGAATCGCTAAAAAGTCTCTTCTCTTATACACGTATGTTTTCAAATTATGAGATCGAATTCTCCGCAGAACAAATGGGATATGCGTTAACGGAGGAACAAATTCTCGGCATTTACCGGATTGTTCAGGAATTGCTAAACAATGCAACCAAGCACTCCCGAGCAAATAAGGTAACGATGGCATTGACGACTGAGGACGGACAGATTGATTTTTCCTATTTGGACGATGGTATCGGGATGGATGTATCTGCGCTCGAAGGATCCTTCCAAAGCATGGGCATTGCAGGCATCGAAAAAAGGGTTCTCAGTTTAGAAGGGGATGTGGAATTGAAATCTGCGCCGGGGCAAGGGTTTCATGTCAGAATTTCACTTCCGATTACTATAAAAGTCAAAGGTGAACGATATGGAAATCTTATTGGTTGACGATCATAGATCAGTCGTCGAGGGAACCAAGATGTTGATCGAATCCGAGCCGGATATGAAAGTTACGATCGAGACAGATGTTTATTATGTGCCTGATGTGGTGCGATTAAAGAAATTTGACGTGATGCTTTTTGATTTATACATGCCGAATACAAACGGCGCAGATTTGACACGCAAAGTACTGGAATACGTCCCGGATGCCGTGATTCTCATTTATTCGGGTTTTGATATCGCCCCTCATTTCAACTTGCTTATGGAGTCAGGAGTTTCCGGATTCATTGCCAAGACCTCCACACGCGAAC
Organism: Paenibacillus sp. WG02; assembly: GCF_055396115.1. NCBI lineage: Bacteria > Bacillati > Bacillota > Bacilli > Caryophanales > Paenibacillaceae > Paenibacillus > Paenibacillus sp. WG02. Next base: position 4,419,384 of record NZ_AP036016.1, on the reverse strand, counting down.
AACTCATCCAGGCAATACGATGTGCAGCAAGGAAAGAAGCCATTGTTCCGATGCAACTGCTAAAGCAGTTAAGACGTCAGGAGATTGTGGTGGCCAGTGACACGGAAAATGAGAAGACAACGATAACACCTGAAGAAGAAAAACTGTTACGGGAATTGGCAAAAGGTAAAAGCAACAAGGAAATTTCAAAAACATTGATGATTAGCCAGCGGTCGCTCGAATATAGTCTGACCGAATTATTTCAAAAACTACATGTCAGTTCGAGGGTCGAAGTAATCAAAAAAGCAAAGAGTTTGGGGATATTACCAACAGAAGATTTATTTTAATCCATGAGATGGGCGGGTAAATACCGGCCTTTTTTGTTTGCAATAAGTGAGAGACAAATTGCGCGGACTCCGCAAAAATTTGCGGGAATGGCGTTCTTTGTTTGCGCGTTCTAACGAACGGTTCTCCTTTATGATGATTTCATGCCAACCAGGTAATGAGGAAGGAGGAAGTCACACATAAATATGGAGTTCACAGAGATTAATTATAGTTTTACTTGGGGAAGCAAACATAAAAAATTTTGGTCAGAGGAGAATCAAAGATGAAGAAGTTCATATTACGTGTCGTTGTCTATGTAATGACGTTCGTTTTACTTTTCGGAGGGATCGGTGCGTTTGGGTATATTCGATCAAATCAGGAATACTGGTTTCCCACTCGGCAAACACCAATGCCTGCATTACAAGGCGTGAGCGTGCCTGAACATAATCCAAAAAAACCTACAGTAGCTGTCATTTTATCCAATCCGACGACAGAAGTGTTTGATTTTATGGTTCCGTATGAAATGTTTGCGATGACTGAGTCATATAACGTATATGCAGTTGCCCCGGACAAAAGCATGAAAACACTCTCTGGCGGTCTGGATCTGATGCCCCACTATTCTTTTGATGAACTGGATCGATTATTAGGAAAAAGTCCCGACCTTATTGTGATCCCGGCCATGCCTATGGTTGACGAAGCAAAGTATAAACCTGTCCGGGAATGGATACAAAAACATTCTGATACGAAGTTGTTAAGCATTTGCGCTGGTGCGTTGAATCTGGCCGATACAGGTTTATTAAAAGGGAAAGAAGCAACTACCGACTGGAAAAGTTTTGATTTTCATGAAGTCGATAAATATCCTGAAACAAAATGGAGAAGGGATTTGCGTTATGTCGCAGACGGGAACATCGTCGCTTCAGCAGCTCTCACTTCAGGAGTCGATGCAGTCCTCTATGTGATCTCACAGCAATTAGGCGAGCCTGTGGCGGAGAAAATAGCGAAAGAGATGAATTACCCTTCTTATTATTTCGTCAAAAATCCGAAGGTAGACCCCTATTATATTGATCGAACCGAGATGATTTTTTCGCTTAACAAAGCATTCCAATGGAACAAAAAAAGCGCAGGGGTATTGTTGTATAACAGGATGGATGACGGAGCACTTACGACGATTTTTGATACTTACGCAGCTTCTGGAACAACAAAGGTGCATACCATCTCAGACGTTAAGCAGCCAATCGTTACGAAGTATCACCTTAACCTAGTCACCCGATTTCAAATGTCGAATGCGCCGAAGCTAGATCGAATGTTCGTGCCTGGAGTGGAGGCGAAGTTTTTAGCTGCGGCAGATGTCAAACAGTGGAACGAAAAGGGACGTAACGTGGTACCTGAGTTCATTCACAGCGGCTCCTTTGACAGATTTATCTTTGATGCTCCACTTGAAGATTTAGCCAAGCAAGAGGACGTCCTGACTGCTAAATATGGTGCCAAGCGATTGGATTACCGTGAGACCAATCTAAAATTCGAAGGCAACCCTTTTTCCTATGAAGCTTTCGGTATACCAGTTTTGATTAGTTTAGCTGCATTGCTTACTGCTTTCTATATTGATAGACGATTCATTCGAAAAGTGAAGACAGGGCGTTAATCTTTAACACATTCATAAGTCGAAATCTTCGCTTGTTCACTTCCATGAAAATAGATGGTTTGTTAGGCACTTTATATTTACAAAAGATTGTTGTTTTTGTTTGTCAAAGTAATCTTCACCGAGATCTACATGTGTAGGCGCGTACTGATGTTTCATCACATTCAAGACGGTCCGGAAGGCGAGGAGGGCTATGAGGGACTTACTCGTTCAACGGAGTTCACCTATGCGAACGAGAAAGAAGCTCAGCACCCGTCGTCACCTATCGATCCGCTTCGCTTCCCCCGGTTGAATTTACCTACAAAGAAGCAAGCATTCAGAAGGAACTTCGAGAGCTTCGCGGTGACAGCTTGGAGCATATGCCCATCGGCATTGACGGCTCAGTCTACCAGTGGGTTGACCTGAACGGCGAAGGTATGCCCGGATTGTTATTTGAACAAGCGGGGGAATCGTACTATAAGCGAAATCTTAGTCCAGCTAACATAGTGAACGGACAGATTATTATCGGACCGATTAAAGGGACAACGATCACGGCGGGTATTTATGTCACGTCATCGAGCAATTTTCGGTCAACTGGGACCAGATGTTCTCGATGATGTCCCTGGCTTCGCAGCCGATTATCGTGATGTACCTTGCGATGCAGAGACAATTCGTGGAGGCATAACTTCCAGCTCTTTGAAAGGATAACGATAAAGATGTATTTCTTACTTAATCTTCATCAGACTTTTACGGTATGTTAGTTTGTATCAATAATATTGACACAGATAATGTAAAAGTTTAAAGTTAACTTAAGTATAATTACACCAGTTAGAGAGGTATATCAGTGTTAAAGTACATCAGTATTAAGGAAGATCTTAAAAGTAGGCTAATGAATGCTCAGTGGAATCAAGGAGATAGACTGCCTTCAAGCAGAGAGCTTTCTCAATATTATGATTCCAGTGTTAATACAGTGGAGAAAGCTTTTAAAGAGCTAGTGGAGGAAGGTTGGCTAATCCGAGATGGCCGAAGAGGAACCTTCATGAATAAAGGGGAGGTTCCTCTTCATGACCGTTCTCGTCTGGTGACTGCTTTTGTTTTTAGCATTGAAAATCCTTTATGGGCATCCGCTTTAAGAGGAGTTGAAGATGTATTATATTCACAGAAGTATCATCTAATAAGTTCTAGCAATGATCGAAATTTAGAAAAGTTAGAACTTCTGGTAAGCGCAGCGGTGGAGAAAAAAGTAGAAGGAGTCATATTAAGTCCAGTTTTTAACCAAGGATATGAAGAAGTTAACAATAGAATATTCTCCTTACTTGAAAATAATGGAATTAAAATTGTTTGCTTGGCTCGAACGATATACAACACTGATATTCCATATGTGACCAGCGATAATATTTCTGGAGCTTACAAACTAACTAAGCTTTTAATAAATCAAGGACATCAACGTATATTATTTATCAGAAATAGCAATTTTGGTTCTGTAAGTGAGCGACTTTTTGGATTTAAACAGGCTTTTTTTGATTCAAATATAGAATATTTTGAGGAATTTGATGTGTTCGTTCCAACTAGCTTTGAAGATTTTCACGACGAATTCGATGCGTATTGTCAGGCTCTTGAGCAAAAAATAAAACAAATTAATTTTACTGCAGTATTTACCGCGAATGATCAGATTGCGGAAGCTGCAGTTTGTGTTTTAGAAAAGATGGAATATAATATTCCTGGTGATGTATCGTTGGTAACCTATGATGCTTTGAATTTAAATCAAAAAATTAAATTAAATGTAACAGGAATCGTTCAACCCTTTTATGAAATGGGGCAGGCTGCTGCCAAACTATTGATTAACTTGATCAATAGAAATGAGGATCCCAATTGTATTGGCCAAGTGTGCAAATCAAAGATATATCTTGGGGAGACTGTTAGATCAATTTCAACCTAAATTAGTTTTTAAATGAATATATGGTTTCGATCAAAGAAGCCCGCCTTGTTGAAAATGGATTTTAAATTTTCGACGGGGTGGGTTTTTATTTTTTATAAAATGAACACAATTACCGTTATTGTATCAATAAAAGTGATTTATGTATTAAATTATCAACAAACTATTGACACAAAATAATGGTGATTGTATTATTATTTTGTGAAATACTTCAATTTAAATGAAGGCGCTTCCGATTGTGGATGCTAAAAAAAGTGTAATTCCATGTTTTCAGAGGGGGATCATGACAAGATGTTTAGTTCACACAAGTTTTTAAACAAGTTCTGGGCGCAACGATACCTTTTATTAATGGTATTACCTGGTTTTCTAGTTGTATTAATTTTTAGCTATTTTCCAATGTACGGGATACAGATTGCGTTCAAAAAATATAGCGCTGCGCATGGAATATGGGGAAGTGAATGGGTAGGTTTTAAGTACTTTATTCAATTTTTTGGAGATCCGATGGCGCTGAGAGTTATTAAGAACACATTGTTGTTAAGTATCTATTCCTTGCTCTGGGGGTTTCCGGCTCCAATAATTCTTGCATTGTTATTTAATGAAATAAAACATTCTGTTTTAAAAAAAGTAGTACAGACCATCTCCTATTTGCCGCATTTTATATCTACTGTGATCATAGTGGGTATACTTAGAACGTTTACAGAGCGAGAGGGGTTATTTAACAAAATCGCTTCACTGTTTGGCGTTGACCCCATTGTGTTTCTATCAGAACCTAGTTGGTTTAGAACCATGTTTGTTAGTACAAATATTTGGCAGGGTATCGGTTTCGGTACAATTTTATACTTGGCAGCATTAAGCAGTGTTGATCCTACCTTGTACGACGCTGCAAGTATCGATGGAGCAAGCCGTTGGAAGAAAGTGCTGCATATCAACTGGCCACATATTAAATCGACAACAATTATTATGCTTATATTATCCGTCAGCGGAATTTTAGGCGCAGATTTTCAGAAGGTTCTATTGCTATATAATCCAGATACATACGAGGTTGCTGATGTTATAGGCACTTATCTATACCGAGAGGGTATTATTGGAGCAAGATTTGAGTACACAACGGCAATTGGACTCTTTCAGTCGGTCATTGCTTTTATATTACTTATTGCAGCTAACAAGTTTAGTCGTAAAGTATCGGAGACGAGTTTATATTAAGGGGTGTCGAGGATGGCAGGTAAAGAGAGTCTTGGTTCGAAGTTATTTGACCTATTTAATATTCTTATCATGTTGCTTTTATGTGTGACCATGTTATACCCATTCTTAAACGTGATAGCAGTTTCTTTAAGTAATAGTGAACATATTCTAAGAGGCGATATTACTATTTTTCCAAAAGGATTTAACGTCAGTGGCTACAGTTATATTTTAAAAGATCCATTTATGTATTCTGGATATTTTCATTCCATCATTTATGCGGCTGGAACCACTTTATTTATGTTGACATTCACTTCGCTCATGGCGTATCCGCTTACAATTACAGACTTTATGGCTAGAAAATTTCTTGCAGTATTTCTGGTGGTTACGATGTTCTTTAGCGGAGGTTTGATTCCTACTTATTTATTGGCGAGGAGCCTTCACTTGCTTGATACGTATTGGGTCATGGTGATCCCTGGTTGTGTATCTGCGTTTAACGTCTTTCTGTTTAGATCATTTTACCAATCTATACCCTATGATTTGCGAGAATCCGCTGTAATTGACGGTGCCAATGATGTGCAAATTTTATCAAAGATTTACTTGCCGCTTTCGAAACCTCTTTTGGCAACTTTTTCACTGTTTGGCATTGTCGGTAGCTGGAACAGTTGGTTTGAAGCGCTGATCTATCTTCAAGATGAGAGCAAATATCCTTTGCAGCTAATACTTAGAAAATATTTGTATACGATTTCCTTCGATTCAGGAAGTGGAACAGAAATCATGCAAGCCATGCTAGCGCAAATGAAGATGGATCCGAAAAATATACAAATGGCGATTGTAGTCCTTGCGATGTTTCCAATCATGTTAATATATCCATTTCTTCAAAAATATTTTGTGAAAGGTGTAATGATCGGGGCTATTAAAGGTTAGTTTTCTGAGGGTAACTAAAGGGGCTGAAAGGAGGAGATGCCTATAATATGAACTTTTGAAATCAATGAGTGATCTACATACTTTGATGAAGTGCAAAATGAATTACTCCTGGAGGGGTGTAAATGAAAAAGCGTGTAAGATTAACTTCACTAATTCTCGCAGTTATTATTATGGTAAGTTTGTTTGCAGGGTGCAGCTCTAACTCCAAAACAGAAAGTTCGGCAAACAGTGAAAAACCATCACAATCAAATAAACCAGCAGACTCCACAAAATCAGGTGAAACACTAAGCTTCTCAGTTACTTTACCTTCATTTGGCGCGAAAATTGAAGACTCCATGGTTCATAAGGAATGGGTTAAACAAATGGAGTCGATAATGGGGAAAAAGCTTGACATTAAATATAATTATATTCCAATCAGTGAATACAAAGAAAAGTCTAATCTTTTGCTTGCGAGTGGTGACACAACGGATTTATTTATGATTATGAGCCAAGACCTTTATAAGAAGTATGAGACTCAGGGCCTCTTTCTGGAGTTAAGCTCCTATAAAGATCTCCTTCCTAACTACATGAGCTTAGTTGACAAGGCGCCGGATGGACAAATCAAGGCGATCAGGTCGGATGGTAAAATTTATGGATTATGGAATATGAATCTTCCTAGACAGGCGAAAGATAAAGGAATGGGTGTGTACACACCTGCGACATACCGCTATGATATTTTACAAAAGAATGCTATCGAAATTCCAAAAACTTTTGATGAGCTTTATGGCGCTGCCAAAAAGTTGAAGGAAGTATATCCTAATTCATTCCCTATAAATTCTTCAGGTTCCTTTGATGCACTTTTTAATGCTAATCATAATGGTGGAGCAAAGATTTACTGGAACGGTCAGAAATATGTATTTGGACCAACAGAAGAGTCATATAAGGAAGCTTTAGAGTTTGCAAATAGACTATACTCCGAGAACTTGCTGGACCCTGAGGTATTTTCGGATAAAAGCGATGCGATTAAGAAGAAAATGTTGAGTGGAACGAATTATATTTTATTACAAAACTGGTTTAATGCTGCTGCTGAATGGAACCGTTCAGCAACTGGAGGGGAAAAGTTTGCCATATCCCTATTTCCGAACAATCCAAAGTATGGAACAGCATGGCAAAGTATTTATGATTTTAGCACCGTCGGTGTTGACCTGAATGCGATAATGGTAATAAATTCTAAGTCGAAAAATGGAAAAGAGCTCGCGAAGTTATTAGATTTGCAATACAAACCTGATATCATTAAATTGACAACTTGGGGGATTGAAGGAACTACTTATACAATGGGTGCTGATGGATTGCCTAACTTTGTTGATTCAATTAAAAATGCTGCAAATACTTGGGCTGAAGGCGATAAATATGGCATGAGATCCAGCGCCTCATATCGTCCAGGTTTACAAGCAGCAATTGATACAAGAGCATTCGTTAATTTTGCTCCCAAAGACGCTTCTATTGTAGATGGTAAGCTCATCGAGACACCTTGGGAAACTGCTTTTAAGGATTTACCATTTCCAAATGACTTTACACCTCCTTGGATTAAAGAACCTTATCTTGAATTTACAGATGCTGAAAAAGAACTGATTAATTCGAATCTATCACCAATTAATACTTATGTAGCTGAAATGCAAAATAAATTTATCAACGGAAAAGAAAAAATTGAGAACTGGATAGCATTCCAAGAAAAAATTAAAAAGACAGGCAATCTTGATAAAGTTCTGCAAATCTATAATGATGCGCTGAAGAGATATCAAGACAGAGCGGCAAAGAAATAGAAATGAAATGCCCGTTATATTCCTCTTTGAGAATGTAACGGGCATTATTAAAAAATGTCTTTAAGAAGGTGGAGAAATGATCATGGATTGGAGAAAACAACTAGAAAAGTATAAGGGGATCTTCAAGGAACTTCCGAAAAATGTACCTTCAGACAAAGTTGTCGATGGTCCTTTAATTGGAAACGGAGATATTGGTGTTGTCATTAGCGGACCGCCTGAACAACAGAGGTTATGGATATCGAAGACGGACTTTTGGAAAGCCAAGTTGATCTACCCGAACGGAAGTCCATGTTTAATCGGGGGAATAGACATCCATATTCCTGAGTTGTCCGGAGCATCGTATTATAGCGAACAAAGGCTGCTCGAAGCTAATGTTGTGTCTACGTTCCAAGGGGAATCATCGACAGTAACCATGACAGCTTGGGTATCAGCTACAGACAATGTGCTGGTCGTGGAATTAACTTGCGAAGGGAAAGCTGTATCGGTGGCGTTAGACTTGTGGGTACAGTCTGGGAATGAATCGCAAACTCATTGTGGGAAGGAGGTCGATGTGACATGGGTAGCACGAACATTCAATGGCGCCGACTTGGAGTGGCCAACCGAAGGTGCTATTGCCATGCGCTGCTTTGCTGATAGTGGCAATTCATTTGAATTAATACCTGGAATAAAAAGTTATATCGTTAGTTATGTGCTGACGAATCATGATGAAGAGGACTACTTACAAGAGTCAATCGGAAGGATAAGGGCCTTCAATGAGAGTCGGATTAATAGGCTTCACTCGGAGCATGAAGACTGGTGGAATCAATTTTGGGGCAAGTCATCGATAGATATCGGAGATGAGCTGCTGGAGAAGTTTTGGTATGGTTCCCATTATATTATGGCTTCCTGCAGCCGTAACAAGCAATTTCCACCTGGCTTGTTTGGCAACTGGATCACAACAGACAGCCCTGCTTGGTCTGGAGACTATCACTTGAATTACAATTATCAAGCGCCATGGTGGGGCGTCTATTCATCCAATCATATTGAATTGAGTGAACCTTATGATACGCCGCTGCTGGAATATATGCCGAACGGCCGCAAGTATGCCGAACAATATTTAGGATGCAGCGGAATCTACTACGATGTCGGTATAGGGCCCAAAGGACTTTCGACTGCGATGTCAACTACACAAGCAAGCCTTAAATATGAGAATGGACATTTGTTTTTGGGGCAGAAAAGCAACACGGCTCTAAGCGCAATCAATATGTTGATGCGTTTTTATTATTCTTATGATTTGCAATACGCTAGACAAGTTGCTTACCCCTATCTGATCGAGGTTGCTAATTTTTGGGAAGATTATTTGACATTCGAAGGTAACCGATACGTCATATATCGTGATGCTATTCACGAAGTCTCAACATGTGCAGATTCACATCCCAATGATGAATGGCTGCAGGACTTCGAGGACATGAATCCCATCCTTTCATTAGGGGTTGTCCGAACGGTATTTAAAGGGCTGCTCGATATTTCAAAAGAAATGGGCCTCGACGCGAATCGACGGGAAAAATGGTCGCATATCTTGGAGCATAGTAGCGATTTTCCGACATTTGAGCGTGATGGGAAAACGATATTTCGGTTAACGGAGCAAGGGCGTGATTGGTGGAATGACAATACGCTGGCAATTCAGCATATATGGCCAGGAGCGATCGGGCTAGATTCAGATCCGAAGTTTCTTGAAATTGCTAGAAATACAATTACTGTCATTAACCGTTGGAAGGATTATAACGGCTTTCCAACGATATTTACTTCCGCAGCACGTGTTGGCTATGATCCCGAGATTATCTTACATGAACTTCGCCGTCAGTGTTTAGAGAATAGCTTCCCAAACCTCTTTATCTTCTTTGGCGGAGGCGGCATTGAGTGTTGTAGCGGGGTACCTTCGGCAATCAATGAGATGTTGATGCAAAGTCATGAGCATGTCATTCGATTGTTCCCTGTTTGGCCTCGAGCAAGAAATGCTCGATTTATGAACCTAAGAGCCGTTGGGGCCTTTCTTGTATCAAGTGAACTATCAGATGAAACGATAAAGTACGTTGACATTAAGAGTGAGAAAGGAAGAATATGCAAACTCTTAAACCCATGGCCTACTGGTGAAATCAGCATAATGGAAATAGACGGAAGCCGGCGAAGGGAAATCGAATGGCAGATGTCTGAAAACGTAATAACTTTTGCTACAGAACCAGGTAAGAATTATAACTTACAGTGTCATTTGAAGATCAGCTAAGCCATGAAATATAAGGACTGAAAGAGGATGGATGAATATATGTCTACTATCAAAGAAGTGCTTGTGCTGCACCACAGCCACTTGGATGTCGGATACACACATGCGCAGCCGATCTTGCTTGAAATGCAAAGCAGGTACATCGATCAAGCGCTGGATCTATGCGAGATGACCGAGGAGTGGGAAGAGTTCAACCGCTTCCGATGGACCTGCGAGTCCAGCCTCCCCGTTCTGCGCTGGCTGGAAACGGCGACGGAGAAACAGGTTCAGCGGTTTAAATATTTTTTGCACAATGGCCAGATGAGCATCTCGGCATCTTATATGCATATGACTCCGCTCTGCTCGGCCGAGGAGGCGGCGAGAACGCTGTATCCCATCCGCCGGTTGCGCGATTTGTTCGAGATCGAGATAAAAACCGCCATTCACCATGACATTAACGGTCAACCATGGCCCTATGCGCAGCTGCTGCTCGATGCCGGCGTACAGTTTTTCATCATGGGCATCAATATCCATTTCGGCGGCGTTCCTTTCAATAGACCGAACGCGTTTCATTGGGAAGCTCCGGATCGCAGAAAGCTGCTGACCTTCAACGGCGAGCATTATTCACTGTTCAGCCAAATTTGCGACGTCAATGCCAAAGACACGAACATAATGGCCCAAGGGCTGTCCAAATATTTACGCAAAATAGACGCGAACCCGGAATATCCGTTCGACTTCGTTTACTTGACCGCGACGAATATTCCACTGTACGATAACAATCCGCCGGATCGTGAATTGGCTGGGCTATTGAAAAAGTGGAATGAAGAAGAGCATGGAATCAAGATATCGTTCGTCACGCCCGAACAATTGCATGCAAGAGTCCGGGAACATGCGGTGAAGCTGCCGACCTACACCGGAGATTGGACGGATTATTGGAACTTCGGCTCGGCGAGCTCCGCCAAAGAAACGAAGCTAAACCGTCGTACGAAGCAAGGTATGAAGGCAGTCGAGCTGCTCGATGCTTTCCGGCGGGAGGAAGACCGTTCGTTCGCCTTGGTCAAGAAGGAAGCTTGGAATCAGATCCATTTGTACGACGAGCACACTTGGGGCGCTTTTAATTCCGTTTCGGAGCCGGATCATCCGAACGTGGAGATCCAATGGATGCATAAAGCTCATTACGCCTATCAAGCCAACAGCTTAACGGGATACTTGCTGAACGTTCATCTGGAAAAGCTGGCGAACAATCGGCTGCAATCGGAAGAGCCGGAAGGCTTGATGCTCCTTAATCCGTCTTCCGTTGCCGTAACGCACGAGATTCGCATTCCTTCCAACTTCAAGACCCGGGAAGACATCTTGGTGCCGATCGGATGCGCCATGTCCTTATGAACAACGACGTCTATCATCAAGGGACGAGCTACGGCAAGATCGAACTGCCTCCTTTCAGCTGGCGCAAAATACCATATCAGACGCTGCGGGAAGCGGAATGGTCGACGGACATTCAGGCTGACATGGGGACCATCGGAACTGCAGGCGGAGGCCCTTGGTTCCGGGAGATTACGATTCACGAGGGATCGATCGAAACGCCGTTCCATTCGTTCCGGTTCGACCCTCTGACGGGTCGGATTATGAGCTTATTTGATAAACAGCAGGACTGGGAAGTGCTCGATTTATCCAGCCCTTGGACGTTGTTCCAATACGTTCAGGAAACGGTCGATCCGATCTATCAAATGAATAATCGCAGCACCATTTTCCCTAGAGACGTCGAAAGAGGAAACAACAGCTTGTCCGATTGGAACCATGACTGGAAGGCGAGGAGACAAACCTATACCCAGTTAAAGTTCTGTCGCGTTGAGAGAAGCGCGTATAGCGCCTCCTTGATCCTAAGCTGGGACGCGCCGGGTGTAAAGGGGTTGGAGCAGAAATATACCTTTTTTAGCTATAAGCCGGACATCGAAATGAAAGCCTCATTCTTCAAGCAGGACATAACGGCGCCGGAGGGCACTTATTTCGCGATTCCGTTAAATCTGCAAGTGTGGCGCTGCCATTACGATACTGCCGGACAATTGGTCGAATTGGACGCGCAACAGCTGCCGGGCGTGTGCAGAGATTATATCACGGTTGATAAGAGCGTTTCGGTCTACGACCGACAGTATGGCGTGACGATGAGCTGCCCCGATGCTCCGCTCGTGCAGGTGGGGGATTTTAATTTTGGCAAAGAGCAGCAAACGATCGAAAAAAAGGAGAACCCCTTATTATTGGCTTGGCCGATGAATAATTATTGGGATACGAATTTCCGAGGCCGCCAACCAGGTGCTGTCGAGTTTGTTTATACCCTATCGACCTTCCAATCCTTCGATCCTGCAACCGTGATGATGACATCCGCGAGAGCTACGGCTTCCGTATACGCGACGCCGGTTGTCGATTGCAGAGAAGAAGAGGCTGGCCAATTCCTTCGGATCGACGGCGATGGCGTTCAAATATTCGATGTGAAACCGGCGGAGGAAGGCAGAGGGATTCTGGTGCGCCTGATCAACTGTATGGATCAAGAGACCGATGCGCGGTTGCAGTTCCCGAATCGGAAAATCGAAGCGGCGTTCAGGACCGATGCTTTGGAACAAATCCAAACGAATATTTCTGATATGCAATGTGACTCTTTGAAGATAACTTTGGGAGCAAAGGAAATGATTCATCTACTAATACTTATTGAATAACGGAAAGTCCTGGTGATCAAGAAATCGTTGGTACATCAGGACTTTTTCTATTTCTCATATAAGTGATTCGTGTTTAGATCAGTGGCGAATGCTGCGAGAAATCACCTTTAAGGATATATGTTCTTGTCATCCGACATCCGACAAATCTAAATCGAAAGGAAAAATTTACATAAAATTGGTAACACTTATTGATTGACTGAAATTACATTACTAAATTATCATTTTGCTAAGTACATTTTTAAAAAAAGAAGCTATTTCAATTGCTTTTCATGGTGAAGAAAGCAAATATCATGGAACTGATACTGAGATAGTTTGGTTCAAATTAATTCCTTATTGGAATGTTGGATACCTTTATAGCGGAGTAGTAGCAAACATTCTAGTTGACCCCTTTACCAAAGAAATCGTAGGAGAAGCGAACATGTCGTAATGTCAGAAAAATAATTATCATCCAAGGTTCCTAGCAACAACATTATTGTTGTTTCACATAATTTTCGTATTGTTCTTTTGTACCAATAAATAATGTAGCAACTGTTAGATCATCTTCGCCTCCACTATGCGAAGACACCCCATGAAATTGTTCATTGCTTACTTTCTTACGCTGACCCTGTTTATCAACATAGTTTACCTCAACAGGTCCACTTTCCATGGTATTTGAGGTTTTCAACTTACCTGACTTAGGTATGTTATAAATAAATGTATTTATTTCTTTAGGAAGTGGTGGGTAATCCGATTGGTCAAAAGTAACTTCTACTTCTCCAACAAAATTTTCGGGTAAGAGGTAAATATGGAGTGGATTTTTATTTGTTGTAGTTATTAGAAAGATTAAGCCTAGAACCATGATTGTTAAAGCTACAAATACATACTTATTCAATGAAACTCCTCCTTTCAGGGATAGTACATTATTAATGACGCACAAATATACAAAAAGTTACCAATTTCTAAAATAAGGAGTTTTATGGACAACAATAAGTTGTAAATTGGTGAAATCATTTTTCAGATCGTACCATCAGTATCTACTAAGTGTCCCATCTTGGTAAAATAATATTTCAAATCGAAAAAAGCTGATACCCGTGTAGAACGGATATCAGCTTTTTTCATAGATCAACCTTCAGAGCTTATTAATTCACTTTTTTCAGACGTATTTATTCAATAGCCAAGGTCCTTGCGTCTACTTCATTTCTGTTAAATCGAGCTGGCGAACGCGCGCTTGTTCGGCAATCATGTCGATCTCGGATCATACGAAGAATACCGAGGGTTTCCCGGAAAGAACATTTAAACGAAGGAGATGATTGTTGTGAGTACTTGTTTGATCCCTTTTCTTGAAATGAACGGAAGTGCCCAGGAAGCAATAGATTTTTACGTAAAGGCATTGGATGCCAAGGTCGCCTATATGCTGCGATTCGGTGACATGCCGGAAGATCCCAAAGCTCCACTGCCTCCGGAAAAGAAGGTCCAGGTTAATTATGCTATCTTGAAAATCGGCGATTCGGAACTACAGATTACAGATCATATCACCGGAAGCACCTACGAGAAGGGAACACAAATCACCATCGTTGTTCAAACCAACGATAAAGATAATGCTACCAAATATTTTGAAGCATTGAAGGAAGATGGTCAAGTGAACGATTCGCTTCAAGCTAGTTTCTTCAGCCCCGCTTACGGCAATGTTACGGATAAATTCGGCATCATGTTCCGAATCCTTACAAAAGGTCGCCAGTAATCAATTAGGTGGGAATGAGTGGTCCAGTTAGTCGGAGCAGCATTACTCATCATCGGCTACTGGTATGTAGGGCGGTCGCATGGGCTGGCATTTGGCTTGGAGTCACTATGTTATTGGCGTGTCTCGCGTATTTCAGGGTCAAGGATCCAATCAGTAAAACAGCAGCGGCCATCGTTTTCACTGCGTTAATCATCATTCTAACCATCATTAATGCAGATGGTCTGATGCTTCCTTTATCTTAAGAAAGAATTATCTCTATTGTTTTCGACGACTGGTTTTGTCGGGCTGATGGGCCAAAGAACGCCGCCTGCCAAATAATTTGATCCGTAGTCATTTATTTATTTTGTGGTTAGGGTTTCCCATCAAGTAGAAAATTATCATTTCGACACCTTCAGCATACTTTCAGCTAACTTTCATATGCCTCTCAGCCCAACTTAAGTAACACTTCAGGTTAGTGTCCTATACTTCAATCTATCAACACAAATCAAATCAATAGGCACACGAGAGGCGGTAATCGCATGAATGAAGATATGAAAAATATGATTAGTTTAAATGATATAAAGGTTGAAAACAAGACGCGGAACACAAAATGGAGACCTATGTTTGCGGCTTTTATGGCCGGTGCGGTCGTTGTAGGCGGGTTGATGTACACATCGGATAAGTTGAATCTATTTGGGTATGCTGCCGGGTCCGTTCAATCAGGCGTCACTGCTGCTGCAACAAACTCGACAGCATCTGGTGTCCAAACTGCATCGTTAACCCCATCAGGTACGAACAGTATCTCATCCATTGCAAAAGCTGCTAGTCCAGCCATTGTTAAAATCGAGACCAAAGTAAAACAGACGAATATTGGACAGAATAGAAGAAACCTACTAGGGCAAGGTACTGAAAGCGGAGATACCATTGAAAATGGAATTGGATCTGGCTTCGTTTTCGACTCGAGTGGTTATATTTTAACGAATGAGCATGTAATTAATGGCGCAGACGAAATCGATGTCTATGTGCAGGGCTACGACACACCTTTTACGGCTAAACTACTTGGAAGTAGCTATGATCTAGACTTGGCTGTGCTCAAGATTGAAGGAGATAAAGCTTTTCCTGCTCTGAATATTGGTAACTCCGACAATACGCAGGTAGGGGATTGGCTTGTTGCGATCGGTAACCCGTATGACTTCGATTACTCCGTAACTACGGGTGTTTTAAGCGCCAAAGAGCGCACGATCAGCATCGATGATGTACAGGGCACTCGAAATTACAAACATTTGCTACAAACGGATACAGCGATTAATCCAGGAAACTCCGGCGGTCCGCTTTTGAATATGAATGGCGAAGTTATCGGTATCAATACAGCTGTAAACGCTGAAGCGCAAGGAATGGGCTTTGCAATTCCCGCGAGCACGATTAGTTCTGTTGTAGATAAACTGAAGAATAACGAAACGATTCCAAAAGAGCCAGCACCATACATCGGTGTAGCTTTACAAAATATTTCGGATAATATGCTAGATGACTTAAAAATCAATAGCACAAAAGGTGCCGTAGTTACTCAGGTGCAGCAAGGTACGCCAGCTTTTCAAGCAGGCATTCGTCAGTACGACGTTATTTTGGATGTGAATGGCACAGCAATCTCAAGCACTGATGACATTACAAAAGTTGTGCAAGCCGCGGCCGTGGGAGACGAACTGAAAATAACAATCTCTCGAGATGGTCAAACGAAGGATGTTATTGTTAAAGTTGGGAATAGAAACGCAGAGACCGGCTATCAAAGTTAATATTAATTTTAGAACCCTATATTGCATCTAAACAATATAAGATTGCCTACTATCCTGCCATTCTGGCTAGGTGGTTGGCAATCTTTTTCATAGGTTGCCCCAAGACGGAGAACGTGTTACAATCATCCTGACGAACGTTCGGAAGGAAGGGTGAGACAAATGACTGCAACTCGGATCAAAGAGGTAGCCCTCACACAGTTTGCCAAAAACGGATATGAAGGTGCGTCTCTTGCAGATATTGCTACGGAGGTAGGCATCAAAAAGCAATCCATTTATACACATTTCAAGGGGAAAGATGAACTTTTTCTTGATTTGTTTGACGATGTGCTAGCGAAGGAATTGAAATTTGTTGTCGAGTATCTCGATCGCCATAAGCATCTTTCAATGGACCAGCTTCTTTATGGCTTTCTTATTCAATATAAAGATTGCTACGAACAAGATGATAACACCAAATTTTTCTTGCGTGTTGCCTTTTTTCCGCCTTCCCATCTCTATAATGAGATTGTCAAACAAGGTTATCATTATTTAGATACGCTTGAAACGAAGTTAATTCCTGTCTTTGATCGAGCAATAGCAGCAGGTAGCATTCATGCAGATGTCAGCAGTGAAATGGCGGCAGTTGCTTTTCTTGCTGTACTGGATGGCATGTTTGTAGAGTTGTTATTTGGTGGAGCTGAAAAGTCGCTTAAAAGGATTGAAGCTTCCTGGTTCGTATACTGGCGTGGTATCAAATCGTAAAACAGCTGGAGGATCATACACATGAATCGTAATTGGATTTATATATTTATCGGCGCTTTTTTTGAAGTGATGTGGGTTACGGGTTTAAAACATTCGGATACGACGATGATGTGGATAGGCACAATCATTGCAATGTATATATCATTTCATCTAGTTATTAGCGCGTCTACCAAACTTCCTGTGGGGACTGTGTATGCTGTCTTTACGGGAATGGGGACAGCCGGCACCGTATTGGTGGAAATGCTGCTGTTCGGAGAGCCGTTCAGGTTTCTTAAAGTATTTCTTATTTTGCTGCTTTTATCCGGCGTATTTGGTCTCAAATTTGTGACAAAAGAGCATGAAAAGAAAGGAGCTGCAGTTTAATGGATTGGATTTTCCTCATGTTTGCCGGGATGTTTGAGGTCGTAGGCGTCGTGGGCATGAACCAAATAAATAAAGCGAAAACCATCCGCTCCTTTAGCCTTTTCATTGTGGGCATAGTCATGAGTTTTGCACTCCTTAGCATAGCGATGAAAAGCCTGCCGATGGGCACGTCATATGCGGTCTGGACAGGGATCGGTACGGTTGGCGGCGCAGTTGTCGGGATGCTCTTCTATGGTGAATCCAGTGATTGGAAGCGGATTGTGTTCATCGCGATGGTGTTAAGCGCTGCGGTTGGTTTGAAATTAATTTCTTAACCACAACTCTGACAAGAGCCGAAATAATCGTTGCTTGTGTGTGCCCCAGAATGATTCGATAAATGGAAAGTAGAGACTAAACCGAGGGATGGGAGAACTATAGTGAAACACTGTTGACAATAATTGGGAATCAAGAGTTGAGTAAATGTAATCGGACAGACGCCGCCGCAGTATACAATTGCTTTTAAAAGGTTCCCCTTTTGGTAATCATATACCAAAAGGGGTGTTTTATATTGTGGATTATAAAAACAGAACATAAAAGAGATGAAGATGGTGGAACTATAGCTCTAGAACTAGAAACCGATGATAAGTGTCTTGATGTTAATGTTAGATGGGATGGTTGTACAGAAATTCACGTATATTCAGTTACAGAAGAAAATCGTGAACTTAAAGATACTTTTCATACGTGTGATTTAAAAGGATTTATTGATACGTTGCAGACCCTTGATAACGTTTGTCAGGATTACTTTGGTGAGGGAAGTTATTGGGAACGGAAAAAAGATGAAGAGGAATAGCGCACGGTAGCATAACAATAGAATATTCCGCTAATGACCCGCATAATGCGGGTTTTTGTTTATTTGTTCGGTTAAGTAGGGTGTTCAATTAAAGGACTGTAATGCTTGATAAATAGAGGTATTACAACGCCAAAATCAAGATAACACCTTCCTTATTATGGTAATATTAATTGAGTCCGCTAACGTTAACTAGAGCGCAATATAATATTGCAACAGACAACTGCAATAAGAAGACACGGAGGAGGATTAATATGTTGAGAAGGCATGCCGGTATTTGGATTGCTCTTTTACTTATCGAATTAATTTTCTTGTATGAAAAGATTCAATCCATTGGATTCTCTGGAAGTGCAATATTCGTTTGTATTGTAGTTATTTCAACGTTAGTTGTTGGTGCGACACTAATTAATATTTATCATAACAATAAATACTAATCCAAAGATTTGAGGGCTGCCGCGTTGCAGTCCTTTGCTTATTCAAAGGGACGTAGCTAAGTGGAGCAGTATTTCCTTTTTCATTACGCTAACTGGAAACGATAGTTCAATAAAAAAGCGGGTTACGCATGCTGATGTGAAGAATAAAAAATACTTATAGAATGAACGTATGTTCTATGAATTCCTATTTTTGGATAATCTATGGTACGTTAATTGTTCAATCATCTAAAAACCGCCATTCCTTGGTTAAAGGGATGGCGGTTTTTTTCAGCAGGGATTCATTCTGATAGATTCATAACATAATATTCAAATCATAAAAGGAGGAGAATTTTCTATGGTTTCTATGTAGAGAGTAAGAGGGAATATTGTCTCAAAATGGAGGACATCTTTATTGAAAAGCTATGTATCAGTAAAGATTAAACCTAAAAACATTAAACCTAAAGCAGTAACTTTTACATTCACACCAATCAATTCATCCGCTAGAGAATTTAGAAATACAACCTGTGTAAGATTCGGTACTCGATGTAAGTTAGAAATTCAATTAATGGAAAATGCATCATCAGCGAACCAATAATACGGTTATCTTGCAGCTTTAGAGCTGACGTTGAAAACTATGTTGATGCAAATCTCCGCGCAGTTGCCACGCACAGTACGACACCGATATTTACTATAAATATAGGCCAACCAATTGACTCCTGCAGAACAAAAGCGGAAAGTAGCAGGCCGAAGAAAGGTTGGAGGAGTTGTAATTGTCCGACCGCTGCTATACCTCCCTGGGCAAGACCACGATACCAGAACACAAAGCCGATGAGCATACTAAACAGGGAGACATAAGCAAGGCTCCAGAGTGCCGGACCACTGATACCCGCCCACGAAACCGGCCTGTAATAAAACGAGAGCAGTGACATAGCGGGAAGAGAAAGAACGAGCGCCCAAGAGATCACCTGCCAGCCCCCTAGCCTCCTTGAGAGTCGTGCCCCTTCCGCATAACCGTAACCGCACACGATGATAGAAGCCAGCATTAACGAATCACCGACCGGCGAAGATGTAGCCCCTTGTGTTAGGGCGAATCCTGCTACAAGGGAACTGCCTATAGCTGATAAGATCCAAAAGGTTGGTCGCGGGCGTTCACCTCCCCGTAGTACGCCGAAGATCGCCGTCGAAAGCGGCAGAAGCCCAATGTAGATAATTGCATGCACGGATGTGACAGACTTAAGCGCCAAGGCTGTCAGCAGTGGAAAACCTACTACCACGCAAAGTGCTACTAACAACAGCGGAACGATGTCGCTTCGGACAGGCCGTTGTTGCCGGAAGATGAGGAGAAGCAGTCCCGCTAACACCCCGGCAATTGCGGCACGGCATACGGTGAGGAATAACGGATCAAAATCCATGACAGCCAACCGTGTGGCGGGTAGCGAGCCGCTGAAGATGAGCACGCCCAGGAAACCATTGATCCAGCCGCTTGTCGTTTTGTTCATTACAATCACCTCAAAAAAATTTTTATACAAAAATGCACTCGACACTTTGAGAGATCAAGGTACGAAAAATATTTATAAAATACACTTCTGTATGATTATTTTGTATTATAGTAGATACAAAATGCAATGTATATTGACTATTTACTCATCTGTATGGGTACAGATAATTGACCGAATTAAAAGTTGGAGGTAAAAATATGAAAAATAAAAAGGAATCCATTCAGCAAATCATTCGTTCGGAAATAGTCAATGGTCTCTTCAAACCCGGTCAGAAGCTGCCTTCCATCCGTATACAGAGCGAAAGATTCGGTTGCAGTCTCAACACAATTATTGGAGTTTATAAGGAACTCGAAAATCAACATCTCATTTATTCTCGTCCGAAGAGTGGTTATTTTGTCGTAGCCAAAGAAGCGCTTCTTCCCCTGCTGCAGACAAAACGAATCGATTTTGCATCAGCGGCTCCCGATCCTGCGTCGATACCGCAAATCGACTTTCGTCAATGCTTGAATAAAGCGATGGAATTATTTGAGACGTCCATATTTACTTATCCCGATCCACAGGGTTTGCTTTCTCTTCGCCAGGAGATCGTGAAGCTTTTTCAGCAGCAACAGGTTTTCCCTTCGGCACAGCAAGTTTTTATATTTTCAGGCGCTCAGCAAGCTCTTCATCTTCTAGCTGGGATGCCTTTCCCAAACGGAAAAACCAACATTCTGGTTGAGCAACCAACCTACTGGGGAATGCTTGCTGCGCTTAAGACACAAAGACAAACCGTAATCGGCATCGAAAGAACTCCTGACGGGATTGATTGGGTAACTTTGGAGCGCTATTTTCAAAGTAATATGATCAAGTTTTTTTACACAATTCCGCGCTTCCATAATCCGTTAGGCACTTCTTACACAGCGGAAGACAAACAGAGACTGGCAGAACTCGCCAAAGCAAATGACGTTTACATCGTTGAGGATGATTATCTTGCTGATTTGGAAACAAACAGTAAAGCAGATCCTATTCACGCTTATAATGGAGCCAGCCATGTTATTTATCTCAGAAGCTTTTCCAAAGTGATGATGCCCGGATTACGACTTGCAGCGGCCGTAGTACCTGATTCGTTTATTCCTTTACTCCAATGGCATAAACATACGGCGGATCTGAGCACCTCAGTGCTTTCTCAAGGTGTGCTTGAGATTTATATGAAGTCCGGGATGTATACTCATCATGTAAAGCAAATGAAATCTTTGTACAATCATCGTATTAAACATCTAAGGGAAATTTCACAGCGATTATTGCCTAAAGAGTGCTTATATACCATCGAATCTTGCGGAGGGCTCTTCGCTTCAATCCACCTTCCGGAGTCAATTCATACAGGAGATTTGATCAATCGATTGGAGAATCGTGGTGTTGATGTACTGGCAACCGATAAGCAGTTCCTGTCATCTTTTCCCAAGCTTAACTTGCTGCGTCTTAGCATCATTCGGACCGATGAGCAGGATATTGAAGAGGGGATTCGTATCATTGCCGAAGAACTAGAGCGTGCCCGATATACAAGCAGCTCCCCTAAGCCATTCTTTCGGTTATGAAATTAAGGTAAAAAATGGATTGCTCAATAAAAATCAGGAGAAGGCTGCCGACAGCATGAATCGGCAGCCTTCTCCGCCTACGGGCAGTAATATTTAGAAACAACTTTATCTGATATGACAAAGTAGTAATGTATCTTACTCAAGCGGATAATCATAGCGAATGAACCCCTTGTGATTGGCAACCTTGTCATAGAGTAAACGAGCTGTGGTATTGTCTTGACGAGTTTGCCAGTAGAATCGGGAAGAGTTATGTTCGCGCGCCGATTGCGCTACCCGCTCTATGAGTGCGCGAGCCACCCCATGCCCCCGGGCAGTCTCGTCGACGAATAGATCTTGCAGGTAGCAGGCATCTTCCATCGAGATAGTGTGATGGAACAGGTAGTGAGCTATACCGACTAAATTTCCTTGTAGGTGCGCGCCAAAACCATATATACCATCGGTGTTCAGCAATCGGTGCCACACCTCATCATATTTTGAGTTGGGGAGATCAGTCTCATAAAAAGTCTTATAACCTCGAGCCAAGATGTTCCAGCGGTTACGGTCTTCGGCTCTCAGTGGCACAATGTCAATCGAGATTTGTTTGTTCGATATTCCTGCGATTTTGGATCATCCTTTCAACTATAATAAGTAAATTATATTGGATTATTGGTATACGATATAGAACCAATACAACTGTCTTTTATTAGACCAATTTGCAACGAGAAACTAACACAAAGATCATAGACCATTACGATAACGGAGACAATGAGAGTAGACGGGAATTATCACATAAATTTTATGAAACTATTGGTTATTCAACTGACCAGAGAGGGTTCAAAAAACGTTTGTTAATTTTCTTTTGACAACAAGGTTAAATTGACAGAACGATTAAAGTATCAAGATACTGGCTTATTTCGATGACTCTAAGCTGGAATTTACAAATTATACAAAACAAATATTAAAGAAGTTTGGAAAACCAACTGAACTGTTATAAACAAATTGACGTCTTTAATAAAAACGTTATTTTTAATTCATCTGGAATTAATCAGCGTGGATTAAAATGGGGTTCCAGGCCAATTTGGTGTTAGGAGTTGAGTTTATGAAAACCGCTAATATTCCATTTGAGGACTATTTACTTGATACTAATGATGAAGAGGTTATTTGGATTAAGGACAGAGCTTTTGTGGTAAGGCCGGCTACTAGCGACGATATTGAACGAATCGGGAAAGGGTATTTTACCCTGGATTATCCAGGGGCAGTAGAGATAGAGGAATAAACTAAACCACATGTGTTTAGGAAGCACGCGGGATGGGGAATGGATCATGAGAATTGACGGGAAGCGTATCTGTGCTAATTGTTCAAAGGAATTCGAATGGATGTCGCTAGTTGCTCAACCTATGAATGCGCAAAGCTATTCAGTTGCAACTATCGATAAGCCACAGGCTAGGATCGTTGAGAAGATAGGGAATATATACTCTATCAACATTTATTGCCCTCACTGCAGACAACTGAATTCATTCGAGCATAAGGAGTAAGCACCCCGAAAGCGGCGGTACTTTTCTGTTTTTACTAATGATAATTTTAATAAGATGGTGGCGACCAGGGTTGGTATGATACCATCACGAAGCAGGACAGGGGATGTGGACCGGTAGCCGGTGTCAATATCACAAATGATCTGGCCAAAATTAAAGACTCGACAGTACGGAACTTTTTGACGCTATGGCAAACGGATGGGTGCAGGGTGGAGTGATGTATTTTCAATAATAATCCCATAGAATAAGGGATAGCTCTGTGGTTGCCCTAGTAATGCACCATCTCAAAGAAGGAAGGACCGATGGATTTTATTCCACCGATCCTTTTTATCATGTATACTACAAATCTTTAAGCTTAATATGTATTTGGGCAACTATTATATTAATTCGTAGGACCATTATCAACACTGGCCTCAATGACATTTTGGATGCTAGTTGGTACGGAAGAAAGGAAATCATAGCCAGTCAAAGACTCAATAGCATCTACACTTACTCGGTAGTTGCCCCATGGCTGACTAGAAACCGTCTGGTCATTGGGCATCAAAACAGATATTACTCTGGTTGAAGTTGTTATCCTGCTAATATCATTATTTCCGTTAGACAACACTACGATTATCTTCCATACCTTTGATGGTACCACAACTCCATTCCCTACCGTAGTCATGTATCCGTTGGAACCAGTACCCCCGCTACCGTAACCTCCAGAAATAATGAACAACTCGTTGCCGGCTGTTACAAGTGAGCGCGAATAGTTTTCCAAGTTTGCCCAGGTAATCTCGTTGTTATTTGGCGCTTGAGGAATCATATTATCCATCAGGAATGTTGCTGAATTGTCCGCAACAGTAGCTGTACGGTCTCCAGAAGGGGTCATGTGTCCTCTGTCAAATCCAGTACCCGAAAATTCAGTCGCTTTAACCTCATACCATCCTGAAGGCAGTGTTGTGTCTGCGCGAAAATCATCCTGACGTACAACACTGCCAAGATCAGTGGAAGTCACATGCCAACTGGTCCAGTTAGGCTCGTGTTTGCTGTTATTGTAGGAAAAAACATATTGTTTTTTAATCATCAAATAGTTATTGGAATTGGATACATCACTGGTTGCATCGCTTGGATTACCTAATGCCATATTATCATCATCTTTAGGTTGTGATAAGGACGGCTCCGCTGTGCTTGAGGAATTCTGAGGATTTATAGTGCTTGTAATATACAGGTCATTTGCATTATTGTTAGTGTCCCAACCATTACCTTGCCCCTGAGCTGTTCCACCGTTGTTATCTTTACGTTCTGCACTTGTCGTATTTGAAAGTGTGCCTACCGGAGAAATTTCTGAATCATTTGCAGAACCGTAACCTACAAAATCAACAACATTTGAATCTGTTGAGCCGGATACAGAGGTAGTAACTTTTGCCAATGCAACTTTTCCGGCGGTTGCGCTTAAGTTAATAGTGCCTGTGATATCAGGAGTCGGTAGATTAACAGTTCCACTACCACCACTTGCTTCTGCGATTAAAAAGAATTGATGAGCGCCAATACTGCCCGATAAATTTGTGATGTTACTAAATGTGCCGCTTCCAGAAGCGTACTGAACAGACCATCCAGACAAGCTTACACTAGAATTAGTAGGATTGTAGATTTCAATAAAATCATTTTTGTACGACGAACCACTGTTCCCACCACCACCATAAATTTCACTAATAACAACATGAGATGGAGTAGCAGCATTTGCATTCGTATTGAAAAAACTTCCTGAAAAGCAGAAAAACGCAAAACACACGCTTAACAAAATTGCAACCTTCTTTTTAAAATATCCCATTATCCCATTCTCCTTATTAATAAATTTGCTCGAACAATCACTAAATACTCACTATAAGTAAAACTTGAGATGGTTTGATACAGAAAGTATTTTAGTATAATAATAATTTATTTGCATGTTAAATTTCGGTAAAAGATTAGCAATTGATAATATATTCACTATGTCAAACAATGTAAAAGAGATGAAGGTAATTTGAGGTGGTGTGGAGATGCAATAGGAAGTATGAGGTTATATAGTCCTAATTTATCGAATAACAAATTATGAAAAAAACGAGATGATGATCGACTGAACTAACACAGAACATTAGTTTAATAATTAAACATCAGAAGGCTGCCGACAGAAAAAAGGGCCTGTTGACTAAAGCCTTTTTTGCGGAAAATGACTTTTAGAAACCCAGTGTTTGTGCGGGTTCCCAAACGTCAATTCCTTCATAAAGGTACTTTGTCAACAGGCCAAAAAATAATCGGCAGCCAAGATGAATTTCAACTAATGGAGAAGTTTAGTGAGTGGAAAAAAAGTTATAGAAATTGCCTATAAATCTAACAAAAAACAATCTCTCCATAATATTGTAATACCTAGGATGCAAGTGATTTTATCTGAAGCCTATTCTGATAAAGGGCAGTTTAGTGGAATAATATTCCAGCGTGATAAAATAAATGTATAAAAAATAACAGGTCTTTCTATGACAATTGGCTCCCAGAAAGATATTGATGGTCTTACGGAAATCGGTAAAATCGTTGCGTTGACAATAAGTGAAATGAAACGTCACACACGTGTCGGAATGACGACGAAGGAATAGGATGATATCGGAGAAATATTATCAACGGGTGCGGATTATGTCGTTGAGCAGTCGGATGGGTGGACTTTATGTCTACCGGACGGCGACTTAGCGGCACAACATGTGCACACCATAATTATTACAAAGAATCAACCCATCATCGTGACGGTAGCTTAGGATATCTGAACAAAAGTGGTTATAATTTTTCAACCATAATCAGTGCTTTAGCAAAAAATACTACTGAATTAAATAGTGAGGTAGGTATCATTCAGTCAGGTACGACAAGTGATTCAAATCAAAATTTAATTAAAGTAGATATTGGTATCGACCGTACTAAAGTTCCAGACTATTCCTTTTACCTTACACGTTGAAGATAGAAGAAATCGGTGATAGCAATAACGGTAGAATATTTGCCGAAAAGAAGTCTGGCAAGACAGAGCTTATATGGAAGATGCCCATGAGCGTAGAAGCATTACAGGTTGATGTGGATTGGATTCAATCATTCATTCATCAATCGCTTAAACATGTACCAAAGAAGTTCTCTTGGCATTACCTTACCTTGTTTACTTTTCTTTTTGATTATTACCCAATTATTATCCTTCTTAATTAAAGAATAAACGAAGTTAGTTCCGTCAGCTTTTTTAAACAAAATGTATGCTTTATCGTCTTTTACAAAGGTAAAGGGATTAATGAAGTTTTTATAAGGTGGCTTAATGTCCTTGTTTAATTCAATGACAATTTCTTCATTTATTTTGTGTATAGACACGAAGTTACTGTTACCCTGTTCAGCTAAATATTCTAATTGCCTATAATCATACTTTTGGAAGTGAGTTAAATCCAAATTAAACGATTTAATAATATCATCAAGGAGTTCTTTTTTAAACTGCTCAATCTTTTGTTCCCACTCATCTCCTTGGTGTTCAAAGTTGATTATCTTAACCCCAAAGGGGCTTACATTCATAGTGATTGTTTCAATTCCTATGGGTGAGGAATGTGCATGTTCAAATGTCTTGGCTTGTAATTTTACTTTGAAAGAATACCCACCTTGAGATTCCCTTTGTATGTCCAATATTTTCGTCCAAAATAAAGCAAACTGTTTTGGATAACCGTAATAATTAGCAATTGCTTCTTGAATGTGTGGGGAGAGTGTTGTAATCAGGGTTTCTTGGGTTAGTTTTTCTTTCGTTTCTTGTGATGGTACATGTGGTTCTGCATTGGCAGCGTACATACTTGATGTTGTAATTATAAACAATGAAATTAGAACGGTTGAGAAGGTCTTTCTCATGTAATCACCTCATGGTTATACTTCCCCCAAAAAAAGGAAAAATTCATAAACAACCTCAAGCAGCATCAAACGGTTGTGCTTTTCTTATGCCCCCCATATGAGCTGCTAGTATCACATAATCATCGTTAATAACTAGATTAAGATCATTAAGAAGGAAGGTCCGATAAAATAATGAGTTTTATTCAACTAACGGACAGAATAGTTAAGAAATCACACCTTCACAAACGAACGTATATTCGGTAGTATAGAAGTGGGTTATTATTCCAAGATGAAATGGAGATTCCAATATGATTAGCTTGGGTAAAAGTACGATTCTTCGGTATAAAGAATTTACAGAGTGGACGGATACCTTAACTGATGTACACGAGGGCATTTGGTTACAACCTATTTCTGAAGGAAAAGCATCAGTAGGAGAAATTATTTCGCATCTTAAAAATTGGGATACTTACCTTATTTCGACGATTATACCAGCGATTAAAAAAGGTGAAGGAATGGTATTTCCGGATTTTGATTCGTTTAACAAAATAGCTTATGAATATGCCAGATCGGGAATTTCTAAAGATCGTCTGCTCGATGAATTTAAGCTAACCCGTCTTCAGCTGGTTGTTGAAATACTGTTAGCCGATCCTGATGTTGTTGCTAAACATGTTACCGCGAACGGAGTAGAAACTTGCCCGCACACCGGCACACCCTATTCCTTGCTTTACCTCATTCACGAATTTAACGATCACGACAACCATCATAAAAATCAAATTTTAACGGTAATATAACTCTTTCTGTTAAAGAGGAACGATACTTGAAATACGGCAGGCAGCTGAGGCAACCTGCTTTTTTAATTGATCGTAATAATAAGCAAGGGATATTTCATGAAATTAACGAATATAGTTCATACAGTTTTCTAAAGACAATTTCGGGACTAAATGAGTACTTATAAAAACTGACCTGAATTTGAGGTTAAAATGTTTGAATACTCATATTAATCCAAAAGATGGATCAACTCTTATTTGGGTACCATCTGGAACATTCATGATGGGAAGCAATGAATTTGAAGTTAGGCAACTTTGGACAAAGAACGAATGGCATGAAGATTGGTTTAATGCTCAAGTTGGAGGGAAGGGATGGGTTGGGGAGTTATTTCATCATGAAGTTGAAATCGATGTTCGACTGAACAGTGCTTGGCATGATGGAAACCCGTTAAAGGAACAGAAAATCTTCCTCTAAGTTCTGCTTCTTGGGAAGATGCAGTGGCTTATTGTGATTGGGCGGGAGTAAGACTGCATATGAAGCTGAATGGGAGACAGCTAGAGGACCGGAAGGTAGAATCTTTCTTTGGGAGATTCATTGGATCTACATGATTGCCGATGTGGAGACACTGTTGCAAATATGTTCTTCAGGTCTAATGGAAGTCGATCTGGTCATGCACCTTGCAGAATATTAAGAGGTGGTTCTTGGTCTAGTCCAACATATACAAGCAGAGGATCTCAACGTTTGTTCTATCCACCGGATAGGCGTGATTCTAACGACCATGGTTTTAGACCAGTAATAAATTTTCCAATCTCCTGAATTAAATCTATTGTTACGCTAACGAGAAACGTTAACTCAATATAACAGCGGCAGTCTAAGACTTTATTTTCGAGTCCTAGTCCGCCGCTGTTTCTTTTTTCAGAGCCATTCTATCACTTTATTTTCACCGGACACCATTGTTTATGGTTCCAACTTTAGCTAAGTGCTGTCCCTACAATCCGAACGGAATATTCAGCCTCCGGAGTTTGAAGAATGAAGGTTTCGCCTGTTGACCTCGATAACAATTGATTTCCAATTGGCGAAAACAACGATATCCTATTTTGATCCGGATCTATTTCTGTTGGGAGGACCACCGTAAATGATTCATTAGATCCTTCCTCTTCGTAACAAATAGTAATGCTACTTCCTATTACTGTAACTTTGCTCAACGTTTTTACAAGATTAACATCATCAAGCTCAAGTAACCTCTCCAATATTTTCACATATTGTTTAATACTCTTATGCACTTGAATCTTCTGCTGTGAAGAATAACTGTCAAGAAACATCGTCATTTGCTCGTCAAGAAAAACAAGCTGATCAACAAGTCGACTCCGGTGAGGATTGGACATATGACTACGGTTCATCGTAGATTCCACCCCAAATAATTAGATTCCAATATCGATCTATTTGCCTCATTTACAAAACCTCCGGGAAATTATTTTCTTAAAAACTTTTTTCAATACTTCTGTAAGATTAAACCAAGTAGGATTACTGCAATAAGAACTGTAGAGATAACTGAGAGCAGTTTAAAGAAGGTCTCCATTTTAGTGAGAACACCTCATTTTACTTAGGATTGCTTTCTCCCGATTTATAAACAACGAGGATAGCACTACGTTGGAAACCCGCCCCGTTTACTGATGACTTCATGATGGATCCATAGCAAACATTAACAACTTGCTCATCCTTTAAACCGGCTAAAAACTGATTAGCTCTTGTCTCCGCATAAGACGTATCCGTATCTAAAAACTCCTTTACCTGAATCACTCTGTGTTCCTCCCTAAACTGTTGATTGATGACTAGAATGTACAGCAGAATCACATAGGTCCTCACCCCTTCGCAAAATAAATACATTAAATGTAAAATATCCATAAAAAGTACAACAAGACATTCCGCAGAAAAAAGGCGGAACGTCTTGTTGCTATGACCATATCACTTTATGTAATTTGTGTCAATTCGAACAAGCGTGACAAGAACTTGATCTCATTCCGACGGATCAAATTGGAGACTTTTTTGTTACACTAACGGGAGTATTGCGCGTGTTTTGCATTTTGAATTAAGTACAGCAATTATCCAACTGATATCAGTGGCAATCGTTGTTTTAATTGTTTTATTGATTTTCAAATTAGTCAGAAAAAAGAAATCATAGCAGTTATTGTGCTAACGCAGAACGATAGCACTTGAAATGAGTCCATTATACATGAAAAAAAGCACCTTATTCAGGTGCTCAAAGTATTAACTGCTAGTTTTAACAGCTAACCCACTAAAAGAAATCGGACCAACAACATCAGCTCTTGTATTTGCGGTTTGGTTTTCCGCGGTCGCGGTATAAACATGATTTCCTGAACTTACATTTCTATCGATTGCCTGAAATGTAACAGCATAGTTTTGTTCAGAACCAGCAGATTCAATCCCTTGTATTGTATTGAAAATTTCTCTGCCATCGCGGAAGATTCTAAAGAGAATTTGAGCAATGCCCGTAATACCCCTTACACCAACTGTTGCAACCAGTTCAACCCGATTAGGTTGAGCATTGACCGATGGAATTCTTATACGAATGGATGCAAGGAGAACCCTTTTTGGGGAACGTGGGATAATGAAAGACCTTGATAAGTTAAATCTACGAAGCGGCTGAACGGCTTGTTTATCAAGAATACGCACCAAATTAATCACTCCTATTTTTTGATACCTCAATATATGAAAAAAAATAGTAGAGTGATTGTGTGTATGATCTAAGCTAGCATTGATTAATGACTATTAAGTCGCCTTTTTTGTAATATTTCTCTAATAACGGCGTGGGAGTTGAACGGAGGGACACAGAACAATAGCTTCATAACATGATCTAGCAGGCTGCCGGTGATAAATTCGGCGGCCTGTGTTTATGTTAATTATCCTTAACACTTTGTTTGAAAATGTGCTTTTCCTTCCAAGATTGCACTCAAGAATTTTTTCGAATTTCTTAATCGCTTCTGGATATCTTCAATTTCTTTGATTTTTTGTTCAACCATTTTTTTCTTTACCTCGTATGATAGATTAAGTTGTTGATTTACTAGCAAACTTAACTCTTCTATAGAAAAATCCACGGATAAAAGTGCCTTCACATCATTTAGAAATTCAACAATTTCTTCAGAGTAAATACGATAATTATTCACATCTCTTTTAACAAATGTGTCCGGAATTAGATTTTTACGTTCATAGAATCTCAATGTTGATATTGGCAGACCCGTTAATTTTGAAACATCATTTATTTTCATAATAGGACCTCTTTATTTGTTGCTATAAACCTAGGTTTATAGTTCATAATACGAATATGATAACGAACGACACACACAATGTCAAAAAATCTAATGTTATCAAAAGGAGAGATTCTATGTTTAACAATATTCTAAATAACGATTTCGCCAGTATCGTCAAGGAGCGACGTTCTGTGCGTAATTATGATGAGAACATTAAAATATCGAAAGAAGAGATGAGCGAAATTATTTCGGAAGCCAGTTTGGCCCCGTCCTCTGCAAATATGCAGCCTTGGCGTGTAGTTGTGGTTGATACTCCGGAAGGAAAAGAAAAACTAAGACCTCTTGTGCGTTTCAATACATTACAAAACGATACTTCATCCGCCATGTTATTAATTTTTGGTGATACCCAAAGCTATTTATATGCTGAAGAAATTTACAATACAGCCGTGGAGCAAGGAAAAATGCCAGCTGAAGTACGAGATCGTCAACTCGGTACAATTCTATCGATGTTTCCGACTCTGCCAAAAGAACTGAAAATTGAAGTTGCAAAAATCGATAGCAGCCTTTTTGCCATGCAGCTAATGTTGGTAGCTCATGCACATGGGTATGATACGAATCCAATGGCAGGCTTTGAAGTTGATCAGGTAGCAAAAGCATTTGATTTAGATGCAGAACGCTATGCGCCAGTAATGATTATTTCAATAGGAAAAGCCAAGGAAGAAGGGCATGAGTCAGTTCGATTAAGTTCTGACAAGATTACATTTTGGAGGTAATCATTTAATCTATTCACTATAGATAGTTCAATAAAACCAGCGGCAGTCTAGGACTTTATTTTCTCGTCCATGGCTGCCGCATTTCTTTCATTGGGATCAGTCTAATACTCATTTTACGAAGTCTGACGAAATTCTAAATCGTAAAGACGACTGTGATCAACGCATCCAGTTTAATACTTTATTTTCCTTGCAAGGAACAGCATCGCTTTTTAACGCACCTGCAAATCAACCCTATATTCCTATTGCTGCGGTGATCGAACCGCAACTCGTAAGTGCAATTGCCCAACAGGGGGACTTTTACAAAGTAACCACGAATGATGGAAAGCAAGGTTGGGTCTCCCATAGATATGAACAGCCAACTGGAATAGTGATAAACACCGACATCCTTTTACAGAAAACAACAAACATATACGCATATCCCAATCTTCAAAGCTTTTTGGATCCATTAGCCCCCCAAATGCTGCATGCGCACGCTAAGGTGCAAGATATATGGGGCAATACAGAAACGAGTGTATCAGGTGTACAATAAAATGACGATACCTCATTCACGACGGTGTTGGACAAATTTGACAGGAGTTTTTCAAACTACACATTCCGACTTTCAAACGTGAAATTCATAAAGCCTATTGATTAGAAGGCTGACGACATCAAATGATCGGCGGCATTCTCAGCTTAACGGGCAGTAATGCTGCTTCGATACGTTTAGAATTTCGGATACCTTTGCTGAACGGAGGGATAATATACAAAAAAAGGTATTGGTGAAATGAAAAAAATTCTGATTTTCTTATGTTTAATGACAGCTTTTTCGAGTATGACTATCTCCCACGCACAGCCACTTGAAGGAACAAATGCTTGCAGCCTTATTTTAAATGCTAAAGATAATGTTCCTTCTATTAATGCAAAAGGCGTGGCTCTTACTTATCCCATCAAAAGGTTGTTTAGCTCTGGAAAAATAAGCTTAAGCATTAATGCCCAATACTTGCCAGATCCCTCTTCTAGGGGGAACTATGACCGTTATGAAGGCTTTGCTCAAGTGCCTGGTGTTATCAGTTGGAGATTCACATTATACCCCGTATCTGATTATCAAAAAGATCCAACATGGGCTGGAAGGTTCGATGAAATTTCTGGTCCATACTTAGAAAATACTTCTGTACAAGTTCGACTTTCTAATTCAAAAGAAAATACACTAGGACCCATTGTTTTAGAGAACCACATGAAAAACTGTAACTTCCAGGTATTTCGCTAACGGATAACGAGTTCAACACCAAAACGGCTGCCGCGAGGCAGCCGTCATTGAGCTAACGCGTAGCAGATACAGGAATGGAGGAGAAGAGGATATATGAAGATGCTTTTATTAGCAGGGTGGATATGTTACTTATTGCAATCGGCTGTATTCTCTGAACAGAATAAATACTGTAATGCACTGCAAGAAATCGCTCGCTCGAGCGATGGACATACATTAATGATTGCTTGTGATAAAGTCCAAGGAAATTATCAGGGGATTTTCATAAAATCAGGTGATAAACAGCAGTTCTTTAACTGGAGCAATTCCGTGAATAAAACGTATGCTCCTGAGATCTTTACTGATGATATCAACCATGATAAGGTACCAGAGATCGTCGTGGTTTTGACAAAAGATCATGGCACAGGACTTGCTATTCGAGAGGCGCACATCTTGAATTCTAAGACCTTTGGTGAAATTCCACTGGTAGATCCCGTAACGGTAGTGAAGCAAAGGGTTACATCTTCAAAGAATAAATCTGGAGTGCAGGTCATTGTAGATGGCAAAGAGCAGCATTTTTCTACAAAGCAAATCGATATCGATCAAGAAAAATGGTTCGATCATTTGTATTTCGGCAACATTATTCGTTTTGAAATAAAGGATCATATGCTGATTTCTCGGCTACCAGGGCAGATTTCTCCGGGGGGTTTTATAGGCGAAACTGTCATTCACTATGAGTTTCAAGAAAATCTGTTTGTTCCTTGGAAAGTTGAGTTCAATTTTTACTAATCAGACAAGTCCTTTCCAGCCCAAGGATATTATGGGCCTATGGCACTCGATCTATAGGGCAGTTTTGTTGAACCAGTTGTAAATTTAACATTTTAAAGTAAAAGCATTTCTTTGTAATGAGAAATGCTTTTTTTATGTGCGCCACGCATGGCGATTAACTAGGTGGTGAAAGTCCACTGTGGGGGTTTGTAGTTACCAACCACTAGCCAAGAGCAAGGGTGTCCATCGTAAGGTGGAATCTGAAGGAAACTGGAGGCAAAATTCCGACCCAAGGAACACGAACATTATCAGGCATAAGGTATGGGATGAGTTTGCATAACAAAACGAAGTCCAATAACTACACGGACATACCAATGTAAATGATGTGGGTACATGGAAGGAAAGTGAATCGTCTTACCGTGGGAGATCTCATGGACGTGAGAGGATCATTTCGAATCACGGTTGAAATAAGATTTATCATGAGAAGTCAGCAGAGGCCATAGTACCTGATGTAGTCGACGATATGAGGGAAGGGCTGAACCTTAGGAGGTGTTAGTCAATGAAAGTTACCAATACAGGAATAAAGGGCAGCCAACTTCGAGCAGAAGGCTCCAAGCAGAAAGATAATGCGGAACATGAAGGATATGCGGGAGTGCACAATCCTGAGAGGATAACTGAAACAGGCAACACCAACGCAAACGAGTCGAAGAAGGGACTACTTGAGGAAATCGTGAGCAGAGACAACATGAACCAAGCGTTCAAAAAGGTCAA
The DNA here is from genome assembly GCF_055396115.1 of Paenibacillus sp. WG02. Classification (NCBI taxonomy): domain Bacteria; kingdom Bacillati; phylum Bacillota; class Bacilli; order Caryophanales; family Paenibacillaceae; genus Paenibacillus; species Paenibacillus sp. WG02. The sequence goes on along the minus strand of NZ_AP036016.1, from coordinate 4,384,830 downwards.
AGCGAATAAAGGCTCTCATGGTATCGACGGGATGAAAGTAGATGAACTTCTGCAATATCTCAAAGAGAACGGAGAGAACATCAGGCAGTCCATTCTGGACGGAAACTATCGTCCGAATGCCGTTCGAAGGGTAGAAATACCGAAAGAGAACGGAAAGAAAAGAAATCTAGGAATCCCGACCGTCGTGGACCGAGTTATCCAGCAGGCAATTGCCCAAATACTTACACCCATCTACGAGAAGCAGTTCTCAGAGAACAGTTTCGGATTCCGCCCCAAGCGGAGCACACACGATGCCATCAGGAGAAGTCAAAATAACATAGAGGAAGGATACAAATATGTAGTCGACATGGACCTAGAGAAATACTTTGACACGGTTAACCAAAATAAGCTCATCGAAGTGCTATCGAGAACCATCAAAGACGGGCGAGTCATTTCACTCATACATAAGTATCTGAGAGCTGGCGTCATCGTGGAACATCGCTTTGAGGAATCCGAAGTTGGCGTGCCGCAGGGCGGAAACTTAAGTCCAATACTGAGCAACATCATGCTAAACGAGCTGGATAAGGAGTTGGAAAGCCGCGATCATAAGTTTGTGCGATACGCGGACGACCTTCTCATCTTTTGCAAAAGTAGAAGGAGCGCCGAGCGGACACTAGAGAACATTCTTCCTTTCATCGAGAAGAAGTTATTTCTCAAAGTGAATCGGGAGAAAACGGTAGTGGACGAGGCGACGAGAGTCAAATTTCTTGGATTCTCATTCTATCCGCGAAATGGAGAAACAAGGGTCAGAATTCACACGAAATCCATTGCAAAGATGAAAGCTAAAATAAAGGAGCTTACATCCAGAAGTAATGGAGTAGGAAATGAAGATCGTGTGGAGAAACTTAGACGCTACATAATGGGATGGGTCAACTATTTCAAAATAGCCGACATGAAGAAACTGCTCCAAACTACGGACGAATGGATGAGAAGGCGAATCCGCATGATCTACTGGAAACAATGGAAACGAGTGCAGACAAAGTTCGCAATGTTGCAATTACTCGGAATCCAGAAACAGAAAGCATGGGAGTACGCCAACACAAGAAAGAGCTATTGGAGAACCTCCAATAGCCCAATCCTCAACAAATCCCTCGGAAATAACACGATCAAAGGACTCGGATTCTTATTCTTTTCAGATTATTATCGACAAGTCACTGCGTAAACTTAGGAACCGCCGTATACCGAACGGTACGTACGGTGGTGTGGGAGGTCGGCTATTCAATTAATGGGTAGCCTCCTACCCGATTTGTCAAAATTAAAAGGATATTTCAATAATAATATAATATAAAACAATACTAATTTATTGAAAAACGATATATCATATGCTAAAATTATGTTGTCATTAATTAAGTGGAGGTGTTTTAAATGAATGTTAAACGAGGTTCAACCACTTTCTTAAAGGTAATTATTTGTGGATGCACTTCAAAAGCCATTAAAAAACATCCTTGAATTAAAACCAGAAAATGATTAACGTTTCGGTAAAATTTAATTAACGAGGTGCTTTTTATGAAACAAGTTACGACACTCTTTTTAAAGCTAGCTGTTATTTTTATAGGAATCCCAGTTCTTGCATTGTGCATATTTTTGGTGCCTAAGATCGGGAGTTTTGCTGGAGAATTGTATCCAGATATTGCTTATATGAAATCTCTCGTTTTAATCGATATGTACGCGGCAGCGATACCTTTTTACTTTGCTCTGTATCAAGCTTTTAAACTTTTAAGCTATATTGATAAGAACCAAGCGTTCTCGGAATTATCTGTAAAGGCTTTAAAGAATATAAAATACTGTGCCATCACGATCAGTACCTTGTACCTGCTAGGTATGCCACTCTACTATTTCATGGGGAAAAGAGTTGACCCTCCAAGTTTCATACCAATCGGATTAGTCATTATTTTCGCCTCTATGGTGATCGCCGTTTTTGCTGCTGTTCTCCAAAGACTTTTACAACAAGCTATTAATATAAAATCAGAAAATGATTTAACGATCTGAGGTGAATATCATGGCGATTATCATCAATGTTGATGTGATGTTGGCAAAAAGGAAAATGAGCGTAACAGAACTTTCGGAGAGGGTTGGAATTACTATGGCGAATATTTCCATTCTGAAAAATGGGAAAGCTAAAGCGGTTCGTTTTTCAACATTAGAAGCGATATGTAAGACTTTGGATTGTCAGACCAGGTGATATTTTGGAGTACAAAAGCGATGAAGACACTCAATAAAAACGGAAAACTAATTTATTTAACGGAAAACGATAGTTCAGTCCACCCCACACTGGTGCTGCTTTTTTTGTGTTTTGCGAAAAACCAAAAAACACCTCTCGCTCTAAAAGTGAGGTGTTTTATTTAGTTACCTTGGATTAAGGAATTACCATGCAAAGGTTGATGTGATGATTACCAAAAGAATAAAAAGAATTAAGATAAATGCTACATTGTTGCCCATACCATAACCTACATGATGATGATGATGATGATGACCTAGGCCACCATAACCTACATAATGATGATGATGATGATGATGACCTACGGCACCATAACCTAATTCTCCCATGTTTACTCATTCCCCTCAGGTCATTTGTCCCTACGGTACAATTATATGTTCGGTACATATTGCTTGATTGGACGTATGCCACTGTAAGACAACCGCCTAGGAAAATCGGAAGAAAGTCTTGAAGTTTTGATGTAAAAGGCATTCACTCAAATGGGTGAATACCTTTTTGCATATTGAATAGATCAAAGACTCAATAAGGTAATTCAGCTAAACGGGAAACAAGAGTTGAATAACTAACATAACAAGGCTGCCGTAGGATCGATCGGCAGCCTCGTTATGCTAAAAGGCAGTATGGCAAAAAACTGCTAGAAAAGTTATTCCTTTAAGCTATTTCAATTCCAATGGCGTTTTAATTACCGGCAGTCTGGAAATTTCAAAATCAACTGTCTCAAGATAGATGTTTCTTCAATGCCTCGGTAACTTGAGGGTCAAGCAGGTTGGTCGTAAACCAGTTCGGATACAGCGGTTCAGGGCGCGTCAATTGATCCAAGGTCGCGAGTTCTTCTGGTGTCAGCTCCAGGTCACCGGCACTCAAATTTTCGTCGAGCTGAGCTATTTTACTCGAACCCAGCAGTACGCTGCTTACATGGGGCTGCGCCAGCAGCCAAGCGATCGACACTTGCGCAGGAGTTGCGCCATGATGTCGCGCAATTTCCCTTACAGTATCCAGAATCGTAAAGCCTTTTTCCTTGTCATGCGGAAGGAAATCGAATCCGCTTAGCCGGTTGTTCGGATCGTTCAAGTTGTCGCGCGTATATTTGCCGCTTAAGAAACCGCTGGCCAGTGGGCTCCATACCGTTAAACCGACCCCACTGTTCGTCATGAACGGCACCGTGTCGTGCTCAACATCCCGGCCGATCAAAGAGTAGTACATTTGTCCGTTGATGAAGGGAGCCCATCCGCGTTCGCGCTGCATCTGAAGTGCTTGGGCAGCAAGCCAAGACGGCCAGTTGGAATAGCCGATATACCGCACTTTGCCTTGCCGGACAAGATCGTTCAGCGCTTCCAACGTTTCTTCAAGCGGTGTGAACGGGTCGGTCTTATGGACGATATACAGATCAATATAATCCGTATTCAATCGGGCCAAGCTCGCTTCGCACGCAACGAACAAATGTTTGCGGGAAAGCCCGGCTTGGACAAGGGCAGGACCCACCCGCATGCCGGCTTTCGTGGCGATGATCGTTTCTTTCCTACGCGCACCCAGCAATTGCCCGAGTATTTCTTCGCTTTGTCCGCCTGCGTAAGCATCCGCTGTGTCAAAGAAGTTAATGCCGGCATCGAGTGCATGGTCCACCAGATTTTGCCCTAGATCCTGATCTACTTTATACACGCTTGGAATGTTCCCCGAGCCGAAAGTCATTGCCCCGAACGCTAACCTGGATACGATCAAACCGGAATTGCCCAATTTCGCATACTTCATTTTTTACTCATCCTCCTAAGCATAATGGTTTATCTTATCTTGGTTAAAGTATATCGTGCGCCAGGCCGGTCTTTCTTGAACATAATTATCATGTTTTTGTACAAAATGCTTATTCACCTCATTTATTGCATTGATCCTAATCCATATTCTGGATAAAATGAAGTTAGAAGTTTTCGGGTGTCTCTGCAAAAATATCGATATTGGAAGGTGAGACAACTTGCCAAACGTTTCAGTAGTGACAGGTGACACTTCATGGTGGTCCGATGTGAAGTTATCAGGTGTGGACGGTGTTCCTCCACAAGAAGCTTTCGAGCCGGTTTTGTCTAACCATCTGCTTGTGATCCATCTGACTCCACAGCCGGTGCGCGTGTTCGAGCGAGCGGATGGGTATTCTGGAGAAGGTGTGGCGCATCAGGGCGACATCAACTTGTTCTCGGCCGGCGATATGTCGTTCTGCAGGTGGGAAAAGGACCTCTCATTTATTCGGCTGGATTTGCCTCCGGCCTTAACCAACCATGTTGCTGCCGAGATGGAACTCTCGAACGGAAGTGCTATCGATTTCGGCAGGCAGATTCGGTTGCGCGACGACCGAGTTGTACACTTGGCTCAGTGGCTGATGGCGGATTTGAAAGAGGGCGAACCGGGTGGCAAACTTTATACCGAGTCGCTCATTCGAATGTTGTCGGTTCATTTGCTGCAACGCTACGGTACAGTTGCCGAACGGAAGACAAGCGCGCCTCAACGACTGGTCCGAAAGCAGTTGGAGGGCGCCCTGGATTATATTCATGCGCATCTTGAGCAGGAGATTTCCTTGGGTGCTCTTGCGGCAGCGGCTCATGTCAGTTCTTCGCATTTGGTTCGGCTCTTTAGGGAAGAAATGGGGTTGCCTCCACATCAATATGTCTTACAGGAGCGAATTCGCAAAGCGCAACAACTGCTGCTCGGAGGAAATGCCATACATGACGTTGCCGTAACGCTCGGATTCAGCGATCAGAGCCATTTGCACCGCCATTTCAAGCGTATCCTAGGGGTTACTCCGCGCGAGTTTCTGCGCCAATCAAGATAGTATTCCGCTAAAGGGAGGATAGTGAAGTTAAGATGTCTATGAGAGTAAATTTAATCCAAAAATTGAGTACATACAGCGGTATTAAAATTAGGGGTAAAGACTTTTTTTGAGGAGGGTCAAGTTGCAGAATAATTTTAACCAAAACAAAAAGTTGCTCTGGTCATTCATTTCTTCCATAGCATTTTCGATTATTGGGCTTATTTTAATATTTAACGGTTTACTTCACGGTAAGGAGATTGCAATCAGTAACTCGAGACCAAATGGAGCATCCAGTTGGAGTACATCCGATGAAGTAATAAAAGCTTTTACATATATACCAATTCTAAGCGGTGCGTTTTTGCTTATACTCGCTATAATCGTATTTACTATTACCTTTTATTTTTGGATTAAGTGTACATCCTATGATTCTTAAAATTTTTCGAATAAAGAACATCTACCGATTGTTGCTAAGTACACCGACCAGCAGTAGACTCGCTTCGCTCAACTAACGGGCAGGATTCCTGTTATGTAGAAATACGAGGTTTGAAAAACAAAAAGACTCCTTGGTATGATGTTCATGGGTCCTAGATGCTGGCCAGCGAACGGATCCAAAAACATTACCGAGGAGACTACAAGATGCATTCTACTCAAAAAGAAAGAATTAATCAAATCACTTCTTCTACACTAATTGTCGGTGTCGACATTGCAAAATTCAAGCATGTGGCACGTGCGCAAGACTCTCGCGGAGTCGAGTTCGGCAAGCCAATTACATTTGAAAATAACCGAGAAGGATTTGAGTTATTCGTTAGTTGGTTTCAAAAGATCTCGTCGGAACAAGGCTTTCAGGAGGTCTTCGTTGGCATGGAGCCGACCGGTCACTACTGGCTAAACCTAGCTCATTTTCTACGAGATAAACAAGTTACGTACGGTGTGGTAAATCCACTTCACGTGAAGAAAAGTAAAGAACTAGACGACAATTCTCCAACGAAGAATGACATCAAGGACGCCAAAGTCATTGCACAGCTGGTCAAAGACGGGAGATACGCTTACCAAGCCTACCACAGGGCATTTTTGCCGAACTGCGGGAAGCGACTGACCTATGTGTTGTGCAAGCACGTGTCCATAACTGGCTAGATCGCTATTTTCCAGAGTTTCTGACGATATTTAAGAATTGGGAGTGCAAGTCTGCCATCCAGATTCTGAGCCTTTATTTACTGCCTCACGAGCTTGTTCACGCCCGGATGAAACCTTGCTAAAGCACCTGAGAGAAGCTGCAAAGCGGGGGCTTGGTCTGGGTCGGATTAAGAATCTAAAGGAAGCAACGAGCCGTTCTGTAGGCATACGAAATGGTTCGGAGTTAGCTAAGATGGAGCTTAAATTACTGCTGACTCAGTACGAATGGTTTCAGAGCAGGCTTGAAGAATTGGAGTCTAAACTGGATAAACTGCTTGGGCAGATTCCACATGTACAGAAATTGTTAGCCATAAAAGGGATTGGTAGGGACACCATCGCAGGATTTCTTGCAGAGGTAGGCGACATAAGTTAGTACCGTCATCCAAAGCAGATTACGAAACTTGCTGGATTGAACTTAAAAACAAATTCCTCAGGAAAACACATCGGACAAACCAAGATAACCAAGAGAGGCCGAAAACGCCTTCGTGCCTTGCTCTTTAGAGTAATGATGCCGTTGGTCGCTAAAAATGCAGCATTTCGAGCATTAGACGAGTATTACACTAAACGTCTTGTGAATCCATTGAAGAAGATGCAGTCCCTCATAGCGTTATGTAACAAACTCATCCTTATCTTTTTCGGCATATTGAAAAAGGGACATGAGTTCAGTGAAGAAAAGATGATCCAGGATATTCCTCGATTTACGGAGTTACCGCAAGCAGCTTAATGAACGCTTTTTAGTGATGATGACCGAAGCAAAGCAAGAAAACAAGAAGCATGGATGAGTCAGAACGACGTTAACATACGGACAAAGATCCTGCCCTAGCAGCATATCTGACCTCCACCTCATGGACAGGTTGAATGAAGGAATGTGGGAGCGTAGACTCTGTGAGATATGGGAGGGTTCACCGCCATGAGCTCGTGTGGAGATCCAAAGTTGCAACCATACTTTACCGTATTTACCACTTTTTAAAGTGAGTGGTTTTAGGTGGAGACTTTTTTGTGCCTTCACTAGCCCCATAAATTTCTTCATTTTCAATTTAGTTCCACTGATATGATTTCTATTCAGAAGAACAACCGGTCAAAATCTAAGAAAAAGAGAGCATTTAAGAGCTAAGCGATTCACCATTGAGGGAGGTTAGTGAAAATAAGGAGTGATATACAAGGTCAATATCATTCGGTACAATCTAATAAAAAAAGTTAAAGTAATGAGGAGAGTGTGAAATGGTTGAATTAAAATATATTGAGCGTTCGGATTTTCAGCAACTTATAAATTGGATTGATTCTCCAGAGTTTTTACTACAATGGGGAGGTCCTAATTTTAGTTTCCCTTTAACTGAAGAACAATTAGAGGATTATCTTATTGATGCAAATAAGGATAACTCTAATACTTTAATTTATGGTGTTTTACATAAGGAAACAGGAAAAGTAATCGGACATATATCATTGGGTAAAATTGACAAGAAGAATAAATCAGCCAGAGTAGGAAAAGTGTTAGTTGGAGAAAAAAATGTAAGGGGAAAAGGTACTGGTCAAGTAATGATGAAAGAAATCCTTAAAGTTGCATTCAATGAACTTAGATTACTTAGAGTTAGTCTTGGTGTATTTGATTTTAACGTATCAGCAATTGCTTGTTATGAAAAGGCCGGATTTGTAAAAGAGGGATTACTTAGAGACTCAAGGAAAAATGGTGACGAATACTGGAGTTTATGGGAAATGAGCATTTTAGAGAATGAATGGTTAGAACCAAAAAAATGCTAACCTTATTGAATTAACGAGGAAACGGTAGCACAATATTGAAACAGACTGCCAGCATATTCGGTAGCCTTTTGAAGTAACGGGGAGGAGGTAGGATAGCGAAATAAAAGATATTTCTGGAATAATATCGATATTCAAATTTGACCGAACAGGGAGGTCTTTGACGATGCTTGGTAAATGTATAGGTATGGGCTCGAGTTGTGAAGTGTACGAATGGGGTGGCGACAACAAAGTCGTCAAACTTTTTCATTCAAACACGATACCGGAAGCCGTTCAGCTTGAATATCGGAACTGCTCCGTAGCCTGGGAAAACGGACTTCCAGCAGCCCGCCCGTTTGAAAAAGTGATATGGAAAGGAAGACACGGTATTATTTTCGAAAAGATAGACGGGGAAACGATCTTGAATCGAATATTTGAGCAATTGTACTCTTTTCGAAAGATTGATTTTAGCGAACCTGATAATGATCTACGAAAATTCGCGATAGTTCTGAATGACATTCACAAGGCAAAAGTTTCCGGCATTATTACCGAGCAAATCGAGCATTTGAAATCGATAATCGGCCATCCTGAAGCGTTTACCGATGACGAAATATCTGCCATCCATACTTATATGGATCATTTGCCCGTCAAACGGCAATTCTGTCACGGTGATACGAACCCGGGAAATGTGATATTGAGAAACGGTAACCTGTTCATGGTCGACTGGATGCATGCTTCGCTTGGAAACCCCGCTGCGGATGTCGCGGAAGTTTGCGTGATGATTGAATATGCCGTATTGCCACCAGAAACCCCGGCTGACGTCATAGATTTCTTTGAAGCTTCACGAAAAGTTGCCTTTAACATTTTCGTCGACGAGTACTGTAAGTTATCGGGGGTAACAGAGGAAGAAATACGAACCTGGTACGTTCCGGCTGCCGCTCGTTCAATCGCATCGGGAGCATTATCAGACGAACAAATTGCAAAGCTTGTTTCAATGATTCGAGATTATCTAAGCATTTCCTGAAACAATAACACCGAATTCACAATAAAAGTCGATAAGTACTTGTTACTCTAACGAGGAACAATAGTTCAATGACAAAACATGAGAAAGCTGCCGATAATTATTGTTCGGCAGCCTTCTCAGCTAACTGGCAGTAATGTTGCAATAAAAGGTGCTTTGCGCTTAAGTCGAATATGTTTGAACCGTGTTGGAGTAAGGAGCGAAATATGGCTAAGAAAGAATTAATCCTCGATGTTGCTGGAGTGCTTGCTACAAATTTTTCTCCTCTTTTTTGGCAGGAACTTTCGGAAGAGTCAAATACACCTTATGAAGTGCTTTTTCAGTTTAGAAAGGAAATGCGTGAAGAGTTATGGACTGGGAAGATACCACTGGAGGGGTTCTGGAATCAGCTATGCAGGAAATTTCCTGCAATTAATAGGGACAGGGCAAAAGAAATCCTTTTTTCAAATATTCGTCCACTGCCAGGTATCGAGAAAGTACAGACATGGAGCAAATACGCAAACATCCATCTATTAAGCAACCATCGCATAGAGTGGATTCAGTCCATTCTGAAGCCAATTGAACCATATGTGCGCAGTATAACGATATCCAGTCAAGTTGGTTATTGTAAGCCTAATCCTGAAATATACGCTCTTGTTCATGCACGGTTTACTCATAAGGAAAATATTTGGTTTGTTGATGACCAAGATAAAAATTTCAGTGAAGCAAAGTTGCTCGGCTGGAATACCTTATTAGCCGACGAAAACGGCGACTGGATTCACGAAATTACTTCACTATTGTCGAGACATGAATAGTTAACCATTATTGAGCTAAACGGGAAAAGTTAGCTTCATAAAGACAGTCAAACAAAGCAGGCCCGTGGACCTGCTTTGTTCACTGAGGCAAAGGAAAGTTTGGTGGGGGAATGGCATACAGAAAAAGGAATAGCTTTCCAACTAACGGTACAGGTCCTGTAAATGAGGCGGTAACTTGTGATCCTCGACGTGCTTGTAGCTAACGGTCTTTACATCACCGTCCAAACCGAAAAGAAATTTAATCTCGTCGACACCTACGGAAACATGAGCACTGACAAATGGCATGACTATGACGGTTACGGAGTAAGTTGTTTTGTTCGTTGAAGCTGCTTCACACGTTACTTGCGTTCCATAAAACGGTGCGTAAGTTGGCGGATGCACAAGTATCTTCCCATAATATCTTTTTACTTCGGCCTGTATTTGCGGACTTAGCAGTCTTGCGATAACTGCATTACACACAGCTTCGTCTTTGTTTGGTATTGCCGATACAGTGGTAGGTTGACTGAATAACAGTATACAGGTGGCAAAGATGAATTTTAACATTAGCTCTCCACGGAAAGTTTTGAGGATATTCTTTCCATTTCTCATTCAAAAATTACTGAAAAAGTGAATGGGAACGTGGAGTACTGGGAAACTAGAACGCTCCGTGTGGAACAGGGGAAAAGCTGGAGATTGTATCAAATGCTTACCTATTGTTACCGATAGTTAAATCTCAAACATCGAGGCTGTTGCGTGCAGCCTTTTGTGCTAAAAGGGCAGGATTGTTCAGTAAGACTCTAGAATATTTAGGATGGTAATAGTTAGAAAACTTGGAGTCTAAGGAGAAAATTTATGAAAACCTTCATATACATGGTCAGGCACGGAGAATCACCTAAAGCGGAAGGGAACGAAAGAACTCGTGGACTAACTTTAAAGGGCGAATCAGATGCTCAAATTGTAGCTCAAATATTGAAAGATGAGGGTATAGACACGTTCATTTCAAGTCCATATAGAAGGGCAATAGTAACAATAGAGGGACTAGCTAAATCTTTAGGCAAAGAAATGATTGTTATCGAGGACCTAAAAGAAGTTGTTTTTATTGGTGATAATCAAATAATGCCTGATAAAGAGGTGTATCCATTAGTAAAGAAGATGTTTTCAGACCCAGAATTTTCGTTGCCTGGAGGGGAATCTTTTACTAATTGTCAAAAACGTGTTGTAACTATTTTAAAAAAGATTATTAGCGAGTACAAGGGGCAAAAGGTTGTTATTGGAACTCACGGAGCCGTTATGACAATGATGATGGGATATTTCGACCCTCAGTTTGACTTGGACTTTTTACTAAACACTTCAAAACCTGATATTTACAAGATGGAAATTGATGAAGCAATATTAATTAAAACAGAAAGACTATGGAGTGTTACTCCTGAGTGATATCATTCATTCCACTATCGGTGAACGTTAGTATCATGACAAACAGACAGCCTGTTGATCACGGTGTATTTGAAGAATTGATGGAGAATCCTCAGATGAAGAACATGGCTAAACTGTGGACAGTAGATCCAAATGCATAAATCGGGCATCACAGAGCTTGTAGGGAGTATCTCCAGGAAAGTAGGGGGAATAAAATGGGGACTAAATACGCTAGTGTGCATATTAGAAGCGATGATTCTCAAGGTGTTAATGAAGCCTTTTCAGAAAAAAATAATGTTAACATATCACCCTCTAGCGATGGATGGGTTAGTATTTACAGCGAAGAATTGAATTGGTCAAATGTAAGGTCGTATGGTAAAGAGCTGTCCCGTACCTTTAATGACCCCATTATGACAGTGGGCTATTTTGACGATGATGTTATTGAAATTCACGTTCTGCACAATAACAAAATTATCACCAGTCTGATTGCCGGGAATGGCACTGAAACGTATGGCTTAAAGTCAAAACGATTTAACGTAGATGCTTTAAATAATCTTTTAAATACAAATTTTATTAAGGATGAACTAACATGGGTGCTAAAAGAGAGAGATATTTGGCAACTGACGGATTATTTGCAGTATGAATTTAAATTAGCTTTTCAAGGACGGCAGGAAACTTCAAATATAGGAGTACCGCGCACACCTTGGAAACTTGGAATTCCTATTGTTAAAGATAAAGGAAAGAAAGTAAATAAGTCTTTTAAAGTTCAAGCTCTTATCCCGGGTTCTTTGGCAGCAGCTATGATTACAAAAGATAAAGAGCTTTATACGTGGGGTGATAAACATTACGGCGTTTTAGGAGTTAATTCAATAAAAAATCGCTATATTCCTGAGAAAGTATTGGATAATGTGCAACAAGCTTCACTAGGTAGTTATTCGGCGTATGCAATTGTAAATGGGTCTGAACTTTGGGGCTGGGGAGATCATTCTCCTCAAAAAAGCTATGTCCCAGTACATGTAATGAATAATGTAAAAGATGTAGGGGTCAAGTCCAGAGACGTTTATGTACTTCTTAACAACGGGGACTTGCTTAGTTATGGTTCTACATGGAGACATAGTGGATTTATCAAGCTCAAAGAAAATGTAAGGGCGATGTACGTTTCTGATTATATAGCTTTTGCGATTACGAATGATGATGGGTTATACGGTTTCGGAAGAAACGACTATGGACAACTGGGTACTACAACTGAATTATTTAGTCAATGCCTTTTGTCAAATGTAAAGCAAGTAAAAGCCCGAAGCTATACGATGACAGCTATTCAGCGGAATGGTGATTTGTATGTCTGGGGGAGCAATAGCCTAGGGCTTATTCATAATGAAGGCATGGAAATATCAAAGCCAGTCAAAGTATTTGAAAATGTAGCAGATGCAGTTGTGGCGCAAGGCTTCATCTATGCAATTACCAATTCAGGTGAGCTGTATGCCTGGGGGACTACTGGTGCCACCGTATCTGAGAAGGGCTCTTATCATCAAATTTTCCCTCCGATAAAGCTCATGGAAAACGTTAAACAGATAGAATGCGACAACTATCAAGTCCATGTGTTGATGAACGATGGACAATTGTTCTGTTTTTTCATTGACCATGAGCATTTTGCTCAGGGGTATCTGACAAAAAGTCACTGTTCTCCGATCTTCCTTCATGAAGATGAAAGTGAATTTGCTGGTGAGCAAGCTGCCATCGATTGGTTTAAAGACCGTATAAGTCGGATTCGCAGCACCGAAACCGACTTTATTCCATTGAAGCACATGGATAGAGTTGAACGAATCGTAGTAAGTCGCGATGTTGTTTACGCTATTACTTTTGATGAGGATGTTTATGCAATTGGCAGCAACAAAAGCGGATTGGCAGGTATAGGAAACAGGAGAGAGATTCGAGTTCCGACTCAATTGAAATTAAAAATCTAATCTTTTTAGCGATAACAAAAATCGGAGGTTGTATGGATGTCGGGTGACAAGAAGATTATCTCATAAAGAGCCGTGTAAATCGCGGCTTTTGTATTTTATGACATCAAGTTCTTGTCACGAGCTAATGACAAGAACTTGATGTCATTCCCGACGGAATAGATTCCAGCTATGTTAAGCTATCGGGATACGTTTGTTCAATAAGAAATCAAGATGAGGCTGCCGGCATGAACAGGCAGCCTCGTTAAAGTAAAGGGAGGATTAATTAATTCAAGACGAAGGGTCAAAATCTTTCTTGACTCGATTATATTCATTTGTTACTTTTATTTCAGGAGAATAATGGAAGGGGATTCACTCCATGCCAACAACTTTGTAATGGATGCCTATCATGAGACAATCTTTCTTTTGGCTGCTTTTTATCCAAGGGAGTAGTTTGTTCATTTTAATCCATTACAAGGACGCAACGTATGGAGCGTTATTAGCCATCGGTGCAGTTACCTTTATGGTTACTGCATTTTTTGCGCTCATTTTCTCCTATAACCTCGGTATTTTGTTTCCTTCCAATTTAGGAGGAACTGAAATGAATATCCAATTTGATGCGTCGGAATTTTCTGTTTTTAGTAACTATCAAAACGATGAGATACTAAGGAAAAGCTTTAATCAATTAGCAAACGACGTTTTCGGAATCGACTTCGAGCAATGGTATCAGAAGGGCTTCTGGGATAATAATTATATTTGCCACTCAGTTGTAATAAACCAGGAAGTCGTTTCTAATGTTTCGATAAGTAAAATGAACTTAATAATTGATGGAACAAACCAAAGAGCAATTCAGATTGGGACAGTTATGACGCACCCCGACTATAGAGGTAACGGATTCTCTAGCTCATTAATGAAGCATGTTTTAGAAACTTATCGAGATGAATGTGAAGTGTTCTATTTGTTTGCGAACGAGAGCGTGCATCACTTTTATCCGAAATTCGGATTCGCTCCTTGTAGTGAAGCGCACTTCAGCATGAAAGTTGCTCCAATCTCAATCGTTAATAACGGATTACGAAAAATAGATTGCGCCAATGAAGAAGATCTAAAAATGATCAATAAAATCCTTCAAACGCGCACTCCTGTTTCAAATCAATTTGGCATTAGCGAAAATCAGGGAATTTTTATGTTCTATGCATTAAATGTCTTTCAAGATTCGATTTATCTTTTTGAAGACGAAGGGGCTATCATCATTTATCAAAATGAAGGGAATGTACTTCACCTATATGATGTGGTGAGTAAGTACAAAGTCGATATAGTAAGGTTACTTTCTAATATTAGTAGCAGGGATACTGAGATAATTCAATTTCACTTCACGCCTGATCGTTTTACTGAAAATGTGAATTATGAACTTAAGAGTCAAAGTGACTTATTATTTATTAAGTCGAAGAATGATTTGAACTTAAACTTCGCATTTTGTGCCCCTATGTTATCGCATGCTTAAGAACATTTAACATTTCTTCAAAAGGCTACAGGAACCCCAGTAACCTTTAAACTATCGGGTACAATAGCTCAATAAACTTCAGGAGAAGGCTGCCGAAATCAATGATCGGCAGCTTACTTAGTTAACGGGCTGTATCGCAAAAAAAATGGTAATTTTATCTTTAATTATTATATAATGGATTTCCAAAGTTTGATTAATGTAGAAATAGCGAACGGGGGCTCATTGTGAAGGAAAGTAAAATATGGGAAATAATATTTGTTACCTATGTATTTTTGTTAATATTTTTTGTCGTAGTAAAGTTTAATGGTTCAATCGACGATAGAATTATCTCAATAAAGGAAAACAGAAATCTTGGTATTTGGAACTATAATTTAATACCATTACGAAGTATAACACCTTATTTACGAAATATATCTGATTCATATGCCTATACCAATATTTTAGGTAATATTGTTTCTTTTGTTCCACTAGGATTTCTAATCCCTATTACCTTTAAAAAGTACAGAAACTTATTGAAAACTATCTTGATTTGCGTCATGAGCATAATTGGAATAGAAATTTTCCAATTTATCGCCATGTTGGGTTATCTTGATATTGATGACATACTACTTAATACGTTTGGTTGTATTATCGGCTACTTTGTATATGTTGGATTTAGAAAGTTGTTTAGTAAGAACAATTACCTTTTCCAAAATATATCTGATACTTAAAAAACTCTCCATAATCATCCATTACTACTTATCTAAACATTCCTGTAATGACTAAGATTTGGACTTTGTCAAAAAAGGAGCGCCTCGGTATGATGGGTTTGTGCACGGGTTCGAAACCCAATACCATCAAGGAGGCGCTCTTACTATGAAGTTTAAACAAAACGATGGACAAAATCAACGTATTGAACGAATTTCCACCTCTCATCTTGTAGTAGGTATCGACATGGCGAAGGAAATTCATGTCGCACAGGCTACTAATTTTCGAGGTATCGTTCTTGCTAAGCGGCATTTACCATTTACAAACGACTTAGAAGGATTCGAAAGATTACAACGTTGGATGGCTGAATTACAACAGAAGCACCAGTTGAAGACCCTAATCATCGGTATGGAGCCGACCGGACATTACTGGTTTAACCTGGCTAATTGGCTTTCCGACAAGGGGATAAACGTTGTCATGGTGAATCCTGCTACCACCAAACGAAACAAGGAAAACCGAGATAATTGTCCTTCCAAGAGTGATCCTAAAGATGCACTTGTCATTGCAGATGTCGTTTGCCGAGGCTATTACTATGAATACACGCGACAGTCTACTGTCTTTCAACGGTTACGTACCATTATGAGTGACCGGGAATTTTGGGTGACGAATAGTGTAAGAATGCAGAACCGGATCATCCGTTGGTTAGATATTCGGTTCCCCGAGTATACCTCGGTGTTTAAAGACTGGACCTCCAAACGTTCCTTAGCTACGCTTAAAGATTTACCCTCCCCGCTAGATCTACAGTCTCTGACGGTATCTGAGGTGATTACAAGTTGGAGAAAGCATATGAAACGAGCGGGTGGTTCTACGGGGACTCAGAAAGCTGCGTTGCTAATTTCGCAAGCCAAGCAGAGTGTAGGAGAGAAGACAGCTCTTCATGAAGCCAAGCAAGATTTACGGCGGTTACTAGAGGAGTTTGAACGTATTGTTGAAATACTAGAAAAGATTGAAAAGGACATTCTAGCACTGCTTAGTGAGATTCCAATGGCCATTCAACTTCGATCGATTAAAGGCCTGGGTCCAATCTTCATAGCTGCCATACTATCATGTGCTGGTGACCTTAGACAGTATGCGCATGGACGTCAGTTATTGCGTAAAGCAGGTCTAAACTTAGCTGAAAGGATGTCAGGAAAACACAAGGGACAAATCAAGCTTTCGAAACGGGGAGATGCAACGTTGCGCAAGTATATGTATCTGGCAACGATCACGCTCGTAGGAACGAATCCAGTCTTTCGACAGATGCATGAGAATAATGTTCAGATCAAGCAAATGAAGAAACAACAGTCTCTTTTTAAGCTACTTGGAAAATTGGCACGAATCCTCGTTGGCATTGTTCAAAGAGGTGAGTCATTTTTACCTGGAAAAGTAATTCCCAATTACGCTCTAGCTGCCTAAAACTTCTTAAATATAACGTAAATTGACTCATTCGCAGGAGTTTTCAAAAAGAAAGCACGGAGTACCGAGTTCGTTTTCCAAAAGGGCACAGACCCATCCGCTAAACGCTATCGGCCTCCACACCTTGGTCAGGTATAACGAAGGAATGTAAGGGCATAGACCCGTTGAGCCGTGGGAGGGTGAACCTCCAAGGATTTTGTGGAGCATGCGTGCAGTAGAGTAGGATCTGGGGAAATGTTCCATATGTTCCTCTATTCCCGCACGCCCAAAATATGAATCAACGGTTTTAATCAACTTACTTTCTGAAAAATACTGATTTATAAGGTGATGAAATCCTGCGAGTGAGTGAGCATACGTGAGATAAACCCTTAAAACCGAGGGACGGGAAACGAGAGTAATACAATACCAATGAACGCCAGCCGTTTTATGAAAATGAAAACAATTCTGGGAGACTTGACGTAAAGGAGGACTTATGAAGGTTATTAAAGGTATTACGTCTAATGGTCTTAATTACATTGATGAATCTGGAATTGATAAATTTGTTAACTTTAAGGAATGCAATGAGAACTGGATTCGTTACAGAAAAAGAAGTGAAAGCTTGGATGACGAAAAGTTAGAAAGTATTAGTTTAAATGATAGATGTATAGGACAAAGAGATATTAGGGCGCGGCCTTACTTTATAGAGTTCTTCACTAGACCTTTTACAAGGTTTGAGTTCGATGAAGAAGAGGCATTTAAACAACTCAGAAGTGATATAATTTCTGCTGGTTGGTCTACATTCGATTTAAGTTAATATATATTTGAACCTTGATTGGCTCCTCGTGAGAATGGATATTTGGTTCGGTTTGTTTACTATTTCAGTGGGAACAAGGAGCAGTTAGGTGATAATAAATTAGAAGTATCCGAGCTAATCGATCTAGCTAAATTGCTTTTTTTATTACGCTAACGCGGAACTATAGCTCCACGATAACAGGTTACCGACATATCGGTTGCCTGTTCAACTAAAGGGCAGTATAGCATGGAGGATGATCCATTATAGAGTTCGGTCTCGAGACTCAATTTTAATGGAACAAATTCAAGGAATTATTCGACTTTATATAGAGAATGGGACAGATTCAAGTTAATAAATAAGAGCTATGAATGGGGACTTAAGGAAACTAATGAACTATAAGATAATCTTAGTGGTAGTGATAGTTGTACTCCTATTCGCAATCTTAGTTGGTGGTTTAAGTGTTTACAATTTGGTTTTTCATCCCATATCGAAAGAGCATCCAACTGAAGCAGTTACGTGCAAATCCGTTGATCCGAAAGAACACGTTACAACGAAAGTGCCAGATTGGGAAGTACAGCCCAATATGTTGCTGTTTGAAGCGAAATCTAAAGATGATCCGAAGCCATTAACAATTTTGTCCTACGAGGTAATCTTAAAAAATTTTGGAACAGATACGGCAAGAAACATACACATGTATATTGGGAACGATCTTTTTGGGTGGGAAACAATGATCTTTGATACCAAATCGGTAGTAGCATGTCCAGAATTGCAGCCTAACCAATTCAATACATGGGCGTGGTCACACGGTTGGGACGAACATCTTGACCCGTCGTGGCGCACCACGATGGAACTGACCGCACAATTGCGCTTTGTGTGGGAAGATTCAAATGGATGGCATGAAGTGCAAGGGCATTTGCCAAGTCAGTATTACAACCGAAGTTTTAAAGCAACGGATTTAAAGCCTTTAACCGAATCAGGAGGCAAGAACTTATGACATTGGGAAGGGACGGGGCATTAGCAAACGTTGAACTAACGCAGAACGAAAGTTAAACAATCGACAAGAACAAGGCTGCCATTTGATTGGTGGCCTTTTCTCAATTAAAGGGCAGGATAATTTAACATTAATCATTTTTTATCAACCAATTCATTATTAATTTGTTATTATGCTTGAAAGGGGTATTAAAAAATGAGGATTGTAATAATCGCTACAGATTCAATGTGGATAGCTTTCATAAAGGTACGGTAGCTCAATAAGAAATAAATCATTATTTATTTGGAGGAGATTCATATCGAAAGTTCTATTAAAGACAAATTTACAAAAGAAATTTTTTTAGAGGCAGCAGGTCGGTTTGGCATTAACTTTGCAGATACTATAGAACTTGACGGTTTTCAAAATTTTGTTTTTTTAGGGAAACGTGAATCAATAAATGTGATATTAAGGATTGCTCATAGCTCACATAGGAGTAAGGATATGACGCTTGCTGAGATCGAGTTTATTTCTTATCTAGCCGATTCCGGAATGACTGTATCGAAAGCCTTACTTTCTAATCAAGGTGAATATGTTGAAGTTATTGAACAAGCTGATAACTGTTTTATTGCGACTGCTTTTGAATTCGCTCCCGGCAGAAGGGCTGAAATTTGCGTCGAAAGTGATATCTTTTATGAACGAATTGGCAGGTTTACTGGGAAAATGCATAAGATATCAAAACAGTTTTCTCCTATTCAAAAAAGGTACGATTGGAATGACAATGCAGCTATTACAAAATTTCAAAATTATGTACCTAATGAGATACTTCAACAGAAACTTGAGTTAATAATAAATCAAATTCAATCATTGTCAAGAGACAGAGATTCGTTTGGGCTTATTCATGGAGACATTAGTCCGGGGAATTACCTGAATCATGAAGATCACCCGAGCATCATTGACTTTGATCAATGCGAGTACAGTTGGTTTGCTTCTGAAATTGCAACATCGATATTTCATGAAACTCCAATTCCATTTATTATTACAGATGTAAATACTCGAAAGACAATAACAAAACGATTTTTTTCAAACTTTTTTCAAGGATACTCCAAAGAAAATACATTAAGCCGTAGTTCACTAGATGCCATTCCATTATTTATTAATTTAAGACAAGCTATCGTAATTGGTCTTATATACCGTAGTTCTGATATGGGTAACTTTGATAATTGGAGTGATTGGAATAAGGAAGCATTAACTTTTTATATTAATAATATAAAAAATGATATTCCGTATATTGACTTGGATTTCACAAGTCTATGATGTAAATATGAAAAAGCTTGTAATATCAGGGAGAAGGTTAACAATGCAAAAGGATCTCTAGTCCGTTAATAAGTAATGTGCCGCATTCCAAAAGGTTATATACCATTACTATCATAGACTCATGATAAAGCAGAGTATGTTTACAACTTACTTCAATAGGCTAAACGCTCACACAACTAACGGCGAACGATAGTGCAACAGAGCAAAGGCTGCCATTATGGCAGCCTTTGCTCAATGGGCAGGATAGCAACCGAAGGGGAGCAATAGAGAAGAAGTTTGTATATATCTTTTCCACTTGTTTTTTTAATTTTCACTAATCACCTTTAAGAAACCAAACCTTTGTAATTAGATCATCCTTTATTTCATACATTGCAACTGCCTCTATAATGGCACCTTCTAATCTTCCAGTTATTTCTTCATGGTCTATTACATATTTTCCGTGAAATATTCTTTTATCAACAGTTGCTAACATATTAGGGTATGATTCGAACAACTTATGATAGCGCTCTCTCATGGCCTCTTGGCCTTCTATGGTAAGTGTATTAGGAAAATCATATATTTTAACATCTTCACTATAACATCCCATGAATAAGTCAATATTTTTATCGTTATATGCTTGTAATTGTCTTTGTACAACAGATTCTCTCATACTACTTCCTCCATAAATAAAGATATTGTCAGTAGATAGTATATTAAAAATAGCCTCAAAGTAGAAGAGTGATCTAAGAGTAGATAAATTAGTAAATGTTGTTAAACTCCATCGGGACTATGGAGAACGATAGTGAAGGAGCTTGCCTCGCGGCAATTGTTCATTCAAGTAACGGGTAGAGATAGTTTGGTGGCTTTGGAGTAAAGGGGTGCCTCAAGGGGGCTTGCTGTCAACATTGCTCTCCAATATTGTACTGAATGACCTCGATCACTGGGTGGCCGGTCAATGGGAACTCTTTCCGCTAAAAAAGTCTTATCGCGCATACGGGTATTAAGGCGGGTAAAAGGCAGAAAATCAAAAGCGAAGCCAAGAAACGCATCCTTAAAATGCATTCTTCGCCAACGGCTCTAAACGCTGCACGATTCAACAGCTTTGTTCTAGGAATACACAACTACTTTAATCGGGCAACACATGTAAGTGTTGCGTTCTCACGTCTTGCCTACGAATCTGCGAGCTTTCATGTACAATCGTCTCAAACAAATCGGGAAATACGAGCATCCTGCAAACCCACCGCCAACGTACAGTAAAGTTTACAGCTTGGGTTACAGGACTTTCAAAGTAGCGGATGTCTATTTATATCCTCTAGCCAATGTGAAAACAAAGAATACGATGGGCTTTAGAACAGGTCTTTCGCTCTTTACCACAGCAGGCAGAGAGCAAATATACAAAAAGCTTCGACCAGATTTACATCAGGAAATTTACTTACTAACGAAATCTAGCATCCCGAATCAAAGTGTAGAATATATGGATAATCGGATTAGTCGGTATAGTATGAAAATGGGGAAATGCGAAATTACAGGTATGTATCTCTTCGCATCTGAGGTTTATTGCCACCACTATATCCCGTTGCACTCAGGTGGAAACGACAAGTTTAACAATTTGCGCATCATCCACAAAGAAGTCCAACAACTTATTGTTCAAGCACATAAAGAGACGATTGACGAACTCAAAAATTAGTTTAACATATCCCAAATCAATGAGTAACGAGGAACTTATGATTTAATAAATTCAGTTAGAGGGAACGCGGAGTACTGGGAAACTAGTACGCTCCGTGTGGAACAGGGGAAAAGCTGGAGATTGTATCAAATGCTTACCTATTGTTACCGATAGCTCAATATTCTCTATTCGCGTAATAACGACTCTGGAGTCCGTTAATGAGAGTCATTAAATAAAACGTTTAAAAGTGCTTTTCTCAGACTTAATCCAACTTTTCCATATTTTAGTGAACCGATTGAGGTGTTCCTTCGTCTGTTTCAGGATACATCCTGACACAGAAGGGGGTTTTACAGTGATGAAATCGCCGATTGCGGATGATCCGAAGAAAAAAGAGCTTGCTCAAAAGAGGCATTTTTCGCTGCGGATCAATCTTTTTTTCTTTGTAACCTTTGTATTATTTTCCATACTGATCGTGCGATTGGCTATGCTGCAGTTTGTTCAAACGAAAATACATAAAGCCGCAGAGAATAGAAATGGCACACAAACGATTCAAATTGCTCCCATTCGCGGCAACATCTATGACTCCTCGAAATCTCCGCTTGCGTACACCATTCCCATGCAGTCCTTATTTTTTCGAATTGATCCCAGCGCTCAAAAGTTAGATGACTTAATTGCTATAGCGGATCGGCTTAAAGCCGATGTTTTCGACAAGTATGCCAAACCAAACTCGAAAAGTCCGACCCCAGAAGAAATCATTCTAGCCATGGACATTGGCTACGACTACCATAAGGTTGAAATCAAAAAACCAAGCTATTACTGGGTTCCGCGACGAATTAAGGCGGATTTGTCTAACGATGAGATCGCCTATATTTTAGAGCATAGGGATGAATTTAAATGGTTAGACGTAACGGAGGAAAGTATCCGCACCTATGAAATGGATGATGACGGCAATACTACAATTGCTACGCATTTAGTGGGATATACGAACTCTTATACTTCACCGACAGCTAAGGAAATCTACAAAGACAGCCCTATGGTTCAGGAATATTTAAGCTCGGAAAAGGTGGGATTTGATGGCATCGAACGCATGTATCAGGATGAGCTGCGCGGCAGAAACGGCAGTAAGACATACCCCGTTGACGCCGTTAACAAAATAATTGGGAGAGCCGAAGTCGCGGCTCCAGTTAAAGGAAATAATTTATATTTGACCATACATAAAGATATCCAAAAAGCGACAGAACGAATGCTGGAGGAGCATATTCGCTACTTGCGCAGCCCATCGCACGCCAATGATTTGTATATGAGTGTTGGGATGCAGGCAGCTTCCGGGTTTGCAGTTGCTATGGAAGTGGATACGGGACGGGTGGTTACGATGGCAAACTATCCAGATTACGATGCAAATGCGTGGACCGGTGGTATGTCGGCAAGTGTCTATAGAGAAATCGAAACCTTTATTCCCAATGGCAGCATTCGAACGGCGAAAGCTAAGTATCCAGACGAAAAAGAAAATGCGAAACATCCATCATCGATTGTGTTCATGGGTTCCACGATCAAGCCTATGTCTGTGTTGATAGGGCTTAAAGAGAAATTTTTCAGCGGGTACGGCAAAGTTTATTACGATACGGGGTCGTTTAGCTTTGGTAAGGGAGGCAATAGCACCATCACCAATTCGGGGAAAGCGGCATACGGGGATATGGATGCTGCCGGAGCCATTGAACATTCCTCTAACACGTTCATGTCTGAAAAAGTCGGTATTCCTTTCTGGGCCAAATATGGCAGAGAGAATCCCGCTGTGACTGCCAAATGGGCAGAATATATGGCGAAATTCGGAATGGGTATCAAAACAGGGAGCGGCCTGCCGGGTGAGCTTGAAGGATCTAATGATTTTATCAAAAATGCGGTGAAAGACAGTTATCAATCAGCGATGGTCTACGCATCATGGGGACAAAATGAGAAAACGACAACCTTGCAGCTTGCTCAGTACACAGCTACTTTGGCTAGTCGCGGGAAGCGGATGAAGCCGTTGTTTGTAGATGAAATTCGCAACTATCAGGGCCAGTTGGTTAGAAAAATAGAGCCTGAAGTATTGGAGGATTCCTCCTCAGAGTTTGCCAAAGAGGATTGGAACACCATTATCCACGGGATGAAAAGCGGGGCAGAGGGGATTGAGGTGTTACCATTTAATGTGGCGCGCAAAACAGGAACTTCCACCCAAAGTGTGTCGGGAGGTTCGGTTGAAAATGCGGTGTTCATCGCCTATGCTCCCGTCGAGAACCCGAAGCTTGCCGTCGCGGTTGTCGTTCCCGAAGGCGGCTTCGGGCGTTATGGCGCATCCCCGATTGCGGCGAAAATATTTCAAGCTTACGACGCTGCCAACGACGGCATTTTGACGAAGCTTGGCGGCGGGAAGCGGCCTTGGTAGGTGTGGGAATCAGCTGACGAGCCGCAATGCGGGAGTTGGCTGAGAGGCCGGGGAGCGGAGAGTCTGGAGAGCTCGAGGAGCCCCATTATCGGCTTGCTCAACACAGTACACAAGAGGACCCTTTGGATAAAGCGAGTAGGAAGCGTGAAGTATCATAATCAACCACGACATGAAAATACCCGACAAAACGTGCATAGCCAATCCTTGTAGGGAATTTCTTGTCGCTAGACTGCTGAAATCGGATTTAACCTAATTTTGAAAGAGAAACAGAATTAAGAGATCAGTAGATATATTTTTTCTTGCTAAGAGAACGTTGGGAATTGCAGCCGTGTTGTGCTAACGGTCAGGAATGTTCAAAAATTAGTTTAATTCTTATAAGATGACGATTTATTTATGAAGAGTGAGGATTTCAAAATGAAAATTCTTGTCAATACCCAATGACAAGAACTTGATCCCATTCCCGATATTGACAAGAACTAGATCTTATTCCCGACGGAGGGAAGGGAGAAGATGAGGTGGATAAACAAAAAGTAATATTGGGGCCCTTATTAATTAAGTTAACGGGAGTTTACTTTCAAAGAAAAAAAAGCAAAGATCGTTGGATGGCACTCTGTGTCCATCTTTCTAGGATCCCATGACTGGCTTCTTTGTGGTGTAGGTAGGTGTGAACTTCGCGCTCATTCAGGACAACGCACTCGCTTCTGTTCGAACTCTGAAGTTGAGTTGATGTCGAACCTTAATTCGGGCGTATTCATCGCTTAGTAATACCGAGACGGCCTGCTCGCCAATTGCAGTCTGATGATAATCCACACTTGGGAAACCTAATATTTCACTTAATGGCGTATTCTCCTCGCCAATAATCTCGTAATCTTGCGGGTAACTGTAGCCGTGCTTCTGGGCGGAAGCCATAATTCCTGCAGCGACTTCATCGCCATTCGTAAAAATCGCATCCGGGACGATCGAATTTCGAAACATAAGGTCGCCAACTCTTTTACCATCTTGATAGTCGAAGCACTGGTCGAAGAACTGACTTTCATACGCTTCGGTGATGGTTTCTTGATACGCCTGAATACGTAATCGCGTGCTAGGACTCGATTGAAAATCTCTTCCCGATGTGAATTGTATACGTTTATAGCCTTTGCTCTTCAAATAAGTGAAGACTTCGATATACGCTGCAAATCGATCTGGGAACACAGACGGGACAAGCTCAACAGGGCAAGCCTCGCAGCATACGATTTTTCCCCACTCGGACAAGGCTAAGATCTGCTCAGGAAGAAGTGTATGTGAAGTGAGTAGGATTCCATCGATCATTTTCTTTTTCAATAACGTAAGATAGCTACTCTCTATGACGTTCTCATAATACGAAGGCAGCAAGAGAACATGATAATGCAACTCATGCGCTTTCTTCAGAATGCCGTTAATGAGTTCATCATAACAAGAGTTATTATTATACGGCACAATGACACCAATGGTATTTGTCTTTCCTTTACTTAGCTTCACCGCGTTGCCATTCACCGAATAATTCAATTCCTTCATAACCGCCATAACCTTTTCTTGCTTATCCTTGGCGACATGAGGATACTCATTGAGAACGCGGGATACGGTTGCAATCGAGACACCTGCCACTCTAGCGACATCTTTGATATTCGCCATAATAATCCCCCTTTTTTTCTGTATATTCGGAAATATTGTAACATGCCGATTTCTTTTTTAGAAATATGGTTTTGAATGCTTGACTTGAAACGCATTTCATTCTTTACAATGAAAATATTAGCAAGATGATCCCTATTTCTAGAAGGAGGTTAAGGCATGAGAACCTTTGCGATCGCTTCGTATTCATTGTATTTTCTAGCAGGACTTGTCATTACAACGATCGGTTCTGTGATGCCGCAATTGCTCGCTCACTATGAGCAATCTTATACGGTTGGCGGGCAAATGGTATTCGTGAGTGCAGTCGGCTTTATTGCAGGCGTACCAATTTCGGCATGGCTCATGAAAGTGTTGATGAAGGAAAAATACGTACTCGCGCTCTCTGCGATCGTCATTGCGATTGCGCAGTTCAGTGTATGGTCACTTCCGCCGTTCGGCTGGGTTGTGGCATTAAATTTCTTGAATAGTGTCGGTACAGCAGCAATCGAGTGCGTTGTTGCGACATTGATGATGGAAGTATTCGTGGGACGTCGAGCTGTAGTGATGAGTTATCTAGAAGTCTCGTTCGGGATCGGTGCGCTCTGTATGCCACTCATTGCTAGTGTATTGATTGCGAATCAGGTTTGGCGGTATTCCTTCCTCGTGACGACATGTCTTGGAATCATTATGGCGGTCATGTGGTGCTTCATCTCTTTTGTCAAGGAGGGAACGGAAGGTGCGGAATCTTTGGATGCCGGCATTGCACCGCCGCCGATGTTCAAGACTAAGCAGATAAAGCGGTACATTCTCTTCGCATTCGTCTTCTTGATTTTCATTTACAGCGGGATTGAGGGGAGTCTGAACCATTTCATGTCCTCCATCTTCCTGAATCACTTAGAGGTTACCCCTTACTACGCCTCGTTGAGTATTGGCTTGTTCTGGACAGCGATGGTGATTGGCAGGGCTGCTACAGGTTGGATTATTCGAAAAGTAAATTATGCGAGTTATTTGCGCTGGAGCATGTTCGGCACGCTCGTGGTGATCGTCATGTTTGCGTTATGGAGGGATGCTGTCGTCGGCTTTATCTTGGTCATCATGATGGGGTTAACGATGTCTGGTGTGTATTCGATCACAATGGTGTATGCGAATCATATGTTTCCCGGCATGACGCGTCTAGTGACCAGTCTGGTTACAGCTTTTGCTGGGTTCGGAGCCGCGCTCTTCCCTGCACTGATTGGATATTTGATGGACCATTCAGGCACGGTGTCTGCGCTATGGTATATCGCTGGCTTTGCGACGATCTATTTAATCATACTGTTGCTGGGTATCGGCAGATTCTACCGTAATCAAGCGGACGTGACCTTAAATTAACGGATAAGGGGAGGAATTGAACATGGATGTACAAATCATTGCCGTAGATATGGATGGCACGTTTCTGAATGACCGCAAGGACTATAATCGAGATCGCTTTCTGGATCAGTATGCTCAGATGAAAAGAAAAGGCATTCGGTTTGTTGTGGCTAGCGGGAATCAATATTACCAGTTACGGTCGTTTTTTCCTGAAATTGAGCATGAAATTGCTTTTGTTGCGGAGAATGGCGCTTATATTATAGACGGGAAAGAGGAAGTGTTCACAGGTCAAATGTCTGATGAGACGATTGCGAAGACGCTGGAGCTTCTGAAACACTATCCTTCCTCGAACATTGCATTATGCGGCAAACTAAGTGCTTACATACGGCATGATGAATACGATAACTATTATAACTATTCGAAACAATACTACCATCGATTAAAGAGAGTAGAGAATCTAACGTCAATTGAGGATCAATTGTTTAAATTTGCCCTTCGTTTTCCACTTGAAGATCTGGATCAAGCACTTGTGAACTTGAAGCTTGAGTTAGGGGAGGAAGTTACGGCCGTATCGTGCGGTCATGGGGATGTGGATATTATTGTGACGGGCATTCACAAGGCGCATGGAATTCAGCTTCTTCAGCAAAGATGGCAGATTGCAGACGATAAGACGGCGGCTTTTGGAGATAGTGGCAATGATGTCGAAATGCTAAGGCATGTACATTATAGCTATGCGATGGAACATGCGAGTGAACTCGTGAAGAAGACGGCGAAATATCAGATCGGCTCGAATAATGCCGAAGCTGTGCTGGATGCGATAGACCTGCTATTATGATAAAAAAAGAAGCCATTCCGATGATGGTCACGGTTGGCGAGGTTTTTTTATGATCGATATAAAAGGAGTAGCAGGATCATATCTAACTTGAACAAAATACTTAACCTTAGATCTAACCTAGGCTGTATTGTTATTGTATTCCAAGCCGAAAACCTTACGAGTGGTATAATTCGATAATTTTGTCCAGATACCGGCAATTGGAGAGGCAAAAAGCATAGCAAACGCGAAGGTAATCATGTATCCCATCAATTGCCAGCTTAAATGCATTTCTTTTGCAAAGGAAGGCATAATTGGAGCAGCAAGGCCAACTCCTACAAAGGCAATAAATAAGTTAATCAAATACTGCTAATGATACTTTTTCTCAAATAAATTTACGCATAAGTTTTCCTCACCCAACTTTGTATCTTTTTCTTTTTCATAAAATAGCTCCTTTAAAATTTTACACTGATCATTTTAATTTTAAAACCATATAATCCCATTTCGATTCGTTGAAAAAAAGATGCCGTATTAAGCTATTCTTTTGTAAATGAGTCTGGAATGACAGAAGCTCGTATAGATGCTTAGCACGTGAGTTATTACCTACGACGTGTAAGCTCAGCTCATCTAGGTGTGGCTCAGTTTGAACAACATGCTGAGCCCACAGCAATAATAGCTTTCCAACTCCCTTGCTTCGATGGTTCGGATGGACAACAATGTCTGCAATATAACATTCTCCAGCCTGTGGTTCATGATTTAATAAAGATAACCCGATCAGCAATTTCAACAGGTTCCATTTTCCCACCCTATTGAAGCTCTTCCACGAAGGAAGCTTTTGCTTTATGTCAGATTCGGGCTTCCATTTGATAGATATCGTCCCGATAACTTCTCCATCTTGCAGGGCGAGCATTCTTTGACTTGCCGGTTCGATGGGAAAATGTTCAAACAACTTTTCGAAAAAAAGAGCGAGATCGTCATCATTCATGTTCGTTAAGCTTTGAAATTTTCGGCGAAATCCGTGAACAAGCAGTCGGCCGACCTGTAGATTATACTTGGCCTGCATAGGTTCAATTGTTATTGGTGCTGCAGTCATGATTGTTCCTCCTTTCGGATTTTGCTGCCGATTCGATCAATAATTGCAACTCGTAATGCAACTCGTTCTTGCTAAATAACGATAAATAGGATCTTTCAATAAGGATAAGGGGCCCCGCTATGGTATATGATTGTGCAGCAGCATAGTCGTACAACTGTTCAATCATATGTTCGAGCTCATCATCTTCATGAATTAGGCTCTGCATGGAAAGGTAATTGCCTCTAGGTAAAGAAAAATCGCCAGGTCCTTGAGTTTCTAGACATAAGGTAATTGTGCTCGAACCATCATATATATAATGAATGTCCGATTCGAACAAGTTCGGAACGCACTTCGCTTGTTCAACCAACAATTTGGCATGAAGCTTAGTATGTGAATCCATTTCAATCCAACTTACAAAGTAGGTGGTGTCTCGCCGCTTTATTTGATATTGGTTGGACTGCGAATTAAAGTTTTGCTGTTCATGCAAAACTTTTTTGATGAACTGCTGAAGTTCTTTGAGCCGCAGCAACTCCACATCCACTTCTCGCAAGGAATGCTGAAATAGCTGTCGATATTGATCCGCAGAATAGGAGGTAATACAATCTTTTATGGACTGAACAGACACTCCCAGTTTGCGAAGCAATAGAATATGTGCTAGCTGGTATACTTGCTCAATGCCGTACATTCTATACTGATTGTTATCTGTGTAAGCAGGCCCAAGAACTCCTTTCTCTTCAAAATAACGAATTTGATGAATAGACACGTTCATAAGATTGGCTAATTCACTAATCGTAATTTCACTCTTCATAAAATTCACTCCGATAGCTTGGAATACCTCAACGATACACCATAGGCCAGACCCAAGGTCAAGTGTTTGTATTAAAATTATTAGTTAAAACCAGATCATTTAATTCTCGTGATAGGTAGATCACAGTGAGTGGTGGTCTCATCCTTGATACAAGAGCGGAAAAGACTGCATTAAAAGATTATAAATAAGAAAAAATTAGATAGCATATATAGCTAGTTTCGATAGCAAAGGGGGTTAATTAATCAAGGCATCCTTCAATCGAAGAACGTATCCGGCAACCGATTTTTTGTGGAGAATTGCAGATCGAACAATTAGAATAACCATTCTTATTAGTGCAGCCGTCAGAATGCACTTGTCACTTTCTTAATGACTTATATCACATCTGCTTGGCATTTTCCTTATGTGTCCTTTAATTACAAATCTAAGTTATAACTTGACTAATTAGCGATTTCGAAGATATTATAGATACAATAAGTCTTTGAATGGGGGGTACCGTGATAAAGATGGAAGAAGTATGCTTGTGATACAAGGAAGTGGGGCAATCTATACCAATAATGACTGGTATACCGAAGTTGAATATTCGCATAAATACTTGAAGTCGATGTTCAATTTTTTTGGTATTGAAGATTATCAAATTCTTCGAGTGCAAAGTACTGATAAACTGGACAGAGATGAAGTATTAAAAAAAGCTTATAAAGAAGCTGAAGAAGCCGCTTCAAAATTAGCAGTGAAATAAGCTAACGGAAAAGTTTAACAGCAAAAGCCGATCGTAGATAAATCCTATAAGCTCTTGTATAATGAAACTAATTTCAAAATGAAGGGACTGAACTATGCGCAGATGTCAATATCTTAAACCTAACTATTAAAATATAATGGAGGTAAAAGTATTGATTACAGAGTTACACACAGAACGTTTACATTTGAGAAAAATGAAAGTATCGGATTCGTCTAGTTTGTTTAAAATTTGGTCTGATCCAGATGTTACTAAATTTATGAATGTTAGTTGTTTTACTGATGAAAATCAAGCAAAAGAGATGATTAATCTTTTTGATGATCTTTCTCGAGACAGTGAGGCTATTCGTTTCTCCATAATTAAAAAAGAGTCCAATGAAATTATAGGTTCTTGTGGTTATAATTCCTTTGATTTTGAAAATGAAAAGGCAGAAATTGGATATGACATTGCTAAATCATTTTGGGGAAGAGGATACGCTTCAGAAGCTATCAGTTCTTTGTTAGATCACGCATTCTCATCTTTAAAGCTGAATCGAATCGAAGCAAAGGTTGACCCCGAAAACGTGAATTCTATAAAGCTTTTACAAAAGCTCAACTTTACGTTTGAAGGAACACTTAGACAATATGAAAGAGTAGAAGGAAAGTTTAATGATCTCAATATCTATTCCAAATTAATATCAGATTGATTTGATTTTCTGCCTATTTTGAATTGTAAGTGATACGTTAAGAATTTAGATATTTTCAGGATTTGAAGATCGGGGCCACGCCGCGCAGCGAGTAAATTAATCCTCGCGCGGCAGGCTTTTTTTTATTTGGAAAAAAGCCGGAGGGGAATCGGAACTTGATCCCATTCCCGACAGAGTGTATTTAGTTGTTAAGCTATTGGAAAGTTTAGTACAATTTAAAAAGGACTTATAGTTGAGTCAGCGAATTTATAGAAGGCAACAATTTCCATTGTTTATTTTTGAATCCAATTTATGGTGGTGATTAAGTGGGTACTTGGGGATATGGAATCTTTGAAGATGATTTTACGCTGGATATAAAAGATTATTATAGGCTTTTCAGAAAAGAAGATATTTCTGCAAAACAGATTGAAGCCAGGATAGGCAGAATTTATTCTGAATTGATGATAAAGATCTTGAACCATTATTTTATATAGGATTGGCTGCAACTATGATTGAGTTTGGAGAATTAACTGTAAGCATTAAAGAAAACGCTTATAGGCATATAGAATTAGGAAATGGATTAGAGCTTTGGAGAGAAGCAGGTATAATTCCGTTATTTAGAAGAAAGTTAGCTCTCAATAACTTCAAGAAGAAATTGTTGAAGACAAAATGCATACTTGATACAAGTCCAATTAATGAAGAAGATCTTAGGGAAGACCAATTTGATCCGCATAATCAAAATTATTATGTTTATGAAATCACTTTTCCTTCTGGTAAAAAACTAATTGGCAATACAGCACATAAGGAACAAAGAGAAATGTTCTTTGAACAAAATCCATTGAAATAGAAATATCTTGAGAAAGTAGAGCCCCAGACCCTATTAAACCTTAACGCTTAACACACTTCCATCATGGAGCCGTAAGATAATGTAGGAACATTTATGTCGTTGTTGGATGATATTGATGTAATCTAACGACACAAATGTGCCACATAAAATTTCTTTAATGCCCATAATATATGGGCTTTTCTTTATATATGTAGGAACTTTCTTGTCGTAACTCTGCGTCACAAAAGTTCCCACATTGTACTTAAATGACACAAATGTAGTTACATATTTGGTTATTGTAAAAATAACAAATAAATGTCCTATATACATGGGAGTAGATGTCCCGGTAACCGGTAACTTTCTCAGGAAACAGGAAGCCGCCTTGCGATATGTCGCATTGCGGCTTTGTTTTTATCGTAAACCCTTCATATAACTTTGAACTTTCGGGGCAAGCAGTAGCAGGATGAAACCAAGGATTAGTGATATCGCTCCAATGACACCGAAGTAACCCATTTCGTTTTCTGGTGTGTAGAACTTAACAATCTGTGCATTAACGGCCTGAGCGGCAGCGCTTGATAAGAACCACAGGCTCATGCTTTGAGCGTAGAAGGCGGCGGGCGCTAATTTGGTCGTAGCGGAGAGACCTACAGGTGATAAGCATAATTCACCGAGCACACATATGAAATAGCTCAGAACGAGCCATAATGGATTAACCAATGACCCAGTGCCGCCAAAGTAAGCAGGTAATAGAATGACAATGAAGGATAAGCCGGAGAACAATAAGCTTAATGCAAATTTTACAGGAATGGATGGTTGACGTTCTCCAAGTTTTACCCAAAACCAGGCGAATATGGGTGCAAAAATGATAACAAACAACGGATTTAACGATTGGAACCAAGCAGGTGAAATATGAATACCTGCAAAGTCTAACTGTGTGCGTTCATCGGCATAATTGGCAAGGATGGTTGATCCTTGTTCTTGGATCGCCCAGAACATAACGGAAGCAATGAACAGCGGAATGTAAGCAATGATTCTGGAACGTTCGATAGCTGTTGTTTTAGGACTTCTGTACATGACAATGAAGTAAAGGGTTGGAATGAGAATCCCGAGAATTCCCACTAACTTAACAAAAGTACTAAATGTAAGCAGCCCCATTGGAATTGTAATAGCCAGTGCTATAGCCACAAGAGCAACACCCAAGCCAATCCTGAAGAACGCTTTTGCCCTTTCAGCCGGTGAAAGAGGATTGGCGATGAATGTGCCGGCAAGACCGAGATTTTTTTTCTTGGTGAGCGTAAAAACGACGAGGCCTAGAAACATCCCTACAGCTGCAATTGAAAATCCTAGATGGAAGTTATATTGTGTGCCTACAGTTCCGACAACCAAAGGAGAAAGAAATGCGCCAAGGTTAATCCCCATATAGAAAATGCTGAATCCGGCATCGCGGCGGTTATCTTTTTCACCGTAAATTTCACCTACAACACTTGAAACATTAGGTTTTAACAAGCCAGTACCCAGCACGATGAGCACCATGGAAACAAAGAACAACGTGACGCTTCCAGGCACTGCAAGAACAATATGGCCAAACATAATCAAGATCCCGCCGTAAAATACAGCTTTTGACGTGCCGAATATTCTGTCGGCCAGCCAGCCGCCGATGATGCCGGACATATATACCAGCGAACCGTAGATGGACATAATGGCTAGAGAAAGGGTTTTGTCCAGTCCCAACCCGCCTCTTGACACCTCATAATACATATAGAAAACAAGGATAGCCCGCATACCATAATAAGAGAAACGCTCCCAAAACTCGGTAAAAAAAAGAGTGAATACTCCCTTTGGGTGTCCGAGAAAGCCATGTTGGGGGACACTCTCGACAATTTTTTGTTTATTTGCATCCGACATAAAAACAACCTCATTTATTTTTCTATTTATTGTCAATAAGTTATTAATTCCCATGTTGAGTATGATTTATGTGATCAACACAAGTCGATTTAACTAACGCAGAACGATGGTTCGATAAACAACAAAACGAGGCTGCCGGTGGATCAATGGCAGCCTCGTTACGTTAACGGGCTGTATGGCTGGTGATTGACAGATGCTTACGCTGAACGTAATGAATAGGTATTCATATAGCGAACTGAATTGACAAACTAGATGTTAGGGGAAAGGAGAAGCATCATTTAGAGACATACTTGTGTCTCTTGGATCATCCATAAATCAAAGAAAATAAAATTGAAAGTTGATGCGGATTGGGTCGATACAAAAATATTTATTGAATTCGCAAAATTACTACATTCTATGAATAAGGAACTTAAATTTACTTACTTTAACCTGGGGGGCAGGATTGCATAATTGGTTGTGCAACTGAGGAGCATGTTAGTGAAATAAAAGAAAGAACAGGAATCGAGTTTGTTTGGTTAGTTACATTGTAGTCCAAAATGGTTGCAGAATCGATTGTTCTTGATTGCCTTTTTACGGAGAACAACAGTGTAAGAGCTTGCTTTGAGGCAGCTCTTTTTTTGATTTCATTGAAGTAACAGGCAGGATAGTTCCAATATGTGGTATATTTGATTAAATGACATTTTCTAAGCGGAGGTGCTTATGAATCCTGCCTATGACACCTACATCCAATCGCTGGCCGGTCGGGACGTGACCGTCATCGGCGCTGGCGTCAGCAATTCACCACTGATCCGCATGCTGTGCTCGGCCGAGGCGCACGTCACCGTGTGCGACCGCAATCCGGCCTTGACGCGGGAGGAGTGGGACAATCTAGGCGTCGGGTTGTGCCTGGGGGAGAATTATCTGGATCGCATTGGGGGCGACGTAGTGTTCCGCACTCCGGGTATGCGCCCAGACAATCCGGCGTTGGACTCGGCCCGTGCTGGCGGCAGTCGAGTGACCAGTGAGATGGAGGAGTTCTTTGCGCTGTGTCCTTGTCCTATTTTCGGCGTGACCGGTTCGGACGGTAAGACCACCACTACGTCATTGATTGCAGACATGTTGGCTGACGGGGGGCGTACGGTTCATCTGGGCGGCAACATTGGCACGCCACTTCTGACGCGCGTGGGCGAAATGTCGCCGCTGGATGCATGTGCGGTTGAGTTGTCCAGCTTCCAGCTGATGGACATGACGCGCTCTCCCCATGTGGCGGTGATTACCAACCTCTCGCCTAATCACCTCGACTGGCACCGCGATATAGATGAATATGCCGCCGCTAAGCGCCGCCTACTAGATTTTCAAAGTGCTAACGACTTTGCCGTCCTAAACGGCGACAATCCGGCGACCGCTGATCTGCGCGGGCGGGGACGGACCAAGTATTTCGGCGTGCACACTATCCACGATGGCATAATTGACGGTCTATTACCCATCAGTGATATTCGTTTGCCGGGATGGTATAACGTGGAGAACGTTATGGCTGCCATGACCGCCGTACGGGGGACCGTGTCTGATGAAGCAATCCTGGAGACGGTGCGCAACTTCGTCGGCGTGGAGCACCGAAACCAGTGGGTAGCTACTGTGGGCGGCGTGCATTATTACAACAATTCAATCGGCTCCAGCCCCGCCCGTACCGTCGCTACGCTGCATGCGCATGTGGGCCGAGTGCTGCTGATCGCCGGTGGGCGAGATAAGAAAGTACCCTTTGACGAGATGGCTAGACTGCTGCCAGAACATGTCAAGGTGCTGCTGTTGATCGGAGAAGCGGCCAGTCAAATCGAGGCAGAGGCGCGCAGAGTGCCTAGTTGCCCACCTATTGTCCGCTGCGAAGGCCTGGCCGAAGCAGTGGCGCAGGCGCACAAGCTGTCCGTACCAGGTGACACTGTGCTGTTGAGTCCTGCATGCACTGCTTTTGACCAATATCGTAACTTTGAAGAGCGCGGGCGTCACTTTGTAGACCTGGTCGGGTCGCTGCACCGGTCGGTCGGAGGGAAATGATTGATTACTTGACGGCAGTCGGCAAATGATCGGCTGCCGTTATCTGTTGTAACGGGCAGGATGACGGAATCTACAATACTTGGAAGCATATAATTAAAGCAGTTGCTGTATGAATCGGCAGCCGCTTACGGGCGGTTAAGAACATATAACCAATATCAGAAGGTGATAAATAGGTGAACATAGATATAGAGTTTCTAACCCAAGTAATTAATGACTGGGACCCTGTTGGTCTTTTAGCAGGAGGTGCTCCAGAAAACGAATATAGCATTGAAGTAAGAGAAATCTCTCAGAAATCCTCGTCGTGTAAGTCTGAAACAGACTTAGCGATACTTATTTACAGAGTGTTCAACGATAAAATGGGGGTGAAATTAAATCAACTTGCTTGCTTAAAGCAGGCATTTAAAATAACTGAATACGGAAAATAAGAGCACAAGTGATTAAGCTAACGAGAACCGTTTGTTCAATATACAACAGTGAAAGTCTGCCGGCACGATCGGCAGTCTTTCACTCACTTATCAGGCAGATTTCATTAATGGATCTTTGCAGGAATAAACTAATCTTATCGAGCTATAAAATGAGATCTGAGTGAGGTGGTATTATGTATGACTATATTAGTATTCACTCTGATGATTACACAAAACAAATAAAATCGGAAGTGCTGGAGTATTACTTAACGAGTAATTTGGGGTTTACAAAAGTTAGACACCTAAAATTTATTAAAGAGATCAATGGAGAGACTGTAGAAATAATGGGTATTCCTGCAAATCCCAATGGAGGCTACGCGTTTAATACACTTGATGGTATCGAAGAAGTAAATTTAATTGAGATCGATCTACCGAGATATATTGATAACATTTTAGAACATTCGATATCTGAAATTGCAAACTTAATTGCTAAAGAGTTTTCATGGATGATTGACGATGACCATGGATTAAAATAACACGGAACGATAGTTGAGCGATACGCAACAAAACACTTCAGTATTTTTTTGAAAAAGTGGTGAAAACAATGAAGAAGATTTTTTTAGTTTCTCTGATATCTATAAGTCTATTTATTATTTATCAATTACAAAAACCCATTCTTACAGAAGATAATGCTATTATCAAAGCAAAAGAATATATTCAAGTAATCAACAAAAAAATGAACGCAGATATAGATACGCAGAAGTCAGCTGAATATTGTGTGCTTACGAATGATACGGTTTGGAACAAAATTATAGGAAGTAGGCAATGGTCTGTTATGGTTGTTGGGTATGGTGTAAATATTCAGGCTAATACAGGAGAATTTGTCCAGATGATAGGACCCTTGGATGGAGTCATTTCGGAACTCCCCCAATAATGGTCTCATCATTGAACTAACGGAAACTATAGCTCAATCCACACAAAGAGAGTCAGCGGTATTTAGAGGGAAGGAAAAGATTAGAATGAGCAGGAAAAGCGTGGTTGCCGGGATACTTTTATCCTTGTCTGTACCGATGATCGTGTTTTTCGCAATTGTAGCTATTACTAATCTCGGTATCGTGAAGGGGCCTCCAGAAGATTTTCAATATCACGATTCTTACTTCGTCGTGATACATATTGATCCATACGTGTATCCCGTATTGGCTGTGATTACTTTCACGGTTTATGCAGCAATTTTCTGGGTCGTGCGATACGTTAAGCGAAAGAACCTGTAAGCTTTCGAAGAATGAATCAATGATTCGTTACGCTAGCGGAAACGATAGCTCAACAATTATACGAAGGCACAAGATACCAGTTGCAGCGGACACATCTGCTGCCAACATTAAGGCTCTGATCGCGGGCCATACACCATGGTCCAGATCGGAACCTGATCGCCGGGGTTCTTCTCATTGTAAACATTGCCCACCCAAGGTGTGCCGCAGATATGCAGATAGGAGTAAGGTGTGCCATCAAACATCACCCAGGCACCCGCATCTCTGACTGTATTGGGCAGTCCGAACTTCTTGGCGTCAAAAGGCCAAATTATCATCCAGTGCGGACCAATCGGGATTGCCGGGCTTGTTTTATCGAAAGGGTCGGTATTGCTATGCTGCGTGGCTCCGCACAGCATATAGATGATGCCTGGAGCAGTATTCGTGGGTTTCGGTTTCTTGGCCATGATGTCCATCATCCATTGCAGGCCCATGTGATCGGCGCACATAGGGGGATTGCTGATCTGATTCTCATCTCCGGGAAAGCATATCCAATCGTTGGTGCCTTGACGCAAGATGATCAGTTTGCCGTCTGCACCCATTTCTGCAACTGTTGCATCCTCGGTGATGTGTCGCGGGCCAGACAGCATCGCCCTCGCGATCTTAATGCCGAGGGCTTGCTCTTGATTCGAGGTGGGGACCGACTGTACAGGCGGCATCATTGCGATTGCGCTGTTGCTGTAAGCGCCAGAGGCCCCTTGTTTGTTTGACGAACCAGGTGTGGAACTAATCTTTATTTTCATCGCTGCTTCAGTCCCGGGCACCACTACGGATGAATTTTTCCTTCCTTTAGGTATAGTAGATTTTCGCTTTGCCATGGACTTCTTCCACCTCATTTTAAATAATCATATTGAAGTCCTCCAGGAAGAATTAAAGTTACTCCGCGATAAGGCCTCTCAATATTGTATGCTGTACGCTATTTCTTAAGACAATGTAATGAATGTTGTATTCAATGACCGCGCAGGTAAATCTGCCGAGTTTATTCTTCCAATGAAAAGGTTTTTCGAACCCATAGGAGCTCTTATTGAAAGATGAATAGTTGTTCAACGGGACACGTTAGTTTAATCGAACAGCGGTAGTCTAGGACTTTACTTTCTCGTCCAAGGCTACCGCTGTCTTTTTGTTGGGGCCAGTCTAATACTTATTTTATGGGATCTGACGGTTTTTAAAAATTAAAAATCCGCTTATAGCAGCATATCTAGTCTATTACATTATTTTTTTCTGACAATTGGGCAAAAAGAGATATATTCTTTTGAAGATCATGTATTTTTTCTGAATAACATTTTGGTCAACGGAAAACTTTAGCTCCACAATATTGAACTAGGGTTGCTGCTGCGGTACTCTCGGTGACCTATTGGTTAATTCGATGTTTGCCATCTTCACATGAAATCCAACCCGTAAAAATAGCACCACCCGCTGATGATCGATTTTGAACCGTTAGATCTCCCTGGTGTAATCGCAGAATTCTTTGTGAAATCGTAAGTCCAAGCCCAGTGCTCGCGTTTTGCGGATTTCTTGAAGCATCTCCACGATAGAAAGGCTCGAAGATATGTGGTAAAGCTAGATCGGAAATTCCGGGCCCAGTATCTTCAATTGTGAAAGTTATCCGCGTCTTTTCCATCTGACACCATATTTCAATCCTGCCAGTTGGGGGGGTATATCGGAGTGCATTATCTATTAAATTTCCCACCGCACGTCTCAGCAAATGAGCATCTCCCTGAAGCATGCATCGTTCCTGTGGAGATTCATAAAGAATCACCACATCTTTTTCCTGAGCAATAGCGCGAAAATCATTCAGCGTTTCAGACAATAATGAATTGAACTCCACTTGCTCTCGGTGAATGGATTGTTCCGCGTACTCCAACTTCGTGTAAGAAAAGAGATCGGAAACAAGGCGTTCGAGTTGTTCAGCTTTTTGATAGCAAATCGTAATGTACTTCACAGCTTTCTCCGGGTTATCTGCAAGTCCTCTCTCAAGCCTCGTCAAAAAACCTCGCAAGACAAATAACGGCGTCCTAAGGTCGTGAGCGATTGCACTGATAAAGAAACGGCGTTCTTCTTCCAATTTGGACTGACGTGTCAGCGATTCTTGGAGACCGCTCCCCATAGTCTGGAAGGCTGCGCGTACATCTGCGACTTCCGCGACGGTTGATCCAGGCAGTTCGAAGTCAAGATCGCCTCCAGCGATCCGTCTAGCTGCGGCGCTCATGGCTTCAAGAGGTTTTACAACAACTCGCCCCATTTGATAGCCAATAAAAAGAATTGCACAAGCAGCAGCGACCACTGCAAAAAGAGAAGCCAAAATACTTCCTTTATTTGGAACGAAAAACAGCACACTCCCCATCAACTGACTTCCTTCCATGACAACCGCTTGTCGATCAGGATTTTTTTCTGACCTATTAGACAAGGAACGAAAAATCTCGTGATCAGAAGAATCCAGAAGTAAAACCCCTATATGAGATTGAACGGCTTTTTCGCGCAGATCAGCTTGCCAGTCGGCATCTTTCCAACGTGATACACCAGTAGTCACCTCTCGCAAGATAGTAGCTAATGCTGTTTGCTGGTGCAATTGCATATTGCGTTCGAATACGTTGTGATCGAGAAAGCTCGGAATTTCATAGAACAAGCGAGGAATGACAAGTACGATTAACATGCCCAAAAACATCCATTGTCGTATTTTCAACGGCTTCATCTTCGCACCCCTTCGAAGCGGTAACCGACTCCCCAAACATTGGTAAGAAGTTTGGGATTTTTGACATCAACTTCAATCTTTTCGCGAATCCGGCCGATATGGACAGTAACCGTATGCTTGTCACCGATACCATCCCAAAAGCGTTGCAGTAGCTGATCATAAGTAAACACTTGACGCGGATATTCCAAAAACAAACGAAGGATATCGAATTCCTTGGGCGTAAAAGGCACCGGTTGACCGTTAATTCTTGCTTCATGCGCTTTTAAATCAAGCACCAGTCTATCAAAATCCATTTCAAGTTTTTGGTCCCTATCATTTTTTCCGTAACGGCGTAGCACGGCCTTAATGCGTGCTACGACCTCTTCTGGAGTGGCAGATTTGACAATATAGTCGTCCCCGCCCAAGCTCAAACCACGAATTTTGTCCACGTCCTCGCCACGCGAGACTGAGGAATATAAGCGGAGTATCATTTGTCCGTCGAATTTGGCGGCAGAGCTCGAACCCATTCTGACCAGGCATCATAATATCCAGGATAATGCAGTCCACCATCGATTGGCTCAAAATAACCAAAGCCATTTCGGCATTAAATGCTTCGATCACGCCAAACCCCTCATCTTCGAGAAAATCGCGCATCAATTCCACGATTGTTTGATCATCGTCAACAATTAATACGGTACGTTTGCTGTGCATACGAAAACCACCAATCACAAATCATATAGGATCTTGGATGAATTGTACCATATTTAATCTCGATATTTGCGGGTAGAACTGGATTGTAACTCCTTGGTGATCGTTTTGTGACTTTTTCCAGCATTGTTTTGTGATAATCAACGGGTAGTGTAGGAAATGAAATTAAATAAAATACCAAGCCATTGGGAAAAGCTGTAAAAGAAAAGAATGAATACTTAGAAAGGAGTAAGAAGTATGAAACTAGGTAATGAAAACAAGAAGACTAGAGGTAACTCAGATTCTATAGATCTCCTCAGGTTATCGACAGTCGCCAAAGTGGGGCGTTTTATCTATCTTTTGCTAGCATGGGCGTTTCTAATCTGTATTTTGGTTCAAGTATTCATCGCTGGCTTGGCTATGTTTTCAAATTCAACCGATTGGGGGACTGCATAAAAGTTTTGTGAAAATGTTCGCACTGGTACCCCTTGTGATGTTTCTGCTTACTTTTATTGGCAGCTTTCAAGGACGAATTCGCTGGATAAGTCTTTTGTTGTTCGTTCTGGTTATTTTTCAGTTTCTGACTGTTCAAGTCTTTTCCTCCATCTCGGCAATCACAGCGCTTCACCCGATTATCGCGTTGCTGCTGTTCTGGGGTTCGATTACAACGTTGAAAAGTGCAAAAAAAGATAGGGTATGACAACATTAATAGGAGGAATGGGAATGAGCATTCAGTTAACTGGGAAAATTGCACTCGTCACAGGAGGGAGTGGAGGAATCGGCAGCGCCATTGCCATTCGGTTAGCATCCTTCGGAGCGGTTGTCGCTGTTCATTATCTGAACAACAAGGCTAGCGCAGAAGATACGGTTCGCCGAATAGAAGAGGCAGGGGGACGGGCACAGGCATTCCAAGCAGAGCTTACAGATGTCAAACAAATGGATTCTTTAGTGAACCAGATCCACGCCACTTTTGGCTCTTCCATCGATATTCTAATCAATAATGCCGGACAAATGAGTGGTCGGGCATCAATCACAGAAATGACTGAGGATTATTACACGCAAATGATGGATTCTAATTTCAAGTCCTGCGTATTCTTGAGCAAAGCAGTTTTACCCTCCATGGTTGAAAAAGGAACGGGCAACATAGTTAATATTTCTTCTTTGGCAGCACACAGTGGGGGAGGTTTAGGCATTGCGATTTATGCAGCAGCCAAAGGTGCAATGCTGACCTTTACTAAGAATATCGCGAAAGAATTTGCTGGTAAAGGGATCCGTGTCAATGCTATTGCCCCTGGAGTGATTGCTAATACATCGAATGATCGCTTTAAAACGGATGAAATCCGCAAGTCTATTATCGCAAGCATACCGTTACACCAAGAAGGATTGCCAGAGGATGTGGCGAACAGTGTGTTGTTTTTGGTTACTGACCTTTCCTCATTTATATCAGGAGAGACGTTGGAAGTAAACGGCGGTATGTACATGAGGTAATCAATAGGAAACAAGAAATGGAGTGGTCAGATTTATGGAAAATACTTTAAACCCACAATGGTTGAAACTGATTCAGTTCCAGCATCCCGAGAAGATGTTGAGCTTCATACGCAACATGGACGAGAGTTTGATTGCAGCACTTTATGGAATGGATGTAGTGAGCTATCAGTTGACAAAAAAACAACTGCAGCTACAAGCACTGAACGCGGCAAAAGAATTGCTGGAAGATCCAGCTTTTGCGGATAGAGTCGACCAATTACCTTTTAAACAGG
This sequence comes from Paenibacillus sp. WG02, assembly GCF_055396115.1. Classification (NCBI taxonomy): domain Bacteria; kingdom Bacillati; phylum Bacillota; class Bacilli; order Caryophanales; family Paenibacillaceae; genus Paenibacillus; species Paenibacillus sp. WG02. The sequence goes on along the minus strand of NZ_AP036016.1, from coordinate 4,342,301 downwards.
GAGAGAACATAATTGGCGTCGGCGAAAGCACGACAGATGATCTTCTTTCCTGGCTCGAAATTCTGCGGCATTTGCTCGAACTGCGTCGGCCAGAGGACGGAATTGTTGTAATTAATGAAGGGATTTCAGGCCATACCTCCACACAAATTCTCGGGCGATTTACAGGAATTATGTCCAAACAGCCTAATTGGATAATTTGCATGATCGGAAGCAACGACGTATTACGGGTTGGGCCTGAGCCAACCAAAACTCAAGTGAGCCCTGAGGAGACATCCAAAAATTTAGCTGCAATCCGGCATATCGCCGCACTAAAGAGCAAAACTAGTTGGGTATGGATTACCCCTCCAACGTTCGACGAACAGAGGATCGGCGCAAATCCACATTTTCTGCACGGGGAACTTGTCTGGCGTAACGACGATATTCTGGCTATTGGTGATATTATTCGCAATCAGGTGGAAACGGTTGTCGACACGCAATCAGGTTTCGGTGTACCAGTTTCAGCCGAGTTCATTGGGCCGGACGGTATTCATCCTTCGATCGCTGGTCAACAAGCCATCGCCAAATGGCTTGTCGAAGAGCTCACCGGAGGAAAGTCAGAATGAAACTAATCGTGTTTGGAGCTACGGGTGGCACCGGACGTCAGGTCGTCGTTCAGGCTCTTGAAGCAGGCCATGAGGTCACCGTCGTTGTCCGCCAACCTGCAGCGTTCGACATTCACCATGAAAGGATGGAGGTGGTCCAGGGGGATGTGCTGAATTTCTCCTCGATCGAGAAACTCATGTCTGGAAAAGACGCTGTCGTTTCGGCGCTCGGGGTTTCGCATCGCAATCCTACTACCGTCTATTCGGAGGGTACGAGCAATATCATGATGGCCATGAGATCCGCCGGTATTCGCCGCCTCATTTGTCTGTCTTCGGCTGGTCTCGAGATTCCTGCAGACATCTCTTTTATGCAACGGATCGTCATTAAGCTCATTGTGCAGCGTATGTTTAAAAATGCCTACGAAGATATGGCTAGAATGGAAAAAAAAGTTAGTCAATCCTGTCTAGACTGGACGGTCATTAGACCTCCACGGTTGACTAACGGTTTGAGAACGGGAAAGTACCGAACAACCGCAAATCAACATTTACAGCGCGCTGAAGGAATTGCAAGATCTGACCTCGCTGACTATATTGTGGCCCATCTGGACGATTATGAGTCTTTTCAAAGCAGAGTTGAGATTTCGTATTAAATCCAAGGGAGTCAGTAAAAATGAGAAAAAATACAGAAAAAAAACCGAGGTACGTAGAACTATAGTTGCATAACAAAAGGTCAATTTGCTTCAGCAGAGCGGTGACATCAAGCATCATCATTACGATGGTGCTTTTCTTATGCCTATGAGATCGTCATCAAAAATTAGGTCTTATCGGGGGAGCAGATGTGGGGGCATATATTGTAAATTCGATTCAAATCCGTTGTAAAGTACCCCCCATGCCTTGACAAAGAAAAAGGACACCTAATTCTGAACTATCGATTCTCGTTAATTGAAGAACGAAATGTTTTTTTTCATATCTGAGCCAAAAACAATTAAATATCTATCCAAATCACTCACCGAAACTTGACTTTACTATCGCAAATGTCCAAACAATTTATTAATTAGTTTCATAGAATTATATATATTGATGGAAAGGGGGGAAAAGTATGAGCTTTGCAGGACTTCATACTTATACTGCTACGAAGGGTGTCTCTATTATTGCGTGTACAAATAACTCCAAATTTATAAATAATGTATTTAGTAATTATAAAAATCAGATTGGGATCAATAAAGAACTGATTATTATCGTCAATCGAGATGATGTCAGCCTAATTCCTTACCAAAATAAGGCTAAGCATCTCAAAAATGTATCCATTTACCGTATGCCTGAAAAAATTTCACTAGGAAACTGTTTGAATTTTGCCATTGCCAAAGCTAAATATGAATATATATCCAAGTTTGATGATGATGATTATTATGCACCGAATTATTTAAGGAGAAGTATGAGTGTATTAATGCGAAAAGATGTAGATGTTGTTTGGAAAAGCTCCGTTTATGTTTATCTACATTCAAAAAAAAGCTTGCTACTTCGTAATCCTAACCGAGGAGATAGATTAGTCGGATTTGTAGCCGGCGGAACGATTATGTTTAAGAAAAAGGTATTCAATCGTGTGAAATTTGCAAATATATCATTAGGTGAAGATGCACGGTTTTTAAAAAAATGTAGAGCTAGAGGATTTAAAATTTATTCTACAGATAAATTCAATTATGTTTATATCCGAAGAAAAAATTCAAAGAGTCATACTATGAAAGTGCAGGAAAGTTATTGGCTTAAAAATAGTAAGCTGGTCAAATACACTCTGAACTATAAGGGCCTTGTAAGGAAATAACTAATAAGGGTTGGTGTCTTTTGTTGTGGCCTGGAAATGCGGTTTGGAAGACTACTCTAGATAATTAAGGAGAAGAGGGTTATTTTCCATAAAGACAAACCCTCTTCTATACTAACTGCCCCTAACCAAAAACTCGTAGCAATCAAATGGGGGAGTTGATAACTGATTGAAGAGGAAAAACAGCCAATTTTTGAACAAGGGCAAATTATTGTACCTGTTTGAACAACTCCCGAAGTTTCCAGATCCAAAAAAACCAGAAGCGCTAGACAGCCTACTGCCATGGTCATCGTTGCTTCCGCTAACACGTTTTTAAATCCTGATTTCGGCTTCTCCTGGTCCTCATCTTCATGACAAGGTGGGGGCTATTTGACGCTTACATTGAAATGAAGTCAAGGGAGTGGGGCATTTAGTTTGGAATAGGAATTAGATTTGTTTAAGTGGAAGCAGTATGAATCAGAGGTTATCTTGTTAAGGGTAAGATGGTATTTGAAATATAGTTTAAATTATCGTGATTTAGTAGAAATGATGGAAGAACGGGGTTTACATATCGCTCATACAACGATCTTGCGATGGGTTCATGAGTTTGGACCGGAATTAGATAGCGTATTCGTCCCTATTTGAAGCCAACAATCGATTCATTCCACGATGATGAAACATAAAAGTCAAAGGACAGTGGGAATATACTTTATAGAGCAGTAGATTTCAAACGGAAACACAATTGATTTCATGCTGTCTGAAAATCGAGATGCTCCTGCGGCCAAACGATTCTTCAAAAGGCGTTGACTTTATCTCATAATCAATCACCGCGCGTGATCACCGTCGATAAAAACCCAGGATATCCTACAGCAGTTCAGCAATTGAAGGACGAGGAAGTTAATGGGAGCGGTAGAAATAGAAACGCTTTGTAACATCTCGTTATTATCTGGCAACATTTTGGCTAATACTATGGAATCTGCTACACTTAAAGAAGTGAGGTGAACTATTTGGGAAAAAACTTTACTCATATTCAAAGATTAAGAAGATTAATTAAATTCAATTATTTAAAATTACTACGATCTCCAGGCGGGGCAGGGAAGGTTTCACGAGGATTTGCGGTAGGATTTGGGCTTGAAATCATTTTGCCGTACACACTTTATACCGGATATGCATTATTATATCCACTTGTTTTATTGTTTCGAGCATCGTTACCTACTGCAATCATTGGTAACTTACTTTGTAAAGTAACATTTTTACCGTGGATTCTTGTTCCATTAGGAATTAAGATTGGTAAATATATACCTTTCTCAAAACCAGAACACATGTCAAAAGTAATTTACAAATATTTAAAAACATTGATTGGCCTTAGTACTTCTGCGATTATAACAGGAATCATCTCTTACTTAGTTATGTATTTCTTGTATGAAGCAAACAAAACATACAGACTAAAAAAAAGAAAAGAAAAAAACACCTTGAGAGAACTGTAAGCGTCAAATAGTCCCTACCTTGTAAAAGGAAGGGACTGCTTGATTCTATTTATTAAATATACGGCAGGTCAGAGGCAGTTTCTGTGACGAAGGAAGTAGCATAACCAAAGAACCTTAAGGTCATTAGAATCTGGGGAAGTTCAGAGAACATCAGTTCTGTTTTCAAGACGTAATCGGAGTTGCGCTAAACCGCCGTACCCATCATCCTATGCTAATATCGTAGTAAATGATGAACTTTTTGTTTGGACTGTCTCTCCAGATAGTGGTTATATCATCATGATAGCAGAACTTGAATCCTATAAAGGAAGCCGGATTGAAGTTTACATCGATTCAGACATAGATAGCCTTTGGGTGAACTTCCCTAATACGGAATATTTGAACTCAAAGATAAATAGACCTAAAGATGTAAAGTTTTTTATCATTCAGTCGATTGAGCAATGGAGCCCTAAAGAAAAAGGACCACCCTTAGTCTTTGAATTTGATGGTAAACAACTCGTGAAGAGGTTGAACTAACGGAAACGATAGCTTCATATAAAAGATCAAACAGGCTGCCGGTGATAAACTCGGTGGCCTGTTGTACGAACGGGCAGGTATGCGTGGTGTGAAAGATACTACTGGAATTAGTTGAAGAAGTAAGAATGAATTGTTAAAGGCTCATTAAGCTAGCGAAAAACTATAGCTCAGGAGCTGTATTAAAGCAGCTTTTTTTGATTTCAAGCAGTTTAATTTCGGAATTGACAAAAATCATAGAGGAATATACAGTTATATGCAGCTTATAAAGGTAAATTATGGTCCTGGTTTAAAAGAATTCATTCAGAAAGGAGAAAAATTATCATAAGCTTCGGTACTTTGATAGCCTTTGCCTTCGTTTCTCTTGGTATGGTTTGTTCTCCTGGTCCTAACATGATTTACTTAATTTCTCGTTCTATTACGCAAGGGCGTATGGCGGGGGTTATCTCTCTTCTTGGCGTCATGCTTGGTTTTCTTGTTTACATCATTGCAACAATGTTCGGACTCACGATACTTTTTACTGCGGTTCCATTTGTTTTCGAAACAGTCAAAATAGCAGGTGCGGCGTATCTACTCTGGCTTGCTTGGAATGCAGTTAAGCCTGGAGCTACATCTATTTTGTCGACTCGAATTCTTCCAATTGATCCTCCAAAGAAGTTATTTTTCATGGGGTTTATGACTAACCTGCTCAATCCCAAGATTGCTATTCTATATGTGTCGCTACTGCCTCAGTTTGAGAACCCTGCGCGGGGATCATTATTTTTTCAAAGCGCGTCTCTAGGTCTAGTTCAAATAACCGTTAGTTTTATAGTCAACCTCTTGATTATACTGACTGCGAGTAGAGTTGCCGTGTGGTTCAGCACGCGCCCTACTTGGTTATCAGTACAGCGTTGGATCATGGGGAGTGTTTTAACTGGTCTTGCTGTACGTCTTGTTTTTGAACGCCGGCAATAAGTTGGTTTAAATAAATTCGATATTTGTTACAAGTGGAGCGTGTATCGTTGGCGTTTCCTACACTGCCGGATGGAAGCAGAAAAAAATTCACTAGAAGAGATAATAAGCTGGAACACCGAGCTACTTACTCGTCTTGGGTTTGATCAACATGTCATGCATGATAAGCTTTAATTCAACTAACGAGAACGTTGGTTTGACTTGATGATAGTCAATACTAAGGAAACCACTCCATTGTTAGGAGTGGCTCTGTCTATATATACTAATGTATATATTATGGTCAAACTATACTTTGTTTTTAGATATATTTCGGTGAACCTAATCACAAGTAACGGCAAATTTTTGCTCAATGCGATTCCTTATGAAGTTTGGATCTTTCGGGCGACACGTTCCCCTAGCTCGGGGGACGCTTGGTACAGGTAGCCGAACACGATGTTTTGCGTTTCGGGGGATATGCCGGCAAGATCGAAGGCTAGGTTATCTACCAAGTGTTCTTGCTGCAATGGGGAAAGAGCAAGATAATACTGACCTGCTTGCGCGAAGTCGTCTTGCTTGGGCACGTCGGACCGCACGAGGCGTCCTGCCACGAATCTCCCGTTGCCGCTGGTCACAAGGGAATCGGGCGTCCAGTTCTGCTGATGATTAATTGGAATCTTACGGAATTCCGGACCAAGCCGCCGTCGCTGCGAATCCCAATAAATATTTGCACGCCCCTGCAGTATCTTATCGTCCGATAACTCTGCTCCTTCCAGCAGGTTGGAAGGGGAGAAAGCCAACTTTTCTACTTGCTCCATATAATTATCCGGATTGCGATTTAATACCAATCTCCCGACCGGGAGCAAGGGATATTGCCCCTCATCCCATACCTTTGTATTATCCAACGGATCATAAGTGAGAAAGGACTCGTCATTGGGGTTCATCAGCTGCACATAAAGCCCATATTCAACCGTTTTGCCCGCGTTCAGCGTATCGAATAAGTCCTTGCCAGCATAATCCGGATTATCGTTAGCGAGCCGGGCTGCTTCTTGACGGTCAATATACTGCACACCCGCAAGAGGCATCCAATGATATTTCACGTAAGTGCGGACACCTTGCGCGTTTTTCCAGACGTAAGTATTGACGCTGTGGCCCGGGATGTGGCGAAGACTCTTGACAGTGCCCGCGTCGGAGTAGAGCCTGACGAGAAAACTTGTGGATTCCGGTGCTCGGGCGACGAAGCTCCAAAATCGTTCCGGATCGATGAGATTGTTGACGGGCGACGGCAGGAAGGCCTTGATAAACTCGGGAAAGCGGATGGCGTCTCGGACGGAGAACACGGGGATATGGTTACAGACAAGATCGAACACACCATGATCCGTATAGAACTTGGTGGCGAGTCCGCGCACGTTACGAGAAGTATCCGGCGTGCCTTTGTTGCTGACGGCTAAGGAGAATCTTACCGCGACGGGGACCTGCTGACCTGGACTTTGCAAGAAACAAAGCTGCGTGTAAGCCGTCATGGCATGTACGGTCTGAAAGTAGCCGAATGCGCCATAGCCTTTGACATGCACGGGCCTTTCCAACAATTTCGTATGGATGAAAGTCTCCAGCGTTTCATGCAGCACGTTGTCCTGTTCCAATACGGGTCCTCGTTCGCCCACCGTCTGCGAATGAAAAGCATCCGGAGTATCTCCGGACCATTTGTTAAGGCGAGTTCCATTGTTCTCGTTCATCTCTCAGCCTCCCATGCCGGCATGCGAATTGTTTGGATATATCAAAATGTATGAAGAGCTACTATGCGAATATGACAGTGCGGCGTCCAATAAAAGGAACCGTATCATAAGTGATGAAAAAAAATTCGTTTTAGCTGACCGGCTCCGAAAACAAGCGAAGCGCCCCCCATTCGGGCGCTTCATATGTCTTTATGGGAGTTTTTCGGATATCTCTGGATAACGGTCCGGGCAGCGGCGTGAAAATGATCAGATTAGCATCTGTTTGACCGCGATTAGCGTACTTGCCGATAGAGACGATGGTCCATATTCTGGTCCATCAAACATGTGGGAGCTTTTCCTTATGATTTCTTATGAGGGTCAGGGATTGTATTTGAATATTGGGCTTGCTATATTGTTACTTTCAATGTTCTCACTTTTCAAGCAAAGAAAAAGTATAATCAAGCGTTGACGAAGAACTATAGCTAAATAAATATCAGGAGAAGGCTGCCGACAGCAAATGGATCGGCAGCCTTCTCAGCTCCTCTTAATATCTGCCAGGTTGGGGGGTCATCGGAGCGCCTTCTCTTATGATACTTAAACCACCACCCGTGGAAAAGTCAATTTTCAAGTTGAAGGCATCATGCGCAAACCGCCATGTCATCGGAAAGTAAGTAATGTCCCGGAAATTCAATAGTGGGTAGTCTTCAGCACTGTTGTCTATGATTTCTCCGTTTACCTTAATAGGATAAGAAGGCAATACAGCTGTAAAGGTACCGTTGCTATCGTTATTACCGGACAAGTCCTGCTTCATTTCGGTCATTCCAGTTCCTGTGTTCTGAATCTCAAGCCCACCATCTTGGCTCCAATTGATCGTTAAGCCCAAGGATTGGCAGTAATCCCAAGTCAGCGGGAAGTATGTGATGTCTTTATAGAATAGTATCGGATAAGGCGAGGCGGGTGAATAGATTCTCATCCCGTTTAAATTCACCTTAAATCCGGGGATTTCGGTGATCACTGTTTTAGTGCTAGCCGCTTGTACAGCTGACCCTGAAACAAAGAATCCCAATGCTAATAAAGCGAAGACAGAAGACCTACACCATTTTTTCATAAGAGGTACCCACCTTTTAATAATCTTGTTGTACTTTCAATATATATTAACCTCATATGCGTATTCTGCGTTGGTGTACAGATGCAGCTAAGACCTGAATATTGGTATCCACGAGACCAACAGTCGTTGCACTCAACACATATACAATCGTTCCTCCGACCAGCATGCCAGAAATATTTCTTTCATGTTCAATCATCTCCAATTCTTTATCTATTTACCAATATTAGACTACATTCACACTTGTTTCGTTGTGAATAAAAAGAAAATGGTTCCAAATATACCCATGAAGCCAAAATCCTTTTTGTCCTTCAAACTGTGGAGGATATTTAGGATGCGAAACTTCCGAAAAGTCGGAGACGCGGATCACTTCAGATAACAGGACGAGGCTGCTGGTATGAAACGGTATCCTCGCTCCAGAGTAACACATCCGCTTCACCTACAATATGATGTGTATAGAAATCTAAAGAGGTGAGCCAATGGCAGTCGTAAAAGCCAGGAAACAGGATATTGATATGTTGGCAAGGTTGCTTCGAGCTGAAGCTGAGACCGAAGGCGAAAAGGGCATGCTCCTTGTTGGAAATGTTGGCATTAACCGAATAAGAGCGAATTGCTCCGATTTTAAAGGAATCCGGACAATTCCCCAAATGATCAACCAGCCGCATGCGTTCGAAGCATTGCAACATGGTATGTACTATCAAAACGCAAGAGAGAGGGAACGCCGTCTGGCCCGACGGACTGTGAATGGGGAGCGGGATTGGCCAGGCAAATTCTCCCTATGGTATTTCCGTCCAGGAACGTTCGAAAATCCCGGACCATGTCCGCCAACTTGGTATAATCAGCCGCTTGCAGGACGATGGAAGAAGCACTGTTTTTATGAACCGACTGCGACAGAATGTGAAAATGTATATAATACTTTTTAATTTATTAACGAAAAGAGCTCACGATATCTTAACTTGACTTGTCACAGCCATATGTTGGTTGATAAGAATTTTATCTCATTAAGTGCCGCGTAAATAGCGGCTTCTTTGGGTTTAGTGGAATAAAGTTGTTGTCACGGTCATTATTCGGAAACTATACCAACGTGACAGGCCGTCCGATGTCGGATGACAAGAACATTAGCTGAATGAAGTCTGTTTGAGTTCAAAAATAATCTATTGATAAACCTTACAAAAAACGATAGTTAAAAACATTTGAAGGGCTGCCGCGTGGTAGCCCTTTACTCCGAGGGACGGGCAGATTAATTCAATAGTGAGCCTATCATTTCTCCTCGAATTAGGTTATTATTGGAAAAATTACTTGTGAGGAGAGATGCAGATGTCGGACATACAGGCAATTGTATTAGACTTGGAAGGAACATTGTTCGGCAGTGACAAATCCATATCACCTAGAAATGTACTATAAATATTTAGTACTTCCACATATGTACAAATGAATGATAAATTTATTACCAAAAAGGCAGTGGGCAGAATGCTTGATGCTGTAGTTGAATTATTAATTAGAAAAATAGGTTTTATTCTGTTAGGTGGTGTGGTTCTTACCATAATTGTTGTTTTATTTTTTATGGTAGTAGTCTCCATTATTAAGGACATTAAAAAATGAATTAGATTCTTCACTTGAAAAGTATCGTTACATTAAGACATTAAATGACTGCCTTTTTCACGAAAACGTCGAGCAGGATAGCTTAATGCTTAATTTTACCAAGTGACAAACTAATCCTCAGTTGTGTTAATCTGTAAACTGCACCAAAGTTACTACATATATGAATAACGTTTAGTTCTGGAGGATTTTAGTGAGGAAGGTTGTTTATTTTTGCTTCATGATTGTACTGTTAATATTTTTATTTGCATGTGAGAAAGTACATACCAAACAAATTGCTGATTGTAACAATGTTGAGCCGCCAATTACTTTAAGTCCTACAGTTCCAGAGTGGGAAATAAGACCCAATATGCTGCTTTACGAGGCCAAGCCTATAAATGACCCGAAGCCGTTATCTATTGTTTCTTATGAGGTGATTTTAAAAAATCTCAGTATGGACGCGGCAAGAAATATACATGTATATATTGGGAACCAACTGTTTGGTTGGGAACGTATGGGCTTTGATTCTAAATCGGAATTGGCATGTTCAGAATTACAGCCAAATCAATTCAATATTTGGGAATGGTCACATGGTTGGGACACACACCTTGATCCGTCATGACGCTCTATGATGGAACAAACTGTACAGTTACGGTTCGTGTGGGAGGACTCAAAAGGATGGCATCAGGTTCAAGGACATTTGCCAAATCAGTACAGCAAAAGTTTCATGGCAAATGATTTAAGTCCGTTACCCGAAAAGTAAAGAAATAAGCTGTTTCGCAGAAGTCTGTCGCCAGCAATGGATCGGCAGACTTCTAAACTAACGGCAGACTAATTTTAAACTCGTTATGTTAAAATGGGAAAAAAATCTGTAATTGGAGTTTCATGATGATTAATTCTGCTGAAGAATTTGTTAGACTAAGACTTAGTGAAAATATGGATGAATACCTGAAAGCTGCATGGGATGATGCTCCCTTTGAGGTTTGGTTAGAAGTGATTAGGAAGTACCCTGAAATGAGTGAATGGGTAGCACATAATAAATCAATTCCTGTTGAGATAATGGAAATTCTCGCTGACGATACAAATGAAAGGGTTGGATTTAATGTTGCAACAAAAAATCGACTGCCTGAACACTTACAATTAAAATTAGCGAAAGATTCAGATTGCTCAGTTAGACAACGAATTGTCTATAACAAAAAAGCGACATATCAAGTTATAAGTTTATTACTAAACGATCTGGATGATGATATACGAACATCGGCAAAGAAAAGAATTGATGAAGGACGATATAAGTGAGCATTCAACTAACGGATACGTTTGTTCAATGATAGCAATGTAAGGTTTGCCAGTTTGAACGAAAGGTGATCGTAGTCTTTTTTACTAGGCTTACATTATAGATTTAGCGTTTAAATCCATTTAACTGCTGCTCAGCGATTTGTACAAGACGCTTTGTAATTGTTCCTCCGATAGAGCCTGCATCCCTTGTAAGGAGATTTCCATTGTAGCCATTTGGCTGAAGAGGGATGCCCAATTCTTGAGTTACTTCATACTTTAGTTGGTTAATTGCCGCTTTAGCCTGTGGTACGAGTAAAGTGCTGTTATTTGCCATGGGATAAAATCACTCCTTTTCTCAATGTACTTTATTTTGTGGAGATTAAGGGAGGATTATGTAAGAATAATCTCATTTGAAAAGCTTTAGTTCCCAGTAAGAAATTATTGTTTAATTTCGCCGACCAACTAAGTGATTGGCACAATGTGTCTGCTTATATTACTTCTTAAGTGAGTACAATATATATGTTTCAAATTACTCAAAGGGGTGTGCTAAAGTTATGACTAATCAAAAGAAAAGCGTGAAATCCGAAAAGCAAAAAAACCAAAAACCAAATCAAAAGGGTAAAATTGATGAGGCAAATATTAATTAAGGTGGTTAGTTAACAAAATGGTTCACATATAAAGCCCTAAAAAAGCCTGAGGAAACTTTCCCACAGAACAGGCTCAATTTTTTAGCTTATTTCATCAAGATAGAAAGGAGGTAATCTCAATGTCCGATAAAACTAAAACTAAGATAACCAAATCTCAGCGTACCGTAGATAAGGAACTGCAATCTCGAACTCGAAAATCGCCTGACCAGTCTGCACAAAATAATACACACGATCAACCAGGTGATGCTTAAAAACATTTCAGCGAACCATTAAATTAACAGTAGCTGAATCTGTTGATGTTGATTACACAATTGCATGAGGCGAAAACGAACCAATGAGGCTCTATGTGGAATAAGGGTGGAAAATAGCATCATAATTTAGTAGGGAGATCAACTTTCGAATTTGGAGGATAAATACAATGACATCCAGTAGAGGACATCAAGGAGCTCATGGCACAGGACAAATTGTTAAGCAACTGAACAATCAAGCCCAAGCCGCGGAGCAAATTCAAGGAAGTAATAAGGTCGATCAAGAAATTCTTGCAGCCGCAAACGAACATAGTTCAGAACTGGATGAAATCATTGATACGGATGTCAGTTCCTAAGTTGAGCTTCGGCATGGAACGATCTAAAGTAATACGAGTTAAAGACCTGCGGCATGCTTCATGCTGCGGTTTTTTTTCTTGTTCGGCGGCACAAACATAATCGTTGTTTACAGTAAGTAAAAAGTGCGTAACAGCGAACAACAGTTGAGGGGCTTACCTCGCGGCAATTCCTTTTTTTCTTCATTCAACTAAAGGGCAGTTATGCGTGGAAAACAGCAGGATATTTGGGAGGAAAATAGGTCTAGCTGTGGAAGTATATATTATTCATTTTCATTGAGGAGTTTATACTTTTGAAGCTTTTTACAAAGGAAGTCAAGAAGATCGTAGTCGATAATTTCCCGTTTCTTTGCGTAATAGACCAAAGACCGGAAAATGAGTTTATTAGCTTTAAGATATACCCGTCAGTTACTAATTCATCGTATTACTTGATACTCTTTTCTTGGAAAACCAATTGGGCAACGAACTTATGCCAGCCATGGGTTTGTTCAAAGCTAATTCAACATGCGGTAAGCAGTGGTTGGAACTATAAGGATAAAAATGCAATAGTAAAACTCCAAAATGGAGATAATCTTATCAGTCTATTAGGTTTAGACGATTTAAACCCGTAACAACAATAGGTTAACCTAACGGAGAACGTTTGTTCAGTAATGTAACAGAATTGAAATCTTATTTTCATCCAGAATTAATGAATCAAGCCTATAATAAAACTCGACCCCCTTTAAAATATAAACTTTAGACCTGCAGCCCGTTGCTGTGGGTCTCTTTTTTGTTACTCAACCTTCCTGTAGGGCCTAAAAAATGGTCTTTGTCAAAAAAGGAGCGCCTCGGTATGATGGGTTTGTCCACGGGTTTGAAACCCAACACCATCAAGGAGGCGCTCTTATTATGAAGTTTAAGCAATCAGACGAACAAAATCAACGAATAGAACGAATTACTCCATCTCACTTAGTAATTGGCATCGATATAGCGAAGGATGCACATGTCGCACAAGCAACGAACTTTCGCGGAATTGTTCTTTCTAAACGACATCTTACGTTTACCAACAGCAAGGAAGGGTTTGAAAGGTTTGGACGTTGGATTAATGAGTTGCAGCAGAATCACCGTTTGAACAACATAATAATTGGAATGGAACCGACGGGGCACTATTGGTTTAATTTAGCGAATTGGCTGGTAGAACAGGGGTTAAGCGTTGTTCTGGTGAACCCTGTTACGACGAAAAGAAACAAGGAGAATAGAGATAATTCTCCTTCTAAAAATGATCCGAAGGACGCTCTAGTCATCGCGGATGTTGTTAGTAGGGGGTATTACTCTGAATACACAAAGCAATCGCATTATTTTGAAAGGATGCGCGTTATCATGAGTGATCGAGAGTTTTGGGTAGCGAATAGCATACGGCTTCAGAACCGAATCATTCGCTGGTTGGATATTCGTTTTCCCGAATATACGTTAGTGTTTTCAGATTGGACCTGCAAGCGATCCTTGGCGACGCTTTATGAATTCCCTGTTCCAGCAGACTTACATGGGGTGACTACAGCAGAAGTCATAGCAAGCTGGAGAAAGCACATGAAACGAGCTGGCGGAACTACAGGGCTAGAGAAGGCTGCATAGCTCATCGCTTCTGCAGCTAGAAGCATAGGAGAAATTGTAGCTACCCACGAAGCTAAACAGGATTTGCGCCGGCTACTCGATGAGTATTGCCGCATAATCGAGATTCTAGAGATGATTGAGCAAGAAATCTTGGTGCTCCTGGACAAGATACCTTTGGCTCAACAACTTCGCTCCATTCAAGGTCTTGGACCCATCTTCATTGCGGCAATCCTTTCCGGTGCAGGTGATCTAAGCCTCTATTCCCATGGACGACAATTACTGAGAAGAGCAGGCCTGAACCTAGCTGAGAGTATGTCAGGGAAACGGAAGGGGCAGATCGTACTTTCTAAACGTGGAGATGCAACGCTGCGAAAGTATTTGTATTTAGCGACCTTACGTCTTATTGGGAACAATCCGTTATTTCGGAAGTGGCATGAACATAACGTACAGGTAAGGCACATGAAAAAGTACCGTTCTATGTTTAAATTAATTGGTAAGCTAGCACGTATTCTGGTTGGTCTAGCTCAACGAGGAGAGTCTTTTTCTACTGACAAAGCGGTTATACATGACTGTGTAGCTTAAAGTAAATCTATATACGTAGGTTGGTTCATTCGCAGGATTACAAAGAAAGCACGGAGTACCGATTACCCGTTACTTAAGGGCACAGACCCGCATATTGAACTTGATCGGCCTCCACCCCTTGGACAGGTGTAACGAAGGAAGGTAAGGGCATAGACCCGTTGAGATCTGGGAGGGTGAACCCCCGAGGGCATTGTGGAGAAAGCGTGCAGTAATTGGAATAATGAGGAAGTTAAGACTTATCCTCTATTTAAGTATGCCTTCATGGCCGTTCGGTGATGTCACTACCACTACTATGCCGTTATATCCTTTTTACCAAGAGGGTGTAATCCTGCGAATGAGCGAGTAAACGTGAGAAAATCCCTTAATACCGAGGGAAGTAACGGGCAGGATAATTTCAATCGCTTGACGAACATCTTAAATATGGAATGAACGCATATATACCGTCACCTACACGGCGTTTGATCTTGCAGGTAATAAAACTTCCACTTCAGCAACTGTTACGGTTCCTCATGACTGATCTGGAAAGTAAAGGAATATAACTCTACAGGTAATTTTAAAATTATAACAACTGACTCGAATAACCAGGGAGCAGATTGCCACGGCAGCTGCTCTCTGATTTTCTTTGGCGGAAGTTCAGGGAATAATGAGTAATATTATCAAATTAGGGGGGGTGAACTATCGTCGTCAAGATAAGTTCACAGAGATCCGCTTACGAACAATCCCTTGTACCATACGGCTTGACGCTTCGTTCTTCGCGCTACGGCTTCTGCCGAGCAGCTGGCAGGCAGGAGCACAAAGCTTGCGGTGTCACCGACCTTTGGCCATACTTGTTCGCCTTTTTGGTCGAGCGGTGTTATCCCGCCTGTAATGAATCCTAGAGATTGAGAGAGCGAACATTCATCGTTACACCCATATAGTTCAGCGAACCGTCCAGCTTTCTCCAGTTGATCGCCATTTCCAAAAGGAGACCAGTGATCAGTCAGGCTGTCTGTTGCTAATTTCACATGAACACCTTTGTTATGCAGCATCGGGAGAGGCATCGTAGTTCTTCCGATTGGCACCGTCGAGGCAATGGACATGCCCAGAGAAGACATCCTTGCAGCTACTTCTTCGGATTCCTGCTGAGGAGCACTAGCGAACCAAAACGCATGGCTAACGGTCACCTTTCCTTGCAAGCCAGCTTCTTCCGTCAAATCAGCCAGCCGCAGCAAAGTTTGCTTCCCTGCTTCATTTCCATCATGCAAGTGAAGATCAATACCGGCATTGTTCATAACCGCTAGCTCTACCATGGTCTGTAGTGACTTTTCAATATTGCCATCTACCGTGTATGGATCTACCCCGCCGACAAGGGTCGCTCCTTCTGCCAAGGATTGCTTTACCAATTGAACAGAATCCGATCGAAGCAGTCCATGCTGAGGGAACGCAACAATTTCAGAGGATATTTTACCAGAGAATGTCTCCAAGGCTTGCTTGGTTGCCTCTAAACGGTGCAGACCGCTTACGGGCTCGATATTACAATGGCTGCGCACATGCGTGGCACCAAACCCTTGAATAAGAGTCAAAATGCTCTCGGCTTGTTGTCTTGCCATAGGCAGAAGATTAGGCAATAATATTTTTTCTTCTTCAATCCGTTCGAAAATGCTTGAAACTTTTTTCACCGCTTTCCACGGCCCGTCATAATACGTTTTATCTAAATGGATATGCGCCTCCTCGAAAGAGGGCAGCAGCAGGAACTCCTTGCAATCGTACTTGGGAAGTGGTCCCTGAGGCTCCAATTCCGATCCGATAATTTCAGCTATGGCGTCGCCGTCAATCCGGACATGACAAATCTTCGTATGTGTACCGACCACTTGTCCGTCTTCTTTGACATAACCCTGTTCTAATCTTACATTCATTAACCAATATGAAGTATTTAACATGATATCCCGTCCTTTTCACAACAAATAATTGGAGGCTATATTAGGCCCCGGCGTCTACTAATAAACGTTCGATAGCTGTAAAATGATGCGCTCTAGCATGCTCCAGCGGTGTAACTCCATGCTTATCCGGTATCGTCACGTCAGCTCCGTGTTCAATTAGGAGTTTTATGACTTGCTGCTGCCTTTTCCCACCATTGCTTAGTACAATCGCTTCCATCAGTGCCGTCCATCCGAGATTGTTTACGTGATTTACATTCACTTTTGATCGGGTAAGAAGCTCTTTTACGACTTCAACATATCCATGTTCGGATGCAGGAATGAGCGCTGTTCCTCCATAGCGATTGGTGATGGTTGGATCAGCGCCAGCTTCGTTCATCAACTTGACGATTTCGAGCAATCCTTCTGCCCCAGCGTATAAGAGAGGATTATCTAAGAAATGATCTTGTAAATTGATATCTGCTCCAGCCACGATCAACGCTCTAACCGTATCTGCTTGATTGCCGTGTGTGGCGGCTAAAATCGGAGTACGTCCGCGTTCATCTCTTCCATTGATATCCGCGCCATCTTTGATACATTGCACAACGAATTCAGTTTTTCCGCGTTCTGCTGCTTGAATGAGGGATAGATTTATTGACGACACATCCTCTTCGACTAAGTTGACATACGCAATACAAAGCAACTACTTTCTTCCGATTATACGGATATGGTACCATAGCCATTAGCATACGAAAAATATTTAAAAAGTTTGGTTTCTATACGTTTAACATTCGATAAGGAGGTTGTCTCTTCCTTGGATATTCGCCAACTTCGTTATTTCATAGCTATCGCTGAAGAGAAGCAAATTACAGCTGCCGCCCAAAGATTGCATATGACTCAACCCCCGCTTGGCCAACAATTGAAGAACATGGAGCAAGACCTCGGAGTCCAGCTTGTCATAAGAAACGGTAAAGTATAAAGTATTAGAACTGACCGACGCAGGACAGGCCTTATACAAGCATGCCGTTCATATGACGCGGCTCTTAGAAGAAACGGAGAACGAAGTGAAAGAAATTGGCATGGGGACACGAGGCAAATTGACGATAGGCGTGAACACATTGTCTTCAGCACCGTTGCCTCATTTGTTGCGTATTTTCAAAACTCGCTATCCTAAAGTTACTTATAAAATACAGCAGAGTGAATCCTTACAGCTTCTTAGGCTCATTAGAGAACGTTCCATTGAGCTTGCCATAGTAAGGCTACCGCTGGAACTAAGCGATTTTGAAGTGCTGAGGCTTCAAGCTGAGCCGTTTTATTTCGTTACAGCTAAAACCTTTGCGCCTGAATCACATGGATTTACCTACGCTGACATTCAGCGCTATCCGCTTATTCTGCCTAGCAGCGAAGGTCTTGGCTTATATCAAAGTATCATCGATCAATTTACCGAGCGTGGTTTGCAAGCGAACGTCATCGGGGAGTGTTCAGATATCGTCACGTTAATGGAGTGGGTATCCTCAGGGGATGGGGCGACAATCGTGCCGGAATCCATTCTTCATTTGCATCGAGGGTATGACATTCAATCCTTTGCCATTGCAGAGAATCAGCTTAAATTCGCAACCGGATTAATCTGGTTAAAAGAGCGCTATTTAACAAAAGCAGCACAGCATTTCATCGAACTTATCAAAGCATCAAGGATTTGAACCCAATATGGAAAACATAAAGCATGAGTACTCAAATTCCAAATAATATTAAAGTTGAACTAAAAACCACCGCTATTAAAAGTGGATGACTTTATGCACAAACATGAGTGCTTTTAGATCCCCGTCAATCGGGGATTTTTTATTTCAATGCACATATGCATGTGTCGCGAGGTCACGACACAAACATATGCGCATAATCGTGGTGATAGTAAATGTTGGATATGTTATTGTTTATTCTTATGTCCATTAAGCTAAAGGGTAGAAAAATTGCATAGCGACAAAAGTAAATTTGTGGTAAGTATAATATTAATTTATCAATTAACTGGTGGTGTAATTGAGATGCACTGTGATCAATTTATTGAAGCTACTCACTCACTCTTCGGTGACTTATTGACAACATTTGATGAAGGAGAAGAATATGCTTTTTACAATTTTGGTCCTCAGTTGATTTACCGTATTGGTTTTTCAACGAATATTACACCAGATATCGTACGTCAAGCTGCTGAAAACAAGATCGATCTAATGTTACGCATCATGATGCTTGGGATTTCGTATTCGGGATGAAGGAAGAATGCCATAATCTACTGAAGCAATTTCAAATCAGTCATTATTTCGTTCATTTACCACTTGATTACGCTGATTTTGGTACGTGTAATTCACTTTTTCGAGCATTAAAGGTCAACCAAATTATTCAAACTTCTTATCATAATGAAGGTAGGAGTATACCTGGAGTAGGTATATTCAAAGACCCATTAACGTTTGAAGCCTTGAGTGAAAGGGTAACAACCGTATTAAAAGAAAGTGTTAAGTCATGGAAGAATTCTGAAAAACGAATTAGCAAAGTGGGCATTATTATGGGAGCAAGAAACTCAACTAACAATATCCTCGACGCGTTAAAATTTGGATGCGATGCATACATAACAGGTGAAAAAACATTGTATTCGGTACAATATGCTCAATAAACGGAACACGATAGTGAAGGAGCTTACCTCGCGGCAGCTCTATTGGACAGAAGAAGGCAGACATCCATTTTTTATTCGTGTGGATGGAAAACTGGCTGGTTTTGCTCTAGTGAGGATGATGGGGACAAAGGAACATAGCATATCTCATTAAGCTCCTCTCGGAGAACGATAGCTCAATAAAACAGCGGTAGTCTAGGACTTTATTTTCTCGTCCAAGGATGCCGCTGTTTCTTTTATTGGGGCCAGTCTAAAACTTATTTTACGAAGGCTTCCGATTTTGTAATTAAAAACCCGCGTGGGATCAGCAACTCCAGTCTAAAACTTTATTTTCAACGAACACCAACAGTTGTGGATCATCGACATCTACGGCTTAACGCTCGCATGGTTCTGGATCACAAATGAGGACGCTGGGAGATCGGATAGGCCGCCGCAAACTGCTGTTGATTGGTGGGGCCGCATTCGTCATAGCCTTTCGCGACACAACTATCTCCAACTCTACTAAATTTGGTATAATTTGTATTTTTATTCCGATATGTGTATGATAGTGAAAGAATTATTACTATATTTGGTAATAGAAACAATGTGGAGGGAATCAAATGAAACGTTGGATGTGTACACTCGCTGCGATTGCGGTAACTGTCTCGCTGACAGGGTGTAATTTTTCGGAGAAGGCTAGCGGTACTTCAAGAGAAGCCGGATCACTTAAGAAGCTGGGGAAAGACGAGAAAGCAACGATTAAAGTGATGTATTATGACAAGAATTCCTTTTACCAACAGTACGGTAATCTTTTCATGGCCAAAAATCCGAATATTGACGTAGAGGTCATCTCGAATCAAGGCATTTATGGACCCGGCAAAGATCCTCAGGAAGCGCTTGATAAACTCATCGATGAAGAAAAGCCGGATATTCTCCTTGTTAACGGTACCGACCAGCTTGAAAAGTTCGTACAAAAAGGACGTCTGTATGCGCTGGACGATGTCATTAAACAGGATAAATTCGATGTAGAGCACATCCTTCCAGCTACACTGGATACGATTAAGCTCAAAGGCGAGGGTAAGTTATATGGACTTTCACCGGACTTCTACAGTCAGGCTCTTTACTATAACAAGGATCTATTCGAACAGTATGGCATTGAGCTTCCGAAAAATAAGATGAGACTGGGAAGATGTCATTAATCTCGCCAAACGCTTCCCGACCGATGATCAGGGAGATCAGCGAATTTACGGATTTTCCGCTTATTCTTACATGCGTGAAGGAGTCGCCTATCAATATATGAACAGCATCGGCACTACGCTGGGTCTGTCTTATATCGATCCTGAGCAGATGAAACTGACGATCCAGACAGATGCCTGGAAAAAGGCTCTGCAGTTTACCGTCGACTCTCTGAGATCCGGTGCGTTGTACATGCCAAAAAATCAAAACGCCGATTCTAATGCACCGCGCATGTACGAGGATTATCTCAAAGAGAATTTGTTCGTCATGGGTAAGGTTGCGATGACAATTGATGGCAACTATATGATGCAAAATCTGCAAGAGGCCAAAGACCGCCTGAAAGATGTGAAGCCTATCAATTGGGATATTGTCACGGTTCCCGTTGATCCGCAAAATCCGGACTTTTCTAACAGTGTTTCCGTATCCAATGTATTCGGTATCAATGCCCAATCGCCCAATACACGGGCAGCCTGGGAATTCTTGAAATATATCAACAGCGATGAATTCGCTAGAGTCATGTCCAAATCTTCGAGCAGCCTGATGACCCGCACCACTTACTCCAAAGAGAGGAACGGCCATAATTTAGAGCCATTTTATCTCCTAAAACCTAATCCAAACAAGATTACTAAAGGTTACGAGAAAATCCCAGGTGGCTTCTACCAGCCGTTCAGTATGATTGCCAATCAAGAAATTCAGGCCGTTATCGATGGGAATAAATCAGCTGATGAGGCACTTAAGACGATTCAAGATAAAGGACAAGAACAATTACTGCAAGCCAAACAAGCGGATGATGCCCAGAAAGAGGCTCAGTCCAAGCAGAAATAAAGCCAAGAGGCTGCCTCTAAGGTTCTTTTCAAACCTTGGTGGCAGCCTCTATGTTTCGTCCTGATTGAGCCAGATCGATGAACTTCTTTTCTAAAGGCTTACAATGTCAAGCATATGAGGCGATTACCAACAAAGTTACATAATAAATATACCCTGGGGCATTGAGCTAACGGGCATTGACAATAGAATATCTGAAATAAAATTTATGTATAAGAAATTTTGTAAAAAATCCCATTTATAAAAGAAACTTATTACTTGTCCGCTCTGTCTAATTTCTAAGAACTGAGCTATGAGAGTGATGAATTTTGAAAAGGTTTCTTCTAGGTCTAATTTGTGGGATTTGTTTAACTGCGGCAACTACTGTTTATGCGGCTGACACAATTCAAGCATACTTGTTTCCAACCAAATTTGAAATAAACGGACAAAGCAAGGAATTAGAAAGTGACTACAAAGTTTTGAATTACAATGGTCATGCTTATATCCCTGTTCGATTTGTTGCTGAAAGCTGCAAAACCTAATTATAAATACAATCACGGGCAAGATTTTGATATGAATGGTTTTGAGAAAGGAGATCTAAATGCCCAGTTGTATATTAAATGGTCAATACAAAAAGAAATTGAGCATATTGGTTTAGGATATACGCAGGGGCAAGACGAACAAAGACGAATTTACTTCCAGTATGTTCTTCCTGATGGATCAACTCCTGAAGGATTGTACGAATAATTTAATGAATAAAGTAGAACAAATACAAATGATTTTATTCCGCAAACGGGTAACTATGCTCATATACGCCGATTAGAGATATAAATAAAATTAAGTTTAAGGATGTGGTTGAAAGTTGAAAAATAGTGATTACAATGAACATAATAAAAACCTATTTGATGAACTATGGAGAAAACTACAGGAGCAGGATGAAGCTTATACTACTAAATTTTTAAGACTCCTTGAGAAGAATCATTCCTGCTATTTTCTTTCTAATTATATGGGTTCTGGGAATAAATGAATGAAAATCAAATGGTATATATAAAGAAAGAAAAGAATGTATCAATAGATTCGAGAAGTTCGCTAAACTAACGGGGAACTATAGCTCAATAACCAAAATGAAAAGGTAGCTGCTGATACGGCTGCCTTTTCCCCGAACCGGGCAGAATAGCGGTGAAATAAACTCCATTTAAGGAAATTATTTTCGGAAATTTCCCTATTTTCACAACAAAATGTAAGCTTTAGCTTCTATATTTATAAACAACGAAAAGGGGTGCCGTATTGAGAAAATTTATATTGGGATTGAGTTTAGGTTTAGCTATTGCCTGTTCAACTGTTATTTTCGCATCGGATTCTATTCAAGCGTTATTATTTCCAGCGAGTTTTGAAATTAATGGTAGTAATATTGGATTAAACAATGATTACAAGGTACTGAATGTGGATGGACATGCGTATGTACCCATTCGCTTTATAGCGGAAAATTTGGGAGCAACCATCGATTATGATGCGGAATCAGAAAAGATTTTTGTCAAAAATAAAATTCTAGACTTAACAGATCCAGATTACAAAGATATATCTGTTGGTAATTTAATATTAACTAAAGATGGTAATAACACAAAAGTTACGGGGCAATTGAAAATGGCAGGTGTGGGAAGCTCAAAAAATAAAATAGAAGCTAAATTAGCCTTTTATAATGATAAAAGTGAGAAAATTGGCGATATTGCAATAAGCGGAAATGACTTTGGGGTAGAATCTCAAACGTTCGTATCTGAGGGTGCAGGTGACTTCAGAGCCTATTCAGCGGTTAATCTTCGAATAGGTGCTGTAAATGATCATATTATTAGTGAATTACCAAGCGTTCTTTATGAAAACACGAAATATAATTTCACTCTTAAACTACCCAAAACTTGGGAGGGAAGATATGAAGTTGAAGAAAAGGTAATCGAAAGTGAAGGTTTCCGTGCTGATAATTATAATTTTATTGATAAAGCAAATAAAGGGTATGGGGGAGTTGTTTTCACGATCACAGTATGGACAAAAGAGGATTGGCTTAAAAACGGTCCATCACTAATCGGGGTGGGTCAAATATATAAAATAGGTGAAGATGGGGATAAAGTGTTCACATTAGCTCCACCAGGAGATGTTGAATACAATCCTCACGATGAGATGTTAAAAGCAGAATTCTTTTCAATGTACGACCACATAAACACAATAAAAACCACTTTTAAGCTCACCCCTGCACCCAGTCTTGTGGGTTATATTACCAAGCATGAAAATCAAAGAGCTTTAGTGGTTAGTCCGATAAGTAGAGAAATAAATCAAACGAGAAAAGAGTTCTACGATGCAATATGGGTTTCAAATATGCCCCAAGATGTAGAGGTTGGACAATACGTTCATGTATGGCTTGAAGGTGCCATAGCTACGTCATACCCTGGTCAAGGAAAAGCATCGAAGGTCACCATAACTAAAATACAAAAACCTGAAAAAGCAATCCTGTCTCAAGACGAAGTAATACGCAAAGCCCTCTTAAACAAAGATATTTCAAGTATCAACAACTTTGTTATCAATGAAGTAGTTTATGATGAAAATTCAGATGTTTGGACTATTCGATACAAAAGTGCAATTATTACGGATAGTTTAATTGAAGAACATATTATACAAGTTCCAGATAAATAACATTACGCTCCCTCGATATGATTTAATTTTCTCACGCAAGCTCGTGTATTCGCAGGATTTCATCCCTATTGGATTCGATGGAAGAATGAAGAGGGTCAGGATTTGTTACGTTGAGCCTTTAGAAGGCGTGTGGGAATAGAGGTGGGGGCATCCGCACCTAATTATTTCCATATAATGCACGTATTCTCCACAGTGCCCTTAGCGATTTTCGCTCCCATGTCTCAACGGGTCTAAGCCCTCTCATTCTATGATGAACAGCGATGTTGATGACGGATGTAAACCTATAAAAAACAGGTCAAGTAATTATTCAAAAGATTTTGATTCAATCATCAGAAGTGCATATTATAATGAGAAATTTAGCATTGGTGCAGGTTCCATCATTTCAAACTGCGATGATTTGTTCAAATGGTACACCTGTTTACGGGATCGTAAAATCCAATCTCAAAAAACGTACATTAGATTTGTCAAAGAGAACAAAAACAATTACTGCTATGGACTGGAACATCATCATATTTACGGCACAGATAGATATTCCCATGGGGGAGATCATCTTGGGATAAGCACCTATATGCAGAATTATTTCGATGAAGATATTTGTGTAATCATTCTTTCAAATAACGAAGCTATCAATCAGTACAGACTGGGCAATGCAATTTCAGATATCTTGCATCAAGTTGATGTTGATTTTCCGTTAAAACATGAAGAGTTTCCAATCAACGAAAACAAGCTTAAAGAGTATTGCGGAACCTATTTGAAAGATAAGATCAAAGTAGAACTTATTAATGGAAAATTATACTTTACGAGATTTTCAGGAAATCTTCATAACTTAAAAGATCACACATTGAATATCCCATATGATAATCAAAGATTTGATGATCATGATCGAGATGATTTAGGGGAAAACTTGCTGAAAACAATTAGCATTCTTGATAATGCAATTAATAAAGTATTGAAAAGGAAAAATATAGGCTTGTAGCGATACAAAGTTCAAAAGTGGTCATTATTGAGCTAACGGGAAACGATAGCTTCATAACAAGATCTAGCAGGCTGCCGTTGATAAACTCGGCGGCCTGTTGTGCTAACGGGCAGAATAGTTCCAATATGTGGTATTATTATTTTAGTTCTGAACACATAAAACGGGGTGATTAGCTGTGAATAGGTATGGTTTTTACTTGTTCAGTTCTGCAGTATGTATCGTTCTTCCCTTGGTATTTTTAATTTATGGTTATTGGGATGCATCTCAACCAAAGGTGGGTCCTGTTGGGGATGGTAATCAGAATCCGACCTTCTTACAAATCTTTCCTCTAATTTGCACACTGGTTACTGGCGTCATTAATACACCACTTGCTATTTACCAGTATAGAAAACATAAAAAATCAAGTTCAACTTTTAGGTGTCATTATTATACTGTTCGGAGTAATTGTTTTGTTGGCATTTGAAGGTTCTTCTGGATATGGATTTACTTTTGGATTAATTGGTCTTATAACAGGCATTTTCGGTTCATTTAGAGAATCCCAAAGGGCTAAAGAAGAAAAAGATGGTTGAACTTACGGGAGAACGATAGTACTGTTTCAGTGAAGCTATGGGGGAGATAAGTGTGAAAACATTTAAGAAGTTTATTTTGTTACTGACTATGTATCTAACATTTGTTGGTTGTGGAAATGGCGTCATCCCAAATAATCCTGAGACAAGTCCTAGTGCTGTTGCTGAAGACAAATTATACATTCCAGAGAACTATAAAACCCAACTTGAATCGTTAAAATTAACTGAAGTAATATCGCTCCCCTATTTTCATGAACCTTTTATTTGTATAGCAAAGGATGCAAGCGGGCAACAATTTGCTATTGTTTTTCATTCTTTGGAATCAGAAAAAATGGTGAAATTACCTATTTCTTATGAAAAGATAATAAATGTAATTGAGTCTAACGGGTTTAAAGTTGAGATAAACACATCATCCTCCTTTCAAAATATACGCATGTTTGAAATTAATAAAAAATTATTTTGGAATTACAGTGACGGCACAGGTAAAATATTTTTAAATCTTAATGGCGAGGTTGTAACGAATCCGTGGGAAGTTGGATTGAACTAACGGAGGAACGATAGCTGAGCAACCTGGGAGCAAGTCGCCGCCGGCAGCTGTTCTCTTTTTCATTGAAGTAACTGGGAAGATAACGTGGAGAAGAAATTGATGTAATCTCTAGTTGCCGAGATACATTGCGAGGTATTTAGCAATAAAAAATCAAAGGTGAAAAATGAACAAGAAAAAATCGGTATTTTATTTTATTTTAGCATCATTTTTATTCGGCGGAGCCATCTGTCTATTCAAGAGCATCTTTTGGACTTTATTCTTTTTAATATTTATAGGCTTTCTCTTAACGATCAAGATATCAGATGAAAGAAGAAGTTTCGGGAAACAAATGTTTAGTGCGTGTTTAGGTCTTTTCTTTTTCGGGTGGCTCGCAGGCAAGGGCAAGATAGATCAATAGGAGTGTGATAATCATAAAGCAAATACCAAAGGTAATTTCAATTGCTGCTGTATCTGGTGGAGGGAAAACTACGACAACAAAGCAATTAATTAGTAAGTTAGATAATACAAAAGCTCTGTATTTTGATGACTACGATTTTGAAGGTCCAGACGACATTTGTGATTGGGTCGAGAAAGGAGCAAATTATAATGAATGGAACTTGCTCCCATTAATTAATGATATCCAGGAACTCCTCAATGATCGATCACTAAACTATATTGTTCTTGATTATCCTTTTGCTTATTTAAACGATGAAATGCGTGATTATATTGATATGGCTATTTATATTGACACCCCTTTGGATATCGCTATGGCTAGACGGCTCTTAAGAAATTATAAAGAGAACACAATTGAAGATGTACGTAATGATTTAACAAACTATTTAGTAAGGGGAAGGGCGGCTTATTTAGAAATGGAAAGGACCGTTAAACCCAGTTCAGATGTTGTCATTGAGGGTTGTTTAGATACGTACATCATTGTGGATCGAATATTGGAAGAAATAACAGATAGGTTATCTGATTAAACTCCCTCGGGGAACGAGAGTTCTATTTAGAGCAAGTAGGACAGCTGACTATAGAAAGTGAGTGATTAAAGTAATAAATTTGGGTAGATACAGTAGATGGGTGTCAGTTTCCCTGAAAATTGGGTTTAAGGTTGTTTTTTGATCGATGTGTTGGTTATTGTATTATGGATAATAGAACGAGTGCCTCAATGGGTGTTTTATAATATAGAACATAGGAGGATGAAATGGCCTGGAGCAAATTGAAACAAAATCTGGAGAGTTTTCTCAGTCCTGCGCTATATGGAAGGGTCGAATACCTTTCAACCAGCTACCGCTATTTACCAGATAAAGCAGGACTTTGTTATATTGCGGTAGACAAAAAGAACGTACTCAATATGAGTGATACCTTAATCAGATGGTATCAGACGGAGTTGGAAATTAAGAATGATTCAGATATCCAGATTCCTATCAACAATGAAGAAATCGAAGCGGTCAGAAAAGATACCAAGGGGAGTGTTCCGGAGGATCGTTTAAAAGTAATAGCAAGAAGTAGAAAAATATCGGAATATGCAAAGGAGCTTTTGTCAGCACAGTCATCATTAAGTAAATCAAATTTTAGCGTTATAGCTAACAAGTTTTTATCCATTTCTATAGAGGAAAGCTTAGAGAGCAATGATATCTTATTGAATATTCTAGCTTTGGTTGACAGACGAGTTGGAAAAAAGCGAATTTTAAACATGACCGAGAAGATGAAGTTAAAGCATCCAGTTGTACAATATTTTTTTGAACTACGACTTAGTACATTATGAATAATAACTCAGTCACCTCCAAACGGGAGGTTTTTTATTCAAACATTCGCTTATTTGCGAAATGTTTACTTCCGCTCAGATTTAATTGGGATGGATTTAGCAAAACAAACTAGATGATGACCTAATATTAAGTTCAACCCCGAGGGGCTGCTGTATGACCGCCGCGACTACTGTTGAGCTAACGGGAGACGATAGTTCTCTTGATAAAAAATTGGGTTCATCTAATCAAAAGATGTAAGAAGCTGCAGATGAGGTAGCTTTGTTTGTTTTTTGGGATATGATGTTTGTTTGAATCGAAGAAGTTATTACATTAATGAGAGAAGAAATTGGGGCTGCAGAAGATGAAGAGCCAATCGGAAAATTTCCTGAATGGCAAAGAGAGAATATTGAAAAAGCCATCAGTATAATTGAGGATGAAGATGGGGTTTACGTTGACTTCACATTTAGAAACGACTTCAATGAATATGAAATTATGGAGGAGTTTATTGTAAGTCTTAAGGATCAAAGCATTCGAGAAGAATTATATGAAGCCATTCAAGGAAGAGGAGCATTTCGGAGATTTAAAGATGGAATAATAGAACTTGGCGTTGATAAACAATGGCACAAGTATAAAGAAAATAAGATTAAAGAATTAGTAATTGAATGGTGTAAGGACCACAACATTGAAATCCAGGATTAAGAACAGATCTCGTCGTTTCGGCTGCCATGGGATCGATGAGGGACGAAGAACGAGAGCAAACAACGACAGACTGCCGGGATAATCGGCAGCTGTTGAAGTAACGGAGCAGATTAACGCAAACGTTGATGCCAACCTACAGTTTAATTTTCAGTGGGATTTGATAAGGGGATGATAAACATAAAAGTTCTGTTTATATGCAGCAGAAACAAATGGCGAAGTCCAACGGCCGAAAAAATATTTCATAAATATAATGGTTATGATGTGAGGTCTGCTGGGACAGAGGATGGTGCTAGGATTAAGGTAACAAGTGGACACATTGGTTGGGCAGATCTCATATTTGTAATGGAAAAAAAGCATTTGAGCCGACTCAAAGATAAATTTGGATCAACACTTAATGAAAAGGCGATCTGGAACCTAGATATACCTGATGATTATGGTTATATGGATGAAGAACTAATTGAAATACTAAAAGCTAGAGTATCGGAATATATTGAAGTCCCAGAGTGATGATTCTCGGTAAAATGAAACGGATGTGCTGTCTCGTATGAAACTTTTTCTTATTGAACGGGCAGATTTAAATATGAAGATACTACCAAAACGATTTCAATTGAACAAATATTGAAGCATTATATACGAACTTAAGGAAGGACGAAGTCTTTGTTCTAGAACGTTTTCTTGAGAAAATGCGTAGTACACTGAATAAATTAGAAAAAAATGTTGATCGTGCAATTCATTTTATGCCGAGGCATGGAATGAGCCTCATAAACGAAATAGTTGGGGCATTTGAGCGTAAAGAGATCAAAGAAGAGTTTAATATAAATAATGTTCGTGATTTTATTAATCTACAGGGTTGGGAAATATCAGAAGTACGAAAACCGGATTCCTTTGTAGAATACAGGGTCCGGTTTTTTCATGTAATGAATTGCTTAGCGCACGATTTTTTTCCGTTTCGTGAGGTGACCCTACCATGACGATTTTTACAAGGAAAAAGAAAGGGAGAATTCTGAAAAGAAGTTAAATTGATACCCCGCGGATGATGGCTTGAAATCTAATGGGCTCTTAGACTATTTTATGTTGTAGATGAGTACATCGTGTATAATTATATCGTAAAGATTGGCAAAAATTCTATTTGAAGGTTTTCAAGGATGGTAGAGTTGAATCGCAAAAAATCAATGTCTAACAATATATATCTTGGTATAATGTTGATCTCAACAAATGAAGGGGATATAAATGAACAAAGAAGATGTTAAGCAACGTATTAAGGATTACCAGCAGGCAGAAGGAGTGCATCCTATTACTTGCGGAAACAACAGTAAACACGAGAAATTATACCCTAAGGTGCTTGAACAAGGGTTGGTACTTCTTTGCCCTAATTGCAATTACACTCAAACATACATCCCGGATCTCTTTTTCGATGATGGTTTTTATGAGTGGCTGCGGGGCATGAAGAGCTTAATTTAAGTCAAAGGCGGTAAATAATTTTGAAAAGGATACTTACAGTAGCGTCAGCAATCTAATTCCCAAACAGCCTGGCTGTGTTGTAAAATACGGCAGGCTGTTTTTATGTAAGGATTCCTGATCTTGGCAAGATCCACGGACTGGTTCGGAGACTTGATCAAAAGCGCTGCAGCATCATTTTGGATTATTTTGTTTAAAAAGGATAGTACTAAAGCGCAGCGTTAAACTAACGGGCAGATTATTTCCAATATGTGGTATTATTGGGACTGAAAAAAGGTGGGGAATTTCATGGAACTAATCAAGGTTTCCTTTGAAAAGAAAATAATATTACGCAACTTTATTGAGTAAACGGGACACGTCAGATTGGTGTGAGGTGAATTTGCTTGAAATTCGAATATGCACTAACCGGTGCTGGTTGGGCCGATGGATATATCGAATTTAATTCTAATACTGTTTATTTCACAGCAAGTTATATTAATGATGCTCTTGGTGACATGTTGAAGGCAATAATTTCACTTATTCCTGAAATTAGTTCTTATTCTGTTCCACAAGCTCAGTTTGAATGGAATGAAGAACCAGGTGGAACTGTTTGGACTATAAGTAGAAGAGAAGATTTATTACACATTGAAATTCTTTCTTATGAAGATCTACGTAACAGATAAAAAAGCGAGTTATTGATCTAGATGAAACGTGTTTAATTATTGAATTTGTAGGGGCAGTAGTTCAAGCACTAGATTCATTATTGAGGCAATATGGACGAGAAGGTTATAAGGAAAAATGGGTTAATTATGACTTCCCTATAGACAATTACTTAAAATTAAAGGGGTTCGTTAAGGCGAGACATTGAGATAA
Organism: Paenibacillus sp. WG02; assembly: GCF_055396115.1. Lineage (NCBI taxonomy): Bacteria > Bacillati > Bacillota > Bacilli > Caryophanales > Paenibacillaceae > Paenibacillus > Paenibacillus sp. WG02. The sequence continues at coordinate 4,311,828 of NZ_AP036016.1, read as the reverse complement.
TTGAGAACGTATGTTCAAAACTGATTTGAGAGGGATTTTACTGTATGCACTTCCAGGGAGAAGTAGATAATTATCTGATTGAAGAAAATGACTCTGATCTAGAATATGTTTTGGGTTTTCTAAAACAAATGAATCACGAGACAAGCTCCTTTTGCACGTACTCAATTGATGATCTTTGTTACATACAATGCGCTGGATCTGCTGAAGAGATGACTATTGAATGGAGAGAAAAGACTAATTCTGGGTTTCAGCAGTATGTGGTTGGACGTAAGAAATTACTTAAAACCAAGCGGAAACTGAAATATAGTGGTGGAGAAATTGATCTACTGTCTAATGAAATCCTTAACTACGAAGACGGATTAGTGCTTTTTAAAGCATTTTTCGAGAAAAATGAAATGCCTCCAACAAATTACAGTATCAGGGAGACAACTAATATGTTCGTTTGAGTGCTGAGCTAACGAGAAACGTTAGTTCAAATGAATCAGGGAGTAAGTTTTCCGTGCGGCAGCTACTCCCTGGTTTTTATTAAACACTAAATGGATAGTTCCAATATTATATGGGTCAATTGGATTTGTTCATTGAAGCTACTTTTAGCTAATTTAGACGCCTGCAAGTTTCTTCCGGTCAGGTGTATGCGGAGGCTCTTCTAGCCATTCCCTTTCAATCAGCAAATCAGTTACATCTTTACCGAAACTCATTACTTCAACCATAAGCTTGGAATACTCACCAGCCAAATCAAGTCGCGTCGTCACGGATAGCGCATTTCCAAGATAAGTGAGAGCTGATGAATTAAGTATGTTAAGTAGATTTAGGATCAATTTATCTGAAAAAGGGGATACCGTTGATGTGGTGACTTCTGTATTGACCATGATTGTCCCGAGCAAATCATCTTGAACCAACTTATCGTTGATGAATTTGATTTGATCCATAGACAGTTGTTTTCCCCGTGCCAGTAAACGCTTAATATGTTCGTCCTTAACTACTTGCATAAAAGCTGTAAGAAGGATTAGTCCGAAATAATTTCGTTCTATGTTGAAGAACATTTCGGATATTTCCATTACATTCAGAGTTCTCTGCGGCCAAAACCATTTAGACAGAAAGTTTTCTTTCTTTTTAATAAAGGTAGCATGCTCCGGATAAGGGATCATTGGAGGTCGATCGTAGATTCCCTTGGTTAACATAAGTGTGATGGTTTTGTTGTACAAATCAGTTGTGGACCGTAGACACTGAGTAAAATAGTTTCTTACATCCTCTCGAGCTGTGTTAGATAAAAACAAGGCATACTTCGTCAGGCCAATTCGGCTCAGAGAATACACATAACTCAGAGGGAATGTATCGAAAAATAGCGGGGGGGCTGTAACATTGACATCTGCATCAGTAAATCCAGTGGGGATAGGGAATTTTTCCTTTTCAAAAAGATGCTGAATGGTTTCTATGTGTGATTGCGCTAAGGTCAACGATAATTCAACAAGTGGCTTTACTTCGTCGTCTTCAGTTATTTTTAGTAAATACTTGGAGATACATATCGCTAAACTGTCACTAATGTAAGATGACCACAATGCGGATATTTCCGTTGAAGACAGTCCAACAACATGAGAACCGACCATTGATAACAACCCCTTAAGTGTAAAAATCAAATATTTATTCCACTCGGTAGCTAATGAGGGAAGTATTGTTAGTATATCCCACCCCATGTCAAGTTATTTATTTCCTTCTGGATTTAAAAAACTTGTTACGCAACGAAGAACGAGAGCTCAATAAATAATTATCTGAAGCTGCGCGCAATGGAACGCCGGCTTCTTTAAGTTATCGGGCCGAATAACGTAACACGTATGATATTCATTTATCAAAGTCAAATGGATTAAGTACAGAAAATGTATATTTAAGGACTTTGAATGGTGTAAAACCTGAGACTTAGGATATCTGAACAAAAGTGGGGGATTACGCTAACGGGGAACTATAGTTTATTACAGACTAACACGAGGAGGTCGCCATCAACATGCCGCCTTTTCCTCGCTATCTGGCTGTATAGCAGAAGGAATAAAGAGGAAATGTGTCAAAGCAGATGAATAATAAAATATCATTAATTTAGAAAGGACAACGCTGTATTATGATGATCCATAGTTATGATTTCAAAAATCAAGACGAGTACCGTGCAAGTTTCAATCGTCTTTCCACACTTGTATTTGGTATTGACTTCGAGGCATGGTACCAAAAAGGATCCTGGGACGATCGTTATATCTGCCATTCAATTGTTGCGGATGACCAAATAATTTCAAATGTTTCTGTAAGCAAAATGGACTTGATCATAAATGGTGAAAGCAAAAGGGCTATACAAATTGGTACTGTCATGACACATCCTGAGCATAGGGGTAAGGGATTATCGAAACAACTGATGAATTATGTGTTGGACACCTATGAAAACACATGTGATTTGTTATTTTTATTTGCAAACGGCACTGCACTTGATTTTTATCCAAAATATGGATTCACTGCTATGCCTGAATATCAATTTTATGTAGATGGATCTGTTCAACCTAAGAATGAGATCCTGCTGGAAAAGCTGAACGTGTCTATGGAAGAGCATTGGAAATTAATAAAACAAATGCATGGTTCCCGCAGGCCGATATCACAACAATTTGGTATCGCAAAAAACGAAGGTTTATTTCAATTTTACGCTTTGAACGTGTTTGCCGAATGCCTTTATTATTCACAAATTGACGACGCAATTATCGTTTATGTACATGAAGGCGAAATACTTCATTTATATGATGTCGTCAGTGAAAAACAGGTCGACATTGAAGATTTGGTTTCACGCATTACAACTAAGCAAACGCGAAAAATTCGATTTCATTTCACACCTGATCAACTAATTGACAAAGCTTATGTGGAACCCTTTGGTAAGAATGAAGATGTATTATTTATTAAACCGAATTCTGATATAGGTGAATTACCTCCGTTTTGTATACCTAAACTGGCCCATGCGTAGTTAAGCTAACGAGAAACGAGAGTTCAATGAAAAAACATGAGAAGGCTGCCGACGATCATTGTTCAGCAGCCTTCTCAGCTAACGGGCAGGATAGTTTCAAGGAAAATATTTACACAAGAACAAGTGATCGGTATAATTTAGGGGTATTGAACAAACAGCCAAAGGGGGTTTTTAATTGGAATTTGGTCTTTCCCATAATAAGTTTAACGACAAAAGACCAGGATCCCTTGTTAGTACGATTACTGGAGTGTTAGAACTTCTTTGGTCATTGTATGCGAATATTGGGGAAGCCAGGGAGAACAACGGCACTTGGTCTTTACGAGAAGACACTCCTAATTACTCGACATGCCCTACATGTAACGGCACAGGCACTGTCATTGGTGATATTGATCCAATTCGTATGGTCGCAACCGAACTCTCACTTAAAAAAGGAGCGGTACTTTTATGGGCGGGTACTAACTGCGGACCTGTTGTAAAGATTAGAGAATTGGCCAAAATGATCGGAATTGACTTTGAAAAGCCACTTGCTGAGCAGGATAAGCAATTTACCGATATTTTACTTTATGGATATGATAAGGAACCTGTAACATACGTTCACAAGAAAAAGGAACATAAAAACTATTATCGTGGTTGCGTTTTCGATTTGAAATATATGCGTGATGCAGGAACAACTAGTAAAGGAAACCTTTGGGCGATAAAATTATTCTCCCGACATGATAAATGTCCAAATTGTAACGAAAGCTTGTTGGAACTAGAACGCTTGGTTATGGGGAATTCCCTTTCCGATGTGTTGAGAATGCCGATTTCAGAATCACTATTGTTTGTCCAGAAATTACGTAATTGTCTCGACAAGCTAGTGTTTGATAATTATTGCGAATTGATTTTTGATCTGGAATTGCGTCTGTCTTATCTAAATAAGATTGGTCTAAAGTCTCTATCGGCATTCGATGTTAGAGACTTGGTGAATCCGAAAATTGGTTAAGCTAACGCAAAACGAGAGTTAAATGAAAAAATATGGGAAGGCTGCCGACGATCGTTGTTCGGCAGCCTTCCCAGCTATCGGGCAGGTTAGTGAAATAGCTTCCTGTTTACATACATACAAACATACATTCGTTATTCTAATAGTAGTATTTCCATAATTAGGGGGATGATGAATGGGGAATTCTGAATATATTCGTGATGAAATCATCGAGACTATTGAAAAAATTTGGCGAATCAAAACGTATTCATACGAACAGAATCATCGAGGATACTTAAATCTAAAATGGAAAATAAACACTGATTTGGGAACTTTTTTTTATAAAGCAATATAATTGGAATAGATACAGTTCTCTTGAGAATGTTAAAAAAACACTGGAATTCCAATGTCTACTCAAAAAAGAGAACATCAAATGTCCGCAAATCCTCGAGGCTAATGGACATTTAATCCAAGAGACCCTGTCGGGTGAACGGTTTATCTTAACGGAATATTGTGAGGGGAATGTACTTATTCCAGGCAGTGTTAATAGTGACCAAATGTATTCTTTAGGACAAGCTACAGGGAAGATGCATTTAAGCCTCAACTCAAAACGTCATACTAATCAGATGCTACATTTGAAAGGTTACAGTGAATACATTCCTTTAACCCGTGAGAAGGTTATTCGTTCAGTTAAGTTAACATATTGGAAAGAAGCGGAATGGGTCGGAGTTCATGCCGAGCAAAGTGGTGATGCTATCCAAAGATTTGTAGAGGAATCAATCAATTTGGGTTTCAGATAATTGGACTTACTTAAATGAAATTTTTTAAATACAAAAATATCTAGCTTGCAATGTCTTAAGCTAACGAGGAACGCTATAGTTCAACTTGGAAAGGGCTGTCACAATGATGGCAGCCTTTTCAGCTTAACGGGCAGGATAATTCAATGCTCGTATGGAAGTATGGAATATAAAGGTAATGAACTAAGGAGGGATTACGTGCTTTTTCATTTTAGTGAGGACGATAGTATCAAAATATTTGTACCTAAAGAGAAACAAAATCGTCCGGATTTTCCTGCGGTAGTTTGGGCTATTGATGAAGAGCATGAGTTTACATACTATTTCCCGAGGGATTGTCCTCGAATTGTGTGTAGGAGAGACGAGGCGACAGCGGACAAACATTTACAACTTTTCTTTAACAATACAATTGCTGATACCATAGTTTCGGTAGAAAGTGTTTGGTATACAAGGATTTCAAAGCAGACCATTTTTAGATATTGCTTTGATGATGAGGGCTTTGAGCTTTTTGACAAGACTGCTGGTTATTATATTTCTCGTCAAGTAGTGAAGCCTAAGTCAGTTGATACGTATGCGAATTTGTTAGTGAGATTAATCCAAAAAGGAATTGAATTAAGATTCACAACGAATTTATATCCTCTTAGAGAAGCAATATTAGCTTCTGACTTTAAAGGATTTGGCATTCATAGGTTTAATAACGCAAAAAGACTGTAATAGCTAACGGAAAACAACCGAGGGACACAGAACGAGAGTTCAATAAATAGTAGAAGGAAGTTGACCTCTGAAATTGAATCGATTTCAGTAATCTGGATAAACTATCCTCGATACCTTGATTTGAAGTGGATCGATTATCTTATTATGAACGATGACATGGAGGCATAAAGCATGTTAAATTTATCTGAGCTCGAGAATCTCCATGCAGATATTGAATCCGTTCACGAAGTCGTACAATGTTTAAAAGCAAGAATAGATGGCATATATATTGGAATTCACATTCTCAAAAATCGGGAGAGCAGTTATTTTTATGAGCTCAGTCATTATTATAGAGGTGCAGACAATGCCGGACCTCTTGTTGCAATGGAAAACCGATATAATTCGATAGAGGAAGCGGCAAAGGGAGCACTCCAAGCTGCAACGATGTGTTACCGAGGCACTGATGAAGGTGGGTCTTGGCTTAGAAACGATTCCTTTCTTCAATAAAGAGATCAACTCGATGATAAGCTTCACGATTGCGAAAGATAGGACTGACTGGATTATCCCATCTGTCAGATGAAAAGAATATTATCCCATTACAAGCCGCTTATATTGCGGCTTTTTTGACGCGAAGTAGGGAAGATACAATAAAGCAGTTGTTATAGCTTGTGAGGAGAACCGTTCACATTAAGTTGAAGTGATAAATTTCCATTATGCGGTTAATTCTTAACTATCAAATCACTCACCGAAACTTGACTTTACTATCGCAAATGTCCAAACAATTTATTAATTAGTTTCATAGAATTATATATATTGATGGAAAGGGGGGAAAAGTATGAGCTTTGCAGGACTTCATACTTATACTGCTACGAAGGGTGTCTCTATTATTGCGTGTACAAATAACTCCAAATTTATAAATAATGTATTTAGTAATTATAAAAATCAGATTGGGATCAATAAAGAACTGATTATTATCGTCAATCGAGATGATGTCAGCCTAATTCCTTACCAAAATAAGGCTAAGCATCTCAAAAATGTATCCATTTACCGTATGCCTGAAAAAATTTCACTAGGAAACTGTTTGAATTTTTCCATTGCCAAAGCTAAATATGAATATATATCCAAGTTTGATGATGATGATTATTATGCACCGAATTATTTAAGGAGAAATATGAGTGTTTTAATGCGAAAAGATGTAGATGTTGTTTGGAAAAGCTCCGTCTATGTTTATCTACATTCAAAAAAAAGTTTGCTTCTTCGTAATCCTAACCGAGGAGATAGACTAGTCGGATTTGTAGCCGGCGGAACGATTATGTTTAAGAAAAAGGTATTCAATCGTGTGAAATTTGCAAATATATCATTAGGTGAAGATGCACGGTTTTTAAAAAAATGTAGAGCTAGAGGATTTAAACTTTATTCTACAGATAAATTCAATTATGTTTATATTCGAAGAAAAAATCCAAAGAGTCATACTATGAAAGTGCAGGATCGTTATTGGCTTAAAAATAGCAAGCTGGTCAAATACACTCTGAACTATAAGGGCCTTGTAAGGAAATAACTAATAAGGGTTGGTGTCTTTTGTTGATCAGAAAACCTTTTGAAGAAGCTAACCCATGAAGAAACTGCTGCGTATGTTCAGAAGCATTGTCATTTTTTATTGAGCTAACGAAAACATGAGCTCAAAAAACTTCACCACGAGGCTGCCGCAAAATCCATCGGCGGCCTCGTTCCGTTAACGGGCAGGATAATTAATGCAGTAAGTATAAAGGGAATCATCGCAAAATATGGTATCGCACCCTTTTGAAATGTATAATATTGGGTGGAGGTGGTTTTGTGCTTGTTGAAATGAGTAGGCAAGATTTTGAGTTGTTGGATGATGATGCGCTTGGTTGGAGGTGTATGGAGCCAACCTTTTTGCGGATTCGAGGGAAAGACATGACAGTGAAATCACAGGCCCTGGCTCAACTCGGTACTGGACAACGAGCTCTGTTTATGTTTAGAGTTTTGTACGATCATGCTCGCAACTCGGTTACAGAGTTTTATTGTTGGATAGCTCATTTGTTGGATCAGTCAAATTATTGGTTAGGGGTCATGAAGGCTCTGAATTTTTTTGGTGACACCTCTATGATTGAGATACTTGAAGAAACAAAAATTATCCTAGAAGCGAAGAGCCAAAAACTAGGACAACCATTGCGTGATTTCAATTTTAAAGATCTTGATGATAACAAGGAGCTTCAAACAATCGTCTCACAATTGTATCAAAAATTCCAAGAAACTGCCCCGGACAGTCTAAAACGAATCAGCAACTATATTCGTTTGAATCCAGAAGAATTCGTAGAAGTTAAGGAATAACATCGAAAATCAACCTCCAATATTCCTTTCTGGTCTTTAATCCATTATACGCAATAGGTAGAAGCCAAGGACATATGTCCTTCCCAATAGGGCCGGTTTTATTTTTTAATGAAAGAAAAGAGCTTTATTGGGGAGTGGGAACATGATTGGGATTTTATTTGCGTTTCTAGGCGGGGCCTTTATTACATTGCAGGGTGTGGCGAATGCCCGGATCAGCCAAGATATTGGCACCTGGCAGGCGGCGACGATCACCCAGTTTACCGGGTTCGCGGCGGCTTTGTTGATCTTGCTGTTTGTCCGCGACGGTAAATGGCAAAAGTTTAAACAAGTAAAGCCGATCTATTTGACGGGCGGCGCCTTCGCGGCTATCGTAATTTCCAGCAACGTCACGTCGATTCAGCGCATCGGGGTTACTTTGACGATCGCTTTCGTGCTGATTGCCCAGTTGGGCTTGACCTTTCTCGTCGATCGGAACGGATGGTTCGGGGTGGCCAAGACGAAGATGGGGCTGCCGCAATACATCGGCATCGCGATAATGATCGCCGGCGTGGCGATCCTGCGGTTCTAAATTAGGAGTGAAGCCGAGTCATGAAAGAGTTAAAAGACCGCGAGCAGCTGCACCAATATTTGCGTATGCATCAACTCGAGTTCGTTTTTCCGGAGTCGCTTCTGCCACATTTGACGGTTTACAGCTTTGATCAAGGGGAACTCATCTGTTCCCAGGGCGATCCGGCATTGCACCTATATGTGCTTGTCAAAGGGAAAATTAAAATCTTTACCACCTCGGCGGAGGGAAGAACGCTTATTCTTTCTTTCAAAACGCCGCTTGAGGTGATCGGGGATATCGAATATATCCGCGGGCGTGACATCATCAATACGGTCGAGGCCGTAACGCCTGTTCATATGATCGGTGTCCACCATCGTTGGTTGAAAAAGTACGGAAGCGACCATGCGCCGCTACTGCAATTTATGCTGGATATCATCACGCAAAAATTTTACGTGAAATCCAACTCGCTCAGCTTCAATCTGCTGCATCCGGTGGAAGTACGATTGGCCGGTTATTTGCTGGCCGTCTCCTTCGACGAATCCGATGCACAATTCAAAGGGCAGATTCGTACAACAAGCTTGAAGGACGTGGCGAACTTAATCGGAACGAGCTACAGGCATTTGAATCGCGTCATTGCGCAGCTCTGTGCGGGGGGGTTGCTGGAGCGCACACAAAGTCTTATTCTTATTAAAAACAAGGAAGGGCTGCGCCGGCTGGCGGGTCATAATATTTATGAATAATCGGCAAAAGGAAGAGGAGAAATCATGGCTATAGGACTTTTATTGGCGCTGCTGGTGGGATCGCTGGTCGGTTTGCAAAATATTTTCAACAGCAAGGTGAATGAACGGGCAGGAACTTGGGCAACGACTACATTGGTATTAGGATTGGGATTTCTGGCTTCCATGACAATCGGGTTCCTTTTCGAAGAGAAGCAGCTGTTTGCGTTGCAGACCATGCAGACTTGGTACTGGTTCAGCGGTTTGATAGGCGTTGGGGTGGTTGTGTGCATGGTACAGGGGATCAAGCGGCTTGGCCCCACGTATGCCGTCTCGATCGTTCTCACCTCACAGCTTGCGTTTGCGCTGTTATGGGATTCGCTCGGTTGGTTAGGGCTGACGCAGGTTCCTTTTACATTCAAGCAGTTGATCGGCGTGCTCGTCATTGTCGGCGGCATTCTTGTGTTTAAACTAGGCGGCGATCGGGAAGCTCGGCAAGCGGCAGCTAAGACGATTTAGAGCATTGGAGCGATCATTTTGAAAACATACCGGACTTTATTATTGGACGTCGACGATACGTTGTTGGACTTTGGCGCGGCCGAAAGGGCTGCGCTTCGTTTGCTGTTCGAGCGGCAAAACATTCCCTTAACCGATGAAATCGAGGCGCATTACAAAAAGGTAAATCTGGGACTCTGGAAGTCCTTTGAGGAAGGGAAATTAAGCCGCAACGAGGTCGTGAACACCCGTTTTTCGAAGCTATTTAAGGAATACGGGCAAGAGGTGGACGGCGTCTTGTTTGAAAAGAACTACCGCGCCTATTTGGAAGAGGGGCATCAGTTCATTGAAGGGGCGCTCGAGTTGATCACGGATCTGCAGCATAAATATGATTTGTATGTCGTGACGAACGGCGTTTCCAAGACGCAATATAAGCGTTTGCTGGCTTCGGGATTGCATCCGATTTTTAAAAACATATTTGTTTCGGAAGAAACCGGCTACCAGAAGCCGATGAAGGAGTTTTTCGATTACGTGTTTGAGCGGATTCTCGATTTTGAAGCGGAACATGCGTTGATCATCGGCGACTCTTTAACCGCGGATATTAAAGGCGGGCAGCTGGCCGGTCTGGATACCTGTTGGTTTAACCCTGCGGGGCAGCCTAACGACACCGGCATCGTTCCGACGTATGAGATACGGAAGCTTAATGAGCTTTATGGGATATTAAAATAAATGCCGATTTGGTTTTGCGGAGGTAAAAGTAGCACAGTACATCCAGCATTTAATGGATCAGTATGGATACTACGTGTTAAATGTCGCCCTTTTGCTTGAGCTTCTCGCTTCTGCCTTTGCAGGGGGAAGTCCTCATGAAATATGCGGGACTCTAGGTTTTCGAGGGGCATTTAAATTGGTTTTTAAGCATACTGACCGCGGATTTTGGGCGCTACGGCCGGTGTGACGATTGCGATGTTTGTGCATTGGAGAATGCAATAGGAATTAACATTCTAGAACATAGGAAAAGTTCACTTGATCAAATCAATTGTTTATTACCGGATCAAATATAGAAATATTTTGTCCTTATCAAGAAAGTAAATTAGTGACTCGGCGGCGCGGCAAAGCAGCTGCGCTAATTGGAAAGAGTAGATCCGTAGAATTTACATTGAAATATTTACCAGCGCAATTGGGAACGTTTTTTCCAATATTGAGAACACAATGTAAAAGTTATCGAGTACCTACAGAGGAAAAATTCTTCGGAGATTTATTAGCCGATTTTAAGTTCGCATTTCCATCTAAACGAAATCCATCCCTTATAAGAAGACAAATTGTTAACCTCATGCTAGAGCAGGGGGAAAGGTCACAAATGCGCCGAATCATGCTGATAATTGATGAGGCCCAGCGACTAACGGAGTATCATTATAACTGGCTTATGGATATTTATAATGATCTTGATTATGAAAAAATCAGCATGACCGTTATTTCAGTAGGGCAATCCGAGCTACTCGCAAGAAGAACATTTTTATAGAGCAAATAGTGAATTTGGAAAGTTTATTTGGATTGAAGATCCTGAAGGTCGACTGGTCGAGCTTTGGGAGAAATAACGAGTTGTAATTGGAGCTAAAATGAAAAACGTTGAACTTTTTCTGAATCACATTGAAGAGGTTTTCCTAAACAACCATAGACAAGAAAAAGACGAATACATGAAACCTTGCTCCATTCGGATCAGGGCTTTAATGTATTCGTTTCAAGCGACAACCTATGAATAGAAGTATTCAGCTTCAAAGGCTTTCTCTTACAAAGCTTTAAGCTCCTATCCCTTTAGCGAGCCGGACGTGATGCCGTTAATGATATATTTTTGCATGAAAATGTAGAACAGAATGAGTGGTGCAACCGCCATGAGCATCATCGGGAAGAAATTCGTCCAGTCGGTCGAGAATTGTCCAATATTGCGGAACACTTCTAAGAGCAATACACCCTTTGAACGGGATTGCAAGAACAACAATGGCGTCATGAAATCATTCCACACACCAAGTGTATTCAAAATCGCTACAGTGGCAATCACCGGCGTAAGCAGAGGGAACACAATCTGCCAGAATGTTCTCCAAACCCCACAGCCGTCTACTCTTGCTGCTTCTTCCAGTTCAAATGGAACGGTAGAGCTGATAAAGCTTTTAATTAAAAAGATAGAGAACGGAATGCTGTAACAAATTTCTATAAGAACAATGCCCGTGTGGGTATTCATAAGCCCAAGCTGGGCTACCTGTTTATAAAGTGCTAAGATCCCCATTTGGTACGGTACCATCATCCCAACCATGAATAAAAGGAACACGATCCGATTGAAGTGATTAGTGCGTCGTACCAAGCTGTAAGCAGCCATCGCAGAAAACATAACAATACCCGCAACGGAGGAAATCGTAATGATAAGATTGTTTCCCAAAACATGAATGTAGTTCATTGCCTTAAAGGCGCGAATGTAATTGACGAACGTGATGTTAACTGGAAGGCCCAGCGGATGAGAGACCGCATCAGCTGGGGTCTTAAAAGTCGTGATGATCAAATAGTAAATAGGGATCATAAAAATCGCCGCTAAGACGAGCATGAGAATTTCCGTCACGGCAATTTCTTTTGTATATCGATTCATGGTTACCGCCGCTCCCACATCTTGATTAGTGAAATGTGAATAAAGGTGATGATGCCAACGAGGATAACGAAGACGATACCGAATGCGGCTCCGTAGCTATAGAAACCTTCACTGAGCCCTTTCTTGAGCATGAGTGATACGATCGTTTCCGTAGAATACCCCGGGCCACCGCCAGTCAAGGCGTAGACAATATCAAAAACCTTCATGCCGTTTATCATCCCCATAACCGTATTGAAAGTGATCGCCGGAAGCAGTAGAGGAAGTGTGATATAGCGGAACATTTGCAACCCACTCGCTCTGTCAATCTTCGCCGCTTCGTAGTAATCTGTTGAGATGCTCTGCAAGTTGGCCAAATAAATAACCATTGTGTAACCAACCCACTGCCATATGGAGGCGATGATGACCGAATAGAGTGCAAGATGAGGATCTCCGAGAAAATTGATGCGTTCAAAGCCAAGGGCGACTACAAGTTGATTAATCAAGCCAAAGTCGGAGGGTGAGTACATAAAATTCCAGAGAAAACCGATAACCAATACGCTGAACACTGCAGGAAGGAAGAACGCAGCCCGCAGCAGATTTTTTGTTTTTAATTTTTTATTGAGAAACACCGCTAATGGAATGGCTAGTACATTCTGTCCAAGCATCGCGAGTACCGCATAGATTAAAGTGTTTCTAATACCTGTCAAATAGAGTGAATCTTTGAATAGAGCTATATAATTGTCTAGACCAACAAATTTGACAACAACCGGATTCACGTCCGACCAGTTTGTAAAGCTGTATAAAGCGGTCTTTAACGTCGGAATTATGAAAAAGGTACAATAAATAAGTAAGGCAGGAAGCAGAAGCAGAACATAATTGATCTCTCGTTTGAAAATGTTTAGTTTGTTCATGTGCAACAACCTTTACCTTATAGGATATACAAGGGGCAAAGCGATTTGCCCCTTGTAATTTATACGGCCTATTTAGATTTCTCCAGCAATTCAGTTGCTTTCTTGTCTACCGCTTCTAGCACTTGATGAGGCGTTTTGGTACCGGCTACTATTTCTTGAATACCTTTCCCTAAATCTGCGAAAGCAGCACCAGCAACGCCCCAATTATTAACAGGGTACATGACATTGCCCGCTTTGAAAGCTTCTTGAGCGCCGTTGTACTCTACTGGCATTTCAAAAGTAACGCCTTTCAAGAAAGATGAACCACCTTTATTATCGGCCCAGTAAGCATTCTGACCTTCTGGAGTGGATAACAGGTCAAGCACTTTGTACGCCGCATCTTTGACTTTGGACTTTGCATTCAAACCAAACGATACCCCTGGCCCGCCAACCATCCAACCCAGACCGCCTTTTGTACCCAGGTTCGGAAACATATCAATCTTCATGTTAGGCGCTTTTTGCTTAAAGGTTTCCATGTACCAAGGTCCTGCCTGAAACATAGCTGCCTTGCCGCTTGTAAATTCGTCAATGGCTTGTTCTTCTTCAAGTCCAAGCATATCTTTGGTAAAGACACCGTGTTTCAAGTATTCGGTCCATGTCGTCAAAGCAGGCTCCAGTGCATCGACCATTTTCGCCGTTCCCTTGCCGAAATTTTCATTCCATTTTTTTCCTTCTGTTGTGCCGATATAATCATTTAATGCCAAACCGAGGAAGGACTGGCCCGCTACGTTAGCATTCTTTAGACCGATCGCTTGAGGTTTGATGCCATTCTTCTTCAGCACGTCCGCGACTTGGAAGTACTCATCAAGCGTTTTTGGTATTTTCAGGTTATATTTGGCGAATAAATCAACGTTATAGTAAACCCCGTTAAACCAACTAGCTTGCGGCAACCCGTACAGTTTATTATCAAATGTTACGGTGGATGTGCCGGTTTCATAATATTTGCTAGCGTAGCGTTCTGTTAAATTTTCGAAATAACCTGCCTTGACGGTATTAGCGTCTATGATTCCACCGATAATGTCAGGACCTTCGCCTGCTGCAAGTTGTGTTTTGATAACATCTGCGTAAGTCTTGTTATCGATGAATTGATACTCCACATTGACATCGGGGAGTTTATCTTTAAATAATTGCAGAAGTGTCTTTACACTGTCTTCTTTGTTCCAATACGATAATCTGACTTTTACTTTCTTTACGGGTTCTGGATTCTTGGTTTCTTTCGTTTGCGTTGTATCTTTTGGTGTTACATTTTCCTTTGTGCTGCTGTTGTTCGTACTGCAGCCTGTAAATAGGATTGATATAGCGAGTATAGCAGTGGTGGAGACTAACCATGTTTTCTTCATACAAAGACCTCCCAAGTGTCGATAGTTTGTTTCATAGTATAGTGTAGTATAAATGTCATTTCTATCGAAATAACAGATTTTTTCGAAACCTAACAGAATTCATCTGGAAATTGGCAAGAGATCATGTGCTTCATGCAAAGTGGTATGAATTGGAATACCTAGTGTGCTATGCTTTGGATTATAGTGGTATCTTCTTGAAGTGAATAAATAGCCATCGTATGAACGGATAGGAGGAGAATTATGTATCATATACTAGTAGTCGATGATCAACAAGCAGAAATCGATGCCATTGAATGGCTTATTCATAAGCATGATCTACCATTTTCTGTTGCTCAAGCCAATGATGGGGAAGTAGCGTTGGCATATATAAGGGGTCATCATGTAGATCTGTTATTTACGGATATTCGCATGCCATTCATGGACGGTTTAGAGTTAATTAAGCAGGCAAAAGTAGTACTTCCGGATCTTAAGGTGCTTATTTACAGTGCTTATGGGGAATTTGAATATGCACAAAAAGCGATTCAACTTGGAACGGTTAATTATATGTTAAAGCCGATCGATGTGAAGGAATTCCTCAAAGTGTTCCATAACATAATCGCTCAACTAGAGGACGAACACCTTCAAAGGGAGAAAGATGAGTTGTTAATCAAAGGCTTTCATAAAGGAGTGGCGTATGAGAAAGAAAAGCTCCTGTTTGATCTCCTTCAAGGCCGCGAGAGTGACGTCCATTACGAGGAACGGGCAGCTTTTGCTGGTCTAAGTCATCTATCAAATAAGCGGTTATATATGATTATGATCGGAATGCTACATCATTTTTTTGACCTGCATCATACAGAAGTATTCGAATTCCTTCAGTCGACTTGTCAACACGAGATGCTTTATTTAAATATGAATGAGTATCAAAGCATTATGCTAGTCGCTGTTGATCCAGCTTCAACGATCAGCGATAACCAGCAAGAGCTTATGGCTTATGGGGATTGGATTAAAGAATGGCTGGAGACTCGCTTCGATCGGCGAAGTTTCATTATTGTTGGTTGTCCGATCGATAAGCTAGAAGGGCTTCATGACGAATTCAACCAAATGGAAGAGTTAATGAATTTTCGGTTTTTTATGGATAGCAGTGTCGTTTGCTCCAAAGATGATCAAAGCCTTCATGTCCATGTAGATGATGAATCGTTAGAGCTTATGCTGAAGGATATTTATACTTCCATTGCACAAAATGATTATCGCACACTTGAGTATCGAATAGAATTTCTCATTGCGAGTATGCGCAGTAGTAAGCGATTTAGTTCTATGTATGCCAAACTCATATTTACAGAAATATTGAAAAAAATAGTAGAGTTTCAAGGCAAAAAATACGTCAATTTACTAAAGGATGGCTTGGAGCGAATCGCACTTTGCAATTCGGTTGCTGAGTTGAGGCAAGTCATATTATCCGTTTTTCAGGAGCATTTGCTGCGAATCGAAAAAACGGCGACAGAGGATCAATGCCGCAAAGTGATTGAAGATGTACAGACGCTTATCCAGATCGAATACGGAAGTGATATTGGGGTCGACTATTTAGCAAAGCGCGTCTTTTTATCGCCAAGTTATTTAAGTTTTCTGTTTAAAAAAAGTACTGGCCAAAGCCTAGTCAAATATATTACAGCCGTTCGAATGGAGCGAGCGAAAGAACTGCTGCGTGATTCAACGATTAAAGTTGTTGATATTGCCAGTACAGTTGGATTCGCGAACACGTCCTATTTTAATTTAATGTTTAAGCAATATAACGGCTTGACTCCTGTTCAATATCGGGAGGGGGGTGGTGGAAGGAGGTGACTGCGTTCAAATTTATCCGTAATCTCCGCCTACGCCAGAAATTATTGCTTTCTTATGTGACAGTCATCTTCCTGCCAACCATTGTACTGGGCTTGTATGCCTACCAAAATTCCAAGTCTTCATTGGAAAGCCAGTTATTACAAAGCGCAGATAACGAGGCGAAGAAAGTCACACAAGAGATCAGTTACCGACTTCAGAGGCAGGATGTATCAATGAAATCGATTGTTTTCCATCCAGCGGTCATTGAGTTGATGAGTAATCCGAATCAGGATTTGTACATCCAATTTAAGGCGCTGAATGATAAAATCGAACCTATTTTTTTCAACTTGATGTATATGGTTGGAGATATGAATGAGATTATGTTGTATTCTGAGAGTCTGCAATCTGAATTAGGAAACTTCGTTACTCCTTCTTCAGCAGTTAAGAATAAGGATTGGTATCTAGAAACAAAAGGTAGTGATACAACCAAGTGGTGGTTCGAAGATGGAGAATTGTTTGCCACACGAGTGATTTACAATATCGAGTTTCGGACCGTGAGCGGTGAACTGTATGTCAGGTTTGATTACAATAAAATTTTCGGTGATTTCATTGGCAAGGTGAATGAAGGGAATGGCATCATCATTACCGATAGAGAGAATCGGCCCATTTTAACAGAGCATGTTGGGCAGATGGAAGATGTTCAACTTCAATCACTTTCAAGGAAGGGTACGTCAAAAACAGTAATAAGTGGCGAATCCTATATAGTTGTAAACAAAGATATACCTCAAACCGATTGGATACTGCATTATTTGGTCCCCGATAATCAGTACAAAACGAGTATTGGCAATATTTTAAGCGCAACGGGCATCATTGTACTGATCTGCATGGTTTTCCTCAGTATCATTATCTACTTGTTCTCAGAAACGATGTTAAAAGGAATCGAGAAATTAAACACCAAAATGAAGATGGTGGAAGATGGGGATCTTACTGTTGTTGTATCAACGAATTCCAAAGATGAAATCGGGCAACTTACCGATCGATTCGGTTCTATGCTTAAACAAATTAATCAACTTATTTCGGAGGTATATCAAACAAAAATCACGCAAAAGGCGGCCGAGCTCAAAGCGCTGCAAGCTCAGATTAATCCCCATTTTCTATACAATTCTTTATCTTTAATTAATTCAAAAGCGCTGCGTATAGATGCCCAAGAAATCAGTGATTTGGTGAATCAACTTTCCAGATATTACAGAACGACTTTGAATAAAGGAAAGCAGATTATTTCGATTGAAGATGAATGGACAAACGTCCAAGCGTACATACTTATTCAATTAGCTATGCACAATACAAGCTTTGACATAGAATTCGATGCAGATGACAAGGTATTTCAATTTGAAATGATCCATTTGATCTTGCAGCCGATTGTTGAGAATGCGATTATGCATGGTATCGATCCGAAGCGCGGGGAGCGAGGTAAACTAATCCTACGGGCAAGTCTTGACGGTGAAGATATTATTTTTGTCGTGGAGGATAATGGCGTCGGTATGGAACCGTATATGATTGAGCGTATGCTTGAATATGAAAGCGCTGGTTATGGCATTAAAAATGTGCAAGAGAGATTGCAACTCTTATTTGGATCCGAATACGGGATCTTTATTCATAGTCAACCTGGGATTGGCACTTCAGTTATCGTACGCATACCGCAGTATCGTCACATAAGAGAAGAAGAGTTATGATCAAATAAGGGCCAATGTTTATAAAAGCATGGCCTTTTTCTGTGTTCGTTTTTTTGTTTCCAATCGGAAACTGTTAGATTTCAAAAAATACTGTTATTTTGCAGAGTTTCAAATAATAATACAATGAAAATATGAACAGACGGCGTCCAGCCACCATTGTAAGCGCTTCGAAAGTTTGTTTCTGACACTAATTAAAGAATGAGAGGATTGTTGATCTATGTTCAAACGAACAACGTGTAAAATGATCTGTTTTATGATTCTAGCAAGCTTCTTTTTTCCGAACATTGCTCCTCGTGTCTATGCTGACAGCAGCCAGCTGGACGTGTGGGTGGTAAATGCATTGAAAGCCGTATATAGGACCAGCACGATCCCAGCGAATCCTGGAAACAGCATTGATATTGTTTCAGCCAAGAACGAATACGAAAGTGAGCAAATTGCTGTAAGAAGCAATAGTGATTTCGAGATTACTGGAATTGAATTCTCTGATCTTACATCTTCTGGAAATACGATCTCGAACAGCAACTTAAGCTATCATTTTGAAGAATACGTGCTTGAGGATACCGTGCAGCCCAATCAATATCGACCGGATTTGGTAGGTACGCAAATCTACCCCTTATCTCAAATCCCCGACCCGCTGTCCAACAATCCATCTATACATGTGGTGGCAAATTCAACTCAGCCCGTCTTAATAACGAATTATGTCCCTGCCGATGCTGTTCCAGGCCTCTATCACGGTATAGTTACAGTGAAATCGACTTTGGGCGATTATCAAGTACCTATTAATGTTGAAGTAGCTAACGCTGAAATCCCTCAAACCTCAAAGGCTAATTTCGTTAATTATCAGTGGTCGATGACTAATGGTTTTATGATTGGAGGTTCTCCACCTGAGATTGCTGATGATCCTTTAACTCAGTCAAGTTATGACGTTGGTCAGAACTATTACGGAGTGGAGACGTATAGCGACAAATGGTTCGAGCTTATGGATAATTTTGCCAAAACCATGAGCGACTATCGCCAGAACATGATTTGGGTTCGTACAGACTTATTATTAAACGCAAAGGGTACCAAAATGGTGTCTTTTAAAGATGGAATACCGGAACATATCGACTGGTCATTGTTTGATCGATATGTTCAAACCTTTATGGATAGAGGAATTACTCATTTTGCGAACATTCACTTGATCCATGCATTAGAACAAATGCCACAAAATGAGAATCCAAACAATGATCTTTGGAAAACGTCCATACCAGATTCACTACCTGTTACAGACGCTTATCTTACTAACTACTTGACGGCATTGCACGATCATTTAGAGGATAAAGGTTGGCTTAAAGATAATGGTTTCACTTGGTATCAGCATACTAAGGACGAACCCAACGGTGCTAGCATTACAAACTATATGACGTATATCGCTAGAAAAGTAAAAGAGATCGTTCCGGATTTCAAGACATTGGACGCTGATGCGGCCGGTACTCTAATGAACGAAACCATCAAACCCTATGTGGATGTGTGGGTCCCGTTAACGCCGGTTTTCCAGGATAAGAAAAATCTGTATCAAGCGGAGCAGGCGGCAGGCAAAGACTTGTGGGTGTATACTTGCGATGCCAATCCGGCTCCGTGGTTGAACAGATTCTGGACGCAGCCCATATTGACTGGCAGGCTGTTATTCTGGAATCTTAGTCAAGACGGTGTACAAGGACACTTACATTGGGGATGGAACGTATGGTATGTCCCTCATTATGGCGATTCCACGATCGTATATCCGGATAAGGAACATCTGACGGTGAAGAGCTCGCTGCGCTACGAGGCCCAAAGGGACGGACTTGAGGAATACGAACTGATGCACCAACTCAAGCAAACCAATCCCGGGCTTGCCAAACGTATAGCGGACAGTGCTGTTAACCCGTCTGATCCGAGAAAATATACCATTGACCCTGAATATATCAGAATGCTTCATAATTATCTGGTTAAAGCGGCTGCCGGAGAACCTGTGGGTGCAATTCCTGTGCCAAGTAGTCCTTACGATGGGCAGGATGTACCTATGACCTACATGACCGATAACGCGACCGGCGAGATCACCTTCAACGGTGAATGGTTTGCAAAAAGCCGGAAATACGCTTATATGGGCGGTGTTCAAGGCACGTTGAAAGCGGAAGATAATTTGACCTATACCTTTACAGGGTCCGGTATCGATCTTATTGCGGAGAAAAATGAAGGCTCCGGTAAAATTGCCGTATCCGTCGACGATTCCGCTCCGGTGATTATAGACCTATATGAGAAAGTTCAACTCGATTCGATATCGGTATATAGCAATCATAATCTGTCAGCAGGCAAGCACACGATCAGGGTAGTGAACCTGGAAAACAAAAACCTATACGTTGACGGCTTTCGAGTAAGCATGTATGAAGGACAGATGATCTATGACGGAACGCTGCAAAGTTTGGAGCTGACTAACGCGCCTTCGGTTCTTTTTAATAAAAACAATATTAATTACCAGGCCATCATTCCCAACGATGTAGACGTGATCACGATTACACCAACGCTTGCGGATGCAAATGGCACCCTGGATGTCAACGGGCAACGTTTCGGCAGCGGTAAGAGGCTTACATTCAACATCCCTACAGGTAAAAGTAAGATCCTTATTCGGTCTACCGCAAGTGATGGGGAAACCACGAGACTCTATACGTTGAACTTTCTCAAAGGCAATGTAAATCAACCGACCACCAATATTGCGAGAAGCTATTCAGATATTACAGCAACAGCTGCCAGGGAAGCCAATAGCGGCTATGGTATTTCGAATATGGTTGACGGTAGTTATGGTACCATGTTTGCCAGTAAGAGCGGCTATACTGCCACCCATCCGTTCCCACATGAGATCAATCTTACTTGGGAACAAAAGCAAACCTTTAATACGATTGTCATGGCCACGCCATCAGGGTTATTACAGGGGATAACAGATATTGATGTTGAGGCTACTTCAGATGGAACGAATTGGTCCACAATTGCGAAGAGGGTACCGATTCAATGGAATAGCAGCAAAGACGACAACATCATGGAATACGCGTATGCGAATATCCCTACAGTTCAAGACGCGATGAAGGTGAGGTTACTTGTCAATGACGCCAACTATACGTATTGGGGCATATATGCTTTATATGAGCTAGAGCTTTATAACCTTCCAGACAACGGAGAGATAAGCCCTGTAGCAGATGGAACGCTGAGGAATTTAACAATCTCTAATGTTCCCTCCTTTACGTTTGACAACAACACGACGACCTTCCAAGTCATGATTCCTAATGATGTAAACACCATCGCGATTACGCCAACGCTTTCGGACGATGCAGGTACCCTGCAGATCAACGGAAAGACTGTCGCCGATAACACAGTACAGACGATTGACATTCCAATCGGTAAAAGCGTGGTTCATATCAGGTCCACCGCAAGCGACGGGACGACTACGAAGCTCTACACGTTGAACTTTCTCAAAGGAAATGTCAATGAGCCAGGCACCAATATTGCCAGAAGCTATTCTGATATTTCAGCATCAGCTGCCAGGGAAGGCAATGCCTACGGTGCTTCGAATATGGTTGACGGCAGCTATTACACCATGTTCGCGAGTTTACGAGGCTACAACACCAGTCATCCGTTTCCGCATGAGATTAATCTTACTTGGGACCAAAAGCAAACCTTTAACACCATCGTCATGGCCACAACATCTGGATTAATCCAGGGTATTTCCAATATCGATATTCAGGCTTCTACGGACGGAGTAAACTTTGAAACCATAGCGAAGGGGGTACCGCTCCAATGGAAAAGCAGCATAGATGACAATGTAATGGAGCACACCTTTGCCAATATTCCTGAAGTACGAGATGCACTGAAACTGAGAATACAGATCAATGATGCGAACTATACGACATGGGGCATGTACGCTGTGTATGAGCTTGAGCTCTACAACCTTCCGGAAAACGGAGAGATTGGCGCTATTCATACACATGTTATCACAACGAACGCGGGGGAAAACGGAACGATCAGCCCGAACGGCGAAGTTATAGTCAATGATGGTACTGATCAAACCTTTACATTCAATCCCAACAATGGATACGAAATCGACAAGGTGAGGTTAGACGGTACCGCCGTAACGGTGACCGCCAACGTTTATACAGTTGCCAACATAACTGCCGACCATATGATCAATGTTACGTTTAAGCAAAAGGTCACAGGTCATACACATACGATCACAGCGGGCGCGGGGGAAAACGGAAAGATCAGCCCGAACGGCGCCGTTGTAGTGAATGATGGTTCTGATCAAACCTTTACATTCAATCCGAACAATGGATACGAAATCGACAAGGTGAGGTTAGACGGTACCGCCGTGACGGTGACCGGAAGCGTTTATACAGTTACCAACATAACTGCGGACCATATGATCAATGTTACGTTTAAGCAAAAGGTCACAGGTCATACACATACGATCACAACGGGCGCAGGGGAAAACGGAACGATCAGCCCGAACGGCGCCGTTGTAGTCAATGATGGTGCTGATCAAACCTTTACATTCAATCCGAACAATGGATACGAAATCGACAAGGTGAGGTTAGACGGTACCGCCGTGACGGTGACTGCCAACGTTTATACAGTTGCCAACATAACTGCGGACCATATGATCAATGTTACGTTTAAGCAAAAGGTCACAGGTGGCGGGGGCAGTTACCCTTCTACTGGTGGTGGCAGTGATACAGCCAATGGAAATACCGATGATTATACACTTGTAGTGAAAACGAAAGACCTTACCACACCAGCTTCCAACGGAGTTGTGACGATCATAGCCAAAGATAAAAAGAAAATTGTACTTCCTGCTAATGCAGCCGAGCTGCTCGGACATAATCAATTAGTAATTCAAACGGGGCCATTCACGTTGGAAGTACCCGCTGAATTGCTTAAACAGTTGGCAGATAAATTGTCCGCAAAAGATAAACAAAACAGTTCGATAGAGTTGATCATGACTCCCTTATCCGAAACCGATGCTAACAACCTTCTAGCGATAGGGCAATCATCCACAAATGCACAAATTAAACTTTCCGGCAATGCAATCAATTTTAGCTTATCGATTGTCGGGAAAGATGGTAAAGTGACAAGCTTGAGAAGCTTCGATAAACCGATGACGATTCGATTCAAAGTGGATCCTTCCTTAAATTCGAAACTGACGGGTATTTACTATTTGGTAGACAATGGTACGTTGGAATATGTGGGAGGCACGTTTATTAACGGAGAAATGGTCGCCAAGATTCATCATTTTAGCAAATATGCGGTGCTCGAATTCAAGAAATCATTTACCGATGTTAAGTCCACTCACTGGGCGGCAGATGCGATCGAACAGTTAGCAGCGAAGCACATTATTGACGGCACTAGTGCTACCATGTTCGAGCCAGAGCGTACCATAACAAGGGCCGAATTTACAGCAATGCTTGTCAAAGCGTTGAACCTGACATCAGTGGGCGAATCGAAATTTACGGATGTATCGAAGGGTGCCTGGTACGAGGAAGCGGTTTCCATAGCGATCAAAGCAGGTATTATTAATGGAACAAGCACAACGACTTTCGATCCCGATGCGAGAATCAAACGTGAAGAAATGGTCACCATGATGATGCGGGCGTATGTTATCTTGAAAGACGTTAAGTTAAACGTAAATACGGCTTCTTCCTTTACTGACGAATCCGCTGTGGCAGCCTGGGCGCTTGATTCAGTAAGAGCGGCGGCGGCACTTCATTTGATTAATGGACGCGATGCAAACAAATTCGTTCCGAGCGGTATCACTTCCCGTGCAGAAGCAGCAGCCTTGCTCAATAGATTTTTTCAGTAAGCGTGTTTAGCGAATCATCGCTATAAGCATCCGTTAAAAGTGGTGGTTACATTACCTAAGGTACACACGACCGAGAGCTTGGCACTCCACGACTTCCACAAAACGTTTTGTGGAAGTCGTGGAGTGAGCTGCTGAAGAACTATGGTCGTACAAACCTTGCTCAATACCCTTCTCGAGGTGGCGACCAAGGGTGGCAACCTGCTCTTATATGTTGGACCCTGTCCGGATGTAACTTGGCCTGAGCCCGCCCTAGAAAAGCTGAAATCCGTTGGGTCTTGGTTGGCCCATTCTGGAGAAAATATTTACTGCACATAGCGGATCTTGACGACTGGAATACAGTGATCGCAATGGCAGCAATTCCAACTATATAAGTTGTCCACTTTTTAAATTTGAGTCAAAGAAGGTTGACAATGAAAAGATACGGATGGAGCATTAAGGTGAAAATGGATAGGTTAGCCGATTACACAGCTTTACACGCGGCAGTATGGCCTGAAGTATTAAATCGGTTAAAAGAATGTAACATCCAAAATTACTCTATATACTACCGAGATGGGTATCTTTTTAGTTACTTAGAGTACACGGGACAAGACTTCGAGAAAGATATGACTAACATGGCTGCTGACCCGAACACGCAAGCGTGGTGGAAACTAACAGATCCGTGTCAGGAACCAGTTGATTCTGCTTCGGAAGGAGAATGGTGGGTAACCATGGAGGAAGTATTTCATATGGATTAGGGTGTTTCTTCAAACTTAACTAACTCAACCTTCGCACCTAAAAAACCGAATAAGTCCACACATAGCCTGGCTGTGAGACGGATTAATATAGTCAGATTGATTCGAACGGAACTCGCGCCCGGCATTTCGGCAGCAGTCGTTTTTCTCTCCACGGATTTGACCTTAAACGCATCTGAGTGAGAGAACACTTCGGATCACTCTAATCTTCATGGGATCATTACCGATCATGATAGTCTATCCGTTTGCCGGAGGCGTGAAAGAGTGAATTCGAGAAAGAGTCAGATGGGGAGGTCTACCCTTGTAAAGAATTAAAGTTGTATTAATTGGAACAAGATTACGTTTCGGAAGCGGGAAGGTAGAGAGGGCAGCTCAGGCCAAGGACTTACGCCAGCTTCAATTCCGTTCAAAGTCACTTGATGGCATTTGCTGCAGAGAAATCGCGAGAAGAACATAGAATGATTGAATTAAAAGAATTTGAGGAAAGTCTTCGACAATCGTACTGTGAAAGATGGAGCCGCACACCTATTCTTGGGCACAAATTAGCGTTAACGCGTTAGCCTCCCGTCATATTGTGAGCGGGGTAGGGGATAACGAGTTTGCTCCTCAAAAGGCGATTACGCGTGCTGAATTCCTGAAGCTCATGATGGAAGCTTATGATTTGGTAAAGCTTGGCTATACGGCTTCCTTCACGGATGCGAAAGCGGGCGAGTGGTACTACGATTCAGTGGCATCTGCACAAACTATGAAGATCGTTTCAGGGTACCAAGACGGAAGCTTTGGCTTGAACCAATGCATTTCGCGTGAGGAAATGGCAGTTATGAGCGTACGTATTTTGAAGGCGGCAGGAATCGAGCTACCTAAAACACGGGCAGCTGTAGTTTTTCATGACGCATCACAAATAGCAGGCTTTGCTGTTTCTGACATTACAACCATGAGTGAAGCGGGATGGATGGAAGGGCAAGATTTAGGTAACTTTGCTCCAAAAGCACAAGCAACTAGAGCCGAAACAGCTGTTCTAATTGCCAGAATGATCGGTTTAAATGATTAAATGGGTCGAAAAGAGGAGTGTCCTGAGCGGGCGCTCCTTCTTTGTTATTGGGCCATTTATTTGCTGGAAGAAAGCGCTATATATTAATGTATGCGCTTTAAAAAGTACAAGAAATCATGGAAAAGTGATATATGCCCTTAACTTTGCCTTTGATAAAATTAAATCAGAAGGAGAGGGAGAGCATATGTCAGAAGCAATCATAACTGTGCAAACGGAAGAAAATACGAAGAAAAAAACAAAGAAAAAATTATTTTCAGATTTTAGAGAACATAAAACGTATTATTTCATGCTTACCCCAATGATCGTATTCTTTATCCTATTTTCATACCTGCCGATGTTTGGTGTCTATTACGCCTTTGTGGACTATGATTTTAGCAAAGGAATCGCAAGTAAGTTTGTCTGGTTCAAAAACTTTGAGTTTTTGTTCCAAGGTGGGTTTGACTCCATCATATGGAAATTAACGAAAAACACAATTCTATACAATATTGCTTTTATTGGATTAAACACTTTTTTTCAAATGTCAGTCGCGATTCTTCTAAGAGAGCTTACTTATAAGAAATTTGTAAAGACTTCCCAGACACTTATGTTTATGCCATATTTCGTTTCCATGGTTATTATTAGTTCAATTGTTTATAACTTATTCAATTATGATTTTGGTGTAATTAACAGCGCTTTCACTGCAATGGGTTTTGAGAAGTTTGACTTTTATGCGACACCGGCAGTGTGGCCATTCATTATCGTTGCTGTCGAGATTTGGAAGGGATTGGGGTATGGCAGCGTCATTTACTTGGCATCCATCATGGGAATTGATGAGAGTATTTACGAGGCAGCTTATGTGGACGGTGCTTCCAAATGGCAGCGAATCATTCACATCACATTACCACTACTTAAACCAACAGTAATTGTACTGCTTCTATTCTCATTAGGAAGTATCATGCGTGGGCAGTTTGATTTGTTCTGGAATATTATTGGTCAAAACGGATTCCTCTTAAATGCAACAGATATTATTGATACTTACGTATACCGCTCACTTACTGTCAACTTTAGTATGGGCTTAGGTTCAGCAGCTGGACTGTTTCAATCTGTATTTGGCTTAATTGTCATCTTAACTGTTAATTATATTGTGAAAAAAGCGGATAAGGAAAATGCACTTTTCTAACTTGCTATTTTTCAGATGAAAGGAGTTTATTATGGCTGAATTATCCATTAAAAAGCAAAGAAATACGATACAACAGGATGCTGGTACCAAAATTTTTAATGTGATCGCGGTTACGATCGTATCGTTCTTTGCCATCGTTTGTCTATTGCCCTTCATCCTTGTACTGTCTGGCTCGTTTAGTGATGAAAGCCAGGTCGCTATTAACGGATATAAACTGTTTCCTCAGGAGTTTTCATTACAAGCCTACAAAGTCGTATTTAGTAATTTAGGGGACACGATAGGAAATGCGTACTTGGTCACCATTTACGTAACACTTGTTGGGACGGTAGTAGGACTACTGCTAACCTCCATGAGCGGTTATGTACTGTCACGGACTGATTTTAAACACAGAGATAAAGCGGCTTTCTTTATCTACTTCACTACATTGTTCAGTGGTGGATTAATTCCTTCTTATTTAGTTAATACTACCTTTCTTCATTTAAATCATTCGTTGTGGGCCGTCATCCTACCTGGCTTATTAGGTCCATTTAATATCTTCTTGTTTCGTAATTATATTAAAGGTATTCCTCACTCCTTAGTTGAGTCTGCAAGGATTGATGGGGCAGGTGACTTCCGTGTTTATTGGCAGATCATCATTCCATTATGCAAGCCCGTATCTGCTACGGTTGGTTTGTTTTTAGCGCTTGGTTATTGGAACAATTGGTTTGGATATAGTCTCTATCTGATTTCTGACAAGGATAAGTGGGGATTGCAGTATTTACTCTACAGGATGCTAGCTAGGATGACCGATGCAGTCAAGGACTCTCAGATTGTTATGGATGCCTTACCTTCGGAAACGATGAAGTTGGCTACCGCTATGTTGGTTACAGGTCCCGTTCTTCTATTCTATCCTTTTGCCCAACGTTATTTTGTATCTGGCCTTACGATTGGCGGCGTCAAAGGTTGACACTGTATCAAATCTGTTGTTGACTGGAGGAAACTTCCCTTCGGATTGCTTCCTCTGTAAAACATATATAAAAATTATTGGAGGGGATTTTCTTGTTAGCATCAAAAAAACTAAAAACAGTATTATCCGCAGTACTCATGTCATCTGTTGTCATTTCGTCTGCGGCATGTTCATCCGACAAAGTTGCAACATCAACTCCAGGTGCATCAACGGGGACTACACCGGCTGCATCGCAAGCACCCGGTCCACTTGTAGAATTGAAAGCGATCACAATGGGGGCAGAGCCAGCTAGTGGAATGGCTAACTTCTATAAGAAGTTGGATGAGCTTACGAAAAAAGATCTTAATGCAACAGTCAGATTCACTTTTATTCCATGGGGCGATGAGAAGAACCAAATCAGCCGTGCCATTGTGGCAAAGGAATATGATCTTTATGTAGGCGGAGCATGGTCTGATTTTAAAAACTTTGCAGTTAAAAATGCTTTTGCAGATCTAACACCTTACTTGAAGAACACGCCGAAGCTTACTGAACGCTATGGAGATATTCTAACTCGTCTTAAGATTGATGGTAAAAATTACGGCATCCCTCAATTGAATAAACCGGGTATTGCTGCTGGGGAAGGCATGTTGTTCCGTGAAGACCTGAGAAAGAAATGGGGATTATCAGAAATCACGAATCTTGAAACGGTAGAGAAATATTTGTATAAAGCAAAGCAAGAATTTCCAGATACGCCAATGATTATTGATAAGCGTGCAGTTAACAACGTATGGGCTATGGTTGCAGGTAATAAGTATTTAACAGTTACATCCTTGAATGGAACGGTTCTAACGGTGGCGTCAGTGGATGAACCATACAAAGCAATGAGTATTTATGATACGCCAGAGTTTAAACAAGTTCTTGGATATGTGAAAAAATGGTATGACGATGGGATTATTGCCCATGATGTTCTAGCTTCGCAGGGTAACGAAGGCGACAAAACCAAAGAACTAATGAAAGCTGGTAAAAAACCACTTGAGTTCAACAACCAGTTCTATGCAGTAAGTAGCAATTATATTTCTACCATTAAAGATGCTCATCCTGAATTTGAATTAAATTGGGTAGACTTTTCAATGATGAATCCCAAAGCGATATTCTTGCCATCGCATTCCAATGAGACAACAACGCAAATTTCAGTTGGAGCCAACAGTAAGAACGTTGAAACCGCTTTGAAATTTATCGAAAAAGCACATGTGGATCAGACTTATTATAATTTGCTCAGCTTCGGTGTTGAAGGTGAAAACTATAAAATGGTCAATGGTGCAGTCTCTTCAGATGGTATTGATGCAAAAAACAAAAAGCCAGCATGGACAGGCCTGGCTGATGGTTTTATGAATCCAGAATCGAAATATCCTGCTGAATGGCAAGGTATTTATGAAAAATTAAAATCTGCAGGAGAAGCACTTGTTCCTTCTTTGAAAACGAATCCGTATGAAGGATTTGTATTTAATACATCTGAACTGGCAGCAGAAAATTCGAGTTTAGAAACAGTAAGAACACAATTTGCTCTGCCTCTAGTAGTGGGTATGGTTAAGAAAAACCAAGAGGCTGATCTAGAAGCCTTGAAGCAACAACTTAAAGGTGCAGGCTTTGATAAGTATATGGCAGCTTTGCAGAAACAACTGGATACTTTCGCTGCTACTAAAAAGAAATAGTTCCCATATTTATCCCATCCCGAATAGGGGTGGGATGCCTGCATTTCACCTATCAGATATGCTAAGATGAACTTATGAAGTGATCTTAAAAGGAGCACGATCCCATGCGCTTATTAATTGCAGATGATGATGATTACACCAGGCTTGGCATAATGGAATCGATGGATTGGACAGCATTAGGCATTACAGAGATAAAAGAAGCTAGAGATGGTGCGGAAGCACTCCGCATTGCTGAGGACTTCCACCCCGATATTGTGTTGACGGATATTCGAATGCCCAAGCTTAATGGTATTGAATTCGCAGAGAAATTAGCTGTTTGTTCCACTGAGAGTAAGTTGTTATTTATGAGTGGATATATGGATATTGATTATCTAAAAAGTGCTATTAAACTATCGGCCGTAGATTATATAGAGAAGCCAATTAGGCTGACAGATTTGGAAGCCGCGATCAAGAAAACGGTAGAATTTATTCATGCGAAGCATAAACACCAAAGTATGATGAATCAGAACATGGCCTTACAACGCCAAAAGCTCGCGGGAATGTTGAAATCCAAAAGCATGAACGTGAAAGAAGTCATTTCGCTTTGCAAGGAAACTAATTTTCCCGTGGATAGTACATATATGTGCGTTGTACTCTCACAAGTAACAGATGAGGAAGTACAAGATAGTTGGATAGCTTTTATTAACGATTATTGGAGCTCATACCAAATCCCATCTCTAGGTACAGTACTTGAAAATAACAAGTACCTTTCTGTCTTGTCCGTTAAGAAGCATGACAGAAAGCGAATTTTATATGTAATTGATCTTCTTTTAAAACAAAATGAAAGCTGGGTTGTAGGAGTTGGAAAGGAAGCGCTTCATTTAGAAGCAGTTGCCGAAAGCTATCAAACAGCATGGAGTGCATTAGAAAGTTCTTTTTATCATCCTAATCTACAAATGTTCAGCTTGGATCAGAGAAAGAACGCTCCTCAAGGATTGGGAGTTGAGCTCTATTCGGAATTCTACAGTCTGTTTAAGAATGAGCCTACCCAATTAGCAACTTGGGTTGATATGGTCTGTAAGCAGTTCTGCGAGTTCGAATATCCACGAAAAGAACGGGTTTGTGAATTGTTCACTTCC
This sequence comes from Paenibacillus sp. WG02, assembly GCF_055396115.1. NCBI lineage: Bacteria > Bacillati > Bacillota > Bacilli > Caryophanales > Paenibacillaceae > Paenibacillus > Paenibacillus sp. WG02. The sequence continues at coordinate 4,281,291 of NZ_AP036016.1, read as the reverse complement.
TTTGCGCAAGCTATATTGCACGAGAAAAGCTCACTTTTAAATAAAATCAACCACATTTTCAATACGAACGATCTAGAACTGTATATTCATAAGTGTCGTTCAATTTTTGAAATTAAGAATTTTATGCTGCAACTACTAGCTTTATATGTGGAGGAATTGGAAGATTCATCCCAATATTCTAGAGTAGTTAGAGATGTTATGTCCTATATTACTTCCAATTGCAGCGATGTGGATTTGGATGTGCGTGAAATTGCAGAGTCTGTTCATCTGTCCACAGCACATCTAGGCATGCTATTTAAGAACGAAACCGGGGTAACGATAAAGCAATACATTGGCGATTACAGATTGGAGCTGGCCAAAAAGTTGATATCCAATGAACATTATAAAATAAATATGATTTCGGAATTATGCGGTTACGCAAGTGCCAGTTATTTCACGAAAGTTTTCCGTGCTGCAACGAATTTGACACCTGTTGAGTATAGAAAGATGATTATGAAATGAAGGTTAAACTTTGGTTTTCTAACTTATCCTTAAAGAAAAAATTGCTATTCTTATTCGCTTTGGTAGGACTTATCCCGTTGATGATTACTTTCATAATTTCTTACCAAAAAATAACAAGTGCGACGTTGAAGTCTCAAAATTATGCAGCCAATCAAAACTATGAACAAACCCTTTCTTCCTTGTCAGGGACATTTACTCGCATTGAGAAATTGTCGACTATGGTCATTTTAAATGATGCACTTGTGTCCGCTTTAGGATCTGATCCTTTACAGAAGGATATTGGTGAACAACTCATTGATTTTGGCAAAATAGAAACCTATACAAAGACATTGGAGGAGAGTTCGGAGAGCGAACATATTACCTACTATATCGATGATCGGTTTGTGGTATCAGGAACAGATACACGTTTTCGTAAATTAAAGTTAATTGAAGGTAGAAATTGGTCTGAGAAAGTAATCAAAAATGCTGGAAGCCCTACTTGGGTATTGTATGAAAATGAGAGTAAAGACGATATATACAAGTATTTGACTTTAGGAAGAATTTTATGGGATACGAGGAACTATAGTGACTCAATTGGTTTAGTAACTATCGATTTGGATTTGAAGAAAATACGAGATAACTTAACGCGAACTGTGCCTGAGCAGGTTGTCTACTTGATAAATGAAGAGGGACAATTGATTGCGGGCAGTGACAATGTCCATGCAGCGAATGTAACTGATTTGGCCATTCGGCCGTCACTCATCAAAGAAACAAAAAGTGATTTTGTTGAAATTAAGCTGAATAACCTTGATTATTTGATCCGATGCAATCAAATTGGCAAATCCGGTATTTATCTGACTTCCATTATCCCCAAAACGGCTGCATTTAAAGCTGTAAATATCGTAAGTACACAAATGATCACGATCTATGTGTTGGTGGCTGCCGCATTAATGATTCTTATTTTCCCCGTAACTAGATCCATTACAGCTCGAATTTTCTTGTTAGCCCGGAAGATGGATCAAGTTCGGCTAGGAGAGCTTAGGAAACTTGATATTGAGCCGTGCGACGATGAAATGGGACGACTCGTTTCAAGCTACAATTACATGATTAATAGTGTTCAGGAACTTCTTCAGGAGCAATATCGGTTAGGCCAGGAAAAGAAGGGGGCAGAGCTCAAAGCGCTCCAATCTCAGATCAATCCACATTTTTTATATAATACACTCGATATGCTAAATTGGATGGCACAACGAGAAGAAAGGGACAATATTCAGCAAGTCGTTTATGCGCTCTCGGATTATTACAAACTTATTTTGAATAAAGGTGAGGATTTCGTTACTCTGAAGGATGAGCTTCGCATGTGCCGCTTTTATGTAGATATTCAACAGAGACGTTTCAGAGGCAGGATTTCATTCGCTATCCAGGTAGAGGAGGAGCTTTTGGATTCTTTACTACCCAAGATCACTCTCCAACCTTTAGTTGAGAATGCGATAGTGCACGGTATTACAGAAAAACCCGATGGTAAGGGGACTGTAACTATAAAGGCAACCATGAAAGATCAGCGATTGATTCTATCCATTGAGGATGATGGAATCGGCTTGAATAATGATCTAAGCGATAGACCCGGTTATCACGGCAGCGGATATGGGGTCAAAAATATCGAGAAACGTTTGGAATTATACTTTGGTGAAACCCAATGTATGCGGTTTGAAAGTGATTCGGATACGGGAACTCGTGTAACCATTGATGTGCCGGTAGTGCGTCTTTCAAATAATATGTAAAAAGCTTATTATATTGATGACCCCCAGTACCTTTCAGATACTGGGGGTGTTTTGTTTGAGTATATAAACATGAAAAGTACAAGAAATCTTGAGAAATTAGGATAGTCCATCTTCGAGCACGTTGATAAAATTGGTGTGAGCATTTATGTAAGCGATTACCGTATTATTTGAAAAAGTGTAATTATCAGTTTATGGAGGATGAATATATAAATATGGAAAAATCTAAACTTATTACTTATTCCATACCTAATCCAGTTCCGAGGAATAAAGATTTCATAGTAAACGTCCGGACACCTGGAGGGGACTGGAAAGAATTAGACGTGCTATTAGTCAAAGTCGATATGCACGATGTTAGGGAAGCAGCAATGGCGAGCTTTGATTTCTGCTGCGAAGTAGAAGTTGAGGTCATCAGCAAGCGCAATGTTATCCAAAACATTGAAATTCGCCCCCATTCTGCAGGTGTTCTACCTGACATGATTGATCAAGGACGACTACGATTTACGTTGAAGCAACCTCAGAAGCTGTCTATTGAGATAAATGGAGACCGTTTTCATAATTTACATCTGTTTGCAAAAGAAATTGAATCAGAACAGCCCAATCCACATGATGCGGGCGTTGTCGTCATCGATCCAGGTATACATCGAACTGAAATTTTGTATGGACGGCTGGAAACAGGCATACATACCATTTATTTTAAACCAGGTATGCATCATATTGAGCAGGTTTTATTGAACATTCCTTCGGGAATATCTGTTTATTTGGCAGGTGGTGCAGTCCTCGTAGGTTCGCTTGTTTGTGATGGTGTAGCGGATGTGAAGATTTTCGGCAGAGGCTTTATATATTTAGCAGATTTCGGCCGATTCTCTGCTTTCCGAGGCGTGCGTATCATGTACAGCAAGGATGTCGAGGTGTTAGGCATCGCCGTCATTGATCCTCCTCATTATAGTATCTACTTAGGGCAGTCCGAGCGAATAAGCATACGAGATTTCGAATCCTTCAGTACACGCGGCTGGTCAGATGGCATCGATATGATGTCGTGTTGTGACGTAGAGATCGACAATGTATTTATGCGGAATTCAGATGATTGTATTGCAATCTATGGCCATCGTTGGGGGTACTACGGAGACGCTAAGAATATTACGGTTAAAAATTCGGTGCTTTGGGCCGATGTCGCACATCCGACGATGATTGGAACGCATGGCGATTATCTTGGTGAAGGAACGTTTATTGAGAATATCCTTTTCGAGAATATAGACATTTTGGAGCATCATGAGCCGCAGGATGGGTATCGTGGATGTCTTACAATCAATGCGGGAGATAAAAACCTCGTGAGGCATGTGACCTATCGGAACATTCGTATCGATCCTTTTGAATTAGGAAGAATTATCGACATTCGTGTGATTTGGAACCCGGACTATAATCCGGTCCCAGGGAATGGCATTGAACATGTGGAGTTTGACAATATTCGTTATCGTGGGAGCGAGGATGTGGTTTCATCCGTCTGTGGATTTGACGAGGATAGGTCTGTCAAAAGTGTCTTAATAAAAGATTTTTATAGAAACGGTGTAAAAATAACAGGTGCTTCTGAAGGTAAGGTGAACGTTGGACCGTTCGTGTCCGATGTGCGATTTGAATAAGTTGAGTTGTAGTTAAACAGAGCACCTATGAGTGAGGAGAGAACACAACATGAAGTTATGTTATCAAGTTCCAGCAGGGAAATGGACAGAGGCGTTACCGCTTGGCAACGGGCGTCTGGGAGCGATGGTCTTCGGAGGGATCGAAACAGAAAAGTTGCAGTTGAATGAGGATACATTGTGGTCAGGTGCACCGAAGGATGGAACGAATCCAAGAGCACGAGACATCTTACCCGAGATCCGCAAAAGCATTAATGAAGGTTCATATACGAATGCAGATGTATTAAGTAAAGAAATGATGGGACCTTACACACAATCTTATCTGCCGCTTGGCGACCTGAATATTCATTTCTATCACGGAGATCTTGCACAAGATTACTCACGTGAATTAGATATTGAGACAGCAACGACAACGATTACTTATAAAATTGGTGAGGTTGCCTACAAACGGACGTATTTTATCTCTTATCCCGATCAAGTAATTGTTCTGCGATTAGAGGCAGATCGACCTAGAATGCTTAATTTCAGAGTGAAATTGTGGAGCCCACTCAAGCATCATACGGGTGTAGAAGATGATCGACTCATCTTGAAGGGGAAAGCGCCAGTGCATGTGGACCCGAATTATTACCGCACGGACAACCCAGTTGTTTACGGGGATGAAGGTATGAGGTTCGAAGGTAGACTTGCATATCGCGTCGAGAATGGTCAGTCCGTTGTGAATCACGATGGCTTGTACATTGAAGGTGCTACGTCAGCTACACTTATATTCAGTGCAGCTACGAGCTTCAATGGTTTTGATCGTAATCCTGCTACTGAAGGCAAGGATCCTTCTTCGATTGTTGAATCTCAGGTGACTGCAGCTCTAGAGAAGAGCTACCTCGCCTTAGTGAACGATCACATTGACGATTATCGTGCATTATTTGATCGTGTTTCGCTAGACTTGGGTGCTGCTGATTTAGTCCCGTTGAAGTCAACAGATGCTAGAGTTGAAGCTCATGGGGCGAGAGATAAGAAGCTGGTTGAACTCTTGTTTCAATTTGGGCGATATTTGATGATCTCCAGTTCACGTCCCGGCACACAGGCTGCAAACCTACAAGGGATTTGGAATAAAGACGTTCGACCGCCTTGGAGCAGCAACTATACGTTAAATATTAATGCAGAGATGAATTACTGGCTTGCTGAAACGTGTAATTTGGCTGAGTGTCATCAACCACTGCTTACGTTCACAAAGAATTTGAGTACAAAGGGAACAATTGTGGCAAGCGTCAATTACGGTGCAAAGGGTTGGACCGCGCATCATAATAGCGATATTTGGTGCCAAGCTACACCTGTTGGAGACTATGGAGCAGGAGATCCGGTATGGGCTAGTTGGCCAATGGCGAGTCCTTGGTTAAGTCAACATCTTTGGGAGCATTATGATTTCGGACGTGACGACACTTATCTTCGGGAAAAGGCGTACCCGATCATGAAAGAAGCGGCCCTCTTTTGTCTAGATTGGTTGCAAGAAGAACCGGATGGAAGCTTGATCTCATCGCCCTCAACGTCGCCTGAACATAAATTTGTAACGGCAGATGGCTCCCTCGCTGCTGTGAGTAAAGGGGCTGCTATGGACCATGCGTTAATGTGGGATCTGTTTACTAATTGCGTCAAGGCAGCCAAGGCATTGGGCATGGATGAATCGTTTCAAGCTGAGTTAGAAATGGCTAAAGCTCGCTTATTCCCTTATCAAATTGGGAAGCATGGCCAGCTGCAGGAATGGTTTCAAGATTTCGAGGATCAAGATGTGTTTCACCGACATGTATCACATTTGTACGGCGTATTTCCAGGAAGCCAATTGACATTAGAGACAACACCTGAGTTGTTCGAAGCAGCTCAATGTTCTTTAGAGCGAAGAAGCGACATTGGAACTGGCTGGAGCTTAGCGTGGAAAATTAATTTATGGGCACGTTTTAGGGATGGAAATCGAGCACTACGCTTAATAGATGATGTATTTAATCTTGTTCATGAAGAAAAAGGCGCTGTTACAGGCGGCGGCGTTTACCCTAATTTGTTCGGTGCTCATCCGCCCTTTCAAATCGATGGGAACTTTGGGTTTACAGCTGGTGTGGCAGAAATGCTCCTGCAATCTCACGCAGAGGTGATTTATTTGTTACCGGCGCTTCCGGATGATTGGGCGTCAGGGCATGTTAAAGGCCTGCGAGCACGCGGGGGCTTCGAAATTGACATTTCGTGGGAGAACGGCAAGATATCGAGTGCGACAATTTTATCTCTGCAAGGAAAATCATGCAATGTGTCATCAGCTATTCCTATACAGGTCGAGGAAAATGGGAATTCAGTGGCAAGTGTTTGCCATGGTAACGGCATGGTCACGTTTGAAACGAAGGCAGGTAAGCAGTATACAATTACAACAGTTTAAATGCTTTTTAGGATATGAAACGATAAGGAATGCAGGAGTGAATTAGATGAATGAAATATCATTAAGTCCAGTATGGGTAGCTGATTTAGGGGATGGGAAGTATCGTAATCCGATTCTTCATGCTGATTATTCCGATTTGGATATTATACGAGTCGGAGACTGTTTTTATATGACAGCCTCTAGCTTTGTTAGCACGCCTGGACTTCCGATTCTGGAATCGAAGGATCTTGTAAATTGGACGATTATTGGACACGCAGTTGACAGGCTTCCATCCGGATATGATGAGAGCGTTCGTCACGCTCAGGGCATATGGGCACCAAGTATTCGTTATCATGACGGGATGTTTTGGATATTTGTCAGTACACCAGATGAAGGAGTGTTTATGACACAAGCGAAGGATGCTTCTGGACCTTGGTCTGAACTTCATCTTGTACAGGAAGTTAAAGGATGGATTGACCCTTGTCCGATGTGGGATGAGGATGGCCAAGCTTACTTGATTCATGCTTATGCGTACAGTCGATGCGGCTTCAACAGCAAGTTAAATTTATGCAAAATGAAGAGTGATGGAAGCGCATTGTTAGACGATGGAGTCGTCGTTTTCGATGGAACAGATAACCATCCTACCATTGAGGGCCCCAAACTGTATAAACGAAATGGGTATTATTATATTTTTGCTCCTGCAGGAGGAGTTGCAACAGGATGGCAGACTGTGCTTAGATCCAGAAACATCTACGGTCCGTTTGAAGATCGGATTGTCATGCATCAAGGAGATACTCAAATTAACGGTCCACATCAAGGAGGTTATGTGGAACTCGATTCTGGAGAATCCTGGTTTGCTCATTTCCAAGATTGTGGAGCGTACGGACGTATTGTTCATCTCCAGCCCATGACTTGGCAGGATGATTGGCCATTGATTGGCGAAGATACGAATGGAGATGGAATCGGTGAGCCAGTAATGTTTAATATCAAACCAAATGTTGGACCTCTTTCATGGCCAGTAACCGTTCCGGATACTTCAGATAATTTTGAAAAAGGTAGCCTCGGACTTCAATGGCAATGGCAGGGAAATAGGAAAGCGGAGTGGTTCTCGCTTGACGCAAGTCCTGGTAACCTTCGTCTGTATGCCAATACGCATCATGCTAACTTGTTCGAAGCTCCGAATATTTTATGTCAAAAGTTCCCTGCACCCGTTTTCACAGCTACAAGTAAGTTGAACCTAGGACCACGTGAAAGAGGTTTATTTCACTCGGGAATGACTGTATTCGGGCATGAATTTGCTTATATGGCTGTGGAGCATAAGGGGTTCAACAAGCGAATGGTTGTAGTCGAAGGAAATCGTAATGATGATGAAAAATTAACTGCTAGCTTTGAGCTTGAGAACTCGTTATCGTCGGTTTATATACAAGTTCATGTTGCTGCTGGAGCACTATGTACGTTCCATTTCAGTTTAGATGGGATCGAATATCAACAGATTGGAGATCCATTTATTGCTAAGCCTGGCGGATGGGTAGGTGCAAAGATTGGACTTTTCTGTTCTCCAATAGGGGATGAAACGGATAATGATTTTGTTGATTTTGAATGGATAAGTATTAAAGAGTAATTTAGACATTTTTATAACGTGAGGAGATTCGAAATGCATAAGAAACTAAATGACGTAGATCAGTATTGGCTAGATTGTACTTGGGAAAAGATACAAGTGAAAATGTCTGCAGAATGCGAACGCGTAGGTGAACGTATTCCTTATGTTCCAGTTAATGGAGAATATCGTGAAGATAAAGGAGATACGGATATTTATTGGTGGACCAATGGCTTCTGGCCGGGCATGTTGTGGCATATGTATCAAGCTACCCAGGAAGAAACTTACAAAACTGCAGCAGAAGGTGTAGAACGTCGTTTAGATGCAGCGTTAGAGGGGTTCGAGGGATTGCACCATGATGTTGGATTCATGTGGCTGCATTCTGCAGTTGCAAACTATCGGTTTACGAGTAATGAAAGAAGTAAAACACGCGGATTGCATGCGGCTAACCTTTTGGCTGGCAGATATAATCCAAGGGGCCGTTTTATTCGGGCTTGGAATGACGATTGCACAGGTTGGATCATTGTAGACAGTATGATGAACATTCCCTTGTTATATTGGGCGAGCGAGGAGACGAATGACCCGCGGTTTCGTTATATCGCGATCGATCATGCTGACACTGTTCTGAGCAGGATTGTGCGTTCCGATGGCTCATGTAATCATATTGCCATTTTGAATCCTGAGAACGGTGAACTATTGGAGACACCTGGAGGACAAGGTTATGCGTCTGGATCAGCATGGTCCAGAGGACAGTCTTGGGCACTGTATGGCTTTGCTTTGAGCTATCGTTATACGAAGGATGACCGCTATCTGAACGCAGCAAAAAGCATCGCTCACTACTTTATCACACAAGTGTCCACAACAGACTATGTACCATTAGTTGACTTCCGCGCACCCGCAGAACCAGTGAAATGGGATACAACGGCAGGTCTCTGCGCAGCGTGTGGATTACTTGAACTAGCCGAGACTGTACCAGAGCTTGAGCAGACATTCTACTGCAATGCTGCGATTCGGATTTTACAAGAAACGGATGAACGCTTCGCAAATTGGAATCCGAACGAAGACGCCATTATTTCAGGTGGGACAGAAGCGTATCACAGTAAAAAGAACAACGAGGTTTCTATTATTTACGGTGATTATTTCTTTATTGAAGCTGTATTGCGTTTAAAAGAGAAACATGTACTTATTTGGTAGGTTTATGAAGTTTCATAGTTACTAAGGAAAGGACAGTTCGATGAAAATCGACTGTCCTCACTTCTGTTGGAAGACCAAATGAGAAGTTCTGCTAATAAGAGTACAATAACAAGATAAGTGATTTACATAAATGGAGTCTTTATTGAAAGGTAAACAAGTAAACAATGTAGAATAATTTGGGGTGATTTATTTAGGTTCACGGTTACATAAGTTTTATCCACCCTTAGAGAGTAAAGAAAGGGATTAAATGAATTTAATTCGTATTTTTAGAAGAAGTATTCAAAATAAAATATTTATTTCTTTTCTTCTTGTTTTAGTCATTCCAACAACTGCGATTAGTTTAACTTCTTATTTTGTTTCTGTGAATATTTTAAAAGAAAAAGTCAGTCAATCGTTTCAAGAAAATCTTCTGTATATTGGAAATTCTACTATGAAGGAATTATCAGGAATTGAGAAAATTACTGAGTTGATTTACATTAATGAGGACATTCAACAAGCGATTAGTTCGGATATTGGGAGTGAACAACAGAACTTTATTAATTTAAAAAGAGTTGATCAGGTCTTTGACAATATTTCCTTTTATTCCAATTATTATAGTTACATTACTTCTCTATTTGTTTTGGGGAATAACGGAAGTAAGTATATGTATGGTAAGGATGCTTATTTTATCGATACCAAGCAGTTTCAGGAATCAAGCTGGTATAAGCAAATGAAATCGTTAAAAGGGAAAGTACTTTGGATTGGCGTACATGATAGTGAATCTACAATGTCTCAAACAAAACAAGTATTTTCTATCTCCAGAGAAATTAATGATTCTAATACCAGAAATATCGGGAGTATTTACTTAAGCCTAGATACGTCTGTTTTTTCTGATATTTTAACTAAGGCTTCACCGAATACACAAAGTCAAATTTACATTGTAGATCAGCAAGGAAAAATAGTATTTCCTGAGCAGAAAGTTGCTAAAAGTTTGGAGTCTGAGGGGATTGAGGTTCCTCAACATACCAATAGTTCCAGCTTCGAAATTAAGAAAAATGGGCAATCTTTTCTTGCTTCTACCTATGACATAGAAAAGTATGGTTGGAGAATTATTCAAATGGTTCCCATGGAGATGCTAACAAAGGATAATAAAATTATTTTTCAAATTACGACGATCGTTTTCATTGTTTCTTTTTTATTCTCAGGGATCCTTTGGTTTTATATTTCGGCAAGTATTGTACGTCCAATCAAACAATTAACATTGACCATGAAAGATGTAAAGGGTACTAATCTGGTCGTTAAATCAACTGTTAAGAGTGTTGATGAGATTGGTCTTCTAAGCGTAACTTATAATTATATGATTGAACGAATTAACTCTTTGTTTAACCAGGTAATAGAAGAAGAAAAACAAAAAAGACATGCAGAAATAAAGGCGCTGCAAGGTCAAATTAACCCTCACTTTTTATACAATACCTTAAATACCATTCGTTGGATGGCTATTATTCAAAAGGCGGACGGTATAAAAGAAGTGGTAGATGCACTTGGAAGATTGTTGAAGAATACATTTAAACACAGGAGCACGCTGATAACTCTCGGAGAAGAATTAGGGATGATAAGGGATTATGTATACATTCAACAAACCCGATACAGGGACAAATTTCAGGTGTATTATGAAGTAGATGAACAATTGCTCCAAGCGGAATGTGTTAAGTTTATATTGCAACCTATCGTCGAGAATGCCATATTTCATGGCATTGAACCTCAAGAAGAACCAGGGGACATTATAATAAAAGTTTCTGCAGAGGATTCAATACTCAGAATTATTGTGGAGGATACTGGAGTGGGGATGTCTCAGCTTCAAATTTCAAAAATAAAAAATGAACATATTGCGGATTCAGATGGCACCATTGGGATCGGTGTGCGAAATGTAAATAATCGAATCAAAATGATCTGCGGTGAGATGTATGGTATTCAAATTGAAAGTGAAGTAGGTGTTTTTACGAAAGTTCATATAAGGCTTCCTTTAATCATTGCTCACGAATTATGATCTTATAAACGGATGGAGTTTAACATGCTAAAAGTACTTATTGTCGATGATGAAGCACTTGTCAGAATTGGTATTAAAACTATAATTCCTTGGGAAGAGTTAGGTTTTGAGCTTATTGGAGAAGCGGAGAATGGGAAAAAGGCGTTAGAAATTGCTCGTACCAGTTATCCTGATATTATTTTAACGGATATTAAAATGCCTGTTATGACAGGGATTGAGTTACTCATGCAATTGAGACAAGAAGAGCATCATGCGAAGTTTATTATACTTAGTGCGCATGATGATTTGGAATATGTCAAGGTAGCAATGAAGAACGGGGCAGAAGATTATATTTTGAAACTAGAGTTAGAACCAGAACATTTAATTCGGATATTGAAAGATTTAAGGAACTCGATAATATCTGCCGAAGATCATACGGTGAAGAAAGTTATTTCATCTCAAATAGAACCTGCTAAGCACGCTGTTCTTCACAGAGATAAGTTTTTTAAAGACGTAATATTAGGAATTGTTCAGAGTAGAGAAGAAATAATTGAACAGCTAGAATTGAATGAAATATCTTTTCCTGAAGGAAACCTTATTAGTCTAAAAATAGAAGTAGATGATTTTACTATTTACCAAAAATACGGGGAGTCCCCACATTTGCTGGATTACTCTATTTTGAACATTCTTGATGAAGTCATAGCTAGTTATGCATTTGGGCACGTTACAAGTCTTCATCCCAAACAATTTGTTGCTATCTTATCATTGAGGAAAAGAGAAGAATTGGAATCTGGAAATGCCATAAATGAATTAACTGAAAATATACGAACTACTTTACGTAAATATTTAAGCACATCAGTTTGCATTGGTATTGGCAGTGTACACCAGAGTTATGAGCAAATAATTCATTCGTACAGGGAAGCTAAGGAAGCAGTACGCTTTAAATTTATATTTCCAAGAGGAAGTAATATTAATTATCGCGATGTATGTCAGATGTCCTTGCAAGAAACTGATGATTTGTCCATGGAAATGAAGCAAGTCGAAAAGGCACTGCTCGATGGAGAAGTGAAAGATGTTAATGATGCCTTACATTTACTGGTGAAGGAAATGAGTCGATCTAATAACCTTACGAAGGAACTTTTGACAGGGTTCAGTTATACAATCTTTTATTTATTCCAAAGTTTTGTGGATAATTACCATCTAGCTGGTAAAGAAATTATTAATAAAGAAATGTATAGTGAGATCACAAAAATGAGCTTAAAGGTCGATTTTATCGACTGGATTAATCGGCTAAAACATCGAATAATCGAGCAATTAGTGGAAAATAAAGAAGGTATGAGAGTATTTTTAACTAAACAATTTATCAATAAGCATTATAAAGAAGAGCTCTCTTTAGAAAAAGTAGCTGAGTACCTGCAGTTGTCTCCCGCATACTTAAGCAATTTGTTTAAAAAAGAGACTGGGCAAAATTTTATTGACTACCTTACGGAAGTCAGGATTGGTCGAGCAAAGTTCTTGTTAAAAACGACAGATTTAAAAAACGCTGAAATAGCAAGAGAAGTTGGTTATGCGGATGAATATTACTTTAGTAAAGTGTTTAAGAAAAATGTAGGGGAGTCTCCTCTGAAATATAGATAATGTAAAAATGTGCTTTGTGAGATGGTTGAAATCACAAATAAGTACATTTTTTTCTTTAAATATTACAAAATCAGTTTCACAATATGAATCTAAGATAAAGATAAGTTAAAAAGTAGAAAGATATTACATTTTAGTGACTCCTTAAAGAGCCTATACTTTAAAAGAAGACAAAAACATTAAAAGGGGTATCGTTTATGAAAAATCTAAGGGCAAAAAAAGTAGTCGTATCGTCACTCATTTTTGGCATGGTCGGCATATCTCTGGCAGGTTGTGGTGGAACGAAAGAGGCTGCCGACACAAGCAAAACATCTTCAGAATCACCTTCATCTTCTAGTTCGGCAACTTCCACATTGAAAAAAGAACCTGTAGTACTAAAGTGGTATACAACTTCTGGAAATAGCAATTTACCTTCTACAAAGAGGCTCTTGGAAGATTATAAAAAAATATCTGGAAATACGGTGCAGCTTGAAACTATTGCTGGTGATGGAGATGCCATCTACAAAAAGATTGATGTGGATCTTTCTGCAGGAGGGGATGTGGATCTTATTCCGCTTCAAAATCCAATTATTCATGCTAAGTATGCAACCAATAATTGGCTTATACCATTGAATGATATTTATAAGGAAGCAGGAGTCGACTATGAAAAGGAGTTCGGTAAAAATTTAACCAAATTCGCTGGTGACAAAATATATTCTCTTCCTCACACGATTGGAACATGGGCTGTTTATTATAATAAAAAGATATTTGATGATGCAAATGTACCTTATCCAAAAGGTGAATGGACGTGGGATCAATATATTGAGACTGCTAAAAAATTAACTGATGCAAGTAAAGGAATTTATGGTTCAACAATGCCTGATTATGATAATATGATGTATCTTTTAGCAGCGCAAAGAGGTATTGATGGATATAAAGCAGATGGAACATCGAATTATGATGATCCTAATTTTAAAGAATCTTTACAATGGTTTGGAGATCTTGGTAATAAATTAAAGATTCAACCTAGCTGACTCGAAATGAAAACGAAGAAAATTCCATATGATGCTTTTATGAACGGGAAATTCGGAATGATATTTACTGGAACATGGTTTTCATTTGCACCTATAGATAAAAAAACATATCCGCGTGATTGGAATATTGGGATTTCACAACCGCCTGTTGATCCAAAGGGAAAGAATAATATCGGCGTTACGGGTGGAACAGGTATAAATAAATATTCAAAACATCCGAAGGAAGCAGCTGATTTTGTGAAGTGGTTTGCAGAAAATTCATATAAGTACGGAGGAGGAATTCCAGCACGCGTTGATTTGAACAAAGAAGAAGTGAATAACATTTTTAATGAAATGGTATCTTCGTTCCCTACTACTGATGGTATTACAGCTGAAAATCTTAGTGAGGTTTATTTGACACCAAATCTTGGTCTTAAACCTGAAAAAATTACGGGGTCAATTGCTACTGAATATGGAAAGACAATATTGCAGGAAGCTGAATTGTATCTTGTGGGACAAAAGTCATTGGATGATACAATCAAATCAATAAAAACTCGAGCAGATGAAACGATAAACAAAGCGAAAACGGCAAAGTAAGTATATGTAAAGAGTTTATTATAAGGGCACTTATGTAAATAAGTGCCTTTTGATTTAGGGGTGAAGAGGTTGTACATGTTAAATAATAAAAAAAACAAAAAGAGTTTAGAAAAACAAGAGGCTAAAGCTGCTTTTATATTTGTTATCCCCTTTTTTATTGGATTTCTCATTTTTGGAATTGCTCCATTTCTATATGCATTATTTATCAGTTTTGTAGACTTCAATGATTTCAAACCACTTAACACATTAAAGTGGACTGGATTAGCTAATTATACAGCTATTTTTAAAGATTCGATCGCCTTGTCTTCTTACTTAAAAAGCTTTTATTATACGATCATTTATGTGCCTTTATTGACAATTGTAGGTTTCTTTGCGGCTGTTTTATTAAATAGAGCTTTTTATTGGAAAAGCTTTAGTAGGTCATTATTTTTGATGCCTTATGTTGCAAACATCGTTGCCATTTCACTTGTATTTTCAATGCTATTTGATCCTTTTGGCGGTTTTGTAAATTCATTACTTAATGTGATCGGAATTGAAAATCCGCCTTTATGGTTTGCTGGCAGCAAAACAGCCATCCTTACCACCGCAATAGTCGCAGCCTGGGCAAATTCCCCTTTTCAAATGGTCGTCTATTTGGCAGCTCTCCAAGGAGTCTCAAAGGATTTGTACGAGGCTGCTGAAATTGATGGGGCAACAAAAATCCAACAATTATTCAGGATTACGTTACCTATCGTATCTCCAACTAGTTTCTTTTTAGTGATTACAGCAACAATTGGGTCTTTTCAAAATTTCACCATTTTCAACGCACTCACAAGAGGAGGACCTGGGACATCTTCCCGAGTTAGCGCTACTCTGCCGCACAAGCAATCTTATTATTTTTAATTATTATGGTGATCTCGGCTATACAATGGAGGGTTCAAAAGAAATGGGTACACTATTAGAAAAAAAGAAAATAACGGCATCAACAATGTTGTACTCAATTATGGTTTTAATTATTGCACTTTTGATGATATTCCCCTTTATTTTTATGATATCAGCCTCACTAAAAACCACAGCTGCAGCATTTGATAAACCGCTTGCCAATATTATTCCAAAAGATATTTATTGGGGGAATTATAAAGCTTTATTCGCGAATCCCAATTATTTTCTTTGGATATGGAATTCGTTTAAAGTAGTCGTGCTTTCTATTGTATTACGTGGTTTTTTTGTCACGATGGCAGCCTATGCTTTTGCTAGACTACAATTCAAGGGAAGAAATATATTGCTTTTCCTATCTTTATCCACATTAGCCATTCCTTCTGATACAACAATTGTTGCAAGATACTTACTATATAAGTACTTGCATTTGTTAAATACACATTGGGCGATAATTATTCCAGCCATTTTTGATGTGTTCTTTTTATTCCTTTTGCGGCAATTTTTTGTGGGGATCCCTAAAGAGATTACAGAAGCAGCTATTATTGATGGATGCTCGCATTATCAAGTTTATTATCGAATTATCCTCCCGCTTGCAATTCCTGCTTTAATGACAATGGTCATTTTCTCATTCGTGTACATTTGGAACGATTTTGCGAGTCCATTTATATTTATCTCTAGCCAAAAACAACAATTGGTTACTGTGGGACTTCAATATTTCACATCTGCTGCTGGCGCTAATTATTCCCTCCAAATGGCAGGGGCATCAATTGTTGTACTACTGCCTATTATTTTGTTCACTTTCGCTCAAAAATACTTCGTAGAAGGCATGGCATCAAGTGGAGTCAAAGGTTAGAACTACTATGTGGAAGGGATTGTTTTGAGTTGACGTATATGATCAAAGCATTATAAACATTGAAGACTGTGTAACTTTTGATGTAACGTCAACTGGAGCGGATGACGTCATACGTCATCGATAATAGAAAATCATTCCAAGACCATCTCGGAAAAGCCAGGAATATCCTAATGCAGAGCGGTACCGTTAAGGTATTGCTCTTTTTTAATTCTTCTAGAACGGATAAATGTACCCCTTAAAAAAGTGTGCCTAAAGGAGATTTATAACCAATTGGACGGTATTGAAATAAAAATTGTACCTTACACTTCAAATAAAGAATTTGTAATGTTGATTTATGAAAGCGTAAACAAATGATTGTTGCATACGGTGATCAAACTTTTTAGAGAGGGAGGTATAATGTTACAATTTTAACTTTTTATTAATAGTGTATAAAAAAAAGGAGCTGTAAACGATGTTAACAAGAAGAAACAGTGAAAGATACAAATATTTTCTAGATATGAAGAAATCTCTTCTGAATTAAGACTATAGGATTCTTTTTGTTCAAGATAGTTAATAAGCCTCTGTGCTGTGTAATCGGATATTGTAAGGGGATATTTATTTTTTGAAGTCGTTATAGAGTTCAAAAAAAAGCTTCATGATTTGCATACTGAGGCTAATAGCCGAAAGGATTCGCTGACTTAAATATTTGGTGATTGGACTTGTATGTGTTTTATTAAATTACAATGAATCGTGTAAAAGTACTATATATTGAATGAGAAAGCGCTATTAAAATTGATAGTAAAGGGGGATGAGTAAATTGAAAGCGCAACCAAGATTGGAGTAACATTGAACTATTAATCAATGGAAGGAGCAACAAGATGAAGCCTAAAAAAGCATTTATTTTTAAATATTTAAGAAAGCGTTTGCTTACAGTAGTTTCGGCAACTAGTATCATGATGTCGCTTGTACCGATTGGCTCTGTTTCTGCCGATACCATCGGCACAAGCAATCTGGTGCAAATTAATGAAACGGTTAGTAATGGTTTTACCCATCCAGGTATCGGCTTTACCAAAGCGATACTCGAAAACGCGAGAGATCAGGTGATGGCGCAAAAAGAGCCCTGGTATTCGGGATATTTGTCAATGGTCAATTCCGATGCTGCTTCGAAAACAGTTACATCAAGCAACCAAAGCTCGGCGGATCCCAATAAACCGGCTACCGATGCTTTTGACTGCCAATGCTTTGAGCCGAAATTTATTTCTGATGGCTTGAAGGCGTATACACAGGCGATGATGTACTATTTTACCGGCGATGAGACTTATCGGGCCAATGCGCTGCATATTATCCGCATTTGGGAACAGATGGATCCTGCGAAATACAAATTTTATACGGATGGGCAGATTCATGCAGCGATCCCAGCCAACCGGATGATAAGTGCGGCAGAAATATTGCGATATACCAGCTATCAGAATCCGGCAAATGCGTGGACGGATCAAGATACCACCTTATTTACGAACAATTTGATTGTTCCGTTGACAGAAACGCTATTTCATAGTCCGGATTACTTTATGAACCAGTTTAATTATCCACTGTTCGGAGCAATGGCTGGGTATATCTTTACCGATAACAGAGACAGATATAACGAGTCTGTTGAATGGTTTACAGTTAATAAGACGGCCAAAGATCAAGGCTTCAATGGATCGGTCAAGCGCTTGTTCCGAATTGTCGATCGCAACGACGCGACGGGTCAGCCGGTTACGCCGCACCTTCAGCATATGGAGATGGGAAGGGACCAGGCGCATGCCGGCGGGGATGTAACCAATTTTGGCCTCCTCGCGAGGCAGTTGACGGCCCAGGGAACTAAGGTGGATCCGATAGAAGGAACCCCATCCACCAATGCGGATGCCGTAGGACCATATGAGTTCCTGAATGATCGAATTTTGGCGGGTGCCGACTATTATTGGCAGTTCATGCTCGGTTACGATACGCCCTGGACGCCGGTTGCGTACGCTATTAGTCCCGATGGAACGATAAGAGATACCTATAATAGCTTATCAGGCGGCTATCGTGGTAGATTTGTCAATAATAATATATGGTATCTCTTCTATTACTACAAGTATATCAAAGGGGTCGATATTGCAGCAAAGGCCCCATATTTTTATGAAGCATTCACCAAGAGGCTTCCGCAAGATGCTGGTAAATGGAACAACGTGGACGGCGGAGGAGACGAGTGGCTCTATTATCCTGCGGCGGCGGCGGCTGACGCGGCAACCTATGCCGAAAGGACGCCACCAGTTGGTTTGATTAAGCTCGCGGATAGGGCTACGATATTAAATAACAATACGTCTATCATGCAAGAAGGCAGTACTTCCTTTGTCAGGTTGGGTGCGAGGCCGGAAGGAACAACTACGGTGGTTACTCACGGGGCGCTTACTGAGAACATGATCGGAATCAAAATTCGGACCAACGGCGTAACTGTATTGGAAGTAAGAGGTAATCCGGAGGAGGCCAAATGGCCGCTATTGGCGCAGATCACGCTTCCGGACACGAAAGGGCAGTGGCAATATGTCACCCTTAACCAGGTATCTTGGGATACCATCTACTATTTGACTGTCAAAGGACCTGCAGGAACCACGGTTGATATGGAACATATCCTCAAAGCGGCAGATCAGAAGCTGACGCCGCCGGTGTTTACTACCGGAAATTCGGATTTGAATCTGTATACCTATGCCGGTTCGCCGGTTCAACTTGATTTCTCTGCTAAGGATGCAAGCAGTACGGATGTTGTTTCGTATGAGCTGCAGAATAATCCGAGCGGGCCTGGAATTAATAATAATACAGGCGCATTTTTTTGGCAGCCTACGCAAGCCGGGGACGTTTCCTTTATTGTCGCTGCTTCCGACGCTACTACGGTAGCAACAAAGAACGTGATGATCCATGTAGCTAATGACCGCGCTTCTGCCGTTCAAGCAGCCATTGCTCTCTATGATTCAAATGCGATTTATTCGTCTGCATCGCTTGCGGCATATCAAGCGGAGTATGCGAAGACCATCAGTCAGATAAACGGCACATCCGATGAAGCTTTCAATCAGCAATTGAAATCTCTGAGGAGCGTAGTACTCGGTCTTGATTTGGTGACACAATTAAGAGCGGACGGCAGCATGCATTACTCCGGTAAAGTATTTTGGTCCAGCTGGGGTTCTGATATCAAAAATATGGATGATCTGGATAATTCAACCGGTTCTTCGTTGAGTACGGCACTGGGTTCTCCACCCCATTTATATCATATTGTGGATTTTGGTCCCGATTATAAAGTTTCAACTTACAAATTCGGATTCTTTAGCAATATCTTTACGGATCGCGTTGCAAACTCCACGGTATATGGATCAAACGATGGGGAAAGCTGGACTGGGCTGACGCCGGGAGTAACTCAGATGACTCAAGCTTTTCAAACCCTTGATGTCGATCCAGCATACCAGAATGTGAAATACCGCTATCTCAAATTGGAAATGATTCAGCCGTTACCTGACGTTCTTTACGGCATAGTTCGGAATTTCCTGGAGTTAAGGGATTTCGATATTTATGGTCAGGGCTACGAAATTGGGAATAAGATAAAGTCCGTATCGATTGGTTCGGATCAAAGCGTAAACGGCAAAATTTCCACAGGCGATACGGCAAAAGTTAGGATTACAGCAAAAGAACCCATCCAGAATGTAAAGGTCAAGATTCAAGGCGTTGATGCAACGGTCAGCACGACGGACAACATCAATTGGACGGCTGTGGCAAAGATAAATGGAAATGAAACAACCGGCTATATGAAAGTATCTGTTGACTATCAGAAGAATGATGGAACGGTTGGAGACACCATGTATGGAACTTCCGACGGCAGTGCGCTGTTACTTGTCGATGGGTCAAAATTCATCAATGTTCCTATGCTACTAGCTACCGTTACAGCTTCCGACAAGCAGTGGCCCGGCAACGGTCTGTCAGCAGTCTCAGGTGGGCTACTTGTTGTTTGATGGCAACACGTCTACTTTCGGAGACTTGAATACGGCTTCCGGCTCCTATTACACTGTAGACTTCGGAGCAGACGCAGCTGTCAAGTTGAGCGAAGTGCTGCTCATGCCAAGAGCATCGGTTCCTGGAAGAATGAATGGCATGGTGGTTCAAGGCTCCAACGATAATGTCAATTGGAAGAACATTACTACCGGTGTTTCAGACTCGCAAGCGAACAAATGGTACCAATTGAAAAATAGTCAAATCCTAGATCATAACGCTTACCGATACCTGAGACTATACAACAGCTCAGCTTGGTCAGGCGACGTGTCTGAAGTTGAATTTTACGGAGATTATACGGCATCCGCTGCAATCATTGCATCCAAAATCTCAAGTGTTGCAACGCCTGTCAAGGGTGCAACGAGTATCTCGATGCCCAAGGTTCCGGCAGGTTATAGCGTATCAATTAAATCCACATCGCCTTCTGGAATTATTGGCACAGACGGAACGATCACATCGCCAGACTATGATACATTAGTGAACGCTGTATTTACAGTTACGAAACTGGATGACGGCACGACAGCGGATACGGGGAGCATCGTTATTTTGGCGCCGGGCAAATATAGCAGTCCCAAAATCGACGTCAAAAATGTGGCAAAAGTGACAGCTTCTGCTGTGCAGTATCCTGGCACCGGTTTGTCAGCGGCGCAGGTAGGTTATTTATTGTTTGACGGAGATACGGCTACAGCCGGTGACCTGAATAGCGGTACGGGCGCCTATTACATTGTTGATTTGGGTGCAGGCTCGTCTGCTCAGTTGAACGAAATCAGGCTCATGCCGAGAGCAGGGACGAATAGCGCCAGAATGAATGGACTCGTTGTTCTGGGCTCCAACGACAATGCAACTTGGACGAATCTTACTCAGCCTGTAATTGGAGCGACAGACGGCACTTGGATCGATATCAGGCTTGACAAAATTTTGGAACACACGTATTACCGTTATTTGAAACTGTATAATAGCAGTGCTTGGTTCGGCAACATCGCGGAAGTTGAGTTTTACGGCGATTATCAATTCGACTTTAATTCCAATGTGCTTCCGCCGAACAACTATACCAACGGAAGCTACTACCTGTATCAAAATGAAGTCAATCGGATTCAATCGGCAATGAGCCAGCCGGGAGCCGATAAGCCAGCGCTACTCAAGCAGTTGCTTCAGGCTCAAGGGCTGCTGGTGTCTCTGGTCGATATGTACCCGAAAATCAACATTACGTCTTCGATGACGACGGCATCTTCCACTTCGTGGGACGGTACGCTCAATGCGGCAATGAACGGGTGGCGCGCTTTTGACGGGGATACAACCACTTCGCCTGATACGAAAACAGGATCGGGTTGGGCTCAAGTCGACTTGGGCTCGGAAAATGCCAAAGTGGTTGGCGGCATTAAGTTTATACCGAGATCCAACAATATTGCCCGGATTAACGGAGCACTGATCCAAGGCTCCAACGATGGTACCAACTTTGACACCTTGTATACAATCAATAACATCACAGATTTGAAATGGTACTCGCAAGTATTGAACAGCAGCAAGACATACCGTTATCTGAGGTACTATACGCCTAACGGCTTTGCCAATGTGGGGGATGTGGAATTCCATGAGAAGATTGTGGATCGAACGCTGCTCAAGCTTTTGCTCAGCAAAGCGGCAGCGATTAACGCTAGCCAGAACACGGCAGACAGCTATACAGCGCTGCAGGCGGCCGTAGGGGCGGCGACAAGTGTGTCTGATAATGCTAACGCAAGCCAGGCCGATATCGATACGGTCTCTTCCAATCTGATAGCGGCGTTGGGCGGGTTAAAATATTCGATCTCGGCAATCGTAGATCCCGTCGCACCGAATGGGCTTAACGGTTGGTATACAGTGCCGGCGACCGTGACGTTATCGACCTATGGCGGTGCGGAATATAATCTGAACAGCGAAGCAGCATGGCATTCCTACACAGCTCCTATCATATTGGATCAAGACGGCACTAATACCTTCAGCTACCGAATGAAGAACAGCGATGGAACGACCAGCGCCGAGCAGTCTATCATTGTAAATATGGATAGAACAGCGCCATCAGACGCGACCTTCGTTACAGCAAATGCACCGGACAATGCCCATATTGCAGTCACGATCAACTATCCCGCTGACTCTGTGACAAATAAGTACAAAGTGGGTGCGAACGGCGTCTGGACTGCTTATTCCATACCAGTCGTTGTTAACGATAATGAAACGGTATACGCAAGAGGAACGGATGCTGCAGGCAATATTTCGAATGAGGTTCATGTTGTGGCAAGCATTGTCGATAAAATACCCCCAGCAGATGCTGTACTGTCCGCCGATATTACGGCTCCGACGAATAGCAATGTAAACGTTACGATCAACTACCCGGATGACGCAGCTGTGAAAGAGTACAAAGTAGGCGATAGCGGTACATGGACAGTGTACACCGCGCCGGTAGTTGTTACAGCCAATGACACCGTGTATGCGAGAGGAACGGACGGGGCGGGCAATGTCTCGAATGTGACGAGCTATGCGGTCAGCAATATCGATAAAATTGTTCCTACTGCAACGGTGGTTTACAGTGAAACAGCAGCGACGAAACAAGATGTTATTGTAACGATCATACCGAACGAGCAGGTTTCGATTACGAACAATAGCGGTTCAGCGAGTCATACGTTCATTCAGAATGGCAGTTTCACATTTGAATTCGTCGATGCGGCTGGAAACCATGGAATGGTTACGGCGACTGTAAACAATATCACAGCGCTGAGTAAAGGCGTTCCGGGAACAGTCGTTCTTTCCGACGATAACGGGTTGGATGGAATAGCAGACGGTAATTATCAGATCACCATGAATATGTGGTACGGAAATAACGGTAAGACTTACAAACTTTATGAAAATGAAACACTAATCGATACCAAAATCCTGACGGATAATTCTCCGAATGCGCAATCAGCTGTAACATCAATTACGTATAAGCCAAACGGGTCCTACCAATATTATGCTGAACTTACGAATGCATACGGGACAACAAGAAGCAGCACGCACACAGTAATTGTAACGCAAGCAGCTCCGGCAAAACCAGTATTGTCGAACAACAACTGGGATAATGACGGGAACTTCAACGTCACAATGAATATGTGGTGGGGAACGAATGGTACAAGTTATCGTTTATATGAAAATGACGTTGTCATCTATTCGCAAGAGTTGACGAACAATTCACCGTCAGCTCAATCGGCAATAGCCACAATAACGAACAAGGCCATTGGTACCTATGTATACCGCGCGGAGTTAGTGAACTATGCTGGTGCAACATCCAGCAATACGATGAGTGTGACAGTAACTAAGTAATAAAACTGATGCACAACAGATGTTAGGGAAAGGTTTCGTGTAACAAGGCTACAGCATGCAGCAGAATACTTACTCCGAGATGCTCAGTACCATTTATCATTTCAATAACATGAATAGATAATAGTCCTGCATAATCCCTCTTACGTTCATTTCGTTGGATATTTCATTGCCAATCGCGTAAGAGGGATTTTTGTATAGGCGTGATAATGGATGTCTTGAACAGAGTACGTTACATACCAACGAACATTAGGGTATTGGCAGCCAAACAGCGAAAGCGGATATTTCACCGGACTGATTTTAATGCTTATGCTAGTAACAGCGCTACCAGTGAAACCCCACCAATATTGTATTAATCAGGGAAAAATAAATTTGTTAATCTACGCGGTCCTTGGGCGGAAATGGTAAAAGTTATATATCATAATAATTCCCATGATTATGCAAAAAAAGTTGAGTTCTTCAAATGGGAGCAAAAGTATAGTCGGCACATCACGTAAAAACACCTCTGAAAAAGTAGTTTAGTTATATGAATCGTGTAATTATGCTATTTTTCAAATAAAATTTATAGAATATAATTTCAACATAAAAATAGTTTTGTAAAACAGTCTAAATAGAAAACGGAGCCACAGTGGTAGGTTCGTATGTTTGCGATTCCGTACAAACCGTCTCAATCCCCCGCATGTACGCACAGGATTTAATTGGCAGGGAACCAAACAAATTTCGATTAATTTATTTATAGGGAGCTATAGTGATGCATAAACCTTCGATTGTTACAGGGAGAGTTGATGTCGGTGGTGGAATCGACCTTTATTTCGAAGAGTCGGGATCAGGGAAGGCTGTCGTTCTGGTGCACGCACATTCCGTCGACCGCAGGATGTGGGATACCCAGTTTGAACGATTGGCCACCCGATACAGAGTCATCCGATATGATTTGAGAGGTTACGGGCTATCCGGGATGCCGAAGGAAGGCAAAGATTACTTGCATGCCGAGGACCTCTACAAGTTGATCAAGCATCTAGGCATCGAGGCGGCTCATATTGTAGGTCTATCGTTAGGCTCATTTGTAGCACTGGATTTCATGCATCTATACCCGGAGTATACGCGTTCGATTTCGATCGCAGCTGGAGCCATATATACAGATGATGGTGAGGGAGCGGATGAGGATAGAGCCCGGACGCTTCCAGGTTGCGATGATTATGCTTCTGCACCGGGGCGAGATGATCAAGTTATCCTTGCACGGGTTAACGAGTGGTTCGCCAGTTTAATGAACTGCTCAGGAGCGAATAAAGAGTTAATCCGCGAGCGGCTATGGCGAATGGTCAGCGAATGGTCGGCTTGGACCTTCAGGCATCAAGAGCCTCGATGCCTACTCGGCAAGGCGCTCTCCCGCAGCTTGCACGCAAATACTTTCAGCATGCCGATTCTTGTTATCGTTGGAAGCGATGACTCGGATGGCAGCATCCGTTCTTCGGAGAAGTTACTTGATCTTGTACCATCCGCCCGACGGGCGGACATCGCGAACGCAGGCCATTTTTCCAACATGGAGCGCCCGAACGAGTTTACGAATGAATTGGAGAGCTTTTTAAACCAAACGGATCATTGATACGTTGTCCATTCGCAGCTACCGGATTGGGCAAAGGTTGGACATGAGAATTGCCCAATATACTAAAAAGAAACCTATAATCAATTAAACTGTACCCCCCTTTAAAGGATATTTTAAAAAAGTCTAGGCAAATTGAAGAAGATGATCTCGTATTGCACTATTGCACAGGGGGCATCTTTTTAAAATTCTATTGGTACCTGATTGAAAGCGGTTCTTATTAATTTCCTACTATAAGGGAAGCTGAAAATAGAACTAACTGTGGTCGATTAACTAAGGTTAAGATCGAGGCAGCCCGTATAACGGGGTGTCTCCTTATCATTTATTATGAAGGAGAATGGCTAAGATGGAACTACTTTCGTCTTTTACTTTTGAAGATATTACAGTGCAATATTGGTGGGAGCCGTCTACCCGACAGGTAGGATTGGTTTTGGTGCCGTCGCAATTAACAGGGCATATCAACACAGGGAAGCAATATAGGGTCGATTCCTTAGTCCAAGTCAAATTGGTGGGTGATGATTATCCGGGAGGCTTTGCACAAGGAAGAACATTGCGGAACTCCGAGTCCGTATCCCAATTCCAGTTTATACGTCAGAGCGTGCTGCGTGAGGAAGAAAGTCAGCATGTAATAACCTATTTTCAACATAAACTGTCCTCGTATCTCATCGAACATAAGTTATCCTATTTCCATGGGTATCAGGCTTTGGAATCACAAATGACTATAACTAATACAAGTTATGAAGACGTAGAAGTTGAGATGTTGTCCAGTTATTCCTTAGGAGGAATGACTCCGTTTGCTCAAGGTGATACGCCATCAACACTGCTCATGCACCGTATACGAAGCAAATGGAGTAATGAAGGACGTTTGGAAACTTGCGCCATTGAAGATTTGCAGTTGGAACCAACCTGGTCGAAGCATGGCGTGAACAGCGAGCGGTTCGGACAAGTTGGATCGATGCCTGTTCGAGGTTTTTTCCCTTTTGTAGCTATAGAAGATACGCAGCACAATGTGATTTGGGGAGCACAATTAGCTCATCCGGCTTCCTGGCAGATGGAAGTATATAGGCGGGATGATGCGCTATGCATGTCAGGAGGTTTGACCGATCGCGAGTTTGGTCATTGGTTAAAGAGAGTGAAACCACAAGAGAGCTTTACGACACCAAAAGCCTACTTGACTGTCGTTGAAGGCGATATTGATGTTGCTGGTCAAAGGCTTACCCAACTACACGAAAGATCTTTGATTGAACTTCCTGAGGTGGAGGAAACATTACCCATCATTTTTAATGAGTTTTGTACGACTTGGGGAACACCGTCCCATGAAAATATCACTCGAATTGCCCAGATGCTGAAGGGAAAAGGAATTACGTATTTAGTTATTGACGCCGGGTGGTATGCGGAGAAAGACAAGGGCTGGTGGAGCAATATGGGTGATTGGAACCTTTCAGCGGAGCTATTTCCGTTAGGATTAAAGGCAGTTGTACAGGAAATTAGGAATAATGGAATGATTCCTGGCATTTGGTTCGAGTTCGAAAGTTGCGGTTATTTAGCTGAAGCATTTTCATGGTCCAATCATTTGCTGCAGAGAGATGGAATTCCGATTACTTCGGGTCAGAGAAGATTTTGGGATTTCCAAGATCCATTCGTGATCGATTATTTGACTAAAAAAGTGATCGATTTCATAAAGGAATATTATCTTGGCTATTTAAAAATAGATTATAATGAAACTATAGGGATTGGCTGTGACGGTGCGGAATCGTTGGGTGAGGGGCTTCGATTGCAGCTTGAGGCTGTGCAAGCCTTTTTACAACGGATACGGAAGGAACTGCCGCACCTGGTCATTGAAAACTGTTCTTCTGGGGGGCATAGGCTTGAACCATCCATGATGGGGCTAACGTCCATGGCCTCCTTCTCCGATGCGCATGAAGAGCTGGAAATCCCGATCATCGCCGCCAATATGCACCGTACGATTCTTCCAAGACAGAGTCAGATTTGGGCGGTTTTAAGAAAAGAGGATTCCGAGCGAAGGCTTAGGTACTCGCTAGTTTACACGTTCTTGGGTCGAATGTGCTTATCTGGAGATATTTATGATTTGCAGGAAGAACAGTGGCTGCTTGTTGATGAGGGAATTCGCTTCTATAAACGTATAGCCCCTCTCATTAAAGAAGGTGTCAGCTATCGCTTCGGTCCGATAGTCCATAGTTATCGACATCCAGAAGGATGGCAAGCCATGGTCCGGATGAATCAGAGTCATACAGAGGCAGTTGTCATCATTCATACATTCGGTGGCGAACTGCCGGAGCAGCTCGACATACGTTTACCTCAGAAGGGGCAGTATGAGATTGAGTCTTCTAATGAAGAACATGCGAATCGGATTTGCATCGAAGGCCACGTTCTGTCGTACCGTACGCAAGGCCCATTTGCTGCTGCTGCTGCTGTACTGTTAAGATTGAAGCCAGAGTGACACCATAGAATGGAAGAGAGGGAGCGGTATGGGTAACATATCGTGCGCAGCATGAGGATGATCAATTATTTTATTAGACCGTTTACGAGGAGTATCTTTCTAATGCTGATTCTGATTCATACGATCATGATTACTTTTACCATCTCTGTTTAATAACATATAACATTTCGGATGTTCTGCGGGATAAAGAGATCAAGTTTATAGAGGAAGCGTTAAAGAGATTGGAGGGTTTTACCAATTGATACGGGTTTTTCTAAACAAGCAAGGACGGCTATTGTTAGCTATCCATTCATGGAAGACCCATTGATAAAAGGCGTTATGGTGCAAACCTCTAATTCATGATAACGTATCTGCATGAAGTCATTAGATGGAGCAAGTTACGATGGAAACCAAATTGAATTTATTTAAATGGAAGCAGTATATCCGCCCCTATTTAACCCCCAAAATAAGAACGGACGAAACGTACATCAGATTCAAAGGTTAATGGAAGTATTTATACAGAACAGTTGATTCTATGGGGAATACAATTGATTCTATGCTATCTGAAAATCGGGATATGCCGGCAGTAAAGCATTTCTTCATAAAAGTATTGAACTCACCACATAATCAATTACCACGTGTGATTACTTTGGACAAAAACCCCGCATATCCACCAGCAATACAAGAATTAATAAATGAAAATGCCCTGCCGAGAAAGGGGTCAGAGATAGGCAATACATTTGCAGGAGTTATCGAGTTAATCCCACCACAAGAATTTCCTGAAAGCTTCAATTTGAATTTGGACATTAACCATGTTGGTTACCATGAAGGAAGTTGGAACTTTGCATTTTCAGTCGTGAAATTGAACGGCACTGAAAAAGTTAAAACTTATCTACCCATGATTTCTAAACAGATCAAGCAGGCTACCCAGTGATAAACTCGGTGGCCTGCTTTGTTAACTAGCAGGAAGCCACGGTAATCCTAAAAATAATCGCTGAACAAATTGGATATTAGTGGTAAAATATTTTCTGGGGAACATTGTCTTAGGGGTGGATACATAATGAAATTCATATTAGAATTTCTGCGATTCATTTTAATAATGGTACTCCTTGGTGGATTGCTAGCTTCATTAGTAATTAATGTTTATTCCACCGTAGGACTTAACCTAAATAACAATGCTTGGTTCATTTGGATTGCCGCTGAAATATTAGTTTTTGTGATCTACAGAAATAAATTGCATTTTTCAGGATGGTATAAAGTAAAAGAAAAACTCTCAAATTCCATTACTTTTGTCATGATTATCTGTTCCTTTATTTTGTTAGTAATTCCCCTTTTTTTAACTTGATGATTGAACTAACGGAAACGATAGCTGAATAGTAACAATACGCGGCTATCGACTATATATCGGTAGCCATGCTGGATTAACGGGTAGTGAGGTGATATCGTGAGTGAGATTAAAAACAGAAAATGGATACTGGAACAGCTACTCACCAAACAAAAAAAGAAACAAGTTGTTGAATATGGGGTATTATTCGACCAATGTATAGATGCCTTAGGGGCAGGAACTTATATAATATCGGAAGAAAAAAGCGAAGAAATATATGATTGTCTCCAAAGGTTATACCCATTCTCACCATATTCTAGGGTTGATTGGGGAAAAGTTAGCTCAAAGAAGATGATGGAAAATGTAAATGTAATTGTGCCTTGCATTACTGAAGTGTACGGGCAAGTTGAAGATTTTATATTTATTCTCTGGAGTTATGGTAATTTCCCTGTATTGAAAACCTCACTTCAAAAAACAATTAATGCAATTGATGATGTACTGGCAGTCAGTTCTGATACATTTATTCTTTCTCCTTCTAAATTTGTTATCGAGTTTCATCACGAAGGAGAAATAACAGTCGGTTTCGAAAACCAGACACTTTGATTAATGTTAAAATAGTGGATAAAGTATATTTAGTATTGGTGGGGGATCATGGAGAAAGTTAAGAAACTTGTTATCAATTTACTTCCTACAGTAGACCTACATACATTATCTTCAAAAGCTATTGTTGAACAAATTGCATTGAAAATTTTTGAGAGTGATTTCGTGAAACTACGGGAAAAAGAAATCTTTATGAATCTTCCGGTTGTACTGCAAGACATAATACTAATTTTAGACTTTGAGGGGAAATGTCAGTAATTTATCTCAATATCAAGTTGTAAATTCTTTATTTACTCATGGTAAGAATGTTTCGGACCTATTAAATGAAATTACTTCTGAAGCAGATAATTTATACTTATACCGTGATAAATTGACCCCCAAAAGTGCGACTACTACATTAAACTAACGGAAAACGATAGTTATTTCAATAAGCCAGTTGACATATTATCCATGACCAATATGTTCGAATGGCTTATTTTATTGATTTTTTTGAAATTAGCTCTTGATAAACCGTGAAATAAAGTACTAGACTGGTGATCTGCCATTCAACTAACGGCTATGATGAACCGCAAAAATAAGCTTCTCCCTTGTTTTATTTTTCTGAAATCAAATTAATATGAATGGGGTATATCATGATAATTGACAAACAAGAATTTTATGTAAATGGGACAAATTATACTATTAGATCTGCAATCGATAAAGATTCAAAAGATTTGTCTGAATTAAGATTACAGATTGATGAAGAGACCGAAAATTTAGACAGAGAAAAAGGGGAGGCGTTCATAGATGTACCAGGTTTTGAACAAATTATTAAAACAGATACAGAAAATAGTAGGAACTTATTTTTAGTTGCGGTAGTTCATGATCGGATAGTCGGGTTTTCAAGATGCGAAGGAAATCATTTAAATAGATTTTCTCATAAAATAGAATTCGGAGTATGCGTATTAAAAGATTTTTGGGGTTACGGTATCGGGAAAAATCTTTTAAAAGAATCTATTTCTTGGGCAGACTCCAATGGTATTAAAAAGATCACTTTGAATGTTTTAGAAACAAATGATAAAGCCATTAAACTTTATGAAAAGCTTGGCTTTGAAATAGAAGGTATATTAAAAAAAGACAAAATCCTTTCTGACGGTAAATACTATAACACCATTATTATGGGAAGATTTAATAAATGATGCGAAAAGGCTGCCTATATGATCGGCAGCCTTTTGCTCACCTAACGGGCAGGAATATTGATAACAAATATCCATGACACGCAAACAAATTTCCATTTATACCCACACGACAAAAGTATATTGTTTATGTGCTTGTTTCGTTTAAAACCTATGTTGATTTTAAGGAGAAGTTTCTTATTGAAATGAGCAAAGTATCTGAAGCTGTTTTTAAAGCTTTCAAACCAGACAAGCTAAATTATGAACTTCTTGGTAATGGTGATTCACATATGAATTGGTATATATTTCCAATAAGGATGACTGAAGCAAATCCCAAATTTCCTGTTTGGTGGACACCTAGAGAAACCATGTATTCAGATGATGTTAAACCCAATGATGAAGTATTGGATGAATTAAAGAACAAGCTTTTAAATGAGTTAAAGCTACTTATCCATATAGATTCATAGAACCTCTTCATTAAACGGAAACGTTAGTTGAACTTCATTCTAGCTGTGTTTACGAAAACCGGATTCCCATGTAAAGGATCCGGTTTTTTCATGCAACGAATTTCTTAGTGTACGATTTTTTCCGTTTCATGGGTGACCCTATTTTGGACTTTTTAACTAGATCTCGATTTAGACTGGCTTTATATGATTCAAGGGCCTGTTGGATCGTTATTTTTTCTCGCATCGGGGTCCTGTAAATAAAAATTGAAAAAGTCCATCGTCGTTTTAAGGACTAATTAATCATAGAACATATACTATATATTCATAAGTTACGATAAATTGTACATTATCATTTAGAATTTATATAATAAACCTGTAAAGGCAAGGGAATTCTATCTAACATCAACATCAGCATAAATACCGGATACAAGTGTAGGATTTTCAACCAAAGGAGGAAATGATTATGAAAGGATCCAAGTTTGCCAATATGCTGCGGATGACCGAACTGGAAACACCGGAGAGCCGCCTGAACCCGTTCGGCGTATTGAGCCAGCTGAGACGTGAAAGCCCGGTACGGTTTGATGAGAATCGCAACTGCTGGGATGTGTTTCCGTATGAAGACGTGCATCGCATCCTCAAAGATCCCAAGACGTTCTCCTCCGCCCGGGGAGTAGCCGCCAACCAAAACCTCCTGTTCATGGATCCGCCCAAGCATCACCAATTGCGCGACTTGGTCAATAAAGCATTTACACC
Organism: Paenibacillus sp. WG02; assembly: GCF_055396115.1. Taxonomy (NCBI): domain Bacteria; kingdom Bacillati; phylum Bacillota; class Bacilli; order Caryophanales; family Paenibacillaceae; genus Paenibacillus; species Paenibacillus sp. WG02. Next base: position 4,249,531 of record NZ_AP036016.1, on the reverse strand, counting down.
AAGAGCGATCCAAGAGCTTGGCCCACGGATTCGGGATATCGCCGAAGACTTGCTGTCACAAGCGACAGGCGCCGAAATGGACGTTGTCCACGACTTTGCTGCACCGCTTCCCGTCATCGTTATTTCGGAATTGCTCGGCGTGCCTTCGTCTGACAGGCATCATTTCAAACAGTGGTCTGATGTGCTCGTGGAAAGTGCGGAAGACCTGAGTGACGAAGCATTCGAACAGATCATGCAGAAGAGAATGAAGACGGTCGGGGAGCTGACGGACTATTTTCAGGGGATTCTGAAGGAGCGAGCAAGCGAACCGAAAGACGATCTCGTCTCCGCACTGATGCAAGCTGAAATCGAAGGAGAGAAGCTGAGCGAACAGGAGATCGTCAATTTCTGCATTCTGCTTCTCGCAGCCGGTAATGAAACGACGACAAATTTGATTACAAACAGCTTTCGTATCCTGACGGAGCAGCCACAGCTACAGGTAGAGTTGGCCCAAGATCCCGGTGTCATTCCGACCTTCATCGAAGAGGTGCTGCGCTATTATCCACCTATTGTCTCCATTGGACGCGTGGCCACGGAGGATGTGCAAATCGGTGGCAGCCTGATCCGTAAGGGCGATCAGGTAATCACTTGGGTTGGCGCGGCAAACAGGGATGAATCCAAATTCACGAACCCAGACGCGTTTCATAAGCTGCGCAAGCCGAATCCGCACATGTCATTCGGTTTCGGCATCCACTTCTGTCTAGGAGCGCCTTTAGCCCGCCTGGAGGGACACATTACGATCGAGACGCTGCTTCGAATTTGCCATGATATCAAGCTAGTGCCAGGTCAGGAGATCGTACCGATTCAGAGCTCGTTTGTATTCGGATTGAAAAATTATCCGGTCACCTTCGAGAGCCTCACGAAATGATTGGGATATATTCCCACTAACGAGTGCGATAATTCAATTACAATGATTAAGCAGGCTGCCGGTGATAAACTCGGTGGCCTGGCTGTGCTAACGAGCAGAAGAATGGAAGAAGGAGTAAAACGCTTTGTTATAGAAAAAGAACACAAGTGATTTTTTAATATTGGTAGAAGGGTGATTCTCAATGAAAACTATCCAAAAGATGTATGAGCATTTAAATTGGGCTAACCAATGTATTTTTGAAACACTGCAAAGTATTGAAGATGAAAACCAGGAGGTATGGCGTTTATTTCCCCATATCCCTAATGCTGAAAAAGTAAAGTATGGATAACTAGATTACGTGGATTGGACAGTTCACGACTTTCCATATGGTCCGGAGGTCGATATAAAAATCTGTGCAGAACTTGTTAAACAAAACGAAGAGAGCTTCACAGCTTTTTTTACTAATTTAGCAAATACTGATCCTAGATAAATTGCATGGTCAGTGTCATCGAGGACAGATTAACTCACGACTTCGAGCAGTTGGTATTGAACCAGTTAATATTGACTTTATTACATTTGTGAGATAAATGTATTCGGGGTAGCCTTGTTCAACTCACCGAAGAACGATAACTCAAAGGTCGTACAAAACAGTAGCTTTTGTGAGATGTGCAGCTGCAGTAGTATTTGTAATCAGAATGAAATAAACAGTTTACACTGCGTTAATGAACCAAGCCTATAATAAAACTCAACCCCCTTTAAAATATATAAAATTAAGATCCACAGTCTGATGCTGTGGATTTCTTTCTGTTTGCCGCTTTATCGCTACGCTAACGGGCAGTTTAGTTGAACTAGTATAATAATAATAGGGGGGAGTTGCAGAACTTTGTTTTTCGGGATAAAGATCCAAGTGATCGACGTAAGGTTATTATTAGGAAAAACCATGGAGGTAACATACACAGAGATCGTTCCAATCCTTCTGTCCTTCGGATCGGATATGGGAAAGCTGTTTTCAAGTTATGATGAGCACGAAATCAAAACGGTTATCGACTTTTTGAGTAAAAGCATTGAGGTTTTTAAAATAGAAACGGAGAAATTAAAACATATCGAATAGAGTTTAATGAACGCTTGATAGTTGTATTAGCCTCATTTTAAAAAATATTTATGTCATGAATACGATCACAACCGGTCCGGAAGAGATGGGATCAAGATGCATGAAGGATTGCTTCAGTTCTGGCAGAACGGCAGGAGAAGTGGCAGCCGCTGGAACGTTTGGAAATGACGTTGACGGTACCCGTGATCAATACCCTGCACCGAGAGGTTCTTGATAATGAGGCCGCTATTAATTTGACACCGAATAAATACAAACTTCTTTTAGTTTTAGAACGCCACCCAGGAGATGCTCTTTCACTTGGGAAGAAATCACTGAAAAGGTAATGGGGGGCGATAATGATGGAGATATCCGAACAAACGACCAGCATATCAAAAATCTTCGGCAGAAAATTGAACAAGATTTCAAATACTTAACCCGTTCATATTCAGTTCATAAACCTATGTGATATTATCTTTGAAGTTGAAACTAATAATGGAGTGATTCTCTTGGTAAAGTTGCTTATAGTCGATGATGATCCGCATATAAGAGAATTAATTGCTCTTCACATGAGAATGGAAGGATTTGATCTGCTGGAGGCTTCAAATGGACAAGATGCAATTCGGATGATCGATGAACAACTGGTCGATCTGATCATTCTTGATATTATGATGCCAGAGATGGATGGGTGGGAGGTATGTCACCATCTGAGGGCATGCAGCGATATCCCTATCTTTATGGTCACTGCCCATGCTGAAACCGCTCATAAAATGAAAGGTTTTCGGTTGGGAACAGATGATTATCTGGTGAAACCTTTTGATCCATTTGAATTAGTCATGAGAGTTAAGGCACTTCTAAAAAGATACCGAATCGCATCCTCGCAAATGATTAAATTCGGTAAGGTTCATATGGACCAAAAGCGGTTTGAGGTTAAAATAAATGATCAAAGCATTTCCCTTCCACCAAAGGAATTTGAGTTGTTATTCAAACTCGCCAGTTACCCCGGTCAAATTTTTTCACGAGAACAATGCATTGAACAAATTTGGGGATTTGACTACGAAGGGGATGATCGAACAGTCGATGTGCATATTAAACGGCTGCGCGAACGATTTAATGAGTTAACCGATGATTTTCGAATATCCACCATTCGCGGTTTAGGTTATCGGATAGAGGTGAACGAATGAAGATCAGAACATTATACGTCCGAGTTGTTTTCACTTTTCTGGCCATCTTCATTATAAGCCTTATCGTTGCTTCTTTCGTTTCCAGGCTGTTGTATGGAAATCAGATCAAGAATCGTGTACAGGAGAAAGCTCTAACAACAGGCAAACAAATTATTACCTACTGCACGGAAAATCAAGTAACGGATGTTCAATCCTTTGTAGATAACTTGACCCTGACGAAAGAATTCAAATTTATAGTATACCGCGATGATCAACTAGTACTTCCAGCTTCCGAAATACGAAAGATCGATGTAGATAATGTTATTCACGGTTTTGCATTTTACAGTAATACTAAAGGAAGTGAAGATCATATAATCATCGGGCTTCCTTTTCAAGTGAATGGACATGATTACGCATTGTTTATCCAAATCAAACCTGATATCAGAAACTTTTTTAACGACTTTTATCAGATCATTCTTACGATGCTTATCACCGTCCTACTAACAGGAAGTTTGTTGATCCTGATTTCTTCAAGATATTTAGTCCAACCTTTAAAAAAATTTATGGAGGCTACACATCGGATTGCTGAAGGTGACTATACCGTTCAAATGGATGTCAAACATCAGGATGAATTTGGCGTATTGGCCGGCGGTTTTAACCATATGGTGAAAGAACTTCGCCAAATTGAGCAGATGCGGCAAGATTTTGTTTCAAATGTTTCTCATGAAATCCAATCACCCTTAACCTCAATTCGCGGATTTTCCATGACACTGCTAAAAGTGGATATCCCCCCGTCAGATCGCAACCGCTATTTAACGATTATTGTGACCGAAAGCGAACGGCTATCCCGGTTAAGCGAAAATTTATTAAAGCTGGCTTCTCTAGAATCGGAACACCACCCTTATACACCAACTTCCTATCGGTTGGACAAGCAGTTCAGACAGGTAGTGATCGCCGCTGAACCCCAATGGTCCCTCAAACAGCTTGACTTTGATTTATCGCTTCAAGAAACCGTCGTTACTGCGGATGAAGATCAGATGACTCAAGTGTGGACAAATTTGATCGCGAACAGTATCAAATTTACTCCGGATGGCGGACGAGTGAGCATAGAACTACTACGTCAGAGGGAAGATATTATCATAAGGATTACTGACTCCGGCATAGGAATCTCCCCAACGGAAATCGATCGTATCTTTCAACGATTCTATAAAGTGGACAAAGCAAGAGATCGAACTTATGGCGGGAGCGGACTCGGTCTTGCGATTGTACAGAAAATCATTGCCCTACATCACGGACATATTCATGTGCAAAGCGAGTTGAATCAAGGCACAATCTTTACCGTGACATTAAAACACCATGAGCTGCAATAGAGGCTTATGGTTTTTTTGTTCACATTCAGTTCATAAACGAGCCATAAGATCAGTTTATACGATAAATAAAGGAGAGAAACCAATGAGTCTACCTATTCTGCAGCTTCATAATGTAACAAAAAGGATTGGCACTAAAACGATAATTGACAGGTTAAGCTTAGAAGTACCAAATGGTGAAGTGTTTGGTTTTCTTGGCCCCAATGGCGCTGGGAAAACAACGACGATCCGTATGGTGGTTGGCTTAATGAAGATTAGTGAAGGTGAAATTTTGATCGATGGGGAAAGCATTACGAAAGATTTCGAAAGCGCCATTGCAAAAGTGGGGGCAATTGTCGAAAATCCGGAGATGTATAAGTTTTTGACGGGTTATCAAAATCTGATTCATTTTGCCCGCATGTCTCCAGGTGTAACGAAGGAACGCATTCAAGAAGTGATTACGTTAGTTGCTTTGGAAAATCGTATCCATGATAAGGTGAAGACCTACTCGCTTGGAATGCGACAAAGATTAGGTGTTGCCCAAGCGCTGCTGCACAAGCCCAAATTACTCATTCTCGATGAGCCAACGAATGGCCTAGATCCTGCTGGTATTCGGGAACTGCGCGATTATTTGCGCAAGCTGACACAAGAAGGAATCTCCGTTGTCGTTTCAAGCCATTTGTTATCGGAGATGGAGCTGATGTGCGATCGCGTGGCAATTATTAAGAACGGCAAGGTCATCGATGTTCGGCTTATTAAAGAATATTCCAACGCGGGCGACCTGGTTAAAGTGGTTTTTGAAGTGAATCAGAAGGAATTGGCGCAAAATATCCTTGCGTCCGCTCTTCCTTCATTTAACACTACTCTGGTAGAAGATGGCTTGGAGCTTTTGTTGGATCAGGAGCAAATTGCTGATGTGAACGCTCGATTGGTTCAAGGCGGTGTTAGAGTGTACAGCATCAAAAAGTACATTCAAACGCTTGAAGATAAATTTCTGGAAGTGACAGGGAGTGATCAAATTGCTTAATCTGCTTTTAAACGAAAATATGAAAATTTATCGCCGTCTCCGCACCTGGATTCTAGTTGCCGTAGTTATAGTCATAACAACTGCTGTTCTCATCATTGTTCATAATACAAACAAGGCGCCCCAAGTAAAAGGGGACTGGAAAGCAACGATCCAACAACAAATAGACAATGACCAAAAAATGCTAAAGAGTCCGAACTTGCGCCAACAAATGGAGAAAACACAAATTGAGGCGGAGTTGAAAGTAAATCAATACAGATTGGAGCATAACAAACCACCAACGGATCAATCGTTCTGGGGAAGAGTGTTGACTGGGACGAAATTGATTAACCTTGTCACTATTTTCACTATTATTCTAGCAGCTGACAGCGTAGCAGGAGAATTTAGTGGCGGCACAATCAAGATGCTGTTGATTCGTCCGGCTTCACGCTCAAAAATTTTGTTATCCAAATATATTTCGGTATTTGGCTTCGCCATTTTGTTGCTTGTTGTATTATATGGATCGTCCTTATTGATTTCCGGTATGCTGGAAGGATTCAGCGATTTGGGCGCGCCCTACATTTATGCAGCCAGTGACGGCATCGTACATGAAGTAAATATGGTAGGGCACGTGTTAAGCACTTACGGTTATCGGTGCATTGAAATGATTATGATAGTAACGATGGCATTTATGATCTCCACTGTATTCCGTAGCAGTTCGATCGCAATTGCCTCTTCCGTAGGCATTCTTTTCCTCGGGACTGCCATAGGAAAATTCCTGGCCCAATTTAGCTGGGCCAAATATTATTTGTTTGAGAACACCGATTTGACCCAATACTTGAATGGCAGTCCTAAAATCGCAGGGATGACTCTGCAGTTCTCAATTATAGTGTTACTTCTCTATTTCGTCATCTTTAACGTACTGTCGTGGGTGGTTTTCAAGAAAAGAGATGTTGCAGCATAAGTACCTATTGAATTGGCGTCTGATAGGGCTTTTTATAACAATAGTAGTCGGAGTGCTTACATTTTTTGCACATCGTTTATATTAATTTGAACCAAAGAAGCAAAGGCGTTCAATAAAGATGGGAAGATTGTTTATGAGTACCGCTACGCTAACTCAACTTATAATAGGATTGAGGATTTAAAGTGGTGCGCTGTTTTGGAAATTGATAAAAAATTAGGTGTTAGAACACAGAAAAGTTCAGCAACTGATTGAACTCCCATCAAAATTAAATCCGCTAAAAAACCTCAAAAAGACAATAATAAATTCGACCTAGCCGAATGATTTTTTTAAAAAAGGCTGTGCCTGAGAAGAGTTATGAAATTAAAGTAAGAAAGACCTTTCAAGGCTGAACATAAAAATGAGGCTGGTGCAGCAACCAGAGTAGGATTAATCTCCCATGAGTGCTTCCCAACAGGGAGCGACAATCTGTGATGCACCGTGTTCGCCCAAGTCAGACTAAAGGATGGGCTCTATGGCACCATAGTTCATCGACCCTCCTCTCCAGCCATAGTAGCAGTATGGACGAATTCTACCCATTTTCATCCTCTGCGATGCTGCGCTTGCGCTGCATGGATGGCTAACGGGCACGATTGTTGAATACCAGAGGGGCTGCCGCGTGGCAGCCCCTCACTCCGTTAACGGGTCGAATAACTAAAACTTATGTTTCTCTACATGGTATAATATGGAATATTGGGAATTGCAGAAGTAGGAGGTGTTATTGAACTCATGAAATATCGAATATTATTTTCTTTTGTTTTATCGATTCTTTTATTTATTTCGGGATGTACAAACAAAGAATCAGTTAGTAATTTTAAAGAAAAATCAGATGAGGTTGTTTATTATGGGAAAGGAGAAGAGTGGCTTGCCACCTTTTCAATATTTAAAGTTAAAAATTCATTGTTTGATTCGATATATATTCAAAATATTGGGGGGAACAGAGAAGCAAAAATCGGACTAATTGAGTATCAATTAGTTGGAGGAGAAGGCTTTAAGTTTGAAAGCCAATATCCTCAGGAATTACAAGGAGTTAGAAGTTTTTACACGTCATCTGAAGCAAATGCAGATGTTGTTACTATTAAACCCACTACAGATGACGTTTTCAAACTCACTATAAAATACAGTGGGAAGATAGAAACTCTAACACTCAGTGCCATTACGCGTTCAACTAACGGGAAACTATAGTTCAATGACATAAGGTTGCCGCTCACGGGCAGTTTTATTACGTTAACGGGCAGTTTAGCGCAATTTTCCATTATTTGGTATCGTATGAGAAGTGAAACGGACGAGACGAATGGCTATAGAGTGAAGAGTGAGAAACTTTTAGGGAGTGAACAAAGTCAGGATGTATTCTAAAGGCTTCAGAATATTGATTGGTGTTGTTTTTATCGTTTGTGTAGTGGGAGGTGCAATGGCATTCCAAAGCATATATGCTAAAAGTGCGACTAATCAAAGCCATACAAATCCTCTTAACTATCATGAAAATGAACATGGACAGACATATGGTTCTGCTGAAGAAGCCACCTCCGTTGAAATGCTACCTGATTTAATCCATGCAGGAAGTGTGAATGGCATTAAAGGATATTTGCTGAAAAAAGATTATCTCGGTGAACCTGGTCGTGATGTCCCACTGTATGATGTTGATGGGAAAAGCATAATTGGTTCTTTTTATATTGGCGCTAAGAATATGAACTATCCTAAAAATAAAAACGGACAGACATACGGTTCTGCCACAGATGCTACTTCTCAAGAAATGGAACCTGAATTAATCAGTGCTATAGGTGAGGATGGCACAAAAGGATATGTGCTGAAAAAAGACATAGACGGTGAGCAACCAAAATCACCCGAGGAAGCCATCTACCAGAAGAATTTCAACTTACTATCCAAGTCAATAAAATTGGAAACATTCAGGATAATTGGACAATTGAATTTCCAGTATCTCGCAAGTTTACGGATCAAGCTACAAAAACATATGAGCCAGTTGTGTCAAACAAAGTTCATGAAATTACGATATCCGTATCAAAAGTGGTTTTTAGACCACTAAGTACCTCCATTGAATACGAGATCACCGTGCCGATTAATTACTCGTTCGTCGATCCTTCCTCTATAAGTAACATTCAAGTAAAAGACGAAAAGGGAAATAATTTGGGGATAGGCTTAATAGGGGGGGGAAGAAAAGAAAGAGGGTAGTATGAAGATAATTCGCTTTATGAGTGAATATAATTCACCCAAAGAACTTCCTGAACAATTGATCATTATACCGCAACGTAAAATTGAGGATAAACGCACAGATTCTGTAGTTTACTACCACGGAGAGACTATAGAAGAATTGATTTTTAATGTTCCTCTAAGTAAGTAACAAGTTATGTAGCTCTGCTATCGGAATATGGTAGTTCAATAACGAAGGGGTTCCGCGTGGCAACCCTCGTTCCGCCAAACATTCCTGTAAGTTCTAAGATTTGGCCTTTGTCAAAAAAGTGAACACTCTATGACGCGTCTGTCGGATGACAAGAACTTTATCTCTTTCCCGACAAGGTCATGTTAAATACAAAAGGGTTGCTTCCCAGGGCAGCCATACGCAAATGAATACACTTCCCTTACCTGGACAGATTAAGTTGTGATTGGTGGATTTAGGTATAGGAAGGGGAAATTATCTTGAAGGTTTTAATTTGCTTTGTAATCCTACTTTCAATGGTCGGAACACAAACCACTTTTTGTAATTCAGTTGGTGAGAAGCCAATTAAGGACTCAAGGGAGCTGCAACTTCAAGATATGCTGGTGTTGCTTTTACTACCGCAAATGCGAGAGAAGCTTGCTGAGGTATATTCAGGTGTACTTTCAGCACCAGGCTCACCAGACAGATTTTCACTTGACCCTTACGTAACGTAATGATTTATAGTGAACGTAAGAGCAGGACGAAACACGGGCCTACTGCCAAAAAATCGAACAACTAAATTCGAAATCAGAGGAGAAGCAAACATGAGAAAACTCGTATTGTTCATGCATGTGTCGCTGGACGGGTATGCGTCGGATTCGAACGGAGGACTAGATTGGATTCCGTACAACGAGGAATTAGAGAAATACGCCGAGGAGGTCGTAGCCGAAGTCGGCTCTCCCGTATACGGACGCACGACGTATCGGATGATGGAGAGCTACTGGCCCACGGTGCTGGACAATCCGAATGCGTCGAGGCACGGTATAGAGCATGCCAAATGGCTGCAGGATGTTAAGAAGATCGTCATTTCCGGCTCGATGGACATTGTCGAATGGAACAATACGATGCTGATCAAGGACAATATCGCAGAGGAAATCAAGGCGCTCAAGGAGCAGCCTGGCAAAAATCTCGTTATCTTCGGCAGTCCGGGGGCGGCGAAGACGTTGCTTGAGCTCGGCCTGATCGACGAATTCCTGCTGACGATTTGTCCGGTCATCTTGGGCGGCGGAAAATCGGCATTCCACGGCGACGGTGAGAAAATCAGGCTCAAGCTGCTGTCCAACCGAACGCTCAAGTCGGGCATTATCGCGGCCCGCTATGAGTTGGAGAAATAGCCGTGCCGTACAAGGTGTTCCACTAACGCAAAACGAGAGTTCAATAACAACATTAAAAGGCAGCCAGTCCAGGAGGATTGGTTGCCTTTTCTAAAGTATCGGGCATAAAAGTTCCAACCAAAGGCTATCAAGCGATTCGAGAGGAACATGTTCGAGATCATCGTGCGATATTTGATCGCATGACTTTTACATTGGATGACCCAAGTAATCAGACGGCGTCTTCCCTTCCTACGGATGTAAGGCTGCGGTTGTTACAACAAGGACATGAGGATCACGGATTAATCGCATTGTTCGTGCATTACGGAAGATATTTGCTCATGGGTAGTTCACGCCCTGGTTCGCTTCCTGCGAATTTGCAAGGCATATGGAACGAAAGCTTTACACCCCCATGGGAATGTAATTATACAGTGAATATTAATATACAAATGAATTACTGGCTAGCGGAAGTATGTAACCTGGCTGAATGTCACGAGCCTTTGTTCGATTTCATGGATCGACTTCGGGTGAATGGTCGAAAGACTGCCAAATCCGTTTATGGAGCGAGAGGATTCGTTGTTCATCATTCAACTAATCTATGGGCGGAAACGGATATCATGGGCGCCTGGGTTCCAGCTACGTTTTGGCCGATGGGTGGGGCTTGGCTAGCATTGCATGAATGGGAGCACTATCGCTATGGTTTAAATAAGCAATTTCTAGCTGATCGCGCGTATCCGATTATGAAAGAAGCTGCCGAATTTTTCTTGGATTTTCTTATCGAAGATAAAGAGGGGCGCTTAGTAACGGCGCCATCATCCTCTCCAGAGAATAGTTATTCTTTACCAAGTGGAAACAAAGGTGTACTCAGTATAGGTCCATCGATGGATTCGCAAATTTTATTTGCCTTATTTACCGCATGTCTAGAAGCTAGTTCAATCCTTGCTTGTGAGGATACTTTCCGTTGTGAGGTGCAAGAAGCTTTACAACGTTTACCGCGACCCAGCATTGGGAAGCACGGGCAGTTAATGGAATGGTTAGAAGATTATAAGGAGCTGGAACCAGGGCACCGACATATTTCGCATTTGTTTGCGTTACATCCAGGAGAACAAATTACGACGACGCATACACCAGAGCTTGCACAAGCCGCATGTAAAACACTGGAGCGACGACTTGAGAACGGTGGCGGACATACGGGTTGGAGTCGAGCGTGGATAATTAATTTTTAACCTGCTCTTTTTCTTGATATTTGGACCTGCGCCTTAACTAAATGACATTGACCACTTGGTAGACCTTCAATTCGTTAACGGGCAGTTTACTGTGGTAAGATTAGGAAGTAATTGATTTTTGAGGGAAACTGAATGACGAATGTCGTAAACGCAACAAATGAAGACATAAAGGGATGGTTTAAACTAGCCACTGAGGTAGAATACCTTTTTGGTCCAATGGTGGATGACCCAAGTTTTATTAAAGCATTAGAGAAAAATGTTAATCGAGGTACTGCGTTTTGTGTACGAGAGAATAATGGTTCACCAGGGTCGAACTTACTTGGTGGAGTATTGTTTTCCTCATCAAATGCATCGAGCTACAAAATTGGTTGGCTATCTGTTTCATCCCATTCGAAGGGAAAGGGCGTAGCAACGGAATTGCTTACTCATATTCTAGGTCTAGTTCATTCCAATTCTAAAATATCAGTTATTACATTTGGTGATGACATTCCTGAAGGTCAAGCTGCAAGAAGGCTTTATGAAAAGTTTAGTTTTATTCCTTCAAACGAGTTGGTTCCGAAAGGTCCCGAGGGGGGATCTCGCCAAAAATTCATACTAACAATTCCAGCAGCGGACTAAACTAACGGCGAACTATAGTTGAGGGGCTTGCTTCGCAGCAGCTCCTCTTTTGTTTATTAGATTAACGGGCAAAGGAAAAGTATGGGTAATAATCGAATAAATTAGTGAACTATTTATCTCAAGTTAAATCATTACAAGGAGAATGTAGAGTGGAAACAAAACGTTGTAGCATTAAAATAACAAATCGAGCTGACTATATTGATTTAAAAAAATTATACAATGATACTAAAGTATGGGATTACTTGGGCGGTCAAAGAAGTTCTCAGCAAATCGAAAATAGAGTTACAGAATGGATAAATCCCCAAGAAAATTGCCAATATTGGACAGTGAGAGAAATAGTTTCAGGTGCATTCTTAGGATGTATTTTATTAAACCACACTATAATGGAGAATATACTCAAATTTCATATATGTTTCTATCAAGTTTTTGGGGTAACGGTTTTGCATTTGAGGCGATAAGTCAAGTATTGTGCCATTCCTTTGAGGATAAAGTATATAATAAGCTCATTGCTGAAGCGCAATCCGCAAACACTTCTTCATGTGCCTTATTAAAGAGACTTGGATTTTATGAAGTAAAGAGAGTTATTCGTTTTAATGCCGAACAAGTAATTTTTGCTATAGACCACCCAGTTATATGATAATTTTAAAGTTCATCAAAATTTCCAAACTGAACTTGATTAGTCCACCTAAGTCATTAAACTAACGAGAAACGATAGTTGAATAACCTGGGAGCAGATCGCCGCGGCCGGCAGCTGTTCCCTTTTTCTTTGAAGTACCGGCAGGTTAACGCAGTAGATACACATTGAATTTATAATACGGGTCAACGTGATTTATCCGATTTTTTCATGTATCATCTGAAATAAAATGGAATGATGTTCCAATAAATGGTATCATGGATTTTGCTTTAGAATTGTATGCGGATTCTTTTGATAACCATGCTTGTCAAGACAGAAAATCAAAATAGATTGAAGGGAGATTTGACTAATATGAATGAACAAAGTACTAAAAATAAGATAGCTTGGGAACATCGAGCATATGAATTTTGGAACAGACGAGATGGTTCACCTAAGGATAAGGCGAAACAAATATTGGATAATCCCAAAGCACAGCTAAAAAAACATAAGCAATATTTTGATAAGATTGAAAGAAAAAAGATTGCTAACCTATGTGGTTCAAATGGAAGAAAAGCAGTCCCTTTAGCAATGTTAGGCGCAGATGTAACAGTATTTGATATATCGGAAGAAAATAAAAAGTATGCCCTTGAACTGGCGGATTCCGCCAATGTATCTATACAATATGTTGTTACTGATATTTATGATATAGACTTAGAAAAGTATAGTGGTCATTTTGACATGCTATACTTAGAAGGTGGAATATTACACTATTTCAATGACATTGAAAAATTCATGTCTCTTCTTTTTTCATTACTTAAAGATAATGGAGTGATGGTTCTAAGTGACTTTCATCCCTTAAGAAGGTGTATCGTTTCTAACTCTAAAATCGAATATCAAATCCAACAAAGTTACTTTGACGAAGAATTACATAGTGGGGATGTAGCATATAAACATTATTTCGATGAACATGAACAACAAGACTTTCCAGATGTTTCGATTAGGCTTTATACCCTTAGCGAAATAATAAATTCAGTAATTACATCTGGCTTTAATTTAAAGAAATTTGATGAGCATCGTGGTTGGGAAAATGAAAACATTCCATGGGAATTTACAATTGTGGCTAATAAATAAAAGGAAAGTTCTATCCAAAGAAGAACCACTCCATTGTCGGAGTGGCTTCTTTTTTATTGATGTATATTTTGTGGTCAAGTTGTACTTTGTGTATATATACATTACGTTGAACCGTACAGTAGATGACAGGTCAAGTCATTACGCTAAACATTCCTGTATAGCCTAAGAAATGGGCTTTGTCAAAAAAGGAGCACCTCGGTATGATGGGTTTGTCCCGGGTTTACAACCCAACACCATCAAGGAGGCGCTCTAATTATGAAGTTTAACAATCAGAAGTACAAAATCAACGAATCGGGTGACAAGAACATAACTACCATTATTAATTAATAATGTAATAACTATTTATTCCATAAGATTTGTAAATATAAGCGGATAAAGGGGCGAATTGCATTTAGACTTAATAGTGGACACAACGAATTGGGGAGTTAGATAATAGATCTATCCAAATTACGAGGTGTCCAAGATGAGTGAATCCCGCCAACGTTACAATCAAAAGTTTAAAGAGGAAACGGTAAAGTACATTCAACAACATAGTAAATCGATCACGGAAATTGCAAACGAACTGAACATTCCAGCGAAGACTTTGAGCAGATGGGTGAGTAAATATCGCCAATTTCCAGATGAGCCCTTCGTGGGCAGTGGGAATCTGCGCAGCCACGATCAGATCGTGAAAGACTTGGAGCAGCGAAACAAAGACCTAGAGGAAGAGCTAGCCATCTTAAAAAAGGCGCTGCACATCTTCAGCAAAGACCCGAAGTGAGATTCAAGTTCATTGATGACCACCGTTCTACATTTCGAGTTGAGAAGATGTGCAGCGTACTAGGTGTATCCAGGAGCGGTTACTATAAATGGCGATTGACAGCCCCAAGTGAGCGGAAAAAGCGCCGAGAAGCGTTGGCTAAAGAGGTCGAATTTGAGTACTTGGATTCAGATCGGAATTACGGGAGTCCGAAGATCACAGAGGAACTGAGAAAGAAAGGTTTCAAAGTCGCTGTCAAAACGGTTGGACGCATCATGAAAGAGAAGGGATTACGCTCACAAGCTGTAGCGAAATTCAGCGTACAAACAACGGATTCAAATCATAGCCACCCTATTGCGCCTAATTGGCTGAATCAGCATTTTGATGTGTGTACAAGACCGAATCAAGTATGGGTTACCGACATTACGTACATCCACACGCGTCAAGGAAACCTTTATTTAGCAAGCGTTCTTGACTTGTTTACCCGCAAAATTGTCGGCTGGCAGCTCGGCAATCGCATGACTGTGGAACTGACGCTAGATGCCTTAAACCAGGCATACGAAGCCAAACGACCGCCTAAGGGCCTTATTCATCATTCAGACCGCGGATCGCAGTATGCGTCCAGTGAATACCGTAAACAGCTGAAAAAATACCATATGATTCGTAGCATGAGCCGAAAAGGTAACTGCTACGATAATGCTTGTATAGAGGCTTTCCACAGCATCCTCAAGCGGGAATTGGTGTACAGGTATAAATTTCAAAGCCGCCAAGAAGCACACCAGCGAATCTACTGGTACATTGAGTTTTTCTACAACCGGAAGCGTACGCACAGCAAGCTCGGCTATTTGTCCCCAGTCAAGTTTGAAATGCAGTATTACAAGCAAGCTAAACTAATTTCTTAACCTTTTTTTGTGTCCACTCTATTGACTCAAGTACAAATGTCATCTAAGTTATTACTTTGATAAGGATTTCCCAAGTTTTAAATATAAAATTATTACAAAAACAATTTATAAAATTACATTTTAATAAAAATTCATGAGGGTATAATTCTTTACATGAGATCGCTTTATAAGAATTTTGCTCAAATTATTTCGTAGGAGGTTATTTTTTAAAAAAATTAGTAGGAGAGGGACGATACAAGTGAAAGCGGTTTTAGAAAACTATAGAGAGAATATCAAAATAAAGAAAAAGAACAGTAATCTACATAGCTTAAAAAGAGATGCACTCTTATATCTACTCTTACTGTTGCCAGTGGCATATATCATCATTTTTCGATATGCACCCATCTATGGCGTGTTGATGGCCTTTCAGGATTATAACATTTTTGAGGGTATTAGCGGGAGTGAGTGGGTTGGGCTTGATGTCTTCAAATTCATTTTCGAACAAAATAGTTTTTACCGTGCGCTCACCAATACGCTCGTTTTAAATTTACTGGATTTGGTAGCAGGCTTCCCGGCACCCATCATCCTTGCCATATTGTTGAATGAAATCCGATATGTAAGATTCAAAAAAGTAACCCAAACGATTTTATATTTACCGCACTTCTTATCCTGGGTCATTATTGGCGGTATGGTCTACCTGCTATTTTCCTCAGGAGGCATGGCGAATACAGTCTTATCTAGCATCGGGATTGGAAAAATTGAGTTCCTTTCTCAAAAAACGAATTGGTTGATCATGTATGTAGCTATTGGGATATGGCAAAGTGTTGGCTGGGGTACCATTATATATTTGGCTTCCATCATTGGCATCAATAAGGAGTTATATGAGGCGGCAGATATCGATGGATGCAGCAGGCTTCGTAAAATATGGCATATTACTTTGCCTGGGATTAAGCCTACCATTATTATTTTGCTTATTTTACAAATAGGCAGGATGCTCTCGATCGGGTTTGATCGGCCATTTGTGATGGGGAATTCACTGGTAAGTGAGTACTCCGATGTCATCAGTACATATGTGTATCGGATCGGAATTGGATCTGGCGATTTTTCGCAGGCAACAGCAGTTGGACTCTTTCAATCGGTTGTAGGGTTAATCTTTTTGGTGGCAGCCAATTATATTGCCAAAAGAATTGGTGAGCAGGGAATTTGGTAAGGAGTGTGAGTTTGTTGCGTAGAAAACATAGAATCAATTTCACGGATATAAGTATTATTTTATTCATAACGGTTGTATCAATTACGTGTTTAGTTCCATTTTTGTATATGATCGCGCTTTCTTTTAGTTCAAATGATGCAATTATCTCTCAGAAGGTCGCACTTTGGCCGGTAGACTTCACACTTGAAACATACAAAACGATTCTAAGTGATGTTGAAATGATTTATACACTTGGTTACACGATTGTGCTGACTATTGTCTATACACTAGTTTGTATGTTTTTAACCATTTGTGCTGCTTATCCGCTTACAAAGCAGAGGTTGAAGGGAAGAAACTTTATTCTAACAGTTCTGGTATTCACCATGTATTTTAGTGGAGGTTTAATACCTAGCTATATGCTTGTGAAAAATCTGGATTTGATGAATACGATGTGGAGCTTAATTTTGCCTGGAGCTATGAGTGTTTTCAATTTAATCATCCTAAAAACCTTTTTTGCATCACTTCCAGAAAGCTTGGAAGAATCGGCATCGATTGACGGTTGTAATGAACTGGGGATTCTCGTACGGATTGTGCTTCCGCTATCTTTGCCTTCTATTGCAACGTTAAGTCTCTTTTACGCGGTTGACAGATGGAACGGTTTTCAGGATGCACTATTTTATATAACCGATAAGAACCTGTATCCAATGCAGTTAAAATTGTACCAAATCATCACTGCGAATCAACAGTTAGATGCCCAGCAAGGTGAAGGCAGTGTTGGTGCTTATATTGTTCCTGAGTCATTGAAAGCTGCAAGTGTGATGTTTGCAACAGTTCCTATCTTAGTTGTTTACCCGAAACTACAAAAATATTTTGTGGATGGCGTAATGACGGGGGCAATTAAGGGATAAGAGATTCGATTGAAGGGTGGTGGTTATCGGACCAATCAGATAGGATGGATAATAATGATTTCGATTTTAAGGGCGCTACGAAAAACTCACGGTTTTTGTGGAAATTGATAAAGGAGAGGTCAAAAAATGAAAATTAAAAAAATGTTAGCATTACTACCAGTTTCGACCCTATTAATAACCGCATTAGCAGGATGTGGCAGCGATACGAATAAAGTAAGCCAATCGGCATCACCAGCAGCGTCAGCTGCAGCTGCAACGCCGTCAGGTCCGCCGGTTACACTAACGGTTGAAGTATTCGACAGAGGCGTACAGGGACAGCCAGATCTGAACAATAATACGTGGACCCGATATATTAATGATAATTTTGGGAAACAGAACAATGCGATTGTGAAATTTGTTCCAGTACCCCGATCACAGGAAATTGAAAAGCTTAATGTATTAATGGCAGCAAGTGAGGCACCGGACATTTCATTTACTTATGACAGCGCTACCGTATCCAGATACGCGAAAGTGAATGGTATTGTTCAATTGAATAATCTATTGGATAAGCATGGCAAGGAATTAACGAATTATTTGGGTAAGACCGTTCTTTCTTATGGACTTTTTGATGGGAAACAGATGGCGATACCTGCGAAAAGAACTTCATTAGCTTGGAATGGGATGTTTATCCGAAAGGATTGGCTGGATAAATTAGGGATGCCAGTTCCGACGACAAGGGATGAATTATATAATACGTTAATTGCATTCCGAGATAAGAATCCGGGAGGTGTAAACGGTGTTATTCCTTGGGGATTGGCAGCAACCGGATTGAATTATAACTATGGAAATTTAGGTGAGTCTTTCTGGGGGAAACAATCGGATGAAGAATTCAACACAGCGCCAAGCTGGCTAAGACCTGGAAACAAGGATGCCCTCAAGTTCCTCAACAAGCTCTATAATGAAAAATTAATCTCCCCTGATTTTGCGTTAGACAAAACAGCAAAGCAAGCAGATGCTGATCTTACCAACGGTAAAATAGGATTCTTCAGCGCAAACTGGGATTATCCATTAAGACAAAATATTAGTCAGCCATTAAAAGCAAATGTGCCTACCGCAAACTATGTGCCAATTGACACTTTTAAGAATTCAGAAGGTAAGTACAAGAAAATCGCTTATAACGAAAATGGCGTAAATGTCTTTATCCCTAAAAGCAGTAAAAATGCGGAGTTGGCGATTAAATACTTAAACTGGATGTCCGACCCGAAAAATTTATTCTTCCTGCAATATGGTCAGGAAGGGGTCAATCACAAGATGGTGAATGGTATTCCGCAGGTGATTAATCAAACTGGGGACAACATGCAAATCAGCTATCTAAACCTTGATTACACATTGGTTGTGAATGGTGTGGAGCTTGGCGACCCTCAGAAAAATGTAAAGGCTTTAGCTGCATCGGCTCCGGGACTTGAGGATGCTGCAGAACAATCGTACAAAATTAATACGACAGAAACGTACACAAGCTTCTTCTTTGATACGCCAAATGAGTCCAATATTAAGTTTGGCAAAACTCTTGGAGATATGAACAAACTAATGACCGATAAACTGATCGTCTGTAAGCCTACAGAATTCGATGCGTTGTATGACAAGTTGGTTGGCGAATATATGGCAGCTGGCGGTCAGGCTGTGATGGATGAAAACGTGAAAATCTACAAGGCTATACAAGTAAATAAGAAGTAATTGGAAGAACATTTACAATTCATATAAGCCGTTGTCCAATCATCGGCTTATATGAATTCATAATTGGGATTACAGGGATAAGAGTGCGCATCAATGGAATTTTGTCGATGTAGGTAATGGCTTGTTTATAATCAACAATGTGAATAGCGGCAAAGCCCTTGAAGTTGCAAGCGGAAGTACGGCAAACGGAGCAAAGCTTATAGCAAAATGATTACACCGGAACATCTTTGCAGCAGTGGCGGGTATAGCTTGTTGGAGGTGGTCAATATGTAAATGGCGCCGGAGCTGGCACTACGAATGGCACATCAGTCATTCAATGGCCGAAGGCAATCAATTTTGATAGCGCTTCCACGAAAACTGGGATTAGAACAAATCTGTGGGACTACACAGGAGCCGACATTCAGCTGGTAAGATCTGTTCCACAGGGGGGGATGGAAGCATTAAGTTTATCTTTAAGCATTCTGGCCAGGCTTGGGAGTTAACGTGTTCAACAAGGAAAGTAAATTGTCAGTCAAAAAAAGGAGGTTGTCTCATGGGAAAAATCAAAAAATCTAATTTGGTATTGTTTTGCGCTTCAATTGTAATTTGCTTGTTTGTATCTTTGCCAGGACTAGCTTATGCTGCTCCGATTCACTCTGGTCCACAATTTGTGGATGGCTATTATGCAGACCCTGATGTACAGGTTTATAATGGGACATATTGGGTGTATCCGACTCGTTCGACTCAAGTTGGCGAGTCTGGCACTGGCGCAAAATCTATAGACATATTTTCTTCAACAGATTTGATCAACTGGACAAAACACCCAAATGTAATAAGTTCTGACAATGTATCATGGATAAATCATTCATTGTGGGCACCAAACGGAGCTTATCGCGATGGGAAATACTACATCTATTTTGCTGCTAACGCAATCAATGGCGATGGACAATTAGGCGGAATAGGTGTTGCAGTGGCTGATAATCCACAAGGTCCATATACCGATGCGATTGGCGCACCCCTTATAAATGTTGTAAGAAATGGCGCAGGTCCAATGGATCAGGATGTATTTATTGATGACGACGGTCAGGCGTATATGTATTATGGCAGCTGGGGCGAGTGTAATGTTGTAAAGCTTAACGCTGACATGAAGTCTCTGGGAACATGGTCTGACGGAACCGTCTATAAGAAAGTTACTCCAACTAAAACGGGCGATAATGATTATTTTGAAGCGCCTAAAGTGTTCAAGAGGAACGGGATATACTATATGACTTATGCTGCCGGTGTATGGGCAGATTCATCTTATAAGGTCATGTATGCAACTTCCAGCTCTGTAACAGGACCATTTGTACCACAAGGTATTATGCTGCATACGGATACTACAACAGCAGATGGACCTGGTCATAATGGTATTGTTCAATCACCTACAACAAATGATTGGTACATTTTTTACCATAAGCGTTATCTGAGTAGTTCACAACGCGTACTGGCGTTTGATAAATTTGAGTTTAATGCAGATAGTACGATTATACCAGTCGAAATGGCAGTGGAAGATAACTTTGATGACGGTAATGATACAGGATGGACAAAATATGGCGGTGCATGGACAGTATCTGGCGGTCAGTATAATGTAGCATCAAACCCGGGTGCCAAGGCTCTTCTGGACACAAATTTCTCTGATATGATTTATGAAGCTGATGTGACACCAGGTTCAACCGGCAATGCGGGTCTGGTATTTAGGGTATCAAATCCTGGAACAGGTACGGATGCTTACCAAGGCTACTATGCTGGACTCGATGTTCCCAATCAGAAGGTGCTAATTGGGAAGGCAAACAACAACTGGACATCGCTTGCCACTGCTTCTATGAGCTTAACGGCTAATACACAGTATCATGTTAAAATTGTCGCACAAGATGAATCCATCAAGGTTTATGTTGGTGATATGACTACACCTAAGATTAGTGTGACAGATTCAACCAATATTGGGGGTAGTATAGGCGTTAGGACATATGATTCAGCTGCAAAATTTGATAATATTTCAGTTCAAAGCAGTCGATATGAAACAGAAAATTTAATTGTAAGCGCAACCTCAGGCGACAAACACTCTATGTTCGGAAATGGATCCGGTCGGGACCTCAATCTGAGCGGTGGATTTGGAACTGCGCTAGAAGCCAATGCAGTCAATGACTATGTAACATACACGGTGAATGTGCCTGAGGCACGCAGCTATAGCGTAAGGGTCGGTGTGAAAAAGGGAACCAACAGGGGACAGTTCCAGATGTCGGTAAACAGTGTAAATCACGGTTCGGTTCAGGATTTATATTCAACTGCATTTAACTATATGGAACTGAATGTGGCAAATATAACCTTCAGCTCGGCAGGCGATAAATCCTTCAAGTTTAATGTTACAGGTAAAAATGGTTCAAGCTCAGCCTACCATCTGTCACTTGATTATATTAAACTAGTACCAAACTGATGCAAGTATGTAAAGAGGACGGTTAATATTAACCTTCTCTTGTGATGAAAACTTATACAGTTCTTAAAACCTAGGCCCTAGCCTAGGTTTTTTTGCTTTGATGAGATTGTTTATATGTGTGGGAACATAGCAAGAACCCTAAGTGCCAATAAAAACATTAATAATTACAAAATTAATTTATAAAAATACATTTTATTAATCAAAATTTAGAGTAGAATTATTTACATGAAAAATCTTAATAAAAAACTTTCGATTATTATATTGATTGCGCTTTCGCTGATAGATAGAGCCAACAATCATGGAGGTACTTATGTATAGTGTAATTATTGTAGATGATGAACCTTGGGCGATAAAAGGAGTACGGAATGCCTTTAACTGGCATCAATACGGGTTCGAAATCATAGGTCAATTTACAAGTGCCCATAAGGCAATTGAGTTCATATCTGAGGAATCTCCTGATCTAGTCTTTACAGATATTAGAATGCCTGATATTTCCGGCCTTGACCTTATGCGGATGACGAAAGACATGGGATTGGATGTTGACTTCGTTGTTGTAAGCGGTTTCGCTGAGTTTGCTTATGCGCAAGAGGCCTTAAGATATGGTGCGCTGGATTATTGTCTCAAGCCCTTAGATATTGAGTTGGCAGATCCCTTAATTGAAAAGCTGGCCATGCATTTCTCCAAGAAGCGAAGCATTCGAAATAACCTTATTTTAGATGCGCTTACCGCACCTGATAAAAGTGAATTAAAACGTTTGACGCCATTTTTTGATCGTACATCGGACGATTATTTGCGTGTCGTTATCGTGTATTCCGATAGTGAGAAAAAGGATGGTCAAGCCATTAAGTTTGGCGATATAGGGCATACCTTAGAAGTTGAATTTGGCTCAAGAAAGACACTGTACATTCTCAAAAGTGATAAGAGATCAGAGTTGGATGTTCAATTGGATGCTGCAATATTCACAGGTTCGAACATAAAATCAATAGGAATTAGCTCCATTTCTACGAATTACGATCAAATGGCCAAGCTAATCAAGGAATCCGATCTTGCAGCTTCACAAACATTTTTGAATGAAGAAAAAGGGATATTTGAATATGAGCCAAAGCTTAGTTTGGTTAATCCGTTTATAGATGGCATTGCTTCTAGTATGAAAGAGAAAAAGTTTGAAGACTTGGATGACATCATTCAGAAAATGAAGTATTTCTTCTCATTTCATCATTTAGGTATGGGAGAAGTCGTTTATTTATGGAATCAAGTGGTCAGCAGTTTGGTTGGCACCTATTACGAAGAGTTGAAGGACATGGAGCTTGATTTCCTCAATTACTCTGAACTGAAAGAGCGATTTGAAAACTTTGAGTCCTTATGCAGCTTTTTAAATGACATTTTCATATACTTAAAGCAACTAAACGGCCAGTCCATGCATGAAAGCGATAAGAACGCTTTTTTTACCCAGATGGTGAAATATATCGACAATCATTATCAGGACGAGTTATATCTGAAAGATTTATCTGTCAAATTTCTGATCAACCAAGTGTACTGCTGCCAACTGTTCAAAAAAGTTTTGGGCAAAACCTTTTCGGGATATGTAACCGATTTGAGAATCAAAAAAGCTTGTGAGCTATTGAAAAGATCAGAGTTGTCCATTGAAGAAATTGCAACCAAAGTAGGTTATTTTGACTATTATTATTTCAATAAAGTATTTAAGAAACAATGTGGGATAACGCCTACGAAATTCAGAAAAAGTTGACTGGAGTGGGGAAATTTGCAGATTAGTAGACTAAAACTTAAACATCAGATCTTACTGATATTTTTATTTTCGGTTTTCATATTTACCATCATGGAATTCTATTCCTACTATAGCTTTTATAATTTAACCCAAAAGAGAGCTGTAAATTATGGGAATACGATCATAGAACAAACTCGCCAAAAGATCGATTCCGTTTTTAACGATATCAAAGTCAGTACAAACATAGCTGTTGATAATAAATGGGTACAGGAATTTACCATTGCAGATGATGATTATAAAAGGAGTTTTGAAATTGGCACTTATGTCATTGATCTCATTGAATATATGAGGTTCTTTAATTCTTATTTGAATGGCATTGTGATTACTGATAATCAAGGAAGAAGAATTTCCAGTTTAGCGACTGCCAACGGTGATATTACGTTTTCAAATCAGTATATTCATTTTATTAATTCATTTAAAAATGAGAGTGAGACAGTTGTTAAAGGGAAATTTACAAACTTATTAAAGGACGAAAAAACAGGAATTGAATATTTCTTTTATATAGCACCCATTATTGAGGCGATTGGCGGGGTTCAATTTTCTAAAAAGACAGGCTATTGTTCAGTAATCGTGAATATGGAAAAGATACAAGATCTTGTGGAAAACACAGAATTGACGCCTAACTCAGTTTTGTATATCCTTAACAGCCGAAATGAGGTCATTGCGTCAAATAATGCAAAATTGCATGGCAATTTATTCAAGGAAATTCTTTCGATAGATAGTCAAAGTTTAACTAATGGGGTAAAAACGAAAATCAATGGGGAAGATGTCATCGTTCAGGCAAAAGGCTTGAGGCAGGCGGATGAGTGGCGAATCGTAAGCGTTATTCCGGTGCATGAACTGACAACGGACATGAAGGCGATTAAGAATATTAGCATTATCGCAGGAATTGGTATCATTATAAGTATGATGATTCTGGGGTACTTTTTCTTAAACAATCTGACTCGACCCGTGATGGGGCTTGTCTCAGATATGAAAAAAATTGGTAATCGCGACAGGAGCTTTCGGGTGAAGGTACGTTCAACCAATGAAGTTGGCGTTCTAGCCTATGATATTAATAGCATGATTGACAAAATGGAAGAGATGACGAGTCATGTTATTAGTACCCAGGCAAGATTATATGAGGCGGAATTGAGCAAAAAACAGGCGGAGTTTTCTGCCTTACAAAGTCAAATCAACCCGCATTTCCTTTATAATACTTTAAATTGCATTAGTAGTATCGGTCTAGAATACGGCAGTAAGGAAATAGCGCAGATTACTTCAAGTATGTCAAAGATTTTTCGATATAGTATTGAAAAAAGCGAACTCGTCCTAATAAGCGAAGAAATTCAATGTATTAAGGCCTATCTCAATATTATTTCCATTCGATATGAAAACAAGTTCTCTTTGGAAGTTAAGGTTGATGACAAGCTATTAGGTTTGAAAACACCTAAAATGATCTTGCAGCCCATTGTGGAAAATTCCGTCTATCATGGACTTGAAAATATGGACGCAGGAGGACAACTTTGTGTAAGCGGCAATATGGACGAGAATGGAGATATATGTTTTCAAGTAGTGGACACGGGTAAAGGGATAGGTCAAGATGAGCTGGAACGCATGAAAGCGAGACTGCATATGGCATATGCGGAGAGAGTGAAAAACAGTTTAGAAGGGAAAAATATAGGGCTTTCCAATATTAATAATCGGATAAAGTTGCTGTTTGGAGAGGGTTACGGAGTAGAGATAGAGAGTCAACTTGGTAATGGAACGACAGTGAGTGTTAAGATTCCATCTATATCAAATTGAACTATTTTTCTCAAGGGGGGTTAAGGGATCGTGGAACAAATACGCAATAGAACCCGCCAAAGATAGGCGGGTTCTATTGCGTAAAAATCATTTAACATGCCCGGATCCGCACAGCGGCCTGCGGCATGCAATTGGTAATGCGCATTTCTACACCACCGCAGTTGTTAATCGTCCAGTGCACGGTACACCCTGTTCCCTCCACTTCATAGTGCACGCCGTCTACCATGTTGACCACGATGCTGAAGGCTTGTTCGGCTTCACTGGCATAGCGAAATTCCGCCTGATACGCCGTATAGCTTTCGTTAAAGGACTGCTGCAGCATCCAAACATTAAAACCAGTGGAAACTTTGCCAAGTTGGTAATAAGCAGCAAACCAATTGATAACCGGAGCCGACAAACCGCCGAAATGATGCCATCCTGCGCCACGACCTGTTTGCACGATAAAGTGCTCATAACAGTTGTAGGTGGCCTCGGTCTCGCGCTTCCATAAGTCTAATGCGGTATCCGCGATGCGGAAAGCAAGATCGGAGTAACCCAAATCGAGCATGGTTTTCCAGAAAAACCATTGATGCGGCATCCAAACCGCACCATTCCAATAGCCATCCGCCTGATAATAAGGCGCGCTTTGGTCAACGGTGGACAGGCCGATTGGCGTCCATAAACGTTTTTCATCAAACAGCACGGCAACTAGGCGATCCGCACGCGATTTGGTACAGATGCCGGCTACTAGCGGGTAAAGCCCATCCATCCCCATGTTGTAATTGGCCCCGGAACTGTGCCGTAGAAGGCCTTCTGGCTCACCCTGCTCGCTATGCACGACATAGCCGTAATAACCGGCTTCTTCATCCCACGCATGCTTCTCCAAAGCATAACTCCATCGTTCTATATCCTGCTCGTATTCCCTTATGTCTTCCTGCCAATTCTCCGACATTGCGGCAGCCATTTTCAGGATTTTAGCAATACGAATGGCCTGGCTCGTTGTCACAATAGGGGCAACTGTTGCTTCTAGCGTTTGCGCATGTACATATTTTTGCGGCGGATAATCGTCCCAACCCCCGGAATTATAGAAGTAATCCCATGTCTTAAGTAGTTCCGGAGCGCAGTATGCCAGTAGTAGACCCGCTAATTTTCCCGGCTAGGAACAAGTAATATTGACGTAATCGCGGATAAAAATGATTCAAGAAGGCGAGAGACTGCCCTTGGTTCCACAGCTCAAGAAACACATAATGCTGCACGGGAACCGGGCTGCCATGATGAATGAAGGCAGCCTGGCGGTCACCAGGTTCTGTCATATACGCGTTCAAGCAATCTATTGAGCGCCTTGCATCCAAATCGGAGAACCCGAGTGCGATAAACCCTGAATCCCATGTATATAGGGAATCCCACCAGCGCCCTGGCGTACTGTGGCGAATGTACCTGCGCCTGGTGTAGACAGGGAAGACTGTATTGGTTAGCAGCGTAGCTCGCATAAGCTGCTGGCTAAACGCATAGGTGCCACCGGTAGCATAGGAGGGAGGCGGAATTAACTTCGCATGTTCAGCTTCATAAATGGCTTCGCATTTGTCGTAGTCTAGCGAAACGGCTGTTAGGGAGGCAAGCACTTCTTCGTACGTCCCAGAGCAGACCATACCATGAAGGATCTTCGATGAAGCTGGTACGATATGAATGGGACGCATGAACACATTAGTAAAGTGACCCTTTCCATTACCCTGCAAGACGGCATCAACGTGATTATGCACCGTATGACGGGCATACCGATCCAGTTCGTCGTTTTTGTATTGTCGTATCTCTACATTGGGGTAGTTCCACAATAGGCCGTAATGATACGGGCAATCTTTATATTGGAGGATCAGGCTGCCAGGAACAGGCCCTTCCAGTAATTCAGGCTCGATGTGCCAAGGGCGGTCAACAAAGACAACCTCCTCGATAGCATTGTGCTCGAGTAGGGTAAAGCCGTCCAGCACCAAGGGGCCGGAGCCGTAAGCATATAAGGAGAGCGTGAAGTCTCCTGCTGCAAGCGTCCCGATCGGTAGACGGGCAACCCTGAGGGAGTTGGAAGTCTCTACATCGAGTCGGTATGTCTGATGTCCAATTTGAAGCTCAAGCTCCCCGCTTTTCTCTGTTTGGTAGCGCAGCAAAAATACGCCGTTTTTTAAAGGCTCTGCGAGGTTTATCTCATAACGCAGCAAGTCCCCTTGGTCGGCACCGAAGTTGCATCCTATTGCGGATCCCCCCGTAAAATGCTGGCCACGAATTTCACCCCTAAGAAAACCGTCATAGACCAAGCCGTCCGACGGTCGTGGGCGTGCGAAATTCAATTCGCTATAATCTAGCGCATCAACCCACACAGCGCCCTCGGGCATCTGCGCATCTGCACATACCTGTACGTCGCCGTGCCCGAGAAGGCGAGGCGGCTGAAGCGAAGCCATCCAGTGCAGTACCAAGTTTTGCGGATGCTCGGATTGGTTCACGAAAGATACTCGAATCAGACGGCACTGATCGGCGATACGGCTGAAGGAAATGTCGGTATAGACTCGATCTTTCCATTCAAGTTCATGGCGGTGGGAGAAGAAGCTGTAATCCGCCGTTGCCTCCCATGGATGATAGCCAGATTCCCACAGCACGCTGGGAATATCCATTTTTCTCCTGTAGAAGCCAGGCATTAAACTAAGATCAAAACGCAAGCCTCGCGCTTGATCGCTGATATGGGAGATACCCATGTATTGTTTGGTATAAGGTCCCCAAGCAGGCAGTCTAAGATCATGGTCATCGGGGAGTGTCTCGATCTCATGCATTGTCTATCGCTCCTTCGAAATGTAGGCTTTTCTCTCTATTTTAAAAGAGTACATACCAAAATGCCTCTTGATATAAGCTTCAATTATCTTGAAAACGGACATTCATGATATGATGGGAATAACAATGAAGTGCAGGAGGACCCCCGTGCCAGTGAATCTGACAGCTTACGATAAAGAACATGTGGATTATGAAGATCCAAATTTCCGGATGAAAATATGGACCCTGCATCATCCTAGCCAACCATCCGCTCAATATGGGCTCTGGCACTATCATGAAGAGGTGGAGTTGATCGCTGTGCTGCAAGGTAACCTGACGATGGAAACAACACATCTCAGCTATCATCTGCAAGCTGGTCATGTGGTGATGCTCGGCTCCAATGAACTGCACAGATCCCATAAACATGGACATGACGATCTGCTGTATATCGTCTGCCATGTTGATATGGCAGCTTTTATGGATCCATCCTTGCTTCCGTATCTCGCGGCATTTACCGGCCGCTCTGCCAATTTAACACAGTTCAATGAAACGCTGCGCAAATATCCGGCAAGCATACAGGTCATTCACCAACTTATCCATCAGATGCTGCTCGATATGACGATACAACAGCGGGGCTACGAGCTCTCTATAAATGTTAGCTTGAAAAAGCTCATGTACACGTTAATTCAAATTGATGATGCCCACATCATCAAACCGATGGATCCACAGCTAGCGGAGAAATTGCGTCCTGCGCTTGTCTATATCGAACAACAGTTGGAAATTCCTCTCCAAATTGCGGATATAAGCAGCAAGCTGAACTATAATAGCAGCTATTTTGCCAAGCTGTTCAAAAAAGGAATGGGTATGACGTTTACGTCCTACGTCCAGATGCGCCGAATGAAACGAGCAGAGCAGCTCTTGCTAACAGAGGCGTGGTCTGTAACTGAAATTAGCGGCAAAGTAGGGTTTACCAGTCCAGCCCAGTTTTATCAATTATTCAAAAGGCATTTCGGCTGCTCGCCGAGGCAGTTTGTTGAGAAACGGACCCTCCCTAAACTTTAAAGCGCCTCATCTGAAGAACTTACACTCGCTGACATTTTCGATATTCGGACGGGGTTAGCTTTAACTTATTCTGAAAAATTCGGCTTCGGCTTAAATACTGGCCGCTGCTGTAACCGCATGCTTCGGAAACTTGTTCCAGCGTCATTCGGGTCGTGCGATGTCGGTGACAAGAGTGGATGGTCCTTAGTATTAGGAATTGATGAATATGGAGAAATCATATGTATAGGCTAGCATAATAGAGGATTAAACTAACGCAAAGCTATAGTTGAACAAACGTAAGAAAGGCTGCCGCGTGCAGCCCTTTGTGCTAAACGGGCAGTTTAACGCAGCTATTTAGTGAAAAGTGGTATTATTGGAGCAATAGTTTCAAAAATGGTGGAGTAACAATTTAGTCCCGCTACAACGTTTGTTGAATGGGAACCTAAAAAATGGTTGTAAAAAGCACTTCAAAACTTATTTGTTACTATTAAACCCATTGCAAACCTTGTTGGAACTAGTAAAGAAACTATGGAACCAGTAATAAAAGTGTGGAACCGCTAAAGAAGATCAGTCCTGATGATGCTTTATTCATCCACTAAGCGAATTGGAACAGGATAGATATAAACCAGCAACAGATATAGTGATGGAAATTCGAGATAAGTTTGATACTGATATAGTGTGGTTGCTATATGGTACTGAACAACACTTGATGCAAAATGCTTCAGAGATGGAAGGATTAGATAATGAGATTGATTTAGTATTGTTGTTTAGAAAACTGAAGTCATATGATCAAGAGGAAATACTCGAGTTCATCAAATTGGAGATTAAGCGTTACAGTTCTTGAAATAAATTAAAAGCACATGGACCATCTCCAGAAGAAGTAGCCACCTTAAATGATTTGTAATGCATGGCACAACATAGTTGCTCCAACACTTCCTGCTTAAAACGAAACGAATCATCCACTTTCATGGCATCCAAATAACAACAACTGGAGTACAGTAACGATGGGTTCGCATTATACGTTTGAACCTAAGGTGACAACTCTTTCAAACTCAGTTCCAAAGAAATACTCCAAACATATGTTCCTCATCGTATTTTGTGGTGAAATATTTAATAAGGGGCAACAGGAAAAATACGAACCAAACGAATCGTGAACTGGCTTCAAGGACAAGGAGTTCGATTCGAAGACGCCTCTGTTTTGGATATTGGCGCCGCCTCAGGAGTGTTCTCCGTTCCGTTTGCGGATCGAGGTGCCCGGGTAATGGCCGTAGAGACCTCTCCTCTGCTGATCGAATTGTTGGTAGAAAACATCGCAAAGGTCAACGAAGACCAGGTGAAGATTGTTTCCGAGAAGTTTGAAAATATTGATGTGCAGGCCAGAGGTTGGAGCAAGACATTTGATCTTGTCTTTGTCTCGATGTGTCCAGTTATTCACAATTGGGATAGCGTGAAAAAGATTCTTCAATGCGCTAGGAAGTTCTGTTACATCAGTATGCCAGCAAGTCCAGCGGAGCATAGTCTGGTGAATGAAATTTGGCCACTTGTCACCGGTCGCCCCTTCCATCCGAAACATATGGAATTGGGATATTTGCTGCATTTGCTGGATCTGAAAGGTTATGCATACTAATCGGTAATCACGAGGAAAACGAAAACGACGGAAGTCTCCACAGCAGCATTGCAAGAAGCGATGACTTGGCTTCGCCATCACCGTCTGCCTATAAGTGAGCAGAATCGAAACATCATTGCAGACTATTTGAAACAAGCCTATCCGTCCGGCAAAGTAGTCATCCAAGAGGGCGGACGTTTTGGCAAAGTACTGGTTCGATAGCAGGATCAGAACATGTACGTACAGCAGTTGAAAAATGCCGTTGATGTAAAAGTGATGTAATTATCGAGCCGAAAATAACGGAGGGACGCTCGGGAATGTCCCGAGCGTCCCTTATTGTCCTTTACCTTTGTTCATGTTGAAAAGCTATTGGGACTTTTATTATTTAATTACTTAAAATAGGTATTTCAACAAGTAGTTTCTTCAGGTTAATAGCATCCCACGGCATCTTTGTTTAATCCAATCTTTCATCGATTCAGTTCTGTTTATTAACTCATGGGCTCCAGCCGTTCTAATACCTAGTCTTTGAATGATTTCTGTATCTTGTTCTGTAGGAACTTCTAGTCCCGCTGACACTAGCGGCACTGGCCGCGGGCGCACAGACCCGCGAGGGCGAGAAAAACCTCGAGACAATCCTTGAAAATATTTGATGCCGGTGGAGGGTGCTGAGAGCCACCATCCGAGAGAGGTCCGGTGGATCAGCAAACGCTGATCCACCGGTTTTTTTGTGATCGTATGGTGCCACCGCCGCGGGGCGGTGACCTCTGATTCAATGGTGGCCGCTGCAGCGCCCGCCGGCCAATGTCAAAACAATCCCTTATTGAGCAGTAGCGAACTGGCGGGAGGTATTCCGGTATACGGTTGGAGACAACCCTCTCTTAGCCGTAAATTGTTTGATGAAGTAAGTGTCATACTCAAACCCGGTGGCACGCGCAATTTCGTTCAAGCTCATACCCGTGTGGGTGAGAAGATCCCCCGCAACTTTCAAGCGATGCGACAGCAAATATCCCATTGCTGTACATCCGCATCTTTCCTGAAACATCTTATTAAGCGACACACGATTCAAGTGTGCGCATTTCGTTAAATCTTCCAAGGTGACTTTATCGGAATAATTGGTGTGTATATATTCCAGCACTAAATCAACTGGGGATTGTTCATTTTGGCGGTTCAAATCCTCAAGCACGCCCAATATCTGGATGAGGTATTTTTTTATTCTGCATACCCAGCGTGCATCGCTTTGCGCATACACTTCTGTTCCAAGCACAAAAAACCACTCAAATAATTGCGGATAGGCTTTCTCGGTAACAAAAGGTACTCCGGTGCGTGTTGGATTGCTCTGAAAAAGCGAAAGCCCTGTTTGTATTTTTAGATGGCTTGGAAAGTAATCTTCCGTTTCAGAAATCGAGATGCTATTAAGAAAATCGGGATGATAACTGAATGATTGCGCTGAGGCGTTATGCTTCTCAAGTATTTGTATCGTATCATCTTCGGACAAACACAGAACGCTGGGTGCTGAAACCGCTATCGGTCGTTCGTTGAGTACACCGTTGATGCTGCCGGACGTAACAAAGATTAATGTAAGCCGCTCCGGATAGGGAAGACAGTTCAAATCCTCGGCGGCAACAAATTCAATATTTACCGTTCTGTCTTTGTGGCGGTCGATTTGCGGCATGGTTCTCTCCTGACAGATAGTATAGTCAATTGCTTCACTTATAACAGTGTACCACAAAGATTCGAGGGATATAATTAACAAAGACGAAGAAAGGTGGTTATTATTATGGAAATCAACATTTCAATAAATGGTTTCGGCAGAATTGGCAGGCTTGCCTTTCGGCAGCTTTTTGGTGCGGAAGGATATCGGATTGCGGCCATTAATGACCTGACAAGTCCGAAGATGCTTGCGCATTTACTAAAGCACGACACAACGCAGGGACGTTATGACGAAAAAATTGATTACAGCGATAACAGCTTGATCGTGAACGGCGTGGCTATTCCGATTTATGCCGAAAAAGACCCCAGCAAACTTCCGTGGAAAGAATTACAAGTTGATGTGGTCCTGGAGTGTACAGGCTTTTTCGCGTCAAAAAAAGCGTCGGCAGCGCATATTGAGGCGGGTGCAAAAAAAGTGGTTATCTCAACCACCGCTGGGAAAGATGTTCCCACCATCGTATATGGTGTTAATGAACACACGCTAACTAAAGAAGACACTATTGTTTCGGCCGCGTCCTGCACCACGAACTGCCTGGCTCCAATGGCCTATTACTTGAACGAGCTTGCGCCGATTAAAAAAGGATTTATGACGACGATACACGCTTATACAAACGACCAGAATACCCTTGACGGCCCTCACGCCAATGGCGACTTGCGCCGGGCGCGCTCTGCGGCCGGCAACATCATCCCAACGTCAACCGGGGCAGCAAAAGCAATAGGGCTCGTAATCCCGTCATTGGATGGCAAACTGGATGGTACATCCCAAAGGGTGCCGGTTATGGCCGGCTCCCTGACAGAATTGACAGCAGTTGTGAGCGATTCCGTGACCGTGGAGCAGGTCAACGAGAAGATGGAGAAATCCCAATCGGCTCAATACGGATATACAGAGGAAGAGCTTGTTTCGTCCGATATTATCGGCATGACTTACGGCGGCTTGTTTGACGCTACGCAAACAAAGGTATCGGAGCTAGGAACAGATACCCTGGTGAAAATAGCGGCATGGTACGATAACGAAAACTCTTTTACCAGCCAAATGATTCGCACCGCCAAATATCTCGCGGAATTGTAATGGTAAGTGGACTATAATGTCCGCACAACTATAACTATAAAACAAAACAAGCCGAAGGTTGAGGTTGACGGGCTTTTCGGCTTGTTTTGTATGTTTTAGAACAAATATCTCAAAATGGTTACGATTACTGTTAGCACGGTTCCGAGCAGGCTGCGGTGAGAGCGGCTATTAGTTTTATGCCGAAGATAAGCTCTAAGCACTTACCGATATATAAGACATCTAAAAACACTTTAAAGATATTAGCTTTAAGCAATTGATCATCCGAACTAATCATCATCCTATACCTGATAAACCAAGGGAGGAAAGAAAAGATGAAAAATATGCGTGTTTTTGTCACAGGAGCGACGGGATTCATCGGTTCTGCCGTCGTCCGCGAACTCATCGATGCCGGGCACCAGGTCGTCAGCCTTGCCCGCTCAGACAAGGCCGTCGCAGCATTGACGGCGGCCGGAGCCGAGGTGCACCATGGTACCCTCGACGACCTCGACAGCCTTGTTGGAAAATCTTCCTTATTTTCGTCAGTCGATTGAAGATCAAAAGAAATCTGTCGATAGCTCAATTCATAAATCCCGCAACATCAAGGGGGGCAGTCTAACGCTATATTTTCTCAAGACAACGCTGCAAAAGTCCATTTTCTTCAGAAAACAATAGAGTAATAAAACGAGCTTCTAGAATCACTTCTAAAGCTCGTTTCGCATTTAGGGAGACATTACAAGTTAGTTTAGTTTGAAAAAGGCATATACTTTAATCATTTAAACAAATGAGCAGATCCCACAAGTGCGACTTGACCCACCTGAAAATATGTTCTTTATTTTATCATAAAACCATGTTCATGATTAACAGCCCACTTGCTAAAAAGACTGCCCATAATTTTCACGCATTTCTCACTTTGTTTGTTAAGGTATGATCCTAATGCTACTTCAACAGAGCCCATATCTTGGTGGAAATTGTAAGGAAAAAATAAAGTTCTAGACTGAAAAATAAAGTGCTAGACTCAGCAAATAAAGTTGTAGACTGAGAAAACAAAGTATTAGACTGACGATGCTTCATTAAGCTAACGGGTAGGAGGTTTAAGATCAATCTCGGTGAACCGTATCACAAATAGAGGCAATTTCTCTGAAGAAAAACTTGCAGAAGTCTGTATATACAGAAAGCGGACCCTTAAGAGTAGGTTAGGTCAGTCTTTATGGAGTATATTGTGTAAACAAGCTTATGCGCGCTTTTTTATTGTTATACAACATATGGATTTGGTTTGAATGACAGACTCATTCTTTAAAATAGGGCGTAATCCCTCTTGAATATAGGTTCTCCACTAACTTGAAAAATTCTTCTGACGATAAATCCTGTTGACGCTGGAGCCAAAGACGAAATAAAGAAAGGGAAGTTGTCAGGTAAAACTCAATTAAGTATGGCGTTAAGGAATGGTTTTTCGGAACGTTTAATTCTAATTGATCCAAAGTGATTTCTTTTTTTAATCGTTTTAAAAAACGGGCACTTCCATAATCACCCAAAAGGGCATTAAGAACCAGGAGATGTTCTCTTTTGTCCAGACAATAGAGCGTATCTTGAACCGTATGCATCGATAGCTCTTTATTCGCCAATTCTTTTTTCATGTCATTCAATAAGTCATTTTCAACAGAGTCTAACAATTCGTAAATGTCAGTAAAGTATTGATAAAAGGTGCTGCGGTTATATCCTGACTTATTCGCAATTTCCTGAACCGAAATTTTCTCAATCGGCTTTTGGCTATATAACTCACAAAAAACTTCTACAAACCTTTGTCTTGTTTTCTCCGTTATTTGGGGTTGCTTTTTCATGTTTCCCTCCTACTAGCGAATAAGAATATCATCCCACAAATAATAAAAAACTGATGGTTGATCAAGGAATAATGAAGATTTATAATCACATCATACAACATGTTGTCTGATAATCAAAAGGAAATGTTAATAAGTAGGGGTGGTTTTAATGTCAGCAAAACAAGATAGAATTTTAATTTTTGGTGCAGGTGTCATCGGGAGCATGTACGCAATTAAGCTTATTGAAGCAGGGTTTGACGTTAGCCTGTTTGCACATTCTAATAGATTTAAATCATTAAGAGAAAATGGCCTGCAATATAAAGAAAAAGGTACAGTTAGATCGATACAAGTGAATGTCATTGATACGCTCGAAAATGACGATGTATACGATTTTATTTTCGTTACCGTTCGTTATGATCGGTCCGAATCAGCGTTGTTAGCGCTAAAAGATAATCAAAGCAAAAATATAGTTACGATGACTAGTAATTCAATTGGATTTTCTTCGTGGCTGGATATCGTAGGGGATAGACTTTTACCAGCTTTTCCGGCTTCGGCGGACAGATTAAAGATGGAGTATTGCATGCTCGATTTCTACCAAAGATTATAGTGGCAACTGCATTTGGAGAAATTAATGGTGTAGTGACAGAACGCATAGAAAACCTCGCAAAATTATTTAAAACAGCAAAGCTTCCCTACGTTATTAAAAAGGATATGCAAGCGTATCTAATCACACATTCCGTATCAGACATTGCCATGTTGAGCGTTTTGCATTCTGAGAATAAGATAATTGACAAAAAAACAGCCAGAACCAGAAAGACGGCACGCAAAATAACAGTCACTTTAAAAGCGTATCTAAGGGCAATACAAAAAGCTGGCGTTTCAATTGATCCACCAATGCTTAAAATGGTGCTTAAATTTCCAAACTTATTTTTGGATCTTTTCTTTATGACATGGCTACGAACTAAAATGGTTAGGGATATGATGTTGCCGGATTATGCGAATAATGCTAACAATGAGATTGTGCAGCTGAGTAATGATTTAATGAAATTTTTAAGTCAAAATGATATCAAATCGGAAATACATGTTCAGTAATTTTTTTTGTTAAAATATTATGGTAATTTTTAATTTATTTTCATTAAATCCTTCAATTGGGCATTAATCTGAATATGAAAATCGAAATATATAGTTTTTTCGTAGCATCCTTGACTAAACTAACGGGAAACGATACTTGAACGGCTGCCACAAAGCAGCCGTTAACGGGCAGTAATGTTGAATCGACGTTCCTCTAATGGGAGATAATATTATATAATCATTCCCATTGGAGGAAATATATGAGAAAAATTGGATTGCTCCTTATGCTGATGTTTTGCCTAGCATTGTTAAATCCCTTTTTACCACAATTAAGAGCGAAAATGTCTGTAATATCGCCAGAGAGAATGCTTAACACATCAGATTACATTGTAGTTGGGGAAATTAAAAAGAACGTTACTACAAAAAAACAAACTACTGAATATACAGCGATACACAAGGAAGTAATGATTTCAATCGAGTCCGTTCTAAAAGGTGATATGGCTCAAAAGGAAATTGTATTAAATAGAGATTCCCGAACAGATCTCATAAATCCAGGTGCTGTTAACTATGATTTCCCTGAAAAAGGCACAAAGGTTATGCTTTTGTTAAAGAATTATGAAGGAAGTGGGATATCACTTACGTATGAGAATAGTATTTGTGTAATTAAAAAAGGCAAGATTCAACTTTATAATGGTATGGGATTCGGGGGCGGTTCAAAGACAAGTATGGTGAATTTTTATCCAAACGATTATGAGAAAGCTTACCAAGCCTTTTATGACAAAGCTGTAACCCATTAAAAGTGGGAAACCACAAAAAGCGCCATCATTCGATGGTTCTTTTTAAACTAACGGTGAACGCTAGCACAACAATAAGCATTAAGATTAAACCCTCCCAATTCTAGCAAAGCTAGAGATAACTTATACTTGGGAGGGTTTTTATTATGACATTGAAGGAGTTATGGATGCTGTATGAAGCTGACAAACGTATCCTGGGGTTCAGCACGCATACAATGAAAGCATACTTTCTACAACTAAATATGTTGATTCGTGAACTGGGTAATCTGGAGATTGAAGAAATCTCTTTAAACTTGCTAAAAGATTACTTTGCAAGGGTATCTGTTGCTACTCAACTAAAGGGCGCGTGGCAGGTGGTGCT
This sequence comes from Paenibacillus sp. WG02, assembly GCF_055396115.1. Taxonomy (NCBI): domain Bacteria; kingdom Bacillati; phylum Bacillota; class Bacilli; order Caryophanales; family Paenibacillaceae; genus Paenibacillus; species Paenibacillus sp. WG02. The sequence continues at coordinate 4,212,260 of NZ_AP036016.1, read as the reverse complement.
GGGTTTGTTTTTTCATTGAAGTATCGGGCAGGTTATGAGGTATTATAAGTATGAATAACATTTATAAACCCATTTTTCGAAAGGTAATCGGCAGCCTGTTCAAGTAACGGGAGGGTAGTTTCAAGATAGAGTAGAACTTTAATTAGAATAGACAAAGGAGGATAATAAATTGAATCAAGAAATAATAATTAATCTGCCAATAGAAGCAGTTGAAGTCCCCAATTTAAGAGAACTGGTTGGTTGGGACGGCAGACATTCAGATTATCCAACATTATTCGAACGTTGTAACTTTTGGGCTGGTCTCAGAGATGAGGGAAATAAACTTATAGCATTCGGCTATGTTGCGGGGATGGGGTTGCAACACGGGTACATGGAAGACATAATTGTACACCCGGAATTTCAGAAAAAAGGAATTGGCGAAGCCTTAGTTAGGAAATTACTGCAAGAGGCAGAACTTGTCGGGATAGAGATTGTAACATTGACATACGATTCAAAACATACATTCTTTTATACAAGGAGTGGATTCACTCCCTGTTCTGGGGGATTATGGAGGAAAAAAGTAAACTTCGAAGAACGATAGTTAAAATAATCAGCGACAGTCTAAGACTGTAATTAATAGTCCCAGGCTGTCGCTGCTTCGATTTTTGAGAGTCAGTCTAATATTGTCCAATGGTTTGATCAAGTTTGTCTTGTAAGTGGACAAGACGCATAGTGACTGTAGCCGCTACCGCTTTGCTAACTTTAGCTAATGGCTCAAATGCGCCATTGGATCCTTCCATAATCCCTAGCTCAACGGCTAATGCTACATCGGATTTGTTAGATATTAAATTGCTGTCTGTGAATGGCAGTTCTTTTAAGGTGGGAGCCAAGACGCTCGACAGTTTATTGTATTTTAGAATATGAATCAATGAAGATGCCAAAGCTTCCCGTGTTAATTCTTGATCTGCGTTTAAATTACCATTCGGATTCGCATCCAGCCATTTTTGTTGAATGAATGTACGGACGGCATCAAAATAAGGGCTGCTCTCATTGATATCGGCAAAAAGTGGCTTATCGCTTCTATTTCCACTGTAATAATTTTTGTATTGTGGCGTCAAGGCTGTTGCCATCATCGTCAACCAGTCCCCATATTTGATGGTTTGGTCGGGGTTCAACTTACCTGATTCATCTGTAGTAAGGATCAGATATTGGATCATTGTCTCAAGATCTTGTTGTGCCCAGTGGCCAGAAATATCGGTTGGCTTCACGGAAGACTGCGAGGCTAAAGTCGGATTGGACCAAACGGGTTTCCAAGTGCCATCGGTCGCGTCCAGTGCTTTGTAAGTCAAACTGCTGTTTTTCAAAACTTGATTGTATACCAATTTGGCAACCGGTTGTTCATATGTATTACTGGAAGTGTACCCACCAAACGAATTTAGCTGTAAATCGAGTTTCGTAGAATCCCAAATTTGGGTCAGCGCATGTTCCTTAGATAAGTTAAGCTTCAAAGCACCCATAACCTGGTCATCCAAAAGCGTCTTATTTGCATAATAGTTAGTCACATTCCCCTGTAAATCTAATGTTAAGTTTACATTGTCTCCATTGACTGCCGCCCCTTTATAAAATCTTTGAAACGTAAATGAATAATTTTGTGGTGGGTTAGATGAAACATCCAGGCGGTTGATGGGATCCATTCGTTTTAAATCTTCACTAGCATTGGGATAAATGAGATTGATCACTTCCTCAGCCCGCTGCTGTGCCGCTTCTTTTGAGATGGAAGGCTCATTTGATGGTGGTTTAGCAGCGGCAGGGTAAGGGCCATAGATATCTGTCGAGTAATTTAAAATAATTCCGGTTTGAGCGTCTACAGTAGCTCTATTGGATCCAAAAGGTCCCATTCTAAGTTCTTCATTTCCCCAAGTAAACGACCAGATTTTATGATTATCACCATTCCAACCCTCATTGAGTGATTTTTGCAGAAGCTTCTTTTCTTTCAGTATAGGGATAGCTTGTTCCACGATTTGAGCAGCTTGTTCATCGGTCAATTCTCCATTTGCCGTGACAGGGGTAAATATATTAACTTTTTTAGGTACAGATACATAATTGGATCCTTGATTGGCTGGCGAGCCTAGCGTCACAAATTGCCCAGTTTGTGCATCAATCGGCTGAAGGTTTGGCACATATCCCAACCACCAGGACTGGATTTTATTTCCTCCTTTACGGATCGGGATGTATTGCAATTCTGCCGCTTGATGTTCCTTGGCAAACGTCATCGCTTGTTCCAACGTTATTTTGGGTTCAGTGGACGGATAATTGCTCAATTGAAGGACTTTTTGGAACTGTAAGACATTTCCGTCCCCGTCTAGCGTTACTGTAACCCCGCCATCATTTAATTTCACGCCATGAATGATAATATTGAAATTGAAATTATATTGAACAGGCCCAAACAAAGAATTTCGGCTTTGATTCTGTGTATTATCATCGTTCAGTTGTAAAGTATCGGACGTAATAGAAGGGGCAGCCTGAAGGATAAAGTCTTTAGCGAGCTGCTGTGCTTCTTCTTTCGTTATTTTGGGTGGGAAATGGCTGATGCTGCGCGGATCGTTAAGAGGAGGAATGTACATTTGCAGTAAGTCGCCATTCATGGCATCCACTCTGCTGTTGAAACCAGAACTACCATTTTCTGTTTTGAATTGCCACTGAATCGTCCAGACTTTCTCATTACGTGGGGGGTATGTGTTGGGATCCCCGAAATCAACAGATTGCACAGTAGCCTCTTTTATTGCAGGAAACAGCTTTCTTGTCCGTTCAACAGCCTGATCTTTCGAAATTTTTGCATCAGCAGGATTTAAACTTGTGGTATCTGAAACCATTTTGCTTGGAGTCGTAGTGCCAATATCCGCTGCTAATGCACTTGAAGCAATTATACTTACTCCTGTAATTGTTATAAGCATTGATTTGCCAAGCGTGTTCAGCGTTTGTTTCATTTTTTTCAATCCATTCACTCCTTAAAACTATATTTTGGAAAAACAAATACACTTCCTTTTACGTACAAAAATGAGAAAAGTTTCTATTTTTAAAGTGCTTAATAGGCCTCTTGTAATTTGCGTTTAAAAAGTACCTATTCCGATCCTGAGCGGGCTTATTTCTCGTGTGCTGCTAATTACCGTAATGATGGTTTCCATTTGAAACTTGAGGCGGCTGAAGTAACGGGCAGAAGAACGTGGTGATAGCTTATGTTAAAGCTACCACTTTTTTAGTTGTTTGGGAGTGAGACGCAACTATCAATGTCTTTGAAGCGTCTAAATATATGGGATTATTTGTTAGTAAGGAGTTGTGTATGTTATATGCAGAGAGCAATCTGAGAGGTGAAATATAATGCAGAAGAGAGTGCGCAAAGCAATAATATTGGGATTAGCAGGTGGGGTTAGTTGGGCAGTAGTTAACTATCTTTTTAATAAAAATATAAGTGCTAGTATGGTTGGAGGAGCAATTTGGTTTATTGTAACTATTTTATTAGCTTGGATTTCCCCAAAAACTAAACAAAACTAATGTTTTGAACTTTATTTTTGAGAACATAAAGAGAGATCGTTGAGCTAACGGCGAATTTTAGTGGAGTAGCTTGCTTTTGCGGCGGCTCCTCTATTTGTTCATTAAAGTAACAGGCTAGTGGATAATCTAATTAAAACAAAATGTTCGAAGAAAATTAGGAAATATCCTGGTAAAATGACTGTGATTTCAGAATAAAATAATTTATAGTGTTACGAATTTTGGGGGTGGGAATAGTGCGTGGAATCCCAGCAGTGATGTTAAGCATTGTAATACTAACTGCATGTTCTCAAAAGCCTTTGCGTGATAATTCAACTAAACAGGATATCAGCAATATTAGTCTCACTAAAGGCATGAATGTTTTCCACCATGGTTACGACAACATGGACCGAGGTCATCATGAATTTGATGGTACTGACATTGTTGTTGACGAAACTTATTACCAAAACCATTCTGTTCAAAGAGGAGACATCATTTATTATAAAAACCCGAAGTTGGCGAACTCGAAAATAAATTTAAGTGAGAATGAAATCTCAAGAGTTGTTACTCTGCCTGGTGAAAAAATTCGAATTGACAAAGGTCAGATTTATATTGATGGAAGAAAACTTGATACCTTCTATGGTCAAGCACACAGACTCGGAATGAACATTGAAGAACTGCAAAAGGCATCAAATCGAACTGATTTATCTGATAATATCCGCAATAATTTTAAGGGGAATGCAAAAGACATTTTAGAAGGCAACGAAACAAATATAAATGAGTTGAAGATTCCCGAGGGACAATATTATATTATTGGAGACGACTGGTTTCGCAGTGCGGACAGCAGATATTTTGGTACAATTTCAAAAAGCAACATTCTCGGAAAAGTAATTGGTTATAAAGAATAGCAATAAAAATAAGTTCGTAGACATTCTTAGTTTGAGTATGCGAAATGTGTTTGTTACGCTAACGGGCAGAATACTTCCAATATGTGGTATATTTAGATAAGGGATTTGAACAAGGGAGGTGCTATGTTGAGGGAAGTAAAGAATTTGGTTAAGAGTCCTTCAAGGATTGGAACCATTATAGGCATGATTGCTATTATATGTAGTCAATCTATCCTTGTAGTGAGATCATGGGATCAGATAAGTGTATACTACGCTTCGTTAACGGTGATTCTTCTGTGTTTAGTTGTACTGTTACTCGCATTGTACAGAACATTCTTCAAGAAACCAACCGAGTTATGCTTATTCAATGACCAAATTATATTAAATGGAATTTTAATTAATTCGGGGGATATTAAAGTGATAATGACTAAGGGATACTTTAAACCTGTTATCGGGATATTACCTCACAGGAGGAAGATCGTCCCATTAGATATGGCATTTAGGTATTCAAGGGATGAAGATAAAGGTATCACGGATTTAAAGAATTGGGCAAACATGAACAATGTAAAGATGGTCAATAAATCGTTTCAAACGTGGATATAAGTATATTTCTTAACACGATTTGGTATAATCATTTCCTTTTACTATTAACAAAAGGGTAACATGCTTGTCCGTTACGTTCCCTCGGAAAACGATAGCTCAATAAAAAACAGCTAAAAAGTAGCGAAAAGAATTCTTATATAGTTTCGAGCCTTTTGAGATAACACATATGAAGAAGGGGGATGACGGTTTCTTTGAGTTAACAGTTTTCGCAACGGTTCACGAAGTCATAAACAATGAAAAAATGAAAGCTGAAGCGTATCAAATCAGATTCAAAACTATAGTTCAATTACGACATGAAGGCAGCCTCACACGATCGGCTGCCTTTGTCTGTTGAAGTAACGGGAGGATAGCTTAGTGACGAAATAGCATTATAATTATGGGGTATTAGAAACCAGACAAGAGGTGTTTTAATGTCCGAATATTCTCAAATACAAACTTATATCAAGAGTAACCCGGAAAATTTCAAGTGCGTTATAAAGCGATTTGCAGAAGTGTTAGAATCTCTGGGACTGGACTCTAAATACTTCACAACTGAGCAGGAATGGGAACTATTACACACTACGTGGCTTGGTGGTGACGCAGAAGAACAGTTATTCCATAATGATGGGGGCCAACTTCATATTCGACCATATGTGACGGGGTGGACCCCAGAGGTAAGGAAAGAACTCCAAGATACTTGGTTAGAAGTTAGTTTACTATTCTTGACAGTAGAAATTGAAAATCGAATTGGACAGCTAAAAGATGAACACAAATCGCTCATATGGGCAATGATGGAAAAGTTCTCAAAGGAATTTACAGAAAGTGGAGTATATTTCACAAACGAAGCTACGGACGGAAGACCTTGGGAAGCTTTAATATGTGGGGAAAATGAAGACAAATGGGAATTTGATGCAGCGATTTTGCCTGAAAATTTGTCTCAAATATATAAGGGTTATCCTACTGAAATGTTCATTAGTATTAATGGAAAAAGAACTTTTGTTGCCAGGAAAGCTATCTGGAGGAGTGCACCTTGGTTGACAATTGATTAAGCTAACGGATAACGTTAATTACATACACAACCAAGATGAGGCTGCCAGCATGATCGGCAGCCTTTGCTCAACTAAAGGGCAGAATAGTTGAAGACCGCCGACTTGCTAGTGACGATCACCGGTATACTGTCGGCCAGAGTCATAGATTTGATATGGGGCGCACCGTCCTAAGGGCAGCGGTAGGGCTCTCATTACTAATGGTTATAGCAGGTCACCTCAAAAAGAATTCCGCCCAGAGCCTTGAAATTCAGGGTGTACCCCCCTTATCATTCCAGGCTCATTTTCCGATTCAATGCCGGCTGCCGCAAGTTTCGTATAGAACTGATCGATCTCGGTCATCGTTTCGACATAGAACCCTAGATGGAAGTCCTTGGGGTAAAGATCTACTTCGTCTTGGTCGGACCGTAAGTTGCTAAGAACCAGGGTAAACCCATGACCGTCGGTCATTGCGGCAATGAAATCCCCTTTTTGATCTAATAGTTGAAAGTCGAAAACATTTTTGAAAATACTATTTCCTCTGACAGATCGTGTACACATAAATTCAAATGGTTAAGTTTCATTTGATGATCTCCTCTCCGTAAAATCCTATTTTCTTATAACACTCAAAGGCTGGCTTCCTTGACGAGCGGATCGTGATTGGCGATAACCGCTATGCAATCATCTCTTTGAGAAAATTCACGAATCCATTTCAAAGATTGGGATGCCATTTCGTCATCGCTTGTGTAACCGGGCAGAACCATCTCACTCCACGATATCGCGGAATAGGCAGCATCGGAGACGAGCAGTACCCAACCGTCCTGAACGCGCACAAGAACGGAGATCAACCCATCTGTATGGCCGGGAGTCAGGATGAAGTAAATGCTTTCGTCGCCGTACAAGTCTTTCCCCAGTTTTAGGGGGCCGAATGGAATCGGATCAAGGGAAAAGGGGCGAATCGTGACCCCTTGACACTTGGCCTTTTGATGGGCTTTAGCAGCATTCCATTCGGGCTCGCTAACGATGAAAGATTGTGCGCCTTTAAGATGATGAATGCCGCTGATATGATCGACATCCATGTGACTTATCAAAACATATCTGAGCTGCTGAACCGGTTTGTTCCTTGCTTCCAATTGTTCTCGAATGGATTGTCCCGGGGGCAAAAGAGGATGGCAAATCTTATAAGCGTAGGGTCCTATGGCCGTCTCAGGCTCGGAACGAACCGCTTCGCTCCAACCTGCATCAACGAGAATATCTCCCTTTGGGTGTTCAATCAAATAGCAAGAAACAGGGAGCAGGAGTTGGTCTTTTTCCGCTCTTGATCCTACTGGTGGGACATCCGTTAGTTCCGCTGTTTTAAAAGCTAATCGTTGATCGACCTTTACATATCCACAGTGTAAAATATGCAATTTAGCGAACACATTCACAGCAAGTCACCTCCTAATCTAATGGCGTTCGAATAATCTAATGATGTTAGATTATAATAATGCGGTATACTTGTCAAGTAAAAGAGGTGAGAGCATTGGCTTGACCGAGTTCAAAACATGGAAGCCGCCTTTCTATTATTGGACGAGATTGGCCTGAAAGAATTAAGTATGAGGAAAATAGCAGACTAAATGCGGGTATAAACGGCATCCTATATTAGCATGTCAAAAACAAACATTAGGTCTAGATGAGGCTGTAAGATTCGAAATTCTGCGAAATGGAATTTTAATTTTTAGAGGTACGGACAACAAATTTTCTTTCTGCGCTTCCTAATGTGACCCGGTTTGCAGTTGATTGTATTACAGAGGCTGTCAATCTGGATGCCATTACCCAAAATTAAAATCGGTAAATATAGGTGTTTACTACCTGGATAGTTTCGAAATACTGAGCTATTTACCTAACACGCTGGAGACAATTATCTTAGGGCAGACGAAATCTAAGAAGCCCGATCTTGCCGTTCTTGAACGTTTTCGGGGATAGAAAAAAATTTATATCGAAGGCCATACCAAAAATATTGATGTAATTGGCTTACTGCACCAATTGGAAGATGTGACCTTGAGGTCCGTAACAACTACACATGTAGAATATCTGACTCCTTTGAAAAAAATGTGGTCACTTGATATCAAATTGGGTGGAATTAATAATTTTTCGGCGATAGAAGGAATGGAAAATATTAAGTATCTGGAACTTTGGCAAGTTCGTGGATTAAACGATCTGTCATTCATTTCTACCCTAACCGGTCTGCAATACTTTTTCCTTCAATCGCTTACTAATGTAGAGGTACTACCCGTATTGAGCGGCTTACCTAAGTTGAGAAAAATTTTTCTGGAAAGCATGAAAGGTCTGAAAAATATCAGTAGTTTGGGACAGGCACCAGCACTAACTGAATTCACACATTGGTTCCCAATGAATATGAAAATGGAGGACTACATTCCTCTATTAAGCAATCCTTCTGTTAAAAGAGTTAGCGCATACTTTGGCAGCGCCAAAATGAATGATGAGTTTGATAAAATTGTTGCACGTTACGGCAAGGCACGTGAAATGTTGTGGCAAGAGTTCCCTTTTGAGTAACAGAAACAATATGAGGTTGCGGTGTATGCCTGAACTCCCATGGAAGAACTGCAATACTTCCATAATCTGTGGTGCCGCGCTGCGGCATGGATGGCTAACGGGATACTATAGTACAACCAATAAAGTCAGGCTGCCTCTCACATCGGCAGCCATGCTGTATTAACGAATATAATAGTATATTAACAATGAAAGCTGCCTTAACCGATCAAGAATCGGATTGTTGAAGGTAGTTTTTCATTTTCATTTGGATGAAAAATTATCCATAATAACGACGGACTTCGCAATCAGGTATCCATATTCCCTTTTGCTCTATAGCAATTAAAGTCTCCTGTAATATCCGTTCGCGTTCAGGACGTTTTAATTGTCGTTGATGCTCGAGCATCAGAGAGATCGTTTTAGTTCTGAGTAAGGAAGCGATCCACTCTTTTTGTCTCAACTTTAAAGCGGAAAACTTCTTGTTAGTTTGAAGTAATTTTCCATTTACCCGAATATGATTTCTCAACACTTAAACCCCATTTTTTTGACATTCATGGTCTAAATCAAGGATACCATGCCTTTTTCTATTATAACTGATATTTCGAACCGTCACGACAAATTGCGGAGAGCTATTTTACGCAAACGAAGTACTCCCGTCATTGCCCCTGTGATGCCGTTAAACTATCGGGCAGTTTAACGCAAGCTCTCAGGATTAGTATGTTTAAGCAAGAGAGGTGTTTTTATGAATTCTCTATGTAAATGAATACAAATTCTTCTTCAGTCAATCCATATTCTATACATATTTTTAATGGTAATATAGGAACCGTAGATAGTATGAAAGGAAGTTATATGGATGAGTATTTATTACGCTTCAAGCATAGAGGATATCACTAAGGTTGCACTCCAAGAGTTATTCCTTTCGGTAGAATGGGAGTCTGGCAAGTATCCAAATGAGCTTTTACAAGCAATCAGAGGGTCTCATTCAATTGTTACAGCTTGGGAAGGAGGGAAGCTTGTCGGTTTAATAAATGCTTTGTCAGATGGTGTTTTAACGGTATATTTTCATTATATGCTTATTAATCCGAGTTATCAGAGTAAAGGTATAGGTAAGGAATTAATGAATATGATGCTTGATAGATATAAAGGGTGTAAAACAAAAGTATTAATTTCTTATCCTCATGCAGTGGATTTCTATAATAAATTTGGCTTTAATACAGAGGACGGAGCCACACCAATGTTTATTTCAAAGCTGATATGATTTAATTAAACATTCCTGTATAGCCTAAGAAATGGGCTTTGTCAAAAAAGGAGCGCCTCGGTATGATGGGTTTGTCGACGGGTAGATACCCAACACCATCAAGGAGGCGCTCTTACTATGAAGTTTAAGCAATCAGATGGACAAAATCAACGTATTGAACGAATTACCACTTCACATCTTGTTGTGGGTATTGATATGGCAAAGGAAACTCAAGTAGCTCAAGCTACTACTTATCGAGGAATTGTCCTTACAAACCAGCATCTTTCATTCAAAAACACACTTCAGGGATTTGAAAAATTACTTCGTTGGATGGAAGGCTTACAACAAAAACACCGGCTAAAGAACATCATAATTGGCATGGAGCCGACGGGACACTATTGGTACAGTTTGGCTAACTGGCTTGTAGAGAAAGGCTTAAACGTTGTTTTAGTGAATCCTGCAACGACGAAACGAAACAAGGAGAACCGAGATAATTGTCCTTCCAAAAGTGACCCGAAGGATGCCCTTGTTATAGCAGATGATGTTAGTCGGGGCTACTACTATGAATACATCCGACAAGCAACTCATTTTCAGAGGTTACGAACCCTAATGAATGATCGGGAATTTTGGGTCACAAATAGTGTTCGGATGCAGAATCGGATCATCCGCTGGCTGGATATACGCTTCCCTGAGTATGCTTCTGTGTTTAAAGATTGGACCTGTCCACGATCCATAGCTACACTCAAAGAGTTCCCGTCCCCGTTAGATCTAAAAGGTCAATCTACATCAGAAGTTATTACAGGTTGGCGAAAATATATGAAACGAGCTGGAGGCTCGACAGGTAATTCAGAAGGCAGCTGAACTACTCTCTAAAGCGGTTCAAAGCGTGGGGGAAACTGTAGCGCTGAATGAGGCCAAACAGGATCTACAACGCTTATTAGAAGAGTACGAGCGCATTGATGGTATATTGAACCAAATAGCTCAAGAAATCGCAGCTTTACTTGGTGAGGTCCCAATTGCTAGCCAACTTCGCTCCGTTAAAGGTCTGGGCACAATCTATATTGCAGCAATTTTGGCTGGTGCGGGTGATCTGAAGCAGTATGCTCACGGTCGTCAGTTGCTACGGAAAGCCGGTTTAAATTTGGCAGAGAGCATGTCTGGAAAGCGTAAGGGTCAGATCATACTCTCGAAACGAGGAGATTCCACACTTCGGAAATATTTGTATCTGGCTACCTTAACATTAGTTGGAACAAACCCTGTATTTAAGCAATTACATGAGAATAATGTGCAAGTTAGACATATGAGTAAGCAGAAGTCCATATTTAAATTGCTTGGAAAACTGGCACGAATCTTAGTCGGCATGGTGCATTCCGAGGAGTCGTTTACTCCCGAAAAAACGGTCATTCAGTATACTCAAGCTGCCTAACATCTTCGAATTAACGTAAATTGATTCATTCGCAGGACTTCAAACAAAGAAAGCACGGAGGACCGAGTTCGTTTTCCATAAGGGCACAGACCCATCCGCTAAACGCTATCGGTCTCCACACCTTGGATAGGTGTAACGAAGGAATGTAAGGGCGTCGACCCGTAGAGCCTTGGGATGGTCAATCTCCAGGGAATTGTGGAGTATGCGTGCAGTAGATTTTTAATGGGGAAATGTACCAATTGTTTCTTCTATTCCCGCATGCCTAAAAAGGGTAACTCTCGGTCGCGACAACTTTAGTATCCTTACGGCCATTGAATTCCAAAGTGGTGAAATCCTGCGAATGAGTGAGTTTACGTGAGATAAATCCTTAATACTGAGGGACGGAAAACGATAGTTGAACAAAAACAAGGAGCAGTTTTGCCCCGGCAGTTTGCTCCTTGTTTTATTAAGCTAAAGGGCAGGATAGTCGAGTAAAGATATGGTAAAATGGGTGTATAATATGCTCTCTTGATGGTTAAGGAGACCGACTTGGAATATTCTTAAGTCAATCGATGGAGTATTATACAAGGATAAGGTGTGATGCGGGTGACTGATTTCGAAACAGTGAGGATTTTGGAAATAGGATACAACATAATGGCGCACAAGATGAAATTGGTCTGCTCAGTAAAACCATCAATGGAATGCTTAAACGTATTCAAACGATTTATGGAGAATTAGATAATTCATATGCATCTCAACGACGTTTTGTAGCTGACGCGTCTCACGAACTGCGAACACCTCTTACCACAATTACGGGGAATGCCGAATTCCTTAAGAAAATATGGACATCTCTGGATAATCACCCTAGTAGATTACCCGAAGAAGAGGAAATTCGAATATCTGTGGAGGCTAGGCTCTTAATGACATTACGGATGAAGCAACAAGAATGGGGAGATTGGTTAATGATCTCCTGGCACTCGCCAGAGCGGATGCAGGTTTTCGAATGAAAAGTGAAGTAGTCGAATTTAAATCTATTGTCGATTCGGTAGTGAGAAAGGCACAATTAATTCCCAAGGGTGCTGAATTGAAAACTGAAAACTTAGATGTTCTGGAGAATACCATCGTATTAGGAGACAAGGATTACCTACAACAATTGCTTTTTATTTTTATCGATAACGCTTATAAATTTACTGCAGAGGGCTATGTTGAGATTAACGCCTTAAGAGATAAAGATAAAGTTGGATTAACGATTAGAGATACCGGTATTGGAATGGATCCTAACGAACTCCCTCACATATTTGATAGATTTTATCGAACTGATTCCTCAAGAGGGAAAACGCCGGGTACTGGTTTAGGATTATCAATAGCAAAGTGGATCTTGGAAGAACATAAGGGGACAGTCGATGTAATTAGCGGTAGAGGTAAAGGAACTTCGTTTTTAATATGGCTCCCTGTATATAACATTTCAAATGTGGAAGCCCAATAAAGCTGTGGCAACTCTAAGTGTAGACACATCTGAACAAAAGATGTGCCGCTGGGCATTGAACTAACGGGCAGGATAACGGAATGATGGTTCTCAAATTATTAATTATCAACCAATGCTCTTAGCAACATTATTGTTGTTTCACATAATTTTCGTATTGTTCTTTTGTACCAATAAAGAATGTTGCAACTGTATGATTATCTTCGCCTCCACCATGCGAAGACACCCCAGAAAAATGTTCGTGGCTTACTTTCTTACGCTGACCCTGATTGTCAACATAGTATACCTCAACAGGTCCACTTTCCATGGTATTTGAAGTTTTCAACTTACCTGACTTAGGTATGTGATAAATAAATGTATTTCTCTCTTTGGTAAGTGGTGGGTAATCTGATTGGTCAAAAGTAACTTCTACTTCTCCAACAAAGTTTTCTGGTAAGAGGTAAGTATGAAGTGGATTTTTATTTGTTGTAGTTATTAGAAAGATTAAGCCTAGTACCATGATTGTTAAGGCTATAAATACATACTTCTTCAAATGAAACTCCTCCTTTCAATGGGATAGTACATTAGTATTGACGCAGAAATTTACAAAAAGTTACCAATTCAATTCGTTGTAAATTGGTGGGAAACCGTTAAACTAACGGAAAACTTTAGTTAAGGGGTTTGCTTCGCGCAACTCACAATAAATTCATAGATAGCATCACAACAATATCGGAGGAAAAAATGGGCTACATTTGTCCAGTATGTGGTTATGATGAATTAGAAAAGCAACCTTATGATGAAAAGGGTAATGAATCATTCGAAATATGCATATGCTGTGCTTTTGAGTTTGGAGTTGATGATATGCTATATACCTTTGAAACATACCGAAAGGAATGGCTATCTAAAGGTGCGAAATGGTTGTTGCAGGCTACTAAGCATAGTGATAATTGGAACGCAGATGAACAACTAAAGAATATTGAAAAAATCAAACCAATGTACATCCCATACAATCGGCCACCAAAGCCCTAAGTTAACTGCAGAACAATAGCTCAATAACATCGGGGAGGGCAGAATAGTTCCAATTTATGGTATCATGCCATTAGGAATATTTTTACTTTTAATGGGATTGGAGACTTATGGGATGAGAATGTATACAGACCCTAGAGGCGAAGCTTACGAACAGGTCATAGATCTGGCGATACGGAATTCGGAATGTTTTGTGCTTGGGGAGAAAATTCCGGCTGATTTGGTACGGGGCAATTACACAAGCGTATTGGAAGCGTTGGAACCTTACCTGGTTAAGACCATCGTAATCCAAGGCGATAATATGGATGAAATTACACAAATAAGAAATACCTATCGCAGTCATGCCTTTTATACCGCGGGAACCTACTATTTCTATAGATGCTGCGAAGAAAGCGGGAACCTTCTGAAACAAATGGCAAACCGTCTGGCGGATTGGATTTATCCTTGCCTGCCGGAAGACTTGTGTTTCTTGAAAGAAGGTGGCGGAGACTACCTTTACTCGGTTGTGCATGAACATATGTATGGGATTGAAGCAACTGAGGAAGAAGCAAGCGAACTAATGGATCGGATTACAGGGCTCTTTTTGGAACTAAAGGCTCATCGAGACCTGGATCGTCTACTGGATGATGCTATTAAGCATCAAACCGACTGGCTGTATATAAGTAGACATGAGCTGACAGAGCTGCCTGAGAGAATCAAAGATCTTACAGAGTTGCGGGAGTTAGAAATTTTTGAACAGGATATTTTTCGTCTCCCGGAAGGGCTGTTCGAGTTAAGCAAGCTTGAACGCTTGAAAATCCTGACGGATGATTTGGAGAGTATTCCTGCATCCATTGCCAAGCTGAAGAATTTGAAAGAGCTATGTATCCAATGTGCGAGCTCGGATCGGCCGACTCCCGGGTATCGGGCTAAGCCGAAGGAAGAGATCAGCCTAAACCGCATCCCACCGGAGATTGGAGAGCTGGAACAACTGGAGCTTCTTACGATTCAATACACCTCGATCCATGAGCTACCGCTCGAGCTAGAGAAGCTGAGGTACCTGCGAATCCTGAACTTAGGGATGTGTATGATCAATCGGAAACCTGATTTCCTCTATGGTATGAAGCAACTGAAATACATTAATGTCGCAAAGGATTCGTTATGGGAAACGATTGAATCAGAACAATAAGCTTCAAATGCCTTAAGCTAATGATAACTCTAACTACACGGCAACCGGCTACCGAGATTATCGGTAGCCGGTTCAACTAAAGGGCAGGATACTTCCGATATGTGTTAATATAAATCTGCAATGTTTAGAAGGCTGAAACAGGGGGAAATATATGAAATTTTACATAGCATCTAGTCTCAAAAATATAGAAAATGTACGGCAAGTTGCGGAGAGTTTGAGTGCCCGTGGTTTTCAACATACTTACGACTGGACAACTCATTCAAACATAGACTCCATAACAAAACTACGTAACATAGGCCAAGAAGAAGTAGCAGGGGTTATGAATGCAGATGTTGTAATTGTCATGTTTCCAGCTGGAAAAGGGAGTCATGTTGAGTTAGGAATTGCTCTGGGGGCTGGAAAGAAAATTTATTTATACTCCTCAACAAATGAACTGAATGAAATCGGAAACACATGTACGTTTTATCATGTTGATTCAGTTGAACAGCGGATTGGCTCATTAGGTGATTTGATAAACTCTGTCTGCCTTGAATACCAGCATCATTAAACGAAAGGGCAGGATAGCGTGGTCATTTTGCGAATACCTTAAGGTATGGCGAATAATGGAGTTTACGAAGATGAACTAGCCCAAGTGCGAGGTGCACTAAAATGAAAAAAGCTGAGTTGGTTAAACAAACACAGAGTGAATTTGATGCAATGTTATTAGACAAATCCATCGAAACTCTGAAGATATGGAATTGTAAAATTAAGGACTTTTCAAAACTAAACACACTGACCAAAGGCAGCAACAAAAGCGGATTGGCAGGTATAGGAAACAGGAGAGAGATTCGAGTTCCGACTCAATTGAAACAAACGACAACAAACAGCAACGCTTGTGATACATGAGGTTTATCCTGGTTTATCCTATTAAGTACATATGTATAAAATACGGGTTTTGTGAATATGTAGTCTTGAATAAGAAATCTTTGATTAGTAAAATGTCGGCTGACAAACATAGTCATTTATTCATGCTCCTTCATTTTCATCGTTCTGTAGTTCTGTATTTTTTAATTCCCTTTATCTTTGTGTCGGCAATCGGACGATATTCTTGCCACTGGATTTCCAATCTTCATAAAACGATATTTGTTCATCCTTATAGTCAACTGATGGTTTTACCAGCTTAATCGAATTTTGCATCTCCAGCCTCCGAATGTAAATTTTATCCATAGTAGCATTCACTCTAATTGGTTTTTCATTGCCCCCTCTAGCTTAATAAAATTAAAGGAGTATCTGCAATGATCAAGAGCTGCCTTTTTTGTTAGGCAGCTCTTATATGTAATAAATCTATGTTATATTGCTTCTCGAAAGAGCTTTTTCAAGATAGTCTCTTCCCTGTGGTTCCCTTTCAATCACACAAAGGATGCTCACAACATTTGCCCCAGCATTACGTAATTCTGACGCACTCAGTAAGATCTGACCTCCTGTTATGACGACATCTTCAATGATACAAACTGTTTTTCGCCCTTGCATCAATTCCTTCAGCAAGTATTTGAACGAAAAAAAAATCCGCCATTTAAGCGGATTTGAAATTTAACTTTTGAAATGTCTCCTAAAGATATCTCTTATTAACCCCGAAGAGCAACTTTATCTTTGCTTGTGGAAAATCACATTTTATAGAAAATCAAAAGAAACTGTTCGTAATCGACCAATTGTATAAATATGTTGAATCCCATGAACAACAAAATGACAGTCCAGAACATGAAAATAATTTTCTAGACTTTCATGTTATTGAACTTTCATTTCATTAGCTTAGCTTTTGTTCATGATCCTTGACTTGTAACAATCGTAAACTATTGAGTGTAACAATCAAGGTTGCTCCCATGTCTGCAAAGATAGCCATCCATAGCGTGAGCCATCCTGGAACGATTAACAGTAGTGCCACCACTTTAATTAATAGCGAGAACGTGATATTTTGCTTGATGATTGCGAGCGTTGTTCGACTTAGGCTCATGGTGTACGGCAGTTTGCTTAAATCGTCACCCATTAAGGCAATATCTGCTGTTTCAAGGGCTGTATCGGTACCGGCTCCCCCCATCGCAATACCGACAGTGGAAGCAGCAAGGGCAGGAGCATCGTTTACCCCATCACCAACCATGGCAACATTGCCGTATTTTGATTGAAGCGTTTTAATGTAATCTAATTTATCCTGAGGCAAGAGTTCCGCTTGGACTTCAGCAATGCCTAATCGCTTGCCGATAGCATCTGCAGTCGCTTTATTATCACCGGTGAGCATGATGGTTTTCTTGATGCCAAGCTCATGCAGCTTTTGTATGACGTTTTTGCTGGAGTCTCGAACTTCGTCGGCAACAGCGATCAAGGCTAACGCCTCATCTTCGGTTCCAAGTACCATGACGGTTTTTCCTTGCTCTTGCAAGCGATAAATCTCTGTAGCAACTCGTTCTTCCAAACCTTCCGGGCTCAGTTCATCAAATAGGTGCGGACTTCCAATGTAATATGTGATTCCGTGTATAACTGCTTTTGCGCCTTTTCCTGTGATCGAGGAAAAATTCTGAGCTTCCCATTCTCTAAGATCTAGGTTGTTAGCATCGGCTTTGCGAATGATAGCCGATGCTAAGGGATGTTGAGACCATTTTTCTATCGCCGCCGCAATACCAAGTAATTCGTTTTCTTCCTTGCCTTTTAGCGAGACTATATCGTTTACAACGGGCACACCTCTCGTGAGGGTTCCAGTTTTATCGAAAGCTATTACCGTAAGCTTGCCAGCTTCTTCTAAATGAATACCGCCTTTAATGAGCACGCCACGTTTTGCCGCATTACCAATTGCCGTTACAATCGCAATCGGAGTGGAGATAACGAGGGCACACGGGCAGCCGACAACAAGAAGGGCTAAACCTCTATATATCCAATCTCCCCAGCTGCCAACAATCAGCGGCGGAACTACTGCGATTATAAGTGCCACAATCATGATCGCTGGCGTGTAGTATTTCGCGAACCGGTCAACGAACGCTTGCGATGGAGCCCGCTCGGCTTGTGCTTCTTCCACCAGGTAAATGATTTTCGAAATTGTTGTATCTTCAGCTGTTTTGGTTACCTTTACTTCCAGCAAACCTTCTTCATTGAGCGTACCAGCAAACACTTCATCATCGATAGTTTTACTAACTGGAATCGATTCACCAGTGATGGCTGCTTGATTGATGGTAGACGAGCCCTTAATGACAATGCCATCCATCGCAAGCTTTTGCCCAGGCTTAACGATCATGATATCTCCAACTTTGATATCATCAACACTTACCATTAGCTCTGTGCAGCCGCGACGAATGAGGGCTTCTTTTGGTGCAATATCCATCAGTGAGCGAATGGACTGACGAGCTTTTTCCATCGAATACCGCTCTAATACTTCGCTTATTGCAAACAAAATAACGACTGTTGCCCCTTCGCCCCATTGCCCAATGGCAGCAGCACCAATAATGGCGATGGTCATTAAAACGTTCATATCAAACTGAAAGCGGACGATGTTTTTAACACCCTTAATAAATAATTCATAGCCGCCAATGAACATCGATGCAGCGTAGAAAATAAACGAAAGCGAATGATCTTCCCCCAAAACGTAACCTGCAGCAAGCAGCAGAGCAGAGAGAAGTACGTTCCAGTTTTGCTTCCAAATCGGCTCTTTCTTTTCGATGACACGCTCTTTTTCAGGCATCACTTTCAAGCTTTCAAATGCTCCTGCCTTTTCTAATTCCTCTACCGTAGTGTTCCCAAAAACGGTTATTTTGGAAGCTCCGAAGTTTACTTGTGCATCCTGAACTCCAGGGAGATTTTTTACGTTCTTTTCAAAAATACCGGCACAGTTTGTGCACGTAAATCCTCGGACCCGGTACACGTTTTTATCTTCTACTTGGTTTTGTGCATTATTTTCCAACTGTCATCATCTCCTGACTATGCGTAGAAGCAAGCATAATGAGTTGCCGCACATGTTCATCTTCCAAAGTATAAAATGCAAGCTTTCCTTCTTTGCGATACTTTACAAGGTTTAATTTTTTTAACGTTCGAAGATGATGCGAAGCTGTTGCAAGCGAGGAACCAATTACATTTGCCACGTCACAAACGCACATTTCATCTTCCTGACATAGAGAAAATGCCACTTTCATTCTCGTTTCATCGGCAAGCACTTTAAACATGTTGGTTATACCTGAAATATCTTGCTCACGTAGTGATTTTTGCACTCGCTGCACCTTTTCTTCATCAAAACAATAAAGTTCACATGTATCTCTTTCAGTCATTTAAGAACCCCCTACAACAATCAAACGCTCTTTTGAGTATAGTGTTATCATACTCCCGGTTTTTCATTCAGTCAAATGGTTATTTGATTGTTTTTAAAATAGTTGTGTTAGTTTTGTTTTTCTATCATGCATCTGTCTCCAAACGTTTACACTTCATGACAGCTAGGCTGGTACTACCCCTATTTGCTTCATGAGTTCCGACAACCTTTTAACGAAAAATAACACTTGAACCTTACGTAGCGTAACGTTTTACAATAAAGTTACCGGTAAAAAACATCGCGCAAAAAAAAGGGGATGATCATGAAACGGAGTGGAAAGTTGGAATACGCTTACAACAGAAGCTTTTACAGGAATTAGAGCATGTCACCAAAATATTGAGCGCCATGAGGATGAGTCATGAGAATTACTTCGCCGCGCGGCAAAAGAGCTGGAATTCCTACCTCGACCTGCTTGGCGAATATCTCGGCGAGCATCCGGATGAGCCCACTCCAGAGAGGAATTAATAAACCATGAACGAACAATCCGTAAAGCATTCTACCTTTGTTATTGAGCGGAATTACAGCGCATCGCCCGAGCGGGTATTCACCGCCTGGTCTGACCCGTCGGCCAAAGCCCGGTGGTTTCCGAAGGCCGACGAGTTCGACTTTCGGATCGGCGGACGGGAGTTCAACCGCGGAGGCCCTCAGGGCGGTCCGATCTATACGTTCGACGCCTGCTATCAGGAGATCGTTCAGGACAGGCGCATCGTTTATACATACACCATGGACCAGGACGAGGCACGGATTTCGGTCTCCATTACGACAGTGGAATTTATGCCGACAGGCAGCGGCACACAGCTCATCTACACCGAGCAAGGCGCCTTCCTCGACGGCTACGATACGCCGGAACAGCGCGAGCACGGGACAAAATTCATGTTGGACGCTCTGGACAAGGAGCTGAAGAACTAATGAAGAAAGCGGTGAACGGGAATGAGACGCATGCCGGCATGCGGGAATGGACAGGGCTTGCCGTGCTGGCCCTGCCCGCACTTCTTGTCTCGATCGACCTCTCCGTCATGATTCTCGCACAGCCGCATATCGGTGCCGCCCTAGGCGCCGACAGCGCCCAGCAGCTGTGGATCATCGACATCTACGGCTTTATGCTCGCAAGTTTTTTGATCACCATGGGCACGCTGGGAGACCCGGATCGGCCGCCGCAAGCTGCTGTTAATCGGCGGGTCGGCCTTCGCAGCAGCCTCGATACTGGCTGCATTCTCCCAAAGCACGGAGATGCTAATTGCGGCACGCGCCTTACTCGGTATAGCTGGGGCGACGGTATCGCCCTCTACGCTAGCCTTGATCAGCAACATGTTCCGCGACCACAAGCAGCGCTCCCTCGCCTTCGGCATATGGTTTATGTGTTCCATGGGCGGCATGGCGCTTGGACCGGTAGTTGGAGGCATCATGTTAGATCACTTCTGGTGGGGCTCGCTATTCCTGCTGGGTGTGCCGGTCATGCTGCTTCTGGTCATAACCGGGCCGCTGCTGCTGCCCGAGTACCGTATCCCTGAGGCCGGCATGCTGGATTTGACCAGCGTCCTGTTATCGCTTGGCGCCATTCTGCCGGTCATATACGGGCTCAAGGAAATCGCCAAGCACGGTCTGCAAATAGCGCCTTTGCTGTTCATATTGGCGGGCGCCGTCCTCGGCGCGTTGTTCGTGTCGCGGCAGCGCAAGCTGACGAGCCCTTTGCTGGACCTGCGCCTGTTTGCGAGCCCCGGCTTCAGCGCCGCGCTTGGGGGCATGTTTGGGATCACGCTGACTGGCGCGACCATGCTCTTCGTCGCGCAGTACCTCCAATTCGTACAAGGGATGTCGCCGTTTAAGGCAGGGTTGTGTATGCTGCCCGGAGTCATGGCCTCAATGGCTGGCATGATCCTCTCGCCGCTCATCGCGCGCCGGATCCGCCCAGCCCTCCTAATCGGGACGGGTCTTTTGATCTCGGCTGCGGGCTGTCTGCTGCTGACACAGGTGGGGGCTCAGTCCGGGCTCATGATTCTGTTCATCGGGTATATCTTCTTCAACGTAGGCGCAACGCCGCTCCCGAGTCTGTCCAGCGACCTGGTCATCGGCTCGGCCCCGCCCGAAAAGGCGGGATCGGCGGCCTCCCTGCTGCAGACCAGCGGCGAATTCGCCTTCGCGCTGGGCATCGCGATCCTGGGCAGCATCGGTACGGTCGTTTACCGCAGCCAGGTCGCAGACTCCATTCCTACCGGCTTGCCGGCGTCAGCAGTGCAATCTTCCCGCGACAGCTTGGCCGGTGCCGTGACCGTAGCGGAAGGCCTCCCCGGGCAGATCGGTACGGCGCTGCTCACCGGCGCCCGTGAAGCTTTTACCGGCGGGATGCACGCCGTTGCTGTAGCCAGCGGAGTTATCGTATTGGGAGTCATCATCCTTGTCGTGACGCAGCTCCGGCACATTCGACCAATCGGTGAGACTCCGTCGACCCAAGCCGACCGTATTCCAGAACCAGTACCAGTCGCTGCAATGGAATCAAGTTAGTTGTGGCGCCGAAAGGGCTTAACCCCTTCCTTCGGCTGTACCCCTGGTGACAGCTACACTGGTACTACCCCTGATTACATGAATACTTTCAATTCACTTAGGGGCTATGTTTGTGTGGCAATCATAGAAAAGGGAGCATATTTGTGTCGCAAAAGTTACGATACAAATATGCTCCTTTTTTTGTAAAAAACGGCCACCTCCCTGTCATTTCCCGCTTATTGCAGATAAACGTTCGATGAGCTCGGCTGTTTGTACTTTAAACCCAGGCTTGCAATCGTGGATAAGAATTTCATAAGCTTCCGGGACACCGTCTTTTATGGCACTTATCTGAACGATCTTATCTACATCGAAACCCTCGATACCTGAATGGCTTCTACGAAATGAAATTCCTTCGTTGGGACCAATCTCTACGTTCAAAAGATCCTTTAAAGGATCCTCAGATTTGAATTCGATAACGATCCTCGTCGATTTCTTTTTCAATCGCTTGTCAGTTCGGATATAGATGGGAATGTCCTTCCAGAACGGATCATCAACTTCTAGTCTGGCCGCAATGTAAGTATCATTTGGGGAGTCCAAGGCAATTCCCGGTTCTGCTGTGTAGCCGGCAACCTCCTCACCATGCATTTCCCCCGCCCCATATTGTCCACGTTTTGATTACCAGACGCTTCCAGCCATTCGCAGAACCAAGTCCGCTTGAATGAATGTTTGCTGCGATCGTTCCGAAAAACACAGGTCCAACAGATAAATAAAACATGCGATTCGGCAAAATGTTAAGCTCATCTTCCCGTTGTTCTGGCGACTGTAACAGTCTTATAACCATTTTTCAATCTGAAGACTCTGGCTTCTTTTTCGTAGTTCTACTATAATACGACTATCATCCATATCATTAATTAATATTTTTAACAGGAGCTATAGGCCAAATCTATGAACAATAATTACGAATTGTATAAAGTATTTTACTTGGCTGCGAAGACAGGCAGCTTGACGCAGGCTGCCAAGGCCTTGTACCTCACTCAACCGAGTGTCAGCCACGCCATCAAACAGCTGGAAGACAGCTTTGGTATCACTTTGTTTTATCGCACTTCCAAAGGTGTTGAGCTGACGCAAGAGGGCGCCATCCTGTATTCCTATATAGAAAAGTCTCAGACCTTAATATCACTGGCTGAAGAACAAATGGCCGCGCTTAAAAATTTGGACAGCGGCGAGCTGCGGATCGGCGGAAGCGATTCACTTTTCAAGCATTACATTCTTCCGTACTTGGAAAACTTTCATATGCAGTATCCAGGCATTAGACTTCATCTGAATCACGGAACTACGCCGGAAATCATTGCTCTCTTAAAAGAAGGAAAAATTGATTTGGGCGTAGTTCGTATGCCGATCGTCGATTCCCAGCTTGATGTGAGAGAAAGTTTTCAATTGCAGGATTGTTTTGTAGCGGGAGCCCATTATTCCGAGCTTAAAGACGCGGTTCTTTCCTTGGATATGCTGCTCCAATACCCTATCATCTTATTCTCGCGTAACAGCCGGGCTCGAATGGCTATTACGGAGTTATTTCAAAGCTATGGTCATAACCTCAAGCCTGAAATCGAGGTCGGAAGCGTGGATCTACTCATCGAGTTGGCTCGGAAAGGACTCGGAATCTCTTATGTGACCAGAGAGTTCGTATCGAAAGAACTGGAAGACGGAGCGCTCTTCGAGATTCAATTAGATGTGCCGATACCGCCTTCACACGTAGGGAGTATGGTTATGCGCAACATGCCGCTCTCCGGTCCAGCAAGAAGGTTTATAGAGCTGATTCATTAGTCCGATTAACGCATTAAGCAGATATTCCTGATAACCAGCTGACTGCATTGTGTATATCCTCAAATTCATGGTGCCTCAAGATAGTTGTATCTTTTCCGATAGCTTTGCTCACGCTGAGATTAGTGTTTGTTCTCTCTGGAGTAACAGTAGCAGTATATTGAATCCCAGCATTCAGTAGTCTAGGAAGCCAATCTTCAGACAACCATTTAGCGTCTTCTGCTAAAAGCAATGTATGACTGCTATCAGACAAGGCTTTTTTTGCCTTTTTTATGACTGCCAGTTCAATCATTTTCTCTAGTGGTACACGGAAGTCCTCCGCCTGAGCAAAGGAATTCCAACGAATCACAACTGCTTCAATCACATCATCCCAAAAAATATGAGCTTTATTGGAAACATAATAGTGCATCATGTTAAATCTCCCCTATCACATTATATTTTTGGTTTTCCATCCCGTCATCTAATCTTTCTTTTCTTAATTCCACTATAATACGATCATCATCTATACAAGTAATTAATATATTTCACAGGATGCATAGACCACGTCTATGGGTAATTGTCGACACAAAATAGACACTTAGCTCACAGGACTCTCTGGTATAATATAGGGTATGACCCTTAACTATAAGAGAGGATACTGCTTGCTATGAATAGGTCAAAATATATACTTATCTCGCTACTTTTGCTTACCTTGACTACTACTGCTTGTACAGCAAAAGAAAAACCTGCGGACGCTTCAAAAGATTTAATTTCTCCTGTGGTTGCCGGTATGACAACTCCAGATCTAGACGTGGGTCATCCTCCTACAACGACACTAATAAATAACAACATGAAATCACTGTATTATGCTGGTCCCGAACAGGGAAAACAAGTGGCACTCACGTTTGATGATGGACCTGATAATCGTTTCACTCTACAAATCTTAGATATACTTAAAAAAAATAACGTTAAAGCCACGTTTTTTATTATAGGAGAACAAGCCAAAGCCCACCCTGAAGTCGTGAAGAGAATTGTAAATGAGGGACACGTCATTGGGAATCACTCTTGGGATCATTCTAATTTCACTAAAATCAATACCGAAGAGATGAATCAGGAAATAAGCTCAACACAAGATGAATTGAACGCCATTGTTGGATTCCGTCCTACTTTGTTCCGCCCACCCTATGGGGCTCTTAACAGCTCGGAAGTTAGGGCCATTTCTTCAATGGGACTAAGCATCATCGATTGGTCTGTTGATACCAGGGATTGGGCTGGAACGCCAACACAACAAATACTGAAAAATGTAAAAAAAGAATTGAAACCTGGTGGAATTATTTTGCAACATTGTGCAATCGGAAAAAAAGAGAGTTTATCAAATACCGTAAATGCCCTTGAACAAATGATCCCCCTTTTAAAAAATGAAGGGTATTCGTTTGTAACAGTTCCTACTCTCTTATCGCTGCCAGATTCTCAGAAATAATTACATAGGATAAGACGCGCAATCAAAATAAGGAGTCGCAATAGGCTATCTGCCCATGCGGCTCCTTATTGCATCAAAACTCGTTATTCTCAAAAACCGTAGTGATCATGTTTCCGTAGACCATCGAGTTTCATTTTATTATCAATTCGCAGAAAGAGATATTCTCTCCGCTTACACTCTTCCAGAAATTCACCCAAAGCCTCTAGCATATAAATAGGAGCGTTATGATGAGCTCCAAAAGTATGACCGCTATCGTGAAGCAAAATGATGTCTTTGCTGCTAATTTTCGAAAACAGTTTCTTTCTAATTCGTTCCTTTCCGCCTCTGCTTCTCCAATCTCCGACCATCAGCGACCATAAAATCAAATGAAATTTCTTTAATAAGAATAAATCGAAGATATTGATAATCCCCCAGGGTGGTCGATAGTGAACCGGTTTTACCCCAATTATGTTTTCAATAGCCTTTACTGAATCCTGCAATTGCTTTCTGACCTTTCTGGGTGTCATTAAAGCGTTTGCCCAATGTACATAATTATGAATCCCTATTAGATGCCCTTCTTGATGAATACGCAGAATTAATTCCGGGTATTTCTCAGCCATGGAACCAAGTACAAAAAAAGTAGCCTTTATCTGGTATGTCCCCAAGAGATCAAGTAATTGAGGCGTATGCTCTGGGTTGGGACCATCGTCAAAGGTTAAAGCAATCCCATTTGCTCTCTTCCCCTTCGTATATACGCCGAATCCACCTAGTCGAACTATAAGCGTAGGTAAAACCGTATATATGAACAGGATAACTAGAATGTACGTGAAAAACTTACTCATCTCTCATCACTCTCTTCCTAAAGAAATACTCTCGCAAATTCCCTTAAGAGTAAGTGGCACAAATAAAAAAGAAACCCCAACCCACTGACATGAGGATCGGAGGTTCATTTTTTTATTCCAAAACATCATCGCTATTTCTCTGTGAAAATGCTAAAAGTAGTTTTTTGACTTCTAATAGTTCACTTTCAATCCGGTGAAGATGACTTTGCATGTCATCAATTTCCTGTTCTGCTTTATAATTAATAGCAAAGTCAATGATAGATTCATGTTTGTCTCTTGAAGCCTGTCTGTTCTGGCTCATCATGATGACGGGTGCTTGAAAAGCGGCAACAAAAGATAAGCATAAATTTAATAAGATGAACGGGGCTGAATCAAAGTGATAGGGAGTTACCGGTAACGTATTCCAAGCAATCCAAACTGCCAGGAATATGGCGAACCATACAATGAATTTCCAACTGCCTCCAAAGAAGGCAATTCGATCAGCAATCCGGTCCGACCAACTCGTCTTCCTCACATATTCCTCGTCTAAATGAGTAAGAATACTCTTCTCATAATGATCAACTAACCGATCAATCCGTTTCGTACTTTCATGGTTTAATTCAATATCAAAGCCTTGAATATTAGAAGCCTCTGCAAAGTCTTTTTTCCATTGAAAATAATTTTTTTTTGCCATTGTTATTAACCTCCTTTGTGAGGAAGTCACATGGAAACCAATAATTTGAAAGAGTTTGAATACCTTATCTTGAGGCAATCACTCTTATTCGCACGAGGTCTGAACATGACTTCCAGTAATTTACTATCAGGCTCCGGTTCTAAGGAACTTCGACTACCCATGAATATATTCAACTCCTTCTCCCCAATGGTTTCTGACACATCATTATCATACTTCTTTGCTTCACTTAAGCCCGTATTCTTTTTTAATCGTCTCAAGTTGGATATCATCATCGAATTCTTTCAGGATGACATTCCCATGAAGATGGATCGTCTGTCCGTCTTTCTCATCAAATGAAATGAGTCCTTTAGACATATCGACAGTCTCATTTTGGAGCACCCAATACTTGGTTGGTTTATTATTAGCATCTAACATCATAATTACAAAGCTTCCGTCGAGGCTATCGTTATTATCTGAAATAACTCCTTGCATCCACCTATAGGAGCTAATTATGTATGCAACAACCATAAGCAACAGAATAAAACACGAAACTACAATGATGAGATCTTTCTTTTTCAACGAAGTTCCACCTTTACAAATAGTTATACCGAAATAGTTGGAATATGTGAATAGAACTCATATTGCATGTGTTTCCTATTTGAGTGCTTTTAACTTAGCTTGAATTTTCTTTTCAGTTGCTTCTAATGATTTCAGTCTATCTTCATACTTTTTAATCTTCGACTGCACTTTGGAAGTCTTTGCTTGTTCCAATAGCTTCTTTGTACTTGTAATCGATTTTTGGATATTAGCTAACTGACTTTCTAGATTTTTTTTCTGGGATTGAACCGTATTTTTTGATTTAGTAGCTGAATGGGTAGTTGATTTGGTCGAATGTACGGCTGCGTGATGGGTCGCCGATTTCGTTGCCGCAAATGCCGACATTGGGAATACTGACACAAGTCCGGTAATTGCAGTAATGGCCACTATTTTTCTAATTTTATGTAAAAACATTTTCTAGCCTCCCATATTCAAATCTATTTTGAATAACCTTCACTTCAATTATACAGATATAACATTAAAACTTGATGAAAATTATTTGTTCATTTGATTAAATTGATTTATTTATTGTTTAAAAAAACCATTTTAGCTTTCATCCCCAAATGTAAAAGGCTTGGATTGATGAATACATACACTAAGAACCAAACCCATGGATAGCATATTAGTCATTAGGGAACTTCCTCCATAGCTGACAAATGGGAGTGCAATACCTGTAAGGGGCATAAGTCCCGTATGCATCGCAATATTCTCGAAAATTTGCAAAGTAAACATCGAAATCACACCGATGATCAAATAAGTACCAGCTAAATCTTCGCTTGTCATCGCAATTCGAATCATTCGATAAATCAAAAAAAAGTAAAGCAACAAAAGTACAGCCGAACCAACAAAACCAAATTCTTCACCAATGACAACATAAATCGAATCTGCATAATCATACGGAATGTAGCCGCTTTGTACCATTTTACCGTGAAGGAATCCTTCACCCATTAACTCACCCGAACTCACTGCCTTTATGGAATTAACAACATGATAACTCTGATTTGGATCGGTAGCCGGGTTTAAAAAGGTTTGAATTCTATGAAGTTGATGCGGTTTTACAATTTTATTGAATAGAGGGATATCCACAAAATATAGTGCTGTAATGCTGCCAATAACCCCAATGATCCCAAATAACCCGATGAGTCCATGCTTGATTCGAATCTTCCCGATCCATAACATACCAATCAAAATACAAACGAAGACAATAGATGTTCCGAGATCAGGTTGATTCATAACAATGAGACATGGAATTCCCATAACTACGATCATGGGGAGTATATCTTGAAATAATCGTAGATATTCCCCCTTACGGTTTTCTAACATTTTGGCTAACAGTAAGATAAGGAATATTTTCGCTAGTTCAGAAGGCTGAAATTGCATAAAATGCAAATTAATCCATCGCTGAGATCCATTGATGTTCATGCCTTTAAACATAACGAAGATTAGAAGCAGAATGCCGATAACATATAATATGACGGATAAATGTCTGATAATGTCCCGGTAATCGAGCACGGCCAATAACAGCATGGGTACAAACATGGCAGCGAACATGACTAGGTTATTTACATGCAGCCCAGCAAATTTCGTATTATTAGTGGCGCTATAGATCATTATCGTGCTAATAACCATGAAACATATCAAAATGGCGATAATGACAAAATCCAATTTTCTCGCTCTAAGCACCAGCTCCTTGATCACTTGCGGCTTTCTCCCTTCTAGATAAATTTAAGTAAATTCCCAATGCAAAGAGCACAATGCCAGCAGCAACCCAAAACGGCCAATATGTTGTTGATGATGATGATTGGCTTACCTCGTTACTGATTGGAGAAGGCTCAGCGTGAACGACCTCTTTGGCAGACACTATGGGGATTTGCGTCAGCAGCTTCCCATTTTTCTTAATCTGATAATCGCCAATCACCTCGCCAGCTATGATCGTTTTTTGTACGCTTTGCCACGGCGTAAAAACAGGCGAATACGTATAAACAGCGCCATCATCTTTTCGTTTAGTCAACACATAGGAATTCCCCAGGACGCCTTGAACGTTCTCACCATAGAAGGTCGTCTCACCGGCGCTATCCCCTTTCTGAAACATCATCTGCACATCAAGATGGTCGAGTCCATAATTGCCTATCGTTTGCACGTCTTGATATTCATTTCCTCGCGATGATTTCATTACGACTGCGATAACTGTTTTATTGTCCTTTTTCATATATTCAATTAACGTGTTTCCAGCTTGGTTAGTAAATCCTGTTTTCCCACCCAATGCGATTGGATTCTGAAAAATAAAGCTTCGATCTTTTATCACAACAGACCGCTGATCCGTCTTCACCTCTGTCTTCTCGGTTCCCATTGCCTCCATAATAGCGGGATATTTCATGGCTTCTTTGGCAAGCAGAGCCAAATCATAAGTCGTTGTATAATGTTGTGGATCATGCAGACCATTAGGTGTTACAAAATGTGTATGTGTCATGCCAATTGAGGCTGCCCTTGTATTCATCATCGCGGCAAAAGCGGCCTCATCGCCTCCAATATGTTCAGCTATCATCATCGCTACATCATTGGCCGATATCACCAGAAGTGCCCTCAAGGCTTCTTCCTTTTGCATCTTCTCACCGATTTTCATATTGAAAACAAAATTGCTTGCTTCTTGCTGGGTGGCTTTTTTACTAGCCGTCATCCATGCGCCGTCCGCCACGTGATCTTCTAGAAGAATAGCGGTCATAAGCTTCGTTAAGCTAGCAGGAAACGCTTGTTCATCTTTGTTTTTTTGAAAGAGCACTTCTCCTGTCGAACTATCGATCACTACACCTGTACCACTATGAATAGTCAGCGTATTGGTTTCTCCATATGCGATTCCTACTTGGCCTAACATTGCTGCGAGTATAACGATGATGAATAACGCTTTCCTCATTACATATCCTCCAAATCATCACATTCTAACTATATAAAAATACGCCCGTATTTGATTTCTGCACTTATACGAGATTTATTATATGCCCTGTTCCTTAAAAACAAATTAAAACAAAAAAATCCCCATGTCTGGGGAGCAGAGTTCAGCCGCGCTGTAAGGTAAGACAAATTTTTTCTGCCTGTTGTTTTGTCTCGTATTCCAGAGCATCATCAAGCGCTATAAGTTCTTTTTTTCCATATTTTCTTTCAATCGCGGCAGCAATGATATGATCCGTTATGGATGGATTTTTGGGCAAAATTGGACCATGAAGATAAGTTCCAATGACATTGTGATAGAGAAGTCCTTCTGTGCCATCTTCCCCATTATTACCATAACCTTTGATGACTTTACCTAACGGTTGGTAAGG
Source organism: Paenibacillus sp. WG02 (assembly GCF_055396115.1). NCBI lineage: Bacteria > Bacillati > Bacillota > Bacilli > Caryophanales > Paenibacillaceae > Paenibacillus > Paenibacillus sp. WG02. Next base: position 4,181,960 of record NZ_AP036016.1, on the reverse strand, counting down.
GTGATAGGTTCTTCCGGAGTGATTTTCAAAACCTACTACTCTACCGAATTCCTTCGTATCAATTAAAATGTTACCAACCTGACGATCCTCTCTTGCAATAGAATGAAAATCACATATTTCCATTCCCATATGCTTTGTTCCTTCTGAAGTGACATAAAAACTACCTAGAAGTTGATATCCGCCGCATATGGCGAGACAACTAATACCATCTTCTACACCTAATTGAAATTCTTTTTTAATTTTAAGTAATTCCTTAGTAATTAGGCCTTGCTCACGATCACTGCCTCCGCCGATGAAAATAATATCTACAGACGATAAGTTCATGTCATTTGTTGATTTTATATCCACAATCGTTAATTGAATGCCTCTCCATTCGCATCGCTTTTGAAGTGCAACCACATTGCCTCTATCCCCATAGAGATTTAATCGATCTGGGAATAAGTTATAGAGTATAAGATTCATTTTCTTTCTTAATACTCCTTTCCGTGTGGTTTTTGACCTCTTGTAATGCTGTATAGGTCGGTAATAAATAAGTAGGCATCGGGTGGCTAAACGCAGCTTGTATTGCTTTCTCGATAGATGGTATTTGTATAACTTTATTAGAGTCAATCCCTGCATACTTAAGACGAAGCATGATGTCTGAGGCTCGACTGCCGGAGCAAATGATTCGCCCAATATCCTCCCTTTGAAGGCATTCAAAATCAATATCCCAGATCCACGAAACATCTTTCCCATCTGCAATAAAGTCATTGATAAAGAAGACAATTTGCTTCTCATAATGAGTTGAAAGGATCTCTGATATGGAAACATTCATACCCGAAGGATTTTTATTGAGATTAACGATATATGGAAATCCTTTATAAAAAAACAACTCCATTCGTCCATTCGCCAATTGAAAATTAGGCAAGGAATCTTTTATATTTTTATCCTGAATACCAAGTTCAGCGGCACAAGCAATTGCAGCCAATGCATTATAGACATTGAATGTACCCGTCATTTTCATTTGATAGGTCTCATTTTTCATTGAAAAAGTTAAGGGGTTGCTTTGAACGCTGTCAATTTCGTAATGCGGGGTTGGGCGCTCAAATCCACAGGAGCAGGAAAAAAATCCTAGCTGGTTGAAATGAATGTGATCATATCGCATTTCTTCACCGCATTGTGGGCAATATTTGGACTCACTCATCCCGTAATCTCCAAATGTATAGGCCTGTTTACCCAGTCCGTAATAGACATTATCTTTATTAAGAGAGCTTAGTCGAAAAACAAAGGGATCATCCGCATTTAATATCATTTTCGTTTCGATCGGATGTATGGCCCTTTCAATATCTTTGATAAGCATGTCTATCTCCCCGTACCGATCCAACTGATCACGAAAAAAATTAGTTATAATGAGCATCCGAGGCGTGATTTGTTTCAAAATGACTGGAAGACTTGCCTCATCAATTTCCAGTACAGCATAGTCGTAATGTAAATGGCCCAAGATCGTAGTATTATTAATTAAACAAGCGGCTACGCCAGAAACCATATTTGCCCCTTCAAAATTGTTCAAAATTCTCATTCCAGTTGACCTTAAGAGGTGTGCTAACAAATTTGAGGTTGTCGTTTTACCGTTTGTACCGGTTATAAAAATAAAATGTTTAATTTGATGAGATAATTTTCTTATAATGTTCGGATCGATTTTTATTGCCACTACGCCCGGAAGAGTAGATCCATTATTACCTAATAGTCGGCTTAATTTACCCGCGGTCTTGCCGCTAATGATGGCGACATTTTTTTTAATCATGTTTCCAACCCCCTCAACAATGGTAACAGCCGCCCTAGATGGGAATGAAAATTAATATACCCCTGATGATACGAAAAAAACCGCCATTTAGGCGGAAATTAATCGGCTATCCATAGTTTTTCAATCCAAAGGCATAATAGATAAATCAAGCTTCATACACTTAACGTTATGATTGATTTCCAAAAAATTATTGCCGTGAACATTCACATCACTGCATGCCTCCAAATGAATGACAAAACTGGAATCATCCAACCTATTAGCTCCATTTGATCCGAGAACTTGATTATTAATATAATGAAGTCCCTGCGTACTTTTAGCGTAAAGAACAGGATAAGCCCGAAGAAGAAATTCATTATCCTCAATATGTATATGTCTATGAACGGGATTCTCTATATGAATTTCTTTATTTTCAGGAGCGATATTGATCACTGGAACGCCGCATTCCATAAACTGATTACGATGAATCATTACATCAGTCACCATGCCGGATTCATACCAACTTTCTGCATCGTCAGCTATTAAGATCCCGCTCATTTGGATTCCTTTCATATGATTGTCCGCAATGACAACCTTTTTTCGCGTAGTTACTAGAATTCCTCGGGTAGGTATCCGAAGAAAACGATTATTACGTATTTCAACTTCCGCCGTCCATGAAATATTCTCAACCACATCAGCTGCTTCGATCCCCACAGGTATGGGCTGCTCCAGCGTCAGTAATATCTCTCGCAAATTAATCATTTCCGAATTTTTTACCGTATTATTGGCGTATACCGTTAATGAATGTCCATGTACAAAATCAATCCTATCTCCTGGAAAAAATCCGTCAAAGCCATAGGTTTGTCCATGCATATATCGAACAATAATTTGATTAGGAGCGGGTTGATCGATTATTTGCAAATGCGTGCCATGTACATTGATTGCATCATCATGCGCTCCCTCAAAATGGCTGTTCACAATGGTAACTTTCCCTTTGACACTTGACATGTGTACAAAATCAGCAAATGCAGCACAAGTGCGTCCTGTCTCAGGGCGCGGCGCTAATTTCAGTCCGTCAAATGTAAGATTTTCGCTGAATTGCCCGACTATGCCTAAACCGTGCATGTAATGTAGGTGAAGCTGGATCCCTGAAATGTTCATGCTCTGATTGATAAATACGCCTACCTGATCTCGAATACCATCTCGCATTTGAAACACGTGTCCGACTTTCGTTTCAAGCGTATGATCAAAGTAAAGTCGCAGTTGCAAGGGGTTAAGCTGCTCTATCTTATTAGCCGATGTCATCGGATTAGAAACACGCCAAGTTGTATTCGTGACTGGATCATATTCCTGTGCAGGTCCGTCCGAATATTTCCAACTCTCGCCAATCCAAGTCAGCTTCCCCTCCTCAATCACATACCAAGAATCAGGGTGCGTTCGAACATCAAGATAATCGCTTCCGACAGCTTCAACGGTCATTTCAGACATGGTAGGACGCTCGAAATCCGTACTGAAATTGCGTAGAGTGACATTCTCGCATTGATCCAAAGCTATCATGGTCATCTTCCCGTGAAACATAAAAAGTGATCCAAGACCATCTACTGTCAAGTCACGGTGTTCTTTGAAAAACAAACCAATGGTTTTAGTTACATCAGGGTTTTCATCCTCTGTCGTTGTGTTCGAGATGAAATACTTTATTTTCGCAGCATGTTCAGGATAAAAATCATACCGACCTTTTGGGAATTCTAGTACGACAGGACCATCTATTGCTTTAGCTGCTCCGATTGCTGTTCGGACTGCCTTCACAGCATCTTGACCCGAATTGGGTATGGCTCCATAATCTGTAACACGGATAACCGTGGGTGTGGAAACAGCGTTTGGGTCTATAAATGGCATCAGTGAAACCTACCTTTCAGCGCTTAACAATAATGTATTTTTTCAAGTATATGTGATAAATCAAAAAGCGTTTTGTTTTAATGTTCCACACGGATGACCACTTTTCCTTTGGGGTACCCTTCCCCCAGATACCGGAGAGCTTCAGCAACCTCACTTAACGGGTAACGTCTATCTATAACAGGCACTACCTTCCCGGCCTCAAAAAGCTCTTTCATATAATTTTGATCATTTTTATTTGGTTTGTGTAAAAGGAGTCCCATTTTCTTACTCCCGATCATTGAAATCCATGCTCCAAGGAACATGACTTGGAAGATTCGAGCCATGGAACCCCCGACCATGACATAAGTGCCGTTGGGACTTAATGAACGCTTGTAATCGAATATCGATCGATTTCCAACAACATCAAGAATCAGGTCATAGTGCTGTCCATGTTGGGTGAAATCTTCTTTCGTGTAATCAATGACCTGATCTGCACCAACCGATAGCAGCATAGCCAATTTACTCGTGTTGTCCACGCCTGTCACTTCAGCTCCGAATGATTTGGCAATCTGCACCGCAAATGTACCCACACCTCCACCCGCGCCATTAATTAATACCTTTTGTCCATTCTGAATGCGCCCTTTATCGCGAAGTCCCTGCAAGGCGAGGACCGCCGTTTGTGGCATGGCTGCTGCTTCCTCGAATGTCATACTGGCTGGTTTCAGCGTTAACGCATTTTCATCTGCGCATACATACTCCGCAAACCCGCCCCAACCACATCCGGAAATGTCCCCGAATACCTCATCGCCTGGAAGAAACTGCTTTACGTCTTTGCCAACCGCTTCAATTCGTCCAGCTATGTCAGCTCCGAGTATGTTATATTTTGGTTTTAGAAGCCCCCCAAGGCGGACTAAGTACGGTGTACCTCTAAGAAGATCCCAGTCCCACGAATTTACGGATGCAGCATGCACTTTGATCCGTACTTCATTGTCCTTGGGAGTAGGTTTTTCTACCTCTTTGAGCTTAAGAACGTCAGTAGTTCCGTATTTCGTGTAAACAATCGCCTTCATGGCGTATTCTCCTTAAATCCTTTAACGATCAGCCATATCGGAAATATGATTTCAAATAAGGCTCCTGGAAGAAATAAAACCATGCCTGGACTATAGCCGAAAATCTCTAACAAAGCGCTTGTTAATAAAGATGCGTATCCAATAACCCCAAAAACTGAAATTAAACGCGGAATGAGCTTTGTTTTAAATAATAAATAACAAAACAACAAGCTATATAGTCCTAGAACGATCATGGATAACTGAAAGGTCAGAAACTTCCCTTTAATCGCTAACATGCCTATCGTTTGAAAATAGGAAGCATCGGGAGTTCCTGCTTCTATATATTGCTTGCTTAATGATATCAGTAATAATGGGCTGAGTGCACCGACAATAAGGATAATGGCCTCAATAACTCTGAAAGCAACGTAACCTAGAGCTATCGTTTCATTATGCTTTTTTAAGATTGGAAACAATGTGATGGCAATTCCAACAACTGCAGCAGAATTAATTAACTCAAGGATCATCCCGACGATCACTTTGGTTTTATTTGGGTAAACATGAAGTAGATAATCCGGAACATTTAGAATAGATTCTATAAGTCCATTACCTAGAATAAACGCAGCTGTTGCAGCTAAAAATAATACTCCCGCAATTCTTGCCGTTTTGTTGTTTGAATTCATTGTTACCACCGTCTTTCTATTCATTTTTTCTCACATTACACATATCGCCAATTCGGATTGAACCTGAATAGCTTTGCCGGTCGATGCCCTGCATCCTTTGTAAATTGATTGGTTTCCATAACCATGTCAGCTATCTTTCTTCTAAACGCAGCAGAAAGCAGCTCTTTTCCCAAAGTAACCTCATAAACCTGCTGGAGCTCTGATAATGTAAAAAGTTCCGGCATCAGATTGATAGCTATATCTGTGTACTCAATCTTATTCCTAAGTCTTTCCACGGCATATTGGATCATTTGCGCATGATCAAATGCAATTCCATTCGAAACAATAACCTCTCTGTCCACCATGACTACTTTTCCAGCATACTTTTCAATAACCTTAATAACAGTCTCCAGAGTATCCGTATCGTTTGAAAGCGTAATTTTTATCACTTTTTCAAATACAAAGTCATTCTCCATTATGGTTTTCTTCTCTTCAAGCACACTGTACCTAAGGCTGAACCACCTTGCATCATCCGCATCATCCCCAGCCATCACTTCAAGTGATCTGCTATCAACAAGCGCCATATACGAGCAGCTGATAACTCGTGTCCGAGGATCCCTATTTATATCCCCCCAAGTATAAAGCTGTTCCATATACACATTGTCAATATTAGTTTCGGTCTTTAGTTCCCGCAAAGCTGCTTCATCTAGGCTCTCGTCCTTAGTTACAAAGCCTCCTGGCAAAGCCCATTGCCCTATATAAGGATGAACCCCCCTTTTAACCATGAGTAGTTTCAGTGACTTTTTCGGTAACTTTCTGTAGTTTTCTTTTTCCTCATCAACCACAGTGAAGATTAACATATCGACTGTAACGGATGGTCTTTCGTACATACTGGCATCATACTTCTGTAAAAACTCTATTTCTGTAAGTCCCTGCTTATCTCTAAGCTGCTCTTTGTCCATGCAGATCACCTATTCTTTAATTTTCTGTTATAATCAATTTGTTATTATCAAGATGTTAATATCATTTAACCTTTAATTCCAATCGCTGTCAATAGCGATAAAAGAAGCCATAACATATGTTATGTAAACAATTTTCCGAATCACTTCCCCTTCGCCATTTTAATTAATGACATTAATAATTTATTTTCTAAGGATGCTGTAATTCAAAAAAAATAACCTGTTAGTCAGGTTATTTTCTAAAGTTTACTATAAGTTGGATTCCTTACCTTCCACTCATGTACCGCAAAAGGTTCGGTAAGGTTGGGTTGATTTCGTAGGGTTTGTAAAGTAATCATGGTCGTTGGAGTGCGCGTAGGGGCTCGAAAGAGCATCAAGAAGCCGTTCCATCACGCTGTAGTCTCCTTGGTTCACCGCGGCTTCTAACGCTTCCTCTACCCGGTGGTTACGAGGGATTACCGCAGGATTACTGCTGCGCATTAACTGATGTGAGGAGTCTTTCGTCTCCTCCTGCCTGCCTAGTCTCGCCTGCCACAGTTCGTGCCACTGAGCAAACTCCGTGGAGCTAAATAGATCCGTGACTTCCAGTTTATCAAAAGTTAATGCGCGAAAAGTATTAGTATAGTCCGCACTATACTTCTGCATCATATTGAGCAGATCTTTCATAAGCGATTCATCCTGCTGTTCGTCATTAAAGATTCCCAGTTTTGCCCTCATTCCCGCAAACCAATGACGGTGATACAACACAGAAAAACTGGCAATCGCATCCTCAGCCAATATAACTGCCTGCTCCTCGTTGTCATGCAGCAATGGCAGTAGGGTTTCAGCAAATCTGGCGAGATTCCACGCGGCAATATATGGCTGGTTACCATAGGCATAGCGGCCCTGCTTATCAATGGAACTGAATACCGTTGCCGGATCATAGGCATCCATGAAGGCGCAAGGACCATAATCAATGGTTTCTCCACTGATCGCCATGTTATCAGTGTTCATCACCCCGTGAATAAAGCCAACGAGCTGCCATTTGGAAATGAGACTAGCCTGACGCTTGATCACTTCTTGAAGTAGGAGAAGATAGTGGTTCTCATCAGAAGCATCTATTTCTGGGAAGTGTCTTTGCAATGTGTAATCAGCCAGGGCTTGAAGGTCCTCTTTGATGCCAAATTTCGCAGCATACTGAAAGGTGCCGACGCGCAAATGGCTGGCAGCTATGCGGGTAAGAATTGCACCAGGCTGCTCGGTTTCACGGATGATGGACTCGCCGGTCGTTACCACCGCTAGGCTGCGTGTTGTAGGAATACCAAGCGCATACATCGCTTCGCTGATGATGTATTCACGCAGCATCGGGCCGAGTGCTGCCCGACCATCTCCCCCGCGGGAGTATGGTGTTCTGCCTGAGCCTTTAAACTGAATATCAACCCGCATTCCTTGGGGAGTGATCTGTTCGCCAAGAAGCAGTGCCCGGCCATCCCCTAACCGATTAAAATGCCCAAATTGATGTCCAGCATAGGCTTGTGCCAGCGGCAAAGCGCCTTCTGGAATCTTGTTGCCAGCCAGCTCAGCTGCACCTTCATTGCTTTGCAGCGATTGGACGGATAGCCCCAAGACTGTTGCCAACTGATGATTAAGAGTGATTACTTTCGGTGAGCGTACTGGAGCTGGAATAAGTCTGGTAAAAAGTGATTCTGGCAGACGAGCATAACTGTTGTCGAAGTTCCATCCTGTTTCGATGTTTGTTTTTTTCTCTGTCATCGTATCTCCCTTTTCATTGCCTTTTTTATCTTCATTTTATTGTGTTTGTGTTACTTTGGCCATTAGACTTATATTATCGCAGTTTTCGGGGATCAACTGCAAAGCTTTATTAATCCTTACTATTATGTCCGATAGTAATGAAGACGTGACCAAGTCGAAAAGCTAGTTCCAGCGAAAACGAATATTTATATTTTTCGATCAATACGATGGTTTGCCGAGTTACGCCTTCCCTATCAGCCAATTGCTGCTGGGACATTTCATTATGGTGAAAACGTATGCTGCGAATATGATTGTGAATGACGCACCTTCCATGTTAAACTCCTAGAAATTAGGGAAATACAACAATATAACGTCATCGGAGATACAAGCTGAAGTTTATTGAACTATATTAATTATTAATGAGATTAAATATTTGTGAAATATCGAGGTACATTTGGTAACTCCTGTTAATTACATTTATAAGGTTTCCAAAAGGTTTGATGTTTAACACTTGAATGTGTCCACTATGAAAAGAAAAAACAGATCGCCGCGGCGCCTGCTTCTTCATGGTTCATTTTTAATTTGTTAACGTTCTTCGTTAGACACGAGCTCGAAAATCATACGCCATTTAAACGTGATAGATATGCGGATTTTGACGCCGGCATTCTTCCATTACCCACATCTGCTGTCGTACTTGCTGCGGTGTGATTTCCAATTCAGTGCCATCACATAAAGTACGATAAAGCATCAAATACAATTTCTCCGTCATATGGTCAAAAGCCGACTTGCCCTCAGGGATCGAAACGTCCCAACTTTCGGAGTGCCAAGTTAATGTCTCTCTACAATAAGCGGGCATTCCATCGTTATCGAATAGCTGTTCTCTCGTCAACTTTTGATCCGGCGCTTCCTCAGGTTTGAAATATTTCCATTCCAGTTGCCCTGCCGTACCGTGGAGACCGCCGGTCGTACCTTGTATATTAAATTGCTCGTGAGGGAAAGCAGCGCACGATGAGATTTCAAGATCTATAGTCGGATAGCCTTGTTTTCTAAGTATTAGCTTCACATAATCTTCCGCATCCCCAAACGTATTCGTACGATCCATCATACATGTTACTTGAGGTAATACATCCGTTCCGAACAACTGTAGCGCTTGATCCAACGGATGTGGTCCGGTGTTCATTAGGTTACCGCCGTTGTTGCTTTGCAGCGTTTGCCAATCCCACCGACGAGCGAAGCCGTTCAAAGAGAAATCAATCTGGACGATACGGCCTAGCACACCGGAATTGATTACTTTTTGAATCTGGACAAATGCAGGCTGATAACGGGATTGTTGAAATACTGCCAATATTTTACCAGTTCGTTTCGAAGCTTCGATTAGTTGATCCACTTCTTCTACTGATTTGGCTAGCGGTTTTTCGCAAAGAACATGAAACCCTTTATTTAACAACTCCAGGGTGATAGGGAAATGCAGATGACTTGGTGATGCGTTGACGACTAAATCCAGCTCCACGTTCGCAACCATTTCCTCCCAGGTATCATAGGCTTTGCAGCCATACTCTTGTTCCGCACGCTTCTGACGTTCTGGAATCGAATCGGCTACGGCGACAATCGTATAGTAATCCTTAATTTGTACGAGCAGATTGCCATGAATGTCGCGACCGCTGCGGCCTTGTCCAATAATACCAACCTTCAGTACCTTTTGACTCATAAATGGTACACCTCTTTCTGTGTCAATTCACTGATTTACTGCCGAATGTTTTCTTATATTCCGTAGGTGTGATTCCGCAACGTTTCTTAAAGGTTCGGATAAAATGGCTCAAATGATGGAATCCGACCTGAAAGCCGATCTGTGTAATCGTATGCGTATCGCGCCGGATGAGCTCCATCGCCCTCTCGATTCGCACTTCATTGACGAAATCAACAAACGTTTGCCCCGTTTCTTTTTTGAACTGATGGCTGAAATAAGCTGGCGCCATATTCGCTATGAATGCCCCATGTTCCATCGGAATATCTTGACTGAAGTTATCATAAATGTATCGTTTCACATCATCAATAGGATGTTGCTCAGCAAGTGCTGGTTGTTTGGCGGGCTTCCGCTTCGATTTTCTGTATTCACGGTCAATTAGGATCAGAAGCTTGGCTAAGTTAAGCAGGATCGAATGTTCGAATCCAACTTCACGATGCTCATATTCATCCTGTATATCCTGAAGAAGCTGTTCGACGAAAATCTGCTTGTTTTTCCCGAAATGAAGCCAAGACTGTTGGAGAAAGGGAATCTTATAGTCCTCATCGGAATGCTGAAGTAAAGGATTTAGCGTATCGGAAAAGGGCTTTAATTGCTCCTGTACGAGATGAGCAATGAAATCGACAAGCACCACTTCGAACTCTTTATCCTCGATCGCACTCAGACTGTGCCTGGTATTGGGAGCAATAATGAAAATATCGCCTCTGCTTACTGTAAGAGACTTTCCGCGCAATTGATGATTGCATATCCCGCGAAGGACATATGCGATCTGAACATAATCGTGACTATGCATGGGCTGCTTCAGCAGACTGCTAGAGTAACGCAAGATTTTAAAAGGAAACGATTGATTAAGCTGATCCTTGCTTTGATAAAAGGGTATTTCCCCTTCCATCCCCATACTACCACCACCTACTATCATGTCATTATGATGGACTCATCAGCTTCTTCACAAATTGAAAATCGTGTGCTAATCGTTCATAAGCAGGAAATGGTGCATGGCACTCCAAAGTAACCCAACCGGCATAGCCCGTTTCGATAAGAGCTTCAAAGAGCGGCTTATGATCAGCCTCTCCTTCACCTAGACGACATTGAAGAAACATCTCTTCACCTCGGTGAGTGACATTGGTAAAGGTACCTGGTGAGCCAACTTCACTGACACGCAGCTCATCCTTAACATGCACATGAAATAAATGCTTGCCCAATTTCAATACAGAATCGCGGCCGTAATCGGTGTCAGTTATGTACATATTTCCCGCATCATGGATCATGCCAATATTATCGTAAGCGATTAGGTCAAGTAGACGCAAGCTGCTTTCTACGGTTTCAATGAGTGATTGATTATGAATTTCCATGATAATATCGATTTGTTGTGCTTTCGCTTCTTCTGCACAGCGATTAAGCCAGTAAGCCGCCTTAGCATAGTGATAATCTTGTGCCATAAAGGCATTCGGACCTCCTGGTGAGACACGAACCATCGAAGCACCAAGCTGATTTGCAATGTCAAGCAGCCTTTGAAATTCTTTGAACGTATGTTTGCATTCTATATCGCTTGCCGTAGAAAACCCACCTGTATAGGTGGCCAAAACAGGTATTTCGAGTTTCAAGCTTTCGGACAATGCTTTAATTTCTTTGATCCGCGGTTGACTGATCGCCGAGGATAGATGGTGCTCACGGACAGCAATTTCAATACCATCCATGCCAAGCTGCTTGGTTAACTGCATCGCCTCTTGAATGCTATGCTCCATAAATACGCCACTAAATGCAGCAAATTTCATTCTATTTCCTCCCTAAAGAAGACTTGTTTTCCCAACTTAAATGTTCGTTCCAACCGAATTTGGCTTCCTTCTCTACGGAACAATACTAAATCGGCTGGTGCGCCTGGAGTTAGGCTTGCAGCTGAAGGCAGCTTCATAAAACCAGACGGTCTAACTGAAGCCATGTCCCAAGCCTCCGCTAACTCAGCAATATTCCGGTTCGTTACATGCTCAATGCCCTTTAGCAGCATTTGCGCGGATCCCGCTAAGAGGTGCTCGTCTTCAGCGAGATGCAGCTTGCCCTCTGGCGTTAGAACAACGGAACCGCCAATGTGCGTTGTGTAAGTACCCGCCGGCAGTCCACTTAGTGAAACCGCATCACTTACCAGCATGGCTTGGGTACCTTTCACCTTAAACACAACCTTCAATACCTGATCGGGTAAGTGAAAGCCATCTGCAATCACACAGCTCCACAACCGGTCCTGAGCCAATTGCTCCCAAATATAATTAGGATGGCGAGGCATCATCAGATGAGCTCCATTGCCAAGATGCGTTGACATCCGAGCGCCCGCTTCCACGGCTTCACCTATTTGTTCCGGTGTCGCGGATGTGTGTCCAATCGAAACGGTTACACCATTTTCAGTACATTTGGCGATAAATGGAGCACTGTTCGGCCATTCTGGTGACAGCGTGATCATGCGGATTCGTCCACCGGCTGCTTCCTGCCAACGGTTAAACAACTCCCAATCCGGAGGTCTAACATGATCGTAATTATGGGCTCCACGAGCGCCGTCATTCGGCGAAATGAACGGACCCTCTAGATGGATGCCGGCAATTCCTTGATCTGCAACTGGATCATGTTTGCATGCCAATGCTATCGATTCCAAAGCTTCTTGAATGGCTTGAACACTGTTTGTAATGACCGTTGGGAAGCAGGAAGTCACCCCTTCCTGCCAAAGCTTGCGAATCACTTCACCAACCATCTTGTCTGGATAAGGTACTTGGTTAAAATCATGACCTGCATATCCATTAATCTGCAGATCGACGAGGCCTGGAGCGACGATCGCCAGTTCTGACGAATCTGAGTTCTCCGATCTGATCGGTTCAATGCTTCGAATAACCCCTTGTTCTATGCAGATCGTTACAGGTTCCCCTGTTGCATAATGAATAGCCTTCAAGCTCATGTCATTAAGTCCCATAAGAATCCCTATCCAAGTAAAGGGTACAATCCGGATGTTTCCGTAATATCGTAGACGGACATTCCGTCGAGATGGATCCGTTAAGCGTACGCTCAACCGCTTTGCGTTTCGTAGGTCCCGGAACTACGCAGAACAAATGGGAGCCTGAGAGCAAGGTCGGGATAGTCAACGTTAGCGCATGGGTGGGGACATCCTCGAATGAAGGGAAACAGCCGTCATTCACCTGCTGCTGCCTGCAAGCATCCTCAAGTTCAACTGCTTTGATAACCTCCGGATCGTTAAAATCGGCGACTGGTGGATCATTGAAAGCAATATGCCCGTTCTCACCGATTCCAAGACACACGATATCGATGGGTGCCTGACGAAGCAGTTCTCCGTAACGGCGGCATTCTTCTTCGCTCTCATTCGAGCTGTCAATCAGATGCACCGTTCCCGGCTTTACTTGATTAAACAGATGCTCTCTCAAAAAACGGCTGAACTTTTGCGGCGCATCTAACGGCAAACCGTTATATTCATCCATATGAAACGTTGTAATTCGGGACCAATCGATCGATTCATCTTCGGACAAATAGTTCAAAAGCTCATTTTGTGACGGTGCGGCTGCAAAAATGATTCGGATGCCGTGTTTCTCAGACAGCAATTGCTTGATCCTTTCGGCAACTTCAGCGCCTGCAGCAGCCCCTAATGCACGACGATCGTTAAATACTTTGACCTTCAAAGAATCTACCGTTTGTTTATAGGCGAATGGTATTTCATTCATATTTCCATACTCCTCTCGATCATCCAAATAGCTATGCGAAAGAAATCTTTCTAAATGCTGTTATTCCATGATGAGTTGAATACCTTTGGCCGAGCTTTCATAAATGGCTTCAACCAATTGTACAGCACGTAACCCGTCCTTCCCTGTAACAAGGGGTTCTATGCTGCTTTCGATGGATGCTATCACATCAATAAATTGGCTTTGATGAAAATCAGACACAATACTGCGAGGATCAGAAATCCCTCCGTAAGTTCTCGCTTGGGTCCAGTTGGGCTCGCTAATACCAGGAACAGTCCAGTGAACGATGGAAGAACCCTCCAGCTTAATTGTCCCTTTTTCCCCATATAGATTAATGGTCGCCGGGAAACCCGGTTGGATGTTGGTTGAAGCCATAATCGTGCCGAAAGCACCGTTTTTGAATTGCAAAATCGCTAGCCCCAAATCTTCCGCTTCGATTTGATGCGTTTGAGTGGCTATTTTGCCGAAGACCGTATGAATCTCTCCGGCAAACCAAAGCAGCAGATCCAGAATGTGTATACCTTGATTCATAAGAACGCCACCATCTTCGGCAATCGTCCCTCGCCAATCGGCTGCGTCATAATAGGCTTGCGTCCGAGAAAATGATAGAGATGCCTCCACGAGCAGAAGTCTGCCAAGTGCTCCTTCATCTAATACACGTTTAACTGCTTGATGTTGGGCTTCAAAGCGTCGTTGAGAGATGACAGACAGTGTAACTCCACGTTCTTTGGCCGTTCGTTCAAGTTCTACCGCATCACGCGTGTTCATCGCAATCGGTTTCTCCAGCACCAGATGCTTGCCAGCGTTCAAAACGTCCAGTCCAATGCGGGCATGACTCCCGCTTGAAGTCGTCACACAGACAATATCTACCTCTGTACTATGGATCAACTCTTGATAATCGGTCGTCCAAATGCAATTTTCCTGCTTGGCAATCGCTTTCACTCTTGCTTCATTGCGGCTGGAAACAAAGGTTAAGCTTGCGTCCTCTATCTCGCGGATTGCCTTAATATGAAAGTCAGCGACGGATCCGCATCCAATAATGCCAAATCTCCACGTTGTCATTGTGCTAAACCTCACTTAGAAGCGAACGCAGCGCATCGAGCGTCATACGAGTACCAGTCATCTGACTGCCGCCCTCAGGAATGTAATGCGTTTCGATCGTAAAGAGTCCATCGTATCCGTTTGCCAATAATGCTTTGAGATGTGGAATCACTGGTACGCTGCCAGAGCCTAGTGGGACACAACGGGCTGTTCCATCTGCACTTAAATAAGCATCCTTAAGGTGAACATGTGCCAACAAGTCCTTCATGAATTCGTAACCTGCCGGAAATGCTTCACGACCGCCGTATGCCTCGTTGCCCGGATCCCACAAGCCCTTTAAAGTAGGTGAATCAACACTGTGTACAATTGCTGCCACTTCTTCCGCATAACCGCCATTGCAGGACGGCTCATTCTCAAGTAAAAGCTGTATTCCTTCGCGCCGTGCTTCTTGAGCAGCTTGCCGCAGGTGATGGACAATATCTTCCCTGTAAAGCTGCGGTTCCGCTTCACGCCAAAACGAAAAAATACGAATCCGTGTCGTGCCGAGCAGCTTAGCTAGCTGGATCACGCGATTCAGCTTGTCAAAGTGCGCCTCCACACTCTCTTCTTTCTGACCGAAAGTATCTCCTGTGGCAATCGGTCTGCTCGGATCCAACGGACATTTAAACAAGGGGGAAGCGATCGCCGAAATGAATAATCCGCGGGTTTCGACCTGACGACGGACTTCCATGGCTTGATCGTCAGTAAGAGTGACGACATTCTGTCCGTTAATGACACGTACTTCAACATGCTTTAAGCCCTGTTCGACTGCCCAATCCAACGCTTCTTCGAAGTTTGCTGAAACCTCATCTGTCAAGACGCCCAATCTTTCCAATATCAAAATGTAAACACCACCATTCCATTATTTCTGTACACTGTAAATTTCCTTTTTTAGTACTTGATTCTTATCATATCAATTAAGCTTTGTGAAAAGTTGACGTTTTTTTCGAAGAATGTTTACATTTTTTAAGCAATACAAAAGGTACCTGCTTGGAAATCAATCCGCAGGTACCTCTGAATGATCTTATCTTGAACTAGCTTCTACTGTCTCCGGCTCGCCCCAAGTGAACACTTTGACGTTGACCAACGGCTTCGGCTCGCCTTCGAATTTGCAGCTGAACGACAACGTCTGTCCGCCGTTCCGAACGATCGGCGCATCCACCGACGTTTCCACTGTTTTCTGCAAATTCCAGTTCTGATCGTAAATTTTGCCAGTCCGATCTCCATCGCAAACGAGATATTGATTTGCGAGAACTTCCGTTTCAAAAGTCATATATACTCCGTTCGCAAATAAGGCTGGCCGTTTCACCGAAGCATCGTCATTGCCGTACGAAGGCATTACCCGCAAGATGAACTTGAGAGGCTGGTCAGCATATCGATTATAAAACGTCCAATCGGCTCCGCCGGGCTGCCCAGGCTGCAGCTCAGCCGGATTACACACGAGCGGCTTAGAGATGTTGACCGGGTACAGATTCCATCGTCCTTCGCCCTCCGGCCGCAAATGCCAGTCGCCTTTCGGGTCGCGCAGCCGTTCCCGCTGTTCTTCTGTAAATGCTCCGGACTGTCGAGCCATCTCCCATTGACGTACTGACTCAAACAACAAATTAATGTTGCCGTTACGCTGAAGTACGCCCATGTCAGCTACGAGCGCGAAACCGGCATTAAATCCGGCCGCTTTCGACAACACCCATTCGATTTCGTCCAGAACAGTCGCTTCAAATTGATCGGTGGCTGAACGGACAAGAAACCAACCAAGCATCGGAGGAATAAAGTTTCGGGCAAAAAAACGCTGATTGCTGAGCCGCCACTCAAGCTGGCCTTCGCGTGTTGCCGCTCCCCAAGGCTCTCCCCAGTTGAAGCGCGTGAATATGTGCCACAAATAATTCGGAACAACGATGCTCGCGTCATTGATCACATCATCCCCCCAGCCATCGTAACACATCTTCACGAATCGATTCACACCATAACCGTCGTGTCCGGATGCGTAGCAGCCTTCCAGCCCATCGAATGAAATTTGTTTGAGTCCCGTCTTTCTGAACAGCTCAGCTATGCGCTGGCAATATTCGTCCTGAAGCTCAATATTAGGGAAAAAGACGTCGTACCCGTGATCCCATAATCGGCTGATTTCCGTACCTGCTTCATGCGCATAAGCCGCCGTGCCGTTCACACCGCGCTGCACGCCGAGCAGCGTCCATGGCGCGCTCTCGGAGATCGCGTCGTATTCAATCAGCTCGCTGCTGATTCGCGCTGAACGTCGGTACAAATTCGCCGCAAACGGGCGCGGATCATCGACGACAATATTCACCTCATCTGCTACGACCAGCTCGACCAGCCTCGCCACCCCGACTGCTTGCAGCCGTTCGTCTGGCACAGGCGACACATAAGGATCGTTCAGTGTCGTAAAGTTAGACAACGTATGAACGCCGACGTGAACGCCCATACCCTCCGCCAAGTCTACACAGCTTTTCAGACTGTCATCCCCGTTCGGAAAACTATGCGGCTTCAAGGAAAAATGACCCCATTGCCCGAATGGATCGGGATGATAGACATATTTCAGACCAGCCTTCCTCGTATATTGAACAGCTTCCGCCATCGTCGATTCGGAGAAATCGGTGATCAAATACGACTGGTTCGCCGCAGGCGACGTTTTCCCCCAAACGCCTTCGATCATCGGATGCGGCAGTCCTTCCCCCAGCTCGACGGCTTCGATTGTATCCAGCACCCGGTTCGTCTCGCAACCGAACATAGCGATCGCCGAGCCGACAATTTCCGCTTCTATTCCGCCTATCGCAGCTACTTCAATATCAGGCAAATTCCAAACCGGGCGTCTTGCGGCTTTGGTACGGTTTCTCGTGAACAATTGCAGTAGACTGCCTTCACTCGAAGGCCACGCTGCACATGATTCATATTCAAACTTAGCGTACTCAAAGGATTGATAGGCGAATTGCAGCTTTTCTACCTCCATTGGCCAGCCGCCAATCGTCTTCACATTCAACGCCTGAATGCCGATCGCAAACTGTCCATCGTGCACAACGCCAACCGCCTCGCCGATCGAACCGGCAATCGTTGTCACATACGGTCCCCAAATGATCGCATCCACATCAGCTCCATCGATGCACGTCACTGTAAATGTCATATACAGTTCCTTTACCTTTATCGCAACGCCTACCTTAACACCACTTTCCTCAAATCGAATCGTCAGTTCGCCACTCCCTTCGTCGTAATCTGCTGTCAAAGGCGCCTCCAAACGCCCGTCGATGAGAACTCGAATGAGCGGTGCATCATGTGCCGCAGATGCGTACGATTTTCCGCTGACCGCGTCGTTCATACTTGTGATTTGGCCTTTTTCATTTAGTACAATAGTCAATTTGCCAGCTTGCCATGAATACATCTTTCTCTCATCTCCGCTTCGAGTTTAGTTATCCAACGTAAAGCCTTAAATTCGAATGTCCTCCCCAATTCTTGCGAATTTAGAAAGGACACTCAAATCAATCTTATTTTTTCAAGTTTTTGTCGTATACTTTTTGCGCTTCTTCCAGCACTTGATCCCCGCCCATTTTTTTCCACTCTGTAACAAAATTATCGAATTCATTCAACGACTTACGACCGGTAATGAAGTCGATATAAGTTCGAAGCGTAAACTGTTTCAACTTATCTTGTGTTTCGTTATAAATCGGTTTATTAAACGGCGCCAATATATCGATGTTTCTCGTTCCTTTCGCACGCGTGTCCTTTGCTAGCTGGCGCAAGTTTTTTTCCGAAGTATATGACGTTTGGAAATCGTAATCGTTAAACGAACCAGCCATCGAATAGCCGCCTAGACCTGCTTTTTTACGTTCTTTCTCATCCGTATAAGGCGCAATATATTCTACTGTCCCCTGGTCGCTTACTTTCCATTGCTTTCCTTTTTCACCGAAGTTCATTTTTTCATAAATTTCAGGTTCGAATTGAGTTGCTTCGAAAACTTGCATATATTTGACCAGTTTGTCTTGATTTTTCTCCAATTGCTTACCGAACATGACCCCTGAAGCATACGCCGGGTTATATTGCGACATGCCGTATTTGCCGTCAGGTCCTTTAACGCCGCCTACAATCGCAAAGTTGAAACCCGGATGATTTTTTGCCAGTTTGTCATGCCATTGATCTCCCCCAAGGAATGCATTGCCCGGCAAGAACGTCCACCAATAATATTCGATGGCGCCGATTTTGTCGGTAAGCACTTTGTCCTCGACGTTATTGCCCTTGTTGACAACAAACTCAGGGTCGATCAGCTCGTTCTTGTACCAACGATTCAACACTTCAAGTGCTTGCTTCGCCCCAGGCTCGATTTCGCCACGAACGACTTTGCCGTTTTTCTCCCGGAAAATATTCGGATAAGCGTCAAATGCGCCGAACACCGAGCTGAACATGCTTTCGATATTGTCGCCTGAAGATGTAATGCCGTACGTGTCTTTTTTGCCGTTACCGTCTGGATCGTCGTTGCGGAACTTCATCAAAGCCGTTTCCATTTCTTGAATTGTTTCCGGTGTTTTTGTGATGCCGACTTTCGTCAACCAATCTTGCCGAAAGCCCAGCTGCAAGCCGTCAATGCCAATATCCCAGATGACTGGCAAGCCATAAATTTTACCGTCTCTTCTGACGTATTTAAATGGATCGTCTCCGAGAAACCGTTTTAACCAGTTCATGTATTTCGGCATATTTTGCTCGATTAGCTTTTGCGGGATTTCTGCCGCTACGTTCTGCCCAAGGAACTTGTCGTAATCCGTGAACGACGGCTCTTTCCACCAATCAGGAATTTCGCCCGAAGAAATCATTAGGTTCAGTTTTTCTTTCATCGCTTCTCGTGCGGTTGAAGTAAAATCGATATCGATGCCGAATTTTTCTTTAAGCGCATTAACGCCGACGGAATCCGGATTTTGATTTTCATCTAGGTTCCAAAACGTCAGCTTCATTTTGGGCTTCGGTTTCTGTCCGCTATCCGGGGACTCGGAACTTGGTTTTTTTCCATTATCGGCAGTATCTCCGGATGATTCGCTTTTGCTGCACCCGGCCATCACGGACATGATCATAACTGCGGACAACGCTCCAGACAACCAACGCTTTTTATTCAAATTTAACCAACCCTTTCTTTTCTTTTATGTTTCTATTAATAAGGGAGATTACCCTTTAATAGCGCCAATCATAACGCCTTTGACAAAATATTTTTGGATAAACGGATATACAATCAACATCGGAATAATCGAAAACATCACGACCGTCGCTTGCAGCTGCCTGCCGGAAAACTCCGTTTTGCTGCCTATATGCTGAATGACGCTGTTAATGTCCGCCATATTGTTTTGGATAATAATTTTACGCAATACGATTTGCAGCATTTGTTTGTTCGGATCGGAGATGTAGATCATGCTGTCAAACCATGCATTCCAATGGCCAACCCCTATCCATAAAGCAATCGTTGCCAAAACCGGCTTCGATAACGGAATGACGATTTGGGTGAAAATCCGCACATATCCGGCACCATCAACCCGGGCTGACTCCTCCAGCTCATCGGGAATCGATCGGAAAAAGTTGCGCATAATCAATACATTAAAGGCTCCGATCATACCTGGAATAACTAGTGCCCAAACCGTATTTAGCATGTGCAGTTCCTTAATGAGTAAATACGAAGGAATGGTACCACCACCGAACAGCATTGTGAATAAGATAAAGCTCGTAAACGTGCGATTGAATGGCAAATCCTTCTTCGCTAGAGGGTAAGCGGTGATCGCCGTAAAAAATATGGACAACACGACACCGATAGCCGTTCTAACAACCGTATTCCTGTAACCCATCCATAGCGCATCGAACTTGAAAGCCAGCTTATAGCTTTCGAACGTCAGTTGTGTCGGCAGCAATTTAATCCCTGATGAGTATGCTGCGCTTTTGGCTCCACCACCGTCCAAGGAAATAACAACCTGAGTCCAGAATGGATACAATGTGCAGAACATGATGCTAGCCAAAATGACGTATAAAAGGACGTCAAACATTTTGTCGCCTAGCGATTTTTTCACATTTATCATCTTTCTCGCTCCTTTACCCGACAAACTACCATATGGCGTGCTCCTTTCCGCCAATCCATTTAACGATCCGGTTTACGGCAATAATCAGGAACAGAGCGACGACCGATTTGAACAGCCCAACCGCTGTGGCATAACTGTAGTTCAGCTCAATCAACCCTTTTCGATACACATAAGTGTCAATAATATCGGATACGTTATACACTTTGGCATTGTACATATTGAAAATTTGATCGAAACCTGCATCCAAAATGCCGGACATAGACAAAATCAGCATAATCGCGATGATTGGAACGAGCATTGGGATCGATATGTAAATCATCCGCTTGAAACGCCCTGCCCCATCGATAACAGCCGCTTCGTACAACTGTGGGTCGATGCTTGATATCGCCGCAAAATAAATGATTGAACCCCAGCCGAACCCTTGAAAAATACTCGTAACTACGAGGATTGTCCGAAAATAACGATCGTCCGCCAAATATAACATCGGATCGCCGCCGAATAGTTTCACGATCGCATTGATCGGACCATCTAGCGAAAATATCGTAAAGAAAATACCGGCCAAAACGACCCACGATATAAAATGCGGCAAATAAGAAACCGTCTGCACGACTTTTTTAAACTTCAAATTCGAAATTTCACTCAGCAATAGAGCGAAAACGATCGGTACAGGGAACCCGAACACAAGCTTGTATAAACTTATGACAATCGTATTTTTCAATACCGTGTAGAAATATGAATCATGGATGATTTTCTCAAAATGATGGAAGCCTGCCCAAGGACTGCCGAGAATGCCCTGCGTAATTTTAAAATCTTTAAATGCGAGCAGTACGCCGATCATCGGAAGATAGTGAAAAATGATGTAATAGACGATCGCCGGGATCATCATGATAAGCAGCGCGCGGTATTGCTTGTATTTTTTGGTCTTTTCACGTTTTAGCGTTCGTTTCGTGTTGACGGCCGCCACAGTTTCGTTCATTGCTGTCTTGCCCTCCTTCATGTAAACGCTTCCGTTTCAATAAATAAACTATAGCATGAGGTGTAGAGAAAAAAATTATCAAATATTTTCGAAATGATTCAGTTTTTTACGGAGTTGCAAAAAAAGCCTGCCGGGCGGCAGACTTGGGTGGGAGAATGGTGTAACTGATTCACGGATATGACTACGAAGCATTCATGTATTGTGGGATAACGATGGTCATGACCGTACCATGACCGATTCGGCTTTGGATACTTATGCCGTATTCGGGTCCAAACCGTAACTGCAGCCGTTCGTTGACGTTGTTCAGCCCGTACCCGACTGACTGCATCGTCAGTATTGTATCGATCGTCTCCTGCGGCATGCCCGGACCATTGTCTTCGATTGCGAATTCGATCGTACCCTGACCGAAACGGGCGCTCACTTGCAGCATTCCCCTTCCAAATGTTTTCTGATTGACTCCGTGTTTAATTGCGTTTTCGGCCAGCGGCTGCAGGATGAGATTGATCGTTGAATATTCATAAACCGCTGCGTCGATTTCATAAACAACATCGAAGCTATATTCACCCATCACCTGAATAATTTCAACATAAGATTTGATATTTTCCAATTCATCCCGTACAGATATAATATTGTTGCCCCGATTGAGCGCTGTTCGGTAAAATTTGGACATCGACGTGACAACATGGCTGATGTCGTGAGCATCGCTCTTAAGCGCCTTCCAATTGATGAATGAAAGCGTGTTGTATAAGAAGTGTGGATTGATTTGCCACTGAAGCGCTTTCATCTCAGCTTCTTTTTGCACGATTTTGCTGCGAAACGATTCTTCAATCAATTCATTCAGCCGGATTAGCATGTTGCCAAACCGATTCGTAAGCTCGCCGATTTCATCTCTTGACGAGCTTTGCACCCGTAAGTTCAATTCCCCCAACTCGACCCGCTTCATCATTGCATTCAACCTGAAGATGCGCCGGATCATCGTTTTGGAAAATATCGAAATAATAACAAGCAAGCTGACGATACATGCCAGGATCATAATCAACGTTGCATTAATGATTGTTCCGGCGTTTGGGGACACTTGCCCGGAAGGTACGAAGCAATACATGGTCCAATTCGTTTGTGGCACTGTCTTTTTGACAAGAAACATCTCGGTTAAACCGATCTTTACCATTCCTTCTCTCAGCCCCATCATTTCTCTAGCGTCTAAGGTTGACGTCTGCATTGCGCTTTGGTTCGCGAAAATGATCCGGTTTTGCGCATCTGCGATGACAATGCCGTAATCCTTTGACATATCGGTCACACTTTTGAAAAAGCTTTTGTCGTTTATACGCATATAGACGATATTCGTGTTCCGCTCCGAGAAAAACTTTGGGAATTTAGCTGTCACGAAAAGACCTTTATCATAAAACCATTGCGTATCACCACCTTGGACAGTCTCTCTGTACCACGGTTCATTTTCGACACGTTTGTAGGAAACAATAGAATCTCCGTATTCCGGCACATTGCTTTGCGAATAGAACGTTATTTTTTCAATTTCCTTGTCCAGATTCATCATCATGATGAAATATGGCGATAAGTAATTGTTCAAATCACCCGACAGGTTGACCAGATCAATATAATCATTGGCGACGATTTTTTGAAACGTCTTGTTGAAGACGATCGTCCGGATCGTATGGTTATACCGTTCGATAGAATTGTTGATGCTTTCCGAAATCGTATTGACGTTTTTGTCAATTCCTTGAAACGCCTGGTAATTCAGCATTTGCTTCGATTGATTGTAGGCATAAAGGCCAAGCACCAAAATCGGAATAATGATAACAGTCAGATAGGACAAAAACAACTTTTGGTTAAAGCGCAGCCGGTTGAATAGTCCGAATATGGCCCGTTTCATCGGTTACGCCTCTTCCCGGAATTGGGACGGTGTTTTGCCATAATGGTTTTTAAACAACGAGCTGAAATACGGAAAATTGCTGTAACCGACGTCTTGTCCGATATCGACGATTTTTCGGTTTGTCGCACGCAGCAGCTCCTTCGCCTTTTCCATCCGGTACAATGTGATGAACTTATTGATGCTGATCCCTTTTTGCTTTTTGAACAAATAACTTAAATAACTTGGTGACAAATAGATCCGTTCGGCTAACGATTCCAAAGACAAATCGGCATTGTATTCGCTTTCAATGATACGAACAACCTCTTCAATTGCTTTCGGCATTGCTTCAACTCCGGTTCCGCCCGATGATTCGTTTTCCCCCAAAATCGTTAGTACCACTTTGCGCAAATCGTTCAGCTTTGTTGTTCTATAAATCCGTTCCAAATTCATCTTGAAATTATCCGTGTTCTTTTTGGCAGAAGCATCGAATATCGCTTTGACGATATCTGAGCAAACATATTTGACATAAATGACGGAATAATGATCGCTGTCCTGCAGAGCGTCAAACAACTGCTCGAACCGCAATCTCGCGATATCATAACGGTTGCGCTGAATGTTCAATGTTAGCTCCTCCAGTGCATCGTTGACCGCAGCGGTCATATCACTTGTGTCGAAAGATGTGCGGTTTGCCAGAAGCACCGTTCCTTCGTCGAAAAAGAACTTGTTTTCCAACATCGTTTCCATCGCGTGATATTCTTTGTACAGCTTTTTCACATCGTCCACTAAACCGCTGATCACGATACAAATTTCCTGTCCATACTTGTCCCGGAACCATTGGATCAGTTGCTGTCCAAGCTCCGTTAAAGCTTCCAGTGATTCATCAGCATAAGCTTCAACGAGCAGTAAACCTTGAAATTCATTTAAATGAATGAAATCAAAGCCTCGACGAACCTTTTCCGCAAGCTGTCGTTCGAGATCGTGATCAAGCCGGTCAAAAAAACGGCTGCGCGAATCCAGTATCAGCATCCTCACATAACAGTATCCATCGAACCCGGTTATCGGCATGGTTAGCTCCCTGTCTTCATCCGCCACTCCAGGTTTGCCGAGAATAAGGTCGGTCAACAGCTTTTGCTTCTCATAACGGACTTCTTTCCTATACGCCTCTTCCATCTGCTCCTGCTGCGCCTTCGACTTCAGCTCCTGTTCGCACAATTGAATGACTTGGGAGACAACCTTAATAAATTCGTTCACCTGAACCGGCTTCAAAATATAGCGGATCGCATTCAAATCGATCGCCCGCTGGGCATATTCAAACTCACCGTAAGCACTCATAAAAATGACTTTAACCGGCTTGTCGAGCTCACGTACCTTTGCCGCAAGTTCCAATCCATCCATCCCCTTCATCCGGATGTCGGAAAATAATATATCGATGTCATTAGTTTCCATGTACGCAAGTGCGCTTTCCCCGCTGTCCGCTTCGCTAATTTCCAGGTCCAAGCTGTATTTCTCGATTAAAAACTTGACCCCGTCCCGCTCGAATTTATCGTCGTCGACCACAAGTATTTTCAGCATCGGTCCTACCACCTTTCGCGCAAAAAAAGTGTTTATAAAGGGAGTCTACCATAAAATGGAGGGAAGAAAATAGCCAAGAAAATCACGAGATTAATTAATCTTATTAATAATTAATGAAATAAATAAAAAAGAAACGCAGAAAATTTATCACATAGTCTCAAAGCGTCATAGCATGCCCATACCGTGCCAAATACGCTTCCTTTTCTTTATAATCCGGCATAATGCTTCCTACACGTCTCCAAAAGGATCGATCATGATTCATATGAAGGAGATGACATAGCTCATGGATGATGACATAATCAATAACTTCAATTGGAGCCATGGCTAACCGATAATTAAAGGTTATTTTTTTATCCGAGACTGCAGCTCCCCCACTTGGTTTTGGACTCATCTACTTCAATCGTTTTGGGTTTTACTTTCAATTGAGTTTGATAAATTTTGATACGTTCCCCTATAATCTTCTTGCAGCTTGAAAAATAGAACTTCTTAAGATTCATTTTCAATTCTTCTTCATCCAACTCATTCGTCTTGATTAGCTCATGGAGAAAATAATATTTCCCAAGATGGAGGAACTTACCTTTATCCTGATACTCTCTTGTCTTCGGAATATCTCGAGCTTTCGCAATGAGTTGCAATTTTTCCAAGATCGTTTTCCCATGTTGTTTCACTGCACTCATAACCATCTCCTTACTTGTATCATTAGGAGCTTTAACTGTTATAAAACCCATAGAATCCATATGAATCGAAATCTTTTTTCTAATTCCATATTGAACATTAAATTCTATCGTATTATTTTCAAAATTAATTTTCATAGTCATCATCGTTCCTATAAGGTTATTTATAAATCTTATAAAAGTATCAAATCACTAATCCGTTTATTTTGCAAATCAAAAAACGCTTGATCCCTGAGTAAATAAGGACAAAGCGCTTCTTATCTGGTAACTGTATAGTCTGAACCTACTTGCGTAATGTTTGAAGCGCTCCACTCCATGCGATCACTTGATCCAGCATAAGTTTGATATTTCCGAGATGCAATTCTGCTGGCTTAAATGTGCTATAATTCTCAAAATCGGTAAATATCGATAAGGTTGGATGTGCTTTCACGTCAGCAACTAGTAATTCTCCTAATATTCCTCTCAAATGTTCAGCCGCTCGCGCACCACCCGTAGACCCATAACTAATGATACCCGCAGCTTTGTTATTCCATTCCACACGAGCTGAATCGAGTGCATTTTTCAAAACACCAGTAATGCTGTGATTGTATTCGGGTGTAATAAATACAAATCCATCCAGGCTATTCAATTTTTCAGTCCAATTTTTGATTTGTTCTTCGCTTCCCGGTTCACCAAAAAAGGGTAATTTGTAATCTGCGATATCCACGATTTCATAGCTTGCATCTCCGCGTTTATCTGCAATTTCTTTGACCCAATTCCCCACTTGTGGACTCATCCGTCCAGGTCTTGTACTTCCCAATATGATTCCAATTTTCAACATATAAAGTCCCTCCTCGATATCCATTCCTATTTTGAGTTTATGATTTGATTTTACAAGTATTCTTATGGGAAAAATTCACTTCATCCCAGTAATTAGTTCGCTTTAATTTGATGCCACATGGTTATCATATCGATCCAACCTCGGTGTTCGGCAATCTTACCATCGACGACTCGATATTGACGGTACAGCGTGACATCTATGGAATTGCCTGTAGGCGGGTTTCCAAAAAACACCCCTTTATGCGTACCTTTCACAACCATTCTTACGATTACCTTCTCCCCTTGTGCAATAATCTCTTCAACGGTGTAGAGTTTATCAGGAAACGCCTCTAATATTTTTCCAGCAAATTTTAGACCTGCTTCACGCTACTGATGGTCGAACGTTGAACGATCTTTGTACACCTTTGCAAATGTCAAGATTCGGTGTAATGAAGCATCTTAATATTCTGGAGGAAGCTAACCTTATTACCACCAGAAAAGTTGGCAGAGAAAAGCTGCATTATCTAAATTCGGTGCCCATAAGGCAAATATACGACCGATGGGTGAGCAAATACGCTGAACCCTGGGCAATCGAATTAACATCACTCAAAAATGAATTGGAGCTTGAAACGAATATGGAAAACAAACCACGTCATGTAAACCGGATTGCCATTAAAGCAACACCCGAACAAGTATGGCAAGCCATCACAGATCCGAACAAGACATCAAAGTTTTGGTACAATTGCTCCATCCGATCCAACTGGGAAATTGGCTCTTCTTTCGAACTATGGAACCCAGAGGAGAAAAAACTAGCCGATGGGATCATTCTCGAAATGGCTCCCCCGCATAAGCTGGTAATGAGCTGGCAGTTCCCCGCGTTTCCTGACACGGCCTCCGAAAGCCCGTCACGTATAACGTGGGAAATCGAATCTCATACCGAGTTAAACGGTGTGACCCTCGTAAGTGTCGTACATGATGAAATTGAAAAGGCCACAAACACCGCAAAGATACTTGAAATGGGTCTGCCGATTGTACTTTCGGGATTGAAGACATTGCTTGAAACTGGGTCAACACTTACTAGTGAGTAATAAAAGCGAGAAAACGACGCTTCTGATTAGAGGCGTCGTTTTTCTGTCCTTTTGCAGAGGAGCCTGCTTCCGAATCCATACCTCCACTATTGTTGCCTGTTGGATATGTATAACCTTGGGCTGTCTGTTTTATCCGCTGCTGGATGTATGAATACATATACTCTGTTGAATGTGTTGTAAAATGTGCAACAATCGCTGCCTAAATCCAGCCTCTCCCCCTTCATTGTTGCATAATGTACAACATTTTAGCCCAATATAGACCATTTCGCATCAAATGAGCTCAAAATGTTGTACGAAATGCAACTTCAAGTTGCAAAATAGCCTTTTGGTGTGCGAATTGTTGTAGGAATTACAACATTGGTAATGACTTTACCCAAACCCTTCACCAAAGCTGCAGACCGTCTCTAAAATCAAATTTTGGAGTCATGTCAATCAGTTGTGAGGAGGCATTAGGAATTAAATAAACGCTGACCATTAGTGTCCACTAGTTTAACCGTACGTTTCTACCACTTTGGATGGTCTTTACATTGGCATTAATGATGTATTGTCTTAGCGTCAAATCATACTCGCATAAATGGCTAGATCTTGGAAACTCTAATTCAATGAAAGGAGGTTCGAACATGGTTGAGTACACAAATATTCAAGACAATTCCGAAGAAATAATGAACTGCATAGTTAATTGTGACACTAACACCGAGCAAGAT
Source organism: Paenibacillus sp. WG02 (assembly GCF_055396115.1). Lineage (NCBI taxonomy): Bacteria > Bacillati > Bacillota > Bacilli > Caryophanales > Paenibacillaceae > Paenibacillus > Paenibacillus sp. WG02. The sequence goes on along the minus strand of NZ_AP036016.1, from coordinate 4,153,638 downwards.
CAGAAAAAAATAGATAAAAACCTTTTGAACAGCATCCCGAACGAAGAAGAATATATCGATGAGCCTTAATTCGTTAACCGCCTATGATGGCGGTTTTATTTTTTCGAATAACAAAGGACCATTCAACCCCTGCTCATCCTGGATATCTGTCTTACTTCGCACTTCCCTTCTCCCCCGACCATATGAATGTAGCAGCCGCGCCTGCAGGAAGCGTATAAGTGAACGCTTTGCCTCCCCGCATCACCTTGAATGATCGGCTCTCCGCAGCAGAATTAAACGCGATAAGCACCTCGGATCCGTCTGGATTTCGGAAGGCGACATCCTCGATATTTCCGCTGCCGAGCGAGTTCGAATCGATCCGATAAGCTCCTGCTCTTACAAATTTACTCGCATGCCCGAAAGCATAATACTCCGGGTTATAGGAGATCGCCCCGGTCTTCTGATCGATTTTCACGAAGCCGCGACAGTTGGGACAGCCTCCGTTCTTGGGTCCAAACGATTCATCAAGGGCCAAATTCCATTTCAGCACCGTCCTTGCCCAATTCCGAGTTGAGCCAATGATAAGGTTCTGCATATCCCATTCCAGACTGCTTGCAAAATCAGCCACCCATTCTCCGCCTGAGCTCTCCGTGAAGTAAATGTCTTTGTCCGGAAACAAATCGTGCACCTTTTGCTGGCTGGACACTTCGCCTGCATAGCCGTGAAACGCCGAGCCAGCAATATATTTGCTTGCTTCCGGATCGACCAGAATCTGTATCGGATAGTAAGGTTCATCCCAGTTGTGATCCCATATCACGATCTTCGTTCCAAGCTTTGCCTTCTCGAAGGCCGGCCCCAGATGAGATTTAATAAAATTCGCTTGGTCGGCAGGCTCCATCCTCATGCCCGGGTATCCGTCAGGCTCGAAGTGTGGCTCATTCTGCGGTGTTACGGCATCAATCTGCAATCCTTCTGCACCATAGGCCTGAACGAACTTCATGAAATAATCAGCATAGGCTTGATAAAAGTCCGGATTCAAGCTTCCTTTAATTAAAGAGCCTGACGTCTTCATCCAAGCCGGCGCACTCCAGGGAGAGCCCATGATTTTCAAGTCCGGGTTAATTTCCTTGGCCTTGCGCAGAGTCGGGATGATGTAAGCTTTGTCATATTCGATCGTAAAATTTTCCAGCTTCGGATCCGTTTGCCCTTCAGGCATATCATCATATGTATAGCTCTTTAGTGAGAAATCCGTCGCTCCCATCGGAAGCCGCAAATAGCTAATGCCGATGCCTTGCTTATGATCGAACAACTTATTCATTAGATCGCTTCTTTGCTCAGGATTCAGCTTATTCGCAATTAACCAGGCGGACGAATCCGTCATAGCCGCACCGAAGCCGTCGATCTGCTGATACGCCTTCTCCCCATCGATGACAATCGTAGAATCATTCAGTGTGTTGTCCTTTGTCCAAGCCAGAGCTGCCTCTTGATGAAGCAGCTTACTTTGATCGACTGTGGTGATCCACACGTTAACTGGGCTTTTCGATGAATGAAGACCGTACTTAAGGAAGCCGAGAATCGCTATCAGTACAATGATAATGCCCACCACACTCGGTGTTCGCATTAATTTTCTCATCACTGATCCCACTTAAAGGAAACGGCCGCTTCCCCATCAATGGTATACTCGAATGTCCTTTCACTGATGGCAACAACGAATGTTTTCGGCTTAATTGTTCGGTTTGAAACAATCAATACCTTGGAACCATCCACGTTGCGAAACGCTACCGTTTCCAAGTCGTCTTCAAACGTATTGGAGTCAATCCGATAAGCGCCCGGACTCACAAACTTACTGATATGGCCAAGGGTGTAGTAATCAAGGTTATACGTAAGCTCCCCTGTCTGCTGATTGATCTTGACCACGCCGCGGCACGTACTGCGCGAAAGGACCGTTGGCCCATTGTTTTCATCCAAAGCTATGTTCCACCAAATAACAGACTTCGACCAGTTTCTTGTCGTACGGATCACATGCTTCATTTGGTCCATGAATGCGTCGTGGAACGGCGGAATCCACTGCCCTCCTGACGCCTCGGTAAACCAAACATCCTTGTCCGGGAACTGTTCCTTGATCTGTGACATGGCCTCATGGCGTCCCCCATACACGTGCCATGCGGTACCGGCGACATACTGGCTTGCTTCGGCATCTTCGTATATTTCGCGAGGATGGCAGGGGACGTCCCAGTTATGGTCATAGCACATGATCTTGGTCGGCTGCTCTCGCTTAGCCAGGCGTGGTCCCAGATGCGACTTGATAAACGCAGCTTCCTCTGCCGGTTTTACAATCATACCCGGGTATTCCTTTGGCTCGTAACCCGGCTCATTTTGCATCGTAACGGCATAGATCGGAATCCCCTCCGCTTCATAGGCATCAAGGAACTTAACGAAATAGTCTGCATAAACCCCGTAGCAATCCGGCTTCAATGTGCCGCCGATCATCGCGCCGGAAGTTTTCATCCAGCCCGGGGCGCTCCATGGCGAAGCCATCACTTTGAGCTCAGGGTTAAGCTTTAAAGCCTGATGGAGAACGGGTAAAATGTAGGTCCGATCGTGATCGATAGAAAACCGTGCAAGGTCGTAGTCGCTTTCTCCAGGCTCAATATCGTCATAGCTATAGATCTTCCACGCGAAATCACTAGCCCCCATCGGCTGACGCAGGAACGAAATCCCAATGCCCTCTTCCCGATCAAATAGCTTCCGCATGAGTTCGTCCCTACGCTCCTCAGATAAAGAATGAGCCACAAGCCAGGCCGAAGCATCGGTAAAAGAAGCTCCAAAGCCGTCCATCTGTTGATAGGTGACCGCCTCGTCAATGGTGATGACGTATTCCGTATTCTCCTTTATGCTTTCAGCGAATTTAATCGATTCCATTTGCGCAAGTTTCTTCGACTCATCAATCGTTGATTGCCATACTTGTATGTTACTCATCCTTGTAATCTCCTCCATAGATTCTAAAAAAACAAGAGGCCTACGACCAGCCGCAGGCGATCACGCCGGCAGCTGCCCATTCGGCCCCATGCTCTTCATGTTATTTATTCTTACTTAATGCCTTTTTCATCGTAATAAGCTGTAGCTTGCTTTTTCACATAATCGAGAACTTTATCGATACCTGCTGCTTTCAGCTTTTCCTGGTAAGTCTTGATCGCTTGGTCCACATTCGGTACCAATCCCATCATGAGCGGCTTACCGTATTGGTCGATGACTTGATTGACAGCAGCGTACTCTGTCTTCACTGCATCGTAATCCATAGAAATCGGCGAGAAAATGTCCGGTTTGCTCATCTTGGAGAATTCTTCGTTCAGTTTATCCAGACCATCCCAACCGCCGACGCCTGCTTTCATAAGCGGCTTGTTTCTCCAGCCCCAATCGGCAATGCCGTAGCCTTGGACCTTCGCAGCATCTTGGCTTTTGGAAGGAGTAACAATATTTTTACCGTCGTTAACTAAATCATAGTGGTAGCCCTCAAGGCCATACGTGATCAGGTTATAATACTTCGCATCGGTTCTGATCTTCTCAAGTACCATGAGCGAACGCTCCGGGTTGGCTGCGCTCTTCGGAATCGCCATACCGTTGGCAATACCCATCGTCGGCATAGCGAAGCCTTGCATACGAGTATACGGGAAGTATCCGATTTCCATCTTCGGATCTTTCTTCTGCACGTCTGTGATGAAGCCGGCTGCGCCTGGAGGGTTGCGCCAGTAAACGGCACCTGTGCCCGTTTTGATCAGGTCACCCGCTTCTTGTTTGGAGGACAGTGTATTCTTTGACCAGTAGCCTTTGTCCGCCCAGTCCTTCATTTTCTTCACCCAAGCCTCATATTCCGGTGTGAATGGGTAAGCGACAATATCTCTAGGACTGTTGTAGTTTTTCGCTACGACAACGCCGCTCTCGCCGCCAATTGTCTGATAGCCTTGAACTGCTGAGAATAAGGTGCTGATTTCGTTCCACGCACTTCCGTTGATCGGGATCACATTCTGTTTATTTTTCTTGACGCCATCCAAATACGCCTCGATCGAAGCGAGATCTTTGATTTCTGGAAGGTTCAACTCTTTTCTCCAATCCTCGCGGTAAACGATACCGTTCGGCGTGTATTCTGGGTTCGTGTTCGGAACCGCATAAATTTTGCCGCCGATAGTGACGTCACTCCAGTCCTGCGCCGAAACTTGCTTTTGAACCTGAGGCGCGTACTTGGGAAGCAAAGCAGTTAGATCCGTGAATGCACCCTGCTTGGCATACTTGAAGTAGCCTGCCCAAGAAGAGGCGAAGATCATATCGATTTTCTCACCCGCTGTCAGCAGCAGGTTATATTTGGTTTGCCAATCATTCCACGTGGTGAAATTCAATTTAACGGTTGCGTTCAAGTCCTTCTTCAGCATTTTGTTGAATTCGTCCATAACCTTAGGTGTATCCTTATTGGCGTCACCTACTAAGTACCAAACGAGCTCAACCGATTTTGAAATGTCCGGTCCTGTCGTTGCAGGCGCTGCACTTTGGTTTCCTTCTGTCTTCGCAGGTGTAGTTGCTTCAGGCTTCGTTCCTGTACTGCTGCTGCAACCCGATAAAGCGGTGGCAGCCAGCATGACGCCTGCTAGAATTGTTCCGATCTTTCTTTTCATTTATGACTCCTCCTTAAAAGTGGATAAACGATATCTATGTTAGCCGTGAAACCGGTTCTAACCTTTGACTGCACCTATCGTCAGTCCTTTGACGAAATACTTTTGTACAAATGGATACAGAAGCACGATCGGTCCTGTAACGACGACGGCAACTGCCATCTTCAGCGTCTCCGCAGGGGCTTTGAAATTGACGGCAGCCAAGTTGGCGGCTATGTCCGTTCTTAGTACGGCGGCATTCGCCAGAATCTTGTACAAGAAGAACTGCAGCGGGAACTTACTTTCCGTCGTGATAAAGATGTTGGCGGTGAACCAGTCGTTCCAATAGCCAAGTGCAAGGAACAGGCCAATTGTGGCGAGCCCCGGCGTAGACAAGGGCAGGATCAGACGGCTGTAGATCGTAAAGTCATTTGCACCGTCTATTCGAGCCGATTCAACGATGGAGTCCGGGATCGATTTCATAAAGTTCTTCATCAGAATGATATTCCAAGCACTAATCAGTGCGGGAATCAGCATAGCTAAGTAACTGTCTTTCCAATCCAGATACTTAACGATGAGTATGTACCATGGGATCAAACCCCCGCTGAACAGTGTCGTAAAGTACATGAAGAAGGCGACGGAATTACGGTATTTGAAATCTTTACGGGCAAGCACATAGCCTGCCATGGACGTTAAGAACAAGCCTATGAAAGTTCCAATAAAGGTAAGGCAAATGGTCACCCAATAGGCGCGAAATATTTGCTCAGGGTTAGTGAAGACAGCCTTGTAAGCATCGATAGACAGATCGTTCGGCCAAAGCTTAAACCCTTCCCCGATAATTTCATTCTCCGACGTAAACGAACCCGAAATAATTAACCAGAACGGCAGCAGGCAGAGTATGGTCAAGAACGCTACCGTTCCATAAGCGATGACCATAAAAGCCATTGTCGCCGAGTCTTTTTTGCGTCTCACGGTACTCCCTCCTAAGCGTTTTGCTTTTGCAAAACTGATTTCGTAAGCAATTCTTTAGAACAATGCGTAATCTTCGCGAACTTTTTTCACAATAAAGTTGACCGTCATCACTAGCAGGAATCCAAAGAACGATTGGTACAAGCCTGCAGCCGACCCCATTCCAATGTCAAAATTGACCGCTAACGCCCGATACACATACGTATCAATAATGTCCGTTGCATCATATAACATGCCGTTGTTGCCGATAATTTGATAAAACAGGTCAAACTGCCCTTTGAGAATGCCGCCAAGGCTGAAAATGACGAGCAAAATAAAGGTTGGGGTTAAAAGCGGAATCGTGATGTGACGAATTTGTTGAAAAATGTGAGCTCCATCGATTTCCGCTGCTTCGTAGTACTCATCACTTATGCTCATTATGGCGGCTAAGTAAATAACCGTTCCGTACCCAAGTCCTTTCCAGACATTGAAAAAGACAATGATGTACTTCCACGGCGCCGTATTCAAATAGAAGTCATAAGGCTGCGAACCTAACTGCTTCAACAGTGTGTTGATCACGCCGGTATCGGAGTTGAACAGGTTGAATACGAAAGCACCTACAAGAACCCATGAGATAAAAAACGGTAAAAACATGATGGATTGCGTTGCTTTCTTAAAGTATTTGTTGGCTATCTGGCTCAAGAAGATCGCACAGACCAATTGCAGGAAGTTACCGATAAAAATAAAGGCCAAATTGTACACGACCGTATTTTTCGTCAAGTTCCACAGCGTACCCGATTGATACAAAAACTTAAAGTTCATCATACCGATGAATTCACTGCCAAAAATTCCTCCGTCGAAGCTAAACTTCGTGAAGGCCAGATAAATTCCCGCCATAGGAATGTAGCTGAATACGATGAAAAAAAGGATTGCAGGAGTTAGCATCAGAAACATGATTTTGTTCCTGGACAATTCCGCCCAGAAGCCTTTTAAAGCCGTCATCGCTTACTCACCTCCGAACTCTTGGATTGTGTTTGTTGTTTGCAAGGCCAATCTTAGGCCTTCTGCCAAGGCTGGGGCAACTATAAATATGCGATCATTATCATTTTTTGCTTCATTATGAAGAGCTTTTCTCCGCAGCAGATCACTTTTTCCGATGTTTTGGGCAATTAACTGATCTCGCGCGCTCCTTCATCCTGCAATCGACCGTTTTTGCGGAAGTCAGCCGGGGTTACACCGTTGATTTTTTTAAACGCTTTATAGAAATACGGACTGTTTGAGAAGCCTGATTGTTCCGCGATATCCCCAATGGGAAGCTCTGTTGTATGTAATAACGTCCTCGCTTTGTGCATTCTTACTTCAATGATGTAATTCAGAATGGTGTTTAACGTATGTTTCTTGAATAGCCGTCCGATATAGGTGGCAGACAAACCCATTTCCTCGGCAATGGTGTCTAGGGAGAGCTCTTGAAACATGTATTTTTGCTGCACAATGGCGATGATCTTGCCCACCACTTCGTCGTGCCTTGTATTTTTCTTATCTTCCAGACTTGCTGATACACGCTCGAATACCTCGAAGAACGGACGGTACATGTCTTCGACTAGTTCCGCATCATTTAGACCGGAAAGCAGTGCATTGATATTCAAATCCCAGAAGATATCATTATTTTTTTGAATCGTGGAAACTGCATTGTTCACGGCAAAAGCCAAGTGTGACACAGCCAGATGATACGACATATAGGAATAACCGACCGTTTCTTCGACGATCTCGCGGAATATACGAGACGCTTCGGTAATTCGACCCAGCATCAGCTTCTTCGATCAGCACCTTCTCTTTGGAAATCGGATACACATAGGATTTGGCCTTCAATGACTCGATTTGCTCCGCGTAGATCAGACACTCATGTCCGTAGAAAAGCCGATGGAATAAGGCTTCCGTAGCCTGGGTATACAAGCGGCTGACGCTGCGAGCGTCATCACCGGTCGTACTCACCGCAATGGATACGGATACTTTGATATAGTCCAGCACAGAGGATTGAATTTGACGCCATAGGCCCTCTGGCAAGATTGACTGACTTTCTGGAGCAGGTTCCTCTACATTGAGAAGAATGGCAATACGATCATCTCCCATATCCACTGCAAAAGAAGGACAATAGGCATTCAATAATTCCTGAGCGATGTTCATAATCCCTATCTTGAGCAGGCTTCTGTCACCAACGCTATACTTCTCTACTAGCTCCCGATAGGCGTCAATTTTCAGCACCGTCACGGCAAAATACTTCTTAGGATCCAAACGGATTTCATACAACTTGAACTTCGCGTCCAAATCTTGCGGATGACAGCTGCCCGATCCTAACAGCAGATTGCGAACGAGATCTTGCCGCAGCGCTATGGAATGGTTTCTTCGTTCCGTCTCAAGCGTCGTCAGCTTTATTAACTTGCGGTTAACATTCAAGGATAATTTTCGCGAAATCAGGTATGAAGTTAGAAGTCCAAGAAGTAATATAGCTACTGCGATTGCGATCGTATAAAGCCTCATGTGATTGATACCGCTTGTAATAACGCTGTAAGGGGCAATCCTAATATAACGCCAACCCAGAACATCGGGAGCCGTATACGTCACAAGGGATTTAACCCCATCCACGTCGGAGACGAAATATCCTTCAGATTCACCGCTTCCGAGCACCACTTGGATGTATGGTTTATGGGTAAGGTCCGTCAACATAGCATTCTTCCAGCTGTTCGTAACGAGAACTCCGCGATCATCGATGATAAATGTATTTCTGTCCGAAGTGGCGATCATGCCGTCGATATTTTTGTGCATCTGCGTTTCGGATATATTAACGATAATGACGTTCTTCTCATCTTTATGGGAAAGAGTGTCGTACAACAAAAAGGTATAACAATCCCGTTCCTTCTCTTGGTTGTTTAGCTTTAAGCTCTCATACGGAATTTTACGCGGGATCGGCATTAACGTCTTGTAATCCGAAACATGCTTAACCATTTCTACTGCTGTCGTATCGTAAAACTCGTTCGATTTCCAGACCGAATTGGCACTGATCTCGGCGCTCGTATAAAACATATCCGTTTGATAGTTATAAACGTAGATGGAATCGATAAAAAGAGATGTAGCCCGATAGGAGTTCAGTTGAGCCATCGCCGTACTTGTATCGAGAGGATCTCCCGATGAGAAGTAAAGTAATTTGGACACATTCATGTCGTTATAAATTTGCTTAGCAAACGTGCTGGCGTTAACCGCCATGATCGACGCTTCTTGGCTCGTTTGAGCTAGATTATTCAACGTGGAATTGTACGTCTGTTTGAGGGAAATATCTTCAAAATAAACATGTAGAATTCCCGATAGCATCACAATCGTTAAAGCGATGGTCAACGTAAAAGACCGAAAAATGGAAGCGGAGAATTTCACGTTGGAATTGGACGTTTTTATTTTCAACATCGTCACCTCGTTCATTGAAATCGATTTCATTTGATTATAAACTAGCGTGAAACCGTATTCAATTGTTTTTGAAAATCTTAATATAGGTGTTCAAACCAACGTTTTGCTTTATAGGATCGTATAGTTGACATTATTTGTTGAAATCGATTTCAAACTACCTTATACTTGATGTATCAGATCACAATATGTGTTTACTAAGGATAGAAGGTTGATACTCATGGATATGAAATTTAAAATTATTGACGTCGCCACCAGAGCCGGAGTTGCTCCCGCTACGGTTTCACGCGTTCTCAATGACAGCAGCAAGGTTACGCCTAAAACTCGAGACAAAGTCATGAAAATCATTAACGAGCTCGGTTATCAACCCAATGCCGCTGCAAAAAATCTTCGTTCGCAAAAAACAATGACAATTGGGGTCATCGTTCCGGATATTAGCAACTCCTACTTTTCCGAAGTCATTAAGGGAATTGAGAACATCGCTTATTCCAAGAAGTATAAAGTGGTGATTTGCGATACCGAAAATAATGAAGAAAAAGAGCTAGAATTCTTGAATTTGTTAACTACGCGAACCATCGACGGTGTTATTATGGTTGCACCCATGCTTGCTAACGAAGTCATCTTGCAAATCGCAGATAATGGGTATGCCATTGGCATTGTTGGAAAGCAGATTGATCATGACCGAATCCCCTGCATTGTAACAGATAATGTGAAATTTTCGATGAAGGTTATCACCCATCTTGTGGAACTTGGGCATCGAGAAATTGCCTTTATTAACGGCTCTGCCCATGCTGTTGACAGTTATGATCGATTAGAAGGTTATTTGAAAGCATTAAGAGAGCATCACATTCCATTTCGTCCCGAATTAATTGAAATCGGCAACTTTAATGAAACGGGTGGATATGAAGCTATTCATCGACTTTTTGCTAAAAAGATTCCCTTTACTGCCGTCTATTCAGCCAATGACGAGATGGCACTTGGTGTGTATCGGGCATGCTCGGAACTTGGTATCCAAATCCCAATGCAGCTAGCCGTTGTCGGGGTTGATAATAATCGAATCAGTAAATATATCACCCCTCCTTTAAGCACAGTAAATCAGCCGAAGTACACCATGGGTGCTCTTCTCGTCGAGAAATTAATCGACATGATGAATGAGAACGAATATGCGGAGAATCGTGTTTTTAAAGTGGATTCAGAACTGCTGATTCGCGGTTCCTCGGACTTCAAAAAAAATGGACAGGAATCATCGAAATGATCCCCTGCCCATTTTTTTTGTTTGTTTTTATGGTGCGGCGGTAATAACAAATGATTCCCAGGCTCCTCCAACTGCGCTTCTATTGGCAACAAGTGTCCCGGATTCCACATTTAGGTCCGCACATACAAATAAATTATTCGCAATGGCTTGGAACGCCACTGTCCCATCTGGATTCGTTACCTTCTTAAACTTCTCCCAACCCGCAATCCCTTGCGCTCTAGCAATCAATCTGCCGCCTTGGTTGAGATCCGCAGTGACGTATTTATTATTCGCCATTGAGAGGAACGATACCGTGCCGTCAGCATTATTCACCAGAATAAATTTCTCCCAACCACCCACCGTTGTGCGGTTCGGAATAAGCGGACTGGCGCCAGCGTTCTCAGCGGTAACGTAATTGTTATTTGCAACTGCCTTAATGCTGGACGTCCCCGCAAGATCCGAATAAGCTTTGAAGATATTCTGTAGGTTTGTGTTTGCTTGGAAAAAATTTGTTGAGAATTTGGTTAGTTTGGATGATATCGTTGAAGCGCTGTCGTTGTTAATATCCGGAAATGCATTGCTGTTGTTTTGATAAAGGCCCCAATTCCCGCCACCTGTCACTTTATAGGTCCAATTGGTCCACGAAACACCCAGCGCATCTAACCCCGATAAATATTTTTCCCATAAGTCATTAAATTCCCAAAGTGTGAATTCACCGGCAAAAACCGAGTATTTCAATTCTGTTGATGCCAAATGATATCGGTAAACCATTGATTCAAACTTGCTGATTGGCTATTGTAATCCGTGTTGCTCCAATTGTAGTTGTGCACTTCATAGACGACATTCGTCCAACCATAAGTAGATGGTGAGACAATATTGTTCCAATAGCCAAAGGCTTCCACATAAATCATGTGGTCCGGGTCAATAGCACGTACTGCCTGGTAAAGCCGGTCATACATCTGACTAATAGACAGGTTGCTATTATTACTAACCGGTTCGTTCAAGAGGTCGTAGCCGGCTATTGTCGGATTACCTTTATAATGAGTTGCTAGACGCTGCCAAATTTGCACGGTCCATGCCTGATAGGTTGTGTTGGTCCACAGTTCATTGACACCGTCTCGTCCGCCGCTCTGCCAACCATCATCATTACCTGGGACTCCATGCAAATCGAGAAGTACATAAATGCCTCGCTGCTGTGCTTGCGTTACTAGCCAATCAAGCTTACGGAACGAGACAGCATCTGATTTCATTGAACCATCTCGATTCATCAAGTTTTCCCAATAAATCGGAACGCGAACGAAGTTCAAACCCATATTCTTGATGTTATCCAAATCGCTTGCCTGAATCCACGTATCTTGGTACCCAGCAATAATGCTGTCCGTAGTCGCCGCTCCGAATCGATTGGTCAACGTTTGGCGTACTGTCCATTCGTCAACGCCCCCTAAAGGCGCCATCCAATTCTCTTCAAGAAGCCAACCGCCTAGGTTCGTTCCATGCAGATTAACAACGCTGCCTGAGCCATTATTGTTTTTAATAACTGTACCGCTCGTTTTTAGGAAATCACTGGCGCCGATTGCTGCACGGGCAGTGGTCGGGTTAGCAGTAATCAGCAATCCGAATGAAAAACAAATAACCAACAGCAGAGATACTACTTTCTTAAATTTCATAGTAATCCTCCTTTTGAGTTCAAATCTTGGAAATTGGGCATAAAGGATAACCGCTGGCAAACATCACGATCGCTTTATCCTTATCCTTCACTCGATCTTTGTACATCACCTCCTTTATGAATTCATTCATGATAGCGCTTTCCTCTCTATGAAAAAAAAGGAATGATTCGTCCACCTACCTCTGAAATTCTTGGTGGTTAGTCATTCCCTGTTCTCATCTGCCTTCATTTCCTATAATGAAATCGATTTTATTTTGAAATGTAAATTAGTTATTGATTTCTTTATAACTCTAATTTCTGATTTTTATTATCCCTTTATTTAGATATTATACGAGAAAATGAAATCGATTTCAACGAAATATTTCAACATCAGCCCTTTAATCATTCGATCATAAAAAAGCATCCGGCCTTCAACTATGGCCGGATGCTTTTAGATCTATAATATGTTGTTGTGCTTATTTCGCAGACCAAACTTCAATCAAACCGTTGGCGTCAGCTGTGAGGATGGTTTTCACTGTTTCAGAGACGTTATCCGCCATCGACTTGTTATTCAGATGCTTCAAGAAATCCTGCATATGTTTGGCTGCTTTGTCTTTATCATCTTTGCCCAGTTGATGCTGTGCCTGGTCCAGACTGTTGCGTAACTGGTTAACCAGCGGTCCTTTCAATTCGCCGGCTTTGGCATAGCTGTCAATCAAGTTGGTCATTCCTTCGAGGGTGGCTGCAATCGTAAAGCGGACAGATTCATCCGTCTTATTGCCGGCCTGATCAGTGATGACGATCTTCAGCGTATGGAGGCCAAGCTTGCCGGCCAAATCAACGGAAGCGCCGTTGTCCAAACGCTTTCCGTCCATGCTGAGTTCCTGGTTCGCTATGCCGGACAGTGCATCGTTCGCGTTCATGAGCAGCGTAATCGAGCGGTCGTCGGAGAAAACAGCGCCTTCAGCAAGCGGTTCACCGTTTGCATTCAGAACAAAAACAGGCTTCGTTTTGTCAATCTGGACGCTTAGCTCCTTCGTTTGCTCGATATTGCCCGCAGCGTCAGCAGAACGGAACTGCAGACGATTCACGCCTTCATTCTTGAAGGCGATTGGCCCGGTATAGGTTTGCCATTCCGTGCTATCCCCCAATCTGTATTCCGTTTTTGCTACAGCGGAGAGATCGTCATGTGCCGTCAGTACTACAGCCCCATCCGTGTTCAGCCAGCCGTTTTGCAGAGCCGGTTCGATCCGTGCTTCCGTTTTAGGCGGAGTCACATCTTGCGGATCTGCCACTAAAGCCGGTGCCGATATCATAAACTTGTGGGAATTCGGATCAGTTCCCTTCGACCTTACGGCTATTTTGGTCACATCGGTTATGCTGCTTGGTAACGTAAAGTTAGTAGTGCCTGCCGGTAAGTCAGCAAGTACCGTTGTACCATTATACACTGTGTAACCTTCACTTAAGTCATTGGAATCCCATTTCATAATTTTAGCTGAACCGCTTGTTTCAATACTAAGATTCTGTGGAGGACGTGGCGCATTAAACACTTGAACTTGAGTAAGGCGTGGAGGTCCTGTTAGATCCGTGCCGGAATTGCCACCGGAAGCGTTCTCTACCGTTACTTTGATATATCTGGAATGATAGGTATTACCAAGGTTAATTGGATAGGAACCATCTTCCGAATCAATTCCCCCATTATTGTTGCCAGTTGCATACGTGTAACCTTGGTTTGTCTGTCTATCCACTTGTTTAAATGTAATGGCGTCAAAATCTGCAGCCGATGTATGGTTTCCAAAATCATCAGATACATAAACAGTTGCACCTTTTAACCTAGTGGATTTGGCGAATAATCTGATTTGGCTAAAATCCATCGCCTGGCCAAGGTCTAGGACGAAGCTGCCTCTTCTCTCTCCTTCAGTGCCTAGCCATGAATAGTTTCCTATTTGATCCAGACTTGTAACGTTAGTAACATTCCATTTTGCCGGGTCTTCCAGGACACCGCTCACTAGTTTGTTTGCATTGCCGAATTCGTTCGCCATAGCAGATTGGATCTGAAGCGGGTTGGCTCCTGCCGTCGGGCCTACGTTATACGCTTTTTTATTAAGCGCAAGGTTAACCGATGACAAACCTGATGCCACTTTGCTTATGGTGATATCGGCAAGCTGAAGCGAAGCATCATAGGCAGAGTTGGTTCCGTTAGCGGAGCTGCGGTAAATACCCCATTTTGGACGCAAATATTGATCAAAAGCAGCTGGATACTCCGTCTCAAAGCCGCCGATTCTTTCCGGCCTTCTCCATAAATCTTTCGTACCGTCGCTTGCACCTTTATTAGTAAACACTTGATAAACATCAGGGCTATCATACGTGTATACCTTACCGGTTACCGTATCCGTTATTTTGATTGTGAACCAGCCGCTATCCGAAATAAGCGCTTTAAGCTCAACTTTTATCCAGTGGCCATCGATTTCTTTTAACGGAATTCGCATCATCGTCTTATCGCCGTCATATCGGTTATGATTCACAACAAGATCCCTGCTGTTCGTGCCCGAAATCGACATCGCCATGATATAGGCGCCGTTTTCACCGCCGTTGTTTCCACCTGGTAACGTATCTGGTGCTTGGCGATTCACTGCCTTCAATTGGAAAATATGTCTGAAGTTCGACTGATTCCATTGGTTGCCGTCTGGAATATTCCAAAGCCAATCATAGGAAACCAAGTCGCCATCATAGGCTACAAAGTCACTGTTTGAATCTTCGCTGGGACGAATTTCAATTCGCTGCCTATCCGTGACAGCCGCACCGTCAACCACATATCCTAAATTTCGGTCAAAAACACCTTTGTGTCCATACTCACCGTCGCGAACCTTATCAAGGAATTCATTATTCAAACCTCTGCCGTTGGCAATGACTTTGAATACATTTTTTTGCAAAGTACTGTCCCAAACGCTCTTAATATGGTCATCAGCAGCAGTCGCTTTCGACTGATCAACGTAAAATTCGTGGTAAGCGTCTCTTATTCTTTTGGTCACGCCTTCAACCGGTTCGTCCGTCCCCATGGCACCGCCCAAAATGTTATAAGGAGATACGCCTTCAATTGCGTTCATCTTAATCGTCTTGTAATTCTCGCCATAACCGCGAGCTGTCACGTCCAAAGCAAATATGGATGGATTGCCGCTGTTAAAATGAAAGATGAATTCATTCGTGCCGAGCGGCAGTTTGGCCAAGTATGGAAGTGTAAACGTAACCGTACTGCCAGTTATCGAGTAATCGATATTCGGACGAAGCGTTGTATCACCTTTGGTAATACTCGTAAGTGCCTGTCCGTTAGCAAGATTTATAGTTGTTGATTTAGTTGCGACCTGATCCCATGTACTGTAGGTGTCCTTAGCCGGAACCAGTGCGGTAATGTTAGCTACCGAATCTTTGCCGTATATAGCCAAGCCGGATATGCCCATCATCGAACTGGAATCATTCGCGCGCTTATCACTGGGACCAACCAATACCGTGTTGATCATCACATACCGGGCTGTAAACGGAAACAGGAATGTCTTAGTGTCATAGCCCCATTGTTGTCCGTTGTAAGTGAAATAAGACCATAAGCCTTCCGTTTCCGTACCGCCGGCCAGCGTCCAACCGTTAGCCTTCCAGTTGTAATTGTTCACTGAGTCGGAAGCCGTAGGCGCGCTTGCCCAAGAATTGGGGTCATTTGTGTAATAAACCTCAAATCTTGTCGCATTGCTTTGGATATTGGCAATTGTGTTGGGTATTTCAAGGTATATTTTATCAATCGTTTTGGGAGCGCCTAAGTCGAGGGTTAATGTTAATTGGGATGGCGAATAGTTACTCAGATACACATTGGAGCTAGAATTACGCCAATAACCGCTGCCACCTGTTCGCAAAGCGTCAACACCCGGATGATCAGAAGCTTCTGAACTTACCTTAAGATTCATGCCTGATTGTGGAGTAAAACGAGATGGATCCAACAAGTTGACTGAACCCGTTGCTGGAGGTAAATAAACAGCATCCGTTACCGAAGAGTTGAGTTTGTTGATATCCGGTGTATCTGCATGAACCGTTGATGCTGGAAGAACGGACAGGTTTATTAACGAGAAAGCAAGTGCAAATGAAAGAGCTGAGCTTACTATCTTTTTTTGAACTTGTTGCTTAAGCATCTGAAATCCTCCTTTTTCTTCGTAAATTAAAAGTGACGGGCTTTGGCTTGCTGAAAGCGCGGTTTCCGCGCTTAATCGGCACTTCCGTATGGGACAGTCGTGAAGTAAACGCGTACATCCACTCGATCCCATAACCATTACTGCTACAAAAGTTAAAATCAGACTTAACTTCTACTCATTACGAACCCCTTCTTTCCTCGTGAGTCTAGTAAACGCTTCCAATACCATCATAATGAATCGATAAAATTTCTGTATTAGTTAATTTATGATTCACATGGAGTTTTTTACGATTTTACATTCACCGATCTCTTAGGCAGCAGGCAAAGCAATAAAGCTCACATATAAGTGCTTGATCAGTTTGAAGCAATGATTTTCTTTCTTTCTCACCATAAAAATCGATAAAAAGGAAATTTCCCCCTCCTCATAACGTGACGGAAACTTTGGTTATAACAGTAGTTTCGTTTGAATTGAAAGGAAGACATCTGTTAATGTTTTCCATAGGGATACACGGAAGGGGGATGTTGGAACTGAACAGCAAAATGGACTATAAAATACAAACAACGTTACGGAGGAAATTACGATGCTAAAAATCGCAATCATCATTGGCAGTACGCGACCAGGACGCAGAGGTGAAGCAGTCGCTCGATGGGTTCATGAAATCGCACAAAAACGCAGTGACGCTGAATACGAAATTGTAGATATTGCAGATTTCAATTTACCGCTCTATGATGAACCAAAGCCGCCTATGCTGGCTCAATATACGAAGCCGCATACCGTGGCTTGGTCGAAAGCTATCCATTCGTATGATGGCTTTGTTTTTGTAACGCCCGAGTATAATCATGCGGTCTCTGGAGCGCTCAAAAATGCCATTGATTTTCTTTTTAATGAATGGAAAGATAAGGCGGCTGGCATCGTTAGCTACGGAGGTAGCACAGGCGGGGCTCGTGCGGCAGAAAACTTGAGACTTATCTTAGGTGAGCTGCATGTGGCAGACGTACGTGCTCAAGTCACTCTTTCGCTTTTTACGGATTTTGAAAACTACAGTATTGTGAAGCCTGCACCTCACCAGGAAGCAGCAGCCAACGCGCTGTTTGATCAAGTCGTCGCCTGGAGCGGCGCGTTAAAATCGTTGCGTTAACACTCCAACCAATCGAATACAAACAAACAAGCTGGATAGGGTTCGCCTGATCCAGCTTGTTTATTTGTTAATTCACTATTTCGAATAACAATTACGCTTATACTCTAAATCTCCTCCCTCTCCACAGCCAAATATTACTTCAAAGTAACTATATGACATCAAAGTGCGTACTTTTCATTCCACACTCCAAAGTACACAATGATGGTGAAACCAGTAAGGAGAAGGAGAGGATTTATTATGAAAACAAAAGAAGCCATATCACGCAAAACCGCTCTTGTTGTTGGAGCTAAAGGCGTAATTGGAAGAAATCTTATAGCATATCTGGAGCAGCTGGACGACTGGGATATCATTGGTGTGTCACGGCGAGGCGGGGAGTCCAACAACCGAGTCCGATATATAGCCGTCGATCTGCTTAATGAAAATGATATCCATGAGAAACTAGGAAGTCTAACAGAAGTCACCCATATCTTCTACGCTGCTTACCAAGACCGTCCTACCTGGGCCGAGTTGGTCCCCCCGAACTTAGCCATGCTCGTCAACATCGTCAATGAGATTGAGCCAATCTCTCTATGCCTCCAGCATATCAGTCTCATGCAGGGCTATAAAGTTTATGGCGCGCACCTCGGTCCCTTCAAGACACCAGCCCGGGAAACAGATGCGTATCACATGCCGCCTGAGTTTAATGTCGACCAACAACAATTCCTCGAAAATCGGCAGCAAGGGCGCAGCTGGACCTGGTCGGCAATTCGCCCTTCCGTTGTTTGTGGATTCGCTTTGGGCAATCCAATGAACCTAGCGATGGTTATTGCAATTTATGCTTCCATGTCAAAGGAACTAGGGTTGCCGCTCCGTTTTCCTGGTAAGCAGGGTGCCTACAACAGCCTGCTGGAGATGACCGACGCAGGATTATTGGCCAGAGCCACCGTTTGGGCAGCGACAGATGAACGCTGCGCGAATCAAGCATTCAACATCACGAACGGAGATCTCTTCCGGTGGAACGAGCTTTGGCCAAAGATTGCCACATATTTCGGTTTAGAAACAGCACCTCCGCTGCAGATGTCCTTGGATGTTGTTATGGCCGACAAAGAGTCGCTATGGAACAACATGGTGAAGAAGCATGGATTAGTAGATAACACCTATAGTGACGTTTCCTCCTGGCGATTCGGTGACTTTGTCTTTTCTTGGGATTATGACTTTTTTGCTGACGGCACGAAAGCGCGTCGTTTCGGCTTTCACGAGTTCATTGACACAGAAGCAATGTTCCTAAGCATATTTGATGATTTACGACAACGCAAAATTATCCCATGACATCACATAAGAAACCGGCCTCTGAAATCCAGAGACCGGTTTCTGTCATATCACTGATCATGTTTCATTCAAGTGTGGCGACTTTTCCAAGATCTTGACCGTATCACCAAACACACGCTCAACATGCCTATCTCCCCATCTGCACATGAAATGAAGAAGCTCCTTTAGACTCCAGCCATATTCGGATAGCTCATACTCGACTTTAGGCGGTACCTGGTTATATGAAAATCGGGTAACAACCCCATCCTCCTCTAGTTCTCGCAACTGCTGTGTAAGCACTTTTTGTGTAACCGTTGGCATCAAGCTCATCAGCTCACCGTTGCGCTTCTTTCCGAACGTGAGATGGAACAAAATGACTGGCTTCCACTTGCCTCCAATCACTTCGAGCGTCACTTCCACGGCCGTATTATACGTTTTCCCCGGATCCAGCATAGGATTCACATCGCCTCCCTGACCTTTACCATACCGTCTGAAGCTCACCGGTGCAACCCCTACGTTTTTTTATTATCGTACTAATGTCTTCGATCCACTCTCACTTCTCTTACTATATTTAAGAAACCATAAATAAATGAGTTAATATAGATAATGAAGGAGGCGAAATAGTATGCCCGATATAACAAGCAACATAGAAATAGGAATAAGTACATTTTTGGAAACTACACCAGACCCAGTGACAGGAGAGGTCATCAGCCATGCCGAGCGGTTGCGCAATGCGGTTGAGGAAATTGTACTGGCCGATCAGGTCGGGCTAGATGTCTATGGTATTGGAGAGCACCATCGCGCCGATTACGCTGGTACCTCGCCTGCAGTCGTGCTGGCAGCAGCTGCTGCCATGACCAAGCGAATCAGACTCACCAGTGCCGTTACCGTGCTGTCCTCAGACGATCCGGTTCGCGTGTATCAAGCGTTCTCAACCCTTGACGGCATCTCTAACGGCCGAGCCGAAATTATGGCGGGCAGGGGTTCGTTCATTGAATCCTTTCCACTATTCGGATATAGTCTGGATCATTATGACGAATTGTTCGAAGAAAAGCTGGAACTGTTGCTTGCGATCCGATCTTCTGAAAAGGTAAATTGGCGCGGTGGTCACCGTCCCGCCATCCATAATCTCGGGGTTTATCCTAGGTCCGTTCAGAGCCCACTGCCAGTATGGATCGCAAGCGGCGGGAATGCTGAATCCGCAATTCGGGCAGGAATGCTGGGTCTACCGATCGTATTCGCCATTATCGGCGGAATGCCAGAGAGTTTTGCTCCCTTAGTTGCACTCTACAAAGAGGCTGCGATGAAAGCTGGTCACGATCCTGACAAGCTGTCAATTGCGACGCACTCGCACGGATTTGTCGGAGAAACGACCGAGCAGGCTGCCGATTTATTCTTCCCTTCCACGCAGGCCCAAATGAACGTTATCGGGCGCGAACGGGGTTGGGGGCAGAATTACAACCGCGGAGCTTTTGATGCTACGCGTAGTATTCGAGGCGCTCTTTATGTCGGTGACACTGAATACGTCGCAGAAAAAATCCTTATACTGCGTAAAAATTTGGGCATCACGCGATTCTTCCTGCATGTAAATGTTGGCACAATGCCGCACCATCAGGTCATGCGTGCCATCGAGCTGCTAGGCACCAAGGTAGCGCCAATTGTACGACAGGAGCTCGCCCGAACCGAAGCCAAGAAATAAGATGAGATAATCATTGTGATTTGTACAAAGTTGATCTGTTGCTGACGTAAGGATTCGTACTATTTTCTAAACCCTAGGGAGGTTATGGTTATGATCGTATCCGAAGAAATTTATCAGTCCTACGGCATGGATAAAGATTCCTTTATTGCGTTTATGAAAGAAAGAAGTCAGAACACTGCTATCCGTACGCTTGGTATTGAGATTGTAGAGCTAACTCCAGATCGCGTTGTGATGACGATGCCAGTCGGACCGGCAACTCACCAACCAGCGGGGATTTTACATGGCGGGGCTTCTGTACTATTGGCTGAGACCGCAGCCTCTATTGCATCTGAAATTAATATCAATAAAGAGAAACATGCAGCTGTAGGACTTGAAATTAACGCCAATCACCTCAAAAGTAAGCGAGATGGTATCGTAACAGCTGTGGCAACTCCTTTGCACAAAGGCAGAAAAACAATGGTTTGGGAAATTAAAATATCCGATGAGAATAATCAACTCATATGTATTTCTCGCTGTACGGTCGCGATCATTGACAAAAAATAATTTTACTGAATAGAAATGAAAAGGCTGTCCCAATAATGATAAATTCATTAGAGGGGCAGCTTCTTCATGGCTTCACGGGTTCATAGGGACATGCATCCTATCTACCAGGAGTAGGCTTCCACTAAGGGAACGTAGCGACATGCAGCAATACTCGAGAACATGTAAACTCTACAAGTGCTCAGGACGTCCCTCTAACCAATCCTCAAGAGCAGCAACCCTCTCCGGATATTTGTAGCTCCTGGCCAAAAATCCTGCTCCATGCGCTAACATGGGATCCTGGTCTGTCGGTTGGTAACGCAAATCCACGCTCCACCTGACTTCATTAGATAGATTCGGTGTTGACATATGGAGACAGCGATCGTTGAATAATATTGCGCTGCCAGCGGAAACGGGCAATACAACTGTCTTGGTGTTCCCTAATTGACTTTCTTTCAATGCCGTGTACCCAGTTCCAGTTTCGGTTTCTTGGTGCCATTTCAAAAGTGGTTTTCGGTGTGTCTTCGGTTTAATATGCAAACAGCCATTCACTTCATTTGCGTCGATTAAAGGGATCCACACAGTGATGACTGGATTGGAATTGGCATCCGGCCAGTATGATTTATCTTGATGCCAAGGCACTGCTCCAGCGGCAACCCTCGGAATCTTCGGCCTAACATTATAAACCGGATTCGAAAAGAGCTCGCCACCAATCAAAGATTCGACCGCATTAAGAATTTTAATGTTGCTCATTAAATGAAAATATCCAGGTATCCGGTCACGCCAGCTTCGCCCGTATTTCAAAAAATCTTCAGCGGTTAAATGTTGAAAAAGTTCCGCAAGCCGATATTTAAACGGGCGGTCAACCAATTTGTCTTCAATCAAGCCGTCACGAAACAATTCATCGGCAATCATGGAAACCTTATACGTCATCGCTTCCTGTACAGGCGCTAATTCCTCATTGGTTAATAAGCGATCAAGTACGATGTAACCTTCCTCATTGTAAAAATCAATTTGTTCTTTAGTTAAAGATCCGCTCTTATATTCTTCCTCCATCTCTATCACCTTTCCATATTTACAGAAGAACCTTCTACCCAACTACAGGATTGAAGGTTCTTTGCAAATTCATCATTTACTTATTTTTTATACACTTTATCATAGGCATCCTGATAGATTTTGATGAATTGATCCATGCCGGAATCTTTAAGACCTTTCAAGTAGGCATCCCAGTCTTTATCGATGCTTTTGGCTCCCATGATAAACTGCAGCATGGACTGTTTGACATAGTCTGTAATGATCGGCTTCAGCTGCTTCACTTGATTAGCCTGATCATTGGACAAGAAGATATCCGTCGGGAACTCTTCTTTCGGTTGATGTCCTTCATACAATTCTTTCGTCGCTTTGTATAAACGTGTTTCCAAGCCATCCATCGTATAAATGTCTTGACTGGCTGCATACGAAGTTTCGCGATATTCGGCTGAACGAAGGTTCGGTCCCATTTGATTCCAATGGTCATTCTGCACTTGACCTACTCCATAAGAAGTTTCCTTCACTTTGAACTTAGCTGCAGTACCACGTGTGTTTTTATCGTTAGCATCCGCTTTCACCCAATTGCGGCCTTCTTCCCCTGAGTTGGACATGGTCGTGCCCTCTTCTGAGTATAAATAATCGGCGAGACGAATGGCCGCTTCCGGATTCTTATTTTTATTCGTCACAGCAAACACCGAGTTTCCGATACCGATGAAGTGTGCTGTGAACGAGGCACCGTCTGGTCCAGTAAGCGGCGCGATCGGATCATAGTCTTTGTGGCGTGTTGCCTTTGGCGACGCATCCGTGAATTCGCCGAACCAGCCTGCCGGAATAGCACCGGCAATCGCTGTATCAGGACTATTCCCTTTTTGGGAAAGGGCATCGGATTTTTGCGTAAAAGCTTCCTTATCGATCAAGCCTTCCGCATATAGTTTATTCAAAAATTGCAGACCTTTTTTAAAGCCTGGTTGATCAACCGAAGTTGCCAGTTTCCCTCCATTCATCATGAAATAATTGTTATCCGGATTATAATAGACGAAAGCATTCATAATGAACGTTTCAACATCCGTGTGCCAACCGGTCGGCGAACCCGTTAACGCAATTTCATCAGCTTTGCCGTTGCCATTCGGATCCTTTTCTTTAAACGCTTTCAACATGTTGTAGAAATCGTCTGTCGTCTTCGGCGCGCTAAGGCCGAGTTTTTGCAACCATTTGGTGTTCACCCACATTTTAGCGGAAAACTGGCAGTGATAGCATTCGTTCACAGAAGGAATCGCATAGATATTTCCATCCGGTGCAGTGATCGCTTTTTCCAAATACGAAATGTCTTTAAACGCCTTCTTAATGTTCGGTGCATATTGATCGATCAACTTGTTTAACGGGAGAAGAACACCTTGTTGACCATACAGCAGTTGCTCCTCTTTCGTTAGATCCCCTGACATGAAAATATCAGGATAGTCGCCACTGGCAAGCAGCAGCTGTTTCTTCTCCTTCAAGGCCGCTGACTCTCCCGGCACAAGCTGCCAGTTCAAATGAATATTCGTCTTATCTTCCAAATACTTGGTAAACCAATTTGTATTCAAATCTGCAATATTAGCCGATTGCGGCGCGAAAGCACTCATCGTAATTTTATTTTTAGCAATGGGAAAGCCTGTTGCATTAACGTTCGCTCCCCCGGTTGCGCTTCCACCCCCATTAGGGCTAGCGCTATCCTTCGGCTCATCGCTTTT
The DNA here is from genome assembly GCF_055396115.1 of Paenibacillus sp. WG02. Classification (NCBI taxonomy): domain Bacteria; kingdom Bacillati; phylum Bacillota; class Bacilli; order Caryophanales; family Paenibacillaceae; genus Paenibacillus; species Paenibacillus sp. WG02. The sequence goes on along the minus strand of NZ_AP036016.1, from coordinate 4,130,159 downwards.
GGACGTACAGCCGATTACAAGCATAGTGATGAATAAAATTAGGACCACCGATTGCCATGTTTTTCTGGTTCCTCTACTTACCATATTCAAAACCCTCCTTGTTTTTCATAGCCAATCAATCCTTGGGGGCAAACCTGATCTGTTCGTGCCTCGCATCCCTCCTCTCAGTAAGTAAGATTCAACCTTTCAGAGAACCAATCAATAACCCCTTCACAAAATGTCTTTGTACAAAAGGATACAGAATAAGAACAGGTGCGCTTGCGACGACGATCAGCGAATATTTAAGCAGCTCCTTCAAACCTTGTCTTTCCGCAAGTTCTCTGACATCTTTAATCATCGTAGGATCGATTGAATTCAGAATCAGAATGTTCCTTAAAATGAGCTGCAGCGGATACAGATTAGCCGATTTCAAGAAAATCAAGGCTTCAAAATAGGAATTCCAATAGCCGATGGCGTACATGAGCACTAGAACGGCGATGATTGGCTTGGAAAGCGGAATCACGATTCGAAATAAAAACTTAAAGTCGCTGCATCCGTCCAAATGTGCCGCCTCCGTTAGTTCCGAAGGTATCGATGTCTGAAAAAAAGTCCTCGCTAGAATAACTTGCCATACTGAAATCGCGCCTGGAATAATCATCGCCCATCTCGTATCGAGCAAGCCCATCCCCTTCACAGTCAAATAATAAGGAATTAATCCCCCACTGAACAGCATCGTAAAAACGAATAGTGCTGTAATGACGTTGCGACCATAAAAGTTTTTTCGGGAAAGCGGATACGCAGCCGTTATCGTTAGCGAGACGCTAAGCAGTGTTCCGAAGAAGAGATAGAACAAAGAGTTCCCGTACCCCGTCAAGATTTGCGGATTTTGAAATACAGCTTGATAACCACGAAGTGTAGGTTCAACCGGGAACAGCCAAACCTTACCTGAGATGACGGCTGATGACGAACTGAAGGATGAGCTAACAATATAGATGAGCGGATAAGCTACAATAATCAAGCATAGGATCAAAAACAAATAGACAAAGAACAAATAAATTCTGTCCACACTGTTTTCAAGAATACGAGTAGGTGCCTTTCGCACTTCTAGCGTCAATGTCTGATCGGGATTTACCATGTTCTCTTCCTCCTACCACAAGCTCGTCTCCGAATTTTTTCTCGCCACATAGTTGACCACAATGAGCAGCAGCAAATTAACGATAGAATTAAACAGTCCGACTGCTGCGGAGAAACTGAAATTCGCTCCGACCAAGCCCATTTTGTAAACGTAGGTGGAAATAACCTCAGACGCCCCAACATTAATCGCATTTTGCATCAGGTACACCTTCTCGAATCCAACATTCATGATTTGCCCTGCATTCAAAATGAGCAGGATGACGGCAGTCGGCATTAGGCTCGGCAAATCGATATGAATCATCCGTTGAAATCTAGAAGCACCATCCACTTTGGCAGCCTCATACAAATGCGGATCAACCCCTGCCAGAGCGGCAATGTAAATGACTGAGGCATATCCCGTGAACTGCCATACGTCGGAAAGTACATACACGGTTTTGAAATACTCGGCTTTGACATGATATTCTCAGCTGGGAATCCGAACTTATCTGCTAAGAGATGAACAAAGCCGAGCTGCGGGGAAAGGAACAGCATAATAATCGAAACCATGATGACGGTTGAAATGAAGTACGGCGCGAACGTGACCAGCTGTACGGCCCGCTTAAAAATTCCGTTTCTCAACTCGTTCAAAGCAAGTGCGAGTATAATCGGCGCCGGAAACCCGATAAGAAGCGAGTAAAGGCTAAGCAGCGATGTGTTCTTAATGACCCTCCAAAAAATGGGTAGATGGAAAAAGTCTACAAAGTGCTTAATACCAATCCAGTCGCTTCCCCAGATCCCTTTGGTAACCATATAATTTTTAAAAGCAATCTGCACGCCTGCCATAGGTACGTATTTAAAAATAATCAAATACACGAGTGACGGCAAGATAATCAGATAGAGTTGCCAGTTCTTCTTTACCATTCTAAGTGCTATACTCATGATACTCCCCCTCACCGCATTTACGTTAAAGTAATTATTAAGCGCTTACAGGATCTATGATATAGGACCTAGAATTATATTTATAGTGATCATTCTTAAGCAGTAGTGTCCGTTCATAAGGTGGTGATCTGAGTCATAACGAAGCCAACGATTAACTTTCAAAACTTGTCGATTGTGAAAAAAATGGCGATAGGCTATATCGTTATCATCTTTATTCCGATTATTTCATTCGGCCTGTTTCTGTATAACCAGAACTACAATAGTTTTCTCGACGAGTACGCGCAAGGCAGGCAGAAAATTGTTAATCAGGTGCTTAACAACTTAAACGTAAGCACGGTGCAGATCGAATCCGCTTATCAGCTGTTTCAAAATAATTCGAATACCATTGCTTATTTAAGTGGGAACTATCGGACCGATTTCGAGCAAGTATCTAATTTTTTGACCTACATCAGACCCTTGTTTTCTTACATTTTGTCATCCAATCGACTGATCGACGGCATGACCATCTACATGGAACAGCAAAACGGTATGGTTTTTCGGCCCGAAATGGCCAAGATGGACGAGTCCAAACTAGACGAGAGCATCAAGAAGCTCCCGCTGGGTGTTGGGAAATGGATTACGATAAACAACGGGGCGAATCCAGACATTAACCTACATTTTGTCCATAAAATCGGAAACCGGAATTTTGAACAGGATATCGGTCTGCTCGATATTAAAGTAACTTCGAAATTAATAAAACCTTTATTAGAATCGCTAAATTTAAACAACAGAAGCAATTTATATGTGCTTGATCAGGATCACCAAGTCATTTCACTTGTGAAAAGGATCCCTTTATCTCAGGATTCCGAACAGGCCTTATTTGCCGATGTCTTCCAATCGAACGCTAAATTCTCCTATCAACAGGTTAACGGAAATAAAATGCTCATTGAATCGTTTTATGCAGATAGCCTTAAACTGCAGTTTGTTATGATTGAGCAAGTGGACGACGTCTTTATTGGCATCAAAAAAAATAAGTACGTGCTCGTACTAACGGTGTCCATCCTTTTATTACTGCTTTCCGGTGTTTACTATCTGATCGCAAGCTCCATTACGAAGCGCATTTTGAAGCTTTCCAAACATATGCGTCAGGTTGATGAAAATCATTTCCCGCTCTATCACGGGGAAATTAATAAGGATGAGGTCGGGCATCTGACCTCCGCTTATAATGCGATGATCAGGCGTATGGATGAGCTGGTAAATACCGTACACCGTTCGGAAATGCTGCGGAAGGAATCCGCCTATCTCATGATGCAGGCTCAGATCAAGCCTCACTTCCTGTACAATACTCTCGAATCGATTCGTATGATCGCTGAAACGAACGATGACCCAGAAGCAGCTGAGATGTCATATACACTTGGCAAATTATTTCGATACAGCTTATCGGGAACAAAAAGCGAGACTTCGCTTAGAGAAGAAGTTGAAAATGTACAAGATTATATCAAAATCCAGCAAATTCGACTGGCAGACCGACTGCAAGTATCTTTCGATATTGATGCTGATATTGACAACTTTCATTGCCCCCACTATATGCTGCAGCCCATCATTGAAAACAGCATTGTTCACGGGATTGCAAATGTAAGAAAACAAGGCTCGCTTTCGATCCGCATTTGGGAAGATTCCGCGTTCATGTTCATTTCCGTTGAGGATTCTGGTGCAGGCATTGAAGAAGAAAGGCTTGTACTCATCCAAGGCGTCTTAAACGGTAAAATGGATGTCCATCATTTGCAAACGGATGGCGGGGGTCTCGGTATTTTCAATGTAAACGAACGGGTGAAAATGTTTTTTGGCGAACGTTCGGGCATTCAATTGGAGAGTAAGCTAAACGTGGGGACGACATGTATACTCAAGCTAGCTAAGGGGGCAGCACAATGAAGCTGATGGTTGTTGATGATGAGCCTATCATTTTAAACGGGATTATCCGCATGATCCAGAAAGCGAATACTCCGTTTATTGAGATCGTCGGCGCTGCCGATGGCTTTGATGCGCTGCAAAAGCTAGCCTATTTTCAGCCCGATTTGATCCTTACGGATATTCATATGCCGGAAATGGACGGACTCGCTCTTATTAAAGAAATACAAACGCTGAACCTCTGCAGCCGTTTCGTTATTTTAACCGGTTATGGTGATTTCGCTTATGCTAGACAAGCTCTGCGCTATCAAGTCATCGATTATTTGCTGAAGCCGATTAATAAAGAAGAACTGCTCACTGTACTCACGAAAGTTGAGCAAACGATTCGGGAGGAACAGCAGCAATCTATCGAGCATGACCTACTCCTGCTCAAGGAACATATCCTATACAATACGCCAATAGAGGACATTCCGATAAAGCCTGAGCAGCTGCACTCCCTGCTTCCCGATCCATATACGACGATCATTGTCTTCCAGGCATACGAGGATGTTCCCCTTTTGACGGACGAACGTCTGGAAGGTATACGTACCCTACTAGAGCAAGTTTGCAAGAATACGTACACTGTCCAGTCCCGGTTCTTACGACAAACTGTGCTCATTGCGAACGGTGTCATTGTACCGACAGACGAAGAGTTAAAGCGTTCATGCGGCGAGCTGTTCGAACTGAAGAGGATACAGGGCAACGGATATTGCATCGGAGTCAGTGTGAGGAAGAACGATAATGAGAACTTACGTGATCTGTACATTGAAGCGATGGCCGCGATGTTATTCAATCGTTACTTTTCCAATTGCAATTTGACCCTATATAGACCAGAGTCGGAAAACCTGCATAATGACTATGACCAACTAGTGAATTATATTGAACATTCACTTGGTCAACAGATATCGATTGAGCAGATCGAGAAGGACATTCAGTCCATACTGCCGCATTTCTCCGGCCATGCGGATTACAATAACAAGCTGCGTGAGCAGTTTCTTATTTGCGTTAGTGTCTACTTGCAGAGTGTTGGCCTAACACCTGAAGTTATTTGGGGTGAACATGCGGCAACCAAACTGTTTTCGCCTGCCAACACCCCGCTTGAGAATATCAGTGTCTCAGAGATCATCGCGCAGCTAATTCGCTATGCACGCAGCACCGATCGCCAGCAGCCTAACATACAGGCAATCGATAAAATCGTCGCCTTCGTGGAACAAAATTACAAGCTGGATTTATCGCTCGATGCCGTTGCGGATCATGTGCAAATGCATCCCAATTACATCAGCATGTTGTTTCGTAAAGAGATGGGACTAACCTTCCTCCACTACTTGCATACGTTCCGCCTTGCCAAAGCCAAGCAAATCATGCAAGAGAATCCGGATTGGCCGATCAACACCATTGCAGAGCTTGTAGGCTACGAAAATCCGCGGCATTTTTTCAAAGTGTTTAAAAAATTCGAAAACATCACCCCTGGGCAATACAGGCTTGGAATTTCATCGTGATGAATGTCCTCAGGCTTCTACCCTTTCGAATGAATAAAAGCCGCGAAAAATAACGCGGCTTTTTTCCTATCCTTTTTACCAAGCATAGGCCTGTGGAGCTGATCCCCCTGGACCCGGGAAGATTTCATCTAGTTTCTGCAGCGTTGATTCATCCAGTTCAATATCAACAACACGCAGTGTATTTTGAAATTGTTCTAGCGTACGCGGCCCAATAATCGGCGCTGTCATAGCTGGATGAGCTAGCGTCCATGCCAAGGCTACATTCGCTTCACTCTCACCAAGTTCCTTGCTTAAAGACGCGAAAGCCTCCAGCTGTGCACGAAACTTCTCTACCCTCTCAGGGTTGCTCGCTCGCTTAGAGCCCTCAATCGGCTTCAAGGCATTACCGCCTAGCAGTCCGCCATCAAGCGGGCTCCATGCGATTACACCAATTCCAAGTTCCTGTGCCGCTGGCAGTACTTCAAGTTCAGGCAGCCTGCATAGCAAGCTGTATTTGTGCTGCTCGGACACCAGACCAATTAGATGACGAGCTTTGGCTTCATATTGCGCTTTCACCAAATCACGACCTGCAAAGTTACTAGATCCAACATAGCCGATCTTCCCTTGATACACCGGAACTTGGAAAGCTTCCCAAAGCTCATCCCAAGATACGTTGCGATCCACATGGTGCATTTGGTAAAGCTCAATATGATCCGTTTGTAAGCGGCGTAATGACGCGTCCAAATGACGACGAAGCTTGTAAGCGGAGAGCCCGCCTTCCCGGTTAGGTCCGTCGTTCACATCGTGCATGTCTCCATAGAACTTCGTAGCAAGGATCGTTTTCTCTCTGCGTCCGCCGCCTTGTGCGAACCAGCGACCTATAATTTCCTCCGTACGCCCAGCATTCTCTCCCCAACCATATATATTAGCCGTATCAAAAAAGTTAATTCCAGCATCCAAAGCAGCGTCCATAATTCGAAAAGCTTCTTTTTCCTCTGTATCTACACCGAAGTTCATGGTTCCAAGACACAATTTACTGACTTTTAAGCCCGAACGACCTAAGTAAGAATATTTCATCATTATCTCCTCCAGTAGTTTAATAGAGCAAAGCTCGTTTCCATCGTGAAGTGATATCTATATTTTCATATCTCCATTCTTATAATACTTGAATCTGGGATGTTTCAGAAGTACGCACTTTTCTTTAACATAGTTGGCTTAGGGTAATCTACTTACCTAAATGTTAGTACTATTTTGATAAAAAATAGCTTGAAAACTAAAGAAAGGACCTGAGGCTTTGCCTCAGGTCCTTTGTGTGCTAATCCATATGTTTGAGCTTGGGGAGAGAATTGGATATAGGGCTCCAACCGCCCATATTCACTTTCTCCATGATCATCTTCTTTTCTCTGCAGAGCGATTTTGGAAGCTGTCGAAGAGCTAACGAACCGTGCACACGCAATTGTCCTCATCATGCGCATACTCGAATGGCTAACGAATCGCAGCCTCGTTACGTTAGCGAAAAAGAGTGATTTAGGGCTGTCTTTCCTGCAATAGCGTTTTCTCGATTCGTTAGACTATCAAAAGCCCGCTTTTGGGCTTCATAACGTTTTCTGAGTTCGTTAGCGTTTGTCCACAATGAATCGACAGCCGACTTTGCACAATTGCAGAAGTTTTTGAATGGCCACCTTAGAAAGGGGATACCCTTAAGCTCTACCTCGAAACTTATACTTTCTGTAATGTAAAAAGCCGCGACTAGCGCGACTTTCAACCTTATACCTTTTTAACAAATTCGGACTTTAATTTCATGGCTCCGAAATCATCAATTTTGCAATCAATATCATGATCCCCATCAACTAAACGTATATTCTTAACTTTTGTGCCTATTTTTATAACGGAAGAACTTCCTTTTACTTTAAGGTCCTTGATAACAGTTACCGTATCACCGTCGTTTAAAACATTTCCATTGGCATCTTTAACTATTTTTTTATCTGCATGATCTTCAGAATCCTGTTCTAAAGTCCACTCATGTGCACATTCTGGGCAAATGAATAGACTCCCATCTTCGTATGTGTACGCTGATTGACATTTTGGGCAATTTGGTAAATCTAGCATGAATCTCTTTCCCCCATTCGTTATATGCTTATATACTGCCATAGTCTTCTCATATTAACAACCCTTCTGGAGAAATCATGATCGCAAATTAGTAACGAATGTAACTGGTGTTACAAATGCACCTTTTACACCGCAAGAAGGCGATACGGTGCTGCAACGAAGTTTAATAAGGATAAAATAGTTTCTCCAAATTAACTAAAATGATACTTCATAAATGGGCAGACTGCGGCAGCAGCTGCTCTTTTTATTTGTAATATTTTACTTTTGCTTCTTGCACAAGGTAAGATAAACGAAACAACCAAAGAAATGAGATGATTTCAGATGGAGAAAATAATGAAAGTGTTAGCTATTTCGGGAAGTCTGCGTCAAAAGTCATCTAATACTGCACTTATGCACGCGATTATAGGTTTAGCCCACGAAAATATAAACTTTACTATTTATAACGGTTTGGGTGATCTACCGCATTTCAACCCTGATCTTGACGTCGATGACGGACCAGAATCAGTCCTAGATCTTCGTACACGACTTAACGAAGCGGATGCCGTTCTTATATGCACACCCGAGTATGGGAACGGAGTACCTGGGGTTTTGAAAAATGCATTGGACTGGTTAGTATCATCAGGTCAGTTTATGAATAAACCGACAGCGGTCGTCACCGCATCTCCTACTCCTATGGGCGGTGACAAGGCGCATGATTCAATTCTGCTAACGCTGAACATGATCAATGCCAAAATTGCTGAGGGTGGAACCATGATGATCCCCCATATTAACTTAAAACTTAATAAAGAGGGCGTCCTTACGGATGCTTTAACCGAGACAGGTTTAAGATCCCTGCTTGAAAGTCTTGTAAAGGCTTCTTCATAAGTACGATTCGACTACATATTATGTAAAGAACCTCCATCTCCCACTTTGTTAGTGGAACTGGAGGTTTCTTTGTGTAATATTTGGGACATTCTCTATCATGCGAACACTTTTGAGACAGACCCTCTTTAGCCGTATGTGCTACTTGAACCATCCCTTTTCTTTAAAACGCATAATAGCCTCAATACGATTGCTTACATTGAGTTTATCAAGGATTACGGAAATGTAGTTGCGGACGGTTCCCGTTGTTATATACATTTGGTCGGCGATTTCCTTCGTATTCTTACCGTCGGCGATAAGGATCAGCACTTCCTTTTCCCGCTCGGTCAATGGATTTTCTTCCCCATAAGCGTCATCTACTAACTCTGAGGCATAGATGCGCCGACCGGCCATGATACTGCGAATCGAAGTAGCGAGCTCTTCACTCGGGCTATCTTTCAACAAATAACCGTTGGCGCCTGCCTTCACTGCCCTTTCAAAATATCCGGAGCGTGCAAACGTAGTCAGTATCATCACCTTGCAGCCAAACCCTTTGAGTTCCTCAGCCGCGTCTAATCCGCTCTTGACCGGCATCTCAATATCCATGATACAAATATCTGGCTTATGAAGATGAACCAGTCTCACCGCATCCTCGCCATTGCTTGCTGTACCAACGACCTGCATATCTTCCTCCAAATCCAGCAAGGAAGCAAGTGCGCCAAGCAGCATTCGTTGGTCTTCGGCAATTACAATTCGAATCATATCCCCGCCTCCCTTTCCGGTGGTTTGAAGGCATTCGGTACTTTAATTACGATCGTCGTCCCCTGGTTTGAAACGATTTCCATGCATCCGTTCACAAATTCAAGCCGCTCTTTCATGCCGCGCAATCCATTTCCAAGTAAAACTACAGATTCTTTGGCCATGCCGACACCATTATCCCCCACTTTGATTATTAAATCGGTTTGTGTTGGCTCAATGGCGATCGAACAAGTTGAAGCGCTGCTATGTTTAATAATATTGGTAATGGCTTCCTTTAAGCACATACTCACCACATTCTCGTTCATCAAGGAGGTGTTCGTTAATTGAGGGTCCCCTTCTAAAATGAGGTCGATATCAGCTGCTTTCAAAATCTGCTTAACGCGAAACATCTCATCTTCGAGTCTAGTACCTCGCATGGATGTAACCATTTCTCGAACTTCCTTCAATGCGCTTCTAGCCGTCTGCCGGACATCATTGATTTCAATTTGTGCTTGCGTCGGGTTTTTGCTAATTAATTTTCCCGCCAAATCACTCTTTAAGCCAATTAATGAGAGCTTCTGACCAAGTGTATCGTGTAGGTCGCGGGCGATTCTCTGACGTTCTTCCAGCTTTACCAGCTCAGAAATCCGCTTATTTGCATCCTCTAGCTGTCCCTGAAGCTTATCACTTCTGTTACGGTTGTATGTGGTGACTGGTAAAAGAATTACCCCAATCACGTTTATAATGACGAACGGCAGCTGCTGAATATAAACAGGGTTTTGGGATACAAATCCATAGTTGATCGTTACAATTGTACTGACTAGATGAATGGTGTACAACGTAATAAATCCAGCTCGATTTTGAATATTGCCTATAAAAAATGCTAAAAACAGCGAGAAATAAACATAACTAAACAGCAAAGTCATGGTGACTGATATCAGAATTTGTACACTCGACCAGAAGTACATAAGCCAGCCTTTTGAGACAAAAGAAAGCACGTAGCAAATAAAGAATACAATAATCATGCTGGTGCCTAGTACAATCTGGTACGTGGCGGAAGAACGAAATATGAAATAAAACGGGAGGATATAAAAGACTACCCATACATAAGGACTAAGACCTGTTTTTTTGTGAAAAATTTGATGCCACTTTTGCATGGTCCCTTTACCCTCTTTTTCTTCGCCGTTGATTTCATTCTATTTTAGCATAAACATCTATAGACAGGATTATTTTCCTTAAATGATCGATCTTCGAACTTTTACGTTGTTCCCCAAAGTATCTTGTTTATCTTGGTTCGGGAGTACTTGTTTTTTATTTTTATAACCGACAAACGTTTTATTCTGCTCGTCCCAAAGACGGAAACGTAACGATTGCAGACTCGTGCTAATTGTAATCGTCGTTGCTTTTTGCAGCGGAGGGGTTGCATTATGCGCTTTCTCCAAGTTATAATTTGGCACTTTCGGACTCAAATGATGCACATGATGAAACCCAATATTTCCTGTTATCCATTGCAAAAGCTTAGGCAGCTTGTAATAAGAGCTTCCATCTACCGCGGCTTTCACATAACTCCACTCATCTTCGTTCTCAAAGTAGGAATCCTCAAACTGATGCTGTACATAGAACAACCAAATTCCCAGCAAGCCGGCAACGAAAACGATCGGAACTTGAATCATAACAAACGACTGCCATCCAATTGCGGAGCACATAAATGCATATAAACCGATGATTGAAGCATTTGTCATGTAAGTACTGATTCTTTCCTTACGCTTCGCTCCTTTTATATTAAAACGGTTCGTAATTAGGAATAAAAAGATAGGGCCAAGTCCAAACATAATAAATGGATTCCGATATAATCGATAGGCAATTCTGCGCAATAAAGGAGAAGCTGCATATTCGTCGACGGTTAGAACCCACATATCACCTGTGCCGCGTTTCTCAAGGTTACTGCTCGTTGCATGATGAATCGAATGACTGTTCTTCCATTGTTGATACGGAAAAAGCGTAAGGATACCCGTTATCGTACCGATGATTTCGTTAGCTCGGCGGCTTTTGAAGAACGATTGATGACAACAATCATGGAAAATGATAAAAGTCCGTATAACGAACCCGGAAGCAATAAACGTAATCGGCAGCGTTATCCAATAAGAGACCGAAAGGCTTAGATATGCAGCATACCACAGCAGCAATAAAGGTCCTAAGGTGTTGAGCAGCTGTTTAACACTTGCCTTCGTATTTGATTTTTCATAAGGGGCAACCTGTTTTTTTAAATGGGATAACGTAGATTGGGTCATTGTTTAGTTCCTCCTCGGGTAGTTGAAGCGGGTCATGTTGTCGAACGTAAGTCGCAATATCCTATCTTCATTATAGATATCGCTTTCAATTCGTTGTAGTCATAAACGTCAAGTAGGGAGTATGACAAATGTCATGTCCAAACATCAAGAAAAGTGCCGCTACTTCGTAAATAACGAAATAGCAGCACTTTTGACATGGAATTGATGAACTTATGACATCCTTACTTTAGAAGTTGACCCGCCGATAGCTTATCTACTGCCTTCTCTATGCGGGCGACCCTTGTTTCAGCTTTCTTAGCGCTTTCAATCCAATCACAGTATTCCTTACGACTGGAATAAGACATTTGTTCAAAGTAATGACGAGCTTCATCGTTCCCTCTCCCTAATCTTCTAATTTACTCATTAAAAGTCTGACTTTCGAATCGGTATCCGAACCGGGAGAAGGTGTATACACACTGCATCTTAAATCGGTGCGCCCTTGTACTTGAAGCGTGGTCAAATCGAACAGCATTTTCCCCACTTTGGCATGCCTAAATTCAATGAACACTTCAGGCGCTGAACTCACATCACTTTGGTTCCAAAAAGCTCTAAAGTCCTGGCTCTGCTCACTCATCAGCTCGATAAACTCACTGTACCAATTATCCCCGACATATTGCCCATAATAGGATCGAAACATCGCCAAGAATCCCTTTACAAAATCATGCCAGTTTACGGCCAGAGCTTTCAATTCTTTCCGCGTAAAAAGCAGCCATATCATATTTCTTTGCTCTTCAGGAATCATCGCAAAATCAAGGAATATGGCTGCAGCAGCTTGGTTCCAACCAACAATATTACATCGGCGATCTGAAATAATGGTAGGACAATCGTGTAGCTCCGTCAGGATTCTACTTAACGCGGGGCTGACCGTTGGTATCTTATCTACAAATGTGGTCGGCGCCGGCTGCTCAAGTGCCAGCATGAAGAGATACTGCCGCTCATCCTCATTAAGCTGCAAAGCCAATGCGATACTGTCCAGCACTTGCACGGACATTTTGATATCTCTTCCCTGTTCTAACCAGGTATACCAGGTCGTGCTGACACCGGCAATTGCCGCCACTTCTTCTCTGCGTAAGCCAGGTGTTCGTCTCCGACTCCCGCCAAGTACTCCAGCGTCACTGGGTTGAATTCTGGCACGATGAGTCTTTAAAAATTCGGAAAGCGCCTGCAACCGTTCCTTTGTATTCACGCCACATCCTCCTACGCGTTTATCATAGAAGCTATTATACCAGTATAAACCATAACTTGTAATAGGATAAAGAGTGTGACAATCTAAGGGTAAGCAAATGATTAGGAGGAATTTCAAATGAAACGTGTAGTTGTTACGGGAATGGGTGTTATTACACCAATTGGGAATCAGGTGGATACGTTCTGGGGGAATCTTACGGATGGTAAATCAGGTATTAGCAAAATAGATCATATGGATGTAACAGACTATAAAACCAATTTCGCTGGTGTGGTTCGGAATTTCGACGCAGAAGCAGCAGTTGGTCGACGAGATGTACGACGGATGGATCGATACTGCCAATTTGCAGTTGCCGCGGCCAAGCAGGCTCTTGATGATGCAGCATTAGTCATTGATACCACGAATGAAGAACGAATCGGTGTCTATATTGGCTCAGGAATTGGCGGCATTCAGACGATTCTGGACAATTATCGGACGTTATTGACCCGCGGTCCAGGCCGTGTAAGTCCGACCGTTGTCCCTATGATGATCGCCAATATGGCGGCGGCACAGGTCAGTATCCTATTCGGCGCCAAGGGGCCATCGTTAGCTCCAGTGACCGCTTGTGCCACAGGAAATAACGCCATTGGCGAAGCTTTCAAGCTTATCCAGCGCGGAGGCGCAGACGCTGTCATTGCCGGCGGCTCCGAAGCGACGGTCACCGACCTCGCGCTGGCGGGCTTCGGCAATGCGACGGCGCTGTCGACGCGCTGTGACGCGCCGGAGCAGGCTAGCCGCCCGTTCGACGCGGAGCGGGACGGCTTCGTCGCCGCCGAAGGCGCCGGCGTGCTCGTGCTGGAGTCGCTCGAGCATGCCGAGCGCCGGGGGGCGCGGATCCATGCCGAGCTCGTCGGCTATGGATCCACCTCGGACGCCTACCACATCGTGGCGACCGATCCTGAAGGCTTGGGGGCTTACCGAGCCATGCGCGAAGCGGTCGCCGATGCCGGGATCGCCGCGGCGGAGATCGACACGATCAACGCACACGCGACGAGCACGATCGCTGGCGATCTCTCCGAGACGCTGGCCATCAAGCGGCTGCTTGGACGCGGTGCGTATGACGTGCCGATCAGCGCAAACAAGTCTATGCTCGGACATATGCTCGGTGCAGCTGGCGGTGTAGAAGCCGTCGCACTGATCAAAACCTTGCAGGACGGCCTCATCCCTCCGACCATTAATCTTGAACATCCAGATCCTCAGTGCGATCTCGATTATGTTCCACTCGTTGCAAGACGAGCTGAACTTCGATATGGCTTGTCCAGCTCATTCGGATTTGGCGGGCATAACGCCGTCCTCATTTTCAAAAAATATGAATAATCGATCCCTTCCTTCTACTCTCTCACCAAATAAACCTAATCCGTTCAGCAAAGCTGTATGGATTAGGTTTATTCCATGAATGATTCAGGATGTCTAATACCAGAACCATTTCTCATAAATATAGTAGCTGCAAAATGAAAGGAAAGCGAGGGCTATACTAAGCCACCCTGTAATAAGGGCACCTTTTTTTTCTTTGATCATATTAGCCTTCATATAGATTCTAACATCGAAAATTAACGTGAGGATCCCAGAAATTAGTAATAACAAAACCGTGTAATAGTTAAAGGTAATCATTGTCGAACCCCTTCTCAGCCAAGCCGCGGTCGTAAGACGCATAGCATGGAACCAAGCTTTAACGGATTATTTGGTTTTCGTGCCAATTCGTCGAATATTGATTCGCAGACTTACCTCTACCGACATTTCTCTGTACATTTCTTCCCACTTCTCCTTACTCTTAATTTCCTTATTCCAAAAAGAAGGATGGAAAGCACGCACGTTTTCCCCGAAACCGAAGATATCGCAACCGTCCTTTTGGGTCTGGTGAATTAATTTTTCGAAACCTATTTTCCCATCCTTTTCTATGGATTGTTCTAATTTTTTAATGGTTTCCCTCGTTATCGTCAAATTTTCATCCGATTTTTCCCGTAAATCTCCTTCGATTTGACTCACAACTTTGGCATGAATTTTACCGTTTATGATCTCCGTAGTAATTTTCGCTTTACGATGCGTAGATTGAAACATGACAGATGTTTCTGATCCGGGTATCTGTGAGATGACGCTGTATCCTCCAGGATTCATATGCTGCATTGCCATAAAGTGACCAATTTGCAGCGGCGTAGTGATTCCCTCCATTTTATCACCTTTAAAATAAGCCAATCCGGCGATTTCAATGTTAGATTCTTTCTTCAAATCCAGATACGGGAGAGCCCCTTCCCGTCCTTTAGCTGAACTAGCACTATAGAAAACACCTAAGAAATTATTGGGAAGTTTGCCCATTTCCTTGGCATGATCAAGCGTAGCCACAAGATATAAAGTGGGAACTCGCTCCAATTGGGGAGTGGCTCTCATGATATCAGAAGCTTTCCCTTTAGATACAACCATCCAAACTGTTCTTCTTACCTGGGGCTGACGACGGAAGAAATCTTTCTCATTTTCAATTCCCTTCCTCGCCACCTTTTCTGACACGACGATGACACGCAAATGACCGAAGAATAAACGATCCGCCAATTGCTGCTGCAGATTCATCAAGGAATCGTGAAGGGTACTCCCTATGCTGCTCAACACCCAGACTGGTTTCTGCCCAGACGGAACTCCTGTACCTCCCGTCCCCAAAGGAATGCGTCCCGGAACGGCAATTTGTACCGTGATACGTATTAATCCTTTATTTAACTTAGGATTTTTAAGGATTTGGGTAGCATTGCTGCTTTCATTTGCATCTTCAGGTTTGGCCTCATCGATGGCAATGGCTAATACAACGGCTCGATCTTCAATTTCTAAACGATCCCAGCATCCCGTCAGCATGGGTATTAGCAATAGAAATACAAGAACCCGGCTAATCCGTTTTCGCCACACGATGATCACCCCGACTCCCCTTCTTTTTCTTGCGAATGAGGGCTACGATCAGTAGAACCAAGGGATAGAAGACTGTGATGACCAGTCCCCAACGACCCACGATTTGAATAATGCCATACATCTGCAGCAGGTTTTGGGGATACATGGCAATGACATAGATGAAAGGAATGAGAAAAAATGAAAACAGCTTGTGATCGCGCAAATGTAAAAGTTGGCTTAGAAAGTGAATAGCCAAGTAATAGGTCGACAACAATGTCGTAAAAACCGCTGTGACCCAAACGGCAAGAAAGGCGCCGTCCAATCTCTCCAGGATGTTGGCGGGCAGTGATGTGGTTTTGGCTAATTCCAAAGTAGGCCAAACTAAATTTTTAATTTCCTCGGCTCCAAATACGCCAACCGTAGCAACTACGATGAGCAAGTAGAGTCCCCCTGAAATTAACATGCCGACAAAGCTTGCCAACATCGCTCTTTCAGGCTTACGCATCGCAGGAATAACAATGGTCATGACGAAAGATCCTTGAAATAAGGCAGCCATGGTTAGGATTCCTTTTGACATGCCAATATGTTCATTCCCCCATACTGGCAATAAGTAGACCATTTGCGCATTTTTTAGCGATAGCACAACGATCAATACAAGCGGGAAGACAATAAGCGGGAAATAAAAATGATGGAAATAGGTAAAGGTCGTCATATCTGCTCGCGCGGAAACCGCAGCTAACAACAGCATCACTATAACCGTTACTTCCAGAGGCGTTTTCGTTAATACGGAAGTCACGACGACTTCACCGAATTCGCGAGAAGCCAGTGCTGTGAGCACGGAAAAGAAAACGATGATTAAGACGCTGAATCCCCGAGCCGTCCATTTACCGATCAAAACTTCACTGTATTCAATAATCGTTTGAGTGGGAAAGCGCATGCCGAGAACAGTAACAAGCCAAAGCCCCAAAGAGCCGATTAAGATACCAATAAAGGTTACGAGCGGCGCCCCCGAATCGGCAGCTCTAACGGCGAATAGCGAGAGTGCTAAAACACCAACGCCAATGATCGTGCTAATCAGAATGATCGCCGCTTGAATCATTGTTACTTGGCGAGGATACTCCATCTTTAATGTCCCTCCTTATATTCCCTACTTTCAATGGATCTAACGTATTGCTTGGCGGATGCTTCATTTCTTTCGTTTTCATTCCCAGACGGGTATCATTCGGCGTATGGAGGAGTGCCGGTCTCTTTGGCATGGACCAAAGCGGCAGCCTTGCTATAGTATCCTTCATCCCTTGGAAATTCCCTGGGACAATCGGACTGAGGTAAGGCACCCCGAACGATTTTAATGAGAGCATATGGTTGGCAATCAAGATAAGCCCGATCATCACGCCGTACAAGCCAAACATGCCAGCCAAAATCACAAGCGGAAAGCGCAGCATCCTTAACGCCAAAGCCGCGTTGTACGCCGGTGTGGCAAAAGAACCAATCGTTGTTAAAGCGATGATGACGACTGTAATTGGACTAATGAATCCAGCAGCAACCGCAGCCTGTCCGACGACTAGTACTCCGACAATCGATAGCGCTCCACCAACCTGCTGCGGCAGACGCAGCGTCGCTTCCCTCAGCACCTCCATGGAAATCTCCATAATCAGAACTTCAATTAGAGCTGGAAAAGGCACTCCGGCTCTCCCTCCCGCAACGGCCACAGCAAACTCTGTTGGGATGAGCTCCGGATTAAAAGAAATCAAGGCAACATATAACGAGGGAAATATTAAGGAGAAAACAAGAGCTACGAGTCGTGCTAGCCGAATAAAGCTGACGAGTAGAAATCGTTCCGAGTAATCTTCGACCGTCTGGTAAAACTGACTGAACACAGTCGGCAATATAAGGGCAAAGGGGGAACCGTCGACCAGCAGGATGACCCTGCCCTCCAATAGATTAGCAACAGCCTTATCTGGGCGTTCCGTATTTTGAATCTGCGGGAATGGAGACAGATGGTTATCTTCAATAAACTGTTCCAAGTATCCAACATCAAGAATGCCATCTATATCTATCAACGCTAGCCGTCTGAACACCTCTTCAACAAGTTGGGGATTGACAATCCCATCCAAGTAACAGACAGCCACTTTAGATTTGGTTACACGCCCTATCCGAATCGTTTTTACACGTAGATCCGGTGTCGGGAGTCGATAGCGAAGCAGCGAAAGGTTCGTACCCAACATTTCGATGAATCCTTCCCGTGCTCCGCGGATGACCTGCTCCGTTTCAGGTTGAGTAATCGAGCGCTTGTCCACATTTCGTGTACTGAATAGCAGCGCTTCGTCCAACCCTTCCACGACAAGAACCGTTTCTCCTTGTACAATGGCTTGGATCAACTCTACTAAATGTTTTTCCGTTCTCCCTTCACAGGCATACAATGTATCTCCAAATAATACATCCTTTAAGGGCCGGCTGACCTTCGCTTTCCCCTGCTTGTTAGGTGACGATAACATCAGCGGTTTTAAAATATGCTCGTTCAAATACTGCTTCTCAATTAAGTCTGAGAAATACAAGAGTACAGCCGGGTACTGATCAAATATACGAAACCGGTGCATAACGAAATCGTCATTTTCACCAAGTATCTTATTCATAAATGAAATCGTCTCTTCAAGAAGTGGAGTGATTTCCCCTTCTTCATTTTCATCCAAAATCTGATGGGCAGGCGGCTCCTTCGGCGGAATCATGCGAGGTTGCTGGCTTTGAGATACTCTTGTAGACCTGCGTCTATACCATTGCCACATAGCCACGTTAACATCGCCTCCTTGAAAACAGTACCAGATGTTGTAGTCTTCCTGATTCCCATTCATTTCGTTCTCCGTATTTTTATCCATTTTCCCAATAATATACATTGATAACAGTAATCTGTTCTAAAGCGCCTTTCCTAGCTTAACTCCAAAGAGGAAGTTTCCACAGGTATATCGAATAATTGTATGGTAATTTATCTCCGGAATGGCGAAGGGAGTACTATGCTCTATATCAAAGAAGTTCTGCTGCAACTACTGTTCGCCCTAGCTCCCTTTGTTCTATATAACATCTACTATCGTGATAAAACAGCAAATTATTCCAAACAGTTTATCACTATTACGTGTATGATTTGCCTATTTATGTCCATGACCTTCCATTCTAGCGTGCAGAGCGGAATCGTTTTTGACATTCGTTACGTGATCATGTTCTTCGGAATGGTGTTCGGCGGCATGACTACTGGACTTATACTGCTTGTTGAATTTGTATCGTACCGCATTCTGATAGGCGGACAAGGACTATTTTCAGCGATGATTATTCTAGTTATTACATTCAACTTATCTGTCCTGTTATCCATCCTTTATCGCCGACGCGTCAAGTACCGAAAATTGATAACTTTCCTAGCTGGTTTAAGCTTTTCCGTGATCCCTATTTGTGTTTTGTTTGTAATTGAACCTAAATATGTAGTTGAGCATTTAACGTTTAATATCCTAGCTTTGCCCGTACAAAATTCCTTGGGTATTTGGTTACTAATTTCCCTTTTCAATAAGGCTGTTTCGGATAAGCAGCTATTCCAAAAATATCTCCAAAACGAAAAAGTTGAAACCATCGCTCACGTTGCCGCCTCCCTTGCCCATGAAGTACGCAACCCACTAACAGCCGTAATGGGCTTCTTGAAGTTAATTCGTAATGAGGCGAACTCGAAAGAAAAGACCAACTATTATATTGATATTTGTGTGGAAGAAATGAAGCGGACAGAAGTCATTCTTTCCGAATATTTATCCATAGCTAAACCTAGTACGCCAATTTATGAACAAATGGATCTTGTGCCGCAATTGAACTCCGTAATAGATATCATGACACCATACGCTAACATGAATAACGTCGCATTAGAGGTACACAATGAGGGGCAACAACTTTATATCTCTGCGAATCCTAATGAAATCAAACAACTTCTCATTAACTTTATAAAAAATGCCATCGAGGCTTGCTCTTGTATCTCGAAAGGAAAAGTCATCATTCGTATGGCCCCTGAAACCCAGATCAGTGCAAAGATAACCATACACGATAACGGGGTTGGCATGAGTAATGAGCAGCTAGAGCGGCTTGGCACCATTTATTTTTCAACGAAAAGCAAAGGTACAGGAGTAGGACTAACCTTATCTTATCAATTAATCCGTTCGATGAACGGTGCTGTCCATGTTCGAAGTACATTTGGAAAAGGAACAGAATTCGTGATCTCGCTGCCTTTGACCAATTGAATATTCGCTTTAAGGTTCAATGTAAGTTGGATATACATCAGATAAATGAAAAAGACACCTGAGAAGGTGTCTTTTTTCATTCCAATCTACTCTCGACGAGATGGCCAAGATCCTTGCAGCTTGCGAATGAACATGATCTGACCCGTGTGATAAGCGTCATGCAGGATGAGGCTATTCACCCATCGGCCAACGGATTGAGTTCGATTAGGGTAAATGTGTTCGAATTCCCCCTCTTCCCAGCGTGCGATGTGATCACGAATTCCTTGATGAACGGATTGCAAACGGCTCAAGGTTTCTTGCCAATCCTTAGTCGACATGGACTGCACGGCAAACGTATCGTCATTGGTCAAACCCTCAGGATAGTCGGATTCTTCACCCGTCATTCTTTTCAATAATCGTTCTTTATAAAAAATTAGATGATGGACATTTTCCCAGATCGTGTTGACGTGTTCACCCGCAGGCCGCCAATTGGCTTGCTCTGCAGACAGTTCTTTTAATGCATCCGTAAGTGGCGGATACCAGTCTTCCTTCTCATAACAGCTATCCCATCCGTGAAGCAGCAGCTCGACTTTGTTCATTTCATATCCTCCTTAGAACATACAATAGTAACGATCTAAACACATTTAACAAGTTACACATGTAATTTAACATGGAATATTATGGAGGTCAAGTAACTAGTAAAATTAAGTTTAAAGTGTTACAATATTTCAAAAAAAGAGCGGAGTTACCTTTTATGCTTTGGGATGATTTCTTGAATAGCTTACATCATGATTGGCGTGGAGACGGAGCCATCGACGATCGCCTTGATCAACCGGAATGGTTGGATCAATGGGTTGAGAATTACCAGCTTTCCGTTAACCATCGTCCCTCGCCTAGCGAATTAAATGCCCTGAAGCAGTTAAGAACGCTTCTCCATCGGATAGTGACAGACTTCGTAAACCATTCCTCGCCAAGTGAGGAAGATATAGAAGCCCTCAACAAAGTCATGGCTGACGGGGCCGTTATTCGACAACTTGCAAGAAATAGTGAACATTATCAATTAAATTTGTATCCAATTGGCCATCAATGGTCCCATATTCAGGCTGAGATAGCATCCTCTATGGCAAAAATGATAGCTGATGGCGAACCATCTCGGATACGCATTTGCGACAATCCTAACTGCTTATGGGTTTATTATGACGATACTCGCAACCGCTCCAAAAGATACTGTGATGACAAGCTGTGTGGTAACTTAATGAAAGTACGCCGATTCCGCGCACGTCAAAAAGCAGCTGCCGACTTGCCCAAACATGAACATTAACGACAAGTGCATTTTTGTGAAAGTTTAATGATTGGTGTAAGTATCGGTTTACTGAATCGTCATATTCTTGGGTATCATCTTGCACTCAATTCTGATAGTGGATGCGTCAACTTGCTCCAGACGTCAGGTACATCATCACTTTTATTGACATAAACGGTTTTCAAATACGTAGACACTCTGTTAACTTGACCTTCAATTAATATCTCTCGTATTTCGGACGCCTTGGTAGGAACTAAGTTATTCCATACGATCTTGAATTCGTCCAAAGGTAGAAACATATCCAAGCTTTTCTTATAGGAACAACGAGTAGGAAATCGTGGCGAGCTACCTGAATCGTATTTAGATAGCTTTACTGTAGAATAATGATCGGATAACAATGCGTGCGCGTCAAATTCCAAAACAGCAAACTCTTCATCCGGTTCTCTTCGTGCATAAGTGTCCATCATTTTCTTACAATCCCTTAAGGTAGGCCAAAAAAACACGTGCCTGTCCAAACATGCCCGAAATTGTTCCTGTGTGGTTGACGTATCGATCATGCTGTTAGCTATCCTCAGATGAGCATTTAGCGTTATCGAATATTCATGATAGCTTACTTTCTCGGGCTTTAAACGGCGATCACCCGTGAAGACGGGAGATATTATATAACTGGCCAATAGCTGATCGAAATGAGCAATAGCCGGTAAATTCCTTACCCTAGTGAAATGGAATAAGTGCTTTCTGCCTTTTGCTTTTGTAATTGTAGTTACAACAGCATCTTTCATTGTTTTGCTCCTCTAACTTCTCTATGATGTTAGCCCTGTCTTTACGAATTAGAAGCCTTAACCGGTTACGGTCAAGGCTTCTTGTTATTTTTGCCCGGATTCAAAAGGGTCGTCCGTTATTTTGATTTTCCCCTCTGCAAACTGGTGTATGCCATCACTCGTCCCCGCTGCATACACATCCGAAATTTGTTCATGCGTAAGTGAATTGCCATCTAATTTTTTGTCATAAGAATCTTTATCCTTTTTCACCGCACTCACCTCCATTTTTCTTAACTGCTAACTTTACGTCAAAGTCATTTACCGTCTTTATCCAATTTAGTTTGTTCTTTCGTTCTAAAACTATTCAAGTATTTCTGCTATATGCGGGAAGTCAATAAATGGATTTCGGTCGACCTGCAGCTCATAGATGGCTCAGTAATTTTGCGACGAATTTGGGATTAAATACTTCGGAGAGCTCGTCCATTACACTTAAATAGACAAGCCCATTGCCTTCAAGTTTTGGAGAATTCCCTAAGGGTACGGTTCTTTTTATTAATTGAGCATACAGCTCTCGTTCTGTGAGATTTCGCTCAAAGCTTGCATTCACAAGTATTTTTATCAGTGCCATGGCTCCAGCTACATGAGGAGTAGCCATTGAGGTTCCGCTTAATGTCGCATAGGTTCCATTTAAATAGGTTGATAAAATTTTCTCTCCAGGGCCCACTAGATCAACTTCATTATTCGAATTAGAAAAATTGGAAGAGTGCCTCTCCAAGTCAATTGCACCTACACTAATGACTTCGTTATAGCAACCTGGATAGTCAAACTCATCTGTTGAATCAACACCATCGCCTTCATTACCTGCTGCACAAATCACCAAAATGTTAGCGGCTACGGCTTTTTGAATGGCTTCGTGTAATGCAGGCAGATTTTCTGGACCGCCAAGGGACATGGAGATGATATCCGCTTTTTGTTCGACCGCATAGTTAATGCCATTAATTATCCAATCATATTGACCAGAACCATGTTTATCCAGAACCTTAATAATAAGCAGATTAGCCTCAGGAGCTACACCGACAACACCATTATTGTTTTTGGTCGCAGCGATTGTCCCGGCAACATGCGTACCATGACCATTGTAATCCATGTACGCATCCGTCTTGCCGCCATCATCATTCGTAAAATTAATGCCACCGACGATACGTTCTTTGAGATCAGGGTGAGTGATATCACAGCCGGTATCCAGTATGGCAACCGTTATCCCCTTCCCTTTGGTTTGATCCCAAATTTTGGGGGCTTGAATCATTTCCACACCTGTTGGAATTTCATTGACCTGTTCAATCTTCTCAAGAACTTGAAACGGAATCACATGCACTTGTCGCTCCATTTTAATTCCTCCTCATTAGGATTAAAATTCTAAAGCTTGATTCATTCAAATTTGATGTTGATCGACGGGTTATCTCTATGCTATTATTTGGGAGAACATTTTTACCTTATCGTTGGTTTTTGCTAAAAAAAACAAGAGTGCTGCCAACACTCCTGTTTTTTAGATACATTGGCTTTTGGGACCTCCTGGGGCTAATGGTTCATACACACCTACCTGATCGTTTAGCGGCGAAGGGGTAGGTTTTTTAGTGTATTCTAACAATAATTAAGGCTATAAAAGTTAACAATGCCAAGAGGAAACTCCCAAATTGTAGAATCAACTTTATCATTTCATCTGGTTTCACCTTTACCCTCCTCCTTTCTGACGAAAGGGAGATCCGGGTGGCCTAGTATCTAACAAAAGTATCTACAAAGAGTCATTTTGGACAGAAAAAGCCTACCCTCATTTGACAGCTGGCTGGCATAGTTTCCCTTAGCCCCTCTAGCTTTGCGTCACCGCCTTTAAACGGTTTTGCCATTATCGTGGGTAGACTTCTATATACTGTAAATCTATTATATGCCTTATTTTTATATAAGAATATAGGGAGTTAGACACATTATGGATTGTACGTGCACATAACAAATTTGTCGAACTTAATCAAGAAATGCACCGGATCACAGAAAATCGTCATTTGACTAGTTCCAAAGCAATGTATTCTAATTCTCCGCCCTTAAATTCTCATTCACCTGCCGGATTGTGAACTCATAGAAAGCAAAGGCTTCCGCCCAAGTCTGAAATCCTGCCTGCGCGATGCTATCGCTGCCTCCGCCTTTTCCATTGTATTTTCCTACATATTCTTTGAAGAAGGCGCCGCAAGTAAAGGGTGAATTACTGTTGTTCGCAAGAATGACTTTGTTCTCTGCAACAGTAGCGAGCAGAATAGGTAAATTACTTTCCGATGCTAACTTCACCGCCAGACTTTGCAAATCTTTAAGCGTCTTGTCTTCAAAAATTGTTGCTATCAATTTGCCATCTCTGCTTGCTAACAGCTCCTGCGCCAGATAAGCGTTGTTTTTCTCTTTGAGAGCGGTCAGTTCGGCCTGCAGCTGCTTCTGTTCATTTTCCCACTTTTCAATTCGGTCGATAATCTCGTCTTTACCGGTGTTGAATTTGGATGACAAGGCACCCAAAATCCGCTGGCTTTCATTAAACTCCTTCAGGACACGGTATCCGCATAAGAAGAAAATCCGAGTGTTCCCCTTTTGTTTTTCTGCTTTCAACAGCTTAATCATACCAATTTCGCCCGTTGATGAGACATGTGTCCCGCCGCAAGCGTTGTGTTCCACACCTTTTATCTCGACAATTCGAATATGATCCGTCACTTTGGGCTGTTTCACTAGCTGCAGTTGAGCGACTTCTTCTTGGGTTACAAAATAACTAACAATGCTGTTGTTCAGGTAAATTTGACGGTTCACTTCATTCTCAATGGCACATAGCTGGTTCAGCGTCAGTTCCGGCAGTTCCACGTCAATAGTCGCATAATCAGTACCCAAATGAAAGCTAACTGTCATGGCCTGATAGAGGTCACGGCACACCGAAGAGAGCAGATGCTGGCCGCTATGCTGCTGCATATGGTCGAATCTTCTATTCCAATCGATCTGGCAAGTCACCTTGCTCTCATCGGGTAGTCGTTCCAGCTTATGCAGCACTTCATCTTCTTCGTTGATTACATCAAGCACAGGAATCCCGTTCATATAGCCAACATCGCAGGGCTGTCCGCCCCCATGTGGATAGAAAGCTGTCTCCTTTAGGATGACATAATACCCATCTTCTCTTTCAAGCGTTTGGTGTATGATTGTTTGCCATTCGGTTACATAAGCGGAATTGTAATAAAGTTTTATGGACATGGTGATTTCCTTTCTCTTGCTAGACATTACAAAATCATTAGATGCTAGCGCTCAACCAACGTGCGCTGTTGAGCACAAGTCGCCTATAAGCATCCGGTTTAAATGATGGAGCATGATGCCCGGGTTGTAAATAGATAACTTTCCCAAGACCGTATGATTGCTCCCAGGCTGCTGGATACCTGTTTCCTTCAAATTCGTACTCTAGAAATACGTTTTTCTTGGTAAAAGGGTCAAAATCGAACATATAGGGCTCTTCCTCCATGCTGAAGTCCTCGACACCCTCGAGCAATGGATGATTGTCCGCAGATCGATAATAGTCCAGAGATTGGTAAGGGGGGTGGCCTGTAAACTTAGCTCCGATCATCTGAATCAACTCGTAACTGCGTTGAACTGAAATGCCATTATGGATCACAAGCAGGCCGCCTCCACCCGCCACATATTGAATCAAACCTGCTGTTTGTTGCGGAGTAAGATCACGGTTCCAGCAATCCGTATACGAAATGCAAAGTGGAAATTGTTTCCGATCCAATTCTGTAAAATTATTGTAGTCCTCCGTACCCGTAATCAGAAAATCTTCGCCAAGAATTCCACTAAGCTCCTGCTTGGCAGGCTCCAATGGATGCCATGGAGCATCTGTCATGTCACCGACCAAAAGTACATTCGTTATCTCACTCATGCGCTCTTCTCCCTCACCTTTTGATTTACCAAGGCAATTCCTTCCCGGAGTCTGCTTCAAGATAAACCGGTTTTTCGCGCATCGTATCTTTATATTCCTCTATTCGTTTCAAAATATTAGCAGCCGCTTGTTCCGCTGTATACGTACCCGCCTCGTTCCATGTGCCGCTCATAAACGTTTTGACCCAACCAGGATGGAGAATGAGGACACGTCCGCCTTCTTTTCGAATCTGGTTGTGGATGATCGTGGAACCCATATTGAGCGCGGCTTTGGCCATACAATATCCGAACCACGCTTCACGCCCGCTATTGCCAATGCTGCCAGCTTCCGAAGAAATATTGACAATTAGCTTGCCGCCATCCATGATAGGCTCAATTAAGGCGTTCGACATTCGGATAGCACCGAGGGCTGTCACGTTGTAAACACGCTGAATTTCATCGAAATCGAGCTCGTCTTTCACTGTTTTTTCCGTATCGCCAAGGATAGCCGCATTGTTGATTAAGATATCCAGCTTAGAAGTTTTGCTTTGAATGAAGCTAGCAGCGTTGTTTACGCTTTCGTCTGATCCCACGTCCAACACAAATGCGTGCAGCTGATTTGGGAATTGCGCTGCCAATTGGTCTATTTCTGCGTTGGACTCCATGATACCCCCCGCATATACCGTATACCCTTCTCGCAATAATGACCTCGTAAGCGCTAGGCCTATCCCTCTATCCGTTCCCGTTACACAAGCCGTTTTATTGTTCGACAATTGAACGTCCTCCTCCGTATAGATTGATCGCGCTTTTACTAAACCTCTCCCCAATATACCTCCGTTTCATAGTCGAAGCGCACATTTCCATCCTGTTCATGCCGTTCGAAAATATGCTGCAATTCCGTCATCATCGGGGCATAATTGGGGTGCCCAGCTACGGGAATGTAGGAAGAGGACATCAACCTCCCCTTCAAACCTTCCAAATCGAAAACCTGAGTAATCTCGAATCGTTCAACCTGCATACTTTCGTTCTTGAAGAAAGACGCCAGCGTTTCCTGCGATATATTTTTATGAGTAACTTTTGCATAATCGCTTCCAAATGTACGAAGCAATAAGTCGTACTCTTCTCTGAATGCATTGCCATGTTCCAGACGCGAGTTCCAGATCAAGAGCACCTTCCCGCCAGGCTTTAGAATCCGATGGAATTCGGCTTGTGCAGCTGTGCGATCAAACCAATGAAACGCTTGGGCACAAACAATAAAGTCAACAGACGCATCTGGTAAACCAGTCGCTTCAGCAGAACCCGACACGGTACTATAATTGGCATCTCCGTTTAACATTTGCTCAGCGGCTTCCCGCATCGCTTGATTCGGTTCAACAGCGATGACTTGGCTCCCTCTTTGCAAGAGCAGCTTTGAAAAAATACCAGTCCCTGCGCCGATGTCCGCAATTACTGCATTTGCACGCAGACCAACGACGTCGTACATGTAATCAATAGCCTCTTTCGGATAACTCGGGCGGAATTTCACATAGGTATCAACACGATTCGAAAAACGGTCTTTAGGATTATTCATCTCATACCTCTCCCATCATCATAAATATCCTGCCTAAGAACAAAGCGGCCTACTGTTGTGAGTTAATTGTTGAGTTCATTATTGAATAGTGTTGTTTCATTTGATGAAACAACGTTTCATGATCTACATCTCTATCATATTCAATTATTTGGCAAAAGTCCATAACAAATACATGGCTTTACAACACAAAAAAAGACCGCTAAACGCGCGGCCATTCAAGCTTTTTTTCAACTTCAACCATTCTCGAATTCGGCGGGATAACTAGCGCCAAAAGGCGCATCCGGTCTTGTAAATTGTCCCATTATATAACGGCGTGTTGGTGTTGTGCGATCTAAGAATTCTTGATTATTCTCGAAACGATCTGAGCATCGGACCCACGGCGGACTATAAATATAGTGCATCGTATACCGGTCGTAATCACCATCATGAGCAAATGTCCGATGCCAGACGGCATTATGAAAAAATAAGACCGATCCCGCCGGTGCGCAGATGACATGACCAATCGGTACATCATCCTTGGCTGTTCGAATCGTACTTGGAAGCCGTACTTGGCTTCTATGGCTGCCTGGGATCATCTCCATATTCCCGGTTCTTGGGATGGATTGGTCCGTCAATAAGAAGGAAGCTCGCAGCTGAATCAGAGGAATTGGATATCCGAGTTTACTAAACTCGTAGGCCCCTGACCCGTCCTGATGCCATCCCCCCACCCCGCCGAAAGCCGGCTGTTTGGTACACCAGGCGGACTGCAAAATGAAGCGATCTCCGTAAAGCGCCCTAACTTTGGGCAATATAGCAGGATGATCCATCAATCGCTCCAAAGCGGATTCCGATTCATAGCCTTTTCCCACCTGTGCCCAACCTTTAGCACCCTCTGACTCGTGCAAGCGGATGGATGCTTCCAAGCATTCCTTCACCTCATCCTCTGAGAGTACGTTAGGAATAATCAGATAGCCCCATGATTCAAACATAAATTGATCGAGTTCCGTAAATTCTCCTGGGCTGGATATAGGATTCATCGTATATATCCTCCTTATTTTAAACAATTGATTTATTTCTTAACCGATTGTTCTTCCGTGGATTCCCCTATAACTAAGGCCGATTTTACGATCACTTTATTTGGCTCTGTCAAACTCTCCTGGTTATTCAACAGTTTAAGCAGGAGATCAGCCGATTTAGCACCAATTTCCAGCTCATGCTGGTCAATATGTGTGAAGGTAGGGATTCCGTCTAGCTCTGATGAGGGGTTATCGTACGTTATAATGGAGAGGTCGCGCGGTACCTTCATTCCCAGTTTTTTAACCATACTGGCTACATGCAAGCCCAACTTCAAATTCAAGGTAATGAACGCGGATGCTGTGCGATATTTGAGATAATGATATAACGGGTGCTTTTCGATATGGATCGTATCCGTCACTTGAAAATCTGTCACAATTAAGGCCGGGTTAATCATCGAGCCTTTTTGTTTCAGTGCTTCCATATAGCCCCGAATTCGCTCGTCAACGGTCACAGTATGGATCGAAATATCAGAGCAAATCGCAATGTCCCTATGGCCTTGCTCCCACAGATGGTTGACTGCCAATTGAGCGCTCATCCAATTATCCGAACAGACACAATGCGTATCAAAGCCTGGCAAATAGCGATCAATGAGCACGAACGGAAATTTCCTCAGTTTCAATACCAAGATTTCTTCGTTGTACGTTTCTGCGTCAATTGGAAAAATAATAAGACCAACGGCCCCATTCTTAATCAGCTCTTGAATCGCTTCCTTTTCCTTCTCCTTGCTATTGTGTGTTAGCACAATCGACACATAATAATCGGTGTTCGAGAGCACGGAGTTGATTCCCTTCAATAATCGGATAGCAAAGAAATCCTCCAGTAAGGGTAGAACGAAGCCGATCATTTTGCGTGAGGGTGCACGCTCATCCAACTCCTTCATTTCCGTAGAATCAAGCTGCTTAATCTCCAACTCATTTGCTTTCGTGCAGGATTCTGGACTAACGAAGCTGCCTCTCCCCGGTATCCGGTAAATCCATCCGTCCTTTGCCAGCTGCGTAAACGCATTGGAAACCGTCATTCGACTGACGCCGAATTGCTCCATCAGCTGCTTTTCCGTTGGAAATTTATCATTTGCCCCCATATTGCCCAATTGGATCAACTGTTTAAAGTGCTCTTGGATCTGCAAGTATAGCGGTTGTCGTTCATCCGTCCTGGCTGATACCCGCATTCTGCTCATATATCTCCCCCTCTGAAGGGCTCTGTGTGACAGACCGCCATGCTTCCTCCATATCCCGAATTAAATCGCCTGGATCCTCGGAACCTATATAGAGTCGAACAAGTGAACCTATTTGCTGATCATTATTCGTTAAGACATTTACATTGATTAAACTTTCGAAACCACCCCAGCTGGCTCCTATTCGGAAAAAGTGCAAACGGTCAGCCCAAGACCTTAATTTGACAACCGACTCATCGGACTCAAATGAAAATAAACTGCTGTAGCCTGACATCTGCGTACAAGCCAGCTCATGCTGAGGGTGGTTGTTTAAGCCCGGATGGTTAACCTTCCGGACATAATGCTGCCTGGTTAAATATTCGGCGACCATCAGCCCGCTCGCTTCATGCCGCTGCATCCGCATGGGCAATGTACGCAGCCCCCGCGTCACCAATCCTGCGGTCTGTGGCGTCATAATGCCGCCAAACAACATATATTCCGTCGACATGAGCGGGTCCATGACGCGATGGGAGCCAACCACAACACCCCCCAAGCAATCGCTGTGTCCTGATATGTACTTCGTGATTGAATGGACGACGAGGCTAACCCCCAGCATTAGTGGATTCTGATGGCAAGGCGTCGCCCACGAATTGTCGAGAATCGTTTCTGCTCCTATACTTTGTGCCAGCTCAGCACAACTTCGTATATCCTGCAGTTGGAACATCATGCTAGTCGGGCTCTCCAAATACAGCAGTTTGGTATTAGGACGAACCGCACGCTTCCAGTTTTCCAATGAGCTGCCATCGACAAAGGTCGTTTCGACCCCAAACTTTTGCAAGTAGACGCCTAGAAATTCACGTGTCGGCCCGTATGCTTGATGCGTGCAGATGACATGGTCACCTTGTTTGACAATGGACATAATCGCAGACGATATTGCCGCCATTCCAGATGCAAAGCACTTGGCTCTCTCCCCTTGCTCCAGTTGAGCGAGCTTGTCCTCCAGGTACCTCACCGTCGGATTATTGCCTCTGGAATATACGAAGTTTTCTTGCTCATCAAGTCTAGCCAAGTTGAATTCCTCGTACGTATCGAACGAAAATAAACTCGTCTGATACATAGGAACACTGATGGCGCCGTGATGACGATCATCGTGCGCATCATGCGCCACGATAGAGTACAGGTTCTCCTTTGCGCTCACTACCCCTTCACCGCCCCTTGGGTTAATCCTTCTACAATAAATCGCTGTGCAAGGGCAAACAACAGTATCGTCGGGAGTACAGACAGCACAGTTCCGGCGGACATGGAGCCCCAATCGACATTAAATTTGAGGATAAAAGAATTCATCGCTACCGGCAGGGTCTTTAACGATTCGTTATCGATAAACATGACAGCCAAGAAAAGCTCGTTCCAGTTCTGGACGAAGGCAAATATGAACATCGAGGAAATGCCCGGCATCATGATCGGGATAATGACTCGCATGAGCGCAGACAGCTGGGAACAGCCGTCGATCATGGCCGCTTCCTCCAGATTGGACGGAATTCGCTGGAAGAAGCCTCGCAGCATAATCGTGGAGAACGGGATCAAGATGACCGTATACATGAGGATCAATGAAATTCGCTGATTGAGCAGATGTAAATTAGACATCATCATGTAAAGAGGAGCCAGCGCAATGAATCCAGGAAGCATCTGCGTGACGAAGAATGCAAGCATGATTTGTTTGTGGCCGCGAAACCGGAATCGAGCGAGTACATAAGCGCTGCAAATGGCGATCACGATAACGATAAGAGCTGAAGAAATCGAGACGAGAAGACTATTGGCAATATACACATTAAACTTAGACACTTTGAAAATATTGATGTAATTTTGCAGCGTGAATTGCTCGGGCCAGTAATGAACGGGATAACTGAATATTTCCTTTTGCGGCTTTAACGAAGTGATGACAATCCAGTATAACGGAAACACCATCACGACTAAGTACACGGATAGAAAGGCAACTTTGATGAGCCGATACCCATAATTTCGTTTCATTTAGAAGTCACCTACCTTCTCCGACTTAGTAACCATCAAATAAAACAAAGTGTACAAAAATAACATGACGATCATAATAACCCCGACTGCTGATGCAGCCCCATAATCGCCGTCATAAATAATTTTATTGAGCATTAAGGAGGATAAAATGTGGGTCGCCCCTCCCGGTCCGCCATTCGTCATGCCGTAAATGAGCGTTGGATCGTTAAAGATCCAAATGACCCGCAGCAGCGTTGTGGCGATGATGGTCGGCATGATGTACGGAATCGTCACATATAGCAGCTTTCGATAACCATTAGCTCCGTCGATACTGGCTGCTTCGTACAGCTCTGAAGGGATGGATTGCAGAGCAGCCAGCAGCATGATGGTAAAGAAGGCGATTCCGTACCATACATTAGCTACGATAACGGAGGACATCGCCCATTTCGGATCCGATAAGAACCCGATTCGATCTTCAATAATACCTAGACGCAGTAAGAGATCGTTGATAACACCGATTTGTGAATTAAACAACCATTTCCAAATAAGGCCGATGAGAAATCCCGATAAAGCCCATGGATAAAAAATAAAGGCTTGGTACACGCCTCTTCCCCAGAACTTCTTATTTAGAAACAATGCCAGAATGAATCCTAATAGAAATTGCAGTATAAGGGAGAAAAACACCCAGTAGGCGCTGTTTTTCAAAGCAGCAAGAAATTGATGGTCTTGAAAAGCATCAACGAAGTTTTGCATGCCGACAAAATGTACTTGCTTCAGATTAAACAGCTTATAACTTTGAAAGGCCATCACCACACCCTTAATGAAGGGATAGTATGTAAAAATCAGCACAAGCAGCAGTGCTGGCAGCAAACTGGAGAGAATAAATTTTTGCCGTGAACTCACACGAACACCCCCCGGTAAGAAAAAGCGGCAAGCGATGACCGCCCGCCGCTTCCAACTACTTTCGTTATTTTTTCATTCCCGCTTTCTGATCCAACCAAAATTTATCCCATTCCTTCAGCGTATCGTCACTCGATTTCTTGTCGAGCAAATACGATTGCTGCCCTTTCATGCTCAGCTCTCCCCAGTCCCCCATTGCCAGGATATTTGAACGGCGGGGTAAAGTTGACGAAAACATCTGCTTTTGCAGTCATATCTAACAGTGTCTTGTAAGGACCTGTTTGGAAGAACGTATCCGCTGTCGCCGATGTATGAATCGGTATGGTGCCAATTTGCTTAGAAAATTCTGTATTTTCTTTCGGGCTCGAGAGATATGCGATCAGTTTCCAAGCTTCATTCTTACTTTTGGAATTCGCTGTAACGCCCCATCCTGCAGCTCCCGTACTGACCAGTGATTTGCCGTTAGGTCCAAGTGGCATCGCTGCCGTTTCTAATGTTTTGGGATCCATTTTATCCTGAAGAACCTTGATGACGTCTGGGTCCTGGAGCAAAATGCCCGTTACCCCAGAAGTAAATGCTTGAACCTGATCTTGGAAGCCCCAATTGATCGAGTCCGGCGGCGATGCCTCTTTATAAAGCTTCTTATACAGCTCTAATGCCTGCTTAGCTTCAGGTGTGCTGTATACCGACTTGCCATCCTTCGTAAACGGCGCATCGTCGAGATTCATCACTTTATCGTTATAATCATAGATCATATGATCGAAGTTGCCGTTAGCTCCCGGACCTCCGCGGAACGAGAAACCGTACCGGTTTTGCTTCGGATCGGTCAGCTTCTTGGCTGAATCGACCAGTTCTTCCCACGTCTTCGGTGCAGTAAGCCCCTTGGCGTCGAACCAATCTTTCCGATAAAACATTTGTCTTTGATAAAGAGCATTCGCGATAAAGTAGAGTTTGCCGTTATTCGAGCCAACCACTTTGGACGTACCAGAGAGTGTCTTACTATCCGCCCAACTTGATGCGTAGGTATCCAATGGTTCCAAATATCCATTATTCACATACTCAGCAATGTTCAGATCCCGTACCTCAAGAATGTCAAGCTCTTGCTTGGCGGCAAGCATGGTTCTAATTTTGTTGTCCGCTTGATCGAATGGCGGGGAAATGAGCTCCACTTTAATGTTTGGATTGTCTTTTTGAAATCTAGCTATGGCATCTTGTAGCAGTTTGGTGCGTTTCGGGCTCGTTAAACTTTCAATCATATGAAGCGTTACTTGCTTGGCAGGAGGCTCAGTGCTCTTCACGCTCTCACTTGGCGCTGGCGTATTTCCGCTTGGCGTTGCCGTATTCACGGTGCTTCCACTCCCACTACACCCTGCTAAAGTACCCAACAACATAACGCCGGCAAACATAGTTGTCCATCCTTTGACCACAGCTGCCCCCATATCTGACGCCCTCCTCAATTTAGTCATATTCAACTATATTGTCTTAATTAAATAGATATGTCTTAATAGTGCCGCTTTGTTTAATAAATAAAAAAAACGCTAATGACATTCCAATGTCATCAACGTTTTATTTTTTCTTATACCCCTTCATTAACAACATGGTTTTGATTATGCTCAACGACAAGAGCAGCTCGCATGAGTTCTCTCATGACATCGGATTGCAGTTGTGGATTTAAATAGAGTGTTTTGATGTATAGCTGGCCTTTTTCACTCGACGTGTACTTAGGAGGTATGCGATTTAAAACTAGAGCCATTATATCCTCTTTGCAATGCTGACATCCGCATTTGATCTCATAGCTTTTTTGAAACTCTTCATATAAATTGCTTACGATCTCTTCTACTGCATTAACTAATCCCATACTTGTTCAGACCCCTCTATACCGGCATTTAACTCATTAAACTATCGACTCAATGATTAATTCAACAACCTTTGGTCAAGGTCTCTTGTACCTATTCAAACATGAATATGTTTAGTAAGTGTTAGGCTGTCATAAATCCGCCTTAACGGACATTTCCTTATCAGCGAACTCCTTAAAAAACAATCTATCTTTAGAAATAAAAAATGAGTGAGCTCTTATTATGAGCTCCCTCATTTAGTTGATTCTACGCGATTTCCGTGCTATTTAAGAATGCTTTCAACCGCTCTAATTGAAGAAGATGATGGCGATAATGCATCTCAATAAGTGCAAACCATTCTTTCGCGTTAAGCGCTCCTAATCTCGGATGCATCGAGGTAAATCTCGGAGATAAATCCTCAATAAAAGGCTCGATTTCTTTCATTCTTTGGAGTACCGCATGCATGCCATCGGTGATCTGCTGTTTACTAGCTGGCTGCTCGGGCGTATATTGCGGAGAAGCTGGAACACTAATGCGTTCAGGAGGAAAACCGCCAAGCCTAAAGACGGCTTCTCCCGCTTCCGTTTTTTCTCCTGCAGATTCGACTGCATTTGCGCTCTGACTTAGGCATTTCTCAACGTTGGCAATCTGCATGTTAAGAGCTGTTTTGACGAGATGGAGGTACAATTGTCCAAGCGACCATTCATTCTCGTTTGGCTGGAGCTTTAGTTGCTCTAAGTCCAGTAAATTTAATTCGTCTAGGTAATGGTGCGTATGTTCCTCAATTCGTTCCAAAATTACGGCTGTATTCATCATATTATTAGCTCCTCTCGAATCTTTTAACTTAAGTATACAAAATACCACTGACAACTGTATGTCAGTAG
Source organism: Paenibacillus sp. WG02 (assembly GCF_055396115.1). Classification (NCBI taxonomy): domain Bacteria; kingdom Bacillati; phylum Bacillota; class Bacilli; order Caryophanales; family Paenibacillaceae; genus Paenibacillus; species Paenibacillus sp. WG02. The sequence continues at coordinate 4,094,980 of NZ_AP036016.1, read as the reverse complement.
TGTTTTTGCGTTTTAAGACTTTAGCCTAAGAATCCCCGCTTGTAAGTAATTGTAAATTGAACACGATTTTGGGTATAACACAAGCAAATTAGAGTCTGCTTTAAATTCATCGAAGCCTGCTCCTTCACCAAGGAAGAAAGTCACTTTAACAACATCTTTCAACGAAGCACCTGATTCTTCTAAAATTGCTTTAAGGTTTTCTAATGCCCTTCTCGCTTGCTCTTCCAATGTATTTCCTACTAACCTTCCTGTTTCAGGATCAAAAGGTCCTTGTCCAGCTTCGTATTTCTGACCAAGAATCTCTTGTGATTCGCCACGGAGTACAATTTTGTAGGATTAGTTGTTGCGCATTTTAGCCCCCCGTTGAATAATTCAATAAACCCAAAAAATCCCTGCATTTCTTCGTGATTTTTACTCAATTAACACTCTACGGAAGCCTCATGACTTCCTTCTCTTGTAAGTCATACAATGCTAGCTTATAGTTGATTTTTTCAAAGTTTTTATAAGTCTCCAAGAACGCAGCGCCATAATAAAATGCAACCATTCATAAAGTAGCAATCATTACAAGGGCAAGCAGCGGTTCGAAAACAACCTAAACAATAAGCCGGCATGAGCGCCATAAAATAGCAGCTCATACCGGCTTATCTACTGTTGATAAAATAAGGAGGATAAATAATCGGATGTTTATTCCTAGCGATAGCAATCATTGCAGAACTTTTTGGTCCGAATCAAGGTAAATATTGATTTTCATAGTACTTGACTAATTCAATGACCATGGCCCCCATCCGTTCGATTTCAGGTACAACGACGAGGTCCAATCCTTCATCTCTCAATGCTTCTTCCGTTACTTTGCCAACCGCTACTGCACGGACACGTGAGTTGAAAGATTCTCTAACTGTATCTGCGAACCCTTGACGTTTCGCATAGTTAAACAAATATCGCACCTGCACCGCGGTAGTGAAACAAACAGCGTCTATCGAACTCGTAGAAAGCTCATGACACAGCATCTCCAAAGTAGATGATTCCGGTTCAACATGCCGATAAGGCAGCAGTTGAATCACATTCGCTCCTCGATTCTCTAAGAATTGGATCAAATCGGGCTGAGGTTCGCCATGTAACTGGACAACGACTGTTTGTCCCGCGAAATCGCAAAAGTCCATACTTCGAATTAAACCTTGCGTTGTTCCATCCTCGTCGACAATTTCAGGTATTATGTCCAATTTCTTAAGCAAAGCATACGTCTTATATCCGCGTGCCGATACCTTCGCTTCTTTCAATTTTTGAATCAATGCGGCATGAATTCCTAAGCGTTCTGCAGCACCCAGCAGCGTATCTGTTCCGGTCCCTGTTGTAAGAACAAACCAATCAATCTTATTATTCACGCAAAATAATAATTCTCGTTCTATCGCCGACTCATCAAAATATAAAAGACCTTGCAAAGAACGAATGACAGGGATACCTCCCTGCTTCTCAATCAATAGGCTCATTTCCTCTATTTTTCTTGAGCCCGCAATTACGATTTTCTTGTTGCTCAGCTTTCCCATGTACGATGAATCCCCCTTTTTAAAATAACCACGCTTCGCATTGGTTAACGAAGGCGTGGTCATTATTAACCGATCGAATACCGAATATAAGCTAACAAGGCTAACAATCCTGCAGCAATTGAAATTACGTAGAAAGATGTAAGCCGAACCCATTTGACCTCTGTTTTTTGGAAATAGGTTTGATCACCTTCCCGATTCTTACGAGAAAAACCAACCATAAAGGTAACGACTAAACCAAATAATAGTATGATTGAAAATATCCCAAAATAGATATACATATTCATAAAATAACCACCTTATCTTTGTAAATTGGTCCGTCGGAGAAAATTATAGCGGAATTTGATCCGAAAATCATCAACCACTTTCGTGCTATTTATACCATCCAATTTCTCAACTAGTGCAAAAGGCATGTTATTCTCATACTATTTAGAGAAAATCGATGGGAAATCATATGAAACTAGCTCATATAAATTCTGATATGACCAAAAAGGACCTCCCACTATTGGCGGAAGTCCTTATAAATACGTTCTTTATGGTAGATCCCCCTCAAGGTTTATAACCCCTTTGGGACAGCCGCTTAATTGCTTATTTATGCTCGTATTATGACTTCAATCCGCTCACAAGCTCTTCAATCGCTTCACTCAGTGGCGTAACTGGTCGGCCAAGAAGTGTCGGAAGATCGTTACTTTCTAGGTCTAAAACGCCATCTCTTATCGCACTTTGGATGGCAACTAGAATGGGAACGACTTGCTCAGGAACTCCTGCACCAGCCATGATTTTACCGTACGTCTCATCGTCAACATGCTGAATTGGAACTTCACGATTAAGGACCTTAGATAGAACCGCCGTAAGGTCATCATGAGTGATTGGTGTTCCGGAGAGCTCATAAACCTTATTTTCATGTCCGTTACCTGTAAGAACATTTGCTGCCGCTTGTGCATAATCGCCGCGAGAAGCCCACCCTACTTTGCCGGCTCCTGCCGAAGTCACAAGCGGTGCGCCAGCCAATACGCCTTGTATCGTTCCAATCTCATTCTCGATGTACCAGTTATTACGCAGGAATGCGTATGGAATTCCCGTTTTGCGAATCGCTTCTTCTGTCGCACGATGCACGGGTACTAGAAACAGTGAGCTTTCCTCTGCGTTTGTGGCGCTTGTGTATGCAATAAAACCAACCCCAGCGCGCTCAGCCGCGGATACAGCTGTTAAATGTTGACGAATGCGAGTTTCGTTATCCCCTTGCGTCGAAACGATAAGCAAGCGGTCAACGCCAGCGAAAGCTTTATCAAGTGATGCTGGATCATCAAAATCACCATGGCGAACCTCAACTCCCCGCGAACGTAAATCGGATGCTTTCTCCGTATCTCTTACGCTAACAGCAACTCTTTCAGCTGGTACGGATGCGAGTAATGCCTCCACCACTTTTGATCCCAATTGTCCTGTAGCACCTGTTACTAAAATTTTCATTTGTCAAAACCTCCATCGGATTATTTAATAATGAGTTAGAATCACTCTAGTTATAACCAATATGGTTACAACTAAATTATAAAAATTAGCTCATTTAAGAGCTATTTTTATTTAAAATTAGCTATCAGTTGTTGCAAGGAAACGTTAGACAATCTTTGTTCCATCGCGGTTTGAGCATCACGCATTTCTGCACGGAGGGCCGATTCAATATTTCTTCCTACCGTACAATTAGGGTTGGGATGATTGTGGAAATTAAACAATTCCCCATTCTCGATCACTTCCACTGCCCGGTATACATCAAGTAATGTAATCTGGTCCGTATCCTTGCACAGCGAAGTCCCGCCAACTCCAGCACGAACTTCAACGAGTCCTGCCTTCTTCAGCATCCCAATAATTTTGCGAATGATAACAGGATTCGTATTCACGCTGCCAGCAATGAAATCACCTGTACATTCTGTTGGTATGGTCGCTATTAGCGATAGGATATGAACAGCTATCGAAAATCGACTGCTAATCTGTTTCATTCTTCATCACCTACTCGTTGTAACCATTATAGTTCCAACTAACATGGATGTCAAGTTTGATAGTTAAGTTAAATCGTTATATTCGTTATATGTTCCAAAATACGTTCTTTGATTTCCAATGGGTTCTCAATCTGAAAAACAACTTTTCCAAACTGATGATTATTTAATTCAAGGATGACGACATCCTCATGGTTCTCGTAGGAAATGAAACACCATTTATCTCCGATCAGAAAACGTCCTTCTCGAATGTCAGCGATGGATGTACCTACTCTAAATTGAAACATGGATAACTTAAAGTCATCTATGGAAACATTCGAGATATCCGAATAAGGAATTTCAACAAGTTGTTTCAAAGCAGCCGCACTTGTCAATCCCGATAGATGAAGAATAAGCGCATCGTTCGTAAATTCAATTGTTCTAGCCATTTTAACTACCTCCGCTTTATAAATTTGGTATGTTCAAGTGGAAACAACTATAGTATGACTGAGTATGCAAAATCGTTCAAATCATTTTAAAAATAATTAAAAAAAGAGCTGCTCCTTAAGGTCAATTTGACCGTGAGAGACAGCCTAAAAATTAATCGTTATGGCATTTTACTCCTTATTTTTTGTATCCTTGATAAGATCTTTCTTCCAAAATTCGATGACAATATGGTCCGCCAATTCCATGGAAGCCCATGAATTTTTATATTTAAAGTCGTATTCTTCCATTTTTTTCACTGTCATATCTACTTCGGATTTTTTTACTCTTAATTCCATAGAAATACAATTAGTAAGAATAGTTGTTAGCTCAATTAGTTCTTTATTTGGATTTTCAGTAGTCGTCAATTTATTCGCACCCTTCTAGTTTTATGGCTCATGATTAGGTTAGTTAAGAAGAAAAAGAACTCCTTTCGGAGTTCTTCATGACGGTGAATTGATTGATGGTACTTATGCCTTGATCCTTACTTAGCTTGGTCTATACCTCATCCATTATTGCAGTACATGTACTACACTAAGTGTTTGCGGCACATCTCCTCGCTTCTATACGGATTCAAAAACAACTTCCCTGGTATTTATCTCGTTGAATGTACAACGGAACCACACCTCTCTTGTTTCACCGTCATAAGTAGTATGTCGGATCTGACACTAATTATACACGTTCATTTTAATAAAAAGAGTCACGCCCATTGTTGATTCTTCCATACTTTATGTAATTCTCAAGGTGCCCGTCCTATGATGAAGCAGTAAGATCCAAGCTCCAGTCATTGCATCGCATAAAGCTCCCTGGCGGGTATTCGAAGCTGCACTCAGTAATGAACGTGAAGCCGAGTTTCCGGCAAATAGCATTCGATGCGGGATTGTCGACTGACGGAAACGCATGAATGTGCCTGACCTTCTGTTCCGCCCTGGCGCTTGCAACAGCCGCCGCGGTTGCTTGGCTTGCGATACCTCTTCCTTGGAAAGTCGGCAAAACACCCCAACCGATTTCATACACGGTCTCTTCCCGCCAGACACGTTCCCAATACCCGATGTTGCCGACAGCGACTAATTCCGGAAGCAGGACAATGCTGAACATCCGGCCATTTCCCTTGCCGCCAATCTCGACGTAACGTTTGTGGCGCGATAGGATCTGTTCCTCCGTCTCCGGGCCACCCAAGTGTTCCAGCATCTCTGGTGCATTCATTTGGAACAGTAGTGAAAGATCAGCCTCTGCCCATGGCTCGATCCGCACCTGCGAATCGTTCGTTCGATTAAGCATCATTCTCACTCCTAATGAAGAAATCATGTCATAATAAGTACTTTTTCATTGTACTTCTGACCATGATCCTCATCAAGTTTTAGATTCCTTTTTACGTTATTCATGTTCTGCACGTTAAACAATCCCATTTAGCTTTGAAAAACGCAAAAAGCCATCGCTTGGTTGCGATAGCTTTTTAAGGGTGCGTGGCCCATTTACGTTAAAATGACTTATAATCCTTGGTATTTTAATAGAATATGATTTCCTGATGGATCGACTACTGTATTTTCGTTAACCGAATAGCCTAACAATGCTAGATTCTTTATCGCACTATCTCTAGTTATTTCATCTGTAAAAACGATCGTGTAAAATTTTAGGCCTACGCTGTTTCGAGATGGCGCTTGCACACCTTTACCGTTCCAAATGTTTAACCCGATATGATGATGGTAACCTCCACTCGAAATAAAAAGCGCTTGATTACTTATTTGATATACAACCTTAAACCCAAGTCCTTGGATATAAAACTCCGCAGCTTTCGCTAGGTCTGAGACATGTAAATGGATATGCCCCATAATGGTGTCAGACGACAATCCCGTGAACCTCTCTCCATTCGCTTCCGACAAAAGGCTGCGCAAATTAACCTGTTCGGTTGACATGGTGACTTGCTCTCCAATCCATTCCCAGTCTTCAGAAGGACGATCCACATAAATTTCTATCCCATTCCCGTCTGGGTCTGCCAAGTACAGCGCTTCACTCACGAGATGATCAGATATTCCTTGTAACGGGTATTTGATGTCAATGAAGTGCTGTATGACTTTGGCCAACTCTTTCCGGTTCGGTACTAGTATCGCGTAATGATATAGTCCTGAACGTCGTGGTTCTTTCGGCAAGACACCTGCTGGCTGCTCTAAGGTCACCAGTGCATCTTTTCCGTTTAGCGTTAGTGAAGCTGTGGAATCTGTGCGATCCAAGATTTGAAAACCTAATATCCCTTGGTAAAATGATAAAGACCTTTCAAGCTGTTCCACGATTAATTGTACATGACTTACAAATGTATTTGGCTGTTGATGAAACTTCATTTAAGTACCTCCCGATAGGTTTGTATGTTCGATCATATATGTATCCATGAACAACCCTGAAACCTTATTTGAAGTCTTTATTATCAAGCATAATTAACTGGGAGGTTGAGGACTTCGCGGTCTGTTTCGTATGTTGAACGAGATTAAAAATGTCTTTATACGCTTGTTTAGCCCCTTTAACCAATAAGGGCACACCTATAAAATCAATTTTTAACCATCGTGAAAGCATACCGCCGCAAGTCATCGCAAAAGGCACAGTCGGTGATGTATTGGATAAAATGATTTTTTCGTTAAGAACCTCTTCTTCCATTAGCATATCAATGAGATTAAATACACCCGGTACTAGAATTTTAGACCTTCCTCTGCCCATTGTGTATACTTTATTGTCATCTTCATCCTTGCCATGAAAGTAAAACTTCCCTCTGTCTTTATAAACTAACTTATTAAAGTTGTGTGTATTCAGTATTTCATTGGTTGTAGGCTCGTGAGTACCGTCCAACTTATTGAGATGATAAGCTGCAGCCAAAGCTGTTGTATGTGTTCCTCCGAAATCATTATAAATATAGATCATAGATCATACCCACCACCCAGAGAACGATATTGTAGAAAACTTCTTTACTTATTATCTCCTAAAATGAATAAAACAACCTTTTTCTCTTAGAGATATAGTCCTCAAAATACCCAGGTAAGCGTTCATCCTGCATAAGAGCCCACTAATCCGAGCATATTACAGTTTGTTGAATCTTTACAACAAGGGAGTATTCTTAACAATGACAACAAACAGTGGACATCAAGGTGCGCATGGGATCGGCCAAGAGATAGAACAGTTAAACAATCAGGCCCAAGCGGCAGAGCTTATGCAAGGAAAAAATAAGGTAGATCAAGAAATCATTGCAGCGGCTAATGAGCACAGTTCAGAATTAGAAGAAATCATTGAACGGGAAACAACGTAATTTGGAACTAGCAAAAGAAAAATACAGCGAAACCACGCACGGATGCGTGGTTTTTTTGTTGAATTCATCTAACAATATCATTAGCTAGGATCAGCAGCATAATCGGGGTCCGTATTTTTTGTTTCTTTGCCAAAAAACAATAAAACCAGTGCTCCGATGACAATCGCAACGAAGAATACCATAAAAATGGAGGTGATTGCTTTATGATTCGCCACCAGTAAACCTACAAGGTACGGACCAATAATACCGCCTATACGTCCGAAAGATGCGGCAAGCCCTACACCCGTAGATCGTACTTCAGTCGGGTACAATTCAGGTGTATAGGCATACATGGCTCCCCATGCGCCAAGATTAAAAAAAGATAAGCTAACACCGGCTGCTATCAACATCCCTACCGTATCCGCATTACTGAACCATAATGCGCTTGCTGCGGTCAGCAGCAGATAGGTGACGAGCACAAACTTACGTCCAAATTTCTCAATCAAATAAGCAGCGGTAAAGTAACCTGGAAGCTGTGCCAACGTCATAATCAATACATATTGAAAGCTTTTCACGAGACCAAAACCTTTAATAACCATGACAGTTGGAAGCCATAGAAACATACCGTAATAGGAAAATACCACTGTGAACCATAAAATCCAAAGTGTTAAGGTGGATCTTCGATATTTAGACGACCATACAGAAGCTACACGTTCGCGGAAAGACAATTTCCGGCTGCGAAGCTCCGTATATCGCGGTGAATCTTGAACTGATCGCCTGAGGTATAAAGCATAAAACCCCGGCAGTGCACCGATAACAAAGGCCACACGCCACCCGTAAGTAGGAATGATGAAGTAGGCAATAAGCGCCGCTGCTATCCAACCGCACGCCCAGAAGCTTTCTAGCAGCACAACAGCTCGTCCCCTTTCTCTCAGGGAAAACGACTCAGAAACAAGCGTTGACGCAACAGGAAGTTCCCCTCCAAGTCCTACCCCAGTAATGAAACGCAGGACACATAAGATAACAAAGCTAGTGGCAAGAGCAGAGAGTCCGCTTGCTGCGGAGAAAATAATAATCGTACCAAGCAAGACAAGCCGACGTCCGAAACGATCAGCAAGAGAGCCTGCTAATAAAGCCCCTACGGCCATGCCTATCGAATTAATGGCTGCCAACAAACCAATCTGCTGTGCGCCTAATTTCCACTCGACTGCTAATGCAGCAACAATAAAAGAGATAATCCCTACATCCATAGCGTCGAATAACCAGCTAATGCCTGTGCTGAAAAGCAACTTTCGTTTCGCCGGTTCGCGCAACAAATTCGTTTTATTCACATTCAAAACGCATTCTCCTAATCATCGCAATAGCTTACCTTATCCCTATTTTGTGTTACATAACCGAAAAACACTCCTTCTAAAATCCAATTCTCAGACTTCAAGTTGAAAAATCCATCATCGCATTAAATGTAATCATTCTAAACATAATATGGGTATCAACTACAGGAGGAAATCATGAAACATTCAAAAAAATTACTTACAGTATTAAGCTGTATTCTTGTTTTAGCTGGTTGTGGTAAAGGAAATGTCGCCCCTCAGAAAATTGGAGTCACCACGCAACAAGGCGGTATGGATAGCCGGCTATTGGATCCTACAATTACAAATCAAGACGTATTGCTTCAAAGAGGTGATGCTAACATTGAACTAGAAAAACGCGGCTATCGCGCACAAGATGTCGCTTCTTCCACGAATGGCTCAATCAAAATCCTCGGAGGATCACGTGAACTCGTTAAAGTTACACCCAACCCCTCCATCCAGCCAAAACAAGGTAACTATGCAGAGAATGTAATCTCACAAGCAGCTATGTACTATGGAACTCCATATGAATTCAGTTCGGATCGTTCGGACCCATCTACTTTTGACTGCTCCGACTTCACACGCTGGGTTTATCTTTCTTCGCTTGGGATGGAAATCCCAAAAGATTCAAGAAGTCAAGCGATCTATGTTCAAACTTTCTCCAATCGGACATACACATCTATCGATCAAGCCCAACGTGGAGATTTGCTCTTCTTCGTCAGTTATAAAGGGAATGATCCGAATAAATACGTCGGGGTGGATAAATCAATCGGAAGTATTACACACGTGGGTTTATCATTGGGGAATGGTAAAATCATCCACACGGCTTCAGCGGCCACAGGCGGCGTACGCATAGATGATGTTGCCAATAATCATCTAACCTATCGCTTTGTCTTAGGTGGTTCAGTACTAGACACCAAATAATTATTCGTGTAATCAATGAGGACTTCCACCAATAGGTGGAGGTCCGAACGAGAGGGCGTTATTCGATGAAATCCCTAATTTATTTTGGCATAAGTGACTGTAGGCAGCTTAAATTCCTATTGATTATTTATTTTGAATTAAACCGATCCCATTCCCTACTGGATCCACTAAATAGGCCAGATAAAAATCATCAAATTCCATTTTGCCTCTAACCACTTGTGCTCCCGATTCAACGGATTTAGTAAGTGCCACATCTATGTTGTCAACTTCGATTTGAATTCTTATTCCATGCGGAAAATCACTGGGTCCCTTAGAAATACCGCCATTTATGCCAGATTCATCATCATTTCCCGTAGTTACTGGATGATATCCCCAGTTAGGCTCTGCAATCTTCCAGCCAAAAACAGACGAATAAAAACTTGCTGCACGTTCCGGATCTTGACTATTCATTTCAAATAATACAACACGACCCAAATGACTCAACCTCCATAATTGGTATTTATGCCCAACTCCATAATACCGAATATTTGTTCCCATGTAAATGAAATTATTTCTAAAATGAACAAAAAAAACCGATCCTTGTTGACCAAGGAACGGCTTCTTTGGGGTGCTAATTATAAGTAATCTTCAAACCTAACTCCAAGGCACGGGCAAGCGCCCCTTCCGAAAATTTAGGTTTCTTATATCTTTCTTCAAACTCTTCTTTCGATAGCGGAGTCCAGATGAAATCTTTATTCTGATAGATCCACGTTTTGGTTCCCCAATCAACGTGAACCGTCCGGCTCGCAACCTTTTTAACGACGCCAATCTCGATAATAACACCGGTTTTACCGAATATTTTGGCACAGTATTTGTTAAGCATTTCGCTCACAACAACACCCCATTTCTATACGCCTGATCTTAGTGAATGAATGATACTTGAAGCTATTTCAATAGAAAGCTCGTCTGCTTGAAATTCATCACGAAAGGAATCACCCATTACCTTATTAATCGCTTTGCCCAATGATAGAACATCCAGATCATCTAGATGTCTAGTGATATAAATGGTTATCGTTCTCGTTTCACCATCATACTCATCATCCGGGCTACCCATCGCTAGAAGCTTTACGGGGTCCCATCTATCGATGTGGTGTTTCACGACCTCCATAATTGGTGTAGGATCATAAGGCAGGGATTCTAAATACCTGTTCTCTTTCATGATTTCCTTTTTAATCCTCCAAAGCATTACATTCATTTTCGTCTGATCAGATACTGCTCTAAATTTCAATAGAAAAGCCTCCTTTACAGGACGCTTTCTCGATCTTCTGTAACAATCTTTTCAGATCGTTCAATTATCGCCCCATTGAAGTTTAGCATTTTCCCAGTACCTTGAGCAATACATTCCATCGGGTGCTCTGCGAGATGAACTGGAACGCCTATGTCTTGCTGTAGTCTTTTATCTAACCCTTCCAGCAATGCGCCGCCCCCACATAACAGAATGCCCTGCTCCATCACATCTCCAGCTAGTTCGGGCGGACACTTCTCCATGGCGAGTCGTATGCATTCCAGAATCGATTTCAGAAAATCATCCATAATCTCGTAAATCTCCAGTGATGAAATCGATATCGTTCTAGGCAAGCCCTGCATAAGGTCACGCCCTCTTATATCCATCTTCACGTCTTTCACAGGCTTGACAACGGCAGCGACGTTCTTCTTGATTTCCTCCGCAGTCCGTTCTCCAATGGCCATATTATAAGTTTTCTTCACATATTCAATGATATCCTGATCGATCGACATGCCTCCACGGCGAACCGACTCACTTACGACAATACCACCTAGAGAAATGATAGCTACTTGGCTTGTCCCTCCGCCGATATCAAGGACCATACTACCAATTGGTTCTGCAACAGGCAACCCAGCGCCCATAGCTGCAGCGAGCGGCTCCTCGATCGTGATAGATCTCCTTGCTCCTTTATGTACAATCATTTCCTCGACAGCACGCTTTTGCACATTCGTAATTCCACAAGGCACGGAAATCAATACTTGGAAGCTGCGAAACCATTGATAACCTCTTTTTATTTTGCCTATAAAATATTTCAGCATCGCTAAGGTCATATCGAAATTCGCTATAACCCCATCCTTTAAAGGATAGATGACCTCCACATTAGCTGGAGTTCTCCCTATCATATCATAGGCTTCCTTGCCAAAAGCTTTAATCTCCCCGGTATCCGTTTGAATGGCGACGACAGATGGCTCTGACAATACAATCCCTTTTTTTTGTTGATAAATAAGTGTGTTACAGGTGCCAAGGTCTACTCCAAACAGTTCTTCCAATCTCTTTAACATGACTCGCTCCTTCTCGCTGTTCAATAGACAATGCCCATAGTAGCGCGTATATTAGTTGATTTGACTTAACTGCATCTTCATACTTGTTCGCATAAACTAGCCATTTTTAGAGGGTAATAAAAAAAATGCTGCCCACCCTTATCGGTGAACAGCACTCTTAAGTATGATTTATTTAGTTCGCAACTGCAGGTTCTGCTACTGCTTTATAAGCTGAGGAAACATATGTTACGGCTTTCGCTTCCGTTATTACCTCAGCATACATCGTGTCCGGTTTTGGATCTTGCAGCGTATACGAAATCACCGCTTGACCGTTTTGATCAAATCGAACATTTTGAATGGCAATACTGTAACCTGAATTCGGTTTTTGACCTCTTGATAAGGTAACCTTGTTCACATCGTCCGTTACTTTCTCCACAGTTACGGTTACATCTTCAATAGGCGCTGGTTTATGGATATGTGTGTCTAAAACGCGAATCGCATTGTATACCCAATCTGCGGCTTGGCCACGAGTAAGTTCGGCTTTAGGATTAAACATGCCATCCTTGTCAAGCTCGGCAATTTTGTAAAGCAGCAATCGCTGTAAAGCCCCTTGAAATTCGGGAGTAATCTGTGCCTCATCTTTGATCGGTATAAACATTTTCACCAGCGGGAAATTGCCCTTCTTTTCCAAAGCACGTACGAGCATTTCCCCAAATTGTTCACGAGTAATTGTTGCGTTCGGGTTTACATCCTTAGGAATGTTCATGCCGTTGTAGTGCGCAATAATGAATGCATCCGCATACCAAGCATCATTCGGGATGTTGGTATAAATATCAGAAGCTAATGGCTGTTTAAAAAAACGCAAAGTATCCATGTTTAAATTCATGCCTTTAACGATCATTTGCACGGTTTGTGCATAACTAATCTTTCCTTTTGGAACGAAATGATCCTTATCAATACCGCTCACGATTCCGCGTTCTTGCAGTGCAGAGATTGCTGCAGCTTGTCCGTCCTCTACATCCGAAAAAGCAAAGGCACTGCTAAAAGTCAAACTGCTTACTAAAGCTGTTGCTAAAGTTAAAGCTGCTATCTTTTTCATAGTTAATTCTCTCCTTTTAGTTGATTATCTTATTACACACTCTTAACGAATCGTAGGTGAAAAATGTTTCAGTAAGTTTAAAAAAATAAAAACCGAGGGATTTCCCGGCTTAACCACGTATAAATGAAGTTCTTATATTTCTGCTGATATGGATTTGTTCTCCATTATTTTCGAACGACAATTGAATTTAAATATTTCACATAAATAAACATTCATTTTACATCCACATAACTCATAAATAATAACTTTTTGTTAAACTAAAAAGACTTACGTTCCTATCCAAAAACTTTAGTTAGAAAGGAACTACACGATGACCCATAAACACACTTTCGAAGCTGCTATTAAACATGAGTCTTCTTTACGTTATTGGGAAATTTTGAAATCAACGGCACGTTATGTGCTTTCCCGCACGATTATAAGACAATGGCGCACAGACCGAATTGTGCTGCCTGGTTCATCTCGTATTCTTTATGTCGATCCAACCGAAAACCGCGGAAGAATTCTGTATATGACGGGTGGAATGACACAACCAAGGCTGAATTTGTTTTGGAAAACGGCGGTTGCCACTTTCCGACCCACCTTGATCGTAGACGTAGGCGTAAATTATGGCGAATGCCTCTTTTCCGTGACCTATCCCAAAAACAGCAAAGTCATTGGAATTGAAGCCAATCCTCATTTGCAGCCGTTTATTGAGCGTTCCAAGAAAATACATCCTAACCGCAAAAAAATTAACACCGTTTATGCTATGGCTTCTAACGAAGATAGCGATAAGCAATCTTTCTTCATTAATAAATACTGGTCTGGCCTTTCAACCGCAGCTCTTGGCAAGGAGGGCGTATCGAAGGCATACCAACAACACGACATTCCCAGCATTACACTTGACTCTTTGCTTAGCCAGTATCCGTTGGATAAAGAAAAGCTATTATTCAAAATCGATGTGGAAGGTCATGAAGAGAAGGTCATCCAAGGGATGCTGCATTCCATTAAAAATTGTCCTAATATACTTGGATTTATTGAATTTGACAGTAAATATTTAGCCAAAAGTGATACGGATGCCCATGCATTTTTAACTTTTTTACAACAGCATTTCAACCTTTATGTTTACTTAAATCATCAGGAACTGTACCACTTCGAACAAATATCTTTGGAAAAACTGCAACTGTTATTCAAAAAGAAACATGTTCATACGGATATCATCTTGGCCTCGCCGGGTGTGACGATTCCAGAGATTTATTCGCAGATTATACAAATGGATTAATTGAGTTTACATATTCAGCAAAGCATTCTTTAGAGCAAGCCTAGGGTATCCTTCCGCTAGCTTTAAAATAACAGAAGCATTCAGCTTTACATTAAGACCAACAATATTCAGCTCGTCAGTAGGAAGATATTTTTCAATCCAATGTTGTGTCATGAAAATTTGCTCATTTAAAGATCCCACGATGCTTCTATTGTGAGTTTTCGTGTAAATAACCTTGTCCATGTTTGATAAAAACAAATTAACCTCTTGATCTGTGAATTGATCTGCTTTTAAGACAATCTCTAAATTTTTCAAAAACAAATGTTGAAAGTCTTTAACATGTTCTTTCCTGACCCCATAAAGAACTACTTGGTATCTTGTTAAATCGTTCATTATCATTACACATTTCTTTCTGCCCACCTTAAACAAATGAGCATGCCAACTATTCAGAGGTCTATAACCCACTTCCGGAATTGGCGATACTGGAAAATTACTTAAATCAAATAACTTCTTTGTGCATGCAATAATAGACATTGATAATCACAACTTTCTTGTCGTAGATGCTTGGCATGAAGCCAAGGTAAATATTGATTGCTACTGCATAGATGCTACCATAAAAAAGATACCAATTACGATTGCCCAAAGGGTGGAAAATGAATTTATTGTATAAGCTATCCATTTCTTTCTTTTTAATTGATTATACATAGAAGTAAGGACTGGATACCAAACAATCATCTTGGTTAGAAGTAAGACGGATAACAGCATTAGTTCATTTTTCAACCAGAAATGAGTTATAAAGATAAAGATCAATCCTGTTATTCCACCAAATAAATAGAGGAATGCGCCAATGAATCCTTTTAAATAGGGGTTTATATCAATAAAGATAGCACATATAGTTGGAGTAAGTATCATGATTACATATTGGTAAATTAGATAGCTAATAAATCTTGTGTTATTCATCTATCTTCCCACCTTACTTACTAATTCAATCCTCACGTTTCCCATTTAACCATTTGTTCAAAATTTCTTTGCCAGTTGCAAGCTCAATCGTCTTAATAAAAAACCATGTAAACCCAGAGTAGAAACCTATAAGTGGGTAACGAAAAGATGCTGGCTTATTTCCCTCGAAATAGAAATGTCCTATCCACGATAATAGGTAATGTAATACGGCCAGTATCAGCGTTACTTTTAGATCATAAAACAAAAATATCCAAGCCAAAAAAGCCGACAAAAAAGCAAAATAGTGCAGGATTCGATTGGTCTTATTCAGATGCTCTTTAAGATAATAATCTAAGTCGCGTTGAACTCGAGCTATGAACTTCTTTCGTCTCATCTCAATTTTACCTCATTTATCAGTGTCCAACTCTTTCTTCTTATCATTCCCATTGTCTAAGTAGGCCTCAAGCTCCTCTTCAATTTCCTCATTCGTCATTTGAAAATCGTTACGATCTACGATGCCTAATCGTTCTTTGATTCGCTGTATATCTTCATACATTTTTTTGTTTCTTTGATGTGTACTTAAAACAAGTCCAAATATAACGGCTAGTAAAACAATTCCACCATATGGCCCAAGATAAATAGAAATCAGTATTGCAAAAATAATGGCTGTAATAATTCCAATAATCGTCATTCGTTTATTCCTTTCGTGGTTGATCAATTTTGTCAACAAACTTCCTTTGGTTTAATTCAATAAATCCCAAAATATCCCTGCACTACCCACCATTATTTTCAAAAATAATCTTAAAGTCAAATCAAAATGGACAGTCCCATGTGAAGTGACTGTCCACTGGTATCCTTTTTATCAACCATGATACGAATAAAACCCCTGACCAGATTTGCGCCCCAAACGCCCTGCTTTCACATACTTACGCAGAAGTGGACATGGACGATATTTCGAATCTTTAAAGCCATCATATAGGACTTCCATGATAGATAGGCAGGTATCCAAACCAATGAAATCCGCCAACTCCAGCGGTCCCATGGGATGCTTCATGCCGAGCTTCATCACTGTATCGACCGATTCAACAGAAGCAACGCCTTCATAAACGGTAAAAATAGCTTCGTTAATCATCGGCATCAAGATTCGATTCGACACAAACCCAGGAAAGTCTTTCACTTCTACAGGGGTCTTCCCCAATCTTTCGCTCAGTTTATAAACTACTTCGAACACTTCCTGTGAAGTTTCCAACCCACGGATGACTTCAACTAAAGGCATAACCGGTACTGGGTTCATGAAATGCATGCCAATTACCTTGGCCGGACGCTGGGTGACCGCGGCAATTTCGGTAATAGGGAGCGATGACGTATTCGATGCCAAGATGGTCTGTGGTGTACAAATAGCATCTAACTTTTGGAATAGGGACGTTTTCAACCCCATATTCTCGGAAATGGCTTCTATCACAAGATCTACCTGTTCCGCATGTTCTAATTGCTCCGCAGGTTGTATTCGACTTCGAATTTCAGATTTCCTTACTTCTGTAAGACCTCCTTTTTCAACAGCTCTAGATAGTTGTTTGTCTATCGCGGTTAATCCTTTGTCAATAACCGCCATGGAAATATCATGCAATAGCACCTTCAAGCCCGAAGCAGCAGCAACTTGGACATACCGCTCCCCATTTGCCCAGCACCTACAACCATGATAGTTTGTAAATTCATCTATTCACCCCCAACACAAGCTTATGGATCTACATGTAAAAGAATCGCATCTCCTTGCGCGGCACCGCTGCATATCGCGGCTATGCCATAGCCTCCGCCATTTCTCCGCAGTTCATGGATCAAAGTGAGGATGATTCGCGCCCCGCTGGCGCCAATGGGGTGACCTAGAGCTATCGCTCCGCCATTTACGTTGACTCGCTCCGGATTCCAGCCAAGTAATCTGCCACTGGTCAGCATAACGGCCGCAAAGGCCTCATTCACTTCGAACCTGTCGATTTGCTCCAACGACAAACTCGTTTGACGCAACAGCTTCTGAATCGCCAGAGCCGGTGTGACCGCGATATATGGTGCTCTTTCACCTACAGCAGCGTGACCAACAATCCTAGCCATAGGCTTTATCCCCTGTGAAACAGCCTTTTCTTTGGACATGACCACCATAGCTGCAGCGCCATCATTTACGCCTGGAGCGTTACCCGCTGTTATCGTGCCATCCTTTGTGAACAAAGAAGGCAATGCGGCAAGCTTTTCAAGACTTGTATCTGCTCTAGGGACTTCGTCTTGACTAACCGCAATCGTTCCACCCTTACTCTCGATAGCTACAGGGACGATTTCCTCCGCAAAATATCCCTTATTCATCGCTTCAACAGCTCGAATATGACTGCGAAGTGCCCATTCATCTTGTGCTTTACGGCTAATTCCAAACTCTCCGGCTACCGTACTGCCATGTACGATCATATGCACATTGTGAAATGAACACCATAAACCGTCATGAATCATAAGATCCACGAGGCTTTGATCACCCATTCTTGCTCCCCACCGTGCGCTTGGAACTGCAAATGGTGCGTTGCTCATGCTCTCCATCCCACCGGTTACGATAATATCCGCATCCCCTGAACGTATGATTTGATCCGCCAATGTCACACTTCTCAGTCCGGATGCACACACTTTGTTAATGGTCTCCGTCGTCACGTTCCAATCCAGACCAGCCCATCGAGCAGCCTGTCGAGAGGGAATTTGCCCCGCTCCTCCCTGCAGCACCATCCCCATAAGCACTTCGTCAATGGTTGCCGGATCAATCGAAGATCGGAGGATTGCTTCTTTGATTGCTGTTCCACCGAGAGTGACTGCCTGGACTTCTTTCAAGGCACCACCCAACTTGCCAAATGGCGTTCGGGCACCTCCTACAATGACACTTTCCCTCATGGATTCGTCCCCCATCGTTCTCAATAAATGATCGTTTCTTCCTTATATTGTTCCAAATAATACTTAACCCGCTGCATGAAACGACTGCCAATCATCCCATCCACCATGCGGTGATCATAGGAAAGACACAGATTCGCGATAGATCGGATCGCAATCATTTCCTGAATAACTACGGGCTTACGTACGATAGACTCAAAAGTCAGCATAGCCGCCTGCGTTTTATTAATGATTGGACAAGAAAGCAAGGATCCTGCCGAGCCTGTGTTACTAAATGTAAATGAACCCTCAACGAAATCGGAAGGCAGCAAGGAACCATTTCTCGCCTTATTGGCCAAATCATGCAGTTCAATCGCGATTCCTGCTATGGATTTACGATCCGCATGATAGATCACAGGTGTTACAACGGTATCGTCGGTATTAGCAACCGCTATCGATAGGTTGATATCTTTTTTGACATGAATGCTGCCCGAATCCCAGCTCGAGTTCAGCATGGGGAACTCTTTCAAGGCATTCACGATCGGTTTCAAGACGAATGGGCTAAGCGATAACGGGATACCCTCTCTACGCATAAAGTCTTCTTTCAACTTTTGCCGCAAGACGACGAGGTTACTGACATCCACTTCGATCATCATCCAAGCATGGGGATTTTCAGAGCTGCTCTGCATACCCAGCCTCCTTCAGATTTCCGCTAATTGGCGCATGGCATCTTTGACGGTGTCGACATTCGGCAGGTAAAACTTCTCTAAGGTTGGCGCCATGCCAACGGAGGGAATATCGGGAGGGCAGCATCTCATGATGGGTGCATCCAATTCGTACAACAGGTGTTCCGCAATTAAAGCCGAAATTTCAGCACCAATGCCGCCTGTTTTATTATCTTCGTGTACGATCAATATTTTTCCGGTTTTGGCTGCCGCCTCATAAATAGCAGGCTTATCGAGCGGATGAAGCGTCCGCAAATCCAATATCTCTGTACTAATTCCTTCTTGCTCCAACTCAAAAGCCGCTTTAATGGCATAATGCACCGACAATCCATAGGCAATCACTGTGATATCCTTACCCTCACGCCTTATGGCTGCCTTGCCGATCGGAACTGTGTAATCTTCTTCAGGGACATCATCGGATATCGATAGATAACACTTCTTATGTTCGAAAAAAAGGACAGGATCCTCGTCCCGCACTGCCGCCTTCAGTAAACCTTTGGCATCATAGGCTGTAGACGGCGCAACAATCTTGAGTCCCGGAGTGCCAAAAAAGACCGATTCCGGACACTGGGAGTGATACAATCCGCCTCCGCCTGTAGCGCCGTAAGGTGCGCGAATGACGATTGGACAATGCCAGTCATTATTCGAGCGATAACGAATTTTCGCTGCCTCACTTATGATTTGATTTGTCGCCGGGAAAATAAAATCGGCAAATTGAATTTCAGCGATCGGCCTCATCCCCACCATAGCTGCTCCAATCGCAACACCCACAATGGCAGATTCAGAGAGCGGCGTGTCGAGGACTCTCAGTTCACCGAACCGATCGCGCATGCCTTTCGTCGCATTAAGTACGCCGCCCTTCCCAATATCCTCTCCGAGCACAAAAACATGCTCATCGCGTTCCATTTCTTCAATCATCCCACGACGAATGGCCTCCAAATACGTTAAGATTGGCATTTAAGTATCACCCCTATCTTCCGCATAAACATGCCTTAATACATCTTCTGGATCCGGATAAGGGGCTTTTTCAGCATATTTCGTTGCTTCGTTCACTTCTTTCGTGACACTCTCATTCAGCATTTGTTCGATCTCTTCAGACATAACGCCGCATTCGATCAAATAACGCCGAAACCGCTGCAAGCCGTCCTGCTCCTTATGGTATTCTACCTCTTCCTTCGTCCGGTACAGCATATCATCATCCGCGGTGGAATGCGGCGGGATCCGATAAAGCATCGCCTCGATCAACGTTGGCCCATATCCGCGGACGGCACGCTCCCTCGCTTCTTTGACCGCGCGATACACCTCCAGCGTGTCATTGCCGTCAACCCGTTGACCTGGGAAGCCGTAGCCTGCGGCACGATCGACAACGCGCCCGGCCACCTGTCTATGCGCAGGGATAGAAATGGCATACTGGTTATTTTCGCATAAGAAGATAACGGGCAGCTTGAATACACCGGCAAAATTGAACGCTTCGTGGACATCCCCTTGATTGCTAGCCCCTTCGCCAAAGCTGACGAAAGCGACATGGTCTTCCTTTTTCATCATGGCCGTCAATGCAATGCCGACAGCATGCAAGGCTTGCGTGGCAACCGGACTTGATCCCGAAACAATATGATGCTTTTTATAGCCAAAATGCCCTGGCATTTGCCTGCCTCCGTTAACGTCCTCCGCTTTAAATAAGGCTGCCAGCATGAGTTCACGCACGGTCATACCCACCGTTAAGACAAAGGCATAATCCCTGTAATAAGGCAGAAAATAGTCATGCTGCTTATTTAATGCGAATGCCGCTGCTGCCTGGGTCGCTTCTTGACCGATACTTGAGATATGAAAGGCCGTTTTGCCTGACCGTTGAAGAAGGGTTGCTCGCTCGTCAAACTTCCTCGCTTTGAGCATGAAGGTATACATCTGCAGTACCTGTTCATCGGTTAAACCGAGCTGTTGATGCTTGTTAACTTGCTGAGAAGACATAGGAACTCCTCCTCTCTCTGCTGCTACATATTTCTGCGATACTGCCCGCCTACCTGATACAGCGCATGGGTAATTTGCCCCAAGCTTGCTACCTTGACCGTTTCCATCAATTCGGCGAAAATGTTGCCTCCATCCAGCGCAATTTGCTGCAGCTTTGCCAAAACTTTGGGTGATTCGGTTTGATTCCTCGAAAGGAACTCCCTGAGATTCATAATTTGCTGCTCTTTTTCTTGCGTCGTTGCCCGAGCTAACGGGATATTCATGTCCGTATTCTTGGAAGGGTTGGGATGAAGGAATGTATTCACGCCAATTATTGGAAGCTCACCATGATGTTTTTTCATTTCATACAGCATCGATTCATTCTGGATTTTACCCCTTTGATACTGAGACTCCATGGCTCCGAGCACACCGCCCCTTTCGCTAATTCGTTCTAACTCCTGGAGCACAGCCTCCTCAACCAAATCAGTTAATTCCTCAATAATGAAAGAACCCTGCAGCATGTTCTCGTTTTTAACAAATCCAAGCTCCTTTGTAATGATCAATTGAATCGCCATTGCTCGGCGCACAGATTCCTCCGTTGGTGTCGTTATCGCCTCGTCATACGAATTCGTATGCAGCGAATTGCAATTATCAAGAAGCGCCATTAGTGCTTGCAGCGTGGTTCGGATATCATTAAAATCAATTTCCTGCGCATGCAGAGATCGCCCCGACGTTTGGATATGATATTTGAGCTTTTGACTTCGTTCATTCGCGTTGTATTTGTTCTTCATAACCGTTGCCCAAATTCGGCGCGCCACTCGTCCAATCACCGTATATTCCGGATCTAGCCCATTGCTGAAAAAGAAAGACAGATTCGGTGCAAAGTCATCAATCGGCATGCCTCTAGCCAAATAATACTCAACATAGGTAAATCCGTTAGCCAGTGTAAAAGCGAGCTGTGAGATCGGGTTCGCCCCTGCCTCGGCAATGTGATAGCCCGAAATAGAAACCGAGTAATAATTACGGACCTCATGATCGATAAAATATTGCTGAATATCGCCCATCATCCGCAGTGCGAACTCCGTAGAAAAAATACACGTATTCTGACCCTGATCCTCCTTCAAAATGTCAGCCTGTACGGTCCCCCTCACCGACTTCAGCGTCTGCCTGCGAATCTGGTTCGCCTCATCATCGTATGGCAGCCTGCCATTTTCCTGGGAAAAGTGTTCAATCTGGAAATCGATCGCCGTGTTCATGTACATCGCGAGAAGAATCGGTGCAGGTCCGTTGATCGTCATTGAAACCGAAGTCAAAGGATCACATAGATCGAACCCGGCATACAGCTTTTTCATATCGTCTAATGAACAGACACTAACCCCGCTCTCACCGATTTTCCCATAAATGTCCTGCCGTTCATCAGGATCCTCCCCATACAGAGTGACGGAGTCGAAAGCGGTGCTGAGACGCTTGGCTTGATCATTCTGCGATAAATAATGAAATCGTAGATTCGTGCGTTCCGGCGTCCCTTCGCCTGCAAACTGGCGTTTGGGGTCCTCCGCTGTTCGTTTGAAAGGAAATACACCTGCTGTAAAGGGAAACTCA
Organism: Paenibacillus sp. WG02; assembly: GCF_055396115.1. Lineage (NCBI taxonomy): Bacteria > Bacillati > Bacillota > Bacilli > Caryophanales > Paenibacillaceae > Paenibacillus > Paenibacillus sp. WG02. The sequence goes on along the minus strand of NZ_AP036016.1, from coordinate 4,072,694 downwards.
CCCGGAACATGTTCACGGTACATCCAACGAATGAGGTCACCGGCATCGCGATATTTGGGCAGGCTCACCTTCGGAATGTCCAACCCTGACAAGCTTGAAGTTGTTAGCTCAGTCAAATATTCTTTATCCCTTATTCGGGTAGTGAATGTTTTGCCTGTGTATTTTCTTTGCAACTCCGGCCACTTAGCGAGTAGCTGACGAGTTTCTTTATGCATGCGGTTCTCGACATTCATCTTAAGTGTTTGCAGGACAGAGATACTTTCGTCTGCTCCGAGCTCTTGCTGTAAAGCTGATATCGCCCCTTCAATTCTGTAGCAGGTAGTGGCTAGCTCGACTTCCCTTTCTGCAAATGAGTGATACGCCCGAACCGTATTCGCAATTTCTCCTAAATACTGTGTACGGTCAGCCGGTATTATGATATGAGTCTTAGCCGCATATGCAGCCGAAGAGCTCTGAATAGTCCACTGTAAAGCACATTTACGATTCAAGGTCTCGATGAGCGCACGGAATAACATATCCACGCCAGCATCGTTAAATTGACTAGCCATCGTTCCATAGACGGGCATGGTTTCAAAATTTTTATCAAATAAACCGTGATTTCGCTGAACTTGCTTCTTCACATCTCGAAGTGCATCCGCTGAGCCTCTGCGGTCGAATTTATTAATCGCGATCAGGTCTGCGTAATCAAGCATATCAATCTTCTCTAATTGCGAAGGCGCACCAAATTCGCTTGTCATCACATATAGCGACACATCGGCTACTTCGGTGATTTGATGATCGCCTTGACCAATTCCGCTGGTCTCCACCAAAACAAGATCAAAGCCGGCTGCCTTCAAGACGGCAATGGCAGGAATAATAGCAACCGACAGCTCATTGCCCGAGCCCCGAGTTGCCATACTTCGCATATAGACGCGGTCGTTATGAACAGCATTCATGCGAATCCGATCCCCGAGCAAAGCGCCGCCGCTTCGCTGCTTGGTTGGATCGACCGATAGGATGGCAATCGTTTTATCCGGGTACTGGCGCAGGAAACGTTGGACAATTTCATCGGTTAGGGAGCTTTTCCCCGCTCCGCCTGTGCCTGTGATGCCTACAACTGGACATATGGCCCCACTGGGAGGCATGTTATTTAATGTCTCTATCTCCGTTATTGATTCCCTGCATTCGCAAGCTAATTCGGCAGCAGTAATGAAGCGGGCTATTGACCTATGATCCTTGATTTGCCCTACCTCGCTTATTTCATCAAATTCTTTACCTTGAACATAGCCGTAAACCTTACAAAAATCACACTCCTTCATCATGAAGTTAATCATCCCTTGCAAGCCAAGCTCTCTTCCATCATCAGGCGAAAATAGGCGAGTAACGCCGTAATCATGAAGCATTTTGATTTCCGAAGGAAGGATCACTCCTCCACCGCCACCGAAGACTTTGATCTCGGATGCCCCATTTTCCCGCAATAAATCAATCATATAAGTAAAGTACTCGACGTGCCCGCCTTGATAGGATGAAACGGCAATTCCCTGAACGTCCTCCTGAATAGCTGCTTGCACAATCTCGCTAACGGATCGGTTATGCCCTAAATGAATGACCTCCGCTCCACTGGCTTGAAGAATTCGCCGCATAATCGTTATGGACACATCGTGGCCGTCAAATAAAGCCGAAACCGTCACGAATCTCACCTTATGCTTCGCACGATAATTGGTTTCCGAACCCACTGTTGACACGGCTGTACCTCCCTTCCTCAATCTGCCAGAAGGCTTCGAGAAATAACCACTCGTTGGATTTCGTTCGTCCCTCCATAGATTTGCGTGATCTTGGCATCCCTCATATAACGTTCAACAGGGAAGGCTTTCGTATAGCCATATCCCCCGAATATTTGAACAGCTTCTACCGTCACCTCCATGGCCGTGTCTCCAGCAAAAAGCTTGGCATAAGCAGATTCCTTGCCATAGGGTAACCCTTGACTTTCGCGCCAAGCCGCTTGATACGTCAGCCATCTTGCACCTTCAATTTTGGTTGCCATATTCGCAAGCTTAAAGCCAATCGCCTGCTGCTGAGCAATTGGCTTTCCAAACTGCTTGCGTTCTTTGGCATAAGCCAACGAAACATCCAGTGCTCCTTGCGCGATTCCCACAGCCTGAGCCGCTATTCCAATTCTAGCTCCGTCAAGCGCACGCATGGCGATTTTCAACCCTTCTCCTTCATTTCCGAGGAGGTTTTCCATAGGTATGCGGCAGTTGTCAAAGAGGATCCCCGTCATCGGTGATGAACGAATGCCCAATTTTCTTTCCTTTTTGCCAAACGTAAACCCGGGTGTATCTTTCTCTACGATAAATGCGCTGCAGCCTTTATGCTTTTGCGAGGGGTCTGTCAAAGCCAACACGATATAAATGTCTGCAGCGCCTGCATTGGTAATGAATTTTTGAGATCCGTTCAAAACAAAGGAATCCCCATCTCGTATGGCTGTTGTTTCCATGGTACCGATATCGGAGCCTGAGCCGACTTCTGTTAGACCAAATGTACCAAGCTTCTTCCCTTCAGCCATTGGACGTAGAAATCTTATCTTCTGCTCCTCCGTCCCAAAAGTAAACATAGGCCAGCCGGCAAGTGAAATATGTGCTGACAACGTAATTCCGGTAGAAGCACACACACGAGACAGTTCCTCGATAACAAGACAATAGGTCACATAATCGGAACCAAGCCCGCCATAGTCTTCAGTCCAAGGAATACCCGTTAGACCAAGCTCCCCCATTTTGTCAAATAAGGTCCGATCGAATCGTTCATCTTCATCTCGAAGGGCAGCACTCGGTGCCACCTCGTTTTCGGCGAAATCACGGACCATCCGGCGAACCATTTCCAGTTCCTCTGACAAGCCAAAGTCCATAGCCATAACGACCTCCTCTTGATGACTTCTGTGTACGCAAAGACCCCACCGATAACAGCAGATCAGTGAGGATGGTTCAAAGGCCGCTACTCATTTTCATTCAAAAACGTTTTAGCAATTTTTTCATCCAATGCTTCATAATCGTAATAGCGAATCGTTTCATACAGCTCACTTCGGGTTTGCATTTGGCTGAGAGAGCGCTTTTGAGTTCCTGTTTGACGGATTTCCTCAAATACTCTTTCATAGGCCTTGGCAGCTACGCGAAGCGAAGTGACCGGGTAAATGACCATGTGAAATCCCCAGCTTTCAAATTGCTCCGTCGTATAGTAAGGAGTTCGCCCGAATTCCGTCATATTAGCTAAAAGTGGGGCCCTCACTTCTTGGCTGAAGTGTTGAAAGTCCTTTTGACTCTCCAACGCTTCTGGAAAAATCGCATCCGCTCCAGCTGCGAGATATTGCTTTGCTCGATGAATCGCTTCATCCATGCCCTCGACACTTTTGGCGTCCGTACGCGCAACAATAAATAACGTAGGACTCACGGCTTTGATCGTTCGAATTTTTTGAACCATTTCCTCAGCCGAAATGAGCTTCTTGCCATTCAAATGGCCGCATTTCTTTGGCATATCCTGATCCTCTATCTGAACGGCTGCGACTTTCGCCTCCACCATTTCCTTAGCTGTTCGTGCTGCGTTTAAAATACCGCCGAATCCGGTGTCTATATCGACTAGTAAAGGAAGACCGGATGCCCGAACCAGCTCTCGGGCACGTTCCGCCACCTCATTCGAGTAAATGAGACCCAAATCAGGCAGTCCCCTGCTAGCTGTGTAAGCAGCTCCAGATAAATATATGGCTTTAAATTGAGCCTGTTTGGCTATTCTCGCCGCCATCCCGTCGTGGGTTCCTGGGATTTTGACAATCGGACCTGAATGAACAAGCTGACGAAATTCAGCAGCCAATCGTTGTTGATCCGGTTCTTCTTCAATCAGCCATGACATAAAGACCTCCTGCCTCTCGCTGATTTTATTGACCAATGGTCATATAATGAAAAGCGCCATAAACTCATGAACAGGTGTTTGAATCAACCGCTCATAGTCTAAGGATAACTTCAAAATCTCCGTTGTTTTTTTACGTGGAAAACGAGTTAATAAATTGGCTTCATATTTCTCAATCACCTTCGGCAAACCTTCCTCACGCCGTCTGCAATGCCCGATCGGATACTCACAAATGACTTTCTCCGTTTTCGTGCTGTCATTGAAATGAACTTGAACCGCGTTTGCGATCGAACGCTTGTCAGGATCCAAGTAGTCTTTGCTGTACTGCTCATCCTCAACAACGACCATTTTCTCCCTAAGCGCATCGATCCGAGGATCCTTAGCGACCATTTCTTCGTAATGCTCAGCGGTCAATGTACCAAACAGCAGCCCGATCGCAACCATGTATTGCAGGCAGTGATCCCGATCAGCAGGATTGTGCAACGGTCCCTTCTTATCGATAATCCGAATCGCAGATTGATGGGTAGTCAATGTGATGCGAGCAATTTCATCCAGTCGCTTGTGTACCTTAGGATACAGCTGCAAAGCGCATTCGACGGCGGTTTGAGCATGGAATTCAGCGGGAAATGATATTTTAAATAAAATATTTTCCATCACATAGGAGCCTAGTGAACGACCTAATGTGAGTTCTTTTCCTTGAAACAACACATCTTGGAAGCCCCAGTTTTTCGCAGAAAGCGCCGACGAATAACCCATTTCCCCGTCAACAGCCATCAAAGCTAACCGTACTCCGCGACTAGTCGCATCACCGGCTGCCCATGATTTACGGGAACCTGTATTTGGAGCGTGTCGATACGTTCTTAAGCTAGCCCCGTCAATCCATGCGTTGGAAAGCGCGCTGCACAGCTCTTCTCTGTTTGCCCCCAACATTGACGCAGCAACGGCTGTCGAAGCTATTTTCACAAAATGAACATGGTCCAGCCCTACACGGTTTAAACTGTTCTCAAGAGCAAGCACTCCCTGAATCTCATGCGCTTTAATGGACATGGTGAGGACATCCTTCATATAGAGCGGCTTTTTCCCCTCAAGCTGCTCGGCTGCGGCTAACATAATCAGCAACGGCAAGAATACTGCCTAGATTATCCGATGGATGCCCCCACTCGGCCGCCAGCCATGTATCGTTATAATCCAGCCAACGAATCATACAGCCAATATTGAATGCCGCATGGACAGGGTCTAGCTCGTATCTTGTCCCCGGCACACGGGCTCCGCCCGGTAAACTGGCACCTGGTACAATCGGACCCAAATGCTTCGTACAATCCGGAAATCGCAAGGCGAGTAATCCGGTGCCAAGTGAATCCAATAAGACATGCTGGGCGATATGATAAGCTTCCTCACTTTCAAGCCCTTCTGCCAATGTATAATCGGCAATTTCCTCGATTAAGGGGTCAAAGGTCATCTCCTTATTTTCCAGATATTCGGAACTGCTCATTCGCATTCGTCCTTTCTGCTTAAGCGACTCTGCTGCTCCGAAGGGTGAAGATCCCGGGGGCCAGTATAAAGAACTCGAGGCCGGAAGAGTCGATTATTATCATGTTGTTCAATTACATGCGCACTAATGCCGATTGTACGGGCAGCCAAAAATACCGGTGTAAACAAATCAATTGGAATTCCAAGCAAATAGTAAACAGGAGCTGCATAATAATCCAAATTCGGATGCAAATTCTTTTCTCGCTTCATGACTTCTTCCCCAAGGACACACATGTTGTAGAGTTCTGGTTGATTTTTGTCTATTGCGAGTTCAGCTAGTGCCTCTTTCATCAGCAGTGCACGGGGATCTGCTTTTTTCATATAAACCCTATGTCCAAAGCCCATAATTCGTTCTTTCTTTGCTAATTTATGTAACATGAGTGCTTCAAGATTGGCTTCCGACCCCGCTTCCAAAAGCATTGCCATGACCGCTTCATTCGCGCCACCATGCAAAGTTCCTTTGAGTGAAGCAACCGCGCCAGTTAAGGCACCGTAAAGATCGGATTGTGTGGATGCAATTACACGCGCAGCAAACGTTGAGTTTGGCATTTCATGCTCACTATAGACAATTAGGGATTGGTCAAAGATGGCTTCTTCCATCTTGGTAGGAACACGTCCTGTGATCATATATAAGAAATTTGCTGTATAGGATAGCTCTTTCCGTGAGTCTATGAATGGTTGCTTTGTTTGTGCACGATACCCGTTGGCTACGATTTCCGGCACTTTCGCGAGCAATCGAATGGCTTTGCGTGTATTAGCTTCTCTGGAGCGATCCTCCAGATCGACATCGTAACTTGCTATAGCTGAAATGCCTGTTCGCAGAACATCCATGAAGTCGGCTTGCTCAGGGAGCAATTGTAGAATCGCGTTCACATTATCAGGTAATCCATATTCCGTTCTCAACTTCTCTTCGATCGAATGCCGTTCATCTGGATTAGGCAGCGCTCCGTTAAGAAGCAGGCCTACAATGTCCAGATAGGTTACGTGTTGGGCAAGCTCAATAAGGTCATACCCGCGAACAACAATTTCCTCCTTCTCCACATCCAGATACGAGATGTTCGTCTCGCTAGCAATGACATTTTCAAGTCCAGGCACATAGTAGTCACTCATCTCATCGCTCTCCCTTCCTCCATTCGTTCACTTCCTTCAGTCGGCAAGAAGCATTCGGGATATCACAATACGCTGAATCTCGTTCGTCCCTTCGTATATTTGGGTCACCTTCGCATCGCGCAAAAACCGCTCCACAGGGAAATCCTTGGTATAACCGTCCCCTCCAAAAATTTGCACAGCCTCAATGCACACCTTTACGGCGGTATCACTGGCGAAAAGCTTGGCAATTGCAGCTTGTTTGCCATAGGTTAACCCCTTGCTTTCCCGCCAGGCGGCCTGATAAGTAAGCAGTCTAGCTGCTTCAATCTGCGTTGCCATATCAGCGATTTGAAAAGCCATCGTTTGCTGCCCGCCAATCGGCTTTTTTCTTTCTTTTGCATAGGCAATTGATGCATCTAGTGCGCCTTGCGCAATGCCAAGTGCTTGTGCAGCAATGCCGATACGTCCGCCATCCAGACTTTTCATGGCAATTCGGAACCCTTCGCCCTCAGGCCCTAGCAAGTTTTCCATAGGTAAACGGCAATTCTCAAACCTGAGTTCCAAAGTCGGAGATGATCGGATGCCTAGTTTCTTCTCTTTACTGCCAAAAATGAATCCAGAAGTCCCCTTTTCCACGATAAAGGCGCTGCACCCTTTTTGCCTTTGCTGTACATCTGTCATCGCAAAAACGATGTAAACCTCCGCCTCCCCTCCGTTAGTAACAAATAGCTTGGAGCCGTTGAGGACATAACTGTCCCCGTCCTTGATCGCTGTTGTCCTCATCGCCCCAGCATCGGAGCCGGAACCGCTTTCCGTCAAGCTATAAGCTCCCAGCTTCTTGCCTTGTGCTAAAGGCAGCAAATACGTTTGTTTCTGTTCTTCCGTGCCATACTTGTAAATCGCCCAACTGACTAGAGAGGTATGAACAGAAAGCATGACTCCTGTGGAGCCACATACCCTAGAAAGCTCTTCAATGACCATAGAATACGTCAGAAAATCGGACTGGAGTCCACCGTACGCTTTCGGCCACGGAATACCCGTCAAACCAAGCTTTCCCATTTTGTCAAACAAAACTCGATCAAATCTCTCTTCTTCATCCCGCTGTGCTGCCGTCGGCTCTACCTCGTTAATCGCAAAATCACGCACCATGGAACGAATCATGTTCTGTTCATCCGTATAGGACACATGCATTCGTCTGCCTCCTTCGACATGATGGACATTCCTTCATGTGCTGCCGAGGTTCTATTTCGTCGATGGATTGGGAATCGGACAAGCTGTAATCGCTTTCATATTTATGTTTTATATATACACCCTTATCCAAATGCTTATACCTTCGGGGCTGCATGATTTTAATCAACGCTTCGCCATGATCATAATAAAGAGCATCCCAACCTACAAATTTCAAATCCCCCGGTTGAAAAAAAGGAAGAGCCAGACCTTAGTACAGGTCGGCTCTTCCTTGTTCAATGTACTTCCATTATTTATACCGGTTCATTGACCAGCTCCTGATTGGTCTTACCGAAAGATGCGAAATAGAGCAATGTGCTTGCCATAACAATTAAGCATAAGATCAGAATCAGATTGCCATACAAGAAGGCGTGTGAGTCTGAAATGAGCGGATGAAGCGGGAAAGCGAGCAGTTCTTTCTCCATCACTTTGGCAACGAGTGCCGTCACAACCGCTCCGGAAATCGTTGATGTCATATTGAAAAAGCCCATCCCGACGCCAATTTGATGCACCGGCAAAATTTGCGTAATACTTTCCGTTAATGCCGTTTGCATGAAAGAAAATCCGATGTACATCAAAATGAGCGCTGTTCCAATGTACCACACCCAAAGTCCGATCGCTGAAGATTGCAGAAGAAGACTTGCCGCGATTAAAATTAGTCCTAAATAGACGACATAATGGCTTCCTCGCTTAACCGTCATATTGCCGGCAATTTTTCCGAAGACAACCGCGCTGATAGCTCCTGGAAACATAATGAGCCCAATATGTTCCGTATCTAGGCCATATATCTTTCTTAGCATCAGTGGAATAACGAACATGACCGACATCACGGTGCCAAAAATGAGAAAGCCGATGATAAGACCATTTCTGTAAAGCGAATTCTTGAAAAGTGCAGGCTCGACAAACGGTTCCTTCGCTCGGCGAATCTGTACGATAAATAGGATAAACGCGATCAGCACGATTCCCAAGTATATCCAGTTTCCATTTGTTGTGAATAAGATTAGCATCGATATAACAATCCCTAGCAGTACCGCTCCTACAACATCCAATTTACCTGTTTTACGTGGTTCCACGGGCAGGAACCTTTGGAAAAAAGGAATAGCGATGACTACCGGCACCGAAACAAGAAACAAAAAGGCCCAATGGAACGATCCAGCAATATAGCCGCCAAGAACTGGACCAATCCCAATTGCGAATGAAACGGTCGATGTGATGATGCCAAACATTCTCCCCCGCTCTTTCACAGTGAAAAATCGGGCTACCATGACGAATATCAATGCTGGGATTGCTGATCCGCCAGCCCCTTGAATGGCCCGAGATAAAATAACAGCCGGGTACCACGATTGGCATACAAAACCGAGAATTGACCCAAAAGCGTATAGGGAGATTCCGATTGTAATTAGCTTTTTGATGCTGTAGATATCGGAAAGCTTTCCGAATATAACCATGCCCATACCGAAGACGATAAAAAAGATCGTCACTACCCAGCTTACACCGGAAGCGTCCAGCCCGAACTGCTCAGCGATGCTTGGCGTGGATACATTGAATACAGATTCATTCAATACAGCAAAAAAGATAACATAATAAATCCAAAGGACACTTTTCTTTATTTCTGAGTTGTCCTCTACAGCGTTGGATTGACTTTCCACGATATTCATTTCAATAGACTTCCTTCCTCTTTTATGAATTTCAATTTAATTTCACTTTCAATTTCATTACAACGATCTGACGATTATTTACTCCTTGATTCACCCCATTTCTTTCCAGCTTAGGTTTAACTCCAGTGTACCAAACGCACGTTCTCATGTATAGTAGTTAACACAATAAAAATAATTGGCATACGCCGTCCTTTAGTGAGAGCTTAGGCCGAAAGCTTCGACTACAAAAAAACTGCCAACTCTCTGTCGCCAGAGAATAAGCAGTCTTTAAAATGGCCCTAATTCGTATACATCCACACTCACTATTGCATAAGTAACTTTCGCTAACAAATACAAATTCACCTGGTATGTATTGTTGTTGTTATGATGCTGCTCATAGAAACCATTAACCAAGAGTTCGCGGGTAGCAGGCATTTGACCTTCAAAAGCACCAATTGTTTGAAAACAAATCCCAATCTTATGATTTTATTAAAATTACCGTCTTGCTAAATACTTGGATAAATTCCAGGCAGACCATGAATCATCTCCAGAGTGTGCTTTAATACGATCTATGGTTGCTTGTAGCGGCACCAACTCAGGATGCTTGATTTGCAGTTCCTTAAGCGGCGGGACTACGTCGGTTGAGAGTCTCCCCAAATAGGCAAGGTCGATGATTCCCGTTCTTTCGTACCTCTCCATGTTATTGATGACGATTCGTTGTTCAATATTCATATAATTCATCACCAAGTAGCTCAGGATTGCCGTTGTGATAACCGCTTTAGACAAGGACATCCGCTCCATCCAAATTCGGAAAAAAGCAATGATAAACAGAACGCCTAAGAAAATCATGAAACCATGAACAAGTAGTCTCGTTTGCGTGAAGCCATAAGCTTCTTCATACAACGAAAGCCTTCCATACGCGGAAATAAGCATCACGATCGTGCATCCGACAAGCATCGTCAGCAGCCCTTTTCGAATAGATTCACCCACATGACCGCTGCGGCGGATCCAATGCAAGCCAGGAAACAGCAGTGAGATATTGATGATAGCGACCGCAACAAGCTCAGCAAACCCTCTTCTCGCGTACTCCGCATAGAGCACACCATCTGGTAAAAGCCCATTCGCTGCTCCGAATAAATAGGTGAACTGAATGATCGCGAACAGCACGTAAACAACGTTAACACACACGAGTAAAGTACCGGCGGTTATTGGATCAATCAATTTCTTTTTGCTTTCTGCGGCTGATTCCTCACTGAGCTCTTGAGGCGTTTGGCTCACTTCGATGACTTTTGGAAAAAGAATTCCCCATAAATAGCAGAACGTGTATAGGGTTATTCCAATCGCAAAACCGGTACGTACAATGCCCTCGGCAACCGATAATCCTTTGAACCAATGCGGAATTTGGGTCACCCAAGATTCAAATACACGATCCGCAGAAGCTAACAACCCAATAACGATAAACAAAATGGGGGCTGCCAGCAAGAGGCCTGCAGCAACTTTCCCTATTTTTCCCCAAGAGGAATCGTTCTCGGTCTTTCTACTTGGCAGCCAGGCTTTGATCATCCCAAAAGGTACAGACAAGTATGCTATCGGCCTGCCAAAGCAATGTCTGAGCAGATCCTGCAGGAATGTTGCATGATACCATGCATGCTTACTATTGCGAGATAAGACAATTGTCTGCATCGCCATGCAGATGGGTAAGGCAAGTATATTAAGCGTATGGAACAGTTGGTTAGCAAACAATGTATACGTCAAAGCAATTAATACAACTGGAGCCAAAAGGAACCAACCCGCTTTATTTTGTCCTTCCCACGGCTCAAAGCCGCCTAATCGTCCCTTTATGGCATAAAAGTAAAGGCTGTAAAAGCCAACCACACTAATCAGAACTGAGATGCCAGGTGCATGCTCAAAAAACATGTATTGAACCATGAAACCAAATAAACATGCGTACACAAGCATTAAACCGTATTTTCTTTGCCATGGAGCAGGATCTCTCATTGGACTTAATCTCCTTTGTTTTACAAATGGTAAGGCGACCTAAGCGTTTGTTATTTCCTCCCTTTTATTGTAACCTGTAAAACAAGAACAAAAAGTGTAAGTTTAAATTTCATAATTTCATATTTTGTTTCGGAGGCTAAAGTGTGAAAATACGCAAACATTATTTGACACTTCGACGCTCATTTCCCGATGTCCATGAAGAGCATCCACTCGAAATAACGCTAGAAGAGCTAGCGTTACATTTGGACTGTACGCACCGCAATATGGTGCTGTTACTGAAGCGAATGCAGCAGGAAGAGTGGCTCACTTGGCTGCCCAAGAAAGGCCGCGGCAACCGCTCGACCCTTATATTCCATGCGCGAAAAGAAGATATGCTTATGGAGGAAGCTAAGGAATTAGTTGCGAAACAGGATTTGCATTCTGCACTTGAACTGCTGCAAGCAGCCGAACAGGCTTCTTCCCTGCGAGAACAATTCCAAGTTTGGTTGTCGGGACAATTCGGCTTTCGGTCTGAAGTGCGGGGTCAGCGGCGGACGGATATTTTGCGTTTCCCGCTCACTCAAACGATTCATGCCTTAGACCCTGCAGCCATTCATTATGCCGGGGAATCCCATTTGGTGAACCAACTCTTCGATGGACTCGTTCGCATGGATGCCAAAGGGGATCAGATTCTTCCGCATCTGGCTCACGCATGGGATGTCGATGATTCGCGCACTCTATGGACCTTTTATTTGCGCAAAGGCGTGCAGTTTCATCATGGCCATGAGATGCTGGCGAGTGATGTGAAATATTCTCTCGAACGGCTTAGGCACTTAGCGCCGCGCGGTCTGTACAGCTGGGCTTATGCAGGCATCATTGACATTACAACACCGAATGAAACAACGGTATGTATTCAATTGTCTGAACGCAACGAATTATTTCTGGGATTCTTAACTACTAATCGCGCTTCAATCGTCCCAGCAGATGTGTGTGAAGCAGCCAGCGGACGGATGGATAAGTCGCCTGTTGGCACAGGACCTTTCCGATTAATTGGGCATGAACAAGGCATTTGGATCTTGGAAGCTTTTCCTGCTTATTTTCAAGGACGCGGGTTCTTGGATCGGGTCGAGGTATGGACATTACCGGAGAATGAACAGACGGAATTATCAGCGCAAAAACAGCCCTTCCAAGTCATGCACAATGTGCGAATTTCAGACATGGAAGCACAGCGTTGGCAGCAAGTACGGCAATCTGGCATGACCACGAAATTCATGACCGTGAATGAATTAAAAGACGGACCGTTAAAAGATCCTTTCATCCGCGAGGCACTTAACTTAGGCTTGAATCAATCCTATTTGCTGGAACAGCTCTCGGGCGATGTGATTGAAGCGGCAAGCAGCTTCTTCTTACAGCCAAAACAAGACACGGATGATTCCAATCATGTAATTAACACGACGGAACAGTCAATTCAAGTCGAACAGCTGCTAGCATTCGCCGGCTACAAGGGTGATGTGCTGAAGCTGGCGACCATCCCGCAGTATGAACAGGACGCGCTCCTTTTGCAGAAAATGTATGCCATGTCCGGTATATTACTAGAAATCCTGCTGATTCCCGCCGAGGAATTCAAAGGCGAACAGCGCATGACAGCGGATCTGCTGCTATTTGCTGTCATGCTTGACGAGCATCGTGAGCTGCGGCTCTACGATATGTACAAAAGCATGCGGCAGCATGCTGCGCCAGAAGTGCAGACCATGCTCGATGACAGCTTGAGACTGCTGCGTTCCGAGTCCGACCCGAAACGCAGAATGGCGCTGCTCGAGCAGTTGGAATCCCAGCTCAAGCAGCGCCATAGCTTGCTATTTCTATATCGAAAACATCTCAAAACCGCTTACCATCCATCGATTCGCGGCATCTCCCTCGATTCGCTTGGATGGGTGCGATTTCGCGACCTTTGGTTCACCTAGAACCATCCTTGAAGCAAACTACTCACTCTTCAGCGTAACTCCATCGGGTAATATGCGAACAATGTGCTCACGAAGCACCACGTTATCGTGCAGCTCATCATTGAAGATGGCAATAATTCCACTGTCTTCACGCGTTCTGATCAAGCGCCCTATTCCCTGTCTAAGCCTTAACAGCATATAAGGAATGTCTACCTCTTCATACGGTGAGGTTGATGCTTGACGCTTCGCATTGAATACAGGATCTTGCGGAGGAAACGGCAGCGACCAGACAATGACATTGGACAACGAAGGACCCGGTATATCGAGTCCTTCCCATAGGGTGACTGCTGACAACACGCTGTGTTCATCACCCTGGAAAGAGGCAATCAAATGGCTGATTTCTTGATCTCCTTCAAACAAGAACGTCAATTCCGAACAATCTGAGCGACCTTTGATTTCTCGCTTAAACCGCTGCAGTTCCTCGTGTGTAGGGAACAGAATAAGTGCTCTTCCTTCTGTTCTTTTTAACAACTGAACCGCGGTTTCCATCTTTTCTTGAAACGTACCGCCAGACGTCCATTTGGGGGCAATCACTTCCATCCGCTCTGCATAATCAAAAGGAGAATTTACAGAAAAGGATAGATACTTATCTAGGCCCAAACTGTTAGCCACATAATCGAATGAACCCTCAACAGACAGAGTAGCCGATGAGAATACAATTGGCATTTTGGAAGAAAACACATGTTCTTTCAGCACTTCTTTTACGGTTCTCGGCATAATGACTAGGCTAAGCCCTGTAATGCTTTCCGTGGCCCAACAAATGAAGGTTTGATCATTGCGGAACAAAGCCAGCGCTTTCTGCATCATTTCCAAATGTTCTTCCACGATCTTAAGCTGGTAGTCGTTTAATGTGAACATCTCACCTTCAAAGACAAGCTCCTCTTCAATCTCCGATAGAATATCACTTAGTCGATGGATCTCACGCAGCAATCGGTCATTGATGACAATCTGCTTACGATCCGATCCAACAATCGGTTGACAGCAGCTTTCAAGTACTTCGAACATGAGCTCGCTTTGCTCAATGGCCTGATCAATACAGACGGCTAACGTCTCGCGTACTTCTCCTTTTAACAAACGAACCACTAATTCCTCGAACACCATATGCTTCAGCTTGTACGTTAATGCTTTCTGAGCAGCCGATTCCATCAGATGTCCTTCATCGAAAACAACCGTACAATGATCCGGCAGCAAAGGAAGCTGGCCTTCACGCTTTCTTCCGTCGTACGTCCATACATGTTCCATGTAGAAATCGTGCGAGCAGATAATCAGATCCGCCGATCGTCGATACGCTTCACGAGATAACGTTTGACCGCAGCGATGGCGCTTATCACAGACGAAACAATCCTGATAGGCATCCCAGCTCACTTTGCTCCACTGTTCATCATTCAAGTGTGGGTAGTTTTTACGGTCCCCATAAGCATGAAAGGTTTGCAGCGCTTCACGTGTGTGAACGAAGTCAGGAAGACCTTCATGCAGCTCTCTATTTAAGCCGGTATCCTCATGTCCGAATCGAGCCTCATCAAGCTTGACGAGACATACGTATTGGTCAGGCGATTTGGCAAGTCGCGCATCAATTACGAGATCCAAGTGACGCGATATTTTATCAATATCCCCACCGGGCTTGACCAATTGCTCAATCAAAGATTCATCCGCACAAGCGATGATAGCCGGTTTCTTCATGAAACGCGAGTAACATATCGCATACAATAAATAGACAAGCGTTTTTCCTGTACCTACCCCTGCTTCCGCAAAAATGGTCGATTTCTCAGCAAAAGCTCGTTCTAGCTGGAACGCCATGTAAATCTGTTCGTCACGCACCTCAAAGCCCGCTTCAGGCAAAACTTCATAAAATATATCCGCAATCCAGTCAGAAACCTGCTGCATGAATGGCTGTGCGTGATCATATGCAAATGGATAACGTCCCACGTAATGTGCCCCCAACAAATAGAATTCAATCAAACTTATATTATCCCACGTATGCGGCTTAAAAGCAAAGATTTGATTTAAAAGAATCATAAGAAAAAAGCCCATTCCCCAGCACACATGCTGCAAGAATGAGCTCCACTTATTTTAGATACTAAAACGTTCGCGATATCCGCACTTGCGGCACAATTCCTCGACGACTTCACGTCTGGAAAAGCCCTCAAACAACCGGTTCGCTCGCTCACCCTCAACGATTTCGGAAAAAGGAGTTTGGTTGATATTACCCAGATTAATAACCCCTTCTCCATCTAGACAACAAGGAATCACAGTGCCATCCACAAGAATACCTGCTTGATTCCGCAATGCGTGACAGAAGCCCGGCCCTTCAATTTCTTCCGCCTTCAAATCCGGCCACTGGAATTCATGATCCTGATTCAAATAGACGCGATCGGCCAGCTTAACACCCGTACCTCGAACGAATTTCTCATCGATTTTGTAATCAAGTTCGAACTCTTTCTCGAGCAACTCCAGCACTTCACGGTTTCGCTGCCGCTCTTGATTCGTCTGATTGTCCGTATCTAGATTCCACAAACGGAAGGAGATAATCACATTGGACTTGGCAACGATTTCCTTAGCAAATCGCAGGATACTCGTAACATATCCTTCCTTATCCTCAGATCCTTCGTGGCCATCAAAGCTGTGCAAGGAGAAATTCATTTGCCGCAGCGCCGGTTTATCCAGCAGTTTGTGTCTATTTTTGTTAATCAGCGTACCGTTGGTTGTAATATTGACCTTGAAGCCTTTCTCATGGCTCAAATCCAGCAGTTCGTCAATCTTCGGATGCAGCAAAGGTTCCCCTTTGACATGCAAATAAATGTGGTCCGTATGCGGCTTAATTTGTTCTAATATATTAGTAAAGGTATCGATTTTGATAAAATTAGCTTGGCGCTTCGTTTGTGGGCAGAAGGTACAGGCCAAGTTACAAACACTTGTAATTTCGATATAAAATTTCTTGAACTTCTTCATTCTATGGCTCCGTTTCTAGCTGCGCTCCTATGATATTTGCTATTATACCAAGCAAGCCCCATGAAGGAAAGGAAATCGAACAATTAGAAAAACCATTTGACCATCCATCCAATAAAATGAGCAGACGGAATAAGGAAAACTTGCGCTAGCAGTGTTCCCAGAAATCGAGATGTCATGAGCAGTGCATAAATCTTGCCAAGCTGTCTACGTTGCGATTCATCATGTAGAGCCTTGTCCGTAATAAGACCTAACTGCGGATCTATGAATATGGTAAGCAAAATAGTAGCAATACCGTTAATAAGTCCAGATGCTTGCGATGCTGTCGTTGCAAATTCAGGTAATAAATGCGCGGCATATAAGGAAGAAAGCACACCCACCGAATAGAAAGCTGTCACCATAATATTAATCAAAAGAAATCGTTTTGGAATCCCCAAATAACGGAACTGACTCAGCAGCTTGACATTTGGCTTCTTCAAATATTTTTTCGTGTTCTTCAATTGTGACACCGTTACACTCGTTATGAGTTTCGGAATCGATCCTGCAATTTCCAACCGGGAAATGACTCGAACGCTAAGATTGATAAAAGACGGAAATAAAGCAATCGCAATCAGTGTCCCGATTGACGAGGCGAATAAACTGATTCGCAGGTATCGTTCCAAATCGAAGGTCGGCTCGCTCTTCGCGAAATCAACGAAATGCGCAGTCATTGGCGCCTGAATCAAATTCGCTGTGCGCGATACTAAGACGACGATGCCAACTAAAGAGAGTGCCACCGCCAACTTGTTCACTCGCACACCAGCATACCGAATCGAGTATGACAACGTCTCTGCTGTGTGGATAATCATCGTCAGAATGAAGACCAGTATGAGCGTGTTCGTCATCGTATAGACTTATCCTCAGCAAGAGCTAGTAACCCGCTGATGACCTCTTCCCAATGTCCTTTCATGGCTTCTCTCTGCCCCGCGCTGTCCAGCTTCTCTTGATGAAAGCTAATCGTTGTTTTCCCTGGACTGGCGGCAGGCAGCAGACGAATTTGTAGGGTTGACGCATTCGGGAAGCCAGCAGGCTGCCATGACAATCGAAGCTGCTCCAGCGGCTTCACGATACGAAATTCCCCCGTTGTTCCTTCTTGCGTCACGAACTTGTGACCCTTCACGATCTGGGCTGTCGCCGCATCACCTAACCAAAGCCTTCGCCCTCGTGTTGAAGTCAGCAACTCCCAAGCTTCCTCATGGAAAAAGGGAAGTGTCCGTCTAACACCAATTTGAAAGCCAACCGAAGCGGTCAGACCAACTGGTTTGTTGGTATTCATCTCTTTTTTACCTCCTATCGGGATAAAATTCACTGATTTTAAACCTGAAGTCGTTTTCTCATCCAACGAATCTGTCCCCGGTGATTAATCTCATCTTCAAACACGTGGTACCACATGAAGTAATGGTTGGCTGGCTGGTTCCCCCAGAATGGATACTCCTCATATAACCAATCATCGGTTTTTGTCTTGAAAACCTCATACGTTTTGCTGCGCACATCGCTTAAGATTTTGAGATAATAATCGAGATTATTTCCCTTAATTTCAGCTCTTCCTTGATCACCAAGCTTGAGAGCTGCTCCCCAAATTTTCATTTCTTCCTCCTTCAAGTCACGGTGCTCGAAAGTCTCCAACTGATAAGCAACCTCAACAGCTGCGAAGTGCAGCAGCAAAGAGCCGATCGAGTTGCTTGTCTCATCGATAGTGTAGTCTAATTGCTCGGTAGTGAGTCCTTCCACACTTCTCAGTGTCGTACTTCTTGCGTAATTCATCATTGACATCAGCCTGCTAATTTGAGGCGCATACCCTGGTATGTCTGTGATTAAAAATAGGTTGGGTGTATCGTACATCTGAACATTCGCTCCTTGTTTAATCGTTACGATTATCTTAATTAGATTCGTGCTTTTGGTAGATTTTCCCTGCTTTTCGTATTAAACGACTCTATCAAACTTCCGATCGGTTATTTCCACTAGTCTAAATTTTTAAGAAACTGTTTCTACTAAAATAGTGAAAACACGAACAACAATATGAAAAAGAACAAGAAAAGAACAACAACAACAACTACTACTACTACTACTACAACAACTACAACTACAATAACAACCACTGACAGTTCCTAGTTCCAAGTGCTAAGAGCAAGAGCCAAGAGCAAGTTCCAAGTGCCAAGAGCAAGTTCTAAGATCCAAGATCCAAGTGCCAAGATCCAAGTGCCAAGATCCAAGTGCCAAGTGCCAAGTCCAAGTTCCAAGTGCCAAGTCCAAGTTCCAAGATCCAAGTACCGAGTGCCAAGATCCAAGTGCCAAGCTCCAAAATCCAAGTTCCATATTCCAAGTTCCAAGTTCCAAGTGCCAAGATCCAAGATCCAAGTTCCAAAATCCAAAATCCAAAATCCAAAATCCAAGTGCCATGATCCAAGTTCCAAGTCCAAGTACCGAGAGCCAATAGTAGGTTCCAAGTACTATAACATGTTCCCAGCCACCGTTGGAGCACTCGAACAATATTTGATGTAAAACATACAGTTAATTCTGCTTCAACTACTCTTCTTTCATGAATTACCTGCATTTCCTACATCTAATTCACCCGGCATGCTCCGTTTGAGGGTAGCAAAGGGGAAATTAGCTGCACTTTTTGCAGGTAATCCCCTCCAAATGGCGTTCAACGCCTAATTTTGATGCACAAAATGCATGATGTGTGATTTCATGCCTCCCTCATGGTTGGTCAATAACCATTACTTTTCCATCTTTATATCCAATGATTAATGAACTTACCATGCGAGCGAATAGGCCATTATCAACAACACCTGGAATTAAGTTGATTTGTTTATTCAGCACTATTGGCTCTACTATTTTTTCAAAGTTACAATCTACAATTATGTTTCCGTTATCCGTAATATACTCCTTATCTTTACTCATTCGTATCCTCGTACTACACCCTAGTTCCTTTAATTTATTTATAGTTAAATTTGCAGCAAAGGGGACGATTTCGACCGGTAATGGAAACTGACCTAAATGTTCTACTCGTTTTGATTCATCTACTATGACGAAAAATCTCTTGCTATTACTTGCTAGTATCTTCTCTCTGACTAATGCGCCGCCTCCACCCTTGATTAAGTTTAAATGAGGATCAACCTCATCTGCCCCATCAATCGTTAGGTCTATCACCTCGATTTCAGAAAAAGGTACCATAGGAATTCCTAATTTATTGGCCAATTCTTCCGAATCTCTAGAACTCGCTACGGCCCGGATATGAAGTCCTTCTTGTATTCTTTGAGCAATTTTATGGATTGCCCAATAGGCGGTTGAACCAGTACCTAATCCTAAGACCATGCCATCTTCAATGAATTCAACAGCTTTCTCAGCCGCTAATTGTTTAGGGTTCATCATATTCAATTTTCACTCCTAGATTAAATTATTCCTTATCTTATTTTGCCCTCATCATAGCTGAATTACAATCTTTGTCAATTGGAAAAGGAGTTCATATATGTTCGTGAAACCCTCACAAATTTCCTTTATACAAAAAAAAGAAGCCCTACTCTCAGGCTTCTCTACTAAATCATGATGATGGCCGCTCATCGCCATACCACAGTTCCCGGAACGTTGCACTCTGCCGCAACAGTTCCTCCGAGTTTCCTTCGGCCTCAATGCGGCCCTCCTTCATCACAATGATGTGGTCCGCCCGCGTGAGCGCCGTTTTGCGGTGGGATACGACCAGGCAGGTCGCGTCGCTTCGACGTTCGAACATCCGCTCCCACAGCTTCTGTTCCGTCTCGACGTCGAGCGCACTCGACAAGTCATCGAAGACGTACAGCTCGGCGTCGCGCACGAGCATGCGCGCTGCAGCCGTCCGCTGCGCTTGCCCGCCGGAGAGCTTCACCCCGCGCGGGCCGATGACGGTGTCCAGCCCGCCAGGCAGCTGCGCGACGTCGAACTCCATCACCGCCGCGTGTAAGGCCAGCTGCAAGCTATCGCCTTGCTCCGCTTGCCCGAGCAAAATATTGTTGCGCAGCGTATCGCTGTATAGCCGCGGCACCTGCGCGGTATAAGCGCTCCGCGGCGGTGTAAAGAATGTGCCCGGGTCTTCGACGGGCACACCGTTCCACGCAATCGTTCCCTCTCCCTTGGGCAGCAGCCCAAGGAGCGAGCGAACAAGCGTGGTCTTGCCCGAACCGATCGTTCCCGTAATCACGGTGAACGATCCTCTTTTCAAGCTGAAGTGAATGTCCGAGATCCCTCTGCCTGTATCTGAGTAGGCATAGCTCAGTCCATTCACATCAAGCCGCTGCAGCGAGGCTGCTATCTGGTCCTCATGATTGAATTGCCCCTCTAGCTTTGCACCTACCGCGAATTCACGATTAAATCCTTCTACTCGCTGACGCTCCTTCTCTCTCCCTTCCTGAGCCAAAGGGATAGTGGACACAGCAGCCTCCGCCACTTTATTCTCCGCCTTCAAATGCAAAGAATTAACCATCGTAAGAACCTTAGCCGATGCCCCCTGCAAAAGAAACGTAAGTCTCTCCAGCGACACACTCATCTGCTTGAAATACGTAATAAATTTACCCACATTCGTAATAAACTGCGTAACAAAAGTTAAATAGTACACGAACAAAGCGAAATCGCCGACGGTAAACGTCCCAGCTCTCATTTTCGTTCCTGCAAGCAGTAGAATAAGTCCCGTCCCCAAATTAACCGAGTTCGAAAACACCGAATCCAGCAGTTCACCCATGAGCCGATCCTTCAACATCGCTTTCCTGCGGTCGTCACCGAAACTGCTGAACCGAGCGATCACTCGTTTCTCCGCTCCGGCGACTTGAATCGCCTGCACATTGCCGAACATTTCGCTAATCTCTCCCGTTACCTTGGACGTCGCTTCTCGACTAGCTGCTCGATATTTCTGTAAACGAACCGTAGCCAACTGCGCAGCCGTAATGACGAGAACGATCGGCATAAATACGAGCAGTGTCATTTGCGCATCAATACGAATCAAGATATAACCCGATACGAGGGCAAAACAAGTCATCCCGAACACATCGACCGACCAGCTTGCTGCCTCTTCCGATTGATCGACATCATCTCGGAAATGACTGATCGCTTCCCCCGGAGATACAGGAATTGCCTGTGCTCCCGGCTGCTTTAATACATGCTCAAGCAGATTGCGCCTCAGCAGCATCCCCATACGAAAACGAAAATTAACATCCGTAATAAAACCAATCACTATCAACATGATGCGACCTATAGCGGCAGCCATCAACAATGCGATAAGTCCCCAAACACCGTAACCAAGCGCCGACTTACCTGTTAGAGAATCGAAAAACTCTTTCGTAATAAGTCCAGGCGCAATCGGCGCCAAATAAATAACTGTCCAAGCAATGGCATTAACCAGATACCGTATTGGACGGTACATGATTAGCCGCCACAAATATTGATACGTATTCATGCCAATACCTCCTCTAAGCCTGTGGCTAGTAATTGGCTGAAGCGAGAATTCGGATCTGCGGCCAGATGCTCTCTTTTTCCCGATTCCAACACGCGCCCATTATCCAGAATAAGAATATGATCCGCTCGTTGAACGGTTGTTAAACGATGGGCAATCATGATACAGGACCGCTCTGTCAACAACTTAGAAACCGCTTTTTCCATACGCTGCTCTGTCAGCGGGTCAAGTCTTGAAGAAGCTTCGTCCATGATCACAAGTCCCGGATTCGTTAAGAAAACCCGTGCGAAGGCTAGCAGCTGAGCTTCTCCTGCTGACAGGCTTCCTCCTCCGGAGGCTAAACCTGTATTTAGCCCTTCAGGCATGGCTTCATACCACGCTCCAAGACCAAGCTCCTTGAGTACTTCAATAATTTGTTCGTCCGTGATCGATTCGTCGTAGAACGTTAAGTTATCTCGAATGGTCCCTTGCATGATTTCAATGTTTTGCGTCACAAGGGTTACACGTTTACGTAGATCAACTAACTTGCAGCTTCGGATATCCGTACCACCAAGCGCGATACTTCCACTTTGAGGATCATAAAAACGTAGAAGCAATCTTGCCATCGTTGACTTTCCACTACCCGTGCGGCCAAGGAGTCCAAGGATTTCTCCAGGTTTCAACGTCAGATTTAACCCCTCAATTGTAGGCTGATCCCCATCATAACTAAACGTGACATCGCGGAATTCAACACTAAGCGGACCCTCCGGTAACGGAGCTCCCATCCCATCCTTAATCTCAGACTGAATTGCGAAAAGCTCGCGAATACGAGAAATACTAGCGTCTGCTTTTTGCAAATCTTCCATTTGCGTACGGATCTTTTCAATCGGCTTGGCTAACAATTCCGTATAGAAGAAAATCAGATACACAGTACCTAGAGAGATATGCTGGGTGTGCCACAAATAAGCGCTAATGCCAAACGCCATGGCGTTGCCAAGCGCAAAAACGAAAATAGACATGTTCCACATCGCACAGAAACCGAGAAAGGCTTTGACCCGAAGCGGCAGCATTTTTCTAAGCATGGTATAGAAACGATTCATCACGAACCCAACAGCACCATTGGCACGAATATCTTCTGTTCCTTCCAAATGCTCGCCAATAAAACCATAGAACTCCGCGTTCGCCTGCCGCCATCCCGCCCAAACTGGAACAGCAAATTTACGAATCCACTGAATCATAAAGACCGCAAAAATGACGAAAAAGGCCATCCCCGCGCCAATCAACCAATTTTCCCGAAGCAACAAAATAATAATGCCGGCCATCAAAAGCAAATTTCCTAATAAATGAATGATCATGCTCGAGAAGAAATTGGCTAGTGCATTCACATCCCCATCAACTCGCTCAATGAGCGAGCCTGATGTATGTGATTTATGAAAAGACATATCCAGTGATAAGCAATGCGCGGCAAGATCCACTCGCAGCTTATTCGTCGTTTTCCACCCAACATTTTCACTAAAATAGGTCGCAATGACAGAGACCAATTGCTGAACAAGCGCAAAGCCAATAAACATAATCGCGGCTGTGATCAGTGGCTTCATCGCTCCTTGCGTTTGAGCCGTATCGATGAAATAGCGAATGATTTGCGGGTTGATGAGCTGAAGACCAATAGATGCGAATAAGAGCATCGCTAGTATAATGATCGTACCCTTTTGGGGGAACAAATATCGGCTCAGCAGCTCTGCATATTGCCCCATCGTGTTATGCTTTTTTTGTTTAGGCTTCATAAAGGAAGCGTCCTCCGCTAATAATTAATGACATTAATATTTAACACTACTAATCAAACCATTTCTTTTTTCGGAACAGCCAATACATACCGAAGCCAATGCCGAACATGATAAATAGCACAACAAAATATCCCCAACGCCAAGTAAGTTCCGGCATATTTTGAAAATTCATTCCGTATATCCCAGCAATAAATGTCAGAGGCATGAAAATGGTCGTAATCACCGTTAAAGTCTTCATGATCGTATTCATACGATAGGAATTGATGGAAACATAACTATCTCGGATATCCGCAGTTAAATCGCGGTTGGAGTCAATAATTTCGGAGAGCTTTAGCAAATGATCGTAGATGTCTGTAAAATAGACGACATGTTCTTTAAGACCTTCAATTTTTTCGGTATTAATAACACGATAGAGCAGATCCCTCATAGGAACAATTGTCTTTCTAATCTTTAATAACTTAGCTCTGATTTCAAATATTTCATTCATTAAGATATGTACCGGAACACTCTTACCTTTTACTTCGATTTCATCTAACTGATCTTCGATTTGATATAGACTAGGGAAATATTCATCTACCAGCTTATCTATAATTAAATAGGCTGTGTATATAATACCTTTCTCACTAAACTTTTGTTGTTCTGCCATGCGATGCCATGCTTCATCAATTTCCTTAGACGGTGAATAATGAAAAGTAACAATGAAGTTAGTGCCCCAGAACAAATCAACCTCTTCCGCAGCTAACGTTTCAGGATGCAAAGCATGAAGGACAAAAAAATGAGTATCCTCATAATGATCTAGTTTAGGTCGCTGCAAATAGTGGAAGCAATCTTCTACAGCAAGTGGATGAAATTGAAAATGTTTTTGTAAAAGTAAGGCCTCCTCCTTGGAAGGCGCATTGAAATCTACCCAGTACCGATCTATATTTGCATGTTTAAGATCGTCTAATGAGGATATATGGATAATCTCCTGTTCTTCATTAACAGCCAATATTCTAATCACTTGTGTCTCCCCCTTAATTCCCTATTCATTAACCTACATCAACGATTAAAGCTTGTCCATACAAAACGGCAAAAAAGCCGCAATCGCTCGCGGCTCTCATTCTCCTAATTATTAAAAACTAATTTCAAAAATAACGTGATGTTATCATCTTTTTCTTCGTATAAAACTCTACGCCATCTTTGCCATTGGCATGCAAATCCCCATAGAAGGAGTCTTTCCAGCCTGAGAATGGGAAAAAGGCCATCGGCGCTGGTACGCCAACGTTTACGCCGAGCATTCCCGCTTCCACTTCTTCTCGGAATTTGCGTACGGCTTTGGCATTTTCTGTATAGATAACGGCTGAGTTGCCGAATCGCGATTGATTCACAAGGAGCAGCGCTTCGTCCAGATCCTCAGCACGGAACAGGGATAAGACCGGCCCAAATATTTCCTCTTTCGCAATCGTCATAGTCGGTTTCACATGATCAAAGACCGTAGCCCCAAGGAAAAACCCTTCGGCTGAACAAGCCTCCGCATGTCTTCCATCTAATAAAAGCTCCGCTCCCTCCTCTATCCCTGTGTCAATAAAGGCTTCAATCCTGCTCCGTTGCTCGCTTCGAATAATCGGCGTGAGGGTTACTTCTTCACTCATCCCATTGCCAAGCACCATATTCCGGGCTGCTTGAAGAAGCAAGTTCACGAAATTCTCACTATCTCCAACAACCACAACAGCCGAGCAAGCCATGCATCTCTCCCCCGCGCTTCCAAAGGAAGACATGATAATGTTCTCAACCGATTTTTCAACATGGGCATCGGGCATCACGATATGATAATTTTTGGCCCCTGCTAGCGCTTGCACACGTTTACCTGCGGAAGAAGCTTTCTCATAGACATATTTTGCAACCGGCTGCGAGCCTACGAAAGAGATAGCCTTCACGGCGGGCGTCGTTGTCAGCGCATTGACGACATCATGTGCGCCATGGACGACGTTCAGTACTCCATCCGGTAGTCCCGCTTCTTGAAACAATTCTGCTAATTTTATTGCAGTCAGCGGTGTTCGTTCCGATGGCTTTAACACGAACGTGTTCCCACAAGCAATGGCTAAGGGAAACATCCAACATGGCACCATCATTGGAAAGTTAAAGGGTGTTATCCCTCCAACCACGCCGAGCGGCACCCGAAATAGCTCCGAGTCCATATCGGCAGATATGTTAGCCAATGTCGACCCCATCATATGCGAAGGCGTTCCGGCTGCAAATTCTACACATTCGATCCCACGGAGCACCTCACCTAATGCTTCTTTATAGCTTTTACCATTTTCAGACGTAATGAGCTCGGCAATTTCTTGCTCATGTTCCTGCAATAACTGCCAATAGTGAAACAATACTCTTGCTCGTTTGGGTACAGGCGTTCTACTCCATGATTCGAAAGCCGTTTGTGCCGATTGAACCGCAGCTTCCACGTCTTTAGAGGAAGAAAGCGGCACACGAGCGATGATTTTCCCTGTTGCCGGATTCATCACATCATTCACTGAACCGCTGTCTGAATCGACCCAAACACCATTTATGAAATTTTGTAAGAGTTTCATATTCGTTCATCTCCTGGCAGAAAGATTTTTTCCCAAAAGTCATTGGACACATTGTATAATAGGTGAAATTACTCTTCCGCTCTGTCACGTTAACTTCCCTTACATGAAGGTGGTGAACTCGCTTGGTACAAACACTCTTACAATTAACAGTGAAAGATATTTTGCAGAGACCACTCTTCCACAATGCAGAAGCCATCGCAAGCGAGGAAGCTTTAAATCGAAAGGTACGTTGGGTTCATATTATGGAAGTGACCCAAGTCGGCCATCTTCTCAATGGGAATGAGCTTATTCTAAGCACAGGCATCGGTTGGCATGACAACGAGGAGCTTAGTCTCTCCTTTTTGCAGCAGTTGATCGACAGTGGTGCCTCCGGATTATGTATCGAACTCGGCACATATACGAAACAACCGCTAGAACGGATGAAGAAGCTTGCCATCCAAGAGAATTTTCCACTTATCTTTTTCCACGAAGAAGTACGATATATTGACATCACACAGGACCTGCATACCTACTTCATCCATCAGCATCACAAAATGGTTTCAGACCTAGAATCCCTCTCCACCCAACTGAATCAGTTACTCCTCTCGGGGAAAGGACTGCAATCCCTCTTAAAGCTGCTGCATCAAACAACACATGCACAAGTCGCCTTCTTTCCTTTCGGCGCGGAAGTTCAGTTCGTCCCTACCCTGCCGAAAGCGAAGGCCGATGCCTTTTATGAGAAATGGATTAATGGTGAGATCTTTCAACTACCTAATGCCAAAAGCAAACTGGCCCATCGCCCTATCTTAGCCTTAGAACATCTGTTCGCAGACCTACTTTTATATGCCGAGCAGGAACTCAGTGAATTTCAAATCCTTGCCTTAGACAGGTTCGCAACAGCCATTGCACAAGAAATGATGCGTACGAAATATATGGAGGAGAAAACGCGGTATAAACAGAATCTCTGGATCACAGATTGGTTGAACGGCAAGCATTCTGCGCAAGAAATTCGAGATTATATGTTCTCCATCAAACCTTCCATGAAGCTTAGCCAAACCATCGTTTGTATCTTTCACATCGTCTCAGCAGCCGAATCCTCCAAGGACTATGAAGATCTGCTCTTACAGAAGCAGATGATCGCACGCGCGCTATTCGAAGGTGAAGGTTTCTATCTCATGCCAACCGTATTAGGTGATCAAATCGTATTTATCCTACTTGACCAATTGCCAGCAATGCCCTGCCAAGAACGGATCTCCAGAGCCATTCAAAGACTTCAAAAATCAGAGGCTAATCAAGAAACAATCTTGTTCTCCCCTTTGTTTGGCATCGGGAAAACATTAAGCGACCCAACTCGTGTTAAGGAAAGCTATCAGACCGCCCAAGAAACGATTGAGATTCAGAAAGATACAGGTATGCGCGCAAGTCCTTTCTATCATGAGCAGCATGTTAACAAAGTGATCCTAAAAATGAAGCAAACCGGACTGCTGGAGTCATTCATCGATGAATACCTCGGGAAACTAATTCTTTATGATCGGGAAAAGAATGGACAGCTTCTGAAGACATTGAAAGTTTATTTAGCGCTATGCGGATCCAAACAGGATACGGCTAAGGAGCTGTTCGTCGTCCGGCAAACGCTGTACCATCGATTGGATAAAATATCAGCGCTGCTTGGCGATGATTACATGCATTCTGACAAGAGGATAGCGATTGAGCTCGCCCTACACGGCTTTGAATACATGCATGGCGCGATCGTTTAAGCCTGCGTTTGATCTTGTTTAAGGAGCAAGGACACATAATACTTCCTAGCATTGGCCGTCTTTAGATGGAGATTCGCCGTTTCACCGCCGGGATGTTCGAGATCGAGCCACGCTCCCTCCAGATCTTCCTTCACCCCGACGATTCTGAACTTCTGAGCCACGTAGTCATCCAATTTCTGCTTCTCTAGCTTAAATTGTACATACTCAGACATGTGTGGCTCCTCCTTTGACAGCTTCAACTTTTTTCAATTTCTCATTATGTGAAGCTGTATGGTAAGTGCCCCGTTTCATGAATTGCCCGCTACCTGCCGTGCCTACGAATTGTTTATTCCTAATCACATATTCGCCTCGAGACAGTACAGTGACAGGCTCCCCAGTGATCACGATCCCTTCAAATGGATTGTAATCCACATTCATATGGTGAGTTTCTGCTGAGATCGTCCGCGTAACGTTCGGATCAAAAATGACAATATCCGCGTCGCATCCTACAGCGATGGTCCCCTTTTTCGGAAATAAGCCAAAAAGCTTCGCAATTCGCGTAGAAACGATATCAACAAATTGATTCAGTGTAATCCGACCCTTCAGTACGCCTTCTGAATATAAGATGGAGAATCGATCCTCAATGCAGGGTCCTCCATTCGGGATTTTGCTAAAATCGCCTAGCCCTAAGTCTTTTTGCCCGTTGAAGTTAAATGAACAGTGATCAGATCCGAGCGTCTGGAGCTGTCCATTTTTCAAAGCGGTCCATAGAGCCTCTTGGTGATACTGCGGTCTCAGCGGAGGCGACCATACGTACTTAGCCCCTTCGAAATTCGGTTTTTCCAAATACGTCTGATCCAGCATCAAGTACTGTGGGCACGTTTCGCCCCAGATATCCACGCCCTGATTCCGCGCTTCGGCAATCTGCTGAACGGCTTCCTCGCACGTCACATGAACAACATAGAGCTGAGAACCTGCCAACGCAGTAAGCTTAGCCGCTCGACCTGTCGCTTCTCCTTCAATAAGAGATGGACGCGTTAGAGCATGATAGATCGGATCCGTATTCCCCGCGTCTAGCGCTTCTTTTATCAAATACTCAATCACATCGCCGTTCTCTGCGTGTACCATGACAAGAGCTCCGTGCCGCTTTGCCTCGAGCAATGTCCGATACAGCGTGCCATCGTCGGCTTGGAACACATTTTTATAAGCCATAAACACTTTGAGCGAGGTGATCCCCTCTTCGTGAATCATTTTCGGCAGCTCTGCCAGCACTTCATCGTTGATTTCTGCAATCATTAAGTGAAATCCATAGTCGATGACGGCTTTGCCGGCGGCTTTTTGATGCCAAGTTTGAACAGACTGACTCAGCGGTCGTCCTTTGTTCGTTAAACAAAAATCAATGATGGTTGTCGTCCCGCCGAAAGCCGCCGCTCTAGTTCCTGTCTCGAAATCATCGGCTGTAACGGTGCCGCCAAAAGGCATGTCAAGATGGGTATGCGGATCAATACCGCCTGGAAACACATAATGACCTGAGGCATCAACAATTTCTGCCCCTTCCTTCGAGAGGTTCAGACCTATTTGCGTAATGATCCCGTTCTCGATAAGGACATCTGCCTGATACTGGTCAACAGCCGTCACGACCGTTCCGTTCTTAATGAGCTTGGACATGGTTACACAGCCTCCTTCTTTGTGGAATCTTTGCCTTCCGACAGCTTGGCGATCGCCTCCTGTCTTTCGTTCCACGTCATTGGCACCTCTGTTCCTGATACCTCAATCATAGAAATAGCACCATCTACGGGGCAAACAATTGCACATAAGTTACATCCTACGCAATCTTCTTCTCGTACTTGCAAATAGGACTGACCTTGATCGCCAGTCAACATATCGATACATTGATGCGACGTATCCTCGCAGGCAATATGGCATTTGTTGCAGTTAATACAGGTATCCGTGTCAATTCGCGCCACAACCGCATAGTTCAAATCCAAGTTTCCCCAATCGGAGTAGCGCGGAACGGATTTCCCAATCAATTCGGTGACGCTGGCGAGACCTTTTTCATCCAAATAATTGTTCAAACCATCGATCATATCCTCCACAATGCGGAAACCATGGTGCATCGCCGCCGTACACACTTGAACACCCGTCGCGCCCATCAGCATAAACTCAACAGCATCTCGCCAATTAGAAATACCGCCAATGCCAGAAATCGGCACGCCAACCTCTGGGTTTCGCGCACAATCTGCAACCATATGGAGGGCAATGGGTTTAACTGCCGGTCCGCAATACCCGCCATGCGAGCCCTTGCCCCCAACATGAGGAATCGTGTTCCACGAATCGATATCAACACCAGCTAGTGAGTTGATCGTATTGATCAACGAAATCGCATCCGCTCCGCCTCGAACCGCCGCCTTAGCGGTGCTTGTAATATCCGTGATGTTCGGTGTCAGCTTCACGATGACCGGCGTCGTCGCCGCTTCCTTCACCCACATCGTCTGCGCCTCCACGAGATCCGGCTGCTGCCCCGAAGCAGCACCCATGCCGCGTTCAGCCATCCCGTGCGGGCAGCCAAAGTTCAGCTCCAAGCCGTCGACACCGACAGCTTCGACTTTTTTGACGATCTCATGCCACTTCTCCCGGTTCGGCTCTACCATCAGGGATACAACAATCGCATGATTCGGAAAACGTTTCTTCGTCTCATAAATCTCTTTGAGATTGATTTCAAGCGGTCGATCCGTAATTAGTTCAATATTATTGAAGCCTGCAACCCGTTGCCCGTTGAAATGAATAGCCGCAAAGCGTGAAGACGTATTGATAATGGGATCACCAAGTGTTTTCCAAACCGCTCCACCCCAACCCGCTTCGAAAGCGCGCTGAACTTGATAGCCCGTATTGGTCGGTGGCGCCGAAGCCAACCAGAACGGATTAGGTGACGCTATACCTGCTAGATTTATGCGTAAATCAGCCATGTTGATTCCCTCCCGATCCATTAAGATAGTCGTTAAGCCGACGCATTTTCCCTTTTCACAAGTTGGTTATAAATAGCATAAGCCGTTTGTTTGCCTTGCTGAGCTGCAGATACAACCATCGCTTCGCCCTGACCTTCTCCGAAAATGACGTCGCCCGCTGCATACACTTTGGGATTGGATGTTTGACCTGTTAACGGATCAACCGTAACGGTTCCACGCGTATGGGTAAGTTCGAATTGATCAATGAGGGAAACATGTTTCGTCTGCCCAATCGCCTTAATAACAGCATCCACCTCAATGATGAATTCTGAGCCTTCAATGGGAACCGGACGTTTGCGCCCCGCTTCCACATCCACAAGCTCCATCCGCAGGCATTCTAAAGCCACAACATTTCCATTCGCATCCCCGATGACCCGTTTTGGAGCTGTAAGCCACTGAAATGCAACGCCATCCTGCTTCGCAAAATCATATTCAAAATCATACGCCGTCATCTCTTCCTGCGTACGCCGATACACAATTTGCACCTTTTCAGCTCCAAGCCTTACTGAGCACGTGGCCGCATCAATGGCGGTATTCCCCGCTCCAATAACCGCTACCCGCTTTCCAATGAGGGATGTATCCAACTCCCGTTCGGTCTTCGTGGATTCCACAAAATCAATGGCATCGTATACGCGTGCCAAGGCTTCGCCTTCAATACCCAGCATAGGAACCTTCGACATTCCTACAGCCAGAACAACGACATCATAGTCGTTGACCAGTTCTGTCGCACTTACATCTATGCCGACTCGCGTGTTCATACGGAATTCAACACCTAACTGCTTAATTTGCTCGACTTCCCATAGCGATATCTCCTGGGGCAATCGAAACGATACAATCCCGTAGGTATCTAGCCCTCCAGCTTGCTCCTTTGCCTCAAACACCGTAACCTTGAACCCGAAGCGGGCAAGCTCCCGAGCTGCCGATAAACCAGCAGGTCCACCGCCAATCACAGCAACCGATTTCCCATTACTTGTCCCGGCCTTGAACAATAGTTGTTCATTCTTAATAGCCCAATCCGTCGCATAACGCTGTAAGTTGCCAATTAGGATGGGCTTGGACGAATAATTGAGTACACAAGCTCCTTCGCAAAGCTCTTCTGTAGGACATACCCTTGAGCAGGAGGCCCCTACCGGATTCGCATCCATGATCGTGCGCGCGGAGCCTTTGAGATTGCCGGAAGCAATCTTTTTGATAAAAGAAGGAATATCAATACCCGTTGGACAGGCACGGATGCAAGGAGCATCGTAACAAAATAAGCAGCGGTTCGATTCCTCGATCGCCTCTTTCGGCTTCATGCCGGATTTGACCTCGGCAAAATTGCGTTTCAAATCGCTTAAGGAAATAAATGTTGAACTCATCTTCGCTCCCCCTCCCACGCTTATAAGCTAACAATTTGATCATAGGTTTCAGGCCTGCGATCCCGATAAAATTGCCAAACATTGCGGACTTCACGGATTAACTCTTTATCCATTTCACCGATGACCACTTCATCTTGATCCCGACTTCCTATGGAAACGATCGCGCCACGCGGATCCACCAAGTAGGATTGACCATAGAATTCACCCATGTTCCATGGGGCTTCAAGTCCAACACGATTAATGGCACCGACATAATACCCGTTGGCCACGGCGTGAGCGGGCTGTTCGAGCTTCCAGAGATACTCCGAAGTCCCCGCTACAGTAGCGGAAGGATTGAACACAATTTCCGCTCCGCCAAGTCCGATAGCCCTTGCCCCTTCTGGAAAATGGCGATCGTAACAGATGTAAACCCCAACCTTAGCAAAAGCTGTATCAAACACGGGATAGCCCAGATTACCTGGTTTAAAATAATACTTCTCCCAGAACCCGCAAGATCCGCCGCCTGCCGCCACATGCGGAATGTGATGTTTGCGGTATTTGCCCAAATAGGCACCATCCGCATCGATCACAGCAGCCGTATTGTAGTACGAAGCTATGCCTTCTCTCTCATAAATGGGCAGGATGATGACAACACCGAACTCCTTCGCCAATTCCTGAAAGAGCATAGTCGTTGGCCCCTTCGGTATTTCCTCTGCGGCATCGTACCACCTTGTTGTTTGCTCTGCGCAGAAATAAGGACCATAGAAAATTTCTTGCAAAGAAATGATTTGCGCGCCCTGCTGCGCCGCTTTACGAACCAATGCGAGATGCTTTTGTATCGCTGCTTCTTTGTGCTTGGCCACAGCCTCATCACCATGCACATCATGCGAGGCTTGAATGAGGCCAATTTTCACCTTGCTCATGGCTGAAATCCCCCTTTTTCCGTGGCGATCCGGCGTGCGGTGCGGTATAAAAGCTCCGTGCCCAGCGTAATGTCCTCTGGACTAGCATATTCTTTGGGATTGTGACTGATGCCTTCCAGACATCGAACGAAAATCATCCCATAGTCACACACATAAGACATCGTGAGCGAATCATGGAAAGGTCCGCTCATCAGCTCTGGCGGGGTCAAACCCATCAGAGCTGCTTCCTGATGCAGGCTTTGCTTGATCCAGTTCGCGCAGTAGCGGGGTTCACTGTTCGTATCTTCGCGAATCGTATACGTGAGACCATGCTCTCGCGACACGTTCTCGATCACGCTGAGCAGCTCCGCTTCAAGCGCATTGCGCCGCCGCAAATCAATGTCCCGCAAGTCAATGGTGAAGGATACCTTCTCTGGGATGATATTGCGGGAATCAGGGAACACCGAAAGGGAGCCTACCGTTCCGACGGTCGGCGCACCTGGTTCCTGTCGCACTAACTCGTTGAGCGCCACGATAATCTTGGCGCAGCCTAGAAGCGCGTCTTGGCGCATAGACATTGGCACCGAACCAGCGTGTCCAGCAAAGCCGTTCATCTCCACCGTGAGCCATAATGGACCAGAGATACCGCTGACGATACCAATCGGAGCATCAAGTGACTCCAGAACTGGACCTTGCTCAATGTGCAGCTCCAGAAAAGCGCCAATCCGCCCCTCTTGAAATACGTAGCTCTCGAAGTCTGCCGGGTCGCACCCGAACTGAATCAAAGCCTCTCTGCGTGTAATGCCATTTTTGTCCGAACGCTCCAGCTCATGTTCTTCAAGCTTCCCGGTCATGCCACGAACGCCGAAAAGCCCTTTGTTGAAGCGACAACCCTCTTCATCGCAGAAAGCCACAACTTCAATGTTACATTCTGGCGTTATCCCTTCCTCCACCAGCGTTTGGACCACTTCAATCGCACCAAGTACGCCTATCGCACCGTCAAATCTACCGCCATAAGGCTGCGAATCCACATGAGAGCCTAGCATAAGTACAGGCGCATTCGGATTGCTCCCCTTAAGCACGCCAATTAAGTTGGCGAATGGATCGATTGAAGCTTCCATCCCAGCTTCCTGCATCCAACTTTTCACTAACTCCACGCCTTCTCGATCTTCTTTGGACAAGGCTAATCTGCATACGCCCGTCTCTCCAATTTTCCCGATTTCGGCGAGCTCCTGAATTCGCTGCTGCAGTCGAGAAACGTTAATTTGTATCTGAGGTGCACTAGGCAAGACCTATCATCCTTTCTCCTGATTGGCATCAAACACAGCAAGTAAGGTCTCGATGATAAAAGCAACATCCTCGTCTGTCGAAGATAACGGCGGACTAAGCGTGAGAATGTTAGCGAATCCAGGTACCGTATCCCCGTTCCTCCCAATAAGCAGACCCTTTTGCTTGCAGCCTGCAATGATCTTCATCACACGTTCAGCTGTCGCTGGAACCTTGGACACTTGATCTTCTACGAGCTCGATGCCCATCGCTGATCCGAAAATGCGTATCTCACCAACGTGAGGGTGTTCAAGCAAAGGTTCTAATTGAGCTCTAAATGTGTTTCCGATATGAGCAGAGCGCGCAACCAAGTTTTCTTTTTCCAAAATCTCCATATTTTTCATCGCAACCACGCAAGAGACTGGATTACCTCCGAATGTATTGATATGTCTTAAATGGCTGGTCGCTTCTTTTTCTTTGAACGATTCATACAATTCCGCCGAAACAGCGGTTGCAGAAAGAGGCGAGTACGCACTGGTCAAGCCTTTGGCCATCGTCACGATGTCAGGTCTCACCCCATAATTCAGATGACCAAATTTCTCACCGGATCGACCGAATCCGCAAATCACTTCATCGACAATGAGCAGCACATTATGCTTATCACAAATGCTGCGCACCATGGGCAGATACTCGTCCGGAGGAACAATCATTCCGCCTCCCGTAATCACCGGCTCCACGATTACGCCTGCAACAGAATCCGCCCCTTCCCAAACGATGGCATCCTCGATGGCTTTGGCGCACTGAAAGCTGCATGACCCCTTCGTTTGGCCGAATGGACAGCGATAACAATACGGCGGCGGCACATGCTGGAAGCCCACAC
Organism: Paenibacillus sp. WG02; assembly: GCF_055396115.1. Lineage (NCBI taxonomy): Bacteria > Bacillati > Bacillota > Bacilli > Caryophanales > Paenibacillaceae > Paenibacillus > Paenibacillus sp. WG02. The sequence goes on along the minus strand of NZ_AP036016.1, from coordinate 4,037,513 downwards.
CGAGCGGTTCATATTTCAACTTACGCTGTGCTTGCCCTGTTGCACCCAATGCCCCCATTGAATTGCCATGATAAGCGCCATGCCGCGAGATGAACTTATGTTTGGAAGGCTTCCCGTTCTGATGATGGTATTGGCGGGCAATCTTAAAGGCCACTTCATTGGCATCCGACCCCGAATTCGAATAAAAAATCCGGTATTCGCCATCCAGCCACTCATTCAATTTCGCGGCTAATTCAATTGCAGGCACATGGGATTGAACGAGCGTAGCATAAGCGATTTTCATCATTTGCTCAGCGGCCGCTTCTGCAATTTCTTTTCTGCCGTGACCCACATTAACGCACCATAATCCGGACATGCCATCCAAATATCGTTTCCCATCCACATCCGTCACCCAGCTTCCCTCACCAGAAGCAAGTATCATCGGATTCTCATTATGTGCTGACATGTGATGCCACACATATTTGCGGTCCTTCTCAAGCAGGTCCTCCTTCGTTAGCAGATCACTAACCTCGTTAGCGCTCATATGCTCAGTTCCCCTCTCCTGATGATGTAAAGAAGGATCGCAGACTACAGTCAGCCACGACCCTCTTTCTTTGCAAAACTCACTTGCCTTGTAAAATCGTTTTTTCGATAGCCGCAGTCAAATCGGCCGGTTTCTTCAAAGCCAATTTGCCAGTAAGGATTGTCTTTTTCAATCGAACCAATCCTCTCCTATTTATTTCTATGTATGTAATGATGGTGTCATCCCTTGATGCTCATGTTAAATATTCATTTTCATTAAGCAATTGGAAATTGACCACGGAATAAAGCGTTTTTCTACAAGTTGAATGATCGTATATAAAACAATTCCCAGGATAGCTGCGATGACATACAAGCCCAAGCTAACGGCATATTGGGCGTTATATAAATGTGATGTATGATAACTATATATGTAATATTATATAACTTGCATGACGATTTACATTATACAAAGTGTTCCAAATTTAGCCTCTGGATTTGACATAGTGTAAAACAGCTAATAAATCAACTCCATAGAATGGATAAAAAGCTAGTTCCCCCTACTCGAATTTTTTTTCTCTTAAATCGGAAGGCAAGATGTTCATTCTAAGGTTTTTAATTAATATCAACATAATATATATTATGTAAACAAATATGGAGCAAACACCCCCACCACACGCTTATCCATATTTTGCTCATATTCTCTATTTATTCATTCTGATAGAATGTTTAAGTAACTACATATAACATCTAGGAGGAAATTCATGAGAAAGTTTATTCTTACAACCGCAATGGCGACAAGTCTTTTATTCAGCGGAATCGCAAATGCGGCACCTTCGAATCAATACGTCGCTACGGATGCTGACACTTTCTGGACCATTTCACAGAAGTTCAATGTTCCATTAGCTGATCTCATCGCAAATAATCCAAATGTTAATCAGCAAAATATTTACGCAGGTGTTGTAATTAATCTTCCAGTTAAAGCTTCTACTAAACAGAGTTGGGAAGTAAAAGCAGATGCCATCATTGCAACAGGAATGACGCAGCTCGGAACGCCATATGTATTTGGCGGCAATACGCCGTATGTTGCTTTTGATTGCTCAGGCTTTGTACAATATGCGTTTAATCAGCACGGGTTTAATCTTCTTCATTCGTCAGCATTGTTGAGTCAATTAGGAACGCCAGTAGCTAAAAGTGATCTGCGTAAAGGTGACCTTGTATTTCTAGAAGGAACTTATACAAGCGGAGTCTCCCATGTAGGGATCTATCTTGGAAATAATAAAATTCTTCAAGCAGGAACGATGGGAACGAGAGAAGTAAAGATTAGCACATTCTTTGGTACTCCCTACTATGATGCACATTATTGGGGTGCACGTCGTTTAATTAACTAATATGCGAAAAAGCGGGTTTTCACCGGCTTTTTTTTATTATAGACAAGTTGTTTAATGTGCTCTAAGGTGATACCGTGGGTTCAAGCACAGTTAGCCTGTTATTGTAAGTATCGAGATTTACGTTCGCTCCAATGGGGATTGCCGCTTTATAAAGGCCATGAGCTGTGCTTACATTGGTCATGAGAGGTTTTCCTTGTGGAACAATCACCCCAGCTATTAAGTCATTATAAGTCGTAGAATAAGATACGGTGCAATTCGTGCATTGTCCCATGACCACACCGATGCAATCTTGAAATTTCCTTGCCATAACCAGACGAGTCAAATAACGATAAATCACATTCGTTGCTTCGTGTGTCTCTTCTATGACCAATATTTTACCGGTCGTATCAATTTCATATGGAGTTCCTAGGGTATCCACAAATGAAGTGAGATTCCCCCCAACGATCGGACCTCTAACATTCCCCTCAACCAGACTGGTCTGCTGCATTCCGGGTGGATTCTGTATCACTCTTGGACTACTGAGAGTTGATGTAGCCGAATAAAATTGATTGAAGTTATATGTTGGTGTGCTCGTGCTAAAGTCAATTAACAATAGACTTTGAAAAGTAATTAAATCGGAAAATTGGTACAGGACATTTAATAAAATCGTGATATCACTGTATCCAGTTACGATTTTAGGATTGTTTTTGATAATCGTATAATTGAGGTATGGCAAAATATCTTTGACCCCTGTCCCTCCTCTTGTAGGTAATATCATCTTCACACTGGGATTTTGAAACATACTCATAAGGTCTTCAGCACGCTGCTGCGCTGATGAGGCTACAATGCCTCCATAGGCATACGCATATTTTCCAATTACAACTTTGAATCCCATATTTTCAAGTGTTTTAATTCTTTCATCAATGATAGTTGCGTCAAGCGGACTTCCTAAAGTAACAATTCCGATGGTGTCACCCCTTTGTAAAATGGGGGGTCTTATAGCCATAAATATGCCTCCTACCAAAGAGAACTTATTCAAAATTTGGATCCTACTTTGTAATCTCTTTGTTGCCTTATATGCACCACCGGAACTAATTATTACATCTCCCGTTCTATATCCCCATCCCTACTGGAATAAACGCCGAAACCCGGTTCATTGCATCCTGCTTTTGTTTATCTCCGACATGCGTATAAATCTGCGTGGTCTGGATACTCGCATGACCAAGTAATTCCTGCAAAGTTCGGATATCCGTTCCCGCCAGAACCTGCATCGTGGCAAACGTATGCCGAAGCTTGTGGCTTGAAATCGACTTCCCTTGTAGTTCAGCATACTGCCTCTTCAGCACCTCGAAATGCTTCTCCGCAATCGTTTGAATCATACGAACACTAATTCGCCGACCAAATTGAGAAACAAAAAATGGCTGCTCCGCCGAGTTCCTTGTATCCATTCGTTCCATTAATGCTTTATTCAGAACTTTAACCAGTTCGGCAGGAAGAGGGATGACACGCCATTTCCGCCCTTTGCCAAACACCTGCAGCGTATTTGTTGAACGATTGAAATCAGCGATGTTTAGTCGATGCAGTTCACTTACACGCAAACCTGCATAACTCATCAATAGAAACATGGCCACATTCCGGATCTGATACTTCCCCTCGATCGATTGTAAAAACACTGCAAGCAACTGCTCGCTGAGAAACGTAGGAATTTGGTTTTTCTCGACCTTCGATTTCTTCACGTTAAGTGAAGGGTTGCTCTGCACAATTTGAAGTTCGATCAACGCCGCGAAAAATGTCCGAATCGAAGATAAATAGCGATTACGCGCGGCATCCCCTGCCCCGCCCTGTCTCATTTTCGTCAAGAAGCGCATGATATCAATTGTCTCAATCGTTGGTAAAGATTTCTCTATATTGGAAAGGAATAACCGAACATCTCCTAAGTAAGCTTGTTGAGTTCGTTTTGTAAAGCCCTGATCTTTCATCCATGAATCGAATAGTTCCAAATACTCATCATCATACTCGTACACTTGCTCCAATCCTATTCACTCCGTCCGTTACAATCTAAGTTGCGTTAAATATAGATTTAGTGCAATTTTTTTTACAGAAAAAAACGGTCAATTGGCGCTTATCCCGTACAACGAATTGTAGAATAAAGCATATTAACCGTTTTTCCGGTTTTAGTCCCGTGGGTATTCGACTTTCATTATGTCCATGAACGGTACTTTATCAATTTCACCATTCGTTTCCATATGTACTCTTCCAGTCCGAGAATCCATCGTTGTAATGAGTCCGCGAACAGGTTCTTCACGCCCCCAAACGGTCAGCACAATCTCGGAATTCTCCTGCTTCGCTTCGGACAATTGATTGCCGATCTCTTCCAATACAAATTCATCCCGCGTTGGTCTTTTTGCTACTTTTGCTTTCGCCATCTCACGTTCCCCCTGGATTATAAATCACCTTGCCGGCGATAAAATTTCTTTGACACGACCAACCTGTCCATCTGCAAGTCTTACTTTAATCCCATGCGGATGGGTAGGCGAGTTCGTTAATAAATCTTTGACGATTCCTCGCGTTAATTTCCCACTACGTTGGTCTTGCTTCAAAACAATATTCACTTCAATACCTGGAATCACATCTTTACGATTTTGGCCATTCATGCTGTGTAAGTCGCCTGCTTTCATTCAATTGTGTGCTTTATTATAACATAGTTTTCCCACCATTCCCCATCAAGTTGCGTACATTTGCAAAACCCTTTACAACGGCCTATTAAATCAATACGATTAATCTAATCTACATAATAAATTTCAAAGTCGCGAATACAGAAGGAGTATCACTTATGAGTCGATCATGGCCGTTACCTGACCAACCCTGGATCATGCACCAAATATGGAATGATTTACTCTTTGCTCATTGGCCCATTTCCATCGAAACATTAAGACCACTCCTACCCGCCCATATCCCTATTGATACCTTTGACGGAACAGCATGGATCGGAGTTGTTCCCTTCCACATGTCAGACATAGCACCTAGAGGTTTACCTCCGTTACCTTACTTTTCAGCATTTCCAGAAATCAATGTAAGGACCTACGTAACCCTACAAGGTAAACCTGGCGTTTACTTTTTCAGTCTAGATGCTCATAACCGATTCGCTGTTGAAGTAGCACGCTCCGCTTTCCATCTCCCGTACTTTTATGCACATATTCAAGTCCAACATCGGCCAGATAACACCATATTTTACCACTCTTTACGAAAAGATAAACGTGCACGACAAGGTGAATTTACTGGTGAATATAGCCCATCATCCGCTATACGATTAGCGAATCCTGAAACTCTCGAATATTGGTTAACCGAACGTTATTGCCTCTATTGCACAGATCGTCGCGGTAATGTGTATCGAGGTGATATCGATCATGACTCATGGCCCTTACAGTCGGCTGAAGCTTCAATCAACGTCAATACCCTCCCGTATTCATTTGGGATTCAGCTTCCAGATACATCACCACTTTTACATTATTCTAAGAAATTAAAGGTTAAAATCTGGGCTCTCGAAAAGCTTCGCCTTACATAAAAACACGATATTCCTACTTCAAGGTGCTGAAATTATAATTAATGATATTAATATTTAATGTAATTAATTCATATAAAAACCACAATTCAACAAGGTATTTCTATCATTTCATGCTTATTCCTATTGAATAAAGCTTATTTCAGTTAAAATAATGACAGAGATGGCATTCATTTCGGTTGGGTATGTGTCTTCGTATTTGGACTCCGGGCAATTGGGGATTTCAAATATGTGGGTTTATTTAAAAGGGTCAAACAGACTAGTTTCGCTACATATGATACATTTTTGTTCACACCGCTTTGCCTTTGGCTTTGCTTCACATTTTATTACACGCTCATTTACATCTAATTCGCCACGGAGGGAATACACGATATGCCAAGATTCATGGACTATATGATCAGTCCTTATCCGCTTCGGATCATTTCATTGCCCATTGATTCCAGTAAATTAAAGCTGCAATCCTTGATTATACTCGCTGTAGGGCATCTCCCAGGCCGTATATCATTTCGAGCTCATGCTAAATTTACCAAGTGGGCCATTGTCTATATTGCTGGTGGAAAAGGCTCCTATCAAGTCGATGACGGCGCCGTTCAACACATTGAAAGCGGCAGTCTGTTTTTCCTTCGACCGGGAGCCGTATATAATTATGGACCGGATGCAGACGGTTATTGGGATGAGTATTACTTCACATTCGAGGGAAACCGTATTGCGGAATGGCTCAATAGTTGGCTTACACATGTGGATTTGGCTAAGCAGGTTGGGCATGAAGATGCCGCCCAGCATAATCGGATCGAACGCATCTTTATTCTTATGGAAAGCGGTATACCCGATAATATCGACCGTGCTGCGTTGCTGCTTGAATCCTTGCTTTTTGAATTTATTTTGAAAAATCAAGTACCTTCAGAAACGACAAAAACACAGCAATTGATCGATCTCATGGCCGATCTCGGTGATTCGTTATTCCAGCCTTTTGACGCGGCGGTTATCGCAAAACGCCACCATATCTCGCTTTCTACACTGCGGAGGATCGTGAGCGAATATACGGGCTATCCGCTTGGTGCTTATATTCACCGTTTGAAAATGGCAGCAGCGAAAAATATTCTATTAAATACGGACGATACGGTAAAGGAAATCGCAGATTCGCTTGGTTATAAAGATGTTTTTTACTTCTCACGTATATTTAAAAAATACGTCGGTGTCTCCCCTCTTATTTATCGAAACAATATGCAACTTTGAATTTGTTTACATAATTATGATTATGTAAACTCGTTTTTTATATAAAATAATCGTGTCGTCTAGTACGACTTGTCATATGGCAGCATATGATAAAGTAGAAAGAAAATCTTCCTACGGGGAGGTGAATCTAAATGACACTTACACTTACGGGTTGGATGCTCTATTCGATGTGGGTAGTTCTGGGCTTAATGGGGCTTAGCTTTTTACTAGGCTTGTATAAAGCACTCAAAGCTGGCAGCTTCTCCAGCGCTCTGATTCTGACTTATCTGCAAGATATGCTGTACTATGTGTTCCCATTATTTATAATTTCCAACATGATGTCCCTTGATCCAACAGGCTTCTTATTATTAGTTGCTTATTACATCGGCGCACTTGGACTTGTACTCAAATATCTGGCACAACTCAAAAAATAAATGTATCCGCATTCAAAGAATGCTATTATATCAGCTCAATAGAACGCTAGAGCTAAAAGGCTGCCGACTTGTAACGGCGGCTTTTTCATTTGGAAAAGAACCTATACATAAAAAAAGCAGCTTGCATTATGGCAAACTGCTTCAGATAATCTTTTTAAAATCGAGGTAAATTAGATAAATTGTTGCTTGGATCGCCATCCGGATACGATCTTAACGTTTTTTGACCTTCACGATTTCTGCCCGTATTCACATCTTCAATCAGTCCTGCTTCAGTCATGGCAATGGCATTAGCAACATCAACTACCCTGCCATCTTGGAATTGAACGGCACTGATGCCGCCATCTCCATAATGGACGGATTGAATGATAGCCTTATTGGGGTCAATCGTGTGTGGACCTGCACCATACTGCGTTCCATCCCGCATAAATGTACCATACTGGGTTGGTTGGCCATTTGCACCATAGCTGGTATATCCCCCCTGAAAGCCTACATTTCTCGCATCCGCATTATTGATTCCCGTATTTCTCTGGCCATATTCGGCATTCATGTTGCCTGACGAGCCTGGAACTGGCATTCCACCTTGGAAAGATTGGGTTCCACTGTTACGAGCTTGTGGAATAAATGACTGCTGCCCGCTTTGTGTCGCTTGCTGGTACATCTGAGCGTTTGGAATGGGCTGACCATTCCATGCATAATTTGCATTGTGGATAGGTTCGACCGCATTGCTATAATTGGGTGAGGGTTCAAACTGTGTATTCATCGACCCATACGGTTGATTTTGCATCATCTGTTGTTGCATCGGTTGTTGTCCACGTCGGCGTCGCGCCATAGATATCAGCTCCTTTTTTAATTCGATATAGCGGCTTCCACCTATAGCATGCGTCACCAATATGAAGCTTATCCCTATGAACCCAATTAACGCCGAAGCCCCATCATATTGCCAGAGGCATATCGCCGAAGTCCTGTGTAAAACAAATAAATACCTCCCAAACAAAGCAAACCAGTCATAGCTATGGCACCTGATATAAAAGGTATGTCCACCTGACGTAACATTCCAATTGGTAAGTAACTAATGAACCCTGCTGGCAACACAGTAAACAGTACGATTTTGCCCAGCCCCCGAAAAATGCTCGTTGGATATGTGGTGAATGTCAGAAGCCCATTATATAGCTGAAAACTAAGCCCGTCTGAACTCCCTAACCAGAATGCAGGGCAATTCACAATAACCGTGAAAAATAAAAAAATCAACGTCGATAACAGCATGGCTAGACCAAATTTTATGAAGCCTATGATCGATTTATCTCCAAATGCAACGTAAATTAATAATGCGAATAAGACGTCCCCAATTGCGCTTACCGACATACGGCTGATGAGAACATGAAGCAGCACTGGTTTAGGCTGTGTTAAGTAAATATCAAGCTGTCCAGTTGAAATCAAATTCGAAATTCGCATAGCATTACCGAAAAATGTAGCCATAACACCAAAGCCGCCAGCTGCTATAGCCCATAGCATCATCACATCCTGTAGTTCCCATCCATTCAATACAGGAAATCGGCCAAAATAAAGTCCCCAGAACACGATCCACACCACATTATTGATGATCATCATACCAGCCGTGAGAAAGAAACTCATCCGAAACTCCATGGCGCCAGCAAGATTAAGCTTCCAACATTGCCAAACGAAACGAAGTAAACGCCCGAATTTACCTGGCTGATCAACTTCACTAATGGGTGTCAAATTGCGGCTATCCACCATTAACATTGAGCTTTTTCACTCCTTTTCTATAGACCAATGTGACAATTAGGCCAATGAAAACAACCCATATCAGCTGTGTACCGATCATACTTGGCAATTGACCTGCATCAAAGGTTACGGTTGTCTTCGCTGGGATGTAGACAATGGCTTGGAACGGAAGCCAACGTCCTACCTTCTGCAGCATGTCGGGAAATAATTCAAGAGGCATCAGCATACCGCCAATCGTGAATAAAAACTTATTGTAGACGAATTCCAGTCCACGTGTTTCCTCCACCCAGAAAGAGCTCAGCGCTAAAACCATATTCAACATGAAATTAACCGTGAAACCGCACAATGCCACAATTGGCAACCACAGTAATCCATAACCAAAATCTGGCGGACCCATAATAAACAATCCTAACAAACCGCCAAGCGCCGCGTTAACGAGAAAACGAACCGCAGTTTCACTCATGTATTCGACATAATGAAAAGCGACAAAACTGACAGGACGGACAAATTTGAACACGATATCTCCGCTTTTCACCTCTTCCTCTACGCGTGAGCAGAGACTTGGACAGGCTAGAATCATCGATTCCGTTATAACGAGATACCACATGATCTGCTTGAAGCTGAAGCCTGCTATGGTTTCCGTTCCTTCGCCATGAAACGTTGTCTGCCAGAGTTGAAGAAAAATATAAAGAATCAACAGCAGAAACAACGATCGGATCAGAAAATCGGCCACATAAGCAAGTTGATTGCGAAGTGTGATTTTGCCGATAAAGGCATATTTAACCGATTTTCTCCAGTTGTTCATGTCCTTTCTCCTCCTTACCGAAGTTCCCGTACATACGTGTGATGATGTCCTCCATCGGTGGATCTTCAACCGTAACGTCGATGATCCGGTGCTCAGCCATAATCTGGGATAGCGCTGCTTCAATTGTTGTTTGCCCCATATCGACAGAAAGCGAAATTCTTACGCCGCTTCGTTCAAGTACCTTCACCCCGACAATTTGTATGGCATCCGGCTCCTCTTCGAGTACAAGTCGGACTGTTTTCTGTGTCAAAAACTGCTGCTTCATAACCTCAACACGGTCATCGAAGACAATCCGTCCATGATTGATAACAATCGCCCGGTCGCATAGCCGCTCAATATCACCAGCATCATGTGACGTAAGAAATACAGTAGTTCCTTCTTCACGTTTTAACTCTAGAATAAGCTCGCGTATTCGCTGTTTAACGACAACGTCTAGCCCAATCGTAGGTTCATCAAGGAACAGCACCTGCGGCCGGTGCATCAAGGATGCTGCGATCTCACAGCGCATCCGTTCACCTAACGAGAGCTTCCTCACTGCTGTATGCAAATAAGGTCCAAGTTCAAATCTCTCTATGAGATCATCACGCCGATGTATATACTCACTGCGCCGCAGCTCGTAAATACGGCTCATTAACTCGAAGGTATCGATGGGCGGCAAATGATACCAAAGCTGCGACTTTTGCCCGAAGACAGAGCCTATTCGATAGCTCAGCTTTGTACGCTCCTTCCATGGACAACAGCCTAGAACTTCAGCTTGACCTGTTGTAGGATGAAGGATACCTGTCAACATCTTAATCGTCGTGGATTTCCCGGCACCATTCGGTCCGAGAAAGGCAAGTGTTTCCCCTTGATCCACAGAGAACGTTATACCCTCTACGGCTGACTTGTCTACAAACTCCGGCTTTAACAACGCCCTAACACTCGCCATAAAGCCTTCTTCTTTTTTCTTCAGTCGAAAGGATTTCCCCAATTGTTCCACACGGATCGATGCCATCTCTGTTCCCTCCACTTTTTATTTCGGTAAAGCAAAAAAGACCTCAGTCCGTTTCGCCTAAGCAGGCGGAACTTTCCGAAGGTCTTTTATCCCTTACGGTGTAACACGTCATGTATCCGTGTCGGCTTCGCTCGGTTCGCCACCCTTGTAGGTTCGGATCCCTAGAAGCCCTTCCGTTTATTTTCCACATATTAACACAAGATGTCATGTACAGACAACACTTTTTTTGCGACCTATCCAAGCAAAAAAAGCCTGTTGCAAGTGCACAGACTTTTTGCGAGAACTCTCTGATATTACGTTATTGGGATTGATGAGATTGCTGCGATTGTTGCGAATACTGAGATTGTTGAGATTGTTGAGATTGTTGAGATTGCTGAGATTCTTGTGTCGTTTGTAATTCCTGTTTTAAATCTTCCGTCTTTTGCTGGGCCTGCTGGATTTGTCCTTGAAGATCTTGCAGTTGTTGTTCTGCTTCGGACAGTGCAGCTTCAGTCGCCTGTGAATAAATTTCCTGAGCAACTTGCAGCGTTTGTTCAGCAGCTTGCTCAGCCTTTTGGGCAGCTTCTTTTATTTGCTCAAAGCCTTGTTGATTTTGTTGCGGCGTTTGTTGTTGCATAGAGATACCCCCAGCTTAAATTTTCCATACCCGATTAATTTTAGTAAATGTTCCTTTTTTTATTCCTAATGCACATATTCGTCTTTCATCATCAACATATCGGACAGCACAGAAGTCGGAATGATAAACTCTACAACGCCCATATATCCAGGAGAGACCTCGTATTTTTGGAATGAGATAACAAGTTGACCGTTAGCGTTGATATAGAAATTTTGATCTTTCGTTATCGTTTTGAAGTATGAATTTACCTGATTCGAAACACCTTCAACCCAATAAATCTTCTTCGGATCCTCCTTCATCTGTTCCTTCATTTGCTCCTTAATATTTTCACTAATTACACGAATATATGCATCATCTTTAAACAAACTTGGCAAAGTGATCAGCAATTGCTTTTTCTTGTCGATCGTGTCGTATTTAAATGTGGTCGAAGAGGATCCGACCGTATTTACCACATATCTTCCCACTGATAGGATTTGATCGTTATCCGTTTTTATCACATAACCGCTATCTATACCTAGATGGCCGCCGCCATTTTGCTTCAATTTTTCCATCTCAATGGTGAAATCCGAATATAATTTCTTGCCTTCTTCCAAATATTTGTTATTCAGGGTCTCTTCTAAGGTTTTATTATCCAAATTCGTGATTGCAGGAACTTCTAAATTAGCTTTATAGGTTCCCTCATTGAACTTATATTCTCTAAACGTTAGCACCTTAACGAGGTCACCGACGAGAGGCACCTCAGATAAAGCATGGGCCAAAGATGAACTAGTATTGATACCTGCTACAAATAAGATTGCTGCCGCTGCTACTGCAAAAGCCCATTTAAAATTGCTTTTTCTTTTCTTATTTTGCTTTATGGCTCGGTTAACGATAAAATCCAGTTCTTTTGGAATCGGAATATCCATATAGTGTTGTTTCATTTGTTCTATTTTCTCATTCATATTAGTTGACCTCCTCTAACGTATCATCAATCATTTTAATCCGAAGTAATCGAAGGGCTTGATACAATCGTGTTTTTATCGTACTGCTGTTTTCTTGTAAAACCTCGGCGATTTCATCAATCTTCATATCCTCAAAAAATCTTAGTACAATCACACTTCGATAGATTGTGGGCAAATCATCCAGTGCCCTTTCCAGATCAATATTGGGATAAGCATCTTCACTGCCTTGCGCATACGATTCCATCGTGATTTCATCGACAACTTGAATTTTCTTATGCTTCCGTAAGAAATCTAATGACGTATTTACCACTATCCTGTAAAACCAGCTCTTCATAGATGCGGTGTCTTTCAGTGAGCCTGCTGAAGCAAAAGCCTTATGTATGGCGTCTTGAACGACATCGAGGGCATCTTCCGAATTTTTCACGTAACTGTAAGCTAATCGATAAACATTATCTTTATGTTCCGTAATACATGCAATAAGCAACTTTTCTAGCTTTCCATTCATCGTCATGAGTTTAAAAGACGCTCCTTTTTCTACGCGCGTATAAGAATTGGTCTTGTATATGCTATGACGTTCGAGTGCGTAGAATAGTTTGGTACACTACATATTAGCACATGGTCATATACTTCGAGTCGACCTTCTTCTACCAATTTCCCTTACCCACTGCTATACTAACAGCAAGAGAAGCTAGTGAGGTGACATATACCCATGAACATCATTAAAGTCAAAGATCGCCTTGAATTAGAAAAAAGAATCCCTACCATGCCGTGGTATATAGAGAAATTTATTAATTATAAGCTGCCAGACCTCTCTCCATCCTCACTACTTGAGTATGTGCGAGATTATGAAATCTTTCTATCCTGGCTGTTGGCCGAAGGATTAAGTTCTGCTCCCTCTATGAACCAAGTGCCTCTGGAGGATTTGGAGAAATTACATATGGATAGCGTTGACAACTTTCGCATGTTTCTAGCTACTCGTAAAGTTCAGGCTAATGTTAAAACAACGATTAACCGTAAGCTTTCCGCTTTGCGTTCCTTATTCCATTATTTAAGCCAAATTGCTGAGGACGATAATTTCTACCCGCTTCTGAAGCGGAATGTGATGGCCAAAGTAGAGATCAAACGCTCGCACAGGCCCAAGGATAGTGCCGCTAAGCTCGAGGGCAAGCTGCTTCAAGAAGAGGAAATTGTTGAATTTATTGCATATGTTCAGCATGGCTATGAGCACGATGTAGCTGCCAATAAGCAAGCTCTCTACTCTTATGAGTTGAACAAAATAAGAGATACTTGCATCATTACACTCATCTTAAATTCGGGGCTTCGCGTATCTGAAGTATTCAATCTGAACGGCGATGATATTGACCTCAAGAAGAAGCTTACGTATGTATATCGCAAAGGTAAGAATGACGATACGTTCAAAACTCCCGTATACTTCCGTAATGAAGCGATTCAAGCTTTAAGTGACTATCTCGCCATCCGCTCAACCCGTTATAAGCCGCTCAAAAAAGAAAAAGCCCTCTTCCTTGCCATCGCAAATGGCAAAAAAGAGGGCGAACGTATGACGAAACGGGCTATCCAAGAACTCGTTATCAAGTACGCTAAGCGCTTCGGCAAGCCCTACCTGTCTGTTCATAAGCTGCGGCACTCCTTCGCCACAGATTATTACTTACAGAATGACTTGTACAAAACACAAGAGCAGCTCGGCCATGCCTCACCGGAAACAACGCAAATTTATGCGCATCTTACCGATAAAACAATGTCCGAAGCGATTGATAAACGGCTGGAATCCTGAAGGTTACTTCAGGATTTTTTCAATTTTAGCCAATTCTTCTGGCGTGAATGCTAAGTTTTTAAGTGCAGCTACGTTTTCCTCAATTTGAGAAACACGACTTGCGCCAATCAACGCAGACGTGACTCGCTCGCCGCGGAGAACCCAAGCTAGCGACATTTGCGCCAAGCTTTGGCCGCGAGTGCTTGCTAATTCGTTCAGTTGATTAATTTGAGCAAGCTTCTCTTCCGTAATATCCTTCGTATTCAGGAATTGACTCTTCCCACCAGCGCGAGAATCACTAGGTACCCCGCTCACGTACTTGTTCGTCAGCAAGCCTTGTGCAAGCGGACAAAACGCGATGCTGCCTACACCAAACTCATCCAGCACATCCTGCAGGCCATTCTCAATCCAACGATTCAACATGCTATAGGAAGGTTGATGAATCAACAGCGGTGTTCCCAGACCTTTCAGAATGGATACTGCTTCTTTCGTCTGCTCTGCCGTGTAATTGGAAAGTCCTATGTACAACGCTTTACCTTGACGAACAATTAAATCCAAGGCAGCCATTGTCTCTTCGAATGGCGTATTCGGATCCGGTCTGTGTGAATAGAAAATATCTACGTATTCCAATCCCATTCTTTTCAGACTTTGATCCAAGCTCGATACTAGATATTTCTTGGAGCCCCACTCACCATAAGGACCTTCCCACATGTGATAACCCGCTTTGGTTGAGATGATCAACTCATCGCGATACGCGGCCAAGTCGCTTTTCAACACCTTACCGAACATTTCCTCAGCTGAGCCTGGCGGCGGTCCGTAGTTATTAGCCAAATCAAAATGAGTAATCCCTAAGTCAAAAGCGCGAAGAAGCATCGCCTTCCCATTCTCATGAATATCCAATCCCCCGAAATTGTGCCACAATCCTAGAGAAATAGCCGGGAGTTTAAGGCCCGATTTACCAGTACGATTATATTTCATTTCTGCATAACGCGTTGAGCTTGCTTGATAGACCATTTTTGTCCTCCTTAGAGTTTTCGTAGAAAACTTACTTCGTAAGCATCTACCAAAGTTTCACCAGTAACTGGTTTCTTAAGTTTAGTATAGGTTAATCGAGGCAACAAAAAAAGGACTGAAAAAAACGTGTCTTACTTACCTCAAGGTTAGTTATGCCTTTATTTTACCTCCATAATGAAACAAAACTGCCGAATTCCTTCGACAGGTTTATCAAAATTATTTACATTTCCCACAACCGCAGTTACATTTGCGTTTTGACTTGTGACCCATCTTTTCTTTTGTTTTCACATTAGACTTTGCAGCTCCGCGTATTCCACCACACCGTAGACAATCCGCGATACATTGATTGCGCCCAACTACAAACAATCGTGTACACACATTAGTACAAAAACGACCACAGTTAGGGAAAGCGAGAGCATTACCCTGATAAACACCTTTAGGCATACCTAAACACCACCTTTTCAATTGGTGCTATATGGTATTCCAACGAGAGTAGGATCGCTTGTACGATTACCCCGTCTTCAAGCTATTTAAGCAAAGTAAGCAGAAGCTCCGAACCATTCATCTGCAGCCACTTTGTTTTCTCAAATGTGTTATGAATAATATCAACGAGCACGCCTTGGGCATCCACACCATCTAAATATCTACCCAGAAAATGAATAAATACATCTAATCGACGAAGCTCGATCAGAAGTGGCAACAAAGCAATCTCTTCCTCTTCCAAATAGACAGTTTGGCGATACCCCTCATAGAAGGCTCTGCAATTGCGTCGCAGTTCTTCTGCCGGTAAAGCAGGATCGATGAGATCAGATAAGCAGACCGCTAGCTCCATCACTCGAACATCTAGCGTTACGAACTCAAAATCAAGTACGGCCGTAATTAGTCCATCCGCATCAACCAACATATTAGACCCATTGATATCCCCATGAACGAGTTGATGAGGAAGCTTTCGAAGTTCCGGAATAGCCTTATAAAACGCAGCAAATCGTCCAAATATATAGGAAAGCTCATCGCGCTGCTGCCAGAACGGTTCTGAAGGATGAATGCAGAACTCATGAATCGCATCCGGTGTGCAGCGAGGATGAATATGTTCAATTTCATAATAAGGCGGGTAGACAGGATTAAGATCCATGTTAATCGCAGCCAGCGCAGACGACAATTGTCCGACAGCTCCTCCGAAGTGAAGCAATTGATCCGTATTCCCCCAAGTAGGGTTGCAACCATCTGTGAATGTAAATAAGGCAGCCAGTTTGCCTTCCTTTGCCTCTAATCGAACAACAGTCTCCCCTGATGGGAGCTCCACTGGCACAGGGATACGAAATGGAAGTTTATCTTTTTCTTTATCTAAAGCCAGAAGAACACCATGTTCGAACCTAATTTTGTCCATATCACGATGAGTTTCGTACAATCGAAGAACATAGGAAGTCCCTTCCACGTCTACGAACCGGGTCGTATTATTCATACCTCCCGCACCAACACGCATGGACCACGTTTGAGTAGGAAACCAATAAGTTGGCAGGGAGGTTAATTGCTCTTCTTGATCTTTGACACGCATAATTGCATTCCTCAACTCCTCTTTCTAAACCTGATTGTCACCTTCTACCGCAAATTCAAAATCCTCTACGTCATATGCTTGGACTGGAATTCCTGCTTGAACTATGCGTTCAATGAAATCTAACTGGTCTGTTAAAAGAGCAGCCTGTTCTTTAATCGCGGTCAGAATTAATTCGGTTTCAATCGGGTCGAAATTGTCCCCATACTCCTCATTGTCAATCGCAAAAACAATCATCAATGTGACATTCTCATTAATAGGTAAAGGCGGGCTTTTCCGCCATGGAACTGTTAACGCTTTTTCAATTTTTTTCTTATTAAACGATTCCTCGAAGAAAGCAATCAGCTCACCAATCATTTGCTTCACGAAACCGTCGTCTTCTTCCTCTAACATGATCGGCTCACTGCCTGTCTGAAGCTCGTATAACTCCTGAATGCTGGTATAAGGTATCAAATAAGTAACAGGCTTCTCTGGCAGCATTAATTGACCATGCACGGCAAGCATTACGGCTTCGATTATAAATGTTTTGCTCATCTTGTTCTCCCTTTCTATCTGCCCTTGTAAAAGCATTATTTCGCTAAGAAGCTGAGGAATCCTCTTTTCACAACCTTCTCGGGCCAAACAAAACCGTCAGTTCCTATGATCGAAGTGACCACTTTGAACTAACGGTTTCGATTACTCTTATAGGATCCCATCAATGACCTCATGATTCTCATAAATTGGCTGATAAGGCTTCTTCGAAAAACGATTGGCATACGCTGACGCTACATAACAATCCGGTTTAATAACTGGAACCATACCGACGGATTCCACTCTCCGCACCATCTCTTGGACGAATTTTGCCGTCCGATTCTTATTTTCATCGTCGCCAGCATCAATATGAATAAACATATCGAAGGATGCACCTTGATACAGATGTGGAAGAATAATGTTTTCCATATCCTGTCGCTTAGACTCATCAAAATACATCGCAATCTCTTCACTCAAAGCAGTTTCCATCGAAAGCTTTTCTCTAATCGAATGTAGGGCCCGATGAACGATGACTTGACGATAACACGCCCACGCTCCTTTTCCTAACCGCTGGATAACTACACCAGTAATGAATTTCGTATGACCTGTGTGTACCTGACAATCCGTACCAATAATAAACTTGTAGGTAGCTACGGGGTCGTGACGCATGAAATGGAGAATACGCTCATGTACGGTATCTAGGTTTAGTCCTCTTTCCGTCGTGTTCCGAAATTCCAGTGGATGGGTCGTCGTCAAAGGTTTCAAAGATAAGGTTCTTCCTTTCTCCTTAGAATGAGGAAGAAGCAGATGCCGAAGTTGCATCCGCCCCTATCTATAGTATATGGCAAAGTTCCTCTGCTTGAACCATCACTTATTGTAAAACACTGCCGCCAAACATACGCTAAAGTTTATTTTTCCAGTTTACGAACTTCCGGTTTGCGTGTGGGAGGCCAAAACACATGTAAATTTGGGTCATTTTTCAACTTCACATTGCAGAGCTTCATTTCCCCTTCCTCGAGTTCAATCACATGCCAAGCATCCGGCTCCATTCCCTCCAAGCTCTGTAGAAAAGCAGGACACTGCTGCTCAGCCTCATCTAAATCCGGCCAAAATTTTACGCCATAATAGGCTAAACCATAGTGATTGACTTGTGTACATGTGAAAATCTGGTGCGATGTTGTATGCTGCAGCACATAGGGCATCTTTCATTCCTCCGATAAAAAGGCACGTTCACCACAAGGGTGAAGTGCCTTCATTTTTATGATGACGACTTATAAATAAGCATTCTCATGCTTCGCTTTTAACATATTCCAACGACGTTCAACTTCCGTCTCGAACGATTTCAGGGAACCCTCATACTCGGGCTTCGTCATATGCTTCGTTTTCCCCATCGTCTTGAGCCAATCCGATAGTGGAATCTTCTTGCTCTTATCCTCCGGATTATACGTGATGGACGTAACCCCGTGCTCCACTTCATAGAGCGGGAAGAAGCAGGAATCTACCGCAGCTCCGACGATATTGGAGCCTTCCTGGTCATCGGACAGCCAGTTCAACGGACAGGCAATGAGAATTTTCCCATACACTAATCCCTCATTTTGGGCGTACCACTGTGCTTTCGCGGCTTTCTTCACAAGATCCTGCGGATACGCTTCCGACCCTGTAAATACATACGGAATATGGGTAGCGGCCATAATTTGGGCTGTATCCTTGTGATGGAACACTTTACCACCCTGATGCTTCCCAACGTTCGAAGTCGATGTACGATGACCCATTGGCGTCGAATAAGACAGCTGCGCCCCTGTATTCATGTATCCCTCGTTATCGTACTCGAGAATAATCATTTTATGATTGCGCAAAGCCGCTCCTATCGCTGGTCCCATGCCGATATCCATTCCGCCGTCACCAGTGATCATCACGAAGGTGAAATCGTCCTTCAAGCCCAAATGGTCGAGCTCGCCACGCCGCTTGCGCTCCCAGAACATCTCCACAACCCCTGACAGGGTCGCTGCGCCATTCTGGAACAGATTATGAATATACGTCGCTTTGTGCGCTGAATACGGATAACCCGTCGTTACAACCATGGCGCAGCCTGTATGGAAGATCGAGACAATATCGCCTTCAATCCCTTTGAAAAACAGCTCCAAGCCGGAGAAAATGCCGCAGCCTGGACATGCGCCATGCCCCGGAGCAATACGCTTCGGTTTCTTCGTCAGTGCTCGCAGTGGCGGAATACGCACATTCAGCTTGCCTGTGTTCTCATCCGGTGTTACCGTGATAAGTCCCGTCTTCAAATCCTCATACTTCATCGGCGTCAACACCCGCTTCGGCGCTTTCGAAGGATCACCTGGCGTGTGGCCGTAGTAATCGAAGGGAACTTCCACCTTGCCGCTTTGTACAGCGTCAATGGCAAATTGGAACAAGTTATGCCCATCTTCGGCATAAAAGTCCTTGCCACCTAAGCCGTAGATTCGGCTTATGACAAGCGTATCTCTGTTCCCATGTGTGAACAGGGCCGCTTTGATTTCGTTGACCATATTGCCGCCATGGCCGCCATAGGAATCCGCGCGATCGCCAACGGTGATCGCTTTCACATTTTGCAAAGCTTCAGCGATCTGCTTTGCTGGGAATGGACGAATGATATTCGGCGCGATCGATCCGGCTTTAATGCCCTTCTCGCGGAGCTGGTCGACGACGTCTTTGATGATTTCGGAAGCCGAATTCATCAAGAACACCGCGACTTCCGCGTCCTCCATCCGATATAGCTCAAGAATCGGATAATCACGGCCTGTCAGCTCAGCGTATTCCTGCCGAATACGATCATAAACGCCCTCGGCGTTATACATGGCCATGGACTGCTGATAGCAGTTATTAATATAATCCGGCTCATTCATATAAGGACCTACAGTAATCGGATTATTGCGATCCAGCGTATCTGGGAAGCCCTGTGGCTTCTCTCCAATGAAAGCATGCACATCCTCACGATGCGCGAACGTTTGCACTCTACGCTTTTGGTGGGACGTGAAATAACCGTCTGAAGCAACCAAAACCGGCAAACGAACTTCCGGATCCTCAGCTAGCTTTAAAGCTATGATATTCATGTCATAAACCGCTTGCGGGTCACGACACATCACAATCGGCCATCCCGTATTTAAAGCATAATACAAGTCAGAGTGATCCCCATGAATATTAAGCGGGCCGGATACGGAGCGGCATACCAAGTTCATCACCATCGGAAAGCGTGTCCCGGATTTAACCGGCATTTGTTCCAACATGTACAAATAACCGTTAGCGCTTGTCGCGTTAAATACGCGGCCGCCAGCAGTTGAAGCGCCATAACATATGCCTGCCGAACCATGCTCACCGTCTGCTGGAATGAGCACGATATCATGCTGTCCGTTGGACTTCATAAGATCTAGAAACTGGGCAACCTCCGTAGATGGAGATATCGGAAAGTAACCCATAACATGATAATTAATTTGATGAGCCGCATATGCCGCCATCTCGTTGCCTGATTCATATACGATGCGCTGTTCGACCTTGGCTTGCCCTAATTCCTTCTTGATATCAATGGACATGCGAGTAGTTCCACCCTTCTCCCATAAATACTCTCTAAGAGTTTACAGCTAGATTGAATCGATGCGGCATGCGATTTAAGTCTGCATAGCCATCTTCTTCCCGCTCATTTGTGAGCGCTTCGGTCGGACAAGCCTGTACACATTTAAGGCAACCTTTACAATATTGATAGTCAATCCCCTGCAGAAACATTTGCGGACGCCCTTTTTTGTCAGAGAGTTCATCCCAAACGAAGCAGAAATCCGGACACACATTATCGCAGGAAGCACAGTGAATACATTTATCTTCATGGAAATGCGGCATCATCCCCGCACGTGAAATACTTAAATCTTTCAGGATGCTGTTCCCAGGATTCGTAATGACACCCCCGATGGACTGCGTTTCATAGCCAAGCACTGGCGTATCGAAACGAACGAAATCGGGCATCGTCTCCCCTTCTGGAAGCGCATACGTTTGGAACTTAACTTCATTGTAACCGCGGTCAAACGTTCGCAAGGCGGGTGCAACCGCAAGCGGATATTTCTTTTCTAACGATTTGCGAATAACGCCTCTCATGACATCGGGATCAAGGAAATCACACAACCGGAACAGCGCGCCAAGCATCGCCATATTCACGCGGTTCTTCTCTTCTAGCGAGATCCCAATAGCATCGATAACGGCAATGGTACCGCCCCGGAGCTTCATCTTTTCCTTCAACTCATCCGGTGTTTTTGTCGAATTTACTAATACTGTACTATCTTCGTAGATGCCACTGATAACGTTTACAGTTTTGGAAAGCGATTCGTGAAAAACTCCTACAACATGCGGTCGTTCGACGGGTGAAGTATCCCTAATTCGCGTATCCATGTCACAAAACCTAATATGTGCTTTCACTGCCGATCCTTTCTTCTCTGAACCATAGGAAGAAAAGCTAACTCCGTTCAAACCCACCCCTACGACTCCCGCTTCCGCCAGCATCTTGCCCGCTAGATTTGCGCCGAGTCCACCGATGGATTCCAGTCTAATCTCAAAAAAACCGAGATCGTTCAATTTAGGTAAAGTTACCATGCCAGGTCTCCTTTCAAAAATGAACTGCATAAAAAATGAATAGTATGAATAGTAAATCTACTCTCATTGTAACAAGAAATCTCTGGTAATCAACCTTTTTTTGAAGGGTCCCTTCATAGCAAATAATCGATTATGAGGCCGCACCCTCCCAAGTAGTAGCTTCTGGGCCCTAAATTCTCGTCTTGATCAGGATTATCCTTCTCGGCATCCTCACAATCCTCACACACGTCCACATAATCTTCATCAATCGGATTAAAGACAACACCGCAAACCTGTGAGCACGCCCGCATCCTCATCTCTCCTTGTATACCAAGCAACTTAGATTGTAAACGCTTGCACTTTCGATTTCCTTTATTATACCGCGGTTTATAAGAATAACACCATAAGTCTTTATCAAATCTTTAGCATTCAAAATGCCCCATTTCTCTTGATAAGGTCATTTTATGTGAGATAATGTAGAAATAATAAAGATACTGTCGGACTGCGGAAAGGATGGCATTCATTTGTTCCATTCAATTATTTCCAATGAACTACATGGTCTCTTCTACATCATGAGTGCTATATTAATCCATCTAGTTCTTACCCCTATTTTCATTTACAAAGAACATCAACGTAGATTGCTATTTGCTCTGATTTTAATCGTACTAATCTTCTTGTACTGGAAATTTGAAGACATTGATCCCTTAATTTATTCCCTCCATTTGTTTCCGATCAGCTTAATTGCTGTGATTCTGTATGTTGGCTTTATACCAGCTTTTATTACCTGGACCTTATTTAACATAGGCTGCATGGTCGTTCTGAATTACTATTGGCAACCCGCTTTAATCAGCAGTACTGTATTATTATTAGGCGGATTTCTCATCACAAATACTGCAAATCAACCTACACTCAGGATGAAATTAACATATGCAACAGGTATGCTGCTCTTGTATGAAGTATTGTATGCGCTATTAGCACTGTACATACGATCTCATATTACGATGTATGCTGCATACACCGTAATTTTTTCCTTTTTTTCTCTTTGGATGATTACATACTTACAATTTTTTGTCAGGAAGCATGAAATTCACAAACAACGACTTGTCTCCTTGGAAAAGGATCGAATGCTCGGCCAGTTTGCAGCCACCATTTCTCACGAAATACGTAATCCTCTCACATCAACAAAAGGCTTTCTTCAGTTACTGGAACAGAAAGAGCTTTCCTTCAACGATCATAAGCGATATGTCGACCTAGCATTGTCAGGTGTGGATCAAGCGAATGCCATTCTGGGTGATTATTTGAACTATGCCAAGCCGTTTTCTAACTTACAGGAACAATTAGAACTCAAGGAAGAGATAGAAGCCATGCTGCGTTTCATCACTCCATTTGCTACAGATCACCAGGTTGCTATCCATACTTGTCATGAAAATGAAGAACCCCTTTACATTCTAGGCGAATCCAAAAAGCTTCGCCAATGCTTAATGAATCTTATTAAAAATGCGATTGAGTCCATGCCTAACGGTGGTAGAATATCCTTAAGGACTTCTAAGCTGCCTAACGCCGTGCAAATTTCTATTTCTGACACTGGCGTGGGGATGAGTAAGCAGCAATTAAATTCGCTCGGTATGCCTTTCTACACAACCAAAGAACAAGGAACTGGACTTGGGCTCGTAGTGGTCATGAGTATTATCAAAATGATGAACGGAAAAATCTCCTTCTCCAGTCATCTAAACCAAGGCACGCAGTGCTCCATTTTATTTCAGCAAAAATGAACATCCAGCGCTCTCCATTAACAACCTTGATGATCTGTGCTATTCTGTTAAGACAAGCGATCATCATGATTGGTAAGGAGGCTTTGCTATGAATTCAGATTTCATTCCGATTAAATCACTTGAGGGCGACTTGAAAATGTCGCATAAGAAGAGGGATTTCGGTCTAACCGTCTCATCCAAAGAGTTGATCCTTCACAAACCTCACATTAATTATTATTTCAAGTTGGAACATATCATCAGCATGATTCCATACGATAAATCTGCTCTCAAGGCTGTCACCTTCGTAAACTCGCGGTCAGCTAATCAAGAATTCACACATGTAGCTCCGGGCTCTGATTACTACCGCATTTATGTCCAAGCAGCTACCGTCCATAACCGCAGCGGGCTGTTCGAAATAGGGCCAACGGATATCATCATTCCGATCCATCCGAGTATGCTCAAAGCCATATCTGATCATATTCAGCGCGTCGGTATAACTATATTTTAGAGTTTCTACACAACAAAAAAAGCAAGGGTGAAAAGAAAAGCTTCTTTTCTTACCCTTGCTTTTTTGTTACCTAAGAAATTCATTCTTACAAATTTTCTTTCTCGACAATAAAGGCTAGTAAGCGTTCGCAGCACTCCTCTACCATCTCATACACCTCTTGAAAGTTACCCGTGTAATAGGGGTCTGGAACATCTTTATCAATGCGATCGGGTGCAAAATCCAACAATTTATGAATGGCAGCTCGTTTCTCACCTTCTACTAACAAAGGCGCAAACGATGTCAGATTCGTTACATTACTCTGATCCATCGCGATGATATATGTATATTGTACAAAGTCATCGGACCTAACTTGCCTTGCTATTAGACCCTCATGATTAATCTGATACTGATCCAATATATCCCTAGTTCCTTGATGTGGCGGATGTCCAATGTGCCAATCTCCGGTTCCGGCAGAATCAATAGCAATTACAGCGTCTAAACCCGCTTTATTAACCTGATGACGAAAAACGGCTTCAGCCATGGGAGAACGGCATATATTTCCTAAGCAAACGAATAAGACCTGGATCATACTTCACCAAAGATGAGCTTTTTTTCACGCATAGTAAGTGACCTAGCCGGAATATCCAGCACAATTTTACCTTCAGAAAGCCCCCAAATACGAGTTGCATATCTCTCCGCAAGCTCAACTTGGTGCAGTGTAGCAATGACGCTCATATTCCGATCTTTGCAAAGCGATTTCAAATCCTGCAAGATATATTCCGTTGATTTCGGATCGAGACCAGATACAGGTTCATCGGCGACAAGTACCTTGGGTCCAAGTATTAACGCTTTTGCAATAGCAACACGCTGCTGCTCACCGCCGCTTAAGCTGACCAACCTTCTTATCTCCCTTATCAAGCAAACCCACTTTTTCTAAATAATCCATGCTGTCTACATGCTCATCTCTTGAAGTCATACCAGTTAAAATACGCAGTGGTGTTTGATAGACACGCCCCATCATGACATTCTTGACAGCGCTTTTATTTCGATTCAAAGCAGGCTTTTCTTCTAGGAATGCGAAATCTCTACCTAATTTGAAGCGTTCCAATAGACCTGGCTTTGATATATCAATGGAGTTATAGATTAACTGACCGCTTGTCCATTTCTCTTGATGACTGATGCAGCGCAGTAACGTGGTTTTCCCACTTCCACTGCCCCCAATAACCGCAATGAATTCGCCTTCATCAACTTGAAAGCTCACTTGTGAAAGTACCTGATTGTCCGGAGGATATACTTTACTTAAATTACGAACTGTAAGCATGACAATGTCTCCTTCGAGTAAGTCTTCTTCCGTCTTTCCGATAGAAAGACTCATTTCATAAGCTGCCCTTTTGGGAAAAAATCGCCACTCCTTTCAAGCGATAAGCCTGAGTAGAGGGCGATTTTCTAATTCCCAAAGGAGGTTATCTTAATCGCAAGATGTTGGAGCTTCTGCCGTACCTGCTTCTACATTAATTTTATCGGAAATCGTATCACGAATAACCGACATCACTAGCTGCAATAAATAGTTGATATCGTCTTGTGTTTGCTTGAATTCATTCACAATCGGAATCTCATCTAATTGATCCTGCAGCACTTCAATCTCATTCTCAATTTTCTCGATCATTTTAGCATTTTGGAAAGTCTCGAAAGCAACGACTTCCTTCTGCTTCTTTTTGATCGCACTGATTAGTACTTGGATATCAGGATTCGTAGCGATTTGCTTCTCAGCCTTTTGATAAAACTGTACCTCATTCGAAGTCGTTAACAATTCAGCCAATTCCTTGGCTTTGGATAAAATATCTTCGCGTACAATCATTTCCGTATTTGTAAACTCCTCTACTTTAAAAGCATGAGGCTCATTATCGTTATGTTTATGATCACATTGAGACACTTCTAAACACGCTCCTATCTATTTCAGCTTCAAATTAAATGGACATTTTCATGGGATTGTGAACAATCTCACCCTTCAAAATCCAAGTTTGTGCATGCGTCACTTCCACTTCAACCATTTGACCAATTAAAGACTTATCGCCAGTAAAATGGATCAATTTATTTGTCCGCGTGCGACCGGCTAGTACATCAGCGTTATTCTTGCTTTCGCCTTCAACAAGAACTTCAACGGTCTGACCTAACAATCTCTCGTTGCTCGCTTTACTGTGTTTATTTACTAGCTCATTCAAGCGATAAAGTCGCTGTTTCTTAACTTCCATCGGTACATTGTCTTCCATATCGGCAGCAGGCGTACCTTCTCGCGGCGAATAAATAAATGTAAACGCGAAATCGAAGCCTACTTCCTCATAAAGAGACATGGTTTCATCAAACTGCTCATCCGTTTCACCTGGAAAACCAACAATTATATCTGTTGTCAGAACGACATCAGGCATCGTTTCTTTAATTTTACCGGCCAGCTGTAAATAATGATCTCTGGAATATTTTCTGCTCATTCTTTTCAGAACCTCAGTATTACCCGACTGAACTGGCAGATGTATATGCTCTACAAGATTACCACGTTTACCTAGTACTTCAATCAAGCGATCATCAAAATCTCTTGGATGTGATGTGGTAAATCGAATACGCGGCACGTCAATTTTACGAATATCGTCCATCAAATCAGCGAATGAATAGGTAATATCCTCAAAATCTTTACCATAGGCATTGACATTTTGACCGAGCAGCGTAATTTCCTGAAACCCTTGACGAGCCAAGTCTCTAACCTCAGCCAGCACGTCTTGTGGTCGGCGACTTCTCTCTTTACCCCGCGTATAAGGAACTATACAGTACGTACAGAACTTATCGCAGCCAAACATGATGTTCACCCAAGCACGGATTCCTTCACGTTTTTTCGGTAGATTCTCAACGATATCGCCTTCTTTGGACCATACCTCAACGACCATTTCCTTGTTATAGAAGGCATCTTTCAAAAGGGATGGAAGTCGATGAATATTGTGCGTTCCGAAAATCAAATCTACAAAAGCATGCTTTTGCATAATTCGATTCACGACCGCTTCTTCTTGCGACATACATCCACAAACACCAAGTACGAGGCCTGGTTTCTGGGCTTTCAGTGCTTTTAAATGACCAAGCTCACCGAACACCTTATCTTCTGCATTCTCCCGAATCGCACAAGTGTTGAGCAGAATTACATCTGCTTGGAACTTGTCCTCAGTCGCTTGATAGCCCATTTGCTCGAGTAAACCCTTCATTACTTCTGTATCATGCTCATTCATCTGACATCCGTAAGTGCGAATCAAATAATATTTATCCTTGCCGAACTCCTGCATGTCCTCAGGAATGGTGAAGTCATAGTGTACGGCGATCTCTTCTTTTCCGCGCTTCTTTGCATCTGTCAGTGAAGGAGGCTGAAAATATTGGGAATAATCCTTGTCGGATTTCACTTGGTTAGCCACTTTCTTTCCTCCTAAAAGTTTTGCTTTAGCAAAACTAACTTCGTAAGCATAGGCAGAGTTTTCGTATAAAACATTCTGCATAAGTCGACTGAGTTTTGCTGTAGTAAACTGACGCAACTTTTATTATAGCATCACATGGCTACATAGTACAAAAAGAAATTAGCATATGTATGAAATTTTGCTTGCACGAATTAATCTATAAGTTCAGCGAAATCGCCAGTTTTCACACCAGCAGCATTCCCCTCATCCGTGTCAATGTGCATGTCTAATGCGTAGTGATCAGATACACGAGCAATCACATTCTCGAAAATCAAAGATCGTTCCCCACTCACTTTGACACGCAAAAGCTGTTTATCCTGAATGCCCCATTTCTCTGCATCCGAAGTATGGAAGTGAATATGCCTAGCCGCGACAATTACGCCTTTCTCCAGATCAATCTCGCCCTTTGGACCAATGACACGGAGACCTGGTGTGTGTTCTATGTGTCCGGATTCACGTACCGGCGGGTTTATCCCTAAAGAAAAAGCATCCGTTCGCGATATTTCAATTTGTGTACTTGGGCGTGCAGGTCCAAGAATACGTACTTTCTCGATCTTCCCTTTGGGTCCCACAATCGTTACCATTTCTTGAGCTGCAAATTGCCCAGGTTGTGAGAGATCTTTAAACGTTGTCAATTCATATCCCTGCCCAAATAAAACCTCGATATGAGCTGGAGATAGGTGTATATGTCTAGCTGAAACCCCTACTGGGACTGTTTTCATAGTATCCATCCTTTACCTTTTGTGATAGTAGACAGTATTGCCGCTCAGCAAAAAAGGCATACGGAAAATCTCCATATGCCTTCAAGGTATAACTATTATTTGAATTCAGTAAGCATTTTGCTGAAATCAGCTTCTGAAAGCTTAAGGTCTTGTTTCGAAAGTCCTTCTTTAGCAAAGCTTGGAATGGAATCTTCGTAGCTCTTTTTCTCTTTGTTTTGATAGATAATACCCGTCAACATGGAATTTGTTTCCATGATTTTGGTCATTGCCATCACACGGTTCGTGTAATCATATTCAGGAATTTCATCCAGATCCACGATATTCTCTTTGAACCAGTCATACGTGTTTACTTTATTGAAAGTTACGCATGGGCTAAATACGTTAATCAAAGAGAAACCTTTGTGATTCAAACCAGCTTCGATAACAGCTGTTAACTGTTTCAAGTTACTGGAGAACGATTGTGCTACGAAAGAAGCACCAGCAGCCATAGCCACTTCTAATGGTGAAATTGCAGACTCAATTGTTCCTGATGGAACGCTTTTCGTTTTGAAACCTTCCGCACTACGTGGGGATGCTTGACCTTTCGTCAAACCGTAGATTTGGTTATCCATTACGATGTACGTGACATCAATGTTACGACGAATCGCATGTACAGTATGTCCCATACCGATTGCAAAGCCATCGCCGTCACCGCCTGAAGCGATAACAGTCAAATCGCGGTTAGCCATTTTCACACCTTGTGCGATTGGCAAAGATCTACCGTGAATACCGTGGAAACCATAAGCATTGATGTAACCAGAGATACGACCGGAACAGCCAATACCCGATACAATTGCTAAGCCCTCAGGCTCTAAACCAACATTAGCTGCTGCACGCTGAATTGCCGCTTGGACGGAGAAGTCTCCGCAACCTGGACACCAGTTAGGCTTTACATTGTTACGAAAGTCTTTTAATGTTGCCATGCTAAAGTCAACTCCTTACATTTTTGTTCAATTTCTGCAGGCAAGAACGGGTTACCGTTGTATTTAAGAACATTTTTAATTTTATCTGCATGACCAACATGCAGTTTAATTTGATCGGCTAATTGTCCAGTTGCGTTGTTTTCAACAACGATTACTGTTTTTGCTTTTTCAACAAGAGGTCTCAGCTGCTCTGCAGGGAACGGATGAATCAAACGCACTGTTGCGTGATTTGTCTTAATTCCTTCCAGTTCAACGCGGCTTCTTGCTTCATCGATCGTTCCACCAGTGGAACCCATTCCGATAATCAAAAGATCTGGATTCTCATGAGGTGCATCGAATTTAATGGCATCAGTAACTTGAATGTGTTTCAATTTCTCAAGACGCTTATCCATCATACGTTGACGGTTTTCAGTGCTTTCCGAAGGACGACCTGTTTGGTCATGCTCAACACCTGTAACATGATGAATACCATTCTTCACGCCAGGAATCACACGTGGTGAAACACCGTTCTCAGTAAACTCATAACGTTTGAACAGTTGATTCGCTTCTTGTTCAGGAGCTTCTGTTACAAGCGCTCCGCGGTCAATCACAATGCGGTTGTAATCCAGCATCTCTGCGGATTGTTTACCCAAGGAGAGTTGCAAATCCGTCATCAAAATAACTGGAACTTGATATTTCTCAGCAAGGTTGAAAGCTTCAATTGTATCATAGAAGCATTCTTCAATCGTGCTTGGGGATAGAACGATTTTCGGGATTTCACCGTGTGTACCGTAGACCATTGCGTTCAAGTCGGATTGCTCTTGTTTCGTCGGAAGACCCGTACTTGGACCTCCACGTTGTGTATCAACGATAACAACAGGCGTTTCAGTCATACCGGCGAGGCCAATCGCTTCCATCATCAAAGATAGACCAGGACCTGCAGATGCTGTTAGTGCACGAGCACCAGCATAGTTAGCACCGATTGCCATTGTACATGCTGCAATTTCATCTTCGGTTTGGATAACAGTTCCACCCAATTTAGGCAGTGCTTTTTGTAAATATTCCATAACTTCAGATGCCGGTGTAATTGGGTAAGCTGGCATAAAGCGGCAACCTGCTGCTACTGCTCCAAGAGCGATTGCATCGTTACCAATCATGAACAGTTTTTGTCTGCCGTCAGCTGGTTCCAATTGGAAGTCAGCAATAGGTCCACCGGCCAATTCCAGAACGGATTCTGCACCTTTACGAACAGCTTCAATATTTTTTTCTACAACAGCTGCGCCTTTACGGCCAAATTCTTCTTCAACAGCTTTATTAAACACGTCAAGCGGCAAACCGAGCAATGCCCAAGATGCGCCTGATGCGGCCATGTTCTTAAATAAGGAAGTTCCTAGTTCCTCTGCAATGGCAGTGATTGGAACTGGAAACAA
This sequence comes from Paenibacillus sp. WG02, assembly GCF_055396115.1. Classification (NCBI taxonomy): domain Bacteria; kingdom Bacillati; phylum Bacillota; class Bacilli; order Caryophanales; family Paenibacillaceae; genus Paenibacillus; species Paenibacillus sp. WG02. The sequence continues at coordinate 4,007,070 of NZ_AP036016.1, read as the reverse complement.
ACGCGCTTTAATTCCTTCAGGTAAAACGGGGTTAAACTTAGCATCTGCAACGATTACACCGTTGTCGCGAAGTTCGTGTGCATTAAAATCGATACTTTCTTGGTCGAAAGCGACCAAAATGTCCAAATCGTCTGAAATTGCGCGAATCGGTTTAGTGCTGATGCGAATCTTGTTATTTGTATGTCCCCCCTTAATCCGTGAAGAGAAATGACGGTACCCATACAAATAGTAACCGAGACGGTTCAATGCAGTAGAGAAAATGCGGTCTGTACTTTCGACCCCTTCACCCTGCTGACCTCCGATTTTCCAAGATAACTGACTAATCACCGTACGTCCACTCCTTTTGATTGTAGCTGCATGAAGATCTAAAAAAGCTAATTTGTAGAAATTTAAGATGAAGCTATAAAAAATTTCTTTCACTTGTCATCCAAAATTGTATGCCTTTACAGACCAAATTGCAAGGGGTTTAAACGATTCTAAAACATAGAGTTTTTAGATCGAATCCATATCAATATTAGAATGATTCATAGCTTTCATCTCGGAAGATTGGTAAGCATGAAATTCCGCCAATTACCATACAGAAATGCCTCCACTTGTGATTCCTTATAGTTTTTACATAAAGCTTCTATTATATTTCCGTATTGACCGACATGTCTCAAACCTTTCATCCATTGCTCGATCCCATCAAAATCCGAACCAAATCCAATATGCCCTTCCCCGCCTAATGAACAAACATGATCAATATGCTTCAGCAGCGCCGTAATGGGAACAGCTAAATTAGTGCTATCCACAAAGTAGGGAACAAACGTAATCCCCATCAGTCCTTGACACTGGATGATAGCTTTGATTTGATCGTCTGATAAATTTCTTGGATGAGGACATACCTTTTGAGCGTTCGAATGGGATGCAATGAATGGTTTGGTATACACCTCAACCAATTCCCAGAACGCGGCTCCGGATAAATGAGATACATCTGCTATTATACCCATAGTTTCTAATTCTTTTAACATCAGCTTGCCTTTTCTTGTAAAACCACCTTTTCGAGGCTCCATCACCCCATCTGCAGCCCAGTTAGCATAGTTCCAAGTCAAACCAATGCTTCTCACTCCAAGGTGGTGTAGAATCCTTAAATGCGTCATGTTTCCCGCTAAAGCATCCAAACCTTCAAGCGTGAGAATAGCGCCAATCTGTTCCCCGGCTTCAACTGCTCGCCAGTCATCTACATTTTGAATAAATTTCATTCCTGGATGACGAATAATTTTCCGATGAAATAAATCAACCATTTGCAAAATATGATCGAAGGTTGGCTGCTGAATGGAGTCCGATAAGTAGATGGCAAAACACTGAACTTTTACTCCTGCTTGTTTAAGCCTTGGATAACTGACATCCAACTCCTGTTCTTCCTTATCGAAATCCAGCTTGGGGTTCGCATACAGTTTCGTAAGCGCATCGCAGTGACCATCCATTATTCTCATCCTAGCAGCCTCCTATACATCATCTTCTAGACAACACAAAAACCCCTAAGCAGAGGTTTGTTAGAAATGTGAAAAACCTGTCTACTAGGTAAACAGGCTCGGTATTTAGTATGGTACGGTTTATTACCTTGGCTCTACAATAAGTTTAATGGCTGTCCGATCTTCCCCGTCAATCACGATGTCTGTGAAGGCTGGTACACAAATTAAGTCAACTCCACTGGGCGCGACAAATCCTCTTGCGATAGCTACTGCTTTGATGGCTTGGTTTAAGGCGCCTGCACCAATAGCTTGAAGCTCAGCAGCTCCACGCTCACGCAAAACACCTGCCAATGCACCTGCTACGGAGTTTGGATTGGATTTTGCTGAAACTTTTAATACATCCATGAATAGTACCTCCTCGGGAATGATGGATAGATTCCATTACCCATCATATTCTCAAGGTTTAACAAACATGCTATCGTAGCCAATTTAAATATTCGCAATAGTTAGAATTATCTGCTAATCCATGAAGACTTGATCTTCATCATAACGGATAAGGTTAATTCCTTTGGCCAAACCAGTCTGATCGTTCAATTCAATCACAACAGCATGGAAATGCCATTTGCCCTCATCCGTTACGAATCGAACTGGAAGTTGAGTTTTGAACTTTTGCAGTACAGCATTACGTTCAACCCCAAGAATACCATCCCGCGGCCCTACCATCCCTACATCAGTTACATAAGCTGTTCCTTGCGGCAAAACACGGTTATCATTTGTTTGTACATGTGTATGGGTGCCGATAACTGCTGACACTCTACCATCCAAATGCCAGCCCATCGCAATTTTCTCAGAAGTAGCTTCTGCATGGAAATCTACGAATACAAATTTATGTTTTTTCTTATCCGCTTCAAGAATTTCGTCCACTTTGCGAAATGGGCAATCAATAGGCGGTAAGAATGTGCGTCCCTGCAAATTAATGATCAGCAATTCCTGATCCTTGACCTTAATGACCGTATGTCCTCGCCCCGGTGTTCCAGGAGGAAAGTTAGCGGGACGAACCATCTTCTCGTCACGATCAATGAAATCAAAAATCTCTTTCTGATCCCACGTATGATTGCCCATCGTTAGAGCCTGAATGCCCATCTCATAGATTTCCTTAGCAATTGCCGCTGTAATCCCTTTCCCTGCGGCAGCATTCTCTCCGTTAGCAATGAACACTGCGTGTGGATGAGCTTGTTTTAGTCTAGGCATAATATTTTTCAAAGCTTTTCTTCCTACAGATCCTACGATATCTCCGATAAATACAATTTTCATAACAAATATATAGCTCCTTTATAAACCATAGATGCAAAGGCAAGCAATTCATAAATTCAATGACCAGCCTGAAAATAAGGAAAAGTGGCTATATCAGCCACTTTTCGCATTGGTATCTTATTTAGCGTATTCAACAGCTCTTGTTTCACGAATGACCGTAACCTTAATATGTCCTGGATAATCGAGTTCACCCTCGATTTTCTTCGTAATATCACGGGCTAAACGGAACGCTTCGGTATCATCCACTTTCTCCGGTTGAACCATAACGCGCACTTCGCGACCAGCTTGAATGGCATATGACTTCTCAACACCCTCGAATGATTCCGAGATCTCTTCAAGCTTCTCAAGGCGCTTGATATACGTTTCGAGCGTCTCTCTGCGTGCTCCAGGTCTTGCTGCGGATAATGCATCTGCAGCTCCTACTAACATCGCAATAACAGAGGTTGCTTCCACATCACCGTGATGCGAAGCAATACTATTAATAACGACTGGATGCTCCTTGTACTTCTTGCCAATCTCAACACCGATTTCCACATGAGATCCTTCAACCTCGTGGTCTAGCGCCTTACCGATGTCATGAAGCAGCCCGGCACGTTTCGCCAAAGTTACGTCTACCCCGAGCTCCCCGGCCATCAGACCAGCCAGATAAGCTACTTCCATGGAATGTTTCAACACGTTTTGACCGTAACTTGTTCTGAATTTCAAACGACCCAAAATTTTGATCAAGTCAGGATGCAATCCGTGTACACCAACCTCAAACGTGGCTTGCTCCCCATATTCGCGAATACGTTCGTCCACTTCTTTACGGGATTTCTCAACCATCTCTTCAATGCGTGCTGGATGAATACGTCCATCAGCAACAAGCTTCTCTAAAGATGTACGAGCAATTTCGCGTCGGATTGGATCAAATCCTGATAAAATAACTGCTTCTGGCGTATCATCAATTATAAGGTCAATACCCGTCAATGTTTCCAGAGCACGAATATTACGTCCTTCACGACCGATGATCCGGCCTTTCATTTCTTCATTTGGCAATGATACAACTGAAACGGTAGTTTCAGCAACGTGATCTGCAGCACAACGTTGAATGGCGAGCGTGATGATTTCACGGGCTTTCTTATCGCCTTCTTCTTTGGCCTGCTGTTCGATTTCTTTAATAAGCTGTGCGGTTTCGTGACGAACTTCCTGTTCTACATTTGTAAGAATGATGCTCTTAGCCTCATCCATTGTAAGTCCAGAAATTCGCTCTAACTCCGAAACTTGGCTTTTATAAAGCTGATCAATTTGTGATTGTGTATCCTCGATCCGCTTCTCTTTGTTGGCAACTTGCTCTTCTTTACGCTCGAGAGATTCTAATTTTTTATCCAGCGATTCCTCTTTTTGCAACAATCGTCTTTCTTGTCGTTGAATTTCATTTCGACGTTCACGAATGTCTTTTTCAGCTTCGGACCTTAGTTTATGCACTTCGTCCTTTGCTTCCAGAACCGTTTCTTTTTTCAGTGCTTCTGCTTCCTTCTTGGCAGATTCTCGAATCTGCTCAGCGGCTGTTTCAGCACTGGAAATTTTCGCTTCTGCAAGAGATTTACGGATAAAATAACCAATCCCTAAGCATGCAGCTCCAACAATGAGAATGATCGCGACCCAGATGAAAGTCATCTTGTTCACCTCCTCGTTGGTTTCTCCAAGGTGTTAGCCTGGGATTCCCTTCGGTTTTTTAATCCGATTTTTAATTGTTTGACTAGTCATACATACCCTACTTATTAAGAGTATGGCTTTTAAATGAATGCGCACCGTGCGTTAGAGGCACTATAGTGCTAATAATCCATAATCAACAGTGTAAAAATTGGCGGTTTCTACATCTGTCCCCTCAAAATCAATGAAAATGAGTATGATTTTGAATACATTATGAAAATATACACTGTTATTTTATCTTTTGTCGAAGAAGCTTGTCAAGCGATTGTCCCTTCGATGACGGAATAAGTATTTCCAGTACCCCAATGACATTTAATGACATTAACTAATTAATCCTATAATTAATGGCATTAATAATCAAACGAGTCATCTAAGATTTCAAATTCCTCTTCACTCGATTCAGAGCTTAATACCCCTAAAACCTTGTTTACAATAGAGCCTGTATAACCTCTCCGCATAAGAAAAGCTCCCGTCTTTCTTTTACGATCCATGGTCTTTCCTGAGGTTTGCTTCCATTTCGTTTGCCCCAATTTCATTGCCCCCGAATACTCATCTTCGGGATCGATAGTCTCCATGGCATTTTTGACCAATTCTTTATCTATGCCTTTTTGTTGGAGTTCTTGTCGAATGAGATTACGACCTTTTCGTTGCGAAATAATGCGATTATCTGTCCACATTTTCGCAAATTCCTCATCATTTATATAATTCTGCTGAACTAGCTTTTCACATGCCCATGCAATAATAGGCATTTCGAAGCCTTTCTCCTTCAGCTTGCGTTTTACTTCACTTAATGAATGAGGTCGTCTGCCTATCATACTTACTGCTTTTATATAAGCCATATTCTGTTCCTCATCAAGCGTTATACTCTCGATTTCTTGTGAAAGTATGGTTTCCCCTTTATTTAATCGATGCTTGATTAGAATGTCTTCATGAACCGAGAATGCGTACTCTTCATTTAGAAATATATTGTAGCGATGATTACCGCGCTTCTGTTTCTCAACCTTAGTTATAATCAATACTGGTTGCTCTTCATTATTCACAACTAACCAACTCCTTCCATGAAGAAAGCACCTTAACACAAGGTTTAAGGTGCTTTCATGTATGATCATTTAAACTTATTCGAAATCTGGTTCCAATTCATCATCTTCCTCGTCAACATTAAGAGGGATTGCTTTGATTAAATTACTGTTTTCTCGAATCCGTAATTCAATCGTTTCCGAAATACTTTTGTTATCTTTCAAAAACTGCTTCGAATTCTCACGGCCTTGACCAAGGCGCTCACCTTCATACGAATACCAAGCTCCGCTTTTATTAACGATATCCATTTCTGTTCCGATATCAATGATACTGCCTTCGCGTGAAATTCCTTCACCGTACATAATATCCACTTCTGCTTGTTTGAACGGCGGAGCTACTTTATTCTTAACTACTTTAATTCTTGTGCGGTTACCAACCATATCATTACCCTGTTTGATTGTTTCCACACGACGAACATCAAGACGAACAGATGAGTAAAACTTAAGTGCACGGCCACCAGGTGTTGTCTCTGGGTTACCGAACATAACGCCAACTTTTTCACGTAATTGGTTAATGAAAATCGCGATAACTTTGGACTTGTTGATCGCACCAGACAGTTTACGAAGTGCTTGGGACATCAAACGAGCCTGCAGACCCACGTGGGAATCACCCATATCGCCTTCAATTTCTGCTTTAGGTACTAATGCCGCTACAGAGTCAATAACAATAATATCTACTGCACCACTTCTTACTAGCGCTTCAGCGATCTCAAGTGCTTGTTCACCGGTATCCGGCTGAGAGAGTAAAAGCTCATCTATATTAATACCAAGCTTGCTTGCATAGGAAGGATCCAATGCGTGCTCCGCATCGATAAAAGCCGCTTGTCCACCATTCTTCTGTACTTCTGCAATAGCATGTAGAGCTACCGTCGTTTTACCGGAAGACTCAGGTCCGTATACTTCTATAATTCTTCCGCGTGGAAACCCACCTATTCCAAGAGCGATATCAAGTGCAAGAGATCCGGATGATATCGTTTCAACTTGCATATGTGTAGATTCTCCAAGTTTCATAATGGAGCCTTTTCCGAACTGTTTCTCAATTTGACGTAAAGCATTATCAAGTGCTGCGCGACGATCTGACAAAACACTCACTTCCTTCTTCTATCATTATAGGTATATGATAACTTGTTTTCAGGTGTTTGCCAAGCATTTTTTCGAACATACATTCGACTTTTTAGCGAACAAACAAAAAACCGCAACAAAGTTATCGCTTTGCTACGGTTCTTCCGTTAACACTTAGTCTTATTATATGCGAACTCTAGCAATCTTTCAACTGTTTCCATAATTGGTAGAGCGCACTTTTGGCTGCTCTATGCTTAATGGACTCCCGATTACCAGAAAGCTGCAATGTGATAACCCTTGTTACTGCGCCCTTTTGAGCAAAACCTATATACACAAGCCCTACAGGCTTGCCTTCAGACGGACTCGGACCGGCCACACCCGTGACTGATAGTCCAAAGTCACTTCCGGTCACAGTAATCAAGTTCTCCGCTAAGAGGGTCGCTGTCTCACTGCTAACAGCACCTGGGGAACCCTCCCCTTCCAGCACTTCCATTGGAACACCGAGGAGCTTATGCTTTAAGGCATTGGAATAACAAATGATCCCTCCCAGAAAAGATTGGGAACTCCCCGGTACCGCAGTAATCAAATCACTTAACAATCCGCCTGTGCAGCTTTCAGCCACAGCAAGTGTCTGGCTCTTCTCGCCAAGCAATTGCAGCACAATCGTCTCGATGGGAACATCTTGCTCGGCATAGAGATGATCTCCTAATCGCGTTCTAATCTCCAGTTCAGTCGCTTGAAGATTCCGTTCACCTTCTGAAGCCGTTTGTGCACGTGTTGTTAAGCGAATCGTCACTTCGCTTTCTTTGGCGTATGGAGCGATTGTTGGGTCTGTTTGAGACTGGATTAAATCAAGTAATTGATGTTCCAAGTTAGATTCACCGATGCCGGCAAATTTCAGCATCTTGGAATAAAGCGGAATCTCATCCGTCATCCTTGCGCGCAGCCAAGGAACCGCATACTTGGTGAACATTGGCTTCATTTCTTTGGGCGGGCCTGGTAGAAGAATGAAATGTGTCCCTTCGTAGGTAAATGCTATACCGACAGCAAGCCCTGTTTCGTTATGTAATGGATCACTTCCCTCTATCATCATCGCTTGTCGTCTGTTACTTTCAACCATATGGATCCCGCGTGACTGGAACAAATCCGTAATTGTTTTCATAGAGGGCTCATGCACAATCAATTCACGTCCTACAAACGCTGCAAGCACGTCCTTCGTCAAATCATCCTGCGTAGGTCCAAGACCTCCTGTACAAATAACAACATCAGCCCTTGAAGCAGCTAATTTGAAGCTTTCTAGCAATCTCTGTTCGTTATCGCCAACGACGGTTTGGAAATACATATCTACACCAAGCGCAGCACATTCTCTGGAGAGAAATTGAGCATTCGTATTTACAATTTGGCCTAGTAAAAGTTCCGTTCCAACTGCGATTATCTCTGCTTTCATTTCAAATTCCCTCCTTAAAATAAGAAAATCTCTATCAAGGCCATTCAACTTAGGCTTTCGTATGTAGTAAAAAAAGCAATAGGTTGCCCTATTGCGACTTTTCTGAAAAATCTATGACATGCTTATTCTTTACAAAATACTCCACACCCGAATACACGGTAATAATTGCTGCTACCCAACTAGCTATAACATCAAAAGGGAAGTGCAGAAACGTAAAAGGAAAATTATTGATAAGTAGTGCAATGATGGCTGTAATCTGAGCTGCCGTCTTCGCTTTACCCCATTTGCTAGCTGCCATCACCGTGCCTTCCAATAGAGCGATTTGGCGAAGTCCTGTGACAGCCCACTCTCTACTGATAATGACAATGACAATCCATGCATCTACTTTACCCATTTCCACTAATGAGACGAGCACAGCCGTAACAAGCAGTTTATCCGCTAAAGGATCAAGCAGCTTACCCAAGTTGGTTACAAGATTACGTTTTCTGGCAATGTAACCATCTAAACTGTCTGTACTCGCTGCAATAATGAAAATTAAAGCAGCAATAATTTGATTATACGTTATGCTAAATTCCTCTATCCGTATATGAGGGAATTTCACCTTAATCAACAGAAAAAACATGATAATAGGTACTAATAAAATCCTCGCCACGGTGATGCGGTTAGCTAGGTTCATGCAATTACCTCCCCGGATAAGTCAAACTCATAAGAGTGGGTAATACGAACTTTAGCTAGTTCACCAATGTTAAGCTTCGCATTCGACACGAATACTTCCCCATCAATCTCAGGAGCATCAAATTGGGAACGTCCAATATACACATCACTTCTGCCATCGTATCTTTCGATTAGCACATCAATTTCCTGCCCGATGCGGCGTCCGCCACGCAGATTCGAGATTTCACGTTGAATTTCCATAATCGCGTTCGCGCGATACTCTTTGACATCATCAGGAACTTGGTCCGGCAAACGTGCTGCTGGCGTATCATCTTCCTTGGAATATGCAAAAACACCGAGACGGTCAAACTGAACATCGCGAACAAATTGTTTCAAGTTTTCAAAATCTTGTTCCGTTTCACCTGGGAAACCTACAATGAGTGATGTGCGTAGGGCTACATCCGGAATCGCTTCACGAATTTTGCGAACTAGCTCACGCGTATCCTTCTGGCGGCCAGGTCTACGCATCCGTTTGAGGATAGAGTCTTCACTGTGTTGAAGCGGCATATCGATGTACTTACATACCTTCGGATTAGATGCCATGACAGCAATCAATTCATCGCTAAAGAATCCAGGGTAAGCATAGTGCAGACGCACCCACTCGATGCCTTCCACTTCACTCACTTTATTCAGTAAAGTAGGCAGCATGAAACCATCGTAAAGATCCGTTCCATAGTTCGTGGAATCCTGAGCAATGAGACTAATCTCTTTGACACCTTGAGCAGCAAGAGTAGCAACTTCAGCAACGATAGACTCCATACTTCTGCTTTTGAAGCTGCCTCGCATAATTGGAATACTGCAGAATGTGCATGCGTTATCGCAGCCTTCTGCAATTTTCACATAGGCTGTGTATCGAGGAGTAGTCATGAGTCTTGGCAGGTCCGCATCATAATTAAACACCGGATTCCCAACAAGAACCGGTTTCTTACCGCGAAGCGCCTCATCTACAATATGGTTGATTTTATCGAAATCTCCGGTACCCACGATGCCATCGATCTCAGGCATTTCTTCCATCAACTGCTTTTTGTAGCGTTGTGTAAGACATCCGGAGACGATTAGCGCCTTGAGATTCGCAGTTTGCTTTAGTTCTGCCATATCCAAAATTGTATTAACGGATTCTTCTTTCGCTGCATCAATGAACCCGCAAGTGTTCACGATAATGACAGTGGCATCTTCCTTGTTCTCGACAGACTGAAAACCACGGCCATGAATTAATCCTGACATAATCTCGGAATCGACCAAATTCTTTTCGCATCCAAGAGTAACTACTTTAACCTTTTCTGTCATGAAAGAAACAACCTCCAATAGTCCTAAAAAACACTCCCTACCAGTATAATACAAGCCCTATAGGGTGTCAAAATGTAAAAAACCCCTACATGTAGGGGGAGACTCTCCAAAGAACATCGTATGTATGCCTATTTCAAGTTTACAAATTGTAAATCAAGAGGAATTTCCGCCTTACGCAGCAGCGCAATAACGGCTTGTAAGTCATCACGACTCTTCCCGGTTACTCGGATTTGATCCCCTTGGATTTGCGTCTTAACTTTAAGTTTGGAGTCACGAATTAGAATGTTAATTTTTTTCGAGTTCTCCTGATCGACACCTTGTTTCATGCTAATTTTCTGCCTTACGGTGGAACCAGCCGCTGGTTCTACTTTACTATACTCGAGATTCTTAATCGAGATACCGCGCTTCGTCATTTTGGCGTGCATAATATCAAGGACATTCTGAAGCTTAAACTCATCATCGGAGGTGACAACAAGCTGGTCCTTATCCAATTTAATGCTACTTTTACTGCCCTTAAAATCAAAGCGGGTAAGGATCTCTTTTTCCGCCTGCTGAATGGCGTTATTTAGTTCCTGCATATCCACCTTAGATACGATATCAAACGAGCATTCTGAACTCATCTTAGACAAAACATCCTTTCCATCAAATTACAATAGCATTATAGCAAGAAGCCGTAAAAAAAGAAACATCCCAAGCCCACTCGGCTTAGGATATCTCTTGGTCATATTCATTACCAGGGAAAGCGCAGGAAGCGTCAAAATGCTAGCTTTTTTGCAAATTGAGCTGTACCCTCTTGGGGTTTGGTGTATCCCCGACAGGAACGATTGTGCCATTCACAGTAAGTTCCAAGGCACTTGCTGCACCAACATTTAAATACGCTGAATTGGTTAAGTCAAAAGTGTCCGTGTCACCGGCTTTGTAAAGCTTCTGTCTAAGCATTTCTTTACCGCCTGCCTCAGTAAGAGAATCCACACGAATCCAACAAGAACCTGTTATTTTCATCTGAATATTCAGATTGGAAGTACCAGTTATCGTGTAATTATCTACACCTTTCTCGCTGGTGCTAAACTTAACCTGAACAGATGGCGTTGGTGTCGGAACTGGTGTCGGTGTAGGAGTCGAAAGAGGCGCCACTTTACCGTCACCGGACGTATTCATTGTCGTACTAGGAGATGTGCTTGTCGCTGGATTCGTAGAATCTGTGATTCTCGGAGATTGCGTTTGAGCAGGTTTTTCATCTGCTGGCGTTCCCTTATAATTCTTGTATGTATAGTAGTATACGATACCGAATATAAGCAATATGAAGCAAACAAACATCGTACCTGAAGCCCAGCGGCTCAATTTTTCAGTATTACGGACACTCGTTCTATTTTTACGAATTGTTTCTACAACTGGTTTCTCTATCGCTGGGGAGGGATTTGTCGTTTGGTACATGCCCAGAACTTCAGCAGGATCAAGTCCCACCGCCTCAGCGTAGCTTTTAATGAAAGCACGTACATAGAAGCTGCCAGGAAGAACCTTATAGTTCCCTTCTTCAATCGCTTCCAAGTATCGTTTACGAATTTTCGTAACTTCTTGGAGATCGTCAAGAGAGATCTTTTTTTCCTGGCGTGTTTTGCGTAAAATGTATCCGAGATCAGACATATGGTCACCTCCCCGCGGGATCTACTTTATTTAATGACGTTACAGACATTAAAAAGGTTCGGACGTATACGTAAATGAATCATAATTGATTTCTTCATCTGGGCTATTTCGCAGCTCAATAATATAATCGAAGTGATTATATGTGTATTCGGATTCCCGAATAAATATATCCGGATGCTCGATAACCTTCGTTGAAGGCATGCCCATAATGTCCTGCAACAGGCTGTAATGCTTCTCATTTGAACGAATAGTAGAAACGATTCCATCAATAATATATACATTGTTTGGAGTCATTTCATCTTCGGATAGTTGACTGCGCACGGTTTGTCTGAGTAACGTAGAGGAAACGAAAGTCCAACGTTTGTTTGCGCATACACTTCCTGCAATAATCGACTCCGTTTTACCCACTCGTGGCATTCCGCGAAGGCCAACGACTTGGTTCCCTTCTCGCTTGAAAATCTCACCAAGGAAGTCAACTAACAGTCCCAATTCATCACGAGTAAAACGGAAAGTTTTGCGGTCATCCGAGTCGCGCTCGATATACCGGCCATGACGGACAGCCAAAATATCAACAAGTTTAGGGGGTCTAAGAGCAGTAATAGTAATATTATCTACTTTTCTTAACATTTTACCCATTAAGTCAATTTTTTCTTCATCATTGGTTTGCAGAAGCATACCGCGTGTACGATCTTCTACCCCGTTAATAGTCACAATATTAATATCCAACATACCCATTAAGGAAGCAATATCCCCTAATAAGCGGGACGGTTTTTGTGAATTTTGTACTCCATATACCACTCTTTAACGTCCAATCTTTCCACCTCATCGCAATATCTGTAACGAACAAGTCGCTACCTAATATAATTAATTTCTACAATTTCCGTCAATGTCCTTCTTTTTTTGCGCAAATATTCACAAATTTATTTCATTTTTAGTTCTTTAAGCTCTTGTTCGTTGTAAATCGTACCGCCCTTTTTCCATGAGCTGCTTTTCATCATAGCAAGACGATTGTCCATGATTTGAGCCCAGTTGAGTTCAGCCGATACAGCTCCCGAAATATCAACTACCGATACACCGATAGACTTAGCCTTCTGTACTTGTGCATCTTCTACTGGAGTATAGAAAATTATAGTGTTGGAGTGATGCTGTCTCGTTTGGAAAGATAACTGCTGAAACCATTGTTCATTATTATCAAGTAAAACGATATGATCCGCTTCCTCCGAGGGTGCCCAAGCAGAAGGTATGGGACGATCGCTGCGAGTCACCCACTCCACAACAATGTTTTGTGCCAATAGGTCTTGGATCCATTTATTTTTCAAGGTTTCAACCTGAAGAGAATCAATTTGCAACAACGAGACTTGCTCATTTACCTGACTTGTGATCCCTTTGGTATCAAGCTGACTTTGCAATAAAGTCCATTTACCCGCCGAAAGTCCTTGTCCAATCACCCCGTTAGCAGAAGGAAACAATTCATTACCAATGACATATATGTAATCATATTTGCTTTCTTTCAACTTTGTTATATTGCTTTCATCCAATTGATTCAAATCCTTGATCCAATCGAAGGCTATAAAATTCGCATCTCTCCACTGTTGAAGCGCATTTCCTACCGACTGTTTCGCTGGCGCAGACATACTAGCACCCGTCAGCATTAGTACAGATAATTTATTATCCAATAATTCTTGCTTAATCGCTGGAATCCCACGATTCCCACAACCAGTTAAGATAAAAGATAAGAGCAATAATGCAAGCACAAAACGTTTGATTACCATGAAATTACATTTCCTTTCTTCCTTATAAAGCGTGCAAAAGCCTCCGAAAGAGGAGGCTTTCACATAGTACCCTATTGAATTGTAAAACGGTTATTAACCTTTGTCTACTAATTTTACCATGAGGCGGGCAATTGTACGCTTTTCTTGCTCATCCCCTGCATCCCACAGTTCTTTGAGCACTCGTTCTTGTTCATTTTCGGGATCAACTTTATTGGCAAGAAATTCACCGATTTGAAAAGCGAGCTTAGAAATGGTTTCCTCACTCATCCCCGCATGTCCAGCCTGACTCACACGCTCAGCCAAAAACTCTTTCCACTTATCAAATACTTTAAGTACAGTAGCCATTGTAAGAAGCCTCCTTTGAGTTATGAGAAATGGTCATTACATACGTAATATTCGCTTCCCAGCTTAAAATTATGCGCGAGGCTTCCTACTCTGTACTCAGGTTAACCATCCACCGTTTGGACTTATGATTTGACCCGTAATATAACCGGATTCAGGCAGTGCTAGGAAATACACAAGCGAAGCAACTTCATCAGGCAATGCAAAACGACCTGCCGGAATTTCATTGGCAATCGCTTCCCGCTCCTCCGGTTGAAATCCTGCCATCATTTCGGTATGTACCGCACCGGGCGCCACAGCATTCACCGTAACGCCAGAAGGTGCCAGCTCCTTCGCTAACGCCTTCGTGAAGGCGTTCAATCCACCTTTAGCTGTTGAGTAAACAACCTCACAGGAGGCACCTGAGATGCCCCATATGGAGGATACGTTAATAATGCGGCCATACTTTTGTTTGACCATTGCCGTCATGAACGTTTGTGTACAAAGAAAGGCGCCTTTCAGATTAACATTCATCACCAGGTCCCAATCTTCTTCGCTTACATCAGAAAGCATACCAAAGTGAGAAATTCCGGCATTGTTCACGATAATATCAGGGACCATGTTTCTTTGTTCCAGCTTTTCTTGCATCTTATTGATTTGCTCACGAGATTTGACATCCGCGGATACGGTTAACACTTTGGCGCCATGTTTCATACAGGATCTGGCCACTTCATTAGCAGCTTCATGTGACTCACGGTAGTGAATAACAACATTCATGCCTACCGCGGCAAAACGCTCAGCAATGGCTGCACCGATTCCACGACTAGCTCCTGTTATAAGAACCGTTTGTTCACTGAATGACTTATGGAACGTCACGATGGCTTATCGCTTTGCACAATGGATATTGCAAGTCTGCTCCAATCAAAATGCTCGCGGAATCGACGGTTCACTTCTTCAAGTGTAATCTGCTCGTAAACAGGCAAAATATCGAATAAATCAATATCTTTGAAACGGTATTTAGTGAATTCATTCGCTATGGATTCAGGTGAGTTCATCATCCGCAAGAAATTACCAATTTTCTTCTTACGACTCCGCTCGAAAGTGACTTCATCAAGTCCAGCATCCTTACGTTTCTCAACCTCTTCACGAATGCGCGCTACAAGTTGGTCCGGATCTTTGGTATCTCCCCCAAGAATGGAGAAAGCATATCCATCGCTGCAATTATATTCATGACCAAAATTATCAGAAATCAATTGTTCATCATATAGAGCCTGATAAATATCAGAGCTTGAACTGAACAAAACATCTAACATTAATTTCGTCGTCAATTCTCTAACTAACAAATCTTTCCCGCTTACAGAAGGCGCAGGCTCTTTGAATCCGATTAAACATTTTGGCATTGAAACCGGAAGAAGTGTTACTCTGCGCGCTTCCTTTACTTCTAATGGCTCCTCTGGGAAAAATCGTTGGATATCCCCTTGAGGTGGAAACGTTTTGGCAGCTTGGTTTTCTTTAACTAACGAAATAACCTCTTCTGGATCAACACCTCCAACAACAAACAGGCTCATATTGCTAGGGTGATAAAATGTGTTGTAGCATTCATACAGGGTTTCTTTTGAGATTTCCGCAATGGACTCTACAGTACCTGCGATATCAATATGGATCGGATGTTTTGCGTATAAGGATTCAATTAATCCATAATAGCTTCTCCAATCCGCATTATCCTCGTACATTTTGATCTCTTGACCGATAATGCCTTTTTCCTTTTCTACATTTTCATCTGTAAAGTAAGGATTTTGCACGAAATTAATTAGTGTCGTTAAATTTGTTAAGTAATGATCCGTGGATGAAAATAAGTACGCTGTCCGATCAAAGCTTGTAAAAGCGTTAGCCGAAGCGCCGTTTGAAGCGAAAGTAGCGAATATATCCCCTTCTGGCTCCTCAAACATTTTGTGCTCTAGAAAATGAGCAATACCATCTGGTACTTGAACTGCATCTTTACCTTCAACCTGAAAAAAGTTGTCAACAGATCCGAATTGCGTCGTGAACGTCGCATAGGTTTTCTGGAAACCATCTTTGGGTAGAACAAATACATGTAGCCCATTATCAAGCTTCTCGTGATAAATAGTTTCACCCAGGTGTGGATAAGGAATAACCTGCATCTTCTACTCTCCCTTCTGGTCCCGCAAAAAGTATATCGTATCCAGTTGAACACGCTTGGCAGCCTCAGCAATAGCCGCTACATCTACCTGCTCCACCGATTCAATCAAGCTTGAAACCGTACGTTCTTTTCCAGATAAAATGGCATTAAAGTCAAAAGAAATTAATTCAAATGCGGAATCCTGAATTTCGCGCAGTTGATTGGCAATCATGGCTCGGGTTTGATTCCATTCAGTATCACTGATCTCGCCTTGTTCCATGGCAGTAAGCTGCTTTCGAATGATATCAACCGCTTTTTCATAATTCGCCATTTCAATCCCCGATTGAATGGTCAGAATGCCCTTGTGACCATCAAACCGAGACGAGGCATAATAGGCCAGACTCGCTTTCTCACGAACATTCGTAAATAATTTGGAGTGAGGATAGCCTCCGAGAACACCATTATACATAAGAGCAACTGGGTACAGATCATCTCGATACGAAATATTTGTACGCAGTCCCATGTTCAGTTTCCCTTGATTAACATCCAGACGCTCAACGATTGTCTTCACATCACCTGTCGCTCCCCGCGGGGCAGATGTGACATAGCCGACATCCTCCTTACGTTCAATGGAGAATGCCTGCTTTACAATTCCTTCTACTTCAGTAAGCGTCGTATTTCCGACAACATAAATATCCATTGGTGCTGTTTGAAGCCAGTTTTTATATTGTTCGTAAAGTTGTTCGGCATTGATAGGGTCCAAATCATCTATTTTACCCAAAGGGTGAAGCCGATAAGGATCATCGCTGCACATTTCTTCAATACATCGTTCAGCTGCATAACGAATTTTATCGTTAATGACTGATTCTATGCGCTTCTGGAGAGTCTGCTTCTCAGCATCGACATATTTGTTTCGAAAATGTCCTTCTTCCAGCGCTGGCTTTGTCAAAGTTTCCCCAACGAATTCGAGTCCCTGCTTTAACAAAGATTGCGCTGATTTCACGAATCTGTCATTGATGATATCCATGCGTAACTGAACAATTTGGTAATCGCCCCGCTTGTAAATATCAAAACCAAATCCTGCACCATATAAATCATCTAAATATTCTCGAAATTGCTTCGTTTCTGGGCGTAATTGAGTACCTCTACGCAGTACAAATGGTGTTAATGCGGTACTAGTGACCGTTTCTTCTTCTAGAGGACGGCCTATGTACACCGAGATGGCAAACGTTTTAAACCGATCTGTCGGCAGCACATGTAATCGTATATGATTCCATGTAGTGCGCTCAAATTGTATATGCTTCAAAGGTCGGTCTCCCTTCTTTGTCCGTGATATAGATCCATTATATTCCTATACGAAGAGGAGAAGCAACCAAAGCTGGCTCCTTCTCCTTGTCCATGTCTAAATTATTTACAGAAAATATGCTTCCCTATATTTTTCACTTGAGGCCTGCTCCAAATCCATTTGGAGGTCGCTGTTGCCGGGTTGAAATAATAAATACAACCGCCCGTAGGATCCCATCCACTCAGCGCATCTCTTACGGCTTTTTTCGTCGATTCGTTTGGTGTTAGCCAAATTTGACCATCTGCTACGGCTGTGAATGCACCAGGCTGAAAAATAACACCAGAAACCGTATTAGGAAAGCTAGCTGACTTCACCCGATTCAAAATTACAGCTGCTACGGCTACTTGTCCAATATAAGGTTCTCCCCGAGCCTCACCATGCACAGCATTCGCCATCAGATTAATATCCTGCTCAGATAAGCCCAGGTTATTAGAAGGCACCAAATTAGCTGGCTTTTGATTTGAAGTTGCACTATCATTGCCTGCATTATTGTTGCCTCCACCGCTTTGTCCTCCAGTGGATGGAGCAGTAGGCTTCCAATTCTTCGTAGCTTCCCACAGTTTAAGCTTGGTCTTGGGACCTACAATACCATCTACTTTCATCCCAAATTCACCTTGGAATCGCTTCACTGCCGTTAAAGTCTTATACCCATAGTCTCCGTCTATACTGCCGTTATAGAAGCCAATGAACTTCAATCTGCCTTGCAGCTCGTTAACGTCAGGTCCTGTGGCTCCATAACGCACTTCATTTTTACTAAACGTTTCTTCAGCAGGTGGATTGAACTTTCCTTTCAACTGAAAAGCGACAACTAGTACGAAAACAATACAAAATGTAAGTACAATTAATCGTTTATTCATTCCCCTTCTCAACCTCACTTTTCAAATTACAGCCTTTTCTTGCTTATTATGAGAAAGCGACACTCTGTTTATGCAAAAAAAAACACTCTCCTTAGGAGAGTGCTTGTACAATCGTTTATGTAAGCTAGGAACTGATCCGATTATGATGATATTGTTCAATCGACATCAGCACTTCTCGAGGCTTACTGCCTTCGTAAGGGCCGACAACCCCTTTGGCTTCCATTGAGTCAACAAGTCTTGCCGCACGTGTGTAACCGACTCTCATACGTCGCTGCAGCAGGGAAACAGAGGCTTGCTTGGCTTCCAAAACAATTTGAACAGCCTGGTCGTACAGCTCGTCTTCAAATTCATTTTGCTGATCCGGCATTTCTTCAACATGCGGGACCAGTTCCTCTTGATAAATCGCCTGTTCCTGAGTGCGTACAAAGCCAACCACATGCTCAACCTCTTGGTCAGATAAAAAGGCTCCTTGGATACGAACAGGTTTGGACGCACCTACTGGCAAATAAAGCATATCGCCTCGACCTAACAGCTTCTCGGCTCCGACCATATCTAGAATGGTCCTTGAATCCACTTGAGACGAAACACCGAACGCAATTCGTGAAGGAATATTCGCTTTAATCACGCCCGTAATAACATCAACGGATGGTCGTTGTGTAGCAATAATCAAATGAATACCCGCGGCGCGGGCCATTTGAGCAAGGCGGGTAATAGAATCTTCCACATCATTAGCAGCAACCATCATTAAATCGGCTAACTCGTCCACAATAACTACGTAATATGGCAGAGGAACTGCCGTACCGCTTTCTGTCAACATGGCGTTGTAGCCTTCAATATTTCGTGTTCCGCTTTTCGAGAATAATTCATAACGCTTTTCCATCTCAACGACGACTTTCTTAAGTGCTAATGAAGCTCGTCGAGGATCCGTTACAACAGGTGCCAGTAGATGTGGAATCCCATTATAGACATTCAATTCCACCATCTTTGGATCGATCATAAGAAACTTCACTTCATTTGGCTTGGCTTTGTACAAAATGCTCGTAATAATCCCATTAATACACACGGATTTACCTGAACCGGTGGCTCCAGCTACGAGTAAGTGAGGCATTCTTGCCAGATTTCCGACGATTGGTTGCCCAGAAATATCACGCCCGAGCACAACAGACAGCCGCGAGCTGGATTCTTGAAAAGCGGATGTTTCCATGACTTCACGCATGGTCACGATCGAAACCTCTAGATTCGGCACCTCAATGCCGATCGCTGCTTTACCAGGAATCGGTGCTTCCATCCGAATATCCTTGGCGGCAAGCGCCAACGCGATATCATCGGTCAAGGAAACGATTCGGCTGACCTTCACACCTACGTCGGGCTGTATCTCATAGCGTGTCACGGCTGGACCTCTGACGACCTCCAGAACTTTGGCCCGAACCCCAAAGCTCTCCAACGTGGCTTCGAGCTTCCTTGCATTCGCTTTATAGTCCGCCATCTCACTGCCTTTGCCAACTGCAGGCTTTGCTAATAAATCAAGTGAGGGCATTTCATATGGCCGTGTTTGCACAATCGGCACATTCTCCTGAAATTCTAGCGTAACTGGCTCATCCTCCGTATCAACTGTCCCTGCTCCCTGTGCTTTAGAAACCGGAGCTGTAGAGGAAGCTGTAGGATGTTTGACTGCCTGTTGAGCTTCTTGAAATACCTGCTCTTGAAAATCACGAATAATAGGTGTGATCGGTTGATCTGCGGGTGGTGAATCTGCTTCAACAGCTTGCTTCGCACTTGACTTATAAAGAACTTGTTCAGTTTCACCTGCTGCATCTATATCGTCTATTTCATCTGTATTTAAATGATTCTCGACTGCTGCTTTTTTCCGACTTTCCTTATTAGGACGAAGAAGCTCCATAAAAAGTGGAGTTTTCTTCGCCCTTTTAACAGGCTGGAAAACTTCCTCATCGAATTCATCATCAACAGGAACGTAAGAGGATTTTTTCGCCTTAGTTGCAGTAGTACCAGCTGAGGCTGTTTGGGGCTGACGTGTTTCGCGATCCTGCAGCCACTCTTTCATTCTATCTTTAAAATTTTGGCCAACATTACTAAATCGACCTTTCACGATATTGCCAACGTCTACGTAAGAAATGCCTGTTGCCAGAATAAAACCCATAACAAACAGCGCATATTGGATTAATCTCGCGCCCAAATAATCGAACAGAAAGTAAAGGATACTGTACAGCATAGCGCCAATCATACCGCCGCCAATACCATGTTCAAGTGCCGCTTTACCTGCTTCTGTTGGTTTCAGACCATCTAACATAGCATTCCATGTTGATCCAATGACTTTACCAGACGTGAAACCGCCATCAGGATATAATTGAGCGAACAAATCTATGTGATTTTTTATTAGCAGTCCAAGAATGAACAGCAATATGCCTGCTTTCTTGGGCGTAACCATCTGTGGCCATGCTCTCTTAATCATCGCATACAAAGCCACATATATGAAAATCAGCGGTATAAGTGAATACCACGTTCCCACAAAAAATCGAAAAAGGTAAATCAACGAATTCCCGACATGCCCCTGATGAGCGAGTGCAATGACAGAGAAAATTAGAATGAGAATACCATATAACTCGAATAACAAGCTAGTTTTTAGTGCCTTACCTTTTTTCTTGCGTTTCGCCACGCTTGCCACCCCCAAGTCCACATTATACCATATTTGACTTGGGGGATGATACAGGAAGAGCACGCTAGAACGTTAAAGTTGCCTCAACTACAGGACTATATGAAATAATAGTTCCAGGGGCATATTGATTATTCAAATAGTCCTGAGGATTACAGCTGAACAGCCTGACAATTCGTGCCTGAAAGCCACTTATCGGTTCAATTTGCATTTTGACTCCACCCTGATCAATCTCGATATATTTGGGTTCATACGTATCCATTCCTTCAAAAATTACATCCATAGGAATAACGGAGTAATGTATCATTGTACGATGCCTCCGTTCGCCGCTGATTTCTTAATTTCTATACGCTGATTAAGCTCGCGAATGGCATCCCCGATACCGCCTACTTGATCAATCAAGCCATATTTAACAGCATCAATACCAATGACCGTTGTCCCAATATCCCTTGTTAACTCACCGGTCTTAAACATTAACTCTTTAAACTTTTCTTCGGTTACATTAGAGTGCTTCGTAACAAACCGCACAACACGTTCCTGCATTTTATCCAAATATTCAAATGTTTGTGGGACTCCAATAATTAAGCCGTTTAATCGAATGGGGTGAATCGTCATCGTTGCCGTTTCGGCAATAATGGAGTAGTTCGCGGATACTGCGATTGGAACACCTATGCTGTGCCCGCCACCTAATACCAAAGCAATAGTAGGCTTCGATAAAGTTGCAACCATTTCCGCGATAGCTAGCCCCGCTTCCACATCTCCCCCTACCGTGTTTAAAATAATCATAACGCCTTCAATCTTAGGATTCTGCTCGGCGGCGACTAACTGCGGAATGATGTGCTCATATTTGGTCGTTTTATTCTGGGGAGGGAGAACGATATGCCCTTCCACTTGACCAATAATCGTGAGGCAGAAAATATTAGATTCGCCAGAAAGCGTATTTGTTTGACCTAACTGTTGAATGTTTTCAAGGACTGCATTTTTTTTACTTTCTTCTGTCTCCGGTTCTTGTTGTTTCGGTCCTGTGGGTTCTGCCACTGAAAAATCCCCCTTCGTGTTTTGCTTTTGCAAAAACAGCTTTGTAAGCTTTATCTGCATCATGCTAGCAAGCTTTGCATTTACGATTCCTAATCTCCCATAGTATGAATAAATTTGCGTTCTTTCATGCATTTGCCCATCGAACTAAAATCGGGTAGGAGGCTATCCATTAATTGAATAGCCGACCTCCCACACCACCGTACGTACCGTTCGGTATACGGCGGTTCCTAAGTTTACGCAGTGACTTGTCGATAATAATCTGAAAAGAATAAGAATCCGAGTCCTTTGATCGTGTTATTTCCGAGGGATTTGTTGAGGATTGGGCTATTGGAGGTTCTCCAATAGCTCTTTCTTGTGTTGGCGTACTCCCATGCTTTCTGTTTCTGGATTCCGAGTGATTGCAACATTGCGAACTTTGTCTTCACTCGTTTCCATTGTTTCCAGTAGATCATGCGGATTCGCCTTCTCATCCATTCGTCCGTTGTTTGGAGCAGTTTCTTCATGTCGGCTATTTTGAAATAGTTGACCCATCCCATTATGTAGCGTCTAAGTTTCTCCACACGATCTTCATTTCCTACTCCATTACTTCTGGATGTAAGTTCCTTTATTTTAGCTTTCATCTTTGCAATGGATTTCGTGTGAATTCTGACCCTTGTTTCTCCATTTCGCGGATAGAATGAGAATCCAAGAAATTTGACTCTCGTCGCCTCGTCCACTACCGTTTTCTCCCGATTCACTTTGAGAAATAACTTCTTCTCGATGAAAGGAAGAATGTTCTCTAGTGTCCGCTCGGCGCTCCTTCTACTTTTGCAAAAGATGAGAAGGTCGTCCGCGTATCGCACAAACTTATGATCGCGGCTTTCCAACTCCTTATCCAGCTCGTTTAGCATGATGTTGCTCAGTATTGGACTTAAGTTTCCGCCCTGCGGTACGCCAACTTCGGATTCCTCAAAGCGATGTTTCACGATGACGCCAGCTCTCAGATACTTATGTATGAGCGAAATGACTCGCCCGTCTTTGATGGTTCTCGATAGCACTTCGATGAGCTTATTTTGGTTAACCGTGTCAAAGTATTTCTCTAGGTCCATGTCGACTACATATTTGTATCCTTCCTCTATGTTATTTTGGCTTCTCCTGATGGCATCGTGTGCGCTCCGCTTGGGGCGGAATCCGAAACTGTTCTCTGAGAACTGCTTCTCGTAGATGGGTGTAAGTATTTGGGCAATTGCCTGCTGGATAACTCGGTCCACGACGGTCGGGATTCCTAGATTTCTTTTCTTTCCGTTCTCTTTCGGTATTTCTACCCTTCGAACGGCATTCGGACGATAGTTTCCGTCCAGAATGGACTGCCTGATGTTCTCTCCGTTCTCTTTGAGATATTGCAGAAGTTCATCTACTTTCATCCCGTCGATACCATGAGAGCCTTTATTCGCTTTGACCTTTTTGAACGCTTGGTTCATGTTGTCTCTGCTCACGATTTCCTCAAGTAGTCCCTTCTTCGACTCGGTTGCGTTGGTGTTGCCTGTTTCAGTTATCCTCTCAGGATTGTGCACTCCCGCATATCCTTCATGTTCCGCATTATCTTTCTGCTTGGAGCCTTCTCCTCGAAGTTGGCTGCCCTTTATTCCTGTATTGGTAACTTTCATTGACTAACACCTCCTAAGGTTCAGCCCTTCCCTCATGTCGTCGACTACATCAGGTACTATGGCCTCTGCTGACTTCTCATGATAAATCTTATTTCAACCGTGATTCGAAATGATCTTCTCACGTCCATGAGATCTCCCACGGTAAGACGATTCACTTTCCTTCCATGTACCCACATCATTTACATTGGTATGTCCGTGTAGTTATTGGACTTCGTTTTGTTATGCAAACTCATCCCATACCTTATGCCTGATAATGTTCGTGTTCCTTGGGTCGGAATTTTGCCTCCAGCTTCCTTCAGATTCCACCTTACGATGGACACCCTTGCTCTTGGCTAGTGGTTGGTAACTACAAACCCCCACAGTGGACTTTCACCACCTAGTTAATCGCCATGCGTGGCGCACATAAAAAAAGCTCCCTCCAGTGATGGAGAGAGCTTTACTATTTGCATAGGTTCAAGTGACTTGTTCGAGACTAGACTTCCATGATAATAGGAAGGATCATTGGTCTTCTTCTGGTTTGTTCATATAAAAAGCGTCCGAGAACATCTTTCACGTTTGTTTTTAAAGATGCCCACTCATTTACATTTTCATTCATTAATTTCATTAATGTATTCGTTACGATACGATTGGCTTCTTCCAAGAGACCCTCGGATTCACGTACATAAACGAATCCGCGAGAAATAATATCTGGTCCAGATAAAATTTTGCCATCTTGTTTGCTGAGAGTAACTACGACCACAAGGATCCCGTCCTGAGACAGTAATTTACGGTCACGCAACACAATGTTGCCTACATCTCCAACACCCAGTCCATCAATCAGAATGTTGCCGCTTTGAACTTTAGATCCTTTGCGAGCAACACCATTTTGAATTTCTACCGTGTCACCGATATCGCACATAAAAATATCTTCTTTAGGAATGCCGACAGACTCGGCAAGGATGCCATGTTGACGCAGCATGCGGTATTCGCCATGAATCGGAATAAAGTACTTAGGCTTCATAAGATTGAGCATTAATTTCAATTCTTCTTGACTACCGTGACCTGATACGTGTACGCCAGTAACTGAACCTGGACCGTAAATCACATTAGCGCCAATACGGAATAACTCATCTACGGTACGGCCTACATAACGCTCATTCCCCGGAATTGGAGTTGCCGCAATAATAACCGTATCACCAGGTAAAATATCGATTTTACGATGAGTTGAACGTGCCATTCTCGTAAGAGCAGACATTGGCTCTCCTTGGCTTCCTGTGGAGAGAATGACAACGCGATCAGCGGCAAGCTTGTTAACTTCCTCCGGCTCAATCAGCATGCCATCCGGAATGTGCAAGTACCCTAACTCGCTAGCAATCGAAACCACGTTAACCATACTGCGACCGATTACGGTTACTTTGCGATTTGTTGCTGCGGCTGCATCAAACACCTGTTGAACACGGTGAATGTTGGATGCAAATGTCGCAATAACAACTCTTTGCTTAGCTTTACGGAACACTTCTTCAATTTCAACCCCAACACTGCGCTCAGAGCCTGTGTAACCAGGGCGTTCTGCATTTGTGCTGTCGGAAAGCAAGGCAAGTACGCCTTTCTTCCCAATCTCTGCCATACGATGCAAGTCTGCATATTGATCATTTACAGGAGTTTGATCGAACTTAAAGTCTCCTGTATGAACAACAACACCTTCTGGTGTATCTAAAGCGACACCCACAGAATCAGGAATACTATGATTGGTTTTGAAGAAAGATGCTGTAAGAACACCTAAGGAAAGAACGGATTCCGAATTAATGAGGATCCTGTTCGTAGTACCGAGTAAATTTGCTTCCTTAAGCTTTGCTTCGATAAGTCCCATTGTAAGCTTAGTTGCATAAAGTGGAACGTTAAGATGCTTAAGCACATAAGGTAAACCGCCAATATGGTCTTCGTGGCCGTGAGTGATGATAATGCCGCGTACTTTATCCCGATTCTCCGTTAGGTATCCAATATCTGGAATGACGATGTCAATTCCAAGCATGTCCTCCTCTGGAAATTTCAAACCACTATCAATGACGATGATATCGTTCGCATACTGAACGCAATACATATTTTTTCCGATTTCGCCCACGCCGCCAAGAGCGAAGATCAAAAGTTTATCAATATTTTTTTTGGACAAGAATATACCTCCTTCTTAGATTGGACGACGAATTTTAAATGAAAAAACCGAACTAGTCACTTGCAACCATTATACATGAAAAAAAACAACAAAAACAAGTTAATACCGATTACATTAGATTCCCCAAAAAAAGAAAACCGATGCCGGAAGCACCGATTCATTAGGCGTTATCATACAAAAAGTGATTGGATGAATTGTCCTTCTTGCTCGGATACACGAACTAACGGAAGTCTTACGCCTCCAGTTTGAATGCCTTTCAGTGCAAGAGCATGCTTAATTGGAGCAGGACTCGGTACACGGAAAATGCCAGTAAAAACAGGATGAAGCTTACGATGAAGTTCTGCCGCTTGCTGAATGTTACCTTCTAAATAATACTTTATCATAGATTGCATTTCTTTTCCAATCACATGACTTGCAACACTGATAATTCCCTGACATCCTACCGCTAGAGCAGGCAGCGCACTGCTGTCATCCCCGCTATAAACAAGGAAATTAGGAGCTGCATCATTAAGTATACGTGTCAATTGATCCGTGTTAGCGCAATCTTTGGTAGCTACAATATTTGGAATCTGGGATAGACGAATGGTTGTCTCCGCATCCAAATTCACACCTGTGCGTCCCGGTACATTATAAAGCATAATCGATACCTGGACAGACTCAGCTACTGCTTTAAAATGCTGGTACAACCCTTCTTGGGAAGGGCGATTATAATAAGGAGCTACGATCAGTAACGCATCGACTCCAAGTTTCTCAACTTTTTGGGAAAAATGAATGGTGTGCGCAGTGTCATTACTTCCTGTGCCTGCAATAATCTTACAACGCCCACCGGCATAACGTACGGATAGTTCAATAAGCTTCAGCTTCTCATCGTCTGTTAAAGTTGGCGCTTCGCCTGTCGTACCACAAATAACAAGGCTATCTGACTGTTGCTCTTCAATTAAATAGTTAATTAATGGTTCCACTTGCTCCCAGTTCACTTGTAAGTTCTCGTCAAAAGGAGTGACCATAGCTGTAATTACTCTTCCAAAATCCAAAAGTTATACCTCCTCTATCTCACAATTTCATTTATTTAAATTGAACTTATGATGTAGTGCCCTCACCGATTTAATCATATCAACACCATGAACAAGTACCCAAATCGTTGTGTTTGAATCGGCTGATTGAAGGATACGTATGTCCTCTACTGTTAATGCCTCAACAATATGTGCCATAATACCTGGAACTCCATTCATACCGCCGCCGATCACCGAAACTTTCGCACATCCACTTACAGCCTTAGGATCATAACCTTGATCTATAAGCAGTTTTACAGCACGTTCCGCTTCATGATCGAACACCGTATAAACGACACCAGATGGATTGACATTTATAAAATCAACACTAATTTGATGCAGCGCCATCGTTTTAAATACACGAAGCTGAAGATCGAATTGACCTTCAACCGCAGCAACATGAATTTGAGTAATGTTCGTAAAATGGGCAATTCCAGTAACGAAGCGATCCTTCACTTGGCTCATATCTGTAGGGATACTGTCTGAAGCTGTAACCAACGTTCCTTCTTCTTTGGAAAATGTAGATCGCACGCGAATCGGAATGTTAGCCTGCATGGCTACTTCTACCGCGCGTGGATGTATAACCTTTGCACCATTATGAGCCATATTGCAGATTTCAGCGAAGCTTACGCGAACTAACGGTTTAGCATCCTCAACGATTCGTGGATCCGCTGTCAATATCCCGTTCACATCTGTGAAAATATCTACAATTTCAGCTTTAAGGGCAGCACCAAGAGCGGTTGCCGATGTATCACTACCCCCGCGTCCTAGTGTGGTTAATTCGTCTTGACTTGTTTTACCTTGAAATCCGGTTACAATGACTACCATGTCCTGCTCGAGCAATTCAAGGATCCGATTAGGCTGCATAGCTACAATCTGCGCATTTCCGTGAACATCATTCGTAAGAATACCAGCTTGCCCACCTGTCAAAACTGTAGACTTAATACCTGTTGCTTGTAATAAGCTGCACAAATGTACCGCAGAAATTAACTCTCCGCAGCCCATTAGCATATCGAGTTCCCGCGCTGGCAGCCCTTCCCCGTTCTTTCGAACGAGGTCTAAGAGCGTGTCAGTCGCATAGGGTTCCCCTTTTCTTCCCATCGCGGATACAACAACAACTAATTTATAATGATTGATAAGTGCATCTTGAATGTGTCCAATAACATGTTCTCTAGCATGAGCGGTGGAAAGCGAAGTGCCTCCAAATTTTTGTACAAGGATTCGCATGAGTTTCCCCCATATTCACTGCATGATGATTAACGCAGTCCTACTTGCTGATTATTGTTCTATAGCAATATATTCAGCAATTTGTACAGCATTCCATGCAGCGCCTTTTAGCAAATTGTCAGAAACAATCCACATATTTAGCGCTTTCGGATTGCTCAAATCACGGCGTACACGACCAACGAAAGTTTCCAGCTTACCCGCTGCATCTGTTGCAAGTGGATATTGCTGCTCAGCCGGATTGTCAACAAGTACAATACCAGGGGCATTAGCAAGTAACGTCTTCACTTCTTCTACGTCGAAATCTTCTTTCAATTCAACATAGACAGACTCGGAATGACCATAAACAACCGGAATACGAACACATGTAGCTGTAACTTCAATGGACTCATCGCCCATAATTTTTTTCGTTTCAAGAATCATTTTCATTTCTTCATTCGTAAAACCGTTATCGAGGAATTTATCAATTTGCGGAATTGCATTAAAGGCGATTTGATGTTTCACTGGCAACGAACCAACCGGCAAAATATCCGGATTCGCATCATTTCCTTCAAGCACTTCTTTGGATTGTCTCAACATTTCGTTTATCGCTTTAGCACCTGCTCCAGAAACAGCTTGGTACGTAGAAACGATGATACGGGAAATACCATAACGATCATATAAAGGCTTAAGTGTAGCTACCATTTGGATCGTGGAACAATTCGGATTTGCAATAATACCTTTGTGTTCGTTAATTTTCTCGACGTTTACCTCTGGAACCACAAGTGGTGTTTCAGGATCCATGCGGTATGCACTCGTATTATCGATACAAATCGTACCTGCCTTAACTGCGTGAGGAGCTAATGCCTTCGTAACATCGCCTCCAGCACTAAATAAAGCAATATCAACTCCTTGAAAACTTTCAGGTGTCGCTTCTTGAACAGTTACTTCTTCACCTTTGAAAGTAAGCTTTACGCCCGCAGAACGAGCGGAAGAAAGTAATTTCAATTCCTTGATGGGGAAATTCCGTTCTTCCAATAGACGGATTATTTGTTCTCCTACTGCGCCTGTAGCGCCTACGACTGCAACGTTAAAAAGTTTCTGGTTAGACATGAGCTGGACTCTCCCCTTCAAGATGTTATATATGAATTAGTATTGAAATCTCTCAATAATCATGGGCTGCAATTGCTTACCTTCAAGAGCAACTTCACAGGCTTCCATAATCAAGTCCATCCGAGCTACCAACGAATTTGGCTTCGCTCCAGGTGCATCTTGACCATAGGGCACAAAATAAATGTTCTTGGTAATGAGAAGTTTAGCGATATTCATCGCGTTCAAACCCAGCCCATCATTGGTTGAAATCGCTAAAACTAGCGGTCGCAAATTTCTCATTTGCGCTTTTGCAGCCATAAGTACTGGACTCTCTGTCATTGCGTTTGCTAGCTTACTAGTCGTGTTCCCTGTGCATGGTGCAATAACCATCACATCAAGCAGCTTGGATGGACCTAGCGGCTCAGCGGCTACAATCGTAGATATAATTTCGTTCCCAGTTATATCCCTGATCTGTTGCTGCCAATCTACAGCATTGCCAAAACGAGTGTCGGTGGTCATGACTGTATTCGATACAATCGGGATGACACGTGCACCTGCATCTACAAATCTCTTAATCTGCGGCATGACTTCTTCTAATGTACAGTGAGAACCCGTTAAAGCATAACCGACTGTTTTCCCTTGCCAATTCATTCCACATCGCTCCTGTCTTTGAAGTCTTCCTCGATCAGACTGACTAAGTGTGTTTGCCATGATGCGGCCAGCTGTTTTGGGGGCGACGATGCCAGGTAAACCGGGCGCTAGCATCGCTTTGATGCCTCTTTTCTCGGCAAATCGGAAGTCCGTTCCGCCGGGTTTGGAAGCCAAATCGATGATGAGCGCGCGATGTGGGATATTAGTAATAACTTGCGCTGTGACTATCATAGTCGGAATTGTGTTAAAAAGCAAGTCAATATTCCCCACTTCCGGGTACAGATCCTTTGTATAAAAAGGCTGAAAACCCATCTCCCACGCCCTCGCAAAATGCTCCGGTTTCCTCACGCCAACCTTCACGGTTGCCCCTAATCCTTGCAAAGTTTTGGCCATTGTAAACCCTGTACGACCAAAACCTAAAACCATACTAACGGAACCATGGATGGTAATATCGGTGTTCTGGATCGCCATCATTAGCGCACCCTCGGCTGTCGGTATGGAGTTATAAATCGCAATATCATCACGCTCGAATAACTCCACAACCTCAATCCCATTTGCAGCACAAAGCTTTTTCAGAAAGCTTTTGGCCATTCCTGTATACACTTTGGCATGCTTTGGCAGTGAAGACATAAGATCGTCCGTCAGTCTCATTTCTTCACTCGAGAATATAGATTCCACTTGTCCTGAATCATCCGTACCTACAACTGGCAAAATAAGTACATCAACGGTTTGAAGCAGCATGGGATCGAGTTTAGCATTTGAAACACCGCTAAATTGCCTCCCTAAATTATCAAAGCCGAATAATGTCACCGTAGCATCAAGTTCAATAAATTTCTGAATTACTTCAAGTTGCCGGGCGTCTCCACCCATAATAGCAACCGAAATTCCAGTGAGCATTCTCGCTTACACCCCTTTCTCGGTCCGTTTCGATACGTTATAGTATGCGTTCGCCTAAGGATGGGTGACTTTCCGTGCTCAGTTCCATGGAAAACAAAAAGAACCCCTTCCATTGGAAGGGGCTATTGCATTTATGCTTACATAATTAGTAGATCTATTTACCGTCCTGTATGACCGAAACCGCCTGATCCTCGCTCCGTCTCCGTTAATTCCGAAACCTCATTGAGCCGGATCTGCGGCACAAGCTGGAAAACCATCTGCGCAATTCGCTCATTCCGTTGAATGGTGAACGGCTCCTGCCCATGGTTAATTAGCAGCACTTTCACTTCCCCGCGGTAGTCAGCATCGATCGTACCCGGTGAATTCAGAGTTGTGATGCCATGCTTATAAGCGAGCCCGCTCCGCGGTCTGATCTGAGCTTCAAGCTCAGGCGGCATACTGAGTGCAAAGCCTGTCGGGATGAGTTTACGCTCACCCGGACCTAGCACTATCGGCTCGCTCACTGCGGCATGTAGATCGAAGCCGCTGGCAGCAGCGGACATTTTCTGAGGCAGAAGAATATCCTCCTGTCCGGATACCCGTTTTATTTGGACATCAAAGTTATTGAGAGACAAGCTGATCCCTCCTGAAACCGTTAATGACATCATCCGAATTCCCCACCATGGACAGAGCAAAAGGAGCCCGGAATAGCGTTTTCGTTAACTGACGAATATCCTCCATCTGAACGCTTTCAATTCGTTCGATCATCTCGTCGAGACTGTAGTGCTTTCCTGTCATCAGCTCATTTTTCCCGAATCGGTTCATACGGCTGCTAGTGCTCTCCAAACTAAGGATCAAGCTGCCTTTCAACTGCTCCTTGCCTTTCTTGAGTTCAGAATCCGTCATGCCTTTCACGGCAATATCATGCAGCAGCTCCATTGTCACTTTGAGCACTTCTTCCGTTTGTTTCGGTGCTGTGCCTGTATAAATCGTGAACATGCCGCTGTCAATATGCGAGGAATGGTAGGAATAAACGGAATAGGCAAGGCCGCGTTTCTCACGAATCTCCTGGAACAATCTAGAACTCATTCCACCGCCAATGGCATTATTGAGCAGAACCATCGGATATAGATTCTCTTCTTGAAGGGAGAGACCTGGCAGCGAAAGACAAATGTGATTTTGTTCCGTTTTTTTCGCATGAAAAATCAATTCTCCAAGGAAGTCCGGTGCATCATAACTGGTTTCCACGCCTGTTTGAGCGAATTCACCGAAATGCTTCTCAATAAGCTCGCGCACACTATCATCAATATTGCCTGCAATGCTAAGAACCGTATTTTCCGTATTATAGTATTGCTTCATATAGTTACGCAGATCTTCAGATTTCATTTTCGATAAATTGTCCTGGGTTCCAAGGATCGTATATCCTAGCGGATGTGAGCCATAAGAAGCTTTGGCCAATAAATCATGAACCAAATCGTCCGGTGTATCTTCATACATAGAGATTTCTTCATATATCACATTCTTCTCTTTTTCTAACTCGCTCTCATCAAATGCAGAATGGAAAAACATGTCCGAAAGCATATCCATGGCAAGAGGCAAATGATCATCAAGAACCTTCGCATAGTAGCATGTATACTCTTTGGAGGTGAATGCATTCACATTTCCTCCGATTCCATCAAATATCTCCGCGATATCTTTGGCTGAATGGCGCTCTGTCCCCTTGAACAACATATGTTCAATAAAATGCGAAATGCCGTTATTCTCATGAGACTCATTACGCGAGCCCGTCTTCACCCAAATCCCGAACGTTACCGATCGAAATGTAGGAATTTGTTCCATGACGACTCTCAAGCCATTATGTAAGCGATATTTGATCACCAAGGTTCCTCCTCGAATTGTAGCACCTAAAGTCCTATTCCCAAATTATACTTACTCAGTCTAACAAAAATGTGCCAACGACTCAACTTTCCAGCTGATTCATCGATTATTTCGCGATTTGGCCCGCTTCAGCAACACGTTTAGAGGATAAAAGCTCTGATACGGTGCCAATCGTCAATCCTTTATTTTTAATGATACGAATCATACCTTGCAATGCTTCTTTGGATGAAGGGGTTGGATGCATCAAAATAAGTGAACCTGGCTCGACACTTGTCGATAACCGTTTCAGGATTCGCTCAGACCCTGGATTCTTCCAATCTAACGTATCGAAAGTCCAAAGTACGGTTTGCAAATTGAACTCCGAAGCAACTTGAATCGTTTCTTGGTTAAAATAACCCGAAGGAGGCGCAAACAGCATATTCTTCACACCAAACTGCTGCTTCAACAGATCCTCTGTTTTCGCAATTTCCTCAACAGCTTTACTACGCGTTATACTTCTCATATCCTTGTGCGAATAAGCGTGATTAGATACTTCATGCCCTTCGCTTTGGATCTTTTTGGCCATTTCCACGTTATTCTTCAACCACGAGCCATCCAGAAAGAAAGTCGCATGTACATTTTCATTGCGAAGAGTCTCTAGCATACTAGGCAGATACTCATTTCCCCAAGCAACATTGATCATGAAAGAAGCCATTGGCTTCTTGGGATTCCCTTTATATATCGGATTCGGACCGAGATCGTTCAATTGAATACTTGGCTCTACTTCCTTCATTACATAATTAATTTTATTCGGCGTCAATTGATGCTCTGCAAGCTTGAGCGTCTCCTCGATGTCGACTTCCAATCCATTGTAACCAGGAATAGCTTTCCAAACAGGGTCAAGTTTGGCGTTAATAGGGGGAATCTTTCGTTTTGCAGCCTCTTTCATAATCGTGTCTAGTAAAATGCTTATCTTTGACTTCTTTTGTTCGTTTAAATTCAAAGTCGATGAGGCAAAGACTGGAAGTGCTTCTTCGTCCATCCAATTGGAGTCTGCTAAATATGAAATTTGATTATTCTTCACTGCGTTAATATAAGTTCCTACGCTAGGGATTGCATCCAATGTAAGCAGAACCATAGCAAAAAAACTTCCAAGCAGAAGCCATTTTTTGTGGAGCATACACAGATCCCCCTTCCTTATTTCCTGATTTTATGCAGGAAAGGACAAGAGTAGAACGAGGCATGTCCAGGTAAGACTAAACAGCAAAAAAGAGACAGATTGATCTGACTCTTTATCCAAAACTATTTAAAAGGGACTTCACAAGTCACGCGGCTTAGGTTTGAGCCGGGACTTGCGAAGTTAATGTTGCTTTGCGAGAAAGATTTACTCTTCCTTGTTGGTCAATCTCGGTTACTTTAACAGTGATTTGATCGCCAATGTTCACTACGTCTTCTACTTTAGCTACACGCTCTGTAGAGATTTGTGAAATATGAACCAAACCTTCTTTACCAGGTAAAATTTCTACGAATGCTCCGAATTTCTCAACGCGTTTTACTGTTCCTAGGTAAGTTTCACCCACAATAACCTCGCGTACGATGCCTTCGATAATTGAACGTGCTTTTTCGTTCATCTCTTGATTGGATGAAGCGATGAATACACGGCCATCTTGTTCGATATCAATTTTTACGCCGGTTTCTTCAATAATTTTATTGATGATTTTACCGCCTGCGCCAATAACATCACGGATTTTGTCCGGGTTGATATTCATCGTAAGAATCTTAGGCGCGTATTTGGAAAGAGCTTTTTTAGGCTCAGAAATACGAGAAACCATTTTACCCAAAATATGCAAACGGCCTTCTTTGGCTTGCTGCAAAGATTGCTGAAGGATGCTGCGATCAATCCCATCGATTTTGATATCCATTTGCAGGGCTGTAATCCCTTCAGCTGTACCCGCAACTTTAAAGTCCATATCACCAAGATGATCTTCCATACCCTGAATATCGGAAAGAATGGAGAAATGATCTCCGTCTTTGATCAGACCCATCGCGATTCCAGCAACAGGAGCTTTAATTGGAACACCAGCATCCATAAGAGCAAGTGTGCTCGCACAAATACTAGCTTGGGATGTGGAACCGTTCGATTCTAACACTTCAGATACGAGACGAATTGTGTATGGGAATTCGACTTCATTAGGAATGATAGGCTCAAGAGTCTCTCACCTAATGCACCATGTCCGATTTCACGACGACCTGGTGGACGAAGCGGTCTTGCTTCCCCAACGGAAAACGGAGGGAAATTGTAGTGATGCATGAAACGTTTCGTTTCAGTAAGATCCAAGCCATCCAATATTTGAACATCGCCTAAAGCGCCTAATGTACAGATACTAAGTGCTTGTGTTTGCCCACGTGTGAACAAGCCAGAACCATGGGTACGCGGCAACAAATCAATATCACAATCAATTGGACGAATTTCTTCTGGTTTACGTCCATCTGGTCTCACTTTATCATGCGTGATCAAACGACGTACTTCTTCTTTAACGATATCATAAAGCGTTTCTTTCACATCACCAAGTAAACCAGGAGTTTCTGCATACAAAGCTGTAAAATGTTCCACAGCCTCGGCATTCACCACATCAATTGCTTCTTGTCTAGCATGCTTCTCAGGAATTTTAATCGCATCAACTAATCTAGCT
Organism: Paenibacillus sp. WG02; assembly: GCF_055396115.1. Classification (NCBI taxonomy): domain Bacteria; kingdom Bacillati; phylum Bacillota; class Bacilli; order Caryophanales; family Paenibacillaceae; genus Paenibacillus; species Paenibacillus sp. WG02. The sequence continues at coordinate 3,972,017 of NZ_AP036016.1, read as the reverse complement.
TGAGCAAATTCACGAACAGCACGATTGACCTCGGCAACAACTGTATGAAGTTTAACCTCCATTTTCGGTTTACCCGCTTGTTCAACCAATTCTTCAATCACCGCAACGATCTTACGGATTTCATCGTGTCCAAACATGATAGCTTCAAGGACAACTTCCTCTGAAACTTCATTCGCACCAGCTTCTACCATCATTATCGCATCTTTGGTACCGGCAACCGTCAAGTGAAGATCACTTTTCTCTGCTGTCTCACCTGTTGGGTTAATAACGAATTGCCCATCTACTCGTCCAACAATTACGCCACCAACAGGGCCATTGAAAGGAACGTCAGAGATTGCTAGTGCAGCAGAAGTACCAATCATTGCTGCCATTTCTGGCGGGCACTCTTGGTCTACGCTCATAACGATAGAAACGATTTGCACATCATTACGGAAGCCTTCTGGGAAAAGAGGGCGAATCGGACGATCCGTTAAACGGCTCGCAAGGATTGCTTTCTCACTCGGACGTCCTTCACGTTTAATAAAACCACCTGGAATTTTACCTACGGAATACAATCTTTCTTCATAATTAACCGTTAACGGAAAGAAATCCAGATCTTTCGGACCGCTTGACGCCGTTACTGTACATAGCACGACCGTATCGCCATAACGTACTGTTACGGCTGCATTGGCTTGTTTGGCCAGCCTACCCGTTTCAAGAATGAACGGTTTGCCGCCAAGTTCCATTTGTACCCTTTTCTCCATAACATCCTCCTAAGGAATTGTTCTATTCAATTCATATGTGTTTGATAAACATGCACAGAAAGTAAGGATCAGAAATCTTTACTATTATGCTCCGTATGTACTCAAAAATTGCCTTGTGCTGGAGTTATCCACTATTTCTGCGTAATGTCTAGTATTTCCTTCTTTTTCCGTTTTAAAAATACAAGAAAAAGCAACCTCGTTGCTATTCTTCGCCAAAGCTTTATCAAGCCCAGCAAAGGAGCAACAGGTTGCTTCTCATTGTCGGTTTTATCGACGCAAACCAAGCTTTTCAATCAAAGCACTATAACGGCTCACATCTTTGTTCTTCACGTATGCTAGCAGCTTACGGCGTTGACCAACCATTTTGAGCAAGCCACGGCGGGAGTGATGATCTTTCTTGTGAGTCCGCAGATGATTTGTCAGGTTGACAATGTTTTCTGTAAGGATGGCTACTTGTACCTCAGGTGAACCCGTATCGGTATCATGTACCTTGTGAGTTTGAATCAGTTGTGTTTTACGCTCTTGAGTTAATGCCATGATTGTTCATCTCCTAAATTCTATTGTATCCCCACTAGCCTAGAAATCGCCGATGATAGCGCATGTCCAAGCTAAGGTTCATGCCAGAAGGTATAGATCCTTTTGGCAACGTTATTCAGTATATCATAATCGCACAGTAGAAGTAAATGCTTGTTTCAACTGAAACGTTATAATTTGTTTTTGGCCTTCTCGACGTCAAGTTTAATTTGAGCAACCAAATCGTCTAGAGATGAGAATTTCCGTTCTGGTCGAAGGAAAGCAATAAGCTCAACATTCATATGCTCGCCGTAAATTTGTTCGGAGAAATCAAATAAATGAGCTTCGAATGAGGGCTTCAATTCTCCGGTATTAAAGGTAGGCTTTACACCAATGTTCATAACCCCTTTATAGGTTTCCCCTTTAACAGAGGCTTTAATCGCATAAACACCATTAGTAGGGATGACGTAAGACTCATCCAATTGAATATTGGCGGTAGGAAAGCCAAGTGTTCTCCCACGCTTCTCTCCATCCACAACGATGCCGCTTATACTATAGGGACGCCCTAGAAGTCTGGTGACAGTTTCTATGTCCCCTTGCTGTAATGATTCACGAATGAGTGTACTGCTAACTTTTTCGCCATCCATATGAAAGGGTCTCACCACTTCTACTGAAAATTTCCCATGACTCAACTCACAGAGCGAATCCGGGGTACCTTTACCTTGAAAACCAAATGTAAAATCAAAACCGCATATGACACTTTCAACACCGAGTCGATCCAATACTTGATCCACGAAATGTTCCGGAGATAACCGCATTAAAGAGGCATCAAAGGTAACGATGTAGGTATGGTTCACACCCAGTGATTCAAACATCTTCATTTTCTTACTCATCGGAGTTATGAGGTCCGTATATTTATCTTGACCCATTACGGCTCTAGGATGTGGGTGAAAGGTCATGATTGATGCCTTCAGCCCAAGTTTCTTAGCTGTACGCAGGGCTCGTCCAATGACTTCCTGATGCCCCAAATGCACACCATCGAAATCACCAATCGCCACTACTTGCTCTCCTACTATTAGGTCCAAATCATCCATATTAATGGGGTATGATATTGGTATTATGCGCATAAGTTCATTTCACCTACCCATGTCAACCTGTCCCGTGACGTTATAATTAGAGGAAAACTTTGGCTGGGATCAGGACTTGGCTAGCGCTGTTCCATTCATACAAACCAAGAAAACGTTTATCAGGCGAATAAGCCCTGAAAATGGTTTGCGATGCATCTGCATGAGCCGTCCGATTCGCAGTCATAGCTATTTTCTTCCCCTGTAGTGCATGTACGGCTTCCCCGGCAGATAGTTCAATGAATGGGATATGTGAAATCGCCTGATCCATAGGAATCATATGCGCCTGCAGTAATCCTTGAACCTTCATTTGCTCAATCTGTTCAAATGTTAAACACTGCTCTTGGCGAATACTGCCCGTCGATGTCCGAATCAGACTTTTCATCACCGCCGGATATCCAAGAGCCTTGCCAATATCTACACATAAGGTTCTTATGTAAGTCCCTTTGGAGCAAGAAGCACGAAATTGAATTTCTGGATGCTTTTGCTTTAGGTCCATATGGAGAATGTCTAGCTTATGGATCGTCACTTTACGTGACTTCCGCTCTACTTCTTTGCCTTCTCGAGCTAGTTCATAGAGGCGTTTTCCATCAATCTTGACCGCCGAGAACATCGGTGGAATCTGTTCAATTTCTCCGACAAAAGAATGAAGAACCTCACGGACCCTCATTTCATCCAAAGTCACCTGTGAAACTTCTTCCAACACGGTACCCGTCATATCCTCCGTATCGGTAGAAAGACCAATTCGGAGCTCAGCTTCATATTCCTTAGGCAGTTCCTGAATGTATTCAACCATTCGAGTTGCTCTACCGATACATAATGGCAAAACACCGGTTACTTGCGGGTCAAGCGTACCCGTGTGCCCGATGCGTTTGATCCCCAGGATACCTCTAACTTTGGCTACAACATCATGAGAAGTGAAGCCCTCTGGTTTCCATACAGGCAAAATGCCTTCTAACGTCATATTAGCTCGTTCCCTACTTCCTGAACCATTTTGGCAACTGCTTCCTCAAGTGTACCATGGATTGTACAGCCTGATGCACGAACATGGCCGCCACCACCCAGTGATTGCGCAATAGCAGCAACATCAACAAGTCCTGATGAGCGAAGACTTACTTTAATGACACCAACTGCTTTCTCTTTAAATAGCATGCCCACTTCTACGCCTTCCACATTACGAGGGTAGTTGACAAGCCCATCCAGATCATCGCTTGAGGCACCCGTTAACTCTAAATCTGCCAGAGAAACAGCAAGCCACGCCAATTTACGATTATTTGCAAATGAAAGTGTAGATAAAGCTTTCTGCAGAAGAACGATTTGCGAATAGGTGACTCGTTCCAGCACTTGCTCAGCTATGACAGAGCCCTGAACACCAAGAGATAACAACGTTGCTCCAATCTGCATGACCTCAGGCGAGGTATTCGAGTACCGAAATCCACCTGTGTCTGTCAGTAAGCCCGTGTAAATGCAATCACCAAACTCCAAATTCGGTACAAGCTTCATATGTATGGCTAAATCATACAAAATTTGAACAGTTGCAGCGGCATCATGTTTAATCAGATGGCAGGAACCAAATCTATCGTTCGTTGGATGATGGTCAACATTGAGCAGCTGTGCTTGGTCATCAAAAAGAGTGCTGATCCTACCCATTCTGGAGAAATCAGCACAATCTACACTTATGATGGTTTGATAAAGTCTTTCAGGAGTTTCCTTGCCAAAATCAAGAACTTGATCACTTCCCCATAAATAGGAAAATTTTGAGGGCATAGCGCCCTCATTGATCATTGTAAACGATTTTCCCAGTTGTTGAAGAATCCAACCGATGGCATACGTAGAACTAGCGGCATCCCCATCCGGTTGGATGTGAGATACCACCAGGAAATCATCATGCTGCTCGATAAACTTAGCTGCTGCTGCCAGCTGCTGGCTGTACTCGGTGGCATGGTTCATTCCACTGCTCATACGTTTGAATTTCCTTCCTGATTAAGCTTGTGCAACAAGTTATCGATATGACTTCCATAATCAATAGAAGCATCGAACTTAAATTGCAGCTCTGGAATTTTACGTAAGCGAATTCGTTTGCCTAATTCCGAACGAATATAACCAGAACCTACAGAAAGAGCTTTAAGTGTCGCTGCTTTCTCCTCTTCTGTCCCCATGACGCTAAGAAAAACACGTGCTAAGGATAAATCGTTCGTTACTTCTACACCCGTAACGGTCAAGAAACCTATACGTGGGTCTTTCAATTCGGACTGAACGATCTGGCTTAATTCTTTCTTGATTTGTTCGCCAACTCGACCTACACGAACTCTAGCCATTTGTCATCACCTCTCAACGGACTCCATGATGAAGGCTTCAATAATGTCGCCCTCTTTAATATCATGATAACGCTCAAGAGATATACCACACTCATAACCTTGTGCCACTTCTTTTTGGTCATCCTTGAATCGTTTCAGGGAGTCAATTTTGCCTTCGTGCACGACAATACCGCTGCGGATCAAGCGAGTTTGTGCGTTACGAGCAATCTTGCCTGATGTAACCATACATCCAGCAATTGTACCTGAACCCGTAATTTTGAACACATTACGTACTTCTGCTTGACCAAGAACAACTTCTTTGAAGATCGGATCCAGCATGCCCTTCATCGCTTGCTCGATTTCTTCAATTACGTTGTAGATAATGTTATGCATACGGATATCAACTTTCTCTTGATCTGCCGTTGCTTTCGCTGCAGGTTCAGGACGAACATTGAAACCGATAATAATTGCATTAGATGCAGAAGCCAGAATAATATCAGACTCCGTAACAGCACCAACACCGTTGTGAAGAATTTTGACGCGAACGCCTTCGACTTCGATCTTCTCAAGAGAGCTTTTCAGGGCTTCAACGGAGCCTTGAACGTCACCTTTGATGATTACATTCAACTCTTTGATCTCGCCGTCTTTAATGTGTTTAAAGAGGTCATCCAGCGTGACGCGTGAATTTGCCGTCATTTCGGATTGTCGAAGTGCAATGGAACGACGATCTGCAATGTCTCTTGCCTTCCGCTCATCTTCATAAGCAAGGAATGGATCCCCAGCTTGTGGAACTTCTGTAAGACCCGTGATTTCAACCGGAGTTGAAGGACCCGCTTCTTTCAGACGTTTACCTTTGTCATTCACCATCGCTCTTACGCGGCCGAAGCATACGCCAGCTACGAAGCTATCTCCGACTTTCAATGTACCATGTTGAATGAGGATTCTGGCAACTGGACCACGACCTTTATCCAACTCGGCTTCAATGACAGTCGCTCTAGCACGTTTGTTCGGGTTAGCTTTATACTCTTGAACTTCTGCAACAAGCAGAATCATCTCAAGCAAATTTTCAAGTCCAATCCGTTGTTTTGCGGAAATTTCGCAGAAAATCGTATCTCCGCCCCACTCTTCCGGAACCAACTCATAAGCCGTAAGTGCTTGTTTGATTTGATCTGGATTTGCGCCTTCTTTATCAATCTTGTTAACTGCCACAATGATCGGAACGCCTGCCGCTTTAGCATGATTAATAGCTTCAACGGTTTGCGGCATTACGCCGTCATCAGCAGCAACAACGATAATTGTAATATCGGTTACTTGTGCACCGCGGGCACGCATGGTTGTAAAAGCTTCGTGACCAGGCGTATCCAAGAAAGTGATTTTCTTTTGGTTAACTTCAACTTGATAAGCACCGATGTGCTGCGTAATACCGCCTGCTTCACCCTCGGTTACACTTGTTTTACGAATCGCATCAAGTAATGTCGTTTTACCATGATCGACGTGCCCCATGATCGTAACAACTGGCGGACGCTCAATCAGATCTGCCTCATCGTCAATTTCTTCAAAAGTCTCGAAATTATCTTCTTCGACTTTAATCTTAATTTCAACTTCAACGCCAAACTCGGATGCAATCAATTGAATAGCTTCCAAATCAAGCTCTTGGTTGATTGTTGCCATTGTACCCAAGAACAGAAGCTTTTTGATAACTTCAGAAGCATCCTTGTGAAGTAATTTCGCTGTTTCACCAACGGTCATACTGCCGCGAACGATGATTTTCTTAGGTGTATTGTCAATTTTTTCTTTCTTAACGGTTTCTTGTTGGTATCTGCCTCTGTTGTTACCGCGTTGATTGCCTCTGTTTTGTCCACCAGGCCCGCGATTTCCGCCGGAACGGTTATCATCAAAACGCTTTGGTGTTGGTTTGGATTTCTTAGTTGTAATTACGCCTGCTTTAGCTGCTGCATCATCCAATTCAGCTGCTGTTGCTCCAACGTGGAACTGCGGCTTCGCTTCTTGAATGACAGGTCTTCCGCTTTGATTATTGTTGCGGTTATCAAACGGTTTAGACTGACGATTTGGTCCTGCGCTGCGGTTAGGGCCTGCATTTTGCGGACGGCCGCTGTTCGCGCTCTGTCCACCACCAGTCTCCCGGTCCTCCAGTACCCTGACTCGGACGTGAACCTGCATAGTTGCTATTCGTACGTGGAGCTCCGCTTTGGCCGCCTTGGCTGTAGCCTTGACCGCCGCTTGGACGTTGGCTATTATAGCCTCCAGTTGAGCCGCTTGGACGCTGGCCACCCGGGTTAGATCCTTGATAACCTGTACGTTGTCCACCTTGGCTGGAGCCTTGACCACTTGGGCGTTGGCCGCCTGGATTGGATCCTTGATAGCCCGAACGTTGTCCGCCTTGGCTGGAGCCTTGGCCGCTAGGACGTTGTCCGCCTGGATTGGATCCTTGGTAACCTGTACGTTGTCCACCTTGGCCCTGACTGTTTGGACGTTGTCCGCCTTGCGATGAGCCTTGACCACTTGGGCGTTGATCGCGCCCAGGCTGAGAAGGACGACTAGCCGTATTAGGCGTAGATTGTCCTTGAGGCGCTGTTACAGCGCCATTGGTAGTTGTGCTGTTCGTTGGTTCTGAAGCAACTGGCTTCGAATCCGGTGTTGCTGCACCTTTATTCTCTTGTGCTGGAGCCTGCGTTGCAGGATTCTGATTCGTCGTAGATGAACTCACATTTCCTCCGTCCGTAGCTGCTCGTTTGGCAGCCGCATTGGCTTTAATATCTCTAAAAAACTTTTCTACACTGCTAACTGCGTCATTTTCCATTACACTCATATGATTGTTAACGGGAATATTCAGACGTTTGAGGATGGTTATAATTTCTTTGCTGCTCATATTGAGTTGTTTTGCGTATTCGTATACGCGAGTCTTATCTTTATTGTCTTGTTTATTGGTCAATATGTTTCACCTCCGCAGGATTATCTTGACTCTTCTGCAGCATCTGCGCGAAGCCTCCGTCCAATACACCTATGGTGACACGCATTTCTTTCCCAATGCTGCGGCCCAATTCATACTTCGTACCTATTTCCATGAGTTTAATCCCATAAAATTGGCATTTGTCTTGAAATTTCTTACGTGTATTAGCGGATGCATCCTCCGCCATAATGACAAGTTTGGCTTCACCCGAGCGAATCGCTTTAAACACACCTTCATCACCGGTAACTAGTTTCCCTGCCCGCATCGCCAAGCCCAATTGGGATAGAAATTTAGGATTCATCCTCAGACTCCTCCTCTTTAGAAGAGAGGAATTCATCTTCGACACGAATGAAGTCTTGCTCCAGTTGGTCATATATATCAGCACCAACGGCATGCTTCAGCGCTCTATCCAAGGCTTTACTTTTCTTCGCCAATTTAAAACAAGAAACTTTACCGCACAGGTAGGCACCGCGCCCTGACTTTTTCCCTTTAAGATCAATGAGAATTTCATCTTCAGGCGTTTTGACGATGCGGATCAAGTCCCTCTTCGGCATCATTTCCTGGCAGGCCACGCATTTTCTCAGAGGGATTTTTCTCTGCTTCATTCCGATCACCCCTTGCTCCGTACAAAAACTTAATCGACACTCACAGAATCTTGGTGCATTTCTTCTGAATAAGTTTTCACTCTGCCATATTCTTGTTCGGCTTGTGTTTCACTTTTGATGTCTATTTTCCAACCTGTCAATTTGGCAGCAAGACGAGCATTTTGCCCTTTGATTCCAATCGCCAGAGAAAGCTGATAGTCAGGTACAATGACACGCGCCATTTTTTCATTTTCATGAATTTGCACTTCAAGCACTTTGGAAGGACTTAGCGCATTGGCTACGTATTCTTCCACGCTTTCCATCCAACGTACGATGTCTATCTTCTCGCCGCGCAGTTCGCTTACAATCGTTTGAACACGTAATCCTTTAGGTCCCACACAGGATCCTACTGGATCGACTTCAGCGTTGCGGGAATGAACAGCAATTTTGGATCGGAAACCAGCTTCACGCGCAACCGAACGAATTTCAACCACACCATCAAAGATCTCAGGCACTTCCAGTTCAAAAAGACGTTTCAACAGTCCTGGATGTGTTCTGGATAAAATGATTTGCGGTCCTTTCGTCGTATTTTCCACTTTCGTGATATACGCTTTAATCCGATCGCCTTGTTTGAACTTATCTGTAGGCATCAATTCAGTCAAAGGCAGCACTGCCTCAACTTTACCCAAGTCTACATAGATGTTACGTTGATCTTGGCGCTGAAGGATACCTGTAACGATATCTTCTTCCTTATCGATAAAAGCATTATAAATTAAGCCACGCTCGGCTTCACGAATACGCTGAGTCACTACTTGTTTGGCAGTTTGTGCAGCAATACGTCCGAAGTCACGAGGAGTCACTTCAATTTCAACGATATCTTCCAATTGGTAATTCGGATTAATCTCACGAGAAGCGTGAAGTGAAATTTCCAATCTTGGATCTAATACTTCCTCAGTTACGGTTTTACGAGCAAATACCTTGATGAGGCCAGTATGGCGATTGATATCAACTCGCACATTCTGTGCAGTGTTGAAATTACGTTTATAACTTGAAATCATCGCTGCTTCAATTGCATCGATAAGTAACTCCTTTGAGATACCCTTCTCACGTTCAATTTCCGACAGCGCTTCGATAAAATCCGTGTTCATTTGAACTGAGTCCCCCCTTTCAATAAGTAACGGTCACTAAAAAACGATAGCTAGACGAGCGCTTGCTACTTTAGCGAACGGGATAATAATTTTCTTTTTGCCAATTTCAATAACGAGTTCTTCCTCGTCAAAGGAAAGCAGCAAACCTTCAAATTCCTTGGAACCGTCTATCGGTTCATAGGTGGTAACAAATACATGACTATTCACAGCCTTGTGATAATCTTGTGTCTTCTTAAGCGGACGTTCCGCGCCTGGTGAAGAAACTTCCAAGAAATAGGCATCAGCAATAGGATCTTTCTCATCCAATTGAACACTTAAGTATTCACTGATGCGGCCGCAATCATCTATATCAATTCCGCCTTCTTTGTCTGCATAGACACGAAGGAACCAGTTGCTGCCTTCTTTGACATATTCAATATCCACGAGTTCAAATCCATTTTGTTCAATGAAATCCTTCAGCATGTCCTCAATGACGGATTTGATTTGCGCTTGTGTAGCCACAGATAAATGTACCTCCTAAATTGACTTTCCTTTATCATATTCCGAAAAGTCCTATATCAAAATGTAAAGAGTGGGTTTCCCCACTCTTTAATCACAAGATGATATCCTCATTATTGCCAATAAAAATTATACCATAACCATTCTTTGCATTACAATAGCAAACTTGTTAATCATTTTCACTTGACAGCTCAGAGTTTTCTTTAGAAAACTCACTTCGGAAGCATTAACTTGAAAGTTTTTTTTAGAAAACTACCTTCGGAAGCTTAGAATAAAGACAATTGATTCGATTCCGGCAGTCCGCGGAAACACCCCATCGAGCTGAGCATCTCGATGACCGTCTTTGAGGCTTTGGATCGATTTTGGAAATCTTCGATTGAGAGGAAGTCGCCTTCCTCTTTGGCAGCGGCAATATTTCTGGCTGCATTATCTCCGATACCTGACATTGCCGCAAATGGCGGGATAAGTGACGTACCTTCGATAATAAACCGTGTCGCATCCGATCGATAAATGTCAATTGGCTTGAAACTGAAGCCACGCGACGTCATTTCGAGTGACATTTCAAGAATGGATACCATCGCTTTCTCCTTCGGCAGCGCCTGGAAGCCTTTCTCTTCAATCTCAATCAATTTTTTAAGAATGGCATCATACCCTTGGCAAAGAAGTTCAAGATCAAAGTCCGCTGCACGAACACTAAAGTATGTCGCATAGTAGGCAATAGGATGATACACCTTAAAGTATGCTGTACGAACAGCAGAGATAACGTAAGCAGCAGCATGCGCTTTTGGAAACATATATTCAATCCGTTCACAAGATTCAATATACCAAGCTGGCACATTACAACGTTTCATCTCATCTTTCCATTCATCTGTAAGCCCCTTACCCTTACGTACACTCTCCGTGATTTTGAAGGCAAGACCTGCATCCATTCCTGCTTTATAAATCAAGAAGAGCATGATATCATCCCGACAGCCAATAACGGTCTTAATGTTACAAATCCCTTTTTTAATAAGCTCTTGTGCATTTCCAAGCCAAACGCCTGTTCCATGGGATAATCCCGATATTTGCAATAAGTCGGCAAAAGAGCTTGGCTGCGTTTCCTGAAGCATCTGACGAACGAACTTGGTTCCCATCTCCGGAACACCATAAGTAGCTACAGGAGATCGGATTTGATCCGGTCTGACCCCAAGCGCTTCTGTCGAGTTGAAAATACTCATCGCTTTCGCATCATTCATAGGAATGGTCGTTGGATCAACACCGGTTAAATCTTGCAGCATCCGCATCATCGTCGGGTCGTCGTGTCCTAGAATATCAAGTTTCAATAAATTGGCATCGAAAGCATGATAATCAAAATGGGTCGTTTTCCATTCCGAATTCTTATCATCAGCCGGGTATTGAACGGGTGTGATGTCATCAACTTCCATATAATCCGGCACTACGACAATGCCGCCGGGATGCTGCCCCGTGCTTCGCTTAACCCCTGTACAGCCAGCAGCCAATCGGCTAATCTCAGCACCACGCCATTTCTGGCCTTGCTCTTCTTCGTACTTTTTTACGAATCCGAATGCCGTCTTCTCGGCGACAGTACCGATGGTACCCGCACGGAATACATTTTTCTCACCAAAAATTTCTTTCGTAAAATTATGCGCAACCGGTTGATAAACACCTGAGAAGTTCAAATCGATATCGGGAACCTTGTCCCCTTTAAAGCCAAGAAACGTCTCAAACGGAATGTCGTGACCTTCACCTTTTAAATTACCGCCGCAATTCGGGCAAACTTTGTTCGGAAGATCGAATCCACTCGGAACGCTCCCGTCCAGGAACCACTCACTATGCTGACAAGATGCGCAAATATAATGAGGAGGCAGCGGATTAACCTCGGAAATACCTAACATCATCGCAACAACCGAAGACCCAACGGATCCCCTTGAACCTACGAGATAACCGTCCGCATTCGACTTTTTCACAAGACGTTCGGAAATCAAATAGTTGGCAGAGAAACCGAACTTAATAATCGGAACAAGCTCTTTCTCAAGCCGAGCAATAATGACTTCCGGAAGTTCATCCCCATACATAGCCTTCGCTGTATTATAACAGGTCGTCCGAATTTCTTCGTCGGCCCCTTCGATGATGGGTGTGAATAACTTATCCGGGAATAGTTCAATGACTTCGAACCTATCTGCCAGGTCATTCGTACTGCGCACGACAACTTCAAGTGCCTTTTCTTCACCAAGAAACTTGAATTCTTCCAGCATCTCTTTGGTTGTACGGAAATGAGCATCCGGTTTTTTCATAGCTTTAAGTGGACTAAACCCAGTAATTCCATTAATGGCAATATCTCTGCATACTTTCTCACGAGGATTCAGATAATGCGCGTTCCCTGTAGCAATAACCGGTTTACCAGTCTTATAACCAATTTCACATACACGTCGTACTGCATTTTCCAAATCTTCGACGCTGCCAACGAGACCTTTTTCAACCAAATGCATGTTATAGCTCACAGGTTGTATTTCAAGAATGTCATAAAACTCGGCCACTTGCTCAGCTTCTTCGATCGATTTATTAAGTACAGCTTCAAAGAATTCCCCTTTTTCACAGCCAGACGTGATAAGAAGACCTTCTCTTAATTCAACCAGCACACTTTTGGGAATTGTTGCGGAGCGTTGTAAATAGGTTGTATGGGATAAGGATATAAGTTTGAATAAGTTCTTCTTCCCAACGGCATTTAGTGCATAAACACAGCAATGGAAAGGGCGCTGATTTGACAAATCTTTTCCTACATAATCATTCAATTTAGCAAGATTCGTTATTTGTCGATCATTAGCCTCGTTAATCAAATGATATAAAACAAAACCTAATGCAATAGAGTCATCAATCGCGCGGTGATGGTTGTCCAAGCCTACCTTGAATTTATCAGACAAAGTATTCAATCGATGATTCTTCATGGAAGGGAATAAAAATCTAGCAAGCTCCAGGGTATCAAGAACGGAGTTCGTAACCTCCGGCAATCCCATACGTTTCAAATTCGCTTGAAGGAACCCCATATCAAATCGTGCATTATGGGCTACGAGAACGCAATCACCAACAAACTCAATGAACTTAGGAAGCTCTTCCTCGATATCAGGTGCATCTTTTACCATATCATCGTTAATATTCGTCAATTGTTGAATGTTATAAGGAATTTTCTCGTGAGGATTAATGAACGTTGCAAACCGCTCAATTTCTTTACCGTCCTGCATTTTAACGCCTGCAAGCTCGATAATTCGGTTATTAGTAACAGAAAGTCCCGTTGTCTCTACGTCGAATATCACATATGTTGCTTGCTTCAGATCCATATCCCGACCATTCATCACGATAGGAACAGAGTCATTCACAACGTTGGCTTCCACACCATAAATCACTTTAATTCCGTGCTTTTTTGCTGCTTTTCCTGCATCAGGGAAACATTGAATGTTACTATGATCAGTAACCGCGATGGCTTTATGGCCCCATTTTGCTGCCATTTTCACATATTGATCGATCGGTGTTAATGCATCCATGGTACTCATGGTTGTGTGAAGATGGAACTCAACACGCTTCTCAGCTGCATCGTCCATCCGATCCTTAGGAGCCATGACTTCATACAGGTCATTTGGAATCATGACAAGTTCAGGAATTTGCATGAAACGATCATACTCGACCTTGCCTCGAGCTCTAATCCATGTTCCATTTGCAAGCAAGCTCATAATCTTCACATCATCTTTGGTTTTCGCAAATACCTTCATCGCCAAAGAATCAGTAAAGTCGGTCAGGTTAAATGTAAATAACGTGTTTCCATTTCTCAATTCCTTGACGTCTAGTCCAAATACGGTACCTTGAACCGTCACTTTCTTCTCTTCTTCTTGAATGTTTTTCAGAGGTGTTGGCACCTCTTTGATATCTATGCCCATGACAAGCTTGAGATCCGTATCAGGCAATGAGGATTCTTCTTCTTCCATGTCGATGGACATCATGATTTCTTGGGTGATGGTCTTCTCGCCTTGCTCGCGCTGCTTCGCAAATTTCTCGTATTCCGCTTCGATCTCGGTAGAATCACTAATCGCATATTTTACATTTAATTCGGTTTGAAAAAAATTATGAAAAAAATTCCGTATGAACATATCTACATTTTTCTTTTTAGCAAGTTCAAGTCCAATCTGATCTAACATAATGAGCGTTAGCGTATGACCTTGTACCTCAAACCTAGCTTTCGACATCCAGCCATTAATTGATGCTACTTCACGCTGCAGCCACTCCATAAAGAGGCTCCAGTATTCATCCACCAAAACTGCGGGTTCTGCTTGCTCAAATTTCCAGATAAAACGAATCTTCGCAATTTGAGCGAACTTCTCTTGAATCATTTTACAAAAGGAGCGATAAATATTCTGAGGCACTATTTCATTTTTCACCAAATAAAAGGTCCAGTCGCGATTTTTTCGACTAATTTCTACTTGATCGATATACCCTTCTGCAAAAAATGAGCGCATCATCTCGGCTGGAATCTCGGCTTGCTGCATCAAAAGCTCAAAGCGATTCCGTTTATCAGCCAAATTACTCATGAACAGCCTCCCCATAAAAATACGAAGGGCAATGGAATTGTTGCTTCCATTTGCCCTTGATTGTAATTAATAACTTCGGCCAAAAACGACCGTATGTTTAGCAGCATCGCCGCAAACCAGACATGTTGATTTTGTTTCAGAAGGTTTGAAAGGAATATTCCGGCTTGTTGCACCCGTTTCTTGCTTCACTTGCTCTTCACAAGCGTTAGAGCCGCACCAGCCAGCTAAAGCAAATCCGCGTTTGGTCTCCAAGAACGTTTTGAACTCATCAATGGAATCCACCGCTATGTAATGCTCGTCACGGAACTGCTTCGCTTTATCATACATCTGCTGATGAATCTCAGCAAGTAAATTTTGAATTTCTTCGACAAAATTCGCTTGTTGAACTATTTTCTTCTCCCCGGTTACTCGAGAAACAAGAACAACTTGTCCATTTTCCATGTCGCGAGGCCCTAATTCAACACGAATCGGTACACCGCGCATTTCATATTCATTGAATTTCCAACCTGGGCTTTGGTCGGCACGGTCATCCACTTTAACGCGAACGCCAGCCTTCTTAAGCTCAGCATACAATTCGTCTACCCGTCCAATCACCTGTTCACGTGTTTTTGGCGGACCAATCGGAATCATGATGACTTGTGTAGGGGCAACTTTAGGCGGCAATACCAATCCACGATCATCGCCATGTACCATGATAAGTGCACCGATGAGTCGAGTGCTAACTCCCCATGAAGTTGTATGAGCAAATTGATGCTGATTTTCACGGTCCAAGAACTTGATATCGAAAGCGACAGCAAAATTCGTCCCCAGATAGTGAGAGGTCCCTGCTTGCACCGCTTTCCCATCTTTCATCATCGCTTCAATGGAGAACGTATCAACAGCTCCCGCGAACTTCTCAGAAGGCGTCTTCTGCCCAACAATGACTGGGATCGCTAAGAAATCTTCCGCAAATTGGCGGTATACCTCCAGCATTTGCATCGTTTCGCGGCGAGCATCCTGCTCATCTTCATGAGCCGTATGACCTTCCTGCCACAAGAACTCCGTAGTTCGAAGGAACGGCAATGTGCGCTTCTCCCATCGAACGACGTTAGCCCATTGATTAATCAAAAGCGGAAGATCGCGATAGGAGTTGATCCATTCCGAATACATGTGACCAATCATTGTTTCTGATGTTGGGCGAATAGCTAGACGTTCTTCGAGCTTCTCTCCCCCTGCTTCAGTGACCCAAGGCAGTTCTGGATTAAAGCCTTCCACGTGTTCTTTTTCCTTTTGGAAAAAACTCTCTGGAATAAATAAAGGGAAATACGCGTTCCGGTGACCCGTTTCTTTGAATTTGCTGTCTAGTTCACGTTGTATGTTTTCCCAAATTTCAAAGCCATCCGGTTTAAACACGATACAGCCGCGCACTGGCGAATAGCTCATTAAATCAGCTTTCTTGATCACATCTATGTACCAACGGGAGAAATCCTCTCCCTGTGGTGTAATCTCTTTAACAAACTGTTTATCGTTTGACATAAACCCTCCTACGCGATTAGGACTATCCCTTAATTAATCTTAAAATGTCATTGTAAGTAACTGCCACCATGAGCAGCATGAGCAGTGCAAAACCAACAAAATGAACCATACTTTCTCGATTCGGATCAATTGGCTTCCCGCGTAATGCCTCTAGACCCATAAATAGAAGTCGACTTCCATCTAAAGCTGGAATAGGCAGGAGATTAAATATACCTAAATACAAGCTTAACGTGGCTGCCCACGAGATTAAGTAAGTTATTCCCATTTTGGCAAACTCAGCGGATACTTGAGCAGTCCGGACTGGTCCGCCAAGATCATCCAATTTAAACTGCAGCATAACAAGTTTCTTTAAACCAGTCACGATGCCAATCGTTGTTCCAACGACTTGTTCGTAGGTGCCAGTTATCACTTCACTAAAGGTAGCACTTCTGCGATCTCCAGAAATGACTACGCCGAGCTTACCAGCCCCTGCTTCCATTTCGGGTGTAACTTGAAGTGTAATTGGATTTCCTGCACGATCCACAACCCAGGTCATCGGCTTTCCGGCAGATGATTGAATGGAGGTGACAAGCTTCTCGCGGTCATCACCAATCGGCTGATTATCAATCGAAATGATGATATCTCCTTTGTGGAGTCCCGACTTCTCGCCTGCTTTACCTGCAAGCACGGAATCAAGCTTAACGTTCGTAAATACGCCAGACATAATAACCACGATTAAGAACAACACAATGGCGAGTATGAAGTTCATAACAGGCCCCATCACAATAGCAATTGCTCTCTGGCCAACCGTTTTCGATCCAAACTGACGATCATATGGAGCAATCTGTGTTTCCGTCCCCTTGGTCACCATCATAGCTTGTGGATCTATGGGATAAGTAACACGTTCTCCATCAACATCAAGTGACACTTGAAGCGTTCTTTCTAAATCAATTTGTTCCACGACTCCAATGATTACATTCGAGCGTCGATCTAATTGATCAAGATATAAAGATGACACTTGGTTTTGTTTATTAAGTTTAACCGCCACCGTTTGTCCGGGGTTCACTTGGACGATTTCGGGGTCTTCACCTGCCATCCGAACGAATCCACCGATCGGCAATATGCGCAAGGTATAGCGAGTTTCCCCTTTTTTATATGAGAAAATTTTGGGTCCAAAGCCAATTGCAAATTCTCGAACTAAGATGCCTGCACGTTTCGCAAAGTAAAAATGACCCCATTCATGAATCGTAACGAGAACGAAAAACAACAAAATAACCTTCAATCCAACTTCTATGGCTGACAAGTCGTATTTCCTCCTTCGAGTTTTCTTCAGAAAACTTACCTATGTTTGCAAAAACCATAATGTTTTCGTTTGAAAACCTGCCTTTTAGGCATCCACTTATGGACAGCATGTTCTTAGATTAACATTATTGAACTGCTGAATACAAGCTATGCTCTTTTAGCACAGTATACGAACTGGGAGTTTGAATTAGACTTTACTTTATAAAGCGCCTAGGGGATAGATTGAAAAAAGAGCCGAGCCAACCTCGCTGACCTAAGCTCTCATGAAATTAAAATAGAATGGATGATGCAAAGGCTCTTGCCCAAATATCCTGCTCATGAATGACGTCTAGATGAGGGTTTGAATGGGATTCGTGTTTTTGCAAAACAGCCTCAATGATCTGTTCAATTTGCAAAAACGTAATCTCACCTTTGAGGAAGCGCGCAACAGCGATTTCATTCGCTGCATTATAAACCGTAGGGGAAGTGCCCCCCTGTTTGCCGCTTTCAAAGGCCATTCGTAAACAAGGATACCGATTATAATCCATCTCGCGGAAATGAAGCTTTCCGATAGCAGCCAAATCAAGACGATTGGTCGGCGTCGGATATCTGTCAGGGTAAGTTAGAGCGTATTGTATAGGAACTCGCATATCCGGATTACCAAGCTGTGCGATAACACTATTGTCAACAAATTCTACAAAGGAATGAATGACACTTTCGGGATGAATAAGGACATCAATTTGGTCATAGGAGAGATCAAATAACCAATGAGCCTCAATGACCTCAAGACCTTTATTGACCATCGTCGCGGAATCAATGGTGATCTTAGCACCCATCGACCAATTCGGATGTTGGAGAGCTTGTTCGACCGTTACGCCCTCTAATTCATCGCGCGTCCGATCTCGGAACGAACCACCAGAAGCAGTAAGTGTTATTTTCGCAATTTGCGAGTGATTCTCTCCATTCAAACATTGAAAGATAGCCGAATGCTCACTATCAATAGGCAGTAAAGACACTCCTTTACGACGAATAGCATCCTTTACAATATGGCCTGCACTCACAAGCGTCTCTTTATTTGCAAGACCAATGTGTTTGCCAGCTTCAATCGCTGCCATTGTAGGCTTAAGCCCCTGACTCCCTACCAACGCTGTGACTACTAGATCTGCATCTGTTGACGCAGCAACTTCCATTAACCCCTCTTCACCATATACCACTTTGGTAGATGACGAAACATGTTTGGAAACTTCGTCGGCCAGCTCCTTGGTCGCTATCGATACAACTTTTGGGTGAAACTTTTTAACCTGTTCAATCAATAGTTGACTATTATAACCACCAGATAATGCTTCAATTTGAAATTTATCTGGGGCGTGCTGGGCAATATCTAAGGTTTGTGTACCGATAGACCCTGTTGAACCCAGAATGGCAATCCGTTTCATCCTATTCCACCTCGTCTATGACTATTAGTGAGTAAGAATTCCAAGCCAATGAATAAATGGAAATACGATAAGCCAACTATCCATTCGATCTAGTACACCACCGTGACCGGGAAGTAAGGTTCCCGTATCTTTAATGCCCTTAACTCGCTTATATGCCGACTGTATTAAGTCACCGACTTGTCCAACAACAGCAATTACGAAGCCAAGCAACACTGCCTTGCCAATTCCAAGCATATCCGGTGCATACAAAGCGAAACCTATTGCGGCAATCATCGAAATAACGACACCACCGATAGCTCCTTCAATGGACTTCTTAGGACTGATTTGAGGCCATAGAGGATGTTTCCCCAGCTTCGAACCGACAAAATAAGCTCCTGAATCCGAAGCCCAAATACATACAAACACAACGATTGACCAAAATAAGCCATGCTCCGCCAAGCGTGTAGTTATCATATAATTGAATCCAAAACCTATGTAAATAACACCAAGTAGAATAATAGAAACCTGATCTATTGTAATCATATTTTTTGAAGCGACTGTGATGAAAAGCAAGACAAACATCGTCAGCCAAATAATGGCCGTCGAAGAAACGGGAAGTGAACCACCAAACGTTTCCCACGGCACCGTTAAGGTTAACAAGGAGATTAAACCAACAGCCGCTGTTAATTTATACTTCGTGAAGCCGTTCATTTGCATATATTCACGATAGCCAATAATTGACAGCAACACGATTAACCCAGCATACCAATAACCACCTAATACTAATAACGTAATGAATACGAGCCCGGCAATGACTCCCGTGACGATCCTTTGCTTCAAGATGAATCCCCCTAGATGAACACGCGCCGGAAGCATACGAAGTGATTAGATACCTCCGTATCTTCTCCCGCGGCGCTGATATTCTGCAATTGCTTGCATAAATAATGATTCCGTGAATTTCGGCCAGTACGCCTCCGTAAACCAAAGCTCCGAATATGCTAATTGCCAAAGAAGAAAGTTGCTTAGTCGAAGCTCACCACTAGTTCGAATTAACAAGTCTGGATCTGGTAAATCCGAAGTTAACATATAGGAAGAAAAACTTGCCTCATCCAAATCTTCGATTTGTAGTTTGCCATTTTGAACATCACGAATCATATCCTGAACACCAGCGATCATTTCTTTACGTCCACCGTAATTTAAGGCAAAGTTCAGAATGAGGCCTGTATTATCTTTCGTCCGTTCGATAGCTCCCTCAATGGCTTTGAGTGTGTAGTCAGGTAAGCCTTCTTTCCAACCCGTCATACGGATTCGAACATTGTTTTCGATCAGCTCTTCGATTTCTAAGGGAAAAAATTCTTGAGGAAGTTTCATCAGAAATTCAACTTCTTCCTTCGGTCTTTTCCAATTTTCCGTTGAAAAAGCATACATCGTTAACACTTTAACACCGATCTCATTTGCAGCCATCGTAATTTTCTTAACATTTTTCATCCCGGAATGATGCCCTGCTACACGAGGCAAGCCTCTTTGCTTAGCCCAACGACCGTTTCCGTCCATAATAATAGCGACATGTGCTGGCACTTTATCTAATTCGATAGCTGGTATAGCTGAAGAAACAGACTTACCATTAATTCCTAACCATTTCTTAATTAGCTTGAGCACAGTTGTTCCTCCCAACTAGGGAAAGATGAAAAACCCCCAGCGAATACCCGGGGGCATATCTATCTTATACTTCCATGATTTCTTTTTCTTTAGCAGCCAAAACTTTCTCAACTTCAGCTACGAATTTATCCGTGAACTTTTGGATATCTTCTTGATGTTTACGGGATTCGTCTTCGGAAATCCCTGCTTTTTCTAACTTTTTGATCTCGTCGTTTGCATCACGACGAATGTTACGAATAGCGATCTTTGCTTCCTCGCCAAATTTCTTCGTCATTTTCACAAGGTCGCTACGACGCTCTTCTGTAAGAGCAGGAATGACAATTCGAATAACCAAGCCGTCATTAGATGGCGTTAATCCCAAATCTGACTTCATAATCGCTTTCTCAATCGACGTCATTGAACTTTTGTCCCATGGTTGAATGAGTAAAGTGCGTGAATCCGGTGTTGTTAAATTCGCAAGTTGATTCACAGGTGTCATCGCTCCGTAATATTCCACTTGGATGCGATCTAATAAAGATGGCGTAGCGCGACCTGCACGAAGAGAAGTTAAATCTCTTCTTAAGGCGCCAATGGCTTTATCCATCCGATCTTCTGCATTCTTTTTTACTGATTGTGGCATGATTTAGACACTCCCTTTAACTGTAGTCCCTATTTTCTCGCCAAGGACCACGCGTTTGATATTCCCTTTTTCTGTGATATTGAACACCACTAACGGGATGTTGTTATCCATACAAAGGGAAGATGCGGTGGAATCCATGACACCAAGATTGTTGCTGATAACTTCCATATAGGTTAACGTCTCGAATTTCTTCGCTGTTGGATCTTTGAATGGATCTGCCGAATATACGCCATCCACTTTATTTTTGGCCATGAGAATAACTTCTGCTTCAATTTCAGCTGCTCTTAAAGCTGCCGTTGTATCCGTTGAGAAGTATGGATTCCCCGTCCCAGCCGCAAAGATAACAACTCTACCTTTCTCAAGGTGACGCATTGCTCTTCTTCGGATGTATGGTTCAGCCACTTGCTGCATAGTAATTGAAGATTGGACTCTCGTAGGCACATCCAGATTCTCAAGCGCATCCTGCAGAGCCAATGAATTCATGACTGTTGCAAGCATACCCATGTAATCGGCTGTCGCACGATCCATCCCCTTCTCACTGCCTGCGATACCACGCCAAATGTTTCCACCGCCTACAACGATAGCGACTTCTACATTTAATTCCACAACATCTTTTACCTGTTGGGCAATGGAAGTAATCACTTCCGAATCAATGCCATAACCCTGCTGTCCTGCCAAAGCTTCGCCGCTCAATTTTAGCACTATTCTTTTATAAAAAGGTTGACCCAACTTGTATAACCTCCGTTTCAATGCATGAAAAGCTCTCTCTTATGGGCTAAAAAAGAAGGAACACCAAGTGTTCCATCTTTTTTAAATGCCTATTATAGTTTAACTTGGGACATAACTTCTTCCGCAAAGTTCTCTTGTTTTTTCTCAAGACCTTCACCAAGGCCGAAACGTACGAAACGACGAATGGAGATGTTCTCACCGATTGCAGCGATTTTCTCGTTCAACAATTGGTCAATCGTTTTATCTGGATCTTTAACGAATTGTTGCTCCATCAAGCAGAACTCTTCGTAGTATTTCCCAATTCGACCTTCAACCATTTTGTCAATGATTTTCTCAGGTTTGCCTTCATTCAAAGCTTGGTTACGAAGAATTTCTTTTTCTTTCTCCAAAGCTTCTGTTGGTACTTCTTCACGACGTACATAAGTCGGGTTAGCCGCTGCGATATGCATAGCGATATCTTTGCAGAAAGTACGGAATTGCTCTGTTTTACCAACGAAGTCAGTTTCACAGTTGATCTCAACAAGTACGCCAACTTTACCGCCTGCGTGAATGTAAGATTCTACAGCGCCTTCTGTAGCAATACGGCCTGCTTTGTTAGCTGCAGCAGAAAGACCTTTCTCGCGAAGCAACTCGCCTGCTTTGGTGATATCACCGTTTGCTTCTTCAAGCGCTTTCTTACAATCCAACATTCCTGCGCCTGTTTTTTCACGTAACTCTTTCACTTGTGCTGCTGTAACTGCCATTGAAAGAAACCTCCCGATAGTTGTTATTGGTATGTAATACCTATTGATTCTTTAAAAAAAGGGTGGTGACAGGCTGTTACACCTTCCAACCACCCTTTTCACATTCCTATAGATTAAGCTGTTGTTTGCTCGCCTTGGTGTGCTTCGATAACTGCATCAGCAATTTTAGCTGTTAATAATTTAACCGCACGAATCGCATCATCGTTACCTGGAATCACGTAATCAATTTCGTCCGGATCGCAGTTTGTATCAACGATACCAACGATTGGGATACCCAATTTGCGAGCTTCCGCAACAGCAATACGCTCTTTGCGTGGATCGATAATGAAAAGTGCGCTAGGCAGACCCTTCATGTTCTTGATTCCGCCCAAGAATTTCTCAAGACGATCTTTCTCTTTACGCAGAATGATAACTTCTTTCTTAGGAAGAACTTCGAAAGTGCCGTCCTCTTCCCATCTTTCAAGAGTTTTCAAACGGTCAATACGTTTTTGAATTGTTTGGAAGTTTGTAAGCGTACCACCCAACCAACGTTGGTTGATGAAGTACATTCCGCAACGTTCTGCTTCTTCAGCAACGGAATCTTGAGCTTGTTTTTTCGTTCCTACGAAAAGAATCGTACCATTATCTTCAGAAACGGATTTAACAAAGTTGTAAGCTTCTTCAACTTTTTTAACCGTTTTTTGTAGATCGATAATGTAAATACCGTTTCTTTCTGTAAAGATGTATTTGTCCATTTTCGGGTTCCAACGACGTGTTTGGTGACCGAAATGTACGCCAGCTTCTAAAAGCTGTTTCATGGAGATAACTGCCATCCCCAATCCCTCCTCTAAAATGGTTTATTTGGTATCCGCCGCCTATCGCATCTTTGCATAAAACCTACCGAAGTAAGCACCATTATGCAAATTGACGGGCGTGAGTTTTTAACACCGTGAATAAATATACCACAACTGAAAAGCCTATGCAACCCTTTGTCATGTTAGTCATTTAAGCCCTACTAATGCATGTAAATGTATAGAAACAACAAAAACAGACCTCATGAAAAAGATCCATTTGTCGGACTATCTATTGAACTGTAATTAAATTGGTCACGACTTTGGGGATTTCCGTAACACCTTCAAAAACATGGTAACCGATTTGAATTTTGGTGTTGCCACCTTGTTTATCAAGTTCCGTTATGAAAGCTTTACGATCGGTAATAATGCCTGATTTCACGAGAAGTTCACTAACAGCTGTTGCATCAAGATTTTGTTGTACATAAATAATTATTTTCGAAGTAACTTCAGGTGTATTTGCTTTGGCCTTGTCCTGAGGTTTAGCAGCCGCCAATTTATCTGTTTCTTCTTTGACCTTTTTCAATACCGCTTCATCTAGCTCAGTTTGCGTAAATAACTTTGTATTCTTATCGAATACCTGGTAGTATTTCGCAGCTTCAACCTTTAACTTCTGAGGATCCATCTCATCCAATGCAAGGCCCGTTTGACCAGGCGCGCTGGCGCGAACAGACATCAATTGCAGAAGTATGGCTCCTACAATAATTCCAGTCCCAATTCCAAAAACGTACGACCTATTTTTAAACACGGGTCATTTCCTCCTGTCTGGATAATTGAAGGATTAGACTGACCTCGCCTTTATTCATGCCTAGCTTTTTAGCAATGGCTTCGACGCCTTTTCCTTGATCATGCAGTGAAAATAGCTCTTTGTATCTGCTCTTCATACTCAATCCCGTGTAAATGGGTTCTTCCACTACAGACTCTATAGTAGGCGCAACTAGCTCAGACGCAGTTACTTGAACAGAATGGACTGGATTACTAACATGTATTTCAGATATAACAGCATTTTGGACACCAGTAAGCACGTCAGTTGCCGCATTTGTTCTTTGATTCAATTGATGATTGACATGTACTTTCGTTAATTCTTGCGACAGTTCATGCTTTTGCTTTTCCAATGATTCCAGTCTGCCTGCAAGCTTAGCAAGCTCTATCTCGTAATCTTGTTTCGTTTTAGAGAACAGATTGAGCAGCGTTTGATTTTGTTCATCCATCTCCGCAGCGAAATGCTCGATGGTTTCTTCGATTTCTTGGACAACGTTCATCTTAGTGGACGCGGCCGCTTGCTCTTTAGGCAGGAAACGTGCATAGACAATTAAAACAAGGCCTAGAAGTACGACATACATCCACGGCTGCATAGCCATTGGGTTCACCTTTTTCTATATATGAGATAACTAGTTATAAGGATAAATCAATATGATGCCCTTTATATGGATGATCTGGCTGATGGCTGCCTTCAAGGGAAGCGGAATCTGTCTTCCCTTTGTTCGCAGCCTTACCTTTATTAGACTGCTGACGTTTATCGCCATGATCCTTCATATCTGTACGAACGCTCTCTTCAAGCTTGCTGCTGCGATGGCGATCCTTCTCCGTTAATTGGACAGCTTGATTCTCCAAGATCGTTTCGTCCTGCCGCGGTTTCTGCATAAGCTGATTTTGACGGATGCCCGCTTCATCGTTTTTGTGTACGGCGAACTGTAAATCGATGGCTTTAAAACTCATCGCTTACCCTCTCCTTCACTCACACATAGGCACTCATAGAAATATCGCCCTCACTTAAACGAAATGTCATACGGCTTGTTGGATCTTTGACAAATTTCGTATACCGGCCAATGACAATCTTCGTTCCCCCGTACATTGTAGACAATACTTCTACTTTTGCTTTATCGGAATCTTCTAACGATTTCTCAATCTCAAGAATACGTTCTTTGATGGTATTTTGCTCTTCTAAAGCTTGCTTTTTCGTATGAGTCAACTTAATTCGCATGGCCACTTTGTCTGGGCTAAGTTGACCTGCCGCTGCTAATTGATTTAATAGCGTAAGCGCTTTATCCGTTTTATCCATATTTTCCATGTATACTTTGAGTTGATTGCGTAGATCAATCATTTCATTCCGAAGCTCTGGGAGTACGCCAACTTCAACAACTGTAGCCGTTGACATCGAATTCCCTATCGTCCTCGCAGTAACTCGCTCACCGGCTTGAATGGTGCCTCCGACTATGAGTCCTTTGGAACCATTACAATTTACAGCCTTGCCTGCTCTAATTGTTGAATGCATGATACTCTGAGAAACCGTTAATTCTCCAGCGACTTCAACAATAGCATCTTGAATGAAGGAACTTTTTACATTCTTACCCGCTTTGACATGTGCTTTATTCTGACCTACAATGCCTGCACTGATTTCAATAGAACCTTCCGCTTCAAGTTCTGCGGCTTCCACGCCACCAGTGATACGAATATCCCCAGCTGCACGGATTTTAAAACCAGGAAGAACATTCCCTCGAATAACCACTGTACCGATAAAATCAATATTCCCAATATTATAATCAACATTCCCATTCACTTCATAGACAGGAAACACATTAATTTTGTCACGATCAGTTCTTACCACCATGCCATCAATTGTAGAATATAGGCCCATTTGTTCAGCATCTGTTACCACATTCTTACCTAATTTAAATCTAGCTTCTTTCCCTGCTTTAGCAAAAAGAGTCTCTCCTGTAACCGCTCTGCCCGGTGTGCCTTCCGTTGCCAGAAAACGCTGTCCAATAAGCTGTCCTTTTCTAACATTATGAAGCGACACAACTTCTTTATAATTTACCCTGCCGTCATCCAGCTCTTGCGGTTTTTTTTCATCCTCATCAAAATCAAAAATAAATTTAATATAACCGCTTTGGCCTTCTATTGCCTTCGTTCCCGTTGCAATTGCAACTTTTTGATGATAAAAAGGTTTTGGATTTGCAGCTATTTGAGCAAGAAAAGGTCGATTTATACCATGAACAATGTGATTCTTTTGAAATAACTCTTCCAATTGTCCTGCTGTTACTTGAAAATCGCCGTCAACATTGTTAATTAACAAATAAGCTGTTAATTTGTCATCCGAGATGGAAATACTAATGTAGAAATCCAATGGCATGTTCCTCTCAAGCATAGACAAACCACCTTTCATTACCTCTGATTATAAATTATGTATCTTGAAATAATTGCGTCTTAAATCGACCTAGTACGCCTTTAAGACGAAGAATTGCTTTCGAATGTAATTGTGAAATACGAGAAGGAGACAAGCACATAACTTCTGCAATTTCACTTAAGGAGAGCTCTTCGAAATAGAATAACGAGACTACCGTTCTCTCTTTCTCCGTTAATCGTTCAATAGCCTTCGCCAAAGACTCCTTTAAATAAAACTCATTAACCTGAACCTCTGGGTTCTTTGCCTTTTCGTCAACAAGTAATGAAAGACGTGTTTCCGAATCTTCCTCACGGATGGGATCATCAATTGAACAAACGGTTGTAATTGAAATATCCTGAAGCATCTGCTGAAAATCTTGCTCACTAATTTGTAAATAGCTGCTGATCTCTGCGTCGGTAACGGATCGTAGATATTGCTGCTCCAGCTTCTGGTAAGCATCTTCGACCTTTTTGGCCTTCTCTCTAACTGAACGAGGTACCCAATCCCCTTGCCGAAGTCCATCAATAATAGAACCTCGAATTCGCCAAGAAGCATAAGTTTCAAATTGCAGTCCGCGTGAATAGTCAAATTTCTCCACAGCATCGATTAGGCCCATCACACCAAAGCTCGATAGATCCTCTCTCGAAACACTTTTGGGAAGTCCTATTGCCATACGCCCGGAAACATAATCGACTAAGGGCAAGTAACTCTCGATAAGCGACTGCTTAGCGGGAACCCAGCCCTCTTCCTTCCATTGCTTCCATAACTCGATGTTAACTAGTTGGGATTGCTTTTGCTCGATCATGATTTACGATTCACCATCCTTAGTCTTCAGACATTCGCCTTAAGGCACCCGCCAGTTGTTCAGGGTCCAAATTATTCTTGGTGACTAGCTTAGGTGGATTCAGTGGTGAAAATTGCATTTCATTAGATAGTGAAGAGTTATTACTGCCCAGGTTAGCCTTCATCAGCTCACGTGTTTCCTCATCCTCATCTGGTGTGCTCATATCCAATGATTGACCAATGGACGATTCTGTCGAGGGATTCGCATAAGAGGCTCCGCCTGCAGCATGTTCAGCTCCTATCATTACACCCAACACCCATCTAAAACCAAATGTCAGAACGAATAAAATTAGAAAGCTGTATGCACTTTTAAGACAAGTAGAAAGAAATAAATTATTGCAGATCGATAAGGCAAATGTAAACAAGCCCGCCAATGCTGCTACGATGACATTAATTCGCATGGTTCCAATCATCATCAAATTTCCTTTACTCCTAATTGGACACTTCGAATAACCAGGATGCCGGTTTCACTATGAAATTCTATCGTTCGACCGTAATTAGCCCCGGTATCCTCAGCACGAATCGGAATTTTGTATTTATTCAACATTTCCTTACAAGATTCTACATTTCTTGGACCAATTCTCATCGTATCATTATTTCCCGCAAATGCAAACATCTGAGCACCGCCAGCAAGCTTAGCTTCTAGCCTATTCACTGTAGCTCCGAGCTTTTCCATTCTGGAGATTAACTCAGGAATAGCTGTATCCGCGTATTTTGCAATGTTCAGCGAGCCTTCACGAGCTATCTCGGAGGAAGGCAGCATCACATGAGCCATACCTGCCACTTTTACGCGACTATCATATAAGGTGACACCCACACACGAACCCAGCCCTGTTGTTTTCAACACACCTGATTGGTGAGCAACATTCAGGTCAGCCATTCCTACTTTAATTAAATTATCTAACGTCATGGAGACTCTACCCCTAATGCCGAAAATATTTTGCCAAACGATTCCGGATCAGGAATTAAGAAGAAATGTCCTTGTACTTCATTTTCCCCTTCCATAAATTTGGTTTCAATGAGAAGTGCTTGATCTCCCATTTGGCCAAATTGCAATAAACCATAGCTTAAAATGGCACCAGCCATGTCAATTGCTAACGAAGGGACAGTGGGCTGCATATTCAAATTCGTAAAATCAGCAAGAGAAGATAAATAAGAACCAGCTAAAATATTCCCTATTTCATTCAAAGCAGATAATTCCAGTTCTGAATACTCTTCTTGATTTTCGATATTTAACCCAATCAAATCCCGTAGCATATTTTTGGCAGTATCTAGATCAAGGATAAAAAACATATTGCCAGGCGCGTCTCCATCTACTCGTAAGAAGATAGCAAGAACCACCGTCTCTGCTCCGCCAACGCTTTCGCAGATTTCTTCGAAAGGAAGCATTCTAACCTTTGGAACAAGCATATCAATCGGCTTATCCAGCAAAGTAGATAGGGCGGTAGCAGCATGCCCCGCACCTATGTTACCTACTTCCTTGAGAACGTCCATTTGAAAATCCTCTAAACGGCTAAACACATCCACAAGCTATTCCTCTATTCTTTCTAACTGTTGAAGTTCATCTCGATTCAAGACTTGCTCTAAATTCAGCAAAACAAGCAATCTTTGTTCACCGACACGTGCGATACCATCCAGATACTTAGCTTTGATACCGCCAACAATCTCTGGTGGATTATCAATATTGTCCGTATCTAGGTCGATAACATCATTCGCAGAATCTACGATAAGACCCACTTCAAAGTCACCAGCAGATACGATGATAATACGAGTAGCATCTGAATTAGCTTGCTCTTCAAGTCCGAATCTTGAGCGAAGATCAATAATAGGAATAACAACACCGCGGAGATTAATAACACCTTTAATAAATACCGGTGCTTTAGGTACGCGCGTCATTGGCTGCATTCTTTCGATCGTTCTAACTTTTTCAACTTCCACGCCGTACTCTTCCGTTCCAAGTGCGAAGACGATTACCTTTTTCTCTTCTCCCATTGTGAAAACCTCCCTAAAAGTATGTAATTATTTAATCAATGCATTCGGATCAATGATCAATGCGACTTGTCCATCCCCTAGAATTGTTGCACCGGATATTGCGAATAGTCCGGATAAATATTTACCTAATGTTTTGAGAACGATTTCCTGCTGGCCTATAAATTCATCTACCATCAAGGCTACTTGTTTGTCACCTTTGCGTACAACAACAATTTCGGTCTCTTCCTCAAGGTCCTCATTGAAATCTGGCACATTAAACAACGTGCTGAGCGAGACAAGAGGAATAACAGAATTACGATACTCCACCATTTTGTTACCGTGAATGTTACGAATCTGTTGCTTCTGAATCGCTGAAGTTTCAACAATGGATGACAACGGTATCGCATATTTTTCACTGCCAAGACGCACTAGCATAGCAGAAATAATAGACAACGTTAGTGGTAATTGGACAGAGAATTTACTTCCAAAACCTGGCTTGGAATCAACTTGAACATGTCCGCCTAACATCTGAATCTTCGTCTTCACAACGTCAAGACCAACGCCACGTCCAGAAATATCAGAAATTTTCTCGGCGGTACTAAAACCAGATGCGAACAACAAGTTGTAAACTTCCAAATCACTTAATTTCGCTGCTTGTTCTGCTGTTACTAGACCATTCTTGAGTGCAGTCTTCAATACTTTTTCTCTATATATCCCTCTACCATCTTCTTCAATCTCTATAAAGACATGATTTCCACTATGGAAAGCACGCAGTTGAATGGTACCATGCTCACTTTTGCCAGCAGCCAATCGATCGCTAATTGACTCAATACCATGATCCACAGCATTTCGCAATAGATGTACCAGCGGGTCACCGATTTCATCAATAACGGTCCGATCTAATTCTGTTTCTGCACCTGTAATGACCAAATCTACTTTCTTATCTAGCGATTTCGCCAAGTCCCTTATCATCCGTGGGAAGCGATTAAATACCGAATCAACAGGAACCATCCGTAGTTTCAAAACGATATTTTGTAAATCACTACTAACTCTAGACATATGTTCAACGGTTTCGGTCAGATCATTACGTTTAACCTCGCTAGCGAGCTGTTCTAAACGTACTCGATCAATTAATAGTTCGCTGAACAGATTCATGAGCGCATCTAGGCGTTCGATATCAACACGAATGGTTCTACTTGCAACAGGAGCTCCTCCTGCCGCTGGTTTAGCTGCAGCTGCAACTGGCTCAACATTATGTATGGTTTCGATAGATACTGCTGGTGTGATCGCTTCTGCAACCGCTGCAGCTATTTCTTGTCTTGCCGCTTCAACTTCCGTTCTTGGACGGGATAATTCGGCAAGCGATTCTGAATCAACTGTGATAATGACAGCTGATTGGATTTCGGAAACATTCAAAATTTCTTTCTCTAATGTTGCTTGATCAACCTTAGAAATGAAATAAAGAGAGAAGGAACGATCGAATTTCTCTTGTTCGATTTCTTGTACAGATGGCGTTGCTTTTACAATTTCGCCCATTCTTTCCATTGCATCGAACACCATATAAGCCCGTGCTGCCTTAAGTACACAATTCTCATTCACGCTTACTTCGATATAGAATACAAGGAAGCCTGAGTCAATGGACTGTTGAAGAATAGAAAATTGAAACTCATCCACTTCAATACCTTTTGCTGGTTCTTTCGCAGCAGTTACTTGTGGAGCTTGTGCGGTTTTATAGTCACCAGTCACGATGGAACGAAGAGCAACGACGATGGGTGCAACGTCCGCTTTTCCTGTACCACCTTGAATAATATCTTCGACCATAGATTCCAATGAATCAAGACTTTTGAAAATGCAGTCAAATATGAATGGGTTCATTTCAATTTTACTGTTGCGTACCAAGTCCAAGACATTTTCCATCTCGTGCGTTAGGGCAGCGATATCCTCGAAGCCCATTGTTGCAGACATCCCTTTCAACGTATGAGCAGAGCGGAAAATGTTATGCACAATACTAATATCCTGAGGATTGCTTTCTAAACTAAGAAGGTTCTCATTCAAAGATTGCAAATGCTCTTTCGATTCATCGATAAACATGGATAAATATTGACTAAGTTCCAAAACCACACACCTCCAATAGAATCATTATGTAACCTGTTTGCTAAATTTCATTTAATTAAGTACGCATTGAGCTAATCGATTTGCAATATCCTGCTGTGGCAAAACATGCATCGCAGCTTGGATCTCTACAGCTGCTCTAGGCATCCCATATACGACACAAGTATCTTCGCATTCGGCAATGGTTGTTGAGACACCGGACTGCTTCAAAGAGAGCATGCCTTTGGCTCCATCACTACCCATTCCTGTCATCAGGACGATGTGCCGCTTCAACTCATCCATACCAAGCAAGGACTCAAACATGACATCCACCGAAGGACGGTGGCCAGAACGAGGTTCTTCTTTGGTCAAGCGAATTTTGTACGTTTTGTCCGAATCCTTGTAGATGACCATATGCCATCCTCCCGGCGCTACATAAGCTGTTGCCGTTTGGAGCACATCTCCTTCCGCAGCCTCGACTACCTGTATCTGAGAAATGTCATTCAGACGTTGGGCTAATGATTTGGTGAAATTAGGTGGCATATGTTGAACAATTAAAATTGGCGCAGGAAACCCTGCAGGAATATGAGAGATCACTTGATGTAAGGCGCGAGGTCCTCCGGTTGAAGTACCTATGGCTACAAGATGATCGAAATGCGTTGAACCAGGTTTTGCAGCAAGTTTAGTCTCAGGTGCTTTCATCAAACTGGCATTACTAGCTATTAAAGGTTGAGTAACCTTCGGAGGCACAGGCTGCTTCGGTACTGGCCTTAACTTCGTTCGAACTGCCATATGCAGCTTCTCATGCAGAAGTTGTTTAACTTTATACAGGTCTAGAGATATGGAGCCTGACGGCTTTCGAATAAAGTCGACAGCTCCCCACTCGAGCGCTTTAATCGTTTCGGAAGCACCCTCTTGAGTTAAGGAACTTAACATAATGACGGGCGTTGGTTGTTCTGCCATGATTCGCTGTAAGGCATCCAAACCGTTCATTATTGGCATTTCCACATCCATTGTAATGGCATCGGGTCGTAATAGCTTCACTTGTTCAATGGCTTCTTGACCATTTTTTGCTGTTCCAATCACTTTGTACTGAGGATTATCTGAAATCAAATCGCTTATAATTTTACGCATAAAAACGGAGTCGTCTACGACAAGAATGTTATATTGTGCCAAAGCTGCTTCCCTCCCTCTTATGAGCATATTCGACACGATTTGCGAAAATCCTATTTTAAAAGTTTCATCATTTTATTTAAAAAGCCCTTGACACCGGATGTAGGTGTGTTGATTACTCGATAACCATTCATATAATTATCAACTAATAATTGAAGACTACGAGATGCAGCTGAATTCGGAAAAGCAACTGTAAAAGGTATCTGCTTTTTAACCGCCTTAGATACAGCAACGTCATCATCAACGAATCCTAATGTAGGGATTTGGATATCCAAGAATTGTTTAGCAACTAAAGAAATTTTATCGGCCGTGTGCTTGCCTTCCTTTGCATCGGTTACTCGGTTAATCACCAGTTTGAAAGAAACATCATGTCCCATTGAGTTAACCATTTTTATAATGGCATAAGCATCAGTAATGGAAGTAGGCTCAGGCGTTGTGACAACAAATGCTTCTTCAGCGGCAAGAATAAATTTCAGCGTTTCTTTGGATAATCCGGCCCCTGTATCAAAAATGATAAAATCAACATACCCATTGAGCTGCATGACTTGCTCGGCAAAGTAGTTGAGTTCTTCATCGGTTAAGCGAAGTAAATCATTAAAGCCAGATCCACCTGCTATGAAATCTAAATCATTGTAGCCTTTCTGGATGATTTCCCAGATCGTTTTTTCCTTTTTTAACAAGTGGTACAAATTGTATTTGGAGGAAATCCCCATGAGCACATCAATGTTGGCAAGCCCAATATCAGCATCAAAGACAAGAACCTTATAACCTTTGGACTGAAGCGTTAAAGCAAAGTTTAGCGTAAAATTTGATTTACCAACGCCTCCCTTTCCGCTAGTTACGGTAATAATCCTGGTTGCTTTTGTACCTTTGTCATTCTGTATCTGTACCAGGTTCCGCAACCCTTCTGCTTGATCCTTCATGCTCTAGGTTCCTCCAATAACAAATCGATGATTTGCCACTCATTCATTTCCGTAATATCATCGGGTACGCTTTGACCGTTGGTAACATACGAAAGCTGCAGTGAGAACTCGTGAACAACATTTACAATTGCACCATAGGAGTCTGTTTCGTCCATTTTGGTGAACAATACTTTGTCAAGCTTAAATTTATTAAAATTGTTCGTGATCGCTCTCATGTCTCGATACTTGGTTGTTAAGCTCAAAACCAGAATCGTCTCACTATTTCCTTGTGTCTTTAGCAAAGAGTTAAGTTCAGAAACATACATCTCATTTCGAAAATTGCGTCCAGCCGTATCCATAAAAATAACGTCACATTCTGCTAGATTATGGAATGCTTTCGCTAAATCCTGAGGTGAGAAAACAACTTCAAGGGGTACATTCAAGATTGTCCCATAAGTTTTTAACTGCTCAATTGCCGCAATTCGATATGTGTCTGATGTAATAAAACCAACCTTACGTTGATACTTCAACACTTGTTCCGCTGCAAGCTTTGCTATGGTTGTCGTTTTTCCAACTCCAGTTGGTCCTACGAAATGTACCACGCGTGTTTGTGGTGAGATTTGTTTACTGCGATCAGACTGGAGGACTTGCCCCAGTTTGGATCGCACGACTTGAAGAGCTGACTCATCTGTGACAGGCTCATCTGCAAGTTGAAAATCGGCCACAACTTCATCCATAATTTGACGAACTAGCGTAGGATCAACTTCTTGTTCAATTAACCGTTGTTCAATCTTCTGTAAAGGTTCAGGGAGACTTGACTCATCCGACGCATGAGTAAGCTTTCTCATCATTTCCTTCATTTGTTTGAGTTCCTCCATGAGGTGCTCATCCTTGAGAATGACTCTATTCGGTGCATTTACCGAAACCGGTGAGTAGGACTGCTGTGAAGCAAAACTCTTTTGCGTCTCAACGCCCGTGCTAACAGTAACAGGTTCTTTTTTGGCTGAAACAGGCGCAATCACATCTGGAACATCAGGAAAATCAGAGTAATGCGATTGGATTCTTGCAGGTTGCTCTTGACTTATTACTTTCTGCTGTTGAGGCTGAGGTTGCGGTGCAAAACGTTGAGCAGCCCCTCCTGAATTCGTGCTTGCTCCATCAATTGCAGCGATAACTTCAATCTTTTTCTTGCCGAATAGACCAAGAAAACCCCCTGTGCGAATTTCCTTGGTATTGAGAATTACAGCATCCTTGCCTAAATCCGTGCGAATTTTTTGCAAAGCGTCCGGCATGGAATCGACAACGTATCTTTTTACTCTCATAAATTGACTACCCCCATACTCTGAATTTCAACGCTAGGCTCTAATTCGCTATAGGATAATACAGGTATATCTTGTAAAGTTCTCTCAAGCAATTGTCTTAAATACATCCGAATCGTTGGTGATGTTAAAATAACCGGCTGTTGTCCGGATTGAATCAATTTAGAAACTTGCTCGCTGACACGATGATAAATAATTTGGGAAGAGGATGGGTCAAGTGCTAAGTAACTCCCTTGATCTGATTGCTGAACAGAATCGGCAATTTTCTTTTCCACAGAAGGGCCAACCGTAATAACTTTTAGGGAATCACCTAAAGATGTAAACTGTTGAGTAATTTGTCTAGACAATGATTGTCTTACATATTCAGTTAGTATTTCTGGATCTTTTGTATAGGAGCCATAATCAGCAAGAGTTTCCAAAATCGTTACCAAGTCACGTACAGAAATTTTCTCACGCAGTAACTTAGCCAATACCTTCTGAACATCCCCAACCGATAATACGGAAGGAATAAGATCATCAACAAGCGCTGGATAAGATTCGCGAACATTCTCAATAAGTGCTTTAGTTTCTTGACGACCCAGAAGTTCATGTGTATGTTTCTTAATAATTTCTGTTAAGTGTGTCGCCACTACCGAAGGCGGATCAACGACAGTGTAGCCAGATAGCTCCGCTCTTTCTTTGGTCACTTCATCTATCCATATAGCAGGCAATCCAAAGGCTGGCTCGGTCGTTTCTATACCTGCAATTGAGTCATCATCAATGCCAGGACTCATGGCTAAGTAATGATTAAGAAGTAGTTCGCCGCGTGCAACGGTATTGCCTTTTATTTTGATGATATACTCATTCGGCCTTAGTTGAATATTGTCACGGATGCGAATAACGGGTACGACAACCCCAAGTTCAAGTGCACACTGCCTGCGAATCAAAATGATTCGATCCAGTAAATCTCCACCTTGTTGAGTATCAGCAAGAGGGATTAATCCATAACCAAATTCAAATTCAATAGGATCGACTTGTAACAAGGAAATAACACTTTCAGGGCTCCGCACTTCCTCAATTTGCTGCTCCTCGACCAATTGTTCTTCTTTGATCGCTTCGCGATCCAAATTCTTTTGCATTCTAAAAGCTGCGTAAATTAACAAACCAGCAATCGGGAACGTCGTGAACCAATGAATTGGTGTGAATAAGCCAAGCACCACAAGAGTACCAGCAACTATATAAAGAAGCTTAGGTTGTCCGGTTAACTGTTTGGTGATATCGTGACCTAAATTTCCTTCTGATGATGCCCGTGTTACGATAATACCCGCAGCCGTTGAAATCAACAGAGCAGGAATTTGGCTGACGAGTCCATCACCAATAGTTAGGATCGAGAATGTTTCAAGTGCTTTAGAAAAAGACATCCCTTTCATCGTCATCCCAATAATAAAGCCACCAATCAAATTGATGACGAGGATGATGATGCCGGCAATGGCATCCCCTTTAACAAACTTACTTGCCCCATCCATTGCTCCGTAGAAATCAGCTTCTCTTTCAATCTTTTGTCTACGTTCACGAGCTTGGACCTCATTGATCAAGCCTGCATTCAAATCTGCGTCAATACTCATTTGTTTTCCAGGCATCGCGTCGAGTGTAAATCTCGCTGCAACCTCGGCAACGCGCTCAGAACCTTTGGTAATTACGATGAATTGTACCAAGACAAGGATGAGAAACACGACGAATCCCACGACGATATTGCCTTGAGCAACGAAAGAACCAAAAGTTCTGACCACGTCGCCTGCTTCTGCATGCGACAAAATGTTCCGCGTAGTTGATACGTTTAACGCCAAACGAAACAATGTCGTAATCAGGAGTAAAGAAGGGAAGATTGAGAACTGAAGCGCTTCTTTTGTATTCATAGCAACCAAAATAATCATTAAGGCAATCGATATATTAATAATTAATAGAAAATCCAGCAAAGGGATTGGAACCGGTACAATCATCATTAATACAATACCGATAATGCCTATAAGAACCAATAAATCCTTGATCTTCATTTGATTGTACCCCCCTCATCGTTAGTTCGTTTTGCCCTTCACCTTATATACATAAGCCAATACTTCTGCGACAGCCTGGAACAGCTCAGCGGGAATGGAGTCACCAATTTCCACCTGTGCAAAGATCGCTCGAGCAAGCGGTTTATTTTCCATTGTCATAATTCCGTTTTTCTTCGCAACTTCTTTAATTTTTAAAGCAACATAATCCGCGCCCTTAGCTATAACTGTCGGGGCTTGCATATTGTTCGAATCATATTTCAAAGCTACCGCAAAGTGGGTTGGATTGGTAATAATAACATCTGCTTTGGGAACCTCTTGCATCATGCGCTGCATGGCCATCTGGCGCTGCTTCGCGCGGATCTTTCCTTTGATAAGTGGATCCCCTTCACTCTTCTTATACTCATCCTTAATATCCTGTTTGGACATTTTGAGACTTTTCTCGTATTCATACTTTTGATAGATGAAATCAAAAATGGCAAGGACTATTAAAATCGCGCCAATTTTGATCCCTAGTGATAGCGTGACTGAAGCAATAAATGAAAATGTACTTTCCAACGGAGCATGGCCAAGGCCTAGCAGTTTAGCTTTTTCACCCATTAATGTCGTGTAAACGACATAACCGATAATTAACATCTTCATTGTTGACTTAAGAAAATCCATGACGGTTCGTAGCGAAAAAATCCGTTTGAAACCCTCGATCGGGTTGATTTTGTTAAATTTCATCATGAGAGGATCGCCAATGAACATAAAGCCAATTTGTGCATAATTTCCAATAAAAGCTATTAAAACAACAAGGATGAAAATAGGAGCCAAAATGATTAAACCTTGTTGGACTAAATTTACGAATAATACCTGAACATTTGCGGCTGTAATGTCCATCGTCAGTTGATTCTCATAGACGTTGCGAAAAATGTTAAATATCTTCTCTTTCATATAACCACCGAACATGAGGAACGATAGAAATGAAAAAAGTAAAATAAATGCCGCAGGTAAATCCATACTCTTCGCAACTTGACCCTTTTTACGAGCATCTTGCCTTTTCTTTGCTGTTGCAGGTTCCGTCTTTTCCCCAGCAAACCATTGTAAATCTAGCTGCAATCGAAATGTTTGGGACACGGCTTACCTCCTACTTAGGTGATGGTTGCTGTGTGCCGCTAATCAGTTGAAGCAACTTCTCCATGTAATCAAAAATGGTTGCAAATAAATTTTGGAATTGTGAGATTAATTCTGGGAAAAGAATGACTAGC
Organism: Paenibacillus sp. WG02; assembly: GCF_055396115.1. Classification (NCBI taxonomy): domain Bacteria; kingdom Bacillati; phylum Bacillota; class Bacilli; order Caryophanales; family Paenibacillaceae; genus Paenibacillus; species Paenibacillus sp. WG02. The sequence continues at coordinate 3,934,047 of NZ_AP036016.1, read as the reverse complement.
AGAAAAAAGCCAAGTATCATTTTCAAAGGTGCGCCGATCACGAAAATATTGAATTGCGGAGCAACCCTCGTTAAGAGTCCTAAGCCCAAATCTGTCAAAAAAAGGGCTGCTATAATAGGAGCAGCGAGTTGAAACGAGAGATAAAACATTTTAGATAGCGATTGAAACAAGAAATTCGAAATTTGTCCATCATAGATACGTGCGAACAGTTGATTGTCCAGCGGTATCCAGCGGTAGCTGTCAATAATCGCTCTGATCAAATAATGGTGCCCATCAAATGAAAGAAAAAGCAGCACGGCGATCATATACTTAAGGTTGCCTAACATTGGGCTTGAGACCCCTGTTAGAGGATCAATTACACTCGCCATACTGAAACCGATTTGCATATCCATAAAAGAACCGGCAGTCTGGACAACTGTAAAAAAGATATAAGCGAGAAAACCAAGTAAAACGCCAACAAGCATTTCACGAATGATCAATAGAATGTATTCACCATCCATGGGAATGGGATTACCCAACCCCATAGTCGCAAAAATGATTAACGAGATGAATACAGAAAGACCGATTTTGAACATCATCGGAACATTTCTTGAGGAGAGAATTGGAACAACGACAAAGAACGATGTAATTCGACAAAAAATAAGCAGAAAGATAGGAATAACTTGAAAAAAGTATGTCATATCGCTCACAACCTATCCAACGAATTTGTAAAGGTTGTTGAGTAAATTAAAGGTAAAGTCAACCAGTGTATTCATGATCCAAGGTCCAAATATTAAGATAGACAGCAGAACCGCAACAATTTTGGGAACAAACGCTAAGGTTTGTTCTTGAATCTGCGTCGTTGCTTGAAAAATACTAATGATGAGACCAACGACAAGACCAATAATAAGCATGGGGGCACTTGCTTTAAGCACAGTATAAACAGCCTCACCAGCAATCCGTATTACAAATTCCGAACCCATTTAGAAACCTCCGATATCTTGATCCTTAACCATAGCTTAGGAGTAATGATCTCACCACAAGATACCAACCATCTACAAGTATGAAAAGTAGAATTTTAAAAGGAAGCGAAATCATAACAGGCGGTAACATCATCATTCCCATTGCCATTAAGGTACTGGATACAACCATATCTATGACCAGAAACGGGATGAAAATCATGAATCCCATCTGGAAAGCTGATTTCAGTTCACTTATTGCGTATGCCGGAACTAATGAAGTAATCGGTATATCTTCTACGCCTGTAGGTGCCTTAGCTTTGGTGTAGTCTAAGAACAACTTTAGATCCTTCTGACGTGTATGCTTGAACATAAACTTCTTCATTGGTAACGATGCTTTCTCAAACGCTTGGGTCTGATTCATTTCACCCTTCAAATAAGGCTGCAGAGCTGTCTGATTAACCTCTCCCAAGGTTGGAGACATAATAAAAAAGGTTAAAAACAGAGCTAGTCCGATTAAAACCTGATTAGGCGGCATCTGCTGGGTTCCAAGTGAAGTTCGAACGAAACCAAGCACGATGACAATTCTTGTGAAACTTGTCATTAAAATTAGAAAAGATGGTGCAAGACTTAATACAGTTAATAAGAGCAATAAGGTTACTGTGTTAGAAGATCCACCGGCAGTGCCGCTAGTCCCAATATTCACATTTAACCCAGGGATCGGATTGTTTGGATCTGTTTCAGCAGCAGAAGCTGTCAGTGATAAGAGGAACACTGAAACCATGACAATCAGAAGCGTAAGAACTAATTTATTTCTTTTCATTCATCATTCAACCGATCTTTATGTTTTTGATCAGAAAGCCATTCGTGAGCATCTTTATTACGGTTTGATACTCGCTGCAGCCTATCATGAAATACTTGTTGAAAGGATGAAGTGATTTCTACTTCTTCCTCGATCTCTTTCTTCCTAACAGGAAGCTTGCTTAACCACTTACTTACTGCACCAAAGCCCACGCGATCATCCTGGGATGAAGTTAGCAGTTCCGAAATATACGCAACTTCATCGGCGTCATTGATCTTATCCAACAACTGAATGTTCTCACCGACGCCAACCACGAAGAGCGAATGACCAATTTCAACAATCTGAATCGATTTATTTTGTCCGAGGGGAACCCCACCTAAAGAACGTATTGAGTTCCCGAACAAAGAACCTTTGTTTTTCTTAGCTATGTATTTCATAAGTACAAAGAATAAGAGAATAATTAATACGAGAAAGAAAATGACCTTCACAATCATGCCAAATGAACTAAATGGATCGGTCGTCGGAAATTCCGATGTTGGAAGACCTTGTCCTGGTTCTGTTTCAGCAAAACTTATGGATTGGGTATATAACATTGCGACTATACTTAATATGGCAGTAATCAGTCGTTTCGATAGGAGTCTTCTCATAGTAACAACCCTTTCGGTTTATGTAAGACTCAACCGAACATTGACGGTTTAACCTAGAGTCTTTTTAATCGCTTCGATAACACGGTCTGCTTGAAATGGTTTCACGATAAAGTCTTTTGCCCCTGCTTGAATCGCATCAATAACCATCGCTTGCTGCCCCATAGCGGAACACATAATGACTTTTGCAGTAGGTTCAATTTTTTTGATTTCTTTCAATGCTTGAATGCCGTCCATCTCAGGCATCGTAATATCCATAGTAATTAAATCAGGTTTCAATTCCTTGTATTTCTCGATAGCTTGAGCACCATCATTCGCTTCGCCACAAACCTCATAACCATTTTTAGATAAAATATCACGAATCATCATTCTCATAAATGCAGCATCATCAACAATAAGAATACGGTTAGCCATGAGTAAAATCCCCCTAAATTTAAATTATTGTAACTTTTGAATTCGTTCCCACTGGTTAACAATGTCAGTTACACGAACCCCAAAATTTTCATCGATGACGACAACTTCGCCTTTGGCAATCAACTTATTATTTACTAAGATATCTACAGGCTCACCTGCCAGCTTATCCAATTCAATGATCGATCCCTGGGAAAGTTCTAAGATGTCTTTAATCACCTTGTGCGTTCTGCCTAATTCTACAGTCACCTTAAGTGGTATATCGAGTAGTAAATTAAGATTTGTATCATCAGCATGTCCCAACGAACCTGATTGTAAATTCCCAAACTGCACGGGTTGAACATTGACATTCCGATTCGGCATCCCACCATAAGCTGCCGGAGGCTGCTGATAAATGGGTTGTTGTGCCGGGTACATGGGCTGTTGTGGTGGATACATCGGCTGCCCCATTGGTGGCTGTTGATACATCGGTTGTTCATACATTGGCTGCTGCTGTTGGTACATAGGCTGCTCGTAAATGGGACTTGGAGCTGCTGGAGGCGGCGTATGAGCTTCCTCTGTAGGTACTGGTGACTGTGCTGCAGGAGCAGGTGCTTGAGCCGCTGATGCAGCCTCCATTGAAGAGTCAGAATCACCACCCATAAGAATCGATACCATTTCTTTGGCGAATGGAACAGGTAGTAATTGCATGATGTTAGAATCAATAAGATCGCCAATGGTTAGTCGGAACGATATCTTTATAAATACGTCCTCATCGGGTAGTTTTCCTTCTCCTTTCGACAAATTTAATATGTCGATACCTGGAGGAGAGATATTGACAAATCGATTAAAGATGGTAGACATGGACGTAGCCGAAGATCCCATCATCTGATTCATAGCTTCTTGAACAGCGCTGATGTGAATTTCACTAAGATTTTCATCACCACCGGTACCATCGCCGCCCATCATTAAATCAGCAATGACTTGAGCATCACGTGTTTTTATGACAAGTAGATTAATACCATCAAAACCATCAACATAATTTACATGAACGGCTACATGAGGTCTCGGAAACTGCTCTTCCAATTCTTCTTTACCAATAATAGAAACCTTTGGTGTCGTAATGTCTACTTTCTTTCCAAGCAATGTCGAAAGCGCTGTGGCTGCACTGCCGAAAGTGATATTACCAATTTCACCAAGTGCATCCTGTTCTAGGGGAGATAAATAGTCTTCAACTTTAGGAGGCCCGTTAAAAGAAGAGGCTGAACTATCGTCCGATGACTGTCTCAACAAAGCATCGATCTCTTCCTGGGACAAATAATCTCTGTTATTCGTCATAATCTTCTTCTCCTTCGTTTACGATTTCTGTAATTTGTACAGCCATCTTCCCTTTTAAGGTACCGGGGCTTCCGAGATATTTCAGCTTCTCGCCCACTTTGACTTGAAGCGAATCTTCGACGGATTTATGCAGCGGGATTACATCGCCAGCCGTTAAGCCAAGGAAATCACGTATGGAAATTTCAGACGATCCCAATTCTGCAATGAGTGGCAGCTTGGTTTTTTCCAAGCGGGATTGAAGTGCTTCCACTTCTTCGGGTGCTCTCGTCTTCTTCTGGGAGACAAACCAATGATGCACAGAAAGTCGAGGCATAATGGGTTCGATAACCACATGGGGGATACACAAGTTGATCATCCCTGTTGTATCACCGATTTTGGTGCTAAGTGATATTAGCGCAATGGTTTCATTAGGTGAAACAATCTGCATGAACTGCGGATTTGTTTCAAGTGCCTCTAAACGAGGTTGAATATCTATGACAGTCTTCCATGCCTCTTGTAAACTATCGAATGCTCTGCTAAAAATACGTTCCATCACAATCGTTTCAATCTCAGTTAAAGCATTAATTTTGGTTGGGGTCGTACCCGCACCGCCTAACAAACGATCCAACATAGCAAATGCAACATTGGGATGAACCTCAAGCACCATTCGACCCTCTAAAGGCTCCGCTTCAAAGATGTTCAAAATGGTCATTTTAGGGATCGAACGAATAAATTCGTCGTAGGGCAGTTGTTCAACCTGGACTACACTAATCTGTACGAACGTACGGAGCTGAGCTGAAAAATACGTTGTTAAAAACCGTGCGAAGTTTTCATGAATCCGGGTTAAGCTACGAATATGATCCTTTGAGAAACGTACTGCTCTCTTAAAGTCATAAGCCCTTACCTTCTTCTGCGTTTCCTCTTTTTTAAGTTCATCCGCATCCATCTCGCCTGAGGACAAAGCAGCTAACAAGGCATCGATCTCATTTTGCGACAGAACATCAACCATTCGAGTCACCTCCTTTAAGCAAAATCAAAAGCGAGTTATTGAAGTACTTTATCAGTTATCCAAATTTGCTTGATTTTACCCTCATGTAGCAAGGGGTTTAATTTGTTCATTAAGGTAGAGATTAAACTGTCGGAACCCTTGCTTCCTTCAATTTGATCTTTTGTCAAATCTCCAAGCGCTTGTACGATTGTGCCTTTAACCGCTGAGTCCAGCAAACTATCAAACTCTGCCTTACCCTTTGAGTTTTCTAATTCAAAAGCGAAGCTGATTTTAATAAAATTTTGACTGCCAGACAAATTCGTCAAAATATCTTTAATAATTGCGGTATTAGCCTTTTTAGCTTCCGCAGTTGGTGCTTTCGTTGGCTTCACGCTTGCAACTGCTTCCTGAGCTTGTACCGCAGGGTCCTTGGATTGATTATTTTTCTCCATAAAGTTCCACAAAACAAAGGCAGCCGTCAAAATCAGAGTAATCGCAATTAGAATGGAGACAATGAGTATGAAAATTTTGTTCTTAAACACTTACGAACCCTCCGCATCCCTGGACTTTATTGTCGCTCGAACTGAGCCAATCTCCTGCATGTAGGTCCGCACTAAGCTTACCACAACCTCTGCCTTTTCGAGTACAGTGATTTTCTTACCTGTAGTCAACGTGATCATGGTGTCTGGAGTCTCTTCAATAATTTCGATAAGCAAAGCATTCAGGATAATGGCTTTCCCGTTTAAACGAGTGAGAGAAATCATGTTTCTCCTCCTGTATCAGGATAAGGGGAGACTAGCTCCCCTCTTTCACATCAACTTAAGACTAATGTTTAAGATTAACGACTTCTTGAAGGACTTCATCCGATGTTGTAATAATCCGAGAATTCGCTTGGAAACCGCGTTGAGCGATAATCATTTCCGTGAATTCACCAGTTAAGTCAACATTGGACATCTCCAGTTGGCCCGAGATAAGAGTACCTGTACCTGTTGTAGGGTCACCCGCTGCCCCAACTGTAATTGCACCATCTGGGTTCGCATTTGCAGTCATTCGATACAAATTCCCGCCAATTTTCTCAAGACCTGAAGGGTTAACGACTTTAACTACGCCAACTTTTTGACCTGTATTAACCGTTGCTCCTGTAGTGTTAACACCAATGATATCACCGTTTTGTGCAATCGAGAATGAAACAATGTCATCAGGAAGCACAATCGGACCGCCACCATCAGCACCCATAACATGTAGTCCTTCGGCATTTACAAGGTTTCTAGTTGGATCTAAGGTAAAGTTACCTGATCTTGTCAAATATGGCGCGTCAACCTGATCGGTATTTCCCACTGCAAAAAATCCATCACCATTAATACGCAAATCAGTAGGAACATTTGTTGTCATCGCACTACCAGCCGTATGTATAGTATCTATGGCGGCCAAACTGACACCTAACCCAACTTGCTGAGCATTCACACCACCGCGGTTTGCATCAGCAGCACTAACACCTGCAACAGTTTGACTAAGAATATCTTTAAACATAACACGGCTGCCTTTGAATCCGATGGTATTTACGTTTGCGATATTATTCCCAATAACATCCAATTTCGTTTGAAAACCACGCATACCTGAAACGCCTGAGTACAAAGATCTTAACATCTAATTGGCCTCCTAATCGGATATAAATATAATGAGCTGCTTCAATCGCTCCACAGCCCCAGGCTTCCTGCACGGTCGAGCCTGATGGTTAAGAAATAATAATGGCACTGTCTATTTGCGTGAAAACATGTTCATTCATTGAGTTTCCATCAAGCGCCGTCACAACAGTTCGGTTAGGAACATTAACAATTAAAGCATTTCCACCTAGAATCATAAGTGCATCCTTAGCACCTTTCGCGGCTACCTTATCGATGGCTGTACTAAGCTTATCCAATTGCTCAGGCTTTAGTTGGATGCCTCTCTCCTTAAGTCGAACCTCTGCATGATGACTGAAACGAACAAATTGCTCCTGAAGAAGTTTCTGAAAAGTAGAATTACCGGATTGGGTTACCGGCTGCTGTACAGGTGCTCGTCTCGTAGACGCTGGAGAAACCGCATTAGGATAAAGCTGCCCTAAGGATATTCTCTCTGTCATTTCGTTTCTCCAACGTTCTCAATTTTCTTGAGCTTGTCTAGAGAAATTTCAACTCCCTTCACATTGGCGTATTGATTTCCGTCTTTAAATGAGATGGAATCAACAACACCAGACTTTTCAACCGATGCTCCAGAAGAGTCAATCTCCGTCCATGTGATTGATTTACCGATTAATCCTGAAACAAAACCAAGAGATTGACGCATTAACTTCATTTCACCAGCCATATTGGTTAACTGCTCTACGGATGTGAATTGCGCCATCTGTGCAATAAATTCTTTATCTTGTAAAGGCTGCGTCGGATCTTGATTTTGAAGTTGTGTAATCAAGATTTTAAGGAAATCATCTTTTCCTAACGTATTATTTTTATCTTTGCTTTTCGCATTTTTGCCAGAATTAATAATATCCGACACATTACCGACGATGGGGCTTGTAGCCACACTTTCACCTCCAACTGCTTCACATAGATTGCCTTTTAGGCAATAACATCGAAGGAGTTACCATTAACTGTCGTTCGAATTTGAGTCACATTTTGTATTTCTTGATTAAATTCAATTGAATCTTCATCATAGTTTCCGGAAGCATTTTTACTTTGACGCTGAGATTGACTAAATGTTTGCTGTTGACGCTGATCTTGGAACATACTGGATTGCATGTTTTGATTTTGAGTGACCTCAAGCTTCTCAACTTGCAAACCTTGTGTTTGAAGAGCTTGTCTTAACTGCGGAAGCTGACTTTCCAGCATCTGCTTTCCAGCTAAGGAATCAGCTGCAAATTGAGCGATCAGTTGTCCATCCTGCATCGATATTCTCACATCAATATGACCGAGATTTTTGGGGAATAAAGATAGTTTAGCTTCAGAAAATCCGCCAGCCATCGTTATCTTCATGTTCTTCAAAACATGCTCTGTCATTTCTTCAGTAAAATTCGCCGCATTGATTGTTGCTGTTGGCGCTTTATCAACTGGAAAAGCAGCCTGTTGCGCTTTTTGCAGATCACCAATCGTAACGATGGAATTCGTTGCTGGAGCTTCTTCAGTCGGCAAATCAACAAGGGCTATGAATGGTTCTTCGGACGCTGTTGTAGTCTCAACAACAGGTGCGTGAAGTACATTCTTAATTGCCAAAAGCTCAAGCTTTGACTTTGTTGGTTGCACGAGTGTAAATGAATCTCCATCAATCTTCTGCTCAACACCTAGCTTATTTGCCTTTTTAACATGACTTCCTCTGTTAACAGATGTGGTATCACTCTTACTCTCATCTACCAAACCTTCCGTAGACTTGGGAGCTTTCGCTGCTGCTTCAGATGTTGGTCCCTTCAATGTCGCCATTAACTCTGGAAGCAAAGGCTCAATTGTACTAAGCAAGTCCTGGTTCAAAAACTTCAAAATAGGGTTGTCAGGCTGCTGTTTAGTCAAAGTTGTCAGAGTAAGCAAAGTATTCTGGGCCTGTAAATTAAATGTATCTGCTGGCTGAAGATTCAAACCATTGGGAAGTGTGAAAGCTGCGTTTGATTGTGCATCACCAAGTGTGCTTAACAACTGCCCAGCATCTTCGAACCACTTCTTCACGTTCTGATCTTGTAATAATTGTTCAGCTAGCTTAGGATTACTGTTCATTGCCTCCAAAAGCATTTCTGGTAGAGGTTGATCTCCCTTTCCTTGATCGACCTGCTGTACAGCGGCGCCTTGAAGGGGCATTACCAAGCTTTGAAGCATTTGAAGCAGCATGTTCAGAGAAAGAGCTGAATCGGAAGCATTTTCATCACCAGAAGCATTCTCTTGTACAATTTGACCATCTAATACTTGATTAAAAGAAGTATCTTTGGTTGCCGTTTCAGTCGTACTCGCTTTACCAGTTGTTGTTGAAACTGAGTTGTTTACAGTAGGTACTGTTGGCATTTGTACGTCCATTTTTTTCACCTCCCTTCGTGAAATCAATGACATTACGGAACAAGTTTAGCTGAAATTGAAGCTGCGATTTCTTTATTTGCGTCTGACAAGGAAGACATTACTTTAGAACGAGAAGCGTTATCCATCCCACTGAGAATAGCTAACACTTTATCAGGGTTAGATTTATTCATTTCCAGAAGGACATTGGAAGCACTTTTCGGCGTCATGTTGGCAAAAGTTTGCCCTAAATCTGTTTTACTTACGGATGTTGTAGTCTTTGTCGCTCCATTCGTTGCCAGCCTCTCTTGCAGTGCAGCTATTTGTTTATCACGAATAGGAACAACATCCTTAACCCCAATCGAAGCCTCAGCCGCTTTAGCAGGGGTCATCTTTTCAAGAATAGCTCCACGACTATCTGCTTTCATCATTGAAAACACAAGAACCATCTCTTTAGGCGTCAAAGCTTCAATGATTGGGGCTGCTTTACTTGGATTCATTTTTGCATACATATTCGCAAGTTGAGTAATTTGATTGTTGTATTCTTCTTCGGTTTGTGTTTTATTCTTCAGCTTCTCTTCCAAATCAGTTAACTTCGCTTGAGCATCTTTCAGTGAAAGATCCTTCTGTTCGGTTGTCGAATCTGCTTTCTGCAAAGCCGATTGAAGTTCAGCAATTCTTGCGTTTAGTTTCGTAATCTCTTCATCTTTAACCTTGATGCTTTGCTCAGATGTCGGTGCTTTACCATCGCTCGTCACTACTGCTTTTTCTTTTGGAGCAGGGACGATTGTCCCAATGACCGGTGTATTGTGCAGCGCCTTCTGAATACTGCTCTTGATATCATAATCAAAAATTGACAACAGCACGAAGAGCAAAACTGCCGTAAACACAAAGGGGATGACAAACCATATCAGAAATCGTTCCAGTGCACTATAAGATGCACCCTCTATGCTTGTATCGGCCATCTCCTCTTCCCTCCTTTGCCTTCCTCAATACGTTAGTCGTCTGAAACGGTTGGTAGCCATCTCATCTAAAGCTTCTTGCTCTTTTTTGGCGACAAAAGACTGAAATTGGTTGTATGCCTTCTCTCTTGCTTTCGACCATACTTTCTCATCCATCATTCTTTCCGAAAGATGCTCCTGCTTTTTGAGCACGACATGCTGTGCTTGCTGCACATCCAAATGCTTACGTGCGATCTGTTGATCAACATGATTCATGTAGTTTTGCATTAACAACATCTTGGAAATGGATACCGAACCGCTAGATACATTGGCCATTTCGTTATGAAGGCTATCTTTTTGCTCAAACAATCCATGCAAGCTCGTTTCTTCGTTCCTTAGTTGCCCCATTGCCTCAGACAGTATCCACTCTGCCTGTGTTCGTTCATTGTTTTTCAAATCGACAATTTGCTGGAAAGAATAACGAAAATTCATTCAGGAACCTCATCCCTTATAAAATTCATGAATCAAACGTTCTTGAGCTTCTTCAAACGTCAACTTCTCAGAGGTTTTTTGCTTCGTGAAATCCCATATTGCCTCGATATTATCCATAGCGATATCAATATTTTGGTTAGAACCTTTTTGGTATGCCCCTATATTGATAAGATCTTCCGAATCTTTATATATAGAAAGAAGTCGCTTCAATTGATCAGCTGCTTCCATGTGTTCAGTAGGAACAATTTCTTTCATGACTCGGCTTACGCTGGATAAAACATCGATGGCTGGGTAATGACCTTTATTAGCAATGCTGCGATTAAGGACAATATGTCCATCCAAAATACCTCGCACAGCATCAGCGATAGGCTCATTCATATCATCCCCATCAACAAGCACGGTATAAAAAGCGGTTATAGAACCCTTTGGACCCGTACCTGAACGCTCTAGAAGCCGAGGAAGCATGGCAAAAACCGAAGGTGTATAACCACGTGTGGCTGGAGGTTCTCCAACAGCAAGTCCGACTTCACGCTGCGCCATTGCAAACCGAGTGACTGAATCCATCATCATCATGACATTTAAGCCGCGATCTCGAAAATACTCAGCAATACTAGTTGCAATCATCGCACCTTTGATTCGGATCAAAGCTGGTTGATCCGACGTTGCAACAATCACAACGGATCTAGCAAGTCCTTCAGGACCTAAATCTCTTTCGATAAAGTCTAGAACCTCTCTACCACGCTCACCAATTAGAGCAATTACGTTGACGTCAGCGGATGTATTACGAGCAATCATACCCATAAGTGTACTTTTACCTACACCGGAACCTGCAAAAATACCAACACGCTGACCCTTACCAATTGTTAATAGGCCATCAATACAGCGAACACCAACCGAAATTGGATTCAGAACACGTGGACGTGTTAGCGGGTTTCCGGGAACATTATTCGTTGAATATTGTGTCATTCTAGAGGGTAAAAAAGAACCATCTAAAGGTTGACCTAAACCATCTAAAACCTTACCAAGCAGCTCATGGCCAACTTGGACAGTTAGCGGCTTTCCAGTGCCTACGACATCGCATCCAGGGCCTATCGCATCCAAATCACCGAGTGGCATCAGAACTACTTTATTGCTGCGGAATCCAACCACCTCAGCCTTTAGCGGCTTGTTAGACTTGTGCGGATATATGTAGCAGAGATCGCCAATGCTCACATCAGGACCTTCTGACTCAACTGTCAGCCCAATCACCTGTGTCACTTTACCGTTCACTCGAATCGGATCAATCGTATGCAGATGCTCCTTGTATTTATCAGCATTTGGCAGCTTGCTGCTCATAACTCGGATACCTCACTTTGAGTTGCTAATTGTCTTAGCGCCGACTTTATCTCTTTTAACTGAGTATCAATCCTGGCATCAATACTTCCAAATGAGGAACGTATCACACAGCCACGGTCTTGTACCGTAGAGTCAGGGATAATTTGCAACTCCGCTTGTGAATCAATGGAAGTTAGTAACTCTTCGCGCGCATCTTGGATATACGCAAACTGTGAAGGTGCTACACAAAGCGCGATAATTCCTTTTTCTCGTCTACGTGAAAGCACCATTTGAATTAAATCAATAACCCATTCTGGAGTTAAAGTTAACTGACGTCCAATCACTTTCTCAGCGATGGAAGTGCTAAGATCAATCAAAAATGGTTCTGATTCTTGAATGATTTGCTGCTTAAGCTTGTAGGCTTGTTCCAAAATAGATCGAGCCTCTGATAACATTTCACCGTATTCTTGTCTGAGATTTTCTTCTGCTTGAACAATCCCTTGTTCGTAGCCTTCTTCAAATCCGGATTGTCTGGATAGCGCAATGTGCTCCTCATCTTCAGCACGTCGGCTCTCCCACCAACTCGTGATTTCTGCATGTGTTTGTTCTCGAAGTGCAGCAGACTCACGCATTGCCTGATCGATTTGTTCATGAGCAAAAGCTTCAGCATCTTGAAGGATCTGCTCCTTCATACTTGTAGCTTCTGTCAACTCCTGCTGCTGTTCAGGTGTCAATAGATTGGTTTCATCTGTTAACATACCAGCACGTAATAATTCAAGCGGTGAAATCGTTTCAACTAATTTCTTATCATCTAACGGAAAATAAGCGAATGACTTAATGACATTAGACAATAATATCATCTCCTCCACCACGCGCGATGATGATTTCACCAGATTCTTCTAAGCGGCGAATCGTTGCAACAATCCGGGTTTGAGCTTCTTCAACATCACGTAAACGTACGGGGCCCATAAATTCCATTTCTTCCTTAAAGGTATCCGCCATACGTTTGGACATATTCTTGAACAAGGCATCGCGTACTTCTTCGCTTGCAACTTTAAGGGCAAGTTGCAAATCCGCATTCTCAATGTCGCGAATAATACGTTGAATGGAACGATTGTCGATATTGACAATATCTTCGAAGACAAACATCCGTTTCTTAATTTCTTCCGCAAGTTCCGGATCCTGAATTTCAAGGGAATCGAGAATGGTACGCTCTGTACCCCGATCGACACCATTCAAAATTTGAACGATAGAAGCAATACCACCTGCATTTGTGTAATCCTGAGTGACAGTAGACGATAGCTTTTGTTCAAGAACGCGTTCTACCTGACTAATGACTTCAGGAGATGTGCTATCCATGAGTGCAATACGTTTAGCAACATCAGCTTGCTTTTCCTGTGGTAACGAAGACAAGATAATCGAAGCTTGATCTGCTTGCAAATAAGACAATACCAAAGCGATTGTCTGAGAATTCTCATTTTGAATAAAGTTTAGAATTTGAGCAGGATCTGCTTTTCTTGCAAAATCGAAAGGTCTCACTTGCAGCGTTGCTGTTAAACGATTGATGATATCAAGCGCTTTTTGAGATCCCAACGCCTTTTCCAAAATATCCTTGGCGTAAGAAATACCACCTTGAGAAATAAACTCTTGGGCTAAGCATATCTGATGAAATTCGGATAAAATAGCTTCTTTTTCATAAGAATCTACTTTTCTAACATTCGCAATTTCTAGCGTTAATTGCTCGATCTCTTCTTCCCGCAAGTGTTTAAATATTTGTGCAGACACCTCAGGGCCTAAACTGATCAAAAGAATGGCTGCCTTTTGTCGTCCTGTTAACCCTTGCAGAGCAGCTTTGGCCATACAAGTGCCCCCCTATTCGTCTACTAACCATGTACGAAGCAAATTGACAAAGTCTTCTGGTCGCTTTTTGGCAAGAGTCTCTAGCTGCTTGCGCACTTGATTTTCATTCGTAACATTTTGGATATCAATCGTTGGAAGCTCTGCTTTACCTGCTGCGATATTCATTTCTTGATCCAACTGTTGCTGCGCAGCTTTTCTTCGTTTTCTAATTGCGAACCCCGCAATTAATCCAATTGCAAGCGCCGCTAAAGCTAAACCTGCATAAGTTATGTACGTTGTTGTTTTTGAAGCGAGAGTATCTGTTGGTCTTGCAAAAGAATGTGCAAACACCGTAACTTTTTTCTGTAAATCTGCGTCTGTATATGTAACCTTATTATCCGCTAATGCCGTTCTTACGATATTTACTAGCGCACTTTGCACAGCAGCCTTGGTCTCAGCCGTCAATGAGTTGGGATCATCTTTAACCGGAGGCTCAATCCCTACATTAATACTTAAGTCTTTTACAACATAAGGAGTAGAGATAATATCGTTCGTAATTCGATTAACTTCATAATTGACAGTCTTATTATTTTTCTCTGAGTTCGACTTGCCTGAGCTTGCAGCCCCCGGATAGCCTGGAACATCTGTAGTCCCAGTACCTGGTACACCACCTGTATCAGCACCATTGTTCTGATAGGACTCGCTTGCTTCCTGCAGAGAAATTTCCAACCCTTTTTGATCTACTTGATTCGGTGCGCTGACTAGCTGTTCTTTGCTTTTCTTTTGATCGAAATTCATTGTTGAGAATACACTTACATTCACTTTGTCTCGGCCAAACATCGTACCCAGCATCGAATTGATATTCTTCTGCAAATCATTTCGGAACTGGTTATTAATATCCGCTTGACTAGAGACCAGACTCGTGGATGAAGTCCCGCCGACCTTCGAAGATACAAGACTCTGCCCATACTGGTCGGAGATCGTAATATTCTCTAGAGGGAGATTCTTAACACTATGCGATACTAAATTATAAATCGTATCAACTTTTGCTTGATCTAATGTATAACCCTGTTTCGTTTGCACGACAACCGATGCCGTTGCTTTCTCTTGCTGTTGCTGTAAGAAAGGTCCTTCTTCTGGAAGTGAAATGAGAACTTTCGAACTGGCGATTGCTTGATTAGAGTTAATCAACTGTTGAAGCTCGCCTTGTATCGCGTTTAAGTATTTTACTTTGAATTCGTTGTCTGTAATGCCAAATGAACTGCTATTGCTAAATGCACCAAAGCCTAAAGAGCCGTTCTTATTTAAACCTTGGGACTCAACACCAAGCTTTACATTTGCTACTTCGCTTGTTGGCACTTCGATACTTTTACCATCAGCGCTAAGATGATATGGAATCTTTGCGGTATCCAAATATGACTTGATGGCTGAAGCATCACTTGGCTGCAATTCCGTAAATGCGAGTGAATACTCCGTTTTCGATAAATTAATACTTATTATTGCCGCAGTAAGAATCAGTAGGATAACTGTCGCTATAAAAGTGATTTTCGTAGTTCTACTATATCGATTCCAATATTGCTTCACCTTTTCCCAGTACTGGAGCAGGTTCTCGTTCACTCTGTCACCTCATCGAACCAAAATTTAGCAGCATCTAGGACAATCACAGCTGCATTCTCATCATTTCTTGGTAAGCTTCAAGGACCTTGTTTCTGACCTGTACAGTCAATTCAAGTCCTAGCGATGCTTTCTCAGAAGCTATTGTCAGTTGATGAACATCGGAAAGCTCACCTTTGATGAAACTCTGATTCAAATTATCTACTTGCTGTTGTTGGGTATTTAAGTTTGTAATCGCGTTATTTAGGAACGAACCAAATCTCTTACCAAGGTCAGCAGCCCCTTCACCAGAGTTATCCTTTGGTTGAATGGAACTCATAATGTTTAATGGACTGTAACTTATTTTGTCAATCATGATGCAACCTCCTGTATGGGTTATCTACCAATCTCCAAAGCTTTGGTTATCATTGATTTACTTGCATTAAGTGCGGTTACGTTCGCTTCATAAGATCTTGTTGCAGAAATCATATCAACCATTTCTTTAAGCACATCGACATTGGGCATATAGACGAATCCATTCGCATCCGCATCTGGATGAGTTGGATTATATACTTGCTTCAATGGTGACTTATCTTCAAAAATTTTATTTACCCTTACACCTTCGCCAGTACCATCAGCCATTGCTGATTTAAGCGACTGCGCAAAGTCTGGGCTGCGACTTCGTTTCAAAAGCAACTAACTTCCTTGTATAGGGAACCCATTTCCCATCTACAAATTTTGCGCGTGTTGTATCCGCATTCGCTATATTAGAAGAGACAACATCCATTCTTAATCGCTGAGCAGTAAGTGCCGATGAACTGATGTCAAATCCATTCGTTAACCTCATTAGTAATTACTTCCCTCCTAATACTGTGCGCATTTTTTTGAACTCACTGTTCATTTGCTGAATCATTGCATTGTATTTAAGTTGGTTTTTGGCCATTAACGACATTTCATAGTCCATATCGACATTATTCATATTGTTGTTAATCGCTGTCGATTCATCCGTTTTTATTTCTGAATTCGGCAGATTTGTGGATTTCCCTATTAAGAAATGCCTAGGGTCTGTCCGATAACCTTCTATAGAGGGTGTTGATGAATTCATCTGACCTTGTAAAAGTTCTTCGAACACGACATCCGAACGCTTAAAGAAGGGTGTATCCGCATTGGCTACGTTGTTTGCTACAACCTTTTGTCTTAGAGTCGATGCATCAAGCGATCGCTCCATCAAGTTCCAACTTGGTTTGTCTAATAAAGACATTATGATACCCCCGTCTATAGAATATTCGACTTATACTTCAACATTGTATTTATCGATTCCTTCTTATTTCGACATTATTTTCATAAAATAATTCGAAATGGTCCTTATTGTAGAAATATGTAAAACATTCGCTAACCTTTCTTATCATCTAAGATATTACGATAACTTACAATAAGAAAAAAGCCCTATCTTTTACAAGACAGGGCTTTTCTATGTGTTTATCTACAATTTTGTTTTTAATTGCTCAATACTTTGTATTAATTGCTCATTTAAAATACGGATATAAGTGCCCTTCATACCAAGCGAGCGAGTTTCAATAACTCCGGCACTTTCCAGTTTGCGAAGTGCATTAACAATAACAGAACGAGTAATACCTACCCGATCGGCAATTTTACTCGCTACCAAAAGGCCTTCCTTACCGTCTAATTCTTCAAAAATGTGTTCCACCGCTTCCATTTCACTGAAAGATAAGGAACCGATCGCAACTTGAACAACCGCTTTGCTTCTAGCTTCTTCCTCTATTTCTTCGGCACGTTCTCTTAATATTTCCATCGCTATAACGGTAGATCCATATTCAGCCAGTACTAAGTCATCATCAATGAAAGTTCCTTCGCTACGACTTAAAATGAGTGTTCCCAAACGAGAAGCCGCCACCAATAATTGGTACTAAAGTCGTATGCGTGTATGGAAACATATCTTTCATTTGCTCCGTGTAATAGAAATATGGACTATCCGGTTCAGCGGTTGATGATGTTTCCTCAATCTTCAAGAGCAAATTGTTTGACTCCATCGGAAATCTGCGTTCGATTAATATCGTCTGATTCATTTCGGGGGAAACAGGATCATTCGTTACCGCATATCCTAAAATTTTGCCTTTGCGGCTAACGACGTAGATATTCGCAATAACAATATCACGCAGCACTTCGGCCATATCCATAAAGCTAACTGCATTGCCAGCTTCTTTTTGCAGCAAGCGATTTAGCCTTCTTGTTTTATTTAATAAACTCATGTAACTGCCTCCTACTTACTTAACCTTGCGATAGTTCTTAATTATAAAATATATTGACTCAAATCTCGGTTTTGAACAATATCACTTAGCTTCTCGCGAACATATTCCGGGTTAATGACAATGGATTCCAATGTAATCTCAGGCGCCTCAAAGGATAAATCCTCCAGCAATTTTTCTAAAATAGTGTGTAATCGCCGAGCACCAATATTCTCTGTATTCTGATTAACTTCAACCGCGATACGAGCAATTTCATAAATAGCTTCGTCCGCAAACTCAACCGTTATACCTTCCGTTTGCAACAAGGCTGTATATTGTTTTGTTAATGCATTTTTGGGTTCTTTTAAAATAGAAACAAAGTCTTCTAAGGTTAAGTTACTTAACTCAACTCGAATCGGGAACCTTCCCTGAAGCTCAGGAATTAAATCAGAAGGCTTAGCAATATGGAAAGCGCCCGCACCAATAAATAAGACATAGTCCGTCTTCACCGGTCCATATTTGGTCACAACTGTCGATCCCTCTACAATTGGCAAGATGTCACGTTGAACACCTTCGCGAGAGATGTCGGGTCCGCTGCCGCCGCGGCTATTGCTTGCGATTTTATCGATCTCATCAATAAAAATAATACCGGATTGTTCGGCGCGGTTAACAGATTCCTGAATCACTTCGTCCATGTCAATCAATCTTTGCGCTTCTTCCTGAGTTAACACTTTCCTAGCTTCTTTTACAAGCAGCTTACGCTTCTTCATTTTCTTCGGAAGAAGATTGCCAAACATCTCTTGCATATTCATTCCAGCTTGTTCATTGCCTTGACCAGCCAGCATATCCATCATCGAAGGAGAAGAGTCTTCTACCTCGATTTCTACAACTTCATTCTCTAATTTACCATTAGTCAATTGCTCCGCGATTTGAGCCCTTTTAGCAGCAAGTGAAGGATCTGGCGCACTTTCTTCTTGATCGGGTTGATTTTGCCCTCCAAACAGCATTTCAAGAGGGTTACGCTGTGTTTTGGAACGTGTTGGACTTGGTGCCAGCAAGTTAACAAGGCGCTCGTTAGCGAGCTTCTCAGCACGGTCTTTCACTTTTTCCATCCGCTCAGCCTTAACCATGCGTACGGAAGTTTCAATCAGATCTCGTACCATGGACTCCACATCGCGACCAACATAACCAACTTCTGTGAATTTGGTGGCTTCTATCTTAATAAATGGTGCGCCTACCAATTTAGCTAGTCTGCGCGCTATTTCAGTCTTCCCAACGCCGGTAGGCCCGATCATGAGTATATTCTTCGGAACAATTTCATCCCGCATAGCCTCATCCACAAGGTTTCTCCGATAACGGTTCCGCAGAGCAATAGCAACCGATTTCTTCGCTTTTTTCTGACCTACTATGTATCGATCCAATTCTTGGACAATTTGTTTAGGTGTAAGGGAACTGTTTGCCATTTTGTACCCTCCTAAGAGTTTTCCATAGGAAAACTTGCATCGTAAGCGTAAACTGAGTTTTCCGTAGGAAAACTTGCATCGTAAGCGTAAACTGAGTTTTCCGTAGGAAAACTTGCATCGTAAGCATTGGCTATTTAAACAAGAACTATTCAATCTCTTCCACAATAATATTATGATTCGTAAACACGCATATTTCGGCTGCAGTTGTTAAGGCAGCGTGGGCTATTTCCTTAGCACTTAACGACGGCGCATGGCGATGCAATGCTCTTCCAGCAGCTAATGCAAAGCTGCCACCAGACCCAATAGCCAAAATACCGTCATCCGGCTCAATTACTTCACCATTTCCTGAAAGCAGCAGTAAACCGGTTGAATCCATAACGATCATCATGGCTTCAAGCCTCCGCAGAACGCGATCTTGACGCCAATCCTTAGTAAGCTCTACGGCAGCACGCTGCAAATTACCGTGGTGTTCCTCCAGCTTGCCTTCGAATTTCTCAAAAAGTGTAATCGCATCGGCAACAGAACCAGCAAAACCAGCGATAACCTTTCCTCTATGTAAACGCCGAACTTTTTTGGCCGTGCTTTTCATAATCATGCTGTTGCCAAATGTCACTTGCCCATCTCCCGCAATAGCTCCCTTACCTTGATGACGAATGGCAAAGATTGTTGTCGCATGAAACGTAGCTTGATTAGGATCCATCTCTTCTCACCTCTCAAATGGAATCATACACCATGAAAGTCACTTTTTACGTTGGTTTCGGTCTCATAAATGAGATAAACCTCTAGCGAGGTCAATTCGAGAAATGACCGCATCTAGAGGTAAATGTATGAGGAAACGAATGAAAAATGCTTCAAAACATAATTATAGTAACATAGCAAAGAGTCCAATTACAACCTACTCTGCATATGTTTTCTTAAAATTCTGAATACTTTCCAAAGCACGGTTAGCCAGCTTCTCGTATTTTTCTTTTTTATTGCGAATTCGTTCGGGTAATTGAGGAAGCAAACCAAAATTAGCATTCATCGGCTGAAAATGTTTAAAGTCAGCTGTCGTAATGTAATGTGCCATACTGCCTAAAGTCGTTTCCTCCGGTACAATCAAACAAGACTGACCTTTAGCTAAACGCCCCGCATTCATACCTGCAATAAGACCAGAAGCCGCTGATTCAACATATCCTTCTACACCCGTCATTTGACCTGCAAAAAACAGATTTTCACGACGTTTAAATTGATACGTAGGTTCAAGAAGCTTTGGTGAATTTATAAACGTGTTGCGATGCATAACACCATAGCGTACGAACTCTGCTTGCTCTAACCCTGGAATCAAAGACAATACCCGTTTCTGCTCTCCCCATTTTAAATGGGTTTGGAAACCAACTAAGTTATACAAAGTTCCAGCTGCATTATCTTGACGAAGTTGAACGACAGCATGCGGCATCTTGCCTGTATGTGGATTTATTAAACCGACTGGTTTCATCGGCCCGAACAGAACCGTTTGTCTACCGCGCTTCGCCATGACTTCTAAGGGCATGCAGCCTTCGAAATAAATTTCTTTCTCGAATTCCTTCAGCTCAGCAACCTCAGCCGTTATTAAAGCTTCATAGAAAACGTTGAATTCTTCTTCTGTCATAGGACAATTAAGGTACGCGGCCTCTCCCTTGTCATAACGGGAAGCCAGGTACACCTTATTCATATCAATGGAGTCCTTCTCCACGATCGGAGCTGCTGCATCATAGAAGTACAAGTACTCCTCACCCATAAGCTCTTTGAGGCCAGCTGAAAGTGCTGGTGATGTCAATGGACCTGAGGCAACTACCGTAATACCTTCAGGTAGGGTTTGAACTTCCTCATTGCGAACTTCTATGAGCGGATGGTTGCGAAGCGTCGATGTAACAGCTTGAGAGAAACCATCACGGTCAACAGCTAGCGCGCCTCCTGCCGGTACAGCATGCTCATCAGCACAAGATAGAATGAGCGAATCCATACGTCTCATTTCTTCCTTGAGTACTCCTACAGCGTTGGTAAGACCATTCGAACGAAGTGAGTTACTACAGACCAGCTCAGCAAACTGATCAGTTATATGTGCTGGGGTTTTACGGACATTACGCATTTCGTATAAAGTAACAGGCACACCCTGACGGGCAATTTGCCAGGCGGCTTCACTTCCAGCCAATCCTGCACCGATGACTGTTACTCTTTGATATTCTGGCAAAATCGGACACCTCTAATCTTTCATATCATCTGAATTATCGTCACTGACTTCTTCTTTATGATCACATTGCGTACACTGAATGCTCACGCCGTTCTTGCTTCTTTTCTCGATCATCATCGAGCTGCATACAGGACATGGCTTATTGACCGGTTTATCCCATGAGACAAAATCACAGGTTGGATATTGATCGCAACCGTAGAAAACTCGCCCTTTCTTGCTTCTGCGTTCGACAATTTTCCCTGTATGACAAGTTGGACATGTAACCCCAATATCTTTAATGATCGGTTTCGTATTGCGGCAATCCGGGAATCCAGAACATGCTAGAAACTTACCGAAACGCCCCATTTTATAAACAAGATGTTTACCGCATTTCTCGCAAATCTCATCAGAGATTTCATCCTGAATTTCGATTTCCTTCATTTCCTCTTCAGCGAATATAAGCCGCTTTTCAAAGGACGTGTAGAACGTATCCAGAACTCGAACCCAGTCTTCTTTTCCTTCTTCGACGAAGTCAAGCTCTTCTTCCATATGAGCCGTGAACTCGATATCAAGAATTTCAGGGAAAAACTCCTGCATCAATTGAATAACTAACTCACCAAGCTCCGTAGGCACGAATTTCTTCTCTTCGATGGCAACATACCCACGCTTCTGAATCGTCTCCAATGTCGGTGCATACGTACTTGGACGCCCAATGCCCATTTCCTCTAACGCCCTAACTAAACGCGCTTCTGTATACCTTGGAGGCGGTTGAGTAAAGTGCTGCTTCGGATCCACGCTTTGCTTCTGCAAAGAATCTCCCTTAGTCAGAGGCGGCAGCAATTTGTCCTCTTCTGTCGTACCATCGTCATTGCTCTCGACATAAACTTTCATAAATCCAGCAAACTTCATCTTGGATCCATTCGCTCTAAATACGGTATCTCCAGCTGTTAAATCAATGGTCATCGTATCTAAGACGGCTGAAGCCATTTGACTTGCAACGAAGCGATCCCAAACCAGCTTGTACAGACGATACTGATCTTTACTTAGAAATGCCTTCATTTGATCGGGTTCTCGAAGTACAGATGTAGGTCGAATACCTTCATGCGCGTCTTGCGCATTAGCATTTTTCTTCGTGTACTGGCGAGGTGTCTCCGGATAAAATTCAGGGCCATATTTATTAAAAATAAAATCTTTGGCTTCTTCTTGGGCAACCGGCGAAATACGGGTGGAATCGGTACGCATGTAGGTAATCAAACCAACCGTACCTTCTTTTCCTAAGTCTATTCCTTCATATAATTGCTGAGCCACAGACATGGTCTTCGACGCACGGAAATTAAGTTTCCTCGCCGCTTCCTGCTGCATAGAGCTTGTAATGAAAGGAGGAGAAGGATTACGCTGGCGCTCTTTCTCTTTCACTTCTTTTACTGTAAAAGCATCACTGCCCATAGCAGCTAAAATCAGATCAACATCCTCTTGCGAATGCAGTTCCTTTTTCTCACCGTTAATGCTGTGATACTTCGCTTCGAACACGGTTTTACCAGCATCCAAAACAACGGTAATTGACCAATATTCTTCAGGTTCGAAAGCCTTGATCTCATTCTCTCTGTCTTGTATCAATTTAACCGCAACCGACTGTACACGGCCTGCAGACAAGCCTTTTTTCACTTTTTTCCAAAGTAAAGGACTGATTTTATAACCAACGAGTCGGTCCAGTATACGTCGAGCTTGCTGTGCGTTAACGAGATCTTGATTAATTCGGCGCGGCGTTTTGAAGGCATCCTTTACCGCATCCTTCGTTATCTCATTAAATACAACACGGCAGAGTTCTTCGGATCCTACATCCAAATAATGAGCTAAGTGCCAGGCAATGGCTTCACCTTCACGATCCGGATCCGCCGCTAGATATATTTTTTTTACTTTTTTACTCGCATCTTTTAATTCCTTAAGTATAGAACCTTTACCGCGGATTGTTATGTATTTAGGCTCAAAGTTACGATCCACTTCTACGCCAATTTGGCTTTTCGGAAGGTCGCGAATATGACCCATTGAGGCTTTTACGATAAATTTACTTCCCAAATATTTGCCAATGGTTTTGGCTTTTGCTGGTGACTCAACTATGACTAAAGAATCCGCCATGGATCGTCCTTCCTCCCCTCTTGGTTTCAAGGTAAAGTCTATTGGCGAGAAGAAAAGCTTCGTATTAGCCTATGCTAGTATGTAAGTAGAACCCGGAAGCTGTTTAATCGCCTTTTTCATTACCAAAGATAACAGAACTGCATGCAAATGTCCAAACGTAAATTGACTGTCCTCTAATAGAGCATCAATCGAGACAGGCTCATTCGACAACTTTCGAACGATTTCGCCTTCCTCATCCGTAAGCGAAAATGTTGGCACAGGCTTCTTCATGGCACCCTTTTCTTCCGCGCTTAACATATGTTTATAATCCTCTACAATCTCGTCTACACGGGTAACCAACTTTGCGCCATCCTTTAGAAGCTTGTGGACACCACTACTTTGGTTAGAGTCAATAGGACCTGGAACGGCGAATACATCTCTTGATTCATCCACGGCAAATTCAACTGTTATCAGAGAGCCGCTATCTTCTGCTGCTTCCACAACTGTAACTCCTAATGACAATCCTGCTATGATTCGATTTCTCTGTGGGAACATACCAGGCCTCATGCCCGTGCCTATGGGATATTCAGAAATAATGACACCCTCTTGTTCTATATTTCGATATAATAAGGCATTCTCACGCGGATAAATTTGATTAATCGCACATCCAAGAACAGCAACTGTTTTGGATTTACCTTGCAATGCACCAATATGGGCCTTGCTGTCAATCCCCCTTGCCAGTCCACTTACGATTCCGAATCCCGCTCTAGAAAGGGCTGCTGCCCACTCCTCAGCAATTTTCTTACCATAAAGCGTAGGGGTACGTGTTCCAACCATGCCAAGGAGACGCCCATTTAATAATGATACATTCCCTTTCACATATAACACCCAAGGGGGCTGCGCAATTTCTTTAAGAATCGAAGGGTAGTCCTCATCCAAAAGCGTTAGAATTTGAATGGATTGCTTCTTATATAACTCAAGCTTTTGCTCAATAAAAGTCGGTGTAAACCGCGCAGCAATTTGTTCAGCAATGGAAGTTCGAATACCTTTGGAGGCAATTGCTGCAGCTGAAAGCTCAAACAGCACGTGAGGTTCAGGAAAGCGGCTCAGGAGCTGAAGAATCGTTTTCCAACCAACGCCCTCGAGCTCGTGGAGCCCAAACAAAATAAAACGATTATCCATAAGTATATACACTCCCTTCTTGAATAACAAATGGTTGCAAAGCCAAGAAAAACAAAAAACCTCCCAAATCCCTGATTCAGGGAGATGGAAGGTTGCTTACCTTCGTTAGAAGAAAACTATTTTTTTGTGATGACTTTATCCAACATGCCTTTTTCTTCAAGCACGCTTACAAGTGTGGAACCCATTTCAGATGGTGTAGCCGCAACACGGATACCGCATCTTTCCATCGTTGCAACTTTCTCAGCTGCTGTTCCTTTACCACCGGAAATAATGGCGCCAGCATGGCCCATACGTTTTCCTGGAGGAGCTGTTTTACCGCCGATAAAGCCTACAACTGGCTTCGTCATGTTGGCAGCAACCCACTCAGCTGCTTCTTCTTCTGCCGTACCGCCGATTTCACCAATCATGATGACAGCATACGTATCTGGATCATCGTTAAAGCGTTTAAGGATATCGATAAACTCGGAGCCTTTAACAGGGTCTCCTCCGATACCTACTGCAGAGGATTGTCCAATACCGCGAGTTGTCAATTGGTGAACTGCTTCATAAGTTAGTGTTCCAGAACGGGAAACTACACCTACGTGACCTGGCGTATGAATGTAACCCGGCATAATACCGATTTTGCATTCGCCTGGTGTAATAACGCCCGGACAGTTAGGTCCGATTAGAACGGTTTTCTTGCCTTCCAGGTAACGTTTTACGTTAACCATGTCAAGAACAGGAATACCTTCAGTGATACAGATAACCAGATCAAGCTCAGCTTCAATAGCTTCAATGATCGACTCTGCAGCAAAAGCCGGTGGTACATAGATAACAGATGCTGTAGCACCAGTTGCATTTTTAGCTTCGATAACTGTGTTGAAAACTGGAAGCTGAACTAGCTCACCGTTTTCCAATGTGATATCTACTTTTGTTCCGCCTTTACCTGGGGTTACGCCACCAACCATTTGTGTGCCGTATTCCAGACCGCCTTTGGTATGAAACAAACCCGTAGCGCCGGTAATCCCTTGAGTAATGACTTTTGTATGTTTATTAACCAAAATACTCATGATCTTTTGTTCACATCCCCTATATTATTTGAAACCGCTCGGGTTTTTAATTATTTAACTAAAGCAACGATTTTTTGTGCGCCGTCTGCCATGGAGTCAGCAGCAACAATGTTCAAACCGGATTCGTTTAGAATCTTTTTACCAAGCTCAACGTTAGTTCCTTCAAGACGAACAACAAGCGGACGAGAAAGTCCAAGCTCTCTAGCAGCAGCTACAACACCATCAGCAATAACGTCACAACGCATGATACCGCCGAAAATGTTAACGAAGATCCCTTTAACTTGCTCATCGGACAAGATGATTTTGAAAGCTTCAGTAACTTTCTCTTTCGTAGCGCCGCCCCCTACGTCTAGGAAGTTAGCCGGGTCTCCGCCGTAGTGCTTGATAATGTCCATAGTGGCCATAGCAAGTCCTGCGCCGTTAACCATACAACCGATATTACCATCAAGAGCGATGTAGCTAAGGTCGAATTTAGAAGCTTGAATTTCTTTCGCATCTTCTTCTTCAAGGTCACGAAGTTCAACGATATCTTTGTGACGGAAAAGAGCGTTGGAATCAAAATTCAATTTGGCATCAAGAGCCATAACGTCGCCAGAACCAGTAACAACCAATGGGTTGATTTCGGCAATGGACGCGTCTTTCTCTACGAATGCTTTATAAAGAGCAAGCATGAATTTAACCGCTTTGTTAACAAGCTCGTTAGGAATGTTGATGGAGTAAGCAAGTCTGCGTGCTTGGAAAGCTTGAAGACCGATAGCTGGATCCACAACTTCTTTGAAGATTTTCTCAGGAGAATGCTCAGCAACCTCTTCAATCTCCGTACCGCCCTCTTCAGATGCCATCAAAACGACGCTGCCTGTCGCACGGTCAACAACAACACCAACATAATATTCTTTCTTAATGTCACAGCCTTCTTCGATCAACAGGCGTTTAACTTCTTTGCCTTCAGGACCTGTTTGGTGAGTGACAAGAACTTTACCCAGAATTTCGCTAGCATATGTACGAACTTCATCGAGGCTTTTGGCTACCTTAACGCCGCCTGCTTTCCCGCGACCTCCGGCATGAATTTGCGCCTTTACAACAACGACGGATGTTCCGAGTTCTTTTGCTGCTTCAACAGCTTCGTCAACGGTAAAAGCAACTTTTCCGTTAGGAACGTTGACTCCGTACTGTCTCAGGACTTCTTTGCCTTGATACTCATGGATATTCATTTCCTAAAATCCTCCTATCAGTATGGACTTTCTAAACGTGCTATACAGGGAAAAAGTGTAATTTCCTATTTGTGTAGTGCACGAAATAAATCTTGCTGCCGGAATTAGTATCACACTTCTTCACAAGCCCTAACCATTGTATCACTAATTTTCGACAGTTTCCTTATTTTTTTCGTTAATGCGTTCGAATTTTCCTTTCACGCTGAAAAACTTTAGCTATCACTTTCAACATAAAAAAAGACGCATTTTCAATAACTGAAAAATACGTCTAGCTTCGACTTTATTAGTAGAGCGGCGTTGTTGGTGTATTCATTCGCGGTTCACGCTCCGCTTGTTTAATGAAGCGAAGCTCATTGCCCGTGAAACTGCACACCAAGCATTGAATCGTTGGTTCTGGCTCTGCTATCGCGTCAGGGTCCTTGAATTCTGTAATATTTCCTGATAGAGCGTCCTTCAAAAACGACTGAGAATAGCTGGTGATTACACTGAACTTGATTCGATTGGAACGACAATTGGGACAAAAATAGGGTTTCTCCTGCATATCATCACCTCTAGTTCCAGTATGTGCATGCCGTGCATTTTTAAAACGTATGAGGTGATCATTTCCGGATTGCGTAAATTTACCATTATCGTATACAATTAGGGCAAAGTATAAAACGGATCAATAAGGAAGCACCTTTTATCCCACTTTATGACAGCTCAAAACGGCTGTGTAACATTGGAGAGGAAGGTGTTTTTTTCATGTATGGCAAAGTCATGAGCGCTTGCTTACAGGGTATAGAAGGTCAAACAATCGAAGTAGAGGTCGATATCTCAAGCGGTTTACCCCAAATTAACTTGGTCGGCCTCCCCGACTCAGCCATTCGGGAATCTGTCGAAAGAGTGCGTTCCTCCATCAAAAATTGCGGATACACATTCCCGATGGATCGGATTACGGTCAATCTCGCGCCAGCAGATTTACGCAAAGAAGGCTCATCCTTTGATTTAGCCATTGCGGTAGGCATTCTGATTACAACTGGTCAGGTGCCAATGGACAGCTTGCAAAACACTTTGTTTCTAGGTGAACTAGCATTGGATGGTTCACTTCGTCCCATACCGGGCGTTCTTTCTATGGCGCATGCCGCTAAAAAGTTAGGGATTAAACGTGTATGCCTTCCCTTCGCGAATGCTCCTGAAGCCGCTTTAATAGAAGGTATTGAGGTGTGCGCGATAACTAACCTATCTGACTTTAAATCATGGAACAAGGAATCCCATCACGCATTTATATTTAATGACATTAATTATAAAGATGGTGAACTTTCGACATTTTCTGCCGAAGAACACAACTTTGTCGAAGATTATGCCGATGTCAACGGACAGCATCAAGTGAAGCGCGCCATGATGATCGCAGCAGCCGGGATGCATAATATTCTTTTAATCGGTCCCCCTGGAACAGGGAAAACGATGCTTGTAAAGCGCATGCCCTCGATTTTGCCTCCTATGACAGATAAAGAAGCCTTAGAAGTCACGAAGATATACAGTGCCTCAGGAAAGCTTATTGATCGCTCCTCTCTCATGCGAACAAGATCCTTTAGAGCTCCTCACCATACCATATCGCCAGCCGGACTTGTCGGGGGAGGAACAATACCCAAACCTGGGGAAGTTAGCTTATCTCATCGCGGCATACTTTTTCTAGATGAACTGCCGGAATTCACGAGAATGGCTCTCGAAGTACTTAGACAACCGCTTGAGGATCGTCATGTTACAATTGCAAGAGCAAGAGCGGTTTACACATTCCCCTCCCACTTTATATTGGCTGCAGCCATGAATCCATGTCCTTGCGGGTATTATGGAGCCCAAACAGAAGCAAATGCTTGCATCTGCAGTCCAGCTAAAATTGTTCATTATCGTTCTAAGATATCTGGTCCCCTGCTTGATCGTATCGATCTTCATGTTGAAGTTCCTAAACCAAGTTACTCGCAACTAAAAGAACGAAACAATCACTTGTCTTCCAAAGAAATGTTAATGCAAGTTATGCGCGCACATGAAAGACAACAACAACGCTATGTCGGAACAGGTATTCAGCATAATAATGAATTGAGCGGCAAGCTAATGAGACAAATTTGCCATCTAACACCAGAAGGTGATCAACTGCTTAGTGCCTCTTTTGAAGCTTTGGGACTTAGTGCAAGAGCCCATGATCGCATCCTGCGACTAGCTCTAACCATAGCTGATCTTGAGGAAAGTGACAGTATCCAGCCACAGCATCTGGCAGAGGCGATTCAATATCGTAATTTGGATAAAAAGCAGCGAATTGAGGAGATTGAAATCTGAAACTATCACACCCCAATAAAAAAAGAGCCATTTGACGCGTTGTCTTATCGACAGACGGTTCTCAAAAGGCTCCTTGTATGTGTTCTATATGAGGTGCGTTTCCATCCACGGATACTTCTACAGTGATCACATCGAATTGAATGGACTGCTCGTATTTTTGAAAACGATGTAAGTAAAATTGTGCCGTCTCTTTGACTTTCAATTGCTTGCGATAGTCGACAGATTCTTTGGCTGAGCCAAAACGACCTGAAGGACGCCTTGTTCTGACTTCAACAAAAATTAACTTATTGGCTTTCTCTGCAATAATATCAAGCTCCCCAGTTCGGCAGCGCCAATTCCGTTCCACAATTCGGTAATCCTGCTCACTAAGATATGCTTCAGCCAACTCTTCGCCAAGCTTCCCCAACTGCTTCCGATCATCTTTACGAAGTTCTGTCATCTTTCATTCCTCGACGATCTCATTCGGTTATCTGAACGATAAATAAAACTTAATACCTCTGCAACCAATTGATACAGTTCTGGGGGAATTTCTTGATCCAAATCCAACTTAGACAACACTTCAACCAAAGAGGAATCCTCCTGAATGGGGATCCCATTCTCCTTGGCTTTCTGCAGAATGGCTTCTGCCATGTGCCCTTTCCCCTTTGCAATGAGGGTTGGGGCTTTTTGCGCTTCAGGTGAGTAGCGAAGCGCTACAGCCTTCTTGAGAGGAGTCGGCTGCGACTCCCCAGATGCATTCCTTTGCTTGGTCATGCTCGAAAATCCACCCCTTTGTAGGCTTTTGGCTGATAGAGCGCTCGAAGATCTACTCTACCGTCAGATGCCCCTTGCTTGGAAGGTTCATTCTCCACAACAGGCGGCTGTGGATATGGCGAGCATTTCAATGAGATAAATTGGTAACCCGCTTTATTCATGGCTGCTGTTATTTCTTCTTTGGACTCCTCCATTAAGGGAGCTAACGCAGGATGATCATTGTGGATATTCAAGGATACGATTTTGTTAACGACATGTACATCGAGCAACGTATTGCCCATTACTTTCATTTGCAGGTCGAACAGCAAACGACAATTACTCGCGTCTACTTCCCCGCGCTTTCCTTTGCGGGATTGGATGTGAATGGCGGCAGATTGTTGGCCAGTGCCATCCATGAAGGGGACAAACAGTGTCATATGTGCAAACACAGAGCTCTTGTCACCTGTCAACATGAGCTGTTGTCCTGTAATTTGCCCAATGGCTTGCTGCGCCGCCTCTTTGAGCGGCGCTGGCGTGTCATCAGAGGCTGCAAGCTGCAGCAGCAGACTCTTCAGTGTGTCAGCAGCTGGCTTGACGGAGTCGTCCTGCTGAGTTGCTGTGGCGATCAGATTAGGCAGCTGATCGTCTGTGTTGTTGCGTACCCGTAGCATAGCGTCTGCGCGCTCATCTAGCTTCACCGCTAGATGAGACTCGTGCTCCACGCCTACGGCTTTGAGCATGCGGCTGATCCAGTTCGGTTCTGGATCAGCCTCGGGCACGCTTGGCGCAGCGCTGCGATGCTGCGCCTCTGTTGAAGCCGCCTTCTGCTTCGCAGGCGGCTCATGTACCTGCGAACCCGCCGCGGGCGGTTCGCCTTCTAGAGGCTCAGCGCTGCGCGCCTGAGCCTCAGTCGAGGCCGCCTCCGCTGCGCGGGCGGCCTGAAGCCCCGCCGCCGGCTGCGCCGTGGCGGCGGTAGCGATCTCCGCGCGTGGCGCAGCCGCCGCGGGAAGCTCCGCGCCCGCAGCAGCTGCTGCAGCGGGCGGAGCCGTAACGGCAGCGGCCGCAGGCGCGCTGCCGGGCACAACAGCAGGCGGCGACCCTGCGGGAGCCGCCTTAGCGTCACCGCCAGCCTGCGGAGCAGCTGGCGCAACAACAACCGCCGCGGCCGGCGCCTCCGGCGGCCGCGCAGAAGGCCACGCAGCTGCGGCGGAAGCCCGCAGCTCCTTGAGCAGCGATACCACCTGCTTCGCAGTATCAGCCGCCGGGTGCGCCGGATCTTGCTCGAGCAGGGCTGTAGCCTGCTGCTCTAGTTGATCCAGCACCTTACCCACAGGCGGCCCCGTGGTAACCTGCCTCAAAGCCCCCACAGTCGCCTCTGTGAGCGGCAAACCCTTTTTATAGGCAAGTACAGACTGCCTGTGCCCATTCTTCCTTATTGACACCCTCAGGCACGCTGCGCATTACTGCCTCAAAAGCCTTCACATTCTCCTTCGATACCGGAACGCCTTCCTGCTGCATCTGCTGCACCATTTGACGATTCCCAGCCGTATCTTTCATCGTAAATGCCTTTAACAGCTCGCTAAGCGAATCATCCGTTATTTGAACATCTGACGCCGTTAGCGGCTTGAGCAGGACTTGACCCCCGTTAGATTCCGGCTGCACTTGCAGCATCGTGACATCCCCCTGCTTAAGGGGTGTTTCCAACTTGGCCCGAACCTGCACACCGCCAATATTAATTAACGCCTCCTGGTCGCTCAGCAATTGAAGCACAACGCCTTTAACAATTTGTCCTACTTTTAATTCAAGCACCTTACTTTCGGATGCTGTTAAATCACCGACTAAACTGCGAATTAAACCACTAATATTCAGGGCGCTCACCTCAAATCTTCCTAACACTTATGTATATTATCGGCGGCTGATTGCCTTTTCGTTACAAAAATAAGTTATATGAGATCCAATTCCAGCTGTTCAGACTCCAAAACATTCTCTTTCTCTTCTAATTGCGCCATCACATTACGTATAAATAATTTCCGATGCAGCGGTGTAGGTCCATAGCGCAAAAGCATCTCTCTATGGTGCTTTGTTGCATATCCTTTATGTATAGCAAGTCCGTACTCGGGATACTTTGCATCCCATTCCACACACATGCGATCTCTGGTAACCTTTGCAATTATCGATGCGGCTGCAATAGATTGACTAAGTGCATCTCCATGAATGATCGCGGATTGTTCGATGTCCAGCTCGACGTTCTCAGCATCAACCAGGAGAAAATCAGGTACTATAGCTAACTGCTGCACAGCCTGTTTCATAGCAAATCTTGCCGCTTGTTTTATATTAATGGCTTCAATCCTATCCACGTCTACAATGCCTACACCAACAGCTAAGGCCTCATTCATGATCTGATCATAGAAGACATCTCGCTTCTTTTCAGAAAGCTTTTTGGAATCGTCTACACCTTCCAGCACATATCCCATCGGAAGTATAACCGCAGCTGCGACCACATCTCCAAATAAACAACCTCTTCCTACCTCATCGATACCCGCTATAAGAGTAAAACCTTGCTCCCACAGTTGTTTTTCATGCTCTAGCAATGGCTTTCGCCCCTTTCCATCTCCTCATTATAAAGGATTGGCGCTTCATCAAGCCACACCCATTTTTTTCACATTCTATGTAAAAAAAGAAAAGCCACCCCGAACCCCGCCTGATCAGCTGAGCCCAAAAGTGACCGTTCCTTATCTCCACTTATCTTTTATCTGAAGGCTTCTCCAAAGAAATACGCCCCATCTTGCCAGCTCTAAGCTCTCGAATAATGATTAAAGAGGCTTTATCCAAATCCACTTTGCCCCCGCTCACAATCGCTCCACGCTTACGACCGATAGCTTCCATGACTTTGACCATTTCCTGTATGTCGTCCAAATCCTCAGGAAGGTCTTGAACCCCAAACCGTTCTTGAATACCGGCCCCATAATTCTGAACCATGTATTTAACGATAAAGAGTGCAATCTCGTCTAAATGAAGCAATTCTTCTTTAATCGCGCCTGTTGCTGCCAATCTCATTCCAACCATTTGGTCTTCGAATTTTGGCCACAAAATACCTGGCGTATCGAGCAAGTCCATTTCGGTTCCAACTTTAATCCATTGCTGCCCCTTCGTAACACCTGGCTTATCTCCAGTAGCCGCAATCTTCTTACCTGCCAGTTGATTAATCAGCGTCGATTTCCCAACGTTCGGGATACCTACAATGAGCGCCCTTACGGCACGGGGATTTATCCCTTTACTTAGCTGCCGTTCAATTTTATGGGCCCAAAGCTGCTTAACACGCGGTAAAATTTCTTTGACGTGTGTTCCGGTTGCTGCATCGATCGGCAATGCGGGGAGACCTTGATCAGCGAAATACTTAATCCAGTCAGCCGTCACTTGCGGATCTGCCAAATCGTTCTTATTAAGCAATACCAATCTCGGTTTATCTTTCAAAATCTCATCAACCATCGGGTTCCGACTGGAGAGCGGTATGCGGGCATCCAAGAGCTCGATCACAACATCAATCAGCTTAAGCTTTTCTTCAATTTGTCTTCGAGCCTTGGTCATGTGACCGGGAAACCATTGAATGGTCATTCTTCTTCACCTCAAAAATGTATGAAACTGATTTTGCTCACTGGCCAAAAAATGACTTCCGCACGGCCAACAATTTTGTTGTAAGGTATGAAGCCAATCGCTCGGCTGTCTTTGGAGTTACCACGGTTATCTCCCATTGCGAATATTTCACCATCAGGCACTTTTTTCTCTTGAAAATCGGATAACGTATTATAGGGATGTCCTTCTTTTTTCGCCTGTTCTATCGCATCCTTGATGTAAGGCTGATCAATCTCTTGACCATTAATGAACACCTTGTCACCAGTAACCTTTACAGTCTCACCTGGGAGAGCAATTACGCGTTTAATGTAATCCTTACCTTCCGGTGCATGAAAAACAATAACTTCTCCACGTTTTGGTGCGCGAATATCATAAACAATTTTATTGACGATGAGTCGCTCACCTGTGAAAAAATTCGGACGCATGGAGTCTCCGTCAACAATAAAAGGAGAGAACAAGAACCAACGAATGATAATCACGAGCACTCCCGCGATCACTAATGCTTTGATCCATTCCCATGTTTCGCTTTTCGTTGTTTTAACAGGAGTCGTTTCTGTTGTCTTATCCGGCTCTGTGTAAGGCTGTTCTTGACTATTGTGTTCCATCACTGATTGCCTCTTTTCCAGTTTTGGTTTATGTCTATTATGTACCATGAAAATGAAAAGGAGACTTGCCTGAACAAGCCCCCCGTTTTCTTATCGAATTTCTTTAATTCTTGCTGCTTTACCACGAAGACCACGCAGATAATAAAGTTTCGCACGACGAACTTTACCACGGCGAGCCACTTCAATCTTGTCAATCTTCGGAGAATGGAATGGGAAAGTTCTTTCCACACCCACACCGTAAGAAATTTTACGAACTGTAAACGTTTCGCTGATCCCACCGCCGTGGCGTTTAATAACAACACCTTCGAACAGCTGAATACGCTCACGTGTACCCTCGATAACTTTTACGTGTACTTTAAGTGTGTCTCCTGGACGGAAATTAGGAATATCCGTACGGAGTTGCTCTTTCGTAATCTCTTGAATAAGATTCATAGTTGACTCCCTCCTTCCACACAGGTGTTCATTCCGCTTATTGGCATAGTCGTTCTTAGTTGTTATGCGTAGAGGACCACCAGACTCGAACTGTTGAAAAATTCACAACAGAATATATATTATCATAGACAGGAAAGAAATTCAATAGAGAAGTTTTTGGGGGCTTACTCCTCTTGCTTCCGCCCTTTCCATTCAACCACCCAAGCTTTTTCTTCTTTGGATAGTTCTCTTCCTTCAAGTAAATCGGGACGGCGTTCCAGCGTTCGGAACAAAGACTCCTTGCGGCGCCAACGCTTTACATTCTCATGATGCCCTGATAACAACATCTCAGGTACTTCCCAATCCCTAAACTTAGCAGGCCTCGTATAGTGGGGATACTCCAGCAAGCCTGTTGAGAACGAATCTGTCACGGCTGACATCTCATTGCCGAGCACACCAGGAAGCAGCCTTACTACGCTGTCAATAACGACCATAGCGGGTAGCTCGCCGCCTGTTAACACGTAATCTCCGATAGACAGCTCATCCGTTACTAAATACTGCCGAATGCGCTCATCATATCCTTCATAATGGCCACAAATAAACACGAGATGCTGCTCGTTAGACAGCTCCTCCGCTTTCTTCTGTGTGAACGTCTCCCCTTGCGGGCACATGAGAATGACTCGCGGTTTAACAGGATCTTGTCCTTCTTCTTGATGTAAGGGCAAACTCTCAACAGCAGTAAATATCGGCTCTGGCTTTAAAACCATCCCTCCACCGCCGCCATAAGGATAATCATCTACTGTATTATGCTTATTATTGGAATAATCTCGAAAATTAACCGTGTTAAGAGCAACAATCCCTTTATCACGCGCTTTCCCTAAAATGCTGGACGAAAACACACCCTCGAACATTTCCGGGAACAGGGTCAATACATCGATTCTCA
Organism: Paenibacillus sp. WG02; assembly: GCF_055396115.1. Classification (NCBI taxonomy): domain Bacteria; kingdom Bacillati; phylum Bacillota; class Bacilli; order Caryophanales; family Paenibacillaceae; genus Paenibacillus; species Paenibacillus sp. WG02. The sequence continues at coordinate 3,898,688 of NZ_AP036016.1, read as the reverse complement.
TTCCATTAATCCTTCCATCAGATGAATACGAATCGTTTTGTTGGCAATGTCTACTTCGAGTATCACATCATCAATAACTGGAAGCAGCAACTGTTTGCCTTTCGGCAAAGCAACGACCCATACATCATTTGCCCCTGGTGTCAAAACCTCAGAAACAAGTCCTAACTCCTGGCCATCTTCCGTAACAACCTTACAACCAATGATCTCGTGATAATAGTATTCTCCCTCTTCAAGAGGCTGTTGATCCTTAGCTTCAATTTTAAGAAGTGAGCCTTTGAATTTCTCAACCTCATTAATGTTAGAGAACTCTTCAAGCTGCAAGATAAACATATTTTTATGTAAGCGGGAGGTTTTCACCGTCACCGACGTTTGCTTATTTTGAGAATCTACAATAATTAATGCATTTCCTTTATCAAATCGCTCAGGAAAATCAGTTTCCGGAACCACTTTTAGTTCTCCACGAATACCATGGCTATTCACAATTCGACCAACTGTCACTAGTTTTTCGCTCATATACGCTTGCCCAACCTCCACATTAATTTACCTTCAAAACCATACAAGAAAAAGGCTAGGAACTAAATCCTAACCTAGTTTCTTATGAAACGATTTCAACGGCTACCCGTTTCGTCTCTTTCACTGCTGCCGACGTGACAACTGTGCGGAGCGACTTCGCAATCTTGCCTTGCTTGCCAATCACTTTCCCGACATCGTCGGGGTGGACAGAAAGCCTGTACTCGATCTTGTCATCTTTCTCCACCACAGTGACACGCACTTCTTCCGGATGATCGACAAGAGCCTTAGCAATAACGGTGATAAGATCCTTCATGAACCCACCCTCCGAAAGATAACAGATTACTTCTGTAATTTCAGCTCGTGAAACTTAGTCATCAGACCTGCTTTTGAGAACAGGCTGCGAACTGTATCGGACGGTTGAGCGCCAGTTTGAAGCCATTTCAGCGCTTTTTCCTCATCAAGAGTTACAGCTGCTGGTTCAGCAATTGGGTTATAAGTACCGATTTCTTCGATAAAACGACCATCACGCGGGGAACGGGAATCCGAAACCACCACACGGTAAAAAGGAGCTTTATGAGCGCCTACACGTTTAAGACGAATACGTACTGCCATGAAAATCACCTCCTACTTAGAATAAAATACTTATTTAAAAGGGGAATTTAAATCCCTTGCCCTTGCCTAGCTTCTTCATTCCTTTGGCACCTTTAGGCCCCATCATGCCGGAGAACTGCTTCATCATTTTGCGCATATCGTCAAACTGCTTGATGAAACGGTTGACCTCTTGCACCGAGTTGCCGCTGCCTAAAGCAATCCGTTTGCGGCGATTCGCATTAAGAAGTTCAGGCTTGCGTTTCTCTTCAGTTGTCATCGACTTCACAATAGCTTCAACACGTGCCATTTGTTTGTCGTCAACCTTCATATCTTTCATACCCTTGATCTTATTAGCTCCTGGCAGCATTTCAAGAATTTGATCCAGAGGTCCCATCTTCTTCACTTGTTCCATTTGATCAAGGAAATCCTCGAAGGTGAATTCGGCGTTGCGCATTTTGCGCTCCATCTCTTTCGCCTTGTCCATGTCGATACCGGCTTGCGCCTTCTCAATCAAGGTAAGCATATCGCCCATACCAAGAATTCTTGAAGCCATACGATCAGGGAAGAATGGTTCTAGAGCATCCATTTTCTCACCGCTAGCCACGAACTTAATTGGGCAACCTGTTACAGCTTTAACCGATAACGCCGCGCCACCGCGGGTATCGCCATCCAGCTTAGTCAGTACAACACCCGTAAGCTCAAGCTGCTGATGAAAGCTTTCTGCAACATTGACTGCGTCCTGCCCAGTCATCGCATCGACAACGAGCAAGATTTCATCCGGTTCAACAGCCGTTCGAACATTCTTCAGCTCGTCCATCAGATTCTCATCAATGTGCAAACGACCTGCGGTATCGATAATGACATAATCATTACCGTTATCTTTGGCATGCTGAAGTCCTGCTTTAGCAATATCGACAGGATTTACTTGATCCCCAAGGGAAAATACCGGAACACTGAGCTGTTCTCCAAGAACCTGCAGCTGTTTGATCGCAGCCGGACGATAAATGTCACAGGCTACAAGTAGCGGCCTATGGTTTTGTTTTAGGAGCATCTTCGCTAGCTTACCAGAGGTTGTTGTCTTACCTGCCCCTTGTAAACCTGCCATCATGATGACAGTTGGCGGTCGATTCGATCGAGCTAACTTACTTTGTGTACCGCCCATAAGTGCGGTTAGCTCTTTGTTAACGATATCGATAACGACCATGCCTGGTGTGAAGGATTTCAATACTTCTTGACCGATGGACTGTTCCTTCACCTTAGCAATAAAGTCTTTAACTACTTTAAAGTTAACGTCCGCTTCAAGCAGCGCCAATCTTACTTCGCGAAGCGCTTCGCCTACATCTTCTTCCGTCAGCTTACCTTTGCTTCTCAGCTTACCGAAAACGTTCTGCAACCGGTTTGCCAATCCTTCGAATGCCATGCGCTTCACCTCCTGCTTCTGGACTTTCTATATTTTAATCGATCCCTACTATTGTATCAAAAAGCTCCGTCGTTTTCCTCTTTAGCTCCGGTTCGCAAACTTCAAGCACCTGAACCAGTTCCGCACGCAGCTTCATGCGTTGTTCGTGCTTATGTACCAGATGCAATTTACTCTCATAATCCTGAAGAGTTGACTCTGCTCGTTTAATATGTTCATAAACCGCTTGGCGGCTAATTTCAAAATTCTCAGCGATTTCTCCTAGTGAGTAATCATCATGAAAATACAATTGGAGGAACGTTCTTTGTTTATCGGTCAACAGCGGTCCATAGAAATCAAATAGCAAGTTAACGCGATTCGTTTTCTCAAGCATTTGATCGATAGACATGTTCCACCTCCGTAAAGGTTGCACGCTTGACAGCAGCGCAACAGAACCTATCATACTGAATTCCAAGATGAATGTCAAGCATTTGACCTTGTCAGTAATGAACAAAAAAATTCCCCTCTAACCAACAAACGGCTGAGGAGAATTTTTCACGTATCAGAGAAGAAAAAGATTAAGCATTCTCTTCTTTATGCTCACCGATCCATTTGCCAAAGAGAGCGTGAACGAATTGCTCGGAATCAAAAGGTTGAAGATCATCCATTTTCTCCCCGAGTCCAACGAATTTCACAGGAAGTGACAATTCCTGCCGGATCGCAACAACGATACCGCCTTTAGCCGTTCCATCGAGCTTGGAAAGCACCAACCCCGTCAGACCTGTTTTGTCACCAAAAAGCTTGGCTTGGCTAAGTGCATTTTGTCCTGTCGTAGCATCTAACACGAGAATTACCTCATGGGGAGCATCTGGAACTTCACGCTGGATAACGCGATAGATCTTATTCAGTTCCTCCATCAAATTCACTTTGTTTTGCAAACGGCCTGCTGTATCGCATAACAAGATATCTACGCCACGCGTTTTCGCCGCCTGCACGGCATCAAACATGACAGCGGCAGGATCAGAGCCTGAGTGCTGTTTAATTACATCCACGCCAACACGCTGGCCCCAAGTTTCCAACTGCTCAATTGCACCGGCACGAAATGTATCGCCAGCGGCCATTAAAACTTTTTTCCCTTGAGATTTAAACATGTGTGCCATTTTACCGATTGTCGTTGTCTTCCCAACACCATTCACACCAACAAACAAAATGACAGACAGTCCATTTGGATTTAACTTCAGTCCTGCGTCAGCGTCACCCTTTAAAAGCTCGATCAACTTTTCGGAAAGGATCGGCTGCAGCTCCGCGGGATCTTCAATTTTGCGTTTCTTCACCTCGGCGCGAAGCTGATCGATTAGCTTAAGCACGGTATTCACACCTACATCAGCGCCAATAAGAATTTCTTCAAGTTCCTCATAAAAGTCTTCATCAATCTTCTTGCGGCGGCTAAATAAATCATCCACACGATCGACGAATGCGTCTCTTGTTTTCGTTAGTCCTTCTTTGAACTTATTCGTGACCGCTTCGGCCTTATTGGAAATACTTTCCTTCAATCGTTTAAAAAAGCTCATGGTTCCTCCTAATAAAATAACATTCAACTTAATTATGATGCGGACATCGCGGCTTCTTCATCCTCTAAACGAACGGAAACGAGCTTGGAAACACCGCCCTCTTGCATCGTTACCCCATACAACACATCCGCTTCCTCCATCGTTCCCTTGCGGTGCGTAACCACGATAAATTGCGTCATTTCAGAGAACTCACGCAAGTATTCGGCAAAACGAGATACGTTCGCTTCGTCCAAAGCAGCCTCTACCTCATCTAATACGCAGAATGGAACAGGCTTTACACGGATAATCGAGAATAACAGCGCAATCGCTGTGAGAGCGCGCTCTCCACCAGAAAGAAGTTGAAGATTTTGCAGCTTTTTACCAGGCGGTTGTGCTACGATCTCGATACCTGTATCCAGCATATTTTCCGGCTCCGATAGAATCAAATCCGCACGACCGCCACCAAACAATTTAGCAAATACGACGCCAAAATGCGAGCGGATCGCATCAAAGGTGGTCTTAAACCGTTTGGACATTTCTTGGTCCATTTCACGAATGACCTGATAAAGCGTTGTTTTGGCTTCGATCAAGTCGTTTTTCTGAGAGTCTAAAAATTCATAACGCTCAGAAACCCTCGCATATTCCTCAATAGCACCGAGGTTCACATCACCCAGTGAAGCGATCTCACGTTTAAGTTCACGCACTCTGCTCTGCGTACCTTGGATATCCTCAGGAACTGGATAGCGTTCTTTTGCTAATTCATAGCTAAGCTCATATTCTTCCGCCAGCTTCTTCAGCAGGTTTTCTAGCTCAACATCCAATCGAGTAACGCGTACTTCAGTTTGATGCAAATTCTCTTCAACCTGCTTCAGCTGAATACGTTGCGTTCGGGTTTCATTCTCTTCTTGCTCGAGCTTATGTAACCAATCCGTTCGCTCAGCACGCTTAAAATCAATGTTTTCTGTGCATTGCTGCTTCTTGAGCTTAAGATCGTTAAGTAATTCAACTTGTAGCACAGTCTCCTGCTCAAGTGATGCCATATCTTGATCCAGCTGCTGGAGCAGTCCGCGGTTCATTTCCATCTCACGGTCAGCTTCACCAAGATCCTGCTGCAATCGACGCTGTTGATCTTGGAGTGACTGTTTCTCTTGCGAAATCGAAGCTACCTTGACCTTCAAATCCGTCAACTGGCTTTGCAGCTCTTCCTTCTCCGACTCACTCGCTTTGCGGGAGTGCTCGGCATCCCGAATCGCTTGCTGCAAAGAAGCTTCTTCTTGCTGCAGCTCAGCCAGCGCTGCTTCGGACTCCACTTTTTTCCGTCCAAGATCTGCCTGCTCTTCAAGCAGCGAGCCTCGATCTTGACTATCCAGCGTTAACTGCTCCTCAACCGTGCGGCTTTCTGACTCAAGCGGATTCAATTCTGCCCGAATTTGCTGCTCAGTGATTCGTTTTTGCTCACCCTGTTGACGCAGCTGTTCGATCGTCATCATATCTTCTGTAATCTCGCGCTTCATCACGCTGGATTGGCTGCGCAAGCCGCTGAGCTGCTGCTCAGAAGTTTTAATCTCCTGATCCAGCTCCTCAATTTGACGTTGACGCCCAAGCAGATTCGTTGATTTCTTCTGTAAGCTTCCGCCTGTCATCGAACCGCCTGGGTTCACGACGTCACCTTCCAGCGTCACAACCCGATAGCGATACTGTGCTTTAGCAGCAATATGATTCGCATCTTCTAAGCTCTGCGCCACAACAACATTCCCAAGCAAGCTTGAGAAGATGTTCTGGTAGGTAGAGTCAAATGAAACGAGGTCAACTGCAAGGCCGACAAAACCTTTAGAAGATTTCAAAGAAGTAAGCTCATTGTCGGAAATCGAGCGTCCACGAATAACATTCATAGGCAGGAACGTAGCTCGTCCCATTTGACGGCGCTTCAAGAAGGCAATAGCTTCACGGCCATCCGCTTCGGTCTCAACTACGATATTTTGCAAGGCTCCGCCGAGCGCCGTCTCAATTGCAATCTCAACGTCTGCCGGTACCTTTACAAGCTCGGCTACGGCTCCGCGAATACCGCGCAAATCCTTACGACTCTTCGCCTTAAGTACTTCTTTAACACCCTGCATGAAGCCATCGTAATCGTTGGCCATCTCTTTCATCGTGTCGCGGCGAGATGTCAATGCATCGAGCTTCTGCTCCCATTTGCGGACCATGCTTTGTGCTTCATCAAGCAGTCCTTGCTTGCTTTTCAAGCTTTGGGTTAACTGCACATACCTTTGTCGTTCATTCTCAATTTCACTAACCGTTTGTTCCAATTTAGCTGTCAACTCTTGCTTACGGATCGAAATCTTCTCGCGCTGCTCTGCCCATTTCTGACGTTCTTCATCGAGCCTTTCCAATCGACGAGCAATACTTTCCGTTTGCTGCTCTGCATAACGAATCTCGTTCCTCGCCTGAGCCATTCGGTTTAGCGTTTCCAACAATTCGCCTTTCAACTGATCTTCAGGTGAGGAACTGATACCGCCATTAACCCCAAGTAATCGTTGTTCTTCCGCGGTCAGTTTCGCTTGAAACTCAAAGAGCTGGGCGCCAATTTGGATGATTTTCTCCCGCTGTTGACTTAGCTCATCTTCTTTATCTATTTTGCGCTGTTCTTGCATAGCGATTGTAGTGCTAAGCTGCTGGTGATTAGCCACATAATTCTTTTTACGTTCTTTAAGCACTTCACCATGCCCTTCGCACTTCTCGAAATCTTCGCTCAGTCTGCAGTAAACTCTCTTGAAGCTTTTCTAGCTCCTCCTCTAACCTGCGAGTTTCCCATCGATGCTTCTCCAAGTGCGCATCATGTTGATTCACAATCGTTGAAAGCTCCGTTTGTTCCTTAACTAGCTTCTCTAACAGCTGTTTCGAATCATTCCATGAAATGTAAATCTGATCAATTTGATGTACATACATAGCAATTTCACTGCTTTTGAGCGTCTCCCGAAGCTCTTTATAACGAATCGCCTTCTCAGACTGCTCGCGAAGCGGTTCGATTTGATCCTCAAGCTCAGAAACAAGATCGTGAATCCGCAGCAAATTTTGCTCGGTGTCACTTAATTTCTTCTCCGCTTCACGTTTACGCGATTTATATTTAACAATCCCCGAAGCCTCTTCAAAGATTCCTCGACGATCTTCGGATTTGGTACTTAAAATTTCTTCGATCCGACCTTGTCCAATAATAGAATAAGCTTCTTTCCCTATCCCCGTGTCCATGAACAATTCCGTTATATCTTTCAGACGGCAGGGCTGCTTATTGATTAAATACTCACTATCCCCATTGCGATGCACTCTGCGAGTAACTGTCACTTCATTGAAGTCAAGTGGAAGCGATTGTGACGTATTATCTAGCGTCAGCGAGACTTCCCCATAATTGACAGCTCGGCGCGCATCACTGCCCGCAAAAATAACATCTTCCATTTTACCGCCACGTAAGGACTTCGCACTTTGCTCACCTAACACCCAGCGGATTCCGTCCGAAATATTGCTTTTTCCACTGCCGTTAGGACCTACAACCGCGGTAATACCGCGTACAAATTCCAACTCCGTACGGTCTGCGAAAGACTTAAACCCGGATAATTCAATCCGTCTCAAAAACATGGTCTCACCTCAGAAATTATTGTAACATATCCCTTTAAAAAATAAGAGAAAAAAACAAAAAAGGCGGCCTCAGCCGCCCCTTAAAGCCATATGCATTACCGCTGAACAGTCACATTTAATTTCGACAAAGCCCCAGCAGCAGCCTGCTGCTCAGCTTCTTTCTTGGAACGTCCTGCTCCGGTTCCCAGAAGGTCGGTATCCATGTGCACTTCAGCTACAAACTCACGTTCATGAGCTGGCCCTCGTTCATTCACAATGCGGTATTCCAACGAACCCATGTTGTGATGTTGGGTATGCTCCTGCAATAGAGTCTTGTAATCAATAATTAGCAGTTTACCTTCGCTGGAGATTTTGGCGAAAACGTGCTTTTTGAGAAAACCTTTTACGATATCCAAGCCTTGATCAAGGTATAAAGCTCCAACAAAGGACTCGAAAACGTCGGCGAGAAGCGCCGGGCGTGACCGCCCTCCAGTAAGCTCTTCCCCTTTGCCCAGTAATACAAAAGCACCGAAATCCAAATCTTCAGCGAAAGTAACGAGTGACGGCTCACAAACGATAGACGCCCTGAACTTCGTCAATTCACCTTCTGAACGCCCTGGATAAGTATCATATAAAAATTCCGAAACCGTTAGTTCAAGGACAGCATCCCCTAGAAACTCCAGACGCTCGTTATCTTTATGCCCAGCAATACGGTGTTCATTGACATAAGAAGAATGGGTAAAAGCTTGCTGAAGCAGCTCTTTTTTTCGAAATGTAATCCCTATCCGCTGCTGCAGCTCTTTAATATCACGATTCATTGCCTTTATTCACCACCCAGAGAGAATGATATTCCGTTATCTTTCTTCGTAGGAAGGCAAATTATGCTTCAAACCTTTTCAAGATAATCGTTGCATTATGTCCACCAAAGCCGAATGAGTTCGACATCGCAATGTCAACCTTCGCCGCGCGGGCTGTGTTTGGCACATAATCCAAATCACACTCTGGGTCTTGGTTGACCAAATTGATTGTCGGTGCAATCAAGCTATTAGAAATGGTTAAACCACAGATAACAGCCTCTACACCGCCGGCAGCACCAAGTAAATGGCCAGTCATTGATTTTGTAGAGCTAACAGCTACATTGTAGGCATGTTCGCCTAATGCTTTCTTAATCGCCGTTGTCTCCGATCTATCTCCCACTGGCGTAGACGTTCCATGAGCATTGATGTAAGAAATCGACTCTGGGCTAATACCCGCGTCTTTAATCGCTTTGACCATACAACGTGCTGCCCCATCCGGATCGGGATCTGTCATGTGATAAGCATCACCGCTCATCCCATAACCGATCACTTCCGCATAGATGCGTGCCCCACGCTTCTGCGCATGTTCGAGTGATTCCAAAATCATCACGCCTGCTCCCTCGCCCATGACAAAACCATCGCGGTCTGTATCAAACGGGCGGCTAGCCAAATGCGGCTCTTCATTGCGAGTTGACATCGCGCGCAAAGCACAGAAGCCAGCCACACCAATCGGTGTAATCGTTGCCTCAGCCCCGCCGCAAATCATCACGTCAGCATCGCCGCGTTGAATCATTTTGAAGGAATCACCGATGGAGTGTGTACCTGTCGCACACGCAGTAACTGCCGTGGAGTTCGGCCCTTTTGCCCCAGTAATCATTGAAACTTGTCCAGACGCCATATTCGCAATCATCATCGGAATAAAGAAGGGAGATACGCGTTTCGGGCCCTTTTCCAAAAGAATTCTATGCTGTTCTTCCCATGTATTCAATCCACCAATTCCTGATCCAACCGATACACCCACACGTTCAGGATCCGTATCTTCCTTTACATTCAAGTTTGCGTCTTTTAGCGCGTTAACCGCACCAGCAACAGCGAATTGAACGAAACGATCCATCCGACGTGCATCCTTACGATCCACATAATCTTCAATATTAAAATCTTTAACCTCAGCTGCAATACGAGTCGGATACTCGCTGACATCAAAATTCTCAATCAAACTAACCCCGGATTTACCAGAAGTCAGATTGCCCCAAAACGTTTCTAAATCTTGACCAAGGGCAGTAACTACGCCCATACCTGTAATTACAACTCTGTTCATTTGTACCACCTTCTATGTAGTAAAGCTTCATTTTTTTTCCACATAAGAAAGTACAAATTTTCGGTTCCCGAAAACAGCTTTCTTATTGGCGATAAAACCTAATATAGGGATCTTTGGTCGTAGACCAAAGTCTCTCCTCGTTAAACGCGGTCGCTCATCCTTGAATGGCCTCGATTGAGGTTTTCTCATTGTTTGAAAATGGAGAGAAAGTCCCGTCTTGATTAGAAACGGGACTCGGTAGACTATTACGTATGAGATTTTATGTAATTCGTAACTTCTCCTACAGTCGTAATCTTCTCAGCATCTTCATCTGAAATTTCTAAATCGAACTCATCTTCTAATTCCATTACTAATTCAACTACATCGAGAGAATCAGCACCTAGATCTTCTTTGAAAGATGCTTCGAGGGTGACTTCAACTTCATCAACCCCTAGACGATCGACAACAATTCGTTTAACACGATCCAATACGTCGGACATCCGGTTCACCTCCTCTTTGGTATTATACGAGAATCTCTGACAGATTGCCAGTAGTCAATTTTGAGATTCTCTTTCTGGTAAAACTTACATGTACATGCCGCCATCCACATGGAGTGTTTGGCCTGTCATGTAGGACGCATCATCCGATGCTAGGAAGCGAACAACCTTGGCAATTTCCTCTGGTTGACCAAGGCGCTCCAGCGGAATTTGCTTCAACATTTGTTCTCGCATCTCGGCTGACAACTTGTCCGTCATATCGGTTTCAATGAAACCTGGCGCTACTGCATTCACAGTAATACCTCGAGAAGATAGTTCTCTTGCAGTCGCTTTGGTTAAGCCAATAACGCCTGCTTTTGCTGCTACATAGTTGGCCTGACCCGGGTTACCGAGCACGCCTACTACAGAAGATATATTAATAATTCGACCGAAACGCTGTTTCATCATCGGGCGAGTAACGGCTTTTACACAGTTGAACACACCCTTAAGATTCGTAGCGATGACTTGATCGAACTCTTCTTCCTTCATCCGCATGATTAAATTGTCTCTTGTTATGCCAGCATTATTCACAAGAATATCAATTTTACCAAAACTTTCTAGCGTTTGCTTTACTAAATCATCAGCTTCTTGAAAACTGCTTACGTCGGCACGCAGCTTAATAGCTTTACGTCCCATCGCTTCAATCTGCTCTACAACTTCTCCAGCAGCAGCTTCACTTCCTGCATAGTTCACAACAACATCGGCCCCATGTTCAGCCAAATGCAAAGCAATCGCTCGGCCAATACCTCGAGATGCCCCTGTTACCAGTGCAACCTTACCCGTTAACATGATTGTGTACCTCCTGCATATACTTATCCAAAGCTTCCAGACTGCCAATCGACACGGTTTTCACTGTTTTGTCTACCTTTTTAATCAGACCGGCGAGAATGGTTCCCGAGCCGAGCTCAATGAATGTATCGACGCCTTGGCCGATCAGATAAACAATGGTGTCCTCCCACAGAACAGGAGAGTACACTTGCTCTACGAGCAGCCCGCGAATATCGCTGGGCTGTGTGACAGGACTAGCCGTTACGTTGGCCACAACGGACACGGCTGCATCACTCATCTCGATCGACGCAAGCACCTCTGCGAGGCGCTGCGAGGCTGGCTTCATGAGTGAAGAGTGAAAAGGCCCGCTCACCTCGAGCGGTATGGCACGCTTCGCTCCAGCTTCTTTGCAGCGTTCGACAACTGCTGCAACGCCCTCTTTACTGCCCGAGACGACGATCTGTCCCGGGCAGTTCACATTGGCGAGCTCCACGACGGAGCCGCCGCTTGTGATAGCTGCGCATAGCTCCGCAAGCGCTTCGCGCTCGGCTCCCAGCACAGCTGCCATTGCCCCCAGGCCGCCAGGGACGGCCTGTTCCATGAACTCGCCGCGGGCCCGCACAGTGCGTACCGCGTCTTCGAACGCAAGCACGCCCGCTGCGACCAGCGCGCTGTATTCACCGAGACTATGTCCGGCGACATAGTCAGGCTTAATGCCCGCAGCCTTGAACGCTTCCAGACAAGCGATGCTTGTTGTCAGCAGCGCAGGCTGCGTGTGATACGTGATCTTCAATTGGTCCTCTGGACCTTGGAAGATCAGATCAGATAACGAAAAGCCTAGCGCTTCGTTAGCACGCTCAAAATATGCTTTAGCAGCAGGATGATTCGTGTATAAATCATGCCCCATACCCACGGATTGCGAGCCTTGACCAGGAAATACAAATGCTATTTTACCCATACGAGAAAAGGATCCCCTTCCGCGATAATTTTCAGTAATTAATTATATTTTTTACTTAAAATTCCATTTTTTTCACGAGTCATTATTTTTCTATAACCCTTATTGACACTATCCCCTTGGCTCATTCCTTAGTTCTTCAGTTCTTCAGTTCTTCAGTTCTTCAGTTCTTCAGTTCTTCAGTTCTTCAGTTCTTCAGTTCTTAAGTTTGCAGTTTTTCCATTCTTATGTTCTTCTACGCCTACTTAATTTGTCTTCTGAGTCTCGGGGATAGTGCCGATAGCTTCACCCGGAAAACATTTATCAACTGAAACATTTTTCAATCAATTGTGTATTCATCCCGCGTAACCCTCGGGTTCATTAAAATAGAAGAAAAATGGCCTTTTTCCGACACCTGAGCCTTTGGGATAGTGACAATAGCATCATGCGGAAAACTTTTATCAACTGCAAGTTTTTTCAATCAATAGGTGCATTTATCCAGCGTATTACTCGGGTTATGGCCTATTTCTAAACACCTGAGTCTTAGGGATAGTGCCAAAAGCATCACTCGATAAACTTTTATCAGCTGCAAGATTTTTCAATCGATCGTCCATTAATCCAACGCAACCCTCTTGTTCAGACAAAATGATGAAAAGAATTGGCTTTTCTAATCACCTGAGCCTTAGGGATAGTGAAGATAGAAAAACTAACTCCTACCACACCAATGCAGATGCGCCCCAAGTTAAGCCGCCGCCAAAGCCGACTAGCACGAGGCGGTCGCCTTCGTTCAATCTTCCCTGCTCAACCGCTTCTGCGAGAGCTACAGGGATAGAGGCCGCGGACATGTTGCCGTATTTGTCTAGGTTGATCATGCATTTCTCGTCAGTCAGTTCTAGACGATTTAGAGAAGCTTGAATGATTCTCATATTTGCTTGGTGCGGTACGAGCAGATCGATGTCTGTTTTTTCCCAGCCTGCTTTGCGAAGCGCTTCATCAGCGGCATTGCCCATGATCCGGACGGCAAACTTGAAGACTTCAGCTCCGGCCATGTAGATGTAGTGCAAACGTTGGTCAATGGAGGCTTGTGAGGAAGGATTGCGTGACCCGCCACCTTCAATCTTTAGGAGGGGACCTCCAGTGCCGTCAGCGCCTAACTCAAACGATTTGAAACCTCTATGTTCAGGCACTTCTCCAATAACAACGGCTCCAGCACCATCGCCAAAAAGAATGCATGTGTTACGGTCTGTATAGTCAGTAATTTTGGATAAACAATCCGCGCCAATGATAAGTGCATGTTTATATGTACCAGTGGCAATGAAATTCGAAGCATTAGCTAGTCCATATACAAAACCCGAACAAGCTGCAGACAAGTCAAAAGCTGCTGCTTGTTTGGCTCCCAGCTTCTCCTGGAGAATACATGCCGTGGAAGGGAATGCCATATCAGGTGTAATTGTCGCTACTATAATTAAATCAAGTTGGTCTGCCGTAATCCCTGCGTTAGTCAGAGCAATCAGTGCGGCTTCATAACAAAGATCAGACGTAGCTTGTCCTTCTGCGGCTATCCGTCTCTCACGTATACCCGTTCTGGTCACGATCCACTCATCATTCGTTTCTACCATGGTTTCCAATTCTTGATTTGTTAAAATTCGTTCTGGTACATATTTACCCGTTCCGAGTACCCCAACCGGTATTAAGTTCATGTTGTTATATCTCTCTTCCCGTGGCTAATTTCGGCAGATATCGTGCCAACCAAATCATTTTGTAAGGCAATTCTCGCTTGACGAACTGCGTTCTTAATGGCATTCGCATCGGAGGAGCCATGGCTTTTCAGGACTAATCCATCAATACCCAAAAACGGAGCCGCCCCATGTTCGTTATAATCCAACTTTTTACGGAATTGTGTAAGTCCTGGTTTCAAGACTGCCGCTGCAAGTTTAGTGAAAATGGTTTTGGTGAACTCTTGTTTCAGAGCTGAAAAAATGGTAGACGCAGCGCCTTCCAATGATTTCAGCATGATATTTCCTGCGAATCCATCGCATACGATGACATCGCATTTGGCACGAAGCACTTGCGATGATTCGACATTCCCAACAAAATGAATAGGAGCTTGTTCCATTAAAGGATATGCCGCTTTAGTTAATTCATTCCCTTTGGTCGCTTCTGTACCCACATTCAGCAGGCCTACACGAGGCTTGGCAATACCATGTACTTTGGAGCGGTAAATACTGCCCATAATGGCGTATTGAATCAGCTGTTCGGCTGTTGCATCCATATTAGCTCCCATGTCGAGCGCAAGAACACCATTTCCATCCATAGTTGGAATCATAGGAGCCAGTGCAGGACGTTCAATCCCTGGAATTCTTCCTACGACTAGCAGTCCAGTCGTCATCAAAGCACCTGTATTTCCTGCGGAAATCATGGCTTCTGCTTCCTTCTCACGTACTAACCTACCTGCTACCACCATAGAAGCGTCTTTTTTGCGGCGAACGGCCTTAACAGGCTCATCCTCTGCTTCAATGACTTCTTCCGTGTGACGGATCGTTAAGTTTGCTGGTCTTTCTGTGAGGTGCGCTTCAATCGCGGCGCTATTGCCGACCAGAATGATATGTACATCTTTCCATTCTTTGGCCGCTGCGAGTGCACCTTCCACTACGATTTTAGGAGCATTGTCGCCACCCATTGCATCAATCGCGATTCGCATGCAGCTTGTCCTCCCTATCTAGATGTTGCTCTTTCTTCGAATGAAAGATCACAAAGTTGCCTCGAAAAACCGTTTCATCGCCAACATATGAAAACACCTCGACTCTTGCTTTCCCTTTGGAAACGGAACGCACATAGGCTTTGGCGATACATTTCTCTCCAAGCTTTACAGAGCGAATAAAACGGATGTCTGCAGAAGCTGTTAGAGCTATGGGATCGTCGATGACGGCAACCGCCAGGGAGTTCGCTTGCGAGAAAATATGATGTCCTCTTGCAATTTTGGTTCTTGAGAAAACATGTTCTTCTTTAATTTCAAAAATCGAGATACCGCTTTGATCCAGCTGTAAATCAATCACTTCTCCAATAATTTCATCAATTGGCAGTGAGCGTACATGATCATACGTTTTGACGGCCATATGCTTCATTCGTTCCCGCAGCTCAGGAATGCCGAGTTCCAACCGATCCAAGCGGACGGTTTGGATACTGACCTGAAACGTTCGCATCAGTTCCTCGTCTGTCATAAAAGGATTAGCTTCAATGGCTTGAAGCAATTGCTGCTGCCTTTGTCGTTTAGGAAGGCGTTCGATGGCGAGCACCACCTTATCTCGTGAGATCTCATCTTATTACCAGATACTAAACTGTAGTATATTAAATTTATAGCCAAAAAGAAAGCAAAAAAAATAGCACCTCACACTAGGATGAAGTACTATGTCGAATCTTATGCTTTTACGATCTCTCTACCTTTGTAAGTTCCGCAAGACTTGCACACACGGTGTGCTAGCTTCAGTTCTCCACATTGTTCACATTTCACCATGCCTGGAACTTCCAATTTAAAGTGAGTACGGCGCTTGTCGCGACGAGTTTTGGACGTTCTTCTTTGAGGTACTGCCATATTCAAAACACCTCCTTATACGAATTTCGGGCAATGCCTTATTCTTTGTTAAAAAAGTCCGCGAGACCTGCAAGCCTAGGATCTATCTTCTCCTGCTTACAGCCGCAATCACGCTGATTGCGATTCTCTCCGCACACGGGACAGAGACCTTTGCACGCTTCGTCACAAAGTGGTATGTACGGTAAACCGACCACAACATTTTCTACAACGTAAGGCTCCAAATCGACTTTATCTCCAACGACCAAGTGAATATCCTCGTCTAGATCTGGATCTTCTTCTTCTGGTTTTTGCATGAAGACTTCCTCAAAAGGAAGTTCGATTGTTTGGTTTGTGTGCGATAAGCATCGAGAACAAATTAACTCCAAGTCTAGCGTTAACGTACCGTTAACTTTTGCTTCTCCATCTTCATACACGGCTTGAAGATCGACGTGTACGGGACCATGACCAATGATATCTTGACGTCCTTCGAAAGGATCAGTCAAGTTCAATTCTTCAGTCATATGAGCCTTCCCTTTAAGAGATAGCTCTCTAAAACGAATTTGCATGTTTTTCACCCCAAACAAACAAAGATTATTATATCCAGTTTGCATTCCTTTTGTCAATTTAAATTATCTTACTTTTACTAGATCTAGCTTATTTCGGAGGCAATGCTGCTAGAAATTTGAGCGCATCATCCATTGTGCCAATTTCAACAATTTTCATTTTGGTCTTAATTTGTTTGGCTCTCTCAACAGCTGCTGTGTAATTCTCGACTTTGGTACCATCTTTATAAGTCATATCTTTGGGTGCAAAGAAATAATCAGCCTTTTCCTTGTCCGCGGCAATGATCTTATGCTGAATACCGCCAATTGGACCTACGGTGCCGTCGCTTTCAATCGTTCCCGTCCCTGCAATGCGATAACCCTTGGTTATATCATCAGCCACGAGTTGATTGTAAATCTCTAAGGAGAACATTAATCCCGCCGAAGGACCGCCAATCTCACCAGCCTTAATGGTTACTTGTTGATCCTCCTGGTCCGCTTTTACTGCCTGCATATCCGCTGGTACAACGCCAATGCCTGCCCGCGGCTCGCCCTGCTCACCATTTTGTTTAGGAAGCGCACCAAGCGTCAACGTAGCTTGCTGTTCAATTTTTTTCCTCGAATACGTGATAGAAATTGTATCCCCTGCTTTTTTGCCTTTAAGTGAGTCCAGTAAATCTTGAGCGACTTTCACTTCTTTATCTCCAGCTTTTAAAAGCACATCTCCCGGTTTGAGTACTTTTTCTCCCGATAAGCCAGGCAGCGTCTGGAGTACCATAACTCCTTCATGATTGATATGAAAAGGAATTTTGGCGTGCTTATATGCCGCTTGAATAGCACTCGCTTGTGATGTTAACATCACGTACTCTTGGCGCTGTGAATACTCCTGCTCCGACTCACCTTTGCGTAAAACACTCGTTTTGGGCTGAATTTCTTCATAAGGATGTACGAGACCGATTAAATAATTGACCATATTGGCATCGGCAACTCGTACCGTTGTTAGCATCAGTGTCCCCTTTTCGTCAGCTGAGCCTTTGGGGACCGTCACCATTGGTTTAATTTCTTCCGCAGTCCCTGGCATGAATATAAAAAATGGAAGTCTTACAAAAAACAACAAATAAACAATGACAACTCCGACAATCGCGGATATTAAATAGCGCCTAGTCGCCGATCTTTTCGGATATCGATATGAATCATTCGACCATGTACGAATCGTACTCTCTTCTTCGTTCTCCATACAGGTTCCCCTTCCTGATGCCTTATACAAATGGTGTCTCTTCCTATACCTGCCAAGCGAAAGCTTGGTCTAAACCCTCATCCTCCAGCGTACAATTGAAGCATGTTTAAAGGACGAGGTGATCATTATGCAGCCTAAGAAAGTAAGATCCAACTCCAAACTAACAACGCTTGTACTGGGGTCTTTGGCTGCCCTTGTAGTCGTGTCTATCATTTCATTCCCGGACAAAGCATTTCAGTCTTCGCTCGAGGGACTTACAATTTGGTGGAAGCTTGTATTTCCGGCACTGATGCCTTTTCTCATTATGACCGAGCTGTTAATCGGTTTTGGTGTTCTTCAAGGGCTAGGCATCCTGTTAGAACCGCTGATGAGAATTGTTTTCCGTCTTCCCGGTATAAGTGGGTGGGCGCTCGCATCAGGTCTTATAGTAGGATTTCCTACCGGAGCCAAAATTACAGCTAGCTTGAGGGAAAAAAACCTCATCTCCCAGGCAGAGACAGAACGATTAACCGCACTATCCCATTTGTGCAGCCCCTTATTCCTGATTATGGTCGTAGGTGTTGGCTTTCTGCACAGCGCTAAGCTGGGCTTCATACTTGCAGTAATCCATTATGCCTCGGCTATTATAACAGGATTTTTGATGAGAAATCCAAAAAAAGCACTGCAACCTTTAGCTAATTCCCATGAACTTCAAATAGGCGCTTTGAAGCCTACTAATCATGCATCCGCTTCCGTTTGGAAACTTTCCTTATCCACGATGCGCCAAGCTTATTTACAAGATGGACGTCCTTTTGGCAAGCTGCTCGGGGATTCTGTAACCTCTTCCGTCCAAACTTTAATGCTAATCGGCGGATATATGATGATCTTTTCCGTTTTGATTAATGTAGTGAACATTACTCATCTTACAGACGTATTTCGGCCCGTCACACATTATTTACTTGGCTTTATGAATGTCCACACCGATACCACACCTTTGTGGCTCAAGGGGTTTCTGGAAATTCATCTGGGCACCTATGCTTTTAGCCAGGCACAAGGCCTCTCCTTACTACCGCAAATGGCGCTTCTAAGCGCTTTTCTAGGCTGGGGAGGCTTGTCTGCCCACGCGCAAGTAGCTGGCTTTCATCAAAAGACAGATGCTCGCTATCTGTTCTTCTTCCAGTCCCGTACTCTGCATGCTGTCATTGCATTGGTATTAACCGTTCTGCTTTGGAAGCCGCTGCAGCTGCTTACACTGGATTCTGAGCCTAGTTTTCTTTGGTTAGACAAAGCCAAAAACGAATATACCACCGTTGCCTTTCCACTGAACGGCGAATCGGCATGGGGCCTGTGGGGACCTATGCTGACGCAGTTCCTTCTATTATTCACTTTGATGCTGATTATTTCAACGTTTCTGAGAACTTTCAATAAGAAAGCGATTAATTCGTAATTCCCTTAAATTCGAGGGAATTTCTTTTTCAGTGCTTCTTCCACCTCAGCCGGAACTAGATCTTCCACCGGTCCGTGAAATTTAGCAATCTCTTTCACAATACTTGAGCTCAAATACGAGAACTGAGGCTTCGAAGTCATGAAGAAAGTTTCTACATCTGGATTCAGCTTGTGATTCGTAGAAGCCATCTGCAATTCATACTCAAAGTCAGAGACCGCCCGAAGTCCGCGAACAATTAGACGCACATTGCGAGCTTTCATATAATTGACCATCAAATCCCTAAAACCGTCCACCTCTACATTCGGCAGATCCTTGGTTACCTTCCGAATGAGCTCCATCCGTTCTTCCAATGTGAACAGAGGGTTCTTGGACGTGTTATTCAGTACAGCTACAATCAACTTATCAAACACCTTTGCCGCTCTATGTATAATGTCAAGATGGCCGTGTGTAACAGGATCAAAACTGCCTGGATAAACGGCAATTGTAATTCCGTGTTCTTGCCTCATCATGCTGTTCATCTCCTTAAAACTTGCTCATATTTATTCTGCTGATCCTTTGTAAATCGTGACAGCGGTATCTCCGTAATCGGATCTCCGCTGCTGCTTAAATCCACCGATCGTATCTTCGAGGACATCCTTAGCATCGTGTTCCACAACGATCGTGGCATTCATTGGAACGATCGACTGCTCTTCCATCGTGCTTATCAACTCCGCGATAAATTTCATTTTGTACGGAGGATCGAGGAAAACGAGTTCAAATCGCTGCTCCCGCTTCGCTAACGCTTTCAACGCCCGCATGGCATCCGTTCGGTAAATCTCAGCTTGGTCCTTGAGACCTGCGGCAACTAAATTGTGCCCAATCGTGTCGATACTTTTCTTCTCGATATCAATGAAGACTGCCTTATCCATCCCTCGGCTAAGTGCTTCAATCCCGAGTCCGCCGGTACCTGCGAATAGATCGAGTACTTGTCCTCCATCAAAATAAGGACCGATCATACTGAAGATCGCTTCCTTCACTTTATCCGTTGTTGGCCGCGTGCTGGTACCGGGTACAGCTTTTAACGACCTGCCTTTGGCTGTGCCTGAAATCACTCTCATCTTACGTATTTCCCTTCTAGCTGGCTCATTCTTTTGCTATCGTACCACAAGCTCTAATCGGACACAAAAACTTTATCCCTGCGATGTATAAATTTTCCGCAAAAAGGTCATCCTTGAACTATCGACATCAGAGAATGTCGTAGACAACCGCGGAGAAGACTTACGTTTCCCCATAAGCTCTTCGTCCGGTTTCTCCTCTCCCATGAGGCGGCTGCGCAAGCAGTCGCCGTTATTATTTTATAGGACAGTTTTCTAACCCCCCTTATAAAATGAAAATAGCCTCTCGGAATTAAAATTCCGTTGTAAACTCTAGTTTTTTGACTAGAGTCTTTTATTGTTTCACCCTCAAAATAGGAAGGGAACAAATATTTAAAATAGGCATCAGCATACAGGCTCATATTTTCCGGATTAGGCATAGATTAATATCGTCTTTACTGTACGCACATGATTAGGAGTGAGTAGTATATGACCAAAGACACCCAACAAGTGGGCCCAATATATAATCAAATTGGCTATCACCACCTGCCATACTATGATTCAGCCTACGGAACATTACAACCATATCCATACACTTATCAATATAACGGATATCGTTATCTAAACCCGCATGTATATCATCTACCGATTATTTATCACCAGTATGCTTATCATCCACTCTTATGGGAGCAACTATATCCTTATAGACAGTTACCAGCAATAGCATTAGCTGTAGCTGGGGGCTTTTTAGGAATAGCAATTTATGTGTGGGAGAAATATTTTCAGGAAGAAGTTTCCAAGCATGGAGATGCTTTTAAAAATTGTGCAGAAGCGAATCCATACGATTTTGATGCAATACAATTTTGTTTAAAAACCAAGTACAATCTTAGTGAGGAAGAAGCATTGAGGGTTAGAAACCGATTTGAAACATTATACAAAGCGGAAATGGAAACCGCTAAAACACTTAGTTTACCACCTAAAATAGACGGGGTATGGAAAACAAATTTGGGTTTGATTGATTTTTATAACTGGCATGCAACTGAAGAAATACCATTTCCGTATTATGCTTTTGAAACTCAGAAAAGTATTTCGGGTGAAAAGTATACTGGTAGATATAACTGGGCAAAGAGAGGACAGATGCATGGAGTTCATACTGGTTTTGGCAGTATGAATGGTTGGTGGATGGATGCTTCAGATCCAAAGGTAACAGGACATTTAAACACTGGTAACTTTGCAATAAAATTCATGTATGATGATCAATATAGACCTATTTTTAAAGGGACATTGGGATATGGTCCCAAATATGATGAAGTTCAATTTAGCGGGGTTAAAATAAGGGACAACTGTTGCTTGAAGGCCAACGAACTGAAGGAACCGGCAACAATCGAAGGGGAAAAAGTGAAAGCACAACCTATTTCTATTTGTACAGATAAAACTTGGTCTGGTGCGAAAGAAATCAAAGCTAACCCAGCATGGACACAGCCGTCGTGCGGCTCGTGGGTGTGGTCAACAGATGAGAAAAGTTCTAATTCTAATGTTAGCAAGACATTCCGAATCGAGAATCTTGGCAAAGTTGTAACAGCAAAACTTCTTTTTGCAGTGGATAATTACGGATCTGTAACAATAAACGGTCAGTCTGTCTTCAAAGATAAGGCGATAGATGCCCACTCCTATTACAATCCTGGGAGAGAAATTACAATCCCAATCGAATTCCTTAAACAAGGGGATAATACAATTACAATTGAGGGGTATAATTATCCGCCAAATACTCCCGCCACTACAAATCCTGCTGGAATTTACGCAAAAATCACTATTGAAACCCGCTAGAGAACCAGCATCATTGACCAAACTGCGTAAGCGTCAAATAGCTCAAAAATAACAAACAAGCGGCTGACTGGAACATAAGGATTATGTTCTAGGCAGCCGCTTAAGTTACCGTTACCTCAGACCCACTAGTTTATTTGGAATCCTTCGTATTATCAGAATCCTCCTCTGGCAGCTGTTCCTCAGCAACTTGGGCTAGGGAATCGGTAACCACGAGGTTTATCTCAATTGGCTCAGGCCGACTACGGCCATACAGCCGTACATAGATCTGCTCAATCTCCTCGCCGGTTAGATCGCCTTGTTTTAGCAACTCCTCAGCAATGGTATGGACGAAGTCGGCGTGTTCCCTCACTAGATTCTTTACTTGGAGCATCTGATCCTTGAGAAGCTCGTTTATCTTTGGCCGGAGTGCCTTAAGCGCATCGGCCCGAGAGCCCGTTGCAAGCCAACTGAACAGTTCATCGCCCATACCGACCATACCGAGGTAAGCGCCGGCCATCTCTGTAGCCTGCTGCAGATCGGAGGTGACACCATTTAATTTTTTCCCTAAGAACACCTCTTCCACTGCCCGGGCTGCCAGGCAGACTTGGATCTCCGCTAAGATCTCACTATCGCTTCGGTTATACCGTTCATGCATCGGCTTGGTGGCAGCTAGACCGAGCGCGCCGCCCCGGCGAATGATCGTCACTTTCCAGACACGGTCGTGGGGCTTCAGTAGGTACTGGGCCACTGCATGGCCAGCCTCATGGTAGGCAACATTCCGCTTCTCGTCGTCTCTCATGGAGCGGAGCGGCTGTTTGAGTCCCCACTCATAGGTCTCCATGGCAGCACGGAAGTCCTCGTAACTTGCTTCCTGGGCTCCCCGTTGGTGGGCGATAACAAGCGATTCATTGACGATGTGTTTGATCTGCGCAGGGCTATAGCCTACCGTATCGAGCGCCGCTGCTTCCGGAGTTAGCGTAGAATCCCGTTTCACTTTCCTGAGATAGTATTGGAAGACGTCCACCCGACCATCATAGTCGGGGGTATCGACCCAGAGCTGCCTGTCGAAGCGGCCGGGCCGGAGAAGAGCGGAGTCAAGTACATCAGGCAGGTTGGTCGCCGCTACCGTCAGCACCGCTGGCCGTTCTGCCTTCTTGCGACGCAGCCCCAGCGAACGAAGCATCTTGGAAATCTTGGAATTGTCGATATTCGGCGGGTCCATCTGCAGGAGCAGCTCGTTGAGCAGGCCAGAGCCTCCCCCCATGCCGAACATACCTCCTCCTCCTATTCCTGCTCCCGACTGTCGACTCATCCCGATGGCGTCAATCTCGTCGATGAAGATGATGCAGGCTCCGTACACAGTCGCCAGCTTCCGGGTCTTCTTGTAGAGGCGCATCACCTTCAGGTTGCCGACGCCGAAGAACATGTTTTGAAAACTGGGGGCCGAGGCATAAGCAAAAGGCACCTGTGCTTCGTTTGCGATCACCTGAGCCAGGTAGGACTTACCAGTGCCGGGAGGACCGCAGAGCAGCAAGCCTCTGATCGCCTCGCCACCCATTTCCTTGAACTCCTTTACGCCTTTGAGCAGGGTGACGATCCGTTTGGCATTCTCAACGATTTCGGGGTTACCTCGGTAGTCATCCCAAGTGGCCCCTGTCTCTCCAGGCAGAATCCAATACGTGCGTCCACGGGCTAAGAACCAAAAAAGTGCTACGAACTGGACTATCATGAACATTATGGCAAAGAGCAGCTGCATTACAATACCGATAATGGTTAATGCGATATTCCATGATGTCGGGCCTCCTGCCCATAACAGCATGCCGGTTAAGACGAGCACTGCGACCCATAGGATGAATGTTCGCCACTTGATCCACTGATATCTCTTCATGGACTCACTTCCTTTAAGGCGGTTTGTATTATTCTATGAAAACCATAGGCCTCCCATGAAGGAAGGCCACTGTCTTATTTATTGAAATTTTCTTTTAATGTCCAATAAATACTTGAGAATTGCAGCGATACCTCCAACGAAATAAAAAATAACAAGAGTCCACCTCGTAGGATCTGTTGGAATCAAGGATAAAATAATTTCTAATGGCAGGACAATATATAGGACATCTTTCAAATAACCTAATACAAAAGTTGGATCAAATAAGCCTTTCCAAAATGATTGGAAAAAGGCGATTAGAAAATCAATGATCATTAATCCAAATATGGCCCACATGGTGTAGATCATCCAGTCCGCAAGCGTAAATGTCACTTATCATCACCACCTTCCTACAATCTATGCTAGGAATTCTGACATGACACAATTTTTCATTAATCTGCGCATTCATTTACGAGCAGCCAATCATGTGATATGATAGAAACAAGAACATACATTCTCTTTATTTCGCATTCATCTTACAGTCAGAAAAGAAGGTATCCTATGCAAGATCACACAATTTTTGAGCGTTTGCGCAACAAATATGCAGATGAAGACAGGGCTAAGCTGGTCATGCTGCAATTAAGAACGTTAATGGAGCAGAAGAAAAAGAGGAAATGGTATCAAAAATGGATGAAGCCTACAAAAACGCAGCCATCGAGTTGGAACGAATAACAGGTATATATTTAATCGTAGAAAGTCCAGGAATATAAATAGAAGCTTTCCATAAGTAGTAGAACTACTGAGGAGAACTTCTTCGCCTTTAGTTGCTTTTTTTTCGTGAATAATACAATACACCGAGATAATGAGCTCCTGTAAATAGGGTGAGAATTCCAAAGAACAGCAGGAACCCTCCTTCACGATCACGGAAGAAAAATTGCAAAACGAAAAGCGCAAGTGATATTTCGCTCCAGAGAAGCGTTCTTCTTTTGAGCTGCGTCAGATCAGCGGTAGATCTGCTTATCTTGCGAAGATTCATGAATGTAAGACCAGCGAGCACGATTACGCCAATGACGATCACGAGAATGTAGCCTGAATTGCCCGACATGTGACTCCCCCTATTTCCGATTGTTCAACTTTATCTTCTATTAATAGTAAGACATTATTTCTAAGATACATGGAATATGGCTAGATGTCTATTTAGAATTGTCCTTTTAAAAAAGGATTTCAGCTTCTTCCGTGGAACCTATTTGAATGTGTTCTCTAAATCTCACAGCGAGGAGCTTACACCATGTCTGCCATATCATTCAAAGAATTAGAAGAGTCTGATATTCCCCTTTTGATGGATATTTATAATCATTTTGTCATGCATACAACGGTTTCTTTTCACACGGAGCCCGTAGAGATATCAGAATTTACTGAGAGTGTTATTCACCCAAACCCGCGTTACCAAACTTATGTGATCGCACTGGATGGGAGCCTTCAGGGATATGTGCAAGTCATGCCGCACAAGAAAAAACAAGCCTATGATACCACCGGGGAAGTGACGATCTATTTGCATCCGGCATGCACGGGCAAAGGATTGGGCTCTGCAGCCATTCAGTTCATTGAAGCGGTCGCCAAAGAGCGCGGCTTTCACGTTCTGATCTCCACAATTTGCGCGGATAATCAACCAAGTATTCATATGTTTACGAAAAATGGCTATACTCAGTGCGCACATTTCCGTGAAGTTGGCTTTAAATGGGGCAAATTTCTCGATATCGTTACCTATCAGAAAATCATATAAGTGATTTAAGGCGTTAGTAAACGCCAGTTCAAACCCCCGTCTGTCGTTCGCCACAAATTCCTAGCATCCAAAAGCCAACCACTAGTCGTTGTAGGAAAACTTAGGTGTAAACTCGCAGCTAGCGGCTGAAATGTGCTAGGAAATTCGTGTTGGCTCCACGTTTTGCCTCCATTAGATGTCCGAAGGAATCGCCATGTAATCTCACTACCTTGTTGATTCGTACGCAAGAGAATGTACCCATTTTGTGAATCAGTAAAAGAAATGGCCTGCGGCTCAAGGAAACTAGGCAGCCTGCCTGTTTCTTGCCATGTCTCCCCGTCTGTCATGTGATACAGTATCGATGCTTCTTTATCCTTCTTACTGGGCCCAATAAACCAACCCTCAATGGCTGAGCGGAACGTAAACACACCCTTTTCTTCCAACGGCATTGCGATGCGGCTTGATATGGACCAAGTCAAGCCCCCATCTTGTGTGCGAAGGAGCATCATGTCTTTACCGCTCTGGAACGCAATCAACCCTTGATGTCGGTCAAAAAAGCGAAAAAACGGTTCTTCTCCCCTAGTCTTCAGTCCAGGTAAGCCCTGCGCGATGACTTCCCACGTTTGACCACCGTCTAAGGTTAATCGAAGATTTGATTTTTCATTGGAAGATTCACTGGTAAGCAGCCAACCTGTTTGAGAATCAAAAAAAGCAATCGCGTTCGGCATGATTGTGTGAGGCAATCTACTCAGAGTCCACCAGGTGATCCCACCGTCGCTGGATTTCATAAACTGTAGATCACTGGTGGTCGAAGCAATACCATAGCCATGAAGCTCATCCACGAATGAGATCGCTTTGATTGGTGTTATGTGTATAGGTTGAGGTTGATCTTGAATACCAATTTTTTCACCTGCAACAACCGAAAAATCATTGTCACGTTTTTGAGTTGGAGAAGTGCTTAAATGGGGAGATGGAAGTGAGGCTTCTTCATGAAAACAACCTGCGCACAGCAGAAAAACCAGCAGTACAACTAATTTTTTATTGCTCATCAAGGCTGTCATGAACTCATTCCTCTCCTTTCTTGCTGCAAATACGTCTTTGGGTATATGTAATGACGGTCCATGATCCAAAATAGTTCATGTCCGATAGCTGCGGCCACATGGATAGGATGTCCCTTATTAACAAAAGCTAGAGCATATTCATAATGCTCGGAGGGGATTGCCATGACCAGATGGCTTTGGTCCATCGCCATCGCAGGCTTGTTAACGACAGGCTGCGGTATGTCAAAAAATAAGCCTATTTACGATCAACGCTCTACGCAAAATTCTCATGTGGAAGAACAAGATTTAACAGCCGATTCTAGTGCCCGCAACGACAAAATGGATACTGAGCCTCTTGCTAGTCCGAGGAGCATGGATAGTCCACTCGCTGTTGGAACACCCACGACTTCAGCTCAACCTGAATCAGCATCAACTGCTTTAACACCAAAACCTTCACCCAAGCCTAGCCCAAAAAAAGCAACACATCCAGAATCTTCTAAGAAACCTTCCGTTCCTGTTCAAAAAAATCAAGGCCAAGCCAGAATTTCTCAGAAAAAGCTTACGCTCTCTCAACTGGTTGTGAAATATCCAGATACTTTCAAGGTACGCGGCTCTGCTCAGGAAAAGAAAGTAGCGCTAACCTTCGATGACGGGCCTGACACCCGATTTACGCCTAAAGTGCTTGATGCGCTTAAGGCGAGTCAAGTGAAAGCCACCTTTTTCGTACTTGGCTCTCTTGCTAATGCCCACCCCGATATGATTAGGCGCATTGTCAATGAAGGCCATGTCATCGGAAATCATTCCTACAGTCATGCGAACCTGCCGAAGCTGACGGTGGACAAATTTCAAAGTCAGATTATGAGCACGGAGAGCGTGCTGCAAGGCTTAATCGGCTACGCACCTAAGCTAATCCGCCCGCCGTACGGCGCGATAAACGAAGAGCAGGTCAGATGGATCGCTGACCACCATTATTTGATCGTGAATTGGAATGTCGATTCTCTAGACTGGAAATCGCTGAACTCCGATCAGGTGCTGAACAATATCATGCAGCAAACAAAGCCTGGTTCTATCATCCTTCAGCATTCTGGAGGGGCTGATAGCCAAGATTTGTCTGGGACGGTACAAGCCATCGGACCGTTGATTAGTAAGCTCAAAGCAGCTGGTTACACGTTCGTAACCGTACCTGAGCTGCTTCATGTTGCAAAAGGCAAATAAGCCGGAAGCGCATCTTAAGGGTGCGCACCCGGCTTATTCTTTTTGTCCGCTTATTCTTGCAGCTCCGAGAGCCTCGTCTTAATGTCTCGGATGATCTGAAGCTGCGCAGGGGCGTCCTCGGGGCTCCACGCCCCCTCGCTCATGAGCTGCGCCAGCGTTAACTCCAGCTGGCGTCGTTCGTTGGCTCGCGCCAGCTGCTCCGGCGAGCTCTCACTCGCCAAGCTCGCCTCCGCATACTCATCGTAAGTGCCGGAGAAAGCGATTGGGCTGCGCTCCGCGCTCAGCCACAATAGCTTCGTCGCCAGCTTACGAATGAAGAAGCGGTCATGCGAGACGATGACCATGGCGCCGGGATAGCGAAGCAGCGCCTGTTCAATCCTTTCCCGCGAATCAATATCCAAATAATTCGTCGGCTCATCCAGTACCAGCAAGTTCGCGCCGCTGAAGTAAAGCTTGAGGAAGGCGAGCCTGCAGCGCTCGCCCATGCTTAAATCACCGATGCGCTTGCGCACCTCTTCGCCAGAGAAGAGGAAGCATCCCAGAATCGTGCGGGCTTGGGTCTGCGTCATGGCAGGCAGCGCCAGCAGACTGTCCAGCAGTGTCACGCCGTCGTCGAGATGTTCGAGCTCCTGCGAGAAGTAGCCGATCGACGTCTGCGGGTGCTGCCGCACCTTGCCGGCAGCGGGCTGCAGTTCACCGACGAGCAGCTTTAGCAGCGTCGTTTTGCCTGAGCCGTTGGGGCCGAGCACGGCCAAACGGTCGCCGCGATCCACGCTGAGGTTCAGCTCAGCGAACAACTCGCGTTCGCCGTAGCGGAACGCGGCCCGCTCCAGGCTTACAAGCGAGCGTGAAGCGAAGTCGCTCGCGCTCAGCTTCACCTTCAGGCGCGCCGCTTCCCGCGGCTTCTCCACGCGGTTCCCCTCTAGGCGCTCCAGCTCCTTCATCTTCGCGTTCATCCGCGAAACATGCGTGCCGGCTCGCGCCTGAAAGTACCCGCGCTGTATCGGCACCTCAGCCATCTTGGCGCTTTTCTCGCCCTGATGGAACCACTGCCGATACGTGCGAATGCTCTCCTCCAGCTGCTCTCGCAGAAGCTGCTGTTTGCGATAGAGCTGCTCCTGCGTACGCAGCTCGAGTTCTTTTTGGCGTGTATACTCCGTATACCCGCCCCGGTATCTTCGGCTGCCTGTCGGCGTCAGCTCGACCAGGCAGGTCGCCACACGATCCATGAAATGGCGATCGTGGGAGACGAATACGACGGTGCCCGGGTAGGCTCGAAGCCACACTTCGAGCCATTCCAGCGACGCCGCGTCGAGGTGATTGGTGGGCTCGTCGAGCAGCAGCAGCTGCGGCTCGCACACCATCAGACGCGCCAACTGGGCGCGCGTCTTCTGCCCGCCGCTCAGCAGCCCGAGCGGCTGATCCCACAGCTCGCGGCCAAGGCCGAGCTGCAGAAGCTTGCGTTCCACTTGGGTTTCCCAGTGGTAGCCGTCCAGCCCCATGTATCGCTCTGCTGCCTCCTGATAGTCGGCTAGCAGGCTCTCCATGCAAGGAGCAGCCGCATCCTGCATCCGCGCCTCCAGCTCCTTCAAGCGGCGCTTCGCAGCGCAGTGCTCTGGGCAGCCTTCCTCGACATAGGCGTGTGTAGACACCGCCTCATCAGCCTCCGTCTGCTGCCCCATCCATCCCCACTGATCGAGCGGCAGCCTGCGTTCCACGCTGCCTTTATCCAGCTCCAGCGTGCCGGCCAACAAGCGAAGCAGCGTCGTCTTTCCTATGCCATTGCGGCCATAGATCGCGATCCGCTCCCCTGCATTCACTTCCAACTCCACTTGTTCAAAAAGTGGTTTCCCCGCAAATTCCTTCATCACATTCATTGCTTTTATGAGTAAAGTCATAGACTCATTTCCTCCTTTAAATTCAAATACAAAAAACCGCAAGCAATCGCCTACGGCCAGGAAGAACAAGTCATGATTTTGGTATGCAAAGAACAGCAACCCCTGAAGGAGTCAGCCCCTTTAGACATACGTATCCCACTCGCTCTACCTGCAACATCGTAGAGTCTGCCTTTCAACGAACATTCTCGTTTTATCAGAACAAGTTAGGCTACATACTTCATCGTCAAAGGGTACCTCCGAATTCTTCAAGATGGATCCATTATAACATAGCCTCCTAAGCACTCAAGGGAGAAAATTATTATAAACTATCTTGCAGCCTGCCCTTTTTTATACTACAATTCAATTCGTAATAATTACTTTTTAATCCCATGACGAAGGAGTCCTTGTTTTGAGCAAAGTTCCCGTTATCGTACTGAGTGGATTTCTAGGCAGCGGCAAGACAACACTGCTCATCCGCATGCTTCAAGAAGCTGCCTCCTTTAACCTGGGCCCGGCCGTTCTTATGAATGAGCTTGGGAAACAAGATGTAGACGGCCATCTCCTCCAAGAAGCCTCACCTGATGTTAACATGGCCAAACTGCTCGATGGCTGCATCTGCTGCAGTAAGAAAAGTGATATTAGCGATTCCATTAAACAACTGCTAGTGCGCAAGCCTGACGTCATTCTCATTGAATTAACCGGTGTTGCCAACCCAGAGGAAATCGTCGATGCATTGACCGAGCCTGCACTACTTCCTTATGTGAAACTACATAAAGTCATCACCATACTCGATGCCGAAAACGTGCTTGAATATAACAGTATTTTTGCTTCTGACCGAGAGCTTGTCCATACCCTTCGCAGACAGATGGAAGTTGCGGACCTTCTTATACTGAACAAAATCGACTTAATCACTGATAAACAACAGAAGTCCATCGAAAAAACAATTCGCAAATTCAATGAACGTTCCTCCATACTACCAACCGCACATAGTCAATTTGATTTAGAGCTTATTTTCGGCACTCTCCGTCCTCAGGGATCACAATCCACCGTCGCGCCGAATTTCAACAAAAAGTTTCAATTTCAAGCTATTAAACCTGCACAACTGCCAAACGAGACGTCCAAACATAGCCCATCTTTCTCACGGATTCAGACCATTACAATCCCCATGGATGATAACCTTGCCGTATCACAGCGCTTTGTGGAACGTTATTTAGCAAAATGGGGCTCCCTACTGCTTCGCGCGAAAGGTTATTTCATTATTGGCGCCAAGCACGAATCCTTTGTTATGCAATTCGCCGGCAAACGCACGAACTGGCAGCAGACCACTTTCCAAGGAAAGCCTTATCTCGTCCTCATTGGTATGGATCTGGATGCAAAAACTCTCGAAGATGACTGGCAAAAACGATTTACGGAATCCCAACTATAAAAGCAATGCATACCAAAAAAAGCAGTTCCGCTGAGATCACCTCTAGCAGACTGCTTTTACTTTTCCACGTTTACTGTTCCGCGACTTTTTAATGCAACTCCGAAGAGGGAGATAGGCCCGACTTACAATCTGAGCAATATCCAAATATCTCAAAACGATGGCTTTGAATTTCAAAACTCTCCGGCAAATCCTTCACCAGCTTCATCGGACAGAACTCGAAGGTTACCGTCTTTTCACAACTGATGCAGATCATGTGGTGGTGATGATGGGACAAACAACTCGCCTTGAATTTCAAGCCATCCGCCAAGTGAAACTGTTCCAGAACACCCATCTCACTCAACAAACGAAGATTACGGTAGACGGTATCAAAACTCACACCTGGATATTTAACTTTCATGTATTCATAAACGTCTTTTGGCGACAAATAACTTCCGGATTCAGCGAATAACGTTGCTAAACTCCTGCGCTGCTCTGTAATTCTCCATCCTTGCTGAGCCATAGCCCTTAGCATCTCGTCAATCGTATGCGTATGAGTGCCCACTTGCATTACCCCTCTGTCATAAATTGTTCTATTAACATAGTGCAGCAAATGGACCTCTTGCGTCAAGTAGATGAACATCTCGTCCTTAACAAAGTTGTCCTATTCCCCTTTCATTCATCATAGGTTACAATAGTAATAATTATGATTAAGGAGTCTTCGTCAAATGCCCACTACTGTGTTTCGAGCGAGCATGCATGTAATCGCCGTCATATGCTTCCTTTTAATTGTGCTTATCCTTCTAAACAACGACATGCCTACACTGTCTCTGCTAACGACTGAACGCATTCAAACTTTCAAAACCTTGTTCATCAGCATCCTATTAGAAGCCATTCCCTTCATTTTACTAGGTGTTTTGCTTTCATCCTTGCTCCAAACATTCGTATCCGAACAAACCATACGCCGCTTTATTCCCAAGAACCCTATTCTTGGCATCCTGTTCGCTTGCGTTTTAGGCATCCTATTCCCAATGTGCGAATGCGGCATGATTCCTGTCGTTCGAAGACTAATACTCAAAGGAATGCCCGTCTATATCGCAGTCGTTTTCATCGTAACCGGACCCATCATTAACCCTATTGTATTCGCGGCTACATTTATGGCTTTCCGAAATCATCCCGCAATCGCCTATTCCCGCATGGGGCTGGCTTTTGCTACTGCCATAATAATCGGACTTATCCTCTACCGTTTTATCAAAAGTAATCCGCTGCGTATTAGCCGCGCCAACTTTTCAAGTGAAGAAGCGTTGGAGGGTCATCAGCACCAGGGTGGCGGCATATCCAGTAAGTTAAATACATTTTTCGTTCATGCTTCTGATGAGTTTTTCGAAATGGGTAAATATCTCGTCTTCGGCTCCCTGCTCACCGCACTGATTCAAGTTTTTATGCAGCGCGAAAGCCTGCTTGCCATTGGTCAGGGCCCCATCAGTTCCCATTTGTTTATGATGGGCTTTGCCTATATTCTTTCCCTATGTTCCACATCAGACGCTTTTGTCGCTTCATCTTTTCAAACATCATTTACGTCTGGTTCACTACTTACTTTCTTGGTTCTCGGCCCTATGCTTGATTTCAAAAGCACACTTATGATGCTTTCCGTTTTCAAATCCAAATTCGTACTCCTGCTTTCGGCATTAATTCTTATCACCGTGCTGGGTTGTTCACTGCTTTTGGAACGCTTTTCTAACTTTTAAAGTCATACAATCTAGGAGGAATTGACATGAGCGAAGTCCGATTAATAAGCTTTCATTATTTCTTTCGTACGTTAATTTTGCTTGGTTTTTCCAGCTATATCGTAATCCTCACCAAGACAGATGCTCTTCAATACTACATAGCTCCGCGTATGATGATTTATGTCAAAATCGCCTCCGTTATCCTTTACATCATCGCCTGCTTTCAAGGCTATATGGCACTGCGTGCTTACTGGGGCAAACCAGTTGCTTGCGAATGTGAACAACCGGTTTCTCGCTCAACCTTACGCAATACTGTTGCTTACGGACTGCTCGTTCTGCCGTTATTGATAGGTTTCCTGCTGCCTAATACAGCATTAAGTAGTGCTATGGTAGCTGCCAAAGGGATGAATCTCTCTGCTGCAAAATCTAGTATAGCCAAACAAAATACAGACCTTGTCACCGATAATGGCGCTTCAACAGGAGTGAATGCGTCCAACCAGGCAACTGTGGCTGCACCAAGCCCCTCAACAGTTCCACCTTTGAACAATAGTACAGCCATCAGCCCTGTTCCTGCTTCTAATACCGAATCTCCAACAATCGCTAAATCCGATGCCGAGCTCCAAAAGATGTTCCACGCCGATTACGAGTGGGATCAAGATTTTTCCAAAATCGGCATGATCCTTTACAAAAAAGACACCATCGTCGTAAAACCAGAGATATACATGGAAATCCTTTCGTCCATTGACCTTTTCAAAAACAACTTCATAGGCAAAAAAATCGAACTTACCGGCTTCGTCTACCGCGAAGAGAACATGCCAAAAAGCCAATTCGTCGTCGGACGCTTTGCTGTAAGCTGCTGTTCCGCTGATGCCACCCCTTACGGAGTCATGATTGACTTCCCGACCGCTCAAAACTACCCGAAAGACATGTGGGTTAAAGTCACAGGCACCATCCAAAACGGCAGCTACAACGGAAACGAAATCTTCACCATAAAAGCAACCCAAATTGAAAAAACCGCAACCCCTGACTCGCCGTATATATACCCAAACTTCGAACCGCTCAAAGCGCTTAATTAGTTAGTCAGCACAATTGACATTAACCAAACCCAAAAAACCGTCAGGACCTCTCTTCATGTCCTTGACGGTTTTTCTTTACCTTGCGTTGTTGGATTAAAATTCATATTCCAGTTCCAGTTCCAGTTCCATTATGTTCTTTATTTTAATTGTTTTATTCTTCTTTACTTAAGCAACGTGCATTCAGTCATTTGCCTCTACTTCTTACTCCTTACTCCTTACTCCTTACTTCTTACTTCTTACTCCCCACTTCTTACTCCTCACTTCTTACTCTTACATCTTACTCCAATTTGCCACACTACATCTGAAATTTTTACCATAAAAAGGAAAACACTTCAACTACATATCAACTACAAGCTCGTATATAGACGCTATCCCCGTCACTCATTATTTTTATATTCCACAGAATTCTTTGTCCTAAATCGTCGCTCAGATTCGATCGAATTTATTTATATTTTAATTCCCGCACCTTGGATTCTTCAAATCAAGTCTAACCAAGAACCATAATCCTCATATTGATCGTATACGCGAACCATAAGATTAAAAGCTCTTTGCTAAGATTTTCATAAATTCTCCTGAAACCTTCATAACCCCTGTACCCGTTTTCGGCTTACTTTTTGTCTAATTGTTATTTTACTAATTTGCTATGGCTTATCAATAATTTAATACTTGCAAAAACAAAAGAAAATGTATGAATTAGAGTTGATTTAAGAACAAACATTCGATATAATGAAATAAGAACAAATGTTCTTTATTTGATCGGAGTGATGTGTCATTATGGAGACGAATTTTTATTTACCAAGCACCCTGGAGCAGTTTCATCAGCAATTCCCCACTGAGGAGGCCTGTATAGATTACTTTTTTTCGACGAAATGGCCCTCCGGTTTTTCTTGTCCTCACTGTGGGCATTCGCATGCCTATATAACTAGTACACGCCGACTCCCTCTTTATGAATGTCTTCAATGCCATCACCAAACATCCCTTACAGCTGGAACTATAATGGCAGGCAGTCGCACGTCTTTACATAAATGGCTTTTAGCTATTTTTCTGATATCGCGAACGGAAACGGGCACGAATGCTGTTGCGCTCTCCAAGATTATAAGTGTCACCTACAAAACAGCTTGGCTTATCCTCCACAAAATTCGTCACGCCATAAGTACAGCAGACCGAGGCATATTACTCTCAGGTATCGTCCAAGTAAACTCAGCTGTCTATGGAAAACCGTATAATCCTTACTTCCGCAACCATCCACAGGAGCACTATCTTCTAGCAGGCTCCTCCCTTGACATTCAGGGCGAACCTTCCTATTTCAAACTCAAACTTGTCCCTAAAATACATATAAAAGAAAAGCTTTTTCAACGATCCGCAGCATTGGATTTCACCCAACAACATATTGAATCCCATACAAGCAGCATCGAATTTGTTACTGGACGGTTTAGTTCCAAGAGATTTCGTGTTCTCATTGCATTCGCTTCACAGGCCGGCAAATCTATTAACAACACTTTCCATGGCATTGGCCAAAAGTATCTACAACATTACCTAGATGAATTTTGCTTTAAGGTAAATCTCACTTTACGTGAAGTACCCATCTTTCAGCATCTGACCCACTTATGTACAGCATCTAATGCCAAGTTAAGCTTTTTCAATCCCCAAAACATGCCTATATGCGCCTAGGAACAACAATATAACAATGTATCCTTAAACATCCTATCTTGTAAGTTAATTGGTTTTGCACTAACCTCCAAGCTATTTGAGGTAATGTTCATTGGGCTTTTTTGGTTATATACAATAGCAGAATACAGATTGGGGGTTTTTTAGTCATTACTACACCCTTACTTTAGTGTAGCCTGAGGCAAATGGAGAGTGGGGAGAGTAGGCGTACATAATAGGTGAGAGGTTCTAGGACAGCACTCAAAGTGTTTTCTTAGACGATTACTGCACCTGAGCCAAGGGGATAGTGATCATAGTCTCCCTTTAGCAGATAGGCATGACCCACATAACAAGTAACACTAATCACTCCGCCTCCCTGCTTTCTGAGCCAAGGGGATAGTGATTATAGTCCCCCTTTAGCGGATAGGCATGACCCACGTAACAAGTAACTCTGATCACTCAACTCCCTTGCTAACTGAGCCAAAGGGATAGTGGCTAAAGTGTCCTCTTATGCCATATCCAACCACCCGGGTGTTGCATATAAAAAGAATCCTCAGCTTGGTTGCTGGGACTCTTTGGCATTGCATTGCTTATTTTGCAGTTATTTCGGAAAGGGATTCTAGTCTGAGCAATCCTGTTCGGACTACGTCTTTGGAGAAATTCTCTCCGATAAATACGGCAACGTCTGGCACGTCGCCTTTGGGAGTGATTTTGACGAAATCCATTTCTCTGTAGGCATACTGGAACAAGAACCGGCTTGAGGTATCTGAAAAACTGAGAATCCCTTTAGCACGGTATACCTCTTGCGGTAGCTTACTGACAAATTCTTCGAATGCGTTGCTATCTACTGCCCGCTCAAAAAAGTGCGTATACGCCATCACATGATCGTGAGAATGATGATGGTGACTGTCATGCGCATGATCATGGTCATGATGCAGTTTATTGCGGGATTCATGTGGGTCATGATCTTTAGATGAATGCGTGGCACGTTGGATGTCATGAGCACCGTCAGCGTCATGCTTGTATTCATGATGGTCTTCATGATGATGGTTGACATTGTGCTGCGCGTGATTATTTTTGTCATTATGTTTTGCGGCAAGGTGCTGTTCCTGCCCTTGCTCTTCTTCCAGCATTTCGATGAGTCTCATGTCGATTTGACTGAATACGGTGTAGTGTACAGATGCATATGGATTCCATTCGCGTACAAGAGCATCTACTTCCTGAAGTGCCGCTTCCTGCAAAAGGTCTGCCTTGTTCAGTAAAAGTAAGTTCGCACAACGGATTTGTTCCTGCATAAGCCGGTAGGTCTTGCCTCGACTTGTCCGGCTTAGCTCCAGCAATTGCGGTGCATCCACTACGGTGATGACAGCTTTGAGCTCCACCGGGAGTATAAGAGAAGCATCTGTTACTTCATCAATGATTTCCATTGGATTAGCGATGCCTGTCGATTCTATGAAAATCAGGTCCGGCTGCTCCTCTGTTACAAGTTCTTTGAGCGCCGTCGCAAGATCACCTCGGCTTGAACAACAAATGCAGCCGCCTAGCAGCTCTGACATCGGCACTTCATTGGCAATTAATTGCCCATCCAGGTTAACTTCACCAATCTCGTTCATGATGACCGCGGGTTTACGTCCCGCTTCGGTATAATGATCAATCGCCTTCGTTAATAAGGTGGTTTTGCCGCTTCCGAGGAACCCGGATAATACATACACGGTAACTCTTTTGTGTGCTGCCATACTCATTTCTACCTCCGCCCAAGCAGTATGATAGCAAATGCTTCTAACCTGCTTATAATTGATTTCTTTTCTATTATTCGTAATTATTACTTTTAAGTCAAGAGGATAAAATATTTCCCTAGACTTGGGCATGTTGATTCCTTGATTATATTTCTCTTATTTCAGACGAATTTTGCTTAACTTCGAATTTAGTAAACAGGATCGGCCATTTCCCAACGAGCTGGACAAGAAAGGGAAATAGCTTGACCCACAATAGACTGTTTACACGATCGGTTGGCTTGAGCGGAAGCTCAAGTCGATCATAGAGAATTATCGCAGCTTCTTCGACAAGTGCTAGCGCCAGGTCCGTCGGAGCAGATGCGTTGACTGCTTCCAAACGTGGAAGATAGTGTTGACTAATAGATTCCGATAATCGATGCTCAGACAAATTGTCTGAACCCATCACTTCCCCCATTCCTAAGCTGACAAGACGTGCGACGTCGGCATCAAAAGCATAGGGAATGCAGTAAATTTCCAACGCTAAAGCAGCTATATAGATCTCCCTTAATAACTCGTCTTCTTTAGACTCCGATAATACGGGATCTTCTAGATAGGCCGCAACGACCGGTTTGATTGCATCCCAGCTATTTTCTATGCTTTTCATTGTAAACTGCATCATTGCTGCAGCTAGTTCTATTGGTGTAATTTGTTTTCTGTCTGCCTCTTGCATGTGCTTAACCCTCTTCTCTTTCGTTACTTTTAAAATGAATGGTGAGTTCAATAATTTCTGAGCGGCTGCCTAGTCGAATCGGCGGTCCCCACGTACCAAAACCTGAGGAAACGATAGCATGAAGGTTGCCTTTGCGCAAGTAGCCCCAATCTAGTTCAAAAAGCCTTCCTGTTATAAGGTGATTAGGCGCCATTTGGCCTCTATGTGTATGACCTGATAGCATCACATCTGCACCGGCATCAGCTGCTTTGTCTAGGTGGTAAGGTTGATGGTCCATCACGATTATAGGCTGTCTGCTATCTGTGCCCTCCAGCAATGCAACCAGCGCCTTACGTCCATCGGGCGTTCGCTCGGCCGCTTTGTCTTTTCTCCCTACGATGTAAAGCCGATCCTTGATATGAACGGTTTCGTCCATGAGCACACGAATGCCGATCTGCTTCATTTGTTCCACGAAGGCAGGAATATGTCCGCCAATGTATTCATGATTACCGAGCACAGCATAAATCCCTAGTGGAGCCTGCAGTTCTCGCATTGTTTTACCCATATTGTAGCGTATAAATGGCTTAATATCATCGTCAATGACATCCCCAGGCAAAAGAATCAAGTCCGGTTTTAAGCCATTGACTTGCTCTACAAGCTTACGCAGATGGCGGTTACCGACAATTGAGCCCAGATGGATGTCGGAGGCTACTGCCATGCGAAGCTGCTTCCAGTCTCCCGCTTTTTTGGGAACCTCAATGTCATATCTGCGTATAACAGGGCTCCGTGCATTATAAGAACCACGAATAAAAGCGATGAGTATAATCCCTACATTTATCCATCCGAGAATCGGAACGTAGGTATTTGAAGGAACGGATGCCAGATAGAACACACCTATCGCCAAATCAGTCAATGGCAGCAGCAGAATACCAAATTGCATGATGGCAAACCAGTAAGAGCCGATAATTTTTAATAGTCGGGACACGCTAGCAGGCAGCACCCGCGAGCTTACCCATGCTAATAGATATGACAAAGCGATAATCCAGAAGGCAACCCAGTATAGTGCTGGATGAAACCAAGAACCTAGTTGGTCGGAAAGAAAGACTTGACCGTGCCAACCTATGTAGCCATTCACTCCAAAGACAATAATGAATATCAGTGTGATGCTTATTGCCATACGTGCTTTCATGTTGTAACTCTCCCATTCTGTTCTCCAAGCCAGTTCTCTATATGAGCAGGCTCAACGGTTCTATACATTGCTCATCGTCGTTGCGAACATTGCCCACTCGGCTCGACACTGGGTACGCAAACATTTGCTCGGCCGGATACGGTTGCAATAATGGTCGTAACCTGTCGGTGTTTGTGATGCTGCGATCCAACCAAACCGCTTCCATCTCCCTCGGCAAAATGACCGGCATACGCTCATGAATATCCGCCATCATTTCGTTCGCTTCCGTTGTAACGACGGTGCATGTAGAAATGCGCGTGCCATCCGGAGATGTCCACGTGTCGTATAGTCCTGCCATGCTAAAGATGCCCTTGCTGCGCAGCATAATACGCATGGGCTGCTTATGTTTACCCGTCCCTTTCCAATCGTAGAAGGAGTCTGCCGGAATCAGGCAGCGCTTACGCTCAAACGGCTTGCGAAAGGCAGGCTTGTCCGCGAGCGTCTCAGCTCGTGCATTGAGCATCTGGTAGCCTAGCTTCTCGTCCTTCGCCCACTCTGGAACGAGCCCCCAGCGCAGCTCGCCAAGCTTATTCTTCTCCCCGTCATGGACGATAGCCATGACTTGCTGTCCCGGCGCTACATTATATCTGGGGCTGTATCTTCCAGAATATTTGTAATAAATATCATAATGAAGCATAAGCTCCTCTAGCGTCACGGTGATCGTATAGCGTCCGCACATTAGTGCACATCTTCTCCTTTGTACGGTTCTCCCACATGAGAACTAATTCTTTTAGCTGCTGCAACACTCTTCCTCCATTATGAGAAAAAGAATTACTCACGTCAATTCGCGTAAGCCCGAGGAAGATTTCTCCATCGGGCTTACGGTCTTGGTCTTGCTATTGTCTCGAGGTTCTCTCGTTCTACGTTTTCTTAGCTATGATAAGCGCATCATCTGGTTATTTTTCATCTGCTACTCGGCCGATAATTTCTTTTATATATTTTTTCAACTGGACACTGATCTCCGAACGCATAACATCACGAGTCATCCCAAAACGATCCTCATAACCTCGACATAGAAAACGGTGATACACGACCATTTCCGCATGTTCGTCACTGAGGATTTTTATGTTACGCTTAGTCAATTCACGCCGTATATCATACATGTCTCTGCTTATTTTGTTCATGACCACTTGACCAGTTGCTAGATAAAGCTGCTTTAAAAGGTTAGGACTACTCTTAATATCATCTACACTCTTTTGTACCATCGTAAGCATGTGGGGTAGTAAGATGTAGTCACGAATCATATTGAGCTCCTCTGATGTGGGGCGAGACGTTTTTTTGGGATCATTTCGACTTTCATATTCCTCTTGATGTTCGGTGAGTAGCATCTTTGATTTCCAACGCTCATTACCGTCTAGTTTGCTCATTTGTAATGACCTCCGATCTGTCCCGCTCGTTCTCGTGCTACTCCGGCCGTTAATAAAGAGGATGCCCGCATAATAGCGGCGCTGCCAAATCGATCTTTGATTTCATCAGTCGCTTTTTCCAAGCCGTATGCTTTCTCACGATCCTCGAATAGAGTAAGCTGGTAAACACTATCGTCCACCAATTGTGTGAGTGATATATGCAAGTGACTTACGGGCATTCCACTCCAATATTTATGAAATATCCCGAGCACTGCTGCCGCTACTTCATGAGAGAGCGACGTAGGTTGCTGCAGTGTTACCTGCCGACTAAACCCTGTAGACCGTACTCCATCGGTCTCCGCTGCACCAACGGTCACCACATGGCCCATGTATCCATGTCTCCTGCTGCGGCGACAGACCTCCACGACCAACTCTAAAAGCACAACCTCAATATCTTCAAGCTTACGATAAAGGCTGCTTCGCAGCGCCTTACCATGGCTAATAGATTTCAATTTGTTACGAATACTTGGTACGACCGGGCTAGGATCGATGCCCCGCGCCGTCTGCCAATAGTACTCCGCTTGAATATCGCTTTGCTTTCCCATCTCCCAACGCATGCGTCGTTTGAAATCGGCCAATTCCAATCGTGCTATGTCACCAATCGTGTTTAATCCCATTCTTATAAAATGACGTGTCATTCGCGATGCGACCATAAACATTTGGTGTACGGGCAGCGGCCACAAATCAGATTCAATATTGTCAAAGCCCAGTTTGAAGATACCTTCAGGCCTTTTTTTCGCGAAATTGTCTGTTGCCATCTTGGCTAATATTTTTGTTGGTCCGATTCCGCAGCGAGTCCAGACCCCAGTTGATAGCAGCACGCGAGATTGAATTTGCAGTGCGATCTCTTCCGGAGAACCAAAACAGGAAGTAGAGCCGGTAACATCGAGAAATTGTTCATCAATGCTGTACGGCTCAACCTGATCAGTAAAAGACTCAAAGATCTCCGTAATGAATAGGGATATGGTAATGTAGGTTTGCATCCGCGGTCGAATGATGTTTAAATTCGGGCATTTAGCAAGCGCCTCACCTACCCTTTCAGCCGTTGTTACTCCATGAAACTTGGCGACTGGGCAAGCCGCGAGAATGATGCCTGATCGGCGTGAAGGATCGCCTACAGCTACCGGTTTATCTTTTAGCTCAGGATGAGCGGCCTTTTCGATTGAAGCGTAGAATGATTGGCCGTCGACCAGAAAAATCGTCCTTTCAGGCATAGCGCTTCACTTCCTGTATAGCCATGATCCGATCGATCCGAAAAACACGAGACGCTTTCGCGGTAAAACAAAATGCTTTAATCATGTCCTCTTTTACGTAATCAACACGTATATGCCGCTTAGTCCCGCCGTGGCGATCTTTACTCACCGCAATCCCCCCCGCATATTCATGAGCGTGGTCATAAGCTCAGCCTTGACCAAGCTGCGCAGCATCGTGAAATGATGAATGTAGCCTCGGACTTTGTACTCTACGTTAATGCCTATGGCATTCATTTCGGTATGAATAACTTTCATATCTCGTTTCTTCATCTGGCTCTTAATATTTTGTAGTTCTGGATAAATAGCCATTTCAACCTCTCTGAGATAAAAAAGAATATGATTGTACACGATTTTATCTTTATAAACCTTGAGCTCCTCCATGTCCCTTGCTAGCATATCGAGCAATATGGGCAACAGCGTGTATTCCTTAATAATTTGAACATCCTCTTCTTTCTCAATTCTTGAACTTGAACTAACTTTCATATTCCCACCACCATATGCGAACATATATTCGTGTTATTTATTATATACCGAACACGTATTCGTTATGCAAGTGAATTTTTTTGGAAGTAAAA
The DNA here is from genome assembly GCF_055396115.1 of Paenibacillus sp. WG02. Taxonomy (NCBI): domain Bacteria; kingdom Bacillati; phylum Bacillota; class Bacilli; order Caryophanales; family Paenibacillaceae; genus Paenibacillus; species Paenibacillus sp. WG02. The sequence goes on along the minus strand of NZ_AP036016.1, from coordinate 3,856,546 downwards.
AAAGCCACTTAACAGGGCATCTTCAACCCCGAAAGTGGCGCATTTTACCTAAGTCTATCGAAACACATGGACCATAGTTTACAAGTGAAAGGCATTGTTAGGATCAATCATGCTACATATAAATCGCTATCAGAATGACGCATATACAATTTAGTGCAACAAGCAGCGGTATCCCGATGACGAATGAGGTATGTTTCGTCTTATGGCGCCAAACCCGCATACCGAGCCACCCGCCAATCCCGCCACCGAGAGCAGCCAGTATAAAAAGACGTTTTTCAGGCACTCTACGCCCGCCTTTTTTGGCTTGTCCCTTGTCATGTCCCATTTCTATGAATGTAACGATATTCATCAGCAATAAATAACAGAGGAAATAAGTCAAGTTCCATACACCTTCGTTTCCAAAAAAATAGTAAGCTTCCTACTATCATCTTAAAATCGAATGCGGGCACGGTCAAATGTTAATTTATTTCCTTCTTTTAGAGCAACTCCAACTCCACAACCGTAGCTCTTTGATCCGGCAGGGGATAGCTGAAGTGTTCAGGTTTAGCGAAACTAACGAACGCATCGTCCGGATACTGAGCGGCGCTCCAAGGACGGCTTAGAAAGAGCTCGGAACCGTCCGATAGCAGCCTTGCCTTCTTCACCTTGCCAGCCAAACCATTCAAGTTAATGGGGCCCACGCTTTCCTCAAACACGTGGGCATACAGCAGATTGCCCTTTTGCGTATACCTGCCCCACTCCGGTTTCGGTAAGTAGGCTTGCCCGCAGCCGTAAATGCTGTCCCCATTTTTCTGAACCCAGTCGCCGATCTCTGCCAAAATGTCCAGCGACTCCTTCGGAATCTCGCCGAGTGCATTCGGACCCACATTCAAGAGCAGATTCCCATTTTTGCTGACACACTCTATGAGCTTACGGATAAGGGTCGTTGAGGATTTAAATTGGAGATCCTTGGCTGCGTACCCCCAGTTATTATTCAACGTGATACAAGCTTCCCATGGGAGCGGATTGCCCGCATGATCCGTCACACCCTGCGGCGGAATGATCTGTTCAGGTGAAGCAAAGTCACCCGAATAGCTGAGTGGATTTTCCGTGAAAATGCTTCCGCCCTCTTCGCCGCTTGCATCCAATCGATTGTCTACGATGATATGCGGCTGCAGAGAGCGAATCATCGCCATCAGCTCAGTTGCTTTCCATGTCTCCCCCTTCATGCGATCATAAGAGAAGTCAAACCACATCACATCCAGTTTGCCATAGTTCGTCAGCAGTTCCCTTACTTGTCCATGCATATACTCAAGGTACCGATCGAACGTCTCCGGATTTCTTGCGTAGCTCTCATTATTCCGCATCGGATGAATCCGATCCCCATAAGCCGGGTAATCCTCATGATGCCAATCGATTAGGGAATAATAGAGTCCCACCTTTAAGCCTTCCGCCCGAAACGCTTCAATAAATTCGCGAACCAAATCTCGCCCAGCCATTGTATTCGTTGACTTATAATCTGTGAGAGCGCTATCAAATAAACAAAACCCGTCATGATGCTTCGCCGTCAATACCGCGTATTTCATACCCGCTTGCTTCGCCGCACGCGCCCACGCCTTAGGATCATAACGGACAGGATCGAATTCATCGTAATACTTTTGATAGTTCTCTACCGAAATACGCTCGACGCTGCGCACCCATTCTCCTCTAGCTGGAATCGCGTATAATCCCCAATGAATAAACATACCGAATCGATCCTGCAGAAACCACTGCGTACGCTCTGTTCGTTCTTGAATAATCGGATGAATGCTTGTCATCAGCTACACACCTTTCGAATTAAATGCGTGTTTAAAACAACCTCTTAAACTTCACAGCTTTAGTCTATCAAGCCTGTGCTATAATAGACAGGTACGAAACTAACCTCAATCAGGATATAATTAACATTCTCAGGTGAACATGATGATGAATTCGCAACAAATTACATTCCTATCGGACCTTCTGCAGAACTTACAGATTCACATTTTGGAAGCCCATCTTACGCAGTGCACCACCTCGTGGAAGGAGCTTAATTTTACACCAGAGCATAATAAGCTGTATTGGATTCTGGAAGGCGAAGGCTGGGCTAAGGTTGACCATCAAGAGCTTAATCCTATGCCTGGTCAGCTATGTCTGCTTCCTGCCCATGCGCTCCATTCTTACTCCACGATCAGCGATCGTCCTTATTTAAAATATTGGTGCCATTTCACAGCGCATATCGGTTCTTTTGATCTTTTTCAATGGCTGGACATTCCTTTGTTCATCCAAATTCAGAGCGTCGAGCAAATGACGGCATGGTTTCAGGAGCTTGCCGCCTTGCATCATGAACCGTCGCTAACTTCGCGTTTGCGGGAAAAGGCAATCCTGCTGCAAATCATATCCAGCTATTTGGAAGCGGTTCCTGTACAGGTACTGCAAAAGCGTACCGATGAAATGGACCGGCTCGGCCAATTACGGCAATTCATTGAACAGAATCTTCATAAGAGCATCACTGTGGAACAAATGGCCAAATCCGTTCACCTGCACCCCAATTACTTAATCAAATATTTTAAAAAGCACTTTGGCATGCCACCGGCCAAATACATGCAGCGCAAGCGCATTGACAAGGCCAAATTTCTACTCACGACCACGTCGCTTAGTATGAAAGAAATTGCCGAGCAGACTGGTTATGAGGATACGAACCATTTCGCAAAAAGCTTCCGCAAAGACACCGGCTTTCCGCCTACGGAATACCGGATGAATGTGCAGGGCAAAGTATAAAAACAGCAAAAAACGCTAGGATTAGCGACTGATCGTTCATCAGTCCCTCCTAGCGTTTTGTTTTGTTGTCCAGCTGGTTAATCCAGCACTTCACTGTCAAAAATATGAGAGCGCTGCAAGTAGGCCCTCAGCGGCATGAAGGAGGCGCCCGTCCAGAAGGACGAGTCACCGACAAGCTCTGCCGCATCATCGCGCGCTTGCTCCATGACTTCAAAGTCCGCCATCATGTCGGCGATCCGGAACTCCGGCAGCCCGCTCTGCTTCGTGCCGAAGAAGTCCCCGGCCCGCGCAGCTCTAAATCGCGCCGGGCAATCTCGAAGCCGTCGGTCGTTTCGGTCATCGCCTTCATGCGCTCCTTGCCGACCTCGGTCTTCGGGTCGGCGATGAGCACGCAGAAGGACTGGTGCTCACCGCGGCCAACCCGCCCGCGCAGCTGATGCAGTTGCGACAGGCCGAAGCGGTCGGCGTCGTAGATCACCATCAGCGTGGCGTTCGGCACGTCCACGCCAACCTCGATCACCGTCGTCGACACGAGCGCCTCTACGGTGCCTTCTTTGAATGCGCGCATGATCGCTTCCTTCTCCTGCGCGCTCATTCGCCCGTGCAGCAGGCCGATCCGCATATGCGGAAAATGCTGCTGCAGCTGAATGTGGACGTCGATGGCATTCTGCACGTCCAGCTTGTCCGACTCTTCGATGAGCGGACAGATGATATAGGCCTGCCGCCCTGCCGCGACTTCGCGCTGGATGAAGCCGAGCACGCGCTCCAGCATGCTATGCTGAACTGCGTACGTCTTGATCGGCTTCCGCCCTTTCGGCAGCTCACGCAGCGTCGAAACGTCCATGTCGCCGAAGGCCGTAATCGCCAGCGTGCGCGGAATTGGCGTCGCCGTCATCGTCAGCACGTCGGGGTTCATGCCCTTGCGCCGCAGAATGCTGCGCTGGTTGACCCCGAAGCGGTGCTGCTCATCCGTCACGACAAGTCCCAGCTGGCGGAAGTAGACGTCCTCTTGGATGAGGGCATGCGTGCCGACCAGCACATCGATCATGCCCATCTGTAAGGAGGCCAACAGATCCCGCCGCTGCCGGTCGGTCGAGCTGCCTGTCAGCAGCGCAACCTGCAGCCCGTAGGGCTCGTATAGGCCGCTCAGCGAGCGCATATGCTGCTCAGCCAGAATCTCCGTCGGCACCATCAGCGCGCCTTGGTAGCCGGCCTTCACCGTCGCGTAGAGGCCTATGGCCGCGACGATCGTCTTCCCCGCACCGACATCGCCTTGCAGCAGTCGGTTCATGGCATACGGCTCCTGCATATCGTGCAGGAGCTCGCCTACGACCTTCTTCTGCGACTCTGTCAGTTGGAAGGGCAGCGCGCGCACGAAGGCGCGGACAGCAGGCAAGTCCACCTGCTGCTGGAGCCCGTCCGCGCGGCTGCGCGTCACGGCGCGGTAAGCTTGCAGCTTGAGCTGGAATAGGAACAGCTCCTCATAGACCATGCGCATGCGCGCCTGCTTGCCTTCCTCCACACCGCTCGGCGTGTGGATGACAGCGAGCGCCTTGCTGCGCGGCATAAACCCGTACCTGCCGGTAATGCCAGCCGGCAGCACTTCACTGATCATCGCGCTGTACTGCGTCAGCGCCTGCTGAATGACCTTACGCATCCACTTCTGCGTAACAGAGCCTACAACCGAATACACCGGCTGTATGGTGCCGGTATTGGAATCGCCTTGTCCGGGAAACTCCGAATCGGACACGCTCATTTGCCTGCGCTTGCCATCCCATTTGCCGGTGAGAATAATCTCCTGCTGCGGCCGCAAGCGGTCCTTCAAGAAGTGGCGGTTGAACCACACCGCCGTCAGCAGGAACTCATCGACCATCACCTTGCAGGATAGCCGGGATTTGCCGCTGTAGCGCTGCAGCACCGGCTCTCCGATGATGTAACCCTTCACAGTGACGCGGTCGCCGTCCTTCACACTAGCTAAATCACGTACCGTGTAATCCTCATATCGGAACGGCACATATTCCAGTAAATCCATAACCGTAAAAATGCCCATGGAATTGAGCTCAAGTGCCTTCTGAGCGCCTACTCCATGGACTTCGCGTACTTCAAATTGATTCAAATCCATCTCTTACACCGTACTCACGAACGCTGCGATGGTTCCTGGTCCAGCGTGTGCGCCAATAACAGGTCCCAGTGTAATGTAGTCCACATGCTCCACAACAAATTGCTGCATGATGGCCGCGCGCAGCTGTTCCGCACCTTCCAAATTGTTTGCATGAGCAATGTGTAAACTGCGGATTGTCTTACCCGATACATCCGCCGCCAACAGCTCCAAGATTCGCGCAACCGCTTTTTTGTGACCGCGAACTTTATCAATCGCCGCTACTTCGCCCGCTCGATCTAGAGAAAGAATGGGCTTAATGTTTAGCAAAGAACCGAAAAGCGCGGAAGCTTTGCCGATTCTCCCACCTTTTTGCAAAAATTCTAGCGTATCTACGAGGAAGTATATGTAAAAGTTCTCTCTCATCGTTCGTACAAGCTCTAAAATCTCATCAACACTTTGCCCCGCCTTAGCTGCTCGGGCAGCAGCTACAGCTAGAGCGCCAATCCCATAGGAGGCCGAGCAGGAATCGAACACATGAACCTTGCCTGACGAGTCCTCCAGCATCGTGGAAGCCAGCAGCGCTGATTGATACGTTCCGCTCAGCACTGATGCCAAATGAATCGAGATCACCTCCGTATCAGGCTCTTCCAGCAGTCTCTGGTACAAGTCCAGAAACTCCGCAGGAGAAGGCTGTGACGTCCGGGGAAAGTGCGGTGACGAGGTCAGCTTCGGATAAAATTCCTCAGACTGCAGCGTCACCGTATCTAAATATTCTTCATCTCCAAAATGAATCTTGAGAGGCACCATCTCGATGTTAAGTTCTTGTCTGAGTGCCAAAGGTATGTCGGCCGTGCTGTCCGTCACAATACGAATGTTTGTCAACAGGGCTCACTCCATTTCACGAATTTACTCCACTGCTAATGGTATTCTTTTACTCAACGGAAAACAGGTACGCATACAAAGGCTGTCCGCCAGGATGAAGCTCAATTTCTATGTCGGGATAAGCCGCCTGAATGAACGCCTCCAGCTCCTCCGTCTCTGCCTCGACGGCATCTTCTCCGGTGAGGATAGTGACAATTTCGCTGCTTTCTTCAATCATTTCCTCCAACAGCTTCTTGCAAGCATCCAGGAGACTCGGCTGTGAAGAAACAATGCGCCCATCTTGGATGCCAATAAAATGACCCTGTTTGATGTCAATACCGTCCATGTTCGTATCGCGCACAGCGTAAGTAACTTGGCCCGATTTTACACGTCGAAGCGATTCACTCATGGCTTCCGTATTTGTTTGGGCATCCGCCTTCTCTTGGAACGCCAGAATGGCTGCAAGACCTTGCGGAATCGATTTAGATGGAATCACAATCAGCGTTTTATTGTCTACCAATTCAATAGCTTGCTGCGCAGCCAAAATAATGTTGGAATTGTTGGGCAGCACATAAATGGTGTCCGCATGAATGCTGTTAACCGCATTCACAATATCCTCGGTGCTTGGGTTCATCGTCTGTCCACCGGACAGAACAACATCGACACCTACACTAGACAAAATATCGGTAATGCCCTCACCTAGAGCAACTGCAACGAAACCATACGGCTTGTTTGGAGCAACCGTAGGTGTAGAAGCAGGAGTTTCGTACCCCTCGGTCATATCTTCCAATATATGTGAATGCTGATCGCGCATATTTTCAATTTTGATACGGCTCAGTGCACCGTAATTCATGGCTTGGTTCATCACTTCCCCCGGGTATTCGGCGTGAATATGAACCTTCACCAACTCGTCGTCGGCTACAACCAGCAGCGAATCCCCCAACTTGCTCAGTTGATCACGGAACGTGCCTTCATCGAAAACAAGTCCTTTGACCTTGCCTGGAGCAATCGTCAGCATAAATTCTGTGCAGTATCCGAACTCGATGTCTTCCGTGGCCAAATGTGCCTGTGCGGGAAGATGTGCGTGCACTTCCTTCGCTAGGTTCATGCCGGGAACAAGTGAAACCGCACCAAGTGTTGTATCCATAGTAGCATAGTCATCGTTCACTTGAACCAGACCGCCGCTTAGCGCCGCGACAAAGCCTTCATAGACACATACAAGGCCTTGTCCACCTGCATCTACCACACCGACCTGTTTGAGCACAGCAAGCTGCTCAGGCGTTCTAGCGAGGGCTTCCTTCGCTTTGCTCAGAACCTCCTGCATGAGATCCAGCAAATCGCCTCCGCGTCGATACTGTGTGGCATGCTTAGCGGCTTCTTTCGATACCGTCAAAATCGTTCCTTCCACCGGCTTCACAACAGCCTTGTAAGCTGTCTCTACACCTTGCTGCAGAGCGCCAGCGAATTGCTGTACATTTACATGCTCAAGATCATGCACATGCTTCGCGAATCCGCGAAACAGCTGTGACAGAATAACCCCTGAGTTGCCTCTTGCGCCCATCAGTAACCCTTTGGACAATGCATCAGCTGCTTTCCCAATATGGGAGGATGGCTTCTTTTTAAGTTCCTCACAACCCGCAGTGAGTGTCAAATTCATGTTGGTGCCGGTATCTCCGTCGGGTACAGGAAAAACGTTCAATCCATTAACCTTGTCTACATTTCTGCGAAGGTTATCCGCACCCGCCAAGACCATGGCAGTGAAGTCATTTCCATTTATTGAAATAAAGCGCTTACTCAAAGTGATTCCCCTTCCTGGTTATCGGGCTTTTACTTGGCTACACGAACGCCTTGAACAAAAATGTTCACATCGTCCACATGAAGCCCTACAACGTCGTTCAAAATATATTTGACTTTCGTTTGGACATTGCCTGCAACTACGGATATTTTCGTTCCATAGCTGACAATAATATAAAGATCAATTTCGAGTCGCCCGTTTTCACGACGAACTTCGACACCGCGGCTTAAATTGTCCCGGCCTAGCAGTTCAGCTATCCCGTCTTTCAGTTGCTTTCTAGTTGCCATGCCAACAAGTCCATAACAATCTAACGCAGCGGATCCCGCCAGTGTTGAAATCACTTCATTGGTAATATACACTTTTCCGTACTCGGTTGTGAGTTCAATTGGCATTATCTAACAACTCCTTCAAGTTTCGCTTTAGCAAGACTAACTTTGTAAGCATTCCCTTTTCTGCTTTGCTTTAGCAAATTCGACATTATCAGTCAATTACTATGTACTTGGAATGTGGGCTAATCTTCATTGTACTATAACATACTGAATAAATAAACGGCAAAAGTGCAGGTAATTCGTTGACTAGGCTCCTTTTGCTATGCTATTATATTTAAGTGTGTTTTTGCTGGTTATATCATGAATCGCAACAAACCTAACAATGTCTAAAATTATGGAAAGCTGTCATGTCAAGCTTAGGCTTGCCACCCAGGCTGCTTTGTATACTGCCCAAGGAGGTGTCAAACATGTCCCGCAAATGTTTCATTACAGGTAAAAGTCCTTCTTCAGGAAATCACGTGTCCCACGCTAACAATAAAAACAAGCGTACTTGGGGAGTTAACGTTCAAAAGGTTCGCATCCTCGTTGATGGCAAACCAAAACGGGTTTACGTAAGTACTCGTGCGTTGAAATCCGGAAAAGTGGCTCGCGTTTAATTGTAGCTGCGCATACTTACACTTTCTATGTGAAAGACAAAAAGCACCTTATCGGTGCTTTTTTTGCATTTCTGGGGAATGGAGTAAGTAAGTGTTAGCCTAGTTTTTACTAAACGTATTAAGTACGGCTTTCACGAATCCACCCAAAAATCTTGGTAGTTTGATTGTGTAGAACTTCATTCTCTACCCCTCCTTAGAGTTTTGTCAGCAAACTGACTCATAAGCATCAGCTTAAAGTTTTCGCCAGAAAACGGATTGAATAAGCATCAGCTTATACTTTGCGTCAGAGAACTGACTTCGTGAGCAATGGCTTAGAGTTTTCGGAGAAAACTTATGTCGTAAGCTTCACTGGCTGCATGACTGCTCCTTAGCATCGTTACAACAGTATATGCCCCGATAGTGAAAAAGTACCTTCTATTTTACTTTCTCCCATCAATTCGCTTCCAGAAAACAAAAAAAGCTACAAGAGCACTTCGCTCTTGTAACTATATGTATGCGGCTAAGGGGCAGTTATACCCAGCTGCGTGTAAACCGCATAAATTAAACTGAAAATAAAATAGAAGAGAACAGAAATAACGATGAACCAAATGCGAAACCCAATTTGCTCAAACCGGCGGAAGAATCGCATCCCTACATATAGGGCGCCAAGCGAGAATATATACTTCGAGATATCGTGTATATTTGAAAAACACGCTAACAGGACTGCGCAAAGCAGACTGTACATCAACAACCAGAGAAATCTCATCGTCCTTTCGTTCCCCCTCTACCCGCGTATCCGCCTGATAGCCTCCGTACGATCGGACTGCCCGAACACAGCATTTCCGGCAACCAACACATCGGCTCCAGTTTCCACCACCTGGCGGGCCGTCACCTCGTTAATACCGCCGTCTACTTCAATATGAAGCCCGTTCAGCCCCTTCGCATTTGCTTGCTCACGCAGGGCGCGAATTTTGCTCAGCATGCCAGGAATGAAAGCTTGTCCGCCGAATCCAGGATTGACCGTCATAATAAGCACAAGATCCAGCTGTTCATCAAGGACATGTTCAATGAGTGAAATCGGGGTTGCAGGATTCAGTACAACTCCCGCTTTGACCCCGCTTTGCTTAATAAGATGAAGCGTCCGATGCAGATGCGTACAAGCTTCCACATGGACGGATATCAAATCAGCACCCGCTTTGACAAAATCAGGGATATAGCGATCTGGCTGCTCAATCATCAAATGAACATCAAGCGGCAGCTTGGTCACAGGGCGTATCGCTTCAACAACAAGTGGACCAATTGTGATATTGGGCACGAAATGGCCGTCCATGACATCCACATGGATCCAGTCCGCTCCGCCAAGCTCCGCTTCCTTAATCTCTTCCCCAAGCTTAGCGAAGTTGGCTGATAAAATAGAAGGTGCTACATGTACCATCCGTCCTAATACCTCCTCTTCCGATCCTTGATTTCAGTTAAAAACAACAAGTAATGATCATAGCGGGAAGCTGCAATCGTCCCCTCGGCTACCGCATCACGAACCTTGCAATCCGGCTCATGCAGATGCAAACAGCCTCTGAACCTGCAGCCCTCCGCTATCGCGGCAAACTCCTTAAAGCAGCCGCTAAGACCCTCCGCTTCGACTTCCATAAAGTCTAACTGGCTGAATCCCGGCGTATCGGCTACAAGGCCACCATTCGTTAGCGGCATCAGCTCAACATGACGAGTTGTATGCTTCCCTCTGCCTAATCGCTGAGAAATAGCATTCGTCTCCAGATTAAGACCGCTAATCATGGCGTTAAGCAGAGAAGACTTACCCACACCGGATTGTCCAGCAAAAACACTGACAGCTCCGTCCAGATGATGCAGAATCGCATCTACGCCTTCTTGCAGCTTAGAACTCGTCTTCACAACGGTATAACCGATTCCCTCATAGAGCTTTGTAATCCGCTCGAGCTCGGCAGCCGTCATGTCTTTGGGAACGGACGCCTCGTCATCTTCGGTCAATAAATCACTTTTCGTGAAACATAGCAGAACATCAATGCCCGTATTTTCAATATGGACCAGAAATTTATCTAACAACTGCAAATTAAGAACAGGCTCTGTCACCGAAAAAACGAGCACAACCACGTTTACATTGGCGATTGGAGGTCGTATGAGCTCCGAAGTGCGGGGAAGGATTTCCGTAACAGTCCCTTCCCCATTCTCCGTTTCCGCGTACATAACGCGATCTCCAACCAGGGGGGTTATGTTTCTGTTTTTGAAAACGCCTCTTCCGCGGCAGGTAACCGTCTTGGCTTCACGGAGATCCGCCTCCTCGGGCAACACATAATAATAGCCGCTCAGCGCTTTTACGATGTATCCTTGCGGCATTAAGGTGTGCCTCCAGCAGGTGGTTTAGAGCCAGTGCCGCCTGTTTGCCCATTTCCAGTGCCGCCAACCGGAATAGCCGGTCCATTGCTCTGCTGTTTAGGCGAAGGCGATGGTGACGTGGAAGGACTAGGCGATACTGTCTTTCCATTTTTTTGATCTAAGTAGTCTTGATATGTGCGAGTAATGGAGTTGACCAAGTTATCTCCTTCTTTAATCAAGATGACCGCTTTCTTATCTGGAGAAACAATGACTTTGACATCCAAATTCTGAGGCTTCGATACTTTTTCTGTTTTGTATTCGAAGTTCTCATACTGGGCATCACTTACGACAATTTTGAACTCGGAATCCTTGCCCTCCGTCGTCGGCTTCACGGCAATACTTACCGTCAGCTGTCCAGCATCCTCCGGCAATCCGTCACTAATGATCAAAGAAATCTCCGAGCCAACGGATACATCCTGGTTTTTCTCAAAAGGAAACTGTTTGACAACTTTCCCTTTCGCGACTTTGTAGCTTTTCTCACGGGTTATGCCATTCACAGGGAGCTTAAGATTCAGCTTTGTGAGTTGGGCCTTAGCATCAGCTTCCGTCATTCCGACGAGATCCGGCATTTTGAACGTTTCTTTGGCTTTGCTTACGGTAAATGCAATGACCGCTTTGTCAAGCTCAAACTCTTCGCCAGCCAGAGGGGATTGCTTCAAAATGATATCAGGCGTACCATCCGTCGTCTCTTGTGTAATCGTAATCTGCTCATCCTTGATACCGAGGGCTTGCAGCTTCAGCTTAACATCCTTAAATGGTTGCCCTGCATAATTATCCATCCTGATTTTAGGCGTACCCTTACTAACATACAGCGTCACTTTGGTGCCCACATTCATTCTCATTCCTGTAGGATCTTGACGAATGACAATATCTTTAGCTAGCTTGCTGTCCATGTCATATTCAACGGTAGAGCCCAATTTAACCGCCGTCAATTCAGCTTGAGCTTGAATCAACGGTTTGCCTGCTACATTGGGAACCTCGACCGTTTCAATCGCGAACATCCCTTTCACGTACCCGACCAAATACCACATAGCCCCGAGCACCATTAACAAAACAACAATCCAAATGAGCGGCTTAACCCACCCTTTCCCTTTGGAAGGAGCTGGCTCTTCCCGCCAGGCAGGTTTCTCGGGCTCATCATCATCCTCGAACTGTCCGAGTTGGTCTGCTCGAATCGCAGGCATCACTAAGGTACGCTCTTCGTCCATCCCATCCGCATCCCAGAAAACGACCTTCGCTTCATTCCGGCGATCCGGATTCAAACAGGTATCGAGATCTGCCATCATTAGCTTCGCAGACTGGTAGCGTTCCTCTGGCTTTTTCCGCATGGCTTTCAAAATAATGTTTTCCACGCTTTGCGGAATGAGAGGGTTCACCTTACGCGGATCTTCCACATCTTCCTGCAAATGCTTCAAAGCAACAGAGATTGGGCTCTCACCGAGAAAAGGCAGCCGGGCTGTCAGCATTTGATACATCACGATGCCAAGGGAATACAGATCGGATTTCTCCCCTGTATTCGTCCCTTTGGCATGTTCCGGTGAGAAATAATGCACAGAACCGACAACCGATCCGGTTTGTGTGATGGTGGAAGACGTGGCAGCTCGCGCGATACCGAAATCCGTCACTTTCACACGGCCGTTTTTGCCGATCAAAATATTGTGCGGCTTGATATCCCGATGAATGATTTCATTATGGTGGGCGTGATCGAGGGCATCTGCAATTTGACTCGCATAGTGAACCGCATCCTCGACCTGCAACGGTGCTCTCTCTTTGATTAAATCATTCAAAGTTGTGCCTTCTATGTACTCCATCACAATGTAATGCACGTCTTCTTCTTGTCCGACGTCATAAATACTGACGACATTAGGATGAGAAAGGGAAGCGGCTGCTTGAGCTTCTCTACGGAAACGACGAATGAATTCTTCATCGTGCACATACTGCGAGCGCAGTACTTTCACAGCCACTTTACGATTTAATAATAGATCATGCCCTTTGTAGACTAAAGCCATGCCGCCTCCGCCAATGCGATCTAAGATTTCATAGCGGCCTCCAAGCTTTCTACCGATCAATTCCCATCACCCCTTTTTTCGTCCGAATCATGATCGTGCGCAAGTAAAACGACCGTTACATTATCGTCTCCGCCTTCATCAAGCGCGCTTTGAATCAACTGTTCCGCTGCATCTTCCATACGTTCATGCGATTTGACTATTCGTAGAATATCGCCGGAATCCACCAATCCGCTTAAACCATCCGTACAGATCAGAACGATATCACCTGGACGCCACGCGTACTCATAGAGATCCACCTCTACGCCCGGCTCTGTGCCTAGTGCACGAGTAATCCAGTTACGTCTAGGGTGATGGTCGGCCTCTTCGATCGTAATCTGCCCGTTCTTCACAAGCTCATACACCAGAGAATGATCTTCCGTTAGTTGTGTGATCGATTCACCGGTGATCTTGTAAGCGCGACTGTCACCGATATGTCCAATAATAAGAAGCTCTTGCGAAGCAATAATAGCAACAACCGTCGTGCCCATACCATGATAACTTTCTTGTCCTGAGGCGAATTCATAAATTTTCTCATTCGCCTTTTCAATGGCTTCCTTCAGCACTTGCTTACAAGCTTCAACAGACATTCCCCAATGGATCGATTGCAGCTGATCTGCAATCATTTCGATGGCCATTTGGCTGGCGATATCACCAGCTTGATGTCCCCCCATGCCATCAGCCACAATAGCCAAAGATAGGCCATTGAGATTATGATGGATGGCGGCTCGGTCCTCATTCACTAAGCGGACTTTGCCAATATCGGTACGGCTTACCATCTTCATCCGGATTTCACCTCATTACTTGTTCTCCATATGCTTTGCGCGCAGTTGTCCGCAGGCAGCAGCAATGTCACTACCTTGTTCACGACGTATGGTGGCATTAATTTTGCCCTTCTCCAGAATACGTTGGAAGGTGAAAATATCATCCCTAGGCGTACGTTTGAAATCCCGTTCGGCCACGAAATTCACAGGAATCAGGTTCACGTGGCTAAGGGGCATATCCTTCAGCACTTGCGCGAGTTCCTCTGCATGTTCAGGCTGGTCATTCACTTCCCCCATAAGGGCATATTCAAATGTAATTCGTCTGCCGGTTTTGGCGATGTAATACTTACAAGCTTCGATTAAGTCGACGAAAGGAAATCTCCGATTGACCGGCATTAGCTTGGATCTGAGCGTATCATTCGGCGCATGAATAGAAATCGCCAGATTGACTTGCAAATTCTCATCGGCGAACTTATAAATGTTCGGCACAATACCACTCGTCGAAACCGTGATATGGCGCTGTCCGATGTTCAGACCTTTGGGATGAATCATGACACGAAGGAAATTCATTGTCGCTTCATAATTTTCAAAAGGCTCGCCAATACCCATAATAACGATCGAAGAGATGCGTTCCTCTGTCTCATCCAGCAATTTCTGAGCTTTAACAACTTGGGCGACAATCTCACCCGGTCTCAAATCCCGCTTCAAACCGCCCAACGTAGATGCACAGAACGTGCAACCTACCCGGCAACCTACCTGTGTTGTTACGCAAATACTGTTGCCGTAGTTGTGCTTCATGACAACCGTTTCAATGGCATTCTTATCTTCCAGTTCAAATAAAAACTTGACTGTACCGTCCTGCGACTGATACTTGGCAATTTCGGAAAGCGTAACGAACTCAAACTGATCCTTCAGTTTGTCACGCAGCGACTTCGGCAAGTTCGACATCTCATCGAAGCTGAATACCCGCTTAATATAAAGCCAATCGAAAATTTGCCCAGCACGAAAAGAAGACTCGCCGTTCTCTTTCACCCAGCTCTGCCATTCGTCCCAATTCAAATCATATACAAACGGTTTATCTTTCTCATAAGGCTTATTTCCCACATTTATCACAACCTGTTGTTATTTGTCCTGATTTTTTGCTAATCGTATGTTATTTTATCACAAAGCGGGATCGAACACACGTCCCCGTGGTTAGCAGCTGCAGAAGCTAGGCATTTACCTGGCTAAGTAGCCGAGACCGTCGATTTATTCACCCAATTTTGTTCTACATAATGGTTTCATATATCAGTATCATCTACATTTAGGCTCACTTGAGGTTGCCGGATGAATGAATCCCTAAACGCGGTAGAATGATGTTGTAAAAAATGCAACAATTGCTGCCTAAATCTCGCCTATTTCCCTTCGATGTTGCAGAATGTACAACAATTTTGCCCAATATAGAGCATTTAGCAACAAATGTGCTCAAAATGTTGTACGATATGCAACTTCAAGATGCAAAATAGCCTTTTGGCGTGGGAATTGTTGTAGATAATACAACATTGGTAACCACTATAGCCCATCTCCATCACGAAAGCTGAATGACTCTAAAATCGCGCATTTTGGAGTTATGAATACCAGTTGTGAATCAATCGACAGTCTTTAACCGTCAACACCAACCCAGACCAACCCAGCATTACCTGCAAAAAGTGCAGCTAAATTGAATACTTAGCCCTTTATTGAGGCAATTAACTGTAAAAAGTGCAGTTGATTTAGATGAAATCAGCTTTAATTCCTCGAATTGGTCCTATTTGCTGTACAATATGCAGTTTGTACCCGTTTCAGTCACGGTTTCCTTGAAATTAACTGTAGTACATACAGTTAAACCAAGAAGAACGATGCGCTGCCTAAGGCCGACGCGTTATAAACGCTTACGCAGCCGTGCGATGAAGAAGCCGTCGGAATGGAACTGCTGCGGCAGAATTTGCACCATACCCGCTGCGGCAGCCGCAGGGTCAATGCTTGCGAAAACATCCGCCGGCAGCGGCGCTAGCTCAAACTCGCTATGCTCGGCGAGAAAGCGCTCAACCATGCCCGCGTTCTCAGCGTGCTCAATCGTGCACGTGCTGTAGACCAACACGCCGCCCGGCTTGAGCAGCATATGCACTTTGCTCAGAATAGCGTGCTGCAGCTCGCTGATTGCGTCAATCTCCGCCTCCTGCTTCGCCCACTTGAGGTCGGGCTTGCGGCGAATGACCCCAAGGCCCGAGCAAGGCGCATCGAGCAGGATGCGGTCAAATGACTCCGCCTCAAAATGTTCGTCCAGCTTCGCAGCATCCATCACCAGCGTCTGGATCGACGTCAGTCCCAGCCGCTCCGCTTGATCTGCGATCAGCTTCTGCTTGTGCTCATGCAGATCACAAGCCCAGATCTTGCCCGCATCGTCCATCTTCTCGGCGATGTGCGCGGTCTTGCCGCCAGGGGCGGCGCAGCAGTCCAGCACCGTCATGCCTGGACGCGGATCCAGAGCCTCGGCGACGAGCATCGAGCTCTCGTCTTGAATCGAGAAGTCCCCCTGCTGGAAGCCGGGGACTAACGCCATGTTCCCGGCCCCTGCACAAGGATGCCGGCCGGGGCTAGCTCTGACGCTTCCGCGCTGAGGCCGCTGCCTTGGAGCTGTTCCAGCAGCTCCAAGCGACTGCGGCGCCTCGCGTTCGCGCGAATGCTGACGTGCGGCGGCTCATTGTTCGCCGCACAGATCTGTTCCGTCAGCTCCGCACCCAGCTGACGGATCCACCGGCGCACGAGCCATTCCGGATGGGAATGGCTCAGCGCGATGCGCTTCACGTCGCCGAGCGCAGCCGGCAGCGTGAGCTCCTCTTTGCTGCGGATCACTGCGCGCAGCACGCCGTTGACCATGCCCGAGATGCCTTGATGGCCTCGGCGCTTCGCGATATTGACCGCTTCGCTCACGACCGCATGGTCGGGGATGCGGTCCAAATAATGCAGCTGATAGAAGCTCAGCCCGCAGCAAGCATCTCACCCAGGGCTCAAGCTTCGCGAGCCCCTTGCTGACGAAACGCTCCAAGAAGAAATCGATCGTATTTTTCCGTCCGATGGTCCCATAAACGAGCTCCGTCGCCAGTCCCGCATCCGCCCGCTCAAGAGCATGCTTTTGCAATACCTGATTCAGCAGCAAATTGCTGTATGATTGATTTTCTTCAACCCGAATCAACACATCCAGCGCCGCATCACGGGCAGAATGCTTAACAGCGCTGCTCTTCGCAGCGCCCCCGGATGATTTTGGAGCAGAGGGCTTGCCGGCCCCCTGCGGTTTCATAAGTCCGTTTTGCGGACGAGTTGGTTTTTGCGTTGACAAATCGAATACCTCATTTTTTAGTTGCTTTAGTTACTGTGTCCGAATACGGTACCAGTTGGAATTTGCACACCTCGTACGAACTCTGACACGGGCATCGCCTTTTTGCCTGAAGGTTGGATCTCGGTCAGCCACAGCGTGCCTTCACCCGTCATCACTTCAATGCCCCGCTCACTGCTGCCAAGTACAGTTCCAGGAGCAGGTGCGTCACCGCTGATTCCGGAGAAACTTCGGCTACTTGGCTCCGAAGAATTTTTCGGATTCGCGCTAGCCCATACTTTCATAACTTCCCCATTCCAGAGCGTGTAAGCGCCGGGGAAAGGGTTTAAGCCGCGTACTTGATTCCAAAGCTCGACAGCAGAACGCGACCAATCGATCAACTCGTCCTCCCTGCGGATATTCGGAGAATAAATAGCATCGGCCTCATTTTGAAGGGCAGCTTGGATGCGTCCTGCCAGTAAATCAGGCAATGTACGCTTAAGTAGATCCGCACCAGCTATGCTTAGCTTTTCAAATAAAGAGCCCGTCGTATCCGTATCTTCGATCGGAAGTTCCACCTTTGAAATCATATCGCCGGTATCAAGACCTACGGCCATGTACATAATCGTAACGCCGGTTACGGCTTCACCCCGAATCACGGCGTGATGAATCGGCGCTCCGCCCCGATATTTGGGCAGGAGCGAAGCATGGATGTTAATACACCCATACTGCGGCAGATCCAAAACCGCTTTGGGCAAAATCTGTCCATAAGCAGCAGTCACGATCAAGTCCGGTTTTAATTGTCTCAAAAGCTCAACCGAATCCGCTTGACGCAATTTCTCCGGTTGAAGCACCGGAATCCCATGCTTTTCGGCTTCCACCTTAACCGGAGGCGGCGTCAGGACGCGCTTGCGTCCTTTCGGCCGGTCCGGCTGTGTGACAACCGTCGTTACGTTATAGCCTTCCTCCAAGAGCAGGCGCAAGGAGGGTACTGCGAAATCCGGCGTGCCCATGAAAATAATGTTCACTCGGAATCTTCCTCTTCTTCAGCCGTATACGTTTTGGTTGCAAGATCCGTAAATAGAACACCGTTCAAGTGATCAATTTCATGGAAAATGCAGCGAGCCAGCAAATCCGTACCCGTCACTTCAATCGGATTTCCATCACGATCTTGACCTTTGGCCGTAACATGGAGCGGTCGAAGCACATCGCCGCGAAGTCCAGGAATACTTAAACAGCCCTCCGGCCCCAATTGTTCGCCGCTGGAAGTGACAACCTCTGGATTGACCATTTCAATCAATCCGCCGTGTTCTTCTCCGCAATCCATGACGATAACACGTTTAAGAATACCGATTTGCGGGGCAGCAAGACCCACGCCCTCCGCTTCATACATCGTGTCTGCCATATCATTAAGCAGTTTATGCAGATTGGAATTAAATTTCGTAACCGTGATGGCTTTCTCACGCAGCACTGGATCTGGATCTTTAACAATAATACGAATAGCCATAATGTGCACCTACCTTTGAAGTCTTCTCTATTTGGGGTTCATTACATCAAATATTGCGGGTCAACATCTACGCTAATCAGCAGCTTTTCTTTCGCTGAGCGCTCTTCAAACCAAGCTACTGCTTTAGCCACGATCTCTGCAGCCTGATCTTCCCCCCGATATTTTACCACGCATTGGAATCGATATCTATCTTTGATTCGCGAAATCGGCGATGCAACAGGTCCTAGCACGTCCATTTGAAAGGATTGATCCGAGGACAACGTGTTCGTAAACAGATCAACCTGCTGAGCCTGATAGGTAAAAGCAATCTCTTTCAATCTCGTTACAAAAGCCTCGGCAGAACGCACCAGGAGCGGAACCTGCTCATGCGAGAAAGTGACCAGAATCAAACGCTGATATGGCGGATAGCCTAAATTCGCGCGTATATCAAGCTCATGGTTCGCAAAAGCGATATAATCGTGCTGGCTTGCATACTGCACACTATAATGTTCAGGTGTGTATGTCTGGACGAACACTTCGCCTTGTTTTTCATGACGACCCGCCCGGCCTGCAACCTGCGTTAACAACTGAAAAGTCCGCTCCGCTGAACGGAAATCCGGTAGATTAAGCACAGTATCCGCCGCGATAACCCCTACTAAGGTCACGTCGGGAAAATCCAGCCCTTTGGCTACCATCTGCGTGCCAAGCAGCACATCCGCCTGCTTCTCGCGAAACATCGTCAGCCATTTTTCATGTGAGCCTTTCTCCGTCGTGGTATCGACATCCATGCGAATGACACGAATTTCGGGAAAAATCTTGCTAAGCTCCTCTTCCACGCGCTGTGTTCCTGTTCCAAAATGACGAATATGCTCGGACTGACAGCTGGGACACTGCGTAACCTCGCGCTCCGCATAACCGCAATAATGGCAGCGCAGCATACGCGAGCTTTGATGATAGGTAAGTGAAATATCACAATGCGGACATTGCGAGACGAAGCCGCAAGTACGGCACATCACGAACGTCGCATACCCACGCCGATTCAGTAGTAAAACAATCTGTTCTTTCTTTTGTAACCGATCTTCGATCGCTTTATACAAGGATCGGCTAAACATAGAGCGATTGCCGTTTTTTAGCTCCTCACGCATATCGACAATAGCAACTGGGGGCATCGGCCGGCTGGCCACGCGTTCCCTCATCGTCAGCAGCCGAAAGGGAGGTTTCTCCCTGTCACGGCGTCGTCTTGTCTTCTCGATACTTTCCAGAGAGGGAGTTGCTGAACCGAGCACAACGACGGCGTTTTGCTGCTTTGCCCTTTGAACCGCCACATCACGGGTGTGATATTTGGGGCTCTCCTCCTGCTTATAGGAAGATTCGTGCTCTTCATCAATGATAATAAGGCCAATTCTCGTAAAAGGAGCAAAAATCGCCGAACGAGCGCCGATTACAACCTTCACTTGCTTGCGCATAATTTTGCGCCATTCGTCATACCGTTCGCCATTCGATAACCGACTGTGAAGGACGGCGACCAAATCGCCAAACCGCCCTTTAAATCGTTCTACCATCTGTGGCGTCAGCGAAATTTCGGGAACGAGCACAATCGCTTCTTTGTCCATATCCAAGCACTGCTGAATGGATTGTAAATACACTTCGGTTTTACCGCTACCCGTAACCCCATGCAGCAGAAATACCTCATTGCGTTCCTCCGCAACAGCATCCCGAATTTCCGCGAAGACATGGCTTTGTTCTTCCGTTAAGGGAAGCGGCTTAGTCCGCGTGAAAGCACGGCCCGCATAGGGGTCGCGCATCACTTCGACCTCACGCAGCTCGATCCACCCGCGATCCGCCAAGCTTTTGACCGTGCTGGCGCCGACCTCCACTGTTTCCATCAGCTCCGTAAGTCGAATCGCATGCGGATGCTCCATCAAATAACGCAGCACATCCTGCTGTTTGTTGGCTCTGGCAGGAAGCTCGGCCAAAGCCTCTTCCAATCCGCTCCCTCCAGCTGGCGGGAACACGGTCAACGCCTTCTTGGTGTTCATGCGGTCTTTGACCACTTGTACTTCCGTTAGGATACCTGCGCTCAGCAGTTGTTTAATGAGGGCGCCGTTACTTGCAAAACGCTCCATCAAAGCGTCCATCGAAACTGAGCCTTTGGACTTCACAAAGCTAACTATCTCTTGCAGATCCGACATGTCCAGCAGCGACTGCTCGCCAGACTCCTCCCCGACCCCAATCGCTCGCTCATATTTCGCTTTGAGTGCAGCGGGTAGCATCGCCTGAAGCGCCGTAACTTCATGGCACAAGTACATGCGGCTGACCCATCTCCCCAGACTCACAAGTTCCTCCGTGAGCGGAGGAACCAAGTCCAGGACGTTCTGGATCGGCTTGATGCGAGTCGCATCCACCTGCGTTTCCTCATGCAGTTCGACGACAAAGCCTTGCAGCACCCGAGGGCCGAAAGGCACGCCAACACGACTGCCCACTTCAACCCATTTGCTCAGGGAAGCAGGCACTTCATAGTCGAATGCCCGGTTCGTTTGTTTCGCTGGGACATCGACAATGACTTTGGCGTACATCAGGATTTCCCCGCTGCGGTATGCATACGATCCGCCGCAAGCTCGAGCAGTCTACGTGCCACATCTTTCTTACTCTGTATAGGCAGGGCCTCTACGAGCCCATTGCGATCATAAAACCGCACCACATTCGTATCTCCGCTAAAGCCGGCACCTTCCTGCGACACATCATTACCAACGATGAGATCACAGTTTTTGCGGTTCAGCTTGTCCATCGCATGCTCGTCCAAACGCTCTGTCTCCGCAGCAAACCCAATGACGAATTGATGCTTTTTGAGCGCACCGACTTCCTGTAAAATGTCCGGATTTTTAATCAGCTCCAGCGTTAGCGAGTCCGACTTCTTTTTGATTTTTTGTTCAGAAACAACGGCTGGGCGGTAATCGGCAACCGCAGCAGCCTTGACAATGAGGTTACTTTCATCCAAATGAGCTAGCACAGCCTCTCTCATATCCAAAGCAGACTGAACTTGGATAAGCTGAACGCCCTCCGGCACGGATAAAGCAGATGGCCCTGATATCAACGTCACCTTGGCTCCCATTCGCACCGCCTCTTCAGCGATAGCGTAGCCCATTTTACCGGAAGAATCATTTGTGATGTACCGTACCGGATCAATGCGTTCAACAGTGCCTCCGGCAGTCACAAGGACACGTTGCCCTTCCAACCGCCTAGCCTCCCCCTTAAAATGCCGCTCAATCGCAGCTAGAATCTCCTCAGGTTCAGCAAGCCGTCCTTTCCCGACGTAACCGCAGGCCAACTGCCCTTCTCCCGGTTCGATAAAACGCACGCCACGGCTCAAAAGCGTCTGCATGTTATGCTGTACCGCCGGATTCGCATACATATGCACGTTCATCGCAGGAGCTACCCATACCGGTGCCATGGTTGCAAGCAGCGTGGTGCTCAGCATATCATCACCAAGACCAAGCGCCAGCTTGCCAATCATATTCGCCGTTGCAGGCGCAACAAGCACGAGGTCAGCACTATCCGCTAAATTGATATGGGATACAACCGAAGGATCTTTCTCATCAAAGGTATCCACGAAAACATGATGACGAGACAGCGTTTGAAACGTTAACGGCGCTACGAATTCTACAGCTGATTTGGTCATAATAACACGCACAATTGCACCAGCTTGTGTTAATTTACTCGTTAACGCAGCAGCCTTGTATGCGGCTATGCCTCCGCATACGCCGAGCACAATCGTTTTGCCATGCAGTACACTCATGGGTATCCCCTTTCTACGCACAATTTGAGAAAAAAATAACAACCACTAGGGTTGTTGGGTAAACCAATTTATTTCTGGTATTTCTCCGTCTCGGTCGTCTCAATTTTCTCGTAACCGATATAGTTGCCGTAAAGTTCTTCTAACGCAACACCAACATGTTTGTGGGCCTTTTGGCCTTTCAAATTTGATTTAGCGCCGTCACGTAAAGATCTTGCTCTTTTGGAAGCAGCAACAACTAGTGAATACTTGCTATCCACGATATCGAGCAGTTTATCAATTGAAGGGTATAGCATTTCAATTCACCTCATCCATCCATTGTACGATTTTGGGATACATCCGATCTTTTTTGCAATGTTCAGCTAAGAGAATAGCTTGTATCTTGGAACAAGCCGAGTCTACATGGTCATTCACAATCGCATAGTCATAGTGCTCCATCAAGCGAATTTCGTCCAAAGCTACCGACATGCGGCTGCGAATGACTTCATCCGTTTCCGTACCACGCGTTACAATGCGATTCTCAAGCTCATCTAGAGAAGGCGGCAGCAAGAAAATGAAAACACCTTCGGAAAACTTTTGTTTGACTTGCAGAGCACCCTGCACTTCGATTTCCAAGATGACATCTCGACCGGAGCGCAGCGTTTCCTCAACAAAACGTCGCGGAGTGCCGTAGAAGTTACCTACATATTCGGCCCATTCCAACACTTCATCCGTTTCGATCATCTGTTGAAATTGCTCTCGCGTTTTGAAAAAGTAGTTAACACCATCTACTTCTCCTTGTCTCGGGGAACGGGTTGTCGCTGACACCGAGTACACGATATCCGGCGAACACTTGCGCAGCGCGGCGCAAACCGTTCCCTTGCCGACACCGGAAGGACCGGATAAAACAATCAGAATGCCTCTCTCACGCTCAAGGGTATTCGTATTACTCGTCATGATCATCGTCCTTGTTGGAAAGTCTATGCGCTACCGTCTCTGGTTGTACTGCCGACAATATCACATGGTCGCTGTCAGTGATAATAACGGCACGGGTTCTTCTACCATATGTAGCGTCAATCAGCATGTGACGATCACGTGCTTCTTGAATGATCCTCTTGATCGGAGCCGATTCCGGACTTACGATCGAGATAATGCGGTTCGCCGATACGATGTTGCCGAACCCGATATTAATTAATTTGATAGCCATTACGACTTCCTCCTCGTGAAGTTCCATGCCGCTTCACTCGATATTCTGTATTTGTTCGCGCATCTTCTCAAGCTCTGCTTTCATCGTAATCACTCTAGCCGTAGGCTCCGAGTGATTGGACTTGGATCCGATCGTGTTCACTTCTCGATTCATTTCTTGAATCAAGAAATCCAACTTTCGCCCAACAGGCTCTTTCTCTGTAAGCAATTGATCACATTGCTCAAAATGACTTTTCAGTCGAGTTAATTCCTCATCCACATTCGAACGATCTGCGAATATCGCAATTTCTGTCGCTAGGCGCTGCTCATCTACAGGCGTCTGATCCTGAAGAAGTGACTGAATTCTGTTCGTCATTTTAGCCGCATAGTCTTGAACCACCTGAGGTGCTAAAGCTTCCAATTCCACATGGATTCGCTTCAGTTCCGCCAAACGCTCACGAATATCTTGCTCCAGAAATGCTCCTTCCCGCAGCCGCATGTCGGATAATCTGGCAACGGCCTCCTGCAAGCAGGCGCATAGCTCCTGTTCAATCTCTTCATCAGGCTCCTTACGCGACTCCTTCATCTGAATGAGATCCGGAAGTTTCAATAATTCTTTGAGCTCGACCTGCTCGGCATACCCATAGCGCTCCTTCAACTGCTCCGCAGCCTGCAAATAAGCATCTGCCAAAGCAAAGTTAACCGTTACGCTCTTCGGGGAAGCCGTTTCACGTTCCGCCGTGACGAAGACGTCTACTCGTCCTCTCTTCACCGCTTGCAGCACCGTTTTCTTCAAAGCGTCTTCAAAAGCCGCCCATTCCTTCGGCAAGCGAATCGACACTTCACTATACCTATGATTGACCGATTTCACATCGATAAACACGCTGTATCCCGCAAAAGAACGATTCGCTTGTCCGAATCCGGTCATACTGCAAATCATCCTTATCACATCCATTAACCTATTTTAATTCATTTTGAAAGTGGGTACAAGTGGAAATCATGCCGATTCGACTTTTCCCATACATATTTCGTCAGGTCCACGCACATCTCATAGGCCAGAAAAGGGGTCATCAGATAGATGCCATTAAAGAAAGGCATTGCTGCATCCAGAAGCTCTTTGGCAATCTCAACGCCCATTGCCCGCCCTGCTTCGCCCTTGAGTCCATTCATGCGTTCCCTCACTTCATCTGACAACCGAATCCCAGGAACTTCATTGTGCAGATATTCTGCGTTCCCTCCGCTAGCCAGCGGAGCAATACCGATGAAAATCGGGATATTTAAATGTTTTGTCGCTTCATAAATTTGTTCAATCAGCTTGGCATCGTAGACGGGCTGCGTCATGATGTAATCGGCGCCTGCCTCAATTTTGCGTTCCAAGCGCTGAACCGCTTTGTCCAGATGCTTCACATTCGGGTTAAAAGCAGCGCCTACAACGAAGTTGGCCTTCTGCTTCAGCGGTTTACCTGAGAAGGCAATACCTTCGTTCAGCTGCTTAATCATCCGAATAATCTCGAAAGAGGTCAGATCGTAAACGGAGCTGGACCCGGGGAGATCGCCGAATTTGGCGGGATCGCCGGTCACGGCCAGCACGTGGTCGATGCCCAGCGCGTGAAGACCCATCAGATGGGACTGCGTCCCAATCATGTTGCGGTCGCGGCACGCGATATGGATCAGAGGACGTGCGCTTAAGCGTTCCTGCACGAGGTAGCCGAGGGCCAGGTTGCTCATGCGCGTCACGGCCAGTGAATTGTCGGCCATCGTAATGGCGTCGACGTGCGCATCCTGCAGGGCCTTCGACCCCTGCATAAATTTCTCAATGTCGAGATCCCGAGGGGGATCCAGCTCGACAATGACGGTTTTGCGCTGCTTCACGATTTCGAGCAGCGAAGGTTTGCCTGCCGGCGGCGCAGGCTTCGCCGGAGCGGGCTCGCTCACGCGCACAGCTTGCGCGGAGGCCATCGTTCCAGGCGCTGCCGGGACGTAGCCTTGCAGCGCCTTGGCGACGGCGGCGATATGCTCCGGCGTGGTGCCGCAGCAGCCGCCGATGATGCGCGCGCCGAGGTCGGCGAAGCGCAGCGCGCAATCGGCGAAGTACTGAGGCGTCGCCGCATAGGTGTAGTGCCCGTCGACGTAGTCGGGCAGCCCCGCGTTCGGGAACGCGGAAAACGGGATGCCGGCGATCGGAGTTAGCTTCTCCATCGATCGGAGAATCCCATTCGGGCCGACGCGGCAGTTGAAGCCGATGACGTCAGCCCCGTCGTCGCGCAACCGTTGGAACGCTTCTTGCAGCGGAACGCCGTCCTGGGTGCTGCCGGTGCCTTCGTTAGCGAACTGACAAATGACAGGCAGCTGACTCATGCTGCGAATGATACGCAGCGCGAGCTGCAGCTCTTCCAAATCATAGAAGGTCTCCAGTAATAGACCGTCCACAGGCGAATCCAGCAAGATGCCTATCTGCTCGCGCAATGATTCCTCGACATCACTCGTCCGAACGTTTTTGCGCTTCCCTGCACGAATAGATCCGATAGCCCCAACAACATAAGCTTCGTCACCGACCGCTTTTCTGGCTAGCTCAACACCAGCGCGGTTAATGGCTTCAACATCGCTTTCAAGTCCATACTTGGATAATTTTTCGCGATTAGCCGAGAATGTATTCGTTTCAATAAGACGCGCACCTGCCTCAAAATAACGGCGGTGCACGTCAGCAACCGTATCCGGTCTAAGCAAATTTAATTCTTCATAAGAAATGCCGACAGGAAATCCCATCTGATATAAATAAGTCCCCATAGCGCCGTCACCGATTATAATGTCTCGCTGCAGCGCCGTACGAAGGTCCAATTTCATGATAAATTCCCCACCTACTAAAAAATGTAATTAACTTAAACCGTGCCCGTAAACACTTCTTCCGCAGGTCCGGTCATATAAACATGGTTATCCGCTTCATTCCATTCGATAAACAAGTCTCCGCCTTTGAGTGAAACAGTCGCTTCACGGTCCGTTAAACCGTTTAACACGGAGGATACCAGCGTTGCACAAGCGCCAGTTCCGCAAGCAAGAGTAGGTCCTGCTCCTCGTTCCCAAACGCGCATATCCGTGTAAGTACGATTTTTCACAGTAACGAATTCGACATTGATTTTTCGCGGGAACATCGGATGCACTTCGAGCTTCGGCCCCCATGTGGCTAGATCGAAATTCACAGCATCCTCTACATAAATGACACAGTGCGGGTTCCCCATCGAAACAGCTGTAAAACGAAACTCTTTCCCGTCAACTTCAATCGGGTAATTGATAACTTTAGCTTCATCGACCGTAGTTGGGACTTGAAGGCCGCTCAGGATCGGTTGCCCCATATCTACGCGAACTGTCCGAACTTTGCCATCTTGTACGTTTAATTGCACCTTTTGGACGCCTGCGCCGAGTGTTTCAACGGTAATCTCCGTTTTATCAATTAGTTTATGATCGTATACATATTTAGAAACGCAGCGGATGGCATTGCCGCATTGCTCGGGCTCAGATCCGTCAGAGTTAATAATGCGCATTTTGAAATCAGCATGATTAGAAGGAAGAATATAGACCATGCCGTCGGCTCCAATACTAAAGAAACGATTGCACAGCTGGATCGCACGCTGATCTGCATCCGCAGGAAGCTCTTTCTCACCAGCTACTATGATAAAATCGTTGCCTAGACCATGCATTTTTGTGAAATTCATTGTATATAGCACTCCCAGTATGCGGTTTAGCCATTATCATAGCGTAAAAATGTCTAGATGCATAGTCTTTCCTTCCCTTTTCGACCGTTTATCTCTCTGAATCGCATGACATGAGCCAAAGGGATAGTGCTAATAGATACCGCCCAAAAAGCTATTCGATCTCCGACTGTTACATCCTGTCCCATGCGTAACAAGCCTCTAAGGTACGTTTCAAGAAAAAAAGCCGCCTCACGGCAGCTTTGTGCACCAATATCAACTCGAATTGAGATCGATTGCCTTCATTCTCTATCTGAAGCTCGGTTTGGAAGAATTATACGAAACAGCACGTGGTGTATTTTTGTTGCGTTTTGGCGACAGCACACTGCCCAGCCCCATTAAGAAGGTCGGAATACCAGCAGCGACCAGAACCAGAATCCAATCCATCCAACCAAGTGGAACGGTTTTGAAGATAGGTTGAAGTGCTTCCACATACATAACGGCCAGCATCAAGATGAGCGAGGAAAGAACAGCGAGAACAAGGTAACGATTTTGAAAAGGATTACGGTGGAAAATAGAGCGTGAGCTGCGGCAATCAAATACGTGAATGAGTTGCGCCATGACCAAAGTGGCAAATGCTACGCTTTGCGCTTTGAGTAAAGTATCGGCATCAGATGGGTTGACTCGCAATACGAGCCAGAAAGCACCCAAGGTGCACACGCCAATCAGAATACCTCTGGAAATAATTTTCCAACCCAACCGTCTTGCGAAAATATTTTCTTTGGACGAGCGGGGCTTGTGCTGCATCAAATCCTTCTCCGCTTGATCAACACCCAGCGCCATAGCAGGAAGACCGTCGGTGACCAGATTCACCCATAGAATTTGAATCGGTACAAGCGGCAAAGGCAGACCGGCCATCATCGCAATGAACATCGTCATAATTTCACCCACATTAGAGGCAAGTAGATAACGGATGAATTTGCGGATATTTTCATAAATACCGCGTCCTTCTTCAATCGCCGCAACGATTGTGGAGAAGTTATCATCACTGAGAATTAAAGAGGAAGCTTCCTTGGACACATCTGTCCCTGTAATCCCCATAGCGATACCAATATCCGCTGCTTTGATCGCCGGCGCATCGTTTACGCCATCCCCCGTCATCGCGACGACATGTCCTTTGCGCTGCAAAGCTTTGACAATACGCAGCTTATGCTCAGGGGATACCCTTGCATACACGTAGGTATCATTCACTTTAGCATCCAGTTCATCGTCCGAGAGACTCGCAATTTGCTGACCGCTCATACTGACGCCATTCGCAGGAATCATGCCAAGCTGCTTAGCAATCGCCTCAGCTGTTGTCTGATGGTCACCCGTAATCATGACCGTTTTGATGCCTGCTTTACGGCACTTCGAGATCGACTCACGCACTTCTTTACGCGGTGGATCAATCATGCCGGTTAATCCGACAAAGATTAGGCTGTTTTCCACATCCTCATAATCCTCGTAGCGGTCACTGCTCTTAAGTTCCTTGTAAGCAATCCCCAATACTCGAAGAGCGGATTTGGCCATCCCTTCATTGGCAGAAATCACTTTCTGTTTAAGCGTAGACGTGAACGGAATCACCTTTCCATCCCAAAGGATGTAGCTGCAGTGTTGAATTAGAACATCAGGAGCACCTTTCGTGCAAGCCATACGGCCATTCTCAGAAGTCACAAGGACAGACATCCGTTTACGCTCAGAGTCAAAAGGAAATTCCGCGATACGCTTATATTTCTCGCTTAGCGACTCCTGGGTAATGCCACTCTTCGCACTAAGGACAACTAATGCCCCTTCGGTTGGATCCCCTTTAATGTTCCAAACAGAGACGACGCCATCTTTGCCATCCTTGCCCTTCTTCCGTTTCAACTCCTGCTTTTCCTCATACAAAGTTGCATTATTACAAAGCACGGAAACATGAAGCAGCTTGCTGAGTGATGGGTTCCTAAGCGCATCGGTGTTTTGTCCACTTAATTGGATATCCCCAACCGGCGTATAACCGTCACCCGTCACTTCCAACACGTCTCCGCCCACCCATAAGTGGGTTACCGTCATTTTATTCTGAGTCAACGTGCCTGTTTTATCTGAACAGATGACCGAGGCACATCCTAACGTCTCTACGGAAGGCAATTTCCTGACAATGGCTTTACGCTTGATCATTCGCTGTACGCCGAGTGCAAGCGCAATGGTTACTATAGCAGGAAGCCCTTCAGGAATAGCGGCGACAGCCAAACTGACACCGGCAAGGAACATCGCATAAGGTGGTTGTCCATGCATAATGCCTGCGATAACTACGAGAACTGTCAATGCAATCGCGACAATGATCAGTATCTTCCCAAGCTGTTCCAAGCGATGCTGCAGAGGCGTCTCCATCGATTCTGTATTTTGAATCAGATCAGCGATTTTCCCCATCTCCGTGCTCATCCCGACACGAACTACAATGGCTTTTGCCGTTCCACGCGATACCATCGTACCCATGAAACCGAGATTGCGCTGATCACCAAGAGGTACTTCATCGTTTGATATAGGCGAGGTTATTTTGCTGACGGCTACCGACTCGCCTGTTAAGGCTGACTCCTCGATATATAAGCCATTCGTTTCCAGAAACCGCACATCTGCCGGTACGCGGTCGCCACTTTCGAGCAAAATAATATCGCCTGGGACCAAATCACGAGCTGGTATTTGATGAACTGCGCCTTCTCTCCAAACGTTAGCGTTAGGGGCTGACAGTTCTTTAAGTGCACGTAATGAACGTTCCGCCCGAAATTCCTGTGTAAAGCCAAGAATGCCATTCATCACAATGATAACGATAATGGTAATGGCATCTAAATATTCACCCAACAAGCCGGAAATCAAGGTCGCCCCTAATAAGACCAGCACCATGAAATCTTTGAATTGATTCAAAAGCAGTGTCATCGGAGAAACACGCTTCCCTTCGGAAAGCTCGTTTCGACCAACTTCCGCCTGTCGCTTCCAAGCTTCCTCCCAGGGCAATCCTTGCTGCATGTTCACCTGCTGTGACTGCAGGACTTCCTCTGACGTCAACTGGTACCACTTATTCTGACTCATCCGCCCTTCTCCCTCCCACTTCCACATGATCTCGCCATAAACTCATAAGTAAATGTATTCAGACAAGCAGGAAAATATCCCTGAAATCATCTTTATTGCCGACTAACGCTTAAGTTTTTGTGAAAAGTATGGCATCATAGAGGTTAGCAAAGTTTTTAACCGAGGAGCTAATTGCGATTTCAACACACATTGCAATTAGCTCCCTAGAATGGAGTTGTATGTATCATGGCTTTAGACGGACTAGTCCTTCATGCAATTGTTCACGAACTGCAAGCGTGTGTAGGAGGCCGAATCAATAAAATTCACCAGCCCACCGAAAATGACGTTATTATGCACATCCGAGCGCAAGGGCAAAATGTGAAACTTCTTCTTTCAGCAAATCCTACCTATCCGAGAGTTCAAATCACCGAGCAGTCCTCGTTAAATCCAATGGATGCTCCTATGTTCTGTATGCTGCTTCGCAAGCACTGTGAGAGTGGCGTTATTGAAGCCGTGGAACAAATAGGCATGGAGCGGGTCATCCGTATGCAAATTCGTCATCGCGATGAATTAGGAGATATGAGCACCAAACAGATTATTGTGGAAATCATGGGTCGACACAGCAATATTATTCTTCTGGACTCAGGGGCGGAAACGATTCTAGACGGCATCCATCACGTTACGCCTGCGATTAGCTCTTATCG
The DNA here is from genome assembly GCF_055396115.1 of Paenibacillus sp. WG02. NCBI lineage: Bacteria > Bacillati > Bacillota > Bacilli > Caryophanales > Paenibacillaceae > Paenibacillus > Paenibacillus sp. WG02. Next base: position 3,825,641 of record NZ_AP036016.1, on the reverse strand, counting down.
GATTGTTATGCCGGGAAGCAAGTATGTTACGCCGCCTGAGCAGGATAAGCAAAATCCATTAGAGGCTAATGCCTCTTCGTTCCTGCAAGCTATTCAGCAAGATCCCGGTGAAGAAGAGTCCAAGGATAAACCAGAACAAAAACTAGTCACTGCATATAGTGGTCTAAGTCCTTTGATCGCCAAAGAAATCGTATTCCGCAGCCGTCAAGGCGGGAACAACGACCAAGAAATAGACCCAGCGGCCTTGTGGACAGCTTTCGATGATGTTATGTCAGCTGTACGTCAGCATCGTTACGAACCCGTCATTGTCGAGCAAGAAGGTACGGGTAAATTGTTCTTTGCTATGACACCTTTAACACACATTGCCGGTATTTCTACGACCTATGCGACACCGAGTGATTGTTTGGAGCACTTCTATGGCGACAAAGCGGAAAGAGATACGGTCAAACAACGTGTGGCCGATTTGCTCCGATTTTTGCATAATGAAGCGAATAAAAATGTTAAAAAGCTGGAAAAACTTCAAGAAACCGTTGACGACTCCAAAGATGCCGACAAATATCGGATTCTCGGCGAGCTGTTGACGGCCTCCCTTCACCTGATCAAAAGAGGGGATCGCGAGGTCGAGATCATCAATTACTATGATGAGGACCAGGCGTTGATAAAAATAAAACTGGATCCGCTATTGAACCCCTCTGAAAATGCTCAGCGGTATTTTAAAAAGTACACAAAAATGAAGAACAGCACGGCGATTGTTGAGGAACAAATTGCTCAAACCCACCAAGAGATTACGTACTTAAATTCCTTGCTGCAGCAGCTTAGTGTCGCTTCTTTAACCGATATCGAAGAGATCCGCGATGAGCTTATGGAGCAAGGTTATGTACGTGACCGCAACAAAAAACAGCGCAAAAAGAAGAAGAAAGATAAGCCGGCCTTGGCCTGCTATCTTTCCAGTGAAGGTGTCCCTATTTATGTTGGCAAAAATAATACGCAGAACGAATATTTAACGAATCGGCTTGCCTCTTCGATGGATACATGGCTGCATACGAAGGATATTCCCGGCTCGCATGTCGTGATTCGCAGCGATAGCTATTCCGAGACTACCCTGCTGGAGGCCGCTCAATTGGCCGCTTATTTCAGTCAAGCCAAACATTCCAGCCAAGTCCCTGTTGACTATACAGCCATTAAACATGTCCACAAGCCAAATGGGTCAAAGCCTGGATTTGTCATCTATGTGAATCAGAAGACGCTATTCGTGACGCCGGATGAGAACATGATTAAGCAGATGAACGTAACAATAAAATAAATTCATTGAGAGAAAAAAGAACCTGGCGAGTTCAAGTTAACCCGCTAGGTTCTTTTTGTGTCCTATTTTTAAGATGTAACCATATCATAAAGGGCTGTTTTTCTGCCCATTGACACATAGGTAAAGCCGAGTCTGCCCATCTCTTCCGGCTCAAACATATTCCGTCCATCCACGATGAGGGGTTCCTTCACAAGGCCTCTGACCAGACGCCAGTTCAAACGGCGAATATCTTCCCACTCCGTCGTGATCACCACGGCGTCAGCCTCATGTAGGGCAAGGTAAGGATCGGTGAGCAGGTTCACTTCCGGGAGGAGCCGAGCAGCATGCCCTGTAGATACAGGGTCATAGGCATTAACTATGGCGCCTCGGTCTTTAAGTGCGGCAATGATATCAAGCGCGGGAGCATCGCGCAAATCGTCTGTATTCGGCTTAAAAGCCAAGCCTAAGACAGCTATCTGCTTCCCGTTCAAATTGCCGACTGCCTGTTCAATTTTATGTACAAAACGTTCTCGCTGCAAGTGATTCACTTCAATTACGGAACGTAATATTTTGAAATCATAATCAACATTCTGAGCAAGCTTAAGCTGCGCTTTCGTATCTTTGGGGAAGCAGGAGCCTCCGTATCCAATGCCCGCGTTCAAAAAATGAGGACCAATGCGGCGATCCAGCCCCATGCCTTTGGCCACAAGGCCAACATTAGCACCCACCTTCTCACACACATGAGCCATTTCGTTAATGAATGAAATTTTGGCTGCCAGAAAGGCGTTGGAGGCGTATTTGATAAGTTCAGCGCTTTCGCGGTCTGTGAGAAGCAGTTCAGTTCGCAAAGGAGCGTGCAGGGCAGCAATTCGAGCCCCTGCTTCCGGGTGATCCGCACCAATGACGACACGATCCGGATGAAAGGTATCCTCTATCGCGGAGCCTTCTCTAAGAAACTCAGGGTTGGAAACGACGTGCATGTCTAAATGAGCAGCAGCTAACGACTTCAATCGTTCTTCTACCCAGCGACCGGTTCCTACCGGAACGGTACTTTTCATCACGATGATCTTGGAAGTGGTGGAATAGGCGGCAATACTTGCAATAACGCTGTTAACTTGGGTCATATCTACATCGCCATTGTCCTCTGTTGGTGTCCCAACAGCTATGAAGATGATATCGGATTCAGCAATGGCGTCACTGATTAGAGAAGTAAACAATAAGCGTTGGGCTAGCAGATTGGACGAAACTAACTCCTTCAGACCAGGTTCATAGATTGGCATATCCCCTTGCTGCAGGCGAGCTATTTTTCCTTCGTCACGATCAGCGCAAATCACTTGATGCCCCATCTCCGCGAAGCAGGTACCCGATACCAGTCCGACATATCCCGTTCCAATAACTGCAATTCGCTGCACCTGTACCATTCCATCCAACCTCCCAAGTTTCATCGCGATTCTCTATTTCAATTCCAACTGACGAATCAGAGATAATAGATAGGCTTTTACTTGGTCCTGTAAATCCGGACGCTGCAAGGCAAGCTCGATGGTCGCTTCAATGTATCCCATCTTATCGCCAACGTCGTAGCGCTTAGCTTGCATCAGATAGGCTGCCATTTGTTGCTGCCTGTTAAGTACGCGCAAAGCGTCGGTCAATTGAATTTCACCGCCGCGGCCAGGCTCTTGTCTCTCCAAGATGCCGAAAATTTCCGGCATGATGATATATCGCCCAATAACGGCTAAATTCGAAGGCGCCTGATCCCGGTCGGCTTCTCAACAAGATCTTCTATCAACTGGTACTTGTCCAGGCTGCTTGCGGGAGAGATGATTCCATACTTACTTACATCTTCCCATGGTACCTCTTGCACAGCTATGACCGACGTTTCAGATTGTTCATAAATGTCCATCATTTGCTTAAGTCCTGGCGGCGAGGATTGGAGAATATCGTCGCCAAGCAGCACCGCGAATGGCTCATCCCCAATAAATTTGCGCGCGCATAGAATCGCATGACCCAGTCCGAGAGGCTGCTTTTGCCGAATATAGTGAACATCAGCCAGATTCGAAACAGATTGCACGATTTCGAGAAGCCGCGTACTGCCTTTTTCCTCCAGCATCATCTCAAGTTCAACCGATTTGTCAAAATGATCTTCGATTGCGCGCTTATTGCGTCCAGTGACAATAATAATATCTTCAATGCCAGATTCAATTGCTTCTTCTACGATATATTGAATGGCAGGTTTATCGACAATTGGCAGCATCTCTTTGGGCTGCGCCTTTGTAGCTGGCAGGAAACGAGTTCCCAAGCCTGCTGCCGGGATAATAGCTTTGCGAATTTTCTTCATGTACGCTGCTCCTTCTCTGGTTTTAGGCGTTGTATAACATCGATTCCTATTCGCCTCGAACCGATAGGTGCGTGGAATACGACACCGCCTCGTTCACCATGGAAATCAGAACCAGCCGTTATGAGAAGTCCAGAGCGCTGTGCAAGGCTGAGATATTTCGCCTCATCTTCCGATGTATGATCGGAGTGATAAACTTCAATACCGTCCAAGCCTTGATGAACAATTGCCTCTACAAGGGCATCATCATGGTAAATACCCGGGTGTGCGAGGACGGCCTTTCCTCCCGCTTCTTGGATCCACCCAATCGCCGTAGCCGGTTCAATCCTTGGTGGATTGGCATAAGCGGCAGCACCCGTTCCTAAATACCGCTCAAATGCCTCGCTAATCGAGCTCACGTAGCCTTTATTCAGCAGTACCGCAGCGATGTGAGGCCTTCCAACTGTGTCGCCTTTAGTCTTTATATTTTCTACTTCCCGCAGCACTTCTGCCATGGTAATGTCTAGACCAAGCTCCTGTAGTCGCTCAATAATCATGTTATTGCGGGTATCTCTCGTTTCTCGCAAAGACGCCAGTCTTTGAAGAAATTGCTCATTATAAATGTCCATATAATAACCTAGCACGTGGATATCCTGACCATTAGCAACCGTGGAGATTTCTACGCCTGGCACGACCTCAATACCGAGCTCACGACCCGCTAAGAGCGCCTCTTCGACTCCTGAGACCGTATCGTGGTCAGTAATCGCAATAGCGCCTAGTCCGGCGTCGAACGCCATTTGAACGTTTGCCGCAGGGCGCTGGGTCCCATCTGAGGCTGTCGTATGTGTATGTAAATCCGCTTCGATTCTTGCAGACATTTTCTATTCCCTTCCTTCATCGTAAATGACAACTATGAACTCATCATTAAGCGAACTGTAGACTTATGTAAAATGTTAAAGGAAGCGGCTCAGATCCTCTTGCCGTAAAAAGGTCATGAAGCTTACAGCCGATATTGGCAGCAGCGTAGAATTCAAGTAAATGGCATAGAAGCTGCGTTCGAAGGCAATGTTCTCGATTTGCTTCACTTTAAAGAGGCCTAGCGTCACTTCATGCTTAACGGACGACTGAGAAAGAATGGATATACCCAAACCGGCTTCAACAGCAGATTTAATGGCACCTGTGCTGCCCAGCTCCATGATAATCTTCATGGAAGAGCAATCCATGTTGCAGCGCGCGAACTCCTCTTCCATCACTCTTCTCGTCCCGGAACCTTGCTCACGAAGAACGAACGGATATTTCAACACCTCTTCAAGAGTGACAACCTCCATATCGGCTAATGGATGATCTGCCGGCACAATGAGCTTAAGCTCATCGCTTAGAATCGCTTCCGTATGAACGTCCGGATGATGAATCGGCGCTTCGACAAGACCGAAATTGAGCTGATGACCAAGAACCTCATCGAGAATCTGCGTTGTATTCATTACCTTCATGGAAACCGAAATGTTCGGGTAGTCTTTGCTGAATGGGCCAAGAAGACGAGGCAAAATGTATTCCCCCATCGTCAAGCTGGCTCCCAACTGCAGCCGTCCTTCAATCATTTTAGTAAATCTGGACATAGCAACATCCGTCTCACGGATTAGTTCAATGCTGTTTTTAGCAAAAGGCAGCAGAGCTCGTCCTGCTTCAGACAACTCGATCTTTTTGGTGCTGCGGTGAAACAGCTTGACGCCGAAATAATCTTCCAGTGATTGTACCTGCATGGTCACCGCAGGCTGTGTCATATGTAGGGCTCCCGCCGCATGAGAGAAGCTGCCTTTCTCCGCCACGGTAAAGAAAATATGTAGTTGATGAAAATTAAGTGCCATGCAAACCCGCCTCTCTTTGTTTCCATTATATGAAATCGCAAGCATACAGTCCATTAAGACGCAAAAAAGAGCATGCCTTCATCGACACACTCCAGTTAAGCAACCTATTCGGTTATCGACGCTTGCGACTGTTCTTGATCAGTGTCATGCGACGCGAGTGTCTAAGCCAAGAATAGTAAGACTTCAAATCACGAAGCTCCATCGTTTCCGACATTTTCCCAAGGAAAGTAACAATAATCATTTTGTGAAGCGGATTGCCCACGAGATCGGTCTCATGTTCCAGATGGGAAAACTCAGCAACAACGACTAGGTCATCATCAATGAGATAAACGTCTTCTTCATTGCGATAATAAGGGACGATGCTATCATTTTTAAGCTTTTCCCACAGAAAAGCGCAAATTTCCTCGAGTGAATTGTTTTCGCTAGAAACACGATCACTCCATCTCAGCTTCGCATGATTCGTGATCACGACGTCCGCCACTTTCTTGTCACCCAGCTGTACGAAGAATGGTTCATAAGTACTCCATCTCCCCATCACCTTGTCTTTCATGATCACAACCCCTTTCCTACTAAAATGAGACCGTGTACCTATTCCCTATTTGCCTGTAAGTTATATTTTACTTGATTATAACTTTTTTTCCCATGAAAGAATATATAAAATTATTAATAAATATTTGTGAAATCATGAAAAAATGCTTATTTTCTAAAAATTCAAAAAATAAAAAAAGCTTCTTACGAAGCTTTCGTTTTGCACTGCAGCCTCAAAGGGTGTAAAATCTAGTTTTGTCCGGCACATCACTACTGTATTCGGTTTTGATTTCGTTACGGTAAGACTTCTCTACCTTTTTGACGTACGGGAGCTTCAAAAGGTTCCGTGTCGTCTCATCTACTTTGCTGGCATGTATATAAAGAACGGCATAATTCATTTTCTTGGATATGTAATGAAGGGACCCGAACCGTTCCAAGTTTCTCGCGGCTTTGATATCGTTTACCCAAATGATTAATCCGCTACGCTCGATCATCATGATTGCAACCTCTTTTCAATAATCCTAGTATGGAGTGATATCACTGCATGAAGCCTTCTGACACCATTGTTCGCATATTCCGTGGAAGCATAACAGAAAGTATTCACCGCGTCCATCTCGCGGTCGTTAACACTGGGGGGACGCTTCTGCATCAAGCTGGCGACCCACAGCTGCTCACCTTCGCTCGTTCGACAGCGAAGCTCATTCAAGCATTGCCGGTGATTGAATCCGGCGCGGCTGATCATTTCGGCCTCACCGATGCCGAAATCGCCCTATGCTGCGCTTCCCACAACGGGGAAGCTGAGCACGTGAGCACGGCCCAGGGTATCCTCGGCAAGCTCGGTTACCACCATGAGCACCTGCAGTGCGGTGCACATGAGCCTTACCACGCGCCGACCGCTCAGGCGATGCGCGAGCGAAGTGAATCCCCGAGCACCTTGCACAACAATTGCTCGGGCAAACATTCGGGCATGCTGGCGCTTAGCGCACATCTTGGCGCATCGCCGGATACGTACATGAACATCCAGCATCCTGTTCAACAGCTTATGCTGGATGCCGTCTGCGCCATGACCGGTGTGCCGAAGCCGGAGATGCAGTTCGGGATTGACGGTTGCGGGGTGCCCGTATTCGGCATGAGAATTCACCAACTGGCACTTGCCTTCGCCAGATTAGGCCGCCCTGACGAATTGCCGCAAGGACGTGCAAACGCTTGCCAAAGAATTGTCGCCGCGGTGCGTAAATATCCTCAATTCCTCGCGGGAAGCGACCGCTTCGATACGCGATTAATCGAGGTAACGGGTGGCCGTATTATCGGCAAGATGGGAGCCGAGGGCATCTTCGCCGTCACGATTCCTGAGCAAGGACTTGGCTTCGTCTTAAAGATCGAAGACGGTCATGTTCGGGCCTTGTATCCCGCTGTCGTCGAAGCTTTGAAGCAGCTAAGCTTGCTCTCGGAGTCTGAAGTAAGCGAACTTGCCTCCTACCATACCCCTACCATTCATAACTGGCAGGGAACCGAGGTCGGAATCATCCGCCCCGATTTCCAGCTTTAGTTCTTACCCGCAATTTCCGCTGCAGTTTCCACCGGAACTGCAGCCTTTGCCAGTTGGAAGTGGATTATTGCTTGGGACTTTAATCGTATCGGAGACCGCATGCGCGATCGTTGTAGAAACGGTAAACAGCAAATCGTCCAAACGGTCTTCCGCTTCTTTGAACCTGCGCACCGCTTCCACAGCATGCAGTTTCTCCTGAATCTCATTCACTGCGGCTAAAGCTTCGTGATAGCTTGGGTGGTAATGCCCGAAGCGTTCGCATTCCTCGAAAGCATCTTTCTTTCTGGCGAAAACCGCTTTAAGATCCCGAACTTCTGCGCTGTTCTCCACAGCGATCTTCCAATATAAATAATCTGCCACTTCAGCAGAGGAATTAATCATATCACCCATGTCATAAGCCTGCATAAGAACAGCCGACATATCTATTGTTTCTGCTTCCATTGTCTGTAACATAACTGAGATCAACATCCTTCCTCTCAAAAAATATATAACATCTCTACTATACCACAGTTCCTCAAGAGTTTCTTCCTTTTCTCTTTGCAGCGAAATCCAGGTCCATTTGCGTTCCGGCTCATTCAAGCCTACGTGTAGACACCTTCATCGTTAATACCAGGCAAAATGAGCTTCATTTCCTCCCAGTCCTCGCTCGCCAATGAAATTTCCTGATATTCCTCCAGTCCTTCCAATATCCAGCCCGATCGTTCTTCGCGAAGAATTCGGGGGATAATCAAGCGGTTTCGCCCTTCTTTTCGAAGTTGCAGAACGCTTTTCCATTCGATAGCTTTACGGATCATCTCTTTGCGTGTTGAGCCGTGATACGCTCGAAATTCCTTAATCCAGCTTACAGGAATATCCTGCATATCCGGATACAATTCGTCCCGCACCGGCAAATGGGTATCCATTTCATAAAGCTGGATGGTATCCCGTGAATAACAGAGGCCACCTGTCTGATTTTCGGACGAAATCAACGTATTGGAAACCTCTGCATGCTTGTCTTTTCGGCTGCTGCTTGGATTGAAACCCATTTTCTCTAGACACTTCGTGAGCAATGTCAAATGTTCACGCAAAACAATAAAGTCTGAGCCACCGACGCGTTCCCCCAGAAGTGGAAGGCATTTCTCATTTCTAAGCAAAGCCTCCGCAATATCCTCGGAACGGCAGCGAAGCAGCGTCACTTCTTCGATATACAGCTTACCTGCTTGCTCTCCCCATTGCTCTAAAGTAATCGTTATATGTGCTGGCACTTCGTAAAGAGCATTCTCGTGCAGCATCCGAACCATCTCTTCGCTGCTCATCCCCTTTTCCCAAGCACGGTAGCAGCTTTCTTTGGTTATGCGATAGGTTCGAACCAAATCTGTCGTTTGGAGATCAGCGAAAGCCGCGATATTCCACTCTGTGAGAAGTGATACGTCCGGAGGGAGCAACATTTCGAAATCTGGCTGCACATAAAGCGAGGGACGCACCTCAACATGCATTTCTGACGATCTGAGGTCATTCTCCTTATTATTATGTGAGGCCTGTTGAATCGGGGTGATTAACCAGCGAAACCATAGATGATCTTCCTTATCGATACCCAACTCTATGAAATGGAAAACAGATAAAGGAACCATCCATGTTGTCATGATAGCTTTGCGAAGTGACGCTTCATCCGTCACCTGCCCCCCTAAGGAACAGCAAGAACGAATTCCTTTCACAATCATGTCCACCTCATACCACTGCCCGAATTCCCCCCTCTCCATCCATGATATGCCATGTTCAAGCCAAACAGGTGCAGGAACCAACAACTGACGCCAAATCTGGTATAATTGCCCCTGCTGCCTGTCGTAGGATTCCTGAAGCCATTTTAGACAGGACTGTTGATTAAAGAGGTAACAGTCACCTTGGCTATTTATGGATAGGAAACCCATACGAATAGCCATTTCAATCATTAGCGCTGCAGGTTCGTCATAAACGTCTCTAAATGCGTAAGTAAGCCCAGATGAGCGTAATATGTCATTCGGCAAGGCCAGATGTTCCGTTAGCTTTTGCAGCTGCTTTTTATGTAAAGTCCCTTTATTCGTGAGCGGAAGAACTGATTGTTGGTTACAAGCCACCAGAAAATGAAACAGCTGCTGTGCCAAGCCTCTAGGATGAATCGATTTCGCTGGATCTGATATGTTTAATTGTCCTGCGTTTCCGGCTTCCCACAACTCAAGATCCATATCTTCTTTACCTGATTGAAGCTGATCTGACGGAAACAACAACAGCTGCCATGCTGCAAAAGCATCCTCAGGCAGGATAAAAAGCTGCTCCCCCCATGCTTTGCGAAAAGCCGCAACAACGCCAGCTCTTCTAAGTCCTACAAGGCCTAGAGCGACTTGCGCACCTGACATACGAAGAGCTGCTTGCTTTTCCAACGCCTCTCTTGTAAACGGTTCACAGCCAAATGCGGATACGATGAGACGCAGCGTATGCTTTTCATCCAATAACAAATGCCGGTTCAACTCAGCAAGGTACTTCTGATCCGTCATTAAATCAAGGAATGCCACGCCTTGTTCCAGGAAAGATGAGCACCATTTTTGTTCCATAATGAGCTCTTTTAGTTCTCGAGGCATTTTCCTATCGATATGTTCAAATCTCATCCTATGCTCCTTCTCTTCATTTCGTCGTTTGATTCCAACTTGTTATGCTATATTCATAGCCCTGCTCAACTAGAAATAACTGCCTTTTCATAGCAAAGTCCTGCTCCTTCGTATCCTCGCTAATCAGAGAATAGAAGACCGCTGCGTTCGTGCCGCTGCTCTTAGGACGAAGGATACGCCCAAGCCGCTGCGCCTCTTCTTGCCGCGAACCATAACTGCCCGACACCTGAATAGCTACGACGGCGTCGGGCAGGTCGACAGCAAAATTGGCAACCTTGGATACAATAAGGAGAGGCACCTGACCTTTTTTGAATTGGTCGTATAGCTCCTCTCGGATCTCATGCGCAACTCCGCCGCTGATCATAGGCGCGCCGGTATGGGCAGCGATAAGCTCTAACTGACTAATATATTGACCGATGATTAACGTCTGTTCGTTCGCATGAAGCCGCAATAAGTAGTTAATAACCTCTAGCTTAGCGGTATTTTCTCCAGCAATCCTGAACTGCTGCCTAGCACCCGAGGCTCCATAACGATCCCGATCGATAGCCGATAAAGACACTCGAAATTCCTTACAGGCGACCTTGGCTATCCAGCCCTTCGACTCAAGCTCTTTCCAAGCCATATCATATTTCTTCGGTCCGACAAGTGAGAAAACGTCTTCTTCTCGGCCGTCTTCCCTAATTAAAGTAGCCGTTAATCCGAGTCTGCGTGTCGCTTGTATCTCTGCTGTGGCCCGAAAAACGGGGGCTGGCAAAAGATGAACCTCGTCATAAATAATCAGACCCCAGTCTCTCTGACTAAACAGCCGCATGTGCGAGAACTCGTCTTCTTTCTTCCCTCGATGCGTCAAAATCTGATAAGTTGCAATTGTAATAGGCCTTACTTCCTTCGTAGTGCCGTTATATTCCCCTACCTGATCTTCCGCTAAGCCCGTTTTGCTCAAAATCTCACGCTTCCACTGCTTCACCGAAGTCACATTAGTTGTCAGAATCAACGTTGCACAGTTGCATCTAGCCATCGCAGCTATGCCAACCACTGTCTTTCCCGCTCCACAAGGAAGCACTAACACACCGCTGCCGCCTTCTCCGACACGGTTAAAAGCATCTACAGCATGCTTTTGGTAATCTCGCAGTTGGAACGGGGCTTCCATCGTATCTTCATTCCGAAGCTGAATCGGAAGAAACTCGCCGCTGCGATAAGCGGCCAAATCTTCTACAGGATACCCCAGCTTGATAAGTTCCTGCTTCAAGACACCGCGTGAAATCGGTGAAATAGCAATAGCGCGCTCTCCGCGGGTATCCTCTAGATACCTCTTCAACGAATCGTAAGCGCTAATTTCTTTTAACACGACTGTGTCATCGCTAACTAAATAAAGCTCATTTCCGACATTCTCCATACGCAGTATGCCATACCGCTTCACATATTTACGTATGATGCTTAGTACCCCGGTAGGAACACCAAATTTGGCATTTCGTTGTAAAAAATCCGACATTTCTTCTATTGGCATCCCAGCAGCTGATGCATTCCACAGCGATAATGGCGTAATCCGATACGTGTGAAGATGCTCCGGGCTTTTGATCAAATCTGCGAAACGGGATATTATCCCTCTAACCGTATCAAATTCAGGGTGATTCGTTTCCACTAATATCGATAAATCGCTCTGAACAATCAGAGGACGGGTAGGATCCATGGCAATCATGTGCTGCCTCCTTTTTTCCTAGTATGAAAGGAAAGCACTTGATTTAAACATCCCCGCCATGCTAACGTCTAAAACATACTTAAAGAAAAACACAGTTTATGCTTACGAAGAAAGTTTTCTTACGAAAACTCAGTCAATGCTTACGATGCAAGTTTTCCTAAAGGAAAACTCTTAGGAGGTCATTCATGCGCAAATGGAAAATCACTCTTGCTGTACTGCTTAGTCTAGTCATCTTGATGACGGCTTGTGGGACTAAACCCGCAGCTGTAGCTGGCAGAGAGCGAGTAAAAGTGGAACGTATCGTGGACGGTGACACACTTGAGGTCACAATGAAGGGGAAGAAAGAGAAAGTACGATTAATTGGTGTGGACACACCGGAGACGAAGAAGCCAAATACACCCGTTATGTTTTATGGAAAAGAAGCAAGTGCTTATACGAAGAAGCGATTGGAGAAGGAAACCGTCGAGCTTGAATTTGATGTAGATAAAAAGGATCAATATGATCGCTTGCTCGTTTACGTATGGATCGGTGAAGAACTCTTCAACCGTACCCTGGTTCAAGAGGGGTATGCTCGCATGGCTACATATCCTCCGAACGTCAAGTACGTAGATGCTTTTAAGAAAGATCAAGAAACAGCCCGTAATAAGAAGAAAGGCATTTGGCAGGATTACGATAAAGCATTCGATACCAAGAAATAACCGAAAATTATCAAGAAACGTAAAACGGGCAGCTAGCGATACTACCGCTAAACTACCCGAATTTTAAGCTAAATGTACAGTTGTGTTATCACGCCAAAAGGCAATTATCGCTGCCTATGAAAGCTTTTGTCCTGTTAATGCGCAAGCCTACTCCACACGGATTGCATTCGCCTGAGCAATCAAGCACAGCTCTGCTGCTTTGAACGTATGCGCCTGTGTCATGGCATGCTCGGTACGATTCAGACAGTCCAAGATCAACTGGCCGAAGAAAGGAAAGCCTACTTGCCCATGGAGGCTGTAGTGCTTTTCTCCTTGCTGGTTGACCAGGTATAACTGATCTCCCTGCGGATCGCGAGCGATGTCAATATATTTACGAAGCTCAATATAACCTTCTGTTCCTAGAATAACTGTCCGTCCATCTCCCCAAGTCCCCAAACCACTCGGTGTAAGCCAATCCACACGGAAATAGTTTGTCGCCCCGTTGTCTCCAATCAGTGTTGCGTCACCGAAATCCTCCAGCTCCGGATAATCCTTCGCATGGTAATTCGCCACTTTGCTGCTTACAACAGTAGCATCCTTGCACCCTGCATAATGCAAAAACTGTTCGATTTGATGACTGCCGATATCACAGAGAATGCCGCCATAATTTTCTTTCTTGAAAAACCAATCCGGGCGATTCGAATGTCCCAATCGGTGCGGCCCTAAACCAATGACCTGCACGACACGGCCAATTGCACCCTCTTCAATAAGCTGTCCCGCGAAAACAGCGCTTTCCACATGGAGACGTTCACTGTAATAGACAGCGAATTTGCGACCCGTCGCTTCAACTGTTGCCTTCGCAGCAGCCAATTGATCTAACGTCGTGAAAGGAGCTTTATCTGTAAAATAATCTTTGCCATTCTCCATCGCTCGGACACCTAACGCTCCGCGTTCAGAAGGTACAGCAGCTGAAGCGATTAGCTTCACTTCGGCATCGTCAAATATTTCTTGCTCAGACGCCGCTACTTTCACATGAGGATACCTCTCAACAAATGCCTTTACCTTAGCAGGGTCCTGATCATAAACCCATTTGAGCTCTGCTCCTGCTTCTTGCAAGCCATTACACATGCCATAGATATGACCATGATCCAAGGCAATAGCAGCGAAAACGAACTCCCCTTTTTGAACGACAATGTTCGGCTTCCCTTTTGGTGCGTAATTCATTCCATCACTTTTCTGCATGTCCCAATTCCTCCACCATCTTACCCCATGTACGCATTAGCGCGAGGTGTTCATGTTTTTAGACTACAAGTGTTTTAAAACCAGCCTCTTTATTGACAGTGGAATTTTTAATTTTATCTTGCAAATGCTGCTCGAACAGTTCCTCGTCGATCGGCAGATCTACCCAATTGTCTGTCCACGTCGACAACAGCATAGCATTGGATAGCATCAGTCCTTTGATTCCTTCTTCCCCTGGAGCGACCAATGGCGTGCCATGCAGAATGGCATCTACCCAGTTTTGCGTGATGCCTTTGTGGCCTGTTTCTTGCCCTTCAATTGGAATCTCGCATTTCCAGCACTCCGGTTGACCAAATCCACCTTTATAGGTTTCATTAAATTCTCTCTCGGATACACGCAAACGCCAAAATGTCAGCTTGCCATCCTCGATCACAATCTTACCGCGGTCACCAGACAATTCGAACCGGTTCGTTCCCGGAGCTTCGCCTGTTGTTGTAACGAATAAGCCTGTAGCGCCATTCTCATATTCTACGAATGCGGTTACATCGTCCTCTACTTCGATATTGCGATGCTTTCCGAAATAACAAAATGCACGAACCCGTTTAGGCATCATATCGATCGTCCACTGCCACAAGTCAAGCTGATGCGGATCCTGGTTAATGAGTACACCGCCGCCTTCGCCTGCCCATGTTGCACGCCAGCCGCCTGAATCGTAGTAGCTTTGGGATCTGTACCAATTCGTAATGATCCAGTTCGTTCTGCGGATTTCACCAAGCTCTCCGGAAGAAACCAGATCCTTCAACTTTTTATATAATGGATTTGTACGTTGATTGTACATCATACTGAATACTTTTCCTGAAGCTTGCGCCGCTTCGTTCATTTGACGAACTTGTTTCGTGTAAACACCTGCTGGTTTCTCACACAACACATGGAGTCCGGCTTCAAATGCGCGGGCAGCTACCTCTGGGTGATCATAGTGAGGAGTCGCAATCAATACACCGTCAACGGTCCCAGAAGTAAGGAATGTATCGAGATTGTCGAATAATTGGACGCCTTCACCTAGGTTTTCTTTTGCCCATTCCAAGCGGTCAGCTCTGAACTCGCATATTGCGGTTAGCTGAGCACCCTTCACTTCATTGTTCACCAAATATTTGGCATGTCCGGTTCCCATATTGCCCAGACCAATAATACCAATCCTTACTTTCTCCATATGGTTATCACCTTTTTCTCGTTAGATTCACAATTATTGAACACGTTATCAATGTAGCATATTTAGAAGACCGCATCTTGTCGCAGATTGACCTCCTTATTGCGAACTTTGACAGTTACACCATATACACAAATGGAAAAAAGACCAGTTTCCTGGTCCATTCCCTCCTTTTTTCACGAAAAAGCTGGAAGTTGGATAAGGACCGTGGTGCCAACGCCAAGCTTACTTTGATATTCGATATGTCCTTGATGTTCATCGATAATCGCGAAGCTCACCATGACGCCGAGCCCAGTTCCCTTCTCTTTGGTCGTATAAAAGGGTTCCCCTATGCGCGGCAGCCGCTCCTCCGATATACCCAATCCCTGATCTGCGAAATAGAGCGCTACACCGCCCGCAGCCTGTTTCACAGAAACATGCAGGCCGCCTCCATTTGGCATCGCCTCAATAGCATTTTTAATCATATTCACGAAAACCTGCTTCAATTGATTGCGCTCACATTTAACCAGAGGAAGATCAGGTTCACAATCTAGTTCGATGATCACATCGCTCATGATTGCCTCTGTATTCAGTAATTCAATGACTTCACTTAAAATAGCCTTCGTATCGTGAGGTTCGAACGCTACGACCTGTGGCTTAGCTAGAATCAGAAGCTCGCCCAAAATCAGCTCGATCCGGTTAAATTCTTCCTGCATGATCTGAAAATACCGAAGCTTGCTTTCTTCGTTTGCTTGACACATCAGCTTGGCAAAGCCTTTGAGTGCCGTAAGCGGATTACGAATCTCATGTGCGATTCCAGCAGCCAATTGTCCAGCGACATTCAATTTTTCCGTTTTGCGAAGAAGCTCTTCTGTCTGTTTTTGTATGGTGATATCCTGCACCGTTCCAAAGAGGCGCAGCGGTCTCCCCCATTCGTCATAGGTCGTTTTGGCCATAGTATGAATCATTCGGACCTCAGTCTCATTCACAATAATGCGATATACCAAATCTAGTAAACCGCCATGCAAAGCATCACGAATGGCCGCTTTCACTTTAACTGTATCATCCGGATGAACCGCATTAAAAAAAGCTTCTATTGTATTCCCAAAATATTCACGGCGCATATGGAACAGAACAAACAACTCATCTGACCAATACAAATCATTCCTGATCACATCCCAGTCATAGTGACCCAGTCCAGCTATTTCTTGCGCAATTTCCAAATTAGCTTTGCTTCTTTTAAGCTCTGTTTCAATTTGTTTATACGTTGTAATATCATGAATGAGTCCCCGTACAGCCGTGAGCCCGTTATCGCGAATGACTCGCTCGATTTGAGATTTCAGATGGCGCACCTCTCCATCATTACGAACAATCCTATACTCGACTTCTGATATTCCAACCTGAATCGCTGTCTCAAAAGCAAGGGCTACTTTATCGCGATCATCCGATACAATTGGCTTAATAGCTTCGCTTAATGCCATGGAATCTAAAGGATCAAGACCGTGGATACGGTACATTTCCTCGGACCATATGCAATACTCATCGTTTAGATTTCGTTCAAAGCTGCCAAATTGTCCAAGCCTTTGGGCTTGAACAAAACGTTCCTCGACCAACTTACGTTCCGTAATATCGCGCCAAATGCCCAAGATCTGACTTCTTTTGCCATCCTCATCTAACATCCATTTGTAATTTTTCTCAAACCACACGTACCAACCTTTTTTATGTAAAAAACGACAGGTGATCATCCCTTGGTCTGCAACAGTTGCATGGTTTTCATCCGTAAAAATACTTCTCAGAATCTCCGTGTCATCTGATTGACAATACGTCAAGATCCGAGTACCGACCATTTCATCGACCTCATAACCAAGCAGAGGTTGAATTGCAGGGGATAAATAACGAAATTTACCATCTACGGAAGTCAATGTGATTAAATCCTGAAAATTCTCTGTATATTTTAGGTAATACTCACTTTCTAGCAATGATCTAATTTCAGCAAAATCCGGTTTATGGAGTGCAATATGCAAGCTCCCGCCAAATGGATATGCACTCACCCTTACCCACTGATTGGACGATTTTATGTACTCTTCAAAATGAACCTCTACCTTATTTTTAAAGGCTTTATGGAATTGGTCGTAACAAGCGTACCGTATCGCAGCTGGAAATTCTGCCCAAGCGACTTTACCCAACAATTCATCGGGCGTACGATTTAAAATTTTTGCTGCATATTCGTTGATATATGTATAATGCCAACCTGCGTCTAGAATAATTACACCAATAAATGCGCTGTCTTCGACCCTATTCATTCTAAGCTGTTAACCTCCCCTACCCTTTCGCTACCATTATCTCTCATCACTTATCGGTAGTAAAGATGACAATTTTTTCTGACAAAAAAAGCAACCTACCTCCTTAGAATGGAAACAGGTTGCTTACTTTTATATATGGATCATTCTTATTTACTGCCGACTAGTATTCTGTCAGATGAAATTTTACTAAGTGCTTCCCCTGCCTCATCCTCAAAGCTGCCGCGAACCGCTAGGTCACCGATGGCTACTATTCCGACAAGCTCGCCATTCTCTACTACAGGTAAACGTCGAATTTGATCTTTGGCCATCATTTTGGCGGCTTCATCAACAGTTGTATCAGGAGTTATTGTCGCAATATCCTTCGTAATTACCTTCTCGACAGCTGTAGAACCAGAATGCTTTTCTGCGTATCCGCGAACAACAAGGTCACGGTCTGTTACAACGCCAATGAGCTTCCTGCCCTCAACAACGGCAACGAATCCGATATCGTGCTGTTTCATTTTCAAAGCGATCTCGTATACATTATCTTGCAGAGTAACGGTCACGCAATCTTTACTCATGATGTCCCTTACTTTTTTACCAGCCATGTCCCATAATCCCTCCTTGGAGTTAACTTACCTCTATAGCATTCTCCAAAGGAAGGACGGCATTCATGCCATATAATCCAAAGCCATTCCTAACAATAAATTTGCTGCATTTAGCATGGATTTCTCGTCAATATCAAACTTCGGATGATGGTGCGGATGAACGATGCCAGCCTCAACATTACCTGCACCCACGAACATAAAACAACCTGGTCGGTGATTCAAATAATAGGAAAAGTCCTCTCCGGCCATAATAAGTGGGGATTCGTGCACGGCTTCTGCCCCGAACAACTCGGTACCGACTTTGAAGAAACGCTCAGCTTCTTTCCCGTCATTAACAACCGTAGGGTAACCTAATTTATAGTTTATCTTATAGGAAGCCTGATACATCTCACAGGTGGCATGTACAATCCGTTCTAGGCGCTCCTTCACATCTTGTCTAAGTTCTGCATTGAAAGTACGCACAGTGCCATTCAGCACACTCGTTTCGGCTATGACATTGAAGCTAGAGCCTCCGTGGAAGGATCCAACGCTTACCACACATGGTTCTATCGGATCTACTTGTCGACTTACGATCGATTGAAGATTTACAACTAATTGAGAAGCTACATAAATGCTGTCAATGGTTTGATGAGGCAAACCTCCATGTCCGCCTTTTCCTTGAATGTGAATGGTGAATTCGTCAGGTGCCGCCATTAAGGGACCTGCTTTGGAATAAAAATTGCCGACAGGAAATGGTGTCCATAAATGAACGCCGAACACGGCATCCACACCTTCAAGAGCCCCGTGTTGAATCATGGAATCAGCGCCACCGGGCGTAATTTCTTCAGCATGCTGGAACAGGAAAACCAGATTCCCTTTCAGTTGAGAGCGATGCTGACTCGCCACTTTGGCAATACTAAGCAGTGTTGCGGTGTGTGCGTCGTGTCCGCATGCGTGCATAACTCCCTTCGTAAGTGAAGCGTATGCACAATTCATCTTCTCATCTTGTATAGGAAGTGCATCCATGTCTGCTCGAAGCGCAATCGTAGGACCTTCACTGCTGCCGCGGAGCAGTCCGACAATCCCATTACCTCCTACATTTGTGCGAACTTCAATGTCCCAACTTTGCAAATGATTCGCCACAAATTCAGCGGTGCGATATTCATGGAATGAGAGTTCTGGATTTTGATGTAAGTAGCGTCTCCAGGCAACCATTTCTTCATAATTCGCTTGTAAGCTAGCTTGAAAATCGTTCATAAGGAAAATCCTCCGCCCATCCTTGTTTCTTAACTTTTCACGCTTGCCCGTGTCATTGAACCTATTCTACCAAATATATGATCATGTTTCATCTGTAAAGTGCCATCAAATATTAGAAAATTGAAGTTGCTATCGACTTGCAGAACCTTTGGAAACATACTATCATGAATAAAGAATGCATACGTACAATATGGAGGCGTTAAAAGTGATTATTGAAGCAACTGGCCTAAAAGGCTTAAAAAGCGATTTGGCTCACCTTGATGAAGTAACGACTAAACTTGGTTTCGTGCGTTGGCAGTGGGAATACACGCGCGCTACTTATGATTTTAAATTGGAAGATAAAGCAAGCAAATCCGTGTATTTCTTACGTGTAAATGCTCGTGTTGAATCCGGTAAACTAGAATCTCCTTATGCAATTTTATTCTTAGAAGATGCGTACATAGGTAAAGAAACGTTCCCGCATGGCTTGGATTACAATTCTCCAATCCCTGAGTCCGTTCTCAAAATTTCCAATCAAAAATTAGCACAACTGCAGCAATTATTAGCAGACTAGGCGAGGAAACAGCATGAATCCCCCTCGAAGAGGAACGCCGGATTTTCTGCTGCTTTTTTTAACCTTTGTACTTGTTTGCTTCGGTCTTGCCATGGTCTTCAGTGCAAGCTCAATGACGAGTGCTTTTTATGAAAAATTTAACAATGATCCCTGGTTTTTTACAAAAAAGCAGCTCATGGCCGTAGGAATAGGAACGGTCGGCATGCTTTTTTGCATGAACCTCCACTACACCAAGCTGAAAAAGTTGGTTCTTCCTGCTTTTTTTGTTATCGTAGTGCTGCTCGTTCTCGTTATTTTTACATCAAAAGCAAATGGTGCAGCCAGCTGGTTTAATGTAGGTAAATTTGGCATTCAGCCAACGGAATTCGCCAAGTTAATCGTTATTCTTTACTTGGCTTCTCTCATTAGTAATAAAGAAGAGAAGTTCCGTAATTTCAAGAAGGGGCTGCTCCCTGCACTACTTATTGTTGGGTTTGTATGCTTTCTAATCATGCTGCAGCCAGACTTTGGCTCCTGTATGATTCTACTCGTTTGTGCAGCCATCGTCATTATGGTCGGCGGCTCCAATTTGAAGCATATTTTCTTTATTGGGACAGGCTTTGTTGCCATTGCCGCTATTGGGGTTGCCCTTTACCTGCTCAAAGGAAACACCAATAATAATTACCGGATAAACCGTCTGACCTCCTTTCTCGACCCTTTCTCTGATCCTCAAGGCAATGGACTTCAAGTTGTGCAATCTTTGTACGCTTTTGGTCATGGCGGATTGACCGGTGCAGGATTCGGACAAGGTATTCAGAAGCTGCATTATTTGCCTGAAGCTCATACAGACTTCATTTTTGCGATTATCGGGGAAGAACTCGGATTCATTGGCAGTGCCTTATTTATACTTATTTTTCTTATCTTCCTATGGCGAGGCATCCTCGTTGCAGTTCGCAGTCCTGATATGTTCGGTATGCTAACTGGTGTTGGTATCATGGTTATGTTTGCCCTTCAAGCCTTTATTAATATCGGCGGAGTAACCAATACAATCCCTTTAACAGGTGTAACCTTGCCCTTTATTTCAGCAGGCGGCTCCTCCATGATGGTCTCACTTATCAGTATGGGGATCCTGCTAAGTATATCTCGGGAACAGACGCACAAAGAAGATGCAAAACCAAAAAAAAGACCCAATCGATTTCAGTGAAATCATTGGGTCTTTCTTCTATTTTACACGATGTGGATCGTCTGCTGTCTCTTCTTCTTTGAACGCAACGCCTTCCACCTTGACGTTGACTTCCACCACGGTTAGTCCGGTCATATTTTCAACAGCTTCTCTCACGTTTTCTTGGAGATCCCTGCATACATCCTGAATACGGGAACCGTAATTGACGATCACACGCAGATCGATGGCTGCTTCCACTTGCCCAACTTCAACAGACACACCACGTTGCACATTCTTTCCACTTAGTCGCTTAGCTAAGCCTTCCGAGATACCGCCTGACATGCCGGCGATGCCTGCTGTCTCCAGAGCTGCAAGTCCTGCAATTGTCGATACTACATCATCAGAAATACGAATTAAACCGGTTTGATTGTCTTCGGACATACAGATCAACTCCTCATATATAATATAGGGACCTTTAAGTTTAAAGCTCAAAGTCTCTCCACTCTGTATAAATCTATTGTAATAAGTTCACTAGATGAAAGCAAGATCAGCGATTACGGACTTATCGAATTTACATTGGGTTCCAAAGTAGGTATATTAAAAGAAGTCAAAAAGTTCCAATAAAAGAATGAGTCGGAGGGTTTACTTTGAAAGGTAAATTGTTTTACATCGGGTTAATCATTTCTTTCGTTACAACGGGTATCGCTCATTACATGCATCTGAATTCAACACTTCAGTTCATTATTGCTTGTATAGCGATCATTTTTGTAGCTGGATTTCTAGGTAAAGCCACGGAAAGCGTTGCACACTATGCAGGTGAGCGCGTAGGCGGATTCCTCAATGCAACATTTGGTAACGCAGCTGAGTTAATTATTGCGTACTTCTTAGTTAGAGACGGATTGTTCGATGTTGTCAAGGCCAGTCTTACCGGAGCCATTATCGGCAATTTGCTGCTTGTATTGGGACTTAGTATATTTGTAGGTGGATTAAAGTTCAAAGAACAGTCATTTAACGTAAAACTTGCTTCGCACAATTCTTCCTTAATGATTCTTGGGGTTGTTGCGTTATTCATTCCAGCCATCTTCGCAGGCGGATTAACAACCAAAGAAACGTCAACAATGAGCATGATCGTCGCGATATTACTGATAGCCGCCTATTTGCTCTGGCTCCTATTCTCCATGGTTACACACAAAAGTGTACTTTCTGATGAAGCTATTGAACATGGTGAGGCCGCTTGGTCCAAAGGAACTTCCATCCTTTTTCTAATCCTAGCCACCGTCATGGTAGCCTTCACCAGTGAATGGTTAGTGGGTACATTAGAAGAAGTCACCCATAGATTTGGATTATCTGAGCTGTTTGTAGGTGCATTCCTCATCGCCATTATTGGAAATGCCGCAGAGCATAGCGCCGCCGTGATGATGGCCACGAAGAATAAAATGGGCGCAGCCGTAGAAATAGCCATCGGCAGTTCGTTACAGATCGCCTTATTCGTAGCTCCTGTGCTTATACTTGTCAGTTTCTTCGTAAGTGGAACTCCTATGAACATTGTCTTCTCCACCTATGAAATTGCTGCCATTGGAGTCGCCGTCTTTATTACGAAGTCGATAACCCAAGATGGCTCTACCAACTGGTATGAAGGACTTCTACTGCTCGTGGTCTACATCATTCTAGGCGTCGTGTTCTTCCTCGTCTAAATACATAACAAAGACAAAAAAAAGTAACCCATTGTGAAGGGTTACTTTTTGTTATTCAACGCTTCATATAGCTGCGCAAGATTACGTTCAAGCTTGCTGAGAATTTGTTTGCCAGGTATTTCGGAAATAAGTCCCGCTCGAATGGCAAAATCAATTTCTCTAGAAAGTCCGTACATTTGCGTATCTAAAACTTCTTCATACAGTGGGCATTGACGCGTTGTCAAATTCTCCATTTGTACTTCGATTAGTTTTTCGATTTTATCTGCATCTTCTTGGAGAAGATTAAGCGCTTTTTGATTCATGTCCAGCAATAGATCAGATGAAGACATTCCCAACTTCCCCCTATACGCATAGTCATCCGTCCTTATATGATCTATATTAAGCGAAATTGGATCAATATACAAGAGAAGGTACCCTCAGAGATTCTGAGAGTACCTTCTTTAAGGATGAATGCTATTCTTGAACTACGTTTACGCCCAAATTGTGCTTAGCGAATACTTCCGCCATAGCGACTTTCGCTTCTTCTGCATCCGGCCCATGAACATGAAGATCATAATTGCTGGAGCTAAGTAATGTAGTAAACAATCCTAAGATACTTTTTACATCGATATACTTATTATCATATTGGAGAACGATTGACGATCTGAATTTATTAGCTGTTTGTGAAATTTCAACAATTGCGGCATTATTAGCACTTGGCATATTTCATTCCTCCATTTATTTGCATCTGAATTGGTCGCCTTGCTCCCTATATGATAACTTGGAAAGGTTACTTAACGCAACTAAAAATTTCCTTCATTCTCCAAGTAAAGCGCTTTACTTCGTCTTTGCTGCAAAGGCTTTCTTCACGCCATTCCCCACTAGGATCAAAACAACGAAAATACCTAACAACAAAAGTAGTCTTCCCTTATATTTCTGGAAATGAAATAAATCATGGGCAATCATCGATTCCAGAAAAACGATCGGCAGTTTCCCCAGCAAGGTACCCCATAGAAAATGAGTAAATCGCATTCGAGTTAGCCCTGCACCAAAATTAATCGCCGAGGAAGGTAAAATCGGAATCAATCTCCCTAGAAGGACATACAAGAATCCTCGCTTCTCCATTCGCTTACTAAACTGCGTCACTATCGGAAATCGCTCGAGCTTTTTCTCCACCCATGCATGTCCATAATAGCGAGCAAAATAAAAAGACGAGATCGCTCCCAAACAAGACATTATGTAATTAACAAGAAACCCCATTTTAATACCGAAAATAGCTACATTCGTACCTGCAACAACAACAAACGGAATAAACGGAAAGAACGTTTGAAAAAAAATTAAAGCCATTCCGATGATTTTACCGGGCCAACCAATGTCCCTTAAATGTTCAGATAGCTGTCGCATATTACTATGAGTAAGTTTAATGCCTGTAGGGTTATAAAATAAAAAGGCAATCAGAGCAACGAGCACAATACAAATAAATAAAACTAACAAAATATTTTTTTTGTTTAACACCGACAAATTTCGACCATCCTTCCCTTAGACCAAATCATTGTAACATTTTACAGAAGGTTCAGGAAGAGAAAATTGAGGAGTTATCTGGTTCTATAATGGTGAAGTACCCTATCATATTTCCATCCTTTGTGTAGTTTTCCCTGCCTGTACAAATTTATTAGATTAGATAACCTATTATCGACATTTTTTGCACACTGCGCATCCAGGTTCCTTGATTTGAAAGTTTTACAGCGAAGGAAAAGCACCTGTCCTTAGACAAGTGCTCGTTACTAACCGATTCGAATTTGGTTGCGGCCGTTATTTTTCGCTTGATAGAGAGCCATATCTGCCCGATAGAAAAGTGATTCTACACTAATCTTATCTTCTTCCCAATTCCAATCCGAAACACCACAGGAAACAGTTACCTGCGGATTAGTCTCCTCTAGAACACGAACACGAATACGTTCTGCGATTCGAAGCGTTTGAGACTTGGCTACTTGCGGTAAATAGACCGCTAGTCTTTCCCCGCCCCACCTTGCTGCAATATCACTATCCCTAATACTAGTTTTAATAATCTGACTTACCTGGATCAAGATTTTATCGCCTACCTGATGGCCGTAGGTATCATTAACCCGTTTGAAATTATCTATATCAACAACGATGAGTGAGCCGCAAAAATCCTTTTTTTGCATCGAATTAGCCTGCTCGTCCAAATAATGACGTACATATAGTCCTGTAAGATTGTCTGTAATAACCATTCGTTTCACTTCAGCATGCAGGGAAGCATTCGTCATGGCAAGTCCAATATGACCCGAAAGAACCTGCAACAATTTATAATTATCATAGGAGAAGAAATTTGGCTTGCTATGCACGACTAGAATAACGCCCTCAACTTGTCCATTCACGAGGATCGGCGAACCAATCAGCGAGCGGGAGTTAGTTAACTTCATCAGCTTTGACTCGACCTTGTCATTGCTCCAATAGTCTGAAATAATAATCGGTTCTTTGGAGGTATAGACAGCGCCAGAAAAGCCTTGACCTATGGTAAAGGTCTCATGAAACATGGCTGGCAAATTAGTTGCTTGTACAATTAAATTCTCACTATTTTTATCCGCCTGCAAAATACAGCTATAATCCGCGCCGAAAATACTTAAAATCTCGCTCGAGGCTGAATTAAAGATTTCGTTTAAACGCAAGCTCTGATTTAACTGCTTGGTAATTTCATTAATTAGTCGAAGCTCGTTAATCATTAAGTTGGACTGCTCGTACAATTTAGCGTTTTCAAAAGCTGAACCCGCTGTATCGGCAAGCAATGATATGAATTGCAAATCCGATGCATGAATCAAATCGTTGTTAGACGTCATATATAACACACCATATACGCCCTGTTTACCTGATAATGGAGCTGCTATTTGACCTGTACTTGGCCCACTGCTCTCGGAAGAAGGTTCAAATATGACGTGCCCTTCCATAAAAGCACGCGTTCGAATGTCATCCTCCGTACTTTGGAAATTCAAAGGCTTTACGGATAGATTCGTAGAGTCATTATCCTGTGAAAGTAATAAATCTACTTGTATATTGGGATAAACGCTATGCATGCATTCTATGACTTCGGTCAACACCGAATCGACATCAATTTTGGCATGTAGCTTCTTAGAAGCCTCAAATAAAATATCATGCTTCTTAAACTCAAGTTCCCTATTTAGATGCTGCATAAACAAGTGGTCGTACTTGCGACGATCCTCCACGCTCTGCAAACTGCCTTGGAAAGCAAGGGAAATGACATAGAACAATTGCACAAGTTCATCTGCTTCTGTAAGCGCATGGGAAAATAGTCCCAAATAAAGAATTGGAATCCCTTGTGGATCTAGGACTGGAATCGAAGCAGCCAAAACTGACTTCAGTTCTTTTGCGCTCATTTCTTCGCTAGTCATGATATGCATTTTAGGATTTTCAGAACATCGTGCCAGCGGATTGTCATTGCGTTCTGCGTAGTTCCATGATGCTCCTACCTGCAGCAATAAATCAGTAAGAGGTGTATCATGGGAGCAAGCATTAACCACTTTCAGATCCGTATCCACGCATAACAGTGCGGTTTGAGGCGGCAGCATCGCTTGCCCGAATTGGTGAATCCATTCATCAAAAGCATCTCGAACGACGTGATAACCATTGGATTCCCAATAGGAAAAGTTGCTAGAAAGAACAAGTCCTTGCCGAAGAAACTCTTCGAAGTGTTCTGCACGACTTTGTTGTTTCAAACTACGAAGTGATTCACTCATAGGCTCTCCTTCACCAACAAACTGTAGTCCTATTGAACCAGGCAAAATCTTACCTCATATTATCATACTATTTTTCCGTGCTTATTGCACGATTTTTTAGAATCACTTTAAAGGATTGAGACTTGACACATGCCCCTGTTTTTAATAAAATTAGAAGTCGAGTAACAACATGATTTCGGTGAATGCCAATTGTGATCACCCTCACTGCTTTTGCTCCTGCCAAGACAGCGGCTGAACTACTCTTGTCAGGGAATCACAGTATGATTCGTAAGCAAAACCAGGCACTTGTCTTCACCCTGACATCTAGATGCTATCTACTAAACTAATTGTTGAAAAGAAGGAGTTTTTCCTAAATGTCACGTTATACAGGACCTAAATTTAAATTAAGCCGTCGTGTTGGTATCTCTTTGAGCGGTAACGGCAAAGACTTGAAACGCCCATTCCCTCCAGGTCAACATGGCCCAGGACAACGCAAAAAAATGAGCGGCTATGGCGTTCAATTAAATGAAAAACAAAAGCTTCGTCACATGTACGGTTTGAACGAGAAGCAATTCCGCAACTTGTTCGATAAAGCTTCCAAACTTAAAGGTATTGCCGGTGAGAACTTCATGATCTTGCTTGAAAGCCGTTTGGACAACTTGGTTTACCGTCTTGGTCTTTCCAACTCCCGCGCAGGCGCGCGTCAGCTAGTTGCTCACGGTCACGTAACTGTGAACGGCAAAAAAGTAGATATCGCTTCTTACATCGTATCTACTGGCGACGTTATTGCTCTTCGTGAAAGAAGCAAAGGTCTTTCCGCAGTGAAAGAAGCTCTTGCTAACCGTAACTACCTGCCAACTTACCTTGAGTTCAACGACGCAAGCGTAGAAGGCAAGTACATCCGTTTGCCAGAACGTTCTGAGCTTCCACAAGAAATTGACGAGAAACAAATCGTCGAGTTCTACAGCCGTTAATAAAAGCAAGCCCCTCTGGGATTTCCCTGAGGGGCTTATTTTTTGTTAAGCTAACTGTACAAGATAGTAATTCTTTTTACCGCGGCGAATAATAATGTAAGTATCTCCGAGCCTACCCAAATCTTTGGCTGCTGCATCGAATTGCGTCACTTTAACACCGTTGACCGTGACAGTCCCCGCTTTCAATATCTTGACGCGCTTGACGTTTAGACGGTGCCGCTCCTACGGATATCAGTAAATCAACCAACGCCATATCATCTTGATCTATCGTTGTAGATGGAACATCCTTGAACGCTTCTTCAATTTCTGTACGAGAAAGCTCCTGAATATTCCCACTGAATAAAGCCGCTGTAATGTTAAGAGCACTTTCTAACGCGTCTCCACCATGTACAAGCCTCGTAACTTCGCGGGCAAGCAATTTCTGAGCTTCCCTCTTCTCAGGCTGAGCCTGTACTTCTTCTTCGAGACGTTCGATTTCCTCATGAGAAACGAAAGTAAAATATTTCAGGAAACGGATGGCATCATTGTCGGCAGTGCCTAACCAAAATTGGTAGAACTGGTAAGGAGACGTTTTGCTAGCATCTAACCAAATAGCTCCGCCTTCTGTCTTTCCGAACTTTTGACCATCACTCTTTGTCACAAGCGGCAAAGTTACTCCGTAAGCACGTTTGTCTGTGGATTTACCGATAAGCTCAAGACCAGCCGTAATATTGCCCCATTGGTCACTTCCGCCAATTTGCACGGAGCAATTTTTGGTTTCATTGAGCTTCAGGAAATCGTAAGATTGCAGAATCATGTAGCTGAACTCTGTGAAAGAAATCCCTTTGGAGATCCGTGAATCAACAGAATCCTTGGCCAACATGTAATTGACGGTAAAATTTTTGCCTACATCACGAAGGAATTCGATGACATTCAGCGATCCAAGCCAATCGTAATTGTTGACTAGCTCTGCACTATTTTCAATTTCAGTCGAGAAGTCGAGAAATCGAGATAACTGCTTTTTGATGCTTTGAGACCAAGCCTCGACAACTTCAGGTCCATTAAGTGTTCGCTCATTGGCTTTCCCGCTTGGATCACCGATTAAACCGGTTCCCCCGCCAACGAGTGCCAAAGGAATATGACCTGCGAGCTGAAAGCGTCTCAGCGTTAGAATAGGCAGCAAACTGCCGATATGCAAGCTGTCTGCAGTAGGGTCAAAGCCGCAATAAAGCGTAACACGCTCCTCGCTTAGCTTTTTGTCCAAGCCCTCTCGATCCGTAATTTGATGCAGCAGCCCACGAAACTCCAAATCCTTCAAAATATCCATGTTCATCCATCTCCTTTTTCTTTAAACATACAAAAAAAGCCTTCTTATCCACAAAGGGACGAGAAGACTTGACTCGCGGTACCACCCTAATTAAAACAGTAGTTACGTACATCTATAACAGGTGTTATGTGCACGGCTAGCTATTTTCACTCAAGAACCTTTAACGGGGTTTAATCGGCAAATACTACTTGTGCAGCTCATGTAGCTGCAGGTTCCCATTCACTGCTCAAGACCGTAATTCACTAACCTGCAGGTACCGGTTCGCACCCTCCACCGGCTCTCTGAAAGCATCCACAAGCTACCTACTGCTGATCTTTCTACGCATTTGATAAAAATTTATCACATGTTTCTAGGTGTTGTCAAACCATGTCGGCATCGTTTCTTCGGTTCATCATTACCGCATAAGGTGCAATTATGGTATACTATTAGGGTTCATGTAAGGAGGATATTGGAACTTATGCGCAATTTTTTCGCAAAATGGAATCGCCCTTGGGTGAGAACGACATTCAAAGTAACTTGGATTACCTTAAAGTGGACCATCATTAGTGCTTTTTTGGCGGGGATTGTTGGTGGATCCGCCGCATTCGGGTATGTGAGTGCACTTGTCAAAAAAGATCCTGTACGCACCGAAGAATCCATACGTCAGCAGATGCAGGAAAATGCAGTAACAGGCTTTGCTTACTTCAATGACGATACTGTCATAGGGCAATTGCGAACGGAAGAAGACCGTCGTCTCGCTCAGCTAGATGACATACCTCAACTACTGTTAGACGCTGTCCTCGCTATTGAAGACAAAGACTTCTACAACCATCGCGGGATCGATTTCCGCGGACTTTACCGCGCAGTAACTCAGAAGCTGCTGAACGAGGAAGTACAAACAGGCGGCAGTACGATTACGCAACAGCTTGCCAGACGGGTATTTCTAACACTAGACAAAGATGACGGACGTAAAGCAAGAGAGCTCCTGCTTGCGCTGCGGATGGAACGCCTAATGTCCAAGGATGAAATTTTGCTCGCTTATTTGAACAAAATTCCTTATGGCAATGGCGCGACTGGCTATAATCTGTATGGGATTAAAGCTGCTGCCAAAGGTCTCTTCAACATCGACGATCTGGATAAGTTAAACGTTGCTCAAGCCGCATACTTAGCCGGTCTGCCGCAATCCCCATCGCAGTACTCTGCCTTCACAAGTAAGCCCGAGTTTGATGAAGATGGGTTCAAAAAAGCGGTTACGCGTGAACAATTAGTACTCAAACGGATGCTGGAAGAAAAGAAAATTACGAACGAGCAGTACCAAGAAGCACTTAAGTTTGATCTCAAAGCTTCCATGCCCGCTGCGGCTCAGAAGGCTTATACGACTTATCCTTACCTAATGATTGAAACAGAACAAGAAGCAGCAGAAATTTTGTTGAAGATCCAGAAGCCTGATCTTGATCCTAAGAAAAATCAGGCCGCTTATAATGAAGCATTAAAAGGCATACATACTCAGCTCTTACGTGGTGGTTATCAAATCTATACAACCATTGATAAGACGATTTATGATTCCATGCATGAAATATCGAGTAATGAGAAAAACTTCGCCCCTACAGACGATAAAAAGGGCATGGAACAAGTCGGGGCCATCATGATCGATTCTAAAACTGGGGCTATAAAAGGGATGATTGAGGGGCGCAATTTCTTCGAAGAGCAGCTCAATCACGCCACACAAGCATTCAGGCAGCCTGGATCAACCATGAAACCAATCGCCGCTTATATACCTGCCTTAGAGAAAGGGGCCATTCAACCGGCTAGTGTCGTGGATGATATCCCCATTATTCTAAAAGACGGTGTGAAAGGCTTTCATCTTCCAGAAAACTGGGATCACAAGTTTCACGGATTAATGACAGCCAGAAAAGCACTAAACCAGTCTTACAACATCCCTGCTATTGATATATTTTTGAATAAAGTGGGCATTAATGATGCTTGGGATTTTGCAAAAAAACTCGGTATCACGTCCATTCAAAAAGAAGATTACGTTGCGCAGACCGGTGTAATCGGCGGTTTAAGCAAGGGAACTTCCGTGAGGGAACTGACTGGCGCTTATGCTTCTATTCCGAATAAAGGCGTATTTAATGATACGTTTATGATTCGAGAAATCAAAGATTCGAATGGCAAAACGATTTATACGCATGATCTGAAGCCTACTCCTGTCTACTCTCCGCAAAGTGCATATCTAATTACGGATATGATGAAAACGGTGATTAGCCAAGGTACAGCGACAGATTTGATGCAAAAATATAAATCATACGGCAAAATTGAGATTTCAGGTAAAACAGGATCTACGCAAGACGATGCCGATGCTTGGTTTATGGGATTCAGCCCGGACATCACAGTTGGCGTGTGGATCGGCTACGATCAACCGATCAATAAATTGTCATCGTCGTTGAAATCATCGCAAATGCATCAAACCTATCACGCCAAAGATATATGGGCACTCATCATGAACCGAACGATCGAACAAAAGCCGGAGCTATTCCCTACCAAAACTTTCGCAAAACCGGAAGGTATTGTCTCGGCAACCGTTTCCAGCTTGTCAGGTAAGCTTCCGAGCGAATTAACGACGAAGTCCGATCTTTTAGTTACTGATCTTTTCAACAAGAAATATGTGCCAACTGAAGTCGACAATGTGATGGTACGGATGAAAATCAGTTCATTTGGCGGACTGAATTACATGGCACAAGATAATACGCCGGCAGATTTCGTGCAGGAGAAAACAGTTATTAAAAGGCAAAAATCGATCAGTCAATTGCTCAAAGAAATCGAAGTAGCCATGAGTAAACTACCTGAAAAAAGCCGTAAGCCGATCGATAATTATAAGCCTACCGATTATGACGATGACGCACCATCCGAAGTTGACCCTCGGGTTGATGACGGTAAAGAGCCTGCAGCACCAACGAACGTTATAACAACAAAGTCCGGTGATACAGCAACTATTGCCTTCCAGGCAAGTCCGAATCCTGATATCGTCGGCTATCGCATATATCGTTCCGATAACCGCGGTAAGTTCCAGCTCATGGGGGGCAAAGTGGTCTTGGCAGGGGCTGAGACGAAATTTACCGATCAAATCCCAGGAACTAGCTTAATCGGATATTATGTAACAGCAGTCGATGTAGCGGGGAAAGAATCGGTACCTAGCCGCTCCTCTTATACAGATGGAAGCTCGCTAGATTCATTGTTCGTACCTTCTGTCGACGGCAATCAAATTCCAGGAGCAACTAACCCTCCTGCAGGCTCCAACGGCGGAATCGGTGAACCCATCGGAACCGACAATGGTAACCATGGAAGTGCAAAGGACCTGCCAGCTGCACCAACCGGTATTAAAGCCAAAGCAGATGGCGCAGGTGTGGTTTTAACTTGGAAAGCCAATGCGTCCAAGGATAAAGTAAAGCAGTATCAAGTCTATTTTAGTGATAAAGAAAAAGGCACTTTTAAGAAGCTTGGTTCTGTGAGTGATGCAACCGAGTTTCACTATTACGCAGCAGCTTACAACGGTTATTATAAAGTAACTGCTGTCAATGATGCAGGCGAATCAAAGCCATCAGCCGCTATCGCCTATAACAACTAAGTCACGATGTACAAAGACCCGGATAACCGGGTCTTTGTTATTTTCCAAAAGCTTAAATAAATAAAAAAGCCTCCCTCATACCCAAGAAATCTGGTACAAGGAAGGCTTGCTTGCTTATTAGTCTTCGATCGTCGATAAGTCGCCTGTTGGCAAATTAAGCTCCCAAGCTTTAAGAACACGGCGCATAATTTTACCACTGCGTGTCTTAGGCAGCTTGTCTTTGAATTCAATTTCACGAGGAGCCGCATGGGCAGAAAGCCCTTCTTTAACAAATTTGGAAATATCCGCTTTGAGCTCATCAGATGGTGTGAAGCCTTCACGCAGAGCGATAAACGCTTTAATGATCTCTCCACGCATCGGGTCAGGCTTGCCAATAACTCCAGCCTCTGCAACCGCCGGATGCTCAACGAGCTTACTCTCCACCTCGAAAGGACCTACGCGCTCACCTGCTGTGTTAATCACATCGTCCACTCGACCTTGGAACCAGAAGTAACCCTCTTCATCCTGATAAGCCGAATCTCCGGAAACGTACCAACCTGTCAAACGGAAATATTCTTCGTATTTAGATGGATTATTCCAAATTTTGCGCATCATCGAAGGCCATGGCGTTTTGATAGCTAGGTTCCCCATCCGGTTAGAAGGCAGAACGTTCCCTGCATCATCAATAATAGCCGCTTCAACGCCCGGAATTGGGCGCCCCATTGAACCAGGCTTGATCGTCATGGATGGATAGTTACAGATGAGTTGTCCACCCGTTTCAGTCATCCACCAAGTGTCATGAATACGTTGGTTATAAACTTTTAACCCCCAACGTACAACTTCGGGATTTAACGGTTCGCCTACGCTAAGTACGTGACGAAGCGAAGACAGATCAAATGAAGTGACCACATCATCACCGGCACCCATCAACATACGGAAAGCCGTTGGCGCACTGTACCAAATAGTTACTTTATATTTCTGAAGCGTACTATACCAATCTTGGGGACTGAACCGTCCGCCGCGAATGACATTCGTTGCACCATTTAACCATGGAGCAAAGATCCCGTAGGAGGTACCTGTTACCCAACCTGGATCCGCTGTACACCAATAAATATCGTCTTCTTTAAGATCTAATACAATTTTACCCGTATAATAATGTTGAAGCATAGCGTTTTGAACGTGATAGACACCCTTCGGTTTACCCGTTGAACCAGACGTATAATGGATAATTAATCCATCCTCGCGATCCAGCCACTCGATGTCAAGTTCTGTTGAAGCGCTTTCCATCTCTTTGTAGAAATCAACTTGTCCTTCAGCTAGCTCCACGTTATCTCCAACGAGAATGACATGCTTCAAATGCGGAAGCTCATTATAAGGAACACGCGATAGTAAACTTGGTGTCGTAACGATCGCTACGGCTTCACTGTCTTCCAAACGGTCTCTGACTGCTGTTTCCATGAAAGCCTCAAATAACGGCCCAACAACAGCGCCTACTTTGAGGGTTCCGAGTAAGGAATAGTAAAGTTCCGGTGTGCGCGGCATGAAGATGAAAACGCGTTCGCCTTTACCAACGCCAAGTCCTCGAAGCACATTACCAAACTGATTGGACTTTGCTTTCATTTGACCAAAAGTGATTGCTTCTTCTCGCTGATTATCGCTGTAGTACAGAGCGATTTTGTCCTTTTTGGATGAATCTGCATGGCGGTCAATAGCTTCATAAGCCATGTTAACTTTACCTGTTTCGTACCAGGAAAAGTTCTTCTCAATGTCTTTCCAATCAAATGATGCATGTGTTTCTTCATAATTGTTCATGTTAGGATTAGGGGATACAGCTTCAATGAGTTCAACTTTCATTTGATCCATGTACGTAAAACCCTCCTCACGTGGTAAACCGTTTTCATTTTACTGACTATTTCAAGCAAAATGTGATCGATTTTTGACATATTCTATTATATCATACTAGGAAATATTCGCCTACGTTAAAAATTCGTCTTTTAATTCCAACCAAAGTTTGGTATAAGAATACTATGACCTAACGGAAGAGGAAACGTTCATCATGCTGTTTTTTAAAAGGAGGGCTAAGGTTATGCAACATATCAAAATATACCACTCACACAGCCTGCGCGCAGCTCCTGATCAGCCCGAAATTATCATAGAAGGCCCTGTTTCAGCAGAAAGTTTGCAAGAGCTTATTATGCATACCAAATTAGATGCGTTCCGCAGACC
This sequence comes from Paenibacillus sp. WG02, assembly GCF_055396115.1. Taxonomy (NCBI): domain Bacteria; kingdom Bacillati; phylum Bacillota; class Bacilli; order Caryophanales; family Paenibacillaceae; genus Paenibacillus; species Paenibacillus sp. WG02. Next base: position 3,791,350 of record NZ_AP036016.1, on the reverse strand, counting down.
CAAGGAGCAGTTAGAGGCTCTAGTCGAAATCGCACAATTACCTGAAGGTCGTATCATCATTGCAAGAGTCGGCTCCATCATTGTCGGCTATGTCACCTTTCACTATCCCGACGAAATTGAGCGTTGGTCACAGGGTCATATGCAGGATTTAATTGAACTCGGCGCCATCGAAGTTGCAGACGACTACCGATCCATCGGATTAGGGAAAAAGATGATTCGACTCGCTTTCGAAGAAGAGCAGATGGAGAATGTCATCTGTTTCACCACGGAGTATTATTGGCATTGGGACTTGGAAACAAGCAAATTAACAGTCTGGGAATACCGTCAAATGATGGAGAAGCTGATGAAAAGCATCGACATGATTTGGTTTGCTACGGATGACCCAGAAATATGCTCACATCCAGCCAACTGTCTAATGGTTAGAATCGGTAAAGAGGTGCCGATCTCTTCCATTGAACAGTTTGATCGCATTCGTTTTCAGCAGCGGTTCATGTATTAATTTCAATTGTAATCGCAGGATTTCTAGGGCTTCAAGCGAAATTGTTAGTCCATTCGGGGGAATTAGGGATATGAACAAGAAGGCAAGTCCTGTCTTTATCTATGATGATCAAGAAATTCAATATAAATTTAATGAAAATCACCCGTTTAATCAAGATCGTCTGACAATGACGGTGGATTTGCTGCGCAAAGCCGGCGCGCTCCCTGACAGCGCGCTATGGGCTCCTCGCTCCGCGACAGATAGCGAGCTGCTGCGGGTTCATTCACCCGCTTACATCGAAGCCGTGAAAGCGCTTAGCTGTTCCGTGCCGGAAGCTGCTTGGATCCGAGAAGCAACGCGCTTCGGGCTGGACACAGACGACACGCCCTACTTCGCCGGGATGCATGAAACCACGGCGAAGGTCGTAGGCGGCTCCATCACCGCAGTCGAGCTGGTGATGTCAGGCAAGGCTCCGCACGCCCTTCACCTGGGCGGCGGGTTGCACCACGCCCTGCAGAGCAAGGGCGCAGGCTTCTGCGTCTACAACGACGCGTCCGCGGCGATTGCGCACGCCAAAGAGATGTACGGCGCCAAGGTGCTGTACATCGATACAGATGTGCATCATGGGGATGGCGTACAGTGGGCCTTCTACGCCGATCCACAGGTATGCACACTTTCTATTCACGAGACGGGGAAATATTTATTCCCCGGCACGGGCGCCGTAAACGAACGCGGCGAAGGCGATGCGTTCGGCAAGAGTATTAACATACCGGTGGAGCCCTACACCGAGGATGAGTCATGGCTGGAGTGCTTCGGCGAGGTGCTTACCGAGACGATTCGAAGCTTCCAGCCAGACGTCATTATCTCGCAGCATGGGTGCGATGCCCATGCTTTTGACCCGCTCGCGCATGTCCATTGCTCCATGCGCGTGTACAAGGCTATGCCCGAGCTGATCCACTCCCTTGCGCACCAGTGGTGCGAAGGGCGCTGGATAGCGCTCGGGGGCGGCGGGTACGACATCTGGCGTGTCGTACCGCGGGCTTGGAGCCTGCTCTGGCTCGTTATGAGCGAGCAGGCGGTCTTAGCTCAGCTGGAGGCTCAGCCTCAGCTGAAGCTGCCTCAGGCGTGGCTCGACGCCTGGCAGAGCAAGAGCCCGGTCCAGCTGGTGGATACGTGGCTGGACCCCGTAGAGGCTTGGGCGCCGATTCCAAGGCGCCAAGCGATTGCCGAGAAGAACCGGCAAACGAAGGAACTCGCCATGATGTATTTGAAGTAGAAAAAAAGCTCAGAACCGCCATTTCGGCGACATTCTGAGCTTTTTTTATTTATAGATGCTTCACGATATCCTCAACCATTTTGTACGAATTCTCAGATGCTTGAACGGTAAACTCAGCAAAGTTAACATGAGCTGAACCATCTGCTTTATCGGACATCGATCGCAGAACGACGTATGGAGTTGCATTCATCGAACAAACTTGAGCAACCGAAGCTCCCTCCATCTCAACACAAACACCGCCAAGCTCTTCGTACAGGCTAGCAACCACTTCTCGACTTGCAATAAACTGGTCCCCCGAGAGTACTCTCCCCTTTTTAACCTTGCCTGCAAACAGCTTTTCACCTGAAGCAACAGCCAGCTCAACAAGCTTGCTATCCGCTTCGAAGATGGATTTCGCTTCATAAGGGATGACGCCACGAGCAAACCCGAGTGCTGTAACATCCATGTCATGCTGCATGCACTCACTCGATATCACAAGATCCCCGATATTCAGCTCTGGATCTAAAGCTCCCGCTACACCCGTAAAAATAACAGCTTCAACGCCGAAGTTATCAATTAGAATTTGAGTCGTCACTGCCGCATTCACTTTCCCTACACCTGTTCGGCATACGACAACTCGCTTGTCAAAATACGTACCTTCACGAAACGTAATGCCAGCTTTGATCGTTTCACGCACATCGGTCATATGCGAAACTAGCAGCTCTATTTCTTCGTTCATCGCTCCGATTAGAGCAATTTTATTCCATGTCATTTCATTTATCCTCTTTCCCTTATCTACATGAGAAAACCTCTACCGAGATCACCCCCAAAGGAATGACCTCGCTTAGAGGTTTGATTTGATTAAGATTGTGTAACGGAGTTACGGTAAATAATTTCGTGCGGCAGGATAACCTGCATATGATCTGTTGACTCTTTATTCATCAGCTTCGTTAGAAGACGCATTGACACTGCGCCGATATCATACATCGGTTGTGCAACTGTCGTTAAAGTCGGTCTAACCATGGAAGCCATGCGAATATTGTCCACGCTAATAACGGCGATATCTTGCGGTACTCTAAGTCCATTGTCTTGAATCGTGTGAATGGCGCCAATCGCCATCTCGTCGGTTGCAGAGAAGATCGCTGTCGGTCTTGGTGAAAGCTCCAAGAAATATTTCACGGCGTCTACACTTGATTCATAACGATAGTTCCCAATGCGAACATATTCATCACGCAGTGGAATACCTGCCGCATCCAATGCTTTTTTGTAACCTTGATAACGCGCAAATCCATTCGCTGGATCATGCAGAGTTCCGGATATCATGGCAATATCACGATGACCGGCTTCAATCAGCACATTCACAGCATCGAAAGCAGCTTTCTCGTGATCGATATCAACAGATGCCATGGCTTGATTCTCATCCTTCGTACCGCATAAAACGACAGGTACGGAAGACGTACGGAATGCCTGTGTATGTTCCTCTGTTACAACGCCACCCATGAAGAGCAAACCATCAACCTGCTTTTCAAGCAAAGTGTTAATAACACGAATTTCTTTTTCTTTCTTCTTGTCCGCATTACACAAAATGATATTGTAATGGTACATATTGGCAATATCCTCAATCCCACGTGCTACTTCAGCAAAAATGGAATTGGAAATATCGGGTATGACAACACCAACGGTCGTTGTCTTCTTACTCGCTAAACCCCTTGCTACCGCATTAGGGCGGTAACCGAGACGCTCAATGGCTTCAAAAACCTTCTTGCGTGTTTGCGGCTTAACGTTAGGATTGTTGTTTACAACCCTAGAAACGGTTGCCATCGAAACTCCTGCTTCTCTTGCTACATCATAAATGGTTACGGTCACGGTTACTCTCTCCATTTTCAAAAGTATTCTGCGATCCTAGTATATTATCGTTATGATACGACAAATTAATCCATCTTGCAATGTATATTGAAAATGCTTTGAAAATAATTTCAATGTTTTTTCAAAAGATGTACACATTATGCACGGATAACCGACATTATCGTCCATTAGGGGCGTGTGAATTCGTCAAGGTTGATGCTTTTATACGGTTATATCAATTACAAAAGCCAACCCCCATTGGGATTGGCCAAAACTGCTTATGTCGATATTGCACTCTGCGTGATTTGTGATAACCGCTTGCGAATTTCTTCGGTCCATGGTTCATCACCCAGCGATTGCGCTAGCAATAGGATGTCCAAAAGTTCATTGATCCGTTCTTCAACGATCTTTTCCATGGAATCATTCATATGCTCTTTTTCAGTCACCTTCAGCAGCAGAAAGGCAACTTCCGAAAGTTCATGAAAAAAGAGCTGCTGCTTCTCAGGCTTACTCCCCAGCCTGCCGATTAAACCGGTAAGTTCGGGTTTGACATGAGGAACAACTTCACTGCGACCACACGCTTCACATGAGTAAATAGGTACATTCTCAATGTCGACTATGTTCTGATAAATAACCGTACGAAGACGAAGGTTCATCGTGCGTCCGCACTTACAATACTTTTGCATTCTAACACTCCTTCTACTTTGCGGGCGGCATGTACATGAGTTGCTTGTACTATGATATTCTACGATTTTAATCGATTTCCTGCCGAATGAAGAGTAGTAGTTTTTGCCACCTATGGTAGAGGAATGTTACTTTTCCTGTTGTTTATTAAATTGAATAAGCTCATCCACAAACCGCTTGGAAAAAGCGGGAAGATCTGGCGGGCGACGCCCAGAAATGATGTTGCGATCGACAACCACTTCTTCGTCCAACCAAGTTGCTCCTGCATTTTCGAGATCATCTCGAATGCCTGGCGTCGACGTCATCGTGTACCCTTTTACGATTTTCGCCGAAATCAGCACCCAACCTGCATGACAGATTTGAGCAATCGGCTTAACTGCCGCGTGAAACTCCTGCGTTAAACGAATCACGTCCGGATAACGACGAAGCTTATCAGGCGCCCATCCTCCTGGAACATAGAGGCCGATGTAATCGGAAGACTTTACTTCATCGAAGGCATAGTCTGTTGTAATAGGCACACCATATTTACCGTGGTACACGGCTCCTGCCTTAGGACCGACAATATCCACAACGACCCCGGATTCACGCAAGCGTAGAACAGGATACCACATTTCCAAGTCTTCAAACTCTTCATCAACAAAGGCTAATACTTTTGTTCCTGTCAATTCCATGCTAATTTCCTCCTACAATGGATTCTGTTTGTTCGGTTTGAGCAAGCAGTTCTATGATTTCATCACTTGTTTTGCAAACTAGAATTTCATTGACTAACTGTTTGCACTTATTAGCGTCGCTGCTTAATAAACGGTGTTTCACTTGTAACAGTGTCTGCACGGAAATACTAAGTTCTTCTATTCCCAATCCCAGCCAAATCGGAAGCGCTCGGATGTCACCCGCCATTTCACCGCAAACGCCTACGGGAATTCCTACACTTTTGGCCGAGTCGATCACATGTTTAAGAAGCCTAATAACTGCCGGATGATAGGGATTATATAAATGCGCGATGTTTTCGTTCATCCTGTCCACAGCTAATACATATTGAACAAGATCATTGGTTCCAATGCTCATAAAATTCACTTCACTTGCTAGGACATCCGCGATGAGAGCTGCAGCGGGCACTTCAATCGTTAATCCAACTTCGATGTTTGCATTATACGGCAAGCCTTGAGCATACAATTCCGCCTTAGCTTTCTCGAGCAGAGCTTTAGCCTGACGCACCTCATCCAGGGAAGTGACCATAGGATACATAATTTTCACGTTGCCGTAATGGCTGGCCCTTAGAATCGCTCTAAGCTGCGTCATAAACAGATCTTTACGGTCCAGCGAGATACGAATCGCCCGATACCCAAGAAATGGATTATCTTCTTTTGCAAGCGGCAAATAATCAAGCTTCTTATCTCCGCCAATATCGAGCGTTCGGATGACGATGGGGCGACCTTTAAGCTGCCTCGCTGCATGACGATATACTTCATATTGCTCGTCTTCGCTCGGAAGTGAATCACGGTCCATGTACAGATATTCCGTCCGAAACAGACCTACTCCAGAAGCCCCGTTACGTAAAACTTGATCGATTTCCAGCACGGAATTGATATTGGCATGTAAATTCACATAGCTCTTATCCAACGTTACTGGAGCAACGTCAGCTATCTCTTGCAAGCTTTCTTTGAACTCGAGCCAATTCTTTTTGCGTGCTTGATACCGCTCAATCGTTATTTTATCAGGATTAATGTATAAGGTACCCTCTTGTCCATCGATAATGAGGAAGTCGCCATTTTGTATAGGCCGCAGAAGCTTGCCTTCCAAACTGAGCACATACGGTGCGGACATTGCTCTTGCCATAATGGAAACGTGCGAATGTGTACCACCGAGAATCGTTAGGAGTCCAAGCACATTAGCCGGATCCAAGTGAGCCAATTGCGATGGCGTTAGCTCTTTGGCGACCAATATATAAGGATGATCGATCGGTGGTACTGTTGAGCTTGTATCGCCGAGCAAGTGTTTCAGAAGCCGGTTTCCGACATCTTTAATATCAAGTGCTCGTTCCTTCATATATTCGTCGTCAATGAGATTGAACATATCGACAAATTTATCGATAACTTCTTTTACAGCGACTTCCGCCGCTTTGTACTGCAGTTCAATAATCCCCTGAATCTCGTTCATAAAAATGGGATCTTCCAAAATCGCCAAATGCGCATCAAAAATATAAGCTTGATCCTGTCCTACTACATCCTTAATCTCTTGCTTAATGATCTCTAGCTCATCTTTGGAAGATCGAATACCATCATACAAACGTTCAAATTCATAAGACAAATCGGTGACATCAATCATTTTCTCAGGAAAATCCCACTCCCAAGTAGGTATGACAAAAGCCTGACCCATTGCGATCCCTGAAGACGCTCCTATTCCTCTGATCATCCATTCGTCCCCCCCGATTGTTTAGTAGGCTTTAGGACAACAGACATCACAGAACCTTGGCCTTTTTTGACAGCTTTAAATGGAGCAAAGCTCCAAGATTTAACAAGATCGGGATTCGTAATAATCATCGGTGTCGCCATCGATGAAGCGAATTTTTTAACTTTATTATAGTTAAACTTAACTAGCAATTGCCCGGTTCCACGTGATCGCCTTCTTTAACTACTGCGTTAAAGCATTTACCCGGCAAACTAGACGTATCGATGCCGATGTGCAGCAGGACCTCCAAGCCTTCCTCGGTCAGGATGCCAAGGGCATGCATCGTCGGATAAATGTGCATAATTGTCCCGGCAACAGGAGAAACCAGTTCTCCTTTCTCGGGAATAAAAGCAACGCCGTTTCCTACCAAACGCGAAGCAAAGATACGATCAGGCACTTCTTCAATCGGAATCATGCGTCCTTGCATTGGCGAAGTAAATAACACCACATGAATATCTTTGCGTAATACTTTCATAATCTCTTCACGAATTAGCTCTGAGAATGTTCCGAACACGACCTGAACATTGCCTCCTCCAAGACGGATGACGCCTGCTGCTCCTAAGTGTCGTAATGCCGTGATGTCCATCAAACGATCATTGGCAAGTGTAAGACGCAATCTGGTAATGCAGGCTTCAATCTTCTTAATATTGTCTTTCCCACCGAGTGCTTGCAAAATAAGTGGAGATCGATATGGAATATCGCCTGCCCACTCTTCAAGTGAAGATCCTTCTTCTCTACCGGGCGTAGGAATCTGGAACCGCCGAATAGCCCAGCGGAACAAGAAATAGTAGAGAAGCCCATAAACGATACCGATCGGTATAAGCAATAAACCGTTATGCGATAGGTGCAAATTAATGACGTAGTCGATGGCCCCGGCCGAATAAGAAAAACCGTGTTGAATGTTCAATTCATAAGCCAACCACATGGCTGCTCCAGACAAAATCGCATGAATAACAAATAAATACGGAGCTACGAAGAGAAAGGCAAATTCAATAGGCTCCGTAACGCCGGTTAAAAAAGAAGCTAGCGCTGCCGTCAAGAACGTCGCCTTAATCTTCGGTTTCAAATCTTCCCGCGCTTCTCCAATAATCGCAAAAGCGATTGCTGGGAGGGCAAACATCATAATGGGATACAATCCCGCCATGTACATACCTGCCGTCGGATCCCCGGCAAAATACCTAGGTAAATCCCCATAAGCCATGTGTCCCGTTGGCGTACGATAAGCACCTACTTGAAACCAGAAAAAGTTATTCAAAATATGATGCAGACCCGACGGTACAAGAAGACGGTGCGCGATCCCATAAATAAAGGCGCCCATGCCGCCTAATCCAAGCAGCCAATTGGAAAGCTTGCCCATCCCCATTTCTAAGTAGGGGCCAATAGTGATCATAATATAAGACACTACAAGCGTGGACAGCCCCATAATAAGCGGAACTATGCGGGGACCACCGAAAAATTGTATGTATTCCGGGAGCTTGATTTCTTTACAGCGATGATAAATAATAGCAGCAAGTAATCCAATTAATATCCCACCCGGTACACCCAGTTGAAATTGAGTCCCCAGTTCATGTTCAATTAGTCTTGTGAACATAAAATAGCCCAGCATGGCTGATAAACCAGCAATCCCAGCACTTTCTGTAAGGCCTAGCGCCACACCAACAGCGAAAATGATTGGTATATAATCGAAGACCGTATTCCCAGCCAACAGCAGCATATCCCCTAAGCTAGATGCGTGAATGACATCCCAAGGTAGATCCCCTAGACGAAGCAACACAGCAGCGATAGGAAGCGCAATGGTAGGCAGCATTAATGAGCGGCCAAGCTGTTGTAAGTTCCCCATCCAGTTCAAACGTATGCTACCTCCTAAGATTTTGCTTTAGCAAAACAGACATCGTAAGCACAAGCTCAGCGTTTTCGAAGAAAACTGCCTCGTAAGCATAAGCCCTTCTTATCAAATCGTAAAGCTTGTTAGCCTGTTTGTCAAAACAAAATAAGCAGGTCGGCGTTCGACCTGCTCGTAAATTCATTCAAAACGGTTCCCCTATTAAAACGAGGAATTATATCCGGATTGTTGCCCCATGCTAGGATTATTAAATCCGGAAATAAAAGATTGAAGCGATTGTTGTGGCATGTTTTGCTGCATGTTTTGCTGCATGCTTTGTTGTGATCCATAGCCACTTTGGAAGGATTGCTGCGAAGGTGTCGTAGAATCACCGCGCAAATTCGCATCATGCCCAGGTTGATTCCCACGATAGTTCGCCGTATGGAAAGCGTTAGGTGAAACAAAAGATTGTCCATATGGTTGTTGATTGGATTGAGCGGAACTACTGAACTGACTGGTAGCAAATGGTTGTTGTTGTTGTTGTTGTTGTTGAGCGGATGAATAACCATATTGTTGGGGTTGGTTAGAACCGAATTGGCTGCTCATTGGGCTATAAGAAGAATATCCGCCCTGGAAGCTACTCTGTTGCTGTTGCCCAGATGGCATCGAAGAATCGCTACGAAGGTAAGCGTCATGGCCTGGTTGATTTCCGCGATAGTTAGCTGTGTGAAAAGACTCCGGAGAGGTTGCTTGAGATGTTTGAGAATTCATTTGACTGAATCCTTGGTTGTATCCTTGGTTGTATCCTTGGTTGGTTTGACCAGTGTTAGATTGATTATAGAAAGATTGTACGGCCCCAATCGGTTGATACTGTTTTTGATAACCCTGATATTGCGCATTGTTCCCCTGGTAACCTTGTGAAGATTGATAACCCTGGGAAGCTTTCCCAAAGCTGTTGTTATTGTTGTACATGTGTAAATCCTCCTCGGACTCTCAAATTTTTGGACACCTTTTTTGGGGCCTTTTTTATTCTCTCCGCTTGTTGATTTTTTATTTATGGAAGCCATTGGGATGTCCGAAGGAAAATTGACTATGAATTATCAGCTATGCCATAATCCAATTGTATCCCATTCTCTTTGTAGGAGGAGTTACCGTAATGACATACGACGTTATTATTATTGGAGCAGGCCCAGCAGGATCTAGTGCAGCCCTGTTCACAGCAAAAGCAGGTAAAAAGACACTTGTCATTGACAACAATCAAAGTGTCACTAAACGAGCTTGGGTCGAGAATCATTATGGCGTAGAAGCGATAGCGGGTCCTGATTTAGTGGAAATCGGGAAGAAACAAGCTGCTAAATTCGGGACTGAATTCGTACAAGGCAAGGCGGAGCAATTGGCAAAAACCGAAGAAGGCTTCCAAGTAACAACAGACAACGGAGCGTACGAAGGAAAACATGTTATTCTTGCAACAGGGCTGTCTGTTGAGCTTGCAGAAGCTGCAGGCATTCAAACGAGGACCGGAACAGAACCACGCATCAAAACAGTCGTTGATGCAGATGCTCAAGGCAACACCAGCCTTAAGGGCGTATGGGCAGCAGGCACTTCGGCTGGTGTCAGTATGCATACGATTGTTACGGCCGGTGATGGCGCTAAAGTCGCAATTAATGTGATTAGTGAGTTAAATGGTGAACGGTACGTCGACCATGATATATTAAAAGCCTAATTCCAGACATACAGAAAACCGCTTCTCCCTTACCTATTTGGTAAAAGAAAAGCGGTTTTTAGTTTTGTCCATGTGCGTTGATTTTTAGTTACTTCGAGGATTTAGAATCGCATCTTCCACTTTAATACAGCGGTCCATAATGACTTCTAACCCGGCTTCGCTAGCAATACGTGCAGCTTCTTCATTCACAATATCGAGCTGGAGCCAGAAAACCTTCGCTTTAATTTTAACAGCTTCTTCAGCGACAGGAACCACTTGGTCAGCACGGCGAAACACATTGACGATATCCACAGGTTCTGGAATATCAGATAAAGAAGCGTAGCATTTCTCGCCTAGTATTTCAGTGGCGTTCGGATTGACAGGAATAATTCGGTATCCCCTGCTTTGCATTGCTGCGGAAACCATATACGATGTACGATCTGGTTTGTCAGACAAACCAACTACGGCAATATTACCCGCACTCGCTAGGATCTCTTTAATGTGCTCTCTTGACGGATTTTCAAAAGTCATCATCAGTTTCCCTCCTATTTTTTCAGGTACGTGAGACCTTGTTTCCCCATTGCGGTCCAACTGTCGATAAACTGAGTTTTGTTTATCTGCACTTGCTTTTTTCCGCTTAAAGGATCATTCAAGTATACATTATTCTCATCATATCCTACCAATAATACAGCATGTTCAGCATATGTCGTCTTGATTGGTCCCTTCGGGGTATCCCAAGTTACCCATTTGTAAGGTATGTTGAAATCAATCGTGGTCCAAATAATAACCGGAATATCATTCGCAATTTGCTGCTCATATAATTCGAAAGACTCGCCCGTAATGTCAATGGCTTGAGGTATATACGATTTCAACAGTGGAAATAGTCCGGCATGATAGATGCCAAAACCTCTCTGCTTCCGAGTTACATCGCCTACGAAACCTGTGTTAGGATTTCCCCAATAAGCAATTGAACCGTCCGCATTCAAGGTCGCTGGTGTGTCATCCTTAGGCATTTCTGCAGCAAGTTCCATTTTGCTTTTTGTGATACCCGTATACTGCAGCAGCATCGTTAAACTTGTAATTTCACAACCTGCTGGCAGTTCAGGCAGTTGTGCAAAGACAGGCGCATCAATCATTGCTGATTTTTTTATCTGGATAACTGGCGACGGAGAAGCAGCCTCATTTGCTTTTACGGATGCTGATGGCTTGGGGGCAAGTATCGCAGGACTGGACGCAAATATAGCTGGTTCTTTACCAGTCGCTTTGGCATACAGCAATACAGCAAATACACTGCTTGCAAACACAAGTCCAGCAACGAGGAAGAAACCGAACGTCACCTTTAAACCCTGCCAAATAATCGTCATGCTGACTCACCCATTCGTTGTTTTGGGAATCTATGTCTCACTCACAAGTTCAACCTGAGCACCAATGGAACGTAAATGATCAAAGTACTGCGGGTAGGATTTAGCCACATGATGGGCATCACGAATGATCAAACCCTTTTCAGAACGAAGACCAACAACTGTTAAAGCCATAATCACTCTGTGATCAAAATGAGCATTAATTTCGACCCCGCCAGTGACACCTTGCGGTTTACCATGCACGATAATTTCACTTTGGCGTTCTTCTACATCAGCACCGGCTTTACGCAGCTCGTTCAAATAATCGGTGATACGGTCACACTCTTTATAACGTAAATTTTCAACATTGTAGAAACGAGAAGTACCTTCTGCAAATACGGCTGCTGCAACCATTGCAAGCACAGCATCTGTAAAGTGATCTCCATCAAACTCACCAGCAACCAGCTTTTGGTTGCCTTTCACATGCACAACACCATTGTCGTGAGTTAAATTGACACCCATTGCTCGCAGAACATCCACGCAAGCCTTCTCCCCCTGCTTGCTGTTCTCTTCGAGACGAAGAACACGTACATCTGAATTCGTCACTGCCGCAGCTGCTAAAATCGCAGCAGAGCCCGGGTAATCGCCTTGAATGACATATTCTTTGGCTTGATAGGATTGTCTACCAGGAATACGGTAATGCATAAGGTCTTCGCTAGCGTGTACAATAATACCAGCCTGTTCTAGTACTTCGAGTGTTTGACCTACAATAATTTTGGATTTCAAATCATGCAGTACCTCAATCTCACTATCCTCTTCTAGCAGTGGTGTCATAAATAAAAGAGAGCTAAGGAACTGGGAACTAACATTACCGGATACTGTGAGCTTGCCGCCGCGCGGGTGTCCCCCTTTAATAGTTATCGGCAGACGTCCGTTAGAATGTTGCACTTCCACACCCATTTGTTGCAAAGTATCAATGAGATCATCATGCGGGCGCTTGCCTAGTGATTCGGGATATGTATTTACAAATGTCACATCAGGACAAAAAGCGGCTGTAGACATTAAAAAGCGAAGAACAGCGCCGGCATTCCCTACATTAAGCTCAGAAACATGTTTGGGATTCTTACCAAAGCCCGTAATAACGATTTTCTCATCATCTTCCTCAATAATAGCGCCCAAATCACGGACACAGCGTCTCATTGCATCACTATCTTCACTATGAGCCGGGTAATAGATGGTGCTCGTCCCGTCAGCAAGTGCTCCAATTAGCAAATAGCGTGTTGTATAGTTTTTGGATGAGAGAGCGTTGATTTCCCCTTGTAAACGGGCAGTTGGTTTCACGATGGCTTTCATGTCGTTGATATCTCCTTCGTAAGTGTTTATATGTAATATCCGAGGAATGTCAGTAGAATTCCACCGGTATAACTGAGCAGTGTATAAAGGATCCAAGCTTGCCACAGTCCAGTTCGAAGCTGCTTAATGCTCTCGAGATTCAATGTGGAAAATGTTGTGAAAGCACCCATAAAACCAGTGCCTATCAACAGTTTCCAATCGTCAAATGGATGATGTTTCATCAACAAGCCAAGCAAAAAACTACCCAAAAGATTTATTGTCAGTGTACCATACGGAATAGAACTTGGGAACCTGTTAGCGATGTATGTCCCTAGTTGAAATCGGCAAATTGCACCAAAGAATCCTCCAAAACCTACCAGGCAAATGGGCCATAACCATGTCATCATGAACGCCGAACGCCCCCTCGAACAGACTCACCAATACGGACACCCAACCATGTAACACCGAGCCCTCCCCATAAACTTCCCAAAACATAAAGTGCGGCAAGGAGCATTTGCCCCTGGTTTAGCATACTCATGGTTTCATAGCTGAACGTAGAGAATGTAGTAAAAGATCCAATAAAACCAGTTGTTATGGGGAGTCGAAGTCTAGCAGGTATGGGAAGCTTAGTGGCGAAAGTTAGAAATCCAAGAATCAGACAGCCAATTAGATTACAGCTAAAAGTTCCCCAAGGAAAAACGGAAGCCGTCGTAGGATTCCATAAGGCGGAGAGCCCAAATCGGGCAATAGCGCCTAATATCCCGGCTAAACCGATGTACAGCATGGTATCACAGCTCCTGTTATTAACCATAGGTTTGACATCTAGACTTTTTGTTTCTATCATTACTTGTAATGGGGGTTTCTTCCCCACATAACAAGCATGGAGGTCCGAAATGGATACGATTTTACCATCCGAAATCAAAAAACGACTGGACCTTGGCGAACAACTAGCGATTGTCGATGTTCGTGAAGATGATGAAGTAGCTTCCGGTATTATCCAAGGCGCTATACATATTCCGCTAGCTCAATTGCCAGATCGCCTCAGTGAAATCCCCCAAGTCGAAGAGCTTATTCTCGTTTGCCGCAGCGGAAACCGCAGTGGGCGCGCAATTAGCTTCTTGGAGGCACAAGGCTATAAAGGTCTTAAAAACATGACCGGCGGCATGCTGGAGTGGGAGGACTAAGCTTCTAAGCTTGTCCCCTCCTCCTAAATCTCAGCTTGTTGAATAATAAGTGCCGTAATTTGGTCCGTTGTTAATTGCGTAGTATCAATAACTGAATGTGCGAAATCATAAGCAGACTTACGTTGTTCAAGCAGCAGGTGAACACGTTCTTCTAAATTCCCCTGCAGCAAAGGACGACTCGTATCGCTGCTCACTCTTTGAATGATGATCTCTGGCGATGCTTTAAGCGCTACTACAAAGCCATTCTCCAGCATGCAAGCTCGGTTGCACTCGGCCAGCACTGCGCCACCGCCTGTAGCCACAACTTGTCCTTTACGAGCTAATATATGTTCCAGCGCCTTACTTTCCAAAGCACGAAAATGCGATTCACCATGCAGGCGAAACAAGTCAGAAATGCTTGTCTGATGCGCTTCTTCCAGTGCAGCGTCCGAATCTTGAAAGCTCCATCCCAGATGCTCTGCCAGCTTCTTTCCAACCGTTGATTTGCCAGTCCCCATAAAGCCTACAAGTATAATATTGCTTGCTGTCACGTTAATCCCCTTTTCTCATATGCTGTTCATACAAACTTTCCCAACATCATAACATAGCCAAATCGACATGAATACAATCCACCAAAAAATCATATAGTAGTGTGAATAAATTCCAGCACAAACAGTTAAGATTTTAAGAGAGACCATATGCCGACAAGGAGAGATGGAGCTTTGAACCCAACTGTTGCCTATCAAAACCGCACAAAAGGCAAACTGGAGCAAATTTTGCACCCAAGCTATACGCTTTGCAAAGAGGATGTTGTGTGGATACTGGAGTTTATTAAGAAAAAAGTGGCTGAAGAAGACCCGCTTATGCAAGGTCTTACTCAACCACGTTTATTAAGAAATTTTCGCTATTTTGCCGAAGTCTCCCTGATGCTCATTCACAGACGGAACGGCTTTGATCAAGAGGCCGATCGTCTGAAAATGTGGCTGCGTGAAGCGGCATATGGTTTGCAGGAAGAGGCTTAAAAGCCTTATCCTCTTAGTTTTCCATCCAATTGAAGTGGAAGGAACCTTCTTTGTCCACACGTTGGAACGTGTGTGCACCAAAATAATCACGCTGCGCTTGCAGCAAGTTAGCTGGCAATCTTTCCGTACGGTAGCTGTCGTAGTAAGCAAGTGCCGATGCGAAAGCAGGAACAGCAATACCGCGAGTAACAGCTTCTGCAATAACTTGTCTCCATGATTGTTGATAGTTATCAACGACACCATTGAAGTAAGAATCAAGCAGCAGGTTTTTGAGTCCAGAATCGCGGTCATAGGCTTCCATAATATTTTGCAGGAATCTAGCACGAATGATACAGCCGCCGCGGAAGATCTTGGCGATGTTGCCATATTTCAAATCCCAGTTATATTCTTCGGAAGCTGCTCTCATTTGAGCAAAGCCTTGTGCATAAGAACAAATTTTACTTGCGTAAAGCGCTTGGCGAACAGCCTCGATAAACGCTTTGCGATCGCCTGTAAAGGCTGGAGCATCAGGTCCTTTGAGCACTTTGCTAGCCGCAACGCGTTCTTCCTTCATCGCGGAGATGAAACGGGAGAATACGGATTCTGTAATAATGGAAAGCGGTACGCCAAGGTCCAAAGCACTTTGACTGGTCCATTTTCCTGTTCCTTTTTGACCAGCGGAATCTAGAATAACATCAACCATAGGCTTGCCGGTTTCTGCATCATATTTGGTGAAAATATCACGTGTAATTTCGATCAAGTAGCTGTCGAGCTCGCCATTGTTCCACTCTGTGAAGATCTCATGAAGCTCTTCTACGCTTACGTTAAGTACATCTTTTAACAATTGGTAAGCTTCGCAAATAAGCTGCATATCGCCATACTCAATGCCGTTATGCACCATTTTCACGTAGTGGCCAGCGCCATCTGGTCCGATATAGGTACAGCAAGCATCGTCGCCTACTTTGGCAGAAATCGCAGTAAGAATAGGCTCAACAAGCGTATAAGCGTCTTCTTGTCCGCCTGGCATAATAGATGGGCCTTTAAGCGCGCCTTCTTCACCGCCGGAAACACCCGTACCAACGAAACGAATACCTTTTTCTGCCAGCTCTTTATTGCGACGCTGCGTATCTGGGAAGAACGCATTGCCTCCATCGATCAGAATATCGCCTTTATCCAAATAAGGAACAAGTTGGTTAATCGTATCGTCAGTAGGACCGCCTGCTTTAACCATAATCAAAATTTTGCGTGGAACTTCGAGCGATTGCACGAATTCTTCTATGCTGTATGTACCTACTAATTGTTTGCCTGGGGCTTCTTGCAGAAGCTCTTTTGTTTTTTCCGCAGAACGGTTAAAAACGGATACAGTGAATCCTCTGCTCTCGATGTTTAAAGCCAAGTTTTTACCCATAACCGCTAGACCGACTACACCAATTTGTTGTTTAGACATCTCTCTCATACACCCTTCCGATATATAAATATTTTAAATCGTCATCGCGCCAAAACCGCCATCCACTCTTAAAACAGAACCTGTTACAAAGCTAGAAGCTTGTTCAGAAGCAAGGAACACAGCAGCACCCTGAAGCTCAGACGCTTCACCGAATCGATTCATAGGCGTATGACGCATAATGGACTCGACACGTTCCGGCGACAGTATCTTACGATTCTGCTCCGCTGGGAAGAATCCAGGAATAATTGCGTTAACACGGACGCGGCTCGGAGCGAATTCACGGGCCAAATTCTGCGTGATGTTATTGACAGCTGCTTTGGAAGCGGAATAAGTGAATACACGGGAAAGCGGCGGATCTGACGAAACGGATGAAATATTAATAATACTTCCTCCCTCTCC
The DNA here is from genome assembly GCF_055396115.1 of Paenibacillus sp. WG02. Taxonomy (NCBI): domain Bacteria; kingdom Bacillati; phylum Bacillota; class Bacilli; order Caryophanales; family Paenibacillaceae; genus Paenibacillus; species Paenibacillus sp. WG02. The sequence continues at coordinate 3,774,434 of NZ_AP036016.1, read as the reverse complement.
TCGATCAACCATGTATTTCCCAAACACTTGGCAGGCTAACACGACGCTTTTCAAATTAACCTCCATAATAGAATCCCATTCTTCCATGGAAATGTCAAAGAAAGGCGTGGCACTATTTTTGCCAGGGCAGTTCATTAGAATATCCGCACCGCCGGACCAAGCGATAACTTCTTTAAGAACAAGCTCCAAATCTTCCCGTCTCGTTGCATCCGCTTGAAAGGTATGTGCTTCCCCGCCAATGGCTTCAATACTCTCACGAACCTGATCACTTTTCTCTTGATTACGACCGACGATGGCCACTTTCGCTCCATGTCCAGCCAAAGCAAGAGCCATAGAACCTCCAAGTGTACTGTTACCGCCAATAATTACTGCTGTTTTCCCTGTAAGATTGAATAAATTCATCGTCATCTTCCCCTCCAGCATTTTGCTTGGCAAACCTTCATAATAAGCCTGAGCTAATTTATGTTTGAGGGCTCCGAAGGTGCTGTTGTTGAAAAGCGGTAATCGCATCGAATTGATCTTTTAACTGATGATATACGCTTGAATAAATAGATGTCAATTGTTGATAGACGCGATAATCGTTTTCATTCACCTCGTGAGCCTTTCCTACCTGAATCCATTGATGAGCGTGCGAGAGATCCTCGATTTCCCCCATTGCTAACAGGCCTAGCAAAGCTGCGCCGATCCCTGAGCTTTCAATCGAATCCGGCACAGTGACAGATGTGCCGAGCATATTCGCCATCATCTGGCGCCAAAATTCAGATCGAGCAAATCCGCCGGACGCGCGAATCACTGTAGCAGGTCCCATAATCCGTTCCAAGGAAGCGCTAACTGCTTGGATCGAGAACATGACGCCTTCGAGCGCAGCACGAATCATATGCTTCTTCTGATGGCTGAGTGACAGCCCGAAGTAAACACCGCGTGCATTCGCATTCCAATAAGGCGCACGTTCGCCGGATAGCAGCGGCAGGAACAGCAGGCCATCCGAGCCCGCAGAAACTTGTGACGCAAGCTCCGTCAAATAATCATAGGGATCGATTCCCTGACTGCGGGCTTCTTCGGCTTCCGCCGTAGCGATCTGGTCTCTCACCCAACGGAAAACGATGCCTCCGTTGTTGATCGGTCCGCCAACGACCCAGAAGTCTTCTGTTAGCGCGTAGCAGAACAGCTTGCCTTCGGGGTCGGTTTGCGGCTTGGTGACGACGCTGCGAACGGCACCGCTGGTGCCGATGGTGACGGCAACGACACCAGGCTCGAAGGCGCCTACACCGAGATTCGCGAGGACGCCGTCAGACGCGCCGATAATGAAGGGCGTGTTCTCGGACAAGCCCATTGCAGAGGCTAACTCGGCGCTTAGCCCTTCTACGCGGTGCGTTGTTGGCACCAGCTCAGAAAGCTGCTCCGGCGTCACACCGGCCTGACCTAGCGCTTCTGCATCCCAATCGAGCTTCTCCAGATTGAATAGCCCTGTTGCACTGGCTAGTGAATGGTCGATGAGATAACGACCAAACAGCTTCGCGAAGACGTACTCCTTGATGCCAATGAACTTGTAAGTTTCCTTGACGAGCCCAGGCTCGTTATCACGGAACCACATCAACTTAAGAAGGGGTGACATCGGGTGAATCGGCGTTCCTGTCCGCGAGTAAATCTGCTGGCCTAGTCCGGTGCGCTTAAGCTCTTCCGCATATTGCGCACTGCGATTATCCGCCCATGTGATGCATGCGGTCAGTGGCTTCGTCTGCTCATCTACAGCAATGAGGCTGTGCATGGCTGAGCTGAAGGAGACACAGAGCACTTGATCAGGTGTGATAGTAAGCTTGCGAACAACAGCGCCAATTCCTTGCACAACGGCGCCATAGATTTGTTCCGGATCTTGTTCGGCCCGATCAGCCGCCGGTGTGAAGAGCGGATATTCAATAGAGTGCGAAGCTAGCACTCGACCATCTCGATCAATTACAAGCGTCTTGGTGCTCGTTGTCCCGATATCCGCGGCAACAATGTAAGGCTTATCTCTGACTGCGTCAACTGTCATTTGCTAATATTCCCCTCTGCATCAAATGAAAGTTCATAGGGTTCTGATAAAATTTCAATATCCGGATGCTGACGAGCTGCATCTAACAAATTCACGGAAATTTCAATTTCGCCCAGATGAAGTGTATCTTGAATCCGAACTAGTTTACAGGTCGTATAATCTAGAATGTTACAGGTTTTAACGGCTGCCTTGATCGCGTAGAAATCATTCTCCAGCGTTGTTGCGATCTTGGTAGGCGCACAAACTGTTGAAGTTAGTCCGTTTGCGTAAGTGAACTCTAAATTTGTTTTATCCACTAGTCTTTGTGTGGTGAAATCAGCCGTTCCTACACCGTTGGCATTCCCCTTTGTTTCTGGCGTCAAGTCCAGAACAACCATTTTGGCAACATCAGGGCCGCCATGCGCGTAAGGAGTTGGGTAGCGGCCCGTAACATTGGGATCCATGCCATCGCCGCTAATATTTTTACCAATATAATCAATGACAAGGACATCGATTTCGTCGAATAAAATTTTCGGCAGACGCGATTTAGCTTCAATGAGCAGTTGTTCCTCACGCGCTTCAATTTCAGCTGCAGGCAGTACTTCCACTTGGCAAGTCTCGTCATAGGCATTTTCTACAAGCGCCACGCCGAACACGATGGGCAGCTTCTCGATCATCAAATTAGCCATGGCCGGCACATTCTCCGCCATATACTTGAAGCCGAGCTGGTGACACGCTTCAGCGCCTTTTTGTTTACCGAGCCCGATAGCGATCATCTTCATGATCCCGCTCTCTATGCGTCCGCGAAACGCCGTATGCGGCTTCACACGGTTAATAACGACGATAGCATCAGCTTCCGACGCAATGCGATCAACATAAACCGGCAAACCATTAGGCAGTTGGTCGATCTGTACGACTTCCATCGAAGAACGAATAGGCGCACCCATCGAGGCTTCCGTAATGCCAAAATGCAGCAATACCTCCGTCTGTCCTTCGGCTGTAGCACCGCCATGACTTCCCATGCAAGGCACGATGAACGGGAATGCACCTCGATCTTTAATGGCATCAATGGTCGTTTTGGTGAAGCCTGCAATATTAGCAATCCCCCTGCTTCCCACAGCAACAGCAACCTGTTGACCGGGATGTATGCTTTCCATAACCCCGCTGCTGGCAAGCTTATTCACTAGTTCCAATTCTGGATTTTCCAAAATGGTACGATCAAACTTCTGCCGAATCTTAACCATTTGTGGAATCGGAATATCATTTAATAACTCCCTCAGAATGCTCATCGACTAATCCCTCTTTCCTTATGGTGTCAATCCCCGTACGGATTCCCTCACGATCAACTCTGTTTTTAACAGCAGCTGCTCCGTTTCGTGCTGCTTATTCTCTATATTTCCAAGAAGCCGCAAAGCGCCTTCTCTGCTAATTTGCTCAATCGGTCTTCGAACGGTTGTCAGCGCTGGCGTCACGTAAGCTGCGAATACCGTATCGTCAAAACCTACCACGGAGATGTCCTTTGGCACGCTCATACCGGCTTCCGACACCGCTTTCATCGCTCCAAGCGCCATTTCATCATTACAGCAAAATACGGCCGTCGGTCTTTCATCCAGTGACAGAAATTGCTGCATCGCCTTGTGTCCGCTCTCCAGATCGTACAACCCCGGCATGCGATATGCGGGTGGAACGGTAATCTGGTAATGCTTCATCGCTCGTTCGAAGCCGTCTTTCCGATTCTGTGCGGATTTAAACCCTTTGACCCCCTCAATAAGAGCAATGCGTTTATGTCCCTGCTCAATCAAATAAGAAACTGCTAGAAAAGCGCCTTGCTCCTCATCGGAGAGAACATTCAGCACGCCTGAAGTTTCAACAGGCCGATTCAGCACAACTTGCGGGATCCCTTTGCTGGCAATGTGGTCAATGATGGCTTGATCGTCATCACTCTGGCTGACAATAACAATGCCGTCAAAGCTTTTCCGAGTAATCGAATGAAAACTGGTGTAATCGTCAATCCCTTTAACAATCAATTGGTATCGATCCTGTATGACACTATTAACTCCACGGATAGCTTCATAGAAAAAGCCGGCGGAAGTTCCTTTACTTAGTGTGGTAAAAAACAGCCCCATGTTATACGAACGATCGAGTACCAAGCTCTTCGCACTGTAATTAGGCGTGTAATCCATCTGTTCAGCGATGATTCGGATGCGCTCCTTCGTCTCCTCTTGAATGAGCGGACTGTTGTTCAGTGCTCTGGAAACCGTTGTGTGAGACACACCTGCAAGCCTGGCAATATCCTTAATGGTAACGCTCATACCTTCACCTCTATCAGAAGCATATCACATTAATGCACACGTTAACAATAGTCTTTTTAACAACAAAAAAACTCCCCTTTCAGGGAGCTTTCTCATCTTGTTTTATTTGAAAAAAGCCGGTAAATATGCTTTATTCTTCTCCAGCATTTCCTCCATAAGCATCTTGGCTACTGCCACTGACGGCACCAAAGGATGATGAACCAGTGCTTGGAGGACGAGATCTCTACTGCCAGTAACGGCTGCTTCAATGGTGAGGCGTTCATAGGTTTTGACTGCATGAATAAGACCTTTGACATGTTCAGGAACTTTGGTCAAGCCCATCGGAATAGGGCCACCCGCTGTAATGACGCAATTCACCTCAATACAAGCATCCTTCGGCAAAAAGTCAATGATGTTATCGTTCATAACGTTCAGCGTTTGAATATCCCGCTTGTCATTGTAAATGGAATCCATGAGATTAACAGCTGCCTCGGAATAATAAGCGCCACCACGTTTCTCTAGCTGCTTAGGCTTCTCCTGCAAGTCAGGATCTTGATAAAGCTCAAACAATTCATCTTCAACGCGTTTCACTACTTCCGCGCGAGTACCGTTTTCCTTGAGCGATGCGAGTTGTTCTTCAAGCATGATATCCGTCATGTAAAAATATTTCAAATAATAGGAAGGCAGAGCTTGCAATGAACGTAAGAAATCCGCATCCCATTCGCTTGCCGGTACGTTTTTGCCGCTATATTCTTCTTTGCGATCCAGCAATTCTGCTAATTTATCCTCGCCTCTGATTTCAGCGCGTGTTACCCAGTGAAGATGGTTTAACCCAACGAACTCGGTGTATATCTCTTCAGGGGCAGCCTCATACTTGTTCATTAACCATTTGTGCAAGCCGATTGGCGCATTGCAAAGGCCTATGCTTTTCACGTTGGAGTACTTATGAATGGCCTCCGTCACCATACCTGCGGGATTCGTGAAATTCAGCAGCCACGCATTAGGGCTCAGCTCTTCGATATCCTTACAAATATCAAGCAGCACAGGAATCGTGCGAAGTGCTTTCATCATCCCGCCAGGCAGGTCGTTTCTTGACCGATAACACCATATTTATTAGGAATATGCTCATCCCATTTGCGGGCTTCCAAAAGACCTACGCGCATTTGCGTACTTACGAAATCCGCATTTTCGATCGCTTTTCTGCGATCCAAGGTTAAATGAACCTCGATCGGCAAACCGGATTTCTCGATCATTCTTTTTGCCAAATTACCGACGATCTCCAGCTTGTGCTTGCCCTCTTCCACATCCACAAACCAAAGCTCTTTTATGGGCAGCTGGGCATATCTTAAAATAAAACCTTCTACGATTTCCGGCGTATAAGACGAGCCTCCGCCAATGATGGCAATTTTCAATGCATCTCTCATAACACTCACATCCTAGTCTTATCTAATAATTGTATGGTTTGATAATCGGACACGGTCCGGAGTTTCTCGTACACTTCAATTGTAACGGGATTGCCTGCGGCTTCCATCGCCATCCAAACAGCGCCAATCACAGGTTCGACGTTCAACTTCACAATTGTAGCTTTGGGGGCAACTTCGCTTACTGCCTTTTCAATATAAGAATAAATAAAAGGCCCATCACCTCTGGCAATAACACTGCCCGCAAGGACAACTTGAAAAGTCTCTTGCTCCATTTTTAAGCGTTTAATTACCGCTGCGGCTGACTTGCCTAGCTCTTCCCCTTGCACCTTGAGAATGCGGCAGGCGACCTCATCCCCCTGCTCTGCGGCTTCGAACAACAGTTTGGTCGTATGGAGCGGTACCGATTTGTTGTTATCCAGAAAATCGTCAAACATCTCCTGCACCGAATTGTAGCCAAGAAATTGGATCAGCAATTCAGTCAGCATCGTAGGTTGCTCCCTGCCATCCCATGACCGAATGACAGACCGAAAGGCCTCTACAGCGAGTGTGCCTCCACCGCCAAAATCTCCAAACTGATAGGTGAAGCCTCCACATTGGAAAAACTCACCCTGCCTGTTCTTTCCTGCACTGTTCGTTCCGCTTCCGCAGATTAGTACAACGCCAAAAGGCTGGGATGTACCAGCACGCAAGGCAATCATGGTATCACAATCAATCCTATAATTCGTGAATCCCAGTCCGCCAATTAGCGGGCGAAGGATCGTATAATCAATCGGTCGATCAGCACCAGCAAGGCCGAAAAAAGCAAATTCAATGTCGCTGTGTGTTAGACCTGCCTGTTGTAGAGCCATGGATACGGAGTTTGTAATATTTCCGAGTGCTTGTTCTACACCAAGTTGATGATTGCCATTGCCGCTGTGCCCTTTCCCGATGATATGTCCATGTTCATCTGTTACGAGCGTGTAGGTCTTACTCCCGCCTGCATCTACGCCCAAATAATATTTCATGCTTTCAACTCCTGTATATATCCATCAGCTCTAGTTTCATTTTCTTGTGGTGGATTCTCGAATGATTAATTCCGGCTCCAATTGCACCGTTATATTGCGTTTGGCCGTACCATCAATCCACTTGAGCAAAATATCGACGCCTTGCTGCCCCATTTTGTCCGCCGGTTGACGTACGGTTGTTAATCTGGGGCGGAATTCCTCCGAGAATATCTGATCATCAAAGCCGACAATTGACATATCACGCGGTATTTTGTAGCCCTCATTTTTGAGCGCGTCCATCACACCAAAAGCTGTCAGGTCATCTGCAGCAAAAACCGCACTCGGAAGTTTTCCCGACTGCATCCAGCGACTTGCCGCTTGATAACCGGAGGTGATGCTGAAATCACCTTTTTCAATCCAAGAAGGATCCAATCCTGCCTCCTGCATCGCACTGACGAAACCGCGCCGCCGCTCGCTGCTGCTTAAATACGGTTCAAGCCCTGATATATGAGCAATCTCCTTATGGCCTAAGTCAATTAAATGCTTCGTGGCTTCGTAGCCACCTTTATAATTATCAATGATGACAGAAGATATCGATGGATGAATATGCTGATTATCCAGCATGACGAAAGGGATTTTCTTCTTTTTCAATTCCATCACATAATCATCCTCATGAACCGGCGAGAGCATAATGACACCGTCCACACGGTCCTCTTGGAACATGGAATTATCGAAAGATGCAAACACGTCTGTAGATATCGAAAGCGCTAAGAAGTAACCTTTTTCAGCAAGCCGATCGTTAATCTCTTTGACTACTGCATCCAAGAAAGAATCGTTTAAAGTGGTAATGCCGAGTCCAATAATACCCGTCTTGCCACGAGCTAAGCTTCGTGCAGCAGCATTCGGATGGTAATCTAACTCTTTCATCGCTTGCAGCACTTTTTGGCGATTTTTTTCTCTTACAGTGCCAGCTTGATTAATGACACGTGAAACGGTAACGACTGACAAACCGCTTCTCTTGGCGACGTCAAAGATGCTTACTTTCATATCAAACAACTCCTGTAGCTCTATAATTGCAGTAATCATGTCGATTTACAGCATGTTTCCAAAGTACCACAATTAGCGTTTCAAATATACAAGAGGAATGCAAATTCAGTACCGCACACAGCATTCCCCCAGCTTGAGATGACTAACTATTTATTCACACGTTCCAACAACTTGGTTAATTTATCTTGAATACCTGGTAAAGCCTCTTCGACTTTCTTGTCGCCATTTTCAACGCTAGCCAGCTCGTTAATGAACAGCTCATTAATTTGCGAGTAGTTTGAAATCATATGGTTGTAAGATTCGAAGCCATTTTTGTATGCACCCTCATACACTTGTTTAATTAGTTTAGGGTCGATGCCTTCGAAGTTCCCATAATACTTCTCGGCTGCTTTTTGATTGACAGGCGGGTTGCCGCCGCTGAGCTCAATGGATTTTTCCTGCACATCTGTCGTAATTAAGTATTTGATCCATTCGTATGCTTCTTTCGGGTGTTTGGAATCCTTCAGGACGAACAACGGATCAACGTAAAGTACACTGCGAATCTTCTCGTTAGGACCTTGCGGCACTGCAGCGACACCGACTTTGAAATTAAATTCACTAGACGCTGCCAAGCTCCAAGAGCCGACTACGGACATACCGATTTTGCCAGAAAGGAACGGATCGCCGAATTGTCCGGATACCGACTTGGAAAACGCTGGCGTCGGGGACACCTTTTTATCCCAAATCAACCCATAAATCTTCTTGTACGCCTCAATGACTTCAGGTTTGTTCAAATTGATTGCGGAAGGCTTTCCGCCGTTCTTCCAAGTATCGTCCGAGTAGACGTTGGCTCCAAAATATTGCGGTTTCTGATCACGTTCGCCCCAACCGAAATCCAAACCATATTGGGCCTTGTTCATATCCTTCGAATCCACAGTCAGTTTGGCTGCATACTCCACCATTTTGTCATACGTCCAGCTTTTATCGTTGTAATCCGTTGGCGGGTAGGCCAGTCCGGCTTTGTCAAATAAGTCTTTGTTATACAGCATGACAGTGACATAGCTATTTAGTGGAATGCCATATGATTTACCGTTAACTTTGTAAATGTTCATCACGTCATCCGGAATGCTATAATCGGAAGCTTTGAATCCATCCGCCTGCATGATCGAACTGAGGTCAGCGAGCATCCCTTTGTTGTAATACTCCATAAATCCGCCATAACCCCAGTGAGATGTGACATCAGGTGAATTATTGGCAGCAATCGAGGATTGAAGCTTGGAATCAAATTGCTCGTAAGGGGTTTTCGTCACTTTGACCTTAATGTTAGGATGCTTCTTCTCAAAGTCTGGAATCAATTTCTCCACAAACGTTCGATCCGGCGAGTCGATTGTGTAATGCGTGATCGTGACTGGTTCACTGCTCTTTCCATTACTATCTGCATCTGAACAAGCGGACAGCACCGATACACTTGCTAACGTTAGGCTTAATGCGTAGATGACTTTCCTTCTTCCCTGTTTCATCCTTTTTCCTCCCCATGTTAACCTTTTATCCTATGAAGATTTACTTAATACCCGTAAGCACAATACCTTCAACAAATCGTTTCTGAGCAAACGTAAATAGTGTGATAATCGGTAACACGGACAAAATGGAAGCAGCCATCAGTAAATTCCACGGTGCAATACGGAACTTGGAAGAAAGCATAGCAGCCATGCCGATAGGAAGTGTGAAATGCTCTTGTGAATCCAAGTAAAGGACAGGAGCAAGCAGATCATTCCATGACCAAATGAAGGTGAAAATAGATACCGTCGCTAATACCGGACCTGAGAGCGGCAATGTCAAGTTCCAGAACAAACGAAACTCACTGCACCCGTCAATTCTTCCTGCATCGAACAATTCATTCGGCAATGAATAAAAGAACTGTCTCAGCAGAAATATCATATACGCAGAGCCAAAAAATGCAGGCAATATGAGCGGCAGCAAAGAATCATGCAGGCCCAATTGACGAAATAATAGAAATTGCGGAATCATAATGGCTGGATATGGCAACATCATTGTGCTCAACAAGAGCATAAAGAACAGCGATTTCAATTGAGTGTTATACCGCGAAAAGCCAAATGCAACCAGACTGGATGATATCGCGGTTCCAATTACGGAAAGACCGGCAACGATGAAGCTATTCATATACTGCTGACCAAATTTCAGATCCTGATTCATAAAAAGTGTCTTGAAATTACTGAAAGCAAACGTTTTCGGAATCCAAGTTGGAGGAAAAGTCAACATCTCTTTGGTTGTCTTGAGTGCTGTCGAGACCATGAACCATAAGGGAGAGAGCATAATAAATGTGACGGCAATCAAAATCAAAAATCCAACGATTTGCATGGGATCAAACATGACTTTCGTTTTATTCATTCATTCGTCCCTCCTTCATAGTGCACGAAACGTTTCGAACTTTTCATAATGAGGAAGGTCACGAACATAACGGCAATGAGCAGCAACCACGACATCGCGGAGGCATAGCCATAGCGGAAGTTTTTGAAGGCGTTCACATAAATGTTATACACATAAAACCAGGTGGAATAGTTAGGTCCGCCTTGCGTCATCGTGTAGGCCTGCGTGAACACTTGGAAGGAATCGATCATGCCAATAATAAGTTGAAATAAGAAAACGGGAGAAATTATGGGAAATGTTACGTTCCAGAACGATCTCCAGCGTCCAGCACCATCAAGCCTTGCTGCTTCTAACAAGCTAGTCGGAACACCTTGCAAACCTGCTAGGAAGATGAGCATCCCCGCTCCCATCCCCCAGAAAGACATGATAATTAAAGCCCACATCGCATACTTCTGATCAAGAAGCCAGTGAATCGGCTCAATGCCGAAGAAGGAGAGTCCATAGTTGAATAATCCAGCCTGAGGGTTAAATACCCAGAAAAACAACAATGACATGGAAACACCCGAAATCATGCTTGGAAAATACATAGCTGTCCGAAAAAAGCCGCGAAACGGAACTTTTTGATTAATAAGCAAAGCAAAAACCAAGGAAAGCAATAACGTTAGCGGGACACTAAAAAACGTATATTGCAGCGTGACCTTAACGGAGTTCCAGAACTGCTCGTCTTTGAAAAGTTCTGAATAATTGTTCAAGCCCACGAATACCGGAGCATGAATGATATCGTAGTCGGTGAAGCTGTAATAGAGCGATGCCCCAATCGGAAATAAAGCAAATACAATGAAGCCGATGATCCAGGGTGAAACGAACAGGTAGAAATACTTACTTTCTCGACGACTTCCTCTGCTTGTGCCCAGCGAAACCGCTCCTTCCACTGTTTTCTTTGCAAGTGAATTCTCATTGAAAAAGTTTAACCGCTTTAACTTTTGGTGTTTAATACCCCCTTGAAATTAGAATATAAATAAATTTCAGGTTGGTTAGAAAAAGAGATCCTCTTCAAAAGTTAAAGTGCTTTAACTTTCATAAGTTGATTATATACGATGATGTTCGGGTTAACAAGCGTAATTTTACAATAAATTTAAAGAGAGACCCTATCTATTCCTAGATAAAGACTCTCCCTTTATTTGATTCCAATATTCATTTTCACATCTCCAATAAGAGCATTTCTTGTCTCATTTCGATCAGCTTGGTTTTGCTCTCCATGACAGCTTTGACATCGCCAGAAGCCATAGCATCATGCAGAGTAGCTAGTTCGTAATCAAGTTCCATACGCAAAATAGGGATCCGATCGTCGGTACGCTTGGATCGCAGCGCTTGCATGACTTCCTCTACGGTCACGGCAGGCTCCTTCTGATACAGCACTTTATGTTCGATACCGCTAATCTCGACCATTCGAATAATTTCACCGAACATAATATTCTCAATGAGAATTTGCCGATCCTTGAATCTTTTTACTACAGCATGACCACGTGTATCACCAATCAACTTCTCCATCATCTCGGCGAGCTTCTCATCTTTGAAGGAATAATTGCCTACGATTTTATACTTTTCACCGATTCGTTCGAATTTCAGCTTAATCAGCTTGCGTCCTGTGCGAATGGAAATGATGAACTGCAGTTCGCTTTCGTTCCAATACAGAGAATAACCTTCCTGAATGAGTGCTTTAATGAAGTTCCGGATTAGCCGGCGATCAAATCGTAACTCTAGGTTGCAATACTCCACTTCATGACTCTTACTCACGGCAATCCCCTCCATAATTGGCGCATATAATTTTGTTTAAATATTCAGACAACTTCTCTGCTTACTCTTATCTTATTATGAATTCTATGTTTTAGCAACTTGGATTATTGACATTTTTTTAAGGAAAAACGTACAAAAAAAGCTGATGCCTGTATCCTAACGGCTTCAGCCCTAAACTGGAAGAAAACAGCCTCTGCCTATGCAATAACTAATATAGGGATCTTTGAGCGTAGCTCAAAGTCTCTCCGCTGAGTTTAATGCCATCCCCAGAAAAATCCATCGCGCTCCCAAGCAGCTTTACCGCCATGAAGCTTTTTAAAAATTTTCTTTACATCTTTGGAAATCGCTTGATTCCCATTCTCATTCACATAGATGAAGGATTCCCCAAAATGTTGAATTATATAGTCCACTGCTTCTTTTTGATATAAAATACCCGCGGATTTCAACTGCTCCATCATCCATTCCGCAACTTCATTCGCCGTAACGGCCATTTGCATTCTCTCCCTTTATTCCTATGATTCTTGAGCCTGTGTACAGGCGAGTGACGCTATTGTACCATTGTAACATAATCTTTTCGAATCCTCGTCCGAATAGGTAAAGGAGAATCTCTTGTGCTTTCTTTATCAATTTCACGTAAAATAAAAAGGGCTATTCTGCAGAAGCAGGCAGCCCTTTGATTTTTTGTTAACTAACCTCCGCATCACCTGGTCGAAGAATGACCGAACCGACGCCCAATAGAATCAGTCCAAACAAGGTGAGAACGCCCATGTGCATCCACATCTGCGAAAGTGTCTGACCAGAAGCCATTCGCAGAATGGCCTCTATCACCCATTTTTGCGGAACGAAATTCGCAATCTTCTGCATCCAGTCCGGCATCAGACTAATCGGCCAGAAGCATCCGCCCAGCATACACGTTGGGGTAACAACAAGGGAATTAATCACGCTCATATTCGACGCATTCTTAACCATACTAGCTACCGTGCTGGCAATTCCCATGCTGGCTAATAAGAAAAACTCCAAAATAACAAACTGCGGTACAAACGGAAGTCCGTAATCATAATTCGTTACATAACGTGTAAACAAAAGGATGACAAGTACCTGCAGAGTCCCAACCAAGAAGCTGCCTATGAAATTCCCAAGCACAATTTCGTAAGAATGAATGGGGGCCGAATACGTTCTAGCCATTGTGCGTTGTCTTCGATCGTCCATGATCACGGAAACGGTATTATTGATTAACCCCATCATAAACATCAGCATGAAACCAATGACGGTATTCATATTCGGATTTACGTACAAGTTAAAATCAGTGACTTTCGCCTTCACCTGATGCTTCTCCATCTGAGACATAGACTTCTCCACGGCTTCGCGAAGTGCTGCTCCTTGAAGCCCTTGCTGGCTATGAAGCTCAATCGCTCCTTGATATCTAGATAGAATACTATCCAGATTGATTTTGAGCGTGATCGAAGCCTCATTGACGTTAAGCTGGTACATATCTATTTGCGCTGATGCGCCTTTCATCAACGTCTCGCTGAATCCTTCAGGAATCACAAAGGCGCTGCTCACTTTTTGCTTCGTGATGTCTTCTTTTAAAGCTGTTTCAGAAGCTTCTTCTTTAAGCCGATAATCTGGCAGCATCGAAAGTTCTTGCAAAAGATGGGACCCCATTGCTCCCTGATCCAAATTGATATAAGCAATATCAACCCCGTGGTCGCTCTGTTGTCCAATCACACCAATGATTAGCGAAACCACTGCTGCTGGAATGACTAAATACATGAGAAAGCCTTTTTTCTGAAAAAGTGTACGACGCAGCATATTGATCGCTATAAATAAGCTATTCATGATATCCCGCCTTCCGATAAACAATCAGGGTTAGAAGCAACAATCCCCCGCTAATACACGCCAAGATCGATATATGATGCCCTATGATTGCAGCGTCACTTCCGAGCATAATACGAAACATACTCTGCATAGCCCAGTGATTGAGTGTAAACTCTCCGATCCGCTGCAGCAGTCCTTCTGGAAGAGGTGTGAAGCCTCCACTTAGGAAAGTCATGGCAAGAATGATCATCTGAAATGTCGTGCCGATAGCTTTAGACGATTTCGCTGCCAGCATAATCAATATTGCTAGACTCATCGATGCTACGATAATCAATAAGCAAACCAGGAAGAGGTGGAAGAAATCATTCCCCCAATTGACACCATAAAATAACATAGTTGCACCAATAACGAGCGATGCCTGGACGATTGAACTAAAGATGCTTCCTAGGATTTTACCCAACAAAATTTGATATTCATGAATGGGCATCGCATTTAATCGGGATAACGTGTGCCTTTCTTTCTCTCCTTGCAAACCCAATGCCGCCCCCATGCCGGAATATAACAAAAACATGACGAGCATAGACGCTGTGTAATACTGCATTGCCGTATAGTTGGAATTTGAGGAAGTTAGCTTGCCTAGACGTACATGCGAAGAAGCCTCCGATACCGGTTTAAATGAACCGTCACTGCCTTGTTTCTGCAAGAGCTCCGCTGCCCCGGGACCTGCCGAAATGATCGCGGATTGCATGTAATTAACTTGATCCAAAAAGGAGCGAAGCGCCATCTTAGCGGTTAAATTCTGGCCATAATCCTGGCCTAGAATCATTTCCCACTCCGCTTCTTTTCCCTCAAGCACGCGGCTGCTAAAATCACTTGGAATGATGAGTGCAAACTCCGAATCTCCTGACTTAAGCCGTTTTACAGCTTCATCACGTGATTGGATATTCATTGGCTGTATAATCTTCGTTACTTCTGGTGCGTTGAGAAAGCTAGTAAACCCTGAACGCAAGACGCCTGAATCGGACTGCACCACATCTACCTTAACGGGCTTCAGCGTCCGATCTTCCATTTTGAACGCACCGGAAAGCGCCGACCCCAAAATGAATATAAGTAAGAGAGGCATCAATAACTGAATAACAAGTACATATCGCATACGCATAAAACGCAATATTTCATACTTCGCAATGATCCAAATCGGCATGGCTGCCTCCTCCTAATCCCGTAAGGTTCTTCCGGTCAACGACAGGAATAAGGCCTCAAGATCAGGCTCCACCTGTGTGAGCGATTGGATTTTCACTTCATGTTTGGAAAGGATGAACAGGATATCCTGCAAAAAGGCTTGAGAGGAACCCACCAGCAGCTCAAGCGTCTGCTCGTGAATGGTAACTTGCTTAATCCGCGGATGATCCCTAAGCTCCTTTACAGCTTCTTCCTTCAGGTTAGCTGCTTGAATGATAATTTTATTGTCCTGCTCCACTTTACCGCGTAATTCTTCTTGGGTTCCGCAAGCAATGAGATGCCCATGATCCATGATGCCGACACGCGTGGATATGGCGGACACTTCCTCCATGTAATGTGAGGTATAAATGATCGTTGAACCCATACGGTTCAGCGTCCTAACCGATTCCAGAATGTGGTTTCGGGACTGAGGATCGATGCCCACGGTAGGTTCATCCATAATAATCAGCTTTGGACGATGCATAATGGCACACGCGATATTCAATCTCCGTTTCATCCCGCCCGAAAAGGAATTTGGTCTATCACGAGCTCGATCCAATAATCCTACAAATTCCAGCGCTTCCTCCACTCTGTCTTTCAGCAGCTTGCCTCTTAATCCATATAATTTCGCGAAAAAAGTGACATTTTCTCGTGCTGTTAGGTTTTCGAAGATCGCGAGATCCTGTGGAACAAGACCAATTCTCCGTTTCACTTCAATCGTATCTTTCGCAACCGAGAGCCCATCAACAAACATTTCACCTTGATCGATTTTGAGCAAACCGCTCAGCATTTTGATCGTTGTGCTTTTCCCAGCACCATTGGGGCCTAATAATCCGAAAACTTCACCTTCTTGAATCGATAAATTCAAATGATCAACAGAAATTTGATTACTATACTTTTTGACAACATTTTTTATATGAACAAAGCTCACAAGATCCACTCCCTTTTCCCTTTTTCCAACTGGTGTTATTACAATCATTGTATCTCTAAGGGATCTCACTAACAGGTAGAATAAGTCATTATTCAAAGGTGACGAAAGTCATTTTCTGTCTATTAGACGTGTTAACCCGCTTGGCTATTATGGTATACTTTGCTTACACTTGCCCTGCAAAGGAAGGAAATCGATTGACACAATTAAGCTCTTTAACCCGTTATCTACTCATTCTCATTCCAGCGATTGCCTCGATGTATATCGAAAGCTATTCATCCAACGGCATGTATGTTTTCCTCATTCTTATATTCATTTGGATCGCTGAGCTGCGCAGAAAGATATTCTCGAAATCAACGTGGACGCTTTTACTCGAAATCGGATTCAGCGGGTGGATGATCTATCACTATGACGGCATTTTGTTCATTACCTTTTACTCCACACTCATATCCTATGTAACCACCGTAAATAGTCATATTCGTTACTATATCGTGAGCATTCACTTGATTCTGTTGAACATATCCTTACATAATCAGTCAAGCAGCTACTACCTAATTGCCAATCTGATCTTCATATCTCTGACGCTGCTCCTGCTGCAGATGCTCCAGACGGTGCAAAACAAAGAGGAAATTGAGCTGCTCTATGATAGGCTTCGGAGGCAGCATTACGAGCTGGACGAAGCTCGCGCTCAGTTAATGGATTACGCCCGGAAAGTCGAAAACATCGCGCAAACAGACGAACGCAATCGGATTTCCCGAGATATTCATGATGATTTGGGACATAAGCTGATAAGGCTTAAAATGATGATGGAAGCATCCTTGCAGATCCTTCCTACGCAGCACAAAAAAGGAGTAGACATGTTAATGTCGGTCCGTGACCAGCTAACAGAAAGCATGGAACTGCTTCGCTCAACCGTACGCAGACTGAAACCAGATGAAGAAACCTTGCAAACCTATTCGCTGGAGAGGCTTATTGAAGGACTCACAGCAGCTAATGGGATATCTATTGAGGTTGAGATGCAGGGGATGCCCTATGTGCTGTATCCAAGTCTAGAATTCATTCTATACCGTAATGCACAAGAAGCCATCACGAATGCCATTCGTCACGGGTCCGCAACCCAGGTTCTAATTCAGTTAACCTATGAACCCAAACAGATTACCATGTGTATTTCGAATAACGGTAAACGGCCTAATGAGCGTAGTGTGAACGGACTAGGAATGTCCGGCATGGAAGAACGAAGCAAGCTCATTGGCGGTCAGCTTACGGTGTCGGTCGAAGATCGATTTACAGTAACGACTGTTCTGCCCACTTTTCGCCAAATTGAATCTACCTAAGAAAGGGTTGAACGCATCATGATTCATGTGCTTATTACAGACGATGATCCATTCATCCGCGAAAGCTTACAATTAATCATTGGACTTGACGAAAATATTAAGGTTGTTGGCACGTGCACGCATGGGGACGAAGCGCTTGCTTTTATTCAGAACGGCGTCCAGGTTGACGTTGTCCTGATGGATATACGGATGCCAATCTGTGACGGCGTGCAGGGCACATTGAAGATTAAGCAAGCTTATCCGGAAATTGCTGTACTGATTCTGACCACATTCGACGATGATGAATTTATCGTTCAGGCCTTGCGAAACGGAGCCAGCGGGTATCTGCTCAAAAATATTTCGCCAGATCGAATTATTCAAGGAATCAAGACGGTAGAACAAGGCAATCTACTTATTCATGCTGATATTGCCAAGAAATTGACGACCTTTATCAGCCCAAGTTCATCCTCGAACGCACCTGCACCCAAACCGCTCAGTGGATATGGATTAACAGCCAGCGAACAAGCGGTCGTAGCGAAAATCGCTGAAGGTCTGTCCAATAAAGAAATCGCCCAGGAGCTATTCCTGAGCGAAGGTACTGTTAAAAATTATATTACGGAAATTCTCAGTAAGCTGAACCTTCGGGATCGCACGCAAATTGCTATTTTTTATTTAAAAAAGCAATCAGGCACCGGCAGTTAATTATTTAACTCTCGTCACCTGGATGTCCTCTTTGGAGGAGCTTCCAACTACATAATCCGGCTTATTATTATTGCCATTAATTTGCGTCAGTTTGAGCGTTGTACGATAGAAATGCCCATTTTCCGTCAGTAAGTAGCTGTATGTATTCTCTTCAGGCAGCGCATCAATGATAATCGGATTCGTCATGTAAGGTACTTTATTGATCTCATAGTATCGGAAACCTTCCACATACGCTCTGATTGTCTTGAGCTTAACCGGATCCTGCTCCCCTGTAATGACGATAGGTTCATTGATGAGATAGGAAATTTGCGGCGTTTCTTTCCAGCTCTTTTTCAATTCTTCCTCGCTGACATAGATATCCTCAGAATACTTTTCCTTCGCTTTCCGCAAACCGCCTGTAGAGACACCCATTCGATCCAAATCCTTCAATCGGTAATACGTCTGATCCGTCATATTGACAAGAACCGGGTAAGTCCCCCCTAAATAATCCAAATACTGTGGATACGGATACTGCAGCACAATTTCCGTATAATTCGTTTCATTGCCTTCCGCAGGCTGCTGAGGATTGACACGGGAATTCAAATAGATTGTTTTCGTGCTGTCCTTCCAATTCACAACTGCCCCTAGGTAAGTTCCTAGCTCTTTTACAGGCAAATAACTTGAATTATTATAAATTAAAGGCGGATTCGCCAGCTTCACTTCTTGCCCATTCACGACGACTTTAAAATCATTTCTTAAGTAAGCATCGACGCGTTGCAGCACATCCTGTGCGTAAACACCTGCTGTGAAACAAGTTCCCATCAACGTACCAAGCACTGCAATTTTAGACCATTTTGACATCTTCATATGTATAAATTCTCCTGTCTTTCCTAATTGATAGTTAACCTATCTTTCGGCACGGTTCCACTTTTTTCCTGCTTTTCTGCCAAGAAATCGGTCCAATGGCCTACTTCCTTTCTACGAAACTCGTAATCATTGCGGGAATACTCGAATTGCTTTAGAATAATTGAAAACGTAATTGAAAAGAGGAATTAAACAGATGAGTTTCACTGGATTTGCACAGCATGATTTCGATACCTTTGCTATAGAGGGTCTTGATGGACGAATGAAAGCCATTCAAGAGCGTATTCAGCCTAAATTCAAAGCATTAGGTGATTCTTTGGCACAGGATTTGTCCGTCCTCTCCGGTACAGAAATGTTCCTACATATCGCTAAACACTTAAGACGCAAAGTGAATCCCCCCGTTGATACATGGCTGGCGATTTGTCCTAACAAACGAGGGTATAAACAGGTACCTCACTTCCAAGTCGGTCTATTTGATGATCGTGTGTTTATTTGGTTGGCACTTATTTATGAGCTCCCGAATAAAAGCAACATTGCAACTACATACATGAAAGAAATTGACCGTTTGCAAAAGGAAATTCCATCCGATTTTCTTCTTTCCTTCGACCATATGAAAAAAGACGTTACCCCCCTTTCCGATTTAGACCGCAGCGGTTGGAACGATGCATTAATTCGTTTCCGCGATGTCAAAAAAGCGGAGCTGCTAATCGGCCGCAACCTCAGTTTCAAGGACCCCGTGCTAGGGAAACCGGCTGAGCTTGAGACTGCTTATTAAGCAAACCTTCGAGAAGCTCATCCCCCTTTATCAGATGGCAGTTAACGCAAAGTAAATCGGATTAATGGAAATTTTTATGTGTGACTAAGGTTCCTTTAAAGTAAAATTAACTCCTCCTGCACAGACTAAGCGCTGTAGTCCTAATCCAACAGGAAAGGAGTGATTAAAAAGTATGAACCCTACGTATATGAAAAAGCTAATGGTGAGCTCAATTGCGCTCACAATCGCTCTTGGCTGCACTGCACTTCCTGCTAGAACGGCTGCCGCTCAATCTCCTTCTGAGGATCAGGAGCAAACGATTCGTTTGCAACAGTCAGATGAGAAGGAGCAAGGCGGTCATCGCCGAAAATGGCCGATTGTCGATGAGTCTGCTACGGTCATCGGTGTTGACAAAGAAGTGCTAGTCAAAGCACTGAAAAGTGGCAAAAGCATCGTAGAAGCAGCCGCGGACAAAGGCATCAGCGAAGCCGACTTGACTGCCAAGCTGCAGCAGCTTCGAACAGGCAAAATTGAAGCAGCCGTCAAAGACGGCAAGCTGACAGCTGATCAAGGCGAGCACATGAAGATGAAGCTCAGCGAGCATTTAAAGTTCATCCTCAACGAGAAAAACTTGTTAGATGGTCATGATGGCCACGGTAAGTGGCATAAGTTCGGGCTGAAGCCGGATACAGAGAAACTGGCTAAGACTCTCGGTCTGAGCAAGGACGAACTTCACGCCCAGCTGCGCTCCGGCAAGTCACTAGCTGAGATTGCCAAATCGAAGGGCATTTCGAAGGACAAGCTTGTAATGTCCATAAAAGATCAATTAACCCCATCTATTGAGAAATGGGTTGACCGTAAGAAAGACGCGAAAGACAAAGACTGATGATTGCAAGTGAACGTAAAAAGGCATTCCTTATGGGCAATGTCATTAAGTTAGCTCAAAGACAAAACCGGGAATAAAAATGAAATTCGAAACGGCATGGGAAAAAAACCTGTGCCGTTTGTTTTTTTGGTGCCAGCAAGGAAAAAAGCGTACAGCAAACAAAGCGGATGGAATATCCGCTTAAAAAATGTTCAAGTGAACCGAATTATGCTACTCTGTAGACGAAGCTAACAGCTGATTTATAGCGGATTTTGCGCGTATTCTGCTGCCCTTTGCGAACGGGTCGAATCGGCAAAATGTTTTTGCGAATCAGTGCTTCAACATCAGGCAGGGGTTCATCACCTCTTGAGCGCAGGAAATGTCTACAAACGTGAACGGCGACCGTGAAGTTAACTTGGTATTGGTGCCGTTTATCCATTTGGGAAATGACGACGTGCGAGGTCATCATTTCAGCGAAATTGTACATAATCATTCTTGCGAAAATCTCTTGGATGATGGACTCTCGTCTCTTCGCGTGAAAACTCGTCAGACCGACAGTGTATTTTAATGCTCTAAAAGAGGTTTCAATGCCCCAACGCATGTTATAAATGGACCCCAGTTCCTCGGGTGGGAAATCATCGGCAGAAAGATTCGTAATGACGGTTTCATAAGCTCCACTCGGCAGGACGAAACGAACAACCCGAAAGGAAATCGGGTGAAAAAAGTTCTCATGCAAATCTAAAAAATCAAAGGTAGACGAGGAAGGGACGTACTTGTAAATCTCGGGATGAGCCTTGACCGCTTTTGTTTGTTTTTTGGTGAGTGTCAGATGAAAGTTTCGATCAAATTCTCCGCCAGAGGGCAAACACAAGCCCGAAAGAATACCACTCGAATCCAAATCCTTTACCCGTATGACATAGTTCCATCCTTTGCGTTCAATATGCGCGAAATTGTTGTAACTTTCATAACCTCGATCGGCAATAACAATGGTTTTGCCCTTGATGGGGGAACGGTCGACCATAGTAGCCAGCGCCCTTCCCTCGTTACGCAACCTTCGCGGCTGAACATTGGCATCTACGTACAGTCTGTTGCAGAGGTCATAGGCTGCGTTCAAATGCAGAAGGTTGTAGCCTTTCGTGTTGGGTTGGCTTTGAAAGTAGGTGTCTGTGTCCGCAGGGTCCGTTGCGATATGCAAATCCGAACCATCAATGGCAATTAATCGATACCCTCGGTAGTCCTTGATATCCGTATGCGATTGCGTAAATTTGTGAAACAAGCATTCCACAGCAGACGGCAGGATTTTATTTCTCTGCTGGACAAAAGCAGAAGTGGTTGCGGTATTACGTCATAGCCTTGTGATTCCAAGATCTCCTTGTATAAGCTGTTGCCACCCATGGAGATCAGGAGTCTGCATGACCGTTTCAAAGGGAAGCTTTTTCTTTCGGGTAAAATCTTTTTCAGGGTTTTGGACATAAGGTGCAGGTAGCGCTGACATTTCTCGTATGAGGGATGTCAGCGTTTGTTTTAGCGAATTTGCGTACTCATTCATTGGCGTAACCTCCTCGTTTTTCAAGGGGCTTCGCCACACATTTATACCTACTTGTCAAGTCTTATTTCTCTTTTTCGTGCAAAAAAAAGAGCGGGCTATCTTTTTCGATAACCTGCTCTTTTTCTTGATATTTGGACCTGCGCCTTAACTAAATGACATTGTCCTTATGGGATGCCTTTTTTGCTGTTTGGGGTAAGGCGACGAGTACGAATTACAACAATAGCAGGCTACAACGGGGTTAGAAAGGTGTATTGCTACAAAAAAAATACAACTTGGCCTATCGTCTACTCGGGGATTTTCAATTGGTGGGCACCCAACATGTGGCGGATGCCCCACTGCTAGATGCAAATTAAAGTTTCTCGAATTGATGCATGTTCAAAGTATTGATTGTGGTTGCCTGATTGGCCCGAGTGCTCCGAATGTGCGATTCCGACTAGAGATTATCCCTTGCCCACCGAACTGTTGTACTTTGTGCAACAATCCGGCGGTTACTTTGGACAAATTGGCTTTTTGTTGTACCGCGTACAACATTTTGGTGGGAATCGCTTAGAAATAGGCGTTTTAAGCTCAAATTGTTGTACGAAATACAACAATAGCAGGCTACAACAGGGTGAGGAAGGTGTATTGTTGCACAAAATACAACTTGGACTATCGTGTACTTAAAAATATTTTCCATAAATGAGTGATTACTCACTTCACAACTATCATAAGATAGCGTATGATGAGTACATCAACAAAAATGAGTGATTACTCACTCCTGAAAGAGGTGCAACTTTATGACAACGGACATATCTATTCAAGTGCATGGTGTAAGCAAGCAATTTGATGAAAAGATTGTTCTGGACGACATTACTCTGGGTGTACCGAGAGCACAAATTTTCGGATTGCTTGGCCCTTCTGGATCAGGGAAAACAACACTTGTACGTTTGATTGCCGGCATCGATGTCCCCACTTCTGGGACCGTTCATGTGCTCGGGGAGCAGATGCCCCAGTTAGCCATGCTGTCTAAAATCGGTTACATGGCGCAATCAGATGCCCTTTATGCAGAATTAACCGCTCAGGAGAATTTGGAGTTTTTCGCATCTTTGTATGGGTTAACGGGAACAAAACGCAAGCAGCGCATCCATGACGTCATGGAGCTAGTTGATCTAGGAGCTCACTTGAAGAAGCAGGTTTCCAACTATTCTGGAGGAATGAAGCGTCGTTTATCACTCGCTATCTCTTTTCTGCATGAGCCAGGCATTCTTATTCTCGATGAGCCTACGGTGGGAATTGACCCCGTCCTGCGGAAATCAATTTGGCAAGAGTTAACGAATCTCAGTCGGCAGGGCACAACGATTCTCATGACCACCCACGTGATGGACGAAGCTGACAAATGTCATCAGCTTGGGATGATCCGTGACGGCAGACTCACAGCGGTAGGAACACCAGATGAGTTGAAACTGGCTACTTCCTCCGCAACGATTGAAGACGCATTCTTATATTATGGAGGTGTCAAGCAATGAGAATTCGAGCGATTGTGATCCGTATTTTACGCCAGTTCTTTCACGATAAACGAACGTTAATGATGATGCTTGTAGCTCCGATGCTAATTCTTTTTATGATGTCATTGGTTTTTAACGGCAACACCTATGTCCCTAAACTAGGCGCTGTTAATCTCCCTGCTCCAATCATTCAAAAACTGCAGGATCAAAATGCTGAAGTAAAGGTCTACACAGCTGAAGAAGCCCAGACTGAGCTAGAAGCCGTGCATCTAGATGCCATCATCTCGATGAATGGGGCTGCGCCGCAAGTGACGTTGGAAGGAAGTGACCCCAGCAAAAATAAAGCTGTGCTTTTCTTGCTGCAAAAAGCAATCCAAAGCGTCGTTCCAGTGAGCTCCAACGCTAACTCCAGCTCTAATTTACAAGCGCCTACCATCACCTATTTGCATGGCTCATCGGATATGGCGGCCTTTGACAATTTCGGTCCGGTCCTCATAGGGTTTTTCGTCTTTTTCTTCGTCTTCCTGCTCTCTGGCGTTTCCTTCTTGAGAGAACGAACCGGCGGAACTTTAGAACGCCTGTTGGCTACACCGCTTCGTCGGTGGGAAATCGTTGTCGGCTATATTCTAGGCTTCGGAATATTTACAACACTTCAAGCAACGCTCATTGCATGGTTCGCCACAAGTGTGCTGGGGCTAATGATGGTTGGCTCTTTCTGGTATGTTTTGCTGATCACGGTCCTGCTCGCGTTGGCTGCGTTATCACTTGGAACGCTGATATCTGCTTTTGCTAACAATGAATTCCAGATGATTCAGTTCATTCCGCTTATTATCGTACCCCAGGTGTTCTTCTCAGGCTTGTTCAGCCTCGATACGATGTCGGTATACCTTCGCTGGATCGGTGTCATTATGCCGCTTAAATACGGAGCAGATGCCCTACGGAATATTATGATCCGCGGTGCAGGTTGGGATCGCATTTGGTTGGATGTTCTCGTATTAGCCGCATTCACGATCTGCTTCATGATCTTAAACATAGTGGCACTTAGGAAGCACCGTAAGATATAATGGTAGGATGTCCTAAGTCGCAATGCCAGTTTTGCTAAATAAAGAGGTGAACACATTGTCCCAAGTCGAGCCATGGTTAACAGAGCTTCTCCGTCTAAATGACGAAGATGAGAAGATGACCGATAAACAGCTGAAAATTGTTCAAGCGGCCGTAGAAATTTTTTCTGAGAAAGGGTTTGCAGGCTCCTCGACCAGTGAAATTGCCCAAAAAGCTGGCGTAGCGGAAGGTACCATCTTCCGTCACTATAAAACGAAAAAAGAACTGCTGCTCTCCATCGTTGCCCCCATCATGACGAAGCTTATTGCGCCGTTTGCTGTGAAGGATTTTACCAAGGTGCTGGAAGCTGATTATCCTGATGTTGAACAATTTTTGCGCGCCATCCTTGTGAACCGATTAGAATTCGCCCGCAAAAATTTTCCGATTATCAAAATTTTCATGCATGAAATCCCCTTTCATCCCGAGCTGCGCGAGCAATTTAAGGAAACTGTCGCTGTATTAGTGCTCGAAAAAGCTTATAAAGCCATTCGACATTTTCAAGATGAGGGTCAAATCATTAAACTCCCTGAAGCTGCGACTATGCGACTTATTGTATCAACGATATTTGGTTTCCTCATTACTCGATTTTTGTTGATACCGGATGCCGAATGGGATGAATCCCAAGAAATCGAGTACACGATTAACTTCATCATGCACGGCTTATCGCCTCGCAAGCCGTAGCTTCCGTTGCACAGAAAAAAGCTGCACACCAGATTTCCCCCACCCATCGGGAAGCTAGTGTACAGCTATTTTTCATCTTGTCAGACGGTTTGCTGCTGCGCCCGCGTCTGACGATCTATAAGCACGAAGCGCTGCAGCAGCAGGATCGCTGCTAAGCAGAGCACGCCGCCGATAATGAACGGCAGCGAATGCGCGATGGCGAATACCGCTCCACCAAGGAGCGGGCCTGCAATGCGCCCCAGACTGTCCATAGAGGAGCTGAGGCCAGTCGCGACGCCTTGACCTACTTTCGTGCGCTGTGTAATCAGCGACGTCACACACGGGCGTATGAGGGCGTTACCTGCGCCGAAGACCGAAAGGTAAATCGCAGCGGTCACCACGCTGCTCGAGATCAGCAGCAGGAAGAAACCTGCGGCGGATAACAATAATCCAATGCCGATCACGCGCTGCTCGGCTCCTTGTTTGACCAAGCGGCGGACAACGCCTCCTTGGATTAAGGCGCCAACAATACCGCTGGCTAAGAACATCATGCCGATATCGAATGGCGTTGCGCCAATCTTGCCCATTTGGTAATACTGAAGCGTCGCTTCCAACCCTGCCAATGTGAAGGATACGAAGAATGATAACACATAGAGGTACTTCGATGCCCCCTCGAAAGCAGTCCATCTAGATGGAGCTTTCTCCTTCACGGAGGTACGTTTGTCTACGGACAGTGATTCTTTCAGTATAGCAAATGCAAAAATAAAGGATGCAAGTGCGAGTCCAGATGCTGCAAAGAATGGAAGGTATGTCCCCCAGCGGCTTAAAATCCCTCCAATAGCTGGACCGAAGATAAAGCCTAACCCAATCGACATCCCTACCATCCCCATGCCTTTGGTCCGATTCTCAGCGGTTGTAATATCAGCTACATAAGCCACTGCGCAGGCCGTTGCCGCTCCTGAGAATAATCCGCCCAAGATGCGAGATACGTACATTACCCACAGATTGCCGCCTGCGAATCCAAATATCAAAAAGCTAACGCTAAACCCAAGCAGACCAATTAAGATAATCGGTCTTCGTCCGATGCGATCCGATAGTCCTCCCCAAATCGGGGACATGAGAAAAGAGGCTGCGGAATAGACCGACAATAGCAGCGCGTTATGATATTCAGCGCCTGCACCTTTAACAATTTCCGGCATTACAGGAATGATGATCCCGAAACCTACGAATATAGTCATCAATAACAGCATGATGATTCCGATCTGTTTATTCATGATGCTTCTATTCCTCCAAACGAATCATTTTCCCCTATCGTACCATACCTTTTTTGGGGATGGAAATGAACATTTGAAGAACAAGCAGCACGACCAGCACAAGGCCGCTCATCAAGAATGGCGTATGATAGCCATACACGTCCCAAAGCTTTCCAGAAACGATCGGCCCAATGATCATCCCCAGTCCTTCAATCGTTAGGAAGAACCCCCAAACTGCGCCTCGTTTGTCCGGTGGAATGGCTGATGCAATGAGCGCATTCCAAGATGGAATGATAAATGCATAGCCCGCACCAAGCACAGCAACTAACACATAGAGCAGCACCATGGACTTCGCGAAGGTAAACAGCAGAAGGGCAGAAGCGCTTAGCATACAACCTGTCACCAAAAATGGACGAATGCCTAGACGATCAACCAATTTCCCCATCGGAACTAAGAAAATGACCGTAACAGCTCCGCCCGCAATTAGAAACATACTGTACTGAAAAGATGTAAGCTTCAATACCTCTTTGGCATAGAGTGTGAGAATGGGTGTTAATATACCAAGAGCGAACGTTTGCAGGAACATCGCAGGGAATAACAGCGGGCTAACAGACATGGAGCGCCGTACTTCAGTTAGATATGTTTTTATCCGCTCCCAGAGCGGTTTTGCTGCAGTTCGGGTAGAAACCAGAGCTTTCTCCGTTCTGCCCGCTCCATCCGTTCTTAGTACGCCACTCTTTCTTGGCAGCATGAGCGCAACAAGCACAACAACCGTCATACAGCCGATCAATAATCGAAATCCAGTGCTGTAGTTATTTTCTCCTACGAAAAAGTTAATAGCTACCGGTCCCAGTCCAACGCCAGAGAGCCAAGCCATATAGACAACGCTCATGATCGTGGCTTTACCTTCGTCGCCGGCCACTTCCGTCGTTCCTGTGATCACACAGGGCCATAATGGCGCCGTACCAAAGCCAAGCAGCGCACATCCTAAGATCATCCACATATATTGAGTAGTCGTTGCAATTAGAATGACCGAAACAAATGTCAGGAGCACACCGGTAAGCATGGTTGTTCGGTAACCCAGCTTATCAATAATCCAACCAACAGGTGTACGAAGTACATTATCACCAATATATTGAGCAGCAAGCGTCCAGCCAATAATAAATGTGGATGCACCTATTGTCGTTTTCATATAGACCGGTAAAATCGTTAAAAGTAAGGCTCCCTTCACAAATTCGACGACAAACATAATAATTAACAATTCGATCACAAATGGGGAAAATAAGCGATTATTCCGCCATTTTTGCATCCAAACCATAAGATTTCTCCTTATTTTGGCGTATTTTAACAAGTTGCTGTTAGTTTTACCTGAACTTGCACAAACTATTTTGAAAAAATTAGCTTGCATGAAATCTCTATTTTGATATACTCATTTTGTTTGTTGCAATGTTCGACAAACAATCCACGATAGAAGGGAAGCGATAATCAGGTGGATCATACCCGTACCCCCCTGTTCACTGCACTGCTCACACATGCTGAGAAAAATCCAATTCAATTCCATATTCCAGGCCATAAAAAAGGAGTCGGCATGGACCCGGAGTTCCGTTCCTTTATTGGGGACAACGCGCTGTCTATCGACCTCATCAATATAGCACCGCTGGATGATCTACATCAACCAATGGGCGTGATTGAAGAAGCTCAGAAGCTTGCTGCAGACGCCTATGGTGCGGATCACACATTCTTCTCCGTACAAGGGACAAGCGGCGCCATTATGACAATGATTATGACCGTTTGTTCGGAAGGCGATAAAATTATTGTACCGCGGAATGTACATAAATCTGTCTTGGCCGCGATTATTTTCGTAGGCGCTAAGCCCGTGTTCATCCAACCTGCCCGCGATAAAAACTTAGGTATTGATCACGGAATTCCTACGCGTTCTGTTCGCCGTGCACTCGAAAAGCATCCGGATGCCAAAGCTGTTCTGGTCATTAATCCGACCTACTACGGCGTATGTACCAATCTTAAAGAAATTGTAGACCTTGTTCACAGCTATAACATGCCTGTCCTTGTCGATGAAGCTCATGGCGTGCTCATTCATTTCCATGATAAATTGCCGATGTCCGCAATGGAAGCCGGAACCGATATGGCCGCAACCAGCGTGCATAAGCTTGGTGGTTCAATGACGCAAAGCTCAGTCCTCAACGTGAAAGGGAATCGTGTTAATCCAAAGCGAATCCAAACCATTATTTCAATGCTTACGACAACTTCAACTTCCTATATATTGTTAGCCTCTTTAGATACTGCACGCAGACATCTGGCGTTAAATGGTCAAGCAATGGCCGAACGCACGATAGAACTTGCTCAGTACACAAGAAAACAGATCAACGAAATCAGTAACCTCTACTGCTTCGGAGAAGAGATACTGGGTGAAGAAGCGACTTACACTTATGATCCGACGAAAATATGCGTTCACGTACGTAAGCTTGGCATCACTGGCTTCGAGGTCGAGAACTGGCTGCGCGATCATTACAATATTGAAGTCGAAATGAGCGACATGTACAACATCCTGTGTCTTATAACGCCGGGTGATACCCAAGAAAATGTAGACACGTTACTGGAAGCCTTACGCGAGCTCTCTCATATGAATGATGATGTCGTTGAGGTGAAGGAAGTTGTCATCAAGGTTCCTGCGATTCCTCAATTAACCTTAACACCTCGGGACGCTTTCTATGGCGAGACCGAAATACTTCCGTTCAAAGACGCCGCGGACCGTATCATTGCCGAATTCATTTACGTGTACCCGCCAGGCATTCCCATTTTGCTTCCAGGTGAAGTGATAACCCAAGAGCTTATTGATTACATTGTGGAGCATGTCGAGGTTGGGTTGCCTGTTAAAGGACCTGAGGACCGCAGCGTTCAAAACGTGAAGGTTATCGTTGAGACACAAGCGATTTTCTAGTATCCGCTTCGAGCGGTGTATATATTGTAAAACCGTTTACATGATGCTATGATGTTGGTGATGTTTAGCGAATGAGGTGAACAAGGAATGGCTCAAAGCGCTTATATTAAATTCGTAACAGGATCCGCAGTTGCTGCACTCACCTTGGATGAACTAAAGGAAAGACTGCTGCATTATCGTGATCAACTCAGTCAGACGGCCAAGCAGCTTGGCTGGGAGTATGACGAGGCCGGATTCCCTTATACCATTGAGACAAAGCCGGAAGGCGAAGGCAAATGGTTCTACCTGAAAGGTATCAATCCTTTATACAAATATATTGTGATTGGTGTTGGGAATGAGCACAACCAGGAGAAGGAGCAGCATTATGTGCAAGTCGTGTTGCCCGACGACGCCACGCATGGCGACAAAAGCAAGGGCAATGAATTCTGCAAATACCTTAGTAAACTGCTGAAAGCTGAACTTCATCTATTCAACGGCAGAATCATGTATTTCAATCCTAGAAAATGAATGTTTGCAAACAGAAACCCCCTAACAGATTATTCTGCTAGGGGGTTCTTATGTATAGCTCTTAGTCTTCGCCTTCTTGAGCTACGATCTCATTGTAAATAGTCACTACACGTTCCCACTCTTCTTCATCTTCAATGTTGACAAGGAAGGCATCGTCATCCTCTTCTTCAACACGGAAAATAACTCCGTCAGCCTCAGGATCGTTGCGATCGAGCAAAACAGCATAAGCCTGCTCTTGAGATTGGAAGGTGTATACCATCACCATCTCATGCTCTTCACCGTTCTCGTCCGTTACGATAAAAACATCTTCCCCTTGCTCGTGATCGTGGTCACAGTCCGGGCCGTGTACATGATCATGCTTATCATCGCTCACAGGCAGAACCTCATTTCGTCGAATAATTAGTTACTTAATTATCCTAACATTTTCATAATAAGAGGTCAAACCACTTTCGAGCTTGCTTTTCCTACTCGGATTGAATCTGCTTCTCTGAGACGACTGAATAGTCGTTAGAACCATCTTGCTTCATAGCAAATTTAACGACATACGTACCCGCCTCATTAAAGGAAACGCCATACAAAGGTACCTTCAGCCAAAATGATTCTTTGGATTCTGAGATAGATTTCACAACCGGTGTAATAACGCTCTTCCCGCTTGGTGATACCACAGAAACCCTTACAGAATTAATGCTTGCCTTCAAATTATCGACTTGTGCAAAAACGATGAAATCTGCTTCTTTGCCGCGCTCTACAACACCAAAAGGAACAATAGCGGAGTCTTTACGCACCTCAGTCGTAAAAAACATGTGCACATTTGGTTTATATAAGTAGGCAGTCTTATTTGAGTTATCCCATTTCACCAATGCTTGCAGCGCATCACTTACTGCGCGCAGCGGCAGAACAGTTTTACCTTCAACAATAAGTGGCGGAACATCTGAATCCCCGAATTCCGCTGTCTGATCATTAACGATTAGTCGGGCAATATTATTACCTTTAAAGTCCCCCCATATCGATGAAGCCACCACTGCAGCCGTACTTAGAACAAAAAACATCAGCATCAACGCTAATATCCGTTGAACTTTCATTCGCGTAACCTCCAGCTCTTGTTAGTAATCTTTGTGTCTGCATCTTTATACTCCATTGGTTAAGAAGAGTTGCGATGATTTTTTAATTTTGATAAAAAAGCTAGAACACGTTGTGTATAGGCTTCCGGTTGCATCTGATAGGAGCCGACATGCCCCGCTTTTTGCGTTATCCAAAGTTCAAATGCATCCGGATGGCGGCTCCACATTCCTTCACTATTGGACCAAGGAATAGCCTCATCATCGCGACTATGTATAAATAGAATCGGCCTAGGATAAATGTGATCTACCGCAGCAAGCGCATCAACGCGATGTGGGTTGATACCAATTAATCTAGGTAAAATAAGTAGAATTAGAGGTGTAAAAGGAAAACGCGGTAGATTAGACCATACAGGCAAATTGTCCTTTAAGTAAGGACTAAGCTGACTAAAAGCGCTATCTGTTATGACTCCTAGCACAGCCCTTTCTTCGGCAGCTGCTAAGATGGACGTACTGCCGCCCATTGAAAAGCCAATCAAGCAAATGTCACTGGGAACGTGCTCCTGAACCCAGTCGATAGCACCGAGTACATCTTGCTGTTCCAAAAAGCCAACCGTCGTTATTTTCCCCTCTGAATTCCCTGAATTCCGAAAATCAAACATAAGTACATGATATCCTGCTTCGACAATAGATTTAGCCAAGGCCAACGCCGGAAGCCCTTTTTCTAGACGTGTCCCGGCATACCCATGGCACATAATAACGGTTATTGGACTAGTATCCGTTGGAACATAAGGAGACTTCAAAAACCATCCATCTAAACAAACATCTCTCGTTCGGCTTGGGAATGTAATATTCTCCCTATGTAACCCATAGTTGTCAGGCGAGTCATCAACAGGCTTTCTTTGCGGATGTGTGAGCTGCCAGCCTACATAGACCGATATACCTATTAGAACCAGACAGACTAGAACGAACAAAATACTGATAATCATCCAAATCATGAAGGAATCAACACCTTTTAATTAATGGTTGAAATTCCGCAACCTCCCATGCTACATTAGAAAAAGATGGTTTTTGTCGAACAATGGAGGCTGCTGAATGAGTTTGCAAATTCAAATGTTGGGAACCGGCAGTGCGTTTGCCAAAACATTTTACAATACGAGCGCATTAATCCGTTCTAATGAAATGAACATCCTCATCGATTGCGGGGCAACAACGCCAAGATCGCTGCATGACATCGGTGTACAGCCTGACCAAATTGATGGTATCCTCATTTCACACATTCATGCCGATCATGTAGGCGGATTAGAAGAAATTGCCTTTCGATTGTTATACCAATATAAGAATAAGAAAACAAAGCTTTTCGTAACAGAACCGCTAGCAGGAGTCCTTTGGGAAAACACGCTAAAAGGCGGTATGTATAATCCCACAGAAGGCTTCAGCAGACTAGAGGATTATTTCGAAGTCATCCATATCGAAGAAAATGTTCCTACTAACATCCTACCTGGGCTGACCATTGAATTTATATCCACTCTTCATATACCACATAAGCTTAACTACTCACTTTTTATCAATGGCCGAACGTTCTATAGTGCTGACACCCAATTTAATGAGGAACTTCTCGTTCAAGAAATTGTTACCAAAAGAAACTGTCACACCATTTTACACGATTGTCAACTTAGCGGGAACGGTTTTATTCATGCAACATTGGAAGAACTTCTTAGCTTGCCTGACTATGTACAGGAGCGAATCTATTTGATGCATTATGACGATGATATGATGAATTTTGTAGGGAAAACAGGCCGTATGACTTTCATCCATCAACATGAAGTGATTGAAATTCCAGAATAATTATTTTACGATCAGAACCTAGGGATGTAATGTCCTTCAGGTTTTTTTTTGATAAAAAGCGTGTTACTTTTCAATTTTGTTTACTTTTGTTAGAAGGATTTAGTGAATAGACAGAGAACATGTCACAAGGTGTGAGAACCTCATGGGGGTCATTCAACGATAAGCGACAGCGTTTAGTTACATTCAGGAGATGATATAGTGTTTATCAATTGGATTTTTTATGTCTATGCTCTTGTTTTTTGTCTATACACAACTATTTTGCATACTGCACTTAACATACCTTTACTTGTTGTTGGATTAGTCCTTTACATCGCCAGTCTAAGGTTTTCCATGCAGCATGCGGCAATCCCTTGGGTTCGTTTACTTTTCATTGGATTTTTACATTACATCGGTCATTCGAATTTTTGTCTTCCTCTGTACATACTAACACTTTCCTTCGATATTTATAAAGAAGAAAGCCGCAAAAAATCTTGGTTGTTAGCTGCGTCTTATGCACTGATCTATATTTGCAATGTTTATCTCATTATTGGTTTTTCCAGCAAGAGCTTGCTATGGATTTATGCGCTTAACAGCATACTTGATTTTACCGCAGTAGCCTTATTCACACGAGCAGCCTATTCTACCATTAGACAAGCTGATTCCTTAAGAAATGAACGATATTCATACGCGCAAAAGGATTCGCTAACAGGCTTATATAATTACGAAGAGTCCCATCGCAGATTGGAACAATACATACAGCAAAAGCAAAGTTTAGTCCTTATTCTTATTGATTGTACGGATCTGAAGGCAATGAATACAACTCGCGGGTTTCAAGCGGGGAATTTTATTTTGAAGCAAATGGCTGACCTCCTGCAAATCTTGTTTAAAGAAGCCCTCTTTATTGCAAGATACGGTGGTGATGAGTTCGCTGTCGTTATGCCGATTAATCCAGAGCAAGATTCTACCTCATCTTTCAAGTTAAAGCTGGATTCCGAACTTCCTAAATTAACTGGCATTCAAATCACCTATGGCATTGCTAATTATCCGTTAGAGGGTTTGACGAAGGATGATCTCATTTTATTAGCAGAGCATAACTTGTTTATGAAGAAGCGTGAATCCTGGTTAAAGCGCGAAGAGCATATGCTGAGATCGGAAAAGCTGAGAGTCGTCGGTGAGCTTGCTTCCGGGATGGCGCATGAAATTCGAAATCCGTTGACAACGGTAAAGGGATTTTTGCAAATCTCAAAAGCAAATGGTTACAATATTGAAAATTGGTATGCGATGATCATGGATGAAATTGATCGGATGAGTGACTTAACAGCAGAATTCCTCCAATTCTCAAAGCCCCATCGCATTGATTTCCAGGTCGATTCTCTCCATGAGTGTGTACTCAAGGTTCTTGCCTTAATGGAATCTGAAGCTACTCGTTTCGGTCACGAGATTCATTATCAAGAATGGATGGATCCGATCCTTGTATGGATGGACCAAGATAAAATGATACAGTTATTGCTTAATATTATTAAAAATGCTTGCGAAGCTATGGTAGAAAACGGCACTATCCACATGCAATTAAGCCGCGATCCGAAGAACGCGACTTTAATTATTGCAGATAACGGCCCGGGTATTCCAAGTGAGCAGCTGGAGAAAATCTTCCATCCCTTCTTCACGACGAAAGCTACCGGTACCGGACTTGGTTTATCCATTTGCTACAAAATTGTTCAAGATCACAACGGGACCTTGGAAGTTGAGAGCGAACTAGGGAAAGGGACTCGATTTATTATCACCTTCCCATTAGTTGAAGAACATTCACAGAATGAAAAAACCGCTTTTCTTTAAAGCGGTTTTTTCATTCTGACATGGAGGATACCAGCATCATAAAAAGGTTCATCCGAGATGACTTTATAGCCAAGTTGGCTATAAAAGCCCTCCGCTTGACATTGAGCGTCGAGGAT
This sequence comes from Paenibacillus sp. WG02, assembly GCF_055396115.1. Taxonomy (NCBI): domain Bacteria; kingdom Bacillati; phylum Bacillota; class Bacilli; order Caryophanales; family Paenibacillaceae; genus Paenibacillus; species Paenibacillus sp. WG02. The sequence goes on along the minus strand of NZ_AP036016.1, from coordinate 3,739,723 downwards.
CGCAAAGGTACAATGTTTTTCGCGGGCTTGCTGCTCCATCGCAAGAATCATTTGTTTACCTAGGGATCGACCTCTATATTCTTTCAGAACCGCTACCCTCTGCAGTTTAGCCGTCTTAGGTTGATATTCATACCAACGAGCAGCTGCCACAGGTTGATCTCCATCTAACATAAGAAAATGATGGCACGCTTCAGGTGATTCATCTTTTTCATCAATTTCCTCGTGCTCAGGTACTTGCTGTTCTTCAACGAACACTTTGAATCGCACGCTAAAACAAGCTTGTAATTGATCTTTCGTTGTGACTCGAATAATTTCCATGTGAACTTCTTCCTTTCTAAGAACATTTCTTGATCTTATCCCATTCAAGAAAAGTTGTCCACATGTACCGTTGATCCTATTTCTTATTTTCCAGCATATAACTAAAAGCACCTATGGCAATACCCAGAAGAGTCCTCCCACAACTTCTCTCGGCAAATGACCTAATCGTTCCTTTAAGGCTTTACGTCTTCGTTCATGGTACAAACCTGGATGCTGTTTAGCCAACCTTTCAACTTGCTCATCCAGATCATTCACTTCAATCGCAATCTCTCCAGCTGCCCGTCGGATCCCCATTGCATCATACATGACGACCGCTCCGAAAACCGAGCTCACGGCAAAATCGATTGCAGAAATGCCTCTTTTCATTGCTATATAAGTTGCAAGCGCAGATACACCCGAGGAGTGTGAGCTAGGCATCCCTCCTGTTTGTGTCAGCTGTGACAGATCCCACTTTCCAGTTTTCAAATAGAAAAGCGGCAATTTCATTGCTTGTGCAGTACCAATTCCAATCATTGCTGTTGTTAATGCTCGATTCATAACTTTCACCTCACATCTAGCATCCATCACAGGTTTAGATTCTATTCGAAAAGTTTGATACAATAGAAACGTTGAAGAAAGTTTTCCTACGGAAAACTCAAGCTTATGCTTACGAAGAAAGTTTTCCTACGGAAAACTCTAAGGAGTGTTAATAAATGAATATTGCTTTTTTCCTTTTGCCTAAATCCGAAGTTATCACAACGACATTGCAAGCAACGCTTCGTCAAACATTAGAACGTATGGAATATCACCGTTATACAGCTGTGCCTATTCTTTCCGATGATGGTCTTTATGTTGGTACGGTTACCGAAGGCGATCTTTTGTGGTTTCTTAAAAATTCAGACGGAATTGGCTTCGAACATGCTCACCGCCATATATTGGCCGAGGTTCCTCTGCGTGTACAAAATAAACCGGTTCATATTCATGCCGATATGGTCGATCTTATCGATTTGGCCAAAGTACAAAACTTCGTTCCGATTGTAGATGATTCCGATAAATTCATCGGGATCGTTCGTCGAAGCGAGATTATCGAATACTGCGCGAAGCAGCTCGAGTTTAAATCCCCCTCCGCTGCAGGAGAGAGGTAGTCCAAGCGCTATGAAGTAAGGTGATGACTTGTGTAATCAAATAGGCGCTGCCCAGCATCAGAAAGGGAAGCATACCATACACATAGCGATCAACCGGAATAAATACCATATGGACGCCTAAAAATATGAGAAATGCCACGGTTAAATATTGAATCGAGGGCTTGCGAAAGCTGAAAATGATCATCGTTAAGCTGCCTGCAGCAATTAAGAAAGTGTGCAATTGTGTTAATGCATTCGCATACCAAGCAGGGACAGAAAATGGATAAGGTCCCACCCACATCGTTTTAAAAAAGACAAGTAATTTTCCGATTGTCATCCATTTCATCCATAACAACGGTTCCAGGGCCAAACCTGTTTTTATCCGTCGCAGACCTTCAGCGAACTGATGATGTGAATCGATATGATCCCAATCGATTGTTCCTCGGAAGTAGGGGTCCGTTCCTCCAAGGAACGGGTTGCCCGCTTCTCCTTTGGCGATAAAAATAAAAGAATGAAAAGTCATCCAATTCCGAATCCACCAAGGCATCATCATACAGGCAAACGACGCAGCTGCAAGTAATCCATAGGCTGCGTCTATTTTCTTCGTTCTGACCCAAAGAAACATATAAGGAATCACAGCTAAGGGAAGTACATTCGGACGAATAAGGACGCAAAGCCCAAGCAAAGCTCCCATCCATAGATGATCCCGCCATTTGTTATCCTGAATGATACGCACCTGCATATAGAGCAGAGCCGTAAAAACAGTCAAGAAAGGAACCTCCGTTAAGATAAGTGAAGTTGACCATACGTAGGAAGGATACACCGCGGCAAAAGCGCTGGCGATTAGTCCTGTTATGGGGTCAAACAGCCTTTTTCCAATCAGAAATAAGAATAGAATCGCGCCTAGTGAAATGAAGCAGTTTAGGATACGAACGATCATTAATGCCGGCTCCAGTTGTTCATAACCTGTAAGGCTAAATACTGCCGCTAAGAGCAGCGGAAATCCGGGTGTCACGAGTGAATTAGGCACAGTATCACGATAGGCGAATATGCCTTTTTCAAGCAATTGAATGGCAGTCTTCGTGTACTCTAATTGATCCCACTCTAGCGGTGGGTATTCAGCTTCAAGCACATAATGTAAGCGTATATACAAAGCAGCAGCCATCAGCAGCAGCAAACCAAGCCAAACTCCGCGTTTCATAAGTCCATACTCTCCTTATTTGACTAACCTATCTAGCTAACAGGAAGGCGCCTCCAACTAAGAAGAGCAGCCCTATCCACTGCGATGATGTGAACGTCTCCTTTAATACCAACCAACCGAACAACGCGCCCAGTACATACGCAATTGATTGGAGCGGATAAACACGACTTAGATCAAATCGGCTAAGAGCATAGAACCATATCACAGTAGCAATGCCATACAGTAAGCATCCCACAAGAATATAAGGCTGCATCAGTACAGTTCCTAAATTATGAATCCCTGTTAATGGCGTTCGATTGAGCGCAATTTTCCATATAATTTGACCACAAACCAGTAAACATACATTTAGGAATACAATGAGAATCGGAGCTGTCATCCCTTTCATTCTGATCCCTTCCCTCGTAATTGTTCCTGCAGCAGTGCAACTTCCTGTATCAATCGGGTTAATTTGCGATGAAGTTTAGAGATAACTAGCGTTAAATGCATGATAAACACAAGGGAAAATAACAATCCCACCAGAAAAAGCAAAGAAGGTGCGTAGTAGATATGCATTCTATGCGATACCTGATCCAATAAGCTTGGAAACACACTAAACAACGCCATGATAAATCCTAGTACTAGCCAGAGAATGGCGTACTGCTCCTGTAGTTTTTGCCTACGAATAAGCTCTACGGAAATGAAAATAAACACTAAACAAAAAGAGATTGCCCAAACATACACATTCACGAATCATCAACTCACATTACGAATTCTTGTCATACATACAGCAAGAGATACTTTAACCATATAGTACAGCGATTTCAGAGGGGTGATGGACGAATGTCCCGCTTTCCTCTCATGCATTAAGACGGATACTTCTTTCAGTCTGAAATGCTGCCGCTCCAGTAAAACGATAGCTTCTACTTCTGGATAATCCTCCGGGTAATACCTGGCAAATAGCTCAATGATAGAACGGTTCACAGCTCTAAAACCCGATGTAGGGTCAGTGAAGGTCTTACCAATCATCCAACTAATCATCCAGGTAAAAAAGAAAATGCCCAATCGTCGATTCCAAGCTGAACGATACGCGGTCTTCACCAGAAAGCGAGAGCCGATGCAGCAATCCACATGCCCATTTAAAATTGGTTCCATGATTTGACGCAACGCTTTTGGATCATGTTGACCATCTGCGTCGATCTGAATAGCGATATCATAGCCATTCCTTAGTGCGTACATGTATCCTGTTTGCATTGCGCCCCCAATGCCAAGATTGACTGGCAAATCGACTACCGCCGCATCCTGTAACGCGCGGGCAACCGCTGAGGTACGATCCGTGGAACCATCATTGATGATGACAATATCCATATCAGGCTGCTCTCGTTTTATGGAAGCCACCACGCCTGCTACCGTTTTTTCTTCGTTATAAGCCGGAATAATGGCAAGTGTCTTCATTAGGTCATTCTTTCCCTCCCTAAAAACATCCATTCTTAACCATTTCTATTCCCAAGCATACCCGCTTCTCCATCTGATTAAACCAAATTGGAAGAAGGCAGACGGATAGGTCCCGACTTAAAGAGACAAACTAAAAGGAAAACTTTGCTTGGAAAGGAAGGATATCCTTGGATCATATTTGTGATACCACTGTGATTCGGGAAGAGATCAATTTATTCGATTTTTACCTCAAAAAAAAAGAATGGGGAATGGATCCCATCCTTCCGATCATCGAAGCAGCAAGTAACCATTATATAGCATTAAATCCAAATATAGAGTCCATACACCTGCTAATGAGCGGCCTTATGTGGATATGAAAATAAAGCAAATGTGGATCCTTTGGACTTTGGGTTGGATGATCGAGCGCAATACTTTGGAACAGTAAAAGAAGAATGGAAAACGTGGCAATCCCTTTATCATGAGCTAGAGTTTCACGTGAATATCCAAGTGAAACTTGATGGCGTAGGGGTCATTAAGTAATGGGGAAGTTTCAAGCGATGGGTCGACAGTGCCATTACGCTCAACTTCATCTTGTTGATTTTTTTTGTTTTGTTGATCTTGAAGTTCTTGCCATTGTATTGGCTGAATGCCAAGTTGACTCATGACGTGATTAATATCTATTTCTCTCACGATTCCAACACCCCATCCATGGTTTGTACTCTTTCTTTTTGTCTACACTTTACTTTATCGGTCATCCTGCCATCTGTAAATATGGACATATTGTCGAATCGCCTAAAAAATCAATAAACCTTTTATTAAGTTCACTTAATGAATAAAGTTAGCATTCGACAAAAAAGACAAAAGAGCTGTTTCTTGCGGCTCTTTTGCCTTTTCATTGACATATTCGACTATTGTACTTGTCCATTCGACGCCGCTCTGGATGAAACAAATTCGCTCGCCCAATCTACCATACCATTCATTAAGGTAAGTATTAGATTAACCGCATCTTTCTCTGTTAACGTACCATTGGACTGACTGCTTACATATTGAGACGTTTTTTGTTCTAATTTTTCAACGAGATCCTTAATTTTCAATAAATCATTGGCTAAGTCTGTTACTTGTTGACCGTTCGCGTCTCCTTGACCAGCCCTTTTACTTTGATTCTGGTTCTGGTTCTGGTTCTGATCTTGGGCTTGCCCCTGCGCTTGTTGATTAGAGTCAGAGGCTTGCTGGTCACTGCTACTATTATTAAACTGTTGCTGCCCTTGGTTTCCTTGTGAGCTTTGAGAGCTGTTAATCAACATCTTCTTTACTTGCTCTAGCTCGATGAGCACCATATCATTTTGTTTCGTGAGTTCATCCATTTGCAGCTTGAGATCCTGTGTCTTAATCATGTTGTCAGACAGCTCCTTCCTTTATTTCACAGCACCACATGCAATTCGTTTACCCGAATTACCGGTTGGATCTGTCTTCAGATCATCTTCTTTCTCATGAATGACCAGACTAGTCCCCCCTTGTTTTAGCAATGAATTCGGCTTGTCTAGAAGCAGCACTGCAGACTTTGTAACGGCACTAAACTTTCCATTCCCCTGTGCATCCACAACCAAATTGGGGAGATCCCCTGCATGAAAGCCTTTAGGATTGTGAAAGCCATGTTCCTTCTTAAATGGATTGAAGTGGGCTCCTGCCGAATCAAAATTAGGGGCTTCACAGATTGCTTTTTCGTGAAAGTGCAAGCCATGTTTGCCTGGTGTCAGCCCGCTAACCTCCAGATCAATTTGAACGCCATCCTGAACAGATGTTAAATGGGCAGTCCCTATGGGTTGGCCGCTCGAACCGATGAGCGAGAATTGCAGCTCTGATGGTGGTGAGGCAGCTTCTGATGTTACCGTGCTCTTCACACTTTGGCATGCGGTAAGTACAAACAATCCCAGACTGGCAGTCATGATGATCTTCATTGATTTCATACTGGTGATATCCTCCCGAATACTTGGCTTTTACATAATCTACCCTTAGGATGCACAACTGCATTACACTGTAACCGCATTAAAAGAACAAATTTTTCATCATTAGCGTTCTATAGCAAAAAGCCTGCAATCTCTAGATTGCAGACTTGATTCATTTCATAAATTTCCTTATAAAATCGTCATGAGTTTCGCGATGATTTGTAGATTCTCTAGCTTCCTCTTGTAGAAATGGAACTCAACCTTCGTATGCTCGACGGCGTCTTCCATCCGCAAAACTTGCTGCTGTAAATCTTTGGTGTAAGGCCACATTTCCGCTTGTCGTTGAAGCTCGTTTTTCCCTGTAACCATACCATCCCCAATAACTTCACATTCTTTGGCTAGAAACTGATGCTTCGCCCATGCCAATTCCGATACCGCATCCACATAGATGGCTTCTGCTTGTTTAAGCAGCTCCGGTACAAGTTGTAACTCCAAAATAACATCCGACCGATTCATTCGGATTCCTCCTAAGAGTTTTCGTAAGAAAACTAACTTCGTAAGCATAAGCTCAGCTTAGCAAATCTTGAACTTTTGCTGCTTCGCCTCATGTATATTCATAGAAAAAATAAAACATGCTTAATCGTGCAATCAGGCGAAAACAAAGCATTTTCTAGCAGAATACGACTTAAGTTGCTATTCAAATTCCACAAGGAATGACAAACAGATAAAGGTTACATTAAATCTATCATTTTCCCTATTGCCCTACTTGTTTAGCCTGCTAGAAGCAGCTAAGATGATACTATACGTATCGGAGGAGGTGACAACAAATGAGCCAAGAAGAAGAAGTTGTATCCCAAAATGAAGAAGAAATCGCCGAAGAGTCCACCGAAGAAGTGGTGAGCGAAGAGGTGTCTGAAGAAGTTGCAGAAGCTGCTGCTGCGGAAGAAAGCACGGAATCCGAAGAGGAATAATCATTCTAATTATATAATCCCCCCAGCCTACTGGTTGGGGGTTTATTGATATTTGGAAGACGATAAAAAAACTTGTAAATTTTTTAAAATTTCGTGAATAAATAATCTGAACATTCAAATAATACTGGTGTACCAAAAAAAAGGAGATGATTATGAATGGCTAGAAACAACACTTTAGTCGTACAACAAGCAAAGGCAGCATTGGATCAACTGAAGTATGAAGTCGCTCAGGAAATTGGTGTCCCTCTCTCCCCTACTGGTTACAACGGTAATTTGGCAACACGTGATGCTGGTGCAATTGGTGGCAACATCACGAAGCGATTAGTGCAAATAGCTGAGCAACAACTATCCAGCTTCAAACGCTAATCCTTTGATGTAGGAGCAAGCAAAAAAAGACTGATTCACTCGATCCTCCTTAGAGTGAAAATCAGTCTTTTCTTTTTTTCCTTCGAAATGATCATGTATTTCTTCAATTTCCTCACCAGTTTCCAGGGAAGTATTCTATTCTTAAAATAGTTCTAGTATGATTACGTTGTCCATTATCCGATAAAGGAGTGTTTACCTTGACTGAACAATATGAAATATTCCGTGATCCCTACCGCATGCTCATTCTTTTGGCCACATTAGTTAGTGAACAAAAAGGCGAAAAAGCTCTCCAATTTGACAATGTACCGTATTTCGAGAATGATACGTTCCTCATCCAAAACGAAAAGTTTGTCTACAAAAAAATCCCCACCGAAATCACCTGGTTTCAATTCCTAGGCAGAGACATTGCCTGCAATAAAGACTATACCCGCGAGGAATATAACAAAATGTTCGTTGATTGCCTTGCTTCCCTATACAACATTCGATAATACATACACGGGGGCTGCAAAGTGCAGCCTCTTTTTTATTTGCATTGAGAACCATAAAAAAACGCCATCTATCGGAATCATCCGATTAGAATAGCGTTTCAAAGCACAAGAAATATGAGAAAAAAGAAAAAGCCCTTACCATGTAAGGACTTCCTCGGTATGACCTGTAGTGGGCTCGAACCACTGACCCCTACCCTGTCAAGATAGTGCTCTCCCAGCTGAGCTAACAAGTCGTTTTTTGAGGACAATTAGTAATATACCAAGGATTTAAGTGATTGTCAACAGATGGTTCTCATACTTATTTACGCCAATAACGGAACAGCTTTTGGAAAAATGGAAGCGTTCCTCGTTTCTTTTTGGACCTGGGAATGTAAGATATGTTCGCCTGTGAACCGTGAAATAACTCGTCATTCCTGGGGAGCAGGATGGAAAGTTCTTCCTTTGAGACACCTTGTGCAGTCATGTAATGGTCAACCTTCCCGCTCAATCTTGACACTACTGTACCATACTTATGAGCTTGTTTGATAGTGGGGCTTTCATCTTGGCTTAATTTATGGTAACTTGATGAAAGTAGATCTTGGGAGGAACAAGGAAATGACGAAACAACAGCATCGATGGAATTTACGTTTGAAGAGCAGTAATGTATATTTGGGAACTGTGTATCTAGGGGATCCGCTTCCAGAAGTTGAAGATGTCATCATGATTGGTGAAAAGAAATATACGATCCTAGAGCTTGGAAGTAACCGTGACGCAAGTGACGTGTTTGTAGAAGAAGTGAAAAAGAAATAAGGGTTGAGATTTGAAGGCTCTTTTTCTAAAATTAATATGATTACTGAATCCCGTCCTCCATAGGACGGGATTCTTTGATTTTCCACGATACATACATCCCAAAAACCAACAGGATAAAAAAACCAAAAGCCAAGATGAACAATCTGGGCAAAAACGAAGTCCTTCAAGTTATAAGGCAAATTTGAAAGGAGTTTCAAAATGAAGAAACTGATTGAAGCTGCCATGCAGCGTGCCACGATCATCATTATTTGTATCGTGCTCATTATAGCTTGGGGGGCCGCCTCCGCTTTTCAAATGCAGCGTGATTACTTACCGGGAATCAACAACACAACACTCATGGTTTCTCTGCGCGCACCAGCATATCAAGCGGAACAAATGAAGAAGGATATTACCTCAAAGCTTGAAGATGCGATTCGTACATCAGATGGATTAACGAATGTAGAAACCACCTCATATGATGGAGGTTTACTCATGAACCTCTATTTCCCCATGAGTTTTGATATGAGTAAAGCAGAAAATGAAATTAAGCAAGCATTAAACAATGTGGATCTACCTAGCGGTGTGGCCAAGCCTGCAGTTACTCGTGTTACGACAAGTTCGTTTCCAATACTAAGCTACAGTTTGATCTCCAAAAGCGCACAAGTTGATGACCTCACGCTTCGATCTAAGATTCAAACGGATATTGTCAATCATTTAAAATCAGTACCTGGTGTAGCTGATGTAAGAACAGTCGGCGGAGCTAATAATGGATATGTCATCACAGTCCGAATGAAAGACTTAATGAGCAGTGGAATGACCATGGATGACTTCAACCAATCCATTACAACTTCACTACCGAACTGGTCTAAAGGTAACATTGCCAATGTAAGAGCATCTATCCCTGTTGTTATTGAAAGTTGGAATCTCAGTGATCAAGAAATAGGGAGTATTCAGATCAAAAATAAACAAGGAAAATCCGTTGCCCTATCGGCAGTAGCAGATATTTCCCATTCCTTAACCGATGTGAAAACCATTTCTCGAACGGATGGAAAAGCAAGCGTGTTACTCGATGTTTTAAAAACGCCGTCTGCCAGCATCACCGATGTTGCACAAAAAGTTAGAGATCGCGCTTCGCAGATTACATCCGTTAAAAACGGAGATGTCGCGCTAAATTTGTTAGTAGACAGAGAACATGATCTCAATTCCTCTTTGAAAGGATTAGTTCATGAAGGGCTATGGGGCTGCTTGTTCTCCATGCTGTGCGTGTTATTCTTCTTCCGAAATATTCGATCTACCCTTTTAATTGCGATATCCTTACCTATCTCTCTATTAGCAACAACAGCCATTTTGAAATCTATGGGAGTAACGCTTAATATTTTAACGATATCAGGGCTTATCGTTGCTATGGGAAGAATCGTCGATGATGCCATTGTTATTTTAGACAACATGTATCGTAAAGTTCAAGATAATAAAGATAAACCTGTCATAGGAACGCTTGTTGCGGCAGTGAACGAGATGTTGCCAGCGATTTTTGCTTCTACAGCAACAACAATTGCTGTCTATGTTCCGATAGCCTTAGTAGGCGGCATTATTGGTGCTTCTTATTCAGGATTCGCATGGTCAGTTGTCATTGCACTTGTAGTATCCTTCCTAGTAGCCATGTTAGTGATACCATCTCTTGCATTTCTAGGCTGGAAAGGACTAAATACGAAAGCCGTAACTCTTGAGCCCGTAATGAAACCCGTATTACTTTTGGCGTTGAAACGAAAGAAAACGGTTATCACTGCTTCCCTTGTTTTATTTGTAGCCGCGGCATTTTTTGCCACGCAGCTTCCGATTAATTTGTTACCCAGCGCTAAATCAGGCCAAGTAGCCATTAAGATCGAACTGCCTAAGGGTAGTTCTCTTTCGGAGGTAGATTCAGAAGTGAAGAAAGTGGAGGACGTACTTCGAAATCATTCAAATGTGGCCTCATTTTCTGCTACATTCGGTTCCAATTTTACTCCGCAAGCTGACGATGTTTTTGATGCAGGTGGTGGTTTTATACAGCTGCCGAATGTGGGTAACTTATCTGTAGTACTAAAAGATAAGAATCAATTGGATGCTTTTATCCAAGCTGAGCAGAAAGAACTAGAGGCTATATCCAGCAAAGCCGCATTTACGGTCACAAACCAAAACATTGCCGGTGACGATTCTCAAATGAAAATAATGCTTAGCGGAGCCGATCAACAAACACTCGAAACCGCTGCGCAGTTAGTTCGTACTAAGCTTGCTAATGTAACTGGTCTGAGCGTGAATGGGAAAACAGATCTAACCGGTGGAATTCCTAAATTTGCAGTAACATTAAATCGGGATAAAATCGAACAAACAGGCGTCAAACTAGATGATATTAATAAGACTTTGGCCCTCTATATGACGAGAGCTAAAGATTTTGACATTCCTACTGCTAGCGGAAGTACGGGTGTCGATGTCTACATCGATCCGATTAAAACGAAGGATGCAAATACTTCAAAAATAAGCGAGTCTAAGGATGTAATAGCTTCCCTAGCAGCGGAGTCTTTTTCTACAAAAGATGGTCAACAAATAAGATTGGATCAACTAGCAAGTATTCATGAAAATAATGCTGCGTCTTCTATTCAAGAACGTGATGGAGAACCTCTTGCCGTTGTGATTACTCAGATCATCTCGAAAGATGTTAGCAGAGTCTCAAATGATGTCGATAACACGTTAAAAAGCATTCAATTGCCAAATGGAGTCACCTATTCACTTGGCGGCATTTCTGAGCAAGTAAAGCAAATGATTGTTGAAATTTCCATTGCAGTTGCTGTATCCATTTTACTTGTTCTGCTTATCACTAGTTTTGTCTTCAAAGGGTGGAAAGCACCGTTTGCGGTTCTATTAAGCATTCCTCTTGCCTTAAGCGGCGTCGTAATTTCTCTTTATCTCATTCACGGTGAGTGGAACCTCGCTGCACTAATCGGTCTTTTGATGCTAATAGGAATCGTAGTAACGAATGGAATCGTCATGATTGATAAGATTGAACGGAATCGTAGATTTGGCATTGAATTGAGAGATGCGGTACTCCATGGCAGTTTATCTAGGGTCCGCCCCATTTTCATGACTGCAGGTACAACAGTACTTACACTTGTGCCATTGGCGCTATCACAGAGTGCTGATACTGTTATCTCACAAACACTCGGCATTGTTGTCATTGGCGGGATGATCACTTCAACGCTAAATAGTTTCATGGTTATTCCAATTATTTATGAATGGATGCAAGGTAAGAAAAAGACAAAAACGAACTAAAAGAATAATTAAAAATAACCCTTAAGTTGGATAAAGGGTTATTTTTCCCATTGAACGATCAGAATACTAAGAAAGGAGGAAGATTTATTTGGGGTTTTTAACAAGCTGGTTAGAACATTATGGCTACTGGGTTCTCTTCTTTGCCCTTTTACTTGAGATGCTTGCGTTACCGTTTCCTGGGGAAGTCTTGATGAGCTATGCAGGGCTACTGATTTTTCAAGGAAAGTTAAATTGGTTCCTTTGTATATTAACAGCAGGTGCCGGTGTATCAACCGGTGTGACCCTTTCGTACTGGATTGGTTTTCGACTAGGTACTCCGTTCTTTGAAAAATATGGTAAACATGTTCATCTAGGTCCCGAAAAATTGGATAAAATTTCATATTGGTTTCAAAAGTATGGAAATAAAGTGTTGATTATCGCCTATTTTATTCCTGGGGTTCGGCATTTTACCGGGTACTTCTCGGGCGTGACACGTATTAGTTTTCGTAAGTATGCATGGTATGCTTATACAGGAGCATTCATTTGGGTGAGTGTTTTTATTTCCCTTGGGAAAGTATTAGGCCCAAAATGGGAGCAATATCATCATACGATTAATCGATATCTGATTTACGCTGGGATTATCGCGGCTTTCATTTTCATTATGGTATATTTATATCGAAAAAATAAGCTTCGAATTAGGGAAATGCTTACGAATAGTCTGGAAAAAGGAATCCATAACTTTCATTCTATGGGTAAGATTAAGTTTATTGTGCTTGCTGCCTTTGCGATTTTCGCTGCATTCATAACCTTAATGATTGGACTAATCCAAGATTTCTTAGCCAATGAATTTGCTTTATTTGATGAAGTCACGAGTTATATCATTCATGAGGTTTTTGATCCAGAATGGACCGTTTGGATGAACCATTTTGCTCTATTGGGCTCCTATTACTTATTTGTCCCTTTAATCGTAGTTACCTCTCTTTGGATTTTAATAAAAAGCAAAGATCGTATGCTTGAATTGCTGTCTTTTACAATGGTTATTGTGGGAGGAGAGGCTCTGGATGAGGGATTGCGGGCATTGTTTCATCGCATTGGTCCCTCTTCTACTAACTATCCATTCCCCTCTACATTTCCAAGTGAGCAGACATTAATTTCAATAACCGTCTGCGGCTTTGCTGCCTATCTACTGGTTCGGCATCAAGTAAGGTTGAAGTTTCGTATTTCAGCAACATTGTTTGTGATCCTCCTATGTTTGCTAGTAGGGCTCAGTCGCATTTTCTTTGATGTTCAATACCCAAGTGATGTCATCGCTGGTTATGCATTTGGAGGTGCTTGGATTAGCTTAAATGTGATCTTATTAGAGATCCTTCGTATGCTCCGTAAGGATGGATTTATAACTTCGTAGTTGCTGTATCGTTTGGATGTAAGGGGGTTGATACTGTGTGGATGAAGAACTTTACCGACTAATTTACCAAGCCAAACGAGGAGAAAAGGAAGCTTTCACTGCATTAATAAAGAGGTATAAAGGTCATGTTTATCGGTATGCTTTAGGTATGTTAGGGGATCAGATGGAAGCAGAAGATATCGCTCAGGAAGCTTTCATCAAAGCCTACTATTCGATGAATCAACTTGAAACGGAGTACGCCTTTTCTGCCTGGATGATTCGCATTGTTTCGAATCTTTGTAAGGATAGACTAAAAAAACGCGCTAGAGAACAACCACTTTCAACAGAAAATGAAGAATTAAATGTAAGTTATGAACCAACACACCTCAGACTGACGATTGAAGAGGCATTGAATCATCTGACTCCAGAACACCGAGAGGTTATTATGCTGCATGACATTCATGGATACAAGTATGAGGAAATTGCAGTGATAGCAGATGTACCCGTAGGTACCGTGAAATCTCGCATGCATGCCGCTCGTATGGCACTGCGAATTGAAATGACAAAGGGGGATGAGCTATGATTAACCATCCGGATGATTTATTGTCAGCGTATATCGATAACGAACTGAATGCCGATGAAAATCGCATCATTGAAGAACATCTAGCCTGTTGTGAACAATGCCAGACGCTTTATGAAGATCTTCTTCACATGAAGTTCCAAGTTTCTTCTGCTTTTCAGGATTTTGAGGCACCAGAGGACCTAGAACAAAGAATCATAAATGAAATAAATTTATATCCAGCTGCTAAGCCTATTAATAAAGCGTGGGTTACTTTACCAGTATTAGGAATTCTTACTGTTCTTATTGTTTTAATTTTATCTGGGCCTGTATTTGTTACATTAATATCCATTTTGTTTAAGTTTATAGCTGTTCTCGTCTTTGTCATACCAAGTGTCCTAACGTCAGTTCCCTCTTTATTTGGTGCATCGATCATCTTTTCAATCTTCATGCTTATTTTCTCAAGTTTTTATCTACGTCGATTGCTCCAGACTAACATGAACGGAAGGGGATAATTTATTTGAAAAAAAAAATATATGCAGCCCTTTTGGTTTTGTTCGCATTCGTGCTGCTTCCTTCTTCTGTTATGGCGAAAAGTATTTTTGAGCATCAAACGACAACGATCCCTGCGAATCAAACGGTTGATGATGTTATTGTTATAGGCGGAGATGCTCTCGTCTTAGGATCAGTTGCTAACTCTGTTGTAATTGTAAATGGTGACGTCCACCTTGGGTCCACATCACAGGTTAAAGGCTTTGTATTCGTCATTGGGGGGAAAGTCCAACAAGACGCTGGGTCGGTGATTCATGGCGACGTCATAAGTATTTCCTTGGATGATGCTACTCAAAATAGTCTTCTCATTGGTGGAGGACTCTTGCTTGGAATATGGGTCATTCAATTAGCTGGAAGTTTAATTATGATTCTTATCCCCCTGCTAATGATCTTATTTGGTAAGCAACGAACCACTTCTTTCATTGAGAAACATAGGTTTGAATCCATGGGCAAGCTGATCTATACAGGTTTTTTTAGCGGAATGATTCTTATCGCTGTAAGTTTGCTTTTGCTACTTACCGTAGTAGGAATACCTTTCATACTTCTTATAGGTCTCATTATTTTTGTTGCATTTGCTTTTGGAATGACCACCATTAGTTATCTCATTGCAGAACGAGTCCAAGGAACTTCGGGGAAAGCGGACTGGATTAAAGCCACAATAGGAGCATTTATTCTAACCTCATCTGTAAATATTCCTATTCTGGGGTTACTTATCCTTGTGGTTATCTTTCTGTTTTCATTTGGGGTTGCAACGATTTGGTTTGTTGAAAAAGTAAGAAATAAAAAACGAGTTTAATATGCAAGTAGAGAGGTGGCAAAATGAACGAGTACTCTGATGGAAGTACGCTGGTTGAGGCTATTACTGGAAAGTGGCATAGACTAGAAAAAGGAATTCGTAAAGGAACCTTTCTAATCGAATTTTCCAATACCTTGCTGCTGAATATTCACGTAACCACTAACCATATCGATGTTCTTATGAAAGATAATGAAGACATTTTCAGACTCATGGGAGACTTCTCATTCGAAGGTTTGGATACGGAGGAACATAAATTTATGTTCCACAGCTTAGGAATTGATCATGTGCATTTCAACAATCGAGATATTCGTGTAGATAACCCAAAAAGTGAAATATCTACTGTGTTTGTTAGGCTAAGTCATGATAAGAAAATAGAGACCATTAACAAATTAGCGGGACACTAGAAGTAAGAGGCTGACTCAAAAGGTTAAAAACCTAGCGAGCAGCCTCTATTTTGTTTCGATACGGAGCGAAATCTAACAGGAATTCCTCCAGTTCATTTGGCGTTAATTGCTCTAAACGGTCATCTAACTGGAAAACTGCTCTTTTCCATATAGTGCAACAATGAAAACAAGAGGGAGCCTAAAGAAGAACGTCTTATTGGACAGCCCCCTCACGACTGCTCCTCACTCACTACAACGGAATCTCGTATCTGTTCAAAAGAAACTGGCGTATAATCCCAATGCTCCACACTCACATTAAAGTAATGGCGTCCCTCGTATTTCTGGCTGTGAATGTGGCCGTGTACGTTGAGGTAGGGCATTTGTTTGTTCATATACATCGGTTCATGGGATAGGAAAAAGAAATTCTTATAAATGATCGGGTACTCAATCACTTCGTCAAAACCGACCTCAAGCCACCAGGTTCTCGACCTTCCTCGATCATGATTGCCTAAGATGAGGATTTTATAACCATTTAACTCCGAAACAATGGCTTTGGTTCGCTCTTTGTTCAAGAAGGAAAAATCCCCTAGATGAAATACTTTGTCTTCTTTGCTAACAACAGCGTTCCATTTGGCAATCATCGTCGCGGTCATTTCGTCTGCATCGGCGAAAGGCCGAGCTTCGAAATCAATAATGGATGAATGACCAAAATGATGGTCCGAAATAAAATAGGTATTAGGCATCGTATCCCACTCCTCTACTACTACTTAAACTTCCACGGTCTCTCCACCAAAAGGACCACAGTAAGGTACATACAGGCAAAGCCCAAAGAAACGGCGCATAGCCAACATACGCGAGCACGGGTACGCCTACAATTGTTCCACAGACGATGGCAAGCATGTTCCACGGAATCATCGCAGCTAGAATAAGGCTTGAATCAGCCACAACTCGGGCCAGTTGACTGCGAGGAAATCGCTCTTCCCAAAAAGGCTTCAAACTCCGCCCCGTCATCATAATTGGCAATGTTTGCGTACACGAAACAAGGCCAAGGCCTAGGCCAAACAGTGCTGTTCGTACAGTCGCCGAAAGGAGTGAAGCGGACGTCTCTCCTAGCAGCTTTTGCATATAAGTCTCTAGGACACGATACTGCTCTAAAATGCCACTATAAGCTCCCGCGAGTGCGATAAGGGCAATCAGTTCGATCATGTTGGAAAGCCCTTTGGTTTGCAAAGAACTAAACATGCTGGAATGGTAGCCAAACCACATATCATGCAGCCATTCATGCCAAGTTATTTGTTGCAAGCCCATGCCAATAAGGATGGCACAAGCAATCGACAAGAGGAAGCCATTTCTTGTTTTGAACCTTAGAAGGATCGAAACCAATAGGACAAGCACTGGCAGCAAAAGCCACAAGCTGTATCTAAATCCCGAAGCAAACTGCTGATTGTGTAAGGTGATGTCACTCCGATGCCATTCTCCACTCAAATCGCATACGAGGAAAAACCCCAGCGAGACACCTAGCGCACCAATAGTTGTGGGTAGTAACGCTTTAAAAAGAACCTTCATGGAAACGCCTGCTGAAGAAGCCACAAGTCTGTTTGCACTGGAAAATGGTGAAGTCCGATCACCTACAAAAGCACCCGACACAAGTGCACCAGCAACCATAGGAAGCGGGATTTGCAGCAGCAGCCCCAGCCCAATTAATGGGATTCCTACGGAACTAAGCGTTCCTGTAGATGTGCCCAGCACCATGGAGATGCAAACAGAAAGAACAAATGAAAAGGTTAGAAAAAAACTGGGATCAACTACACTAAGGCCCAAATCAATCATAAACGGAATCGTACCGCTCATAGTCCATGTAGGAATAACTACGCCAACTAGGGCAAGAATCCAAATGACCTCTTTGGTGTGTTTAACACCTTCCCACATGCTTTTCAAGATGTCCTTCAATGTAGTTCCCGCTCGCCAAATGAGGGCAACCAATGTCAAAAGCCCTAACGAAAATCCAATCACTAAAGGAATATGTAGAAAATAAGCGGCTGCAAGCCCTACAATCGTTATCGTGATTACTGCACTAAGTTGTCTAATCGTTAACATCGTTTAGGCTAACATCCCTTGTATCGTTCGTTTGGTTGCAAGAATTGCTTCCTTCAACGGCTTCGTCTCCCCTTGATACGGGTGTACCGACCCAAAGGTATGGTTGCCCTCAGGAATTCTAATCCATGCAATGGCGGCATTTTGCTCAACAAGCCTCTGTGAACCTCGGATTCCTCTCTCTCCATCTTCCGTTCCTTGAATAAGGGCGATTGGGAATTTAGCAGTGCTAATCCTACCCACAATATCGAAGCGCTCGCGATTATGCTCCATATCTTCTAAGATTTCGAGGTCCAGCGGCATATTTTGTTTGGTGCGCCCGTTCATCGTGTACGTTCGCCCTGCTGCCCGCATCTGCGCTTTATTTTCCTCCGTAAATAAATCGACATTCGCAATTCCGTTCCAGCTAATTACACCGGCAATGTGTTCAGGATAATCAAGCGCATAGATCAAGCACACACCCGCCCCCCTGCTATGACCTAAAAGAAGTATGGGTTTCGGGGTGGCTGAGCTTTCACGATTACGAATATGATTCACAACCGCATGCAAATCTTCTAAATCTTTGGAATAGGTTTCTCGAGCGAACTTCTCAAGTTCCGTAAACTCAAGTAAGTCAGCGCCCACACCATTGTGCGAAAAATTGATTGAAATCACATCGATCTCTTCGGCTAACGCCTGAGCCGCATGCGGGAACATCCCCCAATCTTTGAAGCCTTTGTACCCGTGACAAATAATTAAAGTCCCTCTGGCCGGCTGTGATGCCACTTCATAAAAGTCCCCTCTCACAACACGATCAGTCGCTATACATAATTCAAACGGTTTACCCGCGCTTGGTTTCATTCGTATTCCCTTCCCTTCCAAATCGTGTGCTAATCACGGCATACTTCTGTTATTTTATCACAAATCGAAATAGATCAGCACAGTCAGGACGGCTGTTCATAAATTTAAGTCATTTAGTAAAAACTTGATTATGTGCTTATCAAACTGAATTAGGAGGAAGCTAACCTATGCATCCATACCGAGCAAACAGCTTGCTCCGAAAGCTGTTTTGCACGCTGTTGCTTACAAGCCTACTAACAGCTGCAATAGGGATTAACGCGCATACTTACGGCGAAATGCCACAGCTTGAAGAAACCGCGAGTTCTGGGAAGCTCCAGCTGGTCGTTAAAGTTTCACCTCACGCTGCTTATCAAACTGAAGCTACATTTGTAGATAAAAAATTACAACGAGAGCTAGAAGATGGAGGTACTGGTGCCCCATTCATCGCCCCCCTTCTCCCGGATACCACGCTTTCCTTTGATAAAAAGGGTGTGCAACAAAGCTATGGTGTCACTCCGAATGGTGAAGTGGTGGATCTCTCGGCGAGACTCACGTTAAACATATCAAGCGCCGCTCAAGACACGCTTCGTTCTCAAGTTCAAGTTGTTAGAGCCAAGCACTATGGCGAAATACTTTCTTGGGAGGAGGCGAGTGAAGTCCTCCCCAAATACAGTAAATTCACTATCGTAGACGTGGAGAGCGGTCTTAGCTTTGAGGGGCAGCGCCGCGCAGGCTCCCATCATGCGGATGTACAGCCGCTGACCAAAGCCGACTCCGCGACGCTCAAAGCCATCTACGGCGGCGCCTGGAGCTGGGACCGCAAGGCGGTCCTCGTGAAGCTGAACGGCCGCACGCTGGCCGGATCCATGCACGGCATGCCGCATGGAGGTGACGGTATTCCGGGAAATGAC
This sequence comes from Paenibacillus sp. WG02, assembly GCF_055396115.1. Taxonomy (NCBI): domain Bacteria; kingdom Bacillati; phylum Bacillota; class Bacilli; order Caryophanales; family Paenibacillaceae; genus Paenibacillus; species Paenibacillus sp. WG02. Next base: position 3,720,369 of record NZ_AP036016.1, on the reverse strand, counting down.
TTCAACGGTCATTTCTGTATTCACTTCCTCGGGAGCGTGACGCACGGCTCCCGCTCCGTAGACCCGGCGCACCAGGTCATGGTGCACCGAGCGGCAGGCTTGCTGACGGAATACATCAGCAAGCTCTCGCCCTGGGCGCTGATCGACGTGTGGATCAGCGCAGCGAACCAAGGTGACCTGCAGCTGCTGCAGGTCACCACCGGGCAAGAACAGGCGGTGCATGTGCGAAGCATGCGCCGACTGTCCAAGTTCCCGGAGCGGGACGTGTCCCAGCTCCTGCAGCTTGACACCGCGGTTGACGTTTCGGCTACGCCGATGCGTGCATCCGCGGTTGTGAACAGGCGCGTGCTCTTTCGCCTCGAAAGAGCTTCGCTTGATGAGCGATGGTATATCCGCAGCGCCGTCATTCAATAATAAAGCCCGGCATCTCTGCGCTAGTCGAGAGATGCCGGGCTTATGATCTTTATTTCACGGTAATTTTACCCTTCATGAAATCCTTATGAGGCTGACAGAAGTACGTATACTCACCTGGCTTGGCAAACGTAACACTTTCCGATTCACCCGTTGCCAAAAGCGCGGTTTTGAAACTGCCATCATCAGCGACAGCATTGTGTTTCACTTTATCCTTATTCGTAAAAATAACCGTAGAGCCAGCTTCAACGGTGATATCCCCCTCTTTGAAAGCAAAGCCCTCCATATTCACGTAATAGGTTTTGGCTACCTCTTGTCCAGATCCGGAAGTCCCTCCGCTGTCGAGATTTACCGTCCGCGTTGCTTCATCATACATGACCTTAATCCCGAACACTTCAGCCAAAAACCGGGAGTGAACAAAGGTGGAACTGTTAATTAACTGTGCTGGACCGACCATAGATATTTTGGCACCGTCCACATTGGCTTCGGAGGATCCGATCATAAGTTTAACCGTTTTTGCGTCCTTCTTTACCGTTACCGTTTGTGTCGCGGCATCATAGCCCACTTCGGATCCAATGCCTTCTGCAAAGGCACGGTACGGCACAAACAAAGAGTTATCAATGAGGTAAGACTCATCCAGCTGCAAGGGTTTACCATTTAAAGTTAGCTTCATATCGGATTTTACCTGCTGTTGTACGGATGCTTTCATACTCATGTCAGACCGCCATGCTATCATGCCCAGGCTCATGGTCATGAGCTGAAACCGATAAGATGCTTGAAGCCAGCAAAACGAAACCGAGTACAACCGCGAATAAGCTTTTTTTCATATTAAAAATCCTCCTTTGAATGTGTACATCTACTCAATAGAGTAAACGTATCAATGGAGGATTCGGTTTACTTTAAGGCGATTATTGTTGCGGTTGACCCGAAACTCTGCGCAGCTCATTAGCAAGACGATGAAATTCCTCCTTAGCCGCAGTTGATGACGTCGCCTCATATCCAGCCGAAAGGAACGGTATAATCACATTGGCATCTTTAGGAGACAGAGGATACGACACAGGGGGCTCAGGTGGTGCTATCGTGCTCCACCAACCTTCATACCCATACGATTCATCGTAATCCACGCCAATCCCATGCTCAACCACATCGTTCAAGTATTGATACATGTTTAGAAAACTCGACTTTTTACCGCCACTCCAAGCATACGTTTGCCAAAAATGAGAGCTAGCTCCCGCGTTACGAACGGCTTCCATCACCGTATAAGAACCATATACACCTGTCGTATAGTCAGGTGTCGCCTCACTCGCTGCCCGGATATAGGCAATAATGGTAGGCATTTGGGCGCTTGAGGCATCAAAATCAACTGCAAAATATATACAGCTGCCAGGTGGCTGGCCAAGATTATGAGCAACTTGCACAGCCGTTGCCCCATCCGCCAAACCTGCGCTTCTTCCGCCGAGAGCTCGATTTGCGGTTGTTTCGAAGACAGATACGATTTGCAGTCCTGCCTCGCTGATCGTGTCTGCTTCACCTTTGGTTAACGCTTTGAAACCACTCGGAACGAGATATCTGGCTACAAACAAGTAGCCATCTTTGACGAAAGCAGCGGCGGTTTGTGCCGTTAAAGGCGTTGAACAATCAAAACCTTTGGTCACTTTCTATCACCTAATTTCTACTAGTTTCATACAGGATATGCGCAGCGAGGGTTGATCGCTACAAGGACAAGTTGAATGCCTATCCAAGAAACACAAAAAAGGCTCTCTCCCCGTAAGAAAGAACCCGCCCTTCATCTATGAAGTTCTTAATCTTCTTTTGTTCCAAACCTTTTGGCATTCCTAGCACGCGCACGTTCGATTTCAACCTCACGATTTCGAGGCTCAGCATTAGTTACCAAGGAGTCCAACAGATTCCGGGCAACATTACTTACCTCCACGACAGCTTGATTGAATGCCGCTTCATTAGCCTTTGAAGGCTCAGTAAAGCCTGAGATCTTTCTAACAAATTGCAGCGAGGCTGCCTGAATTTCATCGTCAGTAGCCATTGGATCGAAATTGAATAGAGTTTTAATATTTCGGCACATAACTTTCTCCTTTTGAATCGGTATACCATTAATTTTACAATAACATTCGAAAATAAGCACACCATCCATTCAACGCTGCAGACAACCATCGCTCCTGACGCATTTTGACTCGATATAAGGACAACGAACAAAAGCCGACGATTATCGTCAGCCTCGATCCTTTTTCATCTATTCATGCTTTAAGCTACTACTAAATGTCTTCACGTACTTTAATGTCTTACTGTTGGCAACCTTGTATAAGATTTCTCTTCCGAGTGTCTTTTATCCAAAAAAAAGGATTACGCTTACATTTATCGAGATAGTTTGTAAAGCTTGATATAAAAGCATGTTACGCCCTAGACGTAAATATCTCAAACATTCGCTTGATCATCCTTGTCTTGTTGTATTTTGTACAACATTACGCAAGATAATTCACGTTTTCCGCGGAATTGTTGCAAAAAATACAACATTTCTTACCGAAAATATCCATATTTCTTTTAAAAAGGAAAAATTGTTGCACACAATACAACATCTTTTAGCTTACCCGTAGAAATCGAGGAAATTGTTGTACTCCGTACAACTTTCCTTCCCAATTTCCCAATTCACTATTTCCCCCATTTCTTATCCCCATTCTCAACACATACGAATCCTCGTCACGCGTGTCAAAAAAATTGATTCCTCAGGTTTTCATCAATTAACTATGTAGACAGTATAATAACTTCTCATAAGAAGGAACTAAGTTTTGATGTTCTTCGCTATTGACTTTAATGTCTAGGATTGGTTAATGGTTACACCGCTCATTCTTTTGAACAATTCCTTATTGTATTGATATAGCTCTTTAAATAAAGCATACTGCTCTTCGTAAATGGATCTGTTCTTCAGAATAGGCGTAATCGGCCTCTCGACTTGCTTCACCACGATCTCACATGCTTCCTCTATAGATGCGTAGACGCCCGCCCCTACTCCTGCCATCATCGCCGCACCAATGCAAGCCTGCTCTTTCATAGCGGATGGAAATAGCTCACAACTTAGCACATCGGCAAGTATCTGCAGCCATACGGAGCTTTTAGCACCACCACCGGCCATCACGATTCGCTCGACTCTCACGCCCAATGCCACCAATACCTCCAGCCCATCGCGCAGCGCAAAAGCAACTCCCTCCATGACAGCTCGAACCAGATGGGCTTCATTGTGCTTCAGCGTTAATCCGAACATGGCCCCTCTGGCAAATGGATCCATATGCGGGGTTCGCTCTCCAGTCAAGTAGGGCAGGAATATAAGCGTTTCTGAGCCTGGGGGAACCTGAGCAGCGCTTTCATCGAGTGACTTAAAGTCCTTATTGTGGAGGATGTTTTCAGTTAGCCATCTATGCGATTGACCTGCACTCAGCATCGCCGCCATCATATACCACTTGCCTGGCGCTGCATGGGTGAAGGTATGCGTTCGCAGCAAGGAATCATAGGTAGGCGCAGCTACAGGCACAAACCATTGTCCACCTGTACCCAACGTACACGAAGCTTGCCCCTGATGTAAAATCCCATTGCCAATAGCCTGCATGGGTTGGTCTGCACCACCAAAGACGACAACAGTGCCTGCTGGAATTGCGCAATCGATTGCTGCCTCAGTTGTCAGACTTCCTGCAACTTCCCAAGGCTCACGTACGGTTGGCAGCAGTTCCGGATCAATTCCGAGCTGTCCCAACAGTTCTTTGGACCAACACTTATTGGCTACATCATAAGCTAACGTACCTGAGGCATCCGTTGACTCGGTTCCTACTTCGCCGGTTAGCCTGTACCTGATATAATCCTTCGGCAGCATGACTTTCCAAATCTTTTCATAGGTTTCCGGTTCATGCTGCTTTAACCACAACAGTGATAAAAGCAGAAAGCCGGTCGAAGCCCTGTTCTGTACTAGCTTGCCTAGCTGCTCGTTAGAAAACATCGTCTCTATCAGTTCCTTCTGTGCAACTGAACGCTGATCGCACCATATAATCGCTGGCCGAAGCACTTGCCCATCCATCCCGATCGCAACAAGACCATGCATTTGTCCTGATAAGCCTATCGCGAAACGGTCACCGCTATCGGCGCCTGCTTGCCTAACAGCATCAGATAAGGTTTGTGTTACTGCCTCCCACCAAGATTGAGGCTCTTGCTCCGCATAGCCAACCAAGGGCGAATGAATGTCATAGCTTTGATAAGATAAGCCTACGATCTGTCCCATGGGGTTCATAGCAACCGTCTTTAAGCTAGATGTCCCAAGATCTATTCCGAATAGTGTTGTCATTCAACATCCCATCCATTTCCGAAATGTTCAGCCTGTTTTGCTAAAAAGCCTCTCCATATCATCGAAAAGTGATGAGACCGAGAGGCTTATTTGATGCTATAAAATAATAAAAACCCTTATACCAAGGGTTTACGTGCTATGGGCCCAGAGGGACTCGAACCCCCGACCAATCGGTTATGAGCCGACCGCTCTAACCAACTGAGCTATAGGCCCAAAATAAAATTTGGTTGCGGGGGCAGGATTTGAACCTGCGGCCTTCGGGTTATGAGCCCGACGAGCTACCGGGCTGCTCCACCCCGCGTCATTAGTTGCCGCTCAACAGCGACAAAAATAAATATACACTAAATGCGCGGTCTAAGTCAAGCGTTAATTTCTAGGGTATTTCGTACAAATTACGTGTTATAACGAACGCCAAAACGCCCTTTTTTGGACTTAAATACTTCCACTTCTTGTGGGCATTCATAGCCGTAAATCCACCAGTCTTCTTCCATTCTTTTCGCCAGGCAGCCCGCTTGAAACTTGGAATCATATAATTTAGCCCAATATATCCAGTTCATTGCTTTCACTCCGTTATGTTCATTTCGTTAATCCTATCTTATCCAAAAAAAGATCTCCTTATGAGCACTCCACCACATTGCAATAAGAACCGCTCCATATATAGCAAAAAACTACTTGGAAGTGCTCTAGACGCACATGTCCAAGTAGTTTTTTCGTTTCATTATCTATTGTTTGAATGTGGTCAACAAACGTTTAACGGATTCACCAAATTCGTTTGTGAATGTCTCAAATACTTTGACCTGAATCGGGAAGTCCAGTTGGTTGGATCTCGCATTTAGGTTAATTGTGTTTGATCCATTGTATAAACGTCCTTCGCCTGACAATGCTACAACTGATTTTCCAACCGGATTACCAACATTATCGAATAATTCGAATGAGAGCTTACTGTTAAACTTATCAACCGTTACTTGCTTATCCGGCTTAATATCCAGATCCAGCTTCAGCTTATAATCATACGTCATATTACCTTGGAAAATAGCTGAAATCGTCCAATCTTTAATCGTTATATCGTAAGGATATACGTTTAGTGTTTTACTCGTTGGATCATTCTTCTGAACAGGTACCTTCGCCGTCGCAAGCAGTGATTTATAAGTCGTTTCTCCACTAACCTGTTGGCTGTAAAGGTTCATCTTCAATCCTTCACCTTTTTCTGATGCTGGAAGTGCATACGAATAACTAACCACATACGAAGCATTTGGCACAACACTTAGAGCTGTAGCTTCTTGTCTTCTTCCTCCATATGCATAACCATCTTTACTAACAAGTTCCGTTTGGATCGCCGGAATTGGGATCGGACGGTCACTGTTGTTCGTCAGTTTAAATTTCGCCACAGCTGTATTAAAGCCATCGTCTTCATTACTTGTTACATGTAATTCAACCAAAGAAACATCCACATTGGAAGGTACAAACTTATTTGTTGAATCCAGTTTAACTGGTGTACCCAAGGTGTATTCTGGAGCTGGGATGACTCCTTGTGTCGCGGCACCAGTAGGGAGAAGAATATTGACTCGACCTACCCGATAGGTGTCTTCGCGGAACTTACCATCACCGGTAGCAATGGCAAAACTCTCTGGTGTTACGACATTCAAGCTAGTAAATTCCGTATCCAGTTCGTTTGGAATGACAATATGGATATATTTCTTTTCACCTGGATCTAGCATGACAGAAGCTTCGGCGCGACTGCCGGAATAAACGTTATTTTCTGTTTTCCCATCAATCCCAAAGTTAGGAACGGTCTGACGTTCATTGGTCGGATTTACGACTTGAATTTGAACAACCGTGCTCACGCCTTTGGCTGTGATTTCCTTATGAATGTCAACAGGTAAGAATCCAAGGGTTGAGCGCAAAGAAGGTAAGGTAAAGGCTTCTCCCCATTTCAGGATCGCGGTTGGTTTCGTTATCGTGCTGTCACTGCCATTCCATACCATGCCAGAGTCAACGACCACGGCAAGCAGTGTTGTTTCTTCTTTTGGATATACCTCAAGATTCACATCTACAAAGCTGAGGTCAGTAAGAGCAACATCATCACTCCGTTCAACCGTCGTTAGGTAGCTGAGCTCTTGCTGGCTCTTGGGTTGTATGGATTTAGGATTTTTGGCACTAGGCTGCAGCGTATATTCAACGCCATCTGCCATGCGAACCCGCAATTCAAAGTCAGGTACACGAGTGATCTTACCACTCGTATTTTTAATTCGAATAACGGCACCCAATTTCGTTGAATCCGACTCGTGCTCATTGAGCATGCTTTTAATTTCAACCTCAATTTTATCCGTCAGTGTATAGCTTAGATTCGTATTTGCTGCCGCTGCTGCTGCCAAGTTCAGACCATCTGCCGCCCAAGCAGGAAAAGATGCTGTAGTTAAAAGTGCAGCTGATAGAACAATGGTAGCTAGTGATCTCTTCATCGTCTTCTTCACTTATTTCTCCTCCAATTATAGGGATCTTTGAGCAGGAGCTCAAAGTCTCTCCTTTTTAAGTTTTTGTTAGTTACCGACTTTTATTTTATCTTGATCTTTTAGTTGATGTTGACCGGAAATAACAAGAATCTCGCCTTCTTTGACGCCGGAAATCACTTCTTGGTTGGTCTCATTCAAACGGCCAAGTTCAACTTTACGCTTCTGAACGGTCTCACCATTTACAATGTAAACAAAGTTATTTCCGCCTTCGCGAACGATGCTAAGACTTGGAACGACAGGCACGTTTTGTTCATCATCCTTGGTAAGTTCAACTTGTGCTTTGGAGCCTGGTTTCAGCTTGCCATCCGGATTCGGAACCTCCAATTCCAGATCATACGCTTTGGATTGTCCGTTGATCACATCCGATAAGTAGACCACTTTGGCTCCCGCTTTCGTCGATACCCCTGGTATGTAGAAAGTCAATTCGCTTTTGCCTCTAACCAGATTAGCCAACGATTCCGTGAGTTGGGATTTGATTTTGACCGGATTCGTCTGTTGGACTTCCCCTACGCGGCCGCCTGGCGCTAACGTTTGACCGACAGTCACATTGAGATCCGTCAACACGCCGGAAGCCGGTGCTTTTACCTCAAGATTGCTAAGAGTCCTCTCAATATTCCGCGCATTTACTTGCGCCGTTTCTAAACTAGTCTCAACTTGTGCGAGCGAATTCGTCTCTTGCAGTGTTTTCAGGGATCTACGTGCGCTTGCTAAATCTTTCTTTCTATTACTAAGCGCCGTTTCTGCTTGATCTAATTGAGATTTCGTTGCTGTCCCTAGATCATATTCATTGCGAACCGTGTTGTAGGCTTTCTCCAGATCACTAACGGCGGTTTCCAGTTTAGAAACACCATCCTTGGCATCTTCAATCCCGTTGGAATTCTTCTGTTTAGCCTCCGTAAGTCCTGCCTGAGCCCCTTTAATATTCACGGAATTCAAATCCTTCTGTATAAGTACATCCGTTGGATCCAAGCGGAAAAGCACTTCGCCCTTTTCTACGTGATCTCCGCGTTTCTTCACGATTTCTATGACTTCGCCACCGGTCTTCGCGACAACATCTAATTGAACGGAAGATACAACGTCTCCGACTTGTTCAACAGGCTCACCAATCTTTTGCTTGGCAATATTGGCTGTTTTGACTACCTTAACCCCTTGCTCGGCTGCAGCCGTTGTTGCTGCTGGACTTGCTGCTGGTGATGCGGAACATCCTGCGGCTATCGCCGCGCTGAGCGCGACGACACCGAATAATTTAGTACTCTGTTTAATCATAAACAACTGACGTTTCATATTCGTTTTCTCCTTTTCCCCTGTTTAGCTTATTGGAGGGCAGATGTTGCTTTCTCCGATTGAATAGAATTGGACTTTCCTTTTCTCCTGAACCAACGGCCTTCTCTTTTCTTAAACAAAATCTCATACATGATAGGCACGATTACCAGTGTTAGCAAAGTTGAAGTCGTAAGACCGCCAATAACAACGACTGCCAAACCTTTAGAGATAATCGTTCCTTTGGATAATCCAAGTCCTAAAGGCAAGAGTGCAATGATTGTTGCACCTGCCGTCATGATAATAGGTCTTAACCGCGTAATTCCCGCTTCAATTAGGGAGTCACGAATCGAATAATTTTGCTCTCTAAGCTGCTGTACGCGGTCTACGAGTACAATTGCGTTCGTTACAACGATACCGATCAGCATGAGGAAACCGATGAGCGAAGTGACATTGATCGATTCACCTGTTACTAAGAGTCCTAAAAGACCCCCAATCGCAGCAAGCGGCAGTGAAAACAGAATCGCAAGCGGTGCTCTAGCGTTTCCAAAGGCAATAACCATGACCATGTAAACAATGAAGATGGAAGCGATGATGGCCATAAACATTTGCATGAAGCTTTTATTTATATCATCGGATACGCCCTTCACTTCACGAGTAACGCCTGAAGGAAGTTCTAACTTGGCTAACTCTTCTGTAATTTTCTTGCTGACGCCGCCTTTATCTGTGGCATCAATTTTCGCTTTTACACTAACGATTTGTTCTTGGTCTTCACGACTAATGTTATTTGGCGCTTCAATTTGTTTGACTCGAGCTACCTCATTTAACTGAATCGTTTGACCGGTAGGCGTCTTGACTAAGAAAGTACCCAGTTTATCCACAGAGTTTTTGTAAGCGGGATTCAACATAACTTTGGTGGAATAAGTGACATTATTAAATTTCAGGTCGCCAAGCTTCTCTTCGGCAATCCAGGCGTTAACGGATTGTAAAATTTGAGCACTGGAGAGTCCGTACAAGCGTGCTTTGTTTTGATCTACTGTAATCTCTACTTCGGTTTTGGAATCACTCAAGCTGTCTTTAATGTCGTTCAGCTCAGGAAACTCCTTCATTTTATCTTTTACCAACTGCGAAGCTTGCTTGAGATAAAGCTGGTCATCCCCTTTTAGTGAATAGGAGAAATCAGATCCAGTTGAGGTAGGAGGCCCACCAGTAAACAATTGAATATTCACATCGGATCCTGGAGGCATCAGTTTCAACAAATCTTCCTTATACTTTTTGACACCTTCTGTCGCATCGGTTTCTGCTGTTAGCTCGAAAAACATCATCGCTCTATAGGCATAGCGGTCACTGCTCTGGTTATAGCCTACAAGGGATTCAATGTATTTGAATGCGGAATTGCCCGCTTTGTCCTTATGTAATTTCAAGTCTTTTTCAAGTTCTTTGGACTTCTCATTCATCATTTCGATGGATGTTTCTCGCGGCATTTTAATTTCGATGACCCCTTGTTTAACGGCTTCACTATTGGGCATGAAAGCCACCGCTAAATTAGGTACTGTAATAATGATCGAGAGTATAAGAGCTAAACCAGCCATCAATAATGTTTTGATGCGGTTATTCAATGACCATATGATCGCTTTTTTGTATTTCTCAGCCATAGGTCCTACGTGATTGTCATCGTGATTGGTAAGCTTCTTGCTTCGAAGTACCATCAGCTTCGCCAGCATCGGGATCACCGTTAAGGCAACAATCAAGGAAGACAATAAGGCAACGACGAGTGTAATCGCAAAAGGACGGAATACTTCACCAACGACCCCGCTAACAAATCCGATGGGACCAAATACACCCACTGTTGTAATTGTTGAGGAAGTAATCGCACTAGACACCTGTTTCGTTGCTAATTTAATAACAGATTCGTTACGTTCTTGCGCTCTTTGCAGTTGACTGTAGATATTCTCAATAACGACGATACTGTCGTCGACGACCCGCCCGACGGCAATAGCCATTCCTCCTAAGGTCATGATGTTAAGGGAAATGCCTAGAGGTCCCATGACTAATAACGTAACAAGAATCGAAAGAGGAATTGATACAAGTACAATGATCGTCATACGTATATTACGCAGGAAGAGCAAGATCATTAGTGAGGCAAGCACTGCGCCTAATCCGCCTTCTTGCACCATACCGTGAATAGAATCTTTAATATCGTTAGCTGAATTGTAAATTTTGTGGAATTTCACGCCAGGCAGCGTTTTTCCCCAATCCGTCATAAGCTTATCTGCACTATCTGCAAACTCAACAGCATTCGCTGCTTTCGTTTTGTAAAGCAGTACACCGATGGCTGGTTGATCATCTAATCTCGCAATGAACTTGGACTCGCTGATGGCTTCGACTTTGGCAATTTGTTTGAGAAGCAGCGTATCGCCTGTTTTCGTTGTGATTTTCAAATTATCTAAACTGTAAATGGTATCCATTTCGCCTTTGACTCGAACCATCTGCGTGTTTCCATTGAAATCAACCGTACCCGCAGGGCTAGATACTAATGAGGCTTTGATCAAACCCGAAACATCTGCAGGTGATAGACCATAATTATTTATCGCAGGAGCATCCAGCTTAATGGTAAGTACAGCGTCCTGATTGCCTACAGAATCCACATGGTCGATCCCTTTGAGGCCATTAAAGCCAGGAAGAATCGTATCTTTATAGGCTTTATCCAGCTCGGTTTGGTTCATTCCTGCCTCACCGTAAACCGCCAAATAATAGACCGGTTCGGAAGAAAAGCCTGCTGTTAACACTTTAGGTTTCTCCGAACCTTGAGGCATCTTCACATTGGAGATCAGGCTCTCCACATCTTTCTTCACATCTTCAGGCTTCTTATCTTGATTTAACTCCAGGATAATCTGTGAATAATTGTCCTGTGAGCTGGAGCTCAGGGTTTTGAGTCCATCAAGCCCTGCGACAGCCTTCTCTAGCGGCTTTGTAATTTCATCCAGCACATCCTTCGGAGGTGCTACGTATGTAGTGCTAATAATGACGACCGGAAATGTAATATCTGGCATACTTTCTACCTTTAATGTGGTTGTAGAAAACGTTCCTCCTACGACCAACAGCAGCATGACGATGAAAACAGCTGCCACATTTTTCATTGAAAACTCGGTTAACTTGGACATTCTCACTTCTCCCCTATCACCAGCTTTAATACCTACATCCTTCGTGCTCACTCAATTATCATACTTGGAATTTCTTAACAAAACATAAACTAGAATTGAAAATTTTATGTTTTTTCTCGGTCAGGGTTTATTATAGCTCTTCATTTTGATAAAAACAGGTGAATGAAGTCATATTTGAGTCATAAATTGGTCATATGAGCCGATAAATGGTTATGACTTCATGTGACTTAAATGAAAAAAAGCGAAGGCTGAGTGCCTTCGCTTTAAATAATGAATTAGTCCGTTGTGATAAACCAATCAGCTTTCTGTGAAGCCAGCAGTTTTCTCTGACCTTGAAACTCGTCATAAATACTGAGTGTATACTTCTGTAAGAATTTGGTGTTATAAATGAGACCCGGGTCAGGATTTGTAATTTTGAAGTTCTCCCGCTTACCCAGACGCATCTTCGTATCTTCATCTGCCGTTGAATCCCCGTTGATAACATCGAAATCTTTGAAATCAAACTTTTTCTCAAATCGTTTAATCCCACCGCCATCTTCAAAAACAAGCAGCAAATTATGGCCTTCAGTATTAATCTCAGTCAGTTTTTCTTTCGTTAACTCGTAGTTGAATTTTAAAGTAAATATGCCATTATCAATCGATGTCCCAATCTTATCAATCGTAACCGTATATGGGAACAATTCGACATTTTTAAGCGTTGTCAGTACATTCGTCTTCTCATCAGGCAGCCAGTAGGAAACGGGGTTCACATAGGAATCCGCAACAGCTTTCTCGCCTTCCGACAGCTTCCCTTCGGTCACTGCTTCTCCGAGAAGTAAGTTCATATTCGCTGTCGTGTAACCTTTTGGCACAGAAGCCCATACATTTAATAACGCTTTTCCTGTTGGACTAATCTTGTTCTTTACTTCAGCAACCGTTGCCGGGAAAACCGTTCCATCCGAGGTTCGGAAATTGGCAACGAACTTGGATACATTCGTGAATCGCTTCTCCAAATTGGTCGCTTCCACCATTGCGGAGTACATGATATTCGTTTTATCCTCATAGGTGGATACACTTCGCACTACATACTTCGCTTTACGCCCAATATCATTGGATGTATAGGACTGTCCCATACCAATGAATGGAATGGCCTGAAGCTCCGCCTGAGTGGAGAACTCCAGCACATCTGTTGCTGCAGTACTGCTCGTACCAGTACCCGTTCCAGTTGGTGGCGTTTCCCCGTCATTCTCTTGCAGAACTAATTTAATTTGTGAAAATTCATACGTATATGGCACTTTGCCTGCTATTTGCAGATTGACACTCGCTCCTGCACCCAATCCGATTACTTTCGCCGTCTGGATGAGCTTGGCATCAATTTTCACAGCTCCATCAAGTAGGAAGTACCCTGATAATTTCGGGATCGGAAGTGATTCCTCACCTTTATTGCTTAGTGTCAAATCAGCCGTCAATAGGTCTTGATCTTCCCAAGGTAATCGATGCAATCCATTAAGCTGAGTTGTATATACACCTGACTTACTTGTGAAGGAATACTCCTTACCAACAGAGCCGCCTTCTTGCTGCGTAACGGCAGGCAACCCAAAATTCGCAACGGAAACATTTAATTTCAAGTCAGGAATGGTTTCAGCTACCGCTAACTGCCACTCGTCCGGTGAAACGGCTACCGGAATGGAGCCCGATAGCTGAATTTCTTTGCTTTCCTTCGGATTGATCTTCAAATCTTTCAATCCTTTTGCTTCCAATGGATAAAGCAAGCCCTCTTTGGTACGAATGGAGAAGAGGTAAGAAGGAATCGTAACGGTATGATTGCCAGCATTCTCTAAAGTCACATATACGGTAGGAACGTGATATTTTTCATTCTTATTGCTGACAAACTTTTTAATCGCAGCTTTCACGTTGGTTCCATTTACAGAAATGACAGCAGCGCCATCTGAAGGTGTCACATCTGTATAAGTATCCGGTACTGCGACTTCGCCCAGGACACGCTCAAAATTGGACTGGCTAAAATCCCATTTGATAAATTGGACAACGAGATCTTGCAGGTTCGTGCTTGTGTTAACGGTCGCATAGAACGTTAAATCAGTCGTTGAACCGGGAGCAACCCGGTTCTTATCCTTATCTGCAGGCAGCAAGCGTGCTGAAAATTGATTGCCGGATTTACTTTTTAGCCTTACCCAGTAATCAATAAATTGCAGCTCACTGCTCCCTTCGTTGTGAATGGTAATTGTAAATGTCGCGAGCTTGCCGCTTTGATCAGGCAATACATGGATCTGTTTCAATTCAAAGTAACTGCTGCCAGTAATGGAAACCTTACCTAAGGTCGTAGTAATAGCGGATGGACTGCTATCCGCCCAAACAGGTGTAACAGATCCTAGTGCCAATGCAGCAGACAAAGCAATGGTTGCCAAGCGATAGCGTTTCTTGATGTACATGGTAATGAGCGTCCTCCTTCATAATATCATCCTATAAGAATTCCAACATGCCTTAGCCAGCAGGCACAGCCTGTTGTATCATCGGGTTCATAGGCGTATTTGGATTTTCCTTCATTTGTTTGAGCATCGCATCCCCCTGGGTCTGCCATTGCTTGAGTGCTTCGCGAGCTGTCGTTTTCCCTTGAAGGACATTCATAAACTGCGTACGACCAATTTCTTGTACCTGATAAATGTTAGGATTCGTGCGATAAATTTTCATGTTATTATCCATTGGAGCTGGTGTCACATTGTAGAAAGCTTCCATATGAAAGTCCAATCCATCTTTAGGCTTCAAATATTTGGAACGAGCAACCAAGTTATAGGAACTATGAGATTTCAATTTTGCCCAATCTTCGCCATTAATGAACTTAATGAATTTCCAAGCATCCTCAGGGTTTTGCGCTTTGGCATTTATCCCCATAATACCATTCATATAGATGGATCCGCCAACACCTTTTGCTTCCGGATGGGAAGGAATCGTTACAACATCCCACTCGATTGGTGTATAGCCTTTAAAATTCGCTGCATTTTTGTTTGCATTCGTAAGCTGTTGAATTTGACCATAATTGATAATCGCCATGGCCAAGCGGCCTGACATGAAATCATCATAGGCAAAAGGATTATTTTGATCATACTGACGGTTCATCGGTTTCGACGGATCCATCATCTCTGGGAACACCTTCTCTTTTTGCATCTGAGCCATTTTCACCCAAACTTTTTCCCATTGGTCCGTATCCACCGTCATTTTCTCTCCAGCATCATCGAACATTTTCAATTGCAGCGGAACTGTGTACATTTGCATACCATAGAACAAATCTCCGCCTTGCGATTGCGTATTAAATGCGAAACCATTGATGCGGCTGTCCCCTTCCCCTTTAACAAGGCGTTTGGAAAGATCGAAGGTCTCATCCCAAGTCATCCCATCCTTCGGATAATCTACCCCCGCATCTGTGAACATTTTCTTATTATAAATGAGTGCAGAAGAGCTGAATGTCGGAGCAAGTGCGTAAAGCTTCCCGCCGCCTGCATTTTTCATACCATCCATAACCGCTGGAACGATCCCTGCGGTGTCGAATTTATCTTTCGTTATTCGTGGATCTAGCTGTGTAAGCATGTTGCTTTCAATCATATCCGGCAGCTGTTCATAACCAAGCATAACCACATCCGGCGGATTATCTCCCTGCATAACTTCCTTCAGCTTTTCCATGGGATCGGGCATTTTTTCTCCAGGTTGAATGTTGCCATAACGGAACTTATCATCCATCGTTGGAATCATTTCAATCTTGATATTGGGATTGGCGAATTCAAATATTTCGGTGAATTGTTGTCTGAAATACTCGTCATCACCTCCGTACATCATAGAAGTCGCGATCTTAAGCACGCGCTCCTGCTTATCATCCGTTTTTTCCCCTTTGGTACAAGCAACTGCTAATGGAGCTACCATAACCAGTGTTAGGGTTGTAGCAAGCATTTTACGTGAAATCTTCTTCATTTTAATTTTCCTCCAACGGTTTGTGAATTTACTTCCATTCGTTCGATACCTTCACTCGTAGATAGATCCTTCGGTGCTTTAATCATAATTTTCTCGCCATCAAACTCCATCGTAGCTTTACCGTCAATTTGCAGAGCGTTCAAGTAAGCCTTCGGAACCTGCAATCGTCCCGCACGGTCCAGTACCACATATTCCTCATGGTCATCACCTGTGAGACCTGCCGACGTTCCGCCGAGTGCGGAAATCGAAGGATTGCGAGCAATAAACTCCGAGCTTGTCATGCCGTCTCGAATGGCAACGACTCGCCCTACTTTGCCTGCCATGGACATATCGTGGGTAACAATGACAATCGTCACACCTAATTCCTTATTCAGCCGCCCAAAAATAGAAAGAATCATATCCGCCGTCTTCGTATCCACCGACCCCGTAGGTTCATCCGCAAGCAGCAAACGCGGACGGTTAGCAAGCGAAATCGCAATTGCCACGCGCTGCTGTTCACCACCGGACAGTTCTTGCAGCTTGTTATTCATGCGGTGGCTGAGACCGACCCATTCAAGCAGCTGCTTCGCGTAGACAGGGTCATAGTTCCCGCTGAGCATCATTGGCATTTCCACATTCTCGAGCGCGGTCAGGTATGAGACAAGATTTCGCGCATTATTTTGCCAGATGAAGCCGACGGTATGTCGTTTGTAATCAACTAGCTGCTTATCGGTAATCTTCAGTAAATCCCAATCGCCGACTTTCACTTGACCTGCAGAAGGACGATCAAGCCCTCCTAATATGTTCAGCAATGTGGACTTGCCGCTTCCGCTATTCCCGATAATGGCCATGAGCTCGCCGGCGTCGATCTGAATGTTTAGTCCCTGCAAAGCGACAACTTCAATCTCGTCTGTTTTATAAATTTTGACTAATCCCTCGCAAGTAATCACGCTATTTCTCCTCTCCCAGCTTCACAGCCTGATGAACGCGCAGCCTTCTTATGTGTAAGAACAGTAACAGCGCCCCTGTTATCATCATGAAAGCGACAACGAAATATAGCTGATAGGTGTCTTTGGAATCGAAAACCACTCGGAATGGCGGCACCTGCGTCTTCACATTCTGAGAAGTTTGTAGGAAAGGAAGGAAGAAATAACTCGTTAATTTACCAATTCCGATGCCTAGCGCGATGGACAATCCAGCCGTAAAACCTTGCTCTAGGAGCAGCATGCCAGTCAATTGTTTGCGGGAAAGTCCCATGGCGCGAAGTACCCCAAACTGCACAACTCTACTAGATAAATTGAAGAACCAATAGAGCATGTAGCCGATTAAGGACACGATCACTGAGACGAGAAAGCCCAGACTAAGAATGCCAAAGACGCCGCCTCGTGCTGGAAGCTTCTTCTGAATAATGAGCTCGTTACGAACATCCTTCACGGAAGCAAGCTCAATTCCCTTCGCCTGCAGAGCAGTAACAATCGGAGCAACTTTAGCGTCCGGTTTCATTTTGAGCCATACTTCATAGGGTGTAATTGGTGCTTGATCGTATATGTAATCTAAATTTGCTATGAAAAATGGTGTCTGATCCGGATATTGACTCGGCCAATACGGCAGGATACCAACAATCACGAATTCCACGGGCTGCTGACCAATGGTAATTGAAAGCAGATCACCCGCTTTAAGCGCATATTTACTTGCATAATTCGAAGGTATAATGACAGCTTGCTCATAGCTTCCTAGCAAATTCAGGTATTGATTCGGATGAGCTGGGAATAAATCGGGCCGGAACCAAGCTACTTTAGCAAAATCAGCATTGTCGATTCCCATGATCATTCCTTGACCGGTAGATTTGCCAGAAACTACAACGTTCGCTTTCATCTGCAAAACTCTGGCCGCAGCCTGGACGCCTTCTAGATCACGGAACATTTGGAAGGGCGGTTCAACGTATCGAATCTTGGTTGGTGTCTCCTCTCCAGGTTTCGGGCCGCCTTGACCTTGGCCTCCACCCGCACCCGAACCACTGCTGCCATTGCCGCCATTATTACCTCCAGCACCTGATGTTCCGCCTCCCTGAGCACCGCCGCCACTTTTCCCTGCGTTCGGATCCTTCGGCAAATCGTCTGAGAAGCCTTCCCAAACGGTTTGCAGCACAACATCAGTTCCGTATTGATACATGATCCGCTCCGTCGAGTTCAGATCAATCGTACGCGCAGCCGAAGAATTGTATACGCCGAGGCCGAGCGTAAGGATAAGCAGCAGCATGAGCGGATAGTAGGCTTTGGCTGAGCGGGAAAGCTGAACAAGCGTCAAGTATAGCGGCACGGGCAGGAATTTGCGTCCTAGCCAGCCGAACAATCGCAGCAGCCACGGAAAGATGCGCAGAAAGAAAAGGCCTAGGGCGAAGATCGAAAGTGCTGGAACGAAAAACAGCAGCGGATGCACCTGTAGCTGATCGGTCGTTAGCCCTGTTTGGATAGATAGTACTTGGCGTTGATCAAATAAATAAAAGCCATAGCCAACAAGTCCTAACAGTACAATGTCAATAAACCAACGCTGCCATAGTGGTGAGCGGTCTGATCTTGCGAGCTGCTGCTTATAGTTGACAATCGAAGATCTTGCGAATAGAACAGCTGGAATCACACTGGCAAGAATTGCAATCAAAACAGCGAGCCCGCCGTATAGTAATGCCTCATTAGTGAAGCCAACAGGAATTGATTTACGATCAACGAACGTAAGAAATCCACTGGATGAGCCGATACTTTTCGCCATGAACCAGCCCATAAAAGGTCCAACCAGCAATGCAATTGCCCCAAGCAATAAACCTTCCAGAAAGTATATGCCTACAATTTGCTTCGTACTTCCACCACGGCTTCGCAGGATGGCAATCACACCTCGCTGTCGATCAAGCGATTGTCTGGCATTCATCACAATGTAATAGAAAACCATCGCAATCATCGGAGCCGCTAATGTGAATAATAAAATTTGCATCTGCAAGCTTTGGGCTTTAAATTCAGTAAGAATCGGCTTAAACGAAACATCCACCTTTGTATTCTTCAGTTTTTGGAACAAGTTGATATCCAGACGCTCCAAACGGTTTTCAAGTGGCGATAATTGACTGGTTTGGATATTCCGCAGATCGAATGCATAATACCAATTAGCGAGCTGAAGCGGAATCTTCTTCTCCGTTAACAGCGTCTTCATGAATACATCATCATGAATAATAAGTGCGTTTACTAACCCTTCTAAGCCTTGAAACCAATAAGGACTCGCTTCATTTTTGGGTTTGAAGGAACCCACGATCTTCACTTTTAATAATTGACTGCCGCCTGCACCTGCAACCGAATAACTGAATATATCCCCTACATGCAGATCGTTTCGAAACAAAGCTTCTTCTAAGACTACAGCTTCTATTAGGCCATTCTGCACTTGCCCAGAAGGCATCTGTCCGATGGACCATTCAACCTGATCGGATAGTCCGCTTAACGTCGTTAATGTCATTTGTCGACGTTTACTAGGGTCTGCTTTTGTCCCATCTGCGGGAGTTAGCTGCGCTCCTTTGATGGAATAGCTTCTTGCATAGGTCTGTAAGGGAAAGCCAACATCTTTCGGAATTTCATCTTGTATATACACATTGACGTCTTTGAGCTCTGTAAGCCCTGCACGTTCTGTCCCAACAGCTTGATAGCGCATGAGCAGCGAGCCTGCTGGAAGTCCCTCGCTCTTTTCTTCTAACGATTTGGCGACAACTCGCTTCAGCGACCCATCGGCATACATCGGAATGCTCGTGGTGAAAGCAACAGCCATCACTAGGCCAAGCAAGGTGCTGAGCGTTAGCCAACGGGTATTCCACATTTTCCGAAATAAAAACCGCAGCATCGGCATGGACATTAGCGACCCACTACTTTCTGTCCAGCTGTGAGACCTTTTACAATCTCCACATCTGTTGACGTCTGCTGACCAATTTCCACGTCCACTTCCTTCTTATTCCCTTGATTATCGATGACCTGGACATAATTCCGACCCGAATACGAGCGAAGCGCAGCTAGAGGGATAGTTGTGGCGTTTTCTTTTCTTTGGGTAATAATCGTAACACTAAGCGGTGTTCCTCGATTCAGCCCTTTCGGAAACTCACTAAGCTGAACCACCAAATAATTATCGATTGTATCCTGCTCACCTTGCCCACCTTGACCCGGAAACATGCCGTTATTATTGTTGTTCCCGGCTTGCGGGTTCGGCAGCTGCTTCACTTTCCCTTTGTGCTGGCCGGCTGAATTAATATCCACCTGCACATCCATGCCAATGGCTACTTTCTTCGCATCATCTGCACTAATGCTTGCGGCCACCGTTAATTCATTCAGATCGGCGAGAGTCGCAACGGATTCTCCGGTCTTCACCGTATCGCCTTTCTTGGCTGTTACAGTAACGATAGTTCCGCTGAACGGAGCGAGCAGCTGCGCTTTACCAACTTGCGTTTCAAGCTTGGTCAGTTCTTCACGCTTCAACTCAAAATCAATCTTTGCCTGCTCAATTTGCTCAGGCGACATTTCATCTGCTTTCCGCAGCGTTTCGATCATCGTAAGCTCATCCTTACGTGTTTGAAGCTTCTTCCGCTTCAAATCGCTGGCCATATCCGTTACGTCAAGCTCCGCGATCGGCTGCCCTTTTTCAACGGAATCCCCATTTTTCACAAGAATGGCACTGATTCGTTTGGCTGACATATCTTCGGAGAAAAACAGCTTTTCCTCTTGCAAAGCCATTAAGCGCCCACTCCCTCTCACTTTCGTTTCAAGGGTTTCCGTTTTCACCGTATATTCAGGCTTTTTGGAAAGTTTAGGCGGATTAATCGTCGGAAGAGATTCTTCATCCTGCTCCTTAGGCAAAAGTGAACATCCAGAAGCAAGTAGTAATGTCGAACATACAAGCAGTGCAGCTAAAGGCTTCATCGTCCAATTACGTGACGAATCTTCCGTCCACCATTTCGTAAACATGATCGGCAACCTCCAAAATTGTAGGGTCATGTGTTGTCATACATATCGTGACTTGCTCTGCTTTCATGATGCTGCGAAAAACGGACATAATCTGCGCACCCATCTGGGAATCTAGCTCAGCAGTAGGCTCATCCGCCAAAATAAGGGAAGGTCGATGCGCAATCGCCTTTGCAATCGCGACACGCTGCTGCTCGCCGCCGGATAGCTCATAAGGACGATGATGCATCCGCTTGCCAAGCCCAACGAGCTCAAGGCAATGCTTCACACGGTCTTTCCACTCAGAACGCGGAATCCCCGCCATTCGCAGCGCCAGCTCGACATTTTCCCAAGCAGACAACAAGGGCATTAATGCATAGGATTGAAAGATAAAACCAATTTCCTTGCGACGAATCAACGTTCGTTCATCGTCACTGCTGAGATGAAATGCGTGTTCTTGAAACAAAATTTCCCCCTCATTCGGCTGATCGAGCCCCCCGATTAAATTAAGCAGCGTTGTTTTCCCTGAACCAGATCGGCCTTTGAGCATGACTAGCTGCAGCGGTTTGAGCTCCATCTCAATCCCTTTCAGTACCTCTAACCTTTGGCCTCCAACTTGAAAGGAGCGGTGTACCCCACTCACCGTTAATAACGGAGAATGGCGTTGGCTGAGACGCGAGAATCGTTCATCAGATTGCGGTTCCTCATCAACAGCTAAAGCGTCCAAAGCGCTTCTTTTACGAAACCAGCTTGCCATTTGGTATGTCTTCCTTTCATTTCCAAACTGTATGTATGATAAAATAGACGGAAGATCTTTCCAAAAAGTTTCGTGAAACTGAAAATTTCCTGAAAGCTTTTTGGCAATAAACCCGTTTGTATGAATCTATTAAAATATACTATCAAATGGAAAATTCATCCATACACCGAATTGCCTATTTTTTACAAAACAATCCCCCCATCTACCTGATTTCCGGATATATCAAAAACCCCACTTTTTCATTCTCAGTTTCCTCCTTCTATTCATACATCTAGAATAGGGGATACTGTTAAAAGAATAAGTAGGGTAAATATAAATTTTTCATTAAATGTTCGGCCAAATAGCTAACTGGGTTCTTCGAATGTCATTTTTTGCGGGATACGGACTTCAAAAAGCGTGCGAATTACACTGCTTTCGGCCGTAATTGTGCCTTGATGCTGATCTACAATGTTCTTCGCTATGGACAAGCCAAGCCCCGTGCTCCCCTCACGATGTGTTCGCGCTTGATCACCGGTAAAAAACATATCGAAGATATGCGGTAGTTCTTCCGGAGGAATACAATCCCCATAATTGATCACTTGAATCGCCACATCTTCCGCATCCATATTGCAATTAATATCAATATACTGGCCATCTTTTCCATAGCGATTGGCATTCGTCAGCAGATTTTCAAATACACGTGCCAATAGCTCACCGTCCCCCCAAACAGTCAAGTGCGGAGTCACATTCAATCGAGTCGTTAGGTTGTTTTTCTCAAAAACAGGGTATAATTCCTCGTTTAATTGAATGAGAAGCTCACTCATATCGATTGGTTTTTTTTCAATGTTCAGCTTTCCATAGTTCAAACGAGTGATTTCGAATAGTTCATCAATGAGCTTTTCTAGACGTTGAGACTTGGTAAAAGCAATGCTCGTATAGTGCTTCATTTGATCGGCAGTCAGCTGATCGTTCTGAAGAATGAAATCCAAATAACCTAAAACGGAAGTCAGTGGCGTACGCAAATCATGAGCCAAGTTCAAGACCAATTGTTCCTTGCTATTTTCTGCAAAATCTCCTCTATCCAAAGCTTGCTGCAATTGTTCACTTGCCCGATTAATATCTCTCGCAATGTCACCGAATTCATCTTTGGAGGGAATATGGATGCGACTATTGAAATTGCCATTCGCAAGCTGATTAATTCCGCTGGATATTTCATTGAAATAAGCCGCATATTGCTTGGTGAAGAGAAAGAAAAACAAAATCGAGAGAGGAATGAAAATAAGCAAAAAGAAGTTTATATCCCCAATCTCTCTTATAAAAAAACGAATTTTAGTCAATGGATTTTCGAACTTGGTCGTATAATAATAGAGTTGAAGAGCTTTATAGAGCACATAGGTTATGGTGGCGGAAAAAAGCATGCTCAAACCAAAGAACTGAATCATTTTAAATCGAAAGCTTCGCATCATTTCAGCCATTGAATGTATATCCTACCCCCCAAACTGTTTTGATCAGTTTATTTTTATGATCGTCTTCCCCAAGCTTTTTCCGTAAGGTACGAATATGTACCATGACCGTATTGCTGCCTTCATAATATACATCGCCCCAGACCTGTTGAAAGATATTTTCCGCGCTGTAAACTTTCTTTGGATAACTGGCTAACAGATACAAAATATCGAACTCTTTTGGAGTTAATTCAATGGGTTTGCCGTAAACGAATACGGATCGTTCTTCGGGATAAATGACCAGTCCGCCTGCCTCCAAAGGTTGCTTGCCCCCCTGCTTTGGTTGATTAAACTGTGTGGAACGCCTCAGCTGAGCATTCACTCGAGCAACCAATTCCATCGGGTTGAACGGTTTGGTTACATAATCATCCGCTCCGCTTACCAATCCGGTAATCTTATCAAGGTCCGTCGTTTTTGCGCTTAAAAAAATGATTGGCAGATGATACTGAGCCCGAATTTGCCTTGTTGCTTCATAGCCATTCAGTATAGGCATCATAATATCTAAAATCGCCAAATCAATGGAATGCGTCTGAATAGCAGAAATAGCTTCCTGCCCATTTGCTACTTTCACGCAGCGGTAACCCTCTTTTTCTAAATGCAATTCAATCAGATCGGCAATTTCTGCCTCATCATCCGCAATCAGAATTGTGATCGATTTCATTCGTTCCACCCCTGTATGACCATCGTATTGCTTTTTATTGTATCAGATGGAGCTGCCTCTTGCCCTCCCTTCACTCTAGGATAAAGAAAATGAATTAATAAGAAATGGGGTTAAAAATAAAATTTTTCTTAAACTTGTAATAAGAAAAAGACCGTACATCGCCTTCAACGCGATAAACGGTCTCTATTTATGTATTAAACATATTTCACAAACTCACCAATCGGTTTACGATAACCGCGTGGCCGCTGACTGGTCGTATCTTCTTTCCCAATCGTAATTAACATAACAGGAACGAAACGTTCCTCTAATTGAAGCGCCTCAATGAGCTTGTCTGCCTCAAAACCGATCATCGGACAAGTATCCCAACCTTGCTCTTTCGCTGTAAGCAAAAATAACATGGCTGATAGACTTGCATTCCGAATCGCTTCATCTCGCTTGAATGGCTCTCCCCGTTCTTCATAGAAATGTGTCACTTGCTCTACTTCAGAATCTAACTCTTGTTTACTAAAAAATCCTAAATGGAAAAGACCTTCATTTATTCTTGCAGAATCCTTATACGCTTCCAAATCGCCAAGGACCGCAATAACTGCGGATGAGCTCTGAATTTTGTACTGTTTGTAAGCCGCCTCATAAACCTTCTGTTTCATCAAAGGGTCTGTGACAACAACATAATTAGCGTGCTGTAAGTTATAAGCGGATGGGGCAAACTTAACCAGGGAAAAAATTTGCTCTAACTCTTTTTGTGAAATATCGATCCCTTGCGTAAATTTGCTTGCAGATCGTCTAGATTTTACAACCGATTCAAAATCATTCAACGTGAAGTCCCCCTAATAATGATGTATGAGTACCTGCTCAATACTTAATTCTATTAGAGTAGTGACTTGATAGCAATATGATTTGACTATTCACGATTACATTCTTCGACATTTTTCTGTGATTTTCACGAATTTTATTCCATAGCTGTATTGCGCAGTACCATATGAATATGGTCCTCCCAAACGCCATGTATTTGTAAATATTTGAGCGCCAAGCCCTCTTCATAAAAGCCCAACTTCTCAACGACCTTCAGGGACGCCGCGTTTCGAGGCATGATATTGGCTTCAATGCGGTGAAGTTTCATCTCATCAAAAGCGTAGGGAATGATCGCTTTCAGTCCCTCTGTCATGAGACCTCGATTAAGAAGCTTTCCGTCCATTCGGTAGCCCAAGTGGCAAGATTGGAACGCACCTCTGACGATATTACTTAGAGCAATTGACCCAACTATACGTTCTTCAAATAGCATCCATACCTTAAGCATCTGGCCTTCCTCGATCTTGATTGCTTCTTGTTCCAACTGCTCAGCCTGATAATCCTTCGTGAAATACGCTTCATTCCGCTCTAATTCCCACGGTTCCAGAAAAGTTCGATTACGAATCACATAATCCAGAACCAGATCAACGGAAGAACGATCCAATATAACTAAAGACAATCGTTCGGTCTTAACCAAGAGTTTCATCAAATTTCCCCCTTCATTAGCAGAATTTACCTAACCAATAATACCTACTTCTCTTTACATCGTGCAACTTTCTTTTAAATTGCGTGTATGCATCACTTATTTGCAGGAATTCACTTGCATTTGGGGAACTTAAGATAAGCAACAATCTAAATGGCTTACAAAGAAGGAGAAATTAACATGATAGAAACGATCAAAACCTATTTGGATGAGCAAAGGGACCAACACATAGAGGAATTAATGCAGTTTTTGCGGATTCCAAGTATAAGTGCTGTCGCCGAGCATCAACCTGACATGATTCGCTGCGCAGAATGGACGGCTCAATCTTTGAAACAAGCCGGTCTTGAGAACATTGAAATTATGCCTACTGGTGGACATCCTGTTGTCTATGCAGACTGGTTGCATGCTCCGGGCAAGCCAACTGTACTTGTCTACGGCCATTATGATGTTCAGCCGGCTGAGCCGCTCGAGCTCTGGAACACACCTCCATTTGAGCCTGTGATTCAAGACGGCAAGCTATTTGGCCGCGGCAGCACCGATGATAAAGGTCAACTGCTGCTTTACGCCAAAGTAATTGAGGCTTTTTTACGAACGCACGGCAGTCTGCCTGTGAATGTGAAGTTTTGTATTGAGGGCGAAGAAGAGATTGCGAGTAAGCACCTGCCTGCCTTCGTGGAAAAGTATAAAGATAAATTACAAGCTGACACCATTGTACTTTCCGATACTCAGATGCAAGGACCAGGAAAACCTGCACTTATGTATGGACTTCGAGGGCTGGCCGGGTTTGAGATTACAGTCGATGGCGCAAATAGTGACCTGCATTCGGGCCTTTTCGGCGGCGCTGTTCAAAATCCGATTCACGCTTTATCCAAGCTGTTGAATTCCTTCCATGATGAGGATGGTCGTGTAGCGGTAAAAGGCTTCTATGATCGCGTCATCGAGCTCTCGGACAAAGAACGTGAAGCATTTAAACAAGTTGAACCGGACTCGAACAAGGTTCGATCGGACTTACATGTTGACACGCTATATGGGGAAAAAGGGTTCTCGTTCTATGAACAAACAACTTCCAGACCGACCTTGGAAATCACATCCGTGAGCGGCGGCTTTCAGGGTGAAGGCATCAAACCAATCATTCCTAACCGTGCCAGTGCTAAAATAGCTTGCCGTCTCGTAGCCGCACAAGTCCCCGAGGAAATCATGGATGCAGTTGAACATCATATCCGTGCCCTTTCAATGCCTGGCGTAAAAGTGACCCTAGACCGACAGCTGCGCGGAAATCCTTTTATCACGCCAATCGACGAGCCTGTCATGGTAGCAGCGGCGGAAGCTTATGAGGATACCTATGGCGCTTGGCCTGTATATACACGAAGCGGAGGTTCAATCCCGATTGTTGAGGTGTTGGGACGCGTATTAGACGCCCCCGTCGTGCTGCTTGGCTTTGGTTTGCCAGGTGAGAACCTGCACGCACCGAATGAGCATTTTCATTTGGTCAATTGGGATAAAGGTACAGAAACCATCAGCCGTTTCTGGCTGAAGCTTGCCGCAATGCATGAATAATCATTGAAAGGAATGAGCCATAACATGAGTACGAACAACCTAATGATCCGCGATGCCAGCTTGGATGACTTAGCGGAAATTGTACGGATTTATAATTCCACAATTGAAGGACGCATGGTTACAGCAGATACAGAACCCGTGACCACGGCTAGTCGTGAAGGCTGGTTCCATGAACATTCAGCGGATTTCCGTCCTTTATGGGTATTGGAAAACGACAAGCGCATTTGTGGCTGGCTCAGCTTTCAGTCCTTCTATGGCCGTCCTGCTTATAACGCTACAGCGGAAGTCAGCATTTATGTCGATGAAGCTTATCGCGGCCAAGGCATTGGTCGTTACCTGATGGAGCATGCGATAGAGGCAAGTCCAAAACTGGGACTGAAGACGCTTCTCGGCTTCATTTTCGGTCATAACGATCCCAGCCTCCACCTTTTCCGTAAATTCGGCTTCGCCAATTGGGCCCATCTGCCTGGCATTGCCGAACTGGATGGAATCGAGCGCGACCTCATCATTCTTGGTAAACGTGTAGGCTAAATTGGAAACAAAGAGCGCTTGCTCCTTATACTCGCGATTTTCAATCGCCTTCTAAGAGGACAAGCGCTTTTTTATACTTAAAGCCTTATGAAAAGCCTCATTTCAAGCCATTCAAAGTTTCCTCATTTAAATGAGCTTCTACCTCAATCTCTATCAGCAACAAAGGATCTATTAAAGCCTTCACTTCTACCATCGTTGCTACAGGCTGCACGTCATGGAAAAACTCCCCATGTGCCCTACCGAATTCCTCCCATAATGAAATATCCGTTACAAACATTCTCGTTCGAATCACATCTGACAGTTGCCCCCCAAGTTCTTGCAGCGCCTGCTCGATCGTCTGGAGGACGAACCTTGCTTGTTCATACGGATTACCAACGCCAACGACCTCACCATCCTTCATTGCCGTTGTGCCAGCAACTTCGATCCGGTTCCCCACCCGAATTGCCCGACAATAGCCAACAACAGGCTCCCAAGGTGAGCCTGTAAATACCCTAGTCCGATTCATAACTCTCTCCCTTTCATTTTTGTAAAAAAGCGGCTAACTTCTTCTGCAAGCCTTCTGTCACCGAAAGCAGCGGCAATCGAAGTGTTCCCGATTCAATGACACCTTGCTGCTCAAGCAGCCATTTGAGAGGTGCCGGATTCGGCTCTTCGAATAGCAATCGAATGAGTGGCAGCAACTCCTCGAATAGCTGTTTACTCATCTCGTGCTGTCCAGCTTCAAAATGGCGATAAAACGATACAAACCGCTCCGTCATTACATTCGCTGACGCGCTCATAATCCCTTTAGCACCTGAGCTTAGCGCGTCATAAAGTAGTGAATCCTCCCCGCACAAAACGGGTTTCGAGCCAAGTCGGGTTAGCTCAGACACCAATCGTATGTTCGGCGTACTGTCTTTCATTCCGATGACGCCATCAAGTTCGAGTATCGTACGCACCGTATCAAGTTCCAACGTCACGCCCGTGCGATGCGGTACTTCATATAGAATAACAGGCACACCAACGCTGGCTGCCCGGCGAAAATGTTCAATGATCCCTTGTTGACTCGGCTTGTTATAATAAGGGACAACAACTAAAACAGCGTCAGCCCCTAATTTCCCAGCAGCTTCCGTCTTTTTCACCGTGGACAACGTATCATTCGTTCCTGTACCTACAATGAGCGAAGCATCTACTTGTGCAGCCTCGCGAGCCGCTTGTGCCGTAGCGAACATGATCGCCATTTCCTCATTTGTAATCGTCGGCGATTCCCCTGTCGTTCCATTGACGACCAATCCGTCTACCTCATCTTGAAATAAATTGTAAGCTAGATTATAAAAAGAGGCTGCATCCACCTCGTATGCCTGATCAAATGGCGTAACAATGGGAACATAGATCCCATGTAAATCTTTCTCTCTTAACATCCCAATCATCTCCCAGTCCTCATTTATTTGTACATTCACTTTAGCATGGATCATTGCATCACAGTTAGCTATAATAAATGATAAGACTCATCAAAAATTTTGATAATGAAGCGAGGGGTTCCCATGGATCTAACTTATTTCCGAACCTTTCGGGAGGTTGCACGGAGAAAGAGCTTTACTCGAGACTGCTGAAGAATTGGGCTATGCACAATCGAGCATTACGATGCAAATTCAGAAGCTGGAACGAGAGTATGGCGTACCCCTTTTCGAAAGATACGGACGTCAGTTTCGATTAACAGCACCGGGTGAAAGCTTGTTAAAGCTAGTCTTGCAAATGCTTGACCTCTATGATCAATCCAAAGAAATGATAACAAGCGAAGTCAGCGGAACACTGACGATCGGGACAATTAACTCCCTCGCTGCTTATTATTTACCACCCTATTTACATGTGCTGAAGCAACAATTCCCTGGACTGAATATCCAGCTCTTCCCTGACAGTGAGGCTTCCCTCATAACCAAAGTCAGAGATGGGGACTATGACATTGGACTCCTGTTAGATCGTTATCCTTCAGATACCACACTTGCTTGTACAAAAGTTAGGGAAGAACCATTAGTTTTGGTGGCACCTCTTGAGCATCCGCTAACGAAACGAACACAGATACAACTAACCGATTTTCAGCAAACCGAATTTATCGTTACAGAAGAGGGCTGCATTTATCGAGGCATGTTTGAAAAGTTGCTAAAAGATCATGCTATCCCTCTTCAGATTGGATTTGAGCTCGGTAATTTAGAAACCATTAAGCACTGCGTCATGAATGGGCTTGGCATCGCCCTGCTGCCCCAAATTGCCGTACAGGATGAACTGGAACAAGGGAAATTAGCTCATCTTCCTTTTTCACATCCAGACGTAAAATTGGACCTTCAGCTGCTGCTTCACCCTAAAAAGTGGATGTCTCAGCCTTTGCAAACATTCATTCACCAACTGACCCAAGGATAACCTGAGCGAATAAGAAACACGGATTATTCCGCCGTTTAGAGTTCTTCAGCAGTTTTGTGATTCATAACTATTATTCATAACTCCAAAATTCGATATTAGAGTCATTCAGCTTTCGTGAGGGCAGTTGGGCATCCACCACATGTTGGGAACCCGCCAATTGAAAATCCCCAAGTACACGATAGTCCAAGTTGTATTTTGTGCAACAATACACCCTCCTTACGCCGAAGTAGCCTACTATTGTTGTATTTCGTGCAACAATTTGAGCTTTAAACGCCTATTTCTGAGCGATTCCCGCCAAATTGTTGTACGCAGTACAACAAAAAGCCAAATTGTCCAAAGAAACCGCCGGATTGTTGCACAAAGTACAACAGTTCGGTGGGCAAGGGATAATTTCTAGTCGGAATGCAGTCTCTCACATGCTAGTTTCTCTATCTAGGCCCGTCCGCTCTACAAACATCAGGAGGGAATAAGCTTTGTTACCCCCTAACCCAAAACATATAAAATATAAGTAAAAAAAGAAGCTCTCCTTTACGTAAAGGTAGAGCTTCTTCTGTATGAACTTATATGCGGATGTCGAGATTGCCACCCAAATGCGGTGTCGCTGAAGCGGTAACCAGCTGTTGGGATTTCGTAAAATCCTGTACTAATGTACTAGATGAAGCTGCTTGCATATCACTTACTTTGCTTAAAAGCTCAATGCCAACGGCTTGCTTCAAAGCGTCTCCGCCACTAATCGCAGTCATGATACTGTTGCTGATATTCACGCGCAATCCTCCTCTCATCGTTCGGTAGCTGGCAAGCATACGGTGTAAACCGAGTAGCCCCTATAGCTTTGCGTCTGTCGCTTTCGCGCCATTTGCCATTTCGCAGATGTTAGGCAGTACCTAGCAGCACTTTTCTAGTATAGGATAATATTGCACAATTCGTCAAACTTCGCATTATTTTAAGTTATACAAACTTACACACCAAATGCAGCAGGATTCGATCTCCAAGAACGAAGCAATTCCATGTCTTCTTGTTTGATTTTACCCTTCTCTAAAGCCACTTCAAGCAGTGTAGCGTAGTTGGAAAGTGTGTACAGCGGCATATCCGCAGTTTGGAACGCTTCTGTAGCTTTATCAAGTTGATAGGAGAATATCGCCAACACGCCCAGCGCTACAGCACCAGCTTCTTTGACAGCAATAGCTGCTTTCAAGGAACTGCCGCCTGTAGAGATAAGATCTTCAATCACGATCACCTTTTGTCCTGGTTTCACAGTGCCTTCAATCAGGTTCTCTTTGCCATGCCCTTTGGCTTTATCGCGAATATAGATCATCGGGAGACCTAGCTTCTGAGCTACCCAAGCGGCATGAGGAATGCCCGCTGTTGCCGTACCAGCAACAACCTCAGCATCAGGGAATTTCTCTTGGATCAAAGCTGCGAAGCCGTCAGCGATCGCTTCGCGAATAGCTGGGTGTGACATCGTCAGACGATTGTCACAATATATTGGCGACTTGAGGCCAGATGTCCATGTAAAAGGCTGCTGCGGTCGAAGTGCTACCGCTTCTATATCTAATAACGACGCTGCAATATGCTGCGCGATTGCTTCGAGTTGACTCATGTTCCTACCACCGTTCCTTCCGTAGTTAGACAAAAGCTTATTCCACGATTGAATCGATAATCGCTTCAATCGCTGCTCTTGGATCCGCTGCGCCTGTGATCGGTCGACCAATCACGACGTAGTCCGTCCCCTGCGCGAACGCCTCAGCCGGCGTCATGATGCGCGATTGGTCGCCTACGTCGGCTCCCGCAGGGCGAATGCCTGGCGTCACGGTGACGAAACCGTCACTGCACGCCGCCTTAATCGCAGTCACCTCAAGCGGTGACGCGACAACACCCTGAAGCCCCGCAGCATGCGCCAAGCGGGCATAGCGAATGACGGCCTGCTCAACCGTACCGGTCAGGCCGATCTCATCATTCAGCACCTGCACGCTGGTGCTGGTCAATTGCGTCACGCCGATAACGATCGGGCGTGCAGCTCCAACAGCTAGCCCCTTGTCGACCCCCTCCAAGGCGGCTTCCATCATCTGCTTGCCTCCGGCAGCATGGACATTGAACACATCAACCCCAAGGCGCGTCACGCTTTCCGCGCCGCCTTTGACCGTGTTCGGAATGTCATGCATCTTCACATCAAGGAACACCTTGTAGCCGCGATCCTTCAGGCTCGCG
Source organism: Paenibacillus sp. WG02 (assembly GCF_055396115.1). NCBI lineage: Bacteria > Bacillati > Bacillota > Bacilli > Caryophanales > Paenibacillaceae > Paenibacillus > Paenibacillus sp. WG02. Next base: position 3,688,695 of record NZ_AP036016.1, on the reverse strand, counting down.
ACGAAGCTTGGACCCGCAGCATAGAACAGCTGCATGCCCACCTTCACGTAGCAAGGGATGCCTTCGAGCTGCTTTAGCAGCCCTTCAGCACCTTCTGCGTTCGCATAATCCAAAGCGACCATAATGCGTCCTGTAACATCTGTGCGAGTTAGTATACTCAAGTTCGTCACTCTCCTTAGAGTTTTGCTTTAGCAAAACTGACTTCGTAAGCATAGTCTTAGACATGAATTGGCATTGCACGCGAGGAGAAGTTGATTGCTTCAAGCATATTAACAAGCGCTCTTACTGTATCGAGTGATGTCATACAAACCACACCGTTCTCTACCGCTTCACGACGAATGCGGAAGCCGTCACGCTCTGGCTCTTTACCTTTCGTCAGCGTGTTCACAACGAACTGTGCATCACCGCTGCGGATGAGATCCAGAATGTTTGGCGAACCTTCGCTCAGCTTGTTTACGGTCGTTACTGGAAGACCAGCTTGTTCAATGGCCAATGCTGTTCCGCCTGTTGCAATAATTTTATATCCAAGACGATAGAAGCCTTTTAAGATTTCAATCGCTTCTTCTTTATCTTTGTCAGCTACGGTTACTACGACAGATCCTGCTGCAGGAATTTTCATCCCCGCTCCGATTAAGCCTTTATAGAGTGCTTTGGCAAAATTGATATCGCGACCCATAACCTCGCCTGTCGATTTCATCTCAGGTCCGAGAGTTGTATCAACACGGCGCAGTTTCGCGAAGGAGAACACTGGCACTTTAACCGATACGTACTTGTCTTCCGGCCATAATCCACCTTGGTAGCCCATATCCGCCAGCTTTTGTCCCATAATGACGCGTGTAGCCACGTTGGCCATCGGGATGTTCGTTACTTTACTCAAGAAAGGCACGGTTCTGGATGAACGCGGGTTAACCTCGATCACATACACTTGATCGTTATGAATGACGAACTGGATGTTGACTAAACCCACTACGTTCAGCTCAAGGCCGATTTTCGTCGTAATGTCGATAATTTGTTGTTTAATCTCTTCCGAGATCGATTGCGGCGGATAAACCGCGATGGAGTCACCGGAGTGAACCCCTGCGCGTTCAACGTGTTCCATAATCCCAGGGATTAGAACCGTTTCTCTATCGCAGATGGCATCAACCTCTACTTCTTTACCGAGCATGTAGCGATCGATCAGAACCGGATGCTCAGGGTTGATTTTCACAGCATATTCCATGTAGCTTAGCAATTCTTCATCGGAGTAGACGATTTCCATGGCACGTCCACCAAGGACGTAAGATGGACGAACGATAACCGGATATCCGAATTTCGCTGCTGTACCCACAGCTTGGTCAACCGATGTAACGGTGCCGCCTGGTGGTTGAGCAATGGAGAGCTTGCTAAGTAAAGCTTCGAATTTCTTACGATCTTCCGCCGTATCGATGCTTTCGAGATCGGAACCTAGAATGCGTACGCCAGCTTTGTGTAAAGGCGCCGCCAAGTTAATCGCGGTTTGGCCACCGAATTGTACGATTACCCCGATTGGGTTTTCGCGTTCGATCACATTCATCACGTCTTCAAAGAAGAGAGGCTCGAAGTACAAGCGGTCGGATGTATTGAAATCTGTAGATACCGTTTCTGGGTTATTGTTGATAATAACCGCTTCGTAACCTGCCGCTTGGATCGCCCAAACTGCATGAACCGTGGAGTAATCAAACTCAATCCCTTGACCGATACGAATCGGACCGGAACCAAGCACGACAACCTTCTCTTTCGTTGTTTCCGTTACTTCATCTTCTTGCTCATAAGTTGAATAGTAATATGGCGTTGAAGCTTCGAATTCCGCTGCGCAAGTATCTACCATTTTGTAAACTGGTTTGATATTTTGTTGAAGACGGAATGTTCTCACGTCTGCTTCTTTGGTGAAAGTCGATCTGCCTGCAAGTGTGCGTATCTCAGCCACAGCACGGTCTGTAAAGCCTTTACGCTTGATTTCGAACAGCAGCTCAGCCGTCAAATCAGCAGCAGCAATCTCAGCTTCGAATTTGATCAGACCTTCAAGTTTGTTCAAGAACCACCAGTCAATCTTCGTCAAATTCTGCAATTGTTCCACGGTGTAACCTCTGCGATACGCTTCTGCGAGTAAGAACAGACGCTCATCGTCGGGCTTTTGCAGGCGTAACTCGAGTGTTTCTTGATCAATAAGATCCGTCTCTTTAAGGAACAAACGGTGTACGCCAATTTCTAAGGAACGAACCGCTTTATGAATGGACTCTTCGAATGTACGGCCAATCGCCATAACTTCCCCAGTCGCTTTCATTTGCGTACCCAGCTTACGGTTTGCTGCCGTAAATTTATCGAACGGCCAACGCGGAATTTTGGAAACGATGTAATCCAGTGCTGGCTCGAAGCAGGCATAGGTTTGGCCTGTTACTGGATTGACTAGCTCATCGAGCGTGTAGCCAATCGCGATTTTCGCAGCCATCTTTGCAATCGGATAGCCCGTTGCTTTGGATGCAAGCGCTGAAGAGCGGCTTACACGCGGGTTCACTTCGATTACGTAGTATTGGAAGCTATGCGGATCAAGCGCGTACTGTACGTTACAGCCGCCCTCAATGTTCAAGGCGCGAATGATTTTCAGTGATGCCGAACGCAGCATTTGATACTCACGGTCCGACAAGGTCTGGCTTGGTGCTACAACGATACTATCTCCGGTATGTACACCCACGGGATCAAAGTTCTCCATGTTACATACCACGATACAGTTATCATTCGCGTCACGCATTACTTCGTACTCGACTTCTTTCATGCCCGCAATACTGCGCTCTACGAGACATTGACCGATTGGACTGTAACGAATTCCGGAAGCAACGATTTCCGTCAATTCTTCCATCGTGTTACAGATACCGCCGCCTGTTCCACCTAGTGTGTAGGCAGGACGAACGATAATTGGAAAGCCGATTTCGTTCGCAAAATCAACCGCTTGTGCAACCGTCGTTACGATAACGCTATCTGGTACAGGCTGCTCTAATTCTCTCATCAAATCTCTGAAAAGGTCTCGATCCTCTGCCTTCTCAATCGCTGTAAGCTGTGTTCCCAGTAGCTTCACGTTCTCGCTTTCCAGAACACCCGCACGAGCTAGTTCTACAGCCATGTTCAAACCTGTTTGACCACCGAGTGTTGGAAGTAAACCATCCGGACGTTCTTGACGAATGATTTGCGTAACAAACTCAAGCGTAATCGGTTCGATATATACTTTATCCGCCATGTTCGTATCCGTCATGATCGTTGCAGGGTTGCTGTTGATCAGGATAACTTCCATGCCTTCTTCTTTAAGCGCTTGGCAAGCTTGTGTACCTGCATAGTCAAATTCCGCTGCCTGACCGATGACGATAGGACCGGAACCGATAACGAGAATCTTTTTAAGTGTATTATTTTTTGGCATATTGCAGTTCCTCCCTAGAGTTTTGCGTTAGCAAAACTTGCTTCGTAAGCTTTACTTACAGATGTCGATGCCGTGGAAGCTTTCCACTGTGCAAGCATTTGCGCTTGGCGCGGCTGCTGTGGGTTATCGATTTTGTGCTGACGAATCAGCGAGATGAAATCATCGAACAAGTAGCTGGAGTCAAATGGCCCCGGTGCTGCCTCTGGGTGATACTGAACCGAGAAAGCAGGGTATTTCTTATGTTTCAAGCCTTCAATCGTGCGGTCATTATTGTTAATGTGCGTTACTTCAAGATCAGTTCCTTGAACGGAATCTTCCTGAACCGTGTAGCCATGGTTTTGCGATGTAATGTAGCAGCGACCAGATACGAGGTCTTTCACCGGATGGTTACCGCCGCGGTGACCGAACTTCAGCTTATCCGTGTCAGCGCCGCATGCCAGTGCGAACAGCTGGTGACCCAAGCAAATGCCGAAGAGCGGGATATCGCCGAGCAAGCCTTTGATCATTTCCACAGCGTGAGGTACATCTTTCGGATCCCCAGGGCCGTTAGACAGCAGCACGCCGTCTGGCGCAAGGCGACGAATTTGTTCAGCTGTAGCATCTTGAGGTACAACAACAACGTCGCAGTCGCGTTTGCTTAGATCGCGAATGATTCCGCTTTTGGCTCCGAAGTCTACGAGAACGATACGTTCTTTGTGACCAGGTGCGCCGTATACACTTTTCGTGGATACACGAGCGACTTGATCCGTCATAAGAGGCGTTCCTCTTAAGATTTCAGTCAGCTCAGCAATGGATTTATTGGATGTTGTCAAAAGGCTTTTCATAACGCCGTGATGACGGATTTTACGAGTTAACATGCGCGTATCGATGCCGCTGATCCCAACGATGCCGTATTCTTTCAGCAGGCTACCCAGCGTATATTGCGCTCTCCAGTTACTAGGAATCTCTTCATGCTCACGAACAACAAAGCCATGAATGAAAGGACGTACGGATTCAAAATCATCCCGAATCACACCGTAGTTCCCCACCAATGGATACGTCATGGTCACGATTTGACCGCAATAGGAAGGATCGGAAAGCACTTCCTGATAACCTGTAATTCCTGTATTGAATACAACCTCGCCGACGGATTCACCTTCACTACCGAACGATTTTCCTGTAAAAAGAGTGCCGTCTTCCAGCAACAATCTTGCTTGCATGTTCTTTCAACTCCTTCGCTATTGTCAGCGATTCTTACGAACCGCGGATGTCATGCCTGCAACTTCTTGTTTTGTATAAGATTTGCATAAAAATCTATCATTCTGTATAAATATACACGATTTTTCGATCTGCGTATAGATCTTAAAGCGGATTTTAGCTTGATTTCAACATCATTTAAGAACAATTTATGACCAAACCACTTTGCCTGAAGCGATGGTAACAACCGGCCAGCCTTGCAGCTTCCATCCGATGAATGGCGTGTTTTTGCTGCGTGAAACGATCTCTTCTTTGAGAACTTCGCGCTTTGTTTCCAAATCCACGATGGTGATATCGGCTGCACTGCCTACTTCCAGTGTTCCGTATGGAAGACCGAATACGTCGGCAGGTTTTTTCGTCATACGATCTACAAGGAAGCCTAATGACCATTTGCCTGTTAGTACAAATTTAGTGTACAGCAGTGAGAACGCGGTTTCGAAGCCGAGGATGCCGAATGGAGCCAGCATCATGCCCTTCTCTTTCTCTTCTTCGGTGTGCGGTGCGTGATCTGTCACGATAATGTCTATCGTGCCATCTTCCAAAGCTTCGATGACAGCCTGCACATCACGCGGTGTGCGCAGTGGCGGGTTCATCTTCCAGTTGGCGTCGAGCCCTGGGATGTCTTCTTCCGAGAGCACGAGGTGATGCGGGCAAACCTCGGCAGTCACTTTAATGCCGAACTGCTTCGCATGGCGAATCAGTCGAACGGACTGCTCGGTGCTTACGTGGCACACGTGATAGTGAACACCAGTCGCTTCGGCTAGCAGCACGTCGCGACCCACATGAATCGCCTCGGACTCGTTCGGGATTCCCTTGAGTCCGTGCTTTTTCGCGAAGGTGCCTTCGCTGACCGGCGCGCCAACCACAAGCGTGTCATCCTCGCAATGCGCGATGATGGGCATCCCGATCGATGCAGCCAACGCCATCGCATCCTTCATCATTTGCGCGCTTTGTACGCCGACGCCGTCATCCGTGTAGCCGATGACGCCCGCTTCTTTCAGCGCTGCGAAATCGGTTAACTCGCGGCCCAGCTCGTTCTTCGTAATCGTGCCGTACGGAAGAACACGGACGACACCTTCCGTTGCCGCTTTATCCAATATGTAGTTCACCGTATCAACGGTATCGATCACAGGTCTTGTGTTCGGCATGCAAGCGATCGTTGTGAAACCGCCTCTTGCTGCGGAACGTGTTCCGGTCGCGATATTTTCTTTATGTTCAAAACCAGGCTCTCTCAAGTGGACATGCATATCGATGAAACCTGGAGTCACCAGCTTACCTGCTGCATCAATGACTTCGTGGCCTTCGGTTGGTGGAGCCGAACCTTCTACGGCATCTATAACCTTTGCAATTTTATCATTCTCTACCAAAATGTGTTTCTTCGCTTGTACATTATTTACATCGACGGTAAGCCCGTTTAAGATCCAAATGCCCATTGTGATATTGTCCTCCTAGTATTAGTTTGGGGCCCCCGCAAAGTAATCGGAATCAGCTTCAGAGCTTGGCTTCACTTTGTGGGGTAATTTATGATAAAGCTCGTTCGATGACCGCCATACGAATCGGAACACCATGAGCAATTTGTGTGAAAATTTTGGATTTCTCGTGTTCTACCAGCTCATCATCAAGCTCGACATTCCGATTGACTGGTGCTGGATGCATGATGATTGCGTGAGGTGCCATGCGGCTTGCACGTTCTGCCGTTAGCCCATATTGCTCGCGATATTCCTCTGCTGAGCGAATGATTCCTTTGTCGTGCCGTTCAAGCTGCACACGGAGCATCATGACCACGTCAGCTTTCAGTGCTTCCTCGAAGGACACATACGGTGCGAACTCAGCCAGCTCCGGAGCTTGCATGCTTTCCGGCGCGCAGAACTGCACCTTTGCTCCTAGTGCGATTAGGCCCCAAAGATTAGAGCGAGCGACACGGCTGTGTAAGATATCTCCGATGATCGAGACCGTCAGACCTTTGATGGCGCCGAACTGTTTGCGCATTGTGTAGAAATCGAGCAGTGCCTGCGTTGGATGCTCATTATTGCCGTCCCCCGCGTTAATGAGCGGGATTTTGATTTTCTCAGCCAGCTCTTGCAGAACACCGTTTGGCTTCAATCGGATAACACCCGCATCGATGCCCATGGACTCGAGGGTACGAACTGTATCGTAGATCGACTCACCTTTTTGTACACTGGATTCCGCTGCGGAGAAATTAAGTACGTCAGCTCCTAGCCGCTTTTGCGCCAGTTCAAAGGAAAACCGAGTTCTTGTACTATTTTCAAAAAACAAGTTGGAAACAAATTTGCCTTGAAACTGATTCGTCACCTTCGAAGATGATTGTTCCCAGTAGGCAGCACGATCAAGTATGCTCGTTATCTCCCCTGCGCTTACGCCTTTCAATCCTAGAAAATGCTTGGTTTGTGTACTCACTATGCTCACTCCTGTTTCCCCCTCTGTTGAAGTATAACGACGCCATCTTTCTCATCGATTTCTGTAAGCTGCACCTCAATACTTTCACTTTTGGAGGTAGGTACGTTCTTTCCTACATAATCAGGGCGAATGGGCAATTCACGATGCCCTCTGTCAACTAGTACGGCCAGTTGGATCATTTGCGGTCTGCCCAGATCGATCAATGCATCCATGGCTGCCCTCACCGTTCTTCCGGTGTAAAGCACATCATCGAACAGGATGATTTTGCGGTCTTGAATCTGGATTTTGCCGCCTTCCTGAACATTTTCCACTGACCTCACCTTCACGCGATCATCACGATAAGAAGTGATATCAATCTCACCCACAGGAACCGGCACGCCTTCAATCTCAAGAATTCGCTCTGCTACTCGCTTGGCCAAGTAAATACCACGGGTCCGAATCCCAATCAAGGTACAATTCTCTACCCCTTTATTCTTTTCCAGTATCTCATGCGCAATCCGCGTTAGCGCTCTGCGAATTCCCATTTCATCAATAATCGTGTGTTCAGCCGTTTCATTCATCTTTCTCGCCTCCTAAAAGTTTTCCGTAGGAAAACTTGCATCGTAAGCATTTGCTGAGTTTTGCTTTAGCAAAACTGGCATCGCATGCATTCGTAGGTTTTCTGTTAGCAAAACCAAAAAACTCCTTGCCCATTTATTGGCAAGGAGTTACGAGTGCATAAAGATACAGAGCGGGGCATAAGGATGCGCACATCCCTTAGCTTTGTCTACACTGAATCCGCGACTCAGTATATCCCGTCTTTTCTCATCGACTACCTTGCCAGCCTCTCTGGACTGTTTTTAAAGGTACATATTTAATTAAAAGAATTATCCCACTTTCGACACAATAAGTCAATATCAAAATCCATTTTCATGACACAAGTTGAGATATATTCAGCTATTCCTTTCGGAAAGCTCGTAACATGAGTCACACGGTAGATTGCAACGTGATGGCTGCTCCAAGTGCTCAAAAAATTAGCATGTGAACGAAACGTAATCGCGGTTTTGCAGCAGCTGATGAGCGTTCGAAATCAAATTGATGCAAAAAGTGCAGTTAATCAGAGATATTTCCTCAGTAAATGGCGTCTAACTGCATTTTGTACAACTATATTGTGAGTTTTCACCGATATTGAAAGTTGAGCGCAGATAAGATGCATTTTTTGCATCTATTCATCTGAAATTAAAGATTTAGGAGAAATTAGATGTCGCAAATGCATCTATTTCCACTGAGTCCATTAAGGACTCACGCCCCTACTCCCGACCCATAACTCTCTTTGAGCAGACGCTCAGCCATGTGTTATAATTTACATATATACACACGAGCTTTATCCGTTTTCTAACGAAAACTCAGTAAGGCCTAAGATGCCCGTTTTGCTAAGGCAAAAACACTAAGGAGGAACCTATGTTCAAATTGTTTCGGCTTCTGAAACCGTACAAAGCTTCTGTGGTTGCGATTATTACCTTGATGCTCTTGCAATCACTGGCGCAGTTGTACCTGCCTACACTGCTCGCTGACATTGTGGATGTCGGGGTTGTGAAAGGAGATATTCCTTATATTCTCCGGTTTGGCGCTTACATGCTTTTAGTAGCGATGGGTGCTATGGTTTGTGTCATCATCGCGAGCTACTTGTTGGCACGAACGGCGACAGGATTCGGCAGGGATTTACGACGAACGCTTTTCACCCATGTTGAAAGCTTCTCCTTGCACGAATTTGATAAGCTTGGCAATTCCTCCCTCATAACCAGAACCACGAATGACATCGCACAAGTTCAACAGGTGATTGTCATGATGCGGATGTTCATCGGCGCACCTACGATGCTAGTCGGCGGAGTCATCATGGCCACTTATAAGGACGCTCATCTCGCCATTGTATTAATCTCCATCATCCCGATTCTTGCACTTGCAATTGTGGGAATCATGCGTAAAGGTCTTCCCCTATTCAAAACTTTACAGGTCAAAATCGATGGCATTAATCTTGTGCTGCGTGAAAATTTAACCGGCATCCGTGTCATTCGCGCCTTTAACCGCTCCGAACATGAAAAGCGTAAATTCGAAAAAGCAAACCAGGATTACACGCAAACAGCCATAAAAGTAAATGTGATCATGTCCACGATGATGCCCATCATGATGCTTGTATTTAATCTTGGGGTTGTCGTCATTCTTTGGTACGGCGGAGTTCGTATTGATGCCAATCAAATGCAGATTGGTGATTTAATGGCCTTCATCCAATATGCCATGCAGATCATGTTCTCCATGTTCATGATGACGATGATTTTCATGATGATTCCACGTGCATCCGCATCTTCTGTCCGTATTAATGAGGTTTTAGCCCATCAATCTAACATACATAGCGCCGAAATGGCGAAATCTCTAGATTCCAAGCAAGCTGCAGTTGAATTTAAGCATGTATCCTTTAGTTATCCTGGGGCTGAACAGCCAGCAATCCGTGATCTATCCTTCCGCGCTGAGCCTGGCGAGGTAACAGCGATTATTGGAGGAACCGGATCGGGGAAGACGACCCTCATTCATTTACTGTTGCGCTTCTATGATGTAGAGTCTGGCACTATTACTTTAGATGGTCATCCACTCTCTACTTTGAAACTAGAAAGTTTACGACAGCAAATCGGATATGTCCCGCAAAAGGCGGCGCTATTCTCAGGCACCGTTGCGGATAACATTCGTTTTGGGCGTGAGATGGCAACGGAAGAAGAAATTCAGCATGCTGCGACCACGGCTCAAGCGGCAGATTTCATCACTGAGATGAAAGATGGCTACCAAGCTGTTCTCGCCCAAGGTGGAACGAACTTATCCGGCGGCCAGAAGCAGAGGCTTGCCATTGCGCGTGCACTCGTTCGTAAACCGAACATCTATGTATTTGATGATAGCTTCTCTGCGCTTGATTTCAAAACTGATGCTAAGCTTCGTGCAGCTCTCAAAGCCGAAACCGAGCATGCAACGATGATCATTGTTGCCCAACGCGTCAGTACAATTATGGACGCTAACCGCATTATCGTATTGGAAGAAGGACAAATCGCTGGGATTGGCACCCATTCAGATCTGATGAAAACATGTGCTGTGTATCAAGAAATTGTTGCTTCTCAGCTGTCAGAGGAGGAAATTGCATGAGCGACAAACCAAAAGAGAAAGCTCCTTCTCAAGCGGGGGTAAATCCCGGTCACTTTGGACGAGGCGGCATGGGCGGCATGGGAATGCCAGTTCAAAAGGCTAAGGATTTCAAGGGAACTATACGAAGGCTGTCGAGTTATATGCGTCCATTTCGTGTATCTATCATATTTGTTTTGATTGCTGCTGTCCTCAGTACACTCTTCAGTATTATCAGTCCTAAACTCATGGGTAACGCAACAACTATATTATTTGAAGGCTCTATCGCAAAATTCAAGGGTGTAGCCGGCGCCAAAATTGATTTCGATGCCATTTTTAAAATCATTATTATTCTTGCTGTACTCTACATACTTAGCGCCTTGCTCACCTTCATCCAGCAATGGATTATGGTTGGTGTCACACAAAAAATCGTATTTAATCTTCGTAGAGATATTAGCGAGAAGCTCACCCGAGTACCTCTCTCCTTCTTTGATTCACGCAGTCATGGGGACACCATGAGCCGTGCTACGAACGACGTAGATACGATCAGTTCAACCATGCAGCAAAGCTTGACACAGTTGATTACTTCAGTCGTAACCTTAGTCGGGATCATTATTATGATGCTAACCATTAGTCCATTGTTGACTTTGGCTACCATCGTAACCTTGCCGCTCAGCATTTTGGGAACGAAAATGATTGCATCACGGTCGCAGAAGTATTTTAAAGGACAACAAAAAACACTTGGTGAACTGAATGGTCACGTGGAAGAAATGTACACTGGACATACCATTGTCAAAGCTTTCGGCCGTGAACAGAAAGCCGTTGAGCAATTCAATGAAATTAATGAACGATTGTATCAATCAGGCTGGCGCGCACAGTTTATCTCAGGGATGATATTCCCCCTTATGTCCTTCATCGGAAATATCGGTTACGTATTGGTCAGTGTGATAGGTGGCATTATGGTAACAAATGGGGCTATTAAAATCGGGGATATTCTAGCGTTTATTCAATATTCAGGGCAATTCGGGATGCCCATCGCACAGGTGGCTAATATAGCTAACGTGATTCAATCCACAATCGCCGCCGCTGAGCGTATCTTCGAGCTTTTAGATGAGCCTGAGGAAGTTCTGGAAATCTCTCATGTAAAAACGACCCAGAATGTTAAGGGTCATGTTCAATTTAAACAAGTCAACTTTGCTTACAAAGAGGATACCCCGTTAATTCAAGATATGAATATCCATGTTGAGCCAGGACAGACAGTTGCCATTGTTGGTCCTACGGGGGCGGGCAAAACGACGATTGTCAATCTATTAATGCGTTTTTACGAGTTAAAAAGCGGTACGATCTCAATTGATGCGGTAGATACACGTGAAATGTCACGCAGTCATCTGCGCGGACTTTTCGGTATGGTACTGCAAGATACTTGGCTGTTCAACGGAACGATTCGCGAAAACATCGCTTACGGACGTGATGGTGCCACTGACGAAGAGATCGTTAATGCGGCTCGTGCAGCCTATGCGGATCATTTCATTCGAACCTTGCCAGAAGGTTATGATACCAGACTGAACGAAGAAGCATCCAACCTTTCACATGGACAAAAGCAGCTTCTGACCATTGCCCGCGCCATACTTGCGGATCCAACCATTCTGATTCTTGATGAAGCGACGAGCAGCGTAGATACACGCACGGAAGTGTCCATCCAAAAGGCGATGCATAACCTGATGGAGGGTCGCACAAGCTTCGTCATTGCACATCGGCTTTCCACTATTCGTGATGCTGATCTCATTCTTGTTATGAATCATGGTTCCGTTATTGAACAAGGAACACATGAACAGCTGTTGGAACAGCACGGCTTCTATGCTGATCTGTACAATAGTCAGTTCGCTCAAAAAGCTATATGAATACACATTGGCTGAAATGCCCCCTTTCTGATAATATAGGAGAGTCAATCTAAATTTTAAGGAGATGTCACCATGACCGAGATGAATACTTTAGAAATTATTCAGTTTATTAAAGAAAGCAAGAAGAAAACGCCTGTTAAAGTATATGTAAAAGGAAACCTTGAAGGTATTCACTTTGGCGAAGGCAGCCAATCTTTCATATCCGGCGGAAGCGGCGTTGTTTTTGGCGAATGGAGCGAAATTCAGCCTGTTCTTGAAGCAAACAAAGCGCAAATCGCGGATTTCGTTGTTGAAGCGGATCGCCGCAATTCTGCGATTCCAATGCTTGATCTGAAGCCAATCAATGCGCGCATTGAACCAGGTGCGATCATTCGCGATAAAGTACATATCGGAGATAACGCCGTTATCATGATGGGCGCTCTCATTAATATTGGAGCTTCTGTTGGTGATGGTACGATGATCGACATGAATGCTGTTCTTGGCGGTAGAGCACAAGTCGGCAAAATGTGTCACATCGGTGCTGGAGCAGTCGTTGCAGGCGTTATTGAGCCCCCTTCCGCACAACCATGTGTGATCGAGGATGATGTGCTTGTTGGAGCAAATGCTGTTATCTTGGAAGGTGTTCGCATCGGAAAAGGATCCGTTGTTGCTGCAGGCGCAATCGTTACGCAAGACGTTGAAGAATATACAGTTGTAGCAGGAGCACCTGCCAGAGTGATTAAGAAAGTGGACGATAAAACGAAGTCCAAAACAGAAATTTTACAAGATCTGCGCACCCTGTAAGGTGATCTGGAGGAATTCACCATGTTTAGCCCCTTTATAGAGCTGCGCCGTCAGCTTCACCAGATTCCGGAGCCGGGCTTTCAAGAGTTCAAGACGCAACAGCTTCTCCTTGACCATCTAGCTAAGCTTCCTCAGGATAGACTGACGATTCGCACTTGGCGCACTGGCATTTTGGTTTACATCAAAGGTACGAATCCTACCAAACGCTTCGGATATCGAGCGGATATGGACGGGCTGCCCATTACGGAAGAGACCTCTCTTCCGTTTCCTTCCCAGCATCCAGGCTACATGCATGCGTGCGGACATGATTTTCACATGTCGATTGGGATGGGTGTTGTTACCCATTTCGCTCAGCAGCCGATGCAGGATGACCTGGTTGTGCTGTTTCAACCGGCAGAAGAAGGTCCAGGCGGAGCTCTTCCCATGCTTGCTGCTGAAGAATTGCAGGATTGGAAGCCAGACCAGATGGTTGCTCTCCATATAGCTCCTGAGTATCCCGTAGGCACGATTGCTACGAGGCCGGAGATCTTGTTTGCCAACACATCTGAGCTGTTCATTGACCTCCTTGGCAAAGGCGGACATGCCGCTTACCCTCACCAATCGAATGATATGATCATTGCGGCGACTCAAATGGTTGGTCAACTTCAAACCATCGTTTCCCGTAATGTGAATCCGCTTGATTCGGCTGTCATTACCATTGGTAAAATGGAAGCCGGAACAAAGCAGAACATTATCGCAGAGAAAGCACGCTTGGAAGGTACAATCCGCACCCTTTCCGCTGAATCTATGAATAAGATCAAGAAACGGATCGAAGCTGTAGCGGCAGGAATCGAAAGCTCCTTCGAGTGTCAGGTTTCTATTGATTATGGCTCGAATTACCGCCAGGTGTTTAATGATCCTGCTTTGACTGTGGAATTCATGGACTGGCTGCGCGGTAAAGATAACGTACAGCTCGTAGAGTGTACAGAAGCGATGACAGGCGAGGACTTCGGCTACTTTTTGGAGCAAATACCTGGCTTCATGTTCTGGTTAGGGGTAGACACCCCTCATGGGCTGCATAACGCCAAGCTTGATCCAAACGAAAGCGCTATTGATATAGCGATAGATACCATGACAGCCTATTTACGATTTAAATCTATGTAAACAAAAAACCTCCAACCCACTTTAATTGTGGATTTGGAGGTTTTTCTCGTTTTGTCATTACCGTAACATGCATCTTAGAATTATTTAGTTAGTACACTTTAATTTACTAACAAAACGCTCAAGACGATCAAGTGACTCTACCAATACTTCTTGTGAATAAGCATAAGAAATGCGGATATAGCCTTCGCCATAAGAAGTGAATGCATCACCAGGAACAACTGCTACATGTTCCTCGTGAAGCAGCCTCATGGTAAAGTCCTGAGAGCTTAATCCGAATTTTGTGATGGAAGGGAACAAATAAAACGCCCCATTTGGCTTTTCCAATTCAAAACCCATTGCAAGAAGACGATCATAGACATAATCCCTACGAACTTCGTAGGCATTGCGCATAGGCAGAGCATCATCCACACCAACGGTCAAAGCCTCTAATGCCGCATACTGGCTTACCGAGCTAGCACATGTCACATTATATTGATGCACCTTGACCATATGCTCGGTAATGTAAGCCGGCGCAAGTGTGAATCCAACTCGCCATCCTGTCATCGCGTGGGATTTGGAAAGGCCGTTAATGACTATCGTTTTCTCACGGAGCTTGCCCATCGTTGCAATGGACTGATGACGGACACCATACACTAGCTCGCTGTATATTTCATCGGATAAGATAAACATTTCCCGATCTTCTAATAATTGAGCCAAATCGGCCAATTCCTGCTCCGTGAGTACTTGCCCTGTAGGATTGGATGGGTAGCACAAGATAACACAGCGCGTGTTAGCTGTTAAATAAGGCTTAAGCAACTCTGCAGTTAATTTCAAGCCGTTCGGTCTGGTATCGACGTAGACAGGGACTCCCCCTGCCAATCTGATTAACGGCTCGTACCCAGGGTAAATGGGTGCAGGAATGATAACTTCTGCTCCAGGTGTAAGAATGGTACGTAACGCAATGTCTACTGCTTGACTCGCTCCAGCTGTCACGATAATTTCATCAGCCGCGCGGTATTGTTGGCCGTACTTATTGAGAACGAAGCTGGATACTGCTTCTCGCAGCTCCAATAGTCCGGGATTTTGCGTGTAAACCGTTTTATTTTGATCCAAAGCCCTCTGCCCAGCCTCAATAATATGCCGCGGCGTCGGGAAATCAGGCTGTCCAATCGTTAACGTCAAAGCTCCCGGAATCGTGCTGACGAGATTAGATATTTTGCGTATGCCTGAAATCTGAATGTCTTTTACTTGTGGATTAATCAGATGCTCCATGCGATTCACTCCTCTCCCCATGGGAAGAACCCTAGGATGTTCGAATTGTTTGCAGAAGGTTTTCCATATCCGCTGGAATCGGCGCTTCAAATTGCAGCCATTCCTCTGTACGCGGATGCTTGAAGCCCAGAATGGCAGCATGCAGCGCCTGTCCATCCATCAGCATCCCTTTGCTCTTGCCATACATCGGATCGCCAACAAGCGGGTGACCAATGAATTTCATATGCACGCGAATTTGGTGGGTTCTACCTGTTTCGAGCTTCAGACTCCACCAAGGTAAAATCGCCAAAGCGTTCGATAACTACAAAATGAGTCACCGCTTGCTTGCTGTTTTTCTCCGTTACCGTATACATCTTGCGATCATTGGAATCGCGACCGATCGGTGCGTCAATGGTGCCTTGATCGTGTTGCAGATTCCCATGTACCAAGGCGATATATTTGCGATTAACCGTATGAGCCTTTAACTGCTCAGCTAAGCTAGCGTGTGCTTTGTCGTTCTTTGCAGACATGATAAGACCGGATGTGTCCTTATCAATCCGATGTACGATGCCAGGACGAAGTTCTCCGTTGATGCCCGATAGATCCTTGCAATGGAACATCAATGCGTTAACCAATGTACCTGAGTAATGTCCAGGTGCTGGATGAACGACAAGTCCCCGCTGTTTATTGATCACGATGACATCAGCGTCTTCATATACAACATTCAGGGGAATGTTTTCCGCTGCTAGCTCAACGCCTTGAGGTTCAGGAATTCGCAAAGAAATAACATCTTGTTCAGACAGCTTATAGTTTGGTTTAATTGTTTTCCCATTCACTTTAACATGCCCGTCTTTGACCCATTGCTGAACAAGTGTTCTTGACACATCTTCTTCCAATGCTTCTGTAATGAATTTATCAATACGTTCACTGGCATACTGCTCTTCAACCGTCCATTCGACGACTTCAGTTGTCGCGGCCTCAGTTGAGGTCTGGTTTGTGTTCATTCGTTGCTCCTTTTTTCTCTTTTCTCCAAGTAAGTAACGATTCTAGGAAAATCAGGATGACCCCGGTCACGATGGCTGAATCAGCTAGATTGAAAATCGGATAAATATAATAAATGGCTTTGCCGAACAAGCTAAAATCAAAGGTAAACTGCAGGAAATCCACAACTTCACCGAATAAAGCCCGGTCAATGAAATTACCGATTGCTCCTCCTAGCAGAAGGCTAAGCGCAAAAGATAGCAAAACTTTTCTTTCACGGATCGTCCGACGCATATACCAGAGAATACCAACCACTACAATAAGCGTAATCACAATGAAAAACCATCTTTGATTTTGCAAAATGCCAAATGCCGCGCCTCTATTACGATGCGAAGTTAGGATAAAGAAATCACCCAGCACTGGGCGCTCCTCGCCAAGCGGAATCCGTTTCACAATAAACCATTTGGATACTTGGTCCAAAATAAATACGACGAGCGCATAAAAATAATATTTCATTATCTTTTCCTCCTAAGAGTTTTCGTAAGCATTACCTTCTCGTAAGCTTAAACATGTTCCTTATTTTCAAGGAATTACCTCACTAAAAAAAGCTGTCACTCGGCATCATAACGGTATGCATCAGCTGTTAGAAAGGAGCTGTACTTTCGACCTATGAGCCATTTATCCGAGGAGCAATTAAGAGAATTATATCTGCAATTATTGGAGGAAAAGCTTTATCTCGAAAAACATTTTGCCACGAATGATAATTATGGCCTGTCCAATTCCTTTAAAGATAGTACCGGAGAGCTCTCCATGTACGATAATCATCCAGGAGACGTTGCCACAGAAATTTACGAACGAGAAAAAGATATTTCACTCAACGAACATGCTGAATTTCATTTAAATCAAGTCAATGAAGCCTTAGCTCGCATGGAGAGTGGAGAATACGGCATTTGTGTGTTCAGCAAACAACCGATTCCCTTTGAGCGCCTTCAAGCTATCCCTACCACCATTTACAGCTTAGAACACGTTCCTGATCCTGACCGATCATTCCGAAGACCTGTTGAAGAACAAGTGCTCTACCCACCTTTTGGCCGAACCAGCTTTGACGAACGTGACGATGAGACTGAATTCGATGGTGAAGATGCTTGGCAAATCGTTGAAAGCTGGGGCACCTCAAATTCGCCTGCATTCGCGGAAGATCCCAATGTTGATGACTATAATGAAATGTATGTGGAAGCCGATGAGCACGTTGGTTATGTTGAGTCTTTTGAAAGCTTTGTTGCGACAGACCTGTATGGTGAACATGTTACCATTGTTAGAGGTAAGGCCTATCGTGATTATATGCATAAAGGTGAAGGCGATCCACTTCTCGAGCCAGAAAACCTATCCAACTCAGAGGATGAGCAGCTCTAGAAAAAACAGGACAAACGAGCTTCGCTCAAAGCGAAAGCTCGTTTGCTTCCTTTACTCGTGGTAATGAGCCGAAACAACGTCATTACATCTGGTACAAAGTGTCGGATGTTCTTTACTTTGCCCCACCTCAGGAGTCACTATCCAGCAGCGCTCGCACTTCTCGCCTTCCGCTACTGTAATAGCAATGGCAGCATCCTTCGATTGATACACACCCGCAGGGGGCTCCGCTTCAGGCTTATGCACGCTCACAGCTGAAACGATGAACAACTGATCCAATTGCTCTAATTGCATAAGTAAACCGTAAGTAGCCTCATTTGGATATAGATGTACAGCAGCTCCTAACGAGTTACCGATGACCTTCTCTTTACGCGCCTCTTCGAGAGCTTTCAGAACTTCATCTCTAATATCCAGGAAACTATTCCATTTATTTTCCAATTCTTCCTTGTATAGACTTGAATCGACTTCCGGCAGTTCTGCTAACTGTACACTGCTTAACTCAACACCAGGAATGTACTTCCATACTTCATCAGCTGTATGTGGAAGAATAGGTGAGATCAGCTTCGTGATCGCAGTTAAGGAAGCATACAATACGGTTTGTGAAGCTTTTCGAGCAGGATCATGAGGCGCGTTTGCATACAAACGATCCTTGATAATATCCAAATAGAAAGAGCTCATTTCAACTGCGCAGAAATGATGAATCGTTTGATAAACGACATGGAATTCATACACTTCGTAAGCCTTCACTACCTTCTCAATCATGCGATTCAAGCGAATCAACGCATAACGGTCCAGTTCGGATAAACTCTCCGCTGCTACACGATCTGTTTCTGGGTTGAAATGACTCATGTTACCCAGCAAGAAGCGCATCGTGTTGCGAATTTTACGGTATACTTCCGTCGTTTGGTTCAAGATATTATCCGAAATCCGGTGGTCCGATTGATAATCGACTGAGGATACCCACAGACGCAGAATATCGGCGCCTAACTTCCCGCACACCACATTCGGATCAATCGTGTTTCCGATCGACTTGGACATTTTCCGTCCTTCTCCATCCAGTGTAAAGCCATGGCTGAGCACGCCTTTATATGGCGATTTCTCTCTTGTGGCAACACCTGTAATGAGGGAGGAGTTGAACCAACCACGGTACTGGTCAGAACCTTCCAAGTACAGATCCGCAGGCCACTGCAGCTCAGGATGAGTTTCTAGAACAGCCACATGGCTGGAACCAGAATCAAACCATACGTCCATGATGTCCGTTTCCTTACGGAACTCCCCATGACCACATTTAGAGCAGCTGATACCTTGAGGAAGGAGATCCTTTTCATCCTTGATAAACCAGCTATTTGAGCCTTCTTGCTCAAATAACTGAGCCACATGTTCAATGGTTTGCTCATTGATAAGCGGTTCGTTACAACTGCGGCAGTAGAAGATCGGAATAGGAACACCCCATGCACGCTGCCTCGAAATACACCAGTCTCCACGATCAGCAATCATGTTATGCAGGCGGATTTCGCCCCACTCTGGTGTCCACTTCACTTTCTTAATTTCATCCAGCATCTCTTGTCTGAATTTATCGATAGACGCAAACCATTGCTCTGTTGCTCGATAAATAACAGGCTTCTTCGTGCGCCAATCATGAGCGTATTGATGCTGAATTTCGCCAGCTTTAAGCAGTAGACCTGATTCTTGCAGCTTCTCGATAATCAGCTTGCCGCCTTTTTCGTAGAACAAGCCTTCGAAGCCTGGTGCTTCCGCTGTAAAATGCCCTTGATCATCCACAGGACATAGCACTCCGATGTTATAACGTTGTCCAATCGCGAAATCGTCTTCCCCATGTCCAGGAGCTGTGTGTACACAACCAGTACCCGCTTCTAGTGTTACGTGTTCTCCAACCATCACAAGCGACTCACGGTCATAGAATGGATGCTGACACGTAACGAACTCGAGCTCATTACCTTTTACCGTCGACAACACTTCGTAATCGGTCCAACCAATTTCCTTAGCTGCGGCTGCAAGCAATCCCTGCGCAAGTACATATTTCTTCCCGTCGGCTTGAACTACAGCATAGTCGAACTCTGGATGAAGCGAAATGCCCAGATTTGCAGGCAGTGTCCATGCCGTTGTTGTCCAAATCACAATGGCGGCATCCTGCGGCAGCTTGCCTTTACCGTATTTAACAGGGAAGGCCACATAAATGGAAGTGGACGTTTTTTCTTTGTACTCAATCTCTGCTTCTGCAAGTGCACTTTCGGAAGATGGGGACCAATAGACAGGCTTCAAACCTTTGTAGACAAAGCCTTTTTGTACCATTTTACCGAACACGCGAATTTGCTGAGCTTCATAATTCGGCTGCAGTGTGATATACGGATTCTTCCAATCTCCACGGATACCCAGACGCTGGAATTGGCTCTTCTGTTTCTCAACAGTCTGCAGGGCATACTCTTTGCAATATTCACGGAACTCAGGGACGGTCATTTTTTTACGATCGACTTTCCCACTGTTCGTAATCACCTGCTCAATCGGCAATCCGTGTGTATCCGCGCCTGGAACAAAAGGCGCATCGAAGCCTTGCAGCGTTTTGAATCGTACGACGATATCTTTCAATACCTTGTTCAACGCATGCCCGATATGAATATCTCCGTTCGCGTAAGGCGGTCCGTCATGGAGAATAAATTTGGTTCTGCCCTTACGACTCTCCTGCACTTTGGCATAGATGTCCTCAGCTTCCCAATGCTCTTGCATTTTGGGTTCCGCCTGCGGCAAATTGCCTCTCATCGGAAACTCCGTTTGTAATAAATTTAATGTTTTGCCATAATCCATGCTAACCACTCCATTCCTGCCTCAAACGTTTTGTTGTCAAAAAAACAAAAAAAGCCTCTCATCCCCAAAAGGGACGAGAAACTCTAGCTCGCGGTACCACCCTCGTTAAAAAGCTAAATGAACTTACACCCTGAGGTGTAACGAACATAAGCTTAATCACTCGATCATGTGTAACGGCATGACCCGTTTCTCTCTACTCGCTTCAAGAGACGCTCCTGGGGGATATTCGGTACGCTGCAGAGATTAGGCTCACACCAAAACCCTAATTCGCTGACACTGCTCATTCGACCTACTCGTTCCAGTCATAGCTTTATTGAGATACATTTAACAGGAGTATAACCAATTCATTAGGCATAGTCAATATGACAGCCACCTAATCATGGATTCCTACTCTTCTTTATTTTCAAACTGCATACTTTGCCAGCCTTCTGTGTTGAGCAGCTCTAATTGCGCTTCAAGCAGTGTCCGGAAGCGTGTGCGATAAATGGAGGCTTGTTTCTTCAACTCTTCAATCTCCAAAGCAACCTTACGTGAACGCGTCAAGGATTCGTTAATAATCCGATCTGCATTCTTCTCAGCTTCCTTCAAGATCAGCTGTGCTTCTTTCTTCGCATTGCTTCTCACTTCATCTGCAGCTTCTTGCGCAACGATAATCGTTTTGCTGAGTGATTCCTCAATGTTGGTAAAATGGTCCAAACGTTCCTGCAGCGTCACCGTTTGATTGTGCAAGTCTTTATTCTCGCGAATCAATGCCTCGTAATCCTTAATGACTTGATCCAGGAATTCATTCACTTGATCTTCATCATAACCGCGGAACGAGCGGGAAAACTCCTTATTATGTATGTCTAGCGGTGTTAATGGCATCAGTGCCCCTCCTTAGCGTTTTGCGCAGCAAAACTGACTTCGTAAGCAAAGCTGAGCTTTCTTCCAAGAAAGCTAGTTTGAACCCACATCTATACTGAATCAGTTCGACAGAAAATAAGCAATTCCTGCAAAGTTCGTGGATAAATTATCCACAATCATGCAAACTTGCCGATCTTCACACGAATTCGCCCTTTTTTCGTTACGCCTTCCACTTCAAGCACCTTGAATCTACCAAATCCTTGCAAAGACACCATATCTCCCTCTTTAAGAGGCTTACTTGGATCTTCCTCCAGCTTCCAATTGACGCGGCAGCGCCCAGCTTGGATGGGAATCAATATTTTAGCTCGACTTAGCCTGAATACATCGCTTACAATCCCGTCCATGCGCATCGAGGCAACAGACAGGCTCAGTTCGTCCAATTGTACTTGAGCTAGCTCCAGCTTATCTAACGACAGCAGTTCCGTCTGTACATGAACCCTATGTACCTGAGACAAATTCAAATGCAGGTAATCCGCAGCATCCTGGGTAACCAAACAATGGCAGCCGCCCTCTATAACATGAATATCGCCAACCTTGTCTCGCTTCATGCCGAGTCCAAGAATGGCGCCCATGTAATCTCCATGTTCTAAAGTTAGAAATTTGCCGTCTCCAGAAGAAACAGACAAGACCGCCATCGCCATGTCTTCCCCATCCAAAGATCGGTAATCCGGGGCAATCAGCGCCCTTCTTCGTTCGGCGGCGGAGTAACCGCCATCTAAACGGCAGTGGACATCTGGGTGTCGATTCACCAGTGATGTCAATATAAAAGCCTGTCTGGGATCCAAAAAATCCGTTAGCTTCACAGCATGCTGCTCGGCTGCCCGCTCCACCCAATCCCAGGCTTTATCGACAAAATGGTGTTCATCCGAATGAAAATGACCATAGAGTTCTTTTGGCAATGTTAGAACAACCCCACAATGAAATCGAGCACAGCAATAATCCCCATAACCACAAATCGCAACGCGATTAAGGCCACAATTGGCGAAAGATCAATGAACCCAATGCTTGGAATTATTTTACGGAAAGGACTTAAATACGGTTCAACCAATTTCCCAAGGAGTCCTCCAATGAAGCTGTCACGTGCATTAGGAAACCAAGAGAGGATCAAATAACCAATAATCATGAAATAATAAATTTCCATCAAAATACTAAGATAATAGTGAACGTAAATCACGTATGCATCCACCTCTGTGTTAGGATATGCGCCTATTCTTCACCCATCATCTCGGAGATGTGACCATGAATATCAACTGAATCTGGTGTACAGAGGAAGATATTTGGTCCTAGTTTGGATATAGACCCACTCAAAGCATATACCGTCCCGCTTAAGAAATCTACGATACGTATGGCTTGATCACCACGAACTCGCTGCAAATTGACAATCACAGCTCTTCTGGAGCGAAGATGATCTGCAATATCCTGCGTCTCTTCATAGGTTCGAGGCTCACTTAGCACGACACGTGCATTTTTCTGTGAATGAATGCTGACGACATTCGCCTTATTTTTATTACGTAATTCATAAGGATTGGTTTCAGGTTCTTCTGTTGCTTCCACAATGCGCTCCCGCTCCACAATCTCTTCCTCTTCTTGCAGCCCAAGAAAATTCATAAATCGATTATAAACACCCACTATAGTTCCCTCCTTATCATGTTCTTAAATCAGGTTAACTAAAGTTCTTTCCCTACCAGAACAGTACCCAAACGAACCCAAGTTGCACCCTCTTCAATCGCTACTTCAAAGTCTCCGGACATCCCCATGGATAACTCGGTAATCTCGTAAGGGAAAATTCTCCGTTCATTGAGACGGTCTCGCAATTCTCTCAATCCGCGGAAGACAGGTCTTGTTGCATCGGCCTCCATCTCATAGGGAGCCATGGTCATCAAACCAGTGATATGTATATGTTTTAGCCCGCTAACTTCTGTAGCAAAATGGAAGAAATGCTCAGGTGCAATACCATACTTTGACTCTTCACCGGAAACATTCACTTGCAATAAACAATTCACTACAATGCCCAGAGCTGCAGCCTGCTTGTCCAGTTCTTTGGCCAGAGAGATTCGATCCAAAGAGTGAATGTAGGCGAACTTGCCAATGACATCCTTTACTTTATTCGTTTGCAAATGACCAATGAAATGCCATGTCCCTCGTTCATGGAGGGCTTCCCACTTCGGCTTTACATCCTGCCAGCGATTCTCACCGATATGCAGAAGGCCTGCATCCAATACGCTTTTGGTTGTATCCAAGGAAACATATTTCGTTACAGCAATCATCTTAACTTCGTTCTCATTCCGTCCAGACCGCTTACAAGCTGCGGCGATACGGGCTTCTACCTCTTCTTTACGGGCCAATAAACTCACTTACGCAGACACCTCTATTCAACACATCGCATGCATCGTTCTCCTCAAAGAAGACCTATCCAAGCGATCATTCTACCTGTAGAACCGCCCTCTTTTCGATGTGAAAAGAAGAGATCAGTGCTACAACTCGTACATAACTGTGATACTTCGATATGGGACGACAAAATTCCTGCTTGCTGTAACAATTTTCGGTTCAATTCTTGCAAATTCAGCATATACTTGCCATTTCCTTTGTCGACCATAACAGCTTGACGCTCTTCTGATGATGCTTTGATATTCGCAAGAACATGTTTCACACGACTAGCTACAGTCTCATCAACCTCATAACAGCACGCCCTTATAGATGGACCAATTGCCGCTCGAATGTCTGTGGTCTGACTACCAAAAGTATGTGTCATTAAGGATATCGTAGCCATGGAAATGTTTAACACTGTGCCTTTCCAGCCTGCATGAGCAAGCCCGGCTACTCGCTTAACAGGATCATAGAAAAATAACGGTACACAATCTGCAAATTGCGCGCAAAGCACGATTCCTTTCTCATTTGTAATGAAGCCGTCCTTCGCCTGAATGGCCGTTTCCCTGGATGTTCTGCCCATCCCTCTTTCGTGTAGGCTTACTACAGTGACTTCGTTACCATGTACCTGCTCTGCATACGTAAATGCTTCAAATGGCTGGCCTACGGCTTCAGCGAGCAGCTCACGATTCCTCACCACATGCTCTGGCACATCGCTCACATGCAGCCCGCAATTAAGCGTAGAATACGGTGCCTGACTCACTCCGCCATGACGGGATGTAAAACCAGCAGTCAATTCACTGTATTGCTCCATCCAGCTTGCTATCGTAAATAGGACAGGCCTATCCTCTATATCTTGTTTAACAAATGGTTCCACGGTCGCTCTCTCCCCACACTTTGTTCTTTACTTTCTTTTACTTTAGCACAAAATAAAAAGACACACGATGTTTGCTTGGCCTGCCGTGAAGCAGCAGCCTTCGCTCGTGTGCCTTCCGTCAATTTCGGAATTGCTGATTGAACTCATAAACACCATCATTATCATCCGTTTGACGATAAGGCCGGACGTCTTCCAGCTTTACAAGAACGACATCTGCACCGATTTTCACAATATGTTTCCAAGGTATAATGACATCTGTCCCTGCACCAAACAACCCGAAAAATCGGCTTTGATTCGGTACAACAATCGATTCGATACGACCCTGACGCAGATCAAGCTCCAAATCACTGATTTGCCCGAGCTTTTTACCATCTACAATATTGATTACATCTTTCGTCTGGAAATCAGATATTTTCATGAGGCTATTCACCACGAATCTCATTAGGATTTTTAACTGATTTTGTACTAGTATATGTGCGGTCTGGGCAAAATGTCCTGAAAACCAAAAAAAGACCTTCACGGCTTGTCACAGCCGATCCAGTCTTTATGTTAATTACGATTTCACATGTTTCTGCATCTGACAGATGGCTGATTTCTCAAGTCTGGAAACCTGCGCTTGGGAAATGCCGATCTCATCGGCAACCTCCATCTGCGTTTTCCCTTCAAAAAAGCGCATGGAGAGAATCATCTTCTCCCTGGCATTAAGTTTACGCATCGCTTCGCGAAGAGCAATTCCTTCAATCCAAGACATGTCCTTATTGCGCTCATCACTAATCTGGTCCATGACATAAATGGGATCTCCGCCATCATGATAAATCGGTTCAAATAGCGACACGGGGTCTTGAATGGCATCAAGCGCAAATACCACATCTTCCTTAGGCACATTAAGGGCTTCGGAGATTTCATAGATCGTAGGTTCGCGTGAATTCTGATTCGTCAAGCTGTCTCTGACTTGCAAAGCTTTGTAAGCAATATCTCTTAAGGAACGAGAAACGCGAATCGGG
The DNA here is from genome assembly GCF_055396115.1 of Paenibacillus sp. WG02. Classification (NCBI taxonomy): domain Bacteria; kingdom Bacillati; phylum Bacillota; class Bacilli; order Caryophanales; family Paenibacillaceae; genus Paenibacillus; species Paenibacillus sp. WG02. The sequence continues at coordinate 3,663,051 of NZ_AP036016.1, read as the reverse complement.
TTATTGTCTCGTAAGTAGCGGCGAATCTCACCTATAATCATCGGTACAGCATAGGTTGAGAACTTGACGTTTTGACTTAAATCAAAGTTATCAATGGCTTTCATCAAACCAATACAGCCAACTTGGAAGAGATCGTCCACATACTCTCCGCGATTGTTGAACCGCTGGATCACACTTAGAACCAACCTTAGGTTCCCATTGACCAATTTCTCTCTGGCAGATCGCTCCTGTTTCGTCTGCAAATCAGAGAACAGTTCGCGCATTTCAGCATTGGTCAGAACAGGCAGTTTGGCGGTATCAACACCACATATCTCAACTTTATTTCGGGTCACCGTGATTACCTCCCAAGGAGAAACATTACTGTTAATTATCCCCGTGAGCGGTTGATTTATTCCTGTCCTATCCTGGATGGAGCTACTTGACAAAAGGGTTTCGACTCGCTCCCTCCCGTGACTGCTGAACAATTTCGACATGACCCGTCAAAAAATATTTTTCAGACCATCTTATTAAATTCTTTGCGAAGCCTTTTGATAATACGCTTTTCCAATCTGGAGATATACGATTGTGAAATGCCAAGCAAGTCAGCGACGTCCTTTTGCGTTTTTTCTTCCCCGTCTTGAAGACCAAAACGAAGCTCCATGATGATGCGTTCACGTTCTGTTAACTTATCCAACGCTTTATGCAGCAGTTTCCGATCTACCTGTTCTTCAATATTTCTGTAAATCGTATCATTTTCGGTCCCTAATACATCAGATAACAGAAGTTCATTTCCGTCCCAATCAATGTTCAGTGGTTCATCGAACGAAACTTCCGTGCGTATTTTACTGTTTCGTCTTAAGTACATGAGAATTTCATTTTCAATACAGCGCGAAGCATATGTAGCTAGCTTGATCTTTTTCTCCGGGTCAAAAGTATTCACTGCTTTGATGAGGCCAATGGCACCGATAGAAACCAAATCCTCGATATTGATACCAGTATTTTCGAACTTTCTAGCTATATAGACAACCAATCTCAGGTTGCGCTCAATCAGCATAGCTCGTACTGCGGCATCCCCGGACGGTAACTTTTCCAATAAGTACTCTTCTTCTTCTCTCGTAAGCGGAGGCGGTAACGCTTCACTACCACCAATGTAGTAGATTTCTTCGCCTCTGAGACCTAATAGCATTAAAATACGATAATACGCTAGTTGAAAGAGCATTTTCCACTTCAAGAACATGTTAGTTTCCTCCTAAGAGTTTTGCGTATGCAAAACTGACTTCGTAAGCATTCGCTGAGTTTTCCGTAGGAAAACTTTCATCGTAAACATATGTTGAGTTTTGCTGCTTAGCAAAACATATTTCCTAAATCAAAGAAAGTTTTTATCGTATCTTATTGCTATATGTACTCCTCCGTTTGAAAGCGCTACCCTGCTGAAATTAAAGCTGGATGGATAATCGCTTGATAAGAACCGTCGCTGCAAAGTTTTCCTCCGTCGAGTCCGATAAGCACCTTTGACGCTTCAATTTGCAAATGATTATGGGTGATCACCACCTTATCCGGTTTAATGGCCAGCATGAATTGGGTATTTCGATTAACGCCACGGTAAGGCACGAGACGCAATCGGTCTTGCCAAACAAATTCTTCGACACCCAAACCACTTATGATCTGATCGACATCAGCCGATCGAATCCTTTGGAGCCATTCTTCAGGCAATACATCCCCCCACTCAGACACTTCCATTACCATCACAGGTGTTCGTGTCAACGGATCATACAATTGATTACCCGTATCAATTAAACCTTTGCAAGAGGCTGAATAATCACCCACATGAATCGTTACTTCCGCCAAATAAGAGGTCAACACCTCACGCTGTTTCGAACTCTGAAACACCGTTCTGAACCACCACAACAAAGGTAACAGCAACACGAGCACAAACAGGATACCTCCAACCTGAAGCTGAAACATGGCCACACCTGTTTGCGTAAACACAATCCCATCCATCACATCGGATGAGGATGCCATCACATAATGAATGCCGAATATTCCACCGGCTACAGCAAAATTCACTAAAAGGAACGTTCCGATGTTTCTCAATAAATTTTGTAAGGAGCCAAACCCAAAAGCAGTCATAATCATACCGATACAGAACATACATTTCACAGAAAATGTAAAAAGAAACAACGGAACTGGTAGGAACATAATGACCACATAGGAAGCTCCTAAAACCGACGAACCTACGATTCTCCACCACTTGAACGATATTTTCCGTGTTTTAGCCGTTACGATAAGCATGGCCGCATCCATCAGAAAGTTCAGCAGGAAAATGAGATCCGCATAGACGACCACAATTTCCTCACCTCCAAGACGGATGCTTTTATAGTAATTTTTCTGACGAAACTTTAAGGTTCTAAATCAGTATAGGGGAATCTAATTTCAAAGTCTGTCTAAACTTGCTAGTAGGATGATACTTTTTTTGTCAGTTGACGCGGCCTATCTCAAGCTAGAAAAGCCCTAAGAACAACAAAAAACCGAAGCTCCTACATCATGTAGGGCTTCGGCCTCTTTACAATTATTGTGTAATTATTTGTCGGTATTGCGCCCGCGATTACGAAGAAACGTCGGAATATCTAATTGATCGTTAGATGGTTGTGAACCAAAAGGTTTCAAGTTGTTCAACCGATTGTCTGGAGCAGGAGTTTCTGGTTGACCCGTGCCAGGACGTTTGATGGGTTGATGAACAGGTGCAGCCTTATGCTCGAAACCAGTTGCAATAACAGTAACGAGAATTTCATCCTTGAGTTTATCATCGATGACAGCTCCGAAAATCATGTTCACTTCGATATCCGATGCAGATGCAACGATATCAGCTGCTTCATTGACTTCGTACAAGCTGAGATTCACGCCGCCCGTAATGTTCATTAGAACCCCGCGAGCTCCTTCAATGGAAGTTTCCAACAAAGGACTGGAGATCGCTTTCTTAGCTGCTTCAGCTGCACGATTCTCACCTGTTGCAACACCAATACCCATGAGGGCCGAGCCGCGTTCCGTCATAATCGTTTTGACATCCGCAAAATCCAGATTGATAAGTCCAGGTACAGCGATTAAATCTGAGATCCCTTGTACACCTTGACGAAGCACGTTATCTGCTTCACGGAAGGCCTCAAGCATAGGAGTCTTCTTATCTACAATTTCTAATAGACGATCATTCGGGATAATAATAAGCGTATCTACCTTCTCTTTCAATGCTGCAATACCTTGCTCAGCTTGCAAAGAGCGTTTGCGTCCTTCGAACGTGAACGGACGAGTAACTACACCTACCGTTAAAGCTCCTACTTCTTTAGCGATTTCGGCAATAACCGGTGCAGCCCCCAGTACCCGTACCGCCACCCATACCTGCCGTAACGAATACCATGTCTGCGCCGCGAAGCGTATTTAGAATTGTCTCCCTTGACTCTTCTGCCGCTTTCTTACCTACTTCAGGGTTCGCACCTGCACCAAGACCGCGTGTTAGTTTATCCCCGATTTGTAATTTATGTACAGACTTAGCTAAGTGTAAAGCTTGAGCATCTGTATTAACGGTGATAAACTCCACGCCTTTAACACCGTTCTCGATCATACGATTTACTGCATTGCTACCGCCGCCACCAACACCGATGACTTTTATTTGAGCCAATTGGTCCAAATCCATATCAAATTCAAACATGTGAGTCATATCCCCCTAACTTTGCATTCACTAAATAAATTCACTGAAAAAATTCTTTACCCGTTCAAGAAAACCTGGTTTATTACTTTCGGAGGATTTTTTTGCTGTTGACTTCGTTACTACTTTCTTAGAGAAACCCGAATTCCGATTTTTCATGTATTTGGATACGAATTGAATGATGCCAACTCCACTAGTGTAAGAAGGATCGCGTACTCCAATAAAGTCAGGAACAGCGATGCGTACAGACGTTGCGAGTTCAGCTTGTGCGACTGCAAGTATGCCTGGCATACAAACAGTTCCGCCTGTAAGCACATAACCACCAGCTAAATCACCATATCCCAAACGATGAACTTCCGCACGGATCATTTGGAAAATTTCTTCAACACGGGGTTCAATGATATTCGCGAGGTCTACTTGCGAAAACTCTTTTTCCACATTGCTTCCCATTCTCGTAACCTTAAACACTTGATCGGGCGCTGAATCTTCAAGAGATGCACAACCGTATTTCAGCTTTATTTTCTCTGCGATTTCAAGCTGAGTCCGGAGACCAATTGAAATATCATTACTGATGTACTCGCCACCGATTTGAATCGTCGATGTAGCCACAAGATTACCTTGTTCAAATACAGCAATCGTTGCTGCCCCTGCTCCTACATCAACCAGAACCGTTCCAACAGCTTTCTCATCCTTCGATAAGGCTAACTGTCCAGATGCTAGCGACATCAGGATGAGGCCTGCAACCTTCAGTTCGGATTTTTCCACAACACGGATTAAATTATGTATCCCTGTCTTCGCTCCAGTGATAATTGTCGCTTCCACTTCTAAGCGAACACCAATCATGCCACGAGGATCATTAATGCCTTCTTGTCCATCTACTAAATATTGCTTAGGTACAACTCCAATAATTTCACGTTCGGGAGGTAATGCGATGACTCTGGCCGCCTGAATAACACGATCGATATCCTCTTCTCCGATTTCTCGGTCTTCATTAGAAACAGCGACAACACCATGACTAGATTGAAGAGCAATATGATTACCTGAAATTCCTACGTAAACCTCGGAAATTTGTACGCCGACCATTCGTTCAGCATGATCGACAGCGCTGCGAATGGAATTCACAGTTTGATCAATATCAACGATTGCGCCTTTACGAATACCCTCTGACTCGGCAGATCCCACACCTATTATATTAATGGTTCCGTTTACGACTTCCCCAATAATAGCTCGAACCTTGGATGTACCGATGTCTAAACTAACAATGATGTCATTGTTGCTCAAGCCCCTGGCACCTCCTGTAACTTGGGTAATAAAGTAAATTCCTCACAAATACTTTTATACGTATTCCACACAACCGCCATATTCCCTCTTTTTTCTACATTTTTTTTGCCAGTAAAAAAAGTCGTTTACATATCTAGTCTTAATGATGAGAAAATGAGATGAATCCTATCTAGTAATTATTTAAAACATCTTAGGAACTGATAGATACCTATTTAACCATAAATCTAATTTTAACATTATTTCATGTGATTGAGTAGCCCATTAAACGTTTTTTTGTCAGGAAGGACGCGCTGTTTCCTTTGGCGGTGATTTGGGCGTCGCTTTTGGAGTCGGCTTTGGGCTTGACTTACCCCCATCTTTGTTCGAATCAGGTGTAGGACTCGGGGAATTGCTCCCAGCCTTCTGACCAGATGGATTGTTCGCATCATTTTTGGACTCTTCATTCGGTTCGAATGGAGCGTGATACTCTACTTCTAGCATTTTGATAACACCACTCGTAATATGATCATCTTGTAAGCTTGCTATATAGGCAGGCAAATTGTCAATTTTCTCAGGTAAATAGGCAATGGTTGTATAGACTTCGAATTGAGATCTTGTATAAAGCTTGATCTTGTCTGGGTATGGTTCCGACGGGTCCGGTTTAATTTCGGATATGTCAGATAGCGCACTCTCCGGGATTTCACCGAGCACTTTGCAAAGTGCGGCCTTGTTCGGATCGCCGTCTGTCCACCCTGTCAGAATAGGCATGTCCAATGGAATGTTGCTTGCAGTAAGCTGCACGACAGCGCCATCAGCCAGTACAGCCTGCTTCTTGCCATCTGCTCCAATTTGGAACGCGACTTTAGGGAATTCTTCCACAGTAATACGGATAATGCCTGGAAAATGCTTCTTCACGACTGCCGTTTTGATCATGGGCATCTTGGCAATACGCTGCTGGATAGCCTGTGAGCTAACGGCGAAAAAACGATCACCGACGGCAATTTGACTAGCTTGTCCAATGGCTTCAGATGCCATAAGTTCATTTCCTTCAACTTCAATGGCACTAATTCGGCTAAGGGAGGATTGAAAAAACAAAATGATTAGAACCGTGATAAAAAAGACGAACAAAAAAATCAGCAGCTTCCGATTCGTACGCGCACGCGGCTTTGGAACAGGCAGAGCGGGTACTTTGCGGTCTTCAGACAAGATGGGCACCACCTATTATTTTCGTATAATAAACAAATGAAAACCGTGTATCCCCACCTGCAAGCAGGAAGGGATCAGCGGAAGTCATTCAAACATTCTACTCGCTTGGGACGGGTGATTGGCGATGCACGGAGGCTCCCAACATGGAAAGCATATGTTCAATTCTATCATAGCCTCTATCAATATGATGAATTTGCTCAACGATCGTTGTACCATGCGCAGCCAGACCGGCAATGACAAGTGCTGCACCGGCTCGCAAATCAGTCGCTTCCACCGTTGCTCCATATAACCTCGGAACCCCTCGGATAAAGGCTGAGCTCATATCTACACGGATATCCGCTCCCATGCGGGAAAGCTCATCAACGTGTTTAAATCTACCTTCGAATATCGTTTCTTTCATTATGCTCAGTCCATCTGCTAGAGATAACAGCACCATGACTTGCGATTGAAGATCCGTTGGAAAGGACGGATGCGGCGAAGTAACAATACGTTCGACTGCCTTCGGTCTTGTCGGACAGCTTACATGTATTATATCACCGTCCGTGATGATTTGAACACCTGCGCGCTTGAGAACATGAATAACCGAGGTTAAATGAGCAGGGTTCACTCTTTCGAGTGTAATGTTTCCTTTGGTCGCAGCAGCTGCAACAAGGAATGTTCCTGCTACAATGCGATCGGGTATGATGCGATATGCACAAGGAGATAATGACTCCACTCCGCGAATCGTTATGGTGTCCGTACCTGCGCCAATAATATCGGCGCCCATCGCGTTCAGGAAGTTTTGCAAATCCTGAATCTCAGGTTCACGGGCAGCATTGTGAATCGTTGTGATGCCTTCTGCTTTGACAGCAGCCATCATAATATTTTCCGTAGCCCCCACACTGGGGAAGTCTAGAACAATCTCGCTGCCATACAGTGAATCTGCGGTGCAAACAATCTTGTTGGCGAATTCTTCAATGTTGGCTCCGAGAGCCTGCAAACCTTTAAGGTGCAAATCGATTTTACGTTCGCCAATTGCGCAGCCACCTGGTTGATATACGGTAACACTGCCGAATCTAGCGAGTAGCGGACCCATAAGAAAGATGGAAGAACGCATCTGACCCATCAATTCTTCTGGGATATGAGAGGAATGAGCTGTGGATGTTGTGATAGATACCGTATCCCCTTGCTGCTCAGCACGACAACCCAGCGCGCGAAGAATGCGCAGCATGGTGTCGATGTCGAGCAAATTAGGAACATTATGCAGGGTATGAGTGCCGCTAGTCAGGATGCAGGCTGCTAAGATTGGTAATGCGGCGTTTTTCGCGCCGTGTATCTGGATGGCTCCCGTAAGAGGTCTTCCACCTTCGATAACGAGCTTCTCCAAAGTTCCACCTCCGATTTACCTCTCACCCATCACCAGAACTTCCGGTACTAGCGATATGCCGTACTGTTTCTGTACGATTTGCTGTACCTCGCCTATGAGAGTGAGAACGTCCTCGGCTGTAGCATCTCCGGTATTAACAATGAAATTGGCGTGTAGCATAGAAATTTCAGCTCCACCGACTCGTTTGCCTTTCAGGCCAGCTTCTTCAATAAGCTTAGCTGCGAATCCCCCTTCGGGGTTGCGAAATACACTTCCAGCGCAAGCCAATTGAAGCGGTTGTGTGCGGAGGCGCCGATCCCGGTAAGCCGCCATGGCTCCCGCAATTTCTTTGCGCTCTCCAACCTGTAATTCAAAGACAGCTTCCGTTACAATGCCGGGCAATGTTTGCAGAATCGAATGTCGATAGGCATACTGCAAATCCTCCGCCTGCATCGTGACCAATTCCCCTGTGTCCAGGATGACTTCAGCCTGCTTGAGTATGCGTGACACATCGGACCCATGAGCCCCTGCATTCATGTAGACGGCGCCTCCCACAGAACCGGGAATGCCCGAAGCAAACTCCAGTCCGGTTAAACCTTCTTTGGCCGCTAGTACGGACAATTTAATGAACGAATAGGAACCACCTGCGTAGACCATCGCACCATCAAAACGAAGCGTTTCTAACGCATTGCCAAGTTTAATAACGACCCCTCTAATGCCTTTATCACTTACAAGCAGGTTAGACCCTCTACCGATAACCGTCCATGGAACACCGCGTTCATATAGAAATCGGATGACAGCAGCTACCTGCTCTTTCGTTTGGGGGATAACGAGGCAATCAGCCGGACCGCCGATTTTCCATGTCGTATAAGGGGCTAGTCGTTCATTCGTTCGAATCTCGCCAATATTTGCTGCCTGTAAGTCGGATATTAACTGTTGCATGGGAAAACCTCCTTCACAGAACGTAGGGCGAAATTATCTTGAAAAGCAGATTCAAGCATCATAATTTCATAATACGGACCGAGTCGAAGATGGCCGGTCTTCGTTGTTTGGCGCCATATTAAGCCTTAGGTGTCTGTCACGGTTATAGTGTAGTTTATGTAAAATCGGATAGAGTGTGACAATCGCCTATTCGGTTTAGCAAATTCAAGTCGATAAACGATAGGTTTCAATCAGTTTTACGATCGATGCAACCGCATCGCTATCTTTGCGTGACTGCATCGCTGCCTTGTGGGTCTCTCGATTCGCATGAAGAGCTTCCACACGCTCTGCGAGCTTATCGGCAGTTAAAGCCTCCTCTTGCAAAACATCTGCGTAGCCAGCTTTCTGAAACGACTCTGCATTTAGAATCTGGTCGCCACGACTTGCCTGCAGTGATAATGGAATGAGCAGCATCGGCTTTTCCATGACTAAAAATTCATAAATCGATGTGGCGCCAGCCCTGGAAATAACCAGGTCTGTCATTGCCAAAATATCCGGAAGCTCCTCATTCAAATATTCAAATTGTTTATATCCTCGGGTATTCGCAAGCTCTGACGCAATATTGCCTTTCCCGCATAGGTGTACGATCTGAAACTGAGCTAATAATCGTTCTAGGCTGCCTCTGACGGCTTGGTTAATCACTTGTGAGCCAAGGCTGCCGCCCATCACCAAAATGACCGGTTTTTGCGAATGAAAATCACAAAGCTGGTAAGCGCGTGACGCTTTACCACTGAGAATGTGTTCACGAATCGGTAAGCCTGTCAGTTCAGCCTTGTCTCTTTGAACATGCTGTAAGGACTCCGGGAAGGTCACGCAAACCTTGGTTGCAAAAGGTATTGATATCTTGTTCGCAAGCCCAGGCGTTATATCCGACTCATGAATAATCACCGGAATCTTGTTCATCCGACTGCCTAGAACGACCGGGACGGAAACGAACCCGCCCTTCGAAAAGACGATGGCGGGCTTCAAACGACGGAGCAATCTATAAGACTCATAGACGCCTTTCATCACTCTAAAAGGGTCTTTGAAATTTTTCAGATCAAAATATCGACGTAATTTCCCAGACGAAATGGAGTAAAATGGTACACCTTCGCGTTCTATGATGTCTTTCTCGATGCCCGTAGCTGAACCTATGTATTTTATTTCCCAACCTAACTGCGCAAGCTTATGCATCAGTGCTATGTTAGGTGTAACATGTCCTGCGGAGCCTCCTCCGGTAAAGACAATCGTTTTCATTCCCCTGTCACCTCGAATAGCGGGATATATTGAGCAGGATGCCGACGGATGTCAGCATAAGCGTCAATGAAGACCCTCCTGCACTTATGAATGGCAAAGTAATGCCGGTTACCGGGAACATCCCGATAACAACACCAATATTAATAATGACTTGTACGGCAATCATGCCGATAATGCCAACAGCAATCAAACTGGCAAACGTATCCGGCGCTGTAATAGCTGCCCTCATTCCGCGCCACACAAGAATCGTAAAGAGCAGCAGCACAAGCGTACCGCCGATAAATCCAAGTTCCTCAGCAATAATGGAGAAAATGAAGTCCGTTTGCGGCTCTGGCAAATAGCTGTATTTCTGGCGGGCTCATGCCTAGGCCAAGCCCTACAAGGCCTCCCGGTCCAATCGCATAGAGCGATTGAATCGACTGATAACCTGCACCTAAAGGGTCCTGCCATGGATCCAAGAATGCTGTAATTCGCTTCAAACGGTATGGAGCGGCAATGACAAGCCCGATAAAACCCGCAACCCCTATCATACCTAGATACGAGAGATGAAGCAATCTCGCCCCCGATGTATAGATGATGAGCAGCGAAGCTCCGACGAGAACGGCACCTGTTCCAAGGTCAGGCTGCAGCATAATGAGACCGAACGCTAAGCCCATGATGCCAAGCGGCGGCAATAATCCTTTTCTGAATAGGGTTATTTTCGCTTGGTGTTCAGATAACAGGTTGGATAGAAAGAGAATCATCCCAATTTTCATAAATTCGGACGGTTGAATACCGAAGGCACCAATCCCTAACCAGCTTCGAGCCCCGCCTCGTACAACCCCGATGCCGGGAATCAGCACAATAATCAACATGGCAAAGCAAACAAAAAGCGCGACTCGGGCAAATCTTTTCCAAACTAAATAATCAACATTCATCGTAAAAAACATGGCGATTACACCCAAAACAGCAAATATAAATTGACGTTTCAAGTAGTATAGGGAGTCGCCAAATTCGCGAAACGCAAGAACACTGCTAGCGCTGTAAACCATAATAACGCCAATTGTCAAAAGCAACAAGGTTGGAACAATAATCCAAATGTCAGGAGCGGACCGTGCTTTACCCATAACAGACACCTCTTCGTGTGTTGTGGGCGTCATCCTTGATACATATCAGCAAGCAGCGCCAGTAACGCCACAAGTCAGTCTATGTGGATAAGCCCTATTTAAAGGTTATGCACGGACTCCTTAAACATGCGTCCCCTGTCCTCATAGGAGGGGAACATATCCCAGCTTGCACAAGCAGGTGAAAGTAGAACAATATCTCCGGGTTCACTCATTTGCCAGGCTAGCTGAACGGCTTGCGACACCGCGTCCGCTGCATCCTTAGCAGTATCGACGGTTTGAATGCGGCTAATCCCTGCCAGCTCGGCAATATGTATAATTTTCTCTTTCGTTTGTCCTAGGGTAACGATACCTTTAATCCGCTCACGAAAAGTAGGCAGAAGTTCCATGTAGTCCGACCCGCGGTCCAAACCTCCTGCAATCAGAATAACGCGCTGGTTGAACGCCTCAATCGACTTAATCGAAGCCGCTGCATTCGTCGCTTTGGAGTTGTTATAGAAGGTCACACCCTTCAGCTCTCTAACGAGCTCCAGACGGTGTTCTACGCCTTGGAAGCTTCTAAGCACATCTGCTATGGCATCTAGCTGAACACCCGCCGTAATGGCCGCTGCCGCCGCTGCTAGCGCGTTCTCAACGTTAAAGCTGCCCGGAATCCCCATTTCTCTAGCCGGCATAATCGATTGCACTTTGCCGAGTCCGTTTGCGTAAACGATGACCTCAGTTTCTACATCGAAGTAAACGCCAAAAGCGAGCTTCTCTTTCATAGAAAACGGGAACAGCTTAGCCTTCAGACTAGGAATTAAAGACTTACACACCTCATCATCCCAATTCAGGATTGCCGTATCTTCTTCGGTTTGATTTGCAAATATTTTAGCTTTCGAAGCGATATAATCATCCATGGAACCATGATAATCCAGATGAGTTTCGTACACATTTAACAAAAGTGCAATTGTCGGTCGGAACGAAGTCGTTCCTTTCAGTTGAAAGCTGCTGAGCTCAACAACCATCCAGTTATCAGCTGTAACTTCAGGCGCAGCCTCGGTTAATGCTCGCCCAATATTACCCGCTACAACCGGAGATAAGCCAGCTGCATCCAGCATTAAACCAATCAATGTTGTCGTTGTGGTCTTGCCGTTCGAACCCGTTATACCAATAATCGGAGCTTCACAAAATTGATAAGCAACCTCAACCTCCGTCACGACCTCGATTCCAAGCTCTTCTGCTTTGCGAATTGGCTCTACCGAATACGGAATTCCCGGGTTCTTCACAACGAGAGAAATACCTTCATGAACCAAGGACTCCGGATGAAAGCCGCATACAACAGAAATACCCAGAGCCTCTAATTCGTCGGCTTCAGGGCATGCGCTTCGCTCTTTTTTGTCGTTGACCGTGACTAAGGCTCCTTTTTGATGAAAAAGCTTAGCCGCAGCGACTCCGCTGCGAGCCAAGCCCAGAATAATCACTTCAAGTCCACGATAATCCCGCGGATGTTTCATGCTCTACAACACCTCATTCATATATAATCCGAGTACAGCAAGCACGAGGCCTACGACCCAGAATGTGATAACAACACGCCATTCCGACCAGCCAACCAATTCGAAGTGGTGATGGATCGGACTCATTTTGAAAACACGCTTGCCTCTCGTCTTGAAAGAAACAACTTGGATCACAACAGAGAGAATCTCAACCAAGAATACACCGCCGACAATAGCAAGCAGCAGCTCAGCTTTGGTCAAAATGGCAACAGCCACTAGGCCTCCGCCAATCCCAAGCGATCCTGTGTCACCCATAAATACTTTAGCCGGATGCGCATTAAAAACGAGAAAACCGAGTACGGCCCCAACCATGGCTGCCGAAAAAATAGCTGCTTCCGGCTGCGTATTATTCATTGCAATAACCGTATAAGCACCAAATGCAATGGCACTTGTCCCTGCAAGCAGCCCATCAAGACCATCTGTAAAATTCACCGCATTCGATGCACCCAACATCAAAATTGCCATTATGGGAAAGTACAACCAGCCTGGGTTAAAGTGGAACGCTACAAATGGAATATATAAGTCCGTGCTGTGTCCTTGCATGATAAGCAGGTAACAGACGACAGCGGAGATCAAGAGCTGACCGAACAGCTTTTGTTTCGCTGTAAGTCCGAGTGAGCGTTTGAAAATAATTTTGATATAATCGTCGAGAAAGCCAACTAGTCCATAGCCTAAAGAGGCTATTAACAGGATGAGAAGATCCGTATTTTTGTCGGCAAAACGAAGCGTAGCAAGGGCCAGCGCGAGTAAAATAATGACTCCGCCCATCGTTGGCGTCCCTTGTTTTTTGAGATGTCCTTGCGGACCATCCTCACGTATTTGCTGCCCGAATTTCATACGCCGCAAAATGGGTATAAAAAGCGGTCCCATAATAAGCGCAAGTACAAAAGCTACGCCCATCGTTAATAAAATTGCGTTTTCCACGTTGGTTCCCCCTGCACGTTTTCGTCTTTCGAAAACGATCTACTGTTTCATCCTAAAATTTAATTACAAACGCCATCTAGGCGAGTAAGGCATTAACAACATGCTCGAGACGCATGCCTCGCGAGCCTTTAACGAGCACAAGGTCGTCGGCTCGTACCTCCGCAGCGAGCTCTGCCGCGAGCTGCTCTTTGTCATCGAAGGCGCGTACGCTCGCCTTCGGGAACCGCTCAGCCGCTTCATCCGCGATGCAGCGGCCGAGACGGCCGAACGTGAAGACATAGTCTACACGTTCCGGAGACAGCACCCGACCAATGCTGCGATGGAACTCCTCTTCGTGCTCGCCAAGCTCCAGCATGTCGCCGAGCACGAGGAACTTGCGACCGAAGCCGCGCAGCTGCTCGGTCAAATCGATCGCAGCCCGCATGGATGCCGGGCTGGCATTATACGCATCGTTAAGCACAGTCAGCCCTGAGGCTGCTGTCAGCTTCTCGATGCGCATGCTTGTCATCTGCAGCGAGCGAAGCCCCGCTGCAATTCCCTCAGGCGAGACGCCGAAGGCCTCGCCGACGGCAATGGCTGCTAACGCATTAATCACATTATGCGTGCCGAGCAAGGGAATGAACAATTCCGGGTAACCCGGTGAATTGATCTGGAAGTGCGCCCCGTCCGCATCCATCCGAATGTCGGTCGGGAACAGATCATTGCCCGCGCCGCTGCCAAAGCGAATGCGGATCAGCCCTTCTGGCAGGCTATCCGGCGACTCCGCGAGGGCCTGTTCAATCAGTGGTTCGTCGCCATTGTAGACGAACAAACCGCCGCTGGGCATTCCGCTAACGATCTCGGCCTTGGCCCGAGCGATTTCTTCCCGCGAGCCCAGCTGCAGCATGTGCGATTCGCCGATCATCGTAATGATCGACGCTTCCGGCTCGGCCAGATTGGATAGCAGCTCAATCTCGCCTCGTCCACTCATCCCCATCTCAACCACGGCGAATTGCGTGGTCTCCTCAAGCTCGAGCAGTGTGAGCGGTAAACCAATATGATTATTCAGGTTTCCCTTTGTCTTGTGCACTTGAAATGTGCTGCCCAGTACGGCAGCAACTAAATCTTTCGTCGTCGTTTTGCCATTGCTCCCAGTAATGCCAATAATGCGAACCGGCAGCTGCTCGCGATAAGACTTAGCCAACTGCTGCAAGGCGGTTAACGTATCCTTGACGCGAATGATGGGCATGCCTTCTGGGGGGTGAGGGTGGTCATCTTGCCATAAGGCAGCCGCAGCCCCTTTGCTGTAAGCCTCTGAGGCATAAGCGTGACCATCGAAATGGTCCCCGATCAGCGGCACAAACAGACTTCCAGGTCGTATAGTTCGCGTGTCGGTAGATATACCTTTTATTAAAATGTTCCTTGCAGCTGACTTCGGGAACACCTTCACACATTCAACGCCTAGCATGTCTGTCATTTGTTCCAACGTGCGCTCTATCATCGTCCTCTCCCCCTTATCGCAGCCTTAGCCACCAAGCGATCATCGAAATCATGCTTGACCCCCATGACATCCTGATACGTTTCGTGGCCTTTTCCCGCTATCAATATTACATCCTTAGGGCCTGCCCCTTCAATAGCCTTTTGTATCGCTTTTTTGCGATCCACGATTAATTCATACTGTTCCTTCGGGTAATTCACCTCTTTTAGACCAGGAACAATATCATCAAGAATGGCATCTGGATTTTCCGTACGCGGATTATCGGAAGTCACATACAAATAATCACTATATTTAGCCGTAACCTTACCCATTAGAGGACGTTTCGTTCGATCACGGTCACCGCCGCAGCCAAACACAGTGATTACCTTGCCTTCTGCAAAGTCACGTACCGTAGATAAGGCATTCTCTAGACCATCTGGGGTATGAGCATAGTCAACCAAGACTAAGTAATCCTGTCCCTCATTCACAACCTCCATACGCCCATCTACAACCGTAATATCTTCTAAACTATTCCGGATCGCTTCAAGGGGAATCCCTTCCGCCAGTGCCGCAGCAATGGACCCAAGAGCATTGTACACGTTAAATTTACCAACCAGCTTCATTCTGAAAAAAGCCTCTCCCGCAAAGGAAATAAGCTGAAATTCCGTGCCTTGGGCTGTAATTCGAATATTTGTCGCCCTTACATCACACTCGTTCTCTATACCATATGTAATAATTTGCGCAGCTGTGAGCTTGCTGAACGTATGTGATGCATCGTCATCCGCATTGAGAATAGCGTACTGACGCTCCTTAAGATCGGCTGAGAAACCATTTCCCAATCTAGAGAAGAGCAGTCCTTTTGCCGCAGCGTAAGCATCCATCGTTTGGTGATAATCCAAATGATCTTGTGTTAAATTCGTGAAAATACCCGAACGGAAATGAACGCCCTTCACTCGACCTAATTCCAAGGCATGACTGGACACTTCCATAATGCAGTAATCCGTCTTTTGCTCACACATCTGGCGGAAGCTACGCTGTAAATCGACGGCTTCTTGGGTTGTGCGCTCCATTTCCGTATAGGTATCGCCGATTTTCATTTGAATCGTTCCCATAAGACCCGTCGTAAAGCCTTGATCCCGCAATATTTTCTCGATCAAATAGGTCGATGTCGTTTTGCCATTCGTACCTGTAATACCAATTAATTTCAGTTCTTTGCTAGGATAGCCATAGAAATGGGCTGATAATGCCGCCATTGCATATCTCGCATCTTTCACAACAAGCTGAGGAATCGGCAAGTCAAGCACTCTTTCCGTTACAAGCGCAGAAGCCCCAAGCGCAATCGCTTTTGGGGCATAATCGTGACCATCTGCTGTCAGTCCAGGGATGCATAGAAACAAATCCCCTGTTTTGATTTTACGAGAGTCTGCTTCAATCCCAGTAATCTCTGTTTCAGCATCTCCATGTATGTGGGTAATGAGCAGTGCGGAAGCAAACTCCTGAAGTTTCATGAGCAACCCTCTCCTTAACGTTATTGCTACCTATTATTGACAATTTTATGCCAGTGGAAAAGCCAAACATGTCTTACTTGCAAATCTTTTTTCGAGCGAATCAACCATATTACTGCGGCGGCGCATTATTCGAGAGAAAAATGCGTATGGTTGACCCTTGGTCGACTCGTGAACCTGCCTTCGGCGCTTGACTAATGACATATTTGCCATTGCCGAACTTAGCCAGCCGGAAATTCATGTTCAGATCTTCTAATATATCATCAACGGAGGCTCCAACCAAGTCCGGCACCTCAACAACCGGTATTTCACCATAGCGATAGTCTTTATCAAGCTGGTTTTTATCCGGTTCGACTTTCATATATCGCAATGCATCAGCCATCATATTCTTCACAAGCGGCGCTGCAATCAGACCTCCAAATTGAATCCCTTGAGGATCATCAACAGCTGCATAGATGACAATCTTTGGATTATCGGCCGGTGCGAAGCCAATGAAAGACACAATATGCTCATCCGGCGAATAACGTCCGTTAATAACCTTTTGCGCTGTCCCAGTCTTCCCACCTACGCGATAGCCGTCAATAAACGCATTGCGTCCTGTGCCTTTTGCAACTACGCTTTCAAGCGCTTCGCGCACCTGCTTCGAAGTCTCCTCCGAGATCACATTGCGTACAAGCTCAGGCTCTACTACATCAACAATCTCACCCGTATCCGGATTCGTAAATGACTTTGCCACGTACGGTTTGAAAAGTCTTCCTCCGTTAATTGCCGCAGAGACAGCCGTAATTTGCTGAATCGGTGTGACGGATACCCCTTGACCGAATGCTGTCGTCGCAAGCTCAACTGGACCCACCTGAGACGGTTTAAACATAATTCCGTTTTCTTCGCCGCCGAGGTCAATTCCTGTCTTCTTACCAAAGCCAAACTTTGAAATGTAATCAAACAGCTTTTCCTTGCCTAGACGCTGTCCCATAACGACGAATCCGGGGTTACAAGAGTTTTGGACAACTTGCAGCATCGTTTCACTGCCATGACCGCCGCGCTTCCAACAGCGAAGTCTAGCTCCCCCAACCTCAATAAAACCAGGATCGTAAAATTGTTCATTTTTTAGATCAACCTTTTTTTCCTCAAGTGCTGCAGCTAGCGTAATAATTTTAAAAGTAGAACCTGGCTCATATGTTTTCCAAATCGGTAAGTTCCGGTTATAGGTTTCAGCCGGAAAATCCTTGTAATTGCCTGGTTCATAAGTAGGCCTGCTCCCCATGGCCAGGATTTCTCCGTTGTTGGGATCCATCATGATGGCAATAACATTTTGCGCTTTATACTGAACCATCGCCTGGTCCAATTCTCTTTCCAATACAGATTGCAGATGACTGTCAATCGTCAACTTCATATTGAGGCCGTCTTTGGGCTTCGTATAGGTATCCGTTGTCCCTTCCAGCGTTCTTCCTGCTGCATCCGTCATATAGGATATGCTTCCTGGTATACCAGTCAATTGACTGTTATATTTTGCCTCAATGCCTGTCAGCCCTTTATCTAATCCAGCAAAGCCAAGGATATGGGCCGCTAACGGTCCAAAAGGGTAATATCTTTTGTTATCTTCAGCTACCACAATACCTGGAAGATTCAGATATCGTACTTCTTGCGCTTTTTCAATCGTTATTTTGCGTCCAGAAGGCTTGATGTCATTTTGGGATGTTTTTTTTGTAATCTGTTTATAAATGTCATCTTCGTTCCCTTGCAGCACTTCAGCAAGTTTGGCCGCCGTGCTTCGGGCGTCTTGAATTTGAACAGGAATAGCCACAATCGTAGGTGTGCTCATACTGTAAGTCATCGTTATCCCATTGCGATCTTGAATCTCGCCTCGCTTGGGAGCAAACTCTATTTTTCTCCGCCAACTATCCTCTGCTTTATTCGCCAAGTCTTGTCCAATCCATAGCTGGACATAAGCTAGACGGAGAATAAGTGCTGTAAAGATGATAGTAGAAATGATGAGCGCAGTAAACAATCTGCGACGAACGGTAACGTTAGAAACACGCATGAACGTTCAGTCTCCCTTCCCAAATAAGTCAAGATCATTCCTAACATGACTATTCGGGACAAACAGGGGTTAGAACAAGCTCTCCATTAAGGTGTCTTTTTGGCTGTAGATCGCTGCGCATCTGTTTTCGTATTCGACGCTGGTGTTGGCGTTGGTGTAGGCGTTGCTGAACTTGCAGCTGCTGATTTATCGCTTAATGGTTTGAGCTGCAAAGTCACACTTCTCCCCTCGCCTTCCCCCGTAGTGGATTGATCTGAGACATATCCTTCACCAGAGGTTTGACAGTCTACTTTAAAAAAGGAGCAGGCTTCAACAGCATCTCGAAGTGATCTACCGACCAAGTTAGGAAGCGGCATTTCATCAACAGTTTGCATAGCAACATATATTCGTTGCGTAGATAAAATTTCAGTACCTGCTTTCGGAAATTGATCCACAACCTTGGCTCCTTTACCGAAAACTTCAATTGACAAACCGCTCTCCTTCGCTGTCGCTTTGGCGCTTTCTGCTGTCACTTCTGCAAAATTTGGCACAGAAAGCTTATTGGCTTCCTTCGCGACCATTTTGGTTTGCTTATTCGAAGCAACTCCCATATACTGCAGCGATTCTCCAACAATTTCTTTAAATGCAGGAGCTAATACCTGCCCTCCTAAGTGATAGTTACCGCCTAAATCAGGTTGATCGGCGATCAAAGTAACTAAGATACGAGGATTTTCAGCAGGAGCGTATCCAATAAAGGAAATCACCCATGTATCCGTGGAATACGTCTTTTCTCCAGGAAGGACTAAGTTAGCTGTTCCTGTCTTTCCTGCGACACGGTAGTCCTCCATAAAGGCAAGCTTGCCTGTACCAATATCTTGGTCTGATACAACTTGTTCTAAATATTCGGTGACCTGTTTAGCTGTCTTTTCACTTACGACTTGCCTAACCACTTGCGGCGCGAAAGATTGAATGCTTTTCCCTGTTTTCGGATCGACGATATCCTTTACAATGTGAGGCCACATCAATTTGCCGCCGTTGGCCATCGCTGCATAAGCGGCTGTTTGTTGAATGGCTGTAACAACGACCTTTCCTTGTCCATACGTCGCAGTTGCAAATTCAGATGGATATTTCATATCAATTAAACCGGAAACTTCATTCGGCATATCAATATTCGTTTTTTGATCGAACCCAAATTTCGTAATGTAGTCTTTCAGCTTAGGCGGAGTTAGTTTCTCATAACCCAATTTAACGAAGGCCACGTTACTTGAGCGCTTAAGACCGTCTAAGAAAGATATTTTCCCCCACCCAACGCGGTTATGGTCATGAAGCTCTCTATCTTCAACCTTAATACTGCCAGACTGGTACATTTCATTCGGATTAAATAAACCCTCTTCTACAGCAGCTGCTAGAGTAACAACCTTAAACGTAGATCCAGGCTCATAACGAGAAGCTATCGCATTATTTTTAAAATCACTTTGATCTTTAATCGTCCAATAGGTATTAGGGTTAAAAGTAGGCGTATTGGCCATTCCCAGAATTTCCATCGTTTGCGGATCAACAGCAATCGCCGTCAGGCTCTTCGGGTGCCACTTGTCATTTACTTTTGAGAGCGCGGTCTCCAAATAATACTGAATGTTTTTATCAATAGTGAGACGCACATTGTTTCCGTCTTGCGCTGGCTTGAAATTGATCTTGGAATCAGGAAGTTCAACGCCCTTCCCGTCCTTCTCGTAGCTCAACATTCCAGGAACCCCCTTAAGGGTTTGGTCTAGTTTAAGCTCTAATCCTATAGCCGCTTCGCCTTCTTTATTCGTATACCCTAGAATGTGAGAGGCTAACGTTTCACCTGGATAATAGCGTTTCTTATCTTCTAAAATAGTAATGCCTACGTTAGCTTTTGCGTTTAACTTGAGTTTTGTTTGAAGAGTTGAAATTAATGCACGTACTTTATCCGCCTTCTCTTTCTCAATCTTCCAACCTTCATTTCTAATCTCCGTATAGACCGCAAAATCCGTACCATCCGGCTTCATTTTTGTAACGCGATCACGGATTTTATTGACAAGCGTAGGCTTCGTTACATCCGATTCTTTCAAAATTTCCGCTAATCCTTGCGTAACATCCTCAGCGATTTTATAGCTATCAATCATTTTGGGATTAAGTGCAATGGTATACGACGTTGCTTCCACGGCGAGCACTTTATTGTTTCGGTCCAGGATTGATCCCCTTACCGGATTTATCGTCTTATCTGTTTCCCATCTCTTCTCGGCTTTGTCTAGCAACCACGAAGCTTCTACCACTTGAATCCAATAGACTTTAGATAGGAGGACAACAAAAAGAAGGGTGAAGAACCCTCCAATTAGCAAAGATCGCAACTTAATTTTTTTTGTCATATGAAATACCTGCCCATTACGGTTTAGAAGCTACTTTAGTATTTTTGCTATTGCTTGAACTTGATTTTGTTTTCTCTGGAGTGACTAAACTTACTTTCTTTTCATCTCCTAAATTAAACCCAAGCCGCACTGCCTCACCCTTCATACGTTCAGGACTTTGCAGCTTCTCTACTTCTTGCTTCAAAGCACTGTTCTGAGCTTGCATCTCACGAATTTCACTTTGCATTTTCAAGATATTAGCATTCATCTGATAAATGGCCGCGTAACGCCAGATAATAACGCCCGCCACAATGACACAAAGGATTACAGTGAATAAATAGAGCATTTTCTCTTGCGTCGGCAACGTTTTATTGCGATAAACGACCTTTGTTGTTTCTCTTATTTTCACTTTAGGTGCTGGGGCCGAACGTTTTGGATCAAGAGCCAAATTGCCTTGGATGTAAGATGGCATACTTTATTTCCTCCCTTGTGCTTATTTGGGGCCCTCTCAAAGTAATAGGAATAAGCTTCAGAGCTTGTCTTCACTTTGTGGGGTAATATAGGGATCTTTGATCGGAGATCAAAGTCTCACCTTTAAAGCTTTTCAGCGATTCGCAGCTTCGCAGATCTTGCCCTTTGATTGACTTCAAGCTCATGTTCACTTGGTAAAATTGGTTTTCGTGTTACTAATTTGACAACTCCGGTCTTCTCGCAAACGCAAAATGGAAGATCCGAAGGACAGGTACATTTTTCAACGTTTTTCACAAAAAATTGTTTGCATATGCGATCTTCCAGTGAGTGGAAGGTAATTACAGCAACTCTGCCTTGAGGGGCTAGGCAACGGAGTGATTGCTCCAATGCTTCTTCAAAAGCTCCTAGTTCATCGTTCACCGCGATACGCAGTGCTTGGAAACTTCGCTTCGCTGGGTGGCCGCCGGTCCTTCTTGCTGCTGCAGGGATACCTTCCTTGATCAGCTCTACCAGCTCGCCAGTCGTTTCAATCGGTTGTTTGGTCCGAGCTTCCACAATGACGCTTGCGATCCGCCTCGAAAACTTCTCTTCGCCATATTCAAACAAAATTCGCGCAATTTTGTCAGCAGGCCACTCATTAACGATCGTTTTGGCGGTTAATTCCGCCCTACGATCCATCCTCATGTCGAGCTCTGCATCATGGTTGTAGCTGAAGCCTCGATCCCCATCATCCAGTTGAGGAGATGACACGCCAAGATCGAAGAGTATCCCATCTACCTGCGGTTTGCCATCTCGAAGTGCTCTAGGCTCATTCTGGAGTACCTGCTCAAGCTCTCTGAAATTGCTTTTTACTATTTTTACGCGATCCAGGTAAGGCGCTAACACGGTTTGAGCATTAGCTAAAGCGACATCATCCTGGTCTAGAGCAATTAGCAAGCCGTTTGGACCTAACTTAGAAGCAATCAGGGAACTATGCCCTGCTCCTCCCATCGTACAATCCACGTAAACGCCATCCGGCTTTATATGTAAACCTTCAACAGATTCTTCCTTTAGTACCGTCACATGATGAAACACTTGGTGTCCTCCTAAAAGTTTTGCCTTGGCAAAACTGACTTCGTAAAGCCTCTATAAATCAAAATTAAAATCGACGAGTTTCTCAGCTATTTCATTGAATGACTGTTCGGATTCATTGGCATAGCTTTCCCAAATTTGCTTGCTCCAAATCTCAACTCGGTTGGAAACACCGATAACCACACAATCCTTCTCAAGTTTGGCGTGATCCACGAGGTTACCTGGAATGTTCGCTCTACCTTGTTTATCGAGGTCACACTCCGTCGCACCGGAGAAGAAAAAGCGAGTGAAGGCACGCGCATCTGATTTCATTAGCGGCAGTGCTTTGAGCTTCTGCTCGAGTATCGCCCATTCCGATTGCGGATAAACGAATAAGCACTGATCCAGACCGCGGGTGATGACAAATGAGTCGCCGAGGGCTTCACGAAACTTGGCCGGGATGATCATTCGGCCTTTTTCGTCGATGCTATGTTGATATTCACCCATGAACATAGCATGGCGCCCCCTTTTCCTCCACTTTGTACCACTTTCCACCACATTTGAATCAATATTCGCTAAAAATAAAAGAAATCCTGCTACGAGAGCAGGATTTTCAAAATTATTTTCAATTTTAGGTCTATTCTGCGTCTTTTGCTCCTTGTTTCTCATCTTCAAGTGCGTTTAAAGAAGCATTTTGCTCTTTGAGCTGTAATCGCATCTCTTTCAGTTCTTTATTTCTTTTGCGTCTGAATACCCAGATCGGTACGCCAATCAACAGGCAAATGATGAGAACCGGAAATGCAGCAGCTAGGAAAACGAGAATACCTTGCATGACAGCAACTAGTACATTTAGGCTAGAATTCCATGCTTTTTGAATGCGTTCCTCTAGTGTTAACTTATTAGGATCAGACAACAGCGGCTTATTACCCGTTTGTTGATACATACGAAGCTCTATCGTCGAGTACGAGACATTTTGATCCAAATATCTGATCCGACCCTTTATCTGTTCAATCGTTTCCTGTACTTTAGATAGCTCGTTTGAGAAAGCAAGCAGCTCATCCGTTTTTGAAGCCTTCTCCATAAAACCCAGTAGTCTGGTTTCTACCATTTGTTTTGCTTTGAGGCGTGAATTAAGATCCACATATTCCTCCGTGACGTCCTGACCTTGAACGTTCCTTTGGAGCGACGGGCTCATCTTCTCCAAGCCATCTAGCAAGGAGACAAACCCATTGGCTGCGACTTTTATCGTGTATGTCCCGCCACGTTCCCCTGTATTCGCATTTTCCGAAAACTGCAGAATGTAAGCTCCGCTAAGAGCTACCAGGTCCCGGAGGGCTGTCTGAGCCTTGCTGTAATCATCTACAGGCATGACTAAGTTAGCTCGGTAGATTAACTTACGATTAAATCCCGCTGCTTCATCGCTGCCCGTTGCTGGCATGACCGTGATCGGTGCATTTTTTACTTCCGTAGGCGCTAGCTCTGCGGTTTTCCCTCCAGCTGCAGCAGCTGGAGCAGCGGACTTAGCGTCATGCGAAGATTCTGTCTTTACTGCGTCGCTCGTCGCAGCCATGTTCATGTCTTTGGATAAAGCCGCTGACGAGTCACTTTTTGATGAACTACAGCCTGATAGTAGACTAATTACTAACATGCATGTTGCTAACAGGAGAGAAAGCTTCCGCTCAAAGCTTTTCCACTTAGTTTTGTTAGCATCCATACTGCGGCGCATGAACCTATCGTTTTCTTTGCTATTCAAGACCCCCATCTTGCCAACCCCTCGCTACCAAATATAGGTTATACACCCTATAAACGGGGGTTGACTTGAAAAGGTTGCAAACCGCCGAGTCACATCAACAAATAATTGTTGATGTGACTCGGCTAATCCGCAGCCAATAACAAATCCTTTTTTTTAGTCATACCGCAAAAAAGAAAAAACCTTCCAACCCACTCTAAAAGTGGTCTGAAAGGTTCTCCAAGGCTCTTGAAGCTCGCCCAAGCTCCAAAAGGCTCCTCAATCTTAATGCTCCGCCCAGCTGTCCAAGTACATCTTCTGCTCTTCTGTCAAAGAGTCAATACTAGTTCCAAGGGATTCCAACTTGAATCGTGCTACTTGCTCATCCAGCACATAAGGAACATTAACAACAGTTTTGCCTAATTTCTTGTACTCATCATTTACATATTTAAGGGACATAGCTTGCAGCGCAAACGTCATATCCATAATTTCGGCCGGATGACCATCGCCTGCAGCCAGGTTAACTAAACGTCCTTCAGCAAGAATGTATACTTTGCGACCGTCTGTTAGTTGGTACTCTTCAATATTGCGTCGTACGGTACGCTTGGAAGAAGACATTGCTTCAAGTTCCGGTTTGTTTACTTCAACGTCAAAGTGGCCTGCATTCGAGAGAATCGCGCCATCTTTCATTACTTTGTAGTGCTCTCCACGAATCACATCACGGTTACCCGTAACCGTTACGAAGAAATCGCCCAATTTCGCCGCTTCCAGCATTGGCATTACAGCAAAGCCATCCATGTAGGCCTCGACACCTTTAATTGCATCAATTTCTGTTACAATTACATTCGCGCCCAACCCTTTAGCACGCATTGCCACACCTTTGCCACACCAGCCATAACCGACAACAACAACCGTTTTACCAGCTACAACCAAGTTGGTTGTACGGTTGATGCCATCCCAAACGGATTGACCCGTTCCATAACGATTGTCGAACAAGTATTTACAGAAGGCGTCGTTAACTGCAACCATCGGGAATTCAAGCTTGCCTTCTTTCTCCATCGCTTTCAGACGAAGAATACCTGTTGTTGTTTCTTCTGCTCCGCCGCGAACTTGTACAGCCAAATCTTTCCGTTCGGAATGAAGAATGGAAACCAAATCGCCGCCATCATCAATGATAAGGTCAGGCTTCGTTTCGAGCGCTTTAATCAGCAGTTCTTTGTATTCTTCCGGACTCGGATTGTATTTCGCAAAAACGGTAATACCGTCCTCAACCAGCGCTGCACAAACGTCATCTTGGGTAGATAGCGGATTGCTGCCCGTAATTACTACTTCAGCTCCACCGGCTTTTACTACTTTAGCTAAATAGGCTGTTTTCGCTTCTAAATGCAAGGAAATAGCAACTTTCAAGCCTTTAAATGGCTGCTCTTTCTCAAATTGCTCACGAATACGATTCAAAACAGGCATGTGAGCCTGAACCCAATCAATTTTCAAGTGGCCTTCAGGTGCCAGTGTTATATCAGCAACAATACTTTTTTCTACAGTTGTCATCTTCGTTTCCTCCTATAAATAATAAATACGATGCAAACCGTCCACAGGAATCGGCGTCTCAACTAAATCTCGGAGCCATTCATTCCCATACCGATTCATATAAGCACACCCATTATACACTCTTTCTTGCGGCTTGGCGAACGGTAATATCGTTAGTCTTATGCGTTCTAATTGTCGCAACGACGCATCGAATTGCGTCTTATAAGCTTCTCCTGCTTTATTGCGCAAAAATTCGATTTGCTCCAGGATTTTCGCCATGTTCGTTTCTCCCAGCTTTTTTACCCCGGGGTTGATCGCGGCAAGGGATTCCACAAGCGGTGCGTAGTTCACACTAAAATCGGATTTTACGGCTTCGAAGCGCTCATTCAAACGCAATGTATCTTGCGCATCCAGCCATTCTTGCTTCTTGTGCTCATAGCGCTCAAGAACGTCCTCAAATGTAAAACCATACTTGATCATTTGCTTCTGAACTGTACCCTCAATCAATGTAAACTCCATACGCGGTGCAATGATCGGCATTTTCATGCCAAACTGTTCAAAAGCATGCTTCGTAAGCGACCAATATGCAATCTCCCCTGGCCCTAATACAGTAGCGAGAACAGGGAATAAAAATTCTTGCATGAGAGGCCGCGACATCACGTTATTACTCAAATTCTCAGGCGATGTTAATGCTAAATCTTGAAGCTGCTGACTAGTATAATTATGGTCCTTCTTCTTATCTGTAAAATGTTCACCTTCACGATGCAGCAGCAGCCGCTGTCCATCTGCAAAAACAAACAAATTTGCTCCGTCTTTGCTTATTTCCGCTTGACTCTCATATCCTGCCTGCTGGGCAGCATCCTGACTCTTCAGTAAAGACCCCGAGAACGCCTCATTCTTCAGGATCAGCTTCTCAAACATAGACGATTCCAAAGCTCGAAGGGAAGGTTCATCAGAATCTATAAGGACAAGCCCGTATTCCCCAAATAGGACGGCCATCCAACGAGCAAACGCATCAGATAATGTTGCCCCATCCTCTGTTGTTCCTTCTAGCTTAGCCATTAGCGAAGCTTTAAACTCTGTATCCATCAGTGATTGATCTAACGCCGTCAAGGCCTCTTTCCATGCATCAGGTTCAATAGGCAGCCTACTGACAGATGTACGTCGCCCTGTCGGATGATCAACCTTGATTTTCTCAATTTGTTGAGTATTCGATAGCGTATACGCATGGTTAACTTCATCGAAATCATGATCCTCACCTGCGATCCAAAAGATCGGAACAACCGGGCGTTGCAATTTCCCACTCCATTCACGAGCCAATTGAACAATGGTAATGGCTTTGTACAAAACAAGCAGCGAACCGCCGAACAATCCGGCCTGTTGTCCACCAACAATGGCAAGTGTACGCTTATCAGCCAATGCTGAGATTTGGTCAAATGCAGCCTGTGCATTCCCTATTCGCTCATTATAATTCTGTAAAACTTGCACCAAGTGCCCTCGATCAACTTGAGGCGAAGCCTTTGGTTCGTCTAACCATTGCACTCGGGACTGCCAGTCTTCCATGTTCCCAAAATGGTAAGGAAATAAAGCTTTAGCTTTATCCGTTTGAGCTATGTAATCTTCCGCTAACTTCTGATTTTTCTTCCAATGAAAAGTTTCCATTTGCATACGCGACTAGTGTCTCCTCTTCATACCAAATAAAACGACTATACTTTGATTGTACACGTAAGGTCAGCAATCGTCAAAACTGTATTTTTAAAAATTACAATTGAACATTAAAAAGCCGCCCCCTGCGGGGACGGCTGGATAATTTTAATACAAATGACAAGCTACGAAGTGATTTGGTTCCACTTCTTTGGATGGCGGCATCGATTCCGCACACTGCGGCATTGCTTGTGGGCAGCGTGTGCGGAACGGACATCCGCTAGGCGGATTAAGCGGACTTGGTACATCACCTTGTAGAATGATGCGCTCACGTGTACGCTCAATTTCCGGATCTGGGATCGGAATCGCAGAAAGCAGTGATTGTGTGTAAGGATGAAGCGGCTTCGCGTAAAGAGCATCAGACGTCGTCACCTCAACGAGGTTACCAAGGTACATAACGCCGATTCGATCGGAAATATGCTTAACCATCGCCAAATCATGCGCGATAAATAAGTAAGTCAAGCCCATTTCCTTCTGTAATCTCTTGAACAGGTTTACAACCTGTGCCTGTACAGAAACGTCCAATGCAGAAATCGGCTCATCCGCAATAATAAATTTCGGCTCAATTGCAAGCGCACGGGCAATCCCAATACGTTGACGCTGACCACCGGAAAATTCATGAGGGAAACGGTTGGCATGCTCATCGTTCAAACCAACAGCGCGAAGCAATTCCATGACGCGCTCTTTACGTTTAGCACCTTTGTACAAACCATGAATATCAATACCTTCAGCAATGATATTTCCAACCGTCATACGAGGGTTCAACGAAGCGTAAGGATCTTGGAATACCATTTGCATATTCCGATTAAAGTCTTTCAACTTCTTCCCCTTCAACTTATGAACATCTTCACCGTCGAAAATAACTTCGCCTTCCGTTGCATCATAAAGCTTGATAATCGTTCTACCTGCCGTCGATTTCCCACATCCGGATTCTCCTACGAGACCAAATGTTTCACCGCGGTTAATTTCTATGGAGAAATTGTCAACAGCTTTCAATACTTTGCCGTTACCAAGATTGAAATGCTTCTTCATATTCCGAATTTGTAAAATAGGTTGATTAGATTTAGACATGTTGATGACCTCCCACTCCTACAGGACGTTCAACCTTCGGTGCATCTGGGTGCAACAGCCAGCAAGCGGCACTGTGTGTCTCAGAAAGCGATGTATGCTCTGGATCTTCTTCCAAGCAATGATTCATCGCATATGGACATCTCGCTGCGAAAGCACACCCTTTTGGAGGTGCGAATAGATCTGGCGGCGTACCTGGAATTGGTACAAGCTCTTCATTACTATTCGTATCCAAACGCGGCACTGAACGAAGCAAGCCCCATGTATATGGATGCTGCGGCTCATAGAAAATTTCATCTACTGTACCTTGCTCAATAATTTTTCCAGCATACATAACAACAACACGCTGTGCCATATCAGCAACGACACCAAGGTCATGCGTAATTAAGATAATAGATGAGTCCGTTTTTACAGAAATCGTCTTCATCAAATCAATAATTTGCGCTTGAATCGTTACGTCTAGAGCCGTTGTTGGCTCATCTGCAATAAGCAGTTTCGGCGAGCAAGCAAGCGCGATAGCAATCATAACACGTTGACGCATACCACCGGAGAGCTCATGCGGATATTGATGAATACGGCCCTCTGGGGAGTTAATCCCTACAAGCTTAAGAATTTCAATGGCTCTCTCTGTTGCAGCCTTTTTGTTCAAACCTTCATGTTTGATCAAACCTTCAGTGATTTGATCGCCGACTTTCATCGTCGGATTCAAAGAAGTCATCGGATCCTGGAAAATCATACCCATTTCGGATCCACGAATTTTCTCCATTTGTTTGTTGGAAAGTTTGGTAATATCCAATTTCCCGTCAAACATGATAGAACCGCTTTTTATATAACTAGGCGGAGTAGGAATTAAACGCATGAGCGTTTGTGCCGTAACGGACTTACCGCAGCCGGATTCACCTACAATCGCCAACACTTCACCTTTTTTCAAAGAAAAAGATACGCCGCGAACAGCTTGAACTTCCCCAGCATACGTCCGGAAAGAAACTCTCAAATCTTTTACTTCAAGTAAATTGTTATTGGTGCTCATCATTATTCACCCCTTCTTACTTGCGCATTTTTGGATCAAGCGCATCACGAAGCCCGTCGCCGAGTAAATTGAAGCTTAATAGAATCAAGCTGAAAACAATAGTCGGGAAAATCAGGCGATGCGGATATAAACGGATATAGTTGGCGCCGTCAGATAGCAAGTTACCCAGCGATGCAAGCGGCGGTTTAACACCAAGACCAATGAAGCTAAGGAACGCTTCAGTAAAGATAGCGGCTGGAACAACAAAGGTAATTTGCACGATGATGATACCTAACGCATTAGGAATCAAACTGCGCATAATAATTCTCATTGGAGATGCACCAAGTGTACGTGATGCAAGCACGAACTCTTGCTCTTTCAACGTGAGCATTTGACCGCGCACCAAACGTGCCATTGGAACCCAACCCGTTATTGCCATAGCCAAAATAATAGATGAAATACCGGAACCGATAACCATAATGAGTAGAATCGCGATCAACAAGAAAGGAATCGCATAGACGATTTCAATCGTACGCTGCATTACTTCATCAACTTTCCCGCCATAGTACGCAGAAATACCACCATAAAGAACACCGATAACCAAATCAATTAAAGCTGCAATAATCCCGATAAATAAGGAGATACGTGTTCCCCACCATACACGGGTCCAAAGATCGCGGCCAAAGTCGTCTGTACCGAACCAGTGTTCACCACTTGGAGCCACATTTTTTACTTTTAAGTTTTGCGTCTGATAATCGTAGCTTGAAACAAAAGGTACAATAATCGCTAATACGATCAAGGCAACCAATATAATTAAGCCAGCCATAGCCAGTCTATTTTTCTTAAGTCGTCTCCATGCGTCCTGCCAATAATTGAGCGAAGGTCTAACAATTTTTTCGCCAGTTAAAGATTTATTTGAAACGGGAGCAAACTTGTAGTTATTCTCAGTTGCATTATTTGGTGTTTGCATGATTTATTTCCCGCCTTTCCCAAGACGAATTCTAGGGTCTACAAAGCCATACACTACGTCTGTGATAAAGATTACTAAGATAAGAATACTTGAATAGAAAATCGTTAATCCAGAGATCATGGTGTAATCGTTGGAATAAACGGATGATACAAAGTGCTTACCCAAGCCTGGCACGGAGAAAATTTGTTCAACTACTAGCGTACCTGTGATTACGTTTACAAATATTGGACCAATAATCGTGATAACTGGTAGGATAGCATTTCTAATCGTGTGCTTAACAACAACAGTAAAATTGGTTAAACCTTTGGATTTGGCAGTCTTAATATAATCCTGGTTGAGTACGTCCAACATAGATGTACGCATTAAGCGTGCCAAAATGGCAATCGTTCCGAAAGAAAGCGCAAGCGCTGGTAAAACTCGATAACTTGGACCTTTCCATAAACCTGCAGGAAGAATACCCCATTTTACACCGATATAATAAGAAAGCAATGGACCAAGAACAAAGGATGGGATAGATACACCCAGAATCGCGATAAACATTGCCGTGTAATCGCCTGCTTTATTATGCTTCAAGGAGGCAATAATCCCTAAAGTAAGACCTGCAATAATAGCAATAGCGATAGAGATCAACCCGAGTTCTAGTGAAGAAGGAAATGCTTGTTTGATAATATCAGTAACTTTGTGAGCAGGGAATTGAAAGGAAGCTCCTAGATCGCCATGGATGATGTTGTTCATGAATGTCAAGTATTGTTCCCATAGTGGCTTATCTAAGCCGTATTGCTTCATCAGCATCTCTTTCGTAGCCTTAGGAATCTTTTCGGCGCCTTCTCCTAGTGGATTACCTGGTAAGTTTTTCATCAATACGAATGTGAATGATGCAATAAGCCATAACGTAATAAGCGCATATAAGAAACGGCGAAGAATGAACTTAACCATAATGCTCCTCCTTTATTAAAATTAAACTGCTGAGAAATTTAGAAGAGGCCGCTCCCACGAGGTGCGAACGGCCCCTTCTGCAACAACTTAAATAGGAATCTTTAGATTACTTAATTGAAGTCCATTTCAATTCCCATTCTTGACCAAATGATGGAAGAATCAAACCATTAACTGAAGGCTTTTTCAAGTAAGCACGAGTACGGAAGTAAAGTGGTGCTACACCTTGATCATCCATCAGGATTTTCTCAGCTTCAATCATAGCTTTCGCACGTTTGGAAGGATCAATTTCTGTTTGAGCTTGCTTAACTAGTGTATCATATTGCGGGTTGCTGTAGTCGCCTTCATCAAACTCTCCGCCAGTTACCCACATATCCAAGAATGTCATTGGATCGTTGTAATCCGCTCCCCATAGGGAAAGAACGATATCAAAGTCATGTTTGGAAGACAACTCGATACGCAATGCATGCGGAACTGGGTTCGCTTCTGCTTCGTATCCAAGGTTTTGTTTCCATTGCGCAAGGATGAACTCAAGTGATTTTTTCGCAGTTTCTGTATCATCCGCGTTCACTTTCATTTTTGGAAGAGCTGTTAAACCAGCTTCTTTCAAACCTTCAGCAAGCAATTGTTTTGCTTTAGCAGCATCGAACTTAGGTTGAGTATCGCCTGCAGATTTACGGAAGTCGCCGCCCGCACCGTCAGAAGTACCGCCAGGCACTAAACCTGTGGAAGCTACGGAACCGTTAGCAAGAACTGTATCTACGTAAGCTTGACGATCGATTGCCATACCTAGAGCTTGACGAATTTTCTTGTTAGCCAAGGCAGGAACTTTTTTCGTTTGGTACATTAGGTAAGAGTTAGTCAACTCAGGTTTAGGCAAGTTATCTGGTTTACCTGCATAAAGTTTAAGTTGATCGCGGTTGATTTCAGCCAAATCAGCTGCATCTGTTTCGTATAGGTTAAGTCCTGTATTTGTATCTTTTACGATATTGACAGTTGCTTTCGTAAGCTTAACGTTAGCAGCATCCCAATATTTTTCGTTTTTAACAAGTTCCAATGTTTGGCCATGATCCCATTTGCTTAAAATAAATGGACCTGCACCAATAACTTTATCTGCTTCTGCTCCATATTTATCACCAGCTTTTGTAACGAAATCTTCTCTTTGTGGCAAGAAAGTTCCGAACGCAAGCATTTGTGTAAAGAAGGTAACTGGTTTCTCAAGTTTAATTTCAAGTTGTTTGTCGCTAATTGCTTTTACGCCAAGAGCATCTTGAGCTTTTTTAACATCTTCAGGTGTTTTTGCTTTCGTTACAGCTTCTCCACCTTTAATCCAAGCTACTACGAAACTATATTGCCCTTTTGTTGCTGGATCTAATGTACGTTTGAAAGAATAAACGAAGTCTTGTGCTTTTACTGGTTGACCATCTGACCAGTTCGCATTGTCGCGAATGTCGATTGTGTAAGTTAGACCGTCAGCAGAAATTTTAGGGAAATCTTTTGCAAGTCCAGGAGTCGCTTTGCCGTCTTTGTCAGTACGATAAAGACCTTCATTAAATGCGCTAATGAATGTGAAAGCAGCATTAGCAGTTGCTTTGGAGCTATCCATAACAGGTGGCTCTGCAGTAAAGTTGATTTTAATTTCTTGCGGTTTGTTAGATGCCGCAGGAGCTGTTGTACCTTTAGTATCCCCAGTTGGTGATGCTGTTGGTTCTTCTTTTTTGGCACAACCAATTGCCACACTACCCATAAGCGTTAATGCTACTGCTGTAGAAACCCATTTTGTCGCTTTCATATAAACTCCTCCTTTAAAATATGTATCTAAACATCTATGGTTAGGTGTTTTTGATAGTTTTACTTACATAAACCTTACACCTTTAACCCAAAAATAAATGAAACCGCTTCACACATGTTAGTATATCTGACTCCAACCTCTGGTAAAAAAATTTACTAGACTCTACGCAAGGAATTATAACATATAACCATGCTTTGTCCAGAACTAATTTTCATTCTCATTCAACTAAGATAAAATTTTAATTCACCTTTATTAAAATAATATGAAGAAAAAGGTCCTTTACGGTTTCTAATTATACAACCATCGGTCAATAAAATCTAGACGGATTTCATTGTTATTTTCTACAATTCTTAAATAAATATTACAAACATACGCTAATAATTGATTTATTCACATTTTTTCCACAAAATCGTCTTGACTAGGTCGAAAATATATAGCTTTTCCCGATATGCAGAAAAAATAACAGGATGTAAAGTGCTGATAGACCCAGAAAACTAAGTCTCCAAACTACCCTGCTGACCTTTAATAATTCGGTTTTTCCTTTCAAATGCGTCTGATAACCACCAATGATCCCAAAAGCGATAAGCAGCACGAGCGCAATTAGCCAGAAACCAAAATTCGTATGAAATAATTGATTCCACATCAATGAAACGGAGCCTAGTAGAAATAACGTCGTCACGTCCATGGTTAGTCTCGTTGTCATCTTCTTATCTCTAAGAAACATAAAAACAAGAAACCACAAAAGGATAAACGTAATAAACGGCGCCACAGCTAAGACCGCATATATCGTAGAAATCCAACTGGCTAACACATTCATCATTAAGAATCACCTGCTTATTCTAGGGCTTTCACTAATTGGTACACAGTTTGGTGCGTCGGAATCTGAAGATTTAATTCGTTTGCCATTTTTACTAGACTTCCATTAATATGATCGATCTCAGTTCGTCTGGAATGTTCAATATCCTGAAGCATAGAAGAATGATTTAAGCTTGTGGCTTCACAAACGCTAAGCAGCGTGTCCCATAGTTCATCAGGCAGGATAATCCCTTTGGCAGTCGCCACCATACGAGTTTCTTGATAAAGGCTATTCATAAGTGAGCGCGTCCATGGTGAAAGCAGCAAATCTCCGTTCTTTACACGCAAAATTGCTGTAAGCGGATTAATTACTGCATTTATCGTCAACTTGCTCCAAATCCTTACATCCATGTTCTTCGACATCATTGTTTGAAATCCTGCCTTCTCAAGCATCTTAACAAACAAAATATGTGTTGAATTTACAAAATGATTCGAATCTCCCCTATTTCCTATATAAGTGACACCATGTCCTGTATGAGTAACGGCTGTTAAGCCCTCACGTCTAGCCCCTTCTGTCGTTACAGCGAACAATAAGCGCTCCCGCCCAAGCTCCTCACCTAATCTCACTTCGTGCCCAATTCCATTCTGGAAGCTTATTAAATAAGTGTCTTTAGACATTTGAGACTTCAATTTGTTTATTAGTTCTTGTGTAATGGCAGGCTGTTTGACCATAAGAAATATGTAATCCAAATCATGTAAAGCTGAATTAGTCGTTTCTACTTCTTCTATATAGTAGTGAAAATTTATGACCCCGCCACGAGTAGTCCTAACTAGCTCGGCAGCTCCAACCAATTCAATTCCCTTATGAGCTAACTCATCTGCTTGTTCTTTTGATCTTGCAATGACGGTCATATGTTCACATATAGCAGCTAACTTGGCAGCGAATAGCAACCCTAAGGAGCCAGCACCAACAATCATGATGCGCATCTCGTTTCCCCCTTTACATAACATTCTCATTATACAACAAAAAAGCCCCAGTCCAAGGGTTCTCCTTGTTCTGAAGCTTCTATATGTAAGGACGGTCGGCAACTCATTCTACTCTTTCTAGGTTACCATTCGCGTCCATCTTGAACCGCGGCTTCTCTTCTTCCTCTTCTTCAACCAGGAAGGCCATTTTCCTAGCACGATCCATAATTTGAATCAACGCTTTGTAATCATCATTCACAACACGATAATCAGTTTCCACTTCATTAACTTGCTTATTCAGCTTGTTGTTTTCTCTGCCTAGTCTATCTAGTTCGTCCTCTTTGTCTTGCAGTTCTTTTTCCAAACTTTTAATATGACGATTCATATCTTGGTACGTGTTTCTCCATTGTCTCAGAAACCGGATCACAGCATCAATCGATAATGTTTCTTCCGTGAATGTCTCTATTTTTCCAGTCGACAACTCAGGACCATCCAGCAATCCAACGGAAGAAGAACCGGAGATCGAGACAGCCGCATGCTTTTTGAGCTGCGTTCTTTTTTGACGCTGTGCTTTGGCAATCTGTATAGCTGCTTCATATTTTTTCCTTACAAAACTGTTCCAACGGAATCCACATGCCGCCGCTGTGCGCCCAATGCGCTCTCCAACCTCTTCGAATGCAGATAATTGTGTACTTCCCTCTCGTATGTGACGCAGTGTCACCTCCGCTAAGATTAAGTCGTCTTCATCGCTCCAAGCATCTTGTCTAATTGCTGACATATGGTCGAACCTCCTGACATAATATAGGGATCTTTGGTCGTAGATCAAAGTCTCTCCTCTGTGGGATCTTTGGCCCTGAGAGCAAAGTCTCTCCTCTGTGGGATCTTTGGCCCTGAGATCAAAGTCTCTCCTATTGGGGATGCATCATAATAAGAATCAATTCGTAGAGAGCTGGGATAAATTGATTCGTGCCATTATTATTATTTCTATGCCCGTACTAGAGTTCATAGAATCTATTTGATACTAAATGGTATTGCCAAATTTTTTATCACTCATACATGGGATCCGGATAAAAAGACATACTACTACTATCTGATGAAATGTTTTGAATTTCGTCACTGTTTGACGGTTTACACCGTTCATTCCAAACGGTATAATGTGTTGTAGTTAAAGTGCAACGTGGTATGAGAGGGGGATGTTACGAGAATGGATCGCATGTTTCGGGTTCTAGGTTTTTGGACACTTGTTATCGCACTAATGAGCTTAGCTGGCGATATGATACCTATGTCTCTGATTTTCTTTTTTCAAACTGCCGTATTCGTCATTCTAGGCTATATGCGCTTGTCAGAACGAACTTACATATTGTTGTTCTGGGGATATATGATTATTTCCTTCAGCGGATTTACGTATTGGTCATTTTTCAAAATGTCTGTCTAAACCCCACAACAATAACAACAAGCAAAAAGGTGAACCGACTGTTACTCAGCGGCTCACCTTTTTTTCATTGTGTAGAGATTGTTTGCTTGCGATGAATACTTTGAATAGCTCACTCATTTGGTCGCTTAGCAGCAGCTGCCTAATTGAGCGGTTACGCTTTGACACTTCACTGAAAGGATTCGGATCATAGTGGTCTTGAAGCCTTTGCAAAATCCCTTGCTCCACCAGAAACTCCCGTTGTGTTTGAAGTTTGCAATGAGTAAAGCCGCTCTCACTTGCAGTTAATTGGCATGAACTAAAATTAATATGAGATGTCATATCCTGCTCACCCTGATGCATGAATGGATTATCTTGAGCTTGGTGATTGCGATAGCACATTAATGTTCCATTGTAACGGTAAGGAGCGAATAGTTCTTCTGCTGTATCGCCATAATCTATGATTAGACAGCTCCCGCTTTGGATCCGCTCAGCTACACGCGAGACCCAACTCTCAGCTTCAAGGTTTATCTCTCCTATTTGACCATCCAACCATTGAACCTTGGAACGTTCTAGGAAGTCTAATATTCGGTGGGAGCTGACAGGCCGCCAAATTTCTTGAAAAATTTGTTCCTCCTCTTGCCATTTCACATAAGACTCTTGGAAAAGCATATCTTTATAACGAATTCGGTGGATTGGGAAAGCATCCAGCAGTTCATTCGCAAGTACATAAACCTGATCTTGCGGGGTCTGAGAGAACCATTCTGATTCACTTGCGAATCGAATAATTTGGGCGTGCTCTTCAAGCAGTGTTCGCTGCTGCTGACGATGATAAGCACTAGATTCAATGATTGTATAGATTAATCGAGCATAAATGGCAGGTTCAGTTCGCTTTATTTCGCCCATGATGTGAAGAGCCATTCGCCCGTTCCCCCCTCCCCATTCAACGATATGAACGGCTTCTGTATGAGGAGAATGATCATTATACAGCTGTATACAAATAAATGATGCAACCATTTCCCCCATTACTGAACCAATAGAGGAGCTTGTATAGAAATCTCCTTGTTTACCGATTTTCGGTCTCTCATTGCGATAGTAGCCAAACGGTTCACTGTAAAGACAAATTTCCATATAATCCCTGAATGAGATAGCTTGAAATTCTGCTGACTGAATAGCCTCTCTCAAGGCTTTCACAACACCTGGGTGTCCGAGCTGATGATTCAATGAAGAAACCTCCAATTCTTTAGTTACAGACAAAACCTACGGAAACCATTATAATGAAGAAGGATTTATGGAAGGAGAGACAGCAAAGCATGTCAAAGAAGTGGATTACCTTAACAGCGGTAACGGCGATCAGCCTAGTATCGTTGACAGCTTGTACAGACAACACGAAGATCAAAGAAGCACTCGAACAATCACTAAACAAACAAAAAGAAATGAAGTCTTACACCTTTGATGGGAGCACCACATTAGCCTTAAGCGATGGATTGATGAAATCGTCCAACCCATTAACGAACGGGCTGTTATCTTTGGTCAGAGAAAGCACAATCGATTGGAAGGGCATTAGCAATGTGGAGCCACTCCAGTTCCAGACGGACTTAAAAATAACGCCTAAGGGCTCAACATCCCCTTTTGAGATTCCAATTCTCATTAAAGATAGCAAATTGTATTTTAATATGCCAGCATTAAATAAAACAGCTGACGAGTATTATGCAATCGATTTACAAAAAATGAGTCAGAACAGCACTAGTCCTTTAACTTTAGATACTTTGAAAAACACTTCTCAACTGTCCACCACACTTGGAAATCTAATATTTAGCGGGATTGATCCAAAATGGTATAAAGAAGCCAAAGAACCAGTTAAGCTGAAAGACGGATCTTCTGCCAAATCCATCAGCGTTGAACTTACCAGTAAAAATGAAAAAGAATTGAATACACTGATGCAAACTAAGGTTCCAGAGTTTATTAGCCAGTTGCAAAACAATGGATTCCTTACTGCTGATAAAGCCGAAGAATTCAAAAAAAATCAAGCAAATCTCTTGCAGCTCAAAGCTCCGGGTAAAATGGTTGTAGCCATTGATGACACTGGTTTTATCCGTGACCAAACAATTGATGTAGGCTTCACCATCACACTAGACGGCAAAGCGCAGGATAACCATATCCTCATTCACCAAACCTATGACGCTATCAATCAAGCTTCTCCATTAACGAAGGAAGTACCGAAAAACGTTAAAAACTTTGATGAGATCCTTAAATTAATTACACCGGCAAAAAAATAGATGTAAGGCCCAATACTTACCTTTTCCCCAGAGGTAAGTATTTTTTTGTGCTTCATTTAATAGAAATATGATAATCTGTTCTTAGGGGGAGAATTCATTCAATGACATATAAATTCGTAGCTATGATGTTGTCCATTTTATTGCTAACTCAAATAACACTGCCGCTTCCTACAATCTCAGCCGAAGAAAAGACCCCTACGCAAGACGAAGCCAAAGATCTCGTCCAAAAAGGGCTTACTATTTTCGAAATCGACAAAGAAGTGGCCCGATTAAATGAACAAGATGCCAACATCGTTGCCCAAATCAAACAAAATGAACAAGATATCATCAAGCAGAACAGCAATGTTGATAGCACCCGAAAACATGCCGGAAAAGTGCTGAGAGCTTACTATACAGGGGATCGAGATTCGATCTGGATGCTGCTGTTTACCGTTAGTTCCTTTACGGATGCATTGCGAATGTTCGAGTATCTTCAAATGATTATAACGAATGATCATCGCGCCTTATCTGCTTTCACCGAATCGTTTAATAAATTGAAAAGCCTGCGAACCGAACTTGATTCATCTCGCGTCGAGCTCCAGAAAACGAAAGAGAAATTCCTCACACAGCGTGAAAGACTCGTAAAGCTCCAAGAAGAGCTGGACAAACAACTAGCCGTCAGCACACAAGCACAAGTCATAGAAGCCCAAATAAAAAGCTTAAATGACCAATGGAAACAAGAAGGCATCCCTTTATTCCGCGAATACTTGAATAGTTTATCATCGGCTTTCCGAGAACTGCCACAGTATGTCACCAAAGAAAGTAATAAATTTATGGACTTATCTTCTATCAAAAATCCGGTCATAACGATTAGTGATAAGGATTTCAATACTTACATACATTCAAAAAATGAACTGTTGCAGAATTTGAATTTTGAATTTGCCGATGGATCAATCATTGCAAAAGGTAAAAAAGATCATGTGCAAATCGCGCTGGAAGGAATGTTTTTGTTAAAGGAACATCCCGACATGAATGAAGTCCTCTTTCATGTGGATAAACTTGAATTCAATGGCTTCCAACTGCCTGATACGACAATTGAAGACTTTATGAAAGAATTCCAGCTTGGTTTCGTCCCGAAAAAAATTGTTAATTATCTCGATGTCGTAAGTGTAGAGACGAAGAATGGCATCGCTGTTGTAAAACTTAAATTATCCCTGTAAAGTAGCAGAGGATAACGAAGTAAAGTGAGGACTACGAATGGAACCCAAAATTGGTCTAATGATGGATCTGCCCGAAGGAAAAATACCTGGATTTTACGCGCAAATCGTTAAATCTCTCGCAGGTAAAGTTGACTTATTTGACCGCGACAAAGAAATGCTTATTGTCAGCAATGAAGAACAACAGCTTGCTGCACTTGATGTTATGGCTCATTTCAATATTGAAACGAACCTGATGCAGCTGCGGCTGCTGCCGGATGACGCTGAATTGACGGATCTCTTCAGCGATTACGGCTTCACAAGCCGCGCAGAGCACAATTATTTATACGATAAGCTTGTCGTACAATTCCGCTTTACAGCAGACAGCCCTCAAGCCGAAATCGATCAAGCTGCCCTTCAAATCGAAGAGCACCTCCTCGCCCAGTATCAGGCTCAGGATCGCACTGTATACGTCGTGGATCGGCAGCTTGAAGAGCTCATGCAAGGTATTGCCAAAGCTTATCGATGCCGTATCGAGATACTGCCTTAGATCACGCCAAAAAGCCCACATCCCCGTATCGGGAGTGTGGGCTTTTTGAATTTTTCAGAGCAGATCGGCTGCTAGTTGCGCCAGATGCGAGCGTTCACCACGTTCCAACGTGATATGCCCACTAATACCTTCCTGCTTGAATCGTTCTACCACGTAAGTTAAACCATTACTCGAGGCATCGAGATAAGGATGATCGATTTGGTCTGGATCACCTAGGAGAACAATTTTACTGCCCTCTCCCACACGGGAAACAATCGTTTTCACCTCATGCTTGGATAAGTTCTGCGCCTCATCAATGATGATGAATTGGCCAGGAATCGAGCGTCCGCGAATGTACGTCAGTGCTTCGACTTGAATACTGCCAAGACCTGCTAGTATTTTTTCAATGTCTCCCGGTTTTTTGGTATCAAATAAATATTCCAAATTATCATAGATCGGTTGCATCCAAGGACGCAGCTTCTCATCTTTTTCACCAGGCAGATAACCAATATCCTTGCCCATTGGAACAACAGGTCGAGCAATTAGCAGTTTTTTATATTTACGGTCATCCTCAATCTTCATTAGGCCTGCAGCTAATGTGAGCAGCGTTTTACCTGTACCCGCTTTCCCAGTCAGGGTGACGAGCGGGATTTCGTCATTGAGCAGGAGCTCAAGAGCCATTCGTTGCTGCGCGTTGCGCGCGGCAATCCCCCAGATGGGATCGTTACTCATGAAGAGCGGCTCCAGCTTTTTGGCATCGGGCGTCACTTTCAGTAAAGCTGATTTGGAAGAACCCAGCTCATCCCGCAAAATGACAAATTCGTGAGGATGCAGCATATAGCCCAAATTCAGCGAGGTCACAGTCAAGAATCGATAAGAATAAAACTCATCAATGATAGAAGGATGTACGTATAACGTTATATATCCGGTGTACATATCCGTTTGTGCAACAATGCGATCTGTTAAATAATCCTGTGCAGGTATGCCAAGGACATCTGCTTTAATCCGAACTAATGTATCTTTACTCACGATAACGACAGGTCTCGGATACTCATTATCCTGCTCTTCCAAATGATAGTTGAGCGCGACCGCGAGAATTCGGTTATCATTCGTTAATTCTGCAAACGTATCCTGCAGCTTCGCGAAGCTGCGATGATTGAGTTCCACTTTAATGCTGCCGCCATGCTCGAGTGTGATGCCATCGGACAAGTTGCCTTTGGTTCTTAGTCCATCCAGCAATCTCGAAACATGTCTCGCATTACGGCCTATTTCATCCGCATTTCGTTTCTTCGAATCGATTTCCTCCAACACCACGGCGGGTATGACTACTTCATTATCTTCGAACGCGAATAAAGCATTAGGGTCCTGAAGCAGAACATTGGTATCCAACACGTAAATTTTTTTCATTGGTGTGTCCCCTCCCAGATTTGGCGTTAGATCATTGGTTATATTAAATACATACAACCTAGCTGTGCTGGACAAACTAAACGCGAGATTCAGGAAAGAAAGGAACGATTCAAGTGAGACTATTGTGCGTTTTTATAGTAATACTGACCCTCGCGGTTGGCTGTAGTCAAGCGCCGAAAAGTGGTGCCCCCTCTCAAAGTCCGAATCAAAATCAAGTAAAAGTTCAACAAATCGCCCCACAAAAGCTCGAGATAAAAGATTCCAAGGCTGTTGCAGAACGTTTGGAAAACCTAGCCACCAGCGTCCCTCAGGTTGAAAGCGCGCACTGCGTCGTCTTCGGTAATACAGCCGTTGTCGGCATCAACATTAAGAAAGATTTGGATCGAGCCCAAGTCGGCACCGCCAAGTATTCGGTAGCTGAAGCGCTCAAGAAAGATCCATACGGAGTCAATGCCATTGTTACTGCAGATTTGGACTTGGATCAACGTTTGCGCAACATTCGGGATAACGTTCAAGCAGGAAGACCAGTTACTGGATTCGCAGAGCAAATGGCAGACATCATAGGGCGAGTAATGCCTCAACTGCCGCGTGATATTCGCAATACGCCAAACAATGCAGGACCTAATGGTACGAATCCGGCGGATATGCCGAACCCATAAACCACGGAAGATAACAAAAAGCCTGACTGCATACGCAGATCTAGGCTTTTTTTATCGCATCAAAAACTCGGCCGGCTGGATTCACAGTTACTCGGCTTACACAAGTTTTCTCATATTCAGGCTCGGTCATCATTTGGGCGCGATCTATC
Organism: Paenibacillus sp. WG02; assembly: GCF_055396115.1. Lineage (NCBI taxonomy): Bacteria > Bacillati > Bacillota > Bacilli > Caryophanales > Paenibacillaceae > Paenibacillus > Paenibacillus sp. WG02. The sequence goes on along the minus strand of NZ_AP036016.1, from coordinate 3,620,809 downwards.
CATTGCTTCGGTAAAGCTGTGTTGTGTTCAGCCATATCGTTTGCGCCTCCTACTAGGTGGTTGAAAACGCTCCTTACACTTACAGTATAGCATAGCCGGTGGCAAGCGTTCCACCCTTATGTATCTATTTTCGCCTCATGCGAACACTCCTTTTTCAGACAGGTATACCTTAGTGTACGTCGGTTAAAAAAAGTTATGTCGTCAAACATGAACGTCTATTGATTATTGTAAATCGGATTCGAGTTAATATCATCAAGCAGCTTTTCCGCCGATTCACGATCAAAACTTTGTTTACACTTGTTGCCTTCTTGTTCGTAAGCGATGTGTATTTTCATCCGATCCGATTCGTCCACAATTTCCAAGTGACTAACCCCATGATCTTCGCGCAATATAAGCGCAAAAAAATCAAGCGTCTCTTTGGCCGCTTCGTCATCCGGTCTTGCTTGACTTACAATATGCATTTGCAGCCAATTAAAAAAGGCGTCTTGCAGTTTCATTTAACGCCCGTCCTCTCTAAGTAAAATAACATCGCAGCCTACTTCCAGCCAACGAAGCCATTGATTCTTCCAAATAATTTGCTGTGCATCTAAAGCGCTGTCATCCAACGATGACACGAAGTCCCAAGCTTCCGTACGCTTCAGGAGACGGTCTAGGAAGGCTTCTGCACAATGCGATAGATGAAAGGGGTCGCCATCAAACACAACGGCCTCAGAATGCGATAAATCAAGCTCTACGAGCTCAGAACCACATATCTCTTCGTCGTCGCTTAACAGCAGACTAGCTTTAAACATGGATAGCAATCTGGGGTGTCTCCTACTTGCCAATTCACGGAAAGCTTCCAACTTGGTGAGTGGAGAGCATTCGATGCGATCAGCTCCCAACACTAGAGGAGAATAGCCTGCAATCGGAGTTAACCAGTATCGAGTCATTCGCCCCTCCTAAGAGTTTTCGTGAGAAAACTTGCTTCGTAAGCTTAACTTGAGTTTTGCTTTAGCTAAACTAACATCGTGCATTATGTTGGTCTATTGCCGCTTCTTTTCTCAATGAAATACCGAATTCGAACAAGAAACATTAACGCTATGGCAACAGACAGGCAGAGCACGATAGGCAGTCCTACAATTTGAAAAACAAGCAGCATAACTGAACCAATGGCTAGCAGCGCATAGATGACAGCTGTCTTAAGAACCGGCAATTTCCGCGTCCGGAAAACTTTGTTATACACATAGGACATAAATATAAAGATTAACAGATAAGTGATGTACAGGTGATTTCCAAACCACTCGTTCAAGGCAGTCAAAACATACACTCCATTTCATTCAAAAAGTAAAGTCAATTACCATTATCCCTCAAAATGTTAAATAAATAAAGGGAAATGCGGCAGGGTAGCCCACATTTCCCATATTTAGAACACTTTGTGAATTAAACGTTAGCTTCAGCTGTTTTGCGGTGTTTCTCCGCACGCTCGCGCTCGCTTTTGTTCAAAATCTTTTTGCGAATACGAACGGATTTCGGCGTGATTTCGCAATATTCATCATCGTTCAAATACTCAAGTGCTTGCTCCAAAGAGTACATGCGAGGAGTTTTCATTTTGACTGTTTCTTCTTTGTTCGCGGAACGAATGTTGTTTACCGCTTTTTCCTTACAGATGTTAACGATGATATCATTGTCGCGCGTATGCTCACCAACGACCATTCCTTCGTAAACTTCCGTTTGTGGATGAACGAACAAGATACCGCGATCTTCAACGGAAAGAATTCCGTATAAAGTAGATACGCCTGATTCGCTGGAAACTAGTACGCCTTCATGACGTCCGCCAACACCAGCTCCTTGGTACGGACCATAGCTGTCGAAAGCATGGTTCATAATACCGTAACCACGAGTTAACGTTAAGAAGTTCGTTCTGTAACCGATCAAACCACGTGCAGGAATTAAGAACTCAAGACGAACGTTACCGCTGCCGTTGTTGATCATGTTGACCATCTCCGCTTTACGGGAACCTAAGCTCTCCATAACGGAACCCATGCTATCCTCTGGAACGTCGATGATTAAACGCTCAATCGGCTCCATTTTTTGACCATCTATTTGACGAATGATAACTTCTGGTTTGGAAACTTGCAATTCAAAGCCTTCACGGCGCATGTTTTCAATCAAAATACCTAAGTGAAGCTCACCGCGGCCAGATACTACGAAAGCATCCGGGCTATCTGTATCTTCAACGCGCAAGCTTACGTCTGTTTCAAGCTCTTTGTAAAGACGCTCGCGAATTTTACGGGAAGTTACCCATTTCCCTTCACGTCCTGCGAATGGTGAGTTATTTACGATAAATGTCATTTGCAGTGTTGGCTCATCAATTTTCAAGACTGGCAATGCTTCCGGATTCGCAGGATCTGCTACCGTTTCACCAATGTTGATATCTTTGATCCCTGCAATAGCAATAATGTCCCCTGCAGCTGCTTCTTCGATTTCAATACGTTTCAAGCCTGTGAAACCGAAAAGCTTCTCGATTCTTGCTTGCTTCTGTCCGCCTTCACGCGTCATAACCGCAACGGTTTGACCTTGACGAATTTTACCACGGTTCACACGGCCTACGCCGATACGACCTAAGTACTCATTGTAATCCATCAATGTCACAAGGAATTGAAGCGGTTGATCAACATCTTCCGTTGGAGCTGGAATGTGGCTGACAACTGTTTCATAAATAGCTTCCATGTTGGCATCTTGCTTCTCAGGGTCAAGACTTGAAGTACCTTGCAAGGCGGAAGCATATACAACGTGGAAATCAAGCTGCTCATCCGTAGCACCTAATTCAATGAAAAGGTCAAGAACTTCGTCGACAACTTCTTGAGGACGCGCATTCGGACGGTCAATTTTGTTAACAACAACAACCGGAGAAAGGTTGCTTTCCAGTGCCTTACGTAGAACGAACTTCGTTTGCGGCATTGTGCCTTCGAAAGCATCAACAACCAACAAAACGCCGTCTACCATTTTCATGATACGCTCTACTTCACCACCGAAATCGGCATGTCCAGGTGTATCCACAATGTTGATCAGGTAATCTTTATAATTAATTGCTGTATTTTTTGCAAGAATGGTAATACCGCGTTCTCTCTCGAGATCGTTGGAGTCCATCGCTCTCTCTTGAACAGCCTCGTTCTCGCGGAATGTACCGGATTGTTGAAGTAATTTATCTACGAGTGTCGTTTTACCGTGGTCAACGTGTGCGATAATTGCAATATTGCGAATCTTGTCTCTTGCGTGCATGAATGTCAAACCCTCTCTACCCTATAATTTTCGTCTCTGTTCATAAAACAAGCGTCGGACGAAAGCGCCGACGCTTGACATTTACACTTATTATACGCAGTTTCTCGACATTATGCAAGGTAAATGCCGCTCTACATAAAACTTTTACAAGGAAATGCTCGAAATTACCACACACTACGCTTGCGGAACATCATGACAAGTCCAGCCACCACAAGGATCAAAGCGATTACATAGATCCCTAGATGAATTAGTAGAGTTAACCCGAAAAACACAGCTGAAATAATTCCCAGCACCATTGCACCTATCCAAACACCTCGATCACTTCCACGATCAAACAGGTGCATCTCATACAATCCAATGGCTACACCAAGAATAAATCCCGACCATAGATAGCTCATGGAACCCCATCCAAATATGTTGCAGTAAAAGAACATTAATGCATAAGTCGATAATATACCTCCAGGCACAAGAACGCCTGCTGGCATTGATCGGTTAAAAAAGAATACGTGGAACAGCAGCCCAGGAATGAGTAAAACTAGCGGCCAGAAGAACGAAAGAAGAACATGGAAAAAACCTAATTTACCAAGAAGCAATAGGGCGGCCAGGCCAATTAATAGGATACCAATGGAGTAGCTATTTCTAGCCAATCAAATCCCCTCCTAATTCACTTGTCAATAAGGGATCAACTTCGACACCCTTCAACAAATAGTTTATCGTACCTGGCAAGAAATTGCTAGGTGTTTTGCGCTATTTGCGCCCTCGCCGTTTGGCTTCGAGCAAACGGCCCATGCTGTCCGGCGGCGCACTACTCGCCGCCGGGGGTAAAGGCTCCGGAGCAGCTTCGCGCTGCTCCTCGGCAGGCCGCGGCGGCGCAGCCACGGCCGTGTGCGGAGCGCTGCCTGCGGCAGAGCGCTCGATCTTGCGCTGCAGCTTGTGCTCCGCAAGCTGCTTGCGCTCGCGGAGACGCGCCAGCGGCGTCTCCGCCTGTTGTGGCGAGCCCGCCGAGCGGCCCGCCTCCAAGCGAACGCCCGGGCCCACAGGCCGGGCGGCAGGGCCAAGCGCCGCGCTGCGATGTCCATCAGCAGCAGCGCGAGCGCCGCCATCAGCAGGTACTCGCTGATGGGGGTTAGTCGCTTCTGCGCGGCAGAAGCGAAGGCGAAGGCTTCCTCCGGATGCTCTAGCGAGAGCATCCGGCCGCCAGTAAGCTCAGCAAGCTGCTGGAGCTTGTTCAGGCCCTGTCCGTCCGTGATCCGATATTCCGGTGAATATGGGATCACGAAGCCGGAAGTTGAGCTGCCGATAACCCGCTTCTCGGTCCCCTCTTCGCTGCCGGCTGCAAGCAGTTCCGTCTTGGCGATATAAACGCCAGACTTATCCACAGATAACTGTGCTGAATATTCGCCAGGTGCTGTAGATGTAAATTGAATCTCCTGCGAGCCAAGAGATTCATCCGTAACGATAGCTCTAAGCTCCCCTTGTTCACCATGTGAACCGTCAAGTGTGTTAGTTCCATTTTTGGCTTCTAAGGTCAACTCTTGACCTGCCAAATGTCCGTTAAGCTCAAGTGGAGACGACTGAAACTGCGGAAACGTCCACTTTATCATGCCAGTAAGCACTTGTGAAAATGCAGGCCACGTTACCCAATTCGCTGACCATGCTCCTGTCATATCGCTTGTCCAGGCGACTGATCGCCCAGAACCATACTGCCATCTTGCAAGAATTGGATCAGGTTCAGAGCTTGTCAGTACTACTTCAGCAGCCTCTTTAGGGGTCGTAGCAATATATCCGTTAAGCGAAGGCAGCCCTTTCCCCAAAAAGCTATGCCAGTCAGCTCCTCCAGCTAAGGCCGGTACGAAAGGCTGATTAACTACGTAGGTACGTGATATCAGAACAGCTTCTCGGCTAAAAATCGCCGGGATTGTCGTCTGATCTACAGCCGCATAATACCTTCCCTTCGCCAAATCAGCTAGCTGCTTCAACAGCAATTGATCCGCATCGGTTCCGATGGCAACAGTGGACATCGTGATATTTTCTTTTTGCATATCGGTGGTCAATGCTTCGTAGCTTTGAGTCGTGGAGGACTGTCCATCCGTTAACAAAATAATATGCTTTCGCTGGGCCTCCACCTTGGAAAGCTTAGCGTATGCTTGCTCCACAGCTGTGTAAATCTCCGTTCCGCCATCCGCGGGTATCGCGTTAATCTTTTGGATGACGCCTGTTTTGTCCGTTAGCTTCTGCGGTTCCACATACCACTGAGGGGATGAATCAAATCCAAGTATCCCAAGCGTATCTTTATCTCTGAGTAAGTCGACTGTTCGTGACGCGGCTTCCTGAGCCAGCTTCATTTTTTCACCTGACATACTGCCCGATTTATCCATTACAAGCACAATGCCTAATGACGGTATCTCCCGCTTCCCGCGTAGGTCCATGTACACAGGAAGCGCACGCTCGATCGGCGTTTTGAAATATCCTCCTAATCCATAGCTGTTATCTCCCCCAAGCATGACCAACCCTACGCTGTAATCTCGGACAGCCTGTTCTATCATTTCCATTTTCAATTGCGGAATTTGAGTAGCGGCTACATTATTTAAAATGATACTTTCATAACCGGTATACGTTACAAAATCATTGGAAAGCAGCTCAGGTGCTATCGTTTCAAAAGGGATAAGTGCGGACTGCAGTGCCCCCTCCACATTTTTGGAAATACCTGCTTTCCCCTCAACAATAAGTACTTTCGGAGGACCCTCTACTTTACTAAATGCGTAATGCGCATTATTGGCTGATTGCTCGTCTCCTTCCAAATACACTTCCGCTCGATACCGATGAAAGCCCGGTTCCTTGGCGAGTGATTGAAAGGCGAATCTATTCTCCCCCTTATTCAGTTGAACCGACCCAGCGGTCATTTCGCGATTGTCCTCAAAAACCCGTAATTGAGCCGCCCCTGATCCTGTAGAACGGATGACTACCTCCAACGTATAGGCTTCTGCTTGATATAATTTATCAGGAACACGAACGGCTTCAATCGAGGCGTCTTTGCGCTCTTTGGCAGCGAGAGGGACGACATCTACTTGGATACCGCGGTCTCGCAGTAATTTACCTTGACGCAAAACGTCACCCACATTTTCTTCGCCATCCGACATCAAAATAATGCGGCCGGATTTTCCGTTCGTAAGTTGACCAGAAGCTAGCTGCAAACCCGAGGCTATATCGGAAAATTGTGTGTTCGTTTGGGCAGTAAATTGAAATCCATTCATCTCTCTAGCATCCAAGTTCTTCTCTATGGAAGCTTTAAGTCCCATCGAAACAACACCCGCTTCGTCCTTCTCGGAAGAACGAGCTTTGACAGCTTCGCGAATCCACTGAGCTTCCTTCTTATCTTCCTTCACACTATCAGATCGATCTATCGTGAACACGATACTTTTGTGATTTAGCCTTGTAGTTAGTTGGGTTTCCGCAAGGGTGAAGATCAGAAGAATGAATACGGAGGCTCGCAGAGAAACTACGAGCTTTTTTCGTCCACCTTGTAGACGGTGCAACCCTTTCCACAGCCAACCCAGATAAAAAGGAAGAAATAGAATCAACAGTAAGACGGGCAAGTGTTCAAATTGAATGCCCACGTCGATACACCTCCCATTCCAGTACTAGCAGAATAAGCAAGATCACGATAAGCCAAGGAATTAACATCGTATTGTTTAGTAAGATATCTTTACTTCGATCTACACCGGCATCGACTCCACTACCTGGATTGAAAACCAGCTTGTTTTCTATTTTCCCATTCACATTAGATTCCCTGGGATCCATGACAACTTCAAGTAGACGAGTCTGTACCTTATTACCACCAGCATTGTATTCAACAAATTCATAAAGACCCGGAAGCTTAGGCGCAGTTTGCATACTGGAAAGCTGGTCTCCATTTCGCTCTGCCTCTTCCTCGTTTACACCTTCCATGGTTGCTTTCCAAATCGCTTTCGTCGCTTCTGGATGAAGAACAATTTCTTTTCGATCCCCTGCAGTAAGCCGGCCAAGATTGCCACCATGGTGCTGAGTCAACCAGGCAACAGCATTTTGAACGAGAATGGGGAATTCCGAACGCAGTGTCAGATCTGATTGCTCAAGCGAGAACGTAAATGTCAGATTAGGTATACCTTCTTCTGTACCTGCTAGAACAAGCGGAACGGACGCTGACGAAATGATAGCTTTCTCCCATGGTTTTAGCACTCTAGTCTGAGCCTGAGCAACATTCACGTCCTGCAGATGAATGTAACGCGAGATGGGATGATCCGATATCGAAAACGGTGATGCTGAAATGGTTTGCTGAGGCTCTAAGTCAGACTTTGAGGAGGGCGCAAACCGCCACACAGGTTTGGATGCAAGCAGGCGCTGCCAAACATCCGATTTTAAAGTCGATTCGGTCACACCATCAACAATAATTAGGTCTGGCTCAAGCCCCAGAGGTGGCGGGTAAGTTCCGTCATTGTTTTTTTGAATATGGAGAATATCCGTCTTTGCCAAAATGAGTGCTTTTTCTAAGAAAAGGTTGCCTTCTCCAACATAAGCTGCTTGGATTCGGCCAGTCCCTTCAGGAAAGGCATAAGCCGTATTATCAGCTTCCAATACATCTTTTCCATCAAGCTGCAGCTTGTAGACATCAGCCCGTGGCAGCTTATCCACATAGATTGACTTTTGCTCACCGCCCTTAAGGTTCAGGGAATCCGTACGAATTTCTTTCGAATCCGCGTGAAGTGTTGCTTTTACCAAAATACTTACAGTTCCCCAATTCTTCACAACAGCAACAGCCTTATATTCCGCCGAATCCTGAATTTCTTTAACACCGAATTGCGTAATTGCCACATTCTCTGGAGGGTTGGTGATTTCATCACCTGTTCGTCTCTGAATCCCAGGCTCTTGAATACTGACTGGAATTGAAAAGGTAATCCCTTCGGCGTTTTCCACCCACTGGCCGTCCGTATAAATACGTACTTCCCCATCAAGTTCTTCCCGCGTTAGCGCGGAGGTTAGGGATAAAGCTTCCCTTACATTCGTTTTGCCGTAAAAGGGAGCAACTTTATTCAAAGCGGCTTGTAAAGAAGACAGATTTGATTCCCGTTGCAGAAGCAATTCTGGTTGATCCTTCATGATTAAAAGCGAATAGCTGCTGTTCTGGGCTTCTTCGCGCGCGAAAGTTAAGATGTCTTGCTTCGCTTCTTCTATCCTTGTTCCTCGTTCGGATGATGTTTGCATACTTGCTGAAGCATCTAGGACGAAAAAAATATGTGATTTCGCCGTCTGTTGGCCACGGATAAAGGGCTGCATCAAAGCAAGCACAAGTATGGACGCTGCAAGCAGCTGCAGCAGGAGTAATAATTGTCGGGTCAGACGCTGCCATGGCCGATTGGCCTCCTGCTCGCGAAGAATACGGCGCCAGAGCATATGGCTAGATACTTCTGTATCGATATAACGGCGTTTTAACAAATAAAGCACCAAGATAAAGGGGATTGAAAGCGAGAACCATAGCCCGCTTAACGATGCGAATTGCATGAGCACTCACCTTTCCAAGAGCGAACGACCTCGCTTTATCTTGCGTTCAAATTCTTTAGCATGGGCATACTACTACGCGTCCAACCCGTTTTTCCTCTGTCAAACAGGTTGGCTTATGGACAACATGGGAGGTAACATGGAACCGTTATTTGTAGATGAAAAGAAGAGAAAACCGCTTTGGACCAAAGCTTTTCTGATTACCTCGCTATCCAACTTATTGCTTTTCTTTAGTTTTCAAATGCTAATACCAACGATACCTACACATGTGTCGCAGTTAGGCGGAAATGACGTTCAAGTCGGTCTCGTCATTGGCATTTTCACGATTTCTTCACTGCTTACCCGCCCTTTTGCTGGGCGAGCACTTGATTTGTTCGGAAGAAAGCATGTGCTTCTGGTTGGACTTGCGATCTGTGCGCTAACGATTGCCGGATACTCATATATGGCTGCGGTTACGCTTATTCTTGCTGCCCGCTTTGTTCATGGGATCGGTTGGGGGATGTCCACAACTTCCTTAGGCACTGTTATAGCCGACATCATTCCATCCGAGCGCCGCGGAGAAGGTATGGGCTATTACGGGTTGTCCAACACGTTTGCAATGGCACTTGCACCGCTTACTGGCCTATGGTTGATGCATTCCTATGGCTTCCCCCGCGTTCTTTTAATCTCAACCTTATTAGCACTGCTTTCCTTGTTTAGTTCTCTTTTTATCACCTACACCAAACCGCTGCCAGTTGAAAAGTCGGCTATAAGGCCGAATCTTATGGATCGCTTGTGGGAACGAACCGCATTGCTTCCCTCCATTTTATTGCTATTTACAGCAATTTGTTATGGAGGAATTGTGACCTTTATTACGTTGTTCGGCCACGAAGCCGGCATTTCGAATGTCGGTTGGTTTTTCCTATGCAATGCCTCCATGGTGCTTATAGTTAGACCCATAACGGGTATGCTGTTTGATCGAAAAGGACCCGAATGGGTGCTCCTGCCCGGTGCTCTCTTTACCCTTGCAGGACTCCTGCTTCTTTCATATGCTCACTCAGAAGCTAGCTTGGCCGCAGCAGCGATTTGCTATGGCATAGGTTTCGGATCCTTGCAGCCGGCGCTTCAGGCCTGGACCATTGCACGCGCTGCGCCGAATCGCCGCGGTGCAGCCAACGGAACCTTCTTCTCGGCCAATGATCTCGGCATAGGGCTAGGGGCGATGGTTTTGGGAGCTATCGCAAACATAAGCGGGAGTTATGCGCTGATGTATCGTTACTCGACCATCCTGATTCTTGTTTTCATGCTTATTTATGGATGGTGCTTTTGGCAAGCTCGACGTGGACGCGGGATTGAGATTGCGCAGCACTAATAGGCATAACGCAACTTGATATCAACGAACCAACCCGCTGCGACGAAGCTCACCAAGTAGAAAATCACCCGGAGAAACATTGGTTACGGCAAGCAAATAAGTGATACCCCGTTCATAACAAAATGCCCTAAGCGTTTGTGTATATTGCAAGGCAGCTTCTCTGTAGGTTTGCAGCACTTTGCTACTCATCGCCACTTCCCTGGCTGCCCCAGATTCACTGTCAATTAACCGGAGCTCTCCTGTAAGTTTAGGGTCAAGCTCTTCAGGGGCAAGGACTTGGACAGCAACCACTTCTTGCTTCGCAGCAAGCAAATACTTTAACGATTCTTCAATGCCCTGCTCATACAAAAAATCCGAAAATAACCATGTCATCCCCGCTTGCCGCGGTAGAATAGAGGGATTTCGAAAAACGGCCCCAATATCTCCGGCTCCCTCCGTTTGACAACTAGCCAAGAATTCAAAAAGCCTTAAAGAGCTGCCTTTTCCACGAAGCAGCTTCTGGTGCTTGGTCATCTGTGTAGTAAAAGCAGCCGCGCTTACACGGTCAAAACGGTTCAATGACAGATAACCAATACCTGCCGCCAGCTGTTTGGCATACTCCCATTTGGAAAGTCGAAGGGCATTCGCCCCCTCTCCTCTGCCAAAATCCATCGATTTGGATGCATCTAACCACAGATTTACCTGCAGCTCCTGCTCATCCATAAAAAGCTTGATAAACGGCTTACCCGTTCTACCAAAAGCGTGCCAATCCAGCTGCCGCGTATCATCACCAGGTGTGTATATACGGTAATCCGCGAATTCCATGGAAGACCCCAAATCCCTTGATCGCCTTTTCCCCTGCATCGTCCCACGTATTCGCTTTTTTGCAGCTATGCTCATTTGATCCAGTCGACGCATAAGTGTAGGGTCAAGTAAATGTGCTCCGCTGCTCATCGCCTATTCTCCATAGAACTGATAATTGCTTGAATGATTTTATCAGGTGAAATCCCCATAGCTTGACCTTCAAAATTCAGAAAAAGGCGATGACGCAATGCCGGAACGGCTACTACTTGCAAATCTTGTTTGGAAACATGAAAACGACCCGCTAGGAAAGCCCTCGCTTTCGCTACCGCTATCATAGACTGAACGCCCCTTGGACCTGAGCCGAAACGAATAAATTGTTTGACCTCTTCGGGTGCTGTCGCTTCTTCAGGATGCGTATTCATCAGCAATTGCACCGCATAATCAAGTACGTCCTCAACAACGAGAATTTCTTTTAAACCCATTTGTATATCCCGTAAAAGAGCGCCATCCGCTACTTTCTCCGCCTGCTGCTGCTTAGCTGATGTCGTGCGCAGGACAATTTCTTTCAACTCATTTTTAGATGGATAGCTAACGTTAATTTTTAGAAGAAACCGATCAAGCTGTGCTTCCGGCAGCGGATAAGTACCTTCCTGCTCTAACGGATTTTGCGTAGCTAAGACGAAAAAAGGAGATGGCAGCTCGTAGGTTTCTGAACCAACGGTAACTGTTTTCTCCTGCATAGCCTCGAGGAGGGCACTCTGAGTCTTCGGTGTTGCACGATTAATTTCATCTGCGAGCACAACATGGCCGAATAGAGGACCTTTTTGAAATTTATAGGACGTCTCGCCTTTCGTTCCGAACTGAATGACATTCGTCCCCGTTATATCCGCCGGCATCAAATCAGGAGTAAATTGAATACGTGAAAAGCTAAGGTCAACGGTATCTGCGATCGTCTTGATAAGCATCGTTTTGCCAAGACCCGGTATCCCTTCAATGAGAGCATGCCCTCCAGCCAAAACGCACCATAGCAACTGCTCTACAACCTCTTGCTGGCCAACGATAACACGGCCGATCTGCTCCTTCATCTGGTTGACTGCTGATCCCCACGCATCTAACTGCTCTTTCGAATCGACCATCTGCTGCTCCCCCTTTCATCAATGTGTTCACTTTTAACGCTGTGGCTGAATTTCAAGGAAATAGTCTCTAACTAAATTTTGCATATGTTGTGGAAGTTCGGAACGATTCAACGCACTAGAAGCCTCTGCCGCGTAATCAGCATATACATCTTCATACGGCCGAGAAGCTCCGTCCAAGGCTGGCGCTGAGCCTCCTTGGCTCACTTCTCCGCCGCTGCCGCGCGTTGGCCCGCCGTCGACGTACGTGCCTCCGGTCCCGGAACGCTCGCGCGGCGTCGCCACGAGCCCGCGCGAGCCCGTTCCGGTGCCGCCCTGCGTGCCACCAGCGCCGCTGCCACCGCCGGCTCCGCCCGCTCCTGCGCTGCCCGCACCAGAGCCACCGGCTCCGGTGCCGCCTGCAGTTGCACCACCAGGGCTGCCACTGCCGTTGCCGCCGCTTGCCGGTGCACCGCCTGGCCCCGGGCTTGCGCCCGCAGCCGGCGACGCGCTAGCGCTAGGCGCAGCTGCGCCAGCCGCGGCAAGCTGCTCCGCGCGGCCGCCTGGCGCCCACGCTTGCCCGGGTTGCACGCCGCTCGCAGCAAGCTCACGCGCCTGCGGCAGCGCACCCGCGGCGAGGCTTGCCGCGGCCTCAGCAGCCTGCGCCTGCTGCTGCGCTAGAGCCTGCTGCGCATTGCTCGCGGCTGCAAGCCCAGCTTGCAGCTTGGCCAGCGCAGCACCAGCGTCTTCGCCGCTTCGCAGCGCGCTAGCGGCCTGCCCTAGCTGCTCGCGAAGCTGCTGCTCAGCTTCCGGCGATGCTGCCGCAGCGGAGGCCGCGAGGCGCTCAAGCTCACTGGCGAGCTGCTGCTTCTGCTGCGGCGTCATCTTCTGCACCTGCTCGCCAAGCTTCGCTGACTCGCGCTCAATACTCTCCGCACTCTTCTGCTGGAGTGCTTTGCCTAATTCACGAAGCGCTTCGGTTCGCTGCATCGACTCTGCCCACTGCTCCGAGCGTTGTTTTTGCTTTTCCAAATCCCCAATATGCGTATCCATTTTCTTCAACGATTTTTCCAATTCATCCAAAGCCTTGGCTGATGTTGGCGTTTGGCTTAATTTGCGTTCCAACTCTTTTAAATCATCCGTCATCTGCTTCATGATCGGCAGCGGAGACGGCTTTGATGCCAATTGTTTAACAAGCTCATCCACCTGTTGTTTCTGCGCTTCTACCCATGCTCTATCTTTTACCGCATCTCGTAGAATCGCATCTTTAGGATTAGGCAGAAGGAACAACACAATCAATACAATCAACGCGCAAGTTCCTGGCAACCACCTATTTCTAGGCACCCTCATGGAGACAACCTTATTCAACTTTTCCTCTACAAAAAGATTCCCTTTCTCAAGGGCATCTTGCCTTTGAAGAGAGGCCACCAATGAAGTTTGATCCTGATGAATGAGTGCTGTTACTATCCGATCTTCCAACCCATGCTGATCAAGCAGTCTTGCCGCATCCATATCGTTAGGCCGACGTAACAACCACCAAATGAGCCCGATCCCAACGATTAATACCAAGCTGATCAACGCTCCGTACCGATATCCACTAACCAGGAAGAGCCGTCCACACACCATCCACATGCACGCAAGCTCTAAACCCATTGTCAAACTGCGAATAAAATAATCCAGTCCCTTTGCTTTTAACAATCGCATTCGAACTGGTTTTAGCAGCGAATCCAACGATGCAAATTTCAAGTGCTGACAGCTCCTCTCTGATCTTTATTTCTTCCGTTTCATAATCGGCCTTAAATACCTCACACTAAGCCAGATCAGGACCAGCAAGAGAACCGTGTAGCTGCCAACGAAAATATGCCACATTTGCAGCAGCGTATGCCCTTTAAACAGATTCTTGGCAAAATCAGGAACCATCAAACTTGCAAGGACAGCCATCGGGTTAAAACTCAGGAAATAACCAAGTATTTCCTCATTCATCCCTTGTCTTCCTAAATTTCCGAAGAAAAGTCCAGCAAGAGCTGTAAACCCAAAAACAAAGAGTACAAAGCCATATGTCGCTATCACAGAAACTACCGTCTTCTTTAGGATTGTAGAGAAGAAAATCCCCACAGCTCCGAAGAGAAGCATAACAAATACATAAAAAACAAATACAGAGAGAACTTGTTTTGGAGAGACGCCCCCATATAAGAAAACAATACTGTACAGCGGCATCGTAGCTACTACCGTCAGCAGCATGAAACTTAGGGAAGCAAACAACTTACTGAGAATAATCGTCCCCGAGCTCTGTTGCGTCGTAAGAAGCATGTTTAATGTCTGTTTTTCACGTTCTCCGCTTACAACCCCAGCTGTTAATCCTGGCGTCATAAAAGCGATCAAGACAAGCTGCGCTCCGCTTAGAAAGTAAAATAGTTCACTGCTTCTCGCTGCATTAAGCACCCCTGCCTGCTGGTTACTCATGTTTATATAAGCAAATCCAAGGGCAAACAAGCCTATGGCTAACAGATAAACCAGGATGGAGATCGGAGATCGAATGGTCCGCATGCGCAAGCGAAATTCTTTTTCCATGACAGGATTAATCCAATTTAACTTGCTGTTCATCGTGCGCTCCGCCTCCTTTCGTTATTTCCAGGAATACATCTTCCAAATTCGTCAAAGCTTCGCTAAATGACAGGATAGGAAAGCCTTTTTCAACCAATCGGGCAAGTAAAAGAGACTGATCCTCATCCGTACCGCCAAAATGAACGTGCAAACCTTTCTCATCGGTAAACACCAGGGTGACATGCGGTTGTTGTTCAAGGAACGCCAATGCTTCTTCCGTCCTATTCACCATGCGTATTTGAAGTACACGATTGGCTTTCATCCGGCTTTGAATATCGGAAACTTTCCCTTTTGCGATAAGCTTACCATATTCAATAACCCCGATTTCATCCACCATTTCAGCCAGCTCTGGCAAAATATGTGATGAAATAATGATTGTTTTACCC
The DNA here is from genome assembly GCF_055396115.1 of Paenibacillus sp. WG02. Classification (NCBI taxonomy): domain Bacteria; kingdom Bacillati; phylum Bacillota; class Bacilli; order Caryophanales; family Paenibacillaceae; genus Paenibacillus; species Paenibacillus sp. WG02. The sequence continues at coordinate 3,605,777 of NZ_AP036016.1, read as the reverse complement.
ATCGCTTTGAGTTCTTTAAGTATTTCTCTCATCTCGATTCGAGCTCTAGGATCAAGTCCAGAAGCCGGTTCATCGAGAATAAGTACCTCCGGCTCATGCACCAAGCATCTAGCCAAGCAAAGACGCTGTTTCATTCCTCTTGACAATGAATCCACATAGAAGTCTGCTTTTTCCGATAAATTGACAAGGTCTAGGAGCTGAGGGATCAGCTTCAATCGTTCGGCTCTAGGTATACCATAGCTTGCGCCATAGAAATCCAGATACTCCGTAGCTTTAAAGTTGTCATACACGCCAAAAAAATCCGGCATGTACCCAATCAGCTTTCGAACCTCTCTCGGCTTCTCCGTAACATCATATCCACCAACCAAGGCTGTGCCCGATGTCGGGCTTAAAAGAGTTGCAAGGATGGACATCGTTGTTGATTTCCCTGCCCCGTTAGGACCTACAAAACCAAATACGGTTCCCTTATCGATTTGCATAGTCAACGAATCAAGTGCCGTGAAGTTGCCATATTTTCTCGTTAATTCCTTCGTCGTAATCATCGTTTCACCGACCCTTCCAGAGAAACTGCAGGGATTCGGAACATGGTATGATTTTGTATCGTGGTTACTTTCAGACGAATCGATTTCCCTTCAAGCAAATATGGTTGCAGCTTGTCTCCCTCCCAGGATTGGAATGATTTTAAAGTTAATGGCTCCCAGGCATTGGACTGTGAATTCCATAAATCCAAGGTTACATCTGGATTGGGATCTCCCGTCATTTCCATCGTTTGATAGCTGGCGCCCGCAACGAATGGCAATTGATAACTGAGCGTAACATCTCCGCTGCCCATTTGCATGAAAGGACCATTTTGGAATTGAATGGCGCTCATTTTCAAATGATTATCAAGTAATTCAGGTACCATCACTGTGCTTGGAATCACAATTTTGCCCTCAGGTGTCACATAATTAATCTTCATGTCCTGGGCTATAAGCGTTAACTCCTCAGTTGGTATGCTGCCGCTTGATGATAGGCTTAAGGAAGTCCGTTCCTTTACCCACCCGATAATCATCGGATCAAATCCTCCTGAAAGCGTGACCTTGCGATGTAAATACGCATTTAACATGGAACGCTGATGCAAGCCCGTGTCATAACCGGTATTCACCATGAGATTTGGAAATGCAAGCTGCGCAACATCGGGACTATTGGAAATTCCGAAGCCATTCGCTGTATCAAAGTTGGCTGAAGCTCCAGCCTTAACGGAACCGATTTTGACAAACGACTGATTCACCAACACAGCTACATCTGTTAAATCCTTCTTGGTATTATTCGTTATTTGCCCTTTCGCTCCTTTGGCAGATAACTCAGATATGCTGTAGTCAAGCATCCCTAACTGAACCGGCTTCTCTTCATCTATTGCCAATTTGCTGATCGAGGCGTATGGGATATCCTGTAATCCTACAATTGCTGCCTCCTGATCTTGTCTTATAACAAGTTCGCTTCGTTCATGCAGCTGTAAGCTAGGATAAACTTCACCTTGCATAAAAGGAGATACGGCTATTTTCCCTGGGAATTTAAGCTCCATGCTGCCTCCTTTGGGTAAAAATACAGATAATGTGGACTGCTTTATCCCAGAGCCTGAGCCATTTAATGTAATCGTATGAAACGTTTGAGCCATTGTACTCCCGCGATTGGACGCCCCAAATTGAAAGATTCCAATGCTTGTCACGATAGCAACTATTGGAATGACGAACCAAGCCCATTCTCTTCGATCTAATCGACGTAAAATCATATATAATAACGGCCCTACTACAATCGCATAAAGCAGTAAAACCAAGGCTAGAATAGCCAATTTAGGCGGCTGCAAAGATGGGAAGTATTCTAATGCCCGATCCAACTCATAGTAGGGATCATTGCCGTACCTCATCTGGTTTAAATTAAAGGCATTCGCAGACGCTAGCGGTCCTGACAGCATTTGCTCCCAAACTCTAGCATTCCCGTTCCATGAGGCAAGTGGATTTAGAGATAAATCATACGCCACGTAAGTCACGAACCCGCTCCCATACGAACCTCTCGCATAAATAGGCAGCGCTTCGTCAGTAACAACCGATTCCCCTCCTTTAACCAGCTTTGCTTGTGAAAGTGTGAACGGCTGTGTGAGAATCAGCTCCTTCTCCCCCACCTTAACGAGCTCAGGAAGCTCTTTCACTGTCGTTGTACCTTGATATGCCACAGGAGAAGCTTCTGCGAAAGGGGCAGCAGTCTTCGGATAGCCAGCTCCGCCAGCTAGAAGGAGGGTCCCCCCCCTTTTTGTCCATTGCAGAATGGCTTGTACTTGTTCTCCTGTCAGTGTATCCGAGGCGAAATCGTTCAAGGCAAGAACATCTAAGCCATCTAAACCCAAAGCCTCACGCGGAATATCTGCTTGTTTAAGATGAAGAACATTGAGCTTCTTGCCTGACTGACCGAGCAGCGAAAGGAAGTTCAGTGTATCTACATCTCGGGCGAGAACGCCAACCTGTAAAGTCTCTTTAGGTAAATGAAAGGATTCCAGATAGGTCTTGCCATCTAAAGCTTTTTTCTTTCCGTTTTTCAATGATTTTTCATAAAAGGCGATCGTATTATTGCTTTTGGTATACGCGTAACCCGGTAAGAGCATAGATACCACTTTCGTACTGCCTTTTGGAAGCTCGACATGCTGCACATAACTAAAATCCTTACTCCGATTCGGATTGGCTACCATGACCACGAGATCTCCGGATAAATCAGCCCCTTGATTATGCAGTGTCATTGTAACAGGCGTCCAACGCCCCTGTTTGACATTAGAAGCTCCGAATCCGACTTCAGATTGAATCTCAATCATCGCTTCATCTGCATGAACTACACTAGAGATGGGAACCAAAGCTTGGAAACATAAAGCAAGGATCGAACATACTAGAAAACAGGTGAGACGAAATGTACGTGTCTTAAACGAACTAAATTTCACGCTGTGAACTCCCTTCTATGCATAACCTACTTCATATCTAGACGACATAATTGGAAAAAAGTTTCAATTTCTAACATAAAAAAACAAACCGCTTCGCTGATAGCTTCAGCTTGGCGGTTTTCCAAATCCTCTATTCATTTCTTGCATTAAATGGCAGTAATCGCACCCATTTGAAGGTTAGGCCGATCATAATAACGAGCGAAGCCGCTACAATAGGGATCCATACATGCAGTGATTCATAATCATGCAGCAGCCAATCAATCATTTTCTCGTCTTTAACGAACATTTCCCCCGCTGTATAACCGAGAATGCCTGCCCCCATAAATACGAGAATTGGAAATCTATGCAGTAGATCCATCACTAGCGTACTTCCCCATATAATGATGGGGATGCTAAGTCCTATACCAAGAATGATAACGGTATTGTTCCCATTCCCTTTAGCCGCAATTGCAAGTACATTATCCAAACTCATCACGAAATCCGCTACAACAATCGTCCATATCGCTTTTCCAAGCGTTGAGGCTTCTTTCACATTTGCATGGCTGTCATCATCCGTAAGAAGCTTTATGGCAATCCAGAATAGGAGAAGGGATCCCCCGGCTTGAATGTATGGGATATCGAGAAGGCTAACTGCAACTAAAGTCAGAATTAACCGCAAGGCAATAGCCCCGAAAGCTCCCCACCATATCGCAAGCTTACGCTGGGCAAGCGGCAAATTTTTGCTAGCCAATGCAATGACGACGGCATTATCACCGCTAAGCACAATATTGATCAACATAATTTGTAAAAACAAAATGAGCGCATCAATCATGCTTTACAACCTCCCAGGATGCATGGCGAGCAGGTGAGATATCTGCGATCATAGCGGCGAATAGAGTTAGAATAAAGGGGAGTCCGACACCTTCTTCATTTGTCCATGAACAATTTCAATGGTTTCTGTTTCTAAGACAGCTTTCTCAATTAATTCAGGTAAGAAGTCCATGCTGTTCTCGATTTTCTCAACCATACGCAAGTTAGGATTTGTACTTGGGGATGGAGGAAGAAATAAGGAACAGCAATCCTCATAAGGCAAAATGGAGATCGGGAACGTGCCTATTGATTCGGCAATTCGAATAATCTCTTGCTTGTCCATCATCATGAGCGGCTGTAAAAGCGGCAGCGTTACAACGCGCCCTATGACATTTAGGCTTGGCAGCGTTTGACTAGCCACCTGGCCTAAGCTTTCGCCGGTCACTAACGCACTTAGACCTTCTCGGTCTGCAATCTTTTCGGCAATGCGATACATCGCTCTACGTATAAGCGTTACTAATAAATTATCTTGATACTCACGGTGGATAGATGTCTGTACATCCGTAAATGGAACCAAATGAAGCTTCAAGGAATCCGTATAAGCAGACAGCTGGTGTGCCAGTTCAATCACTTTATCCTTCGCACGCTCGCTGGTATAAGGATAACTATGAAAATGAACGGCCTCGATGGAAAGTCCCTTGCGCATCGCCAACCAACCGGCAACCGGACTATCAATTCCCCCTGACAGCATCAGCAGCGCTTTTCCACTCGTTCCAGACGGGAATCCTCCTGCCCCCTCAATTACCTCTACATACATGAGTACTTGCTCTTCGCGAATTTCCACCCGAAGCTCAACTTCAGGATTATGAACATCCACCTGAAGACCCGGTGATGCTTGGAGAACATAGCCTCCAACCAAATAATTCATTCGCTGTGAATCATGGGGAAATGATTTGTTCACTCTGCGAACGGTCACTTTAAAGGTTGCTGGTTGTTTGGGCAATGCCTGCATCATACGCAGCGCCATCTCTTGAATGGCTTCGACCTCCATAGGAGCATGATAGGCAGGACTAAACGATGCAAGTCCAAAAACGCGTTGCAAAGCCGCTGAAGCTTCTTCATAAGCTGCTCCCCCTAGCTCCACATATACGCGTCCAAACTCGGGAATATACCTTAAATCAGGAAAAGAGCCTAAAACTTTGCGAATTTGCGTCATGACACTTCGTTCAAAACGCTTACGATTTTTCCCTTTCAGCGTCAACTCGCCAAAGCGCAAAATTAAACAATCCGGTTTCATCTTCTCGTCCCCCTTCTGACTGATGATTTGCTGAGCATGGGAGCAAGTTCCTTCACGACCTCTCGCAATGCGGCAATGAATAGCTGTGCGTCTTTCTCTTGATGTTCGTCAGAAAAGCTAACTCTTAGTCCGCTAACAGCTCTCTCACGACTGCAGCCTAGAGCAAGCATTACTGTGCTTGGATCTGATTCCTCTGATGCACAGGCTGATTTCGTAGAAATGTAGATGTGCCGCTGCTCGAGAGCATGAACAACAACCTCCGCCTTCATTCCCGCGAAAGCAAAATGAACAATATGGGGAGCCATCTCCTCGTCCTGATCGGATCCGGTAAGGGTAAGCTCAGGGATCGATGAGATACCATCAACAATTATGCGTCTTAACCGATACTTATGCTCTGTTTTGGCTGTAAGGTTGTCTACGGAAAGCCGGAGCGCTTTGGCCATTCCTACAATGAGTGGGACATTTTCCGTACCGGAGCGAATGCCATTTTCTTGACCGCCTCCTAGAAGCTGTGGTTTGAGCTGTACACCCGCTCTGCGGTACAGAAACCCAACTCCCTTAGGGCCTCTGAATTTATGAGCTGATGCGCTGCATAAGTCAACACCCCACTCTTTAGGGTGAAAAGGAAGCTTTGCAATGCCTTGAACGGCATCAACATGAAATAACACCTTTGGATATTGAGCTAACCACCGGCCAATTTCTTGGATAGGCTGAATCGTCCCTACTTCATTATTGACATACATCACACTGACAAGGATGGTACCATCTGTTATTGCTGCTTGTAGGGTCTCTAGCTCAACACTCCCACTGCTATTTACAGGTAAATAAGTAACACGAAAGCCCTCATTTTCCAGTTCGAGAAAAACTTCCTTCACGGAGGAATGTTCGATTTGCGTAGTAATGAGATGCTTTCCGCGGTTTTGATAACTGTAAACGGCACCCTTAATTGCCAAATTATTACTTTCCGTTCCGCCAGATGTACATATAATTTCAGCAGGCAGCACACCTAATGCACCTGCAATCACCTCTTTGGAGCTGTTTAGCAGCTTCTCCGCTTGTATCCCTAATCGATGAATCGAAGATGGATTTCCATAATGCTCCTTCATTACTTCGGCTATCGTATCAATGACTTCTTCATAAATTGGCGTTGTCGCCGCATAGTCCAAATAAAGCATTTTTTGTTCATTCCCCTTTTTTTCACGCTCTTGCTGCCGCGCACAATCAATTTGAATTCCTTACATCATTAAAGCCTAAAATAGGGCATAACTCAAGCATACTCCGGTAACACAAAAAGCTGACCTCCGCATAAGCATGCGAAAATCAGCTAGCTAGCTAATGATTATAACGAAAAATTCTGCCTGTGACCCATCACTTTAGAGATGTAGCCTTGCGTTTCCTTTGGAAGTAAATGCAGTTTGTTAGCCAGATCCTGATCAGTCTTGATGCCTAATCTATCAACTCGTCCAGGCCCAGCATTGTAAGCTGCGAGAGCAACCCCTTCATTTCCATCGTACTTCTTGATTAAATTGCTAAGGAAATGAGTACCTGCATCCACATTTTGCTTAGGATCAAACGGATTCGTCACTCCGAAGCCGCTGCCTGTCCCATCCATAAGCTGCATTAAACCTTTGGCACCTGCCGGCGATACGGCTTGATGATTGAATTCGGATTCTTGCTGAATAACTGCCTTGACAAGCGAAGTATCCACACCGTATTTTTGACTTGCCTCTTGGATAAAACCGTCATACTGAGAAACTGAGGATGCTTTGCTCACTGTTTGCAGCGGTGTATAAGCTCTATTCAAAGCGCCCAAAGAACTTGGCAAACTGTTTGTCGTGTTACCCAGCATGGAAGATAAAGTGTCTTGGCTTGTAACGCCAGTTCCACCAGATTGTCCCATAATCGTGTCGAGCAGCGCACTAAAATCGCCTGAATCGTCCGTACTTGATGTCGCGGTTTCACCGGATAGCAAACTCATTTTATTAAGCAGCTGAAGCTGGAGCAATTCTTTCATTACTCTAGGGTCAATGCTGTTCGTGCTGTTCATCCGTCAGACCTCGTTTCTATCATTCATCGTTGTCTTCATTGTACACGTTTTATGCCCTGACGACTATCCCCAATTACAAAAAAAGAAACCGTCATTTGACAGTCTCATCCATCTCAAGAAATGTTTTGCTGCAGCAGCTCACTCTCATCCGACAATTTTCTTACCATGACACGAGAAATCCGAAGATGATCTGTCTCTTCCACGATAAATAAAAACTCGTCGTTGTAGCTTACTTGTTGGTTCTTGCTTGGCGGTATCTCTGTTTTCGAGTAAATCCATCCACCGATTGTATCGTAATCATCCGACTCAATTTCAAGTCCGAAATAGTCATTCACTTCATCAATTAAAAGCAAACCGTCAATGGAATACGTGTTTTCATCCTTGATTTCGATCGTTGGACGCTCTTCATCAAATTCATCTTGAATTTCTCCAACAATTTCTTCCATAATGTCTTCGAGTGTTACAAGACCTGATGTTCCACCGTACTCATCAATAAGCAGTGCCATCTGGCTTTTTCTTTTCTGCATCATCTTCAACAAATCACTGATAAGAATCGAATCTGGTACGGTCGTTATCGGTCGGATAATTTTCTTGATCCCTTTCAGGTTCGCATCCGGCTTGAGTAAATCCTTAATGTGAACGAAGCCAATAATATTGTCTTTGTCCGGATCACAGACCGGGTAGCGCGTACGCATTTCCTTAATGGCAATCGCAAGATTCTCAGAATAGGAAAGTCCGGCATACAAACATTCCATTTCGGTTCTTGGGATCATAATTTCTCGGGCTGTTGTCTCTGCAAATCCAAATATATTATCAACAAGCGTGAGCTCTGTATTATCTATAAGTCCGTTTTTGTGACTTTCTTTCATAAGGACACGAATTTCATCCTCCGTATGCGCCGATTCGTGTTCAGTTGCAGGCTCGATTCCCGCACGTCGTAACATCCAGTTCGAAATACCGTTCAACAACCAAATAAATGGATACATCACTTTATAGAAAAAAACCATGGGTCCTGCAGATAGCAGAGTTATTTGTTCAGCTTTACGAATCGCATACGTCTTAGGGAACTGTTCGCCTAATGTAATATGCAATGTGGTCATTAAGGAGAAAGCAATAATGAAGGTAATCGTGTGGAACACCGAATCTGGCAAATTCAAAGGAGCGAATAACGGTTCCAGAATTTTGGCGAACGTCGGTTCCCCGACATAACCAAGTCCCAACGAAGTAAGTGTAATCCCGAGCTGACAAGCACCTAAGTAGGCGTCGAGATTATTCATGATTCCTTGTGCAAATTTCGCATTGCGGCGTCCTTCTCCAACAAGTGAATCAATGCGACTACCTCTAACTTTGACCATCGCGAATTCAGCTGCGACAAAAAAACCATTTAATATGACCAGTCCAAACATTAACAGAAAACTGATTAACGTTCCGGGCAAAGGATCTTCCAATACCTTACCTATCCCCTATCAAGCACGATTACCGCACCAAGGAGAGTAGGTACACCTCCCTTAATTTCGATTTGAATTTGAATTATCACTTTTCATTATATAATAATACTGTAATCATTCAAAGGTGCGAATATGACTCCTGAAGCCAAATAGTACGAGCAAATGAGAGTATACACATTAAAACGATGCCTTAATGAGTCTCTACCCGCTATTTATCCCTTTGAAACGCGAATTTACGCGATTTTTTTCAAAAAAAACAAAAACAAGCCGATCTCTCGGCTTGCATGTAATCGGTCAAGCATAATAGGGGACTAACAATAAATAGGCGGCGACGGCAATAAAACCAAGCGCGATTGACCAAGACCCCAGTCTCTTATTCCCCATAAGAAACGCAATTACGCCAAGCACAATACCCGATATACCTAACAACACAGGCCATACAAAAAGAGAAGCCAAGGCAACGAACAGAGCGACATAGCCTACTGCTTTGTTACGCGTGACAACCTCTACCAATTCCGCAACTTCTTCATCAGATACATCGGAGTTGGTTTCAGGCTTCTCAGGCTTTTTGGCCTTATACTGTTCGGCATAGTTGATTCTTCGGGTAGGCGCAGTAATTTCGGCTGCGTATTCTTCCTTATGGTTCAATCCGCTTTCAATGCGGAGCTGATCTTTTTGGAACCGCTCCTTGGTGGCATGATCCAGAGGGACATCGTCTTTATTCATGCTGCCTCCATGTTACGCACCTTAATGTTTGTTCTTAGCTTTGAAAGTGTGGCAGCAAGTATTCGCTACTTTGTTTGCTGCATCTTGATGATCCGTATCAAATGATTCCCCTGCAAACTCTTCATTATAGTTGGCGGCAGCATGCTGATCGACTTCAATCATAATCGTTCCTGCACTGCAGTTGTTGCCTTGCGCCCAGTATTCGCAATTGGCAACTGCACATTTTACATCCGGCATAATCATCACCCCTTTAACAATTTGCCCGCTATCAGGGTGAACTATGCTTATTTTAAGCTGTCAGAAAGCACCAAGAACATCGCTTGAGACCATAACAGCGGCAGCGCTGGCTCTCCCCATTTGGCAATCCATTCTGGGTGGGATGAGGGATCTCTAAGACTTTCAGCCACTTGTTCTGGCAATCGACCCAACTTATCTGCTTTACTTGTTACCCAATCTAAGCATCGCTGAGCCTCTTCACGATGACCTAGCTCCGCTTGGTACCATCCGTACCATGAGGTTAGCAGCAGCCATTCTCCGCCTCCATAGTAGCGATCTTCGACATATCTTTGGATGCCACCATGCTTGAGATCAGCTTCAATAGCTTGTACAGTCTTCAACATAATAGGATCATTGACCTCACAGACGCCGAACGGGACTGCCAGCCAAAGCAAACTTGCATCCACCCCATTTAAAGCCGGCTGCCATACTTCTCCTAAGCAATGAATGGATTTAACGAAACGCCCCTCATAGACCGCGTGATCCACTATAAACTTTTTAATCAATTCCGCTTTCTCAAGTAATGGAGGACGATTCTCTAGTTCACCAAGTGCCTTTAAACCGCCATAAACACATGCTAATGTAGCCGGATGAACATAATCGGGAAACTCTTCCCAACAATCAAAATTCGGAAAATGCCAGAACGTCATCAAATAATCTACAGTAATCTCAATACTCTCCCGCAATTCATTCAAAAGCGAGGTATGGCCTGTTATACGAATATGTTCCGTAAGACCCCAAAGCCACGCTCCATAACCATCCAGTTGAAAATGTCCCCACTCTGATAAGTCATCACGACCATCTAAATGATAGCGCGTTCCAAAAAATTCGGAGCGGTCGATCCACTCTTTGGCTTCCTGTTTACGAATTAATGCATCCACGCGTGAACGCTTGTCCCTCAAAACAAGATGTACCCAACGGTAGAAAAGCTCAGCACTTTCGGTTTCCATCGAGCGGTCCATCGCATTTGCGATAAAAGTTCCATCTCTGAGCCAACTGTAAGAGTAAGGCGGAAATAACGGTGAAGCTACGTAACCCCCGCTAGGGTGCTGATTTAGCTTAATAATCGAGATACTGCTGTTGATTAATTGCTCACGCTCCATGCACCATGTCTCCTTTTAAAAGAAAAAGGATGCGCTTATAGTCGCATCCCTTCTTGTATTTGCCATTTCGATTAAAATTATACTTTTTCGCCTTGCATACGACGTTGTGTGATGTAGTCTGTTTCATAGTAAGACAAATCTTCACGAAGTTCCTCGAATACTTTGGACAGCTCAATCGTCAAATCGCGCACTTCACGTGATGGCTTTTTGCGGAAACGAATAGCATCTTGTCCTGTATAAGCATAGCGACCATCTTCGGAATAGCATTCATTTTTAGGGTAGAAAAATGTATTGACGCATGTATGATAAACCTCATACAGTACTTTTTCCGAAAAATCCACATTAAATGTAGGACGTCTCAAGCTAACGCCTAATTTCTCATAAGCCACTTCACAAAATACTAATAGATGGCGAGTATCCTGCAAGTAACCGCGGTAAAACTCATCCATAGCAGGATCATTCTCCACATTTAACTGAGCGAGCGAATTTTGATTCAGAAACAGTTCCATTTTGGCAGTCGTTTCTTTTAACTTCGTACGCGTTGAATCACAAATATTTTTCACATTAAAAACAGCCATTTATGAAGACCTCCTATAATTGCGCTATTCCTATCCTACCATAAATTAACCCGAAGTGGTATATGTAAAACTCCAGTTTCCATGTATAAAACAATCCTCCGCGCCTCACCCTAGTCAAAGGTAATTCGTTTCGTCGGCGGAATACTAAGCAAGTTTAGAAGGAGGAGCTATTTATGTGGCGTTACCTGTCATCTATGACTTTAGTTCTTGGTTTAGGCATTATCCTTTTCCCTCACCATTCAAATAAAGAGAACCAACCTGAACCTGAAGTGTACAGTACAAAGTATGAAACCACTGCAAAGTTATCTCTTCTTGAACAGGATGTTAAACTGACGGATGATCTATGTAGAAGCCAATGTTCCATCGATTATGCGCGAATGCTTAGCAAGATTGAAAACGGAGAGCCTGTATTAATCGTGCTGAGCGAAATGAAAAAAGAGCATGAAAAAATGGATGTGCTTATTTGGTCAAAGCAAAGTCAACCACTGGAAAAAGGGATTACTGTAGGTGAAATGCCAAGTTCATATAAAGAACAAGCCAACTCCTATTTAAAGGAAGCTAAAATAGCTGTCGATGAAGGAAAACATTATCAATCCCCTAAATTCGGTGCTGCGCAGCATGTTTATTTCGTTCAAGGCACCCCTTCAACTAATAGAGACAACTCACTAATAGGTGTTATTCATCAGGATGTTCTTTATCAAGTAACAGATCATCAAATGAAAAACTTGCGCCTAGAGCCATACCCTAGCGAAAATCGATGGAAAGTGGAGTCTGTGGATACGGACACTCTACAAGATAAAGTCGTCGATCATCCTGAAGATAATCAAGGAACAAGCCACTATCATCAAAATGAAGTTGTTGTCCGCTTCAAGCAGGATCCAACGGAGACTCAGCTGACACAAATCAAAAACGAAATAAAAGCCATTTCCGCCCAAAAACTTGGTTATACGTATGTATTCCGCACGGAGAGCATGGAAGCCAAAGCATTAATGGCTTATTTCAAGAAATGGGATGTCCTCTATGTGGAGCCTCATTTCCTCTATTTAACAAATGATTATTATGACGATCAAGAAGCAGCTTCGAATAAAGATGATTCCAGTTCCAGTCAAACCGATTCGGGAACATCGACATCGCCAGCGACAGATATAACGACTAATTTTATACCTAATGATAATTTGTACAGTAAATATCAATGGAACCTGCCCCTCATCGAGACCGTTCAGGGCTGGCAATTAACTCGCGGTTCGAAAGATGTGATTGTTGCCGTTGTTGATACAGGAGCTGACTTGAAGCACCCTGATCTGAATAATAAGCTTTTACCTGGCTATAACGTGATTAGTGACAATGACAACCCGCAGGATGATGTCGGACATGGCACACATGTTACTGGAGTTATTTCTGCATTAGTTAACAACAATCTTGGTGTAGCAGGAATGACTTGGTATAACAAAGTATTACCGGTCAAAGTTTTAGACCAAACTGGAGCAGGCAGTACCTATTCAGTCGCTCAAGGTATCATTTGGGCTGCCGACCATGGCGCTAAAGTCATTAACCTCAGCCTTGGCAATTACGCGGATTCAAGCTTTCTGCACGACGCCATCCGTTATGCTTACAATAAAGATGTGGCACTCATCGCGGCGAGCGGTAACGACAATACAGAAAGACCTGGTTATCCAGCTGCTTATCCCGAAGTGTTAGCTGTAGCCGCGAGTGATTCTCAGAATAACAAAGCACCTTTTTCAAATTATGGCGACTATATTGCTGTAACGGCTCCAGGTGTCAGTATCGCAAGTACGTATCCTAATAACCAATATGCCGCGTTATCGGGTACATCGATGGCTAGCCCTCATGTCACGGCGTTGGCAGCCTTGGTTCGATCGGCAAATCCTAATTTGAAAAACACGGAAGTTTACGAAATTATTAAACAATCCGCACAAGATCTTGGTACCAAAGGAAGAGATAAATATTTCGGCTTTGGCTTAATTGATGTTGTGAAAGCTGTGAATATGGCTGAACAAAGCTCAAAGCAGGTCTCTTTCTTTCCACAAAGCTTATCTCGTCAAATGCATCTTATTACGAAAAAGTATGCCTATTAGAAAAAAGGTTGGTCAGCCTCTGAGCTGATCAATCTTTTTTTAGTTAATATCCACTTTTATGTTTAGATCAATAGGAGTCTCTAGGGACTCTTATTTCACCTTTTTAGCTACCTTTTGGGAAAATAGAAGCTTCTGGAAACTCTTATTTTTCTTCCAGACAAATTAAATACCCGCAAGGCCTAAGCCTTGCGGGTAACCGACAGTATGGAAAGTTTGCCGTAAGCCGGGTTCTGTACTTCCAGTGGTCATAGCGGGCGTCTGTCCCCTGCCACCATTGAAGTGACAATCATCTATCTAGGCCATACATTGCTGCACAGCTCAAGCGACCAACCCGAACGCGTCTCAGGCTAAGACTGCCGCCTCGAAAGCGGCTTGCGTTCCTCTAGGTCTTGCTCCAAGTGGGGTTTACCAGGATCTATGTCACCATAGAACCTCGTGGTCTCTTACACCACGGTTCCACCCTTGCCTGTGAATCCCTTGCGGGAAACCATCGGCGGTCCATTTCTGTGGCCCTATCCTTCAACTCGCGTTGACTGGACGTTATCCAGCACCCTGCCTTATGGAGCCCGGACTTTCCTCTCGCTGTGGCTTACCCACAGCCAGCGATTGTCTGTCAAACTTTCCGGCGCATTTGCTAGTATACTAGGAATGCCTTCGAATTACAACTGCTGTTCGTTTCCTCTAATACCAATTGCAGCTCAGCAAGTTAATAAATCACCCATCCCTACAGGAACTGGAATGGTTCGGTATTCACCTCGGATGCCAGCACCTGCGTATCCGTCTTAACCAACTGCGCGGTGAGATAATCCGCCACGCCGCGCTTCATGATCTTCTCGACGTTATGGCCAACGTCGATCAATGTCAACCCCGCCGCGAGCGCATCGTGCGCGGTGTGGTAGTCGATGTCGCCGGTGACCAGCACATCGGCGCCGGCAAACAAGGCGTGCCGCATGTAGCGGCCGCCAGACCCCCCCAGAACGGCCACCTTGCGGATGGGCCGTTCCAAATCGCCGACGACGCGCACCGCCGGCACGTCGAACACCTGCTTCGCGAGCTCCGTCAGCTCGCGAAGCGTCGCAGCCGCGGGCAGCTTGCCCACGCGGCCTAGACCGAACACTCTACCCTTGAGGTCCATCGGGTAGAGGTCATAGGCCACCTCCTCGTAGGGGTGGGCCTTCAATAGAGCCTGAACCGCCTTGCGCTGAACGCTAGCGGTTACGATAGTCTCAACGCGTACTTCCTGTACGCGTTCAAACTTGCCTGCTTCCCCGATAAACGGGTGCGTCCCTTCCTGCGGTAGAAACGTCCCCGTTCCGGGGATGTTGAAGCTGCAGTGGCTGTACTGCCCGATTCCCCCCGCTCCCGCGGTGAATAGGGCATCCAGCACAGCCTGGTGATGCGTCTCAGGGACGAAAACAACCAGCTTCTGCAGCTTCTCCGTGTGCACATCCTCTAGATGAGTAAGCTCAGTTAAACCGAGCTTATCAGCCATCATATCATTCACGCCGCCCTCCGCCACATCCAAATTCGTATGAGCGATATAGACAGCGATGTCGTGCTTGATTAATTTTTCATATAAACGACCAGCAGGTGTATCTGTTTGCAAATGAGCGAGCGGTCTGAAAATAATCGCATGATGAGCAATAATAAGATTAGCACCTTGCTGAATCGCTTCTTCAACTACTTCATCGGTGACATCCAAAGCAACAAGGACTTTCTGGATTTCCTTCTGCAAAGACCCTAGCTGTAAACCAATTTTATCATCAGGCATCGCATAATGCTTCGGCGCCAGCTGCTCAAACAGCTGGATTACGGTTTGACCTTTTGCAAACAAGCGAGTACCTCCTTTATTTCCTTCATTTCTTGACTGACCTGCTCCGCCTTCGCCGCAGAGGCTTCAGCGGAAGATAGCTGGAGCTGCCCTTTAATCATGGCAAGCTTTTTCAGTTCGCTTTCCCACTTGGTGAACCATACTTCGGGAGCCTCGCTGATGAAGTATGGCCCCATTTGGAGCAAGCGTTCCTTCGAAACCCTGACCTCACCTGGCAGTTGACGTTCATTGTAAAGAGCCTCCAATGTCCGTTTTTCCTCATCAGGTACTGCTATAGCTGTCAATATCTCATAAATCTTTCCGTCTTCTTCTAGAATCGTTTCGGATTCCAGCTTCCAGCCCTGCTCCAACAACCAACGTCGCACATGATCTTCACCAACATTAGGCTGCAAAATGAGATGAGAAACGCCTTGGAGCTTATGCTTTCCAGCTTCCAAAATACTCGCCATCAAACTTCCGCCCATTCCGGCGATCGTAATGACGTTCACTTCTCCTGCCTCGATAACAGCGAGTCCATCTCCGGAACGAACACTAATTTTCTTCGACAATCCGCTTTCAAGAACTTGCCGTGTTGCTGCTTCAAATGGCCCTGGATTCACCTCGCCAGCCACAGCAAACAAAATAATACCCTGTTGTGCCAAATACGTTGGCAATAGGGCATGATCGGAACCGATGTCCGCTACTTTTGATCCTAAAGGAACTCGATCTGCAATCATTTGCAATCTTTTCGATAATTTCACCATATGTTACATTACCCACTCTACCCATTTTTTACGCAGCAAAAATAATGCTACGCCTGCTGAAACTAATTTGCCTGTAAACGATATTTGAATAAGACGAGCGCTCATATTTACATCTGTTAGAAACGTCATCGCTTCAGGTGCAAACCAAACGATAATCCCAACTAACAGAAGCACACTAGCTGCCTGCTTATTCGTATGATGCGCAAGCCAAGCCATCCATATAAGTACAATACTAACCGGAATCCAACTAATTTCAAGTGAGAACCATCCAGGACTGTTCAGCTTGTGCAGCAATAGCCACCCATACGTACCAACTATCCCTAACCAACCGCATATCTGGAAAATGGCCATACGGCCTACTAATCCATTAAACAACCAGACACTGCTACAAAAAGCTAAATAACCAATATAAGCATTAGCAGAACTCACATCATAGAAATCTAATAAATACAAACCAAGAAAAAGCAAAGCAATCGAAGAAACACCGCAAAGCAAATAAGAAACAACGGGTGCCTTCTGGTTCTGCCTGTATGCAAAAGCATAACAAATGATGACAAAAAGCGTGGAAATTCCAATTTGCATTGGCAATCCAAAAGAGTTAAAATTAAGAGCAGATAAGGCCAAAGCGGCAATCACCGCCATAATGACCAACCATATTTTCCAATTACTGTTTGCTACCGAGGATGCGGATACCCCCATTAATGAAGCAGGTTTAGGTGTTGATTCATCCACATACAAATTCATTAGAAAATCGCAATAATGCTCTGGAAGCAATTTGCTTCTGCGCCAATGATGGATTTCCCTTACAATTAATTTTCGTTTCTCTGCATCCATTAATTCGCTCACCTTCCTAGCTTCTTTATCGGTGATTTCATGCTCAGGCTTTAGTAGTAGTTTTACAATAAAAAAAGACCCCGCCGAATATGGCAGGGCCCTCTCACAGCGTCTTTATTCCAAGAAATCCTTTAATCGTTTGCTACGGCTAGGGTGTCTCAGCTTCCGCAAAGCTTTAGCTTCGATCTGACGAATCCGTTCACGTGTAACACCGAATACTTTGCCTACTTCTTCAAGCGTACGTGTACGTCCATCATCCAAGCCAAAACGCAAGCGAAGTACATTCTCTTCTCTTTCCGTCAACGTATCTAGAACGTCCTCAAGCTGTTCCTTCAGAAGCTCATACGCGGCAGCATCAGCTGGAGCCAACGCTTCTTGATCCTCAATGAAATCTCCCAAGTGGGAATCGTCCTCTTCACCAATCGGTGTTTCCAACGACACAGGCTCTTGTGCAATCTTCATGATTTCACGAACTTTATCTGTGCTCAAATCCATCTCTTTGGCAATCTCTTCCGGCGTAGGTTCACGCCCCAATTCTTGCAGCAATTGACGGGAAACACGGATCAGTTTATTAATCGTCTCGACCATATGTACCGGAATACGAATCGTTCTCGCTTGGTCAGCAATGGCACGAGTAATCGCTTGACGAATCCACCAAGTTGCATACGTACTAAACTTATATCCTTTGGTATGATCAAACTTTTCAACAGCTTTAATAAGCCCCATATTTCCTTCTTGGATCAAATCTAGGAACAGCATGCCTCGACCTACATATCTTTTGGCGATACTGACGACGAGTCTAAGGTTAGCTTCCGCTAAACGTCTCTTCGCTTCTTCGTCCCCATTTTCAATCCGTTTGGCTAACCCTACTTCATCTTCCGCGGAAAGAAGCGGTACTCGACCAATTTCCTTCAAATACATCCGAACTGGATCATTAATCTTAATCCCTGGCGGTAAGGCCAGATCATCATCGAAGTTAAATTCATCGCGCTCATTTTCTTCTGGATTCATGGAATCCTCATCGGATTCGTTCCCTACGTCGATCCCTTGCTCCGAAAGCTGTTCGAAAAACTCATCGATTTGTTCAGGATCTTGATCAAAGGGAGCTAATTTCTCCATAATATCCTTGTAAGTTAGTGAGGACCGCTTTTTCCCCTGCTCAATAAGCTGGTCTTTCACCTGGTCCAGGGTCAATTCTGTCTCTAGTTCTGTACGCTGATCATTCGCCATGGTACGGACTCCCTCCTCCCTAGTCATTGCAGTAATTCTAAGTTGACTTCAATCGTTTTTCTAGGGCAATAATTTCAGTAGCAATTTGTGCAGCTCTTAGATGATCGCCCGCGCGTTCAGCGCGAACTCTTTCTTCTTTCTTACGTTCAACTTCTTCTTGCATTGGAACTTTGCGAATTTGGCGAATATAGTCGTCAATCACTTGTTCGTTCATTCCATGAC
Organism: Paenibacillus sp. WG02; assembly: GCF_055396115.1. NCBI lineage: Bacteria > Bacillati > Bacillota > Bacilli > Caryophanales > Paenibacillaceae > Paenibacillus > Paenibacillus sp. WG02. The sequence goes on along the minus strand of NZ_AP036016.1, from coordinate 3,587,592 downwards.
CAGCACCCATCATAACAATGGAACTAGCCAAGCTCTCCAGCTGTTCGTCTTGCAGCATGGCAATGTATCGGCTTGCATCCGGCTCAGCATTCTGAGCGTAGTAAGCATATAAATAAGCAGCTAAGACTGCGTGAGCTTCAACATTGAATTGATCACCTAATTGTGCTTCCACTTGTGAGCAGACCTCACGGTCATGCATCATTACCGCTAATATTAACCGTTCTGCATTATGATAAGCGGGTAAAAGCGAAGGTGATTTTTTGAGTGTTCGTTCCGCTGTTCTCCCATTATTCATAACATTATTCCACAGAATTGGTTTATTATCCCCCTCTGGTCGGTTTTTTTCCGATTGCAGCAAGATTTCGTGAAGGTCTAACTTCATCGCTTCATACGAAGATTCCGGGAATTCAGAAGCCAACTGTTTCAAATAATGTTCACGTTCCATCGGAGATTGAAGCTGACTGATTAATTTCACAGCGGATTGCAGATAACGAAGTCTGTCACCGTCCTCATGCAACTTAAAATTTTTACGAATGTACAATAACTTATATTTCATCGATGGTACGGCTGGCTCAATAATCTCCCGTACGAATCGGTCAAAACCATAATTTCTAACATAATCATCTGGATCTTTGCCATCTGGCAGCATGGCTACCGTGACTCGGCTTCCTGTCTCTTCCAGAATAGGGATGCTTTTGAAAGCTGCTGATTGTCCCGCGTTATCCCCATCGTAACAAACAACGATTTGGTCGGCGTTGCGATTCAGCAGTGCGGCATGTTCCTTCGTTAATGCTGTCCCCATCGTGGCAACACCATTACTAATTCCCGCTTCCCATGCTTTAATGACGTCCACATAACCTTCAAAGAGAACGGCTTGTTGAAGCTTACGCATATTGGGTCTAGCTAGATGCAGGTTGTACATCGTCCGACTTTTATTAAAAAGAATAGATTCCGGACTATTTAAATATTTGGGCTGTGCATCGCCCATCGATCTGCCTCCGAATGCAATAACTTTGCCAGTAGAGTCGCAAATAGGGAACATGATGCGTTCCCGGAATTTATCCACATAGCCGTTACCTTCGTGTTTGGCAGAGATTAAGCCGCCCTTCTCCATTAGGGCTAAGTCGAACTCTCGCTTATCCAGCTGTTGAACGAGTGTATCCCACATGGCTGGCGCATAACCAATTTGGAAGGTATCGATCAACTTATCCGATATTCCTCTTGAGGCCAAATATCCTTTAGCCACTTTGCCTTGTTCCGTATTGCCAAGAATATAATGATACAATTTTGCAGTAAAATCATAAGCTTTTAACAAGGTTGTTTTCTCTTGCTGCTGCTCAGTTTGCTCCTCAGTTGCTTCTTCCCATGTGATGGGGATATCGGCTTCTTCAGCCAGCTTGCTAACGGCCTCGGAGAAACTAAGTCCTTCGATTTCCATTACGAATCGAATCAAATTCCCGCCCACATTACAACCAAAACAACGATAAATTTGTTTTTCTGGCGTGACAGTGAATGAAGGACTTTTCTCAGAATGGAATGGGCATAGCCCCTTCATATAATGCCCTTGCTTGCTCAAATGTACGTGCCTACCTATGACATCAACAATGTCATGGCGCTTAAGTACAGCCTCAATGACCTCTTCAGGTATGCGTCCGTACCTCATTTTTAATCCACCTACAATTCAGGTCGCTTTTCCGACTAATTACTATTCGCTACTTGTTTTCGATTTCCTGCAAATTTTTCAAAAGTTTTGTCAAACCATGTAGAAAATTTTGACGATCTGTTTCCGTAAAAGGTTTTGGTCCCTTAGAATGCTTTCCGCTTCTGCGCATTTTCGCCGATACGTGGCGACGATCCAATAGGAAATCAATCGAACTATCGGTATATTCCTGCCCTCGATTCGTTAGGCAAATAGATCCCTTAGCCAATCCTAAGGCGGCGAGTCCAAAATCCTGTGTCACCAAAATATCACCTTGCTGAATCTGATTGGCAATATATAAATCGACAGACTGATCGGAACGGTCCACTTGAACGACCTTGACGCCAGGATTCTCCTTCATCCGATGATCGAAAGAAGCAACTAGCACAACTTGTACACCAAACTGCCTACCTGCTTGCTCAATTTCGGATTTTACCGGACAAGCATCGGCATCAACGATAATACTTCTCGCTCGCATACACTTCAGCCCTGCTCTCTAGACGAAATCTCACCGTACTATTATATACGATGGACTTGTAAAAAATCCTGCAAGGAATAACATAAAACCTTACTGCACTCTTTCGATATGGTCCATGATTAAACTTGCTGTTTCCTCAACGGCACGGTTGGAAACATCAAAGATAACACAACCGATTTTGCTCATAATTTTGTCAGCGAAAGCCAGTTCTATTTTAATACGTTCTACATTGGCGTAGGTTGCATTTTCTGCAAGCCCTAGTGTCCGCAGCCGTTCTTGGCGAATGACGTTCAATTTATCAGGGTCGATCCGTAGTCCAATGATCTTATCCTTCGGAACCGTGTAAATAGCTGCAGGCGGCTGCATTTCAGGTACCAATGGGACATTAGCGACTTTAAATCTTTTGTGCGCCAAGTACATAGATAAGGGTGTTTTGGACGTACGAGAGACGCCCAATAAAATGATGTCTGCTTTTTGTATACCGCTAAAATCTCGACCGTCATCATATTTGACTGCGAATTCAACGGCTTCAACTTTTTTGAAATAATCCTCATCTAGGGGATGAATCATTCCCGGTTGCCTGCGCGGTTCTTGACGTAATGCTTGCCCTAAGGTAGCAACAACAGGTCCAAGCAAGTCGATATGCGGGATATCGTATTGCTTCGCCTTGGCAATCAGATCATCACGCAATTCAGGAATAACCAAAGTAAACACGACAATTCCGCCGTGCATTCTAATCGCATTGATGACTTTATCTATTCCTTCAAAATCGTGAATAAATGGAGCTCTCATAATTTCAACCGGTACAGGATGAAACTGCATTGCAGCGGCGCGTACGACAGATTCTCCCGTTTCCCCAACAGAATCCGAAACAACATATACGCGAGTAGGTAGTGGGTGGTCCATTTCCCTTAGCCCCTTTCAGCAGGGACGAGGCCCTACATTAGACATTAGTATGTAAAGTAGACGAGAACAGAACGAAAAGCATGAGAAAAACCTCACCGATATGCGGACAGCACAAGGGCGAGGTGATTTCCACCACATCATATCAAAGCCGAAATCACATGTCAAATTAGACATTAGCACTATATATTGTATTTTTCCATTTGCTCAATAAAGCCTCTGGATTTCCACTGAACACCAACATGGATATCCATATATGCTCGCATACAGGTCTTTAGCTGCGCCTTTGTCTCTTCCTTTACTTGTACAGCACCAAGTCTGCGCATATCCATGCGAGGAAAAATTTTCAGAAGCTTAAGCGCTCCTTCACCGATAGGAATAGCCGCAGCGTCTTTGTATCGACAGCGAGCACATAAAGTCCCGCCCATTGCAGGGCTAAAGGTCGTAATCCCCGACGTTTCTCCACAGGAGACACAAGCATTTGTCACTGGAAGATAACCGGCAAGATCAAACATCTTCATTTCATAGAGGTGAACGACGATCTGCATGTCCTTGCCCTCTTGAATCGCCATTAAACCAGCTTTCAGCTGCTCAAATATATAAGAGCTGCCTTCTTCGTCACCAAGCATTCGGTCTGTCATCTCCACCAAATAGGAAGCATGCGCAGACATATGTAAATCTTCCCGCAAAGCATGATGGGCTTCGATAATCTCAGCACTATTCAGAGACCCCATCTGACCTCTTTGTTTGAAAAAAACAAAATCGCCGTACGTAAAAAGCTGCGTAACGGCGGCATGTCGACTTTTCACTTTCTTAGCGCCCCGAGCCATGACACCAACCTTACCCAACTCGGGGGTGAATAAACTAATAATCTTGTTCCCCTCTCCATAGTCCATACTACGGAGTACAATCCCCTGTACGCTGCGCAGCAAATGACTTCCCCCATGAATGCCGCTCTGAACATACGAGCTAATGAATATGAATTTACATATTCAGACCTTCGAGCGGCTCTTCGTTACTTTGATCCTCTTCCTGTACATCCGTGTCCATACCCGGTTCTCCGGAAACTTGTTTGTACAGCAGATAGGCATCTACATCACCGGTCTTTGAAAAATACGTCCACGAAAAATCTTTCATGTTCAGCATCCTCCCCATTGAACGTGATGTTCTTAGGATGCTCAGAGGAAGCTTCTCTATGCGATAAAAAAACTGGAACTGTTAGGGAAAAATCTGTTAGTCGTGTCGGAAGCCAAGATCACGCAGAACTCTGTCTTGATTTCTCCAGTCTTTCTTCACTTTAACCCACAGCTCCAAGAAAGTTTTGGAACCAAGCAGCGTCTCGATATCACGGCGAGCCTGTCTGCCGATTTCTTTCAGTAAACTTCCTTGTTTGCCAATGACAATACCTTTTTGCGAATCTCGCTCCACGAATATGACGGCTGAAATATGGACTACACCATTGGGCTCGACACGCATGTCTTCAATCTGGACGGCAATGGAATGCGGAATTTCTTCTCGCGTCAAGTGCAAAATTTTCTCCCGCACGAGTTCAGCACATACGAATTGTTCCGGGTGATCCGTAATTTGGTCGGCTGGGTAGTACTGCGGACCTTCTGGCAAGTAGCGAACAATTTGTTCCAGCAGTGTTGTGACATTGTTACCTTTAAGAGCAGAAACCGGCACAATTTCAGCAAAGTTATACAAATCTTTGTAATTTGTAATAATCGCCAGCAGCGCTTCAGGCTGAACAAGGTCTATTTTGTTTAACACCAGAATGACGGGCGTTTCAACATGCTTTAGCTGCTCGATAATATAGCGGTCACCGCCGCCAATCCCCTCGGCAACATCCACCAAAAACAGGACCGCATCCACTTCCCCAAGCGTCCCATGCGCCACTTTACTCATATAATCGCCTAGTTTGGAAGTCGGTTTATGAATTCCTGGCGTATCCAGGAAAACAATTTGGCCGTTATTGGATGTATAAACCCCATGGATTTTGTTTCTTGTTGTCTGAGGCTTATCTGACATGATAGCAATTTTTTGTCCGATAATTTGGTTCATCAGTGTTGATTTCCCTACGTTCGGACGTCCAATGATAGCGACAAAGCCTGATTTAAATTCTTTTTTAGCCACTTCTAGTTATCCTCCATTTGCATGCAAATCTTTCGTTGTGAAAGCACCCGGCAATAAGGCAGACACAGTCGTTTCTGCAAAATCACCTTTCATATTGCCAAGATAAACGGGCATATCCGGTTGACATAGTTCTACCAATACCTGGCGGCATACACCACATGGGGAGATTGGGCCTTCCGTGTCCCCCATAACCGCTATTGCTTGAAAGGAACCTGCCTTATGACCATCCGCGATTGCACGGAACAATGCTGTTCGCTCAGCGCAGTTGGTCGGTCCATATGCGGCATTTTCTACATTACAGCCATAATGCACTTGACCGTTCGCGTCCAGAAGCGCCGCACCAACTTGAAAATTCGAATAAGGCGTATATGCTCTTTTCATCGCTTCTTTCGCGTGTTGAATGAGTTCTTGTTGATTCATAATCATCAACCTACTTTCATTTTATATTAACGTTATAGCATGTTAAGGCAGGAAAAAGCGAGGATTGTGACCATGATGCCAATAAGCGCTCCAAGAATTAGTGCTGGAAATGGTCGCTTTCTTTTGTCATACAGCATAATAAAAATAAGGGCAGAGAGCGTATATGCAAGCAGTGCAACTATTGTTTGCGAGACGAAAATCGTAATGACAGTAGAAATCGCAAAGGCAATTGCCGTCAATAAACTAGGGCGTACCAATTTCCCTTTATCCGAGAAACGCGTTTCAATCACGATAACCGTCAAAACAACAAGGGCAATAAGGACCCATATCGTTCCCGCGGATACGGGATTATCCTGCATTCTGGAATTTCGCAGTAAGTGATCAATCGGCTCATAGAATACTATCATGCCTACAATCACTGCAAAACCTGCAGACACCAATACGGACGCCGCGGCGACGTCCTTCGCAATTTTGGCTAACGGATGGCGATCTGGCATAGCCAAATCCACTGTTTTCTCCACAGCCGTATTGATGAGTTCAGTAACAATCATTAGCGTTACTGCCAGCAGAATAAATAAAATGTCCGTTTTGGGCAGATGGATAAAAAGCGCTGCCAACAAAACAAGAAAAGCAACGCAAAAATGGAATTTCATATTGCGCTGCGTATCTAAAGCATATTTGATTCCTTCATAGGCATACCGGAAGCTCCTGCGCCATTTACGGAAGCCGTCCGACATTAGCGGGTCAAACCTGCCTTCTGCAAAATGTCCTCCTGCTTAGCAAACATAATCTTTTCTTCCGCTTCACTTTGGTGATCATAGCCGATCAAGTGAAGAAACCCATGAACGAATAGAAATCCGAGCTCTCGCTCAACGGAATGTCCATAATCTTCGGCCTGAGCGATCGCACGTGGAACCGAAATAATAATATCGCCTAATGGCTCAATAAACCCTTCAGACACCGTCTCACCGTCTTGAAGATCTTCTAGGTCGCCATCACCATTATCCTCGTAGTTGATTTGAATTTCATCATCTCCGAACTCACTCATTGCAAACGAAAGAACATCGGTTGGTTTATCTAAGTCACGGTACTGTTTATTAAGCTCTTGAATCGCTTCATCGTCTACAAATGTAAGGGCAACTTCCCCCTCCGTAACGCCTTCAAGCTCGCCTGCTAAACGCAGCAGCTCTTCAAGCTTTTCTATAAAAGCAGGCGTGATTTCTTTCATTTCCTGCTCACTGCTCCACTCTAACGTTAAATCCATACTTGCCATACAGTGCCCTCCTTTAATTGATCATAGATTCATTAAGCCCCTGACTTCTTTGGAGCTAGCTCATTTGGATATTCTATCCTGGAGTGGAAGATTCCTAGCAAGGTTTCGTTTAATGTTTTGGCAATCTTATCGAGCTCTTTGAGCGTAAGATCACACTCATTAAATTGGCCGTCGTCCAATCGGGACTTAATAATTTTGTGCACCATCGAATCGATTTGTTCCAGCGTCGGATTACGAAGTGATCGAACAGCAGCCTCGACACTATCTGCTATACCCACAATGGCGGCTTCTTTGGATTGGGCTTTGGGTCCTGGATAGCGAAAATCCTCTTCGCGGATTTCTTTCTCACTGCCCTCATCCTTGGCTTGTTTTACTGCTTTATGATAGAAATAGTGCAAAAGCGTCGTTCCGTGATGCTGCTCGGCAATGTCACGCAACGGCTTAGGCATTTTATAATCCTTAAGCATTTCAACACCATCACGAGGGTGCGCTATGATGATGGACTTACTTAAATTGGGATCAATTCGATCATGCGGATTCTCAATATTCGTTTGATTTTCAATAAAGTAGCTTGGGCGCTTGGTCTTGCCAATATCGTGATAATATGAACCAACTCGGCACAGCAGCCCGTCGGCTCCGATGGATTCAGCAGCAGCTTCCGACAAATTGCCCACCATGACACTATGATGATAGGTCCCTGGCGTCTCCGTAAGCAGCTTGCGCAGCAACGGATGATTCGGATTAGAGAGCTCAACCAATTTGAGCGGTGAAAGAATACCGAAGGCTACTTCGAAAAAAGGCAGCAGCCCAATAACGAACACAACCGTCAATAATCCGCCTGCAGCCGCGAAAGAAAGCGACAGAAGGGCCTCTTTCTTTTGAAAATGATCTTCCATCAACAGCATCGATGTAATCGTCAACATGGAGAAAAAGGCAATCATGAGACCTGCTTTTAGAATGGTAGCCCGTTGGCTTGCCCTTTGAATCGTAAACACTGCACTAAAACAAATAGCCAAGCTAACTAATCCGAAACGGTAGTCAAAAAGCAGCACATGCTCCGTGTTAAAGATAATACTAGCCATTAAGGAGAATAAGACCGATGCAATGAACGCTAGCGGAGCATCCAGTAAAATGGCAATCAGGATACTTCCTAACGCGGTCGGAGCCAGATAACCAATATAAGGATAATCTAGATTTTGAACGAGAGAGATCAATTTCATTCCAATAACATTGATAAGAAATATAAGAATGAGCATCACGAGCTGAGAATTATTGTACTTGATCGGCAAAGTGCTTTGTCGGACAAACATATAAATTGCGAAAGACAAGAGAGCCGAAAGAATACAGAGCCCAAATTGCGGCAAGTAATTCGCTTTGTCCTTCAAAAGTTCTAGTTTATCCAGCCTAGCGTATATCTCTTCCGTTATGACATCCCCGACTTTAACGAGCACATCATTCTTATTGATGTATACCGGTTTCACGCTCTCTCTAGCTTGTCCTTTGGCATCCTCGGTACCCTTTTGATCAAAAAATTTATTCGGCGTTATGAGGGCTCTCGCGATTTCGGTAAGCATTTCACGGGAAGTATTCTTCGTCAGGTTCGATGTATTCACCAGCTCAGCGACTTTAGCTCGGGCCGTCTGCGCATCCAAGATTTGATCATTCATCAATTTGTTAACGATGTCTTTCGTTACAGGACGCATGGCTGCTAAATCATCCTTGGTCAACCTTGGAAGCTTAAAATAAGTTTCCTCCGGCAGCGGGTAATTCTGTTCGGCAAGCCCCTGTTGGATTTGTTCAAGTAATAAATCGTTATATTGACCGCTGATACGAAGTGATTTAATAGATTGATTTTGCGTATCGCTGATTAGCTGCGGAATAACACGGCGGTAAATGCTGACTTTGTCATCAAATTTCACTTCTTCATCCGCATTGATTTGCAATAATTTATCATAAATAACATCAATAAGCGTATCATTTTTGAGATTTACAATGCGATAAACGGGTTGGACGCGCTTAGCCGCATCTTCTTTCGCTTGTTCAGTAGCAACTGCGTTTTCGATTTGTCTAGGTGCATAAATGGTTTTTTCACTCGTCGTTCCTAACACAATATCATAAACTTGAGGCACAAGCTTGACGTAAAGGGACATATAAAAAATTAAAGCCAGCAAGAGAAACAACAGTACCCGTATACCTGCACTGTATTTCCATCCGTTCAGACTGGTAATGAAATTTGCCTCTCATTTGCACTTCATTTTTCTTCACGGAAGGTCATTCCTCTCTACCTAACAACCTTGCTCAGTTACTTATCATTTTCAGCATTGTACGCAACAATGATTTTCTGAACAAGTGAATGTCGAACCACATCCTGCTCATCAAAATAAATAAAGCCAAGTTCCTCGATACCGCTGAGAATGCGGTTTGCTTCCACGAGACCGGACGATTTGCCACGGGGCAAATCAATTTGCGTAACGTCCCCGGTAATCACCATTTTGGAACCGAAACCAAGTCTTGTCAGAAACATTTTCATTTGTTCAGGCGTTGTATTTTGCGCCTCATCCAGAATGATAAAAGAATCATCTAGTGTTCTCCCGCGCATATAAGCCAGAGGAGCAATCTCAATAAGTCCTCGTTCTAATGACTTGGCTACCTGCTCAGGTCCAAGGACATCATTAAGAGCATCATACAATGGGCGTAAATAGGGGTCAACTTTTTCCTGCAAGTCCCCTGGCAAAAAGCCTAGACTTTCTCCCGCCTCAACAGCAGGGCGTGTTAATACAATCCTTTTGACGGCACCTTCCTTAAGCCTCGTAACGGCAAGCACAACAGCCAAATAGGTTTTACCAGTTCCTGCGGGTCCAATACCGAAGACGATATCTTTCTTCTTAATCGTCTCGACATACTTCCGTTGCCCGATCGTTTTGACACGTATTGGCTTACCCTTATGTGTAGTCGTAATTTCACCTTTGAACAAATCAAGCAATTGGTCGGTTTTCATCTGCTTCGCAAGTTCAACCGCATACAAAACATCCCGCTCTGTCAACGTATAATTATTACGGATAAGCTGTAAGAGAACCTCAAAAAGCTGCTGAAGTGAGTTCACTTCCGCAGCAGACCCTTGTATCGTTATTTCGGCTTCACGTGTATAGATTTGTGCAGGAATCTCCCGTTCGATGACATGCAGGAATTTATCTTGCGGTCCGAACAAAGCTAGTCCTTCAACCGGATTTTTTAATGTAATTTTCACAGATTGCGCGTATTCTACCAACAGGCCTCATTCTCCTCGTATCACAATTGGTTGTTCTTCGGCGATATTTTCTTCGACTTCAAAATGCACGTCTATATAAATTTTACCATTCTCTGTTTTTTCATGCAAAATTTTTTCGCCGACAATTCTAGCATCTGCTCCTTCGGCTCCAAGTAATTTAGCTTTGGCCTGCTCTAATCCCGTCTTTTTAGCAATCGCTGGATCAATAGGTTCCTCTACAATATGAACCTCCAAAACCTTTTCATGCAGCCAACCGAGGGGAAGTGAAAAAGACCGCCAAGCCAGCGTTTTACGCTCTGGAATCGTTTCGAAATGTTCGAATTTCTGCTTGCCATAACCGCTTACTTGCAGGGCTCTTGTCCCAAATACAAGATAGTTGCGAGTCATAGCTTCACCTGAATATACCCTATAGGTTTTCGTTAGCGGAGTTTCGATTCGGGAGGTATACCAAACGATGCCCTTTACTTTACCACTTGCAACGACTACTTGGCTATTTTGTTCATCGCCAATGGTTCCGGAGATCAGCACGTCCCCTTTTCGCACATACGTATTCGGCTTCACCATAGGTTTGCCTTTATCTGATAAAATCTCGGTAACGAGCGCGTTTTTGGCAGCAACCAAATTCCGAGGATTCATGAGAGGTCCCTTGTCAGGAATGGTTGCCTCAACAACCTTGATCGTAATATGCGTACCTCGAATTTCGACACCAACCCAAGCCGCATGTGGCAGCATGCCTTGAATTTCTCGCGATAATTCTTCCGCTTTCTTCAACTTAAACTTCCATTGGAACGTATGTATGCCCTGTTTGGATGCAGCTTGTAAAATTTCTGACTCAGAGATACGATCGTTCCCTTCCACACTAACTTGCCATACGAGCGAAGTCAATAAGTAAAGACCTATGATGAAAGCAGCCATGCCTGCAAAAAAAACCTTTCTCCGGCCCAGTCTGTCCATAAAAAAAGGCAGCCCGTGCCTTTCGGTAACATGCACCCGGCAGCCTGTCCGTTTCAGGAGCGGTCTAAGTTTGAAAAAGTCTTTGATCAGGATAAAAAGCTCAAGCTTTCCCCCATCTCCCACTTGAATATCCCATATGGAGAAGCCCTTCTCCATCATGGGATTAATTAATCGTTCACAACCTTCACCTCGTATTTGGATGCGCACATAACCTCGCAAACGAGAAATGAAAAGGGATTGTTTCATGACTCAGCCTCCTGTTCTCAGTCCATTCTTTCATCTATGGTTCATATTTCACATGATCGATCAAGCCTTCAATAAACACTTCTTCTGAAAGAATAGCTCGAATGACTAATTGCTTTCCGAACACTTCGAGCGTTCCTTTCGTTAATTCGAGCTTTAAATTTTCACTTGAAAAATGAAGTACACCCCGATGATTCTCTACATAAAGCTGTACGTTGCCGATCATCGTAATTCGCGGCAAGTCCTGTACCACATCCTGAGGAAGATCAAGGATTTTGGCCGTGAACTGGTTCCATTTGCGGGTCAAGCGACGCATAGCTGGGAGTACCCCCTCTAACTAGATGATCATGAATACAGAAAAAGCGCAGAGACTTTCTACCAAATTATGCGGAGAGAGCCAGTTTTATGTGAAAAACCTGTAACACAAAGAACGCCCTCTCGATCCATCGAGAGGGCGTTCTTACATACTTTTATCGGCGATAAGGCTTCTTAGACCTAGGCGGGCCTAGAATTTCTGCCCACAAAATTCCTTGCAGGAGCTGATCTTGACTCGGTTGTTCTGGAAATGGACTCTGCGTAGAAATCGCATCTGCATAAATAGGCGAGTTTTCATGAATAACCTGTGTAGGCGAGCCGAATGGAGATGCTTTCTGATTGGGCATAGTCGAGACTGCCTTGGCCTTGTTAGAACGGCCAAACTCGTCTTGCACGCGTCCCGATTGCAAGGTCGAACCAAACCCCTTCTGCTCGGGTTTCTTCGCTGCTACCGGTCGCGTAGCGCCATTGGGGGTATCACCAAAGGATGGCATTCCTGGCCTCGCCTTGGTTTCCTGAGTCGTTCGCCGGCTCTTACTTCGAATTTGATAAAAAAAGGCAAGTGCTGCAATAACCAGATACCAGTTCTTTAACAAAATTCCAATGAGCTGTTCCATCTGATCACCTCTTCAAAACTACTATTCTTTCTCACTCTTGCCATCATTAATTTTGCCAAGGGAAGAACGCATTTGTGTATCAGCGTCGATATTTTTAAGATTCATATAGTCCATGACACCTAGTTTACCATTTCGAAGTGCTTCAGCCATCGCAAGCGGTACTTGTGACTCCGATTCGACAACCTTCGCACGCATTTCTACGACTCTGGCTTTCATTTCTTGCTCGGCAGCAACGGCCATCGCACGTCTTTCCTCGGCTTTAGCCTGTGCGATTCGCTTATCGGCTTCGGCCTGTTCCGTTTGTAAATGGGCGCCAATATTTTTACCTACATCCACATCCGCAATATCAATCGATAATATTTCAAAAGCCGTTCCGGCATCCAATCCTTTACCCAGAACTGTTCGAGAAATTAAATCCGGATTCTCTAGAACATCTTTGTGAGAGTCACTGGAACCCACTGTAGTAACAATCCCCTCACCTACACGTGCGATGATCGTTTCCTCGCCTGCGCCCCCTACAAGCCGGTCAATGTTGGCTCGTACCGTAACCCTGGCAATAACTTTTACTTCAATACCGTTCTTAGCCACCGCAGAAACATTAGGCGTCTCAATGACACGTGGATTTACACTCATTTGAACCGCTAACAACACATCCCGCCCCGCTAGATCAATAGCCGCTGCACGCTCAAACTCCAAGTGAATCTTCGCTCGGTGAGCAGCAATTAAAGCATTGACAACCCGGTCAACGTTACCGCCTGCAAGAAAGTGGCTTTCAAGCTGATTGACACTTAAATCAATACCCGCTTTAGTAGCCTTAATCATCGGATTAACGATCCTGCTCGGTGTCACGCGGCGAAGCCTCATGGCAATTAAAGTAATAATGCTAATTCTTACTCCGGAAGCAAGCGCCGAAATCCAAAGCATGACAGGTACAACACTCAGCAATACCGAAAGCGCAATAATAATGATGGCCGCAACCAACACCAAATATAATCCTGGTTCTAAATTCATTTTTTTCCTCCTAATATAGGGATCTTTGGGCGTAGCTCAAAGTCTCTCCGCTTTGGGATCTTTGGGCGCGTAGCTCAAAGTCTCTCCGCTTTGGGATCTTTGAACGTAGTTCAAAGTCTCTCCGCTTTACTTCGTATCCGACTCTCGTACTACAACGCGAACTCCTTCTACTTCCATAACGATTATATTCCTTCCGTTGGGAATAAAGCTGCCATTCGTCACCACATCCACACGCTCACCGTGAATGATTGCCGTTCCTGCCGGGCGCAGCGGAGTAATCGCTTCTCCCGTCATTCCAATCAAATAGGCTCGATCTGGGCTGGACGTAAATCCTTTGTTCGTTGTTAGCTGCTCCTTAAGTATGAAACGGTTCCAAATACCGCGGTGCTTAAAGGTTTTGATCGCGAAGGAGATTGCAACGATTGCTAAAATCAAAGCGATACCTAGCATTATGGCGGCTTGCGTGGGATCTGAAGAAGCCATCAGAACCCCGCCAAAGAGACATATTGCACCTAATACACTTAGAATCCCAAAACTCGGAACGACCAATTCTAGGATAAGAAGAAGTAACCCGATTCCGAAAACAGCCATGTCACCGAAACCAGCAAAACCAGCTAAATAAAACCCAAGAAAATAGAGTGCGAAGCCAGCTACCCCCGCTAAAGCGAGCAATCCACTGCTGAAAAAAAGCAGTTCCAATGCAATTCCAATGATCCCAACCACTAATAATACCGTCGCTGTTACGGGATGAGTCAGAAAGGCAGATAAGTTTTCTACAAACATCATCTTTCACTCCTTTCCTTGAATCTTCCTTATCACTAATATGTACGCTGCAATACACAAACTGTTTCGTTTTTGTCCAAAAGAACAACAAAAAACCGAGAGGACTTGGCCCACTCGGTCTTTTCTAACATATTTGTTATTAACCTAATAATTGTTGAACTAACTGATTGATAAGTTTACCATCAGCGCGTCCTTTGACCTGAGGCATCAATGCCGTCATCACTTTGCCCATATCCGCTTTGGAAGAAGCACCAATTTGCTGGATGGTCTGCTGTACAATGGCTTTCACTTCTTCCTCAGAAAGCTGTTGCGGCATGTACTCAGCTAGAATAACAAGTTCTGCCTTCAGGCTCTCGGCCAAATCATCTCTGCCGGCCTTCGTAAATTCTTGGAGGGAATCCTTACGCTGTTTGATTTCACGAGTTAGAACGTCAAGCACTTCATTGTCATCTAAGGCTCTTTTCAGATCAATCTCTGAATTCTTAATGGTAGATCTTACCATTCGAATTACGGAGAGTTTGAACTTGTCCTGACTCTTCATCGCTTGCTTCATATCTTCGTTCAATCGATCGCTTAAGCTCATATTGCCTCCTAGAACTTTCTCTTACGAGCAGCCTCAGATTTAAGCTTACGCTTAACGCTAGGCTTGTCATAATGTTTACGTTTTTTAACTTCTGCAAGAATGCCATCCTTAGCGATGGAACGCTTAAAGCGACGAAGTGCAGCATCTATAGTTTCGTTCTTACGAACTCGAGTTTCTGACAACAGTTTTCCCTCCCTCCGAACAGACCATCTAAGACAAAACGGTTCATCAAATCTCATTATAGGTCATAGTAATTAGGGTGTCAATCGCAAACCTTTCGTTTCGAGAAAGGAAGCTTAATTGTGCACGCCTAATGGCGATAAACGCGCCCCAGCCATAAGATGATAATGAAGATGGTGAACAATTTGCCCCGCGTTTGCTCCAATATTCGTTATAACCCGATAACCTGATTCTTCCACGTCTAGTTCTCTAGCAATTTGCGCAGCCACACGCTGAATTTGACCGATTACATTCCAATCCTCTTCTCCCGCATCAGCGAGTGAAGCGATATGCTTCTTAGGAATAATAAGTGCATGAATCGGAGAAGCTGGCTGAATATCATGGAAAGCAACAATCTGTTCGTCCTCATAGACTTTCTTAGAGGGAAGTTCCCCCGCAATAATTTTACAGAAAATACAATCACTCATTGTTCGGCTTGTCCCCCTCTTTCGTGAAACTACTACATTTAATTTTATCGGATAAGAACGAAAAAATCCAATCCAAATTACAATTTAAAATGGAATATTTGCAAAAAAAAGAAACACCTCATTGATGGTGAGATGGTTCTAGATTGAATGGGTTTCATTCTATTAATAATAGGGAAGTAAGGATAAGGCTAGCAATGCAGCTAGCGGTAGGATTTGTCTTGCAAAGCGACGCCTTGGAATCTAACTGCGAAAAAATTTAACGGTTAGGCTGACTTTTTAAGGACTGGCGCAGCTTTTTCCATTTCGATTTCTCGGCTGCTTGAAGCCCTTTATCTTCTTTGCGCGCCAAATAAGCGAGTTCCTTTTGTAATTTCAAGTAGTTATGAAATCGTTCAACAGCCAAAGTTCCTTCATCTAACGCCTGATTCACAGCGCATTTCGGTTCATTCTCATGCTTACAATCCTGAAAGTAGCACAATTCTGCAAGCTCTTCGATATCTTGAAATGACGTGCTTAGCCCCTCCGAAACGTCCCACAGCTGGAGTTCACGCATCCCTGGCGTATCAATCAATATGCCTCCACCAGGCAGTGTAATGAGCTCGCGGTGGGTCGTCGTATGCTTCCCTTTGTCATCCCCAGAACGGATATCCCCTGTGTCCAGAATATCCTTCCCATAGATGCGATTCACCAAGGTTGATTTGCCCACTCCTGACGAGCCAAGAAGAGCGACAGTATGGCCAGAAGAAATGTAAGCAGCAAGCGCATCCAGTCCGCGATTTTCTGCTGAGCTAATAATATGAATGGGCACACCCACCGCAACAGCCGCGACCTCAGCGGCCAGCGCTTCCGGATCCTCACATAAATCTGCTTTACTTAGAACAATAACCGGATTTGCTCCGCTCTCCCATGCTAACACCATATAACGCTCTATACGGCGTACATTAAAATCTAGATTTAACGCTGTGAACAAAAAAACTGTATCAACATTCGAGGCAACAATTTGTTCTTCGGTGACTTGACCAGCTACTTTCCGGGAAAACTTACTTTTGCGCGGCAACACAGCATGGATCGTTGCCCGCTGTTCTTCTCCTCTTATGGTCAGCACGACCCAATCGCCTACAGCTGGATAGTCTTCGCGACGGAAAGCAAGATGCCGCATTTTACCCGATACCTCGGCTAGCGCTTCCCCGACTTCCGTCTGAACACGATACATATGTTTATGTTCCAAGGACACCCGTCCAACCTGGTATCCTTCGTTTCGGTAAGGTTCGAATGCTTGTTCAAAAAAGGAATTCCATCCTAAATCTTCATTTTTCAAGTGTTTATTTCATCCTCTCATGTGGTTCTATTCTGAAGTATAGACCGCAGATATCGACATCACACGGGAAACAATGGTTTAGATTGTTTTTTCCTTCTTTAATTTTATACGCACGGTCAATTAAGTTGTAGACTGTAAGTCTATTTTTGCATATAATAAGAGTAAATCGAAGGTTGGAATGGAGTGAGCGGATGAGCCAATTCATGAGAGCCTCCACCCGCAAAAAGCGTGATGTGATGATGGAAGTCGCTTTAACCATGTTTATGGAAAAAGGGTATGAGAATGTATCCGTAGACGATATCATCGCGGCGACGAGATCATCAAAGGGAACTTTTTATCATTATTTTAAAAGCAAAGATGCCATCATTTCAGCGCTTTACAGTAAGCAAATTCAATTGATTCAAGAATGGGTGAAGCAGCCTCCCTCCAAGGTCCAATCCCTTGAAGGACACATTAATCGCTTATTCTTAGACTTATCGTCCAACATTCAATCTTCACCCCGATTAGTCCGAAGTTTACAAGCTTTATCCTTGCAGAATGAGACCATAAAAACGGAAGAACAACAGCAATTAAACGTACTTTCTGAAAGTTTATTACATTGGCTTCCCGAGCCTAGAAAAATTGAACTGCTCGTTTGCATGTATGCGGGAACGGTCCGCACCTGGTGCAATCAAGATGACGCCGATTTACTTTCCATGATGAAAAACAACTTAGCCTGGCTTTGGGTAGGTATACGCTCCGCGGAGCCTTACGCATCCCTACAGGTAGAACCAGTCCCCAAGGAGGAACACAAAATGAAAGTAGCTATTATTGGCGGAGGCCTGGCAGGATTAACAGCGGCCGCTTACTTATCTGAGAATCCCCATGTCGAAGGTATCCTTTTCGAGCGCAGCCCGCAGCTTGGAGGACGTGCTTTTACTTACGAAAAAGCAGGATTTACACTCAACTATGGCGCACATGCCATCTATGGGATTGATCGTCATACATTAACAAACATGGAACGTGAGCTTGGACTATCTTTTTCTTCTAAGCAAGTAGATAAACGCAAAGTTTTTTATGCGAAACATAATCAACTAACAGCAGCACCGCTTGATGCTATTAACCTCTTAAAAACCGATCTGCTCAGCACGATGCAAAAAGTAAGATTCGTCGGTGAAATCACAGCCATTATCGCGAATATTCACAACCTAAAAAACTACGCTACTCTTGCTGATTATTTGGCAGACTCCAATGCGGATGAGGACGTTAAAGAATTATGGGAGCATCTGGTTTGCTCCAACTTCTTCATTACACCTGAGGATGCTCGCAACGTCTCCGGAGCAGTAATCAGCGAATACTATCACAACTTGTTCCTTTCCACGAAACCGGTCAATTATGTTTTGGGAAGCTGGGCCGTTATTACGAATCAGCTAAAGCAAAAGCTGACGACGTCCGGCAAATGGGAAATTGCCCTTCAAGAAGGCGTGGAGAGTCTCCGGTATGCAGATCGCAAATTTGTATTGCAAACCAAAAACCGTGAAGTCGCCTTTGACAAAGTGATTTTCGCTATGCCGGTTCAGCAAGTCGTCAAACTTCTGAAAGGTACTGCATGGGAGCCGTTCCTAGCTCCATATGAATCCAATACTGCAACTGAAGTCATGGTGTATGATGTTGGGTTAAGCCGTGTTGTTGCAAGACCTTTCAGCTACATCAGCGACATGGATAACAAGCTGTTCATCAGCGATGTTTCCGCGACGGATCACACACTAGTACCAGAAGGCGGACAGCTGCTGCAGGGTATTGCCTATTTAAGCGACCGCTTCGACAACGAGGAGCAGCGCAAAGCGTACCTGGAAGAGAAGAACCTCCAAATGGAAGCCTTATTTGATAAACATTATCCAGGCTGGCGCGATGTCACAGCCGTGAAACGGGTTTCCAAGAAAGCGATGGTTTCCAGCGTGAAAAACATTGCTTCCAATAATCTACTGCCGATACGAGTGGAAAACGTTCCTTTTTACTTCTGCGGAGACGGCTGTACAGGTAAGGGAGAGCTTGCAGAACGTGCTTTCTCAAGTGCCCGCACCGCGGCGTTATCCATTGTGCAAGAAGTTCAGCAAGCACTTCAAAACGTTTAATCCACTCCAAATAGATGGATTATCATAACAAACAACCAGCCCCCATTCTCAGGGGAGCTGGTTGTTTTGTTTATTGTTTGGTCACGCGCACATCATCAATGTGAAGCGTAGTTCCACCAGGTGAATCCACGTAAAATCCAACATCGATCTGGCCATTGGTCACCATAATATCACTTACACTGATATACTTCCAAACACCGCTGTTACTGATGTTCGCATAAATGGCTGATCCGCCATAGTTTTGAATTTCGGCTCTTGCCGTCGTCGGCGTCGTATTTTTCATACGGACCCAGGCTTCAAATTTGTATTTTACATTATTAACAGGAACACTAATGGTTTGATGGATGCTTTGTTGATACGCACCTGCTGCAAAGAAGTAAGCCCGCTTATCACCCGACCACGGGGATTCCGGCGGATTGGTGGTTGAGCCGCTATCAACGCCATAAGCAACAGCTTGCGTGCCTGGATGCCACTCGGCCCAGTTATTGGTTTGACTCGTGTCACGCTCGAAACCGGGATTGTCTAGCAGGTTCTGCTCAGAAACCGGCGTTCCCGCTGCCGAAGTTGAAAGAAGCAGGCGATCTAAGTTAATGTTCCCACTATCAGCGGCGTCGTATTTAAACGCAATCGTGTTTGCCCCAGCATTTAAAGTCACCGTTTGCACATTATCCTGCCAGACATTCCAATTGGTACCAGGACTCGTGAAACTGGTTTGTCCTAGCTTGGATCCATTGATGTAAGTACTCAATGTTTTCGTTGCTGCACTGCCATTTGCATATCGCAACGCTACCTGATAGCTTCCTGCGCTAGGGACATTCACGTTGTATTTCACCTGCGCGCCTACAGCACTCAAACCGTCTACAAAAGCCGTACCACTGTAGTACCAATGGTTCGTGTTCAATGAGCTGCCACCAGAAAGCTCAGCACTCTCTGCTTCATACTTACCGACGATTGGCGCAAAAGGTACCGTGATGTTGTCGATGTTAACATTGCCCGTATCTCCCGCATCTGAGTAATATTTATAGGTCACAACATTCACACCTGCCGTCAACGGCAGTGTCTCGGATTGCGTAGACCAAGTGTCCCAATTTGCGAGATTAGCGAGCGAGGTGGACTTCACTCTTTTTCCATTAACAAAAATGCTGACAGCCTTAGCCGAGCCTGAAGCATTCGCATAACGTAAAGAAACATTATAGTCACCGCCTGTTTTCACCTTTGGATAGAAGGTGACACCAGCGCCATCATTACCCAAACCATCTACAAATCCAGTTCCCGTATATCCGGTATGATTCGTGTTTATGGACGCCTTTGCAGCAACCGAATTGCCAGAAAGCGATGCATCCTCAGCTTCGTATTGCGAAGAAGTTGCGCTCACGGCAGCAACACCTGTAACAGCAATAGATTTAGAAGAAGCTGTACCTGCCGTCACTTTCACATAGGTGACATCCCCATAGATGTCCTTCCCAGTCGCCCAGCCTTCCCCAGCGGCAGCTTTTAATGCTTCCAAGCTTGCATAAGATGTCATAGCTGCGCTGTTATTCGTAACAGAAGTTCCAGCAGAACCGTGCAGCTTAACGATATAGGATTGGAGAGCCGGCGTGTAACTGCCACTCTTTGCTCCTAATGTAAAACTTAACGAGCCTGACCCATTATCCTGCGCAGTCATATTTTGCTTAAAATAAGTGCCGCTCTCATAGTTATAACTGGCGCCATCATCATCGTAGTACGTGAAACTCGACTGCGTCGTATCCGGAAACACATCCACATCAACGGAAGTGACGGAAGCCTGCCCTACGTAATCCTGTACTTTCTGTGTTGGGATAATGGCACCTTTTTTAATAAAGAGAGGCATGTCTGTCAACGTGTCCGGATTAACCGAATATCGGATGGTTTGACCGCCAGTTATTGCATTGCCTCGCGCATAGTCAATCCATGACCCAGACGGTAAATAGATATCCTTACTCGTCTGCTGTTTATCTACCACAGGTGCAGCCAGCAGCCAGTCACCAAACATCCAAGCATCCGTGTAATTTTTGACGGCCGCATCTGTCGGATAGACTTGCATCAATGGTCGAACGAGTCCATTCCCATTCTCGTAAGCACTTCTCTCATAGGCATACATATAAGGGATCAAGGAGTACCGCAGCTGAATTGCCTCTTTGGAGGCCTCCTCCGCCGTCGATCCGAAGTACCATGGCTGGCGCTGCTGATGGTTGTTCCCATGCACTCGGAAAACAGGCGTTAGGGCACTGAACTGCATCCACCGCGCGTATAAATCGGGATTCGGATTGTTTGTCGTGCCATCCTGCTGATTGAATCCGCCGGTATCCATGCCCCATTTCACCTGGCCATTGTTCACGGAGGATAGCATAACTGCCCTTTGCTCCTGCATCCCGGCAGCCCAGTTGATCCGCTCGCCTTTATTGTATTGAATGCCAATATCGCCAGACCAAAGCGTAGTCGCATACCGCTGGGCACCCGGGTAGAAAGTTCTAGCCGTTTGCCATACACGCTGCGCTCCACTCGTGTAAGCCCGTTGACCTTCGTACATCGTCTGAGACATGTGGCTTGTTGTGAAATTACCAAACCAATATGACGCTCCACCCGAAGATACTTTATCCGTCTCGTCATTCCACCAACCTACGATCCCTTTATTAAGCGCATCTGTGGAATGATTCCAGAACCAGGTACGTTCGCTAGCATTGTAAGGATCGATACTGCGCACAGTTACGGGAATGAAATAATCCTGATACTCGTTATGGCCTGGATAAAAATAACCGCCATTTGTCGCGTCCGTCCCTTGGGTCGTCACATTCGCTGAAGCATCCTTCGTAACGATGCGAGGCTTCGTAATTCCGATCATTTTGATGCCTTTAGCATCCATCGTTGACTTCAGAGAAGTCGTGGAAGCAGAAGGGAAATTAGTCGTATTCCACGCGAATTCACCGTAGTTGGTTTCCCCGTATTTTTTCCAATCGTAGTCGAAAGCGTAAGCATCTATGGGGATATTTTTGGCACGATACGTATCCACATTATTCGTAAATTCCGTCTGATTCGTATCCCACTCAAAGTTCATGAATCCAAGCGACCACTTAGGCAGCATGGGTGGCTTTCCCGTGATTTCCCCTACGTCGGTCATAATTTCTTTGGGGGTTCCGAGCATTATATAATATTCCACGTTTTGTTTTGCATAACGACGTCCCTCAGGAGGGGTCCCACCATAATAAAACTCCATTTGACCAGTTGTGCTATCTGTATAGGGGTAACCGCCATCGCTATCGACTAATAATCCATATCCCGCTGTACTCCAAATAAGCGGACCACCGGAATCTCCCTGTTCACCCGCATGGGCGGCATGATTGGAGGAATTCCTCAGCAAATCGCCCCCGCTATCAAAAGCATTGAAGCTCCGGATGCCATACATATTATCCCCTGTGGCATGAACGAAGCGCACACCGTCTGAGAATACCCCTCCGCCTGATGGTTCCCAGAATAGCGTAGTGCCGTCAGCCTTTTTGACCGTCATTCGAACCGGGTTCTTGGTAATCTCAATCTTCATGTTGGAGGTTGTGATCGTCATTGGATTGGCCGCCGTGTTAATCGTAGCTCCTACTGCTGACCAAGTTTTGTTTGGATCCAGCATCGGCGTCTTCGCGCTTGGCGCTATGCTATTCGGACGATAATCCACCTTCAAAATACCGTTTTGCACCGCTTGAACAATCAAGAGGTCATCACTCGGTCCCGCACCATTATCAACGGTTAGCGTCAAGGTATCTCCAGTGACACTCGAGGAAATGAGATTTCCTAGGCTGCTGACATAAGCATGTGCAGGCGGAGCAGGAAGCAAGGTAAGGGTTGAACCAAACAACGTAAACGCTGTAAAAAAAGCAAGGATACGTGGAATTTCTTTGTTTGGTAGACGCATCAATGATACTCCCTTTCGATTAGAAATTAAGGGAGGGACTTGCCCTCCCGACCTTTTATTGCTCTACAATCGCGATGTTATCGAGATTAATGCCAAGTGAACTGGTACCATCATAGCTGACTTTCACCGTGTTGAGACCTGAACTCAGCGGGACGCTAACCGTAGCAGTCCCCCATGTATCCCAGTTTGTTGTTTGCGGCAAGGCAAGGTCCGTCACTTTGGTGTTATTCACATAGATGGCTCTTGAGCCATTGCCTGCACCGGATGAATACCGAACCTTCATCGTATAAGTACCTGCGGCTTTGACGGAAACATCAAAAGCAACATTGTCTCCAAGAGTCTCAAAACCATCCACAAATCCTGTACCTGTATAACCCGTATGGTTCGTGTTCGTGGAAACGCCGCTTTGCACGCCGAATTCTGCTTCATATTCCACTTTATTGACGCCATTTAGCACAACGGATTGAGCAGATGCACTTGAACCAAGCTTGACGTATGTGAATTTCTGTACAGTATCATAGTACCAGCCTGTCGACGCTCCCGTTAGGGCAGTTAAAGTACTGTACTCTGTCATCGCAGAACCACCCACCGTTACAGAGGAAGGCTTAGTCGTAAACACTTGCAATGTCTTCGTAGAATTAATCGCTGGAACAGTCACGGTTTCTTTATTCAACCCATATTGCTCGGTAGACGTTATAGTTTTCACCGAACCGCCGATATCATCATTCCAGTCATACGTTGTTGTCCCAAGCGGATAAATGCGGAACGCCAGATTCGTGTAGCTCGTCAAGCTGTTGCCAATGGTCCCGCCTAATTGATATTGCGCGTTCAAATTCATCGGAAGAATACTGCCAGACTTCACAAAAACCGGTAGATCATCGATGCCAGCATTGTAGCTGATAGTTCGACCACCAGGGCGCTGAGCACCGAACCAGAAATCGATCCAATCCCCCTGTGGAAGATAAATACTCTTGTTTGTTTCTCCCTGATTCATAACAGGAGCAACAAGTAAATTACCTCCGAACATATACTGCTGTGTCAAACCGTACGTGTTCGTGTCCGTAGGATATTCAAGCGCCATGGCGCGCATCATGGGAACGCCAGTATCACTTGCCATCTTCGCTTCGCTATAAATATAAGGAAGCAAATTCATGCGCGTATTCGTATATTTGGCAAAATGACTAATAATCGTATTGTCGCCTGTACGCGCTTGTGCATTCCATGGAGAACGTTCCTCGTTGATACCAGAGCTGCCGTTAGACTCGGAATGAAACTGCATGACTGGCGCAAAAGCAGCCATTTCGGTAGCTCGTTTGTACAACTCCGCCGTTGGATAAGTGCCTGTGAAGCCAGCCATATCCCAGCTCCAATAAGGAACGCCAGACATACTTGCTGTAAGCCCTGCATTCACAGCTTGTTGAAAAGCACCAAACGTCGACTCTTGGTCACCGGACCAGAAAATCTGATTCGCCTGTGCGCCTTGCGTGCCGGAACGGCTAAAGGAGACTGCATCGGCTTTCTTCGAGCGCGCGTATTCGTTATAAGCTTTCACATATTCATTTGGATATTGATTGCGCATTTCATTGCCTTTCTTACCGTTTGAGAAGGTATTTGAGCGACCCCATACCATTTCACCGCCATCTGTTTTGAAGCCGTCGATACCCACACCATCAAACAGATAAGCGCGTTTAGACATCCACCAGTTTTTGGCGGCCGTATTCGTAAAATCAAGCAGCAAACTGTTCTCGAACCATTGTCCTGAAGGTATCCTGTACTGGCCTCCGCTACCGTTGCCAACGGCATAATTCTGAGCCGTCATATAGGCTTCATCGTTATCTTTCTGGGTATAAGGCGTTGAAGTCCATTTCTGAATAGGGACCTGCCAAAGCACCAGCTTCATCCCATTGTTATGCACATTGTCTGCCATCGCTTTTGGATCCGTCCATCTCCCAGATGTCGGGAAAGTGAAATCGGTATAGGCATGCGCAGCACTGCCCGTTTTCGGGGTATAGGTGGCATCATTGAAAATGTAAAAAGTGTTCTCATCACTCCACTGTTCGAGCACAACCGCTGTAGCCGGAATATTGTTTGTGTTCGCGTTATTAATAGCTGTATTCACCTTGGTTTGACGATCCCACTCGTTAGCTGACATCCATAACCCGAAAGCCCATTTCGGCAGCGCTGTTGGCTTTCCGGTAATGTTAGCGTAGTTACTCACCACATTTTTCAAATCATTACCGTAAATGAAATAATAATCCAGCGTCGAGGCAGCACTCCCCCCTGTATCAGCCGTAAAGCTGAACATATCGGTGCGTTCGGTTGCCAAGCGGAATTTGGAATAGTACGTAGAATTTACGAAAATGCCATAACCGCTGCTGTTAAGCATAAAAGGAATTGCCATATAGGTGCGGTCATTTTGATTCTTATACTGATTGAACACATAGGTGTCCACATCATATCCGCGTTTACGGAAGTTGTTGTAATGCTCGCCAAAGCCAAAAAACTCTTCGGAACCCGATGAATAAAAATGATCTTCCACTTTGTCGATAATGGTACTGCCATTGGTTAACCAGGCAATGTTACGATTCGTGGTGCTGTCATATTGACGAGCAATCAGCGTCGTTCCATCAGGCTTATACACACTAAGCTTAAAAGGATTCTTATCCACCTTCACCTTTAGCTTGGAAGTTGTAAGCCAAGTGGTTGAGGCGGTATCCGAAACTGTGTAATTACTAAGCCCACTGCTTAACGCTCCTGTTCCGGTTGGTGAAACCTGTACGCGGAGGACATCATCCGCCGTAAAGGAAAGGTTGATCTTTGGCGTCAATGTACCTGTATTCGGCACCGCATTCAGCACAACACGATTCGTATTATTCGTAATAGAGCTGATACTGCTAACGGATTCCCATCCAGTTACTGTAAAAGTAAAAGGACCGATAACCTTCTCATTCGCGCCATCCTTGTTGCCATGAACGGTATAACTGATCACGTCCCCTTTTGCAAAAGTGCCAAGGTTAGCTTCCCAGTAAGTGTTGTTGCCGCTGTTGTATTTGAATGCTGCTCCGACAGCAGCTTGATTGACACCATTTTTCGTCCAGGTCACCCAAGCCGTTTGTCCTGATTCAATGGGCCACGTTGTTATCTTGATATACACAGTATCGCCAGCAACGGGATCTCTTGGACTCCGCTCCGTCGCCTGAATCTCGTACAGATCATCAATTCCGTAAGGCGCATGATAAACACCGTCAATGGCATAAATAGAGGGGGCGAAGAGACAGAAACAGAGCAAAAAAGAGAGAGAAAATCGGAATGGACCTGTTAGTTTCCTTACATACATAAACATTTCCCCTTTCGTACCGAAATTTGTTTGCTAAACATGAATGACTTAGAGGCTCCAACAAAAGTTATTCCTCGCCGTGCATGCGCTGCTCCAAGCATCCCCCCTTTCAATATTAGGCGGCCACGAATCCTATTCAATCAATCGCGACCGCCGTATGGTTAAATCAGATATTCCCTTTCCACAATCGTCTGTGCGAGCTGCAGCCACTTGTTTGAATCCGATTGCCAGTAGCGATGATCGCCTTCACAAACGTGCACATCGCATATTTTCGCCGTATAACGACTCCACTCCGCCAAATGATCAACAAGCGCATGTTCATCCTTCTTACCTGTAAAAACACTGAATCTAGCACGAAGCGGCTCTCGATTAAATGGAGCACGATATTCCTCCACAGGTTGGCAGCCTATCACGGACGCATCCCCCTGCATGCCATTCGATACTCCGCGAGGCCGAATAAGATGAGGAGCACTGCAGCCAGATAGAAATAAGTGCCGTGGCTCAGCGATTCCTTCTGCTTTCAAGCGATGACTTACCTCAAAGGCAAGCAAACTGCCCCAGCAGTGGCCGATAAACACATATTCTTCTCCAGGCATCAGCTTCTGCTTGACGTATTGAGAGGTCTCTTGAAGAGCTTGCTCCCACAATTCAGAGGAAACCTCGCGCATAGATAATCGGGCTTGACTCAGTTCAACACATTGAAACCTAACACGAGCGGGTAAGCCACTGCTCCAAGTAAGGTACGACTTTGTGTAATCTCCACAGTGAGGGAACCCGAACAAAATCACTGCGCTATCACCAGACTTCCTGCCGGTTCCTGGACAGTAATGAGTAGATTCTTTTGGCTAATCAAATAATGACCCGGAAGCAGTAGTTCCACATGATCGACTGGTGAGAGATCCGTTTCTGAATTTGAAATGATGGATACACCATCTGGTTGATATAAAATAAAGGTTATTGCTTGATTATGACTAAGACTGCTTGACCAGTGCAAACGAATCTGACCACTGACTTTTTTGGCTGAAATGGTCACATGATTGCCTAGGTCATCCTCAAACTCTGCCTGCAGTTCACCCACAATATAAACTCGGAAACATAAATGCTCATAGCGGTTTATGCTATTGCCCACATGATCGCCAAGCGAATAATTCTCAGCGAGATTAAGCGCAATGACACTATCCTGTCTCTGATAAACAGGGATCGTTTCCAACGGTGCGGCCACTTTCATCAGGCAAGGACCTTGAACCTCTTCCTGGTCGAACAAAGATATCCATGACCCTTCCGGGAAATAAATCTCCTTAGCACCATGACCCTCCTCCGTAACGGGAGCGACCAGCAAGCTTTCTCCAAACATGTACTCACTAATCATTTCGGTACAATGCGGATCAGCAGGGAATTGAAGGGACATGGCACGCATCATAGGGAGCCCCGTTCGGCTGGTACGAATCGCTTGATCATAGATGTAAGGCAAGAGGTTCATTCGAATGTCTGCGTACTTTTTGTATAAATCGATGACTAGCGGCTGACTTGTACGTTCAGCAATGTTCCACGGCGTTCTGTCTTGATTGAACTCGCCTTTCGTTTCAGCATGATACTGCATGACCGGGCAAAAAGCGGCCATTTGGGTGGATCTTATGAACAGCTCCGCTGTCGGAATGTCCCCATGAAAGCCGCCCAGATCCCAACCCCAGAAAGGAATGCCCGACATACTGCTGGATAACCCTGCAATCATCGAGGAACGGAAGGCCTGGAAGGTCGAACGCTCATCGCCAGCCCAGTGCATCGGGTACCGCTGCGCTCCGGTGTAGCCCGCCCTGCTAAAGGTAATGCCTCCGTCTTTGGCATACTGCTGGATGAAATCGTAATAGCTGCCCACATATAAATTGGGATACAAATTGCGCATTTCACGGCCTGTAGAGCCGTCATAGAACTGCAGATCGTGACCGAAGACGAATTCGCCGCCATCCGTTTTGAAGCCATCCACACCTATTTCATCTGCGAGGTATTGGCGCTTATTAAACCACCATTTCGCCGCTTCTGGGTTCGTAAAGTCAAGAATATGACAATCCTTAAACCAGTTATAAGGCAATGTGTATGGCTCCCCATCCGCCGTTTTCACACAGTAACCTTGCTCAAGCAGTGTAATTTCATCCTGATCACGCTGACCATGAGCAACGCCATACATATGTTTATGAATGGGGATTTGCCATAACAGCACTTTCAAGCCCTGCTCATGCAGCTCTTCGACCATCCCCTTCGGATTCGGCCAACGGCCCCACTCCGGGAACTGGAATTCATCATAGCGAAACGGTAGATTACCGCCTTTGACAGTGTACTGCGCATCGTTAAAAATATAGAACGTCGCCTCGTCACTCCATTGCTCAATCACTAGCACCGTGGACGGGATCTGATACTTCGCCGTTAGCTCGGCCTGTTTCAAAACCTCAGCCTGGGAATCCCAGTTATTGCTGGACATCCATGGTCCAAACGACCACTTCGGCGGCAATACAGGTTTGCCCGATAGATGGGTGAACTGTCCGACCATCGCGAGCGGCTCCTCCGCAAATAAATACGCAACCAGCTGTTGATTCGCCTGTGACACGTCCGCTTCCACTTCAACAAGATCAGATAACCGTGTATGAAAACGGAAAGTCGAATAAAGCGCCGTATCCACGAAGATCGCATATCCGCCGGAAGATATCGCAAAAGGAACCGGCATGTAAGTCTTCAATCCTTGATCCCGATACTGATTGTACACATATTGATCGACTTCATGACCCGAATATTCATAATGGGAAAAGCGTTCCCCCATGCCGAACCAGCGATGCT
The DNA here is from genome assembly GCF_055396115.1 of Paenibacillus sp. WG02. Classification (NCBI taxonomy): domain Bacteria; kingdom Bacillati; phylum Bacillota; class Bacilli; order Caryophanales; family Paenibacillaceae; genus Paenibacillus; species Paenibacillus sp. WG02. The sequence continues at coordinate 3,558,742 of NZ_AP036016.1, read as the reverse complement.
CCGGTCTCGTACGCAAATTCATCCGAAGCTTATGCAGGCTTCCCGAACCATCGGTTAAAGCCTCGATAAGCGGCTTCCCTTCGGCGGCGAAGCCCTCCATCAGCACGCCCTCCGTGCTGCGCAGCGCGAGCGCAAGCTTGCCTCCGCGCACCTCGGCTTCCAGCCGTGCGCGTCCAACCGTCAGCGCCGCCCGCTGCGCCGGCGCGCCCTGCAAGCGTTCGCCATCTGCGGCGAACGTCAGCTTGATCGCGCCGCTCTCGTCGGCGCGGAAAGACAGCTGAGCGGTGCGAGTACCCGCCGCACCGTAACCCAATTCGACGACGAAGCCATCCGTCGTCTCATTTAGTTCATGGACGTGCTCCAGCGCCGTCCATGTCCGCACTTGAAAGCTGTAAGTCGCTGAACTCAGCGACTTGCTTCCGCTCTGAAGCGCAAAAGCATAGCTGACCTCGTCACCTGCGAGGTAAGGGCCCAGCTGCGCTTCCCAGACTTTTTCCCCGCCGTCTGTCACTTTCATGACGGCGGTCACGGCTTCGGCCGCCGGAATGCCATTAACGGCGGCCTGCACAGTCACAACCTGACTCGCCTGAAAAGGCTGAGTCAGGAGGCGCACAAGTACCGAATCCCCCGCTTCGGGATGACGAGGAAACCGCTCGTAAGGCAGGATGACGTAAGGGTCATCGTAACCCGTCGGTTGATGCACCAGAGTGACGCTGTCCAAGCTTTCACTACCGACATCACCTGAAATAAGTGCAGCCTGTGCTAGCTCCAACAGTACGCCACCCCATGTACTGACGGGTGGTTCCCCTGCATGTTCACGCCAATATTCAAGCAGTAAAGGCTCCTTGGACGTATTGCTATCTACCTCATACAACCGCCCACGTTCCTTCTGAAGAGACTCCACATGAGTGAGCAGCTCTTTCGCCCGAACCGTGTCCCCTTTTTTAGCGTAGTACCACGCCAACAGGCAGGTAAGGTCAGATCGCTCACAGCCTCCATAAAAGGTGTCGCCAGCTTTGAATCTTACCCCTTTACTAACAAGTGTTTCTTCCAGTTTATATAACGCTTCAATCAGAATACGGTCTTCAATACCCAGCATCCCGAAAGGAATCGCCGCAGTGAGGATATCCCCATGAATTGCTGTATCACCCAATTCGCTAATGACTCGGCCCTCTTTAATGAAGCTGGCAAAGACAAGTTCACGAATCTCCTTCAGTAAACGCACACCCCGCTCGCCAACCCCGTTCTGAATATTCGCTTGAACCGCAGCGAAGTACATCGCTAAATGGCTCAAATAAATGCCTTCGTTCCCGTGCTGCAGCCAATGAGGCTGCGGTTTCTGCCAATTGTTGTCTAGAAGTAAGGTGGTTTCCTCGATAATCCCTTCTATCTCCACTTTGAAATCCTGATCTTCCGTTACCTTGAGATATTCACCGTAAGCCCATATCCGGAGCGCCGCATCCGTTAGCGCCAACTTTCCCTTAAATTGATCGCTGTTCATCAAACGCAGTACAGGCAATACACGTTCCGCCTCACCTCGCTGAATAAGCGCATAACTCAAAAATGCAATATCTCGAAAAGTGGCAAGCTGCCCCGAAATCGTAACCTGACCCGTATGTTCATCTAAAAAGTATTTAACATTCTGATTTGAATCTATTGTTTGCACCATAAATCCTCCTACTCCATCCGTGTATGAATGAGAAAGGGGCCGTTGCCGCAACAATGCCCCTTCCCTGCCGACTCTATGTCCGCACTATGCTATTTAGTTACTAATTTTTCAATCTTAGCTTGCGCTTCATTCAGTGCTTTTTCCGCTGTATAATCAGATTTCAATTTCGCTTTATCCAGCTCGTCGCCGATCGCTTTGGTCAAATCGTTCCATTTATCCGGAATTGGACCTACTGGCGTCAGTACAAGTGAATTCAATGCTTCAAGTACGATTTTCTTCGAAACTGGCGGCGTTTGTTTGAAATAAGCCTCCATGACTTTTTCATCCGAAACAGCCGGCACACTCCAGCCTTTCTCAATCCGCTTGCTAACAACAGAAGGATCGGAAGACATGAATTTGATAAATTTCCAAGCCGCTTCCGCATTTTTCGTTTTATCAGAAACAACAAGGCCATCCGCAAAGAAATGATGCGCTTTCTTCGTATTACCAGGCTCCAGTGCAATATCCCATTTGAACGGAGCATCCGCAAAACGGCCAAAGTTCCAAATACCACCACGCAGCATAGCAATCTTACCTGCTTTAAATGCGTTTAAGTCAGCATCTGGCTGGTTAAAAGTATCGTCGTTAAGCGCTGGAGACACTTTATACTTTTTCGCTTTATCCAGCATCCAGTTCAGGGCTTCGATATTTTCTTTGCTGTTTACAGTAGGTTTGCCATCTGCACTCCAGATACCTCCGCCGTTCTGAGCAATTGTTTTGTAAAACTCATAGAATTGAATTGGCGAATAGGTTCCCCATACGCCGCTTTTGGCGTCGGTGAGCTTTTGAGCCGCTTCTAGTTCTTGTTTCCACGTCCAATCCGCCTTCGGATACTCAACTTGCTTTTTGTCAAACAAGTCCTTATTATAGAAAAGAACTACGTCTGAAAATGACTCTACGACTCCGTATTGCTTACCGCTATACTTGAATGAGTCATAAGCAAGACCTTTGTAGATTTCCGGCTTGAACGTCGTGTCCTTCGCAATGATCGGCGTCAAGTCTTTTAGTGTATTTTTGGCGGCATAAGAGACGAAGTTTTCGTAACCGACCTCAAATACGTCAGGTGCATCCCCCGATGCGAGCTGTGTATTGAGCTTCGTGTAGTAGTTGTTGTAATCGACGATATCCACTTTGACCTTCACGTCAGGATTGGCCGACTCGAACGCTTTCACCATATCGCCTAGCGTCTGCTCTTGAGAACCGCTTGCGGTATACTGCATGAACTTAAGGGTAACCGGTTCCTTCTTTGTCTCTGGTGTTGCTGCTGCCGTAGCAGCTGCTGTAGGCTCTTGTTTTGGCGTCGGCGTAGCTTCTTTTTTTGTATCCGCTCCACACCCCGTAGCTGCAAGAGAAACAACCACACCTAACGCAACGACCCAACCTGTTTTTTTAGTAACCATCTTTAAACCCTCTCTTCTTATGAATTTTCTTCAGTTAACTCACCATTTTCATTTCCATCACTTACGTCTCAAACGATTTCCATCACCCCTCTCATTAACCTTTAACACCACTCATGGTCATTCCCTTAATGAAGTATTTCGATGCGAATAAAAACACAATGAAAATCGGTATAAAGCTGATCACATTCCCCGCCATCAAAATGTTCCACTCCGTCGCCCATCTGCCTTGCAGCTTGCTTAGTCCAATCGGAAGTGTCATCAACTCCTTATCGCTCGTAATAATAAGCGGCCATAAAAAATTGTTCCACGAAGCCATGAAAGCAAAAATGGCTAGCGTCGCAAGAGCAGGTTTGCTAAGCGGAAGAATGATGCTCATAAATACTCTCACATAAGATGCTCCATCCATTCTGGCTGCCTCAATCAACGGATCAGGAATGGTCATGATGTGTTGTCGAAGCAGGAAAGTCCCGTAAGCACTGAAGATTCCTGGCAAAATGAGACCGAGATACGTATTCGTCAGGTGCAGTTTTTGAAACACGATAAAGAGTGGCGTCATCGTCACCTGCATGGGAATCATCATCGTGATCAAATAGAGAACGAATAAAGTCTCCCTGCCTCGGAACGGTATTTTAGCAAAAACAAATGCAGCCATCGCACACACAACGATCTGCGCAGCGGTCGTCACTAAGGAAACACCTACACTGTTGCCCAAAAAGCGATAGATCGGAAAGTATTTCGTAATCTCGACGTAGTTGCTGAATTTAAATGTATCCGGTATTAAATTAGGCGGCATTCGGACGACTTCCAAGTTATCCTTAAAAGAACCCGACAACATCCAGACGAAAGGAAACATGAGAACGACAGCCGCCACAATCAAAATGAGGTGTGAAAGCAAGTTCCGATACGGCATATATTTATCTGTCATAGGTAACCCACCTTTTCTGAAGCTGCTGCTGAACGATGGTGACGGCGAAAATAATGACGAATAAGATCCATGATTGCGCAGAGGCAAAGCCCATTTTATAGCTTTGAAAAGCATTCCCATAAATTTGCTGCACAAGCGTGCTCGTTTGCCCAGCTGGACCGCCGCCTGTCATGACTAGCACCTGATCAAAAAGCTGGAAGCCATTGATGAGCGATATGACAAGTACGAAAAAGATGCTAGGCGTAAGCAGCGGCAGTGTTACACGGAAAAACTGCTGAAACCCGCCTGCGCCATCAATCGTCGCCGCTTCGTAATAATCGTCCGAAATATCCTGCAGTCCCGCAAGAAGAATGACGGTCACATAACCGATATCCTTCCATACACTCACTGCAATAATCGAAGGCATTGCCCATACAAAGTCCTGCAGCCATACAGGTCCTTGAATTCCGATTAGCGACAGCAGGTAGTTAATGAGTCCGCTCTGTCCATTCAGCAGCCAGCGCCATACGATGGAAACAGCTACCCATGAGGTGATGACGGGTACAAAGATGAAGATCCGATAAAGCTTAATTCCCCTTAGCTTCCTATTCAGTAAAACCGCGAACAGTAAACCAAAAGCAAGAACAGAGGGTAAATAACCAAGAATGTACTGAAGAATATTCTTAAGTGATGTAAGCGTTTTCTCATCCTGCAAAGCTTCGGTGTAATTATCCACCCCAACGAACTTCGCCGGGGTTAACAAATCCCAATTCGTAAAGGAGATGACTGCGGATGAAAGCATCGGGATGAGTTGAAACAGAAACAAACCCGCTAAACTTGGTAATAAAAATCCGATAATGACAACTGCTTTGGAAAATCTCTTTTGTCCGACCATGACGTTCTCCTTTTCCGGTTCCTACGTGTTAATTATTCCTTGGCTCTAACTGTAGCTCTCTCCACAATCGTTAGCGGCAGCATAATTTCATTCGCTTCTTGCTCCACGCCGCCTTGGATCATATTGATGAGATGTTCGGCCGCAATAGCTCCTTTTTCAGTTATATTTTGCCGGATTGTTGTTAAAGGCGGGATAAACATCTTTGACATCGTGATATCATCAAAACCAATGACGGAGATGTCTTCCGGGACTTTTTTCCCCATGTCCATCAAGCTCCGAATCGCTCCGAATGCGACCATGTCCCCCGTAGCAAATACTGCGGTAATTTCGGGAAACTTGTTTGCGATGAGCTGACCTGCAGCCATACCATGCTCATAACTCATGGATTCTTCAAATACATAGTCTGGATTATAAAAGAAATTCGCTTCACGAATCGCACGTTTGTAGCCGAGGAAACGCTTCTCGACAACACCGTCTTTACGAATTGCTCCAGTCACGAGTCCAATGTTGGAGTGACCCTTATCAATTAAATACTTCGTTGCCAAATATCCGCCATATTCGTCATCAATGCCGATTCGCTTGAAATAGCTGTCGTTAATGTAACTGTCGATTAGGACAATCGGAATATTAATTTTCTTAAAACCGTCATAAAACTGTTCCGGATAAATCCCCATCATAATGGCACCATCCAGATTACGTTGAACGGATAAATCAAGATAACTTTCCCCTTGGTTAACGCCAGATAACAAGAGGTGGTACCCATACTCGCGAAGCTTGCCCTCAATGCCGCTTATCATTTCGCTGTAGAAAGGGTTTTCAAGTATAAGCTGCTTATGAGATTCTGTCTGTGGAATCACGATACCAATCAACTTGGATTGGTTCTTCACTAAACTTCTCGCTGAGAAATCCGGTATGTAGTTTAAGGTTTCAATAATTTTCTTAATTCGCTCGATCGTCTCATTGGAGACTTTATCCGTTCGACCGTTTAATGCATAGGACACTGCGGCTGCTGAAACGCCTGCGACTTTGGCTACATCTTTAATTGTTGGTTTCTTCATTCCTCAACCCTCTTTAGTTACACGTTTAACTAGATTATAAGACACAAAATCCAATATTACAATATGATAGCGCTATCTTTTTATCATTAAATTGATTTATCAGTTACGCGTTTAACTAAATTATTTTTAATGTCTATTTATTTAGAAATTCACCTGCTTGTTTTGAACATAGCGCTGCAGCCTCCCCCATCTCCATCTAATTGAGGTTACCGTATGAATGACTCCCAATTCTCTTATTGAATAATGTTGTAAAAAGTGCAACAATTGCTGCCTAGAACCCGACTTTCACCCTTCTTTGTTGCAATATGTACAACAATTAGGCGCGATATTGCCGATTTTGCATCAAATTGGCTCAAAATGTTGTACGAACTGCAACTTCGAGTTGCAAAATAGCCTTTATGCGCGGGAATTGTTGTAGAGAATACAACATGGTTATCTACATCTTCCTAATACATAGGAAAAAAGCTGCTCCAACGCTCTGACTTTCTTCTCAGGCGATGAAACAGCTACAATTTTTTGAAGACATTTTCTATTTGGTTGTAATCGTAACCGTTCTGCTTGTGCCATCCCACGCGACTTTGCCGCCAAATGTTTCCCCGACGAATCGAGCAGGCGCGAGTGTATAACCATTAACCAGCTGTGCTGGCTCATCTAACTGAACAGCCTGGCCGTTCACATACACCGTTTTCTCATCAAGAGTTAGGCGTAATGTGGTACTTCCTTTTTTGGCTGTAACTGTTCTAGTTGCTGCCTCATAATCCACCGTTGCACCCATCGCTTCGAAAATCGCACGAAGCGGCGTGAATGTTGAACCTTTTACAATGACAGGTGCTTGCTCAAATTTCTGCTCTTTCCCATCAATTTCAACAGAAACTTGTGAGGATAAACCGAAGGTACGCAAAGCTGTCTGTTTACCGGATTTATTATAAACCCTGATCTGAATAACAGAACCCTCCGGAACATCACCGGCTCGCAGCTCCAGACCGTAAGGCAAATCTGATTGAGAAGCAATCACTTGTCCGTTTAAGAGGTACTCTACTTTGCCAATGTAAACGTCAGGAATTTTGACAAAAGGGATTAACTTGGTTTGTTTCGTAAAAACCTGATGATTCGCATCTACAGGTACATAACCTAGACGATCAGTAGGTTTAGCTGCGTCTGTTACCTTGGATAGCAAATAAGGATTAGCAATCAGCTTGCTGTAGTAATTTTGGATTTCAGATGAAGTGGAAAGTGAGTAGTCGTTTTTCGCATTTTCCATCTTTTGATCGACGTTAAAGTAAGTGATCGCCTTCAATCTTGGATATTTATAAGGCATAATCTCATATAATCGCTGCAGATTAAGTTTCGCCCATTCCGTGAAATCCTCGCCTGCCGAGTGCGCATAATGCGGGACACCCGTTTCACTTAGCATTAACGGTTTACGGTCTGAATAGGTGTTGTAAAGCCTCGATAACCTCTCTACATTGCTCGTAGAAATCATGGAAGGCAGAGACGGATCCCCATTTTCATAAGGCTCAATATATAAGCTAACCCCAACCCAATCTACATAAGCATCTCCCGGATAATAAGGGTCAATATCATTCGCTGGTACATCGCCAGGACTCCAAACCATCGCGACATTCGGAGCTTCAGCAGCAAATACATCGTGCAGCATACGGAATTTCGCAATATATTGGGCAGGGTTTCCGTGCCATTTAACCCAAGCGCCATTCATTTCCCCAGCAAAACGCAAGAAGATCGGGATGCCTGCCGCCTTAGCATCTTGTGCCCATTTTCGCAAATAGGCGCTGTCAGTAACAGGATCTAAACCATCGTCAGGCTCCCAAGCGATTTGTAAAGCGCCACCCGCATCTTTTGCTCTCTTCGCATACATAGCAGGGAATCCTTGACCCCAATGTGCATAAGCCAAATAAATCGCGTGTTTTTTGCCATATTCCGTTTCCATCTTCGTGAAAATATTACCCACCTTAGGATCCTGTTCGGAGTACACCCCAAGATAAGTACCGTATGTAGGTTCAAACTTAGCCAGTTGACTGTTCTTCGGCAGGGCTAACTGCTGTACCGTCGACTCATTACGATCCAGTCTATACAACTCGACCGTTGTTCGAATTTGATCGGTTCGCTGCAGCTTAACAGCTCCCCAATCCTTTCCGGCTTTCACCCAATATTCGTTTTCTGATTCGTAAAAGCTAATCGCTTGATCGTAATCACCAATTGCATCGTAGTAGGCGGCCAAGTTTCCATAAAATAAAGCTGCATTCTCCCACTCTCCGGCGCCTGCATAATGATTAGCCAGAAATTGCCAATGCGGTACAGCTTCAGCTTTATTCCCACTTGCACGAAGCAACTCCGCTTTTTGCCAATGATCCCATACGACATCTGCACGAGCGGGCGCTGGTGCACTTGCTAGGCTAGCTGCGATAATTCCTACAGCCAACGTCATAATTCCGATTCTTTTTTTAGTGATTTTCAAATGAAGATGACTCCCTTCGATCCTGTTGTAAGTTTATATGTCCCTAACTAATACGCCTTGAATGGAAAAAAGTAGCATTTTGTCGAAAAATAAATAAAAAGCAAATAACCAATGAACTTAATTCATTGGTTTTTGGATGAAAGGAAAGGATTTACTTAGAGGACTTAACTAGCACAGCTCGTGTGCGTTTACGTTGTTCATCTGTTAGTGGCTGAACGTAAGAATGGTTGCCTCGTGGAGCAATCCCTTTAATCGCGCCGGCTTTGAAAGTTCCACCAGGGGCCGGAATGGCAATGCGTAAACCATACGTCGACATCACTAGTCCTATCGGATTACTAATCGAGCGCATACCATCCGCTGTACCAGCAAAATTGAGCGCAGCAGCGAAGCGATCCGTTGAGCGAAGCCATACGGAACCGGAATCACCAGGGAGCGAAACAGCACCTGTATTTCCACGAATAACCGATTGATTTCGGAATAATAATGTCCCTAAAGTTCCTCCATAGGAAACACGCACATCCACATTATTGGATTCCACCGTTCCTCTCACAAACCCTGTTGTACGCCCCGATTTAAACACTTGAAGACCGACAGGATAGCTTAGCAAATGACCAGGTACTGTAACAAGCTGCCCCGAAGCACTAACTAAGTATCTTGGATTCAATAGGCTATTTGAAAACGGCAGTGCAATCGCTGAATCTTGGAAATTGACTTCCCCCGGGCGCAATCTGACGAATTGGAAGGCTCTCCCTATGGTATTTCCGGAAATCGCTGCATCTGCTGGGCCTGGTTGCACAGTTGCAGAGAAGGCAGATGAGTTGTCTTTAATCAGAACATGATTGTTGCTCAGAATATAAAGTTGGTTGTTTTTGATTACAATCACACCCGCTGTCCCTGTGGCAAACGGATCCGGTTTACCGATACTTACTCCGCCTGGCACGGGACGAATTCTATTGCGAAATAAGGTTGGCCGGAAGACTTTCGGTTTTGAAGATGAGGCATTCGTTTTAAATTTCCCAGAAGGCACAAAACGAACGGGAACTGACGTGCCTGCTTTGGCAACCACTCCTTTGAGGCTGTTCAGACTGGATGGGATGGTTTTTTGATGCGTATAAACAATAACGCCAGCACCGAGTGCCGGTTTACTTGGATCTGCATAACCAACACCAACAGCCATGACCTCCGCTCTTTTTAGTAAAACGGAGGAAATTCTATTCTTATGTTTTAGCGCTTCATTAAATGTAGCCATTCACATTCTCCTCTTCCCTAAAGATGATTGCAGTGTATGCCAACTTGTACAAATCGGCTTGATGACATCACCTAAAGTTGATTTGGAGGATGTAAAAAAGGCTAACGACGTTTGGAGCGTCATTAGCCTTGGATAGGGTAATATGTCGAAAATAACTGGTTAAAGACTCATTAGATTTACATCTCAATTGTCACTTCATGCTTTATAAGCTCAGAAGTTAATAGGACATGAAAATCTCTCTTAATAAATTCGGGATAGACCTCAATTTGATCTAATTCATCAAATGAAAACCACCTAAAAATCAATCTGCTGCCGTCCTCAATCCCTTTAAATTCAGAATCCTTACTTATTATTTCGTTATTCTCTGGCAATGTGATCAAATAATAAAAACCAAGCTCATGAAAATTTTTTCCATTTTCTGTATAAATCAATTCATGAACATAACTTAGACGTTCTACATGTGATAAGACGCCCAGTTCCTCTTGTATTTCCCTCACGATTCCATCACTTGTTGATTCATTAAATTCCACACGTCCCCCTGGCAAAACCCAGTAATCATGTTCTGGAGCTGTATGTAGGAGGATCTTGTTGTTATGAATCGAAATCCCTGCAACTCTAAAATTAAACTTATTATTTTGTCTTTCGAAAGTTAACAAAAGCTCACCTTCCTCAGTAAGTTCTTAGCCGTTGCAATTGAAAGCTACAGTTCCTCAACGACAATGCGGCTCCCGCGCCCAGAAGGCTCTGCCGGGAGGACGATTAATTTCCGAGCTAGACGAGCACGGAGCTCTGGAACGTGGGAAATGACGCCTACAGCTAGACTGTCCATATGAAGCTTCTCAAGCGCACCGATGACCATGTCCAGCAGCTCTTGGTCGAGCGTACCGAAGCCTTCATCGAGGAAGAAGAATTCCAGCGGATATTCCCCTTTCAGCTGGATCTGTGCCGAAAGCGCGAGCGCTAAGGCTAGCGAGGTAAGGAACGTTTCACCGCCAGATAACGTGCTTACCGGCCGTTTCACCCCGCCGTTGGCATCATCACGGATGACGAAGCCTCCACCAGAGTCGACCTCAATCGCATAGCGTCGACGCGTCAATTCACTTAGCCGCTCCGAAGCCGCGCGGCTAACTTGCATGAGCTGCTCTTCGGCGAGGTATTCGACGAAGGCATTGGCCTTAAGCACGGCTTGCAGCTTGCCAAGCCGTTCCAGCTGCGCCGCCTGATCGACACGACGCGCCTCAAGCTCGCACCACCTCGCATGCCGCGCAGCAAGCTCGCTCGCGCCCTGCGCCGCTTTGGCCCGCGTCTCGAGCGCGGCCTCGGCGGCCGCTTTCGCTGCGCTCAGCTGCGCCTGCGACTGCGCCCACTCGTCCGCGCTCAGCACGCGGCCCTGCAGCTTCGCTGCCAGCTGCGCCAGCTGGGCGCGCAGCGCCTGCTCGCGCTCGCGGTGCTCCGCCGCGAGCTGCGCCCACTGGCGGCGCTGCTCGGGCGCCAGCGCCGCGGCTTCTGCGGCTTCGCGCGACGCGAAGCCGTTATCTGCGAGCGCGCCGTGCAGCGCGCGCTCGGTCTGCGCCAGCTGCCGCGCGGCGGCGGCAGCGGCTTCGGCGGCGGCGCTGTAGCGCTGCGCCGCCAGGAGCTGCTCGCGCTGCGCAGCAGCGTGCGCGAGCTTGGTCATCTGCGCGAGCTGCCGCAGCTGCTCCAGCGCGGAGGTCGCCTCCGCGATGAGCTGCGGCACAGCCGCGCCGGGCGCGCGCAAAGCAAGCTGCCGCGACTTGTCGGCGGCGAGCTGCGCCAAGCCCTGCAGCCGTTCATGCAGCTGCAGGGCGGTTCGATCCTGCTCCAGTGCGGCGCGCTGGAGCTCGTCGATCTTCCCGTTTAGCTCGTCAAGAAACGGGATGCTCTTCTCAATTCGGCCGCGGAGTTCCTCGGCTAATCGCTCATTGGCAAGAAGCTGTTCAAGCTGCTGATCCACGGCCTCCCATGAAAGCTCCTCATAACGCTCCTGCCAACCTTTTAACTGCTCACCTAGTGTTGTTGTAATTGAAGCTAACCTGCTATCCGCTTCCGTCAATAAGCTCGCAGCCGCTTGCATTTGAGCACCTGCTTGTACGAATTGTTGGGCAAGAAGTGCATGCTCTTTCTGTAAGCCTTGAAAACCGCGTTCAAGTTCATCAGACTGGGAAATACAGGAATCCAGGTTCGTTTTCATCTCATTCCATTGTTCACTCAAAGTCTCAAAACTTATATCTTCATGAAGCTCACCAAGATTGGCAGTAACTTCTTCTTTCCCAGCAGCTGCCTCCCCCCATACCATAGAGGATTGTTCGCTGGTCATCCATTCAGCTTGTTCCTGACCGGATGCGGCTAGGACCGCCGCCAAATCTACGGCCTGCCGATGAACAGATGAGATTCTACGCAGCAACTGCTGCCCTGTGAATTGATGCTCTTTTGCAAGCTGAAGCAGCTCTTCTACTTGTCGAAGCCGTTCTTCATTTGCATCCAGATCATTGGCAGTTTCAGCTGGTACTACGCTAATCTGCTTTAACGGATGCTCTGTCGCACCGCATACAGGACAGTGATCCCCATCCATAAGCTCACTGGCAAGAATCGCAGCCAATGCATGACGCTCTTGCCTTTTCCAGCTCAGCTTCAGTCTCTCTTTGTAAGCTTGCAAAGCAGGAACGAAATGGGTGAACGCTGCACCTTGCAAGTTAACCTGTAAACCAGTTTCCTGTAACCCCTTTAGCCATCCTGACATTTTAACTTGAAAGGCTTGCAGCTTGCCTGTTAATTGCAATTGGCTCTGATCTACTGCTGAGTAAGCGACAGCTTTTTCTTCTCTGGCCTTCTTAGCTTCAAGCTCTTGGGCTTGGAGTAGTTCAATTGCTTTCTTTTCTTGAGACGCGGATTGTAAAAGTTGTCGGGAAACCGATTTGGTTTCCACCAACTTCAACTGATCCTTAAGCTCGGTTTGTTTAAGAATGGCTTTTTGTTTTGTTTCAATGCTTTTACTCACTTCAGCCTGCAAATGCGTTAATGTCGCCTTGACTTCTGCCTCTTGAAGCTGAGCGGCTTGGATTTGGCTTTGAACTTGTTCAAGCTCCTGCTGAATGATAAGGGCTTGCTGCAGTTGGTCCAACCGCAATAAAAGCGGCCCTTCCTGTGAAGCCAGCTCTTGCTGCGCATGTTCAAATTTGTGAACAGCTTGCTGATAGGATGTTTCCGCCGTTTGTTGGGAAGCTGCTGCAATCTTAAGCTGCGTTTCCCCTGTTAACACATCTTTGGCTGCCAAAGCATGCTGTTCCAGATAGGGCCTCACTTTTTCGGCCTGCTCTGCTTTTTGCAGAAGCTGCTCCTTTTCGAGGATTAACGGCTCTTGCTCCTGCTGCTTTTGGGTCTCTTGTTCCAGCGCTTTTTTCTCAATCTGCCACTGAAAAACCTGCTTATGCTCGTCATAAGACTTCTCTTGCTGTTCCAAATGAAGACGACTTCGAACCGCTTCTTGTTCTGCTTCCAGAAGTTTGGCATTGGCCTCTTCTAGCGCTCTCTCTGAAGCATCCCCAAGCCCTTGCTGCTCTGCAGCAAGCTGCTTAACTGTGCTGTCCGTTTCTTTCACTTTGGAACTAACCTTTGCGCTCAAATGATCTCCATACTGCTCAAGGTGAAATAGCCTCTGCAGCATTTGCCTACGATCCTTGCCGGTCAACGTCAGAAATTCTGCGAATTTCCCTTGCGGGAGCACAACAGCTCTCGTAAAGTCCTGCATAGACAGACCCAGAATATGCTGTACCTGCTGATTCACCTCACCCGCTTTATCCGCTAGTACAATGGTCTCAGTCCCTTTGATATGTAAAAGCCGACTAATTGTCCCGTTTATGGACAACTCTGTTCCGCGTTTGAATTGCCGCTCGACGCGATAACGCTCAGTGCCAGCCGCATTCGTCAGCTCAAACGTAAAAGAAACGAACAACGTCTGCTCCGCATGATTCATAATCGCTTGCGTGCCCCCGCTAGCTCTTTCCACTTTGCCATATAACGATAGCGTGATCGCATCAAGAATCGATGATTTCCCACTACCTGTGGGCCCAAATATGCCAAACACGCCCGCATCCACTAATTGGCTAAAATCGATCGTCTGCATTTCCCGATAACTCTGAAGTCCGGACATTTGCAACTGAATTGGACGCATGCCAAATCCTCCTTTCAAAAAAACGCTAGAATCTCTTGTTATATGTTCCATCTGTTTTTTCTTCGTTAATAAAAAAAACAACCTAGGTATTCGTAGTTATCCACAAGCACTTATTGGGCATAAAACAATGCTTTCCATGTAACGAATCCGCAGCAAAAAGTGCACCTCAAAGTAATTCCACAAATTTGACTTTTAGCTCATTCACCCCGCGCAAAATCTACTGCAAAAACTGCAGCAAATTATCGCGCAGAAGCCAGTTCCGAGAAACTTAGCTGCAAAAACTACATCAAATTCTCTTAAACAGTAGCTATTTGCGCAAATTTGACGATATTAACTGCACTTTTTGCATCAAAACGCACATTTATTGCCATATCGCTTGAAATACATGCACAAAATGCAGCTTCCAGTTCGTGGAAGGAAGAAACTCTGAGTGAATGCTGAATGCATGTTTCCGTGATTACAAAATGTTCCAGTGAGTACCAAGGGATTAAAGGTTTCCCTCCCCCCTCCTTACTCCCCAGCAGCATCCGCCAAATCCTTCTCCTGCAGCAGCTCCAAAAACAACCGAACCAATTCAGGCTCAGGCTGCGCACCACCTGTTTGACGCGAATAAAAGCGCGTGAAATGCTCCTCCATCGACAAATCAGCTCTCGATACAACAGCTCGGACTGCCTCCATCTCTGGGTAAATGGGTCGAATATGTATGAAGCCTTCATATGCTTTGCGCAGTGATTGAATCTGCTCAATGGACATGGCTTCTGTCATCGTGACTTCCAAATCAATCCAGGCATTGGCATCGCGTTGTTCATCCAGCCATTGGTGCACCTGGCCAATTCCTTCTTTAGCTTTCCAACTAACAAGAGGGCGGCCCGAAGTCAGAAATATCTCTTTAGGCTCGGCCGCTTGTCCCGGAGCTAGATCAAGCACTGTGACCGACTTCGCTTGGCCGGCTTCCGAGAAGCTGTAGGCGATTGGAGAACCGCAGTAACGGATGGGAGAAGCTGCTTTCACATTCTGCGGTCTATGCAAATGACCAAGCGCAACATACTGCGCTCCTGCCGTTAGAGCATTCGTATCTACCGTGTAGGCGCCCCCTACTTGAATAGGGCGTTCCGATTCCGTTTCATGACCGCCAAGAACGTACAAATGGCTCATGATCAGATTCACCGTGCCGGCTTCAAAAGAAGCTGCTTGTTTACGAATAAGCGCACCCACTCGCTCGGAATATTTACTGCGCAGCACTTCCTCCTCGGCAACATCCGATAGCAGCTCCTTGAGTCGCGATTCCGACGGGTACGGGAGTGCAATCAGACGTGCCAACTCACCTGTTCTAGCGATACCTATAGACTGTATGTCAGGGACCGGTAAGCCAATTATCGTGATCCCTTGTTTAGCCGCAAGCGGACCTGAAGCTGCAAGCCGATCCGGATGATCGTGGTTGCCGGAGATAATGGCCACTTGGCGCTTACCGCCGTCAGCCAATCTGGCAATGCCTTCATAGAAAAGCTGTTCAGCAGCAGCGGGTGGATTTACGCTGTCATAGATATCTCCTGCGATCAGAACCAAATCGATGGCTTGATCTTGCACAATCTGCACAAGCTCATCCATGAAAGCTGTCTGTTCCTCCAACCGACTGCGTCCTTCGAGTGTTCGACCGAAGTGCCAGTCAGCCGTATGTAAAATCCGCATAACTCATCTCCTCTCTAAGCATGTCATATGCTCCGTATCTATCTATCTATCTATCTATCTATCTATCAGTCTGTCCCTTTTACATCTCCAACAATTTCGCCCCATCAAAGAAATACAAGAACTTCCCATTTACAGGACGCTTCCAAATATGTTCCACGGCCCGGGTATACAGTGAAATTTGCTTCTCATAACGCACCTTCAGTTCGGCATCACTGCTTCCCTTTACCGCATCCGTTTTATAGTCAACCAACACGAGTCCAAGTTCGTCTTCGAATAAACAATCGATAACCCCTTGAATTAACACCGTCTCACCTATTGCGGAACGGTCTGTTCCCATATAGACCTCATCCGCAGGCAGTCCGTAGCTAAATGGCACCTCACGTTGTACGTTCGCAGCTTGTACCATCCGTTTGCCAACTTCCGTTTCGAAAAACTTCAATACAACCGGAATATCTACAACATCACACTGCTCCTGCGTGAGCGTTTGTTTGTTCAGCATCTCCGCAAGAGTTGCCTTTATACTCGATTCCGTCGGCGATTCCTGCAAAGAAAGATTTTGCATGACAGCGTGGACAACGGTCCCTTTTTCAGCTGCAGTTAGCTTTTTCTCTTCCATGAATCTAGGCCTGCGCCATACCGCAGTCTTTGGCTTCACCTGAGATTCATCCAAAACAGCAATATCTGCTCCAGCTGGAAATTCCATTTCTCCCGCGAGCCGATTCATTTCAGACAACCGCTTCATTTCCGACACTGTGGTCTTAGCAAAATGCTTAGGCGCATCCGGGTATTCGTATGTCCAAGAAAGCCGATCCTCCAACCAATCCTTCCATCTGCCCACCGTAGGCACAGAATGACTTTGATGAACAGCTGACATTCGGTCTGCGTCGGGTACCATGCTCTCAGCTTCCAGCGTTTCTTCCATATGCAAACTCTCTGGCTGGATAACCGTCAACTTCCAATGTGAAGGATCTTGCAGCAGACGGACGCCAGAAGATGCCTCACTAATGCCGAGGCGCTCTCTCCAAAGAGCCGCATCTGGATGACGAAGCAGGGCAGGTCCGACCCAATCGAGATAGCTTCGCGCTTTCGCCAGTTCAAAGTCCGGCAAATACCAATCTGTCCTAGACAGATGACGCCCCCAACCACGCAGCAGCTTATCGAGCGATTTAACTGTGCCTAGTAAATACAGCTTTTCTCTCGCCCTTGTGAGAGCAACATACAAGACGCGCATTTCCTCTGCAAGCAGTTCTAGCTTCATTCTTCTTTTAATAGCTAATGAAGGCAGCGTCGGATAGCTTACACGCAAATTCGTATCCACAAACCGAGGACCGAAGCCAAGCTCTTTATGCAGTAAAAAAGCATCATTTAGATCGCGCTGATTGAACATTTTGGCCATTCCTGCCACGAATACAACAGGGAACTCAAGCCCTTTACTTTTATGAATGGACATGATGCGAACCACATCTTCTTGTTCACCAAGCGCACGCGCTGTGCCTAGATCTCCGCCGCTCTCTTTCATTCGTTCAATAAAACGCAGGAAGCGGAATAATCCGCGTAGAGATGTGCTTTCATATTGTCTTGCACGATCGTACAATGCTCTTAAATTTGCTTGTCTTTGCATGCCCCCCGGCAATCCGCCGGCAAAATCGTAGTAGCCCGTTTGTCTATAGATACTCCAAATTAAATCGGCAAGGGAGCCTTGTCTAGCATCATTTCGCCAATTTTCTAGAAGCCCAAGGAAATGGTTCAGCTTTTGTAAAAGAGCTTCGTTATCAACAGACTCTGCACTTTTTACTACCTGTAAGACAGACTCGTAAAAAGGCACGGACTTATCGGCGACCCTGATTTGTGCTAAATCCTCCGCTGTTAGCTGCACAACCGGTGATCGTAATACTGCCGCAAGCGGCACATCCTGATACGGATTGTCGATGACTTTCAACAACGAAAGCATCACTTCTACTTCAGTTGCAGAAAAATATCCCGTGCTCAGTTCCGCATAAGCTGGTATGCCCTGTTTTTTGAGTTCTTCAATGATGACAGGAGACCAGGCCTGCGTCGCCCGCAGCAAAATCACGATATCGCGATAGGTTGCAGGACGATCACCGCCGGTTCTTTTATCAAAAACCTGAAAAGCTTCCTGTCCCCCAGCACCCAGCAATCCTCGAATTTGACGGGCAATCGTGCGCGCTTCCAGCTGAGCTGTTTCCAGTTCTTGCGCTTCTATCACGGGATCAGAGGCCCCTTCAGCTCCCTCTCCAAAAGCTTCTGAATCTTGATCGTCTGCCTCTTCAGTGAACGATTCACTCTTGTCTGGCACTTCCGTCCCACGATCGACAATCAGCATTTCCACCGAACAATCTGAGGCAGATGGCGGATAGCCCGCTCCGTATACAAGTTCAGCGCGCTCATCATAGGTGATTTCACCAACGGTTTCATTCATCATTTGTTTAAAAATAAAATTGACCGCATCGACAACCTGAATGCGACTGCGGAAATTACGTGCCAAATCGATTCTTCCACCATCGGAAGATGTTTCTGTTAACTCATCTTTATTGGAACGGTACGCCTTATACTTCTCCAGAAAGAGACCTGGCTCAGCCAGACGGAACCGATATATACTCTGTTTCACATCGCCTACCATAAACCGATTGCCAGGCTTCGAATTTGAGATTAATTCAACAATAGCTTCCTGTACGCGGTTCGTATCCTGATATTCATCCAGAAGCACTTCCACGAATTGTCTGCGATATGCCTGTGCAGCCTCGGATGGAATCAGTTCCCCGGGGATAGAGCCCTCAGCGCTAAGAATTTGTAAGCAATAATGCTCCAAATCAGCAAAATCGATCAAACCCTTAGCTTGCTTGGCCTCTTGATACCGCTGTCCGAAATCAACAACCAGATCCACTAACGTGTGAAGCAGAGGAGCCATTTCGCCAATTTCTTGATGGAATTGTTCCGGTGTACGTCCGAACAGCTCTTCTTTCATTTTGTTAATTTGCTCTTTGGCTTTATTGCGCAGATCTTTGACTTCCTCTTGAAGCTCTTTATCGTAGTCATCGCCCTTGCAAGCTTTTAGCTTCCCGAACTCGACCGTTTGAAATCCAAGATACAAGACCGACCACGGATACGTGGTCGTTTCACGCAAATTGTTTACGAGCAGCAAATCTTCTCGCAAATTATCCAAATACGGAGCCGGTCCGCCAGGCGATTCAGCAATTTGCTGCGCTTGCCGCAGCAGATCAGCGGCTCCTTCCAGCTCCAAAGACAGGTCGCGGATCAGACTCTGCTCCCAGATCGAATAGTCCGCTGGCGCAGTCGCAGCGGCAACATAAGGCAGCGCCTCCTGCATAATGGAGGCTGCCTCATCCGGCACGTCCTGCGGTACCTGCGGCGCCGGCGGTCCAAACATCGAAGCCGTCGCCCTAAGCCAGTACTCCGGCCACGGATGACTGCGCGACACATCATACAGCTTCTGAATAAGCTGCATGATCGCGTCGTCGTTGCGCTCGCCGCTAAACGAATCGACCAGCCGCCAGAAGGCGCTGTTCTCTCCGCTCGCGGCGTAGTACTGCTCAAGCATTTCGCCTAACAAGTCTTGGCGAAGCAGGTCTGCCTCCGTTTCGTTTGCGATACGGAAGCCCGGGTCCAACCGAATAAGGCTGAAGTAACGTTGAACGACTTCGAGACAGAAGGAATGCAGCGTAGTTATCGATGCGCGTCCCATCAGTGCGAGCTGCTTGCGCAAATGCTGCGAATGCGGCTGCTTCATCAACTCTTTTTCCAGCGCTTCACGAATGCGATGCTTCATCTCGGATGCCGCTGCCTTGGTAAACGTCGCAACCAGCAAGCGGTCAACATCAATCGGCTCCCATTCATTGGATATCCGGCGTATAATCCGCTCGACGAGCACGGCGGTTTTGCCTGAACCAGCTGCAGCGGCAACCAACATATTTTGACCCTTGAGTGTAATCGCATCCCATTGATCATCCGTCCACGTACTGCCGGGAGGCTTAGGCTGTTGTTGTTTATTCACGTATGTACGCTCCTTTCTGCCTTTAGGCTTGGCTCACGTTTTGCTCCAGATCGGACCATAACTGATCTTTGCCCCGTTGTTTGAGCTGGTGAACCTCATTGCCTTCAAATAACGGATCAAATTGACAAATCGATTTATACGAGCAATGCAGGCAGGCTGTTTTTTTACCCAAGCGATACGGAGCGATATCCACATGTCCATCTGTGATTCCCGTTCCAATCTGTTTGACCTGTTTCCGCACATATTTCCGAAGTGTATCCCACTGTTCATCCGTTGCGACTGAAGAGGTTGAATAGAAGCTTCCGTCCTTTTTCAAAGCAACTGGGATAAGCTGTGAGTGACCGACACTCTTCACCAGCTCATCGTCCATCATAGCGGCTACTTCCGCATCAGCAGTGATTAGACCTTTCATTTTATACCGCTTGCGCAGCTCCTTCTCCACTTCAGAGGGATCGAGCGCATTTTTTTGCTGGAGCATCGGATTGTGCACATGGAAATAAAGCACGCCTGCTGGCTTCGCCGCAATGCCCAACCACTGCTCCGCATGGGTAATAATGACGTCCAAATACGTCAGCATTTGCAGGGAAAGACCATAGTACACTTCAGATAACTGTAAGGAGGTTTGACTCGATTTATAATCAATAACGCGTAAAAGAACGCCCTGCTCGCCATCCGCTCGATCCACTCGGTCAATTCGACCGATAATTTCCATGGTGCAGCCATTATCCAACTCGAAGGTTAGCGGCGGCAATTCTTTGCCAGGTCCAAAATCAATCTCCAGCCCCAGTGGCTGGAATTGTCCATGCTTGGCATGCTCACCGAGCACAACAGCAGCTCTGCCTACAACTTGCTTCAATTTTCTTGCTATGTAAGCATAACGGCTTGAACTTAACAGAATTTCTCCCTGCAGTCTTGGCGCGAGCTCGTCCACGACCTGAGCGGAACGCTCCATGCACTGCTCAGCTGTAAGCGAGCCCCAATCAAACTGATCCTGCTGGAGCTTTTGCACAAACTGATTTAAAGCTGCGTGGAACAATTGCCCTATGTCCGGAGCATCTAGTCGGTAAACCCGTCTTTCCTGCAGTCTTAAGCCATGAGACACGAAATGCGAGAAAGGACAAGCCACATACTTCTCCATTCTCGATACACTCGCACGTAAATTTTGCCCATATAGAAGCTTGCTTGTCTTCGAACTAAGGCCATTCTCTTTGTTCGTATATTGCAGCGCTTGAACTAGCGATTGCAGCTTCCTCTGCCACACTGGCTGCCCGGCATACCAATTGTACGTTTCCCACCAAAGGTCGGCCATTCTTCCACCTAGCATCCAATGCTTCATGCGGACAGCCAAGTAAGAGATAGCTTGAATGGGATGTGAAATATAAGCGGCCTGCTCGCCTTCCGGAGATTCAGCTGCTGGTTCAGCAAGTAAAAGCGGGGCTTCTGTTCCCGGAAAAAGCTGACGCATCTGCTTGATTAGCTCCGAAGGCAGAAGGGATTTCCCTTCCTCGTCAGCAAGCGGGTAGCTCATCCAAAGTCTTTTGCCTGGTACGGTTAGCGACGTATATACAATAAACTGCTCGTCCAACAGCTTGCGACGACTGCCATCCGCCATTGGCAAGCCTGACTCAGTCAGTACACTTCTTTCCGCTTCCGTGAGGACGCCTTTTTCATCCATTTGAGCAGGGATAACCCCATCGTTGACGCCCAGTATGTAAGCATATCGAATCCCGCTGGAGCGTGTCCGATCCATGCTTCCAATCAATAACTGATCCATCGAAGGCGGCACTAAACCTAGCTTCATACTCTCCATACCGGTCTCAATAAGTCCGTTAAAAAGCTCCAGACTTAAGGAGTCCTCCCCCATCGTTTCCACCAATTGATCCAGCATATCCATGACACTATCCCACATTTGGCCATGCTCTCGCGCTTTTTCTGGCTTCCCATCTTGGATTGCTTGCTGGCTCCAGGACTCTAATTTCTCAGGAGCCTGTACAGTAACCAGAAGCTCATATAACGCTTCAACCTGCTCTTTAACCGAGCTTGCTTGCTGCAAACGTTTCGAAAAGGCAAGCAGTGGTCTTACAACCCACGCTTTGCTCGTATTCAAGGACTGCAGCTCTGCCGTTTGCTCCTGTCCACCATCGTCTGCTTGCTCCAAATTAGCTCTGAATTTGAAGGTCCATGGCTTGCCGTCCGTCCATCTGTACCCTTGAATGCCGAAGGCAAGCACATAATTCTCTAATTTATCCAGCTCCGTCCGCTGAGAATCTGCTTCCATTGGCAGCAGCAGATCCGTTTTGACACACCGAAATACGGCATCGTAATGCCAATTGTGCTGCACAACCTCCAAGGCCGAGCGAATGAATTCAACGAGCGGATGATGAAGGACTGATCGCTTTTGGTCAAAAAAGTGAGGAATGTCATAATCGGTCAAAACCGCTTTTAACAAATCCTGATAGCCATCCATGTTCCGTACCATGACAGCCATTTCCCGCCATCGAACGCCATGTTCACGTACAAGCAGCAGCATATCCCGTACAGCACCCTCCACCTCAGCGCGGCGATGGACAGCCTCTCTAATAACAAGCTGGTCGCTTAATTTCTCGTTTGGCGCAGGCGTATATCGCCCAGCACCGCCACCAATACGCCGATCGAAATTCCGCTCTAAATAGCCTAGAGCCGGACTATCTTCATAGCGTGGCGATGTTTCAGGAGCCATAAGATGAACTTCAGCTGTCGATAAGCCAAGCTTCCAAATGAGTTCTTGCATCCGTACCATCGTCGTCGCTGTCGGGTGAAACAAATCCAGCTCATCGGGCGTATCCCCAGCCTGCAGCTCACGATCAAGACAAAGTGTAACCGTCACCTGTTTGCACGCAGCAAAAAGCGCGCCAAGCACCGCAAACTCCTGTGGCGTAAAGCCGTGAAAACCGTCGATCCATACCGATGCCGACCGCAAATAAGCGGAATTCGGTATTTGCTCCGCCAGAAGTGTTAAATAATCCTCGCCGTCCAAATACTGACGGGAAAGCTCAGCTTCAAATTGCCGATAGACCAGCCCTATGTCATGCATTTTATCACGCAGCAAACCGCTCTCTCCGAGCGTAACCACACGTCTACTCTCGTGTTCTTCCAGCTGCTTAGCAGTTACACAATACCGTTTCATTTCTGTAAAAAGTTGATTCAATCGGTCTACGAACCCCATTTGTTCAGCCGAATGACCGAATAGGTGAAGCTCATCTTTAAATTTATGTAAAATGCTGGTTAGCAGCAATTTCTTGCCTGTATCATCAATGGGCAGCCTCGCTGTGCCGCCTTCTTCTTGCATGACACGCCATGCTAAACGATGAAAACTTAACACCTGAGCGCGGATCATTCCACGAATGCTAGGATCAGAGACAAGCGCATGCTCCGCCTGAAACGTTGCTTGCTCTGGAACGAGTAAAACAAGCGGATGACCTTCCGGCTCTGCCGCCAAATGCTGCTTCATCTCTGTGAGGCAGCGCTCGCTTTTGCCACTTCCGGCTCTGCCGATTACGAATCGAATGGACATTTACAGGGCCTCCTTAAAGCTTTCCTTGGAAAGCTTGCTTCGTAAGCATATACTTTGTTCTCATATCTCTCCTATTCTATCATACTTTTGGTAGAAAAGAGGTGTGGGAGATGATGGGCTTTCGCCAGAACAAATAAGCTGTTCCCCCGTCATTAGGACAGAGAGACCAGCTTTAAAGCACCATTTGCGTTGTTCTATTCTATACTGCTTAATGCTATTTTGTACTTTTCATACCATTTTTCCCAATCGCTTTTTGGAAAGTCCATGAAGTGTCCATCCAATAAAGCGTACATCATATCGAGGCAAATGTGCCATCCCGATAAATCTTTCGGTGTATGATCGGTTATCGCGCTAATAAACTCATTTAATACGAGTAAACAACCTTCCGGCTTTGGGAATAATTCGAAACGCACTCGATCTTTACCCCACTCGAATTCTAGGACAGAGTATGGTTCGAAATCTGTAATTTTCATATCGATATAAGTCCCAGATTCGTCCTTCATATCGAACTTGATATTACCCCCATTACGAAGATCCTCAACTCGGAGATTAGGCATCCATTTGGCCAATTTATCATTATCGGTTAAGGCAGCCCAGACTTTTTCAACAGAATGCTTTAATGGACGATCAAAGCGAGCGATATAGCCACCCTCAACCTTTTGTACAGAAGCCAACATATTTTATTCCTCCTCATCTAAAAACTGTTCAAGCGCATCCAGCCTGTTCGACCAGACTTGACGATAAGGCTCCAGCCAATTATCAATTTCTACTAACGGTTCCGCACGTAAATGATAAATGTGCTTCTGTGAATCCTTGCTAATCGTCACTAAGCCTGCTTCATTTCTAGTCTAACTTCAATCTTTGCCGTTTTGTAGAACTTGTACTCTTCACTAAAGTTTAATAAGAGGCTCTATGGACTCTTATTTCTCTTCATTAGCCATTTTTGTGTAAATAGAAGCCTCTGGAGGCTCTTATTCACAAGAACTTTAGTTAAAAAGCTGATCTCCATAACAAATAAGAGTCTCTAGGGACTCGTACTTCGCCTGTTTACCCACTTTTTGTGGAAATAGAAGCTTCTAGAGGCTCTTATTCACATTGAAATAGAGTATTGAGGTTCCGTTAAATAATGATATCACAGCTGGTGCGCACAAAAAAAGCAAGGCTCCGTTGCCTCACTTCATTTGATTTTATGATTGTCGCAAGGCAGAAGGCATCTCACCGATATAGACCGATTGAGGCCGAAAAATACGATTACAACTTGCTTGCTCTAGTAAATGTGCCGTCCATCCGACCATTCGGCTAGCTGTAAAGCTAGGTGTAAATAAAGATTTCGGTAAAGCAATAGCTCGCATAACGGCTGCGGCATAAAACTCCACATTCACATACAATTTCCGGCCAGGTTTATAGACAGCCAACAAATCGACGGCCAACTTTTCAACGTGAACAGCAAGATCGAACCAAGGATCCTCTGAGGCTAATTCCGTCATAATTTGCCTTAGCGCTTCAGCTCGAGGATCGTTCGTTTTATAAATACGATGTCCAAAACCCATCAGCCGATTCCCCGATTCCAGCTGTTCGATCAACCAAGCTTCTGCACGTTCTTTGGTTCCTATTTCATCCAGCATGTGAAGGACTTCAGATGGCGCTCCGCCATGAAGCGGCCCTTTCATCGCGCCAATCGATGCGCAGAGCGCTGAAGCAATATCAGACTGTGTAGACAGCACTACTCGTCCTGCAAACGTAGAAGCATTCATTCCATGCTCCATTGCTAATATGAAATAAGTTGTTAACACCTTCACATGTACAGGTTGTGGTACTATACCAGTCAGCATGTACAAATAGTTGGCAACATGATCCAGCTCTGGATTAGGTTCAATAGGCTGAAGTCCCAATGATTGTCGATACTTATAAGCAATAATGGTTGGCAGCAAAGCTGTATGTGCTAAGACTGACTCATATTGGGGAGGCCACGCAGCATCCTTCACGGACTCTGTACCTAGAAACGAGATCGCTGTACGCAGTACACTCATCATATCGCATTCCAATGGCAACAAATTTAAGGCTGCTTTCAATGTTTCGGGCAAATGCCGATGAGCCGACCATTGGACTCTGAAATTGACAAGTATCTCCGCTGTTGGCAGCTCGCCATGCCAGAGTAAATAAGCCACTTCTTCGAAACTCTTATCCAAGGCTAACTTCTTAGCTTCATGGCCCCGATATACAAGATAACCTTTCTCCCCATCCACCAACGACAATTCTGTTTCTGCTGCAATAATGCCTTCTAAACCAGTTACGGATGCCATCCTGTCATCTTCCTTTCAATGAGAAGTTAAATCGTTCTTTCCTCATCTTAGTTGGTAATGACAGTTTCATCCAATTGGAGTTTTCTTTCATCTTGATAAAATAAATTCAATAAAAAAATATATGTATCAAACATAAAAATTTATCGATTTAAAAAAGCCACCACCTGCCAATGAGGTCACGTGAAGGCATTCGGACATAAAAGCTGCTAATCTGAGGATTACACTGAACGAGGAGCCGCTATTTCGGTGATTATGCCGTTGCAGGGCCGGTAAGCGGAACGTGGGGGCGCTATTTTGGCGTTTTACCTGTTTTTACGCCTCGAAGCGGGAAAATAGAGGCTCCTCGTTCCGCGAAAACGTAATATACGCGTTTTTGATCAAAATAAGGCATCTACGTTCCGCAATAACCTAATCTTCTGCGTAAATCATTTTAATGGTCATCCCACCATCAATCGTTAGATTCTGACCTGTGATGAATCCAGCCTTTTCACTAGATAAATAAAGGCAAGCAGCCGCGATGTCCTCCGGTCTCCCACCCGGCCTACTGGGTGTTGCTTTCGATCCGTTTCCGAATGGACAACGATTTCCTTCCGTGAAGAGAGCTGCCATTCTCTTACCTCGATCCACCCCGGTGATATTGAGTTTACGCGTATACCATAGCCCCCTAAACTGACGGCCATTGCGTGCGTTAATGCAGCAATTCCACCTTTGGAAGCAGAATAAGCCTCCGTATTCGGTTCTGACATGAAAGCCCTTGTAGACGCCATGTTAATGATAGAACCTCCTCTACCCTTCTTCTTCATCATTCGAGCAGCTGCTTGTGAACAGAGAAAAGTCCCGCTCAGATTGACAGAAAGAACACGTTGAAACTGCTCTGCCGAGAGCTCTAATACATCTGCCATTTGAAAAATACCTGCATTATTTACAAGCACATCGATTCCATCAAGATCAGTGGCGGTTCGTTCTATCCAATCACGTACTTCATCTTCCTTGGACACGTCCAACTCCATGAACATCGCATCGTCGGTATATTGGCGAAGGAGATCAACGGTTTCCAAGCCAGCTTCCCTATCGATATCCGCAATAGAAATACCATATCCTTCTTGGGCGAAAGCCATGGCAATGGCACGTCCAATGCCTTGACCTCCTCCAGTAATCGCAGCAATTTTCCTCATTCAGTACCTACCTCCAGTGTTATTGCGTCAAATTCCATTCCTTTACTTTGCCCAAAAAAATCGGATAGCTGTTAACTTTTGGAGGAAATAGCTTCATTCGAGTGAACCTCATCTCACAAATTAGTCAATAACCTTTAGCTGATAGCTGACAAATGCCAGCTGCTTGCTATCCGGCGACCAAGAGTTAACGTTAATTGTACCCTGGCCCCCGAACAGCTTAACCAGCGTACGAAATTCTCCACCAGCGCTAGACATCAGTCGAATTTCTACATGCTTATTCGCTGGATGGTCTCCAGGGGCGACATCATCCTTACCGTAGGACAGAAAGGCTACGGACTCTCCATTAGGAGAAATATGCGGAAACCAGCTGTTGCTTTCATCAAATGTCATTTGTGTCTGTTCACTGCCGTCGGCTTTCATTCGCCATACCTGCATAAGGCCTGAACGTACGGAGTTGAACCAAATGTGCTTTCCATCCGGTGAGTATTCGGGGCCGTCATCAAGACCGGGAGAATCCGTCAACTGCGTTTCGACGCCACCACTTACCGGGATGGTGTAGATATCGTACTGGTCGTTTCTCTCGGCACAATAAGCTAATGTGCTCCCGTCTGGCGACCAGCCATGCAGATAGCTGGGTGCCATTGGTGTGATGAGGACCGGATTGCCGCCATTTAAAGGTAAAACATAAATGCGCGAATGACCGTCCTCTTGCGTATGGTGACTTACCGCGATGTGAGTATTGTCTGGTGACAGCACATGGTCATTGTTACATTGCGTGGCATACCCCGTATCGATAATCGTACTTTCTAGCGTGGCAATGTCGAAGGAGTAGAGGCGACCTAAGCTGTTATAAATGAGCCGCTTGCCGTCAATCGTCCAGTTAGGCGCTTCGATTAGATCGTCGAAATGGGCCAAAACCTTTCGTTCGCCAGTCTGAATATCCACGGTTTCCAGGGTACTAATCACGTTCCGACCTAAGATCTTTTGAGGTTGCTTTAAAGTATTCATTTGTTGTTTTGCTCCTTTTCCAATTCATTTGTTTGAAGTGGGATCTTACTCTGAGGAGATTATAAATTACATTGGGTATGTATGTATTCAAAGTTTCTTTTGTTTTACCTTCTTTCCATCCTTTTCAAATTCTATTTCTGATAATTAAATATTAACTCTTCAACTTTGTCATACTGTACATATCAAAAATCCGACTACTTTGCCTACTCTCAGCAGCTGAGAAGTTCTTTTCAGACGTCTCGCGCCATCTTCGCCCCACTCAGGCTTCCGAGACTGTCTTTTCTGCTTTCTCAGGACGCAAACCCGCTAACTTGCCTGCTCTCAGCAGCTGAGAAGTTCTTTTCAGACGTCTCGCGCCATCTTCGCCCCACTCGGGCTTCCGAGACTGCCTTTTCTGCTTTCTCAGGACGCAACGTGCTAGTTTACTAGATCATCTGAAAGTGCATTTTCGACCTCTCATTGCGCTTTCACACCATTCCCACACTATTACAATAAATTTCAATACCTCGGTGGACCAAATAAAAAAGCAAGGCTCATTAGCCTCGCTTTTCAAAGTCCGATCTGTCCGCTGTTCTATTTACTCCGTACCTCAAAGATAGCAAACTTCAAGTAATGTCCCTCATCTACTCCAAGGATGCGAGGATGATCCATACCTGCTTCACGGAACTCGATTAAACGCAGAATTTTACCTGCATCCGTCGCCGCCGCGTGAATGGTCTCTAGGAACAACTCAGGATGCATGTGATACGAACAACTTGCTGTTACCAAGTAGCCGCCCTCATTCACAAGCTTCATGCCGTGGAGATTGATATCCTTGTATCCGCGGCAGGCGCCTTCAACGGCGCTCTTCGTTTTAGCGAAAGCAGGAGGATCAAGAATGACGACATCCCAAGTCCGTCCACCCTCTGCAACTGGCTTCGACGTATCCACTTTAGCTTTACCGCTGCCCGCATTGGCACGAACCTTCCGCTCATCCAAGCCTTTGACTTGTGTACGCAAGTATTCGAAAGCATCTGCGACTACAAACTCTACGCGTTCTTCAAAACCGTTCAAAGCAACGTTCGTCCGCGCACTTTCAATCGCATGCTCCGAAATATCAAGGCAGGTTACTTTTTTCGCACCGAATTTACATGCGTTTAACGTGAAGCTACCTGTGTGGGAGAAACATTCCAGTACCGACGCGCCATCCCAATAGGGAAAGGAAACGACTTTGCCATTCGCATTCACAGGGCGTGTCAGGCTTACGCCATCTTCCTCAACTACTTTCAGTTCAATGCCGCTGCGATGGCCCCATCCTGTCATAAGGGGAGCAATGGCTGCGCGATTCTCTCTTTGGTCAAAGAAATAACCGGTTTTCTGACCTTCTTCAATGTCAACGCGGATGCGCAAGCCATTTTCCAAAATATCAACATGCTTGGGGCACTCGCCATACAGTAATCCCTTGGTCTGTTTCAAACCTTCCAGCTCACGAATCGAAACATCACTGCGTTCAAATATGCCCGTTGGCTTCACAACCTGAACCAATGCAGCAACAATTTGTTCTCTGCAACGATCCATTCCCATCGTGAGAATCTGAACAACCAGCGTATCCTCAAATTTATCTACAATGAGCCCCGGTAAAAAGTCGGCTTCACCATAAACCAAGCGATAAGATTGCGCATCTTTCACAAAGCGCTTGCGATGCTCCAAGCAGCGCGTAAACCGCTCGACGAAGAATTCCATTGTCATCGCTTCAAGCGGTTTGTAGGATACGATCCGGACTGTAATTTGGGAAGCCTCGTTATAATAACCCGTTGCTAGGTATTGGCCGAGATGCGTTTGAACTGGAACTAGTTGTCCTGGTTCGATCTCACCATCTACACGCTCGATTTCACTTTTGTATACCCAAGGGTGTCCTTGCTCTAAACGAGGTTTGCGTTTCTTATGTAAAAATACTGCTGCCATTATGCTTTTAGCCGTCCTTTGTGTGAAACCGTTCACTCTCATCAGCTTGCTTGTCATGCTTGTCTGTACGGTCACATATATTGGTTGAAAAATGATTAGCAAGCTCGCAAAGGAGATCTGCTGCAATGATAAATACCATAGTACTGCCTGTATTGACAGGCTTAGCTCTATTTCTGTTTGGTATGAAGCTGATGGAAACCGCGCTTCAGCGGTGGGCAGGCCCCCGCCTCCAGCGGTGGCTGGAGCGGTTTACCCGCACGCCGGTACGCGGCCTCGCCACCGGCACTGTACTCACGGCGGCGCTCCAAAGCAGCACCGCCATTACCGTAATCGCCATCGGCCTTGTAGGCGCTGGCGTACTAAGCTTCCCGAGAACGCTCGGCGTCATTCTCGGGACGAATATCGGCACGTGCCTCACCACCGAGCTGATCGGGCTCAGCCTCGGAGGCATCGGCGTACCGATGCTACTCGTGAGCGCCGCCGTCTGGCTGGCGAGCTGGCTCGCCGGGCCGCTGCCGCAGGATGGCGCCCCCGCTGCTGCCGCCGCGCGACCGCTCGCGGCGACAACCATCTCACCCGCCAACATCGGCGGGCACAGCTGGCTGCGCAGCGTCCGCTACGGCTCGCTTGCGCTCAGCGGCTTCTCTCTCGTGCTGCTCGGCATCGAGATCATGCAAACCATCGGGCCAGCCTTGCAGTCCCGAGGCCTGTTCGCCTGGTTCGTGCTCCAGGCGCAGCACAGTCTGCTGTGGGGCGTCATCGCCGGCGCCGCGGTCACCGCGCTAGTACACAGCAGCGCTGCTGTCATTGCGATGGCGATGGGCCTCGCAGCTGTCGGGGGCATTCCCGTCGAACTTGGCGTAGCGATCACCATCGGTGCCAATGTGGGCACCTGTGTGACCGCACTCATCGCCGGGATGAGCAGTTCCCGCGCCGGGCGATACGTCGCCTGGTCGCATATCCTCCTCAATGTAGGAGGTGCGGTCCTATTCTACCCCTTCATCCATGAGCTCGTAAGCCTTTCAGCCCTTCTCGCGAATAATCCTTCCGAACAAATTGCCCGTTCCCAAACGATATTCAATATCGTATGTTCCTTGCTCGCCTTGCCGTTATGCTATTTTAATATGTGGAAGCGTCTTGAGTTCCGCTCACAATAGAAACACCTGAGCTTGTCCCTAATCTGGTTGCCCCTGCTTCAATCATAGCAATCGCAGTTGGCAAGTCTCTAACGCCACCCGATGCTTTCACACCAATCGTATCGGATACGTTTTGGCGCATTAAACGAACATCTTCCACCGTAGCCCCGCCTGGGCCAAAGCCAGTAGATGTTTTAACAAAATGAGCGCCTGCTTCTTCAGAAAGTCGGCAAGCTGCTGCTTTTTGCTCATCATTTAGGAAACCCGTTTCCATAATTACTTTTACAATCGCTTTGCCTTTTACAGCGTCCACAACTTGTTTAATGTCAGAACGAACAGCATCATACTGCCCTTCAAGCAATAATCCGATCGGCAGCACGGTATCAATTTCAGCGGCACCATTCTCTACAGCCTTAGCAGCTTCAAAAGCTTTCACTTCGCTCAAGCTAGCGCCAAGCGGGAAGCCAACAACTGCAGCAACTTTTACACCTGTTCCTTCTAGTGCTTTACTTGCCGTTCCAACAAACAGAGAATTTACACAAACACTAAAAAACTGGTGCTTTGCAGCTTCCTCACACAATTTGTGGATTGCAGCCGTGCTCGCATCTGGTTTTAATAGCGTGTGGTCAATGTATTTAGCAATTTCTTTCGCGCTCAACGTAGTCATTTGATGCACCTCATCTTTTTATTTTTGTAATTTTCCATATTTAAACCCTTTAATGAGAAAACCTCTAGCGTAGTCATTCAATATGAGCGACTACGATTAGAGGCAGGTTTTATAGCCTTAAGAGAAATTCATTACAAATTCACTACATTAGCCGTTTCCAAAACACGAACCAACTGTCCTTTGCTTTCATTAACGCCGGCTTCCGTTACCTTGACACGGCAAACTTGACCGATCATGTCTTCTGAGCCTTGGAACACTAGTTGCACATAATTATCGGAGTAACCCATGTACAATCCGCTGTCAGGAGCACCTTTATAAGTGCGTTCCGGAATGACTTCTAGGACTTCACCAACAAATTTTTGTGCATAGGCAAGCTGCATTTTCTCAGAAAGATCGATGAGCTCATGTACGCGGGCATTTTTGATTTCCTCATCCACTTGATCTTCCATCCGCGCAGCAGGAGTTCCTGTCCGTTTGGAGTAAGGGAAAACGTGCATTTCGGAGAACTTCATTTGCTCCATAAACTTGTAGCCCTCACGGAACATTTCCTCGGTTTCACCTGGAAAACCAACAATGACATCCGTCGTAATCGCAACATCCGGCATGATTTCATGAAGACGTTCGATCTTGCGAGCGAATTCCGCTGTTGTATATTTTCTGCGCATCCGTGCGAGAACTTGATCATCGCCAGCTTGCAGCGGGATATGCAGATGACGGCACATTTTGTCCGAGGACTTCAGAACTTCGATAACTTCATCTGTAATTTGGCTAGCTTCAATCGAGGATATACGAATCCGTTTCAAGCCTTCGACTTTGTCCAGGTCCCAAAGCAGCTTCGCCAAGCTGTAATCTTCAATATCTTCACCATAACCACCGGTGTGAATACCCGTCAGTACAATTTCTTGATAACCTGCTGCCACAAGCTGCTCAGCTTGCGCTATAACACTTTGCGGTTCACGACTGCGCATCAATCCGCGCGACCACGGAATAATGCAGAAGGTGCAGAAGTTATTGCAGCCTTCTTGGATTTTAAGAAAAGCTCTTGTCCGATCGGCAAAATCTGGCACATCAAGTTCTTCGAACTGACGTGTTTTCATAATGTTGCGCACAGCATTGATCGGCTGACGATCTTGCTCAAATTGTTTCACAAGCGGAATGATCTTCTCCCGATCCTGCGTCCCAATCACCATATCTACGCCTGGAATTGCCATAATTTCTGCGGGCGACGTCTGCGCGTAACAACCAGTTACAGCTACAATCGCTTCTGGATTACGACGAATCGCACGGCGAATCATTTGGCGGCTCTTCTTATCGCCTGTATTCGTAACCGTACATGTATTAATGACATACACATCTGCCGTATTCTCGAAATCTACCTGCTCATAACCCTCATTTTTGAATAACTGCCAAATGGCCTCTGTATCATAGAAATTAACTTTACAACCTAATGTATGAAACGCTACCGTTGCCATAACGCTTATCCTCCCATCTCTCCGGTTTCATAGAAAAGACACGTAAGACCTACCATTGCTGCAGTCTCCGTGCGTAAAATGCGTGCACCCAGCGACACGGAAGCGAAGCCAGCCTCTTCAGCCTGCTTAATTTCCTGTTCCGTAAATCCGCCTTCAGGGCCTACCGCAATCAACACTTGTTTTCCTGGCCCTAGTTTACCAGCAGCTTGCGCTTCCTGAATAGCAGGTTTTAATTGCTGACCATCTTCCTTCTCATAGCAAATCCAAGCGACATCCGCTTCCTTTGCACGCTGCAGCAGCTGCTTCCAAGAATAAACGGAATCGACTTGCGGCACTCGGTTTCGGTGAGCTTGCTCCGCCGCTTCCTTGGCAATCTTCTGCCAACGTTCGGTGCGCTTTGCTTCTTTCTTTGCATCGTACTGCACAATCGTGCGTTCTGATAAAAAAGGAAGAAACCGCGCTGCACCGATCTCGGTCCCTTTTTGAATAATAAGTTCCATCTTATCGCCTTTGGGCAAGCTCTGTGCAATCCACACCTGAACAGCCGCTTCAGCATTCATAGGCAGTTCTTCCACGATTTCCGCGGTCGCATGCCCTTTATCCAGCTCGGAAATACGAGCGAGCACTTCACGATCTACGCCATTGCTGCAAATAATCTGATCTCCAATATCTGCTCGCATGACTCGTATCAGATGATGCGCATCGTCTCCCTCTATAGTGACTGTATGTGTAGCTTCGTGAAACTGCTCAGGCGGGAGAAAATAACGCTGCATAGTCTAAGCCTCTCTATCTTCGTTCATTTCGATATTGAAGTGAAACTTCCACTCACCATCATACCTTTTTTGGTCGTGGAAATCTACAACGGGTTGAATTTGGAATCGTTACATCCCCAAGATCCAAACAATCGGCTTTGATAAAATACGGACGATGTCTCCACCCAAACTTAAGTAGGGATCTAAAGTCACTTGACGTAACGGTCTTACAAATACAACTAATAGGAAAATGACCGATGCCCATTGTTCAAACTTTTGCAACGATTCCGTGTATCTCAGATCTACGAGATCCTGAATAATTCGATAACCATCTAATGGCGGAATCGGAATTAAGTTGAACAGAAACAAGGTTAAATTAATACTTAACATCTTACTCAGAAATTCTTGCATAGCTGCAGCACTTCCCACAGTCATGCCTTCTAACCAGCCATATTTTTGAAATAAAGCTATAACAAATAATGTGATAAATGCCAAGATCAAGTTACTGAGCGGCCCCGCCGCGGTTACGATAATCCCCATCAAGCGGGGGCTTTTGAAATTGCCGCGGTTCACAGGTACAGGCTTCGCCCAACCAAAGCCAGCAATCAAGAGCATAATCGTACCGAACAAATCTAGATGAACCATCGGATTTAAGGAAACTCTGCCGAACTGATAAGCCGTAGAATCTCCTAATTTATAGGCGCTATACGCATGTGCAAATTCATGAATAGTAAAAGAAAGAACGAGGACTAGAATAACAAACGGTAATGTACTCCAGTCATAAAACAATAATCCTCCCATGTATGGACACCTACAGCTTTCTAGCTACAATCACAACCCAATTCGAATCATAGTTTTTCTCTACGATCGTAAATTTGGCTGCAATTAGTGCTTTTTCAACATCAGCTTCTTTGTTTGTAATAATCCCTGAGGTAATATAGTAACCACCCTGCTGCAAGACTTCATACACATCATCTACGAACAGTACAATGACTTCAGCTAAAATATTCGCGACAACCAGTTGTACAGGAATGGTGACACCAAGCTGCGCAGCGCCTTCAGTCTCGCTTTCTTTCAGTACTCCTAGTAAGTCACTAAGTTTGACAGTAATCTTATCTTCGAGTTGATTCTGCTTTGTATTATCAAGCGCACTCGTCACAGCTACAGGATCCAAGTCAACTGCTAACACATGCTTCGCACCTAGCTTCGCAGCCGCAATCGAAAGAATACCCGAACCGGTTCCCACGTCAATGACGTCGTCACCAGGCTTAAGTACCTTCTCCAGTGTTTTCAAACAAAGAGACGTTGTGGCATGCGTGCCAGTACCGAAGGCCATCCCAGGATCAAGCTCCAGGATCAATTCATCAGGCGAAGCCGTATACTCTTCCCATGTTGGTTTAATCGTCAAACGGTCAGACACGCGAATAGGTTTAAAATACTGCTTCCAAGCATGCGCCCAATCCTCATCGTCTACTTCTATTAATTCAAAGGTTGGATTTCCCGTATCGATATCGAACTCTTTGAGCTGCTCGACAGATTCCTTCAGGTTAGCCATGATAGGCTCCATATCAGTGCCATGGTAGAAGTAACCTTTAATAACGGCTCTACCTTCTGGGATATCGTTAAAAGGCGTTTCGTACAATTGACCGAACGAGGTATCTCTCTCTTTGTTTAAGGTCCCTGATTCTTCAATGGAAACGCCCCCTGGCGCCCAGTTCATGAACAAAGTTCGTAATCATTTCTATTGCTTCTTCTGTTGTATGTACAGTTAATTCCTGCCAAAGCATCGGTATTGCTCCTCCTGTCGGTTATCACTTACAAATAAACCAAGCCTCATCGGCTATTTGGGCTATTTTCACATTGCTTATTGTACTACACTTCGCTTCTTGGGTAAAATGGCGCACGATATGTAAGCGTTTTAATAATTTTCTACTTCCTAACAACTTCCTAATACCTTCATGATAAATTGAAAAAGTAGACAGCAGGGTTATCGGCCGTTACGCTTTCATTTCTTCCTAGAACGGAGTCTTGCCATGTTCAAAACACTTTTTTTATTGATTGCTATCCTCACCCTGATGCTGACAGCACCATTCACTGCGGCAACATTACTTGCTGACAACTATAGCCAGGTCACCGCTCATCGAGGAAGCTCCGCAGCTGCGCCCGAGAATACACTTCGTGCATTCCGCCAAGCGATCTCCGACAAAGCCGGTTATGCTGAACTTGACGTCCAAGAAACTTCTGATGGAGTCGTTATGGTCATGCACGATGACAATGCTCTTCGCACAACGGGAATTAACAAAAATATGTGGGAAACTACCTCATCTGAACTTAAAGAAGCCAGCGCCTGCCGCTGGTTCAGTCCCAAATTCCAGAATGAGCGTGTACCCACATTGAGTGAAGTGATCGAGACAGCCAAGGACCAGATCAAGTTGAATATCGAAATGAAAAATAACGGACACGGAAAGCGTTTAGCCGAGAAAACTGTTGACGTCATCCAATCCCATGATTTTGAGAAACAATGCACCGTGACTTCTTTTGATGCCGGCGTACTCCATACCGTTAAGAAGCTTAATCCGCGAATCAAGACAGGCCTCATTGTAAGCCAGAACTCGGATCTGAGCAGCTTATGGGATAACCAAGACTACGAGGTTGTATCTGCCGCATACCCCTTAGTCAACGAAGATTTCTTGAAGCAAGCTGCCTTACACCACAAAGAAGTCTACGTGTGGACGGTCAATCAACCGACGATCATGAAGCAGATGCTTGCACTCGGTGTCTCCAGCATTATAACGAATCATCCAGACCAACTTGTTGAAATCATGAGTGGGCCATAAGCACATTCCTATATAAAAAAAGCATCTGTTCATAAAGGCATTTGCCTTTTGATCAGATGCTTTTTATGCTTACATAGTTCCGCCAGCGCTTTGAATGACACGTACAGCCTGCTCATATACAGCATCATCGATGACGGCAGCTAGTATAATGTCAATTCCAGTTACACCGCCACCTCCACCGTCACTTAAACCGCTTGCCGCTGGATCTGCTGCAATCAGAATCCCTTCATCCGGCGTAGATACATCCGCAGCCTGGGTTAACGTACCCAAGCTTCCAAAGTCCCCCGCATAAGGATTCATCGCGGATTGCAACCCGCAGCCAGCATATCTGCCGAATCGATCTACCTGAACGTCAATAGCTCGCAGCGCTTTCAACTTGGAAGCTGCTCCCTCTGCTTGCTCCGGTGAATGAAAATAGGCGAGAATACTTTTCTCCGCCATTATTGTTTTTCCTGTCTGTAATCAGCTGCTTGCGCTCTCTCAGCCGCCTCGAAATCATTCTCGTCAGCGACTTCCGCCGCGAATTCGACATCTTCATTTTTGACGACAGGGAGTTCGCCACTCTTCACTTGCTGCTTGTTGTTCTCGCTCATCTTTGAACCTCCTAAAAAGCTGTCGTAATAAAATCCAGTTTTTAGTTTGCCTTAGAGAGTCATTATTATACAATCGACGGACGAGATTATTCCTTTATTTTCTCAAATGAAGCATCGTAAAGTCGGAACATTGTTTTGTAGCCCGATTCATCGAGTTTGACTCCTACATCCAACTTACCTGTGATGAGCAGCGGACCAGAGGTATAGCGCAGTTTTACATTGTCTGGGACAAACACGATCATGATTTTATTCCAATATGTTTCATCGCCATTATCAAATGGACATTCTGCGCCAGGCTTAGGAATTAATAGAAACCAGTGCTTATCAAAGGAAAGCACCTCACCCATAAAGCCTTTGATTTGTACCGTTTTACCGCTCATATCCCAAAATTTCTCAGAGGGTTTATCCTGCTTATCATTATCAAAAAACTGCGTCCAGTTGATTTCATTCGATAAACTCGCAGGCTTCTTCTTGGCATTAGCCTGCTCTTCTGTCTGCTTGGGCTCCACCAAAGGTGTTGCTGCCGTATTCGCAGCCTTAGCAGTTGCCCCTTCCTCAACGGAAGCAGGATGCTCTGACACTTTGGGAGAAGGAAGCGTGGTTGGCTTATTATCTGCAGTAGTGGAGGCTGCCGCTTCCTTTTCCGGCTTCGGCGTCAAGGATGGAACTACTGCTTCAGGTGTTTCCGAAACAGCAGGTTTACTGACGGCCGGAGTTTCCTTGGGGCTCGGACTGTTAGATGGGCTGACTGAAGCGATCGTTGTTTGGGAAGCACTGCCAAATGACTGACCTGCTGGCTCCGTTTTCTTTTGACCACAACCTGATAAAACTATAGTAATTATGCCGAATCCTATAATAAATTGCCTTATTTTCATACTGACCACCTCAAGACTTAAATAATTGCAAAGGGTCCACGCGATAAGCTTGAAGAGCGGGTCCTACGGAAGCAAGAACACCTATCAACAAGGTTCCCACGACGAGCAGCCCCTCCCCTGGCATGAAATGCCATGTTTGAATTTGCAAGCCTGAGTATTCGAATACAGCTTCGCGGCTTAAATATCCTCCGGCATGACCTACCAATATACCGCATATCAGTCCAATGAAGGTTAAGAGAACTCCTTCACCGATCAGAGAAACCCAAATGAATCTCTTTGATTTTCCAATAAGCCGTAGTAAACCAACATCTTTTTTTCGCTCATTTACAGCAGCAATCAAAGAGAGCAAAATGGAGCCTGCGGCAAGCAAAATGCAGATAACAGTTACAACACTCAGCGCTTGTGTTCCCTTATCTACGACATTCACGACATCAGCAACTGCTTTACTTGTATAGATCGCCTGCACATTGCTAATTTGTCCGAACTTCGTTTTAATCGACTGCGCACCCAACAGTGACTTTGGTTTGACCAAAATCGTTGTAACTTCCTTGTTATCCCCTTGCTGACTCTCGTGAACAGCCCATGCATAATCAAGTGTTGTGAAGACAGCTCGATCGTCTGAAGTCATCAGAGGAGGCAAAATGCCTACAACTGTGTAGGTGAAACTATGATGGTGATCATGTTCATCAGCTGCATCTCCATCGTCATCCACCGCACCTTGAACCAGTCCATGTGCGCCTTGAAACTTATCCCCAACATGAAGCCCTAGCGAATTAGCTACATGTGCACCAACAATGGTATCACCAAGCTTATCGTATAATTTCCCCTGTGCCATTTGCTTATCGGAGCCATAACGGGTTACGAAATATTCAGGTTCCATCCCGACAATCGGAAAACCGTTATAGTTATCTCCTGTCGTCATTGCGTAAGCACGATCAACGAACTCATCTTTGCGCACATCTTCCAGCAGCTTATATGGAACATTGCCTGTCGGAGCGCCGATATGATAATACGTGTTCAGAGCCAGCTGAGAGGCACTTCCCTTTGCGCCAATCGTCACTTCAAAAGGACCATATCCTTTCTCCGCCCCTTGTTCAATCCCATTACTACAGAGCAGTAGGAAGACAACAAGAGCGACCGTCACAGTGACGGAGAAGATCGTGAGGAGAGAAAGCGTTTTGCGGTGAATAACATTATGCCACAATAGGGTGATTAATTTCATACCGCTTCTCTCCTCGGAAGTTCATTGATATCCTGAATATGAACCCGTGTAGGATACATATCTGCTAAATGCAAATCATGCGTGACGGTCAACAATGTCAGCTTTTCCGCTTCACATATGTCTAACAGCAGGGACATGATATCCCCCGCAGTTTCCCAATCCAGGCTGCCTGTAGGTTCATCAGCCAATATTAGCTGTGGCTTCGCGATGATTGCACGTATAATTGCAGCCCTCTGCTGCTGACCGCGAGATAGTTCAGAAGGCAGATGATGCTGACGATCCTTCAGTCCGACTCTTTCAAACCAATAGTCTACTTGATCTTTGGTTTGCTTCTTCGTCCAGTCTTGTGGAACAATAAGTTCCACGTTTTGTTTGGCGGTCAAAGATGAAATCAAGTGAAAATCTTGAAAAATGTAGCCTACATGCTCGGCTCTATAACGATCTCGTTTGCTTTCCGAATACGTATGGAGCGGCAAACCGTTAACCCAAATTTCACCTTGATCAGGCTGCATCACACCGCTGAGCAAGTGCAGCAGCGTGCTTTTCCCGCTTCCACTTGGCCCTAGTAGAGCCAATCTATCCCCTTGCTGGACCTGCCACTTAGAAACGCTCAAAATAGGCAAGCTTTTTCCGTGAATTGTGAAAGACTTAGAAATCCCCTTTATCTCAATCATAACTGTCCTCCAAGTCCATTGGTCTAAAATAGGAAAAGAGGACAAGGGTAGTGTTATCCCCTGTCCA
This sequence comes from Paenibacillus sp. WG02, assembly GCF_055396115.1. Lineage (NCBI taxonomy): Bacteria > Bacillati > Bacillota > Bacilli > Caryophanales > Paenibacillaceae > Paenibacillus > Paenibacillus sp. WG02. Next base: position 3,518,863 of record NZ_AP036016.1, on the reverse strand, counting down.
TTCTTTTACCTGATCTGCTAGTTTTTCAGAATACGCTCACTAGCGGAATCCCATGTGAAGCTTTTACCTGTTAACTTATTGAATGCTTCTAAAGGCAGATACAACTTACCATTGTCCACATTGCCTACCAAGGAGCTTGCTGCACCATTTTCCGTAATGGCGCCAGTTTCAACTAGAACCGATAATTGCTGGCTATCTTTAGCAAGGACAACCGTTTTCGTTTTCTCGTCCCAAGTTACTTTGATGTCTAATGATTCAGCAAGGGATCTTGCTGTAAACAACGTTTTATTATCACGAGTTACTTTGAAAAGCGGGTACAAATATTTATCTTGCAGTTCTTTTGTTGCTGCAGTCAGATCAGCACCAATCACTTTAGCGCCACTTTTTGCAATGTCCGTGTTATCGATATCGCCTTTTACAAGGGAAGCGATCGGACCGTAAGCCCATACGCCTACGTCGACTCCTGTATGACCATGCCCTGTCCAGCCAACAGCCAGACGTTTGGAAACGACTGCGTTGTAACCGCCGCCACGACCGTAAGATGAACCGTCGCCTTTAAGAATAAGAGCAATTTCCTCATCAGACAAATCTGTGAAGCCCATGTTATCCGCAACAATTTTACGTACATCATCAGCCGTTTGTGCTGTTTTCAATATCGCGTCCAAATACTCATAAGAGTGCTTCTCTTTGTTAAACAGATCCACATTCAATTCATACACGTTGTCTCTAGCAAGGGACAAACCGCCTGTTTCATGGTCAGCCGTTACAACAACGGATGTATTGCCGTCTTTTTTCGCGAAATCCACTAATGTTTTGAACGTAGCGTCCAGCTCGAGCGTCTCTTGAATATTAGCAGGAAGATCATTCGCATGACCGGAGTGGTCAATACGACCTTGCTCTACCATTAGGACGAAGCCATTTTTATTCTGCGATAAGATATCAAGTGCTTTTTGAGTCAATTGTGGCAAGTTAGGCGTTTTATCATCACGATCAAGCACATAAGGAATTTCATTAAGAGCAAAAAGTCCAAGAGCATTGCCTGCAGTTGCCGGAATTGCATCTAATCCAGCTTTATCATAAGCTGTTTTATAGCCTTTCGCTTCAAAATCAGGAATGATGTTTTTGTCCGTACGCTTACCTTTCTCATCCTTCGTAATGAAGTTTGTTTTACCGCCGCCAAAGAATACATTCACACCGCTATTCAGGTATTGGGAAGCAATGGCATTTTGATTGCCGCGTTGACGAACGTGGGAAGCCCACACAGCTGGTGTTGCCCCAACAATACTATCTGTTGTAACGAGACCAGTTGCTTTACCTTGTTTAATAGCCGCTTCAACAACTGAACCAAACGGCTTTGCAACCTCACCGTTCGATACGCTGATTGCGTTATTGTACGTTTTATTTCCAGTCGAGAAGGCTGTCCCTGCTGCTGCTGAGTCAGTTACCGCTCCTGGACTCTGTTGTGTATGGGCCTGCTTGCGAGTATGTAGTTGCTTTCCCCACATAATAACCGCCATCCAGCTCTAAACGGTCTTTATTTAAAAACTTTTTGGAGTAATACCTTGCAGCCGTTACTTCTGCCGGACCCATGCCGTCGCCGATAAGGACAATCAAATTCTTGGATTGCGCCGTTGTCGTAGGTGTTGTAGGCGATGTAGTTGTCGTTTCAGCAGCTGATGCCGCTCCCGCTACGCTTACTGCCAATAAAGAAATGCTTAAACCGGAACCCATGATTTGTTTTAGACTTTTTTTCAAGTTGTATTCCCTCCAAAAATAGTATCTCACCTTATCTATCATAAGGTTCAGAGATTAAGAGGAAGTTATTGGAACGTATGCGCTGTGTAAAATATTTGACTATTTATTTGCTAAATGTAAACTGATTGCTAGTAACAGTAAACAAAAACACTCCACCAGTAGCTCTCAACAGATCTAATTCTGTAAAAAGCCCCCAATGGAGTGTTTCCTTACTCTTATAAGATTCTAATCGCCTAAGAAGGCTCTTTTCATACGCTCGAAAATAGACTGGCTCTGCTCATGCGTATTCTCGCCGCTTTGCTTACCGAATTGACGGAGCAAATCCTTTTGTTCTTCGCTCAGATTCGTTGGCGTCATCACGATCACTTTCACGTGCTGATCCCCTTGACCGAAGCCGCGAAGGTGAGGAACCCCTTTGCCTTTTAAGCGGAAATACGTATCGGTTTGCGTACCAGCAGGAATTTTGAGCTTAACCTTCTCAGTAAGCGTTGGAATCTCGATCTCATCACCTAACGCTGCCTGCATGAAGGTTAATGGCACTTCACAATAGACGTCATTGCCTTCGCGTTCAAAGAATTCATGTGTTTTCACACGAATAACGACGTAAAGATCGCCCGCAGGGCCTCCACGAGTTCCGCCTTCACCTTCGCCGGATACACGCAATTGTGCTCCATCATCGACACCAGCAGGAATCTTAATGTGGATGGTACGCTGTTTTTTCACCTTGCCAGCACCATGACACGTTCCGCATTTTTCTTTAATGATATTCCCTTGGCCATTACAAACCGTACATACACGACGGTTAACAATACGGCCAAACGCTGTATTCTGTACCACTTCCTGCTGCCCGCTGCCATGACAACCGCCGCAAGTCTCCGGCTTCGTACCTGGCTTAGCACCGGATCCGTTACACGTATCACAGTTTTCAGTTCTAGGAATATGGATGTCGGTTTCTTTCCCGAAAATCGCTTCTTTGAACTCAATCGTCATTGTGTATTGCAAATCGTTCCCACGCTGCGGAGCATTCGGGTTACGACGATTTCCACCGCCGCCACCGCCGAAGAACATATCAAAAATATCCCCAAAGCCGCCGCTGAAGTCTTGGCCGCCCATACCTTGGTTAGGATCTACATGACCAAAGCGATCATATTGGGCTTTTTTCTGATCATCGCTCAAAACATCATAAGCGTCTTTCGCTTCTTTGAATTTATCTTCCGCATCTGCGGCTTTGTTCACGTCAGGGTGATACTGACGAGCCATTTTACGGTAAGCCTTCTTGATATCATCTTGCGATGCATCTTTGCCTAGCCCAAGCACCTCATAATAATCACGTTTACTCATTGTTCCACTCCCATGTTCAAGACTACAAACGGAAAGTCAAAGCCACGGAGAAACTCCAGATGGCTTTGACTATTCGTTGATTAATAAAATACAGGTTTAAAAATTGGCTTTCAGAACCGAGAAGATTGGACGAAAATTGGTGAAGGAGGAACGGAGCGTAGGCAAACCTACGTGAGTACCGGACTTCCCGATTTTCGTTCAATCTTCGATGCCGAGATACTTCATGAAAAAACATCGTTATCAAAGTCAACTTTTTAAACTTCATATTTAATTAGGATATGTTTATTTTTTTTGTTCGTCAACTACTTCGTAGTCGGCATCTACAACATTTTCTCTGCCTTTAGGGGCTTCGCCAGCACCAGCCGCGCCGTCTCCAGTACCTTGAGCTTGAGCAGCTTGCTCATACAGCTTCACGGAAAGTTGTTGAATGACTTCTGTCAACTCTTCTGTTGCTTTTTTGATCGCTTCGAGTTCGTTACCAGCTAGAGCAGCTGTTACTTTCTCTTTTGCAGCGTTCGCTTTGTCGATCTCGCCTTGGTCTACTTTATCGCCAAGATCTTTGATCGTTTTGTCAACGGAATAGACGAGTTGATCCGCTTCGTTGCGAGCTTCAACAAGCTCTTTACGGTTACGGTCTTCCTCAGCATGAGCTTCCGCATCTTTGACCATTTGTTCAACTTCTGCATCGCTTAAGCCGCTGGAAGAAGTGATCGTAATTTTTTGGCTTTTGCCAGTACCTTTGTCAAGTGCAGACACGTTAACGATACCGTTCGCATCGATGTCAAAGCTAACTTCGATTTGTGGAACGCCGCGTGGAGCCGGAGGAATGTCACCAAGCATGAAACGGCCTAGTGTTTTGTTCCCGCTAGCCATCGAACGCTCACCTTGAAGCACGTGAATCTCTACGCTAGTTTGGTTATCTGCATAAGTGGAGTACACTTGTGATTTCGTTGTAGGAATCGTCGTATTGCGGTCGATCATTTTCGTGAACACGCCACCCGCTGTTTCGATACCCAAGGAAAGAGGAGTTACGTCAAGAAGAACGACGTCTTTCACTTCACCCGTCAATACACCAGCTTGAACAGCTGCGCCAAGAGCAACAACTTCATCTGGGTTAACGCCTTTATGAGGCTCTTTACCCGTCAATTTTTTGATCGCATCGACAACCGCTGGAATACGCGTGGATCCACCGACAAGAACAACTTTGTCGATTTGACTAGTGGACAAACCGGAATCCTGCAGTGCTTGACGAGTTGGTCCAAGTGTTCTTTCAACAAGGTGAGCGGAAAGCTCTTCGAACTTCGCACGAGTTAGGTTCAACTCCAAATGCTGAGGAACGCCGTCAGCGACTGTAATGAACGGTAGGGAAACGGTTGTTGTCAAAACGCCGGAAAGCTCTTTTTTCGCTTTTTCAGCTGCATCTTTCAAACGTTGTACTGCTGCTTTATCTTTGGAAAGGTCGATGCCTTGCTCTTTTTTGAATTCAGCTACGAGGTAATCAATGATGACTTGGTCGAAGTCGTCGCCGCCAAGCTTGTTGTCTCCACTCGTTGCTTTAACTTCGAAGAAACCATCGCCTAATTCAAGGATGGATACGTCAAATGTACCGCCACCAAGGTCATAAACGAGAATCGTTTGATCTTCTGTTTTTTCCAAACCATAAGCTAGTGCTGCAGCAGTTGGTTCATTGACGATACGAAGAACTTCAAGACCGGCAATTTTACCCGCATCTTTCGTAGCTTGACGTTGGCTGTCATTGAAATAAGCAGGAACCGTAATAACGGCTTGCGTTACTGTTTGACCAAGGTAAGCTTCAGCATCAGCTTTCAGCTTTTGCAGGATAATGGCTGAGATTTCTTGTGGCGTGTAATCTTTGCCATCGATGTGTTCTTTGTGGTTAGTACCAATGTGACGCTTGATGGAACTAATTGTTTTGTCTGGGTTTGTGATGGCTTGACGCTTTGCTGTTTCACCAACAACACGCTCGCCATCTTTCTTAAAACCAACAACGGAAGGGGTTGTACGGTTACCCTCCGGGTTAGGAATTACGACGGCCTCGCCGCCTTCCATTACGGCAACGCAAGAATTTGTTGTACCTAAGTCAATACCAATTACTTTACTCATGTAAAGCTGCCTCCTTTTGCTCCTATGGAACATTTCGTTTATTTGAATGTTGAGAAAAATAAGATCTCTTACACGCTAACTTTGACCATGGCAGGTCGAATGACTTTATCCTTGAGAATATAGCCTTTTTGCAGTTCTTCTACCACGATACCTTCTTCGTGCTCTTCGGATTCAACCTGCATTACTGCTTGGTGGAATTCCGGATTGAACGGTTGACCTACGGAATCGATCGGTTTAAGCCCTTCTGCTGTTAACAGTTGATCGATGCCTCGGTAAGTCATATCCAGACCTTTCACCAAAGCGTCGAAATCCTTCGTCTCTTTGCTTGAAGACAGCGCGCGATCGAAGTTATCTACAATCGGTAAAAGCTGTTCAATCAATTTAAGCGAAGCGTATTTCGCGAAATCTTCCTTCTCCGCTCTAGCACGGCGGCGGAAGTTGTCGAAGTCCGCTTGAACGCGTAATAAACGCTGATAGTTTTCTTCTGCTTGCATACGCGCCGTCTCCAATTCGCTAACTTCTTTGGTTTCTTCAGAAACCTCCGCTTGCGAATCTTGGCTCACCGCTTCTTGCTGTTCAGCGGCTTGCTCGCCTTCGGCTGCGTATGTAGTGTTTACGTCTTGCTCTGCTGTTTTGTTATCTCCAGTACTCAATTGTCCTTCACCTCCTAAAAATAATACATCATAATCTCTCTGACGTCAGTTTGCCCATCTTTAGGCCTCTTCAAAAGGCTGTTTCATTTTAATGACCGTATGAATACGCAGCACAGCGGCAGCGACTTCTCCAGCCGCTTGAAGAGCGTGAATTTTCACATCAGCTGGATCCACAATGCCTGCTTCCAAGAAGTCAGTCACTTGTCCGGTATCGCAATCGATACCAAGGCTGTCGGTTTCCAGCGCAATCTGCGCGGCTTTCAGCTCTTCAACCTTCTCGAGCGGATTATATCCCGCATTGACGACGATCTGAGCCACCGGCTTGCGAAGTGCCCCTGCGACAGCGGCAACCCCGAAGCCTTCCATGCCCTTCATCGTCTCGCGGACGCGCTCGAGATCATGGGCGACCGCCATCTCCGCGGCGCCGCCTCCGGGCAAGTACCCGCCGCGTACGGCGGCTTGAACGGCTGACGCAGCGTCCTTCGCGATGCGCGAGCGCTCATGCGCCGCTTCGCGTGTCGCGGCGCCAACGATCACGGTCACGTGCTGCTCCCCGTGACCCCGCGCTACGCGCACGCGCTCCAGCCGCTCGTCGTACGCGGCATAGCCCGCGTGCCCGAGGGCGGCGCCGAGCTCCGGCGCGCTCTTGCGCAGCGCCGTGCGCCGCACCGGCCTAGCGCCGGTATGCTCGCTGAGCAGCTGCATGTCCCTGCGGGACAGCCGCTGCAGCACGAGAATACCATGGTCGGAGCAGAACTGCTCCGCCTCGGGGTCAACCCCGCGGTCGGATGCGATCAGCCCGACGCCAAGCTCCAGCAGCAAGCCTAAGCTGCTGCGGAACTGCTCTCGCAGCTGCATGTAGCGCTGGAAGCCTGCCTCGGTGACCAGCGCTTCCTCGCTGACCGCCTCAGGCTCCAAGGCATCATGCAGCACGAGGATTCGAGCATCTCGCTGCTCGTGCTCGAGATGCAAGTTCATCGGCTTCTGGTTCAGCAGAATGCCGGTCCATACCTCGCTGCTCGCCTCTTCGTGGGCGAGCACGCTGTCTGCGAAGCGATATCCGTCTTCGCGAAGCTTCGCCTCGCCGACCGCTTCGGCGGCCTGAACGATGAGCTTTGCGATATCCGCCTGCTCCCTACCGGCCGTGATAGCAATGCGCTTCAGCGCGCTATCACTTAAGCCGATGATCGCGCGGCTTCGGCTCTGTAAGCTTTTGACCGCCAACTCGATGCCTTGCAGCATGCCGCTGACGACCTTCGCAACCGGTACGCCGCGCGTCACCTGAGCGACGCCTTCCTGCACCAATGCTCCGGCAAGAACCGTTGCCGTCGTTGTCCCGTCGCCGATTTGGCGCTGCTGGCTGCGCGCGACCTGAATCATCAACCTGGCCGCGGGGTGGGTGACGTCCATCTTTTCCAAAATAGTTACACCATCATTGGTAATGATTACTTCACCCTGCCCGCCGACCAACATGGTATCGAGACCCTTGGGTCCAAGCGTCCCCTCAACTGCCGAACAAATCGCTCTTACAGCAGCAGCATTGTTGACAAGCGTTGAGTAACGTTCCTCACCCTCGCTATGAACTGTTTTCATTCCGCTCATTTGCCATACCAACGCCCTAGAACGACTTCGAGATGCTTCGACAAATGCTCCATTAAGCTAATGACCCTGCCGTATTCCATTCGGGTAGGACCCAAAATTCCTATCGTTCCAAGAGGCTTATCGCCAATCGAATACGAGGCCGTTATTAAGCTGCAATTATTGATAGCTTCAATACTATTTTCAGCACCAATTTTAATCTCAATGCCTTCATTTGCCGATGTAAACAGTTTGATGAGGGTTGGTGCTTCTTCCAATAGATCAAAGATGCTCTTCACTTTGTCAACATCCTTGAACTCGGGTTGGGTCAACATATTCGTCATACCGCTTAGGAAGACGCGATCCTTCTCATTGCTTTGAAGCACGCTTTCCACAACCGCAAGAAGCTCTTGATACCCATTCACATATTTGCTTAACTCGCTCGAAATTTCATTATAAAGCCTAGATTTAAACTCAATCAACGGTACATTTTTAAGCTTAGCATTCAGAATATTAACGACCTTCTCGATCTCAGACATCCGTATACCTTCAGGAATGGAAACTGTTTTATTCTCCACATGACCCGTATTCATAACAATAATGGCTACGGCTGTCGTCTCTGTAAGCGGGATAATCTGCAGGTGTTTCAGCGTTGTACTGAATACCTCAGGGCCAAGCACGATCGATGTATAATTCGTAAGACTGGAGAGCATTCCCGCAACATGCTGGATCACACCTTCCATCTCTTGAATGCGTTCGGCAAAAGCACCCTTCATGGAGTCCAAATCGTTATTATGCAAGGTACCGTGTTGAAGCAAATGATCGACATAATAGCGATAACCTTTGTGTGAGGGTATACGGCCTGCGGACGTATGGGGCTGCTCCAAGTAACCCATTTCTTCGAGATCAGACATCTCGTTACGGATCGTCGCCGGACTGAATCCGACATTGCCCCGCTTCGAAATACTTCGCGAACCAATTGGCTCTGCTGAACGAACATAATCATCAATGATAGCACTTAAAATCATGCGCTGACGCTCCGTCAACATAAGGTACCCCTCCTCTTCACAAATCACTATTTGCCACTTTCGTTAGCACTCGTATTTAGTGAGTGCTAAATCCTAATACAAAAATAACAGACCCTAAGGTCTGTTGTCAAGTCAATCCAATCGTTTAAGTACGGCGATTTCATCGCAGCAATACTGTTTTTTGCAATGCATACAATCTTTCCAAACCTTCTCCGGGAAAATATCTTTTGGCACGAGGGTAAAGCCGTTTTTTTGAAAAAAAGCGACTTCATACGTGAGCGCCATCACTTTAATAATTCCTTGGCTCCTTGCCTCTTCAACTAAGAAGTTCACAAGTTTTCCGCCAATTCCTTGCCCCTTGTAGCCAGGGGTCATCCCAAGTGAGCGAATCTCAACAAGATCAGGCCCAAGCCGTGTAAGGGAACCGCAGCCAATCAGCAAGCCATCCGATTCAGCGACAACGAAAGTGTCAATCTGCTCCTCCAGCATCTCTTTGCTCCGAGGCAGCATAATTCCCTGCTTGGCATACCCTTGTATAATATCATGCAGCTTCTCAATATCGCTTATCGAAGCTTTCCTAACGGACACTGTAGTTGATAGATTCACTGTCATCCCACCAATCGCAACAAAAATGCATAAAACCCACGCTAGCGCCACTACGGCTTTGCCGCTGATTCGCTTGTGGATTCATGTATAAATATACAATAAAGCGTATATTTGCACAAGAGTTTTTTGCATCAAATTTGGATCCAAACAGGTCTCCCTATGTTACTCGTCTAGGCAAGGAATGATGCAAAGACTTCGTTGCCAAGCAGGATGCCATGTTTGGACAATCGATACCCATCCGGCGTTTGTTCAAGCAGCTGTTTTCGCAGCCAGCCATTCAAGGTTTCCCCGAATTGCGATTCGATGGTGGTTCCGAATTGATCGATAAAATCCGCGTTCCGTACACCTTCCAGCAATCGCAAACCAACCATCATGAAATCTTCCATAGCTTCCTGCCGCGTTACCTCAAATTGTTCCATGATCGGCAAGCCTACCTTTGAAGCATCGATATAAGGTTGAATTCCCTTCACGTTCACATGACGCTGGCCATTCATGTACCCATGAGCCCCTGCACCGAGTCCATAGTAGGAACGATTGCGCCAGTACATTGAGTTGTGCCTGCTCTCTCGACCCGGTTTAGCAAAGTTGCTGATTTCATATTGCTTATAACCAGCTGCTTCTAGCCTCTTCATGATGAGTTCGTACATATCTACTTCCTCATCTTCACTTGGAAGAGGCAGTTGATTCTTATTGAATAATGTGTGAAACAACGTATTCTCTTCTACTTTTAGGCTATAGATGGAGTAATGCTGGAGATCCAGAGATAAAGCCTCATCTAAAGTAGCCTGCATGATATCTACCGTTTGTTTGGGAAGCCCGAACATCAAGTCAATGGAGAGGTTATCAAAACCTAGCTTTTTGGCATTCGCGATGCTTCGATGCACGTCATCTGTATTATGAATTCGTCCAATTGCGGCCAGCAAATCATTATTGAAAGATTGCACACCGAAACTAATCCGATTGACACCGCCTTCTTTCATAACGGCCAGCTTATCTTCGTCTGTTGTTCCTGGGTTTGCTTCCATGGAAAACTCAACTTCTGCGCTATCTGCCGGAAAATACGTACGAACCATGCGCAGAAACCGCTCCATTTGATCAGGAAGCAGCACCGTCGGTGTTCCCCCGCCCACGAAAATCGTTTCCACCTTGATCGGTGGATTATTTCTAACCGTAAGCTCCATCTCGCGCTCAAGCGCATCCAGATACTCCATAACGGGCTGGCCTTTGAGTACATAAGAATTGAAATCGCAATAATGGCATTTGTTCGTGCAAAAAGGGATATGAATATACACAGCGGTTGGAGCCGCATAGGTTACTAACATAGGGGTATTTCCTTTCTATCTAGGATAAACAACTCCGCCGGCCTCAGGGACGGACGGTTTATCAAGGTTGATGCAAAGCAAAGTAAAGAACTTATACTTAGCATCAACTAAGAAAAAGCCAAGGGACAGAGTTACTCTGCCACCCCAGCTTCTCATTCATTTATATCTATTCGTCGATTTTGAGAACCGCCATGAACGCTTCTTGCGGCACTTCTACACTGCCGACTTGCTTCATGCGTTTCTTACCTTCTTTTTGCTTATCAAGGAGCTTACGTTTCCTTGAAATGTCACCGCCGTAACATTTGGCGAGTACGTTTTTACGCATCGCTTTAACCGTCTCACGCGCTACGATCTTTTGTCCAATCGCCGCTTGAATCGGCACTTCGAACATTTGCCGCGGGATCAGTTCCTTCAGCTTATCACAAATGATTTTGCCACGATGATACGCAGTGTCACGGTGAACGATGAAGGAGAGCGCATCTACCTGCTCGGAATTCAAAAGAATGTCCATTTTCACGAGATTCGATTTCTTGTAGCCAGATACTTCATAGTCAAATGAAGCATAGCCCTTAGTTCTTGACTTCAACATATCGAAGAAATCATAAACGATCTCGGATAATGGAATCTCGTATGTTAATGTTACACGATTGGTATCCAGGTATTCCATGTTCAAATATTCACCGCGTTTGCCTTGGCAAAGCTCCATAATCGTTCCTACATAATCATTCGGAACAATAACCGATGCCTTGACATATGGCTCTTCAACGAAGTCAATTCGCTGTGGATCTGGATAGTTCGATGGATTATCGATTTCCATCACATCGCCATTCGTTAATGTGATGCGGTAAATAACGCTTGGCGCCGTCGTAATTAACGGAATATTGAACTCACGCTCAATCCGCTCCTGAATAATTTCCATGTGCAGCAGACCCAAGAAACCGCAGCGGAAGCCAAAACCTAAAGCTGTCGATGTTTCCGGTTCAAATCGCAGCGAAGCATCATTCAGCTCTAGCTTCTGCAAAGCTTCGCGCAGATCGTTGTAATCCGTTGTTTCGATCGGATACAGTCCGCAGAACACCATCGGGTTAATCCGTCGGTAGCCAGGCAGCGCTTCAGGTGATGGACGATCTGCTTCAGTTACGGTATCCCCAACACGTGTATCGCCAACATTCTTGATACCCGCTACGATGAAACCTACATCTCCAACTTCGAGGGATGGCACAGATGACATTCTAGGTTTGAATGCTCCCACCTCGATAACTTCAAATACCTTATTCGTCGCCATCATCTTGATTTTGGAGCCTGCTTTGATCGAACCATCAACGACACGCACATAAACGATTACACCTTTGTAGCTGTCGTAATGGGAATCGAAGATCAATGCTTTCAAGGGATTGTCCGGATTTCCTTGCGGAGCCGGTACTTTTTCACAAATTTGCTCGATGATCTCTTTAATCCCAATACCGGCTTTCGCGGAAGCATGGACAGCCTCACTGGCATCAAGTCCGATAACGTCCTCGATTTCCTGCTTCACTTTGTCAGGATCAGCACTAGGTAGATCGATTTTATTGATAACAGGTAAAATTTCTAAATTATTTTCCAATGCCAGGTACACGTTGGCAAGCGTTTGCGCTTCGATACCTTGTGCAGCGTCTACAACCAGCAGAGCGCCTTCACAAGCGGCAAGGCTTCGGGATACTTCGTATGTAAAGTCTACATGTCCCGGTGTATCAATTAAATTAAGAATATAATCGATGCCATTGTCAGCACGATAAGCTAATCTAACTGCCTGAAGTTTAATCGTAATTCCGCGTTCCCGCTCCAAATCCATCTGGTCCAGCACTTGCTCCTGCATCTCACGCGATGATAATGCGCCCGTATATTCAAGTATGCGGTCGGCAAGTGTTGACTTGCCATGATCGATATGAGCGATAATTGAAAAGTTGCGAATTCTTTGTTGTCTTTCTCGAATGTCCGTCATGCTAAAGACTAACCCCCACTACATGCAAATAATTTTCATTATAGCAGTTGTGGGAAGTTGCAGCAATGTACCCCTTAACCTTTCCCTAAGATGGCATCAAACAAGGACACGAATAACTTAATTCCGTGATGCGATGCAATCTGCAGTAAGTCCCCTAATTTATTCCCGACATGATTCAATGAGTTATCGTGATCAGCAACCGGTTCCGACTTCTTTTCAGCCTCTGGTTTCGCTGCAGTGTTAGCTTTCGCTGCTGTGTCTCCTTTCGGAGATGGCGTTGGTGACGTCTTAACTGTGGTTATTTTCCCTGGTGGCGTTTTGACAGCCGGCTCCTGTGCAGCTATAGAGGATGGCTGAGGCCCTTGTATACGGTCCATACCGCTCGAAGCCAAGCTGACTCCGAATAAAATACAGAACAACAGCAAGAGTCCAAACAAGCCTACTTTCACATAAAAATGCCTCAGCCTCATTTTTGAGATCCTCCTTAGAGTTTTGCTTTAGCAAAACTAGCTTCGAAAGCATATGCTTAAGTTTTCGCAAGAAAACTGGCATCGTAAGCATTAACTGAGTTTTGCTTTAGCAAAACTAGCTTCGAAAGCATATACCTTAAAGTTTTGCCTTTACGACTGCTTAGGGGCAACCACAGGTGCATCCACTTTCTTCGCGTTCAAAATTACCTCTGAAATAGCATCTGCCAACCAATCTGTTGTTCGATAGCACTCTTCCAGTGAATTATATGGACCGCCGACCTCAATCAATATATTATTTGGCGAAAAGTTCTGATTATATAATCCGTTGCCTTCGCTAGCTTCTTTTGCATGAATGCCTTTGGATATGCCGGGATGCTTGGCTTCTAACGCCTGATGAATCTTGCTCGCGAATTCCTCATTCTTTTTCCAATTCGGATTTTTACCGCCGATGATGAAATACACCTGGGCATAATCTTTGCCGTCGAAGGTTGCGGTCGTTTTATTGCGTGCAGCTGAATCCCGATGAATATCGAAATAATATTGCAAATCCGGATGTGCAACTGCAGCTTCCTGCAACGTTTTCAAGGAATATTTGTAAGAGTACGGATATTCGAAATTTTTGACTGTACTTGGATAGACCGTCTTGGAATGTACGGCACCGATGCCGTCCTTCTCCAAATTTTGTGCTAATCGTTGACCTACGGAAATGATATTCACCTTATCGCTATAAGCATTATCAGGATTGGTAACACCTTTTAGCTCTGGCAAAAAAGACTCATTGCTATGTGTTTGATAAATGAAAGCGATATTTTCCCCCGCGGTTCTTGGCGGTTGTCCTGTTGGATTAGTGATCGGTGCCGCACCACCCACAGGTGAGGGTTCTGGCGATGGAGACAGCCCAGGATTCTTCGCCTCTGCCTCCAGATCTTGTGAGTTTGGAGGATAGTCAATAGGGTCACTGGGATTCGTTTCACTCCCTTTAACCAATACCGTCGTTCTATTCGCATCCATCCCCGGAACTTCACTAGCCACGAGACTTTTGGGATCGCCTGGATTAATGTCCGTCATGAACTGAAAAGCGAAATGAAACACATTATGCTGAGAAAATGTAAATTTCTTCTGATCATTATGTAGATGAGGCACTTCCATGCCCAGCATATCGATAAAAAACTGATTCGTGACGGATGCAGCTAAGCTCTTCATTGATGAAACTGGCGAAGTCGTCATGACTCTATTTTGCAAGAAGCCGCCTACGCCAATAAGTACAAAAAGAGCTAAGGTGCCGAAACTGAGTATAAAAAATGTTTTTCCGACGGAACTTGCGCTCTGAAACGTTTTCCGAACATGGCTGAGATTCAAAGTAGCTGATGTCCATTTCATAGTTTGATTCCTCCTAATCTATCTTACTTCAATCTATGAAACGAGCTCCGTCGATAGAACCAAAACACTAGAATTTTTCTGATAGAGGGAAACACTTATGCCTTCTCGGGTACCAAACTTGCTAACTTGCCTTCTCTCAGCAGTTGAGAGATCCTTTTCAGACGTCTCACGCCACATTAGCTGCATTCGAGCCTCCGAGATGCCCCTTTATGCCTTCTCAGGACGCAAAACCCGCTAACTTGCCTTCTTTCAGCAGCTGAGAGGTCCTTTTCAGACGTCTCACGCCATATTAGCTGCATTCGAGCTTCCGAGACTCCCTTTTCTGCCTTCTCAGGCTGCAAACCCGTTAACCCTCCTTCTTTCAGCATCCGAAAAGTGCATTTTCGACCTCTCACTTCGCTTTAGCACCATTCCCACACTTTAGCGATGAATTTCATTACCTCAGCAGATATTACGGAGGTTCCGGACGGATCCCCCGATTTAAGCGTGTTTTCTCACTATCCAGTTACCTCCACGCGCTTCCCACACTTTAGCGATGAATAGATCCGTTCCCGCGGCTGCCCAATAAATAATAGTTAAGCTTCGCTACAACAAATACATGCTTAAACGTAAAGAAAGACCTGAGGCTTTGCCTCAGGTCCTTTGTGTGCTAATCCATATGTTTGAGCTTGGGCAGGGAATTGGATATAGGTTTCCAACCGCCCATATCCGCTTTCTCCATGATCATCTTCTTTTCTCTGCAGACCGATTTTGGAAGCTGTCCCAGAGCTAACGAACCGTGCACACGCAATTGTCCTCATCATGCGCATACTCGAATGGCTAACGAATCGCAGCCTCGTTACATTAGCGAAAAGCGTGATTTGGGGCTGTCTTTCCTGCAATAGCGTTTTCTCGATTCGTTAGACTATCAAAAGCCCGCTTTTGGGCTTCATCACGTTTTCTGAGTTCGTTAGCGTTTGTCCACAACGAATCGACAGCCGACTTTGCACAATTGCAGAAGTTTTTGAATGGCCACCTTAGAAAGGGGATACCCTTAAGCTCTACCTCGAAACCTATACTTTCTATTGTGTCAAAAAAGAACCCCTCACGGGGTTCTTATGTTTATCTTGCTATGCAAGGGATTCGAAATCAAATGACCCTTTGGCTACAATCGTTACCCCGCTTGTTTTATTCAAAACAGTGGGTCCGTTATATAATTTGAGCAGCGTCTTGTCACTCTGTTTATGTTTAGTGTCGGTGGTTGGTCGGTTACGAACTTTCTTCATGTGCTTCAGCATAAATAATCCTTCCTTTCACAATGGATTTGAGTGAAGACACGAGCTTCGCATTTCTTTCCGATAACTCCATCATGACTTGATGATGATTGCGCGCGGGAATATCCGTCCTTGTTTTGAAATGTATGGATGAAACAATGGTCGGATGCAGCTTAATGCAGTAAATGTATTCAAACTCGCCATCTTCTTTATCCTTGGCTTGCCCTAGGTAGATGTTCGTATCCTTGCCCCGGTAACATTCGGCTAAGTAGCTATTGGGGTCATTGACGTTGAAACTGTGGTTGTTGCTAACCTGACCGGCACGGCCAAACTGCTGCAAGGTGACACCATCTTCGAGAAGTTCAAAGAGCGTTGCCGCTGTCACTTCTTGAAGCTCAATTATACCACAATTGGTATCAAATGTCTTATGGAATTTATCCAATACGCGGTCATAATCCACGCTGGACACACTGAGCGAATCCAAGGCGTCGAACAAAAAACTGCGTATAGCATCGTTTTTTTTCATATCGGATAACTTGTATCGATTTTTATGAACACCAATACTATGCTTTATCGGAAAGAGATGAGGACCTGCTAGCTCCGCGATTCCAGAGACAGCCTGCTGATCATCAATTCGCAGTGGATTGTAACCCTCCAGATACTCAGGCAATTCACAATTCTTAGACATCACAATGAACGTGCGGCTGTGGCCCAATTCTCCAATACAAAGCCCTATCAATACAAGTATATTTCCGTAAACTAATGGATCATGACAATCCGCATGCGTGATAATAAGAAGGGCAAAGTCCGTCTCTTCAATGTGCCTTTTTAGCATTTTCAATTTATGATTGGAAGCCGTAAGCACACCCTGATTAATAACCGTTACCTCAGATGATGAAGACAACTGCGCTTGATAGAATTCAGCCCACATCGAACTTGCAGGGGAGCAGCCTATAAATATCTTTGGTTTCATTTCTCTCTCAGCCCTAACTCTTTGAGCATTTGCTTGACGACGAAAGTTGCCGGTCCAAGGCCAGCCATTAGCCCAGAGGAATGATTCGCATTATAGGTTAGTGGGGTTAGGCCGATTAAATCAGAGGCTATATGTAAGGTTTCTTTTTCGGGAATAAGAAAATAAGTTCGTTCCAAACCTATTTGACCAATAAATAGACCCAGTTCCAAAATAACATTGTCACGTACTGTGCTGACCAATGAATCTCTCAAAAGCGTCAAATCATTCGGTTGAAAGACAAAGATAGCAAAATCACTAGACTTCGCCTGCTTAATGAGTGGAGCTAAGGTTGTATGTGAAGGAGGAAACAACAATTGACTCCAAACGGTTACATCAAATGAAAAATGGAGATTAGACTGCAAAGCCTCTGCTACTTCCACACTTTCAGCAGATGACCCTATGAATAGCTTCGCTTTATTTGCGCTGCTCAACAGAACCACGTCCTCATTTAAGTTGATCGTCCCTTATTTCGACGCCCCCCACCTTATTCCTTCCAAATTACATAAAAATGGATAAAAAGAAAGAACTGCATCCACCGAACTAGCGGACTCAGTTCTTATAATCATTTAGTGCGTATAGGCTGCTACATTATCAACACTTACGGCATCGTGTAAGGCTGCATTTAAGCCGCTAGCAATAATATTGGCGATGTCTTCAATAAACTGGTCGATCTCCTTCGGCGTGACAAGCAGATCGTGTCCTACGGGGTTCAGCACCTCTTTAACCAACAGCAGCCGCTCATCTTCGTGGATATTGTCAAGAAGCCCTAGAATCTGCCCTGTGTTGCTCGTTTGCTGGCTAAAATGCTTGTGCATTAAGTCAAAAGCATTATTCACGATGGTCGATGCATACACAACAGTCGGAACCCCAATAGCTACCACGGGAATGCCAAGATTTTCTTTGGTCAGCCCTTTACGTTTATTTCCGATGCCTGAACCGGGATGAATGCCTGTATCTGCGATTTGAATGGTCGTATTGACCCGATCTAAGGATCTGGAAGCCAGCGCATCAATGGCTATTATGAAATCAGGTTTGGACATATCGACTATCCCCTGAACGATGTCACTGCTCTCAATCCCCGTTGTTCCGAGCACCCCTGGCGCTACCGCGCTAACCGCCCGATACCCTGGACTA
This sequence comes from Paenibacillus sp. WG02, assembly GCF_055396115.1. NCBI lineage: Bacteria > Bacillati > Bacillota > Bacilli > Caryophanales > Paenibacillaceae > Paenibacillus > Paenibacillus sp. WG02. The sequence continues at coordinate 3,501,226 of NZ_AP036016.1, read as the reverse complement.
ACGTCATCGGGAACTAGTTCAAAGTAATGACGTGTGACCATCACATTATCCACAACCAGAGGGCCGAGCGCATCGGGTGTCACATTCGAGTTGCCTAGACCGATAATAAGCGCTTTGGCATTCTTGGGGATGCCGATATCACGCAGAAACTGCTCAAACTCTTGCGCTAATTTCGTGGCGACGCGGTCCTGTAGTTGGCTGTCTTTCTCCCGCAGAGCTGGAACTTCTATCGTTATATAATGTCCGAGAAGCTTGCCAAGCGCTTTGGAGCCCTCTTCGTTCAGAACGTTGATCTTGGTAACTCGTATCCCGTTTTCACGCGTCGACTCCTGTTCAATGCCAGGTATCGGTTGCCCCTGATTGGCTGCATGAGCCATATCCCTTGCATCTAACGCAAGATCCGTATGTGTTGTAAAAGAGCTTAAGTCCATTGAAGTTCCCCTTTCTCTAAATATAAGAATTTATATGTTTCACATTATAAGCTTTGCATATTTCTGGGTAAACGCGCCTGTCCTTGGCGGACAGCTTAGCCGTTACCCTTGGGTGCATTGCATCCCTTATTGTGCTACGATTTACAACCGCTTATACAAAAACAGAGACCACTGAAAACCTATTGACAGGTCTTGCATTTTCAATTATTGCATGGTAGAATACTTAAAGTTGTCAGCAAACATACAAATGTAACGTTGAACGTGTTTTGTAAGTAGGAGGTGAATTTCATGCCAAACATTAAATCCGCTATTAAACGAGTAAAAGTTAGCGAAAAGCGCCGTCTTCGTAACGCTTCCCAAAAGTCCGCTCTGCGTACTGCTGTGAAAGCTTTCGAAACAGCTGTAACCCCTGAAGCTCTAGTTATCGCTTCTAAGAAATTAGACAAAGCAGCTTCTAAAGGTTTAATCCATAAAAATGCCGCTAACCGCAAGAAGTCCCGTCTGGCTAAAAAGCTGAACGCTCTTACGGCTCAAGCGTAATAAAACGGACATAAAGCAAAAGTCCAGTTCTCTATCACAGAGAGCTGGACTTTTTACTATTCGAAAGGCCGTCCTCCTAGGCAGCAAGCCTAAGAAGGAACAACTCTAAGCCTAACACTTTATCGATTTTCCCTGTTTTCATTTGAAAATCGAGATCCGCAAGCTGCGACATGATCCGGCTCAGCTTCTCAATATCATATTTGCGCGCTTGCCCTTCAGCCACCTTCACGGCAAAGGGATGCAAACCGATCTGTGAAGCCATTTGCTGCTGGGAATAGCCCTGTTTACTTAGTTCTTTCACCTGCAGCATGATACGGAACTGTCTTGCGATGAGCGCCGCAATCTTGATCGGCTCCTCACGCTGCTTCAGCAGCTCCTCGAGAATTACGAAGGCACGTTCCAGTCTTACATTTACAATATCCTCTATTAGTATGAAGACGTTCTGTTCTGTACTACGCGCCACCAATTGATCGATTACATCAACCGATGCTTCCGCACCGACTCCTACATATAATGATATCTTCTCAATTTCTGCAGATAAGGACTGCAAATTTCCTCCGGTGTATAGGATCAGCTGGTCGGCTGCCTCCCCCGTGAACGTAAAACCCAGCTGCTGGGCTTGTTTAGCTACCCATTGCTGCAATTCTTCTGGGCTAAGTGATAAAAAGGGAACCGCCGCTTCAAGGTCCTTGAGCGCTTTCACAATCTTCTTACGCTCGTCCAATTTATCTGCATCTACCGTAAATACCACAACGGTATGATCGGCTGGAGATTTCAAATAATCCGTCAAACGATCCAAGTGATGTTCAATCTTCGAACTTTCCTTCGCCCCTGTGAAAAACAGCGCATTCTTCGCGATGACCAGCTTCTTCGGAACCATAAAGGGAAGGGTCTCCGCATCCTCCAGCACCGCAGAGAGACTAATCTCACTTAAATCAAATTTACTCACTGCAAACTCTTTGTGCTCAGGCTCAATGAGCAAATCTGTTAATACCTGAATAAATTCCCTCATCTTATATTTCTCAGGACCATAGCACAAATAAACCGGTGCAGGGCGCCCTGCTTGTATATCTTTCAATGCTCTCTTTGCGTCCATAGCTAGTGTTCACTCCTTGCAACCATTTTACCAACAACAAAGGGATTACGTCAAAGCCCGAAGACCTTGAGGTAATCCCTTTGTTTGTCTATTTAAACACCGGCTAAAGGCTCTAGAAACCTTATACCGTGTGGACAAACCACCAAACCATTGCCGTTTCCTTATCTTATAACATACGCTAGAACCATCACATTGGTGCATTCGCATCACAAATTTACTTAGCTGCTTCCTCTTTCGTATTTAAATCAATGAGAATAGTTTGAAGCGAGCCTTCACTTTGAACTTGATAAAATAATTTGTCGTCTTTAGACCATTCCACTAGTGTGATAAGATCACCAGACTTCCAAACTTGCTTGGACGCAAAAACAACTTCTTTGGTAGAGCTGTTTCGGATCACGACATGCTGCTCTTCAACAACAGCCTCGAGAACGCCCGTTGCTGACTTCAATGGATTCGCACCGACTGGTGCTGTCAAAGAATAGATGCCTCCGACATCACTCGTAGTTCCGCCTTTCTTAGCAGCTGGTGTAGGTGTTGAATCGGTCGTTTTCAATACCTTCTGCTCCTCTGGTACCTTACTATCGGTTGGCGGATTCGTTGATACAGGGTCCGTATCCTTCTTCACTTTAGTCCCAGCGGAAGCAGGGTCTTTCAACCGTTCAGGCTCTGAGGTAGAAGGTGCTTGGCGCAAACCATCCGTACCTTTTGTGGTCCCAGATGAACTCAGCGTTTTGGGCTCTTCCAGCTTCGCATCTGTAGTAGCCTGCGGTCCCACTAGCCCATTGCCCGCTGTTGCTTCCGGCTGCGGCGCTTTCCCTTGCCCTACTGACCCAGCAGCGGCTGGGGTATTAGGGGCCGCCTGCTTCGCGTCTGCACTATTTGCCGCGTTCTTTTTGGCAGTATCTTGTGCGGCGTTTGAATCGGATGCCGCCGTGCTATGCATCTGTCCGGCACTTTGCTTGTTAGCCCTTGGCTGCATCAAATCATCTGCTTGTTCCAGCACAGGATGCTTCAGATTGAATGCGAAGAAACCAAGGATAAGACCTGCGGCAACGACGCCACCTGCGAATTTCCAGGAGAACTGTAATCCTAAACGGCGTGTCCAAGGGAGTTTGGGAGGCTGCATAGAAGCTGACTGGTTAGCACTGGTGCCGAAAGCAGCCACCTTGTCGGTAATGGACGCCGCGGCATGTCTATCTATATCAGCCAGCTGCGGCATGATAGCATCGACCAAACTGTATGGAGGAATGACCTTAGGTAACTGGGTCAGTTCATCGGACAATCTTTGTAAACGTTCAAACATCTGTGCACAGTCCAAGCAATGCATCAGGTGAGCATGAAGCTCAATTTCCTCTTTCGCATTTAAATCTCCATCCAGCTGTCTTTGCATAAATTCCATCACCTCTTGACAATTCATCCCCGAACACCTCCTTTCTGATATTCTTGGAGCAGCGACTGTAATTGCTGTCTAGCTCGAAATAAGTAAGACTTCACCGTGTTTAACGGTAGGTTTAGAGATTCTGCAATTTCATGATACGAAAAGTCCTGCAAATAACGGAGAACAACAACAGATCGATGGTGTTCGGGAAGCTTTTCGATTGCTTCTCTAATATCTTTGGCTAAATATCCAACTAACATTTCCTGTTCAACATTATGCTCTGCTGTAAAGGTCATATCATGCTCATCAATCGAAACCGTTGGTTTCGCCTTGCGAAATTTATCGATGCAGATGTTCGTTACAATCCGCTGTACCCACGTCTTGAAGAGCGCTTTTTCTTCATAGGAATTAATTTTTGTATAAATCCGAAGGAGTGCCTCCTGTGAAGCATCGAGGGCATCCTGTTCATTATTCAAAATATAATAAGCGGTTCGATATACGTGAGACTCAATTTCTCGCAATAGGGTAATGAGAGCATCACGATCACCGGCTTGTGCAGATCTTACCAGTTCGGGTGCTACCACTGGGATCCCTCCCTCTTGCAATCTTACAGACGCAGCAGCGCCTCATAAGGTTGCAACTCTTTTAGAATAAAAAAACGATGGCAGTCTTGCAACTACCAGAATAACAAAATTCCAGAAATAAATACACTTGTTATTAGACGTATACCAGACCGATTAGTTTCATCTTCGCCTCACAAACCGCTCTCCCCTCTCTCTTATCCATCAAATTACTCTCCATTGTAAGCTTTTTTAAAAGAAGGGAAAGTACTATGTTTGGGTAGTACCGCCTAAGAAATTGCAATAACCGATTAATTCTAACCGAAGTGGTAAATATTACTGATGAGCTATTCGAAAGTGGAGGGCTGCATCATGTTCAAACAATTATTTGGCAGAAGACGTCTGCTTCGAACCCCTCAGGTTCACAACCAGCCAAACACTTCAAGTTCAGATTCCAGTAAACCATTATCAGCGTCATTACAGGAAAATTTGACTACCATTCAGACGATCCTGCACCATCCAAGCGATCTACTCATTAGACATTTTACAATCGGTACAAACCAATATCCGTGTGCATTAGTCAGCATTGATGGTCTGGTCGACATCGCTATGATTAATGATCAATTACTAAGCCCGATGCTTCATTCCTTTGATCATGCAGTCACCTCATCTTCGGAATTAATAAAAGTATTGAAGCAGCAAATTCTAACGGCTTATGAGTTGGAGACGGTTGAACTTCTGGACGACGCTTTAATGGCTATTCTATCTGGCGATACGATTCTTCTATTAAACAATCTCTCACAATGCATCATCATTTCTAGCTGCGGTTGGAAAACACGTTCAATTGAAGAACCGCAAACTGAATCAATCATTCGGGGACCAAGAGCAGGTTTTACTGAAGACATCCGTACGAACACTGCTTTACTTCGAAGAAGAATGAAAGAAACCAACCTTGTTTTTGACACCTATCAAATCGGGCAAAGAAGTAGACGTGAGGTAATCGTTACTTATATTGCTGATATTGTGCATCCCGACCTTGTGAAAGAAGTTACTCGCAGAATAAAGACCATAGATATAGATGATATTGAAGGGTCAGGTTACTTGGAGCAATGGATAGCTGACAGCTTCCTAAGTCCATTTCCTCTTATTATGAATACGGAGCGACCTGATCGAGTATCTGGGGCACTTCTCCAAGGTCGAGTTGCCATTCTGGTAGATGGAGACCCCTTCGCCCTCATATTGCCGATTACATTCGCTTCAAGTTTGCAATCACCTGAAGATTATTATCAGAATTGGCTCATCTCAACGCTGACGCGGGTACTTCGATTAATTTCCGCTTTCATTGCTACCTTTCTGCCAGCTCTTTATATTGCTTTGCTCGAATTCCATCATGGGATGATCCCTTCCAAGTTGGCTTTCTCTATCGCTGGAGCACGGGAAGGGGTGCCATTCCCGGCAGTTGTTGAAGCCTTCGCTATGGAGTTCACGCTCGAACTTTTAAGGGAAGCAGGACTCCGACTGCCCAAACCAATCGGCCAAACCATTGGTATCGTAGGTGGTTTAGTTATTGGAGAATCAGCTGTAGCTGCCGGCATAGTAAATCCTGTTATGGTTATTGTTGTAGCCGTCACTGCTATCTCTTCTTTCTCCCTGCCGTCTTATTCGTTTGCCATTTCACTGCGCGTCATGCGATTCAGCATTATGTTGGTCGCTGCTTTTTTTGGCTTATACGGGATCATCTTAGCCTACATCATGATCAATATCCACTTGGTAAACCTGAAGAGCTTTGGCGTTCCATACTCCACCCCTTTTGCGCCAATTTTATTACGGGACTGGAAAGATCTCATTTTAAGATCACCCCTGTTGTTCGTAACAAAGCGGCCAAAAATGATGCAAACAAAAAATGAACAGAGAATGAAAGGAAGGAGAAATAGAGGATGAAATCTTTTGAATATGGCGATAGTGAGATCGGCTACGTGGATATAATTATCACGATTTCATCCATGATTACTGGCGTTGGTATACTCTTTCTGCCGAGGGAACTAGCGAAAACGGTTCAATCTTCTGACGGGTGGGTATCCATACTGCTGGCAGGCTTTCTGGCCATCGGCACAGCCTGGATGCTTGCCAAAATTGCCATTCATTTTAGCAAACAAGGTTATTACGCTTATGCCAAAGCAGCCGTCACGAAGCCTATTGCCCTCATTGCAATCATTTCTCTCGCCCTTTACTTCATCCTATATAGCGCTTATGAAGTTAGGGCTATTGCTAATATTTCCAAACAATATCTATTTGAGCGCACACCTGTTGAAGCGATATCCCTAACCTTCTTACTGGTCGTCGTATATGCCGTTTCTGGCAGCCGAGTCGGTATTATTCGTCTTAACATTTTATTCTTACCCATTGTTATCGCCATCTCACTAATCGTACTCACCTTTAGCATGAGCATATTTAACCTGGATGACTTAAAACCGTTTATGATCTCAGATTGGAAAAGTTTGGCGAGAGGCGTGCAATCCAGCGCATTCTCATTTTTTGGTTTCGAAGTCATCTTAATTTACATCACCCTAATGAATCGCCCAAAGGATGCCCCCAAAGCCGTTGTCTTCGGAGTAGCTATTCCTGTAGTACTATATATGGCAATCTACCTTACTTGCGTTGGTGTATTTTCACATTTCGCCCTTCAACAAATTACGTATCCCGCCGTTGAGCTTGCCAAGGAAATGCAAATTCCAGGCGCATTCTTTGAGCGGTTTGAATCTATTTTTTTTACAATTTGGATTATGACTGTCTTCACCACAACCATGATGGCTTATGACTGTTCCATCTATCTGTTTATGTCCGTTTTTACCAAAACGAAGAAAAAAACATGGGTATTCCTACTAAGCCCAGTCATTTATTTACTTTGCATGTTCCCACGAAACTTAGCTGATTTCGATGAAATAAGCAGTATCATTAGCTATGTAGGATTATTTGTCGGCATAATGTTTCCTATCCTCATACACGTTGCTGCTAAACTTCGAGGAGTGAATAGTGATGCTTCTTAAAAAAAGGAGCTGTTGGCCCAGTCTAATCTGCATCCTCTTCCTTTTAACAGGCTGCTGGGATCGTATAGAAATTGACCAACGCGGGTTTGTAATCGGCGTTGCTATCGATTACAGCCATATTTCGAAACACAAATTCAAGGGAACCTATCAGATTGTCGTACCCAGTGGGCTGAAACAAAGCAGTCAAGGACAAAGAGGATCTGGCAGTTCAGGTAAAGCCTACTTTAATTTATCAACAACAGAAAACTCAATGCCTGCCGTTAGTGCAAAATTGGCAGCCAGGACAAGTCGTTCCCCTTATTTCGAACATCTAAAAATCATTATCGTTTCCAGCGAAGTAGCCAAAGACGATAAAATTTTCGCCGATTTGTTGGATTTTTTCTTACGTAATAATGAAATGCGAAGAAGCGTTCAAATATTGATTGCCGATGGCAAAGCCGCAGATATTCTAGATATTCCTACTTTTAATGAACCCACACCTATCGATTATATTACATCTATTGCCAGAAACGATCGAAAATCAAATTTCATGTTACCCGAATCACGTATTGGTGATGTCCATGAATTTTTGGTCAAACATGAAAGCTTCCCTATTCAAACCGTAAAATTGGAAGAGAAAGGGGTTTCGATGACCGGATCAGCTATATTCGATGGTACCACCAAGGAATTGGTCGGATTCTTGCAAGGCGATGAAACACAGGGGTTAAACTTCGTCACTGAGCAAATTAAAGGCGGTATCATCGAAGCTAAAATTGAGAATCACACCTTTGCCTTCCGAGCGGAAAGAACGAAAAGGAAAATTACCATGCAGCAAGTTAGTCCAACAAAGTTTAAGTTCAATATTAAACTCGCAACTGAAGGCGTTCTTGATAAGTCGATGTCCGAATATGATCCCTCTAATTCAGAAGCAATTAAAGATTTAGAGAAAAGTCTGGAAGATGTAGTTAAAGCCAATACCCTTAAAGCAATTAAAAAACTCCAACAAACTTATAAAAAAGATGCATTGGGACTGGGGGCTTTTTTATATGAAAATCATTATAAATTATGGAAGCCAATAGAAAATGATTGGGATCAGGGATTAAATATTTTCACACAATCAGAGATTAACGTGCAGGCAGAAGTCATTATAAGGCGTATCGGAAACAACATCAAAACGACAAAGGAGTAAGGCAAGTATGTGGTTTTCTCTCATAGGAAGGTTGCCTTCAGGCATGATATTGATCTGTACCCTCCTCTCATTCGTCATTCCCTACGGTGTTCATTGGATTTACAAAGAGCTGCATGCCCATGGTGATCCACCATGGAAACAGGATCCTAAGGCGGAAGAACACCAAGATCCACAATCGAACAACTCTGGATAGAGATTATTAACGATGTCAATTAATCCATTATTTTTACACGGGAGTAAATACCCTCTTTGCGAACTTCAAGCTGCACTTCACCCATTTGATCTGTTCGTAACATCTGAATCTCATTCTCTTCCAAACGCCTTAACACATCAGGTGCCGGGTGACCATAACTATTCATACCACCAACGGATATGACGGCCCATGAAGGTTTCCAAAAGTCGAGCCATCCAGGTGTCGTCGACGTTTTGCTCCCATGATGCGCAACTTTCAGTACATCGATCTTGTGATTAGTTTTTAGTTCTTGATCCAATAAAGAAGGGTGATCTTTTAAATAATCGACCAACTCTGTTTCAGATTCTTTCTCCATATCCCCTGTAAATAACCAACGCGTCCGCTGCATCTCGAGCAAAAAAACAACAGACCGCGCATTCTGTTCTTTGACAATTTCGATGAGCCGATTATCACTTTCCAAAGGATACAGGACCTGCAATCTGGTGACCGGATCAATTTGGATCCACTTGCTTACATTCGCTGGCAGAAGCGGCACTTTGCGCGTTAGCAAAGTATCAAATAATTTCGCTATGCTTGCCCCCGGCTTGAGCGTCCCATTAAAGAGAAATTGCTTGATAGGCATTTGTGAAATAACAGCCTGCAGACCGCCGCTATGATCCGTATCTTCATGTGTGAGAACTACGAGATCTAGTTGATGAACACCGCGTTTCTTGAGCAGCGGAACGAGCAGCTTTTTGCCAACTTCATAAGGATCCTTGCGAATTTTCCAATCTTCACCAGGTTTCCTAAATGTAAGAGTCCCTCCACCATCAACGAGAATATGTCGTCCATAAGGCGTCCGAATCAGAATCGCATCACCTTGACCAACGTCGATAAATTGAACGAGACCGGATCGGTTGAAGCGCTCAGGTGAATACCCCATCCAAAGCAATAGCAGGAAACCTCCTGTCGCACATACTAACCATTTCGATAAGTTCACTTTCTTTGTACCTTTGACGCTTACCAAAATAATCGGGGACTCTCCTCCAGCTTCTTGCAACATGCGCTGACATATTCCATAAATCAAAATGAGAAAAGCATAATAAAAGGCAATCCAGGGTAAGCTCGGCGACGGCCACAGCATCTTAAACTGGTTTAAATGCTGCAGCTTGTCTGTCATCCAGAAAATCACTTCGTTTAACCAAGAAATAAGCAAACCGATGCTTTTTCCAGCAGGAACGTAGACGATTCCCAGAACTAAAGCAAGCAGGCCAGCTGGAAATACAATCATGCTAATAACAGGAACCAAGATGGCATTAGCTAGCCAAGATATTAAAGAAAACTGATTAAAATAATAAATAGATACAGGAAAGGATATCATTTGGGAAACAAGCGTAATGGAGGCCGAATTCCTGATCATTGGGGAAGAAATCCACCGAGTGAATATATCATTGACTCTTTGTACCCCTACAATGAGACCAAGTGTAACCAGAAAAGAAAGCTGAAAGCTAACATCCAGCAAGAAGTATGGATTCCACAAAAGCATGCTCCATGCCACAATCGCCATAATATGCAATACATCCTTAAAATGACCTCGCCGAGACTGCATAGAGGGCAATGATCGACATAAGTCCGGCCCGAACAACGGAAGGGGAAGCACCTGTCAGTAGGATATAGAACGGCAATAACCATATACAAATTAGCAAATAGGTCTCCTTTGCCAGCTTTAATCTGCGCATGATCCAAATGCAAACGCCAAGAAATACTGCAATATTCAAGCCGGATATAGCTAAAATATGAGTCAATCCCAGCTCTGAAAATTGCTGGAAGCGCTCAGGATCAAGATCGTCCGTCTGACCGATCAGCATGCTCTTCATGAACCCCGCCTGCGGCGCGGGGAAGATAAGGTCCATGCGCCTGCTGAGGGCACCGCGCAGCTCGTCGTTCCAGCGCAGCAGCTGGACGACGCTTACGCGCGCAGCCGCAGGCTCGACTTGCGCCTGATCCACCCCTTTGGCTGAAAGCAGCCAATGGGTGTGGTGAAGGCGCAGGTATCGGCGGTAGTCGAAGCCGCCGAAGTTGCGAGCCGGGGACGGGCTGCGCAGCGTCCCGTGCAGGGTCAGGGCGTCGCCTCGGCGCCAGCCCGACGCCACCGCCTGCTGCTCCTGCTGGAGCAGGCGCAGCGAGACCTGCACGCTTTCCCCGCCGAGCGGGAAAGCTTCTGCGCCTGGGAAGCGGATGGATTCCGCTTCCATCGTGAAGCTGGCCCTGTCGCCGTCTACGGTGACAGGGCTGGAGAACCGGCCGAGCAGCGTGACCTCGCTGCCGTCCAGGGTTTGCCGCTGCTGCGCCAGCGGCAGCAGCGCAGAGACGTTGCGCTGGTCGGTCCATTGGAAGTAGCCATAGGCTACTCCGACCAGCAGCAAGGCGCACAGCGGCTGTCTGCCAGGCAGCCGCAGCGCATAAATGACGATAAGCGCGGCTAACAGCAGCGCGCTCGTCATCAGAGATAACCACCGCAGCTCGGTATAGAGCGCCAGCGCGTAGCCAGTTATCCACAGACAACACCCTATAACAACTGGTCGTTTCATTAGCATTTGCATAGGTATAACTGCTCCTCTCCTCTTGAATATTTTAGAACCAAATAGTAGTCATTTACACGACCTATTTAATTGAAGAACAACCTGTGCATTGAACTTCATTCAACTTTCATCATTCATCTTTTATCTTTCATCTTTCATTTTTCTTCTTTCATCTTTTATCTATCTTCTTTCATCATTCATCTTCCATCTTCATCTTCGACATTGGATTTTCTGCAATATTTCCCACATCACATCTCGTTCACCTTTGAGTAGTCTCAATTTGGAATCCTCCGTCCTTTATGCTCATTTGATGTTGTCGGATGAATGAATCCATATTCTTCGTTGAACGATGTTGTAGAAAGTGCAACAATTGATGTCTAGATCCCGCCTCTTCCCCTTAGTTGTTGTATTATGTACAACAATTAGGCCCCATAAAGGCCATTTCGCAACAAATGGGCTCAAATTGTTGTACAAACTGCAACTTCAAGCTGAAAAACAGCCTTTTAGTGTGTAAATTGTTGTACAAACTACAACATTGATACCACCTTAGCCCATGTTCCTTCACAAAGCTGGTGTATGACTCAAAAATCGAATTTTTGAGTCATCCCCACAATTTATAAGGTTGCATATTGGATTAATCGACAGTCTCGTCATTCCAATAGCAGTCCCTTCAAAAGACAATTCGCAAGGGCAAACAAACAAAAAAACCTCTCCCCAGAGCAGCACCGTTGGCTGCTTCTAGAAAAAGGTTCTTCCTCTCACTACAGTAGACATATTTAATTCACAACATCAGAAACCGTGCCAGGCGGAGGTTCATATCCTTCCATTCTACGGAACACGATGCCTCTGTCCTCCATCAAATGACTTACTTTCTCATGATCCTTGGGGTATCCGCGATGAAAAACGATCTCCATCACTCCACTGTTGGCCAGCATATTCGCACATGTCCAGCAAGGCTGATCTGTCACATAGACAGTCGATCCTTCGCGATCTTCCCGATCCGTAAACAGCAGAAGATTTTGCTCAGCATGAATCGTACGAATACATCGCTGTTTACGAATAACTTCCTCGGTATCATCCACTACTTTCAGCTCGATTTCTTCTACAAGCATGCAGCCAGCCTCTGTGCAATCGGGCACACCCATAGGCGCACCATTGTAAGCTGTTCCAAGCAGCTTCTTACCCTGAACCAAAACAGCTCCCACATGTCGGCGGTTACACCTTGATCGCGTTGATGCCATGTAAGCAATATCGAGGAAATACGTATCCCAATCTTTACGGTTGCTCATAACGGAATGCAACTCCTCCTTCCGAAGACCTATGTATACAAGTGGATTCCTTTTTTCATTTCTAGTATTCTCTCATATTTCCTAGCAAAATAAAAGAAATGAATGGACTATTATGAAGTTACATAAAGAAATACCTTTAACTTCTCAAGCATTTTTTCCCCGATGCCCTTTACCTCCATTAGCTCCTCAATCCGGCTAAATCGCCCCTTTTTCAACCGATAGTCCAGTATGGCCTTTGCCTTGCTCTCTCCAATACCCGGTAATTCATCTAATTGCTTAAGCGTAGCTGTGTTAAGATCCAATTGTCCGGTATACCGCGCTGCTGGCAAACTAACTCCCGGTTTTTCATTTGGCGTAACAGAAAGCTTAGGTAACTCCGTAGATGAAGGTGCTGTTGCTTTTTGTTCTGTGTCTATGGTTTCTTTCTGTTCTGTGTCTATGGTTTCTTTCTGTTCTGTGTCTATGGTTACTTTCTGTTCCGCTTCTATGGTAGCTTTCTGTTCTGTATCTATGGCTGTATTCGGTATTATGTCCTTCGTAGCTTTCGGTTCTGCATCTATAATTGTCTTCTGTTCAGTGTCTATGGCGCCCTTCGGTTTTGTGTTTTTACTTAACTTCGAATCTGATTTTCTTATTGGCTTCGCCTCAGCTGCCGGCTCTTCTCCATTTTGAGCAATCATAGACTGCATCTGAGTGTTCATAGGCATAAAATTTGTCTGTATCATAGACCTGCCGCCACGAAGAAAAGGCCAAACGATAAAAGCAAATAAACAGATCGCTGCCATCATAAGCAGTATCCTTCCTCTTTTAGAACCAAAAAAATCCACGAATTCCCTCCTCAGAGTTTTTCTTTAGCAAAACTAACTTCGTAAGCATGAACTTTAGAGTTTTGCTTTAGCAAAACTGACTTCGTATGCATTATCTTTAGAGTTTTGCTTCAGCAAAACTAACTTCGCAAGCTTTTCCAAACATAATTGCTGACATAAGAACATATACATGAAAAAGCATCCGAATGGCATAGCATTTAAAACGAACCCCGTTCAATAAATGATGAAAGAAAGTGACTGATTTTTTCGGGAGGGATTACTGGATGAAAGCAGGATTCATCGGTACTGGGAGTATGGGAAGTATTCTGATTGAAGCATTCATTCATTCTGGAGCTTTCAATCCGGAGCAAATTATAGCGGGAAATCGAACGATTCGTAAAGTTGAGCTGCTTGCGGAGACATATCCTGGACTTCATGTTGCCGCGTCGAATAGAGAAGTTGTACTGGGGAGCGATCTCATCTTTCTATGTGTGAAGCCGTCTGAATTCAAGAAGGTTATTGATGAAATTAAAGAGGACGTGCTTCCCTCTCAGCTCATCGTATCCATTACAAGCCCTGTCCTGCTCAAACATTTGGAAGGTCTTTTGCCAGCGAAAATCAGTAAGATTATCCCAAGTATCACGAACTACGTGTTGAGTGGTGCTACACTATGTATTCATGGGAATCGAATGCAGCCTGAGGACAAAGAGTGGCTTGAGAACCTGTTTGCGCATATTTCCTCACCCATTCGTGTTTCCGAAAATTTTACGCGGATCTCTTCTGACATATCCAGCTGCGGTCCTGCATTTCTTGCCAAATTTCTGCAGTCATTTATTGATGCCGCTGTTGAGGCAACTGGTATTTCGATTGAGGAAGCTACCTTACTTGCCAGTGAAATGACGCTAGGCACAGGAAAGCTGCTTACGACCGGAGGATTCAACCCTACTACTCTGCAAAAACGCGTATCTGTACCGGGTGGAATTACGGAGGAAGGTTTACGAATTTTGGACGACGAGCTCGCTGGGATATTCTCAAGTGTCATCTCTGCTACACATGCCAAATATGAAGAAGACATTGAGAAGGCCGAGCTGCTTTTTGCTTTGAAGCAGTAGCCTTCCCAAATTGCCAACTTCCTTTACTATCCTACTACAATATTGACTAATTTGCCTTTTACAACAATCAATTTGCGAACGGCCTTTCCGGCGGTCGCTTCTTTGACTTTATCGAGGTCAAATGCGATTTTCTCCATCGCAGCTTCATCTGTATCTTTGGAAATCAGCACACGATCAACAATTTTACCATTAACCTGTACAACAATCTCTATTTCATTATCGACTGTCCACGCTTCATCGTAGGTTGGCCACGGCTGATAAGTAATTGATTCTGTGCCGCCAAGCTTCTCCCAAAGTTCTTCGGCCAAATGCGGCGCAATTGGAGACAGCATCTGAACGAAGTTTTTCATCGCTTCAAGCGGTAAACGCTCTGTTTTATAGGCTTCATTAACGAAAATCATCATTTGACTGATCGCCGTATTAAACCTCAGGGCTTCGAAATCCTCCGTTATTTTTTTGATCGACCGGTGCCAAGTACGTTTGAACGTATCACTGCCCAATGTTTCATCGGCGCTGATTTTAGCGTTTATTTGACCATTCTCGTCAACAAACAGCCTCCACACACGATTCAAGTAACGATAAATCCCATCCACACCCGTTGTATTCCATGGTTTTGTAGCTTCAAGCGGTCCCATGAACATTTCGTAAATACGCAGTGTATCCGCACCTTGATCGCTAACGATGTCATCCGGATTTACAACGTTACCGCGGGATTTACTCATTTTTTCCATGTTCTCACCAAGAATCATCCCTTGGTTTACAAGCTTATGGAAAGGCTCTTTGGTATGAACAAAGCCAAGATCATAAAGCACCTTATGCCAGAAACGTGCATACAGCAAGTGAAGTACAGCATGTTCGGCTCCACCGATGTAAAGATCTACAGGCAGCCATTGCTGCTGAAGCTCATGCGAACAAAACTCTTTATCATTACGAGGATCAATAAAACGCAGATAGTACCAACAGCTGCCAGCCCATTGCGGCATGGTATTCGTTTCACGACGAGCTTTCATGCCGGTTTCCGGATCAATCGTGTTTACCCATTCGGATACGTTCGCAAGCGGTGATTCTCCTGTACCTGATGGTTTAATTTCATCAACTTGCGGAAGCAAAAGCGGCAGTTGATCCACAGGAACAGGCTTCATAGTGCCATCTTCAAGATGAAGAATTGGAATCGGCTCTCCCCAATATCTTTGACGGCTGAAGAGCCAATCTCTCAAACGGTAGGTTACTTTGCCGCGGCCTTTGCCGTTCTGTTCCAACCAAGCGATCATATGACTGATCCCTTGTTCGATGTTCATACCATTAATCGGACCGGAATTGACGTGTTCGCCATCCCCCGCATAAGCTTCCTTCTCAACATTTCCACCTTGCACGACTTCGATAATCGGCAATTCAAACTGTTTAGCAAACTCCCAGTCACGTTGATCGTGTCCAGGAACAGCCATGATTGCTCCTGTACCGTAGCCACCAAGCACGTAATCAGCAATCCAAATTGGCACTTTCGCGCCATTTACCGGATTAACAGCATACGCCCCTGTGAAAACACCTGTTTTGTCTTTGGCCAAATCCGTACGCTCGAGATCGCTTTTACGGGAAGCCTTTTCTTGGTATTCCTTAATGGAAGCAGCTTGATCAGCCGTTGTAATTTGCTCTACAAGCTCATGCTCAGGTGCCAGAACGCAGTACGTAGCGCCAAACAAAGTATCCGGACGTGTCGTAAATACCGTCAGACTCTTCTCATCGTACCCATCAATCGCAAATTGGACTTCTGCCCCAGTTGATTTACCAATCCAGTTGCGCTGCATATCTTTGATACTTTCGGACCAATCCAACTCCTCGAGATCTTCAAGCAGACGTTCAGCGTACTCAGTAATCTTCAGAATCCATTGACGCATCGGCTTTCGAATAACGGGATGGTTGCCGCGCTCGCTCAGACCGTCAATCACTTCTTCATTTGCAAGAACAGTACCCAGCGCAGGACACCAGTTTACGGGAACTTCATCCACATAAGCGAGTCCTTTATTGTACAATTGGATGAAAATCCATTGCGTCCATTTGTAATACTCAGGATCTGTTGTACTAATTTCACGATCCCAATCGTACGAGAAGCCTAGAGATTTAATTTGACGACGGAATGTATCAATGTTCTTCTTGGTGAATTCTCGCGGATCATTTCCCGTATCGAGCGCATATTGCTCAGCAGGAAGTCCGAAAGCATCCCAGCCCATTGGATGAAGGACGTTAAAGCCTCTCATCCTTTTGAAACGTGATACGATATCGGTTGCTGTGTAGCCTTCCGGATGTCCTACATGCAAGCCAGCTCCAGACGGATATGGAAACATATCCAGCGCGTAAAACTTCGGTTTATCCGAATTTTCAAGCACCTTAAACGTTTTCTTCGCATCCCAATAAGCTTGCCATTTCGGCTCAATGGCTTGTGGATTATAGCCCTGCTGCTCTCTTGTTACTTGGGTTTCTTTAGTTTCCTGTGTCATGTGCAAAATCCTCCCTGTATACAGCCATACTCTTCATGATTCAAAAACGCTATAAGCGCCAAAAAACCCCTCATCGCTAGCGGATATCGCTAGGGACGAGAGGTTAGATTCCCGTGGTACCACCCTAGTTAACACAAGGCATTCTTTGCCTGTGTTCACTCTGCCCCTTAACGCGGGTGAGACGATCCGGCTAGCACCATATATAGGGATCTTTGAGTGTAGCTCAAAGTCTCTCCGCTTAGGGATCTTTGAGTGTAGCTCAAAGTCTCTCCGCTTAGGGATCTTTGAGTGTAGCTCAAAGTCTCTCCGCTTAGGGATCTTTGAGTGTAGCTCAAAGTCTCTCCGCTTTGGGATCTTTGAGTGTAGCTCAAAGTCTCTCCGCTTTGGGATCTTTGAGTGTAGCTCAAAGTCTCTCCGCTTTGGGATCTTTGAGTGTAGCTCAAAGTCTCTCCGCTTTAAATGGTGATTCACCTTCTAGCTCCAAGGCGAGTTCACAAGACTGACATCTACCGGCTTCCACCCTATATCCGGCTCTCTGAGAGATGCTGTACAAGTTACTAATCCTCTTCTAAGCTTTAACAATCTAATTAGCTTTGATTATATGTAAAATAATGCCGCACTGTCAAGCCGCAATGGACTTCATTGTCGTTATTTCTTTGCTATAAAGAAAGCGCGCTCCGTCATAGAGGTAGGTTGCTCCCAAGTAAAGTCAGCAGCCATATGCACCTCAGTGAAACCGACGTCAAGCAGCGTTTGCTTAAGCCACTGCAAAGAATAAGCCCTTTGAAGATGAGTTTCATCGATGCGTCGGAATGTATCCGTGCCGCTATCCTTGACAAATATCGTTAAATCGTGCTCAATCTGCACTCTTTCTTCATCCAACTCGCTTGTCCATATGTAGGCAACATCGTCTTCATTCAGGAAAAAGGGCTGAGAGTCTGCATAAGCGAACAATTGCTCAGGAGTATGCACATCGAAAAGGAATAGACCGCCTGGCTTAAGCCCCTCAAAGGTTTGACGGAAAGCATGGATGATATCGTCTTCCTCTAACAAATAGTTGAGACTATCACAGATCGAAAGCGCCACATCCACTTGTTCACCTAGATCCCATTCACGCAGATCCTGTTGTACCCAATGAATGGAGCCACCGCGGAATCGACTTTTGTTCTCCCCCGCTTTTTGCTCGGCGACTGCCAGCATGTCTTCCGATAAATCAATCCCTGT
Source organism: Paenibacillus sp. WG02 (assembly GCF_055396115.1). Taxonomy (NCBI): domain Bacteria; kingdom Bacillati; phylum Bacillota; class Bacilli; order Caryophanales; family Paenibacillaceae; genus Paenibacillus; species Paenibacillus sp. WG02. The sequence goes on along the minus strand of NZ_AP036016.1, from coordinate 3,483,326 downwards.
CAGCTTGTACCCTTCCAAGGCTAAAGGAATCGTCAAATTCCCAGTACCACAGCCTAGATCAACAATCGTAGATGGTTTCATACCAAATCGTTCGAAGCTTTCTTTAACGAAACGAAGCCAATCTCCATACGGCATGCTATTCATCAAGCGATCATAGGTGTAAGCGAATTTTTCGTAACTCATGTTAAGCTTGCGTCTCCTCTTGCTTCAGATAGGTCCAATCATCTTCCTGATAGATGAGCCCGTCCTTCATAAGCTTACCTAATGCGCGTTTGAACGCCGCTTTACTTAAGCCAAATCGATCCTTGATAATATCCGCCGACGTTTTATCGGAAAATGGCATCGCATTCCCTGGCCGTTCTTGGAGAACACTCAAAATTCGCTCGGCATCTTCATCGCGGCCTTTTTCCTTCGGAAGCCTCATCGACAGATTAACCCGTCCATCCTCTTCACGAACGAATGCGACACGTACTTCAACTAACTCACCTACACGCAGCAGGCGTGTCCGTTCCGGAGCAGCAATAAGTCCGATAACACCATAGCCGAGGACTCCGGCTTCGCAAATCACAAAGGTACCAATTTGCAGCGGTCTGTACACACGTGCTTTGACCCATTGATTACTCCAACTCGAGGGTGCACGAACGCAAAGAGGAGCCAGATCCTCTTCCAGAGCCAGCTTAGCGATTAAACGCCCTTGCCGATCGTGGGCTAATGTGGCAAATACCTTATCCCCTACTTGAGGACGCAGCTCCTCGAGCTCAGGTACATGTCGGTAGGGAAGCAATAGATTGCGACCTAGTCCCATTTCTAGAAAATATCCAAATCTAGGGTGAATATCTACAACTTCCAGAAGTCCTACTTTGCCCATAAGAAGAAGAGGACGCTTCATTGTAGCCATCAATCGATCCTGTGTATCATGGAACAAGAAGGCTTCAACATGCTCTCCAGGTTGTATCTTTCCTACGATTTCTGCATAAGGCAGAAGAACATCCTGCTGGCCGTCGGTAAGGAAATAACCGTTAGGAGGAACTTCCCTCGCTACCTCTAGGGTAACAAGGGATCCTGCTTCCATTCTCATACGCGCTCCACAACTTTGGCATCGGACCAAAGTCTTTCGATATTATAATATTCACGATCATCGCGGTGGAAGACATGAAGAACAACATCCCCTAGATCAAGCAGGACCCATCTTGCTGTATCAATACCTTCGTAGCCTCTAATATGAACGCCGTGCTCATGTGCTTTCTTTCTAGCTTCGCCGGCAATCGCTTGCACTTGTGTTTCTGAATTTCCATGACAAATAACGAAATAATCAGCGATTAAGGATACGCCTTTCAAGTTCAGGGTTACAACATCTGCCGCTTTTTTATCTTCAGCAGCCTCAACAACAAAAGCCAATACTTCTTCTGGGTTTTTACTCATTCAATCATCCTCCAAGGTTTATGTGTTTAATTGTGTTATCAAATCGTTCCGAGTCAAAATAGTAAGCGGATAAATCCGTTTGCCTTTGGCAATTAAAAAACTAATTGTGGAATCAAAGCCGGCGACCAGCGCCTTCTCAAGGCTGCGTTCAGCGAGTTCGCGAATGAGATCAACACCCGGAAAATCACGTCCAGGCTCCATATAATCCGCTAAACATACGATTTTGTCCATTAATGTCATCTGAACACGACCGGAAGTGTGATACCGAATTGCATCTAGTATCTCCTCATCATGGATGCCAAATTGCTCCTTAGCGATATAAGCTCCAGCATGGGAGTGCCACAGCTCCTTATCATAGTCCAGTAAGTCTTGGGGCAATCCGTTCTCGCGGATAATCTTAGCTTGCTCCTGAACGGACCAATACTTGCAATAATCGTGCAAAATGGCCGCAAGGTCGGCTTTGACCGGGTCACCACCAAAGCGTTTCGCTAAAGTAACGCTAGTTTCCATGACACCGAGTGTATGCAGCCAGCGGCGTTCAGGCATTTGTTCCTTAACCGCCGTTATCAGTTCCTCACGATTCATACAAACGGTTCACCTCCATGTAACTATTCACCGAGTCTGGGACAAGGTAACGGACTGAACCGTTCCTTTGCCTTTCATTACGAATAGCTGTTGACGAAATTTCAACAAGCGGCATGGGTACAATCGTTACTCGATTCCGAATGTGAATAGGCATATGCGACAAGTCAAGCTCATAGCCAGGCCTAGCTAATCCAATAAAACGAATATGCCGCACGATGTCATCAATGCGATGCCACTGCGGCAAATATTGAACCATATCAGCACCTATAATATAAGCAAATTCCGTACCTGGATATTCTTTGCTGAGCAGCTCAATCGTATCGATACTATAAGATACGCCGCCTTTGCTGATTTCGATATCAACTGGACGAAAAAAAGGATTGCCTTCCGCAGCAAGGCAAACCATCTCCCAGCGCTGCTTCGTCGTTGCTTTCGGCGCATTTGACTTATGCGGCGGCACATTTGCCGGCATTAACCACACTTCGGCAAGATCTGCTTCCACCCTCGCTCTCTCCGCCGCGATCAGATGACCGCTATGGATAGGATCGAAGGTGCCACCCATTATTCCGACAAGCATACATCCACCTCGTTAGCGCGGCAGTTCAATCTTCTTCTTGTCACGCGATTCTTTGTAAAGCACGACGATTTTACCGATAACCTGCACAAGTTCTGCGCCAGACTTTTCGGATAATTCAGTGCCGACCTCGTCGCGGTCTTCTCCACTGTTGTTGAGCACAGTAATTTTAATCAGTTCACGAACTTCCAATGCTTCTTGAATGTGACGGATTAAATGATCGTTCACGCCGCCTTTTCCTACTTGGAAGATCGGATCTAAATGGTGCGCCATGGAGCGCAAATAACGTTTCTGTTTGCCTGTTAACATAGATGTCCCTCTATTCATTCTTATTCAGCTAACGACTGTTCTACCACCTGTCTCATCGCCGCAACGGGCGCAGGGGTACCAGTCCAATATTCAAAGGCAAAAGCACCTTGATAAATAAACATACCGAGTCCGCCATGTATGCGGGCTCCTCTTGCTTCCGCTTCACGAAGAAACCTTGTTATTCGCGGATTATAAATGAGATCGCTGACCAGATGGTGCGAACGCAGGAATTCAAGCGGCAACGGAACTTCATCAACATGAGGATGCATTCCGGCCGAAGTTGTATTCAGAACGAATTGGACCTCATCTACGACATGTCCTAGCTCATCCATGCCAAGTCCAATCGCTTCGGTGTAGCTACTTATCGTGTCGGCAAGCTCCAAGGCGCGTTCTTTGGTACGATTCGCGATGTAGATACGGCGAGCCCCTTCTTTAGCAAGCGCATAGGCAACGCCTCTGGCAGCTCCACCAGCCCCAAGGAGAAGAACACTTTTCCCCTTCAGTTCTATTCCTGTCTCTTCCTTAAGCGATCGCACATAGCCGATACCGTCTGTATTATAACCGATGAGCTTGCCAGATTCATTAACGATGGTATTCACCGCTCCAACGATCCTAGCCCCTTCATCGATTTCATCCAAGTACTGCATAACTTCCACTTTATGCGGAATCGTTACGTTAATACCGCGATATCCTAATGCCCGAATCCCGCGAACTGCATCCCCAAGTTCTTCAGGACGAACGTGAAAAGCAGCATAAACTGCGTTAATACCCGCTTCTTGAAACGCCCGATTCAACATAATCGGGGAACGGGAATGCCGTATCGGATCTCCGAAAACCCCATATAGAATGGTATGACTGTCAATCGTCGTCACCAGTTTCTCCATGCTCTCCTCTTGTCCCCCTAAATCAACGACTCACGCGTGATAACCTTAATCCCCTTCGGCGCATGAACGGCAAGCTGTGCTCCAGCTAAGCTGTTCACTTTAATCCAGCCTAGACCAGAGATCAACACATCCATCTGTTTCCCCTTAGGAATGTGCAGCGGATGCTTCACAAGCTTGGGCAGCTCGTCCAAGTCCGCTAGGTTAGGTGGCGCAAGCATGACACCTTTATGTTCTTCATACAAATCATCCGCCTTTTCTAGCTTTGTACGATGAATTTGAATGGCATTGGACGTGTAACAAGTGAATGATTGATGTTCACCGCTAATAAAATCAAACCGAGCTAAGGAGCCAAAAAATAACGTTTGCGCTTCATTTAATTGAAACACCATCGGTTTAAGCGGTTTGTCAGGCATGATTCTAGCTAAATCACGCTTTTTCACGACTTCGGTTAAACGATGTGTATGCACGATTCCAGGTGTATCAACAATAAACCGACCATCATCCAGTGGGATTTTGACCAGATCAAGTGTTGTACCAGGGTACTGTGATGTCGTCAGTTCCGACTCCAGATCACTATAATCACTGATTAACCGGTTAATCAACGTCGATTTACCGACATTCGTTGCACCGACCACATAGACATCCATGTTGCCGCGGTATTCCTGCACAGCTGTGATAACACGATCGAAACCAATGTTTTTCTTCGCGCTGCAAAGGATGATATCAACAACCTTGAGGTTCTCCTCTTTGGCTCTGCGCTGAACCCAGTTAATGATCTTGTTTGCGTTCGTCACTTTAGGCAGCAAATCAATCTTGTTTACGACTAACAATACAGGATTCGTACCCACAAAGCGTGCAAGACCGCTAATCATACTGCCTTCAAAGTCAAAAATATCTACGATTTTCACAACTAGCGCTTTTGTTTGACCGACATGTCCTAGTAATTTAAGGAAGTCGTCCTGCTGCAGTGTGATACTCGAAGATTCATTATAATGCTTAATGCGATAGCAGCGCTGACAAATAACCGGTTCCTTCTGCATCGCTTCTGCAGGGATAAAGCCCAGCTTACCCTTTTCTTCCGTTTGCAGCAAAACGCCGCATCCCGCACAATGATTAATCATTTCTGTACTCATGAATCCTCCTATTTCTTCATCCTTCTTAAAGCCCATTTCTCAATACGGCGATTGATCTTCGTGAAAAAACCCTCATCCTTAATTGAAATGGGTTGAACAAGGATCGTGTATAGCCCCATCCGATTGCCACCAAGCACGTCTGTTAACATTTGATCACCAATGACAGCTGTTTGTCTCGCATTCGTACCAAGCAGCTTCATGGCTCTGTGGAATGAAACGTTCGTTGGCTTCTTAGCTCGGTGAATAAATGGAAGGTCAAGTGGCTCCGCAAAGGCCGAAACCCGTCCATGATTATTATTGGACACGATGACGACCTTGAAGCCCATTTTTTGCAAACGATTCAACCACTCTATTAACTCCGGAGTCGCATGCGGATCTCGTGCGCCTACGAGTGTATTATCAAGATCTGTTATAATACCACGAACACCAAATCCCCATAGGTGATTGGCATCAATATCATAGATCGTATGTACAGACTGTCTGGGCACTAGCTTATTCAGCAAACAAATTACCTCCAACTGCTTCGTCGCAAAGCGGATAGACTTTGAACTACGTTCAAAGATCCCTATATTATATACGTGAAACTATACCATAGTGATCCGCTTGTTGCAAAAAGAAAAGAACATATTTTCCCACTAAGAACGGGCCGGAAGCGGCAACCAGTTCAATACATTTTGAATTTTACGATCCCAATAGCCCCACTCATGTTCGCCTGGTTCTTCTTCATAGGTCAGATCCAGGCCTAATTTGCGGCAATAATCTCGAAATCGAACATTATCTTCGTAAAGGAAGTCCTCCGTACCGCAGCATTGATAGAGCTTAGGAGATGGACTAGTCGCGCCTGATACTTGCTCAGCCAAATAAAACAAATCCTCCCCGCTCCCTTTAATCTTGGACACATCTGCATAAATCAGTTTGAAATCGTCTGGAAAATTCGATGCTCGGTCCGATATATCTAATGCCCCTGATAAGCTTGCCGCTGCTGCAAACCGATCCGGATGTGTAAGTGCCAATTTCATCGCGCCATAGCCACCCATGGACAACCCTGCCGCATAATTCAATTCTCTTTCCTCAGCTAGCGGGAAAAATGATCGCGCTAAAGCAGGCAATTCTTCACTAATAAACGTCCAATATTTTGGCCCATACGCCATGTCGGCATAAAAGCTGCGATTGACGGCTGGCATGACTACCGCTATCCCCAATTGCGAAGCATACCGTTCTATCGAGGTTCTTCGCATCCAAATCGTATGATCGTCAGATAAGCCGTGCAGCAGATACAGCGTAGGATGCTTATGCCCATAAACCGCAGAGGCCAATCCGATTTGATTTTGAGCCGCTTGCGGCAAAATAACATGCATGGATGCTGAAACACCAAGGGAATCTGAATAAAAATGACAGTCGATAAAAGCCATAAATAATAATCTCCTCTCATAGGAAAACCACCACCTTGAAAGGTGAGTGGCTTCTTTGTCCTATTTCATTTGTTCTTTTAATCGAATAATAGATTGACTAACGGTCTGATAGTCGACTTCAGTGGAATTCTGCTGACTGTACTTCGCTCTCTCAAACAATTCGAGCACCGTTTCCAGCTCTTTTTTCATCCACTTGCTTTGGTTCGACCACCTTGTCGTCGCTTCTCGCATTGTTTCATGCTCGTGTCTCATGTAGCCCTTGCGACGGCTTAGCCGCAGCAGTTTTTCGAATTCAACGATAATTTTCTGATTAAAATTAACGACTTGCCTTTTCTTCCTGCGGGTTCGCCATGCTTTCCAGTTATCGCTTTTCAAAATAAAGAAAAGACCTACTGCAACTACCGCAGCGGCTGCTACGCCACTTAACGTCAACCACAACCATGTAAAGCTCGGAGCCGCTTTCGTTTCGTCAGGCAATGTAACAGGGGCACTATCCGTTGATGAGTCAACGGGTGGCGGTGTTTGCTCTGGGAACACATTCGGCAGTTTGAAGCCTGAGGTCGGTTCAAAGGGGATCCAGCCAAAGCCTTCAAAGTAAACTTCAACCCACGAATGAGCATCCGAATTTCTAACTGTATAGGTACCAGCGCCATTCACATCGATTTCCGAACCCAGTTGACTCAAAATACCTAAATCCCTAAATTCCGGTGGAATCGGTGAAGTGCCTGATGAATAACCTTTCACCCAACGAGTTGGAAGCCCGATAGAACGGGCGAGTACTGCCATAGACGATGAGTAATAATCGCAATACCCTTGCTTCACTTCAAATAAGAAGCGGTCAACGAAATCCTTGCTCTTGCCCTTGCTTTCATCTGGGGTATTCGTATACGGATAATGATCTGATAAATACTTCTCGATGGCTTTCGCTTTGTCATAAGGATTCGTCGCTGCCTTCGTAATTTCAACAGCAAGCTGTTTAACTCGTTCAGGAAGGTCGGCAGGCAGTTGTAGATATTCCGCCCATTCCAGTTGATTCGTGTAGTCTGATTTGACTTCTCGCAATAACGCTTCTTCCAGAATAGGTTCCTGGACAACGATTGTATAGTCTTTAGGATAGTTATTTCTTCCTACATAGCGCAGTTCTGACTGGCGAGGAGACCATATCAGGCGTTGAAACGGGTTCTCACCTTTATTCACATCCACAATTTTCTGGATGGCGAATCCCCCAAATAAAACGGGAAATACTTCCTCTCTATCCATGACAATCGTTTGTGTTACTTCTTTGGTTTTCAAAAGTGACAAATCAAATCGCGGATCTAGCGGCAGCGGATTCCCATTCACACGATTGACTGGCAATTTACGCTCCACTGGGCTGAGTCCCCCAGCCTTTTCCGTTATATAGCGATCTCGTTTCCCCTCGAAAATAGGTTCTCTTGCTCGTTTCGACGGTCATAACTGGCGTGTAATCATAACGAAATCCGCCGCCAAGCCGACTGTCGTCTCGACTATAGCCGGAGGAAGCATCTGCGTTCGTCGATGACGTGACGCTGACTCCTTTTCCAAGTAGAGGAACAGCTTCGCCACGACTTACTTTCCAAGCTGTGTAAGGATCCGTTAATATCGGATTCACGGTTGGCGCTAGTAAACCAACTAGAAAAGTGACACCGATAATCAATAGAACGGGAACAACGAGGGTTGATGGGTAATCAGTAATCGTTTCCCAAATAACAGGAGCCCGTCTCTTCAGTTGGCTAAAATGCTGCACCATCAATAGTGAGAATCCGCAAAATATCACCATAGCTACTTGCGGCCACAAAAAAATCATACTGAACGAATCACGCATAGCAAAAAATAAAATACTGACAAAAATAAGGACAAATACACGCAGCCTAGATTGGACAGACCACATCGCAAATAAATAAGTAATCCAAGCAGTTAAACTAAACCAAATGTATGGTTCCAGCTGCCCTGCATTCTGAGCAATCCATTTCACCACATCTTTCCAAGCTGTCACTTTAACCGCCACAAAATGATAGCTCATACCTATGCCATGCAGCCATAAAATCAAACCGAATTGAATCAAAGAACGCCATCCTCGATGTAAATGAGGTATGAGGTAAGTAACCGTTACAATGAAGAGGGTGCCCGTGACAAAAGCGACCGTTTCAGGCAACCAAAGTCCATCCTCTTTCATAATCCAGATGACAAATTGATAAAGGAAAATACCAGTTAAAATGGCTGTGACTCGCTGCGACCAATCTGTCGTTAAAATTCTTTTCCATAATACGTTAGGCATAACGTTTCGCCCCTCCCAACAGGTTAGGCAAGTCCGTCAATTGACTAACCTCATAACCCATATAGCCTTGTGAGCGAATCGCCTTTATCCAATCCTCCTGATTGTTGCCTTCCATGTCCAAACCCTGCGGTTTGAATGCATGGTTGGACTTCCCATGAACCCAGATATGGCATGGATTCATCTGAAGATGTTCCAGATGGTGAATCACCTGTATCATCGCTGAGCCCTTTTGCGGAGAAATAAGTACAAAGAAGCAGCCTGCCGGCCATTCCCTCGAGCGTTCCTTGATGATTTGGTGAAGAGAGTGATAACCGTCTGCCTCTACACCGACCAAATGCTGTATGATTTGCTTGTGATGATTCTGGCTCTGCTTCGGTTCAAAAAAGGTCGATTCCTTCCCAATCGAAAGTAATCCTAGTGCCAAGTCACGACTCGCACCATAGCGAAATAAGGAAGCCGCAACAGATACCGCCAGTTCAAATTCAGCAGTGTCCCGATAGGCACGGGCATTCCGATCCAATAAAATAATCGTCTTAGGAAGGGATTCTCGCTCGAATTCTTTGGATTTCCAAGTACCTGTCTTCGCAGTGGCATTCCAATGGATACGTGATAAGCGGTCCCCATAAATATATTCACGGACACCATTAATTTGCGTCGTTTCACGATGTGCTCGCGTCGTTGTAGAGTGATGCTGCATACCTTTAAGCATTTGATGAAATTGTGCCCACTCCCGTATTGCTACCGTTTGTGGATACACAGTGATAGGCTGCTGAAGCTCTAAGCGTCCTTTATGCTGAAAGAAACCAAAAACATCCTCCGTTAGGCACTCGGTTGCCCCAAAGCGATAATATCCTCTTCTTAAAGGTGGTGTACTGTAAAGTAACTCGCCTCTACGTTTCCAATCCGGAACAAGGGAGCCTTCGAAAACCGTCTCTTCCCCATTTTGTCGAATAAGCTGATCTTTAATCATCATATATGGAATGGGCCAAAAACCCGGAATCTGCACCCCAATGCCAATCTGCAACGATTGCCCTGCTTCGATTTGAGTATCTTGCCCTACATTCGCTAGCTTGCGTGTACCTTGAGCACGTTTAATTCCACTCCAGTTGCCAGAGAGTAAATAGGCGGATAATAACGTGATAATGATAAAAAGCATAGAGGCTAACTTCCCGCCTTGAAACAACAGGAACAATAAACTAGCTGTGAAACAAGAAATAAGAAGCCATAAAGCTGCCGGAAACGGGGAAGCTCCCCGAATCGTTTGAATACCGGTCGATTCATAGGCTCACTTCTCCAATCGTACCGGCACGCGTACTTGCTCGAAAATCGCGCCGAGAACTGAGGAAACCGTGGCTCCATCCATGCGGGCTTCGGAATGAAGAATCATTCGATGACCAAGAACATAAGGAGCAAGGTATTTAATATCATCAGGAATCACATAGTCTCTTCCATGAAGGAACGCAAAAGATTTGGAAGCTAAAACCAATGAAAGCGTAGCCCTTGGACTTGCTCCGAGGAATACAGCCTGATGTTCACGTGTTTTTCTGGTAATTGTCACTAAATAATCAGCTACTGCTTCATCCAAGTGGACAAGACGAACCTGATCTTGGATGGCCAGCACCTGAGACATATCCATAATCGCCTGCAGCGCCTCCATCGGATGCATTTTGCTCTGGGACGTAATCATCTGCTTCTCTGCGGCTTCACTCGGATAACCTAGACTTAGCTTCATCATGAATCGATCAAGCTGCGCTTCAGGCAAAATATATGTGCCTTCGAAGTCAATCGGGTTCTGGGTTGCCAGCATCATAAATGGTGAAGGAAGCTCGTGTATATCGCCGTCAACAGTGATATGTTGTTCTTCCATTGCTTCCAGCAAAGCAGACTGTGTTTTGGTTGTTGCCCGATTAATTTCATCGACAAGTAATACGTTCGTCATAATCGGTCCTGAACGGAACAGGAACTTCTCTTCTTTGGGATGATATATAGAAACACCTGTTATATCGGAAGGTAATAAGTCCGGATTACATTGAATGCGGCGAAATTGACCATCTATGGATCGAGCAAGTGCTTTAATCAACACTGTTTTGCCTGTACCCGGAACATCTTCAAGTAAAACATGCCCACCTGCAAGCATCGCAGTTAGCAGCAATTCAATCTCAGAGTCTTGCCAAGAATGCATGATTCCAAATTCGATTTCAATCTAGCTAGAACTTCTACATGATGATGGGTGGCAGTTTCCATGTGTGATCCTCCTTAGAGTTTTCGTAAAGCAAATTGTGGATGTGTTGCCATTTATGGTGAAAATACTTCCCTAAGTCCGTATTCCTCAAAAATGATAGGAAAATGAGCGTAAATCTAGTTTACAGTAAAGTTTTTCGTCCGTATACTTGTAAATCCTCTAAATTTATTTGTTAAATTTAACCATCCATGGCATTAGGACTTTTGCTCCTCTCAGAGGGCGGAATGATTAGCATTTGATGTACTAGAATCTTTTTCAAAAGGACATAAAAAAGATGACTCCCGGTGAATACCGTACAGGAGCCATCTTTTATCCATCATTTATCAGCTAGGTTCTTTCTTCTAGTGACCAGAAGTGGGGTCACAATGCACACAACTGCAAGATCAAGCGTTCATCTTATCCTTTAGGTTTGACAAATACCGCCGCTATGAAGGAAAAAATGATCGCCGCGGATATCCCTGCGCTGGTCACTTTAAAAATTCCGGTAATGATCCCTATATAACCGTCCTTATGGAGCTCTTCTAACGCCCCGTGTACGAGGGCATTGCCGAAACTGGTAATTGGTACGGTTGCGCCCGCACCGGCAAATTCAATGAACGGATCATACAAATTACAACCGTCAGCTATAGCGCCCAGCACGACGAGCGTGCTCATGGTATGAGCGGGCGTCAGCTTGCCCACATCCATCAAAAGTTGGCCTAATACACAGATGGCTCCACCTATCAGAAAAGCCCAAAAAAAGTTCATGCGTACAACCCTCCAGACTCAATTGACACAGCATGTGCAATGCAAGGAATGCTTTCCCCTTGCTGGAAAGAAATTGGTGAGAGCAAGGCTCCAGTCGCTACGACTAGGATTCTCTTCAATTCGCCACTCTTAATCCGCTTTAGGAGATGACCGTAAGTGACGGTTGCTGAGCAGCCACAACCGCTCCCTCCCGCTTGGACAGCCTGCTTCTCGCGATCATAAATGATCAAGCCGCAGTCGTTATATGTTGTTTGATCAATTGGGAACTGATGCTTATCGAATAGTTCGCGCGCAATATTCACACCCACTGTTGCCAAATCACCGGTGACAATTAGATCGTAATAGCTAGGCTCAATATTCAATTCACGGAAGTGAGTTTGAATCGTATCTACAGCTGCCGGCGCCATCGCAGCGCCCATATTAAACGGATCCGTGATGCCCATATCGACGACTCGTCCGATTGTGGCCGAGGTAACGACGGGGCCGTCACCGCTTTTGCCAAGCACGGCGACTCCGGCGCCGGTGACGGTATATTGAGCTGTCGGCGGCTTCTGCGATCCGTATTCTGTCGGATAACGGAACTGTTTCTCCGCCGTACAGTTATGGCTGCAGGTGCCGGCCATCACGTAGTTGGCAGCCCCCGAGTCGACCAGCTGCGCGGCTATCGCGAGCCCTTCCATCGATGTGGAGCAAGCGCCGAATATGCCGAGAAACGGCATATTCAGCGTGCGCACTGCGAAGGTATTGGAGATGATCTGATTCATCAGATCGCCTCCAATATAGAACTGTATGTTGCCACCTACCAGCCCGGCCTTATCAAGTGCTCGCTGCGCGGCTTCCTCTAGAAGCGCCTTCTCGGCTTTTTCCCACGTTTTTTGACCAACGGTCAAATCGCCGTGAACGATATCGAAATCTTCACTAATAGGCCCTTGGCCTTCATCAGGTCCTACAACCGTCCCCGTTGATAAGATGACAGGGCGATTTTCAAAGACCCAGCTCTGATGTCCCTTCAGCATAAGGTCAACCCCCACCCGAAATGATAAGATGCACGATACCTACAACGAAGGCTGCCACGGTTCCGAATACAATGACGGAGCCAGCTAACTTGAACATATTACCGCCTACCCCAAGCACAAGTCCTTCCGCCCGGTGCTCAATAGCTGCTGAACATAACGAATTTGCGAATCCTGTGACAGGAACAGAGCTTCCCGCTCCGGCCCATTGGGCAATTTTATCGTACACACCAAAGCTCGTCAGGATGACGGATATGATAATCAACACGGCAACCGTTGGATTCCCTGCCGTTTTTTCTGTAAAACCAAACCAATTAACGAACATCTCCATGATGCATTCACCAATTAAACAGATTGTCCCTCCAACTAGAAAGGCTCGCAGGCAATTCAATAGAACGGGTCTTTTGGGCTCTTGCTTCTTTGCTAGCTTCTGATACTCCTGCTGCGTCATTGTCAGGTTCTTCTTCTTGTTGTTGGCCATATATTCCCTCCTGCTTCCTTTAACGCCCTAAGTTCTAAGCATTGTATACAGATTCTGAATAACCTTCGTTAAGTGCACCGAACATGCCTCGTACATCTTCTTTGCTTGCGGATGATCGAGCGTTAACTCACCATGCGTGTCAACTTGTGCGAGGAACACATTCTCTTTCGTTACTCCTAGCTTATCCAGTTCTTTATGTAGCCATCCTCGTCCTCTACCCGCTGCAGCCATGGGTTCATCTTGAATGACGCCGTCCATGATGACGGATTGCGTCGGTTTTTCAATATTAAGCTTCATGCCCAAATGATTGGGTGTTAGAGGCTGGAGTTCGCTTTTAAGTAGAACACTTAAATCACCACTAGGCTCGAGCATAGCGAATTCAACATCTGCCAGGCGAAAAACACTTTTGGTCCGCAGCTGCGCCAGCAGCTCATCGCCCGTGTAACGTTCTTTTTTCAAATTGTCCTCAAGAATTTTGCCATCTTTAATGACAACCGTTCCTTTACCTTCAAATGCCAGAATTGGACATCGACATCAGTGGAAATTGCCCCAGTTAAAGCTCGAAACAAACTCATTATGTGTAATTTAGGCAGCGAGTATGATCACTTTGAATTGGATTTAAATGTTAACTGAGCAAGTGAAAAAATAGCTTGCAAGTTTAAATTTACACGAGTAAAATATATTTTATAACAAATGGATAATGAGTAACTTGCTCCTTATCCTTTTTATTTTCAATAAATTTTACACGAGTAAAATACAAGGAGGAAGATGAGAATGACGACAGTGTCTCTGGATATCCCTGAGCTCTCACGACAATTTGAAAATGATGGTTACTTACTGCTTCGCAATGTACTATCGGAAGAAAGGACTGCAGAATTGAATAGTGCCGTTGACGGCATCCTTTCAGATGAGCAAGAGTCGTTATCCTACAACATTTACAATAGCGTAGAGCGAGCACCCTCTATTTTGTCCTTAATGGACAATCCGACAATTCTTCCACTGATCGTTAATTTGATGGGTTATAACATCCAACTTCATATCTCACATCTGACCGTGCGCAAACCAAATCCTTATGATTTCAAGACTGAGACCAACAGCTTCATAAACTGGCATCAGGATGGACCCGCGCCCAAATTCCCAAGTATTAACGGACTTACATCCACCTACTACATTAAAGTTTGTTATATTTTGAGCGATATGTCTGAGCCAGACCGCGGGAATACGAAAATCATTCCGGGCAGTCATAAGTGGCCAGATTACCAACCTGTTCAAACCGACGTGAATGTGCCTTTACCAGGAGAAATGCAGATTTGCGGTAAGCCTGGTGACGTATTCATATTTGCACAAAATCTTTGGCATGCCGGTTCCCCGAATCGCTCCGACTTCACACGTCGCCAATTATTTATCGGTTATAGCCCAATTTGGATGAGGCCTATTGATTACCATGCTGCTTCTCCAGCACTACTCGAAGGGGCAGATCCGATACGCCGCCAACTACTTGGGGCAATTAGTGAAAACTATTTCAAATTCTACGTTCCGGAAGAGTCGATGGTCCCGCTTAAAAAGCTATGGTTAGGCGATGCTGCTACGAAAAGTGAGTACATTTAGATTTGTCTAAATTTATGATACCCTTGAGGAAACAAGAAAAAGGGAGCTCCCTATGATTACCAGGAAAGAAGTGGCAGACCGGGCAGGTGTCTCGGTAGCTGTCGTATCCTATGTGCTAAATAATCGAAGCATCGTCAAAGAGGAAACAAGGCAAAAAGTACTTGCCGTGATCAATGAGCTAGGTTATCGTCCCAATCAAACAGCCCGCAGCCTTAAAACTAGGAAAACAGGGCAAATTGCTGTCCTCGTGCATTTCGTGGGAAACCCATTCGAGGGTGGATTGCTATTGTATATTGAGAAAAAAGCTAAACTCAGCAATTATTCTGTGTTTTTTCATTCATTTGAACCTGCTCGTGAAGAAGAATTAAAAAATACACTGATGGGGCGTGTGGACGGCATTCTTCTGCTGGGCCAAACGCTAAGCGAGGAAAGTCAGGCATTTTACAGCTTGATGGAGCTCCCCATCGTGTCTCTAATGCATCCAGGTGTTTCCATGCCGAACATCCCGGTCGTTGATGTGGATTGGGTAACTGAAATGCGGCGGTTAATTGTTCATCTGCGCGAACAAGGACATGATCAGATTGCCTTTATGACGGCTGGCGATCCGCAGGATCCGATTGCTTATCGGCTCATTGCTTTCCGCGAAGCCATGTGTCACGAAGGATTGGAACTGCCGGAGTCATATATTCTCGAAGGAGCTGGCCGCTTCGAGATGGCTTTCCACACGTTAACCACAACACTAACGCAAGGTTTTGATTTTACCGCTATTGTAGCAGCAAATGATTTGATGGCGGTTGGTTGCCTCGCGGCTTGCCGCGAATCCGGCATTCTTGTTCCACACCAATTGGCAATCGCCGGGTGCGAAGATATTCTAATGTCTTCGCAAGTCTCGCCAGCTTTGACAGCTATCTCTTATCCACGGATGGAGGTTGGCTTGGCAGCGACAGAACTGCTGTTATCACTCATCGACGGAGACAATAGGAAGACACCACGACTGGAAGGCAAGCTTTCAGTAAGAGCTTCTACAGTTGAGCCGTAATGAACAATCTCAGTTGGAATAAATTGTTATAAATGCAAGTGAAAAGTTAGGGCATATTAAAGATCGCAATCAATTGAAAACGATCAATTTGTTTGCTATCCTATACAAATCTTAAAGAAGAGGTGCACAACATGACAGTAGCTTCTCAGGTAAAAACAACATTGGCCTCGCTTAAAAGTGCCCAAGCAAGCTTGGAAACATTTGCTCTAGGCACACAGAATCAAGAAGCCAAACAGCTGTATGAAACGGCAGCCCTCACTACGCAAGACATCGTAAATCAAGTCGCCTCCCGTGTTCAGCAATTAGAAAACGAAGAACCTCAGTACAAAGGCTTCTAGTTAATAGACATAAAAACAGCCGGCTGCAAACTAATGCAGCTGGCTGTTTTTAAATTAGAGCAAGCAGGCGAATAGCAGAATAAGTAAAACGAACAGAATTAAGATGAGCAGTATCAGTTTATCTATTGGCATTTAAGCCGCCCCTCGTTTCGGATGAGATTCCTATTATTCCAATGGTTGGCCGGACGATTTCCTAAGCTCGTTGGCCAATCGGTGAAATTCTGCTCTTGCCTCTGCGTCCTCAGTTGCCGAATAAGCCGCAGACAAGAACGCAATAATTTTATTTGCATCTTCCACACTTAACATTGATTCAGCTCCTCCCAGAAGTCGGGTTATTTACCAGTCCAATAATCAAACGTCAGCACGTTGTTTTTGAAAAAAGAATAGGGCAAGTAACAATAGCCTTGATCTCCCCATGCTTTCCCCCATGAATTCCGAACGATGACGGTTCCTTGGCCCTTCTGCTTACCATCTCGATATCCGACGGCCAATAAAGCATGGCCGCCTAATAGCTGCTCTTTTTTTCGATTCGGGTAAGGGATCTTGCCTGTTTTTGCCGCCAGTGGGCTTTCGAAGGATTCATACACCCAGATTCCGAAGACAACAGGCTGGCCATCAGCTAATGCAGCTTTGATCCCTGCCAAATCATGGATCCGATGATAGCCTTCAATACGATAGGCACCTGCTGCAGCTTCCGCCTCAGAATCAGGTGCTTCTTTAAATTTGGCTATACGATACGGCCATTCGGCTTCCGTACATACCCCTATTTTATGCAGTACTTTCATGCCATCACGTACAGTTGCTCCCGAGTCACGGTTGATCGTACCTTCTAATTTGCGCTCATGCCAATAATGAAAAAGGCGAGATAGCCGGATCGTTGATTCTCGTTCTTGACGAAGCCAATACTCACGGAGCCCGCTTACAATGGCATTCGATGTGCAGGAGCCTAAATTTCCCTGATTCACAATAGGAGACAGCTCCTTGCGCAAATCCACTTTGCGAGGCAATTGCGATTCCCGAATATAATTCACGCTTCGGTAATAATAATCCCGAAAATCACGTTGGTCCCGTTTGACCGTGTATTTACGCATCCCGTAGCCTCCCATGGTGTACTTGCAGAATTTAACTGCAGTATATTCAACCATAGGTTACAGCGTGCAAAAAGCACGCATCCCTATCGAATGCGTGCTTTTTGCTGATTACTTTTCATTACTTTTTGATATATTTGTAAGTATTTTGTTGTCATCTGGGACGTTGTAAATCTACGAAAGACATAACGACGAAGAACAGCCGGATGCGGGTACTTACCTTCTTTTACTTTAGCAACCATCTCAGAAACAGAGCGGCAGATTAATCGAGGAAACCCCGCCATAACTTCAGGAACCGCACCACGTTTCAAGGCAATTACTGGTGTACCGCAGGCCATAGCCTCAATCATAACGAGTCCAAAAGGCTCTTCCCACAGCGTAGGAAACAGCAAACAACTTGCATATTTGAGCAGCTTCTGTCTATTCTTCCCTCCAATAGGGCCAACAAAATTGATGTTGGGATTTCTTCTAATTCGAGGTGCAATTTCATTATTAAAAAATATTTTATTTTTTATCGGTCCAGCAATAATAAGTTTTTTATTCGTTCTCTCCGCAATCTCAATGGCTTGCAGAACACCTTTCTCTCGCAGAATACGTCCCATAAATAACATATAATTGCGCTTTTTATCACTGAATTCATATTCATTCGGATTAAGTCCATTATACACATAGTGTCCTCGATTTTTGCCCATCACCTTTCTAGCCCGCATGGAAACATATACAGGATGCTTCACTCTTTGCTTTACAGGGAGATGTAAGGTACACACGATCGGAATACGAAGATTGAGCCGTCCAAGTGCAGATCTAAACGTATGATCATGAATAACGTTAACATCACGCGGCAACCTACTCAAGACATACTTTGCTATTCCTTGATTACGAAGCCCCCTTGGAAACGGGACAAGTTTAGCACTTGTTCGACTCCCGCTAGCAGCAAAAATAGTAACCCGATGACCTCTTCGGACTAGATTCTCAGTCAATTCATAAACTATCTTTTCTGTCCCTCCCTGATTCGTGGGCGGAAGCTTCTGTGCATTTGGAAAGTTGGAAATCACTTGCACAATGTGAAGACGCTTCATCCCCTATCACTCCGTTTCTCTTAACATTTTTTCCATGTGTTCGCGAAGCCATGACCTCAGATCGGCTCTCTTGTTCGCTTCAGAAAGAATCGATGTAATAAATCCTCTATGATTTCCAACATCATGCCATTGCCCCTTTACCTCACAGGCATAAATGGCTTCGATTTCGTTCAACGTAATCAGTGCGTCCGTCAACTGAATTTCTTTACCAACGCCGGGCTTTTGAGTGGCCAGCACATCAAAAATCTGAGGTGTCAAAATGTAACGACCCAGTATGGCCAAATTAGACGGCGACATAGGAAGAACTGGTTTTTCAATAAGGTTTAATACACTATAAAAACCTTCATGCAGATCTTTAGCATCTATAATTCCGTAATTCGAAACGAATTGATCCTCAACTTCCTGAACACCAATAATTGACCTCTGATATCGATCATAGTAATGGATTAACTGCGCCAGTGCAGGCGTTTCGGCATCAAAGAACGTATCTCCTAATAACACCGCAAAAGGTTCATTTCCAACGAAAGAACGGGCGCACCAAATAGCATGTCCTAGTCCAAACGGCTCGGTTTGGCGAATATAGTGAAGGTTGGCTAGCTGGGTTGGCTCCTGCACACGCCCAAGAAGATCAAACTTCTCACGCGCTGTAAGATAGCTTTCCAATTCAAAAGCGGTATCAAAGTGATCTTCGATCGCTTTCTTCCCTTTCCCTGTCACGATGATAATGTCTTCAATGCCTGAAGCTACCGCCTCTTCTACGATAAATTGAATGGTTGGTTTATCTATGATAGGCAGCATTTCCTTTGGCATAGCTTTGGTTGCCGGTAGGAATCGCGTGCCCAAACCTGCAGCTGGTATGACCGCTTTTCGAATCTTCAAACTTATCACCATCTCTCAATTAAAATGACTAAGCTTTATGTTTAAAATATGCAAATCCCTTTGGAATGCTACGGACATGTATCTTTTTCTCTCAAAAATATAACTTAATTAATGTTAAGCTTCGCCTACCCTCACACCAACGATTAACTTAGTTCTGCATGTGTTTATCCGGTTAATAGAACACAAAAAAAGAGCCTACCCGCAGGTAAGCTCCATTTGAAACTACAAACTTATTAATCTTCGTAAATCACGACTGACTTCGTCTCTTCTTCCCATTTAACCGTAGCTTTTAGAGCTTCGCTGATGAAACGAACCGGTACAACCGTGTTACCTTCAACGATGGCTGCAGGAACTTCCAGTGTTACTTCTTTACCATCTACAGTAGCATTCGTACTATCGATAAAGAGCTTTACTGTAACTCCGCCACGAGTAACCGTTACTGAACGTTCTTCCGCGTTCCATGTTACTTCAGCTTTTAGCGATTCCGAAATCGCACGGAATGGTACCAACGTGCTGCCATCTTTAATAAAAGGATTTACTTCCAAAGTAGGCTCCTCACCATTCACATACAAAAGCACGCCTTTTTTACCTAGTTTTTCATAAAGCTTGCCCAGTTTCTTGTAGGAATTCAAGTTCTTTAAGTTTGCTTTTACGGCTTCCTTTTGAACATAAACTGCATCGGTTACACTCCCCTGCTCGTCCAATACATCTGCAACAGCAGAAAGAGCAGCATCTCGATCTTTAATCGCATCAAGTTCAGCCTTTAATTCATCGCTGATGTGAGCACCGTAGTTAGTCAAAAGTAGATCAGCAATAACAGCTCCGGCTGGCTTATCTTTTACATTTTCGATCGCTTTAAGAAGACCCTTATACCCGTTTTTGCCTTCATTGCCATAGGTATCAGAAGTTACAGTTGCATTAGTACCTCCATTAACCTTTACATTCAGTTCTACTGCTGGTTTGGACGAATCTGCTTTATCAGCATTGTTGCCATTCTCGGATTTTGCAAATGCAGATCCTGTCATAAGACTAGTTACAACAATGCATGTAGCTGTGATCATCCAGGGCTTGTTCATTTTCATAATAACGACTCCTCGGTTGTTGGGATTTATTAACTCCCTAACATATTCGACATGATTCCAATTTTTGGAGGGGTCTTAGAGGGAATTGAAAAAATCCAACCAAACCGCAGAGATGTTATGATAGAAAGAGCCATGAGAAGCAACTGCTATCCAAGGCTCTTCTTCTATCTATTTCAAATAAAACACTTCACGCATCGGCTGAATTGGCACCGCTTCGCGGAAGTCGAAAGAACCGACGACCATCTTCGAAGTAATCGCATTCCATCGATTGCAAGCTTCGCTTACTGCTAAATAAGCGAAAGCGGCTTCTAAATCATCGCACAAGAAGCAATAAAAAAATTGTGCGCCATTTTGAAAAATCGAGTAATCCCTAATTCCGGCTTTCATGTGCTCTTCCATAATTTCCGGCCATGGAGCCAGATGCATACTCACGTATTCCTCTAAATCTTCTTCACGAATGGTCCACGTCCATGCGAATTTCCCGCTATTCGTCATATGGTCACCCTTCCCCCTTAACATGTAATCAATTGTACTTTACCGCGGTAACTTCGCATCGTCAATAAACATCGTCACCCATGTATAAACAGTAAAAGACGACAGCCAATTAGGGCCGCCGTCTCTTGTTGAATGGTGTTCATTTTCCGATTTTACGGGATGCTCCAATGAACCAAATGAGAAAAGCGCAGCACAATAGCGCAAGAAAGCCATAGCCGCCGAACACGTCATATTTTGAGGCAAAGTAACCGAAGCCAAGCCCAGCGAGCGTGTGCACGAGGTTCTCCCCTAGCGACTGGAAAGAATCGATTGTTGCCCGCATTGAGGAATCAGTCCGGTGATGCAAGTAGCCCGATGCGATTGGCTCCATCACGCCAGAGAACAAGCAAATGATGAACATTGCCGTGAGGCCGATGAAATCCTTACTAAGTGCGACATACGTGAAGCCGAAGGAGAAAATAACCATAATCATTAAAATCAACGCTCTATAGCTGAACCAACGTATCAGCACGTGTGACATCAAATTTCCAGGAAACTGCAGCAGCATGATCCCTGCTGATAATACGCCGAAGTACACAACTGGAATACCTAGTCTGCTCGCGTATAACTGCCAGAACTCTTCAATATACCCCATCGCAGCACCCGTCACCATGGCTGAAAGCATCACAATGGAGACACTTGGGTTCGTTCGAAAAAAGCGCAGAGACATCACGATATATGTCTTGAAAGGAATTGCTTCCTCAACAGAAGTGCTGTCCTTAGCAGCCGGTTCAATCAATACCAGTGAGATGGCTAGAGCAATTAGCATGCTTCCGAGTGATATCCAGTAGTTCAGCTCAAGGCCGTATTTACTTGCAAGCAAGCTTCCGCACAGTGCAGCGAGTATGGCGGATACGAAGTCGCAGGCATTCAATCTGCCCAGTTGTTTTTCGAACGTAGAAGATTTCCCTTGCAGCAGCAAGGAGTCGTAAAGCAAGGCATTCTCTGAGCCGCTGCTGGCTGATCTGCTCACGCCCGCCAAGAAAACAACCAAGGCAAAGTGCCAGAATTCCGTCGCAAACAGTAGAATCAGAAACTCACTGCACGCCAAGAGGGAGCTTAGTACTAGCATCCTTTTTCGGCCCCACTTGTCGGCCATAATACCGGTCGGAATCTCCAGAAGGACGATTGTCAGGGCGTAAATAATTTCGGTATACACAACCATCTGTATGGTCATACCCCGCTCCTCCCAGAAAAGTCTCTCGATGACGTAGGCTGGGATAAGACTAGAAAAGAAGCGGAGCGCAAATAGTTTATGAAGGTTGGCTGTATAGTCCATGATGGAGCTCCTCTCCTAGATCTGATTTTGCTAATTAGGCTCAATCAAATCAGGGGGGGGCTCGCGGCGGACTAGCTGTTACGTCTTAACAGGGAGGTCGTGCGAAAGCTATCATATTGGGGTCTCTCCTTTCATTTAGATCGTAGTTATCCCCATCATAAGTTGCGAAACAGGGCGCGTCAATGATTCTAGGATCATTGTCTCTTTTTTACTTTTTTCCGCCACAACACCCATGCAAGCATGCACATCGAAATAACCGCTCCAGCTAATCCAAGTCCCATGTCTTTTTGAGTATCAAAAACATCACCTTGCAGACCGACATATTCCACTCCCTTTTGCCCAGCTACAAAAGCAGCCCCCATCTCTATGATTTCGAAACAGGCGCTGAAACTGAAACAGACAGCCACGGGAATGATATAAGACCAAAAACCACGTAGTGCGGCGGCTCGTGTTAGCAATTCACGGAATGGATATGTCCAGAACAAACCGAATGCGAAATGAACGACCCGATCGTAGTAGCTTCTCTGTGTATGAAGCGAAGCTTTCAGCCACATATCGAAAGGTGTACCCTCATAGGTATAATGAGCGGCATAAGTATGTAAGCAAAGAAAAATAAACATGAGTAAATAGGAAACGTTAGAGAACCGGAAAACTTTATAAGTGAAAGCGATAACAAGCACGACGATAACGGGAAGTATGCTCTCCATAAGCCATTGTATCCGGTCTGTGGGTGCGATGGCCGTGAATCCCCAATACACAGCAAACACGAAGATCATCAAGTGCAAAGGCCAATTGCGGGAAAACGGTATGTCCGGGTTCGTCAGCATGTTCGTCCGTTCCTTTTACAAAGGCTGCTAATCATATAGAAGTCAACCTTTCCGATTGTATGTTTTTTATCTGGTTTAAATATAACAAAATCCCGTTAGCCATTTCGGCCAAAGGGAGATTTATGAATGACTTAGTCTTCTGGTGTACGATCTAAATATAAACGGGTCACGGAAGTAGCATCGCCATTTTCAATATCTTCTTCCGTTGCTTTTTTCTCAAGAGGATCATGCGTGTTCATACCCGGTGCAATTGTCGGCTCGTTATGGTTGGATTGGGACTTGTCTTTCAAATTGATCACCTCCATCAACCATAGTTTGGATAAATTTGCCGATTCTATACTTGGACGGGCAAATTCTGTTCAATAAGAGCAGAGAATCAAACATCCAAAGTGGTATTTGGGCATCACCTGCAGGACGGTTGGGGTTAGGGGTGGCACTCGACAAACATAGATGTAAAAAGTACATCAAAATTTGTTAAAAGTGACTCATCTGGCGAGTAATCATGCATTTTGTACATCAAATTCAGGCCAAACTCTGGCCTTGAGCCAGAATCGGTTAAATTTGATGTAGTTTTTGCAGCTTCTGCCTACCGAAAGGTAGTTTTAACAGAAATTAACTGCACTTTTTGCATGAAAGTTCGTTTATGAAGCAATCTCTGCCGTTTCACGGACAAGCGCTTCAAATACGCCGATTGCCTTATACAAATCAGATCGTTCAGCTGTCAAACAAGAGAAGCCCTCCCGAACGCGTGACTCGAAATCACTTGGAGCCAACTGAAAACGACTACACTGTGCTACCGCCCCTTTCTCGTTCAAAAGATAAACCCCATTGCAAGCAAACAATACTTGCGTTAAACAACTTACCGTCCGAAAGAGATGACCAGCCGCATAAGATATATCCTTGCGACTCCATGCTTTTTTGGCATTCGATACGGAAAAATCGGCTTCCCACATAAACTTCGCGATTGTCGCTTGCCGAAGGGGATCTGGATACGGATCGGTCAACTTCTTAATCTCAGCTACTAGACCCTCTGGATCCCAGAGAGGTCGGCAATAAGCCGCTTCTCCCATGTAAATGGATGTACAGAATCCATGAGGATGCCCTGGCTGATAATGGATGTCGATCTGACCATTGCGGCAATCGTTGATCACTCCTTTTACCCTCTCCGTATCGCGGTAGAGGAGGTCCATTGAATATCCTCCCACCTTTAACCAGCCGCCGCCGTTAATCCATGGCCCCCAATCGCCTATTGGCGTAATTAGACCACTACGACGTTCGTCGTCTAGTGCCGATGCTAAAATTTCGAGAGCCTCCGTGTCGATCGGGTACCCAGATTGGTAGTAGAGTCCAATGTCAATGTCGGATTCCGCTGTTTCGGTACCACAGGCCCGAGATCCGCCCAACACGACCGCCTTGATTCCCGGGACATGGCGTAATTGCCCAACAGCTGATTCCATTACATCGTTTGCATCCATGTTCCATAGCCTCCATTCCAAATGAAAGCCAGCCCAACATGATGAAGGACCAGCTCTATCACCTATATTTTAAAACTGTAGGATAAGTTTGGTTTGCGGTTCAAGAACTATTTTTTCTTTCCATATTAAATTTCCCTCAGCCTGTTCAAAGGAGACGCTTTTGCCGCCAATCATTACGCTCTTCACATCTTGCCCAACCAAGAGTCTGCTTCCAAAGCTGGATAACCTTAATTCCCCCATCATTACCTCTAACTCGAGCTTTCCATCGCTGCTGCGGAACTCGCCCCAACCGTCGTTCAAGCTCCAGAAACAACGAAAATCATCAGCTTGCCATCTCGGGCTAAAGCCAACATGTCCTGCTACCATATCATATTCGAATCCGCTTAAAGCAAGAAGCAGGCC
The DNA here is from genome assembly GCF_055396115.1 of Paenibacillus sp. WG02. Taxonomy (NCBI): domain Bacteria; kingdom Bacillati; phylum Bacillota; class Bacilli; order Caryophanales; family Paenibacillaceae; genus Paenibacillus; species Paenibacillus sp. WG02. The sequence goes on along the minus strand of NZ_AP036016.1, from coordinate 3,458,598 downwards.
ATAGGACGCCATGGAACGGACATAATTGCTGCCGCACTCGAACTCATTCCATGGGTTTCGGCGCTCTCCATCATATCGGTCCCGGATAGACTTAACGGCACTCAGCCCTTCTATCACGAGTCCTTCATAAATCATATGGCAAGCAGCTTGATATTCGAACCCATTCATGCATTCGTCTGCATAAGGAACCGGCACGATCGGACTGTTCTCATCAGGCCAAGTACAGATCATCAGGCCAGACTCGTCATTCAATCCATAGATGCGGCAGGCATTCGGAAAATCACGCAAATTCTCGATATAATTATGATCATAAATCGATTGAACCGCTCGTTTCACTTTCACAGGATCAAGGACATAACCGAGACCAACCAGATGAGCAAACCATTGACCGAGTACTTGATCTATTCCGCAGCCTTCACCAATCTGATACTTGTGTTCACCTGCCTCGTCATTCCAATACACTTCTTCCGCTCCATATTTCTCTAGGATTGATCGGTCTTTGAGATCGACCAACTGATGGAAGTACCGGCCATTGAACATATGCTCGTTCGTCCATGCGGAACCTTTGGTGTAAATGGAGTCGTATTCTGCCGCAATCTCCTGTTCCCCGAGATCCTCCGCCATCTCAAGCTGCCGCCTTCAACGCAGTCAAGTACATGCTCGTCAGCCAAGAATTGGGGCCGAATAACTCCATGTCCAGCGTATGATGCTGGCGCCCTTCCATGACACCGTCCTTGTCGGCATCCCATTGATCTTCATTCGTAGGATTCCAGGCATATTCGAGAGCTTTGCGAACATTCGGCCAAATCGAGCGCAGCCATTCCGTATCGCCTGAAATTTTCCATTCCCTGTAGGACTTAATCACGCCTCCCATCTGACCGTCGGCCGCCGCCCTGAACGTGTTATCACGAGTCGTTCGCTCGGCCGGCAGCATGAGACGGAACGCCATTTTACCATTCTCGAACTGGGCGTGTTTGTACTCGATGTTACGCATCGAACGGGCAAGTGCCGGGAACAAGAAGGCTGTCGCCTGCTCGTAATTCCATACATGAGTACAGGAACCTTCACACGAGCCTTCGTTCGTATGAACACCCTCGAAACCGTAAAGTGTCCCGTCGGTCAAACGCAGCACAGTAGGGGATTTTAGGATCGAAATGTTGCTGCTAATAGCGTCAATCACAGTGTCGGGAAGTGTAGAATTGAACAGCGTCTCTTGGAACAAACGCGTCTCCTTGTTCAATCTATCAAAGTTTTCCATGATGTAATTTGCCGTATCGGTAGAGTCACGGAACAACGTTGAGTAATAGTTTTTCCAAGAAGGTAGTCGGCCGCTATCTTCCCCATTGCCTGGATTCCAGAAGTTGACGTAATTCGGAAAGTTCCAGGCAAGCACGAAGCGGAATTTAGCCTTCCCACCAGCCGCTACCGTGCGATGCCCGCTCAGCAGACCAACATCCTGATGCTTTTCGTGCAGCCTATTCGCATCCAGTTCACGCGGTCCTTCATATCTTCGCTCCTGAAAGCGACCTGGCCGACGGAAATCCTTCCAGAATACGGTCAAGTTATCGAACCATCCACCCCGATACCAATACGATTGATAGCTAACGTCATCATTATCAGTCATCAACGTTAGATCACCAAATTCCGCTTCGTCAGCTTCATATTGAGTGGAAGACATACGGATGGCTCGCCGTCCGCCGAATTCCACCGCTTCATTGACAGCCCCCTGACGAAATGGATTTGACACATTGCCAACCACACTGATGTCCAACTCATCCGCTGACCGATTAGTCACCTCATATTCGAAAATGGCACAGGGTATAGATGAATCCCGATCATTCAAAGGAATGAATGGATTGAAGGCTGTCAATTTGACCGTGATCGGGTCATCAGCATCGTCGAACGTCATTTCTGCGAACGGGAATTGTCCACGGAACGATGTATTCGTAAAGTGCGGAAATCCGGCCATGTTTTCCCGTCTAGGTCCGTACCCATAACCCTCGTATTTGCCTTTCCCTTCTCCTGTGTACGGTGCCTGCATATCCCCATTGAGCACTTTGGTCAGTTTGACCTCACCCTTACATTCCGCCTTTACGGCAAAGAAAGAGAATCCGTTAAAGCTCAGCTTGTTAGGCCGGTTGAAAATTTCCCAATCAATCAACCGTCCGTTACCGGCGAGACCGATACTTCCCGTTCCAATCCCGCCAAGCGGAAAAGAGATTTGGCTCGTCTTGGCTCCTGTATATATAAAGTCTTTGTCCATACGAAACTGTTCGTTCAATGTGTTGTTGCTCATATATTGGCCTCCTTAAGTTCCTAACTGATTTCATGAATCCTGACAGACACTCACAGTTTAAGTCCACCCGCCGTAATGCCATCAAGCAAGTATTTTTGTCCAAAAATATAAAAGAGCAGGGGAACGATAAGCGACAATGTCACCCCTGCCAAAATAGCAGACAAATTCCCCGTTCCGAACGCTCCCGTTAATGCCGTCATACCAATCGGCAGCGTCATCTTTTCGAAGGAATTCAGAAAAATTAAAGGACGGAAAAAATCGTTCCAATGCGCGATGAAACTAATTACTGAAGTTACGGCAACCGCCGGAAACGACATGGGCAGGATGACTTTAAGGAAAACCCATACTCGGCTAGCACCGTCCATATAAGCGGCTTCGTCATAGGTATAGGAGATGGACATCATGGTTTGCCGAATCATGAATATCCCGAACGGGTTGATAAGCCCCGGCAAAATGAGCGCCAAATGCGTGTCGACCAAACCTAACTTTGACATCAGAATGAACTGAGGAATGATCGTTACCTGCCCCGGGATCATAAGTCCGGAAAGAAAGACGAGAAAGAGAACGTTGCGTCCCGGAAAAGCTATACGAGAGAAGGCAAAAGCGGCCATGCTTGAAATGAATATATGCCCAATCACGATGATCAAGCAAATTTTCAAACTATTGAAAATAAAATCTGAAAACGGTACCTTTGCGAACACCTCCGCATAGTTGCCGATGTGCCACGCTGTCGGAAAAATGGCAGGCGGCAGTGAGAACGAATCTTTCGGCAGACGCAGCGAGGTGGAGAAAATCCATAGGAAAGGGGTGAGCATGAGAAAAGAGAACACAAGCAAAGCGCCATCCAGTATGATGCGTTCTAGTTTGATTCGCCTCACGGTTCTTCTAGCCGTCCCTGCAACCCGCAGCTTGGTAACCTCCACAAGTATCAACTCCCTTTTAGTCCCGATCGTAATTTACCCATTTATGGCTGATGGAAAATTGCAAGATCGTCACGCACAGAATGATCAAGAACAGACTGAGTGAGAGCGTAGATGCATACCCCATCTCATGATGTTGGAAGGCGACCTCATAAATATACATGTTCACCGAACGCGAAGCATCGCCAGGACCGCCACCGGTGATAAGGTACGGTTCATCGAATATTTGCGTCGCACCTATTAGCGTAGTAACCAAAACGAAGAAAATGGTAGGAGAAAGCATCGGCAGTGTGATGAAGAAGAATCGCTGCATTTTGCTTGCACCATCAATTTCGGCCGCTTCATAGAGAGGTTCTGGAATGCTTTGAAGGCCGATCAAATAGTAAAGAAATGCATTTCCTACAAATTTCCAAAAACTGTAAATCGCAACGGCCAGGTACACCCACTGTGGCGATTGCATCCAAGGAATCGGGTCGACTCCAAACTTGCTAAGAAAGTAATTCAGAATGCCGAAATCCTTGCTGAAAATGAATTGCCATGCGACGGCGACCGCAGCAGAAGTCGCTAATACCGGGAAATAGAATATCGTACGGTACAGATATTTCCAACCCTTGCCTATATTCCGGTTAACCGCTAACGCAATGAGCAGCCCGAGAATAACGTGCATCGGCGTTAAAATCGCAACATACTTGATCGTATTGCCATAAGTAAGCCATAACCGATCATCAACAAATAAATGTGTAATGTTGTCAAAACCGATCCATTTGGCTGGCGTGATTACGTTGTATTTCGTGAAACTGAGATAAATGGTTGCCACAACCGGTTCGCCGATAAATATAATAAAAAATAGCAAAGCCGGCGACAGAAATAAGAACCCGACGAGGATGTTGGACATTTTACGATTAACTGCCACGCTAGATCCCTCCCATGAACCGGGGTGCCGGGCGATCCGATTGGATCGCCGACGGCATACCGCGAGTCAACGTCATTTTTTCAGGATGGCATCAATTTCTTGTTTGGCTTTCTTCATGGCTGTCGCTGCATCGGACTGGTTAGACAGGATCTCCGATACATGCCGGTCGAATACTCCCTGAATTTCACCATATTGCATAGGAGTTCTACCGCTTTGGCAATATCGGCGCTTTCTGCGTATACTTTCCAATTCTGAGCTGGTGTCTTCGGCAAAACTTCGTTCATAACAGAGATGCGGGTTGGAATTGACGTGTTGGAAAGCGTCGTTTTCTGCGAATAGGCGCCGCTTAGGAAAGCAGCAAGTTTATATGCCGCTTCCGGGTATTTGGTTGATTTGAGAACAGGGAACGCCCCTGACCCGAAAATAACTTTGTTCGTCTTGAACGTTGGCAAATACTGTACGTCAATATTCGTGAATTTATTTTTGTCATAGGTGCCAAATGGCCATTTACCAGCAGATATCATAGCAATTTGACCGTTGATCAACATCTGGATTTGGTTATCCTTAGGGTCAGGAACCGGCGCAACTTTGTATTTGTAGATAAGATCCTGAAAAAATTGCATCATCTCGATGGCATTAGGATCATCTAATTTACTAGTGGTCATATCGTCATTCAGTACACTCGCATTGTTGTTAAACAACCATGCCGACGCTCCAAAATAATAATTGGGAATCGCAAATCCGAAAGTTTTCTTCCCATCCTTCTCTGAGGTCAACTTTTGAGCGTACTGAAGAAAGTCATCCTTCGTCCAGCCTTTATTTGGAACAGATAGCCCAGCTTGCTTGAGGAGATCGGTATTGAAGTGCATAACGACGTTATTCCAGTCCCAAACAAATCCGTACGTTTTATTGTCAATAACGAAAGGCGATTGAAGCTTTGGATGCAGATCACTATAGTTATCCAAAGCACCGGGATCTGTTTTCATATAGGGATCCAGCGGGAGAAGCAGGTTCTGTTTGGCAAACATCTGGATGCCTTCGATCGCTACGCGAATAACGTCAGGTGATTTGCCGCCAGCAATCATTGTCTGAATTTTATTAAAATAATCGGCCCAACCGTTGCTGACCACTTCGACCCTCTTCACAGTGATATCGGGGTTAAGCTTATTGAACTCGGCCAAAATATTCGTAAGCTGTTCATCGGATGCTTCATTTTTGCTCCAAACTAACGTAAGTTCGGCTTTACCTGATTTGGATGCAGTAGGTTTGCTTTCTGAGCTGCATGCGACTAGCGACCACCCAAGTGAAAGAATCAATAATAGGACCCAAACCTTTTTCATATGCGAGACACCATCCTTAACAGATTGTGGGACGCACTGCCGGAACAGCTAACCCGGTGCATCCAGATGTCTGTCTATGTTGTTGAATCATGGTCGAAGATCTTTTCCGTGCACGTGCACGGAAAAGACTAAAAAAATTTGAAGCAAAGATCATAGTACCGATAGGGGCGTCCCCCCTTGCCACCGTTCCTACTTCTGAGTGGCAAATAAACAATGTGAGCTCCAATATCTAATTTCGTGCACGTGAACGATTTCATCTTAACAAATGCCCTCAAGTTTGTAAACGCTTTTATTTCAAATTAGTTCATCTTTCCTATGCCTAACTCCCCTGTATCGTTCACGAGCACGAGGTATTGACCAGCCCGCTCAGTTAGGCTACGATTAGACCACTAGATTCCATTCTCACGGAGGCCGCATGAACATTACCAGTAAACAAATCGCCGAGCTGTGCGGAGTTACACGGGGAACGGTGGATCGGGCGCTAAACAACCGTCCCGGTATTAATCCGGAAACTCGTGTGAAAATACTGCGGGTCGCAGAGGAGCTCGGCTACCGCCCCCATTTTTTAGCTCAAAGCCTTGTCAAAGGACATACCAAAACGTTAGGTATCGTGCTGTTTGACATTCATAATCAAATTTTCTCCCAGTTATTCCACGCGTTCGAAGCCGAAGCAAGGAAACGGGGCTATATCGTTTATCTTGTCCTTTCTAATCGCGACAAGGACCTAGAACTTGAATATATCAACAACTTGTTAGATCGTAGAGTCGATGGAATCGCCTTGCTGCCAGCAAATTTCAACAAAAAATTTGAAACTCTTTTGACTCGCTCGCGGACACCTATCGTGACCTTCGGCAATCGCCTTTCAGGCCCGTTTCCTTATGTTTGGATTGACGACAAGCAAGCGATCCGAGACTCTGTCGCCTTTCTTTCCAGCCAAGGCTATCGGCATTTGATCTATTTAAGTCCGCCTCTGATGCGAAAGGGAAAAGAAAATATATATGTGCCCGAACAACGATATCTTGGTTTTATCGAGGCATGTGAAGAGATCTCAGATATGCGGCATAACGTCATCGTACAGAAAAATTATTTGGCCGAATTGGAGCAATTGATAGAGAAAACGGACGGCAAAAGCGCGATCTTATGCTCTAGTGACGTGTACGCACTTGAGGTTCTGAAGTGGTTGAAATCCCGCAAAATCCGAGTACCTGAACAAATTGGCCTCATGGGTTTCGATAACATTCACGTATTGAAATACATTAATCCTTTACTAACAACAGTTGATTACAATGTGAATGAAATCGGCACTAAACTGGCTGACGTACTAATTAGTCAAATTAACAATGATGAAGTTCCTGCCGAGACACTTATCGCTCATCATGTCCTCCAAGGAGAATCCGTAACGCTAGACAGAGATTTATAGGTCTCTATGAGAGTGTTTATTAAGGTTGATGCAACGCAAACTACGCTCATGAGACGTAATACTAAAATATTCGCTTCACATCCGTGTGAAGTTGTATTTTGTACAACAATAAGCAAGCTATTCCGCGTTATCCACGCGATTGTTGCAAAAAATACAACAATTTTAGCCTAAAGTAGCTCTAAAACCTATAAACAGGATAAATTGTTGTAGATTTTACAACATTCTGAGCTTGCCAAGCAGAAATCAAGGAAATTGTTGTACGAAGTACAACTTCAGCTTGTTGATAACGTTCAATAGGCTATATTTCCACATTATTCCTTTAACAAATTACCGCGTTAACATAGAATGATAAAGGTATTCTATAAAGGCGGCGAACCCTATGTTATGGGTCTATATCAGAGGTCCCAAATACCCATGAATTGCTTTGCATTGAAGAACTAGTCCACGCAGCTCATCTTCTGAGATACATACACGCATACAAGATCATATCCAGTTTTCTTTTCATTATTAGAGCTTCGGGACAACTTCCTGAATAATTATTCCTTCATATGAATTGACACTCGCACGTCAAGAGCCATCGGCGAACGATTGGCCCTTGGCGGCGAGAGCTTTACGGATCTGTTCCAGAGACTTTGGCCCCATACCATGCAGCTTCAAGATCTCAGCCTCGGTGAGCTTACTGAACTGCTCTAGTCGCAAGTATCCCGCATTAGCGAGTGCTCGACGTGCTGGACTGCTTAACTTTGGAATGTCAGATATCTGCTCGCCGTCAATTTTCACATGATTAGGTTCAATGTTTTTGTTCTTAGGCATATTAAGATCTCCTTAGTTTTTAGTTGATTTTTCTATATCACAGCATATATCCCATAAAAATTATTTTTCGAAAATATCATTTCAACACTCTCCACTTCTAATAAAATTCCCCATACTATTTTACCATAATATGGTTGAAGTTTAATAATCAAAAAAGAGCCGCCGCGGCAGCTCTTTTTTGGTATATATTTCTACACAAATCCTCCATTACTACGAATCGTTTGACCCGTTATCCACTGAGATTCCTCGCTCGCCAAAAATAGCGCAACACTGGCAATATCGTTAGGTTCTCCTAGACGTCCGAACGCATTCATTTTACGAATACCTTCAATTTGCTCCTCTGTTTTTCCAACTGTGAATAGCTCCGTGTTAACCGGACCAGGTGCAATTGCATTGATGGTGATCCCCTTCGGACCAAACTCTTTGGCTAATTGGCGCGTAAACTGCTCCACTGCTCCCTTTGTTCCTGCGTACACACTGTAAGTTGGGAACATTTGACCAACAACTGAAGTAGAGAAGTTAATTATGCGACCGTTCTGTTCCATAAATTTTGCAGCTTGCTGGCAAGCAAAGAAAGTTCCCTTCACATTTATTGCAAATTGAATCCTCTTCTGTAAGGCTAGCAATCGGTTTGGTGATCATAATACCTGCATTATTGACTAGAATATCAATACGTCCAAACGCCTTTAAAGTCTCCTGAAAAAGTTTCTCTACTTCTGCCACGCTGCTAATATCAGCTAGGATTGCTATGGCATCTCCACCATTGTTCTTTATCCCACTTACGACCTCTTCTGCTTTAGCCGGGCTGCTTGCGTAGTTAACTACAACCTTTGCTCCGTTCCGAGCAAACTCCTCAGCAATTTCGCGTCCCATTCCCCTTGATGCTCCGGTTACTAAAGCTACTTTTCCAGTTAGTTTGTTTCCCATTATGATACTCCTCCGATCCGTTCGTATTCGGTTGATTCCTGCTTGTTGATTTAATTATATTGTAACACAAAACAAAAATCAAGTTACAATTTTATGTTTTTGTCACTTGATTTGATAAGTTCTGAATAGAACAAAGGGAAAGCCCTCCTGATGGATAAACATCAGAGTTCTTTCCCATTGATTTATTGCCGATTCCCTGCAATAGGCAGCGCAAGCTTTTCTAAGCTACAATCGCACACTCGCCACGACTGGATAATGGTCTGACGGATAGCGACCATTGTACATGCTTCGATCGATGTTAATTGAATTAACTTGAATTTCAGGCGTCACGAAAATGTAATCTATCGGCTCTCCCATCTCGCCGCCTTTAAAGTCATGCCAGGTGCAGCCTACATCTTTGTCCTCGCCATAAGTCTCACAAAGCCCCGCCTGTGTCAGAATTTCGATCACATCGCTGCTTGGGCCGCAGTTAAAATCACCCGTCAAAATTGCAGGAATCCCGTCTCGACCGTTCATGGTGCGGATTCGATCTACAATAAGCTGGATGCCATTCGTTCTAGCTTCCTCACTTATATGATCCAAGTGAGTATTGTACACATAATAATCCTGTCCATTTTGCTGCCTCAGCCTTACCCAGGTACATATTCGCGGGCAGCCTGTGTTCCAGCTCAAATAACCAAGCTGTTCAGGAAATTCGGATAGACCGAAATTCCCGCTCTCGACTGGTTTCAGCAGACCGCGATGATAGAAGACGGCGCAATACTCGTCTTCATTCCCACCCTGCCGGCCATCACCGAACCAGGCGTAATCCGGCAGCAGCGGCTGTAGATCCTGCAGCATAGCGTGCGTTCCCTCCTGCGTGCAAACAATCGCTGCCCCCGCTTTTTTTATGGCCTCGGTCACTTCAGTGATACGGTTCGGCCACGCATTGTCGCCATCCTGCTTGACATTTACCCGCAGGTTAAACGTCATCACGGTAATATCCATTGTTACCCTCCAACTACAGAATCCTTCCCTTTACACCATTCGTTAACTATTCTGAATCCCCTGCCAACCCCAATCAACCAATCGTGATCTTCCCCTCCGGGTAACGATAAGGCTCTTTTTTCGGCAACGGCGACAAGGTATAGGCCAATGTGACAGGACCCAGTCGTCCGACAAACATTAAAATGATGATAAACACCTTACCGAATCCCGTGAGCTGTGACGTTAATCCCACCGACATTCCAGCCGTAGCATACGCCGAAGTAACCTCACCGCCAATTTGGACTAGCAAAATAAGAACAATCTCCCCAAAAGCCGATAGATGCGCTCCTGTATTAATCACGGACAACCCGGTAACACAAGTAGCGGAAGTCGCCATAAATAAGGCGTCAATAAATGCTAATCTGCCAATGCCAACATAGGAAATAGGCAGCCATAGCAATACGGCACCGATTAAGATCATCACTACGAATCCGATTGCCATTACTTGAGGCGGACCCCAGCGAAATTTTTTATTGGAATGATTTTACATATAAAGGCTCCATAAGACTATGATTATCCGACTATTGTATATAATCTGCCAATAACAATGTAAAGACAGCATGACCAATTGGCACGTCCTTAAATTGACTTATAGAATTTTTGATAATTATTTCTTTTTCCCATTCAAATTATGGTAAGATATCGTACGATAACTTTAAGAAGGGAGTTCCACCGTGTCTCGTATTATTCAAGTTGATGAACGCCCCTCCATAGGCGAAAGTATTCCCCTTAGTTTACAGCATTTATTTGCTATGTTTGGCTCCACCGTGCTGGTCCCTATTTTGTTTCATGTCGATCCAGCTACTATTCTGTTAATGAACGGGATAGGCACTTTGCTTTATATTTTCATCACAAAAGGAAAGATCCCCGCTTTCTTGGGGTCAAGCTTCGCCTTCCTCTCCCCCGTTTTCTTCGTTCTCGCTTCCAAAGGATATAGTTCGGCGTTAGGTGGATTTCTGGTGGTCGGATTCATTTTTACAATCATAGCCTTGTTAATTCGTGTCGTGGGGACACGCTGGATTGACGTTGTATTTCCACCTGCTGCGATGGGAGCGATCGTTGCTGTTATCGGTTTAGAATTGGTACCTACAGCCGCCACTATGGCAGGTATTATCCAGCCGGCTAATTTAAAAGAAGTCTGGGTTCCCGATCCTATCGTGATATCGGTTTCTATTTTTACTTTTTTGGTAGGAGTCGTAGGTTCCATTGTCTTTCGCGGAATTTTGAAGGTCATTCCGATTTTGGTAGCCATTGTTGCCGGTTATCTGCTCGCAGCATTGCTAGGTTTGGTACATATTGGAGAAATAGTTGGAGCTGCTCAGTGGTTCAGACTTCCTACATTCTACAGCCCAACATTCGACCTCGCGAGTATTTTAATCATCGCTCCTGCTGCTTTAGTTGTCATAGCGGAGCATATTGGCCACTTGATTGTAACGGGGAATATGGTTGGAAAAGATTTATCCAAAGACCCTGGATTAAGCAGATCCTTACTCGGAAACGGCATCTCTACCATGCTGTCATCCTAGTAGGCTCAACGCCAAATACAACTTACGGTGAAAACATCGGTGTCATGGCGATTAGCCGCGTATATTCGGTCTGGGTTATCGGAGGAGCAGCGATCCTGGCGATTGTGCTCTCCTTTGTCGGGAAAATATCAGCCTTGATTCAAACCATTCCAACTCCTGTCATGGGCGGCGTTTCTTTGCTTCTGTTCGGTATCATCGCCGCTTCGGGGATCCGCATGCTGGTGGAAACGAAAGTTGATTATTCCAAACCGGTCAATCTGGTTCTAACAACCGTTGTTCTTGTCATTGGGCTTAGCGGAGCAACGCTGAAATTAAGCCATTTTGAACTGAAAGGCATGGCCCTGGCCACCATAGTTGCCATACTGCTCAGTTTGTTCTTCAAACTGCTGGAGGTTCTCAAGCTTTCTAACGACTAATTTTCAAATGGTATAAAGAATGGCTGCCCCTAATGTCTTAACAGACCTGTGGGATAGCCATTTTTTAAATATAAGTAACCGCTATATCTGCTTCAAACTCCTAAAAACATGGATAGCATCAAAAAAAGGCTCACTATAGCTGCCATCCTCCTGAACTGTCCAACAGGTTGCTAAAACAGAATGTGCAAACCCCCACGATAACATTCTTTTCTTGTCTAAGTTCAACTCTTTTACAAATATATCAATACGCTTCTCAATAACATGTGTTGAATCTCCATTAGGCAATTTATTTAATAAATATTGAATAACATCGTATTCTCTGTCGCCAATCAACCCTTTAGGGTCAATCGCTAACCAAGGTTCCCTAGCAGCCATTAAAATATTGTAATGATGTAAATCGCCATGAAGTAAATATGGTTTATCCGGCATAGCATTCATTGAAATATACGTGTTCACTGCTTCTTGAAGTATTTTCTTTGTTATAGGACCGAGACCTTCTGTATTTCTCTTGCTAATATTTAATAATTTCTTTTCCATATGTTTAGTTGTTGGAATGATAGTTGAATGGGCAGGTGCAGGAGTCCATAATTTCTTCATCACTTGTGAGGCTATCTGAGCAGCTTCCTCCTCATTTTCTAAGGAGGCTAGCGTTTTCCCAGGAATTAATCGTTCAAGAATAAGAATTCCTTTTGCGATATCAACATCAATGATTTTGACAATGCCATTCCCATTAAAAATTGTAAGGGCATCGACTTCAGATACGAATTCATCACCTGGAATGACGAGCTTTATCACAACTTCAGTTCCGTCTTTCCGTATGGCAGGAGCCACAAAATTAAATGATAAATCAAACGGGGCCATGATTTTGATTTGCCAACGCTTTTCGCAATCATTAATAAGCTTGTCAAAATCTCTCAACCATTCATCAGCTTTATCCTTATGGACGTCTCTTAAGGTTTGAACGAATTGTTTTGGTAAGCTGCTCATCATTTTTCCCCCTACGGCACTTATCTATATATGAGAATGGTTTCATCTAATATAGGATTTGTTTTTACCTGAATTTTTTATTAAAATAAATAAATTCGCTAACCATTTTGCAAAGAAGGAACAACATATGCCTTTTCTCAGATTTAAAGGTTTTCAGAAGGACTTCATTTCTTCGATTTCAAGTACGGTCATCCAACAATTTTCGAAATTAACGGGCGTCGTCCAAGAAAAAATAAAAATCGAACTTCTTCTTGTGGAACAATTAAATAATTCTCCCCTCTCATTAGAAATATATATGTTCCCGAGAGATCAGGAATTGCATGATAGCATTGTTAAAGAACTCTATTCAATTCTATGTGAGCATGGCTTTCGCGATGTTCATATCTTTTTTATCCTGCTATCTCCACAATTGTACTATAAAGAAGGACAACCCTTAGTATCCAATCATTCAGAACCTTTCTTAATAACATGACATGCATATATGGTGTAACAAGAACAAGAACAATATTAAGAAAAGGCATGCATTTAGCGTGCCTTTTCTCTATTAATACCAAATCTGATAAAGCCGAAATATCATTTGTGCGTCTCTTCCCACTTATTCAACGTTAAACTCCATATGCTTTTTCTCCTGTTTGTAATAATCTAATCTATCCTCTAAAGTACCTGTATGAAATTCGAATTTATGACCATCTGGGTCTGTGAAGTAAATAGACTTCTTATCTTTCTCATCTCTTGGACGGCCTGGCAGGATGTTAACCTGCAATTTCTTTAGTTTCTCATACAGATCATCAAAGTCAGCTTCTTCAATTGAAAAAGCAATGTGTGTGTAGGAAAGGTTTATTTCATTTCGAGGAATATGCTGTTCGACATTCAAGGCAATCCACATGCCATTCAGATCAAAATAGGCCGTACTTCTTCCTTTAACTAACAGCTTTGCATCAAAAACCTGTTGATAAAACGAAATCGAATTCTCTAAATTTGAAACCGAAAATAATAAATGATTCAAACCCTTAATAGACACGTAATCACCTCGGAATTTATTTATTTTTACTAACCATAGCTAGCTCCTTAATCATTTCAGCCAAATGCACAATACCCCGTTCAAGCTCATGAAGCTTGGCGTAGGCATAGGAAATCCGCAAATAGTTTCCCGCATTTCTATCATAAATTGAACCCGGGTTCAGCAAAATCCCTGCTTTCAAAGCACGCTCAAAAAGCATTTGCATGGATACATCCACAGTGAGGCGAACCCAAATGTAGAAACCGCCTGCCGGCACTGACCATGAAGCTATCTCCGTAAAATTGGTTTTCAACAACTGAACAGTGAAATCCCTTCTTCTCTTTAGTTGTTCTCTAACATAGACAAGATGCTCTTGATATAAGCCTCTACCAAGCCATTCGGCTGCTGCCCACTGGGATAATGAGCTCGAGCCGTAATCGTTCTGCATTTTGATATCAGCCAAACGTTCAATAACCGGTTCTGGGGCGACCACCCAACCAATTCTAAGTCCCGGACTTAAAGTCTTCGACAAACTCCCCAAATAAAGGACCAATGCATTAGGATCCCTTGCCTTTAACGGAAGTGGAGGCGGAATTTCAAACCAAAGCTCCCTATAGGCATCGTCCTCAATGATGGGAAGTCCCTCATCCGCACAGATTCTCATCAGCTCTTGACGTCTTGGCTCTGACATCAGCGTGCTCGTAGGATTATGAAAAGTTGGTATCGTATAGAGCAGCGAGGCGTTGTAGCCTTCTTTATAACGGCTAATCTGATTCGTCTGAATGCCTTCTTCATCCATGGGTAGACCAACCAGCTTAATTGCACTAGATTGAAACACATGGATAGAATACAAATAGGATGGCTTTTCTAGAAGGATGGAAGAACCTCGCTGCAGCAACCCGATGGATATGAGTTGTAACGCTTGGAGTGAGTCAGATACAATTAGAATGTTGGAGGGCGAAGTTTGAACGCCAATGCCATGCAAGTAAGCAGCTATCTGTTCCCGCAAATACGGATTTCCTTTAGGTTCTTCATAGCCGATAGTGAAAGGATTCACTGAAGACTCTTCAAAAATCTGTTTCATTTGGACAGAAGGAAGCAAATCAGGTGAAAGCTCTCCAGTACCCAAACGGATAATGCCATCTTGAAATTCCGCACGATTAATGTGCTGTATGGCAGGTTGGTTTGGATAATAAGTGCCGGCTTGCACATAAGAGCTCCAGTCTGGAGGAGGCGAAGCAGCTAAAAGATTCCAAGAGTTATTGATGACTCTAGTCCCTCCTTTGGTGTTCCCCTCCAGTAACCCCTCGGCAATCAAATCGCTCAATGCGGTCACAACCGTACTTCGATTGACGTCAAAGCGTTCAGCCAGCGCGCGCTGTGAGGGAATTTTGGTCCCAACCGCCCATTCCCCTAGCGATATTTTATTTTTTATAAAATCTTTAATCTGACTATATAAAGGGGTTTCCGACGATAAGTCCGGCTTCCAATCCATGCTATGATCCTCTCCTAACCATTCAAATATAACATTTGGTTGGGTTAATCGCCATCCATTTGGAGGGAGACATCCGCTAGATTTTCTCTATACTTGTGAAGAATAGTCATATTGATGGGAGAGATCGTTTTGTTGGAAATTGTTTTACATGGGCTTATTTTGGGTTTTGGGCTCATTCTGCCTATAGGGGTACAAAATGTTTTCGTTTTCAACCAAGGAGCCCGCGGGTCATCTTACCTTAAAGCACTGCCTGTCATCCTTACGGCGTCTGTTTGTGACACGATCCTAATTTTATTAGCCGTCTTAGGTGTTTCTTTCGTCGTACTCACCTTCGCCTGGCTTCAAGCAGCGCTCTATGGACTTGGATTCTTTTTCCTTTTGTATATGGGATGCGTACTTTGGAAAAGTAAACCTGGCTCAGTAACATCACACCGGGAAAATGAACCCAAAAAACAAATCCTGTTTGCAGCATCTGTCTCGTTAATGAATCCCCACGCTATACTTGATACGATTGGAGTTATAGGCACAAATTCCTTACACTATGTTGGCGGAGAAAAATGGGTGTTTACCGTCACCGTTATGCTAGTTTCCTGGCTCTGGTTCTTCGGTTTAGCGTTCGCAGGACGCCTTGTTGGCAAGCGTGATCCTAGCGGTAAATTCATTGCCAAATTAAACAAGGTTTCTGCTTGTTTGATATGGGCTGTAGCGGTCTATATGGGCATGCAATTCTTATAGAGGGAATGGAGGATACGTTGAATACTTTGAGCATCACTTTATGCTCATTTGAGGTTCTTGGATGAATGGATCTGAATCCTCGGCCGAGTGATGTTGTAGGATGTGCAACAATTTCAGCCTAGATCCTTCCTCTCACCCTTCACTGTTGCCGCGCTTTTAGCGTGAGTTCCGCGAGCAGAAGCTCGTCGGCAGCGTCTGAGAAGTCGAAAATCGACTTCTCAGCAGCCTGACCCGCGCGTCCGCCCTGTGAAAGCGCGGGAACCGCGCTTAATGCAGAAGCTCGTCTTAAATGAGCAGGTTGTCATCCGACACCTGCTCATTATTTGTTTCATTCCACCCAAATATCTAAAAAAACTACAAAAAAAACTAAAAACAATGGCATACCTGCCGCAAGAAAGGAGCGCTATACTTAAAGCACATTAATGAAAGCACTTACAAAGATAGCGAGAGGAGGTCCGCTTTACGATGAGAATACTTCGAAAAATTGCTCTCGGTATCGATTCATGTATCGAGTCTGCTGCCCTCATCGGTTTGCTTAGTATGATCATCATCGTCACCGTACAGGTCATGACCCGCAAGCTGTTTGACTTCGTATTCTTCTGGTCGGAGGAAGTGACCATGCTGCTTCTTATCTGGTTTTCCTTCATGGGAATTGCGATTGGCTTTCGTGAGAAGCTGCATTTGGGCATCGATTCCTTCACCCACAAGCTTCCAGCTTCCATCAATAAAGCGCTTGATAAGGTCATCGAGCTTGTCATTCTCGCGTTTGGTTGCTATCTCGTGTATTTCGGTTGGGACTTCACCGTCATGATGAATGAATCAGAGCTCCCGGCGACGGGTCTGCCTAACAGCACACTGTATGTCATCATGCCGATAACCGGCGTCATGACTTGTGCCTATGCGCTCCTCCAGTTGTTTGGTATCGAGACGAAGCGGCATCAACATATCAAAGAAGGAGGTCCCGAATAATGGATCCGACCATCGCTATTCTCATCCTAACTATCACCTTCGTTGGTCTGATCGTTCTCCGCTTTCCGATCTCGCTCGCTTTGGCAGGTTCTTCCCTTCTCACCTTACTTTACTTGAAAGTCCCTCTAGCCACCGTGGGCCAAACGATGATTCAAGGGATGAACTCTTACTCCCTCCTGACCATCCCGTTCTTTATTCTGGCCGGGCAAATTATGAGTGAAGGCCAGATGGCACTGCGCCTTATCAATCTCGCGCAAGTTCTTGTTGGTGGCATCCGCGGAGGCTTAGCCATGGTCAACTGCGTCGCCTGTATGTTCTTCGGGAACATCTCCGGATCAGCCATTGCCGACGTCTCCTCCATCGGCTCGGTCATGATCCCGATGATGAAGAAAAAGGGCTATGACACCGATTACGCCGTTGGCGTTACAGTCTCAGCCGCCATTCAAGGCGTTGTTGTGCCGCCAAGCCACAACCTCGTGCTTTATTCCCTAGCTGCTGGCGGTGGAATCTCTATCGCATCGCTTTTTCTAGCGGGCATAGTCCCGGGCTTGATTCTATGTGTATCGCTTATGATCACGAGTTATATCATCGCCATCAAGCGCGGTTATACGAAGAGCGAAGCTGTTCCCGTGCGAGAAATTCCAAAGATTGTACGCGATGGTTTGCTTTCCCTTCTGACAGCCGTAATCATTCTAGGCGGTATATTTACAGGTTGGTTTACAGCTACAGAAAGCGGCGCGTTAGCTTGTCTATACGCCTTTATTCTCACCTTTCTCGTGTACCGAGATATTCCCATAAGCCGGATGTGGATTATTCTCCAGCGTACATTTCGAACCGTAGCCATGGTGCTCTTCCTAATTGCTGCCTCCGCTACCTTCAGTTGGGTATTAGCCTTTCTCAAAGTTCCCGGCATGTTAACGGATTGGATGCTGGGCATCACAGACAGCCCCACTGTCATTTTGCTGATCATCAACGTCTTGCTGCTCTTACTTGGGGCACCGATGGATATGGCTCCACTCATCTTAATCATGACGCCTATTTTACTCCCAGTTGTGACAGCGCTTGGCATGGATCCTGTTCACTTCGGCATTATTATGATGTTAAACTTAGGTATTGGACTGCTGACACCGCCTGTCGGAACCGTCCTCTTCGTAGGCTCTGCGATTGGAAATATTTCGATTTCTGAAGGCACCAAAGCCATGATGCCGTTCTTTTATGTCATGTGCATCGTGCTCATGATCCTTACCTATATCCCTGAGCTGGTCATGTGGCTTCCTAACTTGATGAAATAAGGAAACAACTCAACTACTACGATAAAAAGGGGAATATTCGATATGAAAATGAAAAGAAAATATATCACGGCTCTAAGTACTGTGATTGGTACTAGCCTCTTACTCGCAGCTTGCGGTGGCGGCAGTACACCGACGAATAGCGGTGCAACAACGACTCCTGGAGCCGCGAGCCCTGCAGCAGCAGCGAAGAAAGCCGATGGTCCTAAATTAAATTTCCGTCTGGCTGAAACACACCCTGCGGACTACCCAACGACACTTGGCGATAAGAAATTCGCCGAACTCGTCAATCAAGCATCGGATGGGCGCATCAAAATCGATGTCTTCCCTGCATCCCAGCTCGGTGAGGAGAAGGCCGTCATCGAGCAAGTGCAGCTCGGCGCTATTGAATTCACACGCGTTAGTACAGGAGCACTTGGCGGATTCAACAAGCAGTATGAGGTGTTCAGCTTGCCCTACATTTTCGATAACGATAATCACCAATGGAAATTCCTAGAAAGCGAGCAAGGAACGAAGCTGCTGGATAGCTTAGAGTCTTCTCGTATGAAAGGACTGGCGTATTACAGCTCAGGAGCTCGTCATTTCTATTCCAAGAAACCGATTAAAAGCATCGCCGATTTGAAAGGACTCAAAATACGCGTCATTCAAAACAAAGTCAACATTGATCTCATGAACGCTCTTGGCGCGAATGCAACCCCAATGCCTTATGGAGACGTCTTCAATGCATTGCAAACAGGTGTCATCGATGCCGCTGAGAATAACTATCCGAGCTACTTCTCTTCCAACCATTTTCAACAAGCCAAAAATCTCATTCTTGACCAGCACCAACGGGTGCCTGAAGTTCTTTTAATTTCTAAAGTAGCATGGGATAAGCTGTCTGCTGATGATAAAGCGCTTATTAAAAAGGCTGCCTTAGAATCCGTCAAAACGCAAAAAGCAGAATGGGATAAATTCGAGAAGGATTCAGAAGCCAAAGTGAAAGCGGCGGGAGTTACGATTACGGACGTATCCGACCTTAAGCCATGGCAGGATGCTGTAAAGCCTGTTATCGAAAAGTATCGCAACGATTACAAAGAAACGTTAGAAGCGATCGAGAAAGCTAGAAAATAGCCATTCAAAACAATACAAAATAAATAAAAGGACAATCTAAGGGTTGCAATCTCCCCCTCAGATGTCCTTTTTCATTTGGTTTCATCTAGCCTTCCGCCGCATTTCCGATATTCCAAAGGGGAGCAGCCTATCAGTTTTTTGAACGTACTGCTGAAGTAAGAAATATCCCCATAACCGAGCCGTTCCGCGATCTCAGACACTCGCAAAGACGTTTTAGTCAGCAGCTTCTTCGCTTCCTCCATGCGCATTTCAATGACATAATCGACGAATTTGCCTCCTGTTTGCTGCTTAAAGAGCTGGCTCAAGTAGCTGGGGTTCAAATGTACCAAGGCTGCTGCATCGGTTAAGCTGATATCTTTCGATAAGTTCGAGCTGATAAACTGCTGCACTTGTTCAATGGCTGACAATGCGTCTGTTTCGATTAGCGGCGGTTCCTCCAACCGTCTGGCAGATTTCGTTATCCGGTCTTGCATCCATCGGCCCAAACAATCTGCCATTGCCTCCATTTCCACAGGCTTCAGCAAATAGTCCTTTACCCCATAGCGTATCGCTTTCTGAGCTAACTGAAAATCGTCATACCCGCTTACTAGGATTAAATTGGCTGATACTTGCGTCATCTGCTCCGCAAGCGCAATACCGTCCATGATCGGCATCTTTACATCGGAGATAACCAAATCAGCGCTATGCTTTTGCAGTGTATCTATCGCCTCCAAACCATTTGCGCATTCCTGCACGATTTCGAAAGGAAGCTTCGTTTGTTCCACGGCTTTGCGAAGCACGACACGAACCCATCTTTCATCGTCCACGAGAATGACTTTGTACATGACCTCCTACCTCCATTCCTCTCCGTAAGGCTTCAGCGGCAGCTTGATTCTCACTAGAGTTCCTGCATCTGCCTCACTATCTAGTTCCAGACCATAATTGTCACCAAACAGATAAGAGATACGCCGATGTACATTGACGATGCCGATCTGTGATACGGCCGTAATCATGTCCTTCTGCAGCAAATCGAGCTGTAATGTACGGAGTTTGGCAGCCGGAATACCTACACCGCTATCCTGAATCTCAACAACAAATTGATGATCATTTAATTGAGCTGCTGAAATGACAATATGAACAGGCTGTGCACTCGTTTCAATACCATGAATGACACAATTTTCAACCAAGGGCTGCAAAGCGAACTTCGCGATGGTTTGACCTTCTGCCCATTCAGGAATCTGGAATTCATAGGTGAGTTTATCGTCAAACCGATATTTCTGAATCCGTAAATACATATCGCATATCTGAATTTCCTGCTGCAAGGAGATCGTCGCCCCAGCATGATTCAGATTGTAACGCAGCAGACGAGCAAGGGAGGCAACTAGCACCAAGATGTCGGTCATATCCTTTTCCAGCGCCATCCCGCGCACCGTCTCTAAAGCATTCATGAGAAAATGCGGATTAACCTGAGATTGCAGCACTTTCAGCTCTGTCTCTTTTTGGCGCAGCTGAAGATCCTTCTCCCGGAGTTGAGAGTAGTAAATTTCATCGAGCAGCACCTGGAGCTTTTCGACCATTTTATTAAAATCGTTCGTTAGCTGCCCTATCTCATCCTTGGATTCGATGTCCACGCGAGCCTGAAAGTCGCCATCTTTCACTCTTTTCATGAAAAATTGCAGCGCCCTCACAGGTCGAACGACACTCGTAGCAAAGCCAATCCCAATCAAATAGGCAATCAGTAATGTGGCAAGGACCGTCCACCAAATCGTACGCCGAATATACTCGGTTCCACGCGTCAATTCTTCTTCAGGGATCGTCGTCACCAACCGCCAATTCAAATAGGATGACAGGCTAAAGGTGTAGAAAGGCTTATCTCCTGTTTGCGCTTGGTAAGACCCGCTTTCCTGCTGCAAAATCCACTCTAACTGGTCCCAATTCGCCAAATGACCGATTTCCGTGTATTCAGGTGAATAAATATAGCGCCCGTAGGGGTCGAGAATGGATAAATACCCTGTTCGTCCAATGGTAACCCGTTCAGCAATCTCTTGAATCCGCTTGAAGTTGACTTCCATAATTAACGTTGCAACGGGCTCTAAGGTAAGTGGACTCACTAATCGCTTCACAATGGAGAGAACAGGCACATATTCCAGCTCGTAGCGCTGAGAAGGCGGTCTGATGATCAACATAATATCGCTGTTGGAGGGGACACTGGCAAACCATGGCTCCTGAATTAGTTGAAGAGCAGGGGTTACATTTTTGTTCATGCTTGTATCCAAGACCGTCTGATTTTCCATAACAAGCATGATCCGAGAGATGTCAGATCGGGAGTAAGCGGTATCGTTCAAAAGCTGCATCATGGGCTCGCGAATGCCAGAATTCTTCACTTCCTGTTCGCTTGTCATCCTTAGAAACTGCTGCATCGAAGGATGATTTTGCATGCGAATCGAGTCGATCTCGAAATCTCGAATATAGTATTCGATATGCAGCTTGACTTGCTCGATGATTTGCTTGTTGCTCAAGTTGGCTTCCTCGCGCAGCACTTCCGATGATTTCTGATAAGAAATCAGCCCCACCACAAGCAGCGGAATGACAACCAGCATAGCCGAATAGACGAGCAGTTTCACTGTCAGTGGACGATCACGCAAAAACAAACTTCTGTAGAACCAAATCCAAGCTCTATGCCCTCTTCTATTCATGTTCAGCCTCCTTTCCGCCGAATTTGTAAACGCATTCAATCCTTAGGAAAGAAAAACCAGCTGCAAGCGCAACTGGTTACCGTTTGACAAGATCTTCGCGAATCGGTGTGAAGACATCTAACAACGCGGATTCTTCTAATGCTGTAACACCATGCTTAGCGTTACTTGGTATGTATATCGTCTGGCCTTGCTCGATAACGGTTGCCACACCATCTATGGTAAACTCAATTTTCCCTTTTAAGCAATAGGACATTTGTTCATGAACATGGCTATGTTGGTAACCAATGGCACCTGGCTCAAAGTGAACCTCCATCATCATTAAACCAACCTCAGCTTTCAGAATGCAGCGCTGAACGCCTGGCTCTGCTGCTTCCCATACGCCAATATTAGACATCTGGCTTTCCCCTTTCCTAATTAAACGCTTTAACGAAACAATAAAAGGACCGCAAGCGGTCCTTCACTTACTTTTTAATTATATCTGAAAAGCACCTAAATGAACATACTTGAATCCAAACGAACATTACGAGTTTACCGCTGCGCGATCCTTCCCTTTGTCCGCTTCACCCGCATTTTTATTCGCAGCTTCACGATCTTGCTGCATTTCTTCCACCGTTTTCACCTTCAAGCGTGCTGCACCTTCATAGCTGCGTGTAGGCACGAGATTCCCAGCTGCGAGACGTTGTTTTGCTTCTGTAATAGCCGTGCCATACTGAGGCAGCCATGCCTCCTGGGCGACCAACATTTCATCGACCATCTGCCAGATTTCTTTGGGATTGCAGACGGCACCTACTAGCGGATCCATCATAAACGCTTGACGAAGCAGCTTATCATCGCCATGTACTGCAGCTTCTACAGCAAGACGCTGCACGGAAATACTCACATTGCATACCGCTGCCGGTCCAAGTGGCAAATCTCCTACATGCGGCATCGAGATGCCGTTGCGATCTACATAGCCTGGCGCTTCGATAATCGCATCATCAGGCAGATTCGAGATGACACCGTTATTGACTAAGTTGAAATGTCCGCGATACACGCGTCCTGTCTCAAGACCCTCAATAATATAGGAGCCATGCTCTTCACTACGTTTCTCGGCTGCGTAAACAAATGCCTTATCCTTCATCCAGTTCGGAAACTCCGTTTCGAACCAGTTGCGTCCCTCCGTGCAAACACGCAGATAGCCGCCTGTTTCTCCATTAATCCAGCTGCCCATGTCGATCCAATCTTGGATTTCGCCAGCACGCTTTCGGTACCAAGGCACATACTCGCTCAGATGTCCGTTGGATTCTGTACTATAGAAGCCAAAACGGCGCAGCATGTCGATACGCACTTTCTCCGTAAGCGTGAACTCCGGATGGTTTTCGAAGGCCTCAAGCAGACCGCCCGTCAAATCCTGTCCATTGTGACGGATCTGCACATACCAAGTTTGGTGATTGATGCCTGCGCAAATAATGTCTACATCCTTTTTCTCCAAGCCGAATACTTCCGCGATTTGTTTATGCCCATGTTGAACACCATGACATAGACCAATCGTCCGCACACCGCCGTACTTGTTGCAAGCCCAAGTCAGCATGGCCATCGGATTTGCATAATTGAGCAGCAGCACATCAGGCGCCGCCACTTCTCGGATATCTTGGCAAATGCGAAGCATTTCCGAAATACCGCGCTGGCCATACATAATACCGCCAGCACATAGCGTGTCGCCCACACATTGGTCAACGCCGTATTTCAGCGGAATATCCACATCAGTGGCAAAAGCCTCCAGACCACCCACACGAATCGTACATAAGACATACTTCGCATCTTTCAAAGCTTCTCTACGATCCGTAGTTGCCTGAATCTCAATTTTCAATCCATTATCGCGAATATCTCGTTGGCACAGCTCCGTAACCATATCTAAATTATGTTGATTGATGTCTGTAAAAGCGACTTGAATATCGTGAAATTCAGATACTGCTAACAAATCTCGAAGTAATCCGCGTGTAAATCCAATACTCCCTGCTCCAATAAAAGCTACCTTAAATGACATATCTATCGTCCTCTCTATCGTTTAATCTACAATTCACATTGTATCAAGCGCGAAAGAGAAAACGTTATCAAATTCCTAACTTCATTGCAGCTAGTTTGTCAAAAATTCTCACTTTTTTCTGGATAATCCCACTTCTGAGTATCCATTGATTTACGAAATTCCGTTGGAGTTAAATCTGTATAGTCTTTGAAAAGCATATGAAAATACTGACGGCTCCCAACCCCGATATAATCGCATATTTCAGAAATCGGCACATCGGTTTCGAGCAGCAGCATTTTGGCTTTTTCCATTCGAATCACGGTTAAATAAGCCATAAGCGTTTGCCCTGTTAACGATTTGAAAATCCGCTGTAAATACCCGGGGTGTAAATTTACGGCTCCGGCAATATCCTTCACTTGAATGTCGCGGTCATAGTTCTGATGCAAATAATCCATGCTCTGTCTCACATACCACTCACTTTGAGCCATGCCGCTGCTTGCTGCTTCTTGCCTAAGACGCGCAATTCGAATGAGCAGTTGAGCGATGAGCAATTGAACCATCGTTTCACTTTTGGCGGCTGCTTTATCCAGTTCAAGCACCAAGCTTTTCATAATGTGATACACCTCATCGGGGTCGCGCAGTACCAAATAAGGAGATTTGACCTCTAGTAAAGAAGCCAACAGCTTGTCTTCTGCAGCCAGTTGATGAATAGATGGAAATACACCCTTCTGGTGGGTAAAACGGAACTCTACATTTAGCATTCTGCAGGGGGCAGTCTCGTCAACGATCAATCGATGGGAGACATTGGCGTCCATAATAATGAACTCTCCCTTTTTGAGACTAACTCTTTCGGTTTGTGTAGGCAGTATTTGGATTTCAACGTCGCAGGAGCCTTGTATGGTATACATAATTTCTACAGCATCATGGCGATGAAAGGGCATATAGAAGCCTTGCCATTGTTTAAAATAATACGCCATCACCTGAGGATGGCAGTTATGCTCGGTCAAAAAAGCTGGGAAAAGGCCACCGTTATTCGGCATGGATATCTCCTTTCCCCCAAGATGAGATCCTTATTTCTGAAGGCGTTTTACCTGTTTGCTGTTTCACCTGTCGTGCGAAGTGGTAGCTGGTTTGGAACCCGCTTCGTTGCGCAATTTCCGATATCGATAAACCTGTTTGGGAAAGTAACTCAACAGCACGCAGTACACGATAGTGCCAAACATATTTAATCGGTGTCGTTTGCTCGTATTTACGGAAAAGCCGGACCAAATGTTCATCCGAAACTCCTGCGTGCGCGGCAATTAGGGGCAGACTCAAGTTGTCATTAAATGTTTGATGAATGTAAGCTTTCGCACGTAAAACAGATGGATGAATGTCTTGCTGCAGCTGTGCCTTGGACAACTCGGATAGAAACAACTGAATCGCTGTGTGACCGAGACTTCGCATCACAGGCCCTGTATCTGCATGCTCGGAACGGATCGATAGCATTAGGTCTGTTATTCGGTTCAAGTGTTCAGAGATTGGGAGGCTAAACGGAACCTGGTCTAATACTTTCACTTCATTCACAGATAATGGTTGGACGCTTACCGCAACCCAACGATGCCAGCTCTCCTGCTCATCCGCAAATGTAAAATGCTCGATGTGCCCAGGCTTCAGAAGTGCCACATTACCGGGCTCCAGTCGGAAGGGAACGCCATCAATGGTCACTTCCATAGCACCGGTATGTAATAGAACTAGCTGAATATCTTGTTGGATGCGGGGACCATACCTGCCGCCAGGTGGATATACAATCGTACCGACCTTAGCGGAATCGATATGATTAAAACTAAGATGTCCGAGCGGATTCGCCATGTGCTTCATCTCCAGAAAGCTGTGTCATCATTAAGGCAATTGTAACCCCCTGCAGGTAAAAAGAAAATCCCTTCGATGGGAAGGGATTTTGCACCTGAATTATCGTTTAAACAAAACTGGAAAGTACTCATTTGCAAAAGCCTGACCGTGATAAGGACGCGGTCCTAACAAACGGGAATTATCATGACGCTGCACGCCAGCACGGTAGCTTGTGCCGCCCGGCATTAGATGCGCGACAACAGACATTCGAGGCTCATTCGTCTTATTCGCGCCGGACCCGTGGAACGTAAGAGCGTGATGGAAGCTTGCCTGACCTGCCTTCAGAATGCAGGGCTCCTCGACCCATTCGCGGCCTGCCGCAAATTTGTTCCTAAGTTCCTCCATGTTAGGATCGAAGAACGTGTTGCTGTCAGGGATCAATCCCCACTTATGAGAGCCGAGAATCGTCATCATCCCACCGTTGGTTAGATCCGTGTCCTGCAGCGCGATCCATACGGTGATCATATTCGGATTGCTGGAGCATTGCCAGTAACCGTAATCCTGATGCCAGCCAACATTGCCGGACTGCGTCTCCTTGTCGCCGACACCTGGCTTATAAATAACCTGATCGTGCCACAGCCGAATTTCATCGGTCTCCAACAGATCGGCTGTAAGCTCACCGATAAATGGATCCGTGACGGTTCTTCGGATCTCGTCATTGATCCACCATCCATTGTCCAGCTTGCGTAATGAATCAGGGTTCGAGTTCGCACGGTAATGATTCATCGGAAGCCCATCGCCATCGTAATCGCCCGTCCAAACTCGTTCATGCGCATGTCGCAACCGCGCGATTTGATCATCGTCCAGCAGCTTCGGAGATATCCAATAACCGTCGCGATTGAATGTATCCTTATCCTGAGCTGTAATCTTGTACGTTCTCTCTGCTTGCAAAGTCATCGTAAATTCCTCCTTTTATGTCTTGCTTTCATCATACTTAATCCTAAGCTGATTGACGTTCACAGAGCTACAAAGTAGTATGAGAAACATATAAGACAAATAAGAACATTCAAACATAGAGGAGGCCCTCCCTTTGCCTGTGAAAAAAAGTCCACGCTGGACTTACGATATCAATAAGGAAAATCGCATATTAGGAGTTCCGGAGCTGCTCCTTTTCGGCTTCGATGAGATTAGGTCGGCTATGCCCCTTTCCTATCATCAGCATGCCGGATACGAATTCGTTTTGGTTGAACGGGGTAAAGCCAGCTGGGAGCTCGACGGGCACGTCTATGAGACAAAAGCAGGCGACGTGTTTCACACAAATCCAGGCGAGATTCATCGCGGCGGCTTCAACGTGATTGAGCCTAGCCGATTCTGGTGGTTCATCGTCACACCACCGCATTCGGAAGGCTGGTTGTGCTTACCGCAAGATGAAAGTGAAGGCTTCAGACTTGCATTAGAGGCGCTGCCCAGAGTTACCCACACAGGACTGCAGGCCGTTGACGACATTAGAAAGTTGCGAAATGCGCTAAATTCCAACAGTCCATTACGAACCTCCGCTACCCGCCAAGCGCTGCTTGGGTTGCTGCTTCTAATTCTTCAGCCTAATCAACAAATGGTCTCACTCGCTGACGATCTATTACATCAATTGGATGCATTGATTGGCCGGATTACGGAAGAACCGCAATGGCGCCCCGCTATCGAAGAAATGGCTGATTTGGTCCGAATCAGTCCTTCCCACTTCTTTCGTTCCTTCCAGGAATACACGGGGCTCCCGCCTATGGTATTTATTGAACGTGTACGAATTAAGAAAGCTTGCAGCCTGCTGGTTGAAGGCACAGATACGGTCACAGAGATTGCTAATGAGTTGGGTTACGCGTCCAGTCAACATTTCGCCACTGTGTTTAAACGCATTACAGGCATGACACCGATCCAATGGAGAAAATTTCAAACGGACCGGAATGATTCACTATAGCAGGTAGTCCGAATGCTCCAACAGCAACAGAGCTAGGGAGATTCTCAATTTTTATTGAGTGAGAGAAAATAAACGGCTTGGCCGTCCTTGGTTGAATGGTAACCACGATTGCCCATCTACCCTCACGAAAGCTGAATGACTCTAAAATCGGATTTTGGAGTTATGTCTATCAGCTGTGAGGAATAGTTACTTATCGAATGATCACGCCTATCTACAATCTCATTTCGACTAGCAAAATCCATTGCAAACTATCCTAAATACGGGAAGCATCGTCTCCTAATCTTAATCCCAAAATGAAAAAAGGACCTTGGTATCTACAATTTGTAGACAACAAGGTCCTTTTCAGCTTTCCAATTTCTAACCCCGATCATCGAGATCGCCGCTTGAGAACACCTTTTTCACATTATCCATGATTTCCTCGACAGCCTCACTCAGCATATCTGTTGGTGTTGTAGCCTCTTCATCAGGTTGAGTGGGAATCGTGTCGTTACACACGCGATCGAAATAATGACTTTTATCCATGCGCTAGCCTCCTAATTGTAAACCAGTCTCGTTTGTTTGTTGTTTACTTATTCTGCATCCTTTATTCACCCAAACAGAAACTTTTGAAACATAGGTCCAAAAACCCTTGCCTAAACCCCCTTTATGGAGTAAATTAAACCTATATGAACGAATATCAACATAAATAAACCAATTTTGAGGAGAGATTAACCGATGGATATCCGCTACGCATCACACCCGAATGAAGTTAAGCAATTTGACACGGAACGCCTGCAAGCTGAGTTTCAAATTAATTCTTTGTTCTCACCTAATGAAATTAAATTAGTGTACTCCCACGTTGACCGTTTCATCATTGGCGGCGTGCTTCCTATTACAGGCACACTTCAATTGCAAGCTGACAAGAAAGAAATGGCTGCAGATTATTTCTTAGAGCGCCGCGAAATCGGTATTATTAATGTTGGCGGCAGAGGTACGATCACCGTTGATGGAACGGTTTACAACATGGATTCCAAGGATTGCATTTATATTGGTCTTGGTGCGAAGGATATTACGTTTGCTAGTGATAACGCTGCCGAGCCAGCGAAATTCTACTTTAATTCAACACCTGCTCACCAAACATATCCAACAGTGAAAGTAGCCATCAGCGAAGCTACTCCTACTCACTTAGGCAGCATCAATACATCCAATGAGCGCACGATTTACAAATACATTCACACAGGCGGTGTAAAAAGCTGTCAGCTCGTAATGGGTATGACGCTTCTGAAACCAGGCAACATGTGGAACACAATGCCTTCCCATACTCACAATCGTCGTTCCGAAGTCTACTTCTACTTTGACATGCCGGAAGATGCAGTTGTGTTCCACATGATGGGTGAACCGCAACAAACTCGTCACGTCGTTATGCGCAATGAGCAAGCTGTCATTTCCCCAAGCTGGTCCATTCATAGCGGTGTTGGCACGAACAACTACACCTTCATTTGGGGCATGGCTGGCGAAAATCAAATGTTTGATGATATGGACGCCGTGGCCATGAAAGATTTAAAATAGTCGGTAACCTCTATTTAGAAATGGATGACAACCGATGAATCCTCTACGCAGATATGAAACCATTATGGAAATACTCCTGGCGCAGAAAGAAGTAACCGTTAACGAACTTAGCGAACGGCTGGACGTTACAGGTAAAACGATTCGCGAAGATTTGGCCAAACTCGAAGAAAAAGGCCTGCTCGTCCGCATTCATGGCGGAGCGGTGCTCGCTCAAAGTGATCAGCTTGGCATACTTTCAACGAAAGAGCCGATCATTAAGCATGCCGATCAGAAATCCGAAATCGCGACGATTGCTTTGCGATACATCCAACCACGGGACATTATCGCCCTCGATGGCGGCAGTACAACACTTGAAATTGCTAGGCGGCTGGAAAATCAGCCGCTTACTGTTGTAACGAACGATTTATTTATAATCTCCGAGCTCTTGCATAAGGAAGAAATTCGGCTGGTTGTTCCAGGCGGCTACCGTCTGCGTAATATGCTCGCAGGACCTGAAGCCGTGGAATATGTGAGTAAGCTCAACATTCAGAAATCGTTCATTTC
The DNA here is from genome assembly GCF_055396115.1 of Paenibacillus sp. WG02. Lineage (NCBI taxonomy): Bacteria > Bacillati > Bacillota > Bacilli > Caryophanales > Paenibacillaceae > Paenibacillus > Paenibacillus sp. WG02. Next base: position 3,428,843 of record NZ_AP036016.1, on the reverse strand, counting down.
TGCCACTGGTGTTCATTTGCAGCACGGCTTTACAATCTACACGAGTGATCATGCCGATTACAAACGTGCATTGATTAAATCCAGCGCAACGGTTTACGGTGTTGCCGATCATTACAAATTCGGCCAGTGTGCCTTACGAACGTTCGCTTCCTTGTCCGAGGTGGCTATGATCCTAACAGACAGTGCCCTCCCCGCTGATATTGCCAAGCAGTACCGTGATGCTGGCATCCAGATTGTAACTCATTAGTGAAAAGGAGTATCCTTCATGACACTTTTTAATTTATCAGGCAAAACAGCCTTCGTAACCGGTGCTTCCTGGCGGTCTTGGTCAAGCGATGGCCATTGGCCTTGCTGAAGCAGGCGCTAACGTCATAGCTGTATCCTCATCTGAAAGCGTGCAAACGGTCGAAGCCATCCGCGCACTTGGCGGCAAAGCCGAGCTGATCGCAGCTGATCTTAGCAACGAAGACATCCTTGAGGATGTTGTGAATAAAGCCATCGGCATCTACGGCAGCATCGATATTCTCGTGAATAATGCCGGAATCATCCGTCGTACGCCAGCGGTCGAGCATGCGCGTCAAGATTGGCACGATGTGATTGACCTGAACTTGAACTCCGCCTTCTTCTTGTGCCAGCTGATTGGCCGTCACATGATTGAGCGCGGCAGCGGCAAAATTGTCAACATCGCTTCCATGCTTACCTACCAAGGAGGCATTAATGTTCCTGGCTACACAGCGAGTAAACACGCTATCGCTGGTGTTACCAAAGCATTAGCCAATGAATGGGCTGGGAAAGGCATCCAGATCAATGCCATCGCTCCTGGCTATATGACGACTAATAACACAGCTCCTATTTTAAAAGATGAGAAACGCACACAATCCATTACAGATCGAATTCCGGCAGGCCGTTGGGGCTCACCAGAGGATTTGAAAGGTCCAGTTGTGTTCTTGTCATCGCATGCTTCGGATTATATGAACGGACACGTACTTTGCGTGGACGGCGGATGGATGGCTAGATAGATGGGAATCGGTACATTAGCCCATACCGTAGGACATCTTCCGTTGAAGCAATTAACAGAGAAGCTTAGCGGACGAGGTATTGACTTCGTTCAACTTGCACTCAGCAAAGCAATCAGTGATTTTGACACGAGCCTCGGCAGGCTCAGCCCTGCTCTGGCCATCCACATTGGCGAGCAATTTCACCGTGCTGGCATCCGGATCGGCGTGCTTGGCTGTTATATCAACCCGATTCATCCAGATCCGCAGAAGCGGCGTCATGAAATCAATCGGTTCAAAGAGCATCTGCGTTTCGCCAGAGACTTTGGTACTTCTATCGTCGCGACGGAAACGGCTGAATTAACGACGTACCTCGCGCAAGATTCTGAGCGCTATGAAGCTATTGGTTGGGATACCCTCAAACAAACAGTTGAAGAATTGGCTGAGGAAGCGGAACGTTGGGGTGTCTTCATCGGACTCGAACCCGTATTCACTCACACATTATCTAGCTGTGATAAAATGGTTCGGCTCTTGGATGAGATTCCTTCCAGTAATCTGGGAGTTGTGTTTGATCCAGTGAATTTACTGCCACCCACATCTGTCGAGTCACAAGAAGTATTTCTGTCTCAGGCATTTGAGGCTTTCGGTGATCGTATCGTCCTTGCTCATCTAAAGGATATCGTCGTTCAAAACGACAAGCTGGAAGCTGTGCGATCCGGCAAGGGTATTTTCCAAACGAAATCGTTTTTGGACAAGCTGCATCGAGTAAAACCAGGGATCGACATCTCATTAGAACAGCTAACAGATGATACGATTGACGAAACCGTTCAATACGTAAGAAGCCTTTTGAATTAACACATAGGCCCCATTCTCTCTTTCATTAGAGGAACTGGGGCCTTCTTATTTTGAATGGACGCCTATTTCTTAATATCTGGAACTGTCATGACTTCATAGGCGTTACCCAAATATGTCTGCAGCGCCTTCAACGCCGCAACCCCCACCGCAATGTCATCCTCACCATTCCCTCCACTTACACCGACTCCGCCTATGACACTCCCGTTCACCACAATCGGTAGCCCCCCGACGAAAATAGCAAATTTACCAGGCATCATGGCATGAATCCCAAATGCCTCACCATGGATAGTCGCTGGACCACCGGGTTGATTGAACAAATGTGTAGAGCGCCTGTGACCGCTAGCTGTAAACGCCTTAGCTATGGCGATTTCCGGGCTCGTATTGCGAGCGCCATTCATTCTTTCTAACGCAATGAGATATCCGCCATCGTCTACGATACATATGGTTTCGGCTGCATTCGCCTCTACTGCCGCTTGTATGCCTGCTGCGATCATGACTCTCGCTTCCTCTAATTCAAGCTTAAATACTGATTTCATAAGTCAATTCCCCCCCTGCTTGTCGGCCATTATGATGTGAGCAACGAGCGCCTCTTCCATTCATATGGGGATGTAAAGGGTTTAAGTCATAGTCGTCACTTGAAAAAAGATATTGAATTTCGGTGAAGGAAATTGTAAGATTATAGAAATTAACCGATGTGTGACTGGCGTTAACATGGATAACCATGAGGGAGCACATTGCAAACAGCCGTACGCCTGGGCAAAGTATTTGATCCTTGATCAAGTGCTTTTTTGTGCTTTTATAACAATTGAAAGGTCAGGTGGCTGTTAATGAAAATGGCATTCGTACTATTCGATGGGATGACCGCATTAGACTTCACCGGCTTCTATGAAGCTATTACATGGATGGGCATTTTGGGAGCTAAAGAGAACGTCTCTTGGGATTTCTGCTCCAATAAGGACGAAATTACCGACGACCGTGGCTTAACCGTTAAAGTAACACATGTTTATCCTGATCTATCGGGTTATGATCTCCTGTTTGTACCTGGCGGATTTTCAACGAGAAGCCTTAGATTCGACGCTGTCTTCATCGCTTGGCTCCAAACTGCTGGTAATGTGACTTACAAGGTTTCTGTTTGTACAGGTGCGTTGTTACTGGGTGCAGCCGGATTCCTGTATGGAAAAAAGGCCACTACGAATCCTTCCGCCTACGATTTACTGACACCTTACTGTTCCGAAGTCATGAAAAAACGAATCGTCAGAGACGGGAATCTCTTCACTGGTGGCGGCGTTTCGGCCTCTATTGACTTAGGACTATTCGTCATTGAATCCCTAACTGATTCGCATTTCGTTCAGCAAGTTCAACAAAAGATGGATTACCCTTATTATAAAGCGGGACAAATGTCTAATGTGAATTTGGACTGATTAGCCTTCTCAATACGGATAAACGGCTTACACTTGCTTTTGGCGAGAGAGAGATTGGGTGTTTGGGTGTTTGGGTGTTTGGGTGTTTGGGTGTTTGGGTGTTTGGGTGTTTGGGTGTTTGGGTGTTTGGGTGTTTGGGTGTTTGGGTGTTTGAGTATTTGGCTGTTTCGGTGGGTGTGAGAGAATGAGTGAGTTTGTTCAAATATTTGTCTACTTACACGCTCATCCATGTAATGTTGTTGTATTTTATACAACATTACGCTAGCAAATCCACGATTTCCTCACGATTGTTGCATAAAATACAACAATTCCAGCCAATAGTAGCATTTTAGCAAGAAATTGGGCTAAATTGTTGCACAAAATACAACATCTTCACCTATGCCCAGGCGAATTGATAGGAATTGTTGTACGCTGTACAACAATTCACTCTTTTTTCCCCACATCAACAGTAAATCGGAAAACCATAAACCAGAAGACAAATCCACACTCACACTCGAGCCAAGTCAGTATCTCACCCTCCCGAGCAATGGGTAAGCTCCACTCCCGCTTGACCCGAAACAAACAAATAAATAAGCCTACCCAGCACTCATAAAGTGTCTGGATAGGCTTACCTGCATTATTTTTTAGGCTGTTCACGGTTAACGCGAACGGGTCTCTCGACCCAATTCTCACGATTCATGCGTTGAACCTGATTTATCGGATTCTTAAGATCGATAACCTCGACAGTCTTCCCCTCCGCTTGCATGGTGGCCGCGAGCTTTTCCTTATAACTCGTTCCAGGTGCTGGTCCGCCACCCCCATTGCGCTTCCCCTTGTTCCATACTCTACCTTTACTCATTTCACCACTCCGTTTTTGTTCTAAGTGTAAAGGCATGTGTAGAAAAACGCAAATTTTTGCTGCCAATCCTTATCAACTTTATGTCAAAAAGGTGATTACCCGCTCCAAAACCAGTCACTTCACGGGTCCCATGCTTCCAATGGTCACCTTAACGGAAACATGAATGTCCGCCTTAGACAGCGCTTCTCCCCAATGATCCTCCACTTTCTTGTATTGACTATATTCGTTGGCCCGTGCGTAGAGTCCAAGCCCAATAGGATCGATTTGATGCTTCTGTATGTTTTTGATGAGTTTCTCGAATTGCTTTTGCATATGTTCAGAAATCATTTTCTCTAACTCTTTTCCATTCTTTCGTACATCAAAAGGGAATAAAAGTTCAGTAAGACCGGCTGGCATTTTAATGTTGATATCGAATCGAAACTTATCCTGCTTGTACGAGGTTTTTATTTTCGTTTTCATTCCTTGAACCGATATACTTAAATGGTCTGTTTGGAATGGACCGCTCTTCTTTTCACCAGGAATCGGAAGTGTAAAGCTAACAGGTTTCTTTGCGTTTTTATTCAATATTTGAAGTAAACAGGTTTCCTCTATGTTCAGCGAGGTCTTATATTTCCCCTTATGATCCAGAAGTGAAACGCCAGTCAGCCTGATCCGTTTGGCCTTGTCCAACTGAATTTCGGAAATATAGGGCGTTATCCCCTTCTCATACATTTGCCAATGCAGCTTCTGCAGCGTTGTTTTTGCCGTTTCCGATCTATCACTCTTCGTATCGACCATCCCCCGCAACAATAAAGGTAACATCGGCTGATCTTTCGGATGTAGGTATACAATATCGGAAATAGATCCATCGACAGCGATGATTCTGGGTGTTAATGGATTTTTCATATCACGAAAAAAGACGTCAAGTATCCGGAACCAGTTTTCATGTTCGAAGATGCGTTTCCCGATAAGCATGACTTGAACCTTTCTTCCTGTAATAACACCTGGTGAAAATTCATCTTGTTGCTCTCTCGATTGACGAATCGTTAGCGATTTCACTTCGACTTCTAGTGTTTTTTTCTTGATATCTCTGCCGAATGCAGGGCTATTCAAATATACAAGCAGGTTGTTTTCATTATCGAGATCCAAGCCAATAGCAAGGTTGTTAGTCGAATCTTCCATATCCAACCGATCACTACACCCCGGAATGATAATAATAATCATGATAATAATCAAAACGTACAGCAACCGCTTGTTCATAAGTGCTTCCTCCACCCCAAACGATCATGTATCCATACATACAGGAGTAAACAACCAGGCAATATGTACTCGACAACAAAACCGATTTGACCAAGCAAAGTATCCATCCGTTCGCTTTGAAAATAAGTAGGCATGAAGAAATACGTGCCCACAGCGATGAATAACCAAAGCAGCCGCAAATGATTACGGTGGTCCTTTTTTCCGATTAGCCAAGTTGTACAAAAAACGGTCATGTACATCGTGGGTATCCATGATATTGAAAAGATAAGTAAATAAACCGCGATAAATAGCACTTCGATCCGTGATATAAACTTAAACTCAATTGCTTTCAATAAATTGATTGTCGGTTCGTTATACGCCATAATTTCATCTGGACTGAAATAGACGAAACAGATCAGAGTAATGAACAAATACATGAGCATCGCCAGTGTATACGAGATAACGATTCCTGCTGACGCCTTCCGCTTGTTTTTGAGAAACGGATACAAAATAAACGTGGTTGAAAACCCTATATGATAATATAAAGTGCCAGGTAAAGCTGCGAAAACAGGTTGCCAACCTTCTTTAAGCACAGGAAGCAGACGGAGCCAATGAGCGTCCTTAATCGGAAGCAAATAAACGAAGGGGATCCATAGAGATAGGAATATAATCACTTCCACATATCTGCCCAATATGCGTGGTCCGTTCCGTACAATGACATAAGTGGGAACGAGCAGCAGAAGCATAATGATATAAGCTGGGGTTTGCTGCAAAAGGTATTGCTTTGTAATCAATATTGTATATACGAGACCTGTGTATCCGTAGTAAAAGAGATAGAGGGCAAATAGGACAGCTCCCGCTTTGCCTGCCCATTTGCCCAAATACATCGACAATAGATCCAAAAGGGTGCCGTCTGGGTACCTCTTCATCACTTGTATGACGATCAGACTCGCCACTATGGAGATGACCCAAACGATGATGAGCGTAATCCAACCTGCCGTGCCTGCTTGTTCGGCTAGTACTCGCGGCAGCGACAAAATTCCGACACTCACAACCATTCCGAAATTGAGAAGGATATACTGCATGAAGGTGATTTCATTCAAGGCATATTTTTTCACTTGCTGTCCCCCCTTAGAGCTTTCCATTAAGAAGCTGTCGTCGTAAGCATACAGGGCTGTTATTTCACTGTCCCCATAGCTCCTATGATTGTTTTCACGGAAACATGAATGTCCGCATTGGCCAGCGTTTCACCCCAATGATCTTCCACTTTCTTGAAATGGCTATATTCATGCGCCTGCGCATAGAATCCAAGCCCTATCGGATCAATTTTATCCGTTTGTATTTTCTTTATGAGGTTTTCAAACTGCATTTGCACTTGTTCGGTAATCATATTCTCCAACTCTTTTCCGTGCCTACGTACGTCGTAAGGAAACAAAAGCTCCGATAGTCCAACGCGCATGGTAATGTGCATTTGGAATTGAAATTTGTCTTTGAGGAAAGATGACTTGATTTTCACCTTTATTTCATCCGCGTTTAAACTTACTTTATCTGTTTGGAACGGTCCAATCTTCATTTTGCCGGGAATGGGAATTGTTAAGCCGACGCTCTTTTTTGTATTTTTTTGCAATATACGCAGTAGAATAGTTTCCTGCATGTTCAGAGAATCAGCAAATTTCCCTTTATGATCCAACAGTGTCGTCCCTGTCATCGCAATCTGTTTATCTTTCACTCGAACTTCAGAAATGATAGGAGTGACACCCTTTTCATCTATTTGTTGCTTCAACCCCTGTAAAGTCGTCTTTACCGTTTCCGATCGGGCGCTCTTCGTTTCTACCATTTCCCGCAGCAATATGGGCAGCATCGGCTGATCTTTCGGGTTCAGGTATATGATTTCAGAGAGAGGTCCATCGAAAGAAATGATCCTTGGCGTTAACGGATTTTTCGGATCGCGAAACCAAACATCCGTTAGTCGGAACCAATTTTCTTGCTGCAATATTCGATTAGATACTAGTAGGACTTGAATACTTCTCCCTTGGAAAACACCATCTGTATAACTATCTTGTTTTTGTCTTGATTGACGATTCGTTTGTGGTTTCACTCTAAGTTCACGCGTTTTTTTCTTGACATTTTTGCTGAAAACTGGAAATGTACTATATAGAATGAGCTCGTTTTCTTTATCGAGATCAAAACCTACTAATAAGGTATGTGTAGCATCTTCCATATCTAACCTGTCACTGCAGCTCGGAATGATGACGACAACCGCGGCGATGAATACAACATGAAGGAGCCGCTTGTTCATAAGCGCTTCCCCCACTGAAAACGATCATGCATCCATAAATAAACGAGTAAGCAACCGGGAAAAACATATTCGATTCCAAAACCAATCTGAATGAGAAAATCATTCATACGATCGCTCTGATTAAAAGTTGGTATGAAGAAAAATGTGCTCAAAGCAGTGAACAACCACAGTATCCGCAAATGATTGCGGTGATCCTGCTTTCCGAGCAGCCAGCTTGTACAAAAAACGCCCATGTATATAGCGGGTATCCACGCTAATGAAAAAACAAGCAAAAAAAACGCGATAAACAACACTTCCATCCGTTCTAAAAAATTAAATTCAATGGCTTCTAAGATATTAACCACTGGTTCGTTGTACAGCTGAATTTCGTCCGGGCTGTAATAGACAAAACAGATAACCGTAATGAACAAATATCCAAGCATCGACAGAGTATCGGAGATCACGATAGCGCTAGAAGCTTTTTGTTTGTTCTTCAAAAACGGATACAAAATAAACGTGGTAGCAAATCCGATATAAGAAAAGAATGTTGTAGGTACCGCTGAGAATACAGGCTTCCATCCTTCCTTTAATAAAGGAACCATATTGAGCAAGTGGGCGTCCTTGAGCGGATATAGATATACAAATGGTATCCACAAAGAGATAATAAACACAAGTTCCGCATATCTACCCAAAACACGAAGTCCGTTACGTGCAATCACATAAGTGGGAATGAGCAATAATAACATGACGGTAGATGCCGAAGTTTGCGGCAAAAGCCATGCCTTCGTGAGCAAAACCGCCTCAACGAGCCCCGTATAAGCGTAGTAAAAGAGATAAAGGGCAAAAAAGATGGCAACGACCCGGCCTGCCCATTTGCCCAAATATCGTGCTATTAGATCAAACAATGTTCCTTCGGGGTGCTTTTTCATCACCTGAATAACAATAAAGCTTGCTGCGACCGTAATAGCCCAGCCGATGATAAGTGCGATCCAGCCATCCGTGCCTGCCTTCTCAGCTAACTTTCGCGGCATTGCCAAATAGAACACACTCACTTGAATGCCGCTATTAAGAAAAATATATTGCATAGAGGTGATCTCATTGTAAGCATATTTCTTCATTTCCCATCACCTTTTGGACGATTTGTTCCTTGCCTCTTCGATTGGGTCGCTCTTGCGCCTAGAGGTCGCTTGTTCATAATCCACAACGGTAAACGAATGAACGTATCTTTCCAATCGGCAAAACGAACCGGCGCGAAAGGGGTACCGTACGGCGTTCCAAGCGATTCGAGCGCAATCAGATGCCCGATCATCGTCATCAAACCAATAATGATGCCAACAATGCCGAACATAGATGCAGCTATCATCATGCCGAAGCGGATAAGTCGGACGGCTGCGACCATGTCATAATTGGGCAGGATGAACGATGCAATAGCAGTAAAAGCAACGACAATCACCATGATATTACTGATGAGTCCTGCCTGTACGATCGCCTGCCCAATGACAATCCCCCCAACAATGCCAACGGTTTGCCCTACCGGAGCGGGCAGGCGCACACCTGCTTCCCGCATCATTTCTAATGTCACCTCCATGAGGATCGCTTCTACAAATGGCGGAAATGGCACTCTTCCTCTGAACTCACCAATTGTGAGCAGTAATTTAACAGGGATGATCTCGAAATTAAAGGAGATGACGGCAATGTAGAATGCCGGCAAAAATATGGCAACGAAAAACGCCAAAACCCGCAGCAGCCGTATAAAAGTAGCAATCGACCAGCGTGTGCTGTAATCGTCGATGTTCTGAAAAAAAGATATAAATGACACTGGTGCGATCAACACGCTGGGCGAGCGATCTACGACAACAGCGAATCTTCCTTGCAATATTTGTGAAGCTGCAGCATCTGGTCTTTCCGTTGTTATAAATTGCGGGAATAGGGAATACGGATTGTCCTCGATCATCTCTGCCAACTCACCTGTGTTAAGGATGACATCGAGATCAAGTTGTTGAATCCTGTCTTCCAGTTCTTTCAAAATCTCAGGATTCGCGACATCTGCTAAATATAAGATAGAAACTAAACTGTTCCCTCTTCTTCCAACGATCAGCTCTTTAATCTTCAATTCACGGTTTTGAATATAACGACGGATTAAAGCTATATTTTGACTTCCTGTTTCAACAAAGCCTTGATGTGCTCCTTTTAAAGAAGCCTCAATCTGTGGATCTTCAATTGCCCGCTGCGGCCACCCTTGCGTTCCTAAGGCGTAGACTTCTGTTCGTCCGCCAACAAAGAGAATACTGCTGCCATGCAAAATGGCAGACTCAACTTGAGGCCAAGATAACAACGGATTGATTTGACCAACATTTATCGTAAAGCCGTAGTCCGAATCACCGCTTCCCGTTTCAAATTGAAGAGGTCGAAGCACATTATTATTGATTGAGCTTTTATCTATGAGTCCAACCAAGTAGACTAGTGCCGCTTGTTCCCCAGACTGCTTGATCATAAAATGCCGCACTACCAGATCGGGAGTTTGACTGAATTGACTATGTAAATAGGTTATATTTTGTGCCAACGACGCACTTATCGAGTCGCCAGTCGGCTGATTAATTAGGTCTGGAACCGAACGATACTTCTTTCTTCCGAACCAATTTGAAAATAGCAACGAACTTCACCACCCTCACCCCTATTCTTTCATTTTTTATCCAAAATTATGTATGGATACCAAAGGCTGTACGTCAATGAATACGGCTTATAAATACACGATCAATAGAAAAAAGCAGCCACCCCTAATCGGTGTGCTGCTTCTGATTTATAAGATTGAGCCTATTCCCATATGGCTACACTTTACGCTAACATTACCCTTGCAGCTCAAACGCCTTGGCTAACAAACGATAAGAATGAATGCGCGCATCCACGTCATGAATCGGAGAAACGACCATAAACTCGTCAGCTTTATACGCTTCGTTCAATTTGAGAATCTCCGCTTTTACTTGCTGAGGCGTACCCACAATACGCTTGTGCTGGCGACCGCGAATTAGGGCCAAATCAGCTTCTGTATACGGATAATTCATAGCCGTTTCAACGGATGGGAATGAAGGCAGCAGCGCGCCGCGGCCAAGGGAGAGGAAGAACAAATCCGTACTCGTCGCCAATCGCTTCGCCTCTTCTTCCGTATCGGCACAGACAACTAAAACCGCTGCAAGCGAATGCGGCTTATCATTCAAAATTGACGGTTTGAATTCCTCACGGTAAATCTGCAGCGCTTGTTCACAATCGGCATTGCCGAAAAACTGTGCAAAACCAAATGCAGCCCCTTGTTTAGCAGCAATGCTTGCACTGTCATAGGAAGAACCGAGCAGCCAAATTTCTGGTGCTGTCGGAATAATTGGAGATGCATGCAGCGCAGCAAAGCGGTGATTCGCAGGCAGCGAATCATATAAATACCCAGTCAAATCAGCAACTTGCTGCGGGTATTGATCCACGCTCGTGTATTTCCCCTCTTGCAGCGCTCGCGTCGAGATGGGCATGCCGCCTGGCGCTCGTCCAAGACCTACGTCAATCCTTCCCGGATGCAGCGCCTCTAACAAACGGAAATTTTCCGCTACTTTGTATGCACTGTAATGCGGCATCATGATACCGCCTGACCCTAAGCGGATCCGATTCGTTTTTGCAGCTAAATGTGCGATAAGTACTTCTGGGCTTGAGTGAGCAAGCGCCTCAGAAGCATGATGCTCCGACACCCAGTAACGTGTGTAGCCAAGTTTATCAGCCTCTTGCGCCAGTTCGGTCGTTTCAACCAGCGTTTGCGCGGCGTTTCGACCTTCTCCTATTTGAGATTGGTCCAAAATCCCCAATTTTAACATGCTCGATCACCTCATTTTAACTGTAACATATTTAAGCACAGAATAGCAAAAAACAGTCGGAACTGCTCCTGACTGTCTCTCTAACGATTGAATTCTTCCACCTTCTATGAGCTATGTGAATAGGCCTCTCGTATACGGTGATCCTCGCTTTGTAAGTACACAGACACTTTTTCAAATGCTTCCTGAGCATCGACGCCATCTAGTTGCAAGACAATAACAGCGTGACTGCCCAGCGATAGACTAAGTGAAACAATGCCCAGTAAACCCTTTGCATTCAGCATTTTCCCGCTTACACCCACATAAATATTGCACGAATACCGATTAGCTATAGTCACAAATTCCAATACAAGATCAATCGTCCAAGGTTTGTTCATCACAAAAGTCCATTCAATTTTCATACCATTCCTCCTAGATCGTGTTAAAAATAACTTGTATCAAAAGCATTAACTAGCACTTGGGATATAGAATGTAAAAAAGAGACGCATTCATCCCTTAAGGACGAAGCATCTCCAGTTGTCTGGTTGATCCATTTAATTCCGATGAAATTAGTCGTATTTGAATTATAGTGAATCCAACCATCTTTTGTCAACGTTTTAAATTGAAATAGCTAACTTACATGCAAAAGGCATTTCCGGCCAAAACGGAAAGCCGTGTAGCGAACAATTCACACCGTATTGACAACAGAAAGAAGTAATTAACCACATTTACATGCAATTAGTCAGGAATAGACATTTTCTATCAATTTACACCTCTACCAAAATTACTCGATTGATGATAGTTTAAGATATACATCCAAGCGAGGGAGAGATCAGAATGAGAACCATTTATGAGAATTACCGAGGCTTTAAAATTAGCAAACAGGAAAGTACCTATAATGCGATTTCTTCAGATCAGGTTGTTTTCAGCCGTTGGCAGCTAAGCCAGGTTCTAGATACGATCGATCATTATGTGGAATTTACCGATAATAACTCGAGTGTGGACGCTGAATCCGGTTTGCCGCAAAACTAATCGTATCTATGTGAAATGAACAAAATGGCCATTTATCTAGTTTCTCCGATTACCGTGGAGTGGACCCTTAGAGGAACGTGGAGGCGCTATTTACTGAAAATCCACCAGATTTCATAAGCAAGAGGAACGACGATCCCTTATTTCGTCATTCTTGTCCTCAGATGTAAGTGTAGGACACCGTTTCTCACATCCTATGTATCGATTGTTGTAAATTTTACAACATTACACGAACGAATCCACGTTTTCCTCGTTATTGTTGCAGAAAATACAACTCTTTCTCCCCAAAACGACTCAAAAGCATAAAACAAGTCAAAATTGTTGCACGAAATACAACTTTGACAGCTAATAGTGAAGAAACGAGACGAAATTGTTGTACGTTGTACAACATAGTATGTTTATCAGGTATGTCGAGACGAAGATCAAGTATCAAGCTTATCATCAGTGCAGCAACGAAGATCAAGTATCGGGCTTATGATGAATGAAGCAACGAAGATCAAGTATCGGGCTTATGATGAATGAAGCAACGAAGATCAAGTATCAAACTTGATGCTCACTAAAAAGCCCGCCAATGGCGGGTTTTTACAACTTCATAACATCACATGCTTCACATTCATCAGCTCCGCGACCTTCTGGAACATGGAAGCATTATAACCAATGGACATCGCACAGTGATGCGTCGGCGCTTCGGCGAACCAGCGCGTCATGTACGCGTCTGGATGGTCGCGGAACTTCACCGGCGTCTGCGTGTTGCCGATCTTCATGATCGGCCCGCTCGTGGACTCGCCTTCGCTGGAGATCAGCTTCAGCCGTCCATCGCCGGTCTGCGTCACGTTCAGCGTCGTGATCGCTCCCGTCTTCACCTTCGCCTCGACGGATACGCCCGTGCCTTGCTTCCCGTGATAAAGCCCCATGCCGCGCAGAATCGGCTTTCCTTCGGAAATCGCGATATGGAACGGTCCGTCATGGCCCAGCAAGATCGTCTCGTCGATATAATCCACGACGACGATTTCGGAGAAGTTGCCGCCGACGCCAAGGATGTCGCTGATTTTCATCGCGACGGCCGTCTTGAGATCCCCTTCGCCGGAGCAGGGGATACCGCGCGCGGTAAGCAGCGAATGGCCAACGATGAAGCCGCCTTGCAGCTTCTCATAGTCGCCACCCGACGCACCGTGGTAGTAGTAGGATAAGGCGTCCAGATCGTAAGCTCTAACGAGCTTCTCCTGTGCTGCCGCCACTTTGCAAGACCACTCCAGCTGCTCATCCGTAGGCTTCTTCGCGATCGGATCAGAAGGCGAGTCGCCGCTGATCTGGAACATCTCGTGAACCTCAGCCAGTTTCGCTTTCACCTCCTGCGGTGTCACCTCCCGCAGCATGCGATCTAAATCACACATTTCAAGCACCTCAACGTGCAGCCCTGTCTGCGCCGAAATCATCGTAAAGTCGCTGTACATATCGAGCATACCGCTGTACGCATTACCAAGAAAGCCGAACCGGCTATGTTGAAGCGTACGAGGTACACCGGCTGCCTTCACCCATTCCTCAATCTCCCTCCATGCTCGAATAGCTTCTGGGCGCTTATGTGTCACTTCATCCGTTAACGAAATTGCCGGTGTATAATCGAGTCCCAGTACCCCATTTACGACTCGGAACGGGATTCCCGCTCTGTTAAACACATTAGCGAACTCAGGCACAGGACAAGCCCCGCAATGCGCCAACCACTCTCCTGTCGTGGATTGATCATAATTAAGCCGCAAGGTCGGCTGCAAATTCAGAAACACGGTCGGCGCTTTGCAAATTTGGTGAACAGGAAGTACTGTCGAGCTAGTCGAATAAGTCGCTGTGTGACAGAATACGAGATCCACATGGCGTTCATTCAGCCACTCTCCTGCCTTCCGCCCTTCATTTTCCGTATCTACCAGCCCGTAATAATAGACGTCAGCCCATTCAGAGATTCTCTTCTCAATGAATCGACCGTATTCCTCAAGCCGTTCTTTTAGGCCAGGGAACTGTTCCCAATAGGCACGGAGCCCCACTGAATAAAATCCGATTCGCGGTTTTTGGCTTGCTTTTATAGCTGGGTATACAGACATCCCTACCACTCCATTCATTTATAAGATAAAAATAATACCTTTATAAACTCATTGTAATGGCTTATAATACAGAAAACATCCAATAAACTTGTTTAAAAATAATAGAATCTTGTGCAGGTGATGCAGCATGACAACTTATAAAGAAAATTTCACGACAGCTTGGTCAGAAGACTCGATACGCTTCATATCCAGCCCCTCTGTTTTCGCCAAATCCACCCTCTATTATGTGCAAGAAATTGGCCATTTCCGTACGTTGCCCGGTTACTTTACAGAACGTGAACAGCTGGACTCCTACCTTATCGTTTACACGATCAATGGCAAAGGCCGCTTGAAATATCAAGGTAAGAGCTATAACCTTCAGCCTCAACAGGTGTTCTTCATTCATTGTGAAGATTATCATTATTATGAAACAGATCCACTTGAACCTTGGGAAATTCTATGGGTGCATCTGCATGGCAGCGCGACATCTGGCTACTATGAGCAGTTTACATCTAATGATGAGCCAGTCCTGCAGCTGAACCCTGAATCCATCATCCCCGCTGTACTGCGGCAAATCTTACATTACCAGCAGCAACGAAGTGCCCGCACTGAACTCATCTCGTCCAAGCTGCTTGTAGATCTCCTGACGGAGCTCTTGCTGGCAGCGCAAAATATATCCATGCCCGATACCGAGAAACCCAGCTACATCGAAGACATTTGCCAAATGCTGGAACATAGATTCATCGAATCGATTTCGCTGGACCAGCTGGCCCATGAGTATGCTGTCAGCAAGTACCATTTGGCCAAACAATTCAAACGTTATACAGGCTATTCGCCCCATGAATATCTCATATTAATCCGCATGACACACGCCAAGGAACGTTTGAAATACTCCGATATGCCTGTATCCGAAGTAGCCGCCAGGGTCGGTATTGACAATGTCAGTCATTTCATCAATTTGTTCAAAGACCGTGCTGGAGATACGCCTCTAGCTTATCGGAAGAAATGGCAGCGCCCCAGATGATGGGGCTATTTCAATTCATTCTCGTCAAGAACAGCTGGGAGCTCGATCCAAGCTCGTACACCTTGACCTTCTCTAAGACTGTAATGTAAACCGTAGTTTTCGCCAAAATGCAGCTGGATCCGCTTCTGAACATTAATAATACCGAAGCCTCGATTACTTTCCTTCCCCTGCAGGATACCATTCATCATCTCGATATCCGCCTGCCGATAACCGTTATCTTCCACACTGATGATGACTTTATCATCCACGCTTTTCACCGAAATCCATAATTCCCCATCTTGGCTCATATTTTTAATGCCGTGCAGAATCGCATTCTCAATAATCGGCTGAAGAACGACCTTTGGCACGACAAACTGCTTCGCTCCCTCTTCAATATCCCAGTGGACTTGAAAGGCATATTCATAGCGGAATAGCTGCAACCGAACATAAGCCTCCGCATGATTGATTTCCTCCATTACCGGAATTAACAGCTTCCCTTTGCTCAGTCCAATTCGCATAATTAGCGATAAATCCTTGATCATTTCAGCAGACTCCGCTGCCCCTTCCATTAACGTATGCCAGTACACAGATTCCAAGGTGTTGTAGAGTAAATGCGGATTAATTTGTGTATGCAGAATGGATAATTCAATCTCCTTATGCTTTAGTTCCAGTTCATATTGATCATAAATGGTTTGATTCAAGCGATCGGTCATGCGTATAAAATGATTATTGAGCAAAACAATCTCATTTTTGCTATCTGAGTGTAAGGAAATAGCCAAGGGTCTACCTGGATGATAGGAATTCGTGATGCGGGCTAATCGAGAGATCGGTTTCAAGATCGACTGGATAAAGTATATACTCGCCAAAATCAAGATAAAGAAATAAATAAACATTATCCAATCAACCAATCGCTGCACACTAATATGATCGATAATAATCGACTGAACAGGAACTCGCATGAGCAATTTCGTCTTCGTATATTCACTTGTGTGAAGAACGCACATGAACTCTTGTCCAGCCTCTTTCAACTTATAAACACCCTCTACTTGATTCGCAGGAACATGTACCGAGGATCCGATCTCAAAGCTGGTTGTATTCGTCGCGAGCACCGTATTGTCTTGGTTTAACAGCATTAATTCTGCACCAGCATACTTGTCAAAAGGTGAAAAATCCAACTGCAGCGGTGTCTCGATGCCAGAAACAACCAAATAACCAATCACACTTTCCCCGTTATAAATGCTATTTAACTGGCGCATATACGCAACGGTTTGCAAATTATTAGGGTTGTATCCGAATTTATCAATAACACGAATAACCCCTTTCCCTCTGGCCTGACTTACATCTTTATACCAAGATAGCGCATTCAAATCTGTTGCATAAAAAATACCATTGTTCAGAAGATCGGGATTAGGGACGAACGAATACTGCTTATCTGTGTCCGAAAAAAACAGCGAATATCGAACCGCACTCGTCGAATAGTTGTTCAAATATTTATCTAGGGCCTTAAAAATTTCAAATCGTTCGTACTCCGACGAGGAAGGGATGCTGGCAAGCTGTTGTATTTCTTGAGATATCATGATTTTCTCTGTCTTTTCCTCAAAATCACTGCTCTCTCTGTCTAGCGTCAAGTGACTTCCTCGCACTAACTGAAGCAGCGCGTTCCCCACTTGCTCTTCCGTAATGGACTCCAGCTTCTTAGCTACAAATAAATCCAATACCAATATCGGGATGACGACGAATAAGATGAGCAGTACGATCAACTTTTTCATCAAATTCATATTACTCAGCATTTTTCGCATGCCGACATTCCTTCCTTTCAAGCCGTATCCTCGGAGATTATTCCTCCTAGCCGTCTCACTGCACACTTAGCTTCGCTACAATGACCGCAATCTCCTTTAAGCAAAAGAAAACGCCTTCAGAATAAGCATTCTGAGGGGCGTTCTTTGACCTAACCTTTGACACTGGAAACGGTTAACCCGCGTATGATAAATTTTTGGAAAATGAGAAAAAACACAACCGGCGGCAGCATCGCCATCGTCAAGATAGCGAACCGCACACTCCATGGAATAACCGATGTTGAGTACACCACATACCGATAAATCCCTGTGGCAAGCGGGTACATCTCCTTTTCTGTCATCACAATACTAGGCCAGTAGAAATCGTTCCATGTTGTCGAGAAAGACAGAATCAGCAGGGTCCCAATTATGGGTGTAGAGAGTGGAACAGCAATTTTAATGAACGATTTGAATTCACTCGCTCCATCGATTCGCGCTGCTTCCAGAATTTCTTTGTGGATGCCATCGAAGAAGTTTTTGAGCAGAAGCATGAAATAAGCATTCGCTGCAGCCGGCAGCCAGAAAGCCCAGTACGTATTGATCATGCCCAAGCTTTTCAGGTTCATAAAGTTAGGAACGATGTAAGTAGCAGGCGGTATCAACAGAGTAGCCAAGAAGAAGAGCGTCACCCATCTCTTGAACGGTACCCTCAAATGTGACAGCGCGTAGGCCGCTAAACCAATTAGCAGCAGCGAACACACGACATTTCCCATGTAGATGAATAGGGTATTCTTCAAGAAAGTCAGTAAGGGCAAATCGAACCCGTTCCACGCGTCATTGTAATTGGTCCATATCCAGCTTTTCGGAAAAAAGGTCGGTGGAAAGGCAAAGAATTCCTCCCGTGTTTTGAGTGAACCAAAAAAAGTATTGAAAAACGGGTATGACGTTGTAATGCCAATGACGATCATCAGCAGCACCATGAAGGTGTAACCGGCTTTCACAGAGCCTTTTTTCATATCATAGGACGAAATAATGCCACGTTCATCCCGCTTCATGCCTTCTCACCTCTACGCTGCAACAGATTGTATAACACGGAAAGTAAAATTAAAACGAAAAACATCAAGCTGCCCATTGCACTCGCTTTCCCAAAATCAAGATCACGGAACGCCGTATGATTCATCCACAGCAGGTACGTAAGCGTCGCATTATTCGGTCCCCCGTCGGTCATCGATAATTGCGCTTGAAAGCCCTGTGATGTGGTGATCAACTGCAAGAGAAGCAGCAGCAGCATCAATGTCTTGATACTTGGCAAGGTGATATGACGGATACGCTGCCAGACACTGGCGCCATCGATCTCAGCGGCTTCGTAAATGTCCCTCGGAATACCCACGACAGCTGCGATATAGATGAGAGTGGCTGCGCCAAAGCTTTGCCACGTTTCAAGCAGAACGATCGAGCCCATGGCCATCTTCGGACTGAAGAACTCCACTTTGGGGATATCGAGCGTTTGTAAAAGGCTGTTAATCGGGCCCACCGCATCAAAAAACCACTGCCACATCCCATAAAGAACGATGGCTGGAACAGCACTTGGCAAATAGCCAATTATACGGGCTGCCCCCTGAAACCATTTCAATTCGGAAACGACGATTGCGATAAGCGGCGGTACCCAGAAACCGAGTACGACACCTAAGCCCATATAATACAGCGTATTTTTAATCGAGGTGAGCAGCAGTCCATCTTGAAAAATACTCAAATAGTTAGCCAAACCAATGAAATGATTGCCATCAACAAAATCAATATTGTAAAAGCTGTAGAAAATCCCTTTAAAAATCGGCACCCATAAAAAAACGATAAATAACACGATTTCTGGAAGGACAAACAGCGTCCCCCACAAATACCAGTTGATTTTCTTCTTCACCGTACTACTCGCTGCGACAGGTCGTACACGCAATTCCGCATCCATTTTGAACACTCCTTATAAAATCGGACCTAAACCGATAAACGGCTTAGATCCGATGTTCGGTGCTATTCGACTTTCACTTTGTCAAATACTTCCGTTTGCACTTTATTCGATGCATCCGCCAACGTCTTTTTCAAATCAACGTCTTTGGTTGTGAACACTTTTTGGATCACATTGGCCATCTCGGTATAATATTTCTGTGCTTCATACTGCGCTTCAGGCTTACCGTCCCATAGGCTTAGCAATTGTGGGTCGTATTTAAACACGTTGTCATATTTGGCCAGTAAATCGGTATACTTTTTACCGAAATCTGAGGAATCCTTCCAGTAGTTAATCGGTTGTGGAATGTAGACACGGTTTTTACCTTTACGGTCTTCGATTTCTTTTTTCGTGGAATTTAAGAAATCGTCTGTGAAATACTCATCCGTAATCCATTTGAAAGCTATTTGCTGTTGTTCCTTGTCACTCTTCGGATTGATAACGCGATAGTTACCGCCAAGAACGCCCGTATGTTTGCCGCCTTTCGTGATCGAAGGCATTGGATATACGACCATGTCCTCTTTGCTAATACCGCCCTCATTGATCGCAGCATCTGCTGCGTTGCCGCTTCCGCACATCACCATCGCACCGCGTCCTTGGGAGAATGCACTCAATGCGTCGCCATAACCTAAGGCCCAGTTCTGTGGAATTAAGTTCTCGTCTTTTAGCTTTTTATAAAATTCAAGCGCCTTCACACCAGCATCAGAATTGAATACGCTTACGACTTTACCGTTATCGAGCTTCTGCACATCACCGCCAGCTGCGTAAAGGAAATTCGTCCAGTTCCAGCCTGCTTCCGGTCCTTTACCCATTGGAATAAAGCCCGCGATGCCTTTGGCAGGATCATTAATTTTTCTCGCAGCCGTTAACAGATCATCCCACGTCCAATCCATAGGTGGCAGTTCGACGCCTTTCTCTTTGAAAAGCTTCTTATTCAACGTAATGGTCATCACATAACCGTCGATAGGCACTCCATACGTTTTCCCATTTACCACAAACGGTTTGGAAAGGAGATCATTCATATCCTTGGCATGCTCCCAAGCATTAATCGAATCGGTAATGTCAGCGACCCATTTCTTGTCGACGAGCACTTTCCCTTCTGTTGCATATGTCGTATATTCGGTTGGCGCGCTATTCGAAGCCATTTTGATCCCAATTTCCAGCGGGTTATACTGCCAGTCGTCCTTCTTGAATTCAACATTCGGGGTTTTCGCCTTAAAACGGCTGATCCGCTGGTCAAGCTGATCATTCTTTTCCTTCTGGTCAGGCTTGAAGCCTTGGGCTGTAATTGTCACTTTTTTGGCTGCAGGCGTCGCTGTGGCAGCAGGCGCTGCTGTTTCCTTTGCTGGGGCAGGAGTGCTTGATGTCGTGGTACTGTTCGTACCGCATCCTGCGAGTAAAACGGTCAGTGCAATCGCACTGATGGCTGAAGCCTTTTTAGCTTTCATGTTTGGTTCCCCTTTCGAATCGTTTCATCAAATGTTAGTTTCTACACTTTCGATTATAAAGGGAACCGCCAGGAGCGGCGATGTGTCCTGTTACGCTAATCATGTCGCATGTTACGGACCCGTATGTTTTAACTCCGAAATATTCAACCCGAAATGTTTTTTAAATATTTTACTAAAATGCTCTGGAGATTCGTAACCGATTTCTTCCGAAATTTCGTACCTGCGTTTGTCCGTAGTCAAAATCAACTGCTTCCCTTTTTCCATACGAAGCTTGGTCACATAGTCCCAAATGTTGATTCCCATCACTTTTTTAAACAAATAACTCAAATAATTAGGGCTCAAATGCACAGCATCGGCGATATCTTGAAGCTTTAGGCCTTTATCACTAAAATGCCCTTCAATGTAGGTTTTCGTCTCATATACAATTCGGTTATTAGCTTCGTCAACCTGCGTATTTGTCAAATTTTGTTCGTTCGTCGTTTTCCCGATATCCTCAATGTAGAACATGTGATGCCCTTTGTGCGTCTCGCTCCAAGCCAAGCTCTCCAGAGCCTCTTGATAAATAACAGGCAGCTTGTGTGACACTCTCCCGAATACGGCTAATCCCAATCTGACATTTGACATTGACGTATTTTTGCAAATTCGTATGAATCATCTGGGCCACCATCAACAATTGGTTAATGCTCTGAGAACCCCTAATCTCCTCTTCTGGAATTTGCAGCAGCAAGGAAAAGGTAGAATTATGCGTATTAAAAACGAGATGGCACCACTGAATCGCGGTCTCCTCAATAATATTCAAAGCGGCGTACTTCAGAAGACTACGGTCCTTCAATGTCGATATTTCCTGATCATGAATGCCGCCTCGATCTAGGGATAATTTGATCACTAACATGCTGTAATGCGTACCCTTCATTCGGCTTCCCAGCTTCTCCATAATAGCAGGTACTTCGGACTCATGAACCGTTCCTGTGACAAGCTCATTCAAGTAATAGTTCATCTCGAGAGACGTATGCTCAGACAGGGTTCGGCTGCTCTCCCAATTCGAGAAATGCCGCTGCTTCTCTTCCTTCTCTCCCAACAACTTAGCTGCTACCGAAATGAGATGGGGTGGCGTTATCGGCTTGACCAAATATTCCTTGGCTCCGAAACGGATCGCTTTCTGGGCGTATTCAAACTCGCCATGAGCGGATAAAATGACGATTGGAATCGTTGGATCTTCCATAAATATATTTTCAATCAATTCAATCCCGTTCATCTTTTCCATCTGAATATCCGTAAAAACAAGATCGATTTTCTCCAAATGTATAAAATCCAACGCTTCAAAACCGTTATATGCGATAAACACCTCAGCGATGTCTAGGTTCGACTGTTTCAAAATGGCAGCCACACCCTTACAAATCATCGGCTCGTCATCAACAACCAAAATATTAACCATGCGGCCACCTCGCTATCCTTTTATGCATCAATTCCATTTTATTGTACAACAAATAGTATGAACATGTGTTGTATTACGGTTTTTGTGTCTAATGTTCCGAATAGTGAGGAGTAGCTCTTTAGATGGAAATAAGGCAGCATTGTTGCAATAAAAACCGCCCCCATCAATTGTGATGAGAGCGGATATACCAGACAACTCTATTATTTCATTTGCTGCAATAAATTCACTCGGTAAGCTTCGCTTTCTAAACCTTGAATTTCTTTGTATTCTTCCTCTGCCGCTGCTAGCTCCGAAATCTACGGCTAGCATATTCAAATGGTTAGTCCCCACCAGAGTCACCTCAATTCGTGCAATTGCAACTATTTATATAAAGGCCCGAAGCTGCTGCAAGCTCTGAAATCAGCGCCCTCTGGATCTGATGTGCCGAAATTACTCCAAGCCCGAGGACGGAAAATGTGTTCTTTCGCTACGTTATGCATTGACACAGGAATTCTTAAAATAGCAGCAAGTGTAATCAAGTCAGCACCGATGTGCCCATAGCTGATGGATCCATGATTAGAGCCCCAGTTATCCATAACCGAATAAACATCGGTAAATGAGCCTTCACCTGTCAAAATAGGAGCAAACCAAGTCGTCGGCCATGTTGAATCTGTGCGATCATCCAGCTGTTGATGCACATTCTCTGGCAGATCAACGGAGTAGCCTTCTGCCAACTGAAGCACGGGACCTAAGCCTCTTACTAAGTTGATGCGAGACATCGTGACCGGCATTCCGCCTTTGGTAAGGAAGTCCGTGGAATACCCGCCTCCGCGGAAATATTCAACGGATGCAGGACGCCAAGAAGTTGCTTCCAGGCACTTGGTCACTTCTTCATCCGTGATTTCCCAGTAAGGCTTCATGACTGGCTTGCCGTTGCGGCTTTGTTCGCCTGTGCCATCCAGCGCTGCGGGTCCGGAGTTAATCAAGTGAAGAATTCCGTCCTTGGCTGCACCGCTAAGTGTGTGCCCTGTTACTCGTTTCACCGCATCTGGGCTCCAGTATGTTCTTACATCAGCGAAGATTTGCGCTGTATTCGTCAACAGATTACCAAATAACATCGCAACACCATTCAGACTATCGTTCTCCGTGGCAACCAAATAAGGTGCGCGTTTGCCATTCCAGTCAAAGGAAGTGTTCAGGATGGCTTCCATGAAATCCCCGTTCGGGAAGTGATCCGTCCAATGACGCTGTCCTTGGAAACCAGAGAGAATCGCATTGTGGCCAAGCGCTTCTTCTCCGAACTCGATGTCAGCCAGACGCGGGTTGCCTACCATTAGGTCCCTGACAATCAAGGACATTTTCACAACGGTTTCCCAATCTTTATCTTTCTTTTCACGGCTTGTTTGAATCTCAGGCGGATTCTTATCTGGGCCTTCCGTACAGTTCTCTTTGACCCAGTTCAGCGCCAATTGATACTCTTCAGGATCGAAAATCTCTTCATCAATCCGACGCACTAATTCGGACATATCGACATATTCGTTGCGCATTCCCAAATAGTTCTGGAACAGTTCCTCATTCACAATTGATCCTGCAATCCCCATGGATACAGAGCCGATTGAGAGGTATGATTTCCCTTTCATGTAAGCGGCAGCAAGTCCTGCCTTAGCAAAACGAATCAGCTTCTCATGAACGTCCTGCGGTATATCTGTTGTACCTGCATCTTGAACATCTTTGCCGTAAATACCAAATGCCGGAATGCCTTTCTGTGCATGACCCGATAAAACAGCCGCCAAGTAAACCGCACCCGGACGCTCCGTACCGTTAAAGCCCCAAATGGCTTTCGGTGTGGATGGGTCCATATCCATCGTTTCCGTTCCGTAACACCAACAAGGAGTAACAGTGATGGAAACGCCTACTCCGGATTTCGTGAATTTATCCGCTGCTGCTGCAGCTTCTGCTACACCTCCGATGCAGGTGTCAGCAATTACGCACTCTACAGGCTCGCCGTTTGGATATTTCAGTGTTTCACTCAGTAAAGCGGCTACAGCTTTAGCCATATTCATCGTTTGATCTTCAAGTGATTCACGAATACCTTTTCTTCTGCCGTCAATCGTTGGTCGGATCCCAATCTTCGGGAATTCCTGGTTCCATCTGTAATCACTGTTTGCCATTTTTATTTCATCCTCCTTGTTATGTATGGGAATAATAGGAATTATGCCTTTAAACAGGGTTGCCTTTAGAGTTATCGATAATCCAAACTACTCACTAATAACACCTTTTTTCAAAATAACATTCGCGTATAAAGCTTTTTCACTCGTTGCCACGATCGCATAGGCCTTCTTCGCTCGCTCATAAAAAGCGAATCGCTCCACATGCTCAATTTGTGGCAGTGAATGGGTACGAATGATTTCTTCATATACTTCCCAAATTGGTGTTTCCACCTGATCCCCTGGTACCTTGGCCATTAACGCTACAGGGTATTCACTGTAAGTATCCAGTGGGAATAACGATAAAACCGCTTCCAACATTTCCGGTACGCCATGGCCATCGCTGCGCAGCAAACGATTCGCATGACTGGCAGCAGGGAAATTGCCATCCGCTAGAATAATTTCATCCCCATGCCCCATTTCCATTAGCACCTTCAAAAGCTCCGGCGACAGGATGGAAGGAATACCTTTTAACATATTCAAAACCTCCTCAATAAATGAGTGTTACCGATAACTCAAAATTATCAATTTTAAGCCTTGCTGTCAATCCTTAATTTCTATACAATAGACGAATAGGATGAGATGAAAAGGTGACTCAACGTGATTACAATTTATGATATCGCTGAAAAAGCCGGTGTTTCGGCAATGACCGTTTCACGGGTTATCAATAATACAGGTCGTATCAGCGAAGCAACGCGCAAACGGGTTAGAAAAGTAATGGAAGATCTTCACTATATTCCGAACTCGATGGCACGCAGTCTGGTACTTCAGAAGACCAAGATTCTTTCCCTGCTCATTACGGATATTACAAATCCGTTCTATACTACGCTTGCACGCGGTGCAGAAGATGCCGCTAAACGTGCTGGGTATCGACTTCTGTTTGCGAATAGCGACGAGGATTATGCGAAAGAGAAAGACTACGTTGATATGATTCTATCAACCCGTGTGGATGGCGTTCTATTCGCCCCGACGGGTGATCATTCTGCCCAGAATCTTGGGCAATTGCAAAAGCATAATATCCCCTTCGTTTTGCTTGATCGTGAAATTCCGGGAATCGAGGCGGATGTGGTACTCGGGGACAGCAAGGAAGGCGCGCGAAAGCTTGTTGAGCATTTAATTGAACTGGGGCATCGCCGTATCGCGATGATTAACGGTTCCCAGGATGTCTCTACGGCCCGCTTGCGTTATACAGGGTACTGCGAGGCGCATTTGCTTAGCGGATTAACCGTAGATGACTCGCTCGTCACACATCTGAACTATCGTGATTTCCACGATGAATCCGCGTTAGACGCACTACTCAATCTAGAAGATCCGCCGACAGCAATCTTTGCGGCTAACAACATGCTCGCCGTTGGCGTCATTCAATCACTGAGACAGCGCGGCTTGCAGGTGCCAGATGATCTATCGGTCGTCTGTTTTGACGATTTTGGCCCAGCAGGTGCGATTAACCCCTTTCTAACCTTGGCTTCGCAGCCTGCCTATCAATTCGGCTTATTAGGCATGCAGCTGTTGATCGAACGCATCGAAGGCGAAGCCGTTCACGAGAATCGGAAGATCATTCTGCCTTCGGAGTTGATTATCCGAGCTTCCACGCGGGCGTTGAAGTGATGGTTGATTACACATGGAGTTGGTCATTCTACTCCACACTATTACCCGAGACGATGTTTTTCAGCGTTAAATGCTGAGAAATGCGGGAGATTGCCACTTTAGCGATGTAAAACATGCTTAAAGTTCAGGAAGATGACCATTCTGCCTTCACCGCTGCCTGCACTCCCGCCCATAACGATGTTTTCCATCGCTATTGATGAGAAACTCGGGATTCCCCCTATCTTCTCAGTCTCAAAGCCAACCGTATAAAACTAATACAAAAGGAATAAGTAAGCCATTGATGCTTTTAGGAGATTATAATGAACCCAAACGTAAAACAAGCCTTACAAACCACGCTAAAAAACTGGAATGCCATGTCGGCATCCCTTGGTGATGAGCAGGAAGCTGTTGCCGATCAATTCCAATCTTCTTTTTATTTATTTATTGATGCTGTCCGTGAATGGGTTGATGAGTTAGAACCGCGACCTCAAACCATCGATGTGTTATTAGAGATGGAGATGATGCAGGAAATCTTCGATGCACTGCCAGCACCTCTTCATTTGAACTTCGAGACTGAAGTCGAGCTCATCATGGATAATGTGGTTAGAATCGACGACGATAAATATGATTAAAATGTCCCATAATTACAATTTGTCGTCTCTCTAACTCAACAGTCTAATCTCAGTTGGCTCATCATGCCCAAGCAGAAAAAAAGCCCAATGTCGAATTGGGCTTTTCCATCGTTTTATGAGCTTCATATCGTGCATCCGTACTTAAACCGTTTTATCCACAAACGTAATATGGTTTTGTTCAGCAAATTTTTTCAATCTAGCTGCCATAGCCGCTACGTCGAATCGATTCAGAGATTTGTTGTACACCCAGCGAGGTGACTTCCCATTCAGGTCAATGACGACCTGACCAGGGGAATATACGATTTCTTTGATTTTATCGGCGTTCAGAACAAGCTCTCTGGCGAATCCTCTTTTCGAAAGACTCGTTTTACTAACCTTCAAATATGGACGGCGAATAAAATAAACGAACAGACCAACCGCCAGATAACTGAGTGTCGTATACCAGTACATCTTGTCCCCTTCTGTTTTGGTCAAAGTAGCCAATAATAAGATGGAAATTAGAACAAAGAATAAAGCTAACATTATGCTTCTGCCCTTAAATACTTCCGATCGATCCGGATCCGAAGAAATCGGGGCCATTCCCTGTTTGGACCGATTCTTGTTTACCGTTTTCGTATTTTTACTTACCATTCTTTCCCACTTACGAGACATTCATTTCACTCCTTGGTTTATTCGTACTTATACAAGTACATCCCTCTTCATTTCAATAATCGATTCAAAACGCCTTCATACCATCTCCATGGCAACAGACTTCTCGCCCAAAGCCCCGCCTTCACACCGCGTCCCATTGGATAACGCAGCTTTGGCCGCGGGTTGGCTACAATTCGCGCAATTTGATCTGCTACTTCCTGCGGATCGGGTGCTGTAGCTGAAGCTTTCCTTGAATAGTCAAGCATTTTGCTAAGCCGTTTCCAATAAGGAGACGCTTCCGCGGTATGGATCGCCTCGAAGCCTTTTCGCCAAATCTCTGTCTTATAGGCACCTGGCTCAACGAGCACGACGCGCACACCTAGTGGCATCATCTCCAAACGAAGCGATTCACTGAAGCCCTCAATGGCAAACTTCGAAGTGCTGTATGGCGCATACCCAGGAAATGCGGATAACCCACTCACACTGCTTACATTAACGATACAACCCGATTGTTGTGTGCGCATGTGCGGCAAGACAGCTCTCGTTGTCGCAATGACACCGAATACATTCGTTTCCAGCTGAGATCTCCACGCTTCCATCGGTACATCTTCCACATAGCCCCCGACCGCAAAGCCGGCATTGTTAATGAGAACATCGATTCTGCCATACTTGTCCATCATATCAGAAACGACTTGTTCAATCGAATCATGAACGGTTACGTCAAGAGCCATGGTTTCGATGGCATTGGTTACGCCAGCTTGTTCGGCATGCCCGAGCAAGGCTCCGCTTTTACCAAGGTCGCGCATCGTCGCGATAACATGATACCCCTTTTGAGCCAGAGCTATTGACGTTAGTAAGCCAAATCCGCTAGATGCGCCAGTCACCAACGCTGTCGGCTTTGTGAAACTCATCCAGGCTGCCCCCTATTATCCAACTCACATTCCTTCATAATCCCATACAAAAGGCATAATGTCGATATGTAAAAGAGGAGATTTGCTTCGAGCAGATGCCAACCTCCTAGTGATTGCCCATTTACGGCTGATTTTATCCTATCAAATGCAAAAACCTGAGGCTATGCCTCAGGTCGATCTTATCGATTAATCTTCATTTGCGATCCGCGCTTAAGCGGCAACGAACACATGTGACGTTGAATGAATCACTCATCATAGTTCCACTTCACTCTTTCGAATCGTCAATTCACGTTAGTACTATACAAATTACCGCCGCCTGTACGGGTATCACCTGTTGCAGTCGTTCCTGTCGCCGCGCTTGTCGCATAAACGACGTAACCAGCCGAATTATCCAGGTTTACAGTGTTGTTGTTAAAAGAATTGTTCGTACCCGTGGCATAGGCTGTGCCGTGCGTGCGTACTTGGAAAGCGTCCAAAATGTTTGTATTTCCATTACGGAAGCCTTGGTTATAACGAACGATGGTATTAACTCCTTTCACATCAATAAAGCTATCTGCACTGTTAGCTCCACTAATTCCTGTCCCATTAAATGTGCAGTACTCGATAATTGTGCCGCTGGCGCCTTCTTTGACATCAATATGCTCGGCTGTAATACCGCCATTGAAATTCGTATGACTTATGACATTCCCCGTAACTACGTGCTCATAATTCGAACTGGAGTCAGATCCCACATAGGCACCCTCTCCATAACCAGCTTGATATTTCCCCGTGTCATAAATCAAGGAATACTCCAGTGTGTTGTACGAGCTGCCATCGCGGAAATGCACTCCCTCATCACCGACATTATGGACCTCAACATTATTGAGTAGATTGCGGTTACCGTTGTCGATGATAATGCCCTTTTGAGCGTTGGTCACTGCGAGATCGCGAATCTGCCAGTAGTCGCCAGTTAGATGAATGCCATAAGAACCGTCATTCACGTTCACACCTTGGAGCACAGCCGGATTGGCTGCATCACAGCTTTTCAAAATAATAGGATTAGCAGAAGTCCCGTTTTTATCGGAGAAAAATAGCCCTTGACCGCCCGGGTCCCCGCTCGTAGAGCGATCACCTGTATATATGCCTGGAGCGATGGAGATGACAGAGCCTGCGGTCGCATTTTTCATAGCATTTTGAATGGCAGCCGTTGTATTTAGAGCATTCGTACAGCCTGAAGGCGGTGATCCTGCATTCGTAGTTGCATTAATGGTACTGCTTGGCGCAGAAACGTTGCCAGCTGCATCCTTCGCTTTAACATAGTAGCTATAAGTAGTTGATGCCGCTAAACCTGTATCACTAGCCGAAGTGCCGGTGACACTCGTGAGCAGAATACCATTTCGATACAGATCATAGCCCGTAACGCCTACGTTATCGGAGGAAGCGCTCCAGTTCAAATTGATTTGGCTGCTGGATGCCGCTGTTCCTATCAAGCCCGTCGGAGCCGTTGGCGCCTGAGTGTCACCGCCAGTACCGCCACCGCTTATTACCACGAGCTGTGGTTTATTAGACGCATTCTCGTTGCTGTTTAGCGTCGTGTATTTGCCGACACTCTCTTGCAGTGCAAATGAAACAACACCATCCCCAGCTGCTTCCGCAGTCACATACGATGTAACGTCAATTTCATTATAGGTATTCGTCGTATCTATCGGTACACTGCCTGCCGAACTGCCAACCACCGGTTTATTGTTCCAAGTAAGTGCTGATTGCGTCCAACTATCCGTGGTCTGATAAGCCGATAGAACGGTCGACGCGGAAGCGCTGCCATAAATTCGCAATTTAGCACTAGAAACGCCTGTAATCCCCGATAAATTAAATTTAAGATAGGCATATCGAGCGGCGGTTGGATCATTTTTGACATAAAGCGATTTCGCCGTTCCGTAATTGGAGGTCGCATTGCTTTGATGGACATAAGAATCATCTGAGGGGTCTGAGTGTACTCGTAGCTGCCCCCGCAACAGATGGTACCGTCATGACCATTAAGGATGAAATCAATGTCATCGCAAATGTCTTACTTGTATATCTTTTGAACAGCTCTACCATATGAATCATTCCTCCTAAAAGTTATTACTACACAATGCAGCCCTTTCGTTAAGAAGCCGTTTGAAA
This sequence comes from Paenibacillus sp. WG02, assembly GCF_055396115.1. Lineage (NCBI taxonomy): Bacteria > Bacillati > Bacillota > Bacilli > Caryophanales > Paenibacillaceae > Paenibacillus > Paenibacillus sp. WG02. The sequence continues at coordinate 3,398,556 of NZ_AP036016.1, read as the reverse complement.
AATAGATCAACCTCCTCGGTCTCTTTCCTTTAAGATAACGCTTACATTTTAAAGTATAAAAGATTGCAAAGTGCCCATGTGCCAGTCAATTGCCGTTATATTGCACTGTGTTGCTGTTTTTTTATAACTGCATGCGGTATGCCTTAGGCGTGATCCCCAATACAGTCTTGAACACACGACAGAAATAAGATCCATTCAGAAAACCCACCTCCTGCGCGATAAAACCGGCTGTTTTCGAGGTCGTTTCAAGCAATAAACAGGCTTCCTTCAACCTGCGCGAAATGATAAATTCCGTGATCGAGACTGCCCGTCGACTGCCGAAATGTATGAGACAAATAGTAGGTAGACAGGTGCAAATCCTCGGACATCCGATTCAGATCAAATCTTTCCTTGTAATGAAGCTCGATCCACTCTATCATCTGCAAAGCGGTATGATTGTAACGCGGCTTATTTTTATCTTTCTGACCGTTATATACCTCCTTCTCGAATGGCTCTAGTTGCTGAAGAATAGACAATAAGCATAGAATGAACTCCTCTTGCTGTTTATTGGCTGGCACGCTCCTAAGCTTCCTATTCAAATCTTCAAATATTTTCGCGAAATTATGCTGCTGCGGCAGAACCTGGCACGTTAATTGCTGCTTCCATAGGATGTTAAACCATTTGCGGACACCGCTAAAAGCAAGCAGAGCAGCATCCAGCTTATAAGGGTCAAACATGAGGACGGAGCGGATGAATGGCCCTTTAATTTGTATCCGATGCAGTTGAAAAGGCTGAAACACAAGCAATGTACCAGATTCTATGCGAAGCTGATGCTTGTTCACTTCCACACTACCGTGACCTTCATACACGAAGAGGAACTCCATGCATGGATGCGCATGATAGATTTCCCAAACCTGCTTTCGGCTCGATTTATAGTGATTTAGGTGAAAGGGTTCTTTCCTAACATCCACACTTGTACTTAATTTCAACAGCTATCCCTCCATATGGATTGTTTGGCAGCTACATTCGTAGCACACTTTACCACAACTTTTCATGAAATGATTGTGTAAATCCAAGGCTTTCCGGTGTTTTTTGCAGTTGTCATTTGTACAACAACAGGCTAGCGAAACAGCGTTTTCCTTGAGAAATGCTGCAGAAAACAGACTGCCGATTCATTCACAATTGGTATTCATAACTCCAAAATACGATTTTAGAGAAATTCAGCTTTCGTGAGGGCTGAAGGGCTATTGCGCTTACCAATGTTGTATTTTTTACAACAATTCACACGCCAAAAGGCTATTTTGCAACTTGAAGTTGCATTTCGTACAACATTTTGAGCTCATTTGATGCGAAATGGTCTATATTGGGCTAAATTGTTGTACATGATGCAACAATTTAGGGAAATAGGCGAGATTTAGGTATAAATTGTTGCACTTTCTACAACATCATTCAACAGTGAATATGAATTCAATCATCTAGCAACCTAGATTCTGCATATATGACGATTGATCCCGGTTTAAAACAAATCTATTTGGAGTAAGATGGGTCGAATGAATCAACGGTTCAAAAAAAACCTGTATCCGTATGCTCTCTTCTTAAGAGAACAATCACAGATACAGGCTTTCGGACGTTCGACTATACTTTCGCTTTCTCGAGCAGCTTATCAGCTGGCTCTATATGCTCGGGAACCTCTTTGCCCTCGGAAACGAGTTCCCGCGCAGAGTTTTTGAACTCATGCAGGGTGCGCCCCACTGCGCGACCAAGCTCTGGAAGCTTGGAAGGACCAAACAAAACTAATACAACAACTAAGATTAGCATGAGACCAGGAAAGCCAATATTTTGCAGCATAGGATCATCAACTCCGTTTCATTAGTTTTGATTATGATGCTTCGGATATACCGCTACAGCTTCGATCTCTATAAGCCAATCAGAGCTTACGAGTCCTGCCACACCAACCGTGGAGCGTGCAGGTTTAACCGGATTCGCTTCATTGCCAAAAAATTGCGCATAAGCATCGAACCAGCCTTGATAGTCAAATTTGCCCTCTTTGGCCGCATCAGCTGTAAGATAGACGCGTAGATAAGCGACATCAGCCAAAGTCAATCCCTTATCTTTCAATTGCTTTTCTATCTCTTTAAGAATTCCGATGCCTTGCGTTTTGGTATCGCCATAGCGCTCATATACCGTTTTACCCTCTTTATTAAGAACAGGCGGTACTGTTCCGCTTGTGAATAAATAGGAAGAGCCTGCAGGCACGGATACTCCGGCAGAGATCGAGGAAGCTGGGTTTCCATAGAATTCCACTTCATTAATTGGCTCTGATGGGTATTTACTAGACTTTTCCGTTCCGGCTGCATATGCGCTGACACATATGAGGCATGAACCTAATGTGACGGCTGCCATGGTTTTCACTTTCTTCGTTATCATCATCGTTCATCGCTCCTCATCATCTACTCTTTCATTACACGCTCATGAATTTCAGTAACTACTTTCCTCGCAGATTCAATCGCCCCTGCTTGCCAAGCGGTAATATAGCTAATATGCTCCCCAGCCAAATAAATGCGACCGTCCGGCTTACACAAGGTAGGGTAATACGTTTTGCGGTCGTCCGCCGTGTAGGAAGCCCATCCGCCTTGATTATATTTGATCTTCTTCCAATCTACGGAGAAAGAGGCCTCGAACTCTTTATAATATTGCGGATGAATTTTCGCCCCTTGGCTTAATGCATAGTCTTCCCTTTGGGCAGGTGTCATTTTACCAATCTTGTCAGCGTTACCCCCGAAGGCATAATAGCCTAAGAGAAGTCCCTTTTTGGCAAAATAATCAGTCGGCGGGTAATAAATACTGGAAATGTCCATGTTCGTCAGCGAGCTTCCGCCAAAAATAAACTCATCTTCCTCCCAGAAGCGACGTTTAAACTGGAGCCCAATTTTACCGGCGGATGCATAGTTAATTTTAGAAATAGCCGTCGACATGTCAACGGAGAAATCAGCCTTAACATCCTTGAGGACAGACAAAGGAATCGTACAGATACAAAAGTCTCCTGAAGCTTCCTTGCTGGCGCCGCTATTCAAGTCCTTATACAGGATACGAACACCATCGGAGGATTGCTTAATTTCTTGTACTTCTGCATGGAATTCAATTCGGTCCCCCACTCGCTTCTCAAACGCTTTAGCAATTTGGTCCATCCCACCTACCGGATGAAACATCATCATTTGTTGATCATAACTGTATTCGCTGCTAAAAAATTGCCCAAAACCGGAATTTATGATCGCTTTTAAACTAAATGGATCTCTACGTACGCCTGCGTCGAATTTACCGCCTGGTTCCTCGTTATACCCTGCTCTTTCCGAACCTTTATAGAACAGATCTGCGTTCAAATCCCCTTCGGTCTTCAAATAAGTGACAAGCTTAGCTTTTTCTTCTGTTGTAAGAGGGAGATCCAGTGCTTTCTGATTTACCGCTTTAGCTAGCATTTCGGCGACATAGCCCCTAACATCTGCCTTCGCTTGGCGCTTCGGAATTTTCACACCCGACAATTCGCCCACATTTTCGTTATAATAGTAGCCGCTCTCGTTCACATTGTTGAAGGGTTCGATCGCGACACCAAATTTACGCGCATATTCCAACGTTACATGAAACTGGGGTATCCGCATCGGTCCCGCATTAAAATACATCCCATTATCAAAGCGTGCAACCTGCTTGTTGCCGCCTATTTCCGCAACCGTCGTACCTCTGCGAACCGTCCAAGCTCTACCGCCGGAACGAGCTCTCGCTTCTAAAATTGTGCACTGATATCCGGCCATTCCCAACTCGTAGGCCGCCGTCATACCGGCTATCCCTGCGCCTAGAATGATCACCTTTTTCCCGTTTCGGTTCGTTGAAGTGAGATCCCTGCCTGAAGGCGGCGTGTAATCTGCCGCTTTCATCGTTTCTGGGGATAAGAGCCCCAGAGTCCCCATAACACTAAAGAGTGCGGCTGACCCTCCTATTTTGCCGACTGTAGTCAAAAATTGTCTACGTGTAATTTGATCTTCTTTGATCGGTGTCTTCTCCATGCTCCCATCTCCTCGTTCATGTTTGGATAAACCGCACAATAAACGTACCAGTAGATCAGGGTTCCGTCACTATTTTATGTAAGATTACATTACATTAATATTACTTATACCGGGATAAAAATAGGTTATTTGATCGGAAATGAGCATGATGATAGAGTTAACTTGAAAGAAATGTCATGTAAACGTTAATTTATCTAACACTTATAGGAGGATGGATGATGTCTATGACGAAGAAGAAAGTGATTCAAATTGGTGTGGTAAGCGAATTAACCGGGTTATCGGAAAGGCAGATTCGTTATTACGAAGATCGCAAGCTTATTTTCCCGGAAAGAAGTAAAGGAGGCGTTCGTAAATATTCATTTGAGGATATTCAGACCATCATGGAGATCCACACGAAGCTGATGGACGGCTTCCACACCGTTGAGCTTAAGCGCATGCTAGCGGGATCTTAAATCAATGACGATCATACATAACTTTGGAGGTGTTTTCCATGCCAATAAAAGAAATGATGTCTCTCGTTGAACATCTTTCCGAACTGCGAACACGTATTATTCGAGTTCTAATCGTCATTGTCCTTACGATGATTGCCGGCTTTCTTGCCGCCCAGAAGCTCCTCCTGATCTTGAAGCAAACACCCCCGGCATCCGACATGACATGGCATGTATTTTCCCCCATGGATAGTATTCGCCTCTATATGATGATTGCGTTCGCGATATCCCTAACGGTCACTTTGCCTTTTATCCTCTATCAGATCTGGGGATTCGTTAAACAAGGCCTAACGAAGGAGGAGCAGTCAGCCACACTCCGTTATATTCCTTATACCGTCCTGTGTTTTATCATCGGTTTAACCTTTGCCTACTTCGTTGTTTTCCCCATGTGCATGGCGTTCACTACCCAAATTTCCGATAACCTTGGATTAACCCCGACGTACGGCGTTGCCCAATATTTTAGTTTCATGCTGAACATTGTGCTGCCTTTGTCGATTGCCTTCGAACTCCCCATCGTCGTCATGTTTCTAACTAGACTAAAACTGCTGAATCCAAAGCTCCTGAACAAATTTCGCAGATACGCTTACATCGTCCTAGTTATATTAGCTAGCCTAATTTCACCGCCTGATCTCATCTCACATCTGATGGTGGCCATCCCCTTATTCGCTTTATATGAAATCAGCGTCGTGCTATCACGTTTCGTCTTCAACGGACAAATGAAAGAGCTAAGCAAACTGAATGTTGAGTACGGAGCCTCTTAAAATAGGGCTTCCCTATCATTGCCTATCGTCCGCTTTTGGGATATATTTACGACATAAATCGCTTCCCAAAAAAAGGAGAAATATGCGGATTGAACAACTTCTCTATATCATTGAAATCAATCAAACCGGTTCGATCTCCCTAAGCTGCCGAAAAGCTTCACGTCTCCCAACCAAATATCAGTCAGGCTATTGTGAGTCTGGAGGAAGAGCTTGGGGTGAAGCTATTTAAGCGTTCGCGCTTCGGAGCCATTCCTACGGAAGATGGGAAATTAATTATAAGCAAAGCGGAAGAGATCATAAAAAAAGTAGAGGAACTCCGAGAGACGGCAGAATGTAAGTCCAATCAGCTCTCAGGGTTCCTTTCCATCGCTTCTGTACCTAGCCTATGCTTGAGTGTTTTACCCTCAACCTTGGCGATTTTTAAAGCAAAACATGCTGGTGTAGAGCTCGAAATGTTTGAGCTTGATTATCCGCAGATTAAACAAGAAGTCCAAAGCGGTAAAGTAGATATTGGTCTAATCGCCGTATCCCGGAATTATGAAGAACCGAATAAACAATTGATCACCGAGACGTTAATGGACAGTAGAGTGATGGCATGTGTGGGGAAAAACTCACCTTTGTCTCATCGAAAAAGCATTTCCTTAGAAGAACTTGTCCATCAACCGATTCTCCTGAATTCTGAGTATCTTATTGGTAAATTGAAAAAATATGGAGAGCCAAATATTCTATTTAAGTTAGGGAATTCAGAGGCTGCCAAATGTGTGATTGCGGAAGGTATTGCCGTTGGATTTTATACCGAAATCGGCCTGAAATACGACCCCTATGTCCAAACAGGCAGCATTGTTGCCTTGGAAATCACTGGAGAGGATATGGATATTTCCTTCTGTTCCTTGCGTCTAAAGAATCGTCACCAGTCCCTGCCCTGCAAAGAGTTTACCAAAGAACTGAAAATGATTATTGCAACAATTTGATATCGTGACTATTGCTTGCAGCAGCGTTTGAAGCCTGTTTATTTATTCGGCGTTTGCCGACAATCTGCACATAAACGATAGATGCTGCGACAAGCACTATGTTGCCTACAATTAAGGGAGCCGACAATCGGCTGAGTAGTAAATAGCCTTGAAAGGCGAGTAAACCAACGGCTATGATGACAATAGTGTAAAGTAGACTTGGCTTCATAGTGAAAGGTGCTTTGCGATAAAGCTCAGGGTATTTGCGCGGAAGCTGCACGGCAGAAAGTACGGGGAAAATGCTCGAAATGAGTAAAATGCCAACCCCTAGCTGTGAAATCGTGGTCAACGATACTCCTGTCACAATGGGTATGACACCAAGGAGATAGTAAAACGTGAGCAGCCAATGCGGTGTACCATACCTTCGATTAACGGCACCGAATGATGCAGGAAGCCAACCATCGCGACATGCCACCAGCATCCCCCTCGTCACCCAGGAAAACGTCACATTAAGTGTAGAAGCCAGTGCAAACATAGCCCCGCCTATGATAAAAAATAGGAACAATGGATTGGGCAATATCGTCCTCGCCACATCTGAAAGCGACTCTCCAGCAACTTCCGCAATCGGCAGAACTCCGGTTGCCACAATGCCAATGCCTATATAAAGTAAGGCAACTATGCCACTACTGATGAAAATGGTTAGCGGAATATCCCTTTGCGGCCGCTTCATTTCGCCTCCGAGCTCAACTACAGCATAGGCGCCACCAGATGCAAACGACGTGATGCCAACCGCTGTAAGAAAACTGCCTATGCCCTGAGGAAAAATCTCTGCGGGATGAAACACCGAATAGTCGACCTCCGAAATTCCCCATACAATGAAAACAAGAAGTGACAGTAGCTTAATTGCTACAAGCACCTTACCTAATGATGACATAAACTTGATGCCAAACAGATTAATGAGATAGAAGAAAGTCAGCACTGTGAAGGCTACAAGCATGATCGGCGTATCCGGCATGATTCCCTGTAAATATTGAGCGAAGGAAATGGCATATACAGCGATGGTTAAATGACCGAATGTAAATAGGATTAAATAGACAAACCCTGCGTTCGGAGAAAGTAACCGACTCGTATATTTATACATGCCTCCAGTTGTAGGAAGAACTGAGCCTAATACAGCAAGTGGAATCGTGATAATGAGCATAAAAACAGAGGAAAGCACGAAAGCAAGCGGTACTCCTGACCCCGTTAAGGCAATGGCGATGCCAGTGATTGACATGATTCCCGCTCCAATAATTTGACCGAGGGCGATACCAATCGAATCCCGTAAGCCTAACACCTTCTTCAATTTACCTTCTTCATTCACCATATTCAGCAGTCCCTCCCTCTCAACTCCACCCTTACATATATACACTCATCTTCTGCATAAACCAAGTATTCCCTTCTTCTTCATGAAAATAGAGGTATTTTTTTTATTGTAAATAGTCATAATCGATCAATATCCCACATAGAGTATATAGTTGCTTATTACTGAAAGCCGAATGAAAGTTTACTGAAATCCAATTTACACACTTGAAGGGATGCTGATTTCGTATTATTACATTAGAACAAATTCAATTTATCGAAGTTCGCTGTATCAATCCGCAAGATGCCATCATCGTTCGTTTGCTTACCGAGGGCATTGCCTCTCACGAAATTGTTTATTTGAAAAAGAACTCCTTAGACGCCAAAAATCAAATGCTTACAGTCACTGACGCTATGGGTGTAAAGAGGCAAGTACAAATTACGCGAACATGTGCTGAATTGTATCAACGTGCTTTGGGACAAACGAAATACATAACCAATAACGGAGACCTTCCCCATAAACAACTGACAACCGATCTTCGAGATAGCGAGTATCTCATCAAGGTAAGCATGCAAGATTTTATTGCAAATCGTTGTATGATTACAGAGATGGATTCCGTTATTTTGCGAACGATATATATGAGACTTCGGCGATTAGCTGACTTTTTCTCAACACCGGAACTCACGTATTTAACGACTGGAAAGCTTGAACTTAAACAACTGGCACATGCCTAATCATTAAAATGGATTGGAAAAGAGGCTATCCCTTCGGTAATCATTATCCTACCGTTAGTGACAGCCTCTTTTTATGTATTACTCCAACAACTCGTCAAAGATCTCCCGGAACTGATCCGCTACAGAGGAAGAACCTTCCTCCAACTCTTCACTACTGAAAAAGTAGCGATGATGGGACTCATCCATTTCCAACATATCCGATAGAAATCCTTTGAAACCACGCGTTTTGCGATCGAACTCTAAGATGATTTCAACACCGTCTTCATCCGGATAGAAGATGAGTTCAAGCTCATCCACCGAGCTGCGGTACTCGCCATTTTTATAGGGGACAAATTCAAACTTTTGAATAAACGGTAAATGATAATCTCGTTGTAAATAATACTCATTCTCCGCTTGATGCAAATGAAAACCGAGTTCTTCCAAAGCTTCAAAAACAACCTCCGTATGCGGGTGCGCCTGAACTTCAATATTATCACGATCCGAAGGATCAACCGCATTATCAATGTCTAAGCCTGTACGCACCCAGATCGGGCTGACACCGATTGAGATTGGCGTTTCATGGGGCAAAACGAATTCAAATGGAATTTCAATCGTTTCACCTGGTGCAATCACGAGGCTTTCGCCAAGCAGGATGTTGGCAATAACGATGGTTTCATTCTCCATACGAGTCTCAGTTCGCCCATCGCGATTCACATCTGTCTCCACAGGCTTCTTATATTCCGTCATGATTTGAAAGTAGATTTTATCCACCTTCTGCTCCACTTTTCCGCCTTTGGCAATAACAACGCCCTCAACCAGCTCCCCCGGAATAAAATCCTCCGTATGAAACTGTGTATCGATATCGATATTCCCAATCCCTACGCGTGCTAACATTTTCTTGAAAAATGCCATTTCTGATTCCCCCAGTTGCTTAATTGTCAGTTTTCTTCCACAAACAAAGCCCGAAAGTAGCGCTCTCTGTGATTTAAAAAGTCTCTTGTCAGAGTAAAATGATCTGTATCTTCATACGCGATAGGTTCAATCGTCGTTTCAGAAAATTGCAGAATCTTCGCGTTTGGATACGCCATCAAAATCGGAGAATGCGTAGCGATGATAAATTGCGCTTGGCCCAACTGCTCCAATTCCCATATCATTCGCAAGAAAGCTAATTGGTTTTGCGGGGATAAGGCCGACTCTGGCTCGTCTAAGAGATACAATCCCTTACTGCCTAATCGATTTTTCAAAAAAGTTAAAAAGGCTTGTCCATGCGACTGCTGATTCAACGATTTTCCCCCATAGGGTGCATACGCCGATTGCCCTACGTAGGGGTCTTTCGCGAGTTCATCAATATAACCAGCAAACGTATCAAATGTCTCGGCCCGGAAAAAGAACCCCTCCTTAACCCTAGGAAGCCAAGACAGCCGCATAATACTCGCTAAAGATACATCGTCTTTTTCCTTCGAAATCGTTAGATCCTTGCCTCCGACCACGCTGAATCCGCAAGATACGCCAATTGCCTCAAGTAAAGTAGACTTCCCTGACCCATTGTTACCAATAAAAAATGTGACGTTAGATTCAAATTTATATTCATTGAACGATTGAATGGTTGGTATATGGTATGGAAATTGTTCTTTATCCTCTGGTGTCAACTGGGACCAATCCAGGGAAATTCGTTTTAAGAATGGCATTTGAGCCTCCTTTCTATACGCGATCAGAACCGAGATTCCCGGAATATTAATTCCCGTTGAATCCAATCAACTAGGATTTGTCTCCCTTTATTCTCGCTGCTAGTTCCATTAATAATAAGGTCGGAATACCATTTCGTTGGTTCCACGTACTTATCATGACTGTGTCTAACAAGGTCTAAGTACTCAGCAACAATTTCATTAATGTTATGTCCATCCTTCGAATCCCGCGCAATCCTTCTAACTAATCTCTCGTCAGATTCACAGTCGATATAAAACTTGTATGCTAGACGTTCTCTTACAACTTCAAAATGAAATATCAGAAATCCCTCAACGATGAAAAGATCGCATTCATGATCACTTATCGTAGTATCCATATCACTTATTAACCTTTCAACATCAACAGACTCTGGCTGATTAAAATCATCGTAGTCTTTATTTGAGAAAGGGGCTCTTGTTACTGGCCTCAACTTCTTAAAGTATCTATCACTATGTATAATTCGGACTTTGTAATGACTAAAATGTTCTAACAAGTACTGACTCCATGTCGTTTTTCCACTTCCGGAGCCTCCAGAGATACCTATGACAAGAGGTTTTTTCATGCTTGTTGTCCTTCACGATTTTTCAACATAATATGGGTTGTCTCCATTAACTTTACACGATAATTGACCATATCTCTACGAGTTTATGCAATTTTAATGTTTGCAAAATAACAAAAACTACCCCGCGTAGATCCATCTACATCGGGATAGCTTATCTCTTAAACTAAAGATCGAATCAAAATATCTCTGACGGATTCTCGCGTCATCATTTTGTATTGCCCTACTTTGTCCTTCATGAATGATTTATGGACTAATTCCTCAATCCTAGAATCATCAATCCCATAATCCCCTAATCGATTCGGCGCGCCAAGGGAATTCCAGAAACTTCGTAGGGCGTCAATCCCTTCAAGTGCAATTTCATGATCCGTTTTATCCGATGGATCGATCCCAAAAACAGCAATCGCCAGTTTCATCATCCGCGAAGGATCTTCCTCCGCACAATGCTTCATCCAGTTCGGGAAAACAATCCCAAGCCCTCCGCCATGCGGAATATCATAAACGGCGGATAGGCCATGTTCGATCTGATGCGATGCCCAATCTCCACCATCTGTGCCGCTGGACAGCAGCCCGTTAAAGGCCGTCGTCCCCGCATACATGATCGTCGCTCTATGCTCATAGCTGTTAAGATCGGCAAGGAACTTCGGCGCAGCTTCTATGACTGTCAAAAGGACTGACTCCATGAAACGATCAATCATAGGTGTGTTCTCTGTCAAGTGGAAGTATTGCTCCAGCACATGCGACATCATATCTACGATGCCATAAACGGTCTGATCCATAGGTACTGAATACGTGTACGCAGGGTCTAAAATAGAGAAAAGCCGGATAAGATAAAGGGCTGCTCCAACCACGCTTTTCATTTTTCTCCCAATGGGTGATGACGGAAATATTATTCATCTCAGAGCCAGTTGCCGCAAGTGTTAATACTGTCCCGAAAGGAAGCGCTTTGTGAGGCACAGCCTTCCTAGTAATAATGTCCCAAACATCCCCGTCATAGTAAACTCCCACGGAAATTGCTTTGACACAATCAATCACACTTCCGCCGCCAACGGCTAAAATGATCTCGATTTGCTTATCGCGGCAAATATCTATGCCTTTGCGTACAGTGTTAAGCCGTGGATTAGGCTCCACTCCGGACATTTCAAACACTTCTGCTTGCATATGTGTAAGCTGTTCCATGACAGCATCGTATACGCCATTTGTCTTAATGCTTCCGCCACCGTACACGAGCAATACTCGCTTGCCAAGCGTACCAAGTTCCTGTTGCAGCTGCTCAATTTGACCTTGGCCAAACCATAATTTCGTTGGATTAAACTGTAGAAATGATTGCATGTCTGTTTCTCCTTCGGTGACTGATATCTACAGCAGTATATCACATGTAAGTTTCAATATCGAAAACGTTCCTATTTACATAGACTAAATTGAGGTGATAATCCTATGCCAAATTTCCGAATAATTGTTGATCTTTCTAACTTTCAATTATATCTTTTGGATGCAAATCGTGTTGTAAGAGGATTCCCAATTGGTATTGGTAAAATGCTAACTAACACACCTACGGGTGAATTTTTCATTATCAATAAGCAACCACATCCCGGCGGCCCCTTCGGCGTCTTATGGATGGGTTTAAGCAAACCTCATTATGGTATCCATGGCACGAATGATCCTTCTTCCATAGGCAAGAGAACATCTCACGGCTGTATTCGCATGTACAACGAAGATGTGCTTGAGTTAGCTGCACTTGTGCCCATTCACACCAGAGTTACCATTCGACCCTAGCCCAAAAAACCGTATACCGCACACAGGATCATGTGAAGTATACGATTCTTGCGGCTTAAATCCGATGTACGGGTAACGAGAACGAGATGCTGCAGCCTTTGCCAAGGCGGCTTTCCGCCCAAATCTGGCCACCGTGATATTGCACGATTTCCTTAGCAATCGCAAGTCCTAGACCACTGCCGCCAGATGTGCTGCGTGATTTGGAGACTTTGTAGAACCTTTCAAAAATATGCGGAAGATCTTCTTCGCTAATCCCCACGCCGGTATCCGTAACCCGAATCACTAACTCGCTCGGCTCATCCTTGATTTCCACATGAACATCAATGAATCCGCCTCTAGTAGAAAATTTAATGGCATTGTACAAAATATTCGCATACACCTGTTCAATACGATCTGTATCTACCGTTAAAAGCAGTTCTTCGCCTTCCGAATGCGCCATGTTTAGCGTATAGGTAATTCCAGCATTCGCTGCATCCAGCTCATACTTCGCAAAAAGCTGGCGAACCATCGTTCCGCATGAGGTTGGGGCTAGCTGGAAATGGAACTGCTTAGTCTCAAGACGACTTAACTGATAGAGATCCGTAATGAGCCGCTGAATGCCGACAATCCGCATGTGAACGACCGAAAGGTACTTTCTCTGTTCCTCAGGCTCTTGAATAACCCCATCCAGAATAGCCTCTACATAACCCTGAATGGACGTTAATGGCGTGCCCAAATCATGCGAAATATTAGACAGCAGGTCTCGACGCGACGTCTCCATCAAGATCAATTCGTTCGTCCGTTCTTTGACTTTGGACTCCAAATCATTATAGAGTCTCGCATTCTCGATCGAAATTGCCGCCTGAGCAGACAACAGCTTGATAATATCAAGCCGGTCTGATGTGAAGGCATTGCGAATCAAATTATTTTCAAGATAAAAGACACCGACTAGATTGCCCTGATGCAGGATCGGCTCGCAGAAGATCGATTTACTCTCCGTTGCCCGAATATACGGGTCATGAGTAAAGAATCCCTTATTCTCGGCATCATCGAGAACTACGCCCTCTTTGGTTCGGGCAACGAATTGAATCACAGCCGTCGGGAGATCCTCCCTTGTTTCTAATTGAACAGAGCTTACGGTACAGGAATCCTTGCCGTCGATGGCAAGCATCTCAGCCTCCACGAATAAGCTGTCGCGTTCCTTCAAGACAAGGATACTTCTCTCCGCGCCAGACGAATAAGTAACAATTTCCATTAACCGCTTGATCAATTGCTCCAAGTTAACTTCACTCGACAACGACCTAGACGTGTTCATAATCGTCATAAAATCAAGCGCCTGCAGGGAATAGTCACTTATTTTGGTTGTGCCCCAATCCATCGACTCCTTGAGTGATGTTAAATAGGCTGGATAACGCAGCATTAATTCCTCTGCCTTAGCCTTCGCACCCCAGCTTAAAAAACCATAATATGCATCGACGAAATAGGTTTTGGCAATCTTCTCACGTCCAGCTTCCTTATACATCTTTCCTGCTAGCTCACAGGCAATCGCCTCATGCTGGATGAACCCTTGCTCCCTTGCTTGCCGGATTGACGATTCATATTCTTGTTCCGCTTTCTGAAAATGGCCTGTTACCCGGTTCCACTCCGCATGCATCAATAGGCTAAGATGCAAAAAGTTTTCCGGACAATGAACAGCCCATTTATCCATCTTGCGAAGCATTTTTTTCATCAATTTAGCCAGCATCTTCTGCTCTAAGATTGCAGCCTCTTTATATTTTGCAGCTATGGATAAAGCAAAGTAGAAAAAGTTCTCAGGAATATGAAACAGTCCAAAAGAAACAGACTGCATAGGTTCCGCATCTTTACCGAACTTTAAAGCCTCGTCATATTGACCAAACAGATAATACAGCATCATCTTTTTTACCGTATACTCATGAATAATGACTTGGTTCGGGTGGATCTCCAGCTTTCGGACAAATTGAGCTTCCTCTTCCTCATCCATGCCAAGAATCAAGGGATTCTCAGATTTCCCTTCCAAATTATGAATGACCTTACGGAGCATTTCTAACATGAGGAGGGTGTCATGATGATTGGTTTGTTCCAATATCCGATAGTTTTTGGCAAGATCTTCTTGCACTTCCGAAAGTACTACACCTTGAAAATCCTTCACCAAAACCTGATAAGTTAGAGCATAACCCGCAAAAACCAAGTCACCATCTTCGATCCCGCTTCGGAATGACTCCTTCAAATGTTCCAAACAAACCTGCAAAGGCTTCACCCAAGGTGTGACGAACAAACCAAATGAGAAATGGCTTTTGCTGCGGAATTGATGGGATTGAAATCTGGCATTCATGCGATCGCCAAGCTGACCATATTGATAGCCTAGCTGGTAATCCCCGAAGCCTGATCCCAGAATCAAACCATAGGATCCATAAACATAGGCCATCATAGGAGTATTGCCATACTTCAAGGCATGCTTCGTCATAATAAACATGAACAAAACGAATAAATTCGTATTCACGAAATAGGCGGAGATGGCAATGCTCATCATTAAATTCATTAATTTCGTTCTGTATTCATCTTCCATAATCGGTAAATCGTACAGCTGAAGCGTATTCTTCCGTCCAATCATTGCTTTCAACTTCATATATTCGAAAAAAATGTTAGCGCCCGTAGGTTCTTTAGAAATACGGATGCCTTGTTCAGCCAGGGCTTTCAATCCGACTTCCACACTTTTATGCTGCTTCCCAACGTTCGTGTACAATATCACTTGCAAGTTATACACTTCCAACTTAAGTTCGTTCGTACGGGCATCTACAAGCAGTTCTTCATATGAAATCTCGGCCTCATCCGCCTGACCATTCAGATAAAGCACTTCTGACTTCTCCAGTCGAATGGAAAAACTAAGCTCATTTAACTCCACGCCCTCTACCAACTTCAGCAAAGCTAATGCTTTATTGTAATACTGCAGCGCTGAGCGATAAGCATTCGAGGATTTAGCCTTGCGGCCAGCAGCGAAATTAAATTCTAGAAGCTGGATAAGCTCCTTCCGCTCCGTTAGTAAGTTAGAGCCAATATTCATATGGTTGACAATATCGAATAACCGGGGCTCGGCTTGATCTTCAGTTAAATGCTCCAGCAGCTGATGTGCGATGTTCAAGTGCATTTCTGGCAGCAAGGTTTCCTCGATTGATCCATAAACGGCTTCTTGAATGGAATCATGCACAAACATAAATCGTATGTCCCGCGCAGTTGAGTTTCCTTGGATCTCGATAAAAAACTTATAATCCGTACCAACTGGTATCATCAGCCCGTTTTGGATAGCAATTTCCAACTCATGCAGAACATCACTAAAGGGCATCTTAGCAATAATACCAAGCGCTTCCAGGTCAAAGGAGGCACCTAAACAAGCAGCTAGCCGCATTAAGTACTGCGTTCTTGGCGGCATGCGCTGAAGCTTCTCAGCTAGGAGGAACATAAGGTTATCAGTAATTCTAAGCTTCTGAATTTCAACAATATCCCATATCCAACGATTCACTTCATAATTAAAGGTGAGTAAATTTTGCTCGTGTAAGGCCGTTAAAAATTGTTTAACGAAAAATGGATTCCCTCCGGTTTTTTGCAAAACGAGCTGAGCCAGCTCAGCTACCTGCTGCTGCTCGGTTTTCAACGACTCCGCTATCAGCTGCTTGACATCCGCAATTTCCAGTGGCTGCAAAATAATCCGTTCCGTAACAAGGCGCTCTGGAAGCTTGTCCAGCAGTTGAACCCGTGTTGACGATAACCAATTGGTGTCATACTCGCTCCGATAGGAGCCTATGAATAGGAAATACTTCATTTGTGAATCGTTCAAAAGCAGGTCAAGAAACTGCAAGGACGCTGCATCTGCCCACTGCAAATCATCTAGAAACAACACGATGGGCCGGTCTTTCACACAGAAGATTAGCAGAAATTGCTGCAACAAGAAGTGTAATCGATTCTGTGTTTCCTGCGGAGGAAGCTGCTTTGCAATGGGCTGCTCACCGATTAGGAGCTCAAGATCCGGAACGAGATCCGTCAGTACTTTCCCACTCGTTCCCAATACTTTCAGCAATCGTCCGCGATACTCTTCGATTTGATGATCTTTCTCCGTCAGAAGCTGACGGACTAACTGACGCAATGCCCTAGACAACGCATGATACGAGATATGCTGTTTGTTGGGCTCGAATCTGCCTGATAAGAACCAGCCGTTGTCCTTCATGATCGTCTTCATCGTCTCGGCGATGAGGAACGATTTGCCATAACCAGATTCCCCTGTTACCCAAACGGCCTCCAGCGAGCCATGTACCGCACGTCCATAAACATGCAGCAGATTTTCGATTTCCTGCGCTCGTCCGTACAGCCCTTGGGGTATCTGGAACATGTCCGTCATGTCATAGAGACCTACAGCGAAATCCGTCATTTCTTCAAGAGAATTACTCAACATCAAGATGTGCTCGAGATCCTGAATAATGCCGTATGCGCTCTGATAGCGATCTTCCGCATTTTTAGCAAGAAGCTTCATAACAATATCGGAAAGCGGCTTAGGTATGCCCATCCGTAAGCTTTCAGGAGGCGTCGGCGTCACGGCGAAATGGCAATGAATCAGCTCCACCGGATCTTCCGTTTGAAACGGAAGACGCCCGGTGAGCATTTCATAGAATGTGACCCCTAAGGAATAGTAGTCCGTTCGGTAATCGATAATACGATTCATTCGACCTGTCTGCTCAGGCGACATATAGCTTAGCGTTCCTTCTAGCATCATGGGGTCTAGCATTTCTTGGCGCTCTCTCGTAAACGAGGAAATGCTGAAATCAGCCAGCTTCATGATCTGCTTTTCAGGATTAATAATTATGTTGCTAGGTTTAATATCTTTATGTATGACGTACCGCTGATGAATATCCCCAACAATTTTGACCAATTGAATAGCAGCTGTGAGAAAGGCTTGTATGGACTGACGAAACATTGGGAAATAAGCCGATAAGGTCTCACCGTCAAAGTCTTCCAAGATGAGCGCTAAGCTGTTTTGATGCTTGGGAAGCGCCAAAGGCTTAACAATGCCGGGAAAGTCCAGCATTTTGCCTATCTCATACTCTCGTTTCAATCTAGCGATATCTGCTGATACAGGAAAGTCAGAACGCAGGGTTTTGATGATTACTTTTTCCATAGTTGGCTTATGAACAGCACGATAGAGCACAGTTCGTTCGCCTTGATAGATTTGTCTAATCAACTCGTATTCGGGCAAAATTAGCATAAAATCCTCCTAGTAAAACTTGCTGCTAGGTATTCCTAAAAAAGTTTTCCATCCCAAGGAAGCCCCTTTTCAAACCGTCGCTTATCATGATGATGAAAAGGTTTCAATAAATCGATATGCCCAAGCTCGAATGTGTACATCTCCCATATTTCACAAGGTTCTTCCGTCGAATCATCTTGTTTCAGTATGGCATTAACCGCTCGTCGCGCTGCTTCATTGGCACCTTCCATCGTCGCTAGGTTCGTATTCGTACGTACGTAGTCTGCGGCAAGGAACAGATTCGGAATAGCGGTATAAGCTTCAGGACGGTCATCCCAAGTACCTACACGATTAATAAGCAGGGGTTCCATATTCGTGCATGCATGTTCGGGATTCTCAAATTGAATATCTGTATCCAAGAACCAAGAATGCAGAACATTGTCTTCGAGGATAACGGCGCCATCCACATTCAAGCTTAACTTCATCTGTGCCCATACTTCGGCTTTAATCTCTTCAGCCGTGCAATGTGTAGCCGATTTACCGAATAAGATCCCAGGTGAGTCCCAATCCGAAATATCGACGGATAAAACACCCTTCACGGTGCCATCCCCATACTGGCTAAGGTCGACATCCGGCCAAAATTGCTTCTGGGATACCGAAGTCAGCGACCAAGGCGCATCTAAGTATATAACATGTCCATGTGTAATTGGCAGTTCTTCCTTCAAATAATACTGAATGCCATTCATCCATGCGACGGAATCAACAAGCTTCTGCACACCTACAAGGGAAGGATCGGCTTGCACCATAGCATCGGTAATGAATTTACCCATCACTTCAACCGGGAATGCAGCTATGTAATAATCAGCTTCCACTTCAAAGGTTTTACCGTTCTCTGTCACCTTCGCACTGCGAATAACGCCATCTACGCAATCGATACTTTCAACTTTTGCCTCTAGATGGTAATCAACTCCCTGGTCTCTTAAAAATGTTAACCAAGGGTTCACCCATTTGTCATTCGTAGGACCGTTCAAGAGACGGACGAAGCTCGTGCCTGGTGTTGTGATATCTAGTGTCATTTGAACAGCTACAGGGCCGACAGTTTGTGTGTTTGCAATTTTGGATTGACATGCAACGAGGGTTTTGGTGAATCCAGCGAATATTTTTTGAAATGCAGGGGATTGTTGATCCGCCTCAATGAAATTCCACCAATCGATAAGGTTATATTCCTCACGAATGCGTTCATCACAGCTCGTCATGACTTGCCATAGCTTACGTCCGTATTGCTCCAGATCATCCATACTGAGCCCTAGGCCATTATCGAATAAATCTCTGATGACCACCATAAAATTGTCTAAGCTAAATTCAATTTTGGCCAACAACGGCAATAGCGGTGCCGTATAGGTGGCAATATCTAACCGCGTCACTTCTGTTAAGTTATCATATACGGTTCCATTCTCATAGGGAATTCGTTTCAAAGTATCTATGACATGTCTGTAAAAGCGAGGGAATAACCGGAAACCGTGTTCACCTGGCAAATCCTTTCTCCCGTCAGTTCCGCTGCCTACGAAAGGCATACTTCTCGCTTTTCCGCCTGGAATACTTTTAAATTCGTAGACTGACACTTCGTAGCCTCTTACAATCAATTCATGCGCGGCACTCATTCCGGCAACACCGCCGCCCAAAATAACGACTTTTTTCAACACAGTTCCCCCTCATATTGGATCAAATTGTAAAAATTTCTGCAAAACTATCATATCATCTAGGTCATTTGAATCATAGACTTTTAGTTATACCTTTCAACTCAATTTTCTCAAGCTTGTTCCAAAACGGCGGAAAAAGGTGTACAGTAAAATTAATGAAATAACTGCTATCTGCCTCAGCATCCAAACTCAACTTTAAGATTCCCTCGACTTCTTCGATAAGCTTTACAACAGGCTATTCCAACAGCTCGTGTTGAAGCTCATAATACGCTTGACTCAACTCTTTTCCATTTGATGGAATTCATCATTTTCGACCATTTCAGATTGAATAAGCCATTAGACTTCATCATTATTCCTCCAAAATACCTAAATTCCTATATCCCGCCGAATCATATATAATAAAGGCAACTGCTAATGATGCCATCAAGAGAGAGGATGGATATTCCATGCACAAAAAAATGGGTACACGATACGTGCCAGATACACAGATCGCCGAATTACCTCATGGCACACTGAAGTACGGTGATGATTTATTTCTGACTCGAAAGGTTCTCCTTTATCAAATAGAGCTTCAACCAGGGCAGGTCGGCGAAGATTACATTCGAACCCTTCATCATAAAGCAGCTTTCATACACGATGGGTTTCAACATATCCTGGATACGTCTGTAGAGGAAGATTCGGTTACGATCATTCTGCAAGCCAAGCCAGGCTCACTATTCTCTAACTATGTTAACCGGAAAGAAATGTCTTTCCCTACCATCATTGCAATGATTGCTGATCTAGGGGTTTCCTTGCTTGACGCAATGGAAGAACGTATTACAGGATTTACAGTAGGCGCTGAAAACCTTTGGCTAGATGATCACGGCAAGCTTTCCGTCATTAACTACTGGGACAAAGGCGATCCTCAGGCACAAGGGGCCATCGGGCTTTGTCGGTTGATGATCCAGCTCTTTACCGGCTCGGAAACGATTACTGGTGCATTTGAAGTGATGCATACCCATCTGGAGCGTACGCCTATTCCATCTGCGACATATGAGCAGAAATTGGCTTTAATTAAGCTGATAAAGCTCGTCTGCCAAGGTCACGCTTCACTTTCTTCGTTGATTTTTGGGTTGCGGAGTTTACCCTCTTCCGGTCAAAAGCAGGACGCGGGGCCAATACACAAACAAATTCATTATCAAAATCCGAGTAAAATTCAAAACCACGTGGTGGATGAAAGTGAGGATGAGGAGGACGAGGTAGATGAGGCAGCACCTGCAGCTGACAAGCGATCACAATCATTGAGTGCTTTAAGCAAAGCAGGGATAGGAGCAATTGCTATTTTGGTCGTCGTCTTAGTCACCGTTTGGGCGCTTTGGCCATCTTCGAAAGTGGAGCCGGTTGTGGTGGCACCTATACCCACCGCAACACCACTTGCGTCGACAAACACGCCTGTTCCATCTACAACGAAGCCACTCGGAGATTCGAATAAACAATCCCAGGAAGTGGCCATTCCTAACCTGGTAGGTCTATCTCAAGCCGAAGCCGAGGCACAGGCCTTGGCTGCCGGACTGCACTACAATTTTTTGATTGAAGCAAATGATAAGCCAAAGGGAACCGTCATTAAACAAGATCCAACGTCAGGCACGAAAGGCTTGCAGGGCGACAATGTTACGTTTTGGGTTAGCAAAGGGAATCAGTGAAGCTTAAAAGCAGAACACCTTAAAGAAGAACACCTACAGGCAGAACAACTTGAGGCAATGTTGTACTTTGTACAACAATTGTCGGGCTAATTGACCTTTTCTCATGAAATGTTGCACAAAATACAACAAATTCGCTTGAAAATGCCCTAAAAGGCATAATATTGGCTAAATTGTTGTACGAAATGCAACATATTCCACTTTTACAATAAAAATCAAGGAAATTGTTGTACGCAGTACAACTCACGATCAACGAAACCATCCATATCTTCCCAACGCATGCGAATCTGGGCGCTCGTCGTATCGCCGCCTGGCGGTGTCAATTCCCGCTTGTTCAGGTCGGAAATACCCATAGTTTGCAAAGTTGGTATTCCCATTAACTGCAACATCGAAATTCGACCATCTACCACTTAGATAAATGTGAGAAAACACTTATCATCTTTAGGCTGAAGCTTCCGATGGAGCGCTTGCGACTCCGTATTTCAATCACGATTGAGCTGTTTATTAACTTAAAGGGGCTGTCCTCAAGTAATCTACTTGTGGACAGCCCCTTCAGCCTATTGTCTTTCCAGAATATCCGATTCGGTATTCAGAACGAAAATTCATACTTCCATTGGATTTTTCCAATGGAATCTACTCTAAGTTCTCGAAATTTGTGTTTCTATTGGAATAATCCAATGGAATTGACTTTTTAGGCCGCCAAATCACCCTTCCACTGGATTAATCCAATGGAAGTAGCAGGCGGCCTGCGAAAATCACAAAGTGGGAGCTACATTTTCCAAATATGACTTTGGAGGCAGCCCTATCGTCTTAACCTATAACAACACAATCCAAAAGCTCTGCAAATACTCAGCAGTCTTACCCTTTCACAGCAGAACCTACGGTCAACGCTTTCTCCACTTGCTCACTAAAGAGTACATACACAAGCACGGTCGGCAAGCTCGCGATCGTCATCGCCGCGCCCATCGCCCCCCAATTGGTGGTGAACTGACCTTGGAAGAAGAGCAGACCGAGCGGCAATGTTTTCAAGGATTCCTTGGTAATCAAAATTAACGCCATCGTAAATTCATTCCACGCCGATAAGAACACGAAGATCACCATCGTCGCAATTGCAGGTTTAATAATCGGCAAGATGATCGTATAGAAGGTCCGGTAAATGCTGGCCCCATCCATACAAGCGGACTCTTCCAGCTCAACCGGAATACTGCGAAAAAAACCATAGAAAACCATGCTGGAGAATGAAATATTGAACGCAATATAAGGCACGATCAGCGCCCAATACGTGTTGGCCAAGTGAAACTCACGTACTAGTATCGCTAGCGGGATCATGATGACTTGCACGGGAATGAACATCCCAATCACGACATAAATACGAGCGGTTTCCTTCAAGCGCCATTGCATTCTGGCGACGGCATAGGAGAACGTAACCGAAAGTACAATCGTACCTACAACAGTCGCCGCTGCTACCAGCAAGCTGTTACTGAAGTAAACGGGCACATTGAACCTTGACCAAGCATCGACATAGTTCTCGAATCGGAGGTGAGTCGGGAAACCGAAAGGATTCGATACGAAGATTTCATTGTTATTTTTAAGCGAATAAAAGACCATCCACAGCAGTGGATACACCGACAACCCCGCATATACCCACAAGAAGATGCCCAGGAGCGGATTCTTTTTACGCAATTTGAGTATTCCGTTCATCTGTCATCCCCCTTAAAATGTAATCCGTTCTCTGGCGATCAGTCGGTTAATAGCCAAAGTTACAATCAAGCATTCGATGACCAAGAAAGCAGCCGCGGCGCTTCCATAGCCGAATTCACCAACGCGGAACGCAGAGCGGTACATCAGATAGGTCAACGTGTACGTGGAATTCCCTGGGCCTCCGCCAGTCATAATGAACATATTGGCGAAAGCATTCAGTCCGCCTGTAAGCGCAAGAACCAAACAAAACTTATATGTCTCAGCCAGCATTGGGATTGTAATCGCCATGTGCGCTTTGAATTTGGACGCTCCATCAATACGCGCAGCCTCTAAATATTGCTCCGGAACGGACTTTACAGCCGCCAACAGCAATGCGAATTGGTAACCCATGTACTGCCAAGCATTCACGAAGGCAATGGCGAAAATCGCTGTTTTGTTGTTCGTCAACCAATCCTGACGATACGTGATGCCGAGCGCTTCAAAGATTTTATTAATCAAGCCATACTCACTGTTATACATCGCTAACCACAGCTGACAAACCACTGTAATAGAAAGAACCACAGGAATGAAGTAGCTAATTCTTAGAAACTTGCTTCCTCTGAACCCTTCTGCGACGGCAAAAGCAAGCACGGTGCCGATCCCGATTTGCACGACAGCCAAAATACAGGCAAAAACGAAGCCGTTGTAAAGCGAAGTGTAGAAAATACTATCCTGAAACAATCGAATGTAGTTATCCAGAAAAATAAAAGTGCCTTCGCTTAAGCCATCCCATTCGAATGTACTGCGATAGAAAGTTTGCAAAATCGGATAAAACACAATCACTGTATACAAAAGGAGTGCCGGCAGTGTGAAAAGCATAATAGCCGCCTTATTTCCCATGAATTTGCGCATGTCATCACTTCCCTTTTTTAGTAGAAAACTCACACCGGCTCAGAGCGATCCAGTGTGAGTCTCCTTTCCATAGAAACTTCGGTTATTTCGCTGCGACTGCCGCTTTATTCAAATCTTTCACGAATTGATCCGTTGTATAATTACCTGTCATCAGGTTTTGTGTCGCATCTTCAAGTGCTGCTTTGAACTTAGGATTGGACAATCCCCATGAGAATGCTGTTGTGCTTGTGATTTTCGGAATATCTTTGGAAAGCTGATCCATCATCGGCGGGAATGGCTTCACAATCGGTTTGTCTACTTTTGTTGCTACGATTGGATTACTGCGGTTCGTGTATTTGTACTCCGCATATTTCAAGGAAATGAAGGATGCCACTTTCGCTGCAAGCTCTTTATCCTTGGTGTTGGCAGATACGGCATAACCACCAGGACCGCCGCTGCCGCTGAATGCTGTTTTACCTTTTTCATAGGCTGCTGCATCAGCTGCTGGAAGGTACATGAAGCCTGCTTTGTCACCCAGCGCTTTAGTAGCCGCTTCGATTTCCCACTGACCGTTAATGAACATCGCTGCTTTACCTTCGTGGTAGAGCGCCGCTGCTTGATCGTAGTTTAAGTTCGTAGCACCTTTGGGCAGCATGCCTGCTTTCACCAGCTCGATGATTTTATCTGCAGCTGTTTTGTAAGCAGCATCATCAGCTTTGGCAAGACCCTTATCAAGCTTCGTCACACCAGCTGGTTCAGCGCGAGAAACGAACATGTCATAAAGGGCTACGCAAGGCCATTTTTCTTTAGCGAAGATGGATAATGGCGTAATGCCTTTCCCATTGAACGCTTTAACAGCTGTCATCATTTCATCATAGGTTGTCGGTACTTTCACACCGTTTTGTTGGAACAAATCTTTGTTGTAGTACAGAAGCGCTACTTCGTTACCCGCGTAAGGGAAAGCGTACGTATGACCATCATCTGTAACCAGCGTATTCATTGCGCTAGGCTGCATTTTGTCTTTGAAGCCGAATTTAGTCACGTACTCATCCAGAACTAGAATATTATTGGATTTTTTAAATGTATCGATAATGTCTAATCCTGCTTGGAAAATGTCAGGCAGATTGCCTGTAGCTGCATAAGTTTTCAGCTTCTGGCCATCATCTTGCGCTTGAATATCGAGCTCAAGCTCAACATTCGGCATTTCCTTTTTCAATTCCGCAACCGCGTAGTCATAAGGTGTTTTCGTATCTTCATCTGCGTACTGGGCATAAATTCTAAGTTTGACCGGCTTGGCATCCGCCTTCACGGGTGCTGCTGTTGCTGCAGCCGTTGGCGCGCTAGTTGCGCCAGCATCTTTTGTTGTGTTTGTGGTTCCGCAAGCTGCAAGGCTAGTAGCCGCGAGCAAGCTTACGAGAGTGACTCCCATTTTTTTCATTTGTTGGACCTCCCAGGCATCATGTGCTTTTCACTTCTTTACAACCTGAGTATAAAAGGAAAAACCCCTTATGATAATGGAATAATCGAGGGGTTCTTGTAAAATCCGCACATTTAGAAATTTTCGTTATAAGCGGTTATTCTCATATTCACTAGGGGAATAACCAAAAAATTTCTTAAAGCTTTTACTAAAGTAACTAGGGTCGTTAAAGCCGATTTGCTCGGCAATATCCGCAAGGCGTATGTTCCCTTTACCGAGTAACTCCTTCGCTGTATGCATACGAACATGTGTGACATAATCGGTCACCGTCATGCCGATTTCTTTCTTGAATACCGCCCGCAGATAGCTGGGATTGATAAACACCTGCTGAGCAATTTGATCCAATTGCAGCTCGGGATCTCCGTAATGAAGCTCAATATATTCTTTGGCTGCTTGGGCAATTTTCGACGATCGTGTCTTTCGGTGCTTGCCCGTATAAAGGATCGCTTGATTGAACAATTCCTTGATCCATACGGCTGTGGCGTCAATGGATTCCAACCGTTTGATCTCACTATAAGGAAAAAAGGCTTCTCCGAAGCAGTCTTCAATCGGATGCCCCGTTTCCGTTACATAAGACAGACAAACAGAAATAAGTCCCATGCTAATGACATAGGTGTAGTCTAAGGATAACCGCTGTTCACGAATCGATTGGAAAATTTCTTCCAACTTAGCATCTACCTTAACCCCATTTTGCATGCGCAATTGTACGAGCAGCTCTTCATTTACTTCTGTGGGATAGAACGCTTGAGTCCCTGATTCCAAGGATCCTGATCCGTAAGCGATAACACGATCATTCCCCAGTACAAACTTATTTTGCAAGGCTTCAAGCGCCTCCAAATAGGAAGTTCGGATCCCCTGATAGCCGGATTGACTCCGACCCACACCAACGGTGATCGTAAATTTCAAATATTTCTTGATCAGGAAGCATAATTTCTCATAACCGCCTAACGCAGGAATTTCCAGCTCATCGGTCCCTTGATGCTCCACCAAGCAAACGATGCGTCCCTCAGGCCCGTTGAAAATCAAATGATTCTCCGTTTCCTCCAGCGCCTCGTTCAGAATGTTCGTCACCGCATATTTCCAAAGCAATCGTTCACTCACCTTGTTCCATTTGAGATCCATGTTATCAATCTCAATGCACGCCACCACAAAGCATCGTGAGTCGAAGGATTCACCAAATTGCTGGAGTCTTGAACTTGTCTCCTCATCGGAATGGTTGTAATCACCGCTTAACAAATGATTAAGAAAGCTCTCCTTCATCAACAGCAGATTTTCCTTCAGTGTGGACTTCTCTTCCTGAGCCCGCTGATGCTCCTTCTGAAGCTTAAGCAGCGTTAGCACCAATTCATCCTTCGAAAATGGCTTCAGAATGTAGTCTTCAACCCCAAGCTTAAGCGCCTTTCGAGCATAATCAAATTCGTTATGGCCCGTAATCAGCACCACGCTTGTCGCTGGATACTGCTCCTTCAATTGCTCCGTAAGCGTGAGTCCATCCATAAACGGCATGGTAATATCCACAAGGGCAATATCAGGACGATGCACGCTGACTTGCTCCAACGCTTCGACCCCATTTTTGGCTTCTGCGCATATTTCAAATCCATAAGCTTCCCAATCTAAAGCCGTACGCAAGTATTCACGGAAAATGGATTCATCATCAACAATTAATATTTTCTGCATATCTTAACCTTCCTCACTTTGAAAAGGGAGCCATAATGTTACTTCTGTGCCCTGCCCCGGTTGACTTTCAATTTGTAAGCCATAATCATCGCCAAAATAAAGCTGTATACGGTCATTCACGTTCCTTAACCCATAGCCGACAGCTTGTTCCGGAGATTCCGGCTTCTTCACAAGAGCCTCAAGCCGCTCCGGCAGCATGCCAACCCCGTCATCGCTGACGATAATTTTGATTTTACCCGCAACAATCTCACCTGTTACTTTCAAAAGACCAAGGCTGCCCTTCGTTTTCAGACCATGGTAGATCGCATTCTCAACGAGCGGTTGAATGGTTAACTTTGGAATAAGTCCACCGAGCACCTCACCCCGAATATCAAATTCAAAGGTAAACACATCCGAATAACGGATACGCTGTATGGATAAATAATCCTTCACATTGCAGACTTCTTCCTCGATCGTTATCGTCTCTCTTCCTTTACTCAGAGCTGCGCGATAGAAATCAGCCAACGCTTTGGTTGTTCGTTGTACATCCCGAGCTCGTCCCATTTCAGACAAGGTGTAAATAACATCTAACGTATTATACAGAAAATGCGGTTTAATTTGCGCCTGAATAAGTGCCAGCTCGTATTCACGCTTCTTTTTTTGCTCAAAATTAATGTTCGTCAGCAGCTCTTGAACTCGTCTGATCATAGCATTGAAGCCCGAGGCCAATAAACCAATCTCATCCTCTGAATTCACTTGGAATTCTATGTCCAAGCTGCCTTCTTTGACCTTCTTCATATGTTTGGTTAGTCCCATAATCGGTTTGGCAATGAGTTGGGATAGCATCCCGGCTCCCAGCAAAGCAAAAAATAAACAGATCAATCCAATAAACACAATAAGGACAGTGATTTTACGCGTATCCGCGGTTAAGGATACCAGCGGAGCCATCGAGATGAGCTTCCACCCAAAACTTGGCACATCGGAGCTTACTACAAGTGTTTTCTCATGCTGAAAAGAGGTTAGATCCGAGGTATTATCGCTGGATGTAATCCAGTTTTTGAGCGTTGGATCTGCAACTTCATCCAGCAAATCCTCCGGGTGCTGCGATGAGATAACGACGCCTTTCTCATTCACGATAAAATAGCTGCCATCCTGGATGGAGCCGATTTTCTGATAAATCGCAGATAAGGAACTTTCTTTGATATTCAGTACGAGCATACCTAGCTTCTGCCCCGTATAAATATTTACAATCCGCTTGCCTAGCGTCATAACAATTTCTTGCGAATTCGTGGTCAAGTAATTACGCTGCTGCATGGGAAACCATATATTATTGCCACTGGAGGCATCAATCTGTTTCAGCATTTCACTGCTAGTAATCAACTCCTGATTCTGTTCCATAAGGAGATTAGATCCAAAAACCCGACCATTCGCATCTATATACGCAGCCGATTGGACATCGGGAAATACAAGCATGGCAAAGCTCAACTGATTCGTAATCTGCGTGTACATCTGTAAGCTCGTTTCCGATGACCCCTGAGATTGCGGTTCTTCCACGATCAATTTGTTCAGATTAATCGTTAGCATATTGGCGCAGCTCTCTACATTCGTTAACATGCCCGTGATGCGCGTAATAATAAGGGACGAGTTATCCGAAACATTTTTAATCGTCTTTTTGACAATCGCATTCGTGTACACCTGATTCGAAACAAAACCTAGCACAAATAAAGGCACAAAGATCAATGGAAAATAAATCATGATGATTTTATAGCGAATACGTTGATTACGAAACCAAGGCATGGTGATATATTTTTGTAGAAACTGCATGATTTGCCCCCTACTTTTCAAAAACTGAAAAAACCTATACAATCTACCTTCAGGCAATGCCTGACGGTTATATTGTATAGGATTCGACTAATCATTGAAACAAGCCAAGTCTATATCCATATTTATACATTAATTCGTTGAATAGATAATCGCATTTCATCTGTTAATCCGCTCAAAGCAGTTGCCGAATCAGCTATTTCTTGAGCAATCTTAAGTTGATCCTGTGTCAGCTTGTGAATGCTCAGCGTTCCGTCTGATGAAGCTTTTGCAATATTCGCTATGTCTATCACAGATGCTGTCACCTCTTCGGCCCCTGCCGTCATCTGCTCTGTTGCTGATGAGATATCATGAATTTGCTCAGACACATAACGGAACTGTTCCACGATATGGCTAAAGAACGCTTCCGCCTTCATCGTGAGACCAGTTCCGGTCCGAATCTCCATCATCCCCGCTTCCATGGCCTCACCCATAAGCTGAGATTCCTTCTGGATATTTTGCAGCAGTCCAGCAATTAAATGAGCTGAACCTGCCGCATTGTCCGCAAGCTTGCGCACTTCACCCGCGACTACTGCGAAGCCAGCACCGTGTTCACCCGCCCGTGCTGCTTCAATTGAGGCATTGAGTGCAAGCAGCTTCGTTTGTTCAGCGATATCCGAAATAGCCGATAAGGCTACCCCAATTTCCTGTGAATGGCTACGCAGCAAGGCAGCTCGACGAAGCGCTTCTTCCGTAGCAGAAGTAATCGTAACGAATTGACCGTTCATATTCCTTACGATGGTTTGTCCCGATTCCGCACTCTCCAGCGCATTTATCGAAGCGTCAGATGCGGTTAAAGAAGCTTCCGAAATACGTTGGATGGCCGTAGCCATTTCCTCCATCGAATGTGCACTCTCATTGGTGCTTGACTGCTGAGTATTAGCTCCTTCAGCAAGCATTTGTATCGATACGTTTACTTTTGTATTCATCTCAAGCAGATGATGAGCTTCCGTGTTGAAACGTTCCGTCGTCGCTACAAATTGATCCGAGGTATGTGAGACATTAGATACAATCGTTTTTAAAATGTCATTGATGTTGCCTGACATCTTGTTCATCGCCTGATACACAGCACCAATTTCATCAATCGAATGAACTGGATTTGCAGCTAATTGCTGCTGTGCAAGGAGCAGGTCTCCCTTTGCAATGCTTTCAGCTCCTGCAACAATCCTTTGTAACGGACGCAGTGAACGGGATATAAGCAGCATAACCGCCCCTAGTCCAAGCAAGGTGAAGAAGAGCATAAGCAGATAGACAGATATGTTCCCCATGATCAAGCTGTTGGAAATACGTTCGATGACCCCCGCTTCCGTATCGATGCCTAGGACACCGATGGTTTTACCGTCCGCACTTTTCAAAGGTGCATAAGTCGAGACATATTTACCGTATTGCGGGTTTACGATCAATGGTGAACTCGCCGATTTTCCCTTGAGTAATGCCTGAATTGCTTCTTCTGGAATATCTGTCACTTCATTGATGGGGGAAGCCGAGCTTTCTCCTTTTGGTTGTCCGTCAATCATAAGGAGAGGCTGGTTTTTCTCATCAATTCGAACAAGATATACATATAAGGCTCCAATTTGCGTACGGTATTTGTCTAGTTCCTGCCTGATATTCCAATACAGCTCGTTCTCCTTTGGATCTTTTAAAAATTGCTCCCATCGATTTGCATCAATCCCTTGGACGTAGCTCTCTGCCAATCGAACGCCATAGCTGGATATCGCGTCCATCCCCGCTTTCTTGGCATTTCTGATTTCAATGAGTATATTGCCTGCTGACAATGCCAAAATGACTATCATCACGGCCGCAATGATGCGTACGACCAATCGTTTTCTAATCCACGTAACGAAACGAAACATAATTAAATACCCCTTTTCAATCAACATTATTCGATTGTTTTCGACAAGAAATTGGTAAATCCTTCTTCTAATATTGAACTTATTTCTTTTTAAGCTATTCTTCAGATTTCTATGTTAGGTTACTAGTGAAGATTGTACAATTTGAAGAAAAGACAGGTGACATGATTGACAACGACCGGTTTATTCGACTCCTTCCCCCTACTTACAACAAACCGATTATGTTTGCGTCAAATGAACACTGAGGATGCTGAGGATCTTTATCACTTCTATTCCGACTCCAAGGTCACCCAATATCTAGACTGGCATGGCCCTGCATCTGTCCAAGATTCCAGAGACTTAATTCAATCATGGAATCAATATTTCCAAGATAAACGGCTATTCCCTTGGGGGATATCCATGAAGACTGATCCCACCTTAATTGGCACCGTCATGTTCATGCCGATTCGAGATACATTTGAAAAAAAACCTCTTCTTCCTCTCAACGTTGGTTTCGAATTAAACCGCCATTATTGGAATAAGGGCATCATGTCAGAAGCTCTTGAAGCTGTTCTTGCCTTTAGTCGGGAACATATTGGGGCACATCGCATTCAAGCGGAAGTATTCCCTGAAAATAAAGCCTCTTTGAAGGTTCTGGAGAAGCTGGGCTTTAAGCAAGAAGGACTGATGCATCAATATTTGATGCATGAAGTCACGCGGACATTTCTGGATGTGATCATGCTTGCTTTTATTAATAATACATAAAGTCCGAGGAGTCGTAACCCTCGGACTTCGCTTCACTTCTATCCTACTGTTCAACCAACTGCCACTGCTAGCTGAATTAGCGCGCAACTCTCTCATTATGTACTCTGCCTAACGATGAGCTTAGGCTCCAGAACCGTCAATTTCTTCACCTTTTCCTTCTGAATCAATCTCGATAATAAGGCCATCGCTTGACTCCCAAGCTCTTCACTATGCTGTGAAACGGTTGTCAGTTCGGGGTTCATCGCAGAAGCTAATTGGCTGTCATCAAACCCTGCAATGGCGATATCCTCCGGAATACGCAGCCCATGAGAAATAGCAGCTTTCATGGCACCAATGGCCACATAATCGTTAATACACAGGAAAGCCGTTGGACAATTTGGCATAGTAAGGAATTGTTCCATCAGCTTGCGGCCGCATTCCATTGAGAAGTCTCCCAAGCGTACGATTTGCTTGCGAAATAGGAGATCATTCGCTCCTAGCGTACTTTTGTACGCTTGCAGCTTTTCCATCGTCGTTGTCGTTTCCGCGTTCCCTCCCAAGAAGCCGATGCTTCGATGCCCGCGATCAATAAGATGCTGCATAATGAGCTGAGTGCCCGCATATTCATCCGTTTTCATACGATGACAGGGATGACCTGGAAGACTGCCATTGATCAAGACAATTGGAATTCGCTTCTGGATATCCACGACTTCCTGGACGAGCTGCTCCGGGCAGTGACGCGAATTAATACGTCCACCCATGAAGAGGAGTCCCTCCACCTGCCTTTCGCAAAGTAAGTTCAGATATTCGGATTCTCTACTGAAATTGCTGAATGTATTACAGAGAAAGAGTGTAAAACCCAGCTTCTGCGCAGCTCTCTCTGCCCCTCCGAACACCTCAGGGAAAAACATGTTACTGCTGTCTGGGAATAATACGCCAATCATGCCCGTTTTCTTATTCACCAGACTGCGTGCCAACGCATTGGGCTGAAACTTGTGCTTTTCAATAATCGCCATAATCTTCTGCCTAGTCGATGTTCGAACGGGTGCGGTATCATTGAGAACACGGGAAACAGTCGCGACGGAGACGTTCGCTTCTCGGGCAATATCATAGACGGTTATAGATTCCAAGAATTCACTCTCCGTTACGTCAAAATATAAAGATCGAAGGCCTGTTCAGAGACAGACCTTCGATATCTTTAACCTTATTTGCTGCTTTCTACAGTGACCTTGAAGGCATCCAATTGTTTTTGGACTTCAGCCATCAGCTTATCAAAGCCTGCTGTTTTCAGCTTGGCGCGGAAATCATCAACCGCTTTGACGGGGTCTCCCGCTTTGCCGTAAAGAATCGCAGGTCCCATTTGTCCAACAACTTGGGTAACCGCTGTCAACTCGTTTGACACAGGTCCCTTATCGAAAACGAATCGGCCATATGGGAATGGCTTTTTGATTTTGTCATAGGAAGCATAAAGCGCGCCTTTTCCAGACCAATCATTCCCATCTGGAATTTCATTCTTATCGATGCGTCCACCCCAGAAGTTGGAATAGAATTCGTCTCTTTGCACATCATAGCCATCTGGACGGAAACGTTTGCCATCTTTGATGACGTACTGCACGCCTTCCAAGCCGTAATTCATCAAACGATACACTTCCGGGTCTTGACGAATCAGCTCGTAGACCATCAGAGCGCGCTCTGGATGCTTGCTCTTTGCACCAATGGAAGTTCCGCCATGTGTGATCGACATGGATACGAGATTGTTGCGAGTAGCCGAGAATGGGAAGAACTGGAGATCCGAGCCCGGCTGCAGCTTATCCATTTTGATACGTTCACCAAGGAAAGTTTGCGTGTGATGCTGATCTATACTTGACTTACCAGCCTCAAGCTCAGAACGGTTATCGCCCTTATAATTCAGCACATCTTCGCGCCAGAAGCCTTTGTCGCCCCAATCCTTCATGAGTTTGGCAAAATTCACGAAAGTAT
Source organism: Paenibacillus sp. WG02 (assembly GCF_055396115.1). Taxonomy (NCBI): domain Bacteria; kingdom Bacillati; phylum Bacillota; class Bacilli; order Caryophanales; family Paenibacillaceae; genus Paenibacillus; species Paenibacillus sp. WG02. The sequence continues at coordinate 3,365,479 of NZ_AP036016.1, read as the reverse complement.
CGTCGAGAATAGGGCTATAAGCTTTATACTTCTCATCATATGATTTACCGTAGATTAGACCGAAGAGACCGGTACTGATCGGAAGTTCAATCGCATCTGTATAGGAATTGATGTAGCCTGCAATATTACCAGCAGCCGTACCATTTGCATCCCAAGGAACAACGCCTGGCTTCTTATCCTTGACACCTTGGAGATAGGTCTCCATCGACTTCCAATCTGTAATCGGCGCTGTGATCCCAAACTCTTTGGCCCAATCGCCACGATACAAGAAACCGTGATTAACCCACTGTGTATAATGATCTTCAGGAATGAGCATGATTTGATTCTTGTACTTCGTCTCAGCCCAGTTCTCTGGCGGTACTTCCTTCCAAGTTAACGGCGCATACACAGGAAGCAGCTTATCCAGCGGCTGGAAAGCACCTTTTTGTGCATTCTGCCACGTATCCAACCAATCTGTTGCAACTGTGATCAAGTCAACCGGTTCCCCTGAAGCTAGCAATAGATTATATTTGGTTTGCCAATCGGCCCATTCAACCCATTTAATTTCCAGTTTCGCATTTGCTTTTTGTTTCAAAAGAGCGTTAACCTTCTCCATCACCTTTTCAAATTGACCATTCTTCGGTTTATCCCCTAACATTACGTAGGAAATCGTTTGGAACTCGGAGGTGTCAATTTTGCCAGATGGTGCTGCTGTCCCCGTTGCTGCAGCAGTCGGTGTCCCTTTATCCGTGGAGCTAGTACCTGTACTGCTAGGTGTGGTGCACGCCGTCAAGCTTACAGCAAGCGTCGCTGCCAGAGCTACACTAAGCGCTTTCTTTTTTCTCTTGAACATACGGATTTGCCTCCCCATAATCATTTTGGTATATGCTTTGCGTCAGCCTTTAACAGCACCAACGGTAATACCTTGGATGAAATATTTCTGTACCATCGGATAAAATAGTATGACCGGTCCCGTTGCAACTACTGCGGTAGCCATTTTCATGGACTCCAGCGGCATATCCCTAGGCTGTACATTGGATGAGACCGATGAGTTTTTGATAAAATCAGCACTCGTTACAACGTTGTACAGGAACAATTGAAGCGGCCTATATTTCAAATCGGGTGATAGGAACAACATCGAATTGTACCATTCGTTCCAATAACCCAAAGCAATAAACAATCCTATGGTCGCCAGCGCCGGTGTTGTCATAGGCAGGATGAGTTTGGTGAAAATCTTGAAATCGCCCGCTCCGTCCATTTTGGCCGATTCTGTAATGGCATGCGGGATGGACCTGACGAAGCTTTTCATCATAATAATGAGAAAAGGGCTCATGAGTCCAGGCAGCAGGACAGCCAAATAGTTATCCTTCAGATGCAGCCACTGCGTCATAATTAAGTAAAAGGGGACAACCCCACCTTGAAACAACGTTGTAAAATAGATGAAGAACGAAATCCGATTGCGATAAGGAAAATCAGGACGCTGCAAGGAATAACCCGTCATGGCTACGATAAACAGCCCAATGGTTGTTCCAATCAGTGTAATGCCAAGCGTGACCCCATAAGAGCCGATGATGACGCCAGGGTTCTCGAATACAATTTTATAAGCAAATGTACTGAACTCTTTGGGCCACAAATTATAGCCGTGTAACGTGATCGACTTCTCTGCTGTGAACGATGTCCCAAGGACGAGAAGAAAAGGTACTAAACAGAAGAGTGCAAATAGACCAATAAAGAAGTAGCCGAATAGCCGAATGGCCACCGAGGAGAAATCCGTTCCTCTTTGACGTGCAATGACTTGTTCCACGTATGCCCCTCCTAACCGAACTAAAGTGACGAATATTTGTATGTTGAATTAGAACAGCGTGTTTTCAGGCGAAACTTTTTTAACCAGCCAGTTGGCTGTGATGACAATAAAGAAGCCAAACACTGACTGATATAGACTGACAGCGCTTCCTAGTGAAAAGTTGAAGTTGTTCATCAAAGAGCGGAACACGAACGTTTCAATAATATCTGTCGCATCAAAAAGGGCTGTATTGTTGGCTCCGACCAAGTTATAGAACAATCCAAAGTTCCCTCTGAGAATACCGCCTAATGAAAATAGCAGCAAAATAATGAACGTTGGCTTTAGCCAAGGAAGCACGATATAGCGAATTCGCTGCAGGGCATTTGCCCCATCGATTTCTGCGGCTTCAACAATCTCCGAATCCAATCCCATTATCGCTGCGAAATAGACGATCGAGCCGTACCCTGTCGACTGCCAAAGGAATGTAAAGACGATGATAAAAGGCCAGATCGTTGGATTCGAGTATGTCTTAAGCGGCTCCCAACCGATCGATTTGAGAATCCCATTGAGCAGACCAAAGTCATAACTGAGAATGTTGTAGGCAATAAGGCCAACAAGCACGAAGGAGATGAAAAATGGCAGGAACATCAGGGATTGCGAAAGCTTCTTAAACCACTTTTTACGAAGCTCGTTCAGCAAAATAGCAATACCAATCTGCAGGATATTTCCAAATATAATAAAAGCTAAATTGTAAGTAATCGTATTAAACGTTAATTTCCAAAGTGCCCCAGAGGTCACTAGAAATTTGAAATTGTCAAACCCAACGAACTGGCTGCCGAAGATCCCCGCCGTATAGTTATAATTAATGAATGCGAGATAAAGCCCTGGCATTGGAAGGTAAGACATGACTAGGAAAAATAAAATCGCTGGAACACACATGAGGACTAATGTTCGATACGACCAAAATCTGCGCAGTGGGGTTACACGCTTTTTGACAGCAGCAGGCGCTCCTTCTAATGAGCTTGCTGAGATGGCAGTTTTCATGCGTACTCTCCTTCCTAATTAAACTGCGGCTACCGGTACGAAGCGAAGCGGCTCTAGCAAGGCGTCTTCAGAGGCTGATACCGCCTCCAATAAGACGGCTATTTCATTGCCTGATTCTCCAACCTGAAACCACGGTCCCGGTAAATAAAAGGACTCATCGCTGCCGCCACGGAATATCGGTCTGTTGGCACCGCCTTGCGTCCACAGGCGGCCAACTAGGTGTCCGTTGAAGAATACAGTCAGCTTCATATTGCTGCCTTTAACATAAACCCTCCAGCCTAAACCTTGGTTATCATCACGCAGGTCACCGTACAGCCATGACAGGGTACCCGGTTTCAAGGAGATAGCTCCGTCTACAGGGAGAGCCTTAAGCGCCGACGCTTTGGCATGCTGCAATAAACCATTCTCCTGACATGAGGATAGTGTCCACTGTTTAGCGGCGGTTCCTTCATAAAGACTTATATTTCCGCTGAGGGAACCGTACGTTTTATCCAGATATAGCGTTAACGTTGCCGTCTCTCCCGCCTTTACGTAAGGCGTAAGATCCAGATAAGGATTGAGCGGGTTCAATTGTCCGAGTGAGTGCCCGTTCACATAAGCATAGGCATGCGAGAAATTACCAGGCGTATGCAGAATCCACATATCCGCTTCTGTCGTCAGCTTTATTTGTTTGCGGTAGCATTGATGGGCAGGCTGTTCGGCGGAGAACCACCCTCCAACGCTTACAATCGGCCATTGTTGATCGTTATAATCTGTTGCTGCGTAATCGTCCTTGTCTTCCCCAAATTGCATTGATTTGAATCGCCAGTTTTGGTTTATTTCCCTAACCGACGTTACTCCAACAATGCCTGTTAGTCCTTTCAGAGCATTTAAGTGCAAACCCGGCAAATTCGTATCATGGAAATTGGTATGTCCCCAAATCTCGACACGTGCAACTAGATTAGGCTCTACACGTGCACCGGATGGAATCGGAAGAAAGTGACTTCCTCCACCCGGTGTTGCTGTACCAAGGTACGATTCACCGGAATAGACGGAAACGACATCACTTGCCTGCTGAACGATAATGCCTAGACAGCTATTCTCAATCGGTAGGTGCGAAGTGTACCAGGCGAAACCTCGGTAAACACCATGCTTCTCCAAATAATCGGCGGTATCACCGATCGATAAGCTTTCATCCGCAAGTGTATCCAAGGGATTCACTAAGCTTTGTGACCAGCTGATTTCAACTTCGCTGCTTTCCGAGACTCGTTCTACGAATTCACCAACATGCAGCTCGCCATCAGCATCTATATTTTCTAAAAGCAAAGCACGTGAACGACTCATCCCAACCAATTCGATAACATGACCGTTTAGTAAGTGAATCCGAACTAATCTCTCTTGTTCATCCGATTGAAAGGATACCGTTACCTGATCTTCTGTTTCGGCATGGTGTACCGTCATCGTGCCAGCCTCCGTCTGCACCTCCATGTTAAAGCAGAGACGGATTTCACCTTCGCCCTCCGTATGGAATACGAACACCGTGCGCTGCTCAAGCTGCTTCACCAGCAGCAATTCTGCAGTTGCGTAGGCGAGCGTCCCTTCAGCGATTCCCCATGTCTGCAAGGGCACCTGCACGGGAAGAATCGGACAGCGGCTTGCTTTGGCGACAAGTGTGGTATATCGGGGTATGACTTCTTCTTCCACATGTAAGTAAGCGTCTTCATCTTGCTCGTTAACATTACATAGGAAGAGCAGCTCGCCGCCTTGCTTTAACGCTAACCGATAAGGTGATGAGGCACTATTCGTGAGCGCAGGCTTCGCCTCAGCAAGTGAAGCGCCATACGTTTGAATCACACGATGCAGCATTCTGCCTTCATAAGCTTCCTCTCGAAGGTGTCCTTCAGGTGTTACCATCCCATGGAAATCATAGTCCGAGGTAAGGAAAGAAAGAGGATTCCCCCAATTGTTAGCTGCATTGGTAAAGCCAAAGTTCGTCCCTGAAGCCTGCAAGTAGGGACCGAGCAGCTTCGCTCCTGCCGATAGCAATCTGCGAAGCAGGAAGTGTGAGCGATTCGTCTCCGTGACGAGTAAGGGCAGTCCGCGACGAGCCAACTCCTCTCTGTAGAAGAGCACCTTTTCTACGAATGCAGGGTCTTGATCATTAGGATAGAAGTTGCAAGTAGGCACCACGCCATCAGCAAAACCTGAAGCCTCATACAAGCCGCCTTGTCCGGCGCAAGCAATGAGCGGAACGGTAATGCCATGCTGCAAAGCTAAATCTCTTAATGCCGAGATGTATCCTTTGGGATCCGAACACGGATAGAAATCAAGCTCATTATCTAATTGAACAGCAATGATCGTGCCTCCCTGATCCGCTTCATATGTCTTCAGGATAGGAAGGATCTGATCATACCACCTGGCCACATGCTGCAAGAAGGCAGGATCGTTATCCCTTAAACGAAGATTTTCTTTCACAAATAGATAAGCTGGGAGCGCTCCGCCATCCCATTCCGAGCAAATATACGGTCCTGGTCGTGCAATCACCCACAGACCGGCATCTGCGGCATACTGTAGAAATTGAGCCACATCCTTTTCTCCAGTAAAATCCCAAGTTCCCTCCACGGTCTCATGATGATTCCAAGGAAAGTACACATCAATCGCGTTATATCCAAAGGCTTTTACTTTATTTAGTCTCTCTTTCCATACACCGCGTGGTAGTCGAAAATAAAATAAGGAGGCACAAAGTATAATTTCTGATTTTCCCTTTATCCGCAGTGCTTCAGATGATAACTGAATCACTGCTTCTTCACTTTTTGATAAATACAATGGCTAACCCCCTTGATCTACTCTCATTTATTTATGAAACCCGTTTCATCCGCTAAGGATGTTTAGCTTGCTGTTCTTTATGAAGTTAGTATAAGTTTTTTTAAAAGCGCTTACATTGAAAGAAACATCAAGTTATATAACAAAACTACACAGATACAGCCTCACACAAAACAAAAAAAGCTCCGAATTTTATCCAAATTCGCAGCCGATTGCATTCTATATAACACTGATTTTTTATATATTTCACAGAATTTACGATCCATCATCTTGAATAATTAACCATTGCGCCTAAACTCCTTGACCGTTTTCCCCTCCAGCTCTTTAAATACTTTGCAAAAGTAGGAGGTTTCTTGAAATCCTGTTTTCTCTGCAACTTCATAAACTTTCCATGCAGGATCTTGAAGCAGCTGTTTCGCTTTCTGAATCCGGTATCGATTCATATATTCGACGATCCGCATCCCTGTCTCGCTTTTAAATAGATTGGATAGGTAATTCGCGCTCAAATGGAGTACATCTGCCAACCTTGCCACCGTGATGTCTTCGGCATAATGCTCTTCCATATAGGCGATTGCTCCTTGAATTTCCTTGCGCATCAACATGTGCTCAGCTTTATTCCCAACGATTTGCTTATTCAAATTTAGAAATAATTGCTTCAATTGCTGCAGTGGCTGAAGGGCTTCCATCGCCTGGCTAACCTGTTTATACGCCTGATCAAACTGATCTGAGTACCTATTCCTCTCCATGGCCAATGTTTTCAGCTGCATCATTAACTCTGCCAGCAGGTTGCGCAGCTCTGGTATTGGCGGCTTCTTTTGAATGAGGCTTTGAAACAAATGCTCAGTCTGCGTTTCAATAGCTGTAAATAGACCACTTTTCATCGCAGCAACAAGAGGCTGAATCGTGATTCCTGCCGATGTTTCAACCTTGCCATTGATCTGAAGGGACGTAAAGGCATAGAGTTGACCCGCTCCTTCATAAACATATTGATCTAAGGCGGTTTCAGCTTGCTTATATAACACTGCCCAATCCTTCAATCCATAGCCGATCGAGCTAATTCCCATTGTTACAGTGCCTATCTTTTTCATCCGGGTGTACAGCAGCGACGCTTGCCGAAGTGTCTCCTCCAAACATTTGTGTTCACTCTTTTCATTCGGAAAATAGATAATAACCGCAGTTCTCCGTTCGGAAATCGGTATAACCATGTTTGAGTACGCCGTCTGTTCTTCCTTAGAACCATCGGCAAGGACTTTAAAGTTAGCATCGACAACGACAACTGCCGTAGGACCTCCATGAATTGGAAAATGAACGGCGCTTACTTGATCTTCAATGTCCTCCGCCCGCTTCAACTCGCCTAAGAGAAGCTTTCGCCCCAACAGGCAGCGCACCTCTTGAAAGCTGGCATCTCGAATACTCGCTTGTTTTCTTCGTTTATGATCTTCCATAATCTTGCCGCTCATTTGTTCTAATAGCTGCTGTAAAGCGCTAGGTTCGAGGTCATGCTTTAACAAATAATCCTCTGCCCCAAGCTTGAGGGCTTCCTTCACGAATCGGAAGTCATCGAAGGAGTTGAGTGCTACAATTTTGATAGATTCATCCTTTTGCTTTACCTGCTGGATCAGATCAATACCGTTCATTTCGGGCATCGAAATGTCCGTCACAATAAGATCAACCTGCTGATGCTGCAGTAGATCAAGTGCATGCACGCCATTGAGTGCTTCGCATACAATTTGGAAGCCATAATCTTCCCAACGAATGATCGTTTTAATGGCATACCGATATATCGCATTATCTTCAACGATCATGGCGTTCAACATGCTCATTCCTCCTTTGACGATGCGTTCTATGCGGAATTCGAACAATAGCTTTCGTACCTAAGCCAGGTGCACTTTCGTAGCTAAGGCCATATTTATCCCCATAATACAGCTGAATGCGTTCATTCACGTTGTGAATGCCGATACTCGTCACGCCTGGAACCGATTCTTTACGTGTAGCAGCGTTCAATAGATTAAACGCTTGTTCAGCTTCCATACCTATTCCGTTATCTTCGACAATGAGCAGGAGTTGCTTCTCTTCCACGCGTGCATGAAGTACAATACGTCCACTACCCTTGGACATTTCGATGCCGTGAAGAATTGCATTTTCGACTAGCGGCTGAAGAATGAAATATGGCACCTCACTTTCCAGCAACCGTTCATCCACTTCATAGTCCATGCGAAAGGCATCGCCATACCCAATTTTTTGAATATAAATATAGTTTTTTAATTGGTTAATCTCTTGCTCCAAGCTGTGAAATTCTCCGACACGCCGTACCGAGGATTTCAATAATTCAATAACTGAGGTGACCATTTGCTCAATCTCGGCTTGATGATTCATGCGAGCGTACCATTTCACAGTCCCTAGCGTGTTATAAAGGAAATGAGGATTAATCTGACTCATGAGGACGGTAAATTCAGCCTGTTGTTTGGCAATTTGCTCTTTATATACCGTGTTTATTAAATCGTTAATCCGAGACAGCATGAAATTGAACCGAATCGACAAACTCCCAATCTCATCTCGCCCAAGCGGAATAATGCGAACATCGAAATTGCCATCTTCGACTCGACGCATCGTTTGCTCCAAGATTTTGATATTTCTCGTCGTAGAATTCGAAAGTAATACGGCAATGCCGGTAGATATCAGAACAGCAAGCAGAGAAACGAGCGCGATTACAAAAACTAACACACGTGTATTGGACAGAAACTCAGACATCGGAATGAAGCAAAGCACCCGCCAGCCTAGCGTTGATGTTCGTTCTTGGACGAATAAATGACTCCCTCCCTCTGCATTATCGACGATTGCCATAGATGCATCTTTCTCCTCAAGGTTATAACTTAAGCTCCTTGAGATCAGATTGTCCATTCCGGGGGTTCCGCCACCCGCTAACAGTTCGTTCAAGGGATTGAGAATCGCAACATTATTTTGCTTAATGATCGAGCTATTGCTCCCCAGAGATAAGAAATAATCCGAATCAATACTGATTACAATCGTGCCAAGACTACGATCTACTTGACTCAGATCAACGAAATCTCTGATAAGGAACACTTCTTTTTGCTTTCTCAGAGAAGGCGACCAGCTGATGCTTTGTTCATGATTTTTCAAATAATCTGAAGCATTATTCGTCATTACGGTTACATCTTCATGATTTAGTGTACGATCCAAGCCTTTTTTATTTTCCCACCAGTACACCTGTCCCTTCTGTGTTTGAATCATAATAGCATTCATATAGGGATTCCCATTCCCATACTGAGCTAGCAAGAACTCCATACGGCTGCGGAAAGCTGGATAGTTGTCACTTGTAACCTGCTCACCTTGTTCAGCAGCAATTTGCCGAATATTACTGTCACTAAGGACATAAACGGAAGAAGTGAATGCTTCCTTCGCCCTGATTTCAATATTGTCGGAAACTTGATGAATGACCTGCATCGATAGATCTCTAGTATTTGATTCAATGAATTTTGTAGAGGCATAGATGGCAACTCCGCCAATCGCCGATGAAATGAACAAAATAATAATCATATTTGATAGAAATATTTTCGTTCGGATGCGAAAGTCCTTGACCCGATTTAAGTTCCACGGGGTGGCTGTCATACGCAGATCTCCTTGCCGTCATTTGGATAGTTTGCGAATCCGATCGAATGCTTGATCCAGCTCTTGAATACAGAGATCCACATTATGACTGCGATCAATAACGAATTTCGTGAGTGCATTTACAAACACCTTTTGCAGATCTTGATTCACAAAATCTGTCGGTAAACTCGACCAGTCATACGTTTTGCCTGTTTGGATATACGTCTCATCCAGCTCCACATAAGTGGGGTCAAAGTCATTCGGCAAGCCTTTAATCACAGACAAAGCCTTCTTTTTCGTCTGAAAAATCGTCCCCATTTCCTTCGAAGCAAACAATTCCAGTGTTTGAAGCGCCGCTTCCTTATGAGGTGATTGAGGATTGATGACAATCCCTCCTGTTGATTTTAAACCAAACTTAGCATCATGGGGATTATTCGAATAAGGGAAAGCAAACAGTCCTAGATTACTCGCAGGGTTCTTGGATTTAACACCGTCAACTGTCCACGTGCCATTAATGATCATGCCGGCCTTCCCCTCCGCAAGGAGCTCTTGGGCTTGGTTCCAATCGGTTTCGAACGGCTTGATGTTCACATAACTCAGGCGTTCTCCATATCGTTTCAAGATGTCTTTGAAGTGAATTTGATCATCAGCGAACGAAGTTCGACCTGCTTCTATATCCGCAATCCAGTTGCGGCCAGCGGCATTCTGATTAGCCAGAAGATCCGCCGCAATGTCCCAAGTCAGGGTCCAGCTTATCCTTATAGCCTGCTGCGATAGGAATAATTCCTGCCTTCTGCAGCGCCTCGCATGCAGCTATGAATTGCGGCCAAGTTGTTGGCGGACTTTGAATGCCAGCGTGTGCGAAAGCATCTTTATTATAAATGACACCAGCGCCATTCACGTCAATTGGCAGCGCCCATATTTTCCCATCGGCTGTCTTCACACCATTCAGGAACTTCTCGTCGATTTGCGATAAAAAAGGTTGACCCGTTAAGTCCATCGCATACCCTTTATGAATGAGATCCTGAGCGGCCTCTATATTATCCAGCATATAGATATCAGGCATGTTATTCGAAATCACACGCGTGCGAAGCAAACTCATATAATTGCCGCCATCCACACCCGTCAGCGTAAACGCATAGGGAGGATGCTGTTTAGCAAATAGCTGTGTCCCCGCCTCCAACCATTTTCGTGCACCCTCCTCGTCAAAGTGATGTATCCACGAAAGTGTCTGCTCCTGGAATTGCTGTTTAGGAACGACTGTTACTGTCTGGGGTTGACAAGCTGTAAGCATCAGAGTTACAGTCATGCCAAGAGCTAACAAACGAGTCTTCATTCATTCACCTCATTCCATGGTAGCGTTTACACAATAGTATAGCGGACACAGCCGATAAAAAAAACAGCCTATTTCCTCTCTAGAGAAAATAGACTGATGTATGTTATATATACAAGCGAATCCTCGCTTATCGAATTCTAGTTATTCCTAACTTTCATTCATTGAATTCCAACCATCATTGGTTTTGATGATATCCATCATTTTCTTCATCGAAAGCTGAATTTGTTCAGCGGAGGGCAAGGGTAAGTTGCTGTACGTTTGCTTCACAACATCCGTTAACACAGAATCGAACATGCAATCAAATTGCTCGCTTTTCATTATGAATTCCCTCCTTATTTACTTAATTTTGGAAGATTACCTATACTTATCATATATAGAAACGCCTTCGATAACAGCGCAATATTTTCTTTCGCAAATCCACATTTTTTTCCATAAATGCGCAGTTTTTTTTGCATATAACGAAAAAAAGACGCAAAATTAGATAAATAAAATCTAATTTGCAATCTTTTTGTGAAATTTGGTAAAATTAAGGAGAGGCAAGAGACAGCGGCGTTGAACTCAGCATTCGGATTCCCTACCAAATCAGGAAGGAAGTATCATATGATTAAGAGATCGAAGATTCTGATCGTAGATGATCACCCCTTAATGGCAGAAGCAACATCGAATACGCTGCAGCAAATCGAGGGTATACAGATTATAGGGATAGCCGGAACTGGCAAACAATGCTTGGAACTCGTAGATTTGCATGTACCGGATATTGTTTTCTTGGATTATAATCTTCCGGATCAATACGGCGATGAGCTTGCCAAAATCATTAAAGGCAAATATCCCGCCATCCACCTTGTCATTTTTTCGGGCATAGAATTATCACATCTTTACAATTATTTGATCGGACTTAAGGTTAGTGCTGTTATTTCTAAGGAATCTAGCGGTACGCTTATTAAAAGCTTAGTAACCCTTTTGCTAGAGAATTTCACGGTAATACCCGTTCCTGTTTTTCACAAAATGAAAGTGGACAGTGGTAATTTGCATCAGACTGATTCATTAGACGACGACGAAGTACACATGATGACCATGATTGTCCAAGGTCTAACCAATGAGCAAATGGCCGAGGAAGTGCATATGAGCAAGCGAACCGTAGATAATTACGTGCGCAAAATTTATGAGAAATTAGGCGTGAAATCAAGAGCGCAAGCAGTGGATAAATTCAATCAATTCAAGCATATTTATGAACTTAACCGTAGGACATAGAGGGTTGTTGGTTAAATGACGAAAAAAAGACTGGACTCTTCGTAATGAAGGGATCAGTCTTTTTCATTGCAGTTCTTAGGGCTGGGATTCTTCTCTGTGATGCTGATGATGTTCCACAATATTCGCCGCTTCCATTAATTCTCGCATGACATCGGATTGCAGCTGTGGATTGATATAGAGACCTTTCACAAATAACTGCCCCTTCTCACTTGAGGTATACCGCGGAGGGACTTTATTTAAAACCAAAGCAAGCACGTCTTCTTTGCAAGTAGTGCATTCGCATTTCATTTCATAGTTTTTTTGAAACTCATCAAACAAATTCATCACTATCGTTTCCATTGCATTGAAGACTGCCATTGTGAGGTTCCCCTTCTTTATTCAACTATTTCTCTATTATAACTCATATCCTCCTATTCAAAAAGTTATCAAAAAGTTATCAAAAAGAGTAGGGTCTGTCCGAAACTAACGTTTCCTTCCAGAAGCCGCCCTGTCTGAAAATGTAGCATGGATACATGGATACATAACTATGACCAAAAAGGACCTCCCCCTATTGGCGGAAGTCCTCATTGATACGTGTAACCATCTTCAAGGTAGATACCCTCAAGGTCTATAACCCTGTTGGGACAGCCATCTTGTAACCTTATTTTCTCAACAGATGATGGAGTAGGTGCCCGATCCAAGTTCTAACCGCAGCTCTCCATCGCTTTCCGCTGCTGATAGGACTCCTGATGCTGTCTGGGCTGCATGACCATTAACGGATACTGCTGCTAATGTCGCTCCTCTCAAAGTTGCTAGGCCAGTCGTATTCGGAGGTAATTGAAATTCATAAACGACTCTGCCATCGGCCTCTTTCTTCCATTCACTCCGTATCTTACCGTAGCTAGAATGGAGCGATGCTTTCGCGTATTCAAGTCCAGAATCTGGTCGCGGATGGAATTGAATCCGTTTGTACCCAGGCTGCTGATCATCGGAATCGAGACCCGCCACTACGCGATACAGCCAATCTCCAATAGATCCGTACGCATAATGGTTATAGGAGTTCATATCATCACTCCAGAACGATCCATCCGGCTTGATTCCATCCCAATGCTCCCAAATGGTGGTTGCTCCCTTGTGAATCGAGTACAGCCAAGATGGATAATCTTCCTGCTGAACTAACTTCACTGCCAGATCATGGTAGCCATTTTCGGATAATACATGGCACAAATACGGCGTGCCTACGAAACCGGTCGTCAGGTGATTGTTCTGCTCCACGACATATTCGGCTAACGTCTTTGCTAATCGATCACGCGTACTTCCTTTCACGAGTCCAAACATCAGCGGGAGCACGTGTGCTGTCTGTGTATGCGCGGCCAAACGTCCGCTTGGTGTAAGGAATTCATGTGCGAAACCTTCAACAATGCGCTCATAAAGCTCACTGTACGTAGCTACATCCTCGCTGCGTTCCAGCACTTCCGCAGCTTTCACGAAAAGTGATGTCGAATAGGCATAGAAGCATGTCGCGATTAAGTCTCTCGGGGTAGCTCCTACGTAGCTGCCTTCTTTGGCATCAAGCCCAAGCCAATCACCAAAGTGAAAGCCTGTATTCCACAGATACTCATTCTCTCCTTGGCTTCGCATGTACGTAATCCACGCTTTCATGCTGTCATATTGCTCCTCCAGAACACGCTTATCGCCATATACTTGGTACATCGTCCACGGGCATATGACAGCTGCATCCCCCCAAGCAGCGGAAGAGTGGTTATTCGGACCAAGTACGTCTGGAATGACGAATGGAACACCGCCATTCTCATGCTGATCCGCTTTTAAGTCGCGCAGCCATTTGGTGAAAAATAGAGCTACATCATAATTAAAGGCTGCCGTGCGAATAAATACTTGTGCATCTCCTGTCCAACCCAGCCGCTCATCCCGCTGCGGGCAGTCGGTCGGTACATCCAGGAAATTGCCTCTTTGTCCCCAGACAATATTTTGCTGAAGTTTATTCAGCAAGGGATGGGAGCATTCAAAGGTGCCGCTAACTGCCATGTCCGTATGAATAACATGACCCGTGAAACGCTCTGCATCGAATGCTGTATCCCTAGGCCAGCCTACCACTTTGACATATCGAAAGCCTTGGAACGAGAAATGAGGTTCATATTGTTCTTCTCCGCCACCTTTACATACATAAGTAACCGTCTGCTTCGCATGACGCAGGTTCCCAATATAGAAGTTCCCTTCTTGATCCAGCACCTCTGCATGCAGCAGTTGAAGACGAGTTCCAACTGGCAGTTCCAAACGCATGTGCACTTTTCCGACCATATTTTGCCCAAAATCAAGAACGGTTTCACCAGATGGTGTTTCAATAACGGTTATCGGCTTCACATGCTGGGTAATGCGTGATGGCTCATTCTCCTGCATGACTAGGATGTCTTTGGAATAATCAAGAACCGTTACCGGGCACCAATTATCGTCCCGATACGTCGACATGCTCCACCCACTAAGCTCCAAATTAGCATCGTAGGTTTCTCCATGATACAGCTCAGACATCCGAACTGGTCCTAATGAAGCCCGCCAAGAATCATCACTAACGGTTATTTCAGAGGTTCCGTCTGTGTACTCGATATGTAATTGGAGAAAAAGAGCTCTAACGTCCCCAAAAATATTTCGTTGATTCTTCCATGCCAAATCACCTTTGTACCAACCGTTTGCCAGCACTGCGCCAATGGTATGGTTTTCACCATGCTGCAGCAGGCTCGTTACCTCATACGTCTGAACCTGCAGTCGGTGACGGTAGCTGGTCCAACCAGGTGTGAACTCCCAATCCCCCACACGCGCTCCGTCGAGTTCAAGCTCATAAATGCCTAAACTCGTTGCATAAATAGTCGCTTTACGAATTGCCTTACGTACCGAGAATGTCTTCCTCAAATAGAAGGCTTCTTCTGCTTCAGGATCCATGGAGGCTGCATCCGGTGTAATCCACTTGGCTGACCAGTCATCTGGACTTAGCTGTCCCATTTCCCAGAAAGCGATTTCACTCCAAGGCGATGGCGAGCCAGTCTGATTCCATAGTTTAACACGATAAAAATAACGATTTCGCGGCAGCAGCGCTTGCCCCTCATAAACAACAAGCACAGATTGTTCGGATTGTACGTGACCAGAATCCCACACCAAACGACTCGGTTCGAATGAATTTTCATCCTTACTAACTTGGATTTGATAGGCTGATTGCATGGTATAATGGTTGTCCGAAGCTAGCTGCCAAGTAAAGCGAGGCTGAGTCGTATCCAGTCCAATCGGATTGACGCGGTATTCGCATGTTAAGCTAGAAATACTGAGTGTCGTCATTCATTAACGCCTCCTACTTTTATCAAAAATGTCTGTGCCCTATTCCTTAAGCAAGCATCCTATGTCCTATTGTAGAACATCAAGAGTCTTGATATGAGGGTGGATTCAGACATTCTTATAGGTAGAATACGACATGGACACATTTTTTTTTCGGCTTCCCCTCAATTTCGGAATCGCATGCGAATAGTATACAGTTATCGTTAAATCACGTAAGGATAGGTGCATAAGATGTTACAAAAAACACACAGTATCGCCGGATTCATTTCCGCGGAAATCGTTCTCACGTATCAAGATATTAGTTTCTTCACATGGGATGCCGCTGGGGCACTTTTACTTGGCTGTTTGGCAGGCACGCTAGCGGATGTCGATAAGCCAGGCTCAACCATGGCAAAGGTTCTCTTCCCATTATCTGCTCTGCTGCGGCTGCTGAAGGTGAAGCATAGAACGGTTACCCATTCCCTGCTTTTCATGCTTCTCTTAGTCGTCATTGCAATGCCCTTATCTCCTTTATATTTCTGGGTGTTCATCCTCTCTTACGCGTCGCACTCGTTTATTGATCTATTCAATGATAGAGGGGTCCAGCTCTTCTGGCCAATTCCCTTCAAGATTCGTCTACTCCCAAAATGGATAGCGATAGACACGGGCTCTGTGAGCGAGACCGTTTTCCGCTCTATACTTCTGGTGTTGAGTCTAATTATCCCTTTTTGGACTTATGTCCTTCCACAAATCATGAGTCGTACCGCTATGTTTTAATGTGTTGCAACAATGTAATCGCCCTTAGCATTGAGCAGAAATTGCGCATGATAAGCTCCTTGAGTGTCGGGCTCAGCTAAGCTCTGCACAATTTCGCCAACCGCAGGAACTCCTAAGAAGTCGTTCAATTCCTTCTT
Source organism: Paenibacillus sp. WG02 (assembly GCF_055396115.1). Lineage (NCBI taxonomy): Bacteria > Bacillati > Bacillota > Bacilli > Caryophanales > Paenibacillaceae > Paenibacillus > Paenibacillus sp. WG02. The sequence continues at coordinate 3,349,461 of NZ_AP036016.1, read as the reverse complement.
CATCGTCGATTGGAAAAGGATCTCGACTTCTTTTCCACGATTTCTCGGAAAAATAACAGGATGGCTCCAATGAATCGGGTTATTCTCATCCAACAATTCAGAATGCTGCAGCAGTTGGTTCGGAACTTCCAAATTGTCAGGAACGGAAACCAATAAAACCGTTTCCTTATCATCGGTTTTTACTTGCATAACCGTTCCTGCCACATAGGCTGGACCCGGTTGAATTTCTTCCATCGACATCAACTCTTTTTCTGGTGAAAAGAAAGCAAACAGCGCAAACAGAGGAAATAAATGAATGAGACTTTTCTTGAACTCTTCCTTGTAGCGGCATTTTGACATCTTCATTCATTGCTCCTCCTTTGTGATTAAATGAAAGCTCACGATTCATTGCATTCGTTAGTTATCCTTACCCCGTTTATAAGTATTTGAAAACAATGTTATGTAAAAAAGAAAATAACTGTTTCAAAAGTCATTTCGGGATATTATTCCTCTCGCTTTTTCCAAAAAGTACCATGTTACGGTAACCAGCATTTGCTGAGGGAACTTAGAGGCGTTATTTAGACGAAAAATACCGAAATCATGAGGATGCGGAACGTAGAGGCGTTATTTCGCGGTTTTTGCCTTTGAATCATGCTTTTTTCATCAAATAGCGTCCTCTCGTTCCGCGAAAACGGGAAATAAGCGCTTTCGAGCAAAATAAGGCATCGACGTTCCGCTCAATAGAGGTCGGGTGACTTTCCCTTGTCATCGGCAAAAATAAAAAAATGAGATGGCAACTTTGCCACCTCATTTTTTTTGTTCCTCTAATGGATAGACACTTCGTTTCCTCCCCCTAAAGCGCAATCTCAAATATCGTATCAACGACAAGAGGGAGATGATCTCGTAATGAACTAGCGCCTAGAACCGATCGAGCATGAGTCCCCCTCTCGCCGAATACCTCCATCATAAGATCAGAAAACCCATTTAAAACCAAATGATGTTCGTCAAAATCAGGATCTGCATGGACGAAGCCCTGAACCTTTACGACTTGTATAATCCTATCCAAGCTGCCAAGTGCATGCTTGGCTGCAGCAAGCACTTCAAGACCTGCCAATCGTGCCAATTGGTAGCCTTCTTCTGTTCTGTAATCCAATCCAAGCTTCCCTTTCGGCTTTCCCGCAGGCCCTTTTCCAGAAATAAACAACAATGGACCGGTTATAACATAATTAACATAGTTCGCAGCAGGTCCGCTGCTCTCAGGCAGCACAATACCTAATTGGTTTAACTTCGCCTCAATCGATTCTGTCACAATGCTTCACCTCTGACTTTATTGATAAATGCTTATCCTAAAGTCTATACTATAATTGACCCCCTGATTAGGTTCAGTTTCCTATAAAAAATAGGGGTCAGATTTGAGGTCTTCCATGTTCGATATTTTGCTTACAAGTGATGAACAAGGTCCGCTTTATATACAATTGTATCGAGCAATCCGTGGTCTTATCCAGCGCGGTGACATCCCAGACGGTACGAAATTACCCTCCATTCGCATGCTCAGTCAACAGATACATTTCAGCAAAAATACAATTGAAACTGCCTATCAAATGCTTATTGAAGAAGGATATGTGATTAGTAAACCGCGTTCAGGCCTATATGTGGTCGCTCCCTTATTGCTTCCAACGATCACAAACCATCAAGCGTTCGATCAATCTCAGAACACCAACGTGAAAGCTCAGCAATCTCCAGACGAAGCTCCTATTGATTTTAGTCTATTAGAAATCGACACCGATTCTTTCCCGCTTCAAGTGTGGAAGGCTTGCTTAAACGAATCCTTTTCCTACAACAGCGGCCGCATTCACCAATATGGCGACAACAAAGGGGAGTATGCGCTGCGACTCCAAATTGCCCATTATTTAAAGCAATCCAGAGGAGTTTCCTGTTCCCCGAAGCAAATCGTTGTTGGAACGGGAATGTCTAACAGCCTGCAGCTTCTCTCCAAGCTAATCGGACAATCCGCGCGAGTCGCTTTTGAGAAGAATGCCGTCGCTCAGGTCAGTGATATTTTTACACAGAACGGATATTCGGTTGTCCCTTTTCCTCTAAGTGAAAATGAACTTAATATAGATGAGATCATCCCCGTAAATATTGAAGCGGTTTACGTTACTCCTTCCCATCGGCCTTCAGGAAACCCACTATCCTATACAATTAGGCAGGAGCTGATTCACTGGGCCTATCACAATCAAAGACATATTATTGAAGATGATTATGATGGAGAATTCCGTCATGCCGGCAAAACCATTCCATCCCTTCAAGGCCTTGACCAGCATGGTGTCGTCATTTATATTGGAACATTTTCCAAAGCTTTCACACCTGCATTACGAATGAATTATATGGTGCTGCCTCATCAATTATTGCCTAAACTTCACACTATGGAACGCACGCTCTCGAGCCCATCACGTATGGATCAACTCGCCATGGCTTTGTTCATGGAACGTGGTCATTGGTACCGGCATATCAGACGTATGCGCAATACGTATCGAAAAAAGCATGAGAGGATCCTCCAACTCATACAAACGCACCTAGGCTCTCATGTTCAAATAGAAAGTGGAGGCGCAGGCCTGCACATCGAATTGACCGTCAATCGTACATGTTCAGCTGAAAAGTTAAAAGACCTTGCCCTTGCTAAAGGGGTTCGTGTTTACAGCTCTCAACAGGCGGAGCAAGTACCCAATAACAAAAAGCCCAAGATTTACTTGGGCTTTGGAGGAATAACAATTAAAGATATGGAGCGCGGGATTCCATTATTAAAAGAAGCTTGGATACGATGATTATTGCATCGGAACCGATATTTGGAAACAAATGCAGCCGTCTGCTACAGACACTTCGATGGTCCCTTTGTAATACTCGATTCGTTCCTTCACAACCGATAGACCAAGTCCCTGGTGCTCACCGTCACCTTTGGTGCTGTAGCCAATCGTGAACATTTTGTTATAGTCATCAAGTTGGAAATCGGGATGAACCGGGTTGGTTACGGATATGGTTAAATGGTTCGACTCCGACCATCCGTTAACCATAACTTCACGTTCATCAGGCGGAAATTTATTGACTTCATCAAACGCATTATCAATCAAATTACCGATAATTTTCACGATATCAACGGATTTCACACCTAATGACAAGCCTTCTAGGCCGGTAAAATGGTAATTGAAATCGATTTTGGTTCTCATGGCAAGCGCAATCTTGGCTTGGATAAGAACTGCAATAGCCGGATGCCCGATTCGAATGATATCGTTCACTTCGTTGATTTCTTCAATTAATTCCTTCATGTATTTCATTTGGTCTTCTTTTTTCCCCTTAGACAGCAGAGCATACATGGTTTGAACATGATTTAGAAAGTCATGCCGCTGACTGCGTATCGTTGCAAACATGAGATCCACGTTCTGAATGTACATCTCTTGTGTGGACTGGACAGCTGTTTCTCGGCTTTTGGTAATAAAACGGAATACCAAATAAATAAATACACAGCTAAAAATCGTAAATAAAACAATGAGAAGTGTAAGCTGAACGAGCTGCTTGTTTAAAGTGTGTTGAATCGTTTGATAATCCGAGACGATGGTAATGACATAAGGAACTTCCCTTTGAACTTCGGTCAATTTCTTCTTAACAGGAACATACATGAACGTTTTCAGAATGGGTTTCCCATTCCAATTCTCCACAACGCTAACTGGTTTATTTTCCTGTATGGACGACTTGTAATTTTCCAAATCCTTCGTACTCGTTATGTTATATGTACCAAATAAGACTGGGCGGTCATAGACCGATATGAAAGGAACCCCGTTACTGTCTTTATACTCAATCGGCTTTGTACCAAAAGTTGTCCCGTTCAGTCCCGATATTTCCATAATATCTGGATTCGTAGCAAGCGTTTTCTTCACGATGGTATCTGCGCCTACGATTTGCTTGAACTTCTGAATTTTATCCGCATTGACAAACACACATATTAAATAATTCGTGCTTCCATCATAATAGTACCCAAACTTACTCACATTGCTCGAACCTGAAGCTGGAACTTCGTAGATGCCCGACCAGAAATTAGGCAGCTTTTGCCCCTCAGCAATCGTCACTTGATGGTTATCCAGAAGCTGGCTAAAAGCCGTAAACCAATAACCGAATGATTTCGTACTGGTAATCTGAAGCTCCTTGGGCTCGGATGACTTACCTACCATAATATCATCGCCGTTTCGTTTCATGAGCGAGAAACCATCGACACCCGCTTGCCTAGCAAGCTGAATTAATTGTTCATTCGTAATTTTATCAATATCTGGATTTAGCTGGCTCTTGGCATAAAGAGCGACTGAACGAAGATTCTCACCAATCAAATCTTCTACAAAAAATGAACCTTCCTCTGACTGCTCAATGGATGTGCGAATTTGATTCGCAGTCGATTCCATGCGTTCGGATAACGCTTGCGTTAAGAGAGATTTCGTGAACCAATAGTAAGAGGTGTTATTCGTTACCAGCAATAAAATAACAATAGCAAAGGTGACATAAATGACTTTGGTGTTGATTCTCATGAAGTTTCACACTTTCTTTTTGATGTAAACTCAATATTACAACGTAGACGTGGTATAATTTTCGACACAATCCGAGAAAATATCCCTCTTTCAGTAGTATAGTTGGATACGAAAGCGTTGTCTATCTATTAATATACACGCATCATGCAGTCCATTCTCCTTTTGGAGTTGGGCTGCATTTTTTCATCATTCGTATACTTGATTTTCACAAGAACGAATGTTTGCTATAATGAATTCAACCCATGCAATTCCGGAATAACGATGTTTCATAAGGAAGGATCTAAGTAATGAGCTTTCAGTTGACAGATGGAATCATTAAGTCGTTGTGCGGCCGGTTTTCTTATGAAAAAGGAGAAGCCTACTACCGTGAAAGACAAGTGACTTTCCTGCATGAAGATCCTGAAACACCACGCTATGAAGCCACGGTCAAAGGATATAACGTCACCAGCCTAGTGACCGTTGAAGAGGATACAACCGGGCATGTTATTGGCCATTGCACCTGTCCTGCGTATGATCCGGACGATACGTACTGCGAGCATATTGCTGCCGTTCTGCTGAATGTTCATGCTATTCAGCATGTAACTCGAGTTCCCGGTACAACAACCCTTACTGGAAATCTAGATGGAGATCGCAAATTGACGAACCATATACTGGATTTGTTCGGGAACAAACCGCAGCGTCCAAGCCGTTCACAACCTCTTTTCGATACAAGAGAAGTGTTGGAACTGGAATTCACCTGCAGACCGTTCCCATATGGTTATGGGAAGTCCATGTTCGGGATTGAGATGAAGGTCGGTCCTAAACGGCTGTATATCGTCCAAAGGATAAGAGAATTTCTTGAGCATATTGAGCGGAAAGAAGCCTATATATTTTCGAAGCATTTCACCTACGATCCTAAGCTCCATAGTTTTCAAAAAGAAGATGATGCGATCATCCGACAGCTCATCGAAATCTATCACTATGAGCAGATGTACCAGGAGACTTCAACTACGCACTTCACTCATGCGAAGCAGTTGAGTGGTGATCGTATGCTGCTGGTTCCTCCTTTCTCATGGATAACATTTCTACCAGCGCTTATCGAGTCTAAGTCCGTAAAATTTGAGCATAATGACCGCACATTCGATGGAATCCGTGTATCCGACGAACCCATCCCGCTCCATTTTGAGTTCGACCAAACTCAGGCCGAAGGCTTCCAATTGGATGTTCAAGGTCTCGATAAGATTACGGTTATGAAATCGTATGGGGTTGTCCTTTCCGAAGGAAAGCTGATGCACATGCAAGCTGAACCGTGCAAGCGTCTTTCGGAGCTCAAGCAAATGCTTGAAAACTCCAGCAAGCATCAAATTCAGATTCCGTCCGCGCAAATGGAGCCTTTTATGGAAAAAGTGATTCCTGGCCTGATGAAGCTGGGCAGTGTCCATATCGCTGGAGCTATTTCCGACCGCATTATGCAAACGCCGTTAAAGGCTAAGCTGTATTTGGACCGAGTGAAAGACCGACTGCTTGCCGGTCTGGAGTTTCAATACGGCGATATTGTCATTAACCCGCTTGAAGGCAATGAACAGAGGCGCGGGACCGACCGCATTCTCATGCGTGACGGAGATCAAGAGCGACGAATTCTGGAACTAATGGAGCAAAGCGCCTTCGCTAAGACAGAGGAAGGCTATTTCATGGATGGCGAAGACAAGGAATATGACTTTCTATACCACGTCGTTCCTCAGTTGGAGAAGCTGGTAAGTGTTTATGCCACCTCTGCCGTGAAAATAAGACTTCTAACCGGATATGCCCCGCCGATAGTCAAGGTTGATGTAGATGAACGAACGGATTGGCTGGAATTCAAATTCAGTATGGAAGGTATTTCTGAAACGGAAGTCCGCAAGCTGTTGAAATCCCTTGGGGAGAAACGCAAATATCACCGACTGCCGGATGGGGCGTTGCTGCCGCTCGAAAGCGTCGAGTTTCAGGAAATTGTCCGCGTCATGAACGAAATGGGCATTACCAAAGAGGACGTGAAAGCTGCAGAGATCCGCCTCCCCTTAGTCCGCGGCCTCTATTTGCTGGATTCCGAGAGGCAAGGAAATACCGTTAAGCTGGGCAGAACCTTCCGCCAGTTGCTAGAAAACATGCGGAATCCGGATAATCTGGATTTCACGGTGCCAGCCAGTCTGGAACCTGTTCTTCGGGATTACCAGAAGTATGGCTTCCAGTGGCTCAAGACGCTGGCCCAGTACAATTTCGGCGGCATCTTGGCAGACGATATGGGCCTTGGGAAAACCATCCAAAGCATCGCGTTTATCGTCTCGGTACTGCCCGAGATCAGAAAGCAGGCGCTGCCGGCGTTAATCGTTGCTCCCGCTTCTCTCGTTTACAATTGGCTCAATGAGCTGAAGAAATTCGCGCCAGAGATTCGAGCCGGCATCGCCGATGGGACCAGAGAAGAGCGCAGCAAGATTCTGAAACATGCGTCCCAAGTGGATGTCCTCATCACCTCATACCCGCTTTTGCGCAGGGATATCGACCTGTATGCGAAGCAAACCTATCATACGCTCATTCTGGATGAGGCGCAGGTGTTCAAGAACCACACCACGCAGACGGCCCAGGCGGTGAAGGAGGTTCAGGCTGAGTACCGTTTTGCCCTGACTGGAACTCCTGTGGAGAACAGGCTAGAAGAACTTTGGTCCATCTTTGACGCGGTATTCCCTCAGTTGTTCCTCGGGAGAAAGGCATTCAATGAGCTATCCCGTGAAAGTGTGGCCAAGCGGATTCGGCCGTTTCTGCTGCGCAGGTTGAAGACCGACGTCCTGAAGGAACTGCCGGAGAAGATCGAGTCGTTGCAAGCTTCCGAGCTGCTGCCAGAGCAGAAGAAGCTGTATGCTGCTTATTTGGCCGAACTACAACAGGAAACACTAAAGCATCTGAACAAAGACAGCTTTAATAAACATCGGATTAAAATTCTGGCCGGCTTGACTCGACTTCGCCAGCTGTGCTGCCATCCTTCTCTGTTTGTCGAAGATTATGCCGGAAGCTCGGCCAAATTCGAGCAACTCATGGAGATTATCGAAGAATGCAGAAGCGCCGGTAAACGGGTGCTGATATTCTCGCAATTTACAGCGATGCTGGGAATGATCGGGCGAGACCTAGGCTATCAAGGAGTGCCGTTTTTCTATTTAGACGGTAAAACCCCAACTGCCGAACGTGTAGAGCTGTGCAACAAATTTAATGAAGGCGAGCGAGACCTCTTCCTCATCTCATTAAAGGCCGGCGGTACTGGACTCAACCTTGCTAGCGCCGACACCGTTATCCTTTACGACCTATGGTGGAACCCTGCTGTGGAACAGCAAGCAGCCGACCGTGCTCATCGTATCGGGCAGAAGAAAGTCGTGCAGGTGATCCGCCTTGTTGCCCAAGGGACCGTTGAAGATAAGATGTACGAGCTCCAACAGAAAAAGAAAAACCTGATTGATGAAGTGATCCAGCCAGGCCAGGAAGCCTTGTCCGCCTTGACGGAGCAAGAGATTCGAGAGATTTTGATGATAGGATGATGTGGCACAAAGAAGGGCTTCCCAAGGTCATTGTAAAATGATGGAGGAAGCCCTTCTTTATTTCATTGATTACTGTGACAGGTTACTTTACAACTATTTCAACATTCTGCTTCCAAATAATCCTTTCACCGATACGAATGACGGCACTCAATTGGTGTGTTCCTATCGCAAGCGGTCGGGAAGCCTTTAAACTAAACAACGTGACTGGCGCAACACTAGCATCAGGATTGTTAACGATCCCATTGATTTGGGAAAGATGTCCCTCTCCGCCATGGTCCCCGTTCTCCTCAATGAACATCTGAAGCGGCATCTGATCAGACTTATAATCTTCTCGACTGGTCCAATCATCAACAAAAGCTTGTAACTCTAATCGGCCCTTTGCCGCGCTAGTTGGGAGTACCCCTAATCTTACATTATAAATTTTCTCGAATAGGCTATATTCGTTCCCAGCAAATACCTGCGTTAATCCAAAAAGGGCCTGAACGTCTTTCAAATTAAGATACCAGCTATCGCGGGTATGACGCGGCATCTCTGCTAATTGAACACTTTTATCCTTAGTACCGTGCCAAGAAATCAACGCATTCCTATCTCCAGCATTAAGCTCAAAGGAATAATCGGCCTTACTGAATGTGACGGCGTCCCTGCCCTTCACCATGTCTACTTTGTATTGAAGCTGTTCAGCAAGCAGGATTGTATCCAAATAGGATTGCTCCTTTTCCATGTACCCAATCCGCCCGCCATTGTTAAGCTGTAAACCTCCATTCGCTGCAGGTGCAATTCCTAAACTATTCGTGTTCGTTTTTGAAATATGAAATATCGTATTCGTATCTTCATCCCATATTTTGTCCTGACTATAATTCCAGAAGGGTATCCATCCTGATCGACCATCGACATGAACTTTCAACCACAACCCACCGTTTGGTCCATTCCATGCCTCTGTAGCCTCCACGCTCTGATCACGCAGCAGTAATGTCGAAGACTGAACGGTATTTCCGGGTAACGAAACAGCTCCTTTTGATCATTAACCGTTACCTTCCAATGAACTGGTATCGCTGATTCCGGCTCTCCAAACAGTTTGTTTATCCATCCAGTACCTTTCGATGAACGTACATGATACCAAGTGCTGTTGTTCCAAATCGAATAAGGACCTCTTCCGCTCTCCAATCGCTCTTCGATCTTCTCAAAAGCGGTTACCGTTTCATCTTTAATCACGGCATCTTCCTTCTTGTAGCCATCCCAAACATCATGAATAAGCGGTGTTTCACGCACAATCGCTATGGTTTCATTCGCACTCAGAATAGTGACTCCCTTATCGCGCGTCCACGTGGTCCCTTGATCCGTTTGAATTTCGAATGCTCGATCATAAATCGTAGTGAACTCCCTTACCGTCGTGTAATCACCAGCCTTTGAGTTTGACCAATCTTGCTTCTGCTCACCAAACCCCATAGCCGTACTCAGATCACTATTGGCCGGTAGTCCATAATAATGAGCTTTTCGCTGAACCTTATGTACAGTACCTATTTGATTGACGGGTATATGCGCCCATAGATCACCTAACCAGGTGGTGTGCACCTTAATCCATGCTTTGCTGCTGGGATCGTTCGTATAGAACCACTGTTTATCGGCCGTAACTACCTCGACCTCTTGTGCAGATAAGGAGGCCGCAGGTTCGCCTTTGGTACTTTTACTTCGGTATAGCGGAGTTTCTTCCAAAAGAGTAATGCGCTTTGGCGGCTCCATATCGATTTCCCATGGATTTGGCCTGATCCACCGCGGCCCGAACATCGTCTCAATCTTCCAAATGGATCTACCACTCGACCACGAGCTTTCTACCGTGAGAACATTAACTTCCTGAGGTGCAAAAGTACCTTCTGGCTCATCATCGGGCTGATTAGGATCTGCATAATAGGGTGTCTCTGCCAAAAGCTCGATCGCGGCAGGGAACCTTATTCCTTCTGGCGCGTAGGAGCCGCCATAGATGGTTTCAGCTTTCGACTGGTGTGCCAAACTGCCCAATCCTAATCCTGCAGCTAGGATCGTAATAGCAAGGAGCTTCATTTTAATCATCTGGAACAATCACATCCTGACTCATTTAAATTAGGAAAAACTTACCATTTATTTGACGCCGGTCGCAGCCATAAAGTTTCTTACATCCAGCCCACCTTCTGAAAAAAAGATCATGTTAGACAGTTCCCCTAGTCTTACTTACTTTACTTGCCTCAGTTACTTTAGTAGTATATCTAGTATCGAATACATAAGGAGCTGCAAAAAATATGTCCAATGATGAAATTATTCTAACTCCAGAAGGATTGCGTAGTTTAGAATCAGAGCTTGAAGATCTCAAAACCGTCAAACGCAAAGAACTAGCCAGCCGTATTAAGACAGCGATTAGCTATGGTGATCTTAAGGAAAACAGTGAATATCACTCCGCCAAAGAAGAGCAGGGTTTCATGGAAACCAGAATTTTGACGATCGAAAGAATGCTGAAGAAGGCTAAAGTTGTTACGAATATCGGCACTTCCACCGTTCAAGTTGGCTCTACCGTTATTCTCAATGATGTGGAATTTGCTGAGAAAATTGAGTATAAAATCGTTGGTACTCAGGAAGCCGATGTGAATGAAAATAAAATTTCCTACGAAAGTCCGCTTGGCGTTTCCCTCATGGGCAAATCCGTAGGTGATGTGATTAGTGTGAATGCACCTATGGGTGTCATTAACTATGAGCTGCTTGAAATCAGAGTGTAACCTGACGCAATCCTTCTACTAAACAAAATAAAAAGGCATTGTCATGCAGCGGCGGCTGCACGGCAATGCCTTTTTAAACTTTTCTCAAACCTTACTTACCAATTGTTTGAATGATTTCCAAAGCCTTTTCCATCTTCCGAATATAGGCTGTCTCATTGCTGGAACACATGAATTTGATGTTGGAATGTCCCTCACCAAGTAGTTGATTGGGATCACTAAGCAGCTGAATCAACCGATTCACAGTACCCGAACTTCCATCAACAATTTGGATATGATTTGGCAGCATTTTTCTTAGAGCGCTCCTATAAAAAGGGTAATGTGTACATCCTAGAACGACAGTCCCGTACATACTCAGGTCGAAGGGCTCCAGCTTGGCATGGAAATAATCAGTGATTTGCTGACCCTCCATATTTAATTGTTCACAAAAATCAACCAATTCCGGCAGCGGCACCGAATCCACCATACCCATATCATCTATACGAGAAACTAACTCTCTATATTTCGATTGCTTGAGCGTTAAAGGCGTAGCAAAAACGAGCACTCTTTTACCTGATGAACGATTCATTTCGAGGGCTGGTTTTACCGCGGGTTCCATGCCGATGATCGGTATCTCATAGATTTTTCTTAATTCTGCTATGGCTATACTGGTTGCTGTGTTGCAAGCAATGACGAGGGCTTTAACCTCTTCTTTGATAATCATGTCTACGGATTTTTTGACAAAAGCAAGAACCTCGTCCTTCGATTTCGTCCCGTAGGGAACATGAAGGGTATCCGCAAAATATAGAAAATCTTCATGAGGCAGTTGTTTCATGGCTTCGTGTAGGACCGTAATACCGCCTATCCCTGAATCAAAAAAAGCTATTCTCATTATCTTCACCCTGAATGTATTGTTTCTTTTCTAAAGTAATCCAGCTGCAATAAGTCCATTTCGAATGCCATCTTCATCCACATGTGTCGTTACATGATCGGCATAAGCAAGCAAGTCTTTGTGCGAGTTCCCCATCGCGATACCGAATCCGACATACGAAAGCATCTCCATATCATTTAACCCGTCCCCGAAAGCGACAGCCTCTTCCGGCTTCAATCCAACAAGCTCCAAAAGCGCGGCAATCCCTTGAGCTTTCGAACCACCGGCAGGTAACACATCAATCGCATGCTGGTGCCAGCGAATCAGCTTAAATTCCGATTGGAGTTCCTCATATAAATGCTCATCCTTGTCTTCAACATGCAGGAAGATTTGATAAATATCGTTTGTTTTCCAGAAATCCGGGTCATATGCCGGCAAATCAACCTTTAAGGAAGAAATTGATCCTACAACAAAAGGATGGTCGTCATCCGTATCCGTAAAGTAGTTATGCTCCCCTTCAAATACGAGGGAATGTTTATGTTTAGCCGCCAATTTAACCAATGCCTCTATGCTGCTTTTGGCGATAATCCGTCTGTAGAGCGGTTCACCGCGGTAAACGGCATAGCCGCCGTTTAAGCATACATAGGAATCTATTCCTAGCTGTTCAGCCAAAGACTTGATAAAGTAGGGTGCTCGTCCAGTTGCAATGACCGGTTCAATCCCTTGCTGCTTTAATTGTTGAATAGCTATGATCGTACTGGCAGGAACTTGTTTTTCTTCATTAACTAATGTGCCATCGATATCAAAAAATACAATTTTGTACACGGTATGAATCTCCTTTTCATTAGGGGACAGCACGGCTGCTCCTCTTCTCTCTATCTCTCAATTAAACACCAAAAGCAGAGAAAAAACAAAGAAAAAGAGAATCCCTCAGGCTTCTCTGCGCTACGCTTATATAATTTCATCAATAATCCCAAATGATAAAGCCTCATCAGGACTCAGATACCAATTGCGTTGATGTTCCTGAACACGATGCAGCTCGTCGATATGCAGCTTCGTTTTCGCTAAGATATACTCATCATAAATATTTTGCAGCCTTTGTGTTTCATCCACACGATTCTTCAAGTGTTCCAAGTGACCGTCGATATGTGTAGATACAGAATGATACATGAATGTACTAAGCCGGCCGGCGTACCTCTTGTGACCACTAACGGCGATTAGCAAGCTCATGCTAGCAGCAAGTCCATACACGTATGTATGCACCGGCGTCTTACTGTTATCAATCACATTGATCAATCCAAGACCATCGTAGACACTCCCCCCATTACTATTAATAATTAAGTCGATGGGTAGACGCTTGAAGTCTTTTTCTTTCCTATCTCTGTCATCATCATATTGATTAATTCTTATGATTTGCTCGATGATGGTTTTCACAGAGCTTTTATTAATGCCATCGAATAGATATAAGGTCCTGTCACTCATAGCATGCCTCCCTGTCCTTATGGCCTACTGATACGTTAGTCTATTCTCGTTTTATAGACTTTGTAACTCTTTTCCCTTTCTTTTCTGGATTTTTGGGCAAAACAAAAAAGCCAACCAGTTTCTGGTTGACCTAATGATATTTCTTACTTTCAAAAAGCCTCACTTCTTCCAGTTGCAAGAAGTGAGGCTTCCTATGTACATTCATGCATCTTCTTGCATGTGATACTGGTAATGCTCAAGGGAAATATATCGCTGATCCGTAATTTGAACACCTTCCGCTTGCAGCAAAAAACTTTGCATATGAGAGTCTTCATCATCCATGATGGCAATCTCTCCCTTTGCATTAATGACTCTATGCCAAGGAAGACGATGCTTCTTGCTCATTGCATGCAAAATTCGCACGACTTGTCGAGCCGCCCTTGGACTTCCAGCTAGCCTGGCGATCTGACCATAGGTCATAACTTTGCCCTCAGGAATACACCGAATGATGTGAATAACTCGTTCCGTGAAAGGTGTCATTCTACACTAGCAAACTTGATGCATACCGGTTTAGATACATTTAGCACACTTCCGGTAGGAACAAGTTTTCCGGACTGAGAGTCTCGTGAGAACGATACAATATGATCCGAATCTTTGTTAGCTACTAGCACAAATTGTCCATCCGGCGATATCGCAAAATTACGCGGATGCTTCCCTAAAGTAGGAGCGTACTCCACTACCGTTAACTTCCCTGTTGCTGCATCGATGGCATACACCACAATACTATCGTGCCCGCGGTTAGATCCATACAGGAATTTTCCATCTGGTGAAACATGAATATCCGCGCAAGCATTTTCCCCATCATAAGACTCTGGGAGTGTGGAAATCGTCTGGATTTGGGTTAGCTCTCCTAATTCTTCGTTATAGCTGAATGCTGTGACTGTAGAGCCAAGTTCATTAATCACATAGCCAAAGGCATAGGACGGGTGGAATGCAAAATGCCGCGGACCTGAACCTGGAGCTACCTGCACTTCATTGTGAGGAATAAGCCGTTTGGCAGGGATATCGAGCTTGTACATCATGATCTTATCCAAACCTAGATCACAGACTCCCGCATAACGGTTTGCTCGATCTAAAAAAACAGAATGAGCACGCGGTCTATCCTGAACCGACAGGAGGCTTGCGCCATGATGCTGCTGAATATCAGCCGTTGTTCCTATACGTCCATCTACTAAAATAGGAGACAAGCCCACCATTCCCCCGTGATAACTGGCTACCATCACCACTTGGTTCGTATGGTCCAATGTAATGTGGCACGTCGTCGCAGGCAGTGTGATCTCGTTGTTCAGAAATGTTAATTCTCCTGTAGCTGAATTTATTTCATAAGAAGTTGCCGCTCCGCATCGCTGCTGATTCTCGTCAACACCCTCTGTTAACGCATATAATTTCCAATTGCTTGCATCCACAGTCAAGAAAGTCGGGTTTTGCAAACCATTTACTTGATGGGTGACTTCCAAACTTCCATTCTCTTCATCGTATTGGCAGGTGTACACCCCAGGATTGCTTGAATCCGCATATGAACCTATAAAGGCTAACGTTTTTATCTTCTTTTCCAAAAATTCCACTCCCATTCTTCTTTTATCCATATCAGCATTATCTCAAATCCAATTCTATGGAGCAACAAACTCTTGAACTTATGTGTGAATGATCGGTGGAGGCGTGCTGCCGATCCCATAGAAAAACAAATGCACCATTTCCTCTATCAACGTGTCCATATCCCCATGCTTCCCGGCATACTCCAGCACGGTGTCCGCCTGACTCGTCAACATTTGCATATACATCATGATAGTGGATGTAGACAGCGCCCCGGTGATTTCCCCATTTTTCTTGCCGTCTTCAATGAGCTGGATCACAAGTGGAACACCATTGGTCATATATTCCTCTTTGAGAAATTGCGTCATTTCAGGATCGTCGTTCCATATTTGCTTCATGATCTGAAGGCTGAACGTTCTGGATGATTTCTTCTTCTGGAAAACGATGTATTCGATCTTCTCCTTCAGAGAGTGAGTACCGGAAAGGAACTCCCCAAACTCTTTCAACGCCGTCCGCGCATAATCTTTGAACACTTCCCGCACCAAATCATCCTTGCTGCCGAAGTAATTGTAGATGGTTACCTGCGATACACCAGCTTCTTCGGCGATATCGGCGATTCGCAATTTTCTGGGATCTGACGTTCTCAGCATGTTCAAGGTCGCGTTCATGATTTTTTCTTTTTTTTGCTGGGCTCTTTTTTCGTAGCCGTTCATTCGGATCACCCGTTTTTTTGGAATAATGAAATTATAGCATAAATATATTTCAAAAGTATTGACGTCATGAACATTCAGGAGTAACATAAGTTTTGAAATAACTATTAACTAATATTTCATAACTTTCATAGTTGGAGGTGCCCGCGCATGTTGACTGTTCAGCAGCTGACCAAAACATTCCCGAACGGAAAAGGGATTTTTGACGTATCGTTTTCGGTCAAAAAAGGAGAGGTGTTCGGATTTCTGGGGCCGAACGGGGCTGGCAAATCCACAACGATCCGGCATATCATGGGATTCATGAAACCGGATAAAGGCTCTGTGCAGGTTGGCGGACTGGATACCTGGGCTAAACAAGGAACCGTCCAGCGCTATATCGGTTATTTGCCCGGGGAGATCGCGTTTATTGAAGGGATGAGCGGGCGAACCTTTCTGGATTTTATGGCGGAAATGCAAGGCTCGAAGCATTCCGCGCGGCAGGAGGAGCTGATCGACCGCTTCCAGTTTGACGTCCGGACCCCCATCCGCAAAATGTCGAAAGGTATGAAGCAGAAGGTTGGTATCGTCGCCGCTTTCATGCATCAGCCGGAGGTGATCATCCTGGATGAGCCGACTTCGGGACTGGACCCGCTCATGCAGAAGGTGTTTATTGATCTAGTATTGGAAGAGAAAGCCCGGGGCACAACGTTCCTCATGTCGTCGCACAGCTTCCCCGAAATTGAGCGGACCTGCGACCGCGCGGCAATTATTAAGGACGGGGTCATCCTTACCGTCAAGGATATCCACGAGCTGCAGTCGATGCAGCGGAAGTTGTTCGAGTTGACGTTTGAACGTGCGGAGGATGCGGAAGCATACGTACGGTCTTCTGGCGTTACCGTCGAATCGCGTGAAGGCAACCGAGTGCGGGTGGCTGTGCAGGGTGAGTACGCTCGATTCCTCTCGGAGACGTCCAAATACCCAATCCGAAACCTGGACGTATTCACGCAAAGTCTCGAAGACGTGTTTATGAACTATTACGACCGGAAGGGGACCTTACAATGAACTCCGCTCTCTATAAACACATGATGAAGATTCATATCAAAGGGATGATGAACTATGCGTTCGGATCCGCTTTTTATATCCTGCTCATGTTCTGGCTGTTCCCGAGCTTCGCAGGAAATAATGCGGCCTTAGATGAGTTGATCAAATCCTTGCCGCCCGGCATGACCAATGCGTTCAACTTGGGCAGCGGCTTCGGCACCGTGGAAGCATTCATCTCAGGCGAATATTACGGCCTGCTGCTCGTTCTGATTGTTTCGATTTTTTGCATCATGTTCACCACACAGCTGATGGCGAAGCTGGTTGACCAGGGTTCAATGGCTTATTTGTTGGCTACGCCTACCACCCGTGGAAAAGTGGCCATGACGCAGGCAGCCGTTTTTCTGACAGGGCTTTTGTCTATCATGACGGTTACGACATTATGCGGGTTTGCGGGATATGCCTTGTTTATAGGGAACTTAAGCGACTTTCACGGAGCGGCATACCTACGGATGAACCTGGCCGCATTACTGCTGTTCTTCGCGGTCGGCGGAATCGCCTTTCTCGTCTCATCTTTAGCCAACGACGAGAAGAAGGCGCTCGGCATATCGGCCGTGCTTACCTTCGGATTCTTCAGCCTGGATTTTATCGGCAAGCTGAGCGAAAAAATCAATTGGATGCGCAAGCTGACGTACTTCTCGCTCTATGATCCGAGCGGCATCATAGGTGGTAAGACAGAAACCGCCGCGTTTGCTTGGTCTGTATTGATTGTGATTGGGCTCGTGACCTTTGCGGTAGGAATCACGCTGTTCCGCAAACGTGATTTGCCTTTGTAAAGCATCGTTCCTACAAAAATAGGGTGGCACAACGTTATGATTTTCCGCTATACTATAGCTATTCAATCAAGCTGGTCGTGAAGTACGCGCCGCTTTCACCTATGTTCGTAAGGAGTCAACTCCTCGTGAACATTAGTGAAAGCGGCGTTTTGTTTTAATCAAAACTCGCAGAGAAAGTTGGAATATCCATGAAATTTGAGCAAGCATTCGAAGCTTTCATGACTTCGCAGATTGCAGCAGAGACGAACGGACGCAGACGAGAACGGTTAGAGCGGGGGCTCGGACATGCAGAAATGGAATTTCTACGCTGCGTATGGTACCCGGCTGTTGGACATTTCGACTATCTTTACCCTGAATGGGAAGTGCGTGACTTCGCAAACGGCTACCGCTATTTGGACCTCGCGTATATGCCAGGAGATGCTAGGTGTGTGATTGAGATTCAAGGTTATAGCTCCCATGCTCGCGATGTTGAGCTTTGGAGATTCAAAGACCTCTGTCTCCGACATTGCCATCTTGCATTGGATGGATGGCTTGTCATGTCTATCGCCTACCCATCAATTGTCGAGTCGCCAAAGCAGTGTCAGCAGCTTATTCATTCAATTGTAGGAAAGTTCATTTCATCCAATGTACCAGAGTCACTCTCTTGGCTAGAAAGCGAAACAGTCCGATTCGCACGAAGACTATTGCGCCCATTCTCCCCTTCGGACCTCTCCGCTCATCTCCAAGTTAGTACAAGACACGCAAGAACGGTCTTGCATCTCTTATGCGAAAAGCAGCTATTAACCGTAACGCGCGGGCAAGAGCGGGCTCGCATGTATCAACTTAATCTGTAAAAATACGAAAACTGATCGTGTGGACACTTTCTGAGGAAATCCTCTTCAACATTGGGTGCCCAATTTAATCGGAAGGCCGACTTCACCTCGCATGTCGGGACGAGTACGTCATCGACACTAGTGAAAGGGAACGTCAGTACGCTATTCGGGATAAATTAGCCAGTTTAACTACTTAGACGGAACTACGATCCCTTATTTCCCCTCTGAGTCAGCTTTTCAGCCAAAATTGGCAAAATAGCGAATCGACGTTCCCTCTACTCATCAAAATGATAGCAATTTAAATTAAATAGCGGATCGTAGTTCCCTTTCGTTGCTCGGAGAGCGATTCATGAGACGAATGATTGCTCCCTACCTGCCAAACGACGGACCCAACAGACGAATTACTGCTCCATTCTCTCCTCAACGGAGCTCCCCGCAACCGATCATTGAGCGAATCTAGTCCTGTGGCGCTTGCCTACATCGGCTAGCGATCCAAACAAAAAAGAAGGCTAGACGTATATCGTCTGCCTTCTTCTATTTATTAAATCTTGCGAGATGTCAGCTTCGCTTGTGTGAGAAGCATGAGGTAGTCGTAACCGCCTGCTTTGGAATCCGTTCCCGACATGTTGAAGCCGCCGAAAGGATGTACGCCCACTAATGCGCCTGTGCATTTGCGATTGATGTACAAGTTACCGCAGTGAACCGTGTCTAATGCCTCAGAAATCCGCTCCTCATTCGTGGAGAAGTAGGAGCCCGTCAAACCAAACTCCGTATCATTGTACATCGCGATGGCTTCTTTCCAATCCTTCGCTTTAGCGATGGCCAAGACAGGTCCGAAAATCTCTTCCTGCATAACACGCGCTTTGCCGCTTACATCTCCGAACACAGTTGGTTGAATGTAATAGCCGTTTCCTTCGGCTTTGCCGCCACCCACAAGCAGTGTTCCTTCGGTTTTACCAATTTCAATATAATCCAGAATCCTGTCATAGGAGGTCTTATCAATAACCGGACCTGCTGCGAAATTGTCCTCAGGCAGACCGCTTTGCAGCTGGTTCGTCAGAGCAACTACTTTGTCTACAACTACGTCGTAAACAGATTCAACAATGATAGCACGCGAACCAGCCGAGCACTTCTGTCCTTGGAAGCCGAAAGCAGAAGCCACAATCGCAGCGGCAGCCGCGTCGAGATCCGCTGTTTCGTCCACGACAATACCGTCTTTGCCGCCCATTTCAGCAATAACACGCTTGATCCAAATTTGACCAGGCGCCACATCCGCGGCCAACTTGTTAATGCGCAAACCGATCTCTTTGGAGCCCGTAAAGCTAATGAAACGAGTCTTCGGATGAGTCGTTAAGTAGTCTCCTACTTCCGCACCGCTCCCTGGAATGAAATTAATTACACCAGCAGGAAGTCCAACTTCCTCCATAAGTGCCACGAATTTGTGAGCAATAACAGGCGTTGTTGAAGCTGGCTTCAGCAAAACGGTATTACCAGAAACAACCGCCGCAATCGTCATGCCCACACAAATCGCTAATGGAAAATTCCAAGGCGGGATGATAACGCCGACGCCTAATGGGATATAACTAATTTGGTTGTTTTCACCGGGAATTTTGGCTAGTGGCTGCGTCTCGTTGATTTGGCTCAAACGAATCATTTCGCGTGCATAGAACTCGATGAAATCAATTGCTTCAGCGGTATCTACATCCGCTTCTACGTAGTTTTTGCCTGATTCCAGAATCATCAATGCTGAGAATTCATGCTTACGATCACGCATTAGTGCAGCAGCTTTAAATAAATACTCCGCACGCTCTCTTGCTGGAACCTTCTTCCAAGTTTCGAAAGTTTCGAGGGCAACATTCATCGCTTTTTCCGCAAGCTTCTGATCTGCTTTACTTACATATCCAATGATTTCGTCTACATTCCCCGGGTTAATCGATGTGATTTTTGCCTCGGTTACTACTTTCTCCGTACCGATATATAGCGGATATTCGCGTCCCAGCTCACTTTTCACTTTGGCAATAGCAGCTTGCATCGCCTTTACGTTTTCCTCTAAGCCAAAATTTGTAAAAGGTTCATTTGCATACGGACTAACTTTCGTAAATGTATTCATATAAGTGCTCCTCTCCAAATGGAAAAATGGGGTGTTATTTAAACATATTTTTCAGAACAAACCAGACATTTGCTGGGCGCTCCGCTAACCTTCTCATGAAATATCCGAACCAATCTACACCGTAAGGGACATAGACACGAACCCGGTATCCTTCTTTCACTAATTGCTTTTGCAAATCTTCACAAATCCCATACAGCATCTGGAACTCAAACTGTTCAATGGAAATAAGATTTGATCTTACAAATTCTTTCGTAAAATGAATGATCGCCTCGTCGTGGCTTGCAATAGCTGTATAATGACCGTTCAAAAGATGCTTTTGAATAATTTTTTTATAATTTTCATCAACTGCGCTTTTTTCTGGAAAAGCAACTTGCGGAGATTCCTTATAAGCACCTTTTACAAGGCGCAGATTGGCTCCGAGTGCATGTAAATCATCGATATCCTGCATGGTGCGGAACAAATAAGCTTGAATGACGATTCCTACGTTGTCATATTCTTGTCGAAGCTCTCTGTAGATATCTAGAGAGATTTGACAATGTGCGTAATCCTCCATATCTATTCGCACGAAATTTCCATGCTGACGAGCGCAATCAAGAATACGTTTCATGTTGTTTACACAAAGCTCTCTGCTGATATCTAGCCCAAGTGAAGTCATTTTAAGCGAAAGATTCGATTTGACGCCTGAGCTCGCAATCGCATCTAATGTTTGAATACACATGGCCGCTGATTCCAAAGCTTCTTCTTCACTAAAGACGAACTCACCCAAATGGTCCAGTGTTGCAACGCGGCCATCTTGATTGAGTCCGCGCACAGCTTCGATGGATTGCTGGATGGTTTCACCTGCTACAAAACGCGCTGCACCAAAGCGTAATCCATACTTTTTGGCTAATCGATTCGCAGTTCGGCTCTTACCTAACGATTGAAACATATTTTTCATAATGAGTTCCATCTGCTATTCCCCCATAGGAATTATACAATAGTGTTTAATTTATAATTTTATTATACACTTTATTTTAAAATTTGAACACTATTTGTTTATGTGTATATTTTTCATATCTTTGAACAATTTTTACTTCATTCCCCTTATCATACTCACCATCTCGGCTTCCTGTGTTGAATCCACCTTGCTTTCATGGTAAATTTAAACCAAATAAACGCTACACAAATGAGGTCAATTATGTTCAATTATGAACACTTACCGTTGAACAACCCTGTTCTTACACTCCCTGTTGAAACAACGCTCGAAGAGCTTTCTTCCTATTTAAATAAAGGAACAGCGGTTATCGCCACTTGGCAAGACGACATATGTTTATTTACACCGGAAGACGCAGGCCTTATGACGGCCCTTTCCGCTAGAAACATCCAAGAATTGATAGAAAGCAGCAAATACTTTGTATCCGAGATTATTACTGTGGATGACAACAACTTTTTGCCGCTTGTGCCTCAACGAACAAATCGCCCCCTACTTTTCAAAGATAAGGATGGAAACATCGGGGGATATTCCCTATTATCCACGTATCTCAATTTCGCCCTATCTGAACTGCAAAAGTGGTCAGCCTATTTCACCGCACTCGCGGATACCGTCACCGATGCTGTCACGGTCGTTGATCGAGCCGGCGCTGTGATTTGCTGGAATTCCGTCGCAGAGGAGCTTTATCATCTTCCGGCAGCAGATATTTTGGGGAAGCGCATTGGCGAGCATTTTGATATCGAAACATTGATGGTCCTGAAAATTTTGGACGAAGGCCGAATGATTCGTAATACCTATCACCGACCGCGGCCGGACACCCATGTCCTAATTAATGCGTCACCGATCAGAGATGCTCAGGGGCTTATCATTGGAGGTATTGCGACCGAGCAGGATATTACACAATTGGTACGATTGAACGAACAATTAACAACAGTCGACTCCTTCGGTCTACCACATAAAGATCAGGCTGAGGATCTCTTTACCTTAATCAAAGGAAAAGGACCAGCGATCGGCAAAGTCATCCAATGGGCTAAAAAGGTGGCAGCAACAGAAACACCCGTCCTCCTGATTGGAGAATCGGGGGTTGGCAAAGAGCAGCTTGCTCATATTATCCATCAGTCAAGTTCAAGATCCGAGCAGCCTTTCTTGACCATCAATTGCGGCATCGTTCCCGCCGGATTATTGGAAGCCGAATTATTTGGCTATCAAGGGGGCGCCTTCACGGGAAGTGATCGTGGACAAGCTGGTAAGTTGGAGCTAGCCAAAGACGGCACCTTGTTTATTAATGAAATCGAGAAGCTTCCCTTAGAGCTTCAAGCTAAGCTCTACCTTTACATCACTCAGCAAACGATCGTTCGCTCTGGAGGAAGTCAACCTATCAGCGTGCGAACTCGAATCATAATCGCAACTACACAAGATTTAGCCAGCAAACTAGCCAATCAAGAATTCCGATCGGATCTGTATTATGCGTTGAATGTGATCTCCATTCGGATTCCGCCTTTACGGGATAGAACCGAAGATATTCCTGCGATGGTCCACATGTATCTCAAGCAGTTTTCAATGCAATACCAGAAGCCGGTTCCTATGCTTTCTCCAGAGGTCATCTTGGCTTTGACGAACTATTCATGGCCCGGTAACATTCAAGAATTGAAAAATATCATCGAGCGGTGCATCATTCTTAACGACGAAGACCTGATCACCCTGGAACATTTGCCAGCCGCCTTACAGGAGCAGCAGCCAAGTCTTACTTCTTCAGAAGTCGATGCGGCGATTTTATTAAAAGATAAGGTGTCCGATGAGGAAGAAATACATCTGATTGAAGAAGCTTTGTCCAAAACGGCAGGCAATAAAAGCGCGGCAGCCAAGCTGCTCGGCATTTCCCGCGGTACCCTTTACAACAAAATGAAGGAATATCAGCTGGAGGGTTAGGATTTGTAAGAACTCTCACATAGTTCGAGGCAAATGAAAAAGGAGCATGAATTCTACATAAGTAGAGTTCATGCTCCTTTAATATGTATAGGGAGTATAGGATAATCTTCATTGCTATGTTATTTGTGTTAAACGGTAGAATCGCGATGCAATTTCCGATACACTTAAATGACTTAAATGTTCATCAAACGTCACTTTAGGAGGAAATAAGTTGAACACCGCTGCAAAAACACAGCAAAGTAAAAGAAGAGCATTGCTTGAAGTATTTCTCGTATCAACCAAATTAGGGTTGACATCCTTCGGAGGACCCATTGCGCATCTGGGTTATTTTCACAACGAGTATATTCAGAAACGTAAATGGATGGATGAGAAAAGCTACGCCGATCTGGTTGCTTTATGCCAATTTCTCCCAGGCCCTGCTAGCAGTCAAGTAGGTGTAGGTATCGGTACAATCCGGGCTGGATTGTTGGGAGGCGCAGCTGCTTGGCTTGGATTTACGTTTCCTTCTATTATCCTCTTACTATTCTTTTCCTTACTAATGAAAGCTATGGATGTTAGCAGCACGGGCTGGATTCACGGTCTCAAAATCGTCGCCGTAGCCATCGTCGCACAAGCAGTTCTCAGTATGGGAAAAAAGTTAGCATCCGATAAAAGCACGGCCTCCATCGCAATCGCGGCAGCTTCGGTAACCTTGTTATGGCAGACGGTCTATAGCCAAGTTGTTATTATCGTTCTCGCCGGACTCATCGGACTGTTTGCCTTCAAAACTGTTTCAAACCAAGACAACAGTACCATTCAAGTGCGTGTTCATCACTCTGTTGCGATCTTTTGCTTGGTCCTGTATGCGATGCTGCTCCTGCTGCTTCCGATTATCAGCGGTTTATGGCATTCGCAGCTCATCTCCCTTTTCGATTCGTTTTATCGGGTAGGTTCCTTGGTCTTCGGCGGCGGCCATGTCATTCTCCCCCTTTTGGAACGCGAAGTTGTTCCGCAAGGTTGGGTAAGTAAAGAAGCGTTCCTAGCTGGCTATGGGGCTACACAAGCCGTTCCTGGTCCGCTTTTCACATTCGGCTCGTATTTGGGCGCTATGTTTGACGGAGTCAGAGGGGCTCTCGTGGGAACCTTAGCCATTTTTCTGCCTGCTTATCTCCTGATTATAGGGGCATTACCTTTTTGGAATTCATTACGAACAAATGTCAAGATTCAAAGTGCTTTCGTAGGCATCAATGCGGCCGTTGTCGGAATCCTGCTCGCGGCACTTTATAACCCGCTTTGGACAACCGCTATTATTCGTCCTTATGATTTTACATTGGTTATCGTGTTGTTCGGTTTGCTGGTGTTCTGGAAATTACCGCCTTGGTGCATCGTCCTCTTAGGGGCTGTTGCGGGTGAAGTTTTGTATTATTTATAAAAAGGGATGTAGTCCTTTTTGCAGATTACGTGTTTAAAACATAGTGACTGGGCCGCGACCGTTGAAAATATCTACTGAGACGATGAATTTCATCACTAAAATGAAGATAGCGCGCGATTGTGACTCTGTAGCGATGAAAATCATCGCAAAATTGTAGGAAACGCCGAAAATTGACCCCGTAGCGATGAAAATCATGCTTAAAGTCCGCTTCTGAGCCTCGAACCTCCGATTATACCCGCTGAGACGATGAATTTCATCGTTAAAGTGGGGCAACGCGCGAAAAATGACCCCGTAGCGATGAAAATCATGCTTAAAGTCAGCGTCCAACCCTCGAACCTCCGATTATACCCGCTGAGACGATGAATTTCATCGCTAAATTGGGGCAACGCGCGAAAAGTGACTCTGTAACGATGAAATTCACGCTTATGATAGCTACCATAACTTTCTCTTCGAAAGAACACCTTCACTACTTCACATATACCACTGTCTCACCCGGTTGAAAAATATGAAACTTCTGTCCTGGATGCTTCTGATATAAACGGTCAACGAAGGGAGCGATCCCTTCACTATTGTTTGCGTACATATCGAAGTGTACAGGCACAACGATGTCGAACTTCAGGTGTGCGGCTAGGTCTGCCGCTTCGAGAGCGTTCATGTTGCCGACGACACCGAGGCGATTGCGGAAAATATCCCGTCCGTTAATCGGCAGAAAACCTACATCGATGGTGAAGCCAGACAGCGCCTCGACCAGCTCTTCCGCCAGAAGCGTATCCCCAGCATGATAAATGCACAAGCCGTCCCATTGTAAGACGTAGCCTAAGTAGTGATCCCAGCCTTCACTATCTCGCACCCGCTCCTCGTGCCATGCCGGAATGGGTTGAATAATCAGATCAGCGGCAAATTGAAATGCCTCCTGAGTCCCAAGCGCATGCAGCCGCTCTGCTGAAATACCGATTGCCTCCAATTCAGTCAAACACGACTTCGGAGCACCAAAGTGACAGTTGGGAGATGCCGCGGCGATTGCCCGTAGTGTATCTGGATCCATATGATCCATATGCTCGTGCGTACAAAGCACAAGATTTAAATCCGTTAGTGTCTCAGGCTTCACAGGAGGCGCATAACGCCGCTGCCAAAAACCCTCCGGAAACCCTGGAAGATGATCAACAGAATCTGTCAAATAAGGGTCGATTGCAATAGCCGTATCGTTTTTACGCAGAATAACGCCGACCTGACCGATATACTGAATCTTTAAATGTCTGTTTTCATTCGACATAGATCCTATCCTTTCTGTCCCTCATGCTGTATTCCGAATGAATACGTCTTCGTACCTTTTACGCCTGGCATTACCGCAAAAATCCCTCCAGCATGCGGCTGATCGCCTAATTGATCCTCCTGAAGACCCTTTCGGGCAGTCGTAACATACAAGGTGTCCAGCTCGTCTCCCCCGAAAATACAGGAGGTTACTTTGGCTGCGGGAATGGCAATGCTGTCTATCTTTTGAGCTGTTTTGGGATTCCAACGGGATACCTGCCAGCCATCCCAATGGGCGATCCACAGCATCCCTTCTTCATCGATCGTCATCCCGTCAGGGAAACCTTGTTCATTCCGAAAATCGATTAGTATTCTCGGATTGCTAATTTCCCCTTGAACCGCCTCATATTCAAAAGCGAGCACTAGCTTTTTCATAGAATCGATATAGTACATTTCTTTCTCGTCTAGGCTCCAAGCGATCCCGTTGGAAACGCCTACTCCCTCGTAAACCTTGCGATAACTGTGATCCGTTTCTAGCACATAGAGTGAGCCTGTTGCTTCTTTTTCAACAATCTCCATGGTGCCTGCCCAGAATCGTCCGTTAGCATCACATTTCCCATCGTTAAACCGATTTCCTGGTATTTGAGACTCTGGATCAACAAGAGGTGTGAGCTTACGCTGCTGCATCTGGTACGTTTGGAAGCCAGATTGTGTCGCTAACATTACCTCATTTTCACCAGCACAGACAACTGCACCGACATACTCCCCAACGGAAAAATCTTCGTTTAGCCCTGTTTCAGGATCAAACCTTCCAAATTTCTTTCCTATAATATCAACCCAATACAATAAACGCTGTTCCGCATTCCAGCACGGACCTTCAGCCAATGTGGCTTTGGCATCAAGTACTAGTCGCACGATTGGTGATCCCATTATGCATCAACTCCTCTCACTAATTGTAAACCGTCCTCATAGAGATTGGAAGATGCAGGAAGTTGCAAAACGAGTTCTAATCTTCTTTTTATGTCAGAAAATATATTGACCATATGCTAGTTTGAATCAACACTCAGCCCCGCTCATTTCATTGGTGAAGAAACGTTTATACTCTTTTGGCGTTAGTTTAGAAACGGACGCGCCCACATAATGAAACTGTAGCGCGCGACGCTTCTTCGGAGAAAGATTATAAGGTGTCCCATGCTTAAGTAAACCGTGGAACAAAAGGACTCCGCCTGGCAATAAGGGCACGGCTACATCCTTCTCAACAGCAACATGCGAATCGCAAATTTGCCAATCCCTGACAGCATAATGCGGCGTTGCGCCATCTGCGTGCGAACCGGGAATAACATGCATGCATCCATTATCCAGCGCAGCTTCATCCAAGGCGATCCATACGCCTACCACTGCTTTCTCGTAGGCAAGGTTTCCGTAAGCCATATCTTGATGCCATGGCTTTTCACCTCCTCCGTGTGGAGGCTTGAGTAAGGCCATATCCTGAACAAGACGCGGCTCCTCGCCTAGTATATCTCGCACCGCTGAAAGAATAGCAGAATGAAAAGCTATCCGTTTGAACCGCTCATCCACTTCGACGAACTCGCTGACCTTACGAACAGCTAGCTCACGTTCTTCTTCCGTTTTCAATTCACTGCTTGGTTTCGTGAACTGAATTTGAGCTCCTTTGTCATCTACAAATATAATCTCAAACAGGGCCCTCTTCGCATCCTCGATTTCTTTTTCATTGAGTACATGCTCTATTGCCGAATAAACGTTGTTCCGATATTGCTCAAGCTGATCCTTACCCCAGTGTTCAAAGCCATTCCATTTATCCGCAATGCGATCATACCGGTATAGCTGTGCCGAGATTTCTTCCGGAGTACTTTTTTCTGGCATGTGAGATGACTCCTTTCGATTTAAATTATTTGTTTACTTTTATCTTTATTATAGGAACGAAAAGTTGTAAAATAAATGCATTAAAGCGCATGATTATTTGCACTATTTTACATAAATCGGAGGAAATCTTTCATGTCTGTTTTCACATCACAGGAGCTCGTTCTAGACGGTTATTTCGGCAAAGTCATCTGTGAACCTAATTGGAAATGGAGCCGTGAACATCAGCCATTCGATGATTACGACTTCTGGTATGTATGGGACGGCGAGGGTGAAGTCAGCCTGAATCGTACACATTACCATGTCCGCAAGGGGGATTGTTTTCTCTTTCGTCCCGGAGATTTAACGAGCGCTAAACATAACCCGGC
Organism: Paenibacillus sp. WG02; assembly: GCF_055396115.1. NCBI lineage: Bacteria > Bacillati > Bacillota > Bacilli > Caryophanales > Paenibacillaceae > Paenibacillus > Paenibacillus sp. WG02. Next base: position 3,321,429 of record NZ_AP036016.1, on the reverse strand, counting down.
GCGCCCCCTTACGGTTACATATATCCACTTCAACACGAAAGGTTCAGCATTTCCCTTAGTATCTCTTCCTTCCTTCGTCCACTTTGACCCCTCGGAATTTCATGAGTCCTATTTGGACCGTTTCGTACATGTTAGATTGAGCGGCACATATGGACATGCCGAGGAAGCCTTAATGCTGCTTCGTTTGTTATTGCTCATGTTCGAACGACAAGCACCAGGTAACCAAGCGCAAGGTGATCCCGCTCGCCGGTCTATGAATCGGGTGATGATGGATATCGCGAGCCATATTATACAAGATCCGGGGCGCCAGCATAGCATCCGTGACTTAGCCAAACAAGCGCACCTGTCACCACGCTACTTTTCACTTAAATTCAAAGAAATCATGGGCCAAACGATTGAGTCCTATATCATTCAGAAAAGGATCGAACGTGCCGCTTATCTGCTTAGACTTGGCATGAATGTTGGAGAGGTTTCAGAAGCCCTCGGTTATCGGAGCATCTATTTCTTCAGTCGACAGTTCAAGAAAGTAACAGGGACAAATCCCTCAGAAGTACGTCTCTGAAAAAAACGCCTTTAATTTACTTTGGATTCTTTACAATGACATGTTAGAATGTAGTTTTACAACAGCATTCTGCTAATTTATCTAGGAAGGTTAAGGTCATCATGAATTCTTCAAATTTATTACGTTCGTTTAACTTTTTGTATTTTGCACTTCTGGCTATGTTTGTTTCATTTCTTCCCGTCTATTTAGATGCGCAAGGGCTTCCAGCAACGAAAATTGGTCTCATTATTGGAACGGGAGGCTTCATTGCCATCTTCTCGCAACCTTTATGGGGGATGATCAGTGATCGGACGAAGACCATTAAGAAGGTTATGTTACTCCTCTTAGGTTGTTCAACCATTGTGGGGTACTTGTTATACGCCTCATCCAGTTTTGTAGTGCTTCTTCTTTTTACAATGCTTATGTATTTTTTCTTAATGCCTCTTGATCCCCTGACAGAAAGTCTAAATTTCCAAACAGCGGAGGCTAACGGGGTAAGCTACGGTTCCATCCGAACATTCGGAGCTGTCGGTTATGCGGTCATGTCCTTGGCCGTTGGTTATACCACCCAATTTTTTGGAATCAATAGTTTGGCATTCTTGTTCGCTGGAATAGGCATCATTAGCATTTTAATCTGTTTGCCATTACCTGATGCGCCTGTAACTGGGAAACCGATCTCTCTAAAAACTCTACGTAATTTCTTAAGCAATAAAGAAACCATTTGGTTTATGTTACTTATCTTTATTGTTGCCGTGCCACAGCGGATCAACGATACGTTTCTTGGCGTCTATATTCGAAAATTAGGCGGCACCCCCGACATGGTCGGTTTGGCCTGGTTTCTAGCAGCAGGCAGCGAAATACTCGTATTCGCTCTAAGCTTTTGGTGGCTTCGCAAAGGAAAAGAATTAGCGATCATTTCATTCGCCGCTGTGTTTTATTTCATTCGCTTTTTTCTATCCGCGTGGGTGACGGATCCTCATATTCTCGTGTTTCTTCAGCTGCTGCAAACCTTCACATTCCCGATTTTTTATTCAGCTGCTATCCAATATTTATACCGTATTGTTCCTGAAGAATGGCGTGCAACAGGACAGACTGTGCTTGCGATCCTTTTCTTTGGCGTATCGGGTATCGTCGCTTCCTATTTGGGTGGTTGGTTCTACGAAAGCTTTGGAGGGAAACAATTATATCTATGGATTTCAGGAATGTCCTTTGCAGGTCTACTGTTTAGTTTCGTTCTAAATGCGGTCTATGGAAAACGGAAGCTGGTATCCTAGGCATTTTCTGATAGAATGGAAGCACAGAGACAGAACGGGGGCTACATCATGGACTACATTATTTTGGACATTGAATTCAACGGTCGCAAGTTTGCAAGTGATTTACCTATGGAGGTTATTGAGATTGGTGCCGTCCGTTTAAATTCCTCCCTACAGGCTACTGATGAATTCTCATCTCTAGTCAAACCTGTTTATTTTTCTAAATTGAATGGATTTATCAAGAAAAAGACAGGCATTCCCCAAGAAGATATCGATCAAGCCGACGGCTTTCGTAAAGTCATTACGGACTTCATGAACTGGCTAAATAAAAGTGAAGCTATCCTGCTAGTCACCTGGGGTGGCGAGGATTTGAAGCGCATCGTGTACGACACGCGGATGCATAAGTTGGATGATGGCTACTGGATGGCGGCTAGCTATTTTGATCTATTGAAAGGGTTTATCCGTTATAAAAATGTGACGAATGATGTCAGTGTCGAGGCTGCTCTGATTGATCTTAACATCACTGCTGAAGGCTCCGCTCACCGAGCATTGGACGATGCGCGTATGACAGCTGAGGTATTTCGTGCTATTTTTACGGAGTTAGATTTCGATCGCAAACAGCAGTACATTGACGTTTACGCCAATGCCAAGGAACGTAGGCTGGTTAAGACCGCCATTCGAGCCATGACCGCTCAAAAGGTAACGCCTACCTGGGAGCTGCTCGTAGAACATTATTTCGCTGACAAAGTGTCCCTAACTGATCCCAGAAAAGTCACAGAACTGCAGACTCTTTTTGCCGCGGAACTGATGAAAGAAAAACAAGTCTCAACCAAGGAACCTATTCAGTAAGCTGGAAAATATAATTAAAAAGCCAATCCATTAGACAACATGTAGGACATGTCTCTTGGATTGGCTTTTTCTTTTATACGTCCCATTAAAACTGATCAACACCTAAGCGGTTATGATAATAGGACGGAAATACATCACGCTCACCGCGTTTTGCGCTATTATTTTGAATAGCAAATAATTTCGCTGACAATTCATTGAACCACTGCTCGTCTCTAGTTGTTAGCGCCACATCAATCAAGCTCTTTACTTGATCTTCTATATCAAACTCGCTTACAGGTAATTTCTTTACGTCTTGACTGCTAACTTCCATTATTTTTCCGATGGCAGTTTCACGATCCGATGCAATAACGTGCACCCGAGCAATGCCTTGCAGCACATCAATTGACTCAATATAACCATGCAGCATTTCATCTTCATTTGTTGTTGCCACAACCCAATCACTGATTACAAAGTTCATGATTATCACCGCCATTAACTTATTTTTTGTAAGGACTTTATACTGTAATTATAAATATTACAGTATGGTTTGTCAAGACCTACAAATTCCACTTTCGAAGGCCAATGGAAGTGGATTCTGAAGTGAATATGGAATCAATAATCCTATAATGCCAACGAATAAAATCTTTTAAAACGAAGCATATTAGTCTATACAATTGAAAGGGTGAGAAGCATAGATAACTTAATCAATCACAAAGACACAAATTTTGAATCTACGGTTAATGCAGAAGGCAACTCGGATGATTCCAATGAAAACGGACCAGATGATACAGTTATCAGAAGCTCCGAGCACACTAGTCCAGAGACATGTCGAGCAGGTTTAGACGATTAATCGTTAGAGAAATCAAATAAAGCGCATGTTGGTTTCGGGAGTGTCCCCGAGTCAACATACGCTTTTCATTTTTTTACAAGTAACTATTCATCCGTTTTCTTGTTATTATTCTCTACATCTTCGATTGTATATTTCAAGCCTCCACTGCGAGCATGATCCAAGACGACATTGACTTCCTTGGATTGTCCGCTTTTTGGATCGAATGAAGTGACGGTTTCCTTTTGCTCATCCATGGTTTCTTTCACCTCCGAATATAGACTGTTCATTCCCTTGGAAAATTATCCGCATCCCTCACCGCCAATAAATGGGATTGCAGGGTATCGCTAAAGCAGCGATTCAGCGCCGTCAATGAACAGCTCCGTGCCAGTAATATGGCTCGAAGCTTCCGAGGCAAGGAAAGCTACTAGATTAGCCACCTGCTCCGGTTGCCCTGGCGCATGTTCCAATGGCTGGCTGCCTTGCGGATATTTGACTGGGATTTTGATTTTCTCAAGCTCCGGCGTCGGCTTCGTATTTTCACCAATGTTAGTCTTGATCGACCCCGGACAGATGGCGTTGACGCGTATTTTGTAGCGGGCCAATTCCAATGCAGCCATCTTGGCGAAAGCCACTTGTCCCGCCTTAGAAGTGCTATAGGCTGTCATCCCAAATCCTGAGAATGCGCGGCTGCCGTTAATGGAGCTTGTTATGATTATGCTGCCGCCGTTCTCTTTCATATGTGGAATCGCCTGTTTGACGCACAAGAATGTGCCCTTCAGATTGACGGAAAGCGTACGATCCCAATCCTCTGGCTTCATATCTTCGATCGGCGCCAAAACCCCGTTGATGCCTGCGTTAGCAAATACGACGTCTAGTCGTCCCCAGGTTTTTACCGTCTGCTCGAACGCTTGAGCAACACGGTCTGGATCAGACACATCGACATCTACCGTGATCGCTTGACCGCCTGCTGTCACAATATCCTGTTTCGTCTGCTCTAGCCGGTCATCTTTCAAATCCACAAGGCATACCTTCATCCCTTGCTGTGCAAGCATCTCGGCGGCTGCCTGACCAATCCCTGAACCAGCCCCGGTGATCAATGCGACCTTATCCTTCAAATCCGGCAGTCCCATGCGCGGTTTTTGTATCGTTTGCACGCTAATGATCTATCACCCCTAACCGAAATAATATGGATTGAACAAGAATCCATGTTTGGTTTGCCCGATAGGGGTGAAAAATATGTGGATTGTTGAACTATACATCTGGAATGAACCTTAACCCATTTGAACAAACTCTAAGTAGTCTAAAAGGAGTCCACCACCAATAGGGGGACTATAATGAATGTTGCACAATGTACAACAATTTGAAGGCTTTTCAGCGATTTCCCCGCGATTGTTGTAAAAAATACAACTTTTTCTCCCAAAAAGAGCCCAATTGGGTGAAATAAGCTTAAATTGTTGTACAACATACAACATCTTCAGCTAAGTTGGGAAGAAACTACGATTATTGTTGTACGTTGTACAACATGTTACTTTGAAAACCAATCGGGGTGGTCATCCTTCGTTAGGAACCAAATGCTTTTTGGCCATTGAACAATGTCCTAACCGATAAATCACCCATTCCTTAAGCCCTATTTATACTTTTATAGGATTTAGGTATGCCTCTAAAATTTCTTCAACCGGTTTCCCAATTAAGCTTTTACTTACTGTCATCTTTATCGTATCCGTCCTTCCGATTATCATGATTTCGAACTGGTCTAGACGATCCTCAACCATGTAGCCGTGCATGATGCGTTCCTTAGCAAAAAATTCATCATTCAATTTTATGCCAAGCTCTCCAACGTACACTTGTTCAATCATGACTCCAAGGAAAACGATGACTATCAAAATTAAATATTTTAGATTCCAATCTAGTAAGATGACAAATGGCACAACAAGAATTGAAAACATCATTGTTTGAATGCTTTTATAATTACTTGATCCTTTGAGAAAAACAGCCCCCACTTGTTTCTTAGCTTTAAATGCTTTGATCCCCTTGTATAACATATAAACGATGAAAACAATCAAAACAAAGTAGTGTAGATTCAAATGAGTCACTTCCCTTGGGGTTTTGTCGAAACCTACCTTTAAATAGAATATTCCTGCGCAATGATTCTAATATTTTCTTTGTGGCATTCTTCTGTAAAAGAAGATTTAAAAGCATGCTCATCACCAAGCGCCGCGATAGCACTCTCATCTTTTGCAATGACCGCCTTAATAAGCCGTTCCAAATGATCAGAAGACATGTCCAAACGCCTTCTCATTTCCGCCGTATCGATGGTAACTTGTCCATGCCCCGGAATTAACAATTCGATATTGTGCTGGTCTAAAATCTGACTTGCCGTATTCATCGTTTCCTTATATGCTTTGGCACTATGATAAATAAACGGTAATTCAAAATCGGATAAATAATCGCCTGTTATCCAAATACCCAACGGTTCAATGATCGTAAACAATCCATCCGGTGTGTGTCCCGGGGATTTGTAAAAAGTCAATAATGTATCCCCTATCCTAAGTTCTTCGGCATCTTTCGAAATGATAATATCCAGGACTGGAAATTCGACGGGATACTTTCGATGAATATAATGTTTCCTATCGAATTCTTGTATCAATGAAATCTTATAGTCTTTCTTCGGATGACAGCTTAGTGCATAGCTCCCAATTGTTTTTGCGCCGGGAAATGCTTTATAACCTATAATGTGATCAAAATCGCCATGCGTAAATAACAGATATAGATCCCTATCACCTTTTACCGAATCAACGTAATTTCGAATTTCATCGACCTCATTTGGAAGCCAGTTCGGATCAACAATTAATACCATTTCCTTCGTCAGCACAACGGTTGATGTCGTCTGGTATAGTACGCTTTGAAAAACGGTTGTATGTTCATTTTGATATATAATCATCAGAATTTGGCTCCTTATCGTAAACTTTTCTTGCTAATAACCTAACCGATCACTTCTTATACTACCACGAGTATTTGGGTTACGGTATCTTCCCATTCACATTGAAAGGGTAACGGAATTATGGTTCATCGCAGTCAGGTTGCGGAGAGCGGAGAGGCAGAATTCCTATGGTGGACGCCGTTTATCGTTCCCTTCCACAAAATGGTATAATAATTCTCACATACCGCAGGCAAACCGCATGTTCATCCTATTCAAAGAGGGGGAAGGTTTATGAGATCGATCCTAGTAATTCTGTTAGCTTTATCGCTTGGGATAACCTCTGGCTGTACGCCGAATAAACAAGCTAATGAACCAGTTCCAGATCAGACAACAACTACACAATTGGATATTCCTTATAAAATGGAGACAGTCGCCGAAGGACTTAATGTTCCTTGGGAGATGGATATCGCGAAGGATGGCCGGATTTTTTTCACAGAAAGACCTGGTACTCTGCGTGTGATTGAGAAGGGGCGTCTGAACCCAGAGCCGCTAATCACTTTCGAGGCCCCATTCATCAGCGAAGGCGAAGGAGGATTATTAGGGCTTGCGCTTGATCCCTCTTTTATGGAAAACCATTATATCTATGTGTATCACACTTATCGAATGAAGGATCAAGTCAACAATCGGGTATTGAGGCTTATCGAAAAAAATAACAAAGCGCAGCTGGATAAAGTATTAATTTCCGGATTGCCAGGAGCTGAAAATCATAATGGCGGAAGAATAAAGATAGGTCCCGATAAGCTGCTTTATATTACTTCCGGCGATAGATATGATCCCCCTTTAGCACAGGACCCAACTAGCCTTGGAGGCAAAATATTACGAATTTCCCTAGATGGATCTATTCCAGCCTCTAATCCAATTAAGAATTCACCCATTTACAGCATGGGTCACCGTAACCCTCAAGGGCTCGCTTGGCATCCAGAAACAGGGCAATTATACAGCTCCGAACATGGACAAACCGCACATGATGAGATTAACCTGATTGAACCTGGGGGCAATTATGGATGGCCTTTAATTGAAGGTGAAGCATCATCGAGTCCTGGAAAAGCGAATTTAAAAGCGCCAATCCTCCAAAGCGGAACAGAAACGTGGGCACCATCAGGCGCAGCATTCGTTAGCAAAGGGCCATGGAAAGGCAGCCTTCTGGTGGCAGGATTACGGGGAGAACGGCTTATAAAAGTAGACCTAAAAGGTCCAAAGTACGATACTGTCGCCAATGTGGAACATTTATTTCAAGGGAAATTCGGCAGGCTTCGCAATGTCTATGAAGGACCGGATGGATCTCTTTATCTCATGACGAACAACCGCGACGGTCGCGGCAAGCCTAAAGCAGGCGACGATAAGATCATTCGTTTGAAGCCCCTCTAGGTCAAGAGCTCCTCATCCAAAATCAAATCTATTTTTGCATTTAGCCGGCTACAATTGTTACCATTGTTGTATTTTTTACAACAATTCACACGGCAAAACGCTATTTTGCACGTTGAAGTTGCATTTCGTACAACAATTCGAACCCATTTGTAGCAAAAAGGTCCTTTGTAGGGTCCAATTGTTGTACAGAATACAACATCAAAGGAGAAAAGCCGGATTTAGGCAGTTATTGTTGTACTTTATGCAACAATGAAGGTGAGAAGCGGGAACTATCTGAAATTGGTGTACTTCCTACACCATCATCCGGCCACGAATGTGGATTCAATCTAGAACCAGATTAGACGCATGAATCGACGATCTCTTCATATTAACATTTGATGTGGCCTTTTGTGCGATTCATTTGCTGTTGGAAACTTAGGCAAAAGAACTTCGGTACGCATACCTCATGAAAATTCAGGAAATGATGTTGATATACAACATCCTAGAACTTGGAGATAATACCACATGTTCGCTCACTGGTTGCGCTCCAAAAAGACTCCCATTGCTCCTTCGCAGAACACAATTGTAGAACCTATGGCAACCACGCCTTTGTTCTCAACAATTAAAGAAAATGTTGATTACGTTCGACAAATTCTCGGAAACAGCACGGATATTGTTATTCGAGAGTTTACCTATAATGCTATTACAGAAGGGTTAGCCCTCTTGTATACGGATGGACTAGTTGATGCGAAAGTCGTCAATGATTTCATGATGAGATCTTTGATGGCAGATTCCACGGAAATTGATCCCGATCAAGATCCCTTTGATGTCTTAACCATGCATACACTGACGATTGGTGAAATTCAGAAGGTATCGGATATGAAAGGAATGCTCCATCATATCCTGTCGGGCGATTCTGTCATATTAATGAACGGATATACCACCGGGCTGGCAGCCGCTACCAAAGGATGGAAAGACCGAGGCGTTACAGAGACGAATGTAGAAACCGTCGTGCGCGGGCCGCGGGAGGCTTTCTCCGAATCCATTCGAACGAATACCGCCTTGATTCGAAGAAAGATCAAAGATCCGAATTTATGGATGGAAACCTTCCAAGTTGGCCAGGTTACCCAAACTGACGTTGTTCTTATGTATGTGAAAGGTATTGCTCTAGATTCACTAATTGTCGAGGCCCGAAATCGATTGACTCAGATTCACATTGACGGGATTTTCGAGAGCAGTAACATTGAGGAGCTCATTCAGGATGAAGTGATAACTCCTTTCCCAACCGTGTATAACTCAGAACGTCCAGACGTAATCGCCCTTGAATTGATTCACGGTAAAATTGCCATTCTTGTAGATGGGACCCCCTTCGTGCTGATTGCTCCTGCTTTATTTGAAACTTTCCTCAAATCATCCGAAGACTATTATCATCGGGTAGATATTAGCACTTTAGTAAGGATACTTCGTTATGCTGGATTTCTTATTGCCTTATTAGCCCCGTCTTTTTATGTGGCAATAACAACGTTCCATCAAGAAATGCTGCCGACTCAACTGCTCATTAGCCTCGCTGCACAACGAGAAGGTATTCCATTTCCAGCGTTCATCGAAGCCTTATTGATGGAGATTACATTTGAGGTTTTACGGGAAGCAGCCCTACGCATGCCGCGAAGCATAGGTTCGGCCTTATCGTTTGTTGGAACGCTCGTTATTGGGCAAGCAGCAGTTGAAGCCGGAATTGTTTCGGCAGCCATGGTTATCGTTGTTTCCATAACTGCGATTTCCAGCTTTGTTTCCCCTTCTTACGACTTATCAAATGCCATTCGCATCCTGCGATTTCCTCTGATGGCTCTGGCTGCTTCATTCGGATTTTTTGGCATACTCGCCGGATTACTCGGACTTATTCTGCATCTGAATAGCTTGCAATCATTCGGTGTGCCATATTTAAGCCCTTTTGCTCCACTTGAATTGAACAAACAAAAGGATGCCTTGTTTCGATTTCCTTTTCAATCGTTATTTTCAAGGGTCCGTATTCTTAATGCCAGTAACGTAGTCAAGAAAGCGAATAGAAAGCCCTTCAAACCTTAGAAGGAGGAAAGAGGCAGATGTGAAATCATTCATTCGACTAACAGCTTGCTTACTTACCATTGTCTTATTGTTAAACGGCTGTTGGAGCCGCAAGGAACTTAATGATATTGCCATAGCCGAGGGAGTTGGCATTGATATTGCGGGCGATCAGTTTGAGTTAACCGTTCAAATTGTGAATCCGCGCAGTGTGACGAAGGCGAAAGGAGAGCATGAAATTCCTGTTATCGTGTATTCATCCAAAGGTGTCACACTAAACGAAGCTGTGAAACGATTGACTTCGTCAATTTCGAGAAAGATTTATTTCGCTCATATCCGCATTCTTGTGATATCCGAGGAATTAGCCAAGAAAGGGATTGTCAATTCGATGGATTATTTAATGAGAGGGAGTGAATTTCGATCTGATTTCAACGTGGTCATTGCCAGAGAAGGGTCCGCTAAGGAATTATTAAGTGTGATGACACCTTTGGAAAAAGTTCCGGCCAATTACATCTTTAACTCCCTCGAAGCAGCTAAGAAAGAATGGACAGCTGCAGTAACGATTCAATTAGATCAATTATCAAATGCACTAGTGACCCCAGGGAAGAGTACGGTCATATCAGGAATTCAGATTATTGGTGATCATAAGGTAGGCACTAGTAATAAAAACATTGATTACACAGGGCCTCCTGTACGATTAAAATACTCTGGTAATGCGATTATCAAGAAAGATAAACTTGTTGGTTGGCTTAACGAATATGAGTCTCGCGCTTATTCCGTTATTACCAATCAATCAAAGCGGTCTGCTATACATTTTGTATGTCCCGATGGAGGGAAAATCGGCATTGATGTTGCCCGTATCAAAAGCAAGATTTACGCAGTTGTAAAAAACGATAAGCCTGAAATATTTATTGAAACTCGAGCAGAGGGAAATGTTTCTGATGTGGAATGTAAAATCGATCTATTCAAAGTCGAAACTATCGATTACTTAGATAAACAATATGTTAAATTTGCTAAGTCTAATATGGAGAGCACGATTAAGAAGACACAGAAATTAGGTGCAGATATATTTGGTTTTGGTGAGGCAGTTCATCGCGCTGATCCGAAATATTGGAACAAAGTGAAGAACAATTGGGAAGAATATTTCAAGCAATTGGAACCCCATCTGAATATCGACGCCAAAATTAGAGGTGCCGGTACACTGGGTGATTCTGTTGTTAACGATCTGAAGGAGTAGTAGTTATGTTAATCGGCCTATGTGTACTTGCGTTTTCAATTCTCATTGCCTGCTATGAAGTTCCACGTCTATGGAAACAAGGAAGCAGGAAGGAAGTCTGGATCTACTGCGCACTCATGTTGCTTGGTAATGTGATGGCGACTCTGAAAGGAATGGCCAAAGAAATACCTAATCCGGCCGACTGGATTACGTTCCTAATGATGCCATTAACTAAAATTTTACTGCAAATCGGTTTGATAAAATTGTAAGCATTTATCCTGCTTAGGGAGGCATGTCATGAATAACGAGAACATATTAACGGCTCGTCAACTCATGATCCTGATTATTTTATTTTCGGTGGGAACGACCATTCTTGTAGTCCCATCAATGTTAGCCGCAGAAACTAAGCAGGATGCGTGGATCTCAGGTGTAGTGGGCGTAGCCATTGGTTTGCTTTTCTTATGGATGTATGTGAAGTTAGCGAAGATGTATCCCGATTGTACTTTATTCGATATGAATGAAATGGTATTTGGGAAATGGTTAGGCAAAGCTGTAACACTCTTTTTAGTCTTTATCGCACTTGTGATCAGCGCACAGGTACTATACTATATCGGCACCTTCATGACTACTCAAATTATGCCAACGACACCTATGCAAGCCATAAATATTCTTATGATTACTTTTGTAATTATAGGTGCAAAACTAGGCGTAGTTGTATTAGGGAGAACCGCGGAAATCTTTTTCCCGTGGATTCTTCTGTTATTTTTTTTATTGGTGATCTTTGTAACGCCGCAGGCCCAAATTAAGAACCTTTTGCCCATAGGTGAAGCAAGTATAATGTCTATTACACGGGCATCCATATTTATGATCGTTTATTCCTATTTTCCTATCATTTTCATATTTTGCTTGATCTCAAGCGATGCTAAACTCCCTAAAGGGTTATCTAAATCATTCCTCTATGGGGGTACAGCGAGCGGAATTTTGTTGATTACTATCGTTCTTCTCAGCATCTTGGTAATGGGACCCGACCAGTCGTCAAGACAAGTATATGCCACCTATGCATTGGCAAAGAAAATAAGTGTGGGGAATTTTTTGCAGCGTATCGAGGTCACTGTTGCATTCTTATGGTTTATTTCCATTTATTTTAAATTGACACTTTATTTTCACGTAGCACTTAAAGGAATAGCCTCATTATTTCAGATCCAGAATTACAAATCTCTATCGACTCCAATTGGGTTTATCGTCACAGTGCTTTCGTTAGTGGTATATCCGAATGTGGCTTATACACACCAATGGGATATATTGACATGGGTTCCGCTCACGTTTTGTTTTGGATTCGTGTATCCACTCTTATTGATCGGTCTTAGCTACATGCGAAGTAAAAAGGATAAATGAGGTAAATAAGGGACGTGTAGATATGGGTAAAGATCAAATTTCCCCGCGACAATTAATGATTATCGTCATTCTATATGCCATTGGAACAGCTATCTTGGTTATTCCGGCATCTGTTGCGGCAGATACGAAGCAGGATGCATGGATGCCACAAATGGTAAGCATTGCATTGGGTGTCGTTCTCGTTTGGCTTTATTTTTTTATTTCCAAGAAGTTCCCAACATGTTCTATTTTCGAAATAAATGATACCGTTTTTGGTAAGTGGTTGGGGAAGTTCATAACGCTCGGTCTTGCACTGTTAACACTCATTTTTAGTTCACAAGTTGTTTTTTATGTGGGTCAGTTTATGACCACTCAAATCATACAGGAAACGCCAATTCAATCTATTCACATCTTATTCATGCTAATTGTCATAATGGGAGCAAAGCTAGGGATGGTTGTCCTGTTAAGAACGGCAGAGATCTTCTTCCCATGGATCGTGCTTTTATTTATCTTATTCATGGTTATTAATATACCTAATATGGAACTTAACAATCTTTTACCTGTTGGGGAAATAACGACCCTTCCGGTCGTTCGATCTGCAATAAGAATCACTAGTTATACATGTATATCGTTGTTTATTACGATTGGTCCAATCATTCATCAAGTTACAAGTATGCAAAAGGCTAAGAAAGCTTATTTAATAGGCGTAATCATAAGTGGCATGATGATGCTTCTACTCATCTTATCAAGTGTTCTGGTATTAGGGGCAGATAATACTGCTGCGCAAGTTTATCCTAGTTACGCATTGGCACAAAGAATAAATATAGGGAACTTTCTACAACGAATTGAAGTGATCGTGGCATTTTTATGGCTTGTTTCGATTTTTTTCAAACTATCTATGTTTTTTAATACAGCAATAAGAGGCATTGCGCATGTGTTCCATTTTCGTGATTACAAAATGCTTTGTTTTCCATTAGGACTAATTGTTACGGTCTTATCTCTTGTTGTATATCCAAATACCGCCTATGAAGATAAATTTGATAACTTAACGTTTATTCCCCTTGCACTCTTAATAGGTGTAGTCTATCCTCTCTTGATTGTACTGATAAGTTGGATGCGAAAATCATCCGTTCGAAGTTAATCGCATGACTAAATGCGCTTATTTCGCTGCAGCCAAAACTTGTCTATCCAAAAAGCGATGATAATCCCAATGACATATCTAAATAAATCAACCGTTACATATCCTCTTCCAAGTATGAGCGATCCAATGACCGTGTTTCTTATTTCAACTATCCATTCTGCTTGATATAACTGACTGAATTCAATAGCAAAGCTAAATATCACACTGATCCCTACCGCCCATATTAAACTTCTCTTTATGAAAATAAATCGAAACCCAAAATAAACCATACTTGCCCAAAGCACGTCGCCAGCATGTTTAGCAATAAAGTGAGGGATTAGACCGGGAAACGTTCTTGAACTTAAGCCTAAAACGACGGAAGTTATAATAGCTACAACATACTTAATCCGAGTATTCAAATAGAATCATCCTTCCTATTAAATTGACACAATTTACATTATCAGCTTCACTATTTATACTAAAAGATGATTTTGATTATTGAAAGTGGAAAAAAAGGAGCTATTCGATGAGTTCTCCCATTATAAACGATGACCAATGGTTGGAGCTGCTGGAGTACGTAGCCGAAACTTATAATGACGTTACCCTTAGTCGAGGGTTTACTTACTTTAAACAACAGCGTGTAGCTTCCTTGATCATTTCTGATACTCGAGTCGTTCAGGCAAAGGTGGAGGAGGAAGAATCCGGAAACTACCGTGTCACTTTGAACTTAGACAAGCCCCGCTCCAGTCAATGCAGTTGTCCAGTTCCAGCATCTTGCAAGCATATGGCAGCCGTTTGGATGGAGCTTGGAGATCGTCTGGGTTACCCCGCTTCCCAAATTATGAATGCTAAAATGCATCTCAAGCGGATTACTTCCACTACCTCCTTGGAGTCAACGCTCTTACAATTGCCCAAAATGGATGTATCCGGCTGGCAGAAGTTTCTGAACCAATACACGTCTCTCATTAAGGCGACATATGATTTGGGAAATTATGTTGACATGCTGCGGATGCAATTGCAAAACATCACGAAGATCACTATTCCTTTTTCTGATATGGATCAGATTTTTTTTGACATGCATCAGGAATTATTTATCCTTAGAAAACTAAAAGAGCAGAATGTACAAGGTGGCGTAAGTTCCTACACGTCTTTCACCCTTTACCGGGTTTACGATGAGATTCATACTTGGCTGAAGGAAAAATCCCCCCTCCTCAACTTCTCGGTCGCCGGAGTGCGCCTTGAACAGACGTTAGGTTATATCAGACAGCAAATGGCTGAAGAATCTGGTCATAATTATCAAGATTATGGCGTCTATACCGTGCTTTGGAAACATTGGGTTGCACCAGATCCCGAGGCAAGTCACTATGTTACAAAGGAAATAGAAGCTCTTGAGACGATGACAATGGACAGTCCTTCACCTTCCCTTTCAGCCGTAAAGGCTTTCTTGTACTTGCAGCAATCCAGGAGCAAAGATGCCTGGGAGGCTTTAGAAGAGAATGGTATTTTCAAAGAGGCCCCTGCCAAACTGTTTATTCCTTTCCTTGACTATCTATACGACACACAGAACTGGGAAGAGTTAGTGAATTGGTTGCGAAAATCAGCCGCTTTTTTCAATCGAAAACGGACCAAAGAACTTGATGTTTATGCCGATTTTTGGACAAAAGCCATATTGCATCTCCCTCAAGCGGAAGAACACATGTGGAACGTTCTAGAAGAGCTATTGCCTTATTCGTTCCGGATTATAGAGGAAATGCTGTACGAACAAAGAAAATGGAAGCCTTGGTTGGAGATGCAGATTATTCAAGGACATGATCCTCTCTACCATCGCGTCAATGTCCTGCAGCCGATTGAGAAAGAAACACCAAAGCTCCTACTCCCTTATTACCATCAAGCGATAGATCATTATGTCAGTTTGAAAAATCGGCATGATTATAAATTAGCGGTAAGGCTCCTCAAGAGGCTCGATAAAGTGTATAAAAAAATGAAACAAACCGAGCGATGGGAACATTTTTTTTCTGGTTTCGTGGAACGGCACAGCAGGCTTAGGGCGCTGCAAGAGGAACTTAGGAAAGGAAAGCTACTCGGATGAGCACAAAATTGCATGATATGACATTGAACGTGACCTTAACGGACAGTGGCGATGCCTTACTCTGGGGGCTGCAGGACGGGCGTGATGTGCCTGGAGATAAATTTCGCAAGCTGCTGTTTGCGTGGCATGAGCCATCTTACTATGGGACCATTCTGGACCAACAGGTAGCGGGAGACTTGACACTAACGGTTCTACCCGTGGAGATGGTGCTCCCCTTCTTCGCAGAACCCTACTTCATGGATGTCCTCCGGTGGGAAGGGGGAAACGAAACCACTAAGGGACTGCTGGAAGTGGCGCCGGTTCTATACCGAGAAGCTAAAGCAGGACATTACGTGCCCAGTTATAGCGCATTCCGGAATGGGAATCTGGCTTGGACTTGGGATGTCGAGACGGAGTCACTGAAAGAATTGGATTGGCATGTACTACAAAGCTTAGATGGCTTAGGTGAGGGAATGTCTGGCTTGCGAGCTGCCTTCTCTGCCGTAGTTTCAGCTGAGCATTATCCCAATGAAGCTTCATTATCCGATCTTCGGCGAGACTATCCAGTCCTGTTCCGAGCACAGAAATCAGCGTCTATCTCGGCTGATGCGTTCACGGAAGAAGAATGGCTTGCCTCACTGGGCTGGAGACCGGACACCGCGCCCTTCCGCCCTGCCCTGCAGCTGCTGGAACCGGACGAGAACGATGACACTTGGCGGCTTCGGTTGGTCCTGCAAGATAAAAATGAAGGATCTTTATTGACGCCTATTCGCCTTCATGCTGACGGACGTGCTGCTGGCACGTGGGCCAGTGATTGGAGCCCGTATATCCTGGAGCGTTCTCTTGGCTGGGCGACAAGACTCATAGAAGCAATGCCTGGACGAAATAACGGCGGCGAGCTATTTGCAGAGCCTTTAAGCGACGAAGCGGCTTGGTCGTTCCTGACAACGGACAGCCGGCATTTGTTAGAGGATGGCTGGAATGTCATGCTGCCCGGTTGGTGGGAGGCTGCCTCGAAGCGTAAGCCTCGGCTGCGCGCAAAGGTCTCCTCCGAAGCTGGCGGCAAAGGCGAGTCACTGTTCGGGCTGAACTCTCTAGTAAACTTCGATTGGCGAATTGCCATTGGCAATACAGATCTAAGCGAAGCAGAATTCGCCAATCTGCTTAGCCGCAATGAACGCCTTATCCGCTTCCGTGGACAATGGGTAATCTTGGACCCTGCTTTTTTGGAGCAAATCCGGAGGATCATGGAAAGCGTGAATCCGGAAGAAGGTCTGTCCCTGCAGGATATCTTCCAGCTTCACTTGTTAAGTGAATCAGAAAAGGAAAGAGCCCAAAAGGAAAGTCTTACAGCTGAGGAAGAAGCAGATAATGAAGAACGGCTGAAGCTGGAAGTCGAGCTGAATGCGCATCTCTTGGCGCTGCTTCGTCAGCTTGGACAGCCTTCGGAATTAAAGGAAATTGCAGTGCCTGCGGGGCTGCGCGCTGAGCTTCGCAAGTATCAACACGAAGGCTTCACTTGGCTAAGCTTCCTCAGGAAGTTCGGGCTTGGTGCCTGCTTAGCTGATGACATGGGACTCGGCAAAACGGTACAATTCATTACATATTTACTGCATCATAGAGCAGAATCGGAGCACCCTGCCCTGCTCATCTGCCCCACTTCCGTGCTTGGCAACTGGCAGAAAGAGCTCGTACGCTTCGCTCCGGATCTAAAGGTTTTTCTTCATTATGGGAAGGGACGTTTAAGCGGTGAGGCACTTGCTGCCGTTCTGAAAGAAACGGATGTCGTACTGACTTCCTATACGACGGCGCTGATGGATCAAGAAACACTGCAGGAAACCACGTGGAGTTCCCTTTGCTTGGATGAAGCCCAGAATATCAAGAATGCCCAGAATAAACAATCCGCAGCGATTCGTACGCTCAAAGCTCGGCACCGCATTGCGCTGACAGGAACACCTATTGAGAATCGATTGTCCGAGCTGTGGTCGATCTACGACTTTCTTAATCCGGGATACCTCGGAAACCAACGAGGGTTTCAACATCGTTTTGCGAATCCGATAGAGAAGCACCACGACGAGGAGCGAACGGCACAGCTGCAGAAACTCGTCAAACCGTTCATGCTGCGCCGCAAAAAGAAAGATCCAGCGATCCAGCTCGATTTGCCCGATAAGCTGGAAATGAAAGTCTTTATCAATTTAACAGCCGAGCAAGGAGCACTCTATGAGCAATCCGTCAAGGATCTCATGGAACGCATGCAAAAACTGGAAGGTATGGAACGCAAAGGAGCGATCCTAGCAGCCTTAACGCAGCTCAAGCAGCTATGCGACCACCCTATGCTGCTAACGAAGGAAGTTCATCTAACGGAGGAAACACTGCTTTCCGAGGAGAACCGCGAAGCCTTCGTGATGCGATCCGGGAAGCTTGAGCGGCTGGTTGCCATGGTCGGTGAACTCCGGGACGAAGGCGACTCCTGCCTGATCTTCACCCAATATGTAGGCATGGGGCGAATATTAGCTGACGTGCTGCGGACACAAAGGAATGAACCTGTTTTGTATCTGAACGGAAGCACGCCTAAGTCGGAGCGCGATAAGATGATTGATACGTTCCAAGCCGCAGACGGAACGGGGCCAGGTATCTTCGTTCTGTCGCTGAAAGCTGGCGGAGTCGGACTCAACTTGACCGCAGCGAACCATGTGTTCCACTTCGACCGTTGGTGGAACCCTGCCGTAGAGAACCAGGCTACGGATCGCGCCTATCGGATGGGACAGACGCGCAATGTGCAAGTGCACAAGTTCATCTCCCTCGGCACATTGGAGGAACGAATTGACGAGATGCTAGAGAGCAAAATGAGTCTGAGCGAGAATGTGATCTCCACCTCCGAGGGTTGGATTACCGAACTCTCAAACGATGAATTGAGAGATTTGTTTGCACTCCGTAAGGAGTGGTAATTGCAGATCGACAGGGGCTATCCCATAAGACGTTCATCTTTAGGCTGCCTCTGATTTCACTGTTGCACTATGCACTACATGGAAAACCTACCGTTAATTTGCGAATTTTTTCATAAAAAGCTAGTTTACATGGAAAATTGCACCTAGAATAAGAAGTGGACACCTCACTAAGAGAATTAGATAATAATCATAACTAGGAGGTGTTCACATGAGTGGGCAGCGGAGGTCATTTAATGAAGAATTTAGACGTCAAACAGCAAAGTATTTGCAAGAGCAGACAAAGTCTGTAGAGGAGATCGCACTCGAACTGGACATACCTGCCAAAACGCTACATGCTTGGAAAGCAAAATACCGCGAGTTTAAAAACGAATCCGTCAATCAAAGTGAACGGGTTCGAGAACTCGAGCAACTATTGAAAGAAAAAGAACGTGAACTGAATCAGAAAGACCGCCGTTTAGCTGATGTAGAAGAGGAATTGGCTATCGTAAAAAAGGCGGTGCACATCTTCAGCAAACCAAAGAATTAAGGTTTCAATTCATTGAAGATCATCGCTCTGA
The DNA here is from genome assembly GCF_055396115.1 of Paenibacillus sp. WG02. NCBI lineage: Bacteria > Bacillati > Bacillota > Bacilli > Caryophanales > Paenibacillaceae > Paenibacillus > Paenibacillus sp. WG02. Next base: position 3,302,307 of record NZ_AP036016.1, on the reverse strand, counting down.
GTTTCCAGTGGAGAAGATGTGCAGCGTGCTTAAAGTATCCAGGAGCGGCTATTACAAATGGCGTACGGCAGCACCGTCCGAACAGCAAAAACACAAAGAGATGCTAACAGAGCGGATTAAGTTTCACTTTAAGGACTCTGATCAGCGGTACGGAAGTCCAAGGATATGGAATGAACTTAAAAAGGAAGAATTGCGGGTATCTGAGCGTACTGTCGGCAAGATCATGCGTGAACAAGGCCTTCGCTCTTGTATGTCAAAGAAATTCAGAGTAACAACAACGGATTCGAAACACAATGAACCCATCGCTCCAAATGTACTCGAGCAAGACTTTTCAGCGACAAAACCCAATGAAAAATGGGTAGCTGACATTACCTACATTCCCTGTCGTGAAGGAAAACTGTACTTAGCAAGCGTAATGGATCTGTACACAAAGCAGATTGTAGGTTGGAAGCTCAGCGACAGCATGACGACAGACCTCGTGCTAGACGCATTAAAACAAGCTTATCACGCTAAGAAGCCCAAGGAGGGGCTTATTCATCATTCTGATCGTGGCGCTCAGTACGCGTCCAGTGACTACCGTAAACAGCTCAAAACCTATCGAATGAGAGCTAGCATGAGTCGTAAAGGGAACTGCTATGATAATGCCTGTATCGAGGCATTTCATAGCATTTTAAAGCGCGAACTTATTTACTGCACCCCGACATTCAAAACAAAGCAGGAAGCCTATGAGAAGTTGTATCGTTACCTAGAGTTATTTTACAACCGAAAAAGATCCAACAGTACGCTAGGCTATGTGTCCCCTCTTCGCTTTGAGCAGCAGTACTATAGACGCACTGCCTGAAAATTAGGAGTGTCCACTTTCTTGACAGAAGAGCAGTTTTCCAGTTAGTTGACCGTTTAGAGCAGTTAACGCCAAATGAACAGGAGGAATTCCTGTTAGATTTCGCTCCGTATCGAAACAAAATAGAGGCTGCTCGCTAGGTTATTAACCTTTTGAGTCAGCCTCTTTTCATTTCATATAATTTTCTGCGCTGAGCTAGGAGATAGTTCTTCCTGCTTCGCATTTTGTTTTTCCACAATCACTCTCACACTGATTCCGATAACGTTATAATACACGAAAGAGTAATTATACTTCCACTTAATATAGACAACAACCATTATCCAATTACAGAAGGGTTCCCCAACTGTCTCGCGCCACTTTCGCTGCATTCGGGCCTCAGAGACAGCCTTTTCTGCCTTCTCAGGACGCAAAACTAGCTAACTTACCTGCTCTCAGCAACTGAGAGGTCCTATTCAGACGTCTCGCGCCACTTTCGCTGCATTCGGGCTTCCGAGACAGCCTCTTCTGCCTTCTCAGAACGCAAAACTTGCTAACTCGCCTGTTCTCAGCAACTGAGAGGTCCTATTCAGACGTCTCGCGCCACTTTCGCTGCATTCGAGCCTCCGACACAGCCTTTTCTGCCTTCTCAGGACGCAAAACCCACTAACTCGCTTACTCTCGACAGATGAGAAGTCCTTTACTGACATCTCGCGCCGCTTTCGCTGCATTCGGGCCTCCGAGACAGCTTTTTCTGCCTTCTCAGGACGCAAAACTAGCTAACTTACCTGCTCTCGAAGTTGAGAAGTCCTTTTCAGACGTCTCGCGCCATTTTCGCTGCATTCGGGCCTCTGAGACAGCCTTTTCTGCCTTCTCAGGACGCAAAACTAGCTAACTTACCTGCTCTCAGCAGCTGAGAGGTCCTATTCGGACGTCTCGCGCCACTTTCGCTGCATTCGGGCCTCCGACACAGCCTTTTCTGCCTTCTCAGGGCGCAACATGCTATTTTATTTAGAGCATCGGTAAAGTGAGTATTCACCTCATGCTGCGCTTTAGCACCATTCCTACACTTTAGGGATGAGTTTCATCGCCTCATTAATCAATACAGAGGTTATGGACGGATATTCCGATTTCAAGCGTGTTTTTCTCACTAACATGTCACTTCCACGCGCTCCCCGCACTTTAGCAATGAATACATCTTTTTCCGCGGCGGACCATTAAAAAAGGGCTATGCTTCTACTTACCCCGAACCCAAAATTAATAGACAAATAAAAAACGGCATTCGTTCCAAAAGAGCGAATACCGTTTTTTTATATTACACTAGATACTTCTTGAGCGGTTCCCAATAGTTTGTGTGCCAGCCTGGAGCCAGGTGAGCTTCTTGACCTTCAGGAAACCCTGTATGGCTAAAAACTAGGCGGGTTCCCTCGCCTTGCCCTTCCAATTCGAACTTCACAAGGGAATATACGCCTTCTTCCCAATTCGCGACACGCCACGCTTGAACGATTCGCTTGTTTGGCTCCAGCTCAATATTTTTCCCTACAATCATCCCACCGAAGCAGGAGAAAGAACCGCCAGCCTCCGGATTTATTTCTGTAGGAGCTCCTCCTGAGACTTTGCTAAACTGCGCAGCATCAGTCAATGCTTCATAAATGCGGTTCGGGCTTGCTGCGAACTCAACCTCCTGATGAATAGCTGAGGAATCGCCTAATTGCTTGTCCTTCCCCATCAACCATTCTGTAAGCTGCTCTACAGTCATGCTTTGCAACATATCAGCGTGATCGTGAATGGCATGATGCCACATCTTCGCCTCTACTTCGTACCGGTTTTCCTCTTCTACTTTGAACCCGCAATCGCAAGATAATGTTGTCATTGTCTTCCATCTCCCCATAAGCTTTTTTATGAAATGCAATTATTAATGCATGGCCTTAACTGACCATGGATCTATACCAGGATCTCCACCCTCAGCCAACGTTTGAAGTCTAGTTGTATAATGCATCCAGCCCGCAGTGTGAGCGGCGACTTCTTCGACCGGCAAATCGTAGTGAGTTAATAGCAGAACCGTACCTTTGTCTTTAGCTGTGAATGTAAATTCGAGCGTGCTTGAACCAGGTGGAACCACCTTGGATTTCTCCCAGCCCCATGTCATAACGATTTTCTCGTTAGGAATAATCTCTTTGTACTCCCCCATCGCAATATCCGATCCATTCACATCGATCCGATATCTCCCTCCGATGCTTGGCTCGAGCAGAATATGTCTGCCCATCCAACGAACCATCTTCTCCGGGTCTGTAAAAAAGGAGAATAAGATCTCCGGACGGCAATCGATGAACATCTCTTTCCTAATCGTATCACTGGTCTGATTCATTTGATTCACGGTTACGCTGTCTCCTCTCTTCTTCTTCTGCGGCTTCCTTCAATAGCAGTAGACTATCATCCCAGAAACGGTCAATGTACGCTTTCAGATCAGCAAAACCTTCCCTCCTCATACGATAATACCGCTTGGTTCCCTCTCTCCGAACCGTAAGTAGTCCGGATTCCTCAAGAACCTTAAGATGTTGTGATACTGCTGGAGCCGAAATGTCAAAATGGGATGCGATGGAGCTTGATGTAAGCTCTCCATCCCGTACGAGATACAAAATATCTCTGCGTCTTGGCTCTACTATGGCTTGGATCACTTTTTCGATCATGACGTTAATTTAGCATATACTTAATTAAGTGTCAACTTAACTTACAAAACTATTTAAGTTGACACTTACATAAGTGATTGCTAAAATACGAGTGTCAACCATGACTTTTATTAACGAATTACGATAAGAAATAAGGAGATTATAGATATGGGAATTGATGTATCGGCCAAGCTGGTCATTGCTCGAAGCCGTAAAGAGGTTTCCCACTATGCGATGGAGCCAACCAATGATCCCAATTGGACCAAAGGCATTACCGAGGCTGAACTGCTAACGGAGCGCCCTATTGGTTTGGGAACTCAAGTAAGACGAATTGCTAAATTTCTGGGTAAAGAAATTCATTATGTACTTAAAGTAGTTGATTATGTACCTGAGCATTTGATGGTGATGGAATCGATCAAAGGTCCTTTTCCGATGAAAGTCACCTATCAATTTGATGATGAGCATCAAGGTACAATGGCACAAATTCGTGTTGAAGGAACCTCTGAAGGCTTCTATAAGTTAACGGATCTCATCATGTCTCCCCAAGTCAGAAGAAGCATTCAAGGTGATCTGAAGCGGCTTAAGTCGATTTTGGAAAAATAAATATACACAACGAAAGGGAGTTTACTTTATGTCCATGCCTCGTCCTGATGAAGAGATCAAACAATTTTTTGCTGCTGTCATGCCCAGCGATCCTCATATTCATATTCGTCCGATGTTCGGTAATCTGGCTGGTTTTATCAATGGCAATATGTTCGTAGGACTTTACGGACAACGGATCTTTATTCGCCTGCCGGAAGATGAGCGTTCTCATCTGATTGAGCAAGAAGGAGACTTCGTTATTTTCCCCCATGCCCGGCAAACCGATGAAGGAATATGTAACCATACCCGAGCAATGGCATGAAGCACCTGATACAATTACCGCGTGGATCGAAAAGTCTTTGCAATGGGTCGCAGCCATGCCGGAGAAAGTTCCTGCGAAGAAGAAACCGAGCATGAAGAAAAAGAAAGACGTATAGTTAGCTGTACGATTCTGGCATACCAAAGACCATCCACTTCAAACCTGGATGGTTTTTTTTGATGAATCACTCTTTGCAACCATTTGAATTACCTTTTATAAGGATAGTAGAGCGTTACGTTCGATCGCACCAGGCATTTTTTCCATCCAATCATTCTTTATCGTGAGTTCTGCGCCATCGTCTGCATATGTTCCAATTTCACCGGTAAGCCGAAGATATACAGTTGTCAAATCCCTCCTCATGCTTGCTGCAAGAGAAACTCCATAGTTCCCCATTCCTACCGCTGCAAGAAAGACCGTATGGTAGAGCATTAGCTTATCGGAAAATGGGGACTCCTTAGAATTCGAAATTTCTGTTTCCCAAGTCGTTGGTGCCGGCAATTGGTCATCGCGCAATAAAGCACTGAATACTTCGACATGCTTCGTGGAGATATCTCTGCCGCGCACGATATATGCAATGACATCTTTGTTTTCAGCAACTTGAGAAAAAGCTAACATCAATGCTTGACCTATGCTGTTTTTCATACTATTCAAATAAAGGTTCGTGATTTCTACGGCATTTAAAGGCCTACGATCGCCCAACAGTCCATTTAACCAACTTTCTTTGTGTACAAACTCAACTGAATCCGGATAGGGTATGAAAGGACTCCTAGTGAGAATTCCTTTAGATTGAAGAATAGCCGTAGATTTCTCTATCAGTTCAGCCGCTGTCTTCAGATTTTGATTATAAAATGCACGTATATCCTGTCTTGAACTGCTTGCTAATGCCATTCCATAGGAAACTGTACCAGCAATGCCCATATGTCTTAGATAGAGAAGCATATAGCCATCAGAAAATAGTCTTGGTGCATTTAGGTTGACATCCTTCTCGGTGAAGGCAAGAGGGATAGGGAACTCTTCTTCTTTAAATATAACCTCCCCATAGAGGCGCAATATCACCAGAAGTTAGTTGAATATGATCTGACTTCTTTTCCAAATTCCTTTCAGCTTGACTCAATGTATTGCCTCCTAAGATTATGATTTGCGCTACGATTAGAGTTCCATAAATACCAACTTCTATGTACAAAAAAAAGCCTACCGAATTATTCGGTAAGCTTCCGATCAAGATTGTTCTTATCTAGTGCAGTCCCTCTAACGCGACTTCTTGTTTCACAGCCTCATTAGGCTGCGTCTTATTACGGCGAAGGAACAAGCCTAAGAATATTCCACAGATAGCAACAATTAGCATCACGTGGAAAGTTTGGCCGAACGCTTCGGGCGCTACGGCAAGCATTGCCTTTTGCATATCAGCAGGACTTTTTATGGGAATGTTTTTCGCAGCAATGGATGAGTTCACGCGCGAGGAGAGAATTGTCACCAACGTAGCGACAGCGAAAGAATTGATAACTTGCTGCATCGCACTAGTTAAAGAAGTAACTCGGCTCACCAAATCATGCGGAGCTTTCTTAATTAGATGCGAATTAAGCGGCATCATCATAAGTCCCATTCCCGAACCAGCCATAATAAGCGGTAAAATTAAGTCATGCCCCTCTGTTGTTAGACTGACATGCGAATATTGAAAGATCGCCCCGGAAACAAGGCTGAGTCCAACGACTACCAACCAGCGAACACCGATTTTATCAAATAAGTAACCGCCAATCGGCATCATGACGGCCGAAGCTAACGCTTGCGGGAATAACGTCATCCCCGTGTCGAAAGCACCGTACCCGCGGGCTTGCTGAAGAAATTGCGGAAGTAGGAAAATAGCCCCGAACAAGCAGAATTGCAGTACCCACTGTACGAAAATACCGAAGGAAAAATCAACAGACTTGAACACTCTCAACTCGAGCAGAGGGAGTTTGGATTTCAGTTCCACAATGATAAAGGCGATCAATGCGACAGCTCCAATGATGATGCCCCAAAGCGTTTTATCAGAAGTCCAGCTCTCAGCACCTTGTGTGATCCCATACGATAAGGATGCAAAGGCAATGGGCCCAAGAATCATACCCGGCAAATCAAAACCAGCTACCTTCTTACGTGCGACAGCCGGCAGCTTCCATAGCCCAAAGATAAAGCTGAAAATACCAACGGGAAGATTAATTAAGAAAATCCAATGCCAGGAATGATACTCAACCAACCATCCGGATAAGATTGGTCCAATGGCAGGCGCCAGCAAAATGGGTACACCCAGCATCCCCATTACTTGACCAATTTTGTTCGGAGGACTAAGCCGGAATACATAGGCCATAGCAACAGGCATAACGAATCCGCCGCCTAAACCTTGAAGGATACGGAAAACAATCAACCACTCCGCGCTGTTCGGCGTAGCACATAAGACCGACGCAACGGTGAAAAGAATAACAGAGGTAAGAAATACGTTCTTCGCCCCAAATCGATCGGATAGCCATCCCGCGAGTGGAATGACTGCCGCTGTTGCCAGCATATAACCTGTTACGGTCCACTGGATGGTCGGTAAATCCGTTTTAAAATCGACGACCAGCTTAGACAATGCCACATTCATTGCGGTCGTGTCGAGGATAACCATAAATATACCTGATATGATGGCGATGAGCGGTACCAGAATACTCGAAATCTTAAACTCCGGCCCCGCTTCGCCAGATGTTATTTGTTGACTCATGTTGTGTTCCTCCTTCACAATATCTATTCCATCGTGCTACAATAGTAACGGACAATTGTCCGCAACATCATATTACGGACAATTGTCCGGAATGTCAATTATTTCTTTTGTTAAGATTGTTCTTATAGGAGGAACACGCATGAAACATCCAGATACCAATGAGAATTCATTATATAGCCAAGATATGAATGCTATTCCACCTTGCGGTCGACGGGAAGAACGTGATTCAGAGTATCGCAGGCGTATTCTCACGTCTGCCAGAAGCCTATTCGAAACCAATCAAATTGAATCCGTTACCATGCATCAGATTGCCAAAGAATCGGGTGTGGGACAAGGTACTCTTTATCGCCGTTACGCCCATATTGGCGAGGTTTGCAGCGATCTGCTTCGTTCAACAATAGCCCAGTTTCTCGCTTCTCTTGAAGATACTCTCGCGGATCCCGGTCCCGAGGCAACAGCTATGAACCAATTGTCGGACACGATCATTCGAATCATTGATTTCGTGGACGATAAAGCCGATTTACTTTCCGTTATCAACACCATGTACACCGAAAAACGAAGCTTTTATTTACACAAAAAACCCATTTATATCCGTCTTCACAACATTGTCGCTCCTCTGGTCACTCGTGCTGTTCAACAAGGGGAGATTGGACAGATCGATGTCACTTTGACAGTTAACACCATACTTGCCTCCCTAACGCCAGAACAGTACTTGTACCACAGAGAAATTCTGGGCTATAGCAAACAGCAATTTGTGGAAGGCATTTGCCGACTCTTCGTGAAAGGAATATGAGCGCATGAGAATAGATATGAATCCTAGCCAGCTCACCTTCTGGAAGAAATATATAGCTAAAGCGAAGCTTGATTTATCCTACGCAGCCTATACCAAGGTACAGAAATCCTGGAATGATGAGAACGCCTCCTGTCCGTTTAATCGCTTGTATTTTATTATCGAGGGAGAAGGCTTTGTCAAAGTTGGGGAGCATACTTATTATCCGAAACCAGGTGAACTGTATCTGCTTCCAGCGGGGAGTGATCAAGCTTATGGAACCATAAGTGATCATACTTTCGGAAAATATTGGTGTCATTTCACGGCCAAAATCGGGGATTTGGATCTGTTTCAGATTTTACAAACATCCGCTTTCATTACGATTAAAGATCCAGAAGCTTTACAAAGAAAATTCGAACAACTGATAGCTTATACTCAAAGTGAAGAGTTAACTTCCGCTTTTAGAGTCAATGCGATTATCTGTGAATTCATTGCGGATTTCATTGAACAAAGTGAAACCGTCAAGCTTAATCTGGCCTCTACCCCTACTTACGAGAAAATGAATAGTGTGCTGAACTATATGGAACAGCATATTGCGGACAACGTATCCGTAGATACCTTATCCCAAATTGCGCATTATCACCCTAACTACTTTATTAATGCTTTCAAACAATTTACGGGTTATTCACCGATTCAATATATGAACCATTTACGCTCGGAAAAAGCTAAGGATTTACTCATGATGACGGAATTAAATGTTTCACAGATCGCCGATTCGCTCGGAATGGAGTTATCGTACTTCTCCCGTATGTTCCGAGAACAGACCGGTTTTACCCCCACTTCTTTCCGTGATTTGAAACCAAAAATAATCGATTATACCGAACTGTGATTACAAAAGAATTACGGGAACAACGCAAAGAGGGCAAACGTTAATTTGCCCTTTTTCTCAACCTATTTTACGGATAGAAAGCATTAGTCTTTGTCGTTGTCGGGCACCAGCGGGAATTAAGCAGAAACTTAATGAGTGAATTCTTTGCTCGCTCCGTACCGATATAGTGCAGAGTTTCTGCAGCATGCGCACGAACATATCTGTTCTCATCATCCAATGCGATTTCCAACTGAGGCACAGCGGCTTCCGCTTGAGAGCCTAATCGTGACAAGGACAAACTTGCCATGAAGCGAACCTGCGCGTTCTCATCTTGCAGGCATTTGCCTAAGCTTGATACGATGTCATTCAGAGGTGTCTCCATGAAACCAAGTGCATCTACTACAGCGCAGCGAACACGATCAGCTGGATGTTCGAGCAGCTTTATCAAGGTAGGAACGGCTTCTGCCGCTAACTCTCTTAATTCACCAAGAGCAAAAACCGCGTGTGTCACGATTTCAATATTCTCATGATGCAACGCTGCCATTAACCCGTTAACGGCCTCACTACCTGAAACCGACAATCCATAAGCAGAAATTCGCGATACATGGGTATTCTCGCTCTTTAATCCTTCTAGCAAAGCGTCCACACCCTGCTGCCCTCTTCGTGCCAAATCATAAGCCGCATTGATGGCCAGCGGTTCAAAACCATCCAACTTAGCGGATAACTCACTAATCTGATCTGGATCTGATGCAGCTGTTCCTGCCAGACTGCCCATTTTGCCAGACAGCCAGTTCCAAGTTTCTTCCCACATCAAATCATGCTCGGCGATTGGCAATTGTAAGTTGGCTGGCTTCCTCCATGCTGCCTCTTGATTATTCCAACTTGGTGCTTTCGGCAGCTCTGTACGCATGAATTCAAACTTCAGCATGTAGCGCGGTTCTCCTAACACATTAGGCGTGGAACGATGCCAAATATCATAATGGATCAACGCAAAAGTACCCGCCTCGCCGCTTGCTAAGACCTCCCCTTCTTGCTCGCTCGATTCAAAAGTCCGAGTCTGATAATTTTGCGTACCTGGCATAACACCTGTTGGTCCTAATTCCACTGGCGTATCCTGTGGGAAATACATAATCATTGCCCAATTCGGGTGATGATTGCGCATTCTGTCATAGCCCCAATAGCTGTCCTTGTGCCAGCCTCCAGCTGTTGCGGAAGCATTGAAATGCCCATGTCTATGAGCATGCATCATATAGTTCTGGCCTAATACACTTGTTAAAGCACCTGTCACAACAGGGTGATCGAATACTTTTTGCAGCTCACGAATGCGGGGTAATAAATTATTGCCGGGGTTCCCCTCTTCCGCGTAGACCGTGTTTAATTGTGCTAAAAGATTGCTGTGAAACTCACTCGAAAAGTCGGTTTTGAGTATTAAACATCCATTTGTAATAAATTCTCTTATTTGCTCATCTGTCAATAATAATGGTGTGTTTTCCTGCATGGCTGGCAGCCTCCTTGGCTTTGAATGAATGCGGTAACAATGACCTTATTATAAGAAAGATGTCTCTGACTAAAAATAGACGATCTTAATCAGAGCTAGCACAAAACTAAGATGGAAGGTTAGCGATTCTATTAGCCAGACCTTTACTTGTCATGAACGATAAGGACGATGTTGCGACCGTGCTGCGCGATATTCCGAGCGGTGAATCTATTCATTTCTATAAGGGCGCAAGAATGCGAACGCTATCATTAGTTGATTCTGTGCCGTTTGGTCACAAGGTAGCCATCTCCTTCATCAAACAAGGTGCCGAGGTCGTTAAATATGGGGATGTCATCGGTCGAGCTACCCAAGATATTCGAGCTGGCGAGTATGTTCATATCCACAATATTGAAGGTATTCGCGGTCGCGGAGATTTACCGAAAACACATGAATCTTAAACATGCCAATGGGGCTGCGATATGACTACTATTATGAGTTATCAGAGAGAGAATGGCGACATCGGTATCCGTTAGCATGGCTGCAGGCGGCGTGCACATTGTCTGCTTCACGACGGGTCGCGGAACGCCAACGTGTTCAGCCGTTGTGCCCGTGATCAAGATTACGGCAAACAAATTCACTTACTCCAACATGGAAGACAATATGGATGTGGACGTGAGCAGCATGCTCGCTGGAACCTTAAATTTGGAGCAAGCTGGCGAGCAAATTTGGCAGGAAATTCGTGAAGTGGCTGAAGGCAAACTGACCAAGGCAGAGATACTGGGCCATCAGGAATTCAGCATTAACCGTATCGGACCGAGCTTGTAGATCCAGGAACTTTGCAGGTGTCAGCCTGCCGGATGCTAGGCAGTTTTTCCCTACAAAACGGCAGGCATCACATATGCATATACAGCAATAAAGTGGCAGCTGCTTCCCGCAAGCACGAACAAATGCCAAATAGCATGATGATATCTTAACCTTCGCCATAGAAAGAACGGCACGCCAAAGCTGTAAAAGGCAACTCCAAACATCAACCAAACTAGAGCCATAGAGGGAAGAAGTTCGCTTAGCGGCCCTATTATTGAAACCATGAAGCCGCCCATCAACAAATACATAAGAAGGCCCCAAGGCATAAACCGCTTAATGATCAAATGAACATAGCGGACGCCTCCCAATGCTAGAACCCATATCAACAGCAGCAGAGTGTAACCTAGTGTTCCTTGCAAGGTAATAAGCAGGAATGGCGTATACGAACCCGCAATGGCAATAAAGATAGCCGCATGGTCCATGACTTCAAAGCGTTTGCCCCACTTCTTCGAGCGTGAGCAATGCAGCAGGGTCGAGGACAGATATAGCAAGCAAAAAGATAACCCATAAATTGTATTACTCACGTTGTAGGCTAGATCTTCGAACAGAACGGAACGTTGTAAAAGTAAAAAAAGACCGAAGGCACTTAACGCGGCGCCCAAGCCGTGGCTTAATGCGTTTAGCCGCTCTTCCCTCAGAGCTATTCGATCCTCCATATCTAGGCTCACTCCTTTCTGCTTAACCCCTAGTTTTTCCTAATGAGAAGCCTTGTATGTAATCACTCTGCCTTGTTTATATGAACAAAAAAAGGATCCCGGCATCAAGGCCGAGATCCTTTTTATTTATTTTTCATCGCCTCTTTAAATAAACAGCAAGCTCATATCTATGGGTATATACAAGCAATAGAAAATTCCCTGACCATACCCAAAGGATTGCATCCGAATAATGCCTCATATACAAATAGGTACCTAACAGCAGAAAACCGACTACGACCTGCAAGGCGTCTGCCTCAGTCGATATAGACTTTCCTCTGTTGATTACCTTGATTGAACTCAGTAAAATGGCCAATAACACCGCAAGAGCAAGAGAAGCTTCAAAGCTGGATAAAGCACTCCATACGCCGAAGGTCACAGCGATTGCTTTGCCTCCCTTCCCTTTAAGGAAAGGAGAAAAGGCATGCCCGATAATCGGAGCCAGTGCGATGGAAATGATGGAGTACCCTTGAACTTTTTCATACCCCAATATAAAAAGAAGAATAAGGTATCCTTTTAAAAAGTCGAAAATAATACCAACAACACCAAGCTTATAACCTGCTGCCTTCCACAGATTCAGGGCCCCCGGATTCCCGTCACCAACCGTCTTCAAGTTTTTTTTAGCGATAAGGCCAAGCCAGTAAGAAAACATAAAAGAACCTGATAGAAAGGCACAAACCGTCCAAACGATGGTCATTGCCCCCTCCTGCTGCCTACCTTGACGTGCCGTCCTTTCCATGACACATGTCCAAGGAATACGACCTGATAAACGGAATACAGCATGACATAGATGAAAAATATCGTTGAGAGAACATGCAAAACGGGCATGACAATTCCGAACACACCCACATGTTTAACCAAATAAAACAGCTGTATCATGTATAAGAGATATCCGATGAAAAGTGGCAGTGCCCACGAAGTGTTGATAAATAAGAAGAAAGTTTCGGAAGCAATTAGCCCAACAACCCAAATAGCAACAAAGAGGATCGTACCCGGACTTAACGTTGACGTGCTAAGGACTGCCCCTTTTCCGAAGCCTTGAACCTCGCTCTTGATCCCTTGTGGATACATACGAAAAGAAACCAGTCCTCGCCCGATAAAATTCGTCACTTGAATTCCGGCATGCCGATAGGCGGCCCCAAGGTTCAAATCATCCAACATCTCCGACTTGATGCTTTGATGTCCCTTAATTTTCTCATAATCTTCCCTAGTCGTTAGGATGCAGGAGCCATATAGACCTTTTTTCGAATTTTTCTTTTCAAAAGGGGACGTAAAAGCGAATACACCCAGCACATTAAAGATTAGCGCCAGTCTTTCAACAAACTTCTCCGTATAATGGAAGGGAACGACAGAAATGACGCCTCCCGCTTTTTTTCTCGCCTTAACCAATGCCTCCAGCGCACGTGGAACTAAGCGAATATCCGCATCAAGAAAAGCAACTAGATCACCTGTAGCATGCAAATATCCATTCCATACTGCCCAGTTTTTACCTGTCCATCCTTGTGGAAGACTCGTATTGCTAATCACAGTAACCCCGTAGCTTTCAGCAATTTCCTTCGTATCGTCCTCCGAAAAATCATCCACAACGATAATTTCAAAGGGTTCCAGGGTTTGGACCTTCAGTGCGTGGAGGAGATAAGGCAAATTGCATGCTTCATTCCTTGCAGGGATTATAATAGACAGCTTCACATTTTTCGGAACTGGTTCCTGACTGACCAGGATCACATTTTTTCTAAATAACAAGAACCCACATAGACATCCGATGACAAATAAGACGAATATCGCCACCCTCGAACCTCCTCCTTCGATTCCCCCATAACGGATGGATGAAAGTGCTGTTACTACAATATGGAGAATAGGTTGTATTCATCTATATGAACTTGGGGGTAATTTTAAGCCAATTTCACAGGTAACTACATGCAGAAAGTGAAGCAAATCATCATTTTCAGCCAATAGATACTGTCTCCTTACCTTCTTTATCTACCGCTGCTGTTGCTCGTCAAGCGAACTTTTCCGCAATTGTGTTATAATGGTCAATATCAAATTACTGGAGGCACAACGGCATATGAAAATATATGTTATCCTCTCCTTCGATGGCGAAGGAATGGAAAATGTTTATGTAGGCGCTGACGAGGAGAAAGCACTCTCTCTGAAGCCGACTGACTTTGAAAACTGTGATGCCCTTTTCGTAGAGATATGGGAAGACGGCGAGAAAACCGACGATTACCGCTTAGAATAACTAACGATACATACTCCCAACAAATAATAGAAAGGCGGACAACTCATGGTCCATGCGTTTACCATCCAACCCCCAACGTATAACACTTTCGAAGACGAGACTGAGCAGCTCGAACAATGTAAAGAGTGGGGCTTGCTTTCCGAGAAAGCAGCGAAAACAAAGGCATTCTTCTACAAGGGGAATGGTATGAATCTGCCATGCGGCATTGTTGGTTATGTGGATAAAATGACGGCTGTCATTGAATTCGACAACAAGCAGCTGCACTGCATCCACCCCTCTTATCTGAAAGAAATGCAAGCAGCCAATTACAGCCAGAGAGGAGCAGGAGCCGCTGACGCCACAGAGGCGGAGGTTTTAGAGCTTGAAGCTTTGCAAGAAGATGCTCCAGTTGCCGTAGAAGCTAATGTGGAGGCTACTGCAGAAGCTAGTGTTGAAGAAGTTAAAAAGGCCCCCAAAGAGCCGAAAAAAGAGAAGGCAAAAAAAGAAAAAGCTCCAAAGCTTGAGCTTCCCGAAGATAAGGTGAAAATGATCGCTACAGTAAAAGAATTTACAACTGTCCCGAACAATTTTTCTGATACGGAGGATGAAGTCGTTATCTACGAAGCTGTTTCCATGACAGAACCTGAAATGGAAATCGGCGAAGCCTGGTCCAGCCACAGTGCCACACTTAAGAAGTTGGAGCTAGAAATCGGGGACAAGCTCTCATTCGAATGTAAAATTGTAGCAAAGAAGCTCTCCAAACATCCGATACCTTACAAAATCAACAATCCTGCTAAATTACAGAAGGTAACATCTTGAATTTAGGTGTTGAAAACATGTAAAGTTGTACTTCGTACAACAATATTGAATCCGTTTAGCGTTATCCTAGCTAATGTTGTATTGAATACAGCAATTCCAAGCAAAATTGGCCATTTCGCAAGAAATAAGGATAAATTGTTGTACGAAATACAACATCTCCAGCCTGGAGGGCAGAAATCAGAGAAATTGTTGTACGTCGTACAACATTCCGCAAATACCAAGGAAAAGTTAATCACTTTGCTACTTTTCCGGCGTTGAGAAGTCCATTTCGGCTCTCTCAGATACATTTGTCGGTTAACAAGCATGTTTCTGGCTCCGTGAAGTCCTTTTCGGACTTCTTAGTAACACTTTGCTACTTTTCCGGCAGTGAGAAGTCCATTTCAGCTCACTCAGATACATTTGTCGGTAAACAAGCATCCTTCTGGCTTCAAGAAGTTCTTTTTGGACTTCTCAGCAACACTTTGCAACTTTTACGAGGATGAGAAGTCCATTTCGGCTCTCTCAGCATACATCTCATGATCTAATGCCTCATCTTTCTTCTTGCTTCTAGCTCCTTCTTCAACGCATGTTCAACGGATTCTGCAAGGATATCGAATTTCTCTGCAACGGTGTACGTCAGGATCTTCCCACAATGGATGCAGCGCTGCATTTGAAGATCTGTAGCTTTCGAACAATGGGTGCATTTAATCATCGTATGTAGACCACCTTTGAAAATATCATACCTCTATTATACACATAACTATCAAAAATCCACCTATTTACCTACCCAAGTGAACCCCCAGGTGACACCAAGACTAACCAAATATTTACGGTAAGCGATGCTCATACGATCGCTCTTTAAATGTAGTTCTTGAAGGTCCAAGGGGAGTTCCTCCGCTTTTGATGTTGAAGTATTTCAATATCCTGACCAAAGATGAACTCCTGAAAAGCAATAAACTCAGCTATATCTACCCAGACCATCTGCATTCGGTTGAATAATTGTAATTTCATCCGATACCCAGTGGTTATCCAACCAATATACCTGGTAATCTGAAATATGTGGAAACAGGGACCACCCATCTCCAACTCGCGACTGCCTACCTTCACCATCATACCTATACACTCCTCTGCGTATTGATTTATAGTCTAAGTGTAGGTGAAAAACAGACGTTGAGCCATGGATGATCGCATTTTATGCATGTATAATCGTACAAATTTAACGAAAAAACCGCCCAGTTTTGGGCGGAAATTAACGTTAATATTCACCATGCTAGTCTTGCCATGTACCGATCAGTTAGCCGCCTCGGCTGTTGTCTTGAGGGCTGCGAGCCAAGCGGTGAGCGAGGACGTGAGTGCCGCACGCATACCGTCGGGATCAGCTGCCACAGGCGGGCCGTCCCAGGACTCGGTGGTATGCACGACGACTCCGTTGGCGGTCGTTTTGAATGTCCACACGTGGACGCCGTCGATGCCGAGTGCTGGGCCGCCCCAGACAATGCGTCGCATAGGGTCTACCTCGCGGATGGTGGAGACGACGGGCAGCCCGTGGGTCTCCCAGTTAAAGGAGCTGTCAGCTGCGATCGGACCGGACAGCCGCGCTTGAGTGATGTCTTTCTGCCAGGTGGGCCACTGGTCGATACCGGTCTGTAATCGCCATACGGTCTGCAGCGGAGCGTTGATGACGATGGAAAGGTCGACTATGTCCTGGGCGTTGCGGTCGACATCGATGTTGGCCTTATTTGATTCATCAGAAGGACTATTTGTAGTTGTTGCTCTATAGATGCCCCCGCCAATCAGTATGGATATCAATAATAGAAAGCTTATTATAAATGCGGTTAACTTAAACGATTTTTTCATCTCTATTACCTCCTTATTAATTCCATTGCTTTTCCAATGGGATTATCTCATTTAATGCAATGTTATCGATTAATCACTAACATGAAGGCAACCGAAATTGCCATACCTGCTCTACAGATTGTTTTCTCTTCCTTGCTTCTCCTTTATACTCGCTACAGTTGCGGCAATACCCGCTTCATACGATGTAGCCTCACCGCTTCTGACATACTCAAGTCCGAATTCCTGATCGATGTGTCCGCCTTTTTCATAGCGGTTCAGAATCTCCTTCGCCCTCGGCTCGTGCCATTGAAGCAGTCTCAGTTTCCAGCCACCAATTCTTTCGATGCGTGGAGTAACGTGAACGACCGAACCAGCGATTGCGATCAATTCCTCCGCAGTAATGGCCGGTCCGCCGCACAGACGCCATGTTTCTCCGAACGAGGAATCCTGCGAGGCAAGCTCTACTACATCTTGGACGGCATCGGCTATATACAAATACTCTCGTTTAAAGGCTGGGTTAGTCATCAACTTGACCGCTTTACCTTGCGCTATTTTTTTGAGCTGATAATGAACGATCGTATTAGAAACGTCCGCCCCGTATAGCTCTGGACTTAACAAACGCATATACCGCTCATCGGAACGCAGGGCTTGCTCATTTTCACCAGCTGGACGATAAATTCCTTCAATTATTACTACTTTGACGCCAGTTTTTTCCGAGACCTTCTCGATAGCCACAAGCATCTGCTCAACCTTCTCCGGATTCTCGTCATAGGTCAGATAAATACCACAGAAAATTACGTCAACTCCATCTGCAGCAGCGGCGAGTAGAGCATCTGAATCATTGGCGTCCCCCAACACCGTACGTAAATGAGAGGAATGAGCAAATGTTTCCTCCAACGCCGTTAGCTTACGTCGTGACCCGGAATAGGCGACAACATCGACGCCACCTCCGATTAATCTCTCGATCAGCGCTCCGCCGATTCCCTTGCCCACTCTTACAACCATTGCTTTTTTCATCGTGATCACTCCCAAATTAATTTTTTTATTATCCATTTCATAGATCAGGTAGGTTGCCCGACTTGGTTCCCACCCTGTATTTCGTCGTGATTCCCTCATAGTTGAGCATCATGCTCATCCCCATCGAGGCATGCCCGAGATTGTGGCAATGCGCCATCCATAAGCCTGGATTGTTTGCCTCCAGAAGAACCTCGTAGGTTTCGCCATCTTTCATCAGAAGAGTGTCCAGATAGACGGGGCTGCCTTTCAATGGAATGCCATTTTTGCTAAGTACACGGAAGGTATGGCCGTGAGTGTGGAACGGATGATCACCTCCTCCCTCATTGATGAGGGTAATACGCACATGTTCCCCCTCCTTCACAGTCATGGGAGGAATCTCGTGGAACGAATGGCCATTGATCGTTTTGACAAAGATGGATTGGCCGAGCCTTAGAACGAAGCTTTGGTCAGGCTTAAGCTTGCTCATCGGATCCTCCGCCAGAGGAGTGCCGTAATCGACGAACGAGAACATCCCGCCTCCTTCAGACCGGTTCGGTTCACTCCCGCTGCCGAGTGTAATCGACAGGTTCTTGACCGATTGGCTGCTTACGATAACCTTGTTCGATTCGGGCAACCGGATAAGCAGATCGTAACGTTGGCCCGCTCCTACCGGAATGATTGTACCGCTTAGGAGGCCTGGTTCATGCAGGTCGTGACCATCCATCGCAATAACTTGGAAGGGGGCCCCGTCGACCGAGAAGTTCATCGTTTCATTGTCTCCATTGGTCAGCCTCAGTCTGACTTGTTCGCCTGCTTTTCCCGGCATGCTCAGTCCCTTGGCGCTGCCGTTCAGCAGCATGGTGGAATCCAACCGTTGATAAAGCGCGGATACCTCCTTCACAGAGGATAGCAGAGCGGACGGTTCCCGCGGTTGGACGACAATGGAGCCCAGAAGCCCTTTTTTCGCCTGTATCGAGCTCATCTGATGCGAATGGTACCAATAAGTGCCAGGATCCGACGCGACAAAGGTATACGTAAACTTTTCACCGGGCTGCACGGCGTCCTGAGTCACCCCTGCAATGCCATCCTGTGAGCAAGGAACATTGATCCCATGCCAATGAATCGTAACACCATCTGCGATATCCTTGTTGAAGAGCGTAACTTCGACACGATCGCCTTCTGTGACGCGAAGCTCCGGACCGGAGAAGAGCCATTGAAGGTCCACGCATCGACCGTCTTACCGCCCTCCAGCTGTAGAACCGTCTGAGCGGCTGTCAGATCGAACTTGCGGATCGGCCCCGAAGTATCCTTTGCTACAATCGACTCACAGGAAACGCCTGTCGCAGAATGACTTTGCATGGCAGCTTCGGAAACAGCGCCTGAGCTATGTTCATGATGGGCCATATTGACCTCCATCGGTTTCTGAAGCCGCATTTGCCAGAAATAAACGCTCACCGTTACACCGATCAGGAGCAAAAGCAGCAGAGAGAATCCGAAGTAGAACGGACGTTTAGAGCTGCTCTTCTTAGCCATGGCCGATCACCCTCTTTTCTGTAATGTCATTGATTCTTTAATAGCACTTCGTGATAAGGAAGGGCGAACAACCTTGAGGACAATAATCGCTCCTATGATGGCAAAAGCGGCCGCACCGAGGAACACCCACGTGAATCCGCTGGTCAACGCTTGCGTCTCGGCTATTCCATTACTCAATAAGTCCCTTGTTCTGGTCGACGATATCGTCGCTAATACAGCAAGCCCAATAGCTCCACCGATTTGCTGGCTCGTATTGACAAGTCCGCTGGCCATACCCGCTTCGCTGTCGTCAACACCATGGACCGACAACTCCGTCCCGGCGACGAAAGCCCCTCCCAACCCGATTCCGATCACGATACTAGGTCCAAGCAGATCAACCGCAAACGATGCATCACTTGGCGCCAAAGACAACCAGATTAAGCCGGCGGCGAGCAAAAGTAATGAAGAGGCAAGCGTCCGACGCGTTCCGAGCTTCTTAACAAGTGCCGGTACGGCTCCCGCTATCACAACCAGCGCTCCCGCCAACGGAAGTTGGGTAAGCCCTGCCTTCATTGCGTCATAGTGAAGCACCTGCTGCATATAGACCGAGAGTGCGAAGAATAGTCCTGTTGTCGCTCCTCCGATAAGGAACATTGCCAGATTGCCGCCTAATACTGACTTGTTGCGAAATACACCTAGCGGCATAAGTGGGTTCTTGGCGCGTCGCTCGATGAAGACAAACGCGGCGAGAAGCAAGACTGATACACCAGCAAGCATCAACGTCAGCGGAGATGTCCATCCAACTCGTTCGGTTTCGGAGAGCGCGAAAACTAAGGTTACGATGCCAGCGGTAACCGCGGCTGCTCCAGGCATATCCAGACTTGCGCGTTCGCCTGGCTTATCTTTGGCGATGAGAAAAGGAGTTGCTGCGATAACCAATAGGCCTACAGGAACATTCACGAAGAACACCGATGGCCATCCGAAAGAAGAAGTCAGTACTCCTCCTAGCAATACGCCCGCAGCGCTGCCAATGCCGGCAACAGCCCCCCAGATGCCAAGGGCCTTAGCCCGATCCTGCGGATCCATGAAAAGCTTGGTGAGAAGAGCAAGAGCCGCGGGAGCGAGAAGAGCGGCCGAAGCGCCTTGCACCGCTCTTGCAGTCAATAGCCACGCTCCCGAGTTCGCGAATCCAGCTGCCGCCGAAGCGACCGCGAATCCAGTGACCCCAGCGATAAATAACCTGCGATGTCCGTACCGGTCGGAAAGTCTTCCGCCCAAAAGCAGCAGCCCTCCGAACGGTAATACGTAAGCCGTGATCACCCAACTAAGCGTAGTTGTATCCAGGTGAAGTTCCGCCCCCAACGACGGAAGTGCAATATTAACGATGGACGCATCCAGTACGACAAGGAATTGTGCAAGCGCAAGCGCGATAAGCGCCCACCAACGGTAGGGTATAATATTTGATGACGCTGATATTTGTTGAGCTTTGAAATTCATCATACATCTCTCCTTTAGTTTGTTATTGATTGATTAATTACATCTGATTAAATTGCGTTCTTTTACGCCTTTTCTTTCGTTTCCGAAGGATTGCGCATCATTTCCGAAAGCTGTGCGAGCCAAGATTTCCTATCCTCGGCGGTCGAAGCATACATCGAGTCGAATACGAGATGGCGAGTCACTTCGAAGCCGCAATACGCGAGTATCCCTTCATCTATCGTAAGACGAATCGCATTCCCCAACCCGCTTGCTTCATATGCTTCTCGGGACTTATCCTGCGTATGGATGAGTGTCACCTTCTTGCCCGTTAGCAGCGCGGATTGAACCCCATTGTCATACTTGTAGGCGAATCCATACGAAAATACACGGTCAATATAGCCCTTCAGCATCGCAGGCAATCCCGTCCACCATAGCGGAAAGATGAACACAACATGATCCGCCCACGATACATAGGATTGCTCTCGGACGATATCCTCACCCACCCCGCCGAGCATTTCACTTGAGCCAAGTGCCGGCTGGAAACCCATACCGTATAAATCCCGAACGATAACTCCATCCCCCTCTTGGAGATAGCTTTCCGTCACCGCGTCCAGAATTGCGTGATTGAAGCTGCTTTTTCTTGGATGTGTATAAATGATCAAATGGTTCATTGTCTATTCCCCCACAAATTAATTAGTGATTGATTACTTACTATTAACTTTAAAAGAAGCGCCATTTCTTCTCTGCAACGCGTGAACCGTAGCCGTGATTCCTTTTTCGAAGCTGGTCGCCCGTGCCGGTCCGATCAATCGCTCGTATTTGTCCCCGCTCAAGACAAGCGGCTCTTCGGTCAAATAAAGCATCTCCACCACTTCCTTCATAACTGGAACAGCTATACCGAGCAAAGACAGCCCGACTCTTCCGAGCGGAATAACCGATTTGGCGCTTCCGCTAGCCTGCTGGGCTATTTGCACGATCTCCTTTCCTGAGATCAAGCCTGCACCAGGTATATGCCAGTTCTGCCCATAAGCATCGTCCTTGCTGGCGAGCTCCGCGATCATGAACGCCGCGTCCGGTAAGTAGACGAACTCGCGGGGGACACGCATATTGCCTATGAAAAATGCCATCTTGCCAGCCGCAATCGCTTCAAGAGTAGAGCCCAGATATGAAGCCTCATTCGCCGTGGGACCGTAATAATCCGGTAAGCGGACGATCATAACCCTAGCACGACTCCACCGTCCATCGAACAGCATCTTCTCATAAGCGAGTCTGGTCTTGCCCTTCTTCGTATGCGGCTGCTTGGGATGCTCCTCGGTCGCCCGAGCCATCTGCTTTCTTCCATAGGGATAGATACCGTCGATCGCGACTACCTTTATGCCCAGCCTATCAGCGGCCTCCATCACCGATTCGCCAAGAGGAATCAGCTTGCTTACCATTTCGTGATATGGCACGTTCGCACAATGGAACAGGAGATCTGCACCTTCCGAAGCAGAGACGATGTCATCCGGACGAAAAGCATCACCTATGGCAATCGTCAGATTCTTAGGATGGCCCAGCCTAGCCCTAAGATCCTCCAGCTTTTGACGAGAACGCCCGAAGGCCACCGTCTGAATTCCTCGCTTAACGAGCTCTTCCGCAACTGAAGCACCCGTTCCTCCCGTTGCTCCTACTACAATAGCTTTTTCCAAAGGAATCACCTCATCATTTGTTTTGTGATTGATCAATTACTAACCTGAATTCAATATATCATGTTGTTATTGATTGGTCAATCACTATTTTAAAAAAACTTGTAATCCTTCTCATACTTCCTTCAATTCGGGCATTGCCAGTACGACTGATATGTTGCATAGTATTCCCCTAGCCAGGAACAGCATAGTCCGTTCCTCAGCATTCGGACTGCCGACTAGGCGGAAAGCGTCCAAAACAATTCGGCGAACTTCCCCGTATCCATTACGCATCGCTTCCCGGATTGAGTCTTCCTGGATCGTCTGTGCTTGCATCTGGAGCAGCACTTCATTTTGATACGTATCCAGAATATTTTCGTAAGCCCGGATCAGGTCGGTCTCCAACTGTCCAGACGGCGCGGCTGCTACCACCTTACGAAAGGAATCGATCACACGCGTCCAGGATACCTCCAGCGCAGTCAACAACAAAGCTTCCTTCTTCGAAAAAAAACGAAAAATATACGGCTGCGATATGTTGGCTCGTTCCGCGACCTGTGCCGTCGTTGCACGGAAATACCCGATCTCCGCAAATACCTCGATCGCTGCCGATATGATATCCGATTTGCGATTGACCATGGCCATTTCGATTTTTGTCATCAGATTGCCTCCTTCACTATTAATTAGTGATTAATCAATTACAATTTTAGTATATACGAATAATTGTTGTTAAGCAATGCGAAGGTACCTTGAATATTTTAGGTATGGGCGTCCGGAGTATAAGCGATTTTTAAAAATGTTTAAGGTTGAGAAGCCCTTACTCTTCCCAAAAGGAAAAGAAAGGGCTCCTTTTTATGGATGGCGAATAATAACTTTACCAAATTTCGAAGCCTCCTTGCAGTAGCTGAACGCCTCCTTGGCTTCGTCGAAAGAAAATATACGGTCGATGACAGGCTTCATCCGGTGGGCCGCAATGGCGCGGTTCATCGCGTGAACGGGAATTGATAGTCACTCTGACACCCATGGGCGTAAGAACCCTAGATGAGAACGGCTGGTTTAATAAGTTCATTGAACACTATGAGGATGGAAGTGGTCAGATCCGTATGATGATCCCCGTGAACAAGGTGTCGTTTTACGCGGAGATGATTTTGGGGGGTGGAGAAGCGGTCAGGATTTCGAACCGCCTGAGGTGATAACTTATATAGAACAAAAGTTGAAGATGATGAGGCAGCAGTACGGGCTTTTGTAAATTGGGGAGCGCTCCAAATATGGAGAAGAAGGCTAGCATCTCTGCTAGCCTTCCTACCGTTATTGGGATTCCAAGCTTAATGGATTCGATTTTTTGCGAGAACTGTTCCTCGTTCACCAGATTATCCAGGTTGGTACCGAATTGTGGAAACAAATCTCTTTCATCAAGAAAAAGGTCATAGAGAATCTCTTTATCTTCAATGTTTAATACCGAGTAACCCATACTTCCGGAATGCGCAAGTGAAGTTGTTGCTCGACTTCGTTCGAGGAAATACAGCTTTAGATCACCTAAGGTACCATTAATCGTCCAAATCGATGAGGGGGAGAAAATTGATCTCCCCCCATATCAGTACCGATCATCCAAATGTGATCAAATAATGTTCTACTTTTGTGTCACTAAATTTTGAGCGTCTCGCAGCAAATAGGTTGCCGCTTCGCTTGAAATGTGTTTCCCGCTTTGCGCCTCCACCTCGTTCACAAAGCTCTTCAAATTGTTGTTCGCCAATTTGGCCTGCAGGCTGTTGGCAATTCCCGCATTGTCGATCCATTTGGCATCGGCAAAGCGTGTTACCAGCGCCTTCAAGGAATCGATGCTGGCCACCGTCTGGAAATGAACGGTCTTGCTTCCCACATTGCCGGCCATGTCGCTGGAGGTAACAATAAGAGTATGCTTACCGAGCGGCAACTTATAAAGCGGGATCGCCGTTCCGATTTGGTAAGAATACGTATCCATCGTCACCGTCGTCTTGCTGCTGTCCACACCCGACAAGTTATCTGTCCATGCAATCTGAGGCGTCAAATCCACGGAATCTTTATAGATACTGTTATCTCCCGGTACGGACACCGCGATCGACGGGGCTGTCTTGTCGATGCTAACGGATACTGTATGTGCCCGTTCCACGTTGCCTGCTTTGTCTACACTCCAATATACAAGCTTATGCACGCCTTCTTCCGACAATACGACGGTCTTTCCCGTTTGCTCAGCGCCATCGTCTACGATGTAGTAGGTATTGGCTACACCCGATTCGTTATCGCTCGCGCTTAAGGTTACAGTGACATCTTGATTGACCCAGACCGCTTGGCGCATTGTCCGTTGTAGTTGGCGGTTGATGTTCAACTTCAAAGACATTAATCTCCGCAGCCGATGCCCAGCCGTTAACACCCGCCGTTGCTTCGAGTTTGACATATAATGCATCTGTCGGATCAAAAGTTGCTACTTTCTCCGCATTATCGTTTGCCCAAGTTCCGCTTGCAACTTTAGTAAAGGTCACTCCATCCTTACTTACAAACACGTTATAGGCTGTAATAATTCCGTTGCCGCCTGATTGCCTTGGCAAATACGTGACTTTATCGATTAGGAAAGCTGTTCCAAGTTTTAAGGTAATCGATTGAGGGAGAACGTCGGATTTATTCCACTTGGTATGCCAAATCGTTTGTGGGTTTCCGTCAATCGCCATGGAGGCACTATCATCTTCACCGGCTGTTTCTTGGCTTGTCGCCGTTGCCGACTGAATGATCCTATTAACAGTTACTCTAATGCTTGTTGTCAAAGGCACGTTATTGGGATTTGCCACCCCAGTTGGCAAAGTTACAGTTCCATTTACAGTGAAGGTCTGTACAGTCATTACAGTGGGATCATAGTTTGAAGCATCTACATTCCATGTCACATTGGCATTCCCAACGCCTTCATCAGTAACCAAGGATACTGTCCCTGGCAATCTAAGGGCGTCCGCTGTCTTCGCCGATCCGAATGCCACCCCTGTTATGTCAGCAGGCGCAGTGATGCTTTTTAAATTACCAGTGTTAATCTTAAGGTCAATGTCCTCCGACGAACGGTTATACATGGAATCGTCGGCGAATACCCTGATTATATATGGAGTATTTGGGGTCAAACCTGTAAACTTATAATGCCTGTACACATCGAATGGTTTGTCCATCGGATACGAAAGGCTGTTAAACGATTTGTCCACTTTCCCCGTGAGCTTGTTGATAAGCTGAATATTATATTCCATACCGCGCACATTGTCATTTGCTTGCTTTATTGTAAAAGCAACTTCGTTGTTATTGAAGGAATCGATCTTAATGCCCTCATCAAACTGCGGAGCTATGAGTTCTCTTATATCGCTCTTGCTATAGCTAAAGGCATCTTTGCCTTCGCCAACGTTGACTACACGAGGTATGCTTACAAATTCATCTGTAGCTAAATTGTACTGCTTGAGGATCAACTTTGTACCGTAAACCTCTATGAAATTCGAGATGCGAGGTGTGGTATGATAGCTTCCATACGAGCCTTCTATATATCCGCCGAACGGACCGTCATCTTGATAACTGGAATAGTTCGAACCACCGGAATCGAGAAACGAAGCCGTACCTTGATAGAGAGAACGTTCGTCGGTCGGGTCATATTGCGTATGACCTGACATATAGAACACCTGCGAAAAATTATTGTCGGCAATAAATTTACCGAAATTATTACTTGCACCGCTGCTCCATGCCGATCCCCACACGGTTCCGCCTACCGGGTAGTGAGACATTGCAAATATGGGTTTTGTTGGATCATAATCCGCTTCACTTTTAATTTGGTTGAGGTAATCTTTGGCTTTTCCCACCGTGCTATTGCTGTTAATATTTGCATCAAATCCAATCAAATTATATCCTTTTATCTTTACCCTATAAGCACTGTTATAGAAATCGTTATTGTACGAATTCGTTGATTCGTTCCACGCGCCCGCCGTACCGACAGGTATTAAATCCTGGACGTCTCCCTTAACCATATCATGGTTGCCTCTTACTATATATAACTTCGTAGTGTTAAATAAGCCCTCAGCTTTAAGTTTATTGTATACTTTGGTAAGCTCACCCATCCACACATATTCATTGGCATTGTTACCGCCGGTAATGTCGCCAGGCTGCACCAATACGTCGGCCTGCGGGAATACTTTCAGGGCTTTTCTATAATCTGCTTCCACGCGCGCGATTGTACTGGGATTTGCAGAGATTTCCGGGTCGCTGCTATCCGCTATATTTAAATCGGCGGGAGTTAAAGTTTTATTGCTTTTTTGATAAATGAATATGGCGTTGTTTAGTTCACGTTCGTAATAATTGATGGTTTCCTGTGTATATAATTTTACTTTTTGCGTTGTTGCAACCGAACTTGCCATATTAAAAACATTTTTCAAATAATCAAAATCGGTTTGGCTGAAGCCGTTGCCGAGACCGCCTGCTATGATTGTATTTGCTTTTGATATGGTGTCGTTAAGTGCCTTCATATCTACTTTATTTGCACCGTAACTATTATAATTAGCTTGAACTACATCACTGCTTAATACACCTTTCCAAACCTTCAGATCAGCGATATCGAATGAATTACCACCATTGCCGCCCAATCCGTCGCTGCCTATATTTAATAGGTTCGATGTATCTAAAGTTCCGATCCCCAGCGAAGTTTCAGCCATTTCGTAACCATCAATATACAACGACCCGAGCATTTTATCTCTGTCTACAACAAATGTCACGTAACGCCAAGCGGAAGCATTAAACGTGTCGCGCCCAAATTTTACTGATGTGGTCGGAAATCCTAAATTCATATTGACCGAATTGGGTGATGTATAAATCGCCCAGCCTGCGTTAGAGCTCTTACTAAAATCCTTGTTCGATAATATGACCTGATTATCCTTAGTGTCGCCCTTATACCAGAAGGATGTGGTAAAACTGTCATTACCAACATTCAAACTTTGCGTCGTACCGACATAATTGCCGTTTCCGCTTTCTACGTGCAGAGCTTTGGTCCCGGGTAATACACCGTCTACATAACTATAATTTCCATGTGCTATCAACGATTGCCCTTGATTTGCATCGTCCTTTAAATTATTATCGAATTTAATCGATGCCATAAGGGGGTTGGCATTTACTACGTCATTATCTGCATTTACTGCGGTGTTCGATAACGTACCGATTAACATCATTGATGCGAGGGTAAAGGATATAACTCTTTTCACTACAGAAAACCTCCATACTTTAGTTTTTTAAGGATCTGTTCAAAAAGCTCGTAAAATCATTCAACCAACATCGAGAAGGTGCCAACGCACAACTCTCTGAGCAAATTACCTGTGTCAGAGCAAGTGCGCTTGTGAGAAGACGTATTGATTCGATAAATAAAGGTCATTTCAATCCCTAAGCACCACCTCCCAAAAATTCTCTCTTCCCTGTGAAAAAAAACTTGCATATCGAAAGTGAATGACTCGTTAAATACTTGGGGATGTCGAGTCTTGGCTCAAATAGCGATTTTCGCGTTTAAATTTCGATGACTTACGTTCAATTTTTTTTTTACTTTTATAATATTCATATAAAAAAATCTATTCTTTCATATTCGTACAAAAAATACTGTACAATAAAATCGCGTTCATTAGGTTAACTACAGGTAAAATCTGGATTAATCTATTGTAAACATGAGGCTGTAATCCGCCATATCAATGAACCTTACTGCTTAACTTCAAGCCGATGACACCGACAACGATAAGTGCCGTCCGTGCTAATGAGGAGGCCACTGAAGAACTTGTAGTTTTTTCGAGCTGCCAAAGATAGACGAATAAAAAGACGACCTTCATTTCCATTTTTTAGGATGAAGGTCGTCTTTTCGTTATCTAAGCAGGACTGTATGGCTCGTTTCTTACTTCATCTGCTTCTAATGAGCGCAAACTTGGTACCTTGTACAGTTACCGTTCAAAAAGTACGCTATTTTGATGCACCAAGCGTCTCTGCTGCTACAAATTATAATCCGAACTCGAGACGACTACCTCGACCGGACTATACCAGCTAGTTGTGCCTGACTTGGTTAGACACGCAATAATAAAAAGAGCTAGCAAAAATACCGCTAACTCTCGTATTGATCAATGAATGGCCTAATTACAATCTTTCAATCAACCAATAAAATGCCAGCACAAAAATAAGCCAAGACGTTGAAATCATCATTTTACGATACCATGGGAACCTTCGCAACCAAATCAAGAGTGGCAGTAATAGGCATAAGACCATCAATTGGCCCGTTTCTACACCCAAATTAAACGTCAGGAGCGTTCCAATCAGATTGCCCTTTGGAAGTCCTGTTTCAGCCAAAGCCCCGGCGAAGCCCATGCCGTGAATCAGGCCAAATAAGGCTGTCAGTACCCACCGCCATTTCGCCTTTTTAACAAACATATTTTCCACGGCCACGTAACAGATCGTCACCGCAATCAATGCTTCGACCCAAGATGAGATGACATGGAGGCGGCCCGACGCCACCAAGAATAGTGTAATGCTGTGGGCGATTGTAAACGCAGTAACAATTTTCAATGCTTCCTTGAAGCGAGAGGCGATTAATACTAAGGATAACAAAAACACCAAATGATCATAACCTGTCAAAATGTGTTCGATTCCAAGCTTATAGTATTTCCACAAAACAGCGCCAAGCTTAGGCTGTGGAAGGTTGCTCGGATTATCTATTTTAGAGCTCTCATTCATATCCTGCTGGGGAGGTTTGGGAAGGTTGATCAGAATATCTCTTTTCGTGCTATCAATCAAATCCTGCTGGACATATTCTCCTGCATGTACCAAGAGTCCACTAGTATGAGCAGGCACATGGTCAAACAACTCCAGATCGTAATGAAGAGTACATTGTTCGATCACTTTATCGGCGGTAAACTTCAGTTGAAGTTCCACGCCTCTTATGCTAGCCTTATTCGCCATCTTCATCGAAAGAAATTCCATCGTGAAGGGCTTCGAATCCGCATCTATGCGAAGTCCTTTCTGTAGAAAAGATTCAACTTTTTGCGAGAATTGTTCCTCGTTCACCAGATTATCCAAGTTGGTGTTGATACCGAATTGTTGAATCAAATCTCTTTCATCAAGAAAAAGATCATAGAGAATCTCGTTCTGTTCAATCTTTAATTCCGAGAAACCCATACTTTGAACATGCGCGAACGAAGTTGTGGCAGTCCCAAAAAATAATAAGATCATGATGAACAAGGACAGGAAAGAACGCTGCTTCATAGCGGAACCTCTTTTCATGAGATGCAACAATCTGCAATTTAGTTTATTCGGTGACGACCGTTCATTCTGCAACTTGAATTAAGAACGCCCAAAAGTATGCAAAAATGGAGGAGAAGGTTAGCATCTCTGCTAACCTTCTTACCGTTATTAATTTAAAATCTTTTTAGCAAAGGCATCAAGGTCGATAATCGAAATTTCATTATCTTGGTTGATGTCATATTTCTGAATGTCTGCCCAGTCACTACTAGCGGATGTTGACCCATAGTGTGAGGATATGATGGCCAAATCGCCGATACTTGCTTTCACATTCACAGCTCCTACGAAACTTTGTAAGGCGGAATTTAGGGCGATAACTGACTGATCGATTTCCGCCTGAGTTGCATTGACGTTACTCCATACTGCGTTGGCAGCACTAATCGCTGCTTTCAAGGCGCTAGCTGCACTTTGCGAATATTGTCCCCACTTGGAACCGATCGACGCCGAGTCTATCTTCGCTTGAGCAGCTGCAATCGCATTGGTTAGATTATTGCCAGGTGGATCCACTCTAACACTCGCTGATGCCGTAAAATTACCATCATAGGTTGTCGACGTTACTGTCGCCGTTCCAGGAAGATTAGCATTTAGCGTAGCGATCCCGCCTGTGGCGGTTACGGACACGATACTAGGGTCGCTGCTTGTCCAAGACACGCTGGGATCTGTCGCATTAGCTGGTGCAATAATAGCTCTTAGTACGGCAGTTGTGCCTTGAGTTATGCGTACGCTCGGCTGATCGAGAGACACACCGCTCACAGGAACGATGACTTTTACTGTCGTACGGGCTAACTCCGTATAACCGCCATTGGAAAAAAATAGTACCTTATAATCGCCTGGTGTCAGCCCACTAGCTAAACTCATTGTACCATTGCCGGCGGGTGCGTATTTCCAGCTCAACGCTCCAATTGGGCCCGGAGTATCTCCGGGTCGGTAGATACCTATCCAATCCTGCCCATTGGCGGCAGCCCCTGTATACTTTAGGGTAATTGCTTCCGATTGCTTGAATTGGGTTTTATCCATGACTATTGTCTGGCCAGTGGCTGCGTCAGCGACATGAATGTAAAATGCTGCGAATAGGTTAAGGATCAACATCATGATTAAAGCAATAACACCGGTACGACGCATAGTCTTTCGGTATCGGTTGTTGATGAACGACAACTGTGGTAAGGAATCCATTTGGGCACAACCTCATTTCTATTGATAAATAACTGGAATAACAAGCTGCTCGACTTAATTCAAGCTGTCCAAAAGTGTTTTTACTTGAGGGTTAAGGTTCAATGCATTCAGTACGATCGTAAGCGCCTCCGCACGTGTGGAGTTGCCCTGCGGATCAAATATCCCATCATTCTTGCCACTGATGATACCTGCTTCTGCTGCATCTTTGATTTGGTTAATAGCATAAGAGTTTGCTCTTGCCATATCCGTAAAATTGCCTTTGGAAGCATCTTTGTCCAGTTCAGTCAAGTTGACGATGCGGGATAAAATAACGACCATTTCTTCGCGGGTGATTGTTTTGTCGGGCTTGAACGTTCCGTCTTCGTATCCGGTAATCACTCCTGCGCTAGCGAGTTTGTCGATGGATGTTTTAGCCCAATGACTATCAATATCTTTCATTTTATGCGAAAGATTAGCATCACCATTGATTTCGAATACGCGCGAGATGATCATTGCAAACTCGGCACGTGTGATTTGACCATCCGAATGGAATGTTCCATCCTCATAACCATCAATAACGCCTAGTTTCACAAACGTATTAATGGTTTTTTCACCCCAGTGTCCTTTAATGTCAGCCAGTTCAACCTTTTTATCAGCTTTCTTGGCTTCCTCTACTTTGGAAGTGATCTCATTAACAAGTTTAATCTCATCGACAATACCGCTATTAAATGCATTCTTATTCTTATTATTGTTGTTATTGTTGTTACCGTTGTTTCCATTGTTTCCATTGTTTCCATTGTTACCATTGTTACCGTTGTTACCGTTGTTACCGTTGTTTCCGTTGTTTCCGTTGTTTCCGTTATCACCATTGTTCGATGATCTCTGAGTGCTTGCACTTACCTGTGCACTCCATTCGCTGACTCCTGCTGAATTCTTTGCCCTTACCATATAAGTATGGGCCGAGTCCTCTGCAAGACCTGTGTGCGCGAACGGACTTGATTTATCCGTTTGAACAACTCCGTCTACCATCAGGTCATAACCCGCTGCGTCTGTTGAACCATTCCAAGTTACGTTAATCTGTGAGGTACTTGTTGCTGTAGCTGTCAAACCTGTAGGCAGAGCAGGAATTTTGACCTCATTACCACTAATTTGTATTTCATGGGAGGCTCCGGTAACCTCCAGTTCATTACCCTGTCCGTTGGCAATAACAACATTGTTTATTGAAATTATCGAACTATTTGTAGCTTGAGTGATAGATTTCGCCGTAAAGTTGAATGAGAGCAGATCGCCTTGTGCATACACTTTCGAGCCAATGCTAGCAGCCAGAATCCGTACTTCTCCTGGCACATTCTCTTTTTGATCGATAACTTTAAATCCATCTATTACTGAGGTAGCCGAATTGAACTGCAAACTCAACGGATCAAAGTGAAGCGTCAAATCTTGCGCATACACTTGCTGGGATACGCTTTGCTTACCGCCGGTCAGTCCCATCATAAGATTGAAGGTTTGACCAGAGTTCACCTGCTGTAAACCTGTCAATGTAGTGGCAGGTGGTGCTATTGGTTCGCTAAATACATTAATCTCCGCAGCCGATGCCCAGCCGTTACCACCCGCCGTTGCTTCGAGCTTGACATATGATGCATCTGTCGAGTCAAAAATGGCTTCCTTCTCCACATTGTTACTTGCCCAATTTCCGCTTGCAACCTTGGTAAAGGTCACTCCATCCGTACTTACATATACATTATAGGTTGTAATAATTCCGTTTAGCCCTGATTGCCTTGGTAAATACTTGACTTTATTGACTTGGTAAGCTCCTCCAAGGTTTAAGGTAATCGATTGAGGGAGAACATCAGATTTATCCCATTTTGTATGCCACACCGTTTGTGGGTTTCCGTCAATCGCCATGGATGCTGAGCTATTTTCACCAACTGTTTCCTGACTTGTCGCCGTTGCCGTCATTTGTGACTGAGAGATCTTATTAACAGTTACTCTTATGCTAGTTGTCAAAGGCACATTATTGGGATTTGCCACCTCAGTTGGCAAAGTTACTGTTCCATTTACAGTGAAGGTCTGGACAGTCTTTACAGTGGGATTATAGTTTGAAGCATCTACATTCCATGTCACAAGGGCATACCCCATGCCTTTATCGGTAACCAAGGATACTGCCTTTGGCAATCCAAGGGCGTCTGCTGTCTTGGCTGCTCCGAATGCCACCTCTGCAATGTCAGCAGGCGCAGTGATTTTGTTTAAATTACCACCATTAACATTAATTTCAATGTCTTGCGACGAACGGTTATACATGGAATCCGCAGCGTATACCCGGAGTATATATGGTGTAGTCGGCGACACACCTGTAAACTTATATTTCCTGTATTCAAGGTATGGATTGTCTAGCGGCAGTGAAAGGCTGTTAAACGTTTTGTCCACTTTCCCGGTAAGCTTGTTGATAAGCTCAATATTATATTCCAAATCGCGAACATTGTCATTTGCTTGCTTTATTGTAAAAGCAAGTTCGTTGTTATTGAGGGAATCGACCTTAATACCCTCATCAAACTGCGGAGCTATGAGGTCTCTTGTATCGCTCTTGTTATAGGTAAAGGCATCTTTGCCATCGCCAACGTTGACTACACGAGGTATGCTTACAAATTCATCTGTAGCTAAATTATACTGTTTAATGATAATTTTCGTACCGTAAATTTCCATGAAATTCGAGATGCGAGGTGTGGTCGTATAATTGATATACGATCCCTCTATATATCCGCCGTACGGACCGTTATCAATATAACTGGAATAGTTCGACCCACCAGAATCGAGGAACGTTGCCGTACTTTGATTGAGAGAACGTTCGTCGGTCGGGTCGTATTGCGTATGACCTGACATATAAAACACCTGTGAAAAATTATTGTCGGCAATAAATTTACCGAAGCTATTACTTGCACCGCTGCTCCATTGCTGTGACCACACGGTTCCGCCTATCGGGTAGTGAGACATTGCAAGTATGGGTTTTGTCGGATCATAACCCGCTTCATTTTTAATTTCGTTGAGGAAATTGGTGGCTTTTCCCACCGTGTTACTGTTGTTAACATTTGCATCAAAACCTATCAGATTAAATCCTTTTATCTTTACTCGATAAGCACTGTTAGAGAAATCGTTATTGTACTTTTGCGTTGATTCGTTCCACGCGCCCGCCGTACCGTCAGGTACAAAGGCTTCGGAGCCGCCCATATCATGATTGCCTTTGACTACATATAACTTCGTCTTGTCAAATAAGCCCTCAGCTTTAAGTTTATTGTATACGGTTTTAAAACTATCCATCCACACATATTCATTGGCGTTGTTACCGCCAGTAATGTCGCCTGGCTGAAGAATGACGTCGGCCTGCGGGAATACTTCCAAGTCTTTTCTAATATCTGCTTCCTGACGCGTATTTACAGCATTACCATTGTATTCTGGGTCGCTGCTATCCGCTATATTTAAATCGGCGGGAGTTAATGTTTTATTGCTTTTTTCATAGATGAATATGGCGTTGTTTAGTTCACGATCATTATAATTGATGGTTTCCTGTGTATATAATTTTACTTTTTGCGTTGTTGCAACCGAATTTGCCATATTAAAAACCTTTTTCAAATAATCAAAATCGGTTTGGCTGAAGCCGTCGCCGAGACCGTCTGCTATGATTTTATTTGCTTTTGATATGGTGTCGTTAAGTGCCTTCATATCTACTTTATTTGCACCGTAACTCTTATAATTAGCTTGAACTACATCACTGCCTAATGCACCTTTCCAAACCTTCAGATCAGCGATATCGAATGAATTTCCACCATTGCCGCCCACTCCGTCGCTACCTATATGTAATGGGTTCGATGTATCTAAAGTTCCGATCCCCAGCGAAGTTTCAGCCATTTCGTAACCATCAATATACAACGACCCCAGCATTTTATTCCTGTCTACAACAAATGTCACGTAACGCCAAGCGGAAGCATTAAACGTGTCGCGGCCAAATTTTACTGATGCGGTCGGTAATCCTAAATTCATATTGACCGAATTGGCTGATGTATAAATCGCCCAGCCTGCGTTAGAGCTCTTACTAAAATCTTTGTTTGATAATATGACCTGATTATTCTTAGTGTCGCCTTTATACCAGAAGGATGTGGTAAAACTGTCATTACCAACATTCAAGCTTTGCGTCGTACTGACATAATTGCCGTCTCCGCTTTCTAAGTGCAGAGCTTTGGTCTCGGGTAATACACCTTCTACATAACTATAATTTCCATGTGCTATCAACGATTGCCCTTGATTTGCATCGTCCTTTAAATTATTATCGAATTTAATCGATGCCATAAGGGGGTTGGCAATTGCTACTGCGTTCGTGGCGCCATTATCTGCATTTACTGCGGTGCTCGATAACATACCGAACATCATCGTTGATACGAGTGTAACGGATAAAATTCTATTCACTACAGAAAACCTCCATACTTTAAGTTTTTTAAATAATGTTGATCGAGAAAGTCAGATGCAATAAATTAAAGGCCATTTCAATCCTTAAGCACCCCCCCAAAAAATTCTCTCATCCCATATCGAAAATGAACGACTCGTTAATACTTGGGGATGTCGAGCCTTTGCTCAAACAGCGTTTTCGCGTTTAAATTTCGATGGCTTACGTAAAATCCAGATTTGTTTATTGTAAAGATGGCAGCAATCCGCCATATCAATTAACCTTACTGCTTAACTTCAAGCCGATGACACCGACAACGATGATTACCGTCCAAGCTAATTGGTTAATATTGAATGATTCCTTGAAAAGCACATATCCCACCAGTGTAATGAGAACAATACCGACGCCTGACCAAATCGCGTAAGCAACTCCAACTTCAATGTAGGTTAGAGCAAAGTTAAGCAGGGTAAAGCTGCAGCCATATAAAACAAACATCAAAATAGACGGCCAAAATCGAGTAAAACCTTCGGATAACTTCATTGACGTCGTACCCGATAATTCAAAGAGAATGGCAAGTATTAAGAGTATCCATCCCAAACCACTCTCACCCTTCATCTGTGGATTCCTCCAAGTGAAGCTCAGCGTACGAAGAGACTAGCACATTCGCGTCATTGAGCCAGCAATCGCCAGACTGTGCAGCATGTTTCATCATTATCCCTATAGTGGCTGCAACCCCTGCGGATTTCCCCATCTGCATATCGCTGTTGGTATCCCCAATCAAGGCCACCTGATTCGGTGCTAATCCAAGCTCTAAGCAAGCCTTATGTACCATTTCGGGATAAGGCTTTCCCTGTTTCACCAGATCGTTCCCGACAATAACTTTAAAAAACTGGCGAATGCCTAACCACTGCAAATGTTTTTCCGCATCCGCTGTCTCATCAGCCGTTACAATGCCCATGGGCACTTTTTGATCATGGCATTGCTTCAGAAAACCTATAACTCCCGGCATTGGATAAGCCGGACGAACCTGTTCCATTTCTTCATCTGCCAAACGCTTACTTTCCCTTGCAAACCGCATGGATTCACTCCAAGGGAGTCCTAGCCGGTAGCCTTGCCATGCTAATATAGCGAGCAAATCGCCAATCGATCCCATGGCGAGTGGACCGTTTCTACTATAATCAGTCATATGCCCGGCGGCGTCATGAACTGTTCCCCACAAATCAGAGATAGGATCGATGACCCCCGTTGTAACAGCCAAGACTTTACTTGAATAATTCCGGTATAACGACTCGCTCCAATATCCCCAAAGACTTATAAAATCGAGTAGTGTGCCATCCTTATCAAATAACACCCCCTTTACAGAATAACTTCTCTTGTTAATCATCAATTTTGGCATTCCAATCGCTCCTGAGATCATATAGTGAAAACTAACTATCTTTCCTTACCAATAAAGCTTCCGTTCGCCGACGCATCCTTCCGGACGCCAACATGACAACTGTTCGCATAATCAGGTTAGCCAGTATGATCAGCAGCGACATGGCTGCTGCCTGAGCGGTATCACCTGAGTCCTCCATATTAACAATCGCAATGGCAGCCGGTTTCAGGTCTGGCGCATACAAGAAGATGATTGCCGACACCGTCACCATACTGTTAATAAAATAATACATACAAATCTCCAAAATGCTCGGCAATGACATAGGCAGCGTAACCCTGACAAGTGTCCTATACCAGGGTACATTCATCGTTTCTGAGGCGGCCTCGAACTCGCTATCCAGCTTTTTAAGCGCCGAGGTCATCGTTAAAAATGAAACTGAATAAAAATGTACAATATTACAAATAATCATAATCCAGATGGTCCCATAGAGCCCATGTAATGGTTGGTTCGGATTGTTAAAGAAGAATACATAGATGAGACCTAGCACCAATCCCGGCAATGCAAGCGGCAGCATCGACAAGAAATAAGCCGCATTGCGTAATAATGCATAACCGCGAGATTTTTCAATGAGATAGGCGAATAGGAATGTCACTACACCGCCAATCAGTGCAACACCAGTTGAAATGAGCAAACTATTCACAAACGGTCCCGCCCCATCAAGAAAACCATCGTAATGGGAAAAAGAGATCTGTAAGTTATAAGGCCACACTTTCACTATTGATCCATAGAGTGCCACAAGAATAATGCTTAGAATAGCAGCTGATATAACCGAACAATGCAGGAATAATAGGACGTCGCGCAGCTTGTTTGCTTCAATCCGATATGGCATTGATTTCGCGCTAAGCCACCCGCTCTGCTTCCGTTGAGAAATTCGGTCTATAACAAACGAAAGCACAGCTGGAATTAACATCAGCACACCGACGGCGGCCCCCATTTGCATGTTCTGTTGACCAATCACTTGCTTGAATAAATCAGTTGCAAGAACATTGAATTGTCCGCCTACAACCTTAGGTGCTCCAAAGTCAGTAAACGTCAGTACAAAACAAACAAATACAGAGCTAATAAGCGCAAACTTGGAGCCTGGTATGGTTACTGTCCAAAAAGTACGCCATTTTGACGCTCCAAGCGTCTCTGCTGCTTCATATAATCGATAATCCGAACTCGCAAAAGCTACCGAGAGGATGAGAAATGCTTGAGGAAAGGTATATAATATTTCGGATAGAACGATCCCAATCTGCCCGTAAAGCTCGATTCGAAATTCAGGCAGCAGACCGAAGAACCCCGTTGAAATAAGTCCTTGATTGCCAAACAAATAGATTAATGCTAATCCATGCAGCATCGAAGGAGCAAAAAGCGGAAGAAGAGCTACGGAACGGAAAAACCATTTCCCTCGGATTCCGCTTCTCTCAAGCGCATAAGCAAATCCGAATCCGAGTGTCACAGAGACTACGGTCGTAATTATTGAAACCCTAATTGAATTTAATAATGAAGTTACTAGCGTCGGTGTAGAAAAATATTTAGCAAAATTAGCGAATCCAATAAAATTTCCATCTCGATTGCTAACCGCTTTAATCAAGAGCTCTCCAAGCGGCAATAGGATCGTAAAAATTAAGGCGAGTATCATTATTAGAATGAAACTGTTTTGACTCCAATTGTTAGCATTCGGTCGTATTCGTTTTAACCACGTATCCATGCCATTCACCTCCTCACCCAACCGCAATATCGGATAGCGTATCAAACCGAATCACATGTTCATGTGGTAAGTTGAACGTTACCTTCTGATTCAGTTTGACATTAAAAGTCATCATAGACTGCGTTGGCAGATCAACGGTAAGAAATTGCAAAAGCGGATAATCCTGATGATCCAATAATTCTAGAACCATGCGGTAATGTGTCCCTCGATATTCAATTTCCCGTACGATTCCCTGTCTACCCTTCTCGTGACCTTCCCGAACTAATTGAACATGCTCTGGACGGATAGCCAGTATAGGGTTCCCTTGTTTTCCGTTATCCGTTTCGATAAAGCTGACTGCTCCGATAAAATCGGCAACAAAGGGACTATTCGGACGTTCATACACTTCATTCGGGGTGCCGATTTGAACGATTCGCGATTGGTTCATAACGACTATGCGATCAGCCATGGTTAAAGCTTCCTCCTGATCGTGCGTCACCATAATTGTCGTCATCCCAAATTGCCTGTGCAGACGGCAGATTTCACGTCGCAGCTTGATGCGAACCTTAGCGTCGAGTGCGGATAATGGCTCATCCAGCAACAAACAATCCGGTGAAAATGCGAGCGCTCGGGCAAGAGCTACCCGCTGCTGCTGGCCTCCCGATAATTGTGAGGGTACTTTATGGCGTTGTTCCTCTAACTCCACTAATCCTAGCAGCTCGTCCACGCGATTTTCGATTTGGGATTTGGTTAACCGATTGCGAAGTCCGTACGCAATATTCTCGGAAACCGATAGATTTGGAAATAGAGCATACGATTGAAACATCATGCCGAAGTTCCGTTTTCCAGCCGGTACAGAGGTGATATTTTTGCCCCCAATGGTCAAATGGCCCCCATCCGTTTTTTCCAGACCTGCAAGGATGCGCAGCAATGTTGTTTTGCCGCATCCGCTTGGCCCCAACAAACAGATGAATTCATGTTGATAAATATCTAAATTTATATCCTGCAGCGCAGTTTGCTTCCCAAATTGCTTGGAAAGGTTGCGAAGCGATAAATACCCTGGTTTCATAACAAATGCTCCTTTTTAACTAAATTACCCAAATAAATCCCCCGAAAATGGGAAGGATGCCAAACATCGGCATCCCATAGTGATCCACCCTCTATTTTTTCGGCTCTGACTTAGAATCGTATTTCTTTGTCCAATCTGCCAGTACTGATTCACGGTCTCTCGCAGCTTGATACAAATCCAACTTACTCAATTGCGATACCGGATCTTTACTGTAACCATCCGGAATTATGTTTCCTTCTTGTTTAATACTTAAGATAGCGTAGTTTTTATTGTATTCCTTCATCGGTTCCGCGCTAATTGCCCAATCCAAGAACAATTTCGATTCCGGCTTAATGTCTTTCTTACTCACTAATGCATTTGCTTCCATATCCCAGCCTGATCCTTCTTTAGGAAAAATAACTTCAACCGGGGATCCTTTTTTCTTCTCCTGGATGCCGCTGTATCCATATGAGATACCAATCGGTGCTTCTCCTGAAGCTGCCATTTTCGCCGGCTTGGATCCGGATTGGGTATAAATCATCATGTTATCATGCAATTTATCCATAAAAGTCCAAGCTTTATCCTTACCGTACAATTGGAGAAGTGCATTAACAGTCAAGTATCCTGTTCCTGAGGATGCAGGATTCGGCATTGCAATTAATCCTTTGTATTCCGGCTTACCTAGATCTTCGTACGATTGAGGAATGGCCAAGTGACGTTTTTCCATTTCCACCTTGTTTACAATGATGGCTGTCTCCCAGATATCAATACCAACCCATTTTGGAATACTCGATTTATCTTTAAATTCAGAGAGTACCTTATCGACACCTTTAGGCGCATACGGCTCAAGCATTTTTTGATCATCCATAACGAGCAAGCTTGTTGCGGCCAATCCCCAGATGACGTCGGCTTGAGGATTTTCTTTCTCTGCAATTAACTTGGCTGTCATGATCCCTGTCGAATCACGAACAATATTCACTTTAATTGAAGGATATTGAGCCTTAAATGAAGTAAGATAGGTTTTAATTTGTTCATCTTCCATTGCGGAATATACCGTGATTTCTGCCGGTTTGTTTGTAGCCGCAGTTGCTGCCGGACTCGGTTGGCTGCTGTTTGGAGCAGTGCTTGCCGGATTTGCTGTACCGCATCCTGCCAATAAACCAGTAATAAGTAACATAGACCCAAGTGATTTCCATTTCGTTTTCATTGTTAATCCCCTTTTCCTGATATCATAGTTTTGAGATGATTCTACTTCGATTGTTATGGATTGTACGAATTAATCAAGCAGAAAAGTAAATCTCTATATGTTCAAAAAATTTTGAATTAATGAGATTTTATTACCATTTTTTTCTTCATGACTACTCTGTACAAAATTTATTGTACACTATGAATCTCTTTTTTGTGTCAACCGAGCGTTAACTCAACATTAAGATTATGTAAATCCACAAAAACATTTTCCTTATCTATCTCAAGTGTGTTTTTTTGCTATAATATATGTACTACAAACAAAATCTATTGAATCTATCAGTCGATCAGGAATAGGGAAGTGAAAACTAATGTCTCAAAAAGAAGAAAATCAAGCATCAGAACAACGGGTGCGTATCAGACAAGACATCATTGATGCTATTGCAGAAACGATGGATTTGTACGGAGCCACTCATTCATCCGGTCAATTATACGGGATTATGTTCTTTGAAAATCGGCCGATGACTCTCGATGAGATGAAAATTCGAATGAATATGAGTAAAAGCAACATGAGCTATGCGGTTAGATCATTGGTAGAATCCCAAATGGTAAAAAAGCTAGAGGAAAAGCAGGAGCGAAAAGAACTGTATGCTGCTGAGGTTGATTTTTTTCTTGCGTTTCAAAACTTCTTCACGCTCAAGCTCCAGCGTGAAATCAATGTTATGACAGAAGCCATTAATAAAGCTCTTCCTGAATTGACAGAAATGATTTTAGACGAGCATATAACAGACCAGGAACGCAATCTTGCTCTTCAAGATTTATATAAACTTCGGCATGGACATACCTATTACGAATGGCTTCAGCAGTTTGTCGATGCCCTGAAGCGAGGGGAATATTTCAAGGACCCTTCTTCAACGTAATGGATTGTTTAACTAAGAACCAAGCGGCTTTATGGAGCGCTTGGTTCTTTTTTCATTTTTTAGTTCTCGACTCCTATGTTAATAAAGTTGTAATACTTTGTTCAAACCGTATTCACATATTATGTGAAAAAAATCACATACATCGAGTAAGATAGAAATATATAACAAATCAAATTGAAAACAGAAGGTGATACCCCTTGAACCAATCTCGAAAACATGAAAAACAATTGATGTATCTGATGTTCATTGTTGCTTTTGTCATGCTGCTCTCTTTTATCCGCAAGTTTTTTTGAACCTATGCAAGCTACTGAGGAGATGAGTCCATATGCCAATCTACGATTCTGTATTTTATAGCCGCCTACTCACTGAGACTACACTGGCATTTCATATCATTTTCGCTACCATCGGCGTTGGTGTTCCGGTCATGATTATGTTAGCTGAGTTAGCCAGCATTCAACGTAAAGATCCCTATTATGCCTTGCTGGCACGAAGATGGGCTCGGGGATTCGTTATCACCGTTGCTATCGGGGTGGTTACGGGTACGGCTATCGGGCTTCAACTCAGCCTGTTGTGGCCGAAGTTCATGGAGATTGCTGGGCAAGCCATTGCGCTTCCGTTATTTCTAGAGACTTTTGCCTTTTTCATCGAGGCTATCTTCCTAGGGATTTATTTATATACATGGGAACGTTTAAAACCTAAACATCATCTGTTACTACTCGTGCCAGTTGTCATTGGCTCCTCTGCTTCAGCGTTTTTTATTACGACTGTGAATGCCTTCATGAATACGCCGCAAGGCTTCACGCTAAAAGATGGCTTGATTACGAATGTACAGCCGATTCTAGCTATGTTTAATCCATCCATGCCTACCAAAGTGGCACATGTACTCTCCTCTGCCTACATGACCAGCGCATTCATCTTGGCTGCTGTAGCGGCCTATTCCCTTCTCAGGAAAAAGGGGGACACTTTATATGCCAAGAAAGCTTTAAAGCTGACCGTCACGGTTGGGCTCGTGTTCGCCATATCTACGGCAATGATCGGTGATCTATCAGCCAAATTTCTAGCTCATACTCAGCCTGAAAAACTTGCCGCGGCAGAGTGGCATTTTGAAACGGCTACGAATGCACCGCTCGTTCTTGGCGGTATTTTGACTAAAAATAATGAGGTTAAATATGCGTTGAAAATTCCTTATGCACTAAGTATCTTGGCAGGTGGAACTCCCGGAACCGAGGTTAAAGGGCTGAATGAGATTCCCAAAGATCTCCGTCCTCCTTTATACGTACATTATTTCTTTGATGCCATGGTTGCTATAGGGATGTTTGTGATTGCCGTTGCCATTTGTCATATGTGGTATGCCCGCAAAAAGTCCCGTAAACCTTATCCTAGATGGCTTCTAGCGATTATCGTTGTTTGTGGTCCTCTTTCCATGCTAGGCATTCAATGTGGATGGTTTTACGCGGAGGTTGGTCGCCAACCATGGATATTGCGTGGATATATGAAGGTAGCAGATGCCGCTACAACTTCACAAGACGTGGATACGATGCTACTGCTGTTCTGTTTACTTTATCTCGTTTTAGCTCTGACCGCAGTAAAAGTATTATCCAAACTCTTTAG
This sequence comes from Paenibacillus sp. WG02, assembly GCF_055396115.1. Classification (NCBI taxonomy): domain Bacteria; kingdom Bacillati; phylum Bacillota; class Bacilli; order Caryophanales; family Paenibacillaceae; genus Paenibacillus; species Paenibacillus sp. WG02. The sequence continues at coordinate 3,259,250 of NZ_AP036016.1, read as the reverse complement.
AAAAAACGATGTCGCAGATGAACTGATTGCACTTGGTATTTTCGGGGGGAGGACCAAAGAATGAGTTTAGAATTTATCGGAATCACGGTTTTGTGGATTTTCCTATACGGATATTTAATTGTGGCATCCATTGACTTTGGTGCAGGCTTCTTCAGTTACTATTCGGTTATTACGATGAAAAAGCATATCATTCATAAGATTATTGAGAGATATTTATCTCCCGTCTGGGAGGTTACCAATGTATTCCTAGTTTTCTTCTACGTCGGCATGATTGGTTTCTTCCCTGAAACTGCACGTTATTATGGCACCGCGTTACTTGTACCAGGCAGTTTAGCTATCATATTATTAGCCATACGTGGAGCTTACTACGCTTTCAGCAACTATGGTTCCAAGGATAACAAATGGTACATGCTGCTTTATGGAGCAACTGGCTTGCTCATTCCTGCAACTCTTTCAACGGTCCTAACCATTTCGGAAGGCGGCATTATCGTTGAACAGAACGGCATGATTTGGCTAGATTGGAGCAAGTTGCTTGCGAGTCCTTATACTTGGTCGGTCATATTGCTATCGCTAGTCAGCGTCCTCTATATTTCGGCGATGTTCCTTTCCTACTATGCCAATAGAGCAAAAGACTATCCCGCTTTTGGCATTTTACGAGGCTATGCTCTTTTCTGGAGCGGACCTACAATTCTAGCAAGCCTTCTTGTATTTTTCGCTATTAACCAGCAAAACCCAGAACATTTCCGCAATATGATTAACTTGTGGTGGATGTTCGGAGCATCATTGCTCTGCTTTTTACTTGCCGTCTACTTCCTTTGGAAAAAAATCAAGCTAGGTCTTGCGTTCATATTGGTGCTTTTGCAATTTGCTTTTGCTTTCTTTGGTTATGGTAAGGCCCATTTGCCGTATCTTTTATTTCCCTACATCTCCATTCACGAAAACTTCACTAATCAAGCAATGGGAACTGCGCTAGTCATCGCCTTTATGGCAGGGCTTGTTATTCTAATCCCCTCTCTGTTTCTGCTTATGCGTCTTTTTCTTTTTGATGCTGATTATGTGCAAGGTAAATTTATCAAGAAGGGTGACTAAACTTATGGAAAACTTGCTAATCCAATACGCTCCACCGGTATTTGTTCTATTTTCACTTGTTTTTATGATTTTATGGGTACCAAGGGCATCCGACGTGACAGAATAATCCGTAAGACGAATAAGTCGACTATTTGCTAGTCGACTTTTCTTTTCTTATGATTCGTGTTCAATATCCTTTTCCATGTCGTGTTTAAGCTCTTTAGGCATTTTTTCTGGTTTACTTCCGAACCACTTCGTATAGAGAGCTTCATAAGTCCCATCTTTGGAGACTGCTATAATGGCCTTATTGATCTTACCCATGTACATGTTTCGCTTTTTTGCAACGACTGCGTAGCTATCTTTGTTGAAAACTTCTCCTACTTTTTTAAATTTTCCATCTGCTGAATTTTGCAAATAATCTTGAATACTGTGCTCTTCAAAAATGACAGCATCAACGGATTTATTTTTCAAATCATCGTAAGCGTCGGAGATGTTCGCATAACTCCTTATTTTGATCCCTTGAATTTCACTTGCAAATTGATAAGCAGTCGATCCATTCCTAGTGGCTACCACCTTTTGGGCCAAGTCATCTTGGCCTTTGATCGCCACGTTATCTGATGCGGTAAGTATCGCTTCTCCCGATTGAAAATAAGGATCTGAATAGTCTAATTTGTTCTTGCGGGCATTCGTGACTGTCATTCCCGCGATTGCCAAATCAACATCCCCCGATTTAACACTTTTGTTCAACTCACCATATTCCATGGCTGTCCATTCATATTTTAATTTCGCCTTTTTAGCAATAGCTTGCCATAATTCCACTTCAAACCCTTTCTGTTCTTCCCCTTCTGTATAAGTGAAAGGACGGTTGTTTTTCTCAATACCGACTTTGATCGATTCATTTTTCGCGCATCCTGTGGAAGCCAGTGTTACAAAAAGAACGACCAACAGAGTGATCCCCTGCATACTTCGAACTCGTATATTCATTGCCCTTTATACCCTCCTTATCAGGTAAACAACGGTATTATTTGTAAATTGTTAATCGGTTATGCAGATATGGCAGCATATATTGTGAATGTTGTCATTCAGGAATGCTAAAAAGACCAATCCACAACCAAAATAAATAAGCCCCTGTTTTGTATGGTTACAAAACAGGGACTATTTCCACAATCTTACTTCTGAAAGGTTCTCGGCGAGCTCCCGAACTTTTGTTTGAAGGCTCGTTCAAAGTGGGTTAACGTGTTAAATCCAGAGGCGTAGCAAATTTCTGTAACAGGTATATCCGCTGCCATTAACAAGGACTTAGCAAAGTTCAAACGCAGTCCCTGTAAATAAATTTGGAAGGGGATACCTATCATTTTGTGAAAGGCTTGACTAAAATAATTAGGTGCCAAAGCAGCTTGTTTAGCGGCATCTTCTAATCGTAGCGGATCTCGGAAATGGTGATGAATATAGACAAGAGCCCTCTGAATCGAACGATGCTGAGCTCCTAAATCCTTTTCCTCAATAGACGGGTGCTGCAGATTATAGGCTCGATAAAGGGTAAGAAGGATCCGCTCTAGCGCCCCTTTCACCATCATTTGCTGTCCTGGCAACCAATTATGGGCCTCGCTGCTAATTAGTCGAAATTCGGACTCAATCATGTTAAAGCTAACATCCAAATCAACCATATATTCGGCAAATTGTTGAAACATCAGCTCTCTTATGTCTTCCCCAAGAAATTCTCCGGAGAAAACAAGGTTGTAAATATCCATGGGTTCATCGGGAAACGAATAGATCTCATGAAAATCAGCTGGAGTAAGTAAAAAGAGGCTTCCTCTGGTAAGCTGATGCTCGGTTCCATTCACGATGTTCACTCCTTTACCACGGAGAACAAAGCAAAGCTCATAAAATTCATGCCAATGCAAAGAGTGGTGTTCGTAGCCGATATGTTGAAAGTAAATTTGAAAAGAGGAGGAGGGATCAATATATTGGGCATTCGTTAACCTAATCGGTTGTTTCTTCATATCTGCCCTCCGCCTCCATTTTTTCATCTAGTATAGCACAAGCGGTCGGTCCCTTTCGGTTTTTCAGCCGTTTTTATACGTTAGCGTACGTATTACCTGCTAGATCTTTGCCTCGTGCCAACCATACTTTAAAGTTTCGATTTTTCTCTGGATACACTTGCGTGTCGGTTGAGAAATAGCGCATGGTATATCCACAACGACGGTTTTCGCTTTTGTTAGGATCCGCACCGTGAATGATGCGCGAGTCATGCAGCGAGCATTGACCTCTTTGTAATTCGAAATGAACGGCTGTTGATGTATCCATGTTTTTAATTTGCGTATTAAACAGATTTTGGGCCCCATCTACACTTTCATACTCAGAGAAACCGTTGTTATGCGTGCCTGGAATGACCTGCATGCAGCCATTTTCCTTCGAACTATTATCGATAGCGAGCCAAACCGTAATGATTTTTTCAAATGAACTAACCCTGCCATTCCAATAAGCCGAATCCTCATGCCATGGCGTTGCCCGGCCAATAAAGGGGTCTTTGCATATAAAATGGCTGGACCATAGACCAATGTTCGGTCCGATAATAGGCTCAACGAGATCCAGAACTTCATCCGATAGGAGGAATTTGAGCAGTCGTTCTTCACGGAAATGAGGCGTGTCCAGCTCGTCGGACAGTTTACTTCCCTTTTGCTTCAGTTGATCTTCAAATATATCCGTTAATTCAGCTAACTTCTCTGGTGAAAACAGCTGCTTTTCATAAAGTAAGTACCCATTTTTCTTATAAAATTCGACTTCTTCATTGGTTAATTTACTCAACGTAATCCCTCCTAAATATAGCGCCTAACACTAAATTAACTATAACTCACATTTAGGATAACAGGCTTATCGTTTACTCAGAAAAAGTTAGCTTATCTTAAGGTATAGTAAAGTTAGCCGACTTTCAGCACAAAAATAAGCCACTCTTAGAGTGGCTTTGGATCTTGCATGATAAGTATCACGATGAAAAAACAATCAATTACCTGCGAGCTAGCTTGGTCAAGCGTCCATCCGAAATCCACTCGGCCACATACACATCTCCGCGCGAATCGACACAGATGCCATGCGGAGAACTGAATTTGTTGGCGCGATAGTAAGCTTTATCCAGATTTGGCCATCCCTCCTGCGATTTCGCTTGACGATCCTCTCCCAAATGCGCAACCAATCGATCATGTTTATCGAATACCGTTACACGGCTGAATAAGTCCGGAAAATACATTTCATCTTTGTAGAAATAGAAGCTGCAAGGCATATCCATATCATGGTCAAAAGCCCGTTTGAATTGCCCCTCGAGTGTAAACACTTGAATCCGATGATTGCCCCGATCCGCAACATAAATTTCCGGTTCACCGCGTCGCAAATCAACGGATATACCATGTGGACAAGCGAATTGCCCAATTTCTGAGCCATTTCCTCCCCATGAGCGAATATAGTCACCAAGCGCATTATACTGATGCACCCAACTTTGGCCATAACCATCTGAAATATAAATATCGCCATTTGGCGCCACAGCCACATCCGTAGGTACGAATTTGCGTTCAGCATCATAAATCTCTGGAAGATCTGGCGTGCCGATAGTTAACAAATGTTCACCGGTTAATGTTGTTTTAACCATTATCCCCTTTGCCGTGTCGGTCACATAAAGGAATTCGCCGCCTGCTTCTTTGTGCAGATAAAAGCCGTGCGCACCTCCTTCGAATTCTTCGCCCCATGCATTCAAATATTGCCCATTGCGGTCAAATACCACAACGGAAGGTGTTCCAGTATGGAACAAATAAAAGCGATCCGCTTCATCAACTTCAATTCCGTGTGTGTAGCCTAGAGTGACATTCGCGGGTACTTTTGCCCAATTCGGAATAACTTCATAGTTATGTGACGTATTTCCTGCTTGAAGGGCACTTTGAGTTAGCGCTTCCAATTCATCCACATCCTTTACTACTTATTTCCTTTTATAATACCACTTAAATATTGCAGTGTACTAGTTCAAATGTTGAAAGCTACTTACATCGTTGTAATTAGATCCTCGAAACCGTATTTCCCCATAGGTTTGTACAAGCTTCAAGTAATGATTTACTTCCCACATGGGCTGCGTAAAGCACTGAATTACTTCCCACATAGATTTGTACAAGAAATATTCTACTCTCCCTACATGAGTTGTGCATAGCAATGTTGTATTCTATACAACAATAAGCAAGCTAATTCTCTTGAAGCCCTGCGATTGTTGTAGTAAATACAACATTTTCTCCCAAAAACTGCTCCAAAGCATGAAATAAGCCAAAATTGTTGCACAAACTACAACAATGCCTACTTTTTGAGAAGAAATCATCGAAATTGTTGTACACCGTACAACATTCGCTCTTATACGTCGAGAAAAACAGATGCAAAGGCTTCCCTTATTTCCTAACCTGCTCCAACTGTTCAGGAGCTATCTTTCATACAGGCTCTAGCGTCACAGATATAACCTGCTGTCTGGCCGTATCCACACTCTTCAGATCAATCAGATACACCGTCTCGGGTTTCCCAGAATGATCCAAGTGTTCAGCTGTCTGAATCGCAGCACTCAGCTGCCGGGCTTCATACACAAGACGAAGCTTCTGGCCATCACTCGTGCTTAAAATAATTTCCCCCTCCTGACCAACCTCTGGCGGATAAAGGGAAATGAAACGCTCCGTAATCGATGTAGGAGATTCCGTGAAATCATACCTGTCAGTTATCGTTAATTTGCCCTGCCGCTTGTCCAAATCGAACAATCGCTCCAATCTGTGCAGTTGCGGTACGTCATAAGCTTGCCGCAGATTCAACAGGAAATGATCTCTTCCATCCTCCATACCCACTTCCACTACCTGCGAACGATACTGCTCTCCCTCGCTTTGAAAGCAGCCATTGATGATGGGAACGCTATGTCCAGCTGAGCTGTTGCAAAGAATTGAATAACGTTCGTCGCCAAAATATTGTCTTGTATATAAACCGGCACCAAGATCCTCCAACCACCTGACGCCATCCACTACCCAGACAAAATGTCCGATATCATTATGATTATGCGGCTCCGCATTATGTCCGCCCTTAGCTGCAAAGCTAATGAGTTTACCTCCAACCTGACACCGGCTCACCATCCATTCAGCCTCTTGAAGGAACTCTGAGCGAAGCGGCAGACCTTCCCGTTTTTCCAGCAGCGCATAGTCCGTCCAAGCCAGATCACGCATTGCCGTTGCGAAACGGCCGCAGTGATCAATGGAAATCGAACGGTATGTCAGCGACGGGATGCGGAGTTGTTCAAGTCTTTGGCATAGACGGCTGAACAAGCCAGTCTGAATGCCGCTCGTACGCCCGCAATCGGAGAAATTCGCCACATGATTCTCCTGTAAAAAGCAGAATTGCGGGAATTCCGCGATGCGCTGGGCTTTTTTTTCATCCAGAAGCAGATCGACCTTTCCGCCTGTACGCTGCTTCAGCAGCTCTGCAAAGTAAACGTAATAACCGAAACCATAGTACCAGTAACCGAGACCTTCGAGACACGCCCCCTCCTCCGTGAACCCTTCAAGGAAGCACGCCATCGCTTCAAAAACGCGATTTAAGACAGGCATCAGAATTCTCGAATCCTGAATCATATAAATAGCAGCCATTCCGATGCTTCCTGCGCATACTGCTGACCAGTTGTTCGTTGCAGTCTCCCATCCAAACACTCTTTTGAGCTGCATATAAGGATTCAGGACTCTTCGCATAACCTCGTGGCGTGCGCGTTTAACAATGAGCGGATCGAGTCGATCCTTGAACAAATGACAAATCTCGCTCAATGCATGGGCCGTCTCGGAAGCAAACAGATCAACCTGCCTTGGCGCATCATCTTCCGCTTCGGGATCTTGAACATTCAGGTGTGCAGGCAAGCACCATGTGTATTCCTCGCATAGGGCCCAGATGATGTCCTCGAGTGCAGGAATGAATGCTGCATCATCTTCCACTAGGGCCGCCATTGCAAAAGCAGCAAGACGACGTCGACGATCAAAGTAGAGTTTCTCGAACTCTTTTCTCGAACCATTTACTTGAAATAATCGAAATGCGCTGAAAGGCAGCGCCTCTATAGGCTGCGTGAGAAATTGGTCAGCCAACTGCCGGATTTCTTTCCGGTAAGCAGCCAGCAGCGGATTGTCCATACCGGAGCGAATATCCACAGATCGATTTCTGACTTCTTTAAAAAGGGACGCATGTTCCATCTCCGCAGCTTGCAGCGCTTCTAACAATAATCGATTATTCAAGTGAACACCTCTTTTGGGTTAGTTATCTTTAAACCCACTATAATGAATAAGGTGTTTATCGTCTAGTTCATGAATTTACTTTTTCGGATAAAATATTAACCTTGCACGAAGATTTGCAATTTCTCACATTTTCGTATATATTTTTATATTGCTGACCAAATAAATATTATATATTTCGGATGATTTTACAAAATTATACTTATCCGGATGATGAAATGAAGAGGTGCACGATAATGACATTGAAAAAAACAGCAGCAGGACTCATTTTACTTTCCGTGATGTTGACAGGAGCAGCTTGTACTTCCAGTCAACCGAAATCATCGCCAAGCCCGGCAGCTACAACAAACACGGCGGCTACTCCGCAAGCAACTGCCGAAAGCCAAGATGCCGTTAATATGAAAGGCTATATAGCTGCTAGAATCGCTCAAGAGAAAGTGGAATTCCTCTTTGCGGAAGCCAAATCCGCTGATGGTTCGTTTATCCTTAACCCTAAAGCTGCAGACGGCAAAGAAAAAGCTGTGAAATTTCTTTCCAGCTACTTCGATACAGCAATGGTAGATAAACTAACTGCTCATTACCTTACCGATCAAAAAGCTGATAATGCGATCGTAACAAACAAGAAATCTTTCTTCACTTCAAACCTGCTTGCAACGAAAAAAGAAGATATTACGTTTGATGCGTCGAATACGAAGGATCAAGTTAAGTTCACTACTAAAGACGGTGTAGCGTATACGACGAAAAAAGTGAACGACAAATTCGTTTTAGCTGCGGTTCAATAAGACTAACATATCGGGCTCATGATATGAGTTCAAAAAAAGTACCATCAGGGAAGTTTCGAACCCTGACGGTACTTTTTACTTTCAAACCCGTTCTTCCTCACCTTCAGCCGATTTGCGGTGAAAAATAAACATGTTTACAGGAAGTCGTGCTATTTTCAATGTTATCAATAAGCGAATTAAAATGCCTATTCTGTGATATCTACAATAGTCTTGCCTCGTGCTTGGCCCGATTCAATGACTTCATAGGCATCCTGTACGGTTTGAAGGTTGAATCGACGTGGCATTCAACAAAATGAGAAAAATTTGGGAGAATGATCACCTTATGCTTCGGCGGTCTTCCGAATTTGCTTCGTGATCTCTTCGCCTTTTCTCAAGGCTGCTTCCAGTGGCAAAGCTTCCTTTTTATTAGGATTGGTATGTCCTACATGTTCTTTCCAAGCCGAGCTTAATACCTGCTGACGCTGCAAAATCAATTGAAATAATTGCGATTTATCGGGCTGTTCTACGAAATCTGGCATCTGTTCCACAGGTATTTGAAATAAACGCTTTAAAAGCGTTTTAGCTATCACCCAATGACCATCTGCGTTGGGATGAATTCCGTCTCCAGAACGATAGCCAGGGTTCTTTTCGCGTGCTTGTACTCTATACTGAAGTAGCGGTTCGTAGATATTTACGACTGCATCAACAGTTGAATCCAGCGTTAGCAGCCAATTTGCATAGGATCTGATGACATCATTGTAGTGTGCATACGGCTCCTTATAGCTATAGTTTTCCTGACCGTCGGGCAAAAGAGCATCATGGCTCATAGATTTGGGATCAAATGGCGGAGGCGTCATAACGATTGCTTTTGCCCCGTATTGATGGATCATCCGGACAGCTGAAAGGATGCCATTTTGATAAGCTTGAAACCGTTCTGTAGAATATGGCGCATAGATGCCATCATTCATTCCATAACCCACAACAACCCAATCCGGTTTGCTTTCTTGTAAGGCCCTTGCTAGTCGATCGTGAATGCAGGGACGCGGAAACGGATGGTCGGCCTCGGTTAATCCAGAGGCAGTCTCACTGCTTATGCCAAGGTTGATGAATGTTGGAGAAGTGTCAGCCATATGCTGCTCAAAATAAGCAGCCAGATAAGTAATATACGTCCCTTCATCTGTAATGCTGTCCCCAAGAAAAACGATTCTTTTACCGTCAGTTATCTGCAATTTCTTACCTTCGATTCGGGTCATCTTAGGCCTCCTTTATATCATATATCATGTATGATGTTTATCGATAGAAGAATACGATGTTTAATTACTACCTGCTTCCATAAAGTGAGTATTCGTCCTTTTGCGGGAATTCATAATGTGCTTGGACATGGCCTCGGATGCGCCTTTGGGGTCTCTCTGCTTTAATTTCTGCAAGACAGCATTATGTTCCGACCATTCCTCATTCGTGGTATTGATATCTAGATTTAATTGGATGTATGTTAAATATCTTTGAATCTGTTCAATATAGCCCCTAACTAAATTCTGCAAATTGGTATTCTCGCAATAGGCAAGAATGGTACCATGTAAAGACATGTTCATTTCCTTAATTGACCCCAAACCATTAGCCGACTTCGGTGATTGCTGAGTTTGAAGGGAATTCATAGTTTCCTGCAGCAGCTCGAGTGTTTCATTGGGTATAAGAAGCGCAGCCTTTTCAACAGCAAGTGGTTCTAGCTGCAGTCTAATTTCGAATAATTCGTCCAACTCTTTGACACTCATCATGTTAACAAACATTCCTTTAAAAGGAATGACATTCAGATACCCTTCTGATTGCAATCTGGAGAGGGCTTCACGAATCGGAATGTTGCTTACTTCTAATGCGCGTGCAAGTTGATCAATGTTTATTTTCTCACCGGATTTTAATTTATGAGTTAAAATGTTCTCTTTGACAATGCGATAAATTTCTTCGGTTAAATTAACACGACTAATTTTATTACCCATATGACACCCACACTTTTTTACACTCAATATATCATGTATGATCGAGGGTTATCAAATAAAAATATCGAGCCCTCCCTTGACAATAAGAAGGGCTCGATATCTTAGAAACCTATGGCGTAACGCTTAGAAATTATCCCCGTGATCATTCTGTTCATCTTCTCCCTGATCATCCTGATTCTCCGAGTTCTTACTTGTTTTAAAGGTAACTTCCGCGCCATAGCTCGTTCCAGCCGAGTTGGTTGCATACGTTCTGGCGTAATACGTTGTATTAGGTTTCAATTTCGTTATTTTCCCACTAAATACGCCTAATCCAGAGCCAATGGCCACTTTCGTAGATCCAGAACCGGTTATTGTAGGAGTAGGTGCAGTTGAATACACAATTCCTCGCTCTGTAACCTGAGCTCCTCCATCAGCGGTTACATTCCCAGCAATGGTTGCACTTGTTTTTTTGACCTTAGAGATCCCAGTCGTTGTTACGGCAGCCGTTGTCGGTACCTTTGCAACCGTAAAGCTTAATTTATCCAGCAGCATATAGCTGCCTGATTTTTTCACGACTTTGATCGTGTGCAAGCTGTTGGAAAGGCCGGAAATACTGTACACCGTTTGTTGGACTAACCGCGCAGCATTATACGTATTAACGGTTTGTTTGAATACATTATCCACGTAAACGTCAATTTCACCCTGTGAAGCATCTTTTTCCGTAATAACAGCAATGCCAGTTCCTTTAAAGGTGTATTTGAAATAATCGTTGTTGGTTTCTGTAAAATGTACGTCATTCTGATAATCGCCACTGAAGACGAATGTCAGATTTGTAGTTCCGACCGGCTGTGATGCAAGGTAAGCCTTCTTGATCGTCAATGTATTGCCTACTAATGCATAATCGGTACCTGGCACTAGAGTAGTTCGGCCATTGTCGATTCGTTCAAGCACATACTCGCCAAGTGACAACGTTGTACTAACATCCGCCTGTGCAGCGATCTTTTTGTCAAAACTGCCTGTATCCGGACTCAACAGATCGCCTACAAGTATCGTTAATTTATCCAGCAGCATATAGGATCCCGATTTCTTCACCACTTTAAGCGTATGTGAACCGCTCGGCAACCCTGTAAGGCTGTACACCGTTTGCTGTGCTAAACGACTAGCATTATAAGTACTCACGGTTTCCTTGAAGACATCATCAACGTAAATATCGATATCGCCCTGGGAAGTATCCTTCTCCGTGATTAACTCAATGCCCGTTCCCTTGAAGACATATTCAAAATAATCATTGTTATTCTCGGTGTAATGAACATCGTTCTGGTAATCTCCGAGTCCGCGATTGTTGCTATAACCCCATGAACCGGAATAATGAATGGCAGCATTCGTATCATTGATGCTAGCCGTCGCGCCGAGAGATACGGGAGCCGTTTGAACTGTCGTTACCGACGCTGTCGACGGAGTTAACGGGATCGATGTAATAAAAGGTACCACTTGAACGGATTGTGCTGACACCTGTCTATACACACTTCCCGTAACTGTGCTGCCCGCAGCTGATGGAGTCACGCTCAATTTATCCAACAGCATATATGACCCTGATTTCTTCACTGCTTTGATGGTATGAGGACCATTGGCCAGTCCTGAAATACTAAATACGCTCTGTTGGACTAACCGGCTATTGTTAAATGTACCCACCGTTTGCTGGAACACGTTATCAATATAAATATCGATATCGCCCTGCGAATTATCTTTCTCTGTAATCAATTCGATGCCCGTTCCCGTGAAAGCATACTCAAAATAATCGTTGTTGGCCTCGGAGTAATGAACATCATCGTTATAATCTCCAAGTCCCCGATTGCTGCTATAACCCCAAGAGCCTGTATAAACAATGCCCGGATCGGTATCGTTAACAGAAACCGGCACAATGGTCAATGAGCTATCGCTTACTGAAATGGAAAGCGTCTGGGTTGCTCCCCCACTGAAGGATAAAGTCAGGTCCGTATAGCCAATGGGTTGAGCCGCAAGGTATTCCTTCTTGATCGTTACGACGTTACCCGATAATGTGTAGTCGGTACCCGCAACCAATGTGGCTCCTCCGTTAGCTATGCCGCTGAAAGAATAGCTGCTTGGCGTCAGGGTAATCGTTACGTCTGCCTGTGCTGTCGCCTTTTTATCAAAGCTTCCCGCAGCTGGATTAATCAGATCAGCAATGAGAACTCGCAATTTATCAAGGAGCATGTAAGAACCTGACTTTTTCACAACCTTGAGCGTATGAGGACCGCTGGATAGCCCTGAAATTCCGTAGACAGGTTGTTGGACTAAACGGCTCGAATAATACGTGCTAATCGTTTGTTTAAACACACCATCCACGAATACATCTACATCGCCTTGTGATGATTCCATTTCTGTAATGAATTCAATGCCCGTTCCGTTAAAGGTATATTCAAAGTATTCGTTATTCCTCTCGGTGAATTGCACATCATTCAAATAATCGCCTAGCCCTCGATTCGTACTTCGCTGCCAAGCGGCCGAATACGTAATCCCAGCGTCGTCGTTATTGATAGCAATAGATCCGCCTTGAGAGGTGTTGCTTATAACAATCGCAAGCGTTTGCGGATTTCCGGCGCTGAAGGAAATAAGCAAGTTCGTTATCCCCAGCGGTTGTAGAGCTAGGTATTCCTTCTTGATCGTTAACGTATTGCCCGATACGGTATAGTCGGTGCCTAACACAAGTGGTGTTCCGCCATTCGTTATTGTGCTGAACTGATTACCGTCTAGCAGCATTGTCGTCGTAACATCCGCTTGCAGTGATATCTTCTTGTCAAAATTTCGAGTCGATGGAAGGATCGTGCTGTTCTTAGGCGAGGTGTCGCTTACTGCAATGACCAGAATCGGTCTTGCTCCGGCACTGAAAGTGAAAGTAAGCTGCGTTGTTCCAACTGGTTGAGCAGCAAGATAACCTTTCTTGATCGTGACCGAGTTGCCTGAAACCGTATAGTCGGTGCCTAGCACCAAGTCTACACCATCATTCGAAATACCACTTAGTGTGTTTCCATTCAATGTCATCGTTGTCGTAACATCGGTCTGAGCGGCTAAATTCTTATCAAAGTTCCCGGTAGACGGGCTGATCGTACTATTTTGTGCCAAGGAGTCGATTACGGTGATGGCAAGATTCTGAGTAGCACCCAGTCCCCTGTTGCTGTTTCGCTGCCAATTGCCTGTGTAGGAAATTCCCGTATCATCATCATTGATCGAGGAAACGCCTCCTTGCGATGTAACCTTCAATAAACGAGAAGCATGTGGAGCCAAATCCCCTGAGCTAAAGCTGGTGTTATACACGCCTAGTTCGCTATGACTCCACAAATCACGTACAGAGGCAACGCCGCTTAAACCGATATCACTCCAATTGACGTTGACCGCCGCATTCGAACTTCCCAGGTTAAACAGTCCAACGGTATAGGTTCCATCACCGTTGTTCGCATACCAGACCTGCTGATCTGATGCGAGAGATACGGGATGTGCCGGCTTTACCGGCCTGATTGACGGCGATAGCCTCATCGTTCGTCAACAGCTTAATGCCGAATTCATCCAGATTAGTTAAATCATTGCCTGTATATAGCTGAGCCGATGAGATAGCCCAGAAAGTCATCGCTGTCTGCCGCTCATCCGGTGTAATGCCATCCATGGAACCATTACCGATATTCAAGGAATCGAAATTGTTCCATCCGCCCGGACCTGCGTGACGCCACCACTCTCCAGCTCGCGGAAATAGCCTTGCGATATTCGCCCAACTGGTTAATCCCGCTTTTCCGCAATAACATTCGATATCCCAGTCGACACGCCATCCATTCGCATACTTTTTCCAAGTGTCAACGTAGTTAATATCCAGTGCCCATGATAGCTCGAACCAAATGTGGTGCGGAGCGAGAGCCTGAGACCAAGCTTTGACATCACCGCGAGCATCAATAGACGTGTCATTATGTCCGGAGCCCGGAGTCACGCTATCGAATTTCACAAAATCAACTCCCCATGAGGCAATCTCATCGGCAATGGAGTTGATGTAGCTCTGCGCACATGGCTTAGAAAAGTCAATTTTATAACCTATATTCCAATAATCCGACGTAGTTAATGGTAGTACCACAATGTCCTGTGCATGGCAGGAGGTACCAAAGATTGGCAAGTTGGCGTCATACGCTTGCGGCGACATCCCCGGTATGAAATAGAGACCAAATTTTTGCCCATTGTTATGTACATGATTAATGACCTCACTAAGACCATTCGGATATAAAGTGGTGCTTGGTTGTGGGCGTCCATATTCATCCATGCTCCCATTCCAAGCTGCATCTACGTTGATATAATTATAGCCATGGGGCTGCAGAATCGCATGCATAGCGTCAGATTGCGCCATAATCTGTGCGGCAGTAATCCAATTTCCGCTGTTATACACTTGCATACTGTAGCTGCTCCAGCCCATGTATGGTTTCTGTGCTAATCCATTATCGGCTGCCTGTACAGGTTGTCCTTTCGGAATAATGAAAGCAAACAAAGTGATAAAGAAAATAAAAACCAGCAGCCATAATCTAGTTTTCTTAATCATATTTCCCACATCATACATCCCCTTCAGCATTAAAATTCGTAAAAAAAAGCCAGGTGCTTTATTTCTAGAACAACACCTGGCTACTCTTCATCGATGGTTATTTTTTTATTGCTGCCGTATCGTAAGCCTTTTGCAGAATTTCAAGGTATCTGCCCACTTTCAAGTTTTCGAGACCTTTCACATAAGCATCCCAATCCTTCGTCAAATCCTTATTCCCGGTAATAAATTGAAGCGAACTTTGATCAATATAGTTCTTAATGTTTGTTTGTAGAATGCTTGCTTCGTCTGTGAGTGCTGGATCAATCCAAATCGCCCACATTGGGAATAGTTCCTTCGGTTCATGGCCTTGATACAAGAGCGTCGCATCGTATAGTCTGCGTTCGTAGTTGGCAGAGTCGTAAACATCCGTTCCTTGTACGAAGCTATCTCTGTACTCTTTCGGCTGGTAGAAGTGACCCATACCGCTCCATCCGGCATTACGCGGAGGCTGCCCATCTACAGCTGGAATCGTTGCAATTTGAGGGGTAACTCCCTTGCCCAACGCCACTTCGCCATCTTTCGGTTTTCTCCAATCGATGCCTTCCATACCCGATGCTGCATTCGTTTGTCCTTCTGTCGTATACATATAATCAACCATTTTAATCAACGCGATTTGTGATTCTTTGCTTGCTTTGTTCGTAAGAACGAATTTCGCACCCGGAATTAAGCCGCCTCCATCATGCGTTGCTAATGAACCATGCGGTCCTGTGAGCGGAGGTACGGGATTATAATCAGCTGAATTCTTGTTTCCTTTATCAATGTTAACGAAGATGGCTGGATGCATGCCCGCGCCTGCACCTAGAATTTGTCCGCCAGCGTTCTCGCCAATTTTCTTAAAGGCTTCGGCATTTTGCGTAAACGCACCTGGATCAATCAAGCCCTCGTCGTACAACGATTTAATATAGGCAAGTCCTTCTTTCCATTCCGGCTTATTGGCCGCAGTATCTACTTTACCGTTCACTAAGTTCAGGTAATTCCGGTCGTCATCATAGATGAAGCCGTTCATCAGGAACGGAATGACACGCACGCCGAAATCCTCAATCGATCCGCTGAGCGGAACTTCGTCAGCTTTACCATTGCCGTTTGGATCGTTCTTCTTGAAAGCTTGAAGAACTTTCTTGAAATCTTCGGTCGTTTTCGGCATTTCGAGGTTTAATTTCTTCAACCAGCTTGTATTGATCCACATTTTGTTCGGGTAAGAACAGTGGAAACATTGCGTATAGGAGCCCAGTCCGTATATTTTTCCATCTGGCGCTGTGACGAAGCTTTTAAGCGTTGGATCTTTTTCCATCGCCTTTTTAATATTAGGAGCATACTGGTCGATCAAATCATTCAATGGAAGCAGAACGCCCTGCTTACCGAACTTGAGAAGATCGGCTTGTGAGAATTGGTCGATATAGGCCGTTAACATATACGCCTCTGGATAATCGCCGCTCGCTAAGGAGATTTGACGCTTTTCCTTGGCTCCATCATAAGGGATGATTTCGAACTTAAATTTAGCGTTAAATTTGCTTTCCAAATGTTTCGTGAACAGGTTCGTTTTCAAATCCATGTCGTTCGCCTGTTGAGCAAAAACGCTTATTTCTACGGGCTTAGCCGCTTGTGTTGCGCTTGGCGATGCTGTCCCTGTCGAAGGACTCGACGATGCCGGAGTCTCCACTTTACTCGAACATGCGGCAAGAACTATACTGAACATCAAGATGAAAACCAAGCTACTAACCGATCTTCTTTTCAATTGAATCCGCTCCCTTTTTTGAATTGACTAGTTTGCTTATCTATCATTTAAACCTTAGACGCTATGTGTTTAGTCAATCACCCCTTTCAATTCTTCAATAAGACACGGTATCCCTCTTTCAATTACCCTTTTACAGAACCTACCAACATCCCTTGAACAAAGTAGCGCTGCACAAACGGGTAGATGATGAGGACTGGAAGCGTTGCCACGACAATCAGTGAATATTTCAAAAGCTCTGCCAACTGCTGTCTTTCTACCTGTTTCAAGGCATCCGTGGCATTTGAGCTATTGTTAAGAATGATAATGCTGCGCAAGATGAGCTGAAGCGGAAATAGATTAGCGGTTTTGAGATAGATAAGGGCATCGAAGTAAGAGTTCCATTGACCCACAGCGTACATTAAGAACAGAACAGCTATGATCGGTTTTGATAACGGAACCACGACGCTCCACATGAATCTGAGATCGCTGCATCCATCGATTTCGCTGGAATCAATTAATTCATCCGGAATCGAGGATTGGAAGAACGTTCTCGCAATGATCACCTGCCATACCCATATCGCGTTTGGAATCAATAAGGCCCATCTTGTATCGATTAGCCCCATCTGCTTCACAACCAAGTAAGTAGGAATCAATCCGCCGCTAAATAACAACGTGAAAGTAATGAGCATCATCAGCATATTTCTTCCGAACAACGTTTTACGTGATAACGGATAAGCAATCATGATCGTAAGCGCTACACTGATGATCGTTCCGGCAGCCGTATAAAAAAGAGAATTGGCGTAGCCTGTAACAATTTTCGGATTTTCGATGAGAGTTGCATAACCCTTGAGGGAAAAATCTACCGGCCATAGCCACACTCGGCCAGAAGTTACCGCCGACGGACTGCTGAACGAGCTGCTAAAAATATAAATAAGCGGATATAAGACGACAACTAATAGGAGGCTCAGTATCACGTAGATGCTAATCAAAAATAGTTTATCGCCAACCGAATCTTTAATCGTCGTTTTCATCGTATTCATCGTTTGGTTCCTCCATTATTTACCAGATACTCGTATTCGATAAGCGCTTTGCCACCATATTCACACCAACTAGCAGAATTAAATTGATTACGGAATTAAACAATCCCACCGCCGTTGCAAAGCTATAGTTCGCGTTCAATAAACCTATTTGATACACGTATGTGGCAATCACTTCGGAACTTATCTTGTTCAGCGGATTTTGCAGCAGATAAATCTTTTCGAAACCGAGCGACATGACACTTCCTACATTCAATATGAAAACTATCGTGATTGTTGGCATGATGCCAGGCAAGTCGATATGACGGATTTTCTGAAACCGTGAAGCGCCATCAACTTTGGCTGCCTCATAGAGTGAAGGATCGACTCCCGCTAATGCAGCCAGAAAGATAACTGCTGAATAGCCTGCTGTCTGCCAAATATCCGACCACACATAGATCGAGCGGAACATGCCGGGTTCACCGAGAAAATTGATAGATCCCAGTCCGAAATGATTCATCGCGACATTCACAAAGCCTAACCGAGGTGCTAGAAAAAGCATGATAATCGATACCATAACGACGGTGGATATAAAATAAGGAGCAAACGAAACCAATTGAACAAACCGCTTAAATTTGCCGTTGCGTATTTCATTAAGAGCTAATGCTAACAAAATAGGAATTGGAAACCCGACGATTAATAAGTATCCGCTAATGAGGAGCGTATTTTTAATTAACGTCCAAAAGATCGGATTCTCAAAAAACAATTTAAAATGTTTGAATCCCACCCAAGGACTTCCCCATATCCCTTTAGTAACGTTGTAATCCTTAAAAGCAAGGACGGCATTCAACATCGGATAGTATTTAAAAATAAGGAAAAACAAGGCTGGCGGAATGACGATAAGATACAATTGCCAGTGTTTTCTAAAACTCTTTGTCGCTGCTGTAAGGAGGCCTCCACGCTCTTTTGGTGCCACTCTGCTGCGTTCGATTACCATTCCTTTTTCCAAAATGCTCCCCCCTAAACTTCTCGTGTAGTTTTGATAGCGCTTTCCATATGGCTGATTATAGGGGTCTTTTGTGGCCCTCGTATAGGTACAATTGCGTCGTTTTGCGAACAAATAACCCGTATTTAGCGGACATTTCTCCTATTCGAACGGCCATTTTTCCCGTTACAGCCTTATAAGACAAAAAAAATCCTAACCGCCTAAGCGATTAGGATTTTCATTCTTCTGGGGACTGTCTGAACGAGCTTGGGGATACGCCCATAACTCGCTTGAACGCCCTTCGGAAGGAATGTGAACTGTTATAGCCAACATACGAAGCGATTTCATCCACGTTATATTGATTTCTTTTTAAAAGAGTCGCTGCGTGGTCCATTCTAACTTTTTCCAAATGATCGGATAAATTCGTCCCCGTTACCTCTTTAAACAATTGGGAGATGTATTTTTCTGGACGCTCTACAATCTCGGCTATCCGATATAAGTTTAGATCGGGATCTGAATACTTTTCAGCGATATATTCATTAATTTGCTTCACGGTTTTAATGTGCGCATCGTTCTTTTTACTTGTGATGAGGCCGCACATAGCTGAGATAATCTCATTAATTTCCCGCGAAATGAGCTCAATGGCTTCAGTGGCCTGGATACTAATGATCCGATTTTTGATTTTCTCGAACATAGGAGATTCCATGAGAGCCTTCTGATCGAGTAATTTAAGCATCGTCCCTTTCACTTCTCCGATGAACTGATGCTTCATCTCCACCGATAGCTCTCGATTTTCGGTATTTTGCTCGATCATCGACTTCACGATCCGCTCGGCTTCCTCTACATCGCCGGCTCTAATCGTACTAATTAATCGCAGCTCCACATCGATTGGATAATAATACGTGTTACTCTCTATTCGTGTATCACTGTACCAAACAATTCCTTTTCTATTCATATATACAGCGTATTCTAAGGCCTGTCTGGCTTGCTCATAAGAACGGCTGATCTCCATGACGGAGGAAAAGGGATCGCTTAGTGCTGATGTAATGGTAATTCGATAATCGGTAAAGGCCAGATTGGCGAGATTAGCCACGAGCAGTTCGATATCTTCCTTGCTAACTTCTTCACCTTCATCTTTTTCTCCTGACGTAAATAGGGTTACTATACGATCTGAACCCAAATCCGTCATATGAACATGCAGGTGGCTGCCTGAATCTATTAAAATCTGTTTCAGAATGAGTCTAGCCGCATTCAGTTCGTTGAGAATTTCAACGCTTTCCATACCGGAATATCCATTGATTTGCAGAATACCCGTGAAACCGGCATTCATATTTAGCCCTGTATCCGCCTGCTCGGCAGCAGAAATCAATTCTTCCCGCGATTGAAATTCCCCCGCAATTAACCTTTTATAAAAGGCATCGCGAATTAATGGCAGCTGCCGATTTAGCTCAGATTCAAGCCGTTTGTTGTTGATAATGATACTCGATATATTGCCTTGCAAGAAATCATATTCATTGCGCTCCGTCGTTGCATCCTTGCCAAACTGCTCCTTCATCACACTAAGCAGCCTATTGATCGGGGCCGTATTGCGATAAGACAGCATAAATCCGACAAAAAGTCCGATCAGCAGCGCAACACCGGTCACCGACCACGTGATGTACTTGATTTTATTCGCATTCTCCATTAAGACATGCCTTGGAATGCCTGTGCTGTATACCCAACCCGTTGACTTGGATTGAATCCGTATCACAAGATCATCGTCATAGAATTGACTGACTTTCCCTTTATCGAAGCGGCTATCCGCGGATAAGTGATCCATTTCCTGTTGACTAATCCCCTGCAAACTAATGGTATGTCCTTCCGCGTCACTAATATGCGTCCAACCGCCGTTAGGATCTCTTAACCCAGACAAAACACTGTTGATGGTTTGTTCATCAATAATGGTGACAACCGTGGCCGGTGAAGAATCACTAAAGCTGTCTAATGGGAGCGATTGCATAAAAGTGATGACTGAGGTTTGTACGCCGTTATTGACAAACGGACTCAACGGCATGATTTCGCTTCTATGCGTTTTCTCTAATACTGTTTTTTTCCATTCGTCCAAGGAAAGATTGCTGTAATGAGAAGTCTGATAGTAATGCTCAGGGCGAAAATAAGCATTGCCTGGCGTCACAACGACGTTAAAATTCGTCAAATAAATATAGAATTGCTTCAAAAAATCATTTGTTTGGCTGTAGGCCTTAATATCTCTCGTTATTTTCCATACGCCATACACATTGGCTTTATCATCAACCAATTTTTCGTTCAAAAGGACACTGAGATCTTGGTTTAAAGCCAATTGTCTCGTAAAACTTTCAACTTCGGCCATTCTGCGTTCCAGAATCTCTTGGCTCTTTTGAAGCTGTGTCACATTATTCTCAATCGAAATCGATTGCGTGACGGTGATCGAAGTACGGTATGACATATAGCCCGCGATGCTGGGAATGATCAAAATAACGATATAAGAGATCAGAAACCTTCGAAATAATCTGGAATACTTGGGCACTGGCAGTTCTCCCTTCCATCATGGAGGTTTCGGAATACGTTCTTTAACAAGTTAGCACGATTCTTCAACAAAAAAAACCCCTAGACGGGTCTTTTCTGATTTTCGTAAATGACCTGCACCTAAATTCTAAGGAAGCGAATATGTTCACCTTTTACTGTATCCAACGTGAGAATGTTCCCTGTAAGTATTTCTTCCCCTCTATTATGTATACATTTTACACCCTTTTCCCAAGGATTGTAGATCTGAAGTCGGGAGCCAGCCTCGCTATAGATGTCAATCCAGAGGATATCACCTTGATCGGCTGCAGCGCTTACAAGAAAGCCTCCGACTGCGCGCAGCGTGGCAAACTCTGTATACGTTTCTTTGGACCAGTTAGGGAAAAAACGAAGAATGCCGTTGTAGCTTTGCATCAAGCACTCATTGATAACAGCGGGCAATGCAAAATTCTCAAACCATATGCCCATCGATCCCATATAATCAAAAGCCGTTGTGTCCGAGTATCGCCCGCCAGATTGCAGTATTTTATCTGTACAGGTTCCGTTTGGAAGCAGGCAGTATTTGATTTGACGTTTAAAACGTTCCAGATCGAGCTGACCTAATCGCGCCCCGGTAAGATGATAGAAAACAAGATCGTTTCCGCCTTCATTGCGGTGATTCTTATAGGAATTAACGGCGATCTCGTATTGCTCAGGCGATGAATGCAAGCCGTGGTCTTCTCCTGGGAAAATCGTTGAAACTCCGTTGGGAACATTATACACGACTTCGGGATCTTCACTCGACACGGAAACGAACACTTTACCCCGCTGCGATTCCGCTGTCGGATACTCGGGGAATTTGTGCAAAACCTCATGGATCTCAGTAAGCAATTCGGTTTCTTCTTCGTTTCGCTCAAGCTCGTCGCACGCCTTAGTGAAGGCGTTGAACAGAAACTTCGTTAACGTCAAATCGACGATGCAATCGCTGTTTTTCTTGAAGCCAGGCGTTAACTCATACAACTCAGGCACAACCGTAGGATAAATATGATAGCGGTCATCGCCCCAACCTTCTCCATGCGCTTCTGGACGTTTCATATAATCGACCATAAACAATACGGCTTCTTTCATAGGTGTGAAAGCTCGCTCAGCTAGAAACGATTTGTCCATCGTGTACAAATAATGCCACCAGAGACTTTGCACGGTCCATGGTGTTTCGCATATTTCCCAGCCCCAATGCGGCACGGGATATGGCATGACATTCATGTCCACTGGGTAAGCAGAATGCGGGTAATAGGCACCGCGAAGGCCGTAATATTCTTTCGCCCACTTTTGGCTGATCGGGAGAACATGATCGACCATGTTTACATAGGCCAAATGTTTGTCTACATGATTGCTTGAGAACGCAACCCAAAATGGCTGCTGTGTGTTGTAATTCATATGATAATCGCCATGCCAATCCGCACCGATCATGCCATAGCTCCAATTCGCAAACAATCCTGGGCAAGTAGCTTCTGGTTTCACAGCGCAATGGAAGAAATATAAATTCCGGTACCAGACTTGCTCTAGAAATTCATCCTGCAAAATGACGCCCGAACGTGACCAGTAGTCGTTCCAACTCTCCAACGAGCCTGACAACGCATTCGCAAATGACTCCTTAGTCGGCGGATCAATCGGCTTTATTTCATGACGAATGGCTGATTCAAAGCCTTCTTCTAATTGAACGCAAACGAAGAAACCCGCTTCTTTACCCAGCAACACTTCAAGCTCTTGACTGCTTTCTTGTACCGTAATCGATGGCGAGATCCTTGCTGATAAGCGGAACACACGGTCATTAGGATGTCCATCTCGCATCTCTTCTTCTAGACAGGAAAAGGGAAGCGTTTGGTGGAACGCTAACTGCTTGTTGGAAGCATCGATTGCAGCTCGAAGCAAAGGAATCTCCTTGGGGGTGGAAGGATCTGGAATAAGCTTCAGTCGATTGAAGAACGAAGCAGCCCTCTCGGGTCGATCAGAGTCTTTCATTGCCACCCATAGGCGATCCGTTTGCTGGTCGACAAAAACCTGAAGCGTGGCCGAAGCCCCTTCATTCAGGAAATGGATTTCGCATATCCCGCTATCTATATGCAGCGTATGTCCTAGCACTTCCGTGGTCCGCGG
Source organism: Paenibacillus sp. WG02 (assembly GCF_055396115.1). Lineage (NCBI taxonomy): Bacteria > Bacillati > Bacillota > Bacilli > Caryophanales > Paenibacillaceae > Paenibacillus > Paenibacillus sp. WG02. The sequence goes on along the minus strand of NZ_AP036016.1, from coordinate 3,236,145 downwards.
GTCGAAGCCCAGCAGTAGAGAACCGCACGGCATCGGCCTAGGATAGGGGAAGCTGTAGTTCTCGCTAGTCATCGCAACATAATCGCGGTACCACTCTTCCTCGCTTAATGAAGCATACGTGTCTGGGATATCTTTCAGTTTGGCGAATAAGCTTTCAAAGGTCCCTATATGTTCTTGATTTTTTTCGGCAATCCGAATATCCCATACATTGTTATGTCCGAAATGAATAAGGACCGAATCGGGTCTAGTCGTAACGACAGCCCCCAACCCTCCGTTTCCCAATAGTGCCCCTTCAAAAAAGGTTGCTGCAGGACGATCGTAAATAATGGCGTGTTTGCGTGCTTGTTCTTGTGAATTCAATTTCTATCCCCCCGGATTGCAGTCCATGCCTATCTGTAAAACTGTATCTCCGCTATATGGTAGCGCTTACTACATGACTGATTATATAGATACAGGGCATGATCGCATAGGTACAATTGGGTCGTAGACCATACAAATTTCCTTAAATCCTACTGAGTCACGTTCAATTGCTTATCAATTCTATAGATTAAATTTGGCGTTAGAACGAGCGGAACGCTTTGTTCACGGTAGCGCAGAAATGTTTGACCCGCTGAGAATGCTTGAATCGTGGCCTCCATCAACTCACCGTTCTCCCAAACGATATCTACTTCAATATTTCCTTTGGCCCGCAGTCCTGAAACTTTACCAGTATGCCATTTCTTTGGAAGTGCGGGAAGCAAATTAATTTCTCCGGCATGACTTTGCAGCAGCATTTCTGCTATCGCCCCTGCCCCTCCGAAATTTCCATCTACGACAAATATTTGTTTCTCAGCTCCGGCAATCCCCGGTTTGGAAAACGTTAATAAGTTATCGAAGCATAATTGACCGATTAAATGGGTTAAATGCTTATAAGCTTGTTCACCGTCTTCTAATCTGGCGAAGCTCGCTGCAAAGGAGGCAACCGTGAACTCAACGTCTTCCAACGCCTCGCGAGACATGCGATTTTCTAGTGTTGTTCTCGCAGCGGCGCTCAGTTCTGGTGTTCCTCTTAGGGTGATTTGGTTTCCTGGATGTAAGCTGATTAGATGAGATAGGTGACGATGATCCGGCTGTGCTTCTTTATAATCCTCAAGCCATTCCTGTAATTGTCCTCGTTTACCGATACGAAGAGGCGGCAGCTTATCAATGGCTTGCTTCAGCTTTGCTTGCAAATCGTAATCCACTTGAAGCGTATCAGCAGCCTCCAAGCAAAAGACGAATAAGTCACGAACCAACACTTGATCGAGTGTTGAACCCATCGACAATTGATAAACGTTGTCTTCGATATAGAAGCTATTTTCCGGTGAGTTAGAAGGTCCGGTTACAAGCCACCCATATTGGGGATGCAGCGTCATGTAGTCAAGGAAAAAGGCGGCTGCTTCTTTCATCACAGGATAAGCTTGCTGCGCTAAGAATTCCCGATCTAAGCTAAATTCATAGTGTTCTCGCAGTTGGCTTGCAATCCATAAGCCGCCTGTAACATTCAGTCCCCATGACGTTTCCCAGCCTGGAGCCGTAAACCCCCATGCATTTGAAAATACGTGCGCCACCCAGCCTTCGCACCCATAAAAATCGTGCGCTGCAGTACGGCCTGCCAACGATAGCTGCTCAATATAACTCATTAAAGGGATGTGACATTCTGCCAAATTGCTGACTTCCGTTGGAAAATAATTCATTTGTGTGTTGATGTCGAGATGATAATCGCAGCTCCACTGCATACGGTTGGCTTCACCATCATTCCAAATGCCCTGTAAATTAAGAGGCAAAGGAGAATCTGCACGTGAACCGGAAATCGTCAAATAGCGGCCATATTGATAAAATAAGGCGAACAATTGCGGATCATTATCGTGTCCGTTCTGGAGAAGACGGATTCTTTCGTCTGTAGGTAGGTGGGACGCGTCTGAATGACCCAGGTCAAGATTCACTCGGCCATACAAGCGATGATAATCGGATATGTGATTTTCTTTTAGCTTTGCATAGCCAAGCGCTATGGCTAGTGCTAGTTGGTGCTCAGATTCATTAAGCCATGAGTCATCTCTTTTTCCATAATCGGTATTAGCAGCAAAGTAGATGCAGGCTTCATCTGCGTTTCTTACGACGATTTGATTATCCTCTACAACAACGGTTCCGCCCTGTGCCACAACTTTGACCATGCCTTGACAGAAAACGCCACATTTACCGTCGCTATGCATGGTTTCCGTCGCTTGCCCTTCAAAAGTAATCGTAGCGTCCTCCGCAAACGATTTCGTAAAATGGTCAGTCAGACCTTCTATTCCTAACGCGAATGTAATGCTTCCTTCGTGTTCACTCCAAAAGCGCGAAGCCACAATATGGTCCGCGTGCGAAGCAAATATTTCCCGGGTAAAGTTATTCCCATTTACACTGTAAGAAGTATGAAAAATAGCGTTTTCGAGGTTTAGAACACGCTGAAGATCCTCACCTTGATGTTCCACATTCAGGAGTAAATTACACATCTGCAAATTCGTACCGAAATTTTGCTTTTTAGGCTGCAGTGCATGCTGAGCCAGCTCTTCCCCGCGCTTGTAATCCCCTGCGAAGAAATGCTCACGCATTTGATCTAGATCAGCTTTGCCCTTAGATTGGCTTTCGATCCTTTCCGTTTTTCCAGACCAGTAGGTCACTTCTGTCATACTCCAGGTTTCCTTCTCGATCCCGCCATAAATGACGGAACCTAGTCTCCCGTTGCCAATTGGCAGTCCTTGCGACCAGTTCAGTGCAGCGTTTGTATACCATAGCTTCCAATTATTCATGCAGGATTAGCCCCCTAATTTTCATCATATACTATATATCGTGTATGATTTTAATTTTATCATTCGCGATTAATCGTGTAAAGACACGATTGCTCTTCATGAAGAAAGACCTGAGGCTTTGCCTCAGGTCCTTTGTGTGCTAATCCATATGTTTGAGCTTGGGGAGGGAATTGGATATAGGGCTACAACCGCCCATATCCGCTTTCTCCATGATCATCTTCTTTTCTCTGCAGACCGATTTTGGAAGCTGTCGCAGAGCTAACGAACCGTGCACACGCAATTGTCCTCATCATGCGCATACTCGAATGGCTAACGAATCGCAGCCTCGTTACGTTATCGAAAAAGCGTGATTTAGGGCTGTCTTTCCTGCAATAGCGTTTTCTCGATTCATTAGGCTAGCAAAAGCCCGCTTTTGGGCTTCATAACGTTTTCTGAGTTCGTTAGTGTTTGTCCACAATGAATCGACAGCCGACTTTGCACAATTGCAGAAGTTTTTGAATGGCCACCTTAGAAAGGGGATACCCTTAAGCTCTACCTCGAAATTTATACTTTCTGGCGTGTTGAAAAACCCAGTCCCCCGCGCCTTCGCTTGAGTTACTTCCACTCGAATGGCAACATGATGAAAACCGCTTCCGCCTAGTTTATTCATTTTCCCCATATGATTCTCCCACCTTTTCATTATTTAGTTATACGATACGGATAACGAATATTTTAGTCAAATTGTGGAAATATTAACTTTGCCAACAAAAACAATAGATCGGAGATGTATGCCATGTCTGACCAACAATCCGAGCAACAACGTGCAGAAACAGAAGCCCATAATGCAGTAGCTGATGCCCTTAGCGAACTGAATCAAGCACAATCGATTAGTACTCATCGAAGAAGGGCTGTTCAACAAGCACACGAGCAGCTTGACCAAGCACATGCACAATTAGCAGAAGCACGGACAGAACAATCTGGCAGTGCGGATGAAGATAACCTCACGTAAATAAGGAGTATTCTCATCCATATTTTACATTAGAGGGCTGTCCCAAAAATGATAAATACATCAGCGGGGCAGCTCTTCATGTATGCTTGGAACCACCTACCAAAGTAGAGATACCCGTCACTTTTTACGATCATAGCTTTGCAGCTTTTTCAGAAAGTTGTCCGCGGATATATAGGGCATGCCAACATTCAACCGATTTATTTCTCTGCTGTCCCCCGAATTAATCCCTTCCTTCGTCGTGATAAAATAACGGAATCCAAGTTCCTTCGCATCATCCATAACGGTCTGATTGTACTCTCCAAAAGGGAAGCACAGCATGGAAAGCTTATTATCCAGCTGCGTTTTCAACATGGCTTCGCCTAACCAAAGATCCTCACGGACTCTTTTTCTCCATTCCTCTTCTGTCTCCAACCGTTTTTCCTGTTCAAGGTATAGGTGATTCGTCATAGCAGGTACGGCATTTACGGCGTCTCCCCTCTTTTTCTGATGAAGGTTAAACGTGTGAGAATAGAAACTGAATCCATCGCGTTTCATCTCCTGCGTTTGCTTCCATGTAAGAAAGGGTAGCGATGGATAATCAGAATCCAGGTAACTTAAGACAACAAAGTTAGTTGCCGGGAACCCTTGCTTTTTCAATAAAGGATATGCCTTCTCATAAAAAGATCGATAGCCATCATCGAATGTAATCACGACAGCATTCGGGGGGATAGATTTTCGATGCTCAACAAAACAGCTATAATCTTCAATCGGGATCACATTATAATGGTTTTCTTTTAAAACCTGGAGGTGCTGATTAAATTTAGCCGGGGTAATCGTCACAAATGACTCGTTTTCATCCAGATGGTGGTAGGTAAGAAAAATAGCTTGATTCATATAATGAATAACCTTCGTATCCACTGCCGGTCTAATGATTGCGCTTTCATTTATGCTGGAGCAAACTTGATTGAGCTGATCATCCTGATTCCCCACATTTCCCCAAGGCGCTAAAGCTAGCATTAAGTAAAAGATCCATACATTCATTGGCTGTGACTCCTCCCCCATTTTATTCCGTAAACCAAGATAACCAGCTCGCACTTCGTTATTTGATAAATAATACATATCAATTTCTGTGCTAACTTATGCTTCCACAAAACAAAAATAGCCACCTCAATAGATGGCTATTCTTCTTAAACTATTATAGGATACGTGCCGTAAACATGGATCTAGCTACTCTAGTGCCGTTCGTCCTGATTTCCATATCAATCTTGCAAAATCTGCGGCTCATCTCTACGATCGAAGGTACAATTTCGATGACATCATCGATTTGCAGCGGGATTAGAAAATAGCTGGAAGAACTATCCAGAATGAGATCGCCTTTCTTGTGTTCCTGAACCGTACGGTAAGCGGCTCGAATCATAATCGTTGTCAGTACACCCTCAGAGACTAAACCTTCAAAGTTCGTCATTTGCGGCGTAACCGTTCCTTGGAAATACACCTTGCCATCCTCATCCCGCAGCTCGTCGATCCCCGAATAGATCTGCACCTCGAACGTTTCTGCGTTCTGTGGCTGCCTTTGCATGTGCTGCATCGCTTTCATAACATCCTTACGGCTAATGACACCGATCATCTTGCGATCGGTATCTATCACGGGCAGCAGCTCAATACCTTCCCACACCATCGTATGTCCGGCTGATGCTACCGACGTTTTCAAGTTAATCATCAACGGATTAGGAGTCATCAAGGTGCCAATGAGCTGATTCGGCTTCGCGCCCATGATGTCCTTTGTCGTGATCATGCCAATCGGCACCTGTTGGTCATCGATGACAGGATACCGTGTATGCGTCGTTTCCTCAACCAGCTTTTGCATCTCTTTGACCGTATTAGAAGCGAGCAGCGAATAAATAGGGCTGTCTTTGCGCACGATGTCATCGACGATCATAATCTTTTTCTTAATAAGCCGATCTTCCATGGCCCGGTTAATCATTGTGGCTACCGTGAATGTATCGAATGAACTGCCGATAATAGGCAGCTGCAGTTCATCTGCAAGCTCCTTCACTTCAGGCGTGGTATCAAAACCACCGGTAATCAATACGCCAGCTCCCTGACTTAGTGCACACATGTGTGCTTGTACACGATTGCCGACAATGAGCAGATTGCCAGCCTCAATATACTTTAGCATGGCCTCCAGCTGCATCGCGCCAATCACGAATTTGTTCAAAGACTTATGTATACCCGAAGAACCACCTAGCACTACGCCTTCCACCACATTGACGATTTCCGCGAACGTTAATTTATCAATAACGGGTTCTTCTTTCTTCTCCATGCGAATTGTGCCGATCCGCCGTTTGGTGCTCACTAGACCGATATTTTCCGCTTCTTTGATGGCACGATAAGCCGTACCCTCACTCACATCTAGATCTTGAGCAATTTGCCGAACGGACAGCTTGGTGCCTACAGCCAAAGATTCAATATATTTCGTAATTTGTTCATGCTTCGTATGAAGCTCCGAATGGCCCGTGCTCATGGTTCACACCTCGCTGAACTGTTCTATAACATTGAAATAATTATAGTATATTCAAATAAAAAAAGACAGAAGCCCTTAGTAGGGCCCTGTATTTTAAGATGAAATAATGCTCCACCATTACGACTAACGCGACTGAGAAATAGGCTTAATAATAGCGGCGTTCCTAAGCTTCGGTACAAGGATGTGGTATAGATTCCCGACAAGCAAACCAATAAATAAGTACATCAAACCGCCAAAAATGCCATATATAACTGCACCAACGACCGCGCTAAGGATGCCAAAAATGACTTGATCCTTAACCTTAGCTGGTGAAGTAGGCGGATCTGTAAGCATAAAAAGGGCAAAGAAAAGGGAAGCATTAATAAAAGGTGATCGAAGTGCGTCAGTGGCATCTCCGACATTTAAAATCCCCATAATCAATAATAAGATGAAATAAGTCCCTAGAAATGAAAAAACTTGAGGAAATTTATTCACTCGGTTCGTTACCATGTATCCGCCAATTAATAGAAACACGACTGACCATGTGGGAAGATCCCCGAATGCGCCCCACCAGCTTTGTCCGGATCGAAAGAAAAGGATCGACAGAAGCAGTCCGAAGGCTGCTGGATTAAAGATCGGTTTTTTCTTATAAACAAGCAAATGTTTAGACAAAATAGCTATGATGGAAGTGCCAGCAACCATATACCATGGGGAAGTTGTGCCTAGGATTAACGCAATAATTAACCCTGTTATCACTGCACCATCTGGCATAAATCGCTTCTTTTTGGCAATTCGGGAACAAATCATATCCGCGGCAGAGGAAACACTGACGGCTATAAGTCCATTATAAATGCCGCTGATATCTTGAGACCAGATGGAGGCTATGAGTAGAAAGAAAACCATGGAAGCTGCGACATATCCTTTTGGTGTTTTCATCCATTGGTTAGCAGTCAATTTATATCCCTCCAATTTGATATATTTGTAAATCGGAAGCAATCAAAATTCCCTTGAGGTCAACTTGTTCTAGTAACGTTCCCCCATGATCCAAACCCAATAAGAAGGTGGCCGTCGAGAAAGCGTCCGCCATCATCGCGTAAGGGGCGACAACACTGCAGCTGATCCATTTGTCCGATGATTGTTTCGATATTGGGTTGATGATATGATGCATGCCGGCTTTTAATGCACTCTTGCGCTCGTAACTCCCAGAGGTACAGACCGCCTCATTCGATATTTCTAGCGTTTGTATCATTTCTTCTTTTTGTGCGGGATGCTGAATGCCAATCCTCCACTTGCTGCCGTTTTCATCTACGCCTCCAGCATAGAGGTCACCGCCGGCATTGACGACGAATCCTTCAAATTCTTTCAACTCGTGCGCGGCCAAGTCGATAGCGAATCCCTTAGCCACAGCACCTAAATCAATCACCAGCGGCTTCCGCAAATAAAGCGTACGATCCTGTTCATTTAAGATGATATCCCGGTAGGTAGCGGCATCCGATGAAGAGCTTTGGACGGTCTCCTCCGTTAAATAGTGCTGATTGAATCCCATATCTTCCATTGCTTTTCCCACCGTGGGATCGAATATGCCATCCGTCCATTTCGCCACCTCCAAAGCAAACTTCAATGGCTCAAATAAAAACGGACTAATCTGTACTGGCGTCTTGATTTGTCGGCATGCCTCCATCAATTCACTGTCTTGACCGAAACGGCTGCAGGCATGTTCGACTTTCCGAAAGGCTTCGAAAGCCCGATCAATGGCTGCTTCTGTCTGATCATCTGATTTCCGTGTGATAACCTGTATATCTACAACGGTGTCCATAAATAATTTCATTTTTTTCATGATTTTGCCCATTATGCGTTTCGCGCTTGTGAAAGCGCATCTTGTACGGCATCTTTAAAGGCTTGTGTACTATACGTTGCGCCCGATACATTACGTACTTGCACACTTTGTTTTTGTACCACTTCTTGGGGCAGCCCTACAACATCATCAATTGTATAATGCATGGCAAAATGACTGATTTCCACATCTGTAATTTTATCGCTTGTAATCGTGACTGCCACTTGAATCGATCCACGTCGATTACTTCCTGAACCCGTATAAGTACCCTCTTTATAAAGTCTATTTGTTTGAGTGCTTTTAGTCTGTGCAACTTGGACTTGTTGTTGTGGTTGTGGTTGTTGTATCGTTGCCTGAGTCTCCGTTGCGAAATATCCAGCGGCATAAATAGCTCCAATGGCTGTTGAACACAGGGCGACCCACTTCTTATTCATTTTTGCCATGTGAATCCCTCCCATACAATGCTTCGTCGTTATAGTTTCATTATAAGGAGTAAACATTTAAATTTTCTTAAAACTCATGTATGACTTGCTGTCTAATTTTTCTTTGGAAAACTGATCTGAAATTCGGTACCTATGGCAATCTGGGATGAGACGCGAATACTGCCCTTATGGGCGTGCACGATCCATTCAGCGATAGAAAGTCCGAGACCTGTACCGCCTTCGGTACGTGAACGGGACTTATCCCCTCTATAAAACCGCTCGAATATATGAGGAAGATCGGCTTCTGCTATTCCGCAACCGCTGTCTTTCACAATAACCCGTATGGCATTCGGTAAGCTGTGACAAGTAAATTCAATAGATCCGTGAGGCGGGGTAAACTTTAGCGCATTATCCAATAAAATGATAAACAATTGCCGAAGGCGGCTTTCATCCCCTAATATCACGGAAGGCTGGAAATGTGAATGAATGCGAATGGATTTGGTTTCCGCGAGCAGCTCAAATTGTTCGGCAAGGTCTTGAAGAATCGGGTCAAGGTGTATCGCCGCGGCATTAATTTGCAGCTGGTTGGAATCCGTTCGTGCCAATGTCAGCAGATCGTCAATCAGCTTCCCCATTCGCTTGCTTTCCTTCAAAATGAGGGCAATGTTCTGACTTTCCTGCTCGATCGTATGCTGAGGATGACGAAACAAAAGCTCGGTGCGAGTCTGGATAACCGAGGTTGGTGTACGAAGTTCATGGGAGGCGTCCGCAACGAACTGTTGTTGTTTGTCCCAAGACCTCCGAATCGGCACAAGTGCACGGCCTGCTAAGTAGAAGCCGGCCATTATTGAGAAAAGTACACCTATTACGCTGGCCATGGAAATATCCGTACGAAGAGTCTGAAGCACTTTATTCTCAGCTTCTAGGCTTCTAACGACGACTACATAAGAAGAATGGGGTAATGACGGTGAATCAAATGTCTTGTTCATGGGGTTACGGAACCCCAACACCCGATATTCTCGTCCGCCTACAGACACATTTTGCAAATTCCCACTGTCGCCAACACGTTTGAACCGCGCAGCGTCATCCAGAGAGAACAATTGCTTCGGATATTGATTGATTAATTTCCCTTGATCGTCCCAAAAAAAATAGGAGGTCCTTCGGTCTGGGTCAGGCTCCGGATGATCGGCTTGCAGCATTTGATCGATTGAGCTTGCCTGCATGGCTCTAGTCATATTCACAATCGCCTCATCAACTTGATGAAATAAGCGGTAGGATAAATGAGAATACAAGATGAATCCGGATACTAGCAAAATCAACACAAGCACAACAGAATTTAATATTACCAATTGAGCACGAGTTTTATTAAACATTGGAATCTCCTTTAAATAAATACCCTACTCCGCGAATTGTCTTTAAATAGAGGTCTCCTCCATACGGCGCAAGCTTTTTGCGCAGAAGGTGAACATATACATCAACCGCAGTTGAAGCAGATTCCGAATCAAATCCCCATATCCGTTCAAAAATCTGATCCCTGGATAGAATTTGTTCTTTGTTGCACAGGAAAAATTCTAATAACTCATATTCCTTTGGACTTAATTTCAAAGGTTGTTCGTCAGCGAAAGCATCTCTTAAGCTGGATACCAGATGAATGGGGCCGCAAGATATTTTCCCATCCAGGTCAACGGTCCCGCGCCTTCTTAAAACAGATCTTACTCTAGCGAGCAGTACAGTAACGGCAAATGGTTTCGTCACATAATCGTCTGCCCCGGCATCCAGTCCCTTCACGCAGTCCTCGACGCTGTCTTTGGCAGTCAACATAATGATCGGCGTTGCAACTTGATGGGCTCGCAAACGCTTAACAATCTCCAGACCGTTCATGCCAGGAAGCATCACGTCAAGAAGAATAAGGTCGTAGCTTCCTTGCTCCGCTAAGAAGTACCCTTCATCTCCTGTCGATGTCCCCGTCGTGTCAAACGACTCATTTTCGAATATGTCCTTAATCGCCTCAAGCAGCGGAAGGTCGTCTTCCACGATTAGTATTTTCAACTTTATCCACCTCTGGCGCAGTTAATACTTTCATCATAACAGAACCATAGTTATTTTTAAAAACGGGCGACAGAGGATTCCTCTAAGGACAATGACCTGCATAGGCAATATGTAATTGGAAAACAAGAAGGATACAGTAAAAGACGTACCGGTTAAGACGGCACGCCTTTATGTTAATTAACAACGTATTCAATTACAAATATCGATACCCTTGTTCGGTTAAGAAAGCTTCAAATTCAGGTGAAACCGTCATCTGGGTAAAAAGCGCATTCGCTTGGTCAAACTTCCTTTGCTGGTAGGCCTCTTCCCCAAGCTTTTCTTTGATCTTAGCCAATTCTTCAACTTGAATCTGACTAAATAATTCGGCCGTTATTTTACGTCCGTCATTCAAAATGCCTAGTTGATGGTGGATCCACTGCCAAAGCTGCGCACGTGATATTTCGGCTGTGGCCACGTCTTCCATCAAGTTGTTGATCGGAACAGCCCCGAAACCACGCAGCCAGGCTTCCAAATACTGAATGCCCACGCTGACATTCGTCCGAATCCCATTCTCTGTTATCAGCCCCAGCGGCACCTCTAGCAATTGTTCAGCGGTTATTTCGATGCCAGTAAGCTGCTTGTCAATTTGATTAGCGGACGGCATATGCTCATCGAAAATCGCTTTTGCCACAGGGACTAATCCGGGATGAGCCACCCATGTGCCATCGTGGCCATTTCTCACCTCTCGCAGCTTATCTGCTCTTACTTTCGCCATGGCTTCTTCGTTTGCCACAGGATCATGCCTCACCGGAATTTGGGCAACCATGCCTCCGATACAAGGTGCACTCCGCTTATGACAAGTCTGGATGGCGAGCAGCGAATAAGCTTTCATGAACGGCGATTCCATCGTTACGAGGGCACGGTCGGGTACGATGACGTGCGGCTGCTTCTGCAGCTTTTTAATATAACTGAAAATATAATCCCACCGTCCGCAATTCAGCCCTGCGCTGTGCTCGCGAAGCTCATACAAAATTTCGTCCATTTCAAAGGCAGCGACGATCGTCTCAATGAGCACCGTGGCTTTAATCGTACCTTGCGGAATGCCAAGCTCCTGCTGAGCAAATAGGAACACCTCATTCCAAAGACGCGCCTCGATATGGCTCTCAAGCTTAGGCAAGTAAAAATAAGGTCCGCTTCCCTGCTGAATCTGTGTCTTTGCATTATGGAAAAAGAAAAGGCCAAAATCAAATAACGAACCTGAAACAGAGTGCCCATCAACCTGCATATGTTTCTCTTCCAAGTGCCAACCGCGAGGACGAACTTTGAGCACTGCCTTCTGAGCTTGAAGATTGTAGCTTTTCCCTTCCGGACTAGTGAATGCGATTGTTCGACGAACAGCATCGTACAAATTCACCTGACCATCAATCGTATTGTTCCACGTGGGCGAGTTAGCGTCCTCGAAGTCTGCCATATAGATGTAAGCACCCGAATTGAATGCGTTAATGACCATCTTCCGGTCGCCAGCTGGACCTGTTATCTCGACGCGCCGATCTTGTAAATCTGCAGGGATTGGCGCTATGGTCCAATCACTGCTGTGTATCCTTGCTGTTCCTGGTAAAAAGTCCGGCAGCTCGCCTGCATCGATACGACTCTGCCTCTGGTTGCGCTGGTGCAGCAGCTCAAGGCGCGCTGCGCCAAATTTACGCTCAAGCTGCGCCACGAAGGCTAATGCTTCCGGTGTGAGAATCTTCTGCCCCTCTGCGGAAGTCGGCTCGATTTCAATTCCCATGAGCATGGTTTGATCGATCAATACACTCATCTCCTTAGACCTAATGGGATTGCTATTAATGGGCAAATTGCTCCTCTTCCGTTGAACCGGAAAGCGCCGTAGTGGAAGAAGTTCCGCTCGTTATCACTTGGGAAACTTCGTCGAAATAGCCTGTTCCTACTTCGCGCTGATGGCGTGTCGCTTCATAGCCGCGAGCTTCACTAGCGAATTCCGTTTGTTGGAACTGAGAGTAGGCAGTCATACCACGATCTCTATAATCGTGAGCGAGTTCAAACATGCTGTGATTCAGCGCATGGAAGCCTGCCAACGTCACGAACTGGAACTTATAGCCCAGCTTGCCAAGCTCTTGTTGAAATTTTGCAATCGTAGGCTCATCTAATTTCTTCTTCCAATTAAATGAAGGAGAGCAGTTATACGCGAGCAGCTTCCCTGGGAATTTCTCGTGAATCGCTTCAGCAAAGCGTTTTGCTTCCTCCAGGTTGGGCTCCGATGTTTCACACCAAACCATATCCGCATAAGGCGCATAAGCCAGACCGCGTGAGATCGCTTGATCCAAGCCTGCATGTACATAAAAGAATCCTTCGGGTGAACGTTTCCCAGTTAGAAACGGTCGATCATTCTCATCAATATCGCTCGTCAGAAGACTTGCTGCATTCGCATCTGTCCGGGCGATTAGCACAGTCTCTACGCCCATCACATCAGCTGCCAGCCTTGCTGAGATAAGATTCTTTACGGCTTGCTGCGTTGGCAGCAGCACCTTGCCGCCCAAATGGCCGCATTTCTTCTCAGAGGAGAGCTGATCCTCGAAATGGACTGCAGCGGCTCCCGCCTCAATCATGCCTTTCATCAGCTCGAACACGTTTAGCGGTCCACCGAAGCCAGCTTCTGCGTCTGCCACAATAGGGAGAAAGAAGTCTATATTCCCATTGCCTTCCGCATGCTGGATCTGATCGGCGCGCTGCAGCGCTTGATTAATTCTTTTCACAACGCTAGGTACGCTGTTAGCTGGATAAAGACTTTGATCGGGATACATATGACCGGATAAGTTCGCATCGGCGGCAACTTGCCAACCGCTCAAATAAATCGCTTTAAGTCCTGCTTTTGCTTGCTGCACTGCTTGATTTCCCGTTAGAGCGCCAAGTGCAGGCACAAAGTCCTCTTCGTTAACCCGCTCCCAGAATTTGCGAGCTCCTTGCTCCGCTAGTGTCTGTTTAATCATGACGGAGCCGCGAAGGCGAAGCACATCCTCAACCGAATATGGCCGAAATACCCCTTCGAATCGCTTGGAATTCCAGCTTGCTTGCAATTGTTCGCTTTGACTTTGTTTGCTCATGATCCTATGCACTCCTTTATTGGGGTTTGTTTTTTAAAAGGATACGTCTAGAAATCCGCTGCCGCCGCAAATCGGACAAGTATTCGGCCAGAGCACGCGATCCTGACCAAAAGGAATGGACGCCACCTCTTTGTGAAAGTGCTCATCTGTGCTTCTCATTTCCTCTAAATCGCCATTACCTTGGCATGTTGGACAATCCATTGTTGTTTCCTCCTTTAATGTATTAATACATAAATATTTTTGTTATATAATATATAACACATTACCGAATAATGTTCAATAATGTTTTATAAAATTAATTATTTAATAAAATATACTATAACATTAAAAAACCTACCGAAATCTCGGTAGGCTTTCATTTCAAATTATAAGTTGCGCAATCCGCCAATTAGCCAATTTCCACTTCATTCTCAAAGGCATAGTACAGTGACAAAGACAATGGAGACAATGGATACAGAGCAGTTTCACCACATTCATCGTGTTCCTTATGAACTTCTCGTTTTGCAACAGTTCGCTGAAAATCATAGGCGCGAAGGTTTGTGAATTTCCTTCTTTCAAACTCCATCAACGATGCGAAACTACTCATACCCATCTCTCCCTTCAACATTTGAACCATTGTACCAATACAGGAATCGTTTATATGTTATATTGTATAACTAAACAAAACGTTTATGCAATAACAATTTTAAAATATTTTAATTGTTATATAACAAAAAAAAGAAACAAAGTGGATTCATCCGCTCTGTTTCCGGAACATTACTTACAAAAGCCCCAAGAACCACTCAAGGAAAGAGGTTCTTAGGGCTATATGGTTTGACTAATTATCCGAATATGTCACATCGTCAACCTACAAATGTCTTTCTATAATCATCGCAACACCATCATTATCGTTCGTATCTGTTATCTCATGCGCAATCAATTTTAGCTCTTCTACAGCATTCCCCATTGCGACAGACCATCCGCAAACTTTGAATAAGCCTAGGTCATTATTGTCATCCCCAAATACCATGACCTTATCCATAGGAATACCAATTAATTGACATAACTGAGAAACAGCCGACTCTTTAGACGCTTTTAAGGCTATCAGGATTGAGGTTTACACAAATATCAATCACTTCAGAGGAGAGTTCTGCATCTATGGATTCATGGATGTCCAAGCCTGAGTAGGCACAAGAAATGTACGCGCCATCGTAATAAACAAATGATCCAGCTTTCAGCAGACTTTCTGACAGAAAAGATCTCACCGCTCCACTCCAGCGTATTTCATTGGACTCCCTCCAAATTCCCGATCTTCTTACAGTAAATCTTCAACCTTAATCTCACTAATTGCATGGATAATGAAATCCGCTTTTGACAAATCCTGATGGCCCGAGTTCTCATTAACGTAGCCAAAACAAGTCATGCCCGCAGCTTTGGCGGCAGCAACACCATGTTTAGCATCTTCAACAACAACACAATTTTTTGGATCAACACCTAGCAGGGAGGCCGCTTCCAAATAGACATCAGGAGCTGGTTTGCCTTGATTGACTTCCTCGCCGCTCACCACGCAATCAAAATAACTGGCAAGCTCGAATTTCTTTAACACTTCCTCAATAAAAACCCTAGGTGACGAAGAGGCGATTCCAATTGGAATTCGATTGTTTTTTAGCGATATAAGCAGCTCTCTAATTCCTTCAATAGGTTCGATTTGAATGCCTTGTAAAACCGTTATTTTAGAGGAGAGTTGATGCTCGATGATCTCGGCAACCGTCTGCTGGAGCTGATATTCTTCTTTAATGACTTTCCACATCTCAGGGTTCGTCATCCCCACGAATTTCTCCAACTCTTCCTGTGTGATCTCCTTCCCGAAATGTTTCATTGTTTGTACGTCCACATCAAAATGGATCGGCTCGCTATCAATGATGACGCCGTCCATATCGAAAATGAATGCTTTTAACATGTGTTGTGTCCCCTTTGTAATTGGAATTCCCCTTTTTACATTTTAATTGATTCTTTCGTTATTATCGAGTGTCTTAAAAGCCATATATACATTGAGGGGCTGCTCCTCTGCCATTTACATGGTTTTGGAGAATGTGCAACAATCGCTTTCACCTCAAACAAAACCCGACTTCGTCCAATCGGACAAAGTCGGGTTCCGTGTCTAACAGCTGTTAGGATTTACACTGTGCGATGGCTCGTAATAGAAGTTCCGCAAACACGGCGTCAATCTTTTTGCCGGATTGTGCATGAATGTGATTTTCTAGATCTTTCCAATCACTTTTCTTTTGATTGTCATCCTCTTTCCGTTGAATACTTTCTATCTTCGATAGCAAGCTGTTCAATATGCCCAGGTTGGTGATCCAGCCTTGTTGATAAGCGTAACGAGCAGCTTCGTCCATATGGTTGGCATCCATACGTACTTTTAGCAAGTATGATGCGGTAGTTTCGTTCCCAGCTACATCAACAGCTTTTACCTTCACCGCATGTTCGCCAATGCTGAGTGATAACGGACTAAACGAATATGGTTGGCTTATTGGGGAACCGTCCAACTCGATAGACTCACTTGCCACGCCGCTCACCGGATCAGAGATATCGAATTTCAAGCTTCCGCCATCGGTCCAATAGACATCCATCGTAACGGTAGGAACGATGACGGGAGCCACCGTATCAATTTTGATTACCGCCGTTTTAGTTGCCTCTTGGTTTCCTGCATTATCGATGCTGTAGAACTGAATTTGATGTACGCCGTCTTCAGCAACAACGATGTTGTTCCCTTCCGCAAACGCGCCACCATCCAAACTATAAAATGTCTTCTGCACGCCGCTGCCTTCATCACTCGCCGTCAATGTCACCGTTTGCGCAGTACGCTGCCAATCAGACTTCGCGTTAGTTGTCGTAACTGGAGCTACTGTATCTTTCTTGAATGTGACGACATGTGTTTTGCCGAAAGATCCCGTGACTGTAACATTCAGCTTTAAGGAAGGTATCGTCTGCAAAACCGCAACCGTGTCATCGGCACGAACTAGCGTTAAGCCTGCCTTGTTCAGTTCAAGCGAAATCGTGCTTTGCTGCTGCGTCGGATCGGAGACGGCTACGGTCAATTCGCTGTCCGTTTCCTTCACCATCACGGATGCCGGATTTTGCGAGGAAATGAAATCAACCGATGCTGGATTCCAGAAATTCGCCGCCGTAATACCAAGCTTCTTCTCTCTGACTGCGTGTACGTCCGTTGTATTGCTCAGCACCTCTACATCAGGCGCGCTGCTATAAAGCGCTGTATCCGCCGTATTTTTATGTGGCAGCATGACATAGGAATACGATGCATTCGAAGGCGTTGCCCCGTGTTCAAAGGCCAAACTTACATAATTTCGCGTGATCGGAGCAGCCGATTGTCCGCTATTAATATCTTTCCAAGCGCCGGTTCTTGCTTCGCGCAAACCATACACATTCGAAGCTTCAGGGAAATAATAGCCGATGTCAGTACCCGGTGCATTTCCGGCCAAGTGAGCCCACTTCACGTCATTCATCGTTTCCGACCAGCCGAGCTGGCTCGACTTCACGTTTCCGTTAATCGTAAGGGCATTATCTCCCGCATCGTTCAGCTTGCGGTTATCGATAATGGTTTCCACCGGCTGCGGTCCGGCTGTCGTGTTCGAAATACCGGAGCCCAAAGCGACGATTTCGTCATCGAACATAAACCATGACTTTTTGCCCTGCAGATTGCTTCCAGTCGATTGCGCAAGCGAGAAATCCATACCTGCTGCACCGTAAAGGTTGTCGATCGACGAGCCGCCGACCCATGTTTTCGGATTCATGTAGCTTTTCCATTCGACAGGAGTCGTCCCTTTTCCTGAGCCATCCGTTGTCGTGCCAGGCAGCCGGAATGAATCCACAGTTGGCCAGAAATCGCTGCGGTACTGGGTAAGATCTTGATCATATAAGAAAGTCATCCCGATGCCCGTATACCAGCCCTTCAAATTCTCATTATTGCCCTTTTCAAAGGCAGAGATGCGGTTTGAGAACAGACTGAGCCCGAAACCATAGCCTTCACGTAAATGGACAACTCTATCCATACCAGCAAACACTTGGTTTTTCAGTAATTCTCCACGAGGCTGGATCGAAGTATCGTTCATCAATTTTTTGACTAGAGACAGCTCATAAATCGGTAATCCGTCGTAATAATTGGCATATGTCGTGTCCGACTGGATCCATTCTTTGGCCATTCGCTTTATCGATAAAGCTGTGTCCGCAGGCGCCCCTTCGGCCAAACGAAGCAAGGTAATAATCGTGCCTCTCGCGCTTCCCGAGCTTTGTCTGGAAATCCCTCTGCCGTTGACCATATCCATAAAGAGTCCTTTATAAATGACGGGTTCAAACGTATCCGATACCCAATCGTACACATGATTCACATTAGGATCCGTCACCGGCCAAGGTGAACCATTTAGCAAAAATGTCATATCAGCAGCACGGTTGAGCCATACCGCACCATACCCCGCTGTGTAAGCGATGTTGGTGTGTTGAACCAGCGAACCGTCCTTATAAACACCGTCTCCATGATCCGTGTAAACAAATTCCGGCCCGATGGAATCAAGTCCTTGCGTGATCTTCGCACTGCTGTTTCCGATCACACCGCGCATCGTAACGACCAATGCCTTGTCGAGCAGGTTAGCTCCCGTTTCCGTCACATTGTTGAGCGTTCTCTTCTTCGGATCCGGAACGAAACGATCGACAGCTTTGATAAACTTATTTATTTGCACTGGTGTCAAATTAGCATACATCAACACAAGGGCATCGTTCAGAATTTGCGGTGCGCCGATTTCCCAATCCCACCAATTGCCGTATTCAGTTTTGGTTTCATTGTAACGGTTCGCATACATCCAATCCAAAGCGCTGATGATGTCTTCACGCAGCGCCGTATTCTGATACAGACTTGAGCCTTGTAGAGAATAAGCGAGCGCCATAGCTTTCAGCCTGCCGAAAGCACTAGATATTTGAGCCGAATCCGTCGTGCTGGACAGATCATTCCACAAATAAGATCGGCCCGCAGCTTTATTGAGCGTATCCCAGTGCCCGGTCGAATTCACATTCGTAACACTTGCAGCTAGTGTAGTTAGGTTAGCAGCAATATCAGGATCAGCCGTATTATACGAGGTGCCGCCAGTCAATTTGCCGAACCATTTCAGACGCAGATCGCTGTACGATTGAATCGTTTCAGCAGATTCTACATTAACAAGACATTGCGCTTTTATCGTTCCATCTGGTGTCGAGACCATAATCGTAGCTGAGCCTAACCCTTCTCCGGTTACTTTTCCATTACTGTCCACTGTTGCTACACTCGGATCACTGGAACTCCAGGCAACGGTTTGATCCGCTGCGTTCGCTGGTGTGAGCGTCGGTGTAATCGTTACTGATGCATTTTTGGCCATGGAAAATGCGGTTTGATCTAAAACAATTCCTGTAATCCCGTTATATTCCTCCAAACTTATATCGTCAAACCATACTTTTCCTTTTCCCGTTTCAAGGAAAGGTTCAATGACCAACTTCGTAACACCCGTTGGTATTGTCATAAATACTTGCTGTAAAGTCCAATCCTTCGTACCTAACAACTTGGCAGATGCAGGACCGTCTCCAACTTTACTTGTGTTGTAGTACTGCGTTCTGAAGTAAGCACCAGTGCCCGTTACGTTCTCGGTTTTTACCCACACTTTAAGTCTGTAAGACTTGCCGGCAGTTACCGTCGTGACGCTTTGATTCACAGATACTCGACTTGTGGCGAAGGCATCAAACAAAATGGACTTACTCCCTTCATGATACGTGGTTGAATCCAGCATGACGTTCACCGTTTTATTCGGAGCTTTCCCGCTCCCGGTTGGAATCCATAACCCCCAGCCAACAGGAACAGGACTTGTGACACCGCTCCAGGTCGCATCCGTTGTTGTGGTTGTCTGCTCGAAGCTTCCGTTCGTCATCTGGTTCACAGCTGCAGCCTCTGCCTTAAGGATAGCGTTTTCATAAAATGGAATGTACGATCCAACCAGGCTGAAAATTAAACTGACAGCTAACAGCATACTTACTTTCCTCATTAACTTCACCTCGCTAGAAATTATTATAAAAACAATTAAAATGTAAGACATGTGGCGGGATTTGTATATCGACGATATTTGAACCATATCCTTTTTTTATGAAAAGTGAGGAAAAACCCGAAGACGCCAATAAAGTGGCCATATTCGGGTCTGCGATGCTGTAACTATTTCTTGTTCTTCTCTTTAAAGAAGTCACTCGTTTCTTTGACGTGCTGTTGGAAGCTTGGGTCGTCTTTGTACGTTTTGACGAATTTATCCCAATCCTCTATGGAATTCTTGCCAATAATCACGTTAGTGAGCATATCGTTAAGCTTCTTGTTCCAGTCCGCACCCTTTTCTTTAAATGGGGTCGAATTCATCAAGCCATAAGTCGGATCCGGGATGGATCTGATCGAGTCAATCAACTTTTTATTTGCCTCAAATACGTCGCTCGGAATGCCCGATACCTTCGCTCTCGAGTATTTATCAAAGGTTCCCGTCACCCATTGGCCGGTCGTATCGCCTGAATATCCTTTTTTCTTGCCTTCTTCCGTTTGCTCGACAAAGCCGTCAGGCTTTAATTTGTAATCCACGTCCTGAATACCGTACACAGCTAGGTTGTATCCTTCTAAAGAGGCTGTGTAATCGTAAACTTCAAGAATTTTCTTCAGCTTCGCCTCGTCGACAGATTTCTTATTGATCAGGAATTGA
Source organism: Paenibacillus sp. WG02 (assembly GCF_055396115.1). Lineage (NCBI taxonomy): Bacteria > Bacillati > Bacillota > Bacilli > Caryophanales > Paenibacillaceae > Paenibacillus > Paenibacillus sp. WG02. Next base: position 3,215,707 of record NZ_AP036016.1, on the reverse strand, counting down.
CCGTAAAAACCGCTCGCTTGCTCGTAATAAGCTTTGCCGTCCGCCGCTTTCGGAAGCTCAAAAGCTACCAGATTGGCTTTAGGATTCGTCTTTTGCAGCTCGACATTGTATTTATAGGCATCAACAACGTTAGCGATGGCAAGTCCTGCCTTCCCTTGCACGAGCATGTCTTTGATTTGTGCGGTCTTGAGCACTGGGAAGTCAGGCAATATACCGCCTGATTTATAAACTTTGTTCCAATTGATTAGCGCCTCTCTCGCTTGCGGCGTCCACCAATATGGCGTCAGGCCTCCATTCTCTTCCTTCCACTTTGTTCCGGTTCCGAAGAGTGACAACAAATAACTGGATGGTCCAGGAGATCCAGGAAATACAGCGCCATATGTGTCCGCGATGCCATTGCCGTCTGGATCTTTCTTCGCGAATGCCTCAAGCACATTGTACAGCTCATCCATTGTTTTCGGCGGCTGCAAGCCAAGCTTATCCAGCCAATCTTTGCGGATTAGCAGTGATTCATGACCGTCCAGCGGTCTGACGCGTGGCAGCGAGTAGAGCTTTCCTTTGAGCGATGCGTTCTTGTACACATTCTCCGGATATTTGGCCAAGTTCGGGTAATTTTTAACATAATCCGTTAATTCCCAGAATGCACCTTGATCGATCGCATTTAAGAAGGCAGGCGTTGAATTGAAATCCTCGATGAAGAGCACATCCGGCAAATCTCTGGAAGCGAGCAGAGCATTTAATTTCTCCGAAATTTGAGCGGATGGAATCCAACTCAGCTTCAGGTTGACATTTAATTTCTCATTCAACTTTTTAACCGCTTCCAGTTCGCCCGTTGGAGCTGCGGCGAAAGCTAGCGTCGTAATCGAAATATCCGTCGGTTTCGCAGGCTTGCTGCTTGCTGTGCTGCCTGCCTTTTGACCTTCATTTGATGCGCTGCCGCAAGCCGCCAAAGATGCAGTAAGCGCAGCCGCTGTCATAACAACAGCTAATTTTTTTACCATTGGTTTCATGTGAGGACCTCCCAGGAATAATATCTTTATATTTACTTCATCTGTGCGTTAAAGCCAGCATCACCCCTTTCAGAGCTATTCACTGTTACCCTTTCACGGAGCCAACCATCATGCCTTTGACAAAATATTTTTGCAGAAATGGGTACACGATGACGATCGGAAGCGATGAAATAACGACTGCGGCCATTTTGATCACCTGCGGAGGCACCGTCTGCTCACTCTCCAGCATTGCAGCTATGGATGGGTCCGCCATTTGTGAAGCCGAAACCAGCATCATTTGCAGCAGAACCTGCAGCGGTCTGAGCGTATCCGTATTAATGTAGAGAACGCCGCTGAAGTACGTATTCCAGTAAGCTACCGCATAAAACAAGCCGAATGCCGCAAGTGCTGAAACAGATACTGGCAGCATGATCCGGATAAAGACGCCGATATCGGAACATCCATCGATTTTGGCCGCTTCCTCCAATTCATCCGGTATTTCCTGGTAAAAGTTTTTCATTAAAAAGACATACCAAGCGCTAGTCAATGCGGGCAAAATGAGCGCCCATACCGAATCCATTAAGCCAAGACTGTCCACAAGTAAGTAGTTTGGAATCATACCCGGGTTAAAGAGCATGGTCAATAAAATCGCGACTAAGAAAAATTTCTTTCCTTTCAGCCTTTTACGCGATAGGACATAAGCGAGTGCACTTGTCACAATTAAGCTCAAAAGCGTACCGAAGACCGCCAAGAATCCGCTGACTCCCATAGCTTTCAAGAATGCATTGGTCGAAAAAATAAACTCGTAGGCAGAGAGACTCCAGGTCTGTGGAATTAATACGATTGACTTGCTCATGTACTCTGTAGGGTCGGTAAAAGATACAAGGATGACATACAGAAATGGCAGCAAGGTTACAAGCGCAAATATCGTTAAAACAGCGTAATTTATCGCAGTAAAGAATTTCACGCCGAAGCTTTTATTCATGTTAGTAGAGTCCCTCCTCTCCGAATTTTTTGGCCAAGCGGTTGGACATCACAACAAGGATGAGTCCTACCACCGATTTGAAAAGTCCAGCGACCGTCGCGTAACCGAATCTTCCTTGCTGAATACCGACACGGTAAGCATATGTATCGAAAACATCGGCCAGATGCGCGACCGGTCCACTCATCATCAAGTAAATTTGTTCAAAGCCTACGTCCATTACTTGGCCCAATCGCAGGATGAGCAGGACGATGATCGTGCTTTTAATACCAGGCAGTGTCACATTCATCGCTTGCTGCCAGCGACTAGCACCGTCGATTTGCGCAGCTTCATATAGCTCCGAGTTAATGCCAGCAAGTGCGGCAAGGAAAATGATGGTCCCCCAACCGGCTTCTTTCCAGATGCTTTGAGCGGTCAGCATACCCCAGAATAAGTTCGGTTCCGTCATGAACTCGATCTTTTGTCCCCCGTACTCTGCGATCAGTTGGTTGATGACACCGCTGCCTTGACCGAAGATCAGAAAGCAGATCCCCACAATAATGACCCAGGAAAGAAAGTGCGGCAAGTAAATGACCGTTTGCACGATTTTTTTGAAAGCGAGCTTACGCACCTCATTCAGCAGCAGCGCCACGACGATCGGAATCGGGAAGAAAAAAATGATGTTCAACAAGCTGATCGCCATCGTATTTCGGAATAATAGCATGAAATCGGGATTGGTAAAAAACTCGTTGAAGTATTTCAGGCCTACCCATTCACTATCCCAAAAGCCTAAATAAGGAGAATAGTTTTGAAAGGCCAGCAGAAGTCCCCACAATGGGAAATATTTAAACAGTAGGAAAAATAATAATCCAGGCGCAGCCATTATATATAGATATTTGTCACGTTTTATCGCGACGGCCCAATCCTGTACCCACGAGCCTTTTATTTTACTTGCCTTTTCCACCCCAGCTGTTGCTGCTGCCTGAAGCGGTTCCAATCTACTTTGCGACAACTTCCTCACCTCTCGTTCAAGTAATTAGCATCTCGCTGCTTTGCATGAACAGATCGTACAATGATCATAGTTCTCCGGACAATGACCAATTCTTGTAGTCTACAACGTCTGAGGCAAAAAAAGAGAAACCCCGCAGCAAAGGGGTTCCTCCGATGATTTATGCACTTTTTTTGCTTAAAAACATGCCTGCGGAACAAAATATGCGCATGCTAAGTATCGCTGTCGGCTCCCCGGTATTGCCCGGGCGTAACGCCGATGTGCTTTTTGAATACGCGTATAAAGTTTTTCGTCTGGTAGCCGACTCTTTCGGCAATGTCTGAAATCGATAAATCCGTCGTTCGCAGCAGCTCGATGGACCGTTCAATCCTGATTTTCGTCAAATATTCGATAAATGAAACATCCATCGTCTTTTTAAACAGCTTGCTTAAATAATGGGAACTCAACCCGCAAATTTGCGCGCATTGATCCAGCGATAGATCAAAGTGGTAATTGTCCTCGATGTAACGGACGACCTTTTGGATTAATTGTTCATGCTCCTGATGCTGTCTGCCCTGCACATAAGCAACAATCGGATCGACCATTTGCTGCTTAAACCATGCGTTCAATTCGCGAATCGTGCTGATTTTGCGGATTTGCCCGTAAGGATCGGATTCCGCTTCTCCAAACAAATGCGCCGAATCGAGACCCAGCAAGTACGCAGTGCGAATAGCTGCGGTTAGCAGCCGATAATACGACATTTGTATTAGTTCAGGCTTTTGGACGTTATCCTTCATCGACTTGGCGAATTCGGCCAACATCCGCTCCGCTTCTTCCTGATCGCCTAGCTGCAAGGAATGTTCAAAGTGGGTTTCGATTTCAAGCGGATAACGGTAATGTAGTTCGGATGCGCCGCCACCGCCGGTGTGCGTAATCACCTGGTTACCGCCAACGATGATGCGGGAGCGCACGGACAAGACCGCCTCTTCATAGAGTTCGGGCAAATCTGTAATCCGGTCGCTTTGTCCACTCAAACCGATGGTCACTGGAAGACGCAGGTAATCGGACACAAGGTTACGCAGGCGTTCTGCAAACAATTTAACCTCTATCTGCCCGTCATCTGTCTGCTCGGGGTCACGGAACAGCCAAACGGCGACCTGGTCATTCAGCAGATTGATGACGATACCCTCCATGTCCTGTGATTGCAGCAGTTCACCGACAATATTTTTCAAAGCAAAGACGATCAAATCGCGGTCATTTTCTTGAAAGCGCGATCCGCTGTCCTGCGGGGGGTCGAAAGTGATGACGAAAATGCTGTTTTCCCGACCAGCAGGCACGCCGTATCTGCGCAGCATAGACTCTAACTGATCCCCGGAATAGTGGAGAAACCGGCCCTGCAAAAGCTGCAGCGCAAAAATTTCACGAACTAACGGTAATTGATCGCTAAGCTGCTGCTGCAGTTGATTGGCCGTGCTGCTCAGCTCACCCCATCGTTTGCGAACGAAGCCAACTTCATCTGTTTCCGAGTCGAGTGCTTGACCGCCTTTCAAATGAGCCACGAGGTTCTCGATCGGTCGATAGACACGCCGTGTCCCCCATAATGTGATTAAAATGCCCAAAACAAGACAACCGACAATAATCGTCAGCGTAATCATGGCAATGCCTTTCGATTTGGCGTTCAATTCATGGACCGGCACCATGTTAATATACTGCCATTGGTTATAGGAGGAAGTAATTGGCGTCACCATGTAATCCGTACCTTGAAGAGAGAAAGTAAAGCGCTGCTCTGATCGCTTTTGAGCAATAAGCTCGAATAAGCCTTCTGGAACGCTATTCCCGCCGCTTGAAGTCACGAGGTTGCCCGTTGCGTTCAAGATGAACATTTGCTCGCCGTTATAGCTGACAAATCGGTTCATAATGTTTTGAAAAAGTGCCTCATCGATGCGTATAAATAAAAGTCCAGTCGGATTTTTGGTTAATAACGGCACCTTAGATATCAGGGTTACGCCGTTCAGATGATAACCGGGTAAATTCGGGTAGGGTCCGGTGACCCAATTGATATGGTCTTCGGAAGCAAGTTCCTTCAGCAGCCCCTCGCGTTCTTTGTCTTCAGTGATTCTGCGGCCACCGTAGAATGGCGAAATTAAATAACCTTCGTCCGGTACGTAAATGGCAACATCGCTTACCTCTTTGTTGCCGTTTTGCAGCGCAGATAATTCACGTGAAATACCGGAATAAAAGCCGGTATAGTTCGTGCTTTTCAGCTCCGTCAAATTCGAGCTAAAAAAAGTGCCCAGCAGCATTTGTATGGCATTGTTTTGTATGCGATCCAAAGTCGAATCGATACTGGAGGACACGTTATTCAAGATGCGGACATTGGATTGGTTAACCTCTCTTTGCACGACCGAAGCAGAAAACAAATAGCTTCCGATTCCAACAGCTATAACCGGAATGACAGCTGCAAATAAAGATAAGGTGACCATATTGCGAAAAATCGTTTTACGCCGAAATAAGCGCTTCCAACTATCCTTAAACCAACTACGCATATCGAACACCTCATCAACAGATTCATGAGCATTGTAAACGGTTGCTGGAATAAAATCAACCGGGAAAGCCCAATTTGCTGCGGGGCAAGAGGCTGCATCTTTGGTCAAGCATGAAATATTCGGGTGCTTATGTATGAAATGATGCACTTTGTAACCATATAATTTGTTTCTCTGTCATGATGGTGAAGGTTGTTGGATTTACTCTGTCATGCTGCTGCCGGTTGTTGCATTTTGTACAACATTTTGCATGATTTTTCACGTTTTCCCCACGATTGTTGCAAAAAATACAACAAGTCTAGCCAAAAATAGCACATTAGCAGAAATGATGGCTAAATTGTTGTACAACATACAACAACATTAACTTATTCAGCAGAAATCAAAGAAATTGTTGTACGTTTTACAACTTGGCTTCCTCAATCCCCTCACTTTCATCACTCCCCTCATTTCCCTCATTCACTTATTCTTATCAACTGAAAAAAGGGGTAAGCATAGCTTACCCCAAACCAAAACATATAAATGCTAAATGCCGAAAATGACGCGACGATCATGCACTACACACTGACATTTGCGCCGATAACTACGGTTTTACCCTTCTTGCGCTTCATAAGCTCAGGAAGCGCAATACCGAACATCGTAATCCCCACGCCAAGCCATTGCAGCCAGTTGACGGACTCATTCAGCACGACGTAGGACATAATGACGGCCGTTGGCAGTTCAACCGCACTCAAGATGGTTGCTAGTCCGCCGCCAACGCGTGGTACACCAATGGCATAGAACAACGGCGGAATGACAACGCCGAATAGAGCTAACAGCAGCGCCCATGGAAGAAGCGCCTCATGCAAAGATCCGTTGAAAAGAAAATGCGGTGGAAATACTAACATGACGAGAATAAACGAACCCGTCAGCATAATCGCGCTTCGTGTGATTGGTGCGACTTGTTTGGCTGTTTTCCCGCTGAACCAGATGAAGAGCGCATAGGTAACAGCAGCCAACAAGCCAAGGGTAACACCTATCCAGGAAACAGCCTCCTGGCCCCCGCCCAAATAACCGCTTGCCATAATAATTCCAACAAACAAGATAACGAGCGATAAAATCTTGTCCTTACCAGGACGTTTGCGCTCGACGATTGCCTCCAGCAAGATGCCCATCCACGTAAATTGGAACAACAAGATAATAGCGAACGAAGCCGAAATATACTGCAGAGCCGCATAGTATAGCATTCCCGTTAAGCCTGTCGTCGTTCCTACGGCCATGAGCGAGAGAGCTTGCCGCTTTGTTACTTTAAATGTAGGCGACCCTGTAGACTGCTTAGCGAATTTTGCGGCCACGAATACCAAGAGCCACAGCATTATCACACCAAATAGGTTTTGGCTCCCGACAACATCACCGACATTGAACCCAGACTCGTAAGCTTTCTTAACAAAAGTAGATAATAAACCGAAACTGCATGCTCCAGCTAAAACAAATAAAATGTATTTCATGATGCCTCCCTGCGAAAAGAAAAAAACGGACTGTGTGCCCAGTCCGCCACGTTTCGTTATTATGCCATTATATATGAATCTTATGACGAAATCGAGTCACTTCCATTTAAACTACTTTACTGAGAAAGTGTTCCAAGAAGCGCTCAGCGTCTACTTCCAAACAAACATCCATGTTAGGCTCGTGTGCAGGCTTGCTTCGCAAATCACCAACGGTACGGCCTAGCGAGTGGAAACCGTCGAGATCCACCCGGACATACAGGGGTTTCGTTTTGACGAAATCCGGATTAATGGCCACGCCAACCGCAAGCGGATCGTGAAGACCGCAGCCACCGATGCCTGGGTAGAAATCTTCATAAGCATCGATATAGAAATCGGTCATATCCGCCAATAAGGTACTGAGAGCTGTCTGCTTCTCCCGCCATACTTGAACATCTTTCTTCGGCAGCAGTGTTTCCATCGTTACGTCGAGGCCGACGAGTGTGATCGGGATACCGGAGGCGAACACATAATCCGCCGCTTCAGGGTCTGCATAAATGTTCGCTTCCGCATGCGGCGTTACATTACCCGCTCGGGTTACAGCCCCGCCCATTACAACCACCTTGTCCACTAGGCCCACAATATCAGGAGCCTGCATGATCGCTAGCGCCAGATTCGTCATTGCTGCTACCGTTATAATCGTTACTTGATGCGGTTTACTCCGCACCTGATCAATAATAAATTGTGGTCCGTATTGCTGTGATGCTTCTCGTGTAGACATATCTGTCAGCGTGTTCCCAATGCCGTCTTCGCCATGAATATGGGTCGCACTCGCTTTTACCCGGCTAACGAAAAGCGGCTTAGAAGCTCCCGGAATGACGGGAACTGAGCTATCCAAATGTTCCAGAACTAACAGCGTATTGCGGGTCGCTTCTTGAACTGTAACGTTGCCGAAGCAAGTCGTCACCCCCAGTAATTCCACTTCAGGGGAATTCACCGCGTAGCTTATGGCAAGCGCATCATCAATGCCTGTATCAACATCCAAAATAATCGGTTTCATCTAAGTTTCTCCTCTCGTTAGCTCTTTAATGTGTTGATGAAATAATCAAGAAACCGCGGGCTGTTGACTTCAAACGCCACTGCTGTATTCGTAACCGGTACCGTTCTGCGGAAATCCGCTAATGTAGCTCCGTAGGACATGGTCCCTTTTGTCTCAATGCTTATATAAAGATCTTCCGTCGTGACAAGATCCGGATAAGCAGCTACTGCAACCGCAAGCGGATCATGCAGGGGTGCGCCGTAGAAACCGTTCTGCTTGTCGTACGCGCCAAAATAAAACTGGAAAGCTTCACCGATATAAGCGGCTGCCCTTTCATTGCCTGGAGCAGGCGAATCCATTAATAACCGGCGGTGCTCCTCGCCAATGACCGTCTTCATCGTTACATCTAAGCCGACGAGCGTAATCGGGATGCCGGATTCAAACACGCGATGCGCAGCCTCAGGATCGCCGTAGATATTCGCTTCGGCAACAGGTGTCACGTTGCCAGGCACTTTCACCGCGCCGCCCATGATAACAAGCCGCTTCACCTTGGAAGCGATGGAAGGATCTTGTGCAAGTGCGATAGCCAGGTTCGTCATTCGGCCCACGAACACTAGCGTTAGCTCGTGCGGGTTTTCATTTACCTTGCGAACGATGAACTGAGCGGCGCTCTCCGCAATGGCTTTCCCTTTGGGCTGCGGCAGCTCGCAGTTCCCGATACCGTTATCGCCGTGGATATGCGTGACAGGACCGCGCCAGTCGCGGAACAGCGGTTTAGCCGCGCCCATAGCCACCGGAACTTCGTATTCGACGCCTGACAGCTCAATCACTTGCAGTGTGTTGCGAGTGGCTTGCACGACATCCGTATTACCGAATACCGTTGTAATTCCTTCTACTTTGATGTGTTTCGTTTTCAGGGCAAGCAAAATCGCCATGGAATCATCAATACCTGTATCAACATCAAGAATCATGCGAACGTTTTGCAATGTATTCACCTCTATGTGTAGTTTTTCAAAGTTTGAATAAGCATGTTCCAAAATTTATCTTGGTCAAGTGTGAAAGCCACATTTACGTTAGGCTCCCGACCTGTGACACCCAGCAAATCAACAACCGTCATGCCGTACGTATGCTCACCTTTGGTTTCGATATCAACCCGCAGCTTTCTCGTTCCGAATGCAGTCGGATCAATACAATAAGCGACGCAGCAAGCATCATGAATCGGAGCACCGGCAAAACCGAAAACTTCTTTATACGTATGGGCGAAAAAACCCAGAAGCTCATGAACAAAATGAGAAACCCGGTTATCCACTTCAAGAATTCGTTGATGAACATCGTCCGTCACGATCGCTTGATGCGTTAAATCCAGTCCCATCATCGTGATGGGCACGCCGCTCTCAAAAACAACTTTTGCCGCTTCCGCATCCACGTAAATATTGAATTCGGCAGCAGGTGTTGTATTACCGAACGTTCCTCCACCCATGATGACGATCTCTTGTATTTTAGATAAAATAGCAGGTTCTTTGCGCATCGCCAAAGCAATGTTCGTGAGCGGCGCGACAGGAACCAGCGTAATATCCCCGTCTGATTCCATCAACTTGCGAATAAGAAGATCAACGGCATGTTCCTTCTCCACAGGCTTACTTGGATTAGGCAGATTAGGTCCATCCATGCCAGAGTCGCCATGAATGTCGGCTGCTGTCTGACGCACACGGATAAGCGGCTGTCCCGCCCCTTTGGCCACAGGAATGTGCGTTATGCCTGCTAACTCGCATACTTTAAGTGCGTTGACCGTCGTTTTCTCGACCTCAGCATTGCCTGCCACCGTCGTAATGGCAACCAACTCCACGTGCGGATTAGCCCCTGCCAGCAAGATCGCGATAGCATCATCGTGCCCCGGATCGCAATCAATAATAATTTTTCTTTTCACATTAGTTTCCATCGTTCGCTCCTTTTCTTAAGCCGCAGCGATTTTCACTGCGCCTTCGGCTTGCGCCCTCAGCGCATCGTTCAGCTTTTTCTTCTTGCGAATAGCAAAGAATACAAGTGCTGCAATGGTTACAAGATAAGGAATCATTTGGATAAATTGACTCGGAACTTTACTGCCCGGAATCGTTTGGACAACGGTGGCGATCGCGCTAGCTAAACCGAAGATCAGCGAGCCGAACAAGATGCCAACTGGATTGCGGTTTCCGAGTAAAACGACGGCAAGTGCCAGGAAGCCTGTGCCTGCAGTCATATCTTTAACGAACATACTCGTCATGCCCATCGATAAGTAAGCGCCAGCTAAACCCGTAAACAATCCGCTCCAAGCAAGCGCTGAATATTGAATGCGATTGACAGAAATACCGAGCGATTTGGCAGCCTGCGGAGCTTCACCAACGGAACGTAGGTGAACACCGTAGGGTGTTTTGTACAGAATGAATACACATAACAATACAGATAAGAAAGCGATCCAGGTCATGAGACTATGCCCGCTAAGCAGCTTATTCAAGAAAGGAATCGTATCAATAAACGGAATTCGAACAACCGGTATATTGTGTAATCCAGTAGGTGAGTAGTTGCCTGTCACTCCGAAAATTTTGTTCATAAGGAAAATCGTCAAGCCCGAACCCAAAATATTCACGGCAAAGCCGGTAATGATCATATCTACTTTCAGTTTGAGTGAGAAGAACCCCATCCCGTAACAAATGAGCATGGAAGAAGCGACTCCTGCAACCAAACCGAGAATCCAACTGTCCGTTACAGATCCAACGGCAATGGCGCTAAACGCTGAGATTAGCATCAAACCTTCCAAACCGATATTGATGACGCCTGCGACATCGGCGATAAGCCCGCCCAAAGCCGATAGCAGAATCGGTGTTGTGAATCTGAGCAGTACAACAAACAGAGATAAGTCGATAATTTGACCCCAAAGAGCTGATAGCATCTAGTTCACCGCCTTTTGCCGCAGGACGAATTTTTGTTTCAAATAAGCAAAGATCGCTTGCGAAGAAACGAACAAGACCAACATAACTTGAATAATAATGGCCAGTTCACGCGGCATATCGCTCCCAACTTGCATGGATGCAGCACCCACTTGAAGGTAAGCATAGAACAAACTAACAGCCACTACGCCAATCGGATGATTTCTTGCGAGCAGAGCAATGATAATCCCATCAAAACCTAATCCAGACGAGAAATTATCTTTATATGTGCCGTGTACTCCCAGAATTTCAACAATCCCAGCGAGTCCAGCAAGCGCTCCGCTAATCATCACGCTTACAATCACAACACGTTTCGTTGAGATACCGCCGTAATCGGCGAATCGGCTGTTTTTTCCTACTAAGCGCAGCTCATACCCCGATCTCGTTTTGTACATAAAGAGATACACGACAGCAGCTGCCAGCAGTGCGATGATCACACCATAGTGTGCCGGGAAACCTGCGAATATTTTACCCAACTTTGCACCTGCATCCACATAATGCATGCGAGCAAAGCCTCCGCTAGTTGGATCTTTGAATACGTTGTTGACCAAGTATGAGGTGGTCAAAATTGCGACGAAGTTCATCATCAACGTGGTGACAATCTCATTCGCATTCCATTTTGTCTTGAGCCAGCCTGGGATCGCGCCATAAAGTGCTCCTCCAACCATTGCACATATGAGAACCATGGGAAGCAAAATCCAAGCCGGTAATCCGTGCACATAAACAGCGACTAGAGAACCTACGAATGCCCCAACATACAGCTGACCTTCTGCCCCCATGCTGAATACGCCACTTTGAAAGACAACAGATAGCGCCAATCCCGTCAAAATCAGAGGAACGGCTTTATTCAAAATGGTGCCGATATTGAACGCTCCTGAAAGCGGACCGCCTAGAAAAGAACTGATCGCCTCAATCGGATGTTGGCTGGAGAACAAGATCACGATGAATCCGCAAAGGATCGCCATGACAGCTGCGGCAATGATACCTGTGATTTCCAAATAGATAGCTTGTCTTGTATTCATTGGAGCGCCTCTTTCCTTTCTTGATTCTTGATCCCCAGCATGTAATAGCCGAGTTCCTCTTCTGTCAGCCCGTCATGATTATCAAGAACGGCCACTATTTTCCCATTGTACATAACGGCAATGCGGTCGCTTAAGCCCATGACTTCCGATAATTCAGCAGAAACGAGCAGTACGGCTGCGCCCCCATCCCGTCTTTTGATAATCTCACGATGGATAGATTCGATGGCTCCGATATCGACACCACGGGTCGGCTGCGATGCAATCAGAAGCTTCGGATTTTTCGAAATCTCCCGGGCGATCACCACTTTTTGCAAGTTCCCCCGGATAAAGCTCCAGCCATCACGTCTTCGTTTTGAGCGCGCACGTCATAAACATCCATCATTACTTTTGCAAATTCCTTGATTTTCTTTTTATTCAGAAATGGTCCCCGTCGAAATTCAGGATTCCGGTAATGGTCAAGAATTAAATTTTCGGCAATCGTCGAGGTTAAACTCGCTCCTGTCGTTTGCCGGTCTTCCGGTACGTGCCCGATTTTCATCGCGCGGATTTGTGCGACGCTTTTTCCGATCAGTTCCTCACCCAAATAGTTGATTGCACCTGACGTTGCTTTTCGCATACCTGTGATCGCTTCGACCAGCTCCGTTTGTCCGTTTCCTTCTACCCCTGCGATTCCTACAACCTCGCCAGCCCGAATCTCGAGCGAAATACCCCGAAGCGCCGGTGATCCCTTGTCATCAGAAGCGAACAGATTCTTAGTTGACAATACGATTTCTTTCGGTTCGGAAGGCTGCTTTTCGACGCGGAACAAGACTTCCCTGCCAACCATGAGTCTCGAAATTTCTTCTGGATTCGTTTCTTTGGTGAGCAGTGTCGTGATCGTTTTCCCTGCCTTAAGCACCGTAACACGATTGGATATTTCCATCACTTCACGCAGTTTATGCGTAATGAAAATGATCGTATATCCTTGTCGCACCAGCGTTTGGATCGATTCAAACAGTTCATCGGTTTCCTGCGGTGTTAAGACAGCCGTAGGTTCATCAAGAATAATGAGGCGTGCGCCGCGATACAGCACCTTGATAATTTCCACACGTTGTTTTTGCCCAACGGATATCGTTTCAACCGTCGCACGAGGATCAACCTTCAATTTGAATGTTTCAATCAATTTCTCAATTTCGGAAAGCTCCTTAGCACGATCTCGTACGAGGGAGAAAAGCCCTTTGACGGGCTCCTCGCCAAGCACGATGTTTTCAGAAACCGTGAGCGAGGGGACAAGCATGAAATGTTGATGCACCATGCCCATCCCTTGCTTTATCGCATCTTTCGGTCCTTGGAAGCGAAGCGGTTGGCCTTTATACAGGATGGAACCGCTAGTCGGTGCCTCAAGTCCGAACAATATTTTCATGAGCGTCGATTTGCCAGCTCCATTCTCGCCGACTAACGCGTGAATCTCGCCCTCATGTATCGTCAAATCCACACCACGGTTCGCCTTCGTACCATTGGGGTAAGTTTTATGGATGTCTTTCATCTCCAGCAAAATCGCCATGGATACGTTTCCCCCTCGTTACCGGCTTATTTCAAAGTGGTTTGAACTTTGATTTCGCCTTTGTTTAACTTCTGCTCGATGTCCGTGATCTTATCTTGTATAGCTTTAGGAACATGTTTGCTGTACAATTCGTCTTTTGCCAAGCCTACGCCGCCTTCTTTAATACCTAAAACTTCATTCTTCCCAAATCCTAGTCTATCTTGACTGAACAAAGTCAATGCACGTAGAACTGAGTTGTCAATAGCTTTCACCATGGAAGTTAACACACTGCCCGGATACAGACCGTTTTGGTTGGAGTCTACACCGATCGAATATTTTCCTAAAGAATTACCCGCTTCCAGAAGGCCAAGTCCAGCTCCCCCGGCTACGTTGAAAGCGATATCTACTTTTTGCGAATTATACTGAGCTAGTGCAAGTTCTTTACCTTTGGGAGCGTTTGCAAAGTCACCAACATAGGAAGCGACAACCGTAATTGCAGGATCCACGTATTTCGCGCCTTGCTCATAGCCTGCTTTAAAGTCATTAATAATCGGAATGTCCATACCGCCGATAAAGCCAATCACTTTTTCTGGATTTGCACCTTTCAGTTCCGTGCTTGTCGTAACCAATGCGGCAAATGCTCCTGCCATGAAGGAACCTTCATTTTGCGAGTAAGTCATGGAGTACACATTCGGAAGTCCTGTAATTGCTTCATCGAAGAAAATAAACTTCTGTTTCTCGTAACGCTTCGCCACATCTTTGATGATGTCCGTCATTTGGCTTGTCCCAAGGACGATCACATCATATTTCCCACTGGAAGCGAGTGATTCTAGTCCTGAAGGCCAGTCAGCTTGGTTCGTGCCGCCTTCAACGGTTTTCACTGTCATGCCGAGTGTTTCACCAGCTTGTTTCACGCCTCTTTGTGCAGAGTCGAAAAATCCTTTATCACCAAGCGTTCCGTTCACGAAGTAGACAGCATTGATTTTCTTGCCCGCAGCAGGTGTACCTGCTGCTCCTGGCGTGCTTGTCGATGTGCTCGACTTCCCGCAACCTGCTAAGAACACCAATACGGACAATAACAATAATGCAGTGATTCCTAATCTTTTTCTCATAGCTTAAATCCCCCTTAGGATTATCTTATTGGTTGGTTAAGTGTTTTTAAATCTTCCTGGGTTGGCATGCCGGCTTGTGCGCCGAGCTTTGTTACAGACATCGCAGACACCTTACAGGCGAAAGCTACCGCCTCTTTCAACTCATTGCCCGCAGCCAGCGCATAGGCTAGTCCGCCGTTGTAGGCGTCACCTGCTCCAGTCGTATCAACAACAGGAACACGGTAAGCCGGAACTTTCACTAGTGTTTCTCCTTTGTGCAGAAAGGCAGAGCCTTCCTCGCCAAGCGTCGTTATGACACAGCTTGGTCCCATCTCAAGCAACGCTTCCATAGCTGCCTGCAGCTGATCGCCAGAAGCATCGATGCCTGTGATCGTCGCCAGCTCTAAGCGGTTCGGCGTTATATAGTCCACGCAGTTCAGCATGGCCTCCGGCAGCTTACGCGCAGGTGCTGGATTCAAAATAACGGTCTTGCCTAGCTTCTTCGCTAACTGGCAAACGGCCGAAGCCGTTTCAAGCGGAATTTCCAATTGCACGAGCACAATATCATGCTCCGCGATGACTTGCTCCACGGCTTGAATATGTTCTGGCAAACAGCTAGCGTTTGCCCCCGGAACGACTACAATCTGGTTGTCCGATTCGGCCAGCATGATGGAGGCGATACCCGTCGGGGTTCCCGCGATCCGAATGACGTGATCTGTGGAAATCGCATCCTGCTGAAGCGATTCAATGAGCGATTGTCCGAACATATCGTCTCCCACGGAGCCGATCATCGTCGTCTGACCGCCTAACCTCGCAGCAGCTACGGCCTGATTCGCGCCTTTACCGCCTGGTATAAAGTGGACATGCTCGCCTGTCAGTGTTTCTCCAACACGCGGAAATCGAGATGTTTCCACTACAATGTCCATATTCAAGCTCCCGATGACCACAATACGGGGTTTATTCATCATTTCTTTTCCTTTCTGTAGAACCTCTAGTTATGAGCGTCACATCAAACAGATGTGTCTGCTCTTCTTGGATGTCGCCTTCGATCTTTTTGATCAGTAGTCTTGTAGATAGCATGCCCATATCGTAAATAGGTTGGGCAACCGTTGTAATTTCCGGTTCGACGATGAGTGTTAAATCGATGCCGTCAAACCCGACCAACGCTACTTGATCCGGTACGCGCAGCCCCAAACGTTGAAGCTTCTTCAGCGCCCCGACAGCCATTGTGTCGTTGCCGGCGAAAATACCGTCGATATCCGGATGACGCTGCATCAAATTCTCTACGGCGGCCATCCCGCCATCTACGCGGAAGTAGCCGGGCTCTACCAGACTCGGCGAGTACCAAGGAAGATGCTTCACGGATTGTTCGTATCCCATGAACCGTTCTCTTCCCGTCACCGTCTCTTGCGGACCATAAATGTGGGCAATCTTCTTGCAGCCCACATCCATCAGATGCTGCACAGCCATCTGAGCTCCTTCCAAATGCTTCGAGCTCACGATGGAGCAGGAAGCATCTCGCGGCGCTCTGTCGAGCATGACAAGCGGAATCTTTTCACTTTTTAGCGCTTCTACATCATCAGAGCGAAGGTTGTAAGAGGCGAACAAAATGCCATCCACATAACGCTGCTTCAGTACCTTAATGTACGTTTGCTCCTTGTCCGCCTGATTATCCGAGTTACACAAGATAACCGTGTACCCATACATCCTTGCCACATCTTCAACAGCTCTGGCCAGTTCAGCAAAGAATGGATTCGTAATATCGGGAAAGATAAGAGCGATCGTCCCTGTTTTCCTTCCCGCCAGCCCTCTCGCTATCGCGTTAGGCTCATACTGCAGCGTCTTAATCGCTTGCTCCACTCTTAGCTTGGTATCTTCGTTAACATACCCATTTTTGTTGAGAAAACGGGAAATAGTTGCTACCGAAACCCCAGCCAATTTCGCGACATCTCTAATCGTTGCCACTTGTTACATCCCACTCCTAATGATGCGAGCAACCTAATTCGCAAACCAATTTAAACCAAGTAGGGAAACGGTTACACATATCCGATATTTTCCTATTTCTCTATTATTATCAGTAATTGCTTAGAAAATTATCACCGGAACTCTTGATGTATGAAACAATGTGTAACCGGTTACATGTTTTCTGTTTTTATTATATCTTCATTTTTAAAAAAGTGTCAAGAAAAAAATAGCTTGGATGGAATATCCCTTAGAGTTGCAAAGCAAACTAGGCATAAGACGTATATGTTAAACATTCACTTGCTAGTTTGTGTAATGTTGTATTTTTTACAACTTTTGGCAAGCTAAATTTAGTTTTCTCGGCATATGTTGCAAAAAATACAACAATTTCAGCCAAAAGTAGCTCTGCAGCAGAGATAGAGCCTAAATTGTTGTACAGCTTACAACAATCCGAGCTTTTCAAGAAGAAATCAAGAAAATTGTTGCACGTTGTACTACATTCTCTCCTAATTCCACATCCCAAAGAGCTGAAATCAATTCAAAGAAATATAAAGTCACTTACTAAAACATTAAGCTACTATCCAAAATCCCACCCAGTCAGCAATATCCATAGATACTAGTTAAATAAGGGTAAGCTTCGTGTTATCCCTAACACCCAAGAATTGCAAGCAATATAAAAAAAAGAACCTCGCGAGTAACATCGCAAGGCTTTATTACTTCAATATCCCGATCAGTCCCAAGTGAAAATTCGTCCCCTTGCATTCCGGGCGGTTTCCATGAACAACCTCCAATTCGATATGGTGAGTTCCCTCCATCAGCTCGTCAGCAATCCAGTAGATTTGAAACCATCCTCCATCTCCGCACCAATCCGGCCTTTCCCGGCAGGTAATGACGGCGTCCGCTCCATCCAGCCGATAGCTGAACTCCGCAGACTTCTTACCGAAATCGAATGCTAATGCTAGCCCCTTTCCTACAAATGAGAAAGAGAGCTTTGCCCCAATGGCCGATGTACTCAGTATCCGATCCACCCTAGGCATAACAGCAGTCGATCGTCTTATCGTCCAAGGTCCTTCCAACTGTACATCTTCATAAGGCAGCAGTTGTACGTTCTCCCAGTGACTTGAATTGAGCGGAGCCTGAAGTGGCTTCTCCTTATCTACTCTTTCTAGGCTTGGTACCGTTATCCGTTCTTCTTCCAAAAAGGAGATCACACTCTGACCGTAGCTTAAGCTGCCTCGGTTGGAAGGATGAAGGCCGTCCGGCAACCATTCGTCCCAGGTCATCCGCCCTTTCTTTACTTCGTTCCATGCATGCAGTCCCATCCAAACCGAACTGATTCCGTAATGTTCTGCCAATTGTTCAAATTCTAGGATCGAAGCAGGTACCTCGCTGCGGGTCATCGCATCGTACATGTCTTGGCAATACGTGTAAACGATCACGAGATTGCTTCGTCCCTCCGCCAAGAGCTTGCGGATCAACCCTTCTCTCGCCCGCATTCTCCTCTCAGAAGGAGTCCCATTGTCATTCACCGCAAATTCGATAAAAACCAGATCACACGCACGATCAATCAAATCGCGGTCTGCCCGGAACACAGCAAGGTCGCTTCCCGTTGCGCCGATAGCTGCATTTTCTACCGCTATGCGAGCATGCGGGAACGATTCAACGAACCAACGCGTGACGGGTTCGGGCCAATTGTGCGCAGCTCTCCCATCCTCCGTAATGGACCCTCCGATAAAACCTATCGTCAATTTCCCTTGCTCGAGTTTATTCCATACCTTTGACAAGCAGTTTCGATGTTGGTTAATGTCCATTCCTCTCACCTTTCTCTCTCTCAATATCGTCAAATCGCCCCTTCCCTTTGCTCTTGGAAATAAGTCGTTTTTTACATACATTCCTTCGTAGATAAAGTTTAATGAACCATCTGGTTTGAAACAATGAACCTTGCTACATTTATTTGAAAAATTCTACGATTTTTTTGAATCTAAACTTTGATTTATGTCGAATAAAACTACTAATTAACGCCTTTTTATGCGATATCTGTATGTGGCGGATTCAATAAATGTAAAAGAGCACCTGCGGTCATTGAAGACCACAAGAGCTCTATATAATGCCTACAATAATTGATAAAATCGCGCTGCATTACCTCCGAAGATAGCTGAATGATCCTCCCTAGACAGGTTGGAGGGCAGCGCGTTCAGCAAAGCCAAATAGACCTCATCATAGCTGCAAGTAGTTAGACATACTGGCCAATCGCTGCCAAACATCACCCGATCTATGCCAAACACTTCGATGACATGATGCACATAAGGAGCCAGATCCATCCAGTTCCAAGCTTGCTGATCGGCTTCTGTTACTAGCCCTGACAGCTTACACATGACATTAGGGAATGCAGCCAGTTCAGCCATTTCCGACTTCCAGGGTTCCAAGATGCGACCAGCAATAAAAGGCTTTGCCGCATGATCGACCACTGCCCGAAGCGTCGGAAGGCTTCGAAGCGCCTCCAATATATAAGGATGATGCCGTGGTCTAAGCTGCAAATCAAGCGGAAAATCATCCTTGACCAGTTGCTCCATATTTTGCATGACTTGCGGTCGAAGAATCCATGAATCCGGCAGATCCTGAAGCATTGGACGAAAGCCAACAAACCCTTTATACCCTCGAAACTTAGCATATTGCTCGCTAAATTGCGGTGAATCCAGATCTAGCCAACCGACCACTCCAGCTATACTTTCATACTCATCATATAAAGAGAGCAAGAATTGCGTTTCCTCCAGCGTCGGCGCGGCTTGCACGACAATCGTGCGTTCGAATTGATATCGACGAAGTGAATCCTGCAGCTGCTCCGGCATATAATCCGCATATAAAATACCCTGCTCAGGAGTCAACCAGCCATAGTCTCCGCGTTCCGTCTTCCAATAATGCTGATGCGCGTCAATTCTCATAGGTCACCCAAACAAAATATCGGTAAAATAATAGTACGGACCAGGTATTGTTGTGTTAAGAAGTGCCACTGGTAAGACATAAACTTCTAGAGGACAACCATTTCTTATAGCCTCTACTTCAATGTCATAGCTTCCTGCAGCTAGTGTTATTTCAATCCTTTGTTCTTCCGGAGCCCGATGATAAGCTGGCATGAATTCCAACGAATCTTTACATTCAATGACGATTTGACCGTTTAGTTTCAATACGATAGGTCCTCTTGCGGCCGCAATAAGACGAATCTTTCGCTCTATCGGGTTGAAGAGCTTCGTTTGAGCGCGGTATAATCCATCGTCATCGCTACCGAGTTCCTTCTTCCAATCCAATTGATTGCCTGAGAAATATACTTCCTTCCCTTCGCTGCTGTTCGGTCCCCAAATCATCCACTTTGAAGCGTTAACCAACGAAAAAGGAACCTTCTGAGCAGCCCATACGGATTGGTCGTGAAATCTCGTCCAAACGAATGCAAGATCATAACTAGACTTAGCGATCGTGGAAGCTCGGATTTCTGTATGCCATTCGATCGATTCATTAGGTTGTAGGCTCACTTCAAGTGAATTCGGCATCTCCCAGTCCTCGGGCAATTCTAACGCAATATTGCCAACAATTGATGTTAACGAACGGTTGGTGAACGTGATATGCAGCTTCTTCTTCTGATTCACTCCGATGGCTGGACCTTCCTGACCAAAATCGATCTCAAGCTCAGCATCCGGACTGTTATGAGTTCCTTGCGGCAGCAAGTAGTGATTAGCCGTTACCTTCCTCGTCCAAAGCTCCATTATTTTCTCTTCCGTTTCGTTCGTTTCTACGGGTTGGTTCAAGGTTGTCGGAAGGTCAGGATGCACCAGTATGTCCGTATCCCAAGCTGCAAGAATTTGTTTGCCCATGCGAATGGTACGTCGTGTTAATTCATCCAAATCCTTGGGTGCTGGAAATCCTTTAATTGGCGGACTAACGACAACCCGATCGCCGACAGGCTTCACCCATTTATCCGGCAAACCTTCTGGACCGAGCAGCATGCCTAATATAGCGCCCAGTGTAGCAGCTGTACAATCGGTATCATAACCGCAATTGACCGCTTTTAAAATCGCATCCTCGAAATCCTCGCCATATAACCAGCCAAGGATCGTAAAAGCAATATTTTGCGGGGCATCCGTAAAGTTATCGTTGCCATGATGCTCCAGAATGAGCGAACGCGCTTCGAGCCAATCCTTCCCTTCCTTATGCCAGTGGAGCAGATCTTTCAATGCATTGGCGGTGCGGCAATTTTCAGGTATATAGGTCATGCCGATCTGAATCAAGCGATCCCGATCCTTTTCATAGAAAATAGCGCTCTCTAGGGCGGCAAAAAACATTTCTCCGTACACCCCTTCTCCGCCGGCATGATCCACAATAGCGTCCTGATATGCATAATGTGCTGCTGTACTAGGCGATCCAGGAGTCACCATGGCCCAGATTTCGGAACGAATGGGTGAACCCATACACTCTTTGAACGGATTGTTGAATGATCCAGCAACGGGTGCAAGAAGACCTCTTCTCAAATTCGTAAGCGCGTAACCATACTCATCAAATGGGAAAAAGATATGCTCCAACCACTCCTGCCCAAGCTCTCGCGCAGTCAATCCCGGACCGTATTGCTCCAAAGCATGCAGCCACACCAATTGTAAGTCCAAATCATCGTTCTCCAAAGGACCGTCCGGCAGCTCCGGATAAAAGGTCAACTCTAGCAGCTCCTTAACGCCCTCTACCGGTGCACCAAGTGTCCCCCCTATATTTTTCCCAAGCCATCCCCCATATACGATGCGATAGTAATCTTGTTCATTCAGAATTCGGATACTCATGATGAAACCTCCCGTAAGTTGTTATTGTGTTCATAACTTCATCATAAGACCGGTTTCTTAAAGGAGCCATGTCCATCGTTATGTTTTCAAAAGAATAAATATTAGCGGATGTCATGGAACGTCGATCAGCTATTTGGACAAAAAACCCCCGGAATCATGCGGGAGTAACTATAATGAAAGCCTCCTCAAGCATGAGAAGCTTTTTTTCATAATAATTTCTATGCTGGGCTAGGGGATAATTGCAGCACATATAAGCAAACAGCAGCTGAGAGCTCCTTTTCAGACGTCTCGCGCCACTTCCGCTCCATTCGAGCCTCCGAGACAGCCTTTTCTGCTTTCTCAGGACGCAAACACGCTAACACCCCTTCTCTCAGCAGCTGAGAGATCCTTTTCAGACGTCTCGCGCCACTTCAAATCCATTCAAGCCTCCGAGACAGCCTTTTCTGCTTTCTCAGGACGCAAACACGCTAACTCGCCTTCTCTCAGCAGCTGAGAGGTCCTTTTCAGACGTCTCGCGCCAAACTCAAAACAAATAAATTCTATCGTGCAAAAAAAGGCACTTCGCTAATAAGCGAAATGCCTTCTGTTACATGCAATACTGCCGAAACACCAAGCTGCTGGGTTTCAAACGTCTTTCTTATCAACGTCCATCTCTCCATTAAGCTGCTTGGCATAATCGCGCATCAAATCAAAATCCGGATTGCAGATTTCCTCCTGCATGCAGGCTTCATCTACATCCTGCGTATTCAAAAGATTCCTATTCTCGTTGTCCATCCTACTCTCTCCTTCCTTCTTGAGAGTAGGTTTTCCATTCTTATACAATTTATCCCTATTCGAAAATGACCGTAACGAGGGTCCCCTCCGGCACGCCGGGATAGCGGATCAGAAGCGTTCGAGTTCCGGGTTCCCAGCTTCGATCTATAACTTCAAGACCATCCGCGATGATAAGATCGGGTTCCTCTGTTAGTTGGAGCCTAGTACTAACGGTTACGCCAGCAGGCGCCTCGGAGACGAACTGGAGCTTCCCATTTACGACGGTTTCCTCGTCGCGGATTCGCGATGAACTGACGATGACGGCTGAAGTCAGATCAGAAGCTGCCTCAAAGTCAAATAGCAGGCTGCCCTTGCCAGGTTCAACAACCGGATTGCTCACAATAGCAAGTCTGGCATCGAAAAGGTCGATATAGCTGCCATGAACAGTGACAGCCTCATCCGTAAGCGACTCCGTCATGACGCGTGTCGCGACATAGGGGCCTCGGCGGATTTGAAGGTAATGCTTTTCACGCAATGGCTCCTCTTCTCCGAGCATGGCTAGTGCACGCTTTACACTTTCGCGGACCCAATTCGCGCCTTCTTCGGTTTCGACCAGTCGGGCTGGATGTACGCGGTGGACAATAACACCGCCTTGACCTACCCGGTACTCCCCATCCTCAGGGCGGCGTCCGATCCCAATCGCCTCGAAGAGGTGATCATCTGGCCGCTCGTAGGCTTTGGCACCTCGGTTCCACCATTCCTTGACACTGTGGTACGGGTCACTGCCATCTCCTACGTAGATCAAGCAGCCTCCATCTCGTATCCACTGCGACAGCACTTGATGAAGACCGGCATGTTCCGGCTTCATAAATTCATAACTAAGCAGCAGCACCCGATAATCATCCAAATACCCCGGGAAATGAAGCAAATTATCCAGCTGCACCGGGCGAAGCGGTATGCCATGTTTAACAAGCGGCAGCGCCAGCCCATAGAAGGCTGACCAATTCAGCATCTCTTCGTGATGCTCGGAAGGGAGAATTAGCGAACTGATGGTGCCGTCGTAACGAAAGTCAGCCTCATCTGACTGCAACTCAATGTCTCCCCGTTGGAACATCGCTGAGTTGGCTAGTAGGAGACCTATGCCATCCGTTTGTTCATCGGAAATAATTTCCTCATGGCGGTGCATATCACGAAGTACATGCATGACGGTCATCAGCTCGGTCGCGTAATCGGGCGGGATCATTTCTTTTCCCTTGCCGTCTTCCTTCGGGTAGGCAACCTCGAACACTCTTCGCGGCCAAGGGCATATCTCGTAATTGTTTACATAAGGATGAAGCAGAGAAGCCACGACTGTATCTTCATAATTGACTTTATAGTCCGACCACGTGTAATTCGGATTATCTTCAATTGGATCATGCAGAAACCACATATCACGGCCTGTACCGCGAACGAGCTCTTGCATGACGCCGTATTCAAGGAATGCCGTTTCGAACGTTCGCTCCTCACGGATGCCTTTGTACACATTGCGCGTACGCGCAGTCCCCGTCCATACTTGAGCAATAAACCCATCGCAAGCTGGCATGTTAACGAGCAGCGCTTCCGGACTCACAATCCGCCACTGCGTGTAATTGATCAAACTATGCGTCGGCACATAAAACCGGATCGCACGCCCATAATGGACTTCCGCATATTCCTTCATCTGCGCACATAAGCGATCTAGCGTACGATAGTACAAATACGCCTTTAACTTGGACGCTCGGTATTGCGCGTCTGGCGACTCATGAGGCGGTATCCACGGCTCCTGATAGAAGATGCGCCATTCCCGCTTGAAGGCTTCCGAATATCCGCCGGCTACCCAAAACTCCGGCTCTTCCAGATGAATGGCTTCGGCCCCACTATCAATTGCCCGCTTAATACCGGCAGCAAGGTACTCGCTGAAGGAAATCGTCGGGACCATATAAGGCACGTCTTTGCCGTGCAGCAGCCGGTCACCGGCGCGATTGGTCTGACTTCGTCCCAATGATCACGGCCATCATACTTTCCGTACAAATAGATTTGGTATTCTCCCCATGACACTCCTGTCATCAAGTGGATGATATAGCCCCGTTCTTTCCACCCCGCGATTCGTTCCTCCAAGTCGTCCGAGATGCCATAAACCATGACAAAGTCGCTGCGCAAATCGTACTTTGCCCCATACGGCCGCGATTCTTGGAAACCCGTCCATTCCTTCCTATCCGATACCGGTCTTGACAAAGGTAATCCCTCCTCTAGGCGTCGCATCTCGGCTGAACGAGAACGGGAGAGTCATGTAGCCTCTCCCGTCGTTCGCCGCCTGTGCGACTTTATGTTTTAGTTAGGCATTTGAAATTTCACAACGTCTTTGCCTTTTAGATTATCATTCGTGAATTTGATCGCTTCGCGATAGCCTGTTTTCACCATCTGCCCACGTAAATCATTAATGATTTTAAGTGCTGCCTCATCAGACTTAGCAAATATCGCTTCTTTCCAGGCATCAGTGGCTTTATCCATGGATGGCTTGAGCGATTCCCATTGAGGGGCTTTCGTAATGACATCCCAAGGATTATAGGCTGTAATGACTTTAATGCCGTTCGGTCGTAAAATTTTCCGCGCTTTCTCTAGAGAGGCCACGCGATTCTGATCGGCCCAGATGTCCCCGTTACCTTTGGAATTCGTGCGGTCTAGACCTGTCAAACTTTCGTAACCGACGCCAATCCCTTCGTTCTTTTTCAGCTTCCCGGTTTTGTCATTCACAAACTTATCAAACCATTCCTTTTTCGCTGTCGGTTTGCCGTTTTGCATATCCCAATGAACGCCTTGAACACCATAGCGAGTAAGCATGAAGCCTTCATCAGAAGCTAGGAAATCCAGCAGGCGCAGGGCCGCATCTACATCCTTTGCTTGCTTCGTAATGACAGTCACATTGTTGCCTTGCACGCCTAGATCAGCCGGACGGTTGGCTTCAGCGCCTGCTCTTTCAAGTGGACCTACTGGCACATAATCGCTGCCCGGGTGAGACTGGACGTAGTCCTTGGAGGCATCAAGAATAGCCGGGTAGTGAACTGCGAGGACGGCAACGCGCCCTTGCTTTACTTTCTCATTCGCGATTGGATCCGTCTGTGTGAACGCTTCGGGATCGAGCAACCCTTGAGAAATCAGCTTCCGATAATATAACGTGTAGTCTTCGTATTGTTTAGTAAAGAAATTATTCTCTAGAGAGCCGTCCCCTTTATCGAGGAAGCCGGAACCCATAAACATCTGATCGCCGATATTAACAGCCCAACCGTTGTGAAAGCCGCCGAGTGGAATGACCGGTTGACCGCTTTCTTTGAGACCCGCATCTTTGATTTTCTTCAAGAAATTGTATAAGTCGTCCTTTGTTTTGACGGACTGCGGGTCGACGCCTACTTTATCTGCAATGTCCTTACGAACATAGAAGCCGTACAGCCAGTCCATGGCATCCTTGTCCGTTGCCAGGGTGATTTTGATATAGCAAATATTTTTTGCCGCTATAGGCGTCAATCGCTTTTTCGTAAAGAGCAGGCGGTACGTTCTCTTTGGCGATTTCTTTGGCTAGGTTGGGATAATTGGCCAACTTGCCGGAGAGATCAACCAATTGACCCTCTTTGGCAGCTTTGACGATGCCATCCAGCTCACCGCCCCATGCCGGTCCCGTATATATATCAGGCAGGTCTTGCGTTGCGAAGATCGTGTTGACTTTCTCCACTTCGCTGCCTTTCGTGTATTCCATTTGAATCGTTACCCCGGTTTTCTCCTTAATCACTTTGGCGACGGCATTCATATCGCTCTCAGAACCACTGGAACCATTCCAGTTGTGCAAAACTTTAAGTGTGACCTCTTTCTTGGTATCCGTTTTGGCTGTAGTACTTGGACTTGTGCTTGAATTTGCGCTTGGGCTTGGAGACGTTTCTTCCTTTTGAGTACAACCTACTAAACCACCAGCAAGCGTTAATGCTAATACAACGGAAGCACCTCTAGACCATTTCTTTTTCATGAGAACCCTCCTTCATTCATATATGATAAGCCCCCCAAAATCGAGGACAGCTAACCCTTAACGGAGCCTAGCAAGACGCCCTTGACAAAGTACTTTTGCAAGAATGGGTATATGCATAAAATCGGGAAGACCGTGATAACCAAGAGTGCCATCCGTAACGATTCCGGCGTTAACCGGCTGGATTCATACTAATCGTTTGTCCTCCTTGCTGCGCTGCCCGCTGCATCGAATTCGAGAGTGCTTCCGCTTCCGTCAGCATTTGCTGCAGCAGTGTTTGAACAGGAACTAGGTTTTTGTTGGATACGTAGTAAGCCCCAGCAAACCAATCATTCCAATGTGCGACACCTATGAACAAACTTATTGTTGCAAGCACTGGACCTGATAAAGGCAGGATAATTTTCAAAAAAATTGTGAAATCGCCGTATCCGTCAATGCGTGCCGATTCGTCCAGCTCTTCCGGTATCCCCTGCAGGAACGTCCGGATGATGACGATATGCATGAAGTTGAATAACATCGGAATGATATACACCCAGAAAGTGTTGATCAGATGCAGCTTTTGCAGTGTGATGAAGTAAGGAATGAATCCCGCGCTGAAGATCGTTGGCAAGAAGATATAGAAGGTGAAAAACGTTCTCCCCGGCAGTGTTTTCTTCGACAATGCGTAAGCCATAAGGGTACACAAAAGCACGTGTAGAAATGTGCCGAGAATCGTGCGCAGAAGTGTAATTTTATAAGCTTGCCAGATGCGAGGGTTATGGAACACTTGCGCATAGTTATCTAAGGTAAACTGCCGAGGCCAGAAATACAGCGCACCCTGCATGGAGTCATTTCCATCGTTTAACGAGTACACAAGAATGTAAATAAACGGGTAGATCATCGAGAAACCGATCAGTGCCAGGATGATATAATTTAGTGTGCTGAATAAGGATATATCGCGCTTCATCTCATCACTTCCTTAGCGTCTTCGTGAGTAAATACATGCTTTAAAAAAGGGACACGTCGCTGTATTTCTTAGCGATTCGGTTGACGACCAGAATCATCACCAGACCGATAATGCTTTGGAACAAACCAACGGCTGCCGCATAACTGAGTCGACCTCCACTAATACCGGAAGTGATGACATGCACATCGAGGACACTCCCGATTCGGGCTGTTGCCGGCCCATTCAAGAGTAGCAATTGTTCGTATCCGGCGCTCATCAAGCCGCCGACGGAGAGAATAAAGAGAATCACGGCAATGTTGCGAATACCCGGGAGCGTGACATGCCACATTTGCCGAAAACGGTTCGCGCCGTCAATCTTTGCCGCTTCGTACAATTGCTGATCAATCCCGGCTATGGCCGCCATATAGATGATGGAATTCCATCCTATGTTTTTCCATACATCAGACCCCAATATCATGGGATAAAACCATGTTGTGTTGTAAAGGAATTGAATGCGTTCCATGCCTAGTGAGGCAAGCAGGTCATTCAACGGTCCGCCGTAAGGAGTTAGGAGGCGCTGCATCAATGTCACGACTACGACCCAAGAAACGAAGTAAGGTAAGTAGGAAAGGGTCTGGACAACCTTTTTGAATTTCACTCTGCGAACTTCATTCAGAAGAATCGCGAGAATAATTGGCATGGGGAAACCGATAAGAAGCTTTGACAAACTGATCACAATGGTGTTCCGGATAAGCTCTGTAGCTTGATAGTAATCGAAGAATTGGCGAAAGTATTTCAAGCCGGCCCAAGGACTTCCTGAGAAGCCGCCGGTGAACGTAAAATTACGAAACGCCACTTGAATTCCGTAGAGGGGAACGTAAGAAAAGATGAAGAACCAAATGATGCCTGGCAGCATGAATAAGTAAAATACTTTATGCTGCCAGATGCGTTTCCACAGCAAACGCTTGAATGACATCGATTTTCGGGTTTGAACTTCGGTCATAGAATTTGTCAATGATTCCATTGTAAGCGTTTTACCTCCTTATTGGACTTATTCATAGGTTCCATTTGATATATTTATTATATCAGCTATGAATTCCCGCTCGGTAGTCCAAATATTTATGATCAGGTATCACTTTCTTTTGAATTTGTCATGTTTTTTGGATTCACACTTCAACTTGAATTTTCACTTCATCTTGAGCCGTTCCCTGAACTGCGTCGGCGTCATCTTGTAGTAATCTTTGAATACCTTTGTAAAATAGCGGTAACTTTGGTATCCGACCTCATCCCCAACTTGAGCGACGGTTAATGCCGTTCCTTCAAGAAGTTCCAAGCTCTTCTCCATGCGAAGCCGAACGAGAGAATCCACGAAGTTATAACCCTTCTCTTGCTTAAATAAGGTGCTGAAATAAGAAGCACTGATCCCCACATATTCAGCGACTTCATGAAGGGAAATATCCCGAGACAGCTTGATCTTCATGTATTCAATGCCTTTAGAGACCGGCGACAGAGAAAGGGCTTCGATAGCGATCGATTGCAGCATAAACTGAATCAATTCTTTCGCCTTCTCGGCAAGCTCAGCATACGTTTCCTGACAACGGATTTCCTCAATAAACATTTCCATGACTTCACTCGTCACAGGAAGTGATTTAACTTCCCTCAGCTGACGAAACAGATTAACGAGCATCTCGCCCACGATGAAGCGTATGGCATCCTCCGATTCCCCGCTGCTGCACAAGCTACGCAGAAATTCAGTAAAGAGTCCATAACCCCCTTGCTCGTCACCATGCTTGAAGGCGATTATGAGTTTTTTTTCAAGCTCAGACGGGTAGAAGCCTTCGCTTTGTCCTTGCGGTGATGGATGATATAGATTGACAGACCCTTTACCCGTGAAAAATTTACGCCTAAGCGCCTTAAACGCTTGTTCATAGGCCTCAGGAACATTGGAAATACCCTCGAACCGTTGACTGCATCCCACTGAAAGCTGAACGCTAAATAACCGCAAATAATTGTTTAAGCCCTCTTGGAAAGCTTGGCCTGCTAGAAGCCCTTTGTTATCGATCTCACTTTCTGGTCCTGCTTCAAGGAGAAAAACGTAACGGTTCGGCGGCAACAGCACAGAATCCACCGCTCCGTACTTGTGAGAAATTTCATCCAAGATATTATGAACGATGAAACGGCATAGTTTCTGATCTTCATCGTTATAATGATCGGTGAACTTAGCGTAATCATCGAATTCCGCGACAAGCATAAGAAATGAGACATTCACGATGTCTAAATGAGCGTCAAATGGATTGAACCACCGCTCTGGAGTGATTACGTTGTCTTTACGTGTCAGCCAGCGCTCATACATTTGCGCTTTTTGGAGTAATGCCTTCTCCTTCTGCATTTGATTCGCATATTGGATTTTCGTCGATTGCAAATGCCGCTCATCCAGTCTTCGCGCAATGACCTCGAATACTTCTGTTAACTGCTCTTTGGTCACGGGCTTCAGTAAATAATCACGCACGTCAAGCTTAATGGCCTGCTGTGCATAATCGAATTCCCCAAAACCGCTAAGAATGACAATTTCCACAGGCTCACCCGGGAGCGATCTGATGCGCTCTGTTAGTTCCAAACCATCCATATAGGGCATCCGGATATCGGTCATCACCACATCCACTTCAGGACGATCCTTCATGATTTCCCATGCTTGCTGTCCATCTTCCACAATCGCAATGACTTCAAAACCATTTTTCTCCCAATTAATAACTTTAGTGAACCACTTGCGTGTTGATAATTCGTCCTCCACAATAAGCAGCTTATACATGTTCAACCTCCTCAAGCACTGGCAGCGTTAATACAACATCCGTCCCTTTCCCCAGCTCCGACTTAATTGACAAGCCATACTCACTGCCGAAATACATCCGAATTCGACTGTTCACATTGTACAATCCGATGCCCTTGCTGGGTGAATGATCACTTAGCAGCGTTTCTGCTTGTGCCTTCGTCATCCCCACACCATTGTCACGAACGGTCACGATGACAGCTTGCTCCGTCAGCTCGCCTATCACGGTCACAGAACCTCTTGCCATCCCCTTCAACC
Source organism: Paenibacillus sp. WG02 (assembly GCF_055396115.1). NCBI lineage: Bacteria > Bacillati > Bacillota > Bacilli > Caryophanales > Paenibacillaceae > Paenibacillus > Paenibacillus sp. WG02. Next base: position 3,185,554 of record NZ_AP036016.1, on the reverse strand, counting down.
CATGCTGGATCGCATTTTCCAGGAGAGGCTGAAGGATAATTTTCAAGGTATAAAGACTTGGTATCCGCGAATCTATTTGCCATTCGATCGTATGTCGAGCACCGAAACGGATTTCTAGAATCTTTAAATAACAATTGGCGTGATCAATTTCTTGTTCGAAAAGGATGGTGTTACTTCCCTTGGATACCGAAATTCGAAAAAGGTCTGCTAGTGCGACGACCATGCCAATGGCTGTCTGCTTCTCGTCCATATCAATCTCATTCTTGATTGCATCCAATGTATTGTATAGGAAATGAGGATTAATCTGAGCTTGTAAAAAATTGAGCTCCATTTCCCTTCTTTCCAGCTTTTCCACATAGTTTTGGTGAATGAGGTCTCGCAAATTATCGAGCATGTTATCAAAATTTCGATCAAGTTCATCAATCTCATCGCCTTTAACACGGACTCTGCGGCTCGTAGAGAGCACCCCTCTGCCTACCCGGGATACTTTGGCGTGGAGACGTCGGATCCCGCGGGTCAGCTGACGGGTGATAAGCAAGGTTAGAAAAGAGAAAATAATCATGCAAATGATGCTGACTGTCAAAATCGTTTGGCGAATTTCATTCACTTTGGATTGAATCGACGCTTTGGGTACAAGTAGATACATCGTCCAGTCCACATTCTGGAGCTTGCGGTACCACATGACATAGTCGGTTCCTTGCATATGTAGGTTCAGCTCGGACTCTGAGCTTCGATCCGCACTCGTCCGTTCGACGATTTCCTGTGGAAGCGGCTTGCCAAGTTGATCGGTGTCAGGGTTAAACATGATGGTTCCATTACTATCTGCAATGATTAGGCTTCCACTTGCGTCTACTGCTTTGCTGCCCATCGTTTCCTGTACATACGTCACGGAAGGGATCTGGATCGTTAGCTTTATGTAACCAATTTTCTTAAACTCCCCGATGCTGTAAATCGGACGCACCAACGCATAATAATATTTGCCGTCATACTGTTCAAGTATCCAAAACTTCGAGTCCGGTATTTCATTCAAGCCGAGAACCCTTCGAAGCCTATCTACTGGAAAAAGGTATACGCCATCGGACATAACATCCGGTGATGTGGAGAAAAATTCGATGCTCTCGACATCGGTCGCCTGATAGGCTTGGATAAACCGGACGGCACGAGAGATTTCCCGGTTCATGATAATGACGCCTTTTTCCCGGTATACTTCGGGTTCTGAAAGTACGTTTTGAACGGACTCTGACACCGTTAAATTGTCAAGAATGCTTTCATAGAAGCGGATATTGTAGTAAATGCCGTTGTTGGATTGGACTAGGATCTTTTGATAAGAATCAGATACGTACCGGATAATGAGGTCTGACATTTGATTAAGGAAGTAATTCGTTAACCCTACGATTGGAAGTAAAATAGTAACCAAATATACGATCATTAATTTTTTGTGCAGCTTCATGCATGTCTGTCCCCCTTAAGCCTAAGTAAGCGTATCAATCACTTCATTTCCCTAAGGGGACAGATATTTCCTTTATGGTAATAATTAACAAATGGGTTTATTGTGGAATAAGCACCGAAACATTATCGATCTGCACAGTCGCATTATCGTCGTACCATGACTAGATTGACTTGGTATTTGAATTATACATTATATTCACAATATATTATACATGTCATTTAGATCATTTGAACCATCCATAATCGCTTCATTTCGGTCATGGTTCGACATAATAAACTCCTAAACAGAATGGAAGGCTGGGCCTCAGATCCTATGTGATCGATTGTTATCCATGAACGAAAAAAAAGCCAAGCCACAATGGTAATAACCATCCATGACTTAGCTTTCTCAATTAATTGTGTATGATTAAAGGCACAACTTTCCCTTCATTTACATCAATTAAACCAAAATCCGTTATTTTCAATGCTGGACTAACCGGTAAAGAATGCGTACTGATCGACATGATCGGATTATAATGACGGTAGCCTAATGATTCCATAGCCTTGCGCAGCTGCTCAACTTCCTTGGCGACTTGCTCCAAAGGGACTTCGGTCAAAATACCGCCGACAGGCAGCTCAAGACTAGCGATCACCTCGCCATTCTCAACTACGCTAAAGCCCCCTTGATTCTTGATGACCTCATTCACAGCGATCATCATATCGACGGGATTGTGTCCGACAACAAGCATGTTATGGTTATCGTGAGAATAAGTCGTTGCTACGGCTCCTCGTTTGATCGTATCACCGCCGATTAAACCATAAGCGCGATTCCCGTTTTTTCCGTAGCGTTCAAACGTAGCAATGAGTCCATAGCCGCTATCCTGCCAGTTAAGCTTCCCTTGACGAACCTCTACATCGACCTGCTGCTCCTCTGTAAACGTGGATCCATCTTTCACCATCATTGCTCTGCAAGCATACCAGCCATCCGCTATTTCTGTGCTCACTGAGAAATCCGCATCAGTTAACGGCGACATATGAACGCTTTGATAATAGTGGTCGGGAAAAGCGGGTGAATGGACGGTTGGCTCGTAGGGTTCGTTCACATCATAGACCTTGCGGCCATGCTTGTACACTTGGTCGATCGTCAGCTGCTCCAGATCGGATATCAGTTGAAAATCGCCAATTTTACCTGGCGCAATAACGCCGCGATCATACATCCGCATTCTTTTGGCTGGAGAAAGTGTGCTGGCATAAATGGCCTGCTCAGGCTTCATGCCCATGCCGATCGCTTTACGAACAAGGTGATTCAAGTGCCCCCGACGCTCGAAGGAGTCAGCCATCACATCATCGGTAACAAAGCAATAGTGCTCGGATACCTCATGCTCCATCAAATACGCCATCACTTCAGGCGTCATCGATTTTTCTTGAATTTCAATAAACATCCCCGCAGCGATTCGAGCTTCCATCCCCTCGATCGATTGATGTGTATGATCGGAATCTACCCCGCTAAAGATCATTCGATGCAAGTCCAGATCCAATAGTTTCGGGACATGCCCTTCAATAATCAGATGAGGATAATGAGTACGGATATGATGTAAAATGTGGTTCGTTTTGCAATCGGGATCCGTTATCACATCTACGTAGTTCATGATTTCGCCTAAACAAATGATGCGTTCTGAACGAAGCAGCTCGTCCAAATCCTCGATTTCAATCGAGCCTCCGGTCGTTTCCATCGATGTGGCAGGAACTGAGCTCGGGATGGCGTAAAACATGTCCGCCACACAGTGCTGGCTAGCTTTAATGAATTCCTTCACCCCGTCAAGTCCGAAGACGTTGGCGATCTCATGAGGTTCTGGAACAATGGTTGTAACACCGTTGCGAATGAGTCCGTAAGAGAACGTCTCCGGCGTAACCATCGTGCTTTCGATATGCAGATGGATATCAATGAGGCCGGGAATCATATAACGTCCTTGTCCGTCCAAATGCTCGGCCGCCTCGAAGCTATCGGCAGCCCGTTCCCCGATATATAGAAATCTTCCATCCAAGATCGCTGCATTGCCTAGGATGAATGTTTTAAAATAACTATTATAAATTCGTACATTCTCAATCAGTAAATCTACACGCATCTGTCTTCGCCTCCAAGTACATTACTCAACTAGAACTAATTTCTCGCTAGGAAAAAGAAGCCGGACCACTTGACCATTCTGGTATGGAAGCTCCATTTCTTTATTCACTGTGAAATTCCCCAGCTCCGTCTCGACAACGTATTGATAGCTTCTTCCAAGGAAGGTGCTGACCTTGACACGACCAGCCAATCGATTCGCTCCTGCCTCGATTTCATCAGCCTTTCCAATCACGACATCATCCGGGCGAATTGCGCCTTGCTTGCCCAGCTGTTCTCCTTTACTTGCATGCTTCGTAACGGCGAACATATAGTCTTTCACCTTCAACGCAATCTCATCGTTTCCATCGAACCTTGAATCGAAGCTTATAAAATTCGTAAAACCAATAAACCGAGCCACAAACTCCGTTTTTGGATATTTAAATATCGCCGCTGGAGCACCCAGCTGTTCAATGATGCCTTTATTCATAATCGCAACTTGATCGGAGATGGAGAAGCACTCTTCCTGATCATGCGATACATAGACTGTAGTAATTCCAAGCTCCTGCTGAATACGGCGGATTTCCACCCGCATGTTAATGCGCAGATTCGCGTCCAAATTGCTAAGCGGCTCATCGAAGAGCAGCAGTTCCGGCTCGATTACAAGCGCCCTGGCAATAGCAACCCGTTGTCTTTGGCCGCCAGAGAGCTCCTTCGGAAACCGCTTTTCGAAGCCGGACAAGCTTACGATATCCAGGATATTCCGAACCCGCCGATCGATCTCTGCCCCGCTCACTTTCCGAAGACGCAGACCGAAAGCTACATTATCATAAATGGATAAGTGCGGAAACAAAGCATAGCTCTGAAACACGAATCCGAAGTTCCGTTTGTTGACGGGAACGTGCGTATAATCTTTTCCGTTTAGCGAAAATTTGCCCGCCTTTGCCTCTATGAATCCTGCGATTAGCCGCAAAGTCGTCGTTTTCCCGCATCCACTTGGACCAAGCAGCGAGATCAGACTTCCTTTTTCAACGCTGAGGTTGAAGTCCTGCAGAATATATTGCTGGTCATAGGCAACCGATATATTTTCCAGTGATAGCAATGCCATGGGTGAAAGCCTCCGTTATCGTTTGGTGAAATAGGATAAACCCATCAACCGTTCAATGATGAACATAAGTACAGCAGTGAAGAGCATGAGTATGACAGATATCGCGGCAATTGTAGGGTCAAAATGATTCTCCACATACGTCAGCATCTGTATTGGCAGCGTACTGACTCCGGGACCCGTCATAAAGACCGAGATGTCGACATTATTAAATGATTCTAAAAATGCAATAAGAATGGCTGCGATAATACCGGACTTGATGTTCGGCAGGACGACTTTGAAAAAGGTTTTAAGCTGACCGGCGCCAAGACTTAATGCAGCTTCCTCAATCGCAAAATCAAAATTCGATAAGCTAGATGCAATAACGCGGATGATAAAAGGAAGCATAATCACGGTATGTCCAATCAGCAGTGCTGCATAGATCGGCAAGTGATAAGTGACGATAAGGTACTTAAGCATCGTAAACCCAAGCACGATACCTGGAATAAGCACCGGGGAAATAAAAATCGCATTCAGCGCTCCTTTTCCCTTAAACTCAAAACGGCTTAATGCATAAGCCGCTGGGATACCAAGCAGCAGTGCAAACAAATTACCGATCATCGATACGATAACAGAGGTACCCGCGGTCTTCATGAACATCTTGACTTCCAAAATGTTGCGGTACCATTTCAATGAGAATCCTGTCGGCGGGAATTTCAAAACACTCCCTGGCTCAAATGAAGCAAATGCAATAATGACGAGCGGCCCGAGCAAGAACATATAAACAAGAAGCGTAAATAAGGCCAGTCCTCGATTCTTCTCCCGCATACTTCTACCCCTTCGGATTTAATTTAGTAGCCAGTTTGTTCATAAGCGCGATAACCACGAAGGTGATCACGATCATAATCACGGCAATGACGGAGGCGAGATACCAATCGTTCAGAGTAATCGCATTCTGATAGAGGAATGTGGAAATGACCCGCTGCTTGCCTCCGAGCAAAGCCGGTGTCGTATAAGCTGTCAGGCTTCCGACAAAAACAAGGATACTGCCTATAATTAATCCGGGTACGCTAAGCGGCACGATGACCTTGACGAAAGCCGTAAATCGGTTGGCTCCAAGGCTCTCCGCCGCTTTGATCAGATCCGGATCTATATTCTCAAGAACACCGACCAACGTAATAATGATGAGCGGAAGAAACAAATGGAGAAGCCCAATCATCATCGCTGCAGGCGTGTACAAAATATCAAGCGGCTCTTGGATGAGACCAATGGCCATCAAGGCATTATTGAGCAGCCCTTTTTTACCTAAAATAATCATCCAGCTAAACGATCTGACAACCGAGCTTGTAAGCAGCGGAAAAATTGCTAATGCAAGTAAAATCGCCTTTTGTCTCGGACTTTGTTTGGAGATGAAGTAAGCTACTGGAAATCCAAGCAATATACAAAATAATGTGGTTACCAAGCTGACACGCAGCGTTGTCCATACGATTTTGAGAAAATAAGGGTCTTTAAAGAAATTCAAGTACCCTCCAAGCGTAAATGTCCCTTTATCGAAAAAGGTTGAACCTATTGTCAGTAGGATCGGTACCACCATGAAAATCGTCAGGAAAAGCAGTCCCGGTAGCAATAATAAAAATAAGAACTTTTTTTTCATGTAGCTTTACTCCTGTTCCTGGGTTCGCTAAGCACGCAGCGCGTTTATAAAAAGCTGGAGAAATTCGTCAGCCGATACATCCGTACACACATGAACATTCGCCTCTTTGGACAAGCGGTTCTGGAAGTCGCATACGGTTTGTCCGTCGCACAGCTCACTGCGGGTTTCGACATCTACGTAATAATGGCGCGTCGTGACCAGCTGTTTATTCAGAGCCACTCCGACTGCAAGTGGATCATGAAGCGCACAAGCCCGAACCCCATTACGTTCATAGTAACGTTTCATATAATTTGCGGTGCTTTCCTGAACATAACGGGCTATTGGAGAATCACCGAGCTCGCGGATATGATCATCGGTCAGCAGCGCTTTGCGCGTCACATCCAACCCTACAAGGGTTAAGGATGGAAAACCTGCCTGGAGAACAATCTTCGCAGCTTCCGGATCGACATACATGTTGTACTCCGCCGTGGGCGTTACATTGCCGAAGCCTTGAACGACGCCGCCCATCACAATCACTTCCTTGACCTGATGAATCAGATCAGGATGCTTCATAACCGCCAAAGCCAGATTCGTTAGCGGAACTGTCATAACTAAAGTGACTTCTCCGACATGCTCCCGCACTTGGTTTACGATAAAATCGGATGCGTGTCCAGCAGTCGTCTGCATATGAACCGGCAAATCGCTTAAAGCGCCGCCAAGCCCATCATTTCCGTGGACATGATGCTCAAAGTGAGAAGCTCGCATCAATGGCTTATCTGCCCCTTTAACCACAGGAATCTTCTCTTCCATCCCAAGCAGTTGGAGGATCTTGCATGTATTCTTGGTCGCTTGGTCCAGAGAAACGTTGCCATTCACGGTTGTAATTCCGAGCACACCCATATTTCCGCTGCGAACGGCCAACAGAATACCTAACGCATCATCCACACCCGTGTCTACATCTAGGATGACCTTCTTTTTCATGACTAAGCCCCCTTAAGTCCTATTGAAGAAATCAAGGGTATATTGGCACATACCCTTGATTGGTTTTATTTATTGAGCAACTTCCTTGTTAAAACGGGCAATCCATCCCTTTAGATTCTGATTAACGAATTTCATATCCAATTTACGAAGTTTACTCACAACGTCTGCGCCATAGGTAATCCCCGTAGCTTCTTCAGGCGAAAGCTGAAGTGTCGTGTTTACAGGTGAATCTACTTTCGCTTTCGCTGATTTCTCCTGCACTTCCTTGCTCAAATGCCAGTTGATGAAATCCTCAGCCAGCTGCTTATTTTTACTACCTTTAATCACGTTGACCGTGTTCATAACGGCATAAGCTCCTTCTTGCGGGGAGACGAACTTCGTTTCTGGCACAGCCGCTTTCAAATCCTTCACATACATTTCCATGATAGGACCCGCTGCAATTTCCCCTTGCGAGAACATGTTAACGAATTCGGAGGTTTGGCCGTAGTATTTAACGACTCCTTTGTTCAGTTCCTTAACTTTAGCAAAAGCTTGATCTTCGTTAAAAGTCGTGTTGCCCGCAACCACAGATGCTGCATCCAAGACCATTGGGCCTGTTGTAGCCGTGATGTTAGGAAGAGTCAGCTTCTTGGAAAGCTCAGGACTCCAGAGGTCGCTCCATGACTTGATCTCTTTGGTAGTTGCTTTCGGATTGTAGGCAATACCGAGTCGACCTACTGTGTAGGCAGGACCGTAATCTTCACCCAGTGGCGCCTTGGCCAAATCATAGATGTCTTTCAAATTCGGAATGCGGCTGCGATCGATTTTATCGAAAAGTCCCGCTTCAATTCCTTGTTGTGCGTAATAGTCAGATAAATAAATGAGATCCACGCTCGAGCTGCCTTGTTTCACTTTGTTCAAACGTTCTGCGTTATTGCCTATTTCCAGAACAATCTTTGCGTTATGCTCTTTCTCAAACGGCGCGTACACTTCTTTCTTGAAGAAGTCATCCGAAAACCCCCAGGTGGAAATGACTAAAGTTGTAGGTTCCCCTTTGGATGCCGCTGTGGCAGCTGCTGTGGGTGCTGTTGTAGCTCCACTTGTATTGCTCTGGTCTTTCGCAGGCGCTGTGCCGCAACCTGTCAAGGCTAGTCCTACTACAGATAAAGAAATTAAACCACGAACCATTTTTTGTTTCATTATTCATCGTCCTCCCAGTTTTATCATGTATGATTTTAATGCGTGAATCCCCTGTTAAATTTTTACTAGTATTCTTCAAGACCCTATATCTATGCGCGTCTCGATCTAAATGCAATATGAAAAAAAAAAGAAAAGTACCCTTGTTAGAAAGAAGCTTCTAATCAAGAGCACTCTTCATTGTAAACAATGCAAAGTGACATCTATTGGTATACATGTGGTTTCCTCTTAAGATAAATCAAAAGAGAACACCGTCGATCAAACTATTCGGTTTGTTTAAGAATAATATTCGTTATTGCCCATTGCGTCGGCGGATCATAGTCCCTTAATACGGCATCCATGGATAAGCCAAGTTCTTGCTCCAGCCTTTCCCGGATTCTCTTCTTATATATGGAGGACATATAAAAATCGACTTCGTGTTTGAGCGTTGGCGCCTCGCCTTCTAATGCGGTTGAACGCGGTGAGCGGCGATGCTTGGCATGAAAAGTAATAATGTTTTGTTCAATTGAAACCTTCAGCAGTGTTGTCCCAAACCCGAACAGCTCTTTGGATATTTCGTTATAGAGGTGACACAGCTTCTTCTTGTATTCATTAGAATCTAGTTGTGGCATGGAATCACCTTCAAGATTAATTATCAACCCTTATGCATGTAAAATCTATCTTAATAATACATAGGATTTCAGAATTAATCAAGAGAATCGTTCGTCTTTCTCACTAAAAAAGGGCATTATTTAACTACAACTCATCTAAATGATCCAATTTCCCGAATGTCTTACAAATTTTGATGCAAATGTTGGATCTTGCTTACAGGTACTTCATGCTTATCATGCATTTTTCCCTTAGAATGTGTATATTATTCAGGAATGATCACTTCCTTTACCACTAGTACTTTATTACTAGTAACTAGAGTGGTATACTTAAAAAAATAGCAATTCTTCTGTTATACGATAAGAGCAAAGCTAATGAAAATTAGTGACGCAAAGCTACAGGAGCTAAGGCGAATTACTTCGCTATGCTTGCCAGTTACCGAAGGAAGGGATATATCCACGACTCCCCTTATTCTTCTAATATGGGGAGTTTTTCTTATGTAACGAATTATTGTAGCCATCTATAACAGTAAACAGCTAGGTAGAAAGTCCCCCTGAAAGGTGATAATTATAATGGCGAGACTAATGGTTGTAGATGATTCTATGTTTATGCGATTGATGATTAAGAACATCCTCTTAGAACTTGGGCATGAAATTGTAGCGGAAGCATCGAATGGACTTGAGGCAATCTCTCTTTTCTTACAGCATTCTCCTGACATCATTACGTTGGATATTACAATGCCCGAGATGGATGGTATTACTGCTTTAAAGGAAATAAAGAATTACAATAGCGATTCAAAGATCATTATGGTGTCCGCAATGGGGCAACAATCATTTGTTATTGAGGCCATCACCCTTGGCGCTAAAGATTTTATTGTGAAGCCTTTTGATAAAGACAGAGTAGCTGAAGCTGTAAAAAAGGTACTGAATATATAGCTAGTTGGAAGTCGGGTGACTATCCCTTACAATCGATTGAAAACATAAAAAACAAAAAAAATGAGAAAGCAAGAATTCCTTGCCACCTCATTTTTTTGTTTTATGTGCCCCTGTGTGATTTTTTTCTTTGAACGGTTTTTTAGATATCTTTTACAAACTTATTCCAAATCTCTTTAATTCAACAAAAATGCTTTCCAATCTCTTTCCTTTTTCCGTTAACGTATATTCAACGCGAGGAGGTACTTCGGGAAATACTTTCCGTTCCACTACTCTATGTTCTTCTAGCACCTTAAGACGGAGCGAGAGCGTTTTGGGACTAATGCCATCCATAGATTTCAGTAGTTCGCTGAATCGCAGCGTACCTTCGATAAGAAGGTCCCGAATAATTAAAAAGGTCCATTTCGTCCCAATCACATCAAGTGTTTTGCAATGGGACAAGGCACGCCTGGTGTTCCTTTGGTTAATTCGATAGGTTCAACAACGCTCATAGAAAAATCCTCCATTAAAAAACAATCGATTTAGCCAATCATATCACAAAAGTAACTTTTCTTAAGTCCCTTTAGTAAAATACGAGAAAGCCGCTGCTTCTCTTGGATAAACAGAAAAAAGGCAGATTGCTTGACGCAACCTCCCTTTTTATTGCAAATACTTGTATTACCTAGTAATTACTTTGTTGGATCCGGGTATACATCAACCGAGATTGATTTGCCGCTCGCTGTAATCATGGTTACCGTAAATGAAGAAACTTCTACAGGTGATCCATCAATAGCGGATTTAGCTGGTACGTAGACGTATTTGGCGTCTCCGCGAGTAAGTCTGATTCTATCATTTACTGTAGAGAATACCCAGTCGGTAGGGTCTACATCTTTACCAATTAATGCACCGATATCTTTATCATCTTTAGGAAAACGGTATCCTGTTGTTGCGTCTCCATCTAGTGAATATGGAGCATTTGATTTCCCGTTTACGTTGTTTACGCCGGTAGCGTTGTACTCAACATTGATATACCCTGAATTCGGTACAATATTATCATTTGCCCACTTGACATTGCTTATGAAAAATTGAATACCGAATACAGGAGCAACACGGAACACGGAACTATTTTTAAAGCCGTTGTTACCGTACTGATCCAGTAACGTAATGTTGCTGAACGTTTGTTTTTGGTTCAGTTTACCGCTGTCATTAGCCGACCAAACGGTAATTCCCAAAGTAGATTGGGGATTAGTAGGTATGGCTTTCAGTGCCGACAACCATATGATTTTTGCCTTGCCGTTATAAGTAGCTGTCAACGAGCTAACTGTTAACGGATCATCTTTAATGGCAATGTTATCCATGAATGCAACCTTACTTCCGACGTAATTGGATGGTTTAAACACAACAGAAATACTTGTTGTCCCCACATCTTTTCCGCGAATACCGTAACCGTCGGATAAAGTTCCATTTTGTCCATCTTGCTTCGGTTTAATCACAATGGATGAAGCTCGCGTATTGGAAGTAGTCATGGAATTAAGCGTTTGAATCGTATTATTAGGCAGTTGGACAATGTTCCCGCTAGCATCCTTAGCAGTTAGTGTGATTTTGCCGGAGAAATAGTTTTCTAAAGAAACACCTTCTGTAGAATATACGCTAGAGGTTACGGTAGAGCTTGTCGTAGTGATGGTATTAGCTTCCGCACCTTTCAACGTATCCTTAATCTTATCAACTGCATAGATACCATTGGTAAATGGAGTGAGCGTATAAACTAAATTATTTGCCTCTCTGGCTTTAATAAGCTGAGTAGAGCCAACGGCTGTTGACATTAAGGAAGCCGTTCCAGCTGCAACAGCTGCTTCATCCCCTTTGAACAATTGGGCTGTAACCTGATAGGTTCCTTCATTGTTATCACCAGCTCTCGAAATGAAGAAAATATCTCTATCGCGGAAGTAGCCAAAATCTCCAGGACTTTTACCTGAGTCATATCCTTCTACCGTACCATCTACACCTTTGACAATGAAAGATGTTTTGACCGCATCCAAAGTATATTTTGAATCCCTGTAAACGTATACAGCGTCCGTCACTGTGCCGGATGTTCTGTTAAGGGACAATTTCATCGAATAGCCCCGATAATCACGGTCAAAATCATCATTGTATTGGTCTTTGAACTTCAATCTGAAGGCATTCTCAGTTCTTCCATTCACCATCTCAAGCGAAGGAAGCATTTTAGGCTTCGGTACAACCGAAAGATAAACGGTCTTCGGATAGCGTTTAGTAACAATATTCGTGGTGTTGGAAGCCGTTTTTCCGCTTATACCAACCGATGCTTTGACTGTTAATGGCCCTTTATTTTGATCAGTTAACGTTTTTAAATTGGAAACACGAATTGTACCTTTATATGCACCACTCTTCTCGATACCGCCAATTAGTTTGCCAGATGCATCCTTGGCACCAATGGCGACGCTGCCGTTAGCAAAACCATAAACACTGATTTGGTCGGCATTATCTACTACATCATCTGTACTCAGTATGTTCCCGCCTTGGTCTTTGACAACGATTGGAAGATAAAAATCTTCGTCACCGACTGCAACGGTATTCGGGAAGTTGCCTATGCTGATATCATAAGGTGCTTTGGAAACTCCTACTTTCAAGACCTTGGAAGCGGAAACTGATTGTCCTGCTCCAAAACCTGTTAAGGAAAGTGTGACATCCTGTACGCTAAACTGACTAAAAGTAGAGGCAGCTTTTACTTTTAGCTCGGGAACTCCGTCCCCGTTTTCATCAGCAATAAAACCAAATCCTTGAGGAGGAGCAGTTGATGTCGTATCAAGGACTCCCGCACCTGAAGAGAATGCACTGGTGTTTTTCGTCAAAATATCAAGATCCGTAACTTGGAAGCCGTATTGGTCATAGGCTTTGTAAGGAACCGTTACCGAATCTCCGGCTTCCAATTTCGTCTTCCCATTCATATACACAATGTCGCCTAATTCAACTTTGCTAACCGTTTGCGGATCACCGACCGTAAAGACCCTGCTTGTTTGTACGGAATAATCCGGCGCAACGATGTTAACAGTCAATTGCGAATCTCTGCGCAATTTGTTGGTGTAAACAGCATGTGTGACATCAACTGTCAAAGACTGCGAATCACCAGCTGGAACAATGTCTCCATCCGGGCTTGTATAGATGCTGAATATGGCCGCACTAAGGTCTGATACTTCTTTGTACTGATTCGTTGCTTTAAAGGTCAATTTGATTTTACCTTGCGCGATGGTATCAGATGGTGTAGTGAACTCAATTGCAGTGATTTTTTCATTGGTTACAGATACCTCTGCCGTACCTTTATCAATGGTTAATCCACCATCTTTTACCGCTTCAAGCTTAACTGTGTAAATACCTTCCGTCATCTTCGTATCCAGCGTAATGATTACTTCATTCTTGTTCGCATTCCATTTTTGGGCGCCTGTTACAACAGACCCAGTAATGCTGCCACGAAGAATTGAAACGGTTAGCTTGCTGGTGTCAGCAATAACACCGTTTAATTTGACCGAGAGTGTTTTGGCCCCTGTTACTTTAAAATCAGCAACAGATACTTTGGTAACAGCCGGTCCTCCTGCTTGAATTAATTGATAGGCGGCGTAGGCGGCGTTTACAAGCAGCTCGCGCTTAGCTGTCTTCGTGTAATCCGTTGTGCTGGCAATGAGACCAGCCGTAATCGCAGCAGCAACATTCCCTTTTGCCCAGCTGGATACAGTTCCAGTTACTTTGGCTGTTTCGGCTTCATCGGCTTGTAGTTTGAACACGCGTGCAAGTACAGAGGCAACTTGTTCAATGGTTACGATACCCTCCGGATCAAATTGATCCTTTGCAATACCCTCCATATAGCCTGCTTTTGTCGCTGCGCCGATAAATCCAGCCGCCCAATCTGCCGCAGCTAAGTCTTTGTAAATGGAACTTGAAGGCTTATCTTCCTTTAGACCGTTCATCAAGACGATTGTTTTGGCTAATTGTGCACGTGTCACGTCTTTGTCGAGACCTGCTGAACCTGTTGCGTCTGATCCTTCAAAAATTCCTTTTTCTTTTAAAGCGTTAAATTTAGCTTGCGTGTCCAAAGGTGGTGCTGGTGTTGTTGGTGGTGCGGTTGTGGCTTTAGGTGTTGCTGCTGGTGTTGCTGCCGGTGTGACTGTTGGTGTAGCTGCTGGTGTTGCAGTCGGTGTAGTCGTCGCTGCCGGTGTTGTTGTGGTTGTTGGTGCAGTTGCGTCTGCATACGCAAAATCGACGGAAGCAAACATAGAGAAAACCATTGCAGATACTAAGAGTAATGATAGCTTTTTTTTCATAACCATTGGTCTCATTCTTCCTCCATCAATCATTAGATTCGAAAAACAAGTAAAAATGCTAGCTTCCTATCAACCCACTTCAAATGCAAACGCTTACTAAAAAGCTACCCCCTCCTTCCAAACCCTTTGCTAAATCATAGTTTATGGGAGAGTTGTTAACATACTATTTATTTAAGTTCCTATTGAACAAACTTAAGGTCACATAGATATTTTGAAAAAATAGGCAGCTTTTAACTGCCCTCTTGTAATTTGCACGCTTCGACCATTAGCAATAGAGCCATCGATTGACCATAGGGCATCGGGCATTGTTTGATATTTCGGTAATAATCCAGATTATCTTTTAAGCCAGTGCCATACGAAACTCCGCGAACGATACCGTCCTCATCAATTTTGTGCAGTACGCCTTCCAATGCTTTCAATCCAACAGCACGATAGCTTTCATCCAAAAAGCCTCTCCGAACTGCTTTTAAAATTCCGTATGCAAAGGCAGACGAGGCTGAAGTTTCCAAATAGGAATCCGGTTTATCCAATAAGGTATGCCACAGTCCGCTTTCATGTTGAAGTGAAGCAAGAGTCCTAACCTGTCTTTCTAATGATGTGAGTAGATACTCGCTAACTCCCGAAGGTAATGGGGCAATGTCCAAGTAATCGACGAGTCCCGCTGTATACCAAGAATTCCCCCGAGCCCATAAGGCTTGCGCATAATGATGGTGGCCAATAAACGTCCAACCGTGGAAAAACAATCCCGTCTTCACATCGGTTAAATATTTAAGATGTACTAAAAACTGTCGAATGCTTTCCTGAAAGTACTTATCTTCATGCAAAAGGACTCCCATTCTAGCCACGAATAGGACCGTCATATAGAGCGTATCATCCCAAAGCTGGCCTTCATTAAGGTTTCTGGTGACTACGTGCTGAAGGCCACCCTCATCCGTCCTTGGCATTTCGTCCATGACATAAGTAACCCATTCTTTACAAAGCACCACATATCTCGGATTCCCTGTTTCTTCAGCCAAATAGCTTAAAGTCAGCATGGGACACATTGTATTTACGTTTTTGTCAGGCAGCCCTTCCTCTATTCTCTTGTCAAACCACTGGATAAGCTCGTCTCTAATCTCCAACTTGCCTGTTTCTTTGTAATAAGAATATAAAGCAAATAGCCCTACACCTTGCGGCCACTCCCAATTGTCCATAGAAACAATGCCAATAGCGACACTCTCCTGAAAGGCCGGCTTTAAATTTTTCATCTGTCGAATTAGCTTTGTAATAATCGCTTCATACTTTTCACTTGCCGCTGTTTGTATCATAAATGTGTTCACTCCTTCGTTGGATGAATGCTGCTTCTAAATCATACTAGTTCCGGCTCAAGGTGGGGTCCGCCTGAATGTTACGGACTGCTTCGGAACCAAGACGATCCTGCAGTTGCTGAATATACAGACTGCGAGGGCTTACATGTGTTCCAAAGCTTTCCCAATAAGCCTCTTTTCGTTGCCGCCGATCATATGCGCTTGGAAGCAGCGATTTCCCTTGTACACCTACATGTCCGATGGCATAGTTTTGGGCGGTTGGGGGCTGTTGGGAAACAAGTTCATTTCTCGTATTCCAAGTTACATAGTTAGCCCCTGACCATCCATGTCCACTGCCCAGCCAACCACGGTCCTGAATATGGATTCGTCCATTCACATTGTCGTACAAACAGCCCACGGACCACCTATGATGTGGTTCACTGGTGTTATAATCCTTATTCGATTCACTGTCGAGGAACACATTAGGCCCTGCTACTCGCGCGTCAACCGCAAATGCATGTCTCGCCGTTTCGGTATATGTTCGCTGAACCAACGTCAATTCTCCCGTTAGATGAAATGGGTATCGGCGGCCTCCCGTAATCACACTGATAAATTCGTATACCGCACAATCCTGAATCGTTATCCATTTGGTGTCGCGTCCAACTTGCACAAGGGCGTGCTGTAGATGATAGCCGACAATATTCCGTACCCAAGCATTTTTAACATGATCCATATAGATAAAGTTAATGGCATGATTTTCATCGGCCAAATAAGTGAGACTTCCCTCATTGCCGTCAATTCTAGAATCTGTGATACTCTGATCAAATTCAACGTCTATCCTCAAATTCTCCACACCGATCTGTTCGATCCGTTCGGAATCTTCATATTTAACAATGGCTCCCGATCCCCATTGCCTTTCAATCGCATTCGCGATAGGAGCGTCCAAAGTAATATGATTCCCTTCGATTCGAGTGATCACTCTGTCAAACTCCAAATGAAAAGGCGGCCATTGAATCGTTCCCCCTGCGACTGGCCTTGATCGGATTGCGTCCATGCCAATCGCATGAATCCATCGTTCATTCCCGTAACGAAGAACCTTCACCTTGTCGCCGGTCTGAAAGCTCGAAGCATCTTCGACATGGATGCTCCTGGCTCCCGAAGGCACATAGAGATCCGTAACGGACGTTAACGACTCAGGAGATAGGCGGGGACCTGATGCTCCCAGAATATCTATGACATTTCGCTTCTTCGCGCCTGTCGCGTAAATCAAAGTTCCATCTTTGCCTGTTCCTTCGCCACGTAGAACGATTCCGCTTTCACGAATCTGCAGCGATCCATTGATCTTGTAGACTCCCCGCTTCAACAAAACGGTCCCACGAAAGCCTTCGGCAGATTGCGGCAGAGCAGATACCCTATTAATAGCTTCCTGAATATGCTCCGTATTGTCACCGTCTAAAGGTTCTACTAAAATGACTGGCTGTACCTCGGGTATTTTCACGCCGCCTCCGCCATAACCACTGTTGGAGAAATCAAGTATCTGATTTCCTTTGTAATCAGGCACGTATTCCAGCTTCCCTGCCTTGCCGAAATAAACGATTTGGCTTTGGCCTTCCATCGGAAGCTGCGGATTAAGAACTGTAAAATAAAAAGCATCAAAAAAGGCAGGTTTTCCAGCTATTCGTAATTCCACTCGTATTTTGTATAACCCCGATTGCGTCGCATGACCAAGAAATGGATACCTATATTCCGTTTGCGTTTCGATTTCCCGTTCAGGGAGGTTCATGATGACTTCCCCTGTCGATTCATTCACCAATATGGCCTTCACGGACATACGAAGGGCAGGAATAACATGCAAGACCGGATACTTACTGCCTGCTGCCAACAAAGCGGGTTGACCGACTTCCATGACCAGGGATGGATGCGCCAACCGTACTTCCGCCAGCACGTCAGCTGGATCGTAAACGTCGATAAAGCAACTGGTTTCTCTTGTTATGCCATTCAGAGTAACAACACCTTTGATTTGTACGATGCCGCTTTTGTGAGCGGTAAGATCTCCCTGTTCATCTATGGCAACCACATCGGAATGGGTACTTGCCAACGAGGCAATTGCATTCGCCAACTCCGCCTCCGAGCCATCCGTCATGATTCCTTTTAACATGAAGTTAGCCCTGCTGCTCACTTGTAACGAAACGGTATCATCCTGATCATACGCACGAGCGCACGAATCAGAGATAAATACGCGCTCCAACAAAGGCCCATCAGAAATCGACGGCAGGTCATAAATGCCAAAATCAATCAATTGAAAATCACGGTCCGGATCGAATAAATCCACTTCCAGCTTTACATATCTTCCCGTAACTCTTGGAAATAATGCGATATCTGTCGTACCTATTCCACCTCTGGCTGTTTCCCGCCTAAATGCTGTTTCCCAAGTTAAACTGTCCGAGGAATGAAGAATGGTATAACCGCTTATGAAGCCTGATGCTAATTTCAAAACAACCTGATTGAACGAAAAAAGGTCACCCAGATCAACACTCATCCACACGAGGCCGTCTTCCTTCCTATCCGAACCTAGTGGCTGCCAAAACGTGTTCATATCGCCATCTACAGCATACCAGCTGGGTGCATTGGCACTTTCAGAACTACTTGTTACCGATCGATTCAGGGCACGGTTGACTTCCATAACAGCCATTAGAATTAACCTCCAAATTCATTGATCGTGAAGCGATTTTTCAACACCTTTTAAAGACTAACCATCGTAACCTCTTTTAAGTTCATCAGAACGGAACCCTTAATCGTGCACGGCTTCACTGTCAGCTTATATTCACCTTCAACCTTAAAATCAATTTGACCGATCTCATAGGTATCAAAACTATACTCACCGCCTGTAAAATTCACCGTTGCCGCCAGCTTCTCGGGGCCTACTAAGATTTCATAGGAACCTCCGGCAGATTGCTCATTTGCTCCATATACAGCAGTTACCCGGTATGCACCTGATCTCGCCACACGAAATTTCCAACACAAATAATCTTGGGCAGATTTCCATTCCCTAACATTATCCCTACCCTTTTTCCCAGTATCAAATCTCAAGAATTCCCCATGAAGCTCACCGTCGAAAACACCGAAAACGTTAGACACACCTCCGGGAAATAAAACTTGGCGAGGATTGGCGTCTATATCACCCTTGAACTCAACCGCTACCACTGTGCAAATGGGATCAAGCGCTTCTGCCGGCAGTTGGATGATGATATCTCCAGAAGTATTCAATGGCTTATGACCCATGTCCGTTTTCTCCGAATCCGCCAATAAATAAGCACTCTGTATAGCATTGTGAAAGCCAGGAACAATCAATTCCCCGTGAGCAGGCCAATCCCAAACATGTAAATATAACGTTTGTCCTTTGATTGTACAGCGGCCCCATGGCATTTTGCCGATCGGGCTGCCTTGGGTGCCGTAAATACTTTCACCGTTCTGTTTCAACCAACGACCGATTACTTGAAGCAGTTCTAGTGATTTCGGGTCGAATTCTCCTTCACCAGTAGGCCCTACGTTGATGACGTAATTCCCGCCCATGCTGACAACATTAATCATGTCGTGCAGGATGTCTTTTGAACTTCTCCAACTATGATCCGTTTTGTTGTAGCCCCAGGAATGATTTAACGTAGCGATCGACTCCCAGTCCCTTCTCTGTGTCCGAACATGAAGCTGGTTATCTCCCGTATTTTCATAATCTCCGAATCCCTCCCGTCGAACTCGGCGATTCACCAAACAGCCTGGTTGTATACCGTGGACCAAATCCACGAATGTCTTGCCCTGTTCGTCCGTAACTTTATGTCCGCAATCAAACCAGAGGATGCCAACAGGCCCATACTGAGCGAGCAGCTCCTCAATTTGAGGATATGCCTTTTCTTGCAAATACCTCTCATAGCGAGTTGATTTGTCCGGATTATTCACCCATGATTCGAGTGGATCATAGGCGCCAATATTACCCGGGAAATCCAACGTGTTTCCTTGGGAATCAGGGTGATGCCAATCCATGGCATGTGAGTAGTATAAGCAAAAGACAATGTCTTCCTTCTGGCATGCAGAGGCCAATTCCGCAATAGGATCTTGTCCGAAAGGAGAAGCCCGCACAATGTTATAATCACTTATCTTCGAATCATACATAGCAAATCCATCATGATGTTTAGCTGTGAAGATCATATATTTCAAACCAGCGTCCTTCACGGCCTGAACCCACTTTATCGCGTCGAAATGAACCGGGTTGAACTCATCGGCAATTTGCTCATATTCTTTGACAGGAATCTGGGCTCTTAATTGTAGGTGCTCCGCATAAGCAGCGTTCACAGTTTCGCCTTTCCAGACGCCCCCCGGCAGCGAGTATAACCCCCAGTGTATAAACAAACCAACTTTGGCTTCACGCCACCAAGCAATCCGTTTTTCACGGTCCTCATCGATCCGTTCATTTTTCAAACGAATTCTTTGTCCGCTTTCCGCTTCTGCATTGTCCATAAGATGATCCATTGTCGACATTCGCCCCTTCCTCTCTTCATTTGATTAGTCATTTAAAATGTCTTCGATCTCCTTTAGATCTGAATCAGAAAGCCTCACACCCGAAGACTTTACATTTTCTTCCACCTGTTCGGGACGTGAAGCTCCAATAATGCAGCTTGAGACATTGTCCAAGCGCAAAATCCATGCCAATGCCAACTGAGACATACTTAATTCATTGCGCACTGCAATGTGTCCGAGCTTTTCTACCTTGATCAATAGCTCATCTTTCATAAAATTAGCAATCGCGCCATTCTGCGCGGGATCTGCTGCTCGTGAATCCGTCGGTAAAGGCATACCTGGTTTATATTTACCAGTCAGAATGCCTTGAGCCAGAGGCGAAAACACGATTTGACCGATGCCTTCCCTTTCACTTAATGGAACAATCTCCTTTTCTATGCCGCGTCTGAACATATGATATTGGGGTTGATTGGATATGATTGGATTTAAATTCAACGCTTTAGCCAACTGAATGCTGTCTAGAAGCTGATCGGCCTTCCACATGCTAACACCTGTATATAATACTTTTCCCTGTTTAATCAGATCATCCAAAGCACGAAGCGTTTCATCAAGCGGTGTCTCGTCATCGTATCGGTGGCATTGGTACAAATCGATGTAGTCGACGCCGAGCCTTCTTAAGCTTGCATCACATTGCTCTTTAATATGCTTGCGTGACAAACCGCGGTCATTGGGTCCAACTCCCATAGGGATACAAACCTTGGTTGCCAGAACGTAGGATTCCCTAGGATATTTGGACAGTGCCTTGCCGACTACTTGTTCCGCTTCACCATGGTGATAAACGTTGGCCGTGTCAAATAGGTTGATCCCAAGCTCGTAAGCTTTATCGATGATCATCTCGGATTGCTTCGCATCAACGGCACCACCGTAGGTAAGCCAACTGCCCAAGCTTAATTCACTAACTTTCAAACCACTTCCGCCTACACGTCTATATTGCATCTCAAAATCCTCCAAAATCATGATTATATTCCGATGTTACTATCACGGAACCAGCTATTCATTATCCGCACTTATACATCTATGTCTTTTTTTAAGTTTGAAAAGAGAAATAACCGTCCAGTTATTATCTTAATAACCGGACGGCCTATTGCCATTTTTATCGCTTTATTTTGTCTTCAAAGCTGTAATCCATTCGAGCAGCTTCTTCGAAGTCGTTTCGTCGATGAATTTGCCACTTTGCGCTTGAACTAGATTTTCAAGAGCATTTAATGCATGGTTGACGTCTTTGCTCGGTGCCTTCTGGACTAAGTTAACCAATGCCATTAATGCTTTATATATTCCTTCGTTCTTAATCCAGCCTTTTTGCTTGGCAATCGTTAGAGCTTCATCCAAATGGTTGATGTCCATTTTCACTTGAAGTACGAAGGACTGCTCGCTCTTATTGCCCACATTGTCCGTAGCTGTTACGACAACAACGTGGTCGCCGATGGATAGTGTCAATGGTTCAATCGCATATGGTGAAGCAAACGGTAGACCGTCCAGCTTAATCGTTGTATCTTTGACGCCGCTTAAAGGATCTGTTGTCAGGAAGTTCAATTGAAACGTATCCGTCACATAGACAGCCATGGATACAGTCGGCGTGATGACAGGTCCGGTTTTATCCATTTGAATAGTGACTGTTTTCTGAGTTTCTTGATTGCCTGCAGCATCGATGCTGTAGTATTTGAGCTCATTCAAGCCCTCACTATCAATTTGAACTGTATTTCCTTCTGCAAACGGACTGCTGTTTAGACTGTAAAAGGTTTTCGCAACTCCGCTAGCTTCATCCGTTGCCGATAAATGGATTGTTTGTGCTTCTTTATGCCAACCGCTCTGCCCATCATCCGTCGTTACAGGAGGAGTTATATCCAAAATGCGAACCGTTATTGTGGAGACATCTGAATTCTCATATCCATCGTTTACGATGAACGTAAATGTATCTGTGCCGAACGCACCAGGGTTTGGCGTATACGTAAAAGCTCCTGTGGACGGATTCGTAACGACTGCCGTTCCTAATATGCCATTGCTCACGATGCTGTAAATCAGTGGATCACCGTTTGCATCACTCGCAGACAATGTCCCGCTCACAGCGCTATTTTGCGGAGTTGTCAACTCTTTGCTTTCGCTTACTGGCTTCACATTGACGATCTGACCGCCAATATATATTTCATTAATATTATTCCATGTGTCCTTGGAATTGCCTTTACCGTTATACTTCACATATCTGGCATTCTCCAGCGCGAATGGAAAGATCTCTAAACCAGCCGTTTTGCCACTGCTTTTTCCACTGAATACATTCTTCCATGTGATCCCGTCTTCCGATACTTGCAGATCGAACGTGTATCGATCCACGTCCCCCTTCAGGAAGGAGATTACGGCGGAACGGATTGGCTTGATCTCGCCAAGGTCGAATTGGATCCAGTGCGTAATGCCCTTAGCTGCATAACGGGTATTTAGGTCACCATCTATCGCGTTTGCCGGTGGGAAGCTGGCATGGTAACCTGCGCTGGCCGTTACTCCCCTAATAGGGAAAGTGATGAATCGGTCCGGCACATCGCCGTAAATCGGATACCCCGTCATTTGCACCTCGTACTTGGACTGCAAGTACGGGTCCTGCCGGTCCTTCACTGTGATGATCGCAGTTCCGAAAACTTGCTGAGGCTGCGTAATCTCAACAATATGTGTGCTTGTTGCGCTGACAGTGGGAATCACTTTGGTACCTAGTGGCACTGCTGCCGTATACGTATATGTTGATGGAGCAAAATTGGCGATAGATACGCCATTTACCTTGATATCCGTCAGCTTCGGCAAGAGTGCCTCGATCGGCGGTGTGGCACTTTTGGACAGCACCATTTTATCAAGACGAGCACCATCTCCCTGTGACTTAATCGTTAATTGATGAAGGCCGTCTGGGAGAGAGAAGACATTTGCGGCAGATGTCCATCCCCAGTCTGATGGCGCTGTTTGAAGGTCAACTTCTGGTCCTGAATCCAACGATACTTTCAAGCTGCTTTGGCCAGCTCCATTTCGGGATCCGAGCATGTGCAAATACACATTCCCCCCATGGGTAACGTTCAAGCTATAAGTTAACAAGGATGCTGAATCATCAGGGGATTGCATGTAAGCTCCTTTGGAGCAGACATCGCAGACCTCTCTTGTAAAATGTCCCGATCTGCTGGAATAGCTTTCCGCTTCCCACGCTGGTGACAGATCTGCATCAACATTACGTGTCCAGCTCGTGTGGTCCTTCGCCCACATGATACGGGCAAAATAGATCGGACTTGTGAGTACCGTACTCATATAATAGGGATTGGTCAGCAAACGGTAAACAGCCGGATCCGGGTCATACGGCGAGATGTGCAGATACTCGCTCCAAAGATTGGTCAGCGTACAGCTCGTTGGGAGTCCGTCCACTTTACAATAAAAATTTCCGTTTCCTGTAGAAATCACATAACGAATCGTATTCGATAACTTGATCAGTGTATCCTTTGAAACTCCGTATTTCCCTCGGTCATAAGCACGAGTCATGCCCATGATGTCATTGGCTGCGTGAACGCCATCCGCATCTTCCACTTTGCCGAAATAGTCAGCGACATACCACCATTTATACACATCGTGTCCAGCCACTTGATAGGCCTCAAGTTTACTCGTGAACCAATCTATCGAAGCTTTAACAATGCTGTCGTACAGTGCTACCCTTGGCTGATCGTCAGCAAGCAGTTCATGGCTTTCCGCCAAACGCATGAAGCCATTATTGATCATCATTTGCTGGTTCCAAGGAATCGCTGATCCAGGAGCTGCACTACCCGTTGTGCTCCACCGAGGGTCTTCTGGCCAGTATTGACGCAAGGTATCCGGCTTGACAAAATTAGGAATCATGTACGTATCCATCGACTTATCAAGCTCGGCGATGTATTTCTTTGCTCTTTGCAAATAGGTTTCCCCGTACTGTGCAGCATCACCGAATGGAACCGTCTTGTTCCACAAAGACTTGTTTTGTAATATCAGCTTCGCGCTGTAAGCGATGTGCCCAATCACATCACCGTTCTCACTTCCTGAATAGCCTTCTATCAGCAATCCGTCGCTATTCACTTCGCCAACTCTCTTATTTGGCCAAGCCAGCTCCCTCTTTCCATTCCATAGCACTCGGCCCGTATCTGGGTTATTCCGAGCGGACAGCATGATCTCAGAGAATTTAATCATCTGGTCCAAAATGGCCATATCTCCGCTAATTTCATACATATAACCCATAGCCTCAACGTTCTGCCCGCTTGGACCATACACGAAATCATTGCCAATATTACTCACGGGCAGACCGACAGATGAAGACAAGATATATTGCTTAAACGAATTAATCTCTTCTCGTGTGACAGGACCTTCCAGGCTATTAACGACCATAGGAGAACCGGCGGCAGCCGATGCTTTTGGCGTTAAAGGAGCCAAAATACCCGAGCAGATAAGCGTGAGCGCTACGCCCGAGATAAACAGTTTGCGCCATCCCTTTGTCATGTTTGCAGGAATTGCAGCTAACATTATGAACCCTCCTTATTTCCGCGTTTATATTGTAATCGTTTTCATAACTCATCATAATTTTTGTAGAGTAGGCAAGCATACTAGTATTTTAAGCACCTATTCAACAAAATTATGATGCTTAAATGGATTCACTAAAAAAACGACCACATAACCAATTGCGGCTATATGGTCGTTCATCATTTTATTGGTTATACACTTCAATCTCGTTGATTGTCGGTACAGCGCTTGCCGTGTTGACATACAGTCTCAAATATCTGGAAGTAACCGATGAAAAGCTTATCGTTTTGCTCGCGCCAATCGACGTTCCTGAGGTGCCGGCAATATCCGTATAGGTTGTGCCGTCGCTTGAGGACTGGAGCTTATACGACGTTACTCTCTGGTATGTGATTTCCTTGATTACTACCTGATCGTACGTGATGGCAGAGCCAAAATCTACGCTGATCCATTGATTATTCAAGGAACCATTCGAAGCGGACCAGCGGGAGAGATTGGATGGGTCTCCATCAAACGCATACGCTGCAGGATAAGATGCACTCCATGTCGTTGAAGCATTGTATGTTTTACTCAGTGCGAGATTGCCACCTGCCGCCAGAGTCGTTGCACTTGCTGTGTTACTAGCTGCAGATACGTTAGCTGCTGCATCCTTCGCTTTGACCGTATAGCTGTAAGCTGTCGAAGCCGTAAGTCCTGTATCGCTGTAGGAAGTAGTTGTCGAAGATCCAACAAGTGCTGCATCGCGATAAACATCATAGCCCGTTACGCCCACATTGTCTGTGGACGCCGTCCAGCTCAGATTGATTTGGCTGCTTGAAGTTGCCGTTGCAGCCAGATTCGTCGGCGCTGTCGGTGCCGTGGTATCTTGAGCAGCCGACGTCGTTGCGCTGGCTGTATTGCTTGCCGAAGATACGTTACCTGCCGCGTCCTTCGCTTTTACCGTATAGCTGTATGCGGTCGAAGCCGTAAGTCCTGTATCGCTGTAGGAAGTTGTTGTCGAAGATCCAACAAGTGCAGCATCGCGATAAACATCATAGCCCGTTACTCCTACATTGTCTGTGGACGCCGTCCAGCTCAGATTGATTTGGCTGCTTGAAGTTGCCGTTGCAGCCAGATTCGTCGGCGCTGTCGGCGCTGTTGTATCTGCTGCGCTAGATCCGTATACTTCCATCTCGTCGATGTTCGGTATATTGCTAGCTGTGTTTATATACAACCGCAAATATCTAGCATTCACACTTGCAAAGTTAATTGCTTTATTGGCGCCGATTGTCGTTCCTGTTGTTCCGGCAATATCCGTATAGGTTGTGCCGTCACTTGAAGATTGCAGCTTATAGGAAGTCACCCTTGGGAACGAAATCTCTTTAATCACTACCTGATTGTAATTGGTGGCAGCGCCGAAATCGACACTTATCCATTGATTGTTAAAAGAACCGCTCGATGCGGACCAGCGAGTAGTTACACTTCCATCAAACGCATTATCGGCTGTGTAAGATGCGTTCCAAATCGTTGAAGCATTGTAGGTTTTGCCCAATGCGAGATTCGTGGGGGAAGCCGGCGTTGTCGCACTCGCTGTGTTGCTTGCAGCAGATGCGTTGCCTGCCGCATCTTTTGCTTTTACGGTGTAGCTATAAGCCGTTGATGCACTGAGTCCCGTATCGCTGTAGGAAGTTGTCGTAGAAGATCCCACGAGTGTAGCGCCACGATAGACATCATAGCCCGTTACGCCTACATTGTCTGTCGAAGCCGTCCAGCTTAGATCGATTTGGCTGCCCGATACTGCCGATGCCGTCAAATTCGTTGGTGCCGTTGGCGCTTGTGTATCCGGTGTACCAACCACTGGCTTCCACCAGTTGCCTGAAATGAACAGCATGTTTAACAACGTAAAGCTATCGTCGTAATAGCCTGTTTTATGGCTTTTCATAAAGTCCCAACCGCTATTGATCCATGCTTGATTGCTGCTGTTCGATACGGCTGCTGAAATGAAGGGGGAGACGAAAACACCAGCAGGTCCGGTAGCTGAACCCGTCACGGTACCATCCAATTTATATCCATCTTTCACATTGTTAGGATTGCCGCCTGTTTTACCTTTAATCCAGGTAGCTATTTTGTCTACGATTGTTTTACCTCTTGTATCTCCATAGAGCGCGTAATCCATAACTATTCGGAGCGGAACACGAGCCGCATTGTAATTGTACTCGTTCGTTTCAGGAAACTCGCCCAAATAATTTTGGGGAGCTGGCTGGGGAGGATTGCCTACGACAAAGTCGGAAATCAGCCCCGTACTCGGCGAATAGGTAGCGCTGAAACTGC
Source organism: Paenibacillus sp. WG02 (assembly GCF_055396115.1). Taxonomy (NCBI): domain Bacteria; kingdom Bacillati; phylum Bacillota; class Bacilli; order Caryophanales; family Paenibacillaceae; genus Paenibacillus; species Paenibacillus sp. WG02. The sequence continues at coordinate 3,158,647 of NZ_AP036016.1, read as the reverse complement.
TATAAACACTATACAGATTATTAATGACATTCAGCCAAGTTTGATCACCCGTAACGTCATAAAAGGCTCTTAAATGTGAGAGCATCCAATCCGATGGTCTCGTATTCAAAACGGTTTTACCATCCCAATCGCCAAGGTTCAATCGGTTATTGGTTGTCACGTTACTAGCTTTTAGACCATTCGTAATCATATTTTGAGCTTCTGCCAAGTAATTGATCGTGCCCGCTGACCCCCATTGATAATGGGCAAGAATCAGGGAGTACGCAATATCTATATCCCCATCGGTCGCTGAATCAAAATGTCCTTGCGCGCCGGCAGCATCCGCTACCACCCAACCCATCAGGTTGGCATTTTGTACACTTTTGAAAGCTCTGGCTGTCTTAAAAAGACCGTCATAAATGGTTTTTGCATTCGTATCATAACCTGCCATTAATGCCGTTATCACCATGCCGTAGCCTTGACCTTCGGAGGAGCCTAAGGGAACATACCCGTCTGCACTTCCGGTTATTTCTCCTTTCACATAGTAACCGCCAGGCAAGGAGGACAAGTTGTTTTTCAGATAGCTTGATTTCCATGAGTTATAGTAAGCTGCGACATCTGCATTCATTTGAGTCTGCGTGACATGATCAGGTTTTGTAATCCCAGGATAGTTGACTTGCTGTGGAAAAGGCTTTTGCTCACCTGCCGCATGGGCACTTTGCTCAAGAGCCGGCGAAAGAAAAGGAGCTGTAAAAAGGGTAACGCAAAGCATAGCAATTGACCACTTTTTCAACTTCGTTTTGACCGGTTTTACTTTGATCGCATCCATTCATTTACCTCCTAATTGAATGTTTCCCATCTCCATCAATCTGGAATCTAATCCTAGAATTGAAGCTTACTCATCCAAGCTAAGTCACTGTCCCCTCCTTTTTTTGCATTCATAAATATAAACGTTTTAACTTTTAAAATAAAAGTTTCGTCCGCTCATCCTCATTGTACAATGGTCCGAACATGTTCAAAATTGGTGAAAATAACAATAATTTGCACGAAATTAACTTTATAAAGACCGCATTGCACATAAGGGCAACGCGGTCACTTGAGCGCTGATCACTGGTTATAAACTTCCATTTCATTGATCGTAGGAACGGCACTGGTTGTGCTAATGTACAGCCTCAAATATCTGGCTGTAATCGGAGAGAAGCTGACCGTTTTGCTCGCTCCAATCGTTGTCCCCGATGTTCCGGCAATATCCGTAAAGTTTGTGCCGTCGCTTGAGGACTGAAGCTTATAAGCTGTTACTCTCTGGAACGTGACTTCTTTAATTACGACTTGATTGTACGTGATAGCAGAGCCAAAATCGACGCTTATCCATTGATTATTCAAGGAACCGCTCGAAGCGGACCAGCGCGAGGTAGAGGAAATGTCTCCATCAAACGCATTTGCGGCGGGATAAGATGTACTCCATGTCGTTGAAGCATTGTAGGTTTTGCTTAAAGCAAGATTCCCTGCCGCCAACGTCGTTGCGTTAGCCGTGTTGCTGGCTGCAGATACATTAGCCGCTGCATCCTTCGCTTTGACCGTATAACTGTATGCGGTTGAAGCAGTGAGCCCCGTGTCGCTGTAAGATGTCGTCGTAGACGATCCAACCAACGTTGCGCCACGATAGACATCATATCCCGTTACACCTACATTATCTGTTGAAGCGGTCCAACTCAAATTAATTTGACTGCTGGATGCAGCAGTTGCCGTTAAACTCGTCGGCGCTGTCGGTGCCGTTGTATCTCCACTGGTGCTGTACACTTCAATCTCATCGATTGTTGGTACGGCGCTAGCTGTCGTTACGTAAAGCCGCAAATATCTGGCGTTCACACCGGTAAAGTTAATTGTTTTACTTGCGCCGATCGTTGTTCCAGACGTACCGGCAATATCCGTATAGGTTGTGCCATCGCTCGAGGACTGGAGCTTGTAAGACGTCACCCTTTGGAACGTGATTTCTTTGATCACTACTTGATTGAACGTGGTGGCCGCACCAAAATCGACGCTTACCCATTGGTTATTCAGGGAACCGTTCGATGCCGACCAGCGGGTAGCTGAGCTGCCATCAAACGCATTCGCGGCAGGATAAGAGGTACTCCATGTCGTAGATGCGTTGTATGTTCTACCCAAAGCGAGATTTCCGCCGCCCGCTTGAGTCGTTGCGCTAGCTGTGCTGCTTGCTGCTGACAAGTTAGCTGCAGCATCCACTGCTTTTACCGTATAGCTGTATGCGGTTGAAGCACTGAGTCCCGTATCGCTATACGATGGCGACGTTGAAGATCCAACTAATGTGCCGTCACGGTATACATTATATTCCGTTACAGCCACATTATCTGTGGAAGCGGTCCAACTCAAATCAATTTGACTGTTGGATACTGCCGTTGCGGTCAAGCTCGTCGGCGCTGTAGGCGCTTGGGTATCTGCAGGCGCTTGAGTCGTTGCGCTAGCTGTGTTGCTGGCAGCCGATACGTTAGCTGCAGCATCCTTCGCTTTTACCGTATAGCTGTATGCGGTCGAAGCTGTGAGTCCTGTATCACTGTAAGATGTCGTCGTCGAAGATCCGACCAGCGTGGCGCCACGATAGACATCATAGCCCGTTACGCCCACATCGTCTGTCGAAGCGGTCCAGCTCAAATTAATTTGACTGCTGGATGCCGCAGCTGCGGTTAAATTCGTTGGTGCTGTCGGCGCTGTTGTATCTGCTGCGCTAGTGCCGTATACTTCCATCTCGTCGATGTTCGGTATGTTGCTAGCTGTAGTAATATAAAGCCGTAAATATCTGGAGCTCACATTAGAAAAGTTGATCGTTTTATTAGAACCGATCGTCGTACCTGTCGTGCTGGCAATATCCGTATAGGTGGTTCCGTCCGTCGATGACTGGAGCTTGTAGGACGTCACCCTTGGGAACGAGATTTCTTTGATCACTACCTGATTGTACGTCGTGGCAGTACCGAAATCGACACTAATCCATTGATCGTTAAAAGAACCGCTTGATGCAGACCAGCGAGTCGCAACATCGCCATCGAACGCTTTATCAGCTAAGTAAGTTGTATTCCATATCGTAGAAGCATTGTACGTTTTGAATAAAGCAAGATTGCCTGATGGAGCCATGGTTGTAGCACTAGCTGTGTTGCTAGCTGCAGATAAATTTGCTGCTGCATCCTTCGCTTTTACCGTATAGCTGTAAGCAGTCGAAGCGCTGAGTCCCGTATCCGTGTACGATGTCGTCGTCGAAGATCCGACTAATGTGGCGCCACGATATACGTTATAGCCAGTTACGCCTACATTGTCCGTTGAAGCCGTCCAGCTCAAATTAATTTGACTGCTTGAGGAAGCTGTTGCCGTCAAATTCGTTGGTGTTGTCGGCGCTTGGGTATCACTGCCTGAGTTCCTTTGGTTTTTTACATACATAAGACGGGCGAATGAAGCCATGGTTGTGCTCGTCATATTTGGCATAGTCGCATTGGCCAACGTATAGTAAATATCCGGGCGGAGAGCAGCTAATTGGAGATTTCCGTTTCGAGGATACGTTGTCGGCGCACCATGCCCCGTTCCATCCGTTCCATCGACTCGCCCAGCGTAATCACTCGGCCCTCTCATCATCACGTCGGCATACATGTTGGCAAATGGCGTCATCATTGACGCTGTGATGCCATAACGACCGCTCAGAAACGCTCGATAAAAGCCTGCTACATCCAAACTGCCGTGATTGGAATCTTCGCCTCCCAGCAATGTCGGATTATAACCCCAGTTGTATGCCGTGTTGCCTTTGCTGTCCGTATAGGTTTGCTTGGCTGAATTATCGCTGAAAAACCAATTAAGATTTGTCTGAACAATCCCATCGTATTGTGAAACGAGAGAAGGATTATCACCTTTGATCGCATGGGCTGCTGCCAGATTTTGCAGGCCGTAGGTGATCATCATCTGCTGATTCCATGGGAAAACGCCTCCTGGCATGTAAGGCGATTGCGTCGAGAAGTAGAGTTTATTCCCTCTCGAAAGATCTAGCAGCTTTGGAAAAAGGAATTGGTTGACCACATAATCGGCCTCTGTAATGAAGGTATTTGCCCGTTGTAAATAGGTACCTCCGTGTCCATAGGCATCGCCGATGGGAACTGTTGTATTCCAAATTGCCGGGGTCTGAAGGATAAGTTTGCCGCAATAGGCAAGATGGCCAATAGGGTCGCCGTTCGCAGAGTCAGCAGACGCGGTACCAGTGTTATTTCCCGGCCATATGGGGGCAATCGTATTGGTCCAAGCTGTGCGTTGTCCGTAAGGAGCAGGAAGAATATCGTTACGCTGGGAAAGAAGCACGTCGCAGAAATAGATCATTCGGTCGAGGATCGCCGTGTCATTCGTCAGCTCATACATGAGCCCCATCGCCTTGATGTTCTCTCCGCTTTTTCCTTGTGCATACTCACCTTGCATGGAACCGGTGTTGGGCCAAACGACAGGTTCCACGGTCTGAATATAGGATTTGAAGGAATTAATCTCGTTTTGTGTGATTGGGCCATCGAAGCTGTCAACCACCATAGACCCAGCGGCCAAGGCTCGGGTTCCCGGGAACAATCCAATGACGAAAGCGAAAATAAGTCCAACTAAAAGGAGTTGTTTTTTTAACATTGGCATTATACTACCCTCTTTGCACATCCCCATCGGCTGGAGTATTTGCTGCCATACCTGCACAGAAGTCATCGCAATATCGTTGTTTCGGAGATTTCACACCTCCTTTCATTCAACTCATCCTTATTTTAAAGCGTTTTCATTTCATTGGGAATTCACGCTACTAACTACTTTTTTTGTTAAACTAACTTTGCGATTGCATATGTGAGCTTAGATGGTCGTTTCCTATATATAGGTGACGGAACTCTGAGGGTGACACGCCAACATGCTTTTTAAAGGATGTCGAGAAATGGGAGGCATCGTTAAAGCCGGTCATTTCAGCAACTTCATGAATGGATAGAGACAAGCAAAGAAGCAATTCTTTGGCCTTCTCCAGTCTTCGGTCGTAGATATACCGCATTGGCGGTACTCCGAGGTGTGTTTTAAAAAAGCGGATAAAATAGTTCGGATGAAAATGTGCGGTTTGCGATAACTCATAGATCGTCATCTCTTTGTCCAAGTTCTCATCAATGTATTTGATCGTGTCAACCAATCTGTTGATGGACGAGAACCTGACATCATCATGCGTTTCAATAATGGCATTGTCGATATAGAAGGCAATCATATCAAGCAAGGCTGACTGGACCTTGAGCGAAGTCGTCAGTCCATGAGGACTTCGATTGTCGATCAACTGCCGAAAGCAATTCAGCAGACGAGAGTTATCTTCAACTGTGATGATATTCGGAATCCCCATCGATCTGAAAAGATGATTAAGCCCGATATTGGAAGCGAAATGGCACCAGTACATCGTAAACGGTGGGCCTTTTGTTACGGAGAAGGACTGTAAAACAGTTGCCGGAGCGAAGAACAATTGCCCGGATTGCGGCTGATACAGCTTACCATCTAGTTTGATCCATCCGTCACCTTCGCAAATATAATAAAATTTATTGTATTCAGGAATAAAATTGAACTGCTTCCAGTCGTGGGAACAAACGGAATGCTTAGCGTATATCAATTTCACCCTTAAATCAGATAGCTTATGATACAACAAATGATTGTTTATTTGCATGGCCTTCACTTCCTTTATCGAATAAGATACGCTCCCTTATCATTGTAATTGAGAAAAGCCCCACCTGCCACATGGCAGGCGGAGCGTAATACCCTTCAATTTCCTCAAAGGTTTCTCTTATTTCTTCCTTGCATCGAATGCTTGTTGGTAGATTTGCAAGTATCTCGGCAGCTTCATATTATCCATATTTTTTAAGTACTCATCCCATTTTTTGTCAATATCCATGTCACCGATAATCATTCTCGCCGTTGACTCTTTCCGGTAGTCATCAATTGTTTTGCTGATATTGGCGATTTCATCCGTCTGCTCGTTTGTGAAGCTTAAGCTCGGAATCATTTTTTTAGGATCTGGTTTATAGGGTTCGTACTTGGTCATCGATTCTTTATACAGGATGTCTTCCAGCGGATTTTTCGGATCGGCCGTCTGACCCAAACGCCAATCGTTCGTACGCAGGGAAGGACCCACTTGTCCCCAAGTTGCATTCTTCGCTCCAGGAGAGTTATTGCCTAATAACGTATATTTGGCAGGCTTGCCATTGATGCCAATTTCGTTAGGGGCAGCCACTTTCCATTCCATGTCCGGTCTGCCAAGTATAGCGCGATTGGTGGCTTCCTCTGAATATAGGAAATCAGCTAACCGCATTGCAATCTCCGGATTTTTGGCTTTGTTCGTAATGACATAGGATCCATACGTGATCCCTTGTGGAATGTATTTAGATGCTTGGACTCCATTAGGACCTTTTAACGGAGGTACAGCCACATAATCCTTCCAACGCGTTCCTTCCAGTGTGTTGAAGACTGTCGGATTTTGCGCCGCTACTACCCCCAAGATAACACCATCCGGATTTTCACCCAATTTCCTCAATTGATTCCGATCCTGAGTAATGGATTGCGGATCAACCAAACCTTCTTTAAACAGCTTGTTGATATACTTAAGACCTTCCTTATATTCCGGCTGTGTAAAGGCCGCGTTAATTTTGCCATCTTTCAGGAACTGCAAATTGCGGTCGCTGTCAATAAACGCTTGCAAAAGGAAAGTATCAATGTAAGAGTTGGCAATGTTGGCACCTATAAACGGGATTTCATCTGCCTTTTTATTGCCGTTCGGGTCTTTTTCCTTAAACGCTTTCAGTACTTGATAAAACTCATCTGTCGTTGTTGGCATCTTCATACCAACAGCATCAAGCCACTTCTGATTAATCCACAATTTGGTAGCGTGCGTACAGTGAAAGCACTCGTTGACAGACGGTAGACCATAAATGTTCCCATCGGGTGACGTAGAAAGTTCTTTTGTATACGGGAGTGAAGTAAACATTTTTTTAGATTCAACGCCATATTTGTCGATTAGCTTGTTTAGTGGAATAAACACACCGTCTTTGCCATAAAGCGTCAGCTGAATTTGATCGATATTGAATCCTAGATAAACATCCGGATAGTCGCCGCTAGCCAGAGAGATATTTAGTTTCTGCTTTGGATCGCTAGCGACTTCCCACTCGATGTGAATGTTCGTTTTCTCTTCCAACCATTTGGTAAACTCGTTAGTTGCAAAATTCTCTACTGCCGGATTCGTTCGCGTCAACACTTTGAGTGTTGTTTTCTCTTTGGTGATTGGAAGCACGCCCGGCGGGTTTACCACTTCGTTCTTTGTCGCTTCCGGTTGCTTGGTAGCCTCAGAAGCACTTTTCGTCGTGGTACAACCGCTTAAGACAACGGTTGCACTTAAGAATAAGCATAAAGCGGAGCCCCACAATTTCGTTCTTCGCATTTGTAATTCCTCCCTTTTTAATATGAATGGTTAACCTTTTAAGGAGCCGATCATCATGCCTTTTACAAAATGTCGCTGGATAAAAGGGTAAACAACTAAAACCGGAATTGTAGAAATGACGATCAATGAGTACTTCAGTAGTTCTCTCATTCCTTCTCGTTGAGCCGCACCGACGACATCCGTTATGACTTCCTCATCGAACGTGTTTTTAACTAACACATCACGCAAAATGATTTGGAGCGGAAACAAATCCGGTGATTTCAAATAGAGTAAAGCGGCAAAATACGTATTCCAATGCCCTACCGCGTAGAATAACGAAAGTACAGCAATGATAGGTCCTGATAACGGAGCAACGATTTTTAACAAAAATTTATAATCACTGCACCCGTCCAGATGCGCTGCTTCTAACAGTTCCTCAGGAATCGTCGTTTGAAAATACGTCCTTGCGATAATAACACTCATGACGCTCATGACACCTGGGATAATTAACGCCCAACGGGTATCGATCATGCCTAACTCCTTAATCAGGAGGTAGTTAGGAATTAATCCCCCGCCAAACATCATGGTGAATACGAATAGCGCCATCACCGTATTTCGGATATAAAAGTCTTTACGTGACAACGGGTAAGCCGCAATAAGCGTCATGATCACATTGATCATCGTTCCAACTACAGCATAGTACAACGAATTGGCAAACCCTACCCAGATCCGTTTGTCTTTGAAAACCGCTTCATAACCTTGAAATGAGATATCGACAGGCCATAACCATACTTTCCCAGAAATGACGGCTGATGATGAACTAAAGGAAGCACTGACCACATAGATTAGCGGGTATAAGACTGAAAGTGTAAAGAGGCAAAGCATCGTATAATTCACGATATTAAATACTTGATCGCCTCTAGATTCTTGAATTCGGGTCGACTTCATCTCTCTCTTTGCACCTCTCTACCACAGGCTCGTTTGCCCTAATTTTTTGGCGGCCTTGTTCACCGTGAATAATAGAATCAAATTGACGACAGATGTGAACAATCCAATGGCCGAAGCATAAGAATACTTAATCCCCGTCGAGAGAAGTCCAACCTTATATACATAGGTATCGATAACTTCGGAAGTGCTTAAGTTGAGCGGGTTTTGCATCAATAATACCTTTTCAAACCCAGCATCCATCATATGTCCTACACTCATTATCAATAATATAGTTGCAACCGGTAAAATTCCGGGAATATCCACATGCCACATTCTTTGGAGTTTGCTCGCCCCATCCATCACAGCTGCCTCATGCAGCGAAGGATCAATCGCAGCCAATGCGGCTAAATAAATGATACATCCGTAGCCTACATTTTGCCAAACGCCCGACCACACATAAAGTGACTTAAAGTTATCAGGATTCCCAAAAAAATCTACCTTCTCGAATCCGAGCTGTGCAAGCATCATATTAACAATGCCTGTTTTTGGATCTAGCAGTTGCATGATAATACCGATCATTACGACCATGGAAATGAAGTGGGGCGCGTATGTGATCATCTGCACAGACTTTTTAACGGAAGAACGACCTACATAGTTTAAACAAAGCGCCAGAAAGATAGGAAACGGGAACCCGGCTAGAAGGCCGTAAAAACTAATACCAAGCGTGTTCTTGATAACCTTCCAGAATTCATAGGAGTTAAAAAACGTTTTAAAATGCTTCAGCCCTACCCAATCGCTCCCCCAAAATCCTTTATGAGGCACATAATCCTGAAAGGCAATCACTGCACCGTACATCGGAATGTATTTAAATATTAGAATGTACAGAATTGGCAGCACAGACAACAAGTACAGTTGAGGTACTTTTTTCATGTTGCGGAAAAGCTTACTAGCGATATAAGTTCGCGCTTTCCTGCGTACTTTTGGAATTTCCCTGGCGATCTCCAATCCAAACCTCCTCCTCTCTTTTGTTATCTTTATGATAGTTTCTTGAGAAAGAGCGAGCATACTAGTTTTTTAAGCACCTATTCAACTAAATTATGGTACAAGCCTTCTTTTACACAAAAAAAGAGAAATAAAGATAACGCTGCAGCCCTGCAGCCGTACCATTATTTCTCTAAATCGCAGCAGAATTGGATAACAAGTCCATCTCGCCGTTCTTGCTCGGCATTCGCAGTGTGAGCTTCGCGCCAGGCATAGACTCATTGCCCGAGATGGAGAGCCCGTATTTATCGCCAAATACGATTTGAATACGGCTGTGTACGTTCAACAGGCCGATACCTCCCTCCCGCCCTTCGCGTTCTGGCAAGTGGGTATGCAGCTGCTGAACATTCAGCTTCGCTTGAAGATCCATAAGTCTCTCAGGCGTAATACCAGCGCCATTATCGGTTACCGTCACTACGAAATCATCGTTGTCGATGAATGCATCGATGCTAATCTGATGGTGACTTTCAATCCCCTCGGGGAAAGCATGCTTAAACACATTCTCAACCAACGGCTGCAAAGTAAGCCGCACCATTTTTTTCAATAATAGCTCTGGAGGGATCAGCACCTCAATTTCGAATGTGTAACCTAATCGATAATTCATAATGTTCATAAAGTGCAGCACATGCTTCAATTCATTGGCTACAGTAATTTCCTCCAAGTCGGCTCTTACCGAATAACGCAGCATGTAAGAAAGAGAACGGACAATCTCCTTGATCTCCTGGGAATCCTGGACGACAGCATAACATACAATCGTTTCCAACGTGTTGTACAAAAAGTGTGGATTGATTTGCAGCTGCAAGGCTTGGAATTCGGCTGCTTGCCTTCTAAGCAAATATTCTTTATTCTTCAACTCCTCAGCATAGACTTGCTCCATCAGCTCTTGTAATCTGGTAACCATCATATTGTAGCTAACAAACAGGCGGTCCATCTCGTCTGTCCTTCCACTGAGAGCTACACGTGTCCAATCACCCTTTTCCGTTCGGCGCATCCCGCTTTCCAGTATTTTGATTGGCCGTATGATAGATTGCCCGAACCGGTAGGCAAGAATCAAGGCGATCATTAAGGCAATAGCACAGGTGATTAGGGTCGTTTTTCTAATATTCATGACCGGTGCTCTAAGCTCGTCCAGCGGCAGGGAAGCCACCAGCGTCCAACCCGAATACTCGGATCTACGGTTAAAATGTACACGTTCTATTTCGTCCTTATAATTAAAAATGCGATTTTGATTTTCCTTTAACTTTGACAACAACTTAGTATCCAACTGCGTACCGATCATCTCGGCTTTAGGGTGGTAAACAATTTTGCCGTTGTCGTTAACAATGTAAAAATAGCCGGTCTCTCCTAGGCGGATACCCTTCCATAGCGATGTAAGCTCTTCGATGTTTAACTCAATGCCAAGGATTCCCTTGAATACCTTCGATGTCTGGCGATCGGATATTTTGCGAGTTAAGGCAAGCTTCCCGTCCAAGAAACTCCAGTCCATAATGGTCAATTTTCCGTCGTTTTTCGTAATCTCCTTTAATGATTCCAGGTTGTCCAGTAACAGGGAATGGTTGAAATCGGTTTCTGAGTTATGGTCATAAATGCTCAGTCCATTATATCCAAGCAAATAAACCATGCTAATTTCAGGATTATTGATAAAAAGGGGTTGGATCACCTTTTCTTTAATAGGTCTGATCGACAAAAAGTACGAGACAAAGTTATTGTTGTCCAGGTTCAAAAAATCCTTCACACTCGTCGAAGTCAATATGGACAACGTGGCTCGATCGTACTTCTTCAAATACATATCCGTATGGTTCATTGCGTTATCGACGATTTGCGTCAAAAGCTCGTTGGTTTGCTTATCCACCTCTTTCGAAGACTGCACGTAGAGTACGAAGCCGACAATGGATGAGGAAATGACGATGACAATAACGAAATAAGCGAACATTCTAGCCGCCATGCTGGATCTCATTATTTGATCCCCAGCATACTGCGATATTCAGTGGGCGAGCAGCCCGTCATCTTTTTGAAAATTTTCGTGAAATACGGATAGTTTTGATATCCGATGGTCACACCGACGTCAACAACCTTATAATGAGGGATTTCAAGGAGCCTTTTGGCCATCTCAATCCGTTTTTTCATGCGATATTGAACGAATGTCTCATTCGTCATTTTTTTGAAAATGTAACTGAAATACGTCGGTGCAAGCCCCATCTTCTCAGCTACTTCCTCCAGACTGAGTTCTTCCGAAATGTGATTGTCAATGTAGGCTTTCGCTTCCTCGAACAAACTTTTCTGATTGCCGCCTCGCCAGTGAAATAACTGATTATATAATCCGCCTAATTCCGTTTGCAAATAAGCAATCGCACCTTCTATCGTATTCAGTTGTGCAGGTGAAGGATTGGTCATAAAGGTAACCATACCGTGAGCGTTAAGTTTTTTAACTAAGATTTTCAACCCGTCCGCAATAATCTGCTCTAACTGCTGGGCTTGGATACCTTTGGTCATATCCCCATGCTTCCAGTCCTCTATGAGACTGTTAAGCGCATCCAAATCCGCAGACCAGATCGTCGCTTCGACGCGTTCCAACCACTCTTCCACCTTGAGAAAAGAGATGGGGACAGTCTGATCCTGCTGCAGCAGAAGTTTATTTAGGACAGGGTATAATTCATGTTCTGTAAGCGGTTTCAACAAGTACTCTTTGACTCCATAGGTCAGACACTTTTGTGCGTAGGCAAAATCATCGTAACCCGATATAACCACAATGGGGACATTCACGTTCATGTCCTGAACCTGTTTGCACAATTCAAGTCCATCCATCTTCGGCATCTGTATATCGGTCAGCAGCATATCTGGACGCTGCTTATTGATTTGCGCGAGAGCCTCTACCCCATTCGCCACGACGATAGTGCGAAATAATGGGTTACACTGCCTGACTAACTGGGCCAGACCCATCCGAACCATCGGTTCGTCATCTACAATGAGGATTTGTTTCATCCGAGTGCACTCCCTTTTAAGCTGGGTTTATAAGAATCTTTGAAAACATTTTACCACAGTCCGAATTCATAGGTAATCTTATTTTAGAGTATACGCCTAATCGCCAAACTGTCATTATGTTTAATTACGCTCCTATTTGTTATTTTACACTTCATCCAGTTGTCTACGATTTAATAGATCCAACCATCATTCCTTTGATGAAATGCTTTTGCAAGAACGGATATACCAACAAGATGGGTAACGTTGCAACGACGATAACAGCCATCTTCAGCCCCTCGGGAGAGACCATGAGCTGCAGCTCCGATGTTACATCAGCAGATCCCAGATTGTCTGTAATGACAATTTCGCGTAACCGGACTTGGAGCGTAATTAGCGAACGTTTGTCAATATAATAAAGGGCTTGTGAATACATATTCCAGTTCGAAACGGCATACATAATCCCCATCGTTGCCATAACCGGCTTGGATAGCGGCAGGACGACATTCCAAATCATTCGAAACTCACCACATCCGTCGATACGGGCAGAATCCAGCAATTCACCCGGAAGATGGATAAAAAAAGAGCGCATAACGAACAGATTAAAGGCGCTAATCGCTGAAGGAATCATCAGCACCCAAAGTGTATTAAGCATATGCAGATTTTTCAAAAGCAGGTAATTCGGAATCAGTGGGGCATGAAAAATCATCGTAATCAGCACAAAAAACAGTGCAGGTTTCCGATACAAATATTCTGGACGGGATAGCGGATAGGCTAAGCTTGCCGTAGCGGCCAGATTGATCAGCGTACCGAGTACGGTAATCGTCACACTGTTTCGCAGTGCCATCCAAATGGTTGAATCCTTCAGGATCATATGGTAATTCTCAAGGGTGAATCCGACTGGCCAAATACTGACGGTTCTGCTATTGATAGCCACGGCGTTACTGAAGGATTGAGCGATGACGTGAAGAAGCGGAAGAACCATGGTAAGACTAATCACAAACAGCAAGATCATGTTAAATATCTGAAAAGCCCGCTGACTCGGTGTTGTAATCACACATCTCACCTCCATTTTTTAATTGTTAGTACAGACTCTCGCCCGACGCTTTTTTACTCACGGTATTGCCTATCATGATGAGAACCAAACCAACAAGCGATTTAAAAAGCCCGATGGCCGTGGTGAAGCTGTATTGACGATCGACCAAGCCTGCTCTGTACACATAGGTATCTAGAATTTCTCCATTTTCACTGTTAAGCGGGTTCAAAAACAAGTAGACGCGTTCAAAGCCGAATTCCATAAAATGACCGATGTGCAGCAGCAAAAGTATGGTGATTGTCGGAAGTATCGATGGCAAGGTAATCGAAATGACCTGACGGAACCGCCCCGCTCCATCGATCTCAGACCGCTTCATACAAATCCGGATTGATACCTGCAATCGCAGCCAGATAAATAATCGTTCCCCAACCACTGTCTTTCCATATGCCAGAACCAATCAGAATCGAGCGGATGTAACTGTTCTCGCCCATAAAGTAAATAGACTCTATATGAAACCAGCCTAGCACTTGATTTACCATCCCTGTTGTTGGGGAGAGCAAACCAATCACAATTCCTCCGACAATGACCCACGACAAGAAATGAGGCATATAAATGACGGTTTGCAACAACCGCTTGTACCCATTGAACCGAATTTCATTTAGCAATAAAGCCAGAATGATGGGTACAGGAAAGGCAAAGATAAGGTCATACAGCCCGAGATACAGCGTGTTTTTCAAAATAACCATAAACTCTGGATACGTAAATAAACGTTTGAAATGGATCAAACCTACCCAAGGGCTGCCTGATATCCCCTTAAATATATTGTAATTTTGAAAAGCAATCGAAGAACCGAACAAGGGGATATACTTGAAAATGGCAAAATACAAGAGCCCGGGAATCGAAATCAGATACAAGGGCCAATACTTCTGGATAAATGCCCGCTGAGACCGAGCATTCGCAAACTGGTACTGTGTTTCTCCGGAAATATCCGTTTTCGAAGCCATGTTGTTATTACTCCTTTCCGTTAATCACGTTGATAGGATATGGTCCAATCTTACTATGGCCCGCTGCACGTAAACATGTGATTACTTTGACGCTTCCTGTGTTTTCTTTGGATGAATTTAATTCCAATAGACGAAAAAAGCAGCCTTAATGGCTGCTCCGATTATATAAGACTAGAAATAGCCTTTTACGTCGTAGTTTCCTAGTGCTTATGGGATTTAGTGATGTTTTTCATCGCTAATGAAGTACAATTCCGCCTCGCGTCTACTTTAGTGATGAAAAACATCGTTACCGAACGGGAAACGGACTATTTCGGCTGCACCCCTTCTTGTAAGCATGTTTTTCATCGCTATGGAGACACTTTTCCGCCTTTCGCCTACTTTAGTGATGAAAAACATCGTTACCGAGCGGGAGACGAACTTTTTTGGCTAATCTACTCGGCTTTAGTCTAGGAACGAGTGCGAGACAGCCATTTCTGCCTTCTCAGGACACAAAATACTACTCTCTGCTTCTCACTGCGCTTTAGCACCATTGGCGGCCCATTACATAAGGGGGTAAGCTTCTTTCGTCCCTGTTCAATTTCTCGGCATCCGCATGATCAGCTTCGTTCCATGGCCGATCTCGCTCTCAATCTGTAAACCATACTGCTCACCGAACACCATCTGAATCCGGCGGTGCACGTTAATGATACCGATGCCGCCGATCCCTTTCGTTGAGCCGCTTCCCCCGCTTTCATGATCAGCAAGCCGGTTTTCGCTAAGCTTCTCACGGAGCTCACGCAACCTTGATTCGCTAATCCCCGCTCCATTATCCTCTACACTGATCCAGAACGTCGTAGGGTCTTCGCCAGCTTGAATTCGAATAATAATGCCTGTCCTCCAGACCATCCGGGAAAGCATGCTGCAGCGTATTTTCCACCAAAGGCTGAAGAGTCAGACGAACCATATTGCGAAGCAAATACGCGGGGTCAATGTCCACTTCGATATCGAACTCTCGGCCGATCCGGTGCTTCATCACAACTAGATAATGCATGACATGCTTGAGCTCATTTGCGACTGTGATTTCTTCCAAATGGGTCTGCACCGAATACCGAAGCATATAGGCCAGCGCCTTCACAATCTCAGTGATTTCATGACTATCCTTAATAACTGCGTAACAGACTATCGTTTCTAGCGTGTTATATAAAAAGTGCGGATTAATTTGAAGCTGCAGCGATTGGAACTCGGCTTTCTGGCGTTCGATCCGACTCTCCTGATCCCTTAACTCGGCCTGATACACTTCATCGACGAGCTCCGAAAGTCGGCTGACCATCAGATTATATCGACTGATCAGCTCTACAATCTCATCCCGGTGATTAGGCAGCGGCAGGATGACCCAGTTTCCTTTCTCCGTTTCACGCATCGCACTTTTCAATTTGCGAATCGGACCTGTTATCGACTTGCCGAACCTAATGGCTAACCACAAGGCAAGAATAAGCGTAAAACTACCAACGATAATGGTTGTAGTTCGAATCGTATCCGTAGGTTTGCGCAATTCATCAACAGACATAGACACGACAAGCCGCCAATTACCATAATTGGAATGACGGCTCATAAACATCCGCGATTTCCCTTCAACTTTGGACGTAAATGCATGGGGGCCCGCATCGAGCACTTGCTGCCCTATCGCTTCCGGTATCGCTTCGCCGATCTGTCCTGGATCTGGATGATACACATAGTTGCCATCCCCATCCGTAATGAAGAAATAACCGTCGCTCTCCAAATCGATGCCCTTCCATAGCTCGGAAAGCTCGGATGCCCTCAGTTCAATGGCGAGTAATCCCTTAAGTTCCGTTGAAGAAAGCCCACGAATGCGACGAACGAGCGTCAGTGTCTGATTTTTTAGATCCGGTAAAATACTATGATTCAGAACGCTTAAACTTCCATTCGCCGTCGTATTATTTTTGAAGAAGGCTAACTGCTTCTGGATTTCATCCTTCGTAAACGATCCCGCATTAATCCCATTGTAAACATACATGGCATTCCCGTTGAAGCTAATTAAGAAAATGTCGGCAATTTCTGGATTTCTTATAAAAATAGGCTCGATACCTACTTCTTTGACAAGTTTACGAAGCTCGTAATACGGATATCCAATCTCTCCTTCTGGCAGATCAATAAACCGTTTGACATCGTTATTGCTTAGAAGAGACACCATCGAGCGCTCATAAGCGCGAATATACAGGTCTGTATGATACACTGCATTGCCTACGACTTGTGTCAACTGCTTTTCAACTAACTGTTCCAACTCTCGCGAAGAGGCTCTGTACGAAAAGTACCCCACACTCGTCAAGGAAATCAAGATGACAACCAGATAGGATAGGTACAGCTTTTGGTATAAATTGAAGTTTTTCATTTAATCCCCATGGAGCTGCGGTACTCTGACGGGGACATCCCGTAAATTTTTTTGAACGTTTTTGTAAAATGAGGATAGTCGTCATAACCTACTTCGGATGCGATATCAAATGTTCGCTTATGAGGAATGGACAGCAAATCCCTCGCTTTCTCCATTCTTTTATGCATCCGGTAGCTCACGAACGTTTCGCCCGTCATCTTTCTAAATAGCGTACTGAAATAAGACGGAGTGATGCCGACCAAGTCCGCAACCTCAGATAAGGTAACTTCTACAGACAATCGCGTATCGATGAACACCTTGGCTTCTTCCATAGGATCTTTGTAATTTCCTTGTCTTGAATGTAAAAGTTCCTTCATTAAGGTTCTCATGCGGCACTCAAATGCCAAGAACAGATCCTCTTGCGTAAGTGCACGCAGCGGCTCTTGTAAACCTGACATGATAAATTGCTTCTTCGTTTGAAAATAGGTGTCCAGCAGTAACAGCACTTCATCCAGTAGATGCTTCAACTGATTAACCGTGAAGTGGCAGCAGTGCTTTCTCCACTCCGCCAGGAGCCCGTTTATTTCGTCTGTCTGAAGTGACCAGATACTCCCTTTCATCCGTTCAATCCACTCTACATACCCAGAAACCGATATAAAACCTTGCGATTGCAGCTTAAGAATCTGGTCGAACATGTCGTGTAAATCAGGCGGTGTGACAGGTTTCAATAAATAGTGCTTAACCCCGTAAGACAGATACTTTTGCGCATACTCAAAATCGTTATATCCGGAAATGACTACCTTAAGTAGATGAGGATGACTATCGTGCAGCTTCCGACAAAGCTCTAAGCCGTCCATTTTCGGCATGCGTATATCCGTGATGAGCAGATCAGGTTCCAAAAGTCCGATTCGGTCGATAGCCTCAAGTCCGTTAACCGCCGTTTCTATCGTTTGGAAGGAATGTGCATATTGTTGTGCCATCTTCAACAGGCCGCTGCGAATGATCGGTTCATCATCTACAATCAATAATCTCATGCTTCAAGCCTCCACCTTTCAAACAGCGTGAATTACTCGTCAAGGCCTCAAAATTACAGATAAATGAAGGGGATCCTCCGAAATCAATACATGCCTCAGCTTCGAATGGAACATCAAGGAACTATCTTTAAGACCAACGGCTGCTTCTGGAAAAATAAGATCCGTCTGTTTATTGCCACGCGTAGAGCGCAGCATAATATCAAGCCGGCCCTCAGAGACATCCCATTCCAAGGTACACTCAACACCGCCTCGTGATAATAGCGGACCCGCTTTTCCTTTTTTCCAACGAGTAGGCAGCGCAGGCAATATATGAAGCTCGCCGGGAATTGAAAAGAGCAGCATCTCCTGGATGGCTGACGTCCATCCCATATTCGCATCAATCTGCACGGGTGCCCAATCCATGTCGACACCAATTCCCATACCGCGCCAGTCATTATGCAGCGTGATCAGATTGTTCATGACACAAGAGCGGCTCAATGTCTCTAGACATTCGAGCGCTGAATCGCCTTGGCCCATTCGAGCATAATTATTCGCCATATGCGCTAGCGACCAGCCTGACTGTTCTTTAAGCCCAAGACCCAATCGTTTCTCAATGGATTTGACGAAAGCTTTGAACAGAACAGGATCACTCTCCCGCGTCACCTCGGTTCCTGGAAACACAGGATACACATGTGATTCATGGCGGTGATGATCGTTATCCTCATAGAAAGGATGCATCCATTCTCTAACGGCTCCGTCTTCGGTGATCTGATAGGGTGGAATGCGATCAAGCATATTCTGCCATGTCGGAATATCTTGCGTATACATCCCAGCTGCGTGTGCCCCTTCGATAAGATGAGTCAACAATTCCTTGGCAGTGGCAAAGTCAATCGTCGCATTCATCGTCGTGCCCATCGACATGCCAGGGCCTTTCCAATAATTCCCTGGCGTATTCTCCGGTGAATTAGACGGGGAACTCATCCAATTTCCGTCATCACCCATCGTAAAAAAGTCCTCATAGAACAAAGCAGCTTCACGCATGAATGGCAGCGCCCGATTTCGCAGGAATTCCAAATCTCCGGTATGCAGATAGTAGTCATAATAATGTTGGCTGACCCAGCCCGCTCCCCCGGTCCAATGTATAATGTGCGGTGAGGTATGCTTCAAGAGACCTGAACCCGGCACGCTTGGAGCAGGAATAAAGATGCCTCGACAGCCATACAGCTGTCTGGCATTGACCCGGAAATCCGCCATTTGCTCATCCATGTAATTAAAGACGGCAAGCAGCAGTTCAGTCATGTTGCCCGACAAGGCCTGCCAATAGATCATTTGTAGATTTTCATTCACCATGTGAAACGCCCAAACAGCGTCATAATCACCGCACCACAAGCCGTATAAGTGGCAGGGCTGCCCATCTGCGCGCGAACTGGAGATCAGCAGATATCGCCCATAAGCCCACATTTTCTCCATGAGTGCATCCGGTGTTTCTCCTTGATAGGCTTGCAGCAGCAGCTCTTCGTTGGATAGCTCCCGTCCTTCCGCAGCTAAGTCAAATACCATCCCCCGAAACAAGCGGCTATGCTCAAGTACGTGATCTGAAAGCAGCGTTTCATAGCATGATGAGACTCCTTTTAGCTCCTCATCCAATCTGCGCCATTCATTTGAACGGTCTCCATGGCTAAATAGCTTGATAATAACCAGAATAGAATCCGCAGTTTTCACGGTCAAGCCATCCTGTCCAGCCTCAGTCTGTCCACCCTGGCATATGACGCGGGCCACACCACCGAAATCGCTCCCCTCCGGATGTCGTGCCGCATAAAAGATCCTATCTCCCGTACATGTCATTTCTTCGCTATCGGGAAACACAATTCCTGGCTTCCGATAGTCTCGTTTATCATGAAGCTGCAACCGCAGCCGCGCATCTATGGATTGCGGCCCCCATTTACGGATTTCAACTACGACTGCATCCTCTGTTCGGGATACAAACAACCTCCGTTCGTACCGGGTATCCCCATCTGTCCAGCCTACCGACACTTCGCCAGTCTCCATTTGAAGCGTTCGCTTATAGGAACGAAATGCTTGGCGCAGGGGCATGAAGATCTTCAGATCTCCTAATGGCAGCGGGGAAGCTAGCTTTGGACGATACCCCTGCTCTTTTAGCGCATCTGGCAGCACTTTGTCAGCTTCAGGGGCTTGACCTTCATTCAGCAAACGGCGCACCTCTGGCAATCGATCGCTAACATCCGGCAGCTGCAAGGTTTCTCCGCCCCACCACAAGTCTTCGTGGTTCAGCAGAACCGTCTCTTCGTGAACCCCTCCGTAGACAGCCGCACCAATCTTTCCGTTACCAGAAGGCAGTGCTTCCCGCCATAAAGAACGCCACCAGGAAGCCGGATAGTTCATGGAGATGAGATGTTTCGTGTTCATAGATTCGTAACCTCCTTGTTTTATGTGTACTGGGCTGTCCAAAAAATGAGCGAATAAAGCCTTTTCGTTCCGCCAAGATCAACTCTTGCCCAAAAGGACCTCCCCCTATTGGCGGAAGTCCTTATAGATACGTGTATGAGCAGCTCAACCTCGATTGCTCGAAACAATCACGCCTGAGCCTTTTTTATAACGCTCCGACGCTTCCTTCAGAATTTCATTTCCGCCTTTGCTCTTATATTCTTCAATGACTTTCGGCCAGTCTGATATCGGCTCTTTGCCGTAGATCATTTTGACCATATGGTCGATGACCTGTTTAGGTCCAACGTCATCTCCGAGCGGCGCCAAATCCGGATATCGGGAGAAGGATTCAAGATTGGGTACAAAGCGTACCGATCCAAGACCCTCTTTGGAAACGACAGTATCCAAATACTGCATCATATCGCGGCCTTCTGGTGTCAACTCTTCTCTAGCTTTGTTGTACTTGGCATCATGGACGAACCAGAACATGCCTCGGAATCCATCCTCATCAATCTCCTCTGGCTTGGTTGGCGGCGTAAACTTAACCTTGCCATTCTCCATGGAGTACGTATCACCCTCGATGCCGAAAGAGAAATATTTCTCTGCTTCCGGTGTCGTCATCCATTCAAAGAATTGAATGATTTTAATGGCCTTGTCCTTCGATAACTTGCTATTCAAGTAGTAGGAAGTATTAATGCTGGAATACAGTAAGTGACCTCCTCGATTCTCAGGTCCGCGCGGAGATGGAATAATGTCGATTTTCGCTGCGGGTACGGCCGATTTAACTTTATTACGGTAATTGGACAATCCCGCTGCGTTGGCCGACCACATCCCGACCTTGCCGGCATCGATGTTCTTGCCGTAGTCCGTAGAGGAAATGGAAGCAAAATCCTTCGGAATTAAACCTTCATCGAACATGGTTTTGTACGCTTGAAGTGCTTTTGACATATTCTCTACATCAAAAAATTTCGGTACCACTTGATCTCCCTGCACTTCGAATTGGGACGGAAGAACATCATACGCTCCTAATAGGGTATCCGCATATTTGAAGTTCTCACGCAATTGATAGGGGTTTTCGACACCAAGTTTCTTAAAAGCTCTCATCACATTTAAGAAATCATCAACCGTTTTTGGTGCTGGCAGACCCGTTTGAGCGAGCAGATCAGCTCGAATGAAAGTCGCACGTCTTGATGGATTTGACAACCAAGAAGGAATCCCATAGATTTTTCCGTTGAAGCTCGTTTCTTGCCAAGCCTCTTTCGGTACCGCTTTCATAATATTCGGGGCATATTGTTTGAGCAGGTCATCGAGCGGCATGAACACACCGGCTTCTACGGAGCCAGACATGCCTTTTGTGGTAGCGCCTCCAACATTTTGCACGACATCAGGAATATCGTTGGAGGAAAACATCAAAGACATTTTGGCATCGAAATCTTTGAGTGGAATCATCCGGATGTCTAGATCCGCTTTGGTTAGCTCCTCGAGCTTGTTAACCCACTTTTCTTTATTGACATCCGCTGATTTCTCAGCATATTTATTCCCTGACGTCGTGATCGACATTGAAAATTTTAACGGTTCGTTGACCTTTGCTGTCTCACCTTTCTTTTGTGCAACTTCACTACTGCATCCTGAAATTACGCTGATCGCCAAGACACCGAGCCATACTTTACCCCATATTTGCTTCACGCGCCCACCTCTTTTTCAAAAATTTTACAAGTTTCACTTGGTTATTCCTATCATAATCTTCCCAATAACCAATAGGCATGTATTTTTTTACACTGCTCTTGTGTTTCTTTTGGAAAAGGATAGATTGTGATTTCCCTTCAGCTTTCCTTAGGAAGCAACAAAATAAACAGGCGTACTAACGATACATCCTCGCTCATCTGTGATTTGAATGAAATAAGCCGTCGTATCTTCCGCAAGAATCGCATGAATTTCATTTGTGGAATGGTTGATATCTGCTTCCTTGCTGAACCATTCCACCTCGAACCAATTCGAGGTATTAGAGGCATAGCGTAATTCAGCCTTTACTACGGGAATTTCCGAAGTAAACATGACCTTCACCTTAAGCCCGCTAATTTCTTGCTGCGAAATCTGAGTGAGTGCTGGCCCCCCAAGTGTTATATGATCTGCGAACGTATAAATTTCTTGAGGCTTCCATCCGGCAGCATGGGAATGTCTTAAACCAAATTGAATGCTAAGGCTCGATGGGTTCACACCACGCTGTGAGGCTTGATAAGATTTGCTGAACAAATGAAGCGGAAAATGAGGATCATGGCTCCAGTTCACCCACAGCATCGGGATCGAAATGCGATCGAAATAAGCTGACGGGTCCCACGTTTGCTTCATCTTTTCGGCGACGTCTGTAGGCATCTTAGCAAAACCTTGACCATACTGATTGCTCGCCTCGTATAAATATCCACATCCATACACAGGAATAGCAAAGGAAAAGCGTTCGTCTACTCCGGCCACGAGACTGGTGACGATTCCACCCCAAGAAATCCCGTGAACACCGATCTTAGTCCTGTCAACCGTATCCAAGTAACGCAGGATAGAGTGGGCTAGAATGACATCGGCAACTGCATGATACATCCATTGATCTTCTATAGGAAGCTCATAATCTGCGAATTCTCCTTGTCGGGACGGTCCACTCCAATCGTGTCCAGGCCGCAGACCATCGCTGTTCTTATCGGCATCTATGTGCCCTTCTAGATCCATAGCGATGGCGGCATATCCCCGATCCACCCATATCCGTACCCATTCTTTGAATGCGGTCCCCCCTCCACCGTGCACCAGAACCACACCCGGGACTTTGGCATCCAAGGTTGATTCGGGTACGGCATAATAAGCAAAAACGCGGGTGGGCTTTCCTTGATAAGGGAGCCCTTCATAAAATATCGCCTTGATATCTCCTTCGTCCCTATCAGGAACAGGAAACACGCGCGCTGCTTGATCGAGCGCTTCAAGATTCCATGGCAGAGAATGGTTACTGGCGTGCTGCTTATCGTGATTCATTCGATTTATCTCCTTTACTCCTGCCCAATGATTAACGAGCTTTCAAGGAAAGCTTAGCAGATTGCAGGCCAACCGATGTGCCCGTTAGAACAATGTCTCCAGACATTTCGTTGGCTTGTATCAATACTAGACAATACCCGTTAAAGACCCGTCGACGATTCGCCTTATCCGGTTCATGACTGCTAGGATTCCCATTTCCAACGCCCAAAATGGTTCCAGCCCCCTCCAATGCAAAAACCACTTCATTGTCAGCAATTGGAACAACACGGCCCTGCTCGTCTCGAATCGATACTTTGACTAGGGAGACGTCCATTCCATCTGCATGAATCTCCGTCCGATCCGGCTCCATATGAATGAGGTAAGGCACATCAACGGTTTGAACTTTTTTCACAGCGAATTGAACGCCTTGCTTGTAGGCAATAGCAACGAGTTCACCGGGTTCATAAGGGACTTTCCACTCCAAATGTCCTGCTTTGACCATAGGTTTATTGCCAAGGCTTTGTCCATTCAATGAAAGCTCTACGTGATCACCATTGGTATATACCCATACTTCAATCAACTCGCCGACTTTTCCTCCCCAATTCCAATGCGGCATCAGATGAATCATAGGCTCATCCGTCCAAACGGATTTGAGATAATAATAAACATCCTTCGGGAATCCACACGTGTCCATGATACCAAAATGAGAATTAATACAGGGCCATCTGTACGGAGATGGTTCTCCCCTGTAATCGAAACCTGTCCAAAGGAAAATGCCTGTCAAGAATGGATTCTCCAGAAGGTCGTTCCACGCCTTTTCCACCGTGCAAGACCATGAAGGCATGAACACTCCCTCATAAGCAGGACAATACCCTCTCTCCGTATCAATCTCATAGATTCCACGGGTCGTTGTACTGCTTGCACTCTCACTTCCGATCATGATCCGTGATGTGTAGGCATAGTGATCCGTTACATCTTGATTATTTCTCTGACCATAATTATATCCTACAATTTCCACTTGATCGCTGTAGCCCTCATCATTCCACCCATGATTCATGGCCGCAAGTGTTGGTCGGGTCGAATCTAGTTTGTGAGTCACATTAACAAGTGAACGAAGAATTCGGGCTCCTGTGACCTTCCCTTCCAATATCTCTTCATTCTCCATACACCATATAATAATCGAAGGATGATTGCGATCCCTCACGATCATGCTCTTGAGATCGGCTATTCCATCAGATGAGCTATCCAGCTTGCGGTTCTCATCGATGACCATCAGACCTAGCCGGTCGCAAATATCGAGTAATTCTGGAGTCGGCGGATGATGAGCGCTTCTGTAAGCATTGCAGCCCATTTCTTTCAACAATTGAAGCTTATATTCATTAACTCGGTCTGGTAAAGCAACCCCGACACCTGCGAAGTCTTGATGGTTGCATGTTCCTTTGATGAGAGTCGGCTCCCCATTTAAAATAAAACCGTTTCTCGTAAACTCGATAGTGCGTATTCCGAAGGTCGTTTCATACGTATCGACGAGTTGGTCTCTTGTCCTCACTTCCGTTATCAATTTATATAGGTACGGATGATCCGGTGACCAAAGCTGCGGGTTGGCTACAGATAGCGATTGTTTGATTTCACTTTGATCAAGCCGCGAAACAATTATGTTATCGGAAACAGAAGCGACGATGCCACCCTCAGCATTCACAATTGTCGATTTGAGTTCGCACAACCGATCATTCTCGTACTCGTTGTGCAAGACAGTGCTTATGACAACATCTGCTGCCTGCTCCGTAACTTGAGGTGTCGTCACGTAAGTTCCACAATGCACAACGTGCAGTTTGTTGGTTTTCTGTAACCATATATGTCGGTAAATACCGCCGCCTTCATACCACCAGCCTTCGTACCGTGTGGCGTCCACCTTAACCACAATCACGTTATTTCCTTCATCACCGTAGCGTACAATATCCGAAATATCGTAATGAACTCCGGTATACCCGCTATTGTGTGTACCGATCAGATGTCCATTGAGCCAGACGGTGCTTACGCCCATTACGCCATCGAAATGTATACTAATTTTTCTCCCATAGTCTTGGGAAGGAATCGCGAACATTTTCCGGTAAAAGCCGATCCCAGTAGGCAAATAGCCATGGCTGCCTGGCCGGCTTCCTAAGTTCGGGTCATTCACCACATTCCCTTCCACGACCCAATCATGAGGAATATTGACCCTACTCCAGTCCTTAGGGATGGGGATCTCTCCTGAATCCTTGTCAACGTAGGCGATTTCAAGCCATTCCCCGTCTTCCCGCTTCCCGTTGTCTGTGATACCTCCCGTCTTCCCTGCTTTTACGGCATATTTCATCGCAATGTCACCCTTGTGGAAAAACCAATCCCGATCGAAATTTTCTCTAACTCTTGACGGTTGAAATTCCATGTAGACGCCTCT
Source organism: Paenibacillus sp. WG02 (assembly GCF_055396115.1). NCBI lineage: Bacteria > Bacillati > Bacillota > Bacilli > Caryophanales > Paenibacillaceae > Paenibacillus > Paenibacillus sp. WG02. The sequence continues at coordinate 3,132,995 of NZ_AP036016.1, read as the reverse complement.
TTCCGAATTATTATCATTCAGTTATATAATTTTATTGATAATTATAAAACGATAAAATTCGATCAACAATAGTAGGATATTTATGATAATATAACAATATTAATATTCTCAATGAGTGAGTGATCGAGATGAAACATTTTTACTGGAACGTATTAACCGATATCGACTTTAATTTGCCCCTCTATCTCGTCTCAACCGGATACTGGGTTAATCAGCCTCAAGTCATAAGAAAAGCAGGATATAAGGGATATCAATGGATTCAATGTTTTGACGGACAAGGGATGCTTGAGATCGAAGGAAAATCAACCACACTCTCCAAAGGTCAAGGCATGCTGCTCTACCCGGGGGTCCCTCACCGTTATTATCCTATTATTGAGCCTTGGACGGTTCAATGGGTCGAATTTAACGGGAATTTCGCCGAATCTCTCCTTCGCTCTTTTCATTTCCATGAATCCATCGTTCTTTATATTTCTAAACCTGAGATTTTACAGGCAAGAATCAATGAAATTAATCATCTATATAGCATTCGGAAATATTTATCGAGCTACGATGGCTCCCAGCTGCTATACGGCCTATTACTGGAATTATTTCGATACACATCCATATCGGACAACCGTTCCAATCATGATCAATATGAACATTTGAAGCCGGTTATCGACTATATTGCCAATCACTTTGATAAACCCATCACCCTTCAGAATCTGGCAAACCAATTAACAGTAACGCCTCATTATACGTGTGTTTTATTTCAAAATACGTTAGGCACAAGGCCCTTCGAGTACATCAATCGTTTTCGGATCCAAAAAGCCAAAGAGTTTCTTCAGCAATTTCCTGACTTAGAGGTGAAATGCATTTCCGAGAAGGTTGGTTTTGAGAGTCCGAGTTATTTCATTAAACTTTTTAAAAAAAGCGAGGGAATTACGCCAAACACCTTTAGAAAAACGCACACAATCCAGTCTTAGACAAACACATTAAACAGCAAAAAAAGCGTATACTGCCTCATCACGGCACTCTACGCTTTTTGCTGTTTTTCTATTTGATTCCAGACATTTTAAAGTAACTCATTAGTCGCTCTTAAACGCCTTAATACAAATGATACTGCTGTTTCATGTTTGCAAATTCCCGACTTTCGTCCCGAAATTGCTCCAACAGCACCGAAACATCTAATGGATCTTCACGATACACCTTATCCCCGCACAATAAATCAATAAAAGGCCTGGATCCCTCTTTCAGCGGTGGAAGGAACGAAAATTGTTCATAGTTACGCTTAATGGTATACATCAATGTGATCGCTGTCTCCAAAGGACGAATCGTTCGGGTATCCAGCACATGAAGCTGCACACCACTGCAAGACTCCCCCTGAAATTTGGAAAAGGTCGGTTTAAAATAAACCGGACGGAAAACGACCCCAGGCAGTTTCTTGCCGTTCATGTCGTCCGCCAGTTGTTGAGCGTTGATAAACGGAGTTCCTACAATTTCAAAAGGAACTGTTGTCCCTCTTCCTTCAGACAGGTTGGTGCCTTCAAATATACAGGTACCTGGATACAACAATGCTGTTTCAAACCGAGGAATCCCCAAAGAAGGCATCACCCAGTGTTGACCCGTATCAACGAACTGCATCTGCCGCTCCCAGCCCTCAGCACGTATTACATGCAGATCACATTGCCAGTTCATCTGATCGTTAGCCATGGTGGCTACCTCACCGGCAGTCAGACCATAACGCACACAAAGCGGGTAATTGCCAACAAAAGATTGATAGTCCTGCTTTAAAATGTTACCTTCTACCGTCACTCCATCCAGCGGGTTGATCCGGTCCAAAATGACAAACGGCTTGCCTGCTTTCGCACAATCTTCCAGAGCATATAGCATCGTATATATAAATGTGTAGTATCGTGTGCCTACGTCCTGAATATCATAGACGACCATATCAACCTCATCAAGCATTTCCTGGCTCAGGCGCTTAGAATCCTTACGGTACAAGCTATGCACCGGCACCTGTGTGATCGGGTCCAGATACGTTTCTACCAGGGCACCTGCTGCTTGATCTCCACGCACACCGTGTTCCGGTGAAAACAAGGCTGTGAGATTGAAATTCTCATGCAAAATTTGAATGGTGGATACGAAGTCATTGTTTAAGCCGGTAGGGGCCGTGATTAGTCCCAATCGTTTCCCTTTGAATAGATGAGTGTACTGCCCAATGCAATCGATACCGTTTCTGATCATAGCTGCCTCCCACATTTTGTTTGGTTAAAATAAACGGATTACGCGCCCTTGGCAAGTCTGTTTGTCAAAGTTGATGCCTAGCACGTTTCAGCCAAGGTATCACGCTAATCCGTGAAATGTTGTATTTTGTACAACAAAAAGCAAGAAAATCCACATAATTCATGCGATTGTTGCAAAAAATACAACAATTCTAGCCAAAAGTGACTAATTAGCATGAAATACGGCTAAATTGTTGCATACGATACAACATCTTCAGCTTTTCCTTAAGAAACTGAGGAAATTGTTGTACTAAGTACAACTTGCCTTCTACTAGCCCTCCTATTTACTACTTCCTATTCTTACTACTTCTACTTCTACTTACTACTTACTACTTACTACTTATTACTTCCATCACTAACTGCAAATAACTAACTCCTAACTCCAAATTCCTAACTCCCACTTCCCCCACAAACCGGGAAACAAAAAAATAATCATTACCTAAACGAGAGATTATCCATCTAAATCTCCCTTGTGCATGGCAGCAAACTGCAAATCGAAGGTCATACTCGCTTCTACCCAAACGTAATGTTGAGAAAACCTCTAACGAGGCCATTCATGAATGAATAGCCGCATGTAGAGGTTGGTTTTATTTGTTATAATTCAGTTTTGAGCACACGCATATTTTCTTCTGGAATCATGAAGGTTTGTGCATACTCTTTTCTGGCTTCAAGGCCGCGGACTCTCATCAAATGCTTGTAGTATTCCAAATACTTGAACGACTTGCTGCCGGTTACGAACCAGTGCGTGGAGACGGCCTTCACCCATAGATCAAAGGCTTCCTGATCATAGTCGACATAAACATACGGTCGGTAATCTACCGCATCCTCCCAGTTCTCTGCATAATACAATCTCTGTGCAAAATGGGCAGGAAGCTCCCGCTCAAACGTCGGCAAGGCGGCAAAAAAGCGGGCGTCATTGACGATGCGATGCGTTGTCATATGGTCCTTGTGCATGCTGTTCTTCCAATGCGTAATAATGACGTTCGGACGAACTTGACGAATGACGTCAGCTACTCGAAAACGCATTTCTTGGTTATCCTGCAGCTCGCCATCAGGAATGTCGTCGAATACGAACGCTTCCCCGCCAAGCATCTCGGCAAAGGTTTTCGCTTCGTTCACTTTCTGCACGCGATATTCGGCCATATCTTGACCTGCCGGAACGCCGCGTTCGCCTGCTGTCAGCGCCAGGGTCGCAATGCGGTCCCCCTTTAAAAAGTGACTTGCCAATACGCCTCCTGCGGTTAATTCGGCATCACCCACATGGCCACCAATGGCCAGAATCGATAACTTTTGCTCGCTCACTCACACAAACTCCCTTCTCATAACAGAAAATTGTTTGACGGTTGTAAAGCCTGCCTTCTCGTAGATGCGGATAGCCGGATTCGTACTGCCCGTATAGAGCGACATGTAGTCGGTTCCAATCGAGCGAAAAGCCTCACACAGCTTAAAGAATAAAATGCTGCCCAACCCGTGTCCCTCATGATCAGGAAGCACGCCGATTCCGGCGAAATAGCCCCGGCCGTTATCCTGACGAATCACGGGTCCTGCAAATCCGATGACCTTGCCTTTATATGCAGCAATCACTACAGGCACACCATCTGCCGTGCTTTGCCCGATTTCCTTTTGCCATAAAAGATTATTAAATCCTTGGAGCATTTCATCTACGCCGCTATGCTTTTCCGAATTAAACAATTCCACCGTGTAACCCTCAGCGGCTGCTTTATTTTCTTTGGCCTTTACATCCTCCGGGATGGTGAAGCCATCCAGCTTCAAATACATGGCGCACTCTTTGGCACGCTCCACATACCCTGCTCGCAGCAAAAATCTATACAATTTACTCTCAATCGGCACACCTGGCGCATTGTTATGCTCATGCTTTGGAGTCCCCGGTATATACCATGGCAATAGCATCGGGTTAAAAAATAAAACGTCGCCTTGCTTTTTCCCCTGCTGCTGAAAGCGATGCTCCAAAGCGTCTAACATGCCTTGATAAATCTCATCGGTTTTGAAGTCTTCAGCTAGAACGATGCAAGTGATGTACCCAGCCACTTCTCCAAGCGGCAGATCATCACCCGTACACCCGCAGGCAAAGCCTTTAACTTCATTTTGTTCCAATAAAATAAACATATTTTGACTATCGAAATAAGGGTTTTCCGTGAAAATACGCTCAAAACTTTGTTCGTTAAGCTCCTTGTAGCCTTCTTTCACAGCTTCTTCATTCCATAAGTCGATTATCGCCTGACGATATTGTTGATCCCAGGACACTATCATGCTGAAGTGATACCTCCCCAACGCGCGGCTTGAATTAGCCCTTCACCGCACCAACCGTTACACCTTCTAAGAAGTACTTTTGCAAGCTGAAGAAAAGAATAAACATCGGCAGTGCTGAAATGGTAGCACCCGCCATCATCGGCGCAATAAACGTCGTATTGGCGAAGCGGAAGTTTTTCAAACCAACTTGGATCGTCTGCATATCCATCGTATTGGTGACAAGCAGCGGCCAGAAGAACGTATTCCAGCTATCCATAAACGTTAGAATCGCCATTACGGCGAGCACCGTTTTAGACAAAGGCAGAATGATTCTCCAATAAATGGTGAATTGGCTGCACCCTTCGATTTTGGCGCTTTCCATAATCTCGTTCGGGATACTGCTCATAAACTGTTTAGCCAGAAAAATATTATATACAGTAACGATACCCGGCATAATTAATGCGCTGTACGTATTTTGCAATTCAAACACGTTAACAACTAGAATATACAAAGGAACTTGCGTAACTTGGTAAGGAATCATCATGGAGACAAGCAGTACCGCGAACAGCACGCCTCTCCCTTTAAAACGAAGTTTAGAAAATGCATAACCAGCCATGCTGGCAAAAATGACGTTGGACACCATCACGGTAGTCGCCACTATCAACGAGTTCAAAATCCAACGATACGAATACTCGCTGTAATCAAAGAAATATTTGAAGGAAGCGAATGTAAACTTGCTTGGTAAAATAGAGTAGCTCACCGCTCCGGCCTCAACCGGATCAGCAAAGGATGAAATGACCATGAAATAGATCGGAAATATCGTCGCCAAAGCAAAAAGTAGAAGGGCGATAAAAATGATTGAATTACGAATAGTTTTTACTTTAGGTTTTCCTGCATGATTGCTGTATAAAGCCATTTTTTATCCTCCCAACATAGGGATCTTTGAGCGGAGCTCAAAGTCTCTCCGCCCTTAATACTCGACGTCTTTTCCTGCATATTTAAACTGAATAACCGAAATTCCCGCGATAATAAGTGCTAGAATCAATGATTGCGCCGCGGCTTTACCGAATTCAAAATAAGTAAAGGCATTATTGAAAATTAGTAGACCCACCATCGTAGTCGCATTGTTCGGACCGCCTCCGGTCATGAGGTACGCGTTCTGAAACACTTGGAAAGAACCGATAACACCCGTTACCAAAAGAAATAACGTCGCTGGTTTCAAAGAAGGAACCACGATATGCCACAGCTTTTGGAAAAAGTTCGCTCCATCCATTTCCGCTGCCTCGTAATACGTATCATCAATGCCAAGAAGACCTGCCAGATAGATGATGATGCTCGTGCCATGACTGGAGAGCCAGGACATTAGAACTAAAGAAAACATCGCTGTTTTGCTTGATCCGAGCCAGTTCTGATTGGTGAAGCCAAAGAAATGAATCAACTGATTTAAAATTCCGCCTTCCATCGGATCGAAGATCCAAAGCCATACGACGGATAAAGCAACGCCTGAAGCAACTACAGGCAAGTAATAGACACCTTTGAAAAACCCCTGCGTTTTTTTCCTGAGCGGCAGAATCAAAATAGCGATCACCATGGACAAGATCAAGTTAACAGGTACAGTCAGAAGTGTATAGACGACGGTATTGCGCATGGCTTGCCAAAACAAACCGTCTTTCACCGTCGAAACATAATTGTCGAATCCAACATAGGTGGAACCAAGAGGTTTATATTCTTGGAGACTGATGATAAACGCGCTTACGACCGGATATGCGGTGAACATTGCAAAGACGACCAAAGCAACGGCAATAAATGCATATCCCCATGCTCCTTCTCCTCTGATTCTCCTTCTTTTCATCGGTTTAGCGATATGAGTAGCCATTTGTCAAACCCCGTTTCAGAAAACTCGGTTAAAATAGTTCGGATAGCCGTGTAATATGCTTCACGACTATCCGAGGTTTACAACGTATGATTAATCTTTCACAACGCCATCGGCGCCAAATGCAGCAATCGCAGCGGTTTTCACAGCTTCATACATCGCTTCAGGTGTAATTTCACCTGCGATTAGACCTTGGAACTTAGGTACGATAACTTCTGTTTCCAATTTGATCGCTTTAGCACCCAGTTCTGTCGGGATATCCGAACGAGCAGGTGTTGCATTTTTCAACATGTAGTCAACCGCAGCCACGTTCTCGGGGCTTCTGTCAATTTTCATGCTTTCAGCTGCTTTTTTACCGCTTTGCGTAATGTGAGCAGAGAACAGATCACTGTTTGTTGCTGCAGCATTTTTACCGCTAGCTAAGAAGTAAGCCGCTTTTACAACGTTTGCTTTGTGCTCAGCCGTAGGTTCCTTTTTACCGCGGAACGTCATGTAACCGTCAACGACTGTAGCGAATGATGGTTTTGCACCTTGGAAAGTTGGAGCCGGCAAGACAACATAATCAACTGGGATCGAGTCTTTTACAGCGCTTGCATCAGCTGCTTTCAGCTTCGCATTGTTCGTTTTAGCTGAATTTTCAAACACGGCAAGACCTTTACCTGTGATCATCGTTTGACCTGTTAGGAACATGTTCCAACGCTTACCAGCATCAACAGAGCTAAGCTCTTTCGGCATGGAGCCGTCATCAATCAATTGACGAAGATCTTTGAGCAATCCTAGGTAGTTTTTGCTAGTGTACGCATATTTCAAATCTTTATTAAACGCATGAGGCATACCGGCATTTTTCGCCATGATACCCAAGTAGTCAACGGCTGCAACGCCTTTCACAGCGAACACGAAGCCGTAGCGCGTTTTTCCGTTTTCAGTTACGACGCCTTTTTTGACCGCTTGACGGAATTCATCGTACGTCCAACCGCTTGTTTGTACTTTCTTCCAATCGATACCGGCCTTTTCCAAGAACGCTTTATTTCCGCCTAGTGCGTGAACTTCCATATAAGCCGGGAAGCCGTAAAGTCCTTTGCCGTTCTTCATGTATTCAAGCGGAGCTTTCTCATAGTCGTTAATCATCTCAGGAGTTGCCGCATCCGTAATGTCCATGAGCAATCCTTGCTGCAAATACTTAGGGATACCGTCAGAGCCTCCGAATGCAATATCCGGAGGGCTGCCTGCATTCACTTGCGTATCCAATTTCTGTTTCATATCTTCCCAGCTTGCTGGTTCAATTTTGAGCGTCAGGTTCGGATACTGAGCAGTAAAGTCCTTGGACATTTGTTCGAACTGTTTTTGGTAGTTCGGTGAAACTGGCGGCAGCAAAGCCGTGATGGTATCTTTCGCTGTTGAAGCGCCGGCTGTAGCCGCTGGAGTCGTTGTTGTACCTGCTGGTGTACTTGTTGCTTTCGTGCCGGAAGTACCACCGCAAGCTGTTAAAGCCATGGTTAAAGCGACGACGGATGCTAATACGGGCATTTTTCTTTTCATGAGAATTGACCTCCATTTATAGGGATCTTTGAGCGTAGCTCAAAGTCTCTCCGCTTTGGGATCTTTGAGCACATCTCAAAGTCTCTCCGCTTTGGGATCTTTGAGCGTTGCTCAAAGTCTCTCCTTTTGATATTGAGTTAATTACACAACTTTGCTAAAAGTACGTATGGCTGTTTTCAAACGGCCGTCGCATTGCTTCAATGCTTGTTCTGCCTCCACTGCATTCAATCCGGTTTTTATCATCATAATGGCTAGCTTACAATTCATGGAAGCGCTTTCCAAATGGGTAATAGCGCACTCTTCATCTACCCCTGTTGCTGCCCTAATGATACGAACCGAGCGATCATACAATTTGATATTACTTGCTTTCATGTCTACCATGAGGTTGTTATAAGTCTTTCCTAGCTTCACCATCGTACAGGTCGTCAGCATGTTAAGAACCAGCTTCTGTGCTGTCCCCGCTTTCAATCGGGTAGATCCCATAATCGCTTCCGGCCCAACCACTGGCGCAATACACACATCACAGACAGGCTCTAATTTCGAATTTTTGTTATTCACTACGCCGATCGTTGCTGCACCAATGTCCTTTGCTTTTTGCAAACTGGCAATGACGAATTGTGCACTTCCACTGGCCGTAATTCCAATAACAGCATCCTTGTCAGTCACACCGCACCGTTCAATGAGTGCGATCCCCTCCTCCGCGTTATCTTCAAAACCTTCAACTGCCGTTCTTAGTGCCCCATCGCCACCGGCGATATGACCTTGCACCAGCATGGGGTCAATACCAAAAGTAGGAGGACATTCAGAAGCGTCGAGTACACCGAGTCTGCCAGAAGATCCAGCTCCTACGTAGAACATTCTGCCGCCGTTTTTCAGAACATGATGCAAAATATCAACCGCTTTCATAATTTGCGGTATTTCTGCTCCCACTGCAGCGGGAACTTCAGCATCCTGCTCATTCATTAACCGCAGCATTTGTTCCGTTGTACATTCATCCATCATCTGTGTTTTCTCGTTAATCTCTTCCGTAGTCAATCCCGAGAGATACTCATCCATAGCCATCCTCCTATCCTTTTTTATTTAAATTTCTATTTTCATACTAGCGAAAAATTTCATGATGGTCAATAGTTTTTGAAATTTTATTTCTTTTCACAATAAACATTTGATTTTTTATTTTATTTAACAACAAAAAAAGACAACGGCTTAATCTGGCTAAGGCGTTGTCTTTATCTTTTATTTGCGATGCTTGCTGCTGGCTATAATATCGTGCGTTTTAGCTAAATATTTCTTCACTTTCTTGTATTCCGCACTAGCTACGCCAGCAAAAAGAATATCAATGACCGTCAGCATAGCAATTCTCGATCCCATGGCACCGCTTCTGATAGTTACCTCTGGTGTCGAGATGCTCAGGACGATGTTCGCCTGATCTGCTAACTCGCTTTTATTATATTTGGTAATGGCAATAATGCACGCGCCATTCTTCTTGGCTATTTCTAGTGCATCGAGAATTTCTATCGTACTACCTGAATTTGAAATAAAGATGGCTACATCACTTTTATCTAGCATTGTAGCTGCCGTAAGCTGACTGTGCCCGTCCGTGTAGGTATGGCACATCTTGTTGATCCGCGAAAATTTCTGCTCCGCATCGATACCGACCAGACCGGAAGCACCAATTCCGAAAAAAGCAATGCGGTTGCTTTCTCGCAGAACCTTTACAGCACGGGCTATTTCATTTTTATCGATGACACTAAGGGTATCTTCTATAGATTTACTATTATTGCGAGAAATATTAGAGATAATGACGGATAGATCATCCCCTGGTTGTATATCAGTGTACTGGTTCTTCTCATCATCATCCATAGATCCAATTGAGGCTGAAATACTTACAATAAAGTTCCGGTATCCTTTATACCCCATCGTTTTACAGAAACGAAGCACGGATGCGTCACTGGTCTTCGTCAGCCCGGCAAGACTCTTAATCGAAAGATGCGGGATTTCTTCTAAATTCTCCAAAATGTAATCAGCCACCAACTTCTCAACAGGAGTTAGGCTGTCTTTCATATCACGAATCTTTATCAAAATATTATCATTAATTGACATATATATTCCCTGTTCACCCTATTTTCTCTGAGCTAAAATTTTAATCTCATCATACGTTATAATTGCTCAAAAAAACAAGATTAATATCTAAAATTGTATACAATTTTGAATATTAAGTTAAAAATTTATTTTCAAAAATAAAAACTAAAGATAAAATTAAATTTCAATTATTATTGCAGCGTTTCGGAATGCGATGCTATAATAGCAGCGAGATTGTGCTGGATAGGAAGGCTGAATCCATGGATGAATAAAAAATTGAAAATAGCGATTATTGGATCAGGATGAAGCAGGTGTCTTCGGGTTAGCCGGTGCGGACATTCCATCCCAGAAGGAAAGGGCTTCGGCATTTGCTCCATTAATGGCTCAGGCTCTTCTACGGGCGGAATTTTTCCAAGTGGAAAGCGCCTTCAAGTAGGCGGTGTTGGCAGTGAGCTTTCTGGTGATGAGGCTGGGGGGTTCTTTCTAGCCAGAAGAGTACTTCGGTCTGTCTATGACTAATCTACGTTCCGCGCCCATCGTATCTCATAAAGCCTCCAACAAACGTTGCCGCTCATTCGCTCCCATCGCTAAGTGAATAAGGTGAGCCACCAATTTTTTCTGTTCTGGATTTAATCGGGCAAACACTCTTGGCTCTAGTTGACACATTTCCCTGATGACAGATTCCAGCTCTTCTTTTCTGGTAGTGTCCTCAGGATCGTCTTTAAAAATGGGAAATGCCTTGGATTCCGCAAACTCTTCAATCACATGATCCGCGAATAAACCTAAATAAGGCTTCCTTTTTTGCTTTATAAACATGTTGATTTCTTCAATTAAGAATTGAAATGCTTCGCTTCTTCTGCTTGCTCCAAAAGATAACTCCAATTGTCCGCCATTGTCTTCACTATCAAAGTCAAAATGATCAAATCCCTTACTTTGAATATAAACACTATGATAGAATGAATCACCTTTGTTATTAAAAGTTGTCGGCTGCTTATGCTTCTCATCTAAATGTGAATCGAGAAAGTAAAGTTTGGAATATTCATGATTGATTCGATCTTTCCAACGAACATATTTGATTGCAAACTCCGTTTGTGTAGGCTCATGAACGATTTTAAAACCTTCTTTTTCGGCTATCACACTCGAGTAGTCTAAGGAAACGCCATCTATTTTAACATCGAAATGTTTCTCAGCATGAAGTTCCAGGAACCACCCAAATTCCTTACATAAAAAAGTCAACAAATCCTCATAGACAAAGTCTTTCATGATATTATGAAAAGTTACCGTCGTTCCTGCTTCTTCATCTGTTAGGATGTTATTCGTTACCTCATAAGTGTCCAAATTTTTCGAATGAATACGAATGGTATACGTATTTTTAAGAAGGCCGTCCACATAGGTCGTTGTCCATGCTGCATCGGAAGCAAAGTGATGGAAGGTTAATCGACCGATTCCATTTTTTCCATGCATAGCCGAAGTCGTTCTGGCTCGCTTTTGAGGATCAATTTGCTTCTCAGACTCGAAAAATGGCGTAAACTTCCGTTCTAACTCTTTCCTATTTATGCCATACCCATTATCCGCAATGACAATTTGATCTATGCCGCCTAGCACATTTTTATGCAGCTTTATATCTACAACAGTAGCTTTTGCATCAAATCCATTCCAAATATATTCAGAAATGGCTTGCAAATAATCAAACTTACGAAGAGTTTTTTCGATACCTTTTGAGGATATTTCTATTTTGCTTTTGCCCAAAACGATCAACCCCTTCAATGAGTAATTACGCCAATACCTACAAATCTATCATATTCCAAATCTATCATTCCGTATGTCGATTCATGCTTGCTTGATGTATATGTTTTTCGACAAAAAATGAAAATATCGGTCCGATCTTGATTTCCTTTTTGTTACCAATCAAAAAAAGACCTGTAAATTCCAAGTCTTGGGGTACTCTATAAAATTAATAAGGGGGCTGTCCCAAAAAGGACCTCCCCCTATTGGCGGAAGTCCTCATGGATACGTTAAGCAGCGATCTTATCGAAGCAATCCCAATTTCGCGCATTGCCAAGCCCTTAGCTCGCTAATGACCAAGATACGCTTTTTTGACGTTATCCTGCGTTCGCAAATTGTGTGCGGTATCGTGAAACCTAATTTCCCCATGCTCCATCACATACCCGCGATCAGCCACAGATAAAGCCATGGAGGCATTTTGCTCGATCAATAGCGTCGTTAATCCTTGCTACTTGATGATGCGAATCGTCTCGAAAATATCCTTGACCACGATCGGTGCCAAACCCATGGATGGCTCGTCCAAAATAAGCAGCTTAGGCTTCGCCATTTTATTACCCCCTATTTGATTTATGAGTTTATCTTACTGTAAAAGCGCTTTCATGATTCTAGTCAAACTTGCGGAACACTAGCACAATTTTGCTGCGCGGTTAAATGCCTGTAAAATACCGGGCTGCAACAGCCCGGTATTTGTTTATTTTGAAAACATCATGCATAGAAATAATAGTAAGCAAAGACGAAATTGGAGATTAAGCTAAATCTTTTCATCATAAGGATATAGAATGTCCTTCTTTAATATGGGAAAACTAGTGAAATCTAACTAAGGATAGGGAGAGAAACTATGGAACGGGAACTTGCATTGGAGATTGTTCGAGTAACGGAGTTGGCTGCGTTAGCATCAGCTCCTTGGATGGGCAGAGGTGATAAAAATAGTGCGGATGGCGCTGCAACTTCAGCCATGCGTGCTATGTTCGACTCTGTATCGATCAGAGGGACCGTCGTTATTGGAGAAGGTGAAATGGATGAGGCCCCTATGCTCTATATAGGTGAACAAGTTGGAAGTATGAATGGGCCGGAGGTAGACATAGCCGTTGATCCCCTCGAAGGAACCGATATTGTGGCTAAAGGCTTGAATAACGCGCTTTCCGTCATAGCTGTAGCAGGAAAAGGGAATTTGCTGCATGCGCCTGATATGTATATGGAGAAGTTAGCTGTTGGCCCTGCACTAGTTGGTATACTAAGCCTAGACGATCCTATGGAAATAACACTCGCGAAAGCAGCGGAGGTACTGAATAAACAAGTTTGTGATCTTACGGTTATGATTCTAGACCGAGAACGTCATGAATCGCTTGTTAAAACTTTGCGAAAAGTTGGAGTGAGGATTAAATTTCTTTCGGATGGTGACGTCGCTGGCGCGATGGCTCCGGCTTTTCCTGAGGCGGGGATCGATCTTTATGTCGGTTCTGGTGGGGCCCCAGAAGGCGTACTTGCTGCAGCAGCGTTAAAATGTCTAGGTGGAGAGCTGCAAGGTCGCTTGATGCCTGCCGACAGCAGCGAATACGACCGTTGTATTGAAATGGGTATTGAGGATCCTAACAAAATCTTGACGATGGATGATATGGTTGGGACTGAAGATGTTATTTTCGCTGCAACAGGTGTAACACCTGGCGAGTTCTTGGAAGGCGTGCGTTATTTACCGGATCAGCGCGCTGAAACGCATTCCATTGTCATGCGAGCAAAAACCAAAACAATACGCAACATCCGTACTTTACACTATTTGCCGAATAAACCATTGCTGAAGAAATGATCCTCCTTCAAATATAGAGACTGAAACGTGAATGAATAAGACTAGTCCAAACGCTAATCCTTCGATATTGAAGGGCATGGCGTTTTTTTGTTGAGCTGAGTGAGATTGCGGATGTGACTTAGCCGCTTCGAAGGGTACTTTTTAGTACCTATATACCTTAAAAGTCCCTATAGCACTTGAAAGTACGTACTTACCAAAAACACCTCAATGGTTTTATAATAGCACTTGTGACGGCGAAAGCAAAGCTAACAGCCGTTCATAATACATGTAAGTAGGAGGCAAAATATGAATCATTCCATCATACAATCTGCATCACAACATAAAGTGAAGCAAAATTCAGGAACATGGGCGCTTCTTGCCCTTGCCATTAGCGCATTTGGAATCGGAACAACGGAGTTTGTTCCAGTAGGCCTGCTCGCGTCCATCGCAAGTGACTTAAACATTGGCATTACGCTTGCTGGCCTTCTTATTTCTGGTTATGCGATTGGCGTCGCGGTCGGAGCTCCAATTCTCACCGCGCTCACCAATCGGGTGAGCCGGAAATCCTTGCTCATGTCGCTGATGGTTGTTTTCGTCATCGGCAATGCTGTCGCTGCACTTTCACCATCATTTGAAATATTGCTTATTGCACGTTTCATTACCGCATTTTCCCATGGTGTCTTTTTCTCCATTGGAGCGACCATTGCTGTTCAGCTAGTATCACCAGAGAAAAAGGGCAGTGCTATTGCTCTCATGTTCACTGGTCTTACTATCGCCATTGTTACCGGTGTTCCATTGGGGACATTTATCGGGCAAGCCTTCGGCTGGAGAGCAACTTTCTGGGGCGTAGCCTTACTGGGTGTAATTGCGTTCATTTCCAGTGCCGCGCTCATTCCTAAAAATCTCAAGCAATCTCCACCTGCTAAATTTTCAGATATGTTTCGTCTGCTCACCAATGGCCGTTTGGTCCTGGGCTTTCTTATTACGGCATTCGGTTATGGAGGGACATTTGTTGCTTTCACCTATTTAACTCCACTCCTGCACGATGTGACAGGCATAAGTTCAGGCATGATTAACATTATCTTGATCATTTATGGTGTTGCTGTTGCATTCGGTAACTCTGTGGGCGGCAAATTAGCCAATAAGAATCCTTTACGCGCACTATTTTGGATGTTTATTGTTCAAGCAGCCGTTCTAATTCTTTTAACATTCCTTGCTCCATTTAAAGTGGTTGGCGTGATTGGTGTTATTTTAATGGGCTTGCTTGCTTTCATGAATGTGCCTGGCCTTCAATTATATGTCGTCCAGCTAGCTGAAAAGTATGTACCTTCAGCGGTCGATGTTGCATCAGCGATCAATATTGCAGCGTTCAACGTCGGTATTGCTATTGGTTCAATCGTCGGTGGGATTATTATCGACTCTATTGGGCTGATTCATACCCCATGGGTTGGCGCTTTAATGGTTCTCGTTGCCATCCTACTCACAGGTATATCTGCAAAGCTGGAACGTAAATCATAATGGTCATATCGAGCAAACCGTCTTTGAAATCATAATTCAAATCAAATAAACAGAAACCCCGGTGGACATTACTTTTCACCCAATATTAGGAGGATACTCAAATGAAAAACTTACAAGATACAATTCAATTAAACCATGGTAAAGCTTTTCCTTGGCTAGGTCTAGGCGTCTTTCAGGTCGAGGATGGCGATACCGTCATCTCAGCCGTTGAAGAAGCCATTGTCGTTGGCTATCGACATATTGATACAGCAGCTATTTATCAGAACGAAGAAGGTGTTGGAGAAGGGATTCGTCGTGGCTTGAAACGTACAGGCCTTCATCGTGAAGACTTGTTCATCACCTCGAAATTATGGAATGCTGACCAAGGCTACGATAGCGCAATAGTAGCTTATGAGGAAAGCATTAAGAAACTAGGAGTAGAAAAGCTTGATTTATACCTTATCCACTGGCCTGTTGAAAATAAATATCTAGAAAGCTGGAAAGCGCTGGAGTTTCTGTATCACGAAGGCCGTGTCGGGGGTATTGGCGTTAGCAACTTTCACATTCACCACCTTGAAAATCTGCTTAAAGAAGCAACTGTGAAACCGGCTATTAATCAAGTTGAGCGTCATCCGCGACTTGTCCAAAATGAACTTAAATCTTTTTTGGATAACAACGGGATTCAAGCAGTCGCTTGGGCACCTCTGATGCAGGGAGAGATTTTGCATGAGCCCGTCATCCAAGCTATTGCAGATCGCTTGGGAAAATCAGTCGCTCAAATCGTCCTGCGTTGGCAGCTGCAAAGCGGCTGGGCCACGATTCCGAAATCCATTCAAGCAAAACGCATTCAGTCGAATGCAGAAATTTTTGATTTCTCATTAACTGATGCCGATATGGCTGCTATTTCTGCCCTTGACCAGCATCGCCGTGTGGGTCCAGACCCTGATCATTTTGATTTTTAAGTTTAAATGAAATAAGTCAAAAACAACCTGAGACCAATGAAATTGGCTCAGGTTGTTGTCTCTAATGAGGCTTTGTATTCACTTCAAAAATCCATACATTCCCCTTTTTGTCGATGCCGAAATCGTAACCGAGCATGCCAATGCCTGGATAGCGAGATTCGAGCAGCTTTGTGCAGGTTCGGGCCACTCCGCACATCGTGTCAAATTTGGATTTGACCAGCGAAGCAGGGAAAGTCCGCCGCAGCGCATGAGTACCTTTAAGCAACGTGCCGCCTTGGCAAAGGTTTGTGACGAACAGACCTGGGCGCGCCAATCGGCCGACAACGGCGCGGATGTTCCAAGATCGACCCATTTTTTTCAATTTGACGCGATAATCTAGGGGTCTACCGTCAATTGTAGCTAAGTCAATGCCTTGCTGCAGCATAAACGGGCGGTTTTTGCGGATCTGGTTTAACGTGGAAAAGAGCTCTTTCCATGAACGATATATTCTTTTTGTCCCGCTGTTGTGCAGCAAATAACGGTTACCCGTTTTTTTGATTTTTACTACACTGCTTCCCCCGGTTCCAATGATCGGCTTTGCCACGACAAATGCATATTGTCGCAGCATGACTTTCAGGTTCGAAGCGCTAAAGCGGCGCATGTTAGGAATATGCTTGGCAGCTCCGGCATGCCCCAACAAAACGGAGAACTTCGACCATTTATTAGCAACCAGACGCATAAGGGATTCCTCCTTCCGTACAAGGCTTCCTCTATGCTAGAGTATTCCTCTTCCGTCAGAAGGGAAAGGGACAATCAAATAAGTGAATTACTTATTTTTTCACATTCTTCATGAAATCCCAGCCGCCCGTATTCGTATTTGCAGGCTTCCCATCTGGTCCTAAGGCTGTGTATTTAAAGGTAATCGCTCCATAATTCAACTCAATGTTTTCATCTAAATTATTTAAGTTATATTTACTAACGCTAATTCTTTCTAAATCGATGGTTACGATCGGTAACCTTTGTTCGCCATTCTTAACGAATACAAGCTGGCCTTTCTCAATGGTTTTTCCCATGACCATATCCATAAACAAAGGTACGGAAGAAAGATCAAAATTTTTACTGAAAGCTATCGGTTTCCGAACCGCTTTACTTGCACCAGATCCGCTGGTTGAACTGCTGTTTAATGTAGAGCTATTTTCGAATTCGAATGAAACATCTTGAAGCTGAATCCACTTTTCATATCCTTTCGCAACGGATTCACCTGTAATTCCATCTAATTTCAAAAAAACAGTGAAATTACTACTTTCCGCAGCTGCGGGAACAACGCCGAAAGCTAGCACAAACAAGCAAATGGTAAAGAAAACGATCGAATTTCTGATCCGTCTCAAGTCTATCACTCCCCTTCGTTTTTGATACAATATGTATCAATTGACATAAATATATCCGATAATTTTCCTTTTGTAAATGAGGCTAGTCAACCTTTGGGCAACTTAGAAAGTAAGGGATTGAGGACAACTTCATGCATCAATCCAAGACCGATTTTATCGAGCAGATCAGTTTAAATAGGATTATAATGATTAAAAAAGAGAGAAAAGAGAGAAATGATATGTTTAATAAGAACAAGCAGCTTTGGCTAATCACAGCCGTAGGCCTTGGAGTGCTCTTAAATCCGCTGAATACTTCGATGATTTCAGTTGCATTCTCGCGGCTGCAGACCGAGTTTCATGTCACTTATAGTGCCATCTCTTGGCTGATCGCGACTTATTATGTGGCCAGCGCTATTGCTCAACCCATTATGGGTAAAATAAGCGATATCTACGGTCGCAAGCGAATCTTCTTAGTTGGACTTGCTCTCGTTACGGTATCATCCATGCTAGCTCCGCTGTCACCGAGCATAGGCTGGCTTATTGGCTTTCGTGTTATTCAAGCGATAGGAACATCTTCGCTGTACCCAGCGGGAATGGGGATAATTCGCAGCAGCATCACAGATAATCAAGCAAGGGCACTTAGCGTGATGTCGATTTTCTCTTCCACGTCGGCAGCCCTCGGTCCATCGATTGGCGGGTTTTTGATCCAGTATGGGGATTGGCCAGCTATTTTCATAGTTAACTTTCCAGTTATCCTCATTGCTTTTCTGCTTTCTATCAAAATTCTTCCGAAAGACGGCCCGCGCAAGTCGCTCGCCAAAAGCGGACTGGACTTGTGGGGAATTGCCTTTTTTGCAGCACTTATCCTAAGTTGGCTATTTTTCTTTCTTTCCTTCGAAAAGAGGGTCAACTTCTGGTATCTTTTTACAAGCTTGGTGCTGAGTTATTTATTCTTTAAATTTGAATTAAAGCGCACCCAGCCGTTTATTGATGTGATCTTTTTGAAAAAAAATCTCAACGTTTGTTTGGTCTATGTCCAGTTTATTTGTGTCAACATCGTGTTCTACTCAATCATGTTCAGCATTCCTTCTTATTTACAGCAAGTCCGGCAATTCGATGCGCAGCAGGTTGGCATGATGATGCTGGCCTTGTCAGGATTAGGAATTTTCACTACGCCGCTGGTTGGCAGATGGATTGACCATTCCGGCTCCAAAACACCGCTAATCACAGGTTCACTTATCGTTATGGCGGGTTCACTACTCATTTTGTTTATTCATGAAAATTTAGCTTCCTTAGCTATATTTGCAGTCCTATCCGTATTCGGCTTGAGCAGCGGGTTCCAAAATCTCGGATTGCAGACGTCTTTGTATTCCTATGTATCTGCAGCTGAGACAGGGATAGCTTCGGGTTTGTTTATGACCTCCAGATTTATGGGGACGATCCTGTCCTCCAGTTTACTAGGAGCCATTTTTAGCCATGAAATCACCACACAGCGGTTGCACGCTATGGCCATCGTATGCGCAGTAATCAGCTTGGCAACACTCACATTATCGATATTAATGCCAAGAAATTCTATCCGTACCAAAGCAGTTCAAAGCAGATGAGCATCTGATCTAAAATGCCCCACACAAACACAAACACAAATGGCTGTCCCAAAAGTAGATACATCTACTTGAGGACAGCCTTCTTTTTCTGAAAATTGAAAAGACAGCTGAGCTGCAAGGTGATACCTGCCCAACTGTCCTTGTTTTTGTATTCTGCTGCCTTCTTTTGCGGACTTTGGGCAAAGGAATGCCACCTTAACGCTAGTTCGCGGAACGTAGATACGTTATTTCGGGAAATCTGCTCTAGAAATCGAATTAAGGGAACGTGAGGACGCTATTTGAGCGAAATTGAACGTTCCCGTGGCAAAAAACGCAAAATAACGCCTCTACGTTCCGCTTCGCCACGATTTTGCGTGTTTTCGCTCAAATAGCGCCTCCTCGTTCCGCTTCCCCACGATTTCGGGTGTTTCTTCGCTCCTCGTTCCGCTTCCCCAGATTCCGGGTGTTTTCCGCCGTTCCTTTACTCTTTAACAGACCCTAACGTAATCCCATGGATGAAAAATCGTTGGAGAAACGGATAAATGATGAGAACCGGAATCATAGCAATAAAGATTTTAGCCGCGTTCAAGGTCTGATTAGAAAGCTCACTCATCTTCTGAATTTGTTCCGCGGTCATGGTATTGGCATCCACAATAACGACCAATTGCTGAATGTAAGTTTGCAGCGGGTAATGATCCGCATTCGACATCAACACAAGACCATTAAAAAACTCATTCCAATGATAGACGATGCTGAACAAGGTTACGGTTGCCAACACTGGAACCGCCAGCGGAATGAAAATTTTAACAAGCATATACCAAGGCCCCGCACCGTCAACAAGTGCCGCCTCTTCCAATTCCTTAGGCAGATTACGGAAATAGTTAATGACCAGAATCACACTAAAA
Source organism: Paenibacillus sp. WG02 (assembly GCF_055396115.1). Lineage (NCBI taxonomy): Bacteria > Bacillati > Bacillota > Bacilli > Caryophanales > Paenibacillaceae > Paenibacillus > Paenibacillus sp. WG02. The sequence goes on along the minus strand of NZ_AP036016.1, from coordinate 3,113,132 downwards.
ATCGGGACACTGTTCCCTAGGACAAGCGCCCAAATGTTATTGATCAAGCCTAACGATTTAACCGTTTGATACCAAGGGATTAATCCTCCGTTAAATAACATGGTAAACACCAAAATCCACATCAGCACATTTCTAAACGGTAAGTCCTTCGCATTTTTGGATAAGGGGTAACCCATCAGAATGATGATCACAAAGTTAAGACTCGATCCCAACACGACTCGCTGTATCGAAATCCAAAATGAATTGAAAAATTTACTGTCACCCATGATCTCATGATATGAGTTAAAATTAAACCCCACCGGCCATAAGCCAACTTGCCCCGAGGATGCTGCTGCATTATCACTTAACGAGACAGCAAGGGTATACCATAAAGGAAGAACACATAAAAGAGCGATGCCAACCAGCAGCACGATAAGAAAAAGATCAAATGCTCTGGAGCCTATTGTTGTTTCTTTGACCATATTCATGCTCCTTTATATTAAAAAATACGATAATTTGCAAACTTAGCAGCTAGGAAATAGGAAGTTGTAATTAGAAGAAAACTGATGACTGATTTTAATAGTCCCATTGCCGTTGCCAATCCATACTGGAGATTCAATAAACCTGTCCGATAGACCCATGTGTCAATAATATCTCCGCTTGAATAGACAAGAGGATTATAGAGGTTGAAAATTTGGTCAAATCCAGCATTTAAGACATTGCCCAGGCTGAGCACTGAAAGTAAGATAACCGTTGTTATAATGCCAGGAAGTGTGACATGAACTAATCGCTGCCAGCGAGTGGCACCGTCAATCGCAGCAGCTTCGTATAGCGCAGGATTGATCCCCGTTAAAGCCGCCAAAAAAATAATCGTGTTAAATCCAAATTCCTTCCACACGTCACTTCCCACGATAATAAAAGGAAACCATTCCGCCTTGGCAAAAAACAGAGTCGGGCTTATACCGAATATGCCCAAGATGCTGTTAACAGGTCCTTTATAAGACAATACGTCCAACAAGATACCCGAAAGAATGACCCACGATAGAAAATGCGGTAAATAAACAATCGTTTGTACCCATCTTTTTAAGAACGCAATGCGCAATTCATTCAGTAATAAAGCGAATATAAGCGGTACAATCATATTCGCAATAATCTTCATGACGGCGATAAATAACGTATTAAAAAACACCGTTTTACTATCATTAAGCGTGAACATATACTTGAAATTTTCCAAGCCGACCCATTCGGAATGAAACATGCCTAAACCCGGATTAAAATCTTGAAAAGCAATGACAATCCCGAACATAGGAACGATACTAAACAGCGTCAACCAGATAAATCCAGGAAGAAGCATGAGATAGTAATGTTTGGCAAACCCTTTCGTAACCATCCTACCGATCACTTCCATTCTCTCTATTGTAAGGGAAAGGCGCCAGAGTTCTCTGACGCCTCCATGCTTCTTACTGTTTGATACTCTCATCGATTTCAGCCAGAATTTGATCTCCGCCCTGCTTTTTCCAATCTTGTACGAACTTATCAAAAGAATCCAACGGCGCAGCGCCCATGATAATTTTGAGGAATGTTTCCTTCTCTAATTTATCCAGTGAAGCCCATTTGCTTTCCATGGTTTTCGTCTGTGAGTAGGTCACGCTATAGGTTTTCTTAAACGGCTGCTGCAACGGAGATATCCCTACGAATGTGGAATACATACGCTTCCATGTCCCTAAATCCGCGTTAGGGTCCCAGTACTGAATATCATTCTTGTCATAAGGCTCGAGTTTTACTTTTTTCACTTTTTCAGCATCGGCTTTTAATAATTTATATCCTGGGATATCGAGATCCTCCGGCTTTTTGGTGCCTGCAAGAACCTCTTTCATCATCTTGTAAGTGACATCCATCTCATCCATTGGAGCAAAAACGATACGCAGCGGATAGTTTCCAATTGCCACTTTGACATCGAATTTGGATTCATCACGCAGCAAAAGATTTTCCATTTGAATGGCGGCTTCCGGATGCTCATAACCTTTCCGAACAACCAGATATTGATTGGACGGGTTCCCCATGTGCGGTGTAAATTCACCATTCACATCCAAAGGTGCCGTATACGCTTGCCAATTGGCCTTCGGATTATTCTTAATCGCATCGGCTAATGGACCATATCCGCCAGCCCACCATAGTCCAAAATAAATGCCTGAAGTTCCATTCTTGATCAGTTCCTGCGCATCCTTTCGAATGGTCATTTCCTTATCTATCAAGCCTTTGGCATAGAGATCACGCAGCTTCGAGAGAGCTTGCTTCGTTTCTGGCTGAAGGGAGCCATAGGTTGTTTTACCATCTGCACCTTTTAGCCAAAATCCTGGATAAGAATGATACGAAGAAAAGATAGGGTCGAAACCATAGTTATTATTATTGGGATTGATAAAATCAGCATTCAGTAAACCGCCTAATTGCGGGCCTGTTATGCCAATAGTATCGGCTTTTCCATTCCCGTCTGGATCTTGTTCGACAAAAGCTTTGGCTACTTTTTCTAATTCGTCGATGGTTTTAGGCGGTTGAAGGCCTAATTTGTCCAACCAATCCTTGCGAATCCACATCATATGAACCATATCTGATTCTGTCGTGACGTTAGGAAGTGCATACATCTTCCCATCTACAGTAACCGCTTTAAGTGCAAGCCCTTGCGTCGTTTCAATGATATGTTTGATCGCTGGCGAGGCGTATTTATTATAAACTTCGGTTAGATCCGCGAGTTGACCGCTCTTCACCATCTGTCTGAATTGTGTATCTTTCACAACCAATGCATCCGGCAAATCGTTACTGGCTATGGATAAATTAACTTTCTGGTCGTAATCCTTACCGCTGGCAGCCTGCCAAACAATTTTGGTATCGATATTCAAGTTGTCTTTTATATAACGGGTATACGGGTTGTTTTCAGGGGAGTCTCCCGCAGGCAAACTCTTATCGGATGCATCTACATCTTTACCAATTTTAATCGTAATCGGTTTGGTCGATTTGGCGAATGGACCCGCTTCACTTGGCACGGCTGCTGATTGTGTTGCACCCGTTTGCGCAGGCGTAGCCTCCGCTTTGGGTGATTGCTTCGCAGTCTCTGAACATGCCGATAATACGACTAGCATCCCAGCAAGTAACAGCAGCATACTTTGTTTAGATCTTCTCATATAAAGCCCCTTCTTTCGCTTTTAGAATTTATCTACATCCTAAAAGTATCACGAAACATCACGCTGCTAGGATGGAAAACGGTTACAGATGTAGAGAGGTAAATGACCGAGAATTCGCATGTAATCCCCTTTTTCTCATGAATTCACAGCATTTGACCCACTAATTTTCGGACATTTCTCTACCCATTGCACTTTTCAGCCGATACTCGCTTGGCAACAGGCCTGTTTGCTCTCGAAAGGTGCGGCTAAAATACTTTTCATCCATGTATCCCACGTTCTCAGCAATCCAGAGAATGGTCTTGTTCGTATAAAGCAGATACTCCTTTGCTTTCTCTATGCGTTTGTGGCGTAAATGCTCACTAAAATTAATGCCTACAATTTCTTTAAAGCACTGGCTGAAGTAGCTTCTACTCATGTTAACCCGCTTCGCAATGCTCGAGGCCGTAATCTGCTCTTTCATCTCATCATTTGCGATGTAAACAGCTTTCATTACACATTCTACAACCTCTTGTGAAAAAGAGGGTTTATCAATCGCCTTGCGAATCTTTTCACGAGTAACCATCAACCAATCCTCAACCTCATGCCAACTTTCGAATGCATCAGGCAATTGGATTTCCGCCAAATCAATCGGATGAAATAAAAGATTCCACTTGTCGATTAACGCATATAGCAACCCGATCAGCTTCGTTTGAGGCAAACGCAGCTGCTTCAAATCAAGGACATGAGTCGTAAAGAGGTTATCCTGATAGACCCATTCGTGACCTGACCATTGCTCCTTCACTAGGTTTAAATCTTTTCGAGCTGCCTCCAGTTGGTGATTGTCCCCTTCATAAGCTGCAGAGCCAACGCCATTTGAGGACTCACTATCATAGAAGATATCATGTGGATTTGGTGCATGCTTCTGCTCTTCCTTAATCCGCTTGTGAATCCGCTCCAACACTTCCTCAAAACGCTCCTTTTCAAGCTGAACCTTGGCAATATAATCAATAGCCCCTAGTCTCAGTGCTTCTTGGATATATTCAAAATCCTGATGGAAGGTTAGCACGACGGTATAAATGCTTGGATATTGCTTTCTCACGATTTTCAGTAATTCGATCCCCGACATAACAGGCATCGCCAAATCAGTCAGCAATAAATCTATCGCGTTCGCTGCTATAAATTCCAAGGCTTTCTCGCCGTTACTTGCTTCCCCAACAACTTCCATGTCAAAATCGTGCCAAGGCATGGCTGATATAAGACCTTTGCGAACCAATTTATCATCATCGACAATCATCACTTTAATCATGACGGGTTTTCACCTCCATAATAGGTAAGGAAACAAGTATGGTTGTCCCTTTTCCGATAACACTCTTAATACTCAGGTCCGCCCGATCGCCATATTGGGATTCGAGCATTCGCTTGACATAATTTAACCCAATCCCCATACCGACTTTTTTGTTTTCCGTTTCCGCATTATGCAATAGGTTATGAATCGTTTCTTCCGACATGCCTGAACCGTTATCATGAATCGAGATCTGAATCGCATTCGTTAAACTGACATCTACCTTGATGTACCCATCATCACTTAACCCATGATAAAGTGAATTTTCGACAAGCGGTTGGAGGATAAAACGAGGAACCGGCATGTTCCATACCTCTTCATCGACATTCATCTGGACATCAAACTTAAAATCATAGCGGATTTGCTGTAAAATCAGATATTGCTTTAAGGCTTCTATCTCTTCATGAATGGTTGAGGCCTGTCCCAGCTTGCCTAAATTATAATGCAGCAGCTTATTTAATGAGGATACAAGACGATCGATTTCGCTCTGACCATTCATGACGGCTAACCAATGCACCGTATCCAACGTATTCATCAAAAAATGAGGATTAATTTGATAGAGCAGCTTTTCTACCTCAAGATCCACTCTTCGCTTCTCTTTTATTTCGACTTCGGCAAATAAATTCCAAATTTGTTCTCTCATTTGCCTAAATTGATGCAGTAGAAAATCAAACTCTGGTATTTTTGTTCGTACGGTAACAGTCTGGACTCGGTTTTGTGCCATCAGCTTGATTTCTCTATTAAACCCATTCAAAGGGAGATATACCATCTTCCATAAGAGCCAAGCCATGAGAACACTCATCCCTAGAAAAAGGAGTGAAAACAGCAAGATTTGAACAAACCACTGATTCATTTCTTTGTTGTAATCCGCTTTCGGAATGACCGACACGATACTCCAGCCTTGATTGCTTGCCTGCCTAAACCAATAAAATTCATTATATGTACCAAAGGTTTTTTCTTTAGAAAAGTTGGGGAAGATCGTATCTTTCACAAAGGAATTGGGAAGCTCACTAAACGCAATTCTGCCGTTATTATCTAGGAAAACATGAGAGTTCGTTCCTCCAAATTGATCATTATTCAAAATGTTTTGCGTGAGATGAAACCCCGTTTCAATGTAGACATAGACATCGTCACGTTGAGGTAAATCCACTTTCCTTCGTGCAGATAAAACAAAATTATTATCAAACCGATTGTTGCTTAGATGAGGTCCGTAATACGAAATTCCCGAGTATTCAGCAAGGAGTGGCAGCTTTTCTGGGAAAAAGTTCTCCTTTACGCCCGAATTTTCGAGATCATACGTATGGTCATTTTGAAAATAGTATAAGGTTAAACCAATATTGGGGTTGGTAAAGGTGACTAAGCTTAATTCATCTTTTAATTCACTTATCATTTGCGAGCGTTCGAAAGATTGACTTGCTGGAAGCGATAACATTTGATCCAACTTCTTACCGACACTTCCTGCAAAAGCAAGCTGTTGGGATACATGATTCAAATTGCTTATCGTACTTTCTAAGGAAAGCTCTACTTGCTTTAAATTGCTTTGAATACCGCTCTGAATTTTATTTGTAAGAATGGAATAAATCGCGTAATACGAGATAAGAACGATACTAATAAATGGAATCAATGTACTACATAAGAAAATGATAAAAATCCTCTTTTTCAATGTTAAGTAATCGTATAGAAATGACTTCACATTCTCCAACATCTTAACAAACATCTGCAATCACTCCCCCCGATCAGGCTAGATTCAACTAGAAACAATGATTCGTGAATATCCCCCCGTTCCCTCGCTTGTCCTTAATCTTTTGCGATATTCAGAAGGTGTATGACCAAAATGCGTTTTAAACACGCCGATAAAATAACTCAAGGTATTGAAGCCCACATCAAGCGAAATCTCAGTAATCTTCTTGTTGGTATCCTTTAGAAGGAAAGCCGCTCGCTGCGCCCGCACCTGGTTTAAGTATTCCAGTGGACTTTTTCCTGTAAAACCCTTGAAATATCGGCAGAAATAAGACTCGCTGAAAGAAACGATCGCCGCGAGGTCCTCCAATCGAATCGGACTGCTATAGTTTATTTGCATATATTCAATAATCAGCTTCAATCGATCTATGTGCGTAGGATTGACAGAAGGCGGAAGCTCACGAAAAGCAGGACCTCCCAGCAAAATTAGCTTTGAAATAACCAATTGCAGCAATGCTTTTGTAGAGAGCTCATATAACGGCCTTTCATTAATATTCAAATCGAACACTTGCAACAACAATGCTAAGAGCTCTCTCTCCCCAGCAGTATGATGGGTGATGTGGGCAGGAGTGACAAATTTCTGCTGGATTAGCGGGTTAATATATTTCTCACGGACAAGGTCAAACCGCTCGCCTCCCAATATGTCCGAATGAAACACCACGGCAGTGAAGAAACATTCTTCGTTTACGGATATACGACCAGAATGAAGCTGACCGGAATTCACGAAAATCGCTTCCCCAGCTTCCAATTCATAGTCATCCATAGAAACACGGAATACCGCCTTACCCTTGGTAAGCATGAGAAACTCCAACTCATCATGCCAATGGAGTTCAAGCAATTCTTCCCCTGGCTGGCAGCAGATTTCATACACTCGGATTGGATAAAGCGGATCACCGTGAATGCGGTCCTCTTTTAAATTGGCTTGCTGCATGGTCGTTCCCCCTTTTAAGAATTTCAAATCGTATGTCAAAATACTGATATTAATTAACAATATAACGAAAGGAATGGCGATTTTAAATCAATATAATTATATTACAACACTTTGGAGGGATGATGGCAATGAAATTTTCTAACGGATATTGGATGGCAAAAGAAGGCTACACCGTCCTTAATCCTGTCGATGTCCGCGATGTACATCAAGAAGATAGCAGTCTGACTGTATATGCTGCCGCACGGAAGATTCAGCGAAAAGGGGATACCTTAAATGGCGCGATGCTAACTTGTGAATTGAGCTCGCCCCTTCCCGATATCATCCGTGTACGATGGACACATCATGCAGGCAAGCGTTCACAAGGACCCGCCTTTGAATTGTTCGATAATCCGCAAACTCCTGTTTCTATCGATGACAGCAACGATCATGTGACCATGAAATCCGGCGGATTAAGCGTAAAAGCCAGCAAACATAGTACATGGGGAGCTGAATTCTTCTACGAAGGCCGTCGTTTAACCGGTACCAACAGCAAAGGTGCGGGGCATATTACCACAGCAGACAAAGAGATTTACTTTCGCGAGCAGCTCGAGCTTGGCATTGGTGAGCATATTTACGGATTAGGAGAACGGTTTACAAATGTAGTGAAGAACGGGCAGACCGTAGATATTTGGAACGAAGATGGCGGCACGAGCAGTGAACAAGCCTACAAAAATATACCCTTTTACTTATCCAGTAAAGGATACGGTGTTTTCGTCAATCATCCCGAGCACGTTTCGTTCGAAGTCGGCTCTGAGGTTGTGTCCAAAGTCCAGTTCAGCGTACCTGGCGAAAGTGTGGAGTATTTCATTATTGGCGGCAAAACGCTAAAAGATGTTCTGAATAATTACACGAAGCTTACCGGTAAACCCGCTTTGCCGCCGGCATGGTCGTTCGGTCTGTGGTTAACAACCTCTTTCACAACGGATTATGATGAAGCTACCGTGAACAGTTTCATTGACGGCATGTTTGAACGAGATCTTCCGCTTCATGTGTTCCATTTTGATTGCTTTTGGATGAAGGAATATCAATGGACCAACTTTGAGTGGGATGCCGATATGTTCCCCGATCCGGTAGGTATGTTGGGACGGCTTAAGGACAAGGGACTCAAAATATGTGTCTGGATCAACTCGTACATTGGCCAGAAATCGCCGCTTTTTCAAGAAGGCATGGACAAGGGATATTTGGTCAAAACTTTGGATGATCACGTTTGGCAATGGGATCTCTGGCAGGCCGGCATGGGGCTTGTCGATTTCACCAATCCGGAAGCCACGGAGTGGTACAAAGGTCATTTAAGACGGCTGATCGATATGGGCGTGGATTGCTTCAAAACGGATTTCGGCGAGCGCATCCCGACCGATGTCAAATACCACGACGGTTCGGATCCATTGAAAATGCATAACTACTATACATTCCTATACAACAAGGCCGTATTTGAAGTGCTGGAAGAAAAACTCGGCAAGAACGAGGCCATGTTATTTGCCCGCTCCGCAACGGCCGGAGGGCAGCAATTCCCCGTACACTGGGGCGGCGACTGCTCGGCTAACTACGACTCCATGGCGGAGTCGCTTCGCGGAGGCCTTTCACTCGGTTTATCCGGTTTCGGATTTTGGAGCCATGACATCAGCGGCTTTGAAAAAACAGCACCACCCGATATATATAAGCGCTGGGTAGCTTTTGGCTTGCTGTCTTCCCACAGCCGTCTGCACGGAAATGAATCTTACCGTGTTCCATGGCTGTTTGACGAAGAGGCGGTCGATGTACTCCGACATTTTACAAAGCTAAAAAGCACGCTGATGCCCTATCTGTTTGCAAGTGCTATCCAATCCACGGAAATGGGGATTCCGATGATGCGCGCTATGGTGCTGGATTTTGCATCTGATCCGTCCACTCATCATCTGGATATGCAGTACATGCTAGGTGACAACCTGCTCGTAGCCCCAATCTTTAATGATCAAGGTACGGTGATGTACTATGTTCCCGAAGGTCGCTGGACCGATTTCTTCAGCGGACAAGTTGTTGAAGGCGGTAAATGGCAGAAAGAAACGCATGGCTATATGACGCTGCCATTGCTTGCTAAACCTAATACACTGCTTGCCATAGGGGCAAATGAGCAGAAGCCTGATTATGATTATGCGGATGGCGTATCTCTTCATTTGTTTGAATTGGAGGATGGGTCTGTCGCGGAAACGTCGATTTATGACACGCAAGCTAATCTGCAATTAACCGTAAAAGCAGTCCGAATGAATGAACTGATCGACATCTCTGTTCAAGGCGGAACGAAACCTTTCACCCTTATACTGAGAGGCTTCAATCAAATCTCATCCGTAGAAGGCGCAACTTGGACAAGATCAGACCATCGGCATCGTGCTAACTCCCGACTCCGGCATATCGAATATAGCTGTGAGATTGTAATCATTAGGGGAACAAAAACAAAAAATGAGTTGGCAAGGTTCTTGCCTTCTCATTTTTTGTTTCCTGTCGATTGCATCTGAAAGTCAACCGACCCAATTTTGAGGAACGTCGATTCGTTATTTTGGAAATTCTGCGCATGAAATCGAATTAAGAGGAACGTGAGGATGCTATTTGAGCGAAATTGAACGTTTCGGGGGCAAAAACCGCGAAATAACGCCTCTACGTTCCACTTCGCCACGATTTTGCGTGTTTTTGCTCAAATAACGCCTCCTCGTTCCGCTTCCCTACGATTTCCGGTGTTTCCGTCAAAATAACGCTGTTGCGTTCCCCTTCCTTATGATTTCAGGTTTTTCGTCCAAATTAAATAGGGCTTCAACGTTCCATCAGCAATTTGAAAAGTTCTAGCGTCTTTCAGTCACCCATGCCTCATCACATGCCGTTGATCCCGATACTCCTGTGGACTTACGCCTTCCAACTCTTTGAACACACGGCTAAAATGCTTCGTATTCTCAAAACCTGCCATTTCGCTGATCTCATAAATCTTGTAATCGGTGGATGCGAGCAGTTCCCGCGCTTTATCAATACGCAGCTTTTTCAAATAATGGACAAAGCTTTCGCCAGTAAATTCCTTAAAGGCCTGACTGAAGTAAGAATAATTCAAGGATACATGATTGGAAACCATGGTCATGTTCAAATCCTTCTGATAGTTGTCCTGCATATATTGAACAGCCTTTTTCATTTCTTTATGATCAATGTGAAATGTCTTCATGCTTCGCACATAGTCATTTAGCCGATGCAGCAGACCTTCGACACTATGGAAATAATCGTGGAAATAGTTGAAATTGGAGATGTCCCCGACTTTCTTAAATAGCCGCAGTATTTCAACGGACTCGCCTCCGTAGACGTGGAATACTTTATCAAAAACCTGATCGTTGAAAGATTTGCTAATGCCTTCAAGATACGCCAGATCGAACCGAGCAACTGTCTTCATATCGAGCACTTCGAGCAGAAGCGCCGTCATTTCTTTATTACGATCGGTTCCAAGCATGTTGCCGATCTTTTGTATCGTATCTGCAGGCACGGTGAAATCCCTGCTTTTTTGACGGACAGATTCAAATCGGGCTACACCGGGAGCAGACTGCAGGAACGTATATTTCAGCGCTTGTTGCGCCTCCTCATAAGCTTTATGCAGATTCGTTATTCCGCAAGTAAACTCACTGAGTCCCATACTATAGGAGAAATAACCGGAACCGATAATACGCTCCGACAAATACTGAAACAGCTCCGCATGCTCGGCAACGAGAACGAGCTGGTTCTTCTTATCGAACACATATCCACGCCGCTCGCGGACGTGTTCAGGAGCATTACTTATCTCCGCTTGAATGCGAGCCAAAAACTCAGCATGCCCCATCCCCTCGATTGTCCCCCTATACTGGAGAACACCGAACTGGAAACCATCTTCGATCCAATCCATTTCAATAGTTTGCAATTTACTGCGTAAGTCATCTTCAGCCAAATGGGGTTGCCTGAGCAAATAGCTTAGCTGACTTTCTTTATAAGCTTCCCGCTGATGACTGGAGTTGGTCAACTGTACTGTCATTTGCTCCTTTTGCTTGAGCTCCTTCTCCAGTCGGAGCATGGTGCGGGATAACTCATCACGGACAATCGGCTTCAAGAGGTACTCCTTCACATCGCAGCGAATCGCTTCTTTTGCGTAGTGAAAATCATCATGACCACTAAGGATAACAAGGGTAGGCTTCGATTCTAGCTCTTGTATGCGATTAATCAGCATAATCCCATCCATCACAGGCATACGTATATCCGTAATAACAATGTCGATGGGCTTACTCACTATCACCTCTAAGGCTTCTGCACCATCGCCGGCGAACTCGAACTCATAAGTGTCTGGAAATTCGCGAACGATCATGGCTTTCAAACCAAGACGGATATTTTTCTCATCATCAACGATAAGTACTTTTCTCATCAGCAGACATTCCTCCGGATAAAATTAGATAAGGCAGCGTCATCATCACACGCGTGAATTCACCCTCTAGACTCTGGATCTCAATACCGCACTCATTCCCGTAGTACATCTTAATTCGCTGCGTCACATTGCGTAGTCCAATCCCATTCCCCTCATTTTCCCTCGAGGCTTGAGTGCTGTACTTCATATGGAAGTGAGCATCTTCCATGACGATCTTTTCATGAAGCTCCCCAAGCTTCTGTTCGGACATGCCCGCTCCGTTATCTGTAATCTCAATGATCATCCAGTCTTCCTTTTTGCAGGCTCGAATCATAATGACGACTCCCTGACGTCTTGCCTTGTCTACATTCATCCCGTGCTTGACGGCATTTTCTATAAGAGGCTGAAGAGACATCTTCAGCACTTCCTGCTCCAAATAGCCCTCCGGAATATCGAGTTTCAGTTCCAGCTTGCCGTCATAGCGGATATTCATAATCCCAATATAATTCTGAATATGCTGGATTTCGTCGAGTAAGCGCACATGATCATTCGACCATTTCAGACTGTACCTCATCATAGCGCCAAGAGAAGTTAGCGCATCGGAAATGGTATACTGAGCCTCGACTTCCGCCATCATTTTCAAATTTTCCAACGTATTGTATAGGAAGTGAGCATCGATCTGATTTTTGAGCGAGTTCAGCTCGGCTTCCTTTGTGGCAGCTTGCTTGTTCACGGCTTCTACAAGCAGCTCATTCATCTTCTTAAGCATTTGTCGAAAATGATGGGCAAGCTCGCCAACTTCCCCTCCTGCATCCATATCAATTTGCACATTGAGATCACCTCTGCGGACCTTTTTCATCGAGTCGCGCAGAATGTGCAGTTTTTTCAAAATAAGGGACTGCAAGAAATAGGTGATAACCGACAAGAGCGCAATTAGCACTACAGCAGCTGCGATAAATAAATTACGGGTTTGCTTAATTTGCGTAACTGGGTTTTTCAGTGACACTACATTCAGCAAATGAGCCTCCAATTGATCAATTGGCGTCGACAAGCAGAGATACGGCGTATCACCAACTTTAAACGTAAAGCTGGATTCCTCCTGATGAGGATGGGCTTCCCAATCGTTACGGAGCTGCTCCAAATTCATGCCTTTGAAAAAGTCGCTCCCGGTATCCGTGAAAATCCGTCCCGATCGGTCCACGACAAGCATATGAGACTGTCCGTCCTGAATCGGACTGAACGTTTTCTGAAAAAATTTATCGATGAGCATATCGACTTCAAGAATTCCGACATGCGTATCATTCGGATAATAGATTTCCCTAAGCAGTGAAACATAAGTCGAAGCCGCCTCATTATCGGAGGTCTCACGGGTCATAACGTCCTTCTCATTCTGTAAAATCTCCCACCAAACCGTGCCTTTCTTCGCTAAAACGCTCTTATACCAGGCTCTTCCTGCTATTCGGCTTTCTTTAAAAATAACGGGCCAAATTTCCCTCGTTTTCGGATTATCCGTGAATAAACGCACATTGGTGATATTCGGATTGTTAAACATGAGTCTTTGCAAGTTAGAAAACGTATTCATATTAAAATCAACCAACTCATTAACCTCGAGCTCACGGGCATTATGCAAGTAATCAATCACTTCTCGATCTGCAATGGAGAGCTGCGCTGTACGTCCCACAATTTCAATGTTATTAAGAATGTTGGCCTTCTCGCTCTCTAAGATAAACAGGTTTTTCTTCAGCGTGTCTTGAATGGTATTCTGATAAAAACCATTAAACAAATACCACGAAAACACAATAATAGGAATTAATATGATGACAATATAAGCAACAATTAATTTAACTTGTATGGAAATACGGTTCGTCAGCTGTGTAAACCGAATCTTACCTTTTCGCAGCACGTCTCCCATGGCATTCACATCCAGTTCTTCAAGCACTAGTTCTTTTATCATAATACAAAATGTACCGGAAGAGGGGAATATTTGCAGTGAAAAACCCGAAAACCTGATGATTCTGGTTTTCGGGTTTCATTTCTGGATTACTTTGAGAATTCGGCAATCTTCTTGATGTTGGATTCAAATTCTTTCTGTTGGTAGGTCTGAACCTTATCCAACCCAGCTGCTTTCCGATCCTTCTGATATTTATCAAAAAGCTGATCAAATTCGGCATCTGATTTGGCAAGCAGCAGCTTCGGCAATGTCTTGCCCCAAGTCTGAGAGATTTTACTATTGGCGATACCTTCTTCGGATGTCCCCGTTGGGGTAATGTTATCGTATTGTGAGAAGCTCTTTGTCTTGCCTTTTGTCCAATCCTCAGGCTGTTTGGCTGGTTCAACACTTGGCGGAGCCCATTTTAAATTCATGTTTGTATCCATCAGCATCCAGAATGTATAGGAAGATCCATACTTTTTATCAAATGCAGCTCGATCTTTGTTTAGTAAATCAACAACTTCCGGCTTGAATTGGTCTTTGCCGCCGATTGTATCATAGCTGACACCTTTTTCACCGAGGAATAAGTCTTTGTTACCCTCCTCACTGATCAGATAGCTCAAGAATTTGATGGCTCTTGCTTTATCTTTCACATCCTTAGAGATCAACGTTACTGTCCAACCGGAGATGCCTGGACCTGCTAAGGTTGGTGCATCTTTTTTCGAATTTGCTGGTCCATCGACGGCAATATATGCGGTGTTCGGATCTTTTTGATACAAGGAAATGTTTTGCTTCGCCATATCTGAACGTTGATAAAGCATGGCAAAATAGCGGCCTTGTGCAATTTTCTCTTCCATCTGCGGACGTTTGTCAATGAAGATATCTTTGGCCAATAAGCCTGTTTCATTGGCTTTACGGAATGTTTTGAGCCAGCTTACGTATTCTGGATCGGTCGAACGATCGTATAGCTTGCCATCTTTTTCATAAGGAACAGCAAGGAAGTTCTGTATGTACCCCTCTAGGGAGTAATTTCCAGTATCCGTGAATTCATGCAGCCCAAGCGGAATAAGCGGCTGCCCATTTACATCTGGGAACTTTTCCTTCGCTGCTTTGAGCGCATTCAAGAAACCTTCTTGCGTTCTCATATCTGGCTTGCCGAGTGCCTCGTACATATCTTTGCGAACCAAAAATGTCTGGTTGGATACGAAGTTTTCCCCATACTTCTTGTAGTCCTGCGATGAGGACGAAGCATTCGGATATCCGTAGAACTTCCCGTCTTTTTGCGTGTACCATGAGGTTTTGGCAGGATCCGCTACCTTGAAAAAATAAGGATCGTATTGCTTCGCAAGGTCACCGAGTGGAAGCACCATGTTGCCTTCGATCATTTTCTTCACGGCATCTTCATACCATCCGAGGGTAATGAAGTCAGGTAGTTTGCCAGATGCAATCATCGTGTTAAGCTTCTCGTTCTCATTGCCGGCCGGTACGATGAAGTTCACATTGACGCCTGTTTTCTTCGTGATATATTGAGAGGTTGCATCAACACCCCATTTGTTCGGGAACCAAGAGAAGTTCAAATACCAATCAAACGTAATGGGCTTCGTATCTGATTTCCACCCTGGTTCATCAGCATTGGCGGCTGCTGGAGCAGCGCTTTGTTGCACTGCATCGGCTGCCTTCGTTGGCTGAGGGCTGTTTGAGCTGCTTGAACCCTTATCCGTGGAACATGCGGTAATAGACACAGCTGTAAACAGAGCAAGCAGCGTATTCAATGTTTTTCGAGATTTACTGATCGTCATATACGTTTCCCCTTTTCTGCATCATAATGATATGTTAAATCTCTGTCAAAGAACAGAGTATTCACAAAAATGGTATCAACCTTTAATAGAACCAATCATGAAACCCTTTACAAAATACTTTTGCAAGAACGGGTAAACGATAACGATCGGCAACGTAGTCACGACCATGGTCGCGAGCTTGATGGATTGAGAAGATACGGTTTTGGCAATACTGCCCGTTGTCGCAGCGGCCATTTGGTTCGAGCTCGATTGCGCTACAACGCGATACAGATAGGTTTGAATCGGCTGTAGATCGCTTTGGTTAATATAGATCATCCCAGTGAAGTAGTCATTCCACTGATATACACCATGAAACAATGCAATCGTTGCAACAACAGGCATGGAGACCGGAAGAATGATTTGATAAAAGATTTTGAAATCATTTGCGCCGTCAATCTTTGCCGCTTCCTCCAGCGCATCGGGAATTTCCCGGAAGAATGATAAGAATATGATGAGATCAAAGAAGCTGAACATGGCTGGGATGATGTATACCCAGAAGCTGTCGAGCATGCCTAGATCGCGGATCAGCAAGTAGTAAGGAATTAGCCCTCCACTGAAAAATAAGGTAATGGTACCAATGACCATATAAACGGAACGGCCAATGAGCTCTCTTCGTGAGAACGCGTACGCCACCATCGCTGTGAAGAGTACATGGACAACAGTGCCCACGAGTGTTTTAGCTACGGTGACACCCATGGCTAACATGATACCATCGTTGGCGAATACAGCTTTGTAGCTGTCTAAGCTGAACATCCGCGGCCACCAATAAATTCCCCCTCGCATGGCGTCATTGCCGTCATTCAAGGAATTAACGAGCACGTACCATATGGGATAGAGGGTTGCGAAGCATATAGCGAGCATTAGCAGATTATTAAACTGATCGAACGCGGCCTCTTTGAAGGTTCTGCGTTTCAATGAGAGCATAGCTATAGTACCTCCTTAGAGCTTTTTCGCCTAGAAAAACTGGCATCCGATGTAATTGTTTAAAATAAAGAGGTATTGTTTAAACGTTTGGTAATGAAGTTTGCCGAGAGAAGCAGAACGAGCGAAATCAGTGATTTAATTAACCCGACCGCAGTTGCATAGGAAAACCGGCTTTGCTGAAGACCGACTTGGTACACATATACATCAATTACGTTGCTGGCACTTTCGTTAAGCTGGTTCTTGAGCACCAGAATTTGATCGAAATTCGAGTTGAGAATACCGCTGACGGCGAGAATGAATAAGATGGTGATCGTTCCCTTAATGGACGGCAGCGTAACATAAAACATTTTCTGAAAACGTCCTGCGCCATCGATCGTCGCCGCTTCATACATCTCAGGGGATACGCCTGACATCGCCGCCAGGTATATAATCGCGGACCATCCCAGCTCCTTCCAGATGTCAGAAGTAATGATGATACTCCAGAAATATTGAGCCTCGGCCAAATAACTAATCGGTTCTTCTATGACATTGAGCGCGAGCAGCATCTTATTAATAATGCCCACGTCGGCTAGCCATGTGGCAAGGATGCCGCCAAGAATCACCCATGAGAGAAAGTGCGGTAAATACGATATTGTCTGCACCAGCTTCTTAAATCGCATTGAACGAAGCTCGTTCAAAAAAAGAGCGAAACCAATCGGAAGTGGAAAGCCGATAATTAACTTGAGTAAGCTCATCCCGAGCGTATTCTTAATGACATAGCCCAAATTGTCATCATCCCAAAACGCCCTGAAGTGCTCCAACCCCACCCACGGCGCTGCAGAAATCGACTTAATGATATTAAAATCTTTAAATGCAATGATGATCCCGTACATCGGAACATAGTTGAAAACGATCATCCAGGCGACGCCGACCAGCGCCATAACTTGTAAATAACGTTGTCCGTACAATTTGCGAAGCAGCCTTATAGCTTGGCCTTTAACGGCAGTTGATTTAGGAATCGGAACGGGAATATCCACATCTGCGTTCATCCTGGCTGCACCTCCAATACATTCCACTTTTATGTAAGCACTTTCACTATCATCATTGTATGTGTTTCCTTCATGTGATGTAAGGGTTCAAATTTCAGCTATGGTTACTGTTTTTCAGGTGGTGTTCCGCCTGTCTCCATTCGGTGCTACCATACATTTGTAAACGCTACATTGAAACCATGGAGGTTACGGATATGATGAACGCTAGCGGAACAGGTTTTATTCGTGCTGAGGGCAGACGGCTCATCGATGGAGAAGGCAAGCCCCTGCTGCTCAGAGGTGTCGGTTTGGGCAACTGGCTGCTGGTGTATGTGGTATTCGATCTGCACGGCACTCCGGGAGGACAAACTGGCGCAAATATCGATGATTCCGTGAACGATCATCCCGATCTGTTCACAGATCCCGTTCAGCGGAATCGCACGATTGCTTTGTGGGTTATGCTGGCGGAGAGGTACAAGCATGATGACATCATCGCTGGTACATTAGATAAAAACATACAATTTGATAAATCTCTTCTTGTAGTTGATGAGTCTAATGCATCCATTCAATACCTAAGTGAATAATGATTCACAACAAAATGAAGTTAGACTGTAAGCTGACCCCAACGGGACTTCTTACAGCCTTTGCTTTTAGGGTGGGATTTTTATGAAACGTATTTTGATCGCTTGCCTTCTTCTTGTAATGCTTGCCGCATGCTCAGAAAAAATGATTACTGACAAGATTACCGAAAAATCCATTGCTGAGGTTTCACAAGGGAGCAATACAATCGTTAATCCCTTGAGCGATGCTATGGATCAAGGTAATCACGACTATACAAAAAATGTCGTTGTAGATGTCTCGTACTATAAAACCCAATCTGTGGTAAGAGGAGACATTGTTTACTATGGGGACAATAACGTAGCCAGAGTAATTGCACTTCCAAATGAAAAAATGAAAATAAAAAACGGTCAAATATTCATTAATGGGGGAAAATTAGATACATTCTACGGTTCAGCCCATATTAGGGGGTATGACTATCAAAAGTTTAAGGATAGCAATGGTGATGAACCTGCTAAGCAAAATCTCATAGATGAGATCTTTAAGAAAAATCAAAATGAAATAACCCTCAACAATGACGAAGTATTTGTAATTGGTGACGATTGGTCCAGAAGTAATCCAGCAACTACTTTTCGTAAATTATCTACAAAAGAGTTTCTTGGTAAGGTGATTGGTGTATGCACAAAGTGCAGTCGGTGATCAGAGCATCCGCAATAGAATCCTCAGAATTTTATTGTGTGGATATTGTTTACAAAGAGAGAGCCCCTCTTTTCATGATGAGTTCTTTCCTTGTAATGAAGTTTCTGTAGCTAAATCGAACAGCGAGATATGCCGCCAGTGTGTGATGCGGACAAGATTATTGAGCAGCCATCCGACATCTGCTATGTTAATTGCTACCGATCACCAATATAGATACAATAAAAAAAGGTAACCTATTTGCTCTCGGTTACCCTTATTTTTGCTTTACTTCTTCCTTAGCTTAATAACCCAACTTACCCACTTCATGTCTTCTCCCTTCCACCCCGTCGGGTGTCTTGAGAAAATATAGTCTTAGACTGCCGCTGAAGGATATATGTTGATCGCTGCACCGTTACACAAAATTTGTGTATTTTGCTCCTCTAGTTTAACTCTCAGCTGTTGTAGAGCAGTAAAGTAATTTTCGCTTTGACTGGTAATGGTATATCCTTCAAAAGATAATTCTAGGCAAACCATTTCTGCATCCGCTGGAGACTCTTCGAACAAAACTAACTCTCCACTAACACTTCTTGTTTTATTTATCAAAAGACTAACTATTTTAATTTCATTATTATTGCTAGGTGTATTTTTCACATCAGAACTATTTGAACTCATTTGAGAATCTCCTTGGTTTGTAAGAGTGTTGCATCAGTTAAATAAGTTCTATCAGTAGTTAATTTTTCCTGCTTACGGTATTAGACTCTTCTGCCCGATAGTTTAATCATAAGTGAGCAAAAAACTTTAGAAAATCGGGCTATCTTATGCCTGCTGCGTCGATGATCATAAGCGGGTGCGGATTATCCATGGCACAGCCGTCAACGATGAGTGTTGCTATCGGATCAATCTCACCGAACGAAATCGGCAAAACATCTGGAGTTAATATTGAAATGAAACTTGATGCCGTAACCAGCGTGAAGCCCGTGTGAACATGTCAATCGCATTTTGAGAACAAAACAAAAAAAGGTCTGTCCCTGGATTTGGCATCCATGACGACAGACCTGACTACTCACATTCTCCAGCTTGTTTCTCCAGAAACGCACGAATGGAGGGATCCATGCACAATCCGATGGCGCGGCTATAAGCGGCACGGGCTTGTTCGTACCTCTGCATCCGCTTGAACAAATGGGCGCGCAGGGCCCAATAAGGTTGATAGCTCTTGACCGCATCGGCCGGTACTTCTTCCAGCAGCGCCATCCCGATTTCGGCTCCACGCGCCTCAGCAACGGCTGCCGCCCGGCCGACGATTGCGCCGATCGTTGGCGCGATACGCACGAGCCCCTCGTATAGCAACGCGATCGCTTCCCACTCCGTTCGGCCAGTCCAGGCACGCTGGGCGTGCACGGATTGAATCGCCGCTTCAAGCTGGAACCGCCCAATGCGGTTCCCTTGCGCGGCAACACGCAGGCAATGCTCCGCTTCCTCGATCATCGTGACTGACCAACGAGAATGATCCTGTTCAGTTATCGGAACATAGTCACCTGCCTCATTGCGCCGCACATGGCGGCGTGCTTCGCAGTGCAGCATAAGCGCCATCAATCCCAGCGCTTCTGGTTCCCCCGGCATGAACCGTAAGATCAGTCTTCCCATGAAAATCGCTTCTTCGGCCATTCCTTTCCGGCGTGGATCTACGCCGGCCACATCATCCCAGCCGCTTCCATAGGCTGCATAGACAGCTTCAAGCACAGCTTCAAGGCGCTCAGGCCATTCGTCCTTTCCGGGCAAATCGAAAATAATGTCGTCGCTTTTCAGTTTCGCTTTCGCGCGGGTAAGGCGCTGCCCCATCGTTGCAGGCTTAACAACGAAGGCAGAAGCAATGCGGGCTGCGTCAAGGCCAAGCACGGATTGGAGCATGAGCGGTGTACGCACGACTGGATCAATTTCGGGATGGGCACAAATAAACAGCATCTTGAGCCGTTCATCCGGAAAAGACGCTTCGAGTTCGGCCCATTGCTGCGTATTTTTCGCCATTGCGATCAAAGTCTGCTCCGCACCGGCATGCACTCGGGCATGCCGGGTACCGTCGATCAGTCTGCGCTGCGCAGCAGTAAGCAGCCAGGCCTCGGGATTATCCGGCACTCCGGTCGCAGGCCATGATTCCAGCGCGGCCAGGAAAGCGTCGGCAAGCGCATCCTCCGCTGCGGCTAGGTCACGCCAGCTCACAGCCAGAAAAGCAACCAGACGGCCGTAGGAATCACGGGCCGTCTGTTCAATCAGTTGATGAGCATGCATGGCGCTCATAACGAAACTGGATGCAAGTTAGGGCGAACCTCAACCGAACTGCCGGGACAACGTGCTGCCCATTCCAATGCGGTGTCCAAATCTGGCACGTCGATGATCATCAAACCGCCAAGATGTTCCTTGGTTTCGGTGATCGGGCCATCCTGAACCAGCAATTCACCACCCCTGAGGCTAAGCGTGGTTGCGGTTTCGGGGGCCTCGAGACCTGCACCGTTTACAACAATGCCTGAATCGAGCATCGCTTTGACATAATGGGCCCAGCTTGCGGCATATGCCTCCTTGTGAATCGGATCGTTTCGTTTGGCGAAATCCTCCGTCGTTTCATACATTAGCAGTGTGTAATTCATGGTTATTGCTCCTCTCAACATTCATAATGGGTTGTTTCATGTCTTCACTATAATGACGATCCAGTTCGATGAATTTCTACATCATGAGAAAAATTTTTTTGAATGTCAGATGACGCAACTCAGAATAAAAATTCCAATCCATCCATCGTGCAGAGCTAGGCATTAGTTAATTAGAAAATCAGTTGACCCGCTTTCGCCTGCTACCATTTCGGCTCCGGAGCACACCTTTGTTATAAATTTTTCGTCATCCTATTATGCTAAAATAATACCACATATTGGGACTATCCTGCCCGTTCGTATTATGAGGTCACCAGATCTTTCTGGTAGACCTCATTTTTGTGTGGTCTTATTATAGCGGTAGCCGGGGATCGAACGTTTCTGCCCGTGGGACTTAGATTCCGAGAGCTATTCAGTTCATCCCCCCTACTTGTTCAACCATGGTTAGGCTGGTTGGGACATGAATCCCGTATCACATGCGATAGTGTGGAAGACAAGAAGGTTAGGGGTTTCCGGCGAGTGATGTCATGAATCCAGTCATTGGTGTGGATGTTTCAAAGGGAGAGAGCCATGCACAAGCGCTTTTAGACCGTGGAGTACCTCATGGGAAGATCTTTAGGTTTAATCATGATCTAGAAGGTTTAGCATCTTTTCTAAGTTATATTAGAGGAGTGGAATCGGCAGCAGGGATTCGTCCTGCCATTGTTATGGAAGCAACAGGCCATTATCATAGCCCCGTTGTTCAGTTTCTGGATGAGCACCAGTATTTGAACATCGTCATTAATCCTTTAATCTCACATAACGCCAAGAAAATCAATTTACGACGGTTAAAGACGGATGCCGCAGATGCCCATCTATTAGGGACGCTGTACTATAAAGAAGAGTTTGAACCCTACAAAAAGCGGGGTCAGCATCTCATGAATTTACGCTATCTAACACGTCAACATGAATCTTTAACGGGTATGTATGTCCAAGCAAAACTACAGTTTCAGGCTATTCTAGATCAAGTTTTTCCTGAATATCCTGGCGTTTTTGGTGACCTTTATTCAAAGGTTTCCCTTCGGTCTGAGATCGAGGAAATCGATCGGTTTGATCACGCAAAGAAACTGGTGGCCTTTGCTGGCGTTGATCCAAGTGTTTTTTCTTCAGGTAAGTTTGTTGCGACCCAAAATAAAATCACTAAGCACGGCTCCAGAAGACTTCGTAC
Source organism: Paenibacillus sp. WG02 (assembly GCF_055396115.1). Taxonomy (NCBI): domain Bacteria; kingdom Bacillati; phylum Bacillota; class Bacilli; order Caryophanales; family Paenibacillaceae; genus Paenibacillus; species Paenibacillus sp. WG02. Next base: position 3,090,787 of record NZ_AP036016.1, on the reverse strand, counting down.
TGCCCTGTATCAAGCTGTACGGTGTGGTATTCGTAGTAATAGAAATAAAAAATTAAGAGCTTTTTATGATAAGAAACGTGCTGAAGGAAAGCTGTTCAAAGTAGCGATAATTGCTTGTGTGAATAAGCTCATCCACTGGATTTTTGCCATATTAACTACTAAGGAAGCGTTCCGATTAGAGTAAGTAGCAAGAAATAGAAATATATGGAATGTCTTTCCGTGCTTTATGGGACGGTTCTTTCCCATGCACTTTTTTAAGTATACCACTTCATGAATCCGCAATTAATAATTAAATATTGACAAGCTATTAGCTGGAATAGTTTAACGAGCTGCCGATTGCTCAAAGTTCTCTACCTCATTAATCGGACATAGGCACCAAATCGAATAAATTTCGATACATACTAGAGATAATTGCGATGTAACCGGCTGTAATTCTTTTTGTATTAACGTAAGCGTAATAGCCCTCATCTGGCAATCAGATGGGGGCTATTTTAAACTTGCGACTAAGGTAGTGTGACCAGTCAGTTATAGGAGTCCAAGTACTCCTATTTATTACCGAAGGAGATTGGTTTTCGCCAGTTCGATGACTTCGTTGCCTTGCCCGTTCAAAACGGCTTTCAGCATCCACATCGTAAATCCGCGAGCCTGCTCGAGGTTGATTTTCGGCGGCATCGCCAGCTCCTGACGATTGACGACGACGTCCAGCACTACCGGACCGCTGTGTTCGAGGGCTCGGCGAACGGCGCTTTCCAAGTCATTCGGATCCTCGACGCGAATTCCTTCGATTCCCATGGCTTGAGCAAGTGCCGCAAAGTTTGGATTGTCGAGTTCCGTTCCGAATTCTAAAAAGCCAGCTGCTTTCATTTCCAATTCCACGAATCCAAGCGCGCCATTATTAAAGACAACGATCTTGATCGGGAGCTTATGCTGACGAAGGGTCAATAGATCTCCGAGCAGCATAGTGAGTCCCCCGTCCCCAGACAGCGATATGACCTGGCGTCCCGGTTGCGCAACCTGCGCCCCAATCGCCTGGGGCATGGCGTTCGCCATTGTCCCGTGGTTAAACGAGCCAAGTAGCCTTCTTTTTCCATTCATGCTCAAGTATCGGGCAGCCCACACAGTCGGCGTACCAACATCGCAAGTCAAAACGGCATCCTCATCTGCGAGATCGCTGATTACCTTCATGAGGAATTGCGGATGAATAGGAGCTCGACCAGGAGCTGCAAGGTTGTCCAGTTCCTCGCGGACTTTGGCATAATGTGCTGCAAAGTGCTGCAGGTGATCAGGGGAGTGCGGTTCCATTAAAAGGGGTAACAGCATGTCGACCGTCGTCTTTACGTCTCCGCACACTCCGTATGCGAGCGGCGTTCGCCGGCCTAGTCGGGAGGAATCCAAATCAACCTGAAGGATGGTCGCTTCTTGCGGATAAAATTGCCGGTATGGAAAATCGGTACCCAGCATGAGTAGGACATCGCATTCCATCATGGCGTGGTATCCTGATGAATATCCGATGAGACCGGTTAATCCGACGGAATACGGGTTGTCATATTCCAGATATTCTTTTCCTCGCAGCGCTATGACCATCGGGGATTGCAGTTTCTCGCACAGCTTCATGAGCGAAGCATGAGCTCCCGAGCAGCCAGCACCGCACAGCAAGGTGATCCTCTTGCCTTTGTCTAAGTAGTCGGCAAGCGTCTTCAATTCGTCTGTAGAAGGGCAGACAATTGGCCGGGTGGTATGGATGACGCGTTCTGGAACCGGGCTTTCGTCGTATTCGAAAGCGGCTACATCACCAGGAAGAACTAAGACAGACACTCCTGACCTTGCCGTCGCGGTTTGCATCGCCATCGTAACCGCTCGAGGTATTTGCCTCGGTCCGGTTACGACTTCACAAAAGAAGCTGCATTCCTGAAACAACATGTCCGGACGAGTCTCTTGAAAAAAGCCGCTGCCAATTTCACTGCTCGGAATATGAGCGGCAATCGCAAGTACTGGCACCCGGTTTCGATGGCAATCGTACAATCCGTTAATGAGATGTAAATTACCAGGTCCGCTGCTCCCCGCACAAACGGCGATTCCTCCGCTGAGGGTGGCATCCGCGCCAGCCGCGAACGCTGCAACCTCTTCGTGGCGGACATGGATCCATTCTATTTTTCCGGAACGGCGGATCGCATCGAGCAAGGCATTAAGTGAATCGCCGATAATGCCGTAAATTCGCTTCACGCCGGCGTTCAGAAGGGATTCCACGATGGAATCAGCTATCGTTCTTTTCAAGGGAATCTCTCCTTATTGTTTTTATTATTTTGCCATAATATGAGCAGTATATTCTTGATTTCACTACGATCGGGTTTGTTGGGCTTTAATCTTAAATTAAGTAGTCACATTTCAGTAATTTCATTCCTTATTATAGATTATGCTGCCCGATAACGAAATAACGGCTGCTACGCGGCAGCCGTTACTTCGTTATCGGTACTTTATCTAACTTTAACCTATTCGATCCGCTTCGGTTTTCCATAAACCTAATATTTTGTTCAGGCGCGAAGTGAGGTCTTGTACGGATGGAAGAAATCCAACCCTTTTGCTCCCGCACACTCGGTTGAGTTAAATAAATCACCACAGGATGTATAGCAACAACCAGATCTGCGATTCCTCTGATATGTTACTTCACTAAAGTTTCCCGTTAGTTGAAGAGTTATATGTACCGATGTTAGTCCCCCTCTACGTTATATATATTTATAGAGCATGGGTGACTGTTTGATTATTTTTTAAATTGTAGTTGAATTGGAGACATTATCATATGAGGTGACTTTTATGATTAGAAAACCAACAAAACTTTTTATAATTGCTTTTTTACTTATGACCTTTACTGGCTTAACCTATGCAACGGAAAGACAACCGCCTTTAATGAACATAACTACTATTCCTGCTCCTGACGGTAACTGGGTCTACTTGCCAGAGGGTAATGGAGAGTTGGTAATTCATGTAGCTACTACTAATGCTGTAAATGCTTTAAAAGTATGGAGAACTCCAACTGGAACACAACAATTGGAGAAAACTACAATTTGTGAACAAAGAGGTTACATAAGTGACTGGACTTGTGTTTGGAGATATACAAAAGATGATACTATTCATGACCATTTTTTCGTTAACGTGTCATATGAGAATGGGAGTGCTACGGATATTATCAATGTGACTCGTAGGCATACTAAAGACCATCCTCAATAATTATACTCATGCTTCCTAGTAGTCTCGCTCTCATAAGAGTAAAAAAGCACCATCGAATGATGATGCCTTAAAGGATTTGCACCACGAGGTGCTAGGTATAGGGAACTTCTCTTTTATTAAACTATCGTTCGCCATTAGTTCAATAATTGTCTACTGGCTGAAACCAGTCCCAAGAATCGAAGCGTGAATACGGTGTTACGTGAAGTTGTTGACTTCTTGAACTTACCTTCACCAAAGGTATTTTTTCCAATCCTTCCAGTTCTCTTTAATCATTTGAATAATATGCTCCCCTCCAAAGGTAATTGAATTTTCATGAGAGCTAAACATAGATACATCATGACCCATGAATATTTTACTTCCATTATAAAAAGTTTTGGATTGAATATCCCTGTATCCTATTTTAGTCATAATGTCAGTTAGCTTTGCTTGATTAAATCCATTATGAACGATATCTGAAACTATTTTTTCATTTTTATTAAAATCTACGATTAGCAAATGTCCTCCTTCATTTAGAACATCGAATAATCTTGATAACACTAATTCAACATCATTAATATGGAGTAGAACCTGAGCCAAATAATATAGTCAGCATGTAAATCCGATAGACCTTCTTTTTCAAAATCAATGCATAATGTAACGGCATTCTGAATATTAACATCAGAAATTTATTGCTTTATTTGTTTAATCATGTTTTGTGATGTATCCAGAAAAAGCATTTAATTAAAATCGCTTAACAAGTGCATTCCGACAAGACCAGTTGCACACCCAAAATCAATAGCATTCTTACTATTAGCGTCAACTAAATATTCACGAATGGCATCAGATGATACCTTTGCAATTTGAATTCTTTCTGAAGTGTCATAAATATTAGCGATCATTTCAAACTTATCCGTATTTCCCATTATTACCTCTCCAATCTGCCTTAAAAGCCTGAACACCAAGTAAAAACGACTTCGTCGTCCTCTAAGGACAGAGAATGTCGTTTTTATCGGAGACCATTCAGAAATGGATAAGCATGAAACTTATAAATTCTGAATGGTTGAAAATAGGAGTGCCTCCTCAAATCTCGAAGTGTTAAGTACCGCTACCAAACAAGGAAGGAAGAACTCCAGATGTATAGTATTCAACAAGAAAGTCTATTTTCCTTGGAAAAGTTATTAGAACTGTCACCCAAGGATACATATGGCTACCTCTTTGAGACCTTCCATCCGGTGCTTTTGAAACAAACTACCTGCATGAAATGTAACAAATTGCTCAAAGTGAGCTTCAACTGCGACAAATCTTCGTAAACGATCCCTGCAAATCAACGCGAAAAGGCCGCGATTCCGCTCCTAAGCAGAACCACGGCCTAAATATCCTATTGTGCTACAGCACTTTCTCCAGAAACCGCGCCGCGCGTTCGGTTTGCGGCTTCGTGAAAAACCGCTCCGGCTCGGAGCGTTCGAGCAGCCGTCCGCCTTCAAGGAAGTAAATCGTATTCGCCGCTTCGCGGGCGAAATTCATCTCATGGGTGACGATCATCATCGTCATGCCCGAAGAGGCAAGATCGCGGATGACGGCCAACACTTCCTTCACCATCTCCGGATCGAGCGCGGAAGTCGGTTCATCGAACAGCATGATCTCCGGATCCATGGCGAGACTGCGCGCGATCGCCACGCGCTGTTTCTGTCCACCGGACAGCTTGGAAGGGAACTCGTTCGCCTTGTCGGAAAGCCCGACTCGGTCGAGCAGTTGCTGACCTTTGGCGCGCGCCTCGTCTTTGGACAATCCTTTGACTCGCATCGGGGCGAAAGTCAGGTTATCCATGACCGTCATGTGCGGGAAGAGATGAAAATGCTGAAACACCATGCCGATCCGTTGGCGGACGCGGGTGATGTCGGTTTTACGGTCGGTCAAATCGGCTCCATCCACGAGGATCCGCCCGCCCGTCGGCACCTCCAGAAGGTTGAGACAACGGAGAAGAGTCGACTTACCGGAACCCGATGGGCCAATCAAAGCTACCACTTCGCCGTGCTCCACGGTCGTCGAGATGTCTTTTAGCACCTCGAGCTTGCCGTAACTTTTAGTTAAATTTTCGACGTTAATCACTGCGGCGCATCCTCCTTTCGAGTAACCGGGCAAACGATGTCAGAACAAGCACGAGCACGTAGTAGATAGCCCCGACGACGAGCAACGGCTCGAACGCCAGGAACGTGTTCGCTTGCACGACGTTGGACCGTCTCATCAAATCCGCGACCCCGATAACCGAGACGAGGGACGATTCCTTGACGAGAGCTACGCATTCGTTCACGAGAGCCGGCAGGATGTTCTTGACCGCTTGCGGCAGGATGATGCTGCCCATCATCGTCCCGTAAGGAATGCCGAGCGCCAATGCCGCTTCGCGCTGGCCTTTGTCGACGGCCAGAATCCCCCCGCGAATCGTCTCCGACAAGTAGGCCGCCGAGTTCAATCCGAAAGCTAGACCCGCCGCCAGCAGCGATGGAATGTTGTAATGGAACAATTGCGGCGTGGCGTAATAAATCAAAAACAGCTGCAGCAGCAGCGGCGTCCCCCGAAATACGGACGTGTACACGGTCGAAAACCATCTAAGCGGCGCGATTTTCGAGAGCTTGAACAATGACAGGATGCCGCCCCAGACGAATCCGAACAGAGCGGATACGATCGTGAACAGCAAAGTAATGTACACTCCGCGAAGGATATATCCGTAGTAGGGGCGTAGCTTTCCGAAATCCAAACCGCTCTTCGGCTTAGCCGTCTCGGTTTTGGTCCCGAACCATTTGTCGATCATCGTCTGCAACGTGCCGTCGTCTTTCATCTTCTTCAAGACGCCGTTAAATTCCGCGGTTAGTGGAGATCCATGGGGGAACGCGGCGGCATAACCTTCCCCGTTGCCGGCCGCGGGGATCATCGCGAACTTCAAATCCGCGTTCGAACCGGCGTACCCCGCCGCGACGGCGTCTTCGACGATCGCCGCATCGATCCGGTTCGCTTCGAGCGCTTGGATCAGATCGGGAATTTTGTTCAGCTTTACGATTTGGGCGTCCTTCATGTCCGCAACGACTTGCTCCTGCGTCGAACCAAGCTGTACGCCGATTCGCTTGTTTTTGAGCTCGTCCAGCGTGCCGTAGTTTTTATCTTTCATGGAGACGATCGTATTCCGAGCCATGTAATAGCTGTCAGAGAAATCGACGCTTTTCTTCCGTTCGTCCGTCACCGACATGCCCGACATGACGAAATCGACCCGATGGGTTTGCAACGCGGCGATCAAGCCGTCGAAGTCCGAACCAGCGATCGTCAGCTTATAGCCAAGCTTATCCGCGATATACTTCGCGATGTCGACATCGAGTCCGACGATGCCGCCGCTCCCCGTCGCGTCAACGTTCTCGTAGGGCGGATAGTCAGGACTAGTTCCCATCTTAATCGTCTTGCCGGCATCCCCGCCGGACGCGGCATAGGCCGTCGGACCAGAAAAGGAGCTACCGAAGACAAGTACCGTTAGAATCGCGATGAAGGCGAGCGTTGCGTATGCCTTTTTGAACGATTTAAAATGTGCCGTTGTGCTCATAAAGTGGTTGTTCATGATGTCCTCTTTCTATGTTTGATCTGGGTGTCGGATCGTGCATAAATATGCACCTGTACTAATATACCCCAAAGCAACTAGTGCCTCAAGGGAGAAAAATTTCCTGATTTGGGCTGCGGCGCGGTTCGCAGTAAAAACGACTTCGTCGTCCTCTAGGACAGAGGATGTCGTTTTTATCGGAGACCATTCAGAAATGAATAAGAGTGAATCTTATAAATTCTGAATGGTTAAAAAAGACCGTCCAGTAATAATGGACGGTCTTTGCTGCAAGGGAATGTTAATGTCTTACTCGTAAATCGTGTACCCGTTTTACTTGCTAGCAGCAGTCTCTAAGCCCTTAAGATACTTATAAAAGGAGTCATTTGCATCTTTATGTCGACCGTACAACTCAGCAAGATAACCAAATAGAATCACTTCTTGATTCTTTAACAGCCAAGGGGACCCTAACATTTCATTCATGACTTGATCCGCACATTGCTCCGGTTCAAGTCCCTCTGCTTCGTGCTCTTCCCAAAAATCCTTCACAACTTCCTTTAGTTCTTCGGGTTTCGTCTCGATTCGACCAATTACATCAACAAACTGGCCCCCCTCTAGCTTTGGGGCCATATGGAAGTCTATATCAAAAGTTTCGGCACCTTCTGCATTCAAATGCTGCTTATTAATGCCAACCTTTACTATCACTGCAGGGCGAGGCACGCCAGGTACTAACTTAGAATATAAGGCTTTCTTTGGGGAGATCACCAGCTAAGAATAACCCTCCTGGGGTGAATTGCTCTGTACGCCTCGTATAATTTTCATGGATCCACCAGAATATCCATGCTTTGTACAACAATTCGCCCGTCCCCTAACCAGAAAATTTGCGTCATTTGTGGTACGGTTCCCTGCACTTCATCTTCAACTAATCTGCCCGTTAGCTCAACGAAGGGCTGCCTAAGCGGCAGCCCTTCCAATTTTGAACTATAAGTTTCGTTAGTTGAATGAATGATCAATGATACTGTCCTGTTATGTGTTCATTCGAATCTTTCATTAATTTGGAGAGTAGTACAATTTGCCCAGCATGATATCCATAGTGTGCCGCAACCTGAACAAGAAGCCGACTGATTACTCTCGCTTCATAGGTTTCATTTTCTGAAGCATTAACCCGAAGCATTCTGTTCCAGTCCTCCAAGTCATAGCGGATTATGACTTCCCTTTTTAAATCCTGCTCGGACAAAACTGATAATATACTTTCCGATTCAGATCGTGTCCTCAAAAGAAGACTTTTCAATTCATCCTTCGATATGCCACCTTCAGAATTAAATTCTTGAGCGCGTTCCCGAATGAAAGGTTTGTTTCCGATTGCACTTATGAGGTTCTGATACTCGTTTCCCGCTAAATGTAAGCAAAGGTTTCCAATGCTGTTCATAGAATCCTTCATTTTTTTCCAAATCAAATCATCATCAAGTTGGTTTAAGCTCTTAATGATTCGATCGAGACTGCTTGTTCATGTCTTCGAGAACGTTTTTTGTCAGGTCTGGCACACTATTTCCCCTCTGCAATTTAATGAAATACACATATCACTTTTTTAATAATTCGCTTATCTCAGAATGATTCCCTTTAATTATTCTGCCCGTCCTTCGGCGGCTCCGTCGTGTCATGATTGAACTATCGTGTCCCGTTAGAATTCCTGTGGAACGAATAATTTGGACTTTGAATAAAAAAGAGCGCTCCTGTACGATGGGAGTACGTAACGGGTCTACAGCCCTTAAAATCCCACATCAGGAGGTCGCTCTACTATGAAGTTTAAAGCACAAGATAAACAAAATCAACTCATTGAAAACATTACCTCTAATCACCTTGTTGTCGGTGTAGATATCGCTCAGGAGATCCACGTTGCTAGAGCTGTTAATTTCCGTGGTATTGCTTTGGGTAATCCCCTGGAATTTAGTAATGATGAAATCGGCTTCCGATCTCTTGATCGCTGGATCCGAGACTTGCTAGCTTCGTACAAGCTAAGCCAAGTAATCGTCGGTATGGAGCCAACAGGACATTACTGGCTTGCCCTTGCACATTGGCTTAAAGATACCGAGATCGAGGCTGTACTCGTAAATCCTCACCTAGTCAAAAAAAATAAAGAAAACCGCGACAATACACGATCTAAAAGTGACAAAAAGGATGCGCTTGTCATTGCTGACATGGTGAAAAACGGCTACTATTCCCCAGTCCGTTTTCATTCCACAGAATACGAAGAGCTGCGAGTCCTTATGGCAAATCGAGAGACTGTTGTTAAGCGGCTTGTAAGTGCAGTTAATCAAATTCACCGCTGGGTCGACATTGTGTTTCCTGAGCTTAGACAAGTCTTTAAAATCTTAACTTGCAAAGGTGCATTGGAGACTCTTAGGTTGTTTCCTCTCCCCGCCGATCTATCTAGACTAGAACCTAACGATGTGATTGCGGGATGGAAAAAGTCCATGAAACGACACTCTGGTGTCCGTAGAGCTAAGTTGCTCATCGATCTTGCCAAAAAGAGCGTTGGGTCTACCCAGGCAACATATTCTTACAAACTCCATCTTGAGCATCTTCTTGAGGAGTATGACTTAGCAAACACACAGCTGCAGAGAATCGAAACTGAGGCCAAAGCCGTACTTGAACGAATCCCTTATGCAAGTAAAATCCTTGCCATTACTGGCATAAGTGCGATTGCTTTAGCGGGTGTCTTAGGGGAGTCAGGTGATCTCAGTGGTTATATCCACGGAAACACACTGCTGCGTCACGCAGGCCTTAATCTGACCGAGGCAAGCTCTGGGAAATGGAAAGGCCAGATGACCCTCAGTAAACGAGGACGACCACGCCTGCGACACTTCCTCTACCTAATAACGATGTGTATGGTTATGACTAACAAAGAATTCAAGGCTTTGCATCAACATAATGTTCAGGCAAAAAAGCTAAAAAAAATGAAATCCATCATGAAGTTATGTGGAAAGTTGGCTCGACTTTTAGTAGGCCTAGCACGCAGTGAAGAAGCATACAACCCAGTGAAAGTCTTTGCATTGGCAGCTTAAAAACTATGCATTACTAACGCAAGTTGGCGTATTCGCAGGATGACAAAGAAAGCACGGAGTATCGGGATACGTTACGCAAAAGGGCACTGACCCGTTCCGTTAGAAAAACCGACCTCCACCCCTTAGATAGATGTGACGAAGGAATGAGAGGGCTTAGACCCGTTGAGACATGGGAGCGAAAATCGCTAAGGGCCATGTGGAGAATACGTGCAGTATATGGAATTAATTAGGTGCGGATACCCCACCTCTATTCCCGCACGCCTTCTAACGGGTCAACATAACAAATCCTGACTCTTTTCATTCTTCTATCGAATCCAATAGGGATGAAATCCTGCGAATACACGAGCTTACGTGAGGAAATTAAATCATAACGAGGGAGCGTAATGAGTTACCCAATTAACCGGGTTTTTACCACTTTATGGTCTGACAGTTGGCTTACTGTAGTACGAATATGATGTTATCTGATGTGCTATGAAAATGAACCATTCACTCATTAACAAACGCTCTATATCTAACTTGTACCATATCATCTTCCTCATCAAACCTATAAATAACCCAGTATCTTTCGTAATCCGTTTGCATTTCAGCAATCCTGTTATTGTAACAAATTCGGATATCTTCATTCAGTCTGTCCGTTTCGAGGTTATATCTGTCTAATATCTCTATTAAAATTCTAATGAGAACCTCGTCTTTAGCATTTAATATATCAATACTAAAAAGGGCATGGTCTGGAGTCATCATACATGAAAAACCACTTTGTTCGTTTTTACTTATTACCCCAAGTTCTATTTCCGGGTCTAAATTTGTATCAATCTTATATTCTTTAAAATTGCTAATAATATTCATCAGGCTTTCTATGGTTGGAACTGTCACTCTTTGTTCGTAAAGCATATTAATCTCCTTTGATTTGACCTGCATTTATTTTATTGTGTTTTCAATGACCTGCTGTAGAATCCTGCCCGTTAGCGGAGAAAACTGCCGATCCATTGATTTCGACAGCCTTATTGCAAGGATAAAGGCTTTGATTTGCCGTTACCAGTGAACCGCCACCATCTAATTTTCGCCGTTACTTGTGGTATGGTTCTCCGCGCTGTCAATGACAATTCATTATGCATTGCTAGCCGAACCACGCCTCTTTTAACCGAAATATACCCTCAGTAATTTGCCCTTCACTTAACCCTGCAAATCCGAGCATGATATACGAGTCTGGACACTTAGCAGGGTCCATCCAATGAATGCTAGGTGAGTACACTTTAACACCGCTCCTGGGCCGCAAGATCGATCAATTCCAAGCTGTGTCGATTGTACACATCCAGCAGTAAATGCAAGCCCGATTTTTGCCCGATAATACTAACCCGATTCCCCAGAAACTCATGAATAGAACGTATCAATGTTTTATGTCTCGATTGATACAACTTTCTCATTTTGCGGACATGCCCCTCGAAATAACCTTTTTTCATAAACATATACACTGCCGCCTGTATGAGCGGTGAGACCGATTGACTATACGATTGCATTTCTTTCTTGTAAGACTGAGCGAGCAATTCCGGCAATACTATATAACTCAATCTAGCGCCTGGAAGGAATGATTTCGAGAACGTCCCCAAGTAGATGACCCTGTCTCCCGTATCCATAGCCTTCAGCGCCGGAATTGGCTGACCTTGATGACGAAACTCACTGTCGTAGTCATCCTCGACAATGTAACCATTGTTCTCATAAGCCCACTGAAGCAACTTGCCTCTATTCTGTACAGGCATTACGGTTCCTATTGGAAACTGATGAGATGGGGTGACATATACCGTTTTGGCACCACTTTGACGCAACTTATCAACCACTAATCCGTCATTCTCAAGCGGTATGGGGATAATCTCATGCTCATGATTGGCGAACACGACCCTGACCCCGTTATAGCCAGGCTCTTCCAGGGCTACTCGCTTCGAAAGGGACAAAAGCTGGCAGAGCATGCTGATGGACTGTTGTGTCCCTGCACTGAGAAAAACTTGACCTGACGAACACGTGACTCCGCGTGACTGATATAAATACTGGGAGATTTCCCTCCGAAGTCCTGCATGCCCCTGCCGATCACCATATCCGTATACTTCATGAGAACGGTCATCGAGAGAATCAATCAGGCACTTTTTCCATTGCTTGATCGGAAAATGTCCCAACTCGACATCCCCATACTCGAAATTAATCAAGTTCTCTTCGCTCTGCTCATGCGTTCGTCCCTCGATTTCACACGTGAAAATCAACTCTCGCACGCCCCCAGTCAAGGTCAACGTCTCCATTGGTAGCACATATAAACCGCTTCGAAGCCTGCTTTGAATATAACCTTCTGCAAGCAGCTGTTGATATACGATCTCCACTGTGTTTTTACTTATCATCAAATAAGTAGATAACTCCCGAATGGAAGGCAGTCGATCATTTTCACGAATGATACCGGCTTCTATCTGCCCTTTTATGTACGTAAAAAGCTGAAGATAGATGGGGATTTTGCTCTGTTTATCAATCTCCGGAGTTAAACCTATCAAGTTACTCACCATCTGTCCCTAATTATTTCGCTATTTCTGTCACTTTTACACATGACAGATTACACTTAAAATAATAGTATCACAAACCGATGAACATTTTTAGAAGGAGAGGGATTTATTTGTTTCCAATTCGTATGCAGAAACGCGCTTGTACAGATACAGAAAGAATCCAACGTTTTCTTAAACAATCTCGAACAGGTTTTCTAGGCTTATCATCAAAAGACGTCCCCTATGTCGTTCCACTAAATTTCTTGTGGTGGAACGATGCTGTCTATTTTCATGGGGCTGCAGAAGGGAAGAAAGTGACATTCATCGAGCACAATCCCCAGGCCTGTTTCACAATTAGCGAGGAGTATGGGACCATCTCCGATCCGGTACCCGCAAATACAGATACCGCGTATATGAGCGTAATAATCCATGGAACAGTGATTAGAATATCTGATTTGACCGAAGCAACGGAAGCCATGCAGGGAATGCTTGATAAATATGTGCCGGACTATTATGATCAACCGCTCAAAAAAAGTCATCTGGAAAGGTACGTTTCATCCATGGGGAGCAAAACTGCGGTCTTCAAACTAAGCTCAACCTCGGTTTCAGCGAAAGAAAAAGAAATCGACCCCGCGCATATGTTTTATAAAGGCAGGACCATTCAAACCGATCCTACGTAGATGACTATGGAGCTGAAAACTTGCCGTTACTTGTGATACGGTTCACCGTAATGTATCCAAACACAAAGTATCTTTTGACCATAAGATTTACATTAGTATATAAAGACAAAACCACTCCTAACAATGGAGTGGTTTCTTTGGATAGAACTGCTTTTATTCAAGAAATACTTATGCAAACTCATCGAATGCTAATCAGACTCTTCCAACCCATGGATTAAATTGAGTGCAAACTTATCAATTACGCAAGCCTGCCCGTTAGTTCAGCAAACGAAAAAGGAGCAGCCACGAAGCATGCTCCTCAACTATAGTTTCCGTTAGCAAAGCGGTTAAGTTTATCCTGTCGGCAATCGAAATATTTCTTGTGATATCTGACCTGAAAATAGAACTCCTATAAAGTAGGTGAATTTGTGTCGTAAGACTACAATGTTGGGACATTTGTGTATTTTTTGATGACACAAATCCTCCCACATAAAAATAAAAAAGCCTGATTCCTCAGGCATTTCCATTTAAAATTATGTAGGCACATTTGTGTCATTGGACACTTTCCTTATCCAATGCGAACAGGCAATCCCGATTTCGCTGATTTGAGCGCAGCAACAGTCACCTGTTGTGTCTTAAAGGCATCCTCGTAATCCGAAAGAATACGCCCGGTATCCCCTGTTTTCAGCGCATGGATGAAGGCTTCATTTTCTACGAGATAGGGATTAACTGATCTTTTAATTTCAGAGGTTGCATGAGCTTCGATCAATTTCAAACGTTCCGTATCCCACTCCAGCATCCCCTCCTGCGTATAGCAGGTTATACCCACCTTACCCAGTCCATTTGGCAGCACGCACGTATTAGAAATATTAGCAATAACGCCGCTGCTAAATTTCAAAGTCACCGTTCCCACATCGGCTGCCGTTACCCCATCAAATTGCTTGTGCATCACTTGATTGCCATACAAAGCGTAGACTTCGTCAATCTCTCCTACACAATAACGCAGAATGTCGACCAGATGTGTGCTTTGTTCTATGAATTGTCCGCCTGATCTCTCTTGATCTCTCCACCAAGCAACTTGAGGCATATCTCCCATCCAATTGCCTGTAATCATGCCGACATTTTGCTGGCTCAACAATTGTTTCATCTGACTTACTGTATCTGTATAACGAAAATGATAGCCAACGGACGTAATCAGGGGTTTCTTGCGCAATTCGGTTAAAATCTGATAAGGCTGCTCGGCATTCACGCCAAGCGGCTTTTCAACAAAAAAAGGAATGCCTCTTTCAATAAGCTGCATTTCAAACTCCCCGTGCGACATTGGCGGTACAAGAATATATACGGCATCCAAGCGCTCGGCTTCCAGCATCTCACTAACACTTTCATAGCTTGAGGGAATGCTGAATCCCGAAGCAAACTCCTTCGCTTTTGCCTTACTCGTCCCGCAAACCGCTTGGATTTGCACATCTTCCATCTCGGACAAAATTTTTGCGTGCATCTTACTGAACCCGCCAGTACCGATAATGCCAATATGTAACATGATTACAAGCTCCTGTTCTTATCCTATTTTTGCACAACCGTATAGGCCGCCTGCCGCGTCTACCCACGCACTCGCTGCATCGCAAAGTTGCATCTAGGCTGTTTCTCTTATTATAGCATCATACAAAATACAAAGTCAGTGTACGTCCAGCATTCGATTAAAAATAAATAAAAGAGCTATCTCTTCAGTCGTTCGAAGAACTAGCTCTCTTATTTTAGCATCACGATCCTATCCTACACATCGCTGTCGACTCTCGAACAATCAATTCGGGCTGCAAAACGATGGAAGAATTTCTTTTGGACCCTTGAATCAATTTTAGCAAAAGACGTACAGCATGCTGGCCCATTTGCTCCATAGGCTGGCGAATGGTCGTAAGTCTCGGATGTATTTCCGAAGCAAATACTTGGTCATCATAACCGATAACAGAAAGATCACTTGGAATCTTGTACCCTTCGCTCTGAAACGCCTCCATGACACCGAGCGCTAAACCGTCATCCCCCGCAAAAACAGCCGTAGGAATGATCTCATTTTGGATCCATGCCTTAGCAACGTCAAAGCCGGTACGGATACCAAAGTCCGTGTGGGAAATCGTTAAAGGGGACAGTTCGGCTTCTGCTAATGCTTTCTCATAGCCCCGTTTTCTTTCCCTAACACTCAGAAAATGCTCAGGGCCGCTTACATGCGCAATCCGAGTATGGCCTAGATCAAGCAAGTGCTTGGTCGCTTCATAGCCTCCATTGTAATTGTCTACATTCACGGTTAAAGCTCTAGTATTTTCAACATGATTATCTATGATCACAAAAGGAATTTTCTTCTGCTTTAGCTCCATGACATAGCGTTCTTCATCCAGTGGTGAGAGAACGATAATACCATCTACACGATCTTCCTGAAATAAAAAATTTTTCTGTTCGTCCGGTTCATCCTTCGCAGGCGAGAAAACAGATAAGGCGAGAAAATAACCATTATCCTGCAAAGATTCATTCACCGTTTGAACAATACCATCGAAAACAGTATCCTTGAGCGTAACCAATGTAAGCCCGATTAAGCCCGTTGAACCGCGAGCTAGACTTCGTGCTGCCGAATTAGGTCTGTAATCCAGTTCTTTAATGGCTTGCAGTACTTTTTGACGATTGCTCTCCCTCACGGACGCCACATTGTTCAAAACTCTGGACACAGTAACGAGAGAAACACCTGACTTAGCAACGACATCTAAGATGCTTACTTTTTTCATTCCATTTGAACTCCCTAATTATTATAACGTTTATATATAAAAGTATATTCACATACGTGAACAGTGTCAATATTAAGCTGTAAATAACAATTGACAACGATAATCCAAGCATTTAGAATTTATCTTGTAAGTATAAACGTTTATATATTTTGGGGGTGACGCTTTTTGAATGAATAGGAAATATGTCTTCTTCTCTAATTTTGTTAAAGAAGTGCGTTAAGGTTCGGCCGTATGCCCAATATGATTCATAAAGGAGATCCAATGATGAAGATGAGAAAAGTACTTGGTTTAACAGTTGTTACCACGTTCATGTTATCAGTCATGGTTTCTGTAAGCGCACCCATCACTAAAGCAGCTGCTGCCCCCATCGTATTAGGTTATTACACCGTAGATTCCGGGAATGATCTCGATACATATGGCAGCAACCTTACACATGTTTCTACGGATACATTTAATACTGATGTGAATGGCAATCTAATTGGCACAGTTCCAACAGCAGCAGTATCGTACGCAAATTCACATGGACAAGTGCCATATGCCCTTGTGTCCAATTATAACGATGTGGTTCATGATTGGGATAGTTCACTCGCTCATGCTGTACTGACGAACTCGACGGCAAGAAGCAATTTGATTACGAACATGCTGAATCTTGTGAAAAACAATAATTATAAGGGCATTAACATTGATTTTGAAGGCATGTTGGCTACTGAAGGTCCTAATTTTACCAGCTTTGTTCATGATGTTGCAGCTGTCATGCATGCAAATAATTTGCTAACCATGGTTTCAGTGCCAGCCAAAAATGTAGATGACCCCAACGATTCATGGACCTATCCTTTCAACTTTACGGCACTTGGCGCGGATGCTGATTTGCTGCAAATTATGACATATGACGAATATGGCGTTTGGAGCGGTCCAGGCCCGGTTACAAGCAAATCATTTATTACGAATGCGTTAAATTATGCTGTCGCTCATGTGTCTCCTCAAAAACTATTAATGGGAATTCCGGCATATGGAAACGACTGGAATTTGTCTGATGCAACAGGAAACAGCAATCAATTGATCTATTGGAAAAATATACCCCAATTGATTGCCGATATTCACGCAACGCCAGTAAGAGATGCTGCAAGCGGCTCCATGAAATTCACTTATACATTAAATGGTAAAAACCATGAGGTTTGGTATGAAGATTCAACCAGTATTGCTCAAAAAACAAACTATACGATCAGTTATGGATTAGCAGGTGTTTCCGTTTATTGCTTAGGCGAAGAAGATGCTAATTTCTGGAGTGCTATTAACACGGGTTTACAAGCAACAGCAGCAGGTCAAGCCATTCCAGGGAAAATCGAAGCCGAGAGCTTCAAAGCGATGTCTAGTACTTCGACGGAGCCAACTTCTGATGTAGGCGGTGGGCTCGATGTAGGTTGGAATGGCCAAGGCGGTTGGTTGGATTACGCTATTAACGCACAAACTGCTGGCATATACAATGTTGATTTCCGTGTAGCGAGCCCTGTGACTGGTGGCGTTTTCCAAATCAAAGATGCTGCCGGCACCCTGCTGGGTTCTCTCAACATTCCTAAAACAGGTGGTTACCAAACTTGGCAAACAGCCACTACTGCAATTACTTTACCTGCAGGTGCTCAAACCATAAGGATTTCTCTTCTGACCGGAGACCCTAACTTAAATTGGCTTAATTTTACGAAGCAAGGAACAGGGGCAACAGGAGTTGCTTTACCGGCAAAAATTGAAGCGGAAAAATATGATGCCATGTCCGCCACATCCACGGAAACAACAACAGATGTGGGCGGTGGACTAGATGTCGGTTGGAATGGTCAAGGTGGATGGGTCGAGTATAAAGTAAATGTTCAAAACCCTGGTACCTATTCCATGCAATTCCGAGTGGCAAGTCCAGTTAGCGGTGGACAATTCCAAGTAACTTCGAATGGCACAGCTTTAGGAACATTTACCATTCCGAATACAGGCGGTTATCAAACTTGGCAAACGGCTAGTATGACTATTACTTTGCCTTCCGGCAATCAAACCATTCGCATCAAAATGCCAACCGGAGATCCTAACTTGAACTGGGTGAACTTTGTAAAAACGCCTTAATCCATTCTAATCATCAGGGAGGCTGACGCAAAAGGTTAATAACCTAGCGAGCGGCCTCTATTTTGTTTCGGTATGGAGCGAAATCTAACAGGAATTCCTCCAGTTCATTTGGCGTCAATTGCTCTAAACGGTCATCTTTCCATATAAACTAGCTTTTTTATGAAAAAATACCCAAATTAACGGTAGGTTTTCCATGTAGTGCAATTGTGAAAACAGAGGAAGCCTAGAGATGAACGCCTTATGGGACAGCCCCTTTTGGTCGTTATGAATGGGATATACGACAAATAAGCTCGGAAAACGCGCTTATTCTGGAGCACCCGAATAAATAAGCGCGAACTTGCTTACCCCAAAAACAGGCTAGACTCAGAGCTTTTACCTGCTCCTTGTCTAGCCTGTTCTTTGCGCCATGCGGCAGTACTACAACGTGCGCGAATCCGGGGCGCATGTAGAATCTTCCTCATTCATATAAACGTTTATATATTAATTCCGAAAAAATTGAGGCAGAAAAGCTTTATTTTGCTCCAACATTTCTACTAACATGGGTTCCGCAACATTCACTGAAGGAATCAAAGGATGATTAGCTAATGCAAGAAGGGCAAGATCACGATCACCGCTTACTGCAGCTTCGATGGCTAATTGCTCATACGTTTTGACAGCATGAATTAACCCTTTTACAGCAAACGGAACATTAGAAACAGCAATAGGGATAGGCCCCTGCTTCGTAACGACACAGTTGACCTCAATGCAGGCATCCGGTGATAAAAAGTCCAATATATTGCCATTAGGAACATTCAACGTCTGAATATCACGTGTATCGTTATATAATGACTTCATTAAACGAACGGCCGCTTCCGAATAATAAGCGCCTCCGCGTTTCTCCAGCTGTTTAGGCTTCTCCGCTAAATTCGGGTCCTTATACAGCTCAAACAATTCGTCCTCCAGTTGTTTCACGATCTCAGCGCGAGTACCTACTTTCGCAGATGAATCCAGCTGGTCTTGAAGCATCTCCTGCTTGAGGTAGAAATATTTTAAATAATAGGAAGGAATAGCCCCTAATGAACGAATTAAGCTCTCATTCCATTCGGATTGCGGCACATTTTTGGCGGAATAGCCTTGACTGTTACCCAAAAGCTCCTCTAGCTTAGATTGACCATCCACAACGACTTGTGTCACCCAATGCAAATGATTCAAACCAACAAACTCCGCATAGATTTGCTGGGCAGGAACGTCATAAAGCTCCATCAACCATTTATAAACGCCTGTAGGCGCATTACAAAGGCCGATCGCTTTAATTTTGGTGTATGTATTGACGGCTTTTGTTACCATGCCCGCTGGGTTTGTGAAGTTAAGCATCCATGCATCCGGACAAAGTTCTTCCATGTCCTTACAGATATCCAGCAAGGCGGGAATGGTCCGAAACGCTTTGAGCATACCGCCTGGGCCGGTCGTTTCTTGCCCGATGACACCATATTTAAGAGGAATGGTCTCATCCCAAATCCTTGCCTGGAGAAGGCCGACACGCATTTGAGTAGAAACAAAATCAGCTCCCTCTAGCGCTTCCCGGCGATTGATAGTTAGATGTACTTCGATTGGCAGCCCTGATTTCTCGACCATCCGCTGTGCCAATTTCCCGACAATATCGAGCTTATGCTTACCTTCTTGGATATCTACCAGCCAAATTTCGGTTATCGGAAATTCGTTATAATTCAGGATAAGACCTTCGATTAACTCAGGCGTATAAGATGAGCCTCCGCCAATTACAACGACTTTTAAGCGTTTATTCAACTGTGACAACTCCTTTGAGATTATGAATGTTACTGAGACTGCTCGTAAACAGCATCCGTAATCTTCCGTCCATCCTTTTCCATAGCTGATAAAATAGCTCCTACTACAGGTTCCATTGTCAGCACTCGCAAGCTGCAGCCCGGGGCAATCTCGTGCACCTCATCAGCAATGTAAGGGTGAATAAAGCTTCCTTCGCCTTTTGTAATCACACTTCCAGCTAAAACAAGATCGAATGTATCCTCCTGCATACCTAACTTTTCGATCACCGCTCTTGCGGATTGTCCTAATTCCGTACCCTGCCTTTGTAAAATGTTACGGGATACGGTGTCTCCTTTAGCCGCAGCAATAAATAAAAGCTTGGTTAAACTTGAAGGAATCCTTCTATGGTTGTCTAAAGAATGATGGAACATTTGCTCTACCGATGTATAGCCTAATGCTTCAAGGACCAGAGGAGTCAGCAGTGTTGCTTGACTTCGTCCCTCCCAAGCTCGTATGACCGCGCGGAATGCTTCTACGGCAAGCTCGCTCCCCCCGCCAAAATCCCCATACGCATAACCAAAGCCGCCGCATTGCAAGCTTTCTCCAATGGAATTTACACCTGCACAGTTCATGCCATTACCACAGATAACCACAACTCCTGACGGTCTGGTTGTTCCTGCACGTAAAGCAATCATAGTGTCACATACGATGTCATAGCGGGAAAATTGAAGCTTGTGGATCATGGGTCGTAAAATACGGAAATCCGCCTCTCGATCGGCACCTGCTAATCCAAACCAAGCGACGGCTATTTCGTGCGGTTGTAATCCTGCTTGGTTTAGAGCTTGGTTTACAGCTTCTTGAATATTTTGCTCTGCTAAATCAACATTGATCTGATGGTTGCCAGGTCCGCTATTTCCGCTTGCAAGTAATGTCCCTGTTTCATCCGTGATGACAGCAAGGGTTTTACTTCCGCCAGCGTCAACTCCTAGATAGTAATTCATGTATGCCACCTCCTACCCGGAAAACATATTTAATCTCTAATGTATCGGGTTGTAGAATCTCTGATAATCAAATTCGGTTGTAAGAGAACAGACGTATTTCTTTTCAAGCCCTGAATCAATCGCAGCAAAAGCCGCACGGCCTGCTGACCCATTTCAACCATAGGCTGACGAACCGTTGTTAGTAAAGGATGGATTTCCGATGCAAAGACTTGATCGTCAAATCCGATTACAGACACGTCACGAGGAATGTTGTATCCCTCACTTTGAAAAGCTTTCATAACCCCAAGCGCTAAGCCATCATCTCCGGCAAAAACAGCTGTTGGTATCGTACCGCCATTCAGCCATTCCTTGGCAATCGTAAATCCATTGCGAATGCTAAAATCCGTGTTGGACACAATCAATGGGGAAAGACCTGCCTCCTGAAGAGCAGCTTCAAAGCCCCTTCTTCTTTCCCGAACACTGAGGAAATGAATAGGACCCGTTACATGAGCAATGCGGATATGCCCGAGACCAAGCAGATGCTTGGTCGCTTCATACCCACCCTTGTAATTGTCTACATTCACTGTCAAAGCGCTTGTGGCTTCTAGATGGTTATCGATAATAACGAAAGGAATCTTCTTTCGTTTGAGCTCTAGTACATAGTTCTTCTCATTTTGAGGGGAAAGCACGATAATGCCATCCACACGATCCTCTTGGAATAAGAAGTTGTCTTGCCCGTTAGTCTCCCCTTTGGAAGGGGAGGCCACCGACAAAGCCAATAAATAGCCCTGCTCTTCTAAGCTTTCGTTCACGGACTGCACAATACCATCAAACACAGTATCTTGTAATGAATCCAACGTAAGCCCGATCAACCCTGTTTTGCCACGCGCTAAGCTGCGGGCAGCGGAGTTAGGACGATAATCCAGCTCCTTGATTGCTTGCAGCACTTTCAGTCGATTGCTCTCACGGACCGTCGCAGAATGGTTCAATACCTTTGATACGGTAACGAGGGAGACGCCTGACTTCGCGACTACATCTAAAATACTAATTTTTTTCATTTGATTATTTCTTATACTTGGCATTGATTTCAGACAGCAATGCGTTTACCTTTTTGTCAATTTCCGGACTCACATCTTCCACTGTTTTCTTGCCATTATCAAGAGGATCCATTTCGTTATTAACAATATTCAAAATTTCCGTGTAGTTGGCAATCAAGTGATTATAAGATTCGATCCCATATTTAAGTCCGCCGTCGACAACTTTCTTCAAATCCTTAGGATCGATCGCTGGCGCAAACAGATTAAAATATTTTTCAGCCGCTTGTTGGTTGGATGGCGGGGTGCCTCCGCTTAATTCGATTGCTTTTTCTTGAACGCCTTTGTTCAGCTGATACTTAATCCATTCGTAGGCTTCCTTCGGATGCTTGGAATCTTTAAGGATAAGAAGCGGATCGATATACAAGACATCGCGAGCTTTATTGTTATATCCGATTGGAACTGCTGCAACCCCTACTTTAAAGCTGTATTCTTTCACGGATGCCAAAATCCAAGCACCAGCTACGGACATACCTATTTTGCCTGTTGCAAATGGATCTCCGCCATCGCCCGCTACCGCTTTTCTAAACTGGTTGTCAGGCATAACCTTGTCTTTCCATATCAAATCATTGACCCGATTATTCGCTTTGATCACATCTGGCGTGTTGAAATACGCTGCTGTCGGATGACCGCCATTGGTCCAAGTATCATCTGAATATATTTTCGGTCCGAAATAGATCAATCTCATATCCTTCTCGGCCCAGCCCCAATCCAAGCCGTACTCTGCCTTTTGAATATCCGTGTTAGGCTTGGTCAGTTTCTTCCCAATTTCAACCATTTTATCGAAGGTCCATGACTTATCTTCATAATCCGCTGGTGGGTAAGGGATTCCCGCTTTATCAAACATGTCTTTGTTGTAAAGCATGAGGGATACATAGCTATATACCGGAATTCCATAGTTTTTACCGCCGGACTTATAAATGTCTAACACATTGTCCGGCATCCCATAATCAGATGCTTTAAAATGATCCGCTGCCATCAGATCCGTCATATCACGCAGCATTCCTTTATCCAAAAACTCGATGAAGCCAGCCTGCCCGAAATGCGAAGTTACATCTGGTGCGGTCCCTGCGGCGATCATGGATTGAAGCTTAGAATCGAACTCGGCATATGGCGCTTTCGTGATTTTCACCTTGATATTAGGGTGACTAGCTTCAAAATCGGGAACCAGTTTCTCCACATATACTTTGTCAGGAGTGTCCGTAACGAATTGATTAATGGTGACGACTTCACCACTTTTCGCGTCACCCGTTGCATCCTTTGAACTGGTGCAGCCCGTCATTACCAAGGCCGCAGATGAAATCACTACCATTGAACGTTTCCAAGCCCATTTTCCGTTTTTCCCCATACCCTTAACCCTCCTAGTCATATGTAACCAAATATTTATTTCACTCCAGTCAGCACAACACTTTCCACAAAGTACTTTTGTGCTACTGAAAATAAAAACACAACAGGAATCATAGCCAGAATGGCAGCGACCATTACCAAATTCCATGGAATAAGGCGTGTGGCTGAGCCATACATCGCTGACATGCCGATGGTAAGCGTGAATTTGTCGGAAGAACTGAGATACAGCACCTGCCCTAGCAGATCATTCCAACTGCCCATAAAGGAGAAAATCGCTACCGTAGCTAGAACAGGACCGCTTAGCGGCAAAGCGATATTCCACCATTGACGCAGCTCCGAACAGCCATCAATCTTTGCAGCATCAAACAATTCATTCGAGAGCGAAGTAAAAAACTGTCTCATCAAAAAGATCATGTAGGCGGATCCAAAAAAGGCTGGCACCGTGATCGGCAGGAAGGAGTCCATCCATCCCAACTGTTTGAATAAAATAAATTGAGGAATCATCAATACCGGATAAGGCAGCATCATCGTCGCCAGCAAAAAAATAAAAAGCGCATTCTTGGCTTTGGCATCATGACGGGCGAATCCATAGGCAACAAAGGCAGAAGAAATCACCGTACCGAACACGCTTATTAAAGCCACAAACAAGCTGTTGCGGTACCAGAGTGCATAGTCATATTTGCTGAAAAGAGCTTGAAAATTACTCCACGCGATATGCTTCGGAATGATCTCCGGAGGAAACTTCAGCACGTCCGACTGCGATTTCAAAGCTGTAGAGAACATATTAATGGATGGAATCACCATAATCACAGCTATGACAATAAGGAAAAGGAAAACGATTGCACGAAACATTGACCTGGACGAGTTGCTTTTAACTGTGTTCATACGCCATCCCCCGCTTCATAATGCACAAACTTTTTGGAGAATTTCATAATTAAATAAGTAAAGAACATAATGGCGATAAGCAGCAGCCATGCCATCGCAGAGGCGTAACCCATTTTGAAAAATTTGAATCCGTTCTGCCACAAGTAAAACACATAGAACTGTGTAGCATAATGAGGTCCACCCTTCGTCATGACAAAGGCTTGTGTGAACACCTGAAAGGATTCGATAACACCCATAATGAGCTGGAACAAAATAACCGGTGATATCATCGGGATTGTTATATGCCACAGCGATTGCCAGCGACTAACGCCATCGATTTTACCTGCTTCGTAGATAATAGGCGGAACCCCCTGAAGACCTGCAAGAAAAATGACCATTCCAGCCCCAGCGCCCCACATCGTCATGATGATCATGGCCACAAGCGCCCATTTCTCATCCTCCAGCCAACCGGGTCCTGCAACACCTACCAGGCTAAGCACATAATTAAAAATCCCCGTCTTCGAGTTAAATACCCAGAGCCACATCAGCGATAAAGCTACACCCGAAATCATGCTTGGAAAATAGAATACGGTGCGAAAAAATCGTTGGAACGGAAGCTTTTGATTGACCAGTAAGGCTAAAACCAAAGATAGAACAAGCTGCAGCGGAACACTAAACAGAGTGAAGATCAATGTAGCCTTAACACCACGCCAGAAGAGCTCATCATGCAGCATCTTGGCATAGTTACCTAAACCAATCCACTTTGGCGGATGATTAATATCATATTCCGTGAAGCTAAAATACAGAGATGACAAAATGGGGTATAGCGTAAAAACAATGGAGCCAATTAACCAAGGAAAAATGAACAAGTAAAAGGTTTTCCCTCGAAATCTTCGTTGTTTGCGTTTCATTTACATCCCCCTTAATTCTATAAACGTTTATATTTAAAATTTAAAAAAATAAACTACTATCCCCCACAGCTTTTTAAAGATTAATTGGACTTTTTCTCCCTGGTAAATCAGTAAGTATTTCTATGATTATAATATATAAACGTTTATACTTTATGCACTAATATTAAATGGATAAAGCGGAAGTGTCAATTGTTTTTTGTGAATTTCTCTAGGTCAAATCTAACTGAAATTTAAAAAGCTCACGCCCTGCCCTTTTGAATCAGACAGGGCGCCTGAGCTCCTTTTGCATTAGTGAGGAACGACTACAGCAGCAGTTGCAACGGCTGCGTTTCCAGCCTCATCTGTAACCGTATATGTGATCGTATAGATGCGTCCGCTGCCTTTCCCCGAGCGCTCTGCTCGAAGGCTGAACGACGTATCTTGTATACCAAACTCGGCATCTTGAATATCTTCTGACGTATCCCCATCCCCTGAGCCGTTATCAGACTCATTGCTGGTAATAGACGTAAGCACAATAGATGCAATTCCAGATCCTGTACCATCCGCTTGAAGTGTCACCTTGATTGGAATCATTTTATGATTCGGCGGGCGAATGACAGGCTTATCGACGGTAACCTTAAGCGTCGGAGCCACTTTATCAATAAGAGCCACAGCAGCTGTAACTGTCCCCTTGTTGCCATAAGCATCGACATACTCAAACACAAAGCTGCCGTTACTCATGAATGTGTGACTGGTTGAGCCATTATTGTTCGTTATGGTGACGGGCTCGCTAGATGTGATTGTCGCGATTACATCTTTATTGGTTGAAACCGTTGAGCTGTACGACACAGTAACCTTTGGCGGTACTTTAGGAGGCTCAGGAGTCGGTTTCTCCATAAAAATTTGATCAGGGCTTGCTCCTAAAATCGTACTCTCTTTTAACAAGCCCAATCTCAAATCGTTCACCTGAATCTGCGAGGTTACGCCCGGTTTCAGAACGCGAAATACTAGGTTGGTGAGTCCCTTTTTTCTATTCTCGCTTTGAGTAGACCCAGCGCTTGATATGTGAGTTGCCGCGTATAGGATTCGGTGATCGTCGGGCAAGACTACACTTTGGTATCCGGTAGATTGGCCTGCATCCACAAAGATGCTATCCGTTTCATTAATGGCTTTTGCCGTACCTGTGAACATGAGCGGTTTAACTTCCACCAATTGCAGCACTGAGGGATCGTATACGATTTCCGTTTGAACGGAGTAAATGGTTCCATCAGAAAGGCTTGTTCCATTCATCCCTGCTGAAACTAATAAGCTTAACTGGCTATTTAATGCTTCCGGTGCAATGGAGAAAGTCGAAGACATACTTCCACCTAGAACGGCTGCGTTAGCCACGACTTGTGTCGTCCCATATGTCACTGTCAGCGATGTGGTACCCGTCCTGAGGCCCGTCACTTTACCGTTTGCGTCAACAGCAATAACAGCTGGGTCCCCGGATAGGAATAACGACTGCTTGGTAACATCCGTGGAATTACCGTCAGGTCCGATCAAGCTCACTAATGTGTTGTGAGTCGCATTTAGCGCCAATGTGTAGGAATCGGCATCCAGATGCAAAGATGATACCCGAACCGGGATCTTTACATCTTTTGAATCGTACGTTGCTGTAATGACCGTTTGCCCAGCTGTGACGCCGAGCACCGTGCCGGAGCTATCCACCCTCGCGATAGAAGTATCATCGGATACATAGGTTGCGACGGCACTTACATCTTTCACAGTCCCGTCTGAGTAGACGGCCTGAATAACACTTTGACCGGTTTCATTTGCCATGAGATTAAACCCTGCCGGACCCGGCGATACAGATTGAAGTCCGCTTAGGATCGGCATGACCGTTACATCTGCACTCGTACTTTTACCTCCGTAAGTGGCTATCAATACCGAAGCTCCATAATGAATCGCGTTCATGATTCCACTGCTGTCTACCGTTACGACGGTGGGATTACTGGAAGTGAATGAAACCCCCGGATAGCCATTAACAACAAAGGGGCCATTGGAATATACCGCTGTCAGTACAGTTAACTGCTGCTGCCCTTCTAGTAAGGTATATGAGGGCTGATCCAGTTGTACGCGGTTAAGCACGGACAAGGGATCTACACTCACAAGTGTTGAGGCAGCCATTCCTCCAACCCGAGCTGTGATTGTTGCTGTTCCTGCCTTTAACCCGCTTACTAGCCCATTATCATCCACGGCAGCGATCGTCGGGTCGGATGAGCTGTAGTAGGCTTTGGTGTTTAAACTTACCGAATGGTCACTATAGATCCCATTAACTTGAGAGGCATGCGTTGAATTAATGGATAAATGATAGCTTGGCTCCATACTTAAAGCAGAAGGAAGTTGATCGACAAATACATCATCGAACTGAAGAGTTCCTTTTGTCGCCTTATCTATGGAAAAACGGATTAGCGATAACGTATCTGTGTTTACAGTCGTATCTCGAAATGCAAAGCCTGATGCTTTCTGCATGCCATCGATGTAAACATCATATTTCTTTGAAGTTGTATCCAGCGTGAACTGGATATGGTACCACTGTTTCGCGATTAATCCTGTATAAATTGTTGTACTCGTTGCTCCGTTGTAGGCATTGATATTACTGCCAGATAGGGAGAAACTGATCATATTATTGCTAGTTGTCGATCCGTATATATAAGGCGCTGACTTTGTCCCGCTAATTTCATCCGTTCTCACTCGGTAGCTGACTACAACTTTTCCGGACTCCGACAAATTTTTGCGGTCGAGAGTTAAATTGGTTGTTGAGGATGTACTCGTTTTCTCCATCCTGATGCTATGATCGGCCGGCGTCTCATCCGCTACGACTTGAATGGCCCCATCGGCGGACAAGGACGGATTCCAATTGCTCACTCCTGAAAAGTTGCCTACAGTAAAAGAGTTAAAATCTTCGTCCATTCCCACTGGCAACGCAACCGCACTTACGGTACGAAGACCAATGGAGCTGACGATTACGCTTGCAACCAGCATCAAAGATAGGCCAGCATGCTTCCATTTCATGACTTGTCACAACCTTTCTATTGCATGGATTGAGGCAAATAATATCCCAGCTGCCCCAAATCAACAGCATCTACGAGTCCATCGCCATTCATATCCCATTCATAGGGGAATTGGGAAGGCTCTAACGCTTGTACCTTTCCGAATTCTCCCCGAAGCGTTGATAAATCGGTTGTACGGGCAGAACGCCCATCGATCAAGACGCTATTTCCTACTTTATCTACCAACATGGAGTGACCCTCATGAAGCACTAGCTTCATCCCCTCATCTTCAATGGTCAATGCATGCAGCACATCGCTTCGTCCGCTGTATTTAGCCACAGCTTTGGTTGTAAAGCCCGTCGAGCCGATGTTCGGTTCCATTTTGCTGACAAAATACACCCAATCTCCCGCCTGATAATTAGCGGCAAACGTACTGTCCGTAAGCTGCACAGACAGCTTGTCGGAATTTGCAAACTGTACAATGCTGCCGTTGTTGGCTGAGGATCGGACATTGGTTGGGTCCCATAACGCCTTGGTATACAAATCGTCCATAATTTTCCCTGGCGTCGTGACAAACCCTGCACTAAGCGTGTTCTCATCCGCTTTGGACAGCCAAGTCGGCTTTGCCGCCCCGCCGGCAGGCGCATTCTGCGCTTTAAGGACTGGGAATCCGGTAACTCTCGCTGTCCCAGCCACCATTGCTTTGGCGGTAACAGATCCAGTATCCTGCGCCAAGTCAAGAAGCGGTGTGCCGTCCGTGGCGTACAAACCGTTAATACGCACACGGTCTGGCTCGTTCGTACCTGGAACATAGGGACGATCTGGTACGGACATATACGGAAGTCCAATCAATTCGCCAAGAGACAAGAAGCTCTGAGTGGAACCAAATTTCACAGCGAGTACGTTATACAATGACTTGCCGTTGGTTAAATAAATCTGTTTGGTCGTATTGGCCCCGTTCGAGCTGACACCGTTATCCAAACGCATGAAGTAATTGGCCGTTTCGATGTTTGTCGTACTCTGTTTGGTGTCGTCATACTGTAGACTTCCGTCGGCCGCTTTGGCGAACCAACCATTTAAACGGTCAATTTTGGGAAAGCCTGGCTTATCAGGATCGTTGACGCCGGTATCCAGCAGGCTTTCTGTGAAATCCGTGCCCGAAACTGAAATGTTGAGAGGCTGCTTGGAGCCGGTTTTAAAATACGCGGAAACTGCGCCTTTGCGTAGATTGTAGGCTTCCAGTTTCTGCTGTTCTGTGCGATCCCATGGATAGTCTTGTATGGTTTCGTGCATCTGAACAGGTCCGTGAACGGCGATATGCCCTAAGTTGGCGGTGTCGCCGTAAGTTAACGTTGTCGAAGCGAATGATTTGATGAGGAAACGCCCCACATCCGCCTTTAGCGCCTGTCCCCAGTAGGAAAGACCGGAGAAACTACCCATATTAAAGGCAGAGCTTCCACCTTCATTATGACGAGACCCCGCGAAGATCCAACCGTCCGCAGCCAACCTCGTGTTAAAATAACCCGCCATCTCCATGCCATCTTGCTTCACCAATAATTTCAAATCGCTGAAAGCGGTATCGGCATCGGGAATTGCCCCTATAATGCCAGACAAGTCGCTTAAAGATACTCCAGCATAACTGACATCGAATCCATTCACTTCGTAAAAGATGTTATAGCCATCAACGTTTTGGCGGGCTGCCTTACGAACGCCCCCCGTGCTAACTGGAAGGTTCGTACCCTCAATTCCTGCAGCATAATAATCGCGGATTTCTTGTTTCATAGTGGTATCCTGTAAAATGTTCGCCATTTGGATGCCGCCGAGAACAGCCACGAGTGTTTGGTTCATCGACTGCTGTGTATTAAATTGAGATACTCGGATCAGCCAATTCCACATGGATTTGGCTTTCGCTTTGGCGTCATCCATTTGATCTTGTGTGAACAATCCATCGCCGTAACCAATCGCAGTTGCCAAATTGTGCAGTCCGAACGCCGTTGTCGGATAGTCCGCCCCGGTCGTACTGCCGCTAACGCTGTAAGGGACATAGTATTCACCGCTGTTTGCTT
Organism: Paenibacillus sp. WG02; assembly: GCF_055396115.1. Lineage (NCBI taxonomy): Bacteria > Bacillati > Bacillota > Bacilli > Caryophanales > Paenibacillaceae > Paenibacillus > Paenibacillus sp. WG02. The sequence continues at coordinate 3,060,846 of NZ_AP036016.1, read as the reverse complement.
TTCCTGCTTGCAATTTACTTACATTGGCGAGATTGTCCACTGCGGTAACCCGATTTTTCAAATAATAAGCAAGACCGTCACTCGCCCGTTTTGCAAGCGTCGCATCACTCTTACCAGTACGGCTCCAATTGTACGCGAGCATTCCTACGGTACCGAAACCCGCTTCTGTACTGCTGTTTTGCTGATCTACGCCGATATACGAGACATTATCGAATGTCACGGATCCTTGCGCATGTTGAATGCGAAGCTCAATTCGAACGTAGTAAACCGGATATGGCGTATCAAAAACGCCGCTGATAACCCCCCACTGTCCATTCGTCGGGGTTCCATAAAAACTTGTGCTGCCTATCTGCACCTTATTTTGATCCAAATAAACCATACGGGCTTCAACGCCTCGACCATCCGCTGCGCTAAAACCGAGATCTGTCTTATATTTGACAGAGAAAATTCGGTAATCGCCGCCAAACTGGCGTGTGCCGTTGGAAGATGCCGATAGCGTATTGCTTAGTAGCGCGACTGTATCGGCAGCGTTCGAAATGATTTGACCACCCTTACCGCTGTAGCCGCCTGAGGCCGAGGGAGTAACAATCGCTGGAGCACCGCTCTCCTGAGGTGTTGCGGTCCAGGATGATGAGGACTCAAAGCCGGCATTCGGCACAGCCGCCGTCCCCTTCGTCGCGTAAGGTATACCGTCGGTGCCCGCCGACGTGTCAACGCGCATCAAACGGATGCCATCCCAAAGCACGGTCCCTTGGCTTTGATCCACGCCTGCTTGCACAACGATTTGTGTCGGCTTTTGTGAAGGAACGGTAACCAAGCCGCGGATTTCCTGCCAGCCCGATGCCGCAGGATCCCCCTTAAACACATAAGGAGTTCCAATCGGCTGGCCAGCAACGTCAAGAAACGTCACTTTGCCGTAAACTCCTTGCCCTTCGGCAGAAGCAACCAATTGATCCGTCTTGTAAAAAGCACTGAAAATCATCAAGCTGTTCGCAGCAACGGACACATTAGCCGGTGTCGAGTAGTCCACGAGCACATCGAGCGGGTTGCTGATGGTCTGCACGAGTGCAGCACTGTCTGTTGTTTGGGTTTGAATTTTAACGAATCCACTACCTTCTAACGCCACAGCTGTATCTTGGTTCCAGGTGACGGAATTGGCAGTGGGTGCAGTCCCCCGATCCATCCGTTATGCTCCATCCGTCCGGCTGACCAGAAGCATCTTGCTCAAAGCCCATATTCCTCGTGATGTTCCCAGCGGTCAAATTGCCCCCCGACACATAAACTTTTTGCGGAAAGTTATCGAACCTTCCGTCAGGTTGTTGATTGCTGATCAAATTTTGCTGAAAAAAATTCAACATCCTTTCGCTTGCATTCACATCAGGAAATACATTGTCTACACGGTCGTAATAAATCGGGGTATCCGCTGTTATCGCTGGTGTATCTGCTAGTGCAGAAACCGCCGGTACAGCCGCATATATGGCCAATACGCCAGCCATTACCACTGAACTCCAACGAAAAGATCGCCGCTTTTGTCTGATATCCATTCCTTACATTCCCTCCTCTGATCATCTCAATACAGCGCTTACAATTATTACTTGAAATTCCCGCTCATCCTCTTTGTGTGGATGAGCGGGCTTTATACATTAAACCGACCAAACGGGTTTATCGCTCTCAATATGAGTTTCTTTATGGCAGCTCGCTCTCTCCATTACTTTCGAGAAAGGAATTACGCCAGCTTGAACCCCAAGCTGCAGCTTCATAAATGCATCGTTATAAGCAACATGGATTCTATCTTTTTTTTCCAATCGAACAGCCGATAAACGAGTTAGAATCTCTTCATCTTCGCAATCTGCTTTCTCTAAAATAAGTCCGAATACGAGATGCGCCTCTTCCAGCGCACTCAGATCGATATCGATCGGCTCCCCCTCATATAACACCACGTCAAGAGAAGTAATGGCGGACTCCTGAGTCACCTCAAGTCTCGGCTGGTAATTTCCAAATTTACATTCGTTCAGGATCAAACCGATTTTCACATGTGAAGTTTGGATCAGCAGAGGCTTACCAAATGCTAGCTCTGGCATCGAAAGACGGTTCAGATTACCTCCGAACTCGAACCGGAATCGCAGCGATGATACTGTCACTCTTCCTTGAATGGGATCAAGTGTAAAATGCTTATCACCATGATCCGAACAGAAATGTGCGATACCTAACACCATGTTGCGGTGCTGCACGTTATGCAGCAAGCTCGAGCTGAAATCATACTGATCATGCAAGCAGCGAAACCGCAGGTAAGAAGCCTGCCCTTTCTCTCCCCAGTAAGCACCCAATGGTCTGCGTTGGTTCCACAGATCACAGTGATTAAACGACCCCAGTGTGTAGTGAGGTGTCATGTACGAAGCGGCCAACAGCTGCGTCTTGCCTTTCACAATCGTCTTTTCTGTAAAAGAGGTCGTACGTTCCTTCTGGAAGTAAGGTAGATACAAATCTGGGATTTGTAATCCGACTCTTGGCCAGAGCGCTCCAATCTCAAGCTCGCTTTCATCCAACATTCTGAGCTTACCGCCTGAAGCCAATTGTAAAAATGAGAGCAATCCATGACCTTGCAAAGTATCGTAGCATCGGCTGTGCGGTGCCGCCCATTGCCCAGTGGGTGCATGGAAATGTTCGGCGACGGAGGCCCATGCCATATCGAGCAGTTCCGTCACTAGCGCGATGCTGTCTTCATCGTGAATATGCTTGCGCATCAGCGACAAATCCTCAATTGTCACAACCGTATAGGTAGGGCTGTTATATTCCGTAAAAGCGCCGTGATAGGTACAATACTCGTGAAAAAGCTTTAGTTTACTCCGTCCATATTGAAATAGCTCTTCGTTTCCGACCATTTCGCCGGCGAGCAATGTCACATAGGTACCCATCACACAAATATTCGTATAGGATGGCATCACGTTACGGCGCATGATGGATACTGCCGCCGCTTCTACCGCTGTCTTCATTCGATCGACTAACGATGCAGGGAGCACGCCTGCATAATCTGCTGCCGCTTGAATCAGTGATTTCCCGCAGAAGTCAGCCCAGTTGCGGTCAGGTGACCCCATTTGTGTAATCGGTTCCTCTATATAGTACGGCCATATGCCATAATAGGGGCTTTCGCGATCGAGCTCCTGATAATCCAGAAGTCGGTCAATGATCGAGGAGGCGAGCTCTACATCTCCTTCCGCTTGACGGTCAAGCAGACATAGGGAGAGGTAAAAGGACTCTCGAATCATATGAACTTCCGCATTTCGAATATTCGTATGGTAATTGTATCCAGGACCCCGCCGTGTTTTGAGCGCAAGCGCAGCCGGATCAAAGTCCCTCAATTGTTTCACGACGATGCTATCTAATTGGTCTCGCACGCCATCTATCTGCATGTCATTGATACTTCCTTTCCAGAAAGAATTCAAAAAGAATCCCCCGAGATTCGGGGGAGACGAGCTTATTTCTTGGAACCCTTCATCGCATCGTTATACTCTTGTGTGACTTTCGTACCATTTTTATCCATGAACGCCTTCAACGATTGATCCCATTCAGCAGAGGAAAGCTGCCCGAAGATGTATTTCACTTTTGCCTTCACTAGTTCCTGATACATATCCGGCGTGCTTTGCTCCGTAGGAGACTGTAAGCCTGCAATCGGGCTAGCCTTCAGGTGTTTGATTAAAATATCGTTTGTAGATATCTCAAGTTGAAGAGTTTCAGGCGTATCGGAATCTTTGGTGTAATTCGTGTTCTCCGGACTTGGCAGCGCCTGAGTTGGCAGGATATATCCGCTTCCTAACTTTTGAAATTTATCTTTGTCCGAAACTTCAGGAATACCGTTGCTGTTCTTTTGAAAGGAAACGCCTTCCAAGCCTAAATTTTGAAACAGGTTATACTTTTGTTGGTTACCCGCTACATAGCCATTTTCCTTGGATGGACCATAGTCGAGCCACTGGAAGATCGTCTTCATTTTGTTGCTGTCTTTCGCTGCGGCTGCACTAATGTAGATCGCGCCTACGTTACCTGGTCCAGACACTACACCGCTTTTACCGTTCGGTCCGACTGGAGGTTCAAAGCTAACAATTTTGGCACCAGGTTGAATTGGCGGCACGCTGGTAGGAAAGTTACGAATCATCGAGACAAAGTCGAACGTAATCCCCGCTTTCCCCTGCTTAAAGAATTTATCCTGAGCCTGATTGGACTTGGAGACGGCAAAGTCAGGATCAATCAAGCCTTCGCTATAGGCCTTTTTTATCCAATCGAGATATGTTTTGTACTCTGGCAATGTTTCATTCATAACGAGTTGGCCGCCTTTGTTTACCCAACCGGAGCCATCTAGACCGAAGCTGTAAAGCAAGTCACTTGAACCCCAGAAATCTTTACCGTTGAAGTCGCCAATACGACCTGTGATTTCGCCAAGCTGCAAGCCGTACGTATTTTTCTTCCCGTCACCATCTGGATCGTTATTCGTGAATGCCTGCATGGTTTTATACAAATCATCCAACGTTTTGGGAACCGGCAGATTCAGCTTAGTCAACCAATCTTGACGCACAATTGGAGCATTGGGAGCGGAAAGCATAGACCGGGCAATCGGAACACCGTAAATTTTGCCGTTATAGCTAACATTATCATAATGAGCTTTTGTATACTTTAGGTTTGAATATTTGGGGATATATTCATCGATCGGAGCGATAGCTCCCTGTTTAATGAGTCGGATGATGTTGGCATCGAAATTTCCGGTGAACACATCCGGCACGGAGCCTGAGGCAACCATCGCATTGAATTTTTCTTGAAAATTCGAGTTCGGGATTGGTGTGAACTGCAGATCCATACGGAATTTGTCATTCAACCATTTAATTCCGGCATTCCCCTCTACATCCGGTACGGAGTTGACGTTCATTGCAAATGTGATTTGGGCTGGTTTTGCAGGTGCGGCAGTACCTGTACTGGTTGCACCACCACTAGTTCCTGTAGTTGCCTTGCCACAGGCGGATAATACTAATGCGCTGCCTAGCAGCAGGCTGCAGCTTACGAAAATCGTTTTTTGTGTCATCTTTTTCATTTTGGACCCTCCATTATCAATGATTGAATGCACTTGCTTTACCCTTCGACTACCCCTTGATTGAACCAATCATAACGCCTTTGACAAAATACTTTTGCAGGAACGGATAAACAATCACAATCGGAACGGTAGCAACGATAACCATTGCCATTTTGATCGGTTCCCCCATTGTTAACAGTTCGCTGCTGACTGCCTGATCGATCATGGACGTATTAAGCTCCGAGGAACTTAATACTAACAACACCTGCCGTAGAAAAACTTGCAACGGCCATTTAGCCGGGTTGTTAATGTACAAAATAGCTGCAAAAAATTCATTCCAATGGCCAACCGCGTAGAATAAAATCATCGTCGCAATAATGGGCATGGAAACGGGAAGCACGATACGAAAGAATGTACCGTATTCCGTACACCCGTCGATGGTGGCCGACTCTTCAAGCGCTTCAGGGATCGTCTGCAAAAACGATTTTACAATGATAACGTTGAAGGCGCTTGCAGCCCCGGGGATAATCAGCGACCATATGCTGTCGAGCAGATGCAAGTTTTTGATCAGAATAAAGGTAGGAATCATCCCTCCGCTGAACAGCATCGTGAAGAATACCATCATTAGCATTCCATTACGGAAGGGCAATTTCTTTTTGGAAAGCGCATAAGCGAATGTGAACGTAACCGCAAGATTGAGTGCAGTACCTACGATCGTAATAAAGCAAGTTACCCCAAGCGCTCGAACTAGATCGCCTTGCACGAAAATATAATTATATGCCGCCAGAGTCCAGCCACGTGGCCACAGTACGATCCCGCCCCTGTTCAGACTCCACGCCATTGGATAGCGATGAAGCGAGCACATTGACAAAAGGAATCAGCATCATGACCGTAACGAGGGCAAGCACCACATAATTGAGACGGTCAAACAGTGTTTCTCCCATTGTTCTTCTGTAATGCATCCTTTCACCTCCTCTAGAAGAGCCCTTCTTCGCCGAGCTTCTTAGTTAGTTTGTTGGCTCCGATAATGAGTATAAGTCCGACCACCGAGTTGAACAACCCGGCTGCTGAAGCAAAACTGAAATTACCCTGCAGAATACCGACCCGATATACATAAGTGGAGAACACATCTCCTACGTCGATGACTAATGGATTTAACATCAAAAATACATGTTCAAAGCCTACATTGAGCAAATGACCTAGTTGAAGAAGCAACATCATGACAATTGTCGCACGGATGGACGGGAGTGTGATGTGCCATAGCTGCCGCCAACGATTGGCTCCGTCCACGACCGCCGCTTCGTATAAGTCTGATGGCACTCCGCTGAGCGCCGCCAAGAAAATGATGGTTCCCCACCCCATTTCCTTCCACACGCTCTGCAGAACGATGGTCATTCGGAAAATTTCCGGCATCATCATCCATTTCTTAGCCGTCCCCCCGAACATCACGACCAATTCGTTAACGAAGCCGTTAGAGGAAAACAACAGGGTGTAAATACCGATGACGATGACCCAGGATAAAAAGTGCGGAAGATAAACGACTGTCTGTACAATCCTTTTGTATAACGCATTTCTCATTTCATTCAAAAGAAGCGCCAGCACGATCGGTGCCGGAAAGAAAAAGACAAGATTTAAAAGATTAATCGTTAACGTATTACGCAGCAATTTTAAAAAGTCATCACTCTGAAATAAATCGATAAAATGCTTAAATCCCACCCATTGGCTGCCAAAAAGGCCTTGAAACGGACTGTAGTCCTGAAAAGCGATCAACACGCCCCACATGGGCAAGTAATGAAAGACAAGAAAATAGACGATACCCGGGAGGGCAAGAATATACAGCCTGCGATATCTGTACATGCTTTGCAGCAAGTGCCTCTTTCGAGGGACTGACCCTGTTGATACGGAAGTTTGTCGATTCACATCTAACCCTCCATTTCCAAGCATTCACTGAGCAGCATCAAAACAAGTCCTTGTCCGTACAAAGTCGGGATAATCGCAATGGTCTGATAAGCGTCCACAGTCGGCATGATTGGCGTTCCGCCGGATACGCCCAACACCTCGCCCTCTTCCGAGATTTTGGATAATACGCCTTGTAAGGCAGTTCTCACAAACTTCCTGTATGACTCGTCGAGTAGACCGGTTCGAATCGCTAGCTGAATCCCGCATGCGATCCCCGCGCTTCCTGATGTTTCTTGATAGAAATCAGTTCGGTCAAGCACCGTATGCCATAAGCCGTTCTCGCTTTGATAAGGCAGTAAGCCATCCATCATGCGTCGATAACGGTTGGTGATTTCGGGCGGGACAACGACGAGCTCCTGTATTTCTTGCAGGATTAACGGAACGGCAACACATACCCAGGCATTCGCTCGTGTCCATCGTGCTGCTGATAGATGATTCTGTTCCGCGCAATTCCAGCCGTGGAACAAGACCCCTGTCTGCTCGTCCTGCAGAAGACGCAGATGCAAACTGACCTGCTCAAGGGCTTCGCCCGCCATCGCTGTGTCCCCGGTGACTTTGGCTAATCTAGCCAGCAAAAGCACCGCCATAAAGATCGTATCTGCCCAAACCTGCTCAGGAAAGCTGGCATTTTCGGTTACGGTATGTTCGAACGCTCCTTCTCGGGTTCGAGGTGCTTCCTCTGCGATCCATTTACCGATCATAGCCGCTTGTTCTAGATATTTATCTTGCTTCGTCTGTTTGTAGAGGCCGGGGAAGGTGGCATATGGCGCCATAGAATTGATAACCCTGTGACGACCTGCCTTCTCTTGATTGCGCTCAACCCACTGAATCAAATAATTCAGAATGTCTGTATGGCCAGTTCTATCGAAATAATGCTGCAGCGCAATGGCTCCAACACCCGGCACCCAGTCCCATTCGTTAATGTTCATCCCCCATTCGGAAGATCTGCATTCCGTCATATATCGATATACGTTCTCAGCTGCTTCTTTGATGGTATCTTTATTGACTATAACCATGATCCCGTTTACACTCCTCTGCCTTACTTATTAGCTTGATTCCTAGTATAGTATGAAAGCGGTATACAATTCACGTGATCAATTGCGCAAAACCATGCGAATATTGCTTTTTTATTTACCTGCATGTAGAATCAATTGTAAGCGCTATACATAAAGGTGGGATTGGGAAATGGAAGAAATATCCTCTCAAACAACAGACTATTTCGTGAACAATAAATTGGTAGAATTGCCTATTCACATGAAATATAAGGAAACTGAAAAAAGCTTCTATATGAACTTTCATTCCCACTCGGGCTATGAAATCTATTTTCTCCATGAAGGCAGCGGTTGCTTTCTTATCGAGGAGAACATTTACCCTCTAGAGGGAAATGATTTAATTTTGATTGGCGCTCAGGAGTCACACAAGAGTTCTCCCAATTTGCAAATGCCGAGCACGCGTACAGTTATCCATTTCTTGCCGGAGCTGCTCGACGCTGAAGTGAAAGCTCGGTTTTTGGAAGTATTTAATTACAGCAACCCTCACCGGCATATTCGATTAAACAGCGATCGGTTGAAGCGCATCCTTTACTTGCAGGAAAGGCTTTATGAGGAGTACACGACACAGCATCACAATGATATCTTGGCTTTGCGCATTTACTTGAACGAGCTGCTGCTTGAAATCCACCGCATGGTCTTTAACGGGTCAACACATGAGTTGGAACCCATAACGAGACATACCATCAGTCCCAAAATTGAGGAAGCAGTGAGGTATTTATCTAAGCATTTTGCCGAGGACATCTCGCTCGAAAAGCTGGCGCAGGATTTATATATCAGTTCCTTCTACTTGTGTCATTTATTTAAAAAGACGATCGGGCTTACGATTACTGATTTCCTCAATCATACGAGAATTCATCACGCCAAACGGCTGCTCTCCAATACGAATATGCCGATCCTAGAAATATCCGAGGCGGTAGGGTTCAACAGCTTCTCCAATTTCGGCCGCTCCTTTAAAAAAGTCGTCGGTGCAACCCCTCGTTCTTTCCGGAAAAGTAAATAAGTGCAGTCTACGCCAGCTTCGTGAATTTAGATGGGGCTATTCGGGCTACCATGGGAAAATCGGGCTTTTTTTGTGAAATTAGCTCCTTACTTGAACGTTAAGAGTCTCTAGGGACTCCTATTTTTACATAAATACGGTGGAAATGAAGAAATAGCAGTCTCTAAAGGCTCTTATCCGATTGCTTTTCTCTCGAATTCACACTTTACTTGACGGATAAGAGTCTCTAGGGACTCTTATTTTTACAAAATACGCTGGAAATGAAGAAATAGCAGTCTCTAAAGACTCTTATCCAACTGCATTTCTCACGAATTGATCCTTTGTGGAAAAATTGGACTATTATTATGAAATCGACTCCATTATGCAACATCTAAGGGAGAGAGGCGAGATTTAGGCAGCAATTGTTGCACGTTCTCATACTCAAGCAGGTTTCTCACCTGTTAAGTTACTCTACCTATGCCCAGTCATGCAAACAGCAGCTGAGAGGTCCTTTTCAGACGTCTCGCGCCACTTTCGCTCCATTCGAGCCTCCAAGCCAAGGTTGCACAAAAGGGTTACCTGCTGCCCGTATCGTTAGGTTCGGGAACAACCAGCCCCTACACTCGAACCCGATGTTGGATTCAATCTCATCTTCCGTCTAACAAACAACCAAATTTTTAAACAAAAGGGCTGTTCCCTCAAGTAGAAACTACTTAAGGGGCAGCCCTATGCTCTCGCACATCATTGCATCCATATTCGAAATGTTTTGATCTCATAAGGCTCTATCTCACAACGAATAGTGCCTTGATCGTTCTTCCCTTCCGGAAAAGGATTTTCAAGTAAATCGGTCTCCTGCCATTGCAAGATAGCTAGATCGCTTGAAACCTCCATACGCCCCCTTGCTCCGGCATACTCATGCAGACGAACGATAAATCCCTCGCCCTCCTCTGCAGGCTTGACGGCATCTATACTTACATTAGGAGCATTAACACTGAAAAGTGAGAAAGCATTCTTCACCGGTTGGCCTTGCATCACCATTAAGGGATTATTCAAATGCCACGCCTCTTGCACGGTATCACCGGCATACCAGTCGCCTTCATGAGGGAAAAGCGCATAGGTAAAAATATGCTCCCCTTGGTCTTGCGTAGGGTCCGGCACCTTTGCCGACTTAATCAGAGTCAGTCTCATTTTGTGATCTTTAATGTCATAGCCGTACTTACAGTCATTCATTAAGCTGACGCCGTATCCCCTTTCGGAAAGATCGGCCCATTGGTGCCCTAACGTTTCAAATCTCGCATAATCCCAGCTTGTGTTCCAATGCGTAGGTCGTCTTACATTCCCGAACTGAATATCAAAAGTTGCCTCGGTTGCCCTTATGTTCACTGGAAAAGCTACCTTTAACAGCTGGCGCTGCTCATGCCAATCCACGAATGTGTGAAAGTCGATCCGCCGACTGTCTGAGTGAAGAACCATCTTCTGAGTCAACTCGGAATCCATGTAGCTCCATGAGAATTGAACGACAGCGCGCAGCGGGCCCATCTCCACAATTCGTATTTGCGTACAAGTATCAACAATCCTTCTTTTTTCCAAGTAATACAGATCGATATCCCAAGCCTCATGCCGGCTTTTCGGTTTATCCTCGAATACCTCGAACACGTTGCCAAGTTCTTTTTCCTTCAACACTTCTCTTTGGGAGCGTTTATCGTATATGTGCGTAAGATGACCATGATCGTTCCATTTTAGGATGTAAAAAGGCGTTTCGATCCCCTGCTCTAAGCTTTGAAAGGGAACTAATCCTTCCATACGGATGGATTCATCAGCCATTTCTTGTGTAATCGCGGCAAAGCCCATAGGTGGCAAGTTTTTCAAATGAACAAGCCAACCTTCCTCCGTGCGCTGGGACAGGCAAACTTCTCCTGTATCCCGAACCCATCTACCCTGACCTGGCGCTTGCGTAAAAGGAATCGAAATGAGATCGTTCCGGCTCCATGAAGCGCTGTTAAATATCGTCCAGGTTTGGTCATTTTGCTGTAAAATAGCGATGCCTGCTTCGTTATTGCTCTGTTCCGCAAGCACCTGAGCCTCGTTGTATTCCACTTTACTGTCCTCATAAACTTCCTTGATCGAGGAGCCGGGAATAATATCGTGAAACTGGTTTCGTAGGATGATTTTCCACCCTTGAGCTAAGTCCGTAGAAGGCACGAAGGAGTCGTTAAGCAATCCGCCCAGAACCTGCATAAATTCGGCATCCCGGTACAGAAGCTCCAGCTTACGGTTCATTCGTTTATTGTAAGCCTGGCTCGTGAAAGTCCCCCGGTGCAGCTCTAGATACAGCTCTCCATCCCAAGTATGTACGTATTGATCCGTATCGCGGATGGTTTCCTCCAGCTCGGCAAAATAGTGATCCGCCCTACCCGTCGTAACTTGAGGAAGTCCCGGTATCTCAGACAATCTTCTGCGCATTTCCAGCATCTCACGATTAACGCCGCCTCCGCCATCTCCGTATCCGTAAGCAAGCAGCAACTTCTGGTTAATTCCTTTATCCCTGTATCCATTCCAAATGCCTTGAATCGACTCAGCGGTAATTCCCCCGTTGTACGTGTAATAAAACGCACCGTTTTCCGCTCGACCCGGATCCGGAGTTGTAATGAAATGAGTGATCACTTCGGAGCCGTCAATGCCGCGCCACAAAAATGTATCATTCGGCATTCGATTATATTGATTCCAGCTGATTTTGGTCGTCATAAACGTGCTGATCCCGCTTTTCCTTAAAATCTGCGGCAGCGACCAGCTGTAGCCAAACACGTCAGGGAGCCATAGATATGTGCAGTTGACCCCAAATTCCTTTTGGAGAAACTGCGTTCCATATAAAATATGCCTGACCAGGGATTCGCCTGAAGAGAGATTGCAGTCCGCTTCGAGCCACATCGCACCCCCGACTTCCCACTGTCCCTCCGCTACTCGATGGCGAATTTGTTCATAGAGCTCCGGATAATCCTCCTTCAAGTATTCATACAGCTGCGGTCTGGGTCTGTAGAAACACGTAGTCCGGATACTGCTCCATTAATCGAAGTACGGTGGAGAAGGAACGCGCCGCTTTCTCCCGAGTATGCTGCAGCCTCCATAACCAAGCAACGTCGATATGCGTATGGCCGATACATTGTACGACGACAGCATGGGTTTTTGGTTCCTTTTGCAACTGTTCACGTAACAAGTCTGCGGCTTCTTTGATCGATTGATAAAAGGAGTCCGACCCCGGCCTCGACCAGTCGATACATAAAAATGTGCGATCAATCATTTTAAGAAGCGTCTGGTATTCGATCCGATTTTCATCCAGTATTTTTATCGTCTGCAGCACCGCTTTGGCCGTAAAATAGAGGTCGTCCGTCAGTTCATCCAGCCAGCAAAGCTCCAAGCGCTGAATGGTGTATGCTAACGGGGATGTGGAAGGGCTATATCCGTTTAATCCAGACCACATGCGAAAGCGTAACGCGACTGACGTTCCCGCAAGCTTTGAATCTAGAAATACTTCTCGATGGTTGTTATCTAATCCCTGATAGGGAGAGCCATTTACGAACAACAGTGACTCGAAACTGCCACTCCCTCCTCTACCGCTTGCCCCCATTTGAAAATACCCCAATACCTTGTTGTCTTTCCACTGCTCAGGAATTTGAACATCGGCAGCCAGCCAAAAGTATTGATCGTACCCCTGCCAACTTTCACCGCACTGTATTGCTTTCCACTCACCGTCCTCTTCCGGATAAAGACCGATTTGCGTATTGATTTCTTCTTTTATTCGAAGCCCCTTCAGCTCCAGCTTATCTCGGTAGCGAAATGGATCTAATTCTTGGAGACGCTTTTCCAACTTCTCAATCGTAAAAAACATACGTTTCCTCCTTACATGATCTCGGCTATCTACAATCTAGTACGAATACTTGTATAATTCTTCCACATGCCGAGGCCCATTCCTGCTGACCGAGCGTATTCGTGTCAAGTGAGTTATTTAAAGGGTGAAGCTTCCATCGCATCCCAGTTATTTCCAGATAAAACCGGTTTGTCCAGCGTTGCTTTCGTTCAATTTACAGATTCGCGGTATTCCTGAGGGGTCATATTCATAGCTTTCTTGAAAAATCGATAAAAATGATGATCAGAAACAAAGCCTACATGCTTCGAAATTTCATGAATTTTATATTTTTTGTCGTGTAACATTGCTTTGGCTTCCATCATTCGAGCTTCAGTAATTAAACTGGATAACCCTTGGCCCGTAGCCTGTTTATAGAGCCGAGAAAGGTAAGATGGATTCAAACCAACCGCTTCTCCGATACATGCCAACGATAGGTCTCCAGACACATTCTGCTTGATGTACCCTTCAACTTTAGCAATATACTCATTTCCTTTGACCGTGCGTTCATTTACTTGATGTTCAAAAAGAATTTCTGCTAAATTCGAAAAATAATCAATGACCTCATCCCAAGAATTGTGTTCTATCTGACTACGTTTATTGATGTCCACTTTATCGTTCATTTCTTTTTGTAGGCCATGACGATTCAATTGAGAAAGAAAAATGGAAAACAGCGAGTAATAGATTTCTATTTTCAAGCTGTCTACATGGGAAGGATAAATATTTATTGTATTCATGAAGTCCAGATAAAGCTCAAAGAATTCCGTCTTACGACCATTTTCCAAATAAGTCTTCAAAAAATCAATTTTTTTAAGATGAAGACGCACTTGCCCGTTGGATACGATTGTATTCAGAGGATCATGGAGGTAAAAGTCATTTTCAATCAACAACAATTCCGAACTCATCCCAAAGCCCTGACTAAATAAGGACTTTAAAGCTTCAAATTTTTCAGCAGTACCGTCCCAACCTACAGGTTCACTTGCTGCAACAAAAGAAATAGGCAAACTAAGCAAATCTTTACAAGTAGACTGAATCGATTCCAACATGCCATGAACAAACAGAATGGTACGTTTCCACGACTCTGCGACATATTCCTCACTTGATTTGTCTTGAATTTGAGGTTGGATCAACCAAACCAATTTACTTCGATCATACACAATGGAAAAAACAGACGACGATACAGACATGTACTCTTCAGCAATGTTTTGAATGGCAAATAGCAATCGCATACGATCGGAAGGACTGATGTCCTGCTTCCAGTTATCGACTCGTCCGAGCACCAATAAAACGGAAGCCTTGGCATCGAGTCTAATCTGCAAATCACTAAATTGCTTTGGCATGGTTTGTAACGAATAAGGATCCCCTTGCAGCAAATCCCAGAGAAACTCTTTCTGCAAAGAAGGCAACGCCCTATAAATCTGTCTTTTGGCCTCCTGAATCAGATGGTCGACTTCGACCTCTTTTTTCAAGCTTACGATTGCCTTTTCAACGGTTTCTAGTAGTTTTTCATCCCCTTCGGTCTTAAGCACATAATCAACACTACCATTACGCATCGCTTCTTGAACAAATGCAAAATCATTGTAGCCGGTAAGAAAAATCACCTTGCAACGAGGCCATTGCAGCATAATTTCCTTCTGTAATTCAAGTCCGCTTTTAAGTGGCATTCTGATATCCGATAATACGATATCCATCTTTGTTTTGGTTAACCTCTCGATGGCCTCGAATGACGAATACGCCCAATAAATCTCTAAATTCAAATCATTTGGTTCACTAAAAAGATCCACTAAGCCGTTCACAATAACAGGTTCGTCGTCAACAATCAATAATCGGTACATCGTTTTCACCCTTTTTGATTGTAAATTTCATTTCAACCCGTAATCCGCCCAATTGTCCTCTTGAAACAGACAAACCGGAGTCGGATCCGAACTTCAATTGAAGTCGTGCATGAACGTTTTGTAAGCCGGTCGTTTCCCCTATGTTATAGGAAGACAGTAAACTCAGGTGTATTTTTTCCAATGCTTCGTCACTGAGTCCCTCCCCATTATCCTCAATGGTGATACAAAGATAGCTGGCATGCTTCAAAATTTTAATTTCCACTATACCGGCATTCAATTTGTGTTCCAAACCATGGTTATAAGCATTTTCAATAATCGGTTGCAGGATCAAACGCGGAAGTTTTAAGTTCTTACAATCTTCGGGCAGATCATCCCATTTGGTTACTATACGGTTGGAAAAACGAATCATTTGAATCTCAACATATGCATTGGCAAGCTTGATTTCCAACTCCAAAGTTACTTCATCTGGAGCATTACGCGTAATAAATTGAAAATAGTCACCCAAATGCTTCGTAAACCGAATCACATTCTCGATATCATGGCTCTTCGCCATTCGATAAAGGACAAAATAACTATTGTATAAGAAATGCGGATTGATTTGCGACTGCAACTGCTTTAACTCCGCCCGTTGCGATCTTATTTTCTGTTCATACACCTCATGAATCATCGATTGAAGCCTGCTCACCATTTCATTAAACTGCTTATATAAGTAATCGAATTCATCATAATTTTTATGCTTTATGCTGATTCCAAGGTTCCCAGTTTCCACCTTTCGAAATGCAAACACCATTTTACGCAAAGGTTGGTGGATTTGCCGATAAATCCAAGCTGAGAATAAAATAATAACTAAAACAGATGAAAATGATAAGATCCAAAACCAATTGCGATATTTATTCAATGGTCCAAGAATCTGTGATTCCGGTACATATACCAAAAAAATCGTATTCAACGAATGCGAACGTTCATAGGTTATTAAATAGTTTTTTCGCTCCATTTCCATATAGCCTTGTCCAATAAATTCCTCTTGAAACGACTTACTCATCATGAATTCTTTCAATTTGGGAACCATTCTCATGTCTGGATCATTTGCAATGAACCAGCTTTGATTTGAATCCAACAAAACAGCTCCACCTTGACTTGTATGGGAAGCTTGCAGAAGCGACTGCTTAATTTCATTTTCCGACAATTCCACCTCACTAGTAAAAATCGGCATTTTATTTGGAGTAATAGGCTTGGGATATAGCTCACTTATTAGCAAACGGTTATGCCAATATATGAACGGGTACATATGATTGTCGGAAAAATGCTCCAGCGCATTTAATTCTTCTAAAGGTAATTCATCACCATAATAATTCGCGTGTATCGTCCTCTCCAGCAGCGGAATATAAACCTTTACGTCTTCCACATAAAGGCTGGAGTTTTTCATGAGCAATAATTTATTTTGTAAACTAAGGATTGCCTTCACACGTTCAAATTCAGTCATCCCTGGAGCTATTGTACTCAAGTTTCTTAAATCCTCATCAAAAGAATACTCTCTATTTAATTTTATCAGACGGTTCATTTCCGACTCGAAAGAATTCAGATAGAAATGGACGCGTGACTTCATAGACATAGAGATCTCTTCTCTTACACTTGCCTCACCATATATGTTCATTATCAAGCTAAGAACGTAAATAGGTACAATAATCATTAGAAATGCAACAATAATTTTCGGGAATATGGAAAATTGTCGAACGCGCCACTCGATTCTTATGGTTGCCACCCCTTTATCCCCGTCAAATCTATAGTGAGCAAAAGAAACAACAGGTTCAGATTGCACCCTGTTGTTTCTTTCATATGCACGGATATTTTGCGTTTGTCAGCTCATTTTCAGCTCACTTCAACCCCGAGTTTCGCTCCTTGTCGTGTTAACGCTTCCTGTACTTTGCCGACATCCAGTTCCCGCGATCTCCTATTATCACGTACGCACAATGCAGCTGCGGCTCCGGCCGCTTGCCCGATGGCTATTGCGATCGGTTGGACGCGGATAGCCGAATGCGCCTCGTGTGTGGCAGAGATCGGCCGTCCAGCAATCAACAAATTTTCTATTTTCTTCGGTATGAGACAGCGGAACGGAATTTCATACCACTCACCGGGATTCAGACTCCTTGATGACAGTACCTTCCCCGTTCGGATTGTGAATATCGACAGGATAGGCGCCACGAGCGATAACATCGTCAAATTTGCAGGCCTGAAGAAGTTCTTCGGCCGTCAACATATATTCGCCGACAACTCTACGCGATTCCCTTACGCCAATTTGAGGGGCTGTTGTTTGAAGATACGCATGTTCGAATCCTTCGATCTTGGTGGTCAAGAACCGGACAAACTCCTGAACCTGCCGGCGTCCCTCGATTTCCGCCTCCGTAAGTTCCCAGGGATTCGTGGCATCCTTCAGAATGATGCGGGTCGAGTTGAAATGGATAACCCCCGTCTGATTAGTGTAAAACCACAACACATTTTCCCGAGGACAATCGATCTCTCCGCGGGCTTTTGCTTCGAGGTATCGCCGTGTGATTTCAATTCTCTCCGGCATACGGCCCACATCGATGTTGGCCATGCGGAAGTTAAGCGTCATCGGCTGGCTCAGGCTGTCAACTTCGCGGCCCTTTTCCACTTGCGCACCGGCGAATGCCGCCAAATCGGCATCTCCCGTCGCGTCTATATACATACGCGCCTTGAGGTCGACAAGCCCCGATTTGTTTGCAACTGTGATGCCTTCGATGACAGCCCCGCTGCTATCCATACGAACGTCACCAAGAAAGGTATGATACAACAGCGTTACGCCGGCATCCAGACAGAGTTGTTCTGCCACCACCTTCAGCGCTTCCGGATCAAACGCAGTCTTCTGCATCGGATGTCCGTACATCCCCATTCTTGTCATGCCATCAATCAGTTCTTGCAAGACGCCGAAAATGATTTGTACTTGTTTGTTATCTCCGGCCCAATAAGACATCCACGGATTGACCATCATGGCCGTACCCGCTCCGCCGAGGAAGCCGTACCGTTCAATCAGGAGCGTCTTCGCGCCTTCTCGTGCGGCAGCGACTGCCGCTGCAATTCCGCTCGGCCCGCCGCCTGCCACAATTACATCGTACTCATACATGGATCGAACCATCTTATTCACTCCCTTATCGTTAATTAAGCAATCCCAAGCGATTTCAAATAGTCGATACTCATTCTTACGCTTTCCAGCGGTGGTCTCTTGCAGATATCTTGTTCGACGATGTAATACTTCACGCCCACCTCAGCAGCAATCGCAAATATCGAAGGATAATCGATAATTCCGTGGCCGACTTCGGCAAACGACCGTTCCGCATCATCGGCCATATCCTTCACGTGAACAAGCGGACAACGGCCTTTGTAGGTCTGTAGGTACGTTTTCGGATCGATACCGCCTTTTTGCACCCAGTATAAATCCAATTCCGCTTGCAACAGATCGGCTTCGACGGCGTTATAAAGGACATCAAGTTTATACTGGTCATCTACTTTTGCGAATTCAAAATCGTGGTTGTGATAGCAATACTGCAGCCCATTTTGCTTGCAGCGTTCGCCAACGGCCCGTATCTTCGCCGCAAAAACGCCGATCTCTTCCTTCGAATTCATCATTTCCATCTTTGACCACGAGGAAATCAGGTAACGGCTTCCGATCGTCAGATTATATACCATTTGCTTGTCAAGCAGCGCAAATATCTCCTTCATATCCATATCAAATTTCAGCCCTATGGTATGGCTAGATGATGCCGTTAAATCGAGGTCATCAAGTACTTTCTTCATTTCTTTGGCTGGAACGTCGCCATATCCGGCAAACTCCACCACTTTGTATCCCATTGCGGCTACTTTATGCAATGTTCCCAAAAAATCCTCCTTTGTTTCTTCGCGCAGCGTATAAAGTTGCAGACCCACAGAAATTCCAGCCATTTCCATTCATCTCCCTACGTTATCGTTCCAATAAGAATTCTCATTCATAAGGCACTGGCAGTTCCCGGTCTGCTGCCGCCGATTTGGCTGTCGTGTCTAGCACAGCGATAATACGTCGGGCCTCCTCGGGCTTCACAATGAGCTCCGCACCCTTTAACAGGTGATCCGCAATGTTTTGATAATAGTTATGCCATTCATCCTTCATAAGAGGAACTTTGCTCTCGACCTTTAAACCGTTTAATTCCGTATATAGCATCAAATAATTCTCGTTGTGATTGCTTATGACCGCACCTTTTGTACCCAAGATGCGGCGGTTCGCTTTACCAGCGCGAGCGATGGAAGATACTTGCACATTAGCGACCGCACCGCCTTCAAACACAATGATGCTTTCCATATGATCTTCATTTGTCACATCATGCCATAGCCGTTTTTGCACAAAACCGCGAATCGACTTTATTTTTCCGGGCACGATACCAAGCAGCCAGTCGATATAATGTGCACCCCAATCGTAGAAAGCGCCCCCCGAGACTACTTTGTCGGATCGCCACCAATATCCGGGGTGTCCGTGACCACCGATGGACATTTCCACTGAAAATATCTCGCCGAGCAAATCTTTTTGAATCAAATCCTGTAAAGTCAAATACCATCCATCCCAACGACGATTATGATAAACGGATAGCATGACACCTTTTTCAATCGCTTTTCGCACAAGTGCTTCAGCATCATCCGTATCAATGCACATCGGTTTTTCCAATATACAGTGTTTGCCGCTTTCCAGCACTTTCATTGCAAGTTCTGCATGTGTATGATGCGGCGTAATGATCGTAATGAGATGGATATCCGGTTGGGCCAGCAATTCCTCTATCGTTTGAAATGTTCGGATATTCGGAAAATCGATTTTTGCCTGATTCAGGCAAGCTTCGTCAATCTCACAAACAGCGGCAAACTCTAACCCAGCCAGATTCATTTGTTCGCCATGCAGTTGTCCCATATTAAACGCTCTACTATATCCGACCACTGCTCCTCGGATGATCGGTGTGTTAGTTATTGCCATCATAATTCCTCCATATGACTTCATTTTCTACTCTTTTACACTCCCTAAAGTAATCCCTTTAACAAAAAATCTTTGCAAGAAAGGGTAAATCAAGAGAATCGGTAGAGCACCCAGGAATATTTGAGCTGCTTTGGCAGTTCGATCTGATACGGCCACTAAAGAGGCTACATCCTGATCCCGTACATTGGCGAGATTATTGTCAATAATTATCGTTTGTAAATAGCTGGATAACGGATATTTTTCTGGAGAGTTCATGAGAACCAAACCATCAAACCATGAATTCCAATGATGTACAATTGTAAATAGAGCGATCGTCGCTAGAGCAGGCAGAGAAAGCGGGACATAAATCTTCCATAAAGCACCCCAATGTCCTGAGCCATCTATAAAAACAGCTTCTTCAAGCTCCTTAGGTAATCCGCGAAAAAAGTTCAATAATAGAATGATATGAAAAACAGCGACACCACCAGGCAGAACCAAAGCCCAAATTGTATCAAGCAACCCCGTAAATTTGATCGTCATATACCAAGGAATCAATCCACCGCTGAACAAGATCGTGAAAACAAAATACCAAACGTAATAGGTGCGGAGTTTAAATACTTTGGTTTCCTTTGATAAAGGATAAGCCATTAAAAGAGTTAATAACATACTGAGCGATGTTCCGAGAATCACTCGTTCAATCGTTACAACAAAAGATCGCAGAAACTCCGGTTTACGCAAAATATATGTATACGATTGAATTGTGAAATCTACAGGCCAGAACTTAACCGAACCAGCTGAAGCTTCGCTGGACGAACTGAACGAAATAGCAAGTACATGAATGAGTGGGAACAAACACAATAGAGCCAGTAAACATAAAAAAGTATAAGTAACAACAAGAAACACTCTCCGTCCTAAAGAAACGGTTTGCATAACGAACTACCTTCTTTCTTAAAAAATCCGATAGTTGGCAAACTGAGAAGCCAACCAATAGGAAACCGAGATCAATACAAAAGAGACCGCAGATTTAAATAAACCAATTGCTGTCGCAGTCCCATAATGGGCATCTAGCATCCCCATCCGATACACGAATGTGTCAATAATATCCCCGCTCTGATAGACTGCCGGACTATACAAATTGAACACTTGATCAAAACCAGCATTCAATACATTTCCTAAACTTAAAGTGGTTAATAAAATAATGATCGGACTAATCCCCGGCAATGTGATATGCAACGTCTGTTTCCAACGATTCGCACCATCCATAAACGCCGCTTCATAAAGTGATGGATTTATGCCGGCTAATGCTGCTAAATAGACGATGGTGCTAAATCCGAACTCCTTCCACACATCAGAAATAACCATAACAAATGGAAACCATTTGATGCTGCCTAGAAAAAATATAGGATCCAATCCGAATAGTTTTAAAAATTGATTGATGATGCCCGATGACGGGGAGAGAATATCGATCAAAATTCCACTGAGAATAATCCATGATAAAAAATGAGGCAAGTAAATCAGCGTTTGAACGCCCTTTTTAATAAATCCCTTATTCACTTCATTCAATAAAAGAGCAATTGTAATCGGCACAATCAGTCCCGCAACAATTTTCATTACAGCAATAAAAACCGTGTTCCAAAGCACCTGAAAGAAATCAGGTAGGTTTAAAATATAAGTGAAATTAGCAAACCCGATCCATTTTGAACCAAATAATCCGTTAGCCGAATTAAAATTTTGAAAAGCAATCACAATTCCGATCATCGGAAAATAACTGAAAATCAAAACTAATACCAGACCTGGTAAAAGCATTAAATGCAGGGGCAATTCACGAAGCATACGTGATGGCATAATCCCGATCCTTTCCTTTTGAATTCTGTGCCATTCAGGAAAAAAAGGGGGAAGATAGCTTTATACTTTACTCTTCTTCCCCGCCTTTACTTACAGCAACCTATTTCTGAGTATCCGCCCAAACGTTTACTTCGTTCGTCATGTCATCTCCGCCAAGTTTCTTCCACTGGGTAACGAAATTATCAAAATCGTCGACAGGTACGACTCCCATAATTATTTTAGTGAATTCTTCGAGCGTCATCTTATCAAGCGTAGACGACTTTTCTTTCATAGTTGGAGTAGGTGCACCATAGAAAGCATTAACCATGAGTAAATTTTCTTTCTTGTACTTATATTCAACTGCGTACGATGAATCCGTTGGTGCTTTTTGTCGCATAGTTGCCCAGTTAATCAGATTTATTCCAGAATCTCCATTCATGAAACCAAGAATTTTATCATACCCAGCCTTTTGCTCCGCGTTTAGCTTCTTTGGATCTTTTGTCTCTAATGCGTCTTTTAGGGCCAAATAGGTATCGGGAATATCTTTAAGAGCTGGCCATGTTTGAACCAATGGGTACTTGAATAGCTCTATTCCATCTTTTGCTACGGAGTACTTCTCAATATCTGCCGTTTTACCCCATTCTTTTTCACAGAAGAGATTGAGTAATTTAATCGCCGCTTCTGGATGCTTCGAACCTTTTTTCACAACAAAATATTTAGAGACAGGAAATGCCACCGTAACTTTAGCAGGCTTATCATCAATGGACGGGATTGCGAATGCCTTCCACTCCATATTCGGATCCTTTGTTTTCCCATCCACAAAAGGATAATAGGGAAACCAATCCGAACCAAACATAATGCCATATTTACCTGCAATAACGGATTCAACAGCTTTACCGCCATCTTTAACCGGAAACTCCTTGTCGATTTGCCCTGCTTTGTACAAGTCACGCAATTTTGCTAAAACGGGTTTTATTTCTGGTTGAATACTGCCTGATACCACTTTACCAGAAGCATCTTTAATCCAAGCTCCTGGATAGGCATGATAACCATTAAAGAAACCTCTCAGGCTGCCCATGTCTTCAAATATTTGTTTATTTGCTCCAATTCCAAGTGTATCATTCTTGCCATTCCCATCCGGATCTTTGGCGAAAAACGCTTCAGAAATCTTAAGTACGTCATCCATTGTTTTGGGTTCTGGTAGATTTAGTTTTTTCAGCCAATCCATACGAATCCACATTACATCTCCCAAACTCCCAGCTGTATAAGGAAGTGCCAGCAGCTTACCCTTGAATGTTGCTGATTTAAGTGCTAGCCCGCCATCTTGATTAATAATTTCCTTCGTGAACGGAGCCGCATATTTCTCATACAGCGCAGTTAAATCTTCTAATTGACCAGATTCCTCCATTTGTTTCAACTGCGTCGTGTTTACGGCAGTAATATCCGCTATTTCACCAGAGGCAATCGAAAGGTTCAATTTTTGCTGGTATTGTGCATCAGGAGCAGTCCAAGTATATTTTATTTTGATACCCAGAGTATTCAGAAATTCCTTCGTCCAAACGTTATTGTCAAGATCTTCACCCGGATTATATTTCACCGAAGCACCAATACTCCGAACCGCAGTCACCTCAATCGGTGGATCATACTTGCCGAATGGATCATCTTTTTTAATCGTTGTTGCTGACTCCGTTGGAGACATTGATGTTTTGCTTGGCTCTGTAGATTTGGTTGTGCTGCACGCAGACGCCAATAAAGCGAAGCTTACGATGGATATCATAACCTTAGATTCTGAGCTTCTTTTCTTCATTTCATTACCCCCGATTGTTATTTATGCAAATCTCTTTGCATGTATTTATTATAAGAAATAGGGGATTTCGTTGGATACTTTCATCTATTTACATCTACTATCATATATCTACTTCTGATAGCAAAAGATTCACTTAACATTAAAAAACTGGAGGAGGGCAGGAATGCCTTCCTCCAGAAATATCCGCATTGCTAAAGAGGCTAATATATCTTAATGATTTCCCGATTGATCATGAGGCACCGTGACGGTTTCGGAAGCAATCGTTTGGTTGCCTGCATTGTCGGCTATCGTATACGTAATCGTGTATATACGTCCCGTTCCGCTACCTGATCTTTCAGCGCGTAAATTAAATGATGTGGCCGCTGTACCGAAATTAGCCCCAATGTCGCCTTGATCGCTATCGGGTTCATTGCTCGTAATGGAGGTTAACTCCACAGAAGCAACGCCTGATCCAGTATCACTCGAATTTAGTAGGGCATGAATGGTCACCATTTTATGATTCGTCGGCCATATCGACGTTTTATCCAATTGAACGTTTAATATTGGCGCCGTTTTGTCAACCTTAAATTCGATGGTTTGGGTCTGTTCTACATTGCCCGCTTGATCCGTGCTGCGATAATTGACCTTATAAACCCCTTCACCAAAGGCAGGAATGGAACCCGCATAGGTGATCCAAGCCCCGTCATTCACCTGGTATTCGGTTTTCGCCACGCCGGATAAATTGTCATATACAGCTAAGCTTATCGTTACATCCGACGTATACCATCCGTTGCTGCCGTTTGGCGCAGCCGGATTTACTGATGCAACGCTTACGGGCGCTGTCTTGTCGAGCTTAACGGTTGTGGTGTGTTGGGCTTCAATATTACCTGCATTGTCTACACTCCAATAGACTAGTGTATGCACTCCCTCCGTTGTCAAAGCAATGTCCGTGCCCGTTCGTTGCGCGCCACCATCTATTGTGTAGTATGTAGCTGCAACGCCTGATCCGCTATCACTGGCATTCAAGCTTACGGTTACATCATGATTTACCCAACTTGTCGGAGCGTTATCTGTTGTCGATGGTGCTGTTTTATCAACCGGAGTCACTTTCACTTTAGCTTCGGCATAAATGGAACTCAGTGGATTCGTGGCACGAATCACCGCTTCTCCAGCCCCCATCGCATTCACATGCCCCTCGGCATCGACAGTCACGACTTGACTGTTCGAGCTGCTCCAAACCAGCGTCTGCTCCGTTGCCTCAGCGGGAGTAAACACAGCTGTGAAGGCATGCGTATCTCCTACCCGCAAATCCAGTGAAGAGGTATCCAGAGCAATTCCTGTCGGAAGGATGGATTCCAGCTTAATGGCATCCGCCCGAAGCGGATGATCGTGGGCGGGGTTCCCGTCCTCGATCATGATATAACTGCCTGTTCCCTTAGGAAACTCGTAAGTACCCAATACCTGCCAAGAACCTTGCAGGGAGAATTGATCCACAACCTTCGTTTCCTGTTTCACTCCGTTGATATAAATCGAATACCAAGCCGCTTTTGTGGTATTCACCGGTGTGGCGGGTGTTCCGGGAAGATACGCTGTTACTCGATAACGCCCGGGCTGGGCTATAGTCGGCGTCCATTTGGCGGATGCGCCCGTCGGATTCGTAATAGCTCTCGATATGCCCCCGTCATAGCTTTTGAGTACGGAAGACGCCACCCATTTATTGGTAGCCACTCCACTAGTTCCATTGACTTCCGTATAGCCTCCCTTATTGTAACCATAGTATAAGGTGATCGGATAGGTAATGGCCGGTGGAATCTCTTCGATAGGAGCTTCCAACCCACCCTTGACATAAAGCGGGTTTTCATCCAAATGTAGTCGCACAAAACCATTCGTCGGCGAATACGTTTGCGTATTTCCCATTAAGTCCGTGACATCAAGGCTGCCATGGGTATAAAGCTTAACGTCGGCTCCTGTAGGAGCGTACATAACCCGAATATCTTCCATTCCTTTATGAAACTTGTGAACATAAATACCAGACGCAACATTCTCCGTGGTTTGGAAATCCGCTCCCGTTAATTCCCGGGTCATAGTTGCGTAGGCTGCAAAGGCCGGCTTCGGTACATAGGCCCCTTTTGCATCGCCGGGATTCCGAATCAATCCGTACGTCCCCTCAAAATCATTGGGAACGGTGGATTTATTTTGCAAATTATAGATATTGATTTTTTGGATCCCATTGGCCAAAGCAGTGACAATCCTTCTAGCCACATAGTTGGCTTGAACATGCTCAGTGAAATTATAGTTAGTAAATCCTGTCTCCGAAAGATTCATGGGAATGGTTTGATTGTTGTTATATTTTTTCATTATATTTCTGTGCCTGTTAATATCAGTAACGATATCCTCAGGATTTTTCGGGTACGCATGAAATGAATATTCACTCAGATAATTCAGCGCACCTTTTTGATAAAGCGATTCTAAGAAGGAGTCCGAACCTTGATCACCGAATACGAATCCGGTAATTTTCACATTGGGAAAATCGTGATGAATTTGTTCGTATGATGCTTTTAACAAATTGAAATAAAAATCCGCTTTTTCGGCCTCCGTGGTAAGTCCCTTTCCAAACGTAGGAATGTCTGGTTCGTTCCAAATCTCCACTTGACCGATCTGAGGATATTGGGCCAATACTTGCTTGCCATAATTAGCAAAAGCCGATCTTGCCTCCAGACTCGTCGGTGCATTTCCCCCATCGTATAAATTATTATATAAAGCTAGAGTGATATAGGGCTTGAGATCATTCGCCTTCACACCCGACATGAAATTTTCAAGGAAGGGCTTATCTTTAAAGTTATAAACCCCCTTCGTCGTATCCTCAATGTACTCCCATCTCAAGGCATCCCTGACATACTTAACTCCCATTTTCTTGGCAATGGGGAGCAGAACTGCCGGGTCTTGAGCAATTAGGTCGGTTCGAGCGGCATGCGTTTGCACGGAAAAATGCGAATCCGCCACCTGACTCAGATCGAAATTCGAAACGACGGCGAACGAGGTTTCTTGAGAGGCAATAACGTTCCCGTTCTGCTTGGCCGTAATAACCAATTTGAACCATCCCTTTTTACCGGGATTAACGGTTAGCAGGACGGATCCACCGCTCACCGCTTGACTTCCGGACTTTACGGTGTTACCCCAATAATCGGAATAAACCCAATCAATCGAGTCCCCATCCGTATTGATTTTGAAGCTCTTGGTGTCATTTTCATAGAAAATGTTTCCTATTGTGTTTTGCTCGATGGTAAGTGCTGCCGCATAAGCCACTTGCTTTCCTGAAATTAGGGTGAACCCGCTGGCTACTAGCAGAGATAGCACAAGAAATGAAGAACATAAACGACCAAGCTTTTGTTTCATAGCATCACTTCTCCCTTCAAATGTAAATCATGTAATTAAAAAAATTTGAAACATGTTCTATACTTGTGATGCCACCTCCATTACTAAATCAATTATCGTAAGCGATTACATTTCAACTTTACTTAACTGGAAAATTATTGTATACGGTCTCTTTTAACTTGTTTAGGGACATTTTTAATTTCTTCTACATCCTACTTCATAGACTTGACTAGCTTGGAAAATATACTTCAAACAAATGTGTAGAAACAAGTCAAAAAAATGGACCTGTTAGACTTCATTGAAGTCCGTCAGGTCCTTTTTAAAAACACCAGGAATTGCGAGAAGATTACCTCCCGTTAGGTTATTATTAATACAGGCACAAATCATCGCTACTCCTGCCCCCGTTGCATTCACATGCCCTTGCGTATCGACAGTCACGACTTGACTATTCGAGTTGCTCCAAACCAGTGAATGACTTAAGACGATTCTTAACATCGTGCCAATCCTCATCAATAATACTGTATACAACATAATCTAATCCATTATACTTTTTCCTAAGGATCCCTTCCTTTTTTGCTCCCAACCGTTCAATAGCTTTTTGTGAACGGCAATTTGTTGACGCAGCGATAATTTCGACACGAACAGCTTCCCATATCTCAAATGCATATTTTAGTAACAAGTATTTACATTCCGTGTTTACCCCCGTTCTCCAAACCTCAGGGGAATACCATGTCCAGCCAACATTTAAATTCTTGTGTACAGGCGATATCCGTAAATATCGAGTCATTCCAACCATTTTGTTTAATTTTTTATCAAAGACAGCGTACGGAAATTCTTCTCCGCTTTCCCTTCCCAAAACCGCTGAATGAATAAAATTCCACATTTCTTCTATGGTTTGAACTTTTGTTGGCAGGTGCTCCCAAATTTCGGGAAATTGTGAGCATTGAAATAATGAATCGGCGTGCTCATATTCAATTGGGATTAATGATAATCTTTTGCCTTCCAATTGAGTGAAATTCATGTCTATTTTCCCTTCCTCTAGATGTTCATTTTATTACACACCACATGTGTTACCTTTACAGGACCTTCTACAAATTGACCTCGGCTTTGCAGAATATAACGTATCTCTTCAGCAGAAACCATACGAACATCACTGAAGCCAGATTTGACGGTTAACGCTGCGGCGGTTCCTGCTGCTTCACCGATCGCACTAATTCCTGACATTACGCGATAAGACGCATGAGCCTCAAATGTACCGCTAATGCAGCGAGAGCTTAATAACAGGTTGCTTAACCCTTTAGCGATGAGACAGCGATAAGGAATATGATAATACCCTGGGCTTGGTAAAATAGTCATATACTCTTGCTGATTTTTATTTCCATCAGGATCATGTACATCCACATCATAAGCACAAGCAGCCACCATATCATCAAACTTGCGTACACGCAAGCAGTCTTCTCCTGTTAACATATAGTCGCCGATAACTCTGCGGCCTTCACGAACCCCAAGCTTCGTAAAAATAGTCTCGATCTTGGCATCCCGAAAAGCAGGATGCTCTTTGATCGCTTCAACCAATTCATATACTTGAACTTTCCCTACTTCAAACGCACGTTCAACTGATCCCGGAATTGTAGGATCAACATCACTCACAGCAGTCGAATTAAATAGGAACGACTTCCCATCTGGATAAGGGAATGCTAACACGCCTTGTCGCATATTGGTGCTATTCGTTTTCTGTTTCATGGCAAGATAATATGGTCTTAGCGTCTCTTCCAGCCAAAAAAAGCAGCCCCAGCTTGTGACATCCTTCACTTTAAACAGAGAGGAATCGAATCCAGTGAGTTTGAAAGTAACCGTCGCCGTCTGCATTTTCCCATCTTTCTCTCGACCCTTTTGAAATTGCGCTCCCGCCAATGCAGACAAATTTCCGTCTGCCGTCCCGTCAAGGAACACGCGGCCATATACACGCGTTTGCTTTGATCCTGCGATAGTCAACGAACGAATATTCCCATCTTCCACCTGTACCGCATCCACCTCGCAGTCCGTCCATACGGTCAGACTTTTCTCTTTTCGAATTAATTGATGATAGATTTCTTTCAATTCCTGTTCGTCATAGCTTGGCACTGTTTCCTCGTCGAAGGTCAAGCCTGTGTTCTGGTAGGCAAGTGGGAATAATTCCTTATGAATACCTGTGTTCACACACTTTCCATGATGATCACGAAATTTACATACTAAGGCAACAGCTGCATGTACCCCAGTCCCGCCAATTTCACTCATCTTTTCAATAAGCAGCACCTTACAGTTTAATCTAGAAGCAGCTATAGCAGCGCAAATACCGCCTACACCTGCCCCTACAATCACAATATCAAAAACGTTAGTGGAATCATTCATTGATATCTCTCCTTCGTTATAACGCCTATAGGGCATTTATTAAATTTTTTATTACGTTTACCCCTTCAGACCGCTGCTGGCAATGCCTTCAACAAAGAATCTTTGGAAGATGGCTACGACGATGATGAGAGGAAGCAATGCCGAAACGGAAGCAGCCATAATCAACGAATAATTTGCACCGTATTCATCTACAAAGCTGGAAAGACCTATCGGAAGTGTGAACAATTCACTCGAACGCAGGAAAATCAACGGATTCTCATATTCGTTCCAGTGCCATGTAAAGGTCAGAATGAGAAGTGTTACGATGGCAGGCTTCGTTAATGGCAAACAAATTTGCCAATAGATCCGGAAGAATCCCGCTCCATCTACTTTTGCCGCTTCTAGAAGCTCATTCGGGATCGTACTGAAAAATTGCCGCATCAGGAACGTTCCGAATACGGTAAAAATTCCCGGTAAAATGACGGCCCAATGGGTGTTCACCAAGCCAATGCGATCGAACAGGATAAACCTAGGGACAAGCAGCACCTGAGCGGGGATGATCATCGTAGCCAAATACATGAGGAAGATAAAGTCTCTTCCCTTAAAGTTCAATTTAGCGAACGCGAACCCAGCCAGTGAGCTGGTAATGATGGAGCCGACAACCGTAAAGAAGGTGATTTTGGCCGAGTTCCAATAAAACAAAGCAAATTTGTATTTGCCGCCCCAAACCTCTTCGTAATTCGAGAAAATAGGATTTTTGGGGATCCAATTGATTGGGTATTTGAATAAATCAGCTTGGATTTTGAAAGACGAAGAAATCATCCAGATAAACGGGATCAAAACCATTACACCCAAAACCAACATGACAAGCGATACGCTTAATTTTCGCAAAGATACCACTACGAACCCACTCCTCCATTAAAAATGCTGCTGCCACTTCTTCTGGCTGCGCCATTGAACCAATGTAATCGAAAATATGATAACGAACAAAACCCAGGACATCGCTGCCGCATAACCCATTTTATAATTCTGGAAGGCAGTGAGATAAATATGATAAGCAATAACCATCGTCGAGTTGACCGGTCCGCCTTGTGTCATCACATTTACCACAGCAAAAACCTGGAAGGTGGAAATAATAAGTGTGATGGCAATCAAAAAGGTAGTTGGCTTCAGCATGGGGACTGTGATATTGAAAAACTGCCTCATCCCTGTGGCCCCGTCAATCGAAGCCGCTTCATATAAATCTTTCGGGATTCCTTGCAGTCCCGCCATGTACAGCACCATCGTGTATCCGATATAAGTCCAAACGACCATAATGATGATTGCCGGCAATGCCCACGCCGTACTCCCCAACCACCCGGGAGGATTGGCAACTCCTAGTGATCTTAGGAATGCATTTATGGGACCATCTTGGGCATTGTAAAGCACGCTCCATACCACAGAAACAGCAACCAAACTGCTGACATAAGGCAGGAAAAATAAAGTTCGTAATAAACCCTTGGCATAGACATGTCGATTAAGCAACACAGCTACAACCAAACCGATCGCCATTGCACTGGGCACCGTTACTCCGGTTAAAATAAAATTATTCTTTAGTGCTTTCCATAAATAAACGTCATTCACTAATTTTTCAAGATTTCCTAGTCCAGCGAAACTCAGCCCAGCAAAGCCCTTTAAGTAATCCCAATCTGCAAAAATCAGCATAAAACTGAAAAGCAGAGGTAGAATGACGAAGAAAAAAACGCCGAGAAAATTCGGCAAAATAAACAAATAACCTGCCAATTGTTCCTTCATGTTATGCTTGGACACTTGTCGCATGATGCCACCTCTTTTAGCTATTTCAACCCATATCCGTATCATAATCAGTAGCGACCTAGAGTGGAATGGTGTGATTTAGGTTGTTACAGCGCTGTTTTTAAGATGTATATAAACAAATCACAAAAGGACCTGGCAGACTTCAATTTGAAGTCCATCAGGTCCCTTTTGTAACACAACATTTATTTTTTCTCAGCCTTAATCGCTTGATCCGCTCTTGTCTTCATATTCTGAATTGCTTTGTCCAAGGGCTGCACACCCATGACATATTTCTCTGTTTCTTCATTAATAATCTTGGTCATTTCCGGTAAAGCGGTGGAAATCGTTTGAACTGGGAATGTATAATCACCTTTGATTAGAGATTTCAGAGAATCCACATTAATCAGGTTTGCTGCGTCTCCGACCATAAGCTCTGCCACCTTATCCACATCGATCTTCTTAGAAGACGGCAAGCGTCCGCCTGGAATCATGAGAAGATTCCCTTCGGTCAGGTACCACGAGATAAATTGAAAGGCTTCGTCTTTGTTCGAAGAAGTATTGTTAATGGACATGAAGTCGTTGAAGCCTGCCGTATTCACTTTGCCACCCTTTTCCAACTGAGGTACCGGTGCAAAAATGGTTTTGAAGTCATGCGGGAAACTTTTGGCGTCCTTCACATTCCTTAGCAAATGTGTACCTCCGAAGATCATCGCCGCTTTACCGGTCAGCAACTCGTTTGGAGGAAGCAGTTTGTTGGCGACGATTTCCGGCCACTTGACCGATAATCCTTTGTCCTGCAGCGCTTTTTGATATTCCAAGCCCTTCTTGACGGCAGGACTATCGAATGTG
Source organism: Paenibacillus sp. WG02 (assembly GCF_055396115.1). Taxonomy (NCBI): domain Bacteria; kingdom Bacillati; phylum Bacillota; class Bacilli; order Caryophanales; family Paenibacillaceae; genus Paenibacillus; species Paenibacillus sp. WG02. Next base: position 3,029,079 of record NZ_AP036016.1, on the reverse strand, counting down.
GACACTCCATCCGCTGTATAATAGGAATCAACTGGCTTATTCTCAAGAATAGCAAAACGCACCATATTATCATCTGGAACCTTGATAAAGCTGCCCTTCTGATCAGGTGTATGCAGCTTCTCGGCAAGGGCCATGTAGTCGTCCCATGTCCATCCTTGAGTCGGAATCTTCTCTCCCGCTTTCTCCAAAGCCGTTTGATTAATCATAACGGAAGATAGCAGCTTCATGGCCGGTAGATAATGCGTTTTCCCTTTGAACGGGACGACATTATCTTTGCCGATGATATCATCCACATTAAGCTTGTATTTGCTAATCAAATCATCCAACGGAAAGGTGACGCCCGCGTTTGCTCGGCGATTGTAATTCGTTTCTCCATAGCTGAAGAAGATGTCCGGAGCATCGGAGTTGCTGATAAGAGCCGTATCCAGCTTCGTGTTACCGCTATCGTCGTTTACATAGCGTGTATACTCCACTTGAATATCAGGATGTGAGCTATTCCACTTCGTGACCACATCCTTGGGTCCGCTCTCTTCAGGAATACCGCCCCACACCTTGAGTTTAACGGCTTTCTTAGGAACTGCGGAGCTTGCTGTGTTCGCCGCAGCGGGAGATGGGCTTGTATGGTTGTCGCTTTTCGCACACCCGGAAAGCATCAAACTAAAGGCCATAGTGAGTGATAATGTGGTATAAATCGATTTCTTCATACTGGTAAAACCCCTCTCTTACTTGTTTTCATTCGATGGAACATCATTAGCATAACAAAGTGATCATTCCTGCGTAATGAAATCATTTAAGATCTTACCTGTCTTGTTTTATCCACTTTTAGTGAATGTAGCGCTTACGATATTCTTGCGGATATATCCCTTCAATCTTTTTGAACAGCTTGGCGAAATAATTAGGGTCCGAATAGCCGATCGCGTCCGAAACTTCATAAATTTTAACATTGGGATCTTTGAGAAGCTCCCTGGCTTTCTTCATTCGTATACGAATCATGTAGTCAATCATCGTTTCGCCGGTTTCTTTCTTGAATAAGGAGCTTAAATACGGTTCCGTAAAATTAACTTCTTTTGCCAAGTCGGACATTTTAAAGGAAGTGCTGTACTTTTCTTCGATCATTCTTTGAACAGCCCTAATTTCGGGTCGAGGCTGATGAACCGTGCTTGCGCGCAAATGCTCAAAGAAGACTGAAATCCAACCAATCAACCACTCGCTTATTTCTTGTATGGACTCAGATGTCCTCACGACATGATGAGGATACTTCCCTTCGAAAGGCATGATCGAGTAAAGGTCTCCTCCTTTATGTTGTAGGAACACCTCGAATAGATGTACAATATGCAGCCAGCGTTCTCTGGCCAGATCAGGATAAGGTCTGGGAATCTTGTCTTCCAAATAGGCATCCGCCATATTCCTTATGGCGTTCTGAAGCGCTTCTTTGTCTTGTCGAGCCATCAAATCGAGAAATTCATCCTGTGATGAAATGGGTGAAGCATGGTAAGCAAACATTTGCTCTCTATAGTGAATGACATGATTCGAGTCACTGTAAAATCTCTCCAAAAGCGCTTCTTCAGCAAACCCGCACGCTTCATGCAGGTCGTATGCTCGTTCAACAGGGGAATAAGTACCGAAATAGACAGGTAATTTGAGATAACGTTGTATACATTCCGTCATCTCCTGAAGCATCGGCTCCGCCCCCATGCCGGATATCATACCGAAACGCCCTCCATCCATTTCCACAATGTGTCCTGCCTTATATTTGCGCATGATTTCCCGAAGTATATTCATCACAGAAAAACGCAGCAACTTTTCACTCTTAAAGCGATTCTCATCTACTACAGACTCGTATCGGTCAATTTTCATCATCGAAATCGTCCATGGAAATGGAGGTAGAAGATTCGCATATTCCTGTGAGAAATCATCCGCTTCCCGCTTCGAGTATTGCATGGTCAAGAGATCGCGCAAATGCTTTTCAATGGTTATTTCTTGATGGTATTGAAACGCAGTACGGTTAAGTTGTAACGATTCCTCCTGCTTCTTGCGCTCATCCTCAATTTCCACTCTGATCTGCTGCAGCTTGGTTTGGAGATCATCAGGCTGCATAGTCAGTTTCAATATATAGTCGGAAGCGCCAAGCTGCAAGGCCCGCCTGACATACCCAAAATCATTGTAGTTGGATAAAATTAAAACTTTGATGTGAGGATATAATTCCTTCACCCGTTCCATCAGTGAGATCCCATCCATATTCGGCATGGAAATGTCAGTAATCAAGAGATCACAGTGCTTTTCAGAAAGAATGGTAAGCGCATCCAATCCATCTACCGCCTCGCCGATCAATTCAAAGCCGAATTCCTCCCAAGGTATAAACGTCTTGAGTCCGAGCCTCACCAAAAATTCATCTTCCACTAATAAAAGCTTCGTCATGCTGGATCCTCCATCCGCTTCCAAGGCAGCTTAATAACCGTCTCCGCTCCAGCATCAATACCATTGTGTATAAATAGCCCAAATGGTTCCCCGAAATGCATGCGAATCCGACTTTGAACATTCTCAAGTCCAATTCCACTATATTTCCCTTGCCTTATGGGATCGGATATCTCAAGAGCGTCACTGGCAAGCTTTCTCTCAGACAGCCCTTGTCCATTATCTGTAATGATGACAAATAATAAATCATCTTCATGATAAGCCGCGATGCGGATGATGAGAGGCATTCGATTCCCATGGATGATGCTGTTTTCCACAATCGGTTGCAGGGTAAATTTAAGAATTCGAACAGACAACAGATTTTCATCGACATCAATCGACAACTCTATATTATCGTTAAAACGAATTTTTTGCAGCGAAAAATAATGTTGTATAAAATCAAGTTCATCTCTCAGTGTGACAACTTCGCTCTCCTGCTTCATGCTGTAGTTCAACATAATGCCAAGGGACGTAATCATATCTCCAACGTTTTTAGCTCCTGAGAATATAGCCAGCCACTTAATAGAATTGAGTGCATTAAACAAGAAATGGGGAGAAATTTGGGCTTGAAGGGCATGAAACCGTGCTTCCTCTTTAAGCTGCTGCTCTTCTCGAAGAGTCGTAACCATTTCCTTCAAGCTCGACAGCATACGGTTGAAATGATGGCTCAGTAGTCCGATTTCATCGTTTCCTCCCGCCAAAGCTGGCTTTTCGAAATTTCCGGATGATGCTTTCCCCATAGCCTGCACGAGCGAGCGAATAGGCTTCATAAAACGAAGGGTAAAGATGACATAGATGAAGAGAAAGCATGCAAATAAAACGATGACACTCCATGTCGTTGTCGAACGCACACTTTTCAACTGCTGCACCCATTGTTCCTGCATGGGGATCCATCGCAATTGCCAGCCGGTTGCTTTTAAGATTTGTGTAAAAGTGGATCGATCCTCTCCCGATTCAGTCTTGTTCCACAACTCATTCTGTCCCCACAGCAAACGGGTTTTATCAGATATCAGGAATTGGGCGGGGGAATCCTCCTCTAAGCTATTAGAGACGAGAAACATTTCTTTGATTGGAAATGCAATAAAGACTAAGCCATACCCCTTTGTCGTCTCCCCCTTAATTAACCGGGCCATGGTAATAAAGCCCCCTTCTTGGTTGCCTTCAAGGCCTTTAACTTTCAAAGAAGGGTTCACGTCCCAAGCTGGAGCACCGTTTTTTTCTCTGGCTTGTTTCACATAATCTGGCATCACTTTAAGTATCGCTTCATCTTGATTGGTCGCATAGATGCTGCCATTAAATCCATAAACCGCAACAATGGCATGGTTGTCCAAAATATAGGAGATCAGGTTGTCCATCTTGCTCTGTAGACCAACTACCTTCTGGTAGGTAGGATAATCATCTAAATCCGACTGCCCCGAACTTCTCAGCAATTGCAAGACATCATAGTCGTTCGTGAGCAAATTCGAAACATTTAACGTCCGATTCAGCATATCGTCGGCTCGATCCGTAACCCGTTTCAGAACCTGGGTTTGCGTGTCGGTCATTTGCCTCATAAAGATTTTGTCCGATTGAACAAAGTAAAGATACATCATAAATAAAATGGGAGCCACAATAAACAATGTAAACGCAAGTAAAAACTTCAGGCGCAAAGAGAAAAATATTTGCCTCTTGTTCATTGTCATTCTCTCTCCCCTTGGAACAAATGTATAATGGCAACCGTCCACTGAACGGTTGCCATTATTACTTATATATTTAGTATTATAACGCCCACACTACTAATATGAATAGGTGTTGTTTTATGTTTAAGCACGGTTACATTTAATTTACTTTGCCTTACATAGGGTTTAGCCCAACAGGAGTTATATAGAATTAAGGGTATGAATCGTTAGTTATTTGATAATGACTCTCCTTCCTTTTCATAGCCTGTTATCTTCTCTCTAACAATAGTCACTTTGCCACCACTGTTCATCAAGGTCGTTTTAACATCACCTATTTTACAATCTTCACAGACCCAACTGTTCTCTAACTTCCTAAACCCATTCGTCGTACCGCATTGTTCGCAAGTAATCATTTATCAACAACTCCTATCATTCATTATGGCTGCTTATAATGTACTACTTATCAAATTCACACTCTATGAGATATGTCACAGATTTGTTCTATTTTCTGTGATCAATCTCACTGACTCGTGCAATGAAAAAGAATACACTTTGTGTAAAACACTACCTAGGAGGTTCAACACATGGGGTACTATTCACATACTTCCGTTAGTAATGAAATTGCCAATTACATGCATTGGCACTGGATGTTGGATAATCAGTTTCGTTTATTCGATAGACTTCATTACGATATCGATCATAAATTGAAGATTCTCAATGGACTTGCAAGTAACATAGAGTCCGAAATAACTTCGGCAATGCGGATACATTTCATCAAAAAAATGATTGAAGAAGTCAGAGGATTATTGGATGAACTTTCTCTTCTTGAAAAAAAAGAGAGGGATATGCTTTTACTTACGTCTGTTCCTTTTGCTAAAATTAATATAGAAACGAACGAAACGTTCGAATCAGAAGTTGAGTATCTTCTTCCCATGTTAAGAATGTTTTATCAAAAGACTCTGCGTATGACCCCATTGCCAAACAAAAAAGAAGCCAAAGAGTTAAGCCGATGCTTAAGGTTAACTATTCAACCAATTGAAAATCACATGGATCGAATAGAAAAAGAATGGTACCCGGCCATATTGGAATGGCTGCAGTAAACATTTGTTGAACTGACTTTAGATACAGATTCCACTACACTCTAGTTAGAATGACGATAAACCAATGCATAAACTCCCGAGACAAATAGAGCCCCTCCGATTAAATTCCCCATGTAAACCGGCACCAGATTTCCCATAAAATCGATCCAGGTTGCCTGGTTTGCAAAAATTGCCGCAGGAATGACAAACATATTGGCAACGACGTGTTGAAACCCGATCGCTACAAAAGCCATTGTTGGGAACCATATACCCATTATTTTACCTGCATCATCATCTGTCCCATAGGCTAACCAGACTGCAAGCCCAACTAACATGTTACAGCCAATACCGGATAAAATAGCTGTGGAGAATGGCTCTGCCGTTTTCGCGTGGACAAGTTTTACTAGTTTAGTCAAATAAACACCATGTTCTGTTAAACCAACTTGATGCCCGAATACATAAGCGATGAACACTGCTCCCAGGAAGTTTCCAACTGTTATTACAGCCCAATTATTTACAAGCTGGTGAAATTTGATCTTTCCGGAAAAGAACGCGGCAGGAACTGCCATCATATTCCCAGTAAGAAGCTCGCCGCCAGCAATGATCGTTAATATCAGACCCAACGGAAAAAAAGCAGCTCCTACTATGCTGCCTACGTCATTCCATGGATCCGGGAATACGCTACTAACCCTGATATACAGCAAAAAGCCCAAAGCAATATAAGCACCACCTAAAAAACCGAGAACGAGCTGCTTCCTATACCCAAACTGTACCTTTTTCACTCCTGCTTCCACAGTGCGTTCCCATATCTGCTCCTGCTTCATAAATCCCATGCTGATTCCCCCTCCACGGCCATTTACTTTAGTTTAGAGCAGCATTGTATAAAAGTATGTGAACTAAATCACATGTAAAGGGGGCCGAAAAAGGACATATCTCCATCAGATTCAAGGATCACATCCTTTTACAAATAGTACAATCGAAAAATCATTATTCGGACGAAAAACACCTGAAATCATGAGGAAGAACAAAAAAATGAGGAGGCAAGAACCTTGCTACCTCATTTTTTTCTGTGTCCCTAAGTGAAATTTATTTGACGACCAGTACAGGGAGCTTTGCATGCTGAACAACATTGTGACTGACACTGCCAAGAACAAATTCACCAATACTATTAAGACCTCTACTGCCAACAATAATAAGATCGGCTTGAATTTCATCTGCATATTTCAGAATTTCTTTCGTAATCGAACCGCTTCTCACTTCAATATGAATATTCGAAAAATCAGCAATTTGTTCTTTGATTTTCCCAATGACTTGCTCGGAGTAATCTAAATAATTGTTTTCAATGACAATTGGCGGTATAACAACGGAAGATCCTAGCACATACGTGGGTAGATTAAAGATATGAATAATATCTAATTTTGAAAAATGATTCAATTTGGCCAACTTCAATGCAGAATCGAGCGCTTTATCTGAAGCTTCGGAGCCATCGTAGGCTACTAATATTTTCGAATATAGCATGTCACATTCACCTCGTTTGTTTGATACCTTCATCATATCTCTTTCTAAGTTAAAACGATGTGAGGAAGATCACAATATTCTTTCTAAAAACCGAAATGGACTTTATAAACCAATTGCGCCGCAATGTCAGTCTGATCTGAGAATCGTACCATGCTCTGAATTTATTAAGCTCGTATGTTCTTCTCCCCTTAAGGGAATGGCCAGAAATTGATGTTCATTCATATACATTTGCATATAGCCTTGGTCTTCGGAAATGCGTATCTTTTCAAGTTTCATTTTTTTCGGAGGTGCTAAAGGGTCGAGTCCTGCCTGATCCTCGATGTGCACCTCAATCTGAGAGCCAAGCCACCGTGATAATTTTTCTTCCCATTTCATATATGTGCCTCCTTCTTTAAGCGGCAGCAGCCCGCATCTACTTTTGGCGATACCTTCACCTGGTAACTATATACCAAGTTCCTTTTCCCACACGATCGGTTAATTGAATGTTCATTGCCATGTTAAATCCTCCTGTTCCGTCTTAAGCTTTTGCTTGAATATTACTTAGCATTTGGTTCGCAACCGGGAAAAACATCTCTTCTTCGGATAGCAGATGCTCCGATAGTACAGAACAAGCGACACTAAGCAGCGAGATCGCCTTTTTCAGCTTTATGCTGTCGGCCCCTTTGCATTGGTCCGCATATTCAAGAAATGAGCGAACAAATCGTTCCGCTTGTTTATGATCCTCTTCCAGAACCCAGGTTGAGGTCAAAAAAGTAGGCTCCATCCCCTGATTCGCATAGCCGGCAAGAAGCGGTAAAACTTCATCTTCCTCCCAATGTTCGTGAGCCTCCAACTGCTGCATGAAGGCTTCCATTTGTTTACTAATCTCTTGAAGTAATCGCTTTGACTCTTCCGAGCCAAGCACGCCGACCATATGACTTGTCATTTCCTGGACATGGTCAAGCTCTTTCTTTAACGCGCTATGTTCGTCCTTTAATCGCTCCAGAATCTGTTGAAGACTAAAAGTACGAGCGTCTTCTAACGACATCCCAAGATCAATAACCATACCTGATTCCTCCTTTTATTGCTGTAATCACATTGTATACCTTTATTTCAGCTTTCTCTGTGAGGAGAATCACAACATTTGTTTCTGTTTCGTGACTTTAATCACTGCGGCAAATTGAAGCTAGGTTTACATTTGAGGAAAAGAAATAGATTCCGTAATGGAGGTAATCGTCGTGGATAGAGAAGACAATGCTGCTTCGAATACGTTTATGTTAAACGCAAAGTTTCTGCTCATTTTGTTTGTGGTCATCGCCAATTGTATAGAGCCGCTGATTCAACAAAGTGCAGCTTTCCATTCCTTATATCTGGGTATTTACACCTTTCATATTCCTATGTTTGTCATGGTGACCGGCTATTTTTCTAAAAACTTCCGTTTGGATGTCCCAGGAATCAAAAGTCTGCAGATGATTTTTTATCATTATCTGATCTTCCAAAGCCTCTACTCTCTGCTCGATTCGCTGGCCTTCCACGCGCCGGGTGTCCGTTATTCTTTTTTCATTCCGTATTCGTTATTGTGGTTTTTATTCAGCCATTTTTGTTGGCGATTGCTCCTTCTGCTCTTTACAAAAATGCAGCATCCCCTTGTGGTCTCTGTCATTCTAGGCATACTCGTCGGATACGCACCTATCACTGGAACGATGCTCAGCTTTTCCAGAACGCTCGTCTTTTTTCCTTTCTTCTTGGTCGGCTATTACTTCCACCTCGATATGATTCCTAAACAGTTCGTTCGCATGAACAAGTGGTTAAGTGTAATTGGCCTTCTGGGTGTCCTGGTCTTTCTGAACGCGATTCCACTTGATCCCAAATGGTTATATAGCAGTTTTACTTTTAGGGAATTGGGTTCCTTTCATTGGTATGCAGGTGGATATCGCTTGGGCGTGTATATGTTGGAAATTATCGCTTCCTTTTGCTTCTTAAGCTTCGTTCCTCGCAAGCAGTCCATCCTTACAGAATGGGGCAAATATACGGTATACGTGTTCTTGCTGCACGCGTTTATAACGAAAACCGCGATTTCGATGGGACTATTCTCGTATGTACACACTTTTGCACAAATGACTCTCGTCTTACTGCTTGCGGTGACAATTACCTGGCTGCTGTTGCAAGAATGGGTACGCCGGTTCAGTCGACCTCTTATCGAACCGGAACTATCTTTTTGGGAGCGATGGATATCCCGAAAACACAGCATTTAAACACTCTACAAAGAATGGGGCTCGAGAATCAGATTCCATGTGTAAAAGAACCTCCATATTCCATTTTTTAGTGGAATTGGAGGCTCTTTTGTGTGTAATCTAGGATATTGAATAAGTAAACTAATATTGCTTATCCTTTCTAATATCGGGGCACCTCGTGAGATAAGACCACAGAACACGCTTATTATCACTAAACGTTACATTCTAGAGGGCATTAGCAAAAAATAAACAAGCTTAGCTTGCTTATGCCATCATAACAGGCGCTATTAAGACAAATAAGCAACTTCAGTTGCATTACTCACTTATGAACCGCGTAAACGGGTCCCAAAGAGGATTTCGTATGTATGGCTATGAGAAAACCTCAATCGAAGCCAATCAGGGATGTGCGACCGCGTTTATAAGGAGTGACTTTGGTCTCCAACCAAAGGTCCCTATATTAGGTTTTATCGCCAATAAGAAAGCGGTTTTCGGGATCCGAAAACTTATACTTTCTTATGTGGTCAAAAAAAAGAGGCATGGCCGAATCACCCATGCCTCTTTCTGTCATGCAGTTGTAATAAGACCAATCGTGCCATCGTTTCGGCGATAAACAAGTTCAGTTTTATTCGAGTCTCTGTTAAAAAACAAGTGGAAGTTATGGTCCAGCAGCATCATTTGAAGAATGGCTTCCTCAACATCTTCTGGTTTATTAGGAACGATTTTAACACGAGCTACTTCTAATGGGGAGTCGATTTCCCTGCTTACAGGCTCAATGCTTCCAAATGCCCGCTCTTTTATCCCGCTTTGATGACGCATTCTATGCTTGATCTTGTCCTTTAACTTTCGTGTTTGTCTTTCTAATTTATCGGCGACAATATCGATCGATGCGTACATATCATCTCGTTTTTCTTCTGCGCGAAGCACAACCCCTTTGCAGGTGATCGTTACTTCTACAACATGAATTTGTTTATGTCCTTGAACGGATAAAGTGACGTGCATGTCACAAGCCTCTTCAAACCAGGATTCCAGTCGTCCCAATTTGCGTTCCACATATTCCTGTAAGGAAGGGGTTACTGTTAAATCTTTTCCATGTAAAATCAGTTTCATTTTGCTCATCTCCTATGAAAAAAAAGATTCCAAATCTGTCAGCACTTTCTCAGTTAAAGGAAAAACAAGTTGTTCTTCCATGGTAAAGTGGTCGTTTAATATTAAACATGCCTGCACGAGATTAGATGCCGCCTCCACCAATCGCTTCTTCACAATGAGAGGTGTTACCTCAATAATAGCTTCTTGAAAGGATTGGATAAATGACATGCCAAGTTGGTGATCTTTTTCCAATACCCAAAAAGAAGGCACGATAGAGGGCGTCGATTGACGATGAAAATAAGTTAACAGGAACGGAAACAATTCCTGCTCCTCCCATTCAGAATGTCGTTCCAGCTCCTCCACAAATTGAGCGGTCTGGTTTCTGAGATCTTGAACAAACTGCATTCCATTCACTGAATCATCCAATAGAGTGACTTCCTTGGCACTTGTTTCAATCGTCCTGAGTTTTTCTCTCAATTCTTCATGCTCTGTCCTTAATCGATCGGTAGCAAAAGCAAGCTCATCCGGGTTTGAAGAAGCAATCCCAGAAATATAGCTTGTGGAATGAATCACCATACAGAGTCCCTCCCAAGGTAAACGTTTCATTCGCTATCTATCTTTAGTATAGCTGCACGAGTAGGTTCTCGCTGTGCGGTACATCACATTAACCGCCGATAAGAGACATTTCAACCTTATCATGTTCTGGGCATGATCAACTTTAATTGCCTTGCGAGCAAACCTCTTGCTCCGGTTTATCATCATATCGAGTAGTCTCCTTTTCTGCAACACTTATTAAATGCAGAAGTGATATTAATCACACGAGCAACATGTAAAAAAAGAGGTAACACGGAATACCCGTGTTACCTCTTTTGATTTAACCGCTCGGGTTCGATAGCTGCTGGCATTCACGGAACGCGAAATGCTTGCACCTATATAGGGAACATTGCCCATTTTCAAGATTAGCACCTTGGGTTTGTAATTGATCTCGTCCATGATGGATTTCTCAAACATATTCGCAACCCCGAAGAACAAAGCACCTTCGACAGTGTAAATACTGATTTGAGGGCAATTATGCTGCTCATTAACCATATAGGCTGATACTCTTTCGTTCTTATCGTAAGGGTCAGGTAAAACCTTTACAGAGATTAGAAGGTCGCTCATATGTTTCACAAAAATGATACCGGACAAGACTAATCCAACCTCAACAGCCGTTGTCAGGTCTATAAAAACAGTAAGTAAGGAAGGTAATAAGTAAAACCAATGACTCAGCAGTTTTGGTTTTTAGCACGTGAGTGAATTCTTTGCGTTCGCTCATATTCCAAGCAACAACCATTAAGATGGGTGCCATACTCGCAAGTGGAATTTTGGATGCGTAGGGAGCAAATAGGAACAAAACCAGCAAGACAATAACACCGTGAATGACCCCAGAAAAGGGAGATTCCGCACCATTCTTAATATTCGTCGCCGTTCTGGCAATCGCCCCTGTTGCAGGAATACCACCAAATAGCGGAGTTATCATATTAGCGATACCTTGCCCAATTAACTCACGGTTGCTATGATGTCTGGTTCCTGACATTCCGTCAGCAACTACAGCTGGAAGTAAGGATTCGATGCCACCTAACATGGCAATTACAAAAGCAGGTTTTATTAAGGATTGAATGTGTTCAATTGAAAGTTCTGGAAAGTGTATGCTAGGCAAGCTATTTGGAATTGCTCCATAAGTAGAACCAATAGTTGCAATCTTGTCAGCATAGAAGATTGATGCTGCAGCAGTAGAAATCAATATTCCCACTAATGAGCCAGGGATTTTAGGGAATAGCTTTGGTGTCAGAATGATAAGCACGAGGCAAATCACAGCAGTTAAGATACTGTACATATTGATTGTTGAGATGTGAATTCCTAATTCTTTCATATTGGAAAGAAATTCTTGATGTTTTTGAAGATTGCTTAATCCAAGGAAATTGGCAATTTGACCTGTAAATATGGTAACGGCAATTCCTGTGGTAAAACCTATTGTTACAGGACGCGGAATAAATTTGATGACGCCACCTAATTTAAAGATCCCCATGAATAACAAAATGACTCCTGCCATAAAGCCTGCGATGAGCAAGTTGTCGTACCCATACTGCATAACAATCGCAAATAGAATGGGTATAAACGCTCCTGTTGGACCGCCAATTTGAAATTTGGAGCCACCAAATAGTGAGATGAGTATCCCTGCAACTATCGTTGTGTATAAACCATATTCAGGTTTTACACCTGATGCAATTGCAAACGCCATCCCTAGTGGAATGGCGACAATACCTACAATTAGACCTGAAATCAAGTCTTTTTGAAATTTTTTTCGAGTATAGCCCTGAAATCTGCCACTAAAAGAGAGCTTCATATCCAATCCCAACATATCTGAATATCTGATTTTTTGAATATATATAAAATCATAAACCTAGAACAATTAGGTGTCAATTTCAATTTTCTTGGTCAACAAATACGGCTTACGCCGCCTATTGGTGAGAGTGTTAATGATGGTTGCGGTTGCGGTTGCGGTTGCGGTCTTAAATCGGGATCAACCGTCATATCTGCTCAATTGAGGTTCTGGATGAATGAATCCTCTATACTCTCGACAGGCCATTTCGCAACAAATCGGCTAAAATTGTTGTACAAACTGCAACTTCAAGTTGCAAAATAGCCTTTTGGCGTGTGAATTGTTGTAGATAATACAACACTGCTAACCACTATAGCCCATTCCCCTCATGAAAGCTGAATGGCTCTAAATGCACCAGGAAAACATAGTACCAAATCATTATGCAGGCATCCACAGTTTGATTCAGCACTAGCAAAATCCATAACTTTTCATGCGAAATAGGGGTAGGCTTCACCTCCCCCTAACTCCCAAAACATATACATGATGATTACTGATTTTTTATATTTTCTAACATTGAAATAGCATTCACGAGATGATTATCAAAAATTTGCTTGGCAACAATAAGCAGGTCTTTAATTAGAGGGTCTGTTAGGGAGTAGATCACAGAGGTTCCGTCTTTACTTCCACGGACAACGTTTTTATTTCTTAATACAGATAACTGTTGTGAAACGGCAGAACCTTCACTTCCTAATATCGTTTGAATCTCATTAACGTTTTTATCGCCCTCGGCTAATACTTCAAGAATTCTTATACGCAATGGGTGTGCTAACGCCTTGAAAAAGTCGGCTTTAAAATGCTGAATTTCTTGAAACATCACGTTCTCTCCTAAATGTTCGGAAATTTGAATATATCTATCATATCATAAATCGAAAAGCATTATTCGATTTGGGTTATAACTTATATCCGATATGAATCTATGCGAGTATATGTGAAATATATCACATACACTCACATAGGCATATTGTATAATAAAATCATAAAACACAGAAGGAGTGATTACTATGACAACCCTGCACAATGAGAATTTAGAAGCATTACGTGATGATTTCTGCTGCGAGTATGGGCAGTTGTTTGCTGTAAGAGTTGGTGGGTTACAAGATCAAGATGAACAAATCACTGGGCAGCAATTCGAACCGCCAACTGAAGAAATGAATGCAATGAAGTATTTGCATCAAGCCGGCCTTCAGGAGGAGTACCTGTTATGACTTTCTCTGCAAAAGAATATAACCAGTAGTGCTGGAATCCCATCCGGCGCTACTGGTTTTTATTTTTCTCATAAACAGAAACAAAACCACCCAAGCAAGTTAATGCTGAAGTGGATTTGTTTGACGTTCGATTTTGCCCATCTCAATGAGATTCCTCGCTCTAGCAACTTCCTGATCTGTTGGTGTAGGACATTGTTCAAGCGGGTACTCTTTCCCCATTTGCTGCCACTTATAGACGCCCATTCTGTGATAAGGCAGCAGCTCCAATTTACTAACATTAGGCAATGAGCCTATGAACTTGCCGAGCTCGTGTAGATCCTTATAGTCATCCGTCCATCCAGGAACAAGCACATGTCGAATCCAGACAGGCTTATTGATCTCATTCAGATGTTCAGCAAAGCGCATGATACGATCATTAGGCTGTGCCGTAAGCGCGACATGCTTATCCGGATTGATCTGCTTCAGATCGAGCAGTACTATATCCGTCACATCCAAAAGCTCCTGCGCATGACTCGGCTCACAAAATCCGTTCGTATCCAGCACGGTATGCAGTCCCCAGCGCCTTTTGCATTCGGCAAACAAACGGGCCAAGAAGGGAGCCTGCAAGGTTGGCTCCCCGCCCGTTACAGTAATTCCACCGCCTGAACGGCGATAGTATTCGAGATAAGGTTCAATCTCATTTAGAATCTCCTCTACGTCCATCTGTTTGCCCGTATTCATTTCCCATGAATCCGGATTATGGCAGTACTTACACTGCAGCGCGCAGCCCTGCATGAAAAGAACAAAGCGGATGCCCGGACCGTCAACAGTGCCGAAGGTGTCGAAGGAATGTATGCGTCCTTTCATCGATTTGCCCCCCTCTCTCTAGTTACATCGAGCCGTGGAAAGTACGATGGATCACATCGAACTGCTGTTCCTTGGTCAGCTTGATAAAGTTCACCGCATAGCCAGAGACACGGATCGTTAATTGTGGATATTGCTCCGGATGCTCCATGGCATCCAACAGCTTTGCACGGTCAAAAACATTAATATTCAGATGATGACCGTAATTGGCCATATAGCCATCGAGCATGGAAACAAGATTCGATATGCGTGACTCCTCTTCCCTGCCAAGTGCCTTCGGTACGATGGAGAACGTGTTGGATATACCGTCGAGGCAATGCTCATAGGGAATCTTTGCAACAGAAGCCAATGAGGCCAATGCACCTTTCCGGTCACGTCCATGCATAGGATTGGCGCCTGGTGCGAAAGGCTCCCCGCTTTGCGCCCATCTGGAGTGCTTCCTGTCTTTTTCCCATAGACGACATTAGAGGTAATGGTCAGAACGGACATCGTTGGCACTGCTCCGCGATACGTCTTATGCTTCCTGATCTTATTCATAAACGTTTCCGTCAATTGAACGGCAATGGCATCTACACGCTCATCATTATTGCCATACTGCGGGTACTCGCCTTCAATTTCAAAATCGACCGCAATCCCGCTTTCATTGCGGATCGGGCGGACCTTCGCATACTTAATCGCGCTCAGTGAGTCAGCCACTACGGATAATCCCGCGATACCCGTTGCCATGGTGCGTACAATTTCACGGTCGTGAAGAGCCATCTCCAGCCGCTCATAACAGTACTTATCATGCATATAGTGAATAACGTTAAGTGTGTTCACATACAACTTCGCGAGCCACTCCATGACGGCATCGAATTTCTCCGCCACTTCTTCATAATTCAGAACCTCGGAGGTCAGTGGAGCTAACCGAGGCCCTACCTGTATCCCAAGCTTCTCATCCACACCGCCGTTAATCGCATAGAGCAGAGCTTTAGCCAGATTGGCGCGTGCGCCGAAGAATTGCATCTGCTTTCCGATGCGCATCGCGGAAACACAGCAAGCAATACCGTAATCATCCCCATAATAAGGCCGCATCAGGTCATCATTCTCATATTGAATCGAACTGGTTTCGGTCGATACTTTGGCACAGTAAGCTTTGAAGCCATCGGGCAGCCTGGTCGACCACAGCACAGTCAGGTTCGGTTCTGGTGCAGGACCTAGATTGTATAAGGTATGCAGAAAGCGGAAGGAATTTTTCGTCACGCGCGCTCTGCCGTCCAATCCCATGCCGCCAATTGATTCTGTAACCCAAGTAGGGTCTCCACTGAAAAGCTCGTTATAGTCGGGGGTACGTAAAAATTTGACGATGCGAAGCTTCATAACAAAATGGTCAACAAGCTCCTGCGCCTCTACTTCCGTCAATGTTCCATTAGATAGATCTCTTTCGAAATAGATATCAAGAAAGCTCGATACGCGCCCAAGGCTCATTGCCGCTCCGTTCTGCTCCTTGATGGCCGCCAAATAAGCGAAGTATAACCATTGCACGGCTTCAGCGGCATTCGTCGCCGGCTTCGCTATATCATATCCATAGGTTTTGGCCATCTGTATTAATTCACCCAAACTGCGGATTTGCTCGGAGAGTTCTTCGCGCAGCCGGATAACATCTTCGGTGATCGCATCCACTTCCATTTGCAGAAGGTCTTTCTTCTTTTCTTCGATCAACCGGTCCACGCCATACAGAGCGACACGTCGGTAATCGCCAATAATGCGGCCACGACCGTAAGCATCAGGGAGCCCCGTAATGATTGCAGCTTTACGCGCTGTTTTCATCTCGGAGGTATAGGCGTCAAATACACCTTGGTTATGTGTTTTGCGAATATCTGTAAACACTTGTATGATTTCTTCCGGCAGCTTAAAGCCATAGGCCTCGCAGGCGTCGATGACCATGCGAATGCCGCCGAAAGGTTGTACGGAACGCTTCAGTGGAGCATCGGTTTGCAATCCGACAATTTTCTCCTTGCTCTGTTCGATATAGCCTGGCGCATGCGATGTAATCGAGGACACCGTCTGGACATCGATATCCAGAACGCCCCCATTCTCCCGTTCTTGGCGGGTCAGCGTGCTAATCGCCTGCCACAGCTCATTTGTTGCTTCTGTAGGACCTGCCAAGAAGGAATGATCTCCTTCGTAAACCGTCATATTTTTATCGATAAAATCTTTTACATCAATGGCCGTTTGCCATTTCCCTTTCACAAACCCATCCCAACAACGATCTGTCTTTAGTTCATCTTCTCGTATTGCCATGATGGTGCCTCCTTAAATTGCCCGATTAGAACTTTCCGTAAAAAGCATTGCGATAAACGTCAGCGAGCTCTGTCACAAGCGGCATTCGAGGATTCGCTGTTGTACATTGATCTTCAAACGCCCGATCCGCCAAGTAATCTACTCGCGTCTCGAATTGTTCCGCATTGAACCCCAAATCCTGAAATTTCTCAGGAATACCCAGGATTTTATTCAGCTTACGGATGGCCTCGATAAGACTGTTTACTCCTTCTTCCGTTGTCTTCGCTGGAAGTCCAAGCATACGCGCGATTTCGGCATAGCGTTGATCCGCTATGAAGTGATCATATTTCGGGAACGAAGTGAACTTCGTAGGCTTTTGGGCATTATAGCGAATCACATGCGGCATCAAAATCGCGTTGGTGCGTCCATGTGCTGTGTGGTACTCGCCGCCCCATTTGTGCGCCAAGCTGTGGTTAATGCCAAGGAAGGCATTCGCAAAGGCCATACCTGCGATCGTTGAAGCATTATGCATTTTCTCACGTGCAATAGGATCTGCTGTGGCAAACGATTTCTCTAGATTTTGGAATACCAATTGGATGGCTTTCATCGCTAAACCATCGGAATAATCATTGGCCATAACGGACACATACGCTTCAATGGCATGGGTTAGGACGTCCATTCCGGTGTCGGCTACCGCAGTCTTCGGCAAGCTGTACACATAATCTGGATCAATAATGGCAACGTCCGGTGTAAGCTCATAATCAGCCAGCGGATATTTGGTATTGCCCTTCTCTTTGTCCGTAATTACGGCGAAAGACGTCACTTCCGAGCCAGTCCCGGAAGTCGTAGGAATCGCTACGAATTTCGCTTTGCGTCCCAGACGCGGATATTTGTATACCCGTTTACGAATATCCATGAATTTTTGCTTTAAGGCATCAAAGCTTGTATCTGGGTATTCATAGAACAACCACATGGCTTTCGCCGCATCCATCGGTGAGCCGCCGCCTAACGCAATAATGCAATCCGGCTGGAAGCTTGCCATCTGTGCCCGGCCGCGTTCCACCGTTTCCACAGATGGATCAGGCTCCACATCCGAGAACACTTCGATATAGACAGGCAGCTGTCGTTTGCGGAGATAATATTCCACACGTTCTACGTAGCCAAGCTTCACCATCATTGGATCCGTAACAATCATTACCCGTGTTATGTCAGGCATTTTTTCTAAATACTGTGTAGCTCCTTTTTCAAAATAAACTTTTGGCGGTATTTTAAACCACTGCATATTAACGGTACGGTAAGCAACGCGCTTTACATTGATCAGATTCACGGCGCTCACGTTAGAGGTTGTGGAGTTATGTCCGTATGAACCGCAGCCTAGTGTTAAGGAAGGCAAGTTTGTATTATAAATGTCTCCAATAGCACCGTGAGTGGAAGGTGAATTGACAATGATACGTCCTGTTTGAAGCTTACCTGCGAATGCCTGGATGACCTCCGCATTCTGAGAATGAATGACAGAGGAATGTCCCATACCGCCAAACTTCACCACTTCCACAGCCCGATCAATGCCTTGCTCAGCATTCTTCACTTTGTAGCATGCGAGCACAGGGCTTAGTTTTTCAGCCGATAATGGATATGCCTCACCCACGCCGGCTAACTCCGCAACTAGTATTTTCGTAGCCGCAGGCACCTTAATACCAGCCATCTCAGCGATTTTCGCAGCAGGTTGACCTACAATTACCGCGTTAACCGCACACTTCTCAGCGTTAATCACCAATTTGGAAACAGCTTCCGTTTCTTCTTTATTTAAGAAGTAACATCCCTGTTCAGTCATCAACTTTCTTGTTTCCGCGTATACCGCTTCCTCAATAATGACCGCTTGTTCCGAGGCGCAAATCATGCCGTTATCAAAGGTTTTTGATAGGATCAAGTCGTTCACAGCCTGCTGCAAATTCGCTGTTTTCTCAATAAAACAAGGCACATTGCCGGGTCCAACACCCAAAGCTGGCTTTCCAGTACTATAAGCTGCCTTCACCATCGAAGACCCTCCCGTTGCCAGAACAAGCGCTACATCCGGATGATTCATTAGCAGTTGGGTAGCTTCCACAGATGGATGCTTTACCCATTGAATGCAATGCTCTGGTGCGCCTGCTTTAACAGCTGCCTCCAGTAATGTCGCTGCAGCCGCGCTGCTAGATTGTTGAGCAGATGGGTGGAAGGCGAATATGATTGGGTTGCGGGTTTTTGTTGCGATTAATGACTTGAACATCGTCGTCGAAGTCGGATTGGTGACGGGCGTCACACCAGCGATAATGCCCACGGGCTCAGCCACCATTCGGTAGTTCTCATACGAGTTTTCCTCAATCACTCCAACTGTCTTGTTATTTTTAATGCTGTGGTAGATATATTCCGTAGCAAATAAATTCTTGGTAATTTTATCTTCGTAAACACCCCGACCGGTTTCCTCTACTGCAAGCTTGGCGAGAACCATGTGCCTATCAATGCCGGCTAATGCCATTTGCTGAATAATTTGGTCAACCTGCATTTGATCCAGTTTCAGAAATTGCTGCTGAGCTGCCTTCGCTCTGGCTACCAGCTCGTTGACTTCGTCTTGAGCAGTAATCTGTTCAATCATCTTCGCTTCTTTTGTTGTCATGGTTCATTCACTCCTTTATATTCTATCCATGTGAAGCCGTTGTCTTGTTGTTCTACCTTAAGAGTAAACTTAATCAAGATCCCTAACTATGACAAAAATCACAAGATGAAGGTTTAGAATGATTAATTCCTTGAACAATTTGTGAATTATTTCACATTCTAATTTATAAGTAAGGCGGCAGTTCTATTTCAATAAAACTTGCCGCCGCCATGCTGCCCTGCCGACCAATACGCCTATAGCCGACAATGCTCAACGTTTTACCCACATTTCATTCAGTGTGAACCAAGAACTTTCTGTTTTCTACGAATCCATATAACAAATCCAAACACGATAACACAAGACATAGATACCCATGAACTGTATAAAAAAACTTGTCTCATCCCGTAAGCTGAGCTCATAATGCCACCCAAGAAGCTGCCGATAATACGGGCGGCTCCAAGGCTGAGCAAGCCGTTGAGCGTTTGACCGCTGGCCTTCCATTCTGAAGGCACTTCACGGTTGATAAACGTTGCAAGCGTAACAGAAAGCACGATGAAAATAACTCCGTGCAGCAGCTGCACCGGTAATATCCATAGTGGATTCCCGATTAAGGTAAACAAGAACCACCGGATGGAGGATGCAAGCGCGGCCACAATCAGAATTGCGGATATAGGGACGCGTTTTAAAATCCAGCCGGAAAACAGAAGAAACGGCAGCTCACTAAGGGAAGAAATCACCATCGACCAGCCTAGCAGCATACTGTCTCCTCCCATCTCCTTGAAGTAGATGGGGAAGAATGCGTAGTAGTAACCCAAGGTGATTTGAACAACAAAGTTGATACCCAAATAAAACATCAGCTTACCATTACGGAAAAGCTCCCGGAATCGTTTGCCAGTGACGTTAGTCTGGCGGCCGGCAGCCGGTGGAAAACGCCAGAGCAAGAGCACTGCGGCGGCCATGGTTCCGGCGTAGACCGGGAACATCGAACCAATGTGCGACTTGGCTGCGATGCCGAAAGCAAGAGACATGACAGCGAAGCCCACTGTACCTCCTAGGCGAATCCAACCAAAACTCCAAGTGGGACGCCTGTCCAATTCTTCCAACGTAATCGCATCGCTGAGTGCAAATATAGACGTCTGAAAAAACGTAAACACACAGATTAACACAAGCAGGTAAATGAAATGATGAGAGAGCGGGAAAAACAAAATGGAAACACCGCTACCTATCAAAAGAAAGCGAAGTACGCTATTCTTCGTCTTGGCTCGGTCACCCAACGCCCCCCAAACCGGTTGGCCAAACATCGCAACCAAGGGCCCAAGGCTGAGAAGCATCCCAATTTGCTCCTGAGAAAATTGAGCGTTATGCAGGTAAACCGGCATAAATGTGCCATAAACAGCGTTTCCCATGTATATAACCACGTAAAACAACAAAAAAGCGTTCATCTTCGTTGTCAGCCCCTTCTTTCCTTTTAGAATCATACATCATTTAGAAAGCAATCTCTTCCATCTCACGAACGAGTAGTCGGCATTATAAACTCTACGATAGTGTAGTGTGCGGTTCAAGAACTATTTTTTTAAGAATTTCGAGATGTGCTACAACATTGGCGGGATCTAGGCAGTTCCTCTTCCATAGAGACTTGCCGCGCTATTCGATATAGCGCCTTCGAGGAAGGAATTTATCATTTTTTGTCGAATTATCTAGGTACTATTAACTACTTCAGGAGATCATATGAAAAAGCAATTTAATGCCCCTAATATAGATCCTAAACCAAGTACTGAAGCTTTCATAGCCCTACAAAATGAAAATGATTACCTCAAAAATACCATTCTCGATATCGTGCAAGGTATTGAAAGTGAGGTCACAGAAAGTTTTTTTGTTCACTTGATACAATATCTGGCTCGCGTTTTAAAATGCTCTTATGTTTTCATTGCTGAAGTTGATCATCCCTTTGTAAAAACAATCACCATGTACAGCAAAGGAGAAATGATAGAGCAATTTGAATACACTTTGGAGCATACACCTTGTGAAAATGTTGTAAATGAAAAGCGTATTTGTTGTTATCAAGAGTATGTACAGCAATTATTTCCTTTGGACTCGGATTTGACCAAATATGATATTCAAAGTTATCTGGGTATTCCTCTTTTACATGTTGATGGTACTGTAATTGGCATCCTTGTTGTGATGAATGATCAGCCGCTTCATGACAGGTCACTTGCAGAAACGATATTAAAAATCTTCTCGTTTCGGGCATCCGCTGAGCTCATACGATTGTTGGAAGAGAGAAAGTTGAAAATAAGCGAGCAGAATTTATTAACCTTAATTCATACGATGCCTGACATTGTTGTTTTTAAAGACGGTAAAGGCAGATGGATCGAAGCGAACAATACGGTTCTCCGACTATTTAATTTAGATCATGATACATATAAAGGTAAAACGAATAGCGATTTCCAAAAAACCAATGAATTTTACCGAGAGATGTTCATTACATGTGAAGGAACGGATCAAGAAGCTTGGGAAGCACGCAAACCGATAACTTTTGAGGAAGAAATTAAACGTCCCAGCGGCGCAGGTATGATGGTTGAATATACCAAAGTGCCCGTTTTTGATCATAAGGGAGACCGGCAATGGCTCATTGTTATTGGTCGCGACATCACGGATCGGAAATTCGTACAAGATAACTTAATAGGCCAAAATGATATTTTGGAAATGATCGCAAAAGGTAAACCCATTGGGGGTATTTTGCATCGAATTATTGAATTAGTCGAACAACAAAGCGGCGCTATTTGCTCGATTCTTTTATTGGAAAAAGAACGCTTGAAACATTGTGCAGCACCAAACCTGCCTGAATCCTATATTCGTGCGATTGATGGCGTGGAAATAGGTCCAGCTGTAGGTTCATGCGGCACGGCCGCTTTCTACAATACCAAAATCATAGTTTCTGATATCGGGAATGACCCTCTATGGGATGACTATCGCGAGATTGCATTCGTCCACGGGCTTAGAGCTTGTTGGTCCGTACCGATAACGGATAAAAAAAATCAGGTGCTTGGCACATTTGCCATGTACTACAAAATTCCGCATGCTCCCCAAACCTATGAGATTAAATTGATTGAACGGGCGGCCTATCTGGTAAGTTTGGTGATTGAACGGGATAAAGCGGAAGCAACCATTCGTCACATGGCTTTTCATGATTCTTTAACCGAACTTCCGAATCGAAAATCGTTTCAACATATGCTCGAAAAAGCCATTGTTGATGCTCAGCAAAACGATCAAATCGTTTCCGTGCTTTATCTGGATTTGGACCATTTCAAAATGATCAACGATTCCATGGGGCACTCCTTGGGAGATGTTCTATTGCAGAATGTTTCGGATCGTTTGAAAGATATGATCATGACTAGAGGCGTTGTCTCACGTCAAGGCGGAGACGAATTTACGATAATGTTACCGGGCACAACCAGACAGGAAACGGAAGATATTGCCAAATCAATTTTGGTTGCTTTGACCACTCCCTTTCGAATTCAAGATCAAGATTTATATATCTCAACGAGTATTGGAATCAGCATGTTTCCTTTGGATGGGAGCACGTTTGAAACATTGATCAAACAGGCAGATATCGCGATGTATCAGGCGAAGAACCAGGGAGAAAATTTATACCAGTTTTATGTAAAAGAGAATGAGTATCCCGCCTCTGAACATGTTGACCTCTACAGAAATTTAAGAAAAGCCTTAGACAACAATGAATTTGTTCTTGTTTATCAACCGCAATATGATATAGCATCGAAAGAATTCATAGGTGTAGAGGCATTAATTAGGTGGAATCATCCCGAGAAGGGTATCATCTCTCCTTTGCAATTTATTCCATTTGCCGAAGAAGTTGGTCTTATTGTTCCTATTGGGAAATGGGTCTTGCATGAGGCTTGCAAACAATGGCGTTTATGGATGGATCATTTTGGACGTACATTTAAAATGTCCGTCAACCTATCCTCGAGGCAGATGTATGAACCGGACTTAATAGAATTGATGACCCAGATTTTGAATGAAACAGGAATGGACCCACATTTCTTGGAAATTGAAGTTACGGAAAGCATCACGATGAACCTTGATCGTGCAACGATGTTGCTTTCCAAATTGAAAGGCATTGGAGTAAGCATTTCTATTGATGATTTTGGTACGGGGTTTAGTTCATTGGCGTATTTGAAGAACTTCCCGATCGACCGCATTAAAATAGACCGAACGTTTATTAAAGACCTTTCAAATGATATAAGCGATCAAAACATCGTGAAAACCATCATCGCCTTGGGTATAAATTTAAATCTAAAAGTAATTGCAGAAGGCGTCGAGTCTGAGGAGCAGCTTACTCTGTTAAGCGACTATGGTTGTCATGAAGCACAGGGATATTTTCTGGGGCTTCCCATGTCTGCGGATAACATTGCTAAGATTATTTAAAATATTTTCAAATCGCTGAAACAATTCAGAAAGCTCATCCGTTAAGTGGGTATAGATAAAAATAATGGAAACCCTCATTAACCAAGAAAAGGATGAAGAAGATGAAGAAAAAAGGTTTGGTCGTCGGCCTTCTGCTATCCGCTACAATCTTAACGTCCGCATTTACTCCATTCTCCATTAACGCCGATCAAGGACCCGTGGTCCGATTTGAGGGCCAACCGATCACGTTCTCGCTGCAGCCTAGATTCATAGACGGTATTCTAATGGCGTCTGTTCGGGATCTTGCAAAGGCTTTAGGTATGGAAGTGACATGGAGTGAAGCAGAAAAGCTTGCGGTAGTTACTGGCAGCGGGTATGAGCTGAAGCTGCCAATGAATTCAGACTTTGCTTACGTGAACGGTAAAGCAAGCACCATTTACGGCAATACGCAAATAGTTAATGATTCTATGTACGTTCCGCTGCGCTTCTTTATGGAAAGTTCAAATCATGTTGTTCGTTGGGATTCGGCTACCAGCTCAGTGAACGTCACGAAGCAGGCTGACAGCTTGCCCGTAGTCGGTACCTATGACCACTTGGTTACACTTTTGACACAGAATGAGGGTAATGGGTCCGCCCAAGTTAGTTTAATAACCAAACAAGCTAAAGCTGAAACCACCTCCGACAAAGCTTCAGCTCCAGCTAGCGCCGGTTCTACTGTTGCGATCCAAGATTCGGCTAGGGCAGCGGCACCAGACTACTCTGGCACGAACGTGCAAGTGCAAGGCGTGGATGAATCCGATGTCGTCAAGACAGATGGAACGTACATCTATACGGTAAACAAGCAGCGCATCGTAGTCACACAGGCTTATCCCGCCGACCAGATGAAAGTGCTGAGCATTCTAGATTTCCCGGGAAATCAAGACACTCACTTCCAGCCAAGTGAAATCTACGTAGACGACAAACATCTGATCGTGCTTGGTAATTCTTATCAGAACTATAAACCGGTCCCTTATAATGGGGCTGGCGGCACCACACAGAAGAAAATGATCATGCCTATGAGATCCCAGGGAACCGCGAAGGTTATGATTTACGACCTCACAGACCGCAGCAGCCTGAAGCTTGTGAAGGAAGCTGAGCTTGAAGGAAACTACGTTTCTTCCCGCAAAATCGGATCATCGCTCTATTTTATCTCCAATAAGTACGTGAACTACTACCAATACCGGGAAATGACGGATAAGGAAGAAGCGAAGACTGGGCTTGCTCCTGCTTATCGGGATTCTTCGGCTGGCGATTCCTTTACCTCTATTCCACTCAATCAGGTCTATTACTTGCCGAAAGCTCTGGAGCCTAACTATGTGCTCATCGGAGGCATTAATCTGAATGAATTGAATCAGACAATGAATGTCACTTCTTACCTCGGCTCAGGGCAGAACGTGTACG
Organism: Paenibacillus sp. WG02; assembly: GCF_055396115.1. Lineage (NCBI taxonomy): Bacteria > Bacillati > Bacillota > Bacilli > Caryophanales > Paenibacillaceae > Paenibacillus > Paenibacillus sp. WG02. The sequence continues at coordinate 3,003,842 of NZ_AP036016.1, read as the reverse complement.
CGTCCGAAGAGAACTTATATGTGGCCGTAACGAATTATGAACAGATGCGAATCCAACCCATGAGGATGCCTGCTGGTGATGCTGCTCAAGGCATACGTGTCGGTGAGCCGAACAGAGCCAGCCAGCCTTTTGAACTTCCTAAGCAGGAAACGATTATTTATCAATTCGGGTTGAACGAAGGTAAAGCAGCGTACAAACATACAGGCATGGTGCCGGGACGCTTACTCAATCAATTTTCCATGGATGAGCATAACGGCTACTTCCGGCTTGCTACAACAACAGGCGAAGTGGGACGGACGGATGAGGGGACTTCGAAGAATCATGTCTTCATACTCGATGCGAACCTGAAAGAGAAAGGCAAGATCGAAAACATCGCGCCTGGAGAGCGGATTTACTCCACTCGCTTCATGGGTGACCGGGCTTACATGGTTACTTTCAAAAACACCGATCCGCTATTCGTCATGGATTTAAAGGATCCCGCTGCGCCGAAATTGTTAGGTGCGTTGAAGATTCCTGGATATAGCGATTATCTCCATCCTTATGACGAAAACCACATTATTGGCTTCGGGAAAGATACAATTGAGGTCGACAACAAAAATCCGAATGGACCTCAGTCCATTGCCTATTACCAAGGCATGAAAGTGGCACTGTTCGATGTTACCGATGTGAATAATCCGAAGGAGAAATTTAAGGAGCTGATCGGTGACCGCGGCACGGATTCCGAGCTGCTGCACAATCACCGTGCATTACTCTTTAGCAAGGAAAAAAATCTGCTTTCCTTCCCTGTTAACGTAATGAAAATCGACCCGAATCAGGCGACAACCAATCCGAAGATGCTTGCCAGCGCATACGGCAATTTTGCATTCCAAGGCGCGTATGTCTACAGCCTTGATTTGGAAAAAGGCTTCCAGTTCCGTGGCGGCATTACTCATCTTACTCAGGAAGATCTGCAAAAAGCCGGACAATATGTTCATGCCGGTGACAAGCAGGTCCAACGTGTTCTTTATATCGGCGATACCCTTTACACCATCTCCAACGGATTGATCAAAGCGAACGACCTCAGCACGCTGAAGGAAAAGAACTCGGTGGTCATTCCGTAGTCCTTTTCACGACGAAAAAAGCCCCGGTTCCTCCAAGGATCGGGGCTTTTTCGTTCGAGTAGTTTATTTATTTCCCGCATCTATGTGTCGCTAGTAATAGGTTGCCGGACGTCCATCGATTTTCGTTTGGCAATGAACAACGTCAAGATCCCGCTTGATATTGTTATTATGGCGAGCGTCAGCAAAAATGTGGAGATCCCGAACCAATCGAGACAAGCGCCGGTCGCAAGCAGCGAAATCTGGAACATGACGCGGTCAAGCATTCCTCGAAATGAGAAAAAGCGGCCTTGTGCTTCTTTCGGCACTTTGATTTGAAAAAGGGTAGATACCATCGGAAAGAAAAAAGCGACTGCGCAACCGAACAAAACGTAAGAGCCCAGAACCGCATAGCTGCTCTCGCTGAAGGACATTCCTGCAAAAGATAGTGCAAATAATAACATAAACAACGTTGAGCTGGTTACCAGATTCCGCATGCCGATCACACGCTTTGCGAATAGGCCTGCAATCAAAATGCTGGTGCCTTCTAATGAATAGATCCAGCCCATCAGTTCTGGTTTGTGCTGGATTTGACTAAACTTCAGTACGAGTAAATTAAAGCCGCCCAGAAATAAAGTAATAACACCGCTATTGATAAGTGCAATGAATATTGACGGTTCTGCTCGAATAAGTGGAAACAACTCGGTAAAGCGGATTTTCTCCTGCTTTTTTGCAGCTTCGGCGGAATCCGCAGCACTTGGAATCCTCAACTGTGTAATAAGTATGACGAGAATGACGTAAAAAACAAGCGACAGCGCGTAGACTGTATACAAATTCATCATAGATACCAATATGCCTGCTACAGCAGTGCCGCCTATTCTCGCTATAGTCATCACGTTAAAGTTTATGCTGTTAGCTTTAAGCAGCTCGGAGGCTGGAACGACCGCAGGCAGCGCTGCTTGTACGGTAGGCATATAAACAGTAGCCGCTACTTGCATGATGACGACGGACAACAGCATGATACCGACGGATTGGAACTGTATGGCCGCAAACATGACAATCGGAGCCAGACAGCGGACAAATCCTGAAATAAGCAATATTTTTTTCTTATCATAGCGGTCCGCCCACACCCCCGCTTGCGGCGATATGAGTACACCGAGAAATAAACCGCACATCAGGATCAAGCTCTTGCCCAAATCAGACGGAACGTGGCTTTGCATAAACTGCAAATTGGCAATGACACTAGTCCAAATACCAGCGCCTTGAATGGCTTCTCCTATCATCATGAAAACAAATGTCCGATTCTGAAATAACGAATGATTCATACCTAATCTCCAATCTAAATGCGATGCTCAGAATCTTCCAATTATAGCACGTACGTTCGTTAATCGTCTATGAGAACACGAGAACTATTCAGAACCGGGCCGATACATTTACATTTTCTTATAAAACTTAACGAACAAAATTCACAAAAGTCCATTAAGCTTAGCAAGAAATGATCTTTGGACATCCCACATTAAAGGAGACAGTAATCGCAGCTGCAAGTTCGATTGTGCTTTGAGAAAAACGTTTAGTCTCCAATATGGTATCGGTACCATGTTTATCAAGAATGCGAAGTGATTTACACACCATAGCTGCGTGAAATCTTTGATAAATCATCGATGTTCGGGAATATTTTTTTATTTCACTCTGGTATCGATACCATAAAACATTTATTCAAAAGGCTGGTGATTTTGCTCTCATGATTCCTCCTTCATCGCCCTCCCTTGCAAGAAGTGTTAATCGGCGAATCCTTTGGAAAAAAATCTTATTGCATCGCTATCTGTACCTGATGCTCCTGCCCTGCCTGGCATTCTTTATCGTCTTCTCGTACATTCCGATGGGCGGAGTCATCCTTGCTTTCAAAGAATACAAGTTTAACAAAGGCATCTTGGGCAGTCCCTGGATCGGCTTCGATTACTTCAAGACGTTCTTTCAAGATTATCAAAGTGGGCTATTAATCAAAAACACGTTAATAATCAGTTTTTTGAAGCTTTTTGTGTACTTGCCGTTTCCCATCCTTCTGGCTCTCATGTTTAATGAGTTCCGTACGAAGTGGTTTAAGAATGTGGCCCAAAGCATCTCCTACTTGCCTCATTTCCTTTCTTGGGTCGTTGTCATCGGAATGATGCAGCGGGTGTTGGCGCCAGATACCGGGATGCTTAATCAACTCACCGCCTTCTTCGGAGGTGCCGGGGATACATTTTACATGATGGAATCGAAATACTTTTATCCTATTATGTTTGGCAGCTTCATATGGAAGTCAATCGGCTGGGACTCCATTATTTATCTAGCTGCTATCGCAGGCGTTAATCCCGATATGTATGAAGCTGCCAAGATAGATGGTGCCAGCAAGTGGCGGGAAATATGGCATATCACCTTGCCGTCCATAGCGCCTACCATTGTCACCTTGTTTATCCTGTCGCTCGGAAGCGTCTTATCGGCTGGCTTCGATCAGCTGTACTTGCTGGGAACGCCGGGTAATAGAGCTTTGTCTGACATCCTGGATACTTATATTATCCGAATAGGTTTAACAAGCGGCCAATACGGGTATGCCACCGCAGTCGGGCTGATGCAAGGATTGATCGGTTTCATTCTCGTCATTATCGCCAATAGGCTATCTCGCAGACTTATGGATACTTCTTTGTGGTAACGATACCAGATTGTCCATTGCTTTTGAAAACCGCCGTCAGGCGTTTTCTATAAAAACAAGCGTACAAAGGAGATTGGGAATGTCTAGACAAAAATGGTTGAAATGGGTTGCTGCACCGATGGTCTTGGCTTTTATTCTCACAGGCTGTAATGGTTCCAGCAATGAGAACGTCAGCAAAACAGCAGCAAACAGCACCGCTGCTAACGGCAAACCAGCCACATGGATTGCGGATCGTAAAATCAAAGGGCTTGTCTTCATGGGCACTGACGATTATACGGAAGATATGAACGCCGAGGTCAAGCAGAAGATCAAGGATCTTACCGGTATCGATTTTGAAATTCAAATCATGAAAGCCAATCGTTCGATCGAAGGATTAACTGCTGGTTTAGCTTCAGGTGATCTGCCGGACTTCATCGCCTTCTACCTGAACAACAGTGGACGTCCGGAGATGAAGCTGGTCCTGAAGGCTGCGCGAGATGGCATGTTCACCGATTTGACGCCGTTAATGAAAGACACCAAGGTTTACAGTAAATATTTGCAAAGCGATTATTTGCCAACCGATACGAAAAACAGCGTCATGTTCCGTCCTGAGTTTAAAGGCTCCTCCTACTTTGTTCATATGAACATCCCGCGCGATGGCGGCTATTTGACTCGGAAATACGTAGGCGGTCCGTATATTCGCAAGGATATTGCAGAAGCGCTCAAAATCGATCCAAGCCAGATCAAGACGACAGATCAATTGTATAAACTGGCCCAGCAAATCAAAGAGGGCAATTTCAAGGACAAAAACGGCAAAAACGTGTACCCTATCGGACCTGGTTACTGGGGAACGGGGAATAACAAGGATTACTCCATTCTGTTCAGTGATTTGATGTGGGGATCGGACGATCAACGCATCAATCAGGATGCGAATGGGAACATTCTGCATGAGGCTGAAACGGATTTCGCCATGAAAAAAGTGGAGTACATGCAAAAGCTGTTTAAAGAAAAGCTGATTAATACCGAGATGTTCACGATGGACGAGAGCCGTGCGACAGAAAACGTCCTGAACGGATCGTTCGCCATCATCGGAGATATGCATAATTATCAAGATTTTAACCAAGATGCTCATTACATTCCACTCGGCCCCTTAAATAAGGTAAATGGCCCCTATCAAATGCAAGTGGATTATAAATCCGGTGGTTCCGCATGGGCGATCCCGTCCAAAACTAAAAATCCGCAGGATATCGTGAAATTTGCCGACTTCCTTGCCAGTCGCGAAGGCAAGCTGCTGTGGAGATATGGAATCGAAGGCAGAGATTATACACTAGACGCCAAAGGCAATCCAATTGTGAAACAAAGTGTGCTTGACCTGAAGAAGAGCTCGCCGAACGAGGCGAAGAAGCTCGGATTTGCTGGAGTAGGCAACAACTGGGGCGAGCTGCTGGGTAGCACGGACATCAAAAATGAAGCCGATTTCGGTGAAGCGGAATATGGAGATTCGGTCAGTCCGGCAAACAGTGCAGGCGCCTTGGCCATTGCAAAAATGTGGAATTGGGATGAGAAACGAGCAAACGCCAAAATCGTTGATGGGTATACACCATTGGCATTCATGGGTGAGTTCAAGAACGTAACTGCGCTGCAGGCGGCGCTGGACAATTACAACGTCAATCTGGTGAAAGCCTACTACAGCAAGGACCTGACTGAAGCTAAGAAAATTCTAGATTCTTCGTTGCAGCAGTTGAAAAACGCCGGGGTGGATGAATACCTGAAGCTGCTGTCTGAGAAGAATGCTGATCCGAAGACGAAAATTAAATTTTAGCAGCATGCATATGGAGACAGAGGCGGTTTTGTCCCCTACGGATGAAATCGCCTTTGTCCTCACAATGAGGGAGTGGCCATGGGAACCGAATTCTACAAGCTTAGCAGCGGAGAAAAAACATTAAAGATTGTGAATTTCCTTCTTATTTTTCTACTATGTCTGATGATCATCCTTCCCTTTCTTAACGTATTTGCTTTATCGTTCAACCCGGGTAAAGACGCCGAAAGAGGCGGCATTTTTTTCTGGCCGAGAATCTGGTCGCTTGAAAATTACCATGAAGTGTTTATCTCTTCCAACATCGGCTCGGCTTTTGCCGTCTCGGCATTCCGTACGATACTTGGCACGATCTCAGCTGTATTCCTGACGGCTATGGCCGCCTTTGCAGTGAAATCAAAGACTATGCCTGGCGTTAAATTCTTTACAATGGTTATATTCTTCACCATGTTGTTCAACGGCGGGATCATTCCCTATTACATGCTGCTGAAGTCTGTCCATTTGACCAATAACATTTGGGTCTACATCATTCCGAGTCTTTACAGCGCTTGGAATTTGATCATAATGCGGTCGTTTTTCCAACAAATTCACCCAAGTCTGGAGGAGTCAGCACGCATCGACGGCTATCATGATTTTGCGATTTTCATGCGGGTTATTATGCCACTGAGCAAGCCAGTCGTAGCTGTCGTCACGCTGTTTAACGCGGTCAACCATTGGAACGATTGGTTTACTGGAGCGTTCTTTGTCCGAGATGCTGCTTTGCGGCCTTTATCCACAATTCTGCAGGAAATGCTGGCTTCGGCTGAAGCTATGCGAGATACGCTCAATCAGGCGGCGGGCACGAACTACGAGCTGCTGGATAAAATCCAGGTGACCGGAAATTCCTTGAAAATGGCCACCATTATAATCGTAGTAACTCCTATCGTGCTTATTTACCCGTTTGTTCAGAGATATTTCGCCAAAGGCGTAATGATTGGATCATTGAAGGAGTAAGTCACTGGAAGGCGGCTATGCGGTATTCTTTCAGCCGGATCCTCATACCCCCTTCCACGGATATGGATTACCCGATAGAAAACGACGAACATCATCATCCAGCTTGATTTCCTTGGGTCGTTGGGTTATTTCCTTCTGATCTTTTGTTAGTTTCTCCGACATCGTTCCGTCATAGGAAATGGGATGCGTTTTGTCTTTTTCCACTTTCACAAAATTCACCGCCTTAATTTTTTGAAATTTCATTTCACATAACATTGAGGTGGTGGAGATATAATGAATGTTGATTTGCTGCGGGAATATAGTCTGCCACCCACTAGGACACCTTTTTCATCGTAGCTCTCAATAAGTCCGCCGCCTATCCATTTCCATTCGGTCAAAACCATCACGTATTGTCCAAAGAGAATAGCGTTATCGAATTCGCTGTCTTGTTGAAGCGTTTTCATGAAATCCTCCTAATGGCTCGGATGCCAAGGTAACGGGCTCTCCTTTCCTAAAAATGATTATGCTTTAGTATATTCCGGGTATTCCAGCTTATTAGCAACACACCCGTCTTTTTCGATAAAAAGACGAACGGTTTCGAAGCCGTTACAGGCAAAACAAAGGAGCTTGCCACGGCAAGCCCCTTTGTCGGTTAATCTAGAGAATATCGAATTGTCTTTATCTTTTGTATCCTTTACACGCCTAATTGGATTCTCTCATGCTTTTTCGGGCAACCCCGGTACGGTAAGCCGCTTCAATAACTGCCTCTCTTACCTTTTCAACCACTTTCTGGTTAAATACACTAGGAATAATATAGGTTTCGTTCAATTCTTCATCCGTTACGACTGATGCAATCGCTTGTGCAGCCGCAAGCTTCATAGCCTCATTGATTTCGCTTGCCCTGCAATCCAGTGCGCCACGGAAAATGCCGGGGAAGCAAAGCACGTTGTTGATTTGATTTGGTTTATCAGACCTTCCAGTAGCCATGACCCTAACGTAAGGTTTGGCCTGCTCCGGATCGATCTCTGGAATCGGGTTGGCCATCGCAAAGACGATCGGATCTTTCGCCATGGACTGGACATCCTCCACCTTTAAAATATTCGGAGCCGAAACGCCGATAAAAACATCCGCATTCTTGATAACTTCGGACAAGCTGCCGACTTCCAACTTCGGATTCGTCATCTTAGCAAACTCCGTCCAATGAAGGTTGTCGTATTGAGCATCCCGATGAATGGCGCCATAGCGGTCCACGCCGATCAAATTATGCACACCGGCGGCGAGCAGCATTTTAGAACAAGCGATGCCCGCTGCGCCGATACCGTTCACAACGACCTTAATATCCGACATTTGCTTGCCGGTTATTTTGAGCGCATTTAACAAGCCTGCCAGAAGGACGACAGCCGTTCCGTGTTGGTCATCGTGAAACACCGGTATATCTAATTCTTTCTTCAAACGCTCCTCAATTTCGAAGCAGCGCGGTGATGAAATGTCCTCCAAATTAATGCCTCCGAATGCCGGAGCCATTGCTTTTACGATGCTTACAATTTCATCAGGGTCTTTCGTATCCAAGCAAATAGGAAATGCGTCCACACCTGCGAATTCTTTGAACAGCATAGCCTTGCCTTCCATCACCGGCATGGCCGCCATCGGTCCGATGTCGCCAAGCCCAAGGACGGCTGTTCCGTCCGACACCACCGCGATCATATTCCGTTTGATCGTTAATGAGTAGGCCTTGCTCGGCTGTTCCGCAATCGCTGTGCAGACTTTGGCGACACCCGGGGTGTATACCCGTGACAAATCGTCACGGTTTTTTACTGGAATTTTGGAGGCAATCTCGATTTTCCCTCCCAAGTGCACGAGGAAAGTACGGTCCGACACGTGAATCACCTTGACACCGCTTAGCTTCTGAAGCGATTCATCGATCTGTTGGCTATGAGCTTGATCTAATACATTGACGGTTATATCGCGGACAGTGTGGGTACGGCCAGAGGAGATAACATCAATCCCTACAATATCACCGTTTGTCCCTTCAATGACTGCGGCGATATCGCCGAACGAGGTTAGTTCTTTATCGATTTGTAGCCGAAATATCATATAAGTACTGGCACTGCTTGACACTGACATTTTTTTGCACACACTCCCTATAATTTTGTTAAACAGTTTCCGCAGTTCCTCTTAGTTCTTGTTCAATAACTCCGCTCCTGCGATACCCGGATTCGTCATTTCATAAGGATCGAGAATAATCTCGAGCTCCTCTTCCGTTAAGACATTATATAGAAGGCACAGCTCCCGAACCGGACGACCTGTTAGAATCGCTTCACGTGCGATCCTCGCTACGACTTCATAGCCCAGATGCGGGTTGAGCGCGGTAATGACCCCAACACTTTTCTCCACATACTCCTTGCAGCGCTCTACGTTCGCTTCGATTTCTTCCAAACAATGCACACGGAAAACTTTGAAAACTTGATTCATCATACTGAGCGATTGAAGCAAATTGAACACAAGCACTGGCTCCATTACGTTAAGCTCGAGCTGCCCCGCCTCAGAGGCAAGGCAGATCGTATGGTCATTTCCGATAACCTGGAAAGCTACCTGATTGACGACTTCCGCCATGACCGGATTGACTTTGCCTGGCATAATGGACGAACCGGGTTGGCGTGCAGGCAGATTCAGCTCTCCAAGCCCAGCACGCGGTCCGGATGCGAGCAATCGTAAGTCGTTAGCAATCTTCGACATGTTGATCATGCAAACTTTCAATGCAGCAGACACCTCGGTATAGGCATCTGTATTCTGAGTTGCGTCCACCAGGTGATCCGCATTGGTAAGTGGCAGCCCGCTGAGCTCAGCGAGCAATTCAACGACCCGCTTAATATAGCGGGGATCGGCATTCAGGCCGGTTCCGACGGCTGTAGCACCCATATTGACTTCGTACAAGTGGTCGCGGGTCTGCTTGATCCTCTTGATATCGCGTTCCAGCACCCGGCTGTAAGCCTCAAATTCCTGCCCGAGGCGGATCGGCACGCCGTCCTGGAGATGAGTCCGCCCCATTTTGATAACCCCGTCGAATTGCACGGCTTTTTTGCGAAACGCGGTGAGCATCTCATCCATCGTCACGAGCAGCTTTTCAATTAATGAAAGTGTTGCAATATGAATCGCCGTCGGAAAAGCATCGTTGGTAGACTGGGCCATATTCACATGCGAGTTCGGACTTACTTTGAAATAATCGCCCTTGATTCCCCCGAGAATCTCGATTGCCCGGTTGGCGATGACCTCATTGGTATTCATATTGATGGACGTACCTGCTCCGCCTTGTATCGGATCGACGATAAATTGATCATGCCATTTACCATCCATTATTTCTTGTGCTGCTTGCACAACGGCATGCCCAATCTGCGGATTCAACTGCCTGATCTCCATGTTCGCTGCAGCAGCCGCGTGTTTCACAGTCGCCATTGCACGTATCAATTCTTCGTGAATGCGGTAGCCAGTAATCGGAAAATTTTCTACTGCGCGCATGGTTTGAATGCCGTAATAGGCGTCAGAAGGCACTTCCTTTGAACCTAGAAAATCTTTTTCCATTCTTTGTTGAGCTGTTGTCATGGTTGTTTCCCCCTCGAAATTTTCTTACGCAGCCTTCTTGACCGACTCTAAATATTGCTTTCCTTTGCTCTTATCGTACTGACCTTCCCATTTGGCCATGACCACTGCGGCCATAGAATTACCAATTACGTTAACTACTGTACGGGCCATATCCAGAATACGGTCAATACCTGCGATAAAAGCAAGACCTTCGAGCGGAATCCCGACAGATCCAAGGGTAGCAAGCAGGACGACGAATGAAGCGCCTGGCACACCAGCAATTCCCTTGGAAGTGAGCATCAAGACAAGCATCAACATGATTTGAGAGCTAATCGACATATGGATCCCATACATTTGTGCGATAAATAATGCAGCTATCGCTTGATATAACGTGGAGCCATCCAAATTAAACGAATATCCTATTGGAACGACGAAGGATGTAATCGCCTTCGGTACGCCGAACTTCTCCATTTTTTCCATCATTTTTGGAAGTGCTGTTTCGGAGCTTGCTGTAGAGTAAGCCAGAATGAGTTCATCTTTTAAAATGCGGATAATTGCCCATAGGCTGGTACCGCAAAGCTTAGCAATCAAACCAAACACGATAACTACAAATAGGAACATGCCGACATATACAGCAATCACCAATTTCCCCAAAGGAAGCAAAGAGCCGACACCGAATTTGGATACGGTTACACCAATCAACCCGAAGACACCGATCGGCGCAAATTTCATAATTTGGTTCGTCACCCAGAACATCGATTCTGCAACGCCCTGGAAAAAAGATAAAACCGGCTTTCCTTTATCGCCAATCGCGGCAACGCCAAGGCCAAACAATACGGAGAAGAAAATGATGGCCAGCATGTCACCGGCTGCTAATGATTGGAAGATGTTATTCGGAACGATATTGACAAAGGTGTCGGCAAAGCTGTGACTGGTCACAGTTTTCGTCGCTTCGACATATTTCGTTATATCTGATTTAGCTAGTCCAGCCATATCGACTCCAGCTTCCGGGATGGAAGATATTCGCTATGACCAAGCCGAAAATAATAGCAATCGTCGTCACGATTTCAAAGTAAAGAAGCGTTTTCCCTCCAAGTCTTCCAAGCTTTTTGATGTCTCCAACTCCGGCTACTCCGACAATAAGAGAGGAAACGACAATGGGAACGACGATCATTTTAATCAAACGAATGAAAATATCTCCCGCCGGTTTTAAATAACTTTCGATGTTTGGATTACCATAAAAAATAGCCCCGACAATAATCCCTAATAGTAGTCCAAATAAGATTTGAAAAGCCAAACCAAATTTTTTCATCATTATTCCCCTTTTCATAAAAATGTAAAGCGCTTTCTTTTGTGTGAAACTTAAAACGCCTTGAATGAGTTTATTGTACGGGGAATCTACAGCAATCTATATGAATCTACATGTTGATCAAAAATTCTTTGGTCCATCCTTCGTCGAATGGTTCATCTCATTTTTGGAATAATGAAGAATAAGGCGTATCTATGTCCATGGAGGAATCATACAAATGATGTCGAAAAACTGTTAAGCTGTTAAAAAAGGAGGCTGGAAAACTGCATTGAAAGACAAATGGCTCCTTTTAATACTGATGGTCATATCGGTTTCGATTGCTGGCGAATTGAATTTTTACCCGTTTCATACTGATTTTCGGGTAAGCTTGGGCACCCCTGCCTTTTTTCTTTTCCTACTCTGGATCCGTTTTCCCTCGCCGCTTATCTCCGGATTACTTGTCGGCAGCTCGGTTACGATCTTTCGCATGGGACTTGAGTTGGCACTCGAACCGCACTCAAACTGGGGCGCTGCTTTTCAGCATCATTACCCGGTATTCTTTTACTATTTGACCTATGCGATTGCCTACGCGGCATTTCGAATGAACCGTCGTCATGACCGGCCGCTTCTGGTCGGAGCGCTTGGTGTGGCGTGTGAAATCGCTGCGACGTTGTCAGAGCTTTTGCTGCGTTATTCGGCAATAGAGCAAACGACCACTTTCGCAACCTGGAATCAGATTGTTCTCATTGCTTTTTTTCGAAGTTTTTTCGTGCTTGGTTTTTTCAATTTGGTCAAGTTGAGGCAGTCGAAAACGGCTGAAGAGCAGAAGCGTAAAGAAAACGAGAAGATGCTCCTGCTTATTTCTGAGCTTTACGAGGAAACCATTCAATTGAAGAAAACGCTGTACAACGCGGAAATTATCGCCCGTGACAGCTACGAGCTGTATCAATCGTTAAATGATGCTCAGCCTGTATCTCATGAGGCTCTAGCACAAAAGGCTCTCCAGATTGCCGGGCAGGTTCATGAGATCAAAAAGGACAATCAACGCATTTATGCGGGTCTATCCGGCTTGATATCGCACGATAGCGAATATATGCCGATGGAAGAACTGGCCGATATCGTCCTGCGCTCTAATCAGAAGTATGCCCAATCACTTGGCAAGAAGATCGATTTCACGCTGCAAATGGAGGGTAACTTTCCTTTGTGTCATGTGTACACAACATTGTCTTTGCTCAATAACTTGGTTGCCAATGCTGTTGAAGCACTTGAGGAAATGGGCAATATTCGAATAGGGATTATACGTAAAAAAGACGTTATCGTTTTCAGTGTTATCGATAATGGTCCGGGCATTAAGCCAAAGTATCGGGAGAAAATCTTTATGCCCGGCTTTACGACCAAATTCGATCAAGCTGGCAATCCATCGACGGGTATTGGTTTGGTTTATGTGAAGCAGGAAACAGAGCGACTGCTCGGAACCGTCCAAGTTCAAGCCAATAGCGAAGGCGCAGGCACTATTTTCACCGTCACATTGCCGATTAGTCAAATAGGAAAGGAAGAGTAGCGCCATGCGTTTTTTTATTATCGATGACGATCCGGCTATCCGTTCCATGCTGGAACAAATTATCGAGGATGAGGATTTAGGAAGTGTGGTAGGCGAAGTTCCTGACGGGGCAGATGTTGATCTCACTTTGCTCGAACTCAAGCAAGTAGATATTGTGCTAATCGATTTATTAATGCCAGTTCGCGACGGCATAGAGACTGTTCGTAAGCTATCCGGAAGCTTCGAAGGGAAAATCATTATGATTTCTCAAATAGAGTCGAAGGAAATGATCGTCAAAGCCTATGCCTGCGGAATTGAATATTATATCACCAAGCCCATAAATCGTTTGGAAGTAATCGCTGTTATTCGCAAGGTTTCAGAATTGCTGCGCATGCACCAATCCCTTCGAAATATCCAAAAATCTCTCAGTGCTGTCGGCTTTAGCGGCGCATTAACGGAGAAAGAGCAGCCTTCCCATGAAAAAAATATCATCACTTGTGGAAATTATATGTTATCGGACCTCGGACTGATAGGCGAAGCTGGCAGCAAAGACTTACTAGAGATGCTCGAATATTTGTACCGTTATGAGGCGGATCATCCACAGGAGCAGGGCTTTCCGCAGCTTCATGACATATACCATCATATCGCTTTTAAAAAATTAGGCCCCTCCGCTTCCGCTATCGACTTGAAAAAAGAGATCAAAGCGGCTGAACAACGGGTGCGGCGAGCCATAAACCAAGCGCTAACCCACTTGGCATCCCTAGGATTAATTGATTATTCGAATCCCAAGTTCGAGCAGTACTCTACAAAGTTTTTTGACCTGAGTGATATTCGTAAAAAAATGAAAGAACTGGAAAATGAGGATTCTTCTGCTTTCGGCTTGATCCGGCAAAACACAAAGAAGTTTATTCAGGTACTTTATTTAGAATCAAGAAAGTTAATGCAAAGTATGTAACCCACTAGACGTAAATGTTTCAAACATTCGCTTGATCATCCGCATCTTGTTGCATTTTATACAACATTTTGCAAGCTAATCCACGTTTTCCACGGAATTGTTGCAGAAATTACAACATTTTTAGCCAAAAGTAGCCATATTGACTTTTAAAAGGCCGAATTGTTGTACACAATACAACATCCTTTAGCTTACTCAGTAGAAATCGAGGAACTTGTTGTACACCGTACAACAATTCCCTAATTCAATTCACTAATTCGCATTATCAACGCGCTTGAATCCCAGGCACGCGTTGTACGAATAGCCGGCGGCGTCAACGTGGACGTACCTGCGAGCAGATCGCTTGAATAAATGATAGGGATGAACTGTTGTATACTCAACAGCATTGAATATTATTGCCTACAAAGGAGAATATTATATATACTCTAGAGATAAGTTAGCAAAAGCATAATAAAAACCGGAACCCCTTATTTCCTTGGAGTTCCGGTCTTTTATAGAAAAAAGTATCTAGCTATTCAACAGCTATTTTTCGTATTTCCGCAAGTGTAGCCTCATCTAACGTCAGACCGATGGCCGGCAGCACGCTTAAGATATGACTCGGCTTGCGAACGCCAACAAGCGCGCTGGTCAAAGCCGGATGGGCGAGATCATACGCGATGGCAAGTTGAGGCATGGTAATGCCGTATCGGCTCGCGATAACTTTCAGCTTCTCGACGCGGTCTACGTTTTTCCTCAAACCCTCTCCGGTATGTGCAGCGTTGCGGGAGCGCCAATCGTCATCTGTGAATTTGGTATCATACGTATAATTTCCTGATAGGAGACCTGAGGTTAACGGGCTGTAGGCGACGACACCGATTCCTTGTTCCAGACAAAACGGCAAGATCTCTTTCTCAACGGCAGGCCTCAGGATGGAATACGGCGGCTGAAGAGAATCAACATGTCTTACAGAAAGCGAAGCTTCCAATAACGAAACATTGTAATTGCTTACGCCTACATAACGTACTTTGCCATCTTGCACGAGCTTATCCATGGCGCGCATAGTCTCTTCCGCAGGAGCATTCGCATCCGTATCCGGCCAGTGCATTTGATACAAATCAATATAATCGGTACCAAGACGACGCAGCGATTCTTCCGCTTCGCGAAGGATGGAGTCGTAGGTTCCGTTCTTGGAAATGTGTTTATTTTCGTCCCAAACCAGACCACACTTGGTCGCCAGCACTACTTTATCGCGATCACCCTTCAACGCTTTCCCGATAACTTCCTCTGAATGGCCCAGACCATAGACGGCCGCTGTATCAAAGAAATTGATCCCGTTGTACAAAGCAACGCGCACGCTTTCGGCTGACAGCTCATCGTCTTGGTTGCCCCAAGCGCTGGCCCAGCCTCCTCCTCCGATCGCCCAAGAGCCGAAACCAATAACTGAAATTTCAGGGCCATTCTTGCCAAGTTTACGATATTCCATGCGTATAACTCCTCCTGCTTCCACACCAAATTTTCTATCTATACATTAAAATATTCCGCGCGTTTCATAAATATTTGCTCGACACGTTCAACAATTTTTCCATCCAGCTCGGATCTTTGTTTCACTTCGTTCCATTCCTTGTCCTGCGAGAAAGTTTCCCACTGTCTTGTCCGTTCTTCCATGCTTTCATATTTCATCGTGTAATACAGCTTGGGTTCTGCCTCCAAATCCTCCCAGAAATCACACACCTGCATGCCGAGTCTGGCAAAAATACCAAGTGTATGAGCGGAAAAACGCTCTCGAATCGCATCGATTCTTCCGGGAAGTATCGTATAAATTCTCAATTCGTAAATCATTCGTCATTCACCTCCGACATCTACCATTTTCAATTATAGTTAATCATCCCTAACATGAGAAGAAGTGAATAATTTTAAACTTAGTTACTTTAAGTTAACTGTAGGGCAAATAAGGACAATCCAACTGATACTCTAAGTTGAACTGCCCTTAATTGAACTAGCTTTCTATCATTGGTTGCAAAGAGTACGAAAAGTTATATTGGGATTCATAATAAAATAAGCCTATAGCTCACATAAGAGTGAATTATTTCCCGAAAAATAATTTATTATAAATTTTACAATTCATGCGTCAAGACTGTCCTTGCAGTCTCCGATCCAGCATGCCCTGCACGAACCATGTATAAACGGCGTACCCCGCCAGTATGGCAATTCCCGTAAGAATGAAGGGCAGCGAATAATGATTTCCAGCCAAAATATAGCCTGCCCAGTAAGAGGCGATCGTGTTTCCTATGCTGCGCGATACCGTCCGCATGACCGCGAACAAGTTGCGGTCTTCTTCGGCGACAGCCGACATACATTCGCTGTCCATCAAGTTGTTTAACATCGTGAAGCCTGTCCCGCGAATGAGCAGCAGTATCGCAAATACGGAGGCTGGCATGGCGAGCGCCATCAACGCCACGACAAACATGTTATACAGAAACAGGAATACAAACGTCTTGCGGCTGCCCCATCTCTCTACAACGTACGGCATAACGATCGAGCCGATAAAAAAGAAAAATCCAGACAGCGCGAGCAAACCGGAAATATTACCGTCATCCATCTGAAATCGGAATTTGAGAATGACGTTTAGGAACGGGCTAAGCATCCCGAATGTAAAGCCGGAGTTGAATATAAGCAGCGAAAGCAGCAGCAGAAAATACATCACATGCCCTCTCTTCGGCCGTTCCGAAGACTTCGCTGGTTGAACCCCGCTGACCTCTGTTTGCTTCCGTCTACTCCCCCTTGCATGAGTAGACGGAAGCAGCAATCCCCGTAATATGCCTGAGAGCGCCAAGCATCCGCTGGCAACGAAAAATGCAAACTGGTACATCGTAGTTTGCCCGGGCAGCCAATCCGGCAGATAGCCGCCGAGCCATGTGCCGAAGCCGGTGAATAATGTAAATACGGCGAAAAGCAATGAGTACGCACTCGTCTCTTCTTTCTTGCTGCGACAATATTGGAAGATTAACTGGATCTCGGAGTTCACGATCGCTGTAATGCCGAGCGACCAGATGAGCTGCGCAGCGGTAATCGTGCCAATGCTGGTTCCAAAACCGAAGAGCACGAGCGACAGGAACGCCAGGAGCATGCCGGTTACGAGCATCGTTTTGCGTCCAACACTCTTCACGATGAAACCTGCCAGCAAGCTGGCCAGGCCAATAGTAAGCGCCCCCAGCGACGTAATTCTACCGATGTCACCTTTCGAGAAGCCGAGGTCCAAGAGATGTAAATTCAGGATGAGGCCGAAGATGCCTACTCCAATGCCAAACAAGCTTTCGGTCGCGATGAACCGCTTCACGCCGGGAGATAAATCACGAACTAAATTTACGGTATACGTCCACATGGATGCACCTTTCCTCTTGCTGTAGTATGTGCTTTATCTTACATGGCGGCGGCATCCGGTTCAATCTATTTCTCTTGAACGAGCCCAAAAGTAAAATTATTCCATATATTTAAGCGTACTGATTTTAGTCGTATTGCCATACTAGTTGACCTTTCCTCAATTTTGCTGCATAAATTATTTGTCCTGTATGATAATGTACCTCTCTCACCATCGCTATCATTAGGTTTAGAGCAGTTGTCTCATTATTTACTTGGCTATATGTAAGTGGTGGCAAATTGAGAAATGGTTGAGACAACAACAAGTCAGGATTTAATTTGAGGTGTTCAAGATATTGAATGAGTATGTTAAACGCTTCCTTAATCATATTCAAAGCTTGTTCTTTTGACAGTTCAAGTCCTCTTTCAAATTCTTTATCTTCATCTGACAGTTGTTCAATCGCTTGAAGAGTCCATTTCTTTTCAGACCTAAACTTAACTAACATGCTCTCAATTACTTCAAAGGCGATATCCATTAGAACACCTCTATTTTACTAGAATAATGTACAGTTACTTAACCCTTGTTCCTATTAGCTGAGTAGTCTTTCCAAATAATAACATAATATATTGATTTCGACAGCCATCTCGGACTTCCTGTTTGTATGCTTGGCTCAACACCTGGCAAAAGTAAAAAAACAAGGAGCAGCTAGGGAAAACTGCTCCTTTTGTAATATATTGTGAAATGGTCTGCGCTGTCCATCTTCCCTTAGCGCCACCTATCTCCGCGATCCTTCACGTAATGTGCAAACACAAAGCGCCAAGGAATGGCGAAAGGAACAATCACGACCAGCAAGCAGGCTGAGGCTGTCGCCCAAGTTGACTCGTCCATTTGACCGGATGACCACAGTGGGAGCGCAACGACGATCAGCCAGATCGACTTCCACACCAATTCCCACAGAAGTAAAGGCAGCATCTGCAGCGGATACCGAAGCCCCAGGACTGATAGAGCCGAAAAGGCGGTCAACATGCATTGGACCACTCCCTCCATCAGTTCCCACGGCTTTTCGTGGTGGATGACTCCAGGCCATACCTCGATACCGAGCCCCACGATGATAAGAAGGTAAAGCGCCCTCAGCAAATAAGGATCCCTCCTTTCCTAAGTACGTAATGAACCCTTGTCCACATGAAGAAGCAAAAGGAGCTGCAGCTGCAGCCCCTTCATCTTTTATATGCACTTGTTCAACAAATCTAGTGTTTTGTTCAGATTCCCTTGTCCTTAGACGCTATTGGAGATATTCAGTATTGTACTTCATATTCATTTTTGTTAGTTTGGTCCTCTATCCTAATGTTTCATTTTGCTTATAATCATGAGTAACGGATCAAACCTCCATTTACATGCATCACTTGACCTGTGACATACATGGATTCATTTGCTGCAAGGTATACGAACGCTGGTGCTACCTCGAAAGGTTGTGCTGCACGTCCGAACGGACTGTCAGTTCCTAGCGCAGCTACATGTTCCTTGGAGTAGGTACTGACATTGAGCGGCGTCCATGACGGACCAGGAGCGACCGCATTGACCCGAATACATTTCTCAGCCAAAGACAGAGCCATACTGCGAGTAAAACTGACTATTGCACCTTTAGTTGCAGAGTAATCTATGACGTCCTTGTCACCTTCGTAGGCGACCCTTGAAGTTGTATTGATGATGGCGCTGCCTTTTACCAAATAAGGTAGAGCCGCTTTAGTTAAATAAAACAAGGGGAATATATTGGTTCGAAAAGTGTTTTCGAGTTGATCATTGGAAATGTCCATGATACTGCTTGTAAAAGGTTGAACGGCAGCATTATTGATTAAGATGTCCAGTCTATTATAATGCCTAAGCGTTTCAGCTATTATATCTGGCGAACTGGCTGGATCGCGAAGATCTCGTGCCAGAAGCAGACAGCGAGTGCCGAATTGCTCAACATACTTTTTGGTTTCTTCCGCATCAATATGTTCATTTAAATATACTATAGCCAGGTCGGCTCCTTCTTTAGCATAAGCGGCTGCAATTGCACGTCCAAAGCCGCTATCCCCTCCAGTAATGATCGCAACCTTCCCTTTCAGTTTGCCGCTACCGACATACCCAGGGTAATCAAAAATAGGACGCGGCACCATAAGGTATTCCAGACCAGGGACTTGATCTTGATGCTGTGGCGGAAATGCAATAGGCTCCTGTACAAACTTGGTTTGATAACCAAGGAAGGGGTACACAGGATAGGAGGATTGCATGGTTTACCACCTCCGAAAATATGCATTTGTTTGTGCGAATAAGCCACATCTAAATCTATTCATGAGGTTTTTGAAATATGTTTATTTACAATCCATTTCTGGACCTTGTTCATATCAACTTTATGTATCAAGCATTCAGAAAACTATCAGTTAACGCTAATCCTATCTTCAAGTTAATACGTTTATATTAATGCTATGGAAAGACACAACAACAATTCTTTTTAAAAGAGGAGTGATCATTATGATAAGGATGTGCAGGTGACCGTCAACGAGAACCGTCCTCCACGACCTACTTGAAAGGAACGAGTTCGATCTCGGCGAATGCCATTACAAAGGGCGATCTCGTCCTCGTACTGGGGATGACCAGCGGAACGACCATCGATGCCACTCAGGTCATCGTAACCCCGACTACTGACAAATCGGCGACTTCCTCAGAGGTGTCCCCTTCGAGAAAGTTAAAACGACCATTACAAAGCAGGTCGGTCAGATCCCGGAGAACTGGAGTGAGGGATCAGGGACGATCCAGTAAAGCAACGAGGCTGACTCAAAAGGTTAATAACCTAGCGAGCAGTATCTTTTTTGTTTCGATATGGAGCGAAATCTAACAGGAATTCCTCCAGTTAATTTGGCGTTAACTGTTCTAAACGGTCATCTAACTGGAAAACTGCTCTTCTGTCAAGAAAGTGGACACTCCTAATTTTCAGGCAGTGCGTCTATAGTACTGCTGCTCAAAGCGAAGAGGGGACACATAGCCTAGCGTACTGTTGGATCTTTTTCGGTTGTAAAATAACTCTAGGTAACGATACAACTTCTCATAGGCTTCCTGCTTTGTTTTGAATGTCGGGGTGCAGTAAATAAGTTCGCGCTTTAAAATGCTATGAAATGCCTCGATACAGGCATTATCATAGCAGTTCCCTTTACGACTCATGCTAGCTCTCATTCGATAGGTTTTGAGCTGTTTACGGTAGTCACTGGACGCGTACTGAGCGCCACGATCAGAATGATGAATAAGCCCCTCCTTGGGCTTCTTAGCGTGATAAGCTTGTTTTAATGCGTCTAGCACGAGGTCTGTCGTCATGCTGTCGCTGAGCTTCCAACCTACAATCTGCTTTGTGTACAGATCCATTACGCTTGCTAAGTACAGTTTTCCTTCACGACAGGGAATGTAGGTAATGTCAGCTACCCATTTTTCATTGGGTTTTGTCGCTGAAAAGTCTTGCTCGAGTACATTTGGAGCGATGGGTTCATTGTGTTTCGAATCCGTTGTTGTTACTCTGAATTTCTTTGACATACAAGAGCGAAGGCCTTGTTCACGCATGATCTTGCCGACAGTACGCTCAGATACCCGCAATTCTTCCTTTTTAAGTTCATTCCATATCCTTGGACTTCCGTACCGCTGATCAGAGTCCTTAAAGTGAAACTTAATCCGCTCTGTTAGCATCTCTTTGTGTTTTTGCTGTTCGGATGGTGCTGCCGTACGCCATTTGTAATAGCCGCTCCTGGATACTTTAAGCACGCTGCACATCTTCTCCACTGGAAACTCAGAGCGATGATCTTCAATGAATTGAAACCTTAATTCTTTGGTTTGCTGAAGATGTGCACCGCCTTTTTTACGATAGCCAATTCCTCTTCTACATCAGCTAAACGGCGGTCTTTCTGATTCAGTTCACGTTCTTTTTCTTTCAATAGTTGCTCGAGTTCTCGAACCCGTTCACTTTGATTGACGGATTCGTTTTTAAACTCGCGGTATTTTGCTTTCCAAGCATGTAGCGTTTTGGCAGGTATGTCCAGTTCGAGTGCGATCTCCTCTACAGACTTTGTCTGCTCTTGCAAATACTTTGCTGTTTGACGTCTAAATTCTTCATTAAATGACCTCCGCTGCCCACTCATGTGAACACCTCCTAGTTATGATTATTATCTAATTCTCTTAGTGAGGTGTCCACTTCTTATTCTAGGTGCAAACCTCCCTCTAATTTTTGGGAGAATCGCTATTCCTCGAGAAAACATCAGAAATAACGGGAGATTTTCCATGTAAACTAGCTTTTTATGAAAAAATGCCCAAATTAACGGTAGGTTTTCCATGTAGTACAACAGTAAAATCAGTGGCAGCCCTAAAGATGAACGCCTTATGGGACGGCCCCGTTCTGTTTGTTTATTAAGATGTAGTTATTGGTTTGCTTAATCAGGATACCTACTAGATAAATGTTCTTAACTCCGGACTAATAGTATTCAGGCCCACTTATTTAAGGGGTTGTTGTTGGAATAACAGACGGCGCTGTTGTCGGTGTTGGTGTTGCTGTAGGCGTTGCTGTTGGTGTTGGTGTTGGTGTTCGTGTTCGTGTTGGTGTTGTTGTCGGCGTTGTTGTGTTGCTGTCGGCGTTGTTATTGGTGTTGCTGTTGGTGTCCCACAAGAAGGAATGGTAATATAACCTGCGTCTGCTAATGATTTGATGATTTTAATAACTTCGGCTCTTGTCAGTACTTTGTAAGGTTGAAAAGATCCATCCGGATACCCATCAATCAACCCTAAACGATTTGCCCATTGACGTTCTGTGCAAACCATTCCACTCGGAACATCTTTAAACTGGGTGCCCGTAGATGTGTTGACTGTGTTCCCTGGGGGAGAGGTTGCCAATGTTCTGTATTTATCTATTATGATTTGTATGAAAGAGAAAAAATAAAGATGGAAATACTAGGAACGCGCTTGTGCTCATACGTTTTTCTTCCTTGTCCCCTGTGGAACTGGGTTGTCAATAAGATATATCTCAGGCGGTTCTCAGCGAATTCTAATAAAGCCAGTCGAAACGTTGTCCCGTGTACTTCACCAGACATGTTGGTAAATTTCAGGAGTTTAATCATGTGGTATAGTGATCACAGCTCAACAAAACACAGGCCATCGTGCCAACCAAAAGGAGGATACACCCATGAATAAAGCCTATAAAACTATTGCGACTTTTGCTCTGAGTTTATCCGTCTTCATAGGCGGCGCCATGGCGATACCAACAGCAACTCACGCGGCTTCGATTTCGGATAATATCATTTCAACTGGTGAACACTATTTGCATACGCCGTATAAATTCGGTTCGGCTACAGGAAACACTCGTACATTTGACTGTTCTTCATTCACGCAATTCGTTTATCAAAAGTACGGGATCAACCTACCGCGTTCTTCAAATGCACAATCGCATGTAGGTAAGTTCGTACCCCGGAATCAACTGCAGCCCGGCGATCTGGTTTTCTTTTATTCGCCGATTCACCACGTAGGGATTTACATGGGTAACGGTAAAGTCCTTCATACCTACGGTAGTCCTGGCGTAACGATCTCGGATATGAATAGCGGTTGGTGGAGTAACCATTATGCTATGGCACGTCGAGTACTTTAAGAAATTTCAAAAAACGTCACTCTTAACTGGGTGACGTTTCTTCGTTATCCATTATTCTATAATTGCTTTGACCTGAAAATTCACATTTAATTTAGGATAATATTCTTCTCTCCAGTCTTTAAGTTCTTGATAAGAAATTTGATGACGAAAATATTGGCCAAACCCGAAAATATCTGTATGGCTTTCTTGGGCTTGCTCAAACAAATGGTAAAACCGCTTTTCTATGAGCTTTTCGAGTTCTTTTTGTATCTCATTTTTCGTCATGCCTTCTTTTCTTTCTAGAATTTCTATTTTTAAGTTTAAATCGCTTGACACCAGTGGCATACTACTTTTCATTGACGTTTTATTTTGGATTGAGCTGCTAGTTACCATGATACTAGCAAAGCCCAGACTCTCTATCTTTCCATTTGCACTATGGTTTTGAAACAAATTAATTAATTGACTTTCATTCGGGCTGATTCTTCCGGTCATTTTTCCATTTTTCAAAACAGCAGAACCCTCATAGTTTAATACTGTATCCTGTCCAGAACTAACGACCGGAATGGCTATATCTTTCGTATATGAAGTTAAACTTCGATAAACTTCCCAAATGCTGATGCTTGAGACCTCCGGTGCCCAGCCAGCCCCTTTTTTAAAATAGTCATAAATAGAGGTTGCATTGACACCCAGTTTATCGTTAATGTTGGATAACGATTTCTCGATATTATCATCTGTAATAGCTAACAACGCTCTTGACGGTATTTCCTTTGATGTCATTAAAAACTTAATAATTTCACTCAATTGCTCTTTGTTTTTTGCTAAATTGTTTTGGATGATAATTAATCGTATGTGTGAGTAATCTACGGCTTTTTCAGAATGCATCCGCATTTGCCCAAGAACACTTGAAACCGAATCGCCCTTTACGGTTACAATTCTTGATTTTTTGCTTTCTTTTTTCGACATGGAAATTTGCAGTGTTAATTTATATTCTTCATCATTTCCCTTGGAAATGCCGATGGTCAGTGGAAGAGCCCGCTGATCTATTTCTTTGATATCCCAACACCCGCAGAGAAAGGATAAAGACATAAATACAAAAAGAACTTTAAATCGATTAATTTTTTTCATACCCCGCCATTCCTCTCTTGCTAAAGGCACCATAGATAAAAATGGTAAATGGAATGATAATCATCGAATAAACTTGTGCACCGGTACTCCAAAGGAAGCATTTTTCAATCCAGTCATGGTTTGGAACAAATAATGCGGAAATAAACGCGATAAGAGAGAAAGCGATGATCCAATGGGTAGCTTTGGTTCTATGCCATTTGAATAATCTCAGCATGATTTGTCCAATCATCCAAATCAAAAGGGCATTAAACATGATCGTGAACCCGACCAATGATAGACCTAAGAACATTGTCTGCCGGTTGAACACAAACCATCTAATATCAACTGAGTCCATTGCCTCTAAGATTGGCAGAGGAAATGTAGAGACCGTTTCTTGTCCAAATATGAAAAGCGGTACATACACAGAAGTTAGAATAAAGAGAATTACACAAGCCCACGCCACAACAAGTTGGCCAAACGTCATATTGGTTTCGGAAGGCACGAATCCCAAAAACAAAAACGACGATAATCCCAAAAGATATAAAAATTTGATATCCACTAAGAAATTGATAGATGACTGCCAAATTGGAAAAGCGTTTTGAAAATCAAAATTTATCATAGAGGAAATACTGTTAAACATCACTAAAGGAATAACGAGCAAGAAAATAAACACCGAAGAACGTAAAATCGTACCCCAACCTTTTATAGCTGTATAAGCCGAAATGAAAATAAGTAGCACCAATATTGACCAATAAGGTGTCCGAGTCAAAAAAATCGAAGTTAAGACTTCGGTATGGAATCGAAGATCAAAAGCAACCAGAGCAGTCAGATTGATAACAAATGGAATAAGAAATAAGTAAGCAGCCCATCTTCCCATTTTTAAATAAATATCGATAATATCCTTTTGCGGAAAATAATTTAACCCCTTCATGTAGATCCAAATTAATATCAGCTGCAGCAAACCTTGAGAAAGAACCACTTCCCAATGGCCAGATTGTGTTAACAAATAGATGAGATAGGGATAGTGCAAATAGCCGACGCTGAAATAAGTGATAATAAAAACTAATCCAATCTGTACCCTTCGAGTCACTTTGTGTCTCCTTTTCCTTCAATGCGAAACGTTGTATACGGAATACCATTTGATGTCAAGCTCGCCAAATATATGCCTATAAGAGTTAAACCCGTAAATAAGCCAAGAATACCGTAAACAGATGCTAAGATGAGAATTGGGTATTTTAGCAAACGAATATACATGGAATTTTGCACGCCTACAAGTGTTGAACCTGCAATCACAATAGCGGTGATCACAATGACTAATAAATTAGAGACTAGTTTCGCTTCAACAATCGCCTGCCCCAGTATGATTCCTCCAACCATTGTAACGGTAGGGCCTACACTTTTAGGGAGTCTCACAATCGCTTCTAGGATTAAATCAACTAATACGACCATTGTCATGGTTTCAAGTAAGGCTGAAAGTGGAATGCCCTCTCTGCTTTCTGCGATAAACAAGGCGAAATCTAGCTTTAATACTTCGGGGTTAACTGACACTAAGGCAACATATAAAGCGGGAAGTATAATCGTGGTCAGAGCTCCTATTACCCTTAAGATTCGAAGCAATAGTGCCAGAACAAATGGGTAATTGCGATCGTTTGCAATACTGAACATATCCCAAAGCAGATGAGGAAAAACAAGCGCGAAGGGATAATTGTCTAAAAAAAGCACGACTCGGTTGTTTTTTAACGAATGGATGGCTTGAAGCGGAATTTCAGTTGCGAACAGATTACTGACAAGATTCAATTTACGTTGACCAAATTGCTTATTCAGGTCATCAATCGTATCAATATCAGATTCAATTTGTATTAACTGTAAGTTAAGTTTTTCAATAAGAGCACTTGGAGCTCTTCCTTTAATATATAGCATTGACAGCTTTCGCTTTTCTAGCTCTCCAACTTGATAAGAACAATGACATAGACGTTCGGTGTTCAACCTTTTTCGGATCATCCCCACATTCATATGAATATCCTCTCCAAACGCGTTCATGGATGATAGAAGGGGACTCTCATTTTTAGGCTCTTCAATACTTCTAACCAGGTTGCGTAAGATAGGTTCCACTACGGCGTTACAATTGCCATTCTCTGAAAAGATCACTAACTTGCCTTCTAGAACGGCTTTTTTGATATGATCTGTATCAACATCCAACTGATCACTAAGATTTATGAAAAGTTCTTTAACTGAAGTTGACGATTCCGCCACTTCTCGAACATATAAAATTGATTTGGTAATATCAATAAGGGTATTAAATCCAACTAGATAAATGGTCATTTCATCAATTATCACTTCTTTAATTAACAAATCATCATGACCTGCGAACAAGGACTTAATTTCCTGTACGGAATCACCCATTAACATACTCCCTAAAATTAGATGTTTATCATATTTATAACGGCTACTGGATATTATATACTGCTCAAAATCTGCGTTTTTATTCGGTGAGTAAGGGGAATTTGGAGAGAGTATTCAACTTTAATGGGTTCAGTGCAGTAAACATCATCATAAAATGCAAAAAGTGTATCGAACCCCGATTAAAGCCTATATAATTCCAACAATTATCTGAAAAAAAGTAGGCTGCCTCAGCAGCCTACTTTTTTCAAGTACCATTATGATCCACGTAGCATCAATGATGATGATTAGGATAATCATAAACAAAAAAACGCTCTCTTTCTTCCGGAGTTTGGCGTGGATAGTCAAATACGATGCAGCAATTATCCCAGTTATGATTATAAAAATAGTGAGTCCAACCAACTTAGTACCTTATTTCATATAAACAAAATGGATTCCGTTCAAATCATAGTATGACGAATTGAACATCAGAATATGATTATCCATTTTATCTTTTTAAAACCATCCAAATCAAGAAAAACAAAGCTCTTACGGTTCTTATTGGTTAAAGCGAAATAAGATCTGTAGTAAGCCGATTAAGCCGCTCACAGCCATTATCTGTGACAAGGACCATATCCTCAATCATGATCGAGCCTAAACCATGGCCATAGTATGGCGTCTCCAAACAAATCACCATGCCTGGACGAAACACTGTTTCCTCGGATGGACTAATGAAAGGCGCTTCTTCTGCGGCGAGGCTTAGACCTGCGCTGTGGCCAAGATGGCCGCGGTTGTAATTCGTAAGTCCTGAGGAGCGAATCTGATTCATGCCCTCCTCAAAGGCTGTCTTCATCGTCATCCCTGGCTCAATGATCTGCAGAAGACGGTCGTGTCCTACCCTTAGTGCGTCGTAAATTCGCTTCACCATATCCGAAGGAGGACCCAGCACGAAGGTGCGGGCGATATCGGAGCCATATCCGGCCACTTCTACACCCACGTCAAATTTAATCAAATCCCCCAGCTCACTTGGACGTGTGTCAAATACATGCGCAGGAGCAAAATTGGATCCTACGGAAACCATATGAAACCGTGCGGTCGAACCACCCGGATATCTCATCAAGGCCTTGCGGAAGTTTTCAACGATCTCCGCGGCGGAGATGCCTACCTCAATTTCACGTATCGTGGAAATGATGCCCTCCTCCGCATAATAGCACGCCTTGCGCAGCTGTTCGATCTCCCACGGGGTTTTTATCGCACGCAGCTTGGTAAATATCGAGCTCGCTTCCACCAACTCGGATATTTCGGGGCAGGCTTTCCTTAACGCCAAGACAGACGGGTATCGCATCGAGCTTAGCTCAACAGCGACTTTCCCTTTGGAAGCTCCATGCTCTGCGAGCACCTGACCCAGCACGCCGAACATTTCCTCTGCTTGGGGGGAGACCGGCCGCTTTCCTTGGAACTTGGTACCGATCAGACCCATCGGGTCATCAACATCCACCCAGGTGGGATATGTTCGTACTACATACTCTGGAAGATGGTTCGCGACACCCGCCGCTTCAAAATCATTCATGATCAAGATCGTCTTACGCGCAGGATCCCGAAACAGGACAACGAGGGCAACTTCGCTCATGCGCAGAGTATACATGAATGCACTTTGGTAACCGGAAAGGTAATAAAAGTTTTCACAGCTGGAGGAAACTAGAGCGTCGATCTGTTCGTTCTCCATGATCAATCTGGCTCGCTCTGAAATGGTTGTTAAATGATCTTGATCAATGTGGACCATGGGTCTCAACTCCTTCGGATTAGGCGGTCCTATCTCCGTATTTAAACAGGCTCCTGAGCCATCTGCCGCAAAAATTTGCGCGCCCGCTCGGTTTGCGGCTGGACAAAAAATTGCTCCGGGGCACCTTCCTCCTGAATGACGCCTTCGCTCATAAAGATAACCCGATTTGCCACCTCTTGCGCAAATTTCATTTCATGTGTGACCACAATCATCGTCATTCCCTCGTTTGCCAGCTGCCTCATCACCGACAAAACTTCGCCGGTTAATTCCGGATCAAGTGCCGAGGTCGGCTCGTCGAACAACATAATTTGCGGCTGCATCGCCAGTGCACGGGCAATCGCAACACGCTGCTGCTGACCGCCGGAGAGCCGCGAAGGATATTCATGCTTCTTCTCAGCCAAGCCCACTTTATCGAGTAATGACTCGGCCAGCTCGATCGCCTGCTGCTTAGGCATGTTTTTCACGGTCACTGGAGCCGTGATCACATTTTCCAAGACGGTCAAGTGCGGAAATAGATTAAAAGATTGAAAAACCATACCGGTTAAGTTGCGAAGCTCCCGGATGGCTTTTTTCCTCGTCGGTGCATTCATCGAGTCATCCCACAGGATGTTGTCCACTCGAATCGATCCCGCATTTGGCTCTTCAAGACCGTTCAGGCATCGAAGCAGTGTGCTTTTTCCTGAACCACTAGGACCTAAGAGGACCACAATTTCTTGTTGATTAATGCGGAGATTAATATCCTGCAGAACAGTCAAAGCATCGAATCGTTTACTAAGATGGTTTACTTCTATCAAGCCCACTCACACCCTTAATAAGCCTTTGATAATTTCTTCTCGATTCGGTTAAGAATATGAGAGAAGGACATGCTCATTATCCAGTACATGAGAGCAATGGAAATGTAAAAAGGCATAGCAACATAATATTGCGCAATCAGCAGTTGGGCCGAGCGCAGCAGCTCCGTTACTGTCACAATGGAAACGAGCGAAGTCTCTTTCAGCATGCCTATAAATGTATTGCCCATAGGGGGAATCGCCACTCTGGCTGCTTGCGGAAGAATAATCTTGCGCATCGTTTGCCAAGGGGACATGTTAAGGGATAACGCGGCTTCCGTCTGACCCTTAGGCACCGACAGGATCGCGCCCCGAAATGTCTCGGATAAATAGGCGCCGATATTGATGCTAAGCGAAATATAGGCCGCTGTGAGCGGCCCAAATGTAATACCGTAATCAGGTAAACCATAATAAATAATAAAAATTTGTACAATAATCGGGGTTCCGCGGATGATGGACACATACCCTCTGGCCAAATTGCAGATCAACCGATTTCCTTTTAACCGGGCGATGGCAACGAGCAAAGCGATAAAAAATCCAAAGAACATCGAGACGATTGTGATAAGCAGGGTATAATATGCGCCTTTGAAAAGAAAGCCTAAGTTATCTAAAACGAGTTCCATTCATGCTGGCCTCCTAAAAATGTGAGACTCCCCGAGATCGTCTAATTACTTAAAAATTCGGATCGACACCGAACCATTTTTGGTGAATTTGCTTCAACGTTCCGTCCGTTTTCATCTCGCTCAAGGCTTTATTGATGGCTTCCACCAGCTCCGGATTGTTTTTGCGGGTAGCTATTCCTGCGAAATCTTCCTTGATCGGCGCACCGACCGCTTTAATATTAAACTTGTTTTTATCTACAAGTGGCTTCAGGGCAAAGATATTGTTGATGGTCGCGTCAATTCTTCCAACATTCAGGTCCATCAAGGATGAAATGACATCGTTGTACGTGGCGATTTCAAAATTGCCGACCTTCGGCATAGCCACATCACGCAAATATTTCTCATCATTCGTACCAAGACCGACACCGATTTTCTTGCCTTTGAAATCCTCAAGCGCCTTGATCGTGCTGTTATCGTTCTTGACTATGACATTAACCGAGTTTTTAATATAAGGATTGGAGAAATCCATTGTTTTCTTGCGGTCTTCAGTAATGGTCACTTGGCTTATCAATACATCGTATTTATCTTTTTGCAAACCTTCAATTAATCCAGAAAATTCACCAGTAATGAAATCGGCCTGTACACCAAGCTTCTTCGCGACGTTCTTAGCGATGTCGGCATCGTAGCCGTCTACTTCTTTCTTATCATTCAAAAAGTTGTAGGGAGCGTAGGTACCCATCAAACCGACTTTGATTTTGCCGTTTTTCTTGATTTGCTCCAGCAGATTTGCTGAAGCCGGAGACACAGCTGGTGTGTTTTTAGAATCTGTTGCGGGACTTGCCGCTGGCTGTTGTGTTGTTTTTCCGCACCCGACTAACGCTAGACCGACGATAGTAAGTAACGATGCTGCTTTGAATAATGGTTTAACCTTGAATGTCATTATGATACACCCCTATTTGATATTTTATTTGTTTAACCTAACAATCCCCGGAATTCGAACCGTGCTGTTTCCTCAGCTATTTCTGAGGACTTGTATGCCGATTTGTAATCAACATCGTGCATAGGTCCGAACAACCACTTGGTAAGGACGCCTGTAATTAAAGAGACGAGTATGTTTACACGAAGAGAAACATCCGTGAAATGCGGAAGCATGTCCAGCTCGATGGCTCGGTTTACATTGTTCTTGAAGGCTTCTTCGAATGCGATCCATGTTCCCGAAACAGCTTCCCGGATCAAGGGATCTGCGCCTTGACCTTTGATAAGTAAAATAGCCATCAAATTCCGGTTATGATCAGCGAACTCGAACAAATCCGTCAACAATCTTGCAGACGAGCTGATCATATCATCTACAGAGCCTGCATGCTTGCGATAGCCTTGTTCAATCACTTGTGTTAGCTTCTCTTTACCGTTCTCGATCAAGCGGACCGCAAGCTGCTCTTTGCCTTCAAAATACCAGTAAAACGTTCCCTGCGACACGCCGGCTGCTTTGACAACGTCGGAAATCTTCGTATTATGATACCCTTTGCGCGCAAATAGCTCTAGTGCTGAATTCATCAGAACCTGCTCACGCTGCTGTTCTTCATTCATTAACGATGCCAGTTTCATGAGCTCCTTCCCATTAACTGACGAGTCAGTTAAGTTAATTCCGATGGGTTTACTATAGTATAACAAACACCTATAGTCAAGTCATAAATGTATTCTCTATCTAGGAGCAAGCTCAAAAAGACTACAACCACCATTTCCTCCTACGGTGAATGCAGTCTTCTTTATATTATGTACTAATACAAAAATGACACTCTAATTTTTAGAAATTAGAGTGTCATTTAAGATGCAATTCATATTATTGAGCTTTTACAATCTCTCTACCCTTATATGAACCGCAGTTTTTGCAAACATGATGTGCCATTTTTAATTCTGCACATTGTTCACACTTCACCATTCCTGGCACAGCCAGTTTAAAGTGAGTACGGCGCTTATCGCGACGTGTTTTGGACGTTCTCCTTTGAGGAACAGCCATATTCAAAACACCTCCTGTTACTTTCATAAATCAACAAGAGATATCATAGCTTTCTTGATATACTTTGTCAATGTTAAATAGAATTTTATGTAAGCATGTATCAAAGGACATCCGTTGGATTGTAAAAAAACATGAGAAAAAACGGCCCGTATTCGCATCTATTTCGTGATAGGGCCGTTTTTGATATTCTCGAAATTCTGTGTGTTGGATGAAGAGAATTTAAATAACAAAAGCTGTTGTGATGATTACCAAAAGAATAAAAAGAACCAAAATAATTGCTACGTTGTGGCTCCATCCATAACCTACTCCGCTCATATAATTCATTCCCTTCCGATTGATTTTTAACTACGTTATAAATATACGCAAGGTACATATTGCTTGCTTGGACGTTTGTCATTGGGTGGCAAATACCGAGGAAAATCTCATAAGTCTCGATATTTTTCCATCCTCTTTGATCCGTAAGGCGATGCGCGGCTTCTTCTTCAGCTTGTGCCCATTTATTAGCCCATTTAGATTAGGCAAGCATCCTCATTGCTCCTTCACACATACGTTGTTATTGTTAACTGAGATTTAGGAGGAGATTATTAAATGGCATACGTAAATCCTTATCAACAACACCAAATGTATACACACCATCATGGGGGCCATCACCCTATGCATCATCATCCAATGTACCACCATGGATATCAGGAAGGGTATCATCACGGGTATATGCACGGATACTACCATGCACATGGCCATCATTACGGACAAATGCCTGGGCATCGTGAACCCTTGAACGCAACTAACGCGTTTATTCCAACGGAGTTAGATTAACATCATTTGAAAAGAACAACGAGAAAGACGGCCCGTGATCTCTGTTCGCGATTGGGCCGTTTTTGTTTTACTAGATTTTTTGTGTTGGATGAAGGAAATTTAAATGACAAAAGCTGTTGTGATAATTACCAAAAGAATAAAAAGAACCAAAACAATTGCTACTGTGTGGCTAAGACCATGACCTACTCCGCTCATATAATTCATTCCCTTCCGATTGATTTTTAACTACGTTATAAATATACGCAAGGTACATAGTGCTTGCTTGGACGTACGTCAATGGGAGGTAAATGCCGAGGGAAAGCGCATAGGTCTCGGAACATTTATCCATCCTCTTTGAAATGTAAGGCGGAGCTCGGCTTCTTTCTCAGCTTATGCCCATTTATCCGGTCATTTAGATTAGGCAAGCATCCTTATTGCTCATTCACACATACGTTGTTATTGTTAACTGAGATTTAGGAGGAGATTATTAAATGGCATATGTAAATCCTTATCATCAACAACACCACATGCATGGGGGCCATCACCCTATGCATCATCATCCAATGTACCACCATGGCTATCAGGAAGGGTATCATCAAGGGTATATGCATGGATATTACCATGCTCATGGCCACCAGTATGGACACATGCCTGGGCATCGGGAACCCGTGAACGCAACGAACACATTTATTCCAACGGAGTTAGATTAACATCATTTGAAAAGAATAACGAGAAAGACGGCCCGTATTCGCTGTTCGCGATTGGGCCGTTTTTGTTTTACTAGATTTTTGTGTTGGATGAAGGAAATTTAAATAACAAAAGCTGTTGTGATAATTACCAAAAGAATAAAAAGAACCAAAACAATTGCTACTGTGTGGCTAAGACCATAACCTACTCCGCTCATGTAATTCATTCCCTTCCAGTGATTTTTTACTACGTTATAATTATACGCACGGTACATAGTGCTTGCTTGGACGTACGTCATTGGGAGGTAAATACCGAGGGAAATATATCCGACCATTTAGATTAGGCAAGCATCCTCATTGCTCATTCACATGCTCATGGCCACCATTATGGACACATGCCTGGGCATCGGGAACCCGTGAACGCAACGAACGCATTTATTCCAATGGAGTTAGATTAACCATAATTTCCTATACAACGAGAAAAACGGCCAGTGATCGCTGTTCGCGATTGGGCCGTTTTTGTTTACTAGATTTTTTGTGTTGGATGAAGAGAATTTAAATGACAAAAGCTGTTGTGATGATAACCAAAAGAATAAAAAGAACCAAGACAATTGCTACGGTGCTACCCATTCCATAACCTACACCACAACCTGCTCCATAACCAACTGCTCCCATGTGTACTCATTCCCTTCAAGTGATTTTTCACTTACGGTATAAATATATGCTCGGTACAGAATGCTTGATTGGACGTATGACATTGTGAGGCAAACAAGAATGGATGGATTACTTGTCGAAAAGTTGCGGACAAAATTCGCCCATGCGGTTAGGAAGAAATGGGTTTCGAAATGGGTTTCGAAATGGGTTTCGACCTAGTGCGAAACCATCAATTTGACCGTATATTGATATTGCCATCTGCGGCATAACTCATTCTTTACCTCGTTTTAAACACCTCATCTTTATGGTGAGGTGTTTATTTTATTTGCCAAGAAGATCTCTTTCAAAATATTATAAATCTTAGAGCGCACTTTAAGTCAAAAGAGGCGGACGAGGATTGCCAATCATTCCGCTAATCAAATCGATGATCTATTTCTGAACAACGAAAAAAACGGCCCGTATTCGCATCTATTTCACGATCGGGCCGTCTTTTTCTTCTCGATTACTTCGTGTTGTTGGATTAGATTGCGAAAGTTGCTCATTGATTTTTCACTACGGTATAAATATATGTTCGGTATATAGTGCTTACTTGGACATATACCTTTGGGAGGTAATCGCCGAGGAGACTCGCAAATATATCGTAATTCAGCAACCTTATCTAATGCGGTATTCAGCAAAATATTTAGGCAGAATCGTCGTCGAAGCACCTGGCATTTGAGGCAATACATAATGCCCGTCCTTCACCGTTGCCGGCTCTTCAAAAATATGACGAATCCATGGAATGTACTCAAGCATGATTGCATTTTGTGTAGATGCGACAAGGTGTTGGTGAATCTGTCCCATATCACCTACGTGCGGACAAATCGGAACATCATAGGAAGCGGCTAAGCCTGCCACTTGCAGCCATTCCGTAATACCGCCAACACGGGTTACGTCAACTTGGCAATATTCGACGGCGCCTTGATGAATATAGTCTCTGAAGGCGTATTTGTTGTACACATGCTCGCCTAAAGCAATCGGAACATTTAATTCGTCTGCAAGCTTCTTGTGACCCATAATGTCATCCGGATTCAGCGGCTCCTCCAGCCAGAACAAATCGAATTCTTCCAGTTTTTTGCCCCAAGTCATAGCGGTATTAATATTCCATTGTTGATTGACGTCAATCATGAAGATCACATCGTCTCCGATCGCCTTCCTTACCGCCTTACAACGATCATAATCCTCACGCGGATCCGGCTTGCCGACTTTGATTTTGACACCTGTAAAGCCTGATTCTACAATCTCCGTTACGTCCTTAAGCAAACGGTCCTTCGACCAGTTGAGCCAGCCGCCATTCGTATTGTAAGCCTTGATCGGTTGCGATTTAGCTCCCCCAAGGTACTGCCACAGCGGTTTATTCGAGGATTTTGCCATAATATCCCAAATCGCAATATCTACAGCTGCAAGCGCCATATGCGTTACGCCGGATCTGCCAATCCAATGCATTTTGCCAAAACGCATATCATTCCACAGCTCTCTTACCATAAACGGATCTTTGCCAACTAGCAGCGGCGCATAATATTTATCGATGGTATCGACGATCATATCGTCACCATGCGCACATGTTCCAGTGTAACCGTATCCAACAAAGCCCTCGTCAGTAAAGATGCGAACTCCAGCTAATCCCCAGTGTGTAGCAATATTGATAGCATCTGTAATTGGCGGTGTAATCGGCACGTG
Organism: Paenibacillus sp. WG02; assembly: GCF_055396115.1. NCBI lineage: Bacteria > Bacillati > Bacillota > Bacilli > Caryophanales > Paenibacillaceae > Paenibacillus > Paenibacillus sp. WG02. The sequence goes on along the minus strand of NZ_AP036016.1, from coordinate 2,968,407 downwards.
CAGAACAAAACTTTCCACTTTGGTAATTTTCATTTGATCCATCTCCCTATTTTTTATAAGTAAAATCTATTAGTAGCCAAGTGAAGCTCCGCCATCGACGGGAAGAGCAACACCTGTAACGAAATCAGATTGAGCGCTTGCAAGAAACAACGCAGCCTGTGCAATTTCTTCCGACGTTGCCGGCCAATTGGATGCATATCTTTCAAAATCTGAACCGTAGCAGCCGGATCATCCTGCTCTTGAATCCAATGCTGCAGCAGTGGTGTAGAGACGCCCGCTGGACATATACAATTCACTCTGACGCCATCAGGCGCATAATCCAATGCTAATGCCTTCGTCATAGCGACGATTCCGCCTTTCGTTGCCGCATAAACCGGATTCATCTTTTGTCCAATCAGACCGTTGAGGGAGGCCATGTTGACGATCGTACCACGCGACTTCTTCAAATAGGGGAGAGAATGCTTGACCGTTAGGTACACACTTTTCAAATTAATATTGAGGAGACGATCCCACTCCTCTTCCTCCACTTCCTCTATGAACTTTGGCAAAATAACGGCTGCATTATTGACGAGTATATCCAGTTGTCCAAATCGTTGTACGGTTTCTTGGATAAGCGATTGGACATCCGCAGCTCTAGAAACGTCCGATTTCACCGATACTACGTGTTGCCCAGAAGACGTCAATTCATCCGCCAAACGAACAGCCTCTTGCTCATTCCAATCTGCAATCACCACTTTTGCGCCATTAGCAGCAAATAAACGTACAATTGCTTCGCCAATTCCCGAGCTACCTCCGGTCACAATCGCCGACTTCCCAGCTAGATTCATCATCATTGCCTCCACTCTTTATAGAAAAAACTTCTCAATCGAATGCGCGTATTGATCAAATGTTGAGCAAAATTTGTTCTGCTATATACATATCATTTATCATACACGATTTATCATATTATATAAATAGCATATTTTTAAAAATGGCAATCAAGATACCATCAAGCGAATTCGGAAGCTTGGGAATTTAGGGTTTTATGTGCCATCCTTTTTACTTATGATTCGCATGGAATTGTTGTTTTCTTGTTATGTTTAAAAAGGCCGTGTTACACTATGCTTAACAGTTCTTCAGGAGGAATAATGATATGAAATTCTTTGAAGATGTAGAATTACATGAAATTCCCTATCGCTTCAGCTATCGCAGGATAACGAGTGAGAATTATAAAGGATTCTACCATTGCCATCAGGGTATGGAATTTTTATATGTATACCAAGGCACTGGACAGATTGTTGTTAATAGCAAAGTCTACCCGATTCAATCTGGAACCTTCCTTTACTTGCAGCCTTATCAACTGCATCACATTCAAGTTGAAGTGCATCCAGATGCCCCTTTTGAACGAACGATAATCTCCTTGGAGCCATCTATATTTGAACACCATTTCGCTTCATTCCCTCACTTGAATATTTATTTTCAGCATTTATGGAAAAATGAACTCGAGGAGCAGGTACTTTACCAAATTGATGACAATAGCTTTATCAGCCAGTTATTTCAGCATTACAATGCTGGGTTTTCCAAGTACAAGAGCGATGTCAAACAGCAAAATTTCGCTTTACTCCTGCTGCAGACTTTTCAATTTCTCTATGCCAAAGGATTTGGAAATCCGATGGATCATGGATTAAATCCGCAAAGACAGCTTCGTTATTCAGAGAAAATCATGAATTGGATAGAAGTCCATTATTCAGAAGAAATCTCACTCGATACACTTGCCGATCATTTGCATATATCCAAATACTATGTTTCCCGTATCTTCAAACAAGAAACCGGCGCTACGCTGATGGATTATATTCTCGCTAGACGAATCAGACAAGCCTGTCTGTTATTAACAACTGGCAACAAAGGGATTGAGCAGATCAGCATTGAGGTCGGGATGAACAATTTCCCTTATTTCTGCCAGGCTTTCAAAAAGCTTGTAGGCATAACACCGATGAAATACAGAAAAAAACTACAACAGTAAATGCACGCTACGTTTAACGCGAGGAGACAATGATCTTGGACTTCGATGAGTATTCCTTATTTGCTGGGCACTTTCTGGAAAATGATACCTATATAACGAAGCGTCCTCAAGGCAAAACCGATTGGCTGCTTACTTTCACCCTAGATGGAGAAGGTTATTTTAACATGCAAGGCGATGTCCGAAAATGTCATGCCGGTGACTTCAACTTGCTGCGTCCTGGAACTCCGCAGCACTATGGGACAAGCAAAGGTACTACCTGGCAATTTGTCTGGGTGCATTTCCCCGATAGCTTCATAGAAACAAATCTGCTTCCCACTCAACAACTTTTGCAATTATCTATTGAAAGCGACTCCCTGCGCGATCGCATTTATCGAGCTTTCACTCGCATCCTGGAGGATTCACGCGAACGAGGTGAATATTGGTTTGAGCTCTGCAGTTCCTCCGTCCGAGAACTTTTATTGATCATTGCTCAGAAATCCAGCAGAAAAATCGATGCTCGCATCGAGGAGGTGCAATATTTACTCTCCAAGCAAATGCGCCAGCCTATTCGGATTGACGAGCTAGCGGTTGCAGTTGGCCTCTCCCCATCACGTCTGTCCCATCTTTTTAAAGAAAGCACAGGCCTTTCCATTATCGATACCTTGAATCAAATGAGGATTCAACAAGCCGTTCTCCTCCTGCAGCATACGGATCGCAGCGCTTCTGAGGTCTGCTATGATGTAGGCTTCCAAAACTACAACCATTTCACGAATCAATTCCGTAAATGGTACGGCGTTAACCCAAGTGTATTCAAGAAAGAGAATCGGTAAATCGCACGCGAAAATTTCGTTCTCCTCTTCCTATCATACTGAATAAGCCCCCGCAATTAAGCAGGGGGCTTATGGCTTACTTTATTTTGCCTGCAGAGCTTTATCAACAAATTGAGTCGTGTATGTTTGATCTAATTTGATACCTGCATCTTTTAATTTAGGATTAATCGCACTCAATACTTCCAGCACTTTTTGTGGAGCGTCGGCAGGCATTTTGCCGTCCGCTGAGAACATGGGCAAAGTGCTTTTCAGCGCTGTCAGATACATATCTTTATCACCTGCATAATATTCCTTCGGCAGTTTATCCGTAATCTCCTCAGGCGAATGTGTGTTGATCCATTTCAACGTCTTAACAAAGGCATTCGCCAAATGCTGCACAACATCCGGATGGTCTTTAACATAAGAGCTCATCATATATAGGGACGTTGATGGATAGTTTCCACCCAAAGCTTGCTTCGTTCCTTCCACTGTGTTCATATCGACAAGGACGGAAGCAATATTTTTGGAAACCAATAAGGATACGGTAGGTTCAGTAGTGACAGCCAAATCAATTTTCCCTTGCTGCATCGCTGCAATCAACGTTTGCCCAGCTCCAACTGGTATCGGCGTGTAATCCTTACTTGTATTGCCGCCCTTCGTGACCAAATAGTTGGCTAGGAAATTGGTCGAAGAGCCAAGACCGGTTACTCCGATCGTGTGGCCTTTCAAGTCAGGCAATCCCTTGATCTGATCTTTTAATTTATTGGATACCATAAGCCTTTCTCCCGGGATCGCGGCCATTTGCACGACAGATTCAAGCGCCTTGCCTTTGGACTGCATATCGATCGTATGGTCGTAGAATCCGCCTACGCCCTGGATTTCACCTGCGATCAATGATTCTTCTGCAGATTGCCCCGCTGCTTCATTAATCAATTCCACAGTTAGACCTTCATCCTTGAAATATCCGAGATTCTCTGTCAATTTATAGGGCAAATAGATAACTTTCTCTAATCCACCTACCATGATGGTTACTTTAGGCAATGGTGCCTTAGAAGCCTGAGCAGTCTCTGCCGGTTTGACATCCTTGCTCGGTGCAGCAGTTTGTTGTGATGAACCGCAGCCTGTGGTGAGCATAGCTAGCAAAGCAATACTGGACATACCTACTATTATTTTTTGGTTTTTTCCCATGTTTCTTACCCCTTTTCGAAATAGTTTTTATTATTACTGGCGAACGTAGCGCCATGCAATAAACCTTTTTTCCAATTTGCTAACAGCCCAGTTTGCGCCTAATGCCGTAATCGAAAGGAGAACCATTCCAGCGAATACGCCTGCAGTGTCAAAGGCTCCCTGTGCCTGAGAGATCAAAAAGCCTAATCCCTTGGTAGCTCCGATAAACTCACCGACGACAGCACCTACAAGCGCAAAGCCGAAACTCGAATGTAAGCTGGAAAGAATCCAAGTTAATGCCGATGGAATGATAACATGCCTGGCAAGCTGTCGCTTATTAGCGCCGAGCAGTCGCGCATTATTCACCAGATTTTTATCAACTTCTCGAACCCCTTGGAAAGCATTGAAGAATACGACGAAAAAGGTGAGCGTAACTCCTAATGCGACTTTCGAGGGCATGCCTAGGCCAAGCCATAAAATAAAAATGGGTGCTAATACAACGCGCGGAAGCGCATTCAACATTTGGATATAAGGACCGAGAACAGCAGAAAGCAGTTCATTCCTTCCCAACACATATCCACCTAGAACGCCTAAACTTACACCGATAATGAAAGAAAGAATTGTCTCCTCAAATGTCACGATGAAATGAATATACAAGGGACCTTGACTTGTGCCTTCCGTAAACCATTCGACGATATGCATGAAAACGGCTGAAGGACTAGAGAAAAAGAATTTATCAATAATTTGCTGATCGGCAAGAAATTCCCACAAACCGAAAATAACGATAGCTACCAGAATTTGCAAGGCGAGGTTGCGTGTTCTGATCTTCAATGCTTTTTTGCGAAGTTCACGTTTCCTCGAGCTAATTTCTTCCTTGGTATTTTTACTTATTACTGATTGTGTGTGCATAGCTGATCATCACCTCATCTCTTAAATCATTCCAAATTTGTTCATGCAATCTCATGAAAGCTGGATCAAAACGAACTTCAGCAACGTTCCGAGGTCGCGGTAGATCAATCTTATAGTCACCTTTCACAGTAGCAGCTGGTCCAGCACTAAGCACTACAACTCGGTCACTAAGGGCAATGGCTTCTTCCAAGTCATGCGTGATGAAAAAGACCGATGCGGACGTTTCCTCCCAGATCTTGAGAAGCTCGTTCTCCATGAGATGCCGCGTATGAACATCAAGCGCAGAGAAGGATTCGTCCATTAGCAGTATCTGAGGTTGAACGATCAAGGTTTGGGCCAAAGCAACCCGCTTCCTCATCCCACCTGAAAGCTGATGGGGGTAATGCCCTTCAAATCCTTTAAGCCCTACAATTTCAATCCATCTTCTTGCTTCTTCATAGGCTTCCTGTTTATTCGTTCCCCTTAATCGTAAACCTAGAGACACATTGTCGATGACCGTTTTCCAAGGAAAGGCGTTTTCTGTTTGAAATACACAGGCTGCAATTTTATTAATACCTTCCAGTGTTTCATTTTGAATCTTTATGCGACCTTTGGTCGGTGATTCAAAGCCGGCTATGAGACTTAATGTTGTTGATTTTCCGCATCCAGTGGGTCCGACAATCGAAACAAATTCTCCTTTTCTTACGGTTAGATTGATATCTTGAAGGACCGTGTGGACTTCACCGGACGGTTTCAGAAATTCTTTTGTAACCCCTTGCAATTCAATCATTGGCGTTTCAGTCACTTTCGCTTCATATCGAACAGCTTCAATTTCCTTGTTCATTCTGGATGCCCTCCTGACTTGCAAATTATTTGATAACGTTTACAATACTGAGTATATCGAACAGAAATGAAAGCGTATACATTTCTCCGAAAAGTTCAATAACTACAATAAAAACAGTTTTCACAATAAAACCAACGGCTAGAATTGAGGTAAGAGCGATGAAAAAGAAAGCAAAAATGACAATCAGATCCAAGATCAACATACTTGTATTAATGAATATTTTGTTTGTTCTTTTATTAGTTTTATCCGCGCTTTCTTATATAACAATAAACAGGAAGTTTCAGGAAACAGGAAATCAGGCCCTATTTCTAGCGCGAACCATAGCAGGATTGCCCGAGGTCATCCAAGCATTTCATGAGTCAAATCCGTCGTCCATTATTCAGCCCTTTGCTGAAGATATGCGAAATAAAACTAAGGCGGAATTTATCGTTATCGCCAACAAGGATTTAATCCGATATAGCCATCCAAATCCCGGGAAAATAGGAGCACCCTTGGACGGAGAAGACGCCGCGATCGACCAAAAAGTGCTGCACGGAGAAGAAATTCAATCGACATCAGGAGGTAGTCTCGGTCTTACCATTCGTGCTAAAACGCCGATATTTGATGAAAATCATCATCAGATTGGACTTGTATCCGTAGGTTTTCTGGTACAAAATACGTGGAAAGAAATCTATAGCATATTATTGAAAATCGCCATCACCGGCGTTGTCGCTTTGCTATTTGGCCTCATCGGCGCCTACTTGCTTTCCGGGCATATCAAAAAGCAAATTTTTAATATGGAACCTCATGAAATCGCTTTTATAACGCAAGAACAAGCTGCTATTTTGAATTCAATTCGAGAAGGAATCATAGCCATTAATAGCGAAGGCCAAATTACAACATGCAACCTTGAAGCCAAGAAAATATTAGATATGGAAAAGACAAACTTGAATGGCCGAGATATAAGTTCAGTTCTGCCCTCATCTCGTCTATCGGAAATACTTGAAGGCGGAACTGTGCATAGAGATGAGCCGATGCTTATCGGCAATACACTCGTCATCACGAATCGAGTTCCTGTACTTGCCAAAGGAAAAATTATTGGCGCTGTGGCTACTTTTCGTGATAAGCTGCATCTCGATCAGATTGATCAACGTCTAGCTGATATTGGGCAATACGTTGATTCTTTGCGAAGCCAAAGGCACGAGTTTATGAACCAACTCCATCTGATTTCAGGCTTGATCAAAATGAAAGAATATGACATGGTCAATGACATCATTGAGAAAATTAATGTAGAGCAGCAAAATTTATTAAACTTTTTCTTATCCAGAATTCAAGATCCTGCTGTTATCGGGGTGCTGATCGGCAAAATGCACCGCGCTAAGGAATTGGGTATTCAGCTGAGAGTTGACTCCAATTCAGTGCTTCCGGACCCTTGTCCCTATCGAGATATTGTCATTACACTTCTCGGAAATGCGATAGAAAACTCATTAGAAGCTATAGCAGAAAACCATACAAATACAACTTTTAATGAAATTATTGTGTGCTTCGCAGATGACGTAGAGCATCTAACCATTACTGTACAAGATACGGGACCTGGAATTGATCCTAAACTAGGGGAGGATATCTTTAAGGATGGCATTTCAACCAAAGGAAGCGGACGAGGATTCGGTCTTGCCTTACTTACTCGTTTAGTCGCTAAAGCCGGAGGCGAATTATCAGTCGTTAGCAGCCCTTCCGGTACAATATTGAAAACCACTTTACCTAAACTAGGGGGAGCATCTAATGAATAAATCCAATCGTGTTCTCGTCGTAGATGACGATTTTATGATCGCCAACATGCACGGTAAATTCATTTCATCACAACATGGGTATGAGTTAGTGGGTACTGCATACAACTATGAACAAGCTCTTTCCTTGATTCAAGAATTGAATCCGGATTTACTTCTTCTTGACGTGTATTTACCCGATCATTCGGGAATTGATCTGGTGTGAACGATCCGCAGCCGCAACCTGCCTTGCGACATCATTCTCATTACAGCTGCCAAGGAACGTGAAATCGTCGAAGAAGGCTTTCGTTTAGGCGTATTTGACTATTTGTTTAAACCGTTTGATCTGGATCACCTCCAGAATGCGTTGATCAAATATGCACAGTTTAAAACGCGACTCTCTTCTTCTGATCAATGGAACCAAGAGTCGCTGAATAATCTGAAGAAACTTCGGGCTCCTGATCCAACTGTGAATCCATTTCACAAAGGAATTGACATGCGGACCCTGGAACGTATTCGACAATATTTACTAGGATGCAAAGAGTTGCAAAACGTAGATCAGATAGCTCAACAGACTGGCGTTAGCCGTTCCACCGTTCGCAATTATATGACCTACCTGGTCGAAGAACATATCGTTGAGGAGCATCTCCAATATGGTACGATTGGCCGTCCTCAAAGACTTTACAGATTAAAAGGATGAGATGGATTTTAGAATGAGCGAGCCTTGATCACGAAATCACAGTCACAATGACACCATCTAAGTTGTTGCCTGATATCTGATAGCGACCATTCGCGGGCACAGGGATAGTTGTGTTTTTGGAGACAGGATAGTAAGAGATTTCGTAGGTTTGATGATCTACAATAGTCGAAATGGTCTTCTTTTCTTTCAAGTAATCCAAATATTCTTCAAGGACAAAATTCTTTTCCTGCATAATTGCGCTGTGCGGTAGACCAACATAGCGAAAATGCCAAGGCTCAGACTGGATACCTGTGATTGCAGTTTTGTTACCTGGATAACGCAAAATAAACCCGAAACGCCATGCGTTTTTTTTCAGCCACTTTCCTTCAGGTGCTTGACTCATTTCCGCTTGTGTAGATCCAATATCAAGCGATAAACCTAAATTATGCTCGCTGTAGCCTGCTGGCAACGCATATTTAGCACCCATTTGTTGATAAAGCTTATTTTGTTCTTTATTGTCCCTATAACCGCTGCTGATTAAAAATCGGCTAACCCCATCTTTTTCTGCGGCTCCAATCATTTTTGAAAATTTTTGCACCAAGTCCGGCGACAACTGAATCGTTTTATCCAGCACAATGAATCCATTCAACAACTCCTTATGCTCCAACAGATTAACCGCTTCGGTCTCTTCGCCACCTGGGGGGACTGGATGTTCCTTATTTACTAACAACAAATCGCCTTTATAAATCTGATCTTTTGTTACTTTAAGCTCTTTCATTTGAGAAGTCACCTTTTGAGCTTGATTGGCTTCTTCCGTTGGTTTCTCGTTAACGACTTTCAATTTATGCTGAGTAACTCCATAGCCAAGCAATATAATGATAACGATCACTAAAACCCACTTCTTCATCCTTAGTTTTCCTCCTAACCATTCATTCACTCTAGGATAAGGAAGACTCTTAAAAAAGAAATAGGGTTAAAAATAAAATTTTTCTTAAACTTGTACGTCCAATTTAAAAGAAATAGGCTGCGCACAAAGTCTAGTTTCGACTTTGGCGGCAGCCTATTCCTTTTTGCACCGGAGAATTTTATTGTTCCATGAAGTAATGCTGCTGTTTCCAGCCGAGAACTTCTTTAATCTTCTCATTTGATAGAAAGCTAGCTCGTCCAGGCAAATGTTGGGCGTATTCAGCAAGCTCAGGCATAAATCTATGGATCAGCTCTTCACTAGAAAGATCGGATGAAGTGTCGTCTGCTGCCAAAATAAGTGATTGTGCGCCAAGCCCATCTTTCTCCACAGCCAATCTACAGGCAACTGCCATATCCCTGACATCAATATAGCTCCAAAGTATGCGAAGACGCTCTTCCGGATTAGCGAAGGTCAGATTAACTCGCGGATAATCCTTCGGTTCCAAAATATTTCCCAGACGGAAGGAAATTACTTGCATACCCGTCCTACGATGGAACGCTTCCCCTGTCATTTCATTAACCATCTTGGATAATCCGTAGCTGTCTTCCGACAACTGAGGATGGCTTTCATCAACAGGAAGGAAATTCGGCGCGAAAAATTGGTTTGCAAACACAATACCATAGGATGATTCGCTAGATGCGAGCACCACTTTGCGGATTCCTAGATTTGCTGCAGCCTCCAAGATGTTATACGTATTCATGACATTATTCCGAAATGTGACGTCATTCGGATAAATAAACGCTTCCGGTATCGCAGCGAAATGAATCACCGCTTCCACGGGTTGTCTATCCCTTACACTGTATTGCGATAAGGCATTGTGAACCTGACCCAAATCATTCAAATCGACAATCTGTGTCTTGCACAAGGGTTGTTCCGGCAGTTTCCAATCCAAATTCAATACCTCATACCCTTGCTCAACCAACTCTTTCACAATCCACTTACCGGCTTTTCCACTACCGCCTGTCACGATTACTCTCTTTTTCATCGCTATCTCGCTCCCATTCATTTCTATGTTATTCCACAGCACCAAATATCCTTAGTTTCATATCGTAGGCATGACGTTGCCGCCATTTACGGGAATAAATGCTCCTGTAATAAAACTCGCCAAATTAGATGCCAGAAATGCTACCACATTGGCGATTTCCTGATCGGTGCCGCGACGTTTCATCGGTACATTGCTCTCATACGACTCTTGGCGTTCCGTAAGGTTTTCCCGATCCTTATCGCTGATCGTCCAACCTGGCGCCACTTGGTTAACAGTCACCTGATGTTCGCCGACTTCCTTTGCCAGTACCCGATACACCCCGTCCATCCCTCGTTTGCCGCTCACATAGGCGGATTGAGAAGGGAAGTTTTGCATGGAGCATTCCGTATTAATACCGATAATCCTGCCCTTTTTGCGTTTCACCATGTCCGGTATGAATGCCTTTGCGAGCAGTACACTTTGTAAAACGCACGATTCAAACTGGCTGATGTAGTCTTCTATTGGCTGATCGAGTACCGATGTCCAATTGTACTGAACAACGGCATTTGCAACGACTATATCTACAGCCCCCGTAAGTCCCAGCGCGCGTTCCTTCATCGCGGCAACCTCTTCCGCTTTGGTCACATCGGCTTGAACAATAACAGCACGGCGCCCTATACTCTCGATCTCAGCCTGTAACTCGGCCGCCTTCGACTCATTCTGAATGTAGTGAATGACAATATCCGCTCCACATAGGGCTAGCGTTCGGGCCATGACACGGCCAAGTTGTCCCGAAGCACCGGTAATAAGCGCTGTTTGGCCTCTCAAATCAATGTTCATACAAACTCTCCCTCTCATCGTCATGAAGTGCTGGAGCCAATAACTGAAATTTCAGCTGCGAATGGGTTTTTGTCATTTACCTTCGATCATCTAACATTTTCAATTATAGATAAACATTTCTGACATGAGAAGGAGTGAAAACATTTAAACTAAGTTACTTTAAGTTAACTGTAGGTTGAAATAGGGAGATACATTAGACCCTCGAGTGTTCTGGAAATCGATTCATGAATAAATGGTCAAATCCACTGGATTATAGGTCGAAAGCGGGAACGACCAACTATTCCAACAAGCCATTAATCACGTTATAGAGGCATATCGAGGTGGTAAAAAGGTTGGATATTTAAAATGATTCGGCCCCATGGCAAATATTTTTGCTATGAGGCCTATTTTATTTTTAAAGAGAAAATCCTAATCGCATCAGCTGTCCCGCTGTTCCCGCTTGAGTATATCCAAATACGTATGTCCAGCGTTCAGCACTTCAATAATGCGATCGACATCATAGACACTTCCTCGCCATGTCCCCCCGCTTGCAGCCTGCAGCGCTGCCCACAGCCGAGTATCATCCGGCAGCTTGTGATCCGGCATGAGCTCAGGATGGGAAGGTCGTGAGCCGAGTATAGCAGCTCCCTCTTCAGGACTAAATTGATCTTCGCCTTGCCCGATAAAATTAACGGTTCCTTCCAAGCGTGAAAGATCGATGGTAACTTCAAGCAAATCCCCGTTGCGCAGCTTTCCGATCGGTCCGCCAGCTAGTGCTTCAGGGCCAATATGGCCGATACACGCCCCCGTCGATACGCCGGAAAACCGGGCATCCGTGAGCAAAGTCACATATTTGCCGAAGGGCAAATGCTTTAATGCGGAGGTAAGCTGGTACGTCTCTTCCATACCCGTACCGGATGGGCCTCTGCCCATTAGCACCATGATGTCGCCTTCGACGATATGGCCGTCTTTAATCGCTTTAACGGCCGATTTTTCGGTCGTAAATACTTTCGCACGTCCGGTGTGGCGGTAGACGCCATCTTCTCCAACAACTTCAGGGTCAATAGCGGTCGATTTAATGACAGAGCCCTCCGGTGCAATATTTCCGATTGGAAATGTCACTGTGGACGTGAGTCCCCGGCTCTTGGCTTTGGCAGGACTCATAATAATATCATCGGCATCAATGCCGTCCGTGTCCTTCAAATGCTGGCGAATCTGATGACGGCGCTCCGAAGATTCCCACCAATCCAAGAGGACACCGAGGTTTTCGCCTGCCACCGTTTTCACGGATTCATCAAGCAGCCCCAGTTTCCGCAAATGGAGCATCACTTCCGGCACGCCCCGGCCATAAATACGCGAACCGTCGGATGATATTCCGGACCGTTCGGCAGCACGCTTACGAGGCGAGGCACGCTTTTGTTAATCCGGTTCCAGTCGGCCACGTCCGGGACGCGGCATTTCGCCGCATGCGCAACGGCTGGGATGTGAAGCAGCAAGTTGGTTGAGCCGCCGAACGCAGCGTGAACGACCATCGCATTTTGAATCGCGGCATCGGTCAAAATATGGCTCATGTGGATGCCTTTCGCTTGCATCCAATAGATGGCTCTCGCCGATTGTCTGGCGATATTGCGCCACAGCGCCTGTCCGGACGGAGCGAGCGCGGAATGCGGCAATGACATGCCCAGCGCTTCCGCAACGACCTGCGCGGTCGCCGCCGTTCCAAGGAACTGGCAGCCGCCGCCAGGGGTTGCACATGTGCGGCAGCCCATATCCGCCGCTTCCTGCAGGGAAATTTGCCCTTGCGAATAGCGGGCGCCAATCGTTTGGATCTTAGCCGCATCTTCACCGTTCGTCGGAGGCAATGTCACGCCGCCGGGGACAATAATGCCCGGCAAATCATGAATGCCGGCGAGTGCGATCATCGTTGCAGGAAGCCCTTTGTCGCAAGTCGCGATGCCGATAACGCCGCTGCGCGTCGGCAAGGATCGTACGAGCCTTCGATACACGATAGCCGCATCGTTGCGATACGGCAGCGAATCGAACATCCCCGTCGTGCCTTGCGAACGGCCGTCGCAAGGATCGCTTACATAGCCTGCGAACGGAACCCCGCCCAGCTCGCTGATCTCGAGCGCCGCCTCTTTCGTGAGGAGACCGACTTCCCAGTGGCCGGTATGATACCCGAGGGCAATTGGCGTACCGTCCTCTGCACGCAAACCGCCTTGTGTGCTGAGGATGAGCACTTGTTTCCCATTTAACCGATCCGGCTTCCACCCCATGCCCACGTTCTGGCTCAAGCCGAACAAATCGCCGCTCGGCCAGTTAAGCAGCATATCGCTCGTCAGAGGGAGCGAGCCCTGAGGACCCGCCGCGTGGGTTTGCAATCGGTAGCTTTCGTGATCTTCCTGCCCCATAATATAAGTCAAAGCATCGCTCATCGCTTACTTCCCCTCGCTCGTCCTGTTATTTCATTTCCAACAAACAATCGTCTCGCCCGTTAACGCATCGGATTGCGGTCCGCACAAGAACATGACGATACCCGACATATCCTCAGGCTGCGCTACTTTCTGCAAGCGTGAACGGTCATCTTGCTCTGTTACTGAACGCGTCGCCAGGAAACGAGCCGTGTAGGTCGGCGCAGGGGAAATACAATTGACGTTCACATCAAAAGGCCTCAGCTGCTCAGCTAAACTACGCGTATATTGCGAGATGCCCATTTTAGCCGCTGCATATATGATCCCCTCGCAAACGGGAAGATGCCCGGCAATCGAGCCAACGTTCACGATTTTACCGGCACGGCGCTCACGCATATGGAGGCCGGCATATTTACACGCATACATCGTGGATAGCAAATTGCGATCTACGACGCTACGGATGTCCTCCACCGAAATATCCAACGCATCGTTTGGATCCGGACGCGGTGTATGTAAACCGATGTCCCCGCCGGCGTTGTTCACCAAAATATCAATCGAACCGAGCGTTGCAATCGATTGCTCGATGAGCGCCTTGACTTGCTCCGCATCAGACAACTCCGCTGCAAGGAAATATGCCTTAACGCCATACTTTGAAGCGATTTCTTGCGCTACTGCACTGCCGGATGGGGCTTCATTAAAGCGGGCTGCCGCTTCTTCATTCACATCATGAATAATGAGATTAGCGCCCGCACGTGCCAAATCAACGGCATACTGTTTCCCAAGACCTCTGCTGGAACCGGTTACAAGAGCATTTTTACCTGTCAGATCGAACATCGTCATCCTGATCACCTCATGGGATTCATTAGTTACGCATATCGCTTGATTAGGTTCGATAAGTAAGCCATGCCGATATTCATTTCTTCCAACTCGTAAGCGGCGATGACATCAGCCGACGCGCCCTTTTCGAATGGGGTTTGCCAATCCCCTTTGTTTCTTGCATGATCCTCGACAAATCGCAGCAAACGAGTAAGCTGACGTGCCGAACGTTCCGGGTATTCTGTCCAAAAATCTTCCTGAAGCACACGGACATGCCTCGCTTCCAACGCACCATGTTCGACCGACATCGTAATCTGCGGATTGACTTCTTTAAAGATTCGCAGCAATTCGGGAAAGTTAATCACACCTTGTCCAAGCGGCTTCCGTACTAACCGGTAGCCTTCTTCGGACGAATAAATGGCGTACTCTTTGAGATGGACATTTTTCACATAAGGGGCTACCCGCTGAAAGAATTCAACAGGCACTTCGGCCGTGGCCAGCGGATTTCCGGTATCGAGCGTGATGCCAAATTTCTCGGAGCCGATGCTTTCGCATAACCAGAGCAATTCTTCAGATGCCAGGTCCTGGTGGTTCTCTACCGCTAAATTAGCGCCATCAGGGTTAGCGGATTCCATCACTTCTTGGCAGGAACGAAGGATAGATTGCAAGAAAGGCTGCCATGAGCCAGCCATATGCCTGCGGTCCCCGCCGAACTTCGCCCCGCCTACAACCGTCCTCACGGTGAGGGCGCCTACCCGGTCCGCCAACTGCAGCGCTTCCTTTAGTTGAACAGGATCAAACCCTCCGGCGGCAACGTTAATGAACAGCCCTTTGTCTCGTGCATAGTCAGCCGCTTCGTCGGCATCGCTGCTTTTTAGAATATCGAACGGGATTTCACTGCCTTCGAGTCCATAAGACTCGGCCATCTGCAGAAGTTCCTTCGCCGTAATCCGTTTCCGGTTAGCTGCTGGGTGAATGCCCATCGCATAGACAGTTCCGTAAGCCGTGAGTCCGAATCTCATATGCATATGCCTCCTATATATCCCTTATTCAGATGTCCAACCGCCATCAATCACGATCGCCGAACCCGTCATGAAGCTGGACAGATCGGAGGCGAGATACACCATAAGCCCTGTAAGCTCCTCAGGCTTCCCCCAACGCTTGATCGGCAGGTGATCCAGGAAAAATTGATTCGCTACCGGATTGTTGATGACAGTTTGGTTAATGTCAGTAGCGAAAGGCCCTGGGCAAACGGCGTTAGCGGTGATGTTATGCTCAGCCCACTCCAGCGCCATGACCTTCGTCAGTTGGATCAATCCGCCTTTACTTGAGCAATAAGCGGACCGTTCAGGAAGTGCCACCGTACCCAGCATGGAGGCGATATTAATAATTCTCCCGAATTTTTGTTTGATCATTTGCGGAACGACCGCTTTGGCGCACAAAAAAGGCGCTTTCAAATTCGTCGTCTGAACAAGATCCCAGCTTTCCTCGTCATAGTCAAGAATCGGTTTGCGCACATTGACTCCGGCATTATTAATCAAGATATCCAAGCGCCCGTATGTATCCACAACTTTTTCAACCACAGCCTGAATCTGACTAAAATCCGTCACATCGGCAGCGAGCCCTAATGTATCTTTGCCTGTTTCTTTGCGGATTTCCTCCGCTGCCGCGTGCGCTTTGCGCTCCTCCCGGCTTGTCACCACTACACTTGCTCCCGCATTCGCTAACGCACGTGAAAACTCCAGCCCAAGTCCCTGGCAACCGCCAGTAATGAGTGCAACCTTCCCATCCAGCTTGAAATCACTCATAAGTATGTACATCCCCTCACCCACGTATTTCTTATCGTTTTAATTATATTCACGTGTTGATGGAGACTGAATGGAATATTTTTGGGCACATCCGTAAATATTTTGTGAATACTCTGAAGCCCCTATTTGCGGTAGAATGATGTTGCAAAAAATGCAACACTGGTAACCACTATAGCCCATCTACCCTCGTGAGCGCTGAATGACTCTAAAATCGAGTTTCTACAACATCATTCGTTAGAGAATGTGGATTCATTGATTATTAACGTAAAAGGACCCGAGAGAGGTCACTTTTTTCAAAGTGTACATCTTTCGGGTCACAGTTCTCTCCTGGAAGTCTAAGGGCCTCGTCAATCATGTTTGGATCACTTTGCTTGGAACGATATGGAATTTCTTTTTGAAGCACTTGCTAAAATAGTACGGATCCGAATAGCCGACACTTTGCGAGACGTCAACAATTTTAAGAGAAACTAACCCTTCGGGCGGCACTTCTCTCAGCATCTCCATCGCTCGGTCCAGCCTCAAATCGGATAAATATTCCGTAAACGATTTTCCCGTTTCTTTCTTGAAAATATGGCTTAGATAGCTTGGGTTGGCACAGATATTGCGAGCTGTTTCCTGTAAGGTCAAGGACTCCTCGGCAAAGTGCTTTTCAATATATTCTATTGCTTTACTAACGATTTCGGAACCTCTGAACCGTGCCAAATAGTTATCCAATTCTGGAAAGACAATTTGATTAAAAAAGAGCTGAAGCCACATCTGCAACCCCGAAATGGTTTCAAGGCTATGCATTTGCCTAAACAACGGATGACGGTCCGTCATCCATCCACTGGGCAGCGTCCCCCCACGTTCCAGAATGACAGCGCTGCCGAGTGAAACACACTCCATCAATACGAATAATGCAATTTCTTTGCTCACCTGAATGCTAGCGAGTCTCGAACAGAGCTCGTTGATTTTCGCGGCAAGCGCTTCCCGATTCTTATTGCGAATTGCCGTTATCCATTCCGTTCGATCTATAGGCAGAGAAAAGACGGCATCTTGCGGACCTTCTTGATCATGTGTGTAAGAGATAACCCGGTTACCGCCTTTTGCAAATTTAACCTTTAAAACATACTCCGCCTCCGAATACGAGAGGTGTACTTGGCTTAAACTTTCATACGTTTGCCCTAAAGCGATCGTAACACCAAGATGCATTCTTTGGTCGATAAAGCTGCGGGCTTGCTCGCAAAGTTCAATTAGCGCCTTATCTTGATCCTTGTTGTGCCCGACTAGCATGGCGATCTTGTTGTCCTCGCCGTCGATAACCGCACAATAAGCATTTGAAGACTCGAAGGTATCCTGTAAAATGTTTTTGACCGCAAACCGCCACAGCTGGCGCTCTTGTTCTTTGCTATAACGGACGCCTAGTTCGTCAATTTCGACAACAGAGGCGACATAACCGTGCGCATTCAGCGGAATGTCATAATACTCGGCTTGCCGATACAGTGTTTCCGGACTGTCTGATGGCTCATAAAGGAGAAGCTGACGCACAAAATGGTCTCTTAACAAAGGTTTCGTTCGTTCTACTTGTTCCTTTAGATTCTTAACGTCAAGAGAGGATTTCATCTCCTGCATAAGCTCTTGACGAATTTCCGTTAAACATTGGCTAAGTTCATCTTCATCGACTGGCTTTAGCAAATAATAAGACGCCCCCAACGTTATAGCAGCCTGGGCAAACTCAAATATATCGTAGCTTGTTATAAATATAACTTTCGTATCTATATATGAAGATCTTAATGCTTCTACAAAATCTAATCCCGTCATTCCCGGCATATTAATATCCGCGACGATCAAATCATACTGCTCTTGTCGCGCAAGTTCTAAGGCTTGAGAGCCATTCTCTGCTTCTTGCTCGATGGTGTAGCCAAGAGCCTCCCAGTCAATCAAATTGATCAGAAGTTTACGGAAATAATATTCATCATCAACGAGCAATACACGTAATTTACGGTTCATAGACAGCTATATCCTCTCCTCATGCTCAGTTTTTTCGAAGACAAGAGGGATCCGCAGCTGCACTTCTACGCCTTCTCCAGGTTCCGAGAAAATCGTGATACCGAATGGCTCTCCGTAGCGAAGTCTAATGCGTTCCTGTATGTTGCTGATGCCAAAGCTGGATAAATCATGATGAGTCGGTTCATGCTGCCAAATTCGCTCGAGCTTCTCTTCGCTCATTCCGTTCCCGTTATCCTTCACCGTGAAACAGAGGACCTCCACACCATTCGTCTCTTCAATCCCACCAGTGATCTCACAGAGCGCACCTTCCTGCTTGTCTCTAAGTCCGTGGTAGACCGCATTTTCCACAAGCGGCTGCAGCAGCATATTCGGGATCCAACATCCCTCGATCCGGCTATCGAATTCAATCCGATAATGCATACGTTGGTACCGGATGGTTTGGATATAGAGATAGCTTTCAAGATGCTTCCTCTCTTGAGACACTGGAATGAGCTCTTGACCGCGATTCAGCGACATCCGATAAAAATCGCCGAGCGATTTGACGACCTTGCTGATATCATGGGCTTGTTTCATCAAAGCCATAGAACGAATCATTTCTAACGTGTTATATAGAAAATGGGGTTTAATTTGCGAATAAGAAAGTCGAAGCTCCAACTTTCGCTTTTGCTTCTCCTCATAGTTAATGGTATTCATCAGGTCTTGAATCCGGCTTACCATTTCATTGAATTTATAAGCTAAACGACCGACTTCATCGTTAGAAGCGACGATCGTCCGCGTATGTAGTTTACCGTCTCCAACGGCTGTCATAGCTCTACTTAGCTGCATAATCGGATTGGTAATCCACTTGGAAAAAATAATGGATAGGATGAGCGCCAAAAGTAACCCTGTCAGACCAAAGCCTAAAATAAATAAAGTTATTTTCCACTGGTCTTTCATTAATTCCTTGGTAGGTACCGCATAGACAGCTCTCCACCCGTTCTTATCCATCACTTTAGATGAAACGAGTATGTTCATCTTCCCATTGTTGAAAATTGTAGATCCATTCCCATCAACAATCATCCGGCCAAACAAGTCCTGAGTCGATCGATAAACGATTTCAGGATCATTAGCCGAAAGGATCCTGCCCTCGGCATTGACGATCATGATATTGCTTCGTAAGTCGTCGTTGCTATAAAGGTTGGATAACTTTCTCTCATCCATGTTGATATAGATGTAACCCATCAGCAGCCCATTGTTGATATTAATAATTCGCCTTCCTATGGATAGTAAATTTTTATGCTGATCGTTGACAAGAAACGAGCTCTCGAATGTTTCTATCCATACGGCCGTACCTTTCGCAGTTATCAGTTGTTCTTTCGGATAGACATTTACCGATGAGTGGGTCACATTCGACATATTGTCCGAGTAGTAAATTTTGCTTCCATCTGTCGATTGAATGACAATCGAGTCAATATAAGGGTTGGATTCGACCAGCGCATTCAAACTGGCATACATCGATTGGATGTCATCCAACTTCTGCAGTTCGCTGTTCTCCTCAATCGTATTCATCAATACGGACTGGTACGTTTTATTGATTATCGAGAGCTTCGAGAAATTTTCGATATCATTAAACAAGGTGTTGATGGTATTGGTAATGTGTCCAATCTTTTGTTCAGAGCTGCGAAGAGCCCGTTCTTCTGCTTGATGCAGAGTCATTTGATACAGCGTTATGGTTAAAAATACGATACTGGGTAAAATGACGATCACATTGATGAACTGAATTTTTTTGCGAATCGGCATGTCTTGAAACACTTGGAACACCTTAATACCTATCCCCTCCAGCAAGCAATGCCGTGAACCAGCCGTTTACGGCTTCCTCATAATTTGCTCCATACTTTCTGTATACTGTGAGGAAGACAGTGTTCCCGTATACAATTTCTGGTTCAAATCCCGATATTCTTCTCCCTTAGACGTTGTGATTGCACTATACCAATACGTTTGGATGAACTTGAAGCTTTTGAAATCCTTAACATACTCCGCATAAGCATCGTTTATTTTTCCTTCTGTTTTCATATCCGAGGCTGCATAGGAAGCTTGACCAAGCTTGACGAGTTCATTATTGATTTTTAGCGAATATCGGATTGCGAACTCCTTAGCCTTCTGCAGCTGCTGGGATTGCACGTTGACGAACAGCCCGTAAGGCGTGCTGCTTCGCTCCCCGGTGTTTGTAGAGAATGGATCCGCTGCCGCTCCCGTCTGGGGAAACTTGATATAGCCCAAATCGTCGCCTAAACTTGAAATGGCTTTCGTGAAAATCCACGAGCCGTTGATGAGCATAAGCGCCTTACCCGTGTAAAACAGTTCACGAGCTTCGAGATCGCTATGATTTAAAAAACCATGTTGAAACGCATTGGCCTGTACTAACTTAATGACTTTGTCGGCAGCATCTACAAATGGCTTTTCGGTGAATTTGATTTCATTGTTAAGCGCTCGGTTAAAAGCATTTGGATCTTCGCGCAGCACCAGCGTGTTATAGATGATATCTCCAGGCCAGCGGTCTTTGCCGCCTAGGGCAATAGGAATAACACCTCTTCGATTGGCCGTCTGGATCACAGCAAGAAGTTCATCCCATGTTTTGGGTGGCTGAATGCCCAAATTGGCCATTAGCTTCTTATTATAAACCACGACTTGCGATTGCTCGGGACGGTAAGGAACGGAGTAAATGCTCCCATCCGCTTCTTGAATCAAACTTCCTTTGTCAAATTTGGATTCAAGTCCAGTTAAGGTCAACACATCATTTAACGGTGCTGACACATTAGCATTCAATATGAAGTCCCGCTCGGATTTGCCTAAGTATTGCGTGAATATGTCGGGCAGCTCATTTGCAGAAACGGCCACTTTGATTTTGGTTTTATATCGTTCCGGATTAATAAATTCATAATTCAGCTTGATATTCATCTCTTTGGCGACCTCTTCGGCAGCCGGTTTCAAATAGATATCCGTATTAAACATCCATAGGGTCAATGCCCCGCCATTACCCGCTTCGTTTGCAGCTGCTTGGGCCTGTTTATAGGAAGCGCCGTTACCACAACCAGATATAAGTACAAGACCAATCGTCAACAAAGGTAATACACTTTGCTTCTTATGATTCATGTAAACTTCCCCCAGAGATGCTGTTTTGTGGTACTGAATCGTTTTAGCTCTATTATAGCTTAAATCTAATAGAATCATAGTTAAAAAGGTCAGCCAGAATGCTCCGGATGACCTGTTGCGTATGAACCATTTGGCTTAATATTTCGCGCCGCCATCGGCAAGTCCGCCGATCACAAAAGTCTGGGCGCCGAGATATAAAATTAAAGCAGGAATCGAAGCGATAACCGAAGAGCTCATCAGTAGCCCCCAAATGAAGGAATCAGAGAATTTAAAGCCTGCAATACCAACCATTGCGGTTAGCTGGCTTGGACTCGTCGTGACAACAAGTGCATACAGAAACTCGTTCCATGACATGGTGAAGGCGAAGGTTGCCACCACGGCAATGCCGGGAGCAGCAATGGGGAAAATAATTTTCCATAGAGTTTGCAGTCGCGTACATCCGTCAATCAGCGCAGCTTCTTCCAAAGAACCCGGGATCGCCTTGAAGTAGCTAAGCAGCATGTAGCAGCAATAAGGCACAATAAACGTCGGATATATAATCAGTAATCCATACTTGTTATCGGCAAAACCAAGCTTGCTGACAAGCACATACATCGGGATAAACAGCACCGCTGCCGGCATCAGATAGCAGATGATGATACTTTTCGTAATGAATTTTCTGCCACGAAACTTTAGCCTGGTCAGGCTATAGGAAGCGAAAATACTTATTAATAAGGAGATCAGAGTGGCAAGCAGGGAAACGACTAAACTGTTTTTAAGGTTGGTCATAAACTCGGTTTGACTAAACAAGTCCTTATAATGCTTCGTCGTCACCTCGGTCGGGATCAAGGAAGGTTTGGCATCGTACATCAGTGCGTCAGGTGTAAACGATGTTTTGACCATCCAATAGACTGGAAATAATGTCCAGATTAAGCCGACAACGACGATTGCATAAATCAACACTTTTTTGCGAACAGCACGTACGGTGGATGCTCTCATCCTAGCTGCCACCTCCTCTCAATCTTCCTTGGCCAGCTTGCGGGTCATAAAAAACATCAGCACCAGCAAGATCGGAATGATGGATCCGGCCACACTGAGCGATTTGCCCATATTATTTTGGAGAAACGCAGTTTCGTACGTATAAACGGAAATTACCGCTGAATTATACAGAGGTCCTCCTCCGGTAATTAAGAATATATTTTCAAAATCATTGAACGTCCAGATCGAGGATAGCATGGTCGTAATGACAAGAACCGAACTGATGGAAGGAATCGTGACCGAAAAAAACTGTCGGATAGGACCTGCCCCGTCAATTTTTGCAGCCTCATACATCTGCCTGTCAATCGTCTGTAAACCTCCAAGGATGCTGAACAAAAAGAAGGGGATCCCCCGCCAAATATTGACGATGATGACAGAAACTAATGCGATCTTAGGCCCGCTTAACCAAGCGACCGGATTATCAATCAAACCTGAATCAAGCAGCAATTGGTTGATGATGCCGTAAGAATCGTTATACATCCATTTCCACGTAAGCGCCGACACCAGTCCGGAAATCGCCCATGGTACAAGGAACAACACCCGTACAATGGATCTTCCGAAAAATGCCTGATTGAGCGTCAAGGCAAAAATCATCCCGATCACCAGTTTGAAGAACACATCCGTCATAAAATAAATGAATGTATTTTTGAGAACCTTCCAGTACACCGGGTCTGTAAAAATTTCGCGATAGTTGCCAAAGCCGATAAAATGCGCTTCGGTTCCTACGGTTTTATCGGTTAAGCTGAGGTATAGCGCATTGATAAAAGGAATGCCGATCACCACGAAAATAACGATGATAACCGGCATGACCGACGTATACCCCAAAACCATTTCACTTCTTCGATTGGATGATTGCAGCATGGTTTCACCTGCCTATGGGAAAGTACGTCAGTTAGATGTGTTGTGTTTTTATCTTATTTTTTCTCGTAGACTTTTTTGTAGTTCTTCTCAATCTCATCCAGTGCTTTTTTCGGATCTACATTATTAACCACAATGCTTTGAACAGCTTTGGGTAGGATGTATTCACTGATGACTTGAGAAGCGCGTGCATCTGGAGGTCCTGGATCACCCAGTGGAACAATATTTTTCGAAGCGTCGAACCAGCCTTTATTTTTCGGCTTTTGCCAAAACTCCGTATTCTCAAATCCGTTCAACACCGGCACAGCCAATCCATTTAACTTCTCGATCAGCTTTCCATAAAAATCTTTGTTGAAGAAGTAGTCGATGTATTTTTTGGCGTTTTCAATATTTTTGCCTTTGTTGAACATGACGAACACGGTACCGCCGCCTGAACCAAATTGTCTTTTGGGACCAGCTGGCCAAGGCATGATCTGCGTGTTGTTCAGCAATTCCGGTTTCTCTTTTCTCATAGCCGCATATACGCTGCTGGAGTTAAAAATGATCCCTACTTGACCATTCAAATAAGCTGTATTGTTCCATGAGTCATCGCCTGTTACGGCTCCAGGAGGTGTCAACTTTTCCGTGAAAAAGCTGGTGTCATATTTGATGGCTTCCAAAGCTTCCGGCGTATTGACCGTAACTTTACCGTCCTTGTCGACCAAGTCCGTTCCGAACGTTCGAATTAAGTTTTCGATACGGCCATTCGAGTCTCCGCCGCCTCCAAGCTGAAAGCCAAGTCCATAAAAATTATTTTTCGGATCGTTGATCGCTTTGGCCACTTTCTTTACATCGTCCCACGTTTTCGGAAGCTCCAGATTCTTTTCTGCTACCTTATCTTTTCGCACATACATAACGTTAGGATTATGATAACCGGAACCTCATACCAACCTTCTAACGCATAGGCATATTTCTTGGAGTCTTCCCGGAAATCATATTTCTTTAAGATATCCGAAATTTCCACCAATTGATTGTTGCCCACGAATTGTTTCGCGACAAAATCGTCAGCTAGCAGCAAATCGGGCGGGTTCCCCGCTTCAACAGCCGCAAGCAGCTTTGTTTTTAAATCTGCCGGCGGGATTGCGACATACTCCACATCGACATTGAACTCCTTGGAGAATTGGGCCACTCTTTCTTTTTGCGAATCATTGTATTCCTTCACGTATTCCGACTTGTCCCAAAAGATCAATTTCGTCTTTTTGGTATTGCTTTGCTCCCCTGATTTGGATGCGTCTGCGCTTTGTGCGGTTGGAGCCGTCGTGCTGCCGCTCGCTGGAGTTGCCTTCAAACTGGCATTGTTACTTGGACTGCTGCAGCCCGCAGCTGCAAATACGAGTGAGAAAACAACTGGCACTGACATCGCTTTCTTTAGTTTGGACATGTCGCTCCTCCTTATTTGAATCCGTTTACATGTCGATTATAGCCCGACGGAGGATGCAGGATGAATGGATTATTTTTGGGCGCACCCGTAAATATTTTGTTCGTGTGTGTTAATATAATCTCATATAAAAAAAGACTGTCACACTTGGGATGGTGAACATATGACAAGAGACGAATTGAGCAAATTAATTGAACGGCGAGAAGAAGGACGAGCCAAGCAGGATCAAGCGATCTTAAGTGAGGTTCGCGAGAACTTATTAGAATTGCTTTCCGATTATCCGGATGATGCGGAGATCAATTATCAAATTGGAATAGCGCATGACAATTCCGGCCTTGGACGTGAGGCTATTCACTATTATGAGCGAGCTCTTAAGTTGGGCTTACCTGGTCCTGATCTAGAAAGATGCTTAATGGGTTTAGGGAGTACATATCGCTACTGGGGGCATTACGAAAGAGCCGTCGAGACGTTACGTAGAGGCGTGAGGGAATTTCCAGAGAACCGGGCAATTCAAGTGTTCCTCGCCATGGCTCTATACAATAGCCAAAACTACAAGGAAAGTGTTGAACTGCTGATCACTAATTTAATGGAAACTACCTCAGACGAAAAACTTCATTATTTTAAACGCGGAATATTAGCTTATAACGAAGACCTTGATGAAACAGCTGAATAGGGTGAAAGAAAGACTAGTGAATAATGAAATAAAAAAAGCAGTTTCTTTACAGAGACTGCTTCTCGTTACGCTCGATATTTCTGTACTTGCTTTTTCAATAGCATCATCTGCCCAATATGGTAGGCGTTATGGATACACAAATTCGAAATCACACCCCACCACTGCGCATTGAAGTAGGACGGTATTCTTTTTTCCAGTTTAGAGTCGTCACAGTTCATAATAACTTCTTGCCAACGTACAAACCCATTGCTTAATCTCCGAATAGTCTCATTCCAACTTGCTTCATCCTGCTTCAAGAGATCCAATTCAAAAGTTTCATCGTTCGTTATATGACTTGTACCTAACAAATCATCATGAATAAACCGATTTAGCCACATTTCATTCCAGAAAATGAGATGGTTTGCAATCTCATAGATGGAGTGTGGATAGTCTTCTGCTTTCCAGACTGCATCCTTTACAGGTAAATCATTTAAAATCGTTATAGATGGTTTAATCCAACTTTCATCATCATGACAAGCGGCTAATTGATCGAGTAATACTTCCTTGACACTAATCAGTATTTCCACCTCCAAAGTTATAACGTGCTGAAACGGAACTAAGTTGTTACCGAGTGTTGTTTATTTGCCGAGATTTTGGAACTCATCCTTTGTTTGTCCATAAACGTATTCGTCATAATGCTTGCCCTTTGTAAAAATCATTTCTCTGAGGATCCCTTCTTGGACGAATCCAAGATGCTCCTGCAAAGCACGTGACCCCACATTGAAGGCATACACATAAGCGTTCACCTTACGGTAGCGTAATTCCTCAAAGTAATAACGGAGCAATATCCTTGTTGCCTCAGAGGCATATCCTTTTCGCCAATGTTTATGGAAGATAGCTATACCATATTTAAAGGTACCGTTACGTGTATCACAGCTGTTTGCAGTTATACTGCCAACAAGAGTTCCATCGAGGGCTTCAACTGCAAGGAATACATTATCGCCATCGAAGGTCTTAGATGAAGTGTATTCCGCCCACGACTTTGTTCCCTCTTCAGATCGAGGAAAATGTATGAAATCACACAATCTTGCACCTTCGGAATCGTGGTCATTCTCATGAAATTCTTTCCAATCTGATGATAGTACAGGACGTAATCTGACTTTTGAACCAGACCAAATATTGCTGTGCATCTCTCTATTCCCCTTCATATTTTTATTACCAATTTACCATTTTTGAAAGGAGAACATTCCATTTTAATTAAACTATCCGGTAGCCGGCTTATTGCCGCTCGAATGCTTTGATCCCAGGCGGCAGCGGCACTTTCGCCGGATTCGGTTCCTCTCGCTTGTCCGGCACAATTCGGTCACCCACTAGAATCGCCATATAAATGTATTGTGGGGTGAGCTGAGCGGGAGCATCCATGGTCTTGCTGAAAAACATCGTTTGACCGTTTATCAACAGCGGAAGGCTCCCCCCTTGCACAGCACTGCCTACGTATTGCTTGTACGAGCCGAGGCTGCCTTCTTCTTTCACATCAAGCCCTTGAAGCATGTCCAGCGTAAGCGTCGTGTTCTGACCGTGACGCATATTCACCTTGCCCGTATCGCCAACTGGCATATCGCCGGCTACGTCGACCGTGGCGAAGCTGCCTACCGCCCCCTCCAGCATCTTAACAATCAGTTCCCAGTCCTCCTCATCCTCCGGAGGATAGACGGTAAGGAATTTGTCGATGGGATCCTGTGTGTTGGAGGAGTCAAACTTATGTGAAATGTTCCAACTCATCAGCATCGGACTGACCGCCTGCGCAATCGCCAATCGCTGGGTAGCATCGCTTGAGCCGACATGTGCCTTCCAACTCACGTGTGCCATTTCTCCCATGGCCCATGACAAATAATTGCGGTCGAGCTTGTAACCCTGCCCTCGCAAATAAACGTTCAGCGTGACGGCTGCTTTCACTTCCTTCTTCTCCTCGTTGTTATGTACAGAAGCATTTCCCACTCCGACATGGGATGCCTCTGCCCCTCGGAGTCCCTCTTGCCCAACGGTAGTAGGTGCGTTCGCCCTTTGAATGGCTACACGCCGATTCCGAATGTCAGCCAGAATTTGCTCCACCTTGGCCAGCTTAGCCGGGTCTTTCGCCTTCAGCTTCTCCTTATTTGCCCGCTGGTCGTAGCTAGCCCGCCATTTTCCAATAATAACTTCAATCTTTTGCATCTGCTCTTCCTGAGCCCTATAATCCGTGTCCCCTAGCTTCTCGTAAGCGTATAGCGCGTCATCCAGATTGGCCCACGATGTCTTGCCGATCAGCTTCGTTCCGGCCTTCAGGCCTTCATCTTTTAGCTGCTGCCTCGTTGGGAGCCCTGGCGCTCTTTGTACACCTGTTGACGGCGGAGCAGCGGAAAGCCCCACGCCACTCTTCAATAGCTCCCCAACCATCCGATACCCACTGTCCGCTGGAGCTGCAGCCAATCGCCATAGGTTGCTTCACGTTGCGTCGCCCCGCCGGCCTTTAGTTCGCTGCTCGCATTTTCCTTATTTCCCGCGCCCCGTTCGGGAGCCTGATGCCGCATCCCAGCCATGCCAAAGCCCCTCCTTCAAAATCGTACTTACTTTGCTAATATAATTCGGTATGCTTAAATATTTTCCTATATTTGTAACAATCCTATTATATTGTTCGCTTATTTTTCACTTTTGTTGATACGATTTATTAAGGACACTAAAATAGACTGCCCTCTTCCAATTATCTTTCCTCCATATCAAGGGTATAAAAAGCCTAATGGAATAAATAAAAGAATATTTCCTCCGATATTTTTGATAAATACTCCTATATTCTGAAGAACTAAAAGGAGCTGCCATTGCAGCTCCTTCATCGTTTGTATAGAGTTAGAGTCCGTCCTTCATTGAACTATAGTTTAGCGTAATGACCAAGTAACAAAAAAAGGAGCTGTATACGCAACCCCTTCGCTGATTTAGAATGGTTTTCTATAAACCTTGATGATACGTGTACCGTTTCGGATAAGCCTTTGCGCCTGTGTTAGGTTGATCCGAACTAGGACGGAAATGTCGCTCGTCGCGTTTTCCACGTCGAATACCTTGAAAATTCGTCCGTTAGCAAATAATACGCCTTTCAACTCGACTATCGTTGTGCGAGTCGGTTTCGGATCGGAGTCTTCAAATTTCGTACGCTTTACACCTGCACGAAGGAGTGCTGCTGCTTGTTGCGCAGTCGTTCTTACACCAAATACCGGATCAATTTCAACCCCGGTTGTTTTCGCCTCCACCTCGACAATCAGAAAAAAACGATCGCTGATCTTAGCTATGCTATTCGCCCCAATGGTTATTGGTTGAGCCATGTTTCATCACCCCCTCGGACTTACTATATGCGAGGATGTGAGTTGGGGCTCGTAATAAGTACCTAAGTATCAGTTCAAACTAAGAAATGTGCAAATTACTCATAGATTCGTAGCAATCCAAATAATCTATTAATCAGTTCAACCGTTGAAAGGACACGAGAATGATTGTATTCGTCCTGTCCTTTCCTAACCTCGTTAGTTGAGCGACGAACTTAAACATATATGTAAAAATGGTTATTTTCTGATGAAATGGCTTGCCACACCGCTAAAATGAAAATTTCACTAAGACTATTATCAATATTGCGACACCGAATCCACTCATTAACAATCCTGCTTTTTTTTTCTGAGGCAAATAAGAGGAAATCCCATTGAATATCAGTGAAAAACATAAACCAACCATCATCCATGATGAAATAATCGATTTTCTTGGTAAATCGACCACAGCTACAAAGGAATAAATAGCAATGGCAACCACAATTAAACTAAACATAATACCTAATATCCTCATAATTCTTAACATAAATTTCACCCCATAGCTAATGAATAATATCCATAGATCGAGCAGCTCATTGATCGTTTGTATGGATCCATCATTTGAGTTAACGTTCTCCCGTTAGGGTGATGACTAAGGCTGAGTAAGCCTATCGATTGAAATTAACTCATGTTCTCCTTTATTTCTGCAACTTGTTTGTTCAATTCATCTAGTTTGCGATGTAGTTCTTCATCTGTTCGTTTTCTCAACTCGTACGCTTTTATAAAGCGATATAGCAGATAGATTACTCCCCATGGTGATAAGAAAAATAAAAAATTCGCAATTTGTCCGGTTATGTATAATGACATATAGTATCCCTCCTAACATACCATATATTGGATAATTAATGGAGGTATTTGTATAAATCTATCTGCGCTTTATGAAGTTATCCTAACTTGCGCTGTTATAATTCCATATTATTCCATTGTATTAATCTGCCAGTTACATCAACAGGCTGCCCAGTAAGCTGGCAGCCTGTTGTTTTTGTGCTATCGTTTCCTTTAGAGCTTAACAACCCATTATTTCCTTGCCACAATCATGAAACGTTTCGTATTAGTCTTGATCCCCTTCTCCGTTTGATTTGCTTCAATAAACTTTTGAAGTATTTCAAAATCATAATCAGCTTGCCCGAAGTTAGGGATAACAGGAGTGTATTTCAAAAAGAAGACCAAATCCTCGTAAGTTTGGAAATACTGCGTTGCATCATATTCAAACGACTGAATATCAGTAAAACCAGCTTCAGCTAGCTCTGTAAGGTATTTATCTTTTAAGATCCCTTCTTCAGTTCCAAAACCCTGTCCTCTGCCGAAAGCTTGTTTAATGTTTAATTTATCATTTTCGCATACCTGTTGAGTTAAGAATATACCATCATTCGCTAACACTTTTGAAACTTCAGTTGCATAAAACTCACTGTGCCGACAGGACACCAAATTAAAAAAGAACATAGGAAAGGTAATATTTTCAGCTTCCATTTGTAAGAAACGAATATTTGTTTTATTTGATTTTTTTAAGTTTTCAGTAGCGGACTGTATCATTCCTTCTGAATGATCAATGCCAACAAGTAGCAAAGCAGCATCGGTAATAGATATTAAAGCTTCCCCACCGCCCGTACCAATATCAAGCAATAGATCGGACTTATTGCATCTTTGAGTAATTTCATAAAGAAAATTCCATTGTTCTCCTTCAGAAGTAGTTCTTAATTTACTAAAGTCCCAACCGTTTAATTTTCCAACCTTGTCGTAAAAATCCTTGTACTCAGACCTGTTCACACTTTGTCCTCCATCTTTAAAATGAGATAATAAAAAGCCAAGAGCTGGCTGTGCATGAATAAGAGCAAATGAAAAATTCATTTGTTCCGTCATTCAAGCAGTACGAGTGTCCTTGGCTTAATATCTTGGATATCAGCCCGACACCGTTCAAAGTATTAGTTTCATGAGACCAAAAGGACAGAAAATCCCCTTTGTCAGCTGGTACGCGTTTTACCCAGCCCGCAAACTAATTACTTCGAACGATACGGAGTGACATCCATTTCACCTCATTTGGAAGATAATTCAATTGTAAATGTTGATTGCCCTATATTCAAGCATGTATTCAACATAACTCCCGTTAGCTCAAAAAACAGTGCTCAAGATTAAAGAGCATTCGTCGGGAATGTCATAATGTTCTTGTCAAAATCGGGAATGTCCCAAAGTTCTTGTCATTTAATTTTGACAAGAACTTGAGGACATAAAATGAAAAAGCCGCATCAAATGCGACTTTTAATGTAACCATGTTCTTATCATCCGACATTTGTCTAATGACACAAATCTACCTACATTTGTCTGGAATAATCCTATTTCATTCGCAGGGTTTAAACCCTCAAAGGATTTATAAATATGAAATAGCTTCCATTGTTGTCCAACTAGCACTGGCAAATGCTTTGTAATTCGTAACGGCTGCTTGAAAATCTGCTTCACTAATTGTAGCCGTGGCATCGTATACAACAGCTGTTTCAAAACCAGTTTCGATCAAATGCCTCATATGGGACTCTACACAAATGTTGGAAAGCAGTCCTGCGATAATTATCTTCTCTTTTCTATGTTGTCGTAACTGGTAAACCAAGTCATTTGTTTGTGGGCTAGCAACCTTGTGTGGAGTTGAAACGACGGTTCTCCTATCAAAAATATAAGGTTTTAAAGAATGAACAAAATCAGCTCCAAATGACGGTGGTGTGTATGCATTTGCCACTTGATACATTCTAAGACCTAATAACATTTTTTGTTCATTCCCCGTAAATTGCCAGCCATAATCATGAGGGTATAAATAATGGGGTGATATAAATAGTTGGTATCCTCTACTCATGGCAGTACTCATTAATAGTTCAAGGTTATGTATAGTATTGTTTCGTTCAATATTTGCTTTTGTCAGATGATAGCCTCTCCCCCCAGGACACATAAAGTCATTTTGTGGGTCTGTAATCACAATTGCGGTATTATCTGGGTGTGGTTGAAACATCATTTACCTTCTCTCCCTCTCAGAACTTCTTTACAGCAATTTATATGTCAATTCCAGTTTGTCTTATGTGTGTTTCTATAAGAACCAGTCCATTGAAAAGGAGAAATCAAACATGTCTAACAAACTCGCAAACTGTAGGAAAAGAAGTATTCAATTGAAAGTCGAATAGCACATCTTAATCCAACCCAAAGAAACATGGCAGGATGTTAAGGTGGTGTTAGATATTTCAATCCACGCAATTTCAATCCACACACCCTATGCAGGATGCGACGCTAACGGGAATCATAGAAAAAATGTAATAAGCGTTCACCCAATAGATTGAGTGAACGCCTACTTTACTTCAAAACTTAATTTGTTACTTCAAGACTTTATTTGTCACTTCAAAAGTTTATTGTCTACTTCAAAACCAATTTGTCAACCAACAAACATTGTTGGGAGACAAATTGCTTTTGAAGTGCAGAAAGCCAGTAAACTCAAAAGTTTCTGGCTTTTTTGGTGAAAACAAAATGACAAATAAAGTTTTGAAGTAGATTATCGGCCACATTGTCTCAATTACAAATTAGTTTTGAAGTACTTCTGACAAATTAAATAAAATCAGACGACTTGTTGAACTAACATTCCTCGTTAGCGCAATGCCCAACGAATTCCATTTTAATTGTATTAGAATCGTTCTTTTATATAAAAAAAGATTTTGGATACCGTTACTCGCTTCTTAAGATCAGGGAAATAGGGAATTTTTTTATGAGTTCACTTCCATTTGGAGTATGACTTAGGTTTGAGGAAAATAAAGATTTTATTATTTTATATTTCTTACATCTATATTCGTATTAGGAAGGAGGTGTAAGTAATCGAAATGCACTGCACATCCATCACCAACTGGACTCTGGGCAACTACACCGACTTTTAAACTATGAATATTATTCATTCCAAAATACCGCACTAATGCCCATTCGTTACCATCAAGAGAGTAATGAAAAGCTATACAATTATCATATCGAGATACTCTTAAGAAAGGGCTTATATTCCCGACATAGTCACCGATACAATCATCCGAAATATCTTTAGTTACAACACTAATAATGGAAGGTCGACCTCTAAAATCCTCATAACATAACTTGGCCCAGTTATTCTCGTCTGCCATTACCATAAGACATCCGGAGTCATTCCGGTCACGTATGTCTACGCTGACCCGAGTGGTTAAAATAAAATTTGCATTTGTTGTCGTATATAGGAATGGAGCAGAATTTTTTCTTATTTCCTGTGTTGGGTTATGGAAGAAGTCTGCACGAGGTGGCGCGGTAATCATAAGTGAATTTTGTTCAGAAAATTCCCATTCATGTGGTTCATTAATCCATTTAAGAGAAGTATTTAGACTCTTCCCCACGCAGTTATTAAAAAGACTCATACCTAACCATCGCCACCCATCCATATAATATATAACATAATGTATATCTAGTGTGATTATAACAGAGGGGAAAACTATTTTGTTCAAATCTCTTACTACATTTCTCCGTGGTTATCTAGGAACTGCAGACAGCATTTTCAAGCAACTAATGCTTCCGGTGAAAATGGAGACAGAAATAACAGCCGTTAAGATAATCCGGCCGCATTTTTGTTCTTTGCACTATAGTTACCCGTTAGCTCAATAATGACCACTTTTGAACTCTGTATCGCTACAAGCCTATATTTTTCCTTTTCTATACTTTATTAATTGCATTATCAAGAATGCTAATTGTTTTCATCAAGTTTTCCCCTAAATCTTCTCGATCATGATCATCAAATCTTTGATTATCATATGGGATATTCAATGTGTGATCTTTTAAGTTCAGTAATACCTTTTGCAAGTAAGACTTTAATTCATTACAAAACTTTTCCCCCTCATTTTCCCACATATCCACTCCGACATAGCTAAATGATTCTAGAATTTCACCATCCCCAAGTGAGCCTGAGAGTGGATTTATTAGAGTTCTATTAATTGCTTCTGGTACAACGTGCGATAAAAATATTTCTTGCCGAATTAATTTGGCAATGTCTCCATTTGATAAATCGCGTATTTTTAGTAATTGAATTTTATCATACCAAACGGATAGAGGTATTCTAGAGTCGACCTTTAGATCATTTAGTATCCCTTTCAAAATAGAAATCTGCTCTAATGTCATTTCTCCATAATCATTATTTGCATTCAGAAACATTGTACACAAGCATCCTTTCAATTTAACTCATCGTTTCCGGTAACCTTCGCTTGCGACATTTGTAAACTCTTGTTTCCGTTAGCGGAATAAACTAAAGTAAAAACTTCGGGTTATCTTTTCCAAACCCTAGTCACTTCCTTAAGATTTAAGCCGTTTAAACTAAGTTTATAAATATCAGGCATATCCAACTGTCTCCAGAAACGAAAATCAAACGCAGCATCAAAGTGGTTCATCGTTAATACCATGAGGTTACCATGTGTACCAATGACTATGTTTTTACCCGTGTATTCTTTTAAAAATTGATTGAGGGCATTAACCCCACGTTTTTGTGCCTGTATATTTGATTCTCCACCCTCCCATGCAAAAGCGAAATCTTCCCATACCTTTGTAATCGCAATTTCAAAATCGTCAACAGGTTATAAAGATAACTCCCTTTCCTTAAAATCTTCAACAACCTTGATTGGCTCATCAATATGTTCAGCCGTTCCTTCAACCGTCTGGAACGCACGCTTATATGGACTGGACAACACAACCTCAATATTCTCAGTCTTAAGTAAATTCGTTACTTTATCTGCGTCTTGAATACCTCGTTCCGAAAGAGGTCTACCCAATTCATCAGGTGTATAGACTGAATGCGCATGACGAACAAAATAAATATTTGTATCCATTTCTACACTTACCTGCCTCTCTACGCTTTAATATTTGACGATTAATATTGGAATCCTGCATTAAACTGCCCTTTAGCTTAATACCATCAACACTTATTTTAATTAAATGACCTATTATGGAATTTTTATGGTAATCTTGAATTGATAATGGGAAAATTCCGTAAATTAGGTGATCTGCTGTGATTAATGTTATATTGGGGCTCATTTTTATTATCTTGTTAATAGTAAATTTAAAATATGAGATGCAAAAATCGATACACGTTACAATTACAATGATTACATTATTAATAATTTTTATCTTATCTAGTTCTTATGTATTTTACAAAAAACATAATTTATCTTTTTGGGACTACAGAGACTACAAGAAACAAGCACTGAATTATTCAAAGCAGTATGACCCTGATCATACATATGAATTTAGTAATCTCGAAAATCAAGGATGTGAGTGGATGGTAGGTTGCTCTGTTGTAGTAAAGTTAGAATCTACCTCTAGTTCGGATCAGTTAAAAATATTATTTAATGAAGGCAGACTTGTTCCAATAGCACGTCCAAGAGAAAAAAATGAAATGTTTCTCAATTAATCTGCCCGTTAGCACAACAGGCCACCGAGTTTATCACCGGCAGCCTGCTAGATCTTGTTATGAAGCTATCGTTCGCCGTTAGTTTAGAAAATTTTAGACTCTGTAAACACAGATTGAACAGATAGGGGCGTTTAATTCATCCCACACTTGATCATAGTCATCGACGTCCTTCAATTCAAAACAGATCCCTTTGACATCGGGCAACTTCACAACATAGGACTCATGTGTACACTTACCGAGATGCTTTTCGACTTCCGATATTGTATCACCGAGTCCAATTATTTCTTTATACTTCCCAAGGAAACCGTCAAGTGCCATTATCTGATACGTCTTATTCTCTTCCCCTAACCAGAACCACAATGTGGTTGTCTTAACGACTTTGCAGTTGGATCTTTCCTCGATTTGATATTTTTCAAGCAATTTTATTATCTGCTCAGCACTCATGCCAATTTGAAATGCTCCTATGCTTTTCCCTGGTACTACGTCCCCATATCTCAAAATATCCATACGATCACCCAATAGATGTGTCTTTGATTCATTTTACCATTAAACTAATCTGCCCGTTAGCGGAACAGGCTACCGAGATTAAATCAGCGGTAGCCTGTTGTGGTAATCTTATTCAACTATATTATTAGTTAATAAATCCGGCATACTGCAAAAATCTTTTTAACATCACTACAGCTTCTGCACGAGTTGCATTGGCGTCGGCTACGAATGTGTTGTCCGTTTGACCCTCAACTAGACCAGCTCCCGTCACTTGTGCAACCGCTGTTTGGGCCCAGCTGCTGATGCTGCTACTGTCGGTGAATTTACCGAGCAGCTCTGTTTGTTTCCCGTTTACGCTGTAGCTTTTTCCTGCCAAATCCATCGCCTTGGATAGCATTATTGCCATTTGCTCGCGGCTGATGTTAGCATTCGGATGGAAGGAGCCGTCCTCAAATCCGCTGATCAAACCGGCTTTTGCCGCCTCACCTACGCTACCTGCAAACCAATCCTTGCCGTTAACATCCGTAAAAGCCGCCGCTGCGTTATCGTTAAGCCCCAAAGCACGAACCAGCAACGAAGTGAATTCGGCGCGTTTGATCGTTTCGTCAGGAGCAAACTGAGAATCCGTCCGCCCTTTAATCAAGAGCTTGGAGGCCATCAGACCCACATCCGCTTTGGACCAATGGCTTTTCAGATCGTCAAAGGATTTGCTCGACTGAACAACAGTATAGATGCTGTTGCTGCGGTTCTTAATCATGACTTGAGTTTTGCCTCCTACGATTTGGAAGACTGCAGGGACAAAGGTCATTTCCCCGGTTGCCGGATTATACAAAATGGCTGTCGCAGTGCTTGGATCTGCCGACTGATTAATGACAAGATTGCGAGTTACGTACGTATTTCCAAAATTGTTGATTTCCACTGTCTTGCCGCCTGCACTCGCCGTTATACTAAATTCGATAACTTGCGCATTAGATCCACCAAGTAGGGTAACGCCATTGTGTATCGCTTTTTGCGAAATTTGATCGGCAACAGTTCCTGTCACCTTCTGAATTGTCACGCTGATTTGCACGTTTTTAGCGTCAGTCCCTAGCGTTTGTGCCACCTTCGCCGTATCGATGACCGATGTCGGTAAATGGTACGCTGTACCGTCGTCATTTTGAATAGAAATGACCGATTGAGGTATGGTTTGTTTCGAATCGGCAAGAACGCTCATAGGCAAGTCGACTTTGGCGACATCGCCATTGCCGGTAACTGCTATCGTGATGCTTTGCTTGCTTGCATCTTTTCCATTCAGTGCGCTTATAGCCTTGCTTAACCAGTCGCTTTCAACCACAACATGATCCACATTTTGACCGGACGGGGACTTTTCGTGTTTCGTTTCAGGATTGGACCCTGCTCCCTTTTCGCCTGTCGCTCCACCTGATGTTTGAGGCGTACCCGAGCTTGGAGTTATTGTGTCATTGGTGACTGCTAACTGGATACTATCGGAATTATAGATAACCTTAACTTTATAATCGCTAGGCAAACCCGCGGTCTCAACCGATGAGAATTGTCCATTCCGTTGATCCTTACCATGGGTTATGATAGTGACGACGCCGTTAGGAACATAATTACCCGTAAAATTCAGACGTAATTTCCCATTTGCATTTAACGCACTCTTAATCTCGAGTAGATCATCTTTACCGTTAAGGTTGAGCTCAAAAGTACCATTGTCAGATTGTGTGTAAGTTCCGCCGATAGTCATCTTCCCGTAAACATTTTCAACGATGGTTCCTCCGTTGTTCTCAACATCGCCGCTTCCGAAAGCCGTCTTCGAATCACCCTCAAGTGTTCCTTTGTTGATCTGTGTACCTCCGGAATAAGTATTGTTGCCCTGCAGCTTTAAAGTACCCGTTCCTTCTTTTGTCAGCTTTCCTGTACCGGAGATATCGTTACGCCAGCGATCCAATGCATGGAAACCGCCTTTGTTAGTATCCATTGTCACTGTAACGTCATTGACAAAAGCACCATAACCATCCGCAGCGGCAAAGAGATTAAGCCGTCCCCATCCCTCAGCATCATCAAGCAAAGGATAGCCTGATGGAAGACCAGTAGTAGCCAAAACCCAGCGACGTTGCGTGTTATCAAGGTAAGGCAGGCGTGTTTCCAGCAGGACCTCCGCTCCCTTAGGAACCACCATTGGGTTAGTCGTTGGATTTATCTGGCTAAATCCATATGTCAAACGTTGAGTATAATCCGATTTGTTCTTTGAGTAGTCGCTGAACCGATCTACCGCTGTACCGGTTTGCGTCAACAAATTCGCATGGGCATTGTCATAAGCAGCCTGCTTGATGGTTTGATTGGCCGGATCAGCCAAGGTAGCAGCCGCCAGGGATGTTGCCAAGACACGTCCTCCCATGACATCAAGAGGGGAATGCATACCGCTTATAATCCGGTTGTTTCCAAGCTCCGAGGCACGGGTCAACAGTTCCTGAAACCGTTCAGGCACAGCATAGGCCAACGACAAAGCGGCGAGATACGCAGCATTGGTATGACCGCTCGGGAAGCCGCCGTCCGAGGCCGGAGTGCTGCTTTCTGCAGGAACCAGGGTAGGGACAATGACATGATCACCAAACTGACGCCACGGGCGAGGGTACTGGTAGAAATTTTTGGATGGATTGCCTGATGCATAGTTGCCACGCAGCGTTCCGATCAGAGTGATCATCTTGCCAAGCTCGGAATTCACGTCGCCGGCGCCATTGGAACCGTTGCCGTCGTCGTGTTTAATCGTTGTGGCATCAGCCTCAACGCCTGTAATCGTTGTGTACGTTTTCGATTTGGTCCGATATACATCGGTAAGTGATCCAAGACCCTCTGTGACTGAATAAGTTTGGTTTCTTCGGTCATCCAAATAGGCCGCTGTTTCTTGATCAGCCGTGCGTCTAGCTGCGATATTGGCCACATACTGCATGTTAGCATCCAGCACAGCCGGGTACAGCTTGGTTCCGTTTTTCCAGTAATACACAGCATCCGTAACTTTGTCACCAGGTGTCCAAAGCTTCAGAAACTCGGATAGCGTTCCGATGGCCGCGTTGGGTACCGTCGTATTAGACGACGTATTGGTTTTGTAATTATCTACAAAGTACCCCCAAGATGGCGGTGAAGCCGGAGTCACTGTTGATGGAATTGTTGCCGCATTCGCAAAACTTCCGCCCAAGGAACTAAGAAATAATGGCAGCGATAATGCAACTGATAAATGTTTTCTTCCTACTTTCATCTTCAAATCGTATCCACTCCTGTAGTTTTTCTATGTTCAAACCTATTATAATCATCCAAAAAAAAAGAGCCCTTAATAATTTATAGATAGACCTATAAATTATTTGGGCTACTTTAAACATTTTGTAAACCTCACGGCTGCATTTCTGCCATTTGACGCTTCACGATCTCCCAAATATCTTTGGCAAGAAAGACTTGGTCTTTATTTTCTGCATACCATTGATTCATATAATCTTCAAGCTGCTTCCCGTTTGCTTTATTCCAAACAGCCTGTGCGTCTGATATAGCTTGCTCCGGGCTGTAACTCCCGCCGCTGATGATCGCTTTGACATAGAGATCCGATATTTCCTCAAGTAGTATCGTTTGGATCATATTCAGACTGTTCGGAAACACAGGCATATATTCTCCCACCGTTAAGCCGGGATACTGCTTGCTCGGATCAAGATACATGTTTTGGGCGCTTTTATAAAGATCCAGCGATATCTTTTGTTCAGGAACTTCCGGGTTCAATTTGTTGGTAATATATTCGCACTTTTTATTAATTTTAGTAACAAACATCAGATAATCCGCGTTATAGCTGACCTCATTTTTTTCTTTATACGTATCCAATACGCTCGGACAGCCATACGCGTTTTTTTGCCAATGTACCCCTTCATCTCCAACAAATTTTACCGATGTTTCCGGCTTCATCATGAAGTCGATATATCGCGCGTCAGCTTCAGGGGATTTCGTATGAACATTGATTACGGTTGTCATTTGAATCGGATTATTAATTGCGCCTGTGAACGCTCCCATGCTTGTTTTAGGATAAGCCATCGGTGCAACTTCTGCTCCCGGTACATTTTTCTTAAGAATAGCAAGGTCTGATAAGGTAAACTCGGTCCAATTGACGCTTGGATTAATATAAATACCGATCTTTCCCTTAAGAAAATCCTGCTTAGCTTTAGATCCGCTGCTATCGTGCATATAATCTTTATCAATGATGTGATGATCATATAAACGCTTCTTAAATGTAAGAGAAGCCAGTTCGTTTTCCCACTGACGTACTATGTTACCATCCTTAATCCCCCAAGAAAATTGAGTGCTTGATGATGAATCACCGAACATTTCGTTCAGAGCAGTCTCTGAATAATAACTAAGGTTTGTCCCATACGTATCATCCATTCCATCACCGTCCGGATCCATTTCGGTGAAAGCCTTAGCCACCCTAAAAAATTCCTCTTGCGTTTTAGGCACTTCTAAGTTTAGCTTTTTCAACCAATCCGTCCGAATAAAAAAAGCATGTAAGGGATTAGCTTCATTCAGCTTCCCAATTTCATACAGCTTGCCATCCGATTTGGTGCCAGCTTTCTTTAACTGCGGATATTGCGTGATTAATTTCTCGTATTCCGGCATAAACTTCAAAACATTGTCTAAAGGCAACAATTGGTTTTGTTCATACAAGTTGTTACGAGTAGTTGTATTGTATTCGTTAATGATGTCTGGAGCTGAACCGGAAGCAATCAATTTCATCAGGATTTGCCTCGATTCACTTCGCTGGATGGGAACGAACTTTACATGTACCGGTCCATTACGATCGATCCAATCGGTCCATCGATTTTCTGCGTAAGATCCCTCAGAAACCGGAATCATACCCCGGTCATAAACAGAAACCGTAATCTCATTTTTGGCTGAATGGTTGCCTGAATCACTTACATTATCATTAAAAAGTGTGTAATCAACTAGCACAACAGCCGCAGCAATAATAAACCCTAACGTAACTCCAATCCACAGCTTCTTATTCAGCATAATCGTTTTCTGATCCTCTTTTTCATCAAAATGATGGCTATACGCAACCATACACGCTTACATGGATATCGAATTGCGGAATTCCTTCGGTGACATTTGGTACTGCTGCCGGAAAACATTGGTGAAATAATTCGGTTCGTCGAAACCGGTAGCGCTGGCAATTTCTGATATTTTCATGTCGGAATTGCGCAGCAGCAGCGCCGCCTTATCCATACGCATGCGGTTTAAGTAGTTTTTAAATCTCTCCCCAGTTGCCTTCTTAAATAAAACGCTAAGGTAGCTTGGATTCATTTGAACGTAAGAAGCCACATCCGTCAAGCTGCAATCCTGTTCATAATGTTCTTCGATATATTTTACAGCTTTATCAATTGTATTTTTACTTTTCGATAACTGCCATCTTTGGAAGCAACTCATGAAGCTGTCACTAAGCACCTTTGTCCACACAAAAATTTTATCGGAAGTTAAATCGGTCATATCCATTGAAGTTTTGTTATACAGACCGCTCTCTTCGATATCCAAATAGTTCTGTGCAGTTCTTTGTAAGGCAACGGCCAATGACAAAGCTTCCAATTTTAATTTGTAATAAGGTAACGGCTTAAGGTAGGCTATAAATTGATCCAATACCTGCTGCAAAATACTCGCTTCTCCAGTTAATATGGCGGAAATGAACTGCGCCTCCAAATCCGAAATTCGCTTTTCCTCTAAGCTAAGCTCTGATTGCTGCACTTGCTTCGAATGGCACTCATTTAGCTTAAGAAAGGCTTTATGAAGCACATGACGAACATCTTGTTCCGAACACGGCTTTGTTAAAAAATCAAAAACGCCGAGCTTTACTGCCGCTTGTGCATGTTCAAAATTTCTATAACCGGTCAAAATAATAACGATAAGATCTGGATATTTATTCCGTAAAAGCGAGATGAAATCAATACCGTTCATGATCGGCATGTTAATATCCGTAAGCACCACATCCGGTTTGAAACGATCCAGCAACGGTAACGCATCTTCTCCGTTGCTTGCTTCGCCTACAACGATCCATTCAGGTTGATTGAGCTCAATCATTGTAACCAGACCTTTACGAAAATGAGGCTGATCCTCCACGATTAATACTTTACTGATTATCATACTTTAAACCCTTTCTTTTCAACGTTTCTGAATGGTAAAATGAGACGCATCTTTGTTCCTCCATGCAGTACACTGTTAATTTCTAGCCTATAAGGTGCGCCATACATCAGTTTAATCCTTCTTATCACACTATTTACCCCAAGACTGTCTCGACCATCATTCCGATGCAGCGGAGACATGCCATCCACGCCAACAATCTTCGATATACGCTCCTCATGGATCCCGCACCCATTATCCGCTATTTCGATTTCCAACAGATCATCATTTCGAATGGCTTTAATTATCAATTTCTTATGTGATAATTGGTTACGGAAAGCATGTACAAACACATTTTCTACTAGAGGCTGGAGCAAAGAACGTAATATTTCGCTTTCTTGCGCCTCCTCTTCCACCTCGAAAACTGTTTCTAATTCGGTTTCAAACAGCTCCGTTTGTATTTTGACATAGTTACGGACCTGGCCAATTTCATCTCTGAATGTCGATGGGATGTCTAACGGCATTAACGAGTATTTGAGCATCTCTGATACGGCTGTAACAAGAGAAGCTGTATCTTTGTCATTTTGCAAATAAAGCTTCCAATAAATTTCATTTAAAATATTATGGAGGAAGTGTGGATTCAACTGAGCCTGCAGCGCTTTTAGTTCCGCCTTCTTTTCACTCAATTGTGTGAGATAGACTTCATTAATTAAACGCTCAACTTTTTCTGTCATCTCATTAAAGCTTTCTCCGATGTAGGCCAGTTCATCTCTGGATCTGATCTTGATGCGAGTATCGAAATTGCCGGAGCGCACTTTTTGAAGGCCGTTTACTAAATCTTCAAGCGGCCGAAGCAGTTTTTTACTTGCCAGCATAATCAGAAGGCTTATCACAATCACACTGATGACACCAGTGTACAAAATTACTTGTAAAATCGTCTCGTTTTTTGACCGGATCGCCACCAGGGAAGTGCCGCTGACAAGTGAAAACTTAAACGCCTTCGAGTTGCTTTGAACAAATAAATACTGGTCCTTGATTTGAGCATGATTCAAGGCTTTCAACTGATTGAGCTCTTCTTCCGACTTCAAAGCCACATTGCTATATAATAAATCGTTCGACTGATTAAACAAATAAACCTTTCCCAAGTCGTCTTTCGTTAACCCTTCAAGGCTGCTGGAAAAAAAAGTTTCATCCAGAGTGATGATCAGCATGCCATAAGTATGCAAAGAGCTGTCTTTCATCCATCGAGCGGAAACAATCGATGGCCTAACCCCGTTAGGCTCTACCGAACTCGGCAAAGGAAATCTTAACCATATCAAATCCCCGTAGGATTGATTGATCTTAGGAAGAATAGCTTGATAAAAGGAAGCATCCAGCTCGTTAATCGACGGCGTATTAAAACGAAAATAAGACGGGTTCCCCTTTAGATCAAACATATACAATCCCGTAATGTACGGCGCATCCAATTTGATTTGATTGATTATTTCTTTTATTTGTTTTTTTTCGTAGTAGGAGCGAAAAGTATCATAGTTTCCAGTTGAATTGATTTCACTGATCTTATTTTCAATTTGAGAATTAAAAACGATTGACTGTGATATTCGTTGCATTTCCTGCAGTTTAAGATCCAATTTGGCCAAAGCTTCTTCATTGGTTTGGGAAAACTGCTTACTAATTTCTTTTTCAAATAAATCAAGGTTATAGTGGTATGTGAAATATCCAGCCGCACCAAATGCTATCAAAATAATAATGGATAGGCTGATAATGAGCTTGATCTTAAAGCTTCTTCCGATTACGAGGACTATTTTTTCCCACAACCACATCATGATGGATGAATTCACCTCAAAAAACTAATAACCTTAATAATAATTGATCTACATTAGGACAAAATTTTCTCATTGTAAATTACATGTTAATAAAAGCGCCTCTTACCTCAACGAAAAAAGGAACTGCCACGCGGCAAGCTCCTCCACTATCTGTTTCCTGTTAGTTCAATGGGCACTAATTTGATCCCCTGCTTAAGGTATATATTTGTTTGGATCTCTGAAAAAATCAACACAATTATACCTTCCAACGAGATTAAAAGTTTTCTTTGTCTCATCAAACTCAAGAACAAAAACTTCGCCTCGCATTCCTGAGTTGATGTTTGTATCCACGATAGCTATTCTATTTTAACTGAGTTGTACAACAGATTCGCCAGATGAAGGCATCTGTGTCTGCGGAGCATTATAACTAAACTGAGGGACAGGCTTCATTGCAATGATTATCAAGCAAATAAATATTCCTAATAACAAAAATGTCCTAGGTCTATCGCTCAAGTAATTCACCTCCATTTCATTAAACGAAAAAACAACCAAAAATTCCAATATTTAGTTTGAAGTTTTAACTATACTGCCCGTTAGCGGAGCGAAGGGCTACCACGCGGCAGCCCTTTCACTGTTTAACTATCGTTCCTCGTTAGTCTAGGCTCCGTTCATGCAAGAATTACATTAAATTACTGACTTCAAAACTACATAATGGTATAATTTCCCTATTAATTATAGGGAGATGATGATATTATGCCAGATGACATCCAGCTCTATATTCCAGTCAAAAAAGAAACTGTTGAAAAATCCTTTAATACACTCGACGACTTAACAGAAGACGACACCAATGAAGAACTTGTTCCCTTTACTCAAGAAATCGTTGAAAAAATCGCAGCCAAGTTTACCAACTTTGAATTAAACAATCTTCAAGTATCTGTGAGTGCAAAAATAGGATCAGGCAACGCATTAAAATGGGTTGTGAGTCTAGAAGGCACTGGTGGACTTGTTCTTAACTTTAAGAAATTGTAGAGTTAACTACCTTCGGGTAGTTTTTCAATGGGTATCACCTGTATTTTGTAGGGCGATGCTGGTACAAGCACGCGACGCGACAATGATTGACGCTACCTGCGTATGAGAATGACTGC
Organism: Paenibacillus sp. WG02; assembly: GCF_055396115.1. NCBI lineage: Bacteria > Bacillati > Bacillota > Bacilli > Caryophanales > Paenibacillaceae > Paenibacillus > Paenibacillus sp. WG02. Next base: position 2,924,051 of record NZ_AP036016.1, on the reverse strand, counting down.
CTGCGGAATGACGAGCCAGAAGCCGGATACCGGCATAAAAAATACACCAATCAAGCTAAGCGCCAGCAGGTGGACGCCAACGAATTTCGGTACGTCCTCCCCCTTGACCCGAATAAGCCAGTTCATCAAGCAGGCAAGCATAAACAAAAGAACACCAAAAAACAAAAACCAGAAAGTGGCAGCTCTGTCGGCATGCAGTTGGGGTTCAACCGCGTTTATAAAACCGTCATTCACGATATCAGTTATCGACTGCCAGTAAACGATAATTCCGACTACTGTGTGTAACGCAGCTGTCCAAGCGAGCATCACACCACTATGTTTTTTCAATTTCATCTTAAGCGTTTCTCCTCTGCCGATTGGCCGGTTATTTACGCGATTCCAACAGAATAATCGGGACAGGACGACTGAGTCGTCACCGCGGATTTGTACGGTCACCAGGGATCATCCGCGCTTGCTTTCCGCCCGCTTTTTGATCGCTTTCAGCATCATTCTACGAATGTAAGCACTGCCAGGATAAATGATCGCCCAGTACAGAGCAAACTTCACCTTAGAGGCACTGCCTGTCGTTTGAATCCGTGTTTCCGTACGGACAACGGCGTTCCCGTGCGGTCCTTCGTGCACACTGAAGTTCATGACAGATTTGGCATACCGCGAATCGACAAACGCATTAAAATCGTCTGCCGACTTCAGCTTTATTGGCATGTTTCCGGTAAGTTTCCAAAATTCCCCAACGACACCCACGACAAATTCCCGGTTCCGTTCTTCCTCCAGCAATAGAAAGCCATATCGCTCCATCTCTTCAACATATGGAAGCGTATCTGCCAACACCTTTCCTCTTTTACCCATTAGCAAGGATGGAAGCGTACGGATCGCAAACAACAGACGCAATAGCGGAATTTCAGTCGCTGTCACCTCCCGAATCGCTCGATATACGGTTCCCTGCTCCGCGTGTATGCCAATCTCATGGCGCTCTCCAAACTGGTAATCGGGCATGTAACGGTCGATCATCATGTTCATCTTCATCCTCTCTGAATGCTTACGATTCTACGACATGGCCAAAATGTATCATTAGTACACCCTCTGCAAGACGTGCGGCCTCCACCTGGCGTCCCAGTAAGACCCTAGGCAGTGCAACGATCCGTTTATAACTGCCGACCTGTAACGTCAATTCATCACCTTTTTGATTCAATTGGAGTTGTCTCTTCTCGGTAAAAGGAAGTGAGATTCGAAGCTCATAACCTGACTCTGTTTTCCTCACTTCCTCCAATATGCCTCTGTGGAGAATGGCTCCGCATTCCCGTTCATGAAAAGCTGCTGCCGCAACGCGCTTAAGCATCTCCTTGCCAACGACCTCCAAAGGCATCAGCGGAACCTTCAAGATCGGCAGAGGACTGAAGCAGTGGGTAATTTCTTCTTCGTACCGGTTTTGTATTTGTTTCCACTGTGCGAAATAACCTTCGGCCGCTTCTTCGGACAGCACTTTATTGACAATGACCGCATCAGTATGAAACCCGTACAAATTGAGGTTGGTAAAAGCCCTCCGCGTTTCAGAAATGACCATTTTTTCCGGATTCACGACGAGACGAATGCTGGTAATTTCGGGATCGGAGATTACCTGCTGCAGCTTTTCCAATCTATCAACAACTTGGCTGAAGCTATCCATAACATCGTCGCCGGGCAATTCCAAGCCCTTGGTCACTTTCATAATCGGGCGGGCCAACTTGAGAATCTTGCGCTCGTAAGGAAAAATATTTCGAACCCACCATCGAAGCAAATGGGGATAGCTAAGCAAACGCAGCGTCTCTCCAGTCGGTGCGCAATCCACAATGATTGCATCGAACTGCCCGCTTTCCACATGCTCTTTAATTCTTAGCAAACTGAACAATTCTTCTAAGCCCGGAAATACCATCAGCTCTTCAGATCTAATATCATCTAGGTTGGCCCACTGCATAAAATTTGAAAACCAGCTGCGCACGTTTCCCCAGTAGCGCTGAGTTTCCTTTAAGCTATCGATTTCTTGTGCCCACAGTCGCTCATCGACTAAAATCGGTTCGTGCTGGAGTGAAATGCCCAGAGAATCCGACAAACTATGGGCGGCATCGGTGCTTAAGACGATCGTTCGTTTTCCTTCGGCTGCCATTTGGTAAGCCGTTGCTGCGGCGATACTGGTTTTTCCGACGCCGCCTTTACCCGTGTAAATAATGATACGCAAACCAAGCACCTCCATTAGTACGATATCGTAGTATTTGCATAAAAAAATTATTGGATTTCAATTTTTCTAGACGTCGATGATTTCGAAGCCCCAGTGGGATCCGAATTATGCTGCAAAGCTTTGGCCACTTTCAGCGAAAGATGAATAAATTGCTGAAGCTCCTCGGCTGTCAGGGCAAGTTCAATACGGCCAAACATCGTATTCATCGTGCCGAGCGCCTCTTCGGCGATCTGCTCCCCGTCTTCCGTCAGACGATTGACGATGATTCGTTGGTCTTGTTGCGATTTCTCTCTATAGATGTAGCCTCTCCGCACAAGCCTTTTGGCAATACTGGTCACCGTGCTGAGCGGTGCACCTAGGTGATCGGCCATTTGGGACATCGTCAGCTGCTCATGAAATTTCAGCAACAGCAATGCGGAAAAATCTGAACTTGTGAGCTGAAGTTCCAGATGTGTTGTGTCAGGAAATATACTGAGCGGACGAAGACCGTTTTTAAAAATAAGCTCAAAAAACTGCTGCATGAACATCCCTTTCTTCTGCCAATAAACTACGATATCGTAATTACTAATGTTAATTTACTACATCTTCGTAGTAATATCAAGCTCATTTGTTCAACCTACATAGATGTATAAGAAGTACTCCGAATATCTATCAATACACAATATAATAAATATAAGTAAGCTTTTGTCCTTAAAGTCTCCGGCTCGAATCACTCCCCTACAAAATAGCATGTCGCTTCAATACTTCGAGAAGAATTAAAACTGCCCCGATATCGGAGAAAGGCGGCAGGCTGCCTTTCATAGTTGTTTATTGAGCTCTCGTTCTTTCGTTAGCGTAATAACCTGGTGTTACGTATAACTGGTTAGTTCAGCATTTTCATTAAGTTATTATTTAAGTGATTGCCAAGCTTTTTTAAATCTTGTATACGTTTCGTCGGGGAACTCATAACCCCACCGTCGGTGATATTCAACTTTACCTAAGTCGTGTAATTTGTTTATTTCAATCAAAAACTTTCTTGCTAAATCCCTTAAGTTTATGGTCGGTGCTAAAAACAGATATCCCCTTGTCAATTTCATCGGTATTAAAATTGTCATCAAACTCAAGCACTTCAAATGTACAATTAAAACCGTCTCGTTGAATTCTAATACGATTTTCATTCGGCTCAGTTTGAATGACTATAATTACTTCTGGGGCTCCTTCAATTAAACTTGAGAGACATTGAATAATGTCATAAACAACATCCGTTAAAAAAGAGGAAAGAATAAGATATTCATTCGTCTCATTAGTGACCTTTATATCCAGCTTAATCTATTCTTATCGCTATATTGCCTAGTTGTTCCCCTTGCTGCATTCGGTGAAAGGCTTGAATCGTATCTTGTAATGGATATACTTGATCAATTATCGGGTGAAGCGAGTGGCGTTCCATGAATTGAAGCATATCCGTAAACTCTTCACTGCTTCCCATTGATGTACCAATGATACTGATTTGAGGAAAGAAAATGTCTCGGATTGGGAGTTCTATTCGATCTCCCGAGCTTGCTCCAAACGTCACGATTCGGCCATTTGGCTTTATGACATCAAAGTAATAGGGGAACGTTACAGGCCCAATGCTGTCGAGAATAAGATCCACGGTGTGTCCGTTCATACTGTCCTTCCAGTTGCTATGGGTATCGAATGCATGATCAGCCCCATGTAAGAGAGCAGCTTGTCTTTTCGCCTCATTTCGTGACGTGACGCTGACTCGTGCCCCTGCCGCTAAAGCCATAAGCATGGCATAAGACGCTACCCCGCCTCCAATGCCGGGAATAAGAACATGTTCCCTCCGTTGCAATTGTCCTCTCGTGAACAAAGCTCGATACGCTGTCAAGGCAGACAAGGGCAGCACGCCTGCTTCTTCCCAAGACAAGTAAGCTGGCTTTTTGACAGCATTCCGAGACGGAATAATGATGTACTCGGCGAATGTACCATCCGATGGCCCCCCTACAATGGCTGGAACCGAAGGGACATCGTTAGGGGATTCCCACCCGATGCACGGATTAATGACAACTTCGGAACCAACTCTACAGTCGGATACGCCCTCACCTATCTCTTCAATCCTGCCTGCTCCATCCGAACCAATAATCAGGGGAGCTTCCTGTTCCATTCGGTCTGCCATGATGAACAAGTCTCGATGGTTCAACCCTGCAGATTTCAGTTTTACTTTTACTTCTCCGTAGCCTGGCTGTTTGTCACTAACGTCTTTGTATGTTAAGCCATTCAAGCCGCTTTCGCCGGCATGTACGACTGCTTTCATCTTCATTCCTCCCTCTACCTTATTCTGTACGTCTTTAAAAAATTGTACTTGGAGGATGAAATCCTGTAAAATTGTCAAAATCGAATGCGACTATCAAAAATGATCATACCAAGGAGGTGACATCGAAATGGAAATCAGTGATTTGAAAATTTTTCAAACCGTCGCTCACAAGGGCAGCATAACGAAGGCCGCGCAAGTCTTGAACTATGTGCAGTCCAATGTGACCACTAGGATACAGGATCTTGAGAATCAGTTAAAAGTACCACTCTTCCGTCGTTCCAACCGGGGAATGACGTTAACAGCGGCAGGCGAAAACTTGTTGAAATATGCAGATAAAATCCTGTCTTTGATGGACGAAGCAATAAAATCCACACAATTCTCGGAACATCCCGTCGGTCCCTTGCGGTTAGGTTCTATCGAAACGACAGCTGCCACTCACTTGACTCCATTATTGACTGAGTATCACTCACGTTACCCTGATGTTCATCTATCACTTGTAACCGGTGAAACGCACAGTCTTTTGCAAAAAGTATTGAAATATGAACTTGATGGAGCTTTTGTATACGGACCTATCCATGAGCCCGAAATTGAACATGTTGCTGCTATTGAAGATGAATTGGTGTTTATCTCGGAACCAGGAAAAAATGACATGCACGATTTACTTACAAAACCAATGTTGTTTTTCGACGTTGGGTGCACCCATCGCAAAAAGGCTGAGCATTTCCTAAGAGAAAACGGATTGATTTCCATTCAAATAATGGAGTTTGGCACGTTGGAGGTTATTCTAAATGGGGTATCCGCCGGCCTCGGCGTGTCTTTATTGCCACAATCCTCAATTGCCAATGCGGAAGAGGCAGGAATCATCGCTTCCCACCGACTGCCTGAAGGGTATCGGGATTTACAGGTGTGGTTTGTGTATAAGCGGGAATCGATCTACTCCAGTGCATTATTAAAATTCGTTCAATCCATTGAGTCATTTAAGTTCTTTGCTTAACTGAGTTAATTCAACAAATATCTTCTGTTCGTGATTTGATGGTATCATTCCTAAGAAAAGGAGTCCCCTTATGAGGAGGTATTTCAACAGGCTCGTATTCATGTCTGGTACAAGAGCTTCAAATCCCGATGCTTGGGCGAATCTTAGACGAAGAAGGATAAGACAAGGCGGCAGTTAAGATAACTGCCGCTGTTTTGTTCAACTATCGTTACCCGTTAGTTTAACAACTTGCAAATTTGAATTCTGCATAAACCATGTAAATGCAAATCATACTGTAGTGAGTCAAAGTATTCATAAGTGAACGATATGTAACGAACGATTCTCTATAAAAATTACAGCAGGTTTGAAGTAAGCCTTTGTTGAGCTCTTTTTACCATATAAGTTTCTGTATTTCTAACAAATCCATATTTTTCATAAAGTTTATGAGCATCTTTCGTACCTAATAACCCTGTTAAACCTTGGTATTTCTCCAAATTTACTATGGTATCAACGAATTTTTTGCCTAAGCCATTACTTCTATAATTTTCATCAATGTATACGTCACATAAGTAATACATTGTTGCTTCGTCAGTTATTAAACGGGCAAATCCAATTTGTGTTTTTCCATCATATACTCCATAACAATCAGAATTTTCGATAGATTTAACAATTTGCTCTACAGACCTATTCTTTGCCCAATAACTATTAAGTAAAAAATCGCAAACAATTTCAAGATTTAATAAACCCTTGTCATCACTAATAATAAAACCTTTGTAGTCCTCTTCCAAATGAGTGTACCATCCTTTCATCAATTGACTATCATAAATTGGGTATTTATGTATAGAATTATTGCATTATTATTCATTATATTGAATATTGATACATCAGTCTATACATTCTTTCTTATTGAATCCTGCCCTTTAGCTTAATGAGAAATGGAGCAGCTGCCGTGATGGCGTCTGCTCCATGATCTGATTGAACTAACGTTTCCGTTAGTTTAATGGGTACTTTTTCGCAATATTTCCCGTTAGGCGAGAAAAAGGCCACCGATCTATCGACAGCCCTTTTCTGGTCAAACATTAAGTAAGCCTTTACTTCATATTTTGGCAATGAAATTGGAATTAGTTAATTAGGTTTAAATTCTTTAACATGCGATACAAAAATGATGCACTCTGAGCGCGGTCTGCATTCATGGCAGGAGCCAGCTTGTCATCCGCCACACCGCTTGTAATACTTGTTTTTATCGCTACAGCCATTGCTTCTTTCGCCCAGCCTTGAATGCTGTCATGATCAGCATACCGAGAGAGAATTTTGTCGATATCCGCCGGGGATACAGTCTCCTTCCACATCCCACTCGAATACATTGCTTTGTAGATCATTTGAAGCATTTCCATTCTACTTATCTCTACATTCGGTTTAAAGGTTCCATCTGAATAACCATCGATCAAATGTGCTTTCACCGCAGACCCAACGGATTGCGCGAACCAATCGCCGGATTTCACGTCTTTAAAAATGGGTTGACTATCACTTGTATCAGGGGTGACGCCAAGCGCTCTCGTAAGCATCGTGATAAACTCGGCACGAGTCACCGTTTTAGTTGGCTTAAAACTGCCATCTTCATATCCGTTTAGCACAAATTTGGAAGCCAATGTATCAATCGCATCTTTCGCATAACTGTTCTCAACGTCGCGGAATGTTTTACTATTTTGAACAACAGCATATACGGCATTATTTCTCCCATAGATCTGCGCCTGTAGATTTCCTTTCGAATCTTTCGTAAAGATGGCTGGCACAGGATAATATTTCCCGGTTGCCGGATCGATCATCACGCCAACGAGATGACTAAACGTTGTTTCGCTAAATGAACTTGGCACATTTAAAAGGTGTTTCGTATAAGAATCAAATTGATTCATGGTATGATTCGATCCACTTTTTTCGATTAAGTTCATCTTATAATCGATTGGTGTCGTAACAGACGATACCCCTAATTGATGCAAGAGTTCATCGTTTACCAGGCTCTTCTTCGACATACGCAACTTTACATGTGCACCATTCAAAGGCACCCCGAATTGTTCAAGAGATTTTTGAACTGTGCTGGCGGGGAAATGAAAAGCTGCAAACTTGGACTGGATGGTCAATACCGTTTTCGGGTTTTTATTCAGTAGTTTTTGAAATAGTTCCGCTTCAAAATCGAACTCGAAATCATCCCAACCATCCGATGGTATTTGTAAGACCAACTGATCTTTATCACTAGATGATGGCAAATGGTCCAGTGCATCAAGAATCGTATTCGTATCCACGCTAACTTGCGAAACCTTGTGCCCCTTGGAATCGGTAACCGTTGTCGGGTTTACGGAAAGGCTGCCGTCACTATTCTGTTGCACCGACGGTGATTGGGTGCTGTCATCCGTACTGCTACTTGGTGCCACGGGTGATGGCCCAGGTGATGGCGACGGCGACGGCGATGGCACGTTGCCTCCCGTGTCAGGCGAATAAGGAGTAATCACAACACCTGAAGCATAAGGAACAAATTGGGAACCGGAATTCAAATACCCTAGCAATTCACCCATCACATTTTGTACACCAATCATGTATTGGTTGGCTTTTGACGGGGAGTTATAGTTATCCAGCAGCATGAAATCAGACAAATTATAGGAGTATGCAGAAGCTCCAGTTGCCGGTATCTCCGCAATTCTAATTTCATTACGTTCATTATTGCCGTCAATCGTCTGAAAGTCAGGCATGATAACATAGCTTGATATGCCTGTCTCATTTGATGCTGCATCCCACTTGATAGTCCCGCTCAAATTATTTTTAGTTGGATCTGTGCTTTGCATAGATGCATGCAGCGGCAGCATAGAATCATTCCACAGACTAGCAAAATCTGGGGTGATATGCTCGGATGTTCCATCAAAGGTGTATAAACGAATTCCTATTGCGCCAGTTGGGATATTGGTTTCTGGTATATCAGGAGCATAATTCGTCCAGTCAGGAACAAAAGGTGTATTGAGAATCATATCGCCTAGCTTATTCCCTTTTCCATCTTCGAAATAAAAGCGATAATCCGTTGGCCGCAATGGTCCAGATGAGGGATACCAGGAGAAATAACCGGAAATTTTCCCTGCAGGCGTACTTTGAGCTTGACGGTATAGAAATTTAGTCGGCTGCGTATTTGAAATCGTCTGAAGCGTATGTGAGACTTGGCTGCCGAATACAAAAACCGGATCCTGAACGATCATTTCATCTCTCTCACCATTCATGCCATTTGTAATGCCTACACGATAAAGACCGGGATACAGATGATTGAATACGGCAACTCCATCCGTTGAGGTGACAGCCGTCTTTGTATTGCGAAAATCATTATCATCTACAATCGTAACTGTAATCCCGGAAACAGGAGCACTGTAAACAGAACCGTAAACGGAGTTCGAAACGGATTGATTTGCCGCTGTTGACACATTCCATTCTTTAACCGGTACTCTTAACGTCACGGAACCCGGGTTTACCGTATACCCTTTGCCATTATTATCGTAGTTTACGGTTTCCGATACGGCATGATTCCCCGTATATTCGGTATGGATTTTCACACTATACGTTCCCGGTGGCAAGTGACCATCCAGTGTATGAGTTACTCCTGTTACACCGTTCGGCGAGTCGTATCTACGGGTTGATTCGCTCAGGCTTACAGTGCTTCCACCCATCTGAAAAACATCAAAATAGATCTTGTCCAAATTCGACAAAGCCGGAATATCATACGTAAACTTTAATTGATCATTATTAACCACTTGAATGGAAACATTTTTCAATGGTTTTGGCGCCACAACGTACGATGACGCAAAAGGAATCATGGGTAAAGGTTTATTTGTAATATCAAAATTGTAACCGACATCCAAGAGTCCATAAATGCGCGAGTTAATATCATAGTTTGATCCGCTTGCAACGACAGTACCATCCTCATTGATGAAAAAGGAATTGTCACAACCTGCAAAAGCAGCTTTTACGTTGGATACGGTTGTGATTTCCGTGAACTCGGTTGCTTGCCAATATATTTTTGGATCGCCTAGTTGACCACGATAGTTAGCACCTACTCCCCAAACAGAGCCATCGTTCATTAGTGCGAGCACATGGTTATTACCGACACTTAACGATTTCAAACTTTTGTCTTTCAAAGATGTCACCTGTACGGGGGTATAGGAATCATTGGAGTTCCCTGTACCCATTTGCCCACGACTGATTTGCCCCCAGACAAAGACACCGCTGTTTGTTAAGGCATACGCGAATGCAGCATTCGGGTTAGATACGATAGCTGTTACTCCAGAAATGCCGTTGACAACAGTTGCAACGGAAGCGGAAGACGTCGTATTATTCAGTCGATCTATCAGACCCCATTGATATACGGTTCCGTCGTCCTTTAAAGCATATGAGGCCAGATTGCCTTTAGCTATTTGCTTAATACCGGTCAATACCGTGTTGTTCTCGTCAATAACAACTGGCGAGGGGGTAAGATTCATGGAGAATGGACTAGCGAATTGACTACCTTGTCCCAGCTCTCCCTCAAAATAATTACTGCCCCATGTCAACACTTTCCCATCAGATGTTAATGCCATCGCCATCGTTTGACCTGCTGCAATCTGTTGGATGTTGCTCAGACCATTTACTTTCGAAGGGGTGCTATTTCCGCTATTGTTAGGGTTGGGCGGCAGCATCCCCCACTCCCACACATTGCCTTGAGTGTCTAGGGCCAACGCGTAAGTGGGACCTGCGACAATATCCTTCATTTTCGGAGAACCGCCAATCGCAACCTGGACTGGGTATTGGTGGTCGGCTATATCACCTGTTCCCAGCTGGCCATAATTATTTTTCCCCCATGTCCACACCGACCCGCTGGCATCCAAAGCGGCTGTAAAGCTTCCTGAGGAAACAACTTTAACCGGGTAGACACCTGCAATCCCCGCCTGAGAAGCATCCGTTGAAGCGAATGAGGCAGGGAAAGGAAATAACGACACGATCATAATCATCAATGTTAAAATCCGAAGCAGCTTGAATTTCATAAATACACTCCCATAATTTTTATTAAAAAATTTCACTTCCAATAGACCACAAGTATGTAGAGTATCATTGAAAGTTTAAAACTGGTTTAAAAAATAAAATTATTTTGGTGAATGCAAAAAAAACAAAGGAAGTTATTTCCTTTGCTCTACCATTTTTAATTTAGTCTTCTTTAGAATCCAAATTGCATTCTTCCATTTTTAACACTTTTGTTTTGTATTTCCCAAACGCTAATCCCTTGATACGCCTGCCAAGATGAGCCCAACGGGAACCATTTAGAGCGGTATGGAAGGTCAGTTAATTTGAGCCCTTGTGAAACGTAAGCTTTAAATTCAGGACACCTATTTTTTCCACTGATTTAGCCCGGAAGACCCGTTAATTGCTGCTCAACAGCATAACAGCAAGCGAATCCATATAGTCTCGCCAATAAACAATTTTTCGATCTTTAATCGTAACTACTGAGCAAAATCGATTATCGTAAGGCTTACCGGAATATGGTTCGATTCCGTGGACCTGATATTCCATAACAATAATATTTTCTCCCTGAACTTTATAGACTTTAAGATGATCGGCGCTATTTACTTTAATACCATAATTACTGAACCAACTCATATAGGTCGAGCGACCTTCCATTCTGTTTGGAAATCCAGGAATGTTGTATAAAAAATCAAATACGGCATCATCCGCAACAGCATCCCAAAAGTAGTCCCCATCAACTTCACCTTTAAGTCCTTCCATAATGATGTTAAAAAAAGGTTCGGCATTTTTAAATCCAATAGGCTGCTTTTCCATGTTTATGCTCCTTTAAATTACAATTATTTTTCTCTAAGATTATCATATATAACTGGACAACAGCGTGTCATATTAACATCCTATTTTTTATAGCCTTATATCCTTTACCATTGGATGAAAATCTATTCCACGCTTTCGTAAAATGAGTTCATGTCAGCATACAGTATGATTCCGTCCAATAAATTCACTCTCTTTGATCTATCGCGCTTCGTCTCTCCGATTCAGATTTTGCATTATTACCTCCATTTTGCCTATGACAGTATCTCGCAGGCTTTGAGGTTCAATCGCTTCAATAACCGAACCGTAAGAGAGAAGATAATTTGAAAGCCAATCCCCTTCAGGCATAGATGTAAGAACCGTAAAAGATCCATCTTCGTGTTTCGTTATTTCTTTTTCATTGAAGTCATCGTAAACTCTATACGCCCCTGCTGATGATATTTTTAGCCGAATATCAATGAATTCACGAATGTGATTATCTTCCGATTCAGCCGGGGACTCACTCGGTGTTCTTTGCCCGAAAACATCGTCGGAGATTTCGATATTAGCCATACGAGATATTTTGAAAGTTCTGTAGGCTTTTTTATCGTAGCAATACGCTTTTAAATACCATGCCTTATCCTTAAAAATTAGTTTCATCGGCTCAACCCTGCGCATGCTTTTCGTACCCGAAGTATTAAAATATTCGAACTTAATGATCTGCTTTCTGATAATTGCCATTTTTAGCTCGTTGAATTTTTCTTTTCTTCTTTCATCGCTTCCCCATGGGGAAAAGTCCACTTCAATCCAATTGACATCGCTCTTTTGGAAAAAATTGCTCAATCGTGAAAGAACAAAATCAATATCCGGATATCGCGCCGCCGAGAGATTTTGCAGTGCAAGCAATATTTCATCCTGCTCTTTTTCTGAGAGCACCGACTTATTTAGTACAAAGTTATCAAGGATGACAATGCCTCCGCCTTTGCCCTGATTCGTATAGATCGGTATACCGGTACTGCTTAATGTTTGGATATCGCGATATATGGTTCTGACCGACACTTCAAAACGGTTTGCAAGTTCTTTCCCAGTGCTTTCTTTTTTCTCAAGCAAATAATAAACGATACCGAAAAGTCTGCTGATCTGCATAAAAGTTACCTCAATTCAAGTACATAGCTTCTCAAAATAACCAGTCCCTTACTTGCACTAGCCTCACGGCCTAGTGCATTTTTTCGTTTCACCTCAACAGTCCAGAGGTTAACATTTTATTTCATCACCGCGTGTGTCTGCTACATGAGATACCGCGGCGGCGAACATCCGGATTCCTGGGACCCATTGGTAGTGGAACTATTCATACACGTGAAAGAAGACGTTAGCCCACGTCGTCATTGCAGCATTATATATTCCAAAGGCTGACGATGTTGAGATAAGGATCACAGGCGATAGGTACTCGCAGCCAGCCGAAGAGTACCAGCTTCTGGGGTAAAGATATCCCTGAAACATGTATCTACCAATGCCAGCGAATTATCTCGTATCAAAACGCGATTGCGCTTGTATAACTTCTTCCCAATTAGTCGTTACCCAATCAATTAGACCTTCCAATGGGCGAATCAAACTCACCCCAAGACTAGAGAGTTCATATTCCACACGGGGTGGAACTTCAGGAAAAACTTCCCTTACAATCAATCCATCACGCTCCAAATTTCGTAAAGTCAGCGTAAGCATTCTTTGAGAAATTCCGGGAATTGATTTCTCCAAACTCGAAAATCGAGCACGATTTCGGTGTAATTTAGAAAGGGAAAGAATCAGAAAGATACTCCATCTATCGCCGATTTTTGTCAAAAGCTCTCGTACAGCCGCAGGGTCTTTATACCCACAGACGAAAGCCGAATTAAAGTCATTGTTTTCATTGGTATTCTTCATAGCTAACCTCCATGTTAGTTTACAAATGTTAAGTGCCTTCTTGTTTTATACAGGCATTCAATGTAGTAGCTCAAAAATCAAGTTACATAGTGTTGACTGAATTCAAATTTCTTATATACACCAATTTATTACCCTCAAACTTTAGCTTCCAAATATTGTTTGGAATGAACATTTAGAATCTTGATACATCCAATATCAAGTTCTTTATCCTTAACTTAGAAAGATTCGCATTACTATTCAATTGTATAAAAGATAATATGACTACGTATTGTCAAGTTATCTCTTTCTATAAAACAAAATCAACTATACATTGTTTTCATTAGTATTCTTCAAAAACTAACATCCATGTTAGCTACGAATGTTAAAGTGCCTTCTTGTCCTATACAAGTAATCAATATATATTTTAATCCGTACTAACAAGCACCATAACAAAGGGGAGTGATGACAATGTCGAGCATTAAATATACAACTTTTTATGCTCTTGACCTTTTACTGAATTAGTACAAAAAAACTAAGCGGTCTTGAGATGTGAGTATCTATATTATTTGACACCATCGAAGATATGACGCATACCCCATCTTATTTCCAGTTAAGTCCTACTCAAGGTTTCGGATTGGCGTACCTTACAAAGAGTAGGTATCTCTCCAACATCACGATTAATCGTAAACAGGAGAAATATATGGATTCTTAACGGCATGGAATGAATAAATGGCTCAGCTAAATAATCTCATTCGTCATTGAAAGGAAGTAATCATATGAAACAGATTCTCACCATTGAAGTGAGCCCAAGAGGGGCTGTATCCGCCAGTCGCGCGGTAACAGAAAAGCTTTCTGCACGGCTTAGAGAGGAATTTCCAGGATCTAAGTTCGTATACCGTGACCTTGCAAAAGACTCGATCCCTCATCTAGATAACAACACCTTAAAAGCTATTTCATCAAAAATACCAGAGGAAGTACAGGCTAATAAAGAATTTGCCCACCTATCGGATCAATTGACCGAGGAACTTCTGGAATCTGATCTCTTAGTCATTGCAACTCCGATGTGGAACTTCGGTATTCCGTCTGTGCTCAAAGCCTGGCTTGATCTTGTTGTCCGCCCTGGTAAGACTTTCGCCTATACAGAAACAGGAGTTCTAGGATTGGCAAAAGATAAAAAGGCTATCATAATCGTGGCTTCCGGCGGTGTATTTACTGAAGGGTCATGGAAGTCATGGGATTTTGTAGTGCCCTATTTACGTCAAATTTTACGATTTATTGGAATTGAAAATGTTCAAGTGGTAAGAGCTCAAGGCATAAATATTCCACTACTTGCAGAGAGCGCCATACCGAATGCTGAACAATCTATTACACAGCTTGAGCTGTAAATGTCTCCCTTCTTATAAGCATCGTTAAGCAACTAGCTCAATAATGAATGACATTGGAAAAAGTAAAACTTTCCATGCAAAGAAAGGTTGAATAAATGATCTGAAAGCGCTCGGAACGCCAGAATTTCCATTTCTGTCTTGCGCGGTGATATGGGAGACTAATATGAGGATTTGTCCAAAATAGATTTCGTGATAATTAAATAAGGATAAAAGCAAAACTGACCGAAAGGCAGTGACGCAAAGCCACGGATCTTCTCACTATTCAAGTGATGACCGTCGGGTTACCCAATTTGCCAAACACGGCCTATGGGTCGTGTTTTTTTATTTAAAGCATTGGAGGAGCGCTCGCCCTTGCACCATGCGGTGTATCAAGACCGAACCCTTCTTGCACAAAGACGGCAAGTCCGTCGATGGACTTACGCAAATCCGTGAATCCGCACGCCAAATAGACGGGATGAGAACCAGATGGCGTCAGCATGGTGCATAGAGAGCGCTCACGACTTTTCGGAGCAGAATGGCGTCGAAGTCGGCTTGAAGCTCGATACGCGCTTGGCCGATGCGAACAACAAGAGAAGAAACTGAGGGCACTGGAGAGGGACCGTCTAAAGTAAGCGGCACCCAGAGCGGGACATGGGAAGGCGGAGATGGATCTGAGATTTTCTTTAGCTTGCGGTTCCAATACTTACTGAAACGGTAATGGCTAATTTATATCTCCTGTATAGAATCCATGTGGTAATTCACCATTGTTAGCACTTCCTATGGGACCAAAATATCTTTTCTAAAGTAATAATGTTTACTGCCTAATGGGGCGTCTTCATAAACTGCAACTTCTTTATATCCATTTTTCATATAAAATTCTGGTGCTTGAAAACTAAATGTGTTTAATTTAATGAAGGTGCATTTTTTCTCTTTTGCAATATCCTCAATTCGGGTTAAAAGTTGAGTTCCGAAACCTGAACCTCTAAGTGCTTTATCTATCCATAAAATGTCAACCTCTATCCAATTCCAACAAAGGACACTTAATAATCCACCAATGATCTTACCTTCGTTATCCTTTATAGTCAGATTTATTTCCTCATAAATGTTCTTCAAATCATCGGGAACATGTTCATGATTAAATTCAATTAACTTTCTTCTAACGTATTCGCTGTCTTCTTTACTCCCATAAGTTATTTCAGTTGCCATGATAACCTCCCATGTATAGTTATTAATACACACGGTATTACCATATTATGGGCATTGTCAAGTGTAGAAGGAAAAAATGGATTATGCTAGAGAGAGAAGGCATGCCGTTATTCAGCTCTCGGGCAGAATAGCGCAATCTCATAGTCGGTTAACCAGAGAGCTTTCCACTCGACTGGAATTTATAGTATGATAATCCATAAAGGAGGAGATGAATTTATGATCAAACAACTGATCGTCGGCGACGCAACGCATGAACTGGCCACTACGCGCCGCATTCTAGAACGCTTGCCCGAGGAGCATATGTCGTGGAAGCCGCATGAGAAATCGATGACGCTCGGCGGGCTGACCACGCACCTGATCAACCTGCTGAACTGGCAAATCGCGATTTTTCAGTACCCGGAGTTCGATCTTTCGACCGTGCCGCTGCGGCGGGAGCCTTTGGAAAAACGCGCTGACATTCTGGAGGAGTTCGACGCAAACGTCTGCAAGTTTGAAAAGCTGCTCGCCGAATGCGACGAGAAAACGCTCGGCGAGGAATGGACGCTGCGCCACGGCGACCATATCATCCTCCGCAAGCCGCGGGCGATCGCTCTCCGCACCTTCGGATTAAGCCACATGGTCCACCACCGGGCGCAGCTCGGGGTATACTTGCGGCTTCTCGATATTCCGGTGCCGGGCATCTACGGTCCCTCGGCCGACGAAGCCCAATGAACTAAGTTTCTCGATCAGATATGTGCCAAACAGTCGCAGGGCACCGGCATGACCGCCGGTACTCTGCGACTGTTTTTATTGTCGTCGGAACTATCGTTTCCCGTTAGTTTAATGATATAATTACCATAAATCCAAATAAAATAGTGAGGCGGTAATTATTATGGAAACAGCTAATCAAATAACGGTAGAAACCACAGTTCATGCACCAGTTGAAAAAGTGTGGGAATATTGGACAGAGCCACAGCATATCACGAAATGGTCTTTTGCTTCAGAAGACTGGCATGCACCAATTGCTGAAAATGATTTAAGTGTTGGCGGCAAATTTCTTACCAGAATGGAAGCAAAGGATGGAAGCTTTGGATTTGATTTTGGTGGAGTTTATGATGAAATTAGAACAAACGAATTTATTTCTTACACTCTTGGAGATGGAAGAAAAGTTGCGATCACTTTTATTAGTCAAGAAAACGATACTAAGGTAATTGAAACTTTTGACGCGGAAACCGCCAATCCCATTGAGATGCAAAAAGCAGGCTGGCAGTCGTTTCTAGACAATTTTAAAAAATATAGTGAAATTACTAAAGAAGTTTAGGATAAAATAAATCGGACAAGCAGTCGTAAACTAAATTAAACCTTCCTTTCGGAAGGTTTTTTTATTCGAGCAAACGTTTTGAGATCGTCAGTAACCAAAAAAATGCTTTAACAGACCGTTAACTAGTGGTTAGTTTACTCTGCGGGACTGCGTGTTGATCTGCGGGGTTCGTAGCCGAATTCCGAGATGAAATCATCCATGGCATACAAGGGTTTATATTCATTGCCTGGAAGTTTGTAATAATCCAGACTATAATGGTCTCCCAATATAGAAGAGAGAATTTCCAGCGCGGGTATCGTACTGCTGATATCCGGTCCTACTAGGTTAAAGTTTCTTACGCCTGATTTGATTGGCGCATCCACGACCCTGATTATTCCCTCAACGACATCGCTTTCATACACATGTCCTAAGACGATAAACGGAACAGACATCCTTTTATCCTTCTCAACCAATGGCGGTACCCAATCTTCATTCGCTACCGCGCCAAAGCGTAAATTGATAAAATCCGTGTCAGGATGTACGCGATGAAAATAACGGGTCAATTCCTCCACTAAGGCTTTGCTTAACCCATATGCATCTGCTGCCAGACAAGGATGATCAGCTTGGATCGGTAGGCTAAGCGGAATAAAATCATCGTCCAAGCCGCCTACTGCTGCAATCGAGCTGGCCGTCACGAATTTTTTGCACCCGCGATCGAGCAAGTACCGGT
This sequence comes from Paenibacillus sp. WG02, assembly GCF_055396115.1. Lineage (NCBI taxonomy): Bacteria > Bacillati > Bacillota > Bacilli > Caryophanales > Paenibacillaceae > Paenibacillus > Paenibacillus sp. WG02. Next base: position 2,906,278 of record NZ_AP036016.1, on the reverse strand, counting down.
AAAGTCTTCGCGTACCCAGTACATTTACAGCTAGTCCATCCTCTTCTGTGCAACCGCCGGTAACGGCAGCAAGGTGAATAACCGCATCGATCTCATAAGGATCCAAACCGCGCAAATCTTCCAAACTATCAAACGAACCTTGAACATATATTGCATCTTTTTTAATAGGATGATGCGAACGCGACATAGAAATAACGTTATGATTGTTTGCTAAGCCATTAACCAATTTCTTTCCGATAAATCCGCTGGCGCCCGTAATGAGTATATTCATCGTACTGCCTCCCGGTTAAATTTCATTATATCTGTTAATCCACGAGCTTCTCTAACCATATTGAATCAGGTTTCATTATACGTAATCCATCTGCTAGCCAAAGCTTCTGCTGATCATTCATGTTGATGACATAATTATTGAAATCTTCAATATCTTTTTTTCTTGGGTTCAAACTTTTAAACAACAATTGCCAAACCGGATTTACAAAGGGTCTCCCCTCACGATCTTTTAGAGCAAATTCATTTATGGGCATGGTAATATTTTTATTTTTTCGAAAGAGAACTTTATCCTCCACACGTTCAGTAAGCAGAATTTCTACAAAATCTTTATCCCTGAAGAGATGTAAACAATACCTAGGTAGTGATAAGTCGCTTATTTGTTCATATCCAACAAGACGGTTTTCACCTGGAACCGCTACTTTAATTTCCCAGTCCTCAAAATATCGTAGTGCTTCATTAGCATCCTCACGGAAAATACAAATATCAAGATCGTCATGCTCCCTCGTCACTTTACCTAAAGCGATGTCGATTACCCAACCCCCTGATATAAACCAAGGCATCTGGAAATTCTTCATTTCTGACATGATAAAATCTAAATCAGGATGAATAATTACTCCCCCTAAAAACCGCTAAATTTAAGGAAACTACTTCGACATTATTCTGGATTTCCCTTCCAGAAGCGCTTGTCTTTTTGAAATGCCACCACGCATAACTGGCCATTAACTGAATAGGCTGCCAATGTTATCGGCAGCCTTGTTGTCTTACACTATCCTTCCTATACAATAAAAAAATCGCCGCAGCAGCACTGCGACGATTTTTCGTATTCCCATGCTATTTTTTGCTTAGTATTTGCTTAGTATAGGCTTAGTGTAAAGTCATCCATGGCTGCCCAGTTGTTAGCATTCGCGTTAGACCAAATCCCGAATTCAATTTGTCCATTAGTAACCGGAATGTTATCGATCGTATATTGCGTCCAGGCTGATGAAGCTCCTATATTGGTTTGCAGTTCCGTTGGGTTCCCGTAATTTTTGGCATATAGGAGCAATGTGTTCTGTCCGCCGGTCGATCTCATCCACACGGATAATTTATACGTACCGTTGGGCACGGATAGCGTCTGGTATGTTTTTTGCTTATAGGCCGATGTGCTGTTAAAATGCGCCAGCTTATAAGTCCCGGTATGTGCGCTTCCCGATTCGATTCGATAGTTGGTTCCTATGTCGGAATACTGCGACCATCCCGATGCATTTCCTGTTTCAAATCCGGGATTATTGATCGATACCGCCGGCTCTGCAGTTTGCACGGGAAAGATCGTTACCGGCGTATAAAAGGCCCGATCCGTAATATTCATCTGTAACAGGTTCGATGCCGGAGTAGAGCTGCCAGGCATGACGATGTTGTCGAAGATAATATTGCTGATCATCGCTGAGCTGCTGTTCCCTTTCAACTTACCCGCGGTAGTCCCTTTCTCGCGGACTTTAATGTTCTTCACAGTCAAGCCATTGACCGGACCTCCACCAAAACCATCTTTATTCTCAACATAGAATAATGCCCATGTGCGGTTACTGTCGTTCGTCTGGCCTACCCTCTCAATATCAATATTATCAAAGGTGACATTTGTCAGCGTGCCAGTCCCATATTTGTGATGGACCCCGATCCCTATCGCGGAATCATAGACCACGCTGTTCTTGAAGGTGATGTCGCTCTGATTCTGACGCATGCCCTGCCCAACTTTAAATCCGTAGCACCACGTCCATGATATCAGGTCATCAAAGGTCACATTCTGAACCGGCTGGGGACTTCCTGGCCAACTGCGGCTAATATCGGTCGCCTGATCCCATGTTTTCGTCGTAAACGGATCATCCAAACCGATCCCGATGCTATGTTGGACCAATACATTCTGCGATTCGTTAACGTCAATACCGTCGTTCTCGCCCATATCAAAGCGGTTGAATATTTTCATATTCTTAAAAGTCAAAACGTTGGACCTCGCCGGGGTCACAGCCCAAGAGCTGGATTCTCGTATTAACGGCCCGTCGAAGGTGAAGTTGGTTGTGCCTATCGGAACGATAATATTGCTGGCGAAATTCTGGGTCACCGCATATTTTCCGTTCCCGTCAATGGTGCCGCGGCCATAAATCTTCACATTATTCGCGCCGGTTTGCGTATAGATCCACCAGGTAACATCACGATTCTGGGAATCTTTATGCCAATTGACTGTGTAGTCGGACTTCACGCCAGAGAACCTGAGCACAGAGCCCCCCTGCAGATAAAGCGCTACATTGCTCTTCAACTGCAAATTGCCTACCATATAAACGCCTGTCGGAACGTAGACAATCCCTTGCCCGCCAGCATAGTTTGCTGCATCGTTAATGGCATTCTGGAATGCGGCAGTGGTCATGTTAGTCCCCGAACTATCGGCGTTATAAGGAGAATTCGTCACGTTATAAATCCCGGTGCCCGATGAAGCCGGGCGCTCCAACCTCCTCCGGATAGACTGCAATCACTAATGCGCGCAAACCAGGGATTTTTACAATCAAATATTCATCATTCTGAATCGTGAAGGTCAGCTTGCTTCCGCTGATAGAACCCGATATATTCAATTTCTGAGGGGTGATGACGTATGAGCTGAAGGTAACCCCTCCTAGAGCCGTTACTTCAATGACAGTCGTGCCGGCTGACATGGAAAAATGAGCATAATCATATTCGTTCGCATACCCGATAACCGGAATGTCGATTCCGTTCGCCTTCAAAGAGAAAACATTAGAGCTGGGGTAGATTGAAGGCTTGGCATACGTTGCTATGGTGTTGGCGCTGGCCTGAATCTGGGGCAGAATCAGCATTACGGAAAACAATAGGGTGAAAATCATCATCACATGAAGCAACTTTTTTCTACTTACCATTAGACAACCTCCTAAAATAGTTTTACTTAATACTGGTATAACCAACGACGGGAATTACCGTTGTATCCGCTTTCAAATTTCACCTCCCCAATTTTTCTGCGAAGTAAAGAAGGATTCCAGCAATCGCTCGGGACAGTAAAACTCCTCCCATACCATCCCGGTCGATTGCTGTTGCTCCTTACAATAGCAGCGTCCACTAACCTTGGAAATCTTCTCTTTTTGTGATACTATGCTTTTTCACTTTTTCAGCCAAACTTAAGCTGTTCATGCTATTTCAAGCATAATTGAACTAGATCATCCACATGTGCCGTAGCAAGACAGACTACCGTATCCGCAGAACCATAGTAAATTTTAACTTCACCTGTAGGCTCATGAATCATTCCGCCTGGGAAAATTACATGATTCCGAAACCCGCCATCCGTTTCGTAACTGGTTTCCGGGGCAAGCAACGGATCTTGGTACACACCGATTACCTTTTTGGGATTGTCTAAGTCCAGCAGCATGAGACCGGCTGTATACCTTTTCTTCCAAGTAGGCTCCCATCCATTCTTGCCTCTAGAAGAGTCGATATCTACGGCATGAAATGTCGTTAACCACCCCTTATCTGTTCGGATGGGCGGTGCTGCTGGGCCGATTTTATCATTAGCGAAAGGCACTTGTTCGACAGCTAGCAACAGATCTGAATTCCCCCAATAAACTAAATCTGGCGATTCCGAAATCCATGTATCGAATCGGTCTATACCGCCTCGACTGTAGACTGTGAATGGGCGCTCCAAACGAACATAGTTGCCGCCAATTTTTTCAGGAAAAAGGACCATATTCCGAAGATCAGGTGTCGACAAGCTCAACACTTCAAAATGTTCAAAATCATCGGTAACCGCAATTCCCCCGCGAATGCCGTGTTTGGTATCGACTGCAAAGCACATGTAACAGCGTCCATCGATTACCGTTAGCCGTGGATCATAGGCGCGGATGATTTCTTCATCGTTCATTTTAAAACAAGGCTTCGGACCAACCTCGAAGTGGATACCATCCTGACTATAGGCGATTCCCAAGTCCGTCGTTGAGAAAGGCTCCAACCTTTGCTCACGAAGAGAGCCGTAATCATTTCGAAATACCATCACATATTTACCGTTAAACTTAGTTACGCCAGCATTAAATACAAGTGCCGTCGGATAGGGAACTTTCTCAGCGTCCAAGATCGGATTTAATGGATGACGCTTTATAACCTGGCTTGATGTTAATAGCCCTATGACAGGTAATGTCATGTTGAAACCCCCAATTTGTTAATAATCATTCGTTGACTACACTTCCACAGGTCTCTTGTGTAAAATGAATGCTGTTTCTTCATCCTTATTACCTGATCTCACGATTAACCGATTGTCGTCATGCTCGATCATTGGCGCGTGAGGAGCCTCAGCGCTGTCCATCACGAACGAGAACAGGAAGGCTGCTTCTTGTATCAATCGAAAATCGATACTTCTCCGTTCACCCGAATACATAATGAGATCTACATTGAACGTCCGACCGTCCTCATGGATTTCCCATTTCAGTGGTGCTTGAGGAATGTTATCTTCCTTAAAAGCTGCATACCATGTCTGTAAAAACAACTGGAGCTTACCTATCGAAATTACGGCACCATTGTCACTAGAATCGCCGATCACATTGTCAAGACAACCCCCGATCTCCAATCGCAAGCGAAGGTCCGAAGCTTCGATCACTCCTCCCGTCTTGTCCAAGTTCGGATGCGTATCGCCCCCATTCGTTATGAACTCGACACCGAACAGAACATGCTGACGGTCCTGCTTACCGTTGAATACAGCCGAGCAATAATCATATCCGTCATGCAGACAGCGCAATTGCGCATACGTCGCTTGGCCTCCGTTATCGACGTAAGCCAATAGCGGACGTTTCTGATTCCACATGACCTCCCTGCTATGGCTGCCGAGTGAATATTGCGGAGTCATATACGTCGTAGCCCAGCTCTCCCTATCCGTAGTTGCGTTCACCGCATACAATTGCCTAATTTCCTTTTCCTGCGAAGTGGAGAATGAGGCGATCAATGACTCGGGACAATAATACCCGCTCTCATACCATTCCTCCTCATAAGGCAGCTCTTCCCACGGGAAGAACATCAGTTCACCTTTCGTCGCCAATTGAAGAAATGCTTGATTCTCTACACTGAGCAAGGTTTGATAACAACGGGCGTGCGGACCCGACCACTGTTTGGAGGCACTATGAAAATGCTCGGCAACTGAGCTCCATGCCAGATGGAGAAGTTCATCGCTTAATCTCTTCGATTCATCTCCCATTGTTTCGTTACGTATCTTCGATAATTCTAGAATCGCAATGTACGTGTAAGGCGGGCTATTATATTCTTGGAAAGCTCCTCGTTCCATCGTAAACCGATGGAGCTTCGCTAAGCGGTTCAATCCGTATTCGGCATAATCTCTCCGTCCGAACCGTTCCCCAGCGATAAGTGTCACAAAGGCGCCCATGATGGCAATATTCGTATAGTGCGGACCTACATCCCGTTTAATAATGGCATCACATGCGTTGAATATCGCTTGGATAACTGCATCGCGCAGTTGATCTGGGAATCGATCGCCATGGCGTGATAATGCGAGTACAAGCTGCTTCCCGATAAAGTCAGCCCAGTTCCAATCAGGCGGAGACATCTGGTCGAGACTTTCCTCGTAGAACCAAGACCAGATACCGAAAGTGCTGCGGCTGCGGTCGGTATCCTGTAAGGAAACAATTTTCTCAATAATGTCGAATGCTCTTTCCTTATTTTCATCCAGTTCTGTATCTAACAATGCAAGCGCGTATCTCATGGACTCACGGGTTGCATGGATAAAGTCAGCTTGTTTAATCGTGGTGTGATAACCAGGGCTGCTGAATGGCGATCTTAGCAAGCGAAGCTCCGAATTGTACGCAGCATTTCTCGATTTCACAACATTCAGCAGCATTTGCTTCTGATCTAGTTGTTGCATGAGGGTTCTCATCCTTTCAAGTATCCTATTATCATCGCGTAGATTTACTCTAGCAAAAGCGACTCTATTAACAATTGCATCGTTAAGCCTTGCCCATAGAGTGTCGGACATATACGAACACGATTGTAATCTTCGATGGTCGGCTTAACCGCCGTCCCTCCGGATACGCCAGTTACTTCGCCCTTGGAAGTAATTAACGGAAGTACACTTTCCAGCGTCAATCGGCTCAATGCTAAATAAGAGGTATCCAGCATGCCTGCTCTGACCGCTTTGATAAAACCACTAGCAATTCCCGCACTCCCAGACGTTTCCTTGTAGAAATCCTGTCTGTCCAGAACGGTATGCCATAAGCCATCTTCTGCTTGACATTCACACAGTGCCATTGCAAGCCTCGAATAGCGTGTATGGAGCTCATCTGGAATCTCAATAATTCCTCTTATTTCCATGACAATTTCCGGTACTGCGATCATGATCCAAGCATTGGCACGATTCCACTGGGTCGCTGACATATGATTTCCTGCTTCGCAATTCCAACCGTGATACAGCAGCCCTGTATCGGGGTTCTGTAATAATCGAAGATGAAGCATCGTTTGTCGAAGAGCTTCCTCGGCAACCTTCCGATCTTGTGTTAATCCAGCATATCGAGCTAGGAACAGAACCGCCATATAGATGGTGTCGGCCCATACTTGCTCCTGAAACTCAACGTTCTCCGTAACGGTATGCTCGAAGGCTCCCTCGCGTGTTCGAGGCGCTTCATCGATCATCCAGCTCACTATTTCCCGTGACTTTTCCAGAAACCAATTTTGTTGCGTTGCTCGATATAAGGCAGGGAAGACAGCGAATGGTGCCATGGAATTAATCGTCTTCTTCACATCCGACTTATCCTTGTTCATCTCAACCCATTCCAGCGCATAACGAATGACACTTTCTTGCTTTAGCTTACTGCCATAGTCAGCAATCGCAATAATGCCAACCCCCGGCACCCAGTCCCATTGATGGATATCCATCCCCCAGTCACCACGATGATCCTGAATCATATAGGAATAAACCTGAGAGAGCATGTTGTACATCTCATCTCTATTCATAGTCCTTTCAATTCCTTTCAAGTTAAAATTTGACATTATTATGGTATAGGCAACCCTCAAAGAGCTTGCCGATAGAATGTGTAAATTGTCATTCCAGCGGATCACTCCTTGTGTTTTGCCCGATATTCGGTTGGCGTCAAACCTGTTATTTTCTTGAATATCCTCACAAAGCTATTTACATTCGAATAACCTACATTCTCGGCGATCGTGCGAATCATTTCATCCGTACCGACCAATTGTTCCATCGCTTTGTTCATTCGGACATCCATTAAATAGTCGATAAAATTACATTCCATCTGTTCCTTAAACAGCTTGCTCAAATGAGAGATGCTTAGATGAAACTCGCTGGCCAGTAAGTTTAAGGACATATCATTACGCTTATAATGCTGTTGAATATACAGCAGCACTTTATCAATCACGTCATTTTTTTCCCGTATGTTTCGTTTTTCTCTAATTCGTTCAATAATATGTTCCAAGGCTTCCATTGTATATTGTTCCAAGTGCCCTAGCTGTTCATATTGATTCAGCGCGTCATACATGTCGCGCCCGGGTAGTATTTCTCCTACATTTACACCGATTTCTGCAGATACAGTAGCAACCTTCATTAGACATTGGACAATCAGCTGCATGATCATCTCCGGTGGAACATTTTGCTCCTCGAACAATTCGAACCATTTACTTACCTGATGTCGCAGCTTATCGCTATCGACCATTTTGATAGAAGCAACTATCCCATCTGTCATCGCAAAAAAGCGGTAATACTGCGGCGATTGGCCGCTCGTAATCTCTTCATTGGTAATAATCGAATTTCCACCCATAACTAACTTGTAGCGAAGCGCCTCGATCGATTGCTTGTAAGACAGATGTGTGTCGTTAAAGCTTACGGAATCTCCAATTCCGACTGTAATCGTCTGATTGAAATATTCCCGGACAAAATTCCGCATTAAATCGGCTACCGCTACTGCTCGCATCACGTTATACTCAGCCGTTTCCTGATCGTCGAAATTCATAATGACGGCACATTTGCCGTTCTCAACTTCGACTGCAAATCCTAGACTTTCCGCATTCATGAGTTCCTCGGCTACATTGCATAGCGCATAAGCATATAAATGCAGATCTCGTGCAGTCGCTATTTTGTTCTTATTATCAAATTCGATACTCATCACCACGAACTGGCCATCTTGCAAACGGATACCGAGTTTATCCATGTAGGTCTGCAAGGAGCTCCATTTCTGGGGGGGATTGGACAATATTTCTGTGAAAAGTTTCCATTTAATTAATGGTTTACTCTCATTGACCTGTTTGTGCAGTTGTTCCCGGTCTTGTAAAATATGCTCCACGGTTGATTCGAAATATTGGAACTCATCTGAATATTTGGGTACCGGATGCCCTTTGGGGTGAACCGTTAACCGTCCGGTCATCGACTGAATGAAGCGGTTAATCGGCTTGAACGTCCAACCGCCAACTACGGCAACCACCACCATAGACATAACGAACAACACCACCGCAAGTGCTAAAAATCCATAACGAATGACTGACAACGGCTGATTAAATTGGACCTCAGGAATAAAACGCACGATTTTCCAGCCCGTATATTGCTGATTGACATAAAATAGGGAGGATGGCGTTTGATCCACTTCATCCGAAAAATGCCCTTCTGATTGGGAGCTATTCAGAATCGATTGGATATAGGACAAGTCGCTAATGTTTGTACCCAGAATTTTCTTGTCTCGATGCAGGATAATGACACCGTTAGGATCGATAACAAAAATCTCACCCTCATCCTGATTTGAGGTTTTCTTAATCAGGTCGTACAGCAATTCTTCTTTCATATTGATAGCAATGGCGCCTTTTCTTACATTCGGATTGGATATAAGCGGATAGGTTCTGACAAAAGTGACCACGTTTCGATAAATCGGATAATTCGATTGATCCAGCATCACTCTACGAGTCGGCATCCACTTGGAATATCCCTCATATTGTTTGAAATCGTTAATCCATTGATAGTTCTGCAAGAAATCCTGTTCATCCAGTACATTGCCAGACACTAGCTGTTTTTTGTTGTAGGCGTATAAATCGATGGAAAACATATTGTCATTACTGCTCAAAGCATTATCAAAATAATTGGATATCCGATAGGAGTTGCTGTGACTCTCCTGCTCATTAAACTCATAAGTGAAGAACTGAGTGACATCTTTATTATTTAGCATCTGGATCGCGAGCTTATCCATATTCTCCATTGTAAGCTCGAGCTTATGATCCAATTGTCTGAGCAATTCCATATTCGTATCCGTTAACTGCCGCTTTAATTCCTTATTGAAGAAAATATACGTTGAGAAAATGGAGGACGAGACCAGCAGGAACAAAAGAATCGATAACATACCGACCGCTTTGGTAAGCCGTTTGTTCTGAATCCACTTCATTGTCCCATCCTCCTCTTCTCAGTTGTTATTTAAAGCTGGCTTTATTGTCCTGGTACCACTTATTAGCGATTTCTTCCGCTTTGGCTCCGCCTAAACGAGCCCATTCCTTGCGAATTTCGCCAAGTGCCCATTCACCGCTATATTTATCTCCCTGCGTTGTTGCTTCAGCGCGGATTTCCTTAATGAACTTGTCGAATGATGCACGAATGACATTGATCTCGTCAAAGTTTGGTTGATAGGGAATATCACGTCTGAAATTAACCTTGAGAGCGGTTTCCAATGCTTTCGCATCAAGCTTGGCAATGCGCTGCGACAACGGATCATTCGCTGCCTGGAGAATTAAATCCTCTGGCTTAACAACCTCTTGACGTAATACGGCATACTCTGCTGCATAAGATACTTCCTTATTGTACTTATCCATGTTCAATCGTTTGGCAACACCATTAACATCCTCATAGTGTACGCCTTTCTCACCATTTAATAAAGGATACCATCCCTTATCAATCATCCAATCCAGATACTCCATGGCTGCCTTCGGATTTTTCATCTCCTTATTGAAAGCGACATAAATAAAAGGTGATGCTTCCTGGTACACGCCATACTTACCGTATTTGGTGGATACTGCTTCTAGTGGTACGGGATTAGCGTTTGGCACGTTTTTAATCAGGTCCGTATTTAGCGTAGTAAGCCACTGACCAAGCATAATGCCTGCTTTGCCAGTCGTCCATAGCTGGTTGCTTCTTTGGTTGTTCGTATCTGTGAAATATTCACGATCCACGAGTCCAAGACTGAACAGTTTCTTCTCCAGACTAATGACATCTGCAAAACGGTCCAACGTTGCTCCGTATTTCAGCTTGTCGTCTTCCACATACCACTGATTGTTCATAGCGCCATTCAGAGCGGCATAGATATCACTGGCATTTGCCCCTACGATAGGCGTACTTCCTGGATATTTGTTCTTAAATGCTTGCGCCACAGTAATTAATTCATCGACCGTCGTAGGCGCCTTAAGGTTCAACTCATCCAGCCAATCTTGTCTAATCCACATCCCGTGGTTTGCAACGGCTGTAATCGGACGCTTCGTAACAGCTGCATATATTTTACCGTCGAACGTAATATGAGGGAGCAAATCCGGATTCTCTTTCAGGTATTTCTTATATGAAGTGCTATACTTCTCAATATACTCATTAATGGGTTGGAGAGCTCCCTGTGTCACTAACTTTCCGATATAAGAGCGGTCGAACTCCCAGATAAGATCAGGAGCCTGATTCGAAGCGATGAGCACATTCAACTTATCCTTAGACTGAGCGCGCGGTACAGGGACGATCGATACATCAATCCCTGATTCCTTACGAATATAATCCACCCAGCGGTTTTTCTCATACGTGCCTTCATCACTGGATACTTTTCCTCTATCGAACATGGAAATACTGACTTTTTTCGGAAGATTACTATAAGGATCCTTTACAGCCTCAGCAGTCGCAGAAGCCGCAGGATTTTTCTCATTTGCCTGTCCCTTTGCGCCTTCCTTACTTTCATTAGAGCAGGCCGCAGCAAGCAGTACTGTAATCATACTTAAAACGAGCACCATTTTCCCCTTTATTTTACCAAAGCTTTTCATACATAACCTCCCATAATATTTATATTATATTATAAAAAAGCGCTCGCGAGTTCGCTTCAATATATATCCAGCTTCATTAACCCTTGACTGAACCGAGTAACACTCCTTTAATGAAATGTTTCTGCAGGAACGGATAGATACAAAGAATCGGAATGATGGTCAAAATAACCGCCGCAGCTCGAATCCCCTCGGGTGTAAGCGTAGTCTGGCTAATGCCTTCTCCGCTCCGCAGAACCTCGGGACTTACCAGTGAAATCATCTGGTACAACTTAACAATCAAGCTCAGCTTATCCGTACTTCGGATATAGATCAGCACGTTCACGAATGAATTCCACCAGCCGACTGCATAGAACAACGTTAGAGCGGCGATCACAGGTTTGGAAAGAGGAAGGATAATCTTCCACATAATCGTTAGTTCATTGGCGCCGTCGATCGAAGCAGACTCTTCCAGCTCCTCAGGCAACCCTTCAAGAAATGACTTCAAAACGAACATATTATAGACGCTGATAAGCGCGGGCAGCCATAAGGACCAATAAGTATTCACCAAACCCAAGCTGCTCACGAGCAAGAAGTTCGGGATAATGCCTCCACTGAATAACATTGTAAACAGGATCGCCATCAGAATGACGTTTCGACCTTTCAGTCTTGATTTGGACAGCGGATAAGCGGCCATGACAGTAAACAGCATATTGAGCGCTGTACCTACAACGGTAATGACAACCGAGTTCTTCATGGCCACCAACATCTGTCCGTCTCGCAGTAAATTCGAATACGCGGTCATATTAAACTCGATCGGCCACATGAATACTTCGCCTGAGTTGATCGCCCTCGTGCTGCTCATCGAAACCGCAAATATATTTATAAAAGGGAACAATGCGATATACGCAAAGAATGCCAACAACAAATAGTTCAACCATAGAGAGGTCTTTACCATAATCCACGTTCTCCTAACGTTTTAATAATCCGATTCACAGATACGATAAGAATGAGTCCGATAACCGATTGGAATAAGCCTAAAGCAGTCGTATAGCTGTATTGCAGATCCTCAATCCCGCGTTTATATACGTACGTGCTAATGACCTCTGCGACACTCGATATAGTGGCGTTGTTATTGCTCAGGGCATACACCTGTTCAAAACCGACATCCATCATCTTTCCAACTTGGAGGATAAGCAGTATGGCGATCGTGCTGCGAATACCCGGAAGCGTAACATGCCAAATCCGCCTGATTTTGCTCGCGCCGTCCATCTTAGCTGCTTCATATAAGGTGGGATCAATCGATGCCATGGCCGCCAAATACAAAATCGTGCCGAAACCCGCTTCTTTCCAAATTCCCGAGAAAATAAAGGAAACCGTCCACCAGAACTTGTCTGCCATAAAATAAATCGGTTCAAGACCGACGCCTTTCAGCACGTAATTCAGAATACCTGTGGACGGCGATAACAAAGCGTAAACGATGCCACCCAGTACGATCCATGAGATGAAATGCGGAATGTACAACAAATTTTGCAGCGTTCGTTTGTACCATTCCACACGCACCTCATTCAGCATTAACGCCAAAATAATGGGTGCTGGAAAAGCAAAAATAAGCGTATATAGATTCAACAGCAGCGTGTTTTTCAGCACATTAAAAAAGTCCCTGCTCGAGAATAACTTCCCAAACTGCTCCAAACCCACCCATGGACTTCCCCATAATCCATCAGCCAGACGATAATTTTTGAAAGCGATGATTTCACCCGCCATAGGGGCGTATTTAAAAACAATTAAATAGATAACAACCGGTACCAGCAGCATATACAAAAAGCGGTTCCGTGAAGTATTTTTCCATGCGGACTGCAACGCCATTCCCCCATTCTGTTGTTCAATTGTCGTTTGCAGCCTTAGAATAGCAGGGTTCTTTAACCATGGAAATCTTCACTTTTTGTGATCGTACTCCTTTTTCGCACAGCCTCGTTCACTTTTATTGTGATGTAATGCTTTTTCCTTTTTTCGGGGCAATAAATGGGAAAAATCACCTTGAGATCCTCCTCCACCATTCCCACAAAAATAATAAACGTTCACCCAATTGAGTGAACGCTTACTAATTGCTTCAAAATTTTATTGTCTACTTATCTATTTTTGCAAAGAAAAGATTTTGCGCACTTGCTCATTCCTCAACCAAAGGCCTCCCCAAACCAACACTGCAAGATAAACGGGAAACAGGATCGTAGAAAAAAGCGGGGCATCTAGACGAACCTGTGTCGCAATTACGCCGCCAAAATAACCGGTCAACAATATTGCACCTAAGATCGTTGTACGAGGTAATGCATAAAGAATAGTTGAAAGAAGTCCGAGTATGCCCATCAACAAAATATGATGTTCCTGATAACCAAGTGATACAGTAGAATCAACAACAAACGCAGGTTTAAATAATTTCATGATACTGTCAAGCAGCATAAACAAAATGGCGATTCCGCTCATCACTCTTGCTGCCCATAGTCGGCCTTTAGAAATTGTTCTTGTCATCGTCCATCTCTCCTTTTAATAACTAAATGGTATACCTTCCCAAAGCTTACTGTTTGGTAATCATCCACGTGACTTCAAAAACCTTTCTACTTGATTTTGCCCTTCTATAATTACGACGAATAAACAATGGTGAAATCGACAAAGGAAGTAAATATTCTTTTATTTTGTTTTCATGCTTTCCTTTCCTCTCAGAACAAAGATTTCTCTAATGAATGCTCCCAAACCACCTGATATAGCTACAATTGAAATTAAATTAATAATTTTAACAAATAAATGAGGTGTGCCAATTATGGTTACACAATTAAAAAATATGATGATTGGGAAGAAAATTAAGCCAACATATAACTGTTTTTTTGTAGAAATAATGCTTACCTCCCTTTTATTATTTGTTCATTATTACTACTTCTTCAACTAATTCCGTTAATATCCTTTTACACCGTGAATACCTATTCAACATTTCTACCCGTTAGCAGAATAGGCTGCCGGATTTATTAGCGGCAGCCTGTCTGAGTTGTTTGCTCAATTTCGATCCGTTAACTTAATGCATAGAGTTGAATCACATAGGGATACGTCTATTTTGCTCTTTGGATTCATCTTCATTTACTGGTTGATGAGATTTTGATGTTGAGAAAGTGACTTTAATGATTTCTTCTATTTTTTTCAAAACTTCATGAGTACCATAACCAACAAGAAAACCAATGCTTATTTGAAAATACAAGGATTGCGTGCTCGGATCTTTAATATTCGATAGCCCAATAAAACCTGCATTTAACAGCGCCACTATGATTAACGAGAGTACTCCAGCTTGTAAGGGTCTAAATAAATACCAAAATAACCATAACTTTATTTCGAACCTATCATCCAAATCGTCGCCATCCTGGGAACCGTCAATGGGTAATTTTTTGTACAGACTTCTTGCCGCAAATAAAGCGCCTCCTAAAAATCCAGCAAAAAAGACATGTAATGAGATCGAATAAAACGGAAATTGTGAATCATTACTTGAAGTCATGTTGCTAATAATTAAATTTCCAACGGGAGTGAAGACAAACAATAGGCTTGAAACAATGCAAACCACCAAATAAAGTGCAATGAATGAAATCCAAAAAACTTCTAAAATGCTATATCCGTTTTTGTCATCCATGATCATTCATCCTTTTTAACTCAGTGTATGCACATACGGCGGCAACCGTTAGAAAAAGAGACTAACCCTACCAGCAGCAAATGCTGCTAGCGGGGTGAGGCGCTAATCTTAGCAAATTGTCCACTTCGAAAATCGCCTCTTCATGCTTTAAATATCCCCAACCATTGCAGCAGGAGTATCACCCGTCTTCCGAAAGTCATGGGGAATCGAAAATATTTCCTTATTCTCAACTATTCTGTCCATTACTTCAAAAAATGAAAAAAGAGCAGCCGTCAAGCAAGCTCCTCCAATCTAGTTCTTCTTTTGTAGAACGACAAAACCGTTCCCTACGTTGTCTGTAATGGCAAGTTTTAAGGCCATCCTTTGCGGGATGGCCTCATCTTATGAAAGGTAACGAAAATGTTTCGACTCAGCCCTCTAGGTCGTAAGCAGTAGGGTGAAGTGGCTGGTAGATCGGAAGATCAGCCCCGCTAGGAAGTTTGATAGAAGCGGACCGCCCCCAACGTTGGTTGCTGATTGGCTCCGAGATCGTGACGCCCTTAGCGGTTAATTCCATAAGTGTCTTCTCAATATCTTCACACATAAAGTAGAACTCGTGCTTACCAAGTCCATCTGTAGGATGCACGGCGATCTCGGCAGGAGGCAACTTGAAAATCAGCCAGCCACCACCCGCGTCAACACGAGTTAATCCGAGCACGTCACGGATGAAGACCCGGTCGGCTTCCGCGTTGGTACTGTAGAGAATGATATGTGCTGCGTTGATCATGTTTTCCCTTCACTTCCCTATTCATCGAGTGTTTCATTATTATTACTACTGCTTACACTAAATATAGCAGTCAAGTATATCCTCCACAATGGCTTTAAGACAACTTTCGACACCTCTTACACGCCCACTCCATGAACCTTGCCATTACTTTTGATACGGTTCCCCGTAAATTAGGTTACAACCTACCCGTTTGCTGCGCTTTTCTGCCTGTTACTTCAACAAACGAAAATGCAGATCAAATTTACTCATGACATAACTTAAGAATTTCATTTGCCATTAATTCTGTTGTCAAGTCACGATTTTCTTCATCCATCGCATAAAGTTTTATCCCAGTCAGTTCTTTTATCTTGTCAATATCTGGATGTTTATCTACGCAGATTGTCCCTAGAATAATATGTTGAGAGCTCGAAACAACTTCATGGATCATTTCTTGAAAGGGAACGGATAACATTTGCATGAAACCAATTTCATCGATAACTGTAATCCTCTTCGTTTCTAACGATAGCCTCACTGCCTTTAAAGCAATTTTCTCAAAAGTATCTACTTCAACCCCATATCTCCCTACTCTTACCGAACTATCACTATCAACACCCGCAATACGATGACTCTCACCACTAAGAGTTACACAATTAAACCCAATACGATTCGTCGAGTTACGTACTTCTTCTGTGTAAAAACCACCGAAATATTCTGGACCAATTCGGTTAATAATTCGTTTTATTGCTGTTGATTTCCCCACGCGAGGTTTCCCAGTTAATAAAAAACATGTATCCAAATCATCAACCCTTCCGTGATTTCAATATGAAAGGGAGCCCCCTTAACGGCAAGCTCCTTCACTAACGTTCTCCGATAGTTTAATACAACCTTTTTAAAAAATTAACTCGCTATCTCTATTTTCCCATACATCATATAAGTTTCCATCTATGTCCACAAAGACAAAAAACTTTCCATAGATACCTTCATCACTTATATTTCTAACAGTGACTCCTTCGGAAGATAATCTCTTATGTAATGATTCAATGTCATCAGTAAAGAAAGTAATAACCCATCTAGTACGACCGTTTACTTCAAAAACCGCTCTTGTGTCATTATCGGATTCAATTAAAACAAGGATTGGGCGGTTACCCTTGAATAAACTTAAATCAGTACCTCTATCATTTCTGATATTAAAACCAAAATGTTTTACAAACCATTCTCCTGATTTTTTGACATCAGATACAGGAACTACATTATATGCAATCCCCATTATTTTTCCACTCTCCATTTTAATCACTCCTTATAATAAACTTGCTTAAAATAGACTTCGCCATATTACCTTTTTTTTCCTTTTTCGTTCCATTAAACTGCTCGTTACTTTAATAAACAAAAGAGGAACTGCCGCGAAGCAAGCCCCTCAACTATAGTTTTTCGTTAGTTGAATTACCCATTACAAACGAGTTGTCTTCACGAATCCAGCTATTCATTGAATAGAATTACTTCGTTCCCATCTTTATTCATATGAAATCCGTCAATCACAGGAAGTTAAAATCTTTCTTTAGTTGTTGAGTTAAATTGTAATACACATATCGCTTTATGCCCATGTGCAATCTTATCCACGGGTAAATATACAAGAGGGTTTATAATTGTACAAATTCTGCATTCAATTTTTTTGATTGCTTTGGGATTATTTCTATACCAATAACGGTTAAATTCTTGACCAATATCAATATCTTGCTCCACAAATGAGACAAAAGCATAAATTAAGTTTTCAGGTTCATAATCCAATTTTAAAAAATCATGGATAACCTTATCCCTTTCTTGATTTATTCTATCCTTAAATCTTTTGATTTGCTTGAAAACTAAATCTGTTATATAGGTACTTATAGTTCCTACTTTAGCGTAATGAATCTTGCCGAATGGGCCGATGCGTAAATATGGTGTTAGCAGATGCCTCTGTCTTCTTCGATTTACATACACATCGCTCTTATCCGCTCTTAAATCAAAGCCCTTAAAACAGAAAAATACGCTGACTAGCTTCTACCTAATCCTCTATCAGCCTCTAATTGAAGTTGCATGGTTTTAGATCCCATATATTCTTGTGCAACCCCAAGAATTGTTTTGTCGTTACCCAATGATTCCAATACTGTAACTGAAAAAACGTTAATTAAGTGATCATCTTTGCAATTAGATACTTCTTCAAAATAATCAAAAATACAATCTAACAGCTTGTTGTTCCTATTCTCGCTTAATAGCTTAATAATCTCAGGCATGAAGATATCCTCAATTATGACTGTTTCTAATACCTTACCGTAACGCTCAATTGATTTTTTATAATCAATACCAGTTGAAGGTAAGAAATTTAGCATAACTCTGAAAAATTCCTCCGACTTTTTGCTCATGACAACTCCTCGATTTATTCAATTATTTTAGCCCTTACTCTGCTTTTATTAGATGCTATGATTAACCCTCGTTAGGCTTCGGAAAAGTGAACCCGCCGAGCGCATTGGTAGCATAATTAATTAAGCCGCGGTGTCTGATTCAGCTAACGTAACTGCTTATTCTTCGACATTATTAAGCCGCAGCCAGACTAGCTTAATATCATTCTCTCTCAACACATAGTCTTTCAGATTATTTATCAGATTCATACCGATCTCAGGAATCGGATACTCGGCGTTTATCGTTATTTCGATTGGACGGTTGGAATACTTAGGATACTGTTCGTCCATATCGCCGCTCTCGACAAAATCCAGATAACGATACACTTTCGCCTGCATCAGCCTTAAATGGGTTTCAACATCCGACCAGTCCAAATCATCGACTATTGTAAGTCTTGTCATACTGATAGATAGCAAGTGGTGTATTGCTGACGCCGATAACCAGTGTTGAAATCAGAGGGAGGATTTGTATGAACTTCAGATTTGAGTCACCATCCCTACAGGACCTACCTGTGGTTGATTTACATCCCAATAACCGTAAACAAAAAATACTAAAGGGTGAACCACACACACCAGAGAAAAGAACAAGTAAATACCATACCTATTCAACTAGTCACCCCATTTTATGTTTTCAGTATCTATACTATGTTACCACAAATTGGAACTATCCTGCCCGTTACTTCAACAGGCCGCCGAGTAAGCCGGCAGCCTGTTGTTATTGTGCTATCGTAACCGTTAGCGTAACGCGGCTGTACCAGTTGTTTCATTTAGCAGTTGTTTCATTTCATGTAGCGATATTCCAGGAGATTCTTCAAATTTGAGATTTTCTGCAGCAGCTTCTCCCCGACATTGGTTTCCCTCACCAGTTTCCGCTCCAGTTCTTTGTCCACCAGCCTTTTTACAGACAATACGTCCGTTCCGTTACATAACACATCTTCTTTTGAATTAAATTTCTGATGGGCAACGAGCTGCATGCCAAAGGAATTATACAACAAGGTATATCCGGCGATGCCCGTTGTGGATTGATAGGCTTTGGAAAAACCGCCGTCAATGACAACCATTTTCCCGTTTGCTTTAACGGGGTTCTCTCCACGAATTTCTTTAACTGGCGTGTGGCCGTTAATGATATGTCCATGATCCGGATTCATATCAAACTCCAGCAGGATTTTCCGGCAGATCTCCTCATTTTCACGCAAATGGTAATAAGGGTTCTTTCTCTCCTTATAGGTTTCTTTATCTTGGATAAAGTACCGTTCAAAGGTGGTCATTTCTCTCTTTCCAAAGAGCGAGGAACATTCCCCTGTCCAGATGTACCATACCATATCCGTAGCCAGATCATCCGTCTCTTCCGGATGCGCAAAGGCGTAACGTAAATAATATTCAAAAACATCGAGCAGCTGACGGCCCGAATACGTCATGTCTTCAATCTGCATTTCTTCCATGTTTCCTTCTTCATCCAAGGGAATACAGCCGTGAAATAACAAATTCCCGTTGTATTTTAAATAAAGGCTGCCCGTTTTCATAAGAAAATTCATATGTCTGGCCAGCTTTTCGGAATGCTGAACGGAGAACAGCAGCTTTTCCATCACCTGCTGTTCCTCCTCCAGTAATTGTTCAGGCTGCTGCGGATTTACGGTTGCGAAACAGGTATTTTCCAGCGGGTAAGTTTTTCCGCCAATCTTGATTTCAGTTTTGTCGTAATCGATCTGCTCAAGCAAAAGCCTTTCAGACATATTAAAGTATGGGCGTCTCTTGATAATCGGGATTTCAAGCTTAAACTGGATCATGGCAATGGCTTGATGAATTTTGGCAATCTGCAGGATTTCCTGCTCCGAACCGTTATGGTCGGTCTGCAGCTTCGGTCTAAAGGCCGGATTGTCATCATAGTATTTCTCCGCCAAGTTCAGCAGTGGGCGAAGATTGATTCCATATACGTCTTCGATGATGTCCAGATTGTCGTATCTGGCGCAGATCCGGATAATATTCGCAAGGCAGACCAGGGAACCCGCATAGGCGCCTATCCACAGGACATCATGGTTCCCCCACTGAATGTCTACAGAATGGTAGTTGATCAGCATGTCCATAATTTTATCGGTCCGGCCGCGGTCATAGATATCTCCGACCACATGAAGATGGTCAACCACCAGGCGCTGGGTCGTATAAGCAAGGCCGATAATGAGCTTGTCCGCCTGGCCCAAGGAAATAATTTGCCGGTATATTTCCTCATAATAAGGGTCCTTATTGTTGGTCGAATCCGTCTTGTATAGAAGCTCTTCTACAATATATACAAACTGCTCCGGCAGAGCTTTACGCAATTTCGAGCGCGTATATTTGGAAGAGGCGTAAGAAATGAGCTTAAGCATTTGTTCAATCGTTTGTCTGTACCATCGGTTCAAGGCTTGTTTATTGCACAGGTCTCCTTTAACCAGCTGTATTTTTTCTTCCGGATAATAAACTAGCGCCGTAAAATCATTGATTTCATGGTCCGTCCAAACCTCACGGAACAAGGCTTTGATTTTCTCTTTTACGGTACCCGAACCGTTTCTTAGTACATGCTGAAAAGCCTGGAACTCCCCATGCAAATCACTGACAAAATGCTCAGTTCCCTTGGGAAGATTGGAGATCGCTTCAAGGTTGATGATTTCTGTTACAACTTTTTCTTCCGTATCATATTTCTGGGCCAATAAATCTAGAAACTGCGCATCCAAAACAGATGTCCCCCTTCAAGGAAATATGGTGATGTATAAGAGGTTTTTTAAATGGGGCTAGCCGCGTATCGAGGTTCCCTTTGGTACTCTTACTAACAGCTATTATAACTGAAACTTCCCACGCTATCCGTTACTTGAATGGACAAAAAGAGGAGTTCCCGCAAAGCAACCCCCTCTGTTCAAATAAGTTTTGATGCGGAGAGAAGATCTCCCTCTTTTTCAAGATAATGTAGCATTTTCTTAATATCGTCGATTTCGTAACTTCTAACGATAATCATGTGCGGAATATGCAATCCCGGGGGATCTATGTTTGGCCGAGAAAGGTTTTTATGCAACCTTTCGGTGTATATAACATACTCCAGCGCTTACTTCCGTCATCAAAGGTTAAAGTAATCTCATTTCATTCACCTGTTTAATAAGACATTAAGCAGTATGCCCGCATTGCAAAAGTCTATCGGTTGTGCGATTTGGAAAATACGTTATTAAAACACGCGCAGGAGAGGTGAAACGGCAGCGTTACCGCTGTAAAGCCTGCCATCAAACCTTCAACGACCTCACAAACACGCCTCTTCAACGCACCAGAAGACCCCATCTATGGGTTCGATTCATCGAATGTATGATTGAGGGCTTTTCGCTGAGAAAATGTGCCGAGCAATTGGGTAATGAGGTGACGCATGTAACCCTGTTTTACTGGCGGCATAAGATTCTTTCGGCTCTGAAGCAAATTCCAACCGAAACGTTTCAAGGTATCGTTGAAATGGACGAGACCTATTTCTTGTACTCTGAGAAAGGAAAAAGAAACATCTCTGAACGCAAGTCCCGTAAACGCGGCGGCAAAGCTAAATATCGTGGAATCAGCAACGACCAAATATGCGTATTGGTCGTTCGTGACCGTCAGAAGATGACTTTCTCTGGCGTTCTTGGTCGTGGACGCATTCGAACAACGAAATTGGATGAGGCTATTGGTGGTCATTTATCTAATTCAAACGTGCTTTGCACCGATTCTATGAACATAAACAAGTGAACCCACATAGAATGAAATTGGTCATTTGACTATTTCATTTTATGTGGAGGTTAATAAATGTTAAGTTTTCATACAGAGCGACAGATGATGATACCTCATCCAATTCTTTTGGATGCAAGACAAACCGCTTCAAATCAAATTTTATTGACATATGATAAGCGAACTGATTTAGCGTCAGCAACAAATGTTTCGAATTATTGGATTAGAAGTAATATGGGTCCTGTTGGTATCGCGAGCGTAGGAATGAAGGATGCACTAACAGCAGAAAACGCAATACGCCCCGATATGGCAATGATAACACTTGCTGACAATTCCATGATGAGATACTTCTTGACATTTAGGGTAAATGCTATGTCTGGTGTAATGTATACTGTGCTCCCTTGTTTTGTTAATTTAGAGGGAATGACTGGTTTTCGAGGAGAAAACTGGGCTCCTTTTAGCAGAAATATGTTTATTGGCATGTAATTCAGATGCTTGAAAATTGAGTATCGATACTTAAATATACCAAAAGAGGAGCTGCATGAAGCAAGCTCCTCCACTATCGTTCCAGTTAATTGAATGAATTTTAGCTTAAAGATTCCTTAAGTATTTTATCTTTAACGAATTTAGTGAATAAATAACGAACAAGCGGTCCCACAACTATGAGTTGAAGAGGGAAAGCAAAAATAAAATTTCTAAATATTAAAGAAAAGTAACTTTCAAGCAATGATTCTCCAATTAGACTGTCAGAAAAGTAAGCAGTCCCCAATCCATAAAGAGACATAAAAAGAACCATTCCACTCACCATAAAAAATGCAAGGGATAGAATCACAAAAACCTTCTTAGATTTGTCATATGGTAAAGATAAAGCAATTTTCTTTGCAACTGGACCTACAATAAATAATTCCAATAAGGAAGCAATAATAAAGACTAGAATAAGTTGAGTACATATTTCATTCAAGGATATCGTGCCAATTAAACCGTGTGTAAATAAATTATAAAATGTCATAAATACGACCATCCCAAAGCACATCATCAACCCAAAATAAAAATTTTCTTTCTTTGTTGTTGGCAATTTTCATCATCCTTTCTGTTTACCCTTGTTATTATAGCGATAGTGGAAACCTCCTCGTAAGTGAACGATTTGTGAACATTTTGGAGTTGAGAGTGTCTATTTCTCTGAGCAAAAGGCCACCAAGCAATATCTTGCTGGTGGCCTAACATCCTTTTTAGTCATACGCTTTAATAACCTCAACCTCAACTCCCTCATTACTTACCATATCCATCACAGCTTGAAAAAGATTCGGCGGGTATTCGGCAATCCGATGACACAAGTACAAAAACCATTGATGCCCATATGTAAGATAGATCCTTACTGGATGCCCAGCTGCTTTTAACCTGCTGCTCAAATCCGGACGAATACCATACAACATTTCGAATTCTACATCTGAGTTGGATAACCACCCTCGCTTCAGCACTTCTTCGATGATATGTTCATCATGGGTAGCGATCGACACATGGTGTCCTTGGCGAATCGCACTTTCAACAAGTTCCAAATAACGATCACTAAGCGTTGAAGATCGAGGGATCGAGCAGTCAGCCGGTTCCTGATAGGCGCCTTTGACGATTCGTATACGACTAGGTAAGGCAACTATAGCAGCCAAATCCTGTGGGGTTCGTATCAAGTGCGCCTGCAAAGTAATGCCAATGTTCGGATAAAAAGAGGCTGCTCGCTCATAAACAGAGAGTATGTCATCTGTCTTGCTAGACTCTTCCATACTAATGAATAATTCAACCCCAGCTCCCTGGGCTTGCTCAGCTAGATTCATCAAATGCGAAAAAGCAAACTCCTTATCTAAGGAAAGTCCGATATGTGATAGATCGAATGATACACGAGCTGGGACTCCGCCTTGGCTTAAGTCATGGATCAGGGCCATCATCTCCAATGCGGCTGCTTCACATTCAGTGGCAACAGTTGTATTTTCACCAATATACTCGATGGATACTGCGTAACCTTTATCCACTAACTTGCGTCCCACTTTGAGTCCGTCTTTGCGATGTTCACCCGTTACATATCTATCAGCCGTAAGACGCAACAGCCGATTCAGTTGTGGTGTCTGCTCCACATAAGATTTTAGGTCTGAACGGCGAGCGATAGATTTCAGTGCAGCTGTGAATTGTTTTTCCAAATCTGACACTTGGTACATGATGTCAACTCTCCCTCTTTCAAGTTACACCCAGTATATTAGGATGAAGGAGGCTGGTATTGTAAATAATTGCTCTTTTTAAATTGATAAGGCGTATTTATGCGGTGTAGTCCCGACTATCTTGTCAAATGTTTTCGTGAAGTGACTCTGGTCATAGAAGCCCACTTCTACTGCAATTTCGGCTATCGATCGCTTCTTCATCAATTCCGACTTCGCATGATTAATTCGCAATAAGTTTTGATAAGCATGCGGGGGCAGATGACTCCACCTCTTATACATACGAATGAGATGAAATCTGCTGATTCCAGCTTCGTTCTCCAAATTCTCCAACGTTATCTGTTCGGAAAAATGTGCATGTATGTATTCCTTTATAAGTTTAACGTATTTCTGGTCTTGCTTTCCTTGGTGTGTTTCATGTTCAAGATCGGAGGTATTCTGACTAACGAGTGCTTGTACCAGGTCGATTAAAGCAGTTTCGATCTCAATCGGTGATGAGGTTCTGGTAAGTGCCTCCATTGTACGGTTGATGTGTACACGGCAGGCTTTATTTTTACCCTCTCCCAATAAGAACGGGATATGAAGCTGATCAACCTCCCGTTGCTTGAGCCCCTGGAACCAATTTGGATGAATGAACAGCATCTTGTATTTCCATTCTACACCCGTATCGGGATAACATGCATGCAACATCATCGGCGGAAAGCTGATCAGTCGTCCCCTTTCAACATAATGCATTGTTCCGTCACACCAAGCATTCGTTTCACCTTCATCAATTAACCCAATCGAATATTCCTCATGGAAATGCTTTTGATAGGCAAAATCGCTCTTCAGACATCTCTTTGCTTCCAAGAAAGGCAGCGCATCATCGCGGTAAAAGGTTACATCAGGCATATTTCGAGTCCTCTTCTTTCATAATGCATGAATATTTCCATTCTCTTACTATAGTCCTAAACCTTCATCAAATCCAAGCATAATGTTCATATTTTGAATAGCTGCCCCCGAGGCGCCTTTTCCCAAATTATCAAATCTAGAAACAAGTAATATTTCATCTTTATGGCCAAAAACAAATATATCCAAATAATTTGTATTATTGCATTGCATGAGATTAAAGAAACCGTCTTCAAGATATGCTTCAGAGTCGTATGGGATAACTCGAATAAAACGTTCATCTTTATAATACGAGGCAAGCAGTTCTTGAATATCTCTTGCCGTTACATTCTTTATAAACATTCTAGGAAAGAGAGGAATAGTAACTGCATCACCCTGATAATAGTTTCCCACTATTGGAGTGAAAAGTGGTGCTGAGTTTAACCCGGAATATAGTTGCATTTCTGGAAGATGCTTGTGGTTAAGGTTTAGTGCATATTGTCTTGGTGCGAAAAGCTGTTCTCTATTTGAGTTCTGATATTCAGATATAAGTCTCTTACCTCCACCACTATATCCTGTAAGCGAATAACAAGACGCAGGGTAATCCCTCGGTATAATTCCTTCAGCTACCAAAGGGTGTATAGCTAAAATGAACCCTGTCGCGTGACATCCTGGGACAGATACTCTAGATGAATTTTGGATTTTAATTCTTTGATTTTTATGTAATTCTGGTAATCCGTATGTCCAGTCCTGGTTAGTCCTAAACGCCGTACTTGCATCAATTATTTTGGTCTTATTATTACTTATCATAGATACGGAATCCCTTGAAGCGGAATCTGGAAGACAAAGAAATACGACATCAGTTTCATTTATTAAAGCCCTACGGGCTTCGTAATCTTTTCGATTTTCCGACTCAATTTTGATTACTTCTATGTTAGAAATCTTAGATAAGTAATCATGTATTTTTAAACCTGTTGTACCTTCTTGACCATCCACAAATATTTTATATTTCACTTTTGCACCCCTTATCATTAAAATATATGCATAATTATACATACAAATGTATATATATTCAATTATTATTATTGAGTTAGGCTGCCCGGTTGGTTCCGCGGCAGCCTTGTTTTTGTGTTATTCAACTGGTATATAGGTTACACCTTCTGTGTAGGAATTGTTAGCATTCCAGATTAGGTATTCATTAACACCAGCATCTTTTAAGGCTTTAATTTGTGCATCTACTTCTGCCTTGCCATATTTAATATAATTGCCAGCACCTAACCAGCTTGCTGTAAAATCTTGAATCCAAGGACGTGATAAGGGGGGAGTCTGGAGCTGTGCAAACTTCTCTTTTTCAGCCTTCATATATTCGGTAATTAGTCTATAGGGCTCTTTATCTGGTTTTGGAATTCCGAAATAACCATTAGACCAATGACTTGGATAAATCATAGACGAAATTACATCTACTGAGCTTGAAATGCGGTTAAAGTTCTGACCGATACCTGGAGCTTCAGGCAATGTAGCTGTATATCCGAAGATATCAACAGACACTTTTACTTTATACGGCTTTAGTTGTTCTCTGGCATTTGCGACAAAGTCGCTGACAGCATCAACACGAAGCTGTGTCATACGTGCTTTATCGCTAAAATCCGGTTCTTGAGGTGCATGTTTTTTTAGATCAGACATGCTCTTTTGAGCATCGTCCATAGCTTTTTTATTTTCATCGGTTTTTGCCGAATTGTAGGTATTCACAGCATCTGTCAACTTTATTTGTAAAGAAGTCAAATCGTCTTGATATTTCTTAGAGGCTTCAGTATAATCTTTTTCTTCTTGCACAAATTTAGTTGGTTTTTTATCCTTGTAATCGCCCATTGAATATTGAAGAGCTTTATCTCTGCTTTCAAAGCCTTCCGGGAATCGAACATAGTCGAATTGGATTTCTTTAAACCCAAGTTCTGCAGCTAATTTTGCTACATCAACATTATAATGCCATGTTTCTTGAAGGAATGGGTTAATAAATCCGTCACCTTTTCCATTACGCCAAACACTGTTGCCGTCTAAATAAGAGAGGTCTGGACGTTTTTTCGCCAAAACCGTATCTTTAAAGGCTACAATACGTGCGATAGGATAAATTTTATGCTGTTCAAGAGTTTTCATGAGTGCTTGGGGATCCTTTATGTAAGGTTGGCCAAACTCTGCAAATTTGCCCTCAGGTTTAAATGTGATATAGCCGTCATCATCCTTTATATCTATCACCATTGCATTTAGGTCTGTGTTATCAACAAGTGGTAGAAGTTTAGACATATGGCCCCCACCAGCTGACCAACCTGTTACATAAATTCCACGTACTGCATCTGGATAATCGAAGTGTACTGGGGGATCAAATGGAAGTGCTTGACTTGCTGCAGGTGTTGGTGACACCGCGGGTGAATCTGAGGGCGATGGCGCGGGTGTGGGCGTAGGCGTGATTTCTGGTGCAGACGTTGATGGCGGTTCCGATGGATTCGGCGTGTTTAAAGCGACTTTTGACGACAAACAAGCTGACAACGAGAGCACTAATAATAGCATAATAAAAATAAGACTTTGTTTCTTCACGATGTTCTCCCCCTTCTCCCAAAATCACTCAATTCTAATAGTTATTTTTAATTGGTAATAACGGGAAATTTGATACTCAATAATTGAAATATTCGCGAAGCGATTAAACTATGCTGCTCGTTTGTACAATAAATAAAAAAGAGCCGTCTAAGCAGCTCCTGCACTAAAAGTTTTCCGTTCGCGTAACAAGTGGCACTACCAATAATGACATCAACAACGGCTTGTTCGCATGCTTTTCCAATTTTTGAATACATTTAAGTATTCGATAAACAGGAGGACACAAGTCATGTCACAACACGGGCAATCGTTCATGAGAGGTACGCTGGTCTTGTCTGCCGCTGCATTCATCAACCGTATCCTCGGTTTTATCAGCGGCATGTATATCGCTCGCGTACTGGGCGCAGAGGGAATCGGCATCTTGATGATGGCGCATCCGCTCGTCCCGCTCGTCATTACGATTACGGAGCTTGGATTGCCGGTGGCAATTTCAAAGTTGGTCGCAGAGGCCCATGCTCGCGGCGAACGGATGAAAGTGAGGCGCATCCTACATGTCTCGCTCGCTGTCACGGCCGCCTTGAGCGTAGCGCTCACGACCATATCGTTACTTGGATCTGAGTGGATCGCATCCATTCTGCTAAGCGACCAACGCGCTTATTACGCGATGCTGGCGATTACGCCGATCGCGCCGATCGTCGCTGTCTCCGCCGTATTAAAGGGATATTTCCGCGGCATGCAGCAGATGAAGACCATCGCAGCTTCCGATGTACTGGAGCATACGGTTCAAATCGCCTGTGTACTTGCGCTGGTCCACCTATTGCTGCCTTACGGCGTCGCTTATGCGGCTGCTGGAGCAATGGCTGCCTCTGTCGTCAGCGAAGCGATCAGTCTCCTATTCCTGGTGACCAGCTATAAGCTTTACGGTGAATCGAAGATGCCGGGCGAGACTTGGGCAAGCCACCTGAAACAAGGAAGAAGCACACTCGGCGAGCTGCTGCAGATCGGACTGCCGACGACCGGGCACGGTGTCATTCATTCGTTATACAGCACCTTCCAGCCGCTTCTTATTACAACCAGCCTGGCACTAGCCGGCATCGGCACGGTGTTAGCCACGAAACAATTCGGCATGCTGGCCGGCTATGCGTTTCCGCTGCTGTTCATGCCGAGCTTTATCACGCAGTCCTTGTCCACCGCTCTCATTCCTGCAATTGGTGAAGCAGCAGCAAACAAGAACAGTCTGCTCATACATGAGCGAATGAATCAGGCTTTGAACTTGGGACTCCTGATCGGCGCGCCGGCGACCGTAATCCTGTACGTGTGGGCAACTCCATTAACGACACTTGTCTATCATGCGCCGGAAGCAGGATTGCTTCTGAAAATACTGGCGCCGATGTTTTTCCTGCATTACTTCGACGCTCCTCTTCATGCGATTCTGCTCGGGCTCGGCCGTGCCAAAGCTACGCTGTGGAATTACATAATAGCCACCGCATTCAAGGGTGTCTCGATCTTCGTGTTCGGCAGCCAATTTGGTATTATTGGCGTTGCTTACGGCATCGGTATCGGCATTGTGATGCAAACACTGCTGAACTTCTTATCCATCTCAAGCTCGATCGGATTTTATTGGAGTATTCGGCCTTATGTCAAGGTTGGGATCTGCATGATGCTGATGATGATATGCGGACACTGGAGCTATAACTATGTTGTGAGCCATGGTATGCCGCAGTTATGGTGCGTCATTACTTCAATCTCCTGCTCCTTGTTTCTCTATTTCGCCGCACTCGTACTGACGGGTACGTTGAATTGGAAAAGTACGCGCCACCGATTTTCGATTCCATGGTAAGTTTAGTTGAAAAAGAAAAAGGGCTGTCCCATAAGGCGTTTATCTTTAGGCTGCCTCTGTTTTCACTCTGCACTACATGGAATTCCTATCGCTAATTTGGGTATTTTTTTATAAAAAGCTAGTTTACATGGAAAATCTCCCGTTATTTCTGTTGTTTCTCTGCTAAATAGCGATTCCCCCTAAAATAGAGGAAGGTTTTCCAGTTAGTTGACCGTTTAGAGCAGTTAACGCCAAATTAACGGGAGGAATGCACCTAGAATAAGAAGTGGACACCTCACTAAGAGAATTAGATAATAATCATAACTAGGAGGTGTTCACATGAGTGGGCAGCGGAGGTCATTTAATGAAGAATTTAGACGTCAAACAGCAAAGTATTTGCAAGAGCAGACAAAGTCTGTAGAGGAGATCGCACTCGAACTGGACATACCTGCCAAAACGCTACATGCTTGGAAAGCAAAATACCGCGAGTTTAAAAACGAATCCGTCAATCAAAGTGAACGGGTTCGAGAACTCGAGCAACTATTGAAAGAAAAAGAACGTGAACTGAATCAGAAAGACCGCCGTTTAGCTGATGTAGAAGAGGAATTGGCTATCGTAAAAAAGGCGGTGCACATCTTCAGCAAACCAAAGAATTAAGGTTTCAATTCATTGAAGATCATCGCTCTGAGTTTCCAGTGGAGAAGATGTGCAGCGTGCTTAAAGTATCCAGGAGCGGCTATTACAAATGGCGTACGGCAGCACCGTCCGAACAGCAAAAACACAAAGAGATGCTAACAGAGCGGATTAAGTTTCACTTTAAGGACTCTGATCAGCGGTACGGAAGTCCAAGGATATGGAATGAACTTAAAAAGGAAGAATTGCGGGTATCTGAGCGTACTGTCGGCAAGATCATGCGTGAACAAGGCCTTCGCTCTTGTATGTCAAAGAAATTCAGAGTAACAACAACGGATTCGAAACACAATGAACCCATCGCTCCAAATGTACTCGAGCAAGACTTTTCAGCGACAAAACCCAATGAAAAATGGGTAGCTGACATTACCTACATTCCCTGTCGTGAAGGAAAACTGTACTTAGCAAGCGTAATGGATCTGTACACAAAGCAGATTGTAGGTTGGAAGCTCAGCGACAGCATGACGACAGACCTCGTGCTAGACGCATTAAAACAAGCTTATCACGCTAAGAAGCCCAAGGAGGGGCTTATTCATCATTCTGATCGTGGCGCTCAGTACGCGTCCAGTGACTACCGTAAACAGCTCAAAACCTATCGAATGAGAGCTAGCATGAGTCGTAAAGGGAACTGCTATGATAATGCCTGTATCGAGGCATTTCATAGCATTTTAAAGCGCGAACTTATTTACTGCACCCCGACATTCAAAACAAAGCAGGAAGCCTATGAGAAGTTGTATCGTTACCTAGAGTTATTTTACAACCGAAAAAGATCCAACAGTACGCTAGGCTATGTGTCCCCTCTTCGCTTTGAGCAGCAGTACTATAGACGCACTGCCTGAAAATTAGGAGTGTCCACTTTCTTGACAGAAGAGCAGAATTCCTGTTAGATTTCGCTCCGTATCGAAACAAAATAGAGGCTGCTCGCTAGGTTTTAACCTTTTGAGTCAGCCTCTTTTCGCTGCTGGCTTATAGCGTATGTTCTTTTTCCATGTTAATTCATTGCCTTGCTCATTACCACTGAATAATTTCCCTTCTGAATTGAACATAGTGGTCTCAGAATGGTGTTTATCGGCAGTAACTGTATGTGTTAATCCCACACAATGCGGCTGTCGATTAATAGCAAAAAAGTGACCCACAGCAACGGGCTGAGGGTCTAAGTTTATATTTTAAAGGGGGTCGACTTTTATTATAATCTTGAAATATTAACGCCACATGAAAATAAGATTTCAGCCATGTAACATTTACTTAACTATTGTTATACGCAGTGGTGGTTGATACAGTCATAGCATGTAGGACAGCAAGATGGTATTCAAGTCCAAGGTCCGTTCGGAAGTTGATAAAGCACGAAAAAAGAGAATGAATCCGTTAGATATCGTTATGAATAAATGCTTTGCTTTTCAAACAAAGTATTTTATTTAAAATACTACCTTTACAGTCACAGTAGTATATCGTATTATAAAAACACGGAGGTGATGAAATGAGCGAGAACAAAATTACATCCGACCTGCTGCGCGGACATACCGATACGATGATTTTAAGGCTCTTATCCGAAGCTGACCGCTACGGCTACGAAGTTGTCAAATTGATCGCCGAGCGCTCGGGCGGCGAATATGAATTAAAGGAAGCCACGATGTACTCCAGCGTCCGGCGGCTTGAAACAGACGGCGATATCGAGTGGTATTGGGGCGATGAGTCTCAGGGCGGACGGCGCAAGTATTTTAGGATTACTGAAAAAGGCAAGGATACTTACGCCCGCAACAAAAGCAATTGGGAGTATTCGAAGCGCGTGTTAGAAAATTTATTATAAAAGGAGTTTTGATGAGATGAATCCGAAATTGATGAACTATTTGAACGGCGTTTTCACGCCATACGATGGGGTAAAAAGCGTCACCGAATTAAAGGCGGACCTGCACTCCGATTTGCAGGAGCGATATCGTGAACTCAAAGCTGAAGGCAAAGACGATGAAACAGCATTTAATATGACCATTGAGAGCATCGGCGATATCGAACAAACGATCCTGGAGGTCGCCAACCTCTCCCGCTCGTTGGAGCGGCAAGTCGTGACAAACTTTAGCGCGAGCAACTTGCCAATGAGCGACTTTGCGGGCGTTACTGCGCATAAAGGTCAATTTAATGCTAGTGCGTTACGCGGTTCCGACTTTGTGGGTGCAGACTTGACCGGCAGTTCGTTTAAGGCCAGCGACGCACGTGAAGCCAAATTTGACGGCGCGAATTTGACTGACTGCAGCTTTACCTCCCTAGATCTTTCAAACGCGAGCTTTAATGAATCGATCCTTGTACGCACCAACTTCAGCACTTCGGGGCTGGACGGAGCAAAATTCACAGGCATAAAACTGACCGACGTCACGCTAACCAAGACCGATCTTAGAAAAACAATCTTTGAAGGTTGTATCTTTGACGGCGTGGACTTCAAATATTGCGACCTGAGCGGGCAACGTTTTGACGGGCAAACCTTTATCGGCGTTAAGTTTGACAAGTCGGCATTAACCGAAGCTTCGTTTAGGGGCGCTACACTCAAGAATGTATCTTTTCAAGCGTTCTTTTCGTTGACCAATAAGTATTACCGTGGCATCAAAACCATCTGCTTTGACGGAGCATTGATGGATAAGTTGACTTATGCCTCTCTTAAGGGCATGGGGGCCGATTTGTCTAAGGTTACTGTTCGATAAGGAGGGGAATTTTATGCAAAACACTTTAATTAAAGTGGTTGGCCTGCAAAAGTCCTACAAGCAGCTTCAAGTCCTAAAAGGCGTAGATTTCGAGGTGGAAAAGGGCAGTATTTTCGCCTTACTTGGCTCTAATGAAGCTGGTAAGACAACGGTTGTTAAAATACTCACTACCCTGCTCAAACAAGACAGCGGAACCGCCATCGTAAACGGATTCGATGTTGCGTCAAAACCCGAGAATGTGCGGCAGGCAATCAGCCTGACCGGGCAATTTGCCGCCGTGGACGAAATTTTGACCGGACGGGAAAATCTGATTATGATTGCCAAGCTGCGATACCTCAAAAATCCGCGTCAGGTTGCGGACGACTTGCTAACACGCTTCGGCTTTACAGACGCCGCCGACCGCAGGGCGTCTACTTATTCGGGTGGTATGCGCCGCAGACTCGACATCGCCTTGAGCCTTGTGGGAAAACCACAGATCATTTTCCTCGACGAACCGACCACTGGCCTTGACCCCGAGGCACGCATCGAGGTTTGGAAGATTGTCAAGGAGCTGGCGGGCGGCGGTACGACGGTACTCCTATCTGTTGTCGTCATCATTCTTGTAGCGTTGATTATGGGCTTTCGTTCGTCCGCGGGGATACTCTCATGGCTTGCAGTAGCCGGCATACTCGCTCTGTTTACCTTGGCATTAACTTGGGTCGCGGCGATTGCCGGACTGTCTGCAAAAACGGTAGACGGTGCAAGCGCCTTTTCCTACTGAGGGTGTATAAAAAACGGGTGTAAAAGTACGAATGTCGTTCATATACTGGACTTACATCAAGAGGGTTTTATCCGAGTTATCGTGCTGTGGTCGCTCATGTTGAAATAAATCGTGAAGTACTTATTACGATGATTCTCAAATAAAATCCTAGCGCAGCCCCAAGTGCTGAAATATCAGCTCAGCTTAATGCACCTAAGTGGTGCTTATTATTTTGCCTTACGACTCATTTTATTAGTTTCCTTCTTCATACGGCAGGAGCTATCCACTCTTAAGATAGTGCATTCAGCTGCGCATACCATACGCGTTCACCTGATCGTATCTCGCTTAACTGCCTTAATAAGCAAACACAGCCGACCCAATGGGCCGGCTGCTTTAACTTGTTGTATATTGAATTCTCATTTACCGTTTGCGGAATAATTGTTGGGTTCGTTCGGCACCGGGTAGCCCACACACACCCGTCAAAGAACAGCTAATCCTTGCGACCCAAAGTAAGGAAAGTTGGTCCATGCAGCAACCTGCATTCTTACTAGACTACCATCATTTTGGATATTAAATACGGATACTGTACCCTGATTTCCGTTAAGGGTGTAAAAATGCCGTCCATCTCTACTCACTCCAACATCGATCGGAGTACCTGGTGCTGTATCCGGCGGTGTACTGGTAATATGACTTACCACCGACAGTGCTCCATTGGGATCAATTTGGTAGGTTGAGATGGTGCCACTTAAGGTGTTGGTCGTGTAGGCAAAACGTTCATCCTTTGTTGTTACAACCCAACAAGCAGTCTTGTATCCGTTTGGTACAGAGCCGCTGATCACATGAAGGATACCGTCGTTGCTCAATGAATAAGATGACAGTGCATTTGAACCTGCTTCTGTAACTAAGAGGATTCCAGAGGATAGAAAATAAGCGCCCAACGGTCCTTGACCGTAAGAATCATTAACGATTGGTCCTGTAACCGTACCATTTTTATTTACATGGAATACACTGATATGGTCTGATGTAAACTCGGTGACAACAATTTTGCTGCCATCTGGAGTGAAGAGAACCTGTGCCGGCTGTGCATTGAAAGTACTGAGAGAATGGGTGGATCCGGAAATAGGAGTAAGGCTTCCGTTATCACTTATGTGAAAACCAGTGATATTTGATGCAAAATTGTTTGCTTCATTACCTACATTGGAAACATAGAGAAGATTGCCAAACATACCTATGCTATTGGGCTGGGCACCTCCTGATGGCTTTACATCCACTAGAACGGGTGCTCCGCTGTCGGTTATGATGAAACTACTGATACTATGGCTGCCTGCGTTAACTGCAAGTAGGAAACGTCCATCACGGGACAAAGTTAGGGCGCCTTGTGACGTTAAGGGGTCAATGCCATCGTTTGCTGTTGCAGTGGAAACTTTCTTTATACCAGTACCTCTACCATAAGTTGGGTAGGAACCCACAAAGGTGAGCATTCCATTCATATCCATGTAAAAGGCAATGATTTGATTCATTACTTCATTATTGGTCATCATATATACCATATTTGCACGCGCACGAAAATAGTTGTTCTTTATCTGCATTTTATGAGTCTCCTCCTTTCATAATTTTATATGTTTCTTTTGCCATTTAAATTCCCCAACGGATGTAATTGGTTAACCCCTAACCAGAACTATTACTACAATAAGCAAAAGGCTGTCGGAACATCCTTACCTTGTTGAATTTAGGACACGCTAATAAACAAAATGATATGTTCTCTATCAACTTTCGCCCCTTGTGAACTCCTTCGTTGAATAGAAAAAAGAGACCCACAGCAACGGGCTGAGGGTCTAAGTTTTATATTAAAAAAAGTTAAATCATTAAGTTAAGCTGCCTTACATATGGTCTCAGTTCAACAACCGTCTCAAGAAAAGTGGTATATACATGCAGCAGGGTGTTATTAGGAACTTCCCGTTTAAGTTCCTGCTGCAGCAAACCGATCACTTCCTGCAGCTCCTGACGAGCACTTTCCGTCTTTTGAAGCTCCTGGATCTTGGCGGAAAAGGAATGCAGAAAAGCGTGGATCGTTTCTTTCTGCGTGTGCGGATCTACAGGATTGATATGGTTAAAGTAGACATTGGATTCTTTAAGAACTGGCTTGTTTTCATTGCTAATCATATCCTGTACAATAGCATCCATTCGTTCAACAAAGAAAAGAGCCAGCTCCGACATAGGAAGCGCGATCACCTTTTGATGAGCATAAGCAATATACTCCCTCTGGATTCCTCTAAATATGGCTACAATATCCCAGATGCAATCCTCGATACGATCCCCATAAGCTTCATAGAAACAATCCCGGTGCCAGGTAAGCAAAGCAGCCCGCTTATTCTTCCAAGCCACAATAAACTTCTCGTTATGTATGATTGAGAGATCTCTGAATTCGCTCGTAAAAAAGTGATTTTCAAACATATATTGAAGCTGGAATTCAATCTTGCGCCGTAATTTCTCCATGGGAGCCACGTTATCTTGAAGACGATCTAGTTCTCTGGCTTGTTCAAACATGGTTTTATGACAATCCTCAAAAACCGCTGTAAATAAATCTTCTTTTGAATCGAATATTTTATAAATGCTCCCTTTAGCCATGCCGCATGCATCTGCAATTTCTTTCATCGAAGTGGAGGCATAGCCTTTTTCTTTAAAAACAGCCATTGCCGTATGTAAAATTTGTTGTTTCTTTATTTCTTCGAGTTCTTCCATAACATTCACCCCTTATTATTCTGACATTATTCGTTTTCGAGGTCAATAAAGGAATTGACAAGCAAAACTAACGAGTCATATAATGAACTCATGAGTTTTAACTCTAAAAATATGAAGGAGGTGACCAAAGCGTAACGCTTTGGAACGATGAAAATTGCAGATGGTATTGAAATGTTGGAACTAACGATAGATATACTCGGAAGATCCATGGTTATTTATCCCACGGTGATTCATGATTCCCATTCTTATGTGCTTGTGGATACGGGAATGCCGAGCTCTCACAAGGAAATCATAGATCTTATTCGCCAATCGGGTATTGAGGCATCGGAACCACATTCGATTATCCTCACCCATCAGGATCTGGATCATATTGG
Source organism: Paenibacillus sp. WG02 (assembly GCF_055396115.1). Taxonomy (NCBI): domain Bacteria; kingdom Bacillati; phylum Bacillota; class Bacilli; order Caryophanales; family Paenibacillaceae; genus Paenibacillus; species Paenibacillus sp. WG02. The sequence continues at coordinate 2,869,735 of NZ_AP036016.1, read as the reverse complement.
TGGTCTGCCGCAATTTATAGTAAATAGTAGTCAGCAGGTGAATGTGTATGCGCATGAAGACGATAAGTCATATATTAACGGCGAGTTGCCATTTCTTAAATTGCCCCTCGACATCAAACATACCATTCTTCAAACTTTGCCCGAGAAGCACCGTCTGGAGTATGAGGCTGCATTTTCCAACTCGACACCAGCAAATGTCAGCCATGTGGTGACGGAGGGGGAACGATTACCTTTTGGCGGGGGGCTAGAGGTGATTCATACACCGGGACATACGCCCGGACATATCTGCCTGTATCACGAACCAAGTAAAACACTGATAGCTGGGGACGCCTTGCTTATTGAAGAAGGCCAACTGATGGGACCGAAGCCGGAGAACACACCTAATATGGATGAGGCAATCCGCTCGTTACAGAAATTGAAAAATTTTGAAATTGATAGCATTATTTGTTATCATGGCGGTGTTTTCCGAGGCGATATTCCTCAACGCATCAATGAATTGACTTCGAACCAGCGGAAATCATAAACAAACGAAAAGAAGTGATAAACCATGAATGACCTCCGCTGGTTCCATATGAAATGGGTACAACTTCTGTTCAGCATTGTGCTTGCAGTTATCGGCGGTTTCCTTTTCCAATGGATTCATTGTCCCATTCCATGGCTTCTCGGCCCCATGATTGTTGTTTTTATCGGCTCTCGACTGTTCAAAAGAATAAAGCCTGTTTGGCCGGGTCCGATGCGTGATAGTGCGATGGTTATTATAGGTTATATGCTAGGGCTGTCGTTCACGCTGGAAACGTTCAAACAAATTGGGAAACAACTGCCCTCCATGATCTTGCTCACCGCGTTGCTTTTGATTTGTACGTATCTGATTGCTTTGATGGTGGCCAAATTTTCAGGTCTCAATTTTCCAACTGTATTATTGGGAAGTATCCCTGGAGGACTGAGTCAAATGATCGCCTTGGCTGAGGAGCTAAAAGGAATTGATTTAACCGTTGTGACTTTTTTACAAGTTTCCCGGATCATTATGATTATATTCTTTGTCCCTTTGTTTATTTTTAGTCCGTTATTCGGAAGCTCACTTCATCATTCGCTTCCTGATGCAGCATCGGCTGCAACAGCGAGCTGGGGAGGATTATTTCCTAACATTTTGGTGTATGCCGTTGTATGTACAGCCTGTGCTCTTCTCTGGAAAAAGATAAAATTTCCAACTGCATTTTTATTGGGGCCGATGGTTGCAACGATTGTCCTGCATCTGTCCGGTTTATCAGGGCCTGCCCTTCCATCGTCACTTGTGAGCATTTCACAGTTGTTGATTGGCGGTTATCTTGGTCTTATGCTGAAGCCCGAGAATTTGAAGAATAAATTAAAAATAATATTGCTTGCCTTATTAAGTGGGACTGCATTACTGATCTGCTCAGTTGTTTTGAGCCTCTTGCTAACACAATTGCATCCGGTACCGTTGTCGACCAGCTTTTTAAGCCTTTCTCCGGGTGGGATGGACCAAATGGGGATTATTGCGAAAGAAGTGAACGCCGATCTTTCGTTCGTAACCTGTTACCAGCTATTCCGAACTTTATTTATTTTTCTGGTGGTGCCACCAGTGCTAAAAGCCCTTTTTAAAGCAATGCATCGACGCCGAGCATCAGATAAAGTGGCCTAACAAATAATAGCACTTCAACTTTACAGTTTATGGGTGCAGGATTTCTTTTTGCGCGTATATTCGACTCGAATTAACGAACTTAACCTCTAATTTCAATGCTACATCGCCCATCGCACAATTTGATGCAAATTGTGCATCTCTTTCAGCAGATAACCAAGGTTTTCAAGAGTTTTGTTGCAAAAACTACAGCAAATTCGACGCATACAGCCCAATTTGAGCCATAACACGGATATTTGATGCACAAAATGCATCTTCTCATCCGAAAATGAACATTCCCCCATCATTTGATGCACTTTTTGCATGTTCTTTCTACAGCATCTTGTTGCCACCCAGCCAGCCAATACTAGCTCGTTCGCGGAGTTTTAGATTACTTGAATGAATGGACTGCATGTGGTTTATGTTGATTGTACGCAAAAACGGCAACCACCCGAGTACAGACAACAGCTCTGTCCTGTAAGGTCACCGATCAATCGTGACTCTGGAGCAAGTACGAATATAGGACTATACATTAAACGCGATTGTTTACGCTGGAAATTCTTTTTTTTGCTGAACTCTCGTTTTCCGTTTAGTTTAATTCATCTTTCTTTACAGTCATTCGGTAGTTAGAATTTATTTATTCATATTCCCCTGAGCAAGATAACTAATCTAATAATATGGATTATGACTCGGGCATTCAATCCTGTAATCTGCCCATTAGTAGAGCAAAGGGCTGCCACCTGGCAGCCCTTTTTCGTATTTCGTATTTACGTTAGTAAACTTACTCAATTCCGTATTTATCATAAAACTCTTTGACTAATTCATCTCTTTTTTCTTTGCCAACTAATATCCAAGTTTCTTGTTGGTATCTTGTTGAAATGAGGGTTTTTGCTGCTTCTACCCTTATATTTTTTCCAAGAGGGGTAAATCCTCCAATTATTATCAGCACAAGTGAGACTCCTACAAAAATTCGTTTTATTGAGAGAATAATTTTCACACAACCTTTTTCTTAATAGACGATTTGATGACATTTTGTTGCGAAATACTGCCCGTCCCTCAATAAAAACAAGGAGCAGTTGTCGCCGCAGAACAGCACCTTGTTTTGCTAAACAATAGTCACCGTTATGTTAGGATTTCCTATATTCGTTTAGAACTATTTTTGAATACAAAATAATACAGAAAAATAGTTATGTAGTAAACTGGGAATAAAATAAGTCCTGCAAATGATATGAATAAAACCACTGTAACCTTTATGTCCTCATGGTCAGAATCATAACTAATGAATCCATACACAATCAAAATTAACCAGGAAATTGTTAATACATATCCAACTTTGTACGGCAGTTTCACTTAGTGCATCTCCAGTCTTATTTACCGTAGATTAATAAAACGTTCTTCGAATTTCGAGAATTTCTTTTTCTTATTACTATATCATACACCATATTTTTCCAAAAATCACTTGCAAATGACCACGTTAACTTGTCCGATAGTTGAATAGGCTGCCGATGCCGGCACCCTGATTCTCAAGTTCCTATCGTTTTCCCAGTTAATGACCCCTTATCATTTATGAGATTGAAACCGTACAATAAGGATGATGACTAGTAAAACAACGCATAAAGACATTGTATTAGTTATCAAAAAAGCTAAACCAACGCCCGTTACTGCCAAATTAACAGCATAGGCTTCCATGAGACTAATCCCCAATAAAATCAGTAAGTACGACTTTAAACTTAAGTCTGCAACAGATTTTGTTTTCAAAATTTGTATGATCTGAGGAACCCAACCTAAAGAAAGAATGACTCCACCAATTAGTTGCATTACTGAAAACAGCACCGAATCCACTCCATTTTATACTGTTATATTCAGAGCAACCCACTTTGTGATCATCTTTCTTTATTAATACTATTTTCGTAATAATCAAATCCCGTTAGGTTAGTTCCGCTATCTGTCCTTGTCAATTTCGGAAAATTCAACATATGATGCTTTTCTAAGTCAACATTCGGAAATTACCCTCAAAAGGTTTAGTCCATGCCTCTTCATTCAATTCATTGTTTATGCCTACACCAGCCAATGAGCCCAAAGAAGCAGCTATAATGGCCTGATGAAGTTGTGATGCTGCATCACCGGCACTAAATACGCCTGGAACGTTCGTTTTACCGAAATTATCGACGATGACAGTCCCTGCTTCCGTAATCTGGCAACCTATGGCTTGCGGCTGGTCTGATCCGGTAGTAAGCTTCGGTCTAAAAAATATCCCCGTGCATGGGATTCTTGTACCGTCCTCCAGAATAACTTGCTGCACCATGCCTTCGTTAGATTCGACAGAATGGATCGGTGAGTCAAATACAGGAACGTTATGTTGATTTAGTTCCTCACGTTGTTCATCCGTCAATTCATCAGGTCCATGGGTACAGATTGTTAACTGATTCGTCCATCCTGATATCATTTTGGCCATGTGAAGTGCATCCGCTCCCTTGACAATTAAGACAAGCGGTTGCTCTCTTAGTTCCCAGCCATCACAATACGGGCAGATAAAGGCGCTTTTACCATATACGTCTGCCAGCCCTTTAATATCCACCGGGAGGTCCTTCATTCCTACTGCAAAAAGCAGCTTTTTACTTCGATAGGTCTGTCCTCGCGCAGTCGTAATTAGAAAATCACCATCGGTTCCCGTGATCGATAAGGCAGTATCCTCCACAAAGTTAACGGATGGATATGAACTAATCTGATCCTTCGCAATTCGCCTAAATTCGCTTGGACTGATAGGATCTCTAGTAAGAAAGCCGTGGATCTGGCGAGTAACCCCATTTCGCGGCCGCCCTTCATCAATAACCACCACATTTTTTCTTGCCCTGCCTAAAACAAGAGCAGCATTTAGACCTGCCGGTCCTCCGCCGATAATAGCACAATCGTGATTCATTCTGATTCTCCCTTTCAAATTTCGAAATTTCAATAGAGATATAATAGACTATTTATATCTTTAATAACTTTTAAAAAAAAGCGGATCCTTACTCGTTTTGATTAATTTCGACAAGCTCAGCAAGCAATAGCACGCCATCAGGCTTATCAGGTGCCGCCGTTATCAGAGATAGATTGCATGAAGCGCATAGTCGGTCGCCTGCGAATATTTCATTCAGCTTCTCGATTAAAGACTTTACGTGTCCATAATAACTCTAATGTTTTTAAAAGGCAAGCAATAATTCCGTACAATACGGATTCCACACTTTTTTTTGTAAAAACAATACTTTTATTTCAATAAATACCAATGTTATTAAGAATACAGAGTGGTAAAATGTAATTTGGTTTGCTGAAGTTAACATTTAGTTAATGAGATTTTTTTGAGAGATAGAAGAGGTATAAATCGATAGAATAGGAGAAGGAGTTAACATGAATATTGCAACAACTACGTTCAAACAAATTAAGGGCTGGAGCTGGCTGAAGCGAATTTTGGGCGCAGTCGCGCTGTTTGGATTCCTTAGCTCTAGCTTCCTATATTTGACTCCACTAGGGACGAATATCCGCATGTTTTTGGCTAATACTGTCATCGAAACGCAACACCGCGACTGGGCTTGGATCTTCGTCGGTGCCAAGAAACGCGATGAAATGATCAACGCTATGGGCTTAATGAGCGATGCAAACGCCAAAGAACCGCAGGATTTGAGCGCAATTACGATCCGCAAACATAATGGTGAATTAACGAAAGTCGAAGACATCTCGGGTCATGGTTGGGTTGGCAAAAAAATGTATGTCTACGACCCGCGAGCTCTGCGCGTTGTCGTACCCAACACGGTAGGCCAAGGAGAACGCATAACTTCCATGGTACAGCGAACGGGTGCGGTTGCCGGAGTGAACGGCGGCGGCTTCGACGATCCGCAAGGGCTTGGCAACGGTTTTTCTCCGGTCGGCGTCATCATGTCGGGAGGTAAAATTTTGTACACTGGCGTGGACGGAACCGTTCCACAACACGTAGTTGCCTTCACGAAAGAAGGAAAGCTCGTTATAGGTAAATATCCAATTGACCAACTGTTGCAGATGCACGTTACAGATGCGGTGTCGTTCTATCCGCGCGTGATTGCGAACGGTAAAGCTTTACCGATCGAAGGAGATGGTCTCAACCCGCGGACAGCCATTGGTCAGCGTGCTGACGGCGTCATCATTCTCGTGGTCATCGACGGGCGTCAACCTCCTTACAGTATTGGAGCGACGTTGAAGGAAGTACAGGATTTATTGCTGGCAGAGGGATGTATCAACGCTGGCTTCCTTGACGGCGGCGCCTCCTCCGAGATGGTTGTAAATGGACAACTCATTACTAAACCGTCCAGTAAATATGGCGAACGCAGACTGCCTTCCGCCCTGCTCGTCTTTGAACATCCGGATAAGATTCAAGTTCCGAATATCTGGGATGGGTTGACGAAGATTGATCCGGGCGGTGCTTACGACAATCCGGATTATATTGCGGACATGCAAAAGCAGCATGCCAATAAACCCAAATCAACGTCTACTCCGAATCCCACGGCTTCTGCTACAAGAACACCCGAACCCACGCAAACGCCTGGCGTAATCGAGACACCGTCTCCATCGCCGGAAGGAAGCATGACGCCTTCGCCTGGCGTAACACCATCAGTCAAACCTACCGTTTCGCCAACGCCAGCCGTTACTCCAACTGGCACGCTCTCCGTATCGCCAACACCAGGCGCTACTCCAGGGGAAACGCCAACAGGTACGCCGTCGGGAAAAAATAAATAATATCATGCCCCAAGCTAGTATAAAGAAGCTTGGGGCTTTTTTTATATATACAGATTGATAACCTTCAGATCTCACCTCTTGTAAATCCAGTATATCCAAAAGTCATTATATTTATGGTTCGGGGACATGAAAGCTGAATGAATCACAAGGCTCCAGCATCTCTTGCTGTATAAAATGAAGGGAAAACTGGACGATAGTTGAGCTCGTTCCGTATGCGGCTTGTATCCACGATCATGTCCCATGGATTGAACGGTTGTTGTATGGATTCAGCCGCTAATTGTTCGGACTGATGATGAAGCTGAAACAACTCTGCCACCGTAATCGGAGAGTCATCAGCCACGTTATAGATGTGGCCATCTATGCCAGGGGTGGTAGCGGTAAGCAACAGGGCTTGACTAACATCCGCATGGTGGACCATGTGAAGCCGCTTGGCGGGATGCCATGTACGCATCATCGGTAGGAATTCTGTAATATGAGGATCGCTTTCCCCATAGACAAAAGCTAACCGTGCGATGCGGAGCCCTAATCCCTTATCACGATAAAGCTGGAGTAAAGCTTCTTCAGCCGCCATTTTGGTCTGAGGATAAAGGAATCCAGGCTGCAAAGGGTCATTTTCACGGCTCGGTCCGCTAGTATTCCCTGCGCCATACAATAAGTTGGTGCTTGCAAATACAAATCGTGGAACATCCGCCTTCAGGGCAGCTTCCGCCAAAGCGATACTGGAGTCGATGTTTGACATTCGCGCAGTTGCTTCGTCTACACCGCGAAATTGCGCCGCTAGATGTACAACGACATCCACGCCTTTCAGCGCGTTAGCGAATTTTTCCGGCTGAAAAAGATCGCCTTCAATCAAATTTGTGCCTTGCAGTTGAAACGTACCCGCTTTCGTCGCATCACGCACCAAAACACTAACGTTATGACCGCGCTGCAGCAAGCGTGGTACAAAGCGGCTTCCTACTTTTCCTGTTGCCCCAGTTACAAAAATATTCATTTTCGATTACCTCCTAAAGTTTTGTTGGTGCTATACTTGCAGTATTACATATACTGGAATCATCTGCCTTCCTGCGCTTATCGTACGACTGGCAGTGTCAGGTTAAAGGGGACAAGACTATGAAAGAGAACCCTCCTAGCTTATCGCTTGGCGAATTTTTGCGAGCACGTCGAGAACGCCTTACTCCAGAGGAAGTGGGGCTGCCGTCATACGGGCGTCGCCGAACGCCCGGGTTGCGCCGCGAAGAAGTAGCCCAGCTTGCCCATATGGGGACTTCATGGTATACCTCTTTGGAGCAGGGCAGAGATATCAATCCTTCCGAACAAGTGCTTGATAGCTTGGCTGAAGCACTAAAGTTGTCTGTTGATGAGCGTCGTCATCTTCACATGTTGGCAAAGGCAGCTGAAGTGAAGGAAGATGAACCCGAACATGAGGTAAGCGCTGGTTTGGAGCGCACGGTGCTGGCTCTTGAACCGAATCCTGCGTTCATATTGGGGCGATATTGGGATTTGTTGATGTGGAATCAAGCAGCAGAAATCGTGTTTCGCCTGCCGGAATTTTCTAAGGGATCAGGACAGCGCACTAACTGGATGCGACGTTTCTTGACCGATTCTTCTCTTCGAACGAATAATTTGGATTGGGAAGCCAAAGCGCAGGTCATGATTGCACAGTTTCGTGCTGATTACGCACACTTCCCGCAAGACGAGAGATTTGGGGAATTGACGGAGGAATTTATGCAGCTAAGCGAATTGTTCCGTTCTTATTGGCCACGACATGACGTTCAGTTGGTTGCTGACTGCCATAAACGATGGAAGGATCCTTGCATCGGGGAGATGGAATTTGAGCATGTGACCTTGCAGCCACCGGGAAATCAGGATCTGAAGATTATGATTTTTACTGCTTCGTCGGCTACTTCTGAGCGTTTGAAGAGTTTACTTAGAAAAATCAAATATCGATAATAGAGGTAATATGATCGAAAAGCCAATAGAGCTAGAGTTGTTCGAAGAGCTTAGGACGGAGCTAACTTCATACTGTTACAGAATGTTAGGGTCAATTTTCGATGCTGACGATGCTGTTCAGGACACCCTTATTCGCGCCTGGCAATGTTGGGACCAATTTAGGCAGGAATCCTCGCCTAGATCCTGGATTTACCGCATTGCTACAAACGTTTGTCTAGATAAGCTGCGATACACAAAGCGCCGTGCACTTCCAATGGACCTGTCTGGTCCCGCCGTTTCGATTGTGGAACCTCGAACGGTTTTACCCCATACATCATGGATTTGGCCGGTGCCTGACACTGCATGCGATCCAGTAGATCTTCTAGTTCGGAAGGATTCCCTGCGATTGTCCTTTATTGCACTGCTGCAAACCTTACCACCCCGCCAACGCGCGGTGCTCATTCTATATGATGTCCTCAGATGGTCGGCCAAACAAACTGCGGAAGCAATGGGAATGACCTCAGTGGCTGTCAACAGTGCCTTACAAAGAGCGCGGGCGACGATGACTCGTGCGAACCTTCGGTCGGATGAGCTTCGGGATATGGATGCCGAGGCAGACCGCCAACTTCTCTCCCGTTACGTGGAAGCTTTTGAACGATACGATATCGATGTGCTAATGGAGTTATTTCATGAGAACGGAAGCTTGTCGATGCCGCCTTTCGTCATGTGGGTTCGTGGCCAAGCCAACCTCGCTTCATTCTATATAGCCACGCGAAGCCATTGTTTGGGTTCCCGGCTCCTTCCGGTCAGCGCCAACGGTAACAGTCCTGCCTATGCACAATATGCACCTACTGGCCCAGATGGGACATTGAAACCGTGGGGCATACATGTGCTTGAGATTAAAGATGGAAAAATCGGTCATATTCACACCTTTATAGATGTAGCCCTGTATTCTCGGTTTGGTCTTCCGACACAATTAGAAGCGAGGCCAGCCACCAGTAAGCAACAACCTGACGAGTAAAATTTACCAGTCACTCTCGAAGTAGCAACTATCGTGCTTTTATTTAGACGTACCGATGATTTTTGACCAGCTCATTCGTCTATATTTATGAATAGCTAAAAGCATTCAAATTATAGTCTATGGAGGTTAAAAAATGTTACAACGTTTGTTTATTTGGGTTGAGATTCCAGCAGTGAATTTGCAACGGGCAAAAACTTTTTACGAGCAGATTTTTCAGTGTGAAATGCAAGTGGTTCCGATGGATGATTCCGAATACGCATTTTTCCCGGTTCGGGAGCAGTTTAATGGTGGAGCTTTAGTACAGGGACCGAATCACAAACCATCTACAGAGGGTCTTACTGTATACCTGGATGGAAGCCCAGACCTGGCAACAATTCTATTACGCGTACATGAAGCTGGTGGACAAGTTATTATGGAGAAAACATATGCTGGAAATAACGCTGGATACTTAGGCATGTTTATTGACAGCGAAGGCAATCGCATCGGGCTGCAACATTTGTGAACGAAGGTTAAATGTTAAATTTCTAAGATCAAATTGATAGTAGGAGGATTAGAAGAATGTATCGTACAATCGAAGAATTTATGACGAACTGGAACCATGAAGCAAACTCGACACAAAAAGTCATGGATGTGCTGACAGATGCTTCATTGAATCAAGAGGTAGTTCATGGTCATAGAACACTGGGGGAACTGGCTTGGCATATAACTACTTCTTGTCATGATCTGATATCTAAAACCGGATTAAAATTTGATGCAGTGGGTGGGCATGGGAGCCAGGTTCCCTCTTCTGCAAAGGAAATAGCGAATAGCTTTCGTCAGTCAAGTGAATCCATGATTACCGCAATAAAAGAGCAATGGACAGACGAATCATTAAAAGAAATAAAAGATATACATGGAGAAAAATGGTCGAATGGATTAACGCTTTATATCTTAAATTGTCATCTGATACACCATCGCGGTCAAATGACGGTTCTAATGCGTCAAGCAGGTCTGAAAGTACCTGGCATGTATGGTCCTTCACTGGAAGAATGGGTGGAGTATGGTCTGCTAAAACAGACTGATTAATCAATCTAAGGAATTATTAGTTCGATATTCTTGAGAAGACTGTCGCAATTCTACAGGAGAATGACAGTACCAACATTACCTTGACCGTACAAGTGCTAACCTACTTAGGAGATAACTTGAGCTTCGAAGTCCTCCCAGGAAGCACCTACTCTTTCAATATCAATAGCATTCAGCTTATTGGCATTCTCAGTAGTTCGGGAGCGGGAATAGCTGCAGGAACATTAGCTCTTTTTCCTTTCTTTGGATTCCCTTTATTCTCAAGTCCACGTGCAGTACAAGGGGGACTGCAATAGACTGATGTTAAAAAAAGACACCTAGCATGCAGCATACAGCATGGGGTGTCTTTTTCCAATCCTTGTTGCCCTTCTACATTCAATGTTCTTGAACGGTTAATGGATTCAATGAAAGCGTATATCGTTTTCCTATCACTGTTTGAAATTCACTCTTAACTAAAGCATCGATCTGAACGCTGCAAAGTCCTCCAGAATGCGAATAAATCTCCGCTTCAACAATTTCACCCTTATCCCAACTTATGCTCACCTCAAATCCTCCGCGTGCCCTTAAGCCTTTAACGAAGCCTGTCGGCCAAGCATCAGGCAGAGCGGGAAGCAATTGAAGATAACCCTGATGGGATTGCAGAAGAAGTTCAGCTATTCCAGATGCCGCGGCAAAATTGCCATCAATTTGAAACGGGGGGTGTGCATCAAACAAATTCGCATAAATACCGCCCGTTTGATAATTTTCCGTATCATCTTTAACAAGCCTAAGCAGATTGGCAATCAGGTCTAGCGCCCGGTTTCCATCTCCAAATCGGGCCCATAATCCCACTTTCCAGCCGAGACTCCATCCCGTCCCCTCATCTCCGCGCCTATTCAAGGATTGCTGCGCCGCAGCATATAGCTCCGGTGTTGTATGCTGTGTCAACTGACGGCCAGGATAAACGCCGAATAAATGGGAAATATGCCTGTGATGCTTATCTTCGTCCTCGAAATCCTGAGACCACTCCTGCAGACTGGCCATATTTGCCGATTTGCATCGGAAATAAGCGACTTCGCGCATCTTCCAATTCTAGACGGAAGTCAGCATCCATTTGCAAAATGTCGGATGCTTCCATACAGTTTGTAAACAAATCCCAAATGATTGACATATCCATGGTGGCTGCCGCACTAACGCCGGCTTTTCCTTCTGCGGTCACAAATTTGTGTTCCGGAGACGTAGATGGCATGGTAATCAATCGGCCAGAACCGTCATCTACCAACCAATCTAAGCAAAAAAGCGCTGCTTCTTTCATAATAGGATAAGCATAATTGCGCAAGAAAGTGTCGTCTTTGCCAAATGCATAGTGCTCCCATAAATGCTGTGTTGTCCAGGGTCCCCCCATCGGCCATAATGCCCAAACAGGATCTCCCTGACCATAATCACCTACAGGTGAGGCTTGGCACCAAATATCCGTATTGTGATGTGCCGTCCAGCCACGAGCCCCGTAATTGACATCTGCTGTTTTCTTTCCGTTCTGCGACAATCTTCCGATAAAACCGAGGAAAGGCTCATGGCATTCCGCAAGATTGCAGGTTTCTACCATCCAATAATTCATTTGTGCATTAATGTTAAGCGTATAGTTGCTGCTCCACGGCGGCCGGATTTCTTTATTCCAAATGCCCTGCAAATTAGCCGGTTGCGTGCCTGGACGAGAGCTGGCAATCATCAGATAACGGCCATAATGAAATAAGAGCTCGATTAGTCCGGGATCCTTGGCCCCATATTCGGATATCCGCTCTATCGTCGATAAATCGGCTGGCGCAACGGTTTCACCCAAGCTAAGCTCTACCCGATTAAATAGAGATTGATGATCCTCAATGTGTTTGCGTCGCAGTGAATCATACGATTGCGCCTTCACCAACTCCAGCGCTCGGGCAACAAGAGGCTCAGGATCCTTCCCCTGTCTGCCAGGCGATTTGTCATAACCGTTAAAGCTAGTCTCTGCCACGAAATAGAGTGTGACCCCCGTAGCTCCAAGAATATGCATGCCGTCATGATCGACTTGCAGCTTACCGTCATCCAGCACTGCCCCTAGACGAGCTTCAAAACGTATCGCTTCTGCAGCTATAGGATCACCGTATACAATCGGATTATCGGTCGCATAGTAATTCGGATCCACATGTTCAGGTGCAGTTCCCTTAAGCAGCAGATCATTTTCAAATGTATCCGTTCGATAGTGGAGTTGACTATCCAGCCTAATATGCAGGTTCAACATCCCCGTCTTGCTTGCTTGTAAACGAAGCACAATCACTTGGTCCGGATGGGAAGCAAACATTTCCCGGCTGTATGTAACATTGCCAATCCGATACTCCACTCGCGATATTCCTTCTTGAAGAGATAGGCTCCGTTGATAAGATTGATAAAGATCTCCGTGATCAAACTTAAGGTGCAAGTTGCCAAGCGGCATATAGGATTGTGTGTACGGACCCAACATTTCCTTACTCAGCTTATCTGCTTCTATAAATTTACCATCCATGAGGAGACGCCGAACTTCTGGAAGTACTTCTTTGGCTCTGGGATTGTTGCCGTCCTTTGGGGAACCGGACCACAATGTATCTTCATTAAATTGCAAATGTTCGTTCATCACCCCGCCAAATATCATGGCACCGAGTCGGCCATTACCAATTGGCAGAGCCTCTGTCCACTTTTCTGCTGCTGAGAAATATTGAAGCTTCATTTTTCTATCTCCTCACTTTTATTTAAATGAATTCGATTTAATTGTATGCAACATGATTCGACTTCTGCTCAAAACTCTAGTTGCCCCCATCTGATAGCGCTTTCTATATTTATACTACAAGATTCAATTTTCTAATAGATACACTTCGGAATAATACGTACATATTTCCGTTTTGAGATATCATATGAACCCAACAAAACAAAGAGGCTGACTCAAAAGGTTAATAACCTAGCGAGCAGCCTCTATTTTGTTTCGATACGGAGCGAAAGAAGAACGCCTTATGGGACAGGCCCTTCATTGTTTAAGACCAATGTTCGACTTTAATTTCTACTTTCGAATCTGAAACGGCTTTATATTTACGCTGCACAGGTTTCCCTGTTTGATCAACCTCGAAAGCTCCATCATCCCTACTAATTTGGTAGACGAATTCAGCATGAAAAGGTACTTGAAGTTGATTGGAGTAAGTATCATTTCCCCAATTATGAGTTAATGGAAACCACGCATATATCTTTATATCTTCAGGCGTATTCGCCGGGACATGAACGACCATTTCTAAGGTCACACGTTCTTTTTGAGCATTGACCACACGAATTGATTTTGTAGCTTCCAAATCCCGATATTTGATCGTTACCGAAGTTTCCCCTTCTTCCAACGGCACCACGGTTCCGTCATCCAGAACATCCAGTATGCGATGATCTTCTACTTCATAAATCGCACGCAGCAAAGACATCTGAAAGCCGGTTTCAAAGGCAAGAATCGGATTCATCCTACATTTGGGGCCAGTAAGACCAACCTCTTCGCTGCCGTGTAAAGACAGAGAACGTTCCTTCCCCTTTTCCCCAAAAAAGTGAATGAGAGGAGAAGATAGTCTCAGTGCCCAGTCTTTCTCCGAATGCTCCGCTCCTGGATCATTGAAATAAATGAGTTCATTATCTGCTTCATATCCCAAGTCCAACAGTTTCTCTGCAACCTCACGGACATGCTTTTCCATCACCAAGGTGCCTTCGCTGCCTCCCAAATCGATCCAGATTTGAGAGGTCGACTGCTTCTTACTAAAAGCATGATAAACTGGCGTTTCTTCCAATGTCAGAGAGTCCACACAGTAAAAATAAGGTGAAATGATGGCGAGCTTACCAAAAATATCCGGTCGGCGAAATCCGATATGATAGGTGACTTGCCCGCCTCTGGATGACCCCATTAGCGCTGTATGATCTGGATCGATTAAGGTCCGAAACACGGAATCCACGTAAGGCTTTAGCTCATCAATAATAAACGCTTCATACAAATGGCCTTTGGGCTTGATTTGAACTTTATCGGACTGATGGAGAATCCCTTCCATATCGTGGGTGAATTCATCTGCTCTCTCTGCACCCATGTTCGGAATGCCCACAACAATGATCTCTTCCATCGCATGGTTTTGAATTAATCTATCCACGGTTTCGTTGACATGCCAGGAGTAGCCGTTAAAGGCAGGATGGAAAATATTTTGCCCATCATGCATATACAATACCGGATAATGCTTACTCTTTTCGTATCGATAACTGGGGGGGAGGTATATAAAAATATCTCTTCTATTGTCCAAATGTGTGGAGTAAAAATTTTCGATCCGCAGTATGCTTGATTTGCTGTCCATCCTATTCACCTCTATCAGCCACAGCTGCTATGTCTATCCAATTCTCCACTTCGTAATTCAGGACTAAACCATCATTCGTCGTAAATAAGCGATAAGGAATTTCTCGGCCTTGAAGATCAACTTCATGCTGACCTAGACCTCGAGAAATACGAAATTCAAATGACATATCCCTAGGTACCTCAAAGGTTCCGCCATACAGTCCATCACGAATCATCGGCAGCTCTAAGCCTGCATATAGCTTATTTGTTTTTGGCGTGAATTCCGGCACTTTAACGAAGACTTTAACCGTAGCCGTATCAGACATATAAGGGACAACGGTAACATCCAGAGCAGCCGTTAAGCTACCATTCCTATATTGGATCATCGTTTTCCCTTCTTTTTTAGGAACTAGTTTACCGTCCGTTGTAACCTCCAATATCTCGGGATCAACAACTTCATAATAAGCGTTTAAATCCGTCATCAAAAAACCGCTATCGAAGTGTACCACTGGATTCAATGTTACCTTTGGCCCCTTCAGGCCAACAACCTTAGGGCCGTGTAGATCAACCCGAACAGGCTGGCCTATTTCCCCAAAAAAATAAATGAGCGGCGCATGAACCCTAGCAGCCCAATCCTTTTGAGAGTGACCGGAATCGACTGCGAGGTAGTACATCAGATCGTTTCCGAGTACATATCCAGCTCTTAGTAGAATATCCGTGACATACCGGACATGCTTTTCCATGACCGTAAAACCTTCAGAATCTCCGACATCCATCCAGATTTTCAGGTTCTTCTTTTCCGTGTAGATGTCACTTAACCATGTTTCTTCCATCGTGCCCGGGTCTGTGCTGACAAAGAAAGGACAAAGGGCTCCTATCATGCCAAATGTGTCCGATTGACGGAATCCAATATTATAAGACACAAGCCCTCCCGCAGACGATCCCATGAGAGCCGTATGTTCTTTGCCCGTCAAAGTTCGGAGTGCCCGATCGATAAAAGGTTTAACCTCTTGAATGAGAAAAGCCTCGTAAAGTTCGCCTTGATTGATTACATCAAAAACATTGTTCCCGTCAGGGGTCGCGTGCATATACTCCGCAATCCTTGCATCTTCAACATGGGCGATCGCGACAACAATGATTTCTCGCATCTTTCCTTGCGAAACCAGGTTGTCTACCGTTGTATGAACCTCCCACGACTCACCCTTTTGATCCTCAAAAAATACGTGTTGGCCATCGTGCATGTATAGAACAGGATATCGCTTCTGTAGATCTGTATCGTAACTAAGAGGCAAATAAACAAATATATTTCTGTAATTATTAAGGGTCTTGGAATAAAAATCTTTGAGCTCGATGAGCCTTGATGAATTCACAAAGCATTTCTCCTTGTAACAAAGTCACAATTTGGTTGTCAATAAGAAAAACTTATCAGGGTTTACGTAATCCTGCTCATTCATGTAACGATCCAAACTGTGCACGATCTCTTCATAATCATTTAATTCAAACTGGATTTTCATCATTTCTTCAGGGAGAATTTCCGAGTAATGGCACGTACATATAGACACTGTTTTCTTATGGGTCTTGTATACTTCATTCGCCAAAAACTCGTTGATGACAACCCCTGGACGATCGGCAAATTTGGATAAGAAAGTGTTCAAACTCTCTCTGTTCTCGTAAATATATATCCGATCTTGATCCAAGTTGGATTTTTCTTTAATGAGCTCCACCAGTTCTTCATTGTTGTAAGCATCCATAATGAGAAATTGCGGGGATTCCGCGAACAATTCATTCAATACGCGAAAGCTTTGCTCAAAGTTCGGCATGATTTTGTGAAATAAATTGTCTTCAATATGACTGTCGATGACGAATATCGGGATGCCGAATCCGAAATAATTGGATATCGTCGAGAACTTTTCTTTATCAACATTGATGATGAAGACGCCATCCAAATTTCTTTCCATGATGATCTTGGAGGAAGGTGCCGTACTGTCGATTTGCATAAAGAGAGCATGGTAGCCCAACTTGCTGCATAGCTGTTCGATCTTGTATATGGTTCTAACATATTTCAAATCAGACCATGGGTTCTGATCCTTGTCTTTAAACAGCAGGATGCCAATCAGTCCTGTTTTCTTAATTTTTAACGACTGAGCCGTCCGGTTTGTCACATACTTAAGCTGTTGTGCGATTTTCAGCACTTTCACGCGCGTTTCATCGGAAATGGACTGCGTTTTGACATCATTTAAAATGTAAGACACTGTGGCAATGGATACGCCAGCCGCTCCAGCTATATCTTTTATCGTTGCTTTTTTCATGAGAAACCCACCCTACTTAAACGTTTAGGTTGATTTAATCACATCGCTTTTACTTTGTCAATTACTTACAGCGACGCTGTCAAAACGATCCAACCGAATGAAGGTAAACTTACAGAAATTTTATTTTCGGTCATTTGATATGTTCCGTTCCCCATGAGTATTTCAGGCGATGATTCACTTAGAAATGCAAAGTCCACGGAAGTCGAGTGTTTGCTATGATTAAAACAAATGGTAAGTTGTTCGCTGGCATGCTGCCTTTGTACGACAAGTTGACGATTTTTTGCATAAATAATTCGAAATGAGCCCTCTTGCAGTGGAGGCCACTGAAGAACTAGCCTTTTAGTTTAATTGGTGGTTCATTTACAGAAAAAAGAAGACATCCTCCTAAGTGGTCGATGTCTTCTTTCGCTGTTTTTGGCCTTTTGGGACTTTCAATTTTAATCATTTAGCTTCAAGATTCGTTTTAGATTCACCGCAAAAATCGCCATTGCTCCCTGAAGTTCCATACCTAATAGACCCGCGGAAGTGGCTACATCATACCCGTGTCTGTGCTTCAATTCACTGTTCTTCGCTTCAATTTTGTAGCGTTCTTTCGACTTCGCTTTGAAATCTTCACTCTCTTGAAATGCCATTTGGTCGGAATGTTCGTCGGACTTTATGCTGACGGAGTAGCTCTTTGACTTGGCTCCTTCCTTGTAACACCCTTCCCGAAGAGGACATCGCTTACATTTCGACACATCAAAATAATAGGTAGTCACTTGGTTCTTGCTGACACCTTTTTTCCCCTGCCTCGCTTTTCGCGTCGCCAAATGACCTGCTTTGCAAACATACAAACCTGCGTCTTTGTTAAACTCAAACTCCTCTTCTTTTTTCCGGTTTCCCTGGGTAACCACGGGATTCAGTTTGGCTATTAATTCAATATGGTTTGTATTGCTGTAGATGAGATTGTCCTTCTCCGAGTACGCCATGTCGCCGATCACTGTTCGGACATCCATGCCTGCCACTTTACTTTTTTCAATGAGTTCTTGTAGTTGCTTACCGTCGTTCTTTTCACCTGTTGTAACGATGGCTGCTGTAATAATTCGTTCCTCGGTCATGGCCAGATGTGTCTTGTACCCAAAAAAAGCGGAGTCCGCACTCTTGTGCCCAACCCGTGCGTCAACATCTTCTGAAATTCGAAGCTGCTCTACATCATCTAGAACGGTTTCCTTCAACATGTTGAGGGTCTCTTGAAGTTTGGGCACTAAAGCAATACCTAGCTCATTTTCTACGGTATGTATGAGTTTTTGGCAATAACTGATCTCATCTTTCAAATCTGCATTGGTATTTTTGGCTGGGAGCTTGCCCTTTAAGCTTTCATCTATCATATAGAGAGCTTTGCGCACCTTACGTGCCCGATCCTGCAAGATTTCTTGAGGAGACTTCTGGTTGTAACGCGCTTTGGTGTGGGTGGCATCAACAATAATAGCCTTGCTCTTAATAATTCCCTTTTCGGTGGCAAGTTGCACAGTTTTCTGAATGAGCAAATCCAGCAAATTCATGTCTTTCAAACGAAGTTTGCGAAATTTGGTCAAGGAACTAGGATCCATAACAGGGTCTTCTGGCGCCATTCCAAGAAAATATTTGAAGGACATATCGTAACGAGAACGGTCAACAATGTCCACATCGGACAAATCGAAAATAGCTTTCAACAACAAGTATTTAAACATTCGGATTGGATCAATGGCATTACGACCATTATCGAGACAGTAATTTACCTGAAGTTCTTCGTATATGAATGTAAAATCCACGAGTTCATTTATTTGTCGAAGCAAATTATCCTTAGGCACAATCAAATTATAGAGTTCAACATAAGGACTTAACAGCAAAGTTTGTTGTTTTTGGATCACTCGACTCACCCTTATTCCAATGATAATAAAAGTATACAAGAAAAAGGTGCAGTCTCCTCACATTTTTCGCGAGAATACTACACCTTTGTTTGGTTTTACTTTTTCAGTGGCCTCCTTGCAGTGCAAGATGTTTTTTTCTCAATGAAATCAAACTCCGATAAAAATCAAGAAGTTCGTGATTCTGTTCCTCCACGTCCCAAATCATCGGTCTTCTGCAATCGGGGTCTTGGCCTCCCCTCATCCCCACCTCATCGCCGTAATAAATACATGGCACGCCGAGGAAAGTAAACTGAAACAAGACGGCAAGCTTGAATCTATTCTCGTCGCCACAGACGGTAAGCAATCTAGGCGTATCATGACTTCCAAGAATGTTAAAGGCGGCTTCGTTTACCTGCTGTGGATATTGGGGTAACAAGCGATTGATCTGATAGGAGAATTGCAGCGCATCGGTCGTTTCTTTTGCAAAAAAATCAATGATGGCTTCCGTAGCCGGGTAGTTCATGACCGCATCGAACTGATCTCCTCGAAGCCATGGCATGGCATCGTGCCAAATCTCACCCAAGATATAGAAATCAGGTTTGACCGCTTTTAATTCCTTGCGAAATGCCCTCCAAAATTCATGGTCAACTTCATTCGCAACATCCAATCTCCACCCGTCAATATCGCACTCTTTTATCCAATATTGTGCAATGCCCAGTAAATATTTCCTGACTTCCGGATTCGCAGTATTTAACTTCGGCATATGGGACTCGAAAGCAAAACAATGATAAGACGGCCTTGGTTCATATTTAAGCGGATATTCTTTGATGTGGAACCAATCCCAATACGCAGAGTCAGGACCTTTTTCGATCACATCCTGAAAAGGGGCAAACCAAAAACCGCTGTGATTAAACACCGCATCAAGGATTACGCGGATGCCGCGATCATGAAAAGCATTGACCAACTTTTTCAATAATGTAGTGTCACCGAAATGCGGATCCACTTTTAAATAATCGGTCGTATCGTATTTATGATTAGTCTCCGCTTCAAAGATAGGAGTAAAATAGATGGCATTTACACCAAGGGCGCTAATATAGTCGATACGGTCTAATATGCCTTGTAAATCTCCCCCGTAGAAATCATGCGGACCCGGATTGGCATCCTCCCATGGACGAACATTGGCCGGATCATTCGATGGATCGCCGTTCGCAAATCGTTCAGGGAAAATCTGATAAAAGATAGCTTCTTTTACCCACCCCGGCGGCTTTAAAACTTCACTCGACCAAAGAAACGGATAATCGAAAAATTTCAGCGGATCCTTTGGTTTCTCCTTGCAAAAGCCGCTCTCCGTATACCAAAACGTTTGACCGCTCGAAACTAATTCAAACGCATATCGTAACCTAAAGTGCTCAGGGGCGATTTCCGCTTGCCAATAATCGAACAGCTCATCGCTAGCCATCTTATATAGTAGCTTCTCACTAACGGTTTTATCCAAATCATACTTATCTCCGTGGATGGCTTTCACCATTTGAAGATCGTCTTTCTTTGTCCGCAACCGGATATGGATCAAATTGTCATCATAGGCGTAGCAATAAGAATCAGCAGTTCTATGGTAAATCGCTTCAAATATCATGGCAGTCTCCTTACGTATGATCTACTTTCCTCCATCACCCTTTGTCTGCCCCTGACGTAATTCCGTTAATTAAATACTTTTGGAAATACATATACAGAACAGTGATAGGTAATGCCACAAGCACAGCGCCGGCAGCGAAAAGCGTAAAGCTGGAATTCGTTTCGTTGGCCACCATGTTATATAAGCCTTGGGCTAAAGTCATTTTTGCTGATGATCTCAACACGATTTGCGGCAAAATAAAATCCATGAATGGCGTAATAAAACTGTTTAGTGCAACAAAGGTAATCGCCGGTAGCGATAAAGGAAATATAATCTTAAAAAACACATCCGTATTGCTCGCTCCATCGATAAAAGCGGCTTCTTCAAGACTTTTCGGAATGGTATCGAAATGCCCCTTCATTACCCAAGTCCCCATCGAAATGGACCCTCCGGCATAAATGAGGATTAAACCCAGATGGGTATCCAACAATTTCGTCTGTAATAACAAAACAAAAATCGCCATGACGGATAAGAAGCCAGGAAACATTTGAAGAACCAACAATGTCATTAATCCTTGTTTTCTGCCCTTGAAACGAAATCTTGAGAATGCGTAAGCCGTCGCCGCAACAAGGGCTGTCGACACAATGGCATTCGAAATGGCGATCTTTATTGTATTTTGATACCACAGCACAAAATCAGTGTTCCTAATAAGATCAATGTAGTGAGCGATAGTTGGCTCATCAGGGATCATCTTACTTACCAGTAGAGCATTACCCGGATTAAGCGACGTCCCAATAACCCAAATGATCGGATAGATCACTGCAATAAGCAAAACGGCAAATACCGTGTAAATCCCTGTTACAATCAGGTTGGATTTTAATTTAGACATTTAGACCAGATCCTCTTCCTAGACTGACTTCATCCGCTTATAATTCCATAAGGAAAACATCGCAATAAAGATAAACATAATGATAGACACAGCGGAAGCCATATTAAATTGACTTTGATTAAGCGTCATCTTAAAGATCCACGAGATGAGAATATCCGTGCTTCCCGCGTAATAATAAGCAGGACTATCCGGTTTGCCATCCGTAAGCAAATAAATCAAGTTGAAGTTATTGAAATTAAAGGCAAATTGCATAATTAATATGGGCGCGGTAGCCAGTAAAACAAGCGGAAGAGTGATCTTGAAAAACTTTTGCTTTCCTGAGGCGCCATCTACTTCGGCTGCTTCGTAAAGGTCGCGCGGCATAGTCGTTAAAACACCCGACATCAGAGCCATAAGGAAAGGCGTCGAAAACCATAAGTTAACGCCGATAATCGTAACTTTTGCCATGGTCGGATCGGATAGCCAGGGCACTGGAGAAAATCCAAGTTTGCCGATTGCATCATTAATGGGACCAAACGAACCGTTCAATAAAACCCTGAAAACCAATATAGAGATGAATTGCGGGACTGCCCAAGGTAAGATAAAGACGGTTCTCCAAAATCTTTTGAATTTAATCTTAGGATGATTCAGCATCAACGCCAGTATTAACCCGCTCAAAAAAACAGTTGTGGTAGAAGCCACAGCCCATACAATATTCCAAACGGTTATGCCAAAGAACGTGAATCTCCATGCTTTTTGCGCAAATAAATCATAAAAAGTTCTAAAACCTACCCAATCTACTAAGGATCGATCAGGAATATGGGCGGGAGCCGAATAGTTCGTAAAAGCAATCAAAACATTGAAAACGAGTGGTATAATCGTAACAAAGAGTACAAAAAATGCCGCTGGCAGTAATAATAGATAAGGGAAATTTCTAAACTTCGCTTTTCTAACGGAATCCATGAATCCAGGGACACTGCCTCCTTCATCCCTCAGTCCCCCGTTTTTCTTGGCGTCATAAATGTTAATCAAATAGAAGCCTATGAACAAAAGGATAACCACAAGTGTAATTAGACCGTTAATTAACATAAAAATGGAGTGATCGCCATGAACCACTTTCCCATTGATGATTTGGGTAGGCACATCACCTAACGTGATTAAGCCCATAATCCCTTTATATGCAATGGGATAATAGTTCCAGAATAACAATTGAGCCAAGATGATGAATACGAAGCCTTTTAAATATTGTTTGTTATAAAGCTGACCTAGACCGATAAAAACCGTGGAGCAAATTGCGGCTATCGTTCGATGTCGAAGGGCGCTTTGATTCAAATCCATACGTAAGACCGCCTTATTTCTTAGTCTTCATTGCTGTCTTAATTTGTTCTACCGCGTTATTCAGGACGGTTGTCGGATCCCCATTGTCGTTCCAAATGGAAGCAAGTGCAGCACCTGCGGGCACCCAAACATTCCCCATCTCCGGTATGGACGGCATTGGCGTCGAGTATTTCGCTTGTTCAAGGAAAGCCGATGCATTAGCGTCCATCGTGATGATCGGATCATTCATCATGTCTTTTCTTGGAGGCAGTTGGGTCGTCATTTTAAACCGATTAATTAAATTCTCTTTACTTGTTGCATAACTAGCAAACAATTTCGCAGCAACCGGGTATTTGGTATACGAATTCACATACAGCGCTCTAATGCCTGAAAAGCTTTGTGGATGTTCGCCATTTGGCAAAAGCGGCAGCGGCGCTACCCCATACTCAAAGTTCACTTTGGACAAACCGGCCATTAACCAGGGTCCATTGATGACAGCAGCTGTTTTCCCTTCTTGGAATAAGCCTGTAATGATATTATCATTGATGTCATTGACGTTTAACGGAAGTATTTTCTTTAATGATTGAAAGAACTTCGCCCCTTCGATCGCTTTGGGACTATTCAGACCAATATCAGTTGCATCCGTACCATTCTTGCCAAATACATAGCCGCCGTAACCCGCAAGGAATGAATAGGATTGATACAACTGTCGTACATCCCACATGAAGGCGTACTTTTTGTTTTTTGGATCGTTATAGCTTTCTGCAAACTTCATGATTTCATCGTACGTTTTCGGAGCCTTTTCCATCAATTTTTTATTGTAAAAAAGCGCATAGGTGTCAATAGCTGTCGGGAACCCGTATAACACGCCTTTGTAGCTAACCCCGTCAATCGCCGAAGACATGATTTCATTTCGCATGCTTTCGTTATATACATCATTCTGTAAAACAAGTCCCGCTGTAACGGCATTGCCTAATTGATCGTGAGGTGCAGAGAATACATCAGCCCCTATTCCAGCAGGACCATCTGTCGTAAGTTTCTTCACAGAGTCAATAGCAGGAACCACTTCTACCTTCACTTTAACGCCATATTCTTTTTCAAAGGTTGCTGAGATCGCTTTCAAGTAATCCAATTCAGGCCCTTTGGACTCCCAAACTAGCAGCTCAGCTCCAGCCTCTGGTTTAGCTCCTCCTTGCTTTGTGCTGTCTTGTTTTACTTGACCTTGCTCTGGTTGGGTTGATTTTTTCGTACAGCCAACGAGAAATGACAAGCTGAAAAGAACAACAATAATAGAAGTAATTAACAGACGTTTGGACATTCATATTCCCCCTCTAATTTTACTGAATCGTTTAAGTACCTAAACGTTTAAGTAACAACACAATTATAATAACTTTTAATCCCTACCCAAGTCAATGAAAAATTTATGGACTAGAATACTTTCCATGAAACCGCGTTTAATGCCGATTATGCGAAAAAGGCCGGGCGGGCTGCCGATTTCTGCAGTTCCCGATTCATCCCCAGCCCTATACTTTTTTTACCAGCGCATCTGCTTGCCGTTAATTCGAATATGTCCCTTTGGTGAATCGGTAAAGCGAGTCATACAAATTTCGAATTTCCGGATCTGTGCTTGTTGCCGAATTCTTCAGAACGGGGCCGCTGCCTTTGTAATAGGCTTTAAATGCATTTCGCATATAGCCATACTGCACGCCGCCTTTGAGATAATCGTAGAATCTGTCGCGGAACACTTTATCAGTCAGCATTCGGTCATCAAACTCCATTTCCATACCCATTCCGTAAGACTTGGCAATCGTTGAAGCATCTTCCATACGGTCAACATTCAACTGTTCAAAGTAATAGTTCGGTTGAAAAGCAGCTGCATCAAAGCCGACATCCTGCCACATAAAGCTTTTGTACGCCAGGAAGTGAGGGATCCAGAACGCCTTGAAGCCCTGATCGTGAACGAGTTTATTGACTAAACGGAGAGTTTCCGGTCCCGTCTCACTCGTACTAACCTGCTCATCCAGCCAATACATGCCGACAAGCTCAAGATTGGAATAATTTTGTACGTTCCAACGCTTCTTAACCTCTTGAATCCACCAACTAACGGCTTTCTGTCTATTGGCCAAAGCCGCCTCTTTGCCTACGATGCCCTCATTGAAGTTCTCCATTATTCCGTCGCCGTCCACATCGCCGAAATCGGATAAATACTCTCCCGGATTCGGTATCATCATAACTACTTTTGATTTATGCTTCGGCTGCCCAAGTTTCTCTCCGACTTCCTTGGTCGCCTCGTTGAGTTGACGCAAGTCACCTTGATCGGAGAGCGTCTTATCGAGATACCATTTCCAGTCTGACAGGTATGAACCACCGCCGCCAAAATCGCGCCCTTGAGGTGTCATCAATCCGAGCATAAGGAAGCCGTCAAAGAACCAATCGACCGGTTTCCCCTCCTTATTGATATAGCTAATTTCGGGAATCAACTTCTCCTTCGTCCAGTTGCCTTCTCCGTTGGCATAATAGCCATTATATAAGAGCGACAAATTGGAAATGCCTGCAGTGTCTTTACCTGGTTGCAAATAAGTGAATGGATCGGCATGTACCATCTTTGCCCCCTTCGCTTTGCCATCGGTCCCCCAGATCTCGATTTCGTCTATGAACGACCAGGCTCTAGGATGCATGGAGAACGTCACTTTAATATATCGGGCATACGCCATCGTCGCGTCATGGCCAGGTTTCTCTACGCCATCCTTGTTTCCGTCCCAAACATAGTATTGATCGACAGGAGGTCCGTCGCTCCACAGATGCTCTGTTGCTTTATTGGCTAGCGTCCCCCAATGCTGCTTATCGTCGGAAGCGTACATGGAAACCGTCAGAGGAAAGAGAATGGCCGATCCCGGCCAGTCTTGCAGGAAATGGGCTTTAATGCTGGAGATGGATTTGGAACTTCCCAAATCAAACACGATTTCACGAGTTTTCTTATGCAAATGTCCCGTCCATGCAGGATCCAACACGTTCAAGCCGCCAATTATTCCATCCGTAAGCTTATTCCCGGTATCCGGATAACTGGATTCCGGTGTCTCCGACCACTCATAGCTTAAACCTTTGGCAAGATTGCGAAGTTCCGGTTGCTTCTCGGCTGCATGCACATCAGGCATTAAAGCGAACATCATCACCATACAAACAGCCAGGGATATCCATTGTTTCATCAAATTCATCATTTCCCCTCCTAAAATAGGTTCACTATAATAACGCTTGAAGAGGCCTCTTCACTATTCATACTAAAAGACCCGTCCCTGCATACAAAGAGATAACTTCTTACTTTTATATACACTTGTTTACTTTATCCGCAGCATTCTGAATTCTTGGGGTGTCGTTTCGTTCTGCTTCTTGAAGAAGCGGATGAAGGCCAGTGCGGAGTTGTAGCCGAGTGCGGCGGCGATTTCGTTCACTTTCATGGTGCTGTCAATGAGCAGCTCCTTTGCTTTCAAATTCCGGTAGTCGATGATGTAGTCGGATAACCCGATACCGGTCATTTGCTTGTAAAGTCTGGAAAAATACGACGGATTCAATCCAACGTGGTCCGCGATCGCATTTAATGAAATATCCGTGGAAATGTGGGCTTCGATGTACCGGTGCGCTTTTTGCACTACTTCCGCCGGAAGCACCGCGCCTTGGGCTGCGTTCCAGTCGAACAGACAGTCAGCAGTTTGCATAAAATATTGCCTTAGGGAAAGCCAAGAGTCATTGTCGCCGTACTGGAACAACGTAGCCAAATCATGAACCTTATTCAAATATGCGCGCATCTGTGAGCTTTTATTGATGTAAGCCAGAAATACAGCTGCCATAGAGTGATAGAGCTCCTTTTTACGCTCATACGGGCTGTTTTCCTCACTCCAAATCTCCGTCAATTCCAAGTAAAGCTTGTAAAATTCTTCCCGGTGGCTGTTCTCCAGGGATTTGGCGAGCAGCTGCACGCGGGTATAATGGAAAAAATCGTTCTGCTTATCCGCTGCCGTGCCTTCCTCTGACCGTCTGATGTCGGAATCGCTCAAAATAACCTCGCTGGACAATCCCATTCCGTACACAAATCCATATTTCAAGCTATGAAATCTTTCGAAAACACCGCTCCACGCTGTATACTCGCTGCTTAGAATAAAAGAGACTGGCAGCTGCAGCAGCTTCTTGCACGTACGCTGAATCTTCTCGAGCATGCCGCTTACATACGTGGATGTTTGTTTCCACAGTACATCGGATGAATCTTGTGGTGTTGGCGCATCGTTCACGTCTATGGGCTGGATGAACCATACGATTTTGGACTGGTCGTACACATAGGAATAACTGCGCACGCGTGGCGACAAGAACTCCTCGGTAACATTTTGCATGGCGTAAATAAGCAGCGCTTTATCCGGAGCCGTTATCATGTCCCTCCAACCATCGACCCTTCCAAGCAGCAAAAAAACCGGCATGTCCGCCCGCAGCGGCATATCGATCTCTTTAAAATGGTTCTCCAATTGGCTGCTCGTGACAGATTTACCTTGAAGAAGTCCAGAAATGTAATCTTTCTGGAGTGATGGCAGTGCCAGCCGCATCCGGTTATTCGCTCTTTCAAACATTTGCAGCTGATCGTATTCCTCTTCGAACTTCTCGATCGCCCGCTGGACAGAACGGATGATTTTCTCATCGCTTTCGATCTTCAGTAAATATTCGAAACTGCCGTATGTGACGGCGCTCTGCACATAATGGAAATCGTTATAGCCGGTTAGAAAAATGACCTTACAAGCCGGCCACTGGGCTTTAATTTCCTGCAGCAGCTCGATCCCTTCAAGACCGGGCATTTTAATGTCGGAAATAACGATATCGACCCGGTTGTTCTGAAGGACCTCCAACGCCTCCTCGCCGGAATAAGCTTTCAGGATGTCGAGGTCCATATCATGTGATTGTTCAAAAAGCTCAATCAGACCATCCACGATGATCGGAAGATCGTCGACAATAAGCAAACGGTACATACCTACCCCTCCTCTGGGAAATAAGCGGCTTAACTGCTGCCGAAATGAATCCTCACTTTCAAGCCGCCCAGCGCGGAACGCGCCATCGTGATACCATACTCGGCTCCGTAGCGAAGCTGGATTCTGCGATGAACATTGACAAGGCCTGTCGTCTCTTCGAGACGGCCTTCAGACCGCTGCAAACGGGTGTTCAGCCGGTCGATCTCTTCATCTGTTACGGCGCTCCCGTTATCCTCGACATAGAAAGATAGGCTCTCTTCGTTCTTCTCGAAGTGTACCCAAAGTTCTCCCTCGGTCCGCATGTTGCCAAGCGCATGCTTGTAAGCGTTCTCGATGATCGGCTGCAGCACTAGGCGAGGGACGGAGAGCTCCGGTACATCGCTGTCAAACCTCACTTGAATGCGATCCCCGTAACAGACTGTCTGCATGTCTACATACGTGCGGGAATGCTTCACTTCCAACGCTAGCGGGATTTCGTCTTCACCATCCCTCGTAATGAAATGAAAATATTCACCGATGTACAAGCAAAACTGGTACGCTTTTTCCTTCTGTCTATCGGACTTGATCAACCGACACAGGACAAAGAAGCAGTTGTATAAGAAATGCGGATTGATTTGCGATTGCAGCCGCTTGAGCTCCGAACGCTGGTTGCGGATTTGCTGCTCGTAGTTTTCTTCGATCAATGTTCGGAGCGACCGAATCGTGTCATTAAAGGCTTGGTACAAATACCCGAATTCGTCATGCCCGCGGTCGATGGTGATCGGTATCAGCCGGTTTTGCTGGACGTGGCGGAACGAATAAACAAGCCGCATGAGCGGTTTATAAATGAGCCTGAACAGAAAGTAGGAGAAAAATAGGCCGACAACAACGGCGAGCGCGCAAGCCCACCAAAACCATACGCGGTAGGTTTGAATCGGACCCAGTACATTCGCTTCGGGAATCAAGCTTATCGAGTAAGAGTTCCAGAGCGGAGAATACTTAAACACCGACAAATAGCTTTTTCCCCCGTAACGGACTGTTTCGTAGCCTTCCTTCTTACCTTCTGCCTGTTTTTCCTTGATAAAAGCCTCGACCGTCTCCAGCAGGGCCGGATCGTCATCGCTCTGGATATGCCAGCCACGGTCCAAGCTTAGGAGGATGCTTCGGCCATCGAGCGAGCTGCCGATTTGAGCCAGCGATTCCTTGATTTTACGAGCGGACAACTCGACTCCGACAACGAAAAGCGGCTCACGCCGAGTATTCGCCGGGTACTGCATGGAGATGAACAGCCGATCATTCCAATAAATGAACGGTTCCTCGTATGGCCTATTTTTCGGTTGCATCGCCGCATATTCCAGCCTGTCGATCGACGTGTCGTATTGGATGCTCATCAGCGTTCGATCGATGGAAGGAATATACGCTTTCGCTTCCTGAATAAACGGGCTGGAGTCCTTCATCAACACAAGCCGCTTCTGAATGCCCAGTATTTTCTCCGCCCGTTCGTAGTGAGACAACTCATTGCCCGCAGCAGCTAATTCGATCAAATCGTCATCCGTCACGTATTTGGGCAAATATCGCACGATCCGGTCCGCCTCCTTTTCAAGCGAGTCCAGGTAATACCCCGTCGTATTTAGTGTCGACTGAGATATTTCCTTGCGGATGCTTTCCGCGCCTTTCTCGTTGATCAGCCATGTAATGGCCATAAGCGGCAGCAGCACTACCATGAAGGCAGCCAACATTTTTTTGAATATGGAAGAATCTCTCAATCGGAAAAAGCGCTTCATCATTCGTTCACCTGCTAAGTTTTGGTAGGGAATCCTGAATGTTTATTCTTTGACACTCCCCATCACAATTCCTTTTATGAAGAAACGCTGCAAGAACGGATAAACGATCAATATGGGAAAAGCCGCGACGAATATTTGCGCCGCCTTGCTAGTCCGGTCGGACAACTTGCTGATCAACTCTGCGTCCTGTGTCTTGAGGAAGCGGAAATCGAGTTTGATAATGATTGTTTGAAGGAACGTTTGCAGCGGATATTTGTCGGGATGGTTCATCAAAATCATGCCGTCGAACCAACTGTTCCAGTGCCACACCATCGTAAACAGTCCGGTCGTTGCGAGCGCTGGAAGAGCTAAGGGAACATAGATTTTCCACAGTGTCGCAAAATGTCCGGCACCGTCAATCCGTGCCGATTCTTCCAGTTCTTTGGGCAGGTTCCTGTAAAAGTTAAGCAGCAAAATAATGTTGAACACCTGAAGCGCTCCCGGCAGCACGAGCGCCCATATTGTATCGATCAATCCAAGCGATTTCACCGTCAAATACCATGGGATGAGACCGCCGCTGAATAAAATCGTGAACACGAACACCCATACGTAAAATGTCCTTAGCCGAAACTGCCTCTCATCTTTCGATAATGGATAGGCAGTCAGAATCGTCAAAAACATACTAATGGACGTTCCAAGAATGAGCCGTTCGAATGAAACCCCAAAAGCGCGCAAATATTCAGGCTTGCCGAATACGTTGTCATAAGCAGCCGTCGTAAAGTCGACAGGCCATAATATGACCTTGCCGGCGGCTGCCGCCGTCCCGTTGCTGAAAGATAAGGCCAATATATGAATAATGGGCATCAAACAGGCAAAAGAGATTCCCGCCAAAAATATGACATTACCGCTCAAGAAAAGCCGCCGGCCGAGTGGCATTTTGTAACGCATGATGTCTCCCCTCTCTTCCCCATAACTCTATTTAGAAAATGCGATAATTCGCAAAACGATAAGCGAGGACATACGAAACCGAGATAAAGATGAACGAAACGATCGATTTCAACAGCCCTACCGCCGTAGCGAACCCGAACTGAGACTGCTCGACACCCATCCGATACACGAACGTATCGATAATGTCGGCGCTTTCGTATACTTGCGGACTGTACAAGTTGAATATTTGATCGAAGCCGGCATTGAGGACGTTACCAATGTTTAACGTAAACATCAGCACAATAATCGGCAACATGCCCGGAATCGTAATGTTCAGCGTCTGCTTCCAGCGTCCTGCGCCGTCAATTTCCGCAGCTTCATACAGCGACGGATTAATGCTTGTCAATGCCGCCAAGTAAACGATCGTACCGTACCCGAACTCTTTCCAAATGTCCGAACCGACCATTACATAAGGGAACCAACGATTATTTCCCAGAAAATAAATCGGGTCGATTCCAAGCAAACCAAGCGCTTGATTGAGGACCCCGGTTGTTGGGGAAAGCACATCGATCAATATGCCGCTCAGAAGTACCCAGGACATGAAGTGCGGCAAGTAAACGAGCGTTTGGAACGTTCGTTTGATCCATTCCCTGCTCATCTCGTTGAGCAGGATAGCAATCGTAATGGGTACGAATAAGCCTGCAACGATTTTCATGACAGAAATATAAATAGTATTGAAAAAAATTCGACCGATGTCGGGATAGACGAACATATAATTGAAGTTTTTCAAACCGACGAACGGAGAACCGAACAGACCTTTGGTCGGAATATATTTTTGGAACGCCATGATAATGCCTGCCATTGGGACGTAACTGAAAACGATGACAAAAATCAGTCCCGGGATCAGCATCACATGTAACGGCCATTCACGTTTCCACATGCGAGAAATCAAGTTCATCATGCACCACCACCTGCTTATATTCCCCTGCTAAGTTTGAATAGAAAGAGGGATCGTACCTGATCCCTCTCCCTGAGAAGAACTATTTGTTCTTCGCGTACCAGTCATTCACTTCTTTGGTGATTTGGTCTCCGCCAAGCTTCTTCCAGTCGGCGACAAATTTATCGAACTCATCAATCGATACCTGATTCATAATAATTTTGAAAAATACTTCATCGCGCTTCTTCTCGAGGATCGCATTCTTCTCCACCATCGTTGGCGTTGGGGCACCGTAAAACTTCGTTTGTTCAAACTGATTGTTCTTTTTCATATCTGGAATAAGGGAGTAGGAGCCCTTCGGACCTGAAATCCAATATTCCCACCACATGCTCGTATCGCCGTTTACATATTTCATAGCCCGCTCGTATCGGGACTTCTGATCTTTCGTCTTCGCTAGACTCGCATCTTTGGCTGCGATCGCCTTCGGCAGCACTTCACCGTTATTGTTCGATAAGCTGCCAACCCTGAGCGGATTAAGCAACCAGTAGTTACTTTTCTTTTCCACTCGGTCTTTACCAAACTCGTAAACTTTGTTATCTTCCGTTTGATTGTTATCCACGACAATCCATTGATTGAGCAGCCTCATGACGGCTTCCGGATTTTTCGCTTTCTTTGACACGACGTAATATCTGTCGCCGCCTATCCCGATTTGTGCTTTGGCCGGCTTACTATCCACGGAAGGAACCGGATAAACGCCCCACTCCTGCACTTGTTTGCCGTCTTTGATCGCGCCGGTCGCAAGGTGCGCCGGCACCCATTCGGCGCCATATACAAGACCAATGTTGTTACCGAAAATGAGTTCCGATTCCTTTTGCGTGTCCTTCACGGCAAATTCCGGATCGATCAGACCTTTTTTGAACATATCTTGCAGCGCCTTGAGCGCTTCTTTCATTTGCGGCTGTACGTAACCCTTGACAAGTTTGCCGGTACCGTCATCAATCCAATGATTGGAATCCGCATTCGAGTCCATATAGGCATGGTAGCCATTCATGAAACCGATGAAGCCGGTTGCACCGTCTTCTTTCATATCCTTGTTGAATGCAATCCCGTAAGCTCTTCCAGTTCCTCCAGGATCCTTCGTCTTAAACGCTTCCGCGATAGTCATCAGATCCTGCATCGTTTTCGGCTCCGGCAAATTCAGCTTCTTGAGCCAGTCGGTACGCACGTATAGAAACTGGGCGTAGTACGGATTGGACGTGCTCGGAATGGCCATCAGCTTTCCGCCAAAAGTGGCCGATTTCATTTGGGTACCGCCGTCCGCTTGCATGAATTTTTTGGTTTCCGGAGTAGCGAACTTATCGTAAACGCTAGTAATATCCATAATCATATCCGCTTCAATCAGTTGCTGGAGCTGAGTAGCATCAACGAGCATAAAATCAGGAATATCGTTCGAGGCAATTGCGATCTTGAGCTTTTCCTTGAACTGGTTGTTATCTGCGGCAACCCATTGATTCGTAATTTTGACCCCGACGTCTTTCTCGTAGGCTTCGTACACGGAATTTTTGTCGAAGCTTTCACCTGCGTCGAATTTCAAATACGGATCGCCTTCTCTGATTGTGGACACCTCAAGCACTTTTTTCGAATCCGGCGTTTGTGCTCCAGTTGCAGCTGCTGTCGCGGACGCGGACGGTTGCGGGCTATTCTCCGGTTTGCTGCTGCACGCCGTTGCGGCGATAAGACTTGTAATCAAAGCAGTAGTGAGAACTTCCTTCCCTCTCAGTTTCATTTTCATACGACCCCTCCCATTTGGCTCAACATGTTCCTCCGGATGCTGTACGCGTTTCAACTTCCTTCGATAGTTTTAAGTATAAGAAAAGAAACAGGATCCTTCCATATACCAGTGTTTACTTTGATATACACCTCTTGACGGCGAATTGACAATTATCGATTTACGTAATAAAATATTTTTACGTAACATAATATTTGTATTTCGAAGACCTCTCTAAATCAGCAAAGGAGATAAGACGAAATGAAAATAATCATTTTCGGAGTAAGCGGAACAGTCGGAAAAGCATTAACTAAAACTCTTACAGGTAATCATCACGATGTTTATGGAAGTTATCATTTGAATAAACCGTCATTTTTACCTTCAGAGCGTACAATTCAGCTTCCGATTGGTGAACTTGATTTACTGGACAAGTTCTTATCGCAAGTCAATCCCGATTTCGTAGTTATGGCTTTGCGCGGAGATTTTGTTAAACAGCTTAAGTTTCATGTGAAAACTGCTGAATTCTTAAGAAATACAGGTGGCCGAATGATTTTTTGTTCCACCTCTAATGTATTTGATGCAAGTATCGACTCGCCTCATTTCGAAGAGGATCCCCCCTCCGCTGCCAGTGATTATGGACAATTTAAAGCGGAATGTGAAAGTGAATTGGCTGAAATACTTTTTGATAAACTTACCATTGTTAGGATTCCAGCCCTTTTTGGTCATGATACACCTCGAACTAACGAGTTGAGACAGCAGCTTCAGGACGGAGAATCAATAAAGATCTATACCAATTTGTATTCGACCAGGAATACCGATCAGTTATTATCAATGCAGCTTACCTATTTGATGGAACAAGGGCTATCGGGCATTTACCACCTTGGGACTACCGATATCATGAATCATTCAGAATTCACAAAAAAACTTTTGACACGTTGGGGTTATACGAATGTTGCATACGAAGAATTAATGCAGGATACTTTTTCCTCCATCATTCCCGAAAAATATGATAACTCTCTTTTGACGAATAATCCCTTGCCGAAAAAACTCCAAATAAACCACGAGCAGTTGATCGAATATTTATCTTAGCAATGGCAAAAAGAAAAGTTCAGGCTCCTACTGGAAAATTCCCAATAAGAGCCTGAACTTTTTGCCATTACATGAACGTCATTCGCTTGTTATCCAATATATGTCCTTTTGATCTATCGTTTCCTTCCATTCTTTAGGATATGGCATGTCGGAGACAATGACATCAACCTGATCGAGCGGCATAATATGAACGAAAGCTTGGACGCCGATTTTTGACTGATCTGCCAGCACAATAACTTCTCGTGCCGATTTGGCGAACTTTTTCGTAATATAGGTTTCGTTCAAATCATAATCGGTCACACCGCCCGTCAGAGAGATACCTCCGATGGACAAAAAGG
Source organism: Paenibacillus sp. WG02 (assembly GCF_055396115.1). Classification (NCBI taxonomy): domain Bacteria; kingdom Bacillati; phylum Bacillota; class Bacilli; order Caryophanales; family Paenibacillaceae; genus Paenibacillus; species Paenibacillus sp. WG02. The sequence goes on along the minus strand of NZ_AP036016.1, from coordinate 2,835,230 downwards.
CTTTATTCAAATAAAACTGTTCCATGACTTGTTCACAGAGTGGACCTGTGAGCGATTGCTGTTCCGGATTAAGCTGTCCACCGAGTAAAAAAACCTTACCGGAAAACCGGTTGCTGTTCAATGCTTCAGACAGATAAGAGGCAATCGGCAGCGAGTTTGTCAAGATTGTCAAGTTGCGTTTGCCTTGGATGGCTTTCGCCAACTCCATCATTGTGGTCCCTACATCTAAAGCAATCGTATCCCCATCCTGAATAAGCTGCGCAGCACGTTCCCCGATCTTTTTCTTTGCATCAACGTACAATTGTGTGCGCTGTACAAAGGTAGGTTCGCCGTTTTCATAGCTGGCGCGAACAGCTCCGCCGTAAACCCGCTTAAGGTGTCCCTCTAATTCCAAGGCATCGAGATCTCGACGGACCGTCTCCGAGGAAACGCCAAGTTCGTCCGCCATAGGCAGAACTTTGACTTTTCCATCACGAAGCAATGTTTGCAATATAAGCTCTCTTCTTTCCTGGCCCAACAACGACAAGATCGATACACCACCCATGGATACATATATGTCTCAGTATATTAAAATTGCTTACTTTTTCCAATAGGGTGCACAGGATTTATTCATTTGTATGAAATAAGAAATTATGGATGGCCTGCGTTCCCTCTGCTCGTGTCGCTGTTCCTTTAGGCACGAACGATTCTTCCGCGCGCCCATTCATCAAACGCAATGAGGATGCTGAAGCTATCGCTTCTTTCGCCCAATCATCAACATCGCTCCAATCGGCAAAAGCTTTCCTGGTGTGCGGCGCCTCCGCCCCGCCATTTTTGACTTTCCAAGCTCGTATCAGCATAGCAGCCATCTGTTCTCTGGTAACTTGAGCCTCAGGAGCAAAAGTAGAGTCGCTGACTCCATCCACGATGCCAGCTTTCAAAGCAACTGCAACTTCTTGCGAATACCAAGTGGTATGCGGAATATCTGTGAAGGGGCTGCTGCCTGTCTTCGGCAGCTCCAGCGAACGAGCGATCAGAGCGGCAAATTCCGCACGAGTAATCTGTTTTTCCGGATTAAAGCCTTGTTCGCCTTGATCGGCAACAATGGGATCGACCACCATGGAATCGAACATGTTTCTTGCAGCCAAATCTCCGATCACATCCGAAGCCCAATGACCTTTGACGTCGAAATAGTTTACATCCTTTTGTACGATGACAAAGTCACCGCTGCCACTCGCCTTGAACTGCATGTGGGAAGGATCTGCAGAAGTATTAAGAGACTGTAAGATGAGTTGACCGTCGTTGCTGATGCGGTATAATCCAACTCTTTTACTGTTAAACCCTTGCTGCAAAGGCATCTGAATATCGATCGGTTCAAGTGGAGCCGAAGAGCCCCAGGCCAAATGAATCATATCGGATGCAGGCTTCACGCGCAAAGATGAATGAGATTCCAAATCTTTCAGAATATCCATATAATCGTCGTTCCATACACTACCCGACACTACAAGTGCCGAATCTTTATTGGGCTTGTCAGATACCAAAGCGTTAGCAGGTACTTTCACTGTTCCCCATTCGAACTGAACAGCAACATGCGATGCCTTGGCCTGATCCGCATTCAAGTAAGGAAGCTCTATCTGTACTTTGCCTTTCTCAACTTGCACGATGATTGAATCCGTACCGTTGTTAGCAGTTAGCTGACTTGCCTCTACTTTTTGAATAAATTTGTCGTCCGGATTTGTCTGAACAGGTGTCGGTATATAGCTACCCCCACCTCCTGTTTGTGGTACAGTTGCTGCAACAACCTGAATTTCGCGACTAATCTCTAACCCTTTAAATCTTGCTATAATCGTTGCACGGCCTATACTTAATGCGGTCACTTCTCCTTGAGCATTCACCGCTGCTACGGACTCCATGCTGCTCGTAAATTGAACACCGTCCTGAATCGGAACAAAGATCTGCTTGTCACTATACCGTCCGCTTATGGTCGCTTGGCCTTTCTCTCCAACTTTAAGTGTATCAAGGCCGTTAATCACCAGTGATTCCAATGTAGGATCAGGAACTGGCTTCGTTACGTCCGCTTTCACCAATAACTTAAAGCTTTGATTGAGGGACTGATAGGTTGCTGTGATAAGCGTTTCTCCTGCTTTCAAAGCGATTACTTCACCAGTCAATGGATCCAGCGAAGCAACAAGCGGGTTCGTATTGGTCAGTATAAGCCCTGGTGCCAATGGTTGACCCGCTTCCAGCAGCTTTACGGTCGTCTTGTTGCTATAAGTTGCTGTGACTACCGTTTGCTGGCGCTCTCCAACTACAGCATCCTTTAAACCGGTCAGCTCTATCGATTGAATGATTGGCTGCACCGATGGCAGCGCTTGGACAATCAGACGATAGGACGTCCCAATGGAACCCACTCTCGCTGTGATATCGGTCTGCCCTTCGGCGAGCGCCGATACGAGTCCATTAGAATCAACCATTGCTACCGCAGGATTGCTGCTGGTCATAACGTATCCTGATGCAGGCACGATACTCCCGTCTGTATACGTGGCTTCTACGACCGTGCTTAGCTTTTGTCCTACTTTCATGGGAGCCAGCCCGTTCAATCGAATGGATTGCAAAGCAGGAACCGCAATGGAAAAGCTGCTTTCCTCCGTTTTTACTTTATGACCAAAAGTGTCCAAAACCTCAGCAAACCAGGTATAGGACTGGCCCGGGTTTAAGCCGCTCCATACAAAATTAGCCATGCCAGCTGCAGCAGAAACCGGAACCTCATTCAACGGTTTCTCACTGACCTTACTTCCCGTAATGCCAATGTAACCAGTAGCCAGCTCAATAGGCTCGTTATTCCACTTGATCGGCATCGTATAAAACTCATGCTTCTGCTGGAAAAAGCCATAATTGTCGTTCGTAATCGGCGAATAAGGTACCATGTAAATCTGCTGGCGTTTCAAATCGAAATACATCATCCGCATGTACGCCGCACCGCCAAGAGCCGCATCCTGATAGTCGTGCAGCAGCTCATAGACGACTTTGCCCCCGATACGTTTAACATTATAAAAAGCGGATTGGTTATGACCGCATAACACCATGAATACGTTACTGTTCGGTTTGACAATCTGGTTCATAATGTTATTTCCGTCATAATCATCTTTGCCGTAGGTACCTTCGTACAGCAAGTACTCATGTACCGCCAAAATTGCTTTACGGTCTTTGTACTGCTGTAATACCTGATTTGCCCAAGCTATAGATGTCGCGTCAAATCCGCCCCATCCCATATACAAAATGATGAAATCTACACCGCTAGCCGAGATCAGATCGTAATGGTTCTTGTTCATGCTGTTATATGCGGTGTAGTACGGCTTGCCATTGAACAGCTTGTCTTGAAAACGGAACGCGCCAAAATACTTACTATACAGCCCATCGTTCATATCATGGTTACCTTGAATAACACCATAAGGAATTCCTGCGTTATCCAAAATTTTCATACTATGATCGGCGTTCTTCCATTGCGTTTCCTGGGTAGCCGTGTTCACGATATCGCCGGTATGAATCACATACTGGATTTTTTGAGTGTCCTTGTTATCTGCGATCCACTGTGTTTCGGCATCGTATACACCTGGAAAGGACTCCGCTTCGAGCTGTGTGTCCGTCATCCAGACGAAAGAGAAATCGAAATCGCTCGGCGTTGGATTTTTGCCTGGCAGCATCGTATCGTGCTGCGTAGCGGCCACATACAACTTGGCGACCTTCGTGGAGCTGTTTACCATCGTCGTTATATCCAAGGTGCCTGTCAATTTAAAATCACTATTGTCCGCATTTCCCAGCTTTGAAGCGATCAGCACCCATTTGCTGGTCGAATAGTTCCATGCGAACAGCTTGACGAGCTCCTTCGAATGACCTTCCCATGTCACATCCAGCTGACTGACGCTGTTCAAATCGCTGTCAATTGTCAAATCAAAGCGCTGGTAAGGATAGTTCGACAACGACTTGCTGCTGTAATAAGCGCCATCCGACGATTTCATCTGATCATAAGCGCTTGGCGGTAATGCCGTCTCGGAAGTAATGGTGGCGTTGGTTGGTGGATCCATCGTATCCGTACGCTCATAGGCGACATCCGTGGACACTTTGGTGCTGTAATCTTTGACGAACTTCATGTCTTTCTGATAAAAGTTTACATTTACCGGATCTCCAGTCGGTGACTCTGCCTTCACTTGCAAATTGACATCGCCGCTTGGCTGAATCAATGTCCCATTGGCTCCTTGCGGCGCAGCTGAAGGGCTCAAATTACGTCCATCGATTGTAAAGGTCACCGTTTTACTGGTCTTAGCTGAAGGATCGGTTTTGGAGACGGCCTCGACCTTCAACGTATGCGCGCCGCCTTTAAGTTGACCAAGCATCGATTGAAAAGCTTTGAAACTGCCATCCACAACAACGTCCGGCTGGCTATCCAATTGATAACGAATCGTTGACGCATCGCTGGTCACGCCTCCGAAGCTTAAGTCTGGCGAATAGTACACGGCTCCCTGCTTCGGTTGAATCAGGGTAAGCTGCATCGCGCCTTTCGATTCTTTGTCGCCAAAGACGACAAACCGGCTACCCTTGCTCATGATTTGGTAATCGGCCAAAATCCAAGCTGCGCTGCGAGCTTGCTTCGAAACCCTGACTTCGTCTACACCGCCACGGTACCCCCCGCCTGCAGCTCCGGCATCGGATGATTTACTGATCGTGAACGGCGTCGTTGACGAACCACTTGTCGTAATCAACGCTCCGCTGCGGGTTGTAGCTGCCACGAGCGCTCCATCGCGATAAAGCTTGAGATTATTGCTAGCTTGACTTTGATCGTACGTCAACGTCAAATAGGTCCAGTCTGCCGTCACAGCTCCCCCGTCCAAGTCCGGTGCCGTGCTGCCGTTTTTGCTTGGATCGGCATCGTTCGTGAACAAATTAGCGCTCCATTTACCGCCGCCAATTTTCATAAAATACGCCTGATTTAGCGCATCAGCACTTCTCTTTCTTGCAATGACGTAGTAATTGAGCGAGTTTACTTCGTACTCATTCGCTCGCACCCAGGCGGAGATCGTAATCTGACCTTGCCCATCGCCAACGTTGCCGTTTGTCGCTCTTACATAACCTCGATGACTTTCGTAGTAACGACCTACCATGTTGTAACGAGGATCCTTCGCTTCCAGCGTATAAGAAGGCCCGCTTGAAGTTGCGCCAATTGCATTCCGTAAACCGGTATTGTTGTTCACGCTCGAGTCTATATACTGCTGAACTTGAGCAGGGTGATAGAAATAGTCGGCGATCCTGTCCGGGAAATGATACACTAGCAAATAATTCGGATCCCACACCTGCTTCGGTTGAAGGTTAATCGTTGAGCTGCCGCCATAATACAGCCAGATATTATCCGCGCTGGATTGGGCATGGATGATAGGGACTTTAACCCAAATCAAGCTCTCTCCCTGTGGATCCCATTTTTCAACCTCGTATGGCAGCTCAGACGACTGATCTGCCGAGTAAAATCTGAGATCGTTTGACGCAGTTACCGAATAATCGATTTTGGTAGCGTCGAGTTTGACCAATACGGGATAATTTTGCAAATCTTCCGTACCAGATGAATTATCGAAGCTTAGTTGAATACGGTAATTCCGGTCTCCATCCGCCCATGTTGAGGGAGCGGATGCGGCATTTGCTTGAAGACTTAACATTGGCAGCGCCATTTGGCATAGGAACATGAAAACGACTAGGAGTGCTATTATTGGCTTGAAATGCTGAATTCGCAGCATGGAAGATCCTCCACTCTATCTCTAACGCTTTATTTTTTTGGCAATTTATTCGTAAGGTTAAATACCGCTTGTGCCGCTTCGGCACGAGATACGCTTCCGCTTGGAACAAACAGTTGATCTGAACGTCCTTGCAGAAGTCCTAGTTTTGCAGTCAACTCGATAGATGGACGAGCCCACGCTGCCATTTGATCGGCATCCTGGAACGTTTTGTCGTTGCCTTGTTCTGATTTTCCGCCCACATGATCAAATACTCTTGCGAGAATTACAGCCATTTCCTCTCTACTGATAACCGATTCAGGATTGAATGTAGCATCGTCCTCACCGCTGACCAAGCCGACTGATGCAGCGCCTGCAACGTAAGGCGCATACCATGCGCTTGCCGGAACATCCTTGAAGCTGCTTTGTTTTTGCTGCGGAAGGTGCATCGATTTCATCAGCAAAGCTACAAATTCTGCCCGCGTAATGGACTTCTCCGGTTGGAAGAATGCGTCGCTCACGCCTTCCACCATATGCATAGCGCTCATGATCTGCACAGTTCGATTCGCCCAATGCTGCCCAGGCAGATCCAGGAACACTTTGTTGTACTCTAGTACTGCATACTTGCCGTTCTCACGGAGCTCTGCGCGGATGCCCTTTTCTGTCAGTTCTCCACCGATATAGGTCATACTGCCATCATCAAAAATGCGGTATACGCCTAAAAGCGGCTTATCGCCACTTGCTGTAAATTCCGCTTGAATCGGCTCTGCCCATCGTGGATTTAGCGTTTTGGCTCCGTCCAACGCTTGTGAAGCGATTGTTAATTCAAAGAGTGACGACGCAAATTTCAATTTCGTATCGGATGACGAATTGGACGCTTTGAGCCACGCCGTTTGATCCGTCTCGGAGCCGGTAGACATGCCCAGAACAAGCTTGCTCTCTGTAGAACCGATGAACAGATTGTCAGGCATCCTCAGCGTAAGATCGCCTCGATCTAGGCTAACTGTCTGATTGTTCGATGTGCTTCCAGCCAGAGATGGGAATACAATCTCTTTGATGCTAGTGTCCAGCTTTAACGTGCCATTCGAAGCTAATTGCTGCTTCAGATCGTCGACTTTCAACGAATCGTTTTTATCGGAAGGCGTGTACCCTCCGCCTCCACCCTCTGCGCTTTGTTCCCGAATAGTAATCGTCGATTGAGCCACCAAATTCTGATAGGTTGCTGTCACCACAGTTGTGCCAGGACGAAGCCCGGTGATTGTACCATGAACGTCAATCCGAACAATATCGGGATTCACGGCAAGCCATTTTGCCAGGCTTGTGACCGGCACAGAAGTCAAGGAGGCTCCATTTTTATAGACCGCACTGACCGAAATAGCCCCAGTTTGTCCAATATATAAGCTTGATGGAAGGTTCAATTGCAGCACATCTGGGCGTTGTTCAGGTACAATTACGGCATTAACAACCATCGAAAAGCTTGCGTTAAGACCTTGATATTGAGCTACTAAACGCGCTGTCCCTGGTTGAGCTGCATATACGGCTCCAGTGACGGAATCAATTTTAGCCACATCAGGATTTTCGCTGCTATAGGTGACCCCAGATTCTAGACGTTTGGTTGAGTTATCCGAGTATACAGCCGTGAGTTCCGTGTCTGCCAATTGACCTACTGTCAAGGAAGTTGGTCCAGTAAACTGAAGCGCCGTAATTTGCGGGTTCCCGTTAGGATTGTCCGATGGACTAACAGTCAGGATAAAGTCTGCTCTTAATCCATAAGCAGCAGCACTAAGAACAGCAGTTCCCGGAGTAACAGCATGGACGATGCCGTTATTATCGATAAGAGCAACAGCAGGATGATCGGAACTGTACGACACACCCGTTGTCATCAGGCCAGTGCTTCCATCTTCATATACGGCCTTCGTAACTACATTTGCAGTCTCACCAGCAATCATGACAGACGGTCCATTTAATAATAGAGATTGCGGCTTAGGCAGCTCTTTGACGGTAAGGGTAACACTGGAACTAAGTGATCCGTAGCTGGCGATTAACGTTGCTGTCCCTGCACGAAGAGGCGTAATTGTCCCAGTGCTTGAAATCAATGCAACATTCGGGTTCAAGCTTTGAAACGTAAGCCCGCTTTCAATAACTGTTTCCACGGAGTTGGCGTCCCTCTTCTTCAAAACCGCAGGTGCAGGTTGACCTACCCACCAATCAACCGGAATGTCCCAGGCGATCGAAGATACGGGAGGTGTGACAGCAGGTGCATATTTGGCATGCAATTGCTGCACAGCACTAGCATCCAGCACTTTGCTGTATAATTCTACGAAACCGATTTTGCCTTGAAAATAACTCTTGGCATCTGTCGGCTCGGCATCTGCACCAATGGCTAGATCGACCTTTGTTGCACCGCTGATAACGCCATTTTTGGACTGACTTCCTTCCAAAATTCCGTTCACATAAAGCTTGGCTGTCTGCCCATCAAAAGTAGCTTCCGCATCATAAATCTGACCGGCGGTCAGTTTAGTGCTGCTTGGAACAACAACGAAAGCTTCGTTTCCTGTTATGTCATGAATGAAGAACCATGCTTCCAGCTTTTGTGTAATTGGATTGAATTCTAGCGCATAGTCCGAACGCTGCGCTTTCCCAATGATGTCTTGGGTTCGATACAGATCGTCCAGCGAGAAGGACGCCGCCATCGTCATAAAACTTGGGCTTAGCCCTTGATTGGAGGGGATCCGAACATAGGACGATTCTCCATCAAGCGCAAGTACATTTTTGTTAAAATCGGGATTATAATAAACAACTGCGTTTCCAACTGGCGTACCGTTATTATGTGTGGCACTGCTGTCTTCTCCTGCTGAATGCTCAAACGTGAGCTTGAGTAAATCGGGCGTCATGCCAGGAGGAGCGACTACCGTCCCCGGCACTGTATAGGATAGCGAAGGTCCGTTCGTCGTCCAGTTATCAGATGCATCTCCGGCTTCGACTTTATATGTCGCTATTTCTCCCGGAATCACTAAATCAAAGGAATAGCTGTTCGTGCTGCTATTTACTGTATTCACCAAATTACCGTTCTTATAAATACGGTACTGCGTTACAGCTTTATCATCCGTTGCCGCCGACCAGCTCACGTTAAAGCCTGTCGAGCCTGTTTGCGCTCCTGTTAGCTCGCTGCTTGCAGGCCAGGAAGGAGCCTGTTGATCGGCCAGGATGCCTGTACTTTCGTAATAACAAGCCAATTCTGCTTGCGTTAAGCCTCGGCTGAACATCTTGGCGTAGCCTATAGAACCTTTAAACGTTAACTGGGCAGTGGTTGCGCTTTGCGGATCTCCGCCTATGGCCAGTCCTACTGAAGTAGGGGAGGTTACCGCTCCAGTCCGATTTTCCGAAGCAGCCACCTGTCCAATCCCATTCAGCCCAGCTCCATTCATATAAAGGACATGCTTAGCGCCATCATATGTAATTGCGGCATCGTAATACTTATTCGCACTTAATACAGGGCTATACAACTTTCTGGTTGCACCGCCGATATAATCCCATGTCTCCATCTTGTTTGGATCCACTTCTAATCCGTAGCCTGTACTTTGCGTTTTCTGGAAAATTCCTTGTTCACCGCTTAGGATATCCGCTGAGAATTGGACCAACATCGTAAACCCGTTCGGGAAGTTGTTAAGCTCCGCAGCGTTCGGTATCATAATAAATTGGCCGCCATTCAGCTTCAGTACACTTTTTTGCAGCTTTGGTTCATAGACGATCTGCGGGTTGCCGTATGCAGTACCGTTCACATGTCGAGGCGACTTATCTTTAATCGCGCTTTCGGTAAAATCAAAATCAACTAAATCCGGCACGGGACCGGGCCGTACAAGATGAGACGGCACTTGCCTGACCTGGGATCATGATGGATGCATAAGATCCAAACATGAAGCAGCATAGCAGCAATAATGACAGCTTCCAACGTAACCTCATCAAGATTCTCCTCTTCTTTCTCCATTTCATTATTTTGCTTTGCCACTTTGTTGTTTGCCTCTACTTAAGGTGCTGTTGTTGCAGAACTTCCAACATTCTCCTGTGTTGTTGTGGTTTTATACAGACCATAAGAAACAAACACAGACGTCAAGATCGTTGCTTTTTCCGTTACATTCAAGATAGATTTCAATTTTAACTTATAATTTCTGGTTCTCTCCTTAGATTTCGTAATAGTTATTGATACTTTTAAAGATATAAGAAATTTGTTTACACAGTGTTAACTCAGTGTGAATTTTTGTTAAATATTATTTGTTGTTGTTGATTTATGTTTAATTTAATTTAAAAATGATTGATATAACCTTTCCACCAGAGGGAATTTAATTTCAATATCACATAAATCAACATTATATCTAGAAAACCTATCCATAAGAATCAATTTAAGCTGAATATTCATGTTTTCTGTGTTTCGGCAGTGATTTGTTATGGAATAATGTTGTTTTTTAGATAAATGCCTTTGCTCTATCAAACAGAAACACCTCTTCTTTGAGGTAGTGGTAGCTCATTGCTCTCACTTTGCCTAACGAAGAGGTGTTTTTCTGCAACAAATTCATCGGTCTTACTACCAAATAATTATTGGAACTGCGAAAGTTAAGTTAGACCCGACTTACCATAATTAAAAGCGGCAACCTTGGACGATAAATTAAAGTCCCAGACTGCCGCTTTTATTATTGCGCTTAGGCGCTTTTCATAGGATCATCTTCCTTACTTCCAATACCTTCTAGATGCACAATGCTCTATGGCCAGATTAAATGTACGCAAGTCAACAATTTCAATACATTTTATGGTTTCAGGGGAATGGATCATCTGATTGTCTCCGACATAAATCCCTACATGGTGAATGGCTCCCTTTCCTTCTTCGTGAGCGAAAAAGAGCAAATCCCCCGGTTCCAGCTTGGTCTTTGTCAATGAGAGTTCCCTGCTTGGCTTGATCCGAAGCATCTCTTGGAATTAGAATCCCAACATATCTGTGCATCGCATAAGCAAAACCGGAGCAATCATAGCCGAATGAGGACATGCCTCCCCATAGATAGGGCAAATCGAGAAACCTCTTCCCCTGCTCCACGATCCCCCGTCCGATGTGACCTTCTCCATCTCTGGGAGCTAGGGGACCATCGATCAAGCGAATATCATCCGCTTTTAAATAACCGATCCCCTCCGGAGTTTGCACTTTCACCCATTCTTCCATTATTTCCAACACTGGAAGTGAAGTCAGATAGCTCAACTCCATCAACGACTCTGACGGATTCTTATACAACCATGCTTGATCAGAGATCACTTCTACTCTCTTCGTTCCGACAGGTGCTTCCGCCTCGTCAACTAGCTGGCAGCTTGGTACCCAGCCAGGATAGCCTATGGAATCCTTGCGTGTTCCCTGCTGTGGTATAAGCACCTTACTCCAACCTTCACGTTCTTCCGAGACAAAGACGGAGGAACCATAAAGAACTTGGGTTTGCACCCGGTTCTCCAGACATAAATCCAGCTTATCTTGAAGCGTCATGCTCTCCAGCCATTCTCTTATTCTGGCCGGCTCCTTCAATGCAAGCTCATCCATAGGCCGTGGAGATTCCGGCTTCGTCCACACCGTTGCAACCGAAACAGCGACCATCTTTCGTTTCAGCGTACTCATGATCCCACTACACTTTGGCTGTGGACGACGTCTAGAATACCAAGACCCGCAGCTCTGGGGAAGGTCATTACCCTTCCGTCATACTGCACACCGCCAACCACAATATCATGAAGCATCATTAATGGCGCATCGAAATCGCAACGGGTAATATTTTTCTTACTGGCGGCAAGATGGGCTGCAGCTGTTACGGCCACACGGGATTCGATCATGCTGCCCACCATGCACTCGACACCGAATTCTTCCGCGATATGATTAATGATTTGTGCTTTGTAAATGCCGCCAGATTTCATCAATTTGATATTAATCAGGTCGGCAGCGCGGTTTTTGAGTACCTCAAAGGCTTGAATGGGTGAGAACACGCTCTCATCTGCCATGATGGGTGTTTCCACGTTATCTGTAACCATTTTCAACCCCTCGATGTCGCAGGCTTTCACTGGCTGCTCAACAAGTTCAATATCAAGTCCTAAGTCCTCCATACGGCGGATGGTGCGGATCGCGTCCTTCACCTGCCACCCTTGATTTGCATCTACGCGAATTTTCACGCTGCTGCCAATGCAGCTGCGGATTTCCTTTATTCTTTCGATATCCTCTTGGAGGTTGTCCTTGCCAACTTTAATCTTCAGAACATTGAAGCCTTCTTGCACATAACGAATTGCGTCTTCTCCCATTTCCTTAGGCGAATTGACACTGACCGTGAAGTCCGTTTCTATCTGATCCTTATATCCTCCAAGGAATTGGTACAAAGGCAAACCGCAGTACTGTGCGACAAGATCGTACACAGCCATATCCACTGCTGCTTTAGCACTGCTGCTGCCGATCATCGATTGATGAATCTCCTGAAGGATTCGTTCATAGGCCAGCAGGCTTTTACCAATCAATAAAGGACTGAACGTATGTACGATAGCCGAATGGATACTATCCAAGCTGTCGCCTGTGATGACGATGGTCGCGGGAGCCTCCCCCCAACCGATTCTGCCGTCGTTCGTCTGAATCCGAACAATAATAGATTCCGTTCTATACACTGTACGCAGTGCTGTTTTAAACGGCTTTTTGAGCGGAGTTGATTGCCGCATGACTTCAACACTTTGAATAATGTTCATGTTTGTTGCCTCCTGAAAGTTTTGTGCAGCAATGTTAGCGAAGCGGACTTAAGCCACAAAACTACTTCGGAAGCATAAGCTCTGAAAGCTTATGCCTCTACACCGGGTTCCGTACATGCCAGCAACTTCTCATAGGTGCTCATTCTTGCTGTTATTCCAATTGGAACCGCAATATTCGGAGAGCAGTGCCCGATTTTAAACCCCGAGAGTGTCGGTTTCCCCGCGGATGCGATGTGATCGTTAAAAATCTCCTCTAAAGTAAGCGACACCTTGCGTTTATTCGGCACACAATTATTAAAATCACAGATCAGAATTCCAGCCGCATCAGCAAATTTCCCAGCAAGCCTAAGCTGGTTTAACATCCGATCCAACCTATAGGGCTCTTCGTCGATATCTTCAATAAAAAGAAGTTTCCCCCTCGTATCCAGCTCATAAGGCGTTCCAAGCGTACTAACAATTAAAGATATATTCCCTCCGACGATTGGTCCTAAGGCTTCTCCGTCTACTAATGATTGCAGAGGGGAAATCTCTTCTGTATAGTGTAGAACGGACGGTCGAAGAAGCGTCTCATAATTTTGAATCGTAAGCGGATGCACGTCATCTTTTCCCAAATCAATCATCATGGGTCCATGAAAAGTAACCAAACCCGCAATTTGGCTAATCGCTGCATGCAGAAAGGTAATATCACTATAACCCCAGAAAATCTTCGGATTAGCCCGAATGAGCTTATAATCCAGCAGATCTGCGATTCTCCCGGTACCATATCCGCCACGCGCACAGATGATAGCTTTAATAGCGGGATCGGCGAACATGGCGTTCAACTCCCCAGCCCGTGCCTCATCCGTTCCTGCCAGATAACCGTGCTGCATGAATACGGTATCTCCCAGCCGAACATTCAGCCCCATGTTCACTAGAATGGATGTTGCCGCTTTCACCTGCTCCGTGTCAACCCAACTTGCCGGGGCCGTAATGCCCACCGTATCGCCAGGGCTTAATCGCCGAGGCTTTATAAGCTCAACCATCATGGAAGATCTCCTATTCTGCAATCAAGGATAAACGACTCCGTCGTCCCACTGGGACGAGCGCGTTTGTCAAGGTAGATGCGAAGCAAAAGTATAAAACTTATACTTTATCTACGAAAAAAAGGGAGAAGCACCCCTTACAGGTGCATCCCTCCGTCATCCATTGTTATTTTAAATCTGCCCACTTAAAGTCGAGGAAACCGAAAGCGTGTCTAACGACGCCTTCCAATTTGTCGCTTTGCAGGTACGTAGAGTTATAGAAGTAAAGAGGCAGAATCGGAGCTTCGTCCATCAAAATCTTCTCTGCATCATGCATCATTTTGTATCGTTTAGCCTCATCCGATTCGACATACGCGTCTTTGATCAATTTATCATAAGTAGGGTTAACCCACCCTGTGCGGCTGAACGGATTCGTTGATTGGAAGCCGTCTAAGAAGTTGATCGGATCGGCAAAGTCCGGAAGGAACGAAGATCGGGACAATTGCAGCTGCAGAGCCTTCTGCTCGGTAGTCAGAACTTTGCCTTCTTTATTTGCAAGTTTCACATCAATACCTAAGTTATCTTTGAGCATAGCTTGCAGGGTTTGTGCAATTCGTTGACTGACATCGTTCGTGTTATAAGTCAAAGTGACTTCAGGCAGCGTCGTGTATCCGGCTTCCTGCATCCCTTTTGCCAATAGATTCTTTGCCTCGGCGGCATCAAACTTAATCAGACTGCCGCCCACCTTGCGGAAGTCTCCGCCCGCAGGATCCTTAAGTCCAGGAGATACATAACCGTCTGCCGGTTTCTGCTTTTGCTTTAATACCAAATCAACAAGCTTCTGTCTGTCTACAGCCGCAACAAAAGCTTTGCGGATATTGGCGTTATTGAATGGCGCCATTTTCACATTAAAGCGGTAGAACGCAGTTCCTGCGGCATCTTCAACCTTTACTTTGTTGTCTGCAAACAATTTATCGCTCATGTCAGCAGGAATGGATCCGGTAGTATGAAGCTCGCCTGTCGTAAAGAGCTGGTACGCGGTGTTGGTATCATTGATCATTTTAAAAGTTACGCCCGTCAATTTTACGTTCGCTGCATCCCAGTACTGATCGTTTTTCACCATTTTCAGCTCGCTATCGTGCTTCCATTCAGTAATTTTGAACGGTCCATTACTTACAATCGTAGCCGCTTCACCTGCCCATTTGGCATTGCCTTCCACGGTAGCCTTATGCACAGGGAAGAAGGCTGGGCTGGAAACCATGCCAACTAACCAAGAAGCAGGCTGCGTCAAAGTAACCTCAAGCGTCTTATCATCCAGAGCCTTAATTTTCACACCGTCGGCTGTCCCCTTACCGGAGTTGAAAGCTTCTGCCCCTTCAATAGGATATGCGAGGAAAGCCGCGTCAGAAGCTGTTTTTGGATCCAGCAGACGCTTCCAGGCATACTCAAAGTCGGCAGCTTTTACTGCATCTCCATTGGACCACTTAATGCCGTCACGAAGCGTAAACGTATACTTTTTTCCATCGGGAGTAACTTTCCACTCTTTGGCCATAGCCGGCTCAGGTGCCTGATTCTTGCCAAGACGCGTCAATCCCTCAAACGCATTGTTAACTACGTCGTAAGAAACTTGGTCGAATCCTTTCGGAGGATCGAGGGATGTCGGTTCTTTTAAGTTGTTGTAAAGGAGGATTTTGGACTTCGTTTCTTTGGCTGCTTCCGTCTGCTTGGCTCCAGACTCTTGCGTTCCGGACCCTGGATCTTTGCTGCATCCGGCTAGTAACGTACCGAATACCAATACGGAGCTGATTAGCAATGCTGAAACTTTTTTCATGTGCATTTCTCCCCTTCGTTTCTTGTCTTATTTATCCTAGAGCCGTCATACTTCTCTTGATCGGCGGCTGGAATACAAGTTTAGAGCGTGGATCCTGAAGCCAACAGGCTACCGAATGGCTGCTCGATACAGCAGTCTGCTCCGGCTGATACGCACCGCAAACTTCCATGGCATAGCTGCAGCGCGCTGCAAAAGCGCAGCCTTTGGGCGGTGCGAACAGATCCGGCGGTGTTCCCGCAATCGGTGTGAGCGGAAGCGACTTGTCTGTGTCCAGACGCGGCATGGAAGCGAGCAGCCCTTTGGTGTACGGATGCTGCGGACTGTGAAACAGCTCATCCACTGTCCCCGCTTCCACGATCTTGCCGGCATACATCACATTGACCCGATCGGCCATATTCGCAACCACACCAAGGTCATGGGTGATGATGATGATGGAAACACCAGTTTTCTTCTGCAGCATTTTGAACAGCTCGATGATTTGCGCTTGTATAGTAACATCCAGCGCCGTAGTCGGTTCATCTGCGATAAGGACCGAAGGCTTGCACACCGCTGCGATTGCAATCATAATCCGCTGCCTCATGCCTCCACTAAATTCGTGCAAATATTGCTTCAAACGCATCTCAGGATTCGAAATACCCACCAGCCCAAGCATTTCTGTAGCTTGCTTGCGTGCTTCTGCACGCGATATTTTCTGATGACGAATGATCCCTTCCATGATCTGCTCACCGATGGAGATGGTGGGATTCAGGGCGGTCATCGCATCTTGGAAAATCATTGAAATCTCAGAGCCTCGCAGCTCTCGCAGCTGTTTTTCGCTAAGCTTGGTCAGTTCCCTGCCCTTATAGCGAATACTGCCTTGGCTGATTTTCGAGCTATGCTCGGGAAGAAGACGCGTCACGCTGCGGGCTGTTACACTTTTGCCGCAGCCGGATTCGCCTACGATAGCCAACGTCTCTCCCTTCCCTAACGTAAAGCTGACTCCGCGAACCGCCTTCACTTCTCCACCATGCGTGGTGAACGAGACATGAAGATTGTCCACTTCCAAAATAACGTCGGACGAGTTCGTTGCTTTCACCTCGGCTACCTCCTCCTCTTCGGATTAAAAGCATCCTGCAAGCCATCCCCAACCAGGTTAAAGGCAAGCATCGTGATCGATATGAAAAATGCGGGATAGAACAACCGCCACCACTGCCCCGACAAAATGGTCGACAGACCGTCGTTGGCCATAACGCCCCAGCTTGCCAAAGGCGGCTGAATGCCTAGGCCAAGAAAGCTTAAGAACGCTTCTGCGAAGATAGCGGAAGGTACCGAGAACGTCACTTGCACGATAATGACACCAATCGCATTAGGCAGCAAATGTTTACGGATAATGTAACCCGCGCCTCCGCCTAGCGTTCTTGCCGCCAGCACATACTCCGATGATTTCAAACTAAGTACTTGTCCGCGTACAATTCGCGCCATGCCGATCCAGCCTGTAGCACTTAAGGCCACGATAATCGTTAGTAAGCCGGGGCCCATGACGACCATCAACAGGATGACAACAAGCAGATAAGGGATCCCGTACAAAAGATCAACGAACCGCATCATGACATTATCGATTCGTCCTCCGAAGTAACCGGCGATGCCGCCATAAATAATGCCGATGACGAAATCGATCAAAGCCGCCATAAGGCCGATAAATAGCGAGATGCGGGCTCCATATAGGATACGGGCATAAACGTCGCGCCCAAGCTCGTCCGTGCCGAACCAGTGTGATCCCGATGGTTTCTGATTGGCATCCAGCAGCACTTGCTTCGAATAGCTTTGGTCCGTGAGGATGGGCCCAAATATCGCTAACAGTGACATCAATACAACGATGATCAGCCCCGCCATAGCCAATTTGTTTGAACGCAGTCTGATCCAAGCTTCCTGCCAGAACGACAGCCGCATACGAACAATGGCTTCCGCCGTTCCTTTGCTCTTGGACATAGGGACAAATAAAGAATCCGGAACGTTCATCGTTTACCCCTCCTTCCTGTACAGCTTGATGCGGGGGTCAATGATTCCATAGGCGATATCCACCAGGAACATCATGATGACTAATAGAGCGCTATAGAATACGGTCGTACCCATAATGAGCGAGTAGTCACGATTATTAATGCCATCGACGAAATATTTACCCATTCCCGGAATGGCGAAAATCTTTTCGATAACAAAACTCCCCGTTAGTACGTTGGCCACCAATGCGCCGAGCAAGGTAATGACCGGAAGTACGGCATTACGGAGCGCATGCTTGATGACGATCGTGGCGGGCGACAAACCTTTGGCCCTTGCCGTTTCGATGTAATCGGTAGTCAACACCTCCAGCATGCTTGCTCTTGTCAATCTGGCTATAATCGCAAGAGGTCCTGTTGACAAGGCAAGTGCAGGAAGGACGACATGCTTCCAGGTCCCCCAAGTGGCAACCGAAGGAACCTCCACTCGACAGCAACATATTTGATCAGCAGGGTCGCAACAATGAAGTTAGGTACCGCAATGCCGATAACCGCAAAGATCATGGCGAGGTAATCGATTATGCGGTTCTGCCGGAGTGCGGCGACCGTTCCGAGCGCGACACCGGTGACGATAGAAATAAGGATGGACACCATACCAAGCTTAAACGAAACTGGAAATCCACGGCTTATCATGGAATTCACGGTATCGGGGAAGTGTCCGATGGAAGGTCCGAGATCCAAGGATAACAGCGATTTTAAATAAAGGAGGTACTGCGTCGTAATCGGTTGGTCCAAGTGGTAAAATTCCATCATGTTCTGAACCGCCGTCGGATTCGAATTCTTGCCCTCTTTTTCGAAAGGCGACCCCGGAACAGCATGCATCAATGCAAAAGTAACCGTAATAATTAGCCACAGTGTGACAACCATGGAGATAAATCTGCGAAGAATATATTGTGTCACGCTATCACCCACTCCCGCTTATTAACAAAATGCCGTTCTCATCGCCAATTCCGTCATAACCAACATGGCTTGGTAGGCCTCTAGAATGTTTTTAGCCTGAAAAGTAACCGTAGGGCTTTTATCATCTATGGTCGTTCCCGGCATCAGATGTGCCCACTCCGCTTGGCCATAGTTGGCAAATTCAATCTTCAACACCGGATGATCCGGCGGTAGGAGCGGCTTTACTCTGCTGCGGTTAGCCAGCGCTTCCTTTGTTTTTTCCCGGAGCAGCTGACCGCTTTTTTCGGGGGTCAAGCATACAGCCGAAGTCCGCGATATCCGCTTTTTTACAATCGCTGTCGCGATACCCGGAATTAGCTCTTCCGCTTCAATCGCGGTTTCATCGTCCCCAGCCACTAATAAAACAGGTACCCCGTAATGACCGGCAACATAAGCATTAAAACCGAGCTCACCAATTACCCTATCATTTATGTACATATTACGAACGCCGAAAATCATCGTATGACTAAGCACACCTTTGGTGGCTGCTCTAGTATGATAGCCTAGAAAAGCCGCTCCTGCGAAGGAGGCATCTAGTCCCTGCACCATGGAAAAAGGCTTCACGTCACCTGAGATCAGCTGAGTTTCGGGATGCAGCTTCTCAATTAACAGATTGTTCATTTTGGAGTGACTATCATTCACGATAACCTCCTTACAGCCTTCATCAAAAGCAGTTCCTATGACATGATTGGCTTCATCCGTCATGATGTGCTGCCCGCGTGTGTAGTTGTATTGTCTAGAATCGATGAACGTGTTATCAACAAGTCCGGTTATCCCTTCCATATCTATGGAAATATAAAGTTTCATTGGTTGTCCTCCCCAATTGTAAGGTAGAAAAACCCAGCAAACAGCCTCAGGAGCTTTCGTCCCAAGAAACCATTTGCTGGGTTTTATTTACGGGTATGTTTCCATACGGATAAATAAAGCAGCTTACACTGTACCAGAAGATTGGAATCCCAGCTCTACCCGGCCGTTAAGTGCTAATTTGTATTTTTTTTGTGCGTCTTTATACGCTACGATCAGAGCTTTTTGGGAGGATCCATGGTATCTTCGGCGGATTTCCTCCGCTACTACATCAAGGAGAAGCATATTGTGCCCGATGAAGATTGAGCGGACAAAATCCGATGTGAGCGGTATGGTGGATGAACATCCTGCATCAACAATTTTATGGCTTGTCGTATCAACGATAAGTCCGATAAAAAATGCGTTGTACTGCTGCGTAATAGGATTATTCACGGAAACTTGCGCGTCGCCGATAATATAAATCGTGTCTTTGTCATATAACAAACGAGCACTCTCCTACTTAGCATTCTGTTCGATTTCTGAACGGGATGTGGGAAGAGATTGGGTCTCCCTACGACCGCCAGAAGCCAGATCACTAATGATGTAATATATTCTAACATCGAATTCACATGCTGTAAATAACAAAACGCTTCACTCAAACACTATTTGAGAAAAGAAGTATGCAACAACCGTGCAAGTTCTTCTTCAGCTTCAAAATAAACGCCTTGTTCTTTTCGTTGGATAAGGCCGTTCATGAGCAGAACGATGCCCCATTTATCCTGTTTATGGAAATACATATCGCTAAGCAGTCCATAAGCATCACCAGAATGTCCAATAAGTCTTTGTCCAGGAATCAGATCATCTGTAATCTGAAATTGGAGCCCGCAATTGCGGAAAAAGCCATCTCGTCGGTGACCCGACCAATGTGGGGTGTGCATGAGATCCACAGTCTCCGGCTTAAGTATTTGAACATCGTTCAATTTACCTGAATTAGAATGCGCTTCCAAAAAGCGCGTCAAGTTATCAACGTTTGTGCGAAGTCCACCTTGAGGGCTGAATAACGCTCCATTGGTGCCCGGTACATATCCGCTGTAATCCATTACTTCCGGTTTTCTTCCGCGAAAATCGTCCGTGCCAACAATAAATCGATCATCGGCCTCCGAGTATTCATACAGATCAGCAACCGAATCCATGTCCTTCAAATCACCGATATGAAAACTAGTATCGTTCATTTGTAGCGGCTCGAACAGATGCTTCTTGCAGTATTCGTCAAACCGTTCATTCGAGAGTCGCTCTACGACAGTAGCTAGTATGATGGCACCCAGATTCGAATATTCAAAGCAATTGGGATCCCCTGGCTCTCCGAATCCCCAGAGATTGTCCGAGTAATAGGTCCCGCCTGGCATCAGGATATCGGCTAGACATATCTTAGGCGGATTCTCGCTACGCGAATCAACGACAAATCGAACATATTCATCTTGCATCCCAGAAGTATGGGTCATGATCTGCTTGAGCGTTATCGGTATATTGGGATACTTAGGATTGCGCACTGGGAATCCAAGTATGTCACCCACATCCTGATCAATTCCGCATAAGCCCTTTTCAACAAGCTGCATAATCGCTGTCGCGACCACTGTCTTAGAGATAGAAGCAATGCGAAATACAGTTTGTGATGTAACGGGTACGCGTCTTTCCACATTCGCCCATCCATAACCTGCGCTCCAAATCTGTTTCCCTTCACGAACCACGGAGGCTGCTAAGCCAACAATCCGATGCTTGTCCATCACCTGCTGAATCCGTTCATCCAAAGAATTCAAGACGTTCCTCCTTTGTCCTGATTTGTTAAAAACTGATCCTTATAGTTACATTATAATAAAGTCTATTCGTGCTGTGTAGCATTTTTTTTGTTGGGAAAAGCCAATTCTATTTCTCCATCAAATATGTATTCAAAAAGTCGTTACGAAACTTTCCGTGCGGATCACAATGAAGCAGCAGTTCTCGGAAGTCAGGCAGCTTCTCATAGAGCGCCATCAACTGAGCGGGCTGCATGGTAAACAGCTTCCCCCAATGCGGACGAGCCCGGAAAGGCGCAAGTTGCTTTTCGATCATCGGCAGCACTTGTTTAACTGCCTCCCAATTCGGTTTCCACGTAAAATGAATAGCAACCGAATCCTGATTGTAATTAGGGCTCATCCACAAATTATCTTTTGCAATGGTACGAACTTCAGAAATATATAGGTGTGGCGAGATATGCACCCGTATGCCATTAAGCGCATTCAATGCCTGATAGGCATCTTGTCGCGGTACGAAATACTCGCTTTGCAGCTCCTCTCCAGCACTCGGAGTGAAATCCATGCGAAAGTGCGGCAATCTCTCGTGCCATGGCCCCGCGATGCCCATCTGCTCGCTGCAATTCTCCGCCGTATGTCCTGGTACTGGATGCCGTGGTGAAGCTGCTAATTGCGCGCCAAAAAATTCAGGTGCCACCTGATCAGAGACTTGATCAGTCAGTTTCCGCTTTAGCCAGACTTGATTGAAATTTGCATTCTTCCAATCGGTGAATAGACTAACACTATAAGCACTTGAGAAAATATCGTCAAAGTGCTCATTTAGTTGCATTAGAGACAGATTATCGTAAACATGCTGACTCATTTGAAATGTTGGGATCACATCCAGTGTAATTTTAGTGACTACACCCAATCCTCCAAGCCCAACAATTGAACCTGCAAGGTCTTGTTGCTCGCGGAAGTATACGGCCATGTCCCCATTCGCCTGAACGATTTCCATAGAATCAA
Organism: Paenibacillus sp. WG02; assembly: GCF_055396115.1. NCBI lineage: Bacteria > Bacillati > Bacillota > Bacilli > Caryophanales > Paenibacillaceae > Paenibacillus > Paenibacillus sp. WG02. The sequence goes on along the minus strand of NZ_AP036016.1, from coordinate 2,813,360 downwards.
CCACTGTAGCAAGATTGCCGTTCTGATCACCAGAACCATGTGTTGCCGTAGCGCATGCACCAGCAACGGTAATGTGCGGCAATGACGCCAAATTGTGAAGCGCATAGCCATGGTTATGAAGATATTCACATAGCTCTCCATACCGGATTCCTGCTTCAACAGTTACCTTATTTTCTACAGTATCTAATGCTACCACACGGTTAAGGTTCTGAAGCGAAAGAAGGATTTCGGTACAATCGGCGATACTATTAAACGAGTGCCGTGTGCCAAGCACCTTTATTTGCTTACTGCGAGCCACTACTTCCTGTACTTGCTCCACACTTGTGGGAATATAGAGTTCCGAGGCACTATACTTGTAGTTGCCAGCCCAATTCCAACTATTTTTCATATCTTCACACGCCTTCGATCGTATTTTGAAAAAGGGAAAGATACCAAAGAAAAATGGTGTTTCTATCGAGAAACTTGGCAAGTTGTATGAGATCAGAAGTAAGTAAACCCAAGATGAATTTATTCGATATTTACTCTGTAAAACCTCCTGTATTGAAGAAACCAACTAAGAATGTATTCATTGAACTAATTGGCTAAAATATCGTTTATCTTCTTCTCTAGCGCTGCAAGTCCTGCTTCTGGATCCAGTCTTCGATAAAGAGCTTCCTATAGGGCAGTTGTTGGTACTGCTCGCTTTGCAAGACAGCTCAATTCGCCGGCACGTGTCCGGCAAGCCCCCATGTCTTACTGCCAACTTCAGAAAAATATGTCATAAAGACCATTGCTGCACGTTGCTTTTCCTTGGTCACAAAGGCAGGTACTACCAACGTGTGAACAAATTTACGGTCTGTTGAAAAAAGTGAGATAAAAGTAGACGATCTTAAGATAGGGGGTTAAACGTAAGATGAAGATAACTTAAGTTTGCAAAGCGAGAAAAACGGCCCGTGATCGCTGTTCGCGATTGGGCCGTTTTTGTTTTTCTAATTTTTTGTGTTGGATGAAGGAAATTTAAATAACAAAAGCTGTTGTGATAATTACCAAAAGAATAAAAAGAACCAAAACAATTGCTACTGTGTGGCTAAAGCCATAACCTACTCCGCTCATCTCATTCATTCCCTTCGCAGTGATTTTTAACTACGTTATAAATATACGTACGGTATGTTTTGCTTGCTTGGACGTATGTCATTGGGAGGTAAATGCCGAGGGAAAGCATATAGGTCTCACTCTATTTTTCCGTCCTCTTTGTATGCACGGATACTACCATGCACATGCCACCATTATGGACAAACTCCTGGGCATCGTGAAACCTTGAACGCACGAACGCATTTATTCCAACGGAGTTAGATTAACATTATTTGATAAGAACAAAAAAAAAGGTGGTAAAATCCACTGGATGATAGGTCGGCTTGAAAGCGAAACTCTGTGGAGTGATTTCGAACATTTAGGCTGCAAATCTGAGGATCGCGAGGAACGAGGAGCCCTTATTTCGGTGATTATGTCGATGCGGGACCCGCACGCGGAACGTAGGGGCCTTATTTTGCCGTTTTACCGGTTTTTACACCTCGAAAGCGGGAAATAGAAGCTCCTCGTTCCGCGAAAACGTGAAATACGCTGTTTTGAGCAAAATAAAGCTTCTACGTTCCGCTAAAATCTGGTGATGCCGGCCAAAGGCTCCTCGGACCTGATTAAGATAGCTTGCGCTCCGTTTTTTTCATCAATCGTACTTAAGTAGCTCCAGTTGGATCCTCCGTTCGCGGAAGATCGAATGTCACTTTATTTCATACCAAATGAGCACTTGATTAACATATCTAAGTAAGCTTACATGACATGTAAATTTCGATTGCTCAATTGCCAAGGATAAGGTAAAACTATACTATTAGACATTTTTAATATAACTGATTGTGAAGGTGGATGAGGTTGTGATTGTTCAAGTGGATAATGAGGTAGTTGCAAGGGAATATGTACATGTCGTTTACGAAACCGTAGTCAAACGTAATCCTTATGAGTATGAGTTCCATCAAGCTGTGAAGGAGATATTAGAGTCGCTAATCCCGGTACTCTCAAAGCATCCGAAGTATATGAAATTCGGTGTTCTTGAGCGGATCGTAGAACCAGAGCGCTTAATCACTTTTCGCGTTCCATGGGTAGATGACCAAGGGATTACGCATGTTAATCGTGGTTTCCGTGTTCAATTCAACAGTGCGATTGGGCCGTACAAGGGCGGGTTGCGTTTTCATCCCTCCGTTAATGCGAGCATCATTAAATTTCTTGGATTTGAACAAACTTTCAAAAACTCCCTTACAGGCCAGCCGATCGGCGGCGGTAAAGGCGGCTCCGATTTCGATCCTAAAGGAAAGTCCGATAATGAAATCATGCGCTTTACCCAAAGCTTCATGACAGAGCTCTATAAATATATGGGGCAGGACACCGACGTTCCTGCAGGAGACATTGGCGTAGGCGCGCGCGAAATTGGTTACATGTTCGGTCAGTACAAAAGAATTCGCGGTGCTTACGAGGCCGGTGTACTGACAGGTAAAGGGATCATCTATGGCGGCAGCTTGGGACGTACCGAAGCGACTGGGTATGGATGTGTTTACTTTGTTAATGAAATGCTGCAATCCAAGGGCCTTAGCTTCGAGGGCAGCACCGTAGTAGTTTCCGGCTCCGGCAACGTGGCCATATATTCCATGCAAAAGGCGATACAGCTTGGCGCCAAGGTCGTTGCTTGCAGCGACTCCAACGGCTATATCTATGATAAAAATGGGATCTGCCTAGACACGATTCGACGGTTGAAGGAAGTTGAGAGAGAGAGAATCAGCGAGTATGTAAAGGAGCATCCGACTGCAACCTATCATGAGGGGTGTAACGGCATTTGGTCCATTCCATGCGAAATTGCGCTTCCTAGCGCGACACAGAACGAGATTGATGAGGATGCGGCAAGAATCCTTGTAAGCAACGGAGTAATTGCAGTCGGGGAAGGCGCCAATATGCCCTCTACCTTGGAAGCGATTGATGTATTCCTGAAGGCAGGTGTGCTTTTTGGGCCGGCCAAGGCAGCGAATGCAGGCGGTGTTGCCGTATCCGCGTTAGAAATGTCTCAAAACAGCATGAGATACTCATGGCAATTCCATGAGGTGGACGATAAGCTCCATGCGATTATGAAAAATATTTACAAAAGCGCTGTCCAAGCGGCAGAGGAATACGGGCACCCGGGCAATCTTGTTGTAGGTGCCAATATTGCAGGCTTTACAAAAGTGGCCGACGCCATGATTGCTCAAGGTGTTGTTTAAGGAAAACAGCAATTATAAGATTAAGGGTGACTTTTTTATAATAAGCTCACCGAAAAAAACGGCCCGTATTCGCATCTTCGCGATAGGGCCGTTTTTTTTCAATCCGGTACTAAAGTTTTACTGTAATACAGAAATCAAGGCCTGGTGAATGATCGAATTGGATGCAATCAAGGTGCCATCACTTAATGCAAATGGTCTTCCGGCAACATTCGTTATCGTTCCACCCGCTTCTTGCAGAATGACGATACCAGCGGCGACATCCCAAGGATACAGTCCGTCATGCCAAAATCCGGTTAACCGTCCAGAAGCCACTAGACATAAATCGAGACTGGCAGCTCCCATAATGCGTACGCTTCGGACTCTGCCTGTCATTCTTCCTATTTGCTCTACAACAACAGAGTTCGGTTTCCAATCAATTGCTTGAAATCCTGTTGCCAGCAATGCTTGAGCAAGTTCTTGCTCCTTCCCTACTTGAATCGTTTGGCCGTTCAAAAAGGCACCGCCCTGTTTTCGACCTGAATAGAGGTCATTAGTTACAGGATTATAAACGACTCCACATATCGGCACTCCATTTCTCACAATACCTATTGAGATTGCAAAATGTGCTATGCTATGAATAAAGTTGATGGTCCCATCAATAGGATCTATGATCCAACCGTAACCCGCAGTCGGCTGCTGTAAAGCGCGGCGGGAATCTTCCCTGCCGCCATCCGTTTCTTCTGATAGAATCCAATGATCCGGATAATCGCGGATAATTCGATCGCGCAGCAGCTGCTCGCTGCGTACATCCACTTCCGTCACCAGATCGGATTGATTCTTCTTTTCTTGTATTTGCAAGGGCATATTAATTAGATCCATAATAAGTTTGCCCGCTTCCTTCACATACAAGATTGCATCCTGCATAATTGCGTCTTCGTACGCTAGCTGCTCGTTCATACGCTCTCCTTCTCTTTAAAACAACAGTATTCAATAACCGATTTGGATAGGAACCGATCCGTTATCCAAAAGGTGAGTCTTCCCATTAGCATAACTTCCAGTCAAATAATAAGACATGTTTGTACAGGAGCGGAGCTTCTCCCAGTTCTCTTGGAACGCTTCGGATCTCTCCAAGCAAACAGGAATGATACAGTGTTCAGGCTGAATCCACGATAAAATCCTGGAATTGAAGCCATCCTCCATCCCATGATGAGAAACTTTCCAAATTCTGCTCCTAATATCCGTTCGCTGCGTTAATCTTTCCCACCCAGGCTCCAACTGATCCCCGCCGAATAGAACACTGGAATTAGGCTCTTGCATAGAACTAAGTCGATAGACTGAACTATCATGATTAGATAACTCAAAGAATCGCCGCAAGTTCTCCAGTATTCCCTCACTCTCAGACTCAATAGAATTTGAGATCATTTTCACGAGAACTTCGTATGCCGGAAGAGGGTCATCTTTCCAAGGATATAGATGGGTTAAGATAATGCCTTCATCCGACCAGATAACAGACTTCTCGCTCGATCCATATTCGCTGCGCCATTTAATCTCAGTACCCTGTTCGATTAAAACTTGAATGAATTCAAGGTAAGATGCCAACATGCGATAGACCCTCCTAGCAAAACTATCCCCTTGTTCGTGAGTCAGCTCTTCTGGAGGAAGATCGAAGGGCTCATATGGAAGAATCGCTTTGATAACCGGTTTAGCTCTAGCCACATCTATGAGCCCGTTAATATGATCTTCGTGAATATGGGTAAGGATCATCCATTCCAATCGATCCGTCTGATTTCGATTCATCCAAGATAACGGATGGTCCTGATTTTCGGAGAAAGTGCCGTCTCCCCCGTCAATTAAACAAATACCGCCAGAAGGCAGCTGAATCAGGTGAGCATCTCCCCATCCGACATTAAGAAATTTAACATTAGCACCCGGCATATTCCTATCACCTCTACGGATCGTTTATATTTCCTTACCTGTCAACCGGCAGTAAATGAATTTTATGCTTGTCCACAGCTAGATGCACAGTGCCCTGCAGGTAGCCACGCACGCTTGGACTTGAGTCATCAACAATCCACTGAAATGGGGAAGCATCGACCCAATAGCGAATCATTCGCCCTAGGAAGCTGCTTCTCTGTATGACTCCAGTCCAAACATTATCACCGGCAACCGGTTTATCAATAATGGAGAAGCATTCCGGTCTGATCACAAGAGTCACTCGGTCACCTGGCCGAAAAGGATATTCGTTTCGATGTACCCGCAACCAAATAATTCCGCATTTAACAACCAGGTCATCCCCCTCTTCAGCCATAATTTCACCCTCTATAAAATTGGCAGTTCCAACGAAATCAGCTACAAATTTACTTTCAGGTTTAAAATAAATGTCCCACGGTGTCCCGACTTGGCCGATACGCCCCTTGTTGAACACAGCAATTCTATCCGAAATCGCCAAAGCTTCATCCTGATCATGTGTAACAAAAATAGCCGTTATGCCCAAACGCTGCTGCAGTTCTCTAAGTTCATTTCTAACTTCAACTCTCATTTTTGCGTCCAAATTGCTAAGCGGTTCATCCATTAATAGAACCTTCTGTCCCATGATGAGCGCTCTGGCAAAGGCGACACGCTGCTGTTGTCCACCGCTTAGCTCTCTGGGAAGTCTGTCCTGTAAGCCTTGAAGTCCAAACATACTCAACATGGCATCCACTTTATCCCTCACTTCTTGACGAGAAGGCTTCTGCAGCTTTAATCCATACGAAATATTCTCGTAAACTGTCATATGCGGGAAAAGAGCGTACTCCTGGAAGACTAGTGGTGTATTTCGCTTAAATGCGGGCAGACCATTGACTTTGTTACCTTCTATATAAATGTCACCGGCATCCGGTTCATAAAATCCGGCGATAGACCGCATCAATGTCGTTTTACCGCATCCACTGGGTCCGAGGAGTGTTGTGAAACTACCCTCTGGAATGTCAAGAGACACTTGACTGATCGCCTCAAAGTCACCGAAGCTTTTGGATATATTTGAAATTTGGATCATCGGTTTCTCCGTGTTCATGGGTTCCTCCACTTAAAGTTCTATCGATCTGCCTTGCTTTTTCAAGAAAAATTCAGCTAATGCCAGTACAACGAAGGCAATGGAAATGAGTACAATCGTAAAGGCGGATGCGCTGCCCCATTCTCCGTTTTGGACCAATCCAAGAATGGACACCGTTCCTACGGATGTCTTCGCCGAGTAAATGAAAATAATAACGCTTAAACAAGTCACTGATCGCAGAAAGGACACGACAATTCCCGAGATAAACGGCCCTTTCAATAGCGGAATCACAATTTTCCTAAACGTGGCGAAATTGCTTGCTCCAAGATTAAGCGAAGCTTCTTCCAAGGCTCCGCTGATCTGATGAAGACCTGCCAGGCTGGCGCTATAGCAGGTTGGTAAATTCCAAAACATGAGGGCAAGGACCATAATAAGAGAAGTTCCCGTAATCAGAAGCGGTTTTTCATTAAACGCCATGGCAAAACCAAGTCCTAGGAATACCCCCGGAACTGCTCCTGGCAATATCGCCAAAAAATCAAGCAGCCGATTGATGCCTATATGCTTTCTTTGAACAATATAAGCTAATGGCAGGGCAAAGAATCCAGCAGCCAATGAAGCAAGCAAAGCATATTTCAAGCTATTGAAAATCTCTCGCCCCTTGGCTGTAACGTAATGGATGTTTTGCAAGGTGAACGACCAATCATATCCCCATGTCTTGGTGAAAGCGCCATAAAACAGAACGCCATAGACAGAAAGAACGATAATGGTTATAAGCATGCAGAAAGCAAACAACCCCCATTTTATGGCGAAGGGCAGTGGAAAATGATCTAGGGAAGTTTCCTTCCCCGTCACGGTGACGTAGGAACGTTTGCCTACCCAGGCTCTGTTCCATACAAACAGACCAAGCGCAGGAATCAGCAGTGCTGTTGAAAGCACAGCAGCTGAATTCAAATCGAACAGTCCTGACATTTGCATGTAAGCTTCTGTTGGCAGAACGGTGAAGTTCCCGGCTATGATCATGGGATTCCCAAAATCCGCCAAAACGTTCATTGCTGTAATCAGCGCTCCGCCTGCGATACCCGGCCTGCACAGGGGTAGAAATACCTGTTTAAATACCTGCCAATGTGTGGCTCCGAGATTATAAGCAGCATACTCCAGGTTGTTGGAGGTCGATTTTAAAACGCCATGTATAACCGCATAGGCATATGGAAAAAAGGTCATCGTCTGAACCAGCCATAGGCCGTGCCAGCCGTAGATATCGATATTAACGTGCAGCACATATTTCGAAATGATGCCCTGTCTGCCGAAGAGAAGGATATAGGACAAAGCAACAATAAAAGGAGGGGAAACAATGGGTAATATGGTAATAAATTTGAAGAGACCTTTAAAAGGAACTCTGAGTCTTGTAATCGTATAAGCAAAAACAAAAGCAATGACCGTACACGACACGGTTGATAAAGCCGTCATAAACAAGCTATTCATGGCCGCATGATACCAACGTGAGTACGTAAAGAGCTTCATATAATCTTCTAATCGTGTGAAGCTTACCACTTTCAGAATGGGCCAAACGACAAAAAAGCATGTAATTAGAATAATCGCTGCCACACCTAAAGCTAATAAAGGTTCATTTATTAACCTTTTCATTTCAGCCCAGGTATTCTTGACAGTAGATGAGATCAAATCTTTCCACACCTTTCGGTTATATGCATGCACCTCCCCTGCGAAATGGCAGCAAGAGGAGGTGATCAAACATTTCCTATCAAGTATTTATTTGCTCGTCATTTCAGTAAATTTCTTCACAACATCCGCTTTCATCTGGGAAGCTTTGTCCCTGTCATAGTTGACTAGCTTTACATCCTCAATCTTGATCATGCCATCCGGTGGCGCTACATCTTTTCTTACCGAGTAGCGATTGGACATTTTCGTATTCATTTCCCCAACTGGTTTGGTTAACAGCCAGTCCACGAACTTCTTGGCATTTTCCGTATTCGCTCCACCCTTCACAATCCCTGCACCGCCGATTTCAAAGGCAGTTTGCTCAGGAACGATCACCTTAATCGGATAACCCTTTTGAGCGGATTTAACAATATCATGCGCCCAAGACATGGCGGCTACGAATTCACCTGTAGCAGTAAGCGTAATTCCGTCGCCTGCGGCTGGCGTATAATGGTGAACATTTGTATGAAGTTTCTTCAAATAATCCCAACCCTTGTCTTCTCCCAATCGAAACAACTGGTCGGCAACAAAGATATACCCTCCGCCCGCTGTCGCAGGATTGGATGTGAGGAACAGACCTTTGTAGTTAGGATCAAGCAAATCGTCCCAAGTTGTTGGCTCTTTAACACCTTTCGGCGCGAACTCCTTTTGGAATCTGTCCTTGTTCAGAACGATACCGAGCACGCCCATATACCATCCTTGCCAGTAGCCTTTCGGATCATTGAATCGTGATTCAATATCTTTGGCGTTAGGGGACGTGTATTTTTCAAGCAAGCCTTGCTGAGCCAGAGGCTCATAGAACTCAACCGATCCGCCTACAAAAATATCCGCTTTGGGCGTAGCCTTTTCTGCTTGAATGCGCGTGCTAGCCTCTCCAGCGCCGCTCAAACGCAAGTATTCAATTTCAATGCCGGTATCTTCTTTAAACTTCTTTTTAATTTGCACGATATCATCTTCATTTAATGCTGCGTAAACAACCAATTTCTTCGATTCTGGAGCAGTCGTGGCTTTGGCGGGCTCACTGCTTGTCGTACTAGCTGGAGTTGTTGTTGACGAGGTAGCTTGCGTACTTTTGCCAGCCCCACACCCTGTTAAAACTGTGGTTAACATAAATGAAGCAGCCAATAACAAACTTAGTGTACGTGCTTTAGGTTTCTGAAACATTTCCATCCTCCTATATAATCTCTCTTTTGTATTTTGGGCTGAGGCGATTGATCACGCAATTGACTTATTTAGCAGAAACGGTAGCTGATACCTTTGCTTGTCCATTACTTGTCAGAGCATCATTCCATGTCTGTGTGGTTCCAGGCGCTACAACAGCTGATACATATCCCATATCATCATCACCGGAAGTTCCATCTGAATCATACACATGGATTTCAACATTGGTATTCGATGGTTTTGCTACGTAGACGGTATTGTAGTTTTCTGAGAAGTTAGGACCGAACTCTGCCTCATTTGCACCAAAAGCTATATTGTAAATTTGATTCTTAGGCGCATCATTTTTCTTCCAGAATCTAGCGTCTGTCTGCCCCTGACTGTTTACATATGCTTTTATGTACATATCGCTCTTACCGCCGAACGGGTCGCGGTCTGCCAAACTTTGAGCATTTTGGAGAACAATTTTATGTGAGTAATACGGATTGAATACATAAGTATGTGAGAAATTACCTAGACCATTGAGGTGTACATCTACTTGGTGAGCCGGGTCAGACCAATTCATCCCCTGCAAGGCGGGGCCGTCATCGCTGTCATCCCATCCCCATGGCGCATTCGCAGAATTAGCTGTATGGTTATCACCTGCAAATGTCCCCCAGGAAGCGAAAATGTTAGGGTCGTTTCTGCGATTCCAAAGGTCACCCCACTCAATTAATGCGTAGCCGTAGTGGTTCGTATAACTGCCTGATGTGTTAGTCGGGAATTGCGCTATACCTGTGTAATCGTAGACAATTCCATCTCCGCCTGGAGCGCTTGATCCATCATATGCCTTGACACCATGCCCGCCGCTTGGACTTTGTCCATTAGCTTGGCAGAATACCATGGGATGGCTTCCATTGAAAAGGACTCCGCCATCAACATCGTCTGAACCTGATGTGATGTTAGGATCATTCGTATAATCGTACCACTGGTTATGCGCCATTGTTTCCATCAGTTGGAAAGATCCGTAGTTAGATCCATCCTTTTTGATGACAAGGAATAGGCCTTCGAGGTCATTTTCATGTGCATCGAGCGGCCTCGTGTAAGCATCGTCCCTTGCATGGAACAGGTCGTACTCGATAAAGTAATGGGTTGCGGTTTCAGCAACTTTATAGTAGACATAGCCATTTTCGTTGTAGTTCGCAAGATTATCCCAGTTATTCAGAGCAAGATAATCGCCGTCATAGTTGAAATTAGTAATAAAGTCTGCCCTCACGTCAAGATCAGCGTTCACATCTTGGTAAATTTGAGGTGCCCAGTAGGCAGCTAGATCCGAATAACTTGCAGCATGAGTCGTAATTGCATTAGTGAAGAAAGGAATAATCAAAGTTAATACAGTCATTAGACTTAACAATATTTTCCTCATAAAATACAGCCCCTCCGTTAAATCAAGTTATTTTCAATTCAATTAGGAGTAAATCTTAACGAATTCTGCTAATCCATCCACTAAGCAAAATCATTCCGCCTTTTTGGCAAGTCCTCCTTCCTTCGCGACGATATTCACGCTGTCTGACATCTAAAATTATAGGGAAGATAACTTGCCTGTGTCAATCATTCCAATGTTAAGTAATTGTATAGATAAATTCGCTTAAACCGTTTGCTGGATGAGTTATCCTGTTTTTAAAATAGCAAAAATGTGTTACACTAACGTTGTCAGACAGCATCGGGAGTAACTACATTGAACTGAAACAATTTACGGAGAGGAATCACTGAAAATTGGAGAAAAAATTGCTTTATCTCAGAGTCAAAGAAGAGATTGAAAGAAGTATAAATGAAGGGGAACTGAAGCCTGGGGAAAAGCTTCCTTCCGAACCTGAACTCGCAAAGAAATTCGAGGTGAGTCGCCCTACGCTACGAGAGGCGCTTAAGATGCTTCAGCGGGAAAAGGTTCTTATTAGCAAAAATGGTGTCGGAACCTATGTCAATAATCGTCCGGATTTCATTATTAATCCCCTGAGTAAGCTGCAAAGCGTTGGTCAAATGATCAAGAATGAAGGCTATACCGAAAGTGAATTAGACATCAAAATCTATACACGCGATCCAGAAGATGATTGGAAAAAGCAGCTGCAAATCGATGAAAAAGTTGTCATTTTGGAGCGCTCGCGAACAGCCGATGGCAAAAAAGTCGCATTTTATTATAATATTTTTCCGCAGAGTCTGGTCGCAGGTCATTTCGATGGGGAATTTTCTGGGGCAATCTTTGATTTTTTGAAAAGCAAGATGGGAATCAACATTGCCTATGCGATCACAGAGATCTGTGCGTTAAACAATTCCAAGGAATTGGATCAGAAAGCTGTGAACGTGATTGGCAATGAAATCATCCTGTTAAAACAACTCCATTTCGACGAATCGGATAGGCCTGTATTCTATTCTCTTGACTATTTGAAAAATAGCGTTTTTAAATTGTTTATCAAACGTGAGTAGACTATTCTATTCGTGTAAATTCCAACACGCTTCCATATTAAAATGCCGGCCATCATGGCCGGCATTTATTATGCTTAAGGATACCAAAAAGCGCCAACAGTAAACCTGCCCACGAACATTCCTTTTCTTAAGCTCCCTAGGATCACGGGGAACGAGGTGCCGTTATTTCGGTGATTATGTCGATGCGGGACCCGCACGCAGTTATTTGTACAATATCACGGTAACAAACAAACAAGCACTTTTATTTAAGTGAACATATACCATTATCAGATAAAAATACACACTGCTGGAAGGAGGTAAAGGGAATGGGTAAGTTTTCTAAGTCTCCACAGGGAGTATCAGTCATCATAAGTACAAACCGACCACACTTTTTTAATAATATTCTTACGAATTACAAGAATCAGAATTACCCAGTAAAAGAACTCATTATTGTCTTGAATAAAGATAGTATGGAATTAACAAAGTACCGAAATATAGCTAAAAAAAATAAAAGCATCTCCGTCTATAAGATTCCTGAAAAGAAATCTTTAGGTAGATGCCTGAATTATGCTGTAAGCAAAGCGAAATACCCGTTCATCACAAAGTTCGATGATGATGATTTCTACTCACCGTTCTACTTGACCGGACAGATGAAGGCGTTGCATCGATCCAATGCTGATGTTGTGGGAAAACGAGCATATTTGGCCTATCTCGAAGCAAGAAAGCTGCTCGTCCTCCGCTTTCCTGAGCGACAGAATAAGTTCGTTGGTTTAGTTGCGGGAGGGACCATTTTATTCAAAAGACGTGTGTTCGACCGTGTACGATTTCCCCATGTGTCACTTGGCGAAGACGTTTCCTTCTTAAACAGATGCCGGGCTAAAGGCTTTAGAATATACGCACCTACTCCTTATAATTATGTGCAAATTAGAAGAAAACACAAGAAGTCTCACACATGGCAAGGCAGTGATGACTATGTACTAAAGGGGAGTCGGATTTTGGCAAGAACTGATCAATTCAGGAAAATTGCTACTCGAAGATATCCATAGAAAAAGCAGCCTCCATCCTCACTTTGACTGAGCGATCCTAAGAACTCCATTCGAGCTATAACAGATAAATTGCGTTACACATCGGTTAACAGCTTTATCCGCATTTTCAAAAAAATCACTGGCACCACACCTGGAAATTATCGAAAAGATACGCAAGAATTACGGTTCTGATGCCTTATCTTCCGATATGGAATACAAAAAGGCATAACGTCTCAGACGTTATGCTTTTTTTATATTGGCCGAGGGGCTCCCCAATATCTTAGTGTCTAATCAAATAAGTGATATCCTCCTGCAAGATCAAAGCAAATCCAGCGTCAATTTTTTTGCCGGTTTGAGCTTTAATTTCTTGAAGCAAGGGGTTGAAGTTGATTTCCCCCTTGTCTTTGACAGTGTCCTTTTGAACATTTCGGACCTTAGACAAGAGGCTGTTCAGGATGCCCTGCCCGTCGATCCAACCCCTATCATAGCCGTAATTCAGCAATTCATCCAGTTCTTCTACGGTGAAAGTGATTGCTAAGTTCAAGCTTTCTGTCGCCCGGTTGCCGGCTGCGTCCACAGCTTCAATAGTTAACTGATGAACGCCAATGGCAAGAGACATCGGTCCGATTGCGTAGGGGTTCGAGATCGGGACGCCATCCAACCGATAAGTTGTTTCTGCTACGCCGCTTAAAGCATCTTCCGTTACAATGGCCAATGTTCCGTACGTAACCTGTGACACGGTCAGGGGACCCGTCACTCGTATAATCGGCAGCGACGAATCGATCTTGATGACTACCGTTTTGGGTGATTCCGCATTGCCCGCCCGATCCGTACTGTTGTAGACAAGGGTATGGATTCCGTCACCTGCTATCGTTACGGTAGTCCCCGCTGTTTGCGGTCCGCCGTCCAGTTGGTAACTCGTCTGCGCGACACCGCTCAAATTATCGTAAACCGCCAAGGTTACGGTTTGGGCTGTACGGTGCCAGCCAGGAACAGCATCATCGATGGTTACTGGTGCCGTCCCGTCAACCATCACCGTGGTGGTGGCCTTAAATCCTCCATCCTTGGTTGTCACTGTAACGGTGCTTTTTCCATCGCTCATGGCTTTTATAATCCCATTGTTAGTGACATCCGCAACCGACGGATTGCTGCTCGACCAGAATAGTGTCTTATCGGTGGCATCCACTGGTGTAAGGACGGCTGATATGGACGCTTCCAGTCCAGGGCGGAGAAGCAGTTCCTTAGGCTCAAGAGAAACACTTGCTACAGGAATCGGCGGGTTGTAATCAATGAACATAAAAGCGTCATACAGCGCCGTGTTCTTCGAATCGGCCGTTCCATTGGTCCACTGAATAAAATTATCTCTGCCGTTCTGGAGGTCCGCATCATTTACAGCAACGTTAAATCCGATGATTCCGCCGAGCTCCGGCTTCAAGTCCTTCACATAGGTGGCAGGGATCTGAAACTCATAGAATGTTCTGCCTGCCGCTTCATCCCGAACAGCTTTGAAAGGAACCCTGCCACTCACGTCTCCGTTCGGATTAGGCTGAGTTGAGTTGAAAATATTGACAAGAAGTGTACCGTCATCCGCCAAAGCGAAGCCCCATTCCGTATCATCCGCCCCATATGGGGACTCCCGGTTGTTCAGTGGATCCAAACTAACCTGAACGGAATCGTTTTTCCACATGTTCGCTGCATTCTCTGATTGCTTGTGGATGTTGTCTCGGACTGATACCGCCATATGCATACCACTATCCGACCACTTGGCGTAAGCCGTCGCCTCCAGATTATCGGGGTCATGGAATCCGCTCGAATTCTGGGCTTTGCTCCGAAGGTGGAACGGAAAGGCATCCTTCCAATCGTTCAGGTTGCCGTCAACCGTCACATCCCGTGCCAGCTGAACAAGGTTGAATTCAACCGGCAGTGCGGGATCATGGAAAATCACCTTTTTGCTTGTCGCCTCTTCGACCTGCAGGTCGACGTCATATTCGTTGAATGGGACCGGATTATGATACGTCCAACGGAAGTCCATCTGGACTTTATCGCCTTTCTTTATCCCATTGAAGGCATTCGAGCTCACAGGCTCTAATAAGACGCCGTCTGGACCTATGACGGTCACCACACCCGATTTTACGAAAGATGACGTTCCCGTCAATTGCACGGAGAGTACATCCAGTTCTTCAATCGTCTTCTTTACGGGAATGAGCTTTACATCAAGTCCGTCTTCTACAGTCAACTGAACCTTTTTCGTGTCGAAAACAGTGCCGTTGTACTGGATTTCAACGGCAATCTCATAACGCCCCTTGCGGGTATTCTCCGGCACAAGTACTTGGTAGGGCTGATCAAGTGAGCCCTGTGCAGGGATGGTTAAGCCGGTTGTTGCCAGCCCAGTTTGTGAAGACTCCCAGCCATCCGGCAGCTTCAATTGAACGGTCACCTGCTGAGGAATATCCGTATTATTGACAAGAGATAGATTGATCGTATTCGCATAGCCGGCCTCTCCGTTCACTTGTGTCGGTACAACATTGGCCATCACCCCGATGAATTTAGCCGGCTCGGAATCGGCAATCGCCTCCACTGCCCCCGCAAATTCATGCGCCAGCAAATTATACGCGTAGCTTTCCGCAAAATCCCCTCGTGCGTGGGCGGCCTCCGCCAACCTGCCGTATCGGTTCATGCGGAGCACAGCGGATGCGGAGATAGGCATGACGCTGTAGTCGCCTTTCTTGTTGTTGAACGAGGCAGTCACGGCTTGCACGACCTCGGCATAATCCAGACTGTTCGCTCCGGTCCCGTGAAGGGAGAAAGCTAGGTTGACCGAAACGCTCTCTGCCATATTGTACAAGGCCTCCAACGCCACGTAACCGGTTGCCCGTACCACAGCGCCGTTCTTGATCTGGGCGGCAATTTGTGCCATCAGTGTGTAAATATCCTTAATTCCCTGCTCAAGCCTTGCAGCCCTATTCCCACTACCGTCTACAGTTTCCAACTGCGTATAAATGCGGCTCATCTCCGCCAAATCGCCATCGACGAGAGACGCGTTCACTGGAGTCCGTGCCATGTTCAGCTTGGCGGCAGCTTCCAGCTCCTTTTCTTTCAAAAGCTTGGCAGAGGATTGAAATACAAAATCGGCGGGTGCTCCTGTGATGTATACAGGTGACCCTGAAACGGTAAGCTGAATGCCTCCATTCGCTGCCGTTACTGGAATTTCCACGCCGTTGATGTCCTTTAACTTCAGCCCTGCTGCGCTAAAAGGAAGTGTGATCGTGCTTGTAGGAGGTTTAATCGTCGGATTGTCCTTATGATCAACCTTTTTCCAAGCCGTAATAATCGGTTCACCATCGTTCAGGAATACTTGGACGGCAACGTCCGGGTCCCCGGTTTCCCAAGTTCCGATGTAACGCGCTTTATCTAGGGTGGTCATCAGTTGATTAACGGCGGCGTAGGACAGTTTCGGTCTTCCATAGTTGTCCGTGATCCCCCAGAAAATGTCGTAGTATCGCTCGTCCGTACCATCATTTTTGTAATTGTAATATTCGTAAGCCTTCACCTGATCCGTAACCATATAATTCAGGAAGGCGCGAACGATATAGTCCCGCTGGGTCTCCTCAGAAACCGATGGATAACCGGACGTGGCTGTCGGCCAGCCCCCCTCCGTCAAATAATAATCCTTCCAGCCCCCGTAAGCGTTAACAAGATCCTTGACCCCGCTCATCATGCTCTGCAGATTGCCGTCCGGCATGGAATTGTACACATACGGATGATAGGAAAAGGCGTCAGCATAGTCGAAAGAGCCGAACTCTAGCTCCTTCGGCAGAACGCTGCGCACACTAGAGGTGTGATCACCAGCGAGAAGCATGGCATCCGGGTCTGCTTTCTTTAGGTTCAGATATGCGACTTTTTGCAGCTGCACGAATTCCTCCGGTATGTAGGGCTTGGAGAAAATCTCGGGTTCGTTCGGCATTTCCCACTGCCGGATTTTGCCCTTGTATCTGCTGACCGTATTGGCAACGAAGTCCCCCATTGCCTTCAATGCGGAGGTCGTATTGACGGTGCCTTCCTGATAATTCGCATTTTTGTCGATGCCTAATACTGTAATCTGATTAAATCCGAAAGAAAACAGTTTGTTGAGTTGAGGATCGATCCCGCTGTAATTGTAAACCGTCTTACCAGATGCATCTTTCACTTTTTTGTCCGCTTCCTCCCAAGCGATACCGGAGCGGTGGCTGCGTGCGCCCAGCTTGCGGGCTCCGTCGATGATATCATCTTTCCAATTCAACGAATAATGCGTATTCAGACCGAATTTGCTCTCGTTATCGAGATCAGGCTGCTGGATGGGAGCAGCCTTTGTCACGACTGCTAAACGCATCTGTTTCAATTGTTCGGGCTTCTTCACTCCATCGACCGTAAATTCAGCCGAGACATCATAGGTCCCGATCTCGTTCAGCCCGGGTACGAAAGGAATTGTATCCACATTCTTCGCATATTTCCCCAAGCTATAGGTTTTTGTTCCAGACACTACAACCGCTTGGTCTCCATCCGCCCGGCGCACAGAATAATCCATCCTGAACTCATGCACAGCAGCTCCGGCTTCCAACGCCAAGGTGAGACCAGGAGATTCTTCCTTCGTATAAATTCCCGAGAAATTGCCCGAGGGTTGAAGATCCATCACATAAGGCACTGGAATAGGTTCAATGGCAAAATCGTCAATCATAAGGTTAATGCCACCAACGACGTTCCACTGGAAGTAGCCTTTCTTCATTGCGAGCTGATCGGAATCGTCACCGCTTGCCGTTTCCACCCCGTCAATGAACAGCTTGTGGGTGATGCCGCTTATGCGAAGCTCATAATCATGCCAATCGCCGAGCAGCGACTTTACATAATTGGCGATATAGTAATTGCCTCCAAGCGTTGTTTTCCGCATAAGGAAATACTTGGAGTTGTGTGTGGCCCATTCCATCGCATTGTTGTTCGCGTCATCCACAGCACGGTAACGAAACCGCCAGGTATTCTGCAGCGCCATACTCGTCCGTTCATATTTAGCCTTGAATTTAACGATAAAATTGTCCGCATTCCGGTACATCGGAAGGTTCAATTTGGCGCTTCCCGATCCATTCAGGTTGAATACCTTGTTTCCGTCCGGCAGCTGAACCACTTTGGTGTTCGCTCCCGTTGCCGTCCAGCCTGCAGGGGCGGCATTCAGCGTCTCTCCTTCAAAGTTGTTCAGATACGGGACAATCTCTCCAATAGTAACCGTAATTTCCCCGGATTCCGGATAGCGGGCGTTCCTGCCTTTCTCATCCTGCGCCGTTATGTAGTAACGGATTCGGTCGGACTGATTGGTTCCTGGAATCGTCCCCGAATAAGATCCGTTTCCATTCCCTGCCGCTTGAATCACCTGTTCGGAAGCATCGACCCCATAGTCATAATGGATGGAAGCAGTGGCTGCGGAACCCGTATCCGTGAGAGTGAAGGAAATAGGCAAATCGGTATTGTAAGGAACTTCCGTCACCGGCATATGGCCGATCGTGAACGTAATCGGAGCGGCAATCGGTCTAACCACCACACTTTCAACATTTAAATTAACAGCCGGACCGATGCTTTTCAGAGAGAAACCGATCCCGCCTGCCGTTAGAGAGGAGTCTGTGAATGACGTAATCACGGTTCCATCAACGGTAAGCTTGTATTCGGACCCTTTGACTTCCACTTGGTATTGATGCCAATCGGTCAGATTGAAGCTCGGTAGGACAGCGCTTATATCTACAGGGGTTCCCACCTGCACATTGGCTGATGAATTGGGATACTTCCACAATTCTACAAATTTTGAATTTTTAAATTCCAGAAAATAATAACTTGTGCCGGAGCTATACCTGAACATTGTCCGGAAGCGGTCTCCCTTGGCAGTGAACTCCAGACTGAAATCTTTGGTGCTGTAAGGAAGCGAGGACTGTTTTACCACAGCGCGCTGAGGTGTTGCCGACGTCGTCGTGCCTTTCAACTGTGCTTCCGTTCCGCTACCCTGAATTTGCCATGCCGTGCTGCCAAACAAATCCCAATTGTTGAGTCCTCCGGCAAAGCTGTCTTCAAACAGCGGAGATGGCTCCGCCGCCGCAGCGGGAACTGGAACCCACTGCAGCAATATAGCAAATATCAACAATAAGCAAATAAAATTAAAGCGCTTTCTCATTAAAAATCACCTCCGTAGTAGTTAAGAATAACCTGAGGACTCTGCCTCAGGTCACAGCACCTGATAAAAAGAAAGTGCTTACACTCGCTAGCTTATATGAAATAAGAGGACCGGAAAACCTGAGCGGAGGACGATAATACCCGGGAAAAGTCGCATTCGATGCAAACAAAGATTCTCTTCATTTCTTAAGAGTTACTTTATCTGTTTCTGCTTGGGGCTAATGCCCATTCCGGGAGTAAAAAATGACCGACACAAACTGTGCCGGCCCTAAATTTTGTCGCATAATCATTGCTTGCTAGACTGACTATGTGAGACCGTAACCATCGTCTCCGTATTCGTTTTATTACCTGCAAGATCAATAGCCGTATAGCTGATGGTATATATTCGTCCATTGCCGTTACCGGATCTTTCAGCTCGAAGCATAAATTGAGTATCTAGGGTGCCGATTTCCGCACCTTGAATGTCGTTTGGAAATTCTCCTTCATCTAGCCCGCTATCCGGCTCGCTGCTGGTAATGGATGTAAGGACGACTGAGGCAATTCCGGACAAACTGTCATCCGCATAAACTGATGCACTCACCGAAATCATTTGGTGGTTAGGCGGCCACAGAGCGGTTTTATCCAAAACGACACTAAGAATTGGAGCTGTCTTGTCTATTTGTACGGTCACCGTATGCGGAGTTTCTATGTTACCCGCCTTGTCAACGCTCCAGTAGGAGATCGCGTGCTTACCCTCTGCCGCAATCCTAATAGTTGCGCCTTGCTGCTGTGCCCCTCCATCAACCGTGTAGTAGGTGCCGACTATACCAGAACCGCTGTCGCTGGCGGTGAGCGTTAAAGTAACGTCCTTGTTCACCCAGCCGACAGGAGCGTCATCTGTTGTCACGGGTGCGGTCTTGTCGATGTTGATACCCATTAATGCAACGGAAGCAACATTCCCTGCTTGGTCCGCTGCATCCCCCATCACACTTAGGTTCGAACCTTCCGCCGTGAGGGTGGTGTCTTGCGTACATCCCCCTATGCCTGACAAGACATCCGCGCAGGTAAAGTGAACCGTCACATTAGTGTTATACCAGCCGTTCTCGTTTGCGTCCGTCGTCGGAGCGCCCGTGATAGTCGGAGCCGTCGAATCCAGATTGATGCTGACAGTCTTCATGGCTTCCACATTACCGGCATTGTCTATCGAGTGATAGCTATAAGAATACTTAGAATCTTTATCCAATGTCACCGGTTCCGTATACAATTGCCATGAAACGCCTCCATCCAAACTGTATTCCGTTTTCGCCACTCCAAACAGATTGTTATTGGCACTTAAAGTTAGGTTTACATGATGGACATACCAGCCATTCTGGCCATCCGGCAGATCAGGGTTCACTGTAAGCGTAGTGACCAGAGGTGTGCCATCAACCGTAATCGTTACGGCAGCAGATTCCAACGTCGTCCCATTGAGTGTTACGGTCGCATTAACTTGTGCGGTACCAGCTTGAGCGGCTGTGATGTTTCCTTGTTGATCCACGGTAACCGCCGCACTATTGCTCGTGCTGTAAGTAACCGATGCTTTGCTTAAATCAGCTGATTTACCATCGCTCAAGGTTCCGCTCAGGTTGAGCGCAGTGTTTTCGCCTGGTTTTAACTGCGTCTTGTCAGCCGATAGCGTCAACGCTCTCAGTTTTATATCAGGACCAACCAACTCCACATCATCAAACCAGGCAGTTCCCTTTCCTTTAAGATTCAAATCCAACCTGATCCTTGCAGCATCAGCCGGCGCCGTTGCGGTTGCTTCGATTTGGGTCCAATTGCTTGTTCCTCTCACGTAGTTTGAAAAATAAGTATTGCCGGTCACCGTAGTCCCATCACTCTTAAAATACGTTATTCCAACATTTGCTCCATCGGTTGAGTTCACATTGTTGGTCCTTACCCAAGCTCTTAGCGTATACGCAGTTCCAGGCTGAATGGCGATCATATTGCCGCCTGCATTGTTCCAACCGCCGTAATCGGCAGATGCTGCATTGTCAATTTTTACAGAGTGGCCATAGGTCCTGGAAGTGACGGTGTCCCACGTTCTGACTGATGATCCCCCCAAAGAGCTGTCAGTCCAATAATCAGGGCTTGTTGCACCATTCTCAAAGCTTCTGTTTGGAACAATTATTGGCTCACCTGTTTTGGTAATCGTCCAATTGGCAAAATCATAGGTATAGACTTCACCGCCCTGAGTAGCCGTAAATGTATCGGAGTTTTGATCCTGCTGCAGCCAAGGTGTATCAAAGAGCTTATAAGCGTTATAGTTGATGGGTGTATTGTTGATATTATGAGTATTGTTATAAGCAGCTGCAGCATCATCAAAGGTAATATCCATCAAATCCCCGTTTAAGCTTTTGTAGATAAGGCGCGGATTTGTGTCATTGATATGCGTGCTATCAACAGTGGTAGTATTCAGAATAGCGTTCTTGAAACTGGCAAAGTCCGCATACTCCGAAGCATCCGCCGTTTCAACTACCCAACCGTTCGTATCAGCCTGACTGCGAAGAATATTGTAACTATAGGTCAATGTATTGGTAGGGTGAAGCCGAGCATTTGTCTTGACTTTATTCGCCGGATCCATAGGCGTTTGGTAATACCAGGAATAAGGCTTTACCATCTTAAAGGCAAAATACATTGGACCCGTATCGCTAAACACCCACCCTGCTTGCTCTTGCCGGGTTATGATCGATCCCGTGTCTGGAAACATGGCATTGATATAATTGGAGGTGGGACTGTTCAATAATTTAAATACACCTATAGCTGCTTTTCCATCCTGCATAATTCGATGAGTGGCAGGCGAATCGTAATTTCCAATCGTGCTGTCACCCTGATCCGTATTTATTCTGAACAAAGGGTTCGGCTTGGCGGAATGCCAGCGTAAAGCGACTGGAATATCTTCAATCCAGTTGTCGACCCTATTGTAAGTAACCTCGGTAGACAGTCCCCATGTAGGCTTAACATATGCATCACGGTAGACTTTCAAATTGCGTCCGCTTGAATTCTGCATATTGGTCTTACGGGAGGTGTAGTCTTTATAACCGGACTGCCCGATTCGTATGGCCATTTCCGGCGGTGTATAACTCATTCCACGATACAGCACCATGCCCATATATTCTAAATACGGACGGTAGGCTGAAGGAACGTTAGCGTCCGATTCACCTACCCCTTGCTGTGCGCGGTACGAGCCGAAATACATCCAGGATAAAGCAGTGTGATCTGCCCCTCTCCACGTCGGGTCACTCGCAGAAACCGAATCACCCTTTGCCCTGCTTGTGGAGGAGATAAAGGTTCCGTCTATCCAGTCATTTGCCCACTCGAACCACATTACGTCCATAGCCATTTTTACCTTCTGTTTTAGATCTGGTTCATTCGTATATTGGTATATGGCATTAAGACAGAAGTAAGTCATAAATGTATATTCCGGACTTTCATATTCGGCCCAACCTTTATGGACCCCAGCATCAATCATGGCCTCAATATTGACTTTATTTATACTTTTCAGTGCATCACCGGACTTTCCATTCAAATCGATGACCTCAGGTAAATATTGGCCCACCAAATAACCTGCCGTATAATTGCTCATCCTCAGATTCTCAGTCTGCGGCAGCTTGGCATAAGCATATTGCGCAAAATATGCCCTGACATGGTCCTTCATGGTACTGCTGAATTGGTCGCCAACCATCAGATAGGCGTAAATTTTGGAAACCGTTTTATATTGCTCTGCATCATAAGTTTGGAACAATTTATCAATCTTCTGCAGATTCGCAGCAACATTCTGTCCATCGAGAATCTGTGCAACATACTGTGTGATATTTAATTGCAAGCCGCCAAACTCCGTCATTACTTTTGTCTTATCCCACAGCCATTGTTTTCTGCTTTCAACTGTGCCGGGGTAAGGCGAGCTTGTATTCTCCGATGGCGGGACTTCACCAATGCTTACATTGTCGAATTCAGCAGTGGCTAACTTCCCCGTGTTGTGGCTCGTTACCGCCAGTCCGAAATAAACAGTCTCTGGCAGGTTAATCGCTTCTTTTTTGATAAATGACCAGCTGATACCGTCACTCGAATCGTACGCACTGATCATATTGCCCACACGCACCAGCTTCACCCAATAGGGCGCCGCCGATTTCGTCCCTGCCGTTAGTGTCGAAGCCGCACCCGATTGCAGGCGATCCTGGAAAACAACCCCGTTTGCAGGTGTAACAGCCATCATCGCATAAGGGGACTGATCGGATATACTCCCTCGGATCATAACACCCGGCTTTGTCCAAGCAACCCCATTCTCCACTTTGGAGACGCGCGCTACGATTTGACCGTCGCCCGTCCAAGGCTGGTATACATAGTGGAACGCATCCGCAGTTCCCCAAATGTCGCTCCCGGACCCCTGTACCCTGAAAGTGCCGGTATCCGGGATGTAACTTGCATTGCCGACAGGATTCACATTGCCGATATCCCTGTCCCCAAACGGCACTGGCAGTCCATTGGCTGAAGGATTTGTCGTCACCGAAACTTCATTGCTGGAAGCTGAAATATTGCCCGCTCCATCCCTTGCTTTGACCATAAATGTGTATGCTGTACTCGGCGACAAGCCAATTACGTTATTCGTTGTAGTGATACCGCTTACAGATGCCAACAAAATACCATTCTGATAAATGTCGTAATTGGTAACTCCCACATTATCCGTCGAAGCCGTCCATGAAAGATTGACGCTTGTATCCGTCTTTGCCGTGAACGTTAAATTTGCTGGTGCCGTTGGCGCTTCTGTATCCTGTACCAGCGGGGAATTCACTTCATATACAGCCAAATCGTCGACGACATACGCTTCATCCGTACCGCCTACATCGACACGAACAGAGAAGGCAAGCTCGATATTCGAAACCTTGCGCACCCCTCCATTCGGGATCACCTTGAATCGATAGCTGGCAATATCCTTATCGTTAACCGTCTGCAGCACTTCGCTGCCTTGCGGCTCGTCGTTCAGGTAGGCAGCTGTTCCACTAATACTCACGGATGGCGAACCCGTTGGGAAACGGGGAATCAGATTATTATCGTAGTTGCCGAACTGAATTTGAGCATAGATGTCCTTGGCTACAGGCTTGTTGCTCGCAGCAGTGCGCTCAAGCTTGTATTCAAAAACAAACTCCACCGGGGAACTCCCTGCCGGCATACTGTATATTTCATTAACGCGCTGCATCAGCTTACCGCTGGTCAAACGATAATAAAACGTGCTTGATAAATTCGTGCCAAGCGAAGCGTCGCGAAACTCGAGAGCGTTGTTTCCATTCTTTTGCACAATCGTTTGCGTGCCTCCGGACGTACCGCTTGCTACCGTAAACGGGCTTATCCCCCCGTTAAATTGCGTATCCATATCCGCTGCCAATAAATTGGTTAACGTTTCTTGCGCGCTTACCGCTGCGAACAGATTAGGAATATTGCAAAAGGCAAGCACCCAAGCAAGTAAGAAACTTACGAATTTCTTTTTTTTCCCCAGTATCATTCACAACAACCTCCATATTATCTTATTGAATACGCTTTCATATCTTCGAAATTATCTATATACTAAAAATTCACCCCAATCGATCGATCATTTGCTATTCTGTTCACGGTATTGGTTTGGCGTTAATCCCGTATACTTTTTAAAGGAAGTAAAAAACGTGGTTTTCGATTGAAAACCGAACCTTTCTGCAATATTGAGCACCGGCCAATCTGTGGAAATCAACAATTGCTTAGCTTGCTCCAAGCGTTCTTGATGAATGAAATCCGACAGTGTTATGAGATACGTTTCTTTAAAAACCAGACGGACGTAACTTACGGAAAGCACCAAATAATCCGCAATGTTCTCCAGTGTCAGCATGGGGTCTTGGAGGTGCTGTTTGACATAATCAAAAATTTCCGAAGCCAATTCTTCCTTCCGGTTGGATGCGGAATGTTTGAGCGCAACGCTGTCAATGATCTTTACAAATTGATTATAAATCCAGTCCTTTACATCTGATAAGGTATCAAATTTTTGGAGGAGCAGGTCTGCCCCGCCCTGTTCTTGATCAGCTATAACTTTATTAAATGCTTTAAAAATATAGAAAAATAATAGTTTCAACTGGAACTTGCACTCCGCATAAGTCAGGTTTTGGAGCTTGGCAAATAAAGCATCTAATTCTGCGCTTACTTTATCCTTTTGGGATTTACGCACGGATTGGATAAGCTCTTGAACCAGCTTCTCATCCAGATCCGATTGCTGCTCCGGCAAATAATCTCCCAAATCCTCTTCCACATAAATTTTGTCCTGCTCATTAAAAAATCTTAGTAATGTGAGATCGTAAGTACGATCATACAAGTTTCGCATATTATCATGGACAGCTGTTTTGTTGCTGAGCGCTACGGTAACATGAAACTGCAGCCATTGTCCAATTGCTTCCCTTGCTTCATATAAAGCTTGCATGGGTTCGTTTTCATAAGCTCCGGCGCCAATTAAAACAACTAAATGATCGCTGCCTAAATCTACATTTTCGGACACAAATCCGTGTTTTCCCAAGATCTCTCCCACTATATTCCCCATCGCGTAGATCAGAAGTTTTCTTGATGCATACGAATAACGATCCGAGAAGGATTGATAACGATTAATACGCATAACAGCCAAATAGACATCGGAGGAAAGCAGCGAATGCAAATTTTTATTCCTATCTTCTTGAATAACCCCGTTGTACGTGCCTTGCAGCAGCCACTGACGTAAAAATTCATTTTTTATCACGTCCTGGTGATTGCGAATCATGATATTCATCTCTTCCATTGTTTTCACCATATGGTCAAGACCTGATTTGATAATGGCATATTCCGTATTCTGGGTTTGTTCTGAAGCAGGTAAGGCGGATGCAACCGTTTCTTTCATCTGACTAGCCAATTGACTAAAAGGCTTGAAATGGCGACGAGAGTTCCAATAGGTTAGAGCCGAAAGTATGAACAGCAGAAACAAACATAAGCCCAATATTTCCCATTGAATTCTATCGATATTTTTGCTTATATCCTTCACCTTGACAGTGGAGTAAAGCGTCCAATCTTCTATTTTGAAAGCATGAGAATGAATGAGATACATATTGTTGCCTAGAACCATTTCATGGTTCTTTATGTTTTGCTGAAGCATCTGTTTATTATTGAATGTACTTGAGACCACCAAGAATCAGATTCTGCTTTCCATCCAAGATCATAATGCCCGTGGTGCTATCGTTTAGGTTTTGCAATAAATATTTTTCAATAAGGCTTTTATTCAATAAAATAACAAGATATCCTTGGCTTGCGATTTTGGAATAGTTCGATGGAACGATTAAAGCCAAATAAGATTCAGTATTAAGCGTATGATTGAAAAATCTTAATGTCGTTGGAGCATTATTCTTGATCCGCGCAAGCATTTCCTGATCGGTAAAATCCGCAAAACTATGAATTCCTGCCTTTGAATCAATCACTTGCTGCGTCTTCGTATTAACCAAATAGGTTGTATCGATGAAAGCTTGCAAACTCATAAATTTGGAAACGGATTTAAAGGCATAGGACGCAGATAAGGGCTCATTTCTATCAGACATTAGCCAATTGAATATGTCAGGGTCTTGATAAATATTCAAAGCATAGGCGCGAAGATGGTCCAATTGATATTCAAACCCTTGGCTCAATCTGTCTGTCTTGATTTCCATCAAATGATTGATATCCTCATAAGCCTGCTTGGAATATTCTTGTCTTAATAAATAGGAGAAGAGGAGAATGATAATGGTAAATAAAATTCCCATATTCAAAAAATTTCGAAGGTATGTTTTTTCTGGCAGCAGCCTCTTCATCTGAACTCTCCTTCATTCATTCTTACTCCTATTCATTAAAACACAAACATCCGCTTATGTAATGCTCAGCTACTTTTTAGCCAGAAACGCATCGATTTGCTTTTGTTCTTCTACTTGAATTTTCTTTGCTAAAGGAGCTGCTTCTGCTTTAAATTTAACCCAGCTTTGATCGGGATCGACAACACCGTTGAACAATGCGGAATAATATTTAGACTCGATACTGACGTATTGAGAAATTTCATTGCTTACCGCAGCGTTATTGAAAGTAAATCCCGATAGTTTATCAATGGTAAAATTACTTGCATCTGCCGTCCATTTGTTCAGCTTTTTCGTAGTATCCTCTTGACTGGCATCCAGACGGTCCGTCGTCGGATTCCAAATCCATACGTAAGGAAACCATGCATAACTGTCTCCTTTAAACTTATATTGGTCGTCCCCAATCGCTTCCCAATTCTTATCTTTAATCCCATACACCAACAAATCATAATTTTCTTTCTGATTGGCCCAATCAAGGAATTGAATGGCACGCTCCTTATGCTTGCTTACAACGGGAACAGCAATAAAGTTATATTGAAGTGAATTCGTTAGTATTGCACCTTTCTCCAGATTCATAAACGTTACAGCTTCAAATTCCGCTTTGGGGCTTCCAGTTTTTAAGGCTTGCTGCATATCATTCGTCACTCCAAATTCATTATGCGGAATGATGGCTGCTTTGCTTTGCTTGGCCGGCTCGTTAATATCCTTAATTGCAAGCACATCAGGGCTGATGATTTTATCCTGATACAGTTTGCGGGCATTCTGGATCCATGACCAAACCATGGGCTCCATTTGATCGAACAGGTTATACACTTTTCCATCATTATTCTTCGTATATAGAACAAGGGATTCCGAAAGCGCCGGGCTCGGGGTAATGTTTTCCTTATTGTCCGACCAATAACGACGGAAAGCACCTTCCGACAAACCTTTATTCACATCTTGACCTGCCGGAATAAACGGAGTAACGTTAGGAATCTTATCTTTCACCGCGTAGGCATATTTGATCAAGTCTTCATAGGTTTTGATCGGCGCTATACCCAACTGTTCGCGAAGATCTTTTCTCACATAATAAACGCGTCCTTGAACAAATGTGTTTCCGTTTGGAATTGCCATGATTTTCCCGTCAAATTTGTTTGCATCCCACATTTGCTGCGGACGGTTTTTGAGGATGTTCGGACCATATTGCTTTAACAGGCCATCAAGCGGTTCATAACTGCCTGCCGCGATTTGCTGGGTAATGTGCAGCCAAGGTGCATCAAAAATCAAATCGATGTCTTCTCCGGAAGATAGAGTTACCTGCGTTTTTTGAGCAAGATCAGCCCAAGGAACGAAGACAACATCCAATTTGACGTTTAAGGAATCCGCCATCTTTTTTTCAGCTTCTTGGATTACCGCATTAAAATCTTTCGGGCGGTCTCCGGGGACCATAATTTTCAGCGTGACAGGTTCAAGCTTCTTCTGATCGCCAGCTTTCGTTGCAGCGATTGTGGAGGAAGGCTCCACACGCTTGTCGGTGCATGCTGTCAACATGCTCGCCAGTATCATCATGGTTAAAACTGCACCTGTCCCTCTTTTCATGCTCATTTTTAACGACCTCCTAGTTGTAATTATATTTAACCGAGAGACTCGGGTAAATTTATCATTGAATTATCCCTTCACGGCACCAATGGTAATTCCCTTAACGAAATACTTTTGCAAAAAAGGATAGAGAAGAACGATAGGGCCAATGGTCAGGCAAACGGTTGCCAATTGAATGGCACTCGTCGGAGCTGTTACTTGATAGCTGGCTCCGCCCCCTACGTAAGCGGAAACATTAAGATTCGAAATCAATTGACGAATCATTAGTTGCAGCGGATGCAGCTTGTAATTATCTATGAAAAGTAAGGATAAATACCAATCATTCCAATACTGGATCGCATAAAAGAGCGATACAGTCGCAATTACAGGCGTAGAAATCGGTAATATGATTTTATAAAACAGACGAATATCTCCCGCCCCATCAATGGTTGCAGCTTCATTGATTTCATAAGGAAGCGATTTATAGAAGGCAACAAGAATGAACGCATAGAAAGGGTTCAATATATAGGGTAGAATAAGTGCCCAAAGGGAGTCCTTTAAATGAAGCCAATTCGCAACCATCATATAAAAGCCAACTAACCCTCCACCCAGAACCATCGCTAGATATGTTAGAAAGGACAGAACATCCCGGTACTTTACTTTTGGATGTGCCAGTACATAAGCAAACATGGATGTGATAGTGACGGCAATTACAGTCCCCGCAATTGTAATAACCAATGAATTTTTATAACTGGTGAGGAATTGACCTCCTACCAGCAAGTACTTATAGGCATCTAAGCTCCAAGCGCTCGGAATCAATTGATAACCATATTGGAGGAAGCTCGCTTCGGAAGCGAACGAATCCACCAGCACAATCCAAAAGGGAATGACGCAAACCAAACTAAACAAGACTATGAGAACATACATGAAACAGAGAAACCCTTTTTCACCCCAGGATTGATCATTCCTGATTCGTGTTCGAACTGTCTTTTTCGATGATGTCCAAGCTGTGTTTCCCATATTTCCCTCCTAAAATAAGCTCGAATCGGGATCTATTTTTTTAGCGATCCTGTTGAAAATAAGGATGGTAAACAATCCCATGATCGATTGATAGAAAACAACGGCGGAAGACATACCGAAGTTGCCTAACTGACGCAGCGCCCGGAACGAGTAGGTATCGATTACATCGGTTGTCGGATATAGAATGGAGTTATCCCCGATTATTCCATAAATCATACCGAAATCCCCGAAGAAGATACGTCCGACTCCTAAAAGCATTAACACCACGATGACCGATCGAATCGAAGGAATGGTGATGTGTATGATTTGCTGCACTCGGGTAGCTCCATCGATCTTGGCCGATTCGTAATATTCAGAAGAAATGCCTACGATTGCGGCCAAAAAGATAATGGAATAATAACCTGCAAATTTCCAAACGTAGACCAATGTTAAGATAAGAGGCCATAAATGTACACGCTGATACCAATTAATGTTATCGATATTCATTTGCTTCAACCAGTTGTTCATTAAGCCGTCTGTGCTCATAAATGCTAATATCATTAAGCTCACGACCAACCAAGAGATGAAATAGGGAAGAAAAATGAGGGATTGACTAATCTTCTTAATCACTGTTGAGCCAATTTCATTAATCAGAATGGCAAGAATGATGGCAAAACCTATACCAAAGATTAGAAACAGTAAGTTCAGATAAACCGTATTGAAGGTAACCCTCAACCAATCTTGCCCTCCAAAAAAAAATTTAAAATTATCCAATCCAACCCACTTGCTTCCCCATATTCCTTTCACGGGCTGGAAGCGTTCAAACGCTATTAAATGTCCGAACATTGGAATATAGGAGAAGATAGCTAAAAAAACGATTCCCGGAATAGCTAGTACATATAGCTGACGATTTTTTGCAATCTCCCTGATGAAAGCCATAAGCAAAAATACTCCTCTCTTCTTTCCTTTTGATGTCTGGTGATTTAGAGCTGCCTTCGAATTCATTGCTGAATCTCACACTTTCACAATAATGAGTTTTTCATTTGCTGCATAGTTCGAATACTGTCTAATCAAACAATAAACAGAAATGGAACTTTGGACGTAAAAAAGACCGGAACCCCTTATTTTCCAAGGAGTACCGATCTTATTACGGTCGTTTCAGCAGCTTACTACGATTTCCACAGAGGCTTCCTTTAGAATGCCATCCAATTCCTGATCAGGGCAGCTATCTGAGATAATGCGATCTACAGCATTCAGAGACGCGAACGAAAACAAATCCCTAATGCCATACTTCATATGGTCCATGACAATATTCACTTCTGAAGCCTGCTTGATGACAAGCCGTTTGATTTCTGCTTCATGCATATTAGAGTTACTAAAGCCATGCTTGAATGACACGCCAGTGGTACCAATAAAGACACGGTCAAATGCCATTTGAGCAATGGAACCTGCTGCAATAGGACCGACCAAAGTCGATGTTTTATCCAGAAGCATACCTCCAACTACAATCGTGGATATTTGCTTTCCTTGAAGCTCGGCGGCAATATTCAGGGCATTCGTAACAACGGTAATATTCTTTTCCGGTTTCAAATACCTCGCTACCTGCAGTGTTGTTGAACCGCCATCCAGAAAAATCGAATCACCAGACTTAACAAGTTGAGCGGCTTGCAGGCCGATTCTCATCTTCTCATCCATCATGAAGCCAGTGCGATCCTGCAGCGCAATATCCTTGCCAACGAGAATAGCGCCACCGAATGTGCGCCTAAGCAGTCCCATGAATTCAAGCTTTTCCAGATCCCTGCGCAGCGTCATTTCGGTAACGTCAAACATTTCTTTCAATTCAGCTATTTTCACATCGCCGTCTAGAGCCATTCGATCCAGAATTTGCTGCTGACGTTGGTTAATGGTTTGGTTATTCGTCATGGTGAGCCCCCGTTACTTTTCTTCAATGACTCTATTATCCCTAGAACTCACTTTAGGATCAACCTTAAGTTATATTTCACCGTTTCGCCTGGCTCCAAAAAGACAAGCGTTCCTTGCTCGCGCTCTTTATGCCGGCCTCCAACGTAGCAGTTAGCAGGCTCTATGCCTAACACATGTGTACCAGCTCCAGGCATTTTCCACTGAACAAGTTTGGGCAGTGTGTCTGAAGACCATTGAAGGGTAACTTGTACCTCAGTTTCTCCGTCGTGAAGAGGGAAATGTTTATTTACAATTTGCACTTCGGGTTCTCCATGTATGTGGTGATAGTAGACTCGTTCTTGATAATTCGGATCCGGAGCCTGCCACTGCTGATATCCGCTAATGGAATTTTCGCTCTCACGCGCTTGCACACTCGTATCCTTGAAATAGATCGCCGTCTCTTCGCTTAACAAGGGAAATCCGAAATTAAAATGGTATAAGATCATATGCGGACAGCGCTGAAAGCCCATATTGCGAACTTCATCCTGAATGAATATTTCGTTCTCCCCTAGACGGCTGCGAATTTGCCTCGATAAGCGAAGGCACCCGCCAAATATGGAAGTTTCCTCCATTTCGCCAGAAATTCTCATTTCCATTTCGTCCTCAAACCAGTTGCTTACAGCCGTGACTTGCCTTGCAGGCGTATGATGGATTCGACCGTGCAAGCCGAGGCGTTCCCCATCATCCTCACCAGACGTGCCTACTTGCATCAATCCGCAAGTCATGAGCAAACCGCCGGATGCTGTTCGAAGCCAGCCATTTCCCGCAGCATCATAATAAGCAGGATGAGCATCGCCATTCGGAGATTGCCAGCTAATCGGTACGCCATGGAACTCGGCAAGAGAGATGTCCAAGCCTTTAGATGGCGTTATATAATAGCTCAAACCCGCTCCTGTTCGAACCTGAATCTGCTCTACACCCGCTTCATTTCCCTCTGTGGTTATGAACCGCTTGATGCCGGCTATTTGTTCAATTTTACCTATACGTGCTTCCAGCTCACGCCTTGACCAGCTTTTACCATATAGTTTCATTGGCTGATATCCTTTTACTCATCTTCCGTAACGATGGGCATCCGTACGATTCGAGGATCTGTAAAGATATCAAATTCATCACGGCTTGTGCTGGAAAATTCGGAGACAATGGCACCTAAATCACCCGCTTGAAACCAATGCTTAATTCCGGGCTCAATCGTGTATTGTTCACCTGGAAGTAATTCTATCTCATGATAGACGGTGTAATATGGCTCACTGCCTGGAGGAACAATCGACTTGATGCTTGTCGCAGCTTCTCCCTCTACATACAAGAAAACGCTTCCTGAACGGCAGCGAAAGGTTTCCATTTTACCGGGTGCACTACCGATAGTTGGGTGCAAATGCTCTGGGCACGTTTGGCGTGGGAACAATACTAATTCTTTCGCACAGTAGCGGTCCGTATTCACGTAAGTAATTAACTCCAAACCCTGAATGTCAAGTTCTCCGAGCCCAAAACCCGCCACTTCAATATGCGTTATTTCCTGTTCCGTTAATGCAATACCGCTAGACTTCAACATAGCTGCTGCGCGTTCTTGCGCTTTGCTTATTTCACTTCGTTTCATAGGTTATCCTTGCCCTTCTCCTAGGATTTGTGATGAGGTCCGATCCATAAGCCATGCTCATTAAAGCTCCAATTATTCAAATGGAGCTTCATTTCACGCTTTGCCCAACCGCCGCTGATTCGACGCCACACCTCGGATCCATCCGGAATGCCGCTTGTCGCATCTGCTTGTTCTACATTACATGCACCGACGCCGACAGCGGTATGGAGTGAATCCTCCAAAGTTAAGCCCCTCATCAGTCCAAGTAAAAATCCCGCAATCGTGCAATCACCAGCGCCCGTAGTTCCCACAACATCCACCTTATAGCAAGAAGTTATCAACTCACTATTCGTCCAATTTCCGAGATGTTCTTGAGCTGGTGCGCAAAGTCCCATAGCCATTAGACGGGTATGATCGGAGGTTGTTCGCACATATAAGCCATGCTCTCCTAGCTTCAGTCCAACGATTGCAGCACCCATTTCTAACAATTCTTCCGAAATTTCAGAAAGGAGGGCTCCACTCGCAAAAGGTAAAAGATCTCCAGACGGAGCCTCTTGCAGCAATTGATCGTAATATTCACGATGCAGCATATAAAGAATTTCCTCAAAACTGGGCAAAAACACGTCGACATACGGGAGTACTTTTGCAAATATAGCACGCCAATTAGCCTTACCCGCGTCAGATTTTGGGTCAGGCTTTGCCAAATCAAGCGATACGGTCAACCCGCTATCCTTGACCATTTTAAGCAATAAAGCCAATTCATTTCCGTCATTCTCATACATCCTGCGCATTAAAGGCGGATATCCAAAATGAAACAAGCGCGCACCTTTGAGCTGTTCAGGACTTAAATCTTCTGCCGAATACGTATCGTTAGCTCCTGTCGAATGTAGGAATGTCCGGTCTATATGCGGAGGACTAATCACAATTGAGTAAGAACTGTGCTCATTAGGAGACACGATCATACCATCAACTAAGGACGAACCATGCTGTCTTAAGACCGTAAGAATGGCTTCACCGAATTGATCTTTTCCAATTTTGCCCATTAAATTCACTCGACTGCCTAGACGGTGAAGCGCAATTCCCGTATTGGAAACTGCGCCTCCCGTTGAAATTACCGCGGGACCAATATCAACGAGCTTACCCGGAACCAGCAGAGCATCCATCCCAGATTGTTTGTCGTAGATAGTTGGTATAATATCCAAGCAAATATGCCCAGCGATGATCACTTCCGCTTCGTTCTGACTCAAAGCTATTCCCTCCAGTCGATCGAAATCGTTTGTCCTGTTCGATTCGATTCCAATGCTGCTGTAAATAACTTATGGCTTCCTGCTGCCTCCTCTGGAGTAGCACAGTAGAAAGGCTGCTGTGTATCCTTACCATGCGCCAGCTCATCACAGAAAGCTGCCCACATTTGAAGAATCGAATCCGAGAAGCCGAACTCAAAGATACCTCCTGTAATTGTGCCGTACGCTGATTTATATGGCGCATCCACGACATGCCATGCTTGATTGCCACCCGGTGTATAAGGTAAGGAAGCTACCTGTTTAGGATTTTTCGTTGTAAATTCGGCTGAGAAGTCCGTACCTGTTATCCGAATAAACCACGTGTTCGCATTGCCTGGGGCAATACGTTTGGTGGATAGAATCATAGGAAACTGTTGGCCCTCCATTTCAACATCACAGGCAAGAATGGCATTGTCCCACGTCTCGCAAGGAACCATGTTTCCTTTTCCATCTGGTCGTTCGGGTACGACTTTGGTCAATAAGGCCCTTACGGACTTTGGTTTCCAGCCATAACGCATGGGCAAGTGCAGGACATGCATGCCTAAATCCCCCATGCATCCATATTCGCCATTGGTAGCGATTCGCCTCTTCCAGTTAATCACTTTAGTCGGATCGAGATCGCTGGAATGCCAGAAGCCCGCTTCGACTTCGATAATTGTACCGAATTTATTTTCCTGGACCCATTGAAAGATTTGTTGAGCTCCCGGATAAAATGGAAATTCAGAGGAGCAACGAACAATGACGTTAGGATGTTTGAGAATAGCTTCTGAAATGAGTCGGTTCGCTTCCTGATCAATGCCAAACGGCTTTTCTCCCAGCAAATGCTTGCCTGACTCGATAATATCGATATAGATTTGCGCATGTAGATTGTGTGGAACCGCACAATAAATGGCATCTACAGAAGGATTAGCAAGAAGCTCCTTATAGTCTGTGTAAGCTGCCTCCACGCTCGCAATGTTATCCTGAAACCACTGCGTCGCAGCAGAATTCGCATCGCATACAGCCACAATCTTCGGTTCAAAATCAACATTTGTAAGATGACACCAGCGGGCTGCCGCGCTTGCAAACTCTTTTCCCATTAAACCGCAGCCAATAACACCAAAGCGTATGATTTTTTTCGACATTTTTGTTGATCTCCTTTGGGATGTTATTAAGTTAGAATAGCAAGGGCCTGCTCTGCGGAAGCACCATGGTGGACAATGGACATCAAGGCTTTGGTCATGCCGGCTGGATTCGGATGCTGAATGACATTGCGGCCATAGACAATGCCTGACGCGCCTTGATTCATCAATTCTACGGTACGGGTCATAATTTCCTCATCGCTGGCTCTTCCGCCGCCACGCACAAGTACGGGAATCCCGGAGGCAATTTCAATGACGCGATGATATTCTTCTACATGGTCACAAGGATCTGCTTTAATCACATCTGCACCCAATTCAACAGCTTGGCGGACTAGCGGCAAAATTTTATGAATATCGCCATCTACCATATAACCGCCCTTTGCTTCATTGGGCAGCATAACCAAGGGTTCTACCATAAGAGGCATGCCGTATTTTTCACATTCAGTTTTTAATATAGAAACATTTTTAGTACATTGATAGTGCAATTCAGGCTGATTAGGCAGCAACAACAGATTGACACAAACCGCCACAGCATCCATTCGAACAGCTTGCTCAATCGCCTTATCGATAAGCTCGCTAAACAAGAAATGCGGCAGAACGCTTCCATAAATATTAGCTGCATCTGTACGAAGCACGAGTCCAGGCTTCTGGCTGCCAGGGATCGACTGGAGATGCCCAGCCTGCCCAATGCTTAGTTGAATGCAATCAGGACCTGCTTCCACAATCGTCGCAATCGCATTCTTCATGTTCTCAATTCCAGCTAGAAACCCAAACTCGTTAAAAAAACCATGATCAACAGCCACATCAAAGCATTTTCCTTGCTTGCTAAACATTCGGTTTAATCTAGGTTTTACCGACAATTAAATTCACTCCTTTAAATGGATGTTATTTTATAACTTTAAAAGTTGTTTTATAACGTAATTATATGTTAATTTATAACATCCGTCTATGAGAAAAGTCTATCTCCGCCTGAATCTGCTTCCTGCTCAGATGGAAGTTCCATTAAAAATACTTGCAAAATCTGATATAGTCTTAATAGATAGCATAAACCTTAAGGGAAACCTCCAATTAGAAGGAAGTGTAAAACAATGAATGTAAATATGGTTATGCAGGAGCTTGAAGCTCTCGGCAAGGAACGAACCAAGAAAATCTACATCTCCAATGGCGCGCGCGAACCGCTTTTTGGCGTGGCTACAGGCGATATGAAGCCCATCTTCAAGAAAATTAAAATAAATCAACCTTTGGCTGAGCAGCTTTACTCCACAGGGAACTACGACGCCATGTACTTTGCCGGCATAATTGCAGACCCAAATGCAATGACTGAAGCCGATTTTGAGCGTTGGATGGATGCGGCTTATTTTTACATGCTGTCCGATTATGTGGTTGCAGTAACCTTGGCAGAAACAGAAATTGCTCAAGAAGTTGCCGATAAATGGATCGCAAGCGGCGAAGAACTGAGAATGTCAGCGGGCTGGAGTTGTTACTGCTGGCTTTTGGGTAATCGCCCGGACAGTGAATTTTCCGAAAGCAAAATTGCCAATATGCTTGAAATTGTGAAAAATACGATTCACGATTCTCCCGAAAGAACAAAATACGCTATGAATAATTTTATTTACACAGTGGGGGTATCCTATAAGCCGCTCCATGATAAGGCGGTCGAGACCGCAATGGCAGTAGGCCCAGTAGAAGTCAAACGAGACAAGAAAAAAAGCAGTTTCCTACATGCTGCCGAAAATATTCAAAAGGGAGTAGATAGAGGGCAACTTGGTTTCAAACGCAAACATGTAAGGTGTTAAACTATGGCTTCGCCACAAGAAACGATTTGGACAGCCAAGCCATTACTATTCGATTAGATTTCCTTTCAACTTATGGGGCTTTGTCAAGAATGTACAACCAGTAACCTCTTCGGAAACGAGAATAGACGTTTAAAGTAACATTGTCCTTTTCGTAGATGATATGGTCACCAAGTGTTTCCTTATGCAACCAGCCCCGCCCAGCTAGATAGGCAGTAATTTGTTGTTCGGATGGCCCTCGTCTCCCAATTAATTTACTGGCATCTGATGTAAGGGGTACTAACCGTGCATGACCAGTCTCTATGGAAAGTATTGCCTTTGGTATAGAGAAGGGGTACTCCTTTGCCAGTGCAAGTATTGTCAAGAAAATCGAAAAAATGATCAAACCAGACCAAATGACTATCTTTCTCTTGGGCAAGTAATGTCCCCCCTTCTTCATGTACCTCTATTCACCTTTAGTTTTTACGTTCCCAAGTTTGGAAAGTTGTATTATTCTTCCATTTACTTTAATAAACAAAAGAGGGGGCTGCCGCGAAGCAAGCCCCTCAACTATCGTTTTTCGTTATTTCAATGATGTAATGTTCATTAAACTGAAAGGGGACTTGGAACGCCTTTATCTTAGTTTCGCGGTTCCTTATCATTATGAAAAAACAAGAGCTAATCAGTTTTTAGCCGGTTTAAAGGATGAGCAAGTTGTTAATGTGTGCTATGGGTCCATCATGAAGTCACCTTCTTTAAATTGCTCTCAATTATCTCTACAGTTCTTATTGCAGCAATCCTATTTGGTTTAATCTTACAGAGTATTGAAAAAAGTTTTTAAGAGAATAATTTATCGGAGGTTTTGTAAATGAGGCAAATAGATCGATATTGGAATCAAATTATTTGGGGTGGAATCTACGATGAACCGTAGTCATATGTCCAATCCTCCCCAAACAGCTTAATCTTATCAATTATTGGATAAATTATTATAAACTGGAATGGTGATATCATTAATAATTAAACTATCCTATCCGTAAGCACAACAGGCTACCGAGTTTATCACCGGAAGCCTGTTTGATCTTTGTTATGAAGTTATAGTTTCCGCTAGGAGCTTAATTGGTTAATTGCTTGGAAGCTGTCGCAGAGCTAACGAACCGTGCACACGCAATTGTCCTCATCATGCGCATACTCGAATGGCTAACGAATCGCAGCCTCGTTACGTTAGCGAAAAAGCGTGATTTGAGGCTGTCTTTCCTGCAATAGCGTTTTCTCGATTCGTTAGACTATCAAAAGCCCGCTTTTGGGCTTCATAACGTTTTCTGAGTTCGTTAGCGTTTGTCCACAATGAATCGACAGCCGACTTTGCACAATTGCAGAAGTTTTTGAATGGCCACCTTAGAAAGGGGATACCCTTAAGCTCTACCTCGAAACTTATACTTTCTATTATGTAAACAAAAAATGCCTGATTGCTCAGGCATTCTCTTACCGTTCATGATCAACCAATCTCCTCAAGTTCATACAGTGATGCTTCCCTGTTGCGAATAATTCGCCGCAGCAAGGATGCCATATCACGCGTGATGTCTCCCCGCTCGAAAAACACTTGCACCGCATCGCGCTCCGCCTGTATGGCAATCCAATGGAGTTCGCGTCGGCAATCGTTGAACGACGCATCCTTGCGCCGCGAGCCCAAGGTGAATCTGCGCAACCTATCCAGCATTTGCTGGTAATAGTCCAGCACGCCTTCGGTTGCATCATCGCTTTGAAGGGCGCAGCGTTTGGAGAATTCATCGACGACGGCTTGGCTGCATTGCATTTTCAGCGTGCGAATCGCAGTGATATCAGGTTCGATGTAACTAGTCACCAGATGAGGCTGGGAGATGGACGTCATCAGCATTTTTAAGCGTCGCCAGATGTTCTTGACGATGACTTTGCCTAGATCCAGCTTATTGGCTAGAATGAGCTCTACTTGCTCCAACATGTTTAAATAATAATTTGCCTGTTCAGGGCTAACTTGCCCGTTATCCAAACGTTCGTTCACATATTTGCGCTCTATATCCAGCGCCAGCAGGCGTATCCCTGCTTCTTCCTGCTGAAAACGTGGGAGTCGTTTCCAATTGCCATCCTTTTGTCCAAGGTGCTGCATCATGAGTTTATAATCGCCAAGCACCGTGTCTACAGCGGCCTCGTTCTTCTCAGTGCTGGTCTTCTGGAGTGCCCGCACAGCAGCAGCCATGACCTCGATTTGCCACTCGCGCTCCATACGTTCTCTCTCGGCATCACCCGCTGTGCTTTTCTTCTTTGCAAGAAGCGGCAGAACGATACTCGCCGTCAACAGCGAGAATAGAATAACGGTCGCCGCAAGAAAAATAATGAGATCTCTCTGAGGAAAGGGAGCGCCATTTTGAAGGACAAGCGGAATGGAGAACGCACCGGCCAACGTCACCGCTCCACGTACACCGGAAATAGCTGTTAACGTCAACATACGCAAGCTGGGCACCTCTTGATTCTTATTCCCAAACCAACGCCCTCCTCTAGAGAACAGAAGAGTCCACACAAAACGCAGCAGTAACAAAAGAACAAAAATGATAATGGCATAACCGATGACTTTGAAGTTATCGAAATTCGGGTCGCTTAGAATCGTCCGGGACACGCCCGGTATTTGCAGACCTAGAAGGACAAAAACCAATCCATTTAAAACAAACAAAATGACAGACCATGTTGCATTAGATACATTTTGGAGAGTCGGCATCGTAAATTTCATACGCTCATTCTCGATCGCATGAACCAGCCCTCCTGCTACAGCCGCCAAAATTCCTGATACTCCAAGTTCCTCGGCAATCAAATAGAGCAGAAAAGGCGTCAAAATTTGCAGCAGCATGTGCATCGTCTCATCCTCTAGTCCTGCTCGGCGCAGCAGCTGACGAATGCCGATAATCAGAAAAGCGACCAGAGCCCCGATCACTAAGCCCCCAATGGAGATGACGAGAAAGCTTAGACTTGCCTTCGGTAGAGAAAAAACACCGGTGACCGCCGCGGCTATGGCGAACTTGAAGGCAACGAGACCCGATGCATCGTTCATCAAGGCTTCTCCTTCTAACAGCCGCTTCAAGCTTTTGGGCAAATGAATCCGCCCGGCCAAAGAGCTGACTGCTACGGCATCTGTTGGAGACAGGATGGCGGCTAACCCGAAAGCGGCAGCAA
Organism: Paenibacillus sp. WG02; assembly: GCF_055396115.1. Lineage (NCBI taxonomy): Bacteria > Bacillati > Bacillota > Bacilli > Caryophanales > Paenibacillaceae > Paenibacillus > Paenibacillus sp. WG02. Next base: position 2,773,200 of record NZ_AP036016.1, on the reverse strand, counting down.
GAGGGATCGAAGGAATCAACCAGTGAATGACATATCCGACGACGCACACCGTTATGAAAACTAAACCCACCGACAGAAGTAGAATCGGAGCGCGTAATTTCCAAAGCTCATCTCGCGGCGTATGTTTTCCATCGTTATACAACAACGGGGCAATAAATAAAAGGAAGAACAATTCCGGTTCCAGGTGCAAGTGAATGCCAAGAGGCACGACCACCAGTATGGCGCCTAATGTAATCTGGATAAGAGGGACGGGAATGAACGGAACGAAGCGGTTCACGACATTCGATACGCCGATCAGAACCAATAGAATGAGAATAATAATAAAAACGTTCAAGCTGTTATCTCCTTCCCCGAATAGTTCAATAGATTTCTAAGAAATCACTATGGACTTTTTTCCATCAGAATACGATGTACTTTAGTAATATTTCAATATTTCCCAAAAGAATCCTTCCCCATCCATGCAACAACGACAACCGATCAATAGACCGACTTCTATTCGGGAAGGTGTTGGACAAGTATTTGAAAATTCATCCCGCATTTTTGGTGAATGTGTAGCTCAACTGAGTAATATTATTATAACGCTTTAAACTTATCTACAAAATAATTAAATTTAGATAGGTTAGTTCTAATATACTTACACGGATACCTCTCTGTTGGGAATGAGATAGTGTTCTTGTCAAATCAGTAATGGCAGATTCTACGCCAATATGAAGTGACTTTCCATTCCCTGCTACGTATTGTATAGTTTTTTTGAGTATAGGTATAACGGGCAAGATTAGATAGAATATTTATTGCCCAGAGATAATTTTCATTTGATTCTTCCTTTTTGAGTTGCATTGATGAACAGATGACTCAGACAATAAAAGATAAAGTAGAATATCATGAACTGCGATTAAACACCTTAGTTCTCTGAGGTGTTTTTTTCATTATCATGGACAAAAGCAATGGAACATTGAATTCAGTAACCTGACTAATTGTACAAAAGCGTTGAGAAGATAGCTGTAGGTTAGAGAGACCAAAAGAGTAAATAAAGATTATCGGGAAGGGATATTCCAGATTTATCTAGAATAAATATTACTTCAACAAAATGAATCTTCTATGTGAGGAGAATGGTTAAGTGATTTATTTATACATAGTGATTCTAATACTCTTGTTATATATAAGTTTTATCTTACCTACACAATGGTTGAAAATTGAGCGGATTAAATATCCTCTAGATTTAAATTTGAAAATCCTACAGATTAGTGATTTGCATGTAGAAAGATTAAGAATAAGTCCAACAAAAATTGCGACCATTATCAATGGTGAAAAGCCAAACCTTATATTTGTTACAGGTGATTTTACCAAATATCATAAAAGCCTCTCCAAGCTAGAAAAGTATCTAAGAGCAATGACTATATGTAATGTACCGATTTATTGTGTCCTTGGAAACCATGATTACCAGCAAAAGAATGTAATGGATTTAATCAATCTATTAAGGAAGTATGGATTACATCTATTAAGAAATGAATCGGTACAGATAGATCAATTTGATTTAATTGGAATTGATGACTTTGATTCAGGCAAAAGCAACATAGAAACATCTTTTCAAAATGTTGATCATACTAAAACGAAAGTCGTTATTACTCACGATCCTAACATTGTTCTACATTTGAACAAACACTTTGATTATTTAATGGCTGGACATCTACATGGTAAACAATTTAATATTCCATTTTTGTTTAGAGTTAAAGACGCGGGAAAATTGCCTAGAATGGGGATATATAAGGGTCTACATAAAAATCAATATGGGGCTTACTACATATCTAAGGGAATTGGGCAGACGGGTATTAATGCAAGATTTTTAGTCAGAAGTGAGATAACGATGCACTATTTATAACTTGAAACACTGATGAAATTGGGTAAGCCTGTGCGAATAATCGCAAGAGAAAAGGCTGTCGGTTTGCCCGGCAGCCCTTGACTTGAAGGTAATTGAGCTATCGTTTCTCGTTAGTTTAGCGACGACACCTAAGCACGAAATAGAATGTCAATAACGTTCTACTAACATCGTAATGATTTAAACCTTGTTCCCAATGTTGAATATCTTCTGTTCTTTTTATGTAACAAATATCTTCTTCCGAATTAAAATAGTCGGTACAAGCCCAATCTGAGTCATTGCAGCTCAGACTTTATAGTTTGGACGAACGTTTTGCTGAACACAATGCGTTTGTGCACGCGGAACTCGACTTTGATTTTATTGTCTCCCAAATCCACGGGAGTCTCTGAGGTGAACTCGTATATTGGGGCGCCGCTTGCCGTCTTCTGCTCCGTAATCGACATAGAAGACCTCCCTCCGAATGTTTTCCCGTTCCTCTCGGAAATCACAGTCAGTATCGGCATATCCATCGTTAGAGGCGCGAACAGTAGTCCCTTCACCGAGTACCAGTAGCTGTTCTTGTGCTCCGGGATCCCGAAATCCTTCACATCGAATCTTGCATAATCGACTTGCAGCTGTCGTTTGTCCGAATCCCAGTTGCCCGTGTAACCGAACAGCTCCTTCAAATCATACTCGAATGCATAAAGTTCCCCCTCGTGCTCCACTGCGGGAAAAGTCAGCTTCGTCTCGTCCTCCTTGCCACCGAACCAGTACAGCTCCGCCGTTTCGAGATCCGTCCCGATTTGAAAGCCATCGGTGTTGTTATGGACGTAAAGTTCGTCTCCCCGTTTTTCCGTCTTGTAGCCAAGCAGCTCCGCCATTTGTTTAACCGAGAGCATCGCCCGTCCGTCCTGACCGAAGCCCATCCGCTTATTCCCAAAAAACATGCCGTCATCCGTAAACTGAATGGTAAATCCGTTGCTCGATAAATGCTCCACCTGCAGCGGATATAAAATACTTTGCGCTGCTCGAGGGTCGGGTGCTGCGGTTTTACTTTCCATGAACGAGGCTGTCCGCGTCTTCTCGTTCCATTCCAGGTTGCCAAGCAATGGTGATAGATCCTGCAAAAACACCGCCGTTTTGCCACCGATGTTGAATGTGGGGATTTCCTTGCCAAGCGCGAACGTGTGAATATCCGTTGCCAGTACATCAGCGATTTTGTTTCCTACAGCTTTGTTTCCCCCGCCATCTGGGGCGTACGTCGATTGAATGGGTTTCGCTGGGTTGGGGTAAATCGCGACCTGCCGTTGGGGCGGATCCCACGACACATCAAAGCCGTAACTGCGCAGATCCTCCAAAATAATAGCCATATTGCCGCCGATGTTCAACGGGCGGATAGCCTCTCCATTGACGAATGCGCGAATATCCGTGGACAGCACGCTGCCGACAACCACCCCGACGGGCTGCTCTTTTGATTGCGCGTTCGTAAGCTGAGACGGGATGACAGCCATGGTCGTACATATGATCGCAGCCAACGCTGTAATAGTTTTACATTTCATATGGATATATACCCCTTTTTAGGAAAAATGCTCCGACATCCTGTTAAACGCTTTAAAAAGAGGAAAGTTGCAGGGGCACCCCATGAAATGGAAATAATCGTAAGCAATTAATTGCTCCATTAACCGTTAACGGAATAGGCCGCTGATCGAATCACCAGCAGCCTTGGTAGAATAATATTATGGAGCTATCGTTCTCTGTTAGCGTAATGACGCATCGGTAGTCTATGACTTTTTTTCTCAGTCTAGATTATTATTTGTGGATTGGTCTTCGGCTGTGATGAGCGTACGCCTGAGATCCTTCTGAAAGTAATTGCCACTATGTCAGACTCCACCACATACTTCTAATACTTGTCACGAATAAACTCGTTCCATTGCTTACTGAACTCATCTTCACTTATATTTAGCACTTTTTGAAGATCGCCATATTCTAATAGGAGTTGAATTAGCCTATCGTGACCCCACTTATATTCAATGAATTCCACCAAGGTGAAGCCTACATCGTAAATCTTTGCACCTTTTGATCGCTGGTTTAACTCCTGAAGGCTGGGGTATTTCCCGTTACTCATATACTGAAATAACAATGGATTGTGTGCTTGGTTCGCTTCGTATAGTGCTACCGCTTCCCATAGCCAGATCGGAAGGGTTGCAAACCTTTTATCGAACTCGGCAGGATCCAATGGTTGAGGCGCATGATCAATTAGGAGCCTCAATGTTACGGTATGGGCAAACTCGTGAATTGCATTCTGTCCAGTGTTTTTGCCATTCCAGAGTAAGTGAATGATTTCAGAGCCCTCAGGATTCCCGCCTGCAGTCCAATTGCCTGTAGCCCTGCCATAAGCCCACCTGTTCGTGTATACATATACTCGGATCTTCGTTGCAGGCTGGATTTTTAAGTCAACTCCGATTCTGTCATAGTTGCTCTCCAGTTGCTGAAGCACTTCTTCTGCTTTTTCTTTCTCAATGCCGCTTAATTCGAAATGTGCTGAAGATATCGTTGCATTTGAGCTAAATTGACCTCTCGCATAAGCATCAAGTAAGACTAAGCTTGCTGCAACGATAAGCAAAATGACAAATAAACTAACTAGCCTGAATACTCGTAGGTTGCTCATAAATAATACATCCTTCTATAATTAGTCTATTTTTCACCAAGGAGGCAGCCTTCGATTTCGCAGTTCGGTCAGCAGTGATCATAATCCACATATTTGAGATAAATTGAAATGTATCTTGGACAAAATCCTCTTTATTTGTCAGTATAGTTATGCATAAAGATAAATAACTAGCTGACAAAATTGCACTATGTAGTTTTCGAACAAGCAGATTAATTCCTCTTTTCGGGTATTTTTCTTTTATAGAAATAATTATATGGGGAAGCCCCCCCAAAATTCCATTTATTTCAACTGTGTTCTACTGCCCGTTTAGTTGAATAGGCCACCGAATTTATCACCGGCAGCCTGCAAGATTCCTTTATGAAGTTATCGTTCCTCTTACCGATTAATTTTATTTTTTATTAAATAACCACTAATAAACACTAAGAGTACCGCGAATACATATGGTAAAAAGTCTATCCAATTGTACCTGTTTCCTACCTACCATAATTCCAATATCTTGCACATCGGCAAGTGAAAACAGAGCCACAGCAGGAATCCTGCCATGGCTCTGTTTCGATTGCGGCTATTGTTCCAACACCTTTTCAAGCTCGCCGCACCATTTCCCCCAGCCATACTTAGCGCCTGCGAGTGCTTGATCATTTGAGATTCCGGTTTGTTCGAGATGAAGGTTAACCTTACCGTCCCCTAAATCCTGCAGCGTCCAGGTGACCGTGTGCTTCTCTCCTCCGCTGACCCAGGTATAGGACACCTGGTTTGGTGCGTCCACGATGAGCACTTCACCGTCAATAATTCCATTCCACCATTCGGTCGGCTGCGTGCGAAACTGAAAACGGTGTCCTACGACGGGCTTAAAATCATTATCCATCGCCTGACCGGTGTGGATGTTGGCAACCCACTTGGCAAGCTTGCTTGAATCGGTTAAGGCGGACCAAAGCTTCTCAGTCGATGTCTTGTATTGAAAATCCAAGGTTAATGTTAAACTCATTCTTCTTCCTCCTCTAATAGTTGGTTCAAGCGCAACATATTCGTACGCCAAAAATTGCTGTAGAAAGCCACCCAATCTTGAATTTCTCTGAGTGGAGAGGCGTTTAACCTAAATCGCGTTTCTCTGCCGACTTTTCGATCAAGTACCAGTCCTGCCTCTTTAAGGATTGTCAAATGCTTAGATACTGCTGTACGGCCCATTGGAAACTGTGCCGTTAACTCATGAAGCGGTATCTCCTCTGCCTCTGCTAACAAACGAATCAGTCGCCGCCTAGTTGGATCTGCAATCGCGTCAAACACATCTCGCAACTGGTTGTTCTCGCTCATTGCACCCACTCCAAAATATTATTATCTGTAGTATTATTTGTAGTTGAAATTTATTGGTGGTACAAAGGGAGAGCCGTTGATTTTACCACCTCCTTAAAGTTTGCGGCTCTTCGGACGCAGCGCCCACGAGACGATATTTAGTGCAGCATATGAGAGCGGAAGGATAATATGAAACCCGTAATCACCATAATCGTTAGCAAATACATGAGATAAAGCCGCACCGGTCATTAAAAAGAAGATACCAGCATGAGCCCATTCTTTAAGCCGAGGAAAACCTGGCACGACGATAGCAATGACTCCAAGTAATTTCCAACTCCCGAGAATGTTCGTGACGTATAATGGGAAACCAATATTGGTCACTAACTCGACATTTCCCCCATATCGCATCAGTTGCCCAATACCACTTAACGTAATAGATGCTGCGAGCAGTAATGTGACGAACCAATAAGCAATCATTTTTCCTCGGGACTCGGTTTCTACTTTCGCGGTTGTTTTCGTACCAATGATCGTACTCATTTTGTTTCCTCCTCATAATCATTTCAAGTGAAACTATTCAGGTTACACATGACTAACTGCTAATTGGACACCATTTAGTGTCACTTTGATTATATGACACCATTTAGTGTCCTGTCAATCAACATTTTTAAACTCCGCATGAAAACGTTAGTTAGCAATGTGTGACAATACTTTATGCCATTTGGCTCTTTGACTAAATGTTAAAAAGCCTCGGCGCGATAATGCCGAAGCTTTTTGATCATGACTCAGTTTTGGTTGCCCATTTTGTACCAACTTAGCGCTTTCCTTTCTAGCTCTTTTACAAATGCATCTTTACCGTCCATATAAGCTTCAATGTCCCTTGGAAACTGTTTGGCGAGGCTTTCTTTTAAATCTCCATAACGATTTGCTTCACCGGGATGCGTTCGGAGGTAATCCCTTACCGCCAAATGGCGAGTAATATCTTCCTTATTATCACCTTGAAACACATGCACTTGATGCGTGCGATTATCTCCGCCTTTTCGGAAATATCTTCTTCCTTTCATACCGAGCTCGCCCATACAATCGTAACCAAGTTCTTCCATTCGCTCATTTAGCGAATCTATTTTTTCAATATCTTTTACTACTGGCATGATATCAATGATTGGTTTGGATTTTAACCCTGGAACTGAAGTGCTACCTATATGATGAATGTCGATTAACCCATCACCAAAAATACCCTTTATTTTTTGAGACTCCTCGCTAAACTTCTGTTTCCAATTATCGTTGTATTCTGTTACCAATGAAATTTTGAACAACCCAATGCTAAACCTGGCAGCCTACACCCTTAGTTAGATTTTTGTAGCGATCTAGAGCCAATAAGCTGTAATGGCCACCGGTTTCATCGAATCCGACATCGTGTTTTTTGTATGTGTATCATGGTTTACAAAAAATTACAACGATTCGAAAGAGGAATTATTCCCCTTAAGTGGAAAGGTTAATTGAGTGAACAACGGACATTTTCGAGTCCGGATTAAAGGAGGAACATTATGCCCATCCATCCCTACGGATTGCTCAAATGCAAAGTACGCGATCGGCGTCTCGGCACAAACGAGAACCCGCATTACCAGGTGCACGCTATCGCAAATAACGAACACTTCCGCATAGCGATCAATGTCAAGTCGCAGATGAGCCCATCCGAGCTGTTGTACTGTACGATTGAAAATTTTCAGCATGTCACGACGGCCGAATTATCTGCTATGCCATTTGGTTTTTCGCCGCTGGCAAGTAAGCCTGACGGACAGGCACTAGATTATATTCGTAGCAATCTCTTCGATCGCCGCAACATGTTACCTCTTGCCTTCAACATACCGGGAAGGGATAACGATCTGAACGAGAAGCTTGACTTCTACATCAGACGCGCGATGGAAACAGATGATGCCGTTCTGTATGCATTCGGTGAAAGATGGGGTCCTGAACGCGGCAAGACGGACAAAATTTTTGGATTCGAACCCGGCAACGGCATTCACGATATTCATATGAATCAAGGTAACAGTGGCACATTTACGAAAGACGACGGTGTCTACCAGGACGGGGGGCTGCTGATTCACTTCCCGTCGGAAGACAGGTGGATCGCTGTATTCCTCGCTTTTCAGTCCCAGTCATGGCACACCGACGATAAATCGGGACACGTAATCACTAGCCCTGTGGAGAAACCAGTACCTAATACCGACATAACGCCGGTTCAGGTGGAAGACGACAGCATTCGAATCGCGGGGGTTGTCGTGCTGACTGAAGACAGCAGCAGCGAAACGGTCACACTGCTGAATGCTTCGAATCGGGCCGTTGACTTGACAGGGTGGGTCATCGCAAACAAGGCTAAACAAAAGCACAAAATTCATGGCATCATCGAACCCGGACAGTTTATGTCTATCCCAGTAGCTGAACCTGCATTCTTCCGAGACAAGGGTGATATTATTACTCTTCTCGACCGTAACGGCCTAAAAATCGCCGGAGTCTCATATACGGAGCATCAAGTGAAACCAGGCTGGACGATACTCTTTTGAGTTCTTGCTAATAGAAGAACCGCCTTCCAATTCATAGTTTGGAAGACGGTTCTTTATTTTTTTGCGGATTTTTTCGTTATAGAAGTGTCATCTCTCCCAGCATGATATTGTTTAAATCTCGATGAATTATTCTCCCTTTACTTCAATGAAATCAAAAAGGAGCTGCTTCAATGCAGCGCCTGATATAGCTCTGCGTTAGTTTAACAAGCTGCCGATATCGACTATCTTTGCTTCTGAGAACGATAAAATCGTATTAATATATAACCGCCAATTGCAATTATCAAGAAACCGAACATAAACCAGTATAAATGATTCCCATTCTTCACAAGCTGTCCAATTATCGGCTTACCTGTGCCAAGCTCATTTATTTGTTCTTGGCTTACCTCTGACCAAAGCTTGGATTTACCACATAAATTAGCTTCTAAATGCCCTTCACGCTGACTGGCGAATATTAAGTAATCTTGACCTGCCTTAATTTCCTTCCACATATCACCTACAAAAATCCCTTTTTCAATAACTTACTGGGACGACTTCAAGCATATTAAAGGGTGATTCATGAACTGAAAAAAATAATCGTAAATCACCATAAATCAATAATTCCCTATTACTTCCGTCACCTTTTAATAACATTTTTTGAATCGTATTATCGTAAATCTTTCCCGCTATTATTTTAATTTTCAGTCCTTTATATGTTTGAAAATCAAAGCCAACTGTCATATAAGGCACATCTTGCCCTTGAAAACCTGTATATGCTTGACTTCGATACCAGCTATATCCCTTTGGACTCTCTGCAATACTTGCCACCCCAAGTGCATTATGACCTTCATAAAAAATAATTGTTTCACCATTAACATTCTCAGAGGACAAAATCGAAGATCTATTAACCCCTTCTTTGATTAGTCCATTTTCAATTGCTTTATCTTTTGTATTGAACCACTGAAGTTCGGTAGTTGTAGGTTCATTATTTTTACAACCAGCTAATAAAATAAGTATAGTGGCAATTAAAGTTAATGTTATCCTCGTCAAAGCCAACCTCCCAAATCCTATTAAAAATTCCTTTAGTATTTTTTACACTATAATTTACAAATAGTTCCATTTGAATAGTCACCATCAATTTTTAAATCCATCCATTGAGGCATAATTACGGAACAGTTTAGTTGAAGAAAAAACATTTTACGCTTTCCATAATAGTACAAGATGTGGTTCACATAGTGTTTTAAAATAGACTAAAATTTATAAAAATGGTGACGCCATTATGCTTAAAATTTTCTATACTAATTTCTAATAACTTTTATGGCTTGGTTTTTTTTCCTTACTGTATAAATAACCTTCTATATAAAGGGGCTGGTTGTTTTGAATAGAAATAAGAACATACGTCTTATCATTTTCTTGTGTATCTCCTTATTAATAGTTCTTATTGTGAACGCCATCCTTTATATTAAAATATACGTTGTGTATAGCTCAGGTATCGGCCCTTTATTAATTATAGGAGTAATAATTTTAACTATTATTATTCTTTGCCTCAAAGGTTATAAATAACGAAGGTTCTATGATGTGTGAGAAGGCAATCTTAAATCTAAGTGAGTCATTTTGTGTTTTCGTCAAATATCCGGAACCGCTGTAGCCTCATATGTAATGATTCAGCTATCGTTCTGCGTTAGCGTAACGCCAGTTAATCCCATTGCTTATTCTGTATTCCGGCTAATATCCTTTCAACTATCCATTTGGGCGAGGACGAGGGCGACAGCTACTCATACCAATTCGTCCACGACTGGCCAACGTACCAGTGCTGCATGAAGGAGCTGTCCGGGCAAGGCTATTCGACCGGTATGGACTTGCTGAACAGCTACACTAAGGTTGAGATCGGGGAACGCGGCAACATCCTATCGTGTACTGATGCATTCCGAAATCGAATTCTGGAGGAAGCCCAAAAAATGTTAAAACACTACTGACATACTGTTGTCAGTAGTGTTTTTTTATAATCGGAGTAAGTAATCGTAAAGGAGAGGGAGATACATGCGAAGTATTTTGGCCCAAAATGATATGATACGGTATTGTATCATTTATTATAGGAAGGATGGTATCTCGTGAATTTTGCTTCTGTACGCATCATTACCGACGACGTGGATCGTCTCGTCGAGTTCTATGAGAAAGTCATGGGTGTTTCGGCGGAACGCCCCGCGCCCGTCTTTGCCGAACTCGTTGTGCCATCGTGCACCCTGGCGATCGGCCACTCCCAGACGGTGCAACTGTTCGGCGCTGGTTCCGCAGTGGCGGCCGACAATCACACTGTCATCATCGAGTTCCGCGTCCACGATGTCGATGCCGAATACGAGCGCTTGAAGCCGTTTGTCGACGAGTGGGTAAAGGAACCAACTACGATGCCGTGGGGGAACCGTGCTGTACTGTTTCGCGATCCCGACGGCAACCTGGTTAACCTCTTCACGCCGGTGACCGAGGAAGCGATCAAACGGTTCAGCGGTAGGCGTTGACGGACAGTTGAAGTGAGTGAGGCGAATTTCGTTATTAGTAATTTTACTGACCGCTTCATAGAAAGAGACCATAGCAACGAGCTATGGTCTCTTCATTTTATCTAGGTTCTTCATTATTTATTGAGAAATGGATCTATTTCGCGACCCTCGCTGATGCTGGCAGCCTATTTGTAATTGTGCTATCATTACCCGTTAGTTCAATCATACCCTCTATTTCACTCCAATTATTAGGTCTATCTGACGTATAAAATCTTCCGCCAGTTCTAGCTGTCTAGTTGCAAATTCCAAGTCTCCGTGACCTGCAAGGGCAAAATCCAAATTACCTATTGTAGACATTAGTATACGTGCGGTTATAGCAAATCCAAAGGCTTTTAGATCAGTGCCATTGTCGATATGGTCCAATATGCAACTAAAGGTTGGCTCCTGAATTCCTCCGAATAATGCAAGATTACCAACAAATGAAGCTAGGTCCCAGTATGCGGGCATCAATGATACATCCTCAAAGTCCGACCAGACCCAACCTTCAGGACTTGGTAATAAGTTTCCTCTATGGGCATCTCCATGACACGGTATTAGTAAACTTGGTTCGAGCCGTATCTGTTCATCTACCCTTAGAAACACATTTAATAGTGCTTGTATACGCTGATCGGAGTGTTTACTCAATCTAACAGCCGATTGACATGTCCGCTCCCAAACACCAAGCACAGGAAGCTCGTCAGCGAAGTCTTTCATTGCTCTTGAAAGTCCGTTTATCAATTCAATGGCTTCACTGGGTGAAGGTGATTCTAATTGTATGGGAGGAACATATTTCCAAAACGTCATCCATGTACCGCCAACATCGTACGGTCCTGCATTAGTCAGGTCAGTAGGTAATAACACGGGGACTTTCTTGGATTGGAGGTGACGTGCAACCCGTAACTCTCGATCAAGTATCTTGTATGCGTTCTCTGCATCTTCTTTTGAAATGACAGTGGCTATTCGGGACACAATCGGATGGGGAGCCAAGTGAATGATCAGGTTCCCACCATTACTAAGCTCAATAGGTGTAATGTCAGTTAATCCAGCTTTCTCTGCTATTAATAACACTTGTGAAATAAGTTTGCCTTTCTCCGACACTACAACAGCTCCTTAATTAAGATATAAAAATATCTTAGCACCATAGCTGTATTTCACTATCAACACTCGCAATACGTTGACTTTTATTGCTGTTGATTTCCCCACGCGAGGTTTCCCAGTTAACAAATAACATGTATCCAAATCATCAACCCTTCCGTTATTTCAATATGAAAGGGAGCCCCCTTAACGGCAAGCTCCTTCACTAACGTTCGCCGTTAGCTTAAAAAACGTGTGGTGTACTCAACTGTAATCTTCAATCAATGAAATTTTTCCTTCCTTAATCTCGAATGTTGTCTTTCCTTTTAATTGCAGCTTATCCCCACTCTTTAATCCATTAGGAAAATCCACGGCAAGAATACCTTCATAATCGATTCCGACCTCTACTTTGTCATTTATAACACTGTAATCGGTAATTGTCTGGCGACGGCTGGAGAACATCGTTGACGACTGTTCTGCCAACTCCCTAAATGCTTGTATTCCTCTGGTCTCCGTTGTAGTTTCTCCATTGGAAATATTCCTGAATATTATGTCATTATGTAAGAGTTCAATCATTCTTTCAATTTCAAATGAATTGTATGCTTCAAGATAATTTTCAATTATGTCCCTTATTTCTTTACTAACCATAACCATACTCCTCTCCTTTACATAAAAGATGATACCCTTGTTTACCTAGGAAACTTATTCTCAATGTAATATTACCATATATTGCAACTATCCTGCCCGTTAGCACAGCAGGCCGCCGAGCTTATCATCGGCAGCCTGCTTATTCTTTGTTAAGAGGGTGGCTCCGGTACCGATATTATGTACGTCACGCCAGCTGATAACCGTCTTAACTTACTTTTATTGAGTTACATTAAAATATAAAGTATAATAAGTGTATCTAGAAGGGAGCGAATCATTATGTCCGATCTTACGACTTCTTCAATCGAAATAGGACTAAGCACATTCCTCGAGGCTGCTCCGAGAGCCGGCGGCGTCACTCACGCCGAACGGCTCCGACAAGCGGTAGAGGAGATTAATCTGGCCGAGCAAGTCGGTCTGGACGTCTATGCGATCGGCGAACATCATCGCGCGGATTACGCGAGCTCGGCACCAGCCGTTATTCTGGCCGCTGCCGCATCCACGACAAAACGAATCCGGCTCTCGAGCGCCGTGACCGTGTTGTCTTCGGACGATCCGGTTCGTGTGTACCAAGCTTTCTCCACCTTAGACGGCCTGTCCAATGGACGGGCGGAAATTATGGCAGGCCGCGGCTCGTTTATCGAATCTTTCCCGTTGTTTGGATACGACTTGAACCACTACGACAGACTATTCGAGGAGAAGCTGGAGCTTCTGCTCGCGATCCGCGAATCGGAGAAAGTAAGCTGGCGCGGCGGCCACCGCCCCGCCATCGACAACCTAGGCGTCTATCCACGATCCGTACAGGAACCGTTACCCGTATGGATTGGAACCGGCGGAAATCCGGAGTCCGCGATTCGCGCCGGCATTCTCAGGATTGCCGGTCGTCTTTGCGATCATCGGCGGCATGCCGGAGAGGTTCGCTTCTCTAGTCAACCTCTATAAGGAAGCGGCCGCGAAGGCCGGACACGACGTAAGCAAGCTGCAGATCGCGACGCATTCACACGGCTTCATCTCGGATACGACCGAGAAGGCCGCCGACTTGTTCTACCCGTCGACGGCAGCCCAGATGAACACTATTGGGCGCGAGCGCGGCTGGCCGCCATACACCCGCGAATCGTTCGACGCCGCCCGCAGCCTTCGTGGAGCGCTCTACGTCGGCGATCCCGAGTATGTTGCGGAGAAGATCGTGCTGCTTCGCAAGAACCTGGGCCTAACGCGCTTCCTCCTGCACGTGGACGTCAGCACGATGCCGCACCACGAATTGCTGCGCACCATCGAACTGCTCGGCACGAAGGTCGCGCCGATCGTCCACAAGGAGCTTGCTCGCGGGGCCTCGCAGGGGTGAGCTTGGCTGTGAATGCCGATTTTTATCGGCATTCACGAAGCGTTCGCAGCACGTGGAGGCAAGCATTGCGGTCCATCACTCAGCAATGGGTCCGAACCAAGGTGTAAACCCCTGAGTTAATTATTTATCCATATTACCAGATATCCCCATAATATTGATTCACTTTTTTCTAAAACTGGATTTAATTGCAAAGGCAGCCGATCAACTTTGACCGGCTGCCTTCATCTTAATATTGAACTCTTGTTATCCGTTACTTCAACAATCGTCCCTCATTTATGCTTGATTTTAATGGTTTGGATATCGAATACTTATACTATTCTCTTATCGTTTTCTTGCTTTGATTACAAAAGTTACAGGAAGCATCTTTGCTTTTTTTGCAAATTTGCTGTTACCCCGTGATTGAATAATTTCATCATCAGACTGCTCAATCATTTGCTCAATGAAAAAGCCCGCTTTAGCCAACGCATTCACATAGGTTGATAGTGTACGGTCCGATAATGTTAGCGTACTTTCGTCAAGAGATGACGAATACCAAGATTCATCGAAATAACATTTTTTAAAAACAAACGTATTATTTTCATCAACAACACATTTGTGTATGGGGTGGGACCAACTGAAAATAAATGCACCGTCTTTTTTTAGGTAAGATGCAATCCTGCAAAAAGTACCCTCAAGGTCGGTGGTCCAGCCTATGGCATAAACCGAATAAACAAAGTCAAAATAGTCCTCGGGTATGCCGCATTTTTCTTCCATGGGAGAACAGATTAATTTGGCTGAAAGACCGCAAGCCGTCAAATGCTGCCTTGTCTTTTCGATTTGACTTTCTGATATATCCATGCCCCAAAGTTCAGATGCTTTGAGTTCCCCCAGATACTTTAAAGATTCACCGCTTCCACAGCCTATCTCCAGTACCTTTTTTCCTGAAACATCGCTAAAAAACTGGCATTTTTCTTCTGAGACAAATGCCCCATAAAAAGGAAGTGCGGTTGCTCCTAGAACATCATTTCCTTTTGTATCCCAAAATAAGCTGTTTGTTTCATGAATAGCACTTTTATCCATGTCAACGGAGATGGCGACAACCTCACTACCGCCTACAATGTTTGTTCTATAAACAAAATTCTTGTCCATGCCGATGCCCTCCTCAATATTCAAATTTTCTAACCCACCAGATTTATTCATCGTTTCCAAGGGCCAACTTACAATAAATATTCTATTTTCTTCCAAGTTATCCTGCCCGTTAGCGGAGCGGTCCATTTTAACTTGTCGGCATTCGGATAATGTTCTTGTCACAAATCGGCAATCGGCTCAAGTTCTTGACATTGTCAATTGACAAGAACTTGAGCCGATAAATAAAAAAGCCCACGATTTACGCGGACTTGATTCGGACAATGTTTTTGTCACTTAGCTCACTGGAATATCGCTTTGATAGGCGAGACCGACCCTTTTTCTCTTAAAAGGCCCTCCGAGCTCGATATGGTCCAGCATGCATTTCACGACATCATCATAAGCAACATCCAGCTCTTGAAGCCGGCTGAACAAGTAACCGGCTATATCGGCCTCGGAAAATTCCTTGATCGTCTTCGGAATTGATATGGGCAAGGTCTCCGTTGTCACATGCAGATGAACCGACGCCGGAGGCTCTATCGAATCAATCATAGTTCCCGGACACATAATTGACCAATCGAGCTCAGACTGTAGGAGTCGTTCAAAATTCCGGTTGTGATTTTTATACGCGGGCGGGAAGCCGGGCAGATTATTGCCAATGAGGTCAGTATATGGAATATCCAGCAGGCCGGCACCTCCCATTACCCATACCCTCCCGGAAAAACTAGAGTGGATTTCACATTGGCTTATAATGTTATCAACGAGACGAACGAACTCATCTCCTTGACCTGCATGGCCGGCAGCAATAATAGCGGCGTCTTGATGCGAGAGCGCCTCGCCGACGCTTACTGGGTTTATGATATCGTCCACGACCACCTTCACATGTTTTGCTGAACGATCTCCTTGCTGTTCATAAAACTTCTCAGAGTTTCGCACGAATGCTGTCATTTCATGTCCCATTTTACCCCCTTGCTCCAGCGCTCTTCTTCCCGTATTTCCTGTTGCTCCGAAAACAATAATTTTCATCATTTTGTCCTCCCTTTTATAAATGACTCCCGATAGTTCATCTCTGGATTGACTCAAGCTTAGCATCATTTAAAAATCTTGATAAGAACCCACTTTAATGTAGGGTCCTTACTTAAAAGTAAGCATTAAGCAGAAAGGGTTATCCATGTTGTCCACGGCAAAAATCGTAAAGAAATATTGACTGTAAATAGCAAAATCTGCCAGGGCAAACACTTAACAAAATTTCACAAGTGATTTGCAATCCGGTCAACAAAAAAACTAATTTCTTTTCGGATACCAGACGTTCCAGAGGAATATCGCGACGCAATCGACTTTCGGAAAATGCAGCAGATGGTGCCGGGGATTGGAGCGGAGGCGGGCGCTTGGGCGATTTACACCATTCTCAAGGAGCTAGGTGAATCCGCTACGAACGCTTATCGGTTGCGAAGATTGAACGAGGCTATGAGACTGGGGGTTAATCGCCTCCGCCGTCGCAGCCGCCATCGGAGTTTTCGGAGTCTGTATATGCGACCGGAGAAACGCCGTCCCTCCCGCGTCTACAGAGATTATGGCCGGTCTTCGGAGCCGTCATCGAAGAAATTACGCCCCACCCGATCATGATAAATCATTTCGACCGGCTGAAATCGCGTCTTTTATTCAACTAGCGTTCCTCGTTAGCGGAATGATCAAGGCAGCCGAAAGTTGCTTTTTCTTAAAACTTTCGATTGTAATATTGGTTGGTGGAAATCCTTGTGAGAAGGATCACGATCAGTACTGCAAACAGAGTGATCGAAATCGTAACGTTAAAGAAGCCAAATACAATCGCCGCCAAAGAAACGGAAAACAAAGTCACGTACAAACTCAAAGAATTCGCCTTTTCCATGATCAGCTTCTTCCGTTCGTCATGCTCTTCGATGTATAGCGTCTTCAGCAACGATTCGTTTCGCAGTGCGGTCCGCAACTTTTTCCCGACCAACAAAATTATGAGATGCATGCCGATAAAAATCCCGACTTGCACTCCGTGTACGAAATCGCCCGCGTCGCTTTGGACCTTATACCCGTATAGCGCAGTCAAAATAACGATCAGAGAAAACACACCGGTTGCACCGATTAGCCATCTTAATCTCCGCGTTAAAACCGTCCGAAATTCTGTCATGCCCCTTCAACCTCCACATCACTGAAATCAAACACATCTTCAATCCTTAAGTGAAAATATTTCGCAATTTTATAAGCAAGCACGAGCGAGGCAACATACTTCTCGTTCTCGAGCGAAGTTATCGTCTGACGCGTTACGCCGACCGCGAGTGCAAGCTCCTCTTGACTGATCTTATGCTTTTTACGCAACTCCTGAATCCTTGTCTTCATGGCCTTGGTCCTCGATCCCCCCACCACATGTATAGTTCACTTTGCATTTATAGTATAGTATGCTTTGCTTATAATGTAAAGCTGACTTTGCAAAAATCGCACATCTGTACAAGTGATGAAAAAAAGGAGCTAGCCGAGGCAGCTCCTCGATTCTCATACTGGAGAATCATTTTTGATTTGAAGCAGGTTAAGCTTACTCCCCTCTTTTGTTCTCCGTTCAGTCATCCTTGCATGTGTTTTTCAGATAATGCGGGTAGACGCCAAAAAAAGACCGGGCACAGTTATTCACTGTATCCGCCGGTCTATACTTAAAATTTTAGTCGTCTTTGCCCCCCTTGCCCTTGTGCTTGCCGTTGTCCTGATGCTCTTTCTCTTTGATCTTTATTTCAACTTTCTTGTGGTCGTCCTTCTTTTGCTTGTCATGCTCTTGTTTGTCCTCGTTGTCGTCGTGATTTTCATCGTCGTCGTTATTGTTATTTGGGCTGATTGTGATTTGCGCATTCACAGTTGCAGCGGCAGTGACTGAGACAGTCGAGGGTGAGGCCGGAGTACTTACAGGGGCTTCCGGCGTAATCGAAGGTGCCTCTGGAGTGCTTGCAGATGTTGCAGGAGTACCCGAAACTGCAGCTGGCTTCGCTTCAACCTCGATGTTGACGTTCAGCGTGGTTCCGTTCAGCTCAAACCAATTTGTGAACGCTGTGCTGATTTGCTGCTGTACGTTCGGCGCCTTCAGATCGATGCCGGCGAGCAGCGTACGGATCCAATGCTCCGCGTCGTCGCCTTTGAGGAATAGCCCGTCGCGGCCTTTCGGCTTCATTTTGATCATCGACATGCCGTTATTGTGATCGCCTTTATCATGGATATCCATGGTAAAGCCGTTGCCCTCGATCTTGATATGTAGCGTTTTCCAAGGTGCAGTGGCATCCGCCGATGCCGTTGGCGCAACGGTTTGCACCGGAGCTGACGAAGTAATTGGGCTCGTACCGGCGGCCGGTGTTACAGGTGTTACGGACGCAACTGCTGCGGCCGGTGCTGACGAAGCTGTGGTCGCCGGTTCCTGCGCGCTGCCCGATTTGTCCGTCACTGTAATCGAGATAGCTTTTATGTAAGCGACCTGCTTCTTTCCATTCAGGATCAGCTCGACCTTAAACCCCGTAACGAGATCGCTCATTTGCGCTTTGTGGTCATCCAGGAATACCCATACCATCTTCGATAGCGGCACTGTTTTTTCAGCGCCTTCGTCTGTCGAAACCGTTACGCCTTGGGTTGCGTCGATCGTTTTCACCGTTCCTGTCACGGTCTGCGAAGCTTCGTCGGCATTCGAAACGCCCGAAATCGAGCGTACTCCGAACGTAACCAATGTAGCGCACAAGAGGCCGATCCCCAACTTTGTCCATTTTTTCATTACTGTACCCTCCGTGTTGTTTGATCAGCTACTATTCTTTGATACCATTCGCGGAGGAGGCGGTATTTCAGGGGGGAGGAAAAACTAGCGAGAAATCTGAGGGGAGATGCTCGATAAAATTCTGCCTGCAATGACGAAAAAAAGGGCCTGCTCCACCCCGCATTTGAACAACTATTCCACGTTCGTCAAATCGGTTGAAAAATTTTTCATTACGTTTAAATATCTCTACTCCATAATTAGAAAATAAGAGTTCGTCCGCCATAAATCATTCCCGCTCAATTGAAATTATTGCAATTCTTATAGGATGGACTTTCCTTTTATACAACCCCTGTTATTGCGTTATACTGCCCGTTAGCTCCCTCGGTATTAAGGGATTTTCTCACGTTTACTCGCTCATTCGCAGGATTACACCCTCTTGGTAAAAAGGATATAACGGTATAGTAGTGGTAGTGACACCACCGAACGGCCATGAAGGCATACTTAAATAGAGGATAAGTCTTAACTTCCTCATTATTCCAATTACTGCACGCTTTCTCCACAATGCCCTCGGGGGTTCACCCTCCCAGATCTCAACGGGTCTATGCCCTTACCTTCCTTCGTTACACCTGTCCAAGGGGTGGAGGCCGATCAAGTTCAATATGCGGGTCTGTGCCCTTAAGTAACGGGTAATCGGTACTCCGTGCTTTCTTTGTAATCCTGCGAATGAACCAACCTACGTATATAGATTTACTTTAAGCTACACAGTCATGTATAACCGCTTTGTCAGTAGAAAAAGACTCTCCTCGTTGAGCTAGACCAACCAGAATACGTGCTAGCTTACCAATTAATTTAAACATAGAACGGTACTTTTTCATGTGCCTTACCTGTACGTTATGTTCATGCCACTTCCGAAATAACGGATTGTTCCCAATAAGACGTAAGGTCGCTAAATACAAATACTTTCGCAGCGTTGCATCTCCACGTTTAGAAAGTACGATCTGCCCCTTCCGTTTCCCAGACATACTCTCAGCTAGGTTCAGGCCTGCTCTTCTCAGTAATTGTCGTCCATGGGAATAGAGACTTAGATCACCTGCACCGGAAAGGATTGCCGCAATGAAGATGGGTCCAAGACCTTGAATGGAGCGAAGTTGTTGAGCCAAAGGTATCTTGTCCAGGAGCACCAAGATTTCTTGCTCAATCATCTCTAGAATCTCGATTATGCGGCAATACTCATCGAGTAGCCGGCGCAAATCCTGTTTAGCTTCGTGGGTAGCTACAATTTCTCCTATGCTTCTAGCTGCAGAAGCGATGAGCTGTGCAGCCTTCTCTAGCCCTGTAGTTCCGCCAGCTCGTTTCATATGCTTTCTCCAGCTTGCTATGACTTCTGCTGTAGTCACCCCATGTAAGTCTGCTGGAACAGGGAATTCATAAAGCGTCGCCAAGGATCGCTTGCAGGTCCAATCTGAAAACACTAACGTATATTCGGGAAAACGAATATCCAACCAGCGAATGATTCGGTTCTGAAGCCGTATGCTATTCGCTACCCAAAACTCTCGATCACTCATGATAACGCGCATCCTTTCAAAATAATGCGATTGCTTTGTGTATTCAGAGTAATACCCCCTACTAACAACATCCGCGATGACTAGAGCGTCCTTCGGATCATTTTTAGAAGGAGAATTATCTCTATTCTCCTTGTTTCTTTTCGTCGTAACAGGGTTCACCAGAACAACGCTTAACCCCTGTTCTACCAGCCAATTCGCTAAATTAAACCAATAGTGCCCCGTCGGTTCCATTCCAATTATTATGTTGTTCAAACGGTGATTCTGCTGCAACTCATTAATCCAACGTCCAAACCTTTCAAACCCTTCCTTGCTGTTGGTAAACGTAAGATGTCGTTTAGAAAGAACAATTCCGCGAAAGTTCGTTGCTTGTGCGACATGTGCATCCTTCGCTATATCGATGCCAATTACTAAGTGAGATGGAGTAATTCGTTCTATTCGTTGATTTTGTTCGTCTGATTGCTTAAACTTCATAATAAGAGCGCCTCCTTGATGGTGTTGGGTTTCAAACCCGTGGACAAACCCATCATACCGAGGCGCTCCTTTTTTGACAAAGACCATTTTTTAGGCCCTACAGGAAGGTTCAACAGGCTACCGACCTGCCATGTTAAATATTATGCGTTGAACTCCACTATGGCAAAGAATATATGTTCTTGTCCTCCTACACTTCTGTTATCGGACGACAAAAATATATGCGTTTATGCGTATTCTAAGCCGGCTGCGATGGCCGGCTTTTGAACTATGGTCTATGTTAATTGAATCTGGTTGTCTTAAATGCCTTTTTACAACCTTCCAAGTCGCTTCCCGCTATAAAATTGGACGAATAGCCTCCGCTGATTGACTCTATCAATTCTCTCACTCTCGGAATAGAAATGTAATAGAGTTCAAACTCGATAAATAAATTACGAATAATTGAAAGGGGTATGTGGATATGGCATGTTCATGTGGTTGTGGAGGAAAGTGTAACAAGATGAGGCGGGAAATGAAAAAGAATACCTCAGCGAGAACTCGCGATCAAGTTAGATCAATACGTGCTCCAATAGCCTGTAACCGATTTTGCATTCGTATGTGTAATCAATTTCCACAAAGAGAAAAAGAAATATGTTTGTCAGATTGCATGGAATGTTTAGGCGCTCAAAGATGCCGGAATCGGCGATCGAAACGCTAGGAGAGCAATTCCCCAAGCTTAAGCAGGGCTTTCTATTGATGCCGATATCGAACACTACTTAGCAGCCAGAGCTGTTCCCTTTTGTGAAATAAGTATTAGAATGACAAAAAAACAGCGGCAGCCATGGACGAGAAAATAAAGTCCTGGACTGCCGCTGTTTTATTGAACTATCGTTCTGCGTTAGTTCAATGCACTCTTCCTCGTGAGATTCTTTCTTATTCTTGTGATCATAAAAGCCACAGAATAATCAAGTGTACTTGAAAACTTTTTTATGTATTTAAAACAACCTTTTTGTGGAGCATTACTGGCATACCATTAATAAGTTGCCGTCTGGGTCTTTAAAATTAAACCAATGACCATTCTCGATTTCAGTTGTTAAATGTACATTCTTAGCCCGCATAAACTCATATGCTTGCTTTATATCGTCCGTGCGAATTTGAAATGCTGGCACTTTATAAACGTTATCTGTAGAGTAAATCTTACTATCTAATATAATGTTAGTGCCATCCATCGGAATAACGTATATGTGGCCAAAAAATATTTCAGCATCTGCAGATAAACCTAAAATATCACAATACCAATCACGTGCATTTTCTATATTACTTACAGGAATAAAAGCTCCGCCGATATTATTTTTAATAGGATTCATAACCCATTCTCCTTTACAATAATCTAACGTAAATATCAAAAACCAGCTCCTCCTTGTTGTTTCCGCCAACCATCAGATCATTATTTGACTCCTGAACTCTATACTCTGGATACCATTCAATATGATGGAATGCTTCCTGATATGGCGCAACTTGGTAACCATTCTCTGTTATGGGACGGGCGCATATTCCCTTACTACGAACCCGACCGCTTCATTAAAAATATCCCCATTTAAGAAGCAATTATTTTGATGGTATGTAAATATCAATTTGATTATCTTCGTTTTCTAATGTATGAATATCGTTCCAATATTCAATATCGATAGGCCTGCCGCCATACGTGTTATTGATAAACTCATACGTGATGCCAATTTGCGATTCTGCGCCTTTATGTACAATATTGATAAAACGTCCAGCAGGTAATGTGTATGTAATCATATCGTTAGGAACCTCGTCGAAAGATTTCACTTCATAGGCAATCACATGTTGATACGGTACATCGGGAGTCCAATGACAGTCATGAGGATATATTTGAATTAAATACATCCCTGACCCTATCCTGTATTCTATTTCAGGAGCTCGTTTCTCTAATTCCACACGGAGTGTTCCGCCAATCTTCGTTTCAATAACCTTGTTTAAACTTTCGATTATTGAAAAACCAACCAACTTAATCGCTTCTCTTTCCAGAACGTTGACTTGGTAAGTATTAATAATAAAACCTCCCATTATGGTAAATGTACCCATTTCCATAATAGCCGAATATACGTTCCTATGTAAAGATGAAAATTACAGTCGAAAAAATAAATCAAATTAAAGCATTCTTCATTGTCAATGCATTAAGATCTTGTACTTATGTTATATGAGTGTTTTGGTCATTATAAAATCTATTTGTTCTTCATCACCCATATAGAAAGAGTGGGCTCCTGTTTGAACAAAGTCCATTTTCTTATAAAAGGTAATTGCGCTCTCATTTTTTTCCCAAACCCCTAGCCAGATATTCTCTTTATTCCGTTCTATCGCTATTTCCATAGCTTTATTTATTAGATATTTACCAAGCCCCTGTTTATGAAGTTTATTCCTTATATAAATCCTCTCGATTTCAAGCGAATCATTGCCCATTATTTCAGTTTGAGCATCATTGGTGTTTAGCTTTAGATACCCAGCAATTTCCTCATTAGAATAAATAAAATAAAATTCCGAAGAGATATTTGATAATTCTTTTTCTAATTGTTTTAAGTTAAATGCTTTTTCCAAGTAGGCTTTCATACTTTCAGGTGAATTTTGATTCTTAAATGTCTCATTAAATGTTTCAACACTAATTTCTTGAAGTAATCCTAGATCTTCAAATGTGCACTTTTTTATATGTATAGTCATTTTATTTGTCCTCCTTTTACTACATCAATAATTTCTCTTGTTTCCCTTTTTTACAAACTCCCAGTCTTTTTCTACATTTTTTCTGACTCTTTGCAGCAGGTTAAAAATCGTTTCCACTTCACTTTCGGAGAATCCAGATAGTGCGACCATATTGGAATAATCGTTTTCCCTTTTTATAAAAGGGTAAACAGATTTCCCTTTCTCTGTAGGAAATAGTTTTTTAATTTTTTGGTTATATTGATCATCATTTTTTTCAATAAATCCATTAATCTCCAGTTTCTGTATAGCACGAGCAGCTGTTGTTCGGTCTACCTTTATCATTTCAGCTACCTTTTCTTGAATAATTCCTGGATTTTCACATATTCGCACGAGGTACAAGTACTGTCCTTTTGTAAGGTCATATTTTTTAAATTCTATATTACTAATAGAATCCAATGCCCTAGCAATCATTCCAACCTCACGTAGAATTTCCTTCATAATTGCAGCTCCACTAATATTGTATTTTTCAAACGTCGTAAAAAAATAGTACTTCATTTTTGTTGTATTTACAACAAAAAATTCCTGCACTGCAGCCTTTTCCATACTAACCTGCACGTTACTTCCCTCGGTATTAAGGGATTTTCTCACGTTTACTCGCTCATTCGCAGGATTACACCCTCTTGGTAAAAAGGATATAACGGCATAGTAGTGGTAGTGACATCACCGAACGGCCATGAAGGCATACTTAAATAGAGGATAAGTCTTGACTTCCTCATTATTCCAATTACTGCACGCTTTCTCCACAATGCCCTCGGGGGTTCACCCTCCCAGATCTCAACGGATCTATGCCCTTACCTTCCTTCGTTACACCTGTCCAAGGGGTGGAGGCCGATCAAGTTCAATATGCGGGTCTGTGCCCTTAAGTAACGGGTAATCGGTACTCCGTGCTTTCTTTGTAATCCTGCGAATGAACCAACCTACGTATATAGATTTACTTTAAGCTACACAGTCATGTATAACCGCTTTGTCAGTAGAAAAAGACTCTCCTCGTTGAGCTAGACCAACCAGAATACGTGCTAGCTTACCAATTAATTTAAACATAGAACGGTACTTTTTCATGTGCCTTACCTGTACGTTATGTTCATGCCACTTCCGAAATAACGGATTGTTCCCAATAAGACGTAAGGTCGCTAAATACAAATACTTTCGCAGCGTTGCATCTCCACGTTTAGAAAGTACGATCTGCCCCTTCCGTTTCCCTGACATACTCTCAGCTAGGTTCAGGCCTGCTCTTCTCAGTAATTGTCGTCCATGGGAATAGAGGCTTAGATCACCTGCACCGGAAAGGATTGCCGCAATGAAGATGGGTCCAAGACCTTGAATGGAGCGAAGTTGTTGAGCCAAAGGTATCTTGTCCAGGAGCACCAAGATTTCTTGCTCAATCATCTCTAGAATCTCGATTATGCGGCAATACTCATCGAGTAGCCGGCGCAAATCCTGTTTAGCTTCGTGGGTAGCTACAATTTCTCCTATGCTTCTAGCTGCAGAAGCGATGAGCTGTGCAGCCTTCTCTAGCCCTGTAGTTCCGCCAGCTCGTTTCATGTGCTTTCTCCAGCTTGCTATGACTTCTGCTGTAGTCACCCCATGTAAGTCTGCTGGAACAGGGAATTCATAAAGCGTCGCCAAGGATCGCTTGCAGGTCCAATCTGAAAACACTAACGTATATTCGGGAAAACGAATATCCAACCAGCGAATGATTCGGTTCTGAAGCCGTATGCTATTCGCTACCCAAAACTCTCGATCACTCATGATAACGCGCATCCTTTCAAAATAATGCGATTGCTTTGTGTATTCAGAGTAATACCCCCTACTAACAACATCCGCGATGACTAGAGCGTCCTTCGGATCATTTTTAGAAGGAGAATTATCTCTATTCTCCTTGTTTCTTTTCGTCGTAACAGGGTTCACCAGAACAACGCTTAACCCCTGTTCTACCAGCCAATTCGCTAAATTAAACCAATAGTGCCCCGTCGGTTCCATTCCAATTATTATGTTGTTCAAACGGTGATTCTGCTGCAACTCATTAATCCAACGTCCAAACCTTTCAAACCCTTCCTTGCTGTTGGTAAACGTAAGATGTCGTTTAGAAAGAACAATTCCGCGAAAGTTCGTTGCTTGTGCGACATGTGCATCCTTCGCTATATCGATGCCAATTACTAAGTGAGATGGAGTAATTCGTTCTATTCGTTGATTTTGTTCGTCTGATTGCTTAAACTTCATAATAAGAGCGCCTCCTTGATGGTGTTGGGTTTCAAACCCGTGGACAAACCCATCATACCGAGGCGCTCCTTTTTTGACAAAGACCATTTTTTAGGCCCTACAGGAAGGTTTAATAAACAAAAGAGGAGCTGCCGCGAAGCAAGCCCCTCAACTATAGTTTCTGTTAGCGTAATGATTTCAATCTAAGTGGTTCGGGTTTGCAGCCAATGCAAAGTTAAGATTAATTCGTTAAGGTCTTTCTTTGGCTTATGAATTCTTCCCCTCATGATAGTCTTCCCATAGTGGGCCGATGTATTTTTCTAATGTTTTTACGACGTCATCTCTTCGGCTCTCTTCGACATTTACAGTATCATTTGAAATATCATTTCTAATTCGTATGAGCACAAATAAAGGGGGTAATGCAGCCTCACGGAGAGCCTTAATCATGTTTTCTTCTTGTGGTGTAATATCCATAACGTATCGTATTCCTTTCTAGTAGATTGCTGCTCGAGATAATCTCATTATAAACCCTAACCTCAGTGTTAGGGTCAAGAGAAAATAAGCTATTCAACTATGCTGCCCGTTTAATGACAATACGGAAACAAGTTCCAGCTTCATTGAACAGGGTCTATTACCTCCTCTTTGCGGTACGCAAAAAAGGCATACGTGTCCCGTATACCTTGTTGGTCTCCATTTGTTATACCTATGTTTATATGCTAGTGAAAAGCATGGCCCCTTTGCCCTTATGTTATCACTACGCCAAATTTTTCTTTATATCCGTAACAATAATGTTCAGAAGCGGCGGGAGCTGTTCCATGCTTCTCAATATCTTCGGAGGAAGTGTGTGAAACTGCGGATTGAAAAAGCGCTGTATAACCGTCTGCAGAACAACTCCGTCGCCGGCTCCCAATGCGGCAGCTGATGCGAGCACATCTCCTGCCGGGCCTTGGAAAATACCCTTGGATGCTACCGCTAACAGACGCTCCCTGATCTTGGCAATCTGTTGAGTGGAAGCAGATCTCACTTTGGGATAAAGCGGCTCAAGCTCAGCTTGGTACGGAGCCATGGCAGCTGCAAGTACCTCTTGGAACTCGCTTGGCTCCACGGGATCCTCATCTCGCTGCTGGCGGCTACTGTTCTGCGGTTCTCGTCGCTCATATAGTCGGACACCTGGTGCTGCTTTTTCGCTGTATCCAGTGAGATCGGCTTCGCCGACACCTTAACGATAAAGTTATTGCGGTTTTGGCTATCGGGCACTACCCTTGGCGCTTCCAGCAAGATCAACTCGCTCTGCAGTAGCGTAACTTCGCTTTGCTTCTCGTTCAAAGGCTCGGGCCCGCCTAACGGCTTCTTGGCTCCAGGGCGTCGGGCTTGAAACAAAGATGGATAGTTCACAGGTACCTGTATTTCGAAGATAACCCCTTCCGTCGGACTCCAGTTCTCCGCAAAACCGCGGTCAAACGCAGTGGAAAAAGGAAGCATTTCCGTGATCGTATCGCCTTTTTTCAAACTTTGCAGATGACTGCCTTTGACGCGGCGAAACAGTGTTATCCATAGTTCTTTCGGGAGTGACTCCGGAGGCGCTGTACCTGTGAATTCTTCAAATTCTCTGGCCCGGTCCAATACACCCTGCCGATTGCCCGCATTCATACTTGAATCCCAGCCACCATTCTTGTCCTTGACTGAGGTGAACGTTCCGCTGCGCACGGAAGAGATGGCTTCAGCGGACGGTCCTCTTTCTCCCAGCTCTTGTTGCGCTTTTGATAAATTTTGTTCGACGTAGCCATCGATCAATTGATTTTGCAGCAGGTTGATCAGTTCGCTGTGCTTGGCGGTAATCTTCTCCACTGCCTTGATACCAGGCACGGCATCATCAAAGATCGCTTCTTCATCCGCTTCCGGAAGCTTGTAGGCCGATAAGAAGCTCAAAAATTGGGCATCGCTCTTGCGCGGGGGTACATGCTCGTTTGCATTAATGATGTTCATCTGCTCAATGGCATTTCTGCGTTCTGTACTATGTTCGAGCGTGGCTTCGTTCAACACATCGCGTTCCCACTGTTTGGCGATTTCCAATGCTTCGGGACTGAGTTTTCGCTGAATGACAGGCCTGGACGAACTGATGGTCGGTGCTTGATTGTGCTGACCACGGATGAGCCTTCCAACCGCCTGATTGCCAATGAGACGCTGTAATTGCAGATAGGTGGTTTGCTCTGCAGCTGCCGACGTTTTGGCTTGGAGGCTTCCGGACGCAACAGGGATTGATCGGTTATTGTTATGATGACGGGACGGTTGGGACTGCGTAAAATGCATGAGTCTCCTCCTCATTGCCTCTAGCGTTATTCATTAATTGCTGGACTTCGCTCTATTTCACATACTATGTGGATATTTAGCAATTCTTAATAACGCTTTCGGGGACTCCGCAATATGATATATCAACATAAAAAGAAAAGGAGCTTCCACATGTTCAAAAGAATTCTTCATGACGGGAAACTTTGTTACGGTAAGCACGCTATGTTCCACCTTGAGAACTGCAATGATCGTATTTTAAGCATAGAAGCGATTCAAACATTTATTTCTGCGTTGGTGCAAGAAATCGATATGGTAGCTTTTGGCGAATGTCAATGTTTCCGCTTCGGTGAAGGCGACGAAATTGGAATATCGGGCGTTCAGTTAATTTATACAAGCAGCATCACTATACACACCAACGATTTACATCGGGAGGGTTATTTGGATGTATTTAGCTGCAAAGATTTTTCAGAGGATCAAGTCACTGCTTGCATTAATCAATTTTTCTCACCTGAGCGGATTGAATGTCAAACCATTATTAGAGAATAAAGGCCGGTTTTACCCGAACCATTTCGACCATCACCCTAACGAACCTACCAAAGATAAATTTGCTATCTCCTATCATCAAAAGTATGGAGAAGGCGTGGTGGCAAAGATGTTTTTTCGCAAAGGAGAACTCCTTTTCCGTTTTCACGGTACCCTGCTGGATTATCAAACCCTCTATACTTTACAAAAAAAGCAGGGCTTGTATATTGAAGACCCTTACTTTATGGGTAAAATATTACATCGATGTGACCCCAATACAACTGTCGATATGGAAGAGCAAGTATTTTGGGCGAGTAAAGACATTAGACCAGGTGATCTTATAACGATGGATTACGAATCTACAGAAGATAAGCTGTTCAGAAGTTTTCAGTGCGAGTGCGAGTCCCATAATTGCCGCAAGCTGATCTCGGGAAAAGGGACACATAGCTAATCTGTATAAAAAGGCATGTGAGTTGCCCCACTCGATGCCTTTTCTTGTTGGATTAAGGAATTACCATACAAAAGTTGCTGTGATGATTGTTATTCCCGCGTCTCTTGTCCAATCAACTTAAGAATGACTTACATAAAATACTTAGGTCTGAGCAATCCCATATGTAAACGAGGTGATAGTATTGGCAAACAAAAAAAGTCGGAAAAGAAATGCGAAAGCTGTTCACACAAGCGCTTTTACCCCATTCGGATTCAGTCCCTTTGGATTCAGCCCGTTCGAGTTTGAGTTTGAGCGCCGTCCATTCGAGTTCGAGTTCGAGTTTGAATCTCCATTTTTCAGAAGAGGATTCTTCTAAAAAGGAGACAGACTAACATCATTTGGACATATGTACAAAAAACCTTATTTTGTAAAGAAGCAAAAGGAGCTGCCGTTGCAGCTCCCTCGTCGTTTTGTATTGAGTCCGTCCTTCATTGAACTAAAGTTCTGCGTGAGCTCTCATTCCCCGTCCTCAAATTTTTTTATAAAATTTTTTTGGTCCTTTGTGAACATATAGCCGCGTCGTTCGTAGAACCTGTGAGCATGCATTCGACTTGGGTGGGATAACAGTTTCATCCCAGAAAACCCATTGTCCTTTCCCCACTGTTCAAGACGCTCAATCAACATGCTGCCCTTACCTTGATTTCTATCATTTTTTTTAACAACAAATCCCAAGACGTTTACTAAAGAGTCGGAAAAAAGTAATTCATACGGGCTTCCATGAATATATCCTATAACCTCGTTGTTTTGTTCGTAAACAAAGATGATATCTTTCGTTTTCTTTGTAATGATTTCAATCTTCTCTTTTACTTTCTCTTTAGAAAATACATTCAGATTTGGGTTAAAATCTTGATTCAACAAATAAATATCGTGATAATCAGATACCCTAATTTCCCTGACATTGGCTTCTTTCATAATTGGATGCCTCAATTCATTATCAATTTTAGACGTCAATCGCAAATAAGCGGACTTCTTCATCTGTACCCGCATATCGGATCATGCTTTCAAAATGCAACCCCAGTTTTTCTAATAGTTTGGCCGACGCATGATTATCTTCAGAGGTAATAGCCACGATGCGTTTTAGCCCTAAAACTGATTGTGCATAACACATCACTGCGGAAGCAGCCTCAAAGGCGTACCCTTTCCCCCAGAACTTAGGAAGAAAAGCAAATCCAACATCTACATCTTCTAAAAAATCTCTTTTTACCAAACCGCAGATGCCGATCGGAATGCCTCCATCTTTCAACTCCGTCAAATAAAACCCGAAACCCAAACGAGCATACATGTCTAGAGTTCCGTTTAAAATATAGTCCCGCGCGTCATCAATGGTTCTCACGCCTCTATCGCCTATGAACTGGATCCAAGAAGGATCGTTCAATAGCTCAAGGATAAAAGCCGCATCCTCAATTGTTTGATGACGAAGAATCAACCGTTCTGTTTCTAGTACTTTCATGGTAGATGCCTCCAAACGCTTAAAATAATATATGTATAATTATAACAAAAAAAAGCCCCCCGTACCCCAAGAGCGCTCTTTCTTTGCTTATTGTTAATCTGTTCTTTACAAGTGTTGCTTGACGGCAGGGTCTTATCTCAAATATTGTATAAATCTCGGCACTTTCCATTTATTTCATGTTATTATGAAGTATCTCAAACTAGGAGGAAGATCTAAAATTTCATGAAATCTATGGTAGCTAATACAGATGAAAAAGTATGCCCTGATTGCAACAACGTTATAGCAGTTATCAAGGGTTATGTTACTTGGTGTGAAAAGTGTAATTGGAATTTACAAACTGTAAAAAAATACGTACCTAAAAGCATATTCGAGAAAATTTATTTAAGTGCAGGAGAAAAATCAAGTCAAAATTTACTTAATTCTTTACTGCAAAAAGTTAATATAAACTCTTCTTTCTCTAGTTTGAAATTGTTGACCTTACTCACTTCTTCAATTATTCATTTAGTTAGCTTAAGCTTATTCTTATTCGGGCTCTATTTAATCAAAAGCGATTTTCCAAACATACTTTTTATCATATTAGGAATATCTCTAATAGTAGTAGCTTGGATTACACGTATAAAACCAAATAAGCTTCGTGAAAATCCTCTCTCTAGAGAGCATTATCCAAACTTGTATAAGATTACTGATGAAATCTCTTCTGCATTGAATGCTGATAAGGTTTATGGAATTATCATTGATGAGAAATTTAATGCCTCTTTTTCTCAAATAGGTTGGAAACAACAGAAAATACTTCGCTTGGGGTTACCCTTATTATCCGTTTTAAATAAACAAGAACTTGTTGCTCTTATCTCCCATGAAATCGCTCATGGAATAAATGGCGACCTCAATAGAGGGTTATGGGTTGGTTCTGCAATTCAAACACTATCTTCATGGTATCAAATCACAAAACCGGATAAGATATTTGATACACGGTACCGTACAGGGGCAATTTTTATGATTTTTGCCAATATTCTTCTGCAGCTAGTTTCAAAGATTTTATTTTTTCTCTTGTACATACTTTGCCACCTTAATTGGCGTGACTCTCAACGTGCAGAGTATTTGGCAGATCAATTCGCGGCCAAGACGGCAGGAAAAGAAGCAATCCTTTCGCTGCTAAATAAGCTGCATTTCCACGATTTATTTGAATTCACAATCCTTAAAGTTATTAACACAAAGAGAGAAGGGCATTTTTTTCAAGATTTTGTTGAGCAAATCTTAATGGTACCTGCAAAAGAACTAGAAAGGATAAAAAGAATAGAACTTTTAGATAACTCACGACTAGATGCTACTCACCCACCTACAGGTAATCGGATATTTTATATTAACTCTTTGGATCTAGAACAACCTAATCATATAATTAAAGATGAGACATATCAGCTCATAATGAATGAATTATCAAAATTACATTTATTAATAGAAAAAAATATACTGGATGATTATAAATTAAGATACATTCAATATTAGATTTTTTAAGATTCCTGCCAGGTTAACGAAATGAGGCTGCCAGTCATTTTCGAGGCAGCCCTGTGGTGTTTGTTTATTCAACTCTCGTTTCCAGTTAGTTGAATCGTTGAGAGGCTCTCTTAACTGCCCATGAATGATGTTCATGAAAAAACAATTTATCAACTTGATCCAAGTTAATCCACCTTAAATCATGGTCATCGTTCTTCGGATCTTGTACTTTTTCAATAAATTTTGCTATAAAGAAAATTCCATTGCTTAATAGAATGTATCTATTGGCTTGTTTTGAAGTATTGATATATAACCTCTATGCCATCTTCAATTTCTTCTTTTTCGTATACATTTATACTATTTGATTTGTAGACGCTTTCCCAAAATTTTATGGCTGGAATATTGCTTTGTGCTTGACTAATCGCATAACGTCCTGGAAACATATCAAAGAACTTACTACAAGCTAATTTTCCAATTCCCTTCCTCCTGTACTTCTTTAGGATAAAGAACGAGTTTAACACATAATCAGCATATTCTTGATTTGAAAAAGGACCACTTTGCAATAGAATGAAACCAATTGGATTTCCATCTAAATTAATGAAAAAAGGTGTTAATCCTTCTTTCTCAAAAAACCACTCAAGTGCATCAAATTCAAACA
Source organism: Paenibacillus sp. WG02 (assembly GCF_055396115.1). Taxonomy (NCBI): domain Bacteria; kingdom Bacillati; phylum Bacillota; class Bacilli; order Caryophanales; family Paenibacillaceae; genus Paenibacillus; species Paenibacillus sp. WG02. The sequence continues at coordinate 2,740,505 of NZ_AP036016.1, read as the reverse complement.
ATCCATTCTCTGTATTCAAATCAAGTTTTTCATTAAATTCGGACAAATCATGTAGAAACAAAGTCATTAAATTTTTTAGTAATTCTTTCTGAGCGGCATCCACCTTTTCAATGAATAGCACCAATAACACCCCCAACAGGTTATGGGATTAATGGATTATTCATTTTCAGTCTATCAAACTCATAAATAGTTCGAAGTATAAACTGACTGTTTTTATCTACCCTTTGAAATATCCCCATATAACCAACATCATTAAAAATAATATACTCCATATTAGTAAATTCATCAGGTCTATTAGATTGCCAATAATAATGTAATTCTTGTGGGGATTTATACCATAGCCAGTCTAAATCCTTCATTGGCAAGCTTTTATGAGAAAGTGCCCAAATACTAAATAGAACATGAGGATCCTCTATTTTTATTTCTGAAATTGGATTCTTGTCTTGTAAATCCACAGCAGACTTATGAAGGTTTACATTGATTTCTGAGCTTGCAGAAAAATGAGACACGCCATTTACTTGGCTAAATTCTGCTGAATACTTGGCATCTTGAAAATGTTCCTTTAGTTGGCTCCAGTCAAAGTTCGGAGTATAGAAAGATGAAATAACACAAATAAATCCAAAAATTAGCGCTTTAGATAAGTAAGGTTTTTTTCTTTTTTTCACGTAAACCATTCCGATTATAACGCCTGCAGGAATCAGGATACCAAATAAATTTACATAAAAATTGCACAGCAGAAAGATCCCAATAATAGCAAGCCACGTTTTTATATCTATGTTTTTTCGCTGATCAAAGTAAGAAAGCAAGAGGAGTACAAGTAAACTAAGCCATAGAAACCATCCCATATTATTCTCCATTCTTCTAATTATGGTTTATCATGGTCCTGTTCCATCAGCAATCACACGATAACCTAACCAATTTTTCTTAACCCAGATAAATGATTTTGGAACTTCATTAACAAAGAATAATTCAGCTCCACCAAACGATGTGCTTCCTGTCACCTTAACTTGAACACTGAAAGCCTTTACTGGAAGCAATAAAAACAAATAAAGAAACGATAATGCTTATATATCCCCAAAATCTTTTTCTACCTTTTTGAAGTTCAGCTAATCCTGTCACTAACATGAAAAGCGCTAGGAATAACATCAAATACGGCATCAATTCAAAGTTTTGAGTAATTAGACTAAAAAGAGAGCAACAAATAACGATTATTGCTAAGTAATTCTACTTATCTTTAAAAACATGATCCCTCCTACTGAAAATTGATTAGTGCTTTCATTTAGGTGATACTTTAGAAATGTCCAATCTTAGCAATCTACCTGTCGTTGTATCAATATAGGCATAGCCCATAAAAAAACGGAAACAAAGAAAACCATCGCACCATTTTTCTGAAAGGTCTATTCCATTGTAGTTATAAGAATTTAAAACACGAAAGTAATATAGCTTTACCCTATTACCTGTTTTTAAATTATTGATAAATACTGTTCTTGAGTCCTCATTTTTGCTTAAATTATCCATTACTAGTTGTGAGGTTTCGTCTGTGAAGGTGGAGGGGATATTTCTGATTTCAGTCTTAACAATTTTGACATTTGCATTAGGTAGATATGGTGAGATGGCTTTAACAACAGAATGATTAACATAATATTTGTATCCAACATAACCAATCCAAGTAATTGCAATGACCACTAAAAATATCAGTGTTTTTTTGTGCTTCAAAGTTCAACTCTCCCAAACTACATAAAATCATTCTTTCATCAACGTATAACTTTCGCTCTATTATACCATATTTTGGAATATATCATTTCGTGTTCAAATTTTACGTACAGTCCGTCGATGGAACACAAACCACCCTCTACTGCCCGTTAACGAAGTAATCACTATTTCTTACCAAACATGTTTTTAACACAATCATTATTTAGTTTTAATCTTTGATTAATAAATCATGGTTATTATATAAACAGACCCCCTTTAAAATAAGGAAAATCGGACTTACAACCTTAAAACGGTGTAGGTCTGATTTTCGTTTTTAGTTATTTTATTCTTAACGCATACCCGGTATATGAGCAAAGGACCACCTAACGGCGGCCCTTATTTGTATTGAACTATAGTGTCCCGTTAGCGTAATCTATTTTAGGAGACAAAGGTCATCTAACCGACTGGTAAACGAGACCTATGGCTCCAGAATCAAAGGTTTTGTTTTCGATAAGTTTAAGATTGACCTTCTCCTTGAGACCTTGGAATAACGGCAACCCGCTGCCGATCAGGACAGGAGAAACCGTAATTTTATACTCATCGATTAAATCAAGCTGCATAAGGTGGTGTGCGATCCTAGGACTGCCGAGGATGACCATATCCTTGCCTGGCTGCTGTTTGAGGTTCTTGATCTCTTCCTCTACATCTTCTTTCACCAGTCTGGAATTGTTCCATTCGACTTTGTCCAGCGTCGTGGAAAAAACGATTTTGGCTGTCTTATCGATCCACTCGGCATGATTCCGTTCATGCTGCGAAGCTGATGGGTTCGAAGGCACAGATGGCCAATAATCGTGCATTAATTGATAAGTCCCTCGTCCCCAAATGACGGTGTCTGCAGTACTTAGAATTTCTTTCGCGTATTTCTCTAAATCACCATCGTAGGAAATCCAGCCAATGTCCATTGCACCGTTTGGCCCTTCTACAAAACCGTCAAGCGATGCGTGCAAAAATAGAACGAGTTTTCTCATTTTCAGTGCTCCTTTGTTCATGAGGGATGTCTACATTAGTTACATTTTAGCACATTTCAGCTTGGATTATTTCTTATGGATTGCTAAGCTAAACTGCCCGTTAACAAAAGGCTGCACGCGGCAGCCCTTTTACGTTTGTTCAACTATAGTTACCCGTTAGTTCAATCGAGTTTCGTTTGTAAATGTTTGAATAGGACCATCCCACTCGTCTTCTCTAACCTCCTGGAAGTTGTTTTTTGTATATCTTTCAATTGCCTTTCTCCAAAATATTTGAGATGGTTTATTATTCTCTAATTGAGCAACTTTCCAAATGCCTTTGAATCGATTAAACATTTCATTAGAAGCGATTATACCTATTCCAAGTTTTCTATATTTTTTCATTACGAAGAACTCAGCCACCGAATAAATTGGCTGGCTATGTTCATTTGTCCCGATCATCCTTACTAGAGCAAAACCAGCCAGTTTTCCATCAACACGAATAAAAAATGGATGTCGGCCTTCTTCTGTCCAATAATGATCCAGGTACATCTTGGCATTTCCTCTTTTCATCTAAGGTCAAATGTTCGGTATTTCTTAGTATAATTCCACATATTTCTAAACTCTCCTGCCCTTTACCTTAATCGGGTAGGAGGCTACCCATTAATTGAATAGCCGACCTCCCACACCACCGTACGTACCGTTCGGTATACGGCGGTTCCTAAGTTTACGCAGTGACTTGTCGATAATAATCTGAAAAGAATAAGAATCCGAGTCCTTTGATCGTGTTATTTCCGAGGGATTTGTTGAGGATTGGGCTATTGGAGGTTCTCCAATAGCTCTTTCTTGTGTTGGCGTACTCCCATGCTTTCTGTTTCTGGATTCCGAGTAATTGCAACATTGCGAACTTTGTCTGCACTCGTTTCCATTGTTTCCAGTAGATCATGCGGATTCGCCTTCTCATCCATTCGTCCGTAGTTTGGAGCAGTTTCTTCATGTCGGCTATTTTGAAATAGTTGACCCATCCCATTATGTAGCGTCTAAGTTTCTCCACACGATCTTCATTTCCTACTCCATTACTTCTGGATGTAAGCTCCTTTATTTTAGCTTTCATCTTTGCAATGGATTTCGTGTGAATTCTGACCCTTGTTTCTCCATTTCGCGGATAGAATGAGAATCCAAGAAATTTGACTCTCGTCGCCTCGTCCACTACCGTTTTCTCCCGATTCACTTTGAGAAATAACTTCTTCTCGATGAAAGGAAGAATGTTCTCTAGTGTCCGCTCGGCGCTCCTTCTACTTTTGCAAAAGATGAGAAGGTCGTCCGCGTATCGCACAAACTTATGATCGCGGCTTTCCAACTCCTTATCCAGCTCGTTTAGCATGATGTTGCTCAGTATTGGACTTAAGTTTCCGCCCTGCGGCACGCCAACTTCGGATTCCTCAAAGCGATGTTCCACGATGACGCCAGCTCTCAGATACTTATGTATGAGTGAAATGACTCGCCCGTCTTTGATGGTTCTCGATAGCACTTCGATGAGCTTATTTTGGTTAACCGTGTCAAAGTATTTCTCTAGGTCCATGTCGACTACATATTTGTATCCTTCCTCTATGTTATTTTGACTTCTCCTGATGGCATCGTGTGTGCTCCGCTTGGGGCGGAATCCGAAACTGTTCTCTGAGAACTGCTTCTCGTAGATGGGTGTAAGTATTTGGGCAATTGCCTGCTGGATAACTCGGTCCACGACGGTCGGGATTCCTAGATTTCTTTTCTTTCCGTTCTCTTTCGGTATTTCTACCCTTCGAACGGCATTCGGACGATAGTTTCCGTCCAGAATGGACTGCCTGATGTTCTCTCCGTTCTCTTTGAGATATTGCAGAAGTTCATCTACTTTCATCCCGTCGATACCATGAGAGCCTTTATTCGCTTTGACCTTTTTGAACGCTTGGTTCATGTTGTCTCTGCTCACGATTTCCTCAAGTAGTCCCTTCTTCGACTCGTTTGCGTTGGTGTTGCCTGTTTCAGTTATCCTCTCAGGATTGTGCACTCCCGCATATCCTTCATGTTCCGCATTATCTTTCTGCTTGGAGCCTTCTGCTCGAAGTTGGCTGCCCTTTATTCCTGTATTGGTAACTTTCATTGACTAACACCTCCTAAGGTTCAGCCCTTCCCTCATATCGTCGACTACATCAGGTACTATGGCCTCTGCTGACTTCTCATGATAAATCTTATTTCAACCGTGATTCGAAATGATCCTCTCACGTCCATGAGATCTCCCACGGTAAGACGATTCACTTTCCTTCCATGTACCCACATCATTTACATTGGTATGTCCGTGTAGTTATTGGACTTCGTTTTGTTATGCAAACTCATCCCATACCTTATGCCTGATAATGTTCGTGTTCCTTGGGTCGGAATTTTGCCTCCAGCTTCCTTCAGATTCCACCTTACGATGGACACCCTTGCTCTTGGCTAGTGGTTGGTAACTACAAACCCCCACAGTGGACTTTCACCACCTAGTTAATCGCCATGCGTGGCGCACATAAACAAAGCAGGTCGCCACGGCGCCTGCTTTGTTTGTCTATCTCTATGCAACTAACGTCCTTTAGATAGTCTTTTAATATATCAATTGCCTTTTTGCTTAGGACTGGAACCCCAGTCTTTCCCCAAAGCCGAGGTGAATCAGTTACTTTTTTACCGCCACCTTTTTGTTCAATTTTCACATGAAATGGAATCCAATTATTCTCGAGTTTTATTCCTTCAAATTTGCCTTCCAATAGGTTAACATCTTCTGATTCCTGGTCAGCTACTAAAAGACTAAAATATTCGTTAGATACATTGGTCATTAACCACAACTTCATTATCCTATCTCCCATCTTGCCGTTCTAAACTGACGGCAACCTTCTCTAGATGAATATTGAGCTGTACTTCTTCGTTAGCTCAATATTCAAAGACTTTTCTCAAGTACGATTTCATCAAGAATGGGTATATCGAAAGATAACGCCCCTCTCTATTCCTTGTATAATCCAAACAATAGGGACGAAATCCTGCGAATACACGAGCTTACGTGAGAAAACTAGAATATATCGAGGGAGCTTAACTGCTTATCTAGAAAGAAATTTTTTGGCTTTATTCACGAATATAGATTCGCTCACCCGTATCCGGGTTGTAATAAACTCTCTGCTTCTCATGCGTAACGGGATCTACGCTAACTTCCTCCGTGCGGATAAACCCATTGGGAATAACCCCAGACTTTCTTTTTTTGTAGCGTTTGTCATAGACAAGCACAGATAGCACAATGATCACGAGAACAATAACGAACTGAACGCCATAGTAGCCAAGGATCCAATTCATTCTCTGTCTTTTTCAACCACTACGGCGGTACCGTATGCTACGATTTCGCCCATCGTTTTTCCAATTTCTCCTGAATCAAAGCGGACCATCACAATGGCGTTCGCGCCCATTGCCTGAGCGTTTTGTACCAAGCGGTCCATGGATTCTTTTCGGAGATCTTCTAGCAACGTAGTGAACTGTTTGATTTCGCCCCCCACCAAACCTTTGAATGCTGCTTTGATGTCAGCGCCAAGCCCGCGACTCCTAACAATCAGTCCAAAACACATTCCTTTGACTTCTTTGACTTTATATCCCGGAATGTTTTCGGTCGTAACGATGATCATATGTACTCTCACCTTTTTATTTTTTTCCTTTATTTTAACACATTAACTCTGAAATAAATCTAAACTCCCGTTCCATTTTATATTCTTAAGAAGAAAGAGCCCCTATAGTCACTTTAATCCTTTAAATGAGGACAATGTTTAAGAATTTCAGCAACATTTTCTTCCGGATTTTCAATATCGAAAATGACATAGTGATAGTGCTCATGTTCCTCCAGTTCAATGATGACATGTGGGACCCGATCCTCGTAAGACAAGAAATACCATTCACCGTTATGGCGAAAACTTCCTTCGAAAACATCAAATCCAGGCAAGGCTGTACCGGGCATCCTGAGCAACAAAAACGAAAACGGTGCTTCAAAAGATCCAACATGAACTTTTTTGATTGAACGGTACGGTTTTTTAATGTATCTTTTTAAAGCAGCTAGGCTATGTAGCGGCAGCCGATCGTGTGACGGCTGCCGTCATGTCGTGATTGAACTATTGTTCTGCGTTAGCGAAACTAAATGTCACTAGAAACCAAATTTTCGAACCTCTTTTTTTCATGGGCTGTTCAATTTGGCTTGAAGTCTTACCAAATAAGGGGAATCAAATGATAACGTGTTTTCTTACAATAATCCTCATATCCTTTCAACTCTTTTAACAATACTTTTTCTTCATTTAACAGCCTTAGAACGATAAAAATGATTATAGAAATCGAGGGAATCAATGCCCAAATTGAACCTAATGCTAAAGGAGTGAAAAGTATAATAAATATAGCCCCTGTATACATTGGATGCCGAACCAACGCGTATGGACCTGTTGATATAACTTTCTGGTCCTCGGTCACTTCAATTATGGCAGACGTATAAGAATTCTCTTTAAAAACTAAGAAAACAATCGAAAAGCCAAGTAAGATGATGACATCTGCAACAAATACAATAAATAAAGGAAAACTTGACCAACCAAATCGATAGTCTAAACCAGGAAGGACTAACAATCCGACAAAAAAAGTGATACCAGAAATGGTTTGGAAAATTTTTTGTTCCTTTTCTTTTTCTTTAGCATTAGTTCTTCTCTCTATTAGTTCAGGATCCCTCTTCAAAAAATAACCATTGATAAAGAACGTTGAACCTAAAAAGATCACAAAATAAATCCATGCCTTCCAAAAGTTAAGTGATCCTGCGGGCAAAAAGAGAAAAGTAAAGAAAACGATTGAAAATAGGAGCGTCCTAAAGTAAACTTTTTTCTTTAACAAAAATTACACCTCCCATAAGATTAATCCATCCAGAATTGCTCAAATATACAATTGGATAACCACACTTGTTTCCCCTTCTTTAGGTCAACCCCAATTTCAAGTGATTAGCAGATTTCTTCCATTTAAAAATAATAGCGTTATTAACTCTCCTGCCCTTTACATTAATATACAAAAGAGGAGCAATTTTTTACCATCATAAAATTTAGCAACTTCTCAATAATACCATAAAATGGAATTTAAACAAAAATAGGAGCTGCACGAAGCAAGCCCCTCGACTATAGATTTCGTTGAAATGAATAGGTTATTCACCCAAAACTAAGCTTCATTGTTTTTATTTCAAAGGGATTCATCGTCACTGTGAAATGATCTCTACTGTAGTCCACTACAGTTTCCATGCTTCTTTCGACAAGGTCGCATTCTATGACATAGTTGATAGTTTCAGTGAATGGAAGCTTCACCGTTGTTCGCGAATTCAACAGATTTTGGAATCGTAAAATGTAGGCATCACCTTGCTCTGCTTTTTTGAAGGCTAAGATGTGGATACCCTCGACTCCTTCCTTCAGGAAACCATATTGTTTGAGCCCATCAGGATGCCATCCGGACGCCACATGAAGAGGCATGAATGCTTCTGCGGCCAGCTGCTGCACACGTCCTGTATGCCAATCCCCTGCATGCGGTGCAAGCCGGAATGAATATTGGAATGTGCCGCTGATCCATTGCGGGTAGTTCGTCCCCCATTGATTGTTAAATAAGTTGAAATGCAGGATTGGCTGTTCTGGTGTGTACGCTTTCGAATACTGGTAAATCCCCTTTTCGCCAATCGAAAACAACGGTGTGTCCATTGGAATGGTCGCCAATCCTACATGATCGTCTTGCACATCGACCCATTGACTCGTACAGTGAAGTCGCGTATTAGCACCTTTTTCAATATCTTCAACTGGATTCACAACACTGCCTAATTTCTGAAAATGATAATTCGGATGATCGGCGTTAAGGGCAAAGGTAAAATGTCCGCTCTCGGCAAATGCGGAGGAAGCTTTATGCCTAACAGTCACTTGAATATCAGCAAAAGATTGTCTTTCTTCCAAGCTAATTTTCACGTTTATTTCTTCGCCATTTCCAAACTCCTCGTAACTTTCAGTTGGTGGAATGAAGCTAATTTCAATGATTCCCCACCCATAACCATTTGAGATCTTTAAGTCTTTTTTGTGGAGCTCGTAACTCTTGTGATTGATTCGTGGATAGCCAGGTTTACTGAAATCGTTGATATACCAATCCGTTAAATCATAGGCATATGCTTTTACAAAATCCAGAATCTCTTCTTTCCCATACACATCATATTCATAATGGCCGAACCTTCCGTTTACAGCCCATTCCTTCTCATTCTTCTTATCATAAAAACTAGTTATGCACCCTGTCAGCGTACTGACCTCTATACGTAATGCATGATTTTCCAATACTGCGTATTCAATATTTTCAACAGCGATTGCACCTAAACGCTCAGATTCTGTGCCTTCTACATACTCAAAAGTGCGGAAACCCATTGGCCCGATTTTGCCAATATATGCCTCACCAGCTTCATTCACGATATAGGATTCCTTCGTTTCCCGATCCATGAGTGTGCCGTACTTACGGTTATCCAAATTGATCTTCGCATCCCGACGTTCCCAAGCAAGCGGGTTATATACACCGATAACGCTAGAATTCATTGCAGTAAAAGGCTTAACCTCACTTATAGCTTTTTTAGCTTGCTCTACGTAGTTTTTCTGTTCTGCCCAAGATGCTTCTGTTTTTTCATAAGATTCCGGAAACTTGGCTCGGTCTTTCTTGATATTTTCCTTCCCATATGTGCGCTCACTGTTTCGGCCGGGTAACAAATTTGATTTAATATCGATCCCCCAAGTATGTTCGCCAAAAAGCAGCGTTTGCTCATAAGCCTTTGCGATCGAAGAACTCTGATTTACAACAGGATCTCCTTTCAACTGTTCAAGCGTTAATAAGCTTTCCAGTGTTGCAATCTCCGAACGTAATCTCCGCACACGGGATACCTCTTCTGGATAGGAGCCTATGCCATGAATCCAGGTATCCGCCAAATCTTTACGAATCACAGGTATATCCTGAAAATCTCTGGCAATAAAATCAAGCGCAAAATCATCCATGGTTCCGATTTTAACCTCGGTATTTGGATATTTCTTGGCTATCTCATCCAACAAGTCGTGAACCACATTCCCATCTTGTGGACCGATATTATCGTTTGTTTGCAGCAGCGCAATCCAAATTGGGTATGGCCAATCGTCAGGCGGAGTCAGCTCAGTTCCGTATGCGCCTTTGGAATAATAGGTTAATACCCTGCTGCCATCCGGTCCTTCCCAATGAAACAATCGAGGCACATCGACAGGAGAGGAACAAGAATTTACGCCTAAATGCAAAAATTCAATGCCAGCATTTTTCAAGAATGTAGGCAGCATCCACGTATGACCTGGTACATCCGTCATTTTAGCGGATATAGCGATATGTCCATATTGTTCACGCAGCTTTTCCGAAAAATATAACCCTCTGATATATTCTTCGGTACCGCAAAATTCAGTCGAAGTTGTAAATGGAAGCCCGTGCCAACGCAGTTGTCCGTTATAAATCAGTGCTTCCAAGGAGTTCTTTTTATCCAAATCAGGAGTATCTAAGCATTCCTTAAGCATCCATGCAGGAAGTGTCCAAACATAATGATGGTCCGGTCCATCCTTCTTCGTTTTTTCACATATCGCTAGAACGTCGTTCATCATATCTTCTTTATATTGGGTCATGACATTGCTCGCCAAGTCGGTAAAACCCAAGTCTACGTGCGTTTTAAACACAACATAAATTTTTTCTAATTGTTTCACTTTTCTCTCCTCCTAACATCCACTGCCTCGCCGCTGGTCATTTATCTCCTTCAATTCTAGCCTTTAACAGCTCCTGTAGAGACACCTTCTACAATATACTTCTGCATAAATAAGTATAGGATCACGAGCGGGGCTACCCCCAATATCATCATAGGAAAAAAGTTCGTCCAGTCCGTTTGAAATTGCCCCACGTTCCGATAGACTTCGAGTAAAATAACTCCTTTCGCACGTGAATGAAGTATTAATAATGGAGTAAAAAAGTCATTCCAAACACTTAATGAATCTAAAACCGTCAGTGTGGCAATTACCGGCTGCAACAGCGGGAACGTAATTCGCCAATACGTCCTCCAAACACCGGCACCGTCTATAAAAGCCGATTCCTCTAACTGAATTGGCACGCTATTCACGAAATTTTTAATTAAAAAAACATTAAACGGAACAGCAACGAAGATTTCGACAAGGATAACGCCTAGCAAGGTATCTGTTAAGTGAAGGTAGGTTAGAACACGAAATAGTTGAATAGTAGCTACTTGAAAAGGCATGATAACGCCAATCAAGATCGTGACGAATAGCCAATTAAACACTTTGCCGGGACGTCTGGCGAAAGCATAGGCTGCCATTGAAGAAAGTAAAATGACACCACTAACCGATACAACAGCAATAATTAAATTATTTTTAAACACATTTGGATAATTCATCATATTCCAAGCTCTTACATACCCGCTGAGGTCCAATTGTTCGGGGAAACCGAACGGGCTTGTAATCACCTGATCAGGAGTACGTAAGGTCGTATTCACCATGTAATAAATTGGAAGTAGGGAAATGATCGCGATAACAAGAAGAATAACCTCCAGTATAATGTCACCTTTGGCTCCTTTTTTAAAATTAGAGAGAGAACGAGCCGTTTGAGTCGAGAACGCGCGCTTGTTCAAAATAACTTCTCCTCCCATCGTTTCAAAACTCGCAGCTGAATGAACGTAATCAGCATAATGATAAGCGAAAACACGACTGCAAATGCTGATCCATATCCATATTGAGCTTGGGTAATCCCCTTGGTGATCAACGTCATCACGATGGTTTCCGTTGCATGCCCCGGGCCTCCGTTCGTCATGGCAAAGATAACATCAAACACTTTCAGTCCGCCAATCATACTCATTACGGTATTGAAGGTAATGGACGGAATCAGCATGGGCAGGGTAATGTACCAAAAATTTTGCCAACCGTTCGTCCCATCAATGCCAGCGGATTCATATAACTCTTTCGATATCCCTTGCAAGTTAGCCAAGTAAATGACCATAGCGTACCCGGTCCACTGCCAAACCTGTGTGAAAATAACGGAGTATAACGCTAATTTGGGATTGCCTAACCAATTGACTTTATTAAAACCGAAACTTACTAACACCTGATTCAGAACGCCGTGGTCTGTTGCAGACATGATGTAGCTCCACAAAAAGCCTACGACCATTGGACTCAAAATTGCGGGCACAAAAAATATGGTTCGCAATAGATTCCGGGTTTTTAATGGACGGTGCAAAGCAACAGCCAAAGGGATCGCAAGACCGTTTTGGAAAATTGTCATGGCAAGCGCGTAAACAACTGAGTTCTTGATACCAATCGTAACGTCTTCATCTTGAAATAACTTCACAAAATTTTTCAGCCCTACAAAATGTATCTCTTTTCGATAACCCGTCCAGTCTGTAAAACTGTATAGAAAGGTTGCAAGCATCGGATATAAATAAAAGATCAGATAGCCCAAAAATGCGGGTAGAATGAACCCGATAAAAACCAGATCCCTTCGAAATTGTATACCTTTATGCATCAAGTTCACCTCATTAATAAAAAAGGATGTGGTTATTCACATAAACACATCCTCCTGAAAGTTATAAGATTCTTACTTCATCGTCATTTAGCCTGTTGAATCATATCAGCTGCTATTTTATCCGCTTTTTGAAGCACTTGATCTATTGTCTTATCTCCTGCAAGATGGTCTTGAAGCAATTTACCCAATTCAGTGATAAAGTTAGAGCCGCCTATCGGGCCCCAATACGGCCACGGTGCGTAAACTCTACCTTGTACAAATGCATCTTTGACGCTTGTATATTGTGCTGGCAATTCCGGATTATCTAATCCTTTAAGGAAAGAAGGTCCAAAGTAACTCTTCATTAACGCTTTTTGGGCTTCTGGTGTAGCCATCAAATTCAAAATTTGCAGCACTTCATCTTTATGCTTACCATTTGCGTTGACACTCCATGGATTTCCAGGACCGCCAACTAAATAGCCAGTCGCTGATGTTTTACCAGGTAATGGGAACATATCCAGCTTCAAATTCGGATTCTTTTTCATCATCGCGTCATAGGACCACGGGCCGGATTCCCACATTGCAGCTTTACCGGAGGCAAACTCATCCAATGCTTGATCATAACTGATGCCGAGCATATCCTGGGTTAGATATTTTTTCTGAACCATTTCATCCCAGACTTTGAAAGCATCCGACCACTCAGAAATCTTACGTTTGCCTGTTTGTACATCCTGATCGAAGTTTTTATTTTCAGGTTTCGAATAAAATTCATTAAAGGCCATAGACATCGATTGTTTCATCATCGGTTCCCAAGATTGGGCACCCATTGCTTGCGGTTTCACACCGTTTTGTTTCAATTTCTCATGAATAGCGAGCCATTCGTCGAATGTTTTCGGTGGTTTTAACCCGTTTTTATCAAAAATGTCCTTGTTATAAAAAACACCTTCGAACCATCCCGTTGTCGGAATGCCATAGATCTTGCCCTCATAATTAGTTGGTTTCAATCCATTGTCAGTGAACTTGGTAATAAATTCCTTACCGGTCAAGTCCAATAAATAACCGTTTTTGACCCACTTAATATCATATCCTTCGATAATATCAGGCCCGCCGCCGGACGCAAGCTGAGTCGTTACAACATCAGTAAACGTGTTATTGTCGATAAAATTATAGTCAATTGTAATGTTTGGGAACTTTTCCTTGATCATATCAAGAAAAGCCTTTCTAGTTTCATCCCGATTAATAGATGCAATACGGATCGTGACTTTGTCTTTTGATCCTTTCGAATCTGCGGCGGTTTCTTTTCCTGTCCCGCATCCCGTTAGAGAAATAGAAGAAGCAAGCAGCACTACTGAAGCTAGTGATGCCATCGAAGCCTTTTTTTGCATAAAACCCCTCCTCATTTTTTTATCCAAGTTTCTATAATAACGCTTACATGGTCATTATAAAATTGAAACCGTTTTCTAAGAAGAAAGAATATTACTTACTTTCTGATACAATATTACGATTCCCGTCCCCCATTATGGCTAACTCGATATTCCTGAGGTAACACGCCCGTTAGTTTTTTGAACATTTTAGTAAAATAGCTTGGATTCTCGTAGCCTATCTGTTCCGAAATCTCATAGTTTTTCAATGTCGTATTAGCCAAAAGCTTCTTAGCGTATTCAATCCGAACGATGGTTAAGTAGTCCCATACATTCATGCCGGTCTCTTTTTTAAACAGGGAGCTAAAGTAATTCTTACTTATGGATATGTGAGAGCAAATGGATTCCAATGTGATCTGTTTATCGTAATGAGCTTGAATATAGTCCTTTGCTTTACTTACTAGTTCATTACCGTGACTTGGAAAATGATCATATTCTTGACCCAATTGTTGAATCGTTTCCTCCAAATAATCAAGCAAATCTCCTAACGTCTTATATTTCTTTAGAGCCTCAAAGGAAACTGGATGGTTATCCGCATAATCGATTCCGTTCTTCTTTTCCCATTTTTTCATTCGAAGTCTGACTAGCATGCCAAATAAAAGTGAGTAAATGCCATCGGGGTGACGGGTTGTTTCATGTAAAATGCTCGTTAGCTTGTTTCGCCAATCCGTCTTTCCGAGCGGGTCTGCCAGGATCTCTTCGGTTAAGGATTGCACTTTTACATACACTTCTTCTTGGAAATATGAATGATCTGAACTCGATAACATCAATTCCTCGTATTCTAATACATGTTCCGAACTAAAAAGAAAGCGATAGCTTAAGCAATCCATAGCTTCGCTATATGCCTCATAAAGCTTATTTAAGGATTCCTTCAAGGTGCTTACACCGACAACAACATTGAATCGAAGTTCCGCCAAGAGCAGCTGGATAATTTGGTTTCCAAAACCATCCGATTGCTCAGCCATACATATCCATTCTTTTTCCTGAAATTCAAACAAATAGCCGGGGATTGCATGTTCAGACATGTATTGCCGAATAATAGCAATAACTCTTTCGGAAATGAAAGACAATTGATCCTCAAGAAGAAGTTGATCATTATCGGTAATGGGATCCGCTTGAATGATGAACATGCGATAATGATGCAATACACGAATACCTTTGCTTTCCATCGTTTGAAGCAATGCGGGAGTTCCATTTCGAGTCATCAGAAGCTTGCGGTAAGTCGCCTCTTGCTCTTTGGCTATCCATTCTTGATTCGATCTTATGCTTAGTTCAACCAGTTCTTCCAGTTCAACCTCATCTATTGGTTTTACCAAATAGCCAATGGCCCCATAACGAATTGCTTCCTGAGCATATTTAAATTCACCATAAGCGCTAAGAATGATGATTTTTAGATTAGGATGCGATTGTGCCAGCATCTTGATCAACTCGATGCCCTCAATGTGTGGCATTTGAATATCTGTTAAAAATATCTCTGGATTTTCACGATGTATCAGTTCCAGGGCTTCTTTTCCATCGGTTGCCTTACCTACAATTTTTATACCTAACTTCGTCCAATCGATAATACGTTCCAGCATGTCCAACGTCAGAATTTCATCATCGGCAATAACCATTTTTATCATTACGCATCTCCTAACCAGGGTATCAAGATGGTTACAGAAGTACCGGCATTTATTTCCGAAGAAAGGATGATCCCGTAAGGATATCCATATTTGTTACGAATACGTTGATGAACGTTCCTCAATCCAACGCCCCCCTTGTACTCTTCATCGGGATCAAATTCCGATAGTTTCTCTGACACTTTTTCCAGTTCCTCTGAAGTCATACCTCTGCCATTATCGAAAATAGTTATTTGAATGCCCTGCGAAACAGCTTCGAAAGTTAGTTGAATCCTACCTTCTTGCAGCTGTTGAAATGCATGTAAGATAGCGTTCTCCACTACAGGTTGCAGAATCAGTTTTGGCGTGTACAATCTTCGTATTTCATCGGATATTACAGTGTCATACATAAATTTCTCGGGATAACGATAATTTTGGATCTTTAAATAATTGGTAATATGATCAATCTCATCCTGAATGGTCACCACATCCTTGGAGGAGTTTATCGCATACCTGAGCATATTTCCTATTAAAGTAACCATCCTACTAATTTCACTTGTTTTCCCGATTACTGCCATAGCTTTAATAGATTGCAACGTGTTATTCAAAAAATGAGGGTTAATTTGACTTAACAAAATCTTCAATTCACTTTCCTTATTTTGCAGGATATAGCTGAAATTTTCTTCGGTAAGCGTTTTAATTTTATAAATCATTGAATCGATACGCCGAGTTAGCTTTTCGATCTCTTCCGTACTATTATCGAACAACTGCACGTCCGTATGGCCACCCTCGATCAAATACATTTTGTTTGTCAAGCGCATCAACGGTTTATTGATTCGTGCTGCAATTAGTACAGATGCTAGGACAACCAATGTTATTACGATAAGAATGGATAAGGGAACCATATAACGGATTACATCTGTATGCGCATACATTTCACTATAAGGGATGTAAGCTACAACCTTCCAATTGGTTGTTTTCAGTGTTTTGTATACAATTAGATTTTTTTTCAAACCATTGCCTAATGTAAAATATCCGCTCTCCTGCTTAAAGTAATTGGTACGCTCGAGTTCAGAATTAAGGGAAAATTGAGCGCCAGTCGGTTTATAGATGGGATTGTTGTTTTGATCCAATATGGTAATATACCCCGTTTTTTCAAGCTGTGTCTCATTACTAATGGATTCTATTCCTTTAACCTTCATATTACAAAGCAGATACACCTTTCGGTCGGAACTGACGCTATTCAAATCGTAAATTGGAGCAATCGCAGAGACGACATTTCCTTCATTATTGTTATCTAAAATATAGTAATCCTCAGGATGAACACCTAGAAAATAAACATGAAAGTAATCACTATGGATTTTCTGGAACCAGGGCTGATTAAAAAAATTAAAGGTATTATTCACAGTTGCTCCGGATTGAGCATAAATATAACCTTTTTCATTGATAATAAAAAAATCATTAATATTGCTATTGAAGCGAAGAATGTTAGTAAAATAATCACTTACCTGCCTTTGGTAATAGAGTTTTGAGATACTGTCTTGGTTATCTTGCTGCTTAATGGCGTCACGCAACACCTGGCTCCCGGCAGATATTTGGACCAGATTGACAACTTGGTTAAAATACGAATCGATGCTGCTTCTTTTTTCTTCGATAATCTTTTCTGTATACTGTAGAATCTGATTTGTCATGACGTTCATGAAAATCTGATAAGTGACACCACCTAAAAGCGCAATAAAAACAATGAAAATTGTGCAGTAATATAAAATCATTCGCCCTTTTAACGTTCGCAAGAAGAAAGTTTTCATTGGCCCCATCCCATGTCTACAATTTCAGTTATGTTATCATGAATTAAAACTTTTCGCTACAGCCTTGACGAAACATATGAAAGAGCCTCTCCCGATTCATGGAGAAGCCCTTTCTGCCTAACTTTTATCGGTTATTCCTAAGTTGCATTAACGGGTTTCGGAGTTACAATAACTTCCGTTTCTTCCTCAGCCTGACCTACACGTTTAATGAAGAAGGAAAGCAGTAAGCCGACAACACCGATTCCGATAATGACAAGATAAGAATCATTAATCCCCTGAATAGACGCCTCTTTAATAAGTTCCTTCGTGGCAGTCGCTGTTTTACTTGCCGTCATCATTTCTACGAGATGAGATTTGGTTCTGGTCGTCATAACCGTGACCAGCAGTGCGGTGCCTACGCCTCCTGCCACTTGCTTAATGGTATTGGAAATAGCTGTACCATGCGCATTCAGCCTTGAAGGCAATTGATTGAGGCCCGCCGTGGTGATTGGCATTAAGAAAAGAGCCATCCCCAAACGTCGTCCTGTGGACATGAGAACTAAATACGTATAACTTGTTGAATCCGTCAAATTGATGAATCCAAGTGTAGTTACGATTGTAATGGCCATACCGATAATGGACAACCACTTCGCTCCGAACTTATCGAACAGCTTACCAGCCACTGGCATCATGATTCCCATTAGCAGAGCTCCAGGGAGCATAAGGATGCCTGACTCCAACGCGGTATATCCTCGAGCATTTTGCAAATACAAAGGAAGCAGCATCATATCCGCATACATGACCATCGTAACCGCAATGTTGATTAACGTTGTCAGGGTAAACATGTTGTATTTGAATGCCCTAAGATCTAGAAGTGGAGTTTTGATAACCAGTTGCCGCCATGTAAACAATATTAAGGCAACTACACCTACAATAATAGACAGGATAACTTCCATACTAGACCATCCCTTGCCACCAGCACTACTGAAGCCGTATAGAAGGAAACCGAATCCGATTGTTGAGAGAACGGCACCCCATATATCAACTTTGGGATATTCACGTTCAGAGACATTTTTCAGATAGATAAACGCGACTGCTATAACGATGATAACAAATGGAATTATGCCATAGAAGAGTGTACGCCATGAATAATGCTCCAAAATATAGCCAGCAATAGCAGGACCGACAGCAGGAGCAAAAATGATAGCCAAACCAACCATTCCCATAGCAGCTCCACGCTTGTCTGGCGGATAGATCGTTAGGATGACATTCATGAGAAGCGGCATTAAAATACCAGCCCCAGCTGCTTGAATGAGGCGGCCAGCCAATAAAAGTTCAAAGCCAGGTGCAACTGCTGAAACAATGGTTCCAATGAGGAAAATAATCATGGAAGCTTGAAAAAGCTCACGCGTCGTAAACCGTTGCATGAGGAACGCTGTTATCGGAATTAAAACGCCGTTAACCAGCATATAGCCAGTGGTTAGCCATTGGCCAGTCGAAGCGGCAATATCAAACTCGACCATGAGCTTCGGTAAGGCAACACTCATAATCGTCTGATTCAGAACGGCAATGAATGCCCCCAGAATCATAACAAATAGAAGTGGACCTTTCTTAATCGAACTACTATCAAATGCTGCAATTTTACTCATACCACTTATTCCTTTCAAATTCAATTTCAAACTAATCAACAAAGTGTTGTATAATAAACTTGATGTAAATAGTATTATAGTAATCAATCCTAATGTTCACAAGCAACAGCTTTCTTATAAATGTTTATTAGTTGACACTTACGAAATATTTGTCGTCTATCCATTACATTATCTACAAAACTTGCAGAATTTGTCGTTTAGCTCATTAGGGGAGAAAGGAAGTGATCGCTCATGTCAACAAAATCACTACGGATAGACCCGCGTGTCCTTCGTACGCGCCAATTGATTCGAGATGCATTTATTGAATTACTTCAGGAACTTGAGCCTGAGAAAATAACCGTGAATCGCATCGCAGAGCGAGCGACGATTAATCGTGTTACCTTCTATCTTCATTATCGTGATATTCCAGATATGATCGATAAATTGGCTGAAGACATGATTAACGAAATCCATGCTATCTTGAAAGAAGCTCCGAATCCGCCCAATTTTAACATGCAGATCATTATAAAAATGCTTGAGCATATCGCGGAGAATTCAAAATTTTACAAGGTTCTGCTCGCTTCCAAACGTATACCCATATTTACGGAACGACTCATGAAGCTGATCGCTGATTTTATCACCAGTCGAATGGACAAGCTGGAGGCAACCACAATTTTGAACGTTCAAAAAGATATTGCGATCTGGTACGGTTCCTCAGCCATCATTGGTACGATTGTTTTCTGGCTTCGCAATGATTTGCCCTACACGCCGCTTTTTTTGGCTACACAGCTTTCAGAATTGCTCCATGTCCCGCAAACAGAATCTACTCTAAATACCAAGAAATCTCGAAGCAACGAAAAATGACGCTCACCCTGAGAGTGAACGCCATTGGACCAAATTGATTTCATTTGTTATTCGCGACATGGGTGCTTAATTAACATCAGCAGCACAACGAAAACCTATATTTCCCGCAGAACTGTCAGGTGTATTCTTACTCCTTGCCGCCACACGATATCGATTGCAATAGGAGGCATGGCACAAGTACGAACCTCCCCTTAAAACCCTGTTGTCTCCAGATGGAGGGCCAATGGGGTTATCCTTTGTGCCATTGACATGATAGGAAGGGCTAAACCAATCCGAGCACCATTCCCACACATTACCAGCTACATTGTAAAGACCGTATCCATTTGGTTCAAAGGATCTGGCAGGCGCCGTGCCCGCATACCCATCGCTAGCATGATTTTTCTCTGGGAACTTTCCTTGCCAAATATTGCACATATGCCGTCCGTCCGGCTTCAATATATCACCCCAAGGGTATCTCTTTTGCACCAATCCGCCTCGGGCAGCAAACTCCCATTCAGCCTCTGTTAATAGCCTTTTTCCAGCCCATCGGCAATACGCAACTGTATCATTCCAGGATACATGGATGACCGGATGGTCCATCCTATCTTGGATCCCAGAATCAGGACCTTCGGGATGAAGCCAATCAGCACCATGAACCACCCACCACCATGGTGTTTGTTGGGCCGATTTTTTCACTTGCAACGCAGTTGCTTCAGAAACAAAAAGATGAAAAACATAGGACCACCCAAAGGTTTCAGCTTCTGTTTGAAAGCCTGTATCCTCAACAAATCTCTTGAATTCTTCATTCGTTATCGTCGTAGCATCGATGTAAAAAGGGTTAACAGAAATTTCTCTGACAGGCCCCTCACCATCAGATGGGAATCCTTCTTGATCGTCAGTCCCCATTAAAAACTTCCCACCTGGAATATAAATCATTCGTTCTGTTTGGCAATTTGACTTTGCTTGAACCTGTGTAAGATCCATTAAACGCTCTGGGCTTGTGTCTGTTTGATGAATAGCGCTCCGACTTGCTGAGCAGCATGAAGGTTTATTGGTATCTATTGGAGATCCCCCCTTTACTTTTATGTAAACTTAACTAACTGAATAAAGCAATACCGACTAGACCTGATAGTAAGATAGCCGTTAATGGGTATAATTTGTATTTCAATACTGCAACGAAAATCCCTGCAGCCATTACTGCGATACTTACATTTTTCCAAGTAAATAAACTCTCAGCTTTGCCCTCGAAACCAAAATGTATCGCTGCATAAATAATCAAACCCGTCACGACAGGCTTCAGCCCATAGAAGATGGAGCGAATCTGTTTATTCTGATCCATCTGGTAGAAGAATGATGCAATAATGATAATGATGAGAAGTGATGGCAGAATGATGCCAATTGTTGAAACTGTTGCTCCAATAATTCCCGCTGTTTCATACCCGATTAATGTTGCTGTATTCGTAGCAATGGGTCCTGGGGCCATACCTGCCAAAGCAACTGAATTCGTGAATTGCTCATTTACAAGCCACCCATGAGCCTCAACTTCATGCCCAATGACAGGAATCATCGCATAACCGCCGCCAAATGACATAAATCCAATTTTAAAAAAAGTCAGGAATAATTCCCATAACATGTCTCCGCCTCCTGTTGTTATATTCCTTCAGCAAAAAAATACTCGTAATTGGCGTAGCCTTTACCAAGGGTTGATACCTGGACCTGGTCTTCTTTTTCTAAGCGGACTTGGATTCCTACAGCTTCCTTTACTTTTACCAAGATAATTCCAATAAATAATCCAACAAGGATGACATACAAGGGATGAATCGGAAAAGACAATAAAATGATTAAAGTACTAAGCGAGGTAAACAAGGTTGTTTTATCAAAAATAGCTGATTTGCCCATATTATAAGCGGCTACAGCAATGAGCCCAATAATTGCAGCATGAATACCTGTAAGCGCAGCCTCTACCTTAGAATTCCCCTGCATGTAACTAAAAGCAAGGCTAAGTAATAGGGCAATCAAGAATGTAGGAAGTGTAATACCAATAACAGCCACGACAGCCCCAAGAATTCCAGCCAATCGGTATCCGATGAATGCCGAAGCGTTTACACCAATGCCACCAGGTGCGGAGCCTGCGATTGAGATAAGATTGGAAATATCCTTCTCTGGAATCCATGCCCGTTTGATGACAACCTCCCTCTCAATGATCGGAAGCATGGCATAACCACCTCCGAAAGTAGCGGGTCCAATCTTCAAAAACGTCCAAAAAATATCCCTAATGACTTTGAGACGATTTATTCCCATTTGCAACCTCCCGAATCGAGTTTGTATTTCTATTATAGCTCACTTTATTTTATTTTGGAATTAAGATTTTTCATTTTTCAATTTCGTGATATATAGTAATTTAAAATTTATATCATTCTTCGTAAAAAAAGACCATCAATTCGATGTTACCACTTAGTTAATTTTAATTTGAAATTATGTTTCAATTATTTCAAACTAATCTTGTCACACACAAACCATAAAATCCTCGCTCTTATTAGAGTAGTGGATTTATAGTGAGACACAGGATATGGACAAAAACCAAACTCCGTCCGCTGCTAACTCGATATCGTAAAAGGGCTGGTCTTCAAGCAACTTGTCGTTCCATATATCCTTTATGGAGTAGCTTTGATCGGATTGAAGCAATAGCTCGGCGCGTGAGATACGCAGTCGCTTTGGATCTGGATTACGATTGAACACCCCAATCCAGCCCTCGCCAAGGCTGAATCGCTTCGGGGTGGCCCACATCTCGATGCCGGCCTGCTGCGACACTCGCCGGCCGATAATACCATTCTGATTGCAACCCAGCATAGCTTCATTTGTAATAAGTGCAATGGACTGCGGATCGGACGTAACCAGGTCGCCTCCCATGAATAGCGGAGAAGCGGCCATCGCCCGCATTGTGATAAACGTGTGCTTCTGATGCTCGTTTAATCCGCTCATCCGTTCCGAGCCTTTGCCATTCAGAAGCTCCTCCGATTGGCTCGACGCAGTCTGTGCCTTAGGCTTCCAAACCTGGAGATGCCCGAAAGGAATCATATCGAGATCCAGCCAGCAGCCCTCTGGCATGCAATCCTGGTATTCCGCCCATTTATCAAAGGCTTTGCCGAGATCGGCGCCGTTATCCCAAATGTCCGATGTCGTCCGCAGCATATTCGCCTTGCCATAAATCGGCAGATGCTCCTGCACGGTCTGATCACCCGGTGACAAACTGAGCGCGATCTCTCTGCCGCACTTCTCAATGGCATGGGCCAAAGCATCGATTTCTGCAGGAAATCCGGTTATATCATCGGCCTTAATGAAGTCAACTCCCCATTCGGCCAGCAAACGGACCACGCTGTCGTAGAAAGCTTGCGCACCAGGCTTGTTCATATCCACACCGTAGTTGTAATGGCACCACGCACAGGTATCCGAGAGATCGGCAATTTCACGCGCATGATACGGCGTACCGTGAATAGGCGTGTTTAACTCCACCGCTTTGCGGGAGATGCCTCGCATGAGATGAATGCCGAATTTCAGTCCTAAAGCATGCGTACGGTCAATAAGCCGTTGTAAACCATGTGGAAAATGACAGTTTGAAGGAAGGTATCGGCCAAATTCGTCGATCCTCACATCGTCGGCGTGCTGTACAACTGGGAATCGTGCTCCATGCGGAACGGCATATTCGGCGAACCACCCGTTGTCCACGACGAAATACGTATAGCCATACGGCTTGAGCTTGAGCGCCATCGCTTCCAGATTATCCAGAAGCACATGCTCGTTAGCGACACAGCCGTAGCTGTCAAAGCTGTTCCATCCCAAAGGCGGAGTCGGAGTTAAACGCCTTGTCTGTTTTTCCATCTTTTCCATCCTTTCACGGAGCCCATGATCAGCTTGAAAGAGGGATAGTAGCAACTATCCCTCTAATAGATTTCTATATTAAGCTTACTATCCAAACACTCTGAATTCCTTAATCGCTGTCCACGCCGTTCCGGGAGTATCGGTCACAAACACTCTTACATACCTGGCATTTGCCGTAAAACTGTGTGTTTGCGTTTGTGCCAAACTGGTGTTTGCCGTATTGTCAGCCACCGTAGTCCAGGTGGAATTATTGGTTGACACCTCAACCCTGTATTTCCAAGGTCCGCTCCCATCCGGCAAAACGATCTCGCTTCCGGCCAAGTTGAGGTTACTCCCCAGATCTACCTTCCACCAGTTGTTGTTATTGCCGTTGCCTGCCGACCACCATGTACCGATAGCACCATCATTCGCCCTCTGAGCTGTATTGGTGTTTTGGCTTATTGCAGAAGCAGTCTTATTTAAAGCCAAATTTACGGGAGTTCCAAACACTCTAAATTCACTGAAAGCGGTCCATGCCGTTCCGGGAGTTTCGGTTACCGTTACCCTCACATACCTTCCAGTAGCCGAATAGTGATGTGTCTGCGTTTGTTCGCTGCTTGTGTTTGCTGTTTGATCCACGACCATCGTCCAGTTTGTGTTGTCAGACGAAACCTCAACCTTATACTTCCATATTCTTGTATTATCCAAAAATGCGAGCTCACTTCCGGATAAGTTGTAGCTTCTCCCCAAGTCTACTTGCCACCAGTTGTTCGCATTGCCGTTGCCCGCAGACCACCAAGTCCCCATGCTTCCATCGACTGCCATGGCTGCCGTATGGGAATTTTGACTAATCGCTGTAGCGGGCTTATTTAACGCTATGTTTTGTTCCGTTTGCAGCTGGATATTCTGGCCGACTTCGATCTCGGATACGGCAAATTTTTTATCCGCATTAAAGTTGCTTTCTTTCACTACAATTCTCATGTGCTTATTGTTGGTTACATCGGGAAAACGTATGGCCATGCCCTCTGCCTGGTCCGAGTTGGTCCACCAGTTCAATCGGACATTTTGCGCGACCGGCGTCCAGACGGAATTCTCTTCTCCGGTTGCCGATGTTTCAATATCGACAAGCGTAGGAGCTTGGCTCTGCGCCAAGGTCGCATATAGATTGACTGTATTGTAATTGACACTGCCGTGGAAATCTGCATAAATATATGCGGGCAGGGGCGTATGCTCCAGGGTAACAGCAGGTCTTCCCGGAAGCGGGCTATTCAACTGCAACCCACTGTACACAGGCGATATTAAATCGCCGTCATTCATCCGTTCAGGCGGCGTTGCGTTGAATTGCCCCGAAGTTTGGCCGAACATACTGAATTTGGCATAGGAAGCGATATTTCCGGTTGCCGGCAATGTTGGCGCTTTATAGGGATCCGCCACATTCCTGTTTTTCCAGACCCGATAATAGTCTATATTAAAGTTTAATGTTGGCGGGTTTAGAACACCTTCTGCGCGATGATTGATTGAAAAAATGGGTATCATCCGATAATTGATATTTACCGCATGTTCTCGAATCAAATGTCCGTCAAAGAAATAGCGGACATAGCCTGGCGCCCACTCCATGCCGATGGTATGAAATTCATCCCTGTAGTCTTCTCCTGGATTCAAATACATGCTGATATCTGTTTGGGAAGAAGGTCTTTCCGGGAACGCATTGGGGTCTTTGATATGCCAAATCCCGAGTTTGTTATTGTTCTGCGGATAATCTTCCGCATTAAAGAATTCAGGGATGTCGATTTCAGCGTTCTGACTGTTGCCCCCCTTATCGTGAAAGCCAACAAACCATATGGCCGGGATAATGGTTGCACCCCTGTCAATTTTGGTTCTTACTTCAAAAAAGCCATAGGTGGTGGCGAGCGCATCCATATAAGGCACATGCTTTTGAATAGGCACGCCATCTATTTGGGGGCCATTGTTTACGTAATCTTTAGCGCCACCCATCATGCCCACGCCTCGATAGCCATCGTGTTTGGCTAAACCCCGATCCCACCAAAAAGGCCGCGATGGATCAGCAATCAGCGTCAAAACACCATTGTTTACCGTGTATGTAGGTATGGAACCGCCGACGCCTTCATTTTGTTGTATGGGCCACCAGTCCATATAGGCCGGATGCCATTTGTCCGACAATGTGCTTCCACTGAATTCATCGCTAAGTGCCTCTGAATAATCCCATACGGTTGGATCAAATGCATTAAAACGAACGCCGGCCGCTTGGGTTTCTGGCACGATAACATTCGGAACTTGTAGCGCAGGGTCTTTATACCGCCCTGAAATTTCCTGAGCTGCAGCAACCGGTACTCCAAAGCTCTGTGAAAATGTTATACATCCCGCTGTAACGATAATCGCCATAACGGATGAAATTAATCTTTTGCATTTAGCCGACTTTCTCATAATCATTCCTCCCAAGCTATTTGCTTTATTGAAATACCCCTCGTTGAATGCGCTTACACGATATGCCGTGTTCTACAATTAACGTTCTTAACCATAGAATAAGCAGGCCACACCGTAAGAATAAAGGGAAAACTGCACCTAGAATAAGAAGTGGACACCTCACTAAGAGAATTAGATAATAATCATAACTAGGAGGTGTTCACATGAGTGGGCAGCGGAGGTCATTTAATGAAGAATTTAGACGTCAAACAGCAAAGTATTTGCAAGAGCAGACAAAGTCTGTAGAGGAGATCGCACTCGAACTGGACATACCTGCCAAAACGCTACATGCTTGGAAAGCAAAATACCGCGAGTTTAAAAACGAATCCGTCAATCAAAG
Source organism: Paenibacillus sp. WG02 (assembly GCF_055396115.1). Classification (NCBI taxonomy): domain Bacteria; kingdom Bacillati; phylum Bacillota; class Bacilli; order Caryophanales; family Paenibacillaceae; genus Paenibacillus; species Paenibacillus sp. WG02. Next base: position 2,714,262 of record NZ_AP036016.1, on the reverse strand, counting down.
TGAACGGGTTCGAGAACTCGAGCAACTATTGAAAGAAAAAGAACGTGAACTGAATCAGAAAGACCGCCGTTTAGCTGATGTAGAAGAGGAATTGGCTATCGTAAAAAAGGCGGTGCACATCTTCAGCAAACCAAAGAATTAAGGTTTCAATTCATTGAAGATCATCGCTCTGAGTTTCCAGTGGAGAAGATGTGCAGCGTGCTTAAAGTATCCAGGAGCGGCTATTACAAATGGCGTACGGCAGCACCGTCCGAACAGCAAAAACACAAAGAGATGCTAACAGAGCGGATTAAGTTTCACTTTAAGGACTCTGATCAACGGTACGGAAGTCCAAGGATATGGAATGAACTTAAAAAGGAAGAATTGCGGGTATCTGAGCGTACTGTCGGCAAGATCATGCGTGAACAAGGCCTTCGCTCTTGTATGTCAAAGAAATTCAGAGTAACAACAACGGATTCGAAACACAATGAACCCATCGCTCCAAATGTACTCGAGCAAGACTTTTCAGCGACAAAACCCAATGAAAAATGGGTAGCTGACATTACCTACATTCCCTGTCGTGAAGGAAAACTGTACTTAGCAAGCGTAATGGATCTGTACACAAAGCAGATTGTAGGTTGGAAGCTCAGCGACAGCATGACGACAGACCTCGTGCTAGACGCATTAAAACAAGCTTATCACGCTAAGAAGCCCAAGGAGGGGCTTATTCATCATTCTGATCGTGGCGCTCAGTACGCGTCCAGTGACTACCGTAAACAGCTCAAAACCTATCGAATGAGAGCTAGCATGAGTCGTAAAGGGAACTGCTATGATAATGCCTGTATCGAGGCATTTCATAGCATTTTAAAGCGCGAACTTATTTACTGCACCCCGACATTCAAAACAAAGCAGGAAGCCTATGAGAAGTTGTATCGTTACCTAGAGTTATTTTACAACCGAAAAAGATCCAACAGTACGCTAGGCTATGTGTCCCCTCTTCGCTTTGAGCAGCAGTACTATAGACGCACTGCCTGAAAATTAGGAGTGTCCACTTTCTTGACAGAAGAGCAAACCTACCGCTAATTGTGCTGGTTCAAGAAAATTCAAGAAATTAGTTGGAAATTTGCACCTAGAATCGTTGTACACACTCCGTAACTTGTCTTCGTAACTATATTAAGTAACGATCTACTAGTAGTTAGTTCCATAAAGAGTCACCATGATCGTAACGAACCGTGGGAACGATATGGGGTCTATTTTCGTTCGGCCCAAATTGTAACGAACCGGAATTTCGCTATTGGGTTCGCAGGACGTTGCTTGGTGCCGTTTATAACGAAAATAGCGTTTCCTGAATTCGTTACGGTGAAAACCGGACCCATACAGCACTAATAAGGATTTGTGGATTCATTAGAATTCCGATATGACAATCTCGAATATTCCTGGCCTTCATAGGAACGGTAATTGGGAATCAAAATACTAGTCGCCTTAAAGCATGTCAAACTGCGGAGATGCTCTATCCCATTTTATGCCCATCCGTCTCCTTTCGAATAATATTTTGCCGATAACGCTCTGCAATTACATGGCCAGAATTTCCATGATCCGGCTCTCCTCGCGGGAACGCTCGGCGATAAAGCCGATCAAATGCCCAAGAATCGACCGTTCTAACGAAGTGGACGAGATAGACGGCGCATGATCGCTCAGTATGCTGACAAAATCCTGGACGAGCAGGAGATCTCCGCCGCCGTGACTATCGCCAACCACACTGACCTCGACGCGCTCCTCCGAATATTTCGGTTCGGTTAGCGGCGACGCATGACGCACGACATACCAGCCATCTTCTAGAACGCCTTGAATTTCGCCTTTCGTACCAACGATATAGAGCGTGCGACTCGGGCGGGCGGAGCCGCCAAGCATCGTATGCGTAGCCGTAGCGCCGTTCTCGAACTGAAGCAGCACCGACTCGCGGTCCACGACGTCGTTGTCGCAGTGCCAGACGCAGCGGCCGAACGGGCTTTCGCGAAGCACCGCTTCTTTCTCTTCGTCGGTCGTGACAACGCCGCAGTCCTCGTCACGCCAGATCAAGTGGTCCCACCGGTTCCTCTGGATATAGTTCTTGCGGGCGGAATACGGACAGCTTTCCTCGATCTTGCAGTCGACGACACAGCGCATGCCGGCTCCTTCCGGCGCTTTCTCCGGACGGAAAAAGTCGCGGCTGCCGAAGCTCGCCACCCGTTTCGGCCATACGTCTTCGTTCATCCACGTCAGCAGATCCAGATCGTGGCAGCATTTTGCCATCAGCATAGACGAACCGCAGCGTTCCTTCGAGTTCCATTTGCCGCGGACGAACGCCGTCGCCATATGGTCGTAGCTGATATGCTCGGCCGTCTGGATGCTGATGATATCCCCAATTTCTCCCGCTGCAATCCGCTCCCGGATCGACCGGTAAAACGGCGCATAGCGGAGAACATGGCAAATCATGACGGTGCGCCCGAGCTCCTTTGCTTTCGCATGCAGCCGAAGCACTTCTTCCTCCGAGATGCCTACCGGCTTTTCCAGCAGGACATCATACCCTGCCTCCAGCAGCGGAATGGTCGTCGCAACATGCAGCCTATCCATCGTGCCATTGATTGCCGCATCAGCGAGCCGAGGCCCCGCAAGCAGCCCTTCCAGCGACTCGAAGATCACATCCGGCGCCAAGCCGAATTTGTCCGCTGCCAGCTTGCGGCGAATCGGCTCGGGATCGACGACGCCGACGATGCGCAGCTCCTCCGGATGCTTCAGCGCATACGAAGCATATATCATACTGCGGTTTCCCGCTCCTACGATGACTGCTGAAATCGGACGATTCGTTTGTTTATCAATCATATCCTTGCCCATTTCTCCCCTTATCCCCCTCAGACCATTTTCAAGATATGGCTCCCGGTTTTTGATTCCCCTCATCAAGCGTCGCCCTCCGGGGTCTGCCAAGTTCATTCGAAGCTCGGATTTCGTTACCCTTTGAGAGAACCCAGCATAACCCCTTTATTGAAATACTTTTGCAGGAAAGGGTAGACGATAAGCAGAGGAAGGGCGGTAAGCAGGATAGCCGCCATCTCAGCGCCCGGCGTGTAATTGTAGGCAACGGTAATCGTCTGAGACATGTTCGGGTCGTCTTCCATCAGCATTTGACGCAAAAATACTTGCAGCGGCATCATCTTGCTGTCGTTCAAATAAAGAATCGCAGAAAAATAAGTGTTCCAGTAGCTGACCATATAAAAAAGGGTGAAGGTTGCGACCACCGGCATGGAAAGCGGGATGATGATCAAGTAAAACAGCCGCCATTCACCACAGCCGTCCATTCGGGCCGATTCCTCCAGTTCCGCTGGAATAGCACCGAAGAACCCCCGCATGACGATGACATTGAACGAGGCGATGGCCGAAGGAAGCCATAATGCCCAGTACGTATCAAGCAAGTGCAGCTCCTTGACGACCAGGTAGGTTGGAATCATCCCGCCGGAGAACAGCATCGTGAAAAAAACCATAAAATTGATAATCGATCGCCCTTTGAGCCAAGGCTTCGCCAATCCGTACGCCATTAATGCGGTCGTAACGATGCTGATTACGGTGCCGACCGACGTAATGATGACGGAATTTGTGAACACGTTCAAAAACCGCTCGTTCGTCAGCAAATACAAATATGCGTCAAGTGTGAAGTCGTGCGGAATGATGAAAAAACCGCGTGTCAAAAACTCTTTTTCCGGGGCCAACGATACGGACACTACATAGAACAGTGGAAATAGGACAAAAAGCACCGATGCGGCCAGCCAACTATAGACGATGATGTCGAGAAGCTTATCGGAGCCTCTGGAACGATGTACCATCAGAAAACCCCCTCCTGCCCTACTTTTTTCGCAAGCCGATTGACGATCAAGACCATAACCAACCCAACCACCGATTTGAATAATCCTACTGCTGTTGTGTAGCTGAAGTTAGCCTTCGTGATCCCTTCCCGGTATATAAACGTTTCGAACACGTCGGAGACAGAGAGGTTGAGCGGATTTTGCAGCAGGAAAATATGCTCGAAGCCCAAATCCATCAAATGACCGATCCGCAATATGAACAACACGATGAAGACGTTGAGCAGTGCCGGGAACGTAATATGCCAGATTTGTCTCCAGCGGTTCGCCCCGTCGACGATGGCCGCTTCGTATAATGTCGGATCAATGGCGGCTAATGCGGCAAGAAAAATGATCGCTCCCCAACCGGCTCCTTGCCAAATGCTTTGGAACAGCCATACCCAACGAAAGTATCCCGAATCCGTCATCAGTTCGATCCGACCGAACCCCCATGTATCCAGAAGCTGATTGATGCCTCCGGAGCCGGTAGCGAACAGCTTTAATGTAATCCCTACAATCACGACCCAGGAAAGGAAGTGCGGCGCGTAAAGGATCGTTTGGGCCGAATTTTTGGCCCATTTGCGCCGAACCTCGTTCAGCAGTAAAGCGATTATGATCGGAGCGGGAAAGAAGAATATGAGATCCATCACATTCAAAAGCAGCGTATTCTTCAATAGGAGCAAAAAATCATTCTCGGCGAACAGCTTGCGGAAATTGTCTAATCCGACCCAGTCGCTTCCCTGTATGCCATGGAACGGATTGTACTTCATAAAAGCGATCGAAATGCCGGCCATCGGCACGTATCGAAAAATAAGAAAAAATAGAACGCCAGGCAGTATCATCAAGTAAATAGGCAGCGCCCGAGCCATATATCCCATTCTCATAAGCTCCTCCTTGCTGCTGCCCCGTGCGGAAAGCGTTCCGCACGGGGCAGCGTTAATCTCCTTTTATTTCTTCATGGCCGCATTCTGCTCATTAACTTCCTTCACGATCTGATCGCCGCCGTTCGCTTTCCATTCCTTGATCGCTTGATCGATACTATCGACCGGCTTTTTGCCTGCGATAATCTCTACGACGGCTTGCGTAAATTTCATATCCAAATCTTTGCTTTTTTCCGTATACGTCTTGGATAACGGCAAGTAGGCTGCCCCCTTGTTCGGAACCGGGTATTTCCGAGCATTTGTTAACGATTTTTGTATTTCATCTGAAAATTTCTTATCTGACCATTTGTATATGTTGTCTCTATCGAATTTTTTCTTCAACACCCAGTTCCAGAGCAGAGCTTGTCGTGTTTCTCCTTCCGCAGCCGCTTCGGGTGTCAGCGAAAACGTACCGTCTGCGTTCTTTTTGTAATGTACGCCTTCGATCCCGTTCATTAGTATATCGGTGCCTTCGTCCGAGACCCACCAATCGAACAGTTGCAGGATGCGGTCGCGTTTTTCTGCGTCCAGCTTTGCGTTTAATGTGACCTTCATGACCCCGCTGATTGGCGTAGGATTGCCTCTGACTCCCGACGGTCCTTTCGGCGGGGACAAATAGTCGAATCTGGCGTTCGGCGAAATTTTACTTAACCCTTGGTTCGTCGTATTGCGCAAGGTGTAATGCATATCAGCGAATCCGATTTTTCCAAGCGCGTACTTATCGTTGAGATTGGCGTTCGTCACAAAATCCTGATCGAGCACCCCTTCTTCATATGCCTTGCGCATAAACGACAAGTAGTCTTTCCATTCCTTGGATTGGACGTTGGCGGGAATCAGTTGACCGCCTTCTTCTTTCCATCCGTTCGCTATGCCGAACGCAAACTGAAGCTCGGGATTGACGCCGTTTTTGTCGGCTGTAAATCCGAAGGTATCCTTGACGTTGTTACCGTCCGGATCTTTTGTCGCGAACAGTTTGGCAATCTCGTAGAATTTGTCGACCGTAAATTCGTCCTCTTTCGGAAGCGGAATGTTCAATTTTTCCATCCAATCGGTCCGAACGAAAATGGTGTTGCTCACTCCGTTAGGAATGGGGAAACCGAATATTTTGCCGACGGGGCTCATGCTTTGCAAATCTTCTTCCGACCAGCCTTTCTGCAAGTTCGGATATTTCGAGAAAAAAGGCTTCAAGTCCAGCAGCGCGCCTTGTTTCTGCCAATTCATGAAGTCGACCTGCGAATCGATCCGGATGACGTCCGGCAAATTGCCGGATGCCGCGACGACGGCCATTTTTTCCGCATAGCTTCCTGACGGAACCCATTGCACATGAAGATCCACGTTGAATTTCTCGTTAATGTACTTGATAATAGGGTGGTTATCGTCCGGCCATCCGCCGCCTTTCCAAGAGGCAGCCATCATATCGATCCGGATTTTTTTGCCGGCCGTAGCGGAAGGCGCCGCCGTTTGCTTCGATTGCTCTTTGTCGTTGTTTCCTCCCGCGCATCCTGCGACGACGGTTACGGCCAATCCGATTGCAAGTCCAATTGAAAATACTTTTCTCATTTTTTGACCTCCCTGCTCCATAAATGTGCTTACACTCTCATTATAGACATGTAACCAGAGCCGTTTTTTCACTTTCCTATTGCATTTTTTCATTTTCTTCCTGACCTCCTGTTCGGAACTCTTAAGGAAACGACGCTTCCCTTGCCTTCGAAGGAATCGATGCTTAACCCGAATGGAATGCCGTAATTAAGGACGAGCCTGGCATGGACGTTGACGATCCCGAGAGAGAGGGGCTTGGCGAACGTATATGGATTTTTGTCCACTTCCCGCAAAAGCTTGTTAATTTCCGTCAATACTTCAGGCCGGAAACCCTGGCCGTTGTCGGCCACCTCGATGATAAGATCCCCATTGTCTTCAAAAGCGTTTACGAACACGGAGGCTTTCCCGTTTCTCGGTTCCACCGCATATTTGACGCTGTTTTCGACGAGCGGCTGGATCGATAGCTTCACGATGGCGAAATCCAGAAATCGATCATGAATTTGCAGCTTGCTCTGAAAGCTTTTGGGGAAGCGGACATTGACGATATCCAAATACTTGACCAGAATGTCCAATTCATCCTTTAACGTTACTTCCTGCCCAGCCATTTTGGTTGTGTATCGATAAACACTCGCCAAGTTGCCAACCATTCGTTCGATTGTCGGAACTTCCTCAATAAAAGCGATGCTTCGAATAATTTCCAGCGTGTTATAGAGCAGATGCGGGTTGATTTGGTTTTGCAGCGCTTGGATCGTCGCTTCTTTTTGACGGAGCTCCAGGTGCATCTCACGCAATTCCAACGCATGAACGGTATGGACGAGTTCGTCCAGTCTGGCGGTCATTTTATTAAAGCTGCGGTTCAACAGTTGAATTTCGTCTCTTCCCGGTAATAGTTCTGCCCGGACGGTCAGATCGCCGAGTTCTACTTGGTGCATCAGTTCTTTCAGGCGGGAGATCGGCTTGAATAACCACCGTACGATGATTGGCGTAAGCAACAACGATAAGCAAATGACGGCGATAAGAATGTAAACGCTCGATTTCTGTGCGACCTTCAGCCCAACCGCCATCTCCTGAAACGGGACGAATGCATACACATGCCAGTTCGTAAACGGAGAATAATGTTGGGATACTAATATTTGCTCGCCATTCCACATCAACATATCGTTCGTTTTGCTCAGATCGATGTTTCCGAAAGCCGTTTGCCTTAAATATTTGCCGTTCAGATTCAAATCCGGGTGGTATACGATTCTTCCTTCGTCGTTCACGATAAAAAAATAGCCGGTTTTCCCGAGCGTCCCTTGTCCTAACATTTTTTCGATTTCCGATAAAGACAAAGCCAGGATCAAATTCCCGTTCAGAGTGAGCGTCTGAGGATCATTCACCGGAATGACCAGGTTGATAAACGATTTCAACGAATAAAATTGCGACTCTCCTTTTGCAAACGTCGGAACGATGCGAAGTGTGCTCGACAGCGGATCGTCCTTCCAAGGAACCGATTCGAATTCATGCCCGCCGAATGCGTCTCGGGACATTAGGATCCGGTCGTCCACGGAACGAAGAATGATACCGTGAATGTTGGAATAGTTTAAGGCGATATGCCGGGTCAATATCCCTTCTACGATAGCTCTTTTCTCGGCGGTGAACGTTTGCCCTGATCTGAGCCATTCTTGAAGCAGCCCGCTCTCGGGGTTCGTGACGAGCTGAGTGGATGGAAGCGGACCTGCGCTAGAAGCATAGGTAGATTGCGCCAGCTGCATGAAATAACGGTCAAGCTGGTGGTTTATACGGGAAGTCGAGTCTTGAGCAATGTTGTAAAAATCTTTTTTAGCGGAATCGCTGTAGTACTGCGTAGAGAAAAAAGCAACAAGCGAGATGCATGTCAGACTGACCGACATAATGACGATCATAAGCTTCTTTCGCAACGAAATTCCGGAAAACCAGTTCCAACGCTTCATGACCCCATCTTCTTTCTGTATTCCAAGGGAGATAACCCCACGGAAGCTTTGAATACTCTAGTGAAGTAGGATACGGCGGAGAAGCCAGTCTGCTCGGCGATCTCGGATACAGAAAATGCCGTTTCCACAAGCTGTTTTTTCGCTTCTTCGATTCTTAAGCGATTGACATATTCGATCAAGGTGTTTCCGGTATGACGCTTGAACAGCGCGCTGAAGCGCGATGTGCTGAAGTGGGTATATTGTGTCATCTCCGTCAACGAAATATCTTCCCTGTAGTGTTTTTTTATATAAATGCAAGCGTTTTCAATGGAAGCAATGTTCGTGCTTATTGAAGTTGAAGCCTGAAGAATCCATCTTTCAGTCAACTCCTTGAAATAGGCGAGAATCGCGCTATCGTTGTCCGAATGCAGCGGTGCGGTCTCTCTCACGTCGATAGCATAATCCTTCAATAACATTTTTAATTTGCTGTCAAAAATATTCAGTAATCCGACTCTTGCGTTCCTATTCAAATTTTTGAGCCTGAGAACCGATTCTATCAAATCTGTCTGCTTCTGTTGAACGAGTTTCGGTTTCCCTTCCTGCAGCAAATCCAGATTTGCTTGAAATTTGACCACATGTTCGTTCAAGCCGCGCAATGTTTCGAGCTTTTCTTTGGAACGATGCAACGATTGCTGCAGCAGTTCGAAATCAATCGGTTTCAATAAATACTCGGATACGCCGAATTTCATCGCCTTTTGAGCATATTGAAAATTGTCGTATCCGCTAATAATAATAGGGACGAGCGGAATATGATGTTTCGCAATCAACTCGATCAAATGAAGGCCGTCCATTTGCGGCATCATGATATCGGTGATCAGCAGCGTTGGCCATTCCTCGAAAATAAGCTGCCATGCCTCTTCTCCGTTTATGCATTCCCCTACGACCCGAAATTCCGGACCGGCTTTTTCAACCATTTCGACAATGGCTCTCAGCACCCATGGCTCGTCCTCGGCTACCAACACGTTGTACATCCTCTTCCCTCCTCGGTGCTCTATGTCGCAAACTATACAACATTCTGCCAAAATACTGGACTACGCGCTGCCAAGCGCACAAAAGAAGCCGCTCATCCAAATGAAGCGGCTCCTTTCCTAACATCAAGATCTTGCATCAACCGCTGCAACACGACGCTGTCCAGCGGGTATGGCAGGCGCCCTATCAATCACAGGAATAACCTCACCTGCCTCTTGCATCCGTTTCTGTAATCTAGCCATCATCACATCTGCTGCTTCTCGGTGAGATTCTAGCCCGATTAAGTTCCTAAGTTCATAGGGGTCACACTGTAGATCATATAAGTACGACTCGACATAGCGATCAGACCCGGAGTCCTTCTCTGCATCTTTATGTGGAGCCGTTACCCCATACTTCCATCTTCTCGTACGTACTGCCCGGCCTACTTCAGATTCGCTAATCTGCACATACACTTCTTCCGGCCAGGAAGCGGATTCCCCTCGTAGCAGAGGCATTAGAGAGTTCCCTTGCATCTGCTCAGGAACCTGAATGCCTGCGGCCTCAAGCAAGGTTGGCGGTAAATCAATCAGAGAGACCAGTTGCTGCAATTGCCGGCCTCCGAAAAAACCAGGTCCCCATATCGCGGATGGAACTCGAATCGAAGCATCATGCCCGCTTCGCTTATACTCGCCATTTCTTGTTTTGAAGTGGCAGCCGTGGTCAGAAGTGAACAGTACGATAGTATTTTCATCCAGCTTCAGCGATTTTAGTGCGTCCAGTATTCTTCCCAAAGCTTCATCCAATCGCTTGACCATGCCATAATAGCCGCCGATATGCTGATGCGTAGTACCGCCGAGAGCGGCTAAATCCGGAGGAATCCAACCGCCCGTATACTTCTCGCGGTATCCATCAGGTGCCGGGTAGTCGTCCAAATGATTCTGATGATGGGGCTCCAGATAAGATACGAACAAATAAAAGGGATCCTTTTGATTGTTGTCAATGTAACGGATCGCCGCGTCCGTCATCGCATCAACTCGGTAGCCGGGCAATTTCACAGATTCATTGTCATTGTTGTAAAGGACCGTGTGATAAGCATCCGAACTAAACTCCAACACGTCCGCAGCCAACCAATCCTCGTAACCGCCTCGCTTAGGTGCAGGTACTGGCTCTTCGTGAGCCAAATGCCATTTGCCAATATACCCCGTATGATAACCGGCCTCTCGAAAATAGTGCGCCATAGTCTGCGTACCATCGGGAAGCGGAATGCCATTGACAAAGCAGCCTGTTGTGGTGGCATACTTCCCTGTTTGTAAACAAGAACGTGCGGGACCGCATACGGGTTGGCATGTAAATGAATGGGTTAAATGAGTACCTCTCAATGCCATTCTGTCAAAGTTGGGCATAAGCCCCATCGGGTTGCCATGCAGCCCAGACGTATCCCAGCGCTGCTGATCGGTAAAAAATACGATTACGTTAGGGCGTTTCTCTTCATGACGTTCCATAAGTTCCTCCAGTTTGCGAGCAGTTCCACTGCTTCCTTGATTATTCCTTCACTCCGCCTGCCGTCAAGCCCTCCACCATATACCTTTGGAGAAACATGAAAGCGATGAGCAGCGGAATCGTCGCTGTTGCCGCAGCAGCCGTAGCCCCAGACCAGTTCGCCGAATATTCGCCAAGATAGGTTAAGGACAAGCCAGGACTTAGTGTTCTTTTGCCAATATCGCTTACTAAGGTCAGCCCGAACAAGAAATCATCCCATGCAATCAAAAAGGTGTAAATCGCAATGGCCATAATACCTGGCTTGGACAGCGGCACGATGATCGTAAATAAGGTCTTGAACCGGGATGCCCCATCAATCTCAGCAGCTTCCTCCAATTCCTTGGAGATGCTGTTGAAGAATGTTCTCATTAGCATGATGCTGAAGGGGAGCGATGTCATCGTGGAAGCCAGGATCAGCACATAAAGCGTATTGAGCAAATGCAAGGACTGATATTGGGAATATAAACCGATGACCAAAGTAACCGTTGGAAACATTTGAGCCGATAAAAATAATAGTGTAAGTAGATTACTGCCCCGGAAACGAAAGCGAGACAACGCATACCCGGCAAAAATAGAGACGAGGATGCATAAAACAGTTGCTCCTGAAGCAACGATAACCGTATTTCTATAAAAAGTTAGAAACACCGATGAGCGAATAATTTCTGCATAGCTGCTAAATGTCACATGAATCGGAAACCATTTGGGCGGTAATTGCATCAAATCGCTATTGCTGTGCAAGGACGTGACCAATATCCAATATACCGGGAACAACAGGAAAATCAGGATCAATCCCAATACGACGTAGGTGAGTCCTTCTTTTCTACGCGGTTGACTCGTTCTAGTTGTCGTTGCTGTCTTCTTTACAGCTATTGCACTTGTACTCATTCTTGATCCCTCCTATCCGTCGTCCCGATTCATGAGGCGTGTGAAAATAACAGAGAAGCTAAATAACAGCACCAACCATATAACCCCAATGGCAGAACCTTTACCCATCTCATACTTAGAAAAAGCGGTTTCGTAGGTGAGAATGGCCAAAGTCGATGTTGCTCCTGCAGGGCCTCCGTTCGTAAGCGTAAAGAATAAGGTAAACATTTGAAAATTATTCACAATCATGATGAGCGCCACGCTGGAAATGACAGGCTTCAACAGTGGGAGCGTGATGCTGGTGAATAGTTTCCAACCACCCGCCCCATCGATTTTGGCTGCTTCATATAGACTGGATGATATGTTTTGCAAACCTGCTAAAATCATGACAGAAACGAGTGGCGTTTGGCGGAACACAGCAACGGCGATAATAGCCGGAAGCGCAAAATCGACACTTTGGAGCCAATTCACATTGGATTCTAGCAAACCTGTATGCACCAACAAATAATTCAGTACCCCGTAGTCGCTCTGATAAATCCATAGAAAGATCAGCGCCGTTACTATCGTAGGAATCGCCCAAGGAATCATCACTATGCTTCTGAAAAATCCACGAAAGCGGATGTTTCGATTCAAAAGTACAGCTAAAGTCAAACCGACCAGCAGGTCAATCACAACAGTAATGAATACATAAACCAACGTAACCCGCAGGGAATGATAAAAGTCCGTCGAGGTTAAAAGCTTCCTATAGTTGCCAAAGTTATTCCAAGTGCTCTCTGGGGAGAGTAGCGAGTAATCGGTAAAGCTCATCATAACCGATTTAATTAACGGACTGACAATGGTTAATCCCATTAGCGAAATGGCCGGAAGGAGCAGGATGATAGCAAACCATATATCTCTATGATGCCTGGATAGTCTCATATTCATATGCGCTCACTCCATTACTTGTAAAGCTCTTTGATTTTGGGCATCACAGTTGAGATCGCTTCTTCCGCACTCTTTCCGCCTTCGGTTACAAGAACGATCATATCCGTTGATATTTTCATTGCGTTGTCAAACTTAGGGTTAGATGCAGGAAGCGGAGACGCTGTCTTCATTTGTGTGTTGAACACCTTTGCATAAGTATCCTCATTCATCTCCGGCAGTGCGGCGATCGACTTTCTGGAGGACATGACCCCATTCAGCTTATGGTAAATCGCCATGGCATCCTTGGAAACGAGATATTTCACAAATTCTGCAGCCTCCGGCTTATTCTTGCCTCCCGCAGAGATGACGAGCTGATGCTCGGTAAAGACCGTTTCACTCTTGCCCGACTTGCCCGTTGGTACCGTGGTCACGCCCCACTCTTTATCGAAAGCCTCACCCTTGCCGCTCATGTTACGGAAGTTAGTCCGACCGAAATCCCCATCGATTAACATGCCAAGCGCTCCATTAGCGAACATCGGCCGAAGATCCTTCATCATAGCGCCCTTCGGCGAAATTTTGTTAGAAATCATATCTTTCAAGTAAGAAAGCGAATCCTTGAGCCCCGTACCTTGGTCATACACAATCGCTCCTTTGTCGTCGACAAATTTGCCCCCATAGGAGTAAGCGATCCTCATTAGCATGTTACCGCTATATGAATCCGAAGCGCCATTTTCGCCAATGCCATACACAGGATTGCCCTTATCATCTTTACCGATAGCCGCGATTTTCTTCGCCATCTCCGTCATTTCAGCCCAAGTTTGAGGCGGCTTTTCCGGATCTAAGCCCGCTTTCTTAAATAACGCTTTGTTCCAAAATAAAGCGCTTGGATGAGGTGCCCAAGGCATAGCCACTACTTTGCCATTGAATGTAACGCCTGACTTGCTGCCCTCCACGATGTCACCTATCATGTCCTTGCCTAGCAGTGTTTCCAGTGGTTCGGCCAATTTCGCTCCGTCAAACGCAGGTGTAAAATTCTGATTCGACATCGTCACATCCGGCGGATTACCGCCAGCAGAACTGACCAACACCTGGTCCTTAAACTGTGCAAAAGGGATGCCAATGGACTTCACTTTAATGTTCGGATGCTTCTTCTCAAAATCAGCAATCAGCTGATTGTAAGCTTCTTTGGTCCCATCCTCGACAGAAATCCAGTTGGCAAAGGAAATTTCCACCTGCTTCGTACTGGTTGGTTTTGCTTTCTCCGTGCTTTGAGGTTGACTTGTTCTTGTAGTTGTACCGCTGTTCGAGCCACAAGCCGCCAGTGCAGCTACCATGCTTAAGGACGTTGTACCCAATACGATTGTTTTCCATAGCGTCATGTGATGGACCCACCTTTTTTTTATGTAAAATAGTATCGACATCCGAATCGGGTATCGGATATCTTTATTATAAAAAGAGTTTGCTCTCTTGTTTGGTCTTATCTTCGGCTACTTTTGTCCTATCTTCGGCTTCACGGTCATTTCTTCGTATATCGAAACATCCCTCCTTATCGAAGAATCGGATAAGAGAGGGATGCTGCCTTAAAGCTTTGCAGAGCTTGAATGCTTAAACTCGAGCGGTGTCATTCCTGTCATTTTCTTAAATACTTTAGTTAAATAACTCCCATCCGGGTAGCCCACTTGCTCGGCCAAAACGCCTAGGGTGACTTCCCCAGCGAGAATCAGCTCCTTGGCTTTCTCGATTCGGATATGCGTTAAATAGTCGTTAAAGCTGATGCCGGTTTCCTTTTTGAATAGCTCGCTTAAATACGTTTTATTCAAATGTACGACATCTGCCGCTTGCTGCAGTGAGATTCCTTCTGCGTAGGAAGCCTTCATGAACGCACAAACCTTGCGTATCGTCTCACTATAAGGATGCCGTCTGGCCTCAATTTCCTCGGCAAACTGTCCCATCCGAACGATCAACCACTTCTTCACCTGCTCGAAAGTAGTTAAGTCGCTGATCTCTTGGTGAACAATATCCGGCTCATACATAATCGGAACTTTCAAAGAAACCTCCTTCAAACGACGGATAGCTCGCAGGATCAGAAAGGTTATCTCGAGACTAAACGTCTTGACTTCCTTCTCTTTATACAGCTTGTGAAGCTCGATCTTATCTAACATTGCTCCTAGGGTTAGGATGGCTTGCTTATACTGGCCCTGATCCAGGAGCTGTGACATCGTTTCCAAACATTCAGGCAGCTCTTTATCGGGGTAGTCACCGGTTACTGCTGGCTCATCTTTGTACCAAGCTATACTTCTTTTCCCATAAAATTGCTTGCGATTCAGCGCTTCACAGGCTTCTTCGAACTGACGCCCTAGCTGACTGATATCACGATAGGGGAGACTGATGCCAATCGAGGTTGATACCTTTAAAAACTCGTTCAAATGTGAAGCAATCTGATGAGCATATTGCAGTGTCGCTTCACGCGCAGACTTGCTGCCAAATCGGTTCGAATTCATCATCGCGACAAGCAGGTTGCTCTCATAAACAAAGCTGCAGCCGCTTCCCGCTTCGGTCAACAGCGTCTCGTCGATAATGTTGATCATCGCTAATTCAAGCAGCTCTTTATCCTTGATTTTGGCGGATTTTATCGCATTTCGATAATCGTCGATGCTGATCGTCATCAAGATCATGTGCTGATTGGTGAGCTGAAGACGGAACGCATTCATTTTTGCATCAAATTCATGGATGGCAGACGGCTTACCGCGTATCAGCTCGCCCAAATAAAGGGAACGAAGCGCATATTGATGACCGTTCAGCGTGCTCTTGAGTGAGTAAACCTCTTCGTTGCGATGCTGCTCCAATGTCAGCTCCGCTTGCAACTTTTGCAGGGCTGCTCGAAGCTCGTCCACAGTAACCTCAGCCTTCAGTATATAATTGCTTGCCCCGGCCTTGAGCGCTTCCGACGCATAGTGAAACTCGCTGTAGGAGCTCATGATCAAGGTGCGAACCGCAGGAAACTCCTCCTTCAGCTGCTGAATCAGCTCGATACCGCCCATGATAGGCATTTTGATATCGGTGATGACCATATCCACCAGAAGATTTCGACAAGCTTCCAAAGCTTCTTTCCCATTGCTGCACGTGCCGGCTACTTGAATGTTCAATTCTGTTTTGTGTACCAAAAGCTCAATCCATCGCCGGATCTGTGCTTCATCATCGACAATGAGAACCTTCATTAACGGTTCAACTCCTCTACTCTCATGAATACAGGCCAACGCAAAACAACAGCGGTCCCGCCATTCGGCGGTCGATAGATCTCGATCGCATAATTGTCACCGAAGTGAAGCTG
Organism: Paenibacillus sp. WG02; assembly: GCF_055396115.1. NCBI lineage: Bacteria > Bacillati > Bacillota > Bacilli > Caryophanales > Paenibacillaceae > Paenibacillus > Paenibacillus sp. WG02. The sequence continues at coordinate 2,698,376 of NZ_AP036016.1, read as the reverse complement.
AATGCGATGCTGTACATTGCGCAGCCCCATGCCGCCTGCAGACGAAAGTACTCTTTCCGTTAAAGGCGTCTCGTCATCGTTCTCATTTTCATAGGCTTCATCGATGCCAACTCCGTTATCTGTGACTCTAAAGCAAATAGCATCGCTCTCCATCCAGCCCTTGACCCCAATATAACCTGTACCTTCCATGGGTTCAATGCCGTGAAAGATAGCGTTTTCAACGATCGGCTGGAGCAGAAGCTTTAAAGTTTTATTGTGCAAAATCCGTTCGTCGATATCGAACTGCACCTTAAGCTTTTCTCCTTGACGCGCTGCTTGTATGTTCACGTAGTTTTGGAGGTTATCCATCTCTTCAGCAATTGTAATATATTCACTCTCAGCGGACAGCGTCTTCTTTAACAATTTGACTAGCGAGATAATAACGGAATCCACCTTATCCGGTGTTTGAGTCAGCAGCATGGAACGAATGGAAGCGAGTGTGTTGTATAAGAAGTGCGTATTGATCTGCGACTGCAGATTTTGCAGCTCGGTTCGCCGCTTCATTTCCTGTTCCTCAATCACGCGGTCTCGCAAGTCTTCAATTCGGATAACCATGCGATTGAACTTTTTAGCCAATTCACCGATCTCATCGCTGCTCCGGATGTCCGAGCGCTCGCTTAAATCCCCCATCTCGACCTTCTTCATACTGGTAAACAATTTTCTTATTGGGATCGATAATCGGCTGGCAATAAAATAGGAAACAAGCACAGATAAGAGAAGCACGACAACAAATAGTCCAACGTTTAACCATTTCGTCTTATTCACATTTTGAAGTAGGATATCTAGAGGTGTATAGAATACAATCGTCCAGCCCGTGCTCTTCACTTTGTGGTATGTAACGAGCGTGTCTTTCCCATCAATACGTGTGTTGAAATGCCCTTCATCACCTGTAAATTGCCGGAAATAAGACATGTTTTCGATTTTTTGGCCGACCTTCGGTTTCTCTGTAGCAGAAACAATTGTACCTTGATTATCGAACAACAGCATGCGTTCACTCGCTTGCAGCGCGTCCGCATATTGCTTGTACAAGAAGCTTTCTCCCACGTTAATCATCATCAGCCCGATCGTCGTGTTGTTCTCAAAGTCCTTGATCATCCGAATCGCCGAAACGAAATGATCTTCATTGACGGTCGGAATGAGCTTAGAGGACGGATCCGACACCCAAACAACTCCGCCATTCACATTCGCAACATCTACATACCATGGCTCACTCTTCAACGAATTGATTCCGATTTTTCCGCCTTCATAAAAGGTATGCAGCTCGATTCCGTTGAAACCGATAATCGACGTGTAATAGTCCAGCCAAGTGTAGGCATACCGATAATTAATAATCATTTTGGTCAGAAATTGCTTCTTTGCCCTTTCCTGATAAGCTTGATCGCCCGGAGGGCTAAGCAATACAGAACGTAAATCTTCATTAGAAAAATAAATATTCGAAATAGCCGTCAGGTCAGATGCCATAATATCCAACTTTTGAGAGATCAGGCCAAGTGACTTTAATTTTGCAGCAACCACTTGCTCCTCAATGGTCTGCTTCGTAATGGCGAGCGACACATAGCCGAATAAGCCCAGTGGAAACAAGATCAAACAACTAAAGGAAATCAGCATTTTTTGCTGCACGCTGCTCTTTTTAATATACATTTTGTTCCACATGCGCCCCTCTCTCCCCGCCTTCACTGCTTTTGGTTATATATTAGCAAAAAAAAGAGCCATCCGTATATGAAAACGAATGGCTCATCTATTAAGCATGCCAAATACGCGGCATCGGCATCGGTTCTTTGCCCAGCTCAGCCCATGCGTATTTTAACAGCAGTTCCGATTTGAGCGAGAGGTACTCCGGATCGTCCCACAAATTGTTCAGCTCCCCAGCATCGTTCTCAAGATCAAAGATTTCACCATAGGTTTGATTGTAATACACCGTGATTTTGTAACGATGATCTACATAGGTTTTCTGATGAATGGTCGTCGGTTCATGACGAAACTCACAGATTGCGTGATCGCGCGCATGTTCTTTATTGCCGAGCCAAACATCGCTCTGATCCACGCCAGTCATGACAGCAGGAATGTCCAAACCGCAGAAACTTAAAAATGTCGGAGCAAGATCAACGAGAGACTGAATAGCCGTTGACTGTTTACCTTCGGGAACATGACCGGGATAACGTACGATAAATGGGAGCTTGATCAGATCTTCGTAATGAAAGCCTCCCTTATATTGCAATCCATGCTGACCGAAAAAATGGCCATGGTCCGTTGTAAAAACGAGGATCGTATCGTTCGCAAGACCTAACTCGTCGAGCTTGTCAAGGATTTGGCCGATATACTTGTCCATCAGACTGATCATCCCATAGTAAGTGGCAACGAGCTGCTTTCGTTCTCCTTCGGGTCGCAAATGGGAGTGGTAACCATGAACACCACGGCCTGTTTCCTTCAGATGGCTGAAATCCGGATTCTCCTCTTGCGTCATGCCAAAATGCGGCGGGTTCCGTTCATGCTCTCCGGGAGTCACGCTAGGTATTGTCAACTTATTAGGGTCGTACATGGTGTCCCAGGGCTCCGGTACGAGATAGTCAGGATGCGGATCAAAGAAGCTGGACCATAGGAAGAACGGTTCATCCTCCGCCTTGTACTGCTCGAGTAAGGTATTCGTTCGCTCGGCAATCCATGTATCGTAATGGTATTCTTCAGGAATAGGCCATTTGTGCTTGATTGAGGGATCCATTGTGCCAGTAGGCGCGAGGAAATAATCCCGCCAATTCGTACATCCTTTCTCTTCCATCCAAATGGCATAATGTTGGCCGATATGTGCTTCATTCGTATGGTTGCGGGCCAGCTCGACATGATCAAAACCATAGAATGGCCCATGGAACGTCCGCCAAAAATCTAGATCTTGCAGTGCAGGGTAAGCTTCCAGCGACGGGTATTCTTCTGTACCTTTAAGCGGCTGAAAATGTGCTTTACCAATTAAAGCGGTTTTGTAGCCCTGAGCTGCAAAATCCTCCCCAACCGTTCTCCGATCCTCCAGCAGCTTGGTTCCTAGCGTCCAAGCGCCATGCTGGCTGGGGTACATACCTGTAATGATAGAAGCACGCGTAGGTGTACAGGTTGGATTCGGACAGTATGCGCGTGTAAATGCCGTTCCTTCCCTCACTAACCGATCGAGATTTGGCGTATGCAGCTCGCTGCCCAAGGCGCCGATGGTATCCCAATGCTGCTGATCGCTAGTTATTAACAAAATGTTTGGACGCTTCAAATGAACATCTCCCCTTGTTAAGGTTTGTAGATTTATTTAACCTATAATAATAGAAGCTTATATTGTATTGCCATATAAGAAAATGACATAATGTATTTAGCAAAATGTTAGGTGGGGTGTTCATGAAAGAGTATGCGGCAGAACATGCAGATCTATGGCACCATTTGCCATCCAAGTATGAGAAAGCGGGAGGCTTCTGGCTCGTGCGGGCGGGTCGTAACGTGGCAAAGCCAAACTATCAGGTAGGTCCTAAGCAAATCGATAGCTTTGGCCTCCATTTTATTGTTAGTGGTCGATTAAGGTTAAGCTATGAGCACGAGGACGTCGAGCTGAGGTCCAATGACATGTTTTGCCTATTCCCCCATATTACTTACGAGTATCGGACATGTTCAGATGAAACGCTGCGAATGATTTGGCTCACCATGGAAGGCCCTCAAATGAGGGAACTTCTTAAAATGCTGGGTTTAACTGCTCATAAGCCTTATCGCATTTCAGCGATGGACGAAACGATCCGGCCATTTTTACAGGAAGTGGAACAAGTGATTTGGGATGACGAGTTGAAGCAACTGCGTAAGCTTACGTTAATGTCCACTGTTTACCGTCTGATGGAGCAGCTTGAAACTGACCATGATGACAAAGAGACCATAGCGGTTATGCCAGCAGAAGGTTGGGTCGATGAGTCCATCCGTTTTCTCCAGTTGCACTACACGGAGTCGCTGCGTATTGAAGCTGTCGCGAACATAGTCGGTGTCCACCGTTCTCATTTCTCGCACATATTCAAACAGAAAATTGGCGTTTCGCCTCAACAATATTTACAGCAGCTTAGACTAGACCGTGCGAAGCAGTTGCTCAGCGATCATTCGTTACAGGTCGGGGAAATCGCTTTATCGGCAGGGTATCCCGATCTTTACATGTTTTCACGTGCATTCAAGAAACAAGCAGGCTGCTCGCCAAGCGAATATCGTCATCAAGAAAAGACATCGACTTAAAATTGACTCAACATATGACTATCATTATGTAAATGCAGCAAAAGCCGCAGCCCATTCTTTACGAATGAGTGCGGTCTTTTATTCATTACGAACAGCTATCATTACATCTAAGCTTTGCTGGTGCGATTTTTCAAATTTCGTCATATACATTTTTTTGTCGGCGATGCTTATTAATTCATCTATACTCAGCGCATCGTCTGGATAAACAGATACGCCGACTGATAGAGAGATTTCAATATTTAATTTATTCGATAATTCCCGTAATTGCTTTTCAATTCGATGAATGATCGTAAATGAACTATCATTATTCGTATAGGGGGCAATAATCAGAAATTCATCTCCACCCCAACGAGTAATAGAATCCGTTTTTCTCGTACAATCTTTAAGCAAAGCAGCAATGCTTTTTAAAACCATATCCCCCATATCATGTCCATACGTGTCGTTAATTTGTTTAAATTTATCTACGTCCACCACAAACAAGCTTAATTCCATTCTTTTTTGAGCCATCCTTGGCAATAGTGAAGCCAATGTATCTAAGGCATATCTCCGAGTATATACTTGAGTAAGATAGTCTTTCTCCGAATAAAACTTCGCAATATCATAGCTTTTGCCTAAAAACCAGCCGAATACGATGTATACGACAGCGCAGGCAATAAAGATGTAATCGATTTTCCTATAAACGGGATAAGAATAGATGATTATGAATATCCAGCTGATGAATGCCAGTGTAGGCAGCCCGACCCTTCCCGTGTATTGCATGGCTTACCATCCCCTATCCCCAAAATTATCCGGACTTGGCGCTTGTGTATTAGGATAAAAAAAGGAATAAAAATAGGGATTCCGCTTACCTATGATAAACAGAACCCCTATGATTAGTTAGAAAATTCAATTTAATCAAAACACTCCTACCGGACAACTTATGTTGGTTATCTTGTTTCCATTTGTAACCTCTACCACGAACAGATTCCCCACATACCTCGTTAATTTAGGAAATATGTACACCCCTTTCGCAATTTACTATTATATGAATTTCCAGCCAGTTTTGTGAAAGCGCTGTCTAAATCATAGAGCAACGCGCTAGATGGAAACATATAAAGCGTCTTTATACTTTTATATTATATAATTATTTGAAAATTGTAAATATTCAGATATATTATTTTAACTCAATTTCCCCCTACTTATGCTACATTCTCTACGAATCTCTTATGTTTTCCTATATTATTGCTATTTTTCCCATATGGATGCTTGAGAGTGAGAGTGGACGCCATTGGACCAAATCGGTTTCAGTTGAAATTGGCGACATGGATGCGTAATTAAGCATCAGCAGCACAACGGAAACCTATATTTCCAGCAGAACTGTCAGGTACCAATCCACCGCGTGCAGCAAACTCCCATTCAGCCTCTGTTAATAGCCTTTTTCCAGCCCATCGGCAATACGCAACTGCATCATTCCATGATACATGGATGACCGGATGGTCCATCCGATCTTGGATCCCGGAATCTGATCGTTTATAGTAGGCAAACGCACATTTGCTCAACGTGAACGATACACTTTTTGCTTCGCCGGGTGCCAAAGATACCTTCACAAAGCCCTTGAGCTCTTTATCCGGTCTGACCACCTTGCTTTCCACATCTCTTACGTAAAGCTGCACGAGTAGGCACTACCTCATTATAAACGCAGCCTCCGCCTCATCGCTATCCTTATAGCCAATGCGCACCGCAATCGCTCGAATACGCGCAAGACCATCGGTTACGATAATCGGGCCTGTGTACAGCTTCCAACGAGGATTCAAGTCTTCATCGGTCGTATAAGCGATGGAAGCACCCTGTGTTGCTGAATGAAGCATGACCACTGTCGGTTCTTTGAAGGTTCCTTCATTCATCGCATCCTTACCCGGCAACTGGCTATTGATCGGGATGAAGAGCGGTTTAGCCGTTTGTGGTTGAATGCCATTCGGCCACATGGTCGCAACCATTTGCGCCTCGGGAATATCTCCCCAAACGTCGTATTTGCTGCACCAATCGTCAAGCTCCTTACGCAAACGAATCCTTACGTCCCGATACGACGGATCGTCCGCCAAATTATTCAGCTCATGAGGATCGTTAAAACAGTCATACAATTCCTCCGGTGGACGCTTAGTTTGCATGAGCACTTGCTTATCGCCCTCTAATTCGCCCGTCAATTGTAATCTCCACAGCTCCTGGAAAATCGGATGTAGATGACTAAACGGAATCCACTGAAGGTAAGGCTGATCGGGGTAATCATTGCGAATGTATTTGAATTGCTTATCTCTTACAGCACGAACCTTATCATAAGCCTCGTCATAACGGTCACGCGTGGCAAATACATAACCTCTCGGTTCGGCAAGCTCTCCAAAGAACGGCTGACCTTGGATATGCCGGGGAACGGAAATCCCAGCCAAGGAGAGCACCGTAGGTCCCAAGTCGATCATACTGACCAGTTGTTCGCTAACTTGATTTCCCTCCACCTTTTCGGGGCACCTGACGATAAGTGGCACGCGGATTCCCGCATCATACGTCCACCGCTTGGCACGCGGCAGTCCTTCTCCGTGGTCGCTCCATAACATGACGATCGTATTGTCAGTCAAACCATCTTCCTCAAGCTGTTGAAGAATTCGACCTACATACTCGTCCGCATTGGCCAGATTATCATAATGTCTGGCAAGCGCTGCACGCGATTTCGGAGTATTTGGCAAGTAGGGTGGAAGAACAACCTGATCCGGGTCGGTCGTGAGCGGTCTCTCTTCGTAGTTAGGCATAAATTGCCTCATTGACTCAGCCGCCCACATGCCGCTTTCATGCGTAGCGTCATAATTGAATACAGCGAAGAAGGGCTGACCGTCTTCCCGTTTACGCCAATGTGATTCCTTGCCATTCTCGTCCCATGCCGTTAGAGGCGCCTGAAACTGATAATCTGTTTTCGCATTGTTCGTGCAATAATATCCGTTTGCCCGCATGATTTCGGAAATCGTTTTGACATGAGCGGGGGGGACTGCAAAATAAGGTGTCGGCAGCTCTGGTGTATGAACATTCGTATGTGCGGTTCGCATATGATGCGTGCCTATCGCGGTTTGATACATGCCCGTAATGACCGCGGATCGGCTGGGAGCGCATACTCCCGCCGTGGCAAATGCGTTCCGATACAAAGCTCCCTCTTGAGCTAAGCGATCTATGTGGGGTGTACGCGCCAACGGATCTCCGTAGCAGCCCATTCTCGGGCTCGTATCCTCCAATGTAATCCACAAGAAGTTAGGTTTTTGTCCTGCATCCTTCATCCGTCAAACTCCTTTATGTGTTTTATCCGCTCCGCCATCCCTTACACCAAAAGCATTTTCAGAAAACCGACAAGCCGCGGCGCGTGATTGCCAAACATGCTCGTCGCAAGCTGGACAACGTCATCTTCACTCACTTCCGGCGATAGTTTGCTTTGCACCATCGTAGCCAGCTTCACCTTCAGCATCGATCGCATCGGATTCGGCGTCAGGCAGCTCAGGGTGAAAAAGGCTTCTTTCGATTTCCCGATCCATCGCTCTTTTAGCCCCAAATTAACTTCGTTTTGCTTCCGCTTCGTTTCTTTTTCCCGTTCGAGCTCCTCTGCCGTCACTATACCGTCCTTCGGAATGCCGATACGCTCATACTGCTCGGCCGGCGCATCATGCTCTCGCATCAGCCTGGCGATATGCTCGATCATGGTCGCCTCCACTTCCGGATCTTCCAATACGGTCTCCTGTGACGAATCGGCTTCAAGATCAAACAACAAATCACCGTAAAGGTACGGGTTCAAAAAGTTTGCGGCCTGGAGCCTCATCACGGAACAACCTTTCGTGAATGAAAAAGGAGCGGCGAGTTCCATTCCGGCAAACTCTTTCGGATCGAACATTGTATGCATGTGCGTCGGCATAAGGGTATATTCATGCAGCGGTCCGTTGTTGATGTCCTTCGGTCCCCGCATGTATACATATCTGCCATCGGTGCAATTGATGTGACCGCCATGTATGCCAAATAAAGCGGCTTCACGAATGGTCCGATTCGATTCGATGATCGGGCGGATGGAGCTGCCCTGCATATCGGCAGGAATGTCTACTCCGAAAAACTCGAGCAGCGTTGGAGGAAGATCGATCGTTTGAACTAAAGCTTCCGTTCTCTTACTCTTTACAGCGTATCTGGGATCCCAAATATAAAGGGGAAGGTTCGTGATCTCTTGATAGAGCGGCTGGATGTTTTTCCCCCACCAGCGATGTTCACCTAGCAAAAATCCATGATCTGTATTCACGATTAACAGGGTATCTTTCCAAAGATCGTACTGATCGAATGCGTCCAGCACTTTACCCAAATATTCATCGCACATGCTGACAAGCGCCGCATATTCGTATTTCATATGCTGAACTTCCTGAGGCTGCTGCGTGACTTTCGAATAATCCGGCCAGTCGTAATGTTTGCCTTGATAATCATGCGGATATAAATCTTTATATTTTTGCTGGGTAAAAAAAGGCTCATGTGGATCGAAAGCTTCGATTTGCAAAAACCAGCGGTCTTGATCGTGGTTCCTTTCGATGAATTCAATGCCCCGATTGACGGTTACCGCTAGTGGCATCTTCTCTTCGCTATCCAAATATGGCCGGTTCACCCAATCCTGTCTCCATAAATCGCCCTGCTTAGGACCGCTTAAGCTTTCCGGAATATACGGATCCCCCACGTTTCCTTTCCACGGATCTCCCTCTTGACCGCGGGCGAATTCCCACGAATTGTACCTCGTGTGATACGTGGCTCCCCCGTCCTCGAAGTAATGATTATGATCGGTCGTTAGATGCGTATACACACCGCTTTTCCGAAGCAAATCGATCATCGAATCGTCGTAAGGCTCAAGCGGCCCCCAGCTGCGATGCAAAAAGTTGTAACGTCCTGTATGAATCTCGCGCCGTGACGGCATACAGGGCAAGCTGCCCGCGTAGCATTTGTCGAACGTCATTGTCCGCTCAGTCAGACGTTGAAAGTTTGGAGCGTGAATCCAGTCGCAGCCGTAACTCGGCAGCATATGCTTATTTAAAGAATCGAACATGATCATGACTGCTTTCATAGCCTTATCCTCCCGATGTTCCCACTATTTCACAGAACCAATTGTAATCCCTTTGATGAAGTACTTTTGGAAGAACGGATACGCCACCAAAATCGGAAGTACGCCGACGACAGCAATCGCCATTTTTACCGATGTGCTCGGAAGCTCTGCGACCTTCGCCCCAGCGCCCGAACCCATGTCGGAGTTGCTGCTCAAAAATTGGACATCCTGAATGAGCCGATTCAAAATATTTTGAATGCTAAACAGCTTCGGGTTGGTCACATAAGTTAATCCGTTAAACCAATCGTTCCAATACAGGATGGCTTCGAAAAGACCGATGGTCGCCATGATCGGAACCGACAGCGGGAGAACGATTTTGTAGAACGTTTTAATCTCACCTGCCCCGTCGATTTTGGCCGCTTCGATAAGCGCAGGCGGAATGGACGTCATGAAGAAGGTACGGACGAGCAGGACGTTAAATCCGTTCATGAGCAGTCCAGGAATCAGCAGCGCCCAAATCGTATTTTTCACATGTAATACCTGCGTATAAATCAAGTACGTAGGAACAAGGCCCCCATTAAATAAAAGTGTAAAGAAAACAAAGAATGCCCAAAATTTCTTCCATGGCAGATCTTGACGGGAAATCGGATACGCCAGCATCGACGTGATGGCTAAGCTTGCAGTGGTGCCCACTACCGTAATGAACACGGTAATCCCATACGCGCGGCCCAACTCTTGCCAGTGATCCAGTAAATACACATACGCTTTGGAACTAAATTCTTGCGGAAACAGAGAGTATCCATGTTGAATAATGCTTGTCTCACTTGAAATGGAGGACATGATGAGCAGTAAAAAAGGCAGAAGGCTTGCAGCGGATAATGCGATCAGAACAATATGAGTAGTCCACTGCAGCGCTTTACTATCTTGTGCCATGAATCTTTTCCCCCTCTAAAATAATGCATTGTCTTTGCTGAATTTGCGCACCGCATAGTTGGATACGATAACCAACACGAATCCGACAAGCGATTGGTACAAACCGGCTGCCGATGACATCCCGATATCCCCGAGGTTCATCAGGCCTCTATACACGTAGGTGTCAATGACATTTGTCGTTTTGGACAACGCGCCCGAGTCCATTGGCACTTGATAAAACAGGCCGAAATCCGAATAAAAAATGCGTCCGATCGCCATCATGGTCATCATAATAATGACAGGCATGATCAAAGGAATGGTGATGGAGCGAATCTGATACCATCTTGAAGCGCCATCCAGTGTCGCTGCCTCGTAATACTCCGTGTCGATGCTGATGATGGATGCTAAATAAACGACGCATAGGAATCCGACACCTTTCCAAATATGCACCAGTGTCAGAATGTACGGCCAGTACTTCGCTTCTGAATACCAAGAAATGCTGTCCATTCCGAACAGCGGAAGAATGGCCTTGTTCATCAAGCCTGATTCGACACTTAACATGGAATAGACGAGATAGCTGACAATGACCATAGAAATCAGATATGGAAGCAGAATGACACTTTGATAAAAACGGGATAAAAATTTCTTCTTCACTTCATTCAGCAAAATTGCCACAAATATAGCTATTACTGTGTGTACAACGATAAAAAGCGAATTGTACAGAATCGTATTGCGTGTAATGATTAAGGCATCTTTCGTCTTGAACAAGTATTCAAAATTTTTAAAGCCGATCCAATCGCTGCCGAGAATACCTGCCTGATAATTGATATCTTTAAACGCGATGATAGCACCGAACATCGGTACATAATTGTTAATGAGTAAGTAAAGCACGCCTGGGATCATCAAAAGGTAAAGCGGATAATAATTTTTCCACCTACTCAGCCTTTTACTCGTTGAGGATTTATTCGTTATTGCTTGTGTCATAATACTCACTTCCTCCACTTCATGGCATCGATTGTTTGCTTACACTTTCATTATAGGAATTAGGCGGAACCGTCACTACTCCGTTTTCGACTTCCCGCTTGTACGATTCCGACCTGCCATTCTAAAGAGTCTCCACTTCGGCGATCTCGATGTATGTCATGCTTTTCAACTCATCGTACACTTCAGAAGCATACTTTCGGTCGATGAACACGATGAAATTAAGCTCCTGCTGTTCACCGTTCAACTCTTTAATATGAACGCTATTCATTTTGTACCCTTTTGCAATAATCGCTTTAATAATACTGGTTAAATTCGCATCATGGGACACGATGAGCTTTACACGCAGATCTTTCATAATCAAAGGCTTCGGGCCGACTTTCTTAATAAAATAAGGCAGCACAATGACACAGAACATAATAAGTGCCAGTCCGAAAAAAGCTTCAACGAAAAATCCCGCGCCAATCGCTATCCCTAGCCCTGCCGTCCCCCAAATCATCGCAGCGGTCGTTAGACCGATAATGACATCGTTATGCTTCCTTAGAATGACCCCTGCTCCGATAAAACCGATTCCACTGACGATTTGTGCCGCTAGCCGCATGGGGTCCATCACATGCAAGCCTGGGACTGCATATTTATTCGCGGATTCGATTGAAACAATCGTTAGCAAGCAACTGCTTAAGCAGATGACCAGGGAAGTTTTCAGCCCTAGCGGCTTATTGCGAACTTCGCGTTCCAGACCGATAATTAACCCGAGTACGGCCGAAAGACCTAATTTGATCAAAATATGAACGTCTATGCTTAACATCATGAAAGATCTCCCCTTATGTAAAATTGAGACGTTTAATATAAAAAAAGAAGGAGCCACCGTCTGCTCCTTCTTCCTATGTTTATTTAACCCCAAATTACAGCTGTCAGCTCTTCCAAACGATGAAGCCGATAGTCAGCAACAGTCGGGCTGTTTATCACAGTACCAATGGCAGCCGACTTCATACCGGCACGCTTTGCGGCATTAAGACCAGCCTCTGCGTCTTCTACGACGAGACAACATTCGGGATCCACGGCAAGCTTCTTGGCTGCGAGTAGAAATACTTCGGGATCCGGCTTACTGTTAACGATCTCATTACCATCCGCCACAGCTTCAAACAAGTGCGTAAAGCCAAGCCTTTCCAGAATGACCGGCGTATTTCGGCTGGATGATCCGATCGCGACTTTCGTCCCCTGCTGCTTGCAGGCAGCAATAATCTCGCGAGAACCAGGTGCCGCGTCTGACGGAGTCAATCGGTCAAGCAGTTCACGGTAGTAGCTGTTCTTTCTCTCAGCTAAAGCTACTTTTTCCACGCTTGTATACGTTCTGCTGCTCTTCTCAAGGATGACTTCCAAGCTCTCCATCCGGCTAACGCCACGCAGTCTGTCGTTAACGGACTCATCGAATACAATACCTTCTTCGTCCGCCATTCGCTTCCATGCTTGGTAGTGATACTGATCTGTATGCACAAGCACGCCGTCCAAATCAAAAATGACTGCAAGTATCGACATGGTAGAAATCCCCTTTCATCGTCCGGCTTGCACGTATTGCTTACAGACGTGTATCCCAATAGCCGCAAAATGGATCTACTGGGTTAATCCCCTTGAAGGAGGAGCGTCCCAGCAGCTTCTCGATAATCGCGTCCACGACCTGCTCGCTGGCTGAATACGCATTAATAAACGTTGGCATGCGCGGCACATCCAGCAGATGGTACGGGTTAGCCACGGAAATAAACATCGTTGGCAGCTCCTGAATGAACCACGGCATATCTAGACCAAAAGGAGGCGCCCAGTTAATGCGGACAGTAGTTTGGTTGCTGTGAGTCTCAAAATTGGAGAAGTAGATAGCAGCATCATGCTGATCACTCATCGCCTTCACCCCAGCAAACATCGTTCTGAAATCGAAATTTTTCGTATCAAATACTTTGATCGCGAAGCCCTCCGCTTCCAGTTTGGAGATGAAGTACGGCGTAATGTTCGTACTTTTGAACAAGCCATCCTCGCCGCCGAGCGATAAGAGTAGAATACGCTTGTGACGCTCTGGGCTAATGGGCAGCAATTGCTGCGTATCCTTCACGAGCGTAACGGATTGATCCGCACATTCCCCAGCCCATTTCAAATGTTCGTCGCATTTCAGAACGGATAGCGCCTCTACGCCCGGCACAAGGGTCCCTTCCCGCTTCTTCCTATGCAGACCAAGCGACGCTTTAACACCGAGAATGCGTGTCACAGCCTCATCCAGCCGCTCCACGGTCAAGATGCCCGTCTCGATCCCTTTCATCATAAAGAAGAAGTCTTCCTCGATACTCTTATTAAACAAGAACATATCACAACCTGCAGCGATCGAAGCGGGAACGGCTGTCTCCCGCTTCATCGCCATCATAAAACCGGCCATAGGCGTAGCATCCGTCGTAATAAGTCCATTGAATCCGAGCTTCCCGCGGAGCAGATCGTTCAGCAGCTCCGGCGCCAAAGTCGCCGGCATAATGTCCGAATCTTTGAGTTCCGGACGCAGCTGCCTGCTGTAAGCAGGATGAGCAATATGTCCGACCATAACACTCATGGCTCCAGCGTTAATGCATTCTTGATACACATTGCCGAACGTCGCATCCCACTCTTCGACTGACAACGAATTAATCGATGTTAATAAATGCTGATCGCGATCATCCACGCCGTCACCTGGGAAATGCTTAATCGACACAGCCACGCCATGTTCCTGAACCGCAGCCGTATAGGCTTTGCTCATGCGAGCAACACGCTCAGGGTCGGAACCAAACGTTCTCACATTCGTGATTGGATTGCGGAAGTTGACGTCGATATCCACAACTGGCGCGAACGCCCAGTTTACGCCAACTGCGCTGCCTTCCCGGGCAGCAATAAGGCCAAGCCTGCGAGCCATCTCCGTATTGTCCGTAGCTGCAACTTGTAATTGCTTGCCGAAAAAAGTGCCATCCACAGCGGAGCCGTTGCCCCCTGCTTCCAGATTAGCGGCAATAAGCAGCGGAATTTCCGAAGTATCCTGCAAATAGCGATGCGTTTCCTGGACTTTCTCCCCGGGACCAGGTCGGTACAGGATGCCGCCGATTCTCATCTTTTGCGTCAGCTTCGCTAGCTGCTCCTTGTCATCCGTGAATCCGATTGGACAAAACAGCTGTCCAACCTTGGCGGCAAGATCCATGGAGGCCAAAGTGTCCTTAACCCACTCAATCCCATCATCGTCTAGATGAAAAGGTTTTGCATGCAAATCAACCATGTAGCGTCCCTCTTCTCTTATGACTGTTTGGAGTTCTAACTTTTACTCTAAATAAATGCTTTTCAGTTTTTCGCGCGCTTCGGATGTCAATCCGAGCACTTCTTCCATATAAGTTTCCATGGTCCCATAGTTCTCTATGATTGCACGCAGTGCCGTAGTCAAGTATTCCTGTTTTACTGCCATCATTTCTCTAACCTTTGCAAGCTTGTTGTCATCTCCTAGCTTCTCTTGAATCGAGCTAAGCATGTGCTCAATCGCTTCTTTCCGGTTATTGTTGCTTCTTAAGAAATCTTCCATGACGGTTTCCATCGGCACTTCTAGTGCAAGAAGCAAGATGGCTCCAGCAAATCCCGTTCGGTCTTTACCCGCTGCACAGTGCCAGAGCAGCGGACTGCCTTCTGCCTGTAGCACCAGCTCAAAAAAACGACGATAAGCAGCCTGAGCAATAGGATCAGAGACGAACTGTACATAGACCTTTTCCAGGAAATCCCCCTCGAGCTCGGATATGTCAATCCCCTTAATAAAGGCAATCATATCTTGCGGATTGACAACTCCGCCAAGTACGGAAATATGGATGTTTTCCGCACCAGCGACGACTGGATTCGGCTTTGCCGCTTGTTCACCTTCCGAACGGAAATCGCAAATATAACGCAAACCGTTTTCTTGCAGGTAAGCAATATCCTCTTCGTTCATTTCCGCTAGCTCTGCGGAACGGAACAATAGATTGGACTTGATGGTCCTTCCATCTGAAGTGCGATATCCACCTAAATTACGCAAGTTGGTTCTGCGCTCTATTTCTTCTAATCTTTGCTTGTATGTCGTTTCCATCATATCCTCCTGAATTTCTCCGATATTTCGCTTACTTCACGTTATTTTCTTTGGCCCAAACATCCAACTGTTTTTGCTTTTCGGCAATGATTTTGTCGATTCCGGCAGCTTTCAACTCAGAAATGAACTTAGGCAGTTCTTTATCCGGATCGAAGGCTCCATCCTCCAGCCCTAATCGGTACTGATTCACGACGTTGCTTACAGCGGCAACTTCTGTCTTCACCGAAGTGTTGTCATACGTAAACCCAAGCGCCTTCGATCGGGTTGCACTCTCGTTGAACTTCTTCGTTTCCTGCCATACATTCTTGTCATTACCTTCCCATATATCGGCAAGGAACGAATTACCGAACATAAACCCTTGGTTCAAAGCGTAACCCGTATTATTCTCATCTACTCCTGCAGGGTAGCCAATAAAACCATCCTGCTTTTTGACATAATGCTTGCCTTCGATACCCCAAGAGAATAAGTTAACAATATCTTTGTCAGCGTACATAAGATTAAGGAACTGCATAGCTTTCTCGGGATTTTTCGAACCTTGAGAAATGCCCCACATCACGCTATTTACCGTACTTGTATTCGCAGCTGCTGGAGCAAGTTTGACCGCGATCATTTCAGTTCCGACTATTTTCGACTGCTGTTCAGCAAAGCCCGGTTTCATATGTGTTAGATTCCCTGCTGCTTTACCTGCTTTAATAATGGTGTTTTCACTTTCTTTGTTTGTCACGACATCTTTAATCGCGTATCCCGCTTGGTTCCATTTTCTCATGAGCTTCACCATGTCGGCATATTCAGGAGTCTCGTACCAGTTCACAACTTTCAACTCGCCTTGACCATTATTCAGAAGCACCCCTAAATCGTCGCCCAAAGAATCTCTAGTGCTAAACGAACCGTATAGGGAAGTAGTCACCTTATTCGTCATAGGAGCCATGCTCGGCTCGTTTTCTTTGAGTTTCTTTAGCACACTTTCAAGATCGTCCAATTTTTTCACATTACTCAAATCGATGTTGTATTTGGTTACTAAGTCTTTTCTCATGATAAATCCGTAATCTTGCGCTAAATCACGAATGGTCGGCACGCCGTAAATTTTACCCTTCACTTTCGGAGCATTTAGAAATACAGGCCCCAACGATTCTGAAATATTCTTGCCATGCTTGGTAAGCAAATCATCAAGGGCCAGCACTTGTCCTTTTGCAACAAAGCTGGAGTAATACGGTCCCCACACCACCATTAAATCGAGCTTTTCTCCGCTAGTCATCATCAAATTCATTTGATTCACATATGCACTATAACTGATAGGCAGCAGCTTAATTGTGGCGTTGATTTTCTCTTTGGCAATTTTGTTAATCTCGTCATTTACCAACTGCATGTCTTTCGGAATTGCGCCTTTAACAGGAATCGCCACCGTGAGCTCAACTGGCGCTTCGGTTTTCTTTTCGTCCTGCTTCTTGGAGCTTGCTGCACCATTCTCGGAACCGCAACCTGAAACCATAACCGTCAATGCAACAATTGAACTTAAGAAACCCAATCTTTTCTTCATGGTTATCTCCTTTTATTTGTTGTTATCCGAACAATTTCATTATAAGTACCCACCCAAACTGTCACTACTCCGTTTTCGACTTTCCGCTTGTACCATTCCGACCATGCAGCTGACGATAATCATTCGGGTTCATACCTGACACGCTTTTGAATCGTTTGGAAAAATGCGCAAGATTCGAGTACCCGACATGCGCGGCGATGCTGCTGATCGACATGCCGCTTTTGGACAATAGCTCCTTGGCCATTCCCATACGCTCCTGAACCAAATATTCAGTAACCGATATACCGGTTTCTTTCTTGAAGATGCGATCCAGATAATCCGGATTCAAATAAACATGATTAGCAATCTCCTCGCGTGACAGCTCTTGTTCATTCAAGTGGAGAGCAATATGATTTCTGACACGCTCCGCGACGGATTGCGTTTGTTCAACCGTATTCACGTATTGAAGAGATCTCTCCATGATGTGCTTGATCCATGCTATCGTATCCGTTACAGAACGCGTAGCACGCGGGGCAAGCTCCATTGATACGGCATCACTTAACAGCTCGCGTGCCTGAATGCCTTTGAGCATGATGACGTGATACAGCATTTGCAGGAAATCGTGGTGAAATTGATGCAACACCCTCGCGTCCAGTTCTCCTGTATGCATCATGCTCTCCAAATATCGCTCAACCTCCGACAACACCTTCGTCATTGAACCTTCTTTCAACATGACCGACCACACAGGCAGATCCGGCATTGTGACAGGTTTGGAGAATTGTTTTTTTCCTGATAGCATGAAAACTGTATTATTATAGGCAACATTGTTTTTCTCGAGATGAGACAGCGCATGAACCATTGATGGCAGTTCGTGTACGAACGCTCGATTCCCGATGTAGCAGGAAATATCACAATAGAAAAATTGTCTGCAGGACGAGATGAAGGCTTCGCACTTTTGTTTCAATCGCTCCATCTCTGGTTCCGCTTCTTGATCCCAGGACACGATCGCTAGCAGATTTCGGCTGCCCAACAGCAGCACTTGTCCCTTCTCTTTGTGTTCAACGATCATTTCTTCGGCGCTATTTTGAATGGCATATTCCATAATCTTCTCATCGCGCAAACTCAACTCTTTATAAAAGCGTTGAACGCTGATTAGAACAGGCAAAAACCTCATTTCCTCTGAAAAAGGGATATTGCGATCCGCGGCAGACGCTCGAATAGCTTCCAAATTGGACGGAATGGTTTCATGCAAAATATCAAGCCAAAATCGCTCAATCAGGATCGGCTGGTGCTGGACCCAGAATTGGCCGTAACGGCTGTATTGCTGAAGTTGGCTCTCCTTATTGATCTTTGCCCCTGCTTTCACAATCACCTCTTCCAGCTGAGCAAGAGCAACCGGCTTCAACAAATAATCGAAACAGCCAAGCTGAATGGCTTGCTGCGCAAATTTGAAATCGGCATGGCAAGTTAAGAAAATCGATTCCGTTTTTGGATAATGCTCCCGTACCCATGTCAAGAGCTCCAGGCCGCTGCCTTGCGGCATTTCAATGTCACAAAGCATGATATCGATAGGATGAGCCTCGAAAATCTCCTTCGCTTGCCTAATATTATAAGCCGTGTGAACGGTTGACACCCCGAACGTCTCCCAGTGCAAATCGGATTTGAGCCCTTCCACGAATAGAATTTCATCATCTACAATGAGCATTTGCATCATAATTGCTCTCCTTTCCCCAAATCCGGTGTAAGTGGCAGTGTAATAACGATGACTGCACCTCCAGAAGCCATATTGGCAAATGAGATGTCAGCACGACTCTGGTACAACAGCAGCAGCCTTTGTTGAACATTCCAAATTCCGATATGTTCGCCTTGCGTACTCGTCATCTGGGTTCCACTGCGAATTTCCTCCAGCACATCCTCCGGAAAACCCGGCCCCGTATCTTGTATGGTTATTTGGAGTGTGGGGGCTGCAGCCGAATCGTCAAGTTCCATATCGATCGTCAAAAGAACCGGTTCGTCCATCGTTACTGCATGCTTGATCGCATTTTCCACAAACGTTTGAACGACAAGCGGCGGGATCGGGGTACGAAGCAAATAGTCAGGAACATGAATCGTACACTGTAAATGATTCGGGAATCGCAGCTCCTGAATGCGCAAATAATTTCGAACGTGCTGTAATTCTTCTTGTACAGAGACAAAAGTCAAATTACTTCGGAACATATAGCGGAAATAGCCAACCAAACATTGCGCCATCTCTTCAATCAGCGCATAATTTTTGGCGCGCGCGAGCGTGTGCATAATATTAAGCGAATTCAAATAAAAGTGCGGATTGATTTGCAGCTGCAAATGTTGGAGCTCCGCCTTTTGCTTGTTCATCTGCTCTTCATAGACATGGATCCGTAATTCTTGAATTTGTGACATCATCGTATTAAAGGTTTCATAAACAAGCTGAAACTCATCAGACGTCTTAAACGATTGAATCCGCATATCCAAATTGCCGTCCTTAATCCGTTTCATCGCTAAAATCAGGCGATTGATCGGAATGAGCAACGTTTTTCGGAGAAGCAGCAAACAGACGGGCAATAGGATGAAAACGCCAACGAGAATGAAATTGACAATATTTCGGAGGATAGGAAGATTTTTTAATATTTGTTCATCCGGTATAAGCGCAATCAGATTGAAATTCCCCACAGCCGACTTTTCACCAACTACCAAATAGCGGTGATCGTCCCCGGTTAAATAATAGTGTTGAAGATTTTTATTTACATCGAGCCGGTTATTCTTGACAATTTCCGCGTTCACCAAAGGCACGCCCTCATTCGTTGTAAATAAGGCTTCTCCTTTTTCACCTAGACCGATGAGATTTAGCGGCATCATTAAATTGTCGATCAAAATCCATGTACCGACATACGTATTGCTCACCTTGATCGTACGCAGCAAGTAATATTTTTCTCCGATTTCCTGCACGTACCAACGATTGATCGGTAAATTGGGTGTTGCCTTCCCGGTTTCATCCTCAATAAAGTTCCTGACCGATTCTCGCTCAGCATAATTCGTAACTTCCCGGAATGCATTCATGTAAGATTGATTGGGAACCGAATAAATAAAAAAGCCGTCGACCGATTTGAAATTCAACATATTTTCGGTAATCCGGTTAGATAATCTTCTTAAAGCGAAGTAGCGATCACTTTCCGAAACTTTGTTCTCAATGCCGGTAAAGTCGGCTTCGGCGATAGTCAAGCCCATTAAATACGATTCCGCGAAACGTAATTGTTCATCAATTTGTCCCATATACAAAGAGATCATTTTTTTGTTGGAATCGGCCACTTGACTCCGAACAACGCCGATCGCATAGTAGTTGGTATAAATGAGCAGCAAGCTTAACGGTACTGTGATCAGCACCACACCGACGATCAGCTTGAAACGAATGGAATTGAAAGGAATTCGAAAAAATCGGCTTGTCATGGTTGCTCCCCCTTTTCATATTCTTCTCTAATCATTATTGACTGAATGAACGAATTAAAAAAGCCAGCATTCTGCTGGCTTCTCTTATTAACTAAAATAATATATTTTATTATAGTGATTGGGCAGCAGAATCACTACTCCGTTTTTGACTTCTTGTTTGTACGATTTCGACCAAATATCCCGCTTTTATTCCTTGGGTGGAAGGTACTCGGAAGAATTTCTTTCATAATGAATTTTCCTATATCAAAAAAATTAGCCCCGGCTACGGCTTAAAGCTGTAAAATCCGGGGCTTCATACTATTTATTTAGTGCTTCAAATCCGGCCATTTCTACTTCTTGTCGAATGAAATGATCTCAACAGCAACTCAAATTGAACCTACGTTATCCCTGCTCATCACTTTGAACCCACATATCTCCAGCCCAAGTATGAATATGATACCACCGTTTTCCTTGCGAATCGGTCCATTTTTCAAAAGCGGATACTTTTTGAGGAGTGAGGACGCCGAAAGTTGGAAATGGCATTGTTGGAAACAGATGTAGGATCGTATCTACTTTTAGAACAAGGCTCTCATTGATTTTCTCCACACCGAAAGGCTGCGCATAATCTGGATTGATCCAGAACGTGTCACCATCTTGCGACCGAACATGATAGGTACCATACTGTGTTTTTTCCAAAGCAAATACTTTCTGCGGTGGAATCAGTTTGGCATCGGAGGGACGCTGCAAGCGATTAGCTGTATCATAGTCCTCCATGTACAAGGTGTCTGTTTGCAGGTCCATGTCCTGATTTATGACCTCCATATCCGTCAGAATATGGGGATTGGAGACAATCCACATATCCCCTAGCCACGATGTCTCGATTCGGTATGAGTTAGCCAGATAAGATGCAGGTGATTCGAATATGGCATTAGCATGGACCGTTTGTGGAGCAAGATCAGCATCCGTCATCGTTGATAAAGATGGTTGTGTATAGAGAGCGGCAGACCAGAGAAGAGCAATGTTGGTATCGATAGGCTTAACGACCCCAATTTTGTCGGAGTCAAGGTGCATCCAAAGATCACCTGCCCACGTGGTCTTGATTTTTATCCATACTTTATCCCCACGTTGTTTGGCATACCACGCTTGCTCTACATCGGTCGTAACAACATCTTGAGGACTGAGTTCCGCAGTCGGATTAAGCGAATCGTCAGGTGTGGAATAAAGCGGAGTCTGTTCGAACAATGTGATTACCGGCGGAAGTGTGGGTGGGTTAAATTTGCGGATGATAGGACCGGGTAGAGCAGCATTTGCTGGTAAACTGACTATGAAATTTACCAGAATAAATACAAATACAACATACACATGTCTGTTTCGTTTCATATTCACTTTAACCTTTACCTCCTTAAATGGATAACCTTTTAATTAGACGAAATAGATCATTACTATGTTCCATTTCATATTTCCTTCATTAGAAAGAGCGTGATTATACCTCTTTGAGACCCCGCACAAATAAGCTCACGTTCCCTAAGCAACATGCCCCTTGCGGGTTGTTTACTTCGCATCCGCAACGTCCCGCCTGAACATGTGCTTTGATTTCGTCGGCAGGTTGTTGGTCGGTGCCTGCCGTTTGAAGAAGGCGCTCTCTCGTCCAATCAAAGCAGTAACACACTGGTACATCCATGCTGAAGTTCTTTTGGTACACTGGTACCTTCATGTCACTCTCGTTGAATGTTTGCGAATGGTTACTGCTGAAATAAACAATAGAGCAAGCAGAGTTCGAACAGAATATGTAAGAGTTCTCATGTTCAATGGTTTCTAGTGCTGACGCTTTAAGCAGGGACTTGAGCGTTATGAGTTGCACATTCTTGCCCTTTTCACCGCAGGAAGAGCACTCCGTTTTTACAGCTCCTGTATTATTAGATGGTGCACAGCAATCCATTTAAAATCATCTCCTAATGTAGAGGAATCAATCATTTGTACATCCTCAGACAATTATCTCACTAATTTACAAAAGAAGAAAATCTGCACTTCACTATACTTCCCGTTACTTGAATGAACAAAAAGAGGAGCTGCCACGTTGCAAGCTCCGGATCTTTTCTTTTTTACTCAAATTTTCGTGGTCATGCTAGCTTGGTTATCACTAAGTGCGTTTATTATCTGGATTACGCTTGTTTGAATATTGTTGCATAAGCAGTTCCACCACTCACCTTGAGACCCATTCGTATGAGGCGGAGGAAAGTTATGCCTCGTCTAACTTTGGACCAATTTGATAATTAAAGAATGGAAGTTTTAAGCCTCTAGATGGAGGTGATGGAGGATCCGGTATAAATAGAGGTTCATCGAGAAGCTTACCAATCTCCTCACGGATACTTTTCTGTTCATCTGGTGACATACCCGCGAATCCTGGAATCGATCCACAAATCTCATCGATAGTCTCAGCCCGTTTCCGTGCAGCCCTCTGGCTCGGTGACTCGTCACTCTCCAATCCCACAACAAGTCCTGCGAAGAACCCACCGGGGAGTAATGAAAGCGCCGTATCAAAAATAGTCTGTGCTACTAATTCTCCTAGTATGCTTTGAGCTGAGTCAGAACGAAGAACGTAAAGAGCCCCTCCTGATACCAACATCACCAAGAGCATAGCCTCCACAGTTGCCGCTCCACGTAAGCCACTCAACCGACGGATGCCCTTTGGTAGCGCCTTGAAGGCGATAAAGGCTGATTCCCATTCTGAAAATTTCTCGAATAACTTACCAAGGCGTATATCGTATACATGGAGCCCGCTATCAAAACATTTCTTAGTGAAACGGGTGTCCACTCCCGCCCAGCCATTTGCAGCAACTTTCCTGAACTTATTATTTTCGAGAAGCGTTCCTGCCTCTACTGCACGAGGATGAGGTGATTTTTGTTTTAGAAAATCAATTGCTTGCTGTTTATATACATTGAATTTATCACCAGTTAGTGCATTGGCGCCACTTATACCTTTAATTTGCCCCTTGTTATCCAGTAGCCAGATCTCCCATAAGTTAGGATCAACATTCCTCGCATCTAGAGCAATCAAATCTATTCCAACTTCCGAGACGTGCTTCGTCCAATCCCTAAATACAATCAACCCATCACGCGTTAAAGCATCTGCCAGATGAAGCTCTCCCGCCAGTCCGATCAATTCATTCTTTGTAGTAGCCGGAGGTACATAATTGTCACCGACTTGTAGAAGCTCGTCTCCCTTTACATCAATGGATTTTGTGTTACCGCTACTGTCAGTTTCGGTAGCGGATACGGCCCTATTACTGTTATTGGCAAGATCAACCGCGGATCGAATGGGTGACGTTTCTTGTTTTTTCTGTTCGAGCTCGTTCGCTCTTTTTTGTGCTTCTCCACCGTCGATCTGCTTTTGTAAATGCTCTTTTACCAGTTTCCCATAATCTTCTTTACTTATGGCATCGCTCGACCTTGCGTTATTAAGCGATTCCATAATTTTGTCCGAATGTTCGGTGTTGTGCTGCTGCATAGCCATTCCTTGAGCCATTTGGGCAAATGCCTTCGCATTCTCCTGGTTCGAAAGGTACGTGCGAATGGCATTCTGCTGCGTCGCATCCAGCCCGGTAACATCACGGAATACACCGGATTTGCCAAGCAGGTCAGTAATACTGGCTAGCCCTGCTCCCGTATCCGGAAGAGCTGGCGCATTCTGGATATTAACAAGCGGTTGTGCAAAATCCTTGAACGCAGCCTTCCAATCCGTAAGCTGTGGCGTCGGCAATGTCACAGGTGTGACCGACGTAGGTTCATCCGTTGTGAACTTGCTCCAATCCTGTGAGGAGTTCTCCTTAACCTTCTCGCATGCATCACATGCACCTTGTACAGCCTCAAGGAACACACCTCTCGACGGAACACTAATTCGATAGGGAGGTATCGGAGTAAGCGGCCGATAATGGTCAAACAATGAAACGTCTTCAATCTCGCCGCCCTCAGCATTTACTTCCGCGATGTACGACTGACTTACCCGATAACCAGCGGCAACCGGAAATACGAGAGAGTTCCCGGTAATGCCTAGCAGCTCGTTTTTAATGACCGATGCCAAGCTTCGAGACCCGACGGGTACTCCTTGTCCATTAAAAATCTGGATATTGAACCCGTCCAGCATCATATACCTTCGATCCGGGTCGAGCAATCGCCAAAGGACCTTATTGTAGTATTCTACATTACTGTTTAGGTGCTCGAGCAACTTCAATACCAGGTATTGATCCTCTTCCCTCGGATTTCGCTGTTCGTCCTTATTCATCGGCGTTGGGTAACCATATGTGCCCCCGTCAGTTAAACTATTTCCCATTGTTTTGTTGAAAATAATGCCTTCATAGTGTTTGGTGGTGTACCCAATATGCAAGTTCTCGACCATGAACGTAACCAATGGCCAGAAGATCTTCGGATTTTTCACTATATTAGTGTATGTGACTTTGATTGTCGTGATATCTTTACGTGCCTGAGAGGTCGTTGCTTGCAAATTTATCCTCATCAAGCGCTCGCCACCATGATATTTACCAACGGTCGAGAAGTCACATGTTGAGAATGGATCAATCGATAAAGTATTGTCCAATAGCTTTTCAAACACGACAGGTAGAATCTCGTCATTAAACACAGTATCCCATTGTGATATTGTCTTGTGTGAGAAATAATTCGCTAGGAATGCCTCGATGTCGCTGTAACCGCAAAGATCCGCTATCGACCTCCAGGGTATATCGTCCTGGCTTCCCGAGTTAAATATGTTATCAAACTTGATTACTTCAATAACATCGGCAGGACGAGCTTGTTGAAAGTTGTCATAGATGACGATATGTTCATCAGTGAACTTCTGTCTCTCCTCCCATGATTTTTTATCTAAATCTGGACCCGATACGACATCACAAATAGCTCCCCAGATGCCACCACCGTTGCGGTCTGTGATCTGTGTCCTCGTTACGACTGGAAATGACAATACCCGGTCATATACCGTCTTCGGACGCGGAATGTTCACCCTCAAAGTGATGTATCCCGTCACCGATGTGATTGGCTCGTCGCAGTATGCCTTACCCTTTTCCGGAAAGTCGACGAATTTATAATCAGTCTCGATCCGTGCGTTAGCATCGAATGCTGGGATGAGCGGATGGCTGACACGGTAACGTAGGTATGGGATGGGTTGCAAGTAGGTATTCGAAGGCATCGGTAAAAGGTTACTTGCCAAAACGTCAGACCATTTGTAAATGTTTTTACGTGTAAAGTGAGTCATAAGCAGCGGAACAAAGACACACTCTTCGACTTGTGCCAGCTCTTGGTATATGGCGTAATGCCTCAGCACCTCAAAATACATCATGGTTAATGCATGGCAGTGATTGTGATTGGCAACAACGTCCGTGGTAACACTGAACTGCTGACCTTCCTTCACCGTTGTAACAACGGAAGCATTGAGCTGACGGTAACTCTCTGCGTTCTGCATGATGGACTGTCGCAGCTTCTCACCGAAGAACATGGATGTGTCCCTCGAGCTGTTCTGCGACGCAGACGAATTGGCACTGGAATAGCCTCCCGCTACACCTAGCGAAGCGGATGCGAAGCCAATCGTTCCAGCCGCGCCAAGTCCTGCACTTACACCGCCTGTACTGGACGAACTATTTCCATTCAATGTTTCATTGAGGGCCCCGCTAAGTTGGTCGAGGGTGTTACGTTCGTTCACAAGGCTAGCCGCCAGGCTCTCTACTTGGGCAATACTTTGCGTTTCTGTACCTTGCAATTGATGTGCCGCATCGAGGACGACGATCTGTTTCTTTTGACCTGGAGCAAGAGCCAGCGAGTACAGTAAATTTCCAAGAGAGTAACCATCCGCCTTGAAAATGGCTTTATAGTGAAGTACATGCCCCGTTGCAACGGTTACTGCTTGGTAAAGCGTTAGGTTTTCGTGTGCTTCCGGTGCATCCGCCCACCGAACCGGATTGCCTAAACTGATCGCCGTACGTTCGATGGTTGTTGTGCTACTCACCAAATCGAAGCTTCCGTCAGAGTTCTTGTTCAAGGTATAGTTAGCAACTTCTGGATCTGATGTTCGAACCACCCCTCGGTAACTGTACTCACTCAACGTGCGGTTTGGAGTGGACAGATTGACGCAGGCACCTCCGATATCTTGAGTGTACTCGTCAGAATTGATCAGGTCTGCATGATCAGGCAAACGGGGTGCCTTTTTTGGGGCATTACATCCGCAATCTCCATCCGACTCGTCGTGTGTACATTGTGGATTGCTTATGAGTAAGTAAAGGAAGTCGTCGGAGATCGTTCCATTTTTGTTACCATCACTTCTAATGGGGATGTCAGCTGGAGAATCAGGCATTAGCGAGACCATAGCTTGCGCGGCAATGTAATCACCGTATGGATATGGCATCGAGAAATTACCCGATGCATCCGTTGTCCCGGCCGCCACGACTCGCCACAGGTCATCGTCCTTCACCTTCGCCTGAATGATTACCGTCTGGTCCTTGAGTGGACATTCATCCTTCTTTAATTCCAGCAACTGACCACGCAGCTTTTTCTGCTTATCGGTCCCTGCGCCCTTCGGATCGTTCAGTGTTGCAGGCTTTACCTGATCAACGGCAATGTGTAGATCTTTTAGATTCGGGTCCTCCGCGGTGAAAGTATTGCGCCAAACCGGAACTCCATCATAGGTCTTCACGGATACTGTAACAGCCCCGTCTACAGCATTTTGCAGGATCAGATTTGCTGCAAAGGTGAAGACAAATTTAGCTTTATTACCATCGATTGAGTCTGAACTAAAATTCCAATCATACGGTGTTTTGATTGTTGTCGTTACCCCGTTCACATTAACTAGGGGACATTCTACAGACAACTCAAACAGGATCAGATCCTTTAGGGTGATCGCGCTTTGATCCGGTTTCCTAATCTGAAAATCACCTGCTACTTCGAGCTTTTGAATAGCCGGCACTGTTAAAGGAAAATCAAAGATTTGTTTGAACGTTTCGATGATAACTCCCGTAATCCTATTACCCGGATCCTCAAGGTGTTCTCCTGTCAGGAGTCTGCGAAGTTTGGTAATCATGTCATCGTTCCATTCTATAGATCCAGGATCCAGTCCCGTTTCATCTAGGAAGTGACCGATAACCCTTAGCAGTAACATATCATCGTCTCTGCCGGTTAAATCTTTGAACTTTGCCAGGATACGATTGTACACATCCTTATTTAGCAAGAACAAATTCCGATCGAGAAAGGCTATTGTTTCTGTAAAACTCGGGTGAGCCCTCCCTCTTACCATGATCCCTACGGAATCAACCAATTTGGATACATTGCGAACCCAGAAAATCGCATTCAAATTCGTTTCGCCAACCTTTGCGGAAGCCGCTTCGTAGTTGACTGGAATGATAAAACTAAGGTCATTGATTCGATTTTCAGAAGTTGCACGAATATAATAACCAAGAAAGTTGGTCACGGACTGTTCCGTTTTACCTGCCAGATCGGATACCGGAAATAAAGCCTGATAAGTCGTGTCTATCAACGCATGTTCAATGACTACTTTTTCCGATCCCATCTGAACCCTAGTTAAAGAGCCGTCGATTGGGGTCATACCCGAGTAATCGTACACCGGTACAAGAAAATTAAGATGTATCATGCTGATTGGTGCCTGAATTACATCACCTTCATAACGAATTGCTTGCTGCAGTGTAGCCAACTTTACCTACCTCCGATTCATTTTATGAGTTGCGGATAGATCAACGATTCACAAACTTATGATTCATTCCCCTCCCTACATTTGAGCCAATTAGTAAGTAGTTAGCAACAAAACCTCATCACGTTATATATTTCTATTTACTGGTATTTCTTACCTCTGTTGAACATTGTCTAGTTTCGTCGAACAAAAAAATAAACCCAAAGACGCACAAATGAGCCAAAAACTTTCTTTACGAACTTTGTAATTAATCGGGATGATGATTGCTGAATACCGCTCAAACAAAAAGAAGCCTTCACAGCAAATTAAACTGTGAAGACTTCTTTTATTCATCATTTCGACCCACATTTACTCCTACTATTAATCATGACGTTTTATAAACAAAAGCAACTTTCCGGATCATTAATTAAAGAACCTGACGTTCACCAGTATCGGCTGCTTTTTGTATGTGATCAAGGAGTATATGAAGTTTTACCGCATCGTCAAAATTAGGAATACGTCGGGTTCCCTCCATAATATCCTTTGCAAATTTCTCGAGAGCTTGTGCAACATTGAAGACAGGTCCGCCAGGAATCGTATCAGGCACCCAACGATAATGATCCGGAATGGTTAATTCAGCGAGTGAAGACGAGTTCTCCCGATTGGCAAGATGCATTCCTTCAACTTTCAAATCCCCCCATTGAAGCTGAGCATGAGTACTTTCATTAGACAGTACAATTACGCCCTCCGTACCATAGAATTCTAACGAGACTCCTGTTCGATAGGATACGCCCCCCTGTACATGTATAGAGACGGTTGCTCCGCTTTTTAATGTTCCATTAATTAAGATTTGATCTGCAGTCGTCTTCTCAATGATTTCACCGGTTTCCTGCACTTTTGCTTGTTTAATTTGATTAGCTATCGTAGCCGATAACTCTTCAAAATCGCCAACAGCATAACACAGTGCATCTATGGCATGCCCTGCATTAATCGTCAATAAGTTTGCTCCATTGGAATGGTTCAATAAATATTTAGAGGCTTCATTCGTTGTGCCGCCCTTTGCAGTTGTAAAGACTTTCATATGACACGACAGCACTTTGCCGATATATCCCTCAGCCACCAGGTCTTTCACAAAGTTAACTTCAGGAGATTGTCGGGCTTGCAAACCAACCGCATGATGAACCTTTTTGGCTGTAGCTAAATTATTCATCTCAATGGCTTGAGAGGTGTTTAAGCCCAAAGGCCATTCACAATATACATGCTTACCGGCATTGAGTGTGGCCATGACCGCATCGTAATGACCAGGAACCTTCACACTCGCAATAACCATATCCACATCCGGGTCGTGGGCTAGTTCGTTTGAATCCGCAAATGCATGTGGAACTCCGAATTGGGAGGCACTTTTCTCCGCACTTTCCATCCGGGTTGTACCGATTGCCGTAATTTTAAATTTCGGAAGCCGTTGTAATGCAGGAATGTGAGTTGAACTAGCCCATTGGTTGTTAGCCGATCCCCCGATTACACCGACATGTATTGTCTTATCCATTTATTGTATAGCCTCCTTGATTAGGGTAGTTAACTAAGGACCTGGTTGAGTTAAACGATTACTTCAGTTTCTTTTCCTCGTTTCCGTGTTCTTTCAACATACTGTAGTAAAAATTTCTTTTATCCTGTGCGGAGACCTTCACGACTTCCAATTGCGTTAGTTGTTGTTCCAGTTTCTCTATATGCTTACTCAAAATATCAATCCTTTTGTGAAATATCACCTTCACTTCAATCTCTGGTTCCTCTTGCGTCACATAACATCCCTCTTCCACAAACGTTGCGATGTCTTTTAGCTTCATCCCCGTTTGCTTCAATCCATGAATAAATTTGATAAATCGAAGATCTTGATCATCATATCGCCTAATCCCGTATTGCTTCCCATCCAGACGTTTGGGGTTAGGAAGAAGACCTATTTTTTCGTAGTATCGGAGAGTATATGCTGTAATGCCCATTAATTTGGATATATCGCTAATTGAGTACATTGTGGTCGGCCACCTTTAATGGACTGATAATCATTATTGTATTTGTTAGAGTATACTCGAAGTCAAGGGTATTGAATAAAATACTTCATAACATTTGCATTAACCTGCCCGTCCCTCGCAACAGGCTACCGAGTCTAGAAAATAAATAAAAGGAGCTACCTCGAAGCAGATCTTTTTCACCTCCGCTTATGAGAGGTTTCAGTCCTTCGATTTAAATTTCCTCCGATAATGCGCTAAAGCAAGCAGCGGAAATACATGCCGGTAATTGTGATAATGGATATAAAACGCTCCCCCCATACCTTGGCCTTTGGGATAGTCAGAGGTCCAATCTTCTTTCTCAAGGGAATCCAGCAGATAGGTTATTCCTTTTTGGATGACCGTAGTCGGTCGGTCAGCAATTGTAATCAATGCATCCAGTGCCCAAGCCGTATCTGTCAGGATGCTCGTTTGTAACGGAACGTAGGTCATTTGAATGTCGCTTCGGCACGATTCGCCCCATCCGCCGTCCGAATTCTGAATACTCCCCAGCCATGCCGCCGCCTTTTGTATGTTTGGATGGTTTTTCTATAAGCCCACTGCTTGTAAACCATATACCCTATTAAGGAGTTTTTGGGCACGTTCAAGGGCTAATAGGTGCAGTTCTCTCGGGATGCCGATCAATCTTTTTACTCCGTCCTGAATCAAGGAGAGCAGCGATCCCCATTCACTTGAGCGAATCCACTGATCCTCATCATCCCTTATCAATTTCAAATCAGACAAGTCAGGAGCATTCACTGGTTTAACGGAAAACTTTTTGTCGGCAAGTATCATAATTGGAGTCAGATTGGCTCTCCCGAAAACAGATAAAGAATAGAAATTGATTGGGAAGTAGTACGGGAGCAGAATCATTTCAATCGGCAAAGGGGTAAAGGTCGGCCATTGATATTGCCCGGTCAGTGCCAGCATGATTTTCGTAAATGTACTCACTTCCGATAAACCGCCTTTTGCGAGAATGAACGTTTTGGCTGCGCGAAGGCACTCGTCTTCTTTGCGGTAGAATCCGGAAAAAAGCAGTGCATAATAAGCTTCTAAAGTGGCAGTTACATTTCCCTCTCCTTCATCATAAAAAAGCTTCCATGCTCCATTATTCTGCTGTTTGCTTAAAATCCTTCGGCAAAGCCCTTCAATTAAATCATCATCAATCTCTAAAGTCCGTAATAAAATAATCATATAAGCATCGGTAGAAATACCCGTTTCAAACGGATAAGCCCACGATCCATCGGGAGACTGGTCTTTTCGAAGTGTTTCAATGATCCGCTTTATCCCCTTCATCGTATCAATCATTCATTCCAGCG
Organism: Paenibacillus sp. WG02; assembly: GCF_055396115.1. Classification (NCBI taxonomy): domain Bacteria; kingdom Bacillati; phylum Bacillota; class Bacilli; order Caryophanales; family Paenibacillaceae; genus Paenibacillus; species Paenibacillus sp. WG02. Next base: position 2,667,021 of record NZ_AP036016.1, on the reverse strand, counting down.
CTCCTTCCTCCTGCAACGTCTCGTTAGGATATACATATTCATCTCTTCATTAGAGAATTCGAAAAGGAGGGAAGCACCTATCTTTTTTACAAGAAATCGTCAAAATACACCGCTTGAAACGATTCGCGAGGAATTAAAGAAAAGAAAGAAACACTCCCAAGCCATCTCGAAAGAGTTAACACTTTCAGAGAAAAAGCTTTTGGACAAAATTAGTTGGATTACCCAGGAGCACAACCTAAATAATGTGACTAGAACAAAAGCATATCTAGAGTTTCATCTCCGTCACCCTGAAATCCATTGGGCATTCTTAGGTCATATGGTATCTCGGAATGGCGGATGGAATATGACCGATCTCAAGGGAGAGTTTCTAACTAAACTGCTCTCGGAAAAGGAGCAGGATTTATTTTTCCATTTTTTAGAACGCGGGAACTGGCTTATTTTCCAAGATGTATACCCGCAATTTCTGCTTTATGAAGAGAGTTTAAAGAAAAATATACCCCTGTTTTATCTACTACCCCGACTGAATGTTTCTATTTTTATGGAAGCGATTTGGAACTATTTTTGGAGAGTCCGAGATACGCATATTCATTGTATAGGATTAGTAATTAATGAACAAAGTTACTTGGAACAAAGGGTCATTCAAAACCCCTATTATCAAAAAGAAGTATTAAAAAAAATCAAATTTCACCTTCAGGATCTACTATCATTCAATCAAATTCTTTTTCCTGCTGAAGGTGATCATTTAAAGGGGCAGACTCTACACCAATTCCAGTCTCTCCATGAGCGAATTTTACTTGGAAAAAGACTCTATGCCGTTTTGTTCAAGAATCAGGAGTTTAATAGGCAGGCCTTGGAATGGGCAAAACGTAATCCGCACACGGGGTCCAGAAAGGATTACTGGCCACATATATTCAACAGTGTAAATGAAGGTGCGCCGGGAATTACCTATCCATTAAGGTTAAAATCGTGCCAGATTCACAACGATGCAAGAAGAATTTACAGCCCAAAAATGGAGTATGCCTGGAAAAATATAAGCCAGCCTGAAGCAGAACCGGGAGATTGGTTTCAAGACATACTTGTGGTGGATTATTTAGAAGATGACATAGAAATGATGGACGGAGAGATTAAGAATGAATACTGTAAAACGTTGGAGCGACTCGAGGTTGTCGCGCTTGCCAAAAAAGCGATTCACTTTTTGGAATAAAGATAGCTTGGCATGCACTGTGCTGGCATCACTGCTTGGTACATATCTTGATCTTTATTTTGTCGGTAAAGGGATTTATCAGTTTCCTCACAGGCCGCTGCCGGAGATTTTTTCAATTAATATTGTTTTCAATTTAATCGGGTTGCCCATTTTGACAATGGTTTTTTTATACTGCATTTCCCAAATGAATAAATGGTGGAGGATAGGCATTACCCTCTTTGTCAGCCTGTTGATACCGACTTTGGAAAATCTAGCAGAGCGGCTCGGGGATTTTGTACATACCGACAAATGGATGCATGTATACAGCGTCTTCGGTTATTTTCTGTTTTTAATGATTATTTCAGGTGCCTACTTTTGGCTGAGAAAAAGAAGTGAATAAATCAAAAAGCCGGAATCAATTTATAAGGATTTCGCTTAACAAAACTCTCGTAACACAAACCTGGGAAAGCATCATGTACCCCCACTATCTCCTGAGATTATTGACTCTATTTTGCTCCCTTAGCCACTAACAGATCATAAATTTGTTTTGCTTCGGATATACCCATGAAATCTTTAAATCCTTCCAAAAGTGACTTGCCTTCTCGACCTGTAATATTAATAGATGCATTTGCATCAAGCAGATACTGAACGGATTTGACAGTTTCCTCCGTATAATTTCTATATAATGGGTAAATCGCCATCACGTACTTCATTCACTCGAACTTTGACTGTTGTATACCCCGTGGAATTAAATCCAGAGTTTGTTGTTTTAAAAGCTTGAATCCCTGGCTTAAAATCATCAGAGAGGTCGGTAGAACCCAGTAACTTACCATCTTTATCGTAAAATTCAATTGTTAAATTCACATAGCTTGTAGCTGCTCGATCAACTTTTATATGTCCTTGTAATCCCTCTAAATTAATCGAAATGGGTTCAACAACTAAATCCCCGATGGAAATCGATTTGTCATTTGGATCTTGAAGATTGATTTGCCCATAGGCCAACGAAATAACTTGATTTTTTGGGTCGTAACCTACGATCGAACCGGTATTCTCTGCTATATAACGAATTGGGACATACGCGTGACCATCCACATTTAGAATCCGATATTCATCACTCACTGCATGGGTGACACCATTAATATTAATTTTTGCTGGGAAGATCAATGCTTGTATGGTATCTGATGCAATCGCCACGGTGGAAAAACTAGCAACAGCCCCCAAAAGTACACCTAAAATAAATTTTTTCAAATAAATCTCTTCCTCCTATTGCTGTCTTAAGTAAATTGCCTTTTGGAACCAACTTAATTTCATTTTATAACAAAGGGCTGCAACGAGGCAGCCCTTCTGATTCTATTTTTGAAACTCTTTCAATGCTGACTCAGAGTGGGTAGCCTGAAAAAAATCGTCAATGATGGATTGAGTAACATCGAATTCCCACCTTGTGAATCGAGATAGCCTTGTGAGGGTACTAACTTCATCGCTGCCTTCGATAGTGTAATCGAGAGAGTTAGGAATAACGATTTGTGCAGCATATTTTCCAGCGGGGACGGGATTTCCGTTCGGGTCCTTTAAGTTCCATACGGGAAGATTCGCTTCATACCATCCATATACAGGGATTTCTCCTTCTAAGGGAGACAACTTATAGCTAAACAACAAACGATCCTGATCTCCATCTACCTTTAGAATTTGATATTCAATGTTTAGTGGTTGGATGGTAATGGATTGTTTGTCCTGATTTTTAAACTGGAGGGTTTGGACAAGTCCTTTATTATCGGTATCAATGTAACCCTTACCGAAAACAAGTCCTGCGTTAAATAATAACATCCCATCATGAAAACCAGTCGTAGGCTTCAGTGCCCAAGAATCCTTCACTTTAGGTTGTGGTGTAAGGAGTGATTCGTAATCCACCGTTATTTTTTTCAATTCATCATCGTATCCTACAGTCGCCCCCATATTTTCTGCTATAAAACGTATAGGTACATACGCATGACCATTATAATTTAATGTGGTGTATTCTCTATTTAATTCTTTGTCTTGACCATTAAATACAAATTTGGCAGGAAATAAGTACGCTTGGATTGTGTCTGCGGCATAGACAGCAGTTGTAGCGGTTAAACCAATTCCGCAAATTAGACCTAGAACAAACTTTTTCAAATTCACCACTCCCTTTATTTACCACTTTAAAATTTAGACGAAACGAATATGTAAGAAGTTTCTCTGCCTATTTCAATTTTTTTACAAACTCTTTTTCACCATGGATTCCACTAGACTGCCCTTTAGCACAACAGGCTACCGAGATTAAATCAGCGGTAGCCTGTTGTGCTATTCTTACTCAACTATCGTTTTCGTAAGTTCAATAGCATTTATAAAATTCTAACGAGAAAGGGTTGTCGTGGTCTAAACCGACAATATCCACTCTGCAATATCTTCTAAAACAGTGCTGTCCACGGTTTGCGGGATATTATATTCTTCCCAAATGTCTTTCAAAGTACCATACACAGCTTTCATAAACATATGGTTCAAACCGGGATAGAGCTTGAATGTGACATTCGGGCGGTCTTTTAACATCTCACGGTATCGGTTGAAATCTTTTTCGACGGAAACCTGTACATCTTTATCACCCTGTATGACGAAAATCGGTTTTTTGTTTTGCAATAAATAATCTTTGATTGGATGTTGCTTCATCTCTTTAAGATACCAAGCATAGACAGAACCGAACAAAACGGTCTGTTGCGCCATCTCATCCGTCATGTCGGATATGGCATCAAACTTGTCTTGCAGTTCTTTTACCTGCTTTAAGGCTATCTCTTGTTGAGATTTTTCAAGCTGCTTTATGGAATCCTCATTTTGGTTTATGATGACTTCTGCAAGCGTTCGAGGAGTACCGGCTAAGATAAATAATCCTGCCAAGTCGCCACCTTCCGCATCAATTCTGGGGGCAAGCATCCCGCCTTGGCTGTGTCCAATCAAGAATACGCGGTTTGCATCCAAGCGTGGGTCTTTTTTCAGCATATGGACAGCCATAATCGCGTCCTGAATTATCTCTTCTTCTACTGTAAGTTTGCCGCCGAGTTCTTGAATTATCTGCTTGCCATAGGTACAGGTGCGTTTATCGTACCGCAGCGATGCAATCCCTTCCTTGGCAAGTCCGTCCGCAAGGTCTCGAAACAGCTTATTTACACCAACTGTTTCGTCTTTATCCAAGGGTCCTGAGCCATGAACAAATACAACTGCCGGGACTTTTTCAGTATGAGAATCCGGCAGCGTCAAAATTCCTTCCAACGGATATGCGGCGTTTGCCACAACCGTAACTTGTTCTATCATTTTTTAACCTCCTATATAAAAATCGATAACACTCCCTAACATTAATGACACTCTATTTGCGTTAAACTCCCGTTAGCTCAATAGCAAATGAATTACTACTCGTTATTTCTCCCAAAGCTCGACCAGTCGACCTTCAGGATCTTCAATCCAAATAAACTTTCCAAATTCACTAATCTCTTTTTTCTTTGCAAGAGGTACACCAATATGTTCAAGATGCTTAATAGTCTCGTTTAGATTATGTACTTGGAAATTTAACATCACTTGTTGTTCTGTTGGAAAATAACTGTCATTCTCGGTAAAGAAAGAAAAGATAGTCTCATTTCCTAATTGGGGTTTTATCACAGTCCCATTCCAATTTTCTATTTCAATCTTCAATACTTCACTGTACCATTTTTTTATAACTTCAAGATTCTTAGTTCTCCAAAATATTCCTCCGAAACCTTTTATCATCGTATCTAACTCCTGACTGTCATCAAATTTTTAGCTATCCGATTACATTAGATATTCGAGATTTAAATCTAAGTTCCTTTTTCAACTATCTTGCCCATTAGCTTAACAACTAAACGATAATTAGCTCTGTCGGGAATGGGAACAAGATCCTGTCATTAGGATTTGACAAGAACTTGATCCCATAAAAAAAGCCGCGATTTTCGCGGCAATTAATGAGATAATGTTCTTGTCGCCCGACATGGTTTGTTTGAACCATAACCGGTGGCACAAACATGCACCACTTTTCGTTCTTAAAATTAAAACGTATTATATACATTTTCACATTCTTTCGCGGTCGGCTCATAAAAACAGTGAAGCTTGTATCGTCCTGCGTGCGGCTGATTATACCAGGTCGGCGGACATGGCAGGGGAGCCTGGGCCGTTCCCGGACGAAAATACCAGAGGGAGAATTTGCCCGGCCAATGCCGCTCCCCATTCACAGCTCGTCGCGCCAGACGGCGTTCTCTCTCTCTTGCGTTTTGATAGTACATACCATGTTGCAGTGCTTCAAATGCATGCGGCTGGTTGATCATTTGGGGAATTGTCCGGAGTCCTTTGAAATCGGAGCAATTCCCTCGTATTCAGTTAATGCCAACATTTCCAACAAGTTGCATACCCAGTTCGCCTTCGCCCACAGCTTCGGCTCGAAGCAACCTTGCCAACATGTCAATATCCTGTTGCCTGGCTTTTACGACTGCCATTGGCTCACCTCTTTAGATTGTATCTCTAGACACATCATATTGTAGGTGAAGCGGAAATGTTACTCTGCCTTTAGCTGAGAAGGCTGTCGTTCAATTACTGTCGGCAGCCCTCTCCTGTGGAAACCGTGATACTCACTTAATCACCAATGCTTTTCCATTGCTTCTTCACATCTAGTGAAGCCATTTCTTGAATAAAACTGCACACTATTACTACTGGGCCAAAGTATAAGAAACTCGACATCATTTTCTTTTGACCATTGTTCCATAGCGATATGAATCTTGGAACCGATACCTTGACTTCTAAAAGCAGGACGCGTATAAACATTAGTAACATATCCGTAATAAGGGTCTGGAGATTTACCTGGCCGGGGTACTTTATGTATGAATTGCAGATACATATGCGATACGATATTTGTATCAATTTCTGCAACCCAAATGTACCAATCTCCGCTTTTGATTGCTTTAACCAAAAAATCACTACAGCTCTGGTGAAACCCCTCAAAACTTACCGCACTATTGTCATGCTCTTCTCCCGAGAAGTCCCAGCGCATTCGAACAAGTTCATGGACATCGTCTAAAGTAGCCAAACGAACAATTACCATTAATTCACCCCTTTGGTTTGTATATATCTTCCATTCAGAATCAAATTATTCCTGCATTATTTTTATTACGTTCTTGTGTTAACCTGCCCGTCCCTCTTATTGTAATTCAAACTGCTTGGAATACAGGTGTGCATACACGCCATCGCGTGCTAGCAACTCTTCGTGCGTACCTTGTTCCACAATACCGTCCTCTGTCAATACGATAATTCGTTCGGCATTGCGGATCGTGGAAAGTCGATGGGCAATGACAATGGTTGTACGCCCTTTTGCTAATGATTCTAGTGATTCTTTGACAATGCTCTCACTATCGTTATCAAGTGCGCTCGTTGCCTCATCTAAAATGAGAACGGGTGGGTTCTTTAAGAATACGCGAGCGATACTTAGCCGCTGTTTTTGACCACCAGACAGTTTGACACCTCGTTGCCCGATCTCGGTGTGGTAGCCGTTCGACAAGTTCATGATAAAGCCATGGGCATTGGCGTATTTGGCGGCTGCGATAATTGCTTCTTCGCTCGCAGCGGGATTTCCGTAGCCGATATTTTCCATTACCGTTCCCGCGAAAAGGTAGATATCTTGCTGTACGATCCCGATGTTATTTCTTAATGACCTCAGATCGAGATCCCGGACGCTGATCCCATCTAGTAATACGTCCCCATTGGTCACTTCATAAAAGCGAGGGATGAGTGAGCATAATGTAGTTTTTCCCACACCAGACGGCCCCACTAACGCAACGTACTCACCTGGTTGTACACGAAGCGACAGGTTTACCAAAACATGGTCCAAATGGGCTTCGTAACGGAAGGAAACTTCCTTGAACTCAATTTCTCCATGTACCTCTGGAAGGATCAAGGCATTCGGTTTGTTTTCGATCGTCGGCTTCAAATTCATGATTTCCATAAAACGCTGGAAGCCCGTTATTCCTTCTTGCAACTGAGAGCTCATATGCGTCAGTCGTTGAATGGGTTCAATCATAAAGCTTATATAGAGTAAGAAAGTTATCAAATCCGCTAAATTGAGTGTGTTGCCGACGATACTGGCACTGCCAAAGATGATCACCGTTATCGTAATCAGTTGGATAATCGTTTCGACAGCATTGAAAAAATACGCTTCAGCCTTGTACGTTTTCTTTCGACTATCGAGGAAACGATTATTTGCCTGGTTAAACTTCTCGATTTCGACATACTCGTTGGCAAACGATTTGACTACGCGGATTCCCGATAAACTATCCTCTACTTGAGCGTTTACATCCCCGATTCGTTCTTTGTTTCTTCTTAATGCCTTGTTCAACATCTTATTGAAATACAATGAAAAGGCCCCTAAGATCGGAAAGAAACAGAATACGGCAATGGTTAAGTGTGCGTTAATCGAAAACAAAATGAAAAATGCTCCAATAAAGCGGACGAGATATTTGACGTAGTCTTCTGGACCGTGATGGTATAGCTCGGAAAGCAACAGCAGGTCGTTCGTTATTCGAGACATGAGCCGACCTGTCTTTTCCTTATCGTAAAAACCAAAGGAAAGAGTCTGCATGTGTGCGAACAGCTCGCTGCGCATATCGCTTTCCATACGAGCGCCAACTTCATGACCTTTGTAGTCCACAAAGTAGTTCCCGATATTCTGGACCGCGACTAAAACAAGCATCAGCCCGCCAATTCCATACACGCTGCTTAGGGCTGCGGACAAGTCTCCTTTCAAAACATCTTTCGTAATATGCTGAACGAGCAGCGGAAACACCAATGTCACTGCAGAAACGATAAAGGCACTTGCCAATACGCTCAGAAACAACGATAAATACGGTTTGTAATAGGAAAAAAACTTTTTCACTGGAAAACGCATGGTTTTACCCCTTTTTTGTGTTATTTAAATAACACATAAGGGCGTACACCGTTAACAATTTAAATAAGTGTTCCATCCTTATATGTTGGTACGGTGGGTTGTTTCGTTAAGTTTTCCATGTAAATTGCCTCCTTAGTTCGTTATTGATTTCATTATAATTGACATTTCACTGGAACAGATCAGTATATTTTAGCTATATACATTTATTACTTATTTCATTTTTTGCGAAATCGACGACACATGCAGTATAAATGGTTTGGGCGTTCTTCCACTCCAAAATAGCTAAGATCAGCCGAGAGCTCCGTGTTGTCATGATTAAAAACTAATATCCTATAAAGTAAAAAAGAGCTAGCAAAAATACCGCTAACTCTCGTATTGATCAATGAATAGCCTAATTACAATCTTTGAATCAACCAATAAAATGCCAGAACAAAAATAAGGCAAGACGTTGAAATCATCATTTTACGATACCACGAGAACCTTCGCAGCCAAATCAAGAGGGGCAGTAATAGGCATAAGACCATCAGTTGGCCCGTTTCTACACCCAAATTAAACGTCAGGAGCGTGCCAATCAGATTGCCCTTTGGAAGTCCTGTTTCAGCCAAAGCCCCGGCGAAGCCCATACCGTGAATCAGGCCGAATATGGCTGTCATTACCCACCGCCATTTCGCCTTTTGAACAAACATATTTTCCACGGCCACATAACAGATTGTCACCGCAATCAGCGCTTCGACCCAAGACGAGATGACATGGAGGCGGCCCGACGCCACCAAGAATAATGTAATACTGTGGGCGATTGTAAAAGCAGTAACAATTTTCAAAGCATCCTTGAAGCGAGATGCGATTAATACTAAGGATAACAAAAACACCAAATGATCATAACCTGTCAAAATGTGTTCGATTCCAAGCTTAAAGTATTTCCACAAAACAGCGCCAATCTTAGGCTGGGGAAGGTTGATCGGATTATCTCTTTTCGTGCTATCATTATCCTGCTGGGAATGCTTAGGAAGGTTGATCAGAATATCTCTTTTCGTGCTATCAATCAAGTCCTGTTGGACATATTCCCCTGCATGGACCAAGAGTCCACTCGTATGAGCAGGTACTTCGTCAAACGCCAGATCGTAATGAAGATTACATTGTTCGATCACTTTATCGGCGGTAAACTTCAGATGAAATTCCACGCCTCTTTCGGTACCCTTATTCGCCATGTTCATCGAAAGCAATTCCATCGTTAAGGGCTTCGAATCCGCATCTATGCGAAGACCTTTCTGTAGATAAGATTCGATTTTTTGCGAGAACTGTACCTCGTTCACCAGATTATCCAGGTTGGTACCGAATTGTGGAAACAAATCTCTTTGATCAAGAAAAAGTTCATAGAGAATCTCGTTCTCTTCAATGTTTAATACCGAGTAACCCATACTTCCGGAATGCGCGAGCGAAGTTGTGGTAGTCCCAAAAAATAATAAGATCGTGATTATGAACAAGGACAGGAATGAACGCTGCTTCATAGCGGAACCTCTTTTCATGAGATGCAAGTATTACAATCTGCAATTTAGTTTATCCGGTCACAACCGTTCATTCTGCAACTTGAACATGTTGCTCGACTTCGTTCGAGGAAATGCAGCTTTAGATCACCTTAGGTACACTTAATCGTCCAAATCGATGAGGGGGAGAAATTGATCTCCCCCCGTTTCATTACCGATCATCCAAATGTGATCAAATAATGTTCTACTTTTGTGTCAATGAATATTGAGCGTCTCGCAGCAAATAGGTTGCCGCTTCGCTTGGAATGTGTTTCCCGCTTTGCGCCTCCACCTCGTTCACAAAGCTCTTCAAATTGTTGTTCGCCAATTTGGCCTGCAGGCTGTTGGTAATTCCCGCATTGTCGATCCATTTGGCATCGGCAAAACGCGTTACCAGCGCCTTCAAGGAATCGATGCTGGCCACCGTCTGGAAGTGAACGGTCTTGCTTCCCACATTACCGGCCATGTCGCTGGAGGTAACAATAAGAGTATGCTGACCTAGCGGCAACATATAAAGCGGGATCGCCGTTCCGATTTGGTAAGAATACGTATCCAGCGTCACCGTCGTCTTGCTGCTGTCCACACCCGACAAGTTATCCGTCCATGCAATCTGAGGCGTCAAATCCACGGAATTTTTATAGATACTGTTATCTCCCGGTACGGACACCACGATCGACGGAGCTGTCTTGTCGATGTTAACGGATACTGTATGTGCCCGTTCCACGTTGCCTGCTTTGTCTACACTCCAATATACAAGCTTATGCACGCCTTCTTCCGACAATACGACGGTCGTTCCCGTTTGCTCAGCGCCATCGTCTACAATGTAGTAAGTATTGGCTACACCCGATTCGTTATCGCTCGCGCTTAAGGTTACAGTGACATCTTGATTGACCCAGACCGCTTGGCGCATTGTCCGTTGTCGTTGGCGGTTGATGTTCAATTGGGTTCACTGTAACATTCGCAGAAGCCGTAAAATTCCCATCTAAAGTTTTGACCGTCACTGTCGCCGTCCCAGGACGCTTGCCGATCAGCGAAGCGCTGCTTCCTGTTGAGATTATAGATACAACAGTTGGGTCGCTGCTTATCCACGATACTCGGGTATCGTTCGCATTCGCGGGCGTAACGGCAGCTGTTAATGTTCTGGTTTCGCCTTGAGTCATTGTTACGTTCTGTTGATCAAGAGTCACCCCGCTCACAGGGACGCGTTGAACGACTTGGAATGTCTTGCGATCCACTACCGTATAACCGTCATTGAGCAAAAAGAGTGCATCATAAGTGCCAGGAGCAAGTCCATTGTTTAAACTAACTCTTCCGGATCCAGATTTTAAATAACTCCATATCAAAGATGCACCGGCACCTGGAGGAACAGCTCCGGTTCTGTAGATGCCGACCCAATCTTTCCCGTTTAACGCAGCCCCATTATAGGATAGAGTAATGGCTTCCCCTTGGATGTATTGGGATTTGTCTAGTACTATATGGTCGGAAGCTGCTCCAACTTCTTTAACAGTAACGTTAATGCTTGTTGTCAATGGAACGCTGTTCGGGTTTTCAACTCCGAGAGGCAGGGTTACGGTCCCTGGCACCGAGAAGGTCTGCACCGTCTTGATAGCCGGATCGTAACTAATGCCGTTTAAATCCCAATTCACACTTGCGTCCACATTACCACCATCGGTTGCAAGAATTACTTTTATGGGCAATCCAAGAGCTTCCGCTGTCTTGGCCGTTCCGTTGTTCGCAGATACCGATGCAGGCGCAGTGATGCTGTTTAAATTAACACTGTTAACATTAATTTCAATATCCTGCGATGAACGGTTATACACGGAATCGTCGGCGAACACCCTGATTTTATATGGAGTACCCGGCGACAAATTTGTAAACTTATATTGCCTGTATACATCGTATGGTTTGTCCATCGGATACGAAAGGCTGTTAAACGATTTGTCCACTTTCCCCGTGAGCTTGTTGATAAGCTGAATATTATATTCCATACCCCGCACATTGTCATTTGCTTGCTTTATTGTAAAAGCAACTTCGTTGGCATTCAATGAATCGATCTTAATGCCCTCATCAAACTGCGGAGCTATGAGTTCTCTTATATCTTTCTTGCTATAGCTAAAGGCATCTTTGCCTTCGCCAACGTTGACTACACGAGGTATGCTTACAAATTCATCTGTAGCTAAATTATACTGCTTGAGGATCAATTTTGTACCGTAAACCTCTATGAAATTCGAGATGCGAGGTGTGGTATGATAGCTTCCATACGCGCCTTCTATATATCCGCCGAACGGACCGTCATCTTGATAACTGGAATAGTTCGAACCACCGGAATCGAGAAACGAAGCCGCACCTTGATAGAGAGAACGTTCGTCGGTAGGGTCATATTGCGTATGACCTGACATATAGAACACCTGCGAAAAATTATTGTCGGCAATAAATTTACCGAAATTATTACTTGCACCGCTGCTCCATGCCGATCCCCACACGGTTCCGCTTATCGGGTAGTGAGACATTGCAAATATGGGCTTTGTTGGATCATAATCCACTTCACTTTTAATTTGGTTGAGGTAATTGGTGGCTTTTCCCACCGTGCTGCTGCTGTTAATATTTGCATCAAAACCAATCAAATTATATCCTTTTATCTTTACCCTATAAGCACTGTTATAGAAATCGTTATCGTACGAATTCGTTGATTCGTTCCACGCGCCCGTCGTACCGACAGGTACTAAATTTTCGGTGCCGTTCATATCATGGTTGCCTTTTACAATATATAACTTCGTAGTGTTAAATAAGCCCTCAGCTTTAAGTTTATTGTAAACTTTTGTAAGCTCACCCATCCACACATATTCATTGGCATTGTTACCGCCGGTAATGTCGCCAGGCTGTACCAATACGTCGGCCTGCGGGAATACTTTCAGGGCTTTTCTATAATCTGCTTCCACGCGCGCGATTGTACTGGGATTTGCAGAGATTTCCGGGTCGCTGCTATCCGCTATATTTAAATCGGCTGGAGTTAATGTTTTATTGCTTTTTTGATAGATGAATATGGCGTTGTTTAGTTCACGTTCGTAATAATTGATGGTTTCCTGTGTAAATAATTTTACTTTTTGCGTTGTTGCAACCGTAGCTGCCGTATTCAAAACCTTTTTCAAATAATCAAAATCGGTTTGGCTGAAGCCACTGCCGAGACCGCCTGCTACTATTGTATTTGCTTCTGATATTGTGTCGTTAAGTGCGTTCATATCCACTTTATTTAAACCATAACCATTATAACTAGCTTGAACTGCATCACTGCTTAGTGCACCTCTCCAAACCTTCAGATCAGCGATATCGAATGAATTACCACCATTGCCGCCCAATCCGTCGCTGCCTATATTTAATGGGTTCGATGTATCTAAAGTTCCGACCCCCAGCGAAGTTTCAGCCATTTCGTAACCATCAATATACAACGACCCGAGCATTTTATCTCTGTCTACAACAAATGTTACATAACGCCAAGCGGAAGCATTAAACGTATCGCGCCCAAATTTTACTGATGTGGTCGGGAATCCTAAATTCATATTGACCGAATTGGCTGATGTATAAATCGCCCAGCCTGCGTTAGAGCTCTTACTGAAATCCTTGTTCGATACTATGACCTGATTATCCTTAGTGTCGCCCTTATACCAGAAGGATGTGGTATAACTGTCATTACCAACATTCAAGCTTTGCGTCGTACCGACATAATTGCCGTTTCCGCTTTCTACGTGCAGAGCTTTAGTCCCGGGTAATACACCGTCTACAAAACTATAATTTCCATGTGCAATCAACGAATGCCCTTGATTTGCATCGTCGTTTAAATTATTATCGAATTTAATCGATGCCATAAGGGGGTTGGCATTTACTACGTCACTCTCTGCATTTACTGCGGTGTTCGATAACGTACCGATTAACATCATTGATGCGAGGGTAAAGGATATAACTCTTTTCACTACACAAAACCTCCATACTTTAGTTTTTTAAGGATCTGTTCAAAAAGCTCGTAAAATTCACACCAAAGTCTGATGCGATAAATAAAGGCCATTTCAATCCGTAAGCACCACCTCCCAAAAAATTGTCTCATCCCTACGAAAACATTGCATATCGAAATCGATCGACTCCACTAATGCTTAGGGGATGTCAAGCCTTGGCCAAAAAAGTGATTTTCGCATTTGAACGGCCTTGCATTTGTGTTCAATATTTTTTTTACAATATCTATTAATTTAGAATTACGAACCCTTTATCTACTCCGTACAATTTTTATTGTACAATATATCTATTGTTTATAGGTTAATTACGTGTAAAACTCACATGAAGATTTTGTAAAAAGCGAACGTCCTTGCATGTAATTTACTTGCATAAATCCGATTTTCGGGAGCTGAGAATTGCTTCATTTCATGGCTTAAACCAAAAAGAAGCAGCCCCAACACTTGCAGCTTGGGGTTGCTTCTTTTTCACCAGACAATTATGGATAAGTAATATGGCTGGTCATTTCAGTCTTTCCAATCTGCGGATACAATCGATCATATCGCTGAGCAATGTGGTTACCAAAACGGCTTTTATTTAAGTCGGATTTTCACCGCTAAACTAAAAATAAGCCCTTCGGCTTACCGAAGAACTTATCGATTTTAAAAATTATTCGTTTTGATATACCTGCAATAGCTTATTTCGGACATAACTAAGATGTCTGTACATATGAGTAAACGCTTCGTGTGGATCCCGATTAACGAGCGCATGATAGATATCTGTATGAAATTGGACCGTTACATCACGTTCACGTTCCCTAATTTGTCTGTCCATTTTGTCATGGGTGATAAGCAGCGGATCGATCATCCCTTCAATGATCGGATTGTTCGCACTCAATGCAATAATCCGATGAAATTCCTTGTCCGCTTCCCCATAGTTGTTATCTACACTGCCCGCGATTTCATCAATAGTTTCCTTTAATCGGTTCAGCTGCTCGTTCGTAATCTTTTCTGCCGCTATGGCCACAAGTCCCAATTCTAAAGCCATTCGTGCTTCGATGATTGCTGGAAGGTTGCCAATGGACAAAGCCAGCATCACCGAGAATGGATTGCTGCCGATTTTATTATTAAAATGGGTACCGCCACGGGTTTTTCTCGTAATCACTTCAAGTGCTTCGAGCGAACTTAATGCTTCCCGCAGAACTGGCCGACTCACGCCTAACATATCGATCAGTTCCATCTCGGACGGCAGTTTATCTCCAGGTTTAAGCTGACCGCTGATCAGGAGCTGAACAATGCTGTCAACGACTTGCTTGGGCAGCGTGTTTCGTTTAACAGTCTCCAATTCTACGCTTCCTTTAAGTTCTACCATATTTACCCTTCTCTCTTAGCTGTCTAAAATGCATAATCATATTGTAAGACGAATTAGATAAAATAACAATGTTGTCCTATAGCCATGATATTATTTCATCTTGATTCCAATGCTGATCAATCTGCATATTCTAGCCGTGGCAGTATGAATAAGCTCTTCAGCCGATACTATACATTGCTCTAATTCCATGGGCCGGGGCACAATACTCATCAGAGCGTCGATCCCATGTTGTAGTACATCCTCAGCGCCTTTACCTAAACCGCCGGACAAGCAGATCGTCGGGATGCCCGCCTGCTTGGCGATCTTAGCCACACCAACAGGGGCTTTACCGTGCGCGGTTTGAAAGTCGGTGGAGCCTTCACCGGTTATGACCAGGTCCGCCTGCTTAAGCTTTTCAGCGAAATCGGCAGCCTCCAGCACAATTTGAATGCCTGGGATCAGCTTCGCATTCGTGAAAAACAACAATCCTGCCCCTACACCGCCGGCTGCACCGGCCCCGGAATAAGTGCAACGTCCCTGCGTGTTGCCAATTGGGCAACTGCCGCATAATTCTTAAGGGCATGGTCTAATTGAGCCACCATATCGGATGTGGCACCTTTTTGCGGACCATAAACCGCGGAAGCACCTAACGGCCCGTACAGCGGGTTATCGACGTCGCATGCGACCTTAATCTCCGTTTCGGCGATACGCTTATCCAAATCGGATAAATCGATTCGTGCGAGCTTGGCAAGAGCCCCCCCGCCTTGGGATAGCTCGTTGTCATCCGAATCCAGGAATTTGACTCCTAAGGCCTGTGCTATTCCCGCTCCGCCGTCATTGGTTGCGCTGCCTCCGATACCTATAATTAGCTTGCGAAGTCCGTAATCGAGAGCCGCCTTGATTAATTGTCCGGTCCCAAAAGTCGTCGTCAACAGCGGATTCCTTTGTTCCCTCGGTACCAATGATAATCCGGAAACAGCCGCAAGCTCGATTACCCCGGTTTCTCCATCGCCAAGAATCCCCCAATAAGAGTCGATTTCTTCACCCAAAGGTCCTACTATTTTCTGTTGGATCATTTGACCGCCGGTAGACATGATAAGCGCTTCTACCGTTCCTTCACCGCCATCAGCAATAGGTACTTTGCTCACCGCAGCATCAGGGAATACGTCCCGAATCCCTCGTTCCATCGCATTAGCAACAGCAAGGGCAGATAAGCTCCCTTTATATGAATCGGGTGCCAATATAATTCGCATGGCGCTTCTCTCCTCTCTTTCTTGCACAAAAATTCTGATACTTCTATCTTAACAAAGAAAACCCCTTATAGGTGATAAGAGGTTTTCTTCGGATTCATGGATTCTTACCTACTAACTTCAACCTTCGAAATTTTCTCATAGTAGCGAATCAAGCTGCCGTGGTCGCAATTACCCATTCCATCCACTTTCAAGGCCTGCATCATCTCCATGACGGCAGCCGTCAGTGGTAGAGGCACGCCAACTTCATGAGAGGTTTCCAAGACGTTGCTCAAGTCCTTTATATGAAGGTTGATACGGAATCCCGGATCAAAATTGCGGTCCATAACTAGCGGTGCTTTCGCATCTAAGACGGTGCTGCCGGCCAAACCGCCGCGAATCGCCTGATATACGAGCTCTGGCTGAACGCCAACCTTGCTGACGAGCACGAACGCTTCGGACATCGCGGCAATATTAATGGCAACCACGATCTGATTGGCCAGCTTGGTCACATTCCCTGCTCCGATGTCTCCTGTACGTATGACAGAGGCTGCCATGGCTTTTAACACATCATAGCATTGATCGAATACTTCTTTCTTCCCGCCAACCATCACGGAAAGAGTCCCCTCGATCGCCTTAGGCTCCCCCCCGCTCACTGGAGCGTCAAGCATTTCTATCCCTTTTTCCGCCAACTTCCGGGCAATCTCCTGGCTGGTCAGAGGAGCGATCGAACTCATATCGATAACGACGGTTCCTGTTTTAGCCCCTTCGATGACACCATTCGAGCCCAAAACTACTTCATTCACCTGCGGTGAATTCGGCAGCATGGTAATAATGACATCCACCTCCTCAGCTAAGGCTTTAGGTGTAGATGCCGTCTTAGCTCCCGCCGCTGCAAGCTCCGAACCACTCTTACTTGTATCGAGAACAACTAGCTCATAACCCGCTTTCAACAAGTTTCTACTCATGGGTTTACCCATAATACCCAACCCGATGAATCCTACTTTCATTTTCATTTAAGAGCTCCCATCTGCTTCAAGATGTCAGCAAGCTTATTTCTATTGATTTCCGAGCAGCTCGTGTTCGGCAAGATCGAGCCTCCCACTTCAAGACCGATAAGGTTCATGGCCTCTTTGGTCACCACCGGAAAACTTGCGAGATTAGAAGCCATGCGAAGAGGAGCCAGCTTAAACTGGGCTTCCAAAGCTCCCGATAGATCCCCGGCTATAAACTTCTCGTAAATTTCAACGACCAATGCCGGCACAATATTCGCCGTTGAAGCGACACAACCTACTGCACCGTAAACCAATGAGCCTAAGATCATGACATCCCTTCCCGCCATGACCTTAAACCCCTTTTCCCGTGTTCTGCGGATATATTCGGAAGTCAAAGTTAGATCGCCGCTGCTATCTTTCACTCCGACGATATTGGGAATATCGGCAAGCCTTTCGATCAAGTTAACGGAAATATTATTCCCCACGCGATCCGGATTGTTATAGAGCAGCACCGGTAAGGAAGTCGCTTCTGCTACTTTACGGAAATGTTGATATAACTCTTCTTCCGAAGGCGCAAGAAACATGGGAGGCAATATCGTAATCGCCTGAGCATGCAACGATTCACCTAATCTGGCTAACTGAACGCATTCCTTAGTCGTGATGGCTCCAATCCCCATATAAACCGGCACCCGGCCCGCAACTTGCTCGATCGTAATGCGAACTGCCCGCTCCTGCTGCTCATGATCCAATCCGTAAAATTCGCCATTACTGCCTAAAGAAAGGATACCGTGCACCCCTCCTGCGATAACGTGCTCGACTACTCTTCGTAGTCCCTGCTCTTCCACGCATTCATCAGCATCAACCGGTGTAACGATTGGCGGAATGACTCCGCGAATAAGATTAATGTCCATTGTGATCTCTCCTTCATTTCATTTGATTATATCGATTACCGTACAAGGCAAGGTTGTTTATGATCGAATTTCCAACCAGGAATCAAATACTGCATAGCCACCGCATCATCGCGCGCTCCAAGCCCTTTCTCCTTATAAAGCTGGTGCGCTTTCTCAATTTCAACCATATCAATCTCAATGCCCAAACCTGGCTTGTTCGGAACTTCCACCATGCCTCCAACAATTTGGAACGGCTCTTTGGTCAGACGCTGCCCGTCCTGCCAAATCCAATGGGTATCGATAGCTGTGATTTTTCCCGGTGCAGCCGCAGCGACATGGGTAAACATAGCCAATGAGATATCAAAATGATTGTTAGAATGCGAACCCCAAGTCAGCCCCCATTCATGACACATTTGAGCGACTCGAACAGAGCCTTGCATCGTCCAGAAGTGCGGATCGGCAAGTGGAATATCAACCGCGTTCATTTGAATCGCGTGTCCCATCTGGCGCCAATCCGTGGCGATCATGTTCGTAGCTGTCGGCAGCCCGGTCGCACGGCGAAACTCTGCCATGACCTCACGTCCCGAATAACCATTTTCAGCTCCGCAAGGATCTTCGGCATAAGCCAGTACATGGTGTTGATCACGACAAAGGCGAATTGCTTCAGACAAAGACCATGCGCCGTTAGGATCCAGCGTTATTCTTGCTTGCGGAAAACGTTCGGCTAGCGCGGTGACGGCCTCGATCTCCTCTTCTCCTCGAAGCACGCCGCCCTTCAGCTTGAAGTCGTTAAAGCCATATCGCTTGTATGCCGCCTCAGCCCAGCTTAACAACAGCTTCTGGTGTAAGCGCTTCCTCATTACGCAATCGTGTCCAGTCATCCTCACTATCCTGCCCGCTCAAGTAAGGAAACTTCGTTAGCTTACGGTCGCCGATATAGAACAAGTAACCTAACATCTCTACGCGGTCACGCTGCTGGCCTTCGCCAAGGAGCGCAGCAACAGGAACACCGAGGAATTTCCCGAGAATATCTAACAGCGCAGCTTCCAAAGCAGTAACGGCGTGAATCGTGATGCGTAGATCGAAGGTTTGCAAGCCACGTCCTCCAGCATCTCGATCACCAAACTGCTTGCGTATTGTGTTCAAAATGTTATTGTATTGACCGATGGATTGACCAATGACGAGCGCCCGTGCATCCTCTAGTGTTTGACGAATCTTTTCACCGCCCGGAACCTCACCAACCCCCGTATGGCCTGCGTTATCTTTAAGAATGATAATGTTGCGTGTAAAGAAAGGAGCATGTGCACCGCTAAGATTAAGCAGCATACTATCATACCCTGCCACAGGGATGACCTGCATTTCTGTAATGATTGGCGTGCCTGAAAAACGGTTATTCAGTTGCTCATGTTTCATATCCTGCATCAAATTGTTCTCTTCCCTTCTTTAAAAATAATATAAAATAAGGAAATGAATGCTTATAAGTCATATTGTAAGACAAATTAAATTATACGTCAATTTATACTTTATGCTCAGTGAACTTCGCGAGCTTGGATTTTGCTGCGCTGCCCATCACTTAACCATTCCCATATAGCCTCGGAAAATAGAAATAGCTAACTATCATATGACAGTTAGCCCCTCTACTAGCTAGGTATAATAGTTGCACTTCCGAACACAACAAAATGAATTAGGTTACCGGAGCTGGGTTAAACAGACACAAAGCATTGTGCAATCCCCAGTGGTCTGCCCAAGTCTTCTTTCTCCCACTTGCAACATCCAATATCATGCAAAAAATTTCCCAACCAATTTCTTTTATAGTTGCTTCGCCTGTTGCTATCGTTCCTGCATTCACATCAATTAAATCGTGCCACTGTTCCGTTAAAGAATTTCGAGTAGATACTTTAATAACAGGTACCATCGCCAATCCATAAGGTGTGCCTCTTCCAGTTGTAAAAACTTGCATATTTACCCCAGAGGCAAGTTGCAAAGTGCCGCAAACAAAATCGCTCGCTGGTGTCGCCGCATAAATGAGCCCTTTTTGAGTTGCTTTTTCACCCGGGGATAATACCTCTACAATGGGACTGCTACCCGACTTGATAATGGATCCAAGTGACTTCTCTACCACGTTCACCAATCCGCCTCTTTTATTTCCGGGCGATGGATTCGCACTCCGATCTGCTTGACCTTTATGCAAATAATTATCGTACCACTTCATTTCTTGTATTAATGCTTGGCCCACTTCTTGATTGATTACGCGCGGAGTTAACAGATGAACAGCATCACGCACCTCGGTAACCTCCGAGAATAGAACCGTTGCGCCAGCTTGAACCAACAGATCAGCGGCAAACCCTACTGCCGGGTTCGCCGTCACCCCGGAAAAAGCGTCACTTCCTCCACATTGTAAACCAACCACTAGGTCGGACACAGGACAAGTTACACGCTGTCGACGATTTAACTTTGCCAATTTTTCTTCTGCCATGCTCATAATGGACTGTATCATACTCATAAAACCATGATGATCTTGCAGAGAAACGATGTTGGCGGAGTCTCCGTACGAAAGCAATCTTTCCGGTACTAACTTCTCACAACCCAACCCTACAACCAGAACCTCACCGCCAAAATTGGGATTGGTCGCGATATTTTGAATGGTTCGAATCGGGATGATAGCATCAGGAGCATTAATCGCAACTCCGCAACCATAATTATGAGTTAAAGCCACGACGTCCTCTACATTTTGATAGCCAGGAAGCAATTGTTTTTTAATCATTTTCACAGCATAGTCAAGCACCCCTGCAACACATTGAACGCTTGTAGTGATTCCCAGTATATTTTTCGTGCCGACACTGCCATCTTCGTTACGATATCCTTCAAAAGTGTATCCTTCAAGCGGCGGCAGCGGTAACGGTATATGATTGGCAATAGGCAGCTCATCTAACTCAGGAGGTGTGGGGAGTCTTACCAACTTCTCCTCCACCCAACTACCTTTGGGGATCGGACTTTCCGCATACCCGATAATATCACCGTAGCGAACGATAGGTTCATCCTGCTCTAAATCAGTTAGGGCTACTTTATGCCCTTGCGGTATGTTATCCCTAAGCTCAAGACCACAAGAAAAGATACTCCCTTTAGACAAACCGCCGGAATTAACGATAATCGCAACATTATCCTCGGCGTGAACCTTTATGTAAAGAGGCGCTTCATTTTGACTTTTTGCAAGCTCAGACATACAGAAATCCTCCTTTTTCAGCCAAGCCGTTTAATCTCGTTGTATGCCATCAGCAGCGGTGCTACACCATGACCGTTATTGTCCACGATTTGTTCTGCGAAGAAATAATACGCAAGACTGCCATCTCGCATTTGTCCGGTTTCCGGCTTTTTGCCAAGGCCGGCACTTCGGCATATGCCGCCTAGCAGCACCTCACCGTCTTCTTCCCTCAGGTAACGAGCAATTGTTCCGTTAAAGGCCTGTATGCCGTATACGGCATACTCTTTTGGCAGATATCCCAATCGCGCACTTTTCAAAATGGCATAAGCTAACATCAGTGTACCGCTGGCTTCGAGATAATTGCCCGGATGCTCCTTCATATCCACGACCTGATACCACATACCCTCGCTATGCTGATACGGCAGCATGTCATCTATAAGCTCCTTGATATAGGCTTTGAGGATGCCAGCGTCTGCCGGCTCTCCTTCTAACAGCTCCAACACATCCACCAATGCCATCGCGAACCAGCCGACCGCACGTCCCCACACATTTGGTGATTGCCCTGTTGATTTATCGCACCAGAACATTTGGCGACTCTCATCATAGGCATGGCTGTACAACCGCTTTTCTTGGTTATATATAGATTGGCGGACATTTCTGAACTGCTGAAGTGTATCGGAATAATCCTTGGCCTCTACGAATTGCTTCACGTACTGGACATAGAAAGGCTGCCCCATATACAATCCATCCAGCCAAACCTGGTAAGGGTAGTTTTCTTTATGCCAGAACGAACCGGAACTCGTTCTCGGATAAGAAGCCAACTGCTGATACAACATATCCATGATCCTTTTATATTTGGGCTCCCGCTCTCTTTGGTATAGCGTAAACAAAATGCCAGCCATCCGGATTTGGTCGATATTATAGCTGCTGATTTGGATTTCATAAATATTGCCGCTCGCGTCAAACAGCTGATCCATATAGCTTTTTACAAAGTTATAATCTCTTTCGCTGCCGGTTTGCTCATAGCTGTCCAAATACGCCTTTAAGATACAGCCCTCGATATAATGCCACCTTACGGAATACCACTTCTCGCTGGACATATATGCTGCTTTCAGCTTTTCTACCAATTCATAAGTCAACAGGTGCACCTCCATGTTGGATAACGCGATTATGGGTCAGTCACCGAGCCCGCGATTACTGTGATTTCGAAAGAGCATCTCGATACTGGCCCGGTGTCATGCCTGTAGCTTTGCGGAAGGTCCGGATAAAGCCAGTGGAGTTGGTATAGTTAAGACGCTCCGCGATTTCCGTTATCTTCATATTGCTGTCCTTTAACCACAGTTTCGCCATATTCATCCGGTAATTCGTCAAATAATCGATAAACGTCGTTCCAATCTCTTTCTTGAACACTCGGCTCAAGTAAACGGGATGAAATCGGAATTGCGCAGCGCACGATTCCAGAGTAAGATCCTGATCGTATTTATCATGAATGAGCTCGACCATTTGGTGTGCAATATTGATATATTGCGAATCAATGCGGCTCTGCAGGAAGGCAAGGGTGGGCGGGATCAGCTCCGTCTTAAACCATGTCATAATTTCCTCAGCCGTATTCAATTTCATGAATCGGATAATGACCGATTTGGCGCCGACTAATCCTTCTAGTATGCCACCTTGCTGCTGAACAAGCCGATAAATTTTGGCGATTAATTGAAGCATAAATATTTGAAAATCATTGAAAGAAACGCTCTTCTCCAAAATCGCTGTCGCATACAGGTTATAAGACTCGTAAGCAGAAGCAGCATCGCCTGTTTTAAGCCCATTCATCAAGCTCTCTTCTAGGTGATTCCAGGAAGCAGCGGTCTGAAGGCTGTTCCGGTGAACCGGTTCGATATCTTCATAGCCAAGGATGAGCTCATTTCCAAGACTAATTCTACGTTTCAGAGCTTCCAACGCCTCTGAGTAGGCATCCATCGCATTTGTATACCTATGAAACGGCCGACTGATGCCGATACTGATTTTGAGCTGAAGCAGCTCGTGCACCTTCGACTTCATAAGCTCCGCCATTTGATAGAAATAGCCCTTCAGCTCATCCGGATCCTCTGAATCGCCTAACAGCAGTGTTACCTGAGACTGGTCCAGCAGCAAAGTGCCCAGGATACGGTCGTTAGGGATCAGCTCCCCAACGACGTTATTAATCGCGAATAACAGCAGCTCCTTATCGCTATCCAAGTATCTGGTGCCCTCTAGAGAATCGATCTGCAAGGCAAGCACTCCTAGCGCTTTCCCCTTTTCCCCAAAGCCATAGGTCTCATACTTATAGGAGAATTCGCTCTCTGTGACCTGTCCCATGATCAACTTCAATAGGAAAAATTCCTTCACCTGCCCACTCTGAACCTGCAGCTGCTGCTGAAGCTGCTTTCTCGTGCTAAACAAGGAAGAAAACCGCTCTTCGATTAAAGCGAATTCATCCCGCTTTTTATTCCCTTTGGATTCTCCTCCGAACTGCTCCATCATCATAAATAGCCGATGGATCGGCCTATACATGCGGCTGGTTCCGTAGAAGGCGGCTAATGCAATTAGAATGAAAATAATCACACAAGCATTTAAGGTGATGAATGCAATTTTCTTAGATTCCTTCGTAATTGCATCAATGGACACGATAGAAACATAGGACCAGCCGTTATAATAGGAGACTCTATAGTTAACCCCCATATCGCCCATTTCAAAGGAACCCTCTGGTTCTGTCGCGACATTCATCCTTTGCAGGATGGAAGGTTGGATCCCTACAGTGCTGGAACTGGCTAAGAAGGGTTCCCTGTTTCGATTAAGCACATAAATATTACCTAATTGTGTGTTTTGAGCCAAATTACTCAATAATGCATCATGCGACATGTCAATAATCAACAACGCTTTAGGAGTGGTTGTTGAGGCAATCATTGGAAGCTTGACAACCAACCGGATCTTATTTTCATTTAAGGAACTACCGATAGTAGCTAACCAAAATAAATTTTGCGGGCGTTTGGCATAATCGCTCAGTAAATCTCGATTCACAAAATCTTCTGTTGAAGTAAAACCGAGATTGCTGATCATCCAGTCGTGCTCCAAGTTAATCAGCTGCGTATCGGCCACACCCGCAATCGAATGAAGATTATACAAGCCTTTGGAGAGATTGTTGATCGTTTGAAAATCATCATTCTGTAAATCATGGTAAATGAAATCGCTTACCAACGGTGAATTGATGTACTGAACAGCGCCCATTTCCACGTTCTTTAAGATTTGCTCCATGCGCATTTGGTTTTGCAGCAGGATCTGTACATTCCCCTCATCAACCTTCTTCCCAATATCCTTTGAGGCAATATAGTAGGAGATCAGCCCGATGCAAACGACCGGAACTGCGCTGAGCAGAAGAGAGAAGACAAGCATTCGATATAAGTATTTAGGCAACGGAAACCTCACCTTTCTTCGCTTTCAAGGATTCGACATTACCATTATATCAGAGGAATCTACGATGCCTATGCTTACAAATGCTAGAACTAGAGCGTCTTACTTCTTCTGCTTCGCATACTCGGCCGTATATTCTTCAATCACCTTGTCACCGCCGGCTTTTCTCCATTTATCCACTTCTGCTTGCCACCCGGCCTCGTCGATTTTCCCCATAATAAATTTGGTTTGGGAATCACGAATCAATATATCCAATTCTCCGCCTTTTTCAGAATACGTCTTGGAGTTCATTGTTAACGCCACATTGGGCACCACATTCTTCAGGTTGTCGGCTACGACCTTCCAGCCCTTCGCCTGCAAATCCGATAATTTTAGAGGCAGTCCTGTTCCTGTTACCTCAAACGAAGGCAGACTGTCACGATAAGGCTTAACCTCGAGATTAAATTGGGTCAGGTCTTTAAACTCCGCTTTTCCGTCAGCCGTCTTCGTAAAATGTTTGCCTTCAATCCCTCTAGTTAGAAGTGTCGACATCTCCGGCTCTAGCAGCTTATCGAAGAAACCCAACAGCCGCTTTAATTCCGCTTCTGACTTGACACTTGATTTCGGGAAAACGAAGAAACCATTATTGCCTGGCTCAGCCGGTACTCGATTGCCTGACGGTCCCATATAAGGCGCAATATCAACTACGCCATTAGGTACAGCTTTGTTTAGGTTGTCTTGAGAAGTCGCAGCTGCCGAAGCCACGGTATTAATCCGAATTCCCACCTTGCCTGCATTCCATTTATTATCGGCATCAGCTGTCTGAACAACGGAAAAGTCCTGATTAATTAATTTTTCCTGATATAGTCTGCGAAGCAGCTTCATGGAATCCAGATAAGGTTTCGTCATAAATTCAGCTACCAGCTTACCGCCTTCTAAACCCCATTTATTCGGCGCTCCTTGAGAAACTGCGAGCCGGGTCAGAAAGGCGCTGCTGGCAGCCGGGTCGTTATAGGACTTATCAAGAAACATACCGTACGAATCATTCTGACCATTCTTATCAGGATCCTTCTCCGCGATGGTCTTCATGATGTTATACCAGTCATCTAAGGCTGCCGGAGGCTTCAGGCCAAGTCCATCAAACCAATCCTTCCGGTAAGTGATACCGGCACGGCCGATATCCCGATACAAGGGCAAACTATATAACTTTCCATCAACCTTTACATTGTCGTAATACAATGCGTTGACAGCTGATAAGTTTTTATAATCCTTTAACAAAGGGCCGATCTCCCAAAACAAGCCGGATTGGATCGCGCTAAGAGTGGTTGCGTTTGATGTAACTTTAAATGCTTTAGGCATTTCATTCGAGGCAATCATGATGTTTTTCTTATCTTCGAAAGCAGCGGATGGAATCCATTGCATATCGATTTTTGAATTCGTATATTTCTCGATAGCCTGCTCCACTTCGCTGCCTTTTTTCGGAGCTTCTCCGATTTGAGGCGTAGCGATAGTAACTTCCAACGGCGTATTGTCCTGCTGCGCAGTTGGCGAGCTCTTCTCGCCTGCGCACCCTGCTAAAGCACTTACAGTCGTCAGCAATGAAACCAGAGTGATAAAGCGCTTACTTTTCATACATAACCCCTCCTGAATGTTTGTTTATGGAAACTCTTCGAAATAGAGTTATCCTTTTACCGAGCCTAATAGCACACCCTTGGCAAAATGCTTCTGTAAGAAAGGGTAGACGAGCACAATCGGAACGGTTGCGACTACAATGGAAGCCATTCGAATAGTCTGTGGTAAATAGTCGGTTGGATCTTGCTGTGACGTGGTATTCCCGATTTGATCCTGAGATAACAAAACAATTTGTCTCAAAATAACCTGGACCGGAAATTTCTCAGCATCGTTCATGTACATCACCGCATTAAAAAATGTATTCCAATGTCCTACGGCATAGAAAAGTCCGAAGGTAGCCATCGCCGGCATCGATAATGGTAAAATGATACGGAATAATATCCCTACATCATTACAGCCATCGATCTTCGCCGAATCTACCAAGCTGTCGGGAATTTGTTGAAAAAAGTTCTTGAGCACGATTAAATTAAATGCGCTTATAGCTGTCGGAATCATCAGGGACCAGTACGTGTTGATCATACCAAAGGCCTTGACTACAAAGTAGGTCGGGATCAAGCCTCCGCTGAACAGCATCGTAATCAAAACCATGAGAAGTATCGTCCGACGCCCTCGTAAGGTGGCTTTAGCCAAAGGGTATGCAGTAAACGAGGTCAACAGTAGGTTGATCAACGTACCGAACACCGTGATATATATCGAGATAAGAATACTTCGAACCATCGTGTCGGTTGAAAAGATGTATTTATACGCCCCCAAGGTAAACTTCGAAGGAAATAAGAGCAGCCCGCCTTTAGCTACCTCCCCTGGGGAAGCAAAAGACATTGAAACGATATATACGAAGGGAATGATTGTGATTAGGGATACAAGGGTCAACAACGAATAGTTTACCGTATTAAACAGCCGATTGCTCCAATTCTTATCTTCTGCCAGCATATTGACAGCCTCCTGACGCTTTTTAATATACGCCTTCTTCGCCGAATTTTTTCGCTATCCAATTGGACCCGAGTACGAGGACAAGCCCTACCAGGGATTTAAACATCCCGACTGCGGCACTATAGCTGTATTGTCCTTGCGTCAAGCCTTTCATATATACAAAAGTATCAAACACTTCCCCGACTTCTCGGTTCATGGAGTTAAGCATCAGGAAGATGTGCTCGAAACCCGTGTCCAAAAAACTGCCCAAGCGTAGAATAAACAAGATGACGATCGTACTACGTATAGCAGGTAGCGTAATATGCCACAACTGGCGCCAACGCCCAGCTCCATCCATACGAGCCGCTTCATATAGCTGAAGGTCGACTCCGGACAACGCCGCGAGGAAAATAATCGTTCCCCAGCCTGCCTCTTTCCAGATCGACTGGCTGATGATCATCGGTCTGAACCAATCCTCACTTAGCATGAACGGGATTTTCTCGATACCGATTTTTTGGATCAGTTCGTTTACTACTCCACCTTCAGTTGTAAATAAGACATAGAATATACCAACCGCAACTACCCATGAAACAAAGTGAGGCAAATACAATAGCGTCTGAGCAAAGCGCTTGAATATCCCAATACGAACTTCATTCAACATAAGCGCTAGTACGATAGGCAGCGGGAAGAAAAACACCAAATTATAAATCGCTAACAAAATGGTATTACGGAACAGCATCCAAAACTGAGGCTCTGAAAAAAAACGTTCGAAATGCTTCAGCCCTACCCAGGGACTGTTCATAAAACCTAGATGCGGTTTATAGTCTTCAAAAGCCATGAGTAAGCCAAACATAGGAACATATTTAAAAATAATAAAATACAATACACCCGGTAATAAAATAAGATACAACCATCGATCCCTGACAATATCCCTTATGAACAAAGATTCTTTAAAGAAACGGTAATTGCTTCTTATTTGTAACTGAGCTTCATACTGCTCCTTCATCCGCCGTCCCCCTGACTGAATTCATCTGTGTATCGATCACAATTCAAATCATAAGTTTCGCGGTTACGACTGGCAATAGTACTGATCGAACTATCTAGATTTTCAATGAAATTGCAGCTTTTAAGATAAATTGAACCCCAGTTACCATTCTTTTCAGTTGCATCGTACTATCTTAACCTTCCTTTTATTGAATCGAAGAACCCTTACCTCAAGCTCATCCTCATTTATTCGAAATGTTTGATGCATCTACAGACTTTATAGATAAGAAACCAGCTTATCCAGTGGCAATAGAAAATCTAAAGAATAATAATAAACTGCCACATGAAATACAGATAAGACAGACGGAGTATCTCAATAACATCATAAAAGACCGGCTCCCCTTATTGTTCAGGGAGTCTCGGTCTTCTACATCGTCAACTCAGTTCGTCTACTTGCTGACAATACGATGAAAAGGCCTAACCTTTTCAGGTTAAAGCCTTTGTTCCAATCGAAAATCACAACTATCATCTTTCACTTCTTGTCTGAGCCTGATAAGCTCCTCTTTAAGCTCTACGTCTCTTCCATTGTTGGAAGTTTCCTTCAAATGCAATGAGGCTACTATAACTTACACCTATCATACGTGCAATTTACATCTTTTCTCCCCTATACAATAATCCTAAACGAGCAATTCGGATCCTCTAACGTCTGGGATTTAACGGCAATATTTCTCCCTTAATGCCAGCGTGTATTGAATCGATTGCTCTACGCCTTTATTTTGATCTTCAATCATTTTTGCCAAAAGTTCTTCTGTCGGGTAATAATAGTCCTCGGGTCTAATGATATTTAAATCATAAGGAGGCTTTTCAACTTTAAATGCTCCCTCACCAACTTCAAATACACCTCCGGTTCCCGGTTCTCTTTTGAAAGACACGGAATACGGGAAACACATTTCCACATTGATACGGGTAAGTGTCGATTGTTCTACCAATATTTTGAAACATTCCTCTGTATCAATATTGCCAGTTCCTATAGGAACTCCGCATACCTGGAAGTCCTCGCCGTCATGAATAATGATGTGGTCTTTAAAATGGGTCGTAAATGCATACGGCGCCAATTTCCTGACAGCGGCAACAGGATCCTCCCATGCCATCATGCCGTTACCGATATCGCAGTGCGCGCCAACCCAAGGGCTGTCCACATCTTTGATGATTTGAATAACTTCATCCGCAATTTCTTCCTCATGATTTTCTACTGCCAGTCGAATTCTGTATTTCTTCAGCAGCGGGACAAGCTGTTTGATATGTTGCGGAGCTCTTTTCAATTTATCCGGATCATAAACGCCTATACAAGCGTAAGTCCGAACGACGTCAGCTCCTAGTTGATGAGCGGCTTCTATCACTTTCGTTAGATGGTCAGGATCCGTACCGCTCGTATCGATCTCAGCAAAAAATCCATATTTCCGGATTTCGTTTCTTACTTCAACCAAATATTCGGGATCAAATGATTCAAGAACCCCCCACCCCGGCAGCCCGGCCAAGGGTTAATATTCAGCATGACACCGTCTAATCCCAATTCGGCTGTTTTGCGGATAAATTGAAATACATCCATGCGGCCAGAAATGAACTGCAAGTGATAACTTTCAGTTTCCAACCCGATTTTCATAATCTCTCCTCCATATCCAATGACATCCTTATTACGCCGACAGCTTTAATCCAATGGCAGCGATAACGACCATGCTAATAAACAATAACCGCCGCCAATCTTTCGATTCGCCGTATATGAACATGCCGATCAGCGTACTTCCTACCGTTCCTATTCCTGTCCAAACCGCATATGCCGTACCCATCGAAATGGTTTTCATCGTTTGGGACAGCAGAAAGAAACTTAATGAGAAGCTGACGGCCAGCAGGATAACTGTCTTCCAACTTTTGTTTTTGCTCAGTTTGTTCAGACTCACAGCCCCCACAATCTCAAAAGCGCCTGCGAGAATTAAGCAAATCCAGCCCACTACGCCACGGCCCCTTCCTTCTCGGATTGTTTCGTTATCATTTTGAGCCCGATAACACCGGTCAGCAATAATAGAATGAGTGCTATTTTAGCCCAGCTAAACGGTTCTCCAAACACGAGCATCTCGACGATGACGGTCTCAAAAGTACCGAGTCCGGTGAAAACCGCATAGACCGTTCCGACGGGCAGCTTTTTTGAGGAACGAATCAGCATGTCAAAAGTAATATAAATCGCCGTTAAAGTTCCTACCCATGACCACCAACTATCCGCATGCTTCAATCCGGTTACCCAGCCAACCTCGAAAATACTCGCAATCAGCACATAAGTCCAATCCCGCTTCATCAGATTTGCATCTTCTTCCAAATCAAGTCGCCGTTCTCCGTAACGATATCCCCGACTGAATTTATGATGAGATCAGCGAATCCGCTTAACTCGGCTGTTCCGCTAACACCGGAGAGAACACCGATCGCAAGTCCCGCCGAACCGTTCTTCGCAAATTGAAGATCGACAATCGTATCACCGGCGACAGCCACTTCTTCCGCGCTGATTTTCGCAATCTCGCAAAATGCTTGAATCATGTTTGGATTCGGTTTTTTCTCGAAATAATCCGATGTTCCGATAAAATCAAAATAACCTTGAATGCCGATTTTATCCAAAAAGAACTTCGTAGAATCCCGATCATCCGCAGTTGCGATGCCCATTTTAATACCATGCCGGCGAAGCCGATCCAGTAAATTCGGCAAATCCGCTGTCGGCTTTAGATGGTCCCGATTGGCTTTGGTCAAGCTGTAAAGCTCATCTGTCATCCAAACATCCAGCCCGTCCAGTTTCTCCTGACTTACATCCGCTTTCGTCAGCTTCTGAACAAACGCCCCGTATATATCCTGTGTAGTGCCGCTGGCCAGAAACCCCCTCGGATCTACTTTATTGTCATGAAGCCCGATAGAAATGAGCAAATCGTCCTTCAACTCCCGGCAATTGGCGATTTCTAGCTTTTCAAGCAAACGATCCGCTAGCTGCGTAGCCACCAAGACCCAACTGGAATAAAAATCCATTAAAGTTCCGTCTTTATCAAATAAAATTCCTTTAATCTGTTTCACTTGACAATCTCCTCATCCGCTGTAACCCATTCGATATTCTCCAAAGAAGAGTTCCACGATTGCGGCGCTTGTTGGTCGCAAACGATCACGTTGATCTGGTCAAGCTGCGCGAATTTGCACAATGCTTCAGCACCGATTTTGCCATGATCCGCAAGAATAATTTTTTCTTTCGCCACCTGAATCATCTTGGCCGAAATCGACGATTCTTCCAGCGTATATTCCATAACACCCGAAAGGGAGATGCCTCCCGGCGAAATAAAAGCTTTATTTACACAAAACAGATCCAGCATTTTTTCACAAACAGATCCACTCGTTGAATACTGCTCTTCATTCAATTCCCCGCCTAACAGAATCACTTTTCCGTGAAATAAACCCTGATTTAAAGAATCCAATAGCGTATGCGACGTAGGTACCGAATTCGTCAAAATGGTGACCTTATTGACGCCGCGGAGAGCGTGCGCCATTTCAAGGATCGTGGTTCCTCCTCCCATGACGATCGTATCTCCGTCTCTTACCAGTTGCGCGGCTTTCTGAGCCACTTTCTTTTTGTTTTCCAGACTAACATCTTTGCGTTGATAGAACGACGGTTCACCCAGTTGAAAATTAATTTTGACAGCTCCGCCATGCACACGTTTGAGAAGTCCTTCCTTCTCCAGCATATCAAGGTCGCGCCGGACGGTTTCCATTGAAACGTCCATCAGTTTGGCTAATTCAGCCGCGTTCACTTTGCCGTAAGCTTGTAAGCGATCAAGAATAAAGTTTTTTCTCTCTAACGACAAAA
Source organism: Paenibacillus sp. WG02 (assembly GCF_055396115.1). Classification (NCBI taxonomy): domain Bacteria; kingdom Bacillati; phylum Bacillota; class Bacilli; order Caryophanales; family Paenibacillaceae; genus Paenibacillus; species Paenibacillus sp. WG02. The sequence continues at coordinate 2,634,882 of NZ_AP036016.1, read as the reverse complement.
CCGACATGACCAACACCCTCCTCTATTCTAACAAGTTGCACGCTGACGCCGGAATCCACACCTTAATGAACAATTCCTCATCAACAGCGCTTTTATGGGGAACATTCAGCTCATCCACCGATAGATTTATATCTTGTGCTTGAATCTCATAGCGGCGCACATTGCCGCGAACCGTCATACTCTTCACGATCCCTTCAAGCCATAGGCCAGGCTCCTGCTGATCGGACAACACATCGTGCGGGTGCAGCTCCATAACCTCCGGACGAATGGCATAGCTTCCGGGCTTGAAAGATTGTCCAGTTAATCGAGAAAGTTCACGATCCGTCAATACGTTATAGCTGCCGATAAAGCGGGCCACAAATTCGTTTTTTGGGGAAGCGTAAATATGCTCCGGCTTGCCCTGATGAACAATTTTTCCGCCATTCATAATGAAAATACGGTCAGAAATCGTCATCGCCTCTTCCTGGTCATGCGTAACGAATATCATCGTCATCTTCAATTCCCGCTGAATGTTTCGCAGTTCGATTTGCAGGTTTTTCCTGATTTTGGCATCAAGAGCGCTTAAAGGTTCATCCAGCAGCAGAATATCCGGTTCCGTGACGATCCCTCTGGCAAGCGCTACACGCTGCTGCTGCCCGCCGGATAATTGATGCGGATAAGAGGATGCTTTATCGGACATATGGATTAACTCGATCACTTGGTTGACCTTAACGGCTATCTCTTTTCGAGGCCATTTTCTCATTTTCAGACCGAATGCAATGTTATCGAAAACAGTCATGTTCGGAAACAGGGCATAGGATTGAAAAACCATGCCGACATTTCTGCGCTGCGGCGGAAGCTGAGAAATATCGTTTCCATTAACGCTGATCGTCCCGCCGTCCAGCTTTTCCAACCCGGCGATGGAACGCAGCAGCGTGCTTTTCCCGCAGCCGCTTGGTCCCAGCAAGGTAACCAGCTCTCCTTTTTCTATCTGGAGAGATACTTGCTTCAGTACAGTAGAATCCGCGTATTGCTTCAACGCTTGATCGATTTGGACGTAGCTCATGATACCTTCTCCTTGATTTCATCTAACCTACGGTAGCGTCTACCCAATCTCAACATCAACCACGAAATGGCCGCTACCATTAGAAAGTACGTAATTACAATGCTGCTGGCCAAGTGGCCGTTTTCATTCAAGCGTCTCATTAAATAAATTTGGATCGTTTCATAATATCCGCCGATGAGAAAATTGGCCAGGACGAATTCGCCGATCAGAATGGAGAACGATAATAGAGCGGAAACGAGCATTCCAGTCACCATGTTAGGCAAGATGACGAGTGCGAAACCCTTGATTTTGCTTGCTCCCAACACTTCAGCGGCTTCCATTAGCCTTTTGGCATCAATCGTTCGCAAGTTGTTTCGAATTCCTTGATACATATAGGGAAGAACCATTACGTAATACGCTCCGATTAAGATCCATATCGTCCCGGACAATACGATCGGCCCGCTTGAATACACCTTAATTAATCCAACGGCCGCGACCACCCCCGGAACAGCGAAGGGGATCATGACAAGCGCTTGTAGGACACGCTCCATTTTAGGCAAATACAAGAACACAACAAAGATGGCAATCGACATGGTAACTACACTTAGAACAAGTGTAATTGCAGAAACGAGAAGCGTACGCCCGACTGCTTGTAAAAATCGGGGATCCGTATACAAATTCTCATACGCGCTGAACGTATAGGATACCGGGAGAATCGTGTGATGCCATTCTTTGGCGATCGAATACAAGAACGTTGCCGCAAGCGGCAGGAAGAGATATAGAAAAGTCACCGAAATGATCATCGTGTGCAGCCATTTTTTCTTCATCGCAAATCTCTCCTGAACCGTCGCATCATACGTTCATTACACCACATCGCCATGACCATCATCAATCCTAAAATGACGGCCAAAGCGCTGCCGAGTTGCGGTCTTGTGGCAACATCTCCGGCTACAAGCGCGCCGATGCGGATAGGCAGCAAATTATAGCTGCCCCCTACTAAAGCATAGGCTGTTGCATAAGCGCCCATGGCGTTGGCGAGAAGAATGCTGAACGTGCCGACCACGCTGGGAATAATAACAGGGAATCCGATTCGCAGCCAAAATTGGAAGGCCGATGCGCCAAGCAACGCGGCGGATTCCCGCCACTGTCTTTGAATACCTGAATAGGCCGGATAAAGCATCAGAATGGCTAAAGGCACCTGGAAATATACATACACAGCCACTAAACCGCTCCAACTGTATAGATTGAACGATCCTGTAATGTTCCAACCCCATTCTTTGAATAGGAGCGTAAAAACTCCGCTGTTGCCGAGCAAAATGATGAAAGCAAAGGCTAGCGGCACGCCGGAAAAATTGGAAGTCAAATTGGAGAAGGTCACCAGCATGGACTGAATCTTAGAAGGCATTCGCGTCATGGAATATGAGGCGGCGATTGCGATCGCAATACCGATGCAGCTGGCATATACAGAAATGAGCAGGCTGTTTAGCATTCCTTTCGTATAATAAGGGTTGGTCAAAGCTGTTAAATACTGCTTAAACGTATATGTGATCCCGTCATCCGCAAGAAAGCTGTCGCGGACCATGGCAATCAGAGGCAGCAGCTCGAACCCGACAATCAGCAGGGTAAACGGAAGCAGAGCAATGAAGGCGAGCAGCGTGACTTTGTGATTCATTCGGACAAACCTCACTTCTTTTTAATCCGTCACTTGATGTTAACCAAAACTTGTTCTTGCCACAGCTGCGGAATTTTTTTGGATGTTTCATCCCATAATTTAAAATCCGTGATCGGTTTCGCATTTCGATACTGTTCGCCCGGAATCAGCTTCTTGGCGACATCTTCCGGCAATTTGACGTTACTGCGAATCGGACGTGCATAGCCTTTGGCCAGGTTGATCTGTCCCTCGTCGCTCAAAATATATTCGCGGGCAAGCTTCGCGGCGTTCGGATGAGGTGCATACTTGTTAAGGATGGTAGTGTATCCCCCGATGATGCTGCCTTCTTGCATGATGTTCACGTCAAAACGATTCGGATCGATTTGGTCTTTAAAACCAAGCGACACAAAATCCCACAAAATCGCAACTTGCACTTCACCTTTCTCCAAATCGGCGTTGGTTACATCTTTCGTAACCAATCTGTTCTGCTTGGCCAATTTCGCAAAGAAGTCCAATCCAGGCTGAATGTTGCCCTCATTGCCTCCATGCGCGACCGCCGCTGCCAGTACGCCCATTTGCGCTTGCGATGACTTTGTGACATCCGGAATCTGAACTTTATAATCGCCTTTTTCAATATCTGCCCATGTTTTCGGCGGATTTTTCACCTGCGTTTTATCGACAAGCACGGAGATTGTACCTTGATAATCAACCAGCCAGTGGCCGTCCTTATCCTTCGCCCAGTCCGGAATTTCGTTCCAGTAAGACGTTTTATACGGCATGGTCACGCCTTTTTGCATGGCGATCGGTCCGAATGCCATCCCTACATCTCCGATATCCGCCGTTGGATTGTTCTTTTCAGCGTCAAATTTGGCGATTTCCTCTGAGCTTGTTAAATCCGTATCCGAATGCGTTAATCCGTATTTGGAGGTAATATTGCCCCAGGTTTCTTTCCAGTTGGCCCAGTCATCGGGCATCCCGACACTGACAACCTTGCCTTCCTGCTTCGCCAGATTTTGAATTTCTTCCAAAGTCTGTTCTTTGGCCGGAACCGGAGTACTGGTCGCAGGAGCGGATTGTTGAGGCGCGCCGCAGGCAGTCATACTCAGAGCCATCACACTAATGATCAGGGCTGATTTCAATGATAGATGTTTTTTCATAATAAGTCCCTCCGTATTTGGGTATTTGTGCGTTTTTGTTGTTTTCAGGTACAAGTAAATTGTACAATCGCAACGTTAACCACAAATCAAATAGGTGTAAATGTTTTGTAAAGAAAAAAAGACTACTTTTCGCCCGATCTCATCATGGGAAAAGTAACCTTTAAAGTTTGTGAAGCTGTCGTTTATTTCATGTATTCGCTATTGTACGTTTCCAATTCATAGCCCTGTCGGAATAATGCTCACTTAAATGGTTAAATTAATAAAAATTGGAATGTACTTGGATGGAGTCGAATGAGGAATCTCATAAGGAAATTGTTGTCGAACAATCACGAAATAGAAAAAAAGGCACAAATGAAAATGAGTGTATCTCCCCAATTGCAAAAAAATATGGAATACATTCAAAACCAATTGTTTCATTCGGGTGATCTGAAATACCGGAGTATTAAGTTTAATCAATTAGATGGTCTTATCGTCTTTTTAGAATCCCTGTCTGATCAACAGAGAATTCAAATAGAAATTATTCAGCCTATAGAAGAAAAAAAAGCAGGAACCGTGGATGAAATCATTACTTCTATGGAGATTACGAAAACATCGGATCTGAGCGAGGTGCCACACGCCTTAGTTCAAGGGAAATGCTTATTGTTATTTGAAGGTAAAGTAGAAGCCTTTATTATCGATGTAACAGCAAATTATAAACGGAATATATCAGAGCCAGTGAATGAAGGGGTCGTTCGCGGCGCCCATGATGGCTTTATCGAGGACCTTATCACGAATCTGTATCTGGTTCGAAAGCGTATTGAAAATCCGAACTTGGTTGTTCGGTATTACCAGGTTGGAAAGGCAACCAAAACAAAGTTGGCTCTTCTCTATATGCAGGATCTGGCAAATCCGGATTTGATCAAAGAAGTGGATCATCGACTCGGTTCCATTGCTATGGATACCACGATCTCTCCAGGATTCATTACCGAGTTGATTGCAGACAACCCATTTTCTCTATTTCCACAAATCTTATTTACGGAAAGACCGGATCGGGCGACAGCTCATCTCATGGAAGGCCGTGTCGTTATTTTATCTGATGGAGACCCGACTGCGCTGATAGTGCCAGTGACTTTCTTTGCCTTTTATCAAAGCCCGGATGATTATCACAGCGGGTGGATGGTCGGTTCGTTCATACGTTTGATTCGTTTGGTGAGCTTTATCATCGCATCTCTCGTACCTGCTTTATATATTGCGATTATTGGCTATCATCCAGAAATTCTCCCATCAAATTTGATTTATACCGTAAAAGGCAGCATAGACAGAGTTCCATTTCCACCTATTGTGGAGGCTTTACTAATGCAAATTACCTTAGAGGTGCTGAGAGAAGCGGGGGTTCGTTTGCCGAACCGAGTAGGTCAAACCGTCAGCGTTGTAGGCGGCCTGGTTATCGGTGAATCGGTAGTTCGAGCCGGATTGGTTTCATATCCCATGGTGATCGTAGTCGCTTTAACCGCTATTTCGTCCTTTGTTGCCCCGTCTAGTGAAATAAGTACAGCCACTCGCATCCTGAGTTTCCCTCTCATGATTCTGGCCTCGTTGTTCGGCTTGATCGGTATCATGTACGGCTTGATATTTATCTTAATTCACTTATGTAAATTAGAGTGCTTCGGTTCAGCCTATTTTGCGCCGGTAATGCCGCTTCGAATCAAAGATTTGAAAGATGCATTAGCACGTTTTCCAATCTGGAGCTTGAATCAGCGTCCTCATGACCCGCATCCTAGAAAATTAACTCAAGAAAAAAATTCAAGGAGGTGGGAACATGATGATCCCGGAAAAGAGTAGAATTACACAGGGACAATTTATGTTTTTTGTCATTCAGTCTCAAGTGGGGGTTGGCATCTTATCGCTTCCTCATAAAATGCAGGCTATCGCCAAGGGAGGAGGATGGATATCAACATTAATCGCCGGATTGGCCGTACAAGTGATTATTTTGATTCTATGGGCGCTATGCAGGCGTTATCCATCCGATACAATCTACGGTTTTTTGCCCAAAATCGCCGGCAATATTTTGGGGAATCTGCTTGGCTTTGTTTATATCGGCTACTTTCTATTATCCGGGGGAATGGTCTTAGCCGTATTTGCCGATGTCGTGGGAAAGTGGGTGCTCCAAAGCACGCCTAGATGGGCGTTATTAATTCTCACTCTCCTCACCTGTATGTATTTGGTTAAAGAAAATCTTAGAGTGATTGCCAGACTGTTTGTCATCTCTTCGTTAACGATCATAGTCATGGTGTTACTATCCATGCTCGGTTATGCCAATGTGAACTTCAGCTATATATTTCCTATTACTGAAGCTGGATGGGGAAAAATCATCGAAGCTGCGAATGAGGCATTGTTTCCTATGGTTGGGTATGAAGTGATATTGGTGATTTATCCATTCGTTGAAGGGAAGAGCGGCGGGAAATTAAAGGCAGCTTCTTTAGGGAATATGTTAATTACACTTTTTTACACATTTGAGGTGTTTACAAGTTTAATTATATTCAGCCCTGCGGTCATGCCCTCCGTTCAAGAACCTTTACTGTATATGCTGAAAGGTTTTTCTTTCCAGATCATTCAGCGGATCGATTTAATTTTTTTATCTTTATGGGTTTTTGTTGTCAGCACTGCCATTGTCTCTTGGTTATTCATGGCAACAATAGGTTTGGGCAACCTCTTTCACCGGGGAGAACATAAAAAGGCTGTCCCCTATGCCGCAGTCATTCTATTTATCCTGGCTATGATTGCTCAAAATCCTTCGATCACCGACTTTTACGATCGCATGAATAAGATTTCTCACTATACGCTTATAGTTGGGCTTCCTTTGATTCTTCTTATCTTCTCTTATCTTACTAGAAAAAGGATGGTATAAACCGGATGAAACGGGTGAAAAGGAGCTGCTTTTCAAGCGTGGTTATTTGTGTTCTTTTATGGATGACTGGATGTTGGGATCAAGATCTTTTACAGAATGCCCGTTTGCTTTATGCAGAAGGGTTCGATCTCGCGCCGAACGGAAAGCTTCAAGCCACCTTTGTTATACGAGACATGCCCGCAAGCGAACAACAGAGCCCTAAAAATGATATTATTTTCACGGTCGGCAATACGGCAAGAGAAGTCCGAGATAAAGCGGATGATAAGGTATCCCGGCATCTTCGTACTTACAGAAATCGCGTAATTCTCATTGGAGAAGAACAGGCCAAACAAGATATTTATCCGATACTCGATATTTTTTACCGCGACCCTAAGAGCGCTTTAAATGCGAGGTTCGGGGTGGTGCAAGGAAAAGCGGCGGACATACTTTCTCTTAAAAAGGTAGGGAATATCTTAATAGGAGAAGAAATTGATGAACTAATCAAGAGCAAAGAAGAAACGACATCCGTTCCTAAGGTGACCATTGAAACGATTTACCCTGTCATGATGGACCCCGGAGAGGATTTTGTTCTTCCATTTCTCACGGAAAAAGGGAAACGAGTCGACGTTTCGCGAATTGCCATGTTTCATAATCAGAAATTTACAGGGACACTGAGCCCTGATGAATCTACCATGTATTTATTTTTGAAGGACAATAAGGGGAAAGTAGCGAGATTCACTAGAAAATTAAGTAGTCATAAGGGGCATCAAAGCGGTCATGACTTTATTACCTTTAATGTAGAAAAAACAAAGCGAAAAATGAAAATACTGACTCAATCGGGCGATAAAATTATGGTTAAGCTGGAATTAAAATGGAAAATAAGTATCGATGAATATCCGAAAGATCACTTAAATGATAAAAAACTGGTCTCACAACTAGACCAGTTTCTTACTAAAGAGATGACCCATCTGGCAGAAGAAACGCTTGAGAAAATGCAAAAAGCCCGCTGCGACGGATTAGGTATCGGCCGACAACTAATGGCGTTCCATCCCGATATTTGGAAGAAGCAAAAGGAAATCTGGGAGAGCAACTACCAAAAAGTAAATTTTGTTACTGAGGTTCAGGTAGAAATCACAAAGAAAGGGATTATTAGTTAACCTGGACATCCGCCTGCGATCTTGAAACATTAGAGTGCACGAATTAAAAAAGCCAGCAGTATGCTGGCTTCTCCTATTTACATGAATAATATATTTATTATAGTGACTGCGCTGGTCACTCTCTACTCCGTTTTTGACTTCTTGCTTGTACGATTTCGACCAAAAAAATCCCCTTGCCTCTCAGCTTTGGCTATGAGGACAAGGAGATGTACGTACCTATTCCAGATTTGTTTCTAGTCCTTTTTCTTTCATGAAATCAAATACGGTTTGGCTTGTGGCAATTCCCGCGCGCGCTCCCATGATGGTAACAGCTCGAGCAGCCGCTGCATTGGCAAAATTCGCCACCAAGCCCAAATCATTACTTTTATTCATAGCGTAAATAAAGGAACTACAGAATGTATCCCCTGCACCTGTAACATCTACAACATCAACCGGAATTCCTGGTACTTGAATATGTTGATCCTTCGTGTAAACAAGGCAGCCATCCTCTGCTAAAGTTACGACTACAATTTCCGTGCCATAGCTCAACAATTGCAAAACGGCTTCCTCATGCGATACACCTTTTCTGTACACATCAAATCCAACCTTGTTAAAAAAGAGGATATCCATTTCTTCGAAGAATATTTCGTCGCCCTCGTCGATATTACACACGTCAAGGTCGTAAACCATTTTAGCGCCTGATGCTCGAATCTTCTTAATAATATCCATTGCATTCATATTACCGCAGCGCAAAGGCTTTATTTCTACGATCGTTGTATATACATACTTAGCGCTGCACATTGCATCTAAGATCTCAGGCGTAATTTCAATATGCTGAATACCTAATGTAGGAATAAATAAAGTATGATCATTTTCGGCTAGAATAATAATATTTTTAGCATCAGGCAGGCTATCGTCATATAAAACATACCGAGTGTCAATCCCTTGCTTTCGTAGATCTGAGCACAGCATCTGTGTAATATTTCCACTGTTCAGGAGTGAAAGAAAATAGACGGATTCATTAAATCCCGTATACACACAAGCCGCATTTGCGATACTTCCACCCATTTGTGGTTGCAAAGTCTCGACAAGTACTTTTTCTCTTATTTTTGGCCAGAATGGCGCTTTATAATATTCATCAAGTGCAACATCTCCGACGAAAAAGGAATAATCTTTATTCATAAGTACCCCCGCATATATCAACTCAATCTATTGATCAAATACTTTTATATTATCTCTGTTGACGTATTTTTTGTACCGCGCCTATAAAATGTTTAACATGTTCAACATCTACGTTCCCATCATCTTTATAAGTATCTTTTAGAAAGCTGCCAACAAGGGCTACATCAGCAATAGCAAGTTGGGTGCCACAATTTTCTGCTGTTAATCCCGCACCAACAACTAACGGAACATCATCACCGATTAGGGCTCTAAACTCTTTGATTTTATCCATATCCGTTTCCATGCCTGTCCCTGTGCCAGTTACTACGATCCCATCGCACCTGCTCAAACCAATTCTCATATCTTCTTCCAAAGATCTCCCAGATAAGTACGGCTGATACTTGAATCTGACTCCTCCTAATACAAATGCGTTTGTTTGTTCACGCATATTTGTAATAAATTCATCATATTTAACGTCATCTTCCGTATTCAAATGCCCTGCTACCGAATCAATCTGAATGAACTTAGCTTCATATTTAATAGCGAGTTCAAAAGCTCTTTGGTCATTATCCAGAACATTTACTCCATAAATAATGTCTTTACGTTCTTTATAAATATACTTCAGCACTTCTTCAACATCTTCTGGAGCGCCAAAATAATTTTCTATGATTACGGCATTAATCCCATTATCGATCAATTGATCGATTTCTCGTTTAGCAATTTCCAGCTTCTCTTCGCTAGTATTTCCTTTAAGATGAATCATTGCTAATACAGGTTTATCCACATTGAATAAATCTAGAAAACTTCCTTTTTTAACGATCATTTATTCCACCTCTTGTCTGATATTTGTGTGTATGAATAGATCATCAATATTTATTCGTTAATAGCTCTACAAGTTCATTTCTAAATAAAATATTATTTTCTAAGCCTAGATCATTAGCTAGATCTCCAATTTGGGGTTTCTTAATCTTCGCTTTTTTTACTACTTCTTGATTCCAAAATATATCCTTGGCAGAGCCGTCAGCAATAATTTGTTTGTTTGCCATAGCCACTACTCTTGAAAAGTTATCCGCAACAAACTCCATATCATGGGTGATCGTAATCACACTCTTGCCCCCATCCTGCAAAACATTCATAAGTCTGGAGAGAGCTTTAATTCCATCCAGATCCTGACCGGCAGTCGGCTCATCCAAAATAATATAAGGTGTTTCGATGGCTAGAATTGCAGCAATCGATATGAACTTTCGCGTTGAATAAGGAACATCATACGGATTCATGTGTAAATAGTCCCTAATTCCTGTAAGATCAACAGCCTTATCTACACGGCGATCAATCTCTTTGGGGTCCATCTTTACATAGTGCAGCATGTATTCAATTTCTTTCTTCACATTACTGTTAAAAATTTGATCATCCGGATTCTGAAAAACATACCCAACAGAGGCTGAAATTTGTGCAGTCGTTTTATCTTTTGTATTGATCCCATCAACAAGGACATCGCCTTTGGTTGGCTTATTTAATCCATTCATGAGTTTGACTGCCGTCGTCTTGCCTGCCCCGTTTTGACCAACAATGGCTACTCTTTCACCACTCTCGATGCGGAGGTTAAGATTTTCATTGGCGATGTATCCGTTTGGATAGGCAAATGTCACATTTCTGAATTCAATGGCCCCCATTTACACACCCCATCTTCTTCCTTATTTGCTCTTCCGCCTGTGATTTTGTGATTGCAATATAATCAAAAGGCTTATTTAGCCTTTTCATATCATGACTGAGTAAAGAAACTTGTGGAATGGCTGCTCCCATTGCCAATAATTCCTTATTGGAAAAAACCTCTGCAGGTGTTCCGCTAGCAACAATTTGTCCTTTATTCATGACCAAAACCTCATCCGAATACTCAGCAATCAAGTCAACTTTATGCTCCACTAGCAAAATGGTCTTCCCCTGCTCCTTCAGCATATCTATGATCTCAAATACATCCGAAGTACTTTCTGGATCAAGCTGTGAAGTCGGTTCGTCAATAACGAGAATGTCATTATTCATCGCGATAATGGATCCAAAGGCTACCCTTTGACGTTGGCCTCCAGAAAGATTATTGGGATTCTTCTTGATTAAATCCTCAATTTTAAGCAATTTTACAACCTCTATAACCTTATCGATCATCTCTTCTTTTTCAAATCCAAGATTCTCAAGCCCTAATGCAATTTCTTCAAAGACGGTCTCTTTAACGCCGCTTATTTGAGTAAAAGGATTTTGAAAAATATAACCAATTCTTGTGGATAATAAATGGCTTTCCCACACGCGCACATCTTTTCCTTCAATCAAAATCTCTCCGGTAAGATCACCCTGATAAAAGTGTGGAATTAGTCCTCTGACAAGGTTGCATAGTGTCGTTTTTCCGCTGCTGTTTGATCCGATAATGCCATAGAACTTCCCTTTTTCAAAGGTAAAGTTAATATCTTTTAGGGCTAAGGTATCACTAAGAGGATATTTATATGAAACATTCTTTAACTCTATATCTTTCATAAAATAAACCTCCAAATGACAAACAGAATGAGAGCCATATTTACCAGACCGACCAAGACCTTTTCGCCCCCTGGAACTTTACGAAGGGTGCTCAAATGCGTATTTTTTGCAGGCGCCGAGAAAGCTCTGGCATCCATAGCAATTGCTTTTTCTTCTGTACTTGTAACGGCTCCTAGAACAAGTGGAGCCATGATCGGAAGAAATGCTTTAATCCGTCGCCATATATTCCCTTCCGTTTCAATCCCTCTCGCTCTCTGAGAGTCCATGATTAACTTGGCCTTGTCTCCAAGATCGATGATGGATTGGAAAGAAGCAAGAATAATATAGGAGGTAGCATGTGGCGCACCTATTTTCTCAAGCGCATACATGAGATCCTTAGCTCTTGTTACGCAGCTATACAGTACGAACGCTCCGCATAGAGACACGACTAAGGTTGAAAACCAAATTCCTTGATTGATTCCTTCTTGTGTAATATTAAAAACCCAAAGCTTAAATAATGACGACTGGCCTGGGATAAACATAGCTCTCATGACAAAAAGCATAGACCCGATTAGCAATCCTAGTTTTACATACACCTTTGAAAAACGTTGCAAGGTACCAGTAAGGACAGCTAATAGAAAATATAAAACAATAATACAAACGCTCACTTGCCAGCTTTTCGAAATGATGGAGACAATCGCCACTGCAATTAAAATATTAAATTTACTTATTGGATTGAGATCCAATAACCAATTGCCTGTGAGCTGCGGCTTTTTAAAAGAATTTATAAATTCATAATCCACTATATATCTCTCCTTTCACTTGAAAAAGGGCAGGGAGTCAATGATTCAGTACGATCATTGCCCCCCTGTGAAGTTATCACATCTTATGTGTGGATTGTTCGCCACGGTTTCTATGAATAAATTTTTCCCCTTGTGGGAGCTTAACTAAAGTTCTCACTGGAATACTCTTAAGTATGGCAAAGACGGCTATCATCGTTGGTATTTTATCTAATAGATCAGCAAACAACTCAGAAATAAATGCCCCAGCCTGAACTGAGAAGCCCATCGTCATCAACATACCCGTTATCATGCCTGTTGTTCCAGCACCAAGCCCGCCAAACATTAGAATTGTAATCGTTGATCCTATTCCGCCGCCGATGATCGCAAAGCCGATGGAGGCAACAATGGTTTTCCATAAACTCGTAAACACGCCTCTTCTCGCCAAATATCCGGCTAGTAAACCAAATAGGATATTTAACCATATGTAAGCTAGTGTCGTTGGATTGGTTACTGAAATCGTTAAATTTGTAATGGCACCAACAATCGCACCTGGAATTCCGCCGCAAAGGGCGCCTACTACAATTGTGCCAATCGAATCCAGGTATAACGGGAGCTTTAACAACAAAACAATCTGACCACCAATAAAGTTAACTGCAATGCCAATCGGGATTAAAAAAACGGTTAATTTTAACGAATTTTTCATTGACCTTCCTCCTTATTTTCTCATTTAATGTCAGAATATTCCGACTTTAAAAATCATAAGTAGCTGGTGAAATGATTAAGTCCAGCTAATTAATGAAAAACTAATTGAGTTCGGTCATAATATTGAACTCAAGATTAGGCGCATAAATGATCTTCACTTTCTCAATTTCGATACTATTTGAGTCAAAAATACTTCCTTCCGCTTTCAGCAAAGCGTTTTCCGTATCGTTAATTTGCAATATTTCCCTTGTCTGCTTATCGATTGTTACTGGTGATAGCGAAATTTCTGTGCGTTTAGGATACATTTGATATTTCTCTCTAAGTGTTTGATAGAGTGACTCTTTTTCAAAGTCGTATTGATCCAGTCCCGGAAATAAACTGACAGGAAGCAATGAAGTATCGATCATCAAATAAGTAATAATATCTTCTTTTTTGACTCCGCGTGCCCGGACCAGTTTGTAATAATCTTTTCCAGCCAACGAAATTACGGTTTGCTCTAATACTTTTGAAACACCAACTTCATTGCGGAGATTCAAATAGTCCGTAAATCCACCGAAATTCGTTATGTTGTACTTTAATGGTCTTAACAAGACGAAGGTACCCTTTCCACGCACTTGTTGAACCAAGCCATCATTTACCAACAACGAGATTGCATTCCTTACTGTCCCTCTAGTTGTTTGAAACGCTTTCATAAGTTCCGTTTCAGAAGGTATGAATTCTCCTTGTTCATATTCGCCGTTTAATATCTGCTCTCTAATCTTTCGATACAATTGAACATAGAGAGGAGTAAAATCATTCTTGTCTAGCAACAAATAACCCCCTTTTGGTTATACAGTTATTCACTTATGTGTACAAGTTGATTCTAGCAGAAGTATATTTAATAAGTCAACAAAATTTTAGAGTACTTAATCAATAAAGACTGCCGACTTTGGTCGGCAGCCTTATCATGATGATTTCTTAATTATCGTAATACAAATCCTTCATTAACTCGATACCACCCCGGAACTACCGGAACTATCCATTCATACCATCGAATGAACCTCATTAGGCTCATTCACATAGGTGTGCTGCCAATCCTTCTCCTGCTCAAGCTGCCAAAGACGATAGTAATAGCCTTTGCGATGGAGAAGTTCTGAGTGTGTCCCCCGTTCTTGGACACAGCCATCATGCATGACAATGATTTCATTCATGCGTTCCAGACCTGTCAATTTATGCGTGATCCAAAGCACCGCTTTGTCCTTCAACAACGTGTCCAAATTGCTCCAAATCGCCTTTTCCGTCAACGTATCCAACCCTGTTGCCGGTTCATCGAACAAAACAGCTGGACTTTTACGGAGTAGCGCACGTGCCAAAGCCAGACGCTGCCGCTCGCCGCCAGACAATAAACTGCCCAATTCGCCAATGACAGTCTCATATCCGTTCGGGAACTGCTCGATCGTATCGTCAATCTGTGCCAAGCGAGTCGCCTCTCGCAGCTCATCTTCGGTCGCCTCGGGGCAGCTAAGCCGTAAGTTCGCATTCACGGATGCGTTAAACAAGTGTACGTTCTGGGAGACAACTGCAAATTCCGAGCGGACGAAGGCCGCTGGCAAATCGCGAAGCTCCTGACCATTCATCGTAACGGAGCCCTCGGTATAAGCGCGCAGCTTCAGCAGCAAGTGCAGCAGTGTACTTTTCCCAGCTCCGCTTTCACCGACAATGGCGGTCATCGTTCCACGCTTCAACGTCATGGACAGGTCCCTAATGGCATACGGCTCCTCTGGGCTATACTGGAACGAGAGCCCACGAATGGAGGTCGTCCAGTCATCTTGTAAAGCATCCCTTTCACGCGTTTCAGCGGGCACAGGTAAGCTGAGCTCGACCTGACGTCCCTCGTCAATCTGGTTCTCGTCGGCTAATCGGAACAGTCTATCGGCGGATGAAAGCGTAAGGCCCATGGACTGAAATGCGGTCGGTAACGGCATGACAGCTTCAAAGCAAGCTAACGTAACCATAACTAACGCTGGTATCGCGATACCCTCTAGCTGCCCGAGACTGACTAAATACACCGAGGCCGCAAGGACCAACCACATCGCTAGATGTGCGGCCGCCAGCATACCCCCACCCGCATAGGAAGCAACCTTATGTTGATTCGTTTGATACACATTCGAACGGCTTTGTATCTCATCCATTCGAAGAACACGCTCGTTGACACGACCAAATACGATCAAATCTTTGATCCCTGCGATGAGATCCGCTGTTTCGGCATACATGACTGCTCGCGCCCCCGCGATAGCCTCGCCACCCGACTTAGCGCATCGAGCGCTAAGCCAAGGGATGCCTATGCCGGCCAACACCAGCATACAAGCAAGTAGGATTGCCAATTCAACATGATGCGCAGCCATCACAATACAACCTAGAAGTCCAGTGAGCAAAGCAACTAGCGGGGGCGCAAGAACGCGTAAATACACATTTTGCAATTGCTCCACATCGCCAATGACCGCATGAAGCAGTTCTCCGCTTCGTCCCTTCTCTAACAGCTTGACCCCATTCGGTTCCAAACGTTCGTAGAGCCAAACGCGTATGCGATGCAAAATACGGAATGTCAAATCATGAGAAACAAGTCGCTCTAAATAACGAAACACGCCTCTAGAGAGACCGAAAAATCGGACACCCACAATCGGAACCCAAAGCATTAGAACGGATTCGGGGCGCAGCGCCGCTTGAGCAATGAGGTAGCCGGAGGTTCCCATCAGCCCCATATTAGCGGCGATTGTCAGACAGCCGAGCAGCACCGCCAAAGCTGTTCGGCCTTTGTATGGACGAACGAACTCAAGCATACGTATGAACGTCCCACTCCGATTAATGCGCTCTTTCTCATTTGAATCCTGGCGGGAAATACGGTGGCTAAACGCTTCAGTCATCACACCTTCGGAAGATCCATGAGCTTCAGCCTCGTTTAGAAACGCCTCCGTTTTCGCAGCGCTATTAGCCTTCATCATGCGAGCATACAGCCCACCAGCGGCTAACAAATCAGCTGGCGTTCCGATTTCAGCAATCCGCCCGTTCTCCATCACAATAATGCGATCCGCGTTTTGTACCGTTTCAAGACGATGCGCCACTGTTATTGACATTCGATCTTGCAACTGCTCATTCAGCCCCTGTCGCACGATAGCCTCATGAATGAGATCCAGCCCTGAGGTTGGCTCGTCGAGCAGCAAAATTGGCGCTTGCTTAAGCAGCGCGCGTGCGATGGCAATACGCTGCACTTGACCGCCGGAAAGACGGACAGACTCCCCCAACATCGTCTGATCGCCTTTCGGAAGCCTATCGATGAAATCAACGCCTGACGCCAGAAGCATTACTGCCATATCTGTTTCTGCGACATCACCGCTGCCCATGATCAAATTTTCTTTCAAAGTGCCGTGATAGAGCCTTGGATTCTGATTGACGGCGGATAGTTGATCGCGCCACCATGTCATCGATAGCTCCGACAGCGGGATGCCATAGACTAGAATTCGCCCTTCCGTAGGCCGAATGAAACCCTGAAGAACATCTAGGAGCGTGCTCTTGCCGGAGCCCGAAGGACCAATCACGGCTACTCGCTCTCCAGGTTCAAGGGTGAACGATACGTTAGAAACCGCAGCTCTTTTTTCCCCAGGGTAGGTGAGTCCGATCTCTTGAAATTCGATTCTGTAACCCTTCGCATTCCAAACGGGACGCTGACTGTTGTCCCGTTCCGTCCAGCCTGGGGATTCCGTCTCCAGAATATCCATGATGCGCGCAGCAGCAGCCATCCCATTCGTGCTCGCATGAAACTGGGTCCCTAGCGCTCGCACAGGCACATAAAACTCTGGCGTCAAGAGCAGCACTAGGAACGCATGCTCAAATCCAATTTCTCCAGCAACCAGCCGCAATCCCAGAAATACGGCAACGATGGCCGTACTAAGCGTTGCAAACAATTCCATGACAAACGCCGATAAAAAAGCTAAACGCAAGGTCCCCATCGTCGTTTTGCGATATTCTTCACTGATTCGGGAAATAATTTCAATTTGCGCACGGCTGCGATTGAAAATCTGCAGCGTCGGTAAACCGCGCAGGATATCGAGAAAGTGACCTCCTAATCGTCCAAGCGTATTAAACTGCTTCTGCGCCTTCGATTTGGCGGCCATCCCAACGAGAATCATAAAAATAATGAGCAGCGGGAAGGTGATCGCGAGCACTAGGGCGGATAGCCAATCCAAACCTGCAACAAAACAAAATACGGCAGCAGGAATGAGCATGGACAAGGCCATCTGCGGCAAATAGCGGGCCAAATACGTTTCCAACTGTTCAACGCCTTCGTACACAGTGCTTATCAACTCTCCGCTGCGCTCACCTTTGGCGTAATTCGGTCCTAAGTCGGCGATTTTTTGAAGCAGCCTTATACGCAGATCGCTCTTAATGCGGAGCGCCATACGGGATGATACATAGTCACTCGCCATTTGGATTACCGCTCTCAAGCCAATCCATCCGAGAAGCGCAACCAACACTGGAATCAGAGCAGTAAGCCCGAGTCCTTTCATAAACGCCCCATTGACAATCTGAGCCAAATAGGAAGCCTCTACGATAATGAGAGTTCCCCCGGCCAGGCCAAGCGCAATGCAGATGGCAAACAATTGAAGCGTCCCCGGCACTTTCAGTAATAGCTTCTTCATCATGCTAGTATTCCAAATGATCTTTCACGGTGAGCCGTTTGCGGAATACCCAGTACGTCCACGCCTGATAGGCGATGACCAAAGGAACTGTTGTTAGCGCAATGATCGTCATCACTTTAAGCGTATACGGATTAGAAGCCGTGTTATATATCGTAAGTGTCCATTCCGGATTCAGTGAAGAGATCATCACCCTTGGAAACAGCGACATGAACACCGTGATGGTGGACAGCGTGATCGTTAAGCCCGTCATGATGAACCCCCAGCCGTCACGACCTGCCTTGAGGAAGAAATGAACGGACAATAAAGTCATCCCCGCCGTAAGCGGAACCATTCCCGGGATAATGCCGTCACGGGTAAACATGTCTGTCTGGAAGTAACACAGCAGAACAAAGAGCAGAAGAGCTGCGCTTGCCCACGCTCCAAAACGTTTGGCAGCTTGGCGAGCTCGTTCGCGGAGCTCCCCTTCTGTTTTGAGCGAAAGATAGAGCGCGCCATGCAGTAAAAACAAGAGTACGATACTAACCCCAGCCATAACCGAGAAAGGTGAAATTAAATCCCAAAACGAGCCCACGTAATTCGTATTGGCATCGATCGGCACCCCCTTCATCAAATTCGCTAGCGCGACGCCCCATAGCAACGGGGGCAGCAAACTGCCGAAGAAGATGATCCAATCCCACGTTTGACGCCACTTCGGATTCGGTAATTTGCTGCGAAACTCAAACGCGACACCTCTTCCGATCAGGGCAATGAGCATGAGAAACAAAGCCATATAAAATCCACTGAATAAGGTGGCGTACCAACCTGGAAACGCGGCAAACATGGCGCCGCCCGCTGTAATGAACCACACTTCGTTGCCATCCCAGACGGGGCCAATCGCATTGATAAGAACACGCCTTTCTGTATCCGTCTTGCCAAGGAACGGCGTCAGCATGCCCACGCCGAAATCAAATCCTTCCAGAAAGAAAAAGCCGACAAACAGCACCGTGATCAGTACAAACCATAAGGTTTCAAGCATAGGTGATTTCCCCTCACTTTCTTATTATTCATCAGTCCCCCTGTCTTACAGCAGGGTTGCCATGTTTTCCTCACGTTCATCCCGATCATGAAGATTGTGCCCTTCCTCCTCGACTCCCTTGCGTACAAAATGGACGATAAGGTACACGAACACGATTGCCAGAATGCCATAAACAAGCATAAAACCGATTAGCGAGGTCGCTACCATGGATGAGGAAACGAGAGGTGACACCCCGTCTTCTGTCTTATGCAATCCGAACACAGTCCAAGGCTGCCTTCCCACCTCTGTCATGATCCAGCCCGCTGAGTTCGCGATAAAAGGAAGACTAATGGCGGGTAGCATCCATTTCAAATAATGACGATACCGTTCCAAGCGATTGCGTAATGCGGCGTAGGTTCCTAGCATACTAAGCAGAATCATGAGTACGCCAGCCGCTACCATAATGCGGAAGCTCCAGAACGTCGTCTTCACTGGCGGAATATAATTGCCAGGACCGTATTTCGCCTCGTACTCGGCCTGCAGTTGATTCATACCGGGCACACTGCCAGTAAGCTTGTTATACGAAAGAATGCTTAACGCATAAGGAATTTCTAATTGAGACTTGTTCTCCTGCTTCTTGACATCGATTCGAGCAAATACGGTCCAAGGGGCGCTGTCCCCCGTTGTGTTCCACAGTGCTTCTGATGCAGCCATCTTCATCGGCTGAGATTTCATCAAATGCTGTGCTTGCTCATGTCCAGCTACAGCTGTCATAAAGCTTGCAGCGAGAGCAAACACGATCCCTATTGTAAAAGAGGCTTTAAATAAATCCACTCTGTGTTTGCGTATGATTTGATAAGCGCTGATGCCTGTTACGAACATTGATCCTGTAGCAAGCGCCCCATAAATAACATGCGGGAATTCAACCCATAGCTGTGTGTTGCCAAGCAGCGCGAAGAAATTCGTCATCTCCGCACGTCCATTCTGAATCGTGTAGCCGACGGGCTCCTGCATGAAAGAGTTCGCGCTCAGAATCCAGAGTGCGGATAAAGTTGCTCCAATTGCTACAAGCCATATACAAGCCAAATGCACCTTTTTCGACAGCCGATCCCAACCGAAAATCCATAACCCTAGAAACGTTGACTCCAAGAAAAAAGAAACCAAGGCTTCTACGGCAAGCGGTCCCCCAAAGACTGCACCAACATACCGAGAATAATCCGCCCAGTTCATGCCGAACTGGAACTCTTGCATAATTCCTGTCACAACACCCACTGCAAAATTAAGGAGAAACAATTTGCCCCAGAATTGTGCCATTGCTTTGTATTTATCGTCCTTCTTGACCACATACATCGTTTGCATACAAGCAATCAGATAGGCAAGACCGATAGATAAAGGTACGAAAAAAAAGTGGTAAACTGTTGTTATTCCGAACTGCCACCGACTTAAGTCTAATGCTTCCAAAAATAGCGCCTCCCTTCTTTTCGTTGTAAGTATAAATCGTGGCGTGTTGTTTGCATGTGATGAATATCACAACCGCGGTAATTTCTATTGAACAAAAAGTGTAAAAGAAAAACACTTCTCTAACCCCACTCGGGATTAAAGAAGTGCTCAACATACGAACTATGAGGCTCACTTAGGCGATTCGTTATCTGAACGCAGGCTTAGTTAGCTGTAAATTCAGGACCGGTATATACTGAAGGAATAACAATTTCACCTGATTTGATTTTATCGGCGAACGCTGCAATTGTATCCTTCACGTCTTGTGGAACAATAGGTGACAAGGCAAGTCGAACGGCATCCGGATTTTCGAGTCCAATTTTTTTCACCGTATTCGGCTTCCACGTACCTTCCGTCAAATCTTTAATCGCTCCATATACGGTCAAGCTTGCATCCGAAATCGCAGATCCAATGAAAACATCGGGTGCATCGGCATAATAATCGCGAACGTTAGCGAATTGATACACGCCATTCTCGCGTGCCGCTTCCGTCACACCAGAACGAGCATTATTCAGCATGGTGAAGATCATATCCGACCCCGCGTTGATTTGCGCTTGCGCAACTCTTTTCGCCAGAGCGGCGTCTTCCTGGTTGCCTGTAAACGTTGTAAGGAACGTTGCTTCAGGATTCGTGTATTTCAAACCGCCGGCAAATGCTGCGCGTCCCAACAGACCGGGACCTACGCGTGCGCCGGAAATATGAGAAACCACATTCGTTTTTGTCAAAAGTCCTGCAGCTGCGCCTGCCAGCCATGCGGATTCTTCCTGTTTTACCTGATAGCTGGACAGGTTATCGCCGGTCAAATTCGTTTGCGTATTAACAAATTTTATTTTGGGAAATTCTTTGGCTACCAACTTCACGGCTTCCGAGCTCTGCCCTGCATGAGCAATAATCATATCTGGGTTTGTATTAGCCAATTCACGCAATGCATCTGCAATTTGAGCGGTGTCATGCGGGATATTTTCCACAAACGTCGCCTTAATTCTGAAATCCTCTTCTGCCTTCGCCAATCCACGGTAAGCAGATTCCATAAAACCGCCGTCCTTGGAGGAACCCGGAATCAACAATGCAACTTTAGCTTTTTTATTATTGGTGTGTGACGGGTCCTTGCTAGCTTCTGCAGTAGACAAACCGAATGAAAATACTAGTGCCATCGCCAAGCTCGACAAAGCCAATTTCGAAAGTAGTTTTCTCAAGATGTACCCCTCGTTTCCAAAAAAGTAGTTTTGTCCGGACAAATCCGAGAATAAACTAGACTTCATTTTTTGTCAAATTATGCCGAAAATAAATATGGGGAATAAACCCAATAATCGCGTAATAGCGCCATTCGCAGGCCTATCCTCCCTAAAGCACCCATGACAATTGCCCTAAATTCCGACATTACGGTATGTTAAGTGAGTATTTAGGTTTAGTAAAAAGGTCTTGTATTTTTCAAAAAGCTATTCTATACTTTGGCCAATAGATATACCCATATCACGAAAAGGCAAACTTCTCGAAAGAGGAGGACGCAAAGCTACGGGCCTAAGGATTTCGATCTACGGCAGCCGGGTCACCGAAAATTGGAGGTCGTCCATCTCTTTTTTTTGGGGGTGGACTTTTTTTATTTCACAATATCTCAATGGGGGATGCTTAGATCATGAAATACATTAAGAATTTGCGAATCAAAACGAAAATCGGGGGGATGCTCGGTCTTTCCATTGTTTTCCTGCTCATTATCGGCTTTACAGGCTATTTCGTCATGAACAAGATGGCTAGCAATGCCCGTGCTATGTACGAAGAAACCTTGATTCCGAACAGCCTGGTCGAAGGACTTCTGTTCGGCAATTCCCAAATGGATGCTTTGCAGCTTGAATTGCTGCTGGCGAAAGACGAAGCTATCATTAAGCAAATCCAACAGCAAATTGTTCAAACCCGCGATAAAAATCAGGCGATACGAAAAGCTCTCGAGCAGATCACGCTGACTTCGAGAGCACAAGAGCAGTACCAAAGCTTTATCAATTTAATCCCTAAAAACAACGAAGCCAAGAAAAAAGTGGATGAATTGGCCGTTGCCAATCAAAAAGAAGCAGCGCATAAGGAATATGTGAATTCGTTCAAGCCGATCCGCGCAGAAATGATCAAAAGCCTGGAGAACGTTGTTAAGTTCAATGAAGACGACGCAAAAATCTTTTACGAGAAAAGTGTTCAAAGCTCCAAGCTGGCTTCCTCGATCATCATTGTCGTTACCCTACTTGCCGTCACTTTATGTTCCTTGATCGGATATGGCATTTCTAACATGATCACAAGACCTGTCCGCAGCATCCAGCAATTGATGGCTAAAGCGCAGGACGGAGATTTAACGGTTAACGCTACATACCAATCCAAAGACGAAATCGGTCTTCTTTCAAAGGATTTCAACGGAATGATCACCAGCTTGAGAGAAATCATTGCGAAGATCGTCCTCGAGTCTCAAAACTTGTCAGCAAGCTCGGAGCAATTGGCAGCAAGCTCCGAACAATCCAACCAAACTACCCATCATGTCGTTGCGGCCATTCAAGACATTGCTGGAGGTGCCGATCAGCAGATGCAAAGTACTATCGAAAGCGTAAGAGCAATGGAAGAGATGGCTACCGGAGTTAATCGGATTGCCGAATTTTCGGGCAATGTATCCGCAATGTCAATGGAAGCTTCCAAGGAAGCCGAGGAAGGCAATATTTCGATCCAGAAAGCGATGTCCCAAATGGATTTGATCCGAGAATCAGTCAACGATTCGGCCAAGAGTGTTAACCAACTGGGTATACGATCTCATGAAATCGGTCAAATCGTCGATGTTATTACCGATATTTCGATGCAGACAAATTTGCTTGCATTGAATGCCGCGATTGAAGCTGCAAGAGCGGGCGAACACGGAAGAGGCTTTGCCGTCGTTGCCGACGAGGTTCGGAAACTGGCGGAGCAATCCAGACAATCGGCGGAACAAATCGCGGGGATCATTCAGCAAATTCAAGGCGAAACTCGTTCTGCAGTTGTCGCCATGGAAAAAGGTAGCATAGAGGTCAAACACGGAACCGTGATTATGCAGGAAGCAGGAGAAGCATTCCGCAAAATTATGAATGGGGTGCAGCAGGTGGCCTATCAGATGGAGGAGGTTTCTGCCGCATCGCAACAAATGTCGGCAGGCACAGAGGAAATTACCGCTTCTCTCCACGATATGAACAGCATTACGGAAGTCGCCTTCTCGAAGACAGAAAGTGTAGCGGCCGCTTCGGAGCAGCAATTAGCTACGATGGAAGAAATTTCGGAATCCGTGAATGCGTTGACGCGGATGGCTCAAGAACTGCACGAAATGACTTTACGTTTTAAGAGCTGATCGCCCCGTTACCGGATACTGTGCAATAAAAAGGGGCTGCCTCAAAGTGTTCGCATGATTAAGAACGTCCCGAATTTTACGCAAAAGAACCTCCAATTCCACTTCAGTGGGAAATGGAGGTTCTTTTTAGCTGTATTGACATGTAGAACATATCCATTTCTATTTTGAGTACTAACCTAGCCTGCGGCTAGGTCATTTAAAATATCTACATTGTGCTAGGGAATGAATAAGCAAGCTAGGTGTGCTAATTCCTTCTAACTATCGAGGTATCTCGTGAGATAAGACCACAGATCGTGCTAATGTTCTGCAAAACATTACACTCTGGGCGTATTAGCGATCAATAAGCAAACGTAGCTTGCTTAAGCATCCATAACAGGAGCTATTCGAACAAATAAGCAGCTTCAGTTGCCCTATTTTCCGTATCGAACCGCGTTTAACGGGTCCACAAGCGTAGACTTGAGGGATATGAAATCACTACCGAGTACGGAAAATGGGGCTGTCTCAAAAGTGTTCGCATGGGCGACGCAACATGAGTCATCAGCCCGATTAGGTAATCGTACACTTCAGGTTGTCCATTTTACTCTGTAGACCAATTACCCTCTGGAATGTAGGATAATCAACTAAATTTGATTGCCCCGAACTTCTTAGCAGTAGCAGAACATCATAGTCGTTCGAGAGCAAATTCGAAACATTTAAAGTCCGATTAAACATATCGTCGGCCCGATCCGTAACCCGCTTTAAAACCTCGGTTTGTGTGTCGGTCATTGTTCTCATAAATATTTTGTCAGATTGAACGAAGTAAAGATACATCATTAATAAAATGGGGGCCACGATCTCTGATCTTTGCTACCCAAACTTGAAAAATCAAAAAGCCCTACGACTTCACGTAAGGCCATTATCGTTACTGTATATTCAGTCTCCATTTAATGAACCAACGCCCATCCCGAAACCTCACAATCCGCTTCGACTGTTGGGCAATCAATAAGTCATGCGTAATCAAAATAATCGTCCGATTGTGCATTTAATCTTTTTAAAATGTTTAAAATCTCCACACCTGTCATTCCCTGATAGATCACTCACTGAATGCCCCCACCTTTCCCTTCTATGTGATTAAGAAATTAATTTCAAACCAACCGCTGCGCTTAACACCATCGCAATGAACATAATCCGCTTCCAATCACTAGATTCGCCATAATACAGCATCCCGACGACTGCGCCGCCAACTGTACCGATCCCTGTCCAGACCGCATAAGACGTGCCCATCGGCAGGCTTTTCATCGCTTGGCTCAGAAGCGCAAAACTCATGACAATGCCTACAATGAAAATGCTAAAGGAGCGGATGGTTTTCGCTTTATTTATTTGGTTCATGCCCACGACGCCTACGACCTCGAACATCCCGGCAAACATGAGAAAAATCCAACCCATTAGACTGCAGTTCCTTTCTTATCTTGCTCTTTTGTCACAAATTTGAGTCCAAATACGCCGGATAAAAGCAGTAATATTAGGAATACTTTAAGAAACCTGAACGGCTCTCCGAACAGCAGCATTTCCACCAATACGGTACCGGCTGTCCCCATTCCTGTGAAGACAGCATACACGGTCCCCACAGGAAGCTTGGTAGACGCGCTAATGACTAAATGAAAAGAGATATACA
Organism: Paenibacillus sp. WG02; assembly: GCF_055396115.1. Classification (NCBI taxonomy): domain Bacteria; kingdom Bacillati; phylum Bacillota; class Bacilli; order Caryophanales; family Paenibacillaceae; genus Paenibacillus; species Paenibacillus sp. WG02. Next base: position 2,609,731 of record NZ_AP036016.1, on the reverse strand, counting down.
TCGCAATGATCGTGCCTATCCACATCATCGTCGTATTCGCATGTTTTAAACCCGTAACCCAAATCACTTCAAAAAAAGCGCCGATAAATATATAAATCCAATTACGATTCATGTGTATGATCCTCCTGCTGTTTTACGATTTGATTCCACGCCAGTATACGAACCAGGAAGCTTCAATCCTTTTAAGCGACCGATCAGCTCCTCCGAATAACAACTCTACAAACATGCCATCCAGTACAGCAAGGAAGGCAACTGTCGCCATTTCACTGCTGACATCAGAATTGATGCTCCCTGCTGCTATCGCTTGATCGAAAACAGGAATTAACATCGTTTCCAGCGTATCTAAATAATTATAACCTTGTTTGACAATCTCATTATAGAGATGGGAAGGCGGGAAAAAGGCAACCCGCAAGAAAAATTTGGTATTATCATCCTGTTCGTAGCAATCTTTATATTGGATAAGAAAGCCATAAAGAAGCTGATCAATCGAAAGATGCTTATGGCGAGCGAGATACTCAACAATTAAATTCAATTCCTTCGCTAGCACATCGTCAAACAGATCAAGAAAAAGTTCATCTTTCCCATTGAAATGTGTATAGATGGATTGTTTTTTGATGCCTACCTCCGTAGCAATATCTGCAAGCGACGCACCTTCATATCCGTTTTTGGCAAATTGTGTGAGGGCTACCCCTTTGATCCGAGTTGCAGTCATTTGATCCACTACCCCTTCCGAACGTTCGTCAGGATGATTGTATCACGTACTCCATATTGGGGCAACCAATGAAAAAGATTACCAACCATCTAGCCAGAATGGCAGGATAGTAGGCAATCTTTCTCATTCATTTAATGAGAAAAACTGTGCCACGAAAAACAAAATCGCCATCGTGATTTTTAATTTTCTGCTCAAACTTTTTTGAATAAATTTGCTCATGTTTGACACAATCAAATACCTCCTTCAACTCCTTCATATCTTTAAAGCGCTTTCAAACCTCTCACTGCTTCGTTAAAATTCTCATCTATCACCACCTCTTGATGCTTGCGCAAATTAACTTACCATTCGTAATTTACTATTAATAAACTGTCGCCTACAAGGTGCAATTGTTGCACGGCTTCTTCCTTGTGTTGAATTGAACTATTGCGGGCTATTGTCGCAATTATTGCATACAGCCGGAGAAATCAAACAGAAATGCGACTACGGTCATTCCATTTCCGAATACAAAAAAAGGACAGAAGTATGGAACTTCCATACTTCTATCCTTTCCGAAGCGGTGGGATCGAGGGGTCGTTCAATCCATTTTAATCGTTGCTCCAAAACCTAGATTTTCCTTATACATCTTCGGACTTACCCCCGTTGCCTTCTTGAATACACGGCTAAAATGCTCCGAATTAGTATAACCAACCTTTTCAGATACATCAATAATTTTAAAACCCTTCTTTAACAAACGTTTAGAATCTTCGATACGCAGATTCGTTACATATTGAATGAAACTCTCGCCGACATTCTTCATAAATAGCTTGCTCAAATAATTTTCAGTGACCCCTACCCATTCACTAACCATACCTAGACTTAATTCCTCACAATAATGCTGATGAATAAAATCTTTAGCTTTCTGAACCACACTGTAGGGTGCACTTTCTTTTTCGTACTGCTCATGGATAAATTGGTAAATTTCTTTACAGATCTGTTTGAGCCATTGTAATGTATCGTCAAGTGTTTGAATGTTTTTCATCTGTTCAAAGGGATCACTATGGTCAAATACCTCTCCCCATCGAACTTCTTGCGTATAAAGCAATGAGCTAAGCTCCCACAGGAAATCAGTTAATATCAACCTTATTTCATGAACTTCATATCTACCTTTTTCTTTCAATAGATTCGTATATCTATCAAATTCAGACTCCCAAAGCGGTTTATTCTCCTGCTTAAGCAAGCGAACAATTTCAATGCCTTTGGCTTTTAGCGCAATTCGTAGATTATCGCTAGTATCCGTGCATGATTTGGTTTCGTGCTCTGGATAAAAGAACTTGTCATACCCATCAAAAAAGCACATCGAAACCAGTTTTTTCGCTTGATTCATTAACCTATGCCAGTGCTTCCTCCCATCGACTGCATGGCTAATTCCCATCGCTACACGGACATTCACATACTGCTCAAGTCTAGTTTGGATCATAGTCAGCGTAGTGTGAATAAGTTCACGAATCGCTGTTTCACTTCTAAGTTGAGGCACAGTAATTAGCAATAAATAGGTGTTCGCATCCTCACAATAAACCATATTTCTCAATAACTTCAATTCCAGTTCTGTTTTAATCGTCTGTTTAATAACCTTCTTCGAAATCATTTCCGATGAGCTTAAAATAGATACGGCAACGACCACTTGATTAATCTCGCCTAACCAATCGCACACCTCAGAAACTAAACGGGAATACGCCATTACATTAGATTGGATATCTAAGGTGAGAAGTTCATATATCACTTTGTCTCGATATTCTTTTTCTTCTTCAAGTTGATGGATCGCTTGAGAATCTTTCAAGCTACCTTGCCGTTTTAGCTGCTGATCGACTTTTTGTAAGACAGGCAAGATGTGCTCCTCGTCCATATCTACCTTTACAATATAATCAACGGCTCCAAGTAAAAAGGCTTCACGAACATAACTATAGTCACTATATGCACTGAGTATGATTGGAATTGGCTTTTTCATTGTGTCAATGGATTGAATAGAACCCAGCAGTTCAATACCGTTCATTTTGGGCATCTGAATATCAACCAGCAAAATATCAATATCATTACGCTGCTGCAAAATAGCCAAAGCTTCTGCTCCATCACTGGCTTCAGATACAATCTCCATATCGATTTCTTTCCATGAAATAATTTGGTGCATGGCTAGTCTAACAAGAGGTTCATCATCTACAATCATGACTTTATACAAGCAATCCATCATCTCCCGAGAAAGAGTTAACTCTATGCTATTTACCCTTTAATCGCACCATCCATCATTCCTCTAAATATCAACTTGTGGAAAATGAGATAGATCAGCGCGCTAGGCAATAACGCAACCATGATAGCCGCACATAATGATGCCAGGTCTGAACTATGATCGCCAACATAACTTGTTAACGATGTTGCAATGGTTAATAGCTTTTGAGATGGCATATAGAGCTGTTGGACGAAAATATCGTTCATAATGGTTACTCCCTTAAGAATGCCAAGTGTAGCTGTCGCAGGGAGCAATAATGGAAAAATAATGGAAAAGTATATTCGGAAATAGGAAGCGCCGTCTAGCATTGCACTTTCATCGAGCTGTTCCGAAATCTTCTCCAAAAACTGCATGTAAATGTATATTTGTAAGATGTCAGTGCCTACATAAATAATAATAGGAGCCCATATCGTATCATAGATACCAATCTTGTGAATCAGTTGAAATCGTGCAATCTCAGTCGTATAGGTAGGGATAATCATGGCAAACAAAAATAAAGCAACAATGATCTTCTTTCCAGTAAATTGAAAGCGGTTTAACACGTAAGCTGTCATGGTTCCAAGCAATGCGTTGCCAATGATGCTTATGCCTACAAGAAGAAATGAATTTTGCAAGCCTCGCAGCAAATGGCCCTTGTTAATAGCAACTTTGTAATTCTCTAGATTCAAAAAATTAGATGGCAAAGAAAACGGAGATGTTGCACCAAGCTCCATATTGTTTTTAAACGATCCAAAAAAAATGAGCAAAATAGGTACAAACACAATTATAGCCATGCCTATAAATAAGATGTAATACATCGTTCGGCTCAGAATACGTACCATCTATTCCCCACTCCTATCTTTAACCAACCATTGCTGTAGTCTGGAAAGTATAATAACCATAAGCAAGAGTATGATGGCCATTGCAGAAGCAAGTCCATAACTGTTGTTTTTAAAAGCCGTGCTTAATGCGAACAGACCAAACGTGCTGCTTTCAATTCCCGGTCCGCCGCCTGTAATCACTAACGGTATATCATACTGAAGAAGCGCTCCCGAGACATTAAGAAATAAAATAATTTCAATGACACGGCGTATACCAGGCAACGTAATGTACCGCTGTTGCTGCCAAAAGTTGGCCCCGTCTAATCTCGCAGATTCGTATAAATCATTAGGAATAGATTGAAGTCCAGCCATAAAAAGTATAATATGTACACCTGAAAAACGCCAGATCGATACGGCAACGAGTGAATAATTGACGACATGAATATTGCTGATCCATCCTGTAATGAATGATCCTAGGCCTATAGATCTCAGAAATGCATCTAAAGGTCCATTCACTGGATTGTAAATATAAGTAAACATATAAGCAACTGCAATGCCGTTAATGATATAGGGCATCAGTACTGTAAAACGGAAAAACGAACTTCCTCTTAGCGTACGATTTAGCAGTACGGCCGCCATGAGCTCAACGGGAATCATGCATCCATGAATAATAAAATAAAGACTGTTATTTTTTAGTGCGTGCCACGCTTCTGGAAAGTCAAACAAAACCCTTTTATAATTATCAAAACCGATATATTTAAGGCTTGGACTGTATCCATCCCAATTCGTAAAGCTGTAACGAACCAATTCGATCGTTGGGTATACAAGAAATAATAAGAGCAGCGAAATTGGCACGAACAATAGTGTAACAATGGTTACCATTTTTTGCAGATTGTAATTCATCTCTCTCACTCCTGATGGCAAGAAGAAGGTGCTATTCCCAAACTGCAAAGTAGCACCCTCTCTTATTATTATGACTTATTATTTGCTTGAATCAATTGCTTTTTTCCACTTATTATTCAAATCAGCTTCAATCTTATCCATTGTCTTCCCTGCAAATATGTCTTGAGCGATCATTGAAGGATCGTATTGAGCGGCAGCCTTAACTTTGTTATACATCTCATCGGTTGCATCATATACAAACGGCTTGAATGGCGTCTTCTGTGCTTCTTTTGCAAAGAAAGGATTTTCACTTACTACGGTATTCATTGTAGACATTTGTTTACTATTGCTTATATAAGCCCCATAAACCTCCTTGCTAAATATCCATTGTAATAATGCTTTTGCTTCTTCAACGTTTTTCGAGTTTTTATTAACACCAACATGCATATCGGACATCGTCATGGATGTTAATGGCTCGCTTGCACTGCTTCTCCAAGGCATTACAAATGCACCAAGATCTTCATCTGATTTCACTCGACCCATATAATCTGGATAATACCATTGACCTAGCGCAGTCATTGCAGCTTTCTTGGCTTCGAATGCTTGTGTTTGCTGATCGAAAGATACGGACAACGGATCTGGACCTGCAAGTTTTTTCGTGGCAACATCCTGCAGGAACTTGGCTGCCTTGTCAAAGGATGAGTTTGCCGTAAATGGAGCTTCGTTTTTCGGAAGATTCGTCAAAAAGCTCTCATCCCCGGATAATACGTGCGGTCCGAATTCCATGAACGGATAAGATGTCCAGCTATCTTTCATACCTAGAGAAAGAGGGATGTATTTTCCATTTGCTTTTACTTTCTCCATTAAAGAAATAAATTCCGGCATTGTTTTAGGAATTTCTAAACCTAGCTCTTTAAAAATACTTGGGTGGTAGTAGATTACTTCATAGAAAGATACCAAAGGAAGACCTAGCGTTTTGCCGTCAATTTTCGTTGTGAATTTATTATCTTTAGCAACTTGCATATCATCCAGTGGCAGTAAGGATTGTTTATAGACTTGTAAAGCGGCCGGTTTCATATAGAACACATCCGGCAAATCCTTTGCCGCAAGATTAACCTTTAAATATTGCCCTTTATTATCCGGTACTTTAAGAACTTCAACTTTTACATTGGGTTTCAGCTTCGTATACTCTTTTACTTTCTCTGTCCAAAAATCGATATCCGCTTGCGCTTCCCACATGGCAAATTTCAATGAAACCGGATCTGTCTTTTGCGTTGTTGCTGGAGCTGTTGATGGTGCTGGTGTTGTTGATGCTGTTTTTGTTCCGCAGCCTGACAGTACGCTTGCCATGACTAACGTCATAACACCTAAAGAACTCACCCATTTTTTCTTACTCATTTGAAGCACCCCTTCATATTAGATAATAGCTAGGTTGTTTGTAGCCTGTTATGATCATACAATTATTGAAAGCGTAAACAAATGATCGAATCTGGCAAAAACATGATATTTTGTGCACTACCCGATATCTTGAATCTGTTGTTCATTATCCTGCGTATTCGTTGTCAGGAGTGGAACACGAATCACGATTTTAGTACCAGTCGGCTCATTCGGTTGTATAGTTAAACCAAAGTACTCACCATATTGCAATTGTATACGACGATTTACATTGGAAATCCCCATTCCGCTGAACTTGTTCTCATGATTCTGATTTATGAATGGATGCAGTTGTTCATCCGCCATGCCTATTCCATTGTCTGCGATTTCTATTTGTAAACTCCCTTCGACAATCCGAGCATTCACCCAGATTTGTCCATCTATATCCTTTTCATCCAAACCATGCACGATACAGTTTTCCACGATAGGTTGCAGCAACAGCTTCAGAATATAGAGAGATTGCGTTTCCTCCGCAACATGCCATTCCACACTTATTTTCTTTCCAAACCTGTTTTCCATAATGTAAAGATAGTACTTTAGATGCTCAATTTCCTCCGAGAGGTTATTAAGTGTACTGCCCCGATTAAAAGAAGAGGAAACCAGCTTCATTAACGCCATGGTCATATTACGTATATTGTCTACCTTGCTAACAAGCGCCATTAGCTTGATTACATTTAGCGTGTTAATTAGAAAATGAGGATTAATCTGTGATTGCAGGGAGTCAAACTCTGCTTTCCGCTTCGCTCTTTCTTCCTCCTTATTTCGCAAAATTAATTGATGAATATGATCTAACATATAATTAAATGTGTTTCCAAGCGTTACCATTTCAGCGCTGCCCGAAGCGACAATCTTAGCATTTAAGTTCCCCCCCACAACTCTCGTCATCTTTCTAACTAGTACATGGATCGGCTTAGTTAGACTACGTACGATAAGAAACGAGATCATCAAAAACACTATGGTACCGACAATTGTGGAAATGATAACTACTCCGAATATTTTATCGTAGGTTTGTGTCAGCTGACTGTAAGGAATTTGATGAATAACTTTCCATCCGGTATTAGGAACGGTTGCATAAGTGACCAGCATCTTCTTATCGTCCAAATTCGAAATAAAGTTACCTTCTTGTTCTTTGGACACATTCTCAAACAGAATCTGATCCACGACCTCTATATTCGATAATCCATAGCTTGAAGCAATGATTTGTCTATTTTTATCTACAATTAAAAAATCTGCGGTATTATGAAGATCTCCTCGTAAAATGTTCTCAAAGGAGCTCCGATTGAATGCGCAATAAATCAGTTCAACCGTTTGCAAGCCCGGAAGTAATTGGGGGGAAACAGCTGCGGTGATGACATGTGGATTTCCAATATCGAACAATACATTTTTTTGCAAGCCAATAAATTGAACTTGAATGGGATCCGAAAGCGTATTTAAATACCACCCCGATTGACGGGTTACACTTTCATTTTCTATCAAGTTTCGACTATAGGAGAAGACCCCTCCTTTTTTAAAAAAGAAACTAACCGAAAGTATATAGTTATTTATCGAAGCATTATATCGAGTCAGTGCATTATTTAAATAATCCGTATAGATATGCTTATTGTCACTATCGGCTTCCGACAGCTGCGTGGCATTGTTCAAAATTTCTTGATCTACGCCAAGATTGGCAGTTATATACATCACTTTCTTCGTTTCCTGTTCGGCGGTGTAGGTGATAGAATGTAAAGTTTGCATGGTTCGATCCGTTGTTTGAGCTAATAAGTCGTGCTTATAGACTTGTAGAATTAAGATGGCTAGCGATGTCACGGGTACTACAACCATGACAAAAAGAAGGAGATAGAGTAGTGTTGAGATTTTCCACGGCCTTCTTAAAATGCTCATATTCATTAACCTCGTCCCGTTCTATATTCTCTGCTTTAGAAGCAAAAGTATAAAACATATACTTTCTTATCTACAAACAAATCCCCTTATCAAGCAGCTAAAATAAAGCGTACTTGATTAGGGGACTGTTTACAATACAATAAATTGCCGGTGAATCTATGAAGTATTCAAAATAATTATTGGGATAACAAATATTGCGCATCACGCAGCAAATAGTTTGCGGCTTGGCTTGAAATATGCTTGCCGTTCTGCGCCTTCACTTCATTCACAAAAGCAGCCAAATTGTTTGCATTCAATTTACTATGCAAGCTATTCGCAATCCCCGCGTTATCGATCCAGCCATCATTTGCAAAGCGCGTTACTAATGTCTTCAAGGAATCGACGCTTGTCGTAGTCTGAAATACTACGGTTTGGCTGCCTGCGTTACCCGCCAGATCGCTCGCGGTGAAGATCAACGTATGCGAACCAAGCGGCAGCGTGAAGAGATCAATGGTTGCCCCTGACTGAATCCTGTCCGTATCCAACGTCACTGTCGTTTGACTGTTGTCAATCCCGGACAGGTCGTCGATTAGTGCAATGACGGGGGTAATACCACTCGCATCACTAAACGTACCGTACACGAATCCGGTGACAGTGATGGTCGGAGCCGCCTGGTCCAGATTGAAGTTGATCGTTTTCGGTGTTTCTACGTTGCCAGCGTTATCCGTCGAACGGTAGCTCACGGTATACTTGCTGTTTTGACTCATTGTTACAAGCGACGCATAGGGTTGCCAGGTTGCACCGCCATCCAGACTGTACTCCGTCTTGGCTACGCCGGACATGTTGTCAGAAGCGGTTAGGCTTAACGTTACAGGATGTACATACCAGCCATTCGCTCCATCCGGCTGAGTCGGCTCAACGACTGCGGTCGTCACAGGCGCCGTAGAGTCGATCGTTACCTTGGTCTCGCCAACAACATCGGAGCCGTCATTCGCTTTGGCAACGACGGTTACAGCACCGTCTTTAAGAGCGGTTAGTAGACCAGACTCATTGATGGTTGCTGCATCTGTAGTCGCCCCATTGTCACCCGTAACGCTCCATTTTACCGTCTTAACACTTGCATTATCCGGTTTTACGGTTGCAGTCATTTGCAATGTTCCGTTCACCTGATTGATGAAAGCATTTCCATTCTCGCCGGAAACGGCAATGGAACTGACTGGTAGAGTAGCGGTTCCGCTTCGATAAACATTAATTTCTGCTGCGGAAGCCCAGCCGCCAGTACCGGCAGTAGCCTCCAACTTCACATAAGATGCAACTGTCGGCGTGAACACTGCTTTCTTAGCGACTGAAGTATTTGCCCAACTTCCACTTGTTACTTTCGTGAAATTCACGCCATCTGTACTTGTATAAATATTATAGGCAGTAATCCGGCCATTCACGTTGCCGTCTTGTCTTGGTAAATATTGCAGTTCGCTGATTGGATAACTTCCACCCAAATTTAGCGTAAACGACTGTGGTAATGGTGTACTCAAATCCCATTTGGTATGCCATATTGTTGAAGAATTTCCATCAATCGCGTTTGCTGCTTGATCGTTTGAATAAACCGTTTCTTGACTTGTCGCCGTTGCAGTCATTTGCGATTGCGGGATGAGAACCGGCACTTCGAAAATCACATTCAATTCCGCTGCGGATGCATAACCGCCATTACCCGCTGTTGCCTCAAATTTGATATAGGAAGCTATTGTAGGCGCGAAAGTCGCGTTTTTCTCGGACGCATCGTTTGCCCAGCTACCGGTTGCTACTTTTGTAAAATTGGTGCCATCGTTACTTACATAAATATTATAAGCTGTAACCCGGCCATTCACGTTTCCGTCCTGCCTTGGTAAATACTTCAGATTCGTTACATTGTAGGTACCGCCAAGGTTCAAAGTGATCGATTGCGGAAGCGGATTGGATAAATCCCATTTCGTATGCCATATTGTTGCCGGATTGCCATCCAAAACATTAGAAGCCGGATTATTGGCATTCGTCGTTTCCTGACTGGTCGCCGTCGCCGTCATTTGCGATTGCGGCACAACATTGCTTGGAGGCGTTGGAGGAAGTACTCCGCCTACTTTCACCGTAAAATCATCCATGACAAAATCAGTGCTATTGTTGGTCAGCTTCCTGACTCCTACCCATGTATTTCCTGTTGAACTTGCAGCAATCACTTTTGTAAATGTTTGTGGCGATGTCACGGTACCAAAAGGTGTGCTGGATATTTCCGAATTTCCATCCCCCACTACAAAAGTGTAATCACCAGCTTGTTGATTCTCATACTGGAACGTAATCGTATAGTTTGTGCCTGGTGCAAATCGAATCGTTTGTGGCAATGTTCTGTATAGTAGCCCCGTATTCTCCTTATGTGACATCAGCGACCATTCTCCACTGATGATGTGGTCAATTGGGTTGCCATTCCAGCCCTTTTGCGTGTAAGGCGCGTGCAAGTTGGCCAGAGAAGATCTCGGATCGTTCGTACCGCCCGCATCTGCTTTTACAAACGGATACAAACCTGCATCTACGTGTTCAAAATCTTCTGCGAAATAGGCGCCAGTCGGATTAGCTGCTCGTTGTACTTTCATCAGATGAAGATCATCAAAGGTAATGCCCACAGTGCCTGGATCTCCTTGTAGGTAAAGCGTTGCAGTCGTTTGCCCTGCTGGAACGTCAAACAACACGCGCATCCTCTGCATATTCGTATCATTTTTGGAATCCCCAGCTATTCGATTGCTTGCAAAAGAACTTTCCGTATAATTCGTCACTTCAGGCCCACCGTAATCCTTAACCCCAATTTGGGCGCGGCGTTTGCCATCCACTTGCACATAAACGTACGCCGAATACGTTCCCTGTGAAAGCCCTGTAAGTTGTTGGCTGATGCTCACAGCATTACCGCTTGCGATTTTCAGTTCATATTGCCCGCGAGCGTTACGCTTAACAGATGCTGTAGCCGCATCTCCAGTTACTGACCATGATGTAAGTCCACCGCTATTAAAGCCCGGATCTTTGATAGAAGTACCTTCTCCCCAATTCACATCCGTCGTTGCAGGAGCACTTCCCTTATAGATCACGTATGGTGTTTTCGCAAGAGCGTTAAGGGTAACTTGGTTGTTCGTAACTGCAACATCTTGAACTAACTGTTTGCCCTGATCCGTCAACTTGTAAAGCTTTACTGTACTGAGTCCCGACCAACTTAATGGAAGCGTCCATGTCGTTGTACCGCTGGTTGCATTCCAGTGATAAAGTTTATCTTCCGTTATCGGACTCCAAGGAAGTAAGTATGCACCACCATCTAGGACAGTAATGCCATCCTTCGTGATGACTCTTTTACCACTAGCATTGCTAACGCTTACATTGTTGGTGAAATTAATTGTGTTTGCCGTCCATTTTAGAATTGGAAAATGCTGCATATATTTCGTAGGTAAATTCGTCGAAAAAGTCATATTGATCATGTCATCGAAATTAATTTTGCCTTGCCAGCCTTCGAATTCCTCGAGCTCTGCTCCGCCAAGCAGAGGGTTGCGCGCGATCCAAGTATCTTTTTGATGATTATGGATAAACCGGGCAATCTGACTATTAAATCCTTTTATACTTTGTTCCCCATAGTTGTAGTCAACGGCCCAGTGGTACCAAACCGAATCATTTTCCATCACATTGGGGAATTCTGTCGTAGCTGCCCATCCCAAAGCATTCTGTTCTTGCGCAAGTCTTCTGCCATTCCAGCCTTGTTCAAACCAAGCATCGTTATAAATGAAGTCGAGATTCGGCACGCTGTCCTTCAATTCCTGAAGGCGGCTTACTCTGGCTCCGGTTGCAGCCTCGCTACGCATTTGCTCTTTGTTATAGTCAAACGATAGATCGACCCAATCCCTTCCCGACTTATTCGGGTCTACTAATGTGTCGGTAAAATGTTTGGCTTGCGGATTAGCGCCTGTAGCACTAATATGAACGCCAAAATACCCACCATAATTACGGCCCACATTAACAAGCGTATTCATATCCGCAGCTCCGCCTTGACGGATCCCGATGTTGTTGCCGTAATCGGCATGTGCGGAGTCATGGCCTTCTTGTTGATAACCTTTGAGCAAAATAAATTGTTGTAACCCATCCGTTTCTTGGTAGATTCTCTTCGTTTCATCCAATGTTTTCAAGAAAGGGTTCGTAGCCTGGCTTGCAAAATTAAACGGAATACGTTGAACGACCAGATCGGGGATCTTATCGCTGCCAACCGGATTATTCATAATGCTGCGATATGCAACGGCCCCGTCTTGCCAGTCAACGGTACTATCCCCATTGGCATCGCCTGTAATGACAACCTTTTCACTAGGCAGCGGCTCGCTTGTGCTCATGCCAGCAGGTCGATATGTCCAAGGCGCACTCCAGACGCCGGTACGGTAATAGCTGGTCTTATTTACCGTTTGTTTGCGAAGCCTGTCATTATCGTTATCTGTCGAATAATCCTGAATCGCATTCGTCCAGATGGCTCCCGCAAGCTGATTCGTATTCAGTATGGTATACAAATAGTTTTTAGGTGAACTGTCGGGCGTAGGCGAACCTGTTACATCCTGGTACGTATCTCCAGTTCCGGTTACAGCCGTATACATCCGAGAGCCGGAAAATGTGGCTCCTGTTTGCGTACTTCTTACAGAAAGCAGATTATGATTGGGGATTTCAAACGTGCTGACTTTGGTAGTACCATTCTCTGCGATTCCTATAACATTAAAATGTAAAGCATTCCCAACGACTTCAAGATCGATGTTAATCGTAACGTTAATTGACGGAATCGTTAATGCGTAAGATGCCTTGGAATCCGTTTTACTAAACGTTACGGTTGGCGTGTAACTCGTTCCATTGATCAAGACTTGAGTTAAAGCATCCTCTTGGCCATACATGACAGCATGATTAGCTAACCATTGATATTGCAGCACGCTTGGAAATGTATCATCGACAGCAACTCTCAACACAGAAGACTCGATGGTTTGCGATGCGGCATGGGCAACATTCGTTGTGTATTTCGATAAATTTCCGTTGAAACTTCCAAACACTTGAACGAACACCAAAGAAAAAAACATCATCGATAGTTTAAAAAGTTTCAGTTTCTTAGCCAGTTTCATCATCCCCTTCAATGTTGTAATCATGTTACATAAATAACTACTTCACAGACAATCTTTTTAGATGTATCTGCATCTCACTTAGATCATTAACCACTTCCTTCGCTAAAGATTTCGAAAAATAAACGGAGTATATAAAAGCGTTTTCAAAACGATTGTAATAGGATTCTAGCTTTAAAAGAATGATATATTCTATTATTTCCCCCTCATTTTTTGGGTAGTGCGTTCAAGAGCGTTATGATGTAACGATGCCCAAATATTCATAGTGTAACCAATGCCTTTTGTCGCAAGATAGTCACAATTATTGCAGGTGCATTGGTTGGTTGCTTAGCATTATGGGGGAAATAGAAAAAAGAACGCAAGCAAGAGCAATGGCTCCTGATCGCGTTCATAATTCTGTGAAGTATTCTAATTGATTATTGGGATAATAAATATTGCGCATCGCGCAGCAAATAGTTAGCGGCTTGGCTTGAAATATGCTTGCCATTCTGCGCCTTCACTTCACTCACAAAAGCAGCCAAATTGTTTGCATTCAATTTACTATGCAAGCTCTTCGAGATCCCCTCATTATCGATCCATCCATCCTTCGCAAAACGTGTTACTAATGTCTTCAAGGAATCGACGCTTGTCGTAGTCTGAAATACTACGGTTTGGCTGCCTGCGTTACCCGCCAGATCGCTCGCGGTGACGGTCAACGTATGCGAACCAAGCGGCAGCGTGAAGAGATCAATGGTTGCCCCTAACTGAATCCTGTTCGTATCCAACGTCACTGTCGTTTGACTGTTGTCAATCCCGGACAGGTCGTCGTTTAGTGCAATGATAGGGGTAATACCATCGGCATCGCTAAACGTACCGTACACGAGTCCGGTGACGGTGATGGTCGGGGCCGCCTGGTCCAGATTGAAGTTGATCGTCTTCGACGTTTCTACGTTATCCGTCGAACGGTAGCTCACGGTATACTTGCTGGTTTGACTCCATGTTACAAGCGACGTATAGGGATGCCAGGTTGCCCCGCCATCCAAACTATACTCTGTCTTGGCTACGCCGGACACATTATCGGCAGCGATTAAGCTTACGGTGACCGGATGAACGTACCAGCCGTTCGCTCCATCCGGCTCTGCCGGCACGGCGACGCCGGCTGTCACAGCCGGCGTCGTATCAATTATTACCTTGCTCTCGCCTATAACGCCGGAGCCGTCATTCGCTTCGGCGATGACGGTCACGACACCGTCCTTATGAGCGGTTAGAAGACCGGCCACATCGATGGTTGCCGCATCGGCAGTAGCCACATTGTCACCGTATAAGCTCCACTTAACCGTCTTGATGCTGGCATTATCCGGCTTCATGGCAGCGGTCATTTGCAGCGTCCCGTTTGCCTGATTGATGAAAGCTTTTCCGTTCTCGCCGGAAACTGTAATGGAACTGACCGGAATGTTAACCGTCACACTCACGTTGTTGATGTAAGTGGTTCCTGTTGGGGTACCCCCTGTGGTAAAACGAATGCCATTCAGGCTCTTAACCGCATTATTAAATGTTGCCCCAGTTACCATTAAAACATTATTTACATAGATGTCGTATGTTTGAGTCTGCAAATTGACGTCAAGCTTCACTGTATACCATGTATTCGTGCTTTCCGATTGGATCGTATGAGTAACGCCGGCACTATCGACCCAAACCAAACCTGATCCAATGGTACGTAGCAATGGACCGTATGTTCCATTGACATCTCCGGATGTTAAACCAAAGCTCGTATATTTGCCGGCCGTCACTTCCATGAAATTGAATTGAGCAGTTACGGTACTGTACTGAGCTGCAAAGTTTTTCCATGCTGAGCCGCTGTAAGTCGCACTGTTATCAAACAGTTTCATACTTTTTATCGGTCACGCTTGGAACCTCCGCAGTTGTTACAGTTTCATTGGCATCGGTTGTTGAAACGTACCAGCCTTGATCATTGCCTAATACGTTTCCTGTTGTATAGCTATCAAAATTGTCGCTTGCTAAAGAGCTAGAAAGATTCAAGCTCGCATTGAATGTTTTTCCGCCAGAACCGCTTACATTAATAGAAAGCTTAATTGTTGGCGAAAGTTGAGTAACTGTAACATTCGGGTCGTTGCTAATAACCGAAGTTGCAGAACGATTCAATGTAAGATTAAAAACGCGGATCTTATTATTTTCGCGGCAACCTGTCACCTGACGACTTTGTCATTTGGGGAGATTATTTTTATCTTGAGGCTCTACTGCGCCTGGAGAGGGACCTTCCTGGTTATTGGTACGAAAGAAAGTAGCAAAGGGGAATAAAACTTTCATAAATTAGGGGCACCCTTTGAGGGTGCCCCTAAAAAATTTCGCCTCAAAGATGATATGCTGAGCCGTATCACAAATGAGGCGAAATTTTTGGCTTTAAGCGCGTACCGGGCGTGGAAAGTTGGGCCCACCGCGAGCGTGCTGCATCAGGAAGGAATAGGAATAAGAGTCCGAGGGTAAAATAAGGTAAAATTTCGTGAGAAGAGGAGATCTTTATTGAAAGCTGATCCATCTCTAGATAATAACGAGAAGTCGCTGAAGGAAATGCTATCACAAAGCTCCGACTTCAAATCGAGTGATTTCGCTATCGGTGACCGCCATTATCGACTTTTTTATTTAGATACAATGATCAATTTTGACGTTGTGCAAGACCATATTATTCGCCCTTTGCTTCATCACATGGACGCCAGCGTCCGCGAAGCCGTGTCCATTCTGGATTACATCGAGACGGATATTCTATCGGTTGGGTTGAAAGCGCTGGTTAAAGGGAAGACGCTGCTCCAAATCGATGGCGAAGCGAAGCTCTATTTGCTTGGAACAGAGCTGAGAAAAGAACGCTCTGTCAACATTCCGGTGAACGAACGCGTGCTGCGCGGTTCCAACGAAGCATTGATCGAAAACTT
This sequence comes from Paenibacillus sp. WG02, assembly GCF_055396115.1. Classification (NCBI taxonomy): domain Bacteria; kingdom Bacillati; phylum Bacillota; class Bacilli; order Caryophanales; family Paenibacillaceae; genus Paenibacillus; species Paenibacillus sp. WG02. The sequence goes on along the minus strand of NZ_AP036016.1, from coordinate 2,593,709 downwards.
GGATACCAATCTCAATTTGATGCGCAAGCTGATCGCGACGCCCGATCTTGTCGTAAAGTTCTATCAACTCGGTCGTAGATCGGATACGAGAGTAGCCGTTCTTTACTTGCGTTCCGTCGCCAACGAAGACGTCGTAATGGAGTTTGAGCGCAGGATCGGGAGCATCGACATCGATTACGTCGAAGCGCCCGGTTTTCTCAAAGAGTTGATCCAAGAGAGAAAGTTTTCGCTGTTTCCGCAAATACTCGTGTCCGAAAGACCGGACCGTGTAAGGTCTTACCTGATGGATGGGAAAATCGCGATTTTGACCGACGGTTCACCCGATTGCCTTATGGTTCCGGTTTCGTTCTGGGCGTTCTTCCAAAGTCCCGACGATTATCAAGTCAACTGGCTGTTCGGCAGCACCTTCCGGTTTCTTCGGGTCCTCTCCTTTATACTTGCGATCAGCTTGCCCGGCCTTTACGTGGCACTTGTCACCTTTGACCCTCGCATTATCCCGTTCGAAATCTCGCTGACGCTGCAAAGCTCTATGCAGTACGTCGCGATGCCTCCAATACTCGAAGCGATTTTCATGCAGGTCACGCTCGAAATCCTGCGGGAGGCAACTGTCCGTCTCTCAAGCCCGATCGGGCAGACGATCGGCGTCGTCGGCGGTATCGTGATCGGTACCGTTGTCGTTCAGTCCAATCTGATTTCCACGATGATGGTCGTCGTAATAGCGTTTACGGCAGTTGCTTCTTTTATCATTCCATCCTATGAAATGAGTATCGCGGCCCGTCTATTGCCGTACCCGTCTATCGTCTTGTCCGCGATCTTCGGACTGATCGGCTTTGAGCTTTACTTACTCTTAGTGCTGACGCATTTGGCCCGGTTGCATACGATGGGCATTCCGTTTTTTTACTCGGGTTTTAGCGGGGATTCGATCAGGGACACGATATTCAGAGGGCCGCTCCGGAGCTTGAAAAAACGTCCAAAGGAAAGCCTGGCGCAAGACGAGACGAGAATAAAGGCATCGGGGGGAAAGACCGAATGATCCGCATGGAGAAGCTATCCCTTCAACAGCTTATTTGTCTCGTGATTTTGACCCAAATCGGCGCTCATGTTTTAACAATCCCCATCGAAGAATCTAAACACTCGGGCTACGATTCGTGGATGTCCTTATTGATCGGGGGGGGGATGGCTCAAGTCGTCATCCTGATCATCTATCAGCTTAGCAAAAGATATGCCGATCGGTCGTTGCCCCAATATATATTCGCGATCGTTGGAAAGCCGCTCGGGTCGGTCCTGAACGTCTTAATTGCCTTGTTCTTCGCCCAGTCGAGTCTAATGGTCATTGTCACTTACTCCGATGTCATCAACCGATGGGTGTTATTTACGACCCCTTGGTTTGTGATCATCGGGATTTCGACAGCAATCGCCGCATATATCGCTTCTTCTACGCTCCGGTCGGTGGTCACAATTACACAGACGATTATGTTCATGTTTCTGATTTGTTTTGTGATCGTGTTTATAAGCGGTACGGGAAAAGGGGACCTGCGTCATTTTCTGCCGATCGGTACTCATGGGATCGGAGCGATTATGAAGGATGCTATTCCTTCCGTGTGGGCATACGCGGGTTATGAGCTTCTTCTGTACGTTTTTCCTTTCGTAAAATACCGCAAGAAGAAGGATATCATGATCGCCATGTCTGTCGCCAATGGATTTACGACCTTTTTTTACGTCATGATTTCGTTCATTGTGACGTACAGCTTCAGCGAAAGCCAACAGAAGTCCATTTTCGAGCCGATGGTGTTCATTCTACGGCAATTTCATTGGCCTATCGTGCAAAGCCTCGATATTCTATTCATGACGATTTGGTTCAGCGTGACTACGGTAACCGTTTATGTTTATCTGTTTTTGTCCGCCCGTTATTTGGCTTTCATCCGGAGCAAAGAAATCCGAAACCATCCGCTTCTCGTATGGATGTTGGCAGCCGTCATCTTCTACATCGGGATATGGGGCTCCGACCGGCAATGGATTTTCCGATTTACCAAATACCATGATATGTCTTCGATGTTTTTCCTTATGATTGTGCCGACCGTGCTGTTGCTTACTTCACTTATACGGGGAAAGGCGGGTTCAGGATGAAAAAAGCAGCAATCGTCATTTCGTCGCTGTTGCTGTTGACCGGCTGCTGGGATCGCTTGCCGCTGCGCAATCTTAATCTGGTGGACATTGCCGGTGTTGACCTGGACGAGAAGAGCGGGGGCGTCCTGCTTGATTTCGTCGTCACAAAGATAAAGAAAACGGTGCAAGGAGGAGGGGAGCCGGTTTCGGATACAACGGAGCTCAAAGGAAGGACCATAGCCGAAGCGTTCGAACAAGGAGTGTACATGGATCGAGGTCCATTCTCTGGGATCAACACGGGTGTTTTTTTATTAAGTGAAAAGTTCGCTACGAAAGATCCTGTACGAGAGCTTGCTTTTTTGCTCCACGCCCCCTATACGTCGATCAATACCTCTGTGTTCGTATACGAGGGGTCCGTGTCTAAGCTTTTAAAAATTAAATCGAGCGAAAGCAAAACATTTACACATAACATGAATGTGTTTATTTCGTCTTTGAAAACAAACGGAATTATGCCCAACGTTTCCATGATGCATTTTATTATGTCCCATGAAGACCCATTGGAAGATATATTGCTGCCGACGGTGAAGCAAATCGATTCGGGTTTGGAGTTGGGCGGCGCCTTATTATTCCGTCAAGGCGAGAGTACCGGGATTAAGCTTAGCAAAGAGCAAGTTCGAATGTTTATGTTCTTATCTGGGCATGGAAAAGGAAAGCAAAAGGTTGCCGTAAATTTATCGCAAAGCGGAGAGGGACGACAACCGCATACGGGGCAGGTAGACGGAACAACTTATGCGTTTTCCGCCAAAAAAGTGGATTCGAAGATCACCGTGCGCTCGGAAGCGAGCGGATTGCCGGAGGTAGGCATCAGGGTTCGTTTGAAAATTAATGTTTTCGCGCTTGGCGAAGAAGTTCATACGCTAAAGACTGATTACGTAAATCGAATGGAAAAAGAATTGGCCACTCATTTGGAGGAAACGGCGGCAGCGACGATCAAGGATTTGCAAAAAGCGAATTGCGACGCTCTCGGCATTGGCATGCAAATAAAGGCGTACCATCCGAACTTATGGAAGTCTTTAAATTGGCGCAAAGACTATCCGCAATTATCGATCGTACCGCATTTCGACGTACAGATCCTGAACGCGGATTCCGATTAACTTAGAGGGGTATTTCTTAGCGCCCGCCGCAAGAAAAATTCGAAAACCGTACCATACGTAAGCACATAGTCGGTAGGGGCTGTCCCATAAGACGTTCATCTTTAGGCTGCCTCCCGTTTTCACTGTTGCTTATAATAGATTCAAAATATACATTTTTTCGGGAAATTGAATTTTAAATTGAACGAATGTTATTATTGAAGATATTTAGTTAAGGTTGTGGAGGTTTCGCATGAGGACTGCTGAGGAGAAAGCGAGATGCTTTCATTATCTGCACGGGATTGATGTCATTGGAGCTGATAACGATGGGCAGCTTCTGTTTGCATGTATCCACCCGGAAAGACAAAAGTTGCTTTCCAAGACACTGCTGCTCATGAAAGAGATGATCAAGCAATTGTCGCATCTTGATCATCCATACTTCACGTTTTGGACACCTGATTCGTGTTTGTATCATTATCTACTGGTTCGCACGGATAACGAAGAAATAATGCTCATTCTAGGGCCTGTCGGATTGGCATCCCCTGAGAGCAAGTTCGATCTGCTTATCCCGTCCAAAAACAGAAAAGAGCTCGAATATCTGGGGCGATTATTCTATTGGTTGTTCGTCAAAGATGAAGAACATTGCATTCCGCGGCCGAAAACGTACAGCATAACGCATCCCCCTTCTCCCCTCGTAATCCCTGAAGTTTCTCTTGTCAACCTCTACTACGAGCAAGAAGCTTTGCACATTACACTTGAGGAATACGAGCGGTTAAAAGGAAAAATGCAGACCGGCGACGTCTCCATCGTTCAAAGCCACTTGGATTCCATGTCCAGCTTCCAAGAAAGCGTCAACCGATTTGAACTTGCGAGCGGCGACGTCCTTCGTTCCGCCAAAAACCATTTCATTTCCACATGCGCGATCGTTTGCCAAATTGCGGTGGAAAGCGGCGTAGAAAATGGATATGCAAGAACGCTTGCCTACAAATTTATCGGACGAGCGGAGAACCTTGGTACAAGAGCAGAAATTGTACTGCTCATGAAAGAGATGATTTTACAATATACGGCTGCCATCAAACAATTTGCAAATCCACAATACTCGGCATTAGTGAGAGATATCATTCACTATATGAATTTACATTTTTTCGAAAAAATCACATTGAACGACGTGGCAGATAAATTTGGTAAGCATCCTTCCTATATATCGAATAAGATCAATATGGAAACAAGACTGTCTTTTAGCGATAATTTGAATAAAATTCGCATAGCCGAGAGCAAGCGACTGCTGACTTACTCTCAAAAGTCGATCAATGAAATTGCCATCGCAGTCGGCTTTGACTATCAGAACCATTTTTCGAAAGTATTTAAGAAAATAACGGGTGTCACGCCATCCGAGTATCGGAATAAAACAGCGAGTGGTTAATTTTGATCATTCTCAGAAGTGATTTCCAATTCATTCTTTAGGAACTCTATTATCTGTTAGACTTGAACCGTAATCGGAAGCGGTATTTCATATCTTCCTCGAACCACATGCGAAAATTGGTTCCCCATACGTTATTATGCAAATTAAAATGGAATCCACCTTCCAGAGGAGCGAACGTATTGTTGAATTGCAGCAATCTTCTTTCACCCGGACATACGATGGGAGCATCCATCGTCTCGATTATGAGGCTCCCATCCGCGCCTTCATAATAAAGTCCTGTATTCACAGCGTGCATATTCCGGTTTCCGTTCTTTACTACCGATAACGGCGAAATCCGTGTACCCAGTTTATCCATCGTCCACATGTTCGGATTGTCAACGCAAGGGACAAACGAGAACCAGCTTGCTTCCGGCAAACGACATGCCGGTTTTTCCATCCAGTTCAACTCTACATCGATGTTAAAATCGTCATGATGGAACGTGTATACGATCGCGAGCTGATGAGGTGCGCCATAATGGTTACAAGCATCGGAAGGAATTTCCAATTGAGCCCTTACTTTGTCGTTGCCCGCCCGCTTTTCCAATTGAAGGCTTCTTAGAATCGGACGGTACTGCTTATGTTCCGGAGCAGGCTCGGCATATTCAATACCGGGCTTGCCGTGATCGGGAATCGCCCAATAATAATGCTGCTTCAGGTTAATCGTATATTCCTTAAAATAGCGGTCGTAGTTTTCTTTGCCGAACGTTTCATATCGGTAGACAGCCAACCTATTTTCATCATTTGCCCATTCTTTCCCATTTATATCCATCAGTTGATCAATCGAACCATCGGAGGCGAAGCTAACGCGAAATTTCCCCAAAGTATAGCATCGGTTCATTTCAAGATTCTCGATGTGTTCGGCGTCATTCGAAAGATACGAACTGACAAGGTTCAGGCTGTCTAACACTTTCTTTGCTTCGATTTGCAACTCCGAACTTAGCGCTGACACCGCCTGATCCAGATATGCGCGCTGCTCCTCCCACGAGTTCTCAAAGTACCTATAACTGCGCTCCTTTTGCCCAATTTGATTAAACGAATCATACGGACCTTGAACCGCTTCATTCCTAATTTGATCCTTCGATCTCGCCGCCTTAAAATCGGTTGCAGAGTAATTTACGTAATCCGCCAAATATGTTTTCTCATCCAACCCCCAAGTATGCTCTGGGATCAACATGAGACGATTGCAAAACTTGCCGTAACTTTCGCCATTGGGATCTAAAGAACCCGCATCCACCCATTGATCTCTTAATCGAAGCAATTCCCGGTAACGTGCCACTTTCAAAGGATCGGAAGCCGTGCCATGTATCCACGAATCACCGATTTCCTCACTGACGACCGGAAGCACATGCTTACACTGAAGCAACTTTTCAGCGAATGCATCTAGTGTCGACGCGGCAATTTCCGCACCAGGGTATTCAGTTTGCAATCGGCTGTACAGCCTCTCTATTTCTTCAATGGAAGAAGGACCACGATTATCACCTGTGTGGGCAAAATAGAGCACATCCTCAAGTCCCTCCACTTCCAGAGCTTGACCATAATCACCAGCATAGTTCACGATCAGTTCGGAGCCGTCGCTTGCCATCCAAACAAACGCTTGCGGGACGCACGGAGGCTTGCAAGAAGGATTTACTCCTACATGTAAATAACGAATTCCGTATCTAGCCAATATAGGCACGATGCCAATCGTATGACCGGGGACATCCGTCATTTTCGCGGCTATGGTCTTTTTCCCGAATCGTTGATCCAACTTCTTGGAGATCGACAGGCCATATTCAAGCAATGTTTTATCCATCAATTCCGTATGGGTCGTAAAAGGAAGACCGTGCCAGGCAATTTCTCCTCTGCTAATCGCATGCTCCATTTGGATCCTCTGCTCTTCCGATGCGGATTGCAAATATTCCTCGATCAACCAAGACCCAACTGTCCAAATAAACTTATGCCGTCCGTCTTCTCTTGCCATTCGTTCAGACAATGATAAGGCTTGCGGAATAAACGTATTCATATACTTGTCAACTACATTAGTCGCAAGATCGGTAAACCCGATATCCAAATGCGTTTTGAAAATAACGTGTACTTTTTTAACTGTAGTCATAAATTCAGCCTTCCTTCATTCTTTCACAGAACCGAGCACGATCCCGTGAATAAAATATTTTTGCAAAAATGGATAGATCACCAACAAAGGGAGCATCGTCACAATAAGCTTGGCGGAATTCAGCGTTTTATCCGAAGCTTTAAATAATTTTATTAATTCCTCGGTGGTTAAAGTGCTTAACAATTGCGGATCGATCCGTACCACCAGCTGCTGAATATACGTCTGAAGCGGATAGTTTTCCGGCATATTCATAAAAATCAATCCGTCAAAAAAGGAGTTCCAGTGTCCGACAATGCTGAAAAGTGTTACTGTTGCCAAGGCAGGAAGCGATATCGGAATAAAAATTCGTAAGAGCGTATTAATGGGTCCTGCTCCATCTACAACGGCTGCCTCTGAAAGCTCTTTAGGCAAATTTCTGAAAAAATTCATGATCAGAATAACGTTAAAAATCGGTACGGCCCCGGGCAATACTAGCGCCCAAATAGAATTCAGCAGATGCAGCTCTGCCACGGTTATATAAAGAGGGATGAGCCCGCCTGAAAAAAGCATACAAAATACCAGGAACCACATATAAATGTTTCGTCCGGGAAACCTGTTCGGTTCTTTTGACAATGGATACGCCATCAGGACCGTTAATAAAAAGTTGATCGCTCCGCCGATCGCAACTCGCTTCACTGACACAAGAAAAGCTTGAAAAAATTTATGATCTTGCAAGATGATCTGATAAGAGGACAAATTGAATCCTACCGGCCATACGGACACGATTCCCGCATTCGCAGCGGATTTATCGCTAAAGGAGAGAGCCAGTGTATACCAAAGTGGAAATAATGACATACAAAAAATGAGTATCAATATCAAATAATTACCAAAATCCGCGCTTCGGCTAAGCCACGTTCTAGACTGAACCATACAATCCCTCCCCCCCCTAAAAGATTCGATAATTAGCTAATTTGCTCGCCAGCTTATAAGATAGTGCGATCAACAAGATAGCAACGATTGATTTCAGTAAGCCAACGGAAGTCGCCAAGCCATACTGAAAATTGACGAGCCCCACCCGGTAAACGTAGGTATCGATAATGTCACCGGAGCTGTAAACTAGCGGGTTATACAAGTTAAACACTTGGTCGAAACCAGCATTTAAGATATTTCCTAAGCTTAGCGTAGATAACAAAATGATCGTTGACATAATACCGGGAAGCGTTATATGTCTAAGCTTGCTTAACCTACCGGCACCATCAATTTCCGCCGCTTCATACAAGGAAGGGTTAATTCCCGCTAGTGCCGCCAAATACACAATAGCGCTGAAGCCAAATTCCTTCCAAACGTCACTCCCGACGATAATGTAGCGAAACCAACTGTTATTGGCCAAAAATAGAATAGGATCAATACCAAACTGGCTTAAGATTCGATTAATAATCCCGTCTAAGGAAAGCATGGTGGTCAAAATCCCCGACAAAATGACCCAAGAAATAAAATGCGGCAAATATACCACCGTTTGCACCCATCGCTTAAACCATCGAGTTCGCACCTCATTTAAGATCAGCGCGAAGGTAACGGGAACAATGAGCCCTGCTATTATTTTCATGGAAGCTATAATAATGGTGTTTAGAAATACACTTCGGCTGTCCGGGATCTGAAGCATGAACTTGAAATTATCGAGGCCGATCCACTCTTGCTTGAATATCGGAATGCCTGGTATAAAATTTTGGAACGCAATGACGGCCCCAAACATCGGGATCAAGCTGAACAGGATAAGGAAGACCATTCCCGGCAGCAGCATTAAGTGATAGGTGATGAGCCATTTGTTCGACCTCATACCCAAACCTCCAATCGATTCTGAATATAGGAGAAGCGCCAAGCTACAGGCTGGCGCTCCCCTGACTTTCATGTATTAACGGTTCATTTCTTGCGTAACTTCATTAATGATCTCCTTACCGCCAATGCTGTTCCATTGATTGACGAAAGAATCAAAGCTATCAAGCGGTGCTTCTCCCATAATAATCTTTAGGAATGTCTCATTTTCAAGCTTTTGCAAAGTCGCCCACTTCTGATCCATGGATTTGGTTTTTCCGAAAAATACGTTCCGGACCATGTTGACTTTATCGGAGCCCATCAATTGGGAACCATCCATTCTAGACATTGCATCGCTCCAGGCGTTTATATCCTTTTTCGGATTGTCCTTATTTTGCGCTACATGATCATAATAAGATTTTAGTTCCGCATTTAAAGAAGCCGATTTTTTGCATCAACGGCCTTTTTAAGCTCCGCAGAAGTTTGGTACACCGTATCTTCCGGACCCACTTGCAGTGTAAACGGCCACAACCCCCACATCGAGCCAACTCCCGGCACATCCTTGTAAATATCCTTCGCTGCCGCATCAAATTGTCTAATTCCGTCATATTCCACGTTCAGCGTCCTAACAACCGCTTCAGGATGCGCATACCCTTTGCGTACAACAAGGAAACTGCTTGTCGGATCTTGATCTGCGGTATTAAATTTACCTTTCGTATCAAGTGGCGCAAGGAACGGCTTCCATTCCGCCGTGGGATCATTCTTGACGGAATCTGGCAGCGGCCAATACGGGCTCCACCATGGACCAAAAACAATTCCTACCTGGTTATTAGCCACTACTTCGTTAGGATCTTTGCGCAGCGCAAATTCTTTGTCAATAATGCCCTGAGCATAAAGATCATGCAGCTTGCCTAACGCCGTCTTCATCTCAGGCAATGTCGAACTGTATACGACTTTGCCGGAAGCATCCTTTAGCCATTGACCCTTGTAGGCATTCATCGCACCGAAAATCGGGTCGAAGCCGTGCGTAGCATTCCAGCCTGCAAGCTTCGGAATACCTGTAAAGCCAATCGTCCCTTTACCGCTGGCATTTTTATCAATGAAAGTTTTCGCGATGTTTACCAAATCGTCGAGCGATTGAGGCGCCTTCAATCCATATTTGTCTAACCAATCTTGGCGGATCCATGTTATGTTATATTGCTGACCAATATTCGTATTCGGGAGCGCCATGAGCTTTCCATTAAACGTTGCCCGTCCAAGAACGCGATTATCATAGGATTTATATAGCCCTTTGATATAATCATTCGCATTGTCTTTATAAACATTTGTAAGATCTTCAATGAGGTTGGCCGCTGCAAGCTGCTTCAATTGCAACTCGTTTACAATAAATGCGTCTGGTAAATCACGGCCTGCGATCGACACGCCTATCTTTTGATCATAGGCATCCGGGGTCTCAACTTGCCAAGTTAAGTTAACCTTAACATTTAGTTTTTTCTCCACGTAACGAAGATACTCATTGTTTCCTACTGTATCGCCATTAGGAAGCTTTAGATCTTTGGTGTTGTATACTTTAGCGAGATTGAGGGTAACAGGCTGATCATACTTGACGTATGGACCTGCTGAAGCTGCACTAGGCGAGGTCGAAGCTTTGCTAGGCGCTGCTGAACTAGAAGGTTCAACCTCATTCTTTGTCTGGCTGCAAGCGCTAACAACTATCATTAGCGAAGCCAGGGCTAACATGGACCATTTTTTTGACATCTTCCTTTTGCCCCCCCTGAATGTATCTGAACTACAGCTTAAGCTTAACAGTAAGCCGAAATGTTCCGTGAGAGAATTGTGGTGTTCTTAGGAGGAAATTCGTCTTTTCATTACAACAATGAAATCGTTTAGACCGTTTTCTTACTCGTTCTGACCATTTTCATACTTCGGCTTTCGTAGAGGAATGGTTAATGTTACAACGGTACCATGTCCTTTCAAGCTTTCAATAGTAAACCTGCTATGATCACCGTCGTAATACGTTTGCATCATTCGTTTGACATAGTCGAGACCGATGCCTAATCCCGATTCCTTTAATGGATTTTTTTCTTCCATAATCACTCTTGAAATTTCTTCAGGGGTCATTCCTCTCCCATTATCCTTAACCTCAACGAGCATGGTATGTTCGTCGTTCCTTCGGATGCTAACTGTGATCTTGCCATTTTCATCATGAAGACCATGATAAATCGCATTCTCCACAATGGGCTGAAGAATAAATCGTGGAATTTCGATCTCCTGCAAGCTTTCATCAATATCGCACAAAACTTGAAAATCATAATCATAACGAATCCTCTGTAAAGTTACATAGTCTTGTAAGGCTTCAAGTTCAACCTTGAGCGGCACGATTTCCCCCTTTTTCCCAAGGTTGTAATTGAGTACACGGGTGAAAACGGAAACAAGCCGGTCGATTTCGAATTGTCCGTTCATTTTGGCCAGCCATTGAATCGTATTCAGTGTATTGTGAATGAAATGGGGATTAATCTGGTAGAGCAGTTTTTCAACCTCCAGCTTACGCTTATTCGTTTCACGCTGTTCAACATCGGTGATCAATTCTTGAATTCGATTTCTCATTTGAAACGATTTCCGCGTCAGCGCATCAAATTCAGCTATGTTCGTATACGCAACAGTCGAATCGAAGCGGTCATCCGCTAGCAGCTCGATTTGCTTGCCCACTCTCTTTAATGGGCGATACACCATTCCCCATAATAGGTAAGCAAACATCAAGCTAAATAACAAACTAGTGCACACGATTAAAGCGAATCTTACAAGCCACGAATAGAACTCATTCTCATAATCCTTTTTATTGATGACCGCGAGCAGACTCCAGCCTTGTTCATTCCGCTGTCCGAAAATATATGTATTATCTTTGACTGTTTTAAACGAGACTGTTGATGGTTCCACTTCAAAACGCATGCCGGGCTTAAAGGGTTCCGCTGCATCGCTATAAACAATTATGCCTTCATCATTGATCAGCACATTGGATGCAGGCATACCATACTGCTGCTTGTTCAAAATATTTTCGAACAATTTAAGATTTGTCTCGATATAAATGTAAGCCTGATTCATTTCATCCAAATTGTTCGGATTATAAACCGGCCTCAGCAATGAAAAAACCTGGTTATCCCCATATCGATAAAGTGTGCGATGCGGGCCTGAGAAAACGCCTCCTTTCCACTTCGCAAGCAAGGGAAGATTTAAGAAATCAGCATCAGGGCGAATCACCAAATTTTGAAACGGAATTTCGTTTTCTTTTGACAAGCGGTACAAAATTACACCGAGATCAGGGTTCGTAAAGTTTACTAGGTTCAGATTACTTTGTATGGCCTGACTAAGCTCTAATTTTTGATAACTGCTATCCATCGACAAATAACTTAATAACTTTTGCCCCACGCTGCCTTCATTCGTAAGTTGTAATGAAGCGTAATCCATATTGTTGAGCGTGCTTTGAAGGCTGGAGCTTGTCAGCTTCAATGCATTAAACAAACCCGATTCGATTTTTTTGTTGGTAATTTTCTTAATAGAAACAACGGAAACTGCACCTAATAATAGTAAGGGGATTAATGTACTTAACAATAAGATGATGATCATTCGTGATTTTAAGGTATAGGTAGGTGTAAGGAGGCTAAATTGCTTCATGCTTTTTCCCCGATGCTTGAAATCCGTTGTTTGCGGTATTCGTTCGGATTGATCCCATAGTGATGGCGAAATACTTTGCTGAAATATTTTTCATCCTGAAAACCGGTTTGTTCGGCGATTTGATAAATAGGGAGATTCGTCTCGTGTAGATAATCGACAGCTTTGCGCAGCCGTATTTCTTTCAAATATTCTCCATAGGGCTTCCTCACCGTTTCTTTAAAGATTTGGCTGAAGTAGCTCCCGCTCATTAAATACTTGGTTGCCAATTCATCACGGCTAAAGGAATAGTCGTTTGTTTGATGGATATGTCGAATCGCTTTCACCAGATTTACGACGATTTCCGACCCATACGAATGTCGTTTCATTTCATTCCAGATGGCTGTTCTAGTCTCTTTCAACCAATCTACCCAATCCGTCCAAAGTGGAAATAGATTGTTGCATTGCAAGCGCTTTCTAGTTGGTTCGTTTTGCACGATTTCAAGCCATGGAGTCATTAATCCATTCATCAAGTTGTGTACTTTATTCGGCTCGGGCATTGCATGTACCATTTTCTCGATTAATACGGCAAAATCATCATCGTCATAAATCCAGCGAGTATCGAGCCACTGGTCCTTCACCAGCTGCCACTCCTCATCAGAATTCAACCGAAACTGAGATATCGCGTTCAAAGAAAGCCTTCCTATCTTTTGGCCGGGCTCGAAATGATAAAATTGAATTAATGGCACTATCACTCGAAGTCGATCATAAAAATACGGAATCGATTGCGGATTCCTTCCCTCAACATCCAGCCAGATCGATTTTTTTTGCCAAGATATGCAGGATTGGGCTTGATCGTATGCGTCGCAATGTTTCATGGAAGTGATGAACCACATACCGTTGTCTATTTTGATTACCAATTCAGTTTCTATAAATTCTAAAGGGAACTGTTCGGATTTGTCCTCGACAACGAGCACATGACCGCAAATTTCATTTTCATTACTTACGCTGCTTTGAGCGGGAATTCGACTATACTTTTCCTTGAAGATTCGACTGGTAATTCGTTCGAGAGCATCTTCAATCTTTTCATGGTCAAGCTGTGTCTTGATTATATAATCAATGGCACCAAGTCGCAGGGCTTCCTGAATATAGGTAAAGTCCTGATGGCAGGTAAGCACAACCATCCAAGTATCGGGAAAGCACTCTCCAACCTTTTTCATCAATTCAAGACCACCCATAATAGGCATTGTCAAATCAACAAAAATAAGATCTACTGCATGTTCCTGCAGCATTTCAAGAGCGAGTTCGCCGTTCCCCGCTTCGCCTATAATTTCAATTTCATATTGCTCCCATGGAAAAATAGAAATGATTCCTTTTCGAACGAGCTTTTCATCATCGACGATAATGGCTTTGAGCATTAAATACACCTCATTCTATCCGGATGCTGCCGTTAGCATTTCCCTTTAATTGTGATTATTCTTTAAGAACACAACATATTCCTGCTTCCACTTGCTCCAGAGCAAGCTTCAATTCGCGGAGCGTTAATGTGCTGAGCATAAAATCAACCCTTTGCTTTTATGTGAGAACGAGGTCAGGAGCGATAGCTCCTGACCTCGTCTGTACCACCTTATTCGGACCAAACTGCGATTATCGTTTTGGCATCTGCAGTCAAGACTTGCTTTACATAAGCAGAAATATCGCCTTGCTTTGCTTTCTCAAGATCCTTGAGAACATCTTGCATATGCTTAATCGCTTGATCTGTATGTCCTTTGCTATAGTGGTCAAGAGACTGGCTGAATTTGTTTGTGATTTGCGCTACCAACGAACCGTTTACTTCCCCTGTAGCCACATATCTTTCCATCAGTTCCTGCATCGAACTTTCGTTGGCCGCAACTTTTACGTTAATCTCGGATATCGTCACATTTCCAGCCAGATCCGTCGCAACGACTTGAATAAAATGGATTCCTAGTTGACCTGCCCAGTTCAAACTATTCTGTGCCGATGTTGCCAATACTCCATCTATGAGAATAGTTTGCGTAGCTAATCCAGACAACTGATCTTCCGATTGAACGAGCAGGTTTAACAATTGGCTGTCTAAGAAAGCTGCTCCATTCACCAACGGGCTACCATTTACAGTTAGTACCGTTGTTGGTGCTGTTTTATCTACATTCACTGTAATCGTCTTTGGCGCTTCAACATTGCCAGCGCGATCTGTCGAGCGATATTGCAGCTCATAGATGCCATCGCTAAGCAAGAGCGGAGAGGTATACGGCACGAATCCATTAGTTGATTGCAAGCCGTAAACGCTTTGCAATACGGTCAATGAATATTCCGAAGACGCTACGCCGGCATTATCGTCTTGAGATTGAAGCGTTACCGTCACATCGGATGTAAACCAATTGCCAGAGCCTTTCGATCCATCCAAAACAGCTTGAGTTGACGGTGCAGTGCCATCTGGCGTTCCAATTCCTTCATTGGAATTACGACTTTGTCCCACTGAGTTGTAGGCGCTGATTGCGAAATAATAGGTGGTTCCATTTTGAAGTCCCTCTATAGTAGTGCTGGAAACATTGCCTACATCAACCGTTGACGTGTATACGCCGCTCGCTGTTCCATATTTGACTTTATAACCGGTCGCTCCGGAAGTGCTGCTCCAATTCAAGGTTAGCTTTCCGTTTCCAGCTTCGATATTACTCTGAGTCGGTGCTGCTGGAAGATCCATAATGGAAATATCATCGTAATAAGCCGTAACCGTATTACCTGACCACTGATCGCCGATTACTATACGATTAAAGTTCGCGGCCCCTGTTAGAGAAGCAATCTTGACATTGTCGATGTACATATCCACTTGTGTTCCAGAAGTATAGTCCCACTTAAATTCATGCCATCCGGTTGTTCTAGCCACGCCTGTAGCCACATGAGTACCGCCGGTACGGTAAGCGTATTTCGTTGATGAAGTCGGCGTGTTGACCCCGATACCCCGTGCGGTAACACTATCGTCGACAAAAGCTAGGTTCTGCATGTTAGTTGCTGAAGCGGTGTCATAGAACCACATGGAGACTACCTTGTTATATGAGGTGTCAAAGGTTTGATAAATGGTATCCATATCTTCATTGATCATGTAACTCCTTGTACCGGAATGAACTTGGGCTGAGCTGAGCGATGGCGTACCTTTACCTGGCATTGACACCCAATTGCTCAATCCATTCTCGAAACTATCAAACGGCTGCATAGATTGGTAAGGATCTGTCGATAGCTTATAAGGTATATATATTGTGGCTTCTACAGAATTTGCGCTCAATGCACCAGAAGCTGAGTGGGACTTCATGATATAATAATAGGACTTTCCTTGCTCAACAATTGTTGAATCACTGCAAGAAAGTGTTGTTACCTCACTGCACACAGTCGTCGTATAAGGACCATCTTTGAAGTCTGAACGGTACACATCGTAGCTTACGGCATTCGAAACAGCTGGCCAAGTGAAATTAGCTACTGTTCCATTATAAGAACCAGAGAATGGAGCCGGAACCGGAACTTTCTCAGCAACCCCGAAACCATCTACAAAGGCATAGTAATTACCAGTTGGCTTGCTTGCATATATGGTAGCGCTTGTATTATTAGGTCCTGTAGTAAACTCAATGCTCTTCGCCTTTGTTGTGCTGTTGAACGTCTTATCCGTTATCGTTGTAGTAGTCTCAGTACCTCCATAATCTTTAACTCCTAATATCGCTTGATCCACATTAGCAGTAGTATTGGACAATCTGAAGTTATCCAGGTAGATTTCGTTTGCATTTGAGAATACCAAGTAAACATCGTGTACCCCAGTAACTGATGTTGTTATAGGTGTATCTGTTTTATTGTAATTCCAAGCGCCATTGTTGATTACGTCATTAGTTGAATTTATAGTATAGGTGGCAATCGACGGATTTGTTGGATTATCAAGTTTAACATCGATCTTACCGCCGGTCACTCTGCTTACTGCACCGAAGTTGATGCTGTTGTATAAACCTGTTCCAAAGTCGATACTGCTATATTTAACCCATGCGCCTGCAGTGTTACCACATAGACAGTTTTCTCCTCTGAAAGGGGTTTGGCTGAATGTTCCTGCGCTAGCATTATAGTCTTCTGCTTGAAATACCGTTCCCTGTATGATTCCCCAAGCATTTAATGTATAGGTCGTATTAGGCTTAAGACCGTTTACCGTCTGTTGTATGGTGTCTCCAGCTTTTAGCCGAACAGCATTATTCTGAAATCTAACCATGCTTGACGCTTTATAATCCCAAGCGGCCTGCTTAAAAAGTGACGGAGTTCCTGCAGTAATTGTCCATTCTTCAAAATTCCCTCTTTCAAAGCCCGCATTTTTCATCTGGTTTTTATATGGAATATTTGGATTTAGATAAAAAGTAGGATTTGGAGGATTAGCAAAGTCATGCCCCACTTTCCATGGAGCTACTCCAGTTTCCACTGCACCTATATCAGGTTTATTTCCAACATAACCATCAGTTATTCCTGGAATTACTACACCTTGATCTAAGCCTGTAGAGGTACTCTTCAAGGTATACGCTGAAGGAAGTGTTGGTGTTGGATTAGTTACACTATAAGGAGCCGTCCAATGTGTAGTACCAGCACTAATGATATTTTTGTCTTTCGTCATATCATTATTATTTGCTCCGCCTCCAAATGCACCACTTACTATGTTGTTAGTAAATTTCGAACCTATTGAATCACAGACATCAAAGTTATTGCAGAACTGGCCTATAGGGCCTTGGATTGAATTGTTATAAAATAATTGGTATTCATTAGGAACATTTATCAGCATTCCATTAGCACTTGTATTATAAGTAATGTTGTCATAAAAAATAACGTTATGCACTGAGTTATCCGGATAAATACCGTGGGACCCTCCGGCACCTATGATATCATGAACTACGTTATGATGTACTTCCGTGTTTTCCATATCCACATTCACAACATAGAATGCGCCACCATCTTTAGATAGCTTCATACCTTGGCTTATATCGTTATACTCAATAACTGATCTGGAAAAAGAGCCGCCTATAAGCCCACGCCCTGACATCGTAAGGGTATTATGGCTGACAAGATGGTTATATCCATTTAGTTTTACAGCATCTGCATAACTATGTAGGAAATCGACATTATGAATGTAATTGTTAATGATACTATTATCATGTCCATCAACTAGAATACCGGGACCGTACATATTTCTAATTTCGCTGTCCCGTATCGTATTGTGATCGCCATTCAAATTCAAACCTAATGTTAAACCATTAAGGTTAGCCATTCCAGCAGGTAAGTTATAGTCTGGAGCATCAACCAAAGTATTTTTCACCATATTATAGCTGGAATTAACAAAGTTAAGATTTGCAGCTCTTAGCTTAATTCCATCAATGGTTATATGGGTCTTTCCTGTTAAATCAAATGCATAGTCTCTCTTTTTAGCTTCAACCATAATCGTACTTGGATCTACGTTGCCAGGAGCAATGAAATATAATTTTCCATTTGCTACATCCTTGTACCATTCTGTTTCAACATCCAATACAGCCTTATTTCTTGTAATATAATAATATGAAGTATTGTCAGGATTGTAACCTGTAGATAGGACCGGCCAATTAATATTGATGGTTGAGGTAGTAGGATTTCCTGTAATGGCTGCTGTGTAGCTGCCATAACCATTCCCAGTTCGAACCCAAAGCATACCGCTATTTAATGTATTAGCAGGAAAATTAGTGCCTAATCCTGGTACGTCAACCATAGAAGACGTTGCCCCAAAAGTGAATGTTTTCACAGTATTATATTTCGTTTTGTCCAAAAGATCTGCAACTGCAATATTCGGAAATGTTGCTTCCTTCATTAGGACGCCATCAGCGAAAACAATATTTCCGTCGCCGTTGTAAATATCCCAGTTCATATCTGCTACATAGATATTTTTTCCGGTAGCCAATGTAGTATCCAATGTCCAACCTGTAATCAAGTCAGCACCTGATACAGTTACGCTTTCACTATTGTAGTTTTTAATCGTAACACCGGAATTAGCTGGAGTAACCTTTTCTCTGTACACACCAGCACGTACATATACAGTTTCTCCTGATTGAGCAATAGTTGCAGCAGCCTGTATGGTCTTAAAAGCGGCTCCAATTGTCAAACCATCGTTGGCATCATTACCATTTGTACCATCAACGTAGTAGCTTGTTGCAGTTGCAGTTGCAGTTGCAGCAAACGTTTTGGACGGTATCGATAGAACTGGTGTGCAAATCATTAGCATTGCTAATACCAGGGCCATCCATTTGTAAGTCTTAGTTGAACTTGTCTTAAGCATTCTCATTACCTCCTATTAGTTGCGTAAGCGTTATCATTAGCTTGAAAAATAGAATCAGAGTTTACTGACATGATTCATGCACCAAAACTTATGTATTTTCTAGATGTTGTATGCGGTAGGCTGCCCGCAGGCTGCATCTGCAGCCTCACGGGCAAACCTGAACCACCGGAGAACTTACACCCGTTGATTCTTGATCTCAAACCGGACATGACTTTCCATACTTGCACTAACGCTTATGCGATTTAACATCAGACGGTAGTACTTACTTTCTACCCCATAATGAGAAACCGCCGTTACCGCTTCAACCTCAACTAACCAGTCGCTCGGGCTAAAATGCATCTCCACCGTACCGATCGCGATCCTACCCATCTCGATCTGCTGCGGCTCAACACCGCAAATAAACACTTCCTGAAAAGCCGATGGCGTTTCACGGAACGCCGCTTTATCCGTTATAACCAGCTGTGAGGCCTCATGGCTCGGGCGGCGCCACAGAAACTCGCGCGTAAGCGACTGCAAGGTTGGACACGTGTAGGCTTCGGTTAAGTCGAGTTCAAAGCGCACCTCGTCTTCCGTCACCTCATGCTGCAGTAATTGTGATCGGTACTGCCTGCCGAAGCCTTGTCGATAGCCATCAACAATGGGCACAGAATGTCCATGCGAGCCTGCATGAATCGTTTCGTAGCGATGCTCTGGCTGGAAATACTGCTTCGTGTATACGCCGATTCCCACGTCCGCAAGCACGGTTACTCCGTCAACATGCAGGATAAAATGACCCAAATCATTATGATTATGTGGTTCTTCGTTGTACCCTCCCTTTGCCGCAAAAGCAGCGATACGTCCATTCGGCTGAAGCACCTTCGAAATGACCCATTGATTTCCCGTGAAAATCCGCTCCTGAACGAGTTCTTGCGGCTCCCCTGAAAGACCCGCTTCAGCATCCTGCTGGTCCGAAGACCAGAACATCAAGCGCGTCGCTTCCAGCCATGAAACCGGAATGACGTTCATCCGATATTCGTCTGGCGGCAGTTGCATGGAAGGGAAATATTCACACAGCCGCTGCATCAACCCAGTATGAAAACGGACTTCATCCGGGGCATCCGAAAAGTTAACAACTTTTCCGCTTGTCAGCAAGCAGAATTGCGGGAATTGTGCAATCTTGCTGACTTTTTGCTCAGCAAGCAAGTTGATTTGCCCGCCTGTTCGTTCTTTGAGCAATTCAGCAAAATAAACGAGGTGCGAGAAGCCGAATTGCCAGTAAATCGGCCCTTCAGGCGTAGCTCCCTGCTCGTCAAAGCCGGATAGATATTGGCGCAACACGTTAATGACACGCCAGAGCATGCCGGCGAGCTTTTCGCTGTCATCAATCAAATAAATAGCTGCTGCACCGATGCTGGATGCACAAACGGCAGGCCAGTTATTCGTCTTCAACTCCCAATTCTGCGGAGTCGGATCATTGAAATATACTTGGAAAATACGACGCTCAATTTCCGCTTTCGCGCGCTGGGCAACCCAAGGGTGCAATCGCGGTCCAACCTTGTGTAAGATTTCGGCCAGAGCAAACCCAACTACAGCAGCATCCAAATCAACTGTTTCACGAGGAGCTCGTGGTTGATCCCAAATGCCGTTCGGATATTCATTCACGTACAGTCCGACATGTGCCGGCAGTACCCACGTATATTCATTGCAAATGGACCAGATCGCATTTTCGAGTCCTTTCTTCCATTCCGGTCGTTCATCTGCCATCATCAACAGACCGAATACATGCAGACCGGAAAAAAGCTCGTTGCGTTTCGTTTGATACGTCATTCGGTCACCTGTTTCGCCGAACAGAAGAAAGTCGGAGAACGGTGGTGGAGATAAATGTTGATCAGACAATTTGACAGCTTTTTCTCCAAGCTTCTCCCAAAAGTCCGCATATCGGTCGTCGTTCTGAATTTGCGTCCATCGCTCCGACGAAGCTGCTTCAGGAAAAAGCGTATGGTTGCCATCTTGCGTTTGTTCCAAAGCCGACTTCAATTGTCGTAGTGTTAATGTTGACAGCATAATTTCCCACCTTTATTATCCTTTTCAAATAAATCATGCTTACGGCAATATATTTTTAATTCTATCGCCGTAAGCATGTTATTTAAATATGAGAAGAGCTTACATTACTTGGATTACTTTGTTTTCTTCCACTCATCAAGTTGCTTCTGAGCTTCAGCGATAACTTTGTCAACACCAGCTGCTTTCAACTTGTCTTGGAATTCTTTCAGCTTCTCGCTTGCAGCCACAGTACCTGTTTCAAGACCTGGTCTGTATTGGTCAATTACAGTCGCAATGTTAGCAATTTCCGCTGTAACTGCTGTATTCACAAACTTGAAGCCCATAAGCGGTGATGGTTTAGCTGTTTCATTTTCTTTTTGCGTATTAGCTACTACGTTTGGATCTGTACCTTCAACTAACAAACCGTTGAACGTGTTACCGAATACCCAACTTGCGTTTGGAACGTAACCAGCTTCTTTGTTAATTTTGATTGTGTTATCTGCATTTTTCGTATAGTGCTTACCTTCAACGCCGAAGCTGATTGTGTTAAACAGCTCTTTGTCCGTGTTCAGCAAATTAATGAACATCATCGCGCGCTCAGGGTTTTTAGACGTTTTGCTGATCGCTTGCATAGTTGTAATAATGGAACCAGTTCCTGCCCATACTTCAGTTGTAGGAATCGCGATTACATCATTTCCGCCGTTTGCAGTCTTAAACTGAGTTTCAACACCTGGCTTCAATACGTTGTGGACTTGAACAACAGCGTTACCTGTTTTCTCAATGTCCGCTTTGTTTTTCAATGTAGCCGCATTATCGTTGATATAGCCTTTATCGTGCCAGTTTTTCG
The DNA here is from genome assembly GCF_055396115.1 of Paenibacillus sp. WG02. Taxonomy (NCBI): domain Bacteria; kingdom Bacillati; phylum Bacillota; class Bacilli; order Caryophanales; family Paenibacillaceae; genus Paenibacillus; species Paenibacillus sp. WG02. The sequence goes on along the minus strand of NZ_AP036016.1, from coordinate 2,572,274 downwards.
CCAAATCTAAATATTGAGCGTATTGAGGCGTCTCATACATATTGATTACTTTGTCTGGATTTTTAAGATCAACACCTACTACGCTTGCAATTTGTTCTAAGCCGTAACCGCGGAACATGTTACCAAATCTTCCGTTACGATCCATCAAGAATGGAACGACGTCTTTGGACTCGCCTGCTTTTACTTTAGCCAAGAATGGCTCAAGATCTTCAATCTTTTTGATGGAGTTAACGTCCAGATTGTATTTATCCGCATATTTCTTTTGGATCAGGAAGCCTTGTTTGTTCGTTACGGTTTGATAGTTCGGAATACCGTAGACTTTGCCGCCGATTTTAGTAGCATCCCATACGAATTGCGGCATGGATTTACCTAGAGTTGGCGCATATTTTGCCATCAAATCGTCAAGTGGAATGAAAGCACCTTTAGATTGGTTTGTTACATAGTCCCAGTTCCAGTTAGACACCCATGCGATGTCGAAGTTTTCGCCGGAAGCAACTGTCGTGTTCATCTTTTGAATGTAGTCTGCGAAGGTTTGCGGTTGTAATTTAACTGTCGCATTGATTTTAGCTTTTGTGATTTTGTTAACAGCTTCCTGTACGGTTGCCATATCTTGCGGAATCGCGCTTAGCGGGTAGTTCCAAATTAATTCTACTGGTGCAAGTTGCTCTACCTTAGCAGTTGCAGCCGTGCTAGCTGCTGGACTCGCTGTAGAAGCGCTATCAGATCCTTTAGTGCCGCATGCGGACAGTAAGATAGCAATACTCACTGCTCCAGTTAGTACTTTAAACATTTGCTTTTTCATACATTTACCCCCTGCGATAATTTGATTTTGTATCTTGCTTATATATCAACTGCAGCAGCTTTTTGAGGCGCTGCAGTTTGATAACGAATGACTATCCTTTGATGGAGCCCACTGTGAGCCCGCTTATGAAAAACCTTTGGAACATCGGGAAAATAAACATCATCGGACCTGCTGCCAGAACAGCCATGGCCATTCTTGCCGATAAAGCAGGGAAGTCAGCGATATTAAAGTCGACATTAACTGTCGAGATGTTATTCGATAGAAATTCAATGGTGCTCATCACACGGTAAAGCAGCAATTGAAGCGGTATCAGCTTTTGATTATCGATAAACAATAAGCCTAGCCACCAATCGTTCCAATATTGGAATGAAATGAACAGGCCAATCGTGACAAGTGCTGGTATGGATAATGGAAGCACCATTGTGAAAAAAATGCGCCACTCATTTGCACCATCGATTTTCGCAGACTCGAATATTTCAAGTGGAAGCTTATCCAAGAAACCTTTCATGACGAGAATAAAGAACGGGCTCAGCAAGTACGGAACGATCAGTGCCCAAATGGTATCCTTCAAGTGCAAATACTGCGATATCAGAATGTAGAACGGAACTAGTCCGCCACCGAATAAAGTTGTAAAGAAAACATAAAGCGTCATAATTTTGCGGTAGCGATAATCGCGTCGCGACATCGTATAAGCTGTCAAAGTTGTGAATAGCAAACCAACAATAGTCCCTACGACTGTTACGAATACGGTGACCCCATAGGCACGAATCAGCGCATCGGGAGCTTGAAGGATAATTTCATAAGCTTTCGTGCTGAAAACTTTCGGAAATAAATGATAACCATTTGTTAGTAGCGATTTCTCTTCAGTGAACGAAATGGATATGACTAGAACAAGAGGCACTAAAAGCGCCATTGACAATAAACAGAACAACACATTAATGATATTGCCTGACCAGTTCACTCTGCTGCTTTCCGTTTGCATATATGCTTACCTCCTTACCAAAGCGCATTGTCTGAGTTAATTTTTTTGATAATCCAGTTGGACAACAGCACCAGAATGAAACCAACAACAGACTGGTAGAGCCCGATTGCGGTAGACATTCCGACATCTCCGACAACTCGCAGCGATCGGTATACAAACGTATCGATAACATCAGTTGCGTTATATAAGAAGCTTGTGTCGTTCGGAATAAAGTAGAACAATCCGAAGTCAGCACGGAATATATTGCCGATAGCTACGATTAGCAAAATCACGATAAGCGGTGTCAAGAGCGGTATAGTAATCTTGCGAATCATTTGCCATTTGGAAGCGCCGTCAATTTTGGCAGCCTCATAATAACTTGAGTCGATGGATAGAATACCAGCATAGTAGATCAGTGTTGAAAAGCCTACACCTTTCCATATTTGTGTCAGAATGATAATAAACGGCCAGTACTTTGCTTGTTCATACCATTTAATTGGTTGATCACCAAGTGATTGCAGCATGACGTTCATAAATCCGTTTTTGTGATCCAGAAACCCGAAGACGATATATCCGACAACGACCCAAGATAAGAAATAAGGAAGAAACAAGGTCGTCTGATGCAGCTTAATCCATTTTCGGGGAATTTCATTCAACAAAATTGCAAATGTTAGCGCAAACACTAATGTTAGTAAGATAAAACTCATGTTATAAAGAATCGTGTTGCGTGTTACTGTAAAAGCGCTATCGGATTTAAAAAAGAATTCAAAGTTTTTAAACCCGATCCATTCGCTCCCCCAAATCCCCAAATCATATCGATATTGTTTAAATGCAATAACGAGACCTAACATGGGCAAATAATTGAAAATCAATTTATACAGGATTGCTGGCAATGACATGACGAACAATTCCTGATTACGTTTGAAGTGCTTCCACTCCCGTTGCAGCATTTGCTTCCCTCCCTGCGGTGTTAAACCGTCGTTGTATGCTCCTTATTATTGGGGGAAACTGTACAAATAACTACTGTAATAAATGAAAAACACTCCACTTTTCTCCCGTACAATCCCGAAAACACTGTATTTTCAACTTAGCCTGAAAAAAAGAAAAGCTTTCCGGCACTTTCGTACCCGGGAAAGCTTACTCTTGAACGACTGTTTTAAAGCGATATTCTTTCGGCGTGATCCCGAATTTCTTTTTGAATAGCTTAAAAAAGTAGCTTTCATTGTTATAACCGACCATTTCCATGATGCGGTTGATGCTGTAATCTTTGGTTTCAAGCAACAGCAGTGCCTTCCGCAAGCGAACATCATTAATGTACTCACTGATGGACATCGATTCGTGCAGTCTAAATTGCTTGCTCACATGGGCCGAAGAAAGCTTCATTGCTGCCGCTATGCTTTGCAGGCTCAGATTCAAATCCTTATACTGCTCTTCAATCATTTCTTTAACGGTATCCGTTAAGATCTGATTCGACTGTTCTTTCACATCCTGCGTTCGCTGCTTCTGAATGTCTTGGAAAATGTCCAAGAACATGTCATAAATAGGTTTTAGCGTTTCTTGCTTCATCATGTGCTGAACCTGCCGCTTAAAGTCCAAGCTGACTTGTCTAACGGTTCGGCTGTTCATTTCACGCACGATATTTTCCACGAGCGCAAGCAAATGAAGTATGGAATACGTGATATTGTTGTAATGCATCACTTTCATTTGCTCAAACAATTGAACCAAGTGATCCTGAAAATCCTTCTCTTGCCCCGACTTAATGGCTTCCGTTATTTTCTTCTCCGCATCAGCCGGAAACTGGAACGTAATATTTTCATTATTATTCCTCACGAGATCCAGTGTGATTATGCTCCCTTTACCAAAAATAATCCGATAAGACGCATTTTCCATAGCAAGGCCGTATTGCTGCGAAACTTGTTGATATCGCTCAACCTTTTCTCCAATCGAAACGGTCATCGAGAAACGGTAGTACTGAAGAAGGGTTTGCTGTAGCTCTTGGAAAGCATGCGTCAATGAGTTTACATGATCGCCATGAGGCTCTAGCGACTCACCAACGAGTAAGACAAAGTGATCATTGCGCATAGAGACAACTTCACAGCTAACGCTTTTAGACACAAGCTCCTTGGTGATATTGGCGATCGCAAACTTGTACAGTCTCTTCTCGGCATCGCTCGTTTTCGATTCAAATTCAACAAAATCATCGATCAACAGCACACATACACGTACACCTTGGTTAAAATCAATATCCCAATCGACTTGTTCAATTTCTTCTGGGGTAGGCAGGCTCGCATCGGAAATAAGTCTCCTCAAAGCGAAAGTCTTATGTGCACTTCTGTTCGTATGCTCTTCCGATTCATGCTTGACTAATTGATGCATAGCATCTTGGTAAGCGGTGGAAATAAATTTCAATTCATCCAAATCGGACCTGTCGTCCGACCCTTTACGACGGATTCCCGTCACTTGATTTAACAAATGTTCAATCGGACGATACAGGCGATAGGCAATCAGCAGCGAGCCCGCAATGGAAAGGATTAAAAATCCAATGATGATCACTAAGGAAATCGCCCGCATTTTGCTTAACTTGCCCCACACAACCTCATAGGGCTGAACGCTTGCAATGACCCAGTCGCTTTTGCTGGATGACATAAAGCTCAGAATCGACTTATTCCCGCCTGATCCATATACGAGATAGTCCTGTGATACGCCGGAGCTCACTTTCTGACGGATAATGGATGCTATCGCATCAGTAGCAATAACATTGCCCTGCTGCTGTGCCATGAGCGGGATGCCTGATTGATCTGTAACAAAAATAGAGCCGTGCAATTCATCTGACGTCTTATTCATATTCGTTAAGTTATCAAACAGCCAGGACGGCTTGATCGTGACGATCAGTTTACTCCCGGACATGCTGTCATAAATAAACATAGATAGTGCTGGAAATGTCGTTTTATCATAAGACAGAGGAACAAAGGTGAGAATGGGTATGTGTTTCTGTGAATGGATATACTGGTCTATGACACCGTTCATACCATCATCCTGGCAATTCAAACTGCTCAAGGTTGAATAATAGCAGCCTGTTTTGGCGTTGTAGATCGTTATATTTTGCAAAAAGGATGAGTTTGTTACCGTTTTCTCCAGCCTGTTTAATTTTTGCGCAAGCTCGCCCTTGTCCATCACATCGATATTCGATAAATAGACGACATCAGGGTCGAAATACGTGGAGACCGCAATATTTTTTACTGTTTCGTGCATATAGTCGATATTATATTTAATTTGCGACAGCACCTTTAAATCCGCTTGCTGCTGCATTTGAAGCATCGTTTTATCGGAATTGTAATATAGAAGCGTCGTGCTGACGGATAAAAACACAACCATGAGAACCGTGATAGAAAGCAGCAGCTTAAGCAAATATTTTCTTGATTTGTACAAACGAATAATATTCATCTAGGTCCACCCTCTTCTAGGAAGCTCTATATCAACAAGGAGCAATTCATTATACAATATAAAAAATGATCTCATTGATAAAATGTTCATATATTTGAATTATTTTTAGTGTTTACATACGCTCCCACTCTATTATTAAGTCAAACCTGCGTAAATGGCTACTGTAAAAAATAAAAAAAGCTCTACTTTTTATGTAGAGCCAATAAATTAACGAGATGACAGCTTATTCACTTAGCTATCGATGCGCCCTTGAATTCGCTGTTTGTCATTATCCGGCCAGGGCATAGCATATGTCGGCGTATTCACAAACCGTTCCATACCAAGACGCAGTGTAATGCTCGTTCCCTCCGGTATTTCGACACAGAGCCACTTTCCGTTGATAGTCATAGTGCTGGCTTCAGCTCTGTCCTCGTTAATGATCTGTCCTTCTGTAAACATATGCTCGCCAAATACACCAGCCTGGATAATAAGTGTCTGAGCGTCGAATAGACTCGTATTCACAAGTTGAATGGTCACAGAGTCTGGCGTTATCTTCTCGACCAAAGCCGATACCCCTTGTGGTAAGCCTGGACGCTTCTGGACACTATCGAAGTAGCGAACTCGGCCATATTGTAGCCCTCCATGTGATATATGCATCGGTCCTCCCAGTGTTAGCTGTACGAGACCTTCGAAATATACCGGGCACATTTCTTGCCATATATGGATAGCGGAATAAATCCCCTCGTTATAATGCTCCGACCAGCTGTGCGGGTCGCCTTCGGGAGAGCGCATTTTGGCGAGTTGATTGCCGATCAATTCGTAATTGGCACTTAGAATCCGCTCTGGATAATCCGGATTAAGCCCTCGTATATACTGGTACCACGGCTGCGTATTGCCTATGTAATGCTTCGTCTCTCTGCCGGTCTTTGGATCTCTTCCGGAAAAGGCCGGTACAATGACTTCGTTCCAATCGTGATTCTTGGGAATGCGTTCGATTCTTTCCAAGTCTTCATCGGCCATCGACATCGACCATAAATAGATCGGATACTTTGGTAGTGCTTCCCGATAATCGGCCCAACCACTGTCGAAATGCTTGTAGGGTACGAGCAATTTGCCGTCCTGCTCCGTTCGTAATTCCCAGTTGCGATCCAGTTGCTCTCTCGCCAGTCTGCAGTCCGCCCAAATCACCGGTCAGCATCGCGAGATTCATGCATGCATTGGTCAGCGGTTCGATGATCGTCATGAAGCCGTGTGGCCAGCGCCAGCCGTAGTAGCCTCCCCACCATTTGCCATCGTTATATTCACCGATTTCTCCTGTTAAGCCGACATTGTCTGGAATAATGCCTCCGTTACGATCCGTCCGCTCCTTCCAAGCATTGACATACTCGATGACCCATTGGCGCAGCTTCTCGTCACCTGATTGCAGATAGGCATGGGTAATCAGACCTGTCGCGTTTAAATTGAGCGGAACGTCTCCGCGATTCATCCTCTCGTTCATCATCGAGATCAGTTGTTTATATACATCATCGTCAGACCAGGCGCATTTGCCGCTTGCGAAGTTGGCGCCTGAAATATCTTCATAAGGAGCGAGGTAATCATCCAAAATACCCCGGTGCGTGCTCCAATCTTCTTCAGTCACTTTATGGCGCGGACCTCTGCTGCCATTCAATGGGGAGGTGATCAACCTCCGCTCTTTATCATAGTTTGGCGCTTCTGGATCGTCACCTGTATACATGGCTGCGAATCTTTGCGCTCTCTGGCGGTCTTTCAGCGTTGTCGGCCCAGCCAACCCAAGAAAATAAAAGTACAAATAACCTTCGCCATGGTGCATCCAATCGTAATAGGCGTCGAAGTCGCGGTGAATTTGACCGTACTCCGTCCATTGCCATGTGATACCGTCGAAAATACGCCGGGAAATCTCGTGCAGTTCTCCGCTTCCACCGAGCACGTACAAAAGTGCCAGATTCATGAATCCTTCATACGGATCATCCGATCCATCCATGCCTGGCCAATGGTCGAACCAAATTAGCGTACCGTCCGGACGGGTATAACGCAGGACGAATTCTTTCGCCGCTTTGTTTAAAGTATCGAACAAAAGTTGCTCCTGCAGGGCCCATTGTGGCGGTGCTATCCGTCGGGTCGCGGTGATGCTGGGCATTTTTTCATTTTTTTGCGATGCAGGCATTCAGGAAACCTCCCTCAGTCAGTAAGTGAATTAAAGGTATCTAATCCGATTGCGATATCGGTCGATCAACTCACGGTTGTGGCCATCGCCACCATCACGGTTGGCGCTGATCAAAACCGGAGGAACAACGTCTCTATTACACAATTCATCGACGATAGCAACAGTTAATGCTTGAATGATTGCAATACCGCCAATCGTCGATGTTGCTCCCGTTTTATTTTCGCTGTCATCAAACGATAATGTAGCATCACCGTAGACGCCGCAATTATCTAGCACGATATCCGCAACCTCGTATAATTTTTTCCCACTTTCATGCCGTGAAGCTGTCTTTAAAGAATGATCCATGTTCGTCAACGCAACAACATACAAGCCGAGCTCTTTGCATGCCATAGCAACTTCGATCGGAACAGCATTAATACCAGAATTCGATACCACCACAATAACTTCGCCAGGGAGTAAATTGTAGCCAGTCAGCAGTACATCTGCATATCCCGATAATCTCTCAAGCGATGTGGCCCTGCCTACATTTAACTCCATGAGTGACGGCTCTAGCATAGCACTCACACAAGCGAGACCGCCCGCACGATGAAACACATCTTCCGCAATCATGTGGGAGTGTCCGCTTCCAAAAACGTGCATAATCCCGCCAGTTTCAATAGAATCTGCAACTTTGACAGCTATTTCAGTAATCTTATCTTGCTGCGTATCTTGAATTTGGGTTAAAAGTGCATGTAAAGTTTCGATATAAGTATTTAAGAGCATGTCATTCTCATCTCCCTTTTTGCTTACAAATGCAGAGCAACCGCTCCTAAAATTCCGGCAGTCGATGCAAAAGCCGCTGGTGTGATCTGAACACTCATCGAGCTAGATGGAGGAAACCTTTTCAATACGGTTGCTCGTACAGGATCCAATAGCACGTTACCAGCTTTACTCATGCCACCGCCAATTATCACATTTCCAACACCGAAAAGCTGAATACAATTGACCAAGCTAACCCCTAATAACTCACCTGCTTCCTGAAACAAGCTTCTAGAATAAAGGTCGCCATTGCTAGCTGCTTCATAAACCTGATAGGCATCTGCTCCTGTACGATCCTTAAGTGCAGAAGCCGAAACATAATTTTCTAAGCAACCTCGATTACCACACTTACAAGGCTCTCCGTCTGGAATCACACTTGTATGCCCAATGTTGATAATCGGTCCCCAATCCCCTTCATAGATTTTTCTATTTATAAATAGACCCGCTCCAACTCCTGTGCCTAAACAAACATACAGAAAACTCGATAAGCCTATTCCTGCTCCATATTTACTTTCGCCTATGGCTCCAGCAGCTGCATCGCTTAACAAACGGACTGGCAGCTTAAGTTGCTCTTGCATGAGATCTACCAATGGAACCTCATGCCATCCCAAATTTACAGCGTATTTGACGATACCTCTTTGCGTGTCCAATATGCCTGGACAAGCTATTCCAATGCCCGTCAGCAGCCCTGCTGACTCTTTATTCTTTTCAATATAGAAAGAAATTTGCTGTCGAATGAAAGAAATATCCGCAGTATTAGCATCGTTACGAGGCAACGAGATCGACATCTCATCCAGAATTAGACCTTCTTGATTAACAAGACCCATTTTCAAATTTGTTCCGCCGATATCGACCCCAATCGCGAAGTTGCTCATAATTCGCCTCTGTCCCTTATATTTTCCGATTATTTATGATCCAATAAAATATCCGCCATCAACCGGAACTTCCACACCATTGATCCAGGATGAGCTCTTGCTCGCAAAAAAGACAATCGCATCGGCAATTTGCTCGGGAGTAGCAATTTTTTTTGATTCTTTGTAGATTTTTTCAATTTCTTCAGGCGAATGATTGGTCATTTTGAACCATTCGTTTAATAGAGGTGTTGCCGTTCCTCCAGGCATTAGCGCGTTCACCCTGATATTCGCCTCGCGGAGATCTAACGACAACCCACGGCTCATATGATTTAGTGCCGCTTTCATCGCATCATATACGAGATTATTCGGGCAATTCATTAGCCGGTTAATGGAGCTTACATTGATCACAACGCCTTCACCGTTTCGTTTCAACCACGGGAGCGCTTCCTGTGTCATGAAAAATGGAGCCTTCACATTCACAGCGAACAAAGCATCCCAATCTTCATGCCGGATGTCTTCAATCGGCTTATTGCAAGCAAGTGCCGCATTATTGACAAGAATATCAAGCCCTCCCCAATGGCCTGTTGTTTGTTCAATAAGTAACTTCGGAGATTCCTGAAGAGATAAATTCTGACGCTCGAAGATGGCTTCTCCACCCGCCTCACAGATCTCCTCTACAACACTGCGACCGCGTTCTTCATTCATCCCATGTACAGTCACTTTCACGCCATACCGCGCAAGCTTGATCGCAGCCGCTCTGCCGATGCCGCTTGTTGAGCCTGTAATAAGGGCAATTTTGCCACGTAAATCTTCCATCGCTCTCACCCCTTTATGCTCAAATTTGTTTTCAATTCATTCCTATATTCCTCTATCCCAATAACCCGACTCTCCAAACGCGACTTTTCGGCAGCGAACGCCATCAGATGGCTTTGTACGGAATTCCGTGCGCCAGTAAGTCCAACTTCATCCCCATCTCGGCTCACCAACCGAACGAAATCCCGCATGATGCCATGATCACCGCCGCCATGTCCATCCAAAGGAGCGTCAATATCAATCGTTTTGGTCTCACCTGTTATAAAGCTGCTCACTTCTATGACGTTTTTCTCCATATCGGCTCTGATCTGGCCACGTGTTCCCATCAGTTTCATCGATCTGCCGCCTTCTTTCGTGAAAGCGCACATCGTAAAGGCGACGGTAACCTCGTTCGCGAACTCCAGATTGACGACCTGATGATCTACCACATTGTTATCGCAGTGATATACGCATCTGCCGTATGGCCCATTTTTCAAAGCTTGAAGGACTCCTTCTCTACTGTCATCGTTACTGACAACTTTTCGCAGCACAGAACCTACCCAGTCCTCTCTCTCCAAATACATTTTAGGAGCATAATAAGGACATTCGTTCTGAACGGGGCAACCGTCCAAACAATACAATGGCGCTCCTTCAGGGGCACTTTCGGAGCGAAAATGCGTTAACGCACCGAATGATGATACCTTCGTACACTCGGCATCCGCTAGCCACAGCAAAATATCCATGTCATGACAACTCTTCGCCAAAATCATTGGACTAGAAGTTTCGGAGTTTCGCCAGTTTCCTCTCACAAAGCTGTGCGCTTGGTGCCGATGTTCCACATTTTCTGTATGCTGGATAGAAATGAGTCTGCCTATCGCTCCATCTACGAGCAATTGCTTAAGCTTTTTATAGAACTCGGTATACCTAAGCACATGGCAGATGGAAAACACTCGTTTATATTTTTCGGCGTATTCCCCCATTAGGACACATTCAGTTGGACTCGGAGACATCGGTTTTTCAAGTAGAACATGATACCCTTTCTCCAAAGCCCGAATGGCCGGCTCAAAATGCATTTGGTCCTGCGTACAAATCAAAACCGCATCAGCAAGTTTCGGCCCTTCAAACAGCCGATCCCAGCTTTCAAATGTATATGCATCATCAATAGCGTGAACCTGCTGGAAACGCGTCCTTCTTACGGGGTCAATCTCAGCAATCGCTACAAATTTCACTTCATCCGGGTAGTCGAGTGCATAGGAAGCGTAAGCATCGGCGCCTCTTTGTCCCGCTCCTATTAATACCGCTGTCATAGTCGCCATTTTGATATTCTCTCCTTTTAACAATAAGTCAACTTATTGACCTGATCATACCTGCTTACCTCACATTCGAAAACAACAAAAAATGAAAAATCTTCGATTTCTGGCGAAAATTCATTTCCGTACATTCAACAAAAAAGAAAACTGCGTAGAATCAAAAGAGAGGCCATAAAAAGCATTTTTGCTCTTCATGGCCACTCGCTTAATTAAATTTTTATTTTGACCACGCTTTAATTACCTCATTCGAATCTGTAGTCAGTACTTGCTTCGCATTGTTGGAAATGTTACTCGCCAGAGCTGCATTATCCATATGCTTAAGGACATCCTGCATATGTTTAACCGCCTGATCCTTATGGCCTTTGGTGAAATGGTCCAGTGCTTGAGTCAAGCTGTTGGAAAGCTGGACCTGTAGCGGCCCAGAAACATCGTTGGATGCAGAAAATGCTTTCAGAAGGAGCAGCATCGAATTGCCGCTTGTCGTTACGGTTACGTTCGCATTCCATGGTGTAGAGTTACCCGCTTGATCCGTTACGGTTACTTGAATAACATGGGTCCCGAGCTGCCCCGCCCAATTCAGTGCTGTTCCTGGCACATAAGGACTTCCATCCACCGTAACGGTTTGAGAAGCAACTCCAGATAAGTTATCCCCGCTTTGCAAATTAAACGTCACCGTTTGGCTATCCTCGAATGCATTGCCGTTCGCCAGCGGATTTCCGTTCGCCAATACCGTGAGCGTAGGTGCCGTATTATCAGACTTAACGATAATGGATTTGACGTCTTCTACATTCCCCGCTTGATCCGTCGAGCGAAATTGCACTTCATAAATTCCGTTGCCAAGCACAATCGGCGAAGCGTATGGGACGAAACCGCTTGTCGATTGCGTGCCGTAAGTACTTTGCACGACAGTCAGCGCATACTCGGTCGAAGCAACGCCGGATTTGTCATCCGATGCCTGGAGCGAAACCGTTACGTCTGACGTATACCAATCGTTAGCTCCTGTAATTCCCGTTACTGTTGCAGAGGTAACTGGTGAAGTGGTATCAAATCTGTTAAACTGTGCCGTTATTGTCACTTCCTGCGACGGCATTTGGAATGTGTAAGTACCGTCACCGTTTGCTGTTATCGGATATATGGTGTTATCCGCGCCTGTAACCGTCAAAGTGGCTTTGTCAAGCTGAAAGCCTGAATATGCCTGGGTGTAAATAGTCACAGTGTCGCTGTTGTGCGCCCTTGAGTAGTTAAGACTTGTGCTGGTGGCAATATCACCGTTTGCGGATTGCACAACATGAATATCGTTTGTTGCATACAGGGTTATGGGGTTTCCAATAGGAGTGAAGCTAGTGTTTTTGGTAACCTGTTGCAAGGTCCATTGCTGATTCGGTACAACCTCGGTCAGCTTCCAGATCATGCCGTTAGACCATGCTTTTCTCATATTTGCCTGCACCGCAGACGTGAAATTGCCGCCAACAACAAACGCGCCATGTTTTATCGCATTGTTCCAAAGCTTGATATCATTTGCCATGTAAGTCAACGTTTTAAATGTGTTTGCATTAACATACCAACCGGTTCCGGCATTCCAACCGGCCTTCATAGCAAGGTTCATAAGCAGGTTAGGCTCGTTGCCAGCTCCATGACCTCCGCTGGTGTATGTCCAACCAAGCATTTCCGGGAAAAAGTTTTGACCGTAGAAATCCAAATAATTGGCAATTTGGTTGACATTTGTATTGGATTCTCCCCAGCTGATTCTGGACGCCACATCCCATAAATTTGAGCCCATATCACTATGCTCTGTAATAAATCCGTCTTTGTTTCCAGCTGCATTTATACGATTATAAACTGCGATAGGAAATTCGCTGAATTGAAGAGGACCGTAAGTTGTCATTTTGGTTGCCTCTAATGCATCATAAGACATAGCATGGACACCTACGTTATTAAATATGTCTGCCATACGGCCAGTCATCTGCTTATTCAATTCCATATCAGCAATATATCTGTCGTAATAGAACCAAAGAAGCTTAGCATCATCTCCAATATCATGAGCGCTTACCGTAGTAGTACGATAACCGCGCGTAACGCCTGTCAATTGCCATTCGTTCTCACTCACTTGAGTGCAGGTGCCAAAAGCAATCATTTCATTGTCGATTAGAACGCTGTTTGAACCTGCTGCGCTGACAGCAGCCGGTGAGAATTCCTTGCCGTTATCGATATAAACGGTTGTGTCAGTAGCAGACATCGGTCTTGTCAGATGCGCAATGCCCGCGCTTGCGAGCCCGGTATTCGCAAGGGGCTTGATATATGTCACGTCGCTAGGGGAAATCTCGTTCGACAAGGTATGAACGCCAACTTTAATGCCGTAGCTTGCAGCGGTGTCTACCATCTGTTTTGCCGCTACATCGGAACCGCCGAAGTTGCCGTTAAACTGGAATCCGCCGTCTGTAATCCATGGACCTGACGCGCCGTATTGCCCGTAGATGTAATTAATACCTGCGTCGAGGGCCATTTTAGAGTCATTTACAATGTTATTGGACATATTGTCGGTAAAAACTAGGAAATCCTGCGCTGTTTCCAGAGAGGACTTTTGCCACTTACCGTTAATCGTCGGGTGTGGCAAGCCTTCATTTACCTCTATGTTGGATAAAACGTTTAAAATATTAGGAGTTCTTGTTCCGAACAAGGCAATAGAGGAGCCTATCATGCTCGCATCGCCTGCGTAATCACCGGTAAGCGCGGGGATAGTACGCGTAGGTGAAGTGTCGTTCCATGCCTGAACCTTACGTTCGGTTGGCTTCGTATAATCCCATGTGTATGACTGCAACGCACTGCCCCATGTGCTGAAAGAAGCTGCGACATTGTTGAAACCTCTGGTATTGAGGGGATGTGCGAATCCGTTAACGTTCGGAAGATTCGATGGATAACTTAAATTGTTAAATTCAACCGGCCAACCACCGACGGTCTTACTGTTCAAGTCATGAATACCGATGCCGAATTTGTCATTGTATGCAACACCTGCAACCTGACCGCCTGATGTTATGCCCACCTTAATAGGACCCCATAATACGGCCTGCGCAGACCATCCCGACGGTAATGTCAAATCAGTCAGTGTAAATTTGGTATAGCCGCCTTTTGTATCAAGATTTACGGTAGCCTTGCCCTTTACAGAGGCAAAATCCAAAGTTAAGGTCCCGTTCTCTTTTGCATAATGTATCGCTGTTGGATACTGCGGAGCATAGTTCACAATCAGGGACATCAGATACGACGCCTTGCTGTCCGGACCGGTTGTAACATAGTCGGTGCCGTCAAGCGTGTTGATAAGTTTTGTAACCTGACCGGCGCTGTTTAGCACGATATTCAACAAGCCTGCCGGAATTACATAAGCATCCGGAGTGGGCACAGGTACCCATATCGCTGTCATAGTTATATCATTTGTAATCGGAGTGGAAAAAACATATGGCACGCCGTTAAGTTCCCATCCTGCCAAAATCATACCATCGCTTGTAAGACCTCCAGGAGGAGTCACTGTATTGCCTTTCGTGACCTTTACAGTCATTGGTTCCGCATTCTCGCTGTAAGAAAATTTAACGGTGTATATCGGAACGGTTTTCCAAGTAGCCACTAGCTTCATGTCACCTGTTACCGGCTGAGAAATCCCACGCTGTTCCGCTGGCAACATCCACTGTCCATCCGTCGAAAACCTGACCCAATGTTTGGGAAACAGGGTCGCCCGGCTTTGTTAATACTGTGCCGTTGGTTACTTTTACAGTAGTTGAAGGGTTAACTCCGTCATTATAATCATAGGTGACGGTGTTCATATAGTAAGCCTGCAGCTGGCACATCTGCGGAAGGTTATTGTTGGAGATTGTGCCGGTTTCACCGCCAGACCACCATCTGATGTAGCGTGCAGTTGTCGGCGCAAAGTTAATCTGATGACCGCCGGCATTTGTATCCTCCTGATATTCGGCGTCATTTCCGGCCGAAACACCCGTGATGGTTCCGTTTACAAGAGTGCCGTTTGCAAATGTCTGGTTCGAGTCCTTTGGATCCTGATGAGCGACATCGTTGATATCCTGATTGAATACGTTGACCCAGTTGATGCCGTCTGCCGAAAGCTGAACAATCTGGTTATGATATGTCCTTAATCCTACTGCTGGGTGATTAGCATAATAATTCCAAATTTTAATGACATTCATCGTTTTTGCTGTTCCTAAATCGATACGAAGATACACGTCGGAAGTATTGCCGGGAGCGGGAGAACTGTTAGCGCCCGGTGCAACCCATAAATTGGTATTTAATGTGCCGCTTGTTATGTTTTGGAGTGAAAATGGGGCGCCTCCCCACCAAGTACCGGCGCTCTGACCAGTTGAATCATAATTGGACCCCGTTACGGTGGCTTGATATGCAAGATTTCCCGGAGGGGTACCTATTGCCGTCGCCGCAACATATGTCGGAAGCGATACGGTTATGAAATAACATAAAGTTAGAATAATTGATAAAAGTCTTAATTTGGTTTGCATAGTCATTATACCTCCTTTAATTTTTAACTTTTGAAGCAAGTATTCTTTAACTTAAGCAACGCCATACAAATGCAGTTATCCCTCCGTTCAGATTATTTCCATAAAAAACAAGCGCACCGCTAAGTAGGATTTATTTTACGTATGTAAAAACGAGGTGGGCTAGCCCTATCTTAATCCGAATTTCAAATAACTGCATAGACAAGAAAAATGAAAAAACTCCGATTTTTGAACAACTTGAACTCCAAAATCTGAACATATCCAGGAGTTCTAGCAAATTACTTCAACTGTGCCCGGGTTTTACCAACTCTAAAAGTGTTGAAAAAAAGGGAACTTTCATCATGTATCCATTACAAGTAGGATTACATAGAAAGTTCCCCGAATACGAACGACTACATTACTTTAACTTCAATTACTTACTTAGTAGCTTTCCAAGCATCCAATTGCTTTTGCTTTTCAGCAATAATTTTGTCGGAACCCGCCTTTTTCAGCTTATCCAGGAATTGCGGCAAGTACTTCTCAGGGTCTACGGAACCGCTCGCGATCGCAAAATAAAGCTCATCGATAGCAGCGTCAACGTTCGCCTTCTCTGCTTTCACTGGTGTAAAGTCAAATACAAAACCCAGCGCATTGGAAGGTGTTGCGTTTTTATTGAGATCTACCCACATTTGCGTAAACTTCTGATCGTTTCCTTTCGGGTCACCCTCTGACAAATAAGTAAGAGACATATTGCCAAATTCCCAAGGAGAACTCATTTGGAAGCCGCTGTCTTTAATCGTTTCAATTCGGTTATCCGCGACTTTCTTGTAATGCTTACCCTCGACGCCCCAGACAAGTGTGTTGTAAATTTCTTTGTCGGTGTTAAGCAGATTAAGGAGCATCATGGCTCTTTCTTTGTTTGGCGAATTCGCAGAGATAGCCGTCATTGTTGCTGCAGCTTTATCTGTTGTAAGAAGCGGCTTTACGAACTGGAAGTCGTAAGACTTTGTATCTGGATTTGCGTAAGACATTCTTCCTGGTGCATCCATGCCAGCTTGCGTAAATGCAGTGGAGTCAATATCAATCTGGCCTAACTGCAGCGCGTTCTTTCCAGCTTTACGATCGGCCGAAGTCTCTTTTAAGGTGGCTGCGTCTTTCCGTAAATATCCTTTGGTGTACCAGTCTCTCATCATCGTAATAAAGGATTTGAACTCTGGAGTCTCATACTGATTGACAACCTTGCTTCCATCTTTTAAATACAGATCTCCGGGCGTTTTCGAATCCCCTAAAGATTCAAGTCCGAACATCGGCGGAGCGGTAAGGAATGGATCGATTGCCTGGCTATATTCCCAAGGTATCAGATTGGGCTCGTTCTTCTTAACTGTTTCCAGGAATGGCGTTAGGTCAGATAACTTGGTCACAGACTTCCAATCCAATTTGTACTTATCCGCTACTGCCTTCTGTATGATGTAGCCGTATCCTGCGGTTGACTGCTGGAAGACAGGCACGCCATAAGTTTTTCCTTTCACCTTAACTGCATTCCAGAACATATCTGGAATACCTTTCTTCATGTCAGGATATTTGGCAATCAATTCATCCAATGGCGCATAAGCGCCATTCGCCACATTTTGAAAGTAATTGTTGAAGCCTGCCGCTGTCCAGACGAGATCGTAGGGATCACCAGAAGCCATGCTAACTTTCATTTTTTCTTCGTAAACGCCCCAATCAACGCCCTTAAGTTTAACCGTCGCGTTGATTTTCGGCTTAATGAGCATATTCAGGGCATCTTCTACGGTCTGCATATCTTTTTGAGGCCCAGCCGGGAAATAGTACGAAAGTTCAACTGACGCTAATGGGGTTGCAGTTGGTTGAGCTGTTTGAGCTGCCGCCGTACTCGGCGCAGGAGCTGAAGCCGTTGGCTCAGCCTTTGGTGTGCTGCACCCAGTAAGTGCGACAGAGATACCAATACTCAGCATAACAAGTGAACGTTTCATGTTCTTTGATTTGTTCATGTTGTGACCTCCATATTTGTTTTTTTATATGCTAAATGGGGTTGAAACCCATGAAAGCCATCTTTAAGATTTCACTGCGCCTAATGTAAGGCCTTTGACGAAATATTTCTGTAAAAAAGGGTAAGCGAGTATAATCGGCCCGACGGATAGGACGCATGTTGCCATTCTGGCCGTCTCGTCTGGTTGGGCAAGTGCGGCTTTCGCTGTTAAAGTATTGGCTTGAAGAAATGCGATGTTATTCATGATAGATTGAAGGAGAAACTGCAGCGTATACAGCTTTCCGTTTTCAACGAATAAGGCAGCAGTAAACCAATCGTTCCAAAAAAATACAGCTGTGAAAAGACCGATAGTTGCGATCACTGGCGTCGATAAGGGGAGTACCAGCTTCAAAAAGGTATTAAATTCGCCTGAACCGTCCATTCTTGCAGATTCTATAATCGATTCAGGGATTGTATGAGTAAAGAAATTTCTCATAATCAGCACATTTACCGATGAGACCAAGTAAGGTACGAAAAGCACATAGATCGTATCTTTCAAATGAAGGTATTTCGAAAGCAGAATATACCACGGTACTAACCCTCCATTAAACAGTAGGCAGAATACGACCATGAAGGACACGATGTTTCTATACTTCACTTCTTTTCTTGAAAGACTATAGGCAAACAAGGATGAGATCATAAGATGCAATAAAGTGCCGGCGAGTGTCACGATGATGGTAACGGCATAGGCTCTCAGTATGGGAGAATTCCCGTTCAGAATGAATGCGTAAGCGTTTAAACTAAATTTCATGGGAATCAACTTATAGCCGGTTTGGAAAATCGACTGCTCATCAGATAGAGAGACGGAAAGTACAACAAGCAAAGGAATCAGGCATAATGCGCAATACACCATAAAAATACTATTAAGAATAAAGTTAGGTAATGTAAGCCGTTTGTTCATCTTGTCATCCTCCTAGAACAATGCACTGTCACGATCATAAAGTCTTATCAAAAAGTTTGATACAAGAACGAGGATAAATCCAACACAAGATTGGTACAGCCCTACGGCGGACGACATGCCGAAGTCGCTCATACTTTTCAGAGATCTGTAAACGTAAGTGTCGATTACGTTCGTAGCACTGAACAACACGCCCGACTCCTTGGGCAGGTTATAGAACATTCCCCAATCCCCAAAAGCGGCGTAAAAAATTTTCCCCGCCTGGAGCAGCAATAAAGTAATCGTGATCGGAGCCAGCATCGGAATCGTAATCTTGATGGCTTGCTGGAACTTGCTTGCTCCATCTATTTTGGCAGCCTCATAATACTCCGTTGAGATCCCGGCTATTCCTGCTGCAAAAATGACCGAGAAGTAACCGACGTTCTTCCATATATAGCCCGCTGGAAATATAAACCACCAGTAGGACGGTTCCGAATACCATTGAACAGGTTCTACTCCGAACTGTGCTAGTAGACTGTTTAATAACCCTTTGTCCATGCTTAGGAATGAGAACAGCAAATATTCAGCTACTACCCAGGACAGGAGAAAAGGAAGCAGCAAAATGCTTTTGTAAGCTCCTGCAAGAAAGCGATTACCGATTTCATTGATGAGAATCGCAATTGCGAGCGATAAACCAATACCAAGTATAATGAAGATCAGGTTGTAGACGATTGTATTGAATGTAATTTGAAATAGTGCATCGGATTGAAAGAGAAACTTGAAATTCGTGAAACCAATCCATTTACTTTTTAGAATCCCTTTAATCGGATTATATTGTTGAAACGCAATAACAACCCCGAGCATGGGTAGGTAATACATAACAATGATGAAGATCAGTCCGGGAAGCATCATGAGATAAAAGATTTTGTTTTTTATCAGTTCACTTATGACAGGTACTCGCCGTTTAATAGTTGTTTTCGATTCCACAAGGCATTCTCCTTTGCATGACGGCAATGATTTGATGCTCCTATCATAAGTCGGATACCAGAGATCTGAATACAGAAAAAAAACTGTAAAACACCGAATTTTAATAAAAATAGGACTACAATAACTGATCAAATCTCAGAAAAATGAACCAAGATGGAAAAATAACATTAAATTGTAATGTTTCAGCGAATAGAGACCATTACCAAGCAAATGCTAAAAATAAACCTTTACTAAACAAATAAACAGACCGCCTTTGTTGGAAAAGGTGTCTGTTTGTCCGTTTTCTCAAATTATGAACCTTACAAACAAGGATCTGCTTGTTGACTAGCTGTGTGATTCCATCTCCTCCATATAGTCGGACAGATGAATGACCTTGCTTTCCCATAAGTAGCATACGCCTCGGCACCGCGTTGTCCAGCGCTGATCAAGACTGCAGTAATCGTGTTCATCTTGAATTGTTCTCCTTTTGCATGTATGTTTTAACGAGTCGGTACAACCAGCAGATGCATAATTTGTTTCGCCGCTAGCACAACGTTTATCGTGCTTTGTCGAATATCGGCCAGCTCCTCTTGAATCTCTTCCAAACCGTTTGTTTGATAGGCGGATCTAATAGAGGAAGATGGGAAACGAACTTGAGCTTCTACCGTCTTTTGCTTGCAATTGCTCAGCCGCAGCACGACCCCTTTTCCGTCTCTCGACAGCCCCACATGAAACGCTTGGACGCCTTCACCAACGACTTGCAATAGCTGATCGGCTTCCTCTTCGCTGCAGTGAACAGCAGGTACAGTGTACATCTGCGACACTCCCTGTACGGCGGTTTCCATAACAGCCGCAGCGTCGAACTTTTGAAACGTTGAAAGCCTGTAAGTGAAAATCGAGAATCCCGGCTGACGCGCCCGATAATTGGTTTCCCAGTAGTTGTTCATCGGCCACGCCAGCAAAAGCGGGTTCGGTTTCTTCAGAATACTTTTTTGTTCTTTGCCAAAATTAAAATCCCCCACCTGAACTAGAGGTGCATCCGGACAAACTAACGTAACACCATGCTCGCCGTCATAAACCGAAACACTTTTGTCGAGGGTTATATAATCACGGCTGACGCCAGGTAACTGCTCGGCATCCAATTCGACGAGCGTTCCGGCTGTATCATAATGGCATCGCCACACTTTGACGTTTAGTGGAATTGCAAAATACGTGCCTTCCGGCGTCGTGATGTCCTGCTTGTAGAAAGAAGCTTTCATCTCGATATCCGGCCGATAGCTGAAAAACGTGAACGTTTGCTCGAATTGGTCGACTCCGGGCGCTTCGAACGCAACGATTAGCGAGGCGGAATGCGCGCTTCGTTCGATACGGCAAGAAGTCATCGCTGTATAGCTTCGTCTTAGCGCCTTCCATTCATGATTCCAACAGCTGATGCTGTTGTGCACTTTCTCCTGATCGGCTTGAAAGAAAACACTGCGGTGATTGGGCTGGTCTGTCGTATCAATCGTTTCCTGTACGTATTGAAATAGACTCCACGGACTGGTTTGATCAAGGACTTCCCAGTTTTGCAATTTGTCATATAAACTCGTGATTTGCCCTGTCGACGGATCGAAAGTACACGTATGGAACGGTGTCTCAATACGGTCAGCTTCAATGGTTATGGTGTCATCGAAAGGCGCTTCACTTAGTGTTTGAAGCGGCATTTTGCGCCAACTGAACGGGGGGGCTCTACCATACCAAAGCTGACATCGGCATGGTTGACTTCGTTGTTCATAAGCACTTGACGTAGACGGTCTGCGCTCAAATGTTTTCCTTTCACTCTGAAGCTGGATGGTATGCGAATCGGATGCTTGACGGTAACCGAAGAAGGGTTAAAAACGAGCAAACCTTGAGGCTCTTGCGATTGCAGCGGATTATTCGCCAACTTCTCCATCTGAACGCCAAGCAAATAACCGGTCAAGCTATTGCCGAGATAAGCATAATGAGCTTTATGCATCCATTGAATATCCACGTTCTGATGATCAGGCTGCGTCACAGAATTGAATGCGCCCCACGTATGCTCGTCGTATAAATCGATCCCTTCAAACGCTTGCTTCAGGGGTTGAGCGTCGGAGACATCTGTCTCGTTTTGAAAGGCACTCAACAGCTCGACTGCTTTCATACCTTGCTTCGTGTGACGATTCAGCTTCGTTTCCTTGGCGGAACTGCCTGAACCGAAGTTCCAATAATCAGTCCAATCACCGCCGTGAACTGGGAGCTGGTCGGCTTGCTTTTGGACACGGGCCATCAGCTGCTCTGGCGTGACATATGAAATCGTCAACCCACGCTTCTCCGCGTTCCAACGTTTAATCAACTCCGGCAGATCCCGGTCGGGAGGACTGTTGTCGCAAAGCGGCAAGTTGGTCGCCGATAAATAAATAAAATCAAACGGATAATCCGGATCGGCTTCTATTTTCTTTAAGTACTTAGCTAATCCTTCCGCCATTACATCCGTATTTCGCTCATTTACTTTGCCTATTTCACTAAACAATGCATACTGCTCGCCGTTAAACGTCAGCAGCTTACGATTATCCGGCGTTTGCCAATGAAAGGCCCCTGGCCTTTTGAAAGGGATGCCTCCAAAATGCGAATTAATACCCATAATAAAAAATTCAACCCCAGCATCGAGGAGCAATTGACTATATGTCCATGGCTGACCGTTGATATCGTGATGAATCGCCGTGTTAATCGGAACCCCGAACCTGCTGCGCAACTCTCGAATAGGCTGCAACATGCGGGCAGATTGCTCTGCAGATACGAGCGGAGACGTATGCAAGTAAGAAGCCGATACGCTTAACTGACCTTTGCGTAAGTAATAGCCGAATTGCTCGATCTGCTTCTCGTTAGCCGTCTCTAACCAGCGAAGAACAGGATAGCTGGATTCGCACGTCCAGCGAAATTGATTTTCCTCTGCCCAATCCTCAGTTAGCGCGCACATCTGTAGCGCCTGATCAATGTACTTTTTTTGCAACTCCAATAAAATAGGTTGCACATGCGTATAGCCGATATCCAAGTGGCTGTGGTGCAGAACGAGTACGTCTTTGATTTTCGACATCTTCTTCTCTCCTAACAATAAATAGAAATAATAACAGAGTTCATATTGAATCTTCTTGTTAAGACTGGATGGTTGCTTTGGAGTTAGCCCCATCTTATTCCAAACTATAAGAGACTGCATACACCAAAAAAATTGCAAAACACCGATTTCTTAAACAAATCGACCATCAATCTTTCGTACCATAGAAATCAGCTCAATCGCCGCTGCCCTGCCGAATCCACTGGTTGATCCATCATTAATTGAAGCAAGCTAGCCCCCAATTTCTCAGGGGTCAGCTTGCCTCCGCTTTAATGATTGATATCCGATCACTTGAGCCTCAACCCAGCTATCATGGTGCTTGATTCCGCATACTCCACGTCCGTGACAATACCTAAGCCTGAAGAGCTCTCTTATTGATTGCCGGATTGATCATGAGGTACTGTGACTGTAACAGATTCAACCGTTTTGTTGCCAGCTTTATCGATAGCTGTGTACGTGATGGTATAGATGCGTGATTTTTCAGCTCGTAAACTGAATGAGATAGCGGCTGTACCGAAATTGGCCTGGATGTCACTTTGGCCGCTATCTGGTTGATTGCTCGTGATGGACGTTAAAACCACGGATTCAACACCCGATGTAGCATCACTAGAATTCAGCGTGGCATTGATCGTAACCATTTTATGATTCGCTGGCCAAATCGACGTCTTATCCAACTGGATGGAAAGCGCTGGAGCTGTCTTGTCAACTTTAAATTCGACCGTTTTAAGTTGTTCTACATTTCCTGCCTGATCCTTGCTGCGGTATCCGAGCTTATAAGTTCCATCACCGAAAGCTGGAATGGAGCCGGTGTAAACGATCCATTCACCGTCATTCACTTGGTATTCCGTTGTTACGGAGCCTCCGTAAACACTGGCGCTTACGGATAAGCTTGCAGTCACATCCGTCGTGTACCAGCTGTTCTTGCCGTTAGGCGCAGCCGGACTTAACGTTGCGGTGGTTACAGGAGCTATCTTATGAATGTTGCTTACCGTAATGCTAGTTACATTCGATACATTTCCTATTGCATCAGTTCCTCTTGCATACACTGTATCATTGTCGGAAACAACCACTGGGGCGGTGTATGCTTTCCACGCGCCGCTTGCTCCCACTTTATATTCCATCAACGAAGCGTCTGCCGGGTAGCTGATCATTACGGTGACGCCTTGGTTGGTCGGCGCTGTTGTATCTACAGCCAATGTTGCATCGATAGGTGCAATGTGATCGATATTGCTGACCGTGCAGTTCGTCTCATTTGACACATTGCCCGCAGCATCCGTTCCTCTTGCATAGACCGTGCTGTTTTCGGAAACAACCACTGGAGCGCCGTATGCCATCCATGCGCCGTTATCTCCTACTCTGTACTCCTTCACCGTCGCATCGGATGGATAGCTGATTGTTACGGTAACGTCCCTATTGGTTGGCACTGTAACGTCAGCTGACAACGTTGCATCAGCCGGAGCCGTCTTGTCGATGCTAACAGTAATCGTATGCTCTTGTTCCACGTTGCCTGCGTGATCAACACTCCAATAAACGAGTGTATGAATTCCTTCTGAATTAAACTCTATCGTATTGCCGCTTTGTTGTTCGCCGCCGTCCACCTTAAAGTAAGTAGCTGCTACTCCCGAGACAGAATCAATAGCATTTAAAGTGACCGTCGTATCAAGATTGTACCAACCGGCAAGGGCGTCGTTCGATGTAACAGGAGCAGTAAAATCAAGGAAGACATCATAGGAACTTTGTACGTCAGAACCGTCTGCAGCTGTTGCGATCACTTTCACTATTCCTTCTTGTTTAGCCGTAAGTAATCCATTGGCATCCACCGTCGCTTTATCTGTCAACGTGACACCATCTGCTTCAAAAACGCTCCATGTTACACTTTTATTCGTGGTTGGCGGTTGCACATCAGCATGCATTTGCAATGTGCCATCCTTACTATTGATCGCATTCGCTCCACCTTCACCGCTTACTGTGATCGAAGAAGCCAGTATTTGCGGAGCTGTAAACACCTGCGCTTCAACCCAACTATCAGAATTAATTTTATTGTTTCCGTTTATCCAAAATCTAGCGTATCTTGCATTGACTTTCGTAAAAGAAATAACTTTGCCCGAGGCTGATTCCGCATATTCGGGATCCGTACCTGCTCCTAGTCCTGCTGAATTATTCGTATCATTGTTAAACACCGTCGTAACTCCGCTGTTGAATGTAGGATCATTGGATAATTGAACGATGACGTCTCGGAATATTCTCGCATCTGCGAAATAATGCCATAGCTTAATTTTATCAACATCATAATTTTGTCCGAAGTCAATCTGCATCCAACCCAGTCCAGGCGCATTCGTACCAACCCAATTGTTAGAATTACTGCTTAAGCCGTCCGTTGCAAAAGCAGCCGACTGTGAAAAGGCTCCGCTAAAGGTTGGAATTCTTCCAAATGCAACATTAATTGGAGGCGGTGTAAAACTAATTATGATATTACTGGAGCCCTGTATACCGGTTCCGTCAGTTGTTGTCGCAACCACTTTCACAGTCCCATTCTTTTTGGCTATTAGTAACCCATTAGCGTCAATCATTGCTTTATCCGTTGGCGTTACTCCATTAGCTTCAAAAATACGCCAAATGATATTACTATTTGCGCCAGTTGGCTGTACTGCAGCCTGCATTTGCAAAGTGCCATCACTGACAGTGATGGTGTTCGCACCGCCTGCGCCACTTACAGAGATCGATGTAGCAGGCGTTTGCGACACAGAATAAACCTGCACGTCGACCCAACTATTGGCATTAATTTTTGTGTTACCATTCGCCCAGAACCTTGCATATCTGGCATTTATTTTTGTAAACGTCATTGTCTTTCCTGCAGCCGATTCTGCATATTCGGAATCCGTACCTGCGCCTTGACCTGCTGAATTATTCGTATCATTGTTAAACACTGTCGTAACTCCGCTGCTGAATGTCGGATCATTAGATAATTGAACAATGACGTCGTGATACGTTCTTCCATCGGCGAAATACTGCCACAGCTTAATTTTATCAACATCATAGCTTTGACCGAAATCGACCTGCATCCAACCGAGTCCTGCCGTAGATAAACCTACCCAAGCGTTCGAATTGTTGCTCACACCATCCGTTCCATTTTCCGCCTCTTGGGTAATTGGTGCGCTAAAGGTTGGAATTTTATCCAACGCCACATTTATTGGAAGACTGAAGTCTGGCGTATATACGGCTGTATTTCCTACGAATACGTCCTCAGGCGTACCTAGAGGAACTCCTGAACTATCCGTTTGTTGCAAGCGCCATTTGACGCCCGGTTCCACGACATTCAATGTCCAATAAGAATTTTTGGACCGCATTCTTGCGCGTTGATCTTGCGAGAAAGCTCCTACATTTCTAGCTGTTTCCCATTGCTTTATTTTTTCTAAAAACACACTTTGGTTGGCCAAACTGCCTACGCTCGTTTGGAAGCCGGCACCTGCATTCCAGCTTGCCATTTTAGACAAGTAATATTCGAGCGTTACGGTATTGTAATTGTTCAAATAAAGCCACCCGATCATCTCAGGTAATAAGTTGCGTTGCATGTATTCCATGTTCGTGTAGAGCTGCGAGATGCTAGTGTTGGATTCGCCCCAGCTTACTCTCGTAATATAATCCCAAAGGTTAGCTGTCATCCCGCTGGCCTCCGTAATGAAATCATTCGAGTTAGTCAAATTGTTGTACATATTGGACACGATCTGACTCATGCCGTAGTTATCGTAACCTGAAACCATTGCAGCTTCTAAACCGTCAAACGACATGGCTCTTATTCCCGTATTATTATAGGCTGTTGCCATGCGCTGTGAAATTGCATTAATCAATCCAGTTCCGGCAGCCAATCCGCCATATTGGTTGACCCACATTCTGGATACCTCCTGACCCGCTGAATACGACGACGCCGAAGTTCCATGAATATGACGAGCTACGCTTAGCTTCCATTCCGTTGAGTCTGATCTGCGTTGTTGTAGAATAGCTAAGCAATTCATTATTAATCCGAATCTTATTTCCAAAGCCATTAACAAAAGGGTCAAGGCTGCTTACATAAATATCTGTACTCGTTGCATCAAGGCTTCTCGTCAGTGTTGCACTTCCTGCCGTGGCAAGTCCTGAATCTGGAGTAGGGGTCACGTAGCTGTCAGAGGTATCAATAAAATTGGACAAAGTATGAACGCCGTATTTAATGCCATAAGTTGCAGCCGTGTTGACTGTTTGCTGCACGCCCGCATCATTTGCGCCTAATTTGGACTTAAACTGTAGATGACCATTGGTGTTCCAAGGACCGCCTGCTCCTTCAAGGGAGTAAACATAATTCAAACCGGCATTTTGCGCATACTGTGCGGCCTGCGCCATATTGGACGAAGAGATGTCACCTAAGACTAAAAAGGATTGTGACGATTTCTGCGATTGTCTTGTCCACTCACCATCGATGGTTGGATGAAACAGTCCTTCGCCTGTCTGAATACTGGAAATCGTATTCAAAATATTCGACTTCGCCGTCCCGTACAGGGCAATTTTCGAGCCTTGCAATTGACCGTCCGGTCCTGCTAAAGGCTCTACGGGTTGGTTCGGCTTCTGATATCCAACATTCCGGTATCTAACTTTCGTATGATCATATGTATACGATTGAAGAAAGCTCCCCCAAGAGGTTTTCGCAGCACTGTCCCAATAAATAGGCATTCTGTTCGGACCTACTGAAGTGTGAGTAAGGTTCATATATTCAATCGGCCACCCACCGATTGTCTTATTGTTCAACTGTTTAATTCCAATTGCAAAATCATCGTTGTAGGCTGCCCCTAGCGATTCGCCAACCGTTTTACTGATCGTACTCGCAATAGGTCCCCATAAAACAATTTGAACGTCTACACCATCAGGCGCAGTGACGGATGTAATCTCGAATGTCGCGTAATCTGTTTTGGATTGCACCTTAACGACGACTTGAATGTTTTTGGGATCGAACTGGAATGTATAGCTGCTCGTTGATGATTCATATCTCATGGAAGTAGGTAATTGCTCCGCACCATCGGCTACGAGCTTGATCAAATAAGATGGATGGTTGCTTTCTACATACTCGGCATTGTCAATCTTGCTCTTTAAGCTTGTGATTTGTCCTGAGTCATTTAATGAGATCATTAATTGTCCCGCGTCAATTTGATACGGCGATGAGGCAGATGCTGTATTCGATCCGACGCCTCCATAACCAATTGTTGTAAAAAGAAATACAAATATGAAGGTATATACTACAAATTTATTTCTCATAAGATCACCTCAGTATTGTGAATTTAAAGGACAACTTTTACAATATAAGCAGTCATTACCGTCTTTGCGAACCTCACAAACTGTAATTTTCAACTCCCCGAATAATTAGATGCTAACCACCTTCTTTCAAGGATTGATATCGCTTACAATGATTAATAGATCATATTATAGTTAATCATTTATACTTAAGATAACACCACCTATTATCGGAAGGAATGTGCTACATGCCAAAGTTTTTGGACTATATGATCAGCAACAATCCAATTCGAATAGAGGATCTTAAACTTGATAAATCCAAATTAAATATTTCAACATTAACCATTACCGCAATGGGCCATTTACCAGGAAGGACTTTACAGCGAAAGAATACCACATTCGATAGTTGGGCATTTTTATATATTGTCGATGGAAAAGGCTATTATCAGGTGAATGATGGCCCGTTGCAGCAAGTAGAAGAAGGCAGCCTGTTTTTTGTATATCCTGGTGCAGTATTTCATTATGGTCCTGAAGATCAAGGAAATTGGGACGAATATCATATAAGATTTGAAGGCAGTCGAATTCAAGAGTGGCTTGAGCGGTGGCTTTATGATACGGATACTGTAAAACAAGTTGGAATGACAGAAACGGTAGTCAATAAGCTTGAAGTCATTTTCTCTCTATTAGAGAGCGGAGTTCCTATGAATGTAGACCGCAGTTCATTAATGCTGGAATCACTTCTATTCGAATGTATCCTGATTGCTGACAAGCCACAGCAAAAATTAACAAAACAAAACATTAATCAAGTAGTCGAGGATATTGCGGGAACGATTTATCAATCATTAGATGCACATATAATTGCCAAACGGAACCATATTTCGATTCCAACGCTAAGGCGAATGATTAGTCAGTATACGGGTTATCCGTTTAATGAATATGTTCATCGATTAAAAATTGCCGAAGCCAAACGTCTTCTGCTTAACACAGATTGGCCAATTCATGAAGTATCTGATACTTTATGTTATAAAGATGTATACTACTTTTCTAGAGTATTCAAGAAGTATGCAGGGATTTCACCGCACAATTATCGCAAGAGCATTTAAGTCATCCCAAGATTTAATATCTTCGCTCCTAAGAAGAGAACTCCCGAAGTATGTCCTACGAATAGAATACTAAGGAGTTCTCAATTGTTTTAACCAGCTTATTTATTTGTCGCTTTCCATGCATCCAATTGCTCTTGTTTCTCAGCAATAATTTTATCGGAGCCTGCCTTTTTCAACTTATCCAGGAATTGTGGCAAGTACTTCTCAGGGTCTACGGAACCGCTCGCGATCGCATAATAAAGTTCATCGATGGCAGCGTCAACGTTCGCCTTCTCTGCTTTGACCGGTGTAAAGTCAAATACAAAACCCAGCGCATTGGAAGGTGTTGCGTTTGTATTGAGATCTACCCACATTTGCGTAAACTTCTGATCGTGTCCTTTTGGATCACCCTCTGACAAATAGGAGAGCGACATATTGCCGAACTCCCACGGAGCAAAGTTTTGGAAGCCTCCGTCTTTGATGGTCTCAATCCGATTTTCCGCGACTTTCTTGTAATGCTTGCCTTCAACGCCCCAGACAAGTGTGTTGTAAATTTCTTTGTCGGTGTTCAGAAGATTGAGGAACATCATAGCTCTTTCTTTGTTTGGCGAATTCGCAGAGATAGCCGTCATTGTCGCTGCAGCTTTATCGTTTGTAAGCAGCGGCTTCACGAACTGGAAGTCGTAAGACTGTATATCAGGATTGAAGCCAGACATTCTACCTGTAGCATCCATGCCTGCTGATGCTAAGGCCACGGAATCAATATCGATCTGACCCAATTGAAGAGCGTTCTTTCCAGCCTTCCGATCTGCCGAGGTATCTTTTATGATCGCTGCGTCTTTACGCAGATATCCTTTGGTGTACCAGTCTCTCATCATCGTGATATAGTCTTTGAATTCTGGAGTTTCATACTGATTGACAACCTTACTTCCGTCTTTTATGTAAAGATCTCCTGGCGTTTTCGAATCTCCTAAACTCTCAAGGCCAAACATAGGAGGGGCAACCGTGAAAGCATCGGTAAACTCCCAAGCTATAAGATTGGGCTCGTTCTTCTTAACTGTTTCCAGGAAAGGCGTCAGGTCTGATAACTTGGTGACAGACTTCCAATCCAGTTTGTACTTATCCGCTACTGCTTTCTGTATGATATAGCCGTACCCTGCGGTTGACTGTTGGAAAACAGGCACAGCATAGATATGCCCTTTTACTTTTACAGCATTCCAGAACATATCCGGAATACCTTTCTTCATGTCAGGATATTTGGTAATCAAATCATCCAACGGCGCATAAGCGCCATTCGCCACATTTTTAAAGTAATTGTTAAAGCCCGCCCCTGTCCATACGAGATCATAGGGTTCGCCAGAGGCCATGGTGACTTTCATTTTTTCTTCGTAAACGCCCCAATCAATCAGTTTCAGGTGAACCGTGGCGTTGATTTTTGGCTTGATGAGCTTATTAACAGCATCTTCTACAGACTGCAAATCCTTCTGAGGCCCGCTCGGGAAGTAATACATAAGTTCAACTGGCGCTAATGGGGTTGCTGTAAGTTGAGCTGTTTGAGCTGCCCCCGTACTAGGCGCAGGGGTAGAAGTTGTTGGTTCAGTATTTTGAGAGCTGCATCCAGCGAGTGCAACAGAGATACCAATACTCAACATAACAAGCGAACGTTTCATTTCCTTTGATTTGCTCATCGTTTGACCTCCATATTTGTTTTTTAAATGCTTAACAGACCCAAGCCCGGTGTATTGAATGTGATTTGAAATAGCGCATGAGTACAGAAAAAAACAGTAAAACACCGAATTTCAATAAAAATAGGTCTCCAATAACTGATCAAATCTCCAAAAAATGAACCGAGATGGAAAAATAACACTATTAATTTGAGTTTCTATGGGGGATATAATAAAATTGATTTACATCGTACATCCTTAGATAGAGGTGGTAGCATGTACAAAAAATTACTCATTTCATTCGTTGCAAGTATCACTGCTTTGATTATAATCCTATCCTCGCTGTTGTACTACAACTACACTTCTTCTTCTATTGAGACTGTAAAAGAAATGAAGGGAAATATTTTATCTAATATCAGCTACAGTTCTGTATACATGGATAATATTGCAAAAAAGTTTTGTCAATCCTTAATGCTTAACAATTCCATTATGTCTTTCGCATACAGTAAGGAACAGGATATTCTAAATATCAGCGGTGCTATGAAAACATTGACTAATTTAACGATCCCCAACAGCTATATTTACTCCACCTATATATACAATACAAAAATCGATACCTTTCTCACTACGAACACGTTCTATGATAGCCATGATTTTTTTGATAAAGAAATCGTTGCGATGTTAAAAAGTCCTCAAGCAGCCAAATCGCCTAGTCTATATCCAATCCCAAGAAAAATCCCAGTTACAAATGGTTCAAATGTAAACGATGTCAATGTATATACCTATATTTTATTCGATACCAATAATAATAAAGGCGACTTCGACAGTGCCATCGTATTGAATGTGGATGCGGACTGGCTACGACTGACTATTTCATCCTTAGATAACAAAATGGGGAAAGATGGAAATGAAATTTTCGTCTTGGATGATAAAGGCGATATCGTAAGCCACTACTCGCCCGATATGTTCAAGCAAAATATTTCAGATCAGAGTTATATCCGCGATGTTCTTCATGCAAATGCGTCATCAGGAACCTTTTTTAATGTGCTACATGATAAAAAATATGTGGTTTCCTATGTTTCTTCGGATGAATTGAAATGGAAATTTATAAGCTTAACGCCTTATGATACATTTTTTTCAAGTGTCAAAAAGAATGGCTTCATTACTCTTGCCTTTTGTCTAATCGTCCTTGTAATGGGACTATTATTCGCATTCCTTGCTTCAAAGAAGCTTTACCATCCTATTGGTACGCTCACAAAGGGGATCAAACAAAAGCTGGGCCAAGATGGCAAACCTGAGAAAAACATCGATGAAGTTAGCTTTCTCTCAACTGCTTTCAATGGAATGATCGATAAAACAATCCTGTTGGAAAATATGAAACGAAATACAGCTCCCCTTCTAAAAAATGATTTTTTAAAAAATTTAATCATTGGCCAAACTTATCTAGCTCATGAAAAAATATTAGCCAAAGAAAAAGAACTTCAAATTGATCTGAATTTCAAAAACAATCTGTTCTTATTCATGTTAAAAATTGATTTTTATAAAGATTTCATCGACCAACATAATGAAAAAGACCGTTCTTTATATAAAATTGGGATTGCGAATATAGCCAAGGAAATCACTAACGAGCACTATAGAAACGAAGTCATAGAAACTGGATTCGATCAATTTATAATATTGGTTGATATTGGAAGGCTTACAGAGCAATCGGATCCGTTCATGGACATCTTTCATGACATCGTGACTAGAATCCAATTCTGTGTCAAAAAGTATTTACACATTTCATTAACTGGAACGCTTGGATATGAAATCGATTCGCCGGATCAAATCAAATACGCGTATGAAAAAACGCTTAACTTGTCCATGTATAGAATTAAATTAGGTCATTATAGCATCATTACCTCTGAGATGTTAAATGACTTGGATGACAGCTCTTTCCAATTTCCTGCCTCTAAAGAAAAACAGCTCATTGATTCCCTTAAGTTAGGGAACAGTGAAGCTGCGAAGGAAGCCTATAATGACATTATTAAAGCCATGGAGCATTCATCTTACGACACGATCTTAACATCTGTCATCTATTTGTTTTTCTCCATTTACAATTCTCTAAATCGAATCGTCGAAGGCTCACAGTCTACATTCAATGCGATTTCGATCAATTTTTTCAACAAAGTAGCGGGGTTTGAGACCTTAGATGAAATCGAAAGGACATTTTTCAAGTTATTCGATGATATTATTCTTTTAAAAGATGGCACAAAAGATAAGAAAAAGAATATGATCGTCGACACCGTAATCGACATGATCCACGCTAACTATCCTGATAAAAACCTTACATTAACAAGCTGCGCCGAAGCTTTGTCCATTTCTTCCGTATACCTTGGCAAGCTGTTTAAAAATGCAACCGGTAAATCGGTAGCCGAGTATATTACAACAGTGCGCATGGAGAATATCAAGGACTTCCTGGGACAAACTCAATTACCGATAAATGATATTTTAGAAAAATGTGGGATCGAAAAATCGAACTACTTCTATACCAGCTTTAAAAAATACTTTGGCGTCTCGCTCACCGAATACAGATTACAAAATGTGAAGGTAAACAGTGAGAAAGATATTTTGTAAACCTTAAGTGTTCCATTCATTTTTGAAGGTAATGTATGGAAAGGGGGGGACAGGATTATGCTTAAAAAATTCATATTTAAAAATCCGTTTCAACTATTTCTAACGATTTTATTGCCTTTTCTTGTGAGCACAGTATTGCTCCTGTTCGTCCAATTCTCCCTTCTGAACAACAATTTCGAGAATTATGCGCTTCATTTGGTTTATAATCAGCATAAAACCGATTTGGAGCATACAAGTCGTAATGTCAGCGTAATGGAAGAATCGGTCAAGACGGTTTCGATCACCGCCTTTTTCGATAGTATGGTGAAAGATCTTTTGTATTCCGATGTCGATTCGGAAGATTTCGTGAAATACAAAAGCAAATTGCAATCGTATAAAAACATCTATCCCTTTCTTCAATCGATCTATATCTATAACGGTCAACATATGTATACGCTTCCAAGCGAAGGTTTTGTATATGATCGAAATTCATTCTATGATCCAAGTATTTTTCCAATTCTTGATGATATACATAACCATAAGACCCATAGCATTGTATTAAGACGCATCCCGAACATATTATCCGGCATTACTTCTAACGCTGCAGATTCTATTAACGTATATTCTTATTTATTTTTCGATTCCCAAGAACAGAGCGGCAAAGTAAATGAAGCGATTATCCTTAATGTATCGGAAGACTGGGTTAAGAATAGCATTAGTTCATCTGATCCTAATAATCGTATCTTTATAATTAATCGTGAGGGGGTATTATTATCTGACGATGAAAAGCATCCCTTATTAAGCGAATTGAAGCAAGAAAACTACATCCAAAAGATTCAATCCTCGAGTGAAAGGATGGGGAACTTCCGGATGGAGATTGATGGTGTCGACTCCTTTGTTACTTTTGCCGCTACAGATGTGTTCGACTGGAAATTAATCAGCATTACACCTTATTCCTATATTATCCATGATCTCGAGAATATGAAGCAAAAAACGTTGCTGCTTGTGGTATCTTTCATTATTGGCAGCATCCTGCTTTCCTTCTATTTATCTCGTCGACTATACGTACCTATCTCTTCTGTTATTCAAAATTACCTTCTTATGGAGTCCGAAAAGAAAAATGACTTTTATATGAGGAAGCAAGAATTCCTAAGATCATTGGTTGTTTCTAATGAGTTGCCGTCGACGGAATTTCTTTACAAACAGTTTAAGAAGTTCCATGTTGAACTCGAACCATCTGATTGCTTTATCATCGTGCTGCTTAGAATCGATCATTTTTCGGATTTTAGTTCCAAATACAAACGCACAGACCGTAATTTGCTTATGTTTGGTATGGTGAATATTGTTTCTGAAATTATAGCTCAATCACACCCACATGAATGTATTGAGATGGAAGAGGATCGCTTAGTCATCTTTATGAGTCGAAGAGATGCTGCGCTGCCTCCTTCCGAGGATCAACGATTAGTCGCCCTCGTTCAAGAGTTTCAACAAAAGTTGCAATCCTTCTTGAATATCTCCGTATCCATCGCGTGCAGTGAAGCTTTCCATACGTTGGCGGGGCTCAATTACGCTTATTTGAAAACCGTGGATCTATCTTGTTATCGGTTGATCTTGGGACACCGTTCAATCACCTATTGTGATAACTTCTCGATGTCCCTCGACAACTA
The DNA here is from genome assembly GCF_055396115.1 of Paenibacillus sp. WG02. Taxonomy (NCBI): domain Bacteria; kingdom Bacillati; phylum Bacillota; class Bacilli; order Caryophanales; family Paenibacillaceae; genus Paenibacillus; species Paenibacillus sp. WG02. The sequence goes on along the minus strand of NZ_AP036016.1, from coordinate 2,537,387 downwards.
TAAATATCCGCAGGATCAGGATAAAGAATTGACGGATGCGATCATTCGAGGTCAATTTGACCAAGCAAAACTCATATTTTCCAACATGGTTGAGAATGCTTCCACACAGAGCTATTCCGTCATCAACTCCGTTATGATCCGTTTATTGTTATCCATTCGTTACGCGATAGAAATTTTGGAAACCAATCTTAGTTTGAAAATCGACTTTAATTTTAATAAATACTTGGAAAATATTCAGAAAATTGAAACCCTTAAAGAAATGCAATCGGACTTCTTTCATCTATTTGACAATTTGGCGCTTGAACTAGAATCCAAGAAGGACAACAAGTATTTGAACATTCTTGACGACGTGATCATGACAATAAACCAAGAATTCACGAATCCAGCGTTATCTCTAAATACAATTGCCGATCGGGTCAATTTATCGCCACGCTATTTAGGGAATATTTTTAAAAAGCACCGCTTCATTCCTGTTGCCGATTATATCGATAACATACGTCTGAAGTATGCCAGCGAGCTAATTTCCAATTCCGACGAAACCATCAATGTGATCATGGACAAGTCGGGATTTCTGAGCCGCAGCCACTTTTATAACCTATTTAAACAAGCGTACGGAGTAACGCCCAATCAATACCGCAGCAATGCTAGGAAGAAAAGCGTATTTGAGAATAATTATACGTAATGAGAACTGTCATAAGTAAATAGCGTTGCACTAAACTGGCTCAAGGTTGAGCCAGTTTTCTTTTTGAACCCTAATGAGAATACATTCATCATATGAGAACTAAGGATATAGACGCTTTCAGAACACCGATACGAAATGAGGAATTGAGATTCTAAACAAAATGAGCCATATTGAAACCATAAACCAGACAATGACTAACATGAAGGAGTGAGACACTTGCAGCACAAAAAACAAAGACTGATGCAATCCAAAAAAAATTTCCAGATTACATTGCTAGCGTTGCCCGCTATCGTTGTTATTTTTATCTTCTCTTATATACCGATGGGCGGAATATTCATCGCTTTCAAAAACATCAATTATACGGATGGCATTTTCCGAAGCCCCTGGGTTGGATTTGAGAACTTCAAGTTCTTTTTCACCTCAAGTGATGCATGGATCGTCATCAGAAATACATTAGCGTACAATTTCATTTTTATCGTGGTCGGCACCTTTCTTTCCGTCGTGTTCGCCATTTTATTAAATGAAATTGTCAACAGAAGAGTCTTAAAAGCTTATCAAACCGTATTTTTCTTTCCATACTTCTTCTCCTGGATCATCGTCGCTTACATGGTTTACTCATTTATTGGACCTCATGGTATCGCTACTACATTCCTTGAACATATGGGGGTTCCATTCGAATTCTACACAGAAACTTGGATTTGGCCATTTTTCCTCACATTCATTAATATCTGGAAAGGGCTCGGTTATGTGAGCATTATCTTCTATGCTGGCATCATGGGCATCTCTCAAGAGTACTTCGAGGCCGCAGCAATCGATGGTGCATCCAAGCCCCAAATGATTCGCAACATCACAATTCCGCTGCTGATGCCTTTAATCACGATCATGACCCTTTTATCTATCGGCAAAATATTTTACTCCGATTTCGGATTATTTTTCTTTGTCCCCCGAGAAATCGGACAATTATTCCCTGTGACTCAAGTTATCGACACGTATGTGTACCGCATGTTGAAAGTGTCTGGCGATATTGGCATGTCATCTGCTGTCGGACTATTCCAGTCCCTTATGGGGTTTATCGTCGTCTTGCTCAGTAATTATGTGGTAAGAAAAGTAAACGAAGAAAATAAATTATTCTAGAGGTCGGGAGGCTCAGTCGTGACTATAAAGAGAAGGATTCCTCAGTTATTGATCCATGGTTTGTTTATCGTTTTCTGTCTTAGTTGCTTGATCCCGCTAGTGTCCATCATCTCCATTTCTGTAAGCAATGAGCCCGATATTGTTAAAAATGGATACAGCATATTTCCGCGTATATTCGATTTAAACGCCTACAGGTACGTTCTATACAATCCTATACAGATCTTGAATGCATTCAAGGTATCCATTCTTGTTTGTTTGGTAGGCACCTTTCTTTCTGTGTTAATCATGGCCGGCATTTCATATGCCATCTCTCGGGAAGATTATAAATTCAAAAATCCGTTAAGCTTCTACATTTTCTTTACAATGCTGTTTAACGGCGGATTAGTTCCGACTTACATGCTGATCAGTAATTTTCTTCATTTGAAAAATACGATTTGGGTGCTTATTCTCCCTTACTTAGCCATCCCTTGGTTTATTTTGATCTTAAGGTCCTTCATGCAAAAGATCCCTCTGAACATTATCGAATCGTGCATGATTGACGGTGCCAGCGAGTTCAGAATTTTCTTCCAGATCGTTCTGCCTCTCGCTAAGCCCGGGTTGGCCACGATAGCCTTATTTACCTTGCTGCAATATTGGAATGACTGGTGGTTAAGCTTACTATATATCGAGAAAGAATCTCTTGTCCCGCTGCAGTTCATGTTATATCGCATGATGAGCAACATCCAATATCTGACGAGCTCCAGCAATATGATGCCTCCGGGGATGAACAATATTGTCCTGCCGTCCGAGTCCGCTCGAATGGCCATGGCTATCCTGGCTGCTGGCCCTATGCTCCTCGTATTCCCGTTCTTTCAGAAGTATTTTGTCAAAGGGCTCACAGTTGGCGCTGTGAAAGGTTAGCTTAAATATGGATGATTCCATTTTAAGAATATAATTATAGTTTAAGGGAGGAAATAGACATGTTTCAACATCTTCGATTATCGAGAACAGGTGTCATCGCAACAACCGTACTTCTTGCTAGCAGTATGATCTTCTCTGCTTGCGGTTCCACTAGTTCAAGCACTACATCAAGTGCAACACCAGCCCCCTCCAGCAGTTCGGCGACCAGCGGCAAGACCGATTCGACGGCAGCGCTTCCAGAAGTGAAGCTCACTTGGTATGTCGGAGGAACCTTCCCGCAGCCTGAGCAAGATGCCGTGTTTGCAGAGGTAAACAAAGTTATTAAATCCAAAATCAATGCAACAGTCGATTTCAAGACTTTCAGCTTTGGCGAATTCGATCAGAAAATGCAAGTGGTGATCGCTTCCGGTGAACCCTATGATCTTACATTCACATCAAACTGGATGAATAACTACAGCCAGAACGTCGCAAAAGGAGCGTTCTTGCCACTGGATGATCTACTCGTTAAATATGCGCCCAAATCTTATGCATCCGTTCCGAAAACGTTCTGGGAAGCGACCAAAGTAAAGGGTAAGATTTACGGATTTGTCAACCAGCAGATCTCTGCCAGAACACCTGCTGTCGAATTCCCGAAGGAATTTGTTGATAAGTACAGTATCGACACGAAAGCACTGAGCGGCAAGTTGACCGTCGATAACTTAACGGCTCTTGAACCTATTCTTGAGAAAATTAAAAAAGATTATCCTGACAAAGCTTTCATTACAGGCTTAAACATGTACCAGGATGCGTTTGATTTCGAAACGATAGTCGGTATCAATGTCCCGGGAGCCGTTGCCTACTCGGACGACAGCCTCAAAGTAATCAATCAATACGAATCCCCTAGCGTTAAAAAGTTCGCCGCTATCATGAGGGACTGGAATGCGAAGGGCTACCTCAACTCCAAGGAACGTATTTCCAAGAAAAGTGACGAGTGGGCCGAGGCCAAAGCAGGAAAATGGTCTATTGATATCGGTGGCGCCTACAAGCCCGGAGGCGACGTTCTCGCTTCTAACTTAGGCGGAACTCCTTACGCTGGTATTCCTGCGGGAACTCCCCACTTGACAACCGGCGGTATTGTCGCCACAATGCATGCCATCAATCGCAATTCCAAGAATCCGGAGAGAGCGATGATGCTGCTTGAGCTTTTGAATACGGACAAAGACCTTTATAACTTGTTAAACTTCGGAATCAAAGATAAGCACTACAAGATCGACGCAGACGGATATATGGTTCCTGGAGACAATCAAAAAGGATATAACCCGCAGGTGCCTTGGATGTTTGCTACCAATTATCTGGCAAATGTAGAGAAAGGAATGCCTAAAACGGTATGGGAGGACACCAAGAAAATTAACGATTCCGCAATCCCTTCCAAATTACTGGGTTTTACATTCAATGCTGAGCCAGTGAAAGGTGAAATCGGCAAAGTAAGCGCTGTCTATGATGAATATTACAGATCTATAGATCTAGGTGTTACTACTGAAGATAAATATAATGAGTTTGTAGCCAAACTCAAAACAGCTGGCTCCGATAAAATTCTCGCCGAAATGCAAAAGCAGATAGATGCTTGGAAAGCTTCTAAGTAAGAATAAGTGGTTTTGAGATACGAAAAGAACACTTCGATGGAAGTGTTCTTTTACGCCTGGGACGTGTACCGGAAGCCTTAATCCGAATGGAGCACGGTGCCCCACAATCCGGCTTCTTCAGTAAGAATGGAATTTTGTTCAGTAAAGCGTAGGAATCGGAGGACACGCAACGGCATCAATGAATCTCGAATCGATACCGTCAAAATACCAATATGCTCCGCTCCATCTGTAACCTGCGACTCCTTCATGCCCTACATAAATCGGATAAAACCAAAATTGCTCTCCAGTTCTTAGCCAAAAATAGGTGTATTCAAAAATACAATCAATGGCATAGGAAACATCAGGTTTTGGCGGGACGAATGCTGGCGGGGGAGATTGTGGCATTTGTCTATGGGTTACTTCAAAATCCATTTGCGGTCTAAACATGACTGAAACACGCTCCTTTATTAAAGCATATATGATTCTATATTCAATCGTACTTCATGTTACGTAGGTGAATAACCATTTGACAGTACATTAGCCTAGTTATTGTGACTTTCACATCCCCCTGATTAATTTGGCGGATAGACGGAGCGATTGCCCTTCCCGAAATATGACAATTCAAAGTTCCATTTTTAGCCTACGTCTTCACTGTAATTTGCAAACCTTTAATAAAGTTTTTTTGCAGGAACAGGAACAGGAATATGGTTGGTATCGAGGTTATAACAATGCCTGACATCAGTGTCGTTATTCCAGTCGAGAAGTATAGGCCTTGCATGGCAGCTAGACCCGTCATAATAGGGCGAATGGTTTCGCTACGAGTTAATATCAGGCCGAATACCAAATCATTCCAAATGAATGTGAATTGAAATAAGAACAAGACAGTAACCGGTGGAATAATGAAGGGAACGATTATTTTTAGGAAAAGGCCAAAAGAGCTGAATCCATCCATTTGCGCTGCTTCTACATATTCGCGTGAGATGGTGGACATAAAATTTCGTAATAGAAAAACGCAAAATGGTATGCAAATGGCTGTATAAAATAAACACATACCAAAAAACGTATCGTAGATGCCTAATTTCTGATACCCTCTAAACAATGGAACTAAATACATCTGAAAAGGAAATATGGTTCCGCTATAGATTAATAAAAACCAAAAGAAAGAACCCTTCAGACGTAAAATAACCAACCCGTGTGCTGCGATAGCTGCGATAAATATACTGCAAAATGCGCCAATAACACCGTAAGTTAAGCTGTTTTTTAAATATTTGGTAAGCCCACCTACGACCAATGCTTCTTTAACATTTTGAAAAAAATGAAATGCTTTCGGCCAAGCCCATATACTCCCTTTGGTGAAATCAACCAAAGACTTCGTTGAATTCATCAAGACGAGCAACAAGGGGACTATCCACAGAATAGCTAAACATATAATAAAAATGTAAGTAAGCCATGTGATCGTTCGATTCATGCTACCCCTCCTCCACAATGGTTTTTCTTAAATAAAACCAAGAAGCACCTATGGATAATATCGTTAACAAAATTGAAATAGCCGCACCTTGACCGAAATGAAATAACATGAACGATTCGCGATACATGGTAACGGCAAGTGTTTCGGAGGAACGATAGGGTCCTCCCTGCGTCATGACCCAAATAATATCGAATATTTTGAAGCTGTTTACTAAAGATAAGCCTAGAACAACAATCGTTATTGGATTTAAAAGTGGCAGCGTTATGTAAAAGAACATGCGAAACCGATTGGCCCCATCAATTGCCGCCGCCTCGAACGGATCCTTCGGCAATGATCCTAAACCTACCAAGAACAACAGCATATTCGTACCCGTTCCCTGCCATACAGAAGCAGCAATCATAGCAAACGTATTGAAAATTGGCGTTAGCAACCAATTCCTCGTCCAAGATTCTAAACCGAGTTGAGTTAAAAGATAATTGAAACCGCTTGTTGAAAAAAGAAAGATCCAAATGACACCGACAACGGTCAATGACATCGCATAGGGCATATAAAATAAATTTTTAAAAAACCTTTGCCCCTTAATTTTCTGTAACAGCACACTAAGAAGAAGTCCCAGTCCGACCGGTAGGATTAATGATACAACGACCCAGATGAACGTATTCTTTAAGGAGGTTACATACGTCACATCGTTAAATACGGCCAAATAATTTTTCAAACCCACCCAATGAGCTGTTGTTAATCCATCCCAGTTCGTAAAACTGATCACGAATGTGTAGATTACCGAGGATATGAAAAAAGCACTGACCATGAGAGCAGCAGGTAATACATAAAGCAAGGCTTCCCCATTTTTCTTAAAATAGTTCATCGCAACACACTCCTAAAGATCCCCAAAATAAGTAGGGTTAAGAAGCTGTTAACTCCTTAACCCTTTTCCTATTTATTTGTGATCTGCCCAGTATTTATCTGCCTTAGCTTGAATGTTATTCAGCACTTCCATATAGGAATCAGGTTTGAGCATAAATCTGATAAATTCGCTTGAACCGTACTCTGAAAGCTCTGAAGGAGTAGTTTCCCAGTAACGAGTCACGACTTTATAATTATCTTTGGCAATTGAATCAGCGAGTACTTTGATGGTCGGGTCTGATGCCACAATATCTTTACGAGTTGGTATTCCGCCAAAAATTTCCAACATTTTTTCACTCGCATCTTTTTTAGTCATGGCAACAGCAGCTTTAATCGCATCATCGCGATTCTTCGCATTTTGCGAGACTAAAATCGGGGTAACTTCGGAGATAACAACTTTTCCAGCTTCCGGTTTAACAGGCGGCAATACAAAGGAACTGAAATCTGACTCGGCCTTCAGTCCTGCACCAGTTAAATAGCTTTCATACCAAGTGCCAACCAAAAACATACCAATCTGTCCTTTAGCAAAAGCAGGTGCAATTTCAGTATCCATTGCCATAGGTTTAGAGAAGTAGCCCTTATCGTACATCGATTTCCATAGTTTCATAACATCTACCGCTTCGGGGTCCGTATATTTCGCTTGACCAATGACCAGCTTATTATAGAAGTCAGGGTTAGAGTGAGCCATTAGATCCTCAAACCAGATAAATCCTTGCCAAGAGTCTTTAAGCGACGTCCCAAAAGGAGTAACGCCTTTTGCTTTAAGTGTGTCGCTAACTTTCATAAGTTCATCCCAGGTCGCAGGGACCTGTAAACCATTATCAGCGAACACCTTTTTATTATAGAATACCGTCCAATAATGAGCCGACGCAGGGATCCCGTATATTTTACCGTTCACGGTCAGTGGAGCCGCTAATGATGGCGAAACGCCATCGGCGATCATTCCCTTCCACTGCTCCGTCATATCGGCCAAGTTACCGCTGTCAGCGAGTTCTTTCAACTTATACCCGTTCCACCATTTAAACAAATCCGGTGCTTCCCGCGTTGTAAAGCCAACGCGCACAGCTGTTTGATACGATGTTGTATCCGTGAAGGGGACCCCTTCTAACGTTATATTGTCTGTTTTCTGAAGAGTCGGATTCGCATTTGTAATATAGTTACTCAGGCCAGGAAAATCGAAATAAAATTTAGCTTTAATCGGTTTGGCTTGTTCCGGTGCTTTCGTTGCATCTGGCGTTTTAGTTGCTGCTGCAGTCGTGCTCTCCGCCTTTGTACTTGCTGCTGGTTGAGTGGTTGAATTCGTTGAACAACCCATAACCGTTAAACTCAGCATCAATGGAACAGAGCTTAACAAAATCCTTTTTTTATTCATTGCGTTCCCCCCGTTTGAATAAGATGGATTCAATGACTTACACCTTTATTCTATATAGGTTGACAACCCGTTCCCATAGAGCAAATATTGTTTTTCTTGTAAAATTTATTGAACTACCGAGGATTCGATTTTCTAAACTCTTGCGGGGATAAGGAATGATATTTCTTGAATGCATTTGAAAAGTACGCTGCATCTTTGTATCCAATCATTTCAGCAATTTGGTACGTTTTATAATCTGAATCCAATAGCAGCCTTTTGGCTTCCTCCATACGGATTTCCGTTAAAACTTCGATAATGCTTTTCCCTGTTTTCCTTTTGAACATCACACTCAAGTAAGCGGAATTCATATAGATATGCTCTGATATAGACGTTAGCGTGATATTCTCCCTAAAGTGCTCCTTCATATATTTCATAACCTGATCTGAAGTTCGGCTTTCGATTTTCCCTTTTTTGGTATGAGTGCTGATCTCTTTCAGCATTTTCAAAATAGGATGCATTCTTGTATAGAATGAGTCCGAGTATTCAATAATTTCGATCTCAGATCCCAGTTGGGCGTAAGGGGATTCATCAACGAGTTTCTTAGCAAAATGTCTGAGCAGTGCGGGAAAAACCACTTTCAGTTCTTTTTCAATTGTATCTATGGATTCCCATGAAAGCTCCTCATTTTTGAGACTCTCATACCACTCTTTGAGTCGTTGCTGCACAATTTCAGCATCATCAAGTTCGAACAAATCAGCTAATGGATCAAGTAACCTCTTAACGGAACTAGTTTTAAAAGCGCTTACATTTTGATATAGTATGATTACGCTGCCATCGGAAATAAGCCGATATTTAAGAACCTTTTTTGCTTCTTTATAGCCATTCGATATACTCGCTAGCTCATGTAGGTTAGAAACTCCGATTGAAACAACCAGTTTAAAAAGTTCATTTATTTTCACTTGCATTTCCGAGCATAGCTTCAATAACGGATCCATCTCTCTGACATCAGTGCTCAACACGACAAGAAATTCTTCCTCATCATAGAAGCAAGGTGAATAGCCCATCATTTCCTCAATTACATTGTGTACAGCATATTTCATTAAGGTCCAATCGTTTTTCTCGTAATTTCGTTGAATACGCTGCTTGTCTTCAAATTGAATGACAATTACGAAATAATGGGTCGCACGCAAAGCAATGCCGATCTGCTCTGCCTCCGCAATGAGGGAATCAATCTGCGGTATTCTAATTCGATGGATGAATTTCCTCAAAAATTCATGTCGAATGAAGTATTGATTTTGATTTAATATCCCCTTCTGTCTCAAAGCAGCCACAATCTTAGCTTGGTCAGTGATAATATCTTGACTTATTTTGTCCAAAAGTTCATAGAGCTCGCTATAAATAAATGGTTTCAACAAGTAATCCATACAGTTTAATTTCATCGCCTGCCTTGCATATACAAAATCATCGTAACCACTAAGAATAATGGACCGGATTTCCGGGTACAAAAGAGCCACTTCTCCAAGCAGTTGCAGTCCATCCTTTTTCGGCATTCTAATGTCGGTAATAATTAAATCAATGCCGATATAAGACAACTGCTCTAGCGCATCCTCGCCATCTGCTGATGAAGCAACAACGGAACATGGTAATTTCATTCGTTCAATCATATTGATTAAACCTTGCCGTAACAGTTCTTCATCCTCAACCACCAAGATTCTCATTTGTATGCCTCCTTGGTAATTCTATGCGTATCCGTGATCCAATTCCTTCCTCGCTCATCATTTCGAATACAAATCTCTCTTCATAGGAAAGCGAAATCCGATCATAGACATTTTTCAAACCGATTCCATAATTAGATTTATTGTCTACAATTGATCCCTTTAAATAACTTTTAAGAGCAGCCATTGTTTCCTGATTCATACCTACGCCGGTATCCTCAACTTGGATAATAAGACGATCATCACCTGTCGGGCCGGAAGACTCTATAATGGCTACTTTCACGATTCCATTTGTTCCTTTTGGTACAATGCCATGAAGAATAGCATTTTCTACTAAAGGCTGCAAAATAAGCCGAATAACGAGCCAATCTTTCACTTTCTCATCGAGTTGAAGTTCAAATTCAATTAATGGATATCGGAACTGCATCACGCGAAAATAAATGCCCAAATGATCGCATTCCTGAGATATTTGGACCCAATCCTGGTGATAGCCGATCGTGTATCTTAAAAATCTTCCTAATTGCGAAGCCATATCGGAAACTTTATAGCTTCCTTCCATTTCAGCTTGCATGGCAATTGCACTTAACGTGTTATAAAGAAAATGCGGGTTGATTTGCGACTGCAACGCGGCTATATCTGAACGTTTGCGCTTCTGCTCTGTTTCTGTCACATCCTGAATTAAACTATGAATTCGGTTAATCATTTTATTAAAACTACTCGATATATGTCCGATTTCATCATGGCGTTTAATTGAAATTACATCGATTTCAAAATTTCTTTTGACTGCGTCGAGCATTAGTTTACTTAGTTTCCTTAAAGGATTCGTTAGCTGGAAGCTTATTAAAAATACAATACACATTGTGATTAAAATGAAGAGAGCAATAATTAAATAGACCCATCTCTGGATTCGATCGATTGAATGAAACAAAACATCTTTATGTACGACACCGACGAGCTTCCAACCCGTTAAGGAAGAATTAAATGTGGCTTTAACCTGATTGGGAGCATCCCAACGTTGCCCGTTCCCTCCCTCCCGTTCACTTTGCCTGAATACAACTGTGTTGCCTTTGTCCAGAATGACAAAATCACCTTCTTTTAAAAAGACTTCATTCTGCTTCAGTGTAAGAAAATCTAATCGAAAAAATATTTGAATCGCCGCAATATTATGAAAGGTTGACGGACTTATAACTTTTCTTGAAACGGAGAACACGATGGTTCCGTCTTCTGTTTTTACTGGTGACCAAACGGCGCTTGCACCATGAAGTGCTTCTGTCTTTTGCAACCATTCCGTATCGTCAACAGTTACTAATTTTCCCAGATGAAATAAAGTGCCTGACTCATCAAGAAAATTCACGGCAACAATATTATTATCCATCTGAGTTAACATGGAAAGCCAACCGTTGATTTGTGAGATCTCTTCAATTGAGTACCCATACTTTCCTTCTTTATTAAACCGATGCCGATCAAAAATATCCATCAGTGTAACATCAAATTCTGGATTTTTGGTAACGCCATTTACTAAGTTAATATAACTATCCATGGTTTCCCCGGAATTTTTGGTTATACCCGTTAACCAAGTTGTTGCATCAGTAAGCATTTGATTTTTTATAATTGAAAATGTCAGCCAATTGAGCAATACAGATGGTACTAATACAGTCAATATAATGACAATTATAAGACGATATTGAAATGGCAAGGGTTTTCGCAGCAAAACTAGTTCCCCTTTCTAGTTCCAATGACAATCGTTCAATACGAGAAATTCATGTAGCATTAAAAGAGAGTTAGCAAAAATATCGCTAACTCTCATGTGCTTTCTTCCACTGCTCTTCGATAATTTGCTTAAATAGTAACGCTTGCTGCCAGCGATCAGAGACTTCATGTTCTTGTCCATGCTCATCTCGGCGAGTGATCCCGTAATAGTTGGGCGGTCCAAGCTCTGAGCAGAACGGGAACAAATCCCCGGGCTTCGCTTGTTTGAGCCAATGCACCATTCCTTTACGCCACCAGCGTGTAAAATGCTCCAGCATAGGATGATCGCCATCCACACCTACATCTACCTGTATCTGTTCGCCACTCGAAACACGGCCATGGATACCAGCGGACCGATCTAGAATCTTATCGAAGTGAGCTTCCACGTTCTCATTAGTTCCTAGGATTTCACCTGCTACTACATAATGCGATAAGTCGATCATGAGTCTAAGTTCCGGAAGAGCTTCTACATATCCTGCGGTGCGGATCAAATCTTGCGTGACTGTCCCTCTGTGGGTCTCGATAAAGTGTGGAATCTTGGATTCCTCGGATACTTTTAACAAGCCATCAAGTAAATGAATCGCTTCTTGATCAATGACGAAGGAATTCGACACCTGCGAGTTAATATATTGAACTCTGCCAAATTCATTAGCATGCTTAATGATATCAATCATATCTTGTGGTTTAGCAGGGTACGCAATGGCACTGAAGCTCAGCTTATAGCGGTCAAGTAAACGGTGCCAGGTATCCATATTTTCATGTGAAGGCAACAAATAACTCACACCTTCAAATCCTGCTTCAGCGATTTTCTCGAATTTCTGCTCTAAAGACCACTCTTTGCCATTCTCCCCTAGCCCATCCATTCCCCATATGGCTTGTTGTACATGCAGTCTGGGTGGATGTACAGTCCCATCATTAATTCGATTCCAATGGCTCATGCTTATCTCCTTAAAATGATTATTCAGAATTCAAAAGCGCCTTTAATTTCACAACCGGATTTTCTAAGTCTTTAGGATCTAGTACCGCTTGTTTGTGAATGAGCATTTCCGCAAGACGAATATCCTTGGCAATTTTAGAGTTTAAGCCCACGGCGCTTGCCGCAACCAAATGACCTTTGTCCGACAGATGAAAGAAAAACTTGTCGGACTCACTCAAATTTCTGACCACTGTTTTCACGCCACAATCCGGCAATCCAGTGACTTGTAAGGTTTGATCATATTGATCCGACCAGAACCATGGGATATCTAGATAAGGTTTAGTGGCGCCTAGCATGTTATGCGCTGCAAGCGTTCCTTGATCTTGCGCATTACGCCAAGCCTCAAGTCGAATACGCTTCCCTCCAAAGAGACTATGCGGAAAAGAACAGCAGTCACCCGCCGCAAAAATATCGGAGTCAGCTGTTGCGAGTCTTTCATCCACCCATATGCCATTATCGACTGTAAGTCCGCTTTGAACAGCTAATGATGTTTCAGGAATAGCACCGATTCCTACGACAACCGTGTCGCAATGGATGACAGTTCCATCAACCAGTGTAATCGAATGTCCATCCTCCGTTTTATCGATGTGCCCAATCCCTACCCCAAGTTTAAACTCGACACCTGCTTTGCGATGACGTGCCTCTACAATGTTCGCAATTTCCTCAGGAACTCCCCGCATCAGAATGCGTGGTCCAACCTCAATAACGGCAACCGAACAACCCTTTTCCCGCGCGCTTGCCGCTACTTCAAGACCAATAAAGCCAGCCCCTATTACAGCAATGTGCTTTCCTGATTGAAATCTTGAGCGTAGTACAAGCGAGTCAGCGAATGTCCGGAGATATAAAAAATCCGTGGTATCGGAGCCTTCCATGTTCAATCGACGTGGATAGGCTCCTGTGGCAAGCAAGAGCCTCTCATACCTTATTTGCTGCCCATTGCTAAGTTCTGTTACATGTTGATCCCGATCAATCTTTACAACCGTGCTATCCGTGATTAACTGAATGTTGTACTGTGATTGCTTAGCATCGTCAAGGATAGTCTTTGGTGTGGGCTCGTCTTCACCCACCAATGAGCTTTTGGAAAGCGGCGGTCGTTCATAAGGCGCCAGTTTTTCTTTTCCTATTAGCGTGATCGGCCCACTCCAACCCTCCATTCGCAGCTCCACAGCTGCTCGCGCACCAGCTTCACCTGCACCAACAATAACCATTCCTAAGTCAGCCATCTTCTATTCTCTCCTCAGTCTATCTTGATGAAGAGCTTATCTTCTTCAATCTTTACAGGATATGTTTTTAGATCAACGCATACCGGCGTACGCTTCGCTTCACCTGTTGTATAATCAAATCGACCATTATGCTTGGGACACTCAATGGTATTGCCCATCACTAGTCCTTCCGCCAAGTGAAACTTCTCATGGGTGCAGTACCCATCGGTCGCATAATACTTGCTTTTCGCTGTCCGATAAATAGCAAACGTACGATCTCCATGATCGAATCGAATGACATCTTCCTCATCAATAGCATCAACTTCACAAGCTTCAACCCAACCCTCTAAATGCTGCATACGTACCTCCAAGTAATTAAGTGTAGGTTTATTTAACAAGACCGTGTGGATCGATAACAAATTTTCTGGAAACACCGCGATCAAAATCTTGATACGCTTGCGGAGCAGCTTCTAACGAAATGAGTGTAGCATTAACCGCTTTAGCAATTTGTGCTCTACCGCTGAGAATGGCCATCATCAAGTCTCTATTGTATTTCATGACTGGCGTTTGCCCAGTTACGAAGGTATGCGACTTAGCCCAACCAAGACCGAAACGAATCTTTAGTGTGCCAATCTTTGAATCCTCATCTACAGCACCCGGATCGCCGGTTACATAAAGGCCGGGTATACCCAAGCTGCCTCCTGCACGCGTAACTTCCATAATTGAATTCAGCACCGTAGCTGGCGCTTCGCCATGAGCTTTACCATGACCATGCGCTTCAAAGCCTACGCAGTCAATAGCAGAGTCCACTTCCGGTAAGCCCAAAATTTGATCAATTTGTCCCGCCAAATCGCTATTTTCACGAAGATTAACCGTTTCGCAACCAAAGCTTTTCGCTTGAGCTAGTCGCTCTGCATTTAAGTCACCGACAATAACAACCGCTGCACCAAGCAGTTGTGCAGAGTGAGCTGCAGCAAGACCTACAGGGCCAGCACCCGCGACGTATACGGTTGAACCCGGTCGAACTCCTGCACTAACCGCACCATGATAACCCGTAGGGAAAATATCGGAAAGCATCGTTAAATCAAGAATTTTTTCCATGGCTTTCTCTTTATCTGGGAACTTCAGCAATTGGAAGTCCGCGTAAGGAACCATGACATATTCCGATTGTCCGCCGACCCATCCACCCATATCTACATAACCATAGGCAGAGCCAGGACGATCCGGATTAACGTTTAAGCATACATTCGTATTCCGTTCTTTACAGCTGCGGCAACGGCCACAAGCTATGTTGAAGGGAACGGAGACCAAATCTCCCTTTTTAATAAATTCAACATCGCGTCCTACTTCAATGACTTCACCAGTTATTTCATGTCCTAAGATGAGACCTGACGGCGCAGTTGTCCGACCTCTAACCATATGCTGATCGCTGCCACAAATGTTAGTGGTTACTACTTTCAGAATGACACCATGCTCGCATTTTCGTCCTACGTTTAATGGATTGACACCTGGACCATCTTTCAGTACCAATTCTGGATAATCCGTATTACGCACCTCAACGCTACCGGGTTTACTGTAGACAACTGCCTTGTTTCCTGCCATGTTCTCATCTTCCTCTCATCATTTAGTTAATCATTGCTTTTGGCTCGTTACTCACCCGCGAAGGCACTGCCTTTTCAGCGTGTACACCGTAATAATAGGGATTAGCTGATCTAGGCAGGGGGCGGTCAACCACATATTGCGGTTCTTTCTTCTGCTTAATGAGTGCTGAAATAACTTCTTTGAGAGCCGCCCATAGACTAGGACTTGGTGCTGGATAATCAAACATCAATTCTTTGTGAAGGGCAGGTAATGCGTGATAAGGAACCATCGGAAACATGTGATGCTCTATGTGATAATTCATGTTCCAGTAAAGGAATCTAAAGAATGGATTCAAATAAATCGTACGCGTATTTAAGCGATGATCCAGAACATCTTCATGAAGACCCAAATGCTGAGCTAGACCCACTAATAAAAGGAGAATCGGACCATAGAAGGTAGGAAGACCAACAAACATTAGCGGTAAAATACTCCCAATTTGAATCGACCATATAATGAAGCCTAGTAATATCAGCACCCATATACGTGAAATCCAAACAGCTTTTCTGAATTCAGTCTCTGGAACATAGTCTTTTTCTGAGTCAGTCAGCTTACCGAAGCAGTGCATGATGATGCTTTTGAGATCTCTTGAACCGCCATAGATATGCACGATTTCTCCAAAAATGATCCGCCAAACAGGGGGTCTAGTCATAGCAATTTCCGGATCACGACCGACAATATAAGTGTCCGTGTGATGACGAGCATGACTCCAACGCCAAGGAGTCGGTGGTCTTAAGTCCATGAATGAGGCAATTTGATAAAGAGCATCATTCATCCATGCTGTCTTGAATGCTGTGCCATGACCACATTCATGCCATCTTGAGTCAGCAGTCGAAGCATAACTTATTCCATATACGGCAAATGCCGGTATAGCCCACCAAGTACCCCACGTGTAATAGGCAAGAATACCTGTACCAATGAGCCATACAAACATGATGATTGTATCTCGAATTGCAGGACCATCCTTACGCTTCATAAGCTCTTTAAGTCGCTGACGTGGAATCGGACTCGTGTACCAATCTGCTGCTGCTAAGCCTTTTTCATGAGCTCGCTTGTTTTCTGGTCCTGTAAGAGAATAATCTCTTTTGATGTATTGATTAGACACTGATTTTCCTCCTTGTTCATCAATGTGTTAGCGCTTTCTTAATGATAAAGGTTTAAGGGCTCACTGTCTTTGAAATAACAGGACATTCATTTGCACTAAACGGACATTCACATCTTTCACATCATCAGAACTTAAATTATGACGACCACAAATAGTATGGCTAAGGATTATCAACTCTTAAAGAGTGATTTTAAGTCTCACGTCGATAACTGAGAAAAGGGGGAATTTAACGAACTCACGACGGATTATCCAGCGTCAGGTAGGGTGGGCAAGTTAGACAAGCATACCGAGGCTGGATAATCCAGCTTCA
Source organism: Paenibacillus sp. WG02 (assembly GCF_055396115.1). NCBI lineage: Bacteria > Bacillati > Bacillota > Bacilli > Caryophanales > Paenibacillaceae > Paenibacillus > Paenibacillus sp. WG02. The sequence goes on along the minus strand of NZ_AP036016.1, from coordinate 2,520,653 downwards.
AAGATGGGGAGAGGGGAATCTGATAAGTCCACGATGGATTATCCAGCGTCAGAGAGGGTGGATAGGTGGATAGACATATCAAGGTTGGAAAATCCAGCTTTAGCTATCATAAGGGATGGGGTAAGTAAGCTAACGTTGGTTCTTCCCGCGTTAGCCAGGAGAGTTTTTCGGTTGATGCTCTCTGCTTTCAACTAAATTTTGATTGAAGATTTTGCGCGATATCGCATAATCTTCTTTCCTTCTTTGGATGCAGGAATGATTAATCCTTTTATTACAAGTGATTTAAGATACTTGGTGGAAGTTTCTCGATTGATTCGAAGCGCTCTAGCTACTGATGTTGGAGTGACCATGTCGTCATGGTTTTCAACCCATTTCCAAACAGCATATTCTATAGGAAGTAAATGAAGTAGATTATTTGTATTTTCCAAACCCCATTTCGCTACTGCTTGCATGATCGTCTGTTGACATTTGCGGGGATTGTACTTAATATCATCCAACGAAAACCGAAAAATCTTCCAATCGTCCAAAACGAGGTCGTTATGGCGGTGTAAATTGTCATCGTATCGATTACGATCAATGTTGCGAAAATGTGTCCCATACGGGTCAATCTCGATGCATATGCGTATAACGTTGATGATGAATGCAAAATCCAAGTACCGCCAGCCATCCTTGAAGTCTCGGATCTCAAACTCGGCGAACAAGCGTCGAAAGTTACCGAAGGCTGGCCACCATACATCCTTGAGGAACAAAGTTTCCGCGTACCGTTTTTCGCTAAGCAACCTCCGTTTCCTCTCTCCCGCGCTCCCCTTGATTTGCTCTTCCATAAATCTTGTGTAAGCGTAAGTGAATGACTCGTCCGAATTCAGTAGCTCCTTGATCGTCTCCATCTTCATTTGCCTCCCGGAAATAAAATAGCCGCCTGCACGGTTCTATGAACCGGTAACAGACGGCGCGTGCTTCACGACCTGGTCTGATTATACTATAACTCCTGTTCCAGTATGCAGAAAAATTTATGTCCGGCAATTTACAATTCACAATTTATATTGTGACTTAATCAACTAAAAGGTATTTCTGACAATTGGGATTTGCGAAACTTCCCTGGAGCAACGCCTATTTTACGGGTAAAAACTCTTGTATAATAATGTACCGATTCAAACCCAGTCTCCTGGGCGATCCGACTTATTGTCCAATCCGTCTCGAGAAGAAGCTCGATTGACTTCCTAACTCTTCTCTCTTGCACATAATGCGAAAAAGATTGTCCGACTTTCATGGCAAACAATCGTGACAAATGGCGCTCCGTCATATTCAGATAGGCTGACAACTGTGTAATACTTAAGGAAGACGATAGATTGTCCTCGATAAAAAGTTTCGCTCGCTGCAAATAATAGGAAGAAATTTGTTGATGCTCCGGCAAGTCGTCACTTTCGGCAACCTCCGTAAATTCACTACAAAAAGATATAAGCAAAGCATACGCAAAACTGTGAATCATTTCTTTTGTCATGGCACGATCCTGCTTGCACAGCGTGAACAGCATGCGCCAAGTCTGGGCCGTCACCGTTTCTTCTGCCATTGGCACAATAATTTTATTTAAACTCATCATTTGTACATAACGGTTTAAAGTCCCTTCCGAAGACCGAGAGCTATCCGCTTCAAAGGCAACATAATAGAGTTCGATCCCTCCCTCACTTTTAATTTGATGCCATTTGCCAGGTCTTGAACAGAACAATGTTCCTTGACGGAGCGGATATTCTTCACCAGACTCCAAATAGCTCCCTTCACCTGCCAGAACATAACAAACCTCAAAAAAGGAATGTCGATGCAGCGGATTATCAAAGTGTTCCGGCATAGCCCCCCAATAATGCACCTTAAAACTTAAATCTTCTCCGCGCAAATCAACTGCGGTCTCATTTAAAATACGGCTCATCTTTTTGTAATCTGATTTGACTGCCATGTAGATCCCTTCCGACACATAGATTTTGCACTTTTCTCTATTATACGATAAATGAAAGAGCCCTCAAAAAGAGGACTCTTGAAAAGCACGTGAGTGAAAAATCATATGTGTCTTAGGGGGAACTCCAATCCCCTTCCGTCAAATTCATTATGCCGTTACTCCTCCACGTGTTCTTTCTCTTCCTGCACGAATTTCTGCGAGAAATTCAGGCCACCAATCTTTTTGATCCGATTGTGCACTCAATCTGACCTTTTCTTCTAGGTTCCGTTTCATTACACTTTCCGCTTGCTGTTTAAGCTCTTCCATGTTCTTAAACTCAGGAACCAACCATTTTCTGCCGATTTGCGCGTGCAATACTTCATCAGCCCAATCATAATCCTGAAACGTTTTTGCAAGATCGTTATCCGACTCTTTGGCTATAATCCATTCAAGATGTTTGCCAGTGTCTTTGGGCATTAATCCTTGCTCAATGTACCAAAGAACAAGATGCGCCTCCAGTGGTGTAGCTGTACAGTTCAATGCCATGCTTGTTAAAAATTCTACCGGATATTTGTAAAATTCAACGCCATCCTGGTATAGTCCAACTTCACCCATCATCGAATGACGAGCCTCGTCCCATAGCTGTCGACTCAAGTCCTGATAGTACTCCCACGGCTTGCCATTTGTTTTATAGATAATAGGTCCCATCCACTCAGGTACGTCCATCTCACGCAGACGTTTATAGAGGAGCGCATACGTTCTTTCGTCTGCTAGGCGATTTCCATCATTAAAGTGATGGTCGATTTTAGCTGCTGAATTATAGGTATCCGAAAATCTGGCATCACGTCGAGGCTCAACATTAATTGCAAAAGGCTGCCCGTTTGAACGGGGCTCCGAAGGCCGCCAGTCTTCAGGCTTTGCCAAATCCCCTGAAATGCCTCCTGCAGCATAAAGAAACGACTCGAGATGCTTTTGCCATTTTTGTGCGGTGAGCTCATCTTCATTTGTAAAAATAAGAGCTTGAACAGCAGCCTCTCCCCATTGAATCATTTCTTCCTCTTCTACTAATATCAACTTCAAGACACGACAGGTTGGTTGGTCGACTAACGGATTTGTTTCCGATAAATGCTTTTTCATGGAACGTACTAATTCCGGTTTTGCAACTCTATAAATTCCCACAAGAAGCTCCAATGTTGTCTCTGCGCGTATCACTTCGCCAAAGAATGCCTCGATCTGAGCATCCGGCACTTTATCCAAATGCAAAGGCGGTTCCCTCATCTCCGTAACCCGTTTCCGAAGTGCGGCACTATGCTCAGCGTCAAGCCAAATATGCAGTCCAAAAGCACCCTTTACTTCCCATTCAGGGGTATTCGAGATATGCGCTGCGAAAATTTGGTTCAACTGCGTTTCTGAATACAAATATCTTCTTAGTAAATTCACGTTATGATCGATGTCATAGCCAACTTTGCAAGCGTCTTCATAACTACAAACACCTGCAAGAGGGATCAAGCCTAAATTGTTATTATTTACTCTTGTCATGTATAATCCTCCCTTTCCAATCTTTAAGAATTATTTTAAATATATAGTAATTATCTTAAAAAAGCATTGTGAAACCCTACTGTTTTCTTGTAAAATCTTATTATCTTTAAAAGTTCTAGAAGGAGCTGTCCCCTTGAAACAATCTTTTCTTGAAGCCATAAAAGAGCGCCCCATCGTCCCCTACATCCGAGAATCCGACTATGCAGTAAGACAACCAGGGTGGAGCGTACCTAATCGGAAACTCTTGGATTATTTACTTATCTACATTCAAGAAGGAAATTGTCAAATCGAGCTAGATGGCAGCTTATACGAATTTCAGGAAGGCGACTTTTGCCTTATTCAACCGGGTGAACTGTGTTCTTTAAAGGGCATCACTCAAACGATAACGCCATTTGCACATTTCGATCTTTTCTATAATCCAGCACGTGAACAAAGCTTTCCAACAAAGCCGGGGCAGATCGATCTAAGTGAATATCAGCATCTTCTACAGCCTAGACTGAACGACTTCATGAACATTTCGATCCCTGTCCAATTTAAGCTTACACATCGCTCCGTTTACAAAGAGTCTTTGTTAAAAATGGTTGGGCTTTGGCAAAATGGGGATGTGATCAGCCAAATGGAAGCCAATCATTTGCTCGAGGATTTGATCATTGGTTTATTGAAAGAATTTAGTGATTTGAAGCAAGAAGATAAATCGTTAAAACCACAATCTTTGAACTGGATCACTTCGTACTTTTTCAGCCACCTTTCGGAATCGTTATCACTCGATGATATGGCTAAGAGAGCACGACTCTCGCCTTCAAGGTTTTCTGCTTTATTCAAAGAAAAATTTGGCGTTTCTCCCCATCAATATTTTTTGCATTTGCGCATTCAGCATGCCCAAGAGCTACTCAAACAAGGGGACTACACCATGGAAGATATTACACAATTTTGCGGTTTTACGGACGTTCCACATTTTGCAAATGCGTTTAAGAGAATAACGGGGGAAACGCCGGGGTTTTTTAGGAAAAATGTTGTTAAATAAATTAAAAAAGCAATAGCCTACTCGTACCTGATGTTATAGTTTGTTATACCTCTGATCTTTGCTACCCAAGTTTGAAAAATCAAAAGCCCTACGATTTCTCGTAAGGCCATTATCAGATACTGTATATTCAGTCCCCAGTTAATGAACTAGACGCCCATCCCTAAACCACACAATCCGCTTCGCCTGCTGAACAATCAATAAGTCATGCGTATTCAAAATAATTGTCCGACCTTGTGCATTATTTCTTTAAAATGTTTAGAATCTCCACGGTCTCCCTGACACCAGCCGGTGATCGTTAATCAGTCGCCATCCTCCAGCCAAACACGTAAGCGGACCTTGTCCGACGGCGACATATACCGGCATTCCTTTCAAAATCAGTCTTCTGACGACGGGAATCATACCGCATTCACACACCGGAAAAATAATGCCCAATAAACAGGCGAAGATAATGCCCAGTAATGGATTGGAAGGAATCCAGCGACGGATCGTTTGTTCGGAAACAAAATTTTGCAGCAATGCAGACAGCAATACACCGAGCAAAACGAAAGGGATAGCTTCCAATATAATGCTGATAAAGATGGTTTTGAACGATTGGATTTGTTCGGTAGTCACAAAGGAAAGTAACGGTGCGCCTTTGTTAATAATAACGAAAACGATAAGGAGGAAGCAGATTGCCGCAGCGGTGTGAATACTGAATCGAGTATAGGTGGATGGCATATTCACAATCTCCTTTTAGTAATTATGACTAGAACATATTGCTATTATTACAAGCTGTCTAAGAGTGCTTTCACTTGAGGACTAAGGTTTAATGCATTTAGAATGATTGTAAGTGCCTCTGCACGTGTGGATGTGCCTTGTGGATCAAATATCCCATTGTTTTTGCCACTGATGATGCCAGCTTCTGCTGCATCTTTGATTTGATTCACAGCATATGAACTTGCGCTTGCCATATCCGTCAAGTTGCCCTTGGAAACATCTTTGTCCAGCATACTCAAGTTGATAATACGGGATATAATAACGACCATTTCTTCTCGGCTGATCGTTTTGTCCGGCTTGAATGTAGCGTCTTCGTAACCGGTAATCACCCCTGCGCTAGCGAGTTTCTCGATGGCGGTTTTAGCCCAGTGACTGTCAATATCGTTCAGAACAACCGATGGATTAGTGCCGCCGTTGATATCGAATATGCGAGAAATGATCATTGCAAACTCGGCACGTGTGATTTGATCATCCGCATGGAATGTTCCATCCTCATAACCATCAATGACGCTCAGTTTCACAAATGTATTTATGGTCTTTTCACCCCAGTGTCCTTTAATGTCAGTCAGTTCAACCTTTACATCAGCTTTCTTGGCTTCCTCTACCCTGGAAGTGATCGTATTAACAAGTTTAATCTCATTGACAATATCGCTATTGAATACATTATTTTTGTTTTTATTATTGTTGTTATTATTGTTATTGTTATTGTTATTGTTATTGTTGTTACCGTTGTTACCGTTGTTACCGTTGTTACCGTTGTTACCATTGTTACCGTTGTTTGATGATCTCTGAGTGTTTGCACTTACCTGTGTACTCCATTCACTGACTCCTGCAGAATTCTTTGCCCTCACCATATAGGTATGGGTTGAGTCTGCTGCAAGACCTGTGTGCGCGAATGGACTTGATCTGTCCGTTTGAACAACTCCGTCTACCATCAGGTCATAACCCGCTGCGTCTTTTGAATTATTCCAAGTTACGTTAATCTGTGAGGTACTTACTGCTGTAGCTGTCATACCAGCAGGCACAGCAGGAATTTTGACCTCATTACCGTTTTGTATTGTAGCCACGACCTTGCTATTGCCTGGAAAAAATTCAGTCACTAAGTGCGAATCCACCTTTTTCATCAGTGTTATGCTGTCCAGTACAATATCGGCCGATCCCTGATTTACCGCATAAAATGGCAGCGTAACCAGTGTTACATCTCCGTTCTGGCCAGGAACGTTGCCTTGTTGCGTATATGCGATTTGAATTTTGTTCCCCTCCACTTTAGGCCCCACTGTAAAGCCGCTACTTTGAAAGTCATTTTTAAGAAACTCTAAACGGCTTGTATCAAACGATAAATTAACTTCAAATGCGTACATATCACTTAATTGTTTTCCTTCTACCTTCACTTCAAACTTATTACCCACCGATATGCTTGGCTCCGTGATGGAAAGTAAAAAGCTCGAACTAGGGTTTGCATGAACAAGAGGCTGGGGAAGCATGAACACAATCAAAAGCAACGTCAGACTGAATGCGAGAAGTTTTTTTAACATCAAAGTAATCCACCCTTTCAAAAATTGTTAGTGTAATTGGCCATATAGACGACAGAAGGGGGAGATAAGCTCTCCCCCCCATTCCATTGCCGATCAATCCTCAATTTTGCTAATACGATCAATTCAACTTTTCATTCAACAATATTCCTTGGTATTTTACTTAAACATCGCTAAAGCTACGATTGCAAGGTCTTCAAGGCCAACCTTACCGTCTTTATTTACATCCGCTAACTCATTCCAGCCCGACTGACCTTGGGTTTTGCCGTAAGCCGCTGCAACAATAGCCAAGTCTCCAATCGAGATACTTCCATCTCCATTGACATCTGCGTTTATTCTCTTAGTTTCAAACACAAGTATTGCTGCTTCCAATGCGGATTTCGCACTATCCACCTGCTGCCCATCGGCATTCGGATCGTTTGCTATCGCATTGGCCGTGTCCATTGCCGACTGTAATTGTGCTTTGGAGCCAACTGCATACAATCCGTCCCCATTGCCTTCCACTGCAGCATTGTACTTGGCCTGAGCGCTTGCGATCAACACATTCAAGAGCGACTTATCTACAGGTATACTTATTTGTATTTCACGGGAAGCAGCGCCGACCTTCAGCTCATTCCCTTGTCCATTGGCAATCACAATATTGTCTACAGAAATAGTCGTCGTATACGTCGCCTGAGTTACAGATTTAGCTGTAAATCTGAAGGCGAGCATATCGCCTTGGGCAGGCACGTTCGCGCCCGGGCTGGCAGCCACAATTCGGATTTGTCCCGGTGCCGTCTCTTTTGTATCGATGACCCGGAATCCATCTTTTAGCGATGCAACCGAATCGAACTGCAATTTCGTCGGATCATAGTGCAGCGTCAAATCTTGTGAATACACTTGCTGGTATACACTTTGCGTAACGCCAACCAATCCCATCTTTACATCGAAGGTTTGGCCAGGAGTTACCTGCTGTACACCTGTCAATGTAGACTGGGGCAATGATGGCGCTGCAAGCACAGTCACACTTATGCTCGTGGTCAAAGCTACATTGTTCGGGTTTTCCACACCTGCCGGCAGGGTTACGGTTCCATTTACACTGAACGTTTGTGATGTCTTTTGGGCTGGATCATAGCTCGATGCATCAACATTCCATGCCACGTTGGCATTCACGCTTCCTGTATCGGTGACCAGTGCTACGGTTGCAGGCAAGCCAAGGGCGTCCGCTGTCTTCGCCGTTCCATTAGCCAGCCCGGTGATGTTAGCTGGCGCTGTTATTCCCACAAGTATCGGCACATTCTGGCCGCTAATCGTAATCGTAGTGGATCCTTGCAATACTTGAAAGCCGCTGTTGTCAATGGCTCCCGCAACCACCTTCACGGTCCCGTCTTTTTTAGCCAAAAGCAATCCATTGGCATCAATAGACGCTTTATCCGTCGCTGTGACACCATCGGCTTCGAAAACGCTCCATGCTACACGATAATTTGCACCAGCGGGTTGAACATCAGCCTGCATTTGCAGGGTGCCGTTCTTTGCAGTGATCGCATTCGCACCTCCTGCGCCACTTACAGACATTGATGCAAACAGTGTTTGACCGCTAATCGCAATCGTAGTGGATCCTTGCACGCCGCTGCCGTCAGTGGCTGCCGCAACCACTTTCACGGTCCCGTCTTTTTTAGCCGAAAGCAAACCATTGGCATCAATAGACGCTTTATCCGTCGCTGTGACACCATCGGCTTCGTAGACGTTCCATGTTACACTACTTTTTGCATTGACAGGCAGAACAGCAGCCTGCATTTGCAATGTGCCATTCTTGACAGTGATCGCATTCGCACCTCCTGCGCCATTTACGGAGATCGATGCAACTGGATTCATTACTTGCTGCACTTGGCCTTGGGTTAACGCGCTGCTATATACACGAACGTCAGACAGAGATCCTTTGAAACTTTCGCCGCCACCCCCTTCTACAGCTCCCAACACGACATTTTTAGCCGATGTTTTTAGTGCTCCGACGTTGGTGCTGTTGCTGGCTACTTGAACACCATCCACATAGATCTTTAATCCTGTATTTTTATCGTAAGCTGCTGCATAATGATGCCAATTGTTATCTTTGTATGTCGACCAATTACTAAAAGGAGCAGCTACATAACTGCCTGCACTTGAGGGCCAATATGCGGCACGCGGGGATCCAGAACCAGCAGACAACTGCAAGGCCGTGAAATGCCCATCATGGCGGTAGACATTTTCGTTGGTGAAAGCTCCATTTGGTTCAGTAGTTTTGAACCAAAACATCACGGTCTGTCCATCCGTTGGATTCAATTTCGCAGATGGAAACTCAACACGTTGATTTTGAGTAGAACCCATATTCAATGAAATTGCTCCGCCGAACTTACCAGTGGTCCAAGTCGGGTTGTTATACGCAGTTCCCGTGATACCGTTGCCTGAGGAATCGGCTACGGTCGTCCCAGCAGTTTCGTCGAACTTCCACCAGGCTAGAGGTTCCGGTAAATCAGGAACAAAGCCGCCGCCCGTTAAGGAGGGAGAAGAGTCAGAGGTAGCCGAAACATTTCCGCTATCCACTGCCATTACTTTATAATAGTAGGTACCTTTATTGTTTAACGTATCCGTATATGTCAGCTTTGTACCCGCGACTTGCCCCAAATAGTTGGTATAGTCCGGTACGAAATCACTCGACGAGCTTCTATAAATTTTGTAAGTAGCAATTTGACCGCTTGTAGACGCATTCCAAGTTACGCTAACCTGATTGGCCTGGACATTAACCATTGTAGCTTGTACATTGGTTGGCGCATTAGCAACGCTAATCGAGCTTATTTGCAGTTCGTCAATTTCTACCTTTGCATTACCCGAGAAATTCCCATTTCCGTCTGCGCCCAATTTCGTGGAAAACCCGGAATCAATCGTTCCTACATTGTTTGAAAGATCAACGCTGGCTATCAATACTCCATCTTTGTAGAAATCGGCGTATTTGTCATACGATCGGTCATGGGATATGGCAATATGATGCCAGTTGCCATCCGCTACGTTTGCAATGACGTAATCGAGCGGTGCGCTGCCTGAAGTCTTATAGTTCCAATGTAACCCGCCGTTCTCAAGCCCGACAGACCAACCTGTGCTATTAGGATCGGATCCGTCTTTATTGGAAATGATCATTCGATTATCTATCGTTGCCGATGAGTTTATCCAGAACGACAAATCAATATTAGCAGCATACCCGAATTGGGGATTGATTAGATCCAGATATTGTCCCGGTGCATCAAGGAGCAGTGCATTGCCGACCTTGCCGGGAACAAATGCCGGGGTTCCGTAGACGGCTGCATTAACATTCCTAGCTATATCGAACATGTTATTCTCAAAGCTCATTTTTAGAATGGCCGATTTATTGCCCGCGCTGTCGTCTACCGAGACGATACAAGTGTCTGTAAAGTTTCCGTCTTCGGTTTTAACCGTAATGATAGCAAAACCGGGATTCAGTCCTTCAACAACGGCATCGGTTCCTTCTGGCACACCCGTTACACCTGCGATCGCCGGGTCACTGGATGACCAAATCAAGTTTTGATTCGTTGCCATTGCCGGGGATAGGATCGCATGAAGATTGGCCTTCTGGCTTTGCCGCATTTCAAGCGTAGATGAGTCCAATTTAACCTGGGTGACCGGGTTCGACGGACCGGTGACCGTAACGTTCGCAACCGCCATGAATCCTCCATCGGCCGTGGTTACGGTGATATTCGTTGTCCCCCCGGAAACTGCCGACACAACGGCTGTTCCATTCGGTCCGCCTGAAACGGACGCAACGAACGGATTGCTGCTTTTCCATGTCACATTCGAATTATCCGGATTAGACGGAGCAATAATGGCATTAAGCTGAGTCGTTTCCCCTTTATTTAAGGTTACAACCGGTTTATCGACGGAAACCCCTGAGACAAATACTTGCCCTTCTCTGTATAAACTCATCGCTTCATCAGCCGTTACGGCTTTTCTAAACATTCTCATCTCATCGAGGAGGACGTTGGTTTTGCCTAAGAACTGGCCTTTTCCATCGACTCCGATCTTTGGCGTAAAGGGAGTGTCAATTTCCCCCATGATCGAGCTGATATCGTAAGCTGAGATTGCGACGCCGTCCCGATAAAATGTGGCCATTCCATCCCGTTTGTACGAAACAATCACATGATGCCACCCGTTATCGACAACACCATTCATATTCATGACCAAACCCGGATTGCCGGAAGTGGTATACTTGGATCTGATTACGTTTCCTGCAACGGAAATACTCCAGCCATTGTTCGCTCCTGTGCTCGAATCCATGTTTGAGATAATGGATGTTTCCACATTATCCGTTGTTGGAATTTTCGTCCAAAAAGCAATGGTAAAATCCGTGTATCTCCCAAAATTATTAAATTGATCCGAGTTGCCAAGATCCAAATAAGTGGCATCGGTTACGCTGGACGCACCAAACTGAAGCGCTTTGCCAAATTTGCCGGGTACATAAACAGGAGCAGGCCCGTTAACTTTGACACTTGTGTTGTAGATAGAACTATCGTTTACATTGTCATCGAAATTCAAATGCAGCAATTCTTCCGGGTTGCTCGCATTCGTCGACGTAATCGTCCCATTTGTAGAGCCGTTAGCAACAGCGATGAAAGATGCAGCGAATCCATTGAAGATCAACATGATGATCGCAAGACAACTGATTAGACGCACCAGTTTTCGGTATCCTTTTTTGAATAACAACACGTTTTGTAAGGAAACCATGTTGGCATCCCCTCTCTTCTATCCTAATTTTTTATGCATCCACTTATAAATGACAGGAATAACAATCAAACTAATGAATGTTGAACTGAGCATCCCACCCACAACCACGACCCCAAGAGTTTGGGAAATGACCGTATCCGTTCTCGAAGAAAGCGCAAGTGGAAGCAACGTCAAAATCGTCGTGAACGCTGTCATCAGGATAGGACGCACTCGGGACATCGTCCCCTGTAGAATAGCCTCTTCCGGAATCATCCCGCTTGCCATGTTCCGCTCAATCTTATCGACGAGTACAATGCCGTTGGTGACCACAATACCCACGAGCATTAAGATCCCGATAAATGCGGCAAGATTCCACTGCATGCCGAATACAACCATTCCCCATACCGAGCCAATGACGGATAGCGGAATGCATACGAGTACCGAGAGAGGAGCCTTCCATCCCCGAAAGACCGTACTCACAATCAGGAGAACGAGAATAACCGAAATCGACAAGGCTATTGCCATTTCCATGATCATTTGTTGCACCTGTCCGGAGATCCCTCCGAACGAATAGCTCACTCCTCTTGGAAGCGTTAATCCTTCAAGTAGACTTTGCGTTTGGCTGGTCACCTTCTCCACATCGTTGGATACAATATTGGCTGTAACCACTGCAAAAGGTTGACCGTCCCGATCCCGATATACGGATAGTTCGTTGTTTGGAGCGAGAGAAGTAAGCTGCTGTAAGCTTATGGTATGCCCATCCTTGGATTGGAACGTTTCACCCGATAATAAAGCCAAGACGTCCTTCCCGGATTGTTTTGAGGTAGCATCGAGATCCGTGTTGATGATCAATGGTATACGTTGATCGCCTGCGGCTATATCTATCCTTGTTCCCTGGGATACATACGGCTGAATCCGATTTAGAATGTCCTCTACTTTGATCCCATTGCGTTTGATTTGATCTTCGTTAAGAGATAAGTGGTAGGCGGGACCGCTTTCCGTATCATTCTCAGCCCCTTCTACACTAAGTCCCGGTACTAACGCCAGTTTATTACGAATATTCAGTGCTACCGTATCGAGTTCATTGGCGCTTGCTCCTGTGATGACGATCTTTAACAACGAATCATCGCCTGCTATGTTCCGATTCGTCACTGTAAACCGGGCTGCGCTTTTCAGATTCCATAGTTTTTTATTAAGTTCCGTTACAACGGTGTCCAGATTAGCGTTTGCTTTTAAATTGGCTATGAGATTGGCTTCCTTTGATGACTGGATCCATCCTCCCCCTTCGTCAAATACATCGTCGAACATCGGAATAAAGGAGGACCCTATGGTTGCAGAAAAAGTGGCGATTTGCGGATCCGATTTCAAAAGATCCTCAACCCTTTTCACTTCGGTATCAACGGCCTGACTAGAACTCTTCTCCGGTAATGCTACCTTGATCGAGATTGCGCCCGGACCGCTTGCAGGGAGAAAATTCACAGGAAGAAAGATGGCCTGAGCAATCGTACCGATAAATATAACAACAACCAAACCCACAACCCGTTTTTTTCTTGGAAAAGCCCATTGCAGGATTCGTTTCACAAGGGGCTCAACCGTACGCGCATTCACTCGAAAATCTTTCCACCAGAGATGGGCAAGAGCCGGAATGACAACAATCGAAACCAAAAGCGAGACGATCAACGCAATGACGACTGTCCAAGCGAAAGACGCAAAGCTGGATTGAACGATTCCTCCCACCAGCAGGATAGGGAGAAACACGACGATCGTCGTCGCCGTCGACGACACAATGGCGGGCATCATTTCGCGAACCGCTCCAGCCAAGTGATGAAGATACACTTTTCGATCCGACTCTTGGATTCTTCGATACATATTGTCAACAATGACGATCGAATCATCCACGACTCTTCCCATTGCAACTACCAATCCGGATACGGTAAGGATGTTCAAGCTGATTCCCATCCCTTTCAACAGAGCGGTCGTTGCCAACAGGCATATAGGTAGGGAGATGGCGATCAATAGCGTCGCCCGGACATTTCGAAGGAACAACAGAACACTAAGCATCGAAAACAGACAACCTAGCAGTCCTTCACGAATTAGCCCTTTAAGCGATGCCTGAATATCTTCAGCGTGATCGAAGGGGATCGAAAGCTGAATACCGCTTGGTAATGTACCCTGCAGTTCATGAACTCGTTGATGCACCCGATTCGACACATCGGTTATGTTCGACGAAGGACTCTTCAGCACGTCCAGGATGACACTTGGTTTTCCATCCATACGAGAAATTGTCTGCAGGTCGACCATCGACGGGGAAACTTCTGCCACGGCAGAAAGAGGGATCGTCTTCCCGTCAGACCCCTGAATCCGGGTCTCGCTTAGATCTTGAGCGCTTACCCCCCAACCTGTGACTCGAACAGGAATTGTAATCTGGCTGCTAACAATCTTCCCTTGAGGAAAGTCCTTGCCGGGCGATGCCAGAGATCGTTTGACATCATCCAAGGTGAACCCCATCTTCTCCAGATCTTTCATCCGAATTGTCACCGCAAATCCGTTATTCCCCCCGCCGGTCACACGTATTTCACTTACTCCCGGCACACTTTTCAACTGATTGACCAGTTCGTTTTGAAGCGAAGTGCGGAGGCCATTTTCATCCGTTTGATCAGACTGGCCTGCCAGGCTAATCCTCATCATCGGGAAGGAGCTGGTGCTCACCCGAGTGACAAGAGGCTTGTCCACGCCGGAAGGAAAAGTAAGACCGGCCATAGCCTGCTTGACCTCATCTTCGGCCTTTTCCATATCATATTGAAAAGGAAAATAGAGGCTGCATAACAAACCGCCGTTGAAGGAACTGGTCTCCACCGACTCTAATCCGTTCATGTTGCTTACCGCCTGCTCCATCACTCCCGCTAAACTGGCTTTCACTTGAGCGGCTTGATAATTGTCTGCGCGCACACTGATCATGAGCGTAGAATTATTGATGGGAGGGAGGTAATCGCGTTCCATCTTATAGGCGGACATCCCGCCCCAACCCATGATGAGCAAAATCGATACGACAACTAAAACCGAACGTTTCATAACTGCTTCTATCATTGGTTGCATAATGGACCGGGCTTCTGCTTAAGGCCCGTTATTCACGTCCTTTTTTTAGTCTGAAAAGCGTTAGAGTGACAGTTCCTATACCTTTTCTGAAGACGCTACGCCGATGATTCTACCAGAGTAACTTGCCCTTCTTGCTTCCAGCATTTTCTTCAGCTTCATTTTCACCGCCGAAGATATGGTTCTTCGAAGCAGGCATAGGGATATTCGGTCCCTTGATGGCCCTCCAGAGCTCCTCGCTGAGCTTCTGTTCGTCGACCATGTCAGGTTCAACGGGATTCATATCATATTCCATCGCCATGGAAGGGGAGACCGGTGCTGTCACCGCGGTGTAAGTGTTGAAGTTCGGCTTGTCCCCAAAAGAGTAGATCATCGGCATAGCTGCGGCGTCAAATTGGGTGAGCGGGCCCATGCCTACGAACAGCTCCATGGTACGCAGCATCGACACTTGGCTGTATAAGTGTGAGTCGACGATGCCCCGCTGCGTGTAGGGACTAATCACCTGGGCAATCGTCCGATGTGCATCGACATGGTCAAAACCGGCCTGCGCGTCATCTTCTAGAACGAAGATCGCTGTGTCGTTCCAATACTTTGAGTGCGACACCGTGTCGACGATCTTGCCCAGCGCCAGATCGTTATCCGCAACCATCGCCTTCGCCGTCGCCGCTCCTGAGGTGTGGTCGTTCGGCAGGCGGATGAACTGCATGGTCGGCAGTTGATCATTGGCGATGTTCTGCTGAAACTCCCTATTCCACTCTTCGAATCGCTGAACGTCGGGGATGCTCAGGCCGATCGGGTAGTCATGGTCCGTATTATCGTTGAGCAGCGGATCGAAGGAGCCGACCTTACCAGACGGAATACTCACTTTGCTGGTGATGATGGGACCCCACACCCCGTGCATTCCGTAATTGCGGAAGGTCACTCCAGCCGCGGCAGCCGCGTTCCACACGTACGCGCGGTTAGGGTCCGTCACCCCCACATGCGAGTCTATTTGATCTTCAGAGTCGTAGATCGCGCCATTACCGCCGTAACCCTGGTGCGTGGCGAGCTGGTTGAACGGGTTCGAGTTAGCGCCGGTGGTCCAGGCCCAGCCGTTCTGACTCACCTCGCCCTCTGAATAGAAGTTATCCAGGGTAACGAACTGCTGGGCGAGTTTGTGCTGGTTCGGGGTGACGTCCATTCCGAATAGCGTCAGTGACGGGTCGCCGTTGCCACGTGGCGTGCCATCGGCGTTCTTGAGGTCACCAAGCACTTGGTCATAGGTACGGTTCTCCTTGACGATATAGATGATGTGTTTGATTGGCGAGCTTTCACCGGGCTCCGCGGTATGATCGTGCCGGGCCCCTTGAAGTGCTTATCGAACCCAGTCACCTTGCCATGTTGATCGAATCCATTGTTCTCTCGCACCATCCGGGTGTACGTCGTCAACTGGGACTCGCTCGGCGTCGGGATGACCGACAGGTAGCCCTGCAGCAGCCGCTCGATGTAAGTATTGTTTGTACCGTTTGGCCCGGTGCCCAATCCCTTGGCGCTGGTAACGAGCAGCTTGCCGTCGGGCGTGACCTGCACGCCAGTTGGATACCAGCCGGTCGGGATGAGTCCCTTGATCCGGCCGAACTCGCCTTGGTCAGAGACGTTTACCACCGCAACGTCGTTGTTGCCGGAGTTGGTGACGTACAGCGTGCCGCTGTCAGGCGACAGGGTCATGTTGGTCGGCGAGCTGCCCGAGGGCGCACCCGGGTACGGGGCCATCGAGATCGTGTTCACGACTACGTTGCTCACCGTGTCGATTACGGACACCGAGTCGCTGTCGCCGTTGGCGACGTACAACCGGTTCCGCTTCGCGTCCAGCAGTACGCTATTCGGGTGGGTGCCGACGGTGAGCTTGCTGCTTTGCGGGGTAAGCGTGAGCCCGTCAACGAAGAAGACCGACAGCGTATTCTCGCCCTGATTGCTGACGTAGGCCGTGTGCCCGTCTGCCGACAATGCCACGCCATACGGGAAGTCACCCGCTGGTGCCTGCGCAGTCTTGCCCGAGGCGACGTCTACCGCGACGAGCGTTTTCTTATACTGGCCGGACACATACACGGTCTTGTCGTCCGGTGCGACCGCCACACCCTGCGGGTACGTACCGCTTGGCAGCGCCAGCGTTTTCTGGAGCGCCAGCTTACTGGTGCCGCTATTCCAACCGAAGACGACCACCGAGTTCATGTTCGCCGTCGCCAGGTACACGTGACTGCCATCGTGGCTGAAAGCTAGACCGGGTGCCACCCCCTTACCCGATCCGGTAAGCTCAACCTCCTGGATGAGGCCGCCGTCCTTGGCGTCCAACACCTGCACCGTCTGATTGTTGTTGCCATTTTTGATAATGTCTGGAACCAAAACCGCTTTACCGTCAGGTGAGAGCACGGCATTAGCCGGGAAGAAGCCCGCAGGCTTTTGTACGCCCACAGGCGTCACTCGCCAGCCGTTGGGTGTGTAGGCAGTGCCATCTATCTGGGGTCCTGCTAACTTATTATAGGCGGCATAAGCGGTTCCTGTTCCCATTACGAATGTGGCTAAGGCGGCAATGGCCAATTTATTACGCAATCTCTTATTCTTCATCCTATTTCTCCTCCAAATAAAACAGTTTGGTTTTCATTAAATTGCTTTTACTTTGCGGTATGGAGATAGATTCGCTAATATTACCATTTCGGAACGTTTCTTTTAGAGAACAAAGAAACAATCAAAAAATTCCCTACTTTTTGTATGTTACATACCTTCCTTTCATTGTTTTTTTGTATCTCAAATAAATATATAAATATATAAATATAAAGATATATTTATATGATATCTGACTATTGTTGGAGTAATCTTAATTCCAGGTAAAGGTTTTATTAACGAATAGAACAAAAGAGTCAGGAGAAAAGGAGCAGATACCTTTGCTCTTAGCTTACGGTAAGCGCTCGGAATGCACGAATTGGATTTTCATATTGCACCTCGAAGGTGAAGTTTAGAAATGTTTACTTTTCTATACTGCTCAAATATCTTCTTTTCTCAAAGAATATCTATCACAGATTCAGGTAGTCTGCAATTCCCAATTTTTACTAGGCGAGAAATGCGCGTTTTGTTGGCGGCACCCCATGGTCCAAGTAAGCTATGCGACCTCTTCCTACTTGGCCCTCTAGGCTCGCGACAATTCCGATAGTATAGACGTCTGGTTGCCTCAGATCATTACACGCTGACAGACTTACTCCCTGTCAATTTAAAGAAAATCAATAAAGATATAATCGTTGTGATCGTAAGGATGCTGGATATCGCTGCAGCCGTTCCGTAACTTGATTTGATTACCTCCGCATATATGGCAACGGACAACGTTTTGGTGCTGCCGGTATAAAGGATAATTGACGCGCTTAATTCATTAATGACGCTTATCCAACTCATGATCGCCCCGGCAAGCACACCCGGCAGCATCATGAACGCCGTAATCCTAAAGAAGGTTTTCACGGGGGAACATCCCAAACTGATGGATGCCTCTTCAATGCTGGGACTGATCTGGTACAGAATGGCTGCGCTGGATCGAAGCGTATAGGGAAGCTTTCTTACAATATAAGCTATGACCAGAATCATGACCGTTCCGCTCAGCAGAATCGGCTTCTTGTTAAAAGCCAGAAGAAGGGTTAAACCAATTACAGAACCCGGCAAAATATACGGTAACATCGTAACCGTATCAATCACCGAGGTTAACAGATTCTTCTTCCTGATTGATATATAAGCTATGAACATTCCCAATAACACAATAATGGATATGGCTATTAATCCAAAAATGTAAGTATTGGTTACAGATTGCCATAGTGTTCGAAAGACCGATCTGTAGCTGTCCAGGGATAAAGACGCTAGAAACCGGGTGCCTTTCGTCTCCAAGAAGGATGTCACCACGACGGTCAACTGAGGGATAATAGCAAGGAACACGACGATATAAATGGCTACATGGGCCAATATCCCTTTAATTCCTTTTAATGCAACTGGCTTTATCGGTCTCAAGGAACTCATTGCAAAAGATTTTTTATTGATTATATAATTTTGTCCAATGAACAATACGACTGTTATTAGCACCATAATGATAGCCATTGCCGCTGAAAAATTTGCCTCTCCACCCACTTCGCTGATAAATTCGGAATAGATCATAACCGGCATTACATTAAAGCCTTCTCCTATAAGCATCGGGGTGCCGAAATCCTCGATAGCATTCATAAAGACCAACAGGGAACCGGCCAACAATGTTGGAGCAATCAACGGCAGGATGATAGTAAAAACTTTCTTAACTGGATTGCATCCCAAGCTTTCGGCAGCTTCGCTGAGTGATTCATCAACCTTCTTCAAGGCTCCAGACACATAGAGATAGATGTAAGGGTATAATTTCAAAGTCAGTACAAGCAGCATCCCTCCAAAGCCATATATGCTGGGAAACTGGATCCCCAAAGCTTGAAAGAATTTCGTGATCACACCACTACGACCGCATAAAATCACCCAAGAGTACGCTCCGATAAATGGCGGTGACAACATCGAGATGATAATCAGGATATCAATTAATTTTTTACCTTTAACCTTGTATGCCGTCATGAGATAGGCCAAAGGGGCGCCGATTAATACCGCAAGAAAGGTTACGCAGCTGCTAATCATAAAACTGTTAATAAGCCCGCGATAATAATATTTTTTCTGGAAAAACTTAATAAAATTGTGAAATGTAAATGCTCCAGTTTTCGAATTTTCAAAACCGCTCACGAGTAAGGAGAATAAAGGGTAGATGAGGAAAACGGCTAATACGATGGCTATTCCCAAGGTTATGGCTGTCCAGAAATTAAACCTAAACTTGAATCTAGTCATATTTTCTCACTTCCTTGATTAAGCTCCGTTCTCCGTCTTCGGTAAACACGTTAATTTGTTCACCCTTTGGAGCCAGATAGAGCCTATCCTTTAACTCATAGAAATTGTCCATTTGGCTCAAGTCTTGGACGAATTCGCAGGACAATCCCGCATCTGCCGTCATATTGTCCCGGAAGGTTACCTGATAATTGATATATTGGCCCAGGAAAGTGCTTTTGCTAATTACTGCTTCCAAGCCGCTTTGTGCAACAGAAAATTGTTCGGGTCTGATCGCAATCATGATGTTCATCCCATCTGTCACATCATCAACCAAGTTATGCATAGGTATAGAATAGCCGTCCTTGAACGTGATACGTTTTTCGTTTCCATTCAGCTTAATCGTTCCCTTAAAGAAGTTGGAATGGCCAATGAAGCTCGCTACGAATATATTGGCTGGACGGGTGTATATATCTCTTGGCTTTCCAACCTGCTGAATCACGCCTTCCTTCATGACTGCAATTCGATCGGATATGGCCAAGGCCTCTTCTTGATCGTGGGTTACATAGACAGTAGTTATACCCACATCCCTTTGTATATCCCTAATCGCAGTTCGCATGTCAATCCTCAGCTTGGCGTCCAGATTCGAAAGTGGTTCGTCCATTAGAAGAACACTAGGGCGAATGACAATAGCCCTTGCCAGCGCCACACGTTGCTGCTGCCCCCCGGAAAGCTTCTCCGGAAGCCTTTCTTTGTATGGATCGATTTGTACAACCTTCATAATTGTTTCCGTTCTTTTCTGCAACTCTGCTTTGGGGAGTTTTCTTAGTTTCAAGCCGTATTCTACATTTTGCTGAACCGTCAGGTGCGGGAATATCGCGTAATTCTGAAATACCATACCGATGTTTCTCTTATGGGCCGGAATATCGTTGATTA
This sequence comes from Paenibacillus sp. WG02, assembly GCF_055396115.1. Classification (NCBI taxonomy): domain Bacteria; kingdom Bacillati; phylum Bacillota; class Bacilli; order Caryophanales; family Paenibacillaceae; genus Paenibacillus; species Paenibacillus sp. WG02. The sequence continues at coordinate 2,500,273 of NZ_AP036016.1, read as the reverse complement.
CTTGGTCGTCAAAAAGGATCTCTCCCGCCTCAATCGAGTTAAAACCCGCAATCATTCTCAGCAATGTCGTTTTACCGCAACCGGACGGTCCAAGAAGTGTGAAGAATTCGCCGTTCTTTATATCAACCGAAAGTCCCGGAATGATGGTCATTTTGCCGTTATCATATTTCTTAACAACTTTATTAACTTGTATGGCTACGCTCACTTAACTTCCTCCTTTGCTATACAGGCCTGTAACACAAGTGTCACAGGCCTGTATAACAATTCTAGTTCCTATCGTGATGGAGTTCTGGATTTCAATTAATTGCTTGTGTAAACCTCTTTAAACTTATCCAGCCATACCTGATTGTTAGCTAGTGCCGACTTCAGATCTTCTGGAACGATCTTGAATTCTGAAACCTGCTTTAATCCTGCTGGTGCAGGAACATCAGCCCTTGAAGCGCGCATATTGAGTTTCGCTGCTGTAAGGGACTGCAGTTCCTTGGATGTCAGGAAATCAACAAACTTTTTGGCATTTTCCATATTTTTAGCGCCTTTAATGATCTGTACAGTACCAGGGGATACGATAGCGCCCTCTTTCATATAGACAACTTCAACCGGAGAGCCTTGTCTGACCGCAGCGGATGCTAACTCTTCATGAGTAAATCCAACAACGTATTCGCCATCAGCAACCCCTTTTGGTACTGCCGAGGAACTTGCAAGAAGCTTTCCGTCAAGATTCTTGGTTAGGCTTTTGATGTAATCCCAGCCCTTATTCTCATCTCCCGCTCCGATGGTCTGTAAGATATTTTCGATATGAGTCAAGCCGGTTGATGATTTGGCAGGATCAGGAAATGCTATCTTACCTTTCAGCTTCGGGTTGAGAAGGTCCGCATAGCCTTCAATCTTGATATCGCCGACAAGCTTCTTGTTCACCAGAAGCACCATCGGAATAATGTTGTTTCGGGTAATCATTCCTTCAGTGTTTTTGGACGATTCAATTAAATTGCTTTCATTCACTGATTTATATGGTTCAAACAACTGCTGTTTTGGAGCTATAACAGACACTGTGCCTCCCCATTCAATATCACCGAGGGGTTTTGCCTGTTCGGCTTCGATCCTCTTAAGAAGCTCTCCTGTACCAGCTGTAACGACTTCAACCTTAACCCCCGTTTTGGCTTCAAATTCAGGAATCACAATATTCATGACATCTGTAGCTGCTGCTGTATAAACGACAAGTGACTTTGATGTCTCGCTCTTTGCATCTTCCTTAGTTGGGCTTGCACTTGCACTCTTTACGTCAGAACCCGTCTTAGCAGGTGCATTCGTACTGCTTGACGTTGCGCTTGTGCATCCAACACTCAGCAGAATCATGCAAGATGTTAATAACAATCCGAAAGTCTTCTTCATTCCCGTTCCTCCAAGTAATCATTATGTATTACATCTCTATCTTATTGAATTAATGCTAGGTGGACAATCCGAAAATATCGTACAAATATCCTTAAAAATGAACTTGTTTGGAGAAATACATTTTGCAGGAAATGCACTCGGCCAATATCAAAACAGACAGCATATGCAAGAGTTACTCCCCGCATATGCTGTCTTTACCTTCCAATCAAACTACATGAACATTACCAACAAAATATAGAGGGGATTTCAGGCGCGCCCTTCCATGCCAGTCCGTTCCACCAGATACTTTCAAATCTAGTTTCTCGCAACAAAGTTCATACCAATTGCATTCTTGGGGAGAATGTTCAGGATAATACGCTTCGATGCCGTCTAACCCAAGATCTTTCATTTGCTTAAACATATTTAATTCTTCATCCAGGCTCAGCTTCATTAGTTTAGGATGCGCCAGAAAAACTTTTCCGCCACTTTTTTTAATAACATCGAAGCTATTTTCAATCGGAGCAGAATATTCCTGTTCTACGAATTTGAAACAATAATTAACAAAACCCGGGTATTGCTCCCAACCGCTAAACAATCCATCCTTCAACATTGCAGAGAATACATCTGATAGGTAAAACCCTTTTCTCTTTCGATTATGGTTCAACACTTGTTCCCAAGAATAGCCGTACTTATGAGCTATATATATTTCAAAAGTATACTTAGTGTATTCTGTAGCTTTTGCAGTTAAATCATCCAACAATTCTAGTAACGCTGTGTTTTTTATGTCTATACCATAACCAAGAATATGTACGTGCTTTTGACCAATGCGAGATGAAATCTCTACACCGGGTATTGTTTCAATATTCGTTCCTGCAGCAGCCTTCATGAAGGCTTCTACCCCATCAACAGTATCGTGGTCAGTTAATGCTACCGCATCTATTCCATATATTTGGGCAAGGTTGATTAATTGTTCCGGGGTGTCTGTACCGTCAGAATGGCAGGAATGCATATGATAACTATATCTCATGCTTCACTCAATCCCTTCTTGTACCCTTTGGCTAGCCTCATCATTCCGTTCCTCCTAGTATTAAAATTCATATTACATGTCCATGTTAATGAATTGAAATACAAAGAACAATACGAGAAAAAATACAACTATCCCTAAAAATGAACTTATATGAGATAATTCTCTTCCTTACGTGACTTCTTAACGACTACCCGGTTACTGGACTTCATAAAATCTGTGGGAGATGTGTTTGTATATTTTTTGAACACATTGCAAAAGTGCTTGTATTCACTGAAGCCTGTCATATCAGATATTTCATATATCCGGTAGTTACCTGTGGCCAGCAGTTCTACAGCTTTCTGAATCCTGTATTTATTAAGGATCTCCAGAAAAGTCTGGGAAGTAACTTCTTTCAATTTACGGCTCAAATAACTCGGGCTGACTCCCAGTTCATCCGCAATAGTCTCGATGCTCAACTTTTGCTGATAATCACTTTTGATTCGGCGAATCGCTTCACTGACATAATTATTCTGTTTTTGTTCGGCTAAAAGATATCCATCCAACTCGATCAGATGGGTATGGCCAATCGTGTTCGTGATGATGTCGTCATAAACCTTGCCTTGCCTGTTGTTGCGATTGATATTCTCGATAACTTCTGCAAGCTTCATTTCATCCACAGGCTTTAATAAATATTCAAACACCTTCAATGAAATAGCCTGCTTGGCATATTCGAATTCGGAATAGCTGGTCAGAATTATGCTTTGGAACGGATATATTCTCAAAGCTTGCTCCACCATTTCTATCCCATTCATGACAGGCATCCTGATATCTGTAATCACCAAGTCGGGTCGATGCTGCTCGATCAATTGGAGTCCTTTCTCTCCGTCCTCGGCATCTCCTACAACCGTACATTGCATAGACAGCCAATCAACGGTGTATACAAGCCCTTTTCTAATAATTTCCTCGTCTTCAACGATGACCACTCTCAGCACGTTCGATCCCCCCCTTGCTAACCGGTAATGTAATTTTGACGACAGTTCCGCCATGATGCTCGCTTGATAAGTCTACCCCATACTTTTCGCCATATATGAGCTGCACTCTCCTATGGACATTATACAATCCGATATGGGAAGAATTGTTTATATTTCCATCCAGGATATGTCTGATTTTTTGCAGTACTTTCGGTTCCATCCCCTCGCCATCATCATTAATGATTACGATCAGGGTCTCCTCACTAATGGCCGCCTTAATCTGTACTGTCAAGGATTGACGATTTGCAAAGCCGTGCATGATTGCATTCTCTATGATCGGTTGAACAATGAGCTTGGGAACAATACAGTCCAAGGCGGCTTCATCCACATGGATCTCATAGTCGAATTTATTTCCAAATCGGTATTTTTGAATGAACAGGTAGTTCTTGGTATACTCGACATCGTCACCCAGATTCACCTCTGTAATGGTGTTGTTGATACTGTATCTTAACAAGTTAGATAAAACGACTATCATCGTACTGGCGGAAGAAGGGTTCATTTTTACCATATAACGAATCGTTTCTAGCGTATTGAACAGGAAGTGAGGATTAAATTGGGACTCAAGCTGTTTAATTTCGGATAATACATTTTGTCGGGCCTTTTCCTTGTTCGCTTCAATCAAGTTCTTGATATCGCCAAGCATCTGATTGTAAGCTTCTGCAAAAACCTGAAACTCATCATTTGTATTGACCTTAAGTTGGGTTTCCAAGTTACCGTTTTGAACATGCTCAATCGCTCTAATTATGTCATCAATGACCTTGGTCTTACTGTCAGCAATTTTTCTCGCCGATAAGTAGGTTGTCAAGGTCAACATGCCAAAAAGCAAACTTAATAGCACGCCTGTCAAAATAAGCATCGATCTAAAGTAACCGATGGAGGTGAGAGTATAAATACTAATTTCCGCATCTAGAATTTCCGTTCTTGTAACATATTGGCTGTCATCCTTTGATCCGACAACGCCAGATTTGTCTCTGAAATTCATATCGATTTTCCCTAATTCGTTGACTAACAATTCATTCGTGCAAGCAATTACATACCCGAACTTGTCAGTTATAACGACGCTCGTCGAGAAATTTTTGCTGATCAGATTAACTAGGTCCCTTTTGTTAAAGTCAAAGGTGATATATCCGATAACACGATCTTTCTTTACTATCGCTTTACCTACTGTCAAGCTTGGACTGTCGGCAGTAGAAGCAGGTTGCCTGGCTAGAATGACCTTCTCTGGCGTATCCAGCATTCTTCGAATGGGTCCCCACATGGAAGCAGCTTCGCCTTGGGCATATTCAGGGATATGATCCGAGCTTTGTATTAAAGGCTTCAGCTTATCGTCAAACACGAAGAAATTCGCTTTTGTATCCAGTTTATTTACTAAATCGTAAAATGAACTGTATAATTTACTGTTTGAAAAATTCAACTCCAGGTAATCCTGCATACCTCCATCTTTTGAGAAATAATCCGCTTGATTCTGGTAAGTACCTATAATGTTTCCTATTGTATCCGCTATTTGGACATTGTACCTATAGTTCCGTGAAACAATCGTCCTGTAAAGACTGGAAAACGAAAGTAAATAACTGGCTAAAGTAATAATGACGACCGGAATAATCGCATAAATGATAAATGATTTTCTAATACCTTCTCTATAATGCCTGAATTTTTTTGACATTTCCTCACCTTTACATTCGATTTTCCTTTGCATATTTTATCACATACATTTGGTTCAGCATGGCATTCATCAAAACTTAATAAGTTTGCAAGATCTTAAAGCGTGCACTAAGCAAAAAAAGGACTCAATCTTGGTTAGAATATTCCTTCCAATGAGAGTTCCTTTTGACAATTAGGCTACTAGAGTCGAGAAGTGGTGAACGATGACAATGACAAAAATGTTGACCATGAGCGCGGTCTGAATGGAATACTTCCGATCATAATTTCTTCACGCCGCTTTCATGTAAGTTCTTTCTTGTATAACGAAATCGGGTAGGAGGCTACCCATTAATTGAATAGCCGACCTCCCACACCACCGTACGTACCGTTCGGTATACGGCGGTTCCTAAGTTTACGCAGTGACTTGTCGATAATAATCTGAAAAGAATAAGAATCCGAGTCCTTTGATCGTGTTATTTCCGAGGGATTTGTTGAGGATTGGGCTATTGGAGGTTCTCCAATAGCTCTTTCTTGTGTTGGCGTACTCCCATGCTTTCTGTTTCTGGATTCCGAGTAATTGCAACATTGCGAACTTTGTCTGCACTCGTTTCCATTGTTTCCAGTAGATCATGCGGATTCGCCTTCTCATCCATTCGTCCGTAGTTTGGAGCAGTTTCTTCATGTCGGCTATTTTGAAATAGTTGACCCATCCCATTATGTAGCGTCTAAGTTTCTCCACACGATCTTCATTTCCTACTCCATTACTTCTGGATGTAAGCTCCTTTATTTTAGCTTTCATCTTTGCAATGGATTTCGTGTGAATTCTGACCCTTGTTTCTCCATTTCGCGGATAGAATGAGAATCCAAGAAATTTGACTCTCGTCGCCTCGTCCACTACCGTTTTCTCCCGATTCACTTTGAGAAATAACTTCTTCTCGATGAAAGGAAGAATGTTCTCTAGTGTCCGCTCGGCGCTCCTTCTACTTTTGCAAAAGATGAGAAGGTCGTCCGCGTATCGCACAAACTTATGATCGCGGCTTTCCAACTCCTTATCCAGCTCGTTTAGCATGATGTTGCTCAGTATTGGACTTAAGTTTCCGCCCTGCGGCACGCCAACTTCGGATTCCTCAAAGCGATGTTCCACGATGACGCCAGCTCTCAGATACTTATGTATGAGTGAAATGACTCGCCCGTCTTTGATGGTTCTCGATAGCACTTCGATGAGCTTATTTTGGTTAACCGTGTCAAAGTATTTCTCTAGGTCCATGTCGACTACATATTTGTATCCTTCCTCTATGTTATTTTGACTTCTCCTGATGGCATCGTGTGTGCTCCGCTTGGGGCGGAATCCGAAACTGTTCTCTGAGAACTGCTTCTCGTAGATGGGTGTAAGTATTTGGGCAATTGCCTGCTGGATAACTCGGTCCACGACGGTCGGGATTCCTAGATTTCTTTTCTTTCCGTTCTCTTTCGGTATTTCTACCCTTCGAACGGCATTCGGACGATAGTTTCCGTCCAGAATGGACTGCCTGATGTTCTCTCCGTTCTCTTTGAGATATTGCAGAAGTTCATCTACTTTCATCCCGTCGATACCATGAGAGCCTTTATTCGCTTTGACCTTTTTGAACGCTTGGTTCATGTTGTCTCTGCTCACGATTTCCTCAAGTAGTCCCTTCTTCGACTCGTTTGCGTTGGTGTTGCCTGTTTCAGTTATCCTCTCAGGATTGTGCACTCCCGCATATCCTTCATGTTCCGCATTATCTTTCTGCTTGGAGCCTTCTGCTCGAAGTTGGCTGCCCTTTATTCCTGTATTGGTAACTTTCATTGACTAACACCTCCTAAGGTTCAGCCCTTCCCTCATATCGTCGACTACATCAGGTACTATGGCCTCTGCTGACTTCTCATGATAAATCTTATTTCAACCGTGATTCGAAATGATCCTCTCACGTCCATGAGATCTCCCACGGTAAGACGATTCACTTTCCTTCCATGTACCCACATCATTTACATTGGTATGTCCGTGTAGTTATTGGACTTCGTTTTGTTATGCAAACTCATCCCATACCTTATGCCTGATAATGTTCGTGTTCCTTGGGTCGGAATTTTGCCTCCAGCTTCCTTCAGATTCCACCTTACGATGGACACCCTTGCTCTTGGCTAGTGGTTGGTAACTACAAACCCCCACAGTGGACTTTCACCACCTAGTTAATCGCCATGCGTGGCGCACATAAAGAAAGAAGATGATCATTCATCTTCTTTCTTCTATTATGTGTCCAACAAGTCGGCTATGCAAACCTCAAATCTTTCCACTGAATGCCAATAACTCTGCGGACATAGTAAATGTCTGTGTCTCTCGCCCACGAATTAACCCTGCGGTATCATTTCGTACAGCCTCGGATAAACCATGCGTCGGATAGCTGGAAAAAGGCTCCAAGCCGATATTATAGTGTCGGCCAAACCAAGGGTATTCGGTCATTTGTCCAAACTCCTGCCAGTACCACAAATACGGCATCGTTTCGGCATCCCACTCCACGCGAATGGCAGCGCCAAGCCCCTCATTTTCTACTTGGTACCATCCTGTTCCTTCAAATCCTTTCAGATAAACGATTTCAGAAGAAGTCCCCAAAGGCGGAAGTACGGATAAATCCGTCATATTGCCGGATATTTCCTCCACAGTCGGCCATTCATGGATGACGCCACGTTTTACCCGTGCGGAGGATTGATCTTCGGGGATATCCAACTCGTCAGCAATCACTTTGATGTTCTCCGGCAGGTGGATCGTGCACCCGGGTTCTAAAAATGGCTTGCCAAAGGCCAGATGCTGTCCCCACATATAACTTAGAGGCACCTCGCTCAAGTTCACGACTTCTTCCTTGATGTCCACTTTTGCAGAGTTAGCGTGAATGGTAATAGATTTGCTAAGTTTAAATGGAACTTTCTTTGTTTTGACCGAAAATGTCACGGAAACCATTTCCGGTGTATCCATATCGATGGTGTATGTCCATGGCATATGAGCCACTTCGCCATGCTGGCCAAATTGGGCTCCAAGATAGGAACTGCTGGCACCGCCATTTGGGAAGATCTCCTGCCACCCGCCACTGTAATAGTCGATAAAAGTGGACTGGGAATCCGGGGATGTCGGCAAATACCTGTTCGGGTTATCGACTCCATTTTCCGTGAGCCACATAAAATCCAAATCTCGGCTTTTCAATAAGAACTCGAAGATTTCTGTACCTTTATCTACCAGGATAGAAAGCCTTATTTTTTCATTTTCCAACACTACTGTCTTCATTCCCATATAGGTATACTGGTCATGAACACGACAACCATAATTTCTTTGTTTACGATAAAAATCCATTAGCACATCATCCTTTCAAGAAGAACGGATACAGCGTCATTCCACCATCGACAAAGAGCGTGACTCCCGTCACATAGCTCGCTTCCTCCGAAGCCAGCCATGCTGCAGCCGATGCAACTTGTTTCGGTTCTCCTACACGGTTCATAGGGATGAGCGAAAGTACAGATTCATGCTGCTTCGAGTCAGACAGAATATGTTCGTTCATTGGCGTAGCAATGGCTCCTGGCGCAATCGTATTAACGCGGATACCGTGGGGGGCATATTCGAGCGCAAGTGTCTCTGTCAACAGTCTTAACCCGCCTTTGCTGGAAGCATAGTGAACATGGAAAGGCTTTGGAATTTTTTGATGCACACTCGACACATTGATGATATTCCCTTGAATGTTGTGCGCAAGCATGTGCTTGATTGCTTCACGACAACCCACGAAAGCCCCGGTTAAGTTCGTATCCATCACTTTGTGCCAATCTTCCAGAGTTAATTCATGGGATGGACAGGTGGTTTGAATGCCCGCATTGTTGACCAGAACATCCAGACTTCCGAATGTCTCAATGGCGGTTTCGATAAGTTGTTTGATTTCATCTTCTTTGCTAACATCGGCACGGACGGCAATCGCCTCTCCGCCGGCCTCCTTCACCTCTTCCACCACTTTACCAGCCATGTCAGAATCGTGATGATAGTTAATGACAACCTTCATCTTCTCTTGCCCGAATCGGACAGCAATCCCGCGTCCGATCCCTTTCGATGCGCCAGTAATAACCGCTACTTTTCCAGCCAGGTCCGTAAACATACTATCCCATCCCATCCATTATTCGTTATTCACGATTGAAAGTGCGGCTTTCATATACCCTAATGCATAGGCCATTCCCGCATGCCACGGAGCTTTGCACGTCATCTGCGGCGTATGATCCGGAATAAAAACACCGTCGAAATTATTTTTCTTAAAGATGCGAAGCGCCTTGATCATATCAATATCTCCCTCGTCGACAAACACTTCCTGATAGCTTGGCACTTTGCCGATTACATTGCGAAAGTGAACGTATCCGATTGCCTTCTGTTTGCTGTACTGATCGATCGCTTCATAGACGTTTCCTTCTGTCATTTCCTGCAGAGTACCCATACAGAACTCCAATGCATTACTTTGGCTCGGGACGATATCAAGCAGCTTCTGGTACAAATGAGGCTGGTTGACCAGTCGGCCGTATCCACGGATCGTCGGCATAGGCGGGTCATCCGGGTGTGCGGCTAATCTGACGCCGGCTTCTTCGGCCACTGGAATGAGCTCCTTGAGGAAATACGTCAGTCTTTCCCATAGCTCAGCTGAAGTAATTGGCGGGATGAAACCTTTCGGTGCGTTAAAATCATATGTCATGTTCCAAATTTGCCCGTTCGGAATCGGCGTTTCCTCCGGTCCTTCCTGAAGGTTGAATGTAGCCGTGACTGCTTCCCCACGAGCGATAGCCCGGTTCACATGTCCCCAAACTCCGGCGATGCTGAAATTGTACCCGATAATCGGAATGCCGGCTTTTCCTACATTACGGACGATCTGCTTTAAGTGTTCGATCTGATCCTTTTTACTTGGGCCATCCATAAGAATATCGTACCAATCCGCTGGACTGAAGTTTTCGATGGCTTCGAATATTAAACCTTCCTCATTCATGGACTTCTTTAATGCGAGCAGGTTTTCATAGGACCATACATCTTCATTCGGTCTCGCTATTCCCATATTGCGGTCTTTGTCCGTAGAAGGCAAGCCTTCGATACCATTGTAATAGTCGACAAGATGGGCAACGATATGGGTACATCCGGCTTGTTTGGCAAAACTGAAATTATCTTTCGTCAATCTGTCGCGATATAATCCAAGACCTAGCTTCATAACAACAGCCCCTCTATAATTGATCAAATGAATTAGTTCTGGATCCTCTTAAAATACGTGTTTAAAAAGTACGCTTTCAGAACCGAGAAGGTTGGACGTTTTTTAAAGAATCCCAAAAGTTTTAAAGGCTTCCGTACATAGCATGCCGTCCTGTAAGGCCTTCCTTACCACATTCTCGCCTTCAACTTTTTCCAGCGACTTCTTAATCACTTCCTCCTCGACATCTTGAGGAACGAAGACAATGCCATCGATATCCGCAAACACGTAATCGCCAGGGTGAATTCGAACACCATCAATTTCGATCGGCCGTTGATAGTAAATAAGATCCACTCTCCCCTTCGAATCCGTCGGCACCTGTCCTCTCGCTGCTAAAGGAAATTTCATTTCCAGGATTTTGGCCGTATCCCGGTTCATACCGTCAACGATTGCACCTCTGCCACCGCGTGCACGGCAAGCTGTAGAGATCAACTCCCCCCAGAAAGCGGCTTCATCAGGTGCCCCTGTAGAAACGACAAACACTTCACCTGGAGAAACGGAGTCGATGGCTTCCATTTGCAACTTATAAGGCTCTGCTGGGATTGAAAATACTTTTGTAGCCTGAGCGGTAAATGAGCGACCGCTTATTTTCAGATTAGGATCAATCAAGCGGAGTCCTGCACCGAAGGTTTGATTGCGGTAACCAAGATCATCCAAAATATCGCCAATAACCGCTGAATATAATTTTTGCTCCAAGAAATCGAAATCGTATCCTGCAATGGAAGTTGCCTTTGTTTGGTTCATGTTTTGATCTCCTCTATATTCATTATTGAAATCTATAATGTGAAATTTCAGATTTACTAAAAAAAGAAAGGGAACTGTTTACAAGGCCCCTCCATTCTCTTGCAAGCGAGCAATCATACTGATCTTACTATTCATAATGTGTTCTTCAAGCTTCGCACAGGCATCTTGCAAATCATAACGCTTTAATGCTTGCACAAACGCCATGTGTTCGTCGTGACCGGAGAAAGATCTCTCATAGCTTTGAAAGAAGTAGATCCTTGCAGCGTGCAAAAAGCTGTTTATGGACCTATATTGTTCCAGCATTCGCTGATTGTCCGCTGCTTGAACAATTTCGTTATGGAACCTGACGTCAAGTTCAAGAAAGCTCTCAAACGGAAACGGCTTGACAGATAATGTCCGTTTAAACTTTTCAAGGATATCTTCAAGCGCTACCACAAGTTCTTTTGTTCTCAGTTCTGTCAAATGAGACACACACCACTGCTCGATCATTAAGCGCATTTCAGTAACTTCTTCGATGTCCGAAATCTTTAAGCTCGTGACAAATGTCCCCGACCGGGGCTTTACTTCCATCAAACCCTCAAGTACTAGACGGTTAACGGCATCCTTCAGAGGCGTACGACTTATGTTCATTTTCTGCGATAGGTCATTCATGTCCAACCTTTGCCCGCCAATAAATTCTCGGTTTAAAATCATTTTTTTGAGCAATTGATATACTTTCTCCGAAAGCTCGGTATGCTCAAGTTCATACACATTCCCTCCCCCTTTCTCATTCCAATATAATTTTCTAGAACTGAAATTTCAGATTTAAGATTCATTTTACTCTTTTTACTACACAAATTCAAGTATGCGATAAGTCCAGAATCTTTATATAGTGAAGCAAAACAGCGGCTCACTTCCCGATATCGCCGGGATGTGACCGCTGTTCTTCATTTATTTATCCAAATATGCGTCGGATCTCCTTGGCGATTTCCGCCATGCAATCTTCCGCCTGAGGGTATAGGCCAATTTTATCAATAAAAGCATGATCCATCCCTTTGTATTGAATCAGTTTCGTTCCGACTCCGAAACGTGTCAATTTCTTCGCGTAAGCCTCACACTCTACACTCAAGTAATCATATTCCGCAACCACAATGATATTTGCAAATCATTTTTTAAGCGATTTATTCCATGTGTTTTGTATCTCTTGCAAGACCTGGTCCGCATTCATTTGTTTTCCAACGTATTTCTGATAAGTGGATATGTAGTCTTGAGCGGAGGCCATAATACTTGGCATTTCGTAAAATTTCCAGGCATCGACTTTTCCTTGCTGAATATATTTGTCGATATCCGCCCCCATAGGCCCTACATCTTCTTGCGACACTTTAACCGTTTTCAATGCCGGGATGAAGCGGAAATCTTTCGCAATGAACTTCTTTGCCGTATCGGAGGTCGCGAACCAGGTCAAGAATTGCTTCGCTTCTTCCTTCACCTTCGAATCTTTATTCACGACAAAACTAAATGGTGGGCTTACATAAATCCGATCATTGAACGCAGCATCTTCGCTTACCGGCATCGGCAATATACCTACTTGCATGCCGGGATTCATTTTATCAATCATCGGCTGCAGCCAGTTTCCTTCTTGAATCATCGCCGCCTGACCCGTAATAAACTGTGTAACGCCGCTGTTATAATCAGTCGTTAAAGGAGTCTTATTGCCGTATTTGAGCGTAAGATCCATAAGCTTCATGGAACCTACAAACGATGAGTTTCCTACGACATTGGCTTTGCCGGAAGCCATGTCTTGAATAAACTGCGTGCCGTTCGGCTGTTGCTTGGAAACAGCATTTCCGAGAAATTGCACGAGCGTCGACAATTCTTGATACGGATTAACGAACGGTGTGAATCCGGCAGCTTGCAATTTTTTGGACGCTTCCTCTAATTGAGTAAGTGTTTTGGGCAGTTCTGTTATGCCGGCTTTTATGAACATTTCCTTGTTGTACAGAAATCCATAGCCTTCCAGATTCAGCGGCAGCCCGTAGGTTTTGCCGGCTTTCGTAATCGGCTGCTTCGCTACATCAAGAATGTCGCCTACCCAGCTCTGATCCGATAAATCCTCCAAATGCTCCTGCCATACGTTCAACGAGTCGTATCCGCCATTAGCGAAAATGTCAGGCAGCTCGCCGCCGGCAAATTTGGCTTTCAACGCCGCATCATAATCGCCGGAAATGACACTATTGAATTCAAGATGCACACCCGGATGTGTCTTCTCGTACTCCTCTTTCATCTTGTTAAATTGATCGGCGAGTTCAACCTTGAAGTGCATAATTTTAAGCGTAACCTCTTTTTTGGAACCGCTTGCTGCCGTTTTTCCTGCATCGCCGGTATCCGCTTTCTTCTCCGTACCGCAGCCGGAGGCAATCATGGCAATCGACGTTGCGATTGCTGCCGTTTTCAGTAATGCATGCTTCATCTAGAATGCAACCCCTTTTTGTTAATTTGCTTTCTGTTTATCAGTGTACACGTCCATCTATTTAGCGAACACTCATTAGAATGACTCAAAGGTGGATAATTATGTTGTTTTCACGAGAAGGTCGTTACCCTTTAACCGCGCCTGCGGAAATGCCTTCCACGATATATCTCTGCAGCAGCAGGAAAAATGCCAGGATCGGCACGATGGCCATAACTAGAGCTGCCAGCGCAAGATCCCACTGTTTGGTATATTGTCCAAACAACGCATTCATCGCAACTTGCAACGTTTGCAATTGTTTGTCTTGCATCATCAGCAGCGGCAGCAGGAAATCGTTCCAGAACCAAAGGCTGTTGGAAATGATGATCGTGACCGTCATCGGCATTAGCAGAGGGAACACGATTTTCCAAAAGATACCGTACGGCGTACAGCCGTCGACAACAGCCGCTTCCTCAATCTCGACGGGGATCGATTTCACAAACCCATGATATAGAAACACGGAAAACGATACGCCAAGACCCAAGTAACATAATACCAGACCGCCAAGGCTATTGAGTATATGCATCCATCCGGCTACTTTCATAAGTGGAATCATGATCGCTTGAAAAGGGATGACCATCGCTGCCAAAAATAAGGAAAATAGAATCCGGTTCACAGCATTCGGAAACCGAACCAGCCGATACGCCGCCATCGAGGCAATAAGCACTAGCCCCAAATCGCTTAAGGCCGTAACGATCAATGTATTCTTTAACGCATTCGGAAAATGAAGAAACTCCCATGAACGCATATAGTTTGACCAATGTAATATTTGCGGCAAGCTGGCCGAATTCTTAAGCACTTCCGCGAACGTTTTGAGTGAGTTGACGACAACGAAATAGAAGGGTGCCAGAAACAATAGCGCTGCTGCAATCATGATGAGCTCGATGATCAGGAGCCCCCATGAATACGTTCTTTTTTTCATTACATCTCCACCTCTTTCTTCTTCGTCACGGCCACCTGGATGGAAGTTACAATCATCACAACAATGAAGAAAATGAAAGCCTTCGTTGTGCCGAGGCCATAGTTGTTGTTTTGAAACGCTTCATTGTAAATATTCATCGAGATCGATTCCGAGGATCGGAACGGTCCGCCTTTCGTTAAGGAGAAATTCAGATCGAACGACTTGAACGCCCATGAAATCGTTAAAAACAGGCATACTGTAATCGCTGGCATAATGAGCGGGAGGATGATGTGGCGCAAAATTTGCCAGCTCTTAGCCCCGTCTATTTCCGCAGCTTGCATTAAATCCGCTGGTACATTCGTTAATCCGGCAATGTAGATGACCATTAAATAACCGGCTCCTTGCCATATGCTGACAATGACAATTGCCCAATAAGACGTGGTTGCCGTCCCCAGCCATTGCAGATTAAAGAATGCGAAATCCGTCATTTTGCCCAGCGTTGCAAAGCCTTGAACGAAAATAAACTGCCAGATAAAGCCTAATAGCAACCCTCCGAGTACATTGGGCATAAAGAGCAGGGTACGTAAAACGTTGCGTGTCTTCAGCGGCTTCGATAACAGATAAGCAAACGTAAATCCAAGCACATTCGTAAACACCAGGACCGCTAACATGTAACGGAACGTGAACCAAAACGAACTGTAAAATTGCTTGTCCGTGCTCAAAATTTTCTTATAATTCTCTAGTCCTACCCATGCTACTTGTCCCGAAATGCCGTTCCAGCTCGTAAACGAGTAGTAAATACACAGAACCATCGGGATCGCAATAACGATCGCATAGACCGCTGCGGCCGTTCGGTAAAAATCAATTGCTGCATCCAAGGGGATACCCACCATTTCTTCATAGCTTTCATCCTTTCATGCTGTCGCCATTCTATAGTTGTCATTATAAGATGCGGCTGGAAACAACTCCACGGACTGCCTTGCGCAATAGGTGGATTTTTCTGACTATCAATGCTATAGTATTTTAAAAAATCGACAGGAAGGACAGCATAGCGATGCGGTTTCTAAAAACAAGCATTCGAAACAAATTGTTCGCTTTACTTCTCCTATCCACCGTAATCCCAATCGTTACGTCCATTATTATTACTTACTTCTATAACAAAGAGTCATTAAAAAACAGGACAATTGAAGAGAACAGCCTGATCATCAATGTGGGGAAAACCGATCTGTCCAATTATGTACAGTCGATCATCAACAACTCGTTATCCATTTACGCGAGCCCGTTTATGGACCGTATTTTATCGGAACAATTGCCGAATTATCAGTTAGATTCCTATGTTTTGGCATCCACGCAAGCGATTGCACACTCAACCAAAGATATTGCCCAAGTGTTTCAGTACTATTTTATCAATCAACGCGGGTATCTGCTTTATCAGGACAATTTTCTCAGAAAAACCTATGTATTTGAACCGCCCTTTTCAGTAAAACCATCGCCTTACCAAGTCTATATGGAATCTACGCATCCAAGCGGCGATTACGGAATAGGCCGGATTTCTGGAGCAAAACAGGAGCCTGTATTCACTATCATTCGGCCTTTATACAAGGTGCCCAGCACCGAGATGATCGGCTGGCTGGCGATTGACGTGAGGCTGGATGCCCTGCGGTCGCTCGCCTCCCAAATGTACAATCAACAGAAGGAAGACTTGTTTATTTTGGATGAGCAGGGAAGCATCCTATATGCATCTGACGAAAAGCTTAGCGGGAGTAAGAGTGAAGAAGCCTGGATTTCTCAGATTTTGCATAGCGGGAACGAAAGCGGTAGTCTGGAATCGAAAAGCTCGGCTTTCAGCGGCATTATGATCTATTCCAAACTTCAAGCGGCTTCCACGAATTGGACGATTGTCAAGCGCATTCCTTATGATACTTTGTATCAACATGCAAGGACACTCACATGGATTAACACGGTCGTGGCTTGCGCTTTTCTGCTCTTGAGCATTATCGCGATTTATGTCGTCACCATCCGGTTCACCGGGCCGATTAAACAGCTTATTCGCCGTATTACGAAAATCGAAAGCGGCCAATTGGATGAGCCGATCGATATTAACCGTGAGGATGAAATCGGCATTCTCGCCCAGCGGTTTCGTATGATGATGCATACGATCAATGACTTGATTTTGCGTGAATACAAGATGAACCTGGCTAACAAAACGAACCAATTAAACATGCTCCAGGCTCAAATCAATCCGCATTTTATGAACAATGCGCTACAATCCATAGGAAATACAGCGCTGGAAAACGACGCTCCGAATGTATATGCTTTAATCTCAACGCTGGGGCAAATGATGCATTACAGCATGGATACGAACCAGACTGTTGTTTCTCTTTCGCAGGAACTGGATTATGTCAAACAGTATTTGTTGCTGCAATCGCAGCGATTTGAGGATAAATTAGAAACAACGTTTGATATCGCTTCGGAAACCCTGACCATTGCAATACCGAAGATGATCGTGCAGCCTATTGTTGAAAATTTTTTCAAGCATGGGTTTAACCCGGTCATTGGAACGGGCAGGATTCATCTGTATGCAGTTTTAGAAAAGGATCGGCTTGTTCTTATCGTTCGCGACAACGGTACGGGCATTCCGAAAGAACGTTTGCAGCTTATTCGCAGTGAATTCCTGCAAATAGGGAAACAACCAAATGAACCGGTTGAAGGCATTGGACTTTCAAATGTGATGCTGCGTTTGCAACTTTACTATGGCGACGCTGCCGAATTAGACTTATCCGAATGCGAACCGTGCGGACTGCAGGTCCGGATTACTATCCCCATCGAAGGAATCGAAAGAAAGGTCTATGACATATGAGAGTACTTATTGTTGACGACGAAAGACATGTTAGAAGCTCCGTCCGTAAACTGGTCGATTGGGATCATGCAGGTGTTACAACCCTGCTGGAAGCCGAAAGCGGCAGCGAAGCGAAAGCAATGATTCTCAGCCATCGACCGCAGCTCGTGATTACCGACATCATGATGCCTGATCTGACAGGCATACAGCTCATGGAATGGCTGGAGACGAACCACCCTACTTGCAAGACGATTGTCATCAGCGGTTACAACGATTTCGAACTCGTGCGCAACGTGGTGAAATATGGCGGTACCGATTATATACTCAAGCCCATTGTCGCTTCCCAGCTGCTGGAAGCTATTCAGAAAGCTGTCAGGGAATGGTCTGAAGATGAGCAGGAGCGGCAAGCTTATACGCGGAAAAGCATTGAAGTGAATGGTCTGAAACCGCTGTACCAAGATCGTCTGCTTTCCAAATTTATCGAACATCCCGAACAGAGGGAAGTGCTCTTCCAGGAATTCCCCCAATTCGCCCATATCACCGTCTGCCGGGTAGGTGTCTTTCAGCTTGATTGGGTTGGCAGTCGGTTTATGAACAAATTTTCCGAGGATATCGACTTATTATCCTTTGCGATGACGAATATTTTCAATGAAATTTTCATCCGTGAAAGCTGCGGTATTGCATTTCGCAATTGGAACCGCCAATCGGAGATTGTCTTTCTCATTTGGGGAGAGCTCGCACAAGTCGAACCACTTTTGGAAGAGGTTAATCAAGCAATAAGTCATATGTACAACGTGAATCTCGGTATCGGGCTTGGAGGAGCAGCTACATTCCCCAGCTTGGTGCGCGAATCTTATCTTCAGGGATATAAAGCGCTCCTTCAAAGAAATCTGTTGGATCAACGTTCGTTGATTCATGTGTTTCATAGTGAATTGCCCAATCGCGTGATTTCTCTTCAATTCGCCGAATACGCTGACAAAATTTGGATGTCGGTAAAAACAAAAAAGCCAGAGAACATTCATGAAACCGTTCAAGAATGGTTTACCATTCTGTCCAAACTCGAAACGATTTCGTTAGAACAGTTCAATTTATGGCGAGACGAGTTCAATGTGATGATAAGCAATTGGCTAACCGATTCCGAACATCCGGCCAACTCAAGATGTCTTTCCACTGCCTCTTGATGAATTCGGTCATTTTTCCCTATCCATTTTTCAAACGAATCTTGTCGACCGGCTTTTCCGGATTTCCACTGCGTTTTCGCCAAACCCTCTTAGAAACAATACCATGCAAGAAATCGCCTTATATCTTCAAAACAACTACAACCGTGAAATTACTTTGCAGGAAATATCCGATCAATTTTATTTAAATCGTGACTATATTTCACGAAGGTTCAAACAAGAATTCGATGAGACCATCGTCAATTTCATCAGCAAGATACGGATCGATAAAGCCAAAAAACTGCTGATACAAGCGGACATGTCGATTGCAACCATCGCGCAAACCGTCGGTTACGAAGATGAAAAATATTTCAGCAGAGTGTTTAAAAAGTATGTAAACATGACGCCTAAAGAATTTCGAAATCAAAATGGTTGAAAATCAACAAGGCCACAGCTCTGTAAAGAGGATTGTGGCCTTGTTCGTACAACTTATTTTCGAATTTTCAACGAAGCTTTTCCCGATATTGCACCGGTGTTGCACCTTTGATGGTCTTGAACATTTTCGTGAAATATTGAACATCATCATATCCTACGATACCCGCAATTTCATAAATTTTAATCGTTGGATCTTTCATGAGTTCAATCGCTTTCTCCACCCGATATTCCATCACAAATTTACTGAACGAAATGTCCATTTCCTCTTTAAAAATTTTGCTTAAATAAGACGCATTCATAAAAAATACTTCTGCAACCGTATTCAGATTTATGGATTCGTTATAATGCTCCTCCATATAGGCTACAATCTTCTCGATCACTTTTCGTTTCTTCTTCTTTTGCGTCTTATCCAAGAAAGCCATGATTTTAAGCAAGGCTTCTTCAAATAATTGACGGATTTCACCTACGTTCTGAGATCTTTGCAGTAACTCGAAGAACTGTAAACTGAACCTGGAGTCATTATCCATAGACCACTTGCCTTGGATGGCAGATCTTGTTATTGTGGTAATGATTTGAAAATATAAATACTTGAATTCAATCAGATTCATCTTTTTATTTTGTTTCACAAGCTGATCCAATTGAACAAGTACCGATTCCTTATCGCCCAATTTAACTGAATTGACTAACCCTTCAATATCATAATGCTTATATTTTTCCGATTTCGCCGAAATATCTGAGATCGCGCTGCGTTCCTGATTGAGAAAACCGCTTATCAGCAATGACTGCTTCGCCTGTCGGTATGACGAAGAAATATCCATGATGTTGGAACACCATCCTCCAAAGCCAATATCGATCGAGCATCCAAAAATTTTATTGATCATATGACTGAATGCTGCCGAATCTAGCTGTTGGCAAAGATATTCGCAGGCATGTTCAGAAGACACAATTGCCACTACTTCATCAGAATTTGTAAAAGTAATCGCTTGGCAGTTAATCTCTCGAAGTATATCTCCGACCAAATTTCCGATAACGAATTGTGCGAATTCAGCATCCAAAGAAATTCCATCTTTCTCTACTTCTTTGAATTGAAAAATAACGCAACAATGATTCAGATTTAAATATTCAAACTGTAAGTCGTTCAGAGCCTCCAGAACTTCTCTTTCGTTCTGGATCCTCCCATCAACCAGATTTGCAAAGAACATTTCTTTCAACATAGGCAAACGCTTGTTGACTTGCGTATCCGCCTTTTGCAGCAATTCTTCTTTTTTCTTGTCAGCCAGAATTTGCTCCAGACATTTTTTTACGACGCCAAGCAAATCGTCGTCTTCCACCGGTTTCAATATATAATCGAAAGCTCCAAGAGAAATCGCTTTCTTGGCATATTCAAAGTCGCTATAGCCGCTGATAATAATGACTTTGGCATGAAACTGATGACCTCTGAGGGATTGAATAAGCTCAAGACCTCCCATATTAGGCATACGGATATCGGTCAAAATGATATCAGGATTCAATTCAAGTGCTTTGTCCAGCGCTTCTTGACCACAGCTCGCCTCATCCATGACCTTGATCCCCAGTTGCTCCCAATCTATCGTATGAACCAGCCTTTCTCGTACCCATGCTTCGTCATCCACAACCATCATTTTGATCATGTCGCCAGCACCTCTCTGATTGCTATCGGAATTTCTATCGTTACTTTCGTACCTTCTCCATAAGCACTTTCAATTTCAATTCCATAATGAGGTCCGTACTGTAAGCGGATTTGGTGAATTAAGTTTCTAAGGGCAAAGCTTGGTGTCTCCGCTGTCACTTCGATTTGGAGATACTGTCTTAATCGCGACAATTCCTCTTCCTTCATCCCCATACCGTTGTCTACAACGATAATTCGCAGATTCCCATCAATAGACGATACGGCAACAGAAATATGCCCCCGCCCTTTTTGTTTTTCAATTCCGTGATTGACCGAGTTTTCAACAATTGGCTGTAGCAGCATCTTAGGGACCAGACAGTCGGCAAATTCATCCGGAAGATCCACGTGAAAGCTGATTTCACCTCGATAACGAATATTTAATATGGTTAAATAACTGACAACCAGACTTACCGCTTCTTTTAACGAGACGATATCTCTACCGCTGCTTAAGCTGACTCTGAAAAATTTGGATAAAGCAGCAACCATTTGCGATATCTCTTCGACCTTTTTAATTTTTGCAATACTATAGATGGAATCAAGTGTATTGTATAAAAAATGAGGGTTAATTTGAGCCTGCAGCAGTTTGATTTCGGCTTCAAGTTTATAAAACTTTTCATTTGCAAGATCTTTAACAAGCGCGTTCAGTTCATCCGCCATATCATTAAACCCCTGATAAACCTGACTAAACTCATCTTGGCGATTGTCTTGTATTCTTACATCCAAATTTCTGTTGCCGATTTTTTGCATCGCCTTTATGAGCTTTAACAATGGTTTATAAAATAGATTCGATAAAAAGTAACTAACCATAAAAATGATTAGAGCCGTTATCGAGATGAGGACGAAGAAAAAATTTCTGATTTCATAGACTTTACCCAATATTTCGGACGACGGGATAACGACAACATACCTCCACTGGTTGTAACGGGAGATCGAATAAACGACGAATTGTTTTTGCGAATCGACAAAAAAGCTGCCGCTTTCTTTTCCCGATGATTGAATCTTATCGTTAATCTGTGAATAGAGGCCCGTTTTGGTACCCACAACACTCTTATCTGAATGGGCAACAACATTAGAATAGGCGTCCAGAACGACGAATTCACCAGGAATGCCTCTTTGTATTTTTCTATAAAAGTCGCTAATATAGTCCTCGCTTACATTGACGGCCAGAACTGCAATCGTATTCCCATCTTCGTCATTTAAAACCTTATTAAAAGTAATCAGTTTACTGTCTTCCAAACGTGTAGAAATATGATTCAGGCTATAATAATCGACAGGTTTTGACACAAACCAGTGCTCATTACCGTCTTTGTTTTGGCCATTTCTCACAAAATCGATGTTATTCGTATCAATATCTTCGTAATAAGTTGATTTCGAATCGATGATTGTATTTTGCTTTACCAAATATAAATAAAAAGAATCGGTTCCTTCCAAAACATTTTGGATTTTAATGCGAGTGATAAAAAAACGGAGTAAGTCCAGCATCTCTGCGTATTTTTTGTTTTTCGCCTCAGGAGACAGCCGTGTTTCTTGCTTGGCAAGTGTTAAGAGCCTGTTGTCCGTTAGAATCAACTTGCTTAATCCGGTCACATTATCAAGAGCGGTATCCATATTATTGACAGCAAAATCTATACTGCTAATGACAACGTTGGAAGT
Source organism: Paenibacillus sp. WG02 (assembly GCF_055396115.1). Taxonomy (NCBI): domain Bacteria; kingdom Bacillati; phylum Bacillota; class Bacilli; order Caryophanales; family Paenibacillaceae; genus Paenibacillus; species Paenibacillus sp. WG02. The sequence goes on along the minus strand of NZ_AP036016.1, from coordinate 2,478,059 downwards.
TTGATCCGTTATGGATTGCGCAGACCTATTGTAGAGTAAGCTGCTTACAATGATCATAGGAATGAGGATAACGCTAAACATACTCATGAACATTTTGGTCCGAAAACTGATATTTTGAAATACCATCCGCATTCCATTCCTCTTGAGATGGAACAATCCCTTTGCCCTGCAATTACAGGAAAAAGGGATGCCATCATTCGTATAGTTTAACTTAGATCAACTGCGTTTCTTCATTAATTGTATAGTTGTGATCAGTACCGCCGTTAAAATCAGTAGCCCACGAACGATATATTGAACATATTCATTGACATTTAAGATCGTCATCGCGTTTATGAGTACACCCAGGAAGATCAGACCGATAAATGTGCCCCATACTTTACCAACGCCCCCGAACAAGCTCGTGCCGCCAATAATGACGGATGAAATCGCAATCATTTCCCAGCCTTTTCCGAAGTTAAATGAGCCGGACATGACCTGTGAGGAAACGAGTACCCCGCTAAGCGCAGAGCAAAGTTGGACGACAATCATACAAATGATTTTGACACGGGAAACATTAATTCCTGACAGACGAGCCGATTCCGGGTTGCCCCCTACCGCATAGACGGAACGTCCGAATTTGGTATAGTTCATCACGATAAAAATAACAGCGAATACAAGAAGCAAAATAATAGCAGGAATCGGAATCGAGAAGATTTGACCGGCTCCGAGTACATTATACCATGAAGGCAAGGTCGTTACGGGAAAACCTTTTGAAATGACTGCGGCAACCCCATATATGACGTTTAACATAGCCAGGGTAATAATAAATGAAGGGACTTTATACTTCGCTAAAATCAAACCATTAAACAAGCCAATCAAACCGGCAACGACAAACGATAAAAGGATACCCACAATGACAGCAGCATCCATCGACATTCCTGCGTCAGCAAGTTTGCCGGTCGTAAGACCTATGATAACGCCCGTTAACGCAACCGTCGATCCGATGGAAAGATCGATTTCACCTGCAATGATGACAATCGTCATGCCGAAGGCGATACAACCCTGCAAAGCCATATTTCTTAAAATGTTTAACAAGTTCTCCAGGTTAAAAGGGATGAAGCGAATGTCATCATGATAACGATGACCAATAGTATGATCTCTAGTGCATGTTTGTTCAGCTTCTTCTTCAAATCAAACGATGATGAAGGGAATTTTACGGCAGCTGATGGTTTCAAGATGCTTCTCCTCCCATGCTAAGCGCATATAGCTCTTCTATTTTCAATTGTTCCGGCGCATATTCCCCTGAAATCTTGCCGTCCTTTAGTATGAGGATGCGATGGCAAACCTCAAGCAGCTCCTCCAGCTCCGATGAGACCATGATGCTAGAAATTCCTTTGCGCGACTGCTCCCAAATGATTTGAAAGATTTGCTGTTTGGCATTGACGTCAATGCCTCGCGTAGGCTCGTCAAATATCATAATGCTCGGGTTCGTGTTTAACCAGTTGCCGACAACCACTTTTTGTTGATTCCCTCCGGATAAGGAGGATACCTGGTGATTTACATCCGCTACCTTGATCTGGAGGTCGCTCACTTGCTTTTGAACGACTTTATCTTCGTCTTGCTTGCGGATAAACAAACCTTTTGCTATTAAATCCAGACTTGCCACACATAAATTATCCTTGATCGAAGCAATCTGGATGAGCCCTTCATGCTTGCGGTCTTCTGGCGTGTAGGCAAGTCCGGCTTTTTTCATCTTTTCTGGAGTAGGCGATTGAATCTTCCGCCCGCTGCAATAAATCTCACCGCTATCGAATGGATCTGCGCCGAAAATCGATTTAAGCAGCTCGGTTCGGCCTGATCCGAGCATGCCTGCGATGCCAAGAATTTCGCCTTTTCTTAACTGAAAGGATATATCCTGAAATTTATGTTTGCGAGTCAATCCTTTTACTTCCAGCATAACCTCGCTCGATATTGTTAAATTTTCGGGACGGGTCCGGATTTCCACATCGCCAAACATCATGCCGATCAAATCTTTGCGAGTCAGTTCCTGCATCGGTGCCTTACCGATTAAATGCCCTTCGCGCAAAACCGTACAAGTATCCGCGATTTCCCAAAGTTCATGCAGACGGTGCGAAACATAGGTAATAATGACATTCTTTTTCTTCAATTCCCTAATCATCTTGAATAACGATTCGATTTCATTTTTTGCAAGAGCAGACGTCGGTTCGTCCAGCTGCAAAACTTTCGGGTTATAGCTCATTGCTTTCACAATTTCAATCATTTGAGCTTGACCGACGCTCAGGTTGTGTACCGTTTCTTCTGCCGGAATATCCACATTGTATTCCTTTAAAATTTCATTCGCCATCTCGTATGTCTTTTTCCAGTCCACGATCATGCCCTTCATAGGCATTCGACCTAGAAAAATGTTTTCTGCAACGGTCAAACCAGGTACAAGGCTTAACTCTTGATAAACGGTCACAATCCCCTTCGCGAAAGCATCTCTCGGATCGCGAAACTTCAAGGACACTCCATCCAATATGACTTCTCCCTGTGTAGGCTCGACCGCTCCCGAAAAAATTTTGAGCAAGGTTGATTTTCCGGAGCCGTTCTTCCCAAGCAGCGCATGCACCTTTCCGCTTTCGAACGATACGGAAACTTGATCCAAGGCCACAGTACCCGGATACACTTTAGATATTTTACTGGTTTCCAATACACTCATGGGGTCTACCTCACAGTTCTCTCTCGTTTATATGGTTAGGGGCTGCCTCGTTCTTCGAACCCAGCAACCCCATTTGCTTAGAAAATGGTCAGATGACTACTTGCCCATTTTCGCCTTCAGGTCAGCCTCAAACTTGGAAATGCTATCCGGATTTGCACGGCTAAGCAGAATGCCGTCAATAATGGTAGTCTTACCTTTGCTCGCACTGATATCTTCGCCTTTTAGACCTTTAATCAACAAATCCATCGCTTTATAGCCAATATCGTAAGGGTTTTGACCGGTTATCGCCTGTAGAATATTATCTTTATCCTTCAACATTGAAATTAGTTGATCGCTCGCATCTGTGCCGAATACAGAGACTTTGCCAGCTTTTCCAGCATTTTTCACAGCCATTGTTGCTCCGATCGTTCCCCCCTCGTTTGCCGACCATATCAGATTTACATCAGGATGCGCCGTTAAAATATCGCCTGTCACAGATATGGCTTTATCTTGTATCCAAGCGTCTTGGTCAGCTACTACTTCAACGTTCGGGTTAACCTTTTTCACTTCATCGAGGAATCCGTTTAGTCGGTCGACACTTTGCTGTGGAAGTTGAGATTTGAATTGAAGGATGGCAATTTTCGCCTTGCCGTCCAGCTTCTCCTTAATATATTGTGCAGTTGCCTTACCGGTAATTTGGCCAATATTCTTATTATCCGAAGTATACCCGCCAACGGCAAAAGGTGCATTTGTGAGGGCTGTATTGGTTATGGCGATTTTCACGCCTGATTCGTCCGCTTTCTTTAAAACTGCGATAGAGGCATTTTCATTCAAAGGTGAAATCGCGATACCATTTACCTTTTGCGAAACATAAGTGTTGATTAATTCCGATTCTTTTGCTTGATCGTTACCCGTATTTCCGGTCAGCACTTTTACGCCTGCAGCTTTTGCCGCATCCTGATAACCGAGAGACAGCAGTTTCATGAATTGGTCTTCCTGGAACACGACGCCGGCCACAACGAGATCCGCTTTCTTATCAGCGGCTTTAACAGACGTGCTTGCTGTTGGTTTAACAGTTTCAGTGGCGGTCTTTGAAGTACCGCAGGCTGCCAGAGATAGGGTTAAAGCCGTTAAAGCCGTAAGGATTAATGTTTTTTTCATTGAAATTACTCCCCTTTAAATGAAATTTTTGGGTGAAGATTTTAAAGCAATGTTTGTAACTAAATTATAAGTTGGAACCTATACTTCCATCTACGAGGGTATTTTTATATTTCTTGTAGTATTTTTGTTTATTTCGCTGTTTCTCCAAGTACTAGACTATAGAGGTGAATCATTAAAAGTAAAAAGACGACCCACGCCTCAAAAAAAGGAATGAAAGTCGTCTTTTTCATACTGCTATTAAGTAAATCTGATAAGGAACCATAAAACCAGAGCATCGCTCTTCACGTCTGTAATGCACGCTGGACCGCCCAGGCCACGCCGAGCGCGAATACGACGGCCGACAAGCCGATCGTAAACGGCGAATACCATTTCCGCGAGCGAATTTGCAGGAGTAAAGGCAGTGCCACTGCGACGATAGCCAATTGCCCGATTTCAATTCCTGCATTGAAGCTGAGCAGCGAGCTGATAAAATAACGGCTCGGAAGCCCCGTCTCCTGCAATGCACCGGCGAACCCCATCCCATGCACGAGACCGAAAGCGAATGTGAGCAGCCACCGATAACGGGGGGCGATCGCCTTCCGGCGTATAAACCAATTTTTTGCAGCAACATAAGCTATGGAAAGAGCGATGGCGATCTCGACCAGGCGTGAGTTGACTCGAATCATTTCCGTTGCCGTCAGCAGCAGCGTCACGCTGTGTGCAGCGGTGAACGCCGTTACAATTCGCAGTGCATCCCGCCACCCGGCGGCGACTATGAGCAGGCTGAGCAGGAACAACAGATGATCATAACCCGTCCAGATGTGATTCATTCCAAGCCAGGCGTATTGAAGGAGTGTTCCGAGTGCAGGGCGGTCGCCTGATCCCTTACTCGTGCCCTTGCTCTCGTAACGATGCATACGGGTTCCCGTTTTCAAAAAAATTATCAACCACATCGTTGCTGTTTGCAATCGTAAGAAAATTCACGTGCTGCGGGTCGATATCGTCAAAAATGCGAGCCGCAAACGTCGCCAGCTTGGTCCCTTTGTTCGGCGAGAACGACTCATTGGCTTTAATTCAATCCAATCCTCTTTTAATTCTAAATTGCTTGGGGGGCATGCCATTAGAATGCTTAAAGCTTTTGCTAAAATGAAACTCATCCGCATATCCGCAGTTTTCAGCAATCTCTTTCACCGTCAACTCTGTATATAGTAATTGCTTCTTGGCATGTTCATTGCGTACATCTTTCAAATAGCTTTTGGGACTCTTTCCTGTATGCTTTTGGAAAAGACTGCGAAGATATGAAATTGAAATTTGGTATCGATCAGCTAGTTCATGTAACCGAATACCCTCTCTATAATTCCGATCCAACTCATCCTTTACTTTGATATACATACTTAAGGCCGAAGTTCTACGTATAAGTTCGGGGCTATTTTGCTTATGCAATTCATACAAAAGATTATATAGCAGTGATTTGGTCAAAAGCTCACTCTCAAGCTGTCCAGGAACCCATCCCTCCGATAGCTCTTTGAATAGGCTGTCATATTTTTTTGCCATACTGTCCTCACACTTCAACATGAATGGCAGTTCTAATTCTGGAAGATCAGTTACCTCATACGCTCCTTGAGAAATCATCGTAACGGATATAAGTGACAGCAGTACCATTGTAATTCGCAGCGGATTGTCTCGATCACCTTCCATAGTCATCTCTAAACCTGGTTTTAAATAAAACAGCATGCCGGATTCAATCGAAATTTTCTCTTCTGTTCGGAATGTCCCTTTTCCTTCACGAAGTAAAGGGCTACCAACGCGGCAGCCCTTTTGTGCTATCGACAACCCATCCTAATGAGGCGCTCCTATCTTATTTTAGATGACTGAGCACCGTCCTCGGTTTCCGACCCGTAACGAGCGCCCCATCGCTTACATAACCTTCTTCACGTCCCGACAGTTCCCGAACCAGCCGCTCTCTCCAGCCTTGTATTCTCAGCTGCCAGGCTGGATCTCCCGCCTTATTGGACAGCTCCTCCGGGTCGCAAGTAAGGTCGAACAGCTGCTCTTCGCCAGACTGCGAATACCAAATGTATTTCTCTCGACCATTTGTCACGTAGTGGTGGGACAAGGCCCCATAGGCATGCTCCCCGTGCACGTATTCGCGCCATGCGACACCCGCACCTTCACGGCATAGCGGTAACAAGCTCTCGCCTTCGACCGAGTCTGGCACAGCCACACCGGCTGCATCCAACAGCGTAGGCATGATGTCGCGCAGTTCGGTTATCCGCTCCTCATCAGCACCGCGGTTCAACCCTAGTCGGCCTGTATAATCAGCGACAATTAAAGGCACTTTCGCACTTCCTTCGTAGGCGAGCGCTTTTCGGAAGAAATGGTGGTCGCCCAGCATTTCTCCATGATCGGAGGTGAACACCACGACCGTATTGCGCAGCACGCCGTACTCACTGAGTGCATTCAGCAGACGTCCGATCTGAAAGTCCAGGTGCGTAATAAGAGCATAGTAAGCCGCCTTGGCCCGATCCAGACGCTTCTTCGTCAGCTTGCTTATGCCGGTAGTAGGATGGCCCGATCCATTCTCGGCGCTCTGCAAATCTACCCAGTCGCCTACCGGCGGCTCCGGCATGTCCTCATTGAGGTACATGTCGAAGTAGGCCTGAGGCGGATCGAAGGGCGGATGCGGACGCACGAAGGACGTCCACAGGAAAAACGGCTTACTAGGGTCGCGTCTTCGTAGGAAATCGATCGATTGGGTGACCGCCCAATTCGTCGGATGCAGCCGTTCTGGGAGATGCCATGGCAGCGCAACCGTTGATGCATTACAATCGAGTCCGTTGTCCATCAGATCATAGGTACCCGGCTCTGTATTCCGTATCCAATTCAAATAATCATCGCATTCGTTGAAATGTTCCGCATGTGTCGTTCGACTGTTGTCCCGGTTGTAGTGCATGTAGCCGTCGTGCAGCACCACGTTGTGGAAGCCGCATAAGTTACGGGTCGGGTATACGTGCATCTTGCCAACACATTGCGTGTGATAGCCAGCATTCGCCAATTCACCGGGCAAGGTGTGCTCGTACGTCCATGGGACATGCTCCTCGTATCCTACTCGTCCATGTGAGCGTTGGCTCATGCCCGTTAAGAGTGCCGCCCGCGCCGGAATGCAGGTCGGCGTTGCGGAATATGCGTTCCGAAACAACACACCGTCTTCCAACAATTTGTCTAGATTCGGCGTCTGTACGATCGGATGACCGAGTGCGCTTAAGCAGTCTCCCCGCATTTGATCCACAGTAATGAACAATATATTTGGTTTCATTCGATATGCCTCCCGTTAAAGCATGAAGCTGGGGGAAACCCATTGAACTGTATCCGCCAGCTTCATGCTCTTCAGTTATTACGCTTATTTCTTCTTCAATTTTTTCCACTCTTCGTTGGCCTGCTTTTCAATTTGCGATCCACCCTGTTGATTGTACTTCTGTACGAACTCGTCAAACTTATCGATGGTCCAAACACCTGTTACAATCTTAACGAAGTATTCAGCCCACAGCTTCGTTTCGAGATCCGGGTAATCCAGCTCAGCCGGAACCGTCTTCCAGAACGCGTTCGGTATAATATTTTTCGATGCCGTTTCGATACCGTTTCGAACTTCCTGCGTCGTCCAACGTCTGTCTACAACGAATGCCATCCGGATCGGGTTGTTGTAGCCTTTCTTGTATAAATCGGCATAACTCGTCGATTGCTTAATCAGGTTCATCGCCTTGTCATACGTATAATCCGTTCCTTCAACACCGTACAGCCCTAGGTTGAAACCTCCGCCTTCGCTGTCATCCACCAGCCAATCCAGGAAGCGGAACAGCTTCTCCGGATTTTGCGCCTTCACAGACAAGGCGCGCAGCGGAGCAGCAGCTACCGCATTCGTCTCTGGATTGCCCAACTTGCCATCCGGCCCTTTGGGAGGTGCAATGAGGCTAAGCTTTGAGGCTGGAGTTGTCTTTTTTAATGCCTCTGAAGTCGGATTCGCTTTAGGGTCTACCAGATAGGCATCATTCTCGAACAAACCGACCTTCGAATTGATAATTTTCTCGTTCAGCTGCTTTGTTTCCATCACTGGGAAGTCGGGGTCAATCAAACCTTCCTTGTACCACTGCTGAAGCAAAGCGAGCGCTTGCTTCGTTTCCGGTAAGGTAAAGCCTTTTTTGATCTGACCGTCGCGCTCCGTCCAGAAGTGTGGGATCACGCCGTAAGCCCCGAAGATCGAATTGTAGCGCGATAGCTTGGTCCCACTTAAACCTAGGGTATCGTTCTTCCCATTCTTATCTGGATCTTTCGTAACGAATGCTTGCAGAACATCATGCAGCTCATTCACCGTCGTAGGAGCCTTCATACCGACCGCATCCAGCCAATCTTCACGCACTAGAACCGACGTTACGTTCGGGCTGTTGAATATTTCGGATCTCATACCGTTAGGAAGGGCATATATTTTACCGTTAAATGTCACTTGATCCCAATAATACTGAGGAATCAGCTTCATCAGGTGCGGTGCTTTTTTCAAATATTCGTCGATCGGTTGCACCAGGCCCTGCTCTACAAACCTGCTCAACGTCTTAGAGTCGATATCAAAAAAGTCTGGAAGATCATTCGAGGAGGCCAGTAAGTTGAGTTTCGTCTGATAATCGTCCCCAGGAGCTTGCTGCGCCACATAGTCCACGCCTTTCACACCGGCTTTGGCAGCGGCTTCTGTCAGCACTTTTCTCGCTTCCCCGCCATCGGCTGGGTATTCGGCAATTCCGCTGCTGCGCAAGAACTTATAAGTGACCGGCTTATCGTCACTCGTCTGCTTCGCATCTTCCTTCGTTGTCTTCACGGAATCTCCGCATCCAACCGTTGTTACAGCCAGAATCGCTGCACCTGCTAACGCTGCTGACATTTTCCATTTCTTTTTCATACCAAGACCTCCCTAGTCATTTCTAAATTTGATCTACCTTAAGATTTGACGGAGCCGAGCATAACGCCCTTCACAAAATATCGCTGCAGAAACGGATAAATCGCTAAAATCGGAATAATAGAAAGAATAATCGTAGAAGCAATAACCGATTCCGTAGAGGAGTCCGCCAATTGCCCCGTCTGCTCAGCAAGCTGCTGACCTGAAATAATTTGCCTAATCAGCAAAGGTAGTGTCGTAAGCGACTTGTCGTTCAAGTAAATGAGTGCCTGGAAGAAATTGTTCCACAGCCCTACCGCAATCCAAAGCGCCAGTGTAGCCAAAACGGGCTTGCATAACGGTACGATGATGGAGAGATAAATGCGGATTGGATTGGCACCGTCCATCACAGCCGACTCCTCAACTTCTTCCGGAATCCCGCGAATAAAGTTAATGACAATAATAACATTGAAAGCGGTTACCAAGTTAGGAAGAATAAGCGCCCACAAGGAATTTAGCAAACCAAGCTGCTTCACGACCAAGTATACGGGTATCATGCCACCGCTGAATATCATTGTAAAGACGATCAAGCTCAACCATACGTTCTTCAATGGCAACGTTCGCTTGGCGAGCGGATATGCCATACTCGACGTGACGAATAAGGATAATACCGTACCCACGACGGTAATGAAAATGGTATTTCCATAGGCGACCCAAATATAGTCCGAGGACAATACACTTGTATAAGCCTGCATCGTTAATCCACGGGGCCAGAAGAAGAAGCCTCCTCGTAGCGCCTCCGCCTTCGAGCTTAGAGATAGCGAAATTTCGTGCCATAATGGATACAGTGTAATGGCGCTCAGTAGCAGGAGGAACAGGCTGTTCCCAACATCAAAAAATTTGGATGAAAATCGTTTTCTCATAGGCACCTCACCATATTCCGCGCTCCCCCATACGTCTAGCCACACCATTGGTGACGAGCAGCAGCAATAAGCCTACGAAAGATTGGAATAACCCGGCGGCTGTTGCGAAGGAATATCTTCCCATCGTTAAGCCAAGTCGATATACATATGTGTCCAAAACGTCGGATACGTCGAAGACGAGCGGATTATATAGTATGAAAATTTGCTCAAAGCCAACATGAAGGATCTGCCCGGTACGCAAGATAAGCAGAATGACGATTGTGTTGGTAATCGAAGGCAGCGTGATATGTCGTACCAAATGAAAGCGATTAGCTCCATCCATTCGTGCTGCTTCATACAGCTCTGGATTAATTCCCGAGATGGCGGCCAAATAAATAATCGTCCCCCACCCCATCTCCTTCCACATCTCACTGAGTACGAGAAAACTTCGGAACGAACCAGGATCCATCAACGGTGATGTCTTCATACCCAAGAAGCTGGTCAAGCCGGAACCCGATGAGAATAACGAAAACAAGATACCCCCTAAGATAACCCATGACAAGAAATGCGGGAAGTAAACGATCGTCTGCACCCAGCGTTTGAAGGTCGAATTATATACTTCATTCAACAACAAGGCGAGAAGGATTGGAGCTGGAAAATTAAAAATGAGCTTATAGAAGCTGATAATGATCGTGTTCTTCATAGCGGTCCAGAAATCGGGAGCCTCGAATAAGATGCGGAACCATTTCAGGCCAACCCAGGGGCTTCCCATGATCCCCTCTAGCAAGCGAAAATCTTTGAACGCGACTGTAATGCCAGCCATCGGCCAATAATGAAATAAAGCGAAGTACGCAAGACCCGGCAGTAGAAGAACAAAGTAGTATTTGTGCTTGCTCCATTCTCTCCAATGCCGCCCTAGCTTGGTAACTGGCTTTGAACTAGTTGCAGGGACCGAAGACATTCCGTTCACATTCCAACCTCCTTTTCATATGTCGTTATACTAGTTACATCACGTGATTGCACCTTTAGCGTAACCGCTTCCAAAAAAACAGTAAATCCCCACTCTACGATCTGAATGGGGAATTTCCGCTTTATATCAGGCTATGTTCAAAAGTGTACATTGGCATCCAAAAGGCTACATCATCTTTTTACGGTACTCGCCTGGGGTAATACCCTCGTATTTTTTGAAAAACCGGATGAACGTATGCACGTCATTATAACCAATCGCCTCGCTAATGCTTTGCAGCGATTTACTTGCATCCCCTAACAGCCTCTTGCCCTGCTCCAGACGGTATTCTGTTAAATATTCCAACGGGGCTTTGCCTGTTTCCGCCTTGAACAGTCGCCCTAAATGTCCGCTGCTGATTCCTACAGCTTCAGCAACATCAGATATGGCGATATTGCGTTCATAATGCTGTTCCATGTACATCAAGGCTTCTCGGATATAAGGCGGAAAGCTCCGCTCGTTTCGTACTTCGTGGACGTAATCCATCATTAAGTCGAGAGTGGCATGAATATAGGATTGCAGTTCGGTGCTGTTTCGGTATTTCTGTAAATTCAGCAAGCTTACTTCATCCATAAGCTCCCCAATATCGTAACCTTCCTGGACGAGCGAGCCCAACGTATGGCTCATTAGCATCACAATCATCTGCTGCAGCTTAGGCAGCGAATAGCGATTCTGATGAATATATTTCTCGAATAGCTGCCACACCAAATCTTCAGCTGCTTGTCTGTCTCCCGCCAAAATCGTGTTCAGAAACAGCTTCTGGTACGACACCGGATAGTCGAACTTCAGCTCTTCCCGAGTTCCATCTGCATACACCATATCTGAGCTAACTAAAAATGCTTTGTAGGTAACAGCCCGGCGAGCCAGCTCATAGGCTTCATGTACCATTTCCAACGATCGAACACCTCCGACCACAGCATGGAGCCAAACAGACCAACGCTCTTGCGCCTCGCTCATCATTTGGCGGTAGCACTGCACCAAACGCTCTTGTTCCTCAGCCTGAAGCTTCGTCGAAGGCAAGTTGAGGATGAAGCCAAACATGTTTCTGTCCAAAATAGTCCCTGCTACTGAGAAGTGGGAGGTCAAAATACCCTCTGCCAAGCTGTATAAGTAAACACTATTCCCCTGCTCATCTTCCCTGACAGGCGTTTCTGCAGCTATGAGGAGGACAAGGAAATTCGGATGTTCGAAACGAAGGCCTGTCTGCGCGAATCGTTCAAGGACATCGTTGTCGTTGGGCAGATGATGATGCAGCAGCTCCTGTACCAAATGATCCCGGATTATCGGCACATTTTGCCTTACGGTTGAAATCAGGTTGCCAATGGCATCGTCCACGATATGGAAATCATCCGTCTTGCCTGTATCGAACGGCCGGATCACGAATTCTCTCAGCTGCTCGGCCATCCTTCGCCACGGATCATAAAGAATCGAGGCGAATAAGTAGGAAACGCCTAATCCCGCAAGCATAATCAGAAGCAAAATAAGCAGCGCACGGCCCACATCCACCTTCATCTGATCGCTGTACACACTATAGGGTGTTAGCTGCAACGTGGTCCAACCATAAGTCTGACCTTTATGTGCCGTTACAAAATACCGACCGCCAGCAAGCGTCATGACATCTGTCCGCAGCTCCCCCAGCGCTAGATGCTGAGCCAGTCCTTCGGCATCCAGCCCTTCGATCGAATGGGAGATGAGTCCGTTCTGAGGATCAAGCACCAAAGTAGGCCCCGCTGCATCTGTTGGCAGGTTAAGCAACGTTTGCATAAAGCTAATCTTTTGAATGTCAATGACGAGCATCCCTAGCGGCGTTTGCATCGTAGCCGGAATTGATCGGGCAAACGTAAGCATCTCTACATCTGGCGTACCTGAGATTCCTTTTACCGTACGAACGCCCGTCCATGAGGTGTACCGTTCTTTCGATTTTTGTCTTAGGCTCGTAATAAAAGCGCTGTCATAATAATCAGCTATTTTGTACAGCCCTTCATTTGTCGTCAGCACCTTGTCGTTCTGGTAAATATACAGTGCAAGCGAATAAAAGATCGAATTGGAGGTTGTCCATCCTCGAAGCTGTTCTTTAATAACCGAATAGTCGTAAACCGAAAGGTCATACGGACGGTTTAACAGATCATAAATCGAAGGTGTCAAGGAAAGCTGTGTCGCAAGTTGATTCATATTGTCACTCATACTGTCTATATGGCGTCCGATCCGGTCTAGTCGATTAGCCGATGCGTTCTCGATTTCACTCGTCAGCTGATTCGATGACCTATATAAGTTGAAGGAAAGGAATAGAACTGCCGGAATTAGTATCGTAACAAAGAACAAAATGAGATGCTTGCGAAAGGCAGCTTTGCGAAACAGTTTCTTCGGTTTCCACTTCAAACTTCTTCCTCCTTACTACTTGCTTCTAAACCTTTTGTCTATAATATCACGCTTGAAAGGAAGTCGCACGCAGCATTCTCAACGCTTAACCGATTTACACCTACGAACGTACAGAAGGAGCAGCCAGTTAACCTTCTTGGTAAGAAGTTACCGTCTCAGCGAAACCAAGAATGTCGATGAGCGTAATTTCATCCCCCTCTTTGTCCGTTCCGATGGGATTATGCAAGGATACATCCCTGCGCGTTTTCTTCAACGAGCGAAGATGCATAAGTATTTCACTTTCTATACAGCGTGCTGCGAAAGTCGCGAGCTTGGCCCCTTTGTTCGGCGAAAACGACTCGATGACCTTGATCAATCCGATCGTCCCTATCGAGATCAAATCCTCGAGATCTTCTCCTGTATTGTCGAATTTTTTGAGCTTGTGTACTCGAAACAACGTAAATCAGGCGTTCACCCTGAGAGTGAACGCCATTAAACCAAATCGGATTTAGCCACTTTGGCGACATAAAAGTGTAACTATACATCAGCAGCACAACGAAAACCTATATTTCCTGCAGAACTGTCAGGTGTGTTCTTACTCCCTGCCGCCACACGATATCGATTGCAATAGGAGGCATGACACAAGTACGAACCTCCCCTTAAAACCCTGTTGTCTCCAGATGGAGGGCCAGTGGGGTTATCCTTTGTGCCATTGATATGATAGGTAGGGCTAAACCAATCCGAGCACCATTCCCACACATTACCAGCTACATTGTAAAGGCCGTATCCGTTTGGTTCAAAGGATTTGGCAGGCGCCGTGCCCGCATACCCATCGCTAGCGTTATTTTTCTCTGGGAACTTTCCTTGCCAAATATTGCACATATGCTCTGTCAAGAGCCTTTTCCCCGACCATCGGCAATATGAGACTGCATCATTCCAGGATACACTACCTCCCGGCAGCCCTTTCGAAATTGGACTATAGTTTTTCGTTAGAGTTCAATAAGCGTCACGCGCTAGCAACGTGCAAATTCCTATGAACTTTAACTCATACTTAGCAGAGCGAAATTGGTCTCATACCCTTGATAAAAATAACTGAATCACGATAATTATCTATCCCTTGCAAAAACAGAAAAACATCACTTCGGAGCCTTCTACTTTTTCACGCTATAGCAGCTATGCCGATGAGATGTGTTTCAAGCATTCATGTTCTTATCATTGTAAAGCAGATTCGCCGGATACCCGCGCTTTATAATATGGCGATATCAAAAACGGTTTATCCGCTTGGCTGAGCAGACGCTTGCCGTCGGTAAGCCCCGCTCCTCTGGGTACCAGCTCTGCAATCAATCTGTCCCTCCAACGCTGCAGCTCTAATTGAGCCCCTGGTTCATCAGAAAGATCATGGCATTCACCAGGATCGACATTCAGATCAAACAATTGTTCCGTATCCAAACGTGGAAACCAGATATATTTCGCCCTTCCGTCCGTCACATACTGCATCTCTTGTTCCTCCGAATAACAAGTGCTATGTTCGCCATGAACATAAGAACGCCAATCCGTTCCGTTGCCTACAATGAGCGGGACCATGCTTTTACCATCCACGGAATGGGGAATATCCAATCCTGCCGTATTCAATATAGTTGGCATAACATCATGAACGGTAACAGGTTCACTTATTTTTGCCTTGCCTTTGCCAAAAGCTGCTGGCATTTTTATGATCATAGGAATATGGGAGGAGCCTTCGTACGCATAGGTTTTTCTCCACAGATGGTGATCGCCTAACATATCGCCATGATCCGATAAAAACACAATCATCGTGTTATGGTAGACGCCCTCACGTCGCAAGCAATCCAGCAAACGGCCTATCTGGTGATCGATATGATGAATGAGCCCGTAGTAGCCTGCACGAGCACGCCGAATTTCCTCTGGCTTTCGTATCCCTCTCCAAGCGACGGGACTTGCTGCGTCAACAGGTTGATCGTGCATCGAAGCCCAATTCCCAACAACCGGCATGGGAATTTCTTTATTTTGATACAGATCAAAGTAAAAAGGTGGCGCATCGTAAGGAGAATGCGGTCTAGCAAAGGAAGTTTTAAGAAAAAAGGGCTTTTTGGGATCTCTGCGCTTAATAAATGAAATAGATTCATTAACGGTCCAGTTCGTCGGATGAAGAAACTCCGGAGCATGATAAGGTCTAGCCATCCAGGAATTCCAATGGATTCCATGATCGACAAAATCATAAGCTCCGGTCTTATGTTGGTCAAACCAGCTTTTGTAGTCAGAAACAAAGTTAGGATCCTCAATCCGACCTGATTCGTCCAGGATCGTGTTATGAAAGCCGTTTAATGCCCGTTGAGGGTAAAAATGCATTTTCCCGACGCCTTGCGTATGATAGCCAGCTCGTGCTAATTCTCCGGGCAATGTGTGAGCAAAGCCTGTTTCCATCGGTCCCTGCCCTCCCCCCATCCCCAATATGCCGGTATGCCAAGGGTCCATTCCGGTCATTAGACTCGCTCGGGTTGGAACGCAAGAAGGAGAAGGTGTATATGCGTGTTCAAAAACCGTACCTTCTGAGGCCAGTGCGTCCAGATTAACAGTTTCGATTGTCTTATTCCCATAGCACCCTAATGTATCCCATCTTTGTTGGTCGGTCATCAGCAACAGAATGTTCGGTTGTTCTACAGACATGAAATCACGCTACCTTTTATAGATTTACCAATTCGATACTTTTCCTGCTGAGGGATGGTCCGTCTGGCAGTGAAGCTCTAGCAACTCTAGGTGCATCGTTGCCTGAATGGGGGCGGTTTGTTTCGTCCCGGCGATATTGTCTGTTTCATAAGGATCGGTTAGATGATCGTACAATTCACACTCGCCGGTGGAAGGGTACCATGTATAACGGTATTGATCGTTCCAGAGGCTGAAGTTATGATCGGACGGCCTATCGCCATAACATGCGACTTGAACCGAGGTGGAGAGCGCCGTTCCATGCAGCAGAGGCAGCATGCTTCGCCCCTGCACATCTTCGGGTACCTGAATGCCCACCAAATCGCATAATGACGGCAGAATGTCAACGTTGCTTACCGCAGCATCGCATGTTTTTGGCCAAATATCCACAGTTTGCGGGACTTTCATGATTAGAGGGATATGGTTCAAAGCTTTACAGCCATGCTCGGATTTGAACACCAGTCCGTAATCGCCCAAATATTCACCATGATCGCTGGTAAAGAGAATAATCGTATGATCTGCAAGGTCGAACTGTTCCAACGCAGAAAGGATGCGGCCGACCGAACGGTCGATCAAATGAATCATTGCATCCGTATATTGTCTGGCTAAACCGATAAAGTCTGAACCGTAACGCTGACTATTGTGAATCGCTTGTTCCTGATATAACTGCCTCTGGGAGCCAGGAATTTCCCCAGTCCCCTGCTTACGTTCATACATAGGCATAACCTCTTGCCCCGCAAATAGATCGGCCAACTCTGTGGGTGGAGTAAATGGGAAATGAGGATCGGGGAAGCCGAGAAACAGAAAGAAAGGTTTGTCTTCATCAGCCCTGTGGCTTAGATATGAAATTGCCCTATCTGCAATCCATGTCGAGCTATGTGCTTCAACCGGAACAACACTCGGATAAAGCAGTCCATGGTTGGAACTGTTCCCACGATACTCGCCGGACCTGACTTTAGCGGCAACATCCGGGTATTCACGCTCCAGCCACTTACCATAATGCCCCGTATAGTTTTCGCCGTGCCCAATCGTCATCTGAACCTGTTCGAATCCATAATAAGGTCCGCTCCACGTATCCATATCCTCTTCCGCCCAACATATCCGAGATTCCTCGAAGTGGCTGCTCCGGGGAGCATTGGTACATGTGAAATGAAGCTTGCCAATCGACGCTGTGCGATAACCCGATTCGGCAAACACATCGGCCATCGTAGGCACATGGCTGATTGTGTTCGAGCTGATCGATTGTCCACCATTCATCGGATGGTCTGTGATATGACTGCCCCGTGGGATTGCAACGCCGTTCGCATATACACCATGCCCATTCGGGTAACGTCCGGTGAAAAATGAAGCCCGTGAAGGCATACAAACGGGATGGGCGCTGATATGCCGATGAAATAACGTCCCCTCCGAAGCCAGACGGTCGATATGCGGCGTCAGAGCATAACGGTTTCCAGTGCAGCCGAGACTATCATATCGCTGCTGATCCGTATGAATAATGAGTACATTCGGTTGTCTGCGACTATCGCCTTGCTGCTCCATTCAATTAATCTCCTGTCTATTAAGCGTGATGCAGTCTTGGCATCCATAAGGGCTCTTTGCCCATTTCTGCCCATAGAAATGAAAGCAGCAGCTCCGACTTGATACGCTGATAGGGTGGTGCATCCCATTGATTGCAAAGCTCTCCCGGATCCTCCTTCAGATCAAACAATTCCCCATAGGAGCGGCTATAGTAGACGGTTAGTTTATATCTATGATTCACATAGGTTCTCACATGCATTGTGGTCGGTTCATTTCGATGCTCGCAAATGATATGATCCCTTGCTTCGAGTTGTCGGCAGAGCCATACGTTACTCTGATCCACGCCGGTCATTGTTCTTGGAATGGAATGGCCTGCAAAGCTTAAGAACGTCGGAGCCAGATCAACGAGAGACTGCATCGCACCAGAGACCGTTCCGGCAGGCACTACACCCGGATAACGGACGATAAAGGGAATTTTCAACAAATCTTCGTAATGAAACGCACCCTTTAACTGCAATCCGTGCTGTCCGAAGAAATGACCGTGATCTGTCGTGTAGACAACGATGGTATCTTCCGTAAGACCAAGCTCATCCAGTTTATCCAGAATGCGGCCAATATATTTGTCCATAAAGCTGATCATGCCGTAATAAACCGCCATATTCTTCTTCTGTGTCTGCTCTGGAATCAAGTGGCTGCTGAAACCATGAACCCCTTTTCCTGTTTCCTGATAAAAAGAAAAGTCGGGATTGGCTTGCTGCGTTTTACCAAAATGAGGCGGATTCAGCTCATGCTCACCAGGCGTAAGTGCCGGCAGCGTCAGCTGTTCGGGATCGTACATGCTGGACCACGGCTCCGAAACCAGATAAGGCGGATGAGGGTCGGGGAAGCTAGCCCACAGCATAAACGGTTGATCCTCGCTTTGAAATTGTTCCAGATAGGCATTCGTCCGCTCCGTAATCCAGTTATTATAGTGAACTTCCTCCGGCAGCGACCAATGGTGCTCCGTCCCATAAGGCAGGGTGCCCGTCGGTTCCGCGAAATGAGCTTTCCAGTCAAATCCCTGTTCCTCCATCCATATGGCGTAATGCTGTCCAGCTAGATGTTCATGCGCATGGTTGCGCAGCATTTCTACGTGTTTGAATCCGTAGAAAGGTCCCTTAAAGCTCTTCCAAAACTCCAAATCCTGAAGCTGCTGCTCGCACTCTATCGAAGGATACATTGGTGTTGATATCAATGGCTGAAAGTGACCCTTACCAATGAGCGCTGTTTCATATCCGCTTGCTTGCAGTTCTTCTCCCAAAGTCCGTGCATCCTCAGGCAACTTGGTTCCCAATGCCCAAGCACCGTGTTGACTGGGGTACATCCCCGTAATGATCGAGGAACGGCTAGGTGTACAAGTTGGGTTCGGACAATACGCCCGGGTAAACACTGTGCCTTCCCGAACAAGACGATCCAAATTCGGAGTCGAGATTTCGTGATTAAATGTACCAATGGTGTTCCAGTGCTGCTGATCACTTGTGATTAACAAAATATTCGGCTTCTTCGCCATAGCCATTTCTCCCTGTCTGGATTGATAAAGGATGTCCCGATACCGCAAGAAGCGAATATCGGGACGGTAAGAATGCGCATCTATTTGACGGTTTGATAACGGGTATAAGCGTTTTGGTATATATCCATCATTTCCTTCAATCCCATTTTATCCAGCTTACTTATATATTCGTTCCATTCCGCATCCAGCGTGCCATTCATAACCCACTTCGTTTGCATTTGTGTAATGTAATTGATGATATCGGTCTTAAGCACTGCTACCCTTTCCGAATCTTTGGTATCCAGCATCATACTTGGCAGTATCATTTTTTTCATAAATGGCTTATAGGCCGCCAAATACTCAAGTCTCTTTTTTACCGATTCATTGGGCTCTATCTTGCTTGCCGTTGCTTGCAGGATGGCTTTGGCCGAAGTATTGCCCGGTGCTTCACTGGTACGGAACTCATCAAAGCTCATACCCTGAGGGGTCGGCATATAACCGTAGGTGCCATCCGCTTTTTCTGTTAAGGTTACACCAATAGGTCCATTACTCCATTGCAGCGCATTCTTTTCCTTATACAATTCATTAATCCAGCGAAGAGATGCTTCAGGGTTCTTGTTCGAAGAAGTAATCGCAAATCCAGCCCGGGTGAAGTAACTTGCTTCATATTCATTGTAAAGTTGAGTACCGCCTGGGCCCTTCAATGGTGGCAGCGCGATGTACTGATCGGCATACTCCGGACCAACAACGTTCGTTGCTAGAAAACCGCTAAATGCACCATATACGGGAGCTCCCTTGCTGCGTCCCTTAGCAAAATACACATTGCGGTCATGTGTAAAAGCCTCCTGATCGATCAATCCTTGCTTGTACAATTGGTTCAAGTACTTCGTCGCTTCCTTGAAGCCCGGCTGCACAGTCGTTAAAGCGACTTTATTATTTTCGACCATGATGTGCTGTCCATTGTCAAGTGAACCGAAAGCTCCGCTGAACGAATAAATCCCGTTTAAAGCATTACCGTATAAAAAACTGAAAGGTATTTCATCTGGCTTTCCATTCCCATTCGGATCTTTTTCCTTAAATGCTTTTAATACCTGTTCAAATTGCTCGGTTGTGGTCGGCACTTGCAGATTTAATTTGTCCAGCCATTTCTTATTGATGAACGTGACCTCACCAATCATATTTTCTTTGCCTTCCTCAATGCTCGGAATTGAATAAATATGCCCATCCGGTGCGGTGATGGTCTTCTTAATGCTCGGGTTCTTATCCATCATCTCCTGAATTTGGGGGGCGTACTTCGGAATCAAGTTCTCCAGCGCGATAATCAAACCCTGCGGACCATACCGAATCAAATCGTCATCCGATAAGCTCTCCGGGCCGAAGAACGCATCAGGTAGATCGCCTCCGGCAAACATCAGATTCTTCTTCTCTGGGTAACCTTGTCCTGCGGCTGTAGCATCCCATTCGATGTGTACATTCGTCTCATTCTCAAAATTCTTGATGACCTGCATCTCCCCATGCGGTTTCTTCTGCTGGGCCGCTTTGGTCGTCACCATCTTAAGTGTCAATTTCTCCTTCACAATTGGCAAACCTGTAGCGTTTAAATTAGCAGGCTCTTTCCCATTGTCTTTACCCTTGCTTGAATCTACATCCTGCCCTGTGGAACAGCCGGAAAGCAGAAGCGCAGAAGCTGTCGCGAATACAAATCCCGATCTCACAATAAGTTTGGTTCTCATAGCGATAAAATCCCCTTTCGATTATCCAATGTAGTAGTTTCATATCTTGCAGCTAATACCGCTTAACCTTTGAGCGAACCGATCATGACGCCTTTGACAAAATATCTTTGCAAAAACGGATATAAAATGAGGACAGGCAAACTAGCCACTATAATGACTCCATATTTCATCACATCGACGATCCTTAACATTTCCGCATCGTCTTTAGCCGTAATCATCATATTATCCTGGGTCTGGTTCACAATGAGAATTTCGCGAAGAACGATTTGCAACGGGAATAAGGACTCATTACGCAAGTAAATTAATGCTTGGAAATAAGAGTTCCAATGACCCACTACACTGAATAACACCATCACAGCCACGATCGGCATCGAAAGCGGCAGCACAATCTTGAAAAAGAACTTGGCATCTGAGCAGCCGTCTATTTCCGCAGCATCCTGCAGTTCTTTGGGGATTGTCGACTGAAAGAACGTCCGGGTTATGATGATATTAAAGGCACCTACGGCATTGGGAATCACCTGCGACCAGATCGTGTTCGCCATGCCGAGTTCCTTAACCAGTAAGTACGTCGGGATTAGTCCTCCACCGAAAAACATTGTGAATACGATAAGAAACATGAATATTTTCCGACCAACCAGATCTGTCCGGGATAAAGCATAGCCGGCACCCAGCGTAAGCGTAACGTTGATCGCCGTTCCAAGAGTCGCATAGAACAGTGAGTTCCGGTATCCCGTCCATATTCTCTGATCCGTAAATATCCGCTTGTATCCTTCCATGGTGAAACCATCAGGGATGATCCATACTAGACCTCCATTGACGCTATTCGGATTACTAATGGATGATATGATGATGAGATATAGCGGATACATCACAATTAACATGATCAGAGTCAGTAAGCTGTAATTGAGAATGTCGAACCACCGGTCTGCCCGGCTTTGTTTCAAAATCATGCGAGATCCTGCTCCTCTACCATAAACTTGTCTGTTTCATGGACTTAGCGAGTTGATTAAATGATAACAGCAGCACAAAGTTAATCAGTGAATTAAACAGACCAACAGCTGTGGAATAGCTGTATTGAGAACTTAACAGTCCGGTTTTGTAAACGTAAGTTTGAATGACCTCAGACGACTCGAGATTCAACGGATTCTGCATCAAATAGATTTTTTCAAAACCTACAGCCATAAAACTCCCGATATTCAAAATAAGAAGGATCATGATGGTCGGCAGGATC
Source organism: Paenibacillus sp. WG02 (assembly GCF_055396115.1). Classification (NCBI taxonomy): domain Bacteria; kingdom Bacillati; phylum Bacillota; class Bacilli; order Caryophanales; family Paenibacillaceae; genus Paenibacillus; species Paenibacillus sp. WG02. The sequence goes on along the minus strand of NZ_AP036016.1, from coordinate 2,456,324 downwards.
GAAGGTAAATCGATATGCCATATTCTTTGCACTTTATTGGCTCCGTCAACAAGAGCGGCTTCATGCAAATCGGGGTTCACTGCAGTCAGCGCCGCCAAATAAATAATCATGGACCAGCCTGCACTTTGCCATATGCCAGAAAAAACAAAAATCGATTTAAACCATTCCGCGCTGGCCATAAAATAGATCGGCTCTGCCCCCAACCATTGAATCAATTGATTAATTAATCCGCTTCGCGGCGATAGAAACAGATAAAGCATTCCTACAATAACGACAACCGATATAAAATGGGGGGCGTACGTTACGGTCTGAACCAATCTTTTGAACCTTGAATGAGTGACTTGATTCAATAAGAGCGCCAGAACAATCGGAATCGGAAAAGCCACCAACAATTCATATACATTAATCATCAGCGTGTTATACAAAACCGTAGTAAATTGAAACGAGTTGAAGAATCGTTCAAAATGTGTAAAACCTACCCAAGGACTGCCCATAATTCCTTTAACCGCTACGAAATTTTTGAAAGCAATGACCAAGCCATACATGGGAGCATACTGAAAGACAAGAAAATATAAAAGCGTGGGAAGAAGAAATAAATACAATTGATACTGCTTACGAATGCGCTTCCATTTATGCAAAAGGAAAGATTCATGCGAAGAATTCGCTTTCATTGATGTCTGATTCGCAAGTTTCAAGAGATCACCTCCAAAATCCATTTGTTATCGATCCACCGTACCGCGGCACCTTAAACAATAACAACATCGGTGGGCAGGGTAAATATGCGGGGTGTATTTGCGGTTGTCATTATGCATTGTGACTTGATCTGCATATCATAAAGACCTCTCGCATTGTTCCTCGGGAACCGGAGAGGTCTTTATGGGGGGCCATATTCTACTCAACATCAATATCCGTCCTGTTTCCCCATAGCTTCCGATATTCTCCTGGTGTCACCTTAACGGTTTGCTTAAATTTTCGGATAAAGCTGGGGACATCAAAGTAACCGATTTGCTGAATGAGATCCTTCAACACCATATCTGTAGATCTGAGTAATTGTTTGGCCTGTTCCATCCGACAGTGATTGACTTCATCCGTAATGGTTTGTCCAGTCAGTTCTTTATAAGATTTCTTCAGATACGAGGCAGATATCGTAAAATGATCCGCCATCGCTTGTACGGAAAATTGGGAGTCATGATAGTTCGATTGAATGTAATCCTGCATGGCTTGTTTGAGCCCTCTATTCCTGGAATCCGATTGTGAACCCAGAATGTCGGCGCACAAATCCTCGCACATATGTTCAATTAATAAAGCTAGATCCTGAATGGTATCAAATTTAGTCAGGCTGATTACATCGGGGTAGGTCTTCCCGTCTGCCTCCAACCTGCCGTTCAAGCGATACATGGCTTTCAGTATGCAGTTGATCATATCGTAGCAAACACACCGGACCATATGCAGCGGCATCGAACCGGTTTCAATGATCGATAGTATTTGTCGAACCATTGCCTTCACGGTTTCCGTATCCCCTTGGCGAATTAGTGTCTCCATCGTCTCAATTTCTTGTCTTGGATAACGAAACACCGAATTGGTATGTTCTGTGATGTCGTTATAAAAAATAACTTCATTAAAGCCTTTGATCAGCCTGAAATCCAATGCTGTTGATGCCTCGATAAATGATTTCCCGAGTTCACGAAGATCCAGATACAAATTGCCGACACCGAGCGTCACATCGATATCGAATTGTTCGCGAATGTACCTGTGCAGATGCGTCATGTTAGGCCTTAGCTGCCCACTTTCCGTATCGGCGGTGCAAATAAAGTTGAGTATCGGACCCTCCAGCCCGTCAACGTGATAAGCCTCGAATAACTTGATCATGCTTTCTTCAATTTCCTGAACCAGTTCTGTTTGGCGCTCCCGCTCCATACTGACTAGATCGCGTATGGCAAAGCGCACCACAAAAAACATCTGCTTGGTGAAGCGGATTTCGACCATCTCGGCTTTGGAGCGAAACTCCTCTACATGGTTCACGCGACCCTTGATCAAGGTCAGCAGCATTTGCTCGCGCACTGCTGAACGATGATTCGTTATTTGCTGCCCCATGTGATGCTTTTCTTCGGCGATTTGATGAATCGCTTGTGTAACATCACTGAAATTGCGAAACGACCCTCCCCATTGTTTACCAGTAAACAATAAAAACCGGCGTACGGGATAGTAATTAACATGTAGTAACACAAAGATTAGCACACTACCGATCACAATCACCCATATTAATGTGAATAATGCCCTTGTTTGAATCTCGTTGATACGTTGCATGAATTGATCGGTAGGCAGGATCGTAACATAAGTCCATCCGTTATAAGAGGATTTCACTTTGGAGAATGCATAATCATGATCGTTCAATTGCGTAGTACTTGTCCCTAACGGCAAAGAGGCTACCATTGGAGAGATGTCCACCCCTGCAAAGTAAGGTTCATCACGCAAGGATACGATTAACTGCCCTTGACGATCAAAAACCATCGTATTGCCTTCCTTGTATTCCAAAAGCCCTTTTAGCATATTTCTGACCTTCTGTTCTTCAATAATGAACAAGACTGAACCATATGTAATCGTACCGTTGACTGGAAGCGGAACGAGGTAGGTCAACACCCTTTTATCCGTTAATTGCGAAGAATCCACTCTCTCCGAAGGGCGGAATCGAGGCGCACGTAATTCAAGCAAATCCTCGGTGAATTGCTGTGATGTCCACGATTCGTACCGGTAAATATTATCAATTAACATGGAGGGCGTGTACGTGCTTGTTCCGGAATACAAATACGGTTGCCCATTAATATATATAAGAACGTCTCTGATAAAATCGTTGGACTTGTAATAAGTCAGCAAGTTTTTGGCCTTAACCGCATTATACATATCTTGCTGTAATTGAAATGGCGTCAACTCTGGCTTGGAAGCGATTTCAGCTGCGATAGTGTTCATTTCCTTGATTTTCAGATCGAAGGACCCCTGAATCTGTTCCAGAATTCGCTGATGGTTGCCCGTCACTTCATCCTTCAAAATAACGACATAATGATGATAAACGGACAACCCGATAACGAGCAGAGGAATGAGAAGCAAGATCAGGTAAGATATCAAATATTTATAAAACAAAGGAATTTTGTTCAACAATCTTATCATCCCCCAGATGCAATGTTATCATTGTAATGATGAAGAACCATTATATCATAAGACAGAGCTTATTTTAATGGTAACGCTTTCATAATGACATATGCCAAATAGATTATCGATTGGCGAAATGTATCCGAATATCAGATTTCGGACTTTAAGGACGGTGTTCGATATTTGGACTTCGCTTATATTCGCGGGACTCATTTGGTCTGTATAGAAATTGATGGCTATAAGGCGCACAATCAGGAAATGAATCGATGGCAGTTTGCAGATCAGTTAACTTGTCAAAACCATCTCATAAAAAACATCCCGATTCATTCGAGACTTAATCGAAATGATTTGGAATGTTCTTTAGTTTATTGCTTGACCATCCAGATTATAGATACCTTTATCTATCCAAACACCCGATATTGCTCATTAGCGTAGATTTACCTGAACCAGACGGCCCTGGCTTTGATCAAACCGATCGTCCCAATCGAGATTAAATCCTCGAGATCTTCTCCCGTATTGTCGAATTTTTTGAGGTTGTGAACACAAAGCAACGTAAAATTCTGCATCCATGAATCGTTTCTTGAAATTCCCTGATTCCTTCGTTTTTAATGTACATCATGTCCCAATTCTTCTCTCAGGGATGAAATCAATCTTGTATGGGAAAGCGGTGCGTCGCCTTTGGAACAAACTCGGAACACGGTGACGAATGACGTCTCCTTCACCTTAGGCGCCCGTCGGATCAGCGTGCTCCGGCGTTTGACATGTGCCATTGCCGGCGATTCAGCCAAATACCACTGCTCCTGTGCCAAGTTCCCAGAAAAACTGCCAATGCCGTAAATCTGCAGCCGCTCATTTGGAGCATCCGTCTCGTTCCATTGCCACTCAAGCATCCAACGATTAACTTCCAAACCGGATAGACTTCGGATTTCCTTCAAATAAGAATATCCTTCAGCCTCGGATAATCGAGCGGAAGTGACTTGCGTATACCCTAAGGATGGTTGAAGGAGCGGAACCCCAGGGGTGTGGAATACCCAATCAACATCCTCCTCCCGGTCGCAGATGACCTTGCATACATCAATTAAGAGTCCGTTCGCAAGCGTAATGCTTCTCTCCAAGTGGACACCTTCATAAGCGTCCCCCACCTCTGCAACAATACGGACAGAACCGTTTCGTTCACAAGTCTTTACCTTCCGCAGAAACCCGGTAGAGGGACTCTGCGAGCGCCCGCCGACTACAATCGTATTATGAGCAATCGTCTGCCGAAACCAAGCATCGTGCAGTGGGTGGCTGTAACCCAACATGCCTGCGTCCGTCAGCCAACAGCGGCCTCCCGCATAATAGATCAAATTCAGCTTGTCAAAGTGACCATGCCAACCGCCGTGCTCCCCATAATCGACTAGCGCTGCTTGCGCTGACGGTCCTTCATCCATTGTCACATACAGCATGCCAGGCTTGCTCAAATCGATCACACGGACATCATGGATTGCAGCTTTGTCCGTAAGCTCTGGCTGCGGTCGAATGTCTCTACCATAAAGCAGAGTGTACAAGGAGCTTCTTTCCGATTGGCGAAGCAGATCGCCCCCTAAGCCGAACGCTGTATAAGCATATTCATACACGTCTGCATACTGAATCAGGTCGGTCTCCAAAGAATCGTGAATGGCCGGGAACGTGTAGTCCGGCAGATGAGCTTCAAGGGGTATACGGAACATGGACTGAAACTTCTCGTCTTCTTCCAGCGGTACGTCAAATGCTACAGCAGAGTGAACTGTGGTGATCAGCGCCATCAACGTAAAAAAATGGTAGCCCCAGGATCCCTCGCACCAAAAGCCTTCTTTTCCTACACTTCGCTCCATTTGGAAACGAAACCCATTGTCAGGGTCATTCACAGCACGCTCGAACAGAGCCCTATCACTCAACGCTTCGGCCACAGATGCCGCTGCTGCATTGTGATAGCTCTGCCAGTTCGACTCTCGGCGCGGATTTCGGTCTATCACGGCGATAACCGGCCGAAACAGGTTCATCTCGATGACCAATATCTCCATATCCGTCCACTTTTGGCAAGACTTAAGTATCGTGAATGCTTGGGCAAGCGGAATGATCCACATCGCCTCGCTCAACGTTTGATTTTGTACCCTAGCCCCGTATCTTCCAGCCTCGTCCCCGCTTTTACCAAAAATATCATGAAACTCATAGGAAGCGTAATGCTGCGCATAAAACAAAAGCACCTGCTTCGTCCAGTCTGCATATTCCGCTTCTTCGGTTGCGGCGTACAACATTGCGGCGGTTAGAGTCCTTTTGCTGATTTCTGAATGTTCTTCTGCAATAACTACTTCGTCATACGGGGAACCGCTTATTTCTTGCTGACAGAGCGGACACTTGTGAAGAACCCTCGTGATCGTCTTAAGACGGGTTCCGTCAGCAGGACAGACATAAGAATGACCCCAACCTCCCCCGATGAGCGGAATATCCGGTGGAGACGCGACGATCGATTTCATCTGTCCCATCAGATGGGCAAGCGCTTTCTGTGCTGTTGTTTCAGTTCGGAGCCTCGACCGGAATTGCTCAAGCCATGCTGGTGATTGCAATGCATACATGTATAGGAACCTCCATTTAATGGTTCACCGGATCTTAAGGGTTCTTCAGCTAATGATTGGATTGTCTAAATTCTGTCGGACTCATGCTAACCATCCGTTTGAATATTTTATTGAAATGGCGATAATTTTCCATCCCAACCTGCTCTGCAATTTGAAATGTTCTGAGGTCTGTCGTAAGCAGCAGCTTCTTGGCTGCTTGAATCCTCATCGACATCATGTATTGGGTGTATGTTTGCCCCGTCGTTTTTTTGAACAACGAACTGAAATAAGGAATGCTGTATCCTACTTTGGCAGCCATGTCTTCCATGCTGACCGATACGGCCAAATCAGCCCTCAGCTGTCCTATCACGTTCATCATGATCGTATTGACGGGAGCACTCGCTTGGTCATTGCCCTCTTCACTGGATCCAGAGTTGTTATTCCGATGGGCCGCTTCTATTTTTTGCCGTTCCTCTTCCCGCTTACTAATTCGCGGAATGAAGTTTTTAAGTGTGTCGGTGAGCAGCGTCTCTTGAACCAGACAATCTTCCTTAATCAAGTAGGACGACGCGCCTAATTCAATTGCCTTTTGTGCATAGTGGAAATCTTTATGACAAGATAAAATAATCGTTTCCGGCATCTCCAGTCCCAACTGTTTCAACGCTTGGAGCAATTCAATCCCGCTCATCACAGGCATGGTAATGTCGGTAATCAGAAAATGAGGTTGAAATTCTTGGAACAATTCAAGCCCTCTTTTTCCGTTGACAGCCTCCCCCACGAGCTCTAACCATTCATTCTCTTGGGCAATCATTCGTTTAAATACATCGCGGGCCGGTTTCTCATCTTCGACGATCAAAACTTTAAATGGAGCCGTCATTCGAATGTTCCTCCTTAGCGAATTCCAATCGATGCCTTGGAATAAGAATGGATACGATCGTCCCTTCTCCTTGACCATCACTTTCAATTCGAAATTCCGATTGCTCCCCGAAAAGCAGCCTGACACGTTCGGATACATTTTTAATGCCAATGCTCTTCCCTCGATCACCGTGTTTGATATACGCTCTTAACTGTTCCAGTCGTTCAGGTTCCAATCCTAACCCATCATCTTCAACTTGGATCATGACGGTATCTTCCGTCAGCAGAACCGTTCGAACGATAATGGTCCCTTGATCCGTTTCTTTGCCCAAAATACCATGAAACAATGAATTTTCAATCAGAGGCTGCAGTAATAGCTTAGGAATTAGCATGTCATGCAATTGTTCATCAATTTCCGTTCGCAAAATCATTTGACAATCATATCTCAATTGCAGCATGGCTATATAATCGGTTATATAATTCAGTTCGCCGGAAAGAGGGACAAGCTGTTCATAGCTTTCCATCGAATAACGCAGCATAGAAATGAGTCTGTGCAGCATGCTTCTGATTTTGTTGTAATCCTTCAACATAGCGAACATGCTGATTGTATTCAATGTGTTGTATAGGAAATGGGGGTTGATCTGCGCCTGCAGCGCCGTTATTTCACTACGCCGTTTCAGCTCTTCCGATTGCTGTAAATCTTCCATCAGAGAGTTTAGGCGAAAAGCCATATTATTCAGCATCGTACCCAGCTCGCCAATCTCATTTTTCGGATAATCCGAATAGGAGTTGGCAAAGTTACCTTGTTGAATCATCCTCATGTGCCGTTTGAGTCGCTGAAGCGGTCGATACAGGTTGTATCCGATGACAAGTGAACCGATCAATCCAAAAATCATTAGCATCATGAGCAGAAGCAATGCCGTTCTCGTAATAAATCGCGTGCTTTCCGACAATTGATCCATCGGTATTTCAGAAATAACGATCCACTTATGAAAATTTCCAGACTGTTTCATAGAGAAGAGTGAATGATCAACCACGAACTGTTCACTGTGATTTTTGCCGTTCCATCCCTCAATAGCTTGTTCGACTCGCGCGGAGATTTCAGACGAAGATTCATTGCTGGTCGTGGCGATTACTTTGTTCTCGCTCGTGACGATGTATAATGCGCCGTCTGGGCCAAGATTGATGTTATGAATCGCCTTTTGCAAAGCTTGCTTCGGCAGCGTAATCACTAACACGCCTCTGTAGCCTGTACCGTTGGAATACGTGAGTTTTCGCATAAAAAAGCTATTGTCAGTCAGAAATGAATCGCTTCCGCTGTTATCATCAACTAATTGAAACGCCTTGTTGGATGCTCCAAAAGAGCGAATCAGCTTCTCATATCTCGATTGTTCTAACGGAACAATCGAGTCCGTTGTTGAAATCACTTCACCGGAATCGACGGAATACATGCTTATATCCGTTATATCTCCGATCGTTGTTTTTCCCGCATCCAGCGTTCTCAGCAGTTCCTGCATCTGAATCACATATTCGAAGTAGTTGTCCTTTACGTTCAATGAGTTCGTAATGATCGGCGAAAGTCCGTATTGGTTGCTTAATTGTTGTATACGCACCATCGTATTATCGATTTGCTCGTTCAATTGGTTAACGACTTGCAAATTCAACGCATTCACTTTCGTCATCACCGTTTGGTTAGAAACATGCACCGTTACAAATGCGAAAATAGATAAAGGAATAGCAGAAACCAGAAATAGAAAAAAAATAACTTTGACAAAAAAACTTCTTCGTAAAAAACCTAGAAACGATGCTGTCATATGATAATCGCGGCCTTTCCATATCATCCGAGAGGCCAAGCATGCACCTCTCATGTTGTCTATTTTAGCACATGGCGGATGAGGCCATACAAGATCATATTGCTAGTTCATTCGATTTTAGTAAATCGGCAAATTCAGCCAACTCGATCGATTTCCCCTGATTCAAGCGGGATTGTTCCGCCGCAAACGCCATTAAATGACTCCGTACGGAGGCCGTAGCGGACGTCAAGCTTTCTTCCCCACTGTATTCGCGCACTTCCTTTAAGAAACTGCGGACGATCCCGTTATCCCCGCCGCCGTGACCGCTCGTTTGCGTGGGAAGCTTAATCTCAATATGCTCATGGGTTACAAAATCCATCAGAACAATCTTGTCATCCTCACCGCGAATTTCACCACGGGTGCCCATGATTTGAATCCGGCGTTCCTGATCGCGGGTAAAACCGCTCATGCTAAACATCGCAGTGGCGCCGCTCGCAAATTCCATATTTACGACCTGATGATCGACAACGTTATTATCGCATTTATATACACACCGGCCGTATCCCGTCTCCTTCAAGCCTTGCACGATGCTTTCTCGGGATAAATCAGGCGCGAAATGTCTTGCCCAGGCCTTATGTTCACCGAAGTAGAAGCGAGGGGCCGAATAAGGACATGTCGCCTCGACGGCGCAGCCGTCAATACAGTATTCTGTGGAGCCTTCCGGCGCATTGCCGGAATGAAAATGCATAAGTGAGCCGTACGAGCTAAGCCGTACACATGGCTCATCCATCAACCACGATAGAACATCCATATCATGGCACGATTTGGCCAAAATCATCGGACTGGACTTGTCGGAGTTGTTCCAGTTACCGCGAACGAAGCTATGCGCCATATGCCAGTATCCAACGTTCTCATTGAGTTGGATCGATGCCACTTCACCGATTCGCCCTTCAGTAATGAGCCGTTTGATGGCCGACCAGAATGGCGTATAGCGAAGGACGTGACAGATCGTAAGCAGTCGGTAATTTTCCTTAGCCGCTTGCTCCATGTCGATACATTCCTTCGGGTCCGGCGACATCGGCTTTTCCAGCAATACATGGTACTTTTTGCATAAAGCCTTCAACGTCGGATGGTAATGCATCCGGTCCTGCGTGCAAATCATGGCGATATCGGCAAGCTGCGGCTGTTCGAGCAGTTGTTCCCATGATTCAAAGCACCGCTCCGGCGGAATACCGTGTTCCTTCGCAAATTGTGCCAAACGATGCGGATCTGACTCCGCTACGGCGACAAATTTCAACTCATGCGGGTAGTCCAGTGCGTAAGGCGCATAACTGCGAGAACCTCTGGCTCCCGCCCCGATTAAAATTGCTGTAAGCTGTTTCATGCAAATTCCTCCTTGTTTCCATCTAGTAAGTAATCATTGTGTTTTTACCAGTAAGGTTTCCAATCCCTTGTCACTCGAACCAGCGCTTCAAAATAAAAATAATCGCCCCACAGGCAGCATTCGTCTACGCCTGAATTTCCTGGCTTACTGTACACGCCATGCAGCAGCAATCCATTGGATTCCGGTGTGCTAACGGTTGAATAATTGTCCATCAAAGACGTTAGGATGGAACTTGCCGCATTTTCATAAATGACCTTAAGGGGATCCGCTGCAGACAAATGCTTGTTAAGCTCCAACATACCGCATAAGGCAATGGCGGCAGCTGAACTATCGCGTACTTCAGAACCACTCGTAAAAATCAAATCCCAGTAGCAAACGTAATCTTCCGGCAACCGGTTTATGAAATAGTTCGTGACTTTCTTAGTTAAATCAATAAGTTCTTGATCCTTCGTGTAAATAAAGTTCAGCGGAAACCCGTAGACAGCCCAAGCCTGACCGCGCGACCAGCAGGAATCGTCCGAAAACCCTTGAGCGGTTTTGCCATATAGAGGAGCACCGGTGTCAACATCCATATAATACGTATGAAAGCTGGATGCATCCTCCCGAATCAAATACGCTGCAGCTTGTTTGACATGCATAGCTGCTGCATCGAAATATGCCGGATTACCCGTCATTTCCGCCGCCCAATACAAGAGCGGAAGATTCAAGCAGCAATCGATAATCATACGTCCCCGCTGCTTCGGATTACTCAAGCTCCCCCACGCCTGGATGATTCCGGCATTTGCCAGATAGCGAGTCATGAGCAAATCAGCTGCACAAAGTGCCGTTTGCTTCGCTTCCTCGTTTCCGGTAAGTTTGTAAGCCGCCACACAGGAAAGGGAATATAAAAAGCCTAAATCATGGGTTTCGGTGCCAATTTGTTCCTCTGCGCGCTTTTTGAAGCTGTTCAATTGAATTTCGGCGGCACGGCGGTACTTCTCGTCGCCTGAAACTTCATAAGCAAGCCATAGCATCCCTGTCCAAAATCCTGGCGTCCATTCATAGTTATCAGATGCAGCATATACGAGATTCTTGCTGACGATATCGGGAAATTTATCTGTAAACGTAGTCAAATTGCGATCAATCTGTTTCAAAACATGAGCAATGGCCGCATCGCATTGTTCCTTGGTAATTGTAGACGGGTTCTTGAACTGATCTGCTTTCCGTACCCCTTCATCCTTCACATGCTTCATATTCAAGCACTCCTTCGTTTTTACAGAAACCTCATTAAAATATATGGAGAATTACCCTAGACCTAGGGCAACTCTCCATTGTCAAGCAACCTTATTTCTTAATTGCGTTATATTGCTCCATGTATTCTTTCGCTGCCGCTTCGCCATAATTTTTGGACCAATTGTTGATTTCCGTTTTCACATCATCAATAGAGCCTTCTCCAATGACATATTTCAGGGCAACTGTACTCACTTTTTTCAAATGATCTGTGTTTTTCGTAAGCGTAGGGGATGTCATTCCACCGAACGGATTCGTTATACCGATTTTCTCGAAACTATCCGTGTATTGTTTCATCTTCGTTCTTAAAGGGTCAGACGCATCCGATGAGACATAGTAATAAGGGTCATAACGATTGTCAAGCACCCAAACAGCCGGAGTCTCCGCCTGGAACAGCTTTACCTGATCGGTCTGAGCGCTCCACCTTGCCGTCTTTGTAACTGGTGGAATGCTGACCGATAATGCCAGCTTTGCTGAATGCATAATTTTCTTCGCTTGCGCTAAAATCAAGCAAATCAACGAGTCTCTGAACCTTCTCCTTAGGCGTGGTCGATGGGACTACCCATAACCCCCAGAGACCGGCAGCTTTTGCAATGCCGCCTTTACCATCGGGACCATTCAGCAAAGGAATCATGTCCACTTCCGCTTTGGCGTCCACTTTGCGGATTTTATCAAGCGGGGAATTAGGAGCATCGCTTAATTCACCAACATGATTTGCTTTTACACCGGCAATCCCTTGTGTCCATTTCTCAACAGCTTGCTGGGACTTTAACACGGTAGCGTTCTTCTCGATTAACCCGCTGGCCCAAGCACCTTTTAACCAATCCAAATATTTCAAGTAGCCCTCGGTTTGGATCGCAAACTTAGGTGTTCCGTTGTCGATCGTCCAAGCATTAGGCATCCCCAATGCGTATTGAACGGATGCAAGCCAATCGAAAACCGTGTAGGTGTTTGTCGCATATGTAAGTAGAGGGATTGTTTTTCCTCCGCCAACAGGATCTTTCTCTTTGATCGTTTTCAATACTTGTGTGAATTCGTCCAGTGTTTGCGGCTTTTTCAAGTTATATTTATCCAGCCAGTCTTTGCGAAAAAGGAAAACTCCTTGTGCACTATACAGCTGACGGGGCCTCGGAATCCCGTATACTTTATTATCTACTTTCGTTTGAGACCAAGTAATCTCCGGAATCAAGTTCAGGTTCTTCTTATCCTTCATATAAGGCGTGAGGTCATAAAAGGCGCCTTGCTTCACATAGTTCGTAAATACGGCATCTTTGCCGTTATCGAACAGAATCAAATCATATTGCGAAGAATCAGCCATCGCGATGCTAATTTTATCCTTGTAAATATCTTCAGGAACTAGCTCTAAATCAAGCTGGACATTGCCGCGTTTCTCGAAATCTTCCTTCGCCTTGTTCCCCTTCAGAAGCGGAGGTTCTCCGTTATAAATAAGCATCGCCTTAACTTTGAGCGGTTCTTTGTTTGCAGTGGCGACTGCCCCTTGTTTATCCTCGCCTTTACCGCAGGCAGCCAAAAGACTCATTGTCATTACAGCAGCAAGCGAAACTTTCAAAACTTTTTTCATTGTCATACCTATACCACCCTCTCCAAAGTTCAACGATAGTGACCCACACGTAAGTTTATCTCCTTGATGATCTGATGCTGCCCTTTTCACCTCCCATGTAAAATCCACGCCTTATTCTTTAATGGATCCAATCATAGCACCTTGCGCAAAATGCTTTTGTAAAAAAGGGTACACGACCACGATCGGTATCATCGAGATGATGATAGCAGCCATTTTAATTGTGTCTCCAAGCTGCGCCGCAGACTTTTCGTTCATACTGAACTCGTTGTTAATATTGGATGTGCCGACGACGATCATCTGGCGCAGCAGCACCTGAACGGTCCACATGCTGCTTTTGCTCAAATAAATAACAGCGCCGAAAAACTCGTTCCAATGACCAACCATGAACATAAGACCAAACGTAGCCATAATCGGCATGGACAGTGGAAGAACCAACGACCATAAGACACGCACTTCCCCAGCTCCGTCCATTCGCGCCGCTTCTTCCAAGCTTTCCGGCAAGCCTTGGAAAAACGTTTTCATCACCATAATGGTAAAAGCGTTGGTAGCGCTAGGCAGTATAAGCGCCCAGTACGAATTCAGCAAGCCAAACGATTTGATCAGCAAATAGTTAGGAATTAATCCGGCACTGAACAGCATCGTGAAGAAGATCATCAGCATCATGACCCGACGGCCTGGTAAAAACTTTTTGGACAATGCATAGGCTAGCGTTACCGAGAAAAGGAGATTAACAAAGGTACCTACAATGGTAACGTATACAGAATTGCCTATCGCGTTAACGAACCTGCTTGTAGACATCAAGTATTTATAGCCCTCTAGTGAAAACTCCTTAGGAATGAGGAAGAAGTCCCCTCCGATCGACTCCCCTCCCCCGCTGAAGGATACCGCTAAAATATAGATGAATGGAACGATGATCAGCAAACTAAATACAAGCATTAGGAGGCTAATCACCCCATCAAACATCGAAATCCGCGTTCTCATTGATTGTAATCTCATTGACCTATCACCTCGTTTCGGTTAAAAAACACCGTCTTCTCCTGCTTTTTTGGCTAAATAATTACTAATCAATACAAGAATAAGTCCTATGAGGGAATTGAACAATCCAGCCGCAACTCCGTAGCTGAAATGCGCCTCCGTTAACCCGACCCTGTAAACGTACAGATCAATGACATCGGATACCTCTTGGTTAAGAGGGTTGGTCATTAGGAACACCTGCATGAAGTTCGAATCCATGAGATGCCCAAGACGAATCACCAGCAGAATAATAATGGTGCTCTTAATTCCGGGTAAAGTAATATGCCAAATTCTCCGCCAGCGCCCAGCACCGTCCATAGTGGCCGCTTCGTATAGTTCCGGGTTGACGCCAGCGATCGCCGCTAAGAAAATGATCGTTCCCCAGCCCGCATCCTTCCATATGCTTTGGAATACGGCAAGTGAGCGAAACCATTCCGAGCCCGTCATAAAAGCCAGTTCCTTACCGATCAATGGACCTAAATAATGGTTGATCACGCCGGAAGGTCCGAAGAAAATAAACGTTATCCCTACGACAACAACCCACGATAGGAAGTGCGGCAAATATACAATCGTTTGGATCATTTTCTTGAAAACGGCTGAACGCAATTCGCTAAGCATGATCGCCAAGAGAATGACGAATGGAAAATAAAAAAGTAAATTGAATAAGCTCAACATCAACGTGTTTCGTAAGAGTAGGAAAAATGATTCATTCGAGAAAAATTCCCGAAACTGTTGAAGACCTACCCAAGGGCTTTTGCTAAAACCGAGAAACGGACTGTACTCTTGGAACGCCAGCAGCACTCCCCACATCGGAAAATATTTAAACACGATGAAGTATAACATTCCGGGAGCAGCCAACAGATAAAACCATAAGTACTTCTTGAGATTTTTTCTTAACGAGGATCGATGTGTTTTGGTATGATGGCTCCCAAATGGTTTCACTACGCCGATCTCTGGCTTATCGAGCTGACTCAAACGCATGCATGGTGTACCCCCTCAGAAGAAATTATACATTTATGTTACATAATCTAACAATAAAGTTACATGTCCTCTTTTATCGGAAATGTATCTTTTTTTAAGATCATGCAAAAACGAAAGGAAGCGCTTACGAAATAGAATAAAGTTCAAAATCACTTGACATGACACTAACATATTAAAATAAGCGTTTTCACTCAATTTAAATAATTTACTAGAATTTAATGTTACACAAATGAAGTTCGAAGTTACATGTTCTCTTTTAATGGAAATGTATCCTTATTTAAGATCCTGACTTGTCTCATATGGCTGAGACAAAGTCACCTATATTAATAAATGCATGATTGATCAACGACATAAAATCAAAAACCCGAATCTTTGGCTAGATTCGATTCAAGTTGGTCGGATTAAAAAATCGTGAAAGAGGTTCATCAACGTCTAAAGCAAATCGATATCGCTGGTGTTCTTGAGACAATGCTATAAGAAATATACCGGAGTTTCACCGATTAAATATTGAACATAAGCAGAATGTTGGGACGTAGCATTAAACCAGACAACAGCTGGATTCGTTGAACGACAAAAAGGGGCGACGACATGCCCCTTTTTGATCACATTCTATGATTTTATTGAAATACTTCGTCCTCATATACCACCAACTAAACGCCTTCATACAACCGCCAATCCCGAAACCTTACTACTCTTTCCACCTGCTCCGCAACCTGCCGATCATGCGTAATCACAATAATCGTCCTGCCCTGCTCATTTAACCGCCTGAAAATATCCATAATCTCTACACCGGTCTTCGAATCTAGCGCACCAGTAGGCTCATCCGCTAAGATGATCGGTGGATCGCCTGCCAACGTCCTTGCAATAGCTACACGCTGCTGCTGCCCACCGAATAGCTCAGAGGGAAAATGCTTCGTATGATCCAGTAAATCCACCGATTCTAATGCCTGCAGAACGAGAGGTTCTCTTTCCTTTTTGCTCAGTCCCCGATAAATCAACGGCAATTCCACATTCTCATAAGCACTTAATCTCGGCAGCAAGCTACTTCACCTTCATTACTTGCACGTGGTCCAAATAATTGAAGAATCCGATTCATAACCTTACCGCTTCGCCTTATTCGCCTTATAAAACTCATGATACAGCTTCATAAGCGCCCGCTTCTCAATATGCCCAATTCCTTCGCAATCTCCCTCTGCGTCCGCTCTTCCCCGCCAAGTTCCAGCCCAAACCGGCCAACGACGACTTTCTTCTCGCGATCATCCAATATCTCCAGATTTCGATAGATTTTGCTCTTCTCTATCTTGAGCTGCACCTTATCCACGGCATCGTCGGCCTCCGTGCCGAGGATGTCAATCAACGTAATCTCATTCCCCTCTTTGTCCGTTCCGATGGGATCATGCAAAGACACGTCTTTCCGAGTTTTCTTCAGCTAACGTAGATGCATAAGGATCTCGTTCTCAATGCAGCGAGCGGTGAACGTCGCGAGCTTGGTCCCTTTGTTCGGCGAGAACGACTCATTGGCTTTAAATCAATCCAATCCTCTTTTATTTCTAAATTGCTTGGGTGGCATGCCATTAGAATGCTTAAAGCTTTTGCTAAAATGAAACTCATCCGCATATCCGCAGTTTTCAGCAATCTCTTTCACCGTCAACTCTGTATATAGTAATTGCTTCTTGGCATGTTCATTGCGTACATCTTTCAAATAGCTTTTGGGACTCTTTCCTGTATGCTTTTGGAAAAGACTGCGAAGATATGAAATTGAAATTTGGTATCGATCAGCTAGTTCATGTAACCGAATACCCTCTCTATAATTCCGATCCAACTCATCCTTCACTTTGATATACATGCTTAAGGCCGAAGTTCTACGTATACGTTCGGGGCTATTTTGCTTATGCAATTCATACAAAAGATTATATAGCAGTGATTTGGTCAAAAGCTCACTCTCAAGCTGTCCAGGAACCCATCCCTCCGATAGCTCTTTGAATAGGCTGTCATATTTTTTTGCCATACTGTCTTCACACTTCAACATGAATGGCAGTTCTAATTCTGGAAGATCAGTTGCCTCATACGCTCCTTGAGAAATCATCGTAACGGATATAAGTGACAGCAGTACCATTGTAATTCGCAGCGGATTGTCTCGATCACCTTCCATAGTCATCTCTAAACCTGG
The DNA here is from genome assembly GCF_055396115.1 of Paenibacillus sp. WG02. Taxonomy (NCBI): domain Bacteria; kingdom Bacillati; phylum Bacillota; class Bacilli; order Caryophanales; family Paenibacillaceae; genus Paenibacillus; species Paenibacillus sp. WG02. The sequence continues at coordinate 2,439,556 of NZ_AP036016.1, read as the reverse complement.
TTTTAAATAAAACAGCATGCCGGATTCAATCGAAATTTTCTCTTCTGTTCGGAATGTCCCTTTTCCTTCACGAATCCAATAAAAGCTATGAACTCCAACGTTTTTCCGTATATCTCTCCATTCAGGAGAAGTCTGCTTATCGTTGATCCAATGAATACGGATTGCCATATTATTTAATTTTTCTTCCATGGAGGCTCCTTATTGTCTATCAAATTAATGATAGATTGAGCTTAGGCTATAAAGGCGTTTTTGACAAGTTTTTATATACTTAATTCCATGTCTATGGTTCTGATTAGGTGATAAGCTAAAGGTGAGATTGACAATGAAAGCAAGGATAGGAGTGGACTTACATGGATCGGAATCAAGCTAAACATCGTGAGATAGATTATATGCCTTGGATAACAAAAACCGAAATAGAAATTCATGAACAAGAACAAATACAGCAACGTTTAGCAGAGACTTACTCCTGCAGCTTCGGTAAAAATTGCTTCGTTTCTCCACAGGCCATCTTTTTTCCGGATGAATTCCAAATGGGAGACCGTAGTTACATAGCTGGAGAGCCATAGTTCGTAATACTTCACTTATTATGGGGGCAGATTGTAGCATTAACTCTTACGCAGTTGTAACAGGAAAAGTCTCAATGGGTAACGGTGTAAGAATTGCATCGCACGCAAGCATTTATGGATTTAATCATGGTTTCGAAACCACTCACCAACCTATTTTTAAGCAACCTTGTACTTCGAAAGGTATTCATATTGGTGACGATGTTTGGATAGGAGCTAATGTGGTCATTCTCGACGGGGTACGAATTGGATCGCATTCAATCATTGCCGCCGGTGCTATCGTGACAAAAGATGTTCCCGATTATAGTATCGTCGGGGGAAATCCAGCTAAGGTCATCCGCAGCAGGCTTAACAACAAAGCACCATTGAATTCGGACAAACAACCGATAGAGAAAAAATTGCAGAACTTCGGCAACAAAGTGAAAGAACAACTTGATCCCTTGCTTCGCCATTACTTAGTTTCTACACCCAATGAAACATTTTTTCAGGACCGTCCAGGATTTAAAAGAACTGCAAGAGCCTATTGTGATGCCGTTGAAATCGCAGCTTTGTTTAACGCACTACCACCCGGTTGGACGAAAGAGGAACTGATCGTAAAATTGCAAAGTTTTCAGGATTCAAGTACTGGACTACTACCTGACCCTTGGTCACCCCCAGATGCTACTCTGTATGAACCGCATTTACTCTCTGACCACCTCTCTCGCTATCATTTGCTAGCTGTGGGATATGCGTTAGAGGTCCTTGGTGCAAGTCTACTTCATCCCATTCATGTCGTTGAAAACATGAGTACGGAGCAGTTATATACAAAGCTGGAATCTCTACCATGGGACAATAATGCATGGAGTTGCGGCGATTGGATCGATTCTTATGCAACTGGTTTATACCTTAATCTGAAACATTTCGAATCAAAAAAACGGCCTGATGATCTGTTCGGATGGCTGCAAACGCATGTTAGTCGAACTTCCGGTTTATGGGGATTACCGACAGATGCAGAGACCTGGCTTCAACCCGTTAATGGCTTCTATCGTTTAACTCGTGCCACCTACGCCCAGTTCGATATCCCATTGCCCTACCCGGATAAGACCATAGACACCGTTCTAGCACATAGTCGAGATCAACAGTTTTTCCGTTTTGACCATCTGAACGCTTGTAATGTACTCGACGTTGTTCACCCACTATGGCTATGCCTCAAACAAACCGATTATCGCAAAGAGGAAATTAAAGAATGGGCAATGCGTCATCTGGAGAAGGTACTGGATTTCTGGGTTGACGAGCGTGGTTTTAGCTTTCAGCTGGTTCAACAAGAATCAACAGGACTTCAAGGAACAGAAATGTGGCTTAGCATCATCTTTTTACTAGCAGATGTTTGTGGCATCAGCCAACATGTAGGATATCGTCCTAAGGGCGTACACCGGATAGAAGCGCCTTTATCGCTATCCTCCATCCAAAGCTAGGGTCAAATGACCTTATCAAATCATCTATGTTCCACACATTCCACCAATTAGTTCCCATTTTTTCTCGACACTCTACTTTCTGTTTGCTAGTAAAGGGCTACCAACGCGGCAGCCCTTTTGTTATGTAACTATCGGTAACAATAGGTAAGCATTTGATGTGATCTCCAACTTTTCCCTGCCCACACGGAGCGTGCTGGTTTCCTAGCACTCCGCGTTTTGGTAGACTGTCATTATTCGCCTGCCCTTTTTTCAAACATTTCCATGGCAACAGATAATCCTGCATAATCTCCAACTTGCTCACCTAACCCAGCAGGCACAATCTCACATACATCCAGGGACATAGATAAGGCTTCCAGTCTCAATGTGGCCATGACAATAGGCTCAAGCAATTCTTGCTGCCGCCCATAGATACTACCAATAACAATTCTTTCCGGATTGAGTACATCTACCAACATAGCAATTCCCTGTCCTAACCGGCGACCTACCAGATTAAATACTTGCCGTGCCAAAGGATCCCCTTCTTGCGCAGCCTTTCCTACCGTTTCAGCAGACAAAACTGCCAAGTCGTTCATATGCTTACAGAAAGAAGGAGCCTTACCTTCTTGAATAGCTTTTATCGTCATCGTTTGCGCGAGTTTCGCGATACCTCCGCCGCTACAGAAACCTTCAAATGAACCCTCCTTGCCATATCCCCATGGACCTTCATCTTCTAATCGAACATGCCCTACTTCACCGGCCATGTCATTCGTTCCCCTATAAAGCTGCCCGTTAAGAATAAGCCCTGCCCCCATACCCGTACCGAAGGTAAGAAAAATCATGTTTCGACAGCCTTTCCCCGCGCCAAAACGCCACTCGGCTAACGCACAAGCATTCGCATCATTCTGTAAGCCAACCGGAATACCGAAACGCGCGCGAAAAGGAGTGATCACGTCAATATTATCCCAGCCTGGAAGATTCGGAGGCGAGAGAATGAGTCCAGCCTGGCTGTTTAATGGACCTCCGCAGCTGATGCCTAGCGCCGCAGGTGTTTGCTCAGAATGCCTAGATAATACAGTCTCCAGGGCTGCTGTGATGTCATCCATTGCCGCTTTCGGCTTAGATGGCGTTGTGAAGCTTATTTTTTCCAAAATAGTTACTCGATCTTGTTCCACAGTACCCAAACTCACTGCACATTTTGTTCCACCAATATCGATCGCTGCCAGCATTGTCATGTGGGAAAGAACGCCTCCTCCAGCATACTGCATATCGCATGATAGATCGGCAGATGCCTCTCTTGGATATCCGATGTTTTTTCCCAAGGCACACATATGGCCACATCGCAAAGCGACTTCATTTTACCTCCACTACAACCAGTAAAACCAATAGATTTCATACCTTGCACCCTGGCAACTTGCAAGGCCCGGAGTACATTAAGAGAGTTACCCGACGTACTAAAAGCAATTAATACATCGCCTGGACGTCCATAGCCATACACTTGCTGAGCAAAAATCATTTCCGGAGCAACATCATTTGCATATGCGCTAATTAAAGCTGTATGACTAATGAGTGAAATCGCCGGCAGCGCGCCTTGGAGCCTTTCCGCAAGACCAACGCCCTCTCCCGGGAATTCACTCTCAAATTGAGAGCTGATCAATGCGGACAGTGGCCGATTGGACATGAATCCCTTCATCAATTCTCCAACAACATGCTCGCAATCTGCTGCACTTCCACCATTTCCACATAAGAGCAGCTTGCCATTTTGATTAAAGGAATTGTATAGAAGCTCATAACCGAATTCAATATCTGGCACACAGGCTCTTAACTCTGGATAGCGAGTTGTCATAACACGCAAAATAGCATTCATTCAGCAGTACCTCCCTTTTAACAAAGTTAACCCACCGACTTTCGCCCTTGCTTATACGTCCTGACTTAGCTGAATCCGCTTCAATGCTTTCATTACATCACAGCCACCTCGGCCGAATAGCTCATGTAGACGGTTATATTCAAGGTATAACTCATCATAAACATGGCTATGTTCATTGATTGGCCTATAGCTTTCTTGCCGCACACAGGTCATGCGAGACGCCGCTTCCACAATACTCGCATAACCGCCTCGTTCAGTACCTGCCGCAACTGCACCAAAAATAGCTGCACCGAGTGCTGAAGTTTGCGTTGAATCTGCTACCTTAATCTCACGGCGGGTCACGTCTGCAAATATTTGCATGAGCAGCCGATTGCGCTGAGGTAGACCGCCGCAAGCAATCAGTTCGCTCACCTTAACACCAGCTCGCTCAAACGTTTCAATGATTTTCCGGGTACCAAAGGCAGCCGCTTCCAACAGGGAACGATATATGTCTTCCGACTTCGTCTGCAAGGTCATACCAACCATCAGTCCACTCAAATCCGCGTCGACAAGCACCGTACGGTTGCCGTTCCACCAATCCAATGCAAGTAAACCTGTCCGTCCAGGTTTCAACTCCCTTGCCAATTTCTCCAAATAAGCATGTACACTGATACCTTCGTTCGTAGCTTCATCCTTAACATAGCCTGGTACACCCTGCTCAACAAACCAACCGAATAAATCGCCGACTGCCGGTTGTCCCGCTTCATAACCATACAACCCAGGAACAATACCATCCTCTACGACTCCGCAAATTCCCTCCGCATGTATTTCCTTATCACTCAGCAGCATGTGACACAACGAAGTTCCCATTGCCATTACCATTTGACCGGCGTGCACTGCCCCTGCGCCCGCAACACCCGCATGTGCGTCAATGATACCAACAGCTACCGCGGTTCCAGCGTGAAGCCCCATCATCTCAGACTGCTTGGGCGGTCAGTTCACCCGCTTTAGAACCAAGCATAGTGATGTCACCCTGCAGTTTGGTTTCGACTAATGTTTCAAGCCTTGGATCCAAGGCTCTAAAAAAGTCCTTAGACGGATAGCCATCTGTTTTATGCCAAAATGCTTTATAACCCGCACAGCAGCTACTTCGAATTGAATTCGACGTTAGCTGTAGAACTACCCAATCCGCCGCTTCCATCAAACGATGCGTTTGTTCATAAATCAAAGGCGCTTCATTCAGAATCTGCCACGCCTTAGCAACCATCCATTCAGAAGATGTTTTACCGCCATACCGACTTAAGAAGGCAACTCCCAGGCGCTCCGCCGTCTCATTAATACGATTTGCTTCTTCCTGTGCCGCATGGTGCTTCCACAGCTTGACATAAGCATGAGGCTCATCCCGAAGCTCCTCTTGATAACATAAAGGAACGCCACTCTCATCAACAGGAAGAACCGTGCACGCTGTAAAATCAATTCCGATTCCGATCACTTGCTTCGGATCAATACCCGAGCTAGTTATGATGGCAGGTACAGAATTTCTTAGTACCTCTATATAGTCGTCTGGGTGTTGAAGAGCCCAATTGGCTTCCAAGAACCTATCGGAATTCGGCAAACGCTCGTCGATCACACCATGAGGGTAAGGTGTCACATGCATCGCTATTTCTTCCCCATTTTCGATATCTACGAGGAGCACTCTTCCAGATTCCGTTCCGTAATCAATACCAATCGCGTACTTTTTCTCCCTGAAATTTATATCTGTTTTCGTAAGCATTACACATCATCTCCTAAACTTTATTTGCGTGATTTTGTAATATAAATACAACAAAATGCCGCCTTTCACCCCCTTAGTGATCCTAGAATAGCACCTAGTATAAACTACTTTTTCACAAAGGGATAAATGGTATATTCGGTTAAAATAGCAACTGTCTATTGATTTACTCTTGCGAGTGCCGTATTATAAATCGTTTCAATTTCAGTTGCGCCCTTTTCTTTGCATTGTTTAATAAAACTATCCCACTCATTCAATGCTCCATCATTGATAATGAATCTATCCATACTCAGCGTTAAATGCGCATCTAATTGTGTACGGAGCTGTTTAAGCTTTTCTCGTTCTTCTTTATTAAATGGAGGATCGTTGACTTCTCTGAAATTAATACCATCTGCCAGGTCCTTGATTGCCTTGTCAGACCACTTAATTAGTTCCGGTGCAGAAGAAGGAACAAGAGGGTGGTCGTCAGAATGAAGTGCTAAGCCAAGGTAACCGGTTCCAAGTGCAGATTGCATCGCCCGGAATGGATCTTGTTTATCCTTAAACTTCGCTTGCGTCGCTTCAGAAATCTTATATTCGCCACCAGCTAGTGTATAATCAACGTTCTCTACACCAAAGCTTGTCAGATTTGTCCCCTCGTCTCCATACATCCAGTCTATAATCTTGATAACTTCTTCAGGATTCTTCACCTTTGAGCTTATTGCGTACATTTCACCAAGATGATCAAGTTGATATACGTTGTTACGTTTAACCCCATTGCTACTAGCCATGACAGGTAACAATTCGAACTTGGCATCTGGCTCTTTAGCCTGGAGTGCTTTATTAAAGTTTACACCGAAACCATTGTTATCTTGGTAAAAGAAGGATTTCCCGGTGCTTAATTTTTCCACCCATGTTTGTGAGGTTGCTACGGAATAATCCGGATCAAGAAGTTTTTCTTTATAGAGCTTATGTAGATAGGTAATCGCATCTTTAAATTCAGGTGAATAAGGACCAAATTTATATTGCTTTGTAGCTTGCTCATAATAAACCTTAGTACCTGTAATATTGGTATATCCACTACCAAAACCGAAAGCAATTGGATTGATCAAATTTTCTGTTCCCGTTTTACCATTCGCTGCACGGCTAGTAAAAGGATAAGAGGCTGGATAAGCATCTTTAAGCTTCTTGAGTACTTGATAGAGTTCTTCATAGGTCGTTGGGGTTTTTAAGTTAAGCTTTGTCAACAGATCTACACGAATCATCGGAAGCTGACCAGACTGCAAGCTCCATTTGGTTACGAGCGGAAAGCCATATAACTTGCCATCGACTTTTGTCTTATTGATTTCAGGCTTCTGCCCAATTAGTTTTTGGAAATTCGGCATTTTATCCAGATACGGTGTGAGGTCTAGGAAAATATTCAAATCAGCGTAGTTCGAAAGATCATTTTGATTAACCATGATCACATCGGGTATAGAGTTTGTAGCAATTAGAGTTTTCTTCTTATCCTCATAATTACTTTGTGGAACACTTTGTAATTCAAGCTTCACATTTTTTCTTTTTTTAATTTCTTGAACAATGATCGAATTTACATCTAACGCTTGCGAAGAATGCTCATATCTCATCCATGAAAGCGTTATGTGTTTGGCAGGAACTGATGATACTTTTGACGCCGTAACATTTGGCTTGATTGGGCTACTACAACCTGCCAATAAACTTCCCAGTAAGGCCAATGAACAGCAGACGGTTAACATTTCTTTTTTTTTAATAACCATGTTGTTCCTCCTTAATAAATCGGGATTTGTTTCTGGCAATTTTATTGTATAGGCTAGCAAGCTCTCTTAGAAAGAACCAAATTCCCCTTCGATGAACCGTTATTCCACATTAATCGTAATGAGTCATTTATCCCTCATGTTTCAATCGTCCATTTACAGCCTATTTCTGCTTGTTTCCGTGGCTACTACGATATTCATTCGGCGAAATGCCTTCATACTTTTTGAACAGACGTAGAAAGGTTGTGCGGCTGAATATGCCAATCTGATCGGCGATTTCACTAATTTTCAAATCTGTATGTGCTAACAATTCTCTCGCTTTGGCAATCCGAATAAGACTGATATAGTCCGAAATATTCGTCCCAGTCGACTCTTTAAACATTCTTGATACATACTTAGCTGACAGTCCTATTTCGTTTGCAATAACTTCGAGATACAAGTCCTTTTCATAATGCTTCTCAATATAATCGGTTATGAATGAGACAACCGCACCCGATTTGCTTTCAGGCTTATATAACGTCTTAGTGATAATTTTATCGTAAAATTCAAAGATCAGTTTCAATCTTCCATCAAACTCACTTGGTAAGAACTCCTTTTGACTCAAAAAAGCATGTTCATTCGCATTAAGAAAATCATACACACTCAGTCGCTTTTCCGTAATATAGCGATTACCCGTATTAAAGAACTCCACAAGCAAAGCCCCCAGATAGTGATAAGAGACCCCCCTTGCTTTATTTAAGCCAATGATTCCTTCTAGCTCTACCTTCAAACCACCCATGTCACCTGATTTTAAAGCGTTTACAATTTTGTTCTCATCTAGAAATGAATAATAGTAGTTTTGATCGATAACAAAATGAGTCGCATCTAAAATGACCATCTTGGATGAGTCCGTCCGTTTATCTATGGCTGTAATAGCATCACTATAAGATTTCGAATAATCATCGATCTTATCGTATTTTTTTCCTAAACCAATAATTAATTCGCAATAAATCATGTCATAGGCAAAGGTCAGTTTAATCATCTCTAAAGCTTGGTCTAATTGCCCACGGTCTTCCTCACTCTTCAAATTAACCACGCAAACATACAAGTAGGGCTCATATTCCGTCAAATAACAATTCACGTACTTCTTCATAATGCCCCAAAGCACATTCTTCATCTTTTCCAAAATCAATAATCGGTCTGCTTCCACAATCTCATGATAAAATCTATCCCTAAAATGAATCATGAAGCAGCAGCATAAATAACTCCCTGTGTGAAAGTCAATTTCATTTAAGATTTGATTAACGGAATAAGGCTGTGCCCCTCGATATCCTTTAATTAAATTCGTGAAAAACTGTTCGAGAATTTCATCAGAAAATGTATTGATTTTAATATTGTCGTCTCTATGCTGCTGTATCAATTGATTGACGCTATTTCCGATCCTTTGAAGTTCGCTGCTGTGGTGAGTATCATTGTTCCATTCATCCGCCTTTTCAGTTTTTTGTAAAATATCTCTTATATTTTTGATCGGATTATATAAGCGAACACTAAATATGAAAGAAAAAGCTACACCAATAATAAGTAAACTAATGCATATCCAGATAATCAAACTAAAAATACTTGCAGACTCCTGGTTAAATGAGTTCACAGGGGTAATAGAAAAATACTTCCACCCAAAATCGGACGTGGTTTGAGCTAGCCAGTTCTGTACTTGACCAATCCGAATCGCCCCGTTACTTCGCTCCTCCGATGAAACTCCAGCAATGATTTCTTCTTTCGCCTTCTGATCTAACTCGCTGCTTTGCAAAATAATCTGATTATTTTTATCCAGTACAAGATATTGGGTAGCCGAGAAAATCGAGTTATTTTGTAACGTAGCCACGATCGTAGGAATGGATATTGTCGTCACCATCGTTGCCAAATGCCCATTCAAATATTGTGTCGTAATACTCGGGATAACCTCTCGGTAAGAATTCATATCAGCGTTGACCACTTTGGTAGGCTTCAATAATTCGAATAAGCTGCTTTGGTGTAAGCGTTGACGCCAGAAATCTTTATTGTACTCATCAAATTTATAAAATTTGTCAAAGAAAATGTCAAAATTAACGATGCCATCACTTAAATAAACGCGTTTATCATCAACAAAAATAAAAATATTATCTACAAAATGGCTGATTGGATTGCGGTTACCCGCAATTGATCTCACAATCGATGGCATTTTGATTTTCTCATCATCCGTAAGTAATGAATCCGGTCGTAAATATTGCTGAATCGTCTCACTAAGTAGCAAGCTGTTATTGGTTGCCTGCGCCATACTTAAATAAATATCAATTGTTTTGGAGGATGAAATCAAATTATCAGTAAGCTTCTCAGAGGCATCCTTCTTAATTAATTGATCTGCGTTAAAATAAGAGATGATTCCAATAATGACAATTGGAATTAATAATGAGATGAAATATAGCAGAATCTTAAAGAATAGCCTGTTCTTATTCAATGATTGCTTCAGATGCTTCCAATTCAAGTTCACCCCCCCCTCCTGTTCCCACAAATCCCAAATCATGTATTGGCTGAGGAACTTTGTAACAATTATTATCTATGTATTATTCGGATCTTTCTATATGAAATCCTCCCGCTATACATTAATGTTTTCTTTTACTAGCTGCTCCGCCGCGCTGCTCTTGTCGTTGTTAAATCATCCTGCAAGGAATCAGGTAACCGACTAAGCACGAACTAAGGCCACATAAAATCGCCTACTGCGTAGAGTGACTTCATGTGGCCTTCATTTTTCTATTTTTGCCTGAATTGATAACCTAGGCCAAAAGAATGCGGAACGTTTTCAGCTCATACGGTTTGAAATAGGCTTCAAAGCGTCGAAACAGCTGAGAATTGCTTAGATAACTCCTTGGAAAGACGGTATAGCTGATCGACTTCCGCTTTATTCGTGGCTGTAAACTCATCCTGGTTTCTCGCACGCGAGCGATAATTCGAGCTGATTCCTTCCTTCATCTGATAGTATTTAGCGTTTATCGGATATAACTGCCGCTCAATAAATGAAGCTACACTTAGTAAATCACTCAAACGCTGTGCCTCTTCAGGCTGCTTCTCCCAATTATGTAGAAGCCATGCATACAGGTCTGGATGAAAGTTCGCCATCACCCCACTGTAACCGTCAGCGCCTAGCTTCAATGTTTCCAAAAGCGTAGCTGTATTGGCATTGTAAAGCTTTAATGATGTTCCTTTAATCGCTTCCAGCTTTTCTTTGATCATCTCCACATCGCAAGAGGTATCCTTCAAGAAGAAAAATCTTCCGGTATCTGCACACCATTTCAATACAGAAGGTGTTAATAGTCGTTTATACGGGAACGGACATTCATAGATGCCAAACGCAATATGCTCCGGCAGCTTTTCTATTAGCTTCTGAGCGTTAGCCTTCCACACGTCATCGGACTCATGTTGTTCTGCTAATCGGTTCGAAATCAGAATGACAGCCTCAACTCCTGTTTCTGAAATCGCTGTCAGTTCTCGAACCTGATCTTCCAGCGAGTCTGAAATATGCCCCGAAGCAATGACGGGAACCCTTCCCGCTGCCTTCTCCACGATAAAAGCGGCAAGTTTCACACGCTCTTCCAAACTCAAAAAGAACATCTCGCTTGACTGGCATACAGCAAATAATCCGTCAACCTTGTTCTGAATAAACCAGTCAACCATACGTCCCATTGCATCAAAATCAATTTCTCCAGACTCCTTGTATAAGGTAATCATGGTTGGCCATACGCCGTTAGGATTGTTAATTTTCATGTGACAGCTCTCTCTCATTCATATTTTTCATTTCCACAAAATTCACTTCTTTGACGGGCTCATGCTGTAAGTCAGGAAGAAAAAACGTTTTAATTTCACACTTGCCAAAGGAACTTCGCCAACTGCGTTTCAGTGCAGGAATGAATAGATCTGTCTCCACTTCTCTTCCATAAGTCTCATTACAGCGTAGAATCCATCCATCCCCGTCTTCAGCCCGTTTAAAGGCCACAGCCACAACATTTTCGGAAGAAATCGCAATACCCTCCGAAACTTGCGGTGAATTACCTTCGTGGTACGTTTCCCACACTTGCTGCAGCGGAGTATGCAACTCGTATGCCATTCGTACAACGCCGCTATCCTGCCACGAGCCGGCATGAGGTGAGAGTATGTAGGTAAACTCCTGTACACCTTGATCCATATATTCCACTTGTTCATCACGTTCGCCAAAATGATCCGCATAAATCGGACTTCGCACTACGGTCATCCTTAATTCATTATCTAGAACATCGTAAGCGTATTTTGTATCGTTGATCAGAGAAAGACCGACTGTAGAAGGTTCAATTCCTTCTGCTGTACCAGGCTCATAACCCGATACATTCACCCACATTTGTCCAGGCACTTCGTTTCCATTGACCGGACGTTCAATGTAGCCGTAAGGAATTTCAAACACTGCACGCGGCTGCTCGACATTTACAGGAAAGGCAAGCTTCAGCATCCTATGATGTTCTCTCCAATCAAGTCTTACCTTTACATGCAAGTTGGAACTGTCATGTAATAAGCTTATATCCTGACGTAGAATAGAATTTCCGTAATGACTAATCACCTTAATCGTTGCCCTCAGAGGTCCTGCTTCAAGCACTATTAATTCAGCGTTACAAAAACGTCCCCATTCATCGCGATACTGTGTCAGACCGTGTCCCCATGTATCGCTGTGGCTCTCATCCAAGACGATTGGCACCGCTCCGTCTCCAGCCAGTACTTCTCTACAACCATTAAGCTTGTCAATGACATGTCTGATATATCCTGTATCCGGATCGAGTTCAACGAATAGCTTATTATTCTCTAAGAAGCAACCCTCAGCTCGAGCGGCCCCTTTCGGTTCCATCGGATCGCAAGCTTTATCTCGGAATACCCAATACACCTGATAGCCAAAAGCCGGAATTCGCCCCGTGATTAACGTATCCCATTTATCACTGGTATTTGTCCGAGATGCCCTGATCGTTTGAATCGGCAAGGGATTGCCTGCGGCATCTGTCACACCAGCCCAGCTTCTTGTTAATTCCAATAGGTGCCTCCACTTCCCACGATAATGGGTTAAAAACCACAAGAGGTGAACCAAGATCATCTTGCTCCCAAAGCTGCCAATCCTTTTCCTTGCTTAAGGATTTCACTCCTGGTTTCATCGTATTAATCGACCAGGAAATCTTTTGAAGAGCAGCGTTTATTGCTTTTGCTCCAATACTTAACGCTTCACCATAAAATTCCTGAACATCGTCATAAGCTTCCTTTATACTGCAGCCACCCATAATATCGTGAAAATGATTGAACATGACATTTTCCCAAGCCCTATTAAGTGCTTCTGACGGATACGGTAAACTAAGCGTCAAATTGGCAAGTGTAGAAAATTTCTCGGCAGTCAGCATCCGATGCTCCACTCGGCGGTTGGTAGCCTTTGATTCCGAGTGTGTTGAGTAACAACCGACTGCGTGCATCTGCATTTCATCCTTAATTACAGGGATGTCCGGTTCGTACTGCATCATTTCTGAAAAGTAATGATTAGGAGAGCTCAACTGAATGTCGTCCAGATCAGGTCGCTGTTGGATCTCATGGATGAGCTTAAGGTTCTCAATTGTCGGTCCCCCGCCATGATTACCAACACCATAGAAAGACATGAAGGCATGACCGCTTGCTACTGCCATATTTCTGTGGTTTAATATCTTATCTTCCATTCCATTGCTCGCCCAATTGCCGTAGCTGTCCGCGAGCCTAAATGTCATAACACGGCTGCCATCTTCCGATTCCCACCAGAATAAATCGTGCGGCAATGTCTTCTCATGCGCCCCAGGACGCATGAATACGTAGTAATCCATTCCACCCTGCTTCAATAACTGTGGCATCATGCCATGATGACCGAACGAATCTACGTTGTAACCGACCTGCGCCATTACCCCGAACTTTTCCATGAAATACCGTTGTCCATATAAGCTATGCCTAGCAAATGATTCCCCTGAGGGTAAATTGCAATCCGGTTGTATCCACCAGCCGCCTGTAATAACCCAGCGTCCCTCAGCAACGTGCTGCTTGATTTCGGCAAACATCTCAGGAGCATTCTCTTCAACCCACTTGTAGTAAGCGGCGCAAGCGCATGTAAATACAAAATCAGGAAACTCATTCAATCGATCCAAAGCGGAACGAAAAGTCGCTTTGATCTCCGCATACCCCTCTTGCCATCGCCATAGCCAAATCGGATCCAAATGGGCATTTCCTATTAAATGTAGCTTCGTTTCAACAGACATGTTATCCCCCCTTCAATGATTATGATATTTTGAAGCATCTAACCTTTCACAGATCCAAGCATGGCTCCTTGCACAAAATATTTTTGCACAAACGGGTAAATGACAAGCACGGGTAAGATGGCAACGAAGACACATGCGTATTTAATATTTTCCGTCATGACAGCCAGCCCCGCTTCTGCTGCGCCAAGCTGTGCGGATTGTGTAGCCATATCTCCCGAAATGACGATATTACGCAAAATGATTTGCATCGGGTACAGTTCCTTATCATTTAAGTAAATGAGTGCAGGGAAGAAGCTATTCCAATGAGCTACCGCGTAAAAAAGAAACATTGTAGCCATGACAGGCAAAGAAAGTGGCAGGACAATTTTTGTGAAAACTCGAAATTCTCCGGCGCCGTCCATGATCGCAGACTCGTGCAGTGCTTCTGGAATATCTTCAAAAAATGTTCTCATAAGGATCATATTGAAAACATTGATCGCAGTCGGAATTAATATTGCCCAAACCGTATTGACCATTCCTAACGCATGAACCACCATATAACGCGGGATGAGACCACCGTCGAAGAACATGGTGAACACAACAAACAAAGCAAGAAATGAGCGTCCATACATATGCTTTCGCGACAAAGGATATGCGCAAAGAGCCGTCATCGCCAAATTAATAAGCACTCCAGCGGCCGTATAAAAAAAGGTATTTGCGTAGGAGCGCACAATGGCAGGATCATTTAGAATGACACTATAGGCTTTAAAATTAATATCTATAGGTCGCCAAAATACTTCACCGCTGCTAGCCGATGACCCGGAGCTAATCGATATGATTCCCATATAATAAAGCGGATACAGGGTAATAAAGATCATAGCCAGCATAAAAATGATGTTAATTGTATCGAAATAAGAAAACTTACGACTTTGCATCTCAATCCCCTCCGCTAGAACAATCTTGATCCATTTATTTTCTTGGCAATTTGATTCGCTGATACAACGAGCGCAAAGGCCAGTACAGATTGGAAAATACCTACAGCCGCTGCGAAGCTAAAGTCGCTGTCAATCAACCCTCGACGATAAACAAATGTTTGAATAACATCTGCGGTTTCATAAGTGGGACCACTGTACAATAATAAAATTTTCTCAAATCCGACCGAAAGCATTTTACCCACAGTCAAAAGCAGCATGATCGTGACGACGGTTGAAATCCCAGGCAGTGTAATGTGTAGCAATTTGCGCCATCGATTTGCCCCGTCCATCGTCGCCGCCTCATACAGTTGCGGATCGATAGCAGTCAATGCCGCCAAATAAATAATGGAGTTCCAACCAAGATTTTGCCAAACTTCAGATCCGACATAAATGGTTCGAAACCACTGCGGCATGGACATGAATGTCTTCGGTTCCCCGCCAAAAATCTTAATCACTTCATTAATGAGACCATCGATGGAGAGAAAGTTAACCAGCATACCTACGACTACAACGGTAGACAGAAAGTGTGGAACATACGTGACACTTTGAATAAACCTTTTGAAAAATTTTTGTTGCAGCTCGTTTAACAATAAAGCGAACACGAGAGAAGATGGGAAATAAAAAATGAGTGAATAGAGGTTGATGAGCACTGTATTGCGAACCACTTGCCAAAAATACGGATCCGTCAGAAATTGGCGGAAATACTTCGTCCCTGCCCACGGGCTATGAAAGAAACCCTTGACGATCGAATAATCTTCAAATGCCATCAAATTCCCAACCATAGGTGCATAGTGAAAAATAACAAAATAGGCAAACGGTAATAGAAACATGAGATACAGTGGCATGCTCTTACGGATATTTTTTTTAATCTCAACAACTGGTGTATTTTTTTTAATCTCAACAATTGGTGTCAAATATCTCCACTCCTTCCGGGAAAATAAAGGGACAGGCTGCCCAGTGTGTCTTAGCAACCTGCCCTCTCTACTCGCATGAACTTCGATCTTTACTTCACGCGGGCTAAGGCATCGTTGTAAATTTTGACGATCTCATCTGCACCTTTTGCTTTGAGTTGTTTTACAAAGTTATCCCAATCACCCAGTGCACCGTCTGTTACAATAAATTTATCCATGTTTTGAGTCAGGTAAGCGTCAAGTTGTGTACGGATTTGTTTCAGCTTCTCACGCTCTTCTTTTGTAAATGGAGGGTCGTTAACGAATTGAACATTTTCGCCTGCAGCCAAAGCTTTAGATGCTTTCGCGTTCCAATCTACCCATTCCTTGGAGTTAAAAGGTAATCCAGCATGATCGTCATTATCTATAGCAAGTCCCAGATAGCCCGTGCCATACTCAGATTGCAGCGCATAAACCGGACTTGGCGTTCTGTCCTTATACTTATTGACAACAGCGTCAGTCACTTTGTAATCGCCATTCTCACCAGTGAAATCTTCGCCTTTATTACCGAAGTTTGTAACCTCAATTCCCTCTGGGGAGTAGAACCAATCCATGAATTGAACAACTTGTTCAGGATTCTTTACTTTCGCATTAATTACGTACGATTCCGACAAGTGACCAAGTGCATAGATCAGGTTACGCTTTGCACCGCTAGGCGATGTCATGGTATCCAACATATCAAACTTAGCATTCGGATCCTTCTTCTGCAGATTGATATTAAACGTGCCAGCGAAACCATTATTATCTTGGAAATAGAAGGATTTACCTGCATTTAGCTTTTCTTGCCAAATTTGCGATGTAGCCGTAGCATAATCCGGATCAAGAAGCTTATCTTTGTAGAGTTTATTCAAGAATGTGATAGCCTCTTTAAACTCTGGCATAGCCGGACCGAATTTGTATTGTTTTTCTTTCGGCTCGTAGTATACTTTCGTTCCGTTAAAGGTTGTGTATCCGCTTCCAAATGCGAATGAAATTGGATTGATTAGATTTTCAGTTCCTGTGAGTCCATTCGCAGCACGAGCAGCAAAAGGATAGGAATCTGGATTCGCTTCTTTCATTTTCTTCATCACTTGATACAATTCATCATAAGTAGTTGGCTTTTTCAAACCTAGCTTATCAAGCACATCCGTACGGATCATCGAAAGCTGGCCGCCAACTCCCTGCCAATTCGCTACAAGCGGGAATCCATAAAGCTTACCGTCAATTTTGTTTTTGTTAATCTCTGGCTGCTGGGAAATGACTTTCTTCAGATTTGGCATTTTGTCCAAATAAGGTGTCAAATCAAGGAATGCTCCCGTGTCGGCAAAGTTCTGGATATCATCCTGTTTGACAAGCATCACATCAGGCAGTGTATTTGTTGCGATCAACGTTTTCTTTTTATCATCGTAGTTGCTTTGAGGGACACTTTGAAGATTTAGTTTTACATTTTTACGCTTAGCAATTTCCTGGACGGCTTTTGAATTGGCCACGATAGCTTGCGATGGGTGTTCATACCTCATCCAAGTCAGCGATAGTGGCTGTGCCGACGCCGCCGGCGTGCTTGCCGCACCAGCAGTAGTTGCCGGAGTCGCCGAAGTATTCGTTGAAGTCGTTGAACTGCTTCCACAACCGCTAAGCACACTTGTTAGCACTAGTAATGAACCAGTTACTGCCATAATCCCCTTTTTTGATTTCATCGAATAAATCCTCCCATGTAATTGGATTGCCTTACACGAGGATCATAGCACACCATTTTTGAGCATTTGAATATCCAAATTGGCGTTTAAAGCACCGTTTTTCCGCTATTCGGATCGTGATTCATTTCTCCGCTATGATGCAAAAAGTCATAATGCACAATAAAAAATCACGGTAACTCATCCATAAACCTATCCCTGATGATGTTCGTGCTGCAAACTCTCAATTCCGAGCTATCCGTTGTAGGCAGGAGCACTTCTTCGCGCCAGTCACCAATAATATCAGCCTGCAAGGTCGGAGTAATCTTCGTGACACAAGAAGACCGCTCCCAGCTTAGGGAAGCGGTCTTCTTCTCGAATATTATTTATATAACGGCAAAGAGGCTGTTTCCTAGAGAAACAGCCTCAGCCCTGACTGTACACAGTTACTACTTGCTGCTAGCATTACCTGGGACAACAACGACTCTCGTTGTTGCAACAAAGCCGCCGTCCAGCGTTGTCGCAGTAATTTCCGCTTTCCCTTTACTTACACCTGTAACCAGACCTGTTAACTCATCTACCATGGCAATACTGGAATCACTGGAACTCCACAAAATTGTTTTATTACTTGAATTGGCAGGAGATACGGTTGCAACAAGTCGTTCAGAGTTTCCTATGCCTATCGCAATATTTTTCTTTTCAAGATCCACCGTTTGCGCAGCAATCGCTGCCGGATCAACGTAGAGATATACTCTCAATTGTGCTTTGAAGAACGGCAGCATATCGCTTGTTACACCCTGCGGAAGCTTTGTCTCATCAACAACGCCGGTAATGCTGCTAATTAAAGAATTAAGTTTATAATCCTTTTTAATAGCTGCAACATCCCAATTCACCGGCAAATCAACTGAAGGAAGCACACCGTTCGCTGCCCCCGGTCTATAGGAGGTATATGCTTTAATTGTAGATGGGAACAGGGCTTTAATTGCACTATCGGATGCAGTACTGATATTGAAAGATGCAGGAACTGCAATTTCACGATCAAAGCTTTCATATTCCCTGATAATGTTTACAGTATCACCCTGCTTAATCCAGTCCTCGGTAACTCTCGCAAATGCAATATTCTTATAATTGCCCAAGGATTGATTAGCAGAGTCCTTATCCAGAGATGAGAAAAACCGGCTAAAGCTGATCAGGATATCCCCATTCACGCCTTGCGTTACAGCAGGGTAATGGTAGCTTCCCGTACTGCTTCTTGTATCCAGGACAAGATGCTTTCTATATTTCCATGTCTTTCCTTCATCATCTGAAAGGGCAACAGCCAACGTGTTCCGGCCCGATTCCGTATCTACGTGAACGAACACCCAATTGCCGCTCTCAAGCTGCAGAAGGTCGTGACCTACACCTGGATCCTGCAGTTCAGGAACGTCCTTGACCGTTGACCATGTCAATCCCTTATCTTTGGACTCGGAAGACACCACTCGATAAGGTCTTGGACCGTTATCACGCATATAAGCTACGATAGTGCCGTCTGTTCTTTGAGCCATCGTGGCCTGAATGTTGGCGACACCTACTATAGGCTCGCTCATCTCCCAACGAACCGAGTTATCCGCAAGAGGTTTGGAAGGATCATACTCTGTAAATGCCATAATGCTCATTTCCAGGACATCCGAATACAGGGGCAGAAGCAAACGAACTTTGCCGTTGCCAAGATCTACCGCAAACGGCTTATCTTTGGTCTGCCAGCCGATCCGACGAGCATACGGGTAACCTGAACGATCTTGATAAATTACGTCCGCTACGGTCGGAGCGTACAGATATTTAGTTGGGTCCCCGCCAATAAGCTGCATAGTCTGCGCGACTAGACCATTAAATTCAGCTTCATTTACTTTACGGCTCATACCTGCTCCGCCATCTGCAACTGGTTTGAACAAATACTCTTTTTGCTCAGCAAGCTTGGCTTTTATCGTATTCACGAAACCTTTTGCCAACTCTGGGCGCGCTACAACAGGTGCAGTGGCCCAAGAAGGTCTTGTTGTTGCCCCAGGTCTATCATCGAGCGACAGACTTATATTATCGTCTGGGCTGTCTGGATTGACTGTACCGCCAATGTTTTTACCTAGTTTAATCCCAACATTTTCGGAAAAAGTCCAGTTAGGCACTTTGTTGCCAACCTTTTCAAGCTCATAGCTGCCTTTTTCGGCATAAGCATATCTAGGTTGGGAAGTTTGCCATCTGCCCGCCAACACGGGATACCAGAAAAACCAGAGACGGCCGCCGGAATCAACGTATACGACAGGATTAATATCAGCAATATCTTGTGCATCGGTCATTACAAACGGTGTCAACCACGTTTTTCCACCATCCGTTGATCGTGCTCCCATAATCCGTGTCGTCGTCGCATCTCGTTCGCCATTTCCCTGAAACCATACACATAACAACTCTCCGCTTGGCAATTCTACAATGCTGGAACCGTGTACGTGGTCGCCTGTAGCACCATTATCCTTGATTGGATTGAAAATGCTTACAGCTTTATCAGAATAGCTAAATGTTCCCGTAGGAGCAGCCATGGCAGCAGGAACTATACTTGTTACAGAGATCGCCGCACAAACAGTCAGTGTAGTTAGTAACTTGAATTTCCCTTTCATCTACATTACTCCTTTCAATGGGTAACTTAGTTAACTTTAATGATGCATTTATAAATTGTTCCGTATTGGTTGCTTACAGCAGTTATCATTGCAGTTCCTGCTTTAAGTGCAGTCACGACCCCGGTCGTGGAGTTAATTGTAGCTACAGCAGCCAAATCTGAAGTCAAAGTAAGTGTATTGATTGCTGCATCGGACGATTCTCCGCCTATCGTTAGGTTGTACTTGAGTGGCGTAGTTTCTCCTACGTTCAGTACAATTGTCGACAATTTTGTAACACTGTCATCAGTCAGTGTAAGTCCAGCGCCGTAAGTTGCTGTCGTAACAGAACTAAATAACGTCCCAATCTCGTTGTTTGCAATTTTAGAGAAGCCAATCGTTGGGCCAGATGGTGTTTTATAAGTGTAGTTCATCAAAGCGTTCCCAGCACTGTCAACGACAACCGATGGATATTCATAGGTCTCACCATTGTTCATGCCATCCTTAATCATGATCGGCTTCCAATGCAATCCTTCATCGGAAGAAATCAATAAACTGAAAGAACTTCTATTACCGTCTTGAGTAGGCTTAACTACGCCGCGTGCGGTTTCTTGATTTGTAGCTATCAACCAGTCGCCATTTGGAAGCTTGGAGAGTTCAAAGCCGCCATCATTTTTCAAGTAAGGATCGACTTTCGGAACACTCCACGTTACTCCGTTATCGGTTGACTCTGAGTATGTAGTGTGCCATGCCATGCGTCCGTTTCTGCCATCTAACTTACCACTTCTAAAGTAACCGCGAATCGTGCCATTATTCATTCGAATCAGCGAGCCCTGAATCGTACCTGATCCTACAATAGGGTCACTAAATTTCCAGGTGATGCCGTGATCGTCGGTATACGCGCAAACTGAATTTGACAACGAATCCGAATATAACGGCAAAATTAATCTTTTGGTTACGCCATCTGCAAGTGTTACTTCAATCGGTTTATTTTTGGTTTGCCATCCAAGTCTACGGTAAATGGGTCCCCATGTATTAACGTTATTATCTGCACCAGAAGCACGTTCAATTGAATTTTTAATAATTGGCGGCTCATATTTGGTATAACCACCAGTACCATTCGGAGTAAAGACTCCAGTGGTAAGCAAATTGACAACTTCAGCTGTTCTACCTTCATATACATCATCGTAAGGCTTTGCGGAATTCAAATATGTAATGTACTGATCATATTTATTTCTCATCGAGACAACAAAGCTGTCTGTAATATAACGCGGAGCAGCGTCAAACTTTGAAGTTACTGGTACATACTTTGACGGGTCCAGAGGACTATTGGCAGTCACTGAACTTGGTTTCACAAACTTAATATCAGCACCCTTGATGCCATAGGTCCACTGTCCATTTGAGTACTTACCTTCGCCAACCATGCCATCCCCAACATTGGTGTAGATTGGCTGTGGATAGTGCCACTTCGCATTTCCGCCATTGCGAGCGTCATACTCATAGCTGCCCTTATCGGCATACATAAACTTAGTTTGAGTAGATACCCATTGTCCATTGTAAATGACGCCGTAGAACAACCATAGTCTTTCTTGGCTATCTACAAAAAGAACCGGGTTGTTATCTGGGAAATCCCATGTATCATAAACAACAAATGGTTCTGTCCAAGTTTTACCACCATCTTTCGAGCGAGAACCGATTAGTTTAGTTAAATTCCCATCTCTTTCGCCATTACCGTTAAACCACACAGAGAAGAGCGAGCCATCTGGCAGTTCCACCATAGTAGAACCGTGATTGGCAAGAGTGTCGACGGGCATCATTCTAGAATGGGTAACGCCTTCCGGCGCTGCTGCATCCGCAACTATAGAACCAAACATACTAAAAGCTAAACTTAGAGACAATAAGAGGCTTAAACGTTTCATCTTCTTCAAACAGGGTCACGTCCTTTCATATTGTTAATAAAAAATACCCTTTAACGCTTGCTTTTGCGTGTGTATACGTTTACATAACAATCAGTGAATCGCCATAATCCCCTATTTTGATTTCATCGAATAATTCCTCCCATGTATTTGGTTTGCTAACACGAGGATCATAGCACACCATTTTTGAGCATTTGAATACCCAAATTGGTGTTAAAAGTACCGTTTTTCCGCTATTTGGACCTTGATTCATTTCTCCGCTATGATGCAAAAAGTCATATTGCCCCCGAATTCTAGGTGTGCAAGCAAGTTTTACAGGTACAGACGGCTAAGTCAAAAAAAAACGATCCCACGCATACCAGTGGGATCGCTTTAATTTCGCCGTCGTTGATTCGATTACCATCTCAGACCACATCGACCATTGACTAAGATCTAAATAATCACCTGCAATATGAATTGTAGGACTTGTCTTCGTGTTCATCCTAATTCCTCCTATCCGATTCTATAAATCCTTTTATCTCCTATGATTTGGTAAGAGAAAAAGAGAACCATGATTTACATTAGCTTTCTTTTTCAATTGCCCAAATGCTCCCGAATGGGCTCTCGGACGCTCGTCCCAAAGAACTTTCTACTAACCACTTCCATCTCTGTGATAACAAATAATTCAGCTCCGTCGCCCAATCATCCATTGTCTAATAGAATTATTGTTGCTTCTTTTTCTTCATCCTTAAGAAAGTAATAGCCCTACGATTTATCTCGTAAGGCCGAAACTTGTTACTAGCATTGTTCACTTCAAAAAACCAACCTACCATCTCTAAACTTTATTACCCGCTTCGCCTGCTCCGCAATCTGCCGATCATGCGTAATCACAATAATCGTCCGTCCCTGCTCATTCAAACGTCTGAAAATATCCATGATCTCCACGCCTGTTTTCGAGTCCAATGCTCCTGTAGGTTCATCCGCCAATGTCCGTGCAATCGCCACACGCTGTTGCTGCCCTCCAGACAGCTCCGAAGGAAAGTGCTTCGTTCGATCCAACAAATCCACGGCTTCCAACGCTTGCAAGACAAGCGGCTCACGCTGTTTCCTAGTCATGCCACGATAGATCAACGGGGACTCCACATTCTCATAGGCGCTTAATCTCGGCAGCAAGTTGAAGCTCTGGAAAACAAATCCGATCTTCCGATTCCGAATCTCTGCCAGCTGTGAATCCCTCTTGGCGTGAATCTGTTTCCCGTCGAGGACGTATAACCCTTCGTCCGAAACATCCAAACAGCCAATGATGTTCATAAGCGTGGACTTTCCTGAGCCTGACGGCCCCATAATAGCGACAAATTCACCTTGTACAATGTCCAGGGAAATGTCATCTAGGGCGCGGATTGTCTCCCCGCCCGCCCATATAGTAAAATTTACTCACATGCTCAATTTGGATTAAGGCTGTCATTGTCTTCGCCTCCATTATCTGATGCCAAATAAATGAAGAATGCGATTAAAGAACTTCGACCTTACCGTTTCGCCTTATAAAACTCATGATAAAGCTTCATTAGCGCCCTTTTCTCTATCCTTGACACATACGAACGTGAAATCCCCAGCTCCTTCCCAATCTCCCGCTGCGTCCGCTCTTCGTCGCCAAGCTCTAAGCCGAACCGACCGACAACAACTTCCTTCTCACGTTCGTCCAAAATCTCCAAGTTCCGATATATTTTGCTCTTCTCTATCTTGAGCTGAACCTTATCCACGACATCATCGGCCTCCGTGCCGAGAATATCGATCAACGTAATTTCATTCCCCTCTTTATCCGTTCCGATGGGATCATGCAAGGATACATCCTTACGCGTTTTTTTCAGCGATCTCAGATGCATCAAGATCTCATTCTCGATACAACGAGCCGCAAAAGTCGCGAGCTTGGTCCCTTTGTTCGGCGAGAACGACTCGATGGCTTTGATCAATCCGATCGTCCCAATCGAGATTAAATCCTCGAGATCTTCTCCTGTATTGTCGAATTTTTTGAGGTTGTGAACACAAAGCAAGGTAAACTCGGGGGGTGTTTACCTTGCTGAGGAAGTTTATGTGACCAGATAGTCTAGAAGGCTACCAATGACTCAACAGCCTCCTCTTACTTACTCATTGATGTGAATCTCTCCAAGAATATATCGGGATACAACGCTAGAATGTCTTGGGCCTTTCGTCTGGAAAGAAACGACTCATGTCGGCCCATTGTAAAAGGTTGCCTCCAAAATAGCGGATTCCGTCGTCCACACGAGCAAATACATTAGCTTAACGATATGCGTATTCAACACAGAAAGGAGAATTCTTGAATCATCCAAAAGAGCTTTGGCTAGGTACTAGCTACTGTATATGGAATGAAAACCTGCATGATCTATCTCACACCGCTTGGGTAAAAGAACATGCAGTTTCTTGAATTTGAATCAACTCTCTCAATCGGTGGAGATTTGGACTAGAATCCGATCAAGTATCAAGCGTTAGCTTTAATCAAACGGATCTTTTCTCCCGGGAAGGTGGACAGTTGCCCTACCCCATCATGGATCGTCACTTTCCCGGTAGACTGGATGCACACGGCTCCTTGCTCCCACGGATTGTAAAACTGCAGCGTAGAACCCGCTTCGCTTACAATCTCCACCCACTGCACTTCCCCATGGGAATATTCTGCACTAACTAGAAAAGCCCCAACCGCTCTAAGAGTGGCAAATTCCGC
This sequence comes from Paenibacillus sp. WG02, assembly GCF_055396115.1. Lineage (NCBI taxonomy): Bacteria > Bacillati > Bacillota > Bacilli > Caryophanales > Paenibacillaceae > Paenibacillus > Paenibacillus sp. WG02. The sequence goes on along the minus strand of NZ_AP036016.1, from coordinate 2,415,094 downwards.
GTGACTCGTGCTCCGCCAATTCGGGAACAGTCGAAGAATACCATTATAGCTTTGCAGCAAGCACTCATTAATGACGACCGGGAGCGCGAAATTCTCGAACCAAATCCCAACTCTGCTCATAAAGTCAAAACTTAACGTATCGCTGTACCTGCCTCCTGACAACAAGACACGATCGGTGCACGTACCGTTGGGAAGCTGGCAGTAGGCAATTTGCCGTTTGAAACGTTCTAGGTCAAGCTTACCTAGCCGAGCTCCGGCAAGATTGTAGAAAACAAGCTCATTGCCGCCTTCGTTGCGATGATTAAGATATGAATTGAGTGCTACCTGGTACTGCTCATTCGGCGAGTGAAGTCCATGATCTTCACCTGGGAAAATCGTCATAATGGCGTTAGGCGTGTTGTAGACGACTTCTGCATCCTCTTCGGTTACCGATACGAATACGGTGCCACGCTGCGACTCGGTGGTCGGATACTCCGGGAATTTGTTCAAAATTTCACTAATACTACCCAATAGCTCCTTTTCCTCCTGGTCTTTCCCGAGTGTTTCACATGCAGACTGAAAGGAATGAAATAAAAATTTGGTCAATGTAAGATCAACGATGCAGTCATAATTTTTCGTAAAGCCCGGCGTTAATTCGTACAGTTCAGGCACGACCGTGGGGAAAATGTGATAGCAATCGTCCCCCCACTCCTTGCCATGGGTATCCGGCCTCATCATGTAATCAACCATAAACAATGCGGCTTCCTTCATCGGCTCGAAAGCCCTATTTGCCAGAAAGTCACAGTCCATTGTGTAAACGTAATGCCACCATAAGCTTTGTACAGTCCAGGGAGTTTCACATATTTCCCAGCCCCAGTGCGGCACAGGATAAGGCATTATATTCATCTCGACAGGATAAGCCGAGTGAGGATAATACGCCCCGCGCATGCCGTAATATTCTCTAGCCCACTTACGGCTAACAGGGAGAATATGGTCAACCATGTTGACGTAAGCCAAGTGCTTATCGACATGGTTGCTGGAGAAAGCAAGCCAGAATGGCTGCTGCGTATTGTAATTCATGTGATAGTCGCCGTGCCAGGCGGAGCCGATGGAGCGGTAGCTCCAATTCGCGAACAATCCGGGGCAAGTGGCTTCCGGTTTTACAGAACAATGATAAAAGTATAAATTCCAGTACCAGACACGCTCCAAAAATTCGTCTTGCAGGCTTACACCTGAGCATTCCCAATAGGAATTCCAGCTTTGCTCGCCATCAGCGAAGGCTTTGGAAAACCCCTCCTGGGAGGGAGCCTGCAGCTCTCTAATACCCACGGCTACGGCATCGGCCTGTCCTTCCGTCAGTTCCACACAAGCAATGAATGGACCCGACTGGAGCAGTTTGGCTTGAACACCGTCTTTGGCGTTTGTTGATATGATCTCTTCGGACACCCGAACATCCAACCGGAACGCCCTATCTTTGGGATGGGAAGTATTCTCCTCATACGAGTAAGGGAGAGTTTGTCTGAAAGATAGCTGTCTAAGCTTGGATTCTACAGCTGTTTCCGCAGATGGAAGCTGTTCCGGCGTATCAGGGTCGGGGATAAGCTTCACTCTGTCGAACAATCTGCCGTTAGGTCCTTCAGGAGAATCGAGCTTCATCCACATCCTATCGTTCGTAGGTTCAATAAACAATTTAAGAGTTGCATAACCAGCTTCAAGCTTAAAGTACACTTCACAAAGGCCATTATGGATATGCAGCTTATGACCCAGAACCTCCGCCTTGCGCCTGTCGTATCCGAGCAGAATGGAGCCGCATGGCATGGGCCGAGGGTACGGCTTCCGGTAGTTCTCCTGCGTCAGGTCGCAATAATCGCGATACCAGGCGTTCTCTTGAAACGAATCCTGCTCTTTCGGAATTTGCTGCAATTGGTGAAATACTTCCTCGAAAGTCCCAATCTTATCTTGGTTATCCTCTGAAATCCGAATGTCCCACACATTGTTGTGCCCAAAGTGGATGACAATCGCGTCCGGACGCGTTGTTACGACTGCGCCAAGCCCGCCGTTTCCCATCAATGCGCCCTCGAAGAAATCCGGTGCTGGTTTGTCATAGCTGATCGGATGCCGCTTGGCTTGTTCGCTTTTTTCCAAGGCTTCCCGCTCCCTTACATAAAAAGTATCCTGTGCGACCACCTGGGCCACACAGGATTCGCTTTTGCTTGAACTGTTATTTCTTGAACGATTTATCGTACGATTGCTGCATAATTTCCATGTAGCGTTTCAGATTTAATTTATTTAAACCTGCTACATACGCATCCCAATCCTTATTCAAATCTTTGGCACCGGTGACGAACTGCAGCGAGTTCTGATCGATGTAATTCTTGATGTTCGTCTTCAGCATTGCTGCTTCATCGGCTGTAGATGGATCGATCCAGATAGCCCAGTGCGGGAACACATCTTTCGGCTGCTTACCGTCATATAGATGGGTCGCTTCCTGTAATCTGCGCTCATAGCCGGTCGTTTCATAAATATTGGTTGCTGCAACCCATGAGTCGCGGAACGCTTTAGGTTGGAAATATTGCGCCATTGCGCCCCATGCGGAATTGTGCGGCGTTTCACCCGTTGGAGTCGGAATCGTGGCAAGAGTGGGAGCTGCTCCCTTCTCAACAGGAACATCGCCGTCCTTTGGTTTTCTCCAGTCCTTGCCTTCTTCTCCGAAGTGACCACGGATTTGGCCTTCTTGCGTGAATAAATAATCAACTAATTTAATGGCAGCGATTTGCGCCTCTTTGCTCGCTTTGTTCGTCAGAACAAAGGAAGCGCCCGGATCACTCGGGTAATTATACGTTGCATAAGCCCCATTCGGTCCAGCCAAGGGTGGAACAGCATCATACGTTTTGGAGTTTTCCGATCCGCCTGTTACGAAAATATAAGGATGCATGCCTGCACCAGCGCCCAAAATTTGTGCATCTGCATTGTCACCAATTTTCTTGAAGGCTGTTGCATTTTGTGTAAACGCACCTTTATCAATAAAGCCATCGTCATACATGGACTTAACAAATTGCAGGCCTTGCTTCCATTCCTCTTTATTTGCAGCCACGTCCACTTTCCCGTTGTTCAGCAAAAGATACGTTCTATCGTCGTCATAGATGAAGCCGTTCATAAAATACGGAATGATATGAACGCCATAATCCTCAATTGAACCGCTAAGCGGCACTTCGTCTGCTTTACCATTGCCATTCGGATCCTTCGTCTTGAAGGCTTGCATGACTTGTTTATACTCATCCAGCGTTTTCGGCATCTGCAGGTTTAGCTTCTTCAGCCAGCTGGAATTAATCCACATTTTATTCGGATAGGAACAGTGGTAGCATTCGATTAATTGCGTCAATCCATAAATTTTACCGTCCGGCGCGGTGTTCATTGCCTTAAAGTAAGGATATTTATCCAAAGCCGCTTTCACGTTCGGCGCATATTGATTGATCAGATCATCAAGCGGTAGAATCACACCCTGCTGTGAGTAGCGAAGAATATCCGTCTGTGAAAATTTATCAACCCACGGAATTAGCATATAGAGGTCCGGGTAGTCTCCGCTGGCAAGAGAAATTTGCCGTTTCTCGGCCGCCCCGTCGAAAGGAACCGTCTGCCATTGAAACTTAATATTAAATTTCTCTTCGGCTAATTTCGAGAAGCTGTTTGTCGCTAAATCCGTATTCGCATCTTGCTGTGCAAAAATTTTGACTGCTATCGGACCGCCTTTACCAACCGATGCTTTTGGCGTATCTTTAGCGCCCGGAGTACTCGTATCAGAAGCAGTTGGGGATGAACAAGCCGCGAGAACTAGGCTGATAATAAGCAGCATTATCATGACGAATGGTACTGTTTTTTTCATTTGCGCCCTCTCCCTTTCATTGTCAAATGGTAACCCCTGCAGTTGCTTTTTTTGAACACCGCTTATTTCTATTTGAACGCCTTGCACCACCTCCTCCAATATGGTTCACAGGCACCCATCTATCCCTTCACAGAGCCAATCAGCATTCCTTTAACGAAATACCGCTGCACGAAAGGATAAATAACCAAAACGGGCAAGCTCGCTACAACAATAAGTGAGTATTTGGTCAAATCGGCAAACTGCTGTCTCCTCAGCTGCTCCGCCGCATCGATGTTGCTCGAAGCCGCCGAATTAAGAATTAGGATACTGCGAAGGATCAATTGGAGTGGGTAAAGACTTTGTGATTTTAAATAAATTAATGCATCAAAGTAAGCATTCCATTGTCCAATCGCATACATCAAGATCAGCACTGCGATGATAGGTTTGGAAAGCGGGAGCACAACACTCCAGAGAAAGCGTAAATCGGTGCATCCGTCCATTTCACTCGCTTCCGCCAGTTCTTCAGGAATCGACGACTGAAAGAACGTCCTAGCAATGATAATTTGCCATACCCAGATCGCCTGAGGGATGAGCAGAGCCCACCGGGTATCGAGCAAACTTAGCTGTTTGACAACTAAATAAGTCGGTATTAAACCGCCTGAAAAAAGCATGGTAAATGTAATAAAAATCATCAGCACATTGCGCCCGAAAAATGTCCTTCGCGACAATGGATAAGCCAAAACAACAGTTAACGTGACGCTAATCAAAGTGCCTATTAGGGCGTAAAATAGCGAGTTCCCGTAGCCCTGCAACACTTGTGGATTGCTTAAGACGACCTTGTATCCGACGAATGTGATATCCACCGGCCATAACCAGACTCGTCCTGATGAAACCGCGAGTGGACTGCTTAACGACGAGCTAACAATGAACACGAGCGGATATAGAACTACGATAAGCACGATAATCAGAAATACATACACGCCCGTGAGGAATAGCCGGTCCCCATTCGATTCACGAATGCTGCGCCCATACCTTAACATGTCGATGCCTCCTTTCTCTCTCACCAAAGACTTGTACTGGAAATTCTTTTTGCAAGCGTATTCACTAGCAAAAGCAGAATCAGGTTGATAAAGGAATTGAACAAACCAACCGCCGTAGCGAAGCTGAAATTCGCATTCAACAACCCGATTTTATACACGTAGGTGGCGATAATCTCGGCTGTTTCCAGATTAAGCGGATTTTGCAGTAAATAAATTTTTTCGAACCCAACAGACATGATGTTCCCTACACTCAAGATCAAAATGATGACAGCCGTAGGCATAATACCGGGAATATCAATATGGACAATCTTCTGAAATCTGGAAGCCCCGTCTACTTTAGCCGCCTCGTACAGCGACGGGTCTACACCAGCAAGCGCCGCCAAATAAATGACTGCAGAGTACCCTGCACCCTGCCACACGTCTGACCATACATAGACGCTGCGGAACATGCTTGGTATACCGAGAAAGTTGATCGATTCCATGCCGAAGCTTTGTAAGATAATGTTAATGACCCCTAATCTCGGGGAAAGAAGCAGCATAATCATCGAAACCAAAACTACCGTCGAAATGAAGTAAGGCGCATAAGTAACGAGTTGGACCGTTCTTTTAAAAATTCCGTTCCGGATTTCATTCAGCGCCAAAGCCAGCAGGATGGGCACGGGAAACCCTATGGCGATCTGATACAAGCTAAGGAACAGCGTATTCTTCATTAGCATCCAAAATTGCGGGTTGTTGAAAAACAGATGGAAATGTTTGAACCCTGCCCACGGGCTTGCCCAAATTCCTTTGACAACGCTGTAATCCTTGAATGCGATAACAGCGTTGACCATAGGAATGTATTTGAAAATAATAAAGTAAAGAATAGCAGGTAGAATGAGCAGATAAAACTGCCAATGCTTCCGGAAGTCTTACTGGCTTCCCTCCAAAGCGTAGACTTCTTCGTTAGACTCGGAGCGCGTGTCTCTCTGACTGTTACCGTTTTCAGAACAATCCCTCCTAGTTTGATAGCGCTTTCTATATCTACAAGACCACATTTGCCCCTCCATCGTAAAGGTACACCTCACGATGGAGGGTACACCTGCCTTTAAGCTGCAAGGTACACTTACTTTTAACGGGTACTTTTGTTAATGAAACGTCAAATGACGGATCCAATTGAACCCGTCGTTTATGTCACCATAATGATTACGAAATGATTATACGCTGCAAAGCAGGTACGTCTTACCCGCCTGCGTATCGAAGCAGATGACACGTCCTCTACACTCTCGAAGGGGTGGATGGGCATCGAACAAGTTGGCGTACACACCGCCGCGATGATAATTCGTTCCGCCCTCCTCCACGAGCTGAAGCAGGTTGGAAATGAGCTGAAACGCTCGATTCCCGTCATTAACGAATTGAATTATGATCACTCCAACTACATCACAAATTCACCATCAGGTATAAGTACATTTCTAAGGTACTTTTGAATAATCTCAACATTAAATTACAGTTTTTCGGTAAATGCTAGGCGACACCCCCGAAACACGCTTGAATGCTCGCCGAAATGCGTGCGCGCTGTTATAACCTACATGCTTTGAAATTTCATCAATCGTATACTCGCTGTTAAACAGAAGATCAGTCGCGTTTTTAATGCGGATCTTCTCTAGGTAGTCCGATAGATTATCGCCGGTCTGCTCCTTAAATAACTGCGAAATATATTTCTCGGGGAGCTCGACAGCTACCGATATTCGATAAAGATTTAAATCAGAATCAGGATAATGATTCTCCAAGAAGGTCACAATTTTGTTAATCATTTCTCCGGTGCTATCCTCCTTCTTCTTCAACACCCGATTGCAGAACACTTCAAGAAGCCCAAGAACTTCATTACGGAAGCGGTCAAGGCTTGTTGATAACTGCAATTGCTCCACGTGGGGTTTCAGCCCTTCCGATACCGCTTGATCCGTAAACGGACTATGCAGCAGCAGCTTAAAAAACGTCCCCTTCAATTCGCCGAATAATTGCTGAACCATCTCCGCTGATAACTGTCGTTCCGAGAAATTCTGCTCCAGCAGCTGTTCAAAAATGCGATACACCTCTTGAAGCTCGCCGATTTTGACCGCATTCATGATTCTAAGTTCCATATCAATGGGATAATAATAGGTCGATGATTCCTTGATCACGTCCTGGTACCATATTGTTTTTGCCTCTTCAATGAGAACCGAGTAATCAAGCGCTTGTCTCGCTTCATCGAATGACCGACTGCTATCGGAGAGAGCCTGGAAGCTACTGCTGATCGCAACGGTAATTTGTATCCGATACTCCGCCTTCACATACTCTCGCAGCTGGTCGAACATGGCTGAAAGTTCATCTGTCTTTGGAACATCGACCACTTCGGCAAAAGTGATCAGAATCGCAATTTTATCAGAGTCTATATCGGTCACGTTCATTTGAAAATCACTATCGACCTCGTTAAGGAACTTTTTCATAAGTAATCGGGCAGTATTCAGTTCGTGAATAATTTCTTTGCTGACCAGACCGCTATAGCCGTTAATTCGGATGACCGCAACATAACCGAAATCTCCTTTCAACTTCATGTTAGGCATTGAATGCATTAACGTCCGCACTTCCTGGAGGGAGTCAAATTCTCCCTTCATGAGCCGCTTCACAAAAGCATCCTCCAATAACGGTTGCTGGCGCCTTAGCTCCTCCTCAAGTGATTTTTGACTTGCTAGTAAATTAGAGATATTCCCTTGCAGAAAATCATATTCATTCTTCCCTTTGTAACCTCCTTGACCGGTTTGCTCCCGAAAGACCGTGACAATTCGGTTAATCGGCGCACTGTTCCTGTAGGCAAATAACAAAGCCGCCACAATCCCAAGCAATAACGTCGAAGCTGTGATCGTCCATGTCACCTTCGCGATGAACTCGGATTGTTTCATGACGGTACTTTTTGGCAAACCAACGACATACACCCACCCGTTATAGGTCGATTTCGAGGAAATAAGCAGCGTTTTGTCTTCGACAAAGGTATTGGTCGAACCGCTTTCGATCAGATTCGGTATATTCAGTGTCTGTATTTGCGAATCCTCGATGCCTATTCTGGCAATCGTATGACCATCCTTATCACAGATATAGGCCCAGCCCCCATATTGTTCCGGTATTCGTTCCAGCATTTTGGCAATTTCATTTTCGTCAATCAAGATAACAGCCGTTCCAAGCGCATGCTGAAAGCTATCAAAGGGAATCGATTGCAAATACGTGATCACGTTCGTTTTTTTTCCGTCATTGATGAAAGATTGCGACGGCAACGTTTCTTTGCGATGCATTTTCCCCAATATTTCTTGTTTCCATTGGCTGCGATCAACATCCTGGTAATGATACAAGTCGTAGTAATCATCGGGCCTTATAAAAACACCTGATGGTGTAAAAATAACTTGATAATTGTTCAAATAAATGTAGAAATCCTCTAGAAAGTTATTCGTCAAGCTGTAAGCTGTTGTATTGCGCCACGATTTCCAAAGTGCGTAAACATTGAAATGATCCGCATCCACCTGCTCGTTCAGCAAGTAATTCAGGTCTTGATCCAGCGAAAGCTGCCTTGTGATATTTTCAACCTCTTCCATTCTTCGGTCTAGAATGTCCTTGCTTTGGTTCAGCAGCATCGCGCTTGCCTCTAGCGAACTGGATTTAATAATGTCCGAGGAAACAAAATAGGAGATGAAACCCGTAAGCATCGGTATAAACAAGATGAGCACATAGGAGATAAGGAAGCTTCTGAAAATGGGGGAATGCTTGAACCTTAGTTTGAACTTCAGCTTTAACACAGATTATTCACCTCATTTGCGTGTATGCTCAGATTTTATGAAGCGCTTTCAATTTGGTTATTATAGAACGAAAACGAGACATTGTCTGTCGAAATAAGGCGTTTCTCCAAAATCGAAGCAGCACCTGTAAGTTGGTCGCAATTGACCTATCCGAAGGTCGACGCTAATGCCTAAGACGCTGGAATTTGATGCGGATCTATTTGCCGCAACGTTATTACAAACTCCCGTTTCCGTGTGTGATCCTTACCTTAGTTTTTGGAAGAAAGTCGTTTACTACCACCCAACTCCATAATGATCAAGCAGAGGCTCAGCCTTTTTTAAGAACCAGAGCTTTTTAATTTTCATGGGAGTTGAATACCGGTGCCATTTTCATTGAATTATACAAACGATTCATTGAAAATAAAACAAGCCGGAACCCCTTGTTTGGAGTTCCGGTCTTATAAACACTAAACAACTTCATTCAACCGCCCATCCCGAAACCGCACAATCCGCTTCGCCTGCTGGGCAATAAATAAGTCATGAGTAATCAAAATAATCGTCCGACCTTGTGCATTTAATTTCTTTAAAATGTTTAAAATCTCCACACCAGTCTTCGAATCTAATGCTCCCGTAGGTTCATCCGCCAAAATGATCGACGGATTCCTGCCAACGTTCGCGCAATAGCAACACGCTGCTGCTGTCCGCCAGATAGCTCCGATGGAAAGTGCTTCCTGCGATCAAGTAAATCCACCGCTTCCAACGCCTGTAGAACAAGCGGCCCTCTTTCCCTTTTGCTCATACCCCGATAAATCAAAGGCAATTCCACATTCTCATAAGCACTTAACCTCGGCAGCAAGTTAAAACTCTGAAAAACGAAGCCAATCTTCTGATTACGAATCTCAGCGAGCTGAGAATCCTTAAGCAAGTTTATTGCTTGACCATCCAGGTCATAGATACCTTTATCTACAACATCCAAACACCCGATGATGTTCATCAGCGTTGATTTGCCGGAACCCGACGGTCCCATGATGGCCACGAACTCTCCATGATCAATATCTAACGAGACATTATCTAATGTTTTAATCGTTTCCTCGCCCATCGTATAATACTTACTAGCATTCTCGATATGGATTAATGTCATAACCTTCACCTCCATTACTTGCACAATGTCCAAATAAATGAAGTATCTTTCTTTACAACTGGGACACAGTACATCCGCAAAAATGAAAAAACTGCTTGCAACGGCGTTAATACCCTTGCAAACAGCCTACAGCAACAAAATCAAACGATGCGAATATTTCCGACAAAATATAAAGGATTTTTCAGACGAGCCATACCATGCCAGTCCGTTCCGCCAGACACTTTCAAATCCAATCTCTCACAGCAGAGCCGCCGCTTTTCTGAATCAATTCGATGCTTTTCTCAAGCGTAGCACCATAAGTCTGTTTTACGAAATGGAAACAATAATCAACGAACTTCCCGTAATGCTCCCATCCGTTAAACAATCCATCCTTCAACATAGCAAAGTAGACATTTGAGAGATATATCCCTTTTCTATTGCTATTATGGATCAACACTTTTTCCCAAGAATAGTCTTACTTATCAGCTACATGTTTTACAAAAACATTCTTTGTGTAATCTGTAGCGAGATGTCTCAGCAGCAAAAGCCATGAGATGACTTTCGACAGAAATACTCGCTGATGTAAGCCCAGCTTCCTGCCGTACCAATCGTACGAAATCTTGCATGATACCTTCATCTCCCCCGCCATGCCATTCAGGCGGTGCTTCCAGACGAATGATCTCCTTCTCTCTTGTCACAAAGCTCGTGACCTCGATTTCATTCCTTTCCATGTCCGCTCTGATTTGACCAAGGGAACCCATCAGCTTGAGCAATCTCCCGCGCTCATCGTAAAAGCTACCGTCACTTCGTTGGTTGTCCCGCAAGCTCCAGAAGCACATTGTTCGCCCGTTCTAGAGCTGGAACCCAATACTTTCCATGACTATCCCTCACAGTACTAAGTGTCAAATATATTTGACCAAGATGCTTTCCACATGCTCCAAATGCGATCTCATCGCTTGAGATGCCTGCTCTTGATCCCCCCTGCGAATAGCCTCGTAAATCCGTGTATGTTCTTTCAAAAGCTGAATGGCCACATCCTGATTGGCGTACAATTCAGCTCGGCGAATATCCCGGATCATCGATTCCATCGGCTTCATGATGGATTGACAGGTTCGTTCCATAATGGCATTATGAGTGGCTTGAACCAGCATCACATGGAAGGATACATCCGTTCTCTCGCCTTCAATATCATTACCTACAGCGCTTACCATTTCGTTCAGAACGAGATGAAGCTGTTGCAGATCCTGCTCTGTTCTATTCTTGGCGGCAATCGCGGCAATCGACACCTCTAGGGATTGTCTGACTTCCATTAATTCAAGCAGCGTCGTTCGATTCATCCGCAATGAAGCCATCTCCGGCAATAAGACCTCGGTAGGCACTTGGCTGATCACTCTGCAGCCGCCTCCCTGCCGGATTTCGATAAGTCCCATGGCTTTTAACGCGCTGAGTGCTTCACGCGCCGTGGAACGTCCAACTCCAAATCGCTCGGACAGTTCTTTCGTAGACGGGAGTTTATCGCCTGTTTGGAGTTGTCCCTGCAGAATCATTTGCTTGATTTGATCAGCCATTTCGTCATAATGATTGCGTTTGAGCAGCTTATTGACTTCCATGCTATAACCTCTTTTACCCGATGATTAGCACATGCACGATACCAGGGCCATGTACGCCTATGGTTAAATCGTTCTCAATATCCGCCGAGCGGCTGGGACCTGAAATAAAGTGAATGCCAGCGGGAAGATCCTTCCTTGCCGATTGATCGAATTGAATCAGAATCTCCCCTAGTCGGGTCTTCAGCCGTTCCACAGGAAGAATCACGATCAAAGATGTAGGAAGCAGACTAACCGATCTTCCCTTTTCCTTTGATGATAACACAGTTAACGATCCGGTGTAAGCCGCTGCTGCATCCGCAAGAACGATGCCAAGGTCGGCCGCGGCTGCTACGGCTTTCCAGCTTTCCCGACTGTCCGTATTCCACGCGGAAATCTGCGCTTCCGATAACACATCGCTAAGATGAAGGGCATGCAGCTCAGGTTGATCCTGATGGATAATCCGGTTAACGCCTAATGATTGCACGATATCGATTATCGCTAATTTCGCTTTCTCCATCGAAGAAAGCCTAACAACATAGCCTCCTGCCGCTTGAAAATTAGTCGTAAACTGCTCAATTCTTTCTTCCAACGGCCATTCGAATTTATGCCAAAAATCTGGTGCTCCCCGATAGGGATGCGCGGGCTTCTCTATGACTCTTGCTCGTCCCAGCTTACTGGCAATGGCATTCATAAACCGTTCTTGTTCCCTAGCTGACTGAGAGTCCAATTGTGCCAGCCATGCTTGACTGCGCTCACTCATCCTTGATGTCCTCCTTGGTTTTTTCTCTTCGTCAACGCATCCTGCATACGACTGTGCAAAACTGGGTCGATTCCTTTAAATTCTTGACGTATTTGGTGTTCAAGCGTGCCCCAGCTGTCTCGGAAAGAAGCCTTAGGCAAACTAGGCGCAACTCGATACGTATTCCATCCTTTTAATGGCCCTACGCGCAGTCGAATACCTTGATCGCGAACGACCATCTTCTGGCCGATACGTGCCAGTTTCAATACGGTATTAAATCTCTTCGCGCTTCCCATGATGGCTGCAAAGCCCTTCATCCCGGCTTGTTCAAGTTTGTCGCCATGCCCCTGCTCCACTTTGCGACGACGTAGTGAGACAAGCATATCGTGGAGCGGTATTTTCACAGGACAAGCTTCGTAACAAGCGCCGCATAGACTGGAAGCATTGGCAATGTCGTCCCAATCTGCTGTGTTCTTCTGGAGCGCAGGGGTTAATACCGCCCCAATCGGGCCGCTGTAGGTGCCCCCATAGGCGTGACCGCCAATATGACGATAAACGGGGCATGCATTCAGGCAGGCCCCGCAGCGGATGCAATTGAGCAGCTCCTGAAATTCCGGATCGCCAAGCTGCAAAGAACGCCCGTTGTCGACGATAATAATATGCATCTCCTCCGGACCATCTGCATCAGACCCACGCCGCGGACCTGTAATTCCGGACATGTAGACGGTCAGCTTTTGGCCGGTAGCCGAACGCGGCAGCAGTGTCGCCATGACCTCCAAATCCATCCAACTTGGTATAATCCGCTCCATGCCCATGAGTGTAATTTGTGTCTTGGGCACGGTGGAAACCATTCGTGCGTTGCCTTCATTTTCAAACAGAACAATAGACCCGCTTTCCGCAATAGCAAAGTTGCAGCCCGTGATGCCAATATCCGCCTCCAGAAATTTTTCCCGCAGCTTTCTGCGGACAAATCCTGCCAATATCGTCGTATCGGGCGGTAAGGTCTCCCCTGCTTCCTTGGATAATAAGTCAGCAATCTGATACCGGTTTTTGTGAATCGCCGGAATGATGATATGGGAGGGCGTTTCATCGGCCAATTGAATAATATATTCGCCTAAATCCGTTTCAATGGCCTCAACGCCAATAGAGGCAAGCGCCTGATTCAAATGCAGCTCCTCTGTAACCATGGATTTGGACTTAACGACGGTCCGGGCCGCTTTCTCTTTGGCGATGGTCAAGGATAGCTTCACAGCATCATCGGCCGTCTCGGCAAAATGAACATGGACACCGTTCTCTCGAGCATTTTCAACAAACGTATGTAAGTAATAATCCAGGTGGGCGATGGTATGCAGCCGAATTTGCCTGCCTCTTTCACGCCATTCCTCCCAGTTCCCGTGTTCTTCCGCGGCTTTAAGTTTACCGTTCCGCAGCCGTTCTGTCGTAAACATAACCGCTTTGCGAAGGAACTCGTCGTTCAGCGCCTGATCTGCCCGCTCCTTGACCGTCTTCCCTTCAGCTTCTTTTTGACTCATGCCCTTTTCACCCCTTCATATAACAGTTCAGCCAGATGCATAACCTTGACTGGTTCATTTCGGAATCGCAGATTGCCGGCAATGTTCATCAGACAGGCCATATCCAGGCCGACAAGCACCTCCGCTTCCGTTTCCTTCACATGATCGACTTTTTCATTCACCATGGCCCCGGATATATCCGACATTTTCACAGCAAAAGTTCCTCCAAATCCACAGCAATCCTCTGCAAAAGGAAGAGGCACCAGCTCTAACTCCTTTACCTGCCGCAGCAAAGCCAGCGGTTCTTCCTTCACACCAAGAAGCCTGCTGCCGTGGCAGGAGGGATGATACGTAACCTTATGCGGAAACCTCGCTCCAAGATCAGTGATACCAAGTACACCTACGAGAAACTGCGTGAACTCATATGTTTTGTTCTGTAATTGCAAGGCTTTGTCCCGCATTTCCGGATCATCCTTGAAAAGATCCGCATAGTGATGAATCATATACGTACAAGATCCTGAGGCCGAGATGACGAAGTCGCTATCTTCAAAAGCAGCAAGAATTGTTTTTGCCGTTGTCCTTGCTTCCTCCCAGTAGCCGCTGTTGTAAGCGGGCTGCCCACAGCAAGTTTGAATGGTCGGGAATTGCAGAAGGATACCGTGATAGCCCAAAATTCGAGATATCGCCTCTCCGACTTTCGGGTATAAAGCGTCACTTAAGCAGGTAATGAATAACGAAATTTTCATAAAATGCACCCCTTTCAAAAGTTAGATATCAGGTTGTCAGACATGTTGATACTAACATAAAGCACTGTACTTTGAAAGGCTTATTCTTTCGCACTTTTTATGAAGCGCCACGCTGCAAGCTTTGCAGCCGCAATCCATCCATATAGTAAGGGCGGTTGTGATGCGACTTATCCCCAGCTTCGAATGATGACTGGCAGGGAAATAATCGGGTAAGCAAAAGCTCTTGCATTATTGGTTTTTTGTGGACTGTCCGGTTACGACTGCGTCCAAGTTAATTCCAGTGTAAATCATCTTTTTATAGCAACTAAAAAATCCCGCCCCAAAGACATTCTCTTAGGGACGAGATTATTGTTCCAATTTAATGAATCACCAAGGCAGCTCGGTCACGAATCGATCTCGATGACCATGATCTACCCCCACCCACTAAGCAGATCGATTCTCTTCGGGATCTTCCGTATCATAGCCAAAGGCATCAAGCGCCGGCCATAGCTCAGGGGCAATCGGGTAATTCGCGAGCTCCAACGTCTGGGCTACCCGTTCCGGTTTACTCATGCCAACGACCGTACTAGCTATCCGCGAATCGCGAAGCGAAAATTGAAGTGCTGCTGCGGCAAGCGGAACATCGTATTCCAGGCAAACCTTGGCGAACATACGCGCTCTCTCCAATACGAGTGGCGGAGCTTCGCTATAGGCATAACGCGCGTACGCTTCTGGTCCTTTGGCCAATATGCCACTGCCATAAGGAGCGGCGTTAATAACCGCCACGCCCATACGACTCGCGACATCAAGCAAAGGTTCGGCAGCCCGATTGAGCAGCGTATATCGATTATGGGTTTCAACCGCACTGAACGCTCCCGTTTCGACATAACGAATGAGCATATCGATCGGTCCGCCGGATATTCCGATGTGATCGATGACTCCCTGCTTTTGAAACTTTTGCAGTATTTCTAACGGTCCGCCGGATCCCATCACATTTTCGAAGGTGGTATGTTCAGGATCGTGGATGTAAACGTATTGCAGACGATCAAGTCCTAAGCGTTCGAGGCTTCCTTCGATGGAACGTTTGATCTGTTCGCCGCTGAAGTCTCCGGTCATAAAGTCGCGATCGGCTTTGGTTGCCAACACGTAACCTGCGGGAAGACCACCATTCGCATGAATAGCCTTACCGATTCGCCGTTCGCTCTCGCCTTCACCGTATGCTGCAGCCGTATCCAGAAAGTTGATTGGGCTTTCGAAGGCGGTGCGCAACGTCACCAATGCCTGTTCTTCCGACGTGCTATATTGAAAGGTCTCCGGCATATCCCCGAGCGGAGCGGCTCCAATACATAGCGGTGATATGAGTAGGCCAGTACTGCCAAGCGGCCGTTGGGATAATAATGCGTTCGTCATGGAGTGTTCCTCGCTTTCTGATTTTGTCTGCATTATAACGACACACCCAAAAAGCCTCGTGTCATTTGAAAATCGATATTTCCTTTCTGATAGAGACGCGGTACATAAGAATGTTCCAAAATTTCTTTGCTTCGCTCAAGAATATGATTCACCCATAGGCTCGGATTGCCCTCGAGTACCAAATCGACATCTTGCTTATGGTTATGCAGCACGTCCTGATCCGACGTCACTTGCAGCATTGGGACGAAAGGATGCGCCTGCATCGGACGATCACCGATCAGCGCGATTATTAATTCCACACCTGTGGCGGCGAGTCCTGTGATCGTCTCTACCCCATGCGTTGTTGGAGTCTCCATAATGTGGAAGCCGTTTCGGTGGACGTGTTCCCCATAGGCAATTGACGGTCGAACTTGAGACGCGCTAAATAGATGCTGACTGAACGCATCCTCGGCAAGCAATCCGCTGTTCTCGGGAATGACGACCAAGCCACCAGCTCCGACAATTATTTTGGTCAGAACCCCCAACTGCTCGCCGGCACTTTTGTTAATAGCACCAACGCTTACGATCCCGATGCGCAGTCCTTCCAAACCTACCGTCACCTTCTCCGCAGGATCAGCCGCAACCAATCGATCGGCGAACCAGGCCTCAACCTTCTCGCTCACCTTGGCAATTCCGCCGTCGAGCTGGATGCTGGCATAACCAAGACGGCTCGCATCGACACCCATCACATCCATCTGATGGCGCATGTAGTCGTTATGCGTTTTCTCACAGCCATGCTCCAGCAGCAAACAATGCTTCACCATCGGATGCGTAATATAGCCGATCATCGTGCGGGCAAACAGTGATTCGGCTGGCCCCCCCGAGGTGCCGCAGCCTTCCGTGTGCGCCAATGTGACAAAGCGCGAGAGCTCGGGATAACCTGCTCCTTGCTCGTTCAGTCGCCGTGTGATCATGCCCGCTACCTGTCCGGCACAAAGACTGGTCGGCACGATCAAGCCGATATTGTCACTGGACTGCCGATTGCGATGCCGAGTAAAGGAAAATTGAAGCGAGATATTCCTCGTTACAGCCTTATCTTCAATTTCTATCGGAGCTCCTGTCGGTACAGGAGTATGAAGCAGCGTATCCAGCCGACTCGCATCGTTCTGCTGCCAGTTGCGCCAAATTTGTACTTGGGCATGGCCCGCCTTCTCGCCGACGCTTCGCTGACCAGAGGCAATTTGGAGCGCCAACTCGAATACCTCTTGGCCCAGCTCATCCATCGACTTGCCTTCCAGATACTGCCCCGCGTTCACATCCATATCATTCGAAAGCAATTGGAAGCGGCGAGTTGTCGTGACCACCTTGACCGTAGGCACATACGGAAAGTTGGTGATCGAACCATTTCCCGTTGTAAAGAAGATCATGTTGCAGCCGGCGGCTACCTGTCCGGCGATGCTCTCCAGGTCATTGCCAGGGCTGTCCATGAAATAGTAGCCGCCATCCTTCATGAGCTCCCCGTACTCAGTTGCATAATCGATCCGCGTTGTCGGATCTTTCTTCATAGCGGCGCCTATAGACTTGAGATAGATGTTGTACAAGCCGCGATACATGTTGCCACCTGACGGGTTACCTTCCGCACTTGTGCCGTGCCAGGAAGTGCGCTCCTTAAATCGGTTCACAAGTTCCAGAAATTTGCGCGCGGTTTCCACGTTGCGTACTTTTGACAAGACATAGGGCTCCGCGCCTATCAACTCATCAGTTTCGGCTAGACTAGCCGCACCGCCGTAACGCACCAATTGTTCTGAAACCCAACCGAGCAGCGGATTCGCGGATACTCCGGAAAATGCGTCCGAACCGCCGCACTGCAAGCCGATTCGCAAGTGGCGGATGGATTCAGGCGTCCGCTGCATCGTGTTAACCGTTGACAGCCATTCCCGCACTATCGCTTCACCTTTAACCAGCTCCTCTTCAAAGCTACCTGTAAGCGACACGAACTTATGCAGCACTTCATCGATCGGATAGTTATGCTCGCGTGCATAAGCCTCTACCATCTTGTTCGTGACCGATTCATTGCCATAATCGACAACCAATACCGCTCCGACGTTCGGGTTGACCATGAAACCTGAGAGCGTCCGCAGCAGCAAGTCCACATTATTCGGCTTCTCTGTGCCGCCCTCCGTATGAGCGACGGGAACGAACCCGTCTATATTCGAATCGTTCTTCCATTCGCTTTGCAGACGAGAGGCAAGCTCATTCACGTAGCTCCCCGTATGCGAGGTGGTGCCGAGCAGTACGATGTAGTTCCGGGTGCCAACCCCGCGATCTTCATGGCGGCGGTATCCCATGAAAGTGCGCGTATCCTCATAAGCTGGCGATGCCTGAGCCGGCCGAAAGTTCTCCTCGTCAAGGATATAAGGAGAAACTTGATCCGCGAAATTGGGCTCCGCCGGCACTGCGAATGTCAACTGGCGCACACTGAGCGCTCCACGTACTGTTTCGTTGATCACATAGTGGCCGGGCTGAATCTGCTTAATCGCCACGCCGAAAGGCAAATGCCACGAAAGCAAATCTTGACCAGGAGCGATCGCTTTCACCGCAAATCGATGGCCTTCCATAACCGTGTAATCCAAGGTGAGGATTTGGCCTTCATACTGAATGACGGTACCGGAGTTCAATTGGTGAATCGCAACGGCGCAGTTATCCCCGGGCAAGGGAAGTCTCGCTACTTCTTCAAATTGGTAAACGACGTCCATCGATGACTGGCTCCTTTGATGAGATTTTTCGAACAATCCAAATACAGCATTGGCAGCACTTAAACTACCTGGCATAGTATGACTAGCACGCAACCTAGCGTGTGTTATGAGAATGAATCCCAGGATTCGATTCAGCCTATAAATGAATAATTGAGTTTCTTCCAAGGTTAGTGCTGTTAAAACAACAATATTCTCACCCAGTTGATGCGAATTCAGGCAATAAGTGGCATCAATTTTTTAGTTAGCATAGCCTCCCTGATTTTGGTGTGCACACATATTATTGTAACAGGATTATGGCATTTGATAATTCTTTACCTTTGCAAAAACATACTCTATTTTGATATTCTATACATAAGAGAAATAATGAAGTGAGATGATTTGGGGAGGTTCGGAAAATGCAAAAACCGCTAATAAAAAACTTTATTAACGACCACCTCTTGCCATTTGACATCGTATTTAAGGACAAAAAGACACCAAATCGTGAACTACCAGAGCATCTTCATGATCGCTTTGAATTAGTTTATGTTTATAGTGGAAAAGGTACGTTTTTCTTAAACCAAATGCTCTATGAGATGAATGAAGGAGACCTCTTCATCATTCCTGGAAATACCATCCATCAGGCATTGCCAGATTCTGAATCTCCAATTACTGCCACTGCTCTCTTTTTTGATCCGCAACTGATCGGGCATTATTCGGCAGGTGATTCGTTTACGAATATGCAAGTTTTTGAGCGAGCTAGAAAATATAAGAGCTATAAGCTTGTTGTCCCAGCAGCCATGCGCCCTCATCTCGAAGAAAAACTCAAACAAATGCATGAAGAATTGGAACGACACGAAGCTGGTTTTAGATACGCAGTTCAACTACATTTAAATAGCCTTCTGATCAGCATTAATCGTTTGATATTAAAAGAATCCCATCATCAACTGGCCACGTCCGATGTCGGACCCTCCTGGTTACTAAACATACTTCAACACTTAGATCAGTTTCACACTAACCAAATCGCTGGACTTTCATATTTGGCTAAGCACACTTCAGTCTCAGCCGCTCATTTATCTAGGGTGTTTAAACAACTAACCGGGATGAACATCACCGACTATGTGAATGCCAAGCGAATTTCAACTGCAAAGGAGCTTCTTTTAACTACCGACTTAGGTATTGAGACGATCGCCCACAATTGCGGATATGAGAGCTTACCTTATTTTCATAAGTTATTTAAGAAGTTTACTGGCGTTACCCCAGGCTTATATCGAAGAAAAGTAGTTAAAGAAATTAGCTTCAAAATAGACAACATGACATAGAAATGTGAAAGTATCTCAAGAGCAAATTATTGTAATATTACTCACCGAAGCTAGGATTTTTCCATTCATCTTTCCGAGCCGTTATCGCTTCAAGATATGGCGAATGCCACAATACGATGATGAGTCGCATTGTGGCTTTTATTTTAAAGCATTGTCTTACTATTTTCTCTGATCGTGCGGTACGATAACTTTAGCTTGTGCAGTCGATTGATTACCTGCCTGATCTGTTGCAATATACGTAATCGTATAGATCCGACCTTCTCCTTGTCCTAAACGTTCGGCCCGGAGAGAGAAAGCTGTATCAAGAGTACCGAATTGAGCATCTTGAATATCATCCCCAGTATCCGTTTCATTGCTTGTAATCGATAGGAGTTTAACGGAGGCAAGTTGTGAAAGTTCATCATTTGCCGTAATCGTTGCGTTCACAGCAACCATCTTGTGATTGGCAGGCCACAATGACGTTTGATCAAGTACGACGTTGAGGGTCGGTGCCGTCTTATCGAGCTTGATGATGGAAGTATTCGTTTCTTCCGTATTCCCTGCTTGATCGATACCCCTATACGTTAACGTAGTTATCCCTTCTTCCGAGATCGTAAATGGCCCGACATAGTTCTCCCAACTTCCGTTATTGATTCGATACTGAGTTCCACTAACGCCGGATAACAGATCGTAAGTAGCCAAGGTGACAGTTGGATCTGCCGTATACCAGCCATTTGCCCCTTGAGTCCCCCTAAGAACAGCTGTCGTGACAGGTGTCGTTTTGTCAATATTGACGACCACTGCATGTGGTGCTTCAGCATTCCCTTTCTTGTCCACACTCCAGTAGGTGAGCAGATGTGATCCATCACTATTGATGGCAACATTATTACCGGTTTGTGTCGCTCCACCGTCAATTGTGAAGAATGTGTCGGCTACACCAGAATCCGCATCGGTTGCCATCAGCGCGACAGTGACGTCATGATTCACCCAATCCTTCGGAGCATTATCTGTAGTAACCGGCGGAGTTCTGTCCTGAATCGAGAAAAGATTCACGTTATCAATATACATCGTCCCGACATTGGTTCTGTAAATCGCAGTAGCTAACGTGACAACATCTCCCGAAAGTACAGGCTGCTGATCCAAGACCTTCACACCGTCGATGAACAAATCAAACTTACCTAGGATGGTATTGAAAATAATTTTAATTGTGTACCATTTTCCTGCAGAATAAGCAACACTTGTGTCAATCCAAGTACCAGCCTTTTGATAGCCGATTTTGCCGTTAGGTTCAAAGGCAATAAATGCTCCGGCACCACCACTTGCATCACTCAAAACAGCAATATACCCATATGCATTGGTTTGATCAGCCCGCGCTCTTAATTCTAGGATGCCGGAAGTGACAGGACTAAAGGTTTTAGATGCTCCCATATTCGCACTTGAGCTACTCGTCTTTCTTAGTCTCATGCTCTTATCTGAAGCGCTTGGCACCTCGGCGATTTGAATGGTTCCTCCATTCGGGGTTGACGTCCAATTTGCCGGCGCACTACCTGTTGTTTCCGTGTCAAAGTTTTGGAAAGACACTTGAGTTGGGGCAATCAGATAGGAGAAAACATCCACATCATCCACATACATCGTCCCAATTTCATCTTGATTCATACCGATGCTAAGCTTGGTTACTTTTCCACCTTCGGCAATGAATGGCTCATCTTTCAGCTTCAAAATGTCATCCACATATAAGTCGAACGTATCCGTATCGGAATTAAAAACAATTTTGATTTTATACCATGTTCCTGCCGTATAAGAAACATCGGTATCCTGCCAAGCATTATTCTTCATATAACTGATCTTCCCATTGCTATTAAATTGAACGGCAATGAGGGAAGTATTGGCTTGATCGGACAGTAAAGCAATGGTACTATTTGCATTGGTTTGTTCTGCTCTTGCTTTAAGCTCAACACTTCCTGTTGCTACCTGGATGAAGGATTTGGAAGCGTTCATCGCATTCGTGCTGGCAACGGTTTTATTGAACTGGATGCTTTTATTCGTTGCATCAGGTACAGCTGCAACCTGAATTGTGCCTCCATTCTGATCCGTTGTCCAGCCAGCCGGACTGCTTCCCGTGGTCTCTCCATTAAAGTTCTGGAAAAGCAACTGTGTTGCTGCAGGTTGAGCAGAAGGCGGAAGTGCGGGCTTAATATCTGCATAAGTACTTTCTATTCCTGCATTATTCATGATCGCAATCGCTGCGGATGGCCAATTCCCGTTTGAGACCACAGTGGTGTTGGTAACTTTGGTATTGGTTCCAGCATTCGTACTATTTGAAGTTGTTGTATACGTGTTATTTACATTAATATCATGTATCGTATTTTTCCAAATGAGAAGATACCTAGATGAGTTGTTAACAACATTGTCTGTTATATCGTACCAACTGCTTCCTTCATCAGGATACAAGGCTCCGTTTGTGTTCCCCTCATTCTGAATATAGTTGTTTGAGATAATTCCCTTGTTTGTCGAACTGCCATTGGTTGGGCCATTTGTATAAATCGCTCCACCATCTGCTAATAACATCATATCATCGTGTATATAGTTGTACTGGATGTTCGTTCTTTGATGGACAGTGTAGGGGAGCGTACTCCATCCCCAACCCACATGGATAGCTGAATAAGGAACATTGCTTATTTCATTATGCGTGATATCCATATCCTGCGGTAAGCTGGCTGCAATGGCTGTTGAAGCGAAATACTCAGCGCCAATTTTGTAAAAATAGCTATTATTCACATCATTATTTCTAAGCATGACTCGTGGATCGGTGCTCTGAGCATAATTCTCCGTACCAGCGGTATACAGTCCTGTATAATCTCCTACCTGTATCCCATTGCCGGAGATATCTGTGAATACCGATCCTACAACCAAATTGTCCTGTGATCCGGTATACATGTTCAGACCGCTGCCGCCAAGGTGCTCGAATATATCTCTTTCAAATTTAATGGAATGGGCGTATCTCAAATTGACTGCTGCATTAATAATCGTTTCTCTAGCTACGTCGTTTCCATTTGCATCCTTTATAGTGTCCCTTATGACGTTGTTCTGCGCATCCGGGAGTCCGCCGTCCCCACTTACTCTTAAATAAGTTGCATGGGAGAACGTAATGCCTTTGAACTGAATATTGTGTGCTTTATGATCCAGATCCGAACCTTCAACCCTCACCAGTTCTTCCAAAACAGGCGCCACAATGGTAGCTGTCGACATGTTTTCTCCGGCTTTTGGCTTATAGTAGAAAGTGTCAGTCGTTCTGTCCAGATACCATTCACCTTCTGCATCAAGCAGCTCATAGGCGTTTTCAATGTACCACGGCAATCCATTTCCATTGAAGGATCCGCCAACTGAGGTTCCCCCTTTATTGGTTACAAATTGCCAACCAGGCTGTTTCATAGTGAAAGTGGTCGTAGTTCCGTTATTCGTAATCGTGCTAACACCAATTCTTGGCGCAGTCCACTGATTTTTGTATACAAACTCGATGTCGCTCTTGTTCCCCCAGTTATGCATGGGAATCGTGCTATTGGCCAATACATTGCCCGTAGCCGTATAACCAGATGCTTTAACAAAGGTCAATGGTGAAGGCGCCCCCGTGCTTCTTGCTCTGGTTGCCCGTTTACCGTTGACAAATAGCTGCCTTGTTTGAATATCTCCCCCGGCAGACGCTTTGTAAATGTTTTTACTGGCATCGTGCAAGGTCCATCCCGTAATCTGTTTGCCTCCGCTAATCAGCGGCTTTTCGCCGTTATAGGCCGAATAATTAATATTGTACCCATTCGTTCCCGAGTCTGCGTCGGTAAGCGTAAGTGTGGATGCCAGATTGTACGTGCCTCCGCGGAGGTACACATACAAATCGCCAGTCATGTTGGCGTTAACTGTGCGAACCACATCGCGCGCTTTTTCTATCGTTCGGAATGCTGTAATTGTTGTTGTTCCATCGTTCGTATCAAGACCGTTCACAGGATCGACATAATACGTCGCCTGCGTGGCTGCATGCACTTGGGAAATTGGTAAAAAGAAAACACTAGAGAACATCAAACATATTGATAATAGGAAAACAAACACTCTATTAGCCTTGCCCTTATTCCAAAACACCATTAAAAATCCTCCTTATTAAGAATTTAGAGTATTCCGCAAGCGATTTCATAAATTGTCAGTAATTAAACACTGAGGCAAAGTTAGAGCTTGATTTTTAACTGCCGTTGCCTCTCCTCCTTTCCATTTGATCAATTGATCTACCATTCAGGCGAAAACGAAAGCCGAGAAGTCTTTCATTTTCTACAACTTACATGAATGGAAGCCGACTACAATCATAACCGCTTATGGCTAACTTTTCGTTCGCAAGCAGTTGCCCGTTCACCTCGAGATACCTGATCCCTTCGCTGATCGGGCTGTATTCACAAGCCAGTGTCGTATCTCCCGCATTAAAAGTTGTTCTTCTCAGCACTGTACGGCGGGAGTGCGGACTCGAATGCGTTTCGTCATGAATATGTACATTTCCGGCGGCAGCACGGAAGGCTTCGAAGTTTTTCGTTTCCTGCTCGCTGGAAATTCGGGTCACAAATCCATTACCCGTCAATACAAACGTCTTCGGGTCGAAATCCCTCGCTTCACCTTCGTAATTGTAGAATGAAATCATAAGAAATTGGTTCACTCGCTCCACCTTCACTGCGGCATGTCGGCCGTGGTTCGTCAGCAAGAGTGGATAGAACGCCATATACACTGTCCCATCTTTGACGATGACAGGACACGGCTCCGAGCTTTCTCCTATCTTATCCTTAAGCTGCCTGTCACCCAGCCACATTTCGTCTGGTTCGTTGAACGGACATGGAAGGATGACAGATAACTTCAGACTGGACACCTGCATTCGGGCAAACCGCTTCGGCTTGTAGAGTATCATCGCCGTTTGCTGATGCTGGAAAGCCAGTTTCCGCCCTTCATCCCATAGGGAATAGTCAGGTGAAATTATCGACATTCGTTCGTACGCGTTCGACTGACCAGGCTTCTTCTCGTTCACGATATATTTGGTATACACAGTTCGTGAATTGCGAAGTGAAGCTTCCTTATTAGGATCCCGTCGCAGCAGCAAATGAAAAGCATCCGTCTGCACCCCATTATGGAACTCATGCGTGGTTGTACCTAATGCATAATTCTCCGTCATAAACGTGGTATTGGAGCCAACACCTGCCGGATATTCCGTCATATCCTCCGCTAATACAAGGTCCTGCGGAGCTTCCCATGCATGCTCATCGGATGAGGATGAAAACTCAGCAGTTCCCGAAACTTCATAAGGATAGTCCTTGTTTAATGCATGATGAACCAATTCTTCCGGGCAATGGTAGATCGTATTCATCATGCTTGCTACTGTCACCTGCAAGAACGCCATGTTCATGTGAATGGCATACCCTGAATCAATATCCCGAGCACTGAACAACGTGTTCAGCGGGTTCATAGGAAGTTGATCGCCAAGCAATCCATATACTGCAAAGTGCTGTGTATGTCCCATCGAATCCGCTGTGTAGGCGCGCGAGTATGGGCCAGCCAGCTGAGAGGCCGGCATATACAAGCGAGCCAATTGGTCCGCCCAGATGCGCTCTTCGCAGTTAAGGGCAATGTCCCTCAATTCATCATCCTCAACATGATTGGCGATCTCTGCCAAAGACTCCAACTGAATCCCTGAATACGTAGGACTGTTATATTCACTTACAAAGCCTCGCCGATTCAACATCGCTTTCAATTGATGAAGACGCTTGGCCCCTATCGCAACCAGATCAGGACGCGATATAAGCTGTCCGCCGATCAGTGTGATGTATGTGCTCATACAAGG
Source organism: Paenibacillus sp. WG02 (assembly GCF_055396115.1). Classification (NCBI taxonomy): domain Bacteria; kingdom Bacillati; phylum Bacillota; class Bacilli; order Caryophanales; family Paenibacillaceae; genus Paenibacillus; species Paenibacillus sp. WG02. Next base: position 2,389,465 of record NZ_AP036016.1, on the reverse strand, counting down.
AAAATTATCGTTAACCCCGACAAAATCCATTTCATCGGAGCTGCTTTCTTTAACGGCCTCTTCGATATAGCCATATAGCCAATTCCTTGCCTTTTCCGATAGATGATCATCGTATTTCATTAGAATTTGAATGGCGATTTTCGGAGCAAAATGACATAGTGTGTATTGGCTGGCTTCAATAATTCGGTTGCCGGAGTGGCAAGCTTCCTCAGAACCCTCAGCTAAGAACGAATAGGCAAACCACAATCGCTCTCGTAACCCCGTAATGGGGTCCGTACCGTTATACTTGCCATCCGCATCGAAATCCTGCAAATGGTAACGAACGAGCAGTTTCAATATCTGTTCCGCTCTCTTCTTTTGCTCGTATATACCATAGAACGGTTTCCTCATAGATGTTCCAACCCTTCAATCAGCATTAGCAGCGTCATCGATTGACCATATGGCATCGGACAAATAGGAATATCGCGGTACTCTTGGATCGTACGACCCATTCCAGTACCGTAAGAGACGCCATGCACGAGGCCGGCGGAATCAATCTTTGATACGACTGCGTCATACGCCTTCGTACCGATCTCTCTAAACGATTCAGGGAGGTAGCCTTTACGAACTGCCTTGAGAATGCCGTATGCAAAAGCCGACGTAGCCGATGTTTCCGTATAGGAATTCGGATCGTCGAGAAGCGTGTGCCACATGCCGTCTGCAGCTTGCAACTCTGCAAGCTTAGACGCTTGCTGCTCCAATGCGGAAAGCAGCAGCCGCTCCACCGGCTTCGGAAGTTCAATCATTTCCAAATAATCCACGAGTCCGGCGGTGTACCAAGAGTTACCGCGAGCCCATAGCGCTTCTGCAAAATGGTGACGGCCGTTAAAGGTCCACCCGTGGAACAGAAGTCCCGTACGGCGGTCTGTCAAATATTTGAGATGCAGCATGAACTGGTACACACTTTCATCGATATAGGAATCTTCATTTAGCAGCAGCCCCATGCGGCATACGAACAACACGGTCATGTAAAGCGTGTCATCCCACACTTCGCCTTCATTCAGATGTCCCGACACAACGTGCTGAATACCGCCTTCCTCGGTACGCGGCATTTCATTAACGGCATAGTCAGCCCATTCACGGCAGAGCGCCATGTAGTCTTCGCGCTTCGTGTCTTCAGCAAGGAAGCTTAACGTCAGCATCGGACACATTGTGTTTACATTTTTGGATGGCAGCCCTTCCGCAATTCTGCGATCGAACCAGTCGATCAGATATTCCTTGATGTCTTGTCTCGTTGTCTTCCGATAGTATAGATAAAGCGAGAATAAACCCACGCCTTGCGGCCACTCCCAGTTTTCCATGGAAATAATGCCGATCGGACAGCTTTCTTCAACAGCACCGCCCTGTAAGTGCTTCAGTTGACCGATTACTTTTTCAATCAGTGCGTGAACTTCGGTTTGATTGGAATTCATTATTTGTTTCATGACAAGTCACCGCTTTCCATTTTCCATTAGATGTGGATCGAGCATCAGCTCGACCAGTTGCTTATCAGCTTCGAACAATTGGGTGTTTCTAATCTCCATACAAGGTTCCCGAGGAACCTCTCCGTCTTTATACGAGCTCTCATCTATGCGAAGCCTGGCTGCCACCGAAACGGCTTGGTCGAAGCTGCTAACCCCGTCTGCATAATAAATCGCCCAGCCGCTCTCCAACCTAGGCTGCTGCAAAAGCTGCGTTTCTCCCGCATATAGCAGTTGTCGTAAGCGAAGCGTATTGCCATCCAGATCAGAATGAAGCTGTGGCAGTTTACGAGACTGTTCGCCATAGGCGATGCCGGAAAGAGGGGCGATCAGAACCGCCGATTCGGGATATTGCAGTACCGTCCATTCCCTGCCGTCAGCGTCAGAAGCAACACCTGTGTTCCCAGTCCAATCTGGTACGACCCACTCATCGGCAATCTCGCACGCTTCATTATGTAATCTGCTCATACTACGCACGACAAGCACAACATGGTCATTCTGTACCGAACGCAGCTGCACATCCGGGTACCAAGTCTCCCGGAATAAGGAGGGACCTAAATAAGCCTTTGCGTAGCTGGCCGGATGTGTACGCACCCTTTCGCCATCATGGACATGCCAGCTAAGGTATGACACATTCTGGCCGCTCACCGCGAGCGATACCGGATACGATTGCCAGCCCAAGCCCCATGTCGGCCATTGGTACGAACCGGCAATCACCGGGAAACGGTTAATGCTCCCGATTCTACCTGTTAAGCCTATCCAGCTATACGCATAGTGATCATCCATCACGTGTTCCAGCCGCTTCCGAAGCGCAGGCAGCTCAGGAGCAGGCCCTGCCCACTGCAGCTCCTCTTCGAATAACCAGTAATAGACGCCGCCTTCCAAATTGCCCAGGGTATCAACTTCGGTTACCGGATCACATTCCACACCGGCAATGCGCCACATTAAACTTTTCGGATGCAAAACACCTTCCACATTGTAGCTACGAATGGTCGGCACGAACTCGAATCCGTCATGGAACCTAACGTAATCGATTAAATTATCCATTACACCTTGCAGCTTTGTTCGCAGTTCTGTATTTGAGGTCTGCAATGCAATATTGGCAATGCGAAGCGCATTCATAATAATTTGAATATAGACCAGGCTCAGATTTTCTCCCCAGCCCCAGCCACGGCTAGCCGTGTAATCCAGCCAGCGTTCGAAAAATGCGATGCCAATCTGTTCGTGCTCAGGCAGTGAGCAAATTCTCGAGATTGCCAAGAGCAGCGCGCCGTCGCTTACAATTTTATTCGAATAGTACAGAATCGGCTGCTTCAGCTCATGCGCAAACCAACTAGCGCCGCGTTCCAGCATCTGATCCAGTAACCCACGCTGATTTTCTGGTATGTGTTCTACTGCTAACAGCCTTAGGACGACCAGTGGCATCAGAATAAAGAACGCCGCATTGGAGTCATTGAGCCTCGTTTCTTCCCGATACCAGCGAAATGCTCCATAATGCGAACTGGTTAGATCGTCCGTCAGCTGCAACTCGGCAAGCGCCTGTAGAATGCGCATTCTCTCTGATTCATCGAGCACACCAAGCACTGTAGCCACCACATAATAAGCTGCAGTCGAACGTCCATCATGTGCTTCTTTAACCTTAGAAGCCTCCGCAGTATGACCAGGCTTGCCTACATGGACTAACCCATCGTCAATTTGAAGCTTGCAGCCATATTGATCCCACAGCTTCTGCCACAGCTGCTCAGTCTGAGTATTCATCATCTTCCTCAGCTCCATTCTGCGTTCATCTTCATGAATTCCTATCAAACAAGAATTGTTGAACTCCCTTTGCCGTAACGGCTAGACTTCCCTCTGCAATTGGATGAATGCTGTCTGGCACCCATTGATGAAACTGATCCGGATTTTCAACTAAAATCGCATTCCATGCTGCGAAATGATCAATAAGAGATAGCTCTCGTTCCTTAGCCACAGAGTGGTATAACTCGTAATATTCATTAAAATTCGGTCTTACATCTAGTGAACCCCCAACTGGAGGATTCATCGTCATAAGAACGATATCGCACTGCGAGTTGATTTCCAGTATGCTTTCAATCATCCTTTCCAATCGACTCCTGCATTGGTCGAGTGTAGTTTCATACGGCAAGTACGCATCGTTGATGGCAAATTCGATAAATACCATGTCGGGCTTATGAATGAGAATTTTATCCGCTAAGTTTTCTACTCCCCATTGCGACCACATGGCGGCTTTCGCACTATTGATGACAGTTGCAAGTCCAGGATATCGTTTCTCAAGTTGAGCATCCAGATCCTCCACCCAAACTGCTCCGTCCGTTAAACTTGTTCCGTACGTTACAATACACTGGCTTTTGCCGTTTTCTAAATTGAGCATTGTCTGCAGACTTGGCATAAATGAGCCTCCTTTTGTTACTCGCTTAGGTTACTACTGCTTGCATAATCCTACATGTGGACTGAATGCCATTAAAATGTAGCGTCGAATGCCATTTGATTGCAATTGCCAATAATTCGTTCATACTTCACGCCAAACTTATTAAGCTCCTCCGATTCATTGCAATTCGATTATCAATATTTCGGAGTGACACGATTAGCCCAGTTGTTCGGTATCGGTCTGACGACCGTTTTAATTCAATTGCCAATTATTCGTTGAGTAAAAAAGCAGTATAGCAGACCCCGAAGGTCCGCTATACTGCTCGGCGCGTCAATAATCGATTAATAGCTGAACACGATGTCGCCAGTCCCGCCATTGGATGTGAGCGCTTTACATTTATGCGAAACGCAGAGGGATCAATTATCGCTATCGATCCCCTTTGCTTTCACAATCACTGCGTAATCCTTATTTTTTCACTTGCGCATACAATTCATTCGCTTCTTTAGCCAATTGCTCGCCGCCTTGACTGTTCCATTGTTTCACGAAATCGTCAAACGCTGATACTGGCTTCGCGCCGGAAACGATTGAAATGAACGTTTCATTTTTTAATTTCATTAGATCTGCCCAATATTTGCCGGAAGATGGCATTACGTCTGGTTTACCGAACAAGTCAACTTTAGGCATATTGAATGCCTTTGCCAATGTAATGTTTGCAACAGCCCATTTGTCCGAAACATCGGCAGCGAATTGACGAGTGAACGGATTAAAGGAAGCTCCGTCACCAAGCCCCATACCATAGCGCTTATCTAGGTTATCGTTAGGTGCCAGCAACTTAGCTCCGCCTTCTTGCTTCTTAGCAGCGTCTTTGAAATCCCAGTCTGTACCTTGTTTACCCAGAGCCAAATCCATGAAGCCTTGATCGCTCGTATCAACCGTTTCAAGAATCTCCATAATCTTTTTCATTTTTTCAGGTTGCTTCTCAAGCTGTTTACCGAAAGCGATAATATTACCTGCAGCTCCCCATGCCCAGTCACCTTGGCCTCCTGGTCCTTTAGGTAGCGGCGCAATCTCAATTTTCGCGTCCGGATTTGTTTTCTTCGCCAAACTGATCCCGGAGGTTGCGATGCTTTCGTCCGCATCGTTCGCTGGGCCGTAGTCATAGTAAGCAAGCTTGCCTGCAATAAATTTCTCTCTGTAATCCTTGCCCGTTACGAAGTCAGGATCCACATAGCCCTTCTTATACCAATCTGCCAACGTCGTTAATGCCGCTTTAACCTCAGGCTGAACAGCGCCGCTCACGACCTTGCCATCCTTCAGCATCCATTGTGGAGGCGTTACACCGTAAGCAGGGAAAATTTGCTTGAACAAGCCGAACCATTGATTGCCTGGCGCTCCGGAAGAGATGCCATATACGCCAATTTTCTTCAACGCTTCGAACGCAGTTGTCATTTCATCTATCGTTGTCGGGATCTTATCAATGCCCGCTTTTTTCAGCAAATCTGTACGCCACTCTGCTTTCGCATTAAAGCGACCGCCAGGATAGAACGTCGTGACACCATAGTTTTTGCCGCTAGCTAACGAATAGAACCAGCCTTGCGGAGCATCTTTATCTAGTGCTGCCTTATACTTCGGCATCGTTTTCGAAATCGTATCTAACGGCACTTCTGCCAGCAAGCCTTGTGAAGCGTACTTCTGCAAGCTGACTGGGTCGAGCACCATCATGACGTCTGGAATATCGCCGCCACCGAGTGTAACCTGCTGCTTCTGGGCATAATCAGCCGAAGCAATCATATAAGGTTTAATTTTAATGTTAAACTTCTCTTCCAAATACTTCTGACCGTAAGAGTTTTCCTCTGTCAACTGCGGAACCATCCAACTAATCGTTAGCGGCTGAGCAGGTGTTGCTGCTGCAGCTGGCTGAGTGCTGGCTTGAGTCGATGCAGCTGGCGTATCGGTAGACTTGCCGCAGCCCGCGAGTGCTACTGATGATAAGAATAATGCGCTTACACCTACTGTAATTGTCTTTACAAATACCTTTTTCATTTCTATGACCTCCTCATTGTAATTGCATTTCTAATATTATGAAGGATTCCCTTGAACAAAGGAAATTCGCATAACCGAAGTAACATGAATTCGCTTTCTATTTAGCCTTTGACTGAACCCATCATGATTCCTTTGACAAAGAATCGCTGTAAGAATGGATAGACGAGCAAGATCGGTAGAGTCACAACCATAATCGTTGCTGATTTTAAAGTGACAGGTGTGTATAATTGAACCTCTCTTGCAGGGTCAATCAGAAGTGATGTATTAGAGTCGTTCAGCACCGTTCTGCGAAGAAACATCTGAACTACCTCATACTTAGGTCCTGTTGTATAGATCATGGCATCGAACCAAGAGTTCCAATGGAACACTACGGCCCATAATCCGATGACAGCAATTACAGGCATGGATAATGGCAGTACAATTCGTGTGAAAATGGTAAACTCACTGGCGCCATCAATCTTCGCTGATTCAAGCAGCTCTGAATGAATCGATTGCATAAAGTTGCGCATGACCATGACGTTAAAACCACCCACGGCTGGAGGCAAAATTAGCGCCCATATCGTATTGATCAAGCCTAAGCTTTTAACCAAGAGATAGGTCGGAATCAACCCGCCGTTAAACATTAGGCTTATGACCAGCAATAAGGAGAGGAATTTGCGATGCGGAAATGTGCGAATCGATAAGGGATACGCCATCATTGCCGTAAGTAATACAAGTGTGATTGAACCGAGTACAGTTCTCACGATCGTATTCCCATACGCTCGGTACACATCCGGATTGCTAAGTATTTTCTTAAGCGGGTCAAGGTTGAGCTCTGTCGGGAAAAAATGTAATCCCGGTAAGTTCGCTGTATGCGGCGAGCTTAAGGAATACGTTAATACGTTCATTAACGGGTATATCGTGCTAAGTGCGAGCAACAATAGGAAACACGTATTGACAACATCAAAGAGCTTCTCACCAGCTGTTCTGCGAATCATATGCGTACCTCCTACCATAGACCTTGGTCTTTATCATATAGTTTAACTAATCGATTAGCCGTAAATACTAAGATGAAACCGACGACCGATGTGAAAAATCCTGCAGCTGTTCCTAGCTCAAAATCCATCGCCACAAGCTTACGCAGCACGAAGGTATCTAGAATATCCGCAACTTCCATTGTCGGCGCTGTGGTCAAATTATAAATTTGATCAAAGCCTACATTTAGGAAGTTCCCGATGCTAAGCAGCAGCATGGTAATGATGGTTGGCATCAGCGAAGGTATCGTAATATGTCTGACTTGATGCCATCGGCTGGCGCCATCAACAATCGCAGCTTCATACAAACTGGGGTCAATGCCTGCCAATGCCGCGAAATAGATAATCGAGCTCCAACCTACCGTTGCCCAAATATCCGAGAGAACGACGAGACCGTAAAATTTGTGCGGATCAGAAACCCAGTTAATAGACTCGAAGCCGAGCATCTTTACGATCTCATTCATCGCCCCGTCTGCACTTAGAAATGTAAAGAGCAAACTTGCGAGAATGACCCATGAGAAAAAATGCGGTAAATATGTAACTGTCTGGATCGTTCGTTTGAACCACGATTTGCGTACCTCATTTAATAATAAGGCTAGTACAATCGGTGCTGGGAACACGAACACATACTTTAGAATGGCTATGAATGCCGTATTCCGTAATGCGGTTAAGAAACCCGGGCCGTTAATCAGCTGTTTATAATGATCCAAACCAGCCCACGGACTTGCCCAAATGCCTTCCAGAATTCTGTAATCTTTGAAAGCGAGCAGCAAGCCGTAGATCGGCACGTATCGAAATAAAAGAAATACCAGGAAACCCGGAAGGAACATGATGATCAATGCCCTATGTGTTTTGTAGGATTTCAGCAGTTCGCTCAAATCGCTCCCTCCTTTCGTTTGTTTGATCTGCCATCACTGTACCTTTATATCCAATTTCAATGCAATTACCAATAATTCGCTTACGTAATCAAGCAATTGCCGTGGCGCAGCCTGCAAAATTGACAGGACATTGTCCGTTTTTCGGCACATATATTTGAAAGCGTTGACATGAAATTGATGTGCAATTAAGATATACTCAAAATGACCAATCAGACAAGCAAGTAGAAATGAGGGCGTCACATGCGTTTATTACAGTTGTCTCAGTGGAAGCAGTGGGCAGGGCGGCAATGGCTTGCGATTATTTTGCTGCTGTCGCTGATTCCGATTGTTTTCTTCGGCACCATTCTGTATTGGACAGGAACGAAAATTGTAGAAGCCGAAGTGGAACGTTCTTCTCAGCATTCCATTGTTCAAATGAAAGATCAGATGGATTTATTGACGTACCAAATCGAACAATTCTCCAATCAATTTTCGCTGCAAACGAATGTGACCGAATTGCTGAATATCGGATCCAGCCCTTCGATCGGTTCCATTCCGCTCACGACAAGCGTCGTGAATGATCTCTCCATGTTTGCCTTCTTATTAAAGTCCATCGATTCCGTCTATTTATATCACGTCGCCCAAAATACCGTTATTTACCCAGAAGGCGTAACGACGTTCGGCAGCTCCTCTTTTCCTGATACGGGGTGGCTGGATACCGTGAACAAAGCTGCTGCGTCCGGCAGCAAAAGCTTCTGGATCGCACCGCGTACCATGGTTAAATTTACTGGTCAGACTGGGAAGACCTTTTCCTATATTCGCATCCTGCCCTATGTGAATAATGAGATGAAAGCCGTCCTCGTGATAAACGTCAAAGAATCGTATTTGCGTGAGCTGCTGCAAAATTTCCCGTTAGGCGAAGGCGAAGGCCTCTACATCTTCAATGAGAACAATCAATTGATCACGGCGACCGACACCGACAAGGCGTTACATCCAGAAGAGATTGCGAACATCACCCATTTGTGGACGAATCACCCTGGATTGTCAGCCACTTCTCGCATGCATCAGCCTGATGCGTTCGTCACCTACAGTCACTCTGACAAAAACAACTGGACTTATGCATTGATCGTACCGGCCAATACGCCAGCGAAAAGCGTTCAAGCCTTGAAACGCATCATCATCATCACGACCATCGTGTTCTCGTTGCTTGCGTTAATTACGTCCTATTTCAGCTTTCAACGAGTTCAGAACGGTGTGCGTCAACTTCTTCATCGATTGAATCGCAGCGTGAGCGATAATAATGCGGAAGAAGGTTCCGTCAGCCGATCCGTAGATATGAAAGTCGAGCAGATTGAACAGCGCATTAAGAAGCTTATGGCCGAGAATTACGATTACAAACAGAAGCATCTCGTACAAAACGCGGTCATGCGCAACAGCTATTTGCAGGCTCTCTTGCAAGGTCAGCTTAGAGGGGATGCCGCTCAAAACCCAGAACTGCAGCCACAACTGCCGAGTTCCTTCACGCATCCTCATTATTCGGTCTTTATTATCGAAATGGATGCTGTCCAATCAGGAACATTTCATGAAAACGATGAGCCGCTGTTCTTATTCGCTGCTGCCAATATCGCGCAGGAGCTGCTTAGCGAGATGATGCCAATCGAAACGGTTTTGATCCCTAAGCAGGCCGTTGTGATTTTAAATATGTCCGAAGCCTCAACAGAACGGATTTTGCAAGAGGCTGCTGAAACACTTCGACAATCGATCTTGAAAATCTTGAAGCACTCTGTCACGATCTCCGTTGGTCGCATCGCCCATTCATTGAACGAATTGCCTGATACGTTTATGGAAGCAACGCTGACGCTGCAGCGCCACTGGCTTGGCGACGGCAATGAAGTCATTTTACCGGGCGGAACGATTCGTGCAGAAGCTGCTATCGCTCATTATCCGACTGTTTGGGAGGATCGCCTCTTTCGGTATATTCGCTCAGGTGACAAGCAGGGCGCCAGAGAAGCCTTACAGCATTTTAATGATGATTTGAAAGCGCAGCATATACCTTTTAGCCAAATGAAAACGTTCTGCCTGCAGCTGCTGGTTTCCGCCGTTCGGATCTTCGGAAATGAACATGATATGTTGGATGGCCGGAAATTGTATGATGAATTTATGCGCTTGAGCAGCAGGGAAGAAATGTCCGAGTGGATGTTCGGTATTCTCGCGGATGCTTTACCTCAATTGATCGAGAAACTGAATAAGCGTCAGAAAGAAGATATCGAAGGCAAAATGTTTCAGATCATTGAAAGTCGATATGCGCAAGACTTGTCCTTACAAATGATTGCCGATGAATGTGGCGTAAGCACTTCGTACCTCAGCGAATTGTTCAAAAACCGTGTAGGGATCACATTTATCCAGTATGTTACAAATTTTCGCGTCGATAAAGTGAAGCATCTTCTGCTGAACACTGAGCTGAACATGGCTCAAATCGCTGAAGCAGTTGGCTATTCCAACGCACCGCAACTCATCCGAGTGTTCAAAAAGGCCATTGGCACTACGCGGGAGAATTCCGTGTAAACCCAAAATCCCCGTCCGAATAAGGATGGGGATTTCATATCTTGGTTGTGGTGCAAGAATTAGAAAGGACAGCAACTACCCGACAAATTGTACGTTAACTATGCCGCTAGACCAATAATTTTATTGACCCATTCAACAGCTGAGAGGGCAAACGAATTATCAACAGCCTGCCCTTTCCTAATCATATGCATGGCCTCGATTCCCTTCAATGTCTGTTCTGCAGTTAGAAACGTTTTAAAACCAAGCATCGGTTTTGTAATTTTCTTTATGAATCGATGATGTCGCTCCACAATTTTGTTTAGATACTTTGTCTGTCTAATCAAGGTTTCCTTTGGGTGGGTGATTACACGTGGATTTGATTATGAAGAGAGGACAAAGCCTTTGTAAAGAAGCGTTTAGCTGCTTGCATATCCCAATTTTCAGATAACATAAAATCAATGGTTTTACTCCTAGAATCAACTACCCGATATAAATACGTCCATTGACCTTTGACTTTGACGTAGGTTTCGTCTGTCCGCCATGTGTCGTTTGTAGGTTTCAAAAAGGGGCGGATTCGTTTGTCGATTTCAGGTCCAAATTCATGGACCCATCTCATGATCGTCGTATGGGAAATCTTTGATCCTCGCTCACTCATCATTTCAACTATATCTCGATAGCTTAAACTATATTTCAAATACCATCTCACCGTTAGTAAAATGATTGCCGACTCATATTGTTTCCATTGAGCTTCCAAAGTAAGTTTCTCCATCCCATGACTTCATTTCAATGATGTTAACATGAACCAGAGCTTTGCACCACAACCGCGTTTTATCCGATCCATCGAGCCTCATTTTATAATAATTGTTCACCTTAGATTCTGCCGTATTATTGTTTGAAATACAAGAAAAACCTGGCTAATGGCCAGGTTTTTTGGGTACGTTTGGAGGGAATAGGAGATCGATTATTTGACTTGCTTCCAACGGTCATAGGCCGCCTGATAGATGCCAACCGCTTCGTCCATTTTCATTTTTTTAATCGTATCCACATACTTATCCCAGTTTTGCAGCGGCTCGTTTCCTAAAATAAATTTCGCCTCCATCTGGTCGATATACGTATTCAAATCAGCTTCTAGCGTGGTCAGGCGCTTCTGCTCCTCCTGCGTAAAGTAAACCCACGGATAGCCGTTTTTTAGGTAAGGCGTGTAGGCCTGCTTCACTTCTTTGTCCAAATTGGCTACGTGCGCCAGGTCAAGCTTCAAAATGAATTCCGAATCGACGATGCCCGGAAGCACAGTGCCAGCGCTTGGGGTTATTTTGCCACCGCGGAATTCCTCCGTGTTTTTGTAGCCTTCCGGGAGAATTTTACTCCACTTCGTCTTGCTGGCATCGTTCCACTTCCAGCCGACACCCTCCAGTCCTTGAGAAGCGAAAGCACCGCCTTCCGGGGAATACAAGTAATCGACCCAACGCATCGTCGCTTCCTGATTCTTATTCTTGCTCGTAATTGCGAATGTCCCTCGGGTGATACCGGCGCTCTTCGGCCACATCTTGGTTGAGTTGGTACTACTCGTAAGCGGCGGCAGTGCCATGTAATTATAGCTGTCTTCTACGGTGGAAACGAGATACGCCCCAGCATTAGAGAAAACTCCGATCCTCCCGCCGTTTCCTTTTGCCACCATCTGCTGATTCGTTTGTGTAAAAGCTTCCTCGTCCAGCAGCTTATCGTTCGTCAGCTTGTTCATAAAAGTAAGGTATTGCTTATACCCTTCCTGAACGGCGACATAGACGACTTTGTCCTGAACGACATCAACTCTGATGTTATTGTTAATAATACCAAACGAGCTTAACAGGCTTGATCGCAGCATCGGAAGCGTCGCTTTATCGAAGGACAGCGGAATTTCGTCCGCTTTGCCGTTCTTATTCGGGTCCTTCTCTTTGAAGTCTTTCAACACCTGATACAGACCATCGACCGTCGTCGGAGGCTGCAGACCTAAGTTGCTCAGCCATTGCTTATTAAGCCAAAGCTTCGCCAGCGCCTGATCCCTGGGCACGTAGTTGATTTGCGGCAGCGCATAAATATGCCCGTCGATCGTCGTGATCGAGCGCTTCAAATCCGGATTCGTATCGAGCAGTTTCTTGACGTTCGGCGCGTACTTGTCGATCAAGCCTTCAAGCGGAATAAGCACGCCTTGACCGCCGTAAGTAATTTCGTCATTAACGGTGAGCTTGCCCCCGAAAAATAGATCGGGCACTTCCCCACTCGCGAATGCCAGATTCTTCTTTTCGTCATAGCTGTCCGATGACGGCGTGTCGAATTTGAAGCCGATGTTCGTCATTTTTTCCATTTCCTGAAAAAATTGCAGCTGATCCCATGGGCCTTGAATCGCTGCTTTGGAGCCGAGCAGATTCAAGGTTATTTTCTCTTTGACCACGGGAAAACCCGTTGCATTCAAATTGACGGGCGTACTAGCCTTTCCTTGATTTCCTTCGCTCTTAGGAGCCACCGGTTCCTTGGAGCAAGCTATTACCAGCGTACCAGCTAACGTCAGTGACAAGCCGATCATGACCTGTTTTTGCATGAAGATCCCCCTCTTTATTCATCATTGGACTACCCTTTAATCGATCCGATCAGAACGCCTTTCACGAAATACCGTTGAACAAATGGATATACGATAATAACCGGCAGCGTCGAAACAATAATAACCGCATATTTGACGATTTCCGCAATACGCGCCTGAACCGCCAGCGCATCGAGATCACCGCCCCCGCCTGTCATCATATCCGAGCTGACCTGCTGTTGGACTAATATTTCTTTAAGAATCAATTGCAGCGGAAACAAGCTCCGATCGGACAAATAGATCAAGGCATTAAAGAAAGCATTCCAGTGTCCAACACCGTAAAATAAGGACATAACAGCTATAATAGGCGCCGATAAGGGCAGCACGATGCTTACGAATAAGCGTGTATTGGAACATCCGTCTATTTCCGCTGATTCCTGAAGCTCTTTGGGAATATTCATCTGAAAAAATGTTCTGCAGACAATGATATTCCAGATCGTCGCTGCGTTCGGGATCAGCAAAGCCCATACTGTGTTAGTCATCCCGAGGTTCTTGATCAGCAAATAGGTCGGGATCAAGCCCCCGCCAAAAAACATCGTAAAGACGAAAGCGGCCATGATCGCATTGCGGCCCACCATATCCCCCCGGGAAAGCGCATATGCGCATGGCAGCGTTACAAGCAAATTGATAGCGGTTCCAACAGTGGTGTACAAGATCGTGTTTCGATAGCCGACCCACAGCTCCTTGTTATGAAACACCCGCTCGAAGCCTTCGAACGTGATTCCCTGCGGCCACAGCCACAGCTTGCCCTGGTTGACCAGAATCGGGTCGCTGATGGAAGCACTGATGATATAGATCAAAGGATAACAAACCAAAAGTAAAACGATAGCCAAAAACAGCTTATTGCAAACCGTGAATAATACGTCCGTCCACGAATCTCGAATCATTGCATACCCTCATTTCACCACAAGCTCGTCTGGCTTGTCTTTTTCGCGATTTTATTCACCGTCATCAGCAGCACGAAATTGATTATCGCATTGAATAAGCCCACCGCCGCCGAGAAGCTGTACTGCCCTTGGAGCAATCCGCTGCGGTAAACGAAGGTCGAAATGACATCCGAAGACTCCATATTGATTGGATTTTGCAGTAAAAACACTTTCTCGAAGCCTACAGCCATAAAGCTTCCTACGTTCAAAATTAGCAAAATTACAATAGTTGGCATTATGCCAGGTATGTTAACGTGCCGAACGCGCTGCAAGCGGGTCGCCCCGTCGATAACGGCTGCCTCGTGCTGCTGAGGATCAATCCCCGCAAGTGCCGCCAGATAAATAATCGTCCCCCAACCCATGTTCTGCCACACGCCAGAGAGGACAAAAATCGTTTTAAACCATCCCGGCTCCATCAAAAAAGCGATTGGTTCTCCACCGAGGCCCTTTATCACCTGATTGATAATACCCGTAGTCGGCGACAAGAAAGAGATAATAATACCTGCCATAACTACGACCGATATGAAGTGTGGCATATAGGTCACCGTCTGCACAAGCTTCTTGAAAAAACCATTCTTCAGCTCGTTCATCGCGAGTGCAAGAATAATCGGTATTGGAAAACCTACCGCCAGCTCGTATAGGCTGATGCCGATCGTATTTCGGATGAGCGACCAAAAATAATAGCTGTCGAAGAAGTGCCGGAAATGCTCAAGGCCTACCCATTTGCTTCCCCAAATCCCTTTTATTGCTGTGAAATCCTTGAACGCGATTTGAATTCCATATAAAGGAATGTAGTGAAAAATAATAAAGTAAGCGATTGCGGGTAAGGCGAATACATATAGCTCCCAGTTTTTCCATATGCGCTTCATGGATTTGGATTTCGTTTTTGCCCTTGTTGTCGACGTAATCGCATGATTCGCAATGACCTTTCCCATGCTTGGCTTGCACCTCCTTTCCGCTCTGATAGGCTTAAATCTAACCGGAGCGAGCTTACCCGTAAAGAAGGCGGTTTTTGCAAGGGGGGCGAAATTTGTTGCCTTGATTTACTGCGAGTTTTTGGCATATAAACTGCGATATTGTGCTGGCGTTACCCCCTCCAGCTTCTTGAATTTCCTGCGAAACTGCGAAATATCCTCATAGCCGACATCCTGAATGATTTCCTGAATGGATTTATTGGTTTGCAGCAGCTCGCGCTTCACTTCATCAATTCTCAAATCCGATATGTACTCCGTAAAGTTAGAGCCCGTTTGCTCCTTGAAATACCGGCTTAACGAAGAAGCGGATAGATGGAATCGTACGGCTACCTGATCCAGGCCCAGATCATAATTTCGAAAATGCTCATGGACGAACTGCACGATATCGTCGCGCAAAGCCATATTTTTGTTTTCATTTATGGATTGTACAGCACCGCAAATGTCGGAGACCAATTCCGTCAGTCTGTTTTCGAGCTCCTGCAGCGATTGAAATTCAAGCAGGCCTCTGATCCGATGCGAGTAATCGCCTATGTTCATTTGGCTGATCGTCTTGAATACCGCGTTGATGATGTCAAAGCACATGCAGCGGACGAGCAGGATGGATACTGATTTGTCATAAATGCCCTGAAGCATGGCCGCAAGCGCTTCCTGCGCGACTGTTTCGTTCCCCTGCTTCAAGCTCTGCATAAACCGTACCTGTTCCTCTGCGGAATTATAGAAGGTATGCTCCTGCAGCGCCATGATGTCCACGAAAAAGATAATGCTGCCGACTCCCGCTTTCATTTTGTACTCCATGGCGGCTGAAGCTTCGATAAAGGATATGCTGATTTGCTCCGGCTCGGCGTATGCCGTTCCGATTCCTATTGTCGCCTGTACACCTTGCTTGTCCTCGAGCGACTTATGCAGTTCCTTGGCAAAGCTCTGGACTTTATGATGTATGTCATTCCCCTCGTTCACGACGACAACAAGCGCTAGTGTGCCTTCATGTATGAGCTCCACCGCATAGGCTGCTCCGCCCGCGAAAGAAAGCTGTGTTGATCCAGTAAATACCGGCCGCTGCCCGTCTTCTCCACGCTCCTTCTCCATCGCAAGCAGCATGACGATATAAGAGGAATCGCTCGCGCTAAACTCCTGATAAAACGGGTTTTTCTGAAGCTCCTCCTTGCTTTTGAAGCTGCCCTTCAACAGATCTGTCAGGAAACGCTCGCGCAATACAGGCAGCTGCGCGTCGACCTGCTCCCTTAACTGCTGATTGCTATCGAACGTGGTAACGAGCGTATCGTGAATCAGCTCCAGCTCGTTTTTTGTCGACTTCCCCGCTTCGCCAGACCAATTATGCTGAATATACTGCATCAGACCGCGAATCGGTTTGTACTGCCTGATGGACAACAGTATGATAAGCGTCAAACCGACGGATGTCAGAGACAACAGCACATAAAACAGCAAGGTTTTCGTTTCCACGACACGGGCTAGAAATTGAGACGTCGGCATGGACACCACGTAAGACCATCCATTCAACTCCGATCTAAGGTAAACGACCGACTGCTCTTCTCCGTTGATGCGGAAAGTGTATACGCCTGTATCGTGGATATTGTGCAAGGAATCTGCCACGTCACGGAAGACTAAGCTCGTTTTTTTGCTTTTGGTAGCCAACAAGTTTTTATTTTCATCCAAAATGAACACGCTGCCGCTCTTTTCTCCCAGCACATGTTCAAACAGATTCGTTAGCAGGGTTTCGTTGATCATGAACAGGACCGTACTGAATGGAACGTCCTGATTGAACGGAATCGGAACGACGTAGGTTAAATATCGCTTTTCTTCATAATTATTAATCTCGACCTTCTCCGATGGTCTCATAATGGGTCTGGGCGTACCGTTGATATCCTGAATGAACGTATCCGCGCCCCAGTTCTCGAATTTATAATAACGATCAAGGAATGTTCCCAAGGACGTCAGCCCTCTTGATGAATAAATCGTGGTATCTCCTCGAAAAAATAAAAATAAATCGTCGATGATGCCGCTGTTATCTTTGTAACGGTCTAGCTCTGTAATAGCTTCCTTGGCCGTGTATTTGTCATTCCTCACCATATAAGAGGTAAGCCTGGGGTCATAGGAAATTTTCGCGGCAATTTGCTGCAGTACCTTCATTTGTCCTTCGACAGTTTCCTTAACCTGCTGAAGCTTGTCCATGTTCGCAGCTTCGATTTCCTTCTTTACATTCATAACCATGTTTTTATACATCAGACCACCCATGATGAGAAGCGGAATTGAAAAAATTAAAGAAAAGGAAAGTATGTATTTGACGAGCGTCATGGAAAAAACCTTTTTTGCAGCCATCCTAATCCCCCTTCAAACCAAGCCACTATAAGCCATACTGCATCCTATTATAAATGCTTTACCGGTTTTCGTAAAAGCAGGCCGGGCAAAGATGAAAAAAAGGCGATTGCGATGAATCGCCCCCGCCAAGAAAAAGATAAACATTCCGAATAAGCTGACTAAGGCCATTAATTCAACGTTATTTTTCCGTAGAGAGAAGGATCCTTGGATCTGCCTATCCCGCTCCCCCATTCCAGCCAGCCGATCCGCCCAGTTCCGTCATTCGTATTGACGAGCACAGACATATAGATCGGGACTCCTGCCTGATGAACATAGGGATATAGCTCCGACCAGTCGAGATGGATCTTATAAAGCGTTTGGGTTCCCGTACGGTCGATATGGATTTGCCCGTGCTGGACGAATTGCTGCTGCTGTGTCCAATTGTACGGAAGATCGCCTCCGATATAAGGCGTCGTTTCCTTCCAAAGCCTGGGCCCCTCTGCTGTCAGGGCCGCCTGGAAATCCATGCGCGCTTCCGCTGGTGCGCCCAGCCCGTACGTATCGATGGCGAATTGCAAGCTATCGCCCCGCCAGTACAAACCGGCCGTCTCGTTTTGCACAAAGACGGCATCTGCAACGTCGACGGTGAGATCAATGCCATCCTCCGTATAGCCAACTGCGAACTTTGCATCAAAGCCGGGCGGACGCGTTTGCCCCGTCTCCGAATCGAACACCCAATCGTTTTCGATCCATGTAATCGGCTCCGTTCGCAGCTCCCCGGTTTCATGATCAAACAGCTCGCCTGCTTGACCGGCACCAACTGGAATCGTCGCGCTGCGCCTAACCTTGTCGTAATCCGAGAGTAATACATCGTCAGATAAAGGGAGTTCGCCTAACTTGTCTTTGTCCAACTGCTCGATATAATACATACGTCCAGGCTTCAGCACCAAGGAAGCGTTCGCTGAATACGATCGTCCTGTCCAATCACTAATCTTTGTTTGCAGCGAAAAAGCGTCTGCCAGGCGCGAATCAATGACCTGCTCGTTTTCGCCACTAAGCCAAAGCACAGTTAGCGGCGTCCCACCGTTATCGAGGTATACCGCATTTTGAACACTGGAAAGCGCATACTCTCCGCGATACGATACCGTTTGGCCGGCCGTTTCCAAGAAGCGGTGCAGGGCAACCGCTCCAAGCCTTGGCTCGATTTGGGGCTTTTTGCGGAATAAGCCGGATGCGTGCGTATGCCAGCCGTCGGCTTTCGCGAAGGTAAGCGCCTCGGTCTCCACTTGGTTCATCATCTCAAAATAAGCAATTTGTTCTGACCCGTGCTTGATTTGATACAAGTAATCGAGCAAAATTTTGAACGCGATCTCTTTTTCCGAAGGCACCCCAGTTAATCCGATCGAGCTGATCAAGCCGGCATGGCTTTCCGATGTAACCCAATCCTTGGAGGCTGCTTCGTATTGATTATCCAAATCCTTGAAATAATCGGCATTGGGAAAGGCGCCATGGAGCGCTAGCTTGTCGTAATAGCTCGTCGCGCCCAAACGAAGCAGTTCCCTGTAGAACGGAAGATACCGCCTGCCCCCCAGCCCGCCGATCCAAACCTCGGAATCCGGCTGCTCCTCTTTGATCGTTTCATAACTCGTTTTCAATAGCTCCACAAACTTCTCCGGCGTGTCCCGCCAGAAGATACTTCCGCCAGGTAGATGCGGCTCATTCCAGACTTCCCACTTCCTTATGCGGTCCCCATAACGGTCGACCAACGCACGCAGGAAGTCAGCCAAATCCTTCATATCCGCAGGTGCATAAGCAGCATACCCCGGAACGGCCGTATATATCTGCGTATCCTCCGGATGTGAGGAGGCCCACTGCGGGGTGAACAAAACATTGCCCGCAAGCTCGAAGCCATACGAACGGAGCATGTTGATTTGGGCGTCGAACGCTGTCCAGTTATACGTACCGCGTGAGGGCTCAAGAGCCATCGCCGTGTTCGTGAACTGTGTGCCCCACGGAACCGAATGGATTCTCGCCATGCTGAAGCCGATTTTATCTGCCAGCCGAACTGCTTGCTCCCCTTCAAGCTGATAACTGAAGCCAAACATCGGGCTCCTTTGGGACATTGCCTTCGTATCGCCGTCCGCTACGGCAACGGAGTACCGGTTCCTCACGAACTGACCCGCCGTCCCCTTTGCCGAAGTAACGGTATACGCTTCGGTATGGGCCACTGGGGTCGTATCGCCTGTTTTGACATAATCAAACGCGATTTCGTAATAGCCAGCCCGTTCGGGCTCCCAGCTCCAGCCATCACTCAACAGCGTCTGCCGATTGACTGTCGATTGGGTGATGACCTGACCCTCTTCGTCGTATACAGTACCCGTTACCGTGTGCACCGATTGCGGCAGCAATTGATTCTCCGGTTTAAACACGACGTTTTCCCCAAGCTTATACCAATTGGCAAATGCGCTGCTCGTCAGCGAAAAATCGTCCACCGTTTTCATTTGCACGTTATCGTAATACAGAGTGCCGCCCAACGTGCCAGAAGCCCCGCCCCTCGTCGTCGCTAGGTTGATCCGCATGTAATTCGTCCCTTGCGGAAACTGGGCTCCTTTTAAGGTCAAGGATTGTTCCGACCATGCCTCCGACAACCCGCTGACAGGCACGGTTGCCGTACCGATAAATGTAGAATTGTTCCAAAAGCTGATAAATGCCCATGCCACATTGCCTACATAATTGGATGATTTCTTAATGTCGAACGTCAATTTGACGGACTGCGGACTGCCGTAAACAGCAATCGGCTGCGAAGCCCAGCCTGCCGACCCTGCGTCGGCCGCTGCCATATATAAGGAATGATTGCCTTGTGCATACACTGAATTGGTTACGGCCGTATCGACCGGAGTCGTCCGGTTCCATAGTGCGGATGTCCAGTTTAACGGAAGCATCTTTCCTTGGGAGACGTATGTCTGCTCAAAACCTGGATTCGCAATGTCAATGACATCAGATAGAGTCCCGGCCTGAATCACAACGTCGTCATACCGTACAGAGCCTGCAATGGCGCCGGATTGGCCTACCCGGGAAGTCGCCAGATTGATGCGGACTTTGTTCGTACCAGACGGGAACTGCCCCGCGTTCACTTGAAAAACGTTTGGCGACCAGCCGGCTGTACCGGCAGTCACCGCCACAGTCGAGGTCCCTAGATACGTGCCGTCCTGCCAATAGCTCAGGAAAACCCAAGGCACGTTGCCCGAGTAGTCCGTCGTCTTCCTCGCCTTGAAAGAGCCCTTAATCTCATAGACGTCCTCGGTTACACTTAGAAACCCGGAAGTCCATCCTGCAGAGCCTTGATCGACGCTCATCACGTACAACGAATACGTTCCGCTCGAAGCATCTGCATTGCTCACCCCCGTAACCGCTGGGGTGGTCCTGCCCCATAACGATGACGTCCAACTCACCGGAACGCGTTGGCCCCCCTGTATTGTGGTTACTTCGAAGCCGGGGTTCGCAAGTGGCATATCCTCGTACCGGAGACTTTGCGGGTAGGCGATTGTCGGAAACAGTAACCCGAACAGCAAGGTTACCAGCAACACTCTTGTAAGCACTTTCATTATTACATTCACCTCCGTCTTCTTTTTCGATCCGCATGTAGACTTCACTGCTCCTCATTCCTCCTTCTTATAGCGTGAGTTGAAATGAACTTGCAAGTAAAGTATACCGATACGGAGCGATTCAGAATAAGGAGGCGGTTTTTGCAAGGCAGGGCGATTCTTCCACGTCGGTAACGGACGCTTGTACCACTGCGGATCCTCGGGATCCTCTTCAGGCCCAATCCATTTAAACCGCCTGATCACCCTCTCCCTCTACCATGTAACTTCGATGGTTCCGCTAATACCTTTCAAGCGAATACAGCTTGCCGTCGCTTGGTCTTCGATTGGAAGATAAACACGATCTGCGCAAACCTCTACCCTACCCGCATGCAGCATCTCAACTGGAGGCAGGATCGTCACATCGGCTTCCTTCAAACCGGTTAAGACAATGCTTCGCGTTGTGTCTTTCTTAGGGGTGCGGATCGGGTGCCCTTCCTTGCATGCAACGATACCCGTGGCTTTCTGCTTAACAAGGAACCGGCATTCCCGGTGAAAGGAGGTGTCCATCGTATAGGAAGCGCAGCCATCACTAATGATCGCCGACTGCCCAATCAACAAAGGCGCACCATCCGGGAAGGCGAACTGCATCGTAGCCGTCGCATCCTGCTTATAGCCGCTGAACCAATAGGCGTTATCATTGCGAGAAACAAAGCAGTAGATCGGCTTGGCAAACTCCTGATACCTCGTTCCTGGATATAAAAGAGTCGTTTCATCATAGCGATTCTGCAAAAAGACGTAGCCTAAATCAGCCAGAAGATAGCGGATGAAAATAGAAGAATCGGCGAAATCCGTACTTTGTCTGATGGGCAGATGGCTATTCGGCCCTGTTTCGAACGCCAAGGTTCCGCGTGTCCAAGCCACTGCGCCTCCGTTCCAATCGGGAAGTTTTCTGACTATAGCATATGCTCTTTCCTTATCATCCTGTTTAGCGCGAGCTTTCACGACTGTGTGAGGATCGGCGGTATCTGCTACGATTTCTTGAATCGCTCCCCCGGAAATAAGCGGATCATGCTTGATAAGCTGGCTGCGGGGCACTGCCAGCTGGTCTTCAGCCAATTCGGATTCCAACCGGAACATTCCGTCAAGCCCCTCAGCCTGACGCAAATTCAGAGCCGCCAACAAATCCGGCTGGGATAATGGCCCATAGAGAAGCATTTTCCCGCCCTGCTCCACGTGATTCATAAGATACGGAATCATCTCTTGCGTTAGCATGGATGCGGATACCAGCAAGATCGTTTCTTTCAAAGACCCGATCTCGGCGTCCATGACAGTCCTGAAGCTTTCCGTGCTAATGACTGTGTTAAGCGGAAGTCCCTGATTGATCGCGTTGCGAACGAACCAATCGTCGAAAAAAACGAGGCTGGCCATCTCCTGTCGCTCGGCGACAAGCCTGAAATATTCATGAAACGGATAGAGCCATGTCAGGATGCCCGGCTGGTTCGGGAAATCCTTAACTGCTTTGGTCAAATGGGGAATGATTTCGGCCGGACACGCTTCAATTAGCTCCCCTTTTTCCGTGTCGATGGAAAGGATTTCGATGATGCCGGGATTATCGATCCTCCCTGAAGCATTAACCCGTCCAACAGACATGGGGCAATAGATGTCGTAGGCTTCCCTGTCGTAGGCATCCCACCAAGGATTTTGCCAAAACCATGGATCATTGGCATAGAAACGGAACGGGAACGTCTCCCCTGGCAGCACGGCAATTCGGGACATGTATCCGGCCAGCTCTAAGCCAAAATCGCGGTTCAGCGCTCCCCACGGCGAATTGGGCGGCGGCAGCTCCACAACCTTTTTGGCGTACATCTCGTCTAACGGGACAAAATCTTTGGCCAATTCAATACCCGTGCTAAAGTTCGTTCCCCTTACCTCCGTGCGAAAATCCGGGCATTCCGCTTTGAAATCATCCCAGAACGACATGACGTTGGCTTTCATTTCATGGACGTCAGCTTGATTAAAGCTTGATCCGTCGAAATTGCTCCCGAGATACGTCCATGGAAAATACGAGAAACCGAACCCATTTGACAACCAGATATAATCAAATCCAAAATCGCTTAAAAACCTTCTGGTTTGCCGTCCCAAGAACTGGCCAAACGAAGTGCCCTCCGGAATGCCATGCGGAAATTCTGCATAAGGGAGTTTGTCCCCCTTTAACTGGCTCCAGCAGCAAATCACCTTGTAATCGGGGCGGAGGGAAACGAAATTCCCGCCCAATGCGGCGTCATTGATTTCACGATGCAGATTGTACTTAAAATCGGAGTAGACAAATTCCGGCCCGGATCGAACGTTGCCCCTACTTCCATCGTCAGACCTTGCTCAGCGGCCAATTTTTTAAACGTAGCTACAATCCTCATCAAATCTCGGTAAGTGATGCGCGACGGGTTATCCGTATACGGTCTCGCCCGCATCGGATCATCAGGATCTGAAATGCCGAAGCATTCCTCATTGGCTAATCCAATATATTTCGCCCACTCGATCTCAGTATCCAGATCGCCATTCCACATCAATATTTCGCTGCCGTCGGCAATCCAGAGAAGCATCGAGCAATGATCCGACATATCGATCAACGGCCGCCACTGCCGTATCATTTCACCGCATACTTGTTCGACGTGATCCTGCTCCATGCTGAAGAACGGCTTCAAGGTTGTTTCCAGTGTTGCCCGGCGAAGCGGTTTAGGTGTACGTTTATTCAAAGGAAGTGCTCTCCTTTACGATTTAGTCTTGAGTCCAAATGACTTAGGTGGAATTCCACCCTGCATAATAGCTCGTTACTTATAGTTTAGATTTCACCTGTTTAATTAACAATGAACACAGCAACGATTTTTTGAACAATTCTATCATTCAAGGATAAAGGGATACGCCGTCCTTCCAGAATGAGTGTGTTTGAAGCCCCTTTTCGTCATTATTCCCAGCCAAGCAGTATTAGGTATTGATAACAATCCATTAACATAAACGTCAATCAGATGCATCATAAGCTAAGTAAGCTCTACATCAGCGAACAGTGAACCGGCAATTATCATTAGAGGAATTCTCGGATTGTTGATATAATAGATGGAGGAATCACGATATAAGGAGCGTCTATCTTCCTATGATCAAACCTATTGCCATTTATTTCGAGCATTGCGAGCCCAGGTGGCATGTGCCAAGGGCAATGACCAACAATCATATCCTGCTTCTGATGATGAGCGGTGATGTGTCTTATACGGTTGATTCCGATACGTATTCCCTGACCAAAGGCGACATGCTGTTCGTCCCCATGGGCGCTATGCGAAACGCGCTCCATACGACACGGGAAGCTCACGACATGTATGTAGCTCACTTTCACTATACAGGTATGGGTGAGGGCCTTCCGGTTTTGTCGCAGCCCAATTGTCAGGTAACACGGCAGCCCGGCTTCGAATACATTCGGCAGCGGTTTTCCCTGCTGACCCAATACTGGCTGCGTAACTCCGTTTATTCCGATACGCTGTGTCATGGCATTCTTCTTGAGATGTTGGCTATTCTAAACGAGGTATCCGACTCTGGGGCTACACCAAACAAAGCGGACGACATCGTTATGCAGTTGAAGGACTACATTTTACAGCATTACAGGAGCACGATTACCATGAGCCAGCTAGCTGCCTTTGTCGAGCGTACCCCCAATCACGTCAGCACGGTATTCCGTCAAACAACCGGACAAACCATTACTGATTACATTCAGCAAATCCGCATTTCCGCAGCCTGCGACCTGCTGGCCGCCTCCCAAATGAGCATCAGCGAAATATCCGACTTCCTCGGATTTTGCGAGCAGTCCTATTTCTATAAAGTGTTTAAAAAGGTAACTGGTACTATGCCATCGGCATACGTCAAGGAACGACCTAAGGTGTGGCATTAAAATTCTAGTCCTGGGGATAACAGACTCGCCGTCCTTCCAGGACGAGTGCGTTACCCAGATATATAAGCATCCTTTTATCATATTTCAACGAAATAGACCGCTTCGATCCCAAAAACAGGATTGAGGCGGTCTTACTGATCAGGAGTGGTTTACACTGATCGGGACGATGATTCAATTGAACTGGAGAAACTCGCCGCGATCTATAAAGATGGTTGCCAGTCGCAGCTCCAAAGGTTTGCCTGCTTAATTGATTGAATCAACCGTCATGCTTTGGTTGGAGTAAATAATGATAGGTGCGCCAGCCGAAGTAACGGTGTATGCTACGGAATGGACGACCGGGATTGTCTCGCCTGCTTTGATATAATCAAACGCGATTTTGTATAGACCGCCCGCTCGTGCTCCCAGCTCCAGCCATCGCTCAGCAGGCACGCTCATTAGGCTTCCGCCTCAATCCTCCCCGGATCATGCCTGACGATGGAACGAACTTGCAAGGAGAAGTATATCGGAGCGGAACGTCGTATAAGAAGAGGCGATTTTTACAAGCCCGTTTCGTTTATCGTATTTCGATATCCAGCAGCGTTCCATCCCCAGAAACAACGATTAGTTCCTGCGGAACGATGGCTTTCGCGCGGTTCTCCGATATCCATTCGATCTCAATCGGACCGTGGCGTGTCGGAACGCTTCCATTCATGCCTGGCAGGCTGACTGCAGGCGCATGCACATATACCTTTTCGCTTCCCAGATCGCTAACATCGATGCCGAGAACAAGCCGTATGAGTAAATACCCCGGCGAAGCGCCCCATGCGTGACAACTGCTTGTCGGCGGCGCTTCCCATAAATAGGTTGGCGTATTGCCCTGGTACGTACTCGGGATCGTACTGCTTGGCGTCGATGCATCGAACGTTTCCCACCAGGTCGTCGCCCCTCGCTGCACCATCGCCCCCCAATAGTCCCGGATGAGGTCAAGCGCCATGCGGGACTCGCCGACGCCGCACAGCACTTCCAGTACGATATGCTGAAAGAACGGACCCTTTACGGGTAGAAGCACCCCTTTGGCGTACGTTTCCCGGATAAACTGCCGGATTTCCGCCGTTGTCAACACCCCGCACCATGCAGCAAGAAAATTTGTTTGAAGCGAGGTGTGGTCGGATCGGACATCGCCGGCCATGCAATCCGCGAACAAGCTGTGCTCCGGTATCCACAGGTTGTCGCGCATCGCTTGCAGCAGTTCCGTGGACCATTCTTTGTATCGCTGTACTTCCTCCTCATGACCCAAGACGGCTGCAAGCTCGGCCGCATGACTAAGTACCTTGTAGAACAGAAACGAAATAGCGGAAACTTTATCCCGTTTATCGATGTCATCAGTCCAATCGATAAAGCACCAAAAACCCGCTCTGTCAGCGTTGGCAAATAATCCCGACGAATCGGTTTCTTGGTGAAACCAGTTCACGAGCTTGTTCATAGTGGGCCAAAGTTTCTCGACGATATCGAGATCGCCTGTGTATTTCCAGTAATCATAAACGCCGATCAGCCAATACGCGCAAAAATCAGGAAGAAGCGTAGAATTCGCTTCCGGGCCGGTGCCGGGAATCGAGCCGTTCTCATTCTGGATTCTCGCTCCCTGAAGCAAGCATTTTCTAATCAACTGAGAATCACCGAACACATGGTAGATAACTTTGGCCATCACGATCGCATCGACGACCCACAACGCCTTCTCCCGCCAAGGGCAGTCCTCCAAATGATCTTGGCTGTTCATAAGCGTCGTATATCGGTTGATGTCCCAAATTCGATCGAGCATGCCGTCTTGACTTTGAAATACAGCCGAGGCTTCATACGGATAATGGACAAGCCGGAACGAAAGCTTAATTAATTCGATCGGCTGCGGAGCGGCTGCGAACATCAGATGCATGAATCGGCACGCTCTCCTCCCGTAAGGCGACAGCGTCTGCAAGCCCTGCTTCAGAACATAAGCGTCCACGAACTGCAACTCAAGCGATTCGCCGTATGCAATTCGCAGCACACCGCCCTCCGGGGCTTCCACGGTTATTTCGGGATAGCCGACTACCTCCCGGCCAAAGTCAAACACGATGCCGGGAAAAGCGCCTGGCCGAGCAGCATCTATGACATACGGCCCCTCGATGCCCTCTTCTTCCATGCGACGTACGCTGCCGAAATTTTCTTCAAAACGAACAATGCTCTCGGGCAAAACCGCGCGGCTTGCAAGGAACGGAATTTCCCTGGGCAGCAACCGGGGCCATGGACTGTCTGGTGCCTCTGCCGAAGCCAGCATCGCTGCGCTTGGCCAAGCGCTGTCATCATAATCCGGAAGTTCCCATCCGTCTTCGCGCTTTGCCGAGTAAATTTCCTTGAATCCTCCCCAACGGCTAATCCGCTCGGTTTTGGCCGACCATCTCGGCGAATACCGGCATTTCCAGGACGGATCACTCACGAGTAGTACATCTTCAGCCTCACCGGCAGTGTGCTCGAGTTGCGCCAGAAATCCTGCTTCTCCTTGCATTTGCTGCGTATAAATGTCCTTCTCGCCAAAATGATAGCCGACGACGCCTATCACATTCTGTCCCTGGCGGAGCAGCGCGGTAATGTCGTAAGAGTCGTAATACATCCATTTAGCGTCACACGGCGATGGACCTTGTCCAAATTTAACACCGTTAACGTAGAGGCGGTATTCGTTTCGGCATGTAATATGCACGCTAAAAGTCCCGATGACGGTAGGGACAGAAAACGCCCGCCGGAAATCAACATATTGGTTTGTCCCGCTACCGCCCTCTTTCGGCCAAATCCAATGAGCCTGCCATTTCATTCTCTCATCCGCTCCTAACATGTAATTTCAATCTTTCCGTTGATGCCTGTCATGCGGATAAAGCTAGCTCGCTTGGTGTAACAGAAAAAAAATCGACGTCATTACGTTTTAGGTACGCCGAAGCCGCAAACGATTTGTCCACGCTGTTTACAAACCCCGCAGAAACGATTTCTACTCGTTCCTACCCAGCATCGCTTCGAATTCCCGCCCATACACTTCTAGCTCCTCCCGAAGCCCAGGGAACTGCTCCCAGTAAGGCTAGTGTCCTACAGTTATGATACCTACACACGCTTTCACTTTATTGATTAACGTACTCATTTTCATTCCCCTTCCCATCGGCTATGATTGCATACGCTTAGCTTAGAGAAATCATTATAGGTAAACAATGAGCTAGGCAATTATTATTAGAGTTATTCTACGATTCCGTTATCTTCCGAGATCTAATAATTCCGCTATTCACCAGTTTTCACGAAAGCAACTCTACCCCAAGTTTCAAACAGAGGTTGAATCAGGGGAGTATATTGCACCACTGAAAATGACGCTAGGTGCATTTGTTGATGAATGGCGCAGTAAATACGCAGCTAAAGAGCTTGCTCCCCTAACGCTTAAGAACTACGATTTACATTAAAAAATCATATTTCTCCCTGTGTTCGGGCATCTAAGAATGGATCAAATTAAGCCTTTACACATTGTTTCGTTTCTCGATAACCTAAGCAAACCAGGAGCTCGAATGGACGGTCAAGGTGATGTACTCTCTAGCGGTACCATTTAATATATTTATCGAGTGATTAAGAGCCTTTTTAACCGCGCTATGGACTGGCAGATGCTCAAGAAACACCCAATGGAAGGCATCAAAAAGCCGAAAGTAGTTCAACTTGAAATGCAGTACTACGATGAAAGTGAAGCACAGCTTGCAATCGAAGCACTATACAAAGAACCAACAAAGTGGAGATTATTTTGCATTGGAGCCATACTTGGAGGTTTTCGACGAGGCGAGCTCATTGGTTTGGAATGGTGCGATGTGGATTACGAAAAATGTACTATATCCATAAACAAAAGCATCTCACTGACTATTGGTGGCCACGCTCAAGTTAAGTCTCCTAAAAGCAAAGCCTCTAAACGAACAGTCACGATGCCAAATGAAGGCTTTCCACAAAAATTGGAAGGTTGATAAGTTGAAAGCTGGTGAGCTTTGGGAAGGGCAAGAAAAAATTCATAAGACTTCATGACCTACTACATAGCATGGCGACAATATAGATTGAAAATGATGTCTCAATGAAAGCGATACAAGAACGGTTAGGTCACTCTAAGCATCAAACCACTGCAGCCTATATGCACATGTCGCCCAATCAGTAAGCAGAGCAGCAGCGGATAAACTAGAGAAGTTCAATCCTCTAAATTTTTCGTCAACAGTTCGTCAACAAGGGTAATTTATGGAGCTGTACTACTGCATTCTTTTCATCTGTTATAAAACAGAAAAAACCCTTATAGATCAATGGGTGGTTTCCCCTGTCACTTTAGCACGATATGATATGAGAGGCTTCTTGAAATACCTTCAGGATTCCGTTACCTTGTCTTGCCCGAAATAAAACCCCTTAAGTTGTTCATTAAAGAAATTTTTTAGATTCTTTTCGTTAATTGAATACATCACTTGTGATCTTTTTATATCCGTTCTCGTTATATATATGTTTTCTAAATCGTATTGAATTAGGATTTCTTTATTTGACTTTAATCTAAATACTATCCCTGCACTTATATTTAAGGGAGTATGATTTAACTCGTCTATTGATGAATTTGGTACAGAATTAATCCAATCAGCAATCTCCCTTATTTGTTCCTCTGTCAAATCAATATCAATAAATTTAATGTTTGGGCTTGTTACCCTTGAATAGACTACTTTCGACATTTGTGTACTTCTAACTTGATCCACTATAATCTTTTTGTTCAAGTTTGAGTTGTTTATGCGACTGTTCCCGTTATACTGGAAAATGAAATATACTACTCCAACTAATATGATGAATGTGATTATGGTTCTTAAGCTTGTTAACTTTTTTTCACTCATACTCTTCCCCCTTTACCCGTTTAGCGGAGTGAAGGACTACTACCATCATGCGACAACCACCACCCTACCCTTTCACTAATCAAAGAACAACACAACTCCCTAGAAATAAAAAAGTGAATGTTCACAAAAGTAAACATTCACTAACGATCTTTATTTTCCTTGATCACTTTGCACCACAACCTTCAGTATTATACCTGCAAAATTTCATTATTGTGATGATTAAAATTCACTTTAGTAATCAACGATGCCAGTCATAAAACAAAATCCAGTAATAGATAGTTTACTCATCATATTAATAAATGATTAAAGCCCTACGATTTTTATCGTAAGGCCAATATTCTTTATATTAATAAATTAACCGTCCATCCCGAAACCTAACAATCCGCTTCGCCTGCTCCGCGACCTGGCGGTCATGCGTGATCACTATAATCGTCCGCCCCTGCTCATTCAACCGCCTGAAAATATCCATAATCTCCACGCCCGTCTTCGAATCTAACGCACCTGTCGGCTCATCCGCCAAAATGATCGGTGGATCGCCTGCCAACGTTCGCGCAATCGCAACACGTTGCTGCTGTCCACCAGACAGCTCCGATGGAAAATGCTTTCGACGATCCAGTAAATCAACCGCTTCCAACGCCTGGAATACGAGCGGCTCTCGCTCCTTCCTCGATAATCCGCGATAAATCAACGGTAACTCCACATTTTCATAAGCATTTAATCTCGGCAATAGGTTAAAATTCTGAAAAACAAATCCGATCTTCCGATTCCGAATCTCAGCCAGTTGTGTGTCTTTCAGCGCGTGAATCTGCTTTCCATCTAGCACATATAGGCCTTCATCCGAAACGTCCAAACAGCCGATAATGTTCATCAGCGTGGACTTCCCAGAACCCGATGGTCCCATAATAGCAACATACTCGCCCTGCTCGATATCGAGCGAAATATTATCCAATGCCCGAATCGTTTCCCCACCCATGTGATAAAATTTGCTGACATGCTCAATTTGGATTAAGGCTGTCATTGTCTTCGCCCCCCATTATTTGAAACCAAATAAATGAAGAATACGATACTCCAACCTAACGACTTACCGCTTCGCCTTATAAAACTCATGATAAAGCTTCATTAGCGCCCTTTTCTCTATCCTTGACACATACGACCGCGAAATCCCCAGCTCCTTCGCAATCTCCCGCTGCGTCCGCTCTTCCCCGCCTAATTCCAATCCAAACCGCCCAACCACGACTTCCTTCTCCCGGTCGTCCAAAATCTCTAAGTTCCGATAGATTTTGCTCTTCTCTATCTTAAGCTGTACCTTATCCACTACATCATCCGCTTCTGTCCCGAGGATGTCGATCAATGTAATTTCGTTCTCGATACAACGAGCCGCAAAAGTCGCGAGCTTCGTGCCCTTATTAGGTGAGAACGACTCAATCGCCTTAATCAATCCGATCGTCCCAATCGAGATTAAATCCTCTAAATCTTCCCCTGTATTGTCGAATTTTTTGACGATATGGACACAAAGCAACGTTAAAATCCCTTGCGGAACTGCCGAACGCCTTGGCAGCTAAAATTTGAAGCTCAGTGTAGTTGTGGGTCTCAGAAACTTCTACTTAACCGCTTTAGAACTCAATATCAATTTGAAAACAAGATGAGTACTCCAATATGAATAGACCGCCGAACGTTTTACGCCAAACGGCCGAGACCATTTTCCTCAAGTATCATACGATTGAGGAGATTCCACTTTGTATACCGGTATGACGATTCGAACTGTCGTTCCTATCCCCAAACCGCTGTGAAGCGTGACGCCGAACGATTCTCCGAAATGCAGCTTGATTCGCTCGTTGACGTTCCGAATTCCGTAGCCGATGCTTTGGTCTTTGTCAGCAAATACTTTACGAACGGTTTCTGGGCTCATCCCGATTCCATTATCGATCACTTTGAACACAATATTTCCATTCTCCAAATATGCAACAATACGGATATGCAAACGATCCTCGAACATGGCATGCTCGAGCGCATTCTCAACGAATGGCTGCAAGATCAACTTCACCGTGTCGTACTCCAAAACGGAAAAATGAATATCATAGCTGACATCCAGCCGGTCGACATGCTTAATTTTTTGAATATCAATATAAGATTGAACCTGGCGGATTTCCTCGCGAATCGGGATGATTGATCTGCCTTGATTCAAGGTTAGCCGATAAAAAGTCGCCAGTCCGCTCACCATCCTGTGCAATTTATCCACTTCACCCAAACGGCCCAGCCTGCTGATCGATGATAATGTGTTGTAAAGAAAATGCGGTTTTATCTGGGCCTGCAGCGCCTCAAGCTCCGCTTCTTTTTTCCGAATATTGCTGACGTATACCTCTTGAATCAGTCCCTCGATATTTTCAGCCATCTCATTGAACGCACCCGCGATCCTTGCAAACTCGTCCGTGCCGTTGAAGCGAATGCGTTTGGAGAAATTGCCTTCTTGAAACGATTGAAGAGACTGGACGATTTTGCGGATATGCTTGGTGAAGTAGGCGGATATAAACGCGCCAAGCGCCAAAAAAATCGTAAGGCTTAGCAAACATACTAGCAATGTGACGTTTCTAACCTTATTGGCCCCTCTCTCCAGCTCATGCAGCGGGACAAGCGCCATAACCTCCCAATTCAACCCCTCGAGCGGCTCGCGAATTTGCAAATAACGTTCCGGATGAGCGGTCCAATCGCTCGGCAAAGGATTCGGAATGCTTTCGTAAATAGGGGCATTCCGTTCATTCGTTACGGCCAAATAGCTCGGGACACCTGTATTGCTGTTGCCGTAATTCAAATTTTCAAACAAATCGTCCAATTTTACGGTAGTCCGCATAATGCCTATTGGCGAGACTGTATGAAAATCCATTATCTTTCTAAGAAGTGATACGTTTCCGAATTTAGCGTCCGTATCTACTTGCTCCCACAACGAATCCGTCTTCAAAGCACTGAACATTCGGGTCCAATCAAGGCCTTCGATTCGTGAAAAATGAAACAACTCGTATTTCCTGCCATTCAACAACGGGTCTTCACCTGTGTTGCCAAAATAAATCTCAGGGAGTGTATCGTTATGTAAATACAAATCCAATGCGATCTTGTTCGATGTCAAATTTAAAGCGGCCTCCAATCGAGGGATCACATTGTTGGTGGTTACCTGATAGCTGTCCCAAGGCTCCACCTTTTTAAATAATGCCTGTTGGAGCGATTGATCCAGGTAGACTTGCTGGTCGACACGTTCCACCACTTTCATCTTCTCCTGGATGTTGTCGCGAACCTGCTTCAACGTTCCGGTTACGTTTTGAATCGTCTGCTTTTTTACGTACTGGACGGAAGTCGTATACGCATAAAAGCCGATCGAGACGACAGGAATCATCACCAGCAGGAAATAAGAAATCATCAGTTTATATCCAAACGAAAGTGTAATACCGGGAAACCGTTTCATCCTTTTACACCCAACTTTGCTTGCGATAGTCTACCGGGGCAAGACCGAAGGTCGTCTTAAAATGCCGGCTAAATAAGGTCAGATTCTGGTAACCCACCTGGTTTGCCGCTTCGTATATTTTTATTTTCGGATCGTGCAACAGCTCTTTCGCCCTCTCCATTCGTTTCCTTGTCACGAAATCGCCGAATGACTCACTCGTTGCCTCTTTGAATACATAACCCAGATAATTAGGCGAGAAACCGAATTGCTTTGCGACATCCCTCAACTGCAGTGACAACTCAAGATGCTCCGCGACGTATTGCTCGATTTCCCCGATCAGCTTCCGATTTGGATTTTTCTTTTTTAAATGCAGATGCTCGGAAACTTCGAACAGCCGCCGGCGCAGCCAATTTTTGATATCGTCTATTGTTTCAAATTCATAAAGCGCATTCAAGCTGTTCAGCTCAATGCTTAGTAAATCATAGAAATTGGCATTAAGCGACCGCAGAAAAAAATCAACTTTGGAAATAACGTACAAAGCAAAGTTATAGACGGTCAACTTATCCTTCAAACTGTGGACGAGGCCGAACAACTGCTCCAGGTAATCACAGATACGTACAAGTTCGTAATTTGCGGTAGCAGCCAGCATCGCTTCCATGATTTGCTCAAGGTCGGACGTCGATTTGACGATCTCCCTCTCCGTAATTCCCAGCGTGATCACCCGGCATTTTCCAAGAAACATTTTAGTGGCAAGCGCATCCCCTGCCTGCCGGTAAGAGCTCGGCAAGTCCATAATGTCCGATACCGACGAGCCTAATCCGACCGTTATAGTCTGGCTCGAATGGGTTCGCACATGATTGACCAGAGACTGCATAGACCTTACCGGATCGAAATCCGTACCGGATATGACGAGGACAATTTTGTCATCTTCCGTTTTACAATAAAACCCAAGCTGATGCATCTGAATAAACTCGGCGATCAAACGGAGAACATGTTCGATTGCGTACGATTTTTGATCCTCGGAAAATTGCTTCAGCTTCCACGCTCGATCGTCGATTTCAATGATTCCGACGCAGCCTTGCCCGGTCTGCAGGCGCATACGGCGCCCGTCGTAAAGATAGTCAAGCTTTTGAAAATCGATGGCTCCCTTCAGCCACTGAAGCAGCATTTCGTTTTGCAGCAGCGGGATGGATTCCTCGATTTGCGATTCTTTCTTTTGCCGTTCACGTTCATAGTTCAATTGTTCTTTGACCAGCTGCAGCGTATTGAGTAGTTCCAGATCGTCTACCGGCTTCAGAATATACGAGCTGGCATTCATCTTTATTGCCTTTTGGGCAAATTGGAACTCGTCGTGTCCGCTTATAAAAATAATTTTCAACTCTGGAGATAAGCTTCTAGCCTGTTCCGCAAGCTCAAGTCCGGTCATGATCGGCATCTTGATGTCGGTGATCAGGACGTCCACCTTGTGTTCCTGCAGCACATTCATCGCGGCAAATCCGCTGTTCGCCACTCCGACGATCGTCATATCCAGCTTCTCCCAAGGTATAAACCGCTGCAGCACTTCCAGGTCCAATTGTTCATCGTCTACAAGCAGCACGTTGTACATGATTATCATCCCTATAAATTTGAATATGGAGAGTATACTTTTAAAGTATACCCTCCTGATGGTGAGTCGAACAAATGATTTATTTGCCGCCAATTTTCTTCAGGTTATCCTGCCATTGCTTCTGGATAAAGTCGATAACCTTTGGAAACCCGGCTTTTTTTATATCGTCGTTCGTTTTTGCCAAAACCGACAGGACTTCGTCATCGCTCTTCGCGTAAATCATTTTAGAGAATCCCTGATCGAAAATATCTTTCACGGCCTGCAAGGCAATGCCTTCTTCAGAGTCGCCCTGCGGCTTCGTATTGGCAAAGGCAGTAATATCCATGGCCGTTTTCCAGGTAATGTTGACCTGCTGTGTCGTTGTGAAATCCTTTTGGGACTCAGGGAGCAGTTTGTCTCTGGCTACTTTGGACAAATCAACCCATGTAGCGTTACCAGCCATCATATTATCGGAAATGTGCAGTTTATCAAGCTCTGCTTTGTCCATTGTTTTATATTTGTCGTTCGGAATCGGAATACCGTTCTCATCTTTTTTGTCCCATAGGAATCCCGGAGGGCCGAACCAAAGAACGGATTGCCCTTCATCGCTGGTCGCCCAATCGAGGAAAGCGAATATGCGTTCCGGATCTTTCGCTTTCTTCGTGATGACGATTTTGCCGCCGCCTTCTCTTCCCGTAGAGTTAATAAAAATTTTGTTTTTATCGAGCCCATCCTTATGCACTGGCCAAATAAATTCGTAACCGCTCTCAGAATCCTGCGCTTTGAGCTTCGAGTCCGGAACGCGGGCCCTGCTGACAAGATTCGGTTCGATCGCGACGGCCACTTTGCCTTGGCTGAGCTTTTCGATCATTTGATCGGTCTTTTGGGTAAAGACGTCCTGCGTCATTAACTTGTCGCGGAACAACTTGCTCGTGAAGAGCATGAAATCTTTGAAGGCCGGATCTTCCGTAATCGGCTTTATTGTATTTCCTTCCGGATAGAACATATTGTTTACAAAGTAAGGCGGATTGTTTTCTTTGAATGCCGAATACATCATTTTGATCGCACTAGGATTGCCGACTTCAAGCGGTATGACGTTCGGGTATTTCTCTTTAACCGTGCGCAAGTAGCTCTCCAGATCGGCTAATGTTTCCAGCTTCGGAGAACCGAGTTCTTTATATATTTTCCGGTTGACGGCATAACCGCCGTTGCCATTCAAATGATCGCCGCCCACGTACCAATCCGGAATCAGATACAGCTTGCCGTCGCTCGAGCGATTGATGTTGATGATTTTATCGCCGGCCGACTTTTTCAGATTCGGATATTTGTCGAGATATTGATCAAGCGGAACCACTTGGCCTTCGCTGATCAGGCGGTCCAGCTCGGGGCCTGCACCGAGCGATATTACGTCCGGCAAATCGCCGCTGGCATACATGGCGTTAAACTTTTGCTTGGCATTGCCGTTCGTAGGCACGTAGTTGATCGATACTTTTTTGTTTTCCTGAATCCATTTGGTTGTGACCGTTTCTCCCCAAGGAGTCGGCTGCCAGTCATCGTCGAAGTTGTAAAAACTAAAGGAAAGCGGCTTATCTTCCTTCGTTGCCGCAGCGGTCGAAGCAGGCGATGCGGCTTCTTTCCCATCTGACGATTTGGAGGTGCCGCATCCTGTAAGCAGCGTGCCAACCATTAGCACAGCGGCTAACGAACCGGCGAACCACGTTTTGTTTCTCATGGTGATACTATCCCCTTTCGTAATCACAGTATATGTTAAAGCCGTCGCCGGCATCTAACAACAAGCATTATTCTTTCAGCGAACCGACAAGCACACCTTTGACGAAGTACTTTTGCACAAACGGATAGACGAGCATAATCGGGATGGTCGCCACCATCGTGGTGGACATCACTATCGATTTGTGCGTAACGCTCTGCATGCCGAGCAAAAACTCCTGCTTCGTTGCACTTACTTGCGTGGAAGACTCAACGGCAAGAATCGAGCGGAGCGTTTGGTTCAGAAGCACCTGAATGGGAAGCAACTTCTGATTCGTAATATAAATCGAAGCGTCAAACCAGGCATTCCAATGGCCTACAGCCGTGAACAGCGACAAGGTGGCGATGACAGGCCCGGATACTGGAAGAATGATCCGGAAAAAGATCCCGAGATGATTGCAGCCGTCTATCTTAGCCGATTCTTCAAGCCCATCGGGAATCCCCTGGAAAAACGTGCGGAATATAATCAAATTCCAGACGCTGATCATACCGGGTATGACAAGCACCCAGAACGTATTCATCAAATGCAGATCTTTGATCAACAAATAGGTCGGAATGAGTCCTCCGCCAAAATACATCGTGATTACGCAAACGATCATGTAAAACTTTTTGCCGATCAAATCCCGTTTGGCCATCGCATACGCGAACATGGAAGTAAAAAAGATGGATAGAAATGTGCCTACAACCGTTCTCGCGACGGTGACCCAAAAGGCATGAATCATTCGATTATCCTTGAAAACGTAACGGTAATTTTCCAACGTAAATTCCCGCGGCCAGAAGGTGATGCCTCCCATCGCAGTGTCATTGCCGTCGTTAAACGAAATAACAAGGGAATTCCAGAATGGATATAAGGTTAAGAAAGCGAGAATAATTAAACAAGAATAAATCACAATATCAATTACATAGTCTTCCGTTGAGCGCTTCAAGCTGTCCCCTCCTATCTGAACGCGCTTACCATAAGCTCGTCCTGCCCAGCCTTCTGGCTACCCAGTTGGCGATAACGAGCAGTCCGACACTGATGACGCCCTTGAATAATCCGGCGGCCGTCGCATACGAATAACGGTAATTTTCAATACCTACGCGATATACATACGTATCGATGATTTCCGATACAGGTCTCAAGACAACGTTCGTCCCCTGGTTCGTCAGCAGTAAAATCTCTTCAAATCCCGCATTTAAAATTTGGCTCACCTGCAAAATCAAGAAAATGATAATAACCGGGGCGATCGACGGAATCGTAATCGAAAATAACTTTCTTAAACGTCCAGCGCCGTCGATCGAGGCCGCCTCGTACAAATGGGGATCGACCCCTGCGATAGCCGCTAAATAGACGATCGCGCCGAACCCGATATCTTTCCATACGCCGGAGGCAATCAAGATCGTCCAGAAATATTCAGGAATCGACAGCCAGTTGACCGGTTCCTTGATCAAGTCGAAATTTTGCAGCACCATGTTCAGGCTTCCGTTATCGACGGATAGCATCGAGATGACGAACCCCGAGACGATAACCCAGGATATAAAATGCGGCAAATAACTGATCGTCTGGACGACGCGCTTAAACGCTCCATTTTTGATCTCGTTCAACATTAAAGCGAGAACAATTGGCGCGGGAAACGTCACAAGAAGCTTAAGCAAACTGATCACGACCGTATTGCGCATAATTAGCCAAAATTCAGGAGCATTGAAAAACATCCGGAAATGTTTAAAGCCAACCCAATTGCTCCCTAGAAATCCTTTTGCCGGACTGTAGTCCTGAAAGGCCGTCAGCACCCCCCACATCGGAATATAGGAGAAGATGAAGATCAGGAGAATGGCCGGAATCACCATAATTTGCAAATCCCATTGCTGTAGAAATCGTCTTGCCATCATGCTCACCTCATTATTCCTTCTTGCTGTATATAATCTAATTCTAGCGGTTATCCAAAATGAATAATACTGCCGCTATCAACTAAACCTGCACTTTATCAACAAAGTTTGTTGCATTTATATGCTTGACAGTTATAAAAAAATAAAAAAGCCTGATTTCTCAGACTTTTTTGAAAAGTTACTCTTGGCCATACAAGATCAGTTCAGCCATACCTACTCTATATCCACCGCCGGCCGTTATATTGTTTATCGTTATCCGAACATAATTGATATTCTTATATGGAGTAACAAAAGCTTCCGCTGTGAAGTGTTGCCCCCCTACAAGGTGGTTAATAAGTGCTTTTTGCCATACAACGCCATCGGTTGAAACTTCTAAATCATAGCTGTACCAGTTGCTATCCTTTTCCCAGAAGATACGGCTCCCCGATACCGTTTGAGGCTTCTTGAACTTAACGGTAACGGACT
Source organism: Paenibacillus sp. WG02 (assembly GCF_055396115.1). Lineage (NCBI taxonomy): Bacteria > Bacillati > Bacillota > Bacilli > Caryophanales > Paenibacillaceae > Paenibacillus > Paenibacillus sp. WG02. The sequence continues at coordinate 2,350,773 of NZ_AP036016.1, read as the reverse complement.
GCGGCAATGTCGTTGATTTTGCGAGCCAGCCGGTTCCTATTGTTGTAATTCCATCCCTCAACTTATCCGTGCCTCGCCCATCTTCACTTTCCGATGATGCTTCTATACTTTCAATGGCATCATTATCAATAACATCGCCTGGCTCTTGAACGTTTAAAGGTATAACCTTAAATTCTACTAGGGATCCCCAGTCTCCCTTCGTCATGCTGTCTACCATGGTTAACCTTACATATCTGCCTCTAGTGTTAACCAAAACTGTCTCTTCACTCCCATTAGGAGACGTATGGGCTGATCGATCGATAACCTTAGACCAATTGACTCCATCCTTCGAAATTTCAATGTAATATTTATTTACATTTTTTGATTTTTCCCATTGAATCTGGAAGCCTAATATTGAAAAACTCGCCTCTAAATCAACCATCAACCAAAGGTTTCCTTGCTGCTCGGATGATACAGTAACAGGTTTTCCGGCAGCAATGTTTCGATACAATCCTTCGTCAGATTCCAGCTTCTCAACGCCGCCAACCCATGGAGTGCTTTTTCCATCCGGCACATACTGTCCGAGGTAAGGTAATGTACTTACGCTTTCTACCACAGAAATCAGGCCTTCTGAAGCTGCCGCAATTTGTATAGTCCCGCTTATGTTAGAAGTTCTTACAAATGCGAAGCCTATTCCTCCTTCTACATCCTGTTCTTCAACGCCAATTCTTGGAATATCTTTACCTACAAGCTGCCCCTCACCCGTTACAGAGATTTTAATGGTACGATGATTAGTTGGCACTATAGTTCCGTTTTCATCAACAACCTTGAAATATACAGGAATTAAATCGTAACCATTCGCTACAGGTTCTATTCCTCTAATACGTACTTCCATTTCTATCTGCTTGGCCTGGCCAGGTGTCTTCACCGTGTGAGTTTTTACTACTTTTCCATCCAGAATAGCCTCTGCTCTCAGTTCTCCCGAATCAAACCGGTTCAATTCAAAAGTGAATATCGGGCTGCCGCCTTTTCTTACGATATGAGGAACAGCGCTTGAAGCCTCTTCTCTTGTAATTTCTTTCACCAATTCATTGTTTTGATATAGCTTAACAGCATCACAATTGCTAAATACATTTACATTAAGACTTGATGTAGGTGAATAGGTGCTTGCGATAAATACCACCGGCCCATATTCAGGATCTTTCGCAGACTGCATGGACTGAAACCAGTAGTAATTATATTTTTCATATCTGTCTATATCAACCGTTCCGCTGCCTAATGTCTGAGTCGTTGACCCGCGGGCATAATCATTCCAACTCCACAGGAAATAACCGCCTATTCGATGATTGGCATCAAGCCCGCCCCAGTCGGAGTAACCATCTCCATTCAGATATCTCTGACGCGTAACAATTTGGGTGTTCATCGCAGCTTCGCCTTCTTTTCTCAAAGCTTTGCTCGGCTCCTCAAAATCTCCCCATTCACGAGTAAAGAACGGTTTATTGGGATCAAAATCCGTCCAATTACTTGGATCCGCATTCCATCCGGTATCAACTACCTTGTAATTCACGTCATAAAATGAGCCTTGAAGCCCGTAGTCTGCCGCTGTATACATCTGGTTACCCGGATATTCCAAATGAGCAATTTGAACGGCTTCTTGCGCCCATTCTGCCGAATACCTCGTTTCATTCAACGATGTTTCCCATAAGACGACTGATGGCCTGTTTCGATCACGCCTTATCATTTCGCGTATATCCCTTAATGTTAGATCATAAAATTTAGAGCTATTTGTAAAATTTTGCCATCCAGGCTGACACTCAATGACCAACAAACCAATTTCATCGGTTGCATCCAGAAATGAAGGATCATTCGGATAATGAGTAGCGCGTACCGCATTGAAACCATTTTCTTTCATTTGCAATGCATCACGATATTGCATGGAACCAGGAGCAGCATCCCCGACATTTTGAAAGGCTTGATGGCGATTTGCTCCACGTACGAATATCCTCTGTCCATTGAGATATAGACCATCCGGTTTGTACTGTATAGTTCGGATGCCTACTTTGGTCGTGATTGAATCGACTAAATCGGTTGCGTTATAAACCTCGCTTACCAGAGAATATAAGTACGGAGTATCAGGACTCCACAAATTGGGATTTATTACAGTTAAGTTTTGATTGAATTGGTGATCTCCGCTTGCTTCTAATCTTATTGAATCGGTTTCGCCTTGTGCAGCAATAGTTCCGTCCTTATTCACGAGCTTGCTGATTACACTGGCTTGTACGGAAACATTATTTTTATTCACAACATGAGTTTTCACATGAACCGTTGCTCTTAAATTTGTTACGTCAGGGTAGGTTGCAAATATACCGCCGCTAGCTGTTTGATCGGTCTGTAAGGCATCGGAAATGTGCAAATGGTTCGTCATTCTCATTTTTACATTCCGATATATGCCGCCAAAGTAATGGAAGTCAAGATTCGCAAGAGGTTTTCCCGGCGGCGTTTCGGGACTGTCATAGCTGTATACCTTTACCGCCAAAACATTGCTCTCGCCATACTTCACCTTACTTGTTATGTCTGTTGAAAAACCTACATATCCGCCATTGCGAGTGTAAATCTTCTCGCCGTTCAAGTAAACTTCACTATCCGTCATGACACCATCAAAATCAATATTGATCGTTTTTCCTCTGTACTGCTCATCAACCGTGAAATAACGTCTGTACCAGCCGATCCCTTGGTAAACAGAGTCCCCTCCATTTGCATGTTTTTTTTCAAGTCTCATGGTATGCGGAAGTGTAATCTGGGCAAAAGCGCTATCATTGAAGGCAACTGCTTCTGCGCCTTCCAGATCGCCTCGATAAAATCCCCAGTCATTGTTAAAGTTCAATATGTTTCTTTCATCTGTCCCATTCATTTTCTTCATAGGGTAGAAACCTCATTTGCTTAAAGTTTTTATATATGAAACATCCCCGATTTTTTCAGGGGTAGCTAGCTAAAATGGAGCAGCTGCCGTGGCAACTGCTCCCCCTGTGAAAAAGATCATCTATAACACTTTAGCTTCATTGCTCCATTCACTATAGCCTGCAAAATTGCCAGCTCTTACTTTTACAGTATGGCTAGAGTGCGGTTCCAGACCTGTTTGCGTAAATTCGCTAGTCACATTGCTTATGACTTTGTCATCAAACATAATGTCGTATTGCAGTGCTCCAGGCGAATCGTCCCACTTCATATTGACAATGGATTTGTTATTACGCACAACCGTCAATTTTTCCGGAATAGGCGGTATTTGAGGAAATTCTCCAGAACCGAACATGAACCAGTTCAGTTTGCACATATTTTGACTCGCGCCATAAAACACAAGAAATAACTTTTGCTTTCCAGTCACTTTTTTTGCAAGGTCACTCTTCACATTTACATACTGATTTATATCACCTGTATTTGGAATAGAAAGTGTGCTTATCAAATCGCCGCCCATGTGATCGATTCTTACCTCAATCGTACCCCCGGTGAATGAACTTGCTACTCTTGCATGAAACCAGGCAGCATCGCCGGCGCCAAAATCGACTTGATCATATTGCAGCCAATCTCCGTCTTTTAGATTCGATATGCATAGATCGTATTCACGGTTTGGATCAGCATATATCCATTCGGTTTTTGGGTTTATTTGGAGTTCCTTATCTGAAACAAACTTTTGATCATCGTAGCGCGCAGCATCGATTCTCTTATTTATTCCAAACAGATTGCCTTGATTTTCTGTCGTTGTCAGTTCAAAGGAATCTGCATCTACATACCCGCCAAGCTTCATTGATGCATAGTTGAAAATGCCAAATCTCATTCCAACGTAGGTTCCATAGCGCATCTCGTATCTTCCGCCAAGACGTGTAAAATGGATACCGTCTACACTATAGGAAAACTCCATTCGATATTCATGTCGTGGAATCTCGGCTCTGAACCATACGTTTTGAATATCTGAAGATACATCAACAGATACATGTTCGATCCTATTATCATTAATGACAATGGATTTATGACCCGCTTCATTTCTTATCCCGATAAAGGTAAATTCTCTTTGCATGATACATAGACCTGCCGTATCGCCATCGGCCATATGACTCACATCCAACTTCACAGTCCCTGCACAATCCGGACCAACAACCCGCTGTGTAAGCGTATTTCTTGCATAGGTCAAGTTGTCTGTTACGCTTGATGTTTTAAGTCTCATAAATCCTGGTCTTTCTTCAAGACTCCATTTGCTGTTATCTGGATTGTGATTCCATTGCCACTGTAGCCCTAACACATTCGCATTAAAATCATCCGAAGTTGGAAGTGCCTTCGGTTCAACATGTCCTAAATTCGGGATGTTAGGCTTTCTATACGTAACAACAGCTTTTTCTCCGTCGACCTCCCCCATGTACGGCCAACCGTTCTTCCATGTTACCGGCTGCAAAGTAGGCACTCTGCCAATCTTCGACCGATCTTGGAAAATGATCGCCCACCATTCTAATGAACCATCCTCTTGAGGAACATCGACAATCCCTCCTTGATGAATGCCATTGCCCCAGAAATTCATAAAGCTTGCCATAATATCCTGGGCTTCATAAGGTCCATGGGCTAAATCCTTGGTTCGAATGGCAACTTCTTTTTTGGAGCCATGCTTCCAAATCGGCGTCGTTAAAATATAGTAAAAGCCATTGATTTTATATACATGAGAACCCTCATTATACCCATGGTAACGATGACCGGGATATGGATAAGAGTAAATCTTCTTGCCGTTTTTTGTGGCGCCAGGTTCTCTCTTGGATAGGATCGATAATCGGCCTGTCTCTTCATCTACGATCTCTAACTCGCTTAAATAGAGTTCTCCTTGTCCGTGCACAACATAAATTTTACCATCATCGTCAAAAAATAAACCCGGATCATAAAGCTCGTCTTCAAGTTTATAGAGTGTCCAAGGTCCCTTAGCTTGATCTGCAATACTTACATAGGCAGCATCTTTATTGATATTAAACATAAGATAAAATTTTCCGTTATGATACCTTAAACTCGTTGCCCATGTACCCTCATCATAAACTTCGCCATTGATAAGGTCGTATTGATCACCTTCCATCCGATCGACAGCATAACTTTCATATTCCCAATTCACCAAGTCATTAGAGCTCATAATAGGAGTACTTGGAAATAAATGCATACTCGTTGAAGACATATAGTACGTATCGCCAACTCTTATCACATCATTATCCGGATAGTCTCCCCACATAATTGGATTTGTATAGGTGCCGTTTCCATTGTCAGCAATCCATCCATTTGCAGTTTCTGTAATATTTCTTCTCATTGCTCATAGACCTCTGTGTTCATGATGCTTTTATAAAATTCGTCCAGCTCTACCGACTTGCCATTATGAAGTCTCGAATGCTCGGCAGCAAAGGCCATCATATGGCTTCTTACGGAAGCGGAGGCCGAGGTAAGGCTTTCTCCGCCTGCAAAGTTTCGGATCTCGCTTAAGAGACTCCGTACAATGCCGCTGTCCCCTCCGCCGTGACCGCTTGCTTGCTCCGGAATTTCAATGACGGTTTCCTCATGGGTCAAGAAATCGCGCACCACGATTTTACTGTCCTCAGCTCGGATTTCGCCACCCGTTCCCATGATTTGAATTCTCCGCTCCTGGTGCCTTGTAAAGCCGCACATGCTGAACATGGCGGTAGCGCCGTTCGCAAATTCCATATTGACCACTTGATGATCGACCACGTTATTATCGCTTTTATAAACACAGCGCCCGTAGTTTGTCTCTTGAAGACCCTTGACGATATTTTCTTTGGTCAGCTCATCGACGAAGTGGCGCGCCCAGCCCTTGCCTTCCCCGAGATAAAACCGGGGAGCGGAATATGTGCATTTAGACTCGACAGCGCATCCGCTGAGACAATAGTCGGCAGCTCCCTCGGGCGCATTCTCCGAACGGAAATGCATCAGTGAACCGTATGAGCTGACGCGCATGCACGGCTGATCCATCAGCCAGGATAAAACGTCCATATCGTGGCACGATTTGGCCAATATCATCGGACTCGACGTCTCCGAGTTGTTCCAATTGCCTCGAACAAAGCTATGGGCGATATGCCAATACCCTACATTTTCGTTTAATTGGATCGACACAACTTGTCCTATTTTGCCACCGGAAATAACTCGTTTTATTGCAGACCAGAAAGGCGTATAGCGAAGCACATGGCAAATCGTTAACAGACGTTCGTTTTCCTTTGCCACTAGCTCCATTTCGATACACTCCAACGGAGATGGCGACATCGGCTTCTCCAGCAAAACATGATATTTTTTCGCCAATGCCTGTATAGTCGGTTTGTAATGCATCTGGTCCTGTGTGCAAATGACTGCGATATCGGCCATTTGCGGTCGATCCAACAGCTGCTCCCAAGATTCAAAGCAACAATCAGACGGTATATGATGTTGCTCTGCGAATTTATTTCTTCGGCTTTCACTGGCTTCGGCAACGGCGACAAATTTCAGTTCATGCGGATAATCAAGTGCATAAGGTGCGTAACTTTGAGCGCCTCTGGCGCCTGCGCCGATCAAAATAGCGGTTAATTGAGTCATTTTCATCCATCTCCTTTATGTGTCAAAGCGTATCGGAAATCTCCATTTCGAAACTGCTTTTCGGCAAGCAGCCCTCCTACAAATTGTATTAAGGGAGGGGGAGATCATTCTAGTTATCAAACCAACGAAAAATATGCAATATCAACGAATTTATAGAGATTTCGAAACGTCCAACTTAATTAATAATGAAACCGAATGATTTTTTCTAACTTCAAAAATAAGATATCCTTCAACCGGCTCGACCAAACGTTCTTCTTCTCCTATCTCACGAACAACAACCGGTTTTTCGAACTTCAAAATAAACGTGTTGTCTACGATACATGAGACGTCTATTCTGCTTGCTTGCTGACGCTCCCAGGAAAGCGATATTTCGAACCCTCCACGAACGCGTATGCCGGATAACGTCCCGATCTGCCATGCTGAAGGAAGAGCAGGCAATAATTCGACATAGCCTTTGTGGGATTGAACGAGCATCTCCGCTATGCCTGCCGTATAGCCGAAATTGCCGTCGATTTGAAATGGAGGATGGGCTCCCATCAGATTCGGAAAAACGCCTCCGTTGGAACCGAATACTCCCGAACGCTCTCTTACGACGTTAAAAAACCGGCGAAGAAGCTCCTTGCACCGCTCCCCGTCCTTCAATCGTGCCCACTGACAGACCTTCCATCCGAGGCTCCACCCCGATCCCGCATCTCCACGCCTGTTCAAGGTTTGCCGAACGACGTCCAATATCGGACCCTCCGTAAGCTGATTTCCCGGATAAACGCCGTATAGATGCGAGATATGTCTATGGCACATATCTTCATCTTCATAATCAAGAAGCCATTCCTGCAGCTGGCCGAATTTGCCGGTCTGCATCGGATGCAAACGTTCCTTGGCTGCTCTCACCCGCTTGACCCATTCCTCCTCCACGCCAAGGATCGCGGTCATGTTCAAGCAATTGGCGAACAAATCGCCGATGAGTTGAAGATCCATCGTCGCGCCTTTTGTGACATCCCCACGCTGGCCATCCTCCGTATAGAAATGATGCTCCGGCGATGTTGATGGCGATGTAATCAAGTAACCTTCTTCATCCTCCACCAGCCAGTCCAGGCAAAACAGAGCCGCCTCTTTCATGAGCGGGAATGCCTCTTCGGCAAGAAATTGTTGATCCTGCGTATATTCATAATGCTCCCATAGGTGTCGACACAGCCAGGGACCGGCCATCGGCCAAAATGCCCACGCCGGGTCACCGTGACGCTCGGCGCCTACAGGATGCGCATGTCTCCATAAATCCGAATTGTGATGCGCCGTCCACCCGTTTAATCCGTAACGCTCTTTAACCATTTTCTCGCCGGTTGCAGCAATCTCCTTGGCTGCCTTAAGCAGCGGACGATGGCATTCGGACAGATTCGTCACTTCCGCGGGCCAGTAATTCATTTCCGTATTAATATTAAGTGTATAATTGCTTGCCCAAGGCGCCCGCGTGATTTCGTTCCAAATTCCTGTTAAATTGGCCGGCTGCGTCCCTTCCCGGGAGGAAGCAATCAGCAGGTAACGTCCAAAATGGAATAGTAAGGCAACCATGGCCGGATCGTCCGCGCCGCAGGTTTGCAGCCGTTGGTCCGTATCAAGCTCCTCATCTGCCTCTGTGGCTTCGCCAAGCGTAAACTCGACCCGTCCAAACAGCTTGCGGTAATCCCGGATATGCTCCTCTTTCAATTGATCATAGGAGATAGCCATAGCCTTCGATAGAGTCGACTCATTACGAAGGGCTAGCACGCCGAAATCCCTGCCGGGGAGTTGGTCATAGCCATTGAAGGACGTCACAGCCGCAAAGTAAAGTACCGCCTCCGTCGCCCCTTGAACCCACAGCTTGCCATGCCGATACGTGATTTGGCCGTCCATTGATGAAGCACGCACTCTTCCCTCGAAATGGATCGCTTTCGATTCCCCAAATTCCCCATACACAAACGGCAATTCGTCTTCTGCATAATAGTGCGGCGCACAATATTCCGGACAAACCCCCCGCATTATCAAAGCCTGACCGTCCTGCAGCGTTTCAGCTTTGAGATGGCTGTCCAGTCCCACCGTGAAGGTTAACCGCTTTGGAACAGAGCTGGTGAGCCGAATGACCAACACCTGATGGGGATGCGAAATAAACGCTTCGCGCGTGAATTGGACCTGGCCAATCGTATACGATACCGATGAGATCGCTTCTTCGATGTCTAACATCCGCTCGTAACCTCGGCAGTCATTTCCTTGAAAATGGTGAATCGTCAAATCGCCGAGAGGCATATACCCTTGCGTATAGGGGCCGAACATGTTTTTCGCTTCGTCGGTTGCCTCGCCATATTTCTGCTCGTCGATGAGCTGCCTCACCTTACGCAGCGACTCTCTGTCATCATAAGACCGGTCCCGATTCGGGGGACCGGACCATAACGTATCCTCGTTCAGCTGGAACAGATCTCGCTCGACACCACCATAATGCATGGCTCCTATCCTTCCGTTGCCAAGTGGCAGCGCCTCCGTCCATTGCACCGCAGCCTTTCGATAAGTCAAACGTTTCATGTACTAGCCTCCTAAGAAACTCCGGGGATCAAGCTCGGAATCCAATTAATTATTTTTGGAATATTTCTCGTTGTAAACCGTAGGTGGAACCTACTTTCCTCCAATTAACAACAAGAAGCGTGATTACATCACGCTCCTACGTTCAACTCAAGTTATAACCATTATTTATTAAAAGTCTCGTCATAAGCTTTATTAAGCAGCTCCAGAGCGCGGTCAGAGCCAAGTTTTTTAACCTGTGGAATAACTTTCGAATCCCAGGTATCAATGCTTTGCTTACCGATAATCACATTTACCGAAGCTTCCTCTACGTAGGTATCAATAGCAGTTTTGAGGTCGTTATATTCTTTTTTCGCTTTAGCATCGCTAAATTTTGCATCAAAGGATGCCTTGCCAAAGGCTTTGTTTTCTTGCAAAAATGATACCGATTTTTTCATGGCAGCTCCATTTAACTCATAAGTATTGATAGCCGCTTGATTTACAACACTGAAAAGGTTTTGTTCGTTTAGCCCCGAACCCTTGATGGTACCATTTGGAGTAGCAGGAGTTTGAAAATCCTTTAAAAATTTCACAACATCATTGGAAGTCTTTTGATAAGATTCGCCTTCGATACCAAATTGCATGGCATTGATGCCTTGTGGGCTGTACATCCAGTTTAGGAAATTAACCAATTCATCTTTGTATTTAGATTGATTTGAAATCACTTTGTAACTTCCGAAATAGCCGCTTATAACACCGGTACCCATTCTATTATTGTTGTAAGCCGGTTGAAGCATCGCCGTAAATTCAAAGCCCTGTGGAATTTTGCTTCCCATTTGTTGAACAATCTCGTCGCCAACTTGCGGGTAGTCAAAGGTTACAAAGCCTTTGTTTGTGGCTAAGAGTTCATTCCATTCATCATCTGTAATCGTAGCAAAGTTTGGATTCAGCAAGCCTTCGGAATACAATTTATTCAAGTAAACCAACGTATCCTTGTAGGCTTGGTTTTCTGGACCGTATTCATATTTGTGCTTAGCATCGTCAAGATAAAAAGTGTTAGACGATCCTCTATAGTAAGCTTGGTTGCTAAGTAGGTGAGACGCCCCCCATCTTACGAAATATGGGTAAGAATCCGGGTAAAGTTTCTTCAGTTGAACTAAGCTCTTGTATAAATCGTCGAACGATTCGAACTTCGTGGATAGGTTGTTTTTGGCAAAAATATCAGTTCTGCCGAGCATCACTTCGTCGGCACGAGCTGGCACATCATACATTCTTGAGGCGCCATAATATTTGCCGTCAGGCGAACGAGTTAGTTTCGTAGCAGGCGGATATTTATCCAACATTGCTTTGTAAGCATCAAGCTTCCCTGCTTTCATATAAGGCGTTAAATCTAAGAATGCTCCTTGTGGACCATAACGGTCCGCATTATCGGCTGAAAGCGTAATCAAATCCGGTAATGATCCAGATGCTAACAAAGTATTCAATTTTTGTGTATAGTCTGCACGGGCTACGACAGTGGGTTTGATCTTAATATTTGTATACTTTTGAATGGTCTTAAAAATTTCTTCATCACCCGTGTATGTGTTAGCAGACGAAAGAAACCAGGTAACTTCAATTGGTTTTGCGCTAATTTTTTCCGGCGCGATGGCATTTGGGTCTGCGGATGTCTGTGGTTTAGCAGAAGCCGCAGAGGTTGATGCCGGCTCTGTATTTTTGGGAGATTCGCTTGAGTTGCTACTGCACCCTGCAACAAACAGAACAGAAGTAATTACAGATAAGACCAATAATTTTTTCATGATAATTCTCTCCTTTTTAATAAATTTTATTGATTATCCTTTTATTGAGCCAACCATAGTACCCTTGACAAAGTACTTTTGTATAAAAGGATAAATAAACATAACAGGAAGGGTTGTGATGATAATGGATGCCATTTTTAAAGATTCCGTTGCTGAGTGAGTTAATTCAGCATAAGCGCCTTTTTCACTTGGATCGAAGGCTGCAGCTACCAAAATACCTCTTAAAATCATCTGCAAAGGATACTTCATGGTGTCATTTAAATAAAGCAGCGCATTGAAATATCCATTCCAAATGCCAACAGCTGTAAATAAGCCGATAGTTGCCATGATGGGCTTGGAAAGCGGCAGAATGATTTTCACTAATATTTGAAGATCAGTGGCCCCATCAATGTATGCGGATTCAGTTAGGCTTTCCGGTATATTCCTAAAGAAGGTTCTCATGAGGATAATGTTCCATGCGGACAACGCCCCCGGAAGAACCATAACCCAAATGGTGTCTATCATATGCAGGGACTTATAAGCCAAATAGGTTGGAATCATTCCGCCCTCAAAAAACATGGTTATAATGTACACCTTGGAGATAAATGAACGCATTTGAAACTTATCTTTGGAAAGCGGATATGCGGTTAGGGCTGTGAAAAATAAGGTGAAGAACGTTCCCAGGACCGTATACAAAATCGTGTTTTTATATGCCGTGAAAAAAATAGGATGGTTGATCATGATCTTGAATGAACCTAGGTCAAAACCTTTAGGATAAAAAGTAACTTTACCCGCAATGACTTCTGCTGGATCGCTAATAGACACAGACACAGCGTACGCAAAGGGATAGAGCATAACCAGTACAACAATAGCCAATATGATGTACACAACGGAAAGAAAGACCCGATCTCCTATTGGTGCTTTGATTTTGTAAGAATTCTTTTTCATGACATCACCATAAACTTTCTTTTAGGAGTCTTCTAGAAACATAGTTTGCTCCTAATAAAAAAACAATGGAAACCAAACTGTTAAACAACCCAATAGCACTTGAAAATCCATAATCTTGGTCCAATATACCTTTACGGTAAACATAGGTAGAAATAACATCGGCAACATCATAAGTGGCAGGGCTGTACATTAACAGAATTTTATCGAATCCGACGCTGATAATACCGCCAATGGATAAAATAAACAAAGTAATGATGGTAGGGCGGATGCTTGGCAGGGTGATGTGAATAATCTGTTTAAACTTAGAACAGCCATCGATCTTGGCCGCATCATACATTTCTGCGTCAATCCCTACAATGGCCGCCAAGTAGAGGATGCTGGAATAGCCAACTCCATGCCAAATACCTGATCCAACATACAAGCTTCTAAAGAAACCGGATTCGTTAAAAAATTGGATCGGGGTAACACCGAAATTTGCTAACAAGTCATTTACAATACCAGTACTACCAAAAATGGATTTCATAATGCCCACAATGACAACAACCGAAATAAAATAAGGTAAATACGTAGCGGTTTGAACAAATTTCTTAATTTTGGGATGTACCACTTCGTTAATCAACAAAGCCAGAATAATAGGTGCGGGAAAAGACCATAGCAAGTTAACAAGGCCAAGAACAAATGTGTTTTTAATAATTCTAAAAAAGTTTGGATCATTAAAAAAACGGATAAAGTTATCAAATCCAATCCATTCAGAGCCACTGATCCCTAAAAACAAACTGTAATTTTGAAAAGCAGTTACGATACCGACCATGGGATAATAAGCAAACAAAGCAATCATGATTAACCCTGGCAACGACATTAGCAAAATAAAGCGGTTACATTTCCAATCATAATTAAACTTAGAAACGATTGAGGTTTTAGATATTTTTTTGATATTCGCCGACAAGAGCTCCCCCTCTTTTCCTTATTTTGTTTACGCGCAATTTCGAAACAGCTTTTCGGCAAGCAGCCGATATATAAATTGTAATAAAGGAGTGGGAGATATTCTAGTTATCAAACCAACGAAAAGTGTACTATATCAACGAACTTGTACCGCACACGAAAAAAGCAGGAGTGTCACTAAGGACAACCCCCTGCTTCTTCAGACCCTCGAAACAAAGCTACCTTATCACTGTAAAGGGTTGTGGTGCAAGAATATAAAATGGATAGCAAATACCCAGAAATTGTGATTTAACTTTGCCACTATACCAAATATTTTATTGAGCCATTCAACAGCAGATAGGACAGACGAATTATTTTCCGCCTGCCCTTTACTAATCATATGCATGGCCTCGATTCCCTTCAACGTCTGTTCTGCAGTGTTAAACGTTTTGAAACCAAGCATTGGTTTCGTGATTTTCTTTATGAATCGATGATCTTGTTCCACAATGTTGTTTAAATACTTTGTCTTTCTAACCAAAGTTTCTTTTGGCATGGCTTTTTCATTTTTTAATTCTTGTATGGCTGGTGGATATGCCGGGTTTTTATCCAAAGTAATCACACGTGGTAATTGATTATGTGGTGAAGTAAATGCTTTGTAAAGAAACGCTTAGCTGCTGGCATATCTCGATTTTCAGATAACATAAAATCAATTGTTTTCCCCATAGAATCAACCGCTCTATATAAATACTTCCATTGACCTTTGACTTTAATGTACGTTTCGTCCGTTCTGTACGAATCATTTGTGGGTTTTAAATAGGGGCGGATTCGTTTGTCTATTTCGGGCCCAAACTCATGGACCCATATCATGATTGTCGTATGGGAAATCTCTAATCCCATTCTACGATGTCTCGATAGCTTAAACTATATTTTAAATACCATCGTACTGTTAGTAAAATGATTGCTGATTCATACTGCTTCCATTTAAATAAATCCAAGTTGGTTTCCATACTAAGTTGCTCCCATCCCATGACTTTATAATCAGTTACGTTATCATGAATTAGAGGTTTGCACCACAACCGAAAAAAGGACAGACGAGTCATGATCGCTCGTACTGTCCTTTCGGTTCAGCCGGTTATCCTAAATCCGGCTTGTCGGTCAACTCGATGACCGCATTTTCCGTATGATGCAATTCCAGAATGACGATTTCGTTCTTTCCTTCGCGAAGCAGAGGCGCCGGCAAGTATAAGGTCTTCTGAGGTCCTTGTTCCCAATAACGCCCCAGGTTGAAGCCGTTGATCCAGACTACGCCCTTCGACCAGCCGTCCAATCGAACGAATGTATCGCCTAAAGAATCCGCCGTAAACTCGCCGCGGTAAAATGCCGGACGGTCTTGTCTTGGATTGCTCTCCGGGATGCGCCCGAATGGAACCGAAGCCGTATTCTCAAGCGGAAGCGGATAGATGGTCCAGTCGAACAAAAACTGGTTACTCATCCGAACCCCTTCAGTGATGCCTTTAAAATCTTTCAATCGAGGCCCGTAGTTGACGCGGCCCATGTTCTCGACGACGATGTCGAGCCTTGCCCCACCGGCCGGAATTTCAAGCGGCAGCGGCTGTTGGTTCCAACGCTCAACAGTGCCTTGATAGACGCCGTCCAGGAATATTTGTGCACGGTCGTGAACATCCTGCAAATGCAGCTGATCGCCGATACGCGGTCCAGAAACATGCGTCGAATAGACGATAAAGCCGTAGCTTTGTCCGAACTTTTCCATTGGCTCCGGACAAACGCTTTTCACAGGCTCGGAAAGCTGCTGCAAATGATGGAGCAGGTCCGCTTTTTCGCTCATGGCAACGCGGCCGTAGCTCTTCTTGGCAATCGGCGCAGGCAGTTCCGGGAATTCACTCACATCTGTGCCCAGATAGTTCCCAATGATGTTCCGTACAGCGCGGTATTTCTCCGTTACATCGCCGCATTCGGACAGCGGAGAATCATAGTCGTAGCTGGTGATCGTCGCCCCATAATCAACATCATTGCTACAGTTAGCTCCATTGTAGAATCCGAAGTTCGTCCCGCCGTGGAACATGTAAAAGTTAACGGACGCTCCCGCCCGCAGCATGCGGTCGAATACGTCGGCGACATCGCCCGCATCGCGCGTATGATGCGGCTTCAGCCAGTGGTCGAACCAGCCGTTCCAATACTCCATACATACGAGCGGCTCATCGGCACGATACTCGCGGAACTTCTCGAACGCTTCTTCCGGTCTTGAACCGAAATTGACCGTTGCAAGCGTATCCGGGAGCGTTCCCCCTTGCAGCATAAAGTCTCCGGGACCATCGGAAGTAAACAGCAGCACATCCACGCCACGATTTACAAGGCCGTCGCGCAAATGGGCTAAGTAGTTCTTGTCATTGCCATAGCTGCCATACTCGTTCTCGATTTGCATGGCGATGATCGGCCCGCCGTTCGTGCTGAGCAGCGGAGTGAAGCGAGGGATCAAAGCGTCATAATAACGGTCTACTTTTTCCAGATATGTGTTGTCCATGCAGCGAAGCCGGATGTCCGGGTATTGCAGCAGCCATGCCGGAAACCCGCCGAACTCCCACTCTGCACAAATGTAAGGGCTCGGACGCACGATCACATGCAGCCCAATATCCCCGGCCAGCTTGATAAAACGTTCCACGTCCGCAATTCCTTCAAAGTTGAATTCATTCTCCTTAGGCTCATGCAAATTCCAGGCTACGTAGGTTTCTACCGTATTGAACCCGCAAGCCTTCAGTTTAAGCAACCGGTCTTCCCAATACTCGGGCACGACCCGAAAATAATGTATAGCCCCGGATATGATTTGAAAAGGCTTTCCGTCTAAATGAAACTGCTTGTTTTCGGCTTGTAAAATGGCCATGCTAATCCCTCCGGCATAAGAATGCTAGTAATTAATCTTGTCTATTCCTATCATCGCTGAAAATAGACCGGAACTTCAATCTCCAAAATGAGTATTTTCTATACCAAATGTGCCAAATCGATGATATCATGGAACTATGATGTATAAACGAAAGGAAAAAAACATGGATGATTATTATTTTTTCCCGAATGTGATCAATACATTGCAGATCGTTGGCTGCCATTTCGGCTTGCAGCCTTCGGGCTGGACCTACCCGCGTCATCATCACCATCTGTTTGAGCTGCTTTGCTGCATGGATGGCGAAGTCGTGCAAGAAATGAACCGCGAGTCGATCACGATGAGGGAGGGCGACTGGCTGCTCATCAAATCCGGCGTACGGCACCAGTCTTCGAACCTGGCTGCCGTACCGTACGGCTACTTCAATGTGCATTTCGATCTCGACGATACGGAAATTCGTAGCTTGCTTGCCGCCACACCCTATCGGCATATTCGCCGCCAGGAGGCGCAGCAAAGCAAGCTCCGCTTCTATGTAGGTGAGCTCGAGGCGATCATGCGGCGCAATCAATCGGAGGAAGTGCTAGCAGTTCCGCAGCAGACTCTGCGCTTCGAGGACAAGCTGCTGCTGCAGTCCTATACGCTGCTGATCGTCCATGACGTGCTAGCATTAGTGCGGGAACACGCCGTGCCGCTCAAGCCAGCATCCGCATCCGACGGGGACACTTCGCTATTTGCGGCCGATGTCGCGCACGCGATGGAAGAGAAGCTGTCGCTCGGGCTGAACGAGGAGGCGTCGGTTTCAAGCGTCGCCAAAGAGCTAAACTTGAGCCGCAGCCAATGCAGCAAGCTCTTTTCCAAAGTATATGGCTTGTCGCCGAGACAATACGTCAGCCGCCATAAGCTGAACATGGCGAAGGAGCTCCTCGTCACGACGAATTTGCCGATGACCGACATCGCCGAGAAGCTCGGATTCCACTCCGCAAGCCATTTCTCGCGGCAATTCCGGCGCTGGACCGGTCAATCTCCGTCCGAATTCAAGCCGAAGCACCATTCCATGAGGCAGGAATAAAATAGCTTGCTGGAATTCTTTCATTCCCAGATCGTTTCCGTTTCGGCGAAACCGATCTGCTAGGGGAAAATAACTGGGTTCGTATTATTTTTGCATTGTGGAAAAAAGAAAATAAGTACGACTCCGCGACATTTATAAAGTCACAAACACGGCATTTCCAAAAAACGGCATAATATTTACCATGAACACAATACAGGATACTCTCAACTACAAAACCGAACATATATTCCGTGTTGACATAGAGGGTCTTGTCTTAAGCTATGGCTACTACTGCCTTCACCATTCGGGACTTGAACCCTAGAGATAGCGCCCATGCTGGGCGTACGTAAGACGGGGGATTACTCCCCCGGAATAAATCTTTAAAGCCACAATCTTTGAACTGGATCACTTCGTACTTTTTTAACCATCTTTCGGAATCGTTATCACTTGATGATATGGCAAAGAGAGCACGACTCTCGCCTTCTAGGTTTTCTGCTCTATTCAAAGAAAAATTCGGTGTTTCTCCCCATCAGTATTTTTTACATTTGCGCATTCAGCATGCCCAAGAGCTGCTCAAACAAGGCGACTACACCATGGAAGATATCACACATTTCGGTTCTGGTGCAAAGACGAAATCGTGTGGTAACATAGGGAGAAAACAAGGGAAAGTAAAGGAATCATTAGATGAAGTCAACAACAAATCTATTCAAATGGAAACATTTCGATGTCGAAATCATATTGTTAACGGTGAGATGGTATCTTCAATATCGTTTAAGTTATCGGGACCTGGTAGAAATGATGTCCGAACGAGGCATCTCGATTTCTCATACAACAATCATGAGATGGGTACATCAATTTGCTCCTGAAATAGCAAAAAAAGTTCGTCCTCATCTCAAACGAGTAAACGATTCATGGCGATGTGATGAAACCTATATCAAAATAAAAGGTAAATGGACGTACCTTTATCGTGCAGTGGATTCAATGGGTAAAACCATTGATTTTAGGTTAAGTGAAAAGCGGGATACGAAAGCCGCGCAACGATTTTTTGAGAAAGCTTTATCCTCGAATCATGCACATATTCCAAGGGTGATTACGGTAGATAAGAACCCTGCTTATCCAGTGGCTATTGAAAATCTAAAGAATAATAATAAACTGCCACATGAAACACAGATTAGACAGACCAAATATCTCAATAACATCATAGAACAGGATCATCGTTTCATCAAAAAACGAACGAACCCAATGCTTGGATTTAAATCATTTCTGACAGCAGAGCAAACGATTCAAGGAATTGAAGCAATGCATATGATCAAAAAAGGGCAAGTCGAATGTAATCATTCGTCGCCCCTTTTTGTCGTTCAACTCATTCATCAGTTATTCGGTCTAATCGCATAGAAATTAGATAGACCGAACGGTAGTCTGGTTTTTTTAAATTCTTGCACCAGAACTGTTTAATGTCATAGCGCTGTAAAACCATGTCTCTTCACTCGAATGTGCCCTTTTTAATCCTTCTTATCCTTTGGCTCATTAGCGTAAACTGCTCGTTGAGAAAAGGTAGTCGATCCATTGGCCAACAAAAAAGTCTCAGACCTGAGCCGTCGGGAATGAGATCAAGTTCTTGTCAAAATCGGGAATGGGATCAAGTTCTTGTCATTGGCTCGTGACAAGAACTTGATCCCATAAAATAAAAAGACCGCGTTTTACGCGGCAATTAATGGGACTATGTTCTTGTCACCCGACACCATTGGTGTCGTCGTCCCCCGATACAAAAAACAAACAAGGCTCCTTGTTTGTTTTTTGTCAATTATCTCCAACAGCTTTTTTCGGAAGCCAGAAACTTATATTTTCTCATGTGATCAAGGACGTCGCAGCATCACTTTCCGCTGCTCTTTCGCGCTTTGAATCGCGCCGAACACCATTGCGGTGCTATAAATATTATCGGCATAGCTCGTTTCAGCCAGACGCCCCTCCTGAATGGCTTGGAACATTTCGTCCAAGCAGCCGTTATGTCCTTCTCGGCCGTGCCAATTGTAAGGCGCTTCGATCCGGTCATATTCGTACTGGAACTTCGCTTCCTGCGCTGGTGACACTACTTCTGCAAATGGGGGAGCATCTTTCCAACTGGCTGTGCCCTGACTTCCAGCGATGCGCCATTCCGCTTCCCATGTTGTACGCAGCCCTTCGGAGCACCAGCATCCGTTATACGTAAAGACCGCGCCGTTATCGAATTCGAAAATGCACACAGCAGCGGCATTGCCAGCATACCATGAGCCTTCTGGATTGAACTCATGGCAATAGACGGACACGGGATTCGCCCCAATAATTAAACGAGCCTGGTCGAACGTGTGAATCGCCATATCCATAATCAGCGGGCTCTCCATCGCATCGCGGAAACCGCCGAAGTGCGCGCCGATAAAAAAGTCGGCCGTCACAAAGTTCGGTTTGCCAATCGCGCCGCTGCCGATCAACTCGCGAAGCGCGCGGATGTCTTTCAAGAAACGGCGGTTCTGCATGATACTGTAATGTAGCTCAGGCTTCGTCGCCGCAAGCTCGGCGAGCTGTTCCGCATCTTCCATCGATGCTGCCATTGGCTTCTCGCTCATCAGGTGGCAGCCGCCCTCTAACGCAGCTGTTGCAACTGTCTTATGCGCAGACGGAATCGTAACGTCAAAGACCAGATTCGCGCCTGTTTGCCTAATCGCTTCTTCCACACTCGCGAACCACGGGACAGACAGCCCGTGCTTTTCATTCATTTTGACTGCTGCTGCTTCGTACAAATCAACAAAGGCTACAATTTCCGAGTCTTCGCGCTCTAAGGCATATTTAATCCACGCACTGGCCATAGCACCACAGCCTGCTTGGACAATTTTGTAAGTCGTCATCCTTATTCCTCCTGCGTCCTATTCAATGACGGGATTTGGAACAAACGTTCCCCCGCGGCATGTTTTCAAATAATTCAGCGCATGCACCTGACCGGTCATTTCCCATTCATTGCAATAGACTGGATCATGCCAGCCTTCAATATCAATCGTGCTTTTGTAACCGTTCTGACGCAAAATCGTAATGATGTCCGTCCAGTTCGAATCCCCAAAACCTGGCGTCCGATGCCAAATATACGGTTGTGGGCCGCCAATGCCATGCTCCTTGATCACATCCCAAGCGATGGTCGCATCTTTGCCATGGATGTGTAAAATTTTATTCGCCCACTTGCGAAGCTGTGGAATCGGATCAATCAGCTGTGTCATTTGGTGCGTCGGCTCCCATTCCAAGCCAATATGGTCAAATGGCAGCGCATCAAACATCAGCTCCCAGGCGGCTGGATTATGTGCGATATTCCAATCCCCTTTGTGCCAATTCCCGCCCATCGTGCAGTTCTCAAAGGCAAGCTTCACGCCATTCGCTTCCGCACGACGCGCCAGTTCGCCGAACACTTCTTTGAACCGCGGAATCGAATCTGGAATCGATTGATCTGTCAAACGTCCCGTAAAACCGGTGACCATCTCCGCGCCAAAATCCCTTGCATGGTCAATCAAGCGTTCCCAGCTCACCAATGTGTCCTTGTTTCCGTCATGTCCGGTAAGCGGATTGCCGAAAATTGATACACTCGAAATCACGGTACCGTATTGACCCATCATGTCACGAATTTGTGCTGCCTGCTCTTTCAGATCCACCGAACCTGTCGTCTGCCAAAATGACAATTGAAAGCTCTCAAAGCCGTGCTTGACGATTTGCGGGATGACTTGGACCGCCGTTTTCCCTTGCACAAGTGTTCCAATGCGAATGTTCTCCATTGTATCTACTCTCCTTGAACGGATTTGCACCTTTAATAGGGGGATAGCCTACTCGGATGCGTCTGTTATATACTTAGCATAATAGAATAATCAGCAATTTCGCTACGCAGAATCATGTGATAAATTTGCACGATTTTGCGATGAAGTGGAGGGATGCTCGTGACGGCCTTAAAAGAGTTAAAAGAAAATACCCGAATGCCGGGGAAGCATTTCCCGATCAATGTTTTTCACAACTTAAGCTCTGGCGAACGCGTCCTGTATCCTCACTGGCACGAGCATATAGAAATCATCTATGTCGTCAAAGGCGACGCCGTTTTCGATATCGGGGGCATCTCTAATAGCACTTCACTCGGCGACATCTTGTTTGTCCATTCCGGTGAGCTGCATTCGGGCTATGCTGTCAGCAATATGGACGTGGATTACTATGCCATCGTCTTTAATAAATCATTGCTCGGCGCCGACTCCGGTGATCCGCTGTACGGGCCAATGGTCATGCCTTTTATGGAGGGCCGTAAGCGCTTTCCTTTGCATTTGCGTCCAGAGGACGGGGCCTACTCGGCCTTTGCTTCAATTATTCATCGGCTGATCGATGAGTTTGAGCAAAAACTCCCGGGCTACGAGCTCATCATCCGCTCAAACTTGCAGCTTCTGATCGCAGCTGCCCTGCGCCTGGACTACATCGGCGCTCCGCGCATCGAAGTGCGTGCGAATCTGTCCATGCTGCATGCGAGGCATTTTGAGAAACTGTTCGCCTTCGTTCGGGAGGAGTATAGGCGCCCTATTTCGCTGGAGGAAGCCGCGCAACTAACCAACATGAGTCTCCACCATTTTTGTAAAACCTTCAAAAAATTAACCGGACGCACCTTCGTTGAATACGTCAATTTGTACCGTGTCAACGAGGCTGAAAAGCTGCTGCGCACGGAAGGCGTCTCCGTTACCGAGGCCGCCGAGCTCGTCGGCTTTAACAGCATCAACTACTTCACGCGTACGTTTAAGCTGTTTAAATATTACAGCCCTTCCCAGTGTAAAAAGGAGTAGAACGACAAAAAATCTTACATAGGTAATCGCCTTTCCTCATCCGTCTGTGTGCCGGCTTGTAAGAAAAAAGGCTAGCGATCCCACCACATACCCTTTCCTTTCGTTGTTTTACTCTTCGTATTCTGTAATACTCTTCCGTTCCAACCGATCCTCTATGCGGCAACGAGTTGAGCATTTAATTTATTTGATATAGACTTTAACTTTTCTATGTATTGAGGTTCATCGCCGCAAGGATGAAAAAGAGCCAATATAAGACCCCTTGAATAACGAATAAAAACTGTTTCTCCATTATAATTCCAAGATGCCACTCCTTCCTGCCCGCTAGTGAAAAGCTCGAATTAGCTTACTTAGAGCTATGCTTTACTTACAAACAATCAATAATAATAAATGATGAATGGCCATGACATAACCTAAATTAATCAATTAACAACCCCTAAAAGCAAAAATAGTGAAAGTTTACAAATGTAAACTTTCACTAACGGACTTTATTTTCCACTAACGATCTTTATTTTCCTTGATCACTTTGCACCACAACCTTCAGTATTATACCTGCAAAATTTCATTATTGTGATGATAAAATTCACTTTAGTAATCAACGATGCCAGTCATAAAACAAAATCCAGAAATAGATAGTTTACTCATCATATTAATAAATGATTAAAGCCCTACGATTTTTATCGTAAGGCCAATATTCTTTATATTAATAAATTAACCGTCCATCCCGAAACCTAACAATCCGCTTCGCCTGCTCCGCGACCTGGCGGTCATGCGTGATCACTATAATCGTCCGCCCCTGCTCATTCAACCGCCTGAAAATATCCATAATCTCCACGCCCGTCTTCGAATCTAACGCACCTGTCGGCTCATCCGCCAAAATGATCGGTGGATCGCCTGCCAACGTTCGCGCAATCGCAACACGTTGCTGCTGTCCACCAGACAGCTCCGATGGAAAATGCTTTCGACGATCCAGTAAATCAACCGCTTCCAACGCCTGGAATACGAGCGGCTCTCGCTCCTTCCTCGATAATCCGCGATAAATCAACGGTAACTCCACATTTTCATAAGCATTTAATCTCGGCAATAGGTTAAAATTCTGAAAAACAAATCCGATCTTCCGATTCCGAATCTCAGCCAGTTGTGTGTCTTTCAGCGCGTGAATCTGCTTTCCATCTAGCACATATAGGCCTTCATCCGAAACGTCCAAACAGCCGATGATGTTCATCAGCGTGGACTTGCCCGAGCCTGACGGACCCATAATAGCGACAAATTCGCCCTGCACAATATCCAGCGAAATGTCATCTAGGGCGCGGATTGTCTCCCCGCCCATATAGTAAAATTTACTCACATGCTCAATTTGGATTAAGGCTGTCATTGTCTTCGCCCCCCATTATTTGAAACCAAATAAATGAAGAATACGATACTCCAACCTAACGACTTACCGCTTCGCCTTATAAAACTCATGATAAAGCTTCATCAGCGCCCGCTTCTCAATCCGCGACACATAAGACCGGCTGATGCCGAGCTCCTTCGCAATCTCCCGCTGCGTCCGTTCTTCCCCGCCAAGCTCCAGCCCAAACCGCCCAACCACGACTTCCTTCTCCCGGTCGTCCAAAATCTCTAAGTTCCGATATATTTTGCTCTTCTCTATCTTAAGCTGAACCTTATCCACGACATCATCGGCCTCCGTGCCGAGAATATCGATCAACGTAATTTCGTTCCCCTCTTTGTCCGTTCCGATGGGATCATGCAAGGAAACATCTTTGCGCGTTTTCTTCAATGAGCGAAGATGCATAAGTATTTCGTTCTCGATACAGCGAGCCGCAAACGTCGCGAGCTTGGTCCCTTTGTTCGGCGAGAACGACTCGATGGCTTTGATCAATCCGATCGTCCCGATCGAGATTAAATCCTCGAGATCTTCCCCTGTATTGTCGAATTTTTTGAGGTTGTGAACACGAAGCAACGTAAAATAGGCGCTCACCCTGAGAGTGAACGCCATTGAACCAAGTCGGATTTAGCCGCTCTTCGCGACATAAAAGTGTAATTAAGTATCAGCAGCACAACGAAAACCTATATTTCCCGCAGAACTGTCAGTTGTATTCTTACTCCGAGCTGCCACACAATATCGATTACAATAGGAATCTTGGCACAAGTACGAACCTCCCCTTAGAGAACTTTCCTTGCCAAATATTGCACAGATGACGTCCGTCCGGTTTCAATATAGGTTGTGGTGCAAAATTCAGAAAAGATAGCAACTACCCGACAAATTGTACGTTAACTATGCCGCTAGACCAAATATTTTATTGACCCATTCAACAGCTGAGAGGGCAGACGAATTATCAACAGCCTGCCCTTTCCTAATCATATGCATGGCCTCGATTCCCTTCAATGTCTGTTCTGCAGTTAGAAACGCTTAAAACCAAGCATCGGTTTTGTAATTTTCTTTATGAATCGATGATGTCGCTCCACAATTTTGTTTAGATACTTTGTCTGTCTAATCAAGGTTTCTTTTGGTAAGGATTTCTCATTTATTAATTCTTGTATGGCTGGTGGATAGGCTGGATATTTATCCAAGGTGATTACACGTGGGATTTGTGTATGTGGAGAGGACAAAGTCTTTGTAAAGAAGCGCTTAGCTGTCGGCATATCCCGATTTTCAAATAACATGAAATCAATGGTTTTCCCCATAGAATCAACGGCTCTATATAAATACTTCCACTGACCTTTAACTTTGATGTAGGTTTCGTCAGTCCTCCACGAGTCGTTTGTAGGTTTCAAAAAGGGGCGGATTCGTTTGTCGATTTCGGGTCCAAATTCATGGACCCATCTCATGATCGTCGTATGGGATATCCTTAATCCTCGATCACTCATCATTTCAACTATATCTCGATAGCTTAAACTATATTTCAAATACCATCTCACCGTTAGTAAAATGATTGCCGATTCATATTGCTTCCATTTAAATAAATCCAATTTCGTTTCCAAAACAAGTTGCTCCATCCCATGACTTCATTATCAATTACGTTATCATGAATTAGAGCTTTGCACCACAACCATATGTTCGCTTAACCCTTCCCGAATCCATGCTTCATCGTCTATAATTATCGCTCTGCATTCCGCATTAGTCATTATGCTTACCTCACATTCATCTGTGATGCGCCTTTTTCAACGAATCAAATCGATTTAATAAATCATCAAGTTCCTTAGACTTACTCAATACAACCTCTGATTTTAATCCAAAGATCATTCCTACAATGACCATTTCCTCTCTTTTCGCTTCTATGGCATTTATGATTTTAGAGAGCTTATCCAGTTGAGATCCCCCCAAAATTGGTTGATAAGGAATACCAATTTGAAACTAATTCCACTGCTTTCATCGGTGAGTAATCCACTCGTCATCCAACATGGCGGAAAGCTTCATTGTTGTCTAAACGTTCTCTCAAGGATAAGTTCCACCAAATAAAGTCCATTAACACATTAGATATGGTTTTGGTGGAACGACTTTTTAAATTTAGCTAGATACATGTTTTTATCTGCAATTCTTATTAATTCATCTATGTTTATCGCATCGTCAGGGTAATTAGAAACACCTATTGATAGAGTGATTTCTAAATTTAATATCATTGATACTTCCTGTATTTGATTTTCAATTCTATTAAAAAAAGTAAATGAATCATTAATATCCATATCCGGGGCAACAATAAGAAATTCATCACCACCCCAGCGAGTTACAAAATCCGTTTTTCTAGTACAATTTTCCAACAATGTAGCTATACATTTTAAAACCTTATCCCCCTTATCGTGCCCAAATGTATCGTTAATTTGTTTAAACTTATCCACGTCAACTACAAATAAACTTAATTCCTTATTTTTCTGCTCCATCTTCGCCAAAAGTGAAGATAATGTTTTTAATCCATATCTTTGAGTGTATTCCTGGGTGAGATAGTCTTTCTCGTAATAAAGAATCGCTATATCATAGTGCTTGCCAAGGAACCAACCCAATACTATGTTAGCTAATGCACAGATCATATAGATGTTGTCCACTTTCCCAAGAAACTGATAAGAATGGATGATTATTAATATCCAATTAAGGAATGCTAGTATTAGCAATCCAATCCTTCCTATATACTTCACGATTTAACATCCCCTTTACCAGCGACTATCACAGTTTGTCTATGAATAATCTTACGATAATGATATGCGGTAATATGCGTGGATGATCCATCGCTCACGTAGGACGGTTCAAGTAAACGGTGTCTCACCACCGTTCTTCTCCTAATTTGACTTGTCCTCGTAAGGATCAATTATATCGCCCTCATTGAAAGCGTTTCCATTTTATTATAGAAAATGCATTAGACGGAAACACCTATCTGGGTAATTCCTATTTTGATTCCCATTGATACCATGAGCTAACTCGTGGCAATTAATGCAGTTAATTCTTTTTCATCAAGAATTTCTATCAACGGCAGTCCTAAAGTAATTATTTTATGATATGGTGCTTCTTGCGATATTCCCCAGGTGACATTCCAATCTGCTTCTGGAACCATTCACTAAATTAACGGGAATTCGGATAGCCTACGGATTCGCCGATTTGATAGATTTTCAATGTGCTTGACTTCAGCAGTTCAGTAGCCTTCTCCATCCGCAGATCGAAAAGATTGTCACTGAAGGACTTACCCGTCACCTGCCGAAATAGGCGGCTTAAATAGCTCGGAGTGACACATACATTCTGGGCAATTTCGGAGAGGGTGACATCCTCCATGAATCTTAAGCTCATAATGCCGAGCGCCTTCTTGATAAGGTATGAGCACTGATCGATCTTGGCCTCGCTTAGTTCTTCGAAGTTAGCCTGATATTTGTATTTTTCTTCTTTGAACGAAAATTCGATTTTCAATTTCCTCCGATAAATTTCGTGTATAATCTTTTTAATAAATTGAGTGTCTAATTTTAGTTTTACCGCAATATTTAAAAAAATTAATAATTCGTCATCCTGTAATGATCGCATAATTTGACACCTCAAATATAAATAGCCTTTTAATGTGGGATTAGCATTCTTTTTAAGCCGGAGTACGTCCTAAAATGGATAATATCAGACGACTTTTCTAAGAAAGACTTTAGCTGCTTTGTATCTGATAAATACCGTAACAGATCTTATTCAGCTTCAACATGCTTGCTGTTTTGGCTATAAACACTTTTGTGAGCCGCCAAGAGGAATTTTCTCAGATCCTGCCTTGTTATCCTCCTTCCAAAATGCAAGAGTTATCGCATTACATCACTTTTCGCTCTTTCAATTTTTAAATCGCTTCACTAATTAATTTTAATCGATAGGATAAGCACTTTTAATGAGGTAAATTTATCTTTTATTTCGTTTTAAGATACAACATTCGTCTTCCTTCACTTCCACATATGATATGGTGCTTCTTGCGGTATTCCCCAGTTGACATTCCCATCTACTTTTTAGAACCATTCACTAAAGTAACGGGAATTCGGATAGCTTACGGTCAGCTTGCAGTTATAAAAGGATTGCCATTTAATAAAAACCGTGGTGTACTATTGGCGGAAGCCATTAGCAAAAAGTCGCATGAAAATAATTACGACTACGAGCAATTTTCAAAATCCCAAATTATTTTATGATGAAATGAATCGAATCGAATAACTACGTTGATACCGAAACATTTTTGATTGATTTGTTAACTAGACACACGTACATTCTCACAAAACAATTAATTTTATAAAATACGTGCTGTTGTGGATCAAGGCAAATTCCTCAATCGGATCAGAGCGCTATCGTAATCTCCAGTCAGATGAAGAGAAATCCCCCGCGTCATCCAGCCTTGTCCACTACGCACTTCTCCGGTTTCCTCGTTTCGAAACCTCTTGCGCGGATCAAGACCGCGCAGACGTACTGGAAGAGCGGGATGTCCAAAATGCTTCGCATGTCTGAACACAAACACAACCGACTCTTGCCCGTCTAGGCCTACATACTGCATCGAAGTTATATCCGATCCCTCAGGCGGGGAAAGACGGTAACAGTGTCCTTCTTGAACGATGGGGCGTATAGACTTATATTGTGCAATGTAAACTGCCGCCTCTTCCAGTTCCTGTTCAGTCATATGATTCAGATTCATTCCGATGCCGAGAGTCCCCATCATAGCGGTATGAAAACGGAACTTCAAAGGAATTTGACGCCAAGCTGCTTCTGGTTTTCTTCATTTACACCGTGATAGGTTGCTTCCCATGAGTTATATAAAATTTTTCTGAGCTGTCCGCTGTTACGAAGCACGTGCTTTAATTGGTAACTATGGAGCTTGCGGCTGGCGTCTCCAAATCCGCCTTTTGTGAACCCGCCTACACTGACTGGGGAGATGAAGGTTTCACCCGACTCAAGCAGCCAGCAAAAATAAAAATCATGAATCCCCACCGCGACTTGCATTGTCTGATCGTAGAGATGAAATGAAGATCGACTGGTCTTTTCCTACAATTCCAACAAAGTTGCAGACATCGAAACGTCCGTGTCGTGTCTCTCCTCCTTGAATATCCCCCGCTGTTCCATTGCGTACAGCTCGGATAATCCATGTGTCGGCTAGCTCGAAAATGGCTCTAACCCAATATTGTAGTGCTTCCCCCAGTCCTCGAATGTGAATCAAATATTTTTCATGCTATCATACATGATATAGGTATGGATCTAAGATCTTTGTACCACAACCCTACAGCTGTACCTTAAACCGCCACGCCTTCACAACTACCTGAAATCTGGCGGAATCCGGAGGGCGACGCCAGTAAGAATAGCTGCTTCAATCACGGCATTCCTAACTTTGGCGACAACCTGCTCGTTGAAGATGCTCGGAATAATGTAATGTTCGTTCAATTCCTTTTCATAAACAACGGTAGCGATAGCGTGAGCTGCGGCTAGCTTCATCGGTTCGTTGATTTGACGCGCTCGGCAATCCAACGCCCCCCTGAATATGCCCGGGAAGACGAGTACGTTGTTAATCTGGTTTGGGTAATCGCTCCGCCCCGTAGCGAAGACGCGCACGTGCGGAAGCGCTTCCTCAGGCGCAATCTCCGGCTGGGGATTAGCCATCGCAAAGACGATGCTGTTATCGGCCATCTTCTTCACATCTTCTCCCGTCAACAGCCCGCCTCTGGAAACGCCGATGAACACATCGGCTCCACGGATTGCTTCCTGCAAGCTGCCCGACTGCGTGCCGACCTGCGGCTGCTCGGCAAGCCAAGCCCACATGGGGTGGGCATACTCGCCGCCCCGCACAATGACGCCATCCCGGTCGACCGGAATGAGCGTTTTCACGCCGGCTGCCAGCAGCATTTTACAAATGGATACGCCTGCAGCGCCGATGCCGTTGACGACGACACGAATATGCTCCATTCGTTTGCCTACGACTTTCAACGCATTAATAAGTCCCGCAGTTACAACAATAGCAGTACCATGTTGATCGTCATGAAAAATCGGAATTTCCAGCTCGTCTGCCAGGCGCGATTCGATCTCGAAGCAGCGCGGCGAGCTGATATCTTCAAGGTTAATGCCTCCAAAGATCGGGCTGATCGCTTTAATCGTTCGAATGATTTCTTCCGTATCTTTGGTATCAAGACAGATCGGAAACGCATCGACATCCGCCAGCTGCTTGAACAGCATGGCCTTTCCTTCCATGACGGGGGACTGCCGCATGCGGACCGATGTCACCAAGCCCTAATACGGCTGTTCCATCCGTCACAACGGCTACAGTATTTCTTTTAATCGTCAAGGAATACGCTTTATGCGGATGCTCATGAATCGAGGTGCACACCCGTGCAACCCCTGGCGTATAAACGCGGGACAGGTCGTCTCGGTTCTTAATGGCAAGATTCGGCTGGATCGAGATTTTTCCGCCTAGGTGAGCCAAGAAGGTTCTATCGGATACGTTGATCACTTTAATTCCTTCCATCGCCTTAAGCGCGCTAACGATCTCCGTTTCTTTCGAATCGGCTGCATGGATCGTGATATCGCGAACGGACGATTCTGGTCCAGAACGTATCACGTCGATGGACGTAATATCCCCCCCTGCTTTCGAGATCGTCGCCGCTGCTTGCCCGAAGTCGGCCTGGGTGTGATCCAGTTCCAAACGGACAATGATACTGTTATATGACATGATCGCTTCCTCCTATTGCTTTAAAACTACATGTTATTATTAGAAAAATATTCCTTAAATTAAAATAATTACATCATGTGTTTAAGGTAAAATCGCTATTCGCCAGTTTGCGAAGAAGGCCCGCCATCAGTGCAGCCCTGACAGGAAGTTGGTCGATTTCAACATGCTCGTTTTCAGCATGGATGCCTTCACCCACGGCGCCCAACCCATCCAATGTCGGAATGCCTAAAGCGGTTGTGAAATTCCCATCACTCCCCCCACCCGCGGCTTCCTCTGTCAAGGAAAACCCTAATTCAGAAGAGCATGCTGCCGCTAAACTGAACAACTTTTCATTCCCCTCTGTTCTTTCCATCGGCGGGCGGTTGACTCCACCGGAAACGTGCAGGGTGATACCTTCCAAATGCGGCTTTAACCCATAAATGATTTTCGAAATTCGTTCTCCCTCACTAGCTTGGCTGATTCGCAGATCCACCCCCAGTTCCGCCTGTTCAGCTACCACATTTTCTGTGCTGCCTCCTCGTACCACACCCACATTTAGGGTTGTCCCCAACGCATAGTCGGTGAGTGAATGCAGGAATAAAATGTGATGAGCCATTTCCTGTACCGCGCTGATTCCATCCTGATGATGATTCCCCGCATGAGCTGCCTTTCCCATGATCTTGATTCCAAATCTGCCAACCCCCTTTCGGGACGTTTTCAGTGCACCTGTCCGCGCCGCTGCCGGTTCCGGAACGAGTACAGCTCGGCTCTGTACAGCTTCCCGCTCGATCAGTTCCCGGGACGATCTGCTTCCAACCTCTTCATCGCTGGTGCATAAGAAAACAATTCTCTTATTAAATGAAATCTCCAGCTCACGGCAAGCTTTAACCGCCCACAGAGCTTGGATGATTCCCCCCTTCATATCCAAGATGCCCGGTCCATATGCTCTGTTTCCTTCCACACGGTAGGACAGCCTTCCCACATCCCAAACCGTGTCAAAATGCCCTAGGATTAAGATTTGCTCATCACCAGTTCCATAATTAAACCGCAGATGGTTTCCCGCATGCTCTTGAGGAATCACTTCTGAATCAAGGCGAAGGTGCCTCTTAAACAGCTTTTGAATTTCTGATCCACATTGATCTACCCGTTCTTTCGAACGAGTGGGCGATTCGGCCAGCACAAGCGTTTTTAGATCTTCCAGCATCTCTTCCTGGTGTTGTTTTAAATATTCTAATACTTTATCCATCTAGTAAAGTCCCCTTGTTGTTAGTAATTAGAAAGGTCCCCAGTTCATCATCACACCGACAATGATGAAAATAATTCCGAGAATAAACCAAACAGCCGTTAATGGAAGCATGAATTTCAGCCATTTTCCATAGGAGATGCCACTCGTCGCGAGTACACCCATCATTACACCGGACGTCGGGTTGATGGTATTAACGAATCCTTCCCCAAACATGACCGCCTGGACAGCTACTTGGCGCGTAATATGCAACAAATCGGCCAAAGGAACAAGAATAGGCATTAATACTGTAGATTCCCCTGATCCGGAAGAGATCAAGAAGTGAAGAGCAGCACTTCCGAAAAACATTCCAATCGAAGCATTCATAGGGGACAACGGAGCTAACACTGTCGCGAGCGCATTAATGATGGTATCTAAAATTTTGGCATCATCCAGGATTATGCCCACTGCTCTGGCCATGCCCACAATTAGCGCTCCGTAGACCATTTGTTTACAGCCATGAATGAACGTGGTAGCGATTTCATTTGCACCCATTCTTGCGATCATACCGCAACCGATGGCAATAAAAATAAATAGAGCGGCCATTTCGTTTTCCGTCCATTTGAATTTCTGAGAGAAAATCACAAAAGCCAAAAGGGATAATCCCGCAAACGATAATATGAATTTTTGCTGCAGGGTAACGGTTGTTTTACTGCCTAATCCAGCATCATCGCTTTTGGCCGTCTCGCTAATCCAGTCTGAACCCAGGATACTTTTCGTTGGATCTTTTCGAATTTTGCGCGCATACCAGTAAATATAGAGAAGCGTAACAACTAGAATCGTTACATATATAACTATCCGGTAACCGATACCTGAGAAAAGCGGAAGTTCTGCTATACGCTGGGACAGCCCAAGCGTTTGAGGGGCAAACACCGGTACATTCCATCCGGCATAGGTTCCTAGATAAATAAGTGCAACACCGAAAACGGGATCCAGCTTTAATCCTCGTGCAATGACCAATCCTAAAGGAATAAAGGCAATGACAGAATTGACAACAATCCCGGTCGTTCCTAAAACAGAAAATACCAAACCTACAGGGATGATTAAAAGCAGTAGACGATTACTGAATCGATTAATCGTCGACTTCAGAAACGCATCGATCGCGCCTGATTTTTCAATGACAGCTAAAGCACCGCTGGTAAAAAGGATAAGGAAAATAAGTGGTGCGCCTTTAACCATTCCGGTTTGGATCGCGGTAAAGAAGTCTACGAAACTAGTATGATTTGCAGCAACGGCATGATAGCTTCCCGGAACCGTTACGGTGATATCTCCTTTTTTTACCGTCTTGAAGACTCCCGCCGGTAAAATGTAGGTAGCAAAAGCGCAGATCAATGCAACAAAAAATAATAGAACGTAAGCGTCAGGCTGTGCAAATCTCCTTTTTTTCACTTTTTTCTCTTGAGTCGTCTCTTGCATAGTTGATTGTTCCATTACGTTGTGTCCTCCCATACCGTGATTTTTTCATTTTAGCTGTTCAACGGTCGATCTGTTACCAGCAACGACCAATTGCATTTCGGGAACTACTGCCGCAGTTGCCTGTTCCCTCGTATTATTGACCGGAGTGTCGGTTCCTCTCGCTGATTTGTCAGTGTTGGAAGCGCATCCAGTAAGAAACGCCACGAACCCTCCTCGTTAAAATCAAATCGTTCACTATTTGTGAACATTATTTCCTATATGTGAACCACAAAAAAATACTATCATGATTCTACATTTGCATGCAACCATTATTTTTACCCATTTTCTCTCTTTTTCATTCAACACACTGCGCTACATCTAGGAAAAAATAAAAGTTTGTGGTAAACTATGCTCCACAAACGTATGTCCAATAAGGAGCGATGAATGTAATGGACAATCACCTTTCTTCCGTCAAGAACAGCTGCAGGCTGCTTAAAAGCTTTCTCGATTCGGAAAAAGAACTAGGCGTCAGTGAATTGAGCCGGCAGCTCAAGATTTCAAAGGGCGCTGTTCACAAGCTGCTCATGACGCTGGAAAGCGAAGGATTCATTAAGAGGAATCCTGTTAATAAACAATACTCGCTTGGATACACGCTGCTGGAGCTTGGTAATAATGTACTTCGCAATCACAATTTAACGGATTTCGCCCAGCCGTTTCTGGAAAAACTTGCGTCCACGACGCAAGAACTTGTCAGTCTCTGCGTTCGGGACAATCACGAAGCGTTTTATGTATATAAAATAGACTCGCCGCATCCGATCAGGTTCAACGTCGAAATGTTCCGCCGTTTCCCACTTTACTCATCAACGGCCTCCAGGGCCATTTTGGCTTTTCAAGACAATTCCCTGATTAAAAGCGTGCTTAGCGGTCATATCGAGATGTATACCCCAAATTCGATGAGTAGCCCTTCGGAAATTGAAGCGCGGCTTGAAGCAAT
This sequence comes from Paenibacillus sp. WG02, assembly GCF_055396115.1. Taxonomy (NCBI): domain Bacteria; kingdom Bacillati; phylum Bacillota; class Bacilli; order Caryophanales; family Paenibacillaceae; genus Paenibacillus; species Paenibacillus sp. WG02. Next base: position 2,317,460 of record NZ_AP036016.1, on the reverse strand, counting down.
TCGCAAGAATGGTTATGAAACAAGTTCGAATCTCAAAAACGAAGGGGTTACCGGAGTTGCGGCACCGATCTATGAATCGAACGGCGCCGTGAATGCGTCGATCAGTATCGTCGGTCCATCGGACCGGGTTCTCCCTATGCGCGACAAATTTATTGAAAGTGTATTATCGACAACAAGAGAATTATCCGCTCAACTAGGCTATCATGGACATTAGGAAATCATCATCAAAAAGGCGTTCCGATTTTTTGGGGATCGCCTCTTTTTGTTTGTATATATCTTGATTTTTATGTTTATAAGTGATAAAATTTTCCTTTTTTTCTTTATGTAGAACAATTTCCACTAATAGAGAACTCCATTTAGGAGAGGAGCAGCATTTAGCACTAGAAAAAGCAAAACTTGCATCTAACGACGCCAGTCATCCATTGTCTAATAGAATTATTGTTGCTCCTCTTTCTTCATCGTTAAAAAAATCAAAAGCCTTACGATTTTTCTCGTAAGGTCGAGAGACATGGTATTATTATTAGACATACCAGGGTTACGAGAAGAAGAAGAAAAACGGATGCAATGACGAAAACAATAATCCGTCTATTCAAGAAGAAATAAAAGGAGCAATGATCGCTTGTGTTAACAAGTTACTGCATTGGATCTTTGCCATGCTTAAACGAAAAGAAGCTTTCCTCGAATAATTTAATTTGCTAACAAACGAATTACTTGAAAAACTTTTCAACACCATATTGGAGGGTTATTTGGCATTCTCAGTACATAGTAATGCATCATCTTCCCCTTTTTTCGGGAAATATTTACAATATATTAGATGGTTTCGTATGCCTCTGTCTATGTGTAAAAAACAAAAAAACGGCACCCCATCGGAGTCCCGGTCTTATAAACACTAAACAACTTCATTCAACCGCCCATCCCGAAACCGCACAATCCGCTTCGCCTGTTCTGCAATCAATATGTCATGCGTAATCAGAATAATCGTCCGACCTTGTGCATTTAATCTCTTTAAAATGTTTAAAATCTCCACACCTGTCTTTGAATCTAACGCTCCCGTAGGCTCATCCGCCAAAATGATCGACGGATTTCCTGCCAACGTTCGCGCAATAGCAACACGTTGCTGCTGTCCACCAGATAACTCTGATGGAAAATGCTTCTTACGATCCAGCAAGTCAACCGATTCTAGTGCATGTAAAACGAGCGGCTCTCTTTCCTTTTTGCTCATTCCCCGATAGATCAAAGCCAACTCCACATTCTCATAGGCACTTAATCTCGGCAGCAAGTTGAAGCTTTGAAAAACGAAGCCAATCTTCCGATTCCGAATCTCAGCAAGCCCAGAATCCTTAAGTACGTTTATTGCTTGACCATCCAGATCATAGATACCTTTATCTACAATATCCAAACACCCGATGATGTTCATCAGTGTGGATTTGCCGGAACCTGACGGTCCCATGATTGCTACGAACTCTCCACGATCAATATCTAACGAAACGTCATCTAATGCATTAATCGTTTCCTCGCCCATCATATAATATTTACTGGCATTCTCGATATGGATTAACTTCATAACCTTCACCTCCATTACTTGCACAGAGTCCAAATAAATGAAGTATCTGATTCATTATCCTTACCTCTTCGCCTTATAAAACTCATGATACAGCTTCATGAGCATTCCGCCAGTTTACTATGCTGACAAGAACATATCAAAAGCGATAGTTGACTTACAAAATGAAAATGTGAACTTTAAATCAGAGACGAATTTCAAGAATCGTTTCCAAAAGGTCAAATCACCATTAAGCATCTGTCGGCAGAATCGATGCATCTCCGCCTTATGTACTCCCCACCAACGCCTTATGATCTTGGTGGAAATCGAAACGGATATAGAAAAAGACTTACATCCCTTAAAATAATAAAACCGCGCTGCGCGCGGATTTCTAGATATATGTACTTGTCCTCTTATATGTTAGGATATTTATTTTAATTTAGTGTCTTAGACGTGAAGATGGCTGAAGAATATTTTCTGAAAGAGAATTATGAGTTTAGGATTGTTCTATAGTTATTTAACAATAAAATAATTACATTAAACTTTCAATAATTCTTCTGTTGCTATCATCCAATTGAATTATACCGGCCATTGGACCAGGCCATCTTGGGATGACTAAAAATGGACTTAAAGTGGTTCTATTCTCGTAAATCGCATAGTACATTACCCTATCCTCTTCAACCTTTGTCTCATAATTACTGATGAATCCTCTTTCAACGATTATCCCTTTTTTTATTAAATATAAGAAGTACGAAACACCACCGCTCTCTATGTCTTGTCTCAAAACGTCACAACTTGGTGCGCTACCATTAAAAACATATTTATCTTCTCGATCTGGATGTTTTTCGCCACGTTATCATTAACTTCACTTATAACCATGATCGCCTTTACGAAGTGGGGCTTACCTGCGTCTTTAGCTGCTGAGTAGTTAGGATTGCTCACCTTCAAATTTATACTAGTACATTATATCATGCTAAATTCGACCTTTAATATACAAAAAATCTATCTTTTAACCCTGGACGATGGGTCTTAAATATAATATCATTGTTATTTTTTTCCACATTAAGATTAATCAAGCCATGGAAAATGAGCGCCCTGTCATGCACATTTTGGAGTACGAGTTTATTCTTTGCCCTTGGGTCCGATAAACTGACGCGCAGCTCCAATTCTCCTGCTAATTGAACAAAACACTCAACATCGAGCACCTGACAGGATTCGAATAGGTTTGCCGTTATAAATAAACTGTTTGCCTTCAATTGTGAACGAAGCCATCTTATCATCTCCTTAAATAACATATCTTCGTGCAGTAGGGTTTCCATTCATCTCCAATGTTGTACGTCGATCATACTATTCGCGCCCTCGCTAAGAATCAACAAAAATTAAGAAATTCTACAATTTCTTTATAATGCACATCTCAAGAATAGCGATTTTTCTAGAAAACAACTAAATAAGCCTTCAAAACCATTAACTTAGTGGAAGTGAAGACTTTTTTTATAATTATTTAATCGCCATTTCTTCGTTTCAAAATAATATTTATTCTCATAGACGAACACATCAATGGAAAAATAATTTTCCAAAAGACAGCACCTGGGGGTAAATAATAAAGAGCTCTGACCGTTTGGCCAGAGCTAGTTCAGTACTATTCAATGTAGGGCGCTGTTCCGTCCGTTCGAGCCGCTTCTGCATGATTAGTATTAATATACGAAAACGACGGAACCATTATAGAGGTTACTACTACTACAGAAAAAAATCGCTTTAATTTGTTTCTCACCGGATTATTCCTCCATAGTCGAGAAAAGCCCCTTTACATGGCTCTAATATTGCCAATATAAAGGGGCATCTCTTATCTTCCTAATTTCTAAAAAATAATGATTTCGCCTATTCAGTCAGTCTAATTAGTTCAAGATTTTCTTGGCAATTGCCGCAAGATCGACAATATCGATGACACCATTTCCATCGAGGTCGGCCGACTTGATCCGATTCCAATCCGGACTGCTCGAGTTTTTACCGTAATTGGCGGCTGCAAACGCAAGATCGCCGATCGAGATTTTATTGTCGCCATTCGTATCGCCAGGCAGACCGGGATTAGTCACGACTTCAACTTGCATGGAAGCCGGTTGCGCCTGAATCTCAATTCCCAACGCGTTGCCAAGCCGTGCACCGGTTACCGCTATCGTGCCGGCTGCCGGTTGCGGTATTGTTTTCGCCCTGGAAAGTCAGCTTCACCAGCTCAGTATCGCCGCTAATCCCATTGTCCATCCCTTTGCTTGCTAGAAGCAGCCTGATTGTGCCCGAATTTGCCTTCTCCGCGACAATGTCCACACCGGTTTTCAAAGCTGTAGATGACATATACTCGGCTGCGGAGGAATCGTATGTCACCGTGATGTCCTGCGCAAAACTGCTGGAAGTGACGCCGTGAAGACCGATGTTGACTTCGAAAGGCAGACCGGCAACCACAGTGCCAGGTCCTCTTATCACAGCTTTCGGCTGTACTTCTTGCAAAGCATTAACTGTCACTTTGATAGCCGATGTCAAAGGCACGTTGTTCGGGTTAGCCACTCCCTCCGGAAGGCTCACTGTGCCTACTACCGTGAAAGTCTGTTCTGTCTTAATGCTCGGATCGTAATTTGATGCGTATACATTCCACGTAACACCTGCATTCACGCTGCCGCTGTCGGTAACTAATACCACGGTTGCTGGTAGTCCCAGAGCTGCCGCTGTCTTAGCTGTTCCGTTCACTACGCCAGTGACCGCTGCAGGCGCTGTGACGCTTTGAAGGATTTTCTTCGCGACAATCATAGCATTCACAGTTACACTGACATTTGTTGTCAAAGTCACGTTGTTCGGGTTAGCAACTCCCGCCGGAAGGCTCACTGTGCCTGCTACCGAGAACGTCTGTTCTGTCTTAATGCTCGGATCGTAATTTGCTGCGTTTACATTCCACGTCACAGCTGCATTCACATTTCCGCTATTGGTAGCCAATACCACGGTTGCTGGCAACCCAAGCGCTGCCGCTGTCTTAGCTGTTCCGTTCACTACGCCAGTGACCGCTGCAGGCGCTGTGACGCTTACTAACGTCTTTCCTTGATCCATGGCAAATGTAAACACATTCACATTGAATAGAGAGCTCAAAGTTCCTTTAAATACAAAGTAAATGTCATGCTGACCGCTTGGAACATTGCTAACCGTGGCGTTAACCGTCGTCCAGGTTTGCCAGCCGCCTGTAGGAGGAACTGTTAGGGTCGAAAGCAATGTTCCTTCCGGAGAATCGGTACGCATCTCGATCGTGCCGCCGCCTCCGTTGACGGCTGCCACTCTTGCGCTGACGCCGGTGACATTTTTAAGATTCAGGTCTTTATACGAAATCCAGCTGCCATTCGAAATATAGCCTACATTCTCGCCGCCTCCAGTATCAGCCGTGTCCTCTGTCTGGATGCCATCGCTGGCACTGTCGTAATACTCGGCTTGCCGGTCCGTAGACAAAATCTTGATCGTCGCCGTTCCCGTAGCGGGCAGGGCATTGTTTGCTCCTCCGTTATCGGTATAGCTGGCAACCAGTTGGTAATACGTATTTTCTTGATTAGTATCGCTTTGAACCGTTGTGAAAGTCCCGGTGCAGCCAGTTTGAGGCGTATCGGGATGCGAATTCGCATCATGCATAAGCGATGGCTGCACCTTAACCCTGGAGCAATCAATCACCTTATCCTCAGTATCCGTTACCGTTACCGTATAGGGAATCGTATCTCCCCATTTGAACAAACCTCCTGCTACTGGAGTTATAATGGTCACCACCGGCGGCGTATTGACAGCTACTCGTAAAGCAGTCACTTGGATAACCGATGTCAAAGGCACGTTGTTCGGATTAGCTACTCCATCAGGCAGGACTACCGTCCCCGCTACTGTGAATGTCTGTTCTGTCTTGATGCTCGGATCGTAATTTGCTGCGTTTACATTCCACGTCACATCTGCATTCACGCTGCCGCTGTCGGTAACCAATACCACAGTTGCTGGTAGTCCGAGAGCTGTCGCTGTCTTAGCTGTTCCGTTCACAACTCCAGTGACCGTTGCAGGCGCTGTGACGCTTTGAAGGATTTTCTTCGCGACAATCATAGCATTCACAGTTACACTGACGTTTGTTGTCAAAGTCACATTGTTCGGGTTAGCAACTCCTACCGGAAGGCTCACTGTGCCTGCTACCGTGAACGTCTGTTCCGTCTTGATGCTCGGATTGTAATTTGCTGCGTTTACATTCCAAGTCACACCTGCATTCACATTTCCACTATTGGTAGCCAATACCACGGTTGCTGGTAACCCGAGCGCTTCCGCTGTCTTGGCTGTTCCGTTGGCCACACCTGTGACTGCTGCAGGTGCTGTGATGCTTACTAACGTTTTTCCTTGATCCATGGCAAATGCAAACACGTTCACATTGAATAAATAGCCCGATCCGCCTTTAAACACAAAATAAATATCATGCTTCCCGCTCGGAATATTGCTAAGCTCACCCTTCACCGTTGTCCATGTTTGCCAACCTCCCGTACCTGGCACCGTCAAGGTCGAAAGCAAGGTTCCGGTTACAGAGTCTGCTCGCACCTCAATCGTACCTCCGGAGTTGGCGGATGCCACTCTTGCGCTGACGCCAGTGACGTTCTTTAAATCCAGACCGTTAAAAAGAAGCCAGCTGCCATTCGTAATATAGCCTACACTTTTACCGCCTCCAGTATCGGTTGTGTCCTCTGTCTTAATACCAGTGCTGGCGGTATCGTAATACTCGGCTTGCCGGTCCGTAGACAATAACTTGATCGTCGCCATTCCCGTAGCAGGCAGGGCATTGTTTGCTCCACCGTTATCGGTATAGCTGGCAACGAGTTGATAATACGTATTTTCTTGATTAGTATCGCTTTGAACTGTTGTGAAAGTCCCGGTGCAGCCATTTTGGGCTGTATCGGGATGCGAATGATCATCATGCATTAGCGTTGGCTGCACCTTAACCCTGGAGCAATCAATCACCTGATCCTGAGCATCCGTTACCGTTACCGTATAGGGAATCGTATCTCCCCATTTGAACAAACCTCCTGCTACCGGTGTGGTAATGGTCACCACCGGCGGCGTATTGTCAGCCGAACTTTGCGTGGTAAATGTAAACACATTTACATTGAATAGAGAGCTCGAAGTGCTTTTAAATACAAAGTAAATGTCATGCAGACCGCTTGGGGCATTGCTAACGGTGCCGTTAACCGTCGTCCAGTTTTGCCAGCCGCCAGTTGCAGGAACCGTTAGGGTCGAAAGCAATGTTCCTCGCGGAGAATCGGCGCGCATCTCGATCGTGCCGCCACCTCCGTTGATGGCTGCCACTCTTGCGCTGATGCCGATGACATTTTTAAGATTCATGTCTTTATACGCAATCCAGCTGTCTTTCGATATATACCCAATATTCTTGCCGCCTCCCGTATCCGATGTCGTCTCCGTCTTAATGCCATCGCTGGCGCTGTCGAAATACTCTGCTTGACGATCCGTAGAGAGGAGCTTGATCGTATTCGTTCCCGTTAACGGAGGAGCATTCGTTCCCCCTTTATCGGTGTAGCTGGCCGTTAACACATAATACGTATTCTCGAGGTTCGTATCGCTAGCGGCCGTCGTGAACGTTCCGGAGCAGCCATAATGAATCGTATCCGGATGCGAATGCGTATCATGGCCTAGCGCCGGCATGACCGAAACCTTGCTGCAATCAATCTGATTGTCCTCTGCGTCCGTTACTGTTACCGTATAGGGAATCGTATCTCCCCATTTAAAGAATTCGTTTGGCGACGGCATGTTAATCTTCACAACCGGCGACGAATTCCCAACGGTAATCGGAATCGTTACGGTTGCCGATTTGTCACGCGTGTTGGTGACCTTGAGAATGGCGCTATATCTTCCATTCGTTGTATACGTATGGGAGGGGTTCGCCAACGTCGAATCGACCGTCCCATTGCCATCGAAATCCCAGGCATAAGAAATTTGTCCACTGTTCGGATCCATCGTTCCTGTAGAATCGAAGTTGACCGTCAGCGGTGCCATACCATCCGTTTTGTCAGCTGTCGCTTTAACAACCGGGGGTTGATTCTCGCTGTTCACATAAATGACTCTCGATATTTTGCCGTCACTACCGCCGCTTGCAAACTCCGAGACATACAATGCCCCATCTTTGCCGATCTTCGCATAAATAGGATGATCAAACGAGAGGTTTGTGAGGAAAGGATTGATTTTCAGCAAATTGCCATTGTCATCAAATTTCAGCTCTTTAAACCAAAACCGTGAAAATTCAAAAACAATAAGGGATTTATCAAAATATTTCGGCAGTTTATAGAGGGATGGATTTGCTGCATCGTACTTATAGACAGGCCCCGCCATCGCCGTCCGTCCACCTGTGTCTGTGATTTCAGGGAAATCCGTGCTTGTATCGTATGGATACCAGATCATAGCCCCTTTTGCAGGCGGAAGATTTTGCCCTCCAGTATTATTGGGAGAGTTGTTAACCGGCCCACCGTTGCAATCATAAGCCGCTCCCGATGTGCTCGTTGCGAAGTCGTACTCCTTATAAGCCTTGTTGTTTGCTATGCAATAAGGCCAGCCGTAATTACCGGCAGTAGAAGCCATGTTGAACTCGTCATACCCTTTCGGTCCTCGGGAAGCATTGTCATTGCTCGAATCTGGGCCCACCTCTCCCCAATAAACCGTATTGTTATACGGATTAACAGAAATTCGGAATGGATTGCGGTTCCCCATCGTATAGATTTCAGGTTTGCCTGAACCGTCCGTGAATAAATTGCCGCTCGGAATCGTATAGGTACCGTCAGGTTGCGGCTTAATTCTTAATATTTTCCCGCGCAGATCGTTCTTGTTGCCTGCTGTTCGTTGTGCATCCCATGCAGAACGCCCGGATCTTTCGTCGATAGGCGCAAAGCCGTCGGAAGCGAACGGATTCGTATTATCCCCAACGGACAAATACAAGTTCCCGTCAGCGCCGAATTCTAAATCTCCCCCGGAGTGACAGCATTCATTTCGCTGTGTAGGCACTTTCAGCACAATTTTCTCCGTGGACAGATCGATGAGATCCCCATTGACCGTAAATCGGGATATGCGATTCTCGGCAGTTGAACCTGCCGGTGAATAATATAAATACACCCAATGGTTTTCAGCAAATTTCGGATCGAATGCGATACCCAGCAAACCATCTTCCTGATTGCCGTATATATTGACTGTCGCTGCGTCCGTCGTCACATTCGTATCCGGGTTGAATACTCTTACTTTCCCTGTCGTTCTCTCGATAAAGAATAATCGGCCATCTGGCGTAAAGTCGAAGGCCATCGGCGCATTGGCGTTTTTTATAACTTCCTGCTTTTGAAAATTTTGGTCGTTATAGACGCTAGCCGAGCAATCCCCCTCCGCTTTACCGGCGGCCCATTTTATTCCGCCCAATATATGCTGCAAAAACAAGGCTTCGCTATAGCTTTCCTTCGTATGCCCTCCAGCTGTGTACCATGCTCTTCCTCCGTCATATTTTTGACACCATGCAATCGGATGATCGTAGCCCATGCCTCCATCGCTATATGATTTCTCATCCACTGTAGCAAGCACATGAACCTTACCGCGAGGATTTTGGTCAAAATTGTACCATTCGTCAGTTCGGTTCCAAATGGCCGGCAAGGTTGACGTCGAGGCATGTACCTTATCGGCAACCTTTACATTCGCTTGCTGAATTGCCGGATGGTTTTTGAAATAGGCTCCGACCAGTTTTCCGTACCATGGCCAGGAGTATTCCGTGTCTGACGCAGAGTGAATGCCAACATACCCGTGTCCGGATTGGATATAAGACTGGAAAGCGGCCTGCTGGGTTTCATCCAAAATATCTCCGGTTGTTGATAAAAAGATCACGGCGTTAAACCTCGCCAAATTCTCAGTTGTGAATACAGCGGAATCCTCCGTTGCTTCTACCTGAAAGTTGTTTGCGACGCCTAAAGCTTGAATCGCCTTAATCCCGTCGGGAATAGAATCATGCCGGAATGCGGCAGTTTTGCTGAACACAAGCACTCTGAAATCCGGTTCTACTGCTGCGCTTGCTTGCTGAACAGGGACGAAACTGAATAACAATGATGCCAATAACATCAAGCGAAAAAAAATCAGCACCTTAACTTTATTTGTGCGCATCATCATGACTCCTTCAATGATAATTTTGATTGCTAGAGCACTTCATTTCACTTCGCCTACATCATATTAATTATGGATATAAATCTATATTTATCCAAATAAAAACTCAACAAAAAGTACATCGCTCCTTTCCTTTGTGTTTGATCCCATCCTTCCATCCAAAACCAGCCATAAATTTCACAGTGTTGTGAGATTCAAGCTTGAAATGAACGGAAGTGTCCCGAAGGCCACTAATTTGTTTTATATGTGCACACATTCGGTTACGGTAACGCTTTCGTAGCCTTGAAGGTGTGGGGGATCGCTGTAAGCGATACTGCTGCCATATTTGACCAAGTTTGTAGCATGTGCGGCGATAAGTGAAATTGGTTGTATTCAAATTTATGAAAGAGATTGAAGTAGTTGGAATTTCTTTCGATGTAAGCATTTACAATTCATGGGGTGGATGTCGTGGATGATCTAGATGATTTTCGGTGAGTCTGAAAAGCAAAATAAGTAACGTTGAAAGCAAGAATGCAATAATTTCTGCGGATCCGATCGAAGTTATTTAACTTTTCCTGCAGCACACATGCTTATTAAATAATCATTTACTTCGGAAAACAATACGATTTTGCAAAGACCGCAAGAATCTAGTACTCGTGCACAATTTAGAAATACTTGAAGGCATATTTGATATTTATTAAATGGATAGTAAATAGAGCCTTCAAATTTCGCCATTTAGGGAGCTGAAGGCTCTATACTCATTCACGGTCGACAAACCTCTTGAAGAGAATGTGCTAAACAAAAAAAAGAGGGGACGTTTCCATCTGATAACGAATCGATTCACGTACAAGGGCATCATCAACATACGTTATGAAAGAGCCTGCTTCTTGATTAAGGCTGCCCAATCCATTCAGAAGAACAAAACCCGTTTTGCCGGGAACATGTCGTCTGTATCCCTTTTTGTTATCACGCAACAAATATCTCTCGATTTCTGTCATCCACGATATTGGAGGTATTGCATTAAAACCGATAAGCTCCAGAAGCTCGCGATGCAGATCCGTTTCATTACTCGTCAGGAGACCCAACCGTCTGGAGATCGTTGAAGCACACAGCATACCGAAGGCAATAGACTCCCCATGCGTGTACTTCCCGTTACCGATCAATTCCATGGCATGCCCGACCGTATGGCCATACTCTAATACAACTGCGTGATTTTTTTCATAGGGGTCATCCCGCATAACCGTCATTTTAGCCTCAATACAAAGCTCGATAACCTGCTCAAGTTCTTCCATGCGATATTGACACGATGCTTTTAGCAGGTTACGATGCTTCTCCATTTCATGAGGAAGAATCGCCAACACATTTTTTACAAATTCACAAAGGCCGGAACGGATTTCTCTTTCCGGCAAACTTTGCAGAAAGCTCAGCTCCACACAGACGAATTTGGGCGTGTAATAAAAACCGAGAATATTTTTCCACTGATCCAGATTCACGCCTTGCTTTAATGATAATACGGAATCGGAAGCGGCAATTAACGTTGTTGGTATATGAATAAAAGGTAATCCCCGGAACAACAACCCGGCAACCATTCCTGCAATATTTCCAGTTACCCCGCCTCCAAGAGCCACAATCGCCGTTCGTCGATCCGCACCAAGATCAAGCGCCTTCCTGCATAAATCTTGAACAGTAGACAAGTCTTTATGCTTCTCTCCCTGGAGGAAATACAAGCAAACTGGTAGTTCCCGCTTTTGCAAATGCAGCTACCGTTATAGAAACTATGTATTCCGGAATTCCGCTATCGCTAATTATCATGTACTTATCCGTTTCCAAAGGATCCATCCATTCCTCAACCTCATGAAGTATGCCTACTCCGGAAATGAAATCATAACAATGAGCACCAAATTGAATCTGTCTTCGAAAAATAGTTACCCCTCCATTCGTTGGTAAGGCCCCTCATAGCCAGAAAGGATCCTGTTGACATATTTTTTTGATTTGCTTACATCAGCAGATGGATCAAGAACCGTTGGATCCCGATCCCACCCGACGATCACCCGTCCATCGAATTGGTTATCGATCAACTTTTTGAATATAGGATCAAATTGAATCCAACCGTCTCCTGGGACCGTAAATACCCCTTGTTTCACAGCCCCAACGAATTCAATTGATTTTTCCCTTACATGATTTAAGACAGACTGCCTGATATCCGTGAGATGAATATATCGAATCCGTTCATAGTAGTGATTTAACAGTGCAAGCGGATCACTCCCGCTATAATACGCATGTCCGGTGTCCAGCAATAAATGCAAGAGATGAGGGTCCGTCGCTTTCATTAATTTCCCGATTTCTTTGGCTTTTTCGACAACCGTACCGATGTGATGTTGATAAACCAATTGCATGTTGTACGACTGACAAATTTCACCTGCTAGATGCAATCCTTCTGCGAAAAAGCTCCATTGATCATCCGTTAATCTAACTACCTCTTTTTCGTTATTCGAGCGAGTCGGATCCCAATGCACGGATCCTCCTACTTCACGGATGATAACGTGTTTGCAATTCATTTCCTTCAACCTTTCCACATGTTCGTGAAACGATTCAAGCTCGCTCCGACGCCTTTCAGCTTTGGAAAAAATGACGTCCTTCCTCTCGTGTGGAAGACGAAGGTCGCCATGATCCCAGGGAACTGATGATATTTCAAACAGGAAATGTGAGTCTATCTTATTGTTCATATCACTTCCCCTTTCTAGTAGTTATACCCTAGCATATTGAAAATCATTGCAGGGATATCCCTTGCATGCCATATGTGCGATTGATTAACGACTTCATGAGACGGACCTATGGCAATAAGAGTTACCAGATCGTCTTCGGTTACAGGAAGAACGCCATGCGAGCCTCGGATGAGTTCAGGTGTTAAAGGGATCGATCTCGTCTTCAAATCCATAAACAGCTCTACCGGATCGTAACCGGGCTTACGATGGATATCAATGGTTGTAGCATAAGGAGGAACCGCATCCGGATCATTCCACCAATAATAGGAAAACCATGCATTTCGATTTGCGATCGCTATAAGTTCACCTGCATTCGAATGGTCCATATTCCATTCCTTTTTACCGGAATCGTCAAGAACTAGATCAACCCCGTTAATCCCTTTCAAAGCTTCCTTCACATCATCGACAAACATAGGATTATTAATGTAAATGTGAGCTATTTGATGATCGACTACGGCAAAAGCCTGACTATGAAAAGTATCAAGGTACTCTTTGCCGTTAAGCTCAATGACTTGCAACCATCCATGTTCCCGGAGAATACGATTTAAGTAAACCGGAGATTCCACAGGATGAAGCGCATATTCGGAAAGTATGACCACAGCCGTATCCTCCAATTCTCCCATTTGTTCAAGTGAATCCAGAAACTGGCCAACAATTTGGTCAATCTCCATGATCGCATCTCGTTGCTGCTTGCTGCCCGGGCCAAACCGCTGAGCCTGATAATCCAGGTTTGGCAAATAGACGAACGTCAAGGTTGGATGATGGTTCTCAAGGATGTGAAGCGCTGCCTTCGAGATCCACTCGCTGGAAACTGCACCCGCCATTGGACCCCAAAAGGAATGGAGCTTGAAAGGACCTTGTTTCTCGGCGATTTGTTCATATAATCCTCGAGGATTCGAAAAATACCATTCCTCCATCCCCTTTTCAAGATGCATCGGAGACGGAGTAACTATAAAATCTGCACTGTCATACTTGATATGCTGCATAAATAAAACTGCCGTCTTCGAGTCCGGATCAAGTCGTTTTAATGTTTCCCACATCCGTTCTCTCTCGAGCGGAGCAATCGTCTGTTCCCACATCAACACTTCTCTTTGCTTGCGGTCAAACCGACCATTACCCACAATCCCATGGCGGTTTGGTTCAACGCCTGTCGTTAGCGTAGCTTGCATCGCACCTGTCACTGCAGGAAAAACAGGTTTTATTCTGGATACGCTGCCTTTCGCAGCAATGCGATTTAAATTTGGAGTTAATTCGCTGTTCCCCAGATGAGCTGGCGTTAAGCCGACCAGATCGAGAACAACAACACGCTTGGCTTGTTTAGGCATAGTATGATAGTATTCTCCTTTCGTGTTCCACTAGGTCATGGATATGGATCGTGACAACCACGAAGATACGACAATAAGAAAGGCAACGATGAGTGCGTGAAGACTTCCGTCAAAAATGGAAACGAGCGCTGCATTTAATATCAGCAATGACAGTATGCCATATTTTACTCCCCGCTTTATAAATACAGGTGTTGGTTTCCGGACCGCAGGATAATAGGCAGCAACCTGAAAAAAACAGTATAATGCAATAAAAAAAAGTTCCATGAACGCAAATGAACCTTTAAACACTTTCAAACTAATTAAACAAAGCACGATGGCGAAAGGTAGCAACGCAATGAGCAAAATTCTTTTTGCTGTATAGCCGTGATTCTCCCCTCTGCTCAGAGCCGTTACACCAATGATATGAAGGAAAGGAAGCAGCGCAAGCAACGCAAAATCCCAAAAATGTTCTTGAACAAATGAAAATCCAAGCAATATGTTCAGCGCCCGGCAAAGAGCCATTACAAGCGCTCCCGGGATTCCGTACTTTTTTGCCCAGATATTGTAGTTCACGATACACAAAACCAAGGCCAAGGAAATATAAAAACTAAGTTGGCTGAATGCAAGGGACAGGATTATACCGCCAAGCAATAGTAAACATGACAGTATGAATGCTTGCTCTCTGCCAATTTTCCCAGACGGTATGGGACGTTCGGGTCGTTCGATTTGGTCAAGGGAGGCGTCCATCACATCATTCAGAGCAACGCCTCCCGCATAAAGCATGATCGAAGAAAGAAGCAGAAACCACAACGTCGCGTAGGGACCCGAACCCATGCTGGAGACTATAAACGCTCCGGCTAAAACATCACCGGCAGATGTTACTAAATTGGGAACCCGAAGGAGTTGTAAATAGGCTTTCATCAGGATCCTCTCGTCGCGGATGTTGCGCCCGTCACTTCTTTAATAATGGGAGAAATATACGAAAACGCTTTCGTCGTGGCGGGTATCGGATCTTCTTCATACGGGTAAAGTTCAATCGTAATAAAACCATCATAATTGGTTTTTGCAATTTCAGACAGTATTCCTCTAAAGTCAATGACTCCTTCCCCGGGAACCAAATGGTGGTGTATTCTTGAAGACGAAATATCTTCTAGATGATAGTGTCTTGTATATGGCGCCAATCGGCTGACCAATTGCACAGGATCTTCCCCCGCACAGAAGAAGTGACCTATATCAAAATTTAGAGCGATCTGGGGCGACGATATACGTTCCATGAACTTCAAAAATTGAGAAGACGTTTCGATTAATAACTCCGGCTCCGGCTCAATCATCACAATGACACCTTTTTTTTCTGCGTGTTCGGCAATTTCGTGAATCGCTTCCTCAAAGACATCGAGTGCCCAATCTTCCTTCGCTCCATCAAGCGGCCCTCCAGGCTCAATGGACAAATGAGGGACTCCCCACTCTGCAGCCAGATCAATACAACTTAATGTGTGATTGATCCTTTTCCGCCTTTCGCTTGCTTCCCGTTCGATGTAGGAAGGACGCCAGCAATCCCCAAGAGCGTATAACATGAAAGCGTTCAAGTTGCATATCTTTATCCCTTTATTTTCTGCTCTTTTTTTAATTTTTTCTCTTTGCGCCTGGGTTAAATCGGGAGGATAGGCATGCGGAATATCACACAAGATTTCTATTCCTTCAAACCCAATTTCTTGCAAAGAATCTATCGTTGTCAGCAAGTCAAATCTTTTATATGCATTTGCACTGAATCCCAGCTTCATTTCCTGTCCCTCCTTCTTGTTATCTGTGGTATCTAAACATTTAGTTTTCCCGACATTTTATAGAACTGATAAGGATTGTTCCATACGACCTTTTGAATCTCTTCCTTGGAGAAACCCGCTTCTTTCATTTTTTTGCATGTGCGGGGAACACTGATCGGATCAGCAGGTCCCCAGTCGCATGCACTGTTAATCATAACCCGATCTGTTCCATGTTGCTTCATAATGGCAATCGCTCTTTCCGGTGTAATCTTCCCTGGATATACGGTCATTCCAGCCCATGCCCCATATTCCAATGCGAGGTCTACAGTTTCTTCAATGTTGTGATCCAGCAGCACCTTCTCAGGACGCATACCGATCTCTTCCAGAATCGCAATCGTTCTTTTCGTACCTTCCCGTTTATTGAAGTGCGGAATATGAACCATGACCAGCATGTCCATTTTCTTGGCCAGTTCAAGCTGTTTGCGCATCACTATCTCTTCCGCATCCGTAATTTTGTCAAAACCGATTTCGCCAACCGCCAGGCATCTCGGGTGCTCTAGAAACGGTTCCATTCCCTCAACGACTTGAAGAGCAAGTTCCAGATTGTTTGCTTCTTTGGGGTTTGCGGCAATACATGAATAATGTTCAATGTCATACTTTTTCGCTCTTGTAGGTTCAAAGTTCAGAATATGGCTAAAATAATCATAATAGGTATGAACGGATGTCCGTTCGCTTCCCAGCCAGAATGCAGGTTCAACGACAATTTCAATGCCGCTTAAAGACATTCTTTCATAATCATCAACTGTCCTTGAAAACATATGTACGTGTGGATCTATAATACGCATATCTTAATCCCACTCCTTAGTGTGTTTAGTTATAATTCAACATGTGTGCAAGCGCACGTTTTGCCGCCCCATCGGGGTCATCAGCATACGGATAAATTTCAAACGTGATATAACGATCATACCCGATCGATTGAAGCGCTTCCAAAACCATCTTGAAATGAATATCGCCTTCGCCGGGAATGAGATGGTAATGCTTGTGGCCTCTGATATCTTCGAGGTGAATATTCGTAATTTTTTTACCAAAACGTTGTATAGTTTCTGCCAATGGCTCTCCGAGAACTTCGGCATGGCCAATATCCAAATTAACCCCAAACGAGTTGCAATCGAATGCCTCCAGAACGCGCTGAGCCTCATTTGCATTTTCAATTAACAATCCCGGTTCGTATTCGATGCCGATTCGTATATTTCTTTTTTCCGCATATCGCAAAATGCGAGCTATAGAATCAACTAACAATTCATAGGCTTGATCAGGAGGATTTCCAGCAAGGCATTTTCCTGATGTAATACTGACACAAGATGCCCCCCATTCCACAGCCAGATCTATACACCTTTCGGTATACCGAATTCTTCGAAGTCGCACTTCTTCTTTGCTATTGCATAACGAAGGCTCAAAAATTGTCTCTCCGCTGTTCTGAGCCAATGTATATACGCAAACCGCAGTATTGGCGTTGATATTACTGACGGACATTCCTCTTTGCTCCAACAAACGTGACACTTGTTTAGCTTCGTGATAGGTAACATCGAGAGGACTTACATGGGGAAAGTCAGCAAGAATTTCCAACGCTGAATACCCGCAGTAATGAATTCTATCAATGGATTCAAGTAATGAGAAACGAGTGTAAACATTACTACTGATTGCGTATCGCATTTGAACCTCCTTTTACCACATCATGGGTCACAGCATTATTGTCTTTCAAAGAATCAATAGTTGGCATCTTTCATAATAAACTGATCTACGTTTTCCGAAGTAACCGGCGTTGCTTCCAAAACGATGTGATGCGGAACGGATTTTTCCCAGAATCCTTCCAGACCTTTTTTCTCCAAAATTCTAGTTGCCATGTTAACGGCGGTGCCTCCCATTGTAGGAGAGTAGGTCAGGGATACGATAACCTCAGGCAATTGCTTTTCTTTCATCATTTGATAAATTTCTTTCATGCCGCCGGAACTGACGATAAACATTTCTTTATCGCGTTTCGCATCACGGATCGCTTGGACAATGCCTATCGTCATGTCATCGTCTTGCGAATAGACAGCATCAATTTGCTTATTGGCTTGTAAAATGTTCTCTGTTGCTTTCAGCGCTTTTTCTCTTGTGAAATCGCCAGGCTGTGTAGCTACGATTTCAATCTCAGGAAAATCTTTCATATAATCGCGGAAGCCTTTCGATCTTAAATCGGTAACGGTTGACGGCACGCCGGATATTTCGAAGATTTTACCCACAGGCTTGCCCTTCTTCTTCTTCAATGCTTCCACTAAATATTTGGCGTCTCCATAACCTATGCCGTAATTATCACCGCCTACATAAGTACGGTAGCTTTCTGTGTTTACAGCTCGGTCGATGACAACGAGCGGTATTCCCGCTTTGCTTATTTTTTCGGCTGCCGGAGTTAAAGCGGCTGATTCCATCGGCAGCATGACAACAGCGTCAACTTTTTTGGTAATCAAGTCTTCGATATCGGAGGTTTGCTTGGCAGGATCTTTAGCCGTGTACAAGATGTACTTCACATTCTTATGCTTTTCCGCTTCCGCCTTGGCGTTGGCGACCATTGCGCCCATCCATCCGTGATCCGCGGAAGGAAGCGATATCCCGATCGTATAATTGCCTGCTGCGCTTGTTGCATCTGTAGACGGACTTTCTTTTGTACTATCTATATTTGTTTCAATCTTCGGCTTACTGGCGGTTTCCTCCGTGCAACCCGTTAATACAGCACCGAAAGAAAGCATTATAACCATTGGTAATACCCAAAAATTTTTCACCATTGACTGACCCTCCAATTGAAATAATAATTAACGACATTTCCTGTTTTCTTGCTAATCCCTCTTTTGCAGTAAGACAACCGCAACAATAATTAAGCCTTTAACCACCCCCTGTAAGTATGGCGAGATATTTAACAAATTCATAATATTACTTAATACTCCCAGTATCAGAACTCCAAACAAGGTGCCGAGAATACGCCCTCTTCCCCCGGCCAAGCTGGCGCCGCCAATAATAACGGCAGCAATCGCATCCAATTCATACATATTTCCGGAGGTTGATGTAGATATAGAGTTAAGTCTTGAAGTTTCAATAATTGAACCAACTGCTGCTGTAAATCCACAAATCAAATATGCGATGATCGTGACACGGAATACCGAAATGGCTGATAGACGCGCTGCTTGCGAATTGCCTCCAACAGCATAAATGTGTCTCCCTAATACTGTTTTCTCAAGCACGATATAGGAGAGAAACACCATTATGGCGAAAATGATAACCGGAATCGGTATGCCGAGCACATAGTTATTGCCGATTTTTCCATATAAGGAATTCATTCCTGAGATGGCGCCTGCGTCTGCATAATAGAGAGCCAAAGATCTTGCGATCGTCATCATGGCCAAAGTAGCGATAAATGCTGTTATTTTCCCGTATGTCACCATCAACCCATTGATAAGACCGATCATTACGCCGCATAATAAACCCAGCACAATCGAAACGATGATAGAGGAATGATAATTTACTTGTGCAGCCATAACGACTGTGCCGGATAACGCTAATATGGAACCAACCGATAAGTCGATCCCCCCCAGAATAATCACAAACGTCATACCAAGGGATAAGATGCCTACGATAGAAACCTGCCTCAGTATGTTCGTAATGTTGCCAACACTTAAGAAGTGTTCGCTTAGTATCGAAGCAAAAATAACCAGCACGATAAGCGCGAATAGCACGCTGTATTGATCCCACACATATTTAATCCAGTTTCGATCTTGCTTTACACCTTTGTTGGCTCCCGTTGCTGCGGTTGACATGCATCATACTCCTTTTCATTTAAAGTCCTGTAGCTAGTGCCATTACATTTTGTTCATTGGCGACGGTGTGATCGAGTTCTCCCTTAATTTGACCGTGATGCATTACAAGAATGCGGTTACATAATCCAAGAAGCTCGGGCAACTCTGATGAAATGACGATTACAGCCTTACCTTCAGCTGCAAACCTGGAAATCATCTCGTAGATTTCCTTCCTGGCTCCTACATCAATGCCTCTGGTCGGTTCATCTAGAATGAACAATTCGCTATCAGAAGCAATCCATTTAGCAAGCACGATCTTCTGTTGGTTTCCGCCGCTTAAATTTTTGACGGGGCTTGTTCGTTTATTTACTTTAACATTTAATTCATTTACCTTTTGTTCCACGAATTGTTTCTCTAATGTTCGGCGAATAAAACTCCATTTGCTTACTTTACGCAAGCAGGTTACCGAAACATTCTGAGTTACACCCAAATCCAGAAAAAGTCCCGTCCGTTTCCGATCTTCGGTTGCGAAGCCGATACCTGCTTGTACCGCATCTAATGGACTCCTGAACGCTGCTTTCTCGCCTTTCCAATACACAGCGCCGGCATCCGGCTTCCAATCTCCGAAGATGGTTCTAACGAGTTCTGTGCGACCGGCTCCGATCAATCCTGCGAAACCAACGATTTCGCCTCTCCTTACGGAGAAACTTACGTTTTCAAAATTCGGCTTGCGCGTCAGCCGCTCGACCCTCAGAATCTCATTGCCAAATCGTTGGCGTTTATCCGGATACAGATCGCTTAGCTCACGACCCACCATCAAATTTGCGATTTCTCTTTCTGTAAGCCCTTCCATAGAAAGCGTCGTCACAAATTGACCATCTCGCAACACGGTTATTCGGTCGCAAAACCGTTTCAATTCGTTTAACCGATGGGAAATGTAGATAATGGCTACGCCTCTGCTTTTAAACTGATGAATCAGCTCAAAAAGCTTTTGCGCTTCTTTCTCCTCCAGAACGGCAGTCGGTTCATCCATGATCAGGATTTCCGCATTCATCGACATCGCTTTGGCAATCTCTACGATCTGCTGTTCTCCGATGCTCAGGCTGCTTATCAGTGCATTCGGGTCTAGCTGCAAATCAAAGCTTTCTAGTAGTGATTTCGTTTCGCGAACCATCGAACCGGAATCGGAAAAGAAGCCCCCTTTCCTGTGCTCGCGTCCAAGAAATATATTTTCCGCCACGCTCATATGAGGAATAAGATTCAATTCTTGATGAATAATGGAGATTCCAAGCCGTTTTGAAACGTTAGTCGATGAAATTGTCACCGGCTTTCCTCGTAAACTGATCTCTCCATCATCTGGCTGATGAATGCCGGCAAGTATTTTCATCAAAGTAGATTTGCCGGCGCCGTTCTCCCCTACAATTGCGTGGGCTTCTCCCGCGTTCAGATTGAACTGCACTCGATTAAGCGCATTCACTTTGAAAAAGCTTTTCGATATCCCTTTCATCTCTAGTAGCATTTCTCTACCTGCTTCCCGATTTAATAAGGTATAAGCCTATCGTAATAGAAAGGGCAAGTTGGAACAATTAACTAAATTGTGGAAAAAATTATACATTCTTGTGGTTGTATAATCAATAAAGTTCAAAAGAATTTGTAACAAGTGAACAATTTAGAAGTGCTTTAAATGTGTAGATGGGGCTGTCTCAAAAGTGTTCGCATGATTGAGAACGTCCCGAATTTTACGCAAAAGAACCTCCAATTCCACTTCAACTAGCGCAGTGGTGAGATGGAGGTTCTTTATAGCCGATTTGGCATGTGAAACATAGCCATATCTATCTCGCGTACAAACCTAGCCTGCGGCTAGGTCATTTAAAATATCTACATTGTGCTAGGGAATGAATAGGCAAGCTAGGTGTGCTAATTCCTTCTAACTATCGAGGTCTCTCGTGAGATAAGACCACAGATCGTGCTAATGTTCTGCAAAAACATGACATTCTGGGCGCATTAGCGATCAATAAGCAAACATAGCTTGCTTAAGTATCAATAACAAGAGCTATTCGAACAAATAAGCAGCTTCAATTGCCCTATTTTCCGTATCGAACGACGTGCGCTTAGAAGCGCAAGTCTATTATTTCCAAAGCCTCGCGAAGAGACTGATTGACATAAAGAGAATTAATGTAACTGCTTCCGCTCTTGTCGCATAATCCAACGGAGAGAATTGATTGCCGTCTCTGTTGTATGCGGCTGAGTAGTACAGTTCAACTAAATTATTCCTCTAGCGTATTTGCTTTCAGTGATTCATAGAATTCATCCATTTGGACAACACAATTCTCCATACGGGACTTTTCAGCTGCAAAAGCCATAAGATGGCTTTGGACAGACACATGAGCTGAAGTGAGTCCTGCCACATTTCCGTCTTGACTCACCAATCTTACGAAATCTTCCATAATGCCTTCGTCTCCCCCGCCATGCCCCTCTTGCGGAGACTCAAGGCGAATGAGCTCTTTTTCCCCTGTCAAAAAACTCGTGATTTCGATTTCGTTCCGTTCCATATCCGCTCTGATTTGCCCGTTAGATCCCATCAGCTTCAACGATCTCCCGCCTTCAAATGTAAAAGCGCTCATCGTAAAAGCAACCGTTACCCCGTTATCAAATTCCATATTGACCACCTGATGGTCAACGACATCATTGTCGCAATGGTACACACATCTGCCGTATGGCCCCTCCTTCAAGGCATGGAGCACGCCTTCATCGCTTGTATCGCTACTAACAACTGTGCGGAAAACTTTATTAATCCAATCATTCCGCTCAATGTAAATTTTAGGCGCATAATAGGGGCATTCATCTTGAACGGGACAACCGTCCCGACACATTTTTGGTGCGCCCTTAGGGGCATTCTCTTTCAGAAAATGCTTTAAAGAGCCGAAAGAAGCTATTTTTGTACAATTTGCATCGGCTAACCATAATAAAATATCCATGTCGTGGCAGCTTTTAGCTAAGATCATCGGGCTAGATTCCTTGGATTTTCTCCAGTTGCCTCTTACAAAGCTATGAGCGTAATGGGCATATTCAACATTCTCCGTATGCTGGATCGTAACTAATCTGCCGATACGGCCTTGTTGTAACAGCTTTTTAATCGTCTTGAAAAAATCTGTAAATCTTAACACGTGGCAGATTGAGAATACCCGCTGGTGCGACTCTGCGATTTCCCCTAAAATGATGCATTCTAATGGATCGTGTGACATCGGTTTCTCAAGCAGAACATGATATCCTTTTTGCAGCGCATTGCGTGCTGGTATAAAATGCATCTGATCCTGGGTGCAAACAAGCATGGCATCAGCCAACTTAGGCTTTGCTAATACCTGTTCCCAGCTTTCATAGCCATGTTCTGCAGGAATATTGTGGTCAAGCATAAATTGTTTTCTTCGCACTGGATCAATTTCTGCAACAGCGACAAATTGAATTTGATCTGGGTATTTCAACGCATACGATGCGTATGCGCCAGCGCCTCTCTGGCCGGCACCTACAAGGACTGCGGTTATTTTTCTCAAGGTAATTCCCCCAATAATGTCATCTATCATTTATGCAAGATCATCGTCTGCTCGCTGAAAGGTTCTATTACGAGTATTTGATAATCAAGCATGATATTAGCATGTAAAGCCTTTGATAAATCTTTATACTCTTCAACAAATACCTTGACTCTTGCGGTAAATTTCGTTTGATTTTTCATCACGACAACAAGGCGGGCCGGACTGTCCTCAATCACTTCCGCATCAATATGGTCAATTGCGTAAACGTACCCCGTATCCTTCTGAATATATACACCGGGCACTTCAAAATAAGTTAGCATATTGGACACTTCGCACCAGCAGGAACCTCCGAGAACGCCACCAACATTAGCCTTGCCTTCCCAATCGCTCGTATTGACACGTTCTCCCATCCAGCCAGAAGGCGAATAATGGTTGCCTGGATTCGAATCCCAAGAAATTCTTAACGGACGATCTTCCCTTGATACATATTGCGGGATATTATGCGCGATTTCACTTAATAGCTCCAGATAAAATTCGTTCGATGTGGCTCGATAAAGTTTAAACAAAGAGAGACCCGATAACGTGCAAATTCCTGGTGCAGCGTGCTTATTTTGCACATTAGCCCAAACAGAGCCTGTTGAACGCAAATCAAGTTTGCTAAATTCAGAAGTTGGCGGGTACTCAAAGTCATACGAGACGCACCAAGTCGAGCAAATCTTGGCTGTATTCTCCGCCATCAACAGCCATTTCTTCTCGCCCGTCACTTCATGCAAAACAACATAAGATTCCAAAAGTGCAAATGCCGACTCACTATCCGGACATTGACATATTTCCCCGGGCGCACCGGTCGTCACACCTTGTTTGATAAAAGATTCATAATACATTTCGGCCGATTGTTTCGCAACTTCGACATAGCTGGGCTGATTGAAATATTGCCCTGCCAAGGCTAACCCTGCTGGGGCAATGCCTGCGGATGCACTGCCGCCGATGATGATTTCTTCCTTATGCACATCAATGAATTGTCCGAATTGCCGGTTGTTGTTCCATAATCGAACAAACGCATCGCAAGACTTTTTAAGCCCTTCCATCCAATGAGACGGTACATCTGCCTTCAATTGGTCGAGAAGCATGAATTGCTTGACAACAAAGTAGATCGCATCTGCATTTTTTCTCACCAGTACACAACTTATATCTTCATGGTCTCTGAAATTGTCGCCAAGCAACTTTCCT
Organism: Paenibacillus sp. WG02; assembly: GCF_055396115.1. Taxonomy (NCBI): domain Bacteria; kingdom Bacillati; phylum Bacillota; class Bacilli; order Caryophanales; family Paenibacillaceae; genus Paenibacillus; species Paenibacillus sp. WG02. The sequence continues at coordinate 2,293,335 of NZ_AP036016.1, read as the reverse complement.
TTGCAGTAAATTCCGTAGAAAAACCCCGAAGGTGCTTGAACTCTTGAGAATAAAAAATCTATTGTCTTGAATGACCTTTCTTTAGAAAGCTCGTTGCCAATCGCGAACATCGGGTAAGTATTCATCGCACCGCCAACCCAACCTGTTTGCCATTCGCCAAATACCTCATCCTTCGAAGTCGACGACCGATAAAATTCATCGTCTTGTAACCAGTTATCTCGATTATATTTATTCTCCAAAATATCCCAAGACTCGGAGAAGGGAATTTCATGACGAAATTGCGAATCCCCTGACAAATCTTTGCGAATATCCGTGAAATAATTAAACAGACCCAGGATATCGCTGCAATCGAAGAAATATAGCCGGAATTTCAAGGTCACTTCATCGTTCTCATGAAAATGCACGCCGTAATCATCCGATTGCTCTTTCGCATTGCACATGCTGTACTTGTAGCTTCTGACAGCAGGAGCCGACAGAGTAATAGCCGCTTGCGTCCGCTGCTCATTTTCTTCCATTGTAATTCCTGAATCCCCAAGCGAGGTTCCCTGAGTCGTTAATAGAAAGATTCCTCTCTTCTGCTCATGCTGAAAGCAGCCCACTGTCGGGGTAGCCAAATCGCCCGTTCTTAATTCAATCCTAGATGGTCCGTCGCTGTGATTTAACCTTGGTACATCCGTTATCGTTGTCGGAATATGAGGACCGACCTCATCGTCCCGAGTAAGCATAGGCGGATACACCTGTTCACTGACTTTAAACCGGTTCCCGTCATACGCTGCTGCTGGCATTAACACATAGTTCTCCCTTGCCCATGTGTCCAGGACCATACTGACTGATACATTAGCCTGATCTACATTACCTTTCAGCACCTTGAAAGTCACTTTATATTCGATGACATTCTCGTTATTTTCATCATTTAAACAGGTAAAGTCGACACTCCACAAGGAGTCCTCCAGCTTTAGCTTAATATCATCGTTCGACTCTAACAACGTGCTCTTGTCCGAGTTCATGATCTGTGAGCCATTATATGTTGCCAGTTTTACTTCTAATCTGCAATTATTTTGTTCCATGATTTGAGTATGATAGCTTTTCACGATGAATACCTCCACTTTTATCCTAAATCTCTGTATTACTATCATAATCAAATTGAATGGACGGAATGAACTACGAAAACAAATCATTTCTTTAAAAATCAATAAATAATACCTCTATTTTTTATACACTTCTCTAAAATCTTATTCGACTTGCGTTAGTGACGAAACGAATTCCAACAAACTACCCCAACTCAGCAAAGTCTTGAAGAATAGCAATCGGATCGTTTGTGCCATGCAGTTCGAATACGATTAACTCATTTTCCCCATCGCGCAGAAGCGGTCCTGGGATATATAACGTTTTCTGCGGACCAATGTCCCAATAACGTCCGAGGTTATAGCCATTAATGTAAGCCACGCCCTTCGTCCAACCTTCCAGCTTCAAGAACGTGTCTCCGACCTCGTCAACATGAAACTTGCCTTTATAAAAAGTAGGCGTAAAAGAACCACTTTCTTGCATCTCCCCGAATTCGAGTTCCGACATATTGTTTAGAGGAAGCGAGTACATCTTCCAATCGTGCAAAAACCCTCGCTCAAAACGAACCCCTTCTGTAATCCCTTTTGGATCTTTCAAACTATACCCGTAATTAATCCGACCCATATTTTCCACTAAAATACTTAATGTCGCGCCTTCCGGAGGTATTTCTACCAGAATATCATTCTCTTTTATTTCCACTGTCTGATCATGCGTGTTTCTTTCAACTACTCCCTGATAAATCCCATCCAGGAAAATGAGCGCCCTGTCACGCACTTGTTGGAGTACGAGTTTATTCTTCGCCCTTGGACCCGATATCTGTGTCGTATACAAAATAAAACCGTAATCCTGATCCAATTGTTCCATCGTTATTGGACATTTACTTGTCACCCTAGAGGACAACTGATCAAGCGAATCAAATAACTTCGTTTGTTCTGTAAGGCGTACAACGCCGTAATTTTTCTTTGGAATGGAAGAAGGAATTTCAACATCCGTCAAATCCACATACTTGGAAAGCAATTCTCGAACTGCGATGTATTTGTCCGTAATATCTCCGGATTCATTCAACATCGCGTGATAATCATAACTGGTTGCGATCGGTTCATATTTACCCAAAAAACCGGCTCCATTATAAAAACCAAAATTCGTACCGCCGTGGAACATATAGAAATTAACGGAAGCGCCCAATTTCAGCATCCGGTCCAATACGTCCACCACATCGTCATTACCTCTCTGATGATGTTCATTTCCCCAATAATCGAACCAGCCATTCCAATATTCCATACATACCAACGGTTTGTCCGGCTGATATTCCTGCAATTTGGCAAATGCTTCTTCAGGCCGCGATCCGAAATTGACTGTTGCGAACACGTCCGGAATTAACGTGCCTCCTTGAAGATTGGAATCGTCATACCCATCCGAAGTGAACAGAAGCACATCCATTCCTCGGATGATCATGGCTTGCCTTATATACGCCAGATATTCCTTATCTGTGCCATAACTTCCGTATTCATTTTCAATTTGCATGGCGATAATCGGTCCGCCATTCGTACATAGAAGGGGTTTAAGCCTTGCCAATAATTCGTCGTAATAGGTGTCTATTTTATCCAAATAAGGCTTATAGCAACAACGTAATTGCATGGAAGGGTTCTTTAGCAGCCAATAGGGCAACCCACCAAATTCCCATTCCGCGCAAATATAGGGACTCGGCCGAATAATGACGTGCAGTCCCAATTCTCCGGCTAATTGAACAAAACGCTCAACATCAGCGATGCCTTGAAAGTTAAACTGTCCTTCTTTCGGTTCATGGACATTCCAGGCTACATAGGTTTCAACCGTGTTAAAACCGCAAGCTTTTAATTTCAACAACCTGTCTTGCCAATATTCAGGTACAATTCTGAAATAATGCATTGCTCCTGACAAGATTCGAATAGGTTCACCGTTATAAATAAACTGATTGCCTTCAATTGTGAATGAAGCCATTTTAACATCTCCCTAATTTACAATAATACATGCGGACCGTTACCGCATTCATAATTCATTGATTCACAAACAGACTTTCTTCGTCTCGTAGTGGCAAGTCTGCTATATAGGCATTCACCCGTACAAGTTGTTGCTCACTGATCGTACTATTCCTGTTCTTACTAAAGAAACAATAAAAATCAAAGAATCCTTCAATTTCTTTAAAAGCAGTTATCAAAAATAGTGATTTTTCTGCAAAATAAATAAAAAGTCTTTAAAACCAGCTATATGTTGGAATGGGCATTGCAGAGCGCATGATGGCACCTTCCATATTGGATATAGGCTACTTGAGTTGTTACAATCATTCGTCAAAATAAATAGAGGGGAGAAAATAATTCTCCCCCCCACTTTATGCTTGATAAATATTTTTTATTGCAAGATCGCTCTGGCTACAATAGCAAGGTCTGTAATGTCAACTTTGCCGTCATGGTTTACATCCGCTTTCTCATTCCAGCCCGATTGACCTTGTTGTTTGCCGTAAACACCTGCAACTAAAGCCAAGTCTCCAACTGAGACACCGCCTCCATTGATATCTGCGGTTATTTTCTTGCTTGTGAACACTTGAATTGCCGCTTCCAGTGCGGTTTTCGCGCTATCCACCTGCTGCTGCGTTGCATTCGAAGCGTTTGCTGCAGCATTAGCTGCATCGATAGCCGACTGCAATTGCGCTTTGGAGCCAATCGCATACAGTCCATCTCCATTGCCTTCCACAGCTGCATCGTACTTCGCCTGAGCGTTCGTGATCGTTGCATTCAAGAGCAACTTATCTACAGGTGTACTAGGTAAAGTAATCTGTATCTCGCGGGAGGAACCGCCAACCTGCAACTCATTCGACTGTGCATTAGCAATCACAACATTGCCTACAGAAATGGTTGTATTGGTTGCCTGGTTTACAGATTTGACAGTAAATTTGAATTTTAACGAATCACCTTCTGTAAGCACATCTTGGTTTTCGGACGCGCGTGCAGCAATAATCCGGATATGTCCCGGTACCGCTTCTCTTTGATCGATGACTTGAAATCCGTTTTTAAGTGATTCAACGGAATCAAACTGCAAACTCGTCGGATCATAGTGAAGAGTCAAATCTAGAGCATACATTTTCTGGTATACACTTTGCGTAACGCTGCTTAAACCCATCGTTACATCATACACCTGGCCAGCGTTCACCTGCTGTAAACCTGTCAATGTAGACTGAGGCATTGGCGCTGGCAGCACAGTCACGCTGACGCTTGTTGTCAATGCTACGTTGTTCGGATTTACCACTCCGGCAGGCAGCGTTACAGTTCCGCTTACGGTGAATGTCTGCTGCGTCCTTACAGCCGGATCATAGCTTGAACCGTCTACATTCCATGCCACATTGGCATTCGCACTTCCTTTATCTGTAACGAGCTCTGTCGTTGCAGGCAATCCAAGGGCAGCTGCCGTCTTCGCCGTACCGCTCACCACTCCTGTAATTGCCGCAGGCGTTGTAACGCTCTGAAGCGTTTTATCTGTAGAAGGAGCCTTTAATACCTGGAACTCATAAATTCTTGCCGCTGGATCCGTATTTTGTGTAGGGGTTATAACGTTCAATTTGATGTATCGAGCCGATACCGCAGCTATACTGTCTATCGTTATGCCCTTCGTATTATTGGCTACGTCGACCACCTTACTCCAGTTTGTGCCGTCACTGCTAACCTGAATATTGTAAGCTTTCGTGTTCCATGAGGCGGACTCCCCGCCTTCAGAAGCATGTTTGATGATAAACGCGTTCACGCTCTGCACGGAACCGAGATCAAGTTGCAGCCAAATGTTGCTGGATTTGGAGCACCATTTGCTTCCCGCTAAGATACCGTCCACAGCTTTATTCGCTGTTTCATTGGTACCACACGCACTATCCGATGTTGCCGTTATTTGAGATGAAGGGATCTTACTAACAGTTACGCTAACGCTTGTTGTTAATGGCACATTGTTCGGGTTTGAAACTCCACTAGGCAGGGTAACAGTCCCTGGTACCGTGAAGGTCTGTCCCGTCAAGGTAGTTGGATTGTAGCTAATGCCGCTTAAATCCCAACTCACACTGGCATTCATATTTCCTGACTCAGTTACAAGCACTGCATTTACGGGCAATCCAAGAGCTGCTGCTGTCTTGGACGTTCCGATGTCCACGCCTATGATGGCTGCAGGTGCTGTTATGCTCGTGAGATTCGTTGGCGGCACTTCAGATAACTCAAACCAGTTAATGTTCCAGCCGCCTGTATTGATGGCCAGCCTGATGGTATGCTTGCCGGCACTTAAGTAAACCTTGTCGGATACTGTATTCCAATTTTGCCAGCCTCCGGTTGACGGCAACGATGTTATTTTATTCGAAACACCATCTACTAAGAAATTGACTATGCCTGTACCACTGTTTACTGATACCCTGTAGTCTACTTTGTACAATCCTGATTTTTGCACATTTACAACGTAGTCCATCCAGTCTCCCGGATCTGTATATCCTACATCCTTTGTACCCTCCGAGCTGTTCTCTGTTTGAATCCCAGACATATTCAAATAATTTTCCGCTTCTATTTTTCCAGGTATTTGAGGCGGTCCTAGTACAGTTACACTGATGCTCGTTGTCAATGCAACGTTGTTTGGATTGGTCACCCCTGCTGGCAAGGCTACTGTTCCAGTTATTGTGAAGGTTTGTGCAGTCCCTAGAGCTCGATCATAGCTTGAAGTGTCAACATTCCAAGTCACATCGGCATTCGCATTTCCACTATCGGTAACCATTGTCACCGTTTGCGGCAATCCAAGAGCCCCCGTTGTTTTGGCTACCCCGTTGGACACGCCAGTGATGGCCGCAGGTGTTGGGATGCTCAGCAGCGTTCCAGTTCCAATAACTTTAAGCTCATAAATACGCGCTTGCGTACCCCCGTTTTGTGTCGGTGTAACGATATTCAGCCTGACATACCGGGCATTCAGCGGAACCACCTGATGCAGTCTGTAACCTGACTGATTTCCGGTAACATTGACAACTGTTGTCCAAGTCGTTTGATCATTGCTGACTTGAATGTTGTAATCCCTGGTGTTCTGCGCCACATCATCTCCGCCTTCGCCCGCATGTTCGACAATGAAACCGGAGATGTTTTGCGATTGACCCAAATCAATTTGGAGCCAAGGTTTGGAAGAATTCGAGCACCACTTGCTTCCTTTGTATCCAACGCCATCAACAGCTTTAGTCGCATCTTGCGCAGCACTGCACGCATCGCTAGCCGTAGCAGGCTTATTCAGCGCCATATTAAGGCCTAATTCCCCACTCCAATCAAAGGAAGGAGGCGCATCCGACGGGGGACTGCCCCACTCCGTATTTGGCTTATTACCCATCGTGAACTCCAGCGTTGCGCCATTCGCCATCGTATTATAGTCGAGCCAAGTCGAACTAGTTGGACGACCGTTCAGGTTCAAGCTCTGGATATAAGGGTTCGCTCTCGAAGCATTCTTTCCGATAATATGAATTTGCTTGCCAGCGCCCTGCGAGATTCGGATGTCCTCAAATAAAGGACCGTTTAACGTCACGCCGCCAACTCCCGGAACTATCGGGTACATGCCCAAAGAGCCCCACACATTTAAAGCCGACATCGCCCCCAAATCATCGTTGCCGAAAAGTCCTTTGGGCAAGTACGAGAATTCCTCTGTAATAACGCGGCGTACGACTTCCTGTGTTTTATAGGGAGCACCCAAAAAGTTGTATAACCACGGCACATGGTGCTCCGGTTCATTTGATATGAACGCATAAGGACTGTTGGGCCCGTCATCCAACTTAGTGAAATGTACATCAAGTCGTTCGATCGCTTTGGCATTCCCGCCCATCTTGTCCGCCAGGGAACGGATATTGAACGGAATCATCCACGTATATTGGGCAGAGTTGCCTTCTACGAACCCATCATAAAATGCGTTATTACATGTCGGGCAAAAGCTGGAAATAAACGTGCCATCCGCATTTTTGGGTCGAATATATGTGGTATCCATATCAAATAAGTTTTTCCAGTATTGAGCATGCTTCATATATTGCGAATATTTCTCGGTGTCTCCTACTGCTTGGGCAAACTGTGCGATTGCAAAGTCCGCCGAGTTATATTCCATTGCTGTCGATGTAGCTCCAAAAAAATCGTAGCCGCCAGTTACTGGAATATATCCGTTAGCTAAATAACGATCGAGACCTGCCCTGGTCAAATAATCGCGGGTGCTCTTCACAAAAGGTTGAGAAGCGCCTTTGTTCATGGCTGTTAAAGCGTCCTCGAGATTGAAATTCCTTGCACCGAAGGCGTACATGTTGGCAACAATGATCGCGCCTGGATCCCCGACCATGACATTGGAGTCTTCATTAAGGACCGGCCATTTGGGGAAACCGCCTCCGCCTTGCATAGCCGCATCTACAAGCGATTGCGCCATATCGCTGGCTTCTTCGGGATTAATGAGAGCCTGCAATTGCATTTGGGAACGATAAATATCCCACCCGGAATACGTAGCGTACTCTTTATGTCCGGGAACAACCGTATGGACTTGTTTATCAAAGCCTCGATACTGTCCATTGGCATCGCTATAAGTCGCAGGAAATTGCATCGTATGGTACAGGGTCGTGTAAAAAGTCCGGGCATCATCCTTTGTCGCTTCCGTCACCGATACCTGTATACGGTTCAACTTCTCGTTCCAAGCTTGGGAAGCAGCCTGTTTGACCGTATCGAAATCCCAATTCGGATTCTCTTGCGTCATATTGTCCAGCGCATTCTCGATACTTACGTAGGAAATGGCCGTTTTGACTTTGACCGTTGGATTAGAGGCCGTGTCAAAGGTCAGATAAGCCCCCGTTTGTCCTCCTTCCGCCAGCGTAGAACCAGCTGTAACCGTTGCACCCTTCCACGTTCCTGAGCTAACGAAAGGACGGTCGAATTCAACCGCAAAATACAATTTGTACGTATTGACCTTGCCTCCGCAAAACCCTCCGCTATCCACAACCCCCATTAATCGATGATCATTCACGATATTGATTTGCGAATTAGTTTTGATCGTTTGAAAATCATAAGGGCTTGTGCTATTCTGACCCGGATTAACGAGCATCATAGCTTGATTCGATGCAGGATAGGTGAAATTGCCGATTCCCGTTCGTGTCGTTGCTGTTAAATCGACCTGAATAGGACCCGCTTGATTACGGTCCAATCTAACGCTGTAGCTGCCTGGGGAAGCGGATTCGTTAGTATGGGAAAAGTTTGCTGCGTAGTCGTCAAAGTTAGTTCCGGGGGATCTTCCTATGGGTCCAACCCATGGCATGATCGGTACATCCTGTAAAGCTCTGCAGCCGGCTCCGCTGAGATGGGTTAAACTGAAGCCCTTGATTTGGGTGGCGTCATAATTATATCCACCATATAGCTGATCACCCCAGCTCGTATCCGGGCTCCATTTCATCATGCCAAATGGAACTGCCGCTCCAGGAAAAGTCATCCCTGCGCCGCCACCGGTCCCAAAATCAGCTGCTGCAATTGCGGAGCCCGCGAATGGATTTACATATTGCGTTAGATTCATTGTTGCATCTGCAACTTGGGCAGCCCCGGCAGCTTCAGCAGCTTCGGCTGTCCTTGGCATACTAAACCCAGTAGACAATAAAGCAACTACGAGTGATGCCGATAGGAAAGTAACTAGCTTTTTTTTAAACATCGAAATCCTCCTTAAAAAATGAAATAAAGTTCGCCATTCTAGTGCAGTTAATGGCGCTTTGCGGCGCCAGCGCAGCTATGAGCTTCGTTTGGCAGCCCCTTAAATATGGATGCGTGCTAACACCGAGAGATCATGTCTCGTTTTATTCCCATTGCCCCCCTGACGAAGTCATGAAAGCGTTTTACAACTATTATCTTAAAGAATCAAGACAATGGATATAACGAGGTGAATCTATCATTTATTCCGATTTTCATCCTTAAATATCGATTTAAGTTTTTCTTCATCAATTATTTTGTGAACGCTTTCTATTATATGTGTCTGTGACCGTTCCGATAATGTATCAGATCTATCATTTATACCGTTGTGAAGGCTAAAAAGCAGAAAAATATGATAACGGCAATGAAATGGAGGGAGATAAGTTCCCCCCATTTCATTGCCGATCAATCCTCAATTTTGCTAATGCAGTTAATTCAATTTTCCATTCAACATTGTATGTGGTTGTTCTATTGCAAGATCGCTCTGGCTACAATAGCAAGGTCTGTAATGTCAACTTTGCCGTCATGGTTTACATCCGCTTTCTCATTCCAGCCCGATTGACCTTGTTGTTTGCCGTAAACACCTGCAACTAAAGCCAAGTCTCCAACTGAGACACCGCCTCCATTGATATCTGCGGTTATTTTCTTGCTTGTGAATACTTGAATTGCCGCTTCCAGTGCGGTTTTCGCGCTGTCCACCTGCTGCTGGGTGATATTCGAAGCGTTTGCTGCCGCTTTGGCTGCATCGATAGCCGACTGCAATTGCGCTTTGGAGCCCATCGCATACAGTCCATCTGCATTGCCTTCCACTGCTGCATCGTACTTCGCCTGAGCGTTCGTGATCGTTGTATTCAAGAGCAACTTATCTACAGGCGTACTAGGTACAGTAATCTGTATCTCGCGGGAGGAACCGCCAACCTGCAACTCATTCGACTGTGCATTGGCAATCACAACATTGCCTACAGAAATTGTCGCACTGGTTGCCAGAGTTCTAGATTTGACAGTAAATTTGAATTTTAACGAATCACCTTCTGCAAGCACATCTTGGTTTTCGGACGCGCGTGCAGCAATAATCCGGATATGTCCCGGTACCGCTTCTTTTTGATCGATGACTTGAAATCCGTTTTTAAGTGATTCAACGGATTCGAACTGCAAACTCATCGGATCAAAGTGAAGAGTCAAATCTAGCGCATACATTTTCTGGTATACACTTTGCGTAACGTTGCTTAAACCCATCGTTACATCATACACCTGGCCAGCGTTCACCTGCTGTAAACCTGTCAATGTAGACTGAGGCATTGGCGCTGGCAGCACAGTCACACTGATGCTTGTTGTCGCTCCTACGTTGTTCGGATTTGTCACGCCTGCGGGCAAGGTTACTGCGCCGCTTACTGTGAAAGTCTGCTGAGCAGGCTGCGACGGATCATAGGAGGATGCATCGACATTCCATGCCACACCGGCATTTACGTTTCCTGCATCGATAACCAATACCACGGTTGCAGGCAAGCCTAGCGCTGCCGCTGTTTTTGCCGTACCGTTTGCCACTCCTGTTATCGCTGCTGGCGTTTGAATGCTCACTAAGGTGTTCTCCAGCAGTTTCAGTTCAAATTTATCCAAGTTCCAGCCCGATTCAACGACTTGAAGCCTTATTGTATGCACGCCTTTACTCAAGGTAACCGAGTCGGATACTGTTGCCCAGTTATTCCACCCTCCGGTTGACGATAACGTTGTATCCTTTTGGGAAACGCCATCCACAAGCAACTTAACTTTCCCCGTCTTATTAACGCCTACCGTATATTTTACAGCGTATGTCCCTGTAGTCGAAATATTGACGTTGTAGTCCATCCAGTCATTTGGATCCAAGTATCCTACATGGCTCCCGCCGCTGCCGCCTGATTCAACGACAACATTGGACATTGCCGCATAATTTTCCGCCTCGATCGTTACGCCTGATTGAGGTGGAGGCGAAGCCAGCACAGTCACACTGATGCTTGTTGTCAATGCTACGTTGTTCGGATTCAAGACGCCTGCGGGCAGAGAGACCGTTCCGCCTACGGTGAAGGTCTGCTCCGACGTTTTGGACGGGTCATAGGATGATGCTTCGACATTCCACGCTACATCGGCATTCATGTTTCCTGCATTGGTAACCAATGTAACCGATGCCGGCAATCCAGAAGCTGCCGCTGTTTTTGGCTTACCGTTTGCCACTCCTGTTATCGCTGAAGGCGATGTGATGCTGTTTAATTGATTATCACCAGCGTTCACCAACTCAAACCAGTTGAGGTTCCAACCGCCTCTAGCAACAGACAGCCTCACGGTCTGTGTACCTGCGGCTAATGTTACGGTATCCGAGACAGTAGTCCAGTTTTGCCAACCTCCGGTCGTCGGGATTGAAGTGGTTTTCTTATTAACTCCATTGACCATAAATTGGACCTCGCCTGTAGTATTTCCGGCTACTCTATATTTCACGGTATAGATTCCTTCGGCAGGTACATTAACTACATATTCCATCCAATCGCCGGCATCGATATACGATACGTTCCGACCACCTTCTGAGCTTGACTCCGTTTGAATTCCCGACATGCTTTGGTAGTTTTCAGCCTCAAATTTCCCCAATGTTTGTGCCGGAGTTACTCCTTTCACAGGCGAACTCCATAAAGTGATCCCTGAAGCATCCTTTGCCCTTACCTTGTAGGAATGGGTTGATGTTCCTTCCAATCCCGTGTGCGCATACGGACTGGTTACGTTATTGATAACTCCACCGTCCGCCTCGAGGTCATAGCCCGTTGCACCATCTACAGCATTCCAGGTCACATCCATCTGGGAACTGCTCGATGCATTAGCTGTAAGTCCGTTAGGTACAGTCAGGGAAGTTGCTGTCTTATATACCTGAAACTCCGACAAGCCATTGTTTCCTGTACTACCTGTTACCTGGAATTTGACCCATGTAACATCCTTGGCATCAAATGATACTTCTTTTACTGTGCCATCATTCGGTATTCCTGTTACGATAACAGAACTGCCGTCACTGAATGTAAGTGTCCCTCCTTGTGACCAATCCGAAGTATTCGGGCGGTCATAAAGGAATATGCCATTAATCGTCTGACTACTGCTCCAGTTAAGCTGAATCCACGGATTAGCTTCACCGTTGGATGCCCATTCTCCTGAACCCCATGCACCAATGATGTCATCAGCTACGCTCTGAGGGGCATACTTTTGGTCATTTACAGGATAGGATGATGCTGTAATTGTTGCACTCTGTGCCAGGTTAACAGGTGGTATCGGCAGCGTTGGCACCTGAGGAGCCGTTGTTCCACCATACATGTACAGCTGATCATAATAGCTGACCCCTTTGCCGTCATCAGACCCCAATTCAACGCGATTGAAATTGGTTATTGAGCTCAAGGTCTGAACCTGTACGCCATCCATATACAACTTTACATCGGTACCACTGGTGTAATCCCATTTCAATTCATGCCACCCATACGTACGAGGAATAGAAGTTGCAGTTTCTGTTGAGCCGTCAAGAATAACATAATAGTTTCTGTCTATTGTCGTATCCAAGCCCAAGCCTACTGCATGAACACCATTGTCAACTCTTGCCAGCGATTTAACTGTCGTTGAAATACTTACCCCTGAAGTGTATGGAGCTTGATTTTCGTTTTGCCTGTCAAATAATTTCACAGTAACTATTTTATTGAGTGAACGACCTAGATCCCTGTTCAGGACAGGCTTTAAGCCTGTTACGGCACTATCGCTATCGATTTTCAAGGCTTTCTTGCCGTTAAACACTCCTTCGGACATCCATTCAGTTGTAATTCGAGGTTTAGTTCCTCTGTATACCCACTTGGATAAGTCCAACCCGTTTTCAAAATCATCTTTGAAATAGATATCGGCAGGCTCCTGAAATGTGATTCTTGCTGGCTTATAGATACTAGGAAAATCACCCCCTACTCCTATGTTTGCATAGTCCATCAAAGAATCATTAAACGTACTAAGCTGATTCGTATGTGTACCAAAATCAATGTTTGTGTTTGTATAAGAAATTCTATCACCATTATTAGTTGTCGTTTCTACCTCAGCATTAAAATGCTGCGGGTTTACGATTTTCAGATTGCTTATTACAAACCCGGAAGCGCCCATATCAAGGTTCATTCCGTTTGGCGCTATGTCTCTCATGCTTGGATTGGCCCCTACATTGTCAATGAGCATCTGGTTGATGTAGTTAGGCTTGTAATTTGAGCCGCCCTTATATAAATAGCAGGCGAAGAATGCACCGTCATCCCCACCATCCTGTTGACTGTCGTGCAAGTAGATATATTCGAACGTGTTATGATGCGAATACATATCAGTCATAATATTGAAATTTTTGTCACCGTTCGGAAATGGAGTGCCACCGTTACGACTGACACCGGCAGTGATAAATATTCCTCTTCTCGGCGTGTTGTAGATTTCAAGATGTGACAATGTATTATAACCGGAATTGTTTATTGTGACACCGGAGGTTTGACCAACCAATTGTCCAATATCATGAATAATCGTATTGGTTATTTTGTTATCTCTACTATAGCCGTCCCCATTGGCATCCCCGCCTACTCCGGGATAGCCTCCCTCCAGATTGATACCGCCATGTCCGGTATACTCAATAAGAGAATTAGTGATATTCGTGTACTGGTTTGCAAGATAGAGTTCAATACCGAACATCCCCGCATTTTTTATATGCGTGTTGGTAATCGTGATGTTGTTCGTATTGCTTAAGGTGATTATACCAACCTGAAACTCCACTCTTTCAGACTGTTCGGCGTAAGAAGGCTGTGTGCTTCCTGCTGCCTCTGGCGGGTAATATCCTAAGCCGTCTCCCGCATCTCCCCAGTTCCATGCGTAAGCGTAGTAGTCAGGGAAATTGGTGTCTTTAAATTCTAAACCGCTGAATGTGATATGCGATACCATGCTTGTACGGGAGGCGCCCTTGATGTCAATGATTTTCTCAACGGCAGGAATCACGATGTCCTGATTGCTTATATTGCCGGAACCTGTCACAGGGTAATAATACAGATATCCTGTCTTTTTGTTGAAGTAGTATTCGCCGGGCTGATCCAAGAACCCTAGATTTCCCTGCAAAAAGTATCTTGCATCACTACGTGTAGCGTATTTGGGTCGGTATGCCGCCCTATTATTCGGGTCGGTTTTGTAGTTAATTGTTCGTGTAGATGTATTTACGCTTGCAATCGGAATGGTGTCCGTCATCCAATCCCAGTAACCACCGTCCCACATATATACCTGAGCGTCCAATTCGCCCCGCGTTTGTGCATTTAATAGTCCGGTCATTGATTCTGAATCAATATCACCAGAATTATAGTTGAGAGTACTGATTCCCCCACCAGTTGATCTCATATAGGTTGCAGACGCTGCCGGAAATCTCGGATCGACTGTCAGATTCTTTGTTCGTGCCATAATCGCTCTGGAGTCGTTTACGTATAAGGTATTGAAGTTAATGCCTGTACCAACAAAAGTCTTGTACACACTTCCGGCTGCACCGGCGGGCAGATCTGCATCGACACCCGTACGCGTCACCTGACTCCATGCCGAGGTTACTTTGTTCCCGCCAATGAATTTCGCAGTTCCCAATCCATCCTTATTGGCATAAATGACTCTATGCCCATTTGTTCCCGAATCTCTTTCATCGAAGGAAATCGTATTGTTGACATAGTAATTACCCGAAGCGACATACACGATAATGTCGCCTGTCATATGGCTGTTAATCAAACGCACAGCATCGCGTGCCGCTTGTAAAGTAGCAAATGGGTGGTCGTTTGACCCGTCATTTGTATCGCTGCCTGACGGTGAAACAAAGAACTCCGTTTGTATATCGTTCGAATTCGCACTGGAACCGCTTTCAGATGCCTGAACTTTTATTCCTGAACTAAACAAAGTGGTTAACATGCACAGTAAAAGTAACATATTTAATTGTTTCTTGAACATTAACTCTTCCTCCTAAGGAGACCAACTCCCATTTATCTTGGCCATGCTAATACGCTTGTAAGTTTGAAAATTTCAATTTGCGTATATTAATTCCTCATGTTATCCCTCCCTAATAAAATATACGAATGCATACGCACCGTTAACACATTCATAATTCATTGATTCACAAGCAGACTTTCTCCATCTCGAAGCGGTAAGACTACTTGTACAATTGAATCAACTTATTTATTAGCTGCCTTCCATGCATTCAGTTGCTTTGCTTCTCGGCAATAATCTTGTCTGATTCTACTATTCGAACCCTTACTAAAGAAACAACAAAGATCAAAGAATCCTTCAATTTCTTTAGAAGCACTCATCAAAAATACTAATTTTTCTACAAAATAACAAATAAGCCTTCAAAACCAACAACATAGTGGAATTGAAGACTTTTTTTGAACTTTTTCAATCACGATTTCTTCGTTTTAAAACACCAATGAATGAATGAGTGAAATGAAAGCAGAAATTCACAGAAAATAATTGACTATTCGGAATCGATGCCATAATTGCGAGGGGAGAAAATAAATCTCCCCTCACTGTATATTTGACAAGTATTTATTATTGCAAGATCGCTTTCGCTACGATAGCAAGGTCTGTAATGTCAACTTTGCCGTCATGGTTTACATCCGCTTTCTCATTCCAGCCCGATTGACCTGGTTGTTTGCCGTAAGCAACTGCTACGGAAGCCAAGTCTCCAATTGAGATACCGCCTCCATTGATATCTGCGGTTATTTTCTTGCTTGTGAACACTTGAATTGCCGCTTCCAGTGCGGTTTTCGCGCTATCCACCTGCTGCTGCGTTGCATTCGAAGCGTTTGCTGCAGCGTTAGCTGCATCGATAGCCGACTGCAATAGCGCTTTGGAGCCAATCGCATACAGACCATCTCCATTGCCTTCCACAGCTGTATCGTACTTCGCCTGAGCGTTCGTGATCGTTGCATTCAAGAGTGATTTGTCGACAGTAACAGGTATGCTGATTTGTATATCGCGCGAAGCTCCATTAACCTGAAGTTCATTCCCCTGTCCGTTGGCAATAACAACATTGCCTACAGAAATTGTCGTAGAAGTTGCCTGCGCACCAGATTTGACCGTAAATTTGAATTTTAACGAATCACCTTCTGTAAGCACATCTTGGTTTTCGGACGCGCGTGCAGCAATAATCCGGATATGTCCCGGTACCGCTTCTTTTGAATCGATGACTTGAAATCCGTTTTTAAGTGATTCAACGGAATCGAACTGCAAACTCATCGGATCATAGTGAAGAGTCAAATCTAGCGCATACATTTGCTGGTATACACTTTGCGTAACGCTGCTTAAACCCATCGTTACCTCATACGCCTGGCCAGCGTTCACCTGCGTTAAACCTGTCAATGTAGACTGAGGCACTGATGCTCCTGCATTCACGGTTACAGTGATGCTTGTTGTCAATGCTACATTGTTCGGATTTACCACTTCTGCTGGTAGGGTTACTGTTCCAGGTATAGTGAAAGTCTGTGCCGTCTTTACAGCTGGATCATAGCTTGTTCCTACTACATTCCATGCAACATTGGCATTGACGTTTCCTGCATCGGTAACCACCTGTACTGTTGCTGGCAATCCAAGAGCTGCTGCCGTTTTGGCTGTTCCGTTCGCAACCCCTGTGACCGCTGCGGGTGCCGAGATGCTTGTAATGATTTTGCTATCATCAGCTTCAAAGACATTAATCTCCGCAGCCGATGCCCATCCGTTAACGCCCTGTGTTGCTTCGAGCTTGACATAGGATGCATTGGTCGGAGTAAATGTTACGTATTTCTCCGCACTGTTGTTATCCCAATTTCCACTTGCAACCTTAGTAAAGGTTACCCCATCCGTACTTACATACACGTTATAGCCTGTAATAATTCCGTTGCCTCCTGATTGTCTTGGTAAATATGCGACCTTATTGATCTTGTAGTTTCTTCCAAGGTTCAAGGTAATCGATTGGGGGAGAACGTCAGATTTATCCCACTTTGTATGCCAAATCGTCTGCGGGTTTCCGTCAATCGCCATGGAGGCTGCGTTGTTGTCCCCACCAGTTTCCTGGCTTGTCGCCGTTGCCGTCATTTGAGACTGAGAGATCCTCTTATTCTTAACCGTTGTTACACTAATGCTTGTTGTCAATGGCACGTTGTTCGGGTTTAGGACTCCGGCAGGGAGCAGTGTTACGATTCCTGTTACCGTGAATCTCTGCACCGTCGTCACAGTTGGATCGTAGCTTGTGCCGCTTAAATCCCATGTCACATTTGCATCCACATTTCCCCCATCGGTTACAAGCGTTACTTTGGCAGGCAATCCAAGAGCTGCCGCAGTCTTAGCCGTTCCGACGTCCACTGTTATCGCTGCAGGCGATGTGATGCTGCTTAATTTTCTGTCAGCAACCTTCACCAACTCAAACCAGTTGAAGTTCCAACCGCCTCCAGTAACAGCCAGCCTCACGGTCTGTGTACCTGCGGCCAATGATACGGTATCAGAGACAGTAGTCCAGTTCTGCCAACCTCCGGTTGTCGGGAATGCAGTAGTTTTCTTATTAACTCCGTTGACCATAAATTGGACCCCGCCTGTATTACCATTTGCAGCTACTCTATATTTTACGGTATAAATTCCGTCGGCAGGTACGTTTAATATATAGTCCATCCAATCGCCGGGATCTATCCATCCTACATTTACGCCACCCTCATCGCTTGGCTGTGTCTGTATTCCCGACATGGCATCGTAATCTTCCGCTTCGATTATGCCAGGGACTTGCGGACGCGGCTTAAACTGGATCCAATTCAGGTTCCACCCGTCTCGGGTCGCATAGAGCCGTATCGTTTGCGGCCCTGCTTCCAATGTCACCAAATCGCTTACCGTCACCCAATTTCTCAAGCCGCCTGTGGTCGGGAATGAAGTCGTTTTCAGATTGACTCCGTTCACCTGCAACTGAACTTCGCCAGTTTTCCCCGAGTCAACGGCAACCCGATAATTCAACTTGTAGGTTCCGGCCGCTGGAACATTGACTTTGTAATCCATCCAATCGCCGGCATTAATAGAGCCTACAAGCTGTGTGCCTTCGAAAAGCACAGGAGCAGTCAACGCGCCTTCCGCATTATAGAAATTGGTATAGTTGGTTTCCGAGGGGGCCTCGGTTTGTATGCCGGACATGCCGTCGTAATCTTCCGCTTCGATCACGCCAGGTATCGGAGCTGGCTGTATCGGCAGCGGGCTGGTCGGAGGCGCTACTGCTCCACCATAGATATACAGTTGGTCGTAATAAATCTCGCCCATGCCGTCATCAGAACCCAATTGAACCCGATTAAAATCAGTTATTGTGTTCAAGGTTTTAACCGGCACGCCATCCATGTACAGCTTCGCGTTGGTGCCGCTGGTATAATCCCATTTCATCTCATGCCAGCCATACGCACGCGGAACAGAGGTCGCCGTTTCCGTAGAGCCGTCTAAAACAACATAATGTCCATTATCTACCTTAGTATCGATCCCCATGCCCACAGCGTGCACACCATTATCGACTCTGACGAGCGATTTGATTATCGATGAGAGGTTCATCCAGGCAAGATTAGTCGTTTGCCTGTCAAAGAACTTAACAGTCACATTTTTTTTGAGAGATGTATTAAAATCTCTGTACAACACAGGCTTAAAACCATTAGACTCGACGATTTCTAAAGCTTTTTTTCCGTGAAGAACGCCCTCAGACATCCATCTTGTTGTGATATTAGGCTTTTTCCCTGTATACATCCATTTCGAAAGATCAAGTCCGTTTTCAAAATCGTCTTTAAAATAGATGTCATTCGGTTCTTGGAACGAAGTTCGTACCGGCTGATAAACACTTGGGAAATCAGCTCCGACACCTATGTTTGCATAATCGATTAACGAATCATCAAAGGGCTCGGCTTGGGTGGCGTCTATTAGTAATTCAAGATTAGTATTGAAAAGGGTGATTTTGCTATTATACCCAGTCTTGGACGTGCTGCTCAACTGCCCGTTAAAATGTTGCGTGTTCACGCTTTTTACATTTCGCAATTCCCATCCTGAGGCCCCAATGTCAAAGCTCATTCCGCACGGCGCTATATCCGTCATCGATGGGTTGGCCCCCACGCGATCTATAACCATTTGGTTGATATAGTTTGGTTTATAATTGGTTTGTCCCTTCCATAAATAAGCGGAAAAAAATGCACCGTCATCCCCGCCATCCTGCTGCGCATCATGCAAATAGATATATTCGAAAGTGTTGTGATGCGAATACATATCCGTCATCGGATTAAAATTTTTGTCACCATTTGGAAAGGCAACGTTCGAATTGCGGTTCGGCCCGCCCGTTATAAACAAAGCCCTTCTTGGCGAGTTGTAAATCTCAAGATGTGAAAATGTATTATAACCGGAATTGTTTACTGTGATACCGGAGGTTTGACCAACCAACTGACCTAAATCATGAATAATCGTATTGGTTACTTTGTTATCTCTACTATAGCCGTCCCCATTGGCATCCCCGCCTACTCCGGGATAGCCTCCCTCCAGATTGATACCGCCATGTCCGGTATATTCAATAAGGGAATTATTGATATTCGTGTACTGGTTTGCAAGATAGAGTTCAATACCGAACATCCCCGCATTTTTTATATGCGTGTTGGTAATCGTGATGTTGTTCGTATTGCTTAAGGTGATTATACCAACCTGAAACTCCACTCTTTCAGACTGTTCGGCGTAAGAAGGCTGTGTGCTTCCTGCTGCCTCCGGCGGGTAATATCCTAAGCCGTCTCCCGCATCCCCCCAGTTCCATCCGTAAGCGTAGTAGTCAGGGAAATTGGTGTCTTTAAATTCCAAACCACTGAATGTGATATGTGATACCATGCTTGTACGGGAGGCGCCCTTGATGTCAATAATTTTCTCTACGGCAGGGATCACGATGTCCTGATTGCTTATATTGCCGGAACCTGTCACAGGGTAATAATACAGATATCCTGTCTTTTTGTTGAAGTAGTATTCGCCGGGCTGATCCAAGAACCCTAGATTTCCCTGCAAAAAGTATCTTGCATCGCTACGTGTAGCGTATTTGGGCCGGTATGCCGCCCTATTATTCGGGTCGGTTTTGTAGTTAATTGTTCGTGAAGATGTATTTACGCTTGCAATCGGAATGGTGTCCGTCATCCAATCCCAGTAACCACCGTCCCACATATACACCTGAGCGTCCAATTCGCCTCGAGTTTGTGCATTTAATAGTCCGGTCATTGATTCTGAGTCAATATCACCAGAATTATAGTTGAGGGTACTGACGCCTCCGCCGGCTGATCTCATATAGGTAGCTGATGCATTTGGAAATCTTGGATCGACTGTCAAGTTTTTTGTTCGTGCCATAATCGCTCTGGCATCGTTCACATATAAGGTATTGAAGTTAATGCCTGTACCAACAAAAGTCTTGTACACACTTCCGGCTGCACTGGCGGGCAGATCTGCATCAGCACCTGTGCGCGTTACTGCACTCCATGCTGAAGTTACTTTGTTCCCACCAATGAATTTCGCAGTTCCCAATCCATCTTTATTGGCATAGATGACCCTATGCCCATTTGTTCCCGAATCTCTTTCATCGAAGGAAATCGTTTTGTTGACGTAGTAATTACCCGAAGCGACATACACGATAATGTCGCCTGTCATGTTGCTGTTAATCAAACGCACAGCATCGCGGGCCGCTTGTAAAGTAGCAAATGGGTGGTCGTTTGACCCGTCATTTGTATCGCTGCCTGACGGTGAAACAAAGAACTCAGTTTGTATATCGTTCGAATTCGCACTGGAACCGCTTTCAGATGCCTGAACTTTTATTCCTGAACTTAACAAAGTGGTTAACATACACAGTAACATTAAAATATTTAATTGTTTCTTGAACATTAACATCTTCCTCCTAAGGAGCCCAACTCCCATTTATCTTGGCCTGGGCTACGACGCTTGTATTGACAATAATAACCATCAGTTGCTCCAAACTTAGCTCTTACAAGTCCTGAATAAGATGATGCCGCCATACCGCTTTTCAATTGCTTATATTTAGTATCTCTTGTCATCCCTCCCTTTTTAAATATACGAATGCATGCGGACCGTTAGCGCTTTCATAATTCATTGATTCACAAGTAGACTTCCTCCAGCTCGTAGTCGTACTTCATTGCCATTCACCCTCACAAGTTGTTGTTCACTTATCGTACTATTCATGTTCTTACTAACGAAACAATAAAAATCAAAGAAACCTTCAATTTCTTTAAAAGCACTTATCCAAAATAGTGATTTTCCCTCACAAAATAAATACATAAGCCTTTAAAACCAACAACATAATGAAATTGAAAACTTTTTTCTGAACTTTTCCGAAATCATTTTCTACTTGTACATGACTGCAAGCATCAGTCACTCCTTTTCCTTCCTCCACAAATTCATATAGCCTCTCGGCGAATGCCGAGAGGCTATTTATAAACTCTTGAACCTGCATAACTGGCTATTTCGGATACAGAAGGGGGATAAGCTCCCCCCGCCCCATTTCATTGCCGATCAATCCTCAATTTCGCTAATGCGATTGTTCTATTGCAAGATCGCTTTGGCCACAATGGCAAGGTCTACAATGTCAACTTTGCCGTCATGGTTGACATCCGCTTTCTCATTCCAGCCCGATTGGCCTTGTTGTGTGCCGTAAGCCCCTGCTACGATTGCCAAATCTCCAATTGTTATTCCGCCTTTTCCATTGACATCTGCAGTTATTCGCTTGGAGTCAAACACTTGAACTGCCGCTTCCAATGCGGCTTTCGCGCTATCCACCTGCTGCTGGGTAGCATTCGAATTGTTTGTTGCAGCTTTGGCTGCATCGATAACCGACTGCAATTGCGCTTTGGCTCCAATCGCATACAGTCCGTCCCCATTGCCTTCCACTGCTGCATCGTACTTCGCCTGAGCGCTTGCGATCGCTGCGTTCAAGAGCGACTTATCTACAGGTATAGTAGGTACAGTTATTTGGATCTCACGGGAGACTCCGCCGACCTGCAGCTCATTCCCCTGTGCATTGCCAATCACAACATGGTCTACAGAAATTGTCGTGTTGGTTGCCTGGGTTACGGATTTGGCCGTAAATTTGATTGCGAGCAAATCACCTTGGGCAGGCACGTTCGCGCCCACGCTGGCAGCCACAATCCGGAGTTGACCTGGCGTCTCCTTTGTATCGATGACTTGGAACCCTTCTTTCAGGGATGTCACCGAATCGAATTGCACACTTGCAGGGTCATACTGTAGTGTAAAATCTTGAGCGTACAATTGCTGGTATACACTTTGCGTAACGCCGGTCAGCCCCATCGTCAGATTGAAGGTTTGCCCGGAGTTCACCTTGACGGGCCCGGCTATAACAGCTTGCGGCACTTCCGGTGAATCAAGACATACATTGATCTCCGCAGCCGATGCCCATCCGTTAACACCCGCTGTTGCTTCGAGCTTGACATAGGATGCATTGGTCGAAGTAAATGTTGCGTATTTCTCCGCATTGTTGTTATCCCAATTTCCACTTGCAACCTTAGTAAAGGATAATCCATCCGTACTTACATACACGTTGTAGCCTGTAATAATTCCGTTGCTGCCTCCTGATTGCCTTGGTAAATATGCGACTTTATTGATCTTGTAGGTTCCTCCAAGGTTTAAGGTAATCGATTGGGGGAGAACGTCTGATTTATTCCACTTTGTATGCCAGATTGTTCCTGGGTTTCCGTCAATCGCCATGGAGGCTGCGTTGTTATCCCCACCAGTTTCCTGACTTATCGCTGTTGCCGTCATTTGTGACTGAGGGACAGTATCAACAACTACATTTATTGTCATAGGACGACTTATAACGGTCACCCCGTCTAAAGTAACCTTTACAGCAACAGTTGCATTAAACCCAGTGCCAAGTTCGCCTTTAGCAATGATCGTATTGCTGCCTTCAACAACAGATAACCTTGCATCGCTAAATTGATATTCTACAGTAGCACTTGATAAATCAGCGCTTCCTCCTGTACTTAATAAGCCATTAATTGTGGCAACGATTGGATTGTTGTTTTTAATTGTATTTTTATTAAGAGTTAAGTCAATTTTATTTAAATAGGGAGATATAACTATTTTTCCTGACTGATCAACAAAAAGATAAGTAACTTCTTCAATAGAACGCCCGCCTATTGTTGCTCTTATGTGAATCTTTGCCATACCTTTTGAAACAGCGGTCAGCAGGTTTGAATCGCCCACCGTAATCACACCCTGGTTTTCACTTGTTACCGTGATCACTGCATCTTTCATATCAATCGGTGCACCCGCACCTGTAAAAGCCTTAATGTCATATTTACCTGTAGCTTCAGTAACCGGCTTAAACTCATAATCGATGCGATCAAATAAATTGGACTTATCCACTCCGTTTATTGCTACTTCAAGCAAATCAATCGTTGACCCGTTTGAACCGCCTTCAAATAGTAATTTAACGTATTGAGCATCCGTGTTTAATGCGTATTGGTCATAGAATCCAAAATTAGCAGTACCCGTCGGACCGTTAACGGTTTTGACATCATTCCATGCCACGCCATCAGCACTAGTTTGAATTTTTATTGTTTTAGGCGTATTGATATAGCTTTGTTCCAAAGAATTGAAGTTAAGATTGATATTGGCAATCTGAGACTTTGTCGGCAGCTTAAATTGAATCCATGCCTTTTCATTTGCAGTTACCGACCATTTGGATTGATCAAAATGAGTGCCTTCAATAGTTTTTCCATCAACTAATTGACTTACTGCACCTTGATTATGACTAGCTGTAATTTCAGTGGATCCTGCAAGATTTTGGTATGGCACCAGGTCCATGAATATTTTATTTGTTGTAAATGTTTTGCCGTCTAACGTTACATCAGCCCAAACGACTCCCCGTGTAGGTTGTTCTACGAAAGGCGCAATAATTTCATTTGTCTTGAAAGTAAATCCATTTGTTTCTTTAATCGATACAGGCTTATAATTGTCACCCGCTTTTAAATCAACGACACCGCCGTGCCATTGAATTTGCGCCGTATCAAGCCCTATTGCTCCGCCTTTCGATGATCTGCCTTCGATTTGATAGCTGAGTTTTTCTAGTGTACCAAACTCGCCGTAAGCTTCTTTTCCACCCACGAGTAATGTTGCGCCAATCATGGTTTCCCCAACATAAATTTTGCCGTCTCTTGCTGTCACTTTTAATGTATCCTGTTTCGTTACACCTTCATAAGTACCGCTAACTGTGATCGTAGTTGTTCCGTTTGATACCGGAGTTACGATTCCGTTAGCATTAACTGCCGCTATTTCAGGATTTGCACTGCTATAAGTTAAACCTGAAAGCTTGGCTTTAAGCGCTGGAAATGTCATATATCCCTCAGTGTTGATTTTGAGCGATGAAGGTGTCAACTGCTCACCCGTTGTTTTGACATTAGTAAGCGTATACTTGCGTGCAGCATTGTCCGTTACAATCTTGATGATTGTGTCAATCGGATCCTCCTGGACATTAGTAAGATTGACGGTCAGACTATCTCCATTTTGTACAAAAGAAGTGACAGGAATATCCTCGTTCAACCAGGTTACGGATGTCACGTGATCTAGAACCGGACGAATGGTTAAAGACTTTCCAGGAATGGCATCAAACCCTTTTTTGCTGTCAGGTCCTTTCATAATATGAAGATAAACATTGTTATCCCTATTCGTTGCGTATCCCCATTGTGGACCTGTCGTACTGTTAGCTAAAGCAAATTTTTCATAATTGCCTTTTCCATCATCTTCGTAGCCATAGCCCGAGAGGAAATATGGCATTGTACCCGTTGTAGACTCATGTCTTTCCGGCTTTCCTGCAGGTGCAAACCAATCTACAAAACTTTCTCTCACATCAATGTATTCCTGCTCTGCTTTAGGATACCTTGTCGCAATTTCCTCAGGGGAATTCCAATTGGGCCCGCGACTATCTACAGGCGTCTGATCATTATTATCCACATAGCCTCTGCCGGCATTCATGATCATTTCCTTGGCAACTTGCCTGTAGTCATCTCGTTTACCGTAATATGGAGATAAGGCGTCTTTGGTGTGTATCATTTTCCATGGTTCCATAATCGTACGTTTCAAAAGATGATTTGCAGCGCCATTCGCGTAAATACCAGATGCTTCTTCGGTTCTTAAATCAGGGTCTCCATACTCTGCCCCCCATGCATTGGAGTTTACGATAATGTCATCGCTATAATTGCGTATAACGCTGTATATCACATCAAAATTTTGATCTGGTATGCCTTGCGGTCCATCAAAATAAAGATACGCAGGCGCATACCGTTCAATCAAATCGGACACATTCTGCACATAGAGGTCGGTTGTATAAACTTGTACCCCGCCGCCATAATATAGCCCAAACTTCATTCCATGGCGTTTCACTGCCAATTCAAACTGTTTCAACCCATCTACTACCTTACCGTTTGCATCCTTCGGAAGATACATATGCCTTTCATTTTGGGGATCCGCGAATTTAGACGGCCAGAAATAAGCTTGTTGTACCGATTCAATCGATACCAAGGAATGCCCTTGAGCTTTTGCTCTTTGTGCCCATAAATCAGCAGAGAAATTCGGGTCTACAAAATAACTGTAAATGGGGATCGCATGACTTAAAGCGCCCACACGCCCTTCTTCAAACCATTTATTAGGGCGTTCCTTTACTGTAATTGTCATATTCTTTCTAGCCGTATTTCCATTATTGTCAGTAACTTGCACAGTAAAGTTATAATCTCCTGGTGCGGCGTTAATACTGATTATACCTTTGCTGCTATTTAAATCGACATTTCCATTCACTAATCCATCTGCGATTGTACCGTCAGCATTTAATGACAAGCCATCAGGCAGTTTGCCCTCTGCGAGACTCCAAGTATAACCAGGCGCTCCCCCGCTCGCCATAAATTGAAATGCCGATGCCGCAACACCGTATTTATTGTTCGCCTTTGATTTATTCCATACATAAGGCCATTCCTTGTAGCCAATCGGCATATTTTGGGTTGGCAGCGGAGTTTTAATGACATCCTCGGTTGACAGGCCTTGTGTTACAATTTCTAGAGCCCCAGTTGCGCCTTTAACCGAAGGAACAAGTCCATTTATTTTATTGCCATTTTGATCTGTGACTCTTCCATAGAACCCAAGGTATGCTACATTTTGATCTAATGGTGTCGGGACATTGTTTGAATTAACATCTTCTGTATATGTATGTTTGATTTGAATCATCAGTTTATTCCAACCCTGCTTTAACTGAATCGCTTGTTTTGTTAAATCCTTTTGCACCTCCACAGGTGTGGACGGTGTGGTTACAGCCTTATCGTTTACATAAAGCCGATATGAACCGCTGGCGCCTACATTAAAATAAGCTTGCTGTTCTACTGGGCTGTATACGTATGTATGAGCGTATACATATTTGTTTCTAGTATCGATGCCTTTTTTTATAGCATAATAACCATATAAATCTTGATAATCATCGTAGTTTCTGTTATAAATGCGATCATCGAAATATTCCCATTTATGACTTTCGTTATTCAAGCTTAACGGATCGCCGATTGCGGGAGCGATCGTAGCAGCGCCAGAACCAGATCCAGCTGCTGGCTTGTTATTTACCTCTATTTCTGAAATGCCGGTTATGTTTGGATAAGGCGTTCGTCCTTTATCGATTTCAACCTTCATTTCAACTACATTCTTTAACTCGGATTGCATAGCATACACGGTTGGTGATGATGAGCTTGAAGATGTACTATCAACCTTTCCAGATTCTACGATGCTGCCATCATTCAGCGTGAAAGTAAGATTATACCAATTGTTAACGTGACGCGAATCGCCCCATTGTGCTATTTTCACTTCATTAATAGCAATAGGCTGACTCCATTTCATATTCACCCATGGAGCAGAATCATTTTCTGTCACCCACTGACTGTTTGTCTTTCCATCAACTAAATTCGAAACAGGGTTCACTGCAAGTGTTGATGATGATGCTATTATTTGTGATGCCGACGCCGCGTATTTTACGGTTTCTCCCACTGCAGTTCCATAAATTTGGTCCACTACTGGGGAAACGAATGGACCTGATACCAACCATGAGTTAATAAACGGGGCGTTACCCGCCACTTGCTGTGCTTCTACTTTATTATTGGGAAAAGCAAACATGGATGTAACGATCATTGCAGTTGCCAATGCCACTGAAGTTATTTTATTAACTTTTTTTATCATTCTTTACTTTCCTCCTACTTGTAAATTTCCACTCGATTCTCAATCCTTCTTCAACACACAGATGCCAGTCGCTGAGTGAACGCGCTTCCAAAGTTCGCAAAGAAGGAGGGAAAGCAAGGCTCAATCACATAATTGCGCTGAACCTGCTTCCCCTCCCTTGATGAATCCCGCTAAAAACTAGCGCTTGTCATTCTTTGCTTCATGCTTACTTGCCATTCTGCTTTTTCCATTCGTTGATCTGTTTCTGCTTCTCCGCGATAATATCGTCGGCACCGGCACTCTTCAATTTTTTAATAAATTCCTGATAATATTTGTCAGGATCTGCCGAGCCCGAATCGAGCGCATAAAGAAGTTCTTTCAAAGTCGCGTCAACGTTGGCAACTTGAGTTTTAACCGGTTCCACATTAAATACAAATCCCATCACAGGCGATACCATGGCTGTCTTATCCGCTTGATAAATGATGCTGAGAGACTTTTCACGCGTTTCGACATCGGTGTTCTGATCCCACAGCATCCTGTTATAGGACTGTCCGATTTCCCATTCAGACCAGTTAAAATTGTATTGGTCTTTGATCATGTCAATTTTCTTTTCGCCAATCTTTTTGTAATCTTTCCCATCTTGACCGAAAGCTAGGAGATGGAATAGCTCGTCATTCGTGTTCAGCAATTCGATCAGTTGAACCGCCTTTTCGGGATGCTTCGAATTGGCGCCTACAGCAACTAATGCAGTTGAAGGCGTATTGGCAGAGATAAAGGGCTCGGTAAACCTCTTGCCGTAACTGTATACCTTGTCATCCGGCGGCGCCATAGACATGAAAGAAGAGGCACCAAGTTCAGGCATGTCAACTAGGTCAGGATACGGGTTGGCATATAACGCAGCAACTCGTTTGGCTTTTCTGTCCGGGACATAATCCTTCATCGTTGCAGCATCTTTCTTAATGTAACCTTTTTGATACCAGCTTCTGAACAATTTGAGATAATCCTTATACTCCTGGGTTTCATATTGATTGATTACCTTGATATCTTTATCGTTATTCCGAACCCAGCCGGGAATTTTATTATCTCCCACGGAATCCATGCCATAAACGAGTGGCATATCCGCAAAATTATCTGCCTGATTGCTGTATTCCCAAGGAATCATATCAGGTTCGCCCTTTTTCACAGCATCCAGAAATGGCGTCAGGTCCTCCCATTTCTTTGCCGATTTCCAATCGAACTGGTACTTGTCGACCAAATCTTTTCTAAGTTGCACCCCTTTGGCTCCGGCCATCCCCCACACCTGGTAGTTAATGGATCCATATATTTTACCTTTCACTTTAACGCCTTGCCAGATACTCTCAGGCACTCTCGACTTGGTCGTTGGAGCATACTTATCCAGAAGATCGGTGATATCTTTGAAAGCTCCTTTGGAAGCATTCTGGAAATAGTTCAATTCTCCAAAACTTCCAGTAAAGGCGAGATCAAACGGTTCACCCGAGGAAATCATCAGATTAACTTTTTGCGGATATGTGCTCCAGTCGGTAACGACAAGCTTTACAGTCGCGTTAATTTTTTCTTTAATGATCTTATTTGCCGCTTCCATAATTCTATCCATATCTTTAACTGGTGAATTAGCAATATAAAAGGTCAATTCTATCGGCTGTTCATTCTGTTGTCCTTTAACCTGGGCTGTCTGGCTAGGTGACACGTCAGGTTGTTTACCCTGATTCGTATCTGTTCCGCATCCGGCGAGCGCAAGGGGCACAATAAGAGATAAAGCTATTACTGATGCAATTTTCTTTTTCTGTTTAAGCATTTTTGTCCTCCTTTTTTCTGATCCGCATTTTGAGTTTTCTTACAATCCATACAAAACATTCGAGAAGTTAACGTTAGGCCTCATCTCCCCCTATATGGAAAAGCACAGATGCTATTGACTGCAATTTCACAATAGTAGATTACGATGATCATGAATACTGAAAAAAATATAGTTTCCTTTGATAATTTACTATTTTGATTCTTCAAAAAATTTACATTTCATAAATATGTGATTTTTTTGAAGTTTTTATCGACTTCCGACACTCCCTTGATCAGCATCTGTTTATTCGAAATGCGAAGAAAATTTTCAAATATTTTTTGAATCTCAGCCCCAACGGTTGGGCTCGAGCAGTTCGTTCTACCTTATTTCAAAAAAAAATTAGAGAAACCATTATTTTTTATAGAACCGTCATAGCGAATTATTAAAGGAAACTATGCTTTTTTCTGTTTTATGATTTTCTTTGATCGGCTATTGTTAAATTGTGTCCAAATATACAAGACTTTCATTAATGAGGAGTGGGTAAATGAATAACAATGTACCAGCCACAACTGCTGTAAAGAATGGTTTCAAAAAGACCGGCTCCGTGCGTCGGCAAAGTTTTTTAACGGAAATTTTCAGACGCTGGCCGTTTTACGTCATGGCGCTGCCGGGATTGCTTTATTTCATCATATTCAGTTACTTGCCTATGTTCGGGGCGGTGATCGCTTTCAAGGACTATAATCCGGTAAAGGGAGTATGGGGCAGCAAATGGATCGGGGTTAAAAATTTCGAGTTTTTTTTCAAGTCCGATGCGATATGGAGGGTTACGTTTAATACGATTTTTTACAACTTGATCATCATGCTGACGGTAACCGTAATATCCGTTGTTTTCGCTATTCTTTTGCAGGAAACCGGCAGCCGGTTACGGACAGCGCTTTATAAAAGTGTGATGTTGCTTCCGTTTTTCCTATCTTGGGTAGTAGGAGAGTATATTGTGTACGCCTTGCTTAGCCCTGATCAGGGGGTAATGAACAGCATTCGAAAATCATTCGGTTTAGAAGAGATACAATGGTATGGTGAGCCGCTATATTGGCGTTTTATAATGCCGTTGGCATTTATTTTAAAGTCAGTAGGTTATACTTCGGTTGTTTATGTTGCGGCTTTACTGGGAATATCGTCGGATTATTATGAAGCAGCTGAAATCGACGGAGCGAACAAGTGGCAGAAGGCAAGACACATTACGATTCCGTTATTGATGCCCGTTGTCATTATCCTTTTACTCCTCTCGCTCGGAAAAATTTTCAACGGCGGGCTTGGTGATTGGGGCGCATTTTACAATCTGCCACGGGAATCTGGGATTTTGTTTTCGACGACCGATGTTATCGATACCTACGTTTTCAGGTCATTGCGCACAGTAAACGATATCGGTATGTCATCTGCAGTAGGACTGTATCAATCAGTTGTTGGATTTGTGTTGGTGCTGATTACCAACTTTCTAGTCAAAAAATATGATTCCGATAGCTCGCTATTCTAGCGCACTAATTTGAGGAGCGTGTAAAAGTGAAAATGATATCCTTTACAGGATGGAATATATTACCGAAGATTCTGATCAATTTAATGTTCGTCGTATATAGTGCTATGTGCCTCATTCCTATATTACTAGTGCTGTCCGTTTCCTTAACGGATGAAAAATCACTCTTAATCGACGGATTTCACCTGATACCGAACCTATTCAGTCTTGTAGGTTACAAGTATGTATTCTCCGGCACAGAATCCATTTTGAATGCTTACAAGGTAACAATCCTGGTCACAGTCGTTGGCACATGTCTTCATTTGTTTGTGACCTCGCTGATGTCCTATGCTATTTCCAGGAATGAAGTCAAATACAGGAATCAGATAGCGTTCCTTGTGTTCTTTACTATTCTGTTCAACGGAGGATTGGCTCCATACTACATTCTGATAACCAGATACCTCCACTTGAAGGATACATTTTTTGTTCTAATCGTCGTGATGCTTGTATCTCCAGTACATGTGATGATCATGCGCAACTTTTTCAAATCGCTACCTGACGCTATCATTGAATCGGCGAGGATTGACGGCTCGGGAGAATTCATGACTTATTTCAGGATTGTACTCCCACTGTCTACGCCTGTTCTTGCGACGATCGGGTTGTTTATTTCTGTCGCCTATTGGAACGACTGGTTCACCAGCGCGTTGTTTATAGAAAACAACAAGCTTTATAGTCTTCAATATTTGCTTCAGTCCTTAATGACGAACATTCAGAATTTGCAAAGCAACGAAAACGCCTCTAGATCCATTGAACAAGCGATAGGTATGCTTCCGGGAGAAAGCGCAAGAATGGCTACCTGCATGTTATCTATTGGACCGATCATATTAGCGTACCCTCTTTTGCAAAAATATTTTGTTAAAGGGCTGACTCTTGGAGCGGTAAAATCATAGAAGAAAATATTGTTTACTCAACAAAAAAACAAGCTGACTCCGTAAGTGTTGTGGAGTCAGCTTGCTGATTAGGGCTTTTTCAATGTCTTTAAAATAGGGGCTTGATCATAAGCACCAGCTTGTACACCCTGGAGGCTATGTCCTAATCCCGAACAATAACTTGATCGTACCTTCGCTCCAATAAACCAGGAACCTCATAGAGTAAATAAGTGATACCGTTAACTTCTCCTCGAAACGAAGCGGGAAAAGACAAATACTCATATTTTGACATGATTGGAAGTACAGAAATATCACTGGACAGTCCGCATCTAGTCTTCAAATTAAAAGCTGACAGTAAATCGTTTTCTATAAGAACAACCCTTTCATTTTTGTTATCGTATAAGCAAAATTCCATTGGATTAGCCCTCCTTTTTCCACTTGCTTCTTAATGGTAGGTTGAGCAGCCAGCGTCAATTTAATAGTTCGCCAACTAGGCCAAACCGCAGCAAAGCTGCGGTTCCTGCCTCGGTGACGGCTTTCGCTCCCAATTAAACGCTAACAGACTTGTTTCCTGTCAATTTGAAGAAAATCAATAAAGATATAATAGTCGTGACAGTCAGGATGCTTGATATCGCTCCCGCTGTTCCATAACTTGCCTTGACTACCTCTGTATATATCGCAACTGACATCGTTCTGGTGCTGCCGGTATAAAGAATAATCGATGCACTTAGTTCATTAATGACGGTTATCCAACTCATAATCGCTCCGGCAAGCACACCCGGCATCATCATGACAGCCGTAACCTTAAAGAAGGTTTTCACAGGAGAACAACCCAAACTGATGGATGCCTCCTCCATGCTGGGACTTAACTGATACAAGATTGCAGCGCTGGACCGAAGCGTATATGGAAGCCTTCTGACAATAAATGCAATAACCAGAATCGTGATCGTTCCGCTCAGGAGCATCGGCTTTTGGTTAAAAGCCAGAAGAAGGGTAATACCAAGCACAGACCCCGGCAGTATATACGGGAACATTGTAATGGTGTCGATCATGGAGGTAAACAAATTTTTCTTCCTGGTTGATAAATAGGCTATGAACATGCTCAGTAACACGATAATAGAAATAGCTCCCAATCCAAAAATATAAGTATTGGCTATTGATTCCCAAAGTGTTTTAAAAACCGACTCGTAGCTCTCCAAAGAGAAAGCCGCAATGAACCGAGAACCCTTCGTCTCCAGAAAAGATGTCACCATGACAGTCAACTGCGGGATAATTGCCAAAAATACGACTGTATAAATGGCGGCATGCGCCAATATCCCTCTAATGCCTTTGAAAGAAGCTGGTTGTATCGGTCTTAAGGAACTCATAGTAAACGATTTTTTGTTGATAATATATTTTTGCCCAATAAATAATAGAGCTGTAATAAATACCATAATGGTAGCCATTGCTGCAGAAAAGTTTGCCTGTCCGCCCACTTCACTAATAAATTCGGAGTAGATCATAACCGGCATAACATTAAAGCCTTCCCCAATAAGCATCGGCGTACCAAAATCCGCAATGGCGTTCATAAATACCAAAAGGGAGCCGGCCAGCAAAGTTGGAGCAATCAACGGCAACATGATGGTAAATACCTTCTTAACCGAACCGCATCCCAAACTTTCAGCAGCTTCGCTGAGTGATACGTCAACTTTCTTCAAAGCTCCGGACACATAAAGATATATAAAAGGATACAATTTCAAAGTCAATACGAGCAGAATGCCTCCGAAGCCGTAAATGCTCGGCATTTGGATCCCTAATGTTTGAAAGAATTTTGTAACCACGCCGCTTCGACCGCTTAGCAGCACCCAAGAGTACGCTCCAATAAATGGCGGCGAAAGCATCGATATGATGATCAGAATCTCAATCAGTTTTTTGCCTTTGACCTTATACGCAGTCATGAGATAAGCAAGAGGGGCGCCAATGAATACCGCAAGAAAGGTAACGCAAATCGTAATCATAAAGCTGTTTATTAGACCTTTATAGTAGTATTTCTTCTGGAAAAACTTGATGAAATTGTGGAATGTCAATCCTCCTGTAGCAGGATCTTTAAACCCGCTCATGAACAAGGAAAACAAAGGGTAGACCAGGAATATGGCGAATAATATCGCTATGCCCAATGTTATTATTGTCCAAAAATCAAACTTAAACTTGAATCTAGCCAAATTTAATCACACCTTTGATTAAGCTCTGTGATCCATCGTCGGTAAACACGTTGATCTTATCACTTTTTGGCGCCAGATAAACCTTATCTTGAAATTCGTAAAATTTGCTTGCTTGGCCCAAATCCTGAACAAATTCGCAGGTCAGACTCTCATCCATTGTGATATCTTGTTGGAAAGCCAGCTCATAATTGATATATTGTCCCAGAAAAGTACTTTTGCTTATTCTTGCTTCCAAACCGCTCTCCGCAACTGAAAATTCTTCGGGTCTAACCGAAATAATAACGTTCTGTCCATCGCTCACATCATCAACCAAATTATCCATAGGTAGGCTATAGCCATCCCTAAACATGATGCGTTTTTCTGTTGCTTTCAGCTTGATCGTTCCCTTGAAGAAGTTGGAATGTCCAATGAAGCTCGATACAAATGCATTGGCTGGACGTGTGTAGATATCTCTCGGTTTCCCAACCTGCTGAATCACGCCTTCTTTCATGACGGCAATTCGATCAGATATGGCCAAGGCCTCCTCTTGATCGTGGGTGACATATACAGTGGTAATACCAACATCCTTTTGTATATCTCTGATCGCGGTTCTCATGTCAACTCTCAGCTTGGCATCCAGATTCGAGAGTGGCTCGTCCATCAGCAGAACACTGGGGCGTATGACAATAGCCCTGGCCAGCGCTACGCGCTGCTGCTGACCGCCGGAAAGTTTCTCCGGAAGCCTTTCCTTGTACTGATCGATTTTTACAACTTTCATAATGGTGTCTGTTTTTTTCTGCATCTCATCTTTTGGAAGCTTTCTTAACTTCAAGCCGTATTCTACATTTTGCTTCACCGTCAGGTGAGGGAAGATCGCATAGTTCTGAAATACCATGCCAATATTTCTTTTGTGAGACGGAATATCATTGATGACTTGATCGCCAAAAAGTATATTTCCTTCCTCAATCGAGTTAAATCCTGCAATCATTCTCAGCAATGTCGTTTTACCACAACCGGACGGTCCAAGGAGCGTAAAGAATTCTCCATTCTTTATATCAACGGAAAGCCCTGGAATAATTGTGATATTACCATTGTCGTATTTCTTGACAACATT
Organism: Paenibacillus sp. WG02; assembly: GCF_055396115.1. Taxonomy (NCBI): domain Bacteria; kingdom Bacillati; phylum Bacillota; class Bacilli; order Caryophanales; family Paenibacillaceae; genus Paenibacillus; species Paenibacillus sp. WG02. The sequence continues at coordinate 2,258,766 of NZ_AP036016.1, read as the reverse complement.
TTTGACACTAATGGCTACGCTCATCTCGTTCTCTCCCTTGCTGTATAAGCCTGCACACCAGAAAGTCACAGGCTTACGCATCCATTTTAATCCTTATTTTGTAGATTACTGAATATTTTCTAATTGCTTGTGTAAATATCTTTAAATTTATCAAGCAAAACCTGGGTGTTCGCAAGTTCGGACTTGGGATCTTCTTTAACAATCTTGAATTCCGATACTTGCTTTAATCCTGGCGGCGGAGGAACATCGTTTCTTGAAGCACGCATATTGAGTTTCGTGGCTGTCATGGTTTGCAAATCTTTGGATGTCAGGAAATCAACAAACTTTTTAGCATTTTCCATATTTTTTGCGCCCTTAATGATCTGCACAGTCCCAGGGGATACGACCACACCTTCTTTCATGTAAACAATCTCAACAGGAGAACCTTGTCTGACAGCGGCAGAGGCCAACTCTTCGTGAGTCACTCCAACCACATACTCTCCGTCAGCAACCCCCTTAGGAACTGCCGCTGAACTTGCAAGTAGCTTGCCATCCAGATTTTTGGTCAGGCTCTTGATGTAATCCCAGCCCTGGTTCTGATCTCCAGCTCCAATGGTCTGTAATATGTTCGTAATATGTGTCAAACCGGTTGACGATTTAGCAGGGTCGGGAAATGCAATCTTGCCTTTCAGCTTCGGATTAAGAAGGTCGGCATAGCCTTCAATTTTGATATCGCCAATAAGCTTTTTGTTCACCAGAAGCACCATCGGAATAATGTTGTTTCGGGTAATCATTCCTTCCGTGTTTTTGGTAGAGTCGATTAATGAGCTTTCATTCTCCGATTTATAAGGTTCAAATAGCTGCTGTTTGGGAGCAATAACCGTCGTTGTGCCCCCCCATTCAATATCTCCGAGCGGTTTCGCCTGTTCGGCTTCAATCCTTTTGAGAATCTCTCCTGTACCTGCTGTAACGACCTCAACCTTAATTCCTGTTTTAGCTTCAAATTCAGGTAGCACAACATTCATAACATCTGTCGCCGTTGCTGTATAAACAACAAGCGATTTGGAAGTTTCGCCCTTCCCTCCATCTTTGCTTGGGGAAATTGAGGCAGCGGCCGAATTGGCTGGTTTTTCCGTCTTTGTTGGTTGGCTTGAGCATGCAGAGCTCAGTAATAACATGCATGCTGCCAATGAGAGTACTAATGTTCTTTTCATTCCGGCTCCTCCTAATATAATATGGTTGCTACACTTTTATTGTAGTGCAGGGTAATCTTGTGGACAATCCGAAAAAAAGGTACAACTATCAGTATTAATGAACACCCTGAGGGACAATCTAACTAGACAAAAATCTCATGAAAGGTGCAGACACCCTCATGAGATTTAACTTCCTCCTTACTTCAATAATTAGTCACTTTCATTCTTTTCTTCTCGCGGATTCTTAACGACTACCCGTTTACCGGACTTCATAAAATTCGTCGGACTTGTGCCTGTATATTTTTTGAACACATAGCAAAAATGCTTGTATTCACTGAAGCCCGTCATACTGGCTATTTCATATATCCGTCTTTTACCTGTGGCGAGCAGTTCTCCAGCTTTCTGAATCCTGTATGTGTTAAGAATGTCCAAAAAAGTTTGGGACGTACCCTCTTTCAACTTACGGCTCAAGTAACTTGGACTTATTTCCAATCCATCGGCAATAGCTTCAATGGTCAGCTTTTTATGGTACTCATTTTTGATTTTCTTGATCGTCTCACTGACATAATAATTCTGCTTTTGTTCGTCATTAAGAAAACCATCCAAATCGATCTGTTGTGTATCGCCTTTCGTTTTCGTTATATTGTTGATGTCGTCGTAAACCTTGCCTTGCTTAATGTTGCGCTTGATATTCTCAATAATTTCCGTAAGTTTTATTTCATCCACAGGCTTTAGCAAATATTCAAACACCTTCAATGAAATAGCCTGCTTCGCATATTCAAATTCCGTATAGCTGGTCAAGATAATGCTATGAAACGTATATATTTTCAAAGCTTGATCCAACATTTCTATCCCATTCATAACAGGCATCCTAATATCTGTAATCACTAAGTCGGGCCGATGCTGCTGAATCAATTGGAGTCCTTTCTGCCCGTCGTCAGTATCAGCTACAACCGTACAATGCATAGACAGCCAATCGACGGTATGAACAAGCCCTTTTCTAATAATCTCCTCGTCTTCAACGATGATCACCCTCAGCATGCTCGCTACCTCCCCTATCAACCGGCAAAGTGATTCTTACGTTTGTTCCTCCATGATGCTCGCTTGATATGTCTACTCCATACTTTTCGCCGTAAATGAGCTGCACTCTCCTATGGACATTGTACAATCCAACATGGGAAGAATTGTTATTATGTTGCTCCAGAATATGCCTGATCTTTTGTAGAATTTGCGGTTCCATCCCCTCACCATCATCAGTAATGCTGACGACCAGGTTATCCTCGGTAATACTCGCATTGATCTGTACACGCAAGGATTGACGGTTAGCAAAGCCGTGCATAATTGCATTCTCGATGATCGGCTGAACGATAAGCTTGGGAACAATGCAGTCCAAGGCAACTTCATCAACATGGATGTCATAATCGAATTTATTTCCAAATCGATATTTTTGAATGAAGAGGTAGTTCTTGGTATACTCAACATCCTCCCCAAGACTTACATCCGTAATGGTGCTATTGATACTGTATCTTAACAGTTTAGATAGTACGACTATCATCGTATTCGCAGAAGAAGGGTGGTTCATTTTTACCATATAACGGATCGTTTCCAGCGTATTGAACAGGAAGTGTGGATTAAATTGGGATTCAAGCTGTTTAATTTCGGTTAAAACGTTTTGTCGGGCCTTCTCCTTGTTTGCTTCAATCAAGTTTTTAATATCATCTAGCATCTGATTGTAAGCTTCAGCAAAAACCTGAAATTCATCATTGGTATTGACCTTGAGATGGGTTTCCAGGTTACCGTTTTGAACATTCTCGATCGCCCTAACAATGTCGTCAATGACCCTTGTTTTACTATCCGCAATTTTTCTCGCCGATAAGTAGGTTGTCAAGGTCAACATGCCAAAAAGCAAACTTAACAACACACCAGCCAAAATAAGCATGGATTTGAAGTAACCGATTGAGGTAAGTGTATAAATACATATTCCCCCATCAAGTATTTCCGTTCTCATAACATATTGACTGTCATCATTCGATTGGACAACACCTGATTTATCTCTGAAATTCACATCAATTTTCCCTAATTCGTTAACTAACAAATCATTCGTGCTAGCAATCACATACCCGAAATTATCGGTGATCACGACGCTCGTCGAGAAATTTTTGCTGATAAGCTTGACCAGGTCTCTTTTGTTAAAATCGAAGGTGATAAATCCGGCAACACGGCCATCCGTAACAATCGCTTTGCCTACTGTCAAGCTTGGACTGTCGGCAGTAAAAGCTAGTTGCCTGGCGATAACGACCTTCTCAGGCATTTCTTGCATTCTTCGGAGCGGTCCCCATTTTAAGGCGCTTTCGTCTTGCGCATATTCAGGGATATGATTCGAACTTTGTACTAAAGGCTTAAGCTTATCGTCAAATACGAAGAAGTTTGCTTTCGTTTCTCTTTGATTAACAAAGTTATAAAAACTTTCATACAATTGACTGTTGGACAAATTCAACTTCATATATAACAACGTGCGTTCATCTCTTGACAAATAATCCGCTTGTTCCTGGTAAGAACCAATAATTTTCTCAATTATTCCCGATATTTGTACATTGTAGTCATGATTCCTTGAAATAATAGTCTTGTATAGGATGGAAAACGACAGGATATAACTGGCCAGCGTAATAATGATGACCGGAATAATCGCATAGATGATGAAAGTTTTTCTAATATCTTCCCTGTAATGCCCGAATTTTTTTGTCACTTCTGTGCTATTCACATTTATCACATCCATCCACTGTGATAGTTGATTTTTGAACTAGCTCTTTAATCGAATCATAGATTGAATTTACGCAAAAAAACACTGTCCATTTTAAACAATCCGACAAATTAAACATGTAAAATTTAATTATTGTTGCATTTCTAACGCAACAGACAAAAAATCACCGCTTATTCCCAATAGAGGACATAAGCGGTGAGCTTTTAAGATTTCATTATCTTTTTCTTCAGAATATATTCCTTAGGTGTTAACCCATCAAAGTAGGAGGAAAGTAGTTTTATTGGGCCAGGCAAAGCCCTGTCCCATAAGGCTCGGCGAATGCTGAGAGGCTATCGTTAATATTGCCCTTATTGCAATCTTTGAATCAACCAATAAAATGCCAGCACAAAAATAAGACAAGACGTTGAGATCATCATTTTACGATACCACGGGAACCTTCGAAGCCAAATCAAGAGGGGCAGCAATAAGCATAGGACCATTAGCTGGCCTGTTTCCACACCTAAATTAAACGTCAGGAGCGAGCTAATCAGATTGCCCTTCGGAAGTCCGGTTTCAGCCAAAGCCCCGGCGAAGCCCATGCCGTGAATCAGGCCAAATAAGGCTGTCAGTACCCACCGCCATTTCGCCTTTTGAACAAACATATTTTCCACGGCCACATAACAGATCGTCGCCGCAATCAACGCTTCGACCCAAGACGGAATGACGTGAACGCGGCCGGACGCCACCAAGAATAGTGTAATGCTGTGGGCGATTGTAAAAGCAGTAACAATCTTCAATGCATCCTTGAAGCGCGATGCGATTAATACCAAGGATAACAAAAACAGCAAATGATCATAACCTGTCAAAATGTGTTCGATTCCAAGCTTAAAGTATTTCCACAAAACAGGGCCAAGCTTAGGATGGGGAAGGTTGATCAGAATATCTCTCTTAGCGCTATCAATAACATCATTCTGTAAATTTTCCCCTGAACGGACTATGAGTATACTCGTATGAGCAGGCACACCGTCATCAAACACCAGATTGTAATGGAGATTAAATTGTTCGATCGCTTCATCGGCGGTAAATCTTAGTTGAAACACTACAGATTTTACAGAACTCCTCTGTTCCACCTTCATCGAAAGAATTTCCATCTTTAAGGGCTTTGCATCCACATCTATACGAAGTCCCTTCTGTAAATACGATTCGAGACTCTCTTTTTGCGAGATCAATTCCCCGTTCTCCAGCGTATTATCACCGTTAGAATCGAATTTTTCCATCAAATCTTTTTCATCAAAATAAAGGTCATAGAGAATCTCGTTCCCTTTAACATTTAACGACGATAAGCCCGTACTTGTAGTATGTGCAAATGCAGTTGTGGCAGTGCCTAAGCATAAGCATAAAAAGATGATTAATAAGGACAGGAGTGAACGCAGTTTCATAGCGGGACCTCTTTTTAATTTAGTCAAGTTCCTTAAGTGGATCGTAATTCGCGTGAAGATACGGCGTTTCCGGGGCAGCAATTTTCTCAATCTGGTCAGCCTTTATCATGAAGATATCCTTGCCATTGTAACTGCCGCTTTGGATCGTGCCTGTGACCTTGACCCAAGTATCTTTGGTGTAGTTCTGAGCTTCCGGGAAATCGATCATGGCCCCATACGGCATGGCATCCGAGGAGCAGCAGTTTATGACAAAACGCCCGACGACAAACTGGTTGCTTTTCATGTTTTCTTCACGGTAAACAAAACCGCTGATCTCGATTTTTTTACCTATGAAATTACTTTTAAACAAATCAATCGACGAGAGAATTTCTTTATAAAGAGTCGGTTTGACAACGATCAGATCTTTTTTATATAGATTCATCCCGATCTTGGATGATACCTTTTCCCACTCATCGTTGAACATTTGCTCGATCTCCGCATCGGTATTGGCAGTACCTGTTGCGGCAAGGGTCACGTTGCGACTTGGTACTGTACTGGCGCTGCTCTTGGACCGCTCCTGCTTCGCAGTTGAGAGATTCATCCCTTTGGCCGAAGCCATAGCGCTGCCTAATGCGGCATTCGGAAGGCAAAAACCGACGAGCAAAGGGAGAATCAGCAAACCGTAAGACAACATACTTCGAAGAGCAGACTTACGAACAGGTTGTTCACATTCGCAGGCCACTCGTTTGCCCCGGTAGATTTGAATGGCTGAGTAACCTTGAAAACAGGCAATGACATATAAGACAACAGCAGATACTTTGATGTAAATCATCATGCGCGGTGCTAAGTAATACTGGAGCGCGTCGGTTTTGGTCAAAAATACGATATAGGACGAAAATCCAAGCAAAATAATCGTACGCAGCAAAGAATGCAAGCTCAGCAAGCGATTTTCCTTCATCATAGGACCTCCCAAAGAAGCGATCCCGCAAGGACGGTAATCGCAATAAGCATCGACAGAACAAGTACGAATCTTGTTTTAAATACGGAGAGCAACATTAAAGTGCTTTTGAAATCCAGCATTGGACCTATCACGAGAAATGTCAACAAAGACCCCGAAGTGAAAGTCGACTGAAAGGATGAAGCGACAAAAGCGTCTGAAGTTGAGCATAACGACAGCACATAGGCGAAGCCCATCATAAATAAATGCGAGCTTAGCGGACCTTGTCCGACGGCGACCAAACTTTCACGATGCATAAAGATTTGGAGGACAGCGGTCAGCAGGGATCCGAAGATAAGATACTTGCCCATTTCAAAAAACTCGTCCGAGGCATGGACAAAAAGAGTTGTTAATTTATTACCTTGATGCTGATGTCCTTCCAAAGATGCTTGCGCCAATAAGTCGCGGCTGTTGCGCAGAGGGTTACTTTTCAGGAACCGGTACAACAGTACACCGATGCCAGCAGCGACAACAAAAGCAAGTCCCATTCGCGAATAAGCCATAGCTGGATAATTCCGAAAGGCCAAATAAGTGGCGGAAAACACAATCGGATTGATAATCGGTCCCGTAAGAATGAAAACGACGGCGACATATACCGGCATTCCTTTCAAAATCAGTCTTCTGACGACGGGAATCATACCGCATTCGCATACTGGAAAAATAATACCCAATAAACAGGCAAAGAGAATGCCCAGAAATGGATTGGAAGGAATCCAGCGGCGGATCGTTTGTTCGGAAACAAAACTTTGCAGCAATGCAGACAGCAATACACCGAGCAAAACGAAAGGGATTGCTTCCAATATAATGCTGATAAAAATGGTTTTGAAAGATTGGATTTGTTCGGTAGTCACAAAAGAGAGCAACGGCGCGCCTTTGTTTATTATAACGAAGACGATAAAAAGGAAGCAGATTGCCGTAGCGGCGTGAATACTGACTCGAGTATAAGTGGATGGCATATTCACAGTCTCCTATTAGTAATTATGACTAGAACATATTTTTCAAGCTGTCCAAGAGTGCTTTCACTTGAGGATTAAGGTTCAATGCATTCAGAATGATCGTAAGAGCCTCCGCACGTGTGGATGTGCCTTGCGGATCAAATATCCCATTGTTCTTGCCACTGATGATGCCAGCTTCTGCTGCATCTTTGATTTGATTCACAGCATATGAACTTGCGCTTGCCATATCCGTCAAGTTGCCCTTGGAAACATCTTTATCCAGCATACTCAAGTTGACAATACGGGATATAATGACGACCATTTCTTCACGGCTGATCGTTTTGTCCGGCTTAAATGTACCATCTTCGTAACCGGCAATCGCCCCTGCGCTAGCTAGTTTCTCGATGGCGGTTTTAGCCCAGTGACTGTCAATATCGTTCAGAACAACCGATGGATTAGTGCCACCGTTGATATCGAATATGCGAGAAATGATCATTGCAAACTCGGCACGTGTGATTTGACCATCCGCATGGAATGTTCCATCCTCATAACCATCAATAACGCTCAGCTTCACAAATGTATTTATGGTCTTTTCACCCCAGTGTCCTTTAATGTCAGTCATTTCAACCTTTACATCAGCTTTCTTAGCTTCCTCTACCCTGGAAGTGATCTTATCAACAAGTTTAATCTCATTGACAATATCACTATTGAATGCATTAACCGGAGGTTTCATAGGCTTGTTGTGATCTTTAGGATCTTTAGGATCTTTAGGATCTTTAGGAACTTTGGGATCTTTGGGATCTTTGGGATCTTTGGGATCGTCGGGGTCTTTGTGATCGTTGTTCGATGATCCCTTTGAGCTTGCACTTACCTGTGAACTCCATTCGCTGACTCCTGCCGAATTCTTTGCCCTCACCTTGTAGGTATGGGTTGAGCCTACTGCAAGACCTGTGTGTGCGAACGGACTTGATCTGTCCATTTGAACGACTCCGTCTACCATCAGGTCATAACCCGCTGCGTCAGTTGAATTGTTCCAAGTTACGTTTATCTGTGAAGTGCTTGCTGCTGTAGCTGTCAAACCTGCAGGTACAGCAGGAATTTTAATATTGTTTGGTGCTTGTATTGTAGCCAATACCTTGCTGTTGCCTTGAACAACGTCAGTCACTAAGTTGGAATCCACCAGATTTACCTGTTTTACGTTATCCAGTACAATTTCGGCCGCTCCCTGATTAACCGCATGAAATTTCAGCGTAGCTAGTGTTACATCGCCGCTCTGGCCAGGCGTGTCAGACATTTGCGTATGTGCGATTTGAATTTTGTTTCCATCCACAATTGGATGCACTGTAAAGCCGCCACTCTTTTCGATGACACCTTCTACAAACTCTAAACGGCTTGTATCAAACGATAAATTGACTTCAAATGCGTACAAATCGCTTAATTGTTTTCCTTCCAGCTTCACTTCAAAGTTATTACCTGCCGATATACTTGGTTCCTTGATGGAAAGTAAATAGCTCGGACTAGGGTTTGCATGTATAAGAGGCTGCGGAAGCAAGAACATGGTCAGAAGCAACGTCAGACTGAATCCAAGAAGTTTTTTTAACATTAAAGTAATCCGCCCTTTCAAAAATATACTACTGAACGATTGGAGATAATGAGAACAACATGCTTCGAATCTAATGAGATAGCAGCGCTTGCAATTAAAATAATACCTCGGAAAACAGCGAACTTAATACCGCTAAAATAAACCATTCACTACCTTGTTCAAATTCAGTTCATCCGCTGACCCGAATGCTATCAGAGTAAATGACTCCTTTCTTCGTAGTCGCAATGTCTTTTTTTAACTAAAAGTGCTTGAACTTGTTTCAACTCTTAATAATTCAAGACTCTCGAATTAATAATGCCATTGTCGAAGATCGGGTGCTTGTCTACTTTTGATTTCAGTAAATGACAAAATTTCGATAACAGTATCATCTTCATTACGTAGCTTAAAAATAACCCTTTACTCGATAGAGTACACACGCCGAATAAGCATGCTATATAAATCGCAGTATTAGCAACGCTAATGATTTAATCATAAATTTTCAGTTATACATTGAATATCCTAAAAATATGTACAATTATCACAAAAAATGAACTTTTTCGACATTTACAATATATTTAAAAAGCACTGTGGGAATACTTTAGAAGTCTCCTACTTAAAAAGCATTTGTGCAAAATGATATCCTGTTAGTAGAAGGAGATAGATCGCATGAATAATGACCTAAATCAAGTCAAGTCAGGTAACCCCCTGATTGGAACCAGCGATCATTACGTCTGAGCAAAGATTACTCGATTTTCACAAAAAGGCAATCGACTACTGTGCGAAGATCACAAGAATCTGTAACAAATACACAAAGAAATAAATATCGCAATAGGGATGAAACGAAAGAAACAAATTAGTCGCTATACAGTACTCATCGTCCAGGTACTGTATAGCGACTATGAGATTCTACTTACCTACAATTAAACTTGTTTTATTGCAAGATCGCTTTGGCTACAATAGCAAGGTCTACAATGTCTACTTTGCCGTCATGGTTGACATCCGCTTTCTCATTCCAACCTACTTGACCTTGTTGTTTGCCGTAGGCAGCTGCAACCACAGCCAAGTCACCGATGGAGACACCGCCACCATTGATATCTGCGATTATTTTCTTGCTTTCAAACACTTCAACTGCCGCTTCCAATGCGGCTTTCGCGCTATCCACCTGCTGCTGGGTGGCATTCGAATTGTTTACTGTCGCTTTGGCTGCATCGATAGCCGACTGCAATAGCGCTTTGGAGCCACTTACATACTGTCCGTCTCCGCCGCCTTCCACTGCCGCATTGTACTTCGCCTGCGCGCTTGCGATTGTTGCGTTCAATTGTGCCTTATCTACAGGTATAGCAGGTACAGTTATTTGGATCTCACTGGAAGCTCCGCCGAGCTGCAGTTCATTCCCAAGTCCATTGGCAATCTTTACATGATTTACAGAGATTGTCGTATTGGTTGCTTGGGTTACAGATTTGGCCTTAAATTGGATTGCGAACATATCGCCTTGGGCAGGCACGTTTGCGCCCACGGTGGCAGCGACAATCCGGAGTTGACCCGGAGCTGTTTCCTTTGTATCGATGACTCGGAACCCGTCTTTCAGGGATGTCACCGAATCGAATTGTACACTTGCAGGGTCATACTGTAGTGTGAAATCTTGGGCGTACACTTGCTGATATACGCTTTGCGTAACGTCTGCCAGTCCCATCGTCAGAGTGAAGGCTTGGCCAGAAAGTACCTGCTGTATACCTGTCAATGTAGACTTTGGTGTTGCTGGCGCAGGCAGCACAGTCACACTGATGCCCGTTGTCAATGCGACGTTGTTCGGATTTACCACTCCTGCTGGCAGAGTTACAGTTCCACTTACGGTGAATGTCTGCTGCGTCCTTACAGCCGGATCATAGCTTGAACCGTCAACATTCCATGCCACATTGGCATTCACACTTCCCGTATTGGTAACCAGTTCTACAGTTGCGGGTAATCCAAGGGCTTGCGCTGTCTTCGCTGTCCCGTTTGGCAACCCTGTGACTGCTGCCGGTGCTGTTATGTTCGTAAGGGTCGGTCCTTGCCCCTCATTCATCAATTGCGTTACTTGAGCCTGACTCAACATACCGTTAAATACACGAACATCATCCAGCAGTCCACTGTAAGCTTCTCCACCGGTTTCATTGGCTCCCAGCATGATTTTACTCGTTGCAATCGGAAGCAAACCGAGGTTCGTTGCATCGCTTGCCACTACCTTACCGTCGACATAGATCTTCAGCCCCAATGCGTGATCGTAGGTAGCCACGTAATGATGCCAGTTGTTATCGCTGTACGTCCATGGAAACGATAGCACTTTAAGATTGGATGAACTACTAGGCCAATAGGCCACGCGAGCCTGATTCCCTCCTGTCAACTGTAGGGCCGTGAAACGCTTATCTTGACGGAAAATACTCGTGGTGCCGGTTGCAGGCTGAGAAGTCTTGAACCACAACGACACGGTCTCGTCACCCACTTGATTCAAAGTTGCCGGAGGGTTGATCTCTACCCTTGAGCCTCCGTTGAAAGCAAGCGCTCCGCTGATCTTGCCCGAATCGGTCCAAGTGGGGTTGCTAACCAGGGTTCCGGCGTTGCCATTGCCTGAAGAATCGCCAGCAGTTGTACCTGAGCCTTCATTGAACTTCCAGTAGGCTACTAGTTCGGCAGGCTTTGTAGATACGCTAATGTTTGTTGTCAAAGGTACGTTATTCGGGTTTGCCACTCCACTAGGCAGGGTTACAGTTCCTGGTACCGTGAAGGTCTGCGCCGTCGTGGCAGTCGGATCGTAGCTTACACTATTTAAATCCCAAATCACACTAGCATCCACATTTCCCCCATCGGTTACAAGCGATACTTTAACGGGCAATCCAAGTTCCGCCGCTGTCTTCGCCGTTCCGATGGGTACTCCTGTTATGGCTGCCGGCGCAGTGATGCTCATGAAATTCGTTGGCGGCGCTTCAGATAACTCAAACCAGTTAAGGTTCCAGCCGCCTGTATTGATGGCCAGCCTTATGGTATGCTTGCCGGCACTTATGTAAACCTTGTCGGATACGGTCTTCCAGACTTGAAAGCCCCCGGTTGACGGAAACGATGTTATTTTATTCGAAACACCATCTACTAATAAATTGACTACGCCTGTACCAGAGTTTACTGCTACTCGGTAATCTACTTTATACAATGCCGATTTCTGCACATTAACAACGTAGTCCATCCAGTCTCCTGGATCTGTATACCCTACATCCTTTGTTCCTTCCGTGCTGTCCTCTGTTTTAATCCCAGACATACTAGAATAATTTTCCGCTTCTATTTTTCCAGGTATTCCCACGGCAGGGATTACAGTAACGCTAATGCTTGTCGTCAATGGTACATTGTTCGGATTTGCGACCCCAGCAGGCAGAGTTACGGTTCCTGATACTGTAAAGGTCTGCCCTGTTACCGCTGTTGGATCATAACTTGCTCCGTTTACATCCCAAGTCACACTGGCATCCACATTTCCTCCACTGGTTACCAGAGAAACTACAGCAGGCAATCCAAGAGCTGCCGCTGTCTTCGCCGTTCCGTTGGCCAAGCCTGTAACAGCAGCAGGCGCTGTGATGCTGTTCAATGTCTTTGTTTGAATCTCTGTCAATTCAAACCAGCGCAAATTCCAATCAGCTGCTGTTACATACAGCCTTATTTTGTGTGATCCTTGAGTCAGTGCGACCGTATCGGAAATATTGCGATAGTCGCCCCAACCCGAAGTTGTTAATATGGTCCTCTTTTGCGGTACGCCATCTACTTGGAATTCAACCTCTCCTCTAGTCCCACTATTTCTTGTTGACACCCTGTAATTTACTTGATAAGATCCCGATTTGGTCACATCTACATTGTATTCCAACCAGTCGCCTATAGCTGTATAAGCCACTTGATATGCGGGTCCGCCATCCGTAGTCGATTGAATTTTAATTAAACTACCCTGTTTCAAATTGTAGTTACTACCTTCTATCCTTCCTGGCACCAATGCTGAACCAGGCAATACATCAAACGTATTTACATTAAAGCTGGCTATCTTTCCACCCGCAGTCACAGTCACTTGCTGTCCTGCTTTAAGAATGGAATTATCATAGCCGGTAATATTATCAATAGTTACGCTCATTACTTTTGTTGTTCCATCGTTGTAAGTGCCTGTCACAACCAGCCCATCAAGAGCAAGCTCATCTCCCCGCAGGTAATTCAACTTTGTTGGCGGGTTCGTTATTGCGATGCTTTGCAACTTAACGGTAGAAGTCTCATTGGCAATTGCACTGATCTGATCTGTAGACAATGCTTGATTATACAATCTTACAGCATCAATACGACCATTGAAGCTTTGTTTGCCGCTGCTGTCTGCGCCTATATACGTTCCCGTTGTTGGCGTAGAAGGAGCTGCCATATTATTCGTTACAGGTAGGCTCTTGCCACCCACATAGAGTTCCCAGGCGCCGCCTCTTCTTACCGCTGTTACATTGGTCCACTGACCCGCAGTCAAAGCGGTCTGCGTTCCCAGAATCGTCTGTCCGTCGACCGCAATGGATACTTTATCGCCCTTGCTACGGTCCAGTACGATGGAATAACCGTTGGTCAGGCCGTCGCCATTGGTCAAGATCTGCTGCGATCCTGAAGTAGCGCCATTCCACTTCACCCAAGCTGTTAGCGTTACATCGTCTGTTTGTGTGGATACAAGGCCTGCGCTTGCATAATTGCCGTCAGCACCGTTCAGGTTGAGCGAAGCTGAGCCTTCCATTTTATCGGTCGTATCATAGGCTGCACTTCCCTTCAAGGTTGCACCAAACCCATTCGGAATGCTGTCGTTGCCATTGCTGTTGAATCCCCACATCGTGCTGTAAGTGGCGCTATCCATAATTTGGAGTTTATCGATGTTAATGCCAGCTGTTGTGACATCGCTTTGGATGACGATCTTGTTATTTGGACCCGGATTCAGCTCGATAGGTACCGTCAAATCGCTATACGAGCTCATGCTTCCGGTAGTCGGAAAGCTGAGTTTGTTCTGTACTTGGACTCCATTTACATATATTCCCTCGGTAACATTGGCAGCATCGGTAGCATAGCTTATTTTCAATATTTTATTGCCGCCAGCAGCTCCTCCGTCAACCTTAAGCGACTCAATATATGCTCTTGAATCGTTCATATTGACAACCTTGCCGCCAGAAGCATTGACATCGTCTCTTTGGGTTGCATAAGTGAATACACGATCCTCGGCTTCATACACCTCGGTAGTACTCGGCTGCAGATTTATAGTACCCTCCCAAATGGTTTGTTGTGTACTTACATCCCTTCCCTTTAAATGCACCTTGTCTTTATATACATCAAAAATCATAGCTTGATTATTTACAACGGCACCGTCTCTTACTGCAGAGAATTTCCCGGCGTACAAGTTGCCAGGTATCTTAATATCGTCGTGAAGATGTCCTGATGTTAAAATAGCCTGTGGATATTTTTCGAGGATATCCCTGAACCTCTGCTCATTTACGGAACTTGGACTATAACCTTCACTCGCATATGACCTGGATACGGTCTGGTAAATAGGCTGATGATTGAACAAGAAAATCGGCTTGCCCGGAACAGCATTTGCAGCAAGCGTGCTTTCCAGCCAGTCTAACTCAGCGTCGGACATATACGCGTAACCGGTCGGTTTGGTATCAAACCCTAAAAATATAAAGTCATAGCCTTGTACTTTCCGGCTGTAATACGCCGTACTTTCTGTTATGCCTGCCTTCTGTCTGAATAAGTTCTGCGCTGAATTAAAATCCGAACTCCAATCATATTCATGATTTCCAATTGTATAATACATCTGCGGATGATTATTTACCGAATTGATTGCATTGAGTATGGAATCATATTCACCGCTATCCCCGTAATTCGTTATATCCCCGACTAAAACCATTGAATTGATATTATTAGCAACAGCATCCCTTACAGCATTAACCGTATTACCCGTATTGCTATGCGTGTCCGACATTGACATAAAACTGAAAATCGGACCCGTCGAAGAGCTATCTGCCCCTTCTGCAGAGCTTTTTCCTTGAAAGAGCACAGTGATAAGACCAGTGCTGCCTACCAAAGCTGTGACTATCAGGAGTAGTGATAGAAATGATTTTTGGAACCTTTTCATGAAAGACATTCGTTGTACCTCCCCTAATTACTTAAAAAACACCTCGGAAACCAGTGAACTTAATACGGTTAAAATTAACCATTCACTTCCTTGCTCAAAATGCTTTACATCCACAAATTTTGTGCTAACTTTTCCTTTGAACTTGTTATCCCCCCTCTCAATCATTCAAGGCTCTCGAAGTACAAATTCTATTGACGCAAGATAACCTTTACTCGATTGCAGTTTTGTAAACGTTTTGTAAACGCTTCCCAATAATTGCAGTTGTGGGTATTCTTTTAGCAGATCATCCAATACTTAATAAAATGGTGTGTATAGATCGTATTGTTAGCAATTAGCAATGCTAATGATTTAATATTATATTTTCGGTTATTAATTGAATATCCTAAAAATCTATACAACTATCACAAATAGTGAACTTTTTCGACATTTACAATACTTTAAAAACCAATGTGGGAATACTTGACAAGTCTAATGAAAACTACGTTATGCGGTTAGTTGTACGAATCGGTAGAGAGCAGAATCCGACTCGATTCGTCTAAGTCATCAAAGTACATTTGTTAGTGTACTGAGCCATATCGGCGAAAAAAAAGGGGGAGCTAAGCCCAAGCTAAGCCCCCCCTTTTCCTTGCCGATCCATCCTCAATTTCGCTATTGCGAATCAATTCAAATTTCCATTCAACAAAATTCTTTCTTGATGTTTTATTGCAAGATCGCTTTGGCTACAATAGCAAGGTCTACAATGTCTACTTTGCCGTCATGGTTGACATCCGCTTTCTCATTCCAACCTACTTGACCTTGTTGTTTGCCGTAGGCAGCTGCAACCACAGCCAAGTCACCGATGGAGACACCGCCACCATTGATATCTGCGATTATTTTCTTGCTTTCAAACACTTCAACTGCCGCTTCCAATGCGGCTTTCGCGCTATCCACCTGCTGCTGGGTGGCATTCGAATTGTTTACTGTCGCTTTGGCTGCATCGATAGCCGACTGCAATAGCGCTTTGGAGCCACTTACATACTGTCCGTCTCCGCCGCCTTCCACTGCCGCATTGTACTTCGCCTGCGCGCTTGCGATTGTTGCGTTCAATTGTGCCTTATCTACAGGTATAGCAGGTACAGTTATTTGGATCTCACTGGAAGCTCCGCCGAGCTGCAGTTCATTCCCAAGTCCATTGGCAATCTTTACATGATTTACAGAGATTGTCGTATTGGTTGCTTGGGTTACAGATTTGGCCTTAAATTGGATTGCGAACATATCGCCTTGGGCAGGCACGTTCGCGCCCACGGTGGCAGCGACAATCCGGAGTTGACCCGGAGCTGTTTCCTTTGTATCGATGACTCGGAACCCGTCTTTCAGGGATGTCACCGAATCGAATTGTACACTTGCAGGGTCATACTGTAGTGTGAAATCTTGGGCGTACACTTGCTGATATACGCTTTGCGTAACGTCTGCCAGTCCCATCGTCAGAGTGAAGGCTTGGCCAGAAAGTACCTGCTGTACACCTGTCAATGTAGACTTTGGTGTTGCTGGCGCAGGCAGCACAGTCACACTGATGCCCGTTGTCAATGCGACGTTGTTCGGATTTACCACTCCTGCTGGCAGAGTTACAGTTCCACTTACGGTGAATGTCTGCTGCGTCCTTACAGCCGGATCATAGCTTGAACCGTCAACATTCCATGTCACGTCAACGTTCATACTTCCCGTGTCGGTAACGAACTCTGTCGTTGCAGGTAATCCAAGGGCCGCTGCTGTCTTCGCCGTACCGTTCACCACCCCTGTGATTGCCGCAGGCGTTGTAATGCTCTTAAGCGTTTTATCTAATGAAGGAGCTTTTAATACCTGAAACTCATAAATTCTTGCCGCTGGATCACTGGTTTGTGTAGGGGTTGTAACGTTCAATTTGATGTATCGGGCCGATACGGCGGCTATACTGTCTATCGTTATGCCGTTCGTATTATTGGCTACGTTGACCACCGTACTCCAGTTTGTGCCGTCACTGCTGACCTGAATATTGTAAGCCTTCGTGTTAAAGGTGGCAGACTCCCCGCCTGCCGAAGCATGCTTGATGATAAATGCGTTCACGCTCTGCAAGGAACCGAAATCAAATTGCAGCCAACGGTTGCTGGATTTGGAGCACCATTTGCTGTTCCCGGTTAAGATACCGTCCACGGCTTTATCCGCTGTTTCTGAGCCACTACACGAACTGTCCGCCGTTGCCGTTATTTGTGATGATGGGATCTTATTAACAGTTACACTAACGCTTGTTGTCAATGGTACGTTGTTCGGGTTTGAAACTACACTAGGCAGGGTAACAGTCCCTGGTACCGTGAAGGTCTGCCCCGTCATGGTAGTTGGATTGTAGCTAATGCCGCTTAAATCCCAATTCACACTGGCATCCATATTTCCTGACTCGGTTACAAGTACTGCATTTACGGGCAATCCAAGAGCTGCTGCTGTCTTCGCCGTTCCGATGTCCACGCCTGTGATGGCTGCCGGCGCTGTTATGCTCGTGAGATTCGTTGGAGGCACTTCGGATAACTCAAACCAGTTAAGGTTCCAGCCGCCTGTATTGATGGCCAGCCTTATGGTATGCCTGCCAGCACTTAAGGTAACCTTGTCGGATACGGTCCTCCAGGTTTGGAAGCCTCCGGTTGACGGCAACGATGTTATTTTATTCGAAACACCATCTACTAAGAAGTTGACGATGCCTGTGCCTGAGTTGACTGCTACCCTGTAATCTACTTTGTACAATGCCGATTTTTGCACATTTACAACGTAGTCCATCCAGTCTCCTGCATCTGTCCATCCTACATCCTTTGTCCCTTCCGTGCTGTTCTCTAATTGAATCCCAGACATACTAGAATAATTTTCCGCTTCTATTTTTCCAGGTATTGCAGTAATAGGGTTTACAGTTACGCTAATGCTTGTTGTCAATGGTACATTGCTTGGATTAAAGACCCCAACTGGCAGGGTTACGGTTCCTGGTACTGTAAAGGTTTGCCCCGTTTCCACTGTAGGATCATAACTCGTGCTACTTACATCCCAAGTCACATTGGCATCCACGTTTCCTAAATCGGTTACAAGAGATACTTTAGCAGGCAATCCAAGATCTGCCACTGTCTTCGCCGTTCCGTTGGACAATCCTGTAACGGCTGCTGGTGTTGGTATGCTGGTTAAATTCTTGTCGACAACCTTTATTAATTCAAACCAACGCAAGTTGGAACCCTCAGGGCTAATTTGCATCCTTATCGTATGTGCGCCTGCAGTTAAACTTACCACATCCGATTTATTCCCGTTAGAATCCCAGCCCCCGCTAGACGGTAAAGAGATATTTTTCTGTAAAACACCATCAACAATAAAATCTAATCCGCTATTACCATTACCACCGTAATTGACATTGATCGTATAAGTTCCTGTACTCGCTACATTCACATTGTAATCCGCCCATTTGCCAGTTGAAGTACTACTCAAACCACTTCCGATAGTCGAAGTTAACCCATACATGACATTGTAGTTTTCAAAGGGGATTCTTCCTGGCACTGATGAGACACCTGGCTTTACAGCATATATATCTACAGTAAATGAAGCTGTTCTCCCTCCCACAGTAACTGTGACTGTCTGCCCCATTTCCTCCGCTGTAGCGCTAAAGCCGGATATATTGTTTTCATTTACGCTTATATTCCCTGTAGTACCATCGCTGTAGGTGCCCACAACTGTCATGCCGTTGAGTGCAATTCTCTCCCCGAATGAATAAATTCGCTTCGTTGGCAGATTAGTAATTGCGATGCTTTGCAACTTTTTGCCAGAAGTCTCATTGGCAAACGCCTTAATTTGATCGGTAGTCAATGCTTGATTATAAAATCTTACAGCATCAATTCGTCCATTGAAGCTTTGGCTGCCGCTGCTGTCTGCGCCTATATACGTTCCCGTTGTTGGCGTAGAAGGAGCTGCCGTATTATTGGCTACAGGTACGCTGTTGCCACCCACATACAGCTCCCAGACGCCGCCTCTTCTTGCCGCAGTGACATTGGTCCATTGTCCCGCTGTCAAAGTAGCCTGCGATCCCAGAATTGTCTGTCCGTCGACCGCAATGGACACTTTATCGCCCTGGCTATGGTCCAGAACGATGGAATAGCCGTTGGTAAGCCCGTCGCCATTCGTCAAGATCTGCTGCGACCCTGAAGTTGCGCCATTCCATTTCACCCAGGAGGTTAGCGTTACATCGTCTGTTTTTGTCGATACAAGGGCTGCGCTTGCATAATTGCCGTTAGCGCCATTCAGGCTGAGTGAGGCTGAACCTTCCATTTTATCGGTCGTATCATAGGCTGCACTTCCCTGCAAGGTTGCACCAAACCCATTCGGGATACTGTCATTGCCATTGTTGTTGAATCCCCACATCGTGCTAGAAGCAGTTTCATCGATAATTTGAATGTTATCCACATTCACGTTTGCTTTATTGCCTTCGCTCTTTATGGCTAGCTTGTTATAACCTGGCATCAACTCAATAGCTACCGACACATCGTTATAGGAACTCATCCCTCCAGAAGTCGGTAAGTTGAGCGTCTGTAATTTGTATCCATTTAGATACAATCCCCTGGTAGCACCTGCCGTATTCGTAGCATAGCGCATTTTCAATATTTTTTTGCCGCCTGAGACTCCCCCGTCAACCCTATTCAACTCAATATATGATCTTCCTGAGGTTGGATCGTTCATAGTAACAACCTTGCCGCCAGACGCATTGACATCATCGCTTGGGGTTGCGTATGCGAAGGCACCTTCTTCGGCTTCGTATACACCAGTCGTATTCGGTTTTAATTGTATCGTGCCGTACCATGTTGTTTGATTGTTAGCGAATTCTCTGCCCCTAATGCTCACCTTGTCATTATAGACATCAAATATTAAACCCTCACCCCCATTTGTTACAATAGCGCCATCTCGTACTGCTGAGAATTCCTTGCTGTATAAATTGCCTTCCTCTTTAAAATCGTCATGGATATGCCCTGTTATCAAAATACTTTGCGGATATTTCGCCATAACTTTCTTAAGTTGCTGTGTGGATAGCGGATCAACTTGCCCAACAGGATATGTGTGGGATACCGTTTGATCTATAGGTTGATGCATGAACAGGAAAATTGGCTTGCTTGGATCAGCATTTTCAGCCATCTTGCTATTCAACCAACTCATCTGTTCATCGGAAATAACTGCCGGTCTACTATCTGCTCCTAAAATAATAAAATGATAACCTTTGACCCACTTATCATAATACAAGTTTTCCATTTTTGTCTTATTTACAAATCTATTCCTGGAATTGCTAAAATTAGAATCATAGTCATACTCGTGGTTGCCAATTGCATAAAAGGTAGGAGCATGTGGTGTTGCGTTCATCGTATTCATGACAGAGTCATATTCAGCGTCCGTTTCAAAATTGGTAAGGTCTCCGACCACTGTGATCGCATCCACATTGTTAGCAACAGAGTCTTGCAACGCCGCAGGAACATTCCCTGTAGCGACATGTATGTCAGATATGGACATAAAACTCATGAGTGGACCTGTCGAAGAGCCATCCGCCCCTTCTGCAGAGCTTTTTCCTTGAAAAAGCACAGTGATAAGGCCAGTACTGCCTACCAAAGCTGTGGCTATCAGGACGAGTGATAGAAATGATTTTTGGAACCTTTTAATGAAAGTCATTCGGTACCTCCCAAATTAATTAAATAATACTCGGAAACCAGTGAACTTAATACGGTTAAAATTAACCATTCACTTCCTTGCTCAAAATGCTTTACATCCACTAATATTGAGCTAACTTTTCCCTTGAATTGGTTATCACCCCTCTCAATCTTTCAAGACTCTCGAAGTAAAAATTTTATTTTTGCAGGATAAAACTTTACTCGATTAAAGTTTTGTAAACGTATTGTAAACGTTTGCCGATAATTACAGATGCGGTATTCTTTTAGCGGATCATCCAACACTTTAAAAATGATGTGAATAAATCGCAGTATTTGCAATGCGAATGACTTAATATTAAATTTTCAGTCATATTTTGAATATCCTAAAAACATGTACAAATATCTCAAATAGCGAACTTTTTCGATATTTACAATATCTTTAAAAAAAATTTGGAAATACTTTACATGTTTCCTGCCACCCAGTATGGCTGATACCCCCAGGGGCAACTGTACAAGTACTTCATAGTTGCCGTAGATGGACGCTTGAGCGGGAAAATGATTGGCAAAGTGACAGCATAAAAAAACCGTTACCCCCGGCATGAAATTGCTTTCATGTCGGGGGTACGGTTTTATGTTCTTTATGAAAGGTGGATTAGTCCAAGCTATCCAATAATGTTTTTATTTCAGGGTTAAGGTTCAATGCATTCAGAATAACTGTAAGAGCCTCCGCACGTGTGGAGTTGCCATGCGGATCAAAAATTCCATCGTCCTTGCCGCTAATGATGCCAGCTTCAGCCGCATCTTTGATTTGATTCACTGCATAGGAGCTTGCGCTTGCCAAATCTGTCAAGTTGCCCTTGGAAGAATCTTTATCCAGATTATTCAAGTTGATAACGCGGGATAAGATGACGACCATTTCCTCGCGGCTAATCGTTTGGTCCGGCCTAAAAGTTCCGTCTTCGTAACCGGCTATCACCCCTGAGCTTGCGAGCTTCTCAATAACAATCCTGGCCCAGTGATTGTCGAGATCGTTCAGTATAACGGAATGATTAGGACGGCTGCCGATGTCGAATACGCGCGCGATGATTGCTGCAAACTCGGCTCGTGTAATTTTGCCATCCGGATGGAACGATCCATCCTCATACCCATCGATAATGCGCAGTTTCACGAACGTACCGACAGTCTTTTCGGCCCAGTGTCCTTTAATATCAGCCAGTTCAACTTTCGTATTAGATGTCTTGGCTTCCGCTATCTTAGACTGGATAGCTTGAATCAAGTCTTTTACGCTAACAATGTCACTATTAAACACATCTTTCTTATTCGTGGGGTCCTTTTTGGTTATAATTGCCGATACCTTACTGTTGCCTGAAACATCATTAGACACTAACTGCGAATTCACCAGTTTCACGCTATCCAGTGCAATTTCGGCCGATCCTTGACTTTTCGCTTTAAATGTCAGCGTTGCCAGTGTCACATCCCCGTTCTTGCCTGGAGTATTGCCTGTTTGTGAATTCGCAATTAGAATTTTGTTCCCTTCCACAATAGGCCCCACAGCATAGCCGCTCCTACCACTAGAACCACTAATACACTCCAAATGGCTTGTATCAAAAGATAGCTTGACTTCATATGCGTACAAGTCGCTTACTTGATTTCCACTCACCGTCACTTGGAATTTACCTTCTTCCGATATACTGTCGTCCGAGATGGAAAGCGAAAAGGACGGGCCGAAACTTGCTTGTATACCGAGTGGTGAAATTAAAAACATAGACAAAAGAAACATCAGACTGAATGCGTGTATTTTTTTTATCATGGATGAAATTCTCCCTTTCGTACAACATGGTATGAGTTTTTTTACTTTTAACTAACTTTTCCCTTCTAATGATGACGTTCTACTGCACCCAGCAACAAACGTTAAAAGCGCTTTCTATTCCTTAAAGACATTGGATCCTTTAACACTTTAAAAATGAAGTTTATAAATCGCAGTGTAAGCCATGCTAATGAACTAATATTATAATTTCATTTGTACATTGAGTATCCTAAAAATAGATATAATTATCATAAAAAGTGAACTTTTTCGACATTTACAAAATTCTCAAAGAAGGGCATATTGCTAAAAGCCAAAATAGCTATGCCAGTTCAAACAGAACTGTCCAAGCATTCCGAGGAGATGAGAAACAAAAATAGTCGCTATACAGTAATTATCGTACAGGTACTGTATAGCGACTATAAGATTCTACTTACCAATTAAATTGTTTTATTGCAAGATCGCTTTGGCTACAATGGCAAGGTCTACAATGTCTACTTTGCCGTCATGGTTTACATCCGCTTTCTCATTCCAGCCTACTTGACCTTGTTGTTTGCCATAAGCAGCTGCAACCACAGCCAAGTCACCAATTGAGACACCGCCTCCATTGATATCTGCGGTTATTTTCATGCTTTCAAACACTTGTATTGCTGCTTCCAATGCGGCTTTCGCGCTATCCACCTGCTGCTGGGTGGCATTCGAATTGTTTACTGCCACTTTGGCTGCATTGATGGCTGACTGCAATTGCGCTTTAGAGCCAATCGCATACAGTCCATCTCCATTGCCTTCCACTGCTGCATCGTACTTCGCCTGAGCACTTGTGATCGTTGCGTTCAAGAGCGACTTATCTACAGGTATAGCAGGTACAGTTATTTGGACCTCACGGGAGGCTCCGCCGACCTGCAGTTCATTCCCCTGTCCATTGGCAATCTTTACATGATCTACAGAGATTGTCGTATTGGTTGCCTGGGTTACAGATTTAGCCTTAAATTGGATTGCGAGCAAATCGCCTTGAGCAGGCACGTTCGCGCCCACGGTGGCAACCACAATCCGGAGTTGTCCCGGAGCTGTCTCCTTTTTATCGATGACTTGGAACCCGTCTTTCAGGGATGTCACCGAATCGAATTGCACACTTGCAGGATCATATGACAGTGTCAAATCTTGGGCGTACACTTGCTGATATACGCTTTGCGTAACGTCACTCAGTCCCATTGTCAGAGTGAAGGTTTGGCCAGAAAGTACCTGCTGTACACCTGTCAATGTAGACTTTGGTGTTGCTGGTGCTGGCAAAACAGTCACGCTGACGCTAGTTGTCAGTGCTACGTTGCTCGGATTTACCACTCCGGCAGGCAGAGTTACAGTTCCACTTACGGTGAATGTCTGCTGCGTCCTTACAGCCGGATCATAGCTTGAACCGTCAACATTCCATGTCACGTCAACGTTCATACTTCCCGTGTCGGTAACGAACTCTGTCGTTGCAGGTAATCCAAGGGCCGCTGCTGTCTTCGCCGTACCGTTCACCACCCCTGTGATTGCCGCAGGCGTTGTAATGCTCTTAAGCGTTTTATCTAATGAAGGAGCTTTTAATACCTGAAACTCATAAATTCTTGCCGCTGGATCACTGGTTTGTGTAGGGGTTGTAACGTTCAATTTGATGTATCGGGCCGATACGGCGGCTATACTGTCTATCGTTATGCCGTTCGTATTATTGGCTACGTTGACCACCGTACTCCAGTTTGTGCCGTCACTGCTGACCTGAATATTGTAAGCCTTCGTGTTAAAGGTGGCAGACTCCCCGCCTGCCGAAGCATGCTTGATGATAAATGCGTTCACGCTCTGCAAGGAACCGAGATCAAGTTGCAGCCAACGGTTGCTGGATTTGGAGCACCATTTGCTGTTCCCGGTTAAGATACCGTCCACGGCTTTATCCGCTGTTTCTGAGCCACTACACGAACTGTCCGCCGTTGCCGTTATTTGTGATGATGGGATCTTATTAACAGTTACACTAACGCTTGTTGTCAATGGTACGTTGTTCGGGTTTGAAACTACACTAGGCAGGGTAACAGTCCCTGGTACCGTGAAGGTCTGCCCCGTCATGGTAGTTGGATTGTAGCTAATGCCGCTTAAATCCCAATTCACACTGGCATCCATATTTCCTGACTCGGTTACAAGTACTGCATTTACGGGCAATCCAAGAGCTGCTGCTGTCTTCGCCGTTCCGATGTCCACGCCTGTGATGGCTGCCGGCGCTGTTATGCTCGTGAGATTCGTTGGCGGCACTTCGGATAACTCAAACCAGTTAAGGTTCCAGCCGCCTGTATTGATGGCCAGCCTTATGGTATGCTTGCCGGCGCTTAAGGTAACTTTGTCGGATACGGTCTTCCAAGTTTGGAAGCCTCCGGTTGACGGCAACGATGTTATTTTATTCGAAACACCATCTACTAAGAAATTGACGATGCCTGTACCAGAGTTTACTGCTACTCGGTAATCTACTTTGTACAATGCCGATTTTTGCACATTTACAACGTAGTCCATCCAGTCTCCTGAATCAGTCCAGCCTACATCCTTTGTCCCTTCCGAGCTGTTCTCTGTTTGAATGCCAGACATACTAACGTAATTTTCCGCTTCTATTCTTCCAGGTATTCCCTGGGCAGGGTTTACAGTTACGCTAATGCTAGTTGTCAATGGTACATTGTTCGGATTTAAGACTCCAGGAACCAGGGTTACGGTTCCTGTTACTGTAAAGGTCTGCTCTGTTACCTTTGTTGGATCATAACTTGTGCTGCTTACATCCCAAGTCACACTGGCATCCACATTTCCCGCATTGGTTACAAGGGATACTTTATCGGGCAATCCAAGAGCTGCCGCTGTCTTCGCCGCTCCGTAAGCTGTAACAGCTGTGGGCGATGGTATGCTCATGAGATTCGTAGGAATCGTAACCGTACTTGTAGCAATTTTTCCGTCAGCCGTTGAAGCGGTAATAATGACTGTGCCACCAGTTTTTCCTGTTACAAGCCCATTACCGTCTACCGTCGCAACAGTAGGATTACTGGAAGACCAGGTTACAACTTCATTAGCATCTGAAGGCATAACCTGTGCAGTTAATTGTAAAGTTTGGTTCTGCTCAACAGTTGCCTGCGTTTGGTTCAAAGTAATACTACTCGGCCCCGGAGTAAGAGCATAAGAATTACCTGCGCTAGTATTAAACGTATACACACCACCGTTATTTGTGGTAGCGACCGGGACACCGTTATTGGTAACCTGGAGCGGATGGTTCGGCCATGGATTCATCACGGAAACCGGTTTACCTTGTTCACTCACGATGTTTACATTCTGAATCACGCCGGATGAAGTAATATCCGCATCGACCAGGAATGCACCTTTGGCTCTTAACCTCTTGAATTTCGCCGCTTTATTCGTGTACCAATTGGGGAAGATACGAATATAATCTTCTTGACTCTGAAGCATGGCTGATTGGATGAACTCCATATACTCGCCATTGATATGGAGACCCCCAATTGTGTTGTTCTGCCTTAATCCGTGCCAGTTTTCAAGCGGCACGTTAAGAATTTTTGATTTGATATTAGATACCAATGTATCAATCGGATAGCCAACCTTATTTCCAAATATGCCATATTTAGTTGTAGAATAGTCCGCTAAATCCAATGAATTGAACGCGATATCTTTTAAATTTTGGGGCGATGAAATGCTAATTTGCTCTGCCGGATAAATAAGTTCCAAATCCGTATAATCGTGATAAGAAGTTTTTGCTTCATTGCCAACAAAAACTCTTTTTCCGTTTTGAATGACTGTCGGATAATCGCTGATATTATCATAAATATCTTGCCAGGTTGGCCGCATATTCGCATCTACGCCCAAATCTTGGCTAGTGGTCAACAAAGCTTTCATGACAAACTTGATCAGCGCTAAATCCAGAATTGGATTTCTACCATAACTATGTTCATTCGTCGAGCCATAATCGACATATTTACCGTTAACCTTGGCTCCGAGGTGACTTACCCAGTAATCGCCCAATGCTTTAATATAAGGATAACCTTGCGTTCTCAACCAATTGAGATCCTGATTGTAATAATAGTTCCAAATGAGAAGAGCGCCAGAATAGGATGCATCTAAAACCTGATCTCCGTAAAAATTATCCGATAATGTCCCCCACGGGGCAAGTCCGACTTGATATAATATCCCTTGTTCCCCTCTGCTCTGAGCATTACTCCTTCCTTGAGGCATGTAATCGAGCAAGGGCTGGTAGACGCCATCGGATAACTCAGGTCTATTACCTACGAAGAAAGCTTCGTTCTGGCCCAAATATTCCTGATTTAAGTGAAAATCGCCTTGCCATCCGGGAAAGTCACTCAGGCAGAATGGGTATTGACCTGCAGGAGTAAATCCGGCCCTATTGATGGAACCAAATTGGTACAGTGCGCCATAGTAATACTTATCCAATTGATCATCGTACGTTCTTACATAAGACTTGAGCCAAAATTGCTTCCACCAATCCAAGTGCGCCGTCTTAAGGCCTGCAACAATGGTATCGTTCAACTGTCCTGCTCTTGCTTTGGCATCCGCCAAATGGGTTGTGGCGTTTTTACCGCCTTTAAGCACCGTATAAATTTTGACGGTTGTACCCGGCACAAGCGTAAAGGTTGCCGTACTCTTACCAAGATTATCCGTTGTTTCCGTTACACTCGCACCTTGAATGGTCGAAGCGATTGCATTCCTTGTCGTCCATCTTGCACCTGACCCGCCGTTAGATGTCCTCGTTGCCCACAATATTCCGGTCGTACTGTCAATTCCGGCGGTGCTGGGGAATGCTGCTTGATTGTCCGCCTTTGCCCATATATCGACCGCCATCGGTATGGAAGCGGTGCCATCTGTCGACAGTTCGGTCACCATTGTATTTTCAGTTGCTGAAACATAGGTTACCGTTTTGAAATTAGACTGTGAAGTAGCCGTTACCTTTGCGTTTAGGATATCCTGTTCCTGCCTAAAAGTGCCTGTTGCGGAAGGGGCAGGTTTGTTACTGTCAGGCCCAATCGTAATTCCCCCTGTAGTAATAGCCCGAATGCCGCTTGGTCCGTCTGTCCACATGTCGCTTTCACTGATACTGAATTTTTGCTGATTCGTATCTCCCACAAGTACAACTTTCATGTCTCCGTTCCCCATAATGGGGCCATCTGGTGTAAAATCACCACTATTCGGAATAGTAGAAGGAGCCATATACACGCCTGACATATTTTGAAGAAACCCCGAGACTTCAGGCCAATCATCTACATTTGCTGCCATTACTTTATTACCACTGAAAGGGAACAAACTACTTGCACTTGACAACAAGAGTGCCAGTGAAAGAGTTAGAGAGACTGCTTTTAATTTCCTCTTACCTTTGTCATTCATCTTACTACCTCCCATTTTTTAATACCATTTACTTGCGTCTGGTTTTAAACCCCATCTGCGACTGTGCCAGCACCTCGGTATTTTTCATATCTTCCTCATAACGAAAGTCTGAGATGCCAGAAGCAGAGTTGGTGCTCTTTTTGGATATTCCAGGCCTGAAATAACTCCTTTCGTTCTCAATATATCGAAATCCCCTTTCTTTTTTTCTGCACTAAATTTGCACCATAAAGAAGTAGAAACGCTCATGAATTTGTCTATACCACAAGCATCACCTCTTTCATTGAGTCTAACTGCCAAATAAATTGAAACGCTTACATATTATGTATTTCATAAGTTTCTTGAATTAGAGTAATCGTTACCTAATTCAAGAAACCAGAGTGTTTCAAATAAACATTAGACTGAAGCAATTGTGCAGTTATACGCCATGAGACCGTCGGAAGCTGCCTTAACGGCGATTTCGCCGGCTTCTTCTATGGATTGAATAATCAGCAGACAACTGCCGTTGAACGTTTTTCTTCGATTAGCTTTATCAGGTTCGTGACTGCTTGGATTTCCGTTGCCTACGCCCAAGATGTTCGCTTTCCCTTCCACAGTGAAATGCAATTCGTTATCTGCTGTAGGCACCACTCTTCCAAGTGCATCCACGACAAACGCTCTGAAGACGGCTACGTCGCTGCCATCGGCTGCAATTTGAGTTCGATCAGGCACCAATGTTACCGCATAAGGTTCCCCCGTTGTTGCGACAACTTTTTGCGCTGCCTCCGTAAAACCGTTCCTGCCGATGGCCTTGAGTTCGCCCGGCGCATAGTTCACTTTCCATTCCAAATGTGACGCACGCGGCATCTCTTGCTCGCCCAAGCTCTCTCCATTCAGAAACAATTCTACGCGTTCGCAGTTGCTATATACCCATACATCAATGATCTGCCCCTCTTTACCCTGCCAGTTCCAATGCGGCATGATATGCACGATCGGCTCATCGGTCCATGCCGACTTTAAATAGAAATAGTTATCTTTCGGAAAGCCGCACGTATCCATCACGCCAAAGTGAGAGTTGATGTTTGGCCATTCATAAGGCGTAGGCTCGCCCCTATAATCAAATCCTGTCCAAATAAATACACCTGAAAGGAAAGGATTATCGACCACATCACGCCATGCTTTCTCCACCGAACAGCTCCACTCAGGAATATGAATGCCGTATTCCGGACAATATCCTTGAATGTCGTCTCTTTCATAAATGCCTCGAGTTACCGTGCAGCTTGCGCTTTCACTTCCCAGCATGATTCGGTTAGGGTACTTTTCATGGTCGCTAATATCCTGGTCTTCACGCTGACCGTAGTTATACCCTACGATATCCACGCCATCGCTGTATCCGCCGTCATTCCATCCATGATTCATAGCTGCTAGCGTAGGTCTTGTCGGATCTATGCTGCGCGTAATCGATGCCAAGGTTTTGACCATTCGCGCTCCCATAATGGTCCCTTCCAATATTTCCTCATTTTCCATACTCCAAATGATGATTGAAGGGTGATTGCGGCCCCGATAAAGCATATGTTTCAATTCTTCAATCCCTGAAGGTGAAACATCCAGCTTCCTGTTCTCGTCCACGACTAGCATGCCCATCTGATCGCATAGATCCAGAAGCTCCGGCGTTGCTGGATGATGAGCGCTTCGATACGCGTTGCAGCCCATCTCTTTAAGCAATCTGAGCTTGTATGCAATGAGCTGATCAGGCAGCGCCACACCAACGCCGGCAAAGTCCTGATGATTGCAGGTTCCTTTGATGGGATAATGCTTCCCGTTCAAGAAAAAGCCTGCATCCGCTTTGAATTCGATTGTTCGAATACCAAAGTTTGTCCGGTACGTATCCATAAGCTGCTCTTCATCGTAGACTTCCGACATGACATAATATAAGGATGGCGACTCTGGCGACCAGAGCGCCGGTTTATCTATGCGTACAAAGTGCTCGAAAACGCCTTGCAGCTGGAATGAAATTTCCATAACACTAGCGCTTTCGCCAACTATTTTTCCATGACTATCGTAAACCTTCGTTACGAGCCTGCAAGCTTTCACGGCATCATATTCATTTCTCACGGTAGTGACGATGGCAATTCCCGCTTGCTCTTCGCTAACCTCTGGCGTCGTCACATAAGTCCCGAACCGATCTACATGAAGCCGATCCGTTACGGTTAACCACGTATGACGGTAAATCCCGGCGCCCTCATACCACCAGCCTTCATAATCACGCGCATCCACTTTGACAAAAACAACATTTTTCCCTTCGCTTCCGTAACGCGCGATATCCGAAATATCATACGTAAAGCTTGTATAGCCGCTTGCATGGATGCCGAGCAGATGACCGTTCACCCACACCGTGCTGTTACGGAACACACCGTCAAACTCCAGAGAAATTTTCTTACTTTCAAGCTCTTGGGGAATGTCGAATACTTTCCTGTAACACCCGACTCCCGGAGCCAGATAGCCATGACTTTTGTGGTGTTTGACTTTGCCTCCATCATTCACATAATCGCCCTCAACGCACCAATCATGAGGCAGGACGACCTCCTTCCAGACTGCCGGATCAAACTGCGAGGTTTCCCTTTCATCAAAATACGCGATCTTAAGCCATTCGCCGTCTTCGATATCCTCGCAATCGGTTAAGCCGCCGGTCATTCCACCTTTAACGGCATGCATGATCGGCAAATCCCCTTGATGGAACATCCAATCTTTATCAAAATTTTCCTTCACTCTATTGATATCAGCCATAATTTCTCTCCTTGTACTTCTTAACTTATATGAATGGAGAATCTGAATTTGGCATTGTCTTCAAACCACATTGGAAAATTCGTTCCCCATACATTATTGTGCAAATTAAAGTGCATGCCTCTATCCAAAGGAGCAAAACTATTGTCGAATTGCAACACCCTCTTCTCGCCAGGCGATAATAAAGGGGCATCCAACGTTTCCAAGCGAACTTCGCCATCACTTCCGTGGTAATAAACGCCTGAATTGACAGCATGCAGATTGCGGTTTCCGTTTTTTACAACCTCAAGCGGAGAAATCAGTTGGCCCATCTTATCCATTTTCCACAAATTCGGATTATCGACGTTGAGCCCAAATGAGAACCAGCTTGCTTCCGGTAAACGGTTAGCCTGCTTATTGAACCAGCTTATTTCCACGTCGATTTGCTTCCGGTTTTTATAAAATTTGTAGTCAATTTGAAGATCTCGCGGAGCTCCATTTGCCTGAACGCATTCGGAAGGCATTACAAGCTGCGCTTGTACGTGGTCGTAGTGTTCTTGAGTCTGAGTTCTTAAGCTGATCAAATGGGGCGAGAACCTCTTATGTTCAGGCCGAGGCTCTGCAAATTCCATGCCAGGCTTCCCAAAATCCGCATCGGCCCAGAAATAGGTTTCACTCAAATTCTGGGAATAGTTTTGGGACCATGCATTGTAATTCTCATGACCGAAGGCTTCGTACTGATAACAACCTAACCGATGATGCTCATCTGCCCAAATCTTGCCCTGACTGTCGATTAGCTTGCAAATGGCTCCTTGACTGTCAAACGCAACCTGAAACAAACCGAGCTGATACGTACTGGCATTGTTAAGTTCCTTCGCATTGTGCAATTGCATTTGTTCAGGCTCTAATGCCTGGAACGCTTCCGCGGCTTCCTGCTGCTTGCCCTCAGACAAAGCGCTAACGGCTTTGTGGACATAATTCCGCTGCTCTTTCCATGAGCTTTCAAAGTAACTGAAACTCTTCTCTACGCCAGATGCCGCAAACAAGTCAGGTGAAGCGCCAAACTCATTATTCATGGCGAAAAGTCCCAAATACCGATATTTATCATGAATAGCTCCATTTGAAATACGATCAACCTGTCTTGCACGATGGAAATCGCGAATCGAGTAATTTTTGAAATCCGTCAAAAATTTCTTTTCATCCATTCCCCATGTATGCTCTGGAATCAAAATAAGCTGATTGCAAAATTCATCATATTCCTTGCTATCCGGATCCAATTGGCCTTCCTGCACCCACTTGTCGCGGAGTCTCAACAATTCCCTGTACTGGGAAACTTTCACGGGATCTGTAGCGACGCCATGAATCCAGGTATCTCCAATCTCCTCGTAAACGACAGGAAAGCGGTCTTTGATGCTGATTAATTTCTCAGCGAAGGCGTCCATTGTGGATGCTTGGATCGTTGCGCCTGGGAATCGTTCTGAAAGCTTCGCAAATTCCGCTCGAATATCGGCGGCTGACGGCGGGCCTGAATTGTCGCCTGTATGAGCAAATACCATCGCTTCATCGAATCCGTCAATTTCCACAACATTCCCATAGTCGCTTGCATAATTCACAATGATTTCCGATCCATCTTTCCCCTTCCAAATAAAGAGCGTAGGAACACTCGGAATTGTGGATGAAGGATTTACGCCGAGATGCAAATATTGAATTCCGTATTTAGCCAAGTAAGGAATCATGGCGATCGTATGCCCTGGGACATCCGTCATTTTCGCCGCAATGATGTTTTTCCCATATCTGGCATTTAACTTTTTACTAATCGACAAGCCGTATTCGAATAAAGCCGGATCCATGAGCTCGGTGTGGGTGGTAAAAGGCAATCCATGCCATGCGATGCTTCCGTTTTCAATGGCCTCTTCCATCTCTTTTCTCTGTACGTCGGGAGCATGCTTGAGAAATTCATGAATTAACCAAGAGCCGGTCGTCCAGACAAATTTGTCGGAGTCTCCTTCAGACCTTAACTGTTTGGCCAATTGCATCGCTTGAGGAATAAATAAATTAAAATATTTATTGATTACATTCTCCGCCATATCCGTAAAACCAATGTCCAAATGGGTTTTAAATATAACGTGAACTTTTTTCAGTTTGCTCATGTATGGTTCCTCTCTCAAATCAATCATGATCTGTCTCTATCGTTTCTTATTAGGCCTGTACTTGAACCAGTCTGATGATCACGCTGTCATAGTCTCCTGTTAAGTTCAGAAGAATACCTCGCGACATCCAGCCTTGCCCACTGCGAACTTCACCTGTTTCTTCATTTCGATAAAGCAGGAGCGGCTCTAGTCCACGTAATCTAACTGGCAGCGCGTGATGTCTGAAATGCTGTGCATGACGGAACACGAACGCCACCGCTTCCTGCCCATCCTTCCCTACATACATAACAGAAGTAAGATCCGATTGCTCGGGCGGGGAGAGCCGATAGACGAGTCCTTCCTGAACGATGGGCCGAATTGCTTTATACTGCGCGATGTAACCTGCAGC
Organism: Paenibacillus sp. WG02; assembly: GCF_055396115.1. Classification (NCBI taxonomy): domain Bacteria; kingdom Bacillati; phylum Bacillota; class Bacilli; order Caryophanales; family Paenibacillaceae; genus Paenibacillus; species Paenibacillus sp. WG02. The sequence continues at coordinate 2,225,609 of NZ_AP036016.1, read as the reverse complement.
CTCCTCCATCTCCTGTTCGGTCAAATGGTTCAAATCCATACCGATGCCGAGCGATCCCATCATCGCACAATGAAAACGGAACTTTAATGGGATTTGGCGTCCGTTCATGAAGTTCAACGTTTCGGTTACCCAGCACATCATAGACTTCGCATTATACGCGTGCGAGTGCCCCCACTGAATCCGCAGCCGATCGAGCGCATCGGTGTTGTCGCTCGTCCAGAACTGATCGGTATACTGCATGATGCCCATGTCCACACGTCCGCCGCCTCCTGAGCACGCCTCAAACTGTACATGAGGATGCTTTTCCTGCAGACGCCGCCAAATGTCATAAAGAGCGTTCACATGTCTAACCCAGATCTCTCGTTCGCGGCCAGCGGGAGCGTCCGGCCAACCCGGCTCGCTAAAATAGCGATTCATGTCCCATTTGACGAACGAAATCGCATATGTAGACAACAATTCATCGACCGCGTGATAGACAAATGACTGAACATCCTCTCGTGCCAAATTGAGAACAAGCTGATTTCTTCCCTCTGTGCGCGGACGATCCGGGAAGTGATAAACCCAATCGGGATGCTGCCTATAAAGGTCGCTGTTCGGGTTCACCATCTCAGGCTCGACCCAGATACCGAAATCCATGCCAAGTGACGTTACATAGTCAATGAGAGGTTGAAGTCCGTTCGGAAACTTGGTCTTGTTAACGTACCAGTCACCTAAGCCGGCATTATCGTTGGCGCGGCTACCGAACCAGCCGTCATCGATAACGAATCGTTCAATGCCAAGTCTCGCCGCGTTTTCCGCGAGTTGCTTTTGGTTTTCTTCGTTCACGTCAAAGCCTGTCGCTTCCCAAGAGTTATATAAAACTTTTCTAAGCTGATCGCTATTTCGCAGAACATACTTTAGTTGATACCCATGCAGCTTATGGCTCGCATCTCCGAACCCTTTGGCAGTGAAACCGCCCACGCTCTCAGGCGAAACGAATGTTTCTCCAGGCTCAAGCAGCCAGCGAAAATCAAAATCATGAATACCCGCGGCGATTTGCAGCGTTTGATACGGCGTTCGCTCTGCGACAATTTTCCAATGGCCGCTGAAGGCAAGCCCTCCGAAGTACACGGGACCGTTTTCCTCCGTCGTTTCGCCAAAATCGATGGAAAAATACGGATTATTATTATGCCCTGTAATCCCTCTGCGGGCTTCAATTACTTTTTTCCCCTCTTGAAGCATTTCCCGGCGAAGTTGCGTTTCCGCCCCCCAATGACCGGTCAGATAAGAGAGTCGATAAGACGGATAAACGGGAAGATGCCAGATCGCGCTCATGACCTGCTCTATGTTCACAGGCCCATCTCCCTGATTCGTCACTTCCACCTGTCGCTTAATCACATCAAATTCGTCATATATGCGGTAACTTACTCTTACTTGAAGCCGCTTCAGAACATCTTTTAAGACAATTCGCAGGGTATCTCCTTCGATTTCGGCCCCGTCATAAGTGAGCACAAGATCACGCGTACGATCTGCAAACTCAACTTTTAACCCTGGCTCCGCAAAGTTAAGTTTTCCCCAAGGCATCCATTCTTCTCTGCTGTTACCTTCATCCGGTTCCCAAATCCAGGCATGCTCGCTATACGCTCCTGGATATTCGCTCGGCAAGCTCAGTCGCTCGCCCCAGTAAAGGTGCTGAAGCGCCCCGTTCTTGTCAACACCGATTGCATAATCGGCGTGGTTCGTCCGTAAGACCCAAGCTTTTCGTTCAGGTAAGCTGAATATCGACATTCTCTGTCCCTCCAAGTCAGTGAAACAGGCTTTATAAGAAGGGAATGACCCGAATAACAGGCCATTCCCCCTCAACCTTCAATCAGCGCAGATTCATTAAACTTCTTTAGAATTCTTCTAACTTTTATTTACCGTTTGCGGCTTTCCAATCGTCAATTTGCTTTTGAGCATCTGTAGTCAACGCGTCCAAACCGGCTGCTTTCAGTTTAGTAATTAGTTGCGGAATCGTTTTTTCGGGATCCTGCGTACCTGTATAGATAATTGGAAGATACTCATTCATAATGGCATTGATCTGTGCATTCTCTTTCTTCATAGTATCTGCGTTGTACAGGAAGCCAAGAAGCGGTGAAGCTATTGAATCGTTATTCGCCTTTTTCATTTGATCCCACGTATCAGCAGGTTGCCCTTTTTGCACATAGGCATTGAACCAGCTACCAAATTCCCATGCATTTCCAGGATTGTATGCGGAGTCTTTGACAATTTCAACAGTGTTGGCATCTACTTTCGTATAGTGAGTGCCTTCAATTCCATAAACAAACAGATTATAAAGATCTTTATCCGAGAACAATAGATCCAACAGCATCATGGCTCTTTCCGGGTTTTTACTGTTTTTATTAATACCTGTCATAGCGGCAATGACAGCGCCTGTATTAACAAATTGAGGTGCAATTTTCCCCTGAACGACCGGGAATCCTAAGTTAGTACTATTATTAGTTTCACTTCCAGGACCATATCCACCTGTCATCACGGCATATTTGCCAGTCTTCGCTTCAGCACCCCCATCTTTTAACGAAGTGGCATCTTTGCGGATATAACCTTTTTGGTACCAATCTCTAAACATCTTAGCTTGCGCCATAAACTCTGGACTTTCCAGCAAGTCGTATACCTTTAATGATTTATCGGCGGTATGAATGCCAAGTGGATTTACACTGTTCCCTTGCACCTGGTCAACCGTCATACCTGTTTCATTATCGAACAATTCATACATAGCAGGAACTGTGCCTGATGCCATAAAAGGTGTAACGCCCGGCTCGCCTTGTTTCACTTGATCCAAGAAAGGCGTAATGTCGGCAAACTTCTTAATTTTCGATGTATCCAGGGCATACTTGTCAGCAAGGTCTTTTTTAAAGTTTACACCTCTGCCGATAGCATAAATCTGATAGTTTAATACGCCGTACGTTTTCCCATTTACCTTGGCGGCAGGCCAATATTTTGCTGGCACTTGCTCCAAAATATGTTTACCGTATTTTGGAAGCAAATCATCCAGCGGAAGCAAGGCTCCTTTGGATACGTTTTGAGAATAATTGTTTGCCCATGACGATGTGAAAGCAAGGTCGTACGGCTCCCCGGAAGAGACTATGACATTCATTTTTTGATCGTACGCACCCCAATCAATCGTATTGATCGTTAAGGTCGTATTGATTTTTTCTTTTAAAATTTTATTGATCGCATCTGTAACAACTTGCTGATCTTTTTGAGGCGTCCCTACGACGTACCACGTTAAATTAACGGGGGCCAGGTCTTTGGTGTCTGTTTTTGGTGCTTGAGTCGAAGTATTCGGTGAAGCAGAATCCGATTTGGGAGTTTTTGAACCGCAACCAGATAAAGCAGCTGATGCAAGCAAGACTGTAACCAAAAGCAAACCTGACGTTCTTGACAATTTTCTGGTTTTCATTGTTGAACCCTCCTGATTTTTACTTTTATATATTGAATACTGTTTCCAGTATTACAATCACAATGCGTCTCATCCCTTTACGGAACCGACGGAAATACCTCTGATGAAAAATTTATTAATAAATGGGAAGATGAACATCATGGGACCAGCAGCCAGCACGCAAATGGCCATTCTTGCTGACTGATCCGGCATGACGACGCCTTTCAATAAACCCATTGAGGCTGCTACAGAGCTTCTAAGGTAATCCGCATTGGACATAATCCTCCATAACAGGAACTGAAGCGAAACATATTTGCTGTTCTGAATAAACATTAGGCTTAGGTAATAATCATTCCAGTACATGAGCACAATAAATAGCGCCACTGTGACAATACCCGATATCGTCATAGGAACAACGATGCTGAAGAATATTCGGTATTCGCTGGCACCATCTAGCTTGCACGATTCGATAATTGCAGGAGAGATGTCAGACATATATCCTTTCATAATCAATACAAACATGGGTATGACCAGATAAGGAACGAATAATACGAATATCGTATCCGACATGTGCAAAAATTTGGAAATAATAATATACCAAGGAACTAATCCACCGCTGACCAACATGGTCAAGAAAACATAAAATGACGTTTTCTGCGCATATGCATAATCTTTTCGAGACATGGTGTAGGCTAGCATTGTGGTTATGATAGTACTAATTATTGTGCCCACAATACATACAAAGATGGTTACGCCATAAGAAGTCAGAAGCTGATCCGGACTTGCAAAAATAAATCGGTAAGCAGTAAAGTCGATTTTTTGGGGGAGAAGACTATATCCATATTGCATAATGTTCGCATCACTGGATAAAGATACTGAGATCACAAGAATTAATGGAAATATACAGAGCACTGCAAAACCAATCAAGATCAGATGCGATATTACATTGAATACAGGGAATCCTCGTTGAACTGAACTATGCATAGTAACCCACCTTAAAATACTGAATTTTCGGAGTCGAATTTTCGAATAAGCCAATTCACAAAAATAACCAGCACAAGACCGACAACCGATTGATACACGCCTGCAGCCGAAGCCATTCCAACATCACCGAGTGATTTTAATGATCTGAACACATACGTATCGATTACATCTGTTGTGGCATACAGCAACGATGAATCCCTTGGGATCTGATAAAACAAATCAAAATTTCCTACGAAGATTTTCCCGACCTGCGTCATTACCATGATCACGATAAGCGGCTTTAATAACGGGATTGAAATATTTTTTATTTGCTGCCATCTGTTTGCGCCGTCTACCCTTGCCGCTTCGTAGTATTCATCATTAATGCCTAAGAGGCCCGTGTAATAGATGATTGTAAAATATCCGGCGTTCTTCCAAACATAGGTTAATATCAACAATGGAGGCCAATATTTCGCATCGTTATACCAAAGAACCGCTTCCTTCCCAAACATATGGAGTATAGCATTCACAAATCCGTTTTGCATGTCGAACAGAGCCAAGAAAACGTAGCTGACTACGGTAAAAGAAAGAAAATAAGGCAGGAACAAAATCGTTTGGTAAACCTTAACGGAAGTTCGTCTCATTTCATTTAACATCAACGCGAATACGACAGACACGATCAATAAGATAACAATAAAAGCCAAATTGTACCCGACTGTATTTCTGGTGATTCGGAAGGCATCTTGAGTGAACAAATATCTAAAATTTTCAAGACCGACCCATGGGTTCTTCCAGAAACCCAAATCGATTTTATAATTCTTAAAAGGTAACAGTATGCCATATAAGGGCATATAACTAAAAATGAATAAAAACAACACGCCTGGAAAAGATAAAATAAATAGTTGCTTGTTTCTCATGAAAGTTTTGATGAAATGTGATTGCCTCAAATGTACTCACTCCTTGGATGATCGTATTTCCTTCTAGCTAAGCTCTCTCTGTAATCGAATCATAGATCGAATTTACGCGAAAAAACACTGTCCAATTTAAACAATCCGACAAATTAAACATGTAAAATATAATTATTGTTGCATTTCTCACGCAACAGACAAAAGCTCACCGCTTATTCCCAATAGAGGACATAAGCGGTGAGCTTTTAAGATTTCATTATCGTTTTCTTCAGAACATATTCCTTCGGTGTTAACCCATATTTCTTTTTAAAAAGTTTATAAAAATAACTTTCATTTTCCATTCCGATCTTCTCAATGATCTGGACGATGGTGAAATTTGAATGCTCCAGCATCTCTCTTGCCTTCTCCAATCGGACTCCGTTAACATATTCTGCGAGAGAGACCGACAGATTATCTCTAAAAATTTTCCCCAGGTATACGGATGACATTTTTAGATTTTCTGCTATATGCTGCAAGCTTAAACCAGGATCCGAATAACTTTCCTCAACGATTCCTTTGACCGTTTCTATAAGAATGGCATGCTTCTCTATATTTGAATGTCTGACCGTTCCTACTCCATGAGAAAGCAATCGGATAAGCTCGCCATGAATCTCCTCTATCGTTTCGAATTCCATCATTTTAATATTATAAACATTGTAATCGATATTCTGGGGTTGAAGCTTGGACCTATTCATTTCATTGAGCGTATTCAAAATAAAAGTTGTTATATGCATGACAGACAGCATCATATTGTTGAAATTTTGCTCTTTGATTTCATCCAACATACTTAAAATGAACTTCTCGGCATTCTTTATATTTCCAGAATTCATGGCTTCAACCAGCTTTTTATTCAACTGCGGAGAATAATGAACTTGCTCATTTTCGTTATTCTTTTTCACTCTGTCACTTGTAATAATGGACATTCTCCCTAACAAGGTTCGATAGTTGGCATTATACAAGGCAACGCGGTAGCTCCCTTCCAGAGCAACAGCGGATTCCACCATTTCGCCAATGGACACAGTTACGGACAATTTAAAATAATTCATAATCATCTTCTGCGCTTCCGCGATACGCTCGGACAGAATGCGGATAAAGTCGTCCACCTTATCTTGTCCTGTATTCACAATAAGCACAATCTGGTCTTTTTTCATATCCACCGCTTCATTATAAAATTCTGACGCAACCATATCACACATAATATTGGCGATAGCAAACCTGTACAACTCTTGATCTTTATTGCTTTTCATAACAAAATGATTGTATTGATCGATTTTAATGACACATACGGCCAATTTCCCGCCGGAGTCGAACAAAGCGATATTACTCCCTGATGCATTAGCAATATCGTCCTTAGTCACAGAGTTACTGTCCACCAGAAGATTTGTAAGATAATAATTATTAAGGAGCCGATCTTTCTTGTGGTTTTCTTTCAAGTATAGCTCTCTGTATTCATAGTACTTATTGTACATTTGATTTAAAAAGCCGATCTCATCATCTGCCGGATTTACATCGCTTTCTTCATCATCCATCGTATTATTAATCTGTTTTACAAGCTTACCTATAGGAATATATATTTTCCTGGATATCGCAAAGGAAGCAACGAGTGCAATGAGAATGAATAACAAGGTTATAAGCAGTATAATGAATTTAATATTTTCTATATGTTGGAATACCTCTTTATAAGGCTGAACCTTCACCAGTACCCAATCGACACGTTGCAAGTATATAAATGACACATAGCTTTTTTCCCCCTTAAAGTCGACAGAAAAGGAATCGAACGGGGCCCCGGAGTCCGTGATTTTGTCCTTGATGAAGTCTCTAAAAACCAATTGCAGGGAAGCTTTCGTATCATCTTGTATCGGATTCCCAATACTTTCGCCATTGCCGTTCAGGATATAAATACTGCTCTTTGATTTCGGATTCGATGTGTTGATCCTATTGATATTCTCCAGCATCCAATCCGCTTTAATATTCACATAAATGCTGTCTTCCGGCATGTTTTCCTTTCCCAACCAATCATACATCGCATAGGTGAAAACATCATCCGTTGGCTTGGACACAATTGGATAAAGGCTCTCCATCTTTCTGTAAATTGGCTTAAGCACTGGCAGGACCGGGTAAAAGCGAATCATTTCTTCAAGTTGAGGATCGCTGCTGAACAGCCCTTTGTTTGTAGACAAATAGACTTTTGACTTTCCATTATGGATAAAGATTGAATGGATAAATCCGTTATTGCTCATATAGGCTGATCTTAAGTTTTCCAGGGCGGCACTCGCTATGACAATATTGTTGCTGATACTATCCAATTCAAAAATGGATTTGGTGTCACTGCTCATATAGATGGAGTAACATAAATTTTTCACCATTTGATCGAAATTATCTAGATTATAGGCAACTTCTGAAAGCAGCTGCTTATTTAGTTCATAGTTATTTTGGAGTACCGACTTCTTGACACCCAAGTAAATAATCGTTGAAAAAATAATCAGTAGACTCAAAAAGGCCAAGCCAATCCATAGATAAATCTTATGAAAGTATTTGCTTGATCCAAATAACCTCTTCATGTCGATGTTACTCCTTCTGGTTGATATTGGACCTTAATCACATTGTGGTACAGGATTATCCAATCTATACATCAAAAAAAGAATCCGACGGCTTAACAAGCCTACGGATAACCTCGGCAGGGCATATATGATCCTGTGCAGAATCATCAATCTCTCCCCCCTCCTCACAATCATCGTACTGTAACACAAACAGTTTGTCTATCCGCGCTATTGACTTCGTTAATCGGATAACGAGATGTTGGCTATAGGCAGTCCCTTTTCAAAATACTATCATAATATAGAACTCATACAAATAAACACTGTTATATTTAAATAATCCAACAAAATATACATATAAAATTTAATTTTTGTTGCATTATGCAGGAATTTTCACCGAAAATATGCATTTTTTCTTTCAAGGAATTTGATGGGGGGAGCCATTATAGAGGCGACTTAACGTGTGATACCTCATATAAAGGATTTGTCTAAGAATATGCCCCCTATTATTGAAACATATCGGAACGACGGTTAATAAAACATTTTCCTCTGACATTGAGAATGATTACGAGCTAACTCCTATATACTTCAACGTGACCGACGGTGCAGATTGATTAAATAATTCTTTAAGCACGGAAACGTCTTTGGTTGTTTGATAAAAGTGATATCCGTACGTCTTACGTAACGTCTGTGTACCGACTTCGTTTAAACCGGCTTCCTTGGCAGCCTTATTCAAAATTCGATATACATGAATCCGTTTGATTGGAACGCCCGTTCTCTTTGAGCGGAACACATGCTCTTCATCTTCCATGAGTTGAAGATACTGTTGGTAACCCAAATGTAACTCCTCAATCAGCTCAAAACTTTTTTCTTTTCCGGTGTTTTCTTCTTTTACTTGTATAACATTTTTACCCTTTATATCTTTTACTTTTAATTGAAGCAGGTCCTTAAGATGTAAACCCGAATTTATTCCAGTTGTAAAGAGAAGCCAATCTCTGAGTGACCGCTTCAGAAGAATATCTTGGATTTCTTTTATTTTTACCCGATCCCTTATGGGGTTGACCTTTTGCATAACATACACTCCTCCTTTACTTTGTGATACATCTTGCATCAAGTAGATTAGCAAGTGACAGCATGAATTCCAATGTTGAAATTGCGCCTAAAACAAACGTTAACCCCGGCATAAAGGTTGTTCTTATGTCGGGGTTATGGTTTTATGTTCCGAAGGCGTTTGCTAATGGCAGAATTTCAAAGGATTAGCCCTCCTTTTTCCGCTTTGTCTCTTTATGGTCGCTCCGCTATTCAACCTTTAATCGATCCGGCCATAATCCCTTTAACAAAATAACGACTCAAGAAAATATATACCAGCAATGTAGGCAGTGCAGCCAGTAAAGCACCGGCCATTTGGACGTTCCATTGTACAATTTGACTTCCCGAGAGGTTTTGTAGCGCTACCATGATGGGCTGCTGTTTTTGAGTCGTCAACGTCACCGCAAACAAAAATTCGTTCCAGACACTGGTAAACTGCCAGATACCTACGACGACAAACCCGGTAATGGATATCGGAATAATCACATAGCGGTAAATACCAAAAAAACCGGTGCCGTCAATTTTCGCAGCTTCTAACAATTCCATTGGAACTCCTGCGTAGAAGTTGCGAAAAATGAGCGTACAAATCGGCAGCCCATAAACGACGTGAACCAGTATGAGCCCCGGAATCGAATTGTACAAGTCTAGATTTTGGAGGAACCGGATTAAAGGAATCAGAACGCTTTGATAGGGAATAAACATGCCGAAGAGCATACAAGTAAATAGAAAATTGGAGCCACGGAACTGCCATTTGGATAATATATATCCATTCATTGATCCCAGCAAGGAAGAAATCAGCGTCGCCGGAATGGCCAGCATCAGACTGTTTATCAGATTAGGAAACAGCTTTTCCATTGCTATTCGATACCCCGTAAAGTCTAACTTCTCAGGAAGCATCCACATCCGATCCAGTGTAACTTCACTAAATCCTTTGAAGCTCGTAACGAGCAGCACATAAATCGGAGCCAAATAAAAAATTGCTGTTACAATTAAAGCGCAATATAGGAGCGTACGCATGATTCTGGATGATGATGTGCCTGCCATCTACGACTCCCCCTTTCTGGTTTGTGAAACTAAGTAGGGAACAATTAGCAGAGAAACCATGATCAGCATGATCATCGCGATCGCAGCCCCTTGGGCGTAATGATTGCCTCTGAAGGTAGTCTCAAACATATATACACCGGGCATATCCGTTACAAACATGGCGCCGGGACCTGTCATTGCGTAGATCAAATCAAATATTTTCAGAGATACGTGACCCAAAATAATCGTCATACTGATGGTTACGGGTTTCAACATCGGTAATATGATTTGAAAAAAGACTTGACTTTCCGTTGCACCGTCAACCCGCGCCGCTTCTCGCAGTTCCTCCGGGATTGCACGTAATCCGGCCAGATACATGGCCATGGAAAAACCGGACTGCTGCCATACCGCAGCAATAACGACAGCAATAATTGCGAGCGGAAGTCCAAAATCGATTTGCCCCCATGAGACTTGAGGAAGTACGTCTGTACTGATATACCACTTAGGCCCATCCTTAATGCCAAGACTTTTAAGTAGTAAATTAACGCCTGTTGTAGGGTTAAGAATCCATTGCCAAACAACCCCAGTGACCACAAAGGAAAGTGCTAACGGGAACATAAAAATATTGCGGAACAATGCTTCTGCACGAATCTTTTGATCAATAAGCATGGCCAAAATGATACCGATAATCATACAGAATGCAATAAACAGTACGGTAAACATCAAGGTATTTCGAAGGTCCGACTGAAAACGGAAATCACCAAATAAAAACTTGAAATTGGCGAGTCCAGCGAACGAAAGATCTTGTTTAAGCGTATTCCAGTTACTGAGTGAAACGTAACTCGTCCAAGCAATAAAACCGTATACGAAAATGGCTATTGCGATCAGGGAAGGCGCTAGCATTAAAATCGGAACAAGGCTCTCCATTTTCCAAGTTCTTTTTTTTTCATTATTATGAACTTTTGATGCATAATCAGTAGGATTTATTGGTCTGACTGAGTTCATGTCCTCTCCATCCTTCTCCGAATGTAAGGAGGAAGGCTGAAGAATCAGCCCCCAACCTCAATTCTGTTTTATCTTATTTCGAAATGCCGTTTGCCGAAGCAGCTTGCTTGAAAGCTGCAGCCGCTTGATTCACATCACCCTTCGTTACAAAGACTGTGATGGCTTGATTCACTTGCGTCGAGAAGCCTTCGGATGCCGCAGAGCCGTGTGCAAGGCTAGGCGCCAGCTTCGCTTTCTTAAAGTCCTCAATGGTTTGTTTGCCGTAAGCATCGTACTTAGAAACATCCGCATCCACCCGCGCAGGTATGGAGCCTTTTAAAGGATTGAAAGCATCTTGGCCTTGAACAGAGCCCAGCACCTTCAAGAATTCCTTGACCGTATTCGGATCTTTAACGCCTTTAGGTAATGCAAACGTATCGGTAACGACCATGAAGCTGCCTTCGGAATTCGGAGTCGGTGTCCAACCGAATTCTTCGTTTGGCTTTAATTTCAGGTCTGTCGTAAAGTAACCTTTCTCCCAGTCGCCCATGACATTCATGGCAGCCTCGCCTTTGGCGACCAGTTGCGCAGCGTCCTGCCAGTTTCTTGCCGCATGATCTTTATTCGCGTAGGTAAGCATTTTCTTGAAAATCTCCAGCGATTCTTTTACTTTTGGATCGTCAAAACTTACTTTTCCTGTGAACAAGTCCTTGTAGCCGTCTGCCCCCATATTGCCAAGCAGCACGTTCTCAAACAGCATCGTAGCCGCCCATGGCTCTTTGTCACCTAGCGCTAACGGCGTAATACCCTTAGCTTGAAGCGCGTCAGCAACCTTGAAAAATTCGTCAAACGTTTTTGGCGGTTGCAAACCATTCGACTCGAGTAACTTTTTGTTATAGAACGTTACGTTGCCGCGATGGATATTCACAGGCACAGAATAAATTTGGCCACCTTTACTGACTAGATCAATCAAATCCTTCGGAAACTTGTCTTTCCAGCCCTCTTGCTCATACAGATCATTCAGAGGTTGAACTTTATCAGCTGCCACCCAACCGGTATTTAATTCAGCGCCGCCGTGGACCTGGAATGTGCCCGGCGGATCTCCGCCCTGCATACGGCTGGCGAGAACCGCCTTGGCATTCGTACCGGCGCCGCCGGCAACCGCAGCATTGATTACCTCAATATCCGGATTCTTCACCTTGAACAGCTTAATGAGTTCTTTGAGACCCGCTTCTTCGCCTGCACCAGTCCACCAGCTAAAAATTTCGACTTCCTTTTTTGCAGGCTGCTGTGTTGCAACAGGCTTATTATCTGTGCTTGGCTGTTTGGAGGGCTCTGCAGTTTTCGGAGTGCTGCTGCAAGCCGAAAGCAAAAGGCCAGCAACTGTCAAGACAGAGAAAGTTACTTTGAGTGTGTGTTTCATTGGTATTCCCCTTTCCATTTCCATAAAGTTTGTAAACGTTTTTACATCTCTTATTTTAAATAATCTTGCCATGTAAGATAACGTATGAAATCTATCATTTATTCCGTTATGAAGCACAGAAAAACCTAACAAAACTATTAGAATTTTCTATTACCAAAAAATAAGCCTGTGATCCGCAATTCCAATATGGAACAAGCAGACTACAGGCCAAGTATATAATCATCATGATTGCGGCACATGCATGGCCTTATTCCTCTCGTTTACACTCAGTTTCTGACCTTTTCAACCAGATTCCGAAGTTTACTGGCAGCATACAGCAGTGTGCTTCTCGGGTCTTCGTGTAAGGTCAGTATTTTGGCTAACGCATCATTCTCGATTTCGACCATAGCCGGATAATAGGTCAGGGAAGGCTCAGGTTTTGCGGTCTTCATACTTTCCAGAATCAGAGCAAAATCAGGCCTCTTACTGGAAAATGAAGGGTCGGATAAAATGGATCGTCTTGCAGGAACTCCGCCAAATTGGGCGTATATGCTCCCGCCACGCTTTCCAGTGGCAAACTCGATAAATTCCCACGCATCAACTGGATGCTTCGCGTTAGTAGTCAAAGCCAGCATCCAACCGTGCTGAAACGGCGTTCGATTAATGCCTCCTGATTGATCGCGGATTCCCGGAATCAAGGCGATCTTAATTTCGTTTTTGTAAGGAGAATCACTCTGATTAATCATATCGATTGCTGAATTCCAATAGGGTGCTGCCATAGCGATTTCACCCGAAAGAAGTGCATCTCTCGTTCTGGAAAAATCCCATGTAATCATGTCTGAGGGAACTATGTGCTCTTGAACAAGACGATTGAGAAACGAACCTGCCTTCATTGAACTATCCTGGTCAAAAAGTACTTGTCCCGTGTTCTCTTCAATCACATCGCCTCCATAGGTCCAGAGTAATGAGGCGAATATTTTAGATCGTTCCTCAGGTACGACGGCAGGCATTGCCAGCCCCCAGCGAGTTGGCGAGTCTTCATTACGCTGCTTCGTAAATTTCGCCGCCACAGCGTAAAGCTCATCCCAGGTTTCCGGCGGTTTCGAAATTATATCCGATCGATAATAAAGAAAATGCGTGCTGATGTCCGTCGGAAGCGCGAAAGTAGCTCCTTTATACGGATAAGTCGAAAGAAAATCATTCTCATCAAACAATTGACGATCCGTATACCGAGAATCATTAATAAAGGGATCTAGCGGTTGCAGCGCTTTCGCGTCGGCAAACTGCGCGATAGAGCTGTTCGGCAAAAAAACAACGTCGAACGCATTCGTTCCGGCAAAAAGCTGCGTTCCTACCGATGTAAAGTAAACATCGCGACCCAGTTCTATGAATTCCACCTGGATTCCAGATTCCTTCTCAAACACTTTAGCGATTTGGCGCAAGCCTGCTGATTCGGAACCGGTTCGGATAAGTACTTTAACCGTTCGTTTCGCGCCGATCGTCTCAGACGGTTCAATATCTACCCGTTTCATTAACACGACTCCGCTTACTGCCCAGACGATCAGAAGCATGAAAGAAACGAAAGAAACATAAACAATTCGGTTCAGCCTTAATTTCATAGTCAGACCTCCATCGCTTTCGCTGCGAACAGATCTTGGTGAGGCAAAGTAACGATAACCACGGTTCCATCTATTGTATTGATAGAAAACTGCAATCCGTATTCTTTGCCAAACGCAAGTTGAATGCGTTGCTGAACATTACGCAAGCCAACATGTTCACTAGCGTGATCAGCTTTTAATAATTGCTTAACATGTTCTAGATCCAATCTCCCCCCTGTGTTCGCAATAGAGATGCACACCTTGTCACCGATTTTACACGCTACGATCGAAATCGTCCCCTTCTCACTCGACTTTGAGATTCCGTGTTCAATGGCGTTTTCAACCAACGGCTGCAAAATTAGCGGCATAATCATATTATTGCGAATCGTTTCCTCTATCGAAAGTTGATAGCTGAATTTATCCTGGTATCGATACGATTGAATGATCAAATAATTTTGAATATGTTCCATTTCCTGTTGAAGCGATATCCATTCTCTGCCTGAGTTCAAGGTGAATCTGAAAAACCTTCCAAGTGCCGTTACCAGCTTACTAACATTCTCTGCTTTATATTTAAGAGACATCCAATACATGGTATCTAATGTGTTATACAAAAAATGAGGATGAATTTGCATTTGCAACGCTTTTAACAAAGCCTCCCGCTTCTCTTGCTCTTGAACTTCATTTTGCTCGATAAGCTCGCGTGTACGTAAGATTAATTGATTAAAATTCCTATTTAGAATTCGTATTTCCCGTATGGGACTGTGTTCTTCTACCAAATGATTCAATGAAGCCGATGACATATGACGGGCCAGCTGTATAACCGGTTTAGAGATCGAAGTGGCTAACAAAATAGAAATAATAATGGAGACGAATGCTCCCATTAAAGTCATCAAAAGCAAATAGCTCAGTATCTGTTGATTCGTTCCAATCAATTCATTCATGGGAACGATAGCTGTCATTTTCCAACCGCTAACTTCGGAGCTATTGAAGGCTAACAGCCATTCGTTATCGACAATCTGATATCCATGCTCTTTATTGGTTACGGAAGTTATTGTATCAATAAGCTTGGCGTTATCCATCACTTGCCTTTCTTGTTGGTAAACTCGATCCCCAGAACGATCAGACACATAGATGGCCCCGGTTGCCCCGATCTGAACATTTTGCAAATTCTCTTGGATAAACCTGTCGTTAAATTGTATAAATAAATACCCTTTCAATTTGCCTGAATTACTGTCAATCAAACGGCGAGCCGCTGTAACCGACTCCTTGATTGGCGTATCAAAGCTTTCCTTCGGATGAAAGACTTCCCTCGATTTACTAAACCAATGAAGCTGAAGCGGTTCTTTGTCAATTTGACTGACGATATATTGATAATTTGCAAGATCCAACTGACTCGTTGACCTGAAAGTATTATCTGTAGAAAGGATGTTCATCTCTGGAGTAATAAAATGAACAGCCTGAATATACTCCAGCCTGCCCCTAAACAAATCGGTGTAAAATTTTTCTTTAAAACGTTGACTTGCCTCAAATATTTGATAGGCAGAACTGAATGAGCCGTTAAGAAAATCCAAGTCTGACGATTGATCATAAAGTAAAGACCATGTCAAGCGGTCAATTTCCGCTAAGTTGGCATCCATTGCACGCTGCGTCTGTTCAACGGTTTGAAGGAGTAAATGACTTGTTTGCTTCTGAATAATTTGATTTTCCTTATGATAAGTTATCAAAGCAATAACTAATAAAGGAATCAGCATCAGTGTTAGGAAAGCGCCAAGTAATAGTTTGCGAATAGAAACGGAATGGATTGGTTTTATGATGGCGTACACCTTGCTTTCTGCGTTGGTTTAAAATCGTAACGAACGACTATGAATAGCGTCGACGATAGTCACCCGGTGAGATTCCTTTCAGCTTTTGAAATTTATCATTAAAATGCCGTGCTGTTGAAAATCCGCTCAGCTCTCCAACTTCATATATCTTAAGAACGCTGGTTGTAAGCAATTTGCAAGCATGATCGATTCGCAGGCAACCAATGTAATCCTGAAAGGGCATTCCCATTTCCTTGCGAAAAAGCCTGCTTAAGTAATTTGGCGA
Organism: Paenibacillus sp. WG02; assembly: GCF_055396115.1. Classification (NCBI taxonomy): domain Bacteria; kingdom Bacillati; phylum Bacillota; class Bacilli; order Caryophanales; family Paenibacillaceae; genus Paenibacillus; species Paenibacillus sp. WG02. The sequence goes on along the minus strand of NZ_AP036016.1, from coordinate 2,209,557 downwards.
CATGAAGAGAACATCTGCTACATCCGTTAGTTGCAATTCTTCCGTAAATCGTTCGTGGATGATATCCAAGGCATTTGTAATCTGAAACGATTTGGACACTTCATTTTTGCTAATAGTCAGCTCAGGTTGATTGTGACGGTTGGCTTCAACCCATTGATCCCAATCGCTTTTCACCCCTTGAAGCACCCTTGTCAGATCCTCAACTCCTGCTGGTTTCATTAAGTAATCGATTGCGCCAAGCCGTATGGCCTCTTGGGCGTATTTAAAATCGTCGTAGCCGCTTACAAAAATAACTTTTACGGGATAGGGCTGGGGAAGGGCCGTCAGCTTGGTTGCCAGCTCCAATCCGGACATTTGGGGCATACGGATATCTGAAATGATGATTTGAACATCATGCTTTTCTATATACGCCCATGCATCCAATCCGTTCTCAAAAACTCCAACCAATTGTATGTTCAAAGATGACCAATCCAAGTAATTTTGAATGCCTTCGCGAACCCAAACTTCATCATCAATGACTATCGCTCGGCAAATATCCATGTCCATCGAAATCCCCCTCGTTCCTACACCTAAGTATTTTACACAATCAGAACATTCGCAACCACCATTGTCTCAGGACTGTAATCATGATAGAAAGCAGACCTGTGCGAATACCACAGATCTGCTTAATGATGAAGATAATGATTTTATTTGAGGAATAAAGTTCAATGCATTCAGAATGACCGAAAGTGCCTCCGAAGAAATTCTCCGATTCATACAACATGGTGTAGGTTGTTTTATTTCAAGATCGCTTTAGCTACAATAGCAAGGTCTAAAATGTCAACTTTGCCGTCATGGTTTACATCTGCTTTCTCATTCCAACCCGTTTGACCTGGTTGTTTGCCGTAAGCAACTGCAACTGCAGCTAAGTCACCAATTGAGACACCGCCTCCATTGATATCTACGGTTATTTGCTTGCTTGTGAACACTTGAATCGCCGCTTCCAATGCAGCTTTCGCGTTATCCACCTGCTGCTGAGTCGCATTCGAATTGTTTGCTGCCGCTTTGGCTGCATCGATAGCCGACTGCAATTGCGCTTTGGAGCCAATCACATATAGTCCGTCCTCATTGCCTTCCACTGCTGCATCGTAATTCGCCTGAGCGCTTGCGATCGCTGTGTTCAATTGCGACTTATCTACAGGTATAGCAGGTACAGTGATTTGTATCTCTCGGGAAGCTCCGCCGACCTGCAGCTCATTCCCCTGTCCATTGGCAATCACAACATGGTCTACAGAAATTGTCGTATTGGTTGCCTGGGTGACAGATTTAGCCTTAAATTGGATTGCGAGAAAATCACCTTGGGCAGGCACGTTCGCGCCCACGCTGGCAGCCACAATCCGGAGTTGTCCTGGAGCCGTTTCCTTTTGATCGATGACTTGGAACCCGTCTACCAGGGATGTCACCGAAACGAATTGTACACTCGCAGGGTCATACTGCAGTGTGAAATCTTGGGCGTACACTAGCTGAAATACGCTTTGTGTAACATCGGCCAGTCCCATCTTCAGAGTGAAGTTTTGGCCAGAGTCCACCTGCTGTACACCTGCCAATGTAGACTTTGGTGTTGCTGGTGCCGGCAATACAGTCACGCTGACGCTTGTTGTCAATGCTACGTTGTTCGGATTTACCACACCGGCGGGCAGCGTTACAGTTCCACTTACAGTGAATGTCTGCTGCGTCCGTACAGCCGGATCATAGCTTGAACCGTCCACATTCCATGCCACATTGGCATTCACGCTTCCCTTGTCGGTAACAAGTTCTGTCGTTGCAGGTAATCCCAGGGTAGCTGCTGTTTTTACCGTGCCGTTTGGCAATCCTGTGATTGCGGCAGGCGCTGCTATGCTCGTAAGCGTCGGCCCTTGCCCCTCATTCTTCAATTGCGTTACTTGAGCCTGACTCAACATACCGTTAAATACACGAACGTCGTCCAGCAGTCCATTGAATGCTTCTCCGCCGGATTCATTGGCTCCCAACACGATTTTTTTCGTTACAATCGGAAGCGGCCCGAGATTCGTTGCGTCGCTTGCTACTACGTTACCGTCGATATAGATCTTCAGCCCCAATGCGTGATCGTAGGAAGCCACATAATGATGCCAGTTGTTATCGTTGTAGGTCCATGGAAACGTCAGTGATTGATTACTAGATGAACCATTGGGCCAATAGGCCACGCGAGCTTGACCCCCGCCTGTCAACTGTAAGGCCGTGAAACGCTTATCTTGACGGAAAACGTTCATGTAGCCAGTTGAAGGCTGAGAAGTCTTGAACCACAACGACACGGTCTCGTCACCCGTTTGATTCAGTGTTGCCGAAGGGTTGATCTCGACCCTTGAGCCGCCGCTGAAAGCAAGCGCTCCGCCGATCTTGCCCGAATCGGTCCAAGTTGGGTTGTTAACCAGAGTTCCGGTGTTGCCCTTGCCTGAAGAATCGCCAGTGGTTGTACCTGAGCCTTCATCGAGCTTCCATTGGGCTACTAGTTCGGCAGGCTTTACAGATACACTAATGCTTGTTGTCAAAGGTACGTTGTTCGGGTTTAGGACTCCAGTAGGCAGAGTTACTTCTCCTGTTACCGTGAAGGTCTGCGCCGTCGTGGCAGTCGGATCGTAGCTTGCACTATTTATATCCCAATTCACACTGGCATCCACATTTCCCGCATCGGTTACAAGCGATACTTTACCGGGTAATCCAAGCGCTGCCGCTGTCTTCACCGTTCCGATGGGCACACCTGTGATGGCTGCAGGCGCTGTTATGCTCATGAGATTCGATGGCGGCGCTTCGGATAACTCAAACCAGTTAAGGTTCCAGCCGCCTGTATTGATGGCCAGCCTTATGGTATGCTTGCCGGCGCTTAAGTTAACCCTGTCGGATACGGTCCTCCAGGTTTGCCAGCCTCCGGTTGACGGCAACGATGTTATTTTATTCGAAACACCATCTACTAAGAAATTGACAATTCCTGTGCCTGAGTTTACTGCTACCCTGTAATCTACTTTGTACAATGCCGATTTTTGTACATTTACAACGTAGTCCATCCAGTCTCCTGCATCTGTCCATCCTACATCCTTTGTTCCTTCCGAGCTGTCCTCTGTTTGAATCCCAGACATACTAGAATAATTTTCTGCTTCAATTTTCCCAGGTATTGCAATGATAGGGTTTACAGTTACGCTAATGCTAGTTGTCAATGGTACATTGTTCGGATTTGAGACTCCAACTGGCAGGGTTACGGTTCCTGGTACTGTAAATGTCTGCCCTGTTAACGCTGTTGGATCATAACTTGTGCCGCTTACATCCCAAGTCACACTGGCATTCAAATATCCTGAATCGGTTACAAGGGATACTTTAGCAGGCAATCCAAGTGCTGCTGCTGTCTTTGCTGTTCCGTTGGACAAACCTGTAACGGCTGCAGGCGCTGTGATGCTCGTGAGATGCTCCGGGCTTTGTGCCGTCGCGTCATATACCAGCGCAGGCTTGGAGTAACCTTTAGCCCAATCCGTAGCCGTACTGCTCATCACGAAGTCCAATGTACCCCCGTTGGTAATTTGGTCGTAAGTAATAACCGGAATATTGAGAGCAGAACCATTGAGTTTAGCAGAGCTAATATAAAAGTTATTGCCATCATTATTAGGCGCTGTTATTACAAATTTAGTGCCAGTTTTCGGATTGTTAATGGTGACTTTGTCAAAGATAGGACTGCCGATCATATATTCGCCCGATGCAGGATTGACCGAATAGAAGCCCATCGCCGAGAATACATACCACGCAGACATCTGACCACAGTCGTCATTGCCCAGCTCGCCCGATGTGTCATTGAAATAGCTCTCAACCAATGTTTTTCTTGCATATTTCTGCGTAAGATCCGGACGGCCGCTGAAATCGAACATGTAGGCGTAATGATGCGTTGGTTCATTCTGGTGCTCAATCCATGCAGTTCCGCCAACACCGTATGCCTTCTCCAACTCTGTATTATAGAAATTTGCGCCCTTAAATTGCGTCATTAAATTAAGAAGCCCCTGTGGGTCATGCGGAGCGAACCATGTATACTTTTTCCTGTCACCCTCTGTGAACTGTTCCCCAACTGTGGTCCAGTTGCCATTTACATCTCGTCCCATCGCATAGCCTGTACTTGGATCAATTGTGTTCTTATAGTTCTGACTGCGGTTCAGAAAGAATTTGTAATCTTCCATTTTCCCAGCGGCCTTCGCAACTTGCGCAACAGCCCAATCGTCATATGCGCCTTCAATTGTATTTGAAACATTCTCGTTTACATATCCATTCGGAATATATCCCAATTCCTTGTAAGCGCTTAATCCCGCGCGTGCTTCATACGGAACATTTTGTTGTCTATCTGCCCACTTAATAGTGCCATCGCCCGTTTGAGGCGCCATGGCATCCTTGTAAACAGCTTGATATGCCAAATTATAATCAAAACCTCGGAATCCCTTGTTAATGGCTTCCGCAACAAGCGAATCCGCATGCGTAGCTATCATGATGTTGGTATAGTTCGGATTCGGCCATTTCGGCATGTATCCACCTTCCTGGTAGTTCTGGAGCAAGGATTGAACCATATCATCAATTCTTTCAGGTGCAACAAGCGTCAAGAAGCTGTTCTGGGCTCTGAACGTATCCCAGATCGAGAAGTCCGTGTATGACTTGCCATCGTGTATTTGATCATCAAAAGGACTGTAGTATTTGTTGGTTCCACCCACATTTTCGTAGAACATTCTTGGATACATCAGCGCATGGAACATTGACGTATAGAAAATGTACTTCTCGTCTGTCGTTGCTCCTTCAATTTGAATCGTATTGAGCTTCGTGTTCCAGGTATTTTTCAATTCTTCTTTCACTGTATCGAAAGACTTCGTTCCTATTTCCTGTTCAATATTCTTCCTTGCCTGATCAACACTGATAAAGGATGTTCCAATTCTGACTTCAATTACTTCGTTAGCTGTTGTATTGAACGTTACATATCCGCCAGACTTTTGCCCTTCAACGGATGTTCCGTCCGCTGTCGGGACATAATTACTATACGTTCCCTTTACACTAAATGGTTTGGAGAACTGAACAACAAAGTAACCTTTCAAGTTTTTTGGCGGTTTATTATTCAGGTTAGCGCTCATATTATCGTTATTCCAGCCAAAGATCTCTTGGTTGTTCGCATCTATGGTTACAGTGCCGTTAGCTCTGTCACGGGCAGACTCGACCAGAATACTGGATTTGTCGTTTGCCGGAAACGTATATCTATAGATGGCGCTGCGCTCAGTGGCTGTCATTTCTGCTGTGATGGGTTTGCCCACATTGGAACCCATTTTTGCTTGATAATAGTAAGGCGTTGATACTTCTTCTTTGTTTTCCTGCTTTGAGCTGTCATTATTCTTATAGTCAAAAGTAAGTGCGCGCCCGCTTTCACTTGGGCTAATATCGCCAATTTGCGGCATTACGTTTACATATCCGTAATCCCCCATCCAGATCGCAGGCTGATGGGTTGCGAAAAATCCTTTAAACTGTTTGTCGGAGTATAAATAAGAGATGCCTCCGATTCCATTTTGCCTTGTTTGCGGCGTGAAATTTGTCATGCCGAACGGCGAGGTGACAAATGGTACCAAACCTGCAAATTCACTGTTACCCTTAAAGTTATTTGAACCGATCAATGGATTTACATATTGCACCAAATCCTGCAATACGACAGGTTCTGTTGTTGAATGGACCGGTTCTTCCGCCTGAACGGATATTGGCATTGACGATATCATGAGCATTACCATGAGCATGAAACTAAGATACCTTTTCATCAAAAAACCTCCTTAAATAATGATGCTTGCTAACGCCGAAAGGTCATGACTCGTTTTATTCCCCATTGCCCCCCTTGATGAAGTCATGAAAACGCTTTACATTTATCATATTAAGGGATCAGGACAATGAATATAACGTGGTGAATCTATCTTTTATTCCGATTTCACCCCCTAAAATTGAATATCGATTTAAGAATGCCTTTTGCGATATTCAACCGGGGACATGCCCGTATTTTTCTGAAACCACTCGCTGAAATAGCGATGGTTAGTGTAACCCAGCGAATCGCCAATCTGATAAATTTTCATGTTGCTTTCCACTAGCAAGCTGCAAGCTTTATTTATACGAATCCGTGATAAGTAATCGCTGAAGGACTGGCCAGTCTCCTGACGGAATAATCTGCTCAGATAGTTGGGCGTGATAAATAGTTCGTTAGCAATATCTGCCAATAAAATCTCTTCGGCACAATGTTCGTGAATATAATTCAGCGCCTTTTTAATTAGATAGGATCCCGGTTCTTCAGATGGCTCAATACTGCTTGATTGTTTGAATTGAAGGACTCCGTCCGAAGTACAGAGAGCCTTAGCCCTTACTAGCGCATTCTCAATATCTACCAATTCCGAGGGCTTAAGCAGATATTCGACTGCCCCTAAACGCAGGGCTTCCTGAGCGAACTTGAAATCGCTGTAGCCGCTTAAAAATATAACCTTACTACGGGACAAATCGCCCGCCGCATTCTCGCTTGCGCTGTCACGAAGCCTGGCCAGCATTTCAAGTCCTGTCATATTGGGCATGCGGATATCGGAAAGAATAATATCCACTGGGTCTTCTTTCAGATAGGCAAGCGCCTCAACCCCATCATGAAAAACTTTAACGAGAACGATACCCAGCTTTTTCCATTCGATATTTTCGCTTAACCCTTCTCGAATCCAAGCTTCATCGTCTATAATTATCGCTCTGCATTCCGCATTAGTCATTTCTACTGCACCCACCCTGTAACAAACGTCGAAAGCGCTTTCCAATCCTTGAAGATGCCGAATTCTTTTAGTGGATCATGCAGCACTTTAAAAATGAAGTTTATAAATCGCAATGCAAGCAATGCTAATGATCTAATATTAAGTTTTCGGTTGTACATTGAGTATCCTAAAAATATATATAATTATCACAAATAGTGAACTTTTTCGGCAATTACAATATTTTTACTCCTATATACTTCAACGTGACCGACGGTGCAGATTGATTAAATAATCTTTAAGCACGGAAACGTCTTTGGTTGTTTGATAAAAGTGATATCCGTACGTCTTACGTAACGTCTGTGTACCGACTTCGTTTTAAACGGCTTCCTTGGCAGCCTTATTCAAAATTCGATATACATGAATCCGTTTGATTGGAACGCCCGTTCTCTTTGAGCGACTCTTCATCTTCCATGAGTTGAAGATACTGTTGGTAACCCAAATGTAACTCATCAATCAGCTCAAAACTTTTTTCTTTTCCGGTGTTTTCTTCTTTTACTTGTATAACATTTTTCCCCCATCCCTTATGGGGTTGACCTTTTGCATAACATACACTCCTTCATTCATTCACGATACATTTTGTATCTTAAAAACTAGCAAGTGACGTCATGAATTTCAATGTTTAAATTGCGCTAAAACATACCTTAACCCCAGCATCAAGGTTACTTTTATGTCGGAGTTAAGGTTTATGTTTCGAATTACATTTTTTTATCTACTTTGTATGCGAGTCATGAATCAACGGAGCTCACAAATTTTCTGACTATGATTGCTTTCTGAACTTACCTGGCGAAATACCGGTCATTTTCTTGAATAATAGATTAAAATAGTTGGCATTGGGGTAACCGACCTGCAAGGAAATCGCTTGAACAGAGAGTTTTGTTCCGGAAAGCAGCTTTTTCGCCTTGTCAATTCGATATTTGATTAAATATTGTATCGGCGCTAATCCAATTTCAACTTTAAACAAATGAGCCAAATGATAGGGGCTTACATAAACAATTTCCGCCAAATCAACCAAGGAAAGATCATTCTGATAATGTTCTTCAATGTAAGCCTTCGCAATTTGTGAAATGGAATTCGTCGATGATCGAAGGTGATGTTCAGTGAGTCTGAAAAGCAAAATAAATAACGTTTGAAGCATGGAAGCGATAAGATCTAAAAATCCAACACCAGTTGCGGTCGCTTCTTTATGAATATCAGAAAAAAAACGGTTGATTTTGTGATAATTTTCCCCAATTCTGAGAATTGGCTGCAAATGAGGTTCAAACAAAAGTCCTTGCGGCAAACCTGAAAAATGTAAACCATCAATTGAAATTAAAACGCCTCGAATGCATATTGCCGTTGTTGCTCGTATGCGATACTCAGACGATGGATGAATGACCAATAACTCCCTCTCGCTGATCGATATCAACTGCTCCCCGTCGTAAACTTCCCCGCGCCCCTCTTGAAGTAAAAAGATAGAAGTGTACGAATTGGCAAAAAAATGATGCTCGTCTAAGTGATTGCAACGTACCAGAGCAGTTGATATGAAGCGGGGTGCATTTAAAAATATAACTGTCATAATGACCGCAAGAAAGTAGTACAAATGCACAATATTGAAGTACTGAAATGTTTCATTAGATTCCTCCTCCGAAATTTGTTCAGAAACGATCATATATTCTCGTACTAAGAAAAGAAACAACAAAAAATATAGATAACTGTAATTTCTTCATAAACCTCAACTCGATAAAATAAACTTTCTCTAAAAGCAACGAATTTAAAGCTAAAATGACAATCGTTAAAGGTACCAAAAAGCAAATGGTTGGGCAGGCATATTGTCCTGTCCAACCATCTGCACGTTTAGCTCTATTAGTAAAGCGCACAACATGCCGTAAGCATGCCCGAACTTAAATTTTTTAAAGTTAACTCAGAGTCAAAAGCGAAAATTCACATTGTCTCTCGTCAACATTATCCATATTACAAATTGTGCATTTATTTTTATCCAAATTAATTTGTTCCAGGATCTTAACAATGTCGAGTGTAATTACACTATCCACAGTCGCACCCTCTTTCAACTGAATTGCATCCATCCGTCAGGAAGTTAAACGTTTTCATATGATGCGATAAATCCCCTCCTATTTTCTTTCTAGCTAACTCCATCCTTTTGTCTTTCAATAATAATTCTAACTTTTACTGTTATTGATAACAATCAACTATATTGCTGAGTTACTACATATTATTGGGGAATTAGGTCCAAAGTAGGATATTTGCATGGGCTTCCCCTCCTGCAGATTCAAGAGCACTTGATTAATGCCCTCACATCTATACCTTGCATAGGCTCTTCAAGCATATACAAATCGGAGTCCGCGACCCACCACTTCCCTAAGACAGCTTTTTGCTGATTGCCGCCACTTAAATGCTTCACCTTCTCATCTGGGCCTCGAATCTGAATGTTTAACTGAAGTATAGCGTCCAGCGCTGTGTCTTGCTCTTGTTCCAGTAAAAGAAACTGGAAGAAGCTCTTTACCGACGTTATGTCTAACTTGAGGAAATATACGCTTCAATTCCCTGCCTAAAATAAAACCTACAATTTCGTTTTCGGTTAAACCGTTCAGTTCGCGCGTTATGATGTGTTGCCCGTCGCGCAGGATCGTGATCCAGTCACAGAGCTGATGCAATTCTTCCAACCGATGCGTGATATACACGATGCCTATGCCTTCTTTTCTAAAAAGACGGAGCAGGCCGAATAAGCGCTCTCTTTCCAAAACGGTCAAACCCGTTGTCGGTTCATCCATAATTAAGATTCGCGTACGCTTGGATACAGCCTTTGCAGCAGCAACAGCATGCTGCTCGCTCAGTGACAGCCAGCGAACAGGAGTGGCCGGATGATGAAAAACCCCTAGCGATTTCATTAAGTGCTTGGCATCTTTATTCATTTTCCGGCGATTGACAAAAAATCCGAGCAGCCTAGTGCATGCACTTCACCGCTACGGAGATGGAGATTGACGCCATCCAGCGCTTTCACGCCATAAAAAGACTTACTGATATTTTGCATATCCAGAAGCATCCGACCACATCCTCATTTAACATCCATCACGTTAAATATTCCAATAGGATAAAACGATGAGAAACAAAAATAATCGCTATACAGTACTTATCGTCCAAGTACTGGATAGCGACTATGAGATTCTACTTACCTTCAATTAAAGTTGTTTTATTGCAAGATCGCTTTGGCTACAATGGCAAGGTCTACAATGTCTACTTTGCCGTCATGGTTTACATCCGCTTTCTCATTCCAGCCCGCTTGACCTTGTTGTTTGCCATAAGCAACTGCAACCGAAGCCAAGTCTCCAATTGAGATACCGCCTCCATTGATATCTGCGGTTATCTTCTTACTTTCGAACACTTGAACTGCTGCTTCCAACGCGACTTTCGCGCTATCCACCTGCTGCTGGGTGGCATTCGAATTGTTTACTGCCGCTTGGGCTGCATCAATAGCCGACTGCAATTGCGCTTTGGAGCCAATCGCATACAGGCCATCTCCATTGCCTTCCACTGCTGCAGCGTACTTCGCCTGAGCGCTTATAATTGTTGCGTTCAAGAGCGACTTGTCTACAGGTATAGCAGGTACAGTTATTTGGATCTCGCGGGAAGCTCCGCCAAGCTGCAGCTCATTCCCCTGTCCATTGGCAATCACAACATGATCAACAGAAATTGTTGTACTGGTTGCTTGGGTGACAGATTTGGCCTTAAACTTAATTGCGAGCAAATCGCCTTGAGCAGGCACGTTCGCGCCCACGCTGGCAGCCACAATCCGGAGTTGTCCCGGCGTCTCCTTCGTATCGATGACTTGGAACCCGTCTTTCAGGGATGTCACCGAATCGAATTGCACACTTGCAGGGTCATACTGCAGTGTGAAATCTTGACCATACACCGACTGGAACACACTTTGCGTAACGTCGGTCAGCCCCATCGTCAGAGTGAAGGGTTGGCCAGAAAGTACCTGCTGTACACCTGTCAATGTAGACTTTGGTGTTGCCGGCGCCGCCAGCACAGTCACGCTGACGCTTGTTGTCAATGCTACGTTGTTCGGATTTACCACTCCTGCAGGCAGAGTTACAGTTCCACTTACGGTGAAGGTCTGCTGCGTCCGTACAGCCGGATCATAGCTTGAACCGTCTACATTCCATGCCACATTGGCATTCACGCTTCCCGTATTGGTAACCAGTTCTACGGTTGCAGGTAATCCAAGGGCAGCTGCTGTCTTTGCCGTGCCGTTTGGCAATCCTGTGATTGCTGCCGGCGCTGTGATGCTCATGAGATTCGGCACTACGGATGGTTCCGCAGTTACACCGATCTCCGCAGCCGATGCAAATCCGTTAGCACCCACTGTTGCTTCAAGCTTAACATAGGATGCATTTGTCGAAACAAATGTTGCGATTTTCTTTGTATTATCGTTTGCCCAATTTCCGTTTGCAACCTTAGTAAAGGATACACCGTCCGTACTTGCATATACGTTGTAACTTGTAATAATCCCGTTGGTGCCTGATGGCCTTGGCAAATACAAAATGGAATTGATGTTATAAGTTCCTCCCAAGTCTAGGGTAATGGACTGGGGGAGAACATCGGATTTATTCCACTTTGTATGCCAGATCGTTCCTGGATTTCCGTCAATCGCCATGGAGGCTGCATCGTTTTCCCCAGCCGTTTCCTGACTTGTCGCAGTTGCCGTCATTTGGGATGAAGGGATCTTATTAACAGTTACGCTAATGCTTGTTGTCAATGGCACGTTGTTCGTGTTTGTGACTCCACTAGGCAGGGTTACCGTTCCTGGTACCGTGAAGATTTGCGCCGTCTTAATCGTTGGATCGTAGTTAATGTTGCTTAAATCCCAACTCACACTGGCATCTACATTTCCTGTATCGGTTACAAGCACTGCATTTACGGGCAATCCAAGAGCTACCGCTGTCTTGGCCGTTCCGATGGTCACTCCTGTGATGGCTGCCGGCGCTGTGATGCTCGTGAGATTCGTTGGCAGCACTTCGGATAACTCAAACCAGTTAAGGTTCCAGCCGCCTGTATTGATAGCCAGCCTTATGGTATGCTTGCCGGCACTTAAGGTAACCTTGTCGGATACGGTTTTCCAATTCTGCCAGCCTCCGGTTGACGGCAACGATGTTATTTTGTTCGAAACTCCGTCTACTAAGAAATTGACTATGCCTGTACCACTGTTTCCTGCTGCCCTGTAGTCTACTTTGTACAATCCCGATTTTTGCACATTTACAACGTAGTCCATCCAGTCTCCCGGATCTGTCCATCCTACATCCTTTGTACCCTCCGAGCTGTCCTCTGTTTGAATCCCAGACATATTAGAATAATTTTCCGCTTCTATTTTTCCAGGTATTAAAGTGGCAGGATTTACAGTTACGCTAATGCTTGTTGTCAATGGTACATTGTTAGGATTTGTGACCCCAATAGGCAGGGTTACGGTTCCTGGTACTGTGAAAGTCTGCCCCGTTACCGCTGTTGGATCATAGCTTGTGCCACTTAAATCCCATGTCACACCGCCTTTCAGAGTTCCCCCATCGGTTACCAGCGCAATTTTTTCTGGCAATCCAAGAGCTGCAGCCGACTTTGCAGTTCCGTATTCAAGCCCAACGATCGCTTGGGGTGTTGTTATACTCACAAGCGTGATATCACGTAGTCCGCCCTTTGGTTTCAACTCATATGAAGAATTAGCTTTGGTAACAAGAGTGTACAATTCACCTAAAGAATTCGTACTCTTTGTGGCTCCGATCAGCATTCCATCCTCATATACCTCCATGTCTTGACCTTTCCACGGATTAAGAACTGCTAAATCTTTCCCTTTTTCACTTAATATTTTGACATATGTCGCTTGACCAAGATTATTCTGCTTGGCGTCAACCAAGAAGGCTCCATTCGCACGCAATCGAGTGAAAGATGCTTCCTGATCCTTATACCAATTTGGGAAAATATGAATAAAATTCTCATCGCTCTGTAATAGGGAATTTTGAATAAAGCCCATATAAATCGAGGCGCCGAGATCGCCGTACGTATTATTATTGCGCATCCCCGTCCAATCGCTGACAGGAGTATTAATAATATTAGAAGAGATGTTATTGACTATTTTTTCAATATCATATCCAACCGTTGTAGCTGCCACGGCTGCCCGCATCGCTTTGTCGCTGTCCCATGTCTGTAAATATTGGATAAAGTTACGAACATACTCACTATTCTGTACATCCGACATTCCGATGGTATTGAAGAAATAGGATCCATGAATAACTTCAGGATTGTTATAGGATTGAGGAGCGGCTCCGTCATCTTCTACAAATGTAACCTTTCCCGCCCCCGGTCCGCTGCTAATCGTCTTTGTAGGGTATGGGCTTAACTTGTCCAGGATATTTTGCCATGTTGCCCGACTTGCGGCATCTACTCCCAAAGCAACACTCGCCTCGATAGCGCTTTCAAACACGAAATGTGCGGCACTTAAATCTAAAATGGCATTTTTATGCCCGCTCGAACCTTCGAAAGTAGCGCCGTAAACGACATATTTCCCTGTCTGAGCATCCCAAACTACATAATCTTCCCAAAATTGCGCAAGATCCTTTAATTCAGGGTAGAGTACATTGGTTAAATATTGATCATCTTGCGTATATCTCCAGTATTTCACCAGTGGTACTAACGATGATGCAGCATTGGAAGGTGAATGGAAGTAGTCGTTTGGTCCATTGAAATTTTCTGTTCTTGAGCCCCATGGGCCTAGATGTGTTGGATATAGTACGCCTCGAATCCCTGTCGTAAAGGAAGGATGCCCCGTACCTGATATAAGCTGATTTAATTTCACCGGATCTGAAGCCAGTCTCCGTCCTGCTTCCCAGAAATCCTTAATTACATTGCTGTAATTGGTAATGTGATCGGTTCGGTTAGCCACGATGGATACATGCATGGCACGTTGAATATCCGTATTTAGCGTATAATCGCCGCTCCATGCAGGATTAGCATTCCCTGTCCATGGGAACAGTGGAGCAGTCAGACCGGCATTATTTTCACTCTGCGCTGCAATGCCGCATCCTAATTGATATAATCGGCCATAATATAACTTTTCCAATGTATTGGATTGAGGCGCCAAATCAATATAAGATTTTAGCCAAAATGCCTTCCACCAGTTCAAATGAGCCTCTTCGGCTGTTGCAATGCTGGCAGCATCACTTCTGGATAACACTTTGTTCTTCGCATCATCCAAATAGGTGGAAGAGCCTTTACCGCCTTCAACAGCCGATACAACGGTTACCGTTTCTTTTCCGGACAACGAAAATGTCATTTTATATGTGTGGTCGTCTACCTTTGCATATTCCGGAGTTTTATTCAGCACCTTCGTTGCCACAGCCGCATTGACGCTCCAATTATACTTGTTGGATTTGGCATTTTTAACGGCATAAATCATTCCGTTTGCTATATCATTTCCTGCGCTAACGGTTGAAATGGTATTACTTGTTGGCGGCGCGGTCCAAGCAGATACGTCCAAACTCAAGGCAGAATCGGTCATATTGGAAATTTCCGTTACAAGGAGATTTTCCTTTGCCGACAACCAGGTTTTTGTCTGAAATCCGCTTTCCGATGTTGCCAGCAGCTCGGCCGTCTTCATATCCTGCTCATATTTGAATGTGCCAGACGTCGTGGTACTGCTGCTGATGCTTAATCCGCCAAAAGTTGTAAAATGCACATCTCTAGCTGACTCCACATTATTATCTTCCCACATATCTGTTCGTGAAATATAAATATTTTGTTTTTTCTTATCGCCTCCCATAAAGGCCATAACTGTACCATTCCCCATTAGCGGGCCATCTGGCGTTTTGTCTGTTGTATTACTGATCGTTGAAGGTGCATTATAATTAATTTTGTATTGATCCAATATATTGGATACAGTTGCCCATTCATCGTTTCCCGGAGTTGAGGCTGCTGCAATTGTCCCCGAACTTGCAACGATGATACTGCCGGCCACAAGGCATGTAGCTAACAGACCTGATAAATGTTTTTTAAATTGAAGCATACTTTAATCCCCCCCATGTACATTCATTCTTGTGGAAAGCGTTTACCAAAAACGACGATGACAATAAAGCAAATTTTGATCTAGACTTTATATTCGTTTGCCGCATCACACAACCAACCTCCTGATCTCACCTATAACACGATTCTGATATACTTGCTTGCTAGTCATGAAACCATCTTTCATTTTTCAATCGACCACCTCCGTGCATTCTATCTAGTCAGCCGTTACGCCTTCAGTATAACCCCTTGAAATTCATTTTTGTTACTGTTACTTTTGCATATTACTGTATTTTCCCCTCATCAATGACTGCAAAATATATAGTCGCTCTATAATGATGGTTCTTGCCCGCAATTGATTCCTGATGCTGATCGCACGATTCTTTCCTCCGTTGCTTCATCGCTCGTCATTTCATCGACAATACAGCCTTCACGCATCACCAATATTCGGGTACAAAGCCTTAGTAACTCCGAGAAATCAGATGATATAATGATAATGCCCTTTCCTTCCTGCACGAGATTGTGAATGGCAGCATACATTTCACTCTTCGCCCCCACATCGATCCCTTGCATAGGCTCTTCAAGCATATACAAATCGGCCCCTGCGACCCACCATTTCCCTAAGACAGCTTTTTGCTGATTACCGCCGCTTAAATGCTTCACCTTCTGATCAGGGCCTCTAATTTGAATGTCTAACTGAAGTATAGCGTCCAGCGCTGTGTCTTGCTCTTGTTCCCGTAAAAGAAAATGCCATCTGTTCAACTGCTCCAGACTTGATATCGTTAAATTTTGTGAAATCCCCATGTCAGGAAATAAACCTTTCGTCAGACCGATCTCGATGAACAAAGCCAAACTGATGTTGAATGGCTTCGCGTGGGCTGTGAAAATGTACGTTCTTCCCTTTCCAGTACACCTCGCCGGAATCCCGTTTCATTTCACCGAATAAACTTTGCACTAGCTCTGTTCTTCCGGATCCGGTCAATCCCGCAAATCCGAGAATCTCTCCTTCGTGCAGTTGAAAATGAACATTCCTGAACCAGGGGTTACGGGTAAGTCCCTTTACATGCAGAAGCTCTTTACCGACGTTATGTCTAACTTGAGGAAAAATACGCTTCACTCCCCTGCCTAACATAAAACCTACGATTTCGTTTTCGGTTAAACCGTTCAGTTCGCGTGTTATGACGTGTTTTCCGTCGCGCAGGATCGTGACCCGGTCACAGAGCTGATGCAATTCTTCCAACCGATGCGTGATATACACGATGCCGATGCCTTCTTTTCTAAAAAGACGGAGCAGGCCGAATAAGCGCTCTCTTTCCAAAACGGTCAAACCCGTTGTCGGTTCATCCATAATTAAGATTCGCGTACGCTTGGATAAAGCCTTTGCAATAGCAACAGCATGCTGCTCGCTTAGTGACAGCCGGCGAGCCGGAATCGCCCGGATGATGAAAGACCCCAAGCGATTTCATTAAGTGCTTGGCATCTTTATTCATTTTCCGGCGATTGATAAAAAATCCGAGCAACCTCGGTTCTGATCCGAGGAAAATATTTTCAGCAATGCTCAATTCTTGAATGAGGACGGGATCCTGATAAATCATCGACACGCCAAATCGCTGAGCTTCAATGGGCGATCTGACCTGTACTTGCTCGCCCTCAATGGCAATCAACCCTTCATCGGGCTGATGATAGCCGGATATCATTTTCGCCAGTGTCGATTTGCCGGCCCCATTGCCGCCGATTAGTGCATGCACTTCACCGCTACGGAGATGGAAATTGACGCCATCCAGCGCTTTCACTCCATAAAATGACTTGCTGATATTTTGCATATCCAAAAGCATCCGACCACATCCTCATTCAACATTAGCACTCCATCACGGCTTTTTTCTTTTAGATAAACCTTATTAAATAATCAATCGTAGTTAAAAACAACACTAATGTGCGAAGATCACAAGAATCTGTAACAAATACACAAAGAAATTAATATTCCTAGGATGAACGATGAGAAACAAAAATAGTCGCTATACAGTACTTATCGTCAAGGTACTGTATAGCGACTATGAGATTCTACTTACCTTCAATTAAAGTTGTTTTATTGCAAGATCGCTTTGGCTACAATGGCAAGATCTACAATGTCAACTTTGCCGTCATGGTTGACATCCGCTTTCTCATTCCAACCCGCTTGACCTTGTTGTTTGCCGTAAGCGGCTGCAACCACAGCCAAGTCACCAATTGAGACACCGCCTCCATTGATATCTGCGGTTATTAGCTTGCTTTCAAACACTTGAACTGCCGATTCCAGTGCGGCTTTCGCGCTATCCACCTGCTGCTGGGTGGCATTCGAATTGTTCACTATCACTGTGGCTGCATCGATAGCCGACTGCAATTGCGCTTTGGAGCCAATCGCATACAGTCCATCTCCATTGCCTTCCACTGCTGCAGCGTACTTCGCTTGAGCACTTGTGATTGTTGCGTTCAAGAGCGACTTATCTACAGGTATAGCAGGTACAGTTATTTGGATCTCGCGGGAAGCACCGCCAACCTGCAGTTCATTCCCCTGTGCATTGGCAATCTTTACATGATCTACAGTGATTGTCGTATTGGTTGCCTGGGTTACAGATTTGGCCTTAAATTGGATTGCGAGCAAATCGCCTTGGGCAGGCACGTTCCCGCCTACGCTGGCAGCCACAATCCGGAGTTGACCCGGAGCTGTTTCCTTTGTATCGATGACTCGGAACCCGTCTTTCAGGGATGTCACCGAATCGAATTGTACACTTACAGGGTCATACTGTAGTGTGAAATCTTGGGCGTACACTTGCTGATATACGCTTTGGATAACGTCTGCCAGTCCCATCGTCAGAGTGAAGGCTTGGCCAGAAAGTACCTGCTGTACACCTGTCAATGTAGATTTTGGTGTTGCTGGTGCTGGCAAAACAGTCACGCTGACGCTAGTTGTCAGTGCTACGTTGCTCGGATTTACCACTCCGGCAGGCAGAGTTACAGTTCCACTTACGGTGAATGTCTGCTGCGTCCGTACAGCAGGATCATAGCTTGAACCGTCCACATTCCATGCCACATTGGCATTCACGCTTCCCGTATCGGTAACTAACTACATAGGTTCCCTTCATTTTCTGCAAAATAACAATAAGGGATTGTCCCTTAACCATACTTCATGGATATAGGACAATCCCATTACTACTGTGCACACTTATACATCGGCAAATCAATGATCTATTTTTTAATGGCCGCTAGAATTAATGTAACAGCTTCCGCTCTCGTGCTTTGCTCGAGTGGAGCGAATTGATTGCCGTCTCTTCCTTGAATAAAGCCCGCCTTGTACGCCGACGCAACGTAGGTGGCTGCCCAGTCCGGAATTTGAGAGGCATCGGAGAATGTGGATGCAGCAGCTGATTTCACGTCTAATTTCAGTGCCCGAACAACCAAAGTCGTCATCTCGGCACGGTTAATTCGGTTATCGGCGCGGAAAGTATTGTCTTCATACCCGTTCACAATGCCTGCCGCCACGGCTGCCGATATGCCCGGCCTTGCCCATTGCGGGATGCGATCGTCATCTGCGAAGTCCGTCAATGCATCCTCAAGGCCAGGGAGTTGAAGCGCTCGAGTCAGCATAGCCGTAAATTCCGCACGGGTAACGAGTCCTTGCGGGCGGAACGTATGGTCTTCAAAACCGTTCACGAAACCTATTTTTACCGCTTGCTCAATTGCTTCTTTCGCCCAATGAGCGGAAATATCCGTGAATGTTTCAAGCTTGCCACCCTGGATCTCGGTTGTGATTCGAGCGTCGGCCTTTTGTGTAACTGAAGCCAATTGACTGTTTACCAGCTTCACCTGGTTCAGTTCTACTTTGGTTTTACCATTGCCAATTGCATCAAATGCAAGTGTACATAGGAGCGCATCTCCATTCTCCCCGGCTTTATCTCCGATCATGGTGTTAGCAAATTGAATACTGCCGTTCTTCACGATTGGCGTTATGGACATGCCGGGAATATCGCTCTTGGCCTTCTTGAAACGTAATAGTTCGGGATCATAGCCCAAGTTGACTTCATAAGCGTATAAGTCCTTAAGATCATGCCCTTTTACGCTGACTATGACCTCTTGGCCGGCTTCCGGTTTTTCGTTTGATATCGTTAAAGTAAATGAGGCACTGTCTGCCGCAAAAGCTGCAAATGGAATCAGAAAGCTGAGCAGCAACAAGGTCAAGCTAGCCGAAAGTAATTTTCTTTTCATTTGATTTATCCTTTCTAATCTTTGATAAAAACGCTAGGATGATTAGTTAAGTCAGAATTCTCCCTTCTTAGTTTCCATCGTTTCGCTATTATAAGCTAGGTAAACGTATATCCTGAACAACATAAATACATGAATTCTTCAAAGTTTGAAGAACGTTCATCTACTTTTTTAAAACATTTCTCTAGATTCTGTATATTTCGATCTCCAGAAAATAAAAAAGTCTCCAAAACCCGATTGGGCTTGAAGACTCTTTGCTATTTTCCATTAGCTTTACGCCATTCGTCCAGCTGCTTCTGTTTCTCTGCGATAACCTTGTCGACACCGGATTTCTTCAGCTCGTCGATAAATTCCGGCTGAATTTTGTCAGGATCGGCCGTTCCTGTCGTCAGTGCTGATAAATATTGATCGATCACGGCTTGGCACTGCGCGATTTCCGATTTGACAGCTTCCGTATCAAAAGTAAAACCGAGGATTGGAGATAAATCGGAATTATTATTCCATTGATCCCACTTTTCAGTCGCATCAGATGCATCGTTCTCAGTTTTCCACAAGATCAAATTATTTCCGAAAACCCATGGAAAGTTCGGATCATATCCGCTATCTTTGATCCGTTCTATACGCGTATCGGATATCTTCTTATAATGTTTGCCTTCGATACCAAAGTTTAATAAGTTGGCAACTTGCGGATCGCTGTTCATCAGTTCAAGAAACATCATAGCCCGCTCCGGATTTTTGGAAGTTCTGGAGATAGCCGTGATTGTCGCCGCTGCACGATCCGTCGTTATGATTGGCTTGGTAATGCGTTTTCTGTACCATTCCACCCCCGTTATCGCCTTCAACCCCCCGCTACTAAAAGGATCTTCAGTCGAATCCAACGTTTGGTATGCTGGCATCGCCATGGCATATCTGGCTGCTTTCCGGTCAGCTGCTATTTCTTTCGTTGTGGCAGCATCTTTTCGAAAATACCCTTTTTCATACCACTTTCTGGATTGCGCAATGAGTTTCTTGAACTCTGAGGTGTCGTATTGGTCAACTACTTTCAAGGCTTTATCGTTCAAACGAACCCAGCCGGGCATTTTTTGGTCGCCAATAACATCGAAACCATACAAGGGTGCGGCACCTACAAAAATGTCTCCAGTCGTCGAGTATTCCAGTGGAATCTTGTTAGTTTCCCCTTTTTTCACAGCATTCAGAAAAGGCTCCAGATCTTCAAATGTTTTTGCATTCTTCCAATCAAAGTGATATTTATCAGCGAGTTCTTTCTGTACATCAAATCCATAGCTGGTAGCCATAACCTGATAGTTGATCACACCGTACAACTTGCCGTTCACTTTAGCAGCGTTCCATATATTGGCCGGTACACCTGCTTTTGTTTGGGGGCCATACTTATCAAGTATTTCGTCAATCGCTACATAGGCTCCTTTGGAAGCATTTTGAAAGTAATTGTTGATCCACGTCGATGTAAACGCCAGATCGAATGGTTCGCCCGAAGCGATCATCAAGTTCATCTTCTGATCATAATTCCCAAGGTCAATCATGTTTAACTTAACTGTGGCATTTATTTTGGGTTTAATTAATCTATTCAACTCTTCATTAATAGCTTGCAAATCCTTTTGCGGTGGGGAAGGGAAGTAATAAACCAATTCTACTTGAGGCAGATCTTTCTGACTTGGACGTTCAGTTGCTTGGACTTGTTCAGTTATTCCAGGCATATCTTTGGCTGGTTCTTTGGAGTCACATCCTGAAAACATGAATACCGCAGCAAACAGGATTGCCAAAATCAATTCAGACTTATTGGACTCCCTTTTTCTCATTAAGTTTAATCCTCCAATGGAAATAATAAGAACCTATTTTCCAGTATTCTACATTTTCCAGTCCAAGTGTGCAATACATGTTTAGGGATATTCACTAAAAAATGCGTTTTTCTACAAATTGTATATTTTTTCATATATCAGGAAAACTCTCAGAAGGATAAAGCCACATTCTTGGAGAAATGAGAGGTAAAATAAACTATCTTTAAGGAGGGGTTAACTCCAGCATGGCATTCCCACTTAAATCTCCTCGCAAGACCTTATTTGCAAAAATGTTGTTAACACTTACCGTAACGGTTACTTTATTGATTTTAGGACTATCGTCGCTTCTCTATCGAAATTTCTTCACGGATTCTTTGGATAATATCAACCGAATGAATACTTCTATCCTGTCTCAAACCAGCTACAGCACGAAGTATATGGATACTTTGGTTAGCAAATTTATTAATACCGTTATCATGAGTCCTTATACATCCGTTCTGCTGCATAATCCGGAAAACGATATGGTTACGCTCGGAACAGCATTGCGCAACCTTGATAACCTTTCACTTCCACACGATTATGTATACTCCGTATATACGATCAATCTCGCTTTGAACCGTATCATATCCACAGAGACGGGCAATTTTTATACAAAAGAAGAGTTCTACGATCAAGACATCATTTCATTGTTACAAACGGTGAACAACGACTCACTTGCCGAAATGCCTATTGCCAGAAAAATTCCAAACCCCCAAGCTGTAACAGTTTCGGAACTTGCTAATGTGTACACCTATATCGTGCTTGACAGTCTGGAAACGAATCCATCCTCTCGTATTGCGACTGTCATCAATATCAAAGCAAGTGTGCTTCGGGATCTGATCGCTTCATTAAATGCCAAAATGTCAGGCCCCGGAAACGAAATTATCGTGATCGATTCCAAAGGAACCATTGTAAACCATACATCAGAAAGCATGTTTCTGCATAGCGCGAAACAAGAGTCGTATATCCAAACTTTACTTGCAGCCGATCAAGAATCGGGAAGCTTTAAGACGACACTGAACGGTCAAGATTATCAAGTTACCTATGTTTCTTCCGATAAACCAAAATGGAAATTTATTAGTTTGACTTCATATGCAACATTTATTGGCACAGTTGATTCAATCAAAACTTCTACGCTTTGGATATGTCTAACGATCCTAGGTCTCGGTTTATTTTTCTCGTTCATCATGTCAAGATCGCTTTATATTCCTGTCGGCAGACTTGTAGAGACCGTTAAAGAACATCTCACAAGCGCTCATAATAAGGATCATCTGACAAATGACATCTATTTTCTGCAAAATGTTTTCAAAGAAATGATTACGAAAAATAATGAATGGGAAAACAAACAAAGAGAACAGCTTGCTCCCTTAAAAAACAAGTGGCTGCAAGATATACTCCTTGGTATCCGGTATGTTGATCAAGAAGCGTTGCGGGTTTCTCAAAAAGAGCTTGGTATCCAGTTGAATCTAAATGGCCCGCTAAGGTTGTTACTTCTTCGTCTGGACAACTATCGCGATTTCCTCGACCGATATGATGAAAAAGACCGTTGGCTCTTAAAATTCGGCATTGCTAACATCGTTAATGAAATCGTGTCAGAGGAATATAACCTGGAAACTATTTACCTGGAAAACGATCAGCTTCTGTTGCTGTTGGAAATCAGCCCTTCAGAGAATGTTGATACTACAGAAAGTGCCTTAAAGGGGCTTATCGAATTAGCACAAAAAGCTGTAAACCAGTACCTGAAACTCTCGTTTTCCGCAACTCTAAGCATACCTGTCAATTCCTACTTGCAACTCTATGAGTCTTATTCCGATACATTGGCACTATCTTCGTATAGGATCATCGCAGGTCACGGTAGCTTCCTGACTCCAACGTTTCGATGTTCGATCAAGGAAACACTAATTTCCTTTCCCGAGAGTAAGGCCAAAACGCTACTTGACTCCTTGAAATTGGGCCATTTGGACAAAGCTAAGGAAGCGTACTCCGACTTTATTAGCCAACTTTCCGGAACGACTTATGAAAATTTGCTTTCGTCCATTATGCAGCTCAGCTTCATGTTGAGAACAACCTTTAACATCATTTTGGAAAGTCATGAATTTCGAAAATCAGAACTATTTCAGATTGTTTCCAGAAATATTGAGCAGTTTGAAACCATTGAAGAAATTCATGAAACCTTTTCATCCCTATTTTCCGAAATCATTCGCGTCATGGAACAAAATAAACATAATAAACACAATTCGATTATTTCAAGAATCATAAAGGTGATCGAGGAACAATACCGTGATAATAACTTAAATCTACGTCTCATCTCCGACGAGTTTCAAATGTCGAACGTTTATTTAGGGAAATTATTCAAAGACGCTACAGGTAAATCCGTTTCAGAGTATATTACTGAAGTGCGAATGAATCATGTCAAACAACTGCTGGACAACAGCAATCTTTCAACCAGGCAAATCCTAGATCGATGCGGTTTGGAAGAGACAAACTATTTTTATACCATTTTCAAAAAACGTTTCGGCGTATCGTTGTCTCAATACAAGATTGAGAAAAACAAAACGTGAGTAGGCCTACTCCAAAAGACAATATCCTAAATAACAAAAAGGTATACTCTTCGGAACATGAGGAAGTATACCTTTTTTAAAGTCCGCTAGTTACTGACTTCTTTTCTGATTTCAATGAGTTTGACGCCTATCCCGAAGCAAGTGTTAACCCGTTGTACAAGCTCCTTAATAAAGCCGTAGTCAGTTTGCACATCCCGAACCGCCAATGTGTATCTGAGGATGAAATTGGTACAACAGGACTTCGTGAGCTTCCAAGAAGCTCATCATAATATTATAGGACAATGTGAAAAATTAACATGCACGAGAGTAAGCTTTGCATGTCATTTAGTTAAGGTAATTGATCCTCACTCAACCGCCCATCCCGAAAATGCACAACACGCTTCGCCTGCTGCGCAATGGCCAGGTCATGCGTAATCAAAACAATCGTCCTGCCCTGCTCATTCAACCTCTTGAAAATCTCCAAAATCTCCGCGCCCGTCTTCGAATCCAGTGCTCCCGTCGGCTCATCTGCCAAAATAATTGCCGGATCTCCCGCTAACGTTCTTGCAATCGCAACCCGCTGCTGCTGTCCACCAGATAACTCTGAGGGAAAATGCTTCCTGCGATCCAATAAATCCACCGATTCCAATGCGTGCATAACGAGTGGCTCTCTTTCTTTTTTGCGCAGTCCCCGATAGATCAAAGGCAACTCCACATTCTCATAAGCACTTAATCTCGGCAGCAAGTTGAAGCTCTGAAAAACGAAACCAATCTTCCTGTTTCGAATCTCAGCCAGCCCAGAATCCTTAAGTACGCTTATTGCTTGACCATCCAGGTCATAGATACCTTTATCTACAATATCCAAACACCCGATGATGTTCATCAGTGTGGATTTGCCGGAACCTGACGGTCCCATGATTGCCACGAACTCTCCATGATCAATATCTAACGAGACATCATCTAACGCTTTAATCGTTTCCTCGCCCATCGTATAGTATTTACTGGCATTCTCGATATGGATCAACGTCATAATCTTCACCTCCATTACTTGCACAATGTCCAAATAAATGAAGTATCTGATTCATAACCCTTACCGTTTCGCCTTATAAAACTCATGATAAAGCTTCATCAGCGCCCGCTTCTCAATCCTCGACACATAGGAGCGACTGATCCCGAACTCCTTCGCAATCTCCCGCTGCGTCCGCTCTTCCCCGCCAAGCTCCAGCCCAAACCGGCCAACGACGACTTCCTTCTCTCGATCATCCAATATCTCCAGATTGCGATAGATTTTGCTCTTCTCTATCTTGAGCTGCACCTTATCCACTACATCATCCGCTCTGTCCCGAGGATGTCGATCAATGTAATTTCATTCCCCTCTTTGTCCGTTCCGATGGGATCATGCAGGGACACATCTTTACGCGTTTTCTTCAACGAGCGAAGATGCATAAGTATTTCATTTTCGATACAACGCGCTGCGAAAGTCGCCAGCTTCGTCCCTTTGTTCGGCGAAAACGACTCGATTGCTTTGATCAAACCAATGGTGCCGATCGAGATCAAATCCTCCAAATCTTCCCCTGTGTTATCGAATTTTTTGAGGTTGTGTACACAAAGCAACGTAGTAGGCAGGACACCGTCAGTGTCCGTTTTCCGGAATATGTTCAATTATCCTATTAGGAGAACCCTTTCCTAGGGCTTCCTAGCTATTTTTGAACCCAGCTGTATGGATAATTTTGATCCTCTAGGTGTGCAGCTCCTTTCACCACACTTAAGGGACGGAAAGTATCAATCATAACCGCTAACTCTAAAGTCTCTTTTTTTCCGATGCTAGCTTCAATTTTACCTGGATGCGGTCCATGAGGAATCCCTGACGGATGCAAGGTAATCGAGCCTTGCTTAACACCTTTGCGGCTCATAAAATTGCCTTCGACGTAGTAGAGCACTTCATCACTGTCCACATTGTTATGATAATACGGAGACGGAATGGAGTCCGGATGGTAATCAAACAATCTCGGAACAAACGAGCAAACGACAAAGTTATTCCCTGCGAAAGTTTCGTGAATGGGTGGCGGCATATGAATTTGACCTGTTATCGGTTCAAAATCTCCAATGTTGAAAAAATAAGGGTACAAATAGCCGTCCCAACCAACGACGTTTAATGGATGATAGTTGTAGATATGGGAGTGCAAATACCCTCTGGTTTTGGTTCTAACCTCATATTCGCCGAAATCCGTATGGCTTTCCAATGTTTCAGGCAGCCGAATATCTCTTTCACAGAAAGGGCTATGCTCTAGAAGCTGTCCATGCTCATTCCGATAGCGCTTTGGTGTGCTAATCCAACTATTCGTTTCTACGTTCAAAAATCTAGAATCACCTGGCTCCGGAACGATCCGATAAATCGTGCCCACCGGAATCACGATGTAATCCCCTGGACGGTAGCTGAGTGTGCCAAACATAGACTCAACTTTTCCCGTCCCTCGATGAACAAACAACAATTCATCCCCGTCCCCGTTGCGATAATAATAATCCATGGTTTGGGTCGGATTGGAAACGGATATTAATATATCTTCATTCCCAAGCATGTAGTGCCTGCCGTTTACCGCATCTCCCGTATCTACATACTGTCCAGCCAGGAAGTGCCTGTATGTCAAAGCTCCTTGTTCTTCAAATTCTATCTTAAAGGAAGGGTGCATAGATATCGGCCTTAACGATGCCCGTCGGAGCGGAATGATGATAAAGAATAGACTGTATGCCCGAAAAACCCTTTGTCCCCATGACCTGTTCCCGGTACAACGAACCGTCTTGTTTCCTGAACTGCGTATGTCTTTTCTTGGGAATCTCGCCCATATGGTGATAAAAAGGCATATTAACTCCCTCCTAAGAGTTTTCGTAAGAAAACTTGCTTCGTAAGCACCCCTTAGTATAGAAAATAGGGATTCTCCCCAGCACAAACCTTCAGATTTCAAAAAATTTAAACGCCAACCTACTAACCCCCAATGCTTCACGAGCTTACTCCGATATACCTCAAAGTAACAGACGGTGCCGATTGATTAAATAGTTCTTTGAGTACAGATACATTTTTTGTTTTTTGATAGAAGTGATAGCCGTAGGTTTTACGTAATGTATGAGTACCGACATCATTCAATCCAGCTTGCCTGGCAGCCTGGTTCAAGATTCGATATACATGTAACCGTTTAATAGGTACCCCGGTTCTTTGTAAGCGGAACATATACGCTTCGTTATCCATTTTTTGGATAAACGCTTCGTAACCCAAGCGCAACTCATCAATTAGCTTAAAGCTTTTTTCCTTTCCCGTTGTTGGGTGACAAATAAGTTTTGAAGTGCAAGGAGCCAGCAAACTCAAGGGTTTGCTGGCTTTTCTTATATAATCGATTTACAAATTAAGTTTTGAAGTGGTATTTTAAAGCAAAAAAGCTGAATTGCAAATAAGTTTTGAAGTACTTTTTACAATCATTTATAAAAGTTCCTTTCAACAAACGTTCCCAGTTAGTTGAACAAACCAGCGTCCCTTTACAATTGGCCTTTAGTGTATCAATGTTCATGAGCAAGAATGTTGATAAGCTTACCAAATGGGTCGCGAACATAGAATCGTCGAACGCCCCAAGGCTCATCAACAGGCCCATATTCAATCGGAAATCCAGGCGATATCTCACATTGTTTCTCGTCAAGATTGTCACTGTTACAAATAGAGCATTTTTATCCGAATTAATTTGTTTCAGGATCTTACCAATGTCGAGTGTAATTACACCTTCCACATTTGCACCCTCTTTCAACTGAATTGCACCAGTGTTTTCCTGGAAGTTACACGCTTTCACGCCATAAAAGACTTGCAGATAAATTGTATATCCATAAGCATCCGACCACTTCCTCATTCAACGAGAGAAACAAAAACAGTCGCTATACAGTACTCATCGTCCAGGTACTGTATAGCGACTATAAGTTTCTACTTACCTACAATTTAACTTGATTTATTGCAAGATCGCTTTAGCTACAATAGCAAGGTCTTCAATGTCTACTTTGCCGTCATGGTTGACATCCGCTTTCTCATTCCAGCCTACTTGACCTTGTTCTTTGCCGTAAGCAGCTGCAACCACAGCCAAGTCTCCAATGGAGACACCGCCTCCATTGACATCTGCGGTTATTTTCTTGCTTTCGAACACTTGAATTGCCGCTTCCAACGCGACTTTCGCGCTATCCACCTGCTGCTGGGTAGCATTCGAATTGTTTGCTGCCGCTTGGGCTGCATCAATAGCCGACTGCAATTGCGCTTTGGAGCGAATCGCATACAGGCCATCTCCATTGCCTTCCACTGCTGCATCGTACTTCGCCTGAGCGCTTGTGATCGTTGCGTTCAAGAGCGACTTATCTACAGGTATAGCAGGTACAGTTATTTGGACCTCACGGGAGGCTCCGCCGACCTGCAGTTCATTCCCCTGTCCATTGGCAATCTTTACATGATCTACAGAGATTGTCGTATTGGTTGCCTGGGTTACAGATTTAGCCTTAAATTGGATTGCGAGCAAATCGCCTTGGGCAGGCACGTTCGCGCCCACGCTGGCAGCCACAATCCGGAGTTGGCCCGGCGTCTCCTTTTGATCAATGACTCGGAACCCGTCTTTCAGGGATGTCACCGAATCGAATTGCACACTTGCAGGGTCATACGACAGTGTAAAATCTTGGGCGTACACTTGCTGGTATACACTTTGTGTAACATTGCTCAATCCCATCGATAGATTAAAAGTTTGGCCAGAATCCACCTGCTGCACACCTGTCAGGGTAGCCTGAGGCACTGCCGGAGCAGGCAACACGGTCACGCTAACACTTGTTGTCAACGTTACGTTATTCGGATTAGCAACTCCCGATGGCAAGGTTACCATTCCATTTACCGTAAAAGTCTGTGCAGTCTTTAAGGTTGGATCATAGCTGGAAGCATTTGCATCCCATGCCACGCTGGCATTCAAGCTTCCCGCATCGGTAACCAACTCTACGGTCGAGGGCAGTCCGAGCGCTTCTGCTGTCTTCACCGTTCCGTTGGCCACTCCTGTGACCGCTGCAGGCGTTGTAATGTTATTAAGCGTCTTATCCGTAGATCCGTATACCTCAAACTCATATATTCTTGCTGCAAGATCAGTTGTTTGCGTAGGGGTAGATACGTTCAATTTAATATATCGGGCCGATACGCCAGCAATGCTGTCTGTCGTAATGCTGTTCGTATTATTGCTTACATTGACCACTGTACTCCAGTTTGTACCATCACTGCTGACCTGGATATTGTAAGCCTTCGTATTATAAGTAGCGGACTCCCCACCCGCCGCAGAATGCTTGATGATAAACTTGTTTACAGTCTGCATGGAACCGAGATCGATTTGCAGCCAACGGTTGTTAGATTTGGAGCACCATTTGCTGTTATTGGTTACGCTGCCATCCACGGCTTTAGCCGCTGTTTCCGAGGCAGAGCATGAACTGTCTGCCGTAGCCGCTTTGTTTAGCGCCAAATTCATTGGTAACACAGTAACGCTAATGCTTGTTTTCAATGGGATATTGTCCGGGTTAACCATTCCATCAAGCAGGTCAACCGTTCCTGGTACCATGAAAGTCTGCTCATTTTTTGTAGTTGGATTGTAACTTATGCCGCTTAAATCCCATGTCACGTCGGCACTCAGTGTGCCCACATCGGTTACCAGCGTTACTTTCGCAGGCAATCCAAGGGCTGCCGCTGTTTTCGCTGTTCCGTTTGTCAGCCCAGTAATCGCTGCAGGAGTTTGTATGTTTTTAAGCGTTTTAACTGCAGTATTGGAACCGTATACCTCAAATTCATAAATTCTTGCTGAAGTATCCGTTGTTTGCGTAGGCGTCGTAACGTTCAACTTGATATATCGAGCCGATACGTCGGCTATACTGTCTACCGTAACGCCGTACGTATTATTGCCTACGTTGACCACCGTAGTCCAGTTAGTGTCGTCATTGCTGACTTGAATATTGTAAGCTTTCGTATTATTAGAGGCGTTCTCCCCGCCTTCCGATGCATGCTTAATTATAAACTGATTCACTTGCTGCTCGGAACCAAGATCAATATGCAGCCAGCGGTTGCCAGAGTTGGAGCACCATTTGGTGGTTGCGCTTCCATCCACTGCATTAGCTGCTGTTTCTGTGGCACTGCACGTGCTATCCGCCGTAGCCGTTTTGTTTAATGCCACATTCGGATTTTCGCCATTTCTGACTTCAGAATACTTGAAGAATTTCATCGTAGACTCATCTTTTATTAAATAGAAGTAGAATTCCCCATTTTTAGATATAAAAGGAACTGCTCCTGTGTTATAAATATGCTCATTACCAGCGCGCGCATACAAGAGTTTCTTATCGCTCCACGGTCCCCACGGATGATCGGCCACTCTGAAATAGGAGTTTCCATCCACGCCTTCCATATAAACCAGGACATATTTGCCATCCAACTGGCCACCCTGCGCTTTAAATAATGAAGGCATATTGCCGACAGGACCGACATCGTTACCGAGTGCATCCTTTAAATTAGCAGCGGTTTCATAATTTCGAGACCAAACTGATCCGTCCCAGTACTCCCTTGCATTAAAATCTTCAAAGCTATCTTTGGACACTCTTGAGAGAAGTAATTTGGAATATTCGCTCCATGCACCGTATGCGAAAGTTTCATCTGCACCAAGCATATAAACATAACCATCGTCATCTTCCCAGAAGGCTAAATTCTCAAACTGTTTTACACGATACGTAGTGCCAACTTCTGCATCATCTGCTTGCGGTGAAAATCCGCCAGGAATGTCTGGATAATAAGTGTATGGCAGCGCATCAAAAGCTTTAAGAGAATTATAATCAATTGCGCCATTGGTAATTGTATACCTCATGAGTTGGGTAGCATTGGCTTTAAATGGTGAACAGCAGTTAGCTCTGTTATGAAGATTAAAATATATATAATTTCCTAATGTAAATCCCGCCATATTCCAGCTGGAGTTATTCACATACACCGTTCTGTTAGCGGTAGAACCCGCTTGTGCCGATAAGACGAGCTTATTCCCTGAACTATCATAGAGGCGCACAGCGCTCAGACCATACATATCCGGGTTCCCCCAGTTACCGTCATTAGCAACAGGATTGTACGTAATCTTCACATATCTTGCTGCTGTTGAATTTAAATCAATCGCCTTGCTGTAGCCTGTCGGACCTGTACCGCCCGCTTGCGGAATCTGGAACGGATAACCGCTTGCTGTATACTCCGTGTATGAAACTCCGTCAGTGGAGGTGAATATCTTGATATTCTTCAAACCTTTGCTCGTATTCGTTGGCTCATTAAAATTCCAAATGTACATATTACCAAGATTTTTTGTCGCATATGTGTCAAAAATAATGTAACTATTATCTGCTGACGGATTATGATCTGAAACCCACATTTTATGATAGTCAGTATCATGAGTATCCGTAGTACCTCTAATTCCACTCATCCCATAACCGCTGACAAGGTTCCAGGCAACGGTTCCCGAATATCCGCTCTCCGCTTTTTCGACCCCCCACATTGGATTGAAGTTTTGCTTTTGTCCATTTGTCCCCCATAGCCAGTTAGTTAACGGGGTATTTGGAGTAACACCCGTATAAGTTCCCATTGTGCTTCCCGAAACAAATCTGCCGCTGACATATGAGTCATTAAATAGAATAGCTGATTTTGTCGACGATGTCCCCAGACCTTGACGGTTCTTAATTCCAATAGGAGCCCACACAAAACCGTCTCCACCGTGGTTAGTTTTATCGAACACATAATCCCACTCGGGGGCGGGAGTCACCTGATACGTACTACTTTCTGCGCTGGCCTTTTGGATTGGGATTGGTCCAGCGATTCCCATAACAAGAGTCACCATAAGCAACAATGCCAAGGAAAGACTGCTTTTTGCTTTTGCTTTTGCTTTTGCTTTTGCTTTTTTCAACATTTCTACTCCTCCTTCTAATTATCCCAATTTAAGTAGTAACCGAGGACAACGTTTACCTATCATGTGTCCTCGGTTAACCCTTGAATTACTTCGATGCAAGGAATGTATCGATTTGTTTCTGAAGCTCGGTTTGGATTTTTTTCAATGGCGCAGAACCTTCCTCTTTAAATTTCTCCCAATATTTATCCGGATCAAACACGCCGTTGAAAATGCCAGCATAATATTTAGCCTGTACCGTATCAAATTGAGCGATTTCATTTTTGACTGGTGTTGCATCAAATGTAAATCCGGTCAAAATATCCTTCGTAAAATTGTTGGCATCTTTAATGAAGTTATTAGCAGCCAGCACATCGTCTTCCTCTGTATCAATCGATTTTTCCAAAACCGGATTCCATACCAAACTGAATGAACCAAGGCCCCCGCCATTTGCATCCTGACCAGGTACAAGCTGCTTGAACTTCGCGTCACCGACCTTTTGCCAGTCTTTACCCTCAACGCCATGTTCAACCAACATATAGTTGGCTTCGTTTGCGTTTGCCCAGTCCAGGAACATCATTGCCCGTTCTTTATTTTTACTCGCTTTCGGAATAGCAATGAAATTGTCCTGTTTAAAGTTAGATATGTTTTTGCCCTTCGTGAAGTCAAAGAAGCGGACGGGCTCAAGCTCTGCCTTGGCTCCTGCTTGCTTCATTTGTTCCGGTGTCCAGGATTTTGCAAACATCATAAGTGGAGCTGCTGCTGTCTTGCCTTGCTGTAAGGCTCCTTTACTATCGACTTTAGTTGTAATCACATCCTGATTGATGACTTTATCTCCGTACATTTTATGAGCCTGCTTGATCATATCCCATACTTTTGGCTCCATTTGATCGAACAAATTATAAACTTTGCCATCGTTGCCCTTGTAGTACATGACTAATCCGCCGCCGTTTGCCGGACGCATTTGAAGCTCCGTATTGTCCCGTAGCTGCCAATTTACAAGGGAATAAGTGAAATCGTTGGCTCCCGGCCAGAACGGAACAATACTTGGATACTTATCTTTGACTGCGTACGTGTACTTTACAAAATCGTCCCAAGTCTTAACCTGCGACAATCCCAGCTCTTCCCTTAAATCCTTACGGATGTTGATGGAATGGCCTTGCATGTGATTAATCCCTAGCGGGATCCCCATAATTTTACCGTTAAATTTATTTGCATCCCACATTTGCTGTGGTCGATTCTTCGATACATTGGGTCCGACCTTGTTCAGAAGCTCACTAAGATCTTCATAATACCCGGCAGTGATCATTTGGTTCATATGCAACCAAGGAGCATCGAAGATCAAATCGATATTTTCACCTGAAGCAAGCATGACTTTTGTTTTTTGATCCAAATCTGACCAGTCTACATAAACGAAATCGATTTTCGTATTCTGGCCGTCAGCAGCAAGTTTCTTCTCAACCGCCTCTTTGATGGAATCGTAGTTCGAGAGCTTGGTTCCTGGAACAACAACCTTTAATGTGACAGGTTCGCTGCCCGGTTTCTTCGAATCGGTATTGCTGGCGTTGGTTGCCGGTGTGGAAGTGCCGGATGGCGAAGGATTGCTGCTGCATCCAACAAGTAGTACCTCAAGACATAGTGCAGTAACCATGAGTGAAACCAGTTTTTTCTTCATGTT
Source organism: Paenibacillus sp. WG02 (assembly GCF_055396115.1). Taxonomy (NCBI): domain Bacteria; kingdom Bacillati; phylum Bacillota; class Bacilli; order Caryophanales; family Paenibacillaceae; genus Paenibacillus; species Paenibacillus sp. WG02. The sequence continues at coordinate 2,176,446 of NZ_AP036016.1, read as the reverse complement.
AATTAACCCTCCTACTATTTTTTAATATCTATTTCTACCGGCATAAGCCGACAAAAACCATACTTATCCTTTTACAGCGCCGACTGTCAAGCCCTTCACAAAATATCTCTGGATAAAGGGATAGGCGAAAATAATCGGTCCGATCGTAATACAGACCATTGCAAGCTTGAGTCCATTAGATGGCGGCGATATCCCATAGGAAGCTGTTAGTTGCAAGGCATCAGCGGAACCGAGAAGCTGCCTGAGCAAAATTTGCAGCGGATACAAATCGGAATTATCGATGAACAGCAGACCAAGCCACCAGTCATTCCAATACTGCAAGGCGTAGAACAACCCAACGGTAACCATCACCGGTGTAACGATCGGTCTTACGATTTGGAAAAAAATGCGCCATTCGTTCGCCCCATCCACTGTGGCCGACTCATTAATCTCATAAGGAAGCGAACGGTAGAAAGATACAAAAATAAAAGCCAAAAACGGATTTACGACATATGGCAAAATGAGCGCCCAAATCGTATCTTTCAGATGAAGCCAATTCACAATCAATAAATAAAAACCGACCAAGCCAGTTCCAAAAACCATAGGAATATAAGTCATCATGGATAATAAATTGTTATATTTTATTTTGGGATGCGCCAGTACATAGGCGAAAGCTGCGGTTATCCATAGTGCAACAACTGTTCCAACGGCAGTTACAATCAGTGTAACTCCATAGCTTTTGAATACCTGATTGCCTGTAAATAAAAAACGGTAAGCTTCTACGCCGAAATGACTTGGCCAAAACTGGAAGCCATCCTGAATAAGCGAGCTCTCTGTAGCAAACGAATCGATGAAAACCATCCAAAAAGGCAGCAAGCAGGAAATCGCGAATATTGCTAGGAACGAGTAAATGATAACGTTTACTAAACGTTCCTGAAACGATATTTCGCTTCCAATTGTGTTTATTGAAGTAATCTTAATGTTTTTCTTCATTATTCTCACCCACTTTTTTATCATCCTGATTAAAATAATCTTGAATCTTTGTCAATTTTACGTACGATCGTGTTGAACACTAGAATGGTGATAAGTCCCATCATGGATTGATACAGAATAATCGCTGACGACATGCTGAAATCCCCTAATTGTCTCAAAGCCCTGTATGAATATGTGTCGATGACATCCGTAGTGGCAAAGAGCGCTCCATTATCTTGGATAATGCCGTAGATCATACCGAAATCGCCGTAGAAGATTCTCCCTATTCCAAGCAGTGTCAATACAATAATGGTAGGTCGCAATAAAGGAAGCGTGATTTTGGTAATTTGCTGTAAACGCGTTGCGCCATCCATTTTGGCGGCTTCGTAGTATTCCCCGGAAATACCTGTAATGGCTGCAAGCAAGATGATCGACAGGTAGCCTGCATTTTTCCAAGCCCGTGTCATTGTTAAAATAATCGGCCATATCCATGCGGTTTGATACCAATCTACCGGTTCAAATCCAAACTTGCTCAAAAGGTGGTTGACTATACCGTCCGTGTTGCTGAGCATCCCAAAAATCATTAATGAAACGACAAGCCAGGATATGAAATAGGGTAAAAACACGAATGACTGGAGCAACCGTTTATACAGCGCATGGCGAACTTCATTTAAAAATATGGCCAATAATGTTGCGATCCCAATCTCGGCTATCAAAAAGAAAGCATTTAGATATACCGTATTCCATGTGATTTTAATCCAATCCGGATTGCCGAAAAAAAATCGAAAGTTTTCGAATCCTACCCAAGGGCTGCCCCAGATTCCTTTGGTCAACTCGAATCTCTTGAATGCAAGCAAATGACCTGCTAGTGGTAAATAAGAAAATACAAAAAGGATGAGCAGCCCTGGTATGGCTAATGAGTATATGAAACGATGTTTGTAGAGTTCTCTTATGAAACTCAATTTGGTTTCCCCCTTAGTTGTTGTGTATCGCAAGAATAGCATGCCTTTTCCATTCGAGAGAAGTCCTGAATACACTTTAGGAGTAGTTAAAACGACAACATACAATAAATCTTATGAAAAGTGCTATGATATGAACAGTAAATCAGGACTTAACATCGAAACGAGGACTTGTTTGGCGGTTTTCTCACCTTATCTATTTCAATTGCTTTTGATATAATAAAAATACCCATCATGAATGTCAGGAGGAATACCATGCGGCTATTTGCTTTCCAACGTATTTATTTTCGAAATTTTATATTAATCATGGCCGTATTCATCATTGTGTTTCTACCGTTTATTTCTTTGATTTCGGCACAATTCTCACGTTACGCCATAGAAGAGGTTGATCTGAGCGCGCAAAACAAAGTGAATGATATACGCAACAATACCGAGTATATACTTGAAAAATTAAAGGGTTATGGCTTCAGTATGTATGAGGATCAGAATATTCAAAGCTGGTTTTTAGGAGATAAAAGTGACGAGCTTTTGGCAGCTGTCGCAATGAAAACGCAAAATAACTTCATGTATAATGAGCCATTTATCGCCCGAACCTACATCATTAATTCACTCTCACAATCTGTGATAGACTCCAAAATAGGGAAAACTTCATTTAAAGATTTTTCCGACCAGGAAATGCTTGAGAGAGTCATTTCAAAAAACGATATGTATTTATCGTATTTCAACCACATCGTAGACGATACGGATTATTTAGCAATGATTGTACCTTCATCTCCTAATAAAAAGGAATACGGATATCTAGTCCTACTAATTGATAAGACCAACGTTATGAATTACTTGTTTGGCTCCAATCGCCCTCTAGGCCAAGAAGTATGTATTTTCAATTCAGATGGCGGGCGAATCATGGGACACGGTTCTCTCGAGTTGGATCATTCCATTGATTCAGAATTCCGTTCGAATCCAAACAATAAAAGCGGTATTGTCATTCATGGTGACAGATTTTATATTAATCATGCAGTGTCGACCCTGTATAATTGGAACTTTTATTACGCTAATGATTACGGTTACATTACGCAGCACATCAGAGCATTTAAAGAGAAACTCCTGATATTTTCCTTTGTTTCGCTTGGCCTTATCGCGATTTTGTTTTTTTTAAGCTCCCGACGATCCTTGGGCTCCCTCTCGCAATTAGCAGATAAAATTAAAGAAAGATCTCAAACGGACTCAAGTAATAAAAGTTTTTTCACTAACCTGCTTGCCAGCAACGAAATAAAAGTGATTGACCGCGGTCTTGAAGCGATATTGACAAATGTAGAGCAATTGCATTCTTCCATTCGGGATCACCGGGAATTAATTCGTTCCGAGCATTTGAGCCAATGGTTATTTCAAGGAAATCTCAATCAAAAAAGCCGACATTTTATTTTACAGGAAACAAATTTATTGCAAACAGATTACCTTTATTTGTCCGTCATTCGTATTGACTCTTATCAAGCTTTTTGCGAGCAGTTCGACTTTAATTCGCGCAAGCTTTTGAAATACGCGATGCGAAACATCTCCGAAGAAGTCTTAAAAGGTCAAGGTATTGCTGCAGAAAGCCTTGACCTTGGCTCCGATCACCTTGTATTACTAATCGGTTCCGATGAACAAGAGCCCGTTGCCCTGCTGCCGCTACTGAACATTATCCAGGAGAATATCCTGTCAATTACCAGAACCGGCGTTTCCATGGCGATTAGTAACGTATACACGTATCAAGACGACTTGCGTATTATTTATCAACACATTTATGAATTGACAATGCTGAAATTCCTGAGCGGAGAAAATCATGTCTTTATGGAAAATGAATATGAGGATTTCGTGCAAACGCTTCCCGCTACTGCATTTTCTTCATATGAATTGATTCAATACATCCAGAATGGTCAAAGCAAACAAGCCATAACCAAGCTTCAACAGCAAATGAAAGCGTTCGCAGGCTCTTCTTACTCCGAGTGCAAGATCCAGATCATTCATCTCATCTATGAATTGACAAAATCTTTTAATAAATTGAATGCAGTTCAGGAATTTAAGGGAATTCATAAAGTTCTCGACAGGTTCAGCACGCTTGCCAATCTGCAATCATGGCTCGAGGACGTCATTCGTGCAATGATTTCTGAAATAATAGTACCCAAAGTAAAAAACCGTCAAGAAGAGGTTGTTCATGAGATTCATGAATATATCCGTACACATCTGCAGGATCCGCAGTTAAGCGTGGAACGGGTCGCCGAACATCTATCCTTTTCAATGAACTACTTGCGTCAAATTCACAAAGAAGTAACAAGTACGACGATCTCCGATTATATTTTGACCGAGAAAGTTTCACATGTAAAAAAACTGCTTACCTCTTCCGACCTGACAATGTCTGAAATCATGGACCATACGGGCTTCCTTACAAAAAGCCACTTTTTTGCCGCTTTCAAAAAAATTACCGGGTTGACACCAAAACAATATCGGGAAAGTCATCAGGAATAACCCGTTGTTTTAAAACCAAGCATCGGATTTGTAATTTTCTTTATGAATCGATGATCTTTCTCCACAATGTTGTTGAGATACTTTGTCTGTCTAATCAAGGTTTCCTTTGATAGGAATTCCTCATTTATTAATTCTTGTATTGCTGATGGATAAGCTGGATTTTTATCTAGAGTGATTACACGTGGGATTTGATTATGAGGAGAGGACAAAACCTTTGTAAAGAAGCGTCAGCTGCTTGCATATCCCTATTTTCAGATAACATAAAATCAATGGTTTTACCCCTAGAATCAACTGCCCGATATAAATACTTCCATTGACCTTTGACTTTGACGTAGGTTTCGTCTATCCGCCATGAGTCTTTTGTAGGTTTCAAAAAGTGGCGGATTCGTTACTATATAGATGTTTGTTTGTAATTATTTAAAAAAAGAAACAGCGGCGGACTCGGACTTGAAAAAACAAAGTCTTAGGCTGCCGCCACTGCTGTTTATTGAACTATCGTTATCCGTCCCTCGGTTTTAAGGGTTTATCTCACGTATGCTCACTCACTCGCAGGATTTCATCACCTTATAAATCAGTATTTTTCAGAAAGTAAGTTGATTAAAACCGTTGATTCATATTTTGGGCGTGCGGGAATAGAGGAACATATGGAACATTTCCCCAGATCCTACTCTACTGCACGCATGCTCCACAAAATCCTTGGAGGTTCACCCTCCCACGGCTCAACGGGTCTATGCCCTTACATTCCTTCGTTATACCTGACCAAGGTGTGGAGGCCGATAGCGTTTAGCGGATGGGTCTGTGCCCTTTTGGAAAACGAACTCGGTACTCCGTGCTTTCTTTTTGAAAACTCCTGCGAATGAGTCAATTTACGTTATATTTAAGAAGTTTTAGGCAGCTAGAGCGTAATTGGGAATTACTTTTCCAGGTAAAAATGACTCACCTCTTTGAACAATGCCAACGAGGATTCGTGCCAATTTTCCAAGTAGCTTAAAAAGAGACTGTTGTTTCTTCATTTGCTTGATCTGAACATTATTCTCATGCATCTGTCGAAAGACTGGATTCGTTCCTACGAGCGTGATCGTTGCCAGATACATATACTTGCGCAACGTTGCATCTCCCCGTTTCGAAAGCTTGATTTGTCCCTTGTGTTTTCCTGACATCCTTTCAGCTAAGTTTAGACCTGCTTTACGCAATAACTGACGTCCATGCGCATACTGTCTAAGGTCACCAGCACATGATAGTATGGCAGCTATGAAGATTGGACCCAGGCCTTTAATCGATCGAAGTTGAATGGCCATTGGAATCTCACTAAGCAGTGCTAGAATGTCCTTTTCAATCTTTTCTAGTATTTCAACAATACGTTCAAACTCCTCTAGTAACCGCCGTAAATCTTGCTTGGCTTCATGAAGAGCTGTCTTCTCTCCTACACTCTGCTTGGCTTGCGAAATTAGCAACGCAGCTTTCTGAGTCCCCGTAGAACCACCCGCTCGTTTCATATGCTTTCTCCAACTTGTAATCACCTCAGATACCGTCAGAGACTGTAGATCTAGCGGGGAGGGTAAATCTTTAAGCGTAGCTAAGGAACGTTTGGAGGTCCAGTCTTTAAACACCGAGGTATACTCGGGGAACCGAATATCTAACCAACGGATGATCCGGTTCTGCATTCTTACACTATTCGTCACCCAAAATTCCCGGTCACTCATAATGGTACGTAACCGTTGAAAGACAGTAGACTGTCGCGTGTATTCATAGTAATAGCCTCGGCAAACGACATCTGCAATGACAAGTGCATCTTTAGGATCACTCTTGGAAGGACAATTATCTCGGTTTTCCTTGTTTCGTTTGGTGGTAGCAGGATTCACCATGACAACGTTTATCCCCTTGTCGGAAAGCCAATTAGCCAGGTTAAACCAGTAATGTCCGGTCGGTTCCATACCGATGATTAGGGTCTTCAACTGGTGCTTCTGTTGTAATTCAGCCATCCAACGTTGTAATCTTTCGAATCCTTCTAAGTCGTTTGTAAATGGTAAATGCCGCTTAGCAAGAACGATACCTCGAAAATTAGTAGCCTGTGCGACATGAATTTCCTTCGCCATGTCGATACCTACTACAAGATGAGAGGTGGAAATTCGTTCAATACGTTGATTTTGTCCATCGTTTTGTTTAAACTTCATAGTAAGAGCGCCTCCTTGATGGTATTGGGTTTCGAACCCGTGCACAAACCCATCATACCGAGGCGCTCCTTTTTTGACAAAGTCCAAATCTTAGTCATTACAGGAATGTTTAGTTTAGTATGAATGCCGATGATTTAACGCTTCCTGTACCAAGGAAGTCTACCAAGTGGTACATCAATTTGCAGGTTCTTTGGTCCCTCCACGAAAGTACCGTCATCTCCTATCCAAATACCGGATGGGAACGTCACATTTCGGGTCCTCATGCCCTTCACTACAACGGGTGCAACAAGTAGAGAGCTCCCCAGCATGAATTGATCTTGGATGGTCTCCATGCCTTCTTCGGGAAATTCATAAGCCATGTGACGCAGAATCGGCTCTCCAGTGATGGCTGAGTGCTTTGCAAGGTCCAGAATCTCAGAGCCGAACTGCGCATGGAGTTGGGCTGCCTCTACGCAGTATCGCAAGTGCTTGTCATCCAGAACCCGCCAAGGTGCCGCAGAGAACTGCATCATAGGGAACAAGGCAGAGCACTGAGCATAACGGACAAATAATTCTGGATCCAATTTATCTGCCGTGAAACTCATATATTGGCCCCCGCCGATCATGTCGGGGCATGTATATGCATAGCCAAGCAGCCCTTGTGCTAATCCGTCAGGAATTAATGCATCTAACCCATTACCTTGCCATTCATGGTTCTTATCCATTAGTCTTTGAACAAGGGGTTGTCCTGCAAGCTTCCAACATGCACGATATTCATTGAGTCGATATTTCAGTCCTACCTTGGCCCACGCCTCACAATGTCCAGTACGAGTTGTTGGCACATAACTCAAATCATCAGACTCATAATATTCTACATCGCCAGCATCAAACTTAAAGCCGTCAATCCCATACTCGTTTTGCAGGAAATCGAGCTGTTCGTGAATCCACTTGATGGCTTGGGGGTTGGTGCAATCAAGAAGAGCACTATAACCGTTCCACCATTTTCGAATGGCTGTTTTGCCATCTCGTTCCTTTAAGAGAACCCCCATTGGTTCTAGCCTGCGGAAGGTGAGAGTGTCTGGACTAATAAAGGGACATACCCAGAGCATCACCTTAAAGCCCATAGCATGCAGCTCTTGAACCATACTCTTTGGATCTGGAAACCGTCCCGAATGGAATTTCCAAGTTCCGTATGGCTCGTGCCAATTGTCATCAATCATGATAACGCCCGGAGGCATCCCATGAGCTAGCACATTCTTTGCATATTGTAAAACCTTCTCTTGTGTGGGTTCATATAGAAGCTCAATCCAAAGATTGTATTGAGGAGCAGTGAACAGCAGTTCTTCTGGAATGGAAGATACAGGTGGGAAAAAGGTGCGGGATACATAACGGTATACTCCCTGTAATGTTTCATAACCATCACCTGAGAACAGTTCTTCTGTATTCCCCTTAATCTTAAGACAACCTTCCTCAAATCGAAAGGCGAAGGGCTCTTCGCTCCAGATGAATCTGCCCTTGTTGGATATCAGTAATGGACAGGCTTGATTTCCATTGAGGTTAGAAGCTAAGTCTACACTGAATAAGGTCGTACTAAAGGGCATACTTCGTCCATCTGCTGCTCGGCCACCCCACCAGTATTCGTCAGGCAGCAAATCGATCACTAGTTCATGAATTGTCATATAAGATCACTCCTTTATCTACAATGATCTTACAGTTAGGCGTTTATGAAGACAATCTTAAAATTGTGATGTATAATATAACAAAATTGACTTTATGGCAAAGGAGGGGATCTAATGCTCGAGCCTACTTCTTATGCATTTCGAAACGATGATAAATCGATCTTGACCCTTGACTCCATAGGTTGGCAAAAGATTCATCGTCCTGAGTATAGCTTTGTAGGTGATGAACGCCCGGACTGCGGACATGTTATTTTTCAATATACACTTAGCGGTCAAGGATATATTGAATATGAACAACAGTGTATTCCCTTACCTAAAGGCTCGGGGTTTCTTGTCAAAGTTCCAAGCAGGCACCGATACTATTACATGGATCACCAAGAACCATGGGAGGTCATCTGGCTGAATATACGCGGGGAAGAAGCAAACCGCATCTGGGATCTCGTGGTGGAGCAAGAAGGACCTATCATTCGACGAGATGTAGCCTCTCCCTTGATTCTCAGTTTCTGGAGGCTCCTGCGAATGATTGCCGACGAGAAGGTTACAGACCAATACCTGTTGTCCGTCCAAGTATATGAGTGGATGCTTACTTTGGTCCAAACGAGCAGGGAACTCAGCAAGGACATCAGTGCCATTTCAAGTACGATGATTAAAAAGGCCAAGAGATTCATGAAGGAACATTATGCTTTGCCGTTAACACTGGACACGCTTTCCGAGCATTGTGGGATCAACAAGTATCATTTCTGTAGGTTGTTCCAGAAGTCTGAGCAAACCTCGCCGCTTGCATACCTGAGAGACCGACGGGTAGAGGCAGCTATTACTATGCTCAGAACCACAGAGTTACCTATCCATGAGGTCGGGCAACGTTGTGGCTTCGAAAGTCCAAGCTACTTCGGAAAAGTATTTCGCGAGTATATGTCCATGACCCCGAAGGATTATCGAATGAAGAGGCTGGAATTCCCTTATCATGCCATTTATTTTGAGTAAAGAGCAATTCTCGAAAACAGCGGTAGCCCAGGAGTTAACTTTAATCCTCGGCTACCGCTGTTTCTATATATGTCCTTAGACTAATTCTTGCACTCATACAATTGCTTCATCAGTTCGACACCCCTTTGTTGGATTTTTGTGTTAAACTGCCCGTCCCTCGGTTTTAAGGGTTTATCTCACATATACTCACTCATTCGCAGGATTTTGACACCTTGGCTTGCAGATATTGTTCAGGAGAGCTCTCATCAGACGTAGCTATCCCAATTTTGGGCATGCGGGAACAGAAGAAGTGTTGGAACATTTCTCCAAAGGTTATTCTTCTGCACGTAACACTCCACACTTACCTTGGGGTTCACCATCCCATGACTCTACGGGTCTTTGCCCTAACATTCCTTCGTTACACCTGACCAAGGCGTGGAGACCGATAACGTTTAGCTGACGGGTCTGAGCCCTTATCGGGCAGTAACTCGGTCCTCCGTGCTTTCTTTTTTCAATCCTGCGAATGAGTCAATACACAGTTCTTTATCAGTCTTAAGCAGCTTGATTAAAAGGAGGAACCACTCTTTCTGGAGAGAAGTCCTCTCCTCGCCCAACTATACCAACGATGATCCGAGCCAGTTTTCCAAGCACTTTGAACAGAGACTGTTGCTTCTTCATTTGCTTAATTTGAACATTATACTCGTGCAGTTGTCGGAACACAGGGTTATTTCCAATGAGCTGCAGCGTTGCCAAGTACAGATATTTACGTAGCGTAGCGTCGCCCCTCTTGGAAAGTACGATCTGACCCTTCCGTTTTCCGGACGTGCTTTCAGCTAGGTTTAATCCTGCTTTACGTAACAACTGGCGTCCGTGGGCATACTGTCTGAGATCACCTGTGCCTGATAGAATTGCTGCAATACAGATAAAGCCCAGGCCGATCGAACGTAATTGTTTGGCCATTGGAATACCGTTAAGCAATTTTTCAATATCCTTTTCAATTGTATCTAGTACTCCTACAATCCGTTCAAACTCTTCTAATAACCGCTTGAAGTCCTGTTTCGCTTCAAGAAGAGCGGTAGTGTCACCTATACTTTGTTTAGCTGTAGCAATTAGCTGAGCAGCTTTTTGCGTGCCGGTAGAGCCAGCGGCACGCTTCATATGCTTCCTCCAGGCTGTAATCACTTCGGATACGGAAAGCAAATCTATTTCTTGCGGAGAAGGAAATTCCTTAAGAGTGGCCAACGATCGCTTGCTTGTCCAGTCTTTAAAGACGGAGAAATACTCTGGGAAACGTATGTCTAACCAGCGAATAATCCGGTTCTGCTACCTCACACTATTCGTTACCCAAAATTCCCGATCACTCATAATCGTTTGCAACCTTTGAAAGACAACAGCGTGCCGAGCGAAATCATAGTAGAAACCTCGACTAACCACATCAGCAATGACAAGTGCATCCTTCGGATCACTCTTGGAGGGGGAATTATCGCGGTTTTCCTTGTTTCGTTTGGTGGTAGCTGGATTCACCATGACAACATCTTTGCCCTTGTCAGCAAGCCAATTAGCAAGGTTATATCCATAGTGTCCCGTTGGTTCCATACCGATTATGACGTTTTTTAAATGATGCTTCTGCCCAATCTCATGGATCCATCGCTCTAATTTCATATAACCTTCAATTGTATTTGAGAAAGAAAGATGCCTCTTAGTAAGTATGATTCCTCGAAAATTTGTTGCTTGTGCGACATGTGTTTCTTTCGCTATATCGATTCCCACAATGAGGTGAGTCGTGGAAATTCGTTCGATCCGTTGATTTTGACCGTCAGATTGCTTAAACTTCATAATAAGAGCGCCTCCTTGATGGTGTTGGGTTTCAAACCCGTGGACAACCCCATCATACCGAGGCGCTCCTTTTTTGACAAAGACCATTTCTTAGGTCCTACAAGAAGGTTTAATAAACAAAAGAGGTGCCCTGCCACGAAGCAATCACCTCAATTATCGTTTCTCGTTATTGGAACAATTAATGGTTATTAGTTACTTTTTCGTTTGGAGATTGGATGATCTTCTTTCAGCTCTAACAAATCCCATAGGTTACCATATAAATCTTTAAATACTGCAACAATTCCATACGATTGCTCTTTTGGTTCTCTCACAAATTCAATTTCTCTTGAGACCATTTCATTATAATCTCTCCAAAAATCATCAGTGTTTAAAAACAGAAAAACTCTACCACCTGTCTGGTTACCTATAAATGCCTCTTGTTCAGGTTTAGATGCTCTTGCAAGTAATATGGTGGTGCCGACTGAACCTGGTGGAGATATTACCACCCACCGTTTATCTTGTTCTGGCTGATAAGTATCTTCAACTAATGTGAAATTTAGCTTCTTAGTATAAAACTCAATTGCTTCATCATAATCAAATACGACTAGAGCGATATGTACTATTGATTGAACCATTTATTAAACCCCTCCAGATTTTAGGATTTCTTATTCACTTATGCACTTCCTAAAGCTTCAATTAGATGGCTGTTTTTATTTTTATTGTAGTATAATTTTGCAATCCTCTGCAAACGTCCGTCTCCATGTAATCCTGCCCGTTAGCTGAATGCCGAGGGTCCCATTTTCATTGAATAATACAAACGATTACTTGAAGATAAAAATAAAACCGGATCCCCATAGTTTCCCAAGGAGCCCGGTCTTATAAATACTAAACGTCTTTATACAAACTACCATCCCGAAAACGAATAATCCGCTTCGCTTGCTGCGCAATCAAATTGTCATGCGTAATCAAAATAATCGTCCGACCTTGTGCATTTAATTTCTTCAAAAGCTCTAAAATCTCATTTCCCGTCTTCGAATCCAACGCTCCCGTAGGCTCATCCGCCAAAATTATTGCTGGATCTCCTGCCAACGTTCGCGCAATAGCAACACGCTGCTGCTGTCCACCAGATAACTCAGAGGGAAAATGCTTCTTACGATCCAGTAAATCCACCGATTCTAATGCTTGCAAAACGTATGGTTCTCTTTCCTTTTTCGTCATTCCCCGATAAATTAAAGGTAATTCCACGTTTTCATAAGCACTTAATCTCGGCAGCAAGTTGAAACTTTGAAAAACGAAGCCAATCTTCTGATTGCGAATCTCAGCAAACTGAGAATCCTTAAGTAAGTTAATTGCTTGACCATCAAGGTCATAAACACCTTTATCTGCAACATCCAAACAACCGATGATGTTCATGAGCGTGGATTTGCCAGAACCCGATGGGCCCATTATGGCCACGAACTCGCCATGATCAATATCTAACGAAATGTCATCTAACGCTTTAATGGTTTCCTTGCCCATCGTATAATATTTACTGGCATTTTCGATATGAATTAAAGTCATGATCTTCACCTCCATTACTTGTACATGGTCCAAATAAATGAGGTATCCAACTATTCTTACCGCTTCGCCTTATAAAACTCATGATACAACTTCATGAGCGCCCGCTTCTCAATCCGCGACACATAAGACCTGCTGATACCCAACTCCTTCGCAATCTCCCGCTGCGTCCGCTCTTCCCCGCCAAGCTCCAGCCCAAACCGGCCAACGACGACTTCCTTCTCGCGATCGTCCAAGATTTCTAAGTTCCGATAGATTTTACTCTTCTCTATCTTGAGCTGTACCTTATCCACGACATCGTCCGCTTCCGTCCCTAGGATGTCAATCAACGTAATTTCGTTCCCCTCTTTGTCCGTTCCGATGGGATCATGCAACGACACATCTTTCCGCGTTTTCTTCAATGAACGCAGATGCATCAAGATCTCGTTCTCAATACAGCGAGCGGCGAACGTCGCGAGCTTGGTCCCTTTGTTCGGCGAAAACGACTCAATGGCTTTGATCAGTCCGATCGTACCGATCGAGATCAAATCCTCGAGATCTTCCCCTGTATTGTCGAATTTTTTGAGGTTGTGAACACGAAGCAACGTAAAAATCCCCTTGCATGTTCCAAAAGTGGAACAAAGCCGCCACACGGCGGCTCTTTCCAGGTCGAACTATTGTCTTCCGACTCTTACGCAAGGGCGGAATTCCCGTAATCGGTTTCGAAACATTTCTATAAACACGAAGTAGTCTGGAACACTACTGAAATTTATCGTCTCAGCTGGGTTTATCTCTCTTTTGATCATAACGTTGTGGACAAAGCTGGGAGAATGTCTCATTATTCCAATGGTTATGATCTCCTCTAAGGAGCGGCACCAAACTACGGCTGTCAAGTTTAGAAGGAACAGGTATGCCTGATCGTTCACATTAACTGGTCACACAGGTTCACATTTTCGGTTACGATTTTACCTTCATCAAACCCTTTTTGCCAACGAATAATGAGAGGAACTCTAGCGTTTGCTTCGAATAGCTTTTGTTTCTCCCTAACGACATGTTCGTCCGCCTTCCATGATCATCTTATCCATCTAATATAGTGGAAATCACCTCGAACAACATGGCAACGACTTCTGAACCTTGTTATAGATGCTTGGTTCAATTAATTAATCAGTAAATCAAGGTGTTGCCTCTATCATAAGATCGTAGCTATTAGCAACGTACTTTCAGGTATTTCGCCGTGCGGGCATCTTCGATGACGCCGTGCCAGTTCAATCCAAAGCCGAAATCATACACATGGCCTTCTGTATCGACATGACAATCCATATCGTGCGGAACGTCTTCGTATTGTTCCTCAACCGTCTTCATGTTCGCCGGCATCTGGAACGGCAGCAACCCGGAAGGTTCGAAAGAGCCTGTCAGGACTTCCATTATTGCCCGAAGATTCACGCCAAAGTTCGTGATGATCGCATCGGCCGCCGCTTCGAATTCCTCAACGATGGTCGGATTCGACTGCAACATGGACACGATGACCGGTTTGCCTTTCATTTTTTCCTTCGTTTCGAGAATGGCGTCCAAATCGTGCGAATTGCGTGTCGTGACCGTTTTACCTTTATACGTACGATTCAGCATGTCGCATTCCCTCGGATCGCCAGTTATGCTGCGTTCGCGGGCAAACTCGGCTATATACGGACGGTATTGAAGGCTGATCGGCAGATAGCCATTCCCCCCTTGGTCTGCATCATCGTAGCTGAAACCAATGCCCGAGTTCGGATGTTCGATGAACACGAGTCCGAAGTCGGCCTCTTCCGGCATGTCGGTCACGTCAAAGTAGCCGGCTACGATGCTCAGATCGACTGGGTACTCCAGCTTCTCCGGCGTAGGCATGCCAACCCAGCTTTTCCCGGCAGGTAAATACCGCTTTGGAACGTATACTTTCTTGCGCTCCTTAATCGGAAGGATCTGTCCCTTGTTTTTCAGGAGAACGATCGATTTCAATTGCGCTTCATAGCCTGCATCCACAAATTCGGCGCAGCCAACGATCTTTTGACTTTCCTCACGTTGCAGGTAGGGGTTCTCGAAAAGGCCTGGACGGAAAATGTTCAGGAGCAGCCGCACCGCCGATTTCTCGAAACGAGCTCTAATAAACGCCTCCCCGTGCTCTTCTACGCCCATTTGATAAGCCTCCAGCACCGGACCCGCATCGTTGTTGCCGCCGAATTGGTCGACGCCTGCCATGATCAGCTTATAATGCCGTTCCGCTACAGAAAGATGCTCGACACCCCATGACTTGCCGCTAAACACGGTATCTTTTCGGTCGCTTTCATCTCCCGTAATACTCCAATCGGTGCACACAACCCCATCGTAACCGTATTGTTCCCGGAGCAAATCGGTAATTAAATAACGGTTGAATGAGTTGCCAACGTTTTCTCCGTTTTTCTTGTCCTGGTTGTGCGAGATCGTGTAATACGGCATCACGGCCGATGCGCGGCCCGTCTTGCCTTCCAGCTGGAAGGCGCCTTCGACGAACGGTTTCAAATGCTCCTCGAAGTTGTTGCCCGGATATACGGCATACTTGCCGCAGCCGAAATGCGCATCTCTTCCGCCTTCACCCGAGCCTCCGCCCGGCCAATGTTTCACCATCGCATTCACGCTATCGAAACCCCAGCCGTCTGCCAGTTCGCGTTCGTCCTCGGACGTCTGGAATCCGTCTATATAAGCCCGAGCCATGTCGGCGGACAATTGTGGGTCCTCCCCGAACGTGCCGTTAAAGCGGTGCCAGCGCGGATCGGTCGCGATATCGATTTGTGGAGATAACGCGGTCGTCATGCCGAGAGCGCGATATTCTTTCGATGCGATCTCTCCGAATTTACGGGTGACCTCCGGATCGAAAGTAGCCGCTAATCCGAGCGTTTCCGGCCAGAATGACACACGGGAAGCCGAACCCGAACCGGCGTTGAACTCGGAACTCGCGTCGAAGCCGTGACGCGGGTCGGAGCTGTTGTTCACCGGGATACCGAAGCCGTTCCCCTCCGCTGCGGCCTGCAGCCGGTTGTTCCAGCGCGCCGCCGTTTCTGCGTTGTCAACCACCATGATCAGCACATGACGAAGGTGGGCCTGGAACAGGAATGAAATCTGCTCATCCGTCAAGTCCCAGGGCTTGGCGCCGCTCGCTTCATAAGGCTTGCCGGCGTACGTTCCCCCGAACCAGCCGTCGCTTCTTGCCGGAATTAACTGGTGTGAGCTGTACAGCATTAAGCCTGCGATTTCTTCGACGGAGAGTCTGGAAGCCAAATCCTTGGCACGCTCCTCAGCTGGTAGCCTCCAGTCTTCGTATGGCTTCAAGACGCCGTCCTTGCTTAAGTTTTTGAAATACAAGCCGTCTTTCTCGATGATCCGAACCTCTGACGCAGCCGAATAACCCAGCGTCGGTCCTTTATTATTGCGGACATATTGAATGGTCGGCTCGTAGTGTAAAGCTGTTTCATGATTTGACATGGATAAAACCTTCCTTTCCATTTGTAAATTGATTTATAACCCTTTCGACTTTGGATCGGCATGCACATGCTGCTTATCCGGTCCCAAAGGCTCTCCGATTTCGGGCAGTGGCTTGGTCGCCAGGAAGCTGGCAAGGAGACAACCTGCGAGCGCGATGTAGAAGAACGGCCATCCGCCTATCGTAAGCAGAAGCGGGGCAATCGCTGGCACAATCGATTGCGGAAGCGCATTCGCGACATTCATCAGTCCGAAGTCTTTCGCGGAGTCTTCTTTACGCGGCAATATGCGGGCTACTAGCGCCGTATCCACCGCTGTGAAGCAGCCGAAGCCAAGGCCGATGATGAAGGTAGCGATGATGAACGCCGAGTAATCCTCCATGAACGCGAATATTAAGGTACCGATCAGCATGATAAAGGCAGAGCCATAAAGGAAGGGCTTTTGCTTCTTGGCCTTGTCGGATAGCGTACCTCCGATCACGCTCGTCAAAGCCATTGCAGCGAGTGAAATCATTTGGAGCGTTGCAACGCCCGACGTCGCCTCGGCTTCGGTATAGCCCATGCGGTTCATTAACATGACCGATAAATAGACACCGCTGCTAAACCCCATCATCAGCAAAAATTTAGACACGAATGCCCATGTGAATTCCGGATACCTTCTCGGACTGGGATAGATGGTGCCGAGCTTCTTGCTAAACGGAATGTGGGCTGACTTCACGCTTACGACCGTATTTTTCCCATCCTTAATGAGGAACGAACTGATGATCGGCCCGATGATGCCGATGATCGACAACAGAACCCATTTGTTAAGCGATGCGGTGTCTGTCATGAATGTCATCAGCGCCATGCCGAGTACAACCGCAATCGGTGTGACCAGTCCAAGAAACCCTGAGACGGTACCTTGCTTCTCTACCGGCACTTGGTCGGGAATGAGCGCGGTATAGGCTGCCATGCCGAAGTTAAAGAAAAACTGCGCGATCGCCCATGCGATGGTCACCTGCCAAAGCTCAGTCGCTATGCCGATCCACAACAGACACACGCATCCTACGAGCGGACCGGCGATGATCCAAGTGCGTCTTCGGCCAAAGGCGACATTCGTCCGGTCGCTGATCGCTCCCCCGATCGGATTGCCGATCATCGCAAAAAATGCGCCAATTCCAGCCACTAAACCAAAGGTGGACGTGTAGTCATTTGGACTGATTTCGATCATTTTGAAGGTCAATAGCAGCATTGCCGGCGTGATGAGCGCAATCATCATGCACGCGTATCCAAATATAATGCCGAGAGTCAATCTTTTGAACGGTGTTACTATGGTTCCGGAGTCTATTGTACCGTACATGTTATGGCCTCCTAGTAGATAATTAAACGTTTTCATTTCTGTCAATATCTGATTGATGAAGAGCCTCCTTAGAAAGATTACCGAGATCAATACGAGGATTGGCAGGAATATCCCGATCATACATTCGCTGCTTCCTCAAACTTATTATAGAGCATGCTGCGAAGTTTTTGTGGTACAATTAAAGCAAAACTAGTATAAATTTAATGTGTAAAATGATTAGAGAAATGAGAGGAAAGAGGCGAGGCATTTCATGGAACGAACTATCGGAGATGACGAATTGTGGTTATGTAGGATGCTTCAAGACAACCTGCAGCTTCCTGTCCGTCTACTGAAAACCGATCGGGCAATCGACGTGGTATTCGAATCAGTGCATGGCGCAACGGCGCATCCGCTCGATCCGAACAGCGATACGGTACTTGCAGGCATCTTCGCAGACGATTCTCCGTGTGATATCCCTTGCTACAGCACATGGAACGGATTCGATCAATATGTATGGCTTCGCTTCGGCGAAACGTCCGGGCGAACGGGGGCAATCGTGATCGGACCGGCTGCAAGCTCGACGGTGACGGTCGAGATGCTCGAAGGCTTCCTATACGACTACCATCTATCGGGAGTCCACCTCGATGCTTTGCGGGAATACTACCAGAAATTTCCTGTACGCTATCAAAAATCGATGCTGCACGCAGGAACGCTGCTGTACTATTTGATCTATCGCCGACCGCTCGATCTAACAGAAGTTATCGACCGCAGCCTTCCGTTCTGCAAGCCTCACGCATTGAACGACGAGTTGGAACGGAGTCTGACGGATAGACGGTTAAACTTGAACTTCCATCAACATCTGAACGGAACCAAGATGCTGCTGCAATACGTTAAGGAAGGACGCAAAGAAAAATTAGTCCGATATTGCGAACTTTTCCCGTGGGGAAATATAGGCATCTTGTCCCGTAAAAGCCAGCTCCGCAACGATAAAAATTTGGCCATCTGTCTCGTTACGCATACTATGCAGGCCGCGATCGACGGTGGCTTATATCCAGAGATAGCCTATATCGCCAGCGATCTCTGGATTCAGCATATCGAGGATCTTCATGACGTGGACGAGGTCGCCAAAGCCATCCAAGAGGTGCCGTTAGATTTTGCGGAACGCGTCAGCCGCCAGCGCCTTTCCCGCTGTTCCAAGCCGATCGCCATCTGCCAGAACTATATTTTTAACCAAATCTATGAGCCAATCAAGCTGACCGAACTTGCAGAAGCGGCCGGCGTTCATCCGGCGTACTTGTCGAAACTCTTCAAGCAAGAAACAGGCATGACCGTCTCCGAATATATCCAGCGGCAGAAAGTTGATGAAGCTAAGAAGCTGTTAACTTTCTCCGACGCATCACCGCTTCGTGCCGCCAACCTGCTTAGTTTCCACGATCAGAGCCATTTCACGAAAGTATTCAAGAAATATGCCGGCGTGACGCCGAAGCAATATAAGGATCGTGTCTGATTGATTTTAATTTCACGGTGTTTCAAGTATTCGCAGACCTTCGTCATTCGCGGTGTTCTTGCATAGGAAAGCAAATCAAGGCGTACCATCGGAACCTATGGATCTCTTTGAATTGGCGCATAAATAAATTGAGGTGCCTGAAAGGAGGTTCTGGTGCAAGGATTAAAAAAGTTCACAGTTACCCGACAAACTATACTTTGTCTATGCCACTAAACCAAATATCTTATTAAGCCATTCAACAGTAGAGAGGACAGACGAATTATCATCGGCCTGCCCTTTCCTTATCATATGCAAGGCCTTAATTCCCTTTAACCCGCTGTAATAAGCGATTTGAACCCAAGCATTGGTTTTGTGATTTTCTTTATGAACCGATGATCTTGCTCCACAATGTTGTTTAGATACTTTATCTGTCTAATCAAGGTTTCTTTTGGTAAGGATTTCTCATTTATTAATTCTTGTATGGCTGGTGGATATGCTGAATTTTTATCCAAGGTGATTACACGTGGGATTTAAGTATGTGGAGAGGTCAAAGCTTTTGTAAAGAAGCGCTTAGCTGCAGGCATATCCCGATTTTCAGATAACATGAAATCAATGGTTTTCCCCAGTCCTCCACGAGTCGTTTGTAGGTTTCAAAAAGGTCCGGATTCGTTTGTCGATTTCTGGTCCAAATTCATGGACCCATCTCATGATCATCGTATGAGATATCCTTAATCCTCGATCACTCGTCATTTCAACTATATCTCGATAGCTTAAACTATATTTCAAATACCATCTCACCGTTAGTAAAATGATTGCCGATTCATATTGCTTCCATTTAAATAAATCCAATTTCGCTTCCAAAAGTAAGTTGCTCCATCCCATGACTTCATTTCAATGATGTTATCATGAATTAGAGCTTTGCACTAGAACCTGATCTCTTGAGGTTTGAGACACTTAATTCCTTCATTCTTTCATTTCTGAGCCAATGATTTTTCCTGTTTTGTCCGTGTATAATTTCGTTATCTTACCATTTTTGTTCTGCCCAATCACCCCGAAAAACAAAGCATTCGGATCTCTAAAAACAGTGAAATGATATCCTTCTGACCATCCCTCTCCTGATTCAACACCATTAATTATCGCAATTTTCACCATTTCTGTTGAATCAAGTATGAGTTCATTTTGTAGAATAGTTTTAAACTCTGGGATGTTTTCATTTGCTGTTTGTTTAATCGCAACTTTTCCTTTTTTTATGTTAATGATAAGCGTTTGATTTCGTAGACGGTTTGCAAAAAGCAAATTCCAAACTTCTCTTGTTCCATCGTTTCCAAAGGTAGAAGGAGGAGTTATTCCAGTGTCTCCCACACTCGTTATCAAGGTTAGATTTGCATTAGCATCCCACTTTTTAGCTTCTTCAAGACCGATATTGTAAGCCTCTAATAAAGTGATCCCTAGGCTTCTGGATGCCTTTATTTCTATTACTGTAAAGCAGCCTAACAATATTAAGATAATCAAAATGCCTCTCCGCCGCATAGAAAAGAACCCCCAATAAATGTGAGGCCACTGAAAAAGTAAAACCAAACAAAGGTGTAGTATTCTCGCGAAAAATGTGAGGAGACTGCACCTTTTTCTTGTATACTTTTATTATCATTGGAATAAGGGTGAGTCGAGTGATCCAAAAACAACAAACTTTGCTGTTAAGTCCTTATGTTGAACTCTATAATTTGATTGTGCCTAAGGATAATTTGCTTCGACAAATAAATGAACTCGTGGATTTTACATTCATATACGAAGAACTTCAGGTAAATTACTGTCTCGATAATGGTCGTAATGCCATTGATCCAATCCGAATGTTTAAATACTTGTTGTTGAAAGCTATTTTCGATTTGTCCGATGTGGACATTGTTGACCGTTCTCGTTACGATATGTCCTTCAAATATTTTCTTGGAATGGCGCCAGAAGACCCTGTTATGGATCCTAGTTCCTTGACCAAATTTCGCAAACTTCGTTTGAAAGACATGAATTTGCTGGATTTGCTCATTCAGAAAACTGTGCAACTTGCCACCGAAAAGGGAATTATTAAGAGCAAGGCTATTATTGTTGATGCCACCCACACCAAAGCGCGTTACAACCAGAAGTCTCCTCAAGAAATCTTGCAGGATCGGGCACGTAAGGTGCGCAAAGCTCTCTATATGATAGATGAAAGCTTAAAGGGCAAGCTCCCAGCCAAAAATACCAATGCAGATTTGAAAGATGAGATCAGTTATTGCCAAAAACTCATACATACCGTAGAAAATGAGCTAGGTATTGCTTTAGTGCCCAAACTTCAAGAGACCCTCAACATGTTGAAGGAAACCGTTCTAGATGATGTAGAGCAGCTTCGAATTTCAGAAGATGTTGACGCACGGGTTGGGCACAAGAGTGCGGACTCCGCTTTTTTTGGGTACAAGACACATCTGGCCATGACCGAGGAACGAATTATTACAGCAGCCATCGTTACAACAGGTGAAAAGAACGACGGTAAGCAACTACAAGAACTCATTGAAAAAAGTAAAGTGGCAGGCATGGATGTCCGAACAGTGATCGGCGACATGGCGTACTCGGAGAAGGACAATCTCATCTACAGCAATACAAACCATATTGAATTAATAGCCAAACTGAATCCCGTGGTTACCCAGGGAAACCGGAAAAAAGAAGAGGAGTTTGAGTTTAACAAAGACGCAGGTTTGTATGTTTGCAAAGCAGGTCATTTGGCGACGCGAAAAGCGAGGCAGGGGAAAAAAGGTGTCAGCAAGAACCAAGTGACTACCTATTATTTTGATGTGTCGAAATGTAAGCGATGTCCTCTTCGGGAAGGGTGTTACAAGGAAGGAGCCAAGTCAAAGAGCTACTCCGTCAGCATAAAGTCCGACGAACATTCCGACCAAATGGCATTTCAAGAGAGTGAAGATTTCAAAGCGAAGTCGAAAGAACGCTACAAAATTGAAGCGAAGAACAGTGAATTGAAGCACAGACACGGGTATGATGTAGCCACTTCCGCGGGTCTATTAGGTATGGAACTTCAGGGAGCAATGGCGATTTTTGCGGTGAATCTAAAACGAATCTTGAAGCTAAATGATTAAAATTGAAAGTCCCAAAAGGCCAAAAACAGCGAAAGAAGACATCGACCACTTAGGAGGATGTCTTCTTTTTTCTGTAAATGAACCACCAATTAAACTAAAAGGCTAGTTCTTCAGTGGCCTCATAAATGTTAGGGTTATTTTTCCAAGTTATGTGTGAATTATGCTGACCATTATCTTACTTAAAAATAAGAGCTGCCGCGAAGCAAACCCCTCAACTACCCACAAAATTTCACTCTTGCAATGAGTTTAATTTACTTCAATAAACGAGCATGCCAATCATGAAGTTCCTCAAAGTCCAGAATACATCATTCTTCATTATTAAAAGATCAAAAGCCCTACGTTTTTATCGTAAGGCCGATCTTTGTTACTAATATTGTTCATTTCAATTAACTAACCTTCCATCTCTAAACCTAACAATTCGCTTCGCCTGCTCCGCAACTTGCCGATCATGTGTTATCACAATAGTCGTCCTGCCCTGCTCATTCAACCGCCTGAAAATATCCATAATCTCCACACCTGTCTTCGAGTCTAACGCCCCCGTTGGCTCATCCGCCAATATAATTGGAGGATCTCCCGCCAACGTGCGCGCAATCGCCACACGTTGCTGCTGTCCGCCAGACAGCTCCGAAGGAAAGTGCTTCCTGCGATCTAGCAAATCCACGGCTTCCAAAGCTTGCAAGACAAGTGGCTCTCGCTGTTTTCTCGATAGTCCGCGATATATCAATGGTAGTTCCACATTCTCATATGCGCTTAATCTCGGCAGCAGATTGAAGCTCTGGAAAACAAATCCGATCTTCCGATTCCGAATCTCAGCCAGTTGTGTGTCTTTCAGCGCGTGAATCTGCTTTCCATCTAGCACATATAGGCCTTCATCCGAAACGTCCAAACAGCCGATGATGTTCATCAGCGTGGACTTGCCCGAGCCTGACGGACCCATAATAGCGACAAATTCGCCCTGTACAATATCCAGCGAAATGTCATCTAGGGCACGGATTGTCTCCCAGCCCATATAGTAAAATTTACTCACATGCTCAATTTGGATTAAGGCTGTCATTGTCTTCGCCCCCCATTATTTGAAACCAAATAAATGAAGAATACGATACTCCAACCTAACGACTTACCGCTTCGCCTTATAAAACTCATGATACAGCTTCATGAGCGCCCTTTTTTCAATCCTTGATACGTAACTCCTCGAAATCCCCAGTTCCTTCGCAATCTCCCTCTGCGTCCGCTCTTCTCCCCCCAGCTCCAATCCAAACCGCCCAACCACGACTTCCTTCTCTCGGTCGTCCAAAATCTCCAAGTTCCGATATATTTTGCTCTTCTCTATCTTGAGCTGCACCTTATCCACTACATCATCCGCTTCTGTCCCGAGGATGTCGATCAATGTAATTTCATTCCCCTCTTTGTCCGTTCCGATGGGATCATGCAGGGACACATCTTTGCGCGTTTTCTTAAGCGAGCGCAGATGCATAAGTATTTCGTTTTCGATACAGCGAGCCGCAAACGTCGCGAGCTTGGTCCCTTTGTTCGGCGAAAACGACTCGATCGCTTTGATCAATCCGATCGTCCCGATCGAGATTAAATCCTCGAGATCTTCCCCTGTATTGTCGAATTTTTTGACATTGTGGACACGAAGCAACGTAAAAACACCTACGCAACTGCCGAATGCCTTGGCAGCTGGAATTGGAAAATCAATGAGGTTTTGGGTTCCTGCAATATTTATTAAACGCCTGCATGGAAGTGCCGCTTCTTTGCCACTTCCAAGTAAATAAAAACTTCTATTCCCGACATTAGGCGTTTACATCAAGTTCCGGTAATCGGGAGTCCCTTCACTTTGTCCGATGCTATGTTTCCGTCGTGACGCTATAACTGCTTCAAAAAGAATTCAGGACGCCGATTGAATAATACAAAAACCGCCTTACTCTCGAGACAGAGATTGGGGCGGTTTTATTATATAACGAAATCAACCTTAGTTGATTATTATTACTGGCCGGTATGAGATGTTTCCGTTCTCCTTGGTGGCATAGCTCACACTTCCGCTCGATCCTTGATTCGTTGGCTGGCTGATACGGATGGACAGCTTTTTATCAGCCGCAAGTGCCGCAATCACCTGATTCGTCACGTCAATCTGGATAGCTGTGCCGACTGCCGGAACGGTCCACGAGGACAGCAAAGTACCTACTGCAGGCTGGTTATTCCATGTAATTGCAGTATCTGACCACGTATTGTCGCTCACTAGATACGCCTCATTCGTAATTCCCGTCATCCCTACGTTTGTCGGCACCAACTGAATCTTGGCGCTTGTCACCAACCCCGTGATCGAAGACAAGTCGAACTTCTCATACGAATATCGGTTATATCCGGTACCGTCCATTTTCACTGTCATTGTCGCCCCGGTGCCAAAATTCGTATTCGCATAAGTGCCGTCGCGAGTGTAAGCGTCATCTGTAGCTGTCAACGACACCTGCGGATTCGGCTGCGGACTCGGCGTCGCGGACAATTCGTTTGAATTGGTGGTTTCACCGGCTCCATTCGTTGCGGATACGACAAAGTAATAAGCCGTTCCGTTCGTCAATCCTGTTACTGTGTAGTTGTTGATATTGCTTACATTCGTAACATTAATCGAATTGGTATAGCTTCCTGACGAAGTTCCATATTTGATCTTGAATCCGGTTGCTCCGTTTACAAAAGGCCAGCTCAGCGTTACCTTCGAATTGTCAACTGTCGAGCTGGACAATGCCGGAGTAGCCGGAAGGAGCAACATAATCGGACGATTCGCAACGGTCGTGTGTTCCTTGGAACCATAGCTTATGTCACTGGTCGATCCCTGATTCGTTGGAGAGGATACTTGCACAGAAAGCAGCTTATCTGCTGCGAGCGCTGTATTCACTTGACTTGTCACATCTAATTGTAATTTCGTTCCAACAGCAGGTACAGTCCAGGAGCCAAGCAGTGTGCTCGCGGCAGGTTTATTATTCCATGTGATGCTCGTTTCGCTCCAAGTATTATCGCTTACTAGATTCGCCTGATTCGTTGTTCCAGTAGCGCCTACGAACGTCGGCACCAACTGTACCTTGGCGTTCCCAACCGCAGCCTTGACCCCGGATAAATCAAATTTCAAATACGAATATCGGTTATATCCAGTATTGTCATTTTTCACTGCCAAGGTCGTACCTGTGCCGAAGTTATTCGCCGCGTAAGAGCCGTCTCGCACATAGGTATCGGCAGCAGGCGAAAGGATTACCGGCCCCAAGTTAAACTTGGCGTTGAACGTTTTTCCAAACACTCCATTCACATTAACAGTCATCTTGATCGTCGGACTAAACTGCGTTACTGTAATTCCCGGATCCAGACTGATCGCACTCGATGCGCTACGGTTAATCTCGATATTAATTGTCCCCGTGTTCGACTGAGTCGGATCGGAAACTCCGACATCGATCTGGTTCGCTGTTTCTTGCGTTGTAACGGATGCCTTCTTGTCACTGGTAATAAAGTTTGTTCCGCTCACGGAAACAGTTTTGGAAGCATCGTTCCAGAAGTTAGCTCCTACAACGTTTAGCGAATTGTCATTCACTGCCTGCGCATCCGTAGAA
Source organism: Paenibacillus sp. WG02 (assembly GCF_055396115.1). Lineage (NCBI taxonomy): Bacteria > Bacillati > Bacillota > Bacilli > Caryophanales > Paenibacillaceae > Paenibacillus > Paenibacillus sp. WG02. The sequence goes on along the minus strand of NZ_AP036016.1, from coordinate 2,150,878 downwards.
TTCTCCAAGATGGTGAAATCTGGGTTGCTTGCATAGCTTGCCATGTCAGCAGCGGTTTTATTAGGAAGCGTTGCGTACGCATAGGAAGCGTTCGTTGGGTTTACGCCATGCCCCAATGCAAGGCTCAAGAAGTTGTTCGTATAAGAAGTTGTACTTTGCGTAGTGCTCAGATCGCTCCATGCGCCCGTTCTGGACTCACGTAATCCGTATACGTTAGCCCCACCAGGGAAATAGTAACCGATGTCGGATCCGGCTGTGCTGCCAGCCAAATGCGCCCACTGGACATTCGTCATCGTCTCCGACCAGCCGAGTGTGCTCGCTTTGGCGACGCCGTTCACCGTCAGAGCGTTGTCTCCATTACCGTTCAGCTTACGGTTTTCGACGATCGTTTCCACATTAGCGTTGTTGGTGTTTGTAATGCCTGCCCCTAAAGCAACCATTTTATCCCCGAACATAAACCACGATTTCTTGCCCTGCAGCGGACTTCCCGTATTCTGTGAAAGAGAAAACTGCATGCCCGCAGAGCTGTATAGTCCGTCGACCACAGAACCCCCGACCCAAGTATTAGGGTTGGAATAATTCTTCCACTGGATCGGCGTGCCGCTGCCTGTACCGTCTGTTGTCGTACCCGGCAAGCGGTAGCTATCGACAGTTGCCCAATAATTTTGGCTATATTGGTTCAAATCGTTATTGTACAATTGCGTCATGCCAACACCAGTCCACCAAGCCTTCAAATTCTCCCCATTTCCGAATTCAAATGCAGAAATGCGATTGGAAAACATGCTGAGGGCCATGCCGAAGCCGGGACGCAGATGAACAACCCGATCCATGCCGGCAAACACCTGAGTCTTGACTAATTCTCCGCTTGGAATGACCGCTGAATCATTCATAATCGCTTTAAGCAATGTAGTCTGGTAAACCGAAAACGGAAGAATAACACTGACGATTCCATCGGGTAAATCCGTATAGTAGTTGGTGAACGACGTATCCGCCTGAATCCATGCTTTGATCATACTTTTGAAAAGCGCTGCCTTATCTGCAGGCGCGGATTGGGCTAACAGCACGATTGCTCTGACCACGCCTCTTCCTGAATAATGATCTTGTTCCGTTTGTCTGGAAAGTTTCCGGCCGCTTGTCGTGTCCATCATCGCCCCCTTGTAAAGAAGCGGTTGATAGGCATTCGTTACCCAGTCGAATACATTGTTAACTTGAGGGTCTGTAACTGTCCATGTGGAACCGTTAAGAATAAAGAGCAGCTTCGCCATATCGTAAAGTAAAACGACTCCATAACTGCCGGTATACGCCACATAACCATGCTGGACAAAAGAACCGTCGGCATAATATCCGTCTCCGTTGGTCACATTTGGGAAAATATGGCTCAGCGCGTCTCTGCCACCGGCGATCTTCGAGCTCGATTTACCGATAATACCGCGAATAATGAGAACCTGTGCCTTATCCGCTCTGTTCGCTCCCGTTTCCGCAGCATTATTTAGAACCCTATTCGTCGCATTCGGGCACCACTTGTCAATTGCGCTGATATAGTTGCTGATTTGCGCAGCTGATAATTGATCATAGATCATCACCATGATATCGTTCAGTTTTTGAGGAATCCCGATTTCCCAGTCAAACCAATTGTCGATCTCCGTCTTAGTCGCATTATATTTATTAGCATACATCCAATCGAGGCCGCTGATGATATCGCTTGCAAGCGCAGCATTGCCTTGAAGAGAAGAACCGCTAGTTGCATAGGCAGTTGCCATGGCCGATAAGCGAGTATAGTTAGTGGATATCGTAGAGGAACGTGTCCAGTCGGACAAGTCGCTCCAGAGATACGTACGGCCTGTAGCCGTATTCAGAGTAGTCCAATAATTGTTCGCTGTCGTATCGATAAGATTGATTTCTGCCGCTATATCCGGATCCGCAGGATCATAAGAAGACCCCAGCAAGAAAGTCTGCCACTTTGCTCTTAGACCGTCATATTCGTCCGCAGCTTTTGCAGGCGGGACAAACGAGAACATAGACAATATCATTGTTAAAATTAAAAAGATGGCTAAGAGCTTGCTTTTGAAGTTGGTAACCACGAGTAATCAGCTCCTTTTTTGTAATCGTTTCCATTTTGTTCAAAAAAACAATTGCCTTTCCGTTACGAAAAGTTGTAGATCACCCCCTTTAAACTAAACCATTTTAATTACCACTTCAATATGAATACGCTTACAATATTGTTAAAAAAGAACTTCATTTCCACTATTTCAATCTCTCTATCCATGTTTTTGGTGTCTGTTTCTTGGTATAACCTGACCCTTCATTTCCAGCGAAATAAAGAGTCAAAGTCATATCCATGAGCGCCCGCTTCTTTTATAAATTTGGTTTTTTCATTGTCATATATCTCCGAGATGAATTGGCTTTATTCGAAGTACATGGATCCCTTTGCTAACAGGATTTAAGATTCGCAGCTGAATTCGGAACAAACTGTCACCCCAGACGAGCCGCAGCTTCTCATCCTCTAACCCGATTTGCTCATAGGAAACGTCATATCGATCTCCGTCATAGGCGATGTCCACACCGGTACCCTCCGGGCACCGCAACTGGATTGTGTGCGCATCTAACATCAGGGGTTCATATAGGGTGATCAGGTTCAGGACAATGGAATCCGATGGCTGCCTCATGTGAAAATCATCTACAATTTCTACGTATGACTCTTTAAGTCGCTGAAGCCGGAGCGTCCGTCTCCAGTATGAAATGCCCGCTTCCGCCGGGTAGGCCGTAGCGATATCCATAGACAGCTCCGCGCTCTCTTCATCCGAACGGTAGACAACCTCAGTCGCTTTAAAGTCGCCGCCCTCCTTTTGCTGAATACCGGAAACCGTAGGAACATTGTGATAAGCAGACTGCATCGTCCAAATTTCATAGCGTTGATCGCTGAACGTCTTGGCCGTATAGGTTTCCACCCCAACGTCAATCAGCATCGGCTTCCCGTCAGCGTAAACAATAAATTGGCCGATATCGTTATGATTATGGCTTTCGTTATTATTTCCGCCCTTCGCAGCGAGGAACAACCCTTGCGATGTACCGTCTTTTTCTCGAGCCGTCATAAATTGAATCCCCGGAAGCCAAACATCTCTTAAGTACGATTCCTCTTTGGGAACCGCTGTCTCGCCCTTGCCGAACAGTGCAGGGAGCTCACGCTGAAGAGATAATACCCAATCTTCCGTATCGTGCTGCTTGGCAAAGCCGAAGCTTGCCAAGGTATGATCTTGAATTCGCTTGCCATAGCGGTATACGACATCCCCATTGATTTGCAGCTTGGCGCTGCAGTCAGCAAAGTTGACAAAATAGTCTTCGGCAATATGAGCGCGTACAATGTAGCGACCGATTTCTTGAATCAAGGGAACGTCAAACACGTTCATTCTACCGCCCGTTGCCAAGTATAAAAGTTCCAAGCAATCGAATAACGAACCGCCTGCACGATCCCAATAGTGCGGACCTTCGTCACATCCGCCATCCTCATTATATCCCCCGATAAACTGATCGAGGCTGCGCATGATTTTCGTTACCGCCATCACGCGCCTTTCTTTGTCATCTATCATTAACAAAAAAGCGGACAAGCAGTTGGAGTTTACCCACGGATTCCAGTTGTTCACTTTTCTGCTGCCAAACCCCATCCACCAGAAATCATCCCGTTCGAGATAAGCGTCAAGAATTCGCCGATTCATTTCGGCTTGGAGCCGGTTGCACACCCGAACCGTAACTTGATCCAACGGTTGTTTAAGCAAATAATACGTCCACGAAAGAAGATCAGCCGTCTCGCCGGCGGCAAGATCAATGATCGGATCTTCTGCGTCAGGCAGCGGTTCGCCGGCGCTTTTGTTGGAAATATATGTGTGAGCCGGAATACACCAGGTCGTCTCCTCGCAAATCGCCCAAATGCCATTAATGATGGCATCCAGAAAACGGCCCTGGCCTTCCGCGCATTCCGCAATAACCAATCGGGCAAGATTTTTTCTCCGATCCCAATAGATGGATTCATATCCTCTCCGGTCTCCGCTGCGCTTGAAATCCATAAATTTCGTGGCCGGAAGAATCGGCCATTCGTATGAAAGAGCGAGTTCCCCTGCCGTATTCCACCTTGTTCGAACATCTTCAGGAAGCTGATTCCATCGCTCCCGGTCAACCGCTTTTGGATAAGGATTAAATTGACCTTTATCTAGTAACAATTCCATAATCTCAATATGACCAAAGCGCTCAGCTAGCATGTCTCAAACCTTCTCCTTTTATTGCAGTCATATAAATTCAAAATGGTGTGTTCTCAACTAACGTTGGAACAGACCCATTCTGTTTATAATCCTAATATGTCATCAATCCATCTGAGCTCGTCTCTAGAAAAACCAGCGCAATCCAGCGCGTTTATCGCGTCCTTGATCTGACTCACTTTGCTCGCACCTATTAAGGCCGAAGTTACTCTGCCGCCACGCAATACCCATACTAACGCCATTTGTGAAAGTTTTTGCCCGCGTTGCCTCGCTATGGCCTCAAGCATAATCACTTTCTTCACCACATCTTCCGTCAACTCTTCCGGCTTCAGGAAAACACTGGGTCCATTCGCTCGGGAATCGGCCGGAATACCATTGACGTATCTGTCCGTCAATATCCCTTTAGCCAGAGGAGAAAATGCGATACATCCCACCTTTTCCTGTTCAAGCACATCCAGCAATCCCTCTTCAATCTTTCGTTCCAGCATCGAATACCGCACTTGATGAATCAGACAAGGCGTTCCCATAGTCTTCAATATACCAACTGCCTTTTGCGTTTGTTCCGGAGAATAGTTGGACAGCCCTACGTAAAGCGCCTTCCCTTGCTTAACCAGCTGATCCAGTGCCGCCATCGTTTCTTCCAGCGGAGTATCAGGATCCGGACGATGATGATAAAAGATATCTACGTATTCGAGCTGCATCCGCTTTAAGCTTTGATCCATACTCGCAATCAAATTCTTTTTGGATCCCCACTCACCGTAAGGACCAGGCCACATATAATAACCGGCTTTGGTGGAAATGACCATTTCGTCCCTGTAGCTTCGGAAATCATCCCGCAGAATCCGCCCGAATGTCTCTTCCGCCGAACCGGGCGGAGGACCGTAATTGTTCGCTAAATCGAAATGGGTGATGCCCAGATCGAAAGCGCTCCTTATCATGTTACGGCCATTTTCAAAAGAATCGATGCCTCCGAAGTTATGCCACAGTCCCAGCGAAATGGCGGGCAGCTTTATACCGCTGTATCCGCTTCTATTATACCGCATGGAGTCGTATCTCCGGTCATATGCCTGATAAGTCATAGAATTCCCTCCCTGAGTATCCAAATTATACGTCCATTGTACAACCTGGAATGCAAATCAAGGTGTATCGCCATATCTCTGAGTCATTCCAAGTAATGATGATTTCATCCTCTCATTATAAAAAATAATTTGCATTTTGATGTGAATGATTTTTACCATTATGAGCAAATCCTTTACTTTTTTTCTACTGCCTCTCAATATATAAAAAAAGACGTGTACAGTCTGTACTGTACACATCAATTACATTCTATTAAATCTTCCCAGCCTTCCCTTTATAGTCAACCGGGCTTATTCCGTTATATTTCTTAAAAACCTTCGAAAAATAGGTTCGGTCTGAATAACCGAGCTTGGCTGCGATCATTTCGATCGTCAGCTCTCTGTTTTTTAACATTTGATGCGCAATATTCATCTTATAATGGTGTACATAATCAGTGAAGTTGAGCCCAGTCATTTTTTTGAAGAACCTCGAAAAGTAACTCGGATTCAAATACAAATGATTAGCGATTGCGACCAAGGAAATATTTTCGGACAGATGCTCCAAAATATAACGATCAATCATTTGCTGCTTGTGTTTATCAATCCCTTTTGTTTCTTCTGAATCAACTTCGAGCATGATAGCACGAACCCGTTCTTTTACACTTTGCAATGTCTCTTGCATGCGCACTGTCTTTTCTAAGTCTGAGTGAAATGAGGAATGATCCTTGTCATAACCTGACTCACTCTCTAATAGTCGTACCCATTGGGATATGTGAGAGATGAATGAAAAAGGCGATGACCTTTCAGCTGTCGCTCGCTCCGCCACGCTATCCAAAACATCTGAAATGGCGACTATATCTTCATCACGATACGCATGAAGCAGCTTTTCTTTATAGTTCTCCCCTTTAGTCTCGAACTCATTAAACGTTAAGCTGGAAAATTTGGATGGCATCTTATGGAGCGAAGCTCTTTCATAATAAAGTCCTAAATTGTGCTGCTTCAGTTCTCCATAAGTCTTGACAATTCCCGTTAAACCGTGAAACTCATAGCTGAACACAATACAGGTATCAAGCCTTAGATACTTTTCAGCCTTGCTCTGCAGATCTAATGCAAATAGACGAAATGACTCAGCAGGGTTGACAGCCAAATTATGACGATAATTCATTACGCAATGTAACTCCAGCCCCTCATCGGCAAAAACTGAAATTCCATCCATGCTATTAGCTAACTCTTGAGCAATGTTATATAACCCATAGTAGATAAGCTGCTTGTCCTTTAAACCGTAGCTTCTCATTAGTGAAGAATAATCAATATGGATCAATCCAAGCATATAGGAGGGTTCTTTCCACTCGATCCCGAGTCTCCTGCCCGAGTTTAAATTCATTTCCGAATGGTCCCCAGAGACGATTTGCTTCCAAAATGAACGCTTAAGCAAATCCCGGTTTCTGGCTATTTCCTCTTGATAGGACAAGCTTTCAGTGCTTACGTTCATTAAACCTAGGAGCTTGATTGCTTTTTCGACGCTTTGCTTAAGCGTACCTGACGTCAACTCGTCCTTAATTAAATAATCATCTGCATTTAATTTGACTGCTTTCCGAGCATAATGGAAATCTTCGTGACAGGTTAGAAAAATGATCCTTACATTAGAATTCAGCATTTTAAGCTGTTCGGAAAGTTCGATTCCGTCCATTTTCGGCATACCTATATCGGTAATAACAAGATCCGGCTTCGTTTCTTGAAACAATTGCAATGCTTTGGCTCCCGAATGAGCGGTCGCCACGACTTGCAAGTTTAGACCATTCCATGGAATTAGATTGAGTAAATATTTAATCATCGGAGCATCGTCATCTACGAGCATTACTTTAAACATGTTATGCGCTCCTTTGCTTGATTTCTTTATATGATTGGAAAATGTAAAATAAACGATACCCCGCCAAACTCATTGGAGCTAATGTCCATTTTGGCTTCTACGCCATATGTTAATCTAAGCCTATTATACACATTAGCCAACCCGATACTTTTGTTAGAAGCTTCTGGTTCGATTCCTGATTGCAAAATCCTGTATTGTAACTGACTCATTTCCATCTTAGTCATTCCAATTCCATTGTCTTTTACTTCAATCAGGCACTTCTCACAAACTTTCTTAACGTTAATCCAAATTGCCGCATGATCCGGAATCTCGGAAAAACCATGAAGAATAGCGTTCTCGACCAAAGGTTGCAGCAGTAGTCGCGGGATTTCAATGTCCTCCATCTCAATTTCAAGATTGATATGAAGCTGAATTCGCATATTATTTCGCATCTGCATAATTTCCACATAATCTTCTAATAACTTGCATTCTTGTTTTAAATAGCACGTCTCATTAACGCGCATGTAGGCCCTAAGCAAGCTCATTAATGCATTAATTTGCCTGCTGTTTGCAGAGTCCCCTTCCGATATTAAATTGCATTTAATCGAATTCAGCGTATTCAGCAGAAAATGCGGCCGGATTTGCGAGAACAAGGCATCAAGTTCAATAATCCGTTTCTCTTCTTGCTCCTGTTCGACTTCTGTAATGAGCAAGTTAATCTGATCAAGCATCTGATTAAAGGCCTTACCAAGCACAGCAACTTCGTCTGTCCCGTTAACTGGAAAGCGAATAAGCCTGTTACCGCCTCCGAACTGCTCTGCTGTTTTTCGAAGCTTGTTTAGGGGAGTATGAAGTGTTTTGGCGATGAAAAACGATATGATGATAAAAGCCAGTATACACAAAGATAGGATGATTGCATAAAAACTGAACAAACGCGAAATTTCCGCAGTAATTTCTTGGGAAGAGAACTGGTAAACAAGCCTCCATCCTGTTCTAGGAATGCTAGTCTGTACTTCCAATTCATGCTTTAGTTCCAGCTTCGCAATCTCCTGCGGATACTGGTAAATCAGCTCATTATCAGCCGTATACAGCTTAAATTGCCCTGTACCGCCTCTGGAAAATGTACGTTCGAAATATTTATTGGGAATGCCAACATACAGTGTACCAATCTCCTCTCCAGTATCAGGATCATTAATCGCTTTCACTGCAAAATAGAATGATTCCTGCTCGTTACTGTACACTTGCTTTAAATTTTCAACTTTCAGCCAACGAATTGGAATCGTTCCTATATTGTTATTCTTATCGGAATCCTTTAATTGGGACAACCTTCGGATTAAATCCGGATATTCCAATACATTGTTAATAGCATAGGTAATAAAATGGCTTTTGTTAACGTAAAACACTTGTGCATTGAGCCCCGATGTTTTGGAAAAAGCCATATCCAGCGATTCGGAGATTCGTTTACTTGTAAAGTAATCCTTGGAAGAATCCAACTTTTGAACATCCTTAAAGGCAAGCAAATCGCTGAATGAACTGCTGCCCTCATTGCTGAATAAATTCGAAGCATAAATGATATCTTCCACATTCTTATTCAAATCGGATGAAATGACATTAACCACATTCTGGTTGGAAGCATGTACTTTGTCGATGATCATGCTTTTTATCAAAAAATAAGACAATACGGAGAAAATAGCTAACGGAAGCATGATTAAAATAATGAACGATATTTGTGTTTTCCTGTAAAATGAAAATCTCACGAGCCAATTCATGCTTACCTCTCCAGTCCTTACTTCACTTTGATATAATATAACATAGATCAAACGATTGATTTAAAAAAATGAAAGGCAGCCATTATATGGCCGCCTCGTAACACCTATTTTTTGTTTTGCTGAATAATTTTATTCGCATCATCGATCATTTTTTTCTGCGCTTGTTCAGGAGTTAAATTATCAAGTAAGAATGTGCTCAATCCATTTTCCAAAACAGTCTTCAATTGGCTGGAATATACCATTGAATAGCTTGGATCGTAGATGGATTTAACTCGCTTGTCAAACAAAGTTGCTTTCAGGGAGTCAGCATCGATTAAATTCGCATCGTCACCGATAATTGCCTTGAGGACTTTGTCTTTATCCGCTGTTTTCAGGCCTGGGAGATCTGTAATGACGTCTGTTTGCTGCGACACATATTTTACGAATTCATAAGCTTCTTGCTTATGTTTGGAGCTCGCTCCTACACTTAAATAGGTGCCGCCGAGATTGGATGTTCCGATCTCTGTACCTTTTCCGACTGGCATTGGTGCGAATACGGTTTTAAACGCATGCGGGAATTTCGCTTTATCTCTAATCGGACCGGTAATGAAGTTAGCCGTTGGAATCATAGCTGCTTTGCCACCCAGGTATTCGGTGTCGTAACGCAGCTTGCCGCCGATGATATCCGAGTAAGCCTTAGCCGATTGATCATCCTTCTCCATCGCACGGCGAAGATTAAAGAAAGTTTTAAACGTGTCGTTACCGAATACTGGCGTTTGATCTTTTGTTAAGTATGGATGAGGCAGGTCGGTATAAGCCAGCATATCCGCGTATTCGCCCCAAGTGTGGAAGAATGCACCGTATTGCTTGCTGTCTCCGCTACCCTTCGTCATCTTCTTCGCGTAGTCGCGGAAGTCATCCCATGTCCAGCCCCAAGTCGGTACAGGTAATTTAGCGGCATCCAATGCGTCCTTGTTAATTGCCACCAACCATTGTTGAGAATTGAACTCCAATCCGTACACTTTACCTTGGTTTTTAGGTGTCATGTAATACGTTTCGTCAACATTGATTGCATCTTTTTTCAGGTATGCATCCAGTGGCTCCAACACACCACGGGCTGCACGCTCAGAAACGAAGTCTACATGTGTAAAGGGAGCAACGTCAATTGGTTCTCCCGATGCGGCCATAAGGTCAAGTTTCTTGTAATAATCAACGGAACTCCCATTGTTCACTAATGGCACAATTTCTACGTGGATATTCGGAAATTTCTTCTCGAAATTAGCAACGATTTGGTTGTCTGTGTCTTTCGTGTTCCAATACGTTAAGTACTGAATAGTTACCTTTTTCGCAGCTTCTGGGCTAGCTGCCGTCGTCGCTCCTGCTGCTGGAGAACTGCTTGATTTAGATTCCCCTTGATTGTTACCGCAACCGGCTAGTAGTGCGACTGTAATTCCGGAAGCTAACATCATTTTAGTGACTTTCATGTTTGTTTCCCCCTATGCGTATATTTGCTTGCTTACAAAATCATTGTAAACGCTTATTTTACTTCGTTGTGTGCACTATTTCGACAAGAATGTGCACTATTTTGTTTTGTTATCCTTTTACTCCGCCGCCGGCAATTCCATTGATGACTTGTTTTTGTAAGAGAATAAAGATAATAACTAACGGAATGATTGCTGAAACTGAAGCCATCATCGTTACAGCGTAGCTAGCAGCGTATTCATCTTTAAAAGCTCCCATGCCCAGCGGGATTGTAAATAATTTTTTGTTCATCAAGAAGATCAGCGGATTCTGATAATCATTCCACGTCCACAAAAATTTCAGGATTCCAACCGTCGCAACGATCGGCTTAGCCATAGGCAGTGCGATTTGCCAATAGATTCGTAAAAAACCTGCTCCATCGATCTTGGCCGCTTCCACATATTCCTGGTGAATGCTCAACATGAACTGTCTCATTAAGAACGTTAAGGCAATTGAGAAAGCCCCCATCAAAATCAAGGCTTCATGTGTATTGTAGAGACCGAACCATTTGATCATAATAAATCGAGGAACCAATGTCGACTCTGCTGGAACCAGATAAAAAGATAACAATAAGATGAACATCTGATTTTTGAAAGGAAAATTGAGCTTTGCAAATGCAAAACCAGCCATCGACGAGAATAGCAATGTGAGTAATGTCAAAATGACCGCTATTTTCAAGGAGTTGTAGTAATTCAACCCGAATGGAACGGTTCCCATCCACACGGTTTTGAAATTGTTGATAAAATTCCATTGCGTAGGAATCCATTGAATCGGGAACGTCATAACATCTTTTTCAATTTTCGAGGCAGCCGATAACATCCATAGTAATGGCGATAAAAATAAGAGCGATAAGAGCCCCATACATACAGTAATGACAGTCTTTGTTATTGTGGTTGTACCCATCGTTTCACCAACTCTCTAAAATTGTTTCTTTTGAATCCGCCACGTAATAGCAGTTACAACAGAAATAATGAGGAATAAGACCCAAGACAATGCCGATGCATAACCCATTCGGAAGTTTTTAAAACCTTCTTCATAAATATAATACACTAGTACATTTGTGGAGTTATTAGGACCACCCTCCGTCAAAAAGGCAATTAAATCGAAAACTTTGAAGGAAGCGACGATGGATGTGATGCTAAGGAAAAAAGTCGTCGGTCCGAGCAGCGGTATCGTTATACTCAAGAATTTCTGGAACAAGTTCGCTCCGTCGATGGATGCTGACTCGTACAGATCTTCCGGAATATTCGTTAATCCCGCCATGTAGATAACGATGTTATAACCGATATTTATCCATATGGCTACAATAATAATTGCCCAGAGCGCGAAATCTGTGCTTCCTAACCACTTAGGCGGATCGGAAATGCCTAGGCTCATAAGGAAATGATTGACCGGCCCTTGTGATGGGTGGAACAGCGCCGTAAACACGGTAGCCACAGCAACGCCTGTTGCAATATAAGGAATGAAAAAAACGACTTTGAAATACTCCTTGAGGTATACGGCTGAATTGATAATAACCGCAAAAATCAAGCCAAGCGCCATTCCAATCGGCACAGTTACTAGCGTGTAGAGCGCATTGTTCTTTAAAGCGAGGAGTAACTTCTTATCCGTTAGCAACTCTTTAAAATTATCCAATCCAATAAAATGAATGGCTTTTACTCCGCCTACCAAGTTCCACTCCGTAAAGCTCAAATATAGCGAGAATAACAAAGGGAAAACACCTAATAGTATAATGCCAAGAAATTCAGGTGCAACAAACATTAAACCTACAGCAGATTCTCTTCGCTGATTTGTCCAAAAGGATCTTTTACGAACCTTTGGCTGCACCTCTACCTTGTTCGTGTCCAAATTCATTGCCACTCCCACTCACTCCTTCTCCATTTGTTTCACATTTCCCATATATTAAACATAACCATCTATTTTTTTGCCTTAAGAAAAATCCCAATATCTTTTTCTGTATGCTCCCCTTATTCTCTCTCTGCGCGATGGATGTATTGTAATAATAATCAAATCAATAACAAACAACGAGGTATGGATTTTACCCAAGTGTGCATAATGTTTACCTTTTCAGGCTCATTTCGTATCTTTACTCCGAATCGCATGCTACAAAATGACAAAGCAGCCAGGAAAACCTGACTGCTCCAATGAAAGATTATTTCTTTAGAGGGATTACCATGTTCCACGTATTTTCTGCATTTACAAATTCTCCAGGACCATCTGCCGTAGCAAAAAACATATGTGTCGGCTTATTATCTTCAAATAAGATAAATGGCCTTTCCAAGCTTCCCATCACCTGTTCCATTCCATCATCCCACTTTATCATTCGAGTATATGACTTTTGTCCTTCAAGCGCTTCCCATTTCACGCCGTCATTAGATCTTGCGATAATCCCGCCGTGGTACTCCCCGCTAATATTGCCGGTCATATCCTTGGCAATCATTTCATAGCCGCCAGGCACCTGATAAATAAATGGATCCTCCAAATTGAATATCTCAGCAGGGAAGATAGACTCATCCGATAAAGCCGTATAAGGTCCCATATAATGACTAGCACTCGCCACTCCAAAAGACATTTGAAAACTATGCAAAAAAGTCGGATACGGTTTTGACTTGTAGGTTCTAGTCTTGTAAACAAGTAGAACTGAACCGTCTTCATGAATACAGGGTGCCGGATTGGAAGTGAAAAAGTTGTCAAACTTGCTTGGTCTAGGTTGCAAAATGGGTTGATCCAATCTCTCCCACGGCCCAAATATACTCTTTGAAGTAGCAATTCCTATTCGCTTATTGGAGCGCGCTACAATACACCTTGGATCATTCAGGTCAAATTGTTCTTCCGACGATACATCCTTAAAGGGGTGGGTTGACCCCATGTAGTATAAAATGTAAGTGTCCTTATGTTTGAGAATCTGTGGATTGTGAGTGCTTCTTCCGTCCCAATATTCCGCCCCTCTAGAAGGCAATATAACTTCTTCAAATTGATAAGGTCCTTCTGGTTTTTCCGAAACAGCTCGTACAATCTCTGAAGCAACAAGCCAGCCAGGATGCATTGGCAAGTCTTTGGACCATCTTGATGCGAACATATGATATCGATTATCTTCACCTTTTATAACGGAACCGCACCAAACCCAAAATCCTTCCATTCTAAAACCGCCATTTCTTGGCGCGGGCAACATGTTTTCAGAAAGCATCAAAGTATTCACCTACTTCTACCCCCATTATAAATAAACTTTAAATATCTCTTTCCTTTCATCCATCTCGCATTGACCGAGTATCTAATCTTATTATAAAAAACAGTAGACTCATTGAATGTATTTAAATTCTACCTAACTGTGCACTTTCTTTACTCTCTGCTGCGAAAATTGAAATCGGGCTGGAGCTTGTGGATCATCCCACAAGCTCCAGCCCGCTACGATTTAATATGGTATCAGACACGATAAGTCTTCTTACTTACTGAGATGTGTGAAATTCCAGAATTTAATGGAATTGTTCCATAATTCGTTAAACGGTTTGTTGCAGAATACATTAGAAATTGAAAAAACGTTATTACTTATACAAGCGGGTCAGGCATTTACGATAATGCCTGACCCGCCTTTTGTTATCAATAGAAACGTATTCCGTCGATCCGGACGTACATTCCCCATAAAAGTGCAATCGGTCAAAATAGTGCAAGACAGTCCAGTATCCCCGTCAAAAATGTGCAATTGGCGGGAAGTCCGCCTTCGTCTATGATCGATTTTGTCGCTGTCCGTAAAGCAGACGTCAGCATCACCGGATTGCGGCAATACCAAACAATGAAATGGACGAAAGGGTGTGTAAAATGAATGACGGAGCCGTCAGGCGTGTCTCACGAAACCTGATCAAAGACAAATACTTGTATATGCTAGCGCTCCCCGGCATCCTCTTCTTTATCCTATTCAAATATGTGCCGATGTGGGGGGTTATCATTTCGTTTCAGGAGTATTCGCCGTATTTAGGCTTCTGGAACAGCCCGTGGGTCGGGTTCGAGCATTTCCAACGTTTCTTCTCCCATCCCGATTTTTGGACACTGTTTCGCAATACGATCGCGATCAACGTGCTCAACCTGCTGTTCTTTTTTCCGTTGCCGATCATCCTATCGCTTTTGATGAATGAACTGAGGAGCGAACTGTTCAAACGAACGATTCAGACGATCGTCTATTTGCCGCATTTTTTCTCTTGGGTCATTATCGTCGGCATAACGTTCCTGTTACTGTCTCAATCTGAAGGAATAGTCAATAAGCTGCTGGCGGCGGGTGGTATGCAGAAAATCGATTTCTTAACGAACCCGGACGGATTCTGGCTGCTTTTGACGGCGCAGTCCATTTGGAAGGATGCCGGATGGGGAACCATCATTTTTCTTGCGGCTATCGCTGGTGTGGACCCGCAACTTTATGAATCGGCTAAGATGGATGGGGCAGGACGGATTCGTCAGATGTGGAATATTACGCTGCCGTCTATCCGAAACGTGATTGTTATTTTGCTAATACTGCGAATTGGGCATATGATGGACGTCGGATTCGAGCATGTGTTTTTGATGATGAACGGCGCCGTGTCTGAGGTGGCGGATGTTTTCGAAACCTATGTGTACAGAGTCGGCGTACAGCAAGGGCAGTTCAGCTTCAGTACGGCTGTCGGCGTATTTAAATCGGTCGTCGGGCTAATCCTCGTCGTCCTTTCCAATAAAGCTGCCAAAAAACTCGGTGAGGAAGGAGTCTATTAATCATGCCGAAACAACCGGGTGATCGGCTGTTCGCCATCGTGAATGCTACGGTGTTGTCTTTAGTCGGCCTATGCGCCTTATTTCCGCTCTACTATGTTTTTGTCGTCTCTTTCACCGATCCGGTGGAGTATGTATCTCGCGGCTTCGTTCTGTTCCCCGAAAAATGGAGCCTTCTGTCGTACCGCTACTTGCTATCTACCAAGTTGTTCATAAGCGCGATCAGTGTTAGCGGCTTCCTGGCAATTGTAGGCACGGTGCTCAGCCTGATCGTGACGTCGATGTTTGCCTATACGCTTTCGCGCAAACGTTTTATGGGCAAAAAGGGCTTGTTGTTGCTTGTGTTACTGACGACGTTGTTCTCCCCCGGCATCATACCGAACTATTTGCTCGTTCGTGAGATGGGACTCATTAACAGCATTTGGTCGCTAATTATTCCATCGCTCACGAGCGGCTGGTACGTGCTGCTGATGAAAGGCTTTTATGACAGTCTGCCGGAAGGGCTGGAGGAAGCGGCTACGATCGACGGCTGCAACGACGTGCAAATTTGGATTCGCATCATGCTGCCGCTTTCGCTTCCTGCTATGGCCGCTTTCGGGCTGTTTTACGCGGTTGGGTACTGGAATACGTTTTTCAACGCGATCCTTTATATCAACAAGCCGGATTTGTGGCCGCTTCAAGTGGTTCTGCGCAATATGCTGATCGACGCTTCCACTTCGGCAGGCGGGACAGTTGCACAGGAGCTTGTAGGCGATATCCAGATGCCATCGGAAACGCTCAAAATGGCGGCGGTCGTAATCGCGACCGTACCAATTGTTGCCGTCTATCCTTTCCTGCAAAAGCATTTTGCCAAAGGTGCGATGGTAGGTTCTGTAAAGGGCTGACACCGTTATTCTTTTATCATAAACTTATACAATGAGGAGTTGGGTTATCGTGAAGTTGAAACGTTCAGTAACAACAAGTTTGATCGGTGTCTTTTGTTTCACCGCGATATTGACGGGCTGCGGCAAAAGCGAATCGGGCGAAGGGGCTAAATTGGGCGAGAAGGAAAGCGCGACCTCCATCAACATCATGACGCTGTTTACAACGACAGAGCCGCCAAACGAAACAAATCCGCTTCTGACTGAAATCGAGAAAAAGACGAATACGAAACTAAACATTACCTGGAATCCTTCTTCCAGCTATTCCGACAAAGAGAAGGTGACGCTTGCCTCCGGCGATCTTCCTGAATTGATGCTGATCATGGATCCGACTGCGGCACAAGTGCAGACGATGGCGAAGCAAGGCGCATTTTGGGATTTGACGCCATACGTGAAGAACTACAATAACTTGAGCGCATTGCCACAGGAGTCGTGGAAAAATTCGGCGATCGACGGTAAAAATTTCGGCGTGCCTCGGGTTCGCGCCCTGGTCGGGGGCGGCAACTTTCCGATGGTGCGCAAGGACTGGCTCGACAAGCTCGGCATGAAGGTACCGATGACGATGGACGAGATGTTCGAGGTGTTGAAGGCGTTTACCGAGCAGGATCCGGACGGAAACGGAAAAAAAGATACGATCGGTTTCTCCGGTTACGTTACGTCTGAATCGATCGGTACGTTCGCTTGGGTTGAGGACGTATTCAATGGTACACAGGGCAGATGGAAGCTAAAAGATGGCAAGTTGGTCAACACAACGCTTGAGCCAGGTACTCGTGAGGCGCTTATCTGGCTAAATAAGGCGTACACCGCAGGTTATATCAGTCCGGATTTCCCGACCTTGAAGCTCGCGCAGGCGAGAGAGCTGATGACGACCAATAAAGCTGGCGTCTATGCCGATGCGATGAATCCGACCTGGCTGCTGACTGGCCAACTGCGCAAAACGAACCCGAACGCCGATCTGCTGGCGCTGTCCAGCCTAGAGGCCGGTGCGGGCAAATACGTCCCGAAGGGAAGCGGCTTCTACGGTATTTACGCCATTCCGAAGAGCGTACCGGAGGCTAAAACGAAAAAAATATTGCAGTTCTTGGACTACGGGGCTACTGAGGAAGGCTGGACGCTCGGCAATTATGGGCTGAAGGATCTCCATTACACAGAGAAGGATGGGATCAAATCGGCGACTGAGCAGGCGGCCAAGGACGTCGTAGCAAATTTCGGCCAAATTTTCTCGAATCTCGACAAATATCAAAGCGGGTATCAAGCGGGCATTCCTGCCGATTTTTATGATCGAAACAAAAAGATTATCGACGAACGGTCACAAATTGCGATCGCCTCTCCCGCAGACGGGCTTATTTCCGAAACCGGTCAGAAGCTCGGCCCGGACTTTAACAAAAAAATTCAGGACATGAAAACGAAGGTGATCATGGGCCGCGAGCCGATCAAGGCGTGGGACGATATGGTCGAAAAGCTGAAGACGGACTCGGATTTCCAGAAGATCATTACGGAAATGAATGAAGCCTACAAGCAAAAGAAGTAGTACAATATAGAAACATGACGGGCGGTCCGATCGGGCAGCCCGTTTCCGAATTTGTAGTGGTCGCAACAATAAGCAAAGGAAAGGGGAGGCTTTCATGCAGCGAAGACCGAACATTTTATTTCTGATGAGTGATGAGCACCGTTTTGACGTCGCCGGATTCACAGGCAATGATATTGTACGAACGCCAAATCTGGACAAGTTGGCGGCGACGGGGGTCGTTTTTAATAACGCATACACGCCTTCACCGATATGCATCCCTGGCCGTCAGGCGATGATGGCCGGTCAGTTGCCGAGCACATGCGGCTGCCGATCGTTCGGCCAGGATTTGGCACCAGGACGTATGACGTTCGCCCGCAGGCTGGCGCAGTATGGCTACTATACGGCGGTTTGCGGAAAGCTGCATCATACTGGCAAAGATCCTATGCAGGGCTGGTTACACCGGATCGGCAGCGATACGGTTGTCGACATCAATACGATCGACGAGAGGGATGAGGAAGCTTGTCGGCAGGTCATACGCGGCATTGGAGAGATGAAGTGGGACCAGCCGAAGGAAGTGAAGCGCGCTGGCATCGGCAGAGCGCCGCATGCAGTGATGGATGCGTACTCGGTTCAGGGGGCGCTCGATTTTATCGACAACTATTACACGAGCCCTTACTACGACCGGGAAAGTCCGGACCGTCCTTTGCTTCTAAAGGTCAGCCTGCTGCAACCGCACTATCCTTATATCGTAGAAGACGAGAAAAAGTTCACGTATTATCTGAATAGGGTTAAACCGTTCCTCGATCAGCAGCTGTTCGACCACCCGTTCTTGAGTCGTTTGCCGGTCACTCCGGGCGTCCATGCATCGGAGCGGGAAATCCGCCGCGCCGTCGCGGCTTATTATGCGATGATTGAAACGGTCGATGAGCACTTCGGCACCGTCATGCAGGGGCTGGAGCACGTCGGACAAAATCTGGATGACTGGATTATCGTGTACACGACCGACCACGGAGAGATGCTGGGCGAACATGGAGTCTGGGAAAAGCAGAAGTTTTTCGAGGGCAGCGTTAAAGTGCCTCTCATCATCCGCTATCCGAAAGGATTTGAGGGCGGTCGGATCACGCAGGAAAACGTCAATTTGTGCGACTTGTTCGCCACGTTCTGCGAGCTGGCCGACATTCCGGCACCGGCAGGTCTCGACAGCCGAAGCCTGGTTCCGCTTTTGACAGGGGAGGAGACCGCTTGGAACAACGAGACCGTTTCCGAATTCGGACTATCGAACGTCATGATCAAGCGCGATCATCTGAAATACCAGTATTACGGCACGAATATGCCGGAGGTGCTTTTCGATTTGCAACGAAATCCGGAAGAAACGTTCAATTATGCGGAAGATCGGCCTATCCGGTCAGATTGCGGCTTTTCGGGAACGCTTGAAGGAGCTCGGACACGGCTGATATGAAGAAGCGATTTATGCGGTTCGCAAGGAAAACGACCGGTTTGTTTCACGGGGACATTTACCGCAAAAGCCTGCTGATCGTTCTTTTGATCACCTGTCTGCCAACGTTGCTGGTCGGCGTGGCCGTGCAGCAGATCGGCAGCCGGCACATCGCCGGGCAAATGCTCGACATGCACCGCAATCATGTTCAGCAGACGTCCGTTCGGCTTGACGAATACTTAACGCACCTGGAAAATACGACGACGCAGTGGTTGTTTAATCCCGTATTCACCGGCAATTTAAGAAAACTTGAGCAGACATACGATTACGAGTACATTTACGACATTTACAAGACGCTGTTTCTGATCCGGAACTCGGACTATTTGATCGATCAGGCGTATTTGGTTTTGAACGGCCCCGGCAAAATCATTTCGGATACGGGAGGAGTCGTATCGCTGGATCAGGCGGGCGATCGGTTCAATCTGCACGAGCTCTTCGCCAAGAGCGGGATGACTTACTGGCTTCCGGCTCTGGAGAAGCCGCCGTGGAACGGACAGAAGGCTCCGGCTCTTCTCTACAAGCTTCCGGTGGACAGCGCCGAGCCGTATGCCGCACTGCTGCTTTACTTGGACAAGGGAAAGCTGAACAAGCTGATCGGCGACATGACGCCAGACGGCAACGGCGTAACTCTGCTGATGACGGGGGACGGCGAAAGCATCACGGAGGCGGTCGGAGGCTCGAAAAATGCAGCGAAGCTTGCGGAGCGGCTTCGCAGCGAGGCGAAACGGGGAGAGGACTTTCAACTGGCCGATTACAGGATCGACGGGGAGCGATTTTCGGTAGTGTCCGGCAGCGTCAAGCGGCTCGGTTCCAGTTGGTCATATGTGACAGCAGCGTCGATGTCGGAGCTGCTAACGCCGGTCGTCTTCGTCTCCCGGATGATGTATGCAATCAGCTTTGCCGGCCTGTTAACGGCGGCCGTTCTGGCGTTTGTCGCTTCCCGCAAGCTTTATCAGCCGATCGCGCAATTGCTCGTTCTGTTCCGAAACGCTAAAAAAACGGGCATGGCTTGGGACGGAAGCAACGAGGTCGCGTTTATCGAGCGCGAATGGAACGTAATGGCCAAGGAGAGCGAAACGATGCGGCGGCGGATCGAACAGCAACTGCCGTCGCTTCGGGACGGATTCCTGCTTCAGCTCATGCAGGGACATCTATACGCTTTGTCGGAGCGGGAATTGCAGGAGCGGATGCAGCACCTCGGATGGGAGGAGCCCGGTAAAGGTTTCGCCGTTCTACTCGTCCGGCTGCACGGATTTACGAGTGGAGGCGGAAGGTTCCGGGAAGGAGACGAACAGCTCGTCTCCTTCGCCGCAGCCAACGTCGTGAGCGAAGTGGCCAAAAGCCGTTTTGCCCAGGCAGAAGCGGCCAATTTTCAGGATATGTCGATTGGACTTCTGATATCGTTTCCGGAAACTGCCGAACACGATCAAATGAAAATCGAGCTATTCCGGCTGGCGGAAGAGCTTTCCTACGCGATCAACAAGCTGCTTGGAATGAATTGTACAGTCAGCCTCGGAAGTCTCATAACGTCTACACGCGACATTCCGGGGGCATTTGCGGAAGCGCTGCAGGCCGAAAGGTTCCGTAATTTAAACGAAGACAACGCAATCATCGATGCGGCCGATTACTTGCGTCAAGGGACGCGGCCGGCAGTATATCCATTTGCGCTCGAGACCGACATCATCCGGGCTATGCGGTCGGGCAGTGAGGAAGAAGCAATTCGGCTCATCGGGATGTTTGCCGAAGAACTGCAAGCGGGTAGTCCCAAGGCTTTCCAGTTTCGGCACGGTCTTCTCCAGCTTTACGGGAATATCCGGTTCGTATTTCTGAAAACCGGTTTCCATCCGGAACCAGCTATGGAAGCAGAGCTTTTCGATCAACTTGCTCAAATACGTGATCCGCAGGAAGCGGTCAGATTGCTGACGGTTAAAGTGGTTCGGTTGTACATTGAGGAATTACGAAAGGTATCGGAAGAACAGGAGTTACAGTTGGAATGGCTTGTCGACAAAGTCATCGAGACGCTGCACCGGAAATATAACCACAGCGATATTTCGTTAGAAATGTGCGCCGATTTGTATGGAATTAGTCCGTTTACGCTGAGCAAGAGGTTCAAGCAGGTGACAGGAGTTAACTTTATAGACTACTTGACGTGCCTGCGTCTCGACAAAGCGAAGGAACTGCTGCTACAGACCGAAATGAAAGTGACTGACATTGCCGAACGAGTCGGCTATCAAACGACGTATTTCAACCGAATCTTCAAAAAAAACGAGAATGTAACGCCAAGCCAGTATCGCGACTTACATCGAAGAGGATAAACAACGGCGAAGCAGCACTGGCTTAGAAGGATCGTACTGCAGTTTCATTTAAAACGATGGGCTAGAACATTTATTGTGTGTTGGCCAAATTTTTCGAACGAATTCTGAAACAAATCACTTTTTACGCCGCAACGTTTTCTAAATTCTAATGAATTTTGGAACAACCATAACGGAGCCACGCGGGTTTGCGGGCTCCGTTTGCTGATTGATTTTGGAATATCACAGATGGTGCATCCTCAGCAGGGCGAATGCCGTGAAAAGAGGGTATGGATATGACGGAGGACGGCAGGAACCGTCCCCTTCCTGCTATTTCGCTAGCGGCTTAAAAGCTCCGCCTTCTGTTACGCCCGGAGCCATCGGGCTCAGTTGCCCAAATCCCGTAACGGGTGCAGTTCGGCCATCCTTCTCGGGGATCACGTATTTCCCAAACCATTCCCCGATTCGATACCGCAATGCTTCCAGCACCTCTTGGCACTCGGCATCATCAATTCGATTGGCGTCCTCGCTCGGGTCATTCCGCAAGTCATAAAGCTCGTGCGGCCCGTACGGGTAGCGGTGAACGTATTTCCAATCCCGGGTGCGGATCATGCGGACCGGTCCGTATTCGTCATAAATGACGATATCCTCGCGTCCGGCGCCCTCTTCTCCCCTCAGAAGTTCATCGAAGCTGCGGCCGGGTAAACGATCCTTTTCAGGATTGGAGAGCCCCACATAGTCCAGAAGCGTTGGGAATACATCGTATTGGCTAACCAGTTCGCTCCGAACCTGTCCGGCCGGAATAACCCCCGGATGGCTGAAAATGGCAGGAACCTTGACCGACGTATCGTACATATTGAGCGGGAACGTTCCATTCCCTTTGCCCCATACACCGTGATGTCCCATGTTCATGCCGTTGTCGCTCATAAAAATGATCAGCGTTTGTTCTCTCAGCCCGCGTTCCTCCAGCTTGTCCATGATTTTGCCGATTCCGTCATCCATAGCGGTGATGGACGCATAATAGCCGCGCAGCAGCTCTTTGCGGCGTTCCCCTTCACCCATTGGCGCCGTCGGTACCTGGTTCGGATGCGGCGGCAGCTCAGGCACTGACTTGAAAGGGCAATCGTCATACATGGTCACATACGATTCCGGGTGCTCCGAACGGTCCCAAGGCGAATGAGGCGCCGTATAGTGAACGCTTAAATAGAACGGGGCTTCCTGCTGCGCCAGCTCACCCAAAAATTGCAGCGCGTTATCCGTAATAAGATCGGTTACGTATTCGTCCGCTATACGTACCTCTCCATTCTCTACGATATCCGGCTTCATATAGGAGCAGCCTCCTCTGGCGATCGAGAACCAGCGCCCAAAACCTTTTTGGGGGACCATACTGTTGCCAAGGTGCCATTTGCCGCTTAAAGCGCAGGCATAATCTGCCTTTCTGAGTAGTTCCGTATATGTCGGCTGCCCGGCCAAATATTCGATTGCCGTACGCTCATCGGCAAAAGCAGGATGTTTGCGCACCTCTTCCTGCAGCTCGCCGCAATTCACATTGCCGGAGCGGATCCAGTCATGAACGCCGTGCTGGGACGGAATTCGTCCGGTCATGATCGATGCCCGCGCAGGCGAGCAAACCGGCGATGTGCAAAAAAAGTGATCGAATCGCATCCCTTCGGCTGCTAGCCGGTCGAGGTGGGGAGTATGAACTTCGCTGTTTCCAGCACTGCCGAGCGCCCAACTACCCATATCGTCTGCGAGTATAAATACGATGTTCGGCTTCCGTTTGACATTTTCCATTGTATCACCGTTCCTCACTCTTCTATTATTTCATGGTTCTTTCTTAGCCATATAATATCATTTACAGAAATTCGAACCTATGACATTATTAACGATAGATTTGACATTTCTTACGATGAATGAAAGTGAGGGCGATCCGCTGATGTTTATTCTGCATCCTAATGCACAAAGACTCGAATTTAGTCTCCAGCCCAGATGGATCCGTCATATGGATAAGCGGCATGATTTCAGCTTCGGACCGGTCACCAATCCGTTCCCGGTTTTCTGGCTCATACTGGACGGCACTCGTACCATTCAAATCGATGAAGAGCGATACCATGTTCGCAAAGGCGATCTGATTGTGTTTCCTCCCGGCTTGCCCTACCAACTGCGTCGTGCAGAAGTCGGCAATAACGTTCGTTACTTATCGCTCAGTTGCAACTTGAGACTCGGACCGTTCGATTTCCATGAGTTGTATCCATTCCCGAAGATTACATCTGTCTCCGAAGGCGCCGTATTCGATGCGCTAGCCTCCCAATGGGTGGAGTCGGCTGTTTGGTTCGAGCAATTCGCCGCAATTCATGAACAGCATGACGCTGAGGGAATTAGCGGGATGTCGCCGGACCTGACCGTTTCGATTACACTGCTACGTATTCAAGGAGCCTTATATCAATGGTTCGCGCATTTGATAAGCCTGCTGATACCTCAAATGCCGGAGCGGCTTCATGCAATCGATCCCCGCGTCGTGAATGCCTGCATCTATATGCAGTCGCATTTGCAGGAACCGCTCCCGCTGGAGAAACTAGCTGCTCAAGTCTATTTAAGCCCGAGTCATTTCAGCTACTTATTCCGGAATGCTCTCGGTCAACCGCCTGCGCAGTATTTACGGAATTACCGCATCGGGCTCGCCAAGGAGTTGCTTCTTCAGACATCTTGGTCCATCAGCGAAATCTCGCAGCGCGTAGGCTACGGCGAGCTTAGCGAGTTCAGCCGCGCTTTTCGGAAATCCGCAGGGCAAAGCCCGCAAGACTACCGTCGGGAATGGCGGCATGCGGGTATCCGGTGAGCACCGCTCCCTTACGGGAAGTAATCACAAGAGATTAAATCTACCCTGTAAAAAGAGCGTATTTAAGATTGAAGGAACATCTATGGGAAGGGAAAAGTGATCCAAATTAAAAGCCCTACGAGTTTCTCGTAAGGCCGATTTTTGTTACTAATTCATTTCATCTCAATGAACCAACCGCCCATCCCGAAACCTTACAACCCGTTTCGCCTGATCCGCAACCTGCCCGTCATGCGTAATCACAATTATCGTCCTACCCTGCTCATTCAACCTCCTGAAAATATCCATAATCTCCACACCTGTTTTCGAATCTAATGCCCCCGTAGGCTCATCCGCCAATATGATCGGTGGATCGCCAGCCAACGTACGCGCAATCGCTACACGCTGCTGCTGCCCACCAGATAGCTCGGAAGGAAAGTGCTTCCTACGATCCAGTAAATCCACCGCTTCCAATGCCTGCAAAACAAGCGGCTCTCGCTGTTTTCTAGCCAGCCCGCGGTAAATTAGAGGTAACTCCACATTTTCATAAGCATTTAATCTCGGCAGCAAGTTGAAACTCTGGAAAACAAACCCGATCTTCCGATTCCGAATTTCTGCCAACTGTGAATCTTTTAGAGAGTGAATCTGCTTCCCATCTAGCACATACAGGCCTTCGTCCGAAACGTCCAAACAGCCGATGATGTTCATCAGCGTGGACTTTCCAGAGCCTGACGGCCCTATAATAGCGACAAACTCACCTTCCGCGATGTCTAACGTGATGTCATCCAACGCCCGAATTGTTTCGCCGCCCATATAGTAAAATTTGCTCACATGCTCAATCTGGATTAAGGCTGTCATTGTCTTCGCCTCCATTATTTGATGCCAAATGAATGAAGAATACGATGCTCCAACCAAACGACTTACCGCTTCGCCTTATAAAACTCATGATATAGCTTCATGAGCGCCCGCTTCTCAATCCGCGAAACATACGAACGCGAAATCCCCAGCTCTTTCGCTATCTCTCGCTGCGTCCGCTCTTCGCCTCCTAGCTCCAAACCAAACCGACCAACTACGACTTCTTTCTCTCGGTCGTCCAAAATCTCCAAGTTCCGATATATTTTGCTCTTCTCTATCTTAAGCTGTACCTTATCCACGACATCGTCCGCTTCTGTCCCGAGGATGTCGATCAACGTGATTTCGTTCCCCTCTTTGTCCGTTCCGATGGGATCATGCAACGACACATCTTTGCGCGTTTTCTTCAACGAGCGAAGATGCATAAGTATTTCATTTTCGATACAACGCGCTGCGAAAGTCGCCAGCTTCGTCCCTTTGTTCGGCGAGAACGATTCGATGGCTTTGATCAGACCAATCGTCCCGATCGAGATCAAATCCTCTAGATCTTCTCCTGTGTTATCGAATTTTTTGACGATGTGAACACAAAGCAACGTAAATTTACTTACGCAACTGCCGAATGCCTTGGTAGCTGGATTGAAAGCTCAATGAGGTTTTGGGTTTCTGCAATATTTATTAAGCACCAGCATGGAAGTGCCGCTTCTTTGCCACTTCCAAGTAAATAAAACCTTCATATTCTCGACATTAGGCGTTTACATCAAGCTCCGGTAATCGGGAGTCCCTTCACTTTTGTCCGATGCTATGTTTCCGTCGTGACGCTATACTGCTTTAACGGCAAGGATGCGATCAATTCCGTCTCTTCATCCTCTGATGCGCGTATAAACATTACATGGGCCTGACCGCCCTTCAAACGTGTGAGGTCGAGTACATATGATCGGTTTCCTTGAAAGTAGCAGCAGAACAAGCAGCTCATTGTGGGACAAGAGGTATCGGTAAAAGACCGTTAGCTTGTTAATCGCAGATTTTACCCTTGAGCTCCTTCTTAATTATTCTATATATTTATTCAAACGAATTCCCTGCTTCAAAAAGAATTCAGGACACCGATTGAATAATACAAAGACCACCTTACTCTCGATGAGATTGTTGCGGTTTAAAACAACAAGAAGAATGGTTGGGCAGGCATAGCGTCCTGTCCAACCACTTATTCAATCTGTTATTTTGGATTTCCTGATTGATCATGAGGCACTGTGACGATTGCTGAAGAAATCGTTTTGTTACCAGCTTTGTCGGTTGCCGTGTAAGTTATGGTATAGATACGTCCAGTGCTTTGGCCCGATCTTTCGGCACGCAATCGAAACGAAGTGTCAGTCGTACCTATATTAGCTTGGATATCACCTTGACCACTATCCTGTTCATTACTTGTAATTGAGGTTAAGACTATAGAGTCAACTCCAGATGTAGTATCACTCGTAATCAGATTGACATTTAAGTTCACCATTTTATGATTTGCTGGCCATATAGATGTTTTATCTAATTCAACGATTAAGGATGGTGCCGTTTTATCAATTTTAAACTCAATCGTTTGGATCGGTTCTATGTTCCCTGCCCTGTCCACACTTCGGTAATTGACCTTATAAACCCCATCATTGATGAAGGCTGGAATTGATCCTGAATAGTTGATCCAAGCACCGTCATTTACTTGGTATTCCGTTTTTGCCACGCCAGACAAATTGTCATTTACAGACAAGCTCACCGTTATATCCGACTTATACCAACCGTTGTTACCGTCTAATACAGAAGGACTTATTGCAGCAATACTCACTGGCGCAGCTTTGTCGATCATTACAGGTGTCGTTTTCGCAGTTTCAATGTTTCCTGCTCGGTCCATACTCCAATATGTAAGCTTATGAGCACCCTCTGTTGAAAATACGATAGAATCTCCTGTTTGCTCTACGCCATCGTCAACAGTATAATACGTATTTGCAACACCAGATCCGCTGTCGCTTGCACTTAAGTTAACCGTAGTATCTTGATTGATCCAGCCATTTGGTGCATTGTCCGTCGTCATTGGCGCTGTCCGATCACTTGTGTCAAGCACATAGAAATTATCAATAACAAGCATGTCATCTGTTGATGCAGATTTTTTGGAAATCGTTATATATTTGCCATCTAACCCGTCAGCAGCAATATCGAATGTACAAACTTGAGTTGCTACTGCTGAGTTATAAGAATATGGTGTAGAAACTGCACTCGGAGTCAGATCAATACTATTAATAACCACTCCACTTGCATTTCTCAACTCTAGTGAATACATGGTTGCTCGTTCCGGTACGCTGAAGCCATTGTTTGCCGCATTGTATGTTACAGGCCCTGTTGCGTATTCCCCCGATGTTCTCATCTCGCGATAGGCTTGATAATCGAAAGATACTGTATAACTACTATTTGGTTTTAGGTTCAATGTTGACGGCAACGTACGCATATGCACGCCCGAACCAGTCTGTTGATTTTTTAATGAAATATTACCATCAATGGAATACTTCTTGATTTGCGACTGTTCGGAGGTATTCGTATTTGTCTCTGTCAAATGGATATATGGCTGTGTGCCAACCTGTGAAATAAATGGCCCCCAGTTTTCATCCACATTTTCAAAATCTTCGTGAACTACATACGCGTTGGAAAACGATGGTTTCACATTCGGCCATTCCCAAGATCTGAAATCGTCTACATAAACAGCCTGATTGCCGGTTCCGGCGTCCGCATTAAAGTACACTTGGGCGGTTGTTACTTTTGTCGGAACAGTAAAGTCTACCTTTAAACGTTGATAATTCTTGCCCAGATACTTAGACGGTTTCATCATTATTGGTATTCCCGCGGTAGTTTTAATGGTATTTTCATATCTTTGACCATTGATTAAAACACCAAGGGTAACCGGTCGGTCATCCGTTCTGGTCCATGCGGATATGCTATACGTTTTTCCAGGCGTTAAACCTGTAAGAGTCTGGGAAAGCGACCCAGTTACATCCGTGTTAAAGGACACCATAGGGTCATTGTAATTCCCTTCATTTCCGGAATTTGTTAAAATATTGATGCCTGTCGGGTTGCCTGCGGTAACAGCTGTATTCCAGCCTTCCAAAGTCCCGCTTGTAAATCCGAAGTTTGCTATTTCACTTCCTTGATCCCAGTTACCTGTCGGGTCTGGTAAATTACCCAATGTATCCGCTGTTTTGGTTAAGAGATATGGTGTTGAAATATTGCCATTCACGGTAACCGAATTGTTTACAACATCCACTGTTCCCATCAACACCCGCCCGCCAGGCGTAAGTTGGTATTGATATGCCTTTGTCACACCTGCCCAAGAATTGGGTAATGTCCATGTGCTGGACGTTTCATAATCGTTGTAATAGTAAATTTTTTCTTCTGTTTCCGGACTCCACGGAATAAATATTTTTGACTTGCCAGGAGTGCTTGGCTGTGGTTTTGAACTATAATCCGTAATGACTGCACTAACGTCAATTTTTGCAATAAGAATATTGTTTTTGTAGATATTACAATAGTCTTTACCATTTTCATTAGTAACTACGCTCTGTACATTACCTGAAAATTGTGCGGACACATTTGGTGTCCATTTTTGAAGTGTAAAATGTTGTAAATATTTTGTAGGTAAGTTCTCACGGTAGAACACATCTTGTGCATCTGAGAACTTATTTGTATTTCGCCAATCCGCAATGCCAGGCATCAGTGAACCCAAAAGTGCCTTATCTGGGGCAAATTTATCCGCTACGTCGTTTTGAACAAAACGAATAACCTGACTCTGGCTTCCACCAGATGGATAATATAAATCTGTATTCCAGTGAACAAAAGTTAAAGCCTCTTCAAAATCGCCTGCAGCCTCAGTACCTACACTCCAGCCATTGTCATTCATATATTTGGCAAATCTCTTGGCGTTAAAATCTGATCCTGACTGATAAACGTCAACATAAACGAAATTTAAACCGGGTACAGTAGCCTTTAATTGATCAAGACGTCTCTTTAATTCCCCAGACTGAACATCTTTCGTTTTATCTACGAGCCATGCTTGGTCAAGCCAGTTCCAATTTGGCTTTAAACCGCCGCCGGTATTTTGGGTCAGGTTTTCCAGCTTTGTATCAAAACCATCAAGAGCAAATTCAGTTGCATTGATATGAATACCGGTCTTTATATGATATAGCTTTCCGATTTCATTCAGATAGTTAAAGTCCTTTGCCCCACCTTGCTGTACTCCTACATTATCGTAGTCACCGTGGGAATCATCATGTCCACCGGCTTGATAGCCTTTGTTCATAATCTTTTGACCAAAGCCATCTGTAAGATAGGCAATTGCTTTGCCACGGTCCAGCACTCGAACAAAAGGGTTAGAGCTTTGACTAGACATGTTCATGGCAATGTATAACCAGTTATTCTTAATATCTTGGGAGCCAAAAGCTTGATTGGCAATGGTTCGATACAAAAGCCCCGCATCTTGCCAATCGATAGCAGCGTCATTGTTTTGGTCGCCGCCTATAACAACTTGTGCAAAAGGTACATAGTCTGTATCCAGCGGAACGTTATCCAGATAATGCCAGTACCATGCGTTGTTTGTAACAGAAACATACTTATCGTCTGGATCTGCTGGATTCAGATATTCCTTAACCGAATACTTGCGTTTTCCATCCATCGCATTGTTTTCAATTGACTGTGCATAGGCTGAATCATAAAGCATCACATAGGAAGCGATTGATGTCGTTTTACTGGCTGAAATTGCATCTATGTTGACGAAATAATCCGCCATAGGACCCCAACCGGTTAATTGGCCAACAGCGGTTCCTGCTCCTGAACCTTGTACAGAGAGCATATTGTGGTTCGGAATGTAAAACGATCTTACAACCGTTCCTGCATTTTCAATAATACTTGGGAATTCCATACGCAACTTATTACCGATTATCTTTAAAGTTACTGTAAAAGTTGCATTAATATGGTTATTTACGTCAACTGCATTCAACTTGTAAGTAGCTGTATCAGAAGCAATACTTGTTAAAGATGATGTTACCGCTACATTTACGCCGTTTATATTCATTTGCTTAACAGCTTCACTCTCACGAATGCCGTTAGTTATGCTGTTGTTATCAGTGTCTTTATATTTATATACAAACGGAAAGTCAGTTCCGACCAAAACCTTCATATCAGATGATGAAATAGTCTGGAAATTAGTTGGGTCTGGTGCAATGCGCGTAGTTACTGCGGTAGTGCTCTCTGGTGTGTAAGTCAGCGAAACATCATCGACTTGTAGGTAATTGGCAACACCAGTTGCAACGCCGACCTTGCCATCACCTATATACAAATTAGCGCTTTGATTGCCAAGGCTATAAGGCATACCATTAACATAAAATACCAAATTATTTGATGAAGAATAGTCAACTTTTAAATTTGTATACACATTTGTATATACACTGGTTGTAACGCTTGGAGGTGGCGCTGTACCAAATCCACCCGTAATTATAGTAGCTGCGCCTCCTTTGGTTGTTACCAATTCCCACTTTGAAAGAACGGAGTTGTATTTAATCATGTTAAAATGACTGTTATCCGCGTAATTAAATACCAAGCCGTAGTCGCTTGATGTACCCGATACATTCGCACTAAAAGATCCCAATGCTAGGGATGGTGACGCATCATCAATGATATAATCTGTACCCGCAGTTACTGCCGTTAAGTAGCTTACGGCATCGTTCGGCGTTAGAGTAAAAGGAGCAATATTGGGAGTAAATGATGTTGATGGCAAAGTAAGCAGGGTTTCGCTTTTGTTGTTTTTATATTGCATGTTAGCCGGAGCTGATGCAGTATCCTCACTATTGAAATTTCTTGTATAAACGGTATTGCCTGAATTATCTTTTTCAATAATATTATCCACATAGATAGGGTCAACTTTATCTGTAGAAACGTAATTAATTCTAAGAGCAAGTTTACCTGCGCCTGTATAAACAGCCGGTGAGCCTACTGGATCACTGGAAATGTTGGCAAGCAAAGTAAACGTCGGGTCAGTCGCCTTCTTTAAATAGATGGAATAATGGCTCGCGGCTCCAGTATCGTAATCTATTTTTATTGAATATTTGACGCCGTGCGATAAAGATGCTGGGAAAGCAGTCTGTGTAATTGGGGTGTTTGAACGGCTGTTTAAATTAGCTGTTGTGCCGTGCAGTTCCCATTTATTTTTCGTAGCTGCTGTATCCGTGTACATAACGGCGGCATAGTTGCTTTCGTCTTTGTATCGGAAAACAAATCCGAAGCTAACATCCCCCGCTGGCAATACAAAGTCTGCTTGCATTTCACCGTTGGCAACGTCGGGAGAATCGGTAAATATAGCTTTAATATCCGGAGTTGATCCTGATTTACCAACAATTTTAAATGCATTATTCGTTACTGCAACTCTGTTAAGAGTTGTTGATGCAGCGCCAAGCTTCGCGCTAAAGCTAGATGTAGCTGAACTAAAGTCTTGTGTATAGGTCTGCGAAGCTGGTGTCGCATACACAGCCGTTATTGAACCTAAGTTTCCAAAGTTAAACAGGCTGAATACCATAGCAAACATGAGAATGATGCTCATAGCTCGTTTCGAAATTGTTTTCATAACACGCCTCCATCAGACATTCTATTAAGTCTTTCTCTTGCGGTGCAGTTCAACACGCTTTGAACGTGCAGCATTCGCCCCTGCACCAAACTGCAAAACTAGTTTAACAATCAACTGCTTATACAGCCCTTATCAACTAACCTTTCTAAAACACTTGCTACTCAATTCACTACCTTTCCATGGAGTAATTCGACAAGTAGAATAAAAGCGATGATAAAACGCTTACAAATCACTCGATTCGATTCTCCATTGCTTCTCCTCCTTTCGCCAGTCGTTACACGTTTTTTGTGTGCGCTTTCATCCTAAGGGAAGAAGGGCATTAAAAAAATCCTCAGTTTGCAATAAACATGAGGATTTTATGATTATTGTTCATTTGTTGTTATAAATTTAGTATGAATATCACGTTTTCTATAGCTGGATGCTTTTCCGATACTCCCCCGGAGTTATGCCCTAGCAGCATATACAAGGCCAAGTACAAAAAGTCAAATCTTCAATCTTAGCTCTTCCACCGAAACTCTTCTGCCGCCATGCGTCTTTGCTGGAGCCGGAACAATGACGGGAGCCGCTTCCCCGGCTTCTTGCATCTTCCTCGCCAGACGCTCGCGCAATTCGGCAGCGACTTGCTGGTATGGCTCGAATCCGACCAGGTTGCATAGCTCATGAGGATCGGCCTCCAGATCGTACAAATATTCTTCCACATAAATATCAGAACCAGCATCATCGTATCCTGCTTTATCCGGCGCGCTGACGCTATATTTCCAGCGCTTCGTTCGAATGGCGCGTCCCACCTGCGATTCGCTGATTTGGATGTATACTTCTTCTGGCCAGTCTTCTCTTTCGCCACGAAGCAGCGGAAGGATAGAACGGCCTTGCATGTGCGGTGGTACCGGAATTCCAGCTGCATCCAATAGAGTCGGGGGAAGATCAACCAAAGATACTAATTCTTGCAAACGTCCGCCCGACTTAAAGCAGCCCCCGGTTAAGGCCGTCGGCACCCGGATTGAACTTTCGTGACATGAACGTTTATATTCGCTGTTTCTCGTCTTGAAATGGCAGCCATGGTCGGAAGTAAACAAGACAATCGTATCGTCCTCTAAACCTAGGCTTCGGAGTGTGTCATACAAACGCCCCAGAGCTTCATCCAACCGCTTGACCATGCCGTAATACCCGCCCAAGTGGGCGTGTGCAGTTCCGCCAAGCGTCGCCAAATCAGCAGGCACATATTTACCGCTGTACCTTCCTTCATATCCGACTGGTGCCGGATAATTATCCGAATGATTCTGATGGTGCGGCTCCAAATATGATATAAACAAGAAGAACGGATCATTCTGATGTTTATCGATATAACGAATAGCGGAATCCGTCATCGCGTCAACCCGATAACCAGGAAACTGACCGGCTGGTTGTCATTGTCATACATCACCGTATCGTAAGCATCCGAAGAGAATTCAAGTTTGTTTGCGGCCAGCCAAAAGTCGTACCCGCCCCGCTGGTCTTGCGGTACCGGCTCCTGATCGGCCAAATGCCACTTGCCGATGTACCCGGTTTGATAACCGGACTCGCGAAAATAATGCGCCAATGTCTTTTGCTCTCTTGGGAGCGGAATATCGTTGACAAAGCAGCCTGTTTCGGTAGCATATATGCCCGTTTGCAGGCAAGATCTGGCCGGCCCGCATACCGGCTGGCACGTGAACGAATGGTAGATATGCGTCCCTTCCATGGCCATTCGATCGAAATTAGGCGTTACATCGAGATGGTTTCCGTGAACTCCTGTTGTATCCCAACGCTGTTGATCCGTAAAAAATACGATGACATTCGGTTTTCTGTTTGTTGACATAATATGCCTCCTCTTCTCACAAGATGAAGAGAAAGAGACCGAAATCAGTCTCTTTCCATTCATTGGTGTTATCTTTATTTGTTCTTCTTCCACTCTTCGTTTGCTTGCTGCTCAATCTTTTGACCGCCTTGTTGATAGTACTTCTGAACGAATTCGTCGAATTTATCAACCGACCACTCGCCAGTTACGATCTTCACAAAGTATTCAGTCCACAACTTCTTCTCTAGATCTGGGTAGTCTAGCTCAGCTGGAACGGTCTTCCACAGTGCGTTCTTCAGCAAATATTTCGAAGAAATGTCTAGCGCACCGCGTACGGTTTCATTCGTCCAACGGCGGTCTGTCACCTGAACGAAACGAATAGGATTTGAGAATCCTTTCTTATACAGGTCTGTATAACTGGACTTTTGGGTAATCAAATTTTTATCTTTGTCGAATGTGTAATCCACATTGTCTTCACCGTAAGTAACTAGATTAATACCACCGTTCGCTTCATCACTTACCGACCAATCGAGCATCTTGATTAGTCTTTCCGGATCCTTCGCTTTTGCACTGATGGCACGCAAGTTTCCTCCTGAGAACGGGTTCACTTCCGGCATGCCTTGTTTGCCATTTGGACCTTTCGGAGGAACGATCATCGACAGCTTGGCAGTCGGAGTCGCTTGAGCGAGGGCCGTAGAGACCTGTGTGCCCTTCGGATCTACTGCAAAGACGTCTCCTTCAAACGCACCCACTTTGGAATTGACTACTCGCGAGTCAGCCTGCTTAATCTCCATAACCGGGAATTCAGGATCGATCAATCCTTCTTTGTACCATTTCTGAAGAACGGCGAGGGCTTGTTTCGCTTCCGGTGTAACGAAGCTTTTCACAATTTTTCCGTCTTTTTCAGTCCAATATACTGGACCTGTTGTTCCTGGGGAAACAAGGGCACTACCGAATGCCCCGAACACGCTGTTGAACATCGACATCTTATTTCCGCCCAGTCCGTACGTATCTTTCTGACCATTCTTGTCAGGGTCGTTCATTGTGAACGCCTTCAGCACATCATGTAGCTCATCAAGGTTCGTTGGTTGCTTTAAACCAAGATTATCCAACCAGTCCTGACGTAGAACCAAGCCTGCAGTGTTCGGAGAATTGAACGTTTCCGGTCTTACTCCGAAAGGAATGGCGTATATTTTACCGTTAAATTTCACGCCTTCCCAGCGCTCTTTAGGGACAACTTTCATCAGGTTAGGCGCTTTTGCGAGCAGATCGTCGATTGGTCTTAACAGACCTTGCTCGACATATTGGGCAAGCGTCTTCGAGTCTACACTGAAGTAATCCGGTAAACTACCGGAGGATGCCAGTAAATTCAGCTTTGTAAGATATTCGTCCCCACCGAGCACGTTCACCTTGTAATCAACGCCCTGGATTCCCGCTTTCTCCATTTGCTGGATAACCTTCGCCTTCGCTTCCCCGCCGGTTTGAGGATATTCCGGGATTGCCATATTGAAGAAAATATCGAATGCCACCGGAGACACTTTCGCTTGTTGCGTACTTTGAGGACTTTGCGTGTTTTGGGTGCTTTTCGAGGCGTTATTGGACCCGCAGCCTGCAGCTAAGGCACCCACTAGGCAAGTAACACAAATAACGGATAGCATTTTAGTTGTTTTTTTCATTTGAAGACCCTCCAATTTGTCATATTAAGATTTTACAGAACCGAGCATGGTGCCTTTCATGAAATATTTCTGTAAAAACGGATACGCGGTAAGAATTGGAATAATGGACACAATAACCGTCGCCGCTATAGCCGATTCCGCCGAAAAAGCTGTTAATTGACCGGTTTCAGATGCCATTTGCTGTCCGGCTATGATCTCTTTCAACAGCAATGGCAGCGTATACAACGATTTATCATTCAAATACATAAGCGCTTGCATAAAATTGTTCCATAGTGCAACGCATTCCCAAAGCGCGATGGTCGCAAGAACAGGTTTGCTCAGCGGCAGGATAATCGAGAAAAATATCCGCAGCGGATTCGCCCCATCAATCGTAGCCGACTCCTCGACTTCTTCGGGGATTGACCTCATAAAGCTTTGCATCACGATCACGTTAAAGGCCGATATAAGACTAGGAATCATTAGCGCCCATAACGTGTTGATCATACCTAAGCTTTTGATAAGTAAGTATGTCGGAATAATTCCACCGCCGAAAATCATCGTAAAAATAATGAGTATCGTAAATACTTTCACACCTGGCAAACTTCTCTTGTTCAACGGATAAGCTGTCGTCGCAGTAAACAACACATGCAAGAATGTACCTAATACAGCAACGATGATGCTGTTGCGATAAGCTAACCATATAAAGCTTGAAGAAAGCACAGAAGCATAAGCCTC
Organism: Paenibacillus sp. WG02; assembly: GCF_055396115.1. Classification (NCBI taxonomy): domain Bacteria; kingdom Bacillati; phylum Bacillota; class Bacilli; order Caryophanales; family Paenibacillaceae; genus Paenibacillus; species Paenibacillus sp. WG02. The sequence continues at coordinate 2,114,995 of NZ_AP036016.1, read as the reverse complement.
CATGGTAAATCCTCTAGGCCACAGAAACAGCCCGCCTTTCATCGCTCCTGCAGACGAACTTAAAGAGATCGATATTTCATGCCATAAAGGATAGAACGTCACCAAACCTAGCAAGGTTAGAAAGAGTATGTTACTCCCCTCAAAAATGCGTTCCCCCAAAGTCTTTTTTATCATTGCGCTCATCCTCACCAAAGTCCTCGTTCGCCCATACGTCTTACAAGCCAATTCGTAAACAGCAACAATAACATACCTACTGCGGATTGAAATAGACCGGCAGCAGCGGCAAATGAATATCTGCCCGTTGTTAAACCTACACGGTATACATACGTATCCAAAATATCAGACACATTGTAGACAAGCGGATTGTACAGAATAAATACTTGATCGAAACCTACATTTAAAATTTGCCCGGTCCGCAAAATGAGCAGAACGACGATCGTCGATGCAATACTCGGTAGCGTAATATGGCGAACCAGTTGAAAGCGGTTTGCTCCGTCTATCCTGGCCGCTTCATATAGTTCGGGGTTCACGCCTGCGATCGCCGCTAGATAAATAACGGTTCCCCAACCGGCTTCCTTCCACATCTCAGAACCAACCAGAAATCCCCTGAATGTCGACGGATTCATAATAGGTGAAATCGATAATCCAAGAAGCTTTAAGAGTCCCGTATCCGTCGAAAACACAGAAAATAAGATACCCCCAAGCACGACCCAAGATACAAAGTGCGGAAAATAAATAATCGTCTGGATAACCCGTTTGAACACGCCATTCAATACTTCATTTAACAGTAATGCCAAGATGATCGGTGCAGGAAAATTGAAAATCAGTTTATAAAAACTGATGATCACCGTATTCTTGAGCGCAACCCAGAAGTCAGGCGTTTCAAAAAGGATGCGGAACCATTTCAGTCCTGCCCAAGGGCTTGTGAATATGCTGCCGGCAATTTTGAAATCTTGGAACGCAATCGTGATGCCGCCCATTGGAATGTACTTAAATATAAGGAAATAAATGATTCCCGGCAGCAGCAGCAAGTAGTAGTACTTATGTTTATGAAATGATTTCATAAACGCTGTCGGTCTCGCATTTGCCCGGGCGGTTAACTTTAACCGACCCGATGACTCGATTCGATTCTCCAATGCTTCTCCTCCTTTCGCCGAACGTTTCACACTTATTGTGTACGCTTTCATCCTATAGGAAGATGTGAATTAAAAAAATCCTCAGTTTGCAATAAACATGAGGATTTTATGATCTTCGTTCATTTGTTGTTATTAATTTCGTATGAATATCACGTTTTCTATATATGGATGCTTTTTCGGTATTCCCCCGGAGTTATCCCTTCGTATTTTTTGAAAAAGCGTATAAAGCTCTGTACATCATTGTAGCCAACCGCTTGGCTGATCTCGTGTAGAGGATCGTTGCGGCCGGCCAGCAGCTCTTTGCTTTTCTTGATCCGATACTCAGTCAAAAATTCGAGCATCGACTTGCCGACCGCCGCTTTGAATGTTCGGCTCAAGTGGCCGCTGCTGACTTCGACATGATCGGCGATATCCTTAATTGAGATATTACTCGCATACTGCGCTTCCATGAACGCAATCGTTTTCGAAACGTAAAAGTTGTTGATCTGCCGATCCTGCAGCGATTCCAGGAAAACAATGATTTTGCCGATGTGTGTGATCATAAATTCACGCAGTTCATCATTATTTTGGCATTCGTTCAGTTTAAAAATTTCGGCTTCTTCGTTCAAACTTCCAATATCATGACCTTCTTTAATCAGTTCGTTCAAGACGCTGCTCATCAGAACGACGATCATCCCCTGCAGCTTCTCGTGCGGGTATTTCGAATGATAGATGTACTGTTCAAATAAATCGTCCACGCATTGAATCGCTTTCTCCCTATTCAAAGACACTACAGCATGAATAAGCTGCTTTTGGATCGATAATGGATAAACAAATTTCATTTCAGTCTGGTGATCCTGAATAAAAATGACATCGTTCTTGTTGATGACCGCTTTATAATTCAGCATTCGGCGGATGTGCTCGTAGGAAACGTGAATACGGTCCGCAGAGCAAATTTCACCGATGCAAAGCTGCAGAGAGACATTCAGCTGTTCTTGCGCCAACGCATTCACTTCTGCGAAACATCGGTTGATGGTTTCCCGCCAATCATCATCCATGCTGCTTTTGTTCACATTAACAATAAAGCCTAGCTTGCTGCCGTCCAGAATCGTTCCTTCCGCAGGCACATATTTTTTCAACGTTTCGGAGACCAAACTGTAGGTGATCAGCCTTTGCTGCGGGTCTTCCGCATCCTCTTGCCGCATGGCATCCATAACGGCCACAATGACCGCATAATCAGACTCGCGAAATGAAATCCCGATTTGCTCCAGTCTTGCGGGAATCGTACGCTTATCCGAAATATTATTGCGCAAAATATCGGAGATCAAGTGATCTTTCATCACCGGTTCATTTAATTTGATCGTATCCATCATGATGCTGATCGCGCCGCTCACGATGGAATACTCGTCTGACGCTTGAAGATTATTAGAGGAGCCAGACAAAACCTCAATGATCTTTTTCCAAGGATTATACATTTTGACGGCAAAGGAGTAAGCGATGGCCAGACCGATGAAGAAAACGATAAGTACCATGACCAAAAGCTTAGACATTTTTTCGAGCAATCGCTCTTTATACAATTCGTAAGGGATTAAGTTAACTACTTTCCAGCCGTTAAATTCTGTAGTGTGAGTATGCACAAAATACAATTGCTTGCCGATGCGAATTTTCTGCATGTTATTGGAAGGGATGGTAGTCTTATCAGCTATGAGCTTGCTGACCGCCTTACTTTTGTCATCTTCGTTTTGCGAGATGACATGACCGTCGCTATCAACGAGAAGAATTTGATTATTGGCGACATAGTTCATATTGTAGATCGTGCTCAAAAACATGTCCTTCTGAATGTTGATTACCAGCGTACCCAGCGGTTTAGGAGCTGTCACTGGTATTGATTTATAGAAGCTGACATAATCCTCTCTGACTTGATACCAGAAGGAGTCACTACCGTGCAGTTTAATCTGTTCCAAAACCGGCTTGTCATAAAAAGACTCAGCGTTAAAGAGTCCCTCATTGGTGGTCATGATTTTACCATTCTGAGCGGCATAAATGTACATGGAATAAAAAAGCTTGTTCGGTATAATTTGATTGCGCAATTGTTCTTTTAACTGGTAATAGTCGAACATGTTAAAGTCTGCCGGGTCTTGAAGCATCGTGCTCATGTTAGGAATAAACGAAAGCTGCAGTGAAAAATAATTAATTTGATCAATCAAGGTCTCCATATTTTTATTTACGCGCTGAATGCTGTTGTCGGAAGTTTGCTGGATTTGGGAGGTCAAATCGTCGCTGAGTGTATACGAGTAAACCGAAACGATCATCATCGTCGGAATGAGAACAGTTATGAAATACGACAACAATTGCTTTCGAAATAAGGATCGATTGAAGAATAATCTATTTGTAAGCCTTTTCAAGATAACCCCTCCTTATTGTTTAAGTGTATCACAGTTCTTCTTATCACAGTTTTTTACTACCCGCTATATAAAAAACGCCGAAACTCGGATTTTGTGAAAGTTGTTCCCTTGTTTTCCATTCAACTAATATACCATATAGAACGAATTTAATGTTGCTAACGCTGTCGGAAATTTGATCACCATATTAAAATCGTGCGCCATACTCAACTACGCGTAACCATTTCCGGAATACACATCGAGGGGTTCTGGTGCAAGGATTTAAAAAAGTTCGCAGTTACCCGACAAACTATACTTTGTCTATGCCACTAAACCAAATATCTTATTTAGCCATTCAACAGCAGTGAGGACAGTCGAATTATCATCGGCCTGCCCTTTCCTTATCATATGTAAAGCCTCAATTCCCTTTAACGTCTGATCCGTTATAAGGAACGATTTGAAACTAAGCATTGGTTTTGTGATTTTCTAGATGAACCGGTGATCTTGCTCCACAATGTTGTTTAGAAACTTTGTCTGTCTAATCAAGGTTTCTTTTGGTAAGGATTTCTCATTTATTAATTCTTGTATTGCTGGTGGATATGCTGGATTTTTATCCAAGGTGATTACACGTGGGATTTGAGTATGTGGAGAGGTCAAAGCTTTTGTAAAGAAGCTCTTAGCTGCCGGCATATCCCGATTTTCAGATAACATGAAATCAATCGTTCCCCAGCGTTCCGCATCCTTCATGTCCCTTCTTTCACTGAGCAAAAAGTCTATCGTTTTGCCCGTCGAATCAACAGTGCGATAAAGGTAGTTCCATTGGCCTTTCACTTTGATATAGGTTTCGTCGGTGCTCCATGAATCGTTCACAGGTTTGAGATAGGGACGAACTTTTTTTGCTATTTCGGGAGCATACTGATGTACCCAACGCATAATGGTTGTATGAGCAATAGATATGCCGCGTTCAGACATCATCTCCACCAAATCACGATAACTTAATCGATACTGAAGGTACCATCTCACGGTCAGTAATATAATTCCCGTCTCAAAATGCTTCCATTTGAATGCTCCTAATGATGATTTCATTCCTATTATACTCGTACTTTCCAGAACACTTTTTACCCATGTTACCACTCGAATTCATATTTGCACCAGAACCCAGATCGTCGCTCTCTTACGGGAAGCAATCACAGGAGATTAATCCTACCCTGTAGAAAGGGCGTATTTAAGATTGAAGTAACATCTATGGGAATAGAAAAGAAATCCAAATCAAAAGCCCTACGATTTTTTCTCGTAAGGCCGATCTTTGTTACTAATTCATTTCATCTCAATGAACTAACCGCCCATCCCGGAACCTTACGATCCGCTTCGCCTGCTCCGCAACCTGACGATCATGCGTAATCACAATAATCGTCCGCCGATGTTCATTCAACCGCCTGAAAATATCCATAATTTCTACACCCGTCTTCGAATCCAATGCCCCCGTAGGCTCATCCGCCAAGATGATTGGTGGATCTCCAGCCAACGTGCGCGCAATCGCAACGCGTTGTTGCTGTCCGCCAGATAGCTCTGAAGGAAAGTGCTTCCTGCGATCAAGCAAATCCACCGCTTCCAACGCCTGCAAAACAAGCGGCTCTCGCTGTTTTCTCGCCAACCCTCGGTAAATCAGCGGTAACTCCACATTCTCATAAGCATTTAATCTCGGCAGCAAGTTAAAGTTTTGAAACACGAACCCAATCTTCCGATTCCGAATCTCCGCCAATTGTGAATCCTTAAGTGAATCAATCTGCTTCCCATCCAGGACATATAACCCTTCATCCGAAACGTCCAGACACCCAATAATGTTCATGAGTGTGGACTTCCCAGAGCCAGACGGCCCCATAATAGCGACAAATTCGCCTTGTGATATGTCTAACGTAATATCATCTAACGCCCGAATGGTTTCTCCGCCCATATAATAGAATTTACTAACATGCTCAATCTGAATTAAGGCTGTCATTGTCTTCGCCTCCATTATCTGATGTCAAATAAATGAAGTCTGCGATTCAATTCCCTTACCGCTTCGCCTTATAAAACTCATGATATAGCTTCATCAGCGCCCGCTTCTCAATCCGCGACACATACGAGCGCGAAATCCCCAGCTCTTTCGCAATCTCTCGCTGCGTCCGCTCTTCCCCGCCGAGCTCCAACCCAAACCTCCCGACAACGACTTCCTTCTCACGATCATCCAGTATCTCTAAGTTCCGATATATTTTGCTCTTCTCTATCTTGAGCTGCACCTTATCCACCACATCATCGGCCTCCGTGCCGAGGATATCGATGAGCGTAATTTCATTCCCCTCTTTGTCCGTTCCGATGGGATCATGCAACGACACATCTTTCCGCGTTTTCTTCAATGAACGCAGATGCATCAAGATCTCGTTCTCAATACAGCGAGCGGCGAACGTCGCGAGCTTGGTCCCTTTGTTCGGCGAAAACGACTCGATGGCTTTGATCAGACCAATCGTCCCGATCGAGATCAAATCCTCTAGATCTTCTCCTGTGTTATCGAATTTTTTTACTATATGGGCAACTAACCTTAAATTATGCTCAATCAGTTTATTTCTGGAATGATCATTACCTTCTGCCATAAGCCTTAGATGTCGTTCTTCTTCTTCCTCAGTGAGAGGCTGTGGAAACGCATTATTTTTGACATAGGATACAAGCAAGGTTAGCTGCTTAATTAATACGGCTATTGCGCTAAACAATCCAGGCATTCCAGTCACCCCCTTCAGTGTTAGCGGATCTTAGCTGTTCGGAAGTCTCCGCTTTGAGCTTAGTATTAGTGTATGTAGGTGAGAGCCTAGAAGTGCCTGTACATAATAACTTACATGAATAAGACATTTGAAATTAACTTAATTAAATAGCCGTGGCTGTCCGACAAAAAGCAGCCCCAATTCATTCGGGGCTGCTTAGTTTTGAATTGATCGACATACGATGATTTTTATCTTACTTGCACTTTCGTGCCATCAAGCTCAGTAAAATCGTTATAGCTTAAAAGCCATATCATCTAAGCTTCCACTGAAGAAGATCTTGTGTAATAACGTCTACTTATTTCCCTGCAGCAACAATCTGATCCTGGGCAGCTTTCAATAATTCTTTCACTGGCTTATCCGTAAGCATTGTCTTCGTCATAGCCTCACCGATGGCTTGCCATGCTTTATTCGCATCACCAGCAAAGGTTGGCAACCCGACTACTTCACCTTGTAGACCTTTTGCAAAAATATACAAGCTTGGTTGAGCGGCTTTGTAAGCATCGGATTCTGTAATAGACTTAAGAATTGGTGCTCTTACACCTGCATCAGCAATATTTTGTTGAATGGTTTGACCCATAAGCTCTTCAATCACCTTGAAAGCGGCTTCCTTATTTTTCGAATAGGTTGGAACAGCCTGGAAGGCAGCCCCAATCGTAACGTTACCAGGCTTACCTGTTGGTCCTAATGGAAGCGGAGCAACGCCACACTCCATTTTCTGATCAGCGCAACCTGAAATGACCCAAGGTCCGTTAACTTGATAAGCAATTTGACCTTTATCAAATGCGGAGAAGAATGTGCCTTCTTCAAGTGCGGAAACAATTCCCGGTTTATTGTATTTGTTCATTTGACGAAGGAATTCAAAGGCTTTTTCGTTTTCAGCTGAATTTAGTGTCGGTGCGCCTTTGCCATCAACAAAGTCCCCGCCGGCTAATTTCATAAACGCGCCGAAACGCAAGTATCCACCAAAGTTCGGTCCACCATAAACGCCGCCAGCGGATGCCTTTCCGCTTTCGAATATTTTCTTTGAGTTAGCAAGCAATTCATCCCAAGTAGCTGGGGCTTTGTCTGGGTCTAATCCTGCTTCTCTAACAATCTTTTTATTCCAATAAAGAATGTTGACTCCCGGATCTGGTGCTAGTCCATATATTTTTCCGTTTACTTCCATAGGCTTCCATGCTGCTTCTGCAATAGTTGATCTAACTTTGGCTGCAAGCGCATCTGGAAACGGTTCAAGCTGACCTGCTAAGGCAAAGCCTGGCATCTGTGTTTCGCCTACGATAATATCTGGACCGTCTTTCGCTAGAAACGCAGCGGATTCTTTTTGAATCAATGGCTCAGCCCAGCCCCAGTCCGGAGCTACAAGCTCAATATTTTGACCTTTTAACTTCTCGGATAAATATTTGAGATTGTCATATTGCATCTTATCGTTTTTTGAACCTTTAATTTTACCGGATTTGACATCTTCATCATATTGTTTAAGTCTTTCTTCCGGTTTTTCATAAGCACCAAGGATCATGGCATTATCAAGTAGGACAGAAAGTTTTTTTGCTTTTGCTGGTGCTGCAGGAGCTGCTGAATCTTTTGCAGCCGCTGGCGTCGTAGTTCCTGTCGTTGCCTTTGGATCTTTTGTTTCGCTTTTCGAGCAAGCCGCTAATGAAAGACATAGTGTTGCTGCAAGGACTATAAATGCTGTTTTCTTTATAACCATTGTACATTCCCCTTTCGTATGTAAACCTTATTTGAGCTCGAATTCAATATATCATATGATTCATTGATGCACAATACGTTATATCAAATATATTTAATTTTATTTTTAGCCCTTTAAGCCTGCGTTTGCCAGACCTTGTACAATCAAATTTTGAAATAGGAAAAACAGAAGGACACTCGGAATCGTAAGTAATAAACTTAACGATAAAATCTGAGGATAATTCACAATAGACCCTGGCGCTCCAGCAAAAGCAGTAAGCTTAGACAATCCCGAAGCAAGCGTTTGCAGTTTGCTGCTGTTCGTATAAAAGAAGGGCGCTGACCAATCATTCCATGTATTTATAGACACCGTAATAGCCACATAAGCGAGTACAGGCTTTAGTAAAGGCATTAAGATTTGAAATATTAGCCTTATTGTACCAGCACCATCTACCTTAGCTGCCTCATCCAATTCACGCGGCACTTTTTCCAAGGATTGTTTGATTAGAAACACACCTAGGATATAAATGGACCCGCCATTAAGAAGGATATATACCCACCAAGTATCAAATAACCCCTTCCCACCTGTAAAAATGTCATTCCCTCCTGCAAAAGGAAACCGCACAAATTGTAAGTAAGTTGGCAGCAGCGCAACGACCGTAGGAATCATTTGGGTAGCCAATAACGCCATAAACAATACTCCCTTACCTTTAAAGCGCAAACGAGCAAACACATAGCCGCCTAATAAAGAGGTTAGTACAGCAAAAAAAGTAGCGTAAGCGGTACGGTAAATCGAATTCAAATATAAATAACGGGTGGATTTATCTATAGAAGCAAAGAATAAAAGTTTTAAATTCGTTAATGTCGGGTCCTTGGCTATGGGAAAAAAACCAATCACCGAGGTATTGTACTCATCTCTCGTAAACAAACTCGCAAGTAACATGAAGACTAACGGATACACCAAAATCAAGCCTCCAACCAGCAATATCAGATGAGCTATCAAATATTGCGGCTTCAGCTGCTTCTTTAGAGCCATTAACATGTAACCATCCCTACCTTTCTTCTAATCCTTATCTTGAGCTAGTTTATAATAGGCAATGGATGCAACAAAAACGATTGTCGCCAAAATGACAGAGGATGCTCCAGCCATACCCAAGTTAAAATTGAAAAAACCGTCAGCAATAATGCGATATACCAATACTTCCGTCGAACCATACGGCCCGCCATTGGTCAAAAAGGCTACTTGCTCATAAATCTGAATAGCTGCTATTAATCCAGTAATCACAATATAAGTTGCGATCGGCTTAATCCCGGGTAACGTAACATTTATAAATTTACCGACCCGACCGGCTCCATCTATTTCGGCTGCTTCATACAACACAGGATCAATCGATTGTAAGCCGGCCAACCAAAGCAAAGCCTGTGTGCCGACACCTTTCCAAACCGAGTAAACACAGATCTGAACAATACTCCAGAAAACGGATGATTGCCATAGGATGGGCTCGAAGCCCATAGCCTCTATCGTTTGATTAACAGCACCATTAATCGGATTCAACAATATATTTAAGACTTGCGTTGTCGCAATCGTCGAAGTCACTACGGGTACATACCATAACGTACGATAAATCCCTTTTCCGAAAAGAGGCAAATTCATTAATAGAGCAGCGCCTAGCCCAGCTGCAATAGCCAATAACGTTACCAGTCCTCCCATCCAGATGGAACGGAATAGATCAGCAATATACGATTTATCTTGAAAAAAGAGGATAAAATTATGAAAGCCAACAAACTTCGGATGATCGTTAATCCCAATCCACTGATAAAAACCAAGGACGAATGAAAAAATAATCGGAACCCCATACATGACCATCCACCATAACAGCATGGGTCCCAAAATAATCGTGGCTACAATGGCATCCGCATGCCTTCTGCGAAACCGTTTCCATCCTACAGCCTCTAATGGCGTTGCGATAATAGCTGAACTTTCTTTCGACTTGTAATGACTCACTGTTTCACCTCATAGATTTTATTTGTTGGGCCCAGTTGTATCGCGTATCACTAATTCAGGCTTTAAAGTCTTACTGATAAATGAGTGCTGAGTACCCAATTCACCCTTGCTGCTCAATAACTGCAACAATATTTTCGCCCCTTCAGCGCCAATCTCTTCTTCCGATTGCGATATATAGGACAAGGCACCCTCGTCGCCTATTTCCATATTCGGATTATCAAATGTCAGGATGGATATATCATTAGGCACACGAAGACCCATATGTTTGGCCAGCTTGGAAACATGGACCCCAAGACGAGAATTTAACGTGATATACGCCGTAGCGATCTTATTTTTCATAAATGGGTATAAGGTATGCTTTTCAGGGTTCGTCTCACTCTCATCGATCGTAAAATCAGCCATAATAAGCGCCGGATTGATCAATGACCCTTTAAGCTTCAACGCATGGATATACCCATTGATACGATCTTGAACCGTTACTGTGCTTGAAGGTGAGTCCGAGCAAATGGCAATATCCCGATGCCCAAGCTCCCATAAATAGTTCACAGCCAACTCTGCCCCCATGCCACCATTCGAATTGATGTAGCTTGTTTCAATGCCGGGTAAATAACGATCGATGAGTACAAAAGGGAAATTATCCATTTTCAATTTAATGATATCTTCGTTATATTGTTCAGCATCAATTGGAAATATCAACAAGCCTTCAGCCCCCATTCGAATCAGTCGGTGGATCGCTTCTTTCTCCCTCGAGCTATAATTTTCGGTTAAATAAATGACCAGCTCACACCCGCTTGCATTCAATACCTTATTAATCCCTTTCAACAAACGAATGGCGAAGAAATCCTCTAATTTAGGAATGACTAGCCCGATACGTTTATTCACGACTTCCAATACGTTATTTGATCCTGAACTCACTTGCTCATCTGACTTAGATTTTCCGGCCTTAGCTAGATCCCTTACCTGAACAAAGCTTCCCTTTCCAGGTATGCGATGAATCCAGCCCATTTTGGCAAGTTCACTCAAGGCATTGGCAACCGTAATCCGACTTACTCCGTAGTACTGCATCAGTTCCTTTTCTGAAGGAATTCGTTCATTTTCCTTGAGATCGCTTGCCAGAATTCGATTTTTGAAATGCTCTTGAATTTGCAAGTACATAGGCACCTTCACTTCGTTTAACAAGGTATCCACCTCCTTCTCACAATCCGCTTGCCCTGATGTTTTCTAATTAAAGCTCATCTATCAGGTTTTATATCGTTTTTCCGTTCCGCCCCACCATCCCCAATCGCAAACAACATCAAGCAGGATCATCTTTCTAAGCTTCTTTATTAATACTAATATAGCATATATATCGGATAATTCAATTAGTTTTTTATTAATATATCATTTTATATCCTTTTTCTGATGCAAAACACAAAAAAAGCAACTCTTTATTCGGACCTTTTAGGCCTAATAAGAGTTGCTATATGTCATTTATATAGATATCACTTTTTTAACGGTCCTGTCGATTTACCCACCACTAACTTCGGTTGCAGGATAATTTTATGATACTTGCCGTCACTTTCACCGTCGCTATCCAACAAACCAATCAATACTTCCGCCGCTTGTCTGCCTATCTCTATCTCGGATTGAGCAACATGTGTGAAGGCTCTTGTTTCGCCTTCCCCCGAGTATGGGTCATCGAAGGTGAGAATAGAAAGTTCATCAGGAACATTAAGCTCTAATCGTTGTGCGATGGCAGCAATATGAAGACCCAACTTAGCATTTAATGTTATATAAGCCGTGGCCAATTTATTACGGACATATCTATACAAAGGATGCTGATCATCGACGCCTTTATTATAATCAATTCTGAATTCGGTTAAAATGAATGCTGGATTGATCAAAGCATTTTTCTGCTTTAAAGCTTCCATATAACCCGCAATCCGCCCTTCAACTGTAGTTGTAGAAAGCGGAGAATCCGTAACGATGGCGATATCCCGATGACCCAGATCCCAAAGGTGAGAGACCGCTAATTGGGTACCCAGAAAATTATTTGAGCTCACCACATGCGTTTCTACGCCAGGTAAATTTCGATCAATCAATACAAACGGGTAATTCCTTATCTTCAATGCGAGGATTTCTTCATTATATGTTTCTGCATCAATTGGAAAAATAATTAAGCCCTCTGCACCCTTATGGATGAGCTCCAGAATCGCTTCTTTTTCTCTATCCTTGTTATCTTTCGTGAGGACAATAGCTAAATAATAACCACTCTCATCCAATATAGAATTAATGCCTTGAATCAGTCTCAATGCAAAGTAATCCTCTAACGACGGAATCAAGAAGCCGATCATTCGGCGGCGGTTCGTAGCCAGCGGTTGATAGCTTTCTGCAGAAATCACATTTGGTTCAAGCTCGCTTACTTCAGGCTGGTCTTGATAGTGTGAAACAGGTTGAGGCATAGACTTGCCTTGGACGAAGCTTCCTCTTCCTGGTATTCTGTAAATCCAACCATCCTTGGCTAGCTGAGTGAGGGCATTCGCAACCGTGATTCGGCTAACGTGAAACTCCTCCATCAATTCTTTTTCTGTTGGAATTTTGTCATCATTTGCCAGCTGCCCTGTTGTAATCAAGCGCTTAAAATGCTCCTGAATCACCATATATAATGGTTGTCTTTCATTATTCATTGTTCTATGCCCCTATTTGCTAAATTCTCTTATATCAATTATAGCAAACTAACCCGCTTAGTCAATACCCTTCGACTGGCCATGACTTTGGCGTCCTATTTAAGGCAATATTCGTTCTAAGTTATCCGTTCAGCCATATAAAAACAGCTTATGACCCGCTACTCCTACGAGGATGTAGACAAGATCACAAGCCTTTTATAAAGAGATTAATTAATCGTTATCTTATCCACCGTGATTGTGGCAACATCATTGAAATATACCCTGTATTCCAGTTGATGGTTGAGCGTCGTCTGGTTAAATGTCAGACTGAAATTCTGGTATTGGTTCGCTGTGGTAAATTGCTGCCTCAAAATGTTCTGTGAAGCCACAACCGTATTGGCAGTAGCATCCCATACATCAATGGAAGCCACTTGCAAGTTGTCCTGTGTATTGTTATCTACTTTTAGGGCAAAGGTGACTTTTCTATTGCCTACCGGTACGTTTGAATCATAGGGACCATATACCATATGATTTGCGTTATCTTGGGTAGGGTTTGCTTGCCAGCCGTCTCCAACTGCACGCCCTACACCATGCCCCAAGATTGTACCCTCAGCTTCATACTTGCCTATGCTGGTTGTTGTCGTCACCTTATCAATGCTAATCTTTGCATTATCCAAGTAGTTTGCCCTGAATTCCAATTGATGGCCAGCAACGTTCGTGTAGCTTAAGCTGAAATCCTGGTAAACATCATTGGCTTTGAATTGGTTCCTGTATACATCGAAGGCTGCTAGGTCCAGGCCCGTTGTGGCATCTCTCACATCAAGCCTGAGAACGTTGTCGTTATTTCCTGCAATGGAATCAATCTTAATCTTGAAGGTTGTTGTAAGCGGACCTGCTGGGAATGTGGTCACATAAGGCCCCCACAGCATGAATCCTGCATTGTCTTGAGTGACATTCGCCGACCACGAATCACCATCTGCCCGACCCACAGTATGGTTGAATGGCGATGTCGCATAGCTCGTATTTTCTGCTTCATACGTTTTTACAACTGTCGATGGATCCACAGGCAAATTGTAATACTCCCTCATAAGTTGGAAATAGTTATCCGGTGTTACAAAAACAATGTTGCTATTGCTGCTGAAATTGTTGACAGCATCAACAAACATCTGATAGGACACCTTCCATGGTTGCGCCTGAATCGATACAAATTTGGGAGCACTGCTATTCCATCCTGCGATTGCGCCATTTATTTGATTAATGACATCCGAATACGAAGAACAATAGGTTGCGTTAAGCCCTTGAGCTGGCAATACATTGTTATACAGTGTAATCTGACCGCCTGATTGCATACCTGTTAACCCCAAGAGAGAGGGCGCATAAGTGGCGAAGCTATTTCCAACGTTTGTATTGATTCCGCCGAGAATGGTATTCCACACGGTAATCACTTTCAGACCCGAACGATTGGAATAATCATTGCTTAACGCAACGTAGTTATCCAGATATCCTTGATTTGCCCAAAAATTCGGATAGGTATAGCCAACCCCTGTCGGCCCACCGATCAAGTTATCATTCGGCGTAGCCGAGTTGTATAAGTAGTTCAACACTCCAGGCATAGCGTCCAGCATAGCAGGAGATACCGTCCATCCTACTGGTACCGCCCCCCTGTTGGGAGCATCCCACAACCAGCTTGTTTTGAATTTATGCTCTAAATACTGCAGATTATCTCCATCGCTCATGATCAAAGAGACATAAATTTTATTTCGCAACGCCGGCTTATTGGCAAGCGGCTTAACATTGACGGCTCTGGAAGTCCCGCCGAATACAGTCAAGTTCGATGAGAAGTCGCTTGCAATCGTAGTAACCCCGTATTCCGATGTTCTAGTGACGCCTACGCCTTCATCCGGCCACCATCCCATATAGGTTCCTGTTCCATCATGCGGCATACTCGAAAGGAATTGCCTTAATACCGTATCTTCCGCCGGGATACTTGGATTAAGCCATATCGCTGCAGCTCCTATAGCCGTGGCATAATCACGCAAGAAGCCTTTTATTTGCGGATTTAATCCGACAATGATCTTGTGAGTCACTTGTGACCAATAATTATTATATAAGTACTGATAAACTTGGACTTTCGTCGTAAACATCCCGCGCAAATCATTCAGGATGGGCAGGTTGTATGGCGCAGCGGTTAGCTTAGCTACCTGTGATGGCGCAGCTACAATGCCTCCACTTAGTGAAGCAATCGTTGTGGCTAAATTCACCGTGTCCGGGACCGCTTCATCGTAAATCACTATACCGCTTATTTCACTTCGATATTTGGTAATTAGGCTATAGTTGTCAGTCACATCGGTATGACCTAAACCTAATGTATTCAACCAATTGTATTTCCCATCTTCACCTCTTACAGCATTGTCATAGGTGTAAATTCGCGGCTGGGTTTTATTAACCAAGCCTTTTACAGTGGAGAATAGAACAGCATCATCTTCCATTTGCTTCGGATTCGTGCCGACGGCACCAGCCCTGACATAGGAGCCTCCGTACCAGAATACCCTGAATTCGAGGCTATGCCCTGCCGTAGCATTATTAAAAGTCAGATTAAAGGTCTGCATCCTGTATATGTCGGTCCATTCCTGCCTTGTAACATCTCTGGCAGCCAACGTCTGTCCGTTTGTGTTATCTCTTACATCTATCCTTACGATCGCGTCATTGTTCGCCGTATTGTTATCAACTTCCAATTCAAAGAATGCCGTATTGATCCCTACAGGAATGTTTGTAACATACGGCCCATAGATCATAAAATCATTTACATGATCAATACTGGTTTGGACAATCCAATTGTCCCCGTCCAGATGACCAGTCGCATGAGAAACTTGGGGACCATTTGACTGATATTTGTATTCCGTTGTGGTATCCATGACATCAAGCGTAGCCGCTGGTGCTGGAAACGAAGGTAGAACCTGCCCCGAAGGCCAGCTAATTGCAGCTTCTGCAGGCGGTACCGATACTGTCAAGTTAACTGTTGCTGTTACCATAAGAGCTGCGAGTAACATGTGTATAAACTTTTTAGTCTTCATTAATTTTTATCCTCCAATACTTTAATTTGGATTATCACCTATTCAACCAGCCTCAAAGACTATGTTCTTCAGTAACCTTGGCTATTCCCTTATCAGGCACCCTCCTCCTTGAATGCGTTTTCAGATGAATAACAACGACTGATCTCAACTTGATCGAGTTGATCTTCATCACCTCTCCCACTTTAGGATATGTCCATTATATTGTTTATGTCAAATGTTTTCTGCGAATAATAGTTATTGCTTCGCAAAAACCTCTAAACAACAGGCTAACCACACAGTTTTGCATGGCATCCATTCGCACATCATTTATGTCATTCATAGTAAATAGGCTGCCGGATTAACTTACCGGC
Organism: Paenibacillus sp. WG02; assembly: GCF_055396115.1. NCBI lineage: Bacteria > Bacillati > Bacillota > Bacilli > Caryophanales > Paenibacillaceae > Paenibacillus > Paenibacillus sp. WG02. The sequence continues at coordinate 2,098,944 of NZ_AP036016.1, read as the reverse complement.
AGCCTGCTGTGGAATTACCCATTTCGATATGAACGGGGCGTATGACCTGTCCTCTTCTTGAATAGTTTGACAAAGAATCCCTTGTCCTGATAGCCAACCGCTTCTGCGATTTCGGACACAGGTAAACGAGTTGTTCTCAGAAGCTCGCAGCTGCGCTCAATACGCAGGTTCTGGACGTACTGCGTGAAAGTAAAGCCTATCTCTTTGACGAACAACCGATGGAAATGACGCTCGCTGAGCCCAACCGCTATGGAGGCTTGTCCAGCTGTAATCGATGCAGACAAATTCTCGCGAATGAAGGAAATCGCCGCGCCTAGTTTTCTCTCGGTCTTCATCGGAAGCTCGTTCTCCAATTCAGTGAGATGCCTCTCAAGCTCCGTTGCAAGCCCAATAAACAAGCCGTGCATACGCGGAACAAAGCCGATCTTCCGCTGGCGGAATTCCTGATAGGCTTGAACTAACAACGTATGGAAAACACCGGTGGTATCCCGAATTTGCTTCCATTCCGGCTGACCAGGGACAAGGTTTAGCAGGGGTAATACCGCCGTCAAACCGTCAAGCCCTGGAAATTGCTGCAGTGCCTCGGCCACCCGTCCGGCTATGAATATAAAGTTATAAACAACTAGTGGAAACTCAGGATCGGTTGACCGAGGACGGAACACGTGCGAGGTGCCCAGCGGCAAAATGAACAGATCTCCCGGACTCACCGAAAGTGTCTCCTCACCGATATAATGAAAGCCTCTCCCCTCTGCAACATAGCAAATCTCCGTAAACTCATGCTCGTGCAGCTGCAAGGAATAGGATTCAGAGACTCGGCTTACGTTATAAGGCAGCTCTTCGTCAAAGTAGAGCTGCGCTGGCGTTATCTCAGCCTTTTTTCTTATCATGGGATGCCCCCTTTAATGGCAGTATACCCACTAATATTGGCAGAATCAACACTTTTATGTCCATTACAGCAAGGTATAATGAGAGAGAAAACCATTAGGCCCACAAGAATCTTGGACACATTTTAGCAGGAGGTAGACGGTATGAAGCTTGCAGGACTGAAAACAGAGTATACGGTTACACCGCTTGGCATCGACACTTTGGAGCCAAGATTAAGCTGGCGGTTGGAATCTGACATACGCGGCATCAAACAAAAGTCTTTTCAAATCCTTGTTTCCTCCACGCTTGAAGCCCTCTTGGCTGATACCGGTGAGATTTGGGATTCAGGGAAAATCGATTCCGATCTAACCTACTCTATTCGTTATGCAGGGAAAAGGCTTGAATCCGGACAACGATGCTATTGGAAGGTCAAGATTTGGGATCATAACGATTCTTCAAGTGATTGGAGTGAGCCTTCTTGGTGGGAAATGGGGCTATTGCAGGATACAGAATGGCAAGGACAATGGATTGGAGGGACTTCCGTTCAAACGGATACAGAAGCCCCCGCACCCTTACTACGCAAAACAGTCCAACTAGATAAGAAAATTGTTCACGCCCGAGCCTACATTTGTGGACTAGGTTATCATGAATTATGGATCAACGGGGCAAAAATCGGTCATAACGTACTGGATCCAGGGTTTACCAATTACGATCAACGCGTGCTATATGTGACTCATGATATAACGCATAACTTGCATAAGGGAATCAATAGCATCGGTGTGGAACTAGGACGAAGCTTCTATGCACTCAAAACCCCAAATGTCTGGCATTGGGAACAAGCTTCTTGGAATAGTGAGCCTAAGCTGCTTATTCAAGTGAATATCCGATTTGAGGACGGCTCCAATCTTTCGGTTACCAGCGATGAGACTTGGCGCACGACATCTGGACCGAGGCTGAAAAATTCCTTATACAGCGGAGAAGTTTATGATGCTAGGCTTGAAAAATCGGGCTGGACATCTCCTGATTACGACGATGCTGATTGGTCTAATGCGGCCTTGATAGCGCCGTCTCCGGCTAAGCTGCAATCCCAAATGATCCCGCCGATTCAAATCATCGAAACCGTTCAGCCTATAAGTATTCGTCATACGGATGCGGGCAATTATATCGTTGATTTTGGCATCAACATTGTTGGATGGGTTGAATTCCAGGTTCAAGGTGAAGCCGGTAGATCGGTACAATTACGTTATGGGGAAAAATTGAATCCTGACGACACGGTATATAACGAAAACTCATATGTTACCGGTGAGAGTCAAACGGATCATTATATGTTGCGTGGAAATGGCATAGAGGTTTGGGAGCCAGCTTTCAGCTATAAGGGATTTCGTTTTGTGGAGTTGGTGAATTGGCCTGAAGCTCCAGTCTTGGATTCGATTTCAGGTAAAATTATACGTTCTTCGGTTAGAAAAACAGGAAATTTCACTTGTTCAAATCCATTATTGAATCACATTTATGAAGCAACCTGTCATACCATTCTTAATAATTTGCACAGTATACCTACCGACACACCGGTCTATGAAAAAAATGGCTGGACTGGAGATGCCCATCTAATTGCAGAAACTGCCAATTATAACTTTGATCTCTTGCTGTTCTGGGAGAAATGGGTGCAGGATATCCAAGATTGTCAAAAGCCGGATGGCGCGATTCCTCTCATCGTTCCCGCATCTAAGTGGGGATGGGACCATGCACCGGTTTGGACCTGCGTTTATGTTCTAGTTCCATGGTACCTCTATATGCACTATGGGGATCGTCATGTATTGGATCAGCATTATAACCGTATAAAAGCTTATGCGGATTGGGAAATTTCGAAGCTGGATGCGGATCATACTGCGCACAGTGTGCTTGGAGATTGGGTTCCGCGGGGAGCAAGGATTGGAGTGCACCCGAAGGCACACGATTAATGGCATCGGCTTACGCTTATCACATTCTAAAGACTGTATGTCAAATTGCAGAAGTTGTAGGAACAGCATCGGACGTTGAGCATTACAATCATGTAGCGATGAAAATAGCAGAGAGCTTTCATACGACTTTTTTCAATCCTGTTAAGGGGATTTATGAAACGGAAATCGAAGCTGGTTATCGCCAAGCCTCCAATATCATTCCGCTTGCCTTTGGGCTTACACCTAGTGAAGATAAAAACCAAGTCATTCTACATTTATTACATGACATCATTACTGTTCGGGATAAGCATCTGAATACGGGAATCATTGGCACGAAATATATTCTGCCTGTTCTGACCGATTTGGGCTTTGGTGAGCTTGCCTACGCCATCGCTGATCAGAAAACGTATCCAAGCTGGGGATTCTGGCTGGAGAATGGCCTTCATACACTTTTAGAAGAGTGGGAATTGAAGTCCCGATCACAAAACCATTATATGTTCGGCACGGTTGTGGAGTGGTTTTTTAAGTATCTTGCTGGCATTAAGCCTGATGCTCCGGGGTATAAATCTTTTATAGTAAAGCCGATTGTTGTGGGTTCGCTTAAGCAGGTTTCCGCACAAATGGAGACCATGCAGGGTCAGATTCTGGTGTCTTGGCAGCTCTCCATTGATGGAGATTACAATTTGGAGGTTACCGTTCCTCCGAACTCCCAAGCTACAATATTCATCCCAGCCATTGATTCAAATGGAGTAACCGAAAATGGAGTTGCCCTGGGACTTGCCCATGAAGTTAAGATAAAAGACCTTGCTATCACTGATTATGTGGTCTGTGAAGTGAGTTCAGGCACCTATCATTTCCGTTCTCACAGTCTTCCTAGAGCTTTACTTAATAAATAGCTCGAACTGGCTCCTGATCAAAAAGCAGATAATAGGAAATTATCCCCTTGCGGTAGACAGTGAAATTAGAGTCCATGTTATCAAGGACTGATGACACTGTTTGCCGTAGGGGATTTATTATGCTGCTTAAGAAGACGCAAAAGTTGAATCGTTGCAGCTACTCCTTTGAATTAGGGAACAGCATCTTATACTGCTGAGGCGTGACTCCCTCTCTCTTTTTGAACTTACGGATAAAGTGAGATTGGTCTGTATAGCCGACACGCTCAACAATCTCTTTGACGCTCATAGACTTAGCCTGCAGCATCTCCTTCGCCTGATTCATACGAATCTCTTCCACAAAGTCGCTAAGCGTAGTCCCCGTTTGATTCTTGAAGTACCGTGACAGGTAGGAGGGTGAGACGCTGAAGATATCAGCAAGCTTATTTGAATTCAAGGTAACGTCGGCATAGTACTGCGACACATAATCCACGATTTTATCCCGCAGCTCGAAATTCCGGCTTTCCTTCTTGCTGCTCATCTCATCGGCAAAACGCATGCAATAGCGAATGAAGATGCGCTCAAACTCCTCCATGGTTTCAAAAGCAAAAGCTTGCAGCGTCTCGTCTAAGTACCGGTCCTGCTCTTCCCTGGATATCTCCTTAGCCAGCTTGAATACAGCTAATACCATCCCTTGGCATATGGCCCGTGCGGCTCCAGGCGTCAAAAAGCTGCTGCGGATTTCGTTGATTTCCTCGGCAATGACGGCCCCCGCCAACTCTCTATCTCCAAGCTTAATCGCCTTAACAAGGTTCGATACGGCTTCATCCAAAAACTCATATTTGGAGCTCGCTTCGAATGCGGCGTCTTGATAATGCAAAACGACATTTTCCCCCTCCAAGAAACGGCGATGGGATGTTTCAACGGCTTGCCTGTAGTAGACTGGCGTATCTAGAATATGATGAAAGAGCTCGCTGATCCCGATCGTGACGGTGAATGGAAAAAGCCGCTCGAAAAAATCACGAATTTTTCCCGCAGCCTCATGAAGCGTCTCCTCGCATCCTGCTTCTTCCTGGGCCTTTATGCCTGCTAATAAGGCAATGCCGCGATTCTCCGTCAGATCAATGCCATAGCCATGACCTAACTCCATAGAGATCTCTTCAGCCACGTTCATAATGCTGTATTTGAGAACATTCTGTATGATCGGGGTATTCGTTTTTTCAAAATTCCGGTAATCATCGATCCGAATAATCAATACAGCAAATCGTTCATAACCAAGCTGCATGCCCGCTTTACCCAGTAATTCATTAAGCTCATCCTGGGATCTCATATTGCCCTTAATCAGATCAGTCAGCACTTTTTCCTTCAAAGCAGCTGATTTGGTTTTGAGATGTGAACGCAAGTCGTTGTTCTCCAGATTCATATGCTCAAACGCTTCGCTTAGCCAGTCGAGCTCATTATTTTGCTGCTGCACCTCTGAAGAATGATTTTTCCGAACGGAATCCATTAACCTTTTGATCGGCTTATAATGATGTCTGGCAAGGAACAGCGACAACCCGATCCCAAGCAGCAGCACCGAAGCCACGATGATATAAAAAATGGTCTGAGTTTGTCTGACCACATTAAGAAATTGGCCTGTCGGCACCACCACATAGTAGGACCAGGGCATAAATCCGGAAGCCAGTTGAACCAATGAATGTGGACCTTCCGGCAAATTCAGGCTGCTCACAATGGATGCCGTTCGATCTGCTGGTAACGAAGGAAGCAGTCTAACTGCGTCCTTCCCCTCCCCACTTCCACTTGAAGCGGATACGATAACCCGGTCATCCTTATCGATAATGAAGGCTTCGCCTTCAAACTCCTTAATTGCACCCCCTATCGCCTTTTTCATTTCCGCACCACTGATTAAATAGAGAATCACTTGTGTCGGTTTAACGCCATTGCCTGGGAGAGGAAACATGTAGATGGCCGCATCCAGCTTGTTGGCGCCATTCAAGTTTATGGATTGAACGGGCAATAAGTACGGCTCCTTCAGTCCTGCGGCAAGCTTTTCGAATTCAGCATGGTTCAAATGAGCGAATGGGTAAACGTTCTCAAAAAAAGTGTCCAAATCATAGACGCCGCTTGCGGCATACACCTTCTGCTCTGCCATTTCATTGAAATACAGACCTATGTCCAGCAGATAGGAATGGGTCGAGCCATATGACCTCAGTTCCTGGATAGCCTGCTTCGTCTCATAGCCCCCTTCGGAGAACGAGTACCGCATCAGCTTGTTATTATTGGAAATTTGCAAAGACATTTGCCGTAATTCATTAAACCGCTGATCAATCTGATCGCGGATTTGCTTTAATGCGGTGATATTGGACTGCTCGACAATGCCCTCCAGCGTATCGAAAAACTTCGTATAGACGAAGCCTCCGATGGCCGCTAACAGAAAGACGACTAAGAACAAATAGGAAAAAAAGTAAGTCATAAGTCGTGAAACCTGAGGTGTTCTCTGCTTTTTCCCTGTGCTCATAAGTCGTCTTTCTCCTTTACCGGACTTTCTTAATTGCAGGCCTTATTAACCAGTTGCTTCAAGGAAGCATGCTCGGATACACATGTCCCTGCCTCAATATCTTCTTCGGTAAACACTGCCATCAATATTTCTTTGGCTTTGTCCCGTTCCCTATCATAAATGACATAAATGATGCCTTCTCGATCCTCTACACCATCGGGGTAGGAGATGTCTGCCCTTTCATCAAGGACTAGCCCGCCCTTCCATGTAAGTCCATCATCCTCGGACAGCATCGCAGTCAGGTGACTTCTTCCTTTAAACCCGTAATGGTTGACGAGCAGCAGCCGTCCTGATTGCAGTCTACGGATGAAGAAACGAGAGCTGGGACCGCCGAGCACAGTTGGCTTGCCAGGCGACCAGGTGCGACCGCCATCTAGGGAGACACTTTCCCCGATACCATAGAAGGTTCTTACCAGCATCCAAAGACTTCCATCTCCCCGCTCAACAAGCATATGCTCGTCGAAATGGCGATTCGGAATGTCTGCTGAACCTCTCAACTGGAAGGTAGCTCCCTGATCTGTCGAAACGTATACATTCGAAAAGGCTTGCTCCGGCAGCTCATTCAGCGGTGAATCATGGCATGCCCAGACGGCAATCGGCAGCAGCCATTCTCCATTCTTCAGCACAGTTGGTTTATTCATCATAATACCATCTGCAATGCGTCTAGGACTAGACCAGACCGGATCGTTGACTCCCGGATCCGCGCAGACTGAAGCCCATACCCCGCAGCGCCCATCGTACCAACTATAGCTTTGGGACCAGAATACCCATAAACGTCCCGAAGGTTCCTTCCACAAGCACGGATCGAAGGCTCTCACCTGATCCGGCGGATCGATCACATAAAGCAGATCAGACCAGGTCTTTCCGCGATCTTCGCTCCTCACGAGTGCGACGTAATTGCTTGGGCCCTCTCCTTTGCCCCCGCTATAGAATGCCGCCCACAATCGGTTGTCCGGAGCGCATTCAATACCGGGGATTCCTTGCCACAGGCGATCTCGGTAGCGATCCCCGCTTACGGACTGAATCGCCGCCCCTTCCAACGCCAAATCATAATTGGGCCTCATGGCGCTTCCTCTCTTTCTGCCTAATTTCGTTTGTAGCGATCATAGGCGTCTTTTTGAATTTTCATATATTCATCCAGTCCCATTTTCTTGATCGTCGCGACATATTCATCCCACTTGGAGAATGGCGCTTTCCCCATAATGAATTGCGTCTGCATTTCACCCACGTAAGTGTGGATATCATTGCTCAAAGCTTTTAGACGATCATTTTCCTCTTTGGTAAACAAGAACGCAGGCCAAATTTCTTTAGGCACGAACGGCTTCAGTTTGTTGGCCGCATCAATAACCTCCGGCATTCCTTCTCCGGTATCCCAAGCGAAGCGCTCTTCACGAACAATCGGGTGCACAGAGAACGGCGAAACAAGCTCGCGGGAAATCGTTTGATCCAGGGTCAAACCGTCCTTATTGTTCACAATATCCTGAACGAACCGATATTTGCCATCCTTCATCTCGTAGGTTTTGCCTTCTACGCCCATCCAGTATAAAACGGCTCCGTCCCCATCCAAAAAGTAATCCGCCCAACGCATCGTGGCTTCCGGCGCTTTGTTGTTTTTGGTGATGACGAAAGCTCCTTGATTTTGCAGGACAGGGCTAATGCCGCCCCAGTTCTGATCACCGAATGGGCCTTTCAGCGCTGCGCCCAAACCGGCATAATTCGTTTTCAATTGTCCTGCAGGCACGACATTAATATTTGAGAATCCTCCCACAAGCCCTTTGGCGATTTTGGCTGTAAGAATGGTTGCATTGTTGGTGAAAATTTCTTTATCCAGCAAGCCTTCCGAATACAGCTTGTTCATGTATGTCAGCATATCCTTGTATTTCGGATCCGTCTGCATGAAACGCATGGCCCCTGCTTTATCATCATAATCAACATAGGCGTTGGCATTGCCACGACTGTAGAGTCCCCATGCTCCAGCTAAAGAACGCAATGTATTGTTGATATCTGTACTGCTCAGCGGAATACGTTCCGGATCCTTTGCCTTGAAGGCTTTGAGCACGTCGTAGAGCTCATCCGTTGTCGAAGGCATCTTCTTCCCTGCTTCATCCAGCCATTTCTGATTGATGAACATTTTGGTGCCTATTCGGTGTGTGATATTCGATGACATTTTGGGAAGTCCATAAATTTTGCCATCAGGAGCGGTGATTCCTTTGAGCACTTCCGGATTCGCTTTCAGGATTTTGGAGAAGTTAGGTGCATACTTATCGATCAGATCATTCAATGGAATAAACAAACCTTGTTGTCCATAAGTGATCATATCCTGCGAATTAATCCCTCCGCCGTAGAAGGCATCCGGAATATCATTGGTGGCCAGAAGGAGGTTCTTCTTCTCCTCTAGACTCGCTTGCGGAACTAGGTTCCAATCGATATGAATGCCCGTTCTTTTCTCTGCTTCTTTCCAAAGAATCTTGTCCTTCCATTCCCCTTGAAGCGGTGATTGGCCAGCCATCATACGAAGCGTAATCGGCTGGTTGACGATAGGCATACCCGTTTCATTCAGCGTCTTGCTTGCATTTTTTGCTTGCTCGGTCGGCGTCACTTTATTTGTATTCGTACAAGCCGCCAATACACACGTGGCCAAAATGACGACAAAACCTGTTTTCATAGATTTCATAGTATTCATTGTATGGATCCCCCTAATTTAGCCTTTGATAGCTCCAATCATAACCCCTTTAACGAAGTAACGTTGGAGAAATGGGTAAAGTAATAAGACGGGCAAACTGGAGACGATAATGACGGCATATTTCAAGCCCTCCGTCAGCATAAGTTGGTCAACCGACGTTTCCGAGCCGCTGACCATGCTCCCCATCTGATTTTGCAAAAGTATTTGTCTAAGAATTAATTGCAGTGGGTATTTCTGAGAATCCGACAAGTAAATAAGTGCATTGAAAAAAGAATTCCAGTGGCCTATTCCGTAAAATAACAGCATAACGGCAATGACCGGCATAGACAAGGGAAGGATGATGCTCCACAGCATACGCAGATTCGTGCATCCATCTATCTGTGCTGACTCCTGAAGCTCAACCGGAATGCCCTGAAAAAACGTTCTCATAATAATAATATTCCACATCGACACGGCACTCGGTAAAATAATCGCCCAGATGGAATTGAGCAAACCGAGGTTTTTGACCAACAAATAGGTCGGAATCAGCCCACCGCTGAAAAACATGGTAAAAGCAAATATCATCGTCAGCATATGACGCCCCACGAAATCCTTACGTGACAGAGGATAGGCGGCGCCTATGGTCAGCAGCATATTAACGGCAGTGCCCGCACATGTATAAATCAAGGTATTGATATATCCTCTCATAATCCCGTCATCCTGAAAAACACGGATATAGGATTGCACGTTAACCTGTTTCGGCAGCAGCCATACCTGACCTTCAATAACAGCTGCCGGACTGCTGAACGATGCACTTAGTACGAATACAAGCGGATAGAGAACCAGAATAGTCACTAGACTTAATATTAAATAATTAACTACATCGAATACGTGATCGCCTCTGGTTTGCGCAAGTCTGCCCACCTTTGATCCCTCCTTACCATAGGCTTGTATCTGTGAGCCTTTTGGAAATGCGATTCACTACGATTAACAGCATTAAATTAATGACCGAATTGAACAGCCCAACCGCCGCAGAGAAGCTATACTGAGCCCCCAAAACGCCAGAGCGATATACATAAGTGGAAATAATATCGGATGCACTGATATTTACATCATTTTGCATCAAGAACACCTTCTCGAAGCCTACCGCCATAATTTGTCCGCATTGTAAAATAAACAGAATCATCACGGTCGGCATAATGCCCGGCAAATTGATATGCCAGATGCGCTGAAGCTTGCTTGCCCCTTCCAGGGTGGCCGACTCATGCTGCTGAGGATCAACACCGGCGAGCGCCGCAATGAATAGAATGGAATTCCATCCTATATTTTGCCATACACCAGAGAAGACATAGAGTGTCTTGAACCAAGACGGCTCCGCCATAAAATCAATCGGGCTCCCTCCTGCCCATAGAAACAATTGGTTCACCAACCCGGTCTTAGGTGAGAGAAAAATCGCCATCATGCCTACCAATACAACGGTCGAAATAAAGTGAGGCGCGTAAGTAACGAGCTGAATCGTCTTTTTGAACATAACCAGCCTGATTTCATTAATCAGCAGGGCGAACAGCACAGATAAAGGGAAGCTAATGATTAAATAGTAGACACTGATTACTACTGTATTGGTTAGCAGCCTCTCAAAATAATACCCTTGAAAGAAGCGCTCAAAATGCTGTAAGCCCACCCATGGGCTCCCCCATATTCCCTGCACGGCATTGAAGTCCTTGAATGCAATCTGAACCCCATACATAGGAATGTAATCAAACACAATGACATACAACAGGGCAGGCAAAATTAATAGATACAATTCCCAATTTCGACTGATTCCTCTAAGCGATACTCTGTTCACAACTCTGGTATCCCCCTTTCCGATATCCTGTCATTCTGTCTCTACTTGCCTCATATCTCATTCCTATCCTCTACTGCTCATCCGCATCTTCCTCTCTTCTGCGATATACCCCCATCTTAGAGCGAGCACCAAAAAACTGTATATAGAAGTCTGTTGACCTGTATGGTTTATTGATTACAATTGCCTGCACAATGCAGCGTTTCTTTTTGCAAAGATAAGAGTTTAATGACATATGGAAGAAATCAGCCCAGGTACTGTAGGACAATGCAGATGCAAACACAAAAAAGCGTTGGCACTTGTGCCAACGCTGATCCTTATTGCTAAATCTAATTCGCTCCGATATTCTTATACAGCACGTCAATTACGGACCAATCAACACGCCCTTTATGAATTTCTCCAACACGGCAACATCGGTTATATTCTTATTGCAAGCCTCGCTGTTCACACACAAGTAATTGCCGATTGCTCTGTAGTAATCAGACGTAGCGCTTGCCGGCTTCCATTTGGTCTCCGCGGTAAATAACGCAACCTCTTCATGCCGATTACACACAAAGCAAACGCCTTTCTTATTCGTCGGCGTATAATTCCCTTCTATTCCAACAAGTTTCCCGTTCAGATGATAGACGAGGAACAATTTATTCGTCGCGATATCGATCCAGCCGAGATACGTTACGTACCGATAGTCGATGGCCGTTAAATCGGGCACCTTCAATTTTTTGATTTTGGGAAAAAGCTTCTTCAGACTGATTTTCCGTCACGTGCGCAAATTCCGCCAAATAAGGCTCCAAGGAACGCAAATAGTGCTGAAACTCTCCTGCTGTCTGCAGCAGTGTTATATCCCCCAGAGCTTGCTTTTGGAGTTCATTCGCATCCGGGAATACCTCGTTTAGTTTAACTTGCGCATTATATCGCACCGACTCCACCACTTTCCGATCGGAAACGGAGTTACAGGTACTTTGCAGCAGACTGACCTGCTTCTTAATATCATTATATTGATGGTTTCTAATGAATGGTTGATTCATTGCTTTTCAGCCCCTTATTTTTGATAAAAACAAAATAAGTTGCAAAGCCCCATTACTAGAAACGATTTAAGCTTTCTTGGGCGATCACGACTTCCCAATCACCCCATGCAAAGATCGCCCTAATGAAAGGCTTTGCATGAGTCGTTACTTATTCCGGCAAATTGATTTGCCATATTTACCGCCTCCCTTGTAAGAACTATTATAAAGGAGGTCCTGTAATAGCTGCAAGATTTACAAGCTACGAATACTCTAGCAAAGGCTCAGCAAGCCGAAGTTTATACACCTGATGAAACTTTTCCCTAAGCTTCGGCTCCAAATAATCATCCACATAATGCATAAGAATCATCTTCGCTTGAATGAATTCCGGCAGCGTCAGCAGTTCTTCAAGTGACGTATGCGACGGCAGCTGATCATCCTGCATATGGCATTCGTGATAAATGGTTTGCACCTCATCGGCAATACTTCGAATATAGCTTTCATCCAACCTGTTATCCCCGCTAAAGTAAAAGAACGGCTTGCATAGAAGACCGTAACTGAGCATGTCCGGCACATGCAAAGTAGGGACAAGCTCGAAGTTCACACCCGATACCGCAAACTCTTTTTCCACACATTCAATGTCAAAATAGTCCTCAAACGCGCGCTTGCCCCTCGTTGTCAGCTCCAATCCATGACGCAAGATTTGCCACAAATCGTCTTTTAAACCGGTTGGCACATAAAGCTTCGGCTTCATTCTGCCCGGGTACACTCGGTGAAACAAAGCGAGTTTCTGCAAGCCATTCACATGATCCTCGTGCAGATGAGTAATAAAAATATGTTCGATCTGATTGAGCTTCATTCCCAATTGATGCAGCCCAAGATGATTAGACTCAGGGAAATCTATGCAAAGATTCGTATCTGCAAAAGTAAGAAGAGCACTATTATGCCCTTGCTCGACACTGAAACCGTCTCCGCAACCCAGAAATGTTATTTTCATAATACCTCCATTTTTCGTGTGTGATTCTATGTGTTTTTATACTATGATAGTTGGTAGATATGGCCATTTTTAGGAGGATAACATGAACAAACCACACAGGCTTAAACCGAAAATCCACCTTCGCTCCTCGATCTTTATCCTGATGATATCCTTAATAATTGTACTACTTACCGATAGCGTATTCTACTATTATACGAAGAGAATGCTAACATCTGAGCTTGAAACTAAACTGCAGCTTATCGCCGATAACGTCGCCATCTCCATTAAACATTCCAAAACGGGCGAGAAATATGTTGAAAATCTAATCGGTCAAAATCTGCGTACGGCTTCCTTAGCTGCCCAATACCGACTCGATCCCGACATTGAGAAAGTGAAGAATGAAGACCTAACCGTTCTCAGCAAAGAGTTACTGATCGATCATATTACGCTAATGAAACGAAGCGGTGATGATATTATTGGCTACAAATCCTCCGAGCCTAAGGAGATTAATATGAGCACCAAAACCTGGAGAAGAGATTGGTTTCAAGCATTCAATCAGCTTCTAGACACCAAAGAAACAAGTGTAGAAAGCGGGCAATCGCTGCCTCATTATTGGTCAGGTCCTATGAACACATCGATGTCAAACCCTCAGTTTGTTGATAAATGGGGCTATTATTACGATGGCCGTACGAATTATATACTCGACCCTTATGTACATGATACGTTCTTCCGAGACTATCAACGGGAAACGGGTGTGGATGCCGTTATTAATGAAATGATTCATGGCTATACTAACCATGGCGTCAAAGAAATTGCCGTCTTTAATACGCCGATTTTCCTGAAACAGCAGGAACAGTATAAAAAGGAAGGCTACACGTGGTTCACAGATCGGGAGATCTTGTTCGGGTCCTACACGATGAAAGATGTTCGGGATCAAGAAATGGTTCAAGCCGTTATGCAATCGAAGCAAACCAAACAGCTAATCACCACAATCGACGGAAAAACCTTTCTCAAAATGTTCTTTCCGCTTCAACTGGATTCCCCTGTTGTCATCGGTCTGACAGCCGATTATGAAACCGTACAACACTCAATTCAACAGCAGCAAGTAAACCTGCTCATTCTGATCGGATCAACCGCACTCATCGCATTCATCCTAGTCATTCTGAGCATCCGCTTCATCAATCGCAATCGTGAAGCAACCGCGGAAAGCATCCAAGAGGTTTACGTTGATCATATCGGTTCACTGTTCCGTTCCATGAAAGAGCAGCGTCATGATTTCAATAATCATGTGGCTACGATTCATTCCCTTGTTCATTTGAAAGAATATACGGAATTAGATCGTTACACCACGGAGATTATTGGTGAAACGACCGCTTTGAATGACATTATTCAAATTAACGTGCCCGCTTTATGCGCGATTGTGCAATCTAAGGTCATACAAGCCGTCGAGCGCAAAATTACATTTTCCCATGAAGTCAGTAACTTAAATCAGATCAACCTTGGAGCTGTCAAAGCAACTGATTTGGTTCGAATCATCAGCAATTTAATCGATAACGCATTTGATGCCGTTACAGTTTCCAAAAAGGCAGAGGAGAAAGAAGTCCGTTTAACTGGCATTTTGCAAGGAAATTTACTTACTTTTACGGTCATCAATAACGGTGATCCTATCCCAAGCGATCGTCTAAAAAGTATATTCGAGCCTGGCTTCTCTACGAAACAAGAATCAGGACTCCACGCCGGCTTAGGTTTGAGCATTGTCAAGAAACTAGTGGATAAGTATGACGGAACCGTTCATGTCAGCAGCTCAGAAGCCGAAACCAGCTTTACGATCTCCATTGTCGTCTAAAAGAAATTACACGAACATTATTTATTTGACTTCATTTAATGTTCGTATTATGATTATCGAGGCGGTAATTAATAGCCACATACGTATAAATCGTTCGTATATCCTTGAGAATTGGCTTAAGGGTCTCTAGAGGGAGCCATAACTTCCTAGCTACGACGGGTACTTGCTTTCGCATACCCGTGTGGCTGGGTTTTTTTGTGTCCAAAATTGAATGATCCGAGGAGATTGCAATGAAAGCTTATGATTTTATCGTAGTTGGTGCAGGACCTGCCGGTATTTTTGCTTGTTATGAAATGACACTGCTTCACCCTAACGCTAAAGTATTGCTCGTAGACAAAGGCCATGATATTTACCATCGCAGTTGTCCGATTCTGGAAAGTAAAATCAAGCTGTGTCCTCCCCCAGCAGGTAAAAAGGACTTTTCCGGTTGTCTTCCTGCCTGTTCTATTACGGCTGGCTTTGGAGGCGCGGGCGCTTATAGCGATGGAAAATTCAACATCACGACCGAATTCGGCGGTTGGATGACGGATTATTTGGCACCGGCCAAAGTGATCGATCTAATTCGTTATGTGGATAGCATTAATCTACAGCATGGTGCAACAGAGAATATTACGGACCCTACGACTGAAGCTGTAAAAGATATTGAACAGCGTTCCTACGCTGCAGGTTTAAAGCTGCTTCGCGCTCAGGTTAGACATCTGGGAACCGAGCAAAACTTGATGATTTTGAAATCCATCTATGAATATTTGAAAACACGTATCGATATACAGTTCAAGGCTGAAGTTGAAGATATCCTTACCACCAAACGAGAAGATAAGCATGTGATCCAAGGCATTCGGATGAAGGATGGCACAGAAATTCATAGTAAACAAGTGATGTTGGCGCCTGGAAGAGACGGCTCTGCATGGTTAACACAAGTACTCAAAAAGCGCCGTCTCAAAATGTATAACAATCAAGTCGACGTAGGCGTCCGCGTAGAAACCTCGGATGTCGTTATGCGCGAAATCAACGAGCATCTTTATGAAGGCAAGTTCATTTATAATACATCGGTGGGTACACGAGTACGTACATTCTGCAGCAATCCATCCGGTCATGTTGTGGTCGAGAATCACAGCGGCGTCATGGCAGCGAACGGCCACTCTTACAAGGATCCAGCCCTAGGTTCCAGTAATACGAACTTCGCCCTGCTCGTTTCTCATAAATTCACTGAGCCTTTCGATAAGCCGAATGAATATGCGCGTGAAATATGTAAACATGCGAATGACTTATCCAGCGGCGGCGTTATTGTGCAGAAATTTGGGGACATTATGCGTGGACGCAGGTCAACGGCTGATCGGATTCGCGAAGGCTTCCTTGAGCCGACTTTATCTGAAGCTGTTCCTGGCGATCTAGGACTCGTTCTTCCTTACAATACCATGAAAAGTTTAATTGAAATGATCCAAGCACTTGAAAAAGTAACGCCAGGTATCGCTTCTGAGCATACTCTTTTCTATGGTGTTGAAGCGAAATTTTATTCCGCTCGTCCTAAACTTAGTGAAAGTTTCGAAACGGAGATACAAGGCTTGTTCTGTGGCGGTGACGGGGCTGGAATTACAAGAGGCTTGGCCCAAGCTGGAGCTGCAGGCGTCTGGGTGGCACGCAACGTTGTCGTCTAATTATTTCCGGGGAAATACGATTTCTTTCGTCAAAACCTGCTTTTAACTATCGGATCTAACTCATTAGAGTTAGGTCCTTTGGTAATTTTACGTATAAAACTACTTTAAATCTCTTTTAAAATATGGTAAGATGTAAACGTTCTCAATGTAAGCGTTATCATTTTTAAAGGGGGATTACAAAATGAATGTAGCGCTCGAAATCGAAACAAGGAACACCTATGAAGACTTCGCACTTGAGAAGGATATCATGTACTTCCGTGTTGGAGAACATGGGCTCGTCTCTTTCCATGGGAAAAACTATCACATCAAAAAACGCATGAACACCGAGCAAATTCAAGAAATTACTACAAATAGCTCCTTCTTCAAAGTCAACACGGATTGCTATGTGAACACAAGGAAAATTCTACAGATTCAGGATGGTAAAGTGTTTTTCGAAATTAAAGGTGCTGATTCCAAATTTGCTTCGATTACGAAGCTTCGCCAATTCCGACTGAAAGAAATCGTGCAGCAGCACAAGGCGGAAGCAGCTGCAGGAGAAACAGCAAAATAACGAAACCTGACCTTAAGTCACAGTGTTGTATCAAACGACAGCGGCCACGAGGTTATATACGGAAAAGGAGCTAACGAGAATCCTCGCTAGCTCCTTTTTGGTCGAATCCTATGAAATTTTTGCGAGTGTTTCTTGTTGATGCTCACGGATAAGAAAGCGTATGTAGTCGACTGTTGTATCTTTCACCTTTTTGGCTTCTTCCAAAGTCGCGAAGCTGTACTCAGCATGATCTGTGCTTTCGTACTTCTTCAGCTCTTCATAGTTCATTCCAAGTGTGGAGAAGTTATAAACCAGTTCGTAGGGTGTCTTAATATCCACATTTTTCACGAAAATATCTTTGGAAAAGAATGAGCCTTGTTTCTCCACTTTAAAAATCACACGAAACGGCTTGTCTTTATCCGACACAAAGCATTTGATAACAACGTCGATTTCCATCGTTTTATAATCCACAGCGTTCGTAGGTTCCTGCTTTGGTGTATGCATCCATTTTTTCAAAAATCCCAGCACAAGATTCCCTCCCCAATAACGACATGAATATAACTCATATTGTAGCGGATACACCAACAATTGACAATCCAAAAAATGGTTATTTTTGCAATTAAAAATAACATTTCCTCTCATTTATGAGGTAGTTCCTATCTCCCCAAGCGATTTCTTAGAGGATTTCTTCCTATAATTCCAAATAATAATCAGACAAAGCACACCAGTTAACACACCGCAACAGACGAAAGCCCCATTCGCACCATATCGATCTGCGACAAATCCAGCAAAAATGCTTCCTATCGGCGTGGAACCCGCAAATACAAGTGAATACACACTCATTACACGCGCGCGATACTCCTCTTTGGCATGCATCTGAAGGGAAGAATTACTGTTCGTTGCAAATATGATGTTGAAAAATCCGGTAACAGCGAGCAATCCACCGCAGACCCAAACGGAAGTGCTTAGTCCATTTAAGACCAAACAAACCGCCACTACTAAACTAGCAACAATACTTAATTTCAGCATTGGGCCTTGCTTGCTGCGGAATGACATTGTAAGAGCCCCCGCGAAAGAACCCACACCCAGACATGACATTAACGTGCCATACGTCGTCTCTCCCATATGCAGCACACTTTTTGTAAAAACCGGAATGAGTATATTAAAGTTAAAAGCAAGCGTGCCAATCACCGTTACGAGAAGCACAGTCTGCGCTAGCAAAGGATCTCTCGCAATGTAGACAATGCCATCTTTAATTTCCTTCATTATGCCGTCACGTGAGTTCTTCTTCCGAACATAGGGCGCTGCTTGAATATGAAACAATCCATATAGAACAGCCAGAAAACTAACCCCATTAAGCAAGAAGCACCAACCGGCACCCAGCCAAGCCATCATCACCGCACCAATCGCAGGACCAACAATTCTTGCCATGTTAAAAGTCGTAGAATTGAGGGCTATGGCGTTCATCAGATCTTCTTTTCCCACGATTTCTATATTAAATGACTGTCTCGTTGGCATATCCAGCGTGTTATTTAGCCCAAGCAGCAGCGCTAGCACAATGATATAACTGTACTTTACCGTATCCGTCAAGACGAGTATAGCCAACGTAAAAGCTAGAATCATCGCGACCGTTTGCGTGACAAGCAGAATTTTCTTCTTTGGAAACTTATCGACGATAATACCTGCGAACAAGGAAAATAAGAGGATTGGGAGGAACTGACATGCCGCGACAATGCCCAGTTTAAGAGGTGAGCCCGTGATCGTCAGAACGAGCCAAGACTGCCCAATATTTTGCATCCATGTTCCAATGAGCGATACACATTGACCTAGCCAAAGATACCGATAATTACGATGCGTTAATGCATGAAAATGCTTATCGACAAACAGTGAACCTGCAAGCTTCATATTCATGGCTCCACCTGCTCCTCTGCGAAACGGGACGCATTATCTCCCATTCTCTCCAAAATCGTCAAAGCCAGTTGTTTCTCCTCATCCGATAAACCAAACGTTAGGCGCTCTCGCCAATCCGTCAGTACCTTCCGCACATCGCCCTTAATCAGCAGCGCCTTCTCAGTCAGATGAACTTCGTTGCATCTCTTATCTTTTTTACTGACCGTGCGGGTTATGTAGCCTTGCACTTCTAGCTTTTTAAGCGCTTTTGCTGTCGTACCTTTATCAATCTTCAAATAATCCGCCAACTCTTCTTGCGTGAGTCCATCTTCTTTATACAGCGCGTTGATGAAAATATGCTGCCCTCTGCCGATGTCATATTTCTTCAAATGCTCACCAATATACATCTGTCCGTAACGGTAAATG
The DNA here is from genome assembly GCF_055396115.1 of Paenibacillus sp. WG02. NCBI lineage: Bacteria > Bacillati > Bacillota > Bacilli > Caryophanales > Paenibacillaceae > Paenibacillus > Paenibacillus sp. WG02. The sequence continues at coordinate 2,079,886 of NZ_AP036016.1, read as the reverse complement.
AGTGAGACCCACCTTGGTATCGAATTTCTGTTTTCGATCATAAACATGTCTCCTCTGTTTGAGCAAAATTGTAAAGAGCTTCCGTATCGTTGCACTTGCTACTGTTTTATCATACGCCCGATTAGTTGCATGTGCAACTAATTTTTGGGGGTGATTTAAAAAAAAATTTACATTCAATACCCAACACCAACACCAACACCAACACCAACACCAACACCAACACCGACATCAACATCAACATCAACATCAACATCAACATCAACATCAACATCAACATCAACATCAACATCAACACCGACACCGACACTGACACTGACACCAACACCGACACCAACAAACAAATATAGCCTGCTTTACCAAGGCTGCTTACCAAATTTGCGGCTATATAAGTGAGTTTTAGTTTGAGTAGGAGCATTCGAGGCTTTAAGCATGTTTTTCATCGCTAACGAGAAGTGAATTCATTTTTTCATGCCTTTAACGATGAAAAACATCGTATCAGCATTCACTTTGGTCAAAATACGTACAAACGCCGTCTTTAAGGATGTTTTTCATCACTATGAGGGCAAAATTGGTCTTCTACTTCACTGTAGCGATGAAAATCATCGTTACAGTGAGGTAGAGAAGTCCTAATCCTAGCCGTCCAGCAATCTCAGAGCTGTCGGGCAGTAGTGAGACATGAAGGATGTCTAAATAGGCTCGGAATACGAGCCTATTTCTGATGTTGACTAAGTTAAGCTCCTTTTCCGAGCCTAACTCTTTGCAATAGCCGTGGTAAGCAGAAACTGATAGGTTGAGAAGTCGATTTCCGAGCATATCGCCTGCGAGGACCCTAGTAAGGCAGGAATTGCCCCCTGCCTAGAACGTAAAAAAAGAGCGAACACCCTAACAGCTTACGCTGCATAGGTACTCGCTCTTTGTGTCCTAAAGAAACTTGATGCAAACCGGCCGCGATACCGCTGCCGTTTGCCCTGTTTCACGCAGCATGCCGGTTTCCGCATTAATGCGGAATACCGTAATGCTGTTCGAGTCCTGGTTCGCCGCGAGGAGGAACTCCCCTTGCGGCGATAAGGCAAAGTTCCGCGGCGTCCGCCCGAGCGTCGCCTGCCAACCCACGACCGACAGCGTGCCGCTTTGTCGGTCCACTTCATAAACCGCGATACTATCATGTCCGCGGTTGGATGCATACACATAGCGGCCATCCTCGGAGAGGTGGATGTCCGCGCATGTGCTCTCGCCGCTGAAGCCTTCCGGCAGCGTCGAAATGCTCTGGACCGCGGTCAGAACTCCCGCGTCTGCCTCATACCCCAGCACGGTGACCGTGCTGTCCAGCTCATTGATCGCGTACACGTACCGACTGTCCGCGCTATAAACCAAATGCCGCGGGCCTGCGCCCGGCTTCATCGCCGCATCGCCATGCGGCAAAAGCAAGCCGCTCTTCGCGTCAATGCGGCTAACAACCAGCCGATCAAGGCCCAGATCGGCTGAAATCGCAAACCGATTGTTCGGTGCCGGAACAATCGAGTGCGCATGCGGAGCCTCTTGGCGATCCGCACGCGGCCCCAATGTGCCTTCGTGCTTTACCAGCTGCGCATGCTCACCAAGCCGCCCGTCCGCTTCGACCGGATAAACGGTCACGCTGCCGCTTGAGTAATTCGCTACATACACCATTCGGTTAGTCTGATTCAAGCTGATATAACAAGGTGCAGCTCCATCCGTAGGCTGCTGATTCAACTTCTCCAGCCTGCCGGTGCCGGCTTCTATCGCATAAGCTGCCACTGATCCTCCGAAACGACCATTATACGTTTCGGTCTCGCTCACTGCATACAACATCGTCCGTGCATCATTTAGCGCAAGGAAGGAAGCATTTGGCAAATCGGAGTACGATTCCACCAACCTCATTTCTCCGCTCAATGGATTGAACGCATACAATGAAATCCCATTGGCATGACGCTCATCTGTATAGGAACCCACATAAACATACAATTCTTTCTTTTCTCCTACTGACATTGGCAACCAGCCTCCACGATAGCGACGATTTCTGCTATAAATATTGTCCTATGATCTCATAAACCCTGCTTTTCAATCTCGTTCTTGGTCTCACTATTCCTGCCTTACTATTCACGCAATCTCGTTCTTGTCTCATTATTCCTGCCTTACTATTCTCGCACTTAATCTCTATAACCTACTCTCACATTTCCCTACTTAATCTCATAATCCTGCTTTCTTGACTTAACGACTTGCCCGCACCTTGCGCCATACCGCAGTGAAAATCATAGCCATCACCGCCCCATACAGAGCAAGCTCCATATCGTGGTGCGTATCCCAGGGATCACCTTGTGTTCCGAGGAACAAAATTCCAATCTCAGGAGCCACAAGCAGCGCCACCCACATTTCAATAAGCTCATAAAAGGCCCCCATTGCCAATACGATGACACAGGTAATCACGTAAAGCCATTTACTTGTTAGCCGTGTCCATGCGCTCATCGCTTCCCGAATCGGATAGGCTAGGAGCACTCCAAAACTGAAATGTACCAAACGGTCGTAATTATCACGTTGCGAGTGAAAAATGAACTTCAACCAAACATCCACCCAATTCTCATTGTACGAATAATGAGCCCCAATCGTATGCAGTACCAGGAACAAAGCAATCCATGCATAAGACAGATTTGTAAATGAAAAAAACTTATACGTACTTACAAGTCCAATTAGCGCTGCCCATATCAGCAGATTTTCCAGAACCCAGTCATACCTGCTGTAAGGCTCCACCGCCAGCCAAATCCATATTCCTACATACATAACGATCATCATTTGTAACAACCAGTTTTTCGTGAATGGAATAGTCAGCATGGTTAGTCCCCCTTGTTATTACCAATAAACTCAGGTTACCTCGCCACTATCTTTTCCAAAAGTACTAATTTCAACTAGTACCTTCTTAAGACGTATTGAACAAGTCATACTTCACTTCAGAAAAGTTATGAATCATTTGCTCCTCCGCTGTTAAATTTCCAGTTCTTTTATCAATCACTTTGCGCCAAATCTCATTTTCACGATAGTTCCGGCCATCTTTTTCAAGAAAACGGTGGTTTCTCTCCTCGATATGATAGGCATTCGGTAAAAGCGCGTCACAATGTACGGAGCCTTTCAAATGCTCATCCGTCAGCCACAACCGGAACTGGAACGTATGCTGGGTAGGATTATAAATGCGCAGGTCTATATAATTGTAAAATACACTCGCTCCGCTCCCAAAAGGCAGAACTCGATGATCATCCGGAAATGGATCGAAGCTATGGTGATGCCGCTCCACGACTTGAAGTGGGGTATGCAATGCCATCCAAAACAGTAAATTGCCCAACTGGCATATCCCGCCTCCGACACCCCGCTTCACACCGCCTTGCGATAACAGCAGGCCTTCAATGTAGCCTTTAGCCGACGTTGTTTTCCCAACTAATTTCCAGAAGGAAAAGGTTTCACCTGGTCGAATCACAATGCCGTCCATACGTCCAACGCTGATCCTTAGATTTGTAATTTTGTTTTCCTGTAAAATAGGATCGGAAGAGCCGAGCTTTCTTCGCAGTAAGGATTGGTGCTTTTTGCAAGTATAAGGAAGTGAATGGACAACTCTATGCTTCGCATAGGTAATCGATGGATTCAAATTCAGGAAGTGCCGTTTCAGTCTCAACTGGGCAATTCGCAAGCGATAAAGCACGGGAAACAAGCTTAGTAACTTTTGCTTCATCCCATTCACCTTCCTTTTTCAGCCAAAAATAGGTTCATCATCCAAGTTAATAAATCACTAATTAAGATGTTCCATCCATCGATTTGGTTCAATGAATTTTGGCATAATTTCCTAAGGACGAAGCTCGTAAAAGATCGGCGTTACCTCACTACCCTCATATACATGCAAAATATGGTTCTTATATTCCTTCATCTCAGATAACGTCGCTATCAAAAAGGCGTGAGAGGCAGTTCCTTTCACTATCCCGGTTCGAGTCTCCTCCCCTGTCTCTTCCTCTGTCTCCGCTCGAACCTCCCCATCCCTCACCTGTTCCAAAGTACTATAAGCAAACCGTCCCCAAGGCGCAGCATCCACTCCAACATGCGGATCAATCCATGAACGAATCTGAAGTCCATGAAACCAAGCCATCTTCAAGGTCTGCTCGGCAAAAGCCCCCGTTCCATAAAGATGAATGGCACATAATCCATCCTCTTTTACCCTTTGGATCGTCTCAAACAGCATCACCTGGCTGCCGAACCCATCTTGATGCCGCAAATAGAATGTATATAAATAATAAGGAAATCGTCTAGTCACAAGGCCCTGCGGCCAATTCGCATTCAAAATCGACGGCCCATAGTTACAGGTATTCAAAAATGCTTCCGGCCCTTGTTCGAACCATTTTTCGGCCACATCTTCACAAATCGGCGCAATGTACTCGGTACAGAAATTGTCCTGATGCGTCAAATCCCCCAATAATCTTGCTTCATCAGGCCTCGGCATATCGAGAACACGGTGCAGCGGCTTGCTCCATTCTACTGGCTGTAAGGATGCGCGCTGCAATTGCCCTTCTTTCTGCTGCAGCAGATAGGCATAATAACCTTGGAACGCCAAAGCCCCTTCTTGGCATGCCCGTTTCATCGCGTATTCTTCGCCCGAACGTTTCAGCTCTGCCGTAATCGGTCTGATTTGACCGAGCTCACCTTCAGCATAACGCAGCGTCGAACCGAAGTCGCCCATCATAAGCTCCTCCAAAAAAGCTGGCGTCCTTGCGATACGCTTCCCCTCTTCAGTTCCTCCGCTACCCGAACGCAGCATACTCCGGATATCCATCCCACGCATGCTCAGTTCATCCAGCCGATTAGCGCCAACAGCAAGCAAATGCAGCATCTGCGGCCTATGTCCAGCTAAGCTTACGATTTTTTCCAGCGACTTCTGAATGGTTCCATGAAACCCAATATCGACCGTTACCAACCGTTCAGGCGATCCAAATTCTTGCTTCAAATAACTTACAAAAAGCTGCCTATGCCGCTGCACAGACGCCAAAATTTTAGTTTGTATAGGTGCACTTCGAAGAAAGCCCCCAATTTGATCATAGATTGAGCTTCCATTTTCACCTAGTATATACTTGCAATTCTCAATTCTTTCCTCCAAAAATGCTTCAAAATGAACGCCTTCCTCGCTGATATCCAGCACTTCGAAAAGCTCGCCTAATTTCAATCCGTGAATACCTAGCAGTAACGCTAACTCATCATCACTGAAGCTCTCCAATCCTGCCAAAAAAGTAGCTTGTCTGGAAACATAGATCGGCTTGATCTGGAGGTCAACACCTCGAATACGCGCAGCATTTTCAAGCATCGGAGCTAACAAATAAGCTTCTCTCATCAAAGGATGAACAGTCCGGATGCCCTCAGCTACGCATTGATCAATGACCCACTCACACAGGGCTTGCAAGAACGGTCCTATTACACTGCTGCCCATCTTATAAAAAAAACGCTCCAGCTCGCCTATTCCAACCGTCATATCCGTGGCTTCAGCTAACTTCCGCAGGGATTTCCATTCAGGCAATACATGTCCATGTCTAACATATTCCCAGTGATGCAGGCTCTCGAAATGTTCTGGAACGACATTGTAGTGTATGCTCCTTATCCCTTCTTTAGAGGCTCCTTCCACATCTGCGGCTATATTGTCGCCAATATGTACAATCGCGTGACTCGCGATTTGTGGGTAAAATTCCTTCAACCGGGCAAATAAATGTCCCGATGACTTCCCTTCATGCTCCTCCGAAGAAACAAGCAGCGTATCCACTCTTGTTAAATCTAGTCCAGCCGAAGCAAGAATCGAGCGCAGCTGATCCGAGGATAAATACATATCCGATAACAGAGCTACCGGAATCTGCTTGCTTTTACAAGCAGCTATCAATGACGCCACATGCGGGTTCACATAGCAAACTTCCGCCTCGGTTTCGACTTCGATCTGAGCCATCTTGTCCCTTTTACAGCTTCCATCCGGCATCTCCGCATAAATGAGTTCCAAAGTGACCTCTCCAAAGCCCGTTACGGCAGCTTGGCGAACACGTGCCGTGTTCTCAGCACGAATCCGCATCTCTTTGAACGCAGCTGACGTTATCGATGCCTTCAGGCAGCCAATACGGTGTGCTTTTTCCGCAACAAGTTCAAAAACGTCAGAGGGATTAGCACATGTACGAAATAATAGCGTGTCGAAAATATCCAGACTAAGCAGCGCAACGGCATCCATTTCGCCAACCAATGCGCTTAAATAGCGGTCTTTTTTCCATAAATGAAGATCAGATGAGCTTATAATGGTATGCGGTATCTCCAGCATTAGGAACCTCCTTAGAGTTTTCGAAGAAAACTGGCTTCGTAAGCATTATCTTTATTTAGCACTTATATTTGAGAAGTACACCGAAATTGAGGTAAGCTTACATTACCATAAACCGGAGGTGCGCTTTTTCATGTCCTATCAGCCATTAGTGTCCATCATTATCCCTACATATAATCGCCGAATTGAACTCGCTGAGCTCGCAGAATCATTATATCGCCAAACGTATAAAAACCTGCAAATTATCATTGTTAACGATTGCGGCCCCTCCGTCGATTTCATTCAGGAATTATACCCGGAACTGGCTATTCAGATCGTCAATATGCCCCAAAACTTGAAGCACGTTCATGCGCGCAACCGCGGATTGCAAGAGGTGAAAGGCGATTTCATCATGCTCTGTGATGACGATGATCTGCTGCTTCCGATCCATATCGAGCGTATGCTGCAAGAAATTGAAGGCTATGATCTCGTATATCCAGATGTTGAAATTTTCGATTATGTCTATGAAAGTAACGCCCGTTCCATCACAGATCGGTTCGTTTTTGCTTATGAATTCGATGTGCCTGCGATGCGCAGGTTTTCCACCTTCTTCTCTTCCGGTTGTATATTTCGACCCGAGGTTATCGACGCTCTGGGTGCTTTTGACACGGACGTATTTCATTATTGGGACTGGGATTTCTTCTTACGGGTAGCTGAACAATTCCGCGTGAAACGTGCGCCAATTGCCAGCGTGCTCTATGCATTTTCCCAGCAAGGCAGCAGCAACATGTCGGGTCAATTAGACAATATGCGCCCCTTTTTGGACATGCTCTCCGCAAAGCATCAACTCGGTGAATTGCCTACGAAAAACTTCTTCCTCCTGCTCGAAGAACCGGAAGTGAAAGCGCGCCAAGCTGTAACCGAACTCATCTGGGACGGGAAACCGATTCGTTCTCGCTTATTCAAATAAGCTTTTGGCATAAAAGTTTCGAAACTCGCTTGGCGTCATTCCTTCATGTTCTTGAAACCGCTGGTTGAAATAACTCGCGCTGGCATAACCAGATTCATTAGCAATGTCTTTGATCGGCCAGTCCTCCTTTTCAATTAAACGCTGCTTCGCAAATTGAATACGGCAAAGAGTAATGAAGGAGAGCGGTGTCATCGACATGGCTTTACGAAACAATTTGCAGAAATAGTATGTGCTTACGCCTGTGAGCTCCGCCCATTCTTCCAAGATGAACGGTTCACAGGCTTTTTGCTGCATCAAGGGAAGTAAGGCGAGAATGCGATCCACGGATTCCATCCCGCGATTTCCCGTTAAAGGCGCCGCATAGCTCATGAATTCGCACAATATCTTATACGTCAGCGTGGAGAGATTCGTTGTCCGAAGAATGTTATTCGTCTCTGCCTCAAGCAGCAGCTCGTGGAACGCTTCTTCAAGCTCATTCCATCGCTTTAACGTCCACAAGGTACGTAGAAATCCTCGTTCCAGCATAAACTCCTTGATATGATTTCCATAAAAATGAAACCAACGGACATCCCAAGGATCTTCCTTCGAGCTGTAGTATCTTTGTTCTTGATACGGAAAATACAGAAAGGCATCCCCTTTTTGAATGGAATACTGTTCCCCCTCAATTTCGACGTATCCTTTACCTGAAATGATGAAATGCAAGCTGAAGGTTTCACATAACCCTTCGTGACGATAGACAGAATGATTGGGGAAATCACGATACCAGCCAACAGATTCTGGAAAAATGAAATAAGAAGATTGCTGCAACCTTGGCAGCATGACTTGCCTTTGCATCTTTACGCCTCCTCTTCTAATGACAATATTCCGATACTGGGTGCAATATATTATCATATTCATTTTAAATAACTCGTTTTATAATAACAATATACCGTTATCAAATATTTTACAAAAGGAGAAGTGCTGAAATGACAAAGCTTCGTTGGGGTATTTTAGGTTGCGCTAATATTGCCATTAGGGCTTGTATTCCTGGTATCCAGCAGTCTCAAACAGGAATTGTAAGCGCTATTGCCAGCCGCAATTTGCAAAAGTCACAGGAAACTGCGGCTAAGCTAGAAATTCCTAAGGCTTACGGCAGTTATGAAGAATTGATCGAGGATCCAGAGATTGATGCCATATACATACCGCTGCCGAACCATCTGCACAAAGAGTGGACGATTCGTGCTGCCCAGGCTGGCAAGCATGTACTTTCCGAGAAGCCAGCTTCTCTAACGGCAGATGATGTTCGAGAAATGGTCACGGCATGCGAACAAGCAGGGGTGCTGTTTGCCGAAGCTTTCATGTATAGACACCACCCGCGGTACGAGCGGATCAAAGCGATTATGGACTCCGGTGAAATCGGTGATATTCGTGGAATTCATGGGACGTTCACCTTCTGCAATCCGGGTGATAGTAAAAATGTTCGCTTCGTACGTGAATGGGGCGGCGGCTCAGTCTATGACGTAGGCTGTTATCCATTGAGCGCAGCTAGAATGCTCTTAGGCAGAGAACCAGAAGCTGTAACTACCCATGCTTTCTTCTCACCTGAGCATGACGACGTCGATATGATGATGTCCGGCTTAGTTGAATTTAGCGGCAATGTCGCGCTAACCTTTGACTGCGGGATGTGGGCGGCTTTCAGAAATACGGTTGAAGTTCTAGGCACGTTGGGACGCATTGAAATCCCTTCGGCTTTTGTAACGCCAACTAAAGAATCCGGTCACTTTAAAGTATTTGTTGGGAATGATCAACGTGAAGAAGAGGTTCCGTTCCTGAACCAATATTCCCTGCAAGCGGACGACATGGCCCATGCGGCTTGGGGTGAGAAAGCACCTCGCTTCCCCGCGAGTGATGCGATTAGCAACATGAAAGTCATTGATGCATGTCTGAAGTCAGCTAGAGAGCGTTCGCGAATTGTGATTAATCCATAATACTTCATAAAAAAGAAAGCAGGGATGATTTCATATGAAGCACATTCAGATTAAAGGATTAGATAAACCCGTATCTAAACTGATCATGGGATCGGACTTTTTTAGACTGGACAATCCTCAAGAAGTCAGTGATATCCTTGGACATTATCTATCTATCGGCGGAAACACGATTGACACTGCCTTCATCTATTGCGGCGGCCAGAGCGAGCAAGCGCTTGGGATTTGGCTGGATGAAATGGGTAATCGCGATGACATCAATATCTTTACCAAGGGTGCACATCATGATGCTAGCGGGCCAAGAGTGAATCCGGAAGCGATTCGCAGTGATCTGTTCACTAGTCTCGAGAGACTGCGCACGGACTATATTGACCTCTATGCGCTTCATCGCGATGACCCGGCAACACCGGTTGGCGTTATCCTCGAAGCGCTGAATGAACATGTGGAAGCTGGAAGAATCCGCGCCTTTGGCGGGTCCAACTGGACACATGAACGTTTGCAAGAAGCAGCAGATTATGCCGAGCAGCATGGTCTAATTGGCTTCAGCTTCAGCAGCCCTAACCTTAGCCTCGCCAAAGCGAACGAACCATTCTGGGCCGGCTGCGTCTCAACCGATGAGGGGGCGCTGCGTTGGCACGAAGCCAAGCAGTTCCCGCTGCTGTCCTGGTCTTCGCAGGCGCGCGGATTTTTCACTGGACGGTTCACACCGGAGAACCGTGACAACGCCGACCTCGTCCGTGTCTTCTACAGCGACGAGAACTGGACGCGGCTGCGCCGCGCCGAACAGCTGGCGCAGGAAAAAGGCGTCAGCGCGATCCAAATCGCGCTCGCCTATGTGCTGAGCCAGCCGTTCCCGGCGTGCGCGCTCATTGGCCCGCGCAGCGAAGCCGAAATGCTCTCATGCCGTGACGGCGCGCAGCTTGTGCTGTCTCCGCAGGAACTGGCATGGCTTGATCTGACCGCAGCGACGGTGTAAGCTGCTGCTTACTTTTGCGGCACCTCTTGTGGTGCCGCTTAAAGCCCTCCCCCCGGCCGATATTGGGCAGGGGGTTTTGTGTGTTTTGTGTATGCACCCACATAATGGATATCAGCCGCTCGCTCCTCCAGACTCTCAAACTACCCACTATCCACTACCACCTACCCACTGCCAGCTACTTTAAAGCTATAAACCATCGCTACCGCAACAAATTTCGCATTAACATACACTTTAGCGATGTAATTCAACGTTAACGCAACCCATGAAAACCAAACTACCCACTGCAAGCTACTTTAACGCTATAAATCATCGCTACCGCAACAAATTTCGCATTCACATTCACTTTAGCAATGTAATTCATCGTTAATACAACCCATGACAACCAAACTACCCACTGCAAGCTACTTTAACGCTATAAATCATCGCTACCGCAGCAAATTTCGCACTCCCACTTACTTTAGCGATGTAAATCATCGCTAAAGTAACACATGACAACAACAACTACTCCAATAAGAGTCTCTGAAGACTCTTATTGGGCAGAGACTCTTATTTTTGCTTTTCTGACATTTTCCACGGATGCACTCCGCGCCTCCATCTTCGACACCATCCGATGGACGGCTTATCCATTGAATGATAAGATAGAAGTAAGCGTTATCTACAGGAAGAATAAGGATTTGCTTTTAGGAGGTACCATGGGAAAGACAGACATTCGCCGCGATGCGATTATGCAAGCCATTAAAGATAAAGGCTCCATTGCCTTGACCGATATCGTCAAGCAGTTCGCCGTATCGGAAGCAACGGCTAGACGGGATCTTGAGATACTCGAACAAGAGAAGCGCTGCATCCGTACCTTTGGAGGCGCTGTGCTTGAAAGCTTGAAGGTCGAAGTCCCATTTTTTAACAAAATGGACCTCTACACGGATGAGAAGAAAGAAATCGCCGACAAGGCGCTGCGCTATATTGAAGATGGCGATATCATCGGTTTAACCGGCGGTACGACGACGACTTTTATCGCTAAAAAGCTCAACCAATTCAAGAACCTTACCGTGATCACGAATGCGGTTAATATCGCCTATGAGCTGATCGGAACACCGGGATTGCAGCTTATCCTTACTGGCGGCGTGATTCGTACCCAAACCTTCGAGCTGTCGGGACCGCTCGCCAATGCAACGTTAGAAAATCTCAGCATTCGCAAAACTTTCATGGGAGTGGACGGCGTTTCCTTATCCCGCGGCATGATGATTTATAATGAGCTGGAAGCCGAGACCAATCGACGCATGATGAAGCAGTCCATGGAAACTTACCTCGTTGCCGATCATTCCAAGTTCAGCCGGAGCTCCTTGTTTGTGATAGGTGAAGTCCAAGAAACCATCGGGATTATCAGCGATTCATCCATAACTCCGGAAATGAAGGCAGCCTTTAAAGATGCTGGAACTCCATTTTTGTGAGAAAAAAATAAAACTCGATGTCACTGGTCTTAACCACCAGTAGTGTCGAGTTTTTTCTATCTCCCTATTCACGCCTTACGCTGTTGCTCGCAGCTTTCTTTTAATTCTGTTAGCCATAACCTCAAGTATGATAGCAAAAATTAAAATGAAATAGGTAATTCCTCCAACTTCTCTCAGATCATAATAAAATCCGCTCGCCATAAACATATCAAACCCGATCCCGCCAGCGCCGGCAGCTGCCCCCATGGCAACTGCAACAGCAAAGTTAATTTCAAAACGCATGAAGGTCCAAGAGATGATATACGTTATACAGGAAGGGATTACGGCTTGGAAAACAATCTGCCACCAATTCGCACCGCTTGCTCTAAGGGCTTCTATAACACCATGATCCAACTCTTCGAAAGATTCCGAATAGGCCTTAACTAAATAACTTACGGAATGAAAGGTCATGCCGATGACGGCTGCGACACTTCCGAGACCGGCTGCTACGGCAAAAATCAGTACCCATAACACCGTTGGAACGGCTCTAATGATAGCAACCAACCCTTTGATGATCATCGAGACGCCATTCGAGGATAAGTTTCGTGAAGCCAGCAACCCTAGAAACAAGGCAATCACTGCACCAAACAGTGTCGTTAGAAAAGCTAACCCAAGCGTAACAAATACTTGCTTTAAACCATCGACAAAAGTGAAATGCTGGAAATGAGGTTCCATAAACATCGTTTTAACCGTAACGGCCGCTGCTTGAATACCTTCGAATAGACTGACCCCTTTGTAGTCGAAGCTGCTGAAACCATAGAAGGTCAGTACGACTAATGTGACAAGGGTGATTTGTATAACGAATGTAGCCAAATTAAAGGGCTTGGCCTTAATAGGTTGATTATGAATCTGCTTAACTTGTTTCTCAGTTGCATCATATAAAGCTCTAACTGATTCATCCCATTCCATTTACAAGATCACCCTCCTCACATAATTGGAAACATATTCAATGACAAGTATGGTGAGCACAATGACGATAACGATCAAACTAGCAGCGCTATAATTCAAGCTTTTATAATATAAGCTAAACAAGAATCCGATTCCCGTCCCTGTCAGAATTCCTATAAGTGTGGCATGACGAATGTTCGTTTCTACCATAAATAAGATCCAACTCAAGAGCTGAGGCATACTTGCAGGTATAACAGACTGGCAAATAATCGAGAGATAGCCAGCTCCTGTAGCCTTTAATGCTTCAACGGAACTCGAACTCACTTCATCGATCGATTCCATAAAAGCTCTAGTCAGAAAACCAAAGGATCCAAAAAACAGAGCGAAATATCCAGTCAAGACGCTTTGACCAAAGGATAAAAGCAATATCATCGACCATGCCGCTACATCAATATTGCGGAATAAGGTGGCGATACCTCTGCTAAAATAGCCGAATATCCCGTTAACACCTGTTGTATTAGAACCTAGAATTGCGGCTAAAAGGGCAAACACGGCAGCGACAGTCGTAGCAGCGATAGAGATTAATACGGTTTCAACCAGCTTGTCTAAGATGTCCGGCAATCTTTTCATCGCTTTTTCATTTGGATAAAAATTAGAAATCGCCCAGTCTATCGCCTTCGGTATGGAAGTAAAACCTTTCACAACGTTATATTCCGTTATGATAATGGCAACCAAAGTTAACACAAGCAGCAGAACACAATACATCATAGAGTTTCTTCTTTTTACGGCAAAGAAATTACCCTGCATGTTGTCCTCCTAGCTCACTCAGGTTGTTTGCCACCTCGGAACCATAAATGCTTTGGAGTTCGTCTGCCTGGATTCCCTCTGGCACACCATCGTATACAACTCTTCCCTTATTGACGCCTATAATTCGGTCCGAGTATTTCAAAGCAACGTCTACTTGATGCAGATTGACGACAACGGTTATTCCCATGGAGGACGAAATGTTCTTCAGATGATCCATAATCACCTTAGATGCATTCGGATCCAAAGAAGCGATCGGCTCGTCACACAGCAGCATTCTAGGTGCTTGGATCAAAGCTCTGGCAATCCCTACCCGCTGCTTCTGACCACCGCTTAGTTGATCGCATCTTTTATAAATCTGATCTTCCAAACCTAGGATCTGCAAGATATTGAACGCCTGACGTTTTTCTTCATCGGTGTACAAACCTAAAGCGCCAGCCAAGGTAGACTTGTAACCAAGTCGGCCATGAAGGACGTTTTCGATGACACTCAACCGATTGACCAAATTGTAATGTTGAAAAATCATCCCGATTCTGGTACGTAATCGCTTCAACTCTTTTTTCTTAAATGCCGAAACATTGGCGCCATCAAAAACAATCTCTCCGCTGCTAGCATCAATCATCCGGTTGATACAACGAAGGAGCGTTGATTTCCCCGCTCCCGAGGGTCCGATGATCGAAACAAATTCTCCTTCTTTAACAGCGAAGTTAATATTCGATAACGCCTTTGTTTCAGAACCGTATTGTTTCGATACATTCTTGAATTCCAATAAGGTTGTCATGGTTGTCATGGGTAACTCCCAAACGTTTTATTTTCGAATGACGATCGGTCTGACGATTACTTCGACAGTTCTCTAATTGGGTTGAACCAAGCATCTTCAACAGATAGGAAATGCTCCTTACCCGACTTCATCTTGAACAATCCAGAAGCTTTGGAATCCTTCGGAAGAAAGATCTTCTCGTTTTTGGTTACTTCATCCGATGTAAATGTATCTTTCAATTTTTTTGTGTCTTCCGCACTAATGGTTCCTGTATTGATGGCAAAAGGTGAATTTAGCACCGGCGTAACAGAAATAAGCGAAAATTCTTTTCCTATTTGGGTATTAAACGGCTCGGCAGCACCTTGCTTCACTTTGTAGACAGCTCCAGGCTTATTCGCAGTTCCGGATGACAATTCCACATAGTTGGCAACGCAAGTGTCACAGAAAGCGGCAACATCGGCTTTGCCCGTCAGCAGGTTTACTGCGGATCCTTGGTGAGAACCTCCGAACAGTACTTCCGAGAAGAACTTGTCCTTCCCGCCTTGCAGCAAATCGTCTGCAGTCAAACTTTTGTATTTATCTTTTTTGCTAAAATAACTTACAATGCCAGTGGATGGTACTTTAAATCCGGATGTAGAGCTGTTTGAAACGAAGGAGAATTTTTTACCGGCAATGTTATCGAGCGAGAAATCACTGCCGCTTTTATAAGCCGATTCTTCTCCTTTTCTTACATTGAGCCAACTATAGTAGACCGCATCGTCCAGTGTCCCGGATTCTCCACTTTGTACGACGAGTGGTTGAACCTTTTTATTTTTCGCGTTTGCTTCAATGTATCCTTGAGGCCCCATAAAGGCTAAATCAGCATTTCCATTCGCAATCGCCTCAATCGCGATAATATAATCTGTCGTCGTTTTATGCTCCACTTTCTTACCGGTCGCTTTTTCAACGGCTTTTCCAATTTCATCCCTAGCGTCTTTCAGATCCCCACCTGATTCATTCGGATACCAAGCGATCGTAATGATATCTTTCGTTTTGACAGGTGCAGTCGCCGCACCTTGAGAATTTGCTTCTTTCATACCACAACCTGCAACAACGGCTACGAGAGATAAAGATAGTACAAGACCTAACATTTTCTTCATATTTCATACTCTCCTTTTATAAATTCCAATTTTGCCGTACAAGTTAACGATACTCGTTATTTATCAACGGACTGTTAATTCAATATGAAGATTTCGTTGTGGTTTCTTGTTTTTAGTTGCTATCTAGCCGCCACTACAAACTGGCCATCCTGGATATTGTATTCCCGGGTACACAAATTCTGCATGAATTCAAGATCATGGAAGATCCCGAGCATCGTTGTTCCTTCTCGCATCAACTGTTCAATCAGAACTTTTACTTTGATTTTCGAACTATGATCGAGACTCGCCGTCGGTTCATCAAGCAGCAGCAGCCTAGGCCGCTTTACCATCGCTCTTGCGATGTTTAAACGCAGCTTTTCGCCTCCTGAGAAGGTAGCTGGATAACTGTCCCACAAGCTGTGGTCCAAATCAAAATGATCCAGCATCTTTTCTGTCTCCCGGTCGGCAAAATCAGCTTCATGACCCATCTCCACAATCGCATGCTTCACCAATTCTCTTGCCGTCGTTCGAGGCATGACATTTAGAAACTGTGAGACATAGCCAATCTCATACTTGCGCAGCTCGATAATCGTTCGCTCGGATGCGTGCACCAAATCAATTTGCCCAAATTTTTTGGAGTTGTACCAAATATGACCTTCCTGCGGTAAATAAGTACGGTGAATGCACCTTAGAACCGTTGATTTTCCGCTGCCGCTTTTCCCGGTAATTCCGACAAATTCGCCTTCTTTCAGAAAAAAGTTTACATTCTCGATGGCTTTGATCTGTTTGTTTAAGTTATGCAAAGTGAAAGATTTGGACAAATGTTCAATGGTTAGAATGTTTTCCACGGAATCCCCCCTATCAGATCCTGTAATTGGTTTTTTGTATTAGCTTTCCGTCTACAAATACGGTTGTAATTACCGGAAAATCAGGTTCGATTTTCTCTATTATGAGAAGATCAGCCTTCTTCCCTTCGCGTATGGAGCCCACTTCCTCATCGATATTCACAGCTTTTGCTGGATGCAGGGAGACCATCTTAAACATATCAACCAGGTTCTTCTTGCAATGGTGAGCGAGATAAAATACGGCGTGAAGCATGGCGGCCGGATAATAATCGCTGCATAAAATATCGATGCTCTCTTCGCAAACCGCTTCAGCTGCTGATAAGTTTCCGCTGTGCGAACCGCCTAGAATCACATTCGGCGCACCCGCTACCGTGTACATTCCTAGTTCTTTCGCTTTCTTGGCAATCGCAAGCGTAATCGGGAATTCACTAATAACAGCGCCAAAGCTCTGCACGAGTTCAAGCTTTTCAAGTGAATCATCATCATGAGATGCAATTGCAATCTGATTGTCTTTGGCCAACTGGGCGATTTCCCGAATTCCCTCTACCGTTAATTTCTGCTTGGTTTGATGATTAGCTATGAGTTCGTCGATGCCTTCTTCCGTTAAATCTTGGTACCCTTTGACCGTTTTTTTATAGACTTCCAAATCCCGATACTGTCCTTGGCCAGGCGTATGATCCATGAATGAGATCAGGTGGACTTTCTTCTCCGTGATATAGCTCTTTAAATTATCGATCTCCGCTAGATTATCGATCTCAAATCTCGCATGAAACCGATGACGTACCAGATGCTTGCTCGTGTGCGTCTGATCGATCAAATCGATTAATTTACGTACATTGTGCGACTCACGGATCGGCCGATATTTGTAATCAACGCTTTTGAAAATCGACAATGAGTGATACATCGTTGTAATACCGTGGGAGATCAATTCTTTCTCTGTTTCTCTGAGACTCAGATTGAAATCCATCAGTGAGGTAGGCCTTGGTGCAGTCATATGCTCAATATAATCGGAATGAATATCGATGAACCCTGGGGAAATGTATCCTCCGGCCGCATCGATCACTTCGGTATGTTCATTCCGTTCAATCTCTCCGCGCAGGGCAATCCGCTCAATCCGGTCCTGTTTGATAAGTAGATCGAAACCTTCAAGAATCGCTTCTTCCGTAATTATGAGTCCGTTAGTGATCAGATACATGTCGTTGCCTCCAATATTGGATTAACTAAAGCAGTGAATGAACCAACTGCTGCGTATAAGCATGCTGCGGGTCTTCAAGTATTTGATCGGTTAACCCTTGTTCAACCACTTGACCGTCCAGCATCACCATCGTGCGGTCCGCCAGCATGCGGATGACACCCAGATCATGCGATACAAGCAGGATGCTGATCGTCAGTTCCCTTTGCAAATGCTTAATCAAATCAAGCACGTTAGCTTGGACCGATAAGTCGAGTCCTGTCGTCACTTCATCCAAGAGAAGAATAGGCGGGTTATTGGATAAGGCCTTAGCGATTTGAACCCGCTGCTGCATGCCACCGGAGAAGTTTTTCGGCGCTTCCTTCATTCGGTACACAGGAATATGAACCCGCTCCAGCAGTTCACTTCCCCTCGCTTGCATGGCCCCCACATGCCGATTTCCGGCTGCAATCATTTTCTCAGCAATGTTGCCGATGGAGGTAAATCCCATTCTCAAACCGAGCACAGGATTTTGGTATACTTTGCCCATCAAGTGATTTCTGAGATATCTTTTTTGTTGTGAGGATACATCGAACAGATTGCTCTCACCCTCTTTATAGAACTTTAGGTAAGCTTCACCGCTCGTTACTTCCTGATCGAAATAAAGGCATCGCATCAACGTCGACTTACCGCTGCCGCTCTCGCCTACAATCCCGAGCACTTCCCCCGGATACAGGTCGAATGTAACCTCTTGACACGAATAGACGGTACCGCATATAGGGCAATAGTTTTTGATCAATTTCCTGTCGGACGGGTTTTCGCATTGATCGCATCCACTTCCGAATTGCTTATTCAAATTTTTTACGGTCAGGATCGGAGCTTCATTATCTTCCATCTTCACGTCACCTCTTTATAAGGACTGCTGATTCATTCGGCTTATACAATAGCTGGTATCATTGCACTGGTAGTAGGTAACTCCGGCGCTCGCATCGAAGAGTTCATCCAGAAACACTCCTTCGGTTCCGCACTGCTTGCAGCACTTGCCTTGAAACGATTCCGCCTCGAAAGGGACATCTTCAAATGAAAGGGAGACGACCCGGGTATAGGGTGGCACCGCATAAATCTTTTTCTCTCGTCCTGCGCCTAGCAGAATCAGCGCTTCCGAGCTATTGAGCTTCGGATTGTCGAACTTCGGGATCGGACTCGGAGCCATGACGTATCGCTCATGCACCATAACGGGATGGTCGGATCCAGTCGTCATATTTCTGTACTTCATAATCTGCTCGAACAACACCAGCCAGGCACCGCTGTAATCTTTTTCCCCATGCAGCTTTTTGGTCTCCATTTCGCTGGATTCAATGATCCGCAGCGGTTCCGGCATCGGTACTTGCAGAACGAGAATTTGGCCCGGCTTTAGCGGAATTTCGGGAACACGATGTCTCGATTGAATGAGCGTGGCTTCCGCTGTTTCATCAACAGTTTCTACGCCTGTCGTTTTCTGAATTAATTTTTTTATACTCACTGCGTTGACCGATTCATCCGAACCTTGGTCGATCACTTTGAGCGCATCCTTCTTCCCTATAAGAGACAGGGTCAGCTTGAAGCCCTCCGGTTCCCCATCCTCTGCCAATCGGCATCTCACGGGAGGCGAACGGTACCTGATATCCTGGGATCGCAATGGCTTTCAAGGTTGCTCTTCGAATTTCCCTTTTCGAGCCTTCATCAAAAAAGGCGTAATTATATTGGATTTGCATCGGTTACACCTCTTGGGGTTGCTCTGTTTGGATTTGCTTTGTTTTGCGCACGTCGCTTAGCTTCGATTGAAAGGTAACATAGTGAGGCATTTTCAAGTGTGAAATAAAGCCTGTGGATTCTACCGAATCGATATGATAAAGCACGAATTCCTCATTCTGCGTCGGAATGGAACGGTCGCCTCGTTCGAGACTTTTATCCAAAATGCTCATGGCGATTGCTTTGGTTTCATTTTGTCCGAAGCAAAGTCCATAGCCGAATTCGAGTTCAAGCTCTTTCCTGCCTTTTTCTTTATCCACAGATACCGGCACCAGCATTTCCACTTCAGTTACCTTGATATCTCCAATGTAATAAGCGTCGTCCTCATCGCCCATGGCATGTAGTGGATTGTCGATATACATCGGAAGTCTGCCGACTCGCAGCTCTCCAACGGTAGGATGGACAGCCCCGTAGCCGCGAATGACCGCATAGGCCAAGGATGTAACCGTCCCTGTCTGACCCCTGGTTAAAATTTGCAGCTTCTGACTGCGGCTGGCGGGAAACGCTAGGCTCTTTCTCGTTACATCATCGGGTTCCCGAACATCCACAGGACAATCAGCTACGAGACCTTCTTTTCTCAAATAATCCAGCACTTTAGGTACCCGGGCTAAATCGGTATCTTGCTCTCGATTCTCCTGACCTGAGTCATCACCATGCTCAAATGCAATCAGCCATTCACTAACCGCAGCTTCTGTTTCATCAATCAGATCGAAATCCAGCAAGCGATGACTATAATCCGTGGAAGCTCCGAGAATCTGTCCGCCTGGGATATCTTTGAAACTGGCGGAGATTCTTCTTTCCACATGCATCTGCTCAGAAACCGCCGTTCTCGTATAATGCTTTCTCGGAAGTGTGGAGCGGTAAGCTCTCATCAAAAAAACCGCTTCCTCCGGGCTGCCTTCCGCTTGCTTGATAGCGATGGCTGCCAACGTTTCGCTGTAAAGGCTGCTCTCCGACATGACCTGATCGATCAAGCCTCTCATTCCGCCTTCAATCTCCCCGATGTCCAGCACCGTTTTTTGTTTGACCCGCTCGTATTGGATTCGTTTTAAGGACTCCTCAATAGCTGAAGTTCCGCCTTTCACCGCGACATAACCCATTTAGCTGCCCCCTTCTTTCGTAATCTGGGTTGTCCTTGGCAAGCAGAGGAGATGATTCGCTGAATCGATGAAAATAAGGTCTAATCCCAGCGGAAACTCTGCGTTTCTCTCCTCCCGAAGCTCCATCCAGTCCACGTTCAGTAAAATCTGGGCAAATGCGGCGTGTTCGATTCCCGGACCCATTAACCTTAAAGATGCGTACTCCGATAAGCCCACGGACTCAACAATGATCGTGGCAGAATCGTGAGGATCGATCAGTGTTCCGATCTTTGCTTCATCAAGAACATTTTGCAAATCCCCCACTGCCGCATCTTGCA
Source organism: Paenibacillus sp. WG02 (assembly GCF_055396115.1). Taxonomy (NCBI): domain Bacteria; kingdom Bacillati; phylum Bacillota; class Bacilli; order Caryophanales; family Paenibacillaceae; genus Paenibacillus; species Paenibacillus sp. WG02. Next base: position 2,059,382 of record NZ_AP036016.1, on the reverse strand, counting down.
GGATAAAGATGAAATCCGCCTGATCCGTTTCCGCTGTTTTGGCGTAGGTCAACTGTCTGAACAGGTGAGTGGCCTGATCTGCTTTTTCGGAAAATACTTTGAAAGTAACCTCCGTATCCAATAGCATCATGGCCAACACAAGTGTAGAAGGAAAACAACCGGCGTCTATATCCAGCTTCTCGACCTCCTCGGAAAGATCAGAAATCAATCCTGGCCTCGACATGGAATCGACTACTTTGCGATAAGAAGTTTGTATATCATGCACCAGATCCAGCTTCATCGTGTTTGCTCCTTTCAATCCGTGTCCATCGTTTCAAAATTCACTTTTGTCCTTAACACTTTCGCGTCGAACGCCTTACGCTCTTCTGCGATTCTGTCGGCTTCGGCCAATAGTATGGCTGACCAAGCATTTGTTTCCTTCAGACGCGCCTCGAATGCTGCATCAATCACGGCCAAATCATAAGCTAAATCTGATTCGTCGCCTTTCAAGATTCCGACGCCCACTTGATCGTTAATCTTGACCTTACATTCCGTCACTAGCACTTCACCCAAGTAGAATAAACTTTTTTGCGCAGTCTCTCTCACCTTAACCATCACCAAGCCATGGCTGGGCTCCTCTATCATTGTCACGGTATACTGATCCTTGATTTCTTGTGCCAATGCAGCTGCAATTCCGGCAGATCCATTAATGAGGATTTCCGTTCTTAGTTTTCGTCTCATAGCCAAACCTCCTTGCCCTAGTGATCGCTTTCCGAGACTTACTATATCTTGTTGCCAACAGAGCGGATGTTAAGATTTAGTTAAAGTACATAAGTAAAGAAGTCGCCTCGATACCAAATTTTGCTGTATTCCAACGTCCTGCCTGTCGTTTGTTCGACTCTTTCGCTTTCCAGCACCAATAAAGGAATCAAACTCGAACAAGACAGCAGTTCCCGCTCATATTTAGAAGGGTACATCACGCTTAACAAGGTTTGTGTGGAGTGAAATTCCGTAAGACCTCTACCCTTATAAAACTCAAACATAGAGGTAATATCTCTCCCCGTCTTTTCAATATCGCTAAACATCGTTTCTGCCACATAAGAAGCATGCAAAGCTATCGGTTCCCCGTCGATAATCCGCAATATCCCCACTTTAAATACGCGATCCTGCTCATCCACACCGAGCGCCTGATAGATTTTGTTGTTATACTCGATAGGCTCGCAAAAAATATTTTTGGCTTGATAGTTATAACCTAGCTCTATCATCTTTTTACTGAAGCTCTCATTGCCAGACAGCACTAATGGAATGCGTTGGTGTCGGTCTTTGACGAAGCTGCCTTTTCCTTGCTTGGAATAGATGTAGCCCAGTTCCTGAAGCCTTTCATAAGCCTTCCGTGCGGTCATCCGAGGGACTCGAAACAGATCGGCAAGTTCATTTTCCGAGGGCAGTTTATCGTCGGGATCATATTTACCTGCCTGAATATCTGCTATGAGGTGATCCATAATATTCATCTCTTCCGACATCTTGGGTCAACCTCCTACGCATAATTTGACACTGCTGAGCCGCATGTCATCCGCATTGTTTGCAAGTTCAGATGTATGTTTGAATAAAACGTTCCATATCATTCAATTCGTGGAAACGTTCTTCAAGCACCTCACGAGGCCAGTCCCACCAGGTAATCTGCATGAGTTTATCGACGATTTCCTTGGGAAATCTTGCTTTAATCGGTTTGGCTGGCACCCCTACAACAACCGAATAGGGCTCTACATCTTTCGTTACGACAGAACCCGAACCTATAACCGCCCCGGTTCCAATGTGAACTCCTTTCATCACGATTGCTCCATGCCCGATCCAAACATCATGACCAATCGTTACACGGTTCGAGCGCCGCCAATCAAAAATTTCTTCATCATCCTTACTGTCAAAACCATAAGCTGCCCTACGGTAGGTCATGTGATGCTGTGTTACACGATCCATTGGGTGATTAACAGGATTGATGCATACATGGGAAGCGATAGAAGTGAACTTTCCGATCTCCGAATAGTTAATCGTCACATCATCCATCGTGTAGGTATAATCGCCAATAGTAGATTCAATGATCTTGTTGCTGGGACCGATCGAAGACCACTCCCCGGCGGAGCTGTTCACAATATGGCTGGTTGCATGGATGCTAGGTTCTGCTGAAAGTTTAGTATGTTCTCTGGGCTGGTGAATTTGCCTCATATCAACAACTCCTTTGATGTTCCGGTTATCTCGTAAACCGCATATTTGTACGTTCTCTTAATTCGTCTACGCAGGAGATTCCTGGACTTTTGCTGCCCAGCAGCACTTCCTTCTCTCCATAAAATCCATGAAAATCAGATCCGCCGGTCACGACCAAATCGTATTCTAAGGCATACTCTTGGGCTTTCACTTCGTCATCGGGACTATGCAACGGGTGCCAGGCCTCGATTCCCTGCAGCCCGCTTTCCACTAATTCGGGTACAAAGTCGAAATTACGATACTGCCCGGGATGCGCTAGAACGGATACTCCTCCGGCTTTTCGGATCGCTTGAATGGCAAGCTTTGCATCGACGTACTTCATAGGGATATAGGCAATTCCCGGTTCCTCCCCATTCTGGCCGCGTGAGAATAGTTTGCGGTATAACTCTCCGTAAATCGTTGTCGTGTAGCCCTGTTCGATCAGCGCATGCATGATATGCTGTTTATAAATGCCCGTGCCGCCTTCCGCAAACTTCATGACTTGATCCAGCGTGATGGCGTATCCTGCTTCGATTAAATGGCGGACCATGGTTAAGCAAGCCAGATGGCGCTGCTCCAACAGAGGGCTGCATAAATCTTCGAGTTCCGAATGTCCTGGTTCAATAAAATATCCCAATATGTGAACCCTTGTCTGTCTCTTAAAATCATAGGCTGATATTTCGATGCCAGGGATGATCTCGATTCCTCGTTCCTTTCCCTGATTCATCATTTCGTTAAGGCCTCTAGTCGTGTCATGGTTTGTAATCGCCAAATGGCTTACCTTTTCTTTCTGGACTAAGTCCACTACTTCATTAAAAGAATACGATCCATCGGAAATATTGGTATGGCAGTGCAGCTCTACTTTCATAGGAAACCTCCATGAATATTGAATTGGATCCAACTAAATATGCAACGTTTACGAGACCATGGACTTAGTCTAACTTGATGCCAAGTTCAGAGGGTCAATGCACTGTAAACTACGTGTTAATTTCGTGTAAGCATGTTGGCGTTCACATCCGCACAATAGACTAACTTTTTACACCTCGAAAGCGGGAAATAGAGGATCCTCGTTGCGCGAAAACGTGAAATACGCGGTTTTGAGCGAAATAAAGCTTGTACGTTCCGCTAAAATCTGGTGATGCCGGGTGCGTGTTGAGTTTGGGATACAGATATAAGAGAATATGTTCACAGGTGGTTGAACAATTATTATTTGGCTACTAGGTCAGCTTTCCAGAGGGCAAATGGGCTATAGTGGTTACCAATGTTGTATTTTCTGCAACAATTAGCAGGCCAAAAGGCTATTTTGTAAGTTGATGTTGCAGTTTGTACAACAATTTGAGCTCATTTGATGCGAAATGGTCTATATTGGGCTAAATTGTTGTACATTATGCAACAACGAAGGGTTAAAGTCGGGATCTTGGCAGCAATTGTTGCACTTTTTACAACATCATTCAGCCGCGAAGATGGATACATTTCAAACCTTACTCCCCCTACTCCAACAATTCCCTCGTGTAATCCTTAACCTATCGAATTCATTAATTATGAGCGCAAAAAGACCCGAGAGAGATCACTTTTTTCAAAGTGACCATCTTTCGGGTCTTTGCTCGGTCTGCAGAAAACCTATTCAGTACCCTCCCGAAAATCGGGAGGGTTTACGCATCACTTACTACTCGCCTGCGGCACCGCAGTTTGCTTATATTTCAAAGAAGGCACCATAATGAAGACCCCAACTAGAAACAAAGCTGCACAAGTAATATAAATCGTTTCAAGTGAGAAGGCTGCTTTGATACTTCCAGCCAAACTCATTGTGATAACCATGGCACCCATGAACAATGGATTCAGTATACCATTCACGCGACCCACGAACGATTCCTCCGTGTTGCCAAGAATCATTGTATTGATACCAATTTGGATCGCAGGCATGACCAGACCGGACATAAATTGCATCAAAAGTGCGACCCATAACAGATGTGTCATGCCAATGATTGCAAACGCTACGACACTTACGGACATCCCCAGAATAAGGAGCGCTTGCGACGACATTTTTTTGGAGAAGCCCATCGTCACGCCTCCGCCGATAATCATCGCGACACCATTCGTGGCCATAAACCATTGCAAGTTCTCTTTAGGCAAGCCTAGATTTTCTGTAACAAGGAAGATACCAAGCGGACTGATTAGTCCAATAGCAAGACCAGCAACAGCAAAGCAGCCTCCCAAAGTGACAAGCATTTTATTTTTCAGCACATACCGGAAACCTTCGCCCATCTCAGCAAAAATATGCGTGGATGGTCCTGCTGATCCTTTTTCAGCTTTGCGATCAGAAGGTAGAAATGTTAGTACAAGAGCTGAAAGCACGAAGCAAATTCCCATGATCGCAATAGCGACTTCGATTCCAAAGGTATAATACACGAAAGTCCCCATAATTGGACCCAAAATCATAAAGATAGCCATCATTGATTGAAACAGTGACATCCCCATTTGCATCTGGGATTCATGCACATGAACCTTAAACAGCTTCATCCCGGATGGTTGAGAGAATTGGGATAGGATGGACGACACTAGTGTGGCAAAGAAGATCGCCTTCCATGAACCATAATACAGGGTAATCATAATGATAAACACCGAGGCCGCGCTGAGAATATCGCACCAAACCATCGTAAGCTTAGGTCTCCATCGATCCGCAAAGGCACCGCCAATGAAAGAGAAAATAAATATTGGCGCAAACTCGGCAACGGAGATCAAGGAAACCGAGTAAGGATCGTTATTCGTCATGTCGGTTACATAGAGGAGAATCGCGAAGTTACGAATCCAAATCCCGATTTGGAGAAAAAGACCCGATAACATAATAGACTGCACGAAACGATTGGCAAAAAAAGAACGCATCGTTGGCGCAGAATCAGATACGGCTTGTGACATAGAAAAAAAACACCCCTTCGTTAATAGATTGGTCCATAAAACGTCAACTTCATTCCGACGTAATCGGAACCAAGAAAGTTTCATAAACCTCATCTAATGTACCGAAAAAGGTGCCTAACGTCTAGTGCAATTTGTCATATGACTGGTAATAAATTGAAATGACTCAGCGCCCATCCCTCGACATGAGCAGTGCTGCGCCTACAGCTCCTGCGGAGGATCCAAGAGCGGATGTTACGAATCGGACCGGGCTTAGAATCGACGGCAAACAGCGATCCTCGATGATCTCACGCATCGGACCTAGAAGCGGCTCGCCGATATGCGAAGCGCCGCCGCCGAGAATAACCACCTGCGGATTGAGCAGGTGGAGGATGCTCACGAGCCCGATGCCGAGGGCTCGTCCCGCTTCGCGCAGGATGCCGCTGGCTTCGGCATCCCCTTCCGCGGCTGCGGCCGCGACCAACCGCGCATCGACGCGGTCTGGGTCGCCTCCCGCGAGCCTCGTCAGGGCGCCGGCTGCGTCGCCGTCGCCTCCCGCAACGCGGCGCACGTGCTCGGCGCCGCGGCGGCCAATGGCGGTGCCTGACGCGTAGAGCTCCAGGCACCCCACATTCCCGCAGAGGCAGCGCGGCCCATTTCCATCAATGGAAATGTGGCCAAGCTCCCCTGCGTTATGGTTGACTCCGGCGATCAAGCGGCCGCCGGAGATGATGCCCCCGCCGATCCCCGTGGAGATCGTCACGAATATACAGTCCGGCGCGCCCTCGCCTGCGCCGGCCAGCCATTCGCCTGCCGCTGCGGCGGTGGCGTCGTTCTCGAGCCGGACCTCGCAAGCGAAGCGGTCCGACAAAACGGCGGCGACGGCAACGTCGCGCCAGCCGAGATTCGTGGCGAAGGTGACGACACCGTTCGCCGTATCGAGCGTGCCCGCGGTGGCGACGCCAATACCGCGGAGAGCGCTGCGGCTGCCGGGCACAGCCGCGAGAATCCCCTCGATCAGGTTCCCCAGCCGATCGAGTACAGCAACCTCCCCTTGCTGCGCAAGGGTGGGGATCTCTTCCCGTGCGATGATGCTGCCATCGTACGCAACCAGCGCGGCCAACATCTTCGTGCCTCCCAGATCTACGCCAATAAAGTACTCCCGAACGAAAACATCTTGTTCTTCGACGATGTTTTTCGTTACTTTTTCCTTGCTGTTATCCTTTACAAAAACATCCTGCTTATTGTCTTGCTCCAATGTCATCTCTTTTCTCCCCTCTCCCTATCAATCCAGCCTCCAACCAATCGGATACTCCTCCGACAAGGTCACAGGCAGTCTTCCAACCGCCTTCTCTTTCCCTAGCAGCACATTCGCGAGCGAAAACATCGCAAGCGGACGGTTTTCATAACAAGCATAATAAGTCTTTACCTCTGGAAATTCAAGTAAATCATAAGGATTTCTACCGGGCAGCCACGATAACATACTGCTCTTCCCTTTGAACTAATTCTTTAACCAACCTGGATTGTCCTGCTGAGAATGTTGCATTGTATGTGACAATGATAACTTGCTTATTACCATCACAAGCTTCCAGAACCGATGCTACTTCCGTTTCCGAAGGATATAATCCCAAGTAAACCTCCTGAATTGGCTTTCCGGCTATCTCAGACAAGGCACTGCCCAGTGTCCCGCTCCGATCCACGACTTCATCGATCTCAGTTCCTGTTTGTACTTCCGTCCAAATGACTACGATCGGCTCGTTCAGATCCAGCACTTTACCTACTTCATCCTTAACCCGTGTAATACTTTTACGGCTCAGTTCTTTGGCCAGCAGTTGATGCTCTGGGGTTGAAATAGGCTCTGTTGGAATAGGTGCTAGCGTATCATACCGAATCTCTCGCTTATATTTATAGGTCATAATCCGCAGCACAGATTCATCAATTCGCGACTCCGGAATCCGTCCACTTTCTACTGCAGCAATAACCGCTTCAATGGCAGACACTTGGCGATCCAGTAAATGACTAACCAAAATAATATCCGATCCAGCCTCAATGGCACGAACGGCCCCTTCTGCCACACCAATCCCTTCTGAGATCGCCTTCATCTCCAGGCAGTCTGTGACAATCAACCCTTTGAAATGAAGCTTCTCCCGAAGCAATTCCGTTAAAATACGATACGACAACGTCGAGGGCACGCCATTCTCTTCAAGCGCCGCAAAAACGACATGCGCCGTCATAATCGCGTCTACACCGCCTTCAATCGCTTTAATGAAAGGGGCAAACTTAGCTCCATCAATCGCTCCATACTATGTGGAACAACGGGAAGGTCATGATGAGAGTCCTCTGACGTATCTCCATGCCCTGGGAAATGCTTGACGGTGGCGATAACGCCCATATCCTGCAAGCCTTTCACCGCATGTGTGCCCATATCACTTACTAGCGCCGCTGTTTCACCATAAGAGCGCACGCCGATAACCGGGTTTAATCGATTATTATTGATATCTAAACAAGGAGCGAAGTTCATGTTCACGCCCATTTGGCGCAATTCTTTCCCCATCACTTTTGAACTGGCATACACACCTGAGGGAGCAAAAGCTGCCCCTAATGCCATGTTCCCTGGCAGCAGCGTGGCTCCTTTTTCAATACGAGAAACCATACCTCCCTCTTGATCTACGGCAATGAATAACGGCTGTCCGCCGCTGCGGAGACTCATCGCTTGCAACTCGGCCGACAAATGAGCAAGTTGGTGAGCATCCTTTACATTTCGACGAAAATAGATGACACCGCCAAGTCCGTACTCCTCAATTAATTGAGTAATGGACGCATTGGGTTCTAAAGATTCAAAGCCGCAAATAAACATTTGACCCACTTTTTGACGCAACGTTAAAGGATGTTGCTTATTAGGCGATGAAGATGGCATGAGTACACGCTCCTTGAATGAGTGAGTTAAGATTTAATGCTTTCAATGATACGTTTCTGCAAAATAAAATAGATTAGCACGACTGGAATAACACTAAACATGATTGCCGCACAGAGCGAACCGTAGTTCATATTCAATTGGTCGTAAAAGGCTACCATGCTCACAGGAAGCGTCCTAAACTTTTCCTTCGCTAGAAACAGATTGGCCATCATAAACTCATTCCAATTGCTGAGGAAATTAAGCATAAAAACCGTAACGAGTGAAGGAATCGTAATTGGAATAATGACTCGCCACAAAAGACCATAGATCGATAATCCATCCATGATCCCCGCTTCTTCTAACTCACTCGATATGGATTTCAAAAAAGCACTAAAAATAAACACAGTTAAAGGCAAACCTATCGTCACGTAAGGCAGGATCAGGGCTAGTGGCGTATTGTATAAGTGCATGCTGCGAAGCAGCATATATAAAGGGACAAGCAAGGATCCCGCGGGAACTAGCAAAGCGAGCATCAATATTCGTTGTAAGAGCTTGCTTACTCGTGGAAAGTCCATTCGTGTTAAGGCGTAAGCCGTAGCCGTACCAAGAAGCAACGTTGTCAACGCGGATATCACAGAAATCAATAAACTGTTCGTAAAGTAGTGACCCACATGTGCCCCCGTCCATGCATTCCAATAATTTGATAAAGAGAGTCGCTCTGGAAGGGACCACGGCGAGGTAATGATTTCTTTATTTGTTTTAAAAGAGGAGTTTAATACCCAAAAAAGTGGAAACAAAATAATGCCTATGTACGACATGAGTACAGCATGCAGGAAGACATGGCGATAAGGGGATTCCTTCAATATTGCACCTCCTCCTGCTTCCTTGTGAACCAGCCAAACAAGGATGTTAACATGCCGGTTAAGAGGAGAATAAGTACGGCAATTCCGTTTGCATATCCATACTCACCAATGCGATAAGCTTTTTTATACATATACGTAGCCATCACTTCTGTAATCCCATATGGATTGCCGCCTGTCATCACAAAGACGATGTCTAAAGCCTTCATAGCTCCGGTGATCGATAACAAAATCATGACCATGATAACAGGACGCAGCATCGGAAGCGTAATCGACCAAGCCTCACGCAGGCTTGTCGCCCCATCTAACTCAACCGCTTCCAAGATATTTTTGGGGATCGCATAGATCGCCGACAGCACCAGCACGACATAGAATCCAATCCACTGCCATGCGTTGGTAACAAGCACAGAGAGCATCGCTGTCGCTTCTTCAGCTAACCAAACATGCTGCCAAGTCATTAGCCCTACGGCTTCTAATGCTTGGTTGAGTAGTCCCGCCTGAGGATGATAGATGAATCCCCACAATACGCCAACTACAGCAGTAGAAAGCACTGTGGGTAGGAAAATCATCGTTTTGTAAAAGCTAGTCCATCGCCTAACTTTGCTCACCAGAAGCGCTAAACCGAGTATGAACGGGATTTGTAATCCGACAGAAAAACCAATGAAATATAGATTATTCCGCACAGCCATCCAGAAATATTTGTCCTGAAAAGCTGTAACGAAATTATCCAAACCATTAAATCTCGCCGGCGATACTCCGTTCCACTCCGTGAAACCGTAACGCAGCGACATGATCATGGGATATAAGAAAAAGATCACGAATAGCAGCAGCGTCGGCAATGTAAAAAGCGCATAAGCAAATGGGTTTCTACCTATCTTATTCATGTCTCATCCTACTATTTGGTGTGGGTTTCTTCCTTATTCGAAGCTTCTTGCTGCTTCTGTATCTCCGCCATTAAGGAGGCCGGGTCCGTTCTTCCGCCTATTAATTCTTGCATACCGCGTTCCAATTTTTCCCGAACTTTCGTTTGAATGCGTGAGTCGAATGCAGGGAAAGCACCTTTACTGCTTGCAAACACATTCAAAATTTCCGTAATTAGAGGATTCACATTGCTCGTATCCTGCAGCTTCATGGCAGGTGGCATCCCTTCTTCGACGAGCTGTCTTTTTTGCATGGATTCGTTATACATTTGCTTGATAAACTCCTTAATGGCCACCAGCTGATCTGGCGTTACTTTCTTAGAGAAGCCATAAGCATTAGACCATCCTCCATTGATATAACCATCACCTGGACCTCCCATAGCCGGGAAGTTCATGAAGCCTACATCCTTGACAATGGATGACTTCTCAGGATCAAGCAGAGGCGTATTCGCCCAACTGCCATCGAACATGAAAGCCGCTTCACCGCTGCTAAATTTATTTTGCTGTTCGGCATAGGCTAGGGCTAAGCTGCCTTCCTGGAGATATCCTTTTTGAATCAACGTATGGTATTTCTCAAAAGCATCCACAATGTCCGGGTCCGTCCATCGTTTACTTCCATCCAATAAGCCCTGAACAGAATTTGGCCCGGCCGTACGTATCCACATGGTATTGCTCATCATGTTAATGACCCATGAATCTTTAGCCGCCATTGCAAATGGCGTTATTTTATGAGCCTTTAGTATCGCGGCAGCTGCTAGCAGTTCCTCCCACGTTTGAGGTGGTTTTATTTGAAGCTCAGCCAGAATCCTTTTGTTATAGTACAAGCCCTCGACATACCCTGCCATCGGAATGCCATAAATTTTACCATTAACCGTAAACTCCTCGAAGCTATAAAACTTATTGGTTAATCCAAGCTCATTCAATATGGGCGTAAGATCAAGCAGCCTACCCGCTTTGACGTAATCCTTCGTGTCCGTCCCGCCAAACAAGTCGAATATTTCCGGTGGATTCCCCGCGGCCATCTCCGCTCTCAACTTCTCGAAGCGATTGACCTTATCCTCCACCCCATCTAACGTTATGGATAAGCCAGGCACCTTCGATTCCGTTGCTTTCACAACATCCTGCAGCATCGCGAAGCGCTTCTTCTGCGTATCCTTCACTTGCGTGTGACGAATTGTCAGTTGGATCGGCTCTCCTTTTCCCCCTGTTGGGATGGGAGTCTTGCCTGCATGAAGGTTTTGTTCCTTGTTCGAAGATAAGCTGTTGCAAGCAGTCATGATGAACGTCATAGCCACTACCGCCGCTACCGAAATCAACGTTCCTTTTCTCATCTTTGATTGATCTCCTTTTTGCTTGCCATCTAAGTATAAAATAACCGTTATTTGTCCTAAAGACCCACAAATTCCTTATAAAGGGGCAAAATCCTCTACTTCGCTTCTTTGCGCTTTTCGCGATACTCCGACGGAATCTCGCCAGTAAACTTTTGAAATACTTTGGTAAAATATCGCCGTTCGATGTATCCCACTGATTTCCCGATGTCCGTAATGCTTTTATCACTGTGGAGCAGCATCGACTTCGCTAATTCCATGCGATGCTTCGTAACATATTCAACGAAGGTTTCTCCAAAATGCTGCTTAAATAGTAAACTAAAATAGCTGGAGCTAATCCCTAAGGAGCTCGCGATATCCTCGATTCCAAAATCATTCGAATAGTGAGTTCTTATGTATTCCTTCGCCGCTGTCATGAGCAGCTCGCTGTTTTTCTTCTTATTCGTCCCTTCCAGCCCAAGTGCTACAAGCTGTACCATAACCTGAAGCAATTGTTGAATGCTCTCGCTCTTATCCAGTTGACACCAGATTTGTTCTTCTTCCTGAAAATCGAGTGAATTCATTTCTCGCAGTTCGCGGAGCAGATGAAGAATAAGGAAATGCAGCATCTGATAGGCTCTGGCAAAAGAGCTGTCAGACAAACCTTCAAGCAGTAATTTCAAGCGCTTTAAGGCATCCTCCGTTTTGATACGGTTCAACTGTTTAAGTCCTGTGACAATTTCCTCAACCAAATACCATAAGGAGCTGTTCGCATCGGCCTGCTCTTTGGACTCTCTATACAACAGCACGGATTCCTGCTTGCCCAGATTAAGCTGCATGAATCGCTGAAGCTTCCGATAAGCCTCAGAGAGTTGACGAAGTCCTATCGCAGTAGGAAAGATGCCGACACTAATGCCTAATTTAACCGATTGTGAAACGTTATGCTGCAGTAGAGCAGCCATTTCATTTAACTTTACCAATGCATCGCTTTCGCCCTTTTCATCCCATTGTATGATTACACACCACTCGCCTTCGCGGATCTGAAGTACCGTGAACTTCAATTTCTCATCCGTTAACGAGTCTTGCAATACATTTCGTACCGCGAAATTCCAAAGCTTCCGCTCATTCTCCGTCCAAGGCAGTGATTTCTGCGAGTAATTATCCACATCGATCATCGTAAATAAGTAGGTCAACGTTTCAAGGTCCATATCATCAATCGGAAGCAGCGTATTCGGGGTTATTTCCGTATAATTCATCAAAACGTCCTGCAAGATTTTCTCGTAGGCCAAATTTTTCATTTTGCCCCACTTTTGCTGCTCCTCTTGCTCACTTAGCTTCCTAACCTTGATTTCATTCGCCAATTTGCTAATTGAATTCTCGAGCTCTTCATAGTTAATAGGCTTCAATATGTAATCGCTCACACCAACTCGCATTAACGAGCGTACATATTCAAAATCCTGATAACCCGTCACCATAAGTACCGTACAATCCTCATTGATATCACGCAGCTTCTGAACGAACGTAATCCCATCCATAAGCGGCATACGAATATCACTCATAACGAGATCAGGGACATGCTGGCAGCTAAGTTCCAGTGCTTCCACCCCGTTTTTGGCCGTTCCAACGATATCAATCCCCAGTTCATCCCAAGGAATAACCGCCTGCAAATTACGCAAAATGTTAGGCTCATCATCTGCCAATATCGCTTTTAGCCTCATAAGCCTTCCCCCTTATTTTTTGGGATCACGATCTTCATCGTCGTACCGTGACCTTCTTGACTGCAGATGAACATGCCATAATGTTTGCCATATTGAATCCGAATACGGTCAGCTACATTGCTAACGCCTAGTCCTCTTCGCTCTTCATTCGCACTTAATATTTCGTGAAATGGCGTCTCTAGCTCTGTTTTATAATGGAATTTAGCTAATTTCTCCGCACTTATACCAATGCCGTTATCCGTTACATAAAGAGCAATCCGTTCCCCTTCATCCACAACCTTTATAGCGATCATGCCCATATAATCAATGGGTTCAAAACCATGCTGCAAACTATTCTCTACCAATGGTTGGAGAGTAAGCTTGAGAATGCTGTAATCCAATAGCTCAGGGGGAGCTTGGATGTCATATTGAAATTGATCTTCAAAACGGAATTCCTGAATTTCGAGGTAGCTTTTCAGATGCTCAAGCTCATGCTTTAGAGAAATCTCTTCTCTGTTTTCCATTCCGATGCGCAGCAGATTCCCGAGTCGATACACCATTTGGCTGACTTTTTTCCCTTGATTTTGGATCGCTAACACATTGATGGATTCGAGGGTATTAAAAAGAAAATGCGGCTTGATCTGGGCTTGCAGCAGCATAAGCTCGGCCTTATTTTTACGGTCCTGCTGACGTTTGACTTCTTCCAGAAGATCCTCCACACGCACAACCAAGCTGTTGAAACCTCTAGCGAGAGCGGACGTTTCATCCTTACCGCTTTCCTCCATGCGGGTCGTCAAATCGCCGCGCTCAACCTTTTTCATCGAAGAAAGCATACGCAGAATCAACTGAATAATTTTCCTTACGAAAACAAGATTGTACACGAGTGCAAAAAATAAACAAACGAACGTTATCCCAGCGACCAGCTTCATAATCGTCTCAATTTCACCCGCCACATACTTCCATGAGGTGATCGACACGACGCTCCAATCCTGAACACCCATCTGATTAATATTTAAATGGTAGAGTGACACTAAGCTTTTTTCATTCTGAAAATTCGCCTGGAAACTGTTGTTGTTTAGCTGCAGATCCAATTTACTAGGCAGCAGCTGCAGCACATTGGCACCTTCTAAATTTTGCTTATTATCATAGAAAATAAGTCCGCTTTTGTTGACGAGTAAATAACGCTTCGAGCTTTCCTCATTCGTATTGAATGATTTGAAAATTTGATCAAGCTCATTAAATTTGAACTTCAGCAGCATGAACCCTAGGTTGTCCATCGTCCAGAAATCTTTGACCAATCTCGCTTGATAGAATTCCCCGCGGCCCGTCCCGAACTCCTTATATTCGGAAGGTCCAATCCAGAGTGGACTTCCGTTCAATTCCTGAATGTGCTGGAATGCTGTACTTTGCGTCAGCGCTGTCCACGGCAAAGCGCTTCCACCCCCGCGCCCCGCACTAAACGATTTGCCGGCATTATTATAAATCGCGACGGATTGCACGGGTGAATAGGTCAAGATAGAGCCGCGCAGCAAGGTATCAAAGGTATTTAAGTCATATGACGAGAGCGTTTCTTCATTCGGCTTCACCTCATCGATCGTTCGGTAGATCCCCTGAATGCTCTCTTTTACCATCCAAAAGTCCGAGAAATAATTAGCTTCCTTGAACATGTAATAAATATTGCGGGAAATCGCCTGCAGCGTGACCTCTGTCAAATCCCCGTACTTCTTCTCAATGAGCTGCTGAGATACCGTATAAACAGCGGAGCCCAGTACGAACAATGGGATAATTATGAACATTAAAAAACCGATAAATACTTTTTTGTTCAAATTCATCGACGATGGCAGACTCCTTCCAAACCGAATCAGGCACCATCCTAGTGTTGGCGCCTTTACATTGCTTACTATTAATTATAAATGAGCCGCATTTTATGATCCTAGGGATAGGTTTGGATGCTGCAGGGATAAAATCCTCTACTCCTTCAGTTGATAAATCTCAGGTTCCACGATGACCTCAACATTCCCTTTTAAAGCTTTACTGATCATACAAGCCTGCTCAGCTCGATAGGTCGCTTTGCTTATTTTATCCGTAAGCTCTTGGGAAGTATGAGCTGGGCTAGCGATTCGCGGCCGGTGAATGATTTTATCCACCTTCATCGCCGGACTGCTATGGACGAATATCTCTGAGTTCAGCTCGATCGATGCAATTCCTAGACGCTTCAACAGCATGCTGAGTGTAATTAAATAGCAGGTCGCTGCCGCGCCAAGCAGCATCTCCTCCGGATTCGTCCCGATGCCAGGCCCATCTATCTGGCTTGGAACCGAGATTGCGGTGACTAGGTTACCTGTTCGAATGTGACCTGTGCCGTCCAAGCCTCCGGACCACTCCGCTTTTAGTTCAAAGCGATGCTCACTCATAGATTTTCACCCCTCAATTCTATCTATTCTCATTGTCTAAGTTTATTGCGATTGAAGAACTTTGTGCTTGTGAGACCTTCGTTTGGCCTTCGTCCCAGCTGCTGCTTATATGTAGACCAATAACCCCTAAGATGATAAGAACAATTGAAAGAACCTTCAACGTGGAAACCGATTCATTGAACCACCAAATGCCGATGATCGTAATGAGTGCTGTCCCTACACCAGACCATATGGCGTATGCCAAACTGACATCAAGCTGCTTTAGAGCCAGCGTCAGTAAGGTGAAGCACAAAATATAGCAGATGCCCATAACAATAGCCGGGCCTATCCTAGTAAAGCCTGAAGACATCTTCATGGCTGTCGTTCCCACTGTTTCAAAAAGAATAGCAAGCAGTAGAAATGTCCAATTCATATTCCAAATCATAGTAACCATCCTTTACGTATTAACTATTCATTTTTATTGTAATGGAATACGCTTTGTTTCACCAGTAAGCAAAAAATCGTTCTCACTCCTGGTGTCAGGGTGGGAACGATTTTGTTTTGATGCAATAGAAAAAGGCCATCCTTATCCCTAAAATAGATAAAAACAGCCTTATACTTGCTATTATTGATATCTATGAAATTGCATAAATCATGTGTTGGAATCAAAACAATGAAAGCCCTACCTCTCTTCCATCCTTGCGGCTCCAATGACCGCGCCAGTACGAATTGCTTAACAAACACCTGCTGCCGAAACACTTGACGTTGCCTCGGGTTTACCATAAATGAGCTGAATTTTGCTGCACATTGGGAGAAAAACAAACAAGGAGAGGGGGTTACTTTCTTCTCGCTAATCGTTCGTGTGGGGTAAATGAGGTTTGGTTTTAAGTGTTTATATGGTTCATTTCAATCAATTCATAAATTATATACGGAATTCATCACAAAGTCAACATTTAAATGTACTTATTTTTCTACACTTTTTGTTTAGCGTTCGTACACGCCTATCTACACCCTCAACACGTAAAACCAAACCTTTACTAATTAACAGCTGCGTTACCTGCATTAGTCAACGTAAATTGTAAAGCTAGTGATGCTACTATCTCTTTATGGGTTCTTATGATATTATCTATTTTAAGTCATTCGACATATTGCATTTAGAATAATTGAATGCAAAATACACATACACTTACTCATTTCCACAAAAATACGGCCGTGAAGCACACGCCGCTTTTCTAGTTCAGCACTTCGCTGATCTCGAAAAGCGGCTTATTTATTTCTTAAGGAGGTTATGTAAATGAACGAACTTATGTACACAGCACATGAAAATTACCTATCTCATCATCTAGCTATTAGAAAAGGGGAACGGTTGCGAAGGCTCCAAGAAGGGCATGGCCATGCTGAAAAAGCATTTCTTCATCAGGTCTGGTGGCCAGCGTTCGGTAACTTCAACGACCTGCACCCCGAGTATGAAGTGAAAGACTTTCGCGACGGCACTCGTTTCCTCGATTTCGCTTTTCTACGTCATTCCCTCAAACTAGCCATCGAAATTGATGGTTACGGTACACATTCATCACAAATCAGCCGCACTCAATTTGCCGACCAATGCAATCGCCAAAACCACCTCATAATCGATGGATGGAAGATTCTACGCTTCTCATACGATGATGTCAAAGAGCGCCCCCGCATGTGCGAACAAACCCTGCAGCAGTTTATGGGTCGTTACCTTGGCGGAACATTGCCACAAAACTGTAGCATGAGCTACATAGAAAAAGAAGTGTTTCGGTATGCCCTTACATTAAGCAGATCACTTACACCTCAAGATGTGTGCGATGTTCTTGACGTAGAAAAACAAAAGGCGCGACACATTTTGAAAAACATGCTAGAAAAAGACTTAATCCAAATCGCAGGAAAAGGAACAGAGAGAATCCGAACTTACCGTCTTACGCCCGCGGTGCTTCAAAATTTACATACTTTTAATTAATATGAAACTTTAAGCATGTTTTTCATCACTATGGAGTCACTTTCTGGCACTCCCCTTACTTTAGCGATAAAATTCATCGTCTCAGCAGACATTTGGACGATTCTGCACGAATCCACCTACTTTAAGCATGTTTTTCATCACTATGGAATCACTTTCTCGCACTTCCCTCACTTTAGCGATGAAATTCATCGTCTCAGCAGACATTAGGACGATTCTGCACGAATCCATCTACTTTAAGCATGTTTTTCATCACTATGGAGTCACTTTCTTGCACTCCCATCACTTTAGCGATGAAATTCATCGTCTCAGCAGACATTAGGACGATTCTGCACGAATCCACCTACTTTAAGCATGTTTTTCATCACTATGGAATCACTTTCTCGCACTTCCCTCACTTTAGCGATGAAATTCATCGTCTCAGCAGACATTAGGACGATTCTGCACGAATCCACCTACTTTAAGCATGTTTTTCATCACTATGGAATCACTTTCTCGCACTTCCCTCACTTTAGCAATAAAATTCATCGTCTCAGCAGACATTTGGACGATTCTGCACGAATCCACCTACTTTAAGCATGTTTTTCATCACTATGGAGTCACTTTCTCGCACTCCCCACACTTTAGCGATGAATTTCATTGCCTCAGCAGAAATTACGGAGGTTACGGACGAATCCTCCGATCTTAAGCTTGTTTTCTCACTATCAAGTCACTTCCATCCGCTCCCCACACTTTAGCAATGAATCCATCCGCTTTCGCGGCAGCTCCAACAAAAAAACCGCAGGCAAAGAGCCCGCGGTCATCTTTCTACACCGTAAATTTCTGCAAAGAAATTTGTAATTCCTCGGCAAGACCGGCCAAGGATTTGGCCGAATTCTCAATTTCCTCGGTCGTCGACATTTGCTGCTGGCTAGCAGCCGATGTCTCTTGACTGACGGAAATCCCTGTTTCCGAGACAGCACTCACGATGCCCATTACTTGTTCTATGCGTAAATTAGCATCAACAAGTTGGTGAATATTCAGATTCACACTTTCCACTTTCGCATTCACTTTCTCAACGGAGGATTCTATGTGGACGAAGGATTCTTGCGCTTTCCCCGAAATCGATAATCCAACTTCCACTTTGCCCGCTCCCGCATGCATGGAGCTTACAGCGTGATTGATCTGTCTTTGAATCGTGGAAACAAGTTCTGTAATATTGCGTGCAGATGAAGAAGATTGCTCAGCAAGCTTGCGCACTTCTCCTGCAACAACTGCGAACCCGCGGCCCGCTTCTCCAGCACGAGCTGCTTCAATAGCAGCGTTCAGAGAGAGTAGATTCGTTTGTGTGGAAATTTCGTTGATGACATTGACAATCTCACCAATTTTGTATGCATTTTTGCCTAATGCTTCAATGACATTGTTCACTTCGCGAACTGCATCGGAGATTTCCGTCATTTGACCGGCAATTGACACCACGGATTGTTTGCCGTTTTGTGCCGCTTGAGTTGCTTGTTCTGCGAGCTCAGCAACCTCTTGGGCTGACTCATCAATGAGCTTCGTACTTGTAAGCATTTGCTGAACTGCCTCGTTCGCTTGATTCACGCCAGCAAACTGCTTATCGAAATCTTCAGATAGCTTCTGACTGGATGCCGCTACCTGCTTCGCAGCCATGGAGCTTTGCTCCGAACTCGCTAGAAGTTCTTCTGAACTCGCTGAGAGTGTCAACGCATTCTCAGCAATCTGTTTGACTAAGCTGCGCAGGCTTTCGGTCATGACATTAAAGGAGCCTGTTAATTTACCGACCTCATCCTCATAAGGGTAGTCACCTTTTATAGAGAGATCACCGCTCGCCGCTTTCTCCATGTGCTCCTGCAATCTGCGAATTGGCGTCGTAATAATCATGTTTAAAGCTAATGCATTTGCCGTCATTACGATGATTGCGATTACAATGGTAAGGATAATGACCAAGTGTGACGTTGCAGAATCAGCTGTGCTTGAACGCTGAAATTGTTCAGCAGCGAACTCTTTGAGCAGAACTAGCTTGTCCAGCGCTTCAATCGTTTTATCACCTTGAGGTGAAACCTCATTGTTATACACTTGATAAGCAACCTGATTATTTTGGGTCGCATGTTCTATCGTACTGACTATAACCTCACGGTACTTCAGATTCAGTGCCTCAAAGCTTTTAAACGCGTCGGTTTCCTCTTGATTTAAAGCAATTCCTGCTATTTTAGCAACCAGATCCTTATTCTTGGCACTGTTTTCATCTAATTTAACTTTTAATTTGACTTTATATTTCACATCAGTCGAAAGCATCATCTCTAGCAAATTGGCTTCGGTTTCATTAAAATTTGACTTCAATTGATTAATCCATTTGACAGATAGAAGACTTTCCTCGTACATTCTAGTAGAATTACTAGACATTTTATCCATATAAAAATAGCCCGTAATACCTACAATTAGAAGGAACAAAATAGCGATAGCGTTCATAAGCAGCAGTTTAAATCGTAGTTTAAGATTTCGAAGGATGGACAGGTTTGCTCTCATATTTCTTACGTTCTTCAAGTTACTCGCATTCAATTTAGTTTTGAATTTCAAAGTCTCCCGTTCTCCTCCCGAGTGATAAATCTTGTACCTGCTCTTACTTGTCCAGTACGTAACTAAACCATTCATTTTGCATTATGTAACTAAACCTTACATAAAAATTATTTTAATTAACCTACGGTTTATTCTACAAAACAGTGTTAACGATGTAAAGACAAAATTAGGTAAAAAGAAACATAAATCTCAGAAATCGCGCATACAATTTATTCCATTTTCAGGATAGATCGGAGCTAAATGAAATGAAGTTGATCGGAATTATTGTGAATCCTCTTTCAGGGGATGGTAAAGGAGCTAACATTTAGAGAGAAATAGAGACTTATCTGCAGCTAAACCAAATCTCTTATCTGGCAAAAGTAACAACAAAGGCAGAAGAAGCCACTGAGCATGCCATCACGCTTGTTCAAGAATACCATGTCGATAAGCTGATCGTAATCGGTGGGGATGGAACGATTCATGAGGCTGCCGGAGGGTTATGGCACATACAAAAAACCGGACTGAATTGTCCACTTGCGGTCATTCCTGCTGGAACAGGCAACGATTTTGCCAAGGAATATGGCATTCCTACCCATTCTATCCAAGCTCTAGAAGCTGCGATATCGGAGGCTAAAAAGGTTAAAATTGATCTTCTACATACAAGCAGCGGAATGATTGCTGTGAATAGCATTGGGGCAGGTTTCGATGGCATGGTGGCGAAATTGACAAACGAGGCAACTTACAAAAAATTTCTCAATCGCATTGGACTCGGCAAGCTGTCCTACTTTATTTCGATCTTAAGAGTGTTCGCCACTTATCAACCCTGCACAGCATGGTTGGAAGTTGATGGAACGGTTCATGAATTGCCTGACATGTGGCTGGCAGCTGTTGCCAATATCCCCTTTTACGGAGGCTCCATTCAAATATGCCCTGCTGCTTCTCCTCACGACGGCTTAGCCGATATTGTCGTAATTCAAAGCAGAGGGCGATACCGATTGCTGCCTATCCTTTTCACCGTTTATCAAGGCAAGCATATTCATCATCCTGCTGTTTCTTTCTATAAAGGGACTTCGATTTCACTTCGTACACAAATACCTTTACTCGTCCAAGCGGACGGGGAATTCGCTGGATCAACACCGCTTCAAATCGAGATTGTACCTTCTGCCTTAACCGTTATCGGAACTTAACTAATTAAGGTTAACTTACACAACAATTTTCAAACGTTGACGCTGTATCATCAAGTATCCTACGAAGCCAGCTAGTATAATAGCGATTCCCATGATCGAGATATCAGGTGATAAACCATTCTTGGATATTTGTGTATATAGGCCTACACCTGCGAGCATCATGGCATTTTCCAGGAAATTTTGAACAGCAATCGTTTTGCCAGCCCCCACCATTCCCTGCCCTTTATCTTGAAGCACGGTATTCATCGGTACGATAAATACGCCGCCGCTGAAGCCTACGAGAAGAAGAAGTCCTATTGTCACATATAAGTTAGTAATAAGCGGGAACAACAGGATGCTGATAATCATAACAATCCCAAATACATAGGAATTATAATATTTACGTGCCGGAATCAATTTGGGCGTCATGAGTGCGCCAATCATAATCCCTATGCCCGTGACAGCTACAAGCATCGATATCTGATCGACAGACTGTATACCTAAATGTGCCGGCACCCATGCGATAATCGCAAGTCGGACAACGGAGGAAGTCATCCAGAATGAGCCCGTACCTACCAATGAAAAGCGGGTCGTGCGATCTTTTAACAAGAGCTTCATATCCGTTAGGAAAGTCCTAGCCTCTTTGACGTAGCGAATGCTCAAATTGCCTGAAGTTCTAGGAATTTTCAGCGTTAAAAGTAATGAAATCAAGTATAGCGCGAAGCAAGCAACAATAGACCCGGTAAGCGAGATTTTCGCCAAAACTCCGCCACACACAGAACCAATGAGAATCGCCATAATCGTATATCCCTCAATTCGTGCATTGGCTCTCAACAGTTCACTTTCCGAATGTGTAAGCGAAGGCAGAATGCCATATTTGGCAGGTGAATATACCGCGGCTCCAATCCCGACAATTCCGTAGCTGACAGCAGGATCCAGATGCAAGAACAGGGCAATAATTCCAATGGCTTTGATGGCGTTTCCGACTAAAAGGACTTGAGATTTCGGATTTTTATCTGCAAAGGCCCCAACGAACGGTGCAAAAATGACGAAAGCAATAAGAAAGCAGGCTTGCACAACGCCAATATAGTAATCAGGGAATGCATTTTGTTTAATAATCGCCAGGGTAATGAAGAGAATCATATTATCGGCAAAAGCGGAAAGAAATTGCGTCACATACAGTGTCTGAAGTGGATTCATTTTCATAACATTTCGCTCCCTTTAGGTTTCATGATCATCCTTCAGCGCCGATCGCTTGATCGTCACATAGTCTACTTTCCCGCTTCCTAGAAGAGGAAGTTTTTCTGCAAATCGAAGCTCCGAAGGCATGTAGAATGAGGGATGACCCTGCTGTTTCATCGATTCTCTGATCTGTTGAAGCTGGATACCGGGGATATTGTGATACACAACAATTCGCTCCCCTTTGCGCATATCTGGCACACTAACTGCTGCGCATATTGCCTGAGGCGGCAAGCTTGCAGCCACAAGCTCCTCCACCATCGGCAGTGACACCTTCTCCCCCCCAATTTTGGCAAAAGACTGCACTCTTGCTTGGATCGAGATATACCCTTGGTCATCCATTTGAACTACATCTCCGCAGCTATACCACTCTGGGCACGGGACGAAGCCCTGACCATGAATGAGATACCCTTTCATCACATTCGGCCCCTTCACCAACAAGTTACCGCCAAGCTCAATTCCTTCCACCTTTTCCAAACGGTAATCCATACCTGGCAGCACTCTCCCCACTGTGCCTTTCTTTGCAAACATGGGTGTGTTAAGCGAAATAACAGGCGCTGTCTCTGTTGTGCCATACCCCTCCAGAATACGAATTCCAAATTTATCAGACCAGGTTTGACGGACTTCCTCCTTCAATTTCTCAGCACCGGCCACGACATATTTGAGGGAATAGGCAAAATCATACGGATGCGCGGTTCTTGCATAAGCCGATAGAAACGTTGACGTCCCGAACAAAATCGTAATATTGCGGTCGTAGACTAACTCCGGAATGACTTTATAATGCAAGGGATTAGGGTAAAGCACGACTTTCATACCGGAAAGTAGGGGCAGCATCGTTCCTGCCGTTAATCCAAAGGAATGAAACATCGGCATCGCGCCAAGCACAATATCCGATCCGTTAAAGGCAATTACAGATTTGGCCTGCAGAATATTAGCAAACACATTGCGGTGTGTAAGGACGACCCCCTTCGGTTTACTTTCACTTCCTGATGTAAAAAGTACAACCTCGTTCTTTCCAGAGCCCACTGGTCCGTGAACTTTCCTTACATATTGAAAAATACCGGCACATTTATGTTTAAAAGTGATACTTTGTTTCACATCTTCGAGATAAACAATCTTGAAAGCTTCGCTAGCAGTATGGATAAAATCGGCAAGTCCCGCTTTGTCGATGAACGCTTTGGACGTAATAATCGTCTTCACAGTGGCTGTTTCGCATGCATCCAACATCGTCTGCTTCCCCGCCGAATAATTCAATACCGCCGGTGTCACTCCTAATCGGAATAATGTAAACAAGGTGACTACGTGTGCCGCAGCATTAGGCAATAGAACTGCAGCACGGTTCTCATCCTTAAGAAGTCGCTTTAGAAGCCCCGCCATCGTATACGTTGTGAGCAGTAATTTACGGTATGTTAAAGCGGAATCACTTATGATATCTTCACAAATTACCTTAGAATTGCCATGAAGTTTGGCAGCTATCAGCAGCTCATTGAATAAATTAAGCTCAGGCTTCATTCGGCTTTCCAGCAAATGATTCTGCATGCGGCTTCGAATGATATCCGTTGCTTGCTCCTTCTGAACTCGCCTGGAGATTTGTTCACTCATGGGCACTTGAAAAGCTTCGCCAAACGTGATGCTCACTGCCGGAAACCAGAATTGCTTCAATTTGCCGCGAAGATAGGATAACTTTGAATACTCCAATCCATTAATCGCAATTGGCAGCATGCGTGCTTGTGATCTCATTGCGATATAACCAATCCCACCATATACCTTCATCATGCCCCCCGTTGTTGTGATTCGTCCTTCTGGAAAAACAACAAGCGGTATTCCGCTTTGCACGGTTTTCAGCATCTTCCGCACCGAGTAGGGGTTCAACGGGTCTACTGAAATATGCGTCCGAAAAAGGAGCAGCCACGCAAAACGCTTCGCAATCCTTGTGTTAACAACAAAAGCCACTTCCTTCGGGAGTATCAGTGCTAAAAATACAGCATCCAACAATGAGACATGATTAGGAATAAGCACCGTTTTCTCCGTCAAATCGAGCCGCTCCATCCCCCTAACTTTAACCTTAAAGCTTGTCATCAAAACGGGACGCAATAGGGGAAGTAACAGTTTTAACAGAGCAACAAACAACCATTTGATCATTGGGACTCCTCCTAAGAGCTTTGCTTTTAGCAAAGCTATCTTCGTAAGCAACGACTGAGCTTTGCTTTTAGCAAAGCTATCTTCGTAAGCATCGGCAGAGCTTTGCTTTAGCTAAACTGGGTTCGTACACATAAGCTTTTTTGGGCTTCTCTTAATACCTGATCATAATTCCATTGTATGCATCTGCCTGGAATCTGATAGTACTAACTTTGCGTAGTACCCGCTCTTGGAGGATTTATTTTCTATGACACTAATGAAAATAATGATTTATTTGCTTATATCCATGCAACCTTCCCTCCTAAGATGGAACGATTGGTTTATTTTCGTGCAATATGTTCATCAGGCGGAACGTCAGTTCGCTATTTGTGTAATAATAGCCGTTTTCCGGCTCGAGGAGGAACGACGATTCACTATTTCCCCTTTTTCCGCTTGAATGAACAGGATTTGAGCAAAATAGCGACCTCTCGTTCCGCAAGTTGGTTATTTTCGTCAAAAACATCAAAATAGCGTCCTCTCGTTCCGCCAATGAAGCTATCAATGAAAAAAAGACCCATGCATCTAACTGCAAAGGCCTCTCTCTAAAAACATTTTAATTCCCATTAGGAACGTCACTTGTAATCGCCAAGGTATTTCCTTCTGTATCGCGGAAGAAAGCCATCCAAATATCGAAACTGCCCATTTTAGCTACCACATGCGGCTCACTAATAAAGGACACACCTCGTTCTAGAAAAGCCTCATACACCTGCTTAATATCCTCAACGTTATAATAAATAACAGAGCTTGGATGATTAAATTCAGGTTTTTCAGGAAGGCTTAGCATCAATCGAATGCCATTGCAATCAAAAAAAGCCATTTGAGAAGCTTGAAACAAAAACTTCATGCCTAATGTGTCGCGGTAAAAAGCAACGGCTCTTGGAATGTCAGCTGCATTTACTGAGATTTGCCCAATTTGAGTTAAGCTGTTCTCGCTCATACGTTTCCCCTTCCAAACTTTGATACCCATATTCTACCATACTACAGGTCTAATAGCTCCCTTAGCCTTGCTGGGTAATCGGTAATTATTCCTGAAACACCGGAAACTATCATCCTATGATAATCGGCCAAGTCATTTACCGTGTAAGGATAAACAGCAAGCCCAGAAGCTATTGCCGCTGCAACATCTTCTTGTTCTATGCAATGGTGATGAGGATGCAACGAAAACACATCTACACCCATTTGCCCAGCATAAGCTGCATGATCAATAAGGTTTGCAGCGTACAACAACCCTACCTTCACCTCAGGCTCGGCCTGCTTAATTCTACGTATCACCTTGTGATCGAAAGAAGAAATGACCACATCTTCCATTCTGCCGCTTTCACGCAAAAATGCTAGAAGCGCCTTCTCCATTCGCCCTTCATAAGCATGTTTCACTTCCACATTAATGAAGAACCCTCTTGGCAATAAATCGAATACTTCACGCAGTAGCGGTAACCGTTCCTCCCTGAAAGCCTCTGAGAACCAAGACCCAGCATCCAACGACTTCAAATCACTCCAACTGTGAGCGCAAATAAGTCCGGAACCATTCGTCGTCCGATCCAGTGTAGCATCATGACAGACGACAATCTCTCCATCTTTCGTTATATGTACATCTAGTTCGATGCCTTCTGCCCCTTGCTCTACAGCTAAAGCAAAAGAAGCTAGCGTATTTTCCGGTGCTTCCCCAGCCGCTCCGCGATGTCCAATTACGATCGGTTTTTGTTTGTTCATTGTTTGACACTCCCCACATGTAAGGTTCTACTATGCTCAAATTATAGAGGAAATGGCTCGTTCTTGCCCAGTAGTTTATTCGTAAAGGTTACGTAAATAAATTGGATAAATACATAATAAATTAATTTCTATTTAACATGGGTCAAATAAAGCATCGTTAAGCTAATAGCATATTACTAGTCTAATAACGTTCGTGAAGGAGCACCGCATGAATACGATGGATAGAGATTTGCCGCTTTCAACAACAACTAAACCAACTGCAAAAGTGGGTCACCCTCCCCGTGCGCTGATCAACCAGAAATTGGCCGAAACGCTGCTTGGTTATGTTTTCTTATTCCCTTCGCTCTTGCTATTTGCGATCTTTCTATTCTACCCCCTGATTCAAACCTTTTATCTGAGCGTTCACGAAACGGATCCGCGAGGCAGAGTTGCTTCTTATGTTGGTTTCGATAACTTCATTGCTATCTTCACTTCCGAGCGATTCTATAAAAGTTTGGAAGTCACAGGTCTTTTTACACTGCTTACCGTGCCAACCGGCATTGTTCTTGCGCTTTTGCTCGCCGCACTTACACATAATCACTTAAAAGGAATGCGAATCTTTCAATTCATATTCTCGCTGCCTGTTGTTCTATCCGTAGGAACCTCTGCGGTGATCTGGATGATGCTATTTCACCCGAGTGTCGGGATGTTGAATTACTTACTTAGCGTTGTCGGCTTAGAACCAGTGGCTTGGTTAACAGATCCAAGATGGGCACTGCTTTCCGTCTCTATGATGACGGTTTGGATGAATCTCGGCTTTAACTACATCGTACTTCTAAGTGGCCTGCAAGGCATTCCAGAAGAGATCTATGATAGCGCCAAAATCGACGGATCAGGTCCATTCCGTACCTTTATCCAAATCATCTTCCCTTTGCTTTCACCGACAGTGTTCTTCGTCACCATTGTCTCGATTATAGGAGCATTTCAGTCCTTCGGACAGATTCACATTTTGACCAAAGGCGGTCCTGTTAATTCCACAGATGTCCTTGTATACAGCCTGTATCAGGATGCCTTCATCAACTTCCGATTCGGGACTGGTAGTGCACAAGCCCTTGTCCTGTTCACTATCATCCTTATTTTCACCATTGTGCAATTTAAAGTTTTTGAAAGGAATGTGCACTATCAATGACGCATCGATTACAAAATACATTCGTTTATGTTCTGCTGATCATCTTAGCTGCACTCGTGCTATATCCTATTTTTTATACGTTTACCGCAGCCTTCATGACGCCTGAGGAAGCATCGGCCTATCCGCCCCGCTTCTGGCCGAGCAGCTTCTATATCGGCAGTATCGTCGCAGTTTTCAAATTAGTCCCCATCGGCAAATTTATTGCCAACAGTTTGGTCGTCTCGATCATCATTACGGCTGGACAGCTCATTACATCCAGCATGGGCGCTTATGCTTTTGCTAACATTCGTTTCAAGGGTAAAGCTGCCATCTTCGCGATATTCATGGCCACCATGATGATTCCATGGGAGGTCACCATCATTCCAAACTATTTGACGGTTAAAAAGTGGGACTGGCTCGATAGCATTCAAGGATTAACTGTTCCATTCCTGGCGACTGCTTTCGGTACCTTTCTGCTGCGCCAATTTTTCTTACAGCTGCCTAAGGAGCTGTTCGAAGCAGCACGGATTGATGGCTGTGGGCACTTTCGCTGCTTTTTCCGAATTGTGCTGCCCCTAGGCCGACCGGCACTTGCAACGCTAGCTGTCTATGCATTCCTTAGCTCGTGGAACAGTTACTTATGGCCGCTTCTCATTACGAACAGCGAGGCAAAGCGAACGGTTCAAATAGGCATCGCCATGCTCCAATTCGAAGAATTAACCGTTTGGAACTTGGTCTTAGCAGGTGTAACTATTGTCTTGCTGCCTTCTCTATTGCTTTTAGTACTCGGATTGAAGCAGCTCGTTCGAGGACTTACTGCTGGTGCTGTGAAAGGATAGTCCCCCTGCAAGATGGCTGCTCTGTTCAGCAATAAGCTGACCCAGATTTCCATAAATATAGAAATGATAAGGGAGAGAAACAAAAACAATGAAGACATTGAAAATGAGAAGTTCTGCTATCGCAATCACAGCACTCATGGTGCTATTAACTAGCGCATGTGGCAAGGCTGATACAACGACATCAGGAAGTACAACAGATACCAAATCCTCCGCTTCTCCTGCTGCCGCAGATACGAAAAAATCGGCTGAACCGGTTAAAGTTATTTGGTGGCACTCCATGAGCGGTGAGCTTGGCAAAGCCGTAGATAAACTTGTTGCAGACTTCAACGCTTCCCAAAAAGATGTACAAGTCGAAGCTGTTTTTCAAGGCACATACGATGAAAGCTTAAATAAAATGAAAGCTTCCATGGATACCAAAAGCGGTCCTTCTCTGATTCAAGTATACGAAATCGGCTCCCGTTTCATGATCGACTCCAAGGCAATTACACCCGTCCAAAAGTATGTCGATGCCGATAAATTCGATCTCTCCCAGCTTGAAGACAATATTTTGAATTACTATAAATTCGATGGCAAACTGTATTCCATGCCTTTCAATACATCGAATCCGATCCTTTATTACAACAAAGATATGTTTAAAGCTGCCGGTCTCGATCCTGAAAAGCCGCCAACGACCTTTGAAGATGTCGCCAAAGCTTCTCAAGCATTAAGCAAAAACGGTAAAGCAGGCGCATCCTTTGCCATCTATGGTTGGTTCATGGAGCAATTCTTTGCCGGACAAGGCGCCGAATACCTGAACAATGGTAACGGTCGTACGGCAGCAGCTACGGAATCCTTGGTCAATAGTGATTCAGGCGTAAAGACTTTAACGTGGTGGAAGCAAATGGTCGACAACAAAACAGCTTCTAACCTAGGACGGAAGACGGATGATACGAAGAAAGCGTTCTTGGCTGGCCAAGTCGCTATGACTTTAGATTCCACAGCCTCATTGCGCGGAATCGTGAGTGGCGCTGACGGTAAATTCCAAGTCGGAACCAGCACTCTCCCTAAACCAGCTGATGCAAAGGATGGCGGTGTTGTTGTCGGTGGCGCAAGTCTCTACATCTTAAACAACAAATCCGAAGCTGAGCAAAAAGGCGCATGGGAGTTCATTAAATTCCTGACCAACCCACAAACACAAGCTTGGTGGCATGTCAACACGGGCTACTTCCCAATTACGAAAAAAGCCTACGACGAGCAGCTGGTGAAGGATAATCTTGCCAAATATCCGCAATTCCAAACTGCCATTGATCAACTGCACAATACAAAAGCTAATAAAGCCACACAAGGTGCTGTAATGGGTGTATTCCCAGAAGCTCGTCAGCTTGTAGAAACAGCGGTCGAAGAAGCCCTTACAGGCAAGAAGGCTCCGAAGGAAGCGCTGGATGCTGCTGCGAAGAGCATCACAGAGAAAATTGGCGCTTATAATAAGACAGTGAAGTAATTAGAAACAACGATTTGACTACGAGAAATAAACTCAAAAAGCGTGTGCCGATATTTATCGGTGCGCGCTTTTTGAGTTCAACTTTTTCTTAGATGGTTTGAAACTACAGTTTGAACTTAAGGATCAAATGCTGCAAGCTTTCAGCCATGCTAGACAAATGGGAGGCAGATGAGGAAATACCTTCCATGGAAACCAACTGCAGATCAGATGCGCTGGCTACAGACTGGGTATTATCATTAGCATTTCTGGCAATCGATGCAGTTGAAATAATAGATGCAGTGATTTGCTCGGATGAGGCTGCCATTTGCTCTGAGATCGCTGAAACCTCTTGAATTTCATTGTTGATATGCTGAATGGAATCGAGTATAGAACCGAACTTTTCACTTGTCGTTTCAGCCACAGAGATACCTATCGTAACTTCACGAGTAACGGATTGTATCGCTTCTACAGCATGCCTTGTCTCTGTTTGAATTTCATGGATTAACGCTGCAATTTCGTTAGCGGAAGAACTGGATTGTGCAGATAGTTTTTTCACTTCATTCGCAACGACCGCAAACCCTCTTCCTCCTGCACCCGCTCTTGCAGCTTCGATGGAAGCATTCAGTGCCAGTAAGTTTGTCTGGGTTGCAATGTCGGATATCATCGACACAATCGCGCCAATTTCTTCCGACCGCTGCCCCAGCAGCCCAACAAAATCAGCCGTTGTGGTTGCTGAATCTTGAATCAATCCCATTTGAGCAACGACTTGACGGATCGCTACATTTCCTTGCTCGGCTTGCGTGGAAGTTTCAACGGACTTTTCCGAAACGACAGATGACGTTTCTGCAATTCGTCCGATGCCTATTGCCATTTCTTCCATGGCCTTAGCTGCTTCTTCCGTACTGATGAGCTGATCAGCGGCCCCTCCAGCAACTTCCTGAACGGCAGCAGCAACTTGTCTCGAAGAGGCGGCTGTTTGATTAGCACTTGATGCAAGCTCTTCGGATAAAACTACGACCTGAGCAGAGGTTGCTGCCGTTTGCTGCAAAGTTTCCCTCAAATGAACGACCATGTCGTTGGCTGCCTTGGCTAATTGCCCCAACTCGTCCTTGCTTTTTACTTTTAAAGGCTGGACATCTAGTTCCCCTTTGGCTACTTGGACGATATGGGAAGTAACCTTATGTAGGGTTTTGGAAACTAGTAAATGAACACTCACAATGACTGCTGCCGCTGCAAGCAAGCTAAAGATCAACAATAAGGTCAGACCCGTCTTCGCTGAAGAGAAGGCGCCAATTGCATCATTCGTTGCATGGACAGCCTCGCTGTCGTTGTATATTTTCATTTTGTCAAAGATAGCCTGTACCGTCACATTCAGCTCTTCCGCTTGTGCAAGCAATTGCGCAGCCTTGGCGCCATTTTTAGCTTGACTTGCTTCTAAAGTCTGTTTATTGACGTTTTTAAATTCGTTCCACTTGCCATTAAATTCAGCCAGATTTTTGCGATCTTCCTCCATAACAGCCTTTTTTTCATACTCGGCCAATGTCTGATCGATTTTTCGATATACGAGAGCAATACTGCTTTCCTGTCTGTCTTTACCGGTCTTAAGCGTTTCATCTAGATGCATGACAGTCAACCGCATGACATGCTCTACCTCGAAATTCAACTCATTGATTAACTCTACGCCGGGCAAAGAGACAGCCGTTATGGAATCAATCCGTTCCTTCATGATATTCATTCGATTGATTGAAAATAGCGCCATGACAAGCATCAATACAAAAATGATGGCAATCCCTAGCATGATTTTTTTCCCGACAGATAATCTCATATATCAACTACCTTCTAGTAATAAAATATAAAATGGCTGCTTATCTATTCAAACTGAATCCATATCCCTGTTTTATCATCCGAAACCTTGAAACGAGGGTAACGCAGGCAATCCTTATCATTTAATTCAAGATTGAACAACCAATCCGCATAATCGCCCAATGTGCTATTGGTAATGGAGGTAGTCAACTCCTGAATGACGTCAATCGGCTCGCCTCCGCGTTCTGTATGCGGGAAAAGCCCGTCGGTAACAAGCAGTAATGACTTCAACTGAATTCGGTTAATTCTACCGTATTCGATGAATTCGGCTAGATGCGGTTCACCGCTCATCACAGAGTAGCCGGCCATCGTATTCATCTTCGATTTATTTTGCAAAATGATCGGTTTAACGAGTTCCCAAAGGTCCTCTCGCTTCACAATGCCATTCTCGATGCCTTGCTCCCAAATGTGTTTGGATTCAAGATCAATATGCGCGACCTGATCACGCGAAATCGTCCGTAGCGACCCATCCTGATAAACAGCCACGATCATACAATCTCCAACCTGTGCATAATCGATATAGTTATCCTCGATCCGGATGAGAGCGAGCGAACTCGTCCATAAAGCAGCTTTATCCGATGTATGGATGCCGGCTGCTTCCATTTTCTCCCTCAATCGGATATTAGCTTGGACAACCAACTGCTTGAGATCAAAATCAGCGACATCCTCCGCTTGCAGCGACTCCAAATACTGTTTGATCACTTGTGAGGCCAAGTAGCCCCCCGTTTCGTTGTTAGGACCACGAAAGGGATGCAGAGAAGTTGCACCGTCCAGTACCCCAAATAAATGTAACTGTTCATTGCCAACGAGTGCATCTTCATTCCATTCACCGCTGCCCGGTAAGGATAGTTTTTCTACATGCATAGTTGTACGCCACCTTCATCTCATGTCTGTAATTTCTTCGTCTATTTGAGAAGCCAAGTCTCGTATTCTTCCTCAAAATGCTTTTCCTTCGCATCGTTCGGATCTTGTTCTAATTGCTCCAGCATGGATTGTGTGTAGCTCCACCGTTCGAAGTCCATCTTTGCAGGCCTCTTGGCTGAGAACATACGCACCGAATCGAGCATCATCTTTTGACTTGCATTCCACTGGCCTTCTTCTTGCAGCTTCAGTAGGACATCGGACCGCGAAGGAATTAACCCAATGCTGCGCCATAAAGCATTTTGCGTGGTCTCTTGAATCATATAAGAAATAAAGCTGTTAGCCGCTTTCACTTTGGTTTGTGTTGAATTTAAAACAATCATCCCATCGATGCTAGGCACAATTCCCTGTTGCTCCAGCCCAGGTAGCCACTGAGCATTATATTGGAACTTACCGCCAATATATCGTTCTACCGTC
Organism: Paenibacillus sp. WG02; assembly: GCF_055396115.1. Lineage (NCBI taxonomy): Bacteria > Bacillati > Bacillota > Bacilli > Caryophanales > Paenibacillaceae > Paenibacillus > Paenibacillus sp. WG02. The sequence continues at coordinate 2,026,721 of NZ_AP036016.1, read as the reverse complement.
ATCAGTTGTTCAGAAGAACTTAGGAATAGACCGATTTTTCCATTAATAAAATCACTTGCAGCCCGACGGTGAGTGAGTGGCTTCATCACTTTCAAGTTATGAACCCACTCTCCCCACATCGATATCGCAGAGTCAAACTTCCCATATTCCTCCGTACCGCCATGGCTTTCCTTCACGTTTAAGCTCTCTAGATACCAAGGCAATTCCTTGTCGATGGCAATTCCCCAGTGCCCTTTCATACCTCCGTCGTTCCCAATCAAGTTTGTTTCCATTGCCGCATTCGACACTTCACCCCATCCGGTAAAAGAGCCCTTTTGAGAATTCTTGAGCAGTTCCTCCCGGTAATAAAGCATAGGTATGCTTCCACCAATCGGCACCGCCCAATCCAGGTCTGAGTAATGGAAAGGCTCGGTAAACGTAGGCTGCAGTTTCTTCCATTCTGGTATGGATAAATTATCTACGGGAAGCACCGCTCCGGCATCCACCAGCTTGGCAATCCCATAAAAGCTCTTTATTTCAGCAAGCTGTGGCGCCGCATTAGCGGATATGGCCGCCATTAATTCCGTAAATAATTGATCACTCGAGCGGAAGTATCTCACATCCACATCAATATTGGGATAAGCTTGATGAAACTCATTTATTGAGGTCTCCAAGCCCTGACTATACACCCAGATGGATAGAGCCGTTCCACGAACAGATTCTGCGCTTGTAGTCGTCGATTTCTTATGATTAAACATAAATGAGGTTGCAATGATAAGGATCAGTTGTATCGCTATGCCCCAAATTATCCATCTATTCCGCTTCATGGTTCCTCCCGGTAAGCTCATCATGACAATCATTTTCATTGTAGCACGACAAGTTCCCGAAATCATGAGCGTTCATAAAAGACGCTTCTCACTCAAGCCGTTACAGCTGCAGCCCCTTTTTGCTTAGCTTATTAGCTATGATCAAGGAGATTAACGTGGTGAGGGACAGGATCGAGGCCAGAGCCGCACCTGTACCATAATTTGCCGTAAATACCTCGCTGTAAATCGTCACGGTAATCGTTGCTGTCGCCCCGTAGTAAAGAACAATCGTAGAACTTAATTCATTAATTGTTGTGACCCAACTTAGAATTGCTCCAGACAAAACGCCAGGTGCCATCAAACGTCCTGTTGTCTTGAAGAATGTCTTCATCGGTGGAACACCAAGGCTGATCGAAGCTTCCTCTACGCTGCGATCCAATTGATACAAGATTGCCGTACTGGAACGAATCGTGTATGGCAGCTTGCGCACCACATAAGCGATGACCAGAATAACCCATGTCCCTGTCAGCACCACAGGAGGCTTATTAAAAGCAATGATCATGCTGATCCCCAAAACAGTTCCCGGCATGACATAAGGTATCATGATCAAGGAATCGAGCATCGCTGTCAGCTTCGATTTCCTGCGCACCAACACGTAGGCTACTAGCATCCCCATGACAACCATGATTACGATGGATATAAGGGAGTAGGTGTACGTATTCAAGATCGCTTTGGGTACGCGGAACAAAATTTCTTTATAACTATTTAAACTAAATCCACTTTGAAATACCGGTCCTTTGGTTTTGATGAAGGAGGTCACAATGACCGTCGCCTGAGGAATAATCGATACACATGCGACCAACAGAGCAAAGCCAGTAAATAGCCATTTCTTCAGCGGCCCCAGTACTTCTACTTTCGGTGTACGCATACCCGTCATCGTATAATTTTTGCGGGAGACAAAGTATCGTTGTAGAAACAAAATACTCGTTGAACAAATGATAAGGATCACACTTAACGTACTAGCCATGGCGGGGTTTCCACCCATCTCACTAATGAACTGCTCATAAGCTAAGATTGGCAATACCTTGAAACCTTGGCCAAGCAGCATCGGTGTACCAAAATCTGCAAATGACGCCATAAATACCATTAATGCGCCTGCTGAAAGTGTAGGGAATATCAACGGAATCGTAACGGTGCGCAGCCTGTGGAAGCTTGAACGACCCAAGCTTTCTGCTGCCTCTTCGAGCGAAGTGTCAATCGTTTTCAATGCTCCTGAAACATACAAATAAATATGCGGATAGAACTGAAGGGTAAAGACGAATACGATGCCCTTCCAGCCATATATTGAGGAAAATGGAATCCCAATATCATGCAGGAAACGTGTTAGAAAACCGTTATTCCCCAACATCAAAATCCAAGAATAGGCTCCAATAAAAGGAGGGGAAAGTAGGGACATAATAACAAGAATTTGAATAATGCCTTTAAATTTCACATTGTACCGAGTCGTGATATAGGCTAGCGGAACGCCTATTAGGATCGAGAACACTGTCGTAAGTACGGATACCTTCAAACTGTTCCAAAGGGCGCTGTAATAATACTTCAACTTAATGAAATTCGCGTAGTTGGCAAATGAGAACATCCCTTGGTCGTTAAAGAAACTGTTGAATAGCAAGGAGAACAAAGGATATACGATAAAAGCGAGTAGAAAGAGATAAACAAACAATGTCACCCAAGACCAGAAATCCCATTGTTTGAAGGAGAACCACCGGCTTCTCTTAACGGCTTGCACGGTAGACCGCCTCCTTGCCGCTTTCATCAAACATCGTTGCTTTATCCAGTTGTAAATTCACATAAACAACTTGCTTCACCTTACGCAGCTGATGAGGCTCAACAGCATGCTCTTGAACGTCGATCACAAAACCATTTGGAAGCTCGATTAAATAGCTTACTTTTTCGCCAAGAAAAGTAACGGATTCGACAGTACCTCGAATTAAATGCTCGCCTGTGTTCTCGGATTCAAGCCGAATACGCTCGGGACGCAGAGAGAACAGTGATTTCCCTTCGTATGACTTCAAGAGAGGCAGCCGGAAGGACGTTCCGAGCAATTGAATCTCTGCTTCATTTTGATCACTTTTACTCCCGCGGCACTGAGCCTCGATAAAGTTCGATGTACCGATGAAGTTGGCTACAAATTGGTTAGCCGGATAGGCATAAATGTCCTCTGGAGGAGCAATTTGTTGAATGATGCCTTCACTCATTACAGCGATGCGGTCGGAAACAGCCAAAGCCTCTTCCTGATCATGCGTTACGTAAATTGTCGTGATGTTCAGTTCTTTTTGGAGCCTGCGAATGTCCGATCTCATCTTGATACGTAATTTGGCGTCAAGGTTGGACAATGGTTCATCCATTAATAACAAGCCTGGACGAATTACGATAGCCCGTGCCAATGCAATCCGCTGCTGCTGACCGCCGCTCATATTAGAAGGAACACGATCCCGCAAGTGCTGCAGCTGAACCATCTCTAGCGCTTCCACTACGCGCTGTTCCATTTCTTTCTTATTCACATTCCGAGCCTTTAATCCATAAGCCACGTTTTCAAACACAGTCATATGAGGAAAAATTGCATAGTTTTGAAAAACCATCCCAATGTTTCTTTCATGTGTCGGCACATCATTAATCTTGCGATCGCCGAAGTAAATATCGCCTTCTTCTTGACGGTAAAAGCCAGCAATTGTCCGCAGCAGCGTAGTTTTTCCGCATCCGCTTGGACCCAGTAAGGTGAAAAATTCCCCTTCTTGGATTGTGAAATGAGCATCATTGACTGCCTTGGCGGTTCCGAAATATTTGGTCACGTGGTCAAAGACGATTTTTTGCATATTAGTTACCTCCGATGTCTAGAAAAAAGGTGCCTAGACCGTTAAAGTAAGGCACCGCTCATTTAATCAAAATCCTTATTCTTGTCCAGAAACAATTTTGCCGAAACGTTTAATATTATCTTCTTTCTTGCTGGAAGCCCAATCAAAATCATAGTCAACGAGCTTGATATCTTTGGCTTGTGCAATACCTTGAATCACTTCTGCATCCTTACGGACGGAACGGCGTTTGAATTCCTTTTGAATGAGAGACTGCACGTCTTTGCTTACTAGGAAATCGATAAATTTCTTCGCATCTTCCATATTTTTAGCACCTTTGATGACTGCAGCTCCATCGGGTACAGCTGAAGTTCCTTCGGATGGATAAATAATTCCGACTTTGGCGCCGCCTTCTACGTAACGATAAGCTGCTTCCTCTAATGTAACTCCAAGCGCAAATTCTTTGTCAGCTACCCCTTTATAGACCTGGCCGGAGCCTGACAATACTTTACCATCAAGGTTAGTTACAAACTTTTTAATAAAACCCCAACCTTGGTCTTTACCGTTTGCTGTCAGCATGGTGATTAATTGCGTGTAAGAAGAACCAGACTTTGCAGGATCCGCATAGGCAATCTTCCCTTTCCATTTCGGATCCAATAGATCCGTCCAGCCCTTAGGCTCTTCGCCTGCTTTAACCAATTCTTTGTTGTACATGATGATCATTGGGAGTGCCGCAAATGGTGTCCATACATTGTTTTTGTCTACATATTGCGGAGAAATATTGTCGTATTCTTTTGTTTTATAAGGTTCAAAATATTTTTTATAGGCTTCAAGAGAATCCGCACCGCCAGCCCAAAATACATCGCCCAGCGGATTAGCAGCCTCGGCTTGTACACGCTTCAGAAGGTCACCTGTACCACCGGAAATCAACTGTACCTCAATACCTGTACGGTCCTGGAACTCCTTAATAATCGGGTTATTAAGCTCTGCTGCATTCGGGGAATACAAGGTAAGCTTTCCACCCGTCTTGGGTGAGGGTTGACTAGTCGCAGGTTGTGCAGAAGATTCGGCAGGTTTTGCTGTTGGGGTCTCTTTTGCACCGCATCCGATCAGAGAACTGACAAGCAGCAGGGATAGAAGACTGGTTAGTGATTTTTTCATTTTGTTAACCCTCCATATGATTTGTGTCTTTATCTTTCTAGTTTTACTATACGTTCAGATGAAAGCACTCTCAATGTGACGAATTTTCGTATTTGTTGAAATTTTTGCTCAAAATAAAAACTCCACTAGTCAAGAAGTGGAGAATTCCTATTATGCCTATAGCGGGAGGCTCTCAATCCCGAGCCGTTTGCGAAACTCGGTAGGAGTTTCCCCTGTATACTTGCGAAAAAGTTGGCTGAAATATCGCTGATCCTGGTAACCGACTTGTACGGAGACCTCATAAATTCTAAGACGAGGATTCGTAAGAAGCTCCTTTGCTTGTCCTACACGTATCAAAGTCACGTATTCGAGAAAACTGGTTCCAACCTGCTTTTTGAACAGCCGGCTGAAGTAACTTTCACTCATATGGTAGCGCTCTGCGATACCTTGCAGAGAAATATCCTCCGCATAATGCTCTCGGATAAACAGTTCGATCTCCTCGAATCCACTCTTCTTTTGTGGATCGGATAGCTCCGCACATTGCCGGTTCCATTCAAATAACGTATCGTTTAAGCGAATCAGCCATTGTTCTAGAGAGTCATCCACTCGCTCAGCTGATGTTAAGAGAAACCCGCTATCGATAACAATGTTATGCAATTCGCTATCTCGCAGTAGGAGGGAATTTAACGTTACGATAAATTCGAAAAAGCTTCTTCTTGCCGTAAATCCATCTGCATGGAGGTGTATGAGATGCGAATACCACAACCCGGTTTGGGCTTCGATGGATGAAGGATTTCCCCATTTGACTAATTCGATCAATTCCTTCAGCACGGTGTGATTGACACTCACCGTTTCTTGCTGCCTTTCGATATCCTCAAACCAAATCATTTTCTCGCCACCTAAAAAGACAGTTTGATACATGGCACGCATGGCTTGAATATAGGCAGCCGGAATCATATCTATCGTTGTAAACGAATGGCTTACCGTTAAAACACATCTTTGCGCAAAAGAAGATAATAACACCATTAGGCTATCAAATAAGTCGGCGAGATCGCCTCGCTCGATTTGCCGATTGGCCAAAAACGCATACCGCGTCTCGTTTATTCGCACCAAAGTAAGGGTGGACAGCTCTTTGATCCGTTCCTTGATCTGATCTCGCAGCTGGCGGCTGTCAGTCCCCATGTCTTTAAGACCGTCCATTTGCAGCAATAAAACGCGATATGGAGGGATAACAACTCCGCCATCTGTATGTTCTAACCCCGTGCCGTACTCTACAAACCATTCTTTTTCAAGCGTCCCCGCATAATCCAGCATAAGATCATAGAGAACCTTTTCTTCTATCAGTGGCTGCTCCCATCCATACTTAAGCTTCAATCGCTCCTGCTGTGATTGCAATCGGCGTTCCTCATCGAGCTTTGATGTTATACGTCCAATAACTTGGATGAGCTCGTCTGGATTGGTAGGCTTGAGCACAAAATCAGCAGCCCCCAGCTTAACTGCCTTCTGGGCATATATAAAATCATCGAAGCCGGTAAGAAATACAATTTTCACTTGCGGCAGCAGCTCTGCCACTTTCTCAGCAAGCTGAATGCCGTCCATCGCAGGCATCCGAATATCCGTCAACAGGATGTCCGGCGGGTTAGCTATAATTCCTTCTAAACCTGCTTGTCCGTCCCGTGCTTCGCCAATCAAGGTGCAGCCCATGTCTTCCCAAGGAATGGTCAGTTTCAGTCCTTGCAAGACGAGCCACTCATCCTCCACGATGAATAGGTTATACACGATGATCCACTCCTGAGCGCATAATGGGAATTTCGATAAGTATTGTCGTTCCTTGCATAATCTCACTCTCGATTTCGAAACGATAGTTTGAGCCGAAATAAAGCTGAAGGCGTTTCATCGAGTTTTCCAGTCCAATACCCGTATTCTGCTCACTATCCGATACGTATTTGCCACTTAGGATACGCTCCACCATATCGGATGACATCCCTACACCGTTGTCTCGGATTTCGAAGCGTACACATTCCTCTACCCGCCATCCCCTAATGGAAAACTGCCCTTTTCCTTGTTTGATCTCTAATCCATGCGTGATGGCATTTTCCACGATCGGTTGAATCAGCAGTTTGAGCGTATATAAGGATTCGATTTCTTCATCGATATGAATCTCGACTTCCAGCTTATCCCCGTAGCGCATCTGTTGAATGAATAGAAAGTTACGGATTTGATGCATATCTTCCTTCACTTGGATGAAGGGTTGTCCTTTGCGGATACTAAACCGCAGCAGCTCTCCAAGTGATATAACCGTTTGACTAATATCCGTTATTTTATGAATACGTGCCATCCAATTGATCGAATCCAAGGCATTATAGAGAAAATGCGGGTTGAATTGGGCATGAATCGCCTTGATTTCCGCCTCCTTCAACATCAATTGCTTCTTGTAGACCTCATCGATCAACTGCTTGATCCGCTGTACCATTTTATTAAAGCTAAGACCTAACTGCCCGACTTCATCCCTATATTTGGAAGAAAATGCGACGTCCATGTTGCCGTTTTCCACCAGATACATCAGCGATTTCAGCTTCCTCAGAGGGTTTGTAATCGTCACCGATAACACATAGGCAACCCAGCAGGACACTACGCCGAACAAGATCATAATAAATAACATCAAATTACGGATGCTGCTGCTTTCCTTTGTCAAAACGGCAACCGGTACTATACTAACCAGCTTGAATCCCGTAATCTCAGAGGTATCGTAAACGACCATAACAGGCGCAGAATCTTTGCTGGCTGGCTCGAAAAACCCTTTGTTACCTGATAAGACTTTATCTAAATAAGGTTCGTTTAACTTCGTTCCCACGATATGTTTGGATGGCGTACTCGAAATGACATACCCATTGCGATCCAACAGCAGCATTTGTCCGCCAGGCTGTAAATGGGCCTTGTTATACTTGTCAGCCAAAGCATTTTCCATAATATCCACGACCATGAAACCAAGCGGTTTGTTCGTTTCAATCTTCTTCAGCTGCCTGCCACTGCTTAAAACAATACCAAAATCCTCTGTCTTCTTCATGCTGTAATGCGTATCCCATATAACATTGCCGCCGGCTAGCCGCATTTTACGAAATAATCCCCAATTCAAGTTATAATCGTCGTACTGACTAGGAAGAAGGTTGCCTGTAAAATAACGATCCCCGTTCTCCCCGAGCAAGTATATGGCTATATTCCAGTTTTTGAAACCCAGGAAGGTATCGAGAATATCATACACCCTCTTCTCATCCTGCTGCTTCTCCGCTAACGTTCTGCCCTGATCTTTCGACAGTATATCTTGTATTTCTCTATTACTATAAATGTACATGGTCAACTGTTCGATATCTTTCACGAAATAATTCAAGCTGTAATTCACTTGAGACAAGCTTTCAAGAATCGTCTTGCTCACTTGCGTTTGTACGACCTGTGACGATTTGTAATAGGAGAAGGTTCCCAGGATAGATAAGGGGATTATAGCCAACGGAAGGAATAGGATAATGAGTTTTTTCTGAAGGCTTGTCCCAAGTAAATAGTTTTGTAATCGATTTCGTATTTTGGACAAAACCTCACTCCTTCCGTTTATTTTCGTATTTATTATCTTTATCCAATGAATTCTCTTCACAGACAAGAGTACAGGACAATAGTAGGAACTTCAACCCCTGTTTGAAAAACGAAACGACTGAAATCTCACCAAAATGATTGACCTTTTCTGCAAATAAGCTTATACTTCTACTCAATATCCATACCTGATCGTGCCTATGATGAGAATCCAACTCGGAGGCGTTTTCGCCAAGAACAACCCTTTGCGTTCAGCAAAGTCAGTCATTCTAAGTTAACCGGCACCGCCCGTTACCGCGGAACCAAGTGGAGAAGCATTCACCAGAATGTTTCTTAAATTGGGTGGCACCGCGAGCAAACGCTCCTCGTCCCAATCGGATGAGGGCGTTTTTTGTTCGTTTTACCACATTCATACGGGAGGTAATTAAAAATGACGAAAAGACGGTACAATTTTAACCCAGGACCCGCTGCACTGCCTTTGGAGGTACTTGTAGAGGCACAAGAGCAATTCGTGGACTACCAAGGGACAGGTATTTCACTGCTTGAAATGTCTCATCGAAGCCGCACGGTTGAGGATCTGAATCAAGAAACCCAGCAGCTTCTTCTAAAATTGCTCGACCTGCCTAGCGGGTATGAGGTGCTTTTTATGGGCGGAGGGGCAAGTACACAGTTCGCTCTCCTTCCGTTAAACTTTTTAAATACGAATCAGACGGCCAACTATTCATTAACTGGGAGCTTTTCGGAAAAAGCTTATAAAGAAGCTTCTTATGTCGGCCGCACACATATCGCGGCAAGCTCCAAAGACCAGCAATGGCGCTGTATCCCTGAGTTATCGGCAGACCAACTAGCACCTGATTCAGCCTACATTCACATCACCATGAACAACACGATTGAAGGTTCCTCTTACAATGCAATTCCGGAAGTGGGGAGCACGCCTCTTGTAGCCGATTTAACGAGTGAGATACTGAGTAGAAAGCTGGATCTAGAGAGGTTTTCGATGATATATGCCGGTGCTCAGAAAAATCTCGGACCAGCAGGCGTTACAGTTGCAATCATCCGAGATGAGTGGTTAGAGAAAGCGTCCAAGACGATCCCTGAGATCATGCGCTATGAAACATTCGCCAAAAATAAGTCACTGTTCAACACGCCGCCTGTACACGCCATTTACATGATGAATTTGGTTCTAAAATGGGTAGTGAACAAAGGCGGCGTAAAGCAATTAGAACAGCTTAATCGCATAAAATCTGCCCTTATTTATGATGTTATTGATCAAAGCGAAGGATTCTACAAGGGAATCATCGAAGTTAACCATCGTTCACACATGAATATCACTTGGCGCATGGCCAATGAAGGAATTGAACGGCAATTTATCGAAGAATCAGAAGCTAATGGCTTTGAAGGTTTGGCTGGCCATCGAAGTGTTGGAGGTCTGCGTGCTTCGGCATACAATGCTGTTCCCTTAGAAGCCTGTAAGACTTTAGCCGATTTCATGGTAGATTTCGCACGAAGAAATGGTTAGATCATAAAGAAATGAGGAAGTTCAGTGGAAAACGCACTCGCTAAGAAGCTACGTTTAGGAAGCTGTAAACGAGCACTCATCATGAACGCGCCGGAGGGGTATATCGAGATGCTGAATCCCCTCCCTGAAGGCGTTCTGTTGACAGACCAAATAGAAGGCACTGAGGCTTATGACTTTGTCCAGGTATTCGTACATACGCTTGCTGAGGTACAGCAGTTGGCACCCAAAGCCATTAAGGCCGTTACACCTGAGGGCATGTTGTGGATTAACTATCCCAAAGGAACCTCCAAAATTAAAACGGACATCAATCGCGACTCTGGCTGGCAGACGGTCACCGATTTGCAGTTTGAAGGCGTGAGTCTGGTGTCTATTGACGAGACATGGTCAGCTATGCGGTTTCGCCCTATCGGTCTCGTGAAGACGCCGCGCAGCGAACGATTAGCTAACCGGGCTAATACTAGTGCTAATGCGGAATCAGCTGCCGGTGAGAAAGTTGTTATTGTTCCGGATGATCTCGCGGAAGCTTTTCGAGCGAATCCAAAAGCAGCTGATTTCTTTGCATCGCTCTCCTACAGTAATCGTAAGGAATACGTGCAGTGGATTACGGAAGCCAAACGTGAGGAAACACGCAGCACTCGAGTCGTCAAGACGGTAGAGAAGCTGTTGCAGGGGATCAAAAATCCAAGATTCAAAGAATAAAATAAAAGAGTCCCGTAGAGCGGCTAATGCCAAACTCTCGGGACTTTTTATCTAAAGGTAAGAGAAACTAAAGAAATAAAACCTAATTATTTACCAAGTTGGTGAATTGGGTGACCAAGCGCACCTTCCGCCGCATCCATGATCATTTCTGTCAATGTTGGATGTGCATGAATCGTAAGTGCGATGTCTTCCAAGTTAGCGCCCATCTCAACCGCAAGAGCAAGCTCTCCGATCAAGTTAGATGCTTCTGGACCAACGATTTGACCACCAAGCAGTTGGCCTGTTTCTTTGTCGCCGACAAGCTTCACGAAGCCTTGACCTGCGTTCAATGAGTTAGCGCGACCGTTAGCGGCATAAGGGAATTTACCAATCGTTACATTGATGCCTTGTGCTTTGGCTTCTGTTTCACTCAGACCTACGCCAGCAATTTCCGGATCAGAGAATACAACAGCAGGCATTGCTTTGTAATCTACGATGCTGGAATGACCCGCGATTGCTTCAGCAGCCACTTTAGCTTCATAGGAAGCTTTGTGTGCCAATGAAAGACCAGGTACAACATCACCAATCGCGAAAATATGCGGAATGCTCGTTCTACCTTGGTTATCGACTTCGATCAAACCGCGATCTGTCATTTTCAAGTTAATAAGATCAAGACCAAGCTCGCCATCTGTGTTAGGACGACGGCCAACGGTTACTAATACGTAATCCGCTGTTACTTGCTTCTCTTCGCCTTTTACTGTGAACGTGACAGTAACGTCATTTTCTGTCTTCGTGCAGGATTGTGCCAAAGCTTCGGTATGAACCTCTACGCCAACTTTATCCAGACTGCGTGCAACAAGCTTCGTAAATTCTTTCTCGAAGCCTGGAAGCACATGATCGGAACCTTCAAGCACGGTTACTTTAGTACCGAACTTCGCATAAGTTTGACCTAGCTCGATCCCGATGTAGCCGCCGCCGATAACGACCATGCTTTTCGGAATTTCAGGCAAGTTCAACGCTTCCGTGGAAGAAATGATTCTTCCGCCGTAAGGGAATGCTTTCAGCTCGATCGGACGGGACCCCGTCGCGATAATGCAGTGCTTGAAGCGGTAGCGAGGAGCTTCTGCATCATTGAACACACGCGCTTCATGCTCATTGATGAACATCACTTCGCCTTGGAACATTTGGATCTTGTTGCCTTTGAGCAGCGCGCTAACGCCGCCCGTTTGTTTCGCAACAATGCTGTTTTTCCATGCTTGTACTTTTGCAAAGTCCACTTTCACGTTCTCTACAGAGATACCCATGCTGTCAGCATGCTGTGCATGTTCATACGTGTGAGCGGCAGAGATCAAGGCTTTGGAAGGGATACAGCCGCGGTTCAAGCACACGCCGCCCCATTCCGCTTTATCAACAATAAGAACGCTTTGCCCGAGCTGAGCAGCACGGATGGCTGCAACGTACCCGCCGGGACCTGCACCAATAACCAACAAATCAATATCTAAAGAAGCATCTCCTACTACCATGCTTTTACACCTCCAAGACGAGAAGCTCTGGATCAGCCAGAAGCTGTTTGATGTAGTTCAGGAAGCTTTGTGCTGTCGCTCCATCCACGATACGGTGGTCAAAGCTCAAGGAAAGCGCCATAACCGATGCTGCAACGATTTGTCCGTTTTTAACAACTGGTTTCTCTGTGATACGGCCTGCACCCAGGATCGCAACTTCAGGGAAGTTGATAACCGGTGTGAAGAACATACCGCCTACGGAACCGATGTTCGTAATGGAGATCGTGCCGCCTTTCATTTCGTTTGGAGCCAATTTGCCTTCGCGTCCGCGAACAGCAAGATCTTTAATCGAAGAAGCGATCGACCATATGTTTTTACGGTCTGCATCATGGATAACAGGAACGAGCAAGCCGTTGTCTGTATCTGTTGCAATCCCGATGTTGTAGTACTTTTTGTAGACGATTTCTTGTTTCTCTTCGTCGATCATCGCGTTAAGCGCTGGGAATTGACGGCAAGCCGCAACCAATGCTTTCACGATGAAAGGCAGGTATGTTAGCTTCACGCCTTTTTTCTCGGCGAGTGGCTTCGTGCGCTCACGCAGTGCGACAAGTGCAGAAACGTCGATTTCGTCCATCAGTGTCACGTGCGGAGCCGTGTACACGGATTTCACCATAGCGTTCGCGATAATTTTACGGATTCCTTTGAACGGAACCCGCTCTTCGACGCGATCACCCACGACAACCTGCTGCGCTGCCGCAGCAGGTGCTGTGCCGCCAGCTGCTACTGATGACGCAGCTGGTTCTGCTGCTTCCGGAGCTGCTGCTCCAGCTCCGTTAAAGCCGAGCACGTCCTCGCGCGTTACGCGGCCGTGCTTACCTGTTGGCGTCACCTCTGCGAGTGTGATGCCTTGCTCTCTTGCCAGCTTGCGTACGCTAGGCGTCGCAAGCACTTCGCGGCCCGCGCTAACGCTTGGCGCGGCTTGTGCTGGAGCAGCCGCTGCAGGCGCTGCTGCAGGTGCCGTTGCTGCCGCCGCTGGGGCAGCAGTTGGAGCCGCTGCAGCTGCAGGCGCAGCGTGGCTGTCGTTCTTGTGATGCATAGACTCCGCAGGCATCTCGCCTGTCACATCAATCGTCATAACGAGCTCGCCAATATTGCAAATTTGTCCTTCCTTTACGGCAACGGAAACGACTTTACCTTCAACCGGACAAGGAACTTCAACGACCGCTTTATCGTTCTGTACTTCCATAAGAATCGATTCGTCTGTTACGGTGTCACCCGCTTTAACTAACAGCTTTACGATCTCGCCTTCATGTATGCCTTCACCAAGTTCAGGGAACTTGTATTCAAACAATGCCACGTGCACAACCTCCTATTACCTTCGACTGTGATTAGAATTCGAGTACTTGATTAATGCCTGCAATGACACTTGCTGGACTAGGCAACCAAGCGTCTTCAATTTGAGCGAACGGATAGATTGTATCTGGAGGAGCAATACGCAATACAGGAGCTTCCAGATGCAGAATTGCTTTTTCATTAATCTGTGCAATTACTTCTGCCGCTACACCAGATGTTTTTTGCGCTTCTTGTACGATAATCGCACGGTTTGTTTTCTTGATCGAAGCTACAATGGTTTCGATATCAAGAGGAATCAGTGTACGCAAGTCGATAACTTCAACTTTCACACCTTGTGTTTTCTCGATCTCTTCCGCCGCTTTTACAGATGTGTGAACCATAGCGCCGTAAGTAATAACCGTCACATCTGAGCCTTCGCGAACAACGTTCGCTTTACCAAGCTCAATGGTGTATTCGCCTTCCGGTACTTCTGCGCGGAATGCGCGGTATAAGTTCAGATGCTCCATGAAGAAGACAGGGTCATTATCGCGAATCGCGGAAATGAGCAGTCCCTTCGCATCATAAGGGTTGGAAGGAACAACAACTTTAATACCTGGCGTTTGAACAAGTAAGCCTTCGAGTGCATCCGTGTGCAGCTCAGACCGCTTTTACCCCGCCGCCAAATGGCGTACGGAATACGATTGGCGAGTTGTAACGGCCGCCGGAGCGATAACGCATACGAGCTGCTTGCACGCAAATTTGGTCAAGCGCTTCATAAATGAAGCCTACGAATTGAATTTCAGCAATCGGACGGAAGCCTTGAACACCAAGACCGACAGCAAGTCCGCCGATAGCAGATTCAGCAAGAGGCGTATCGAATACGCGATCTTCGCCGAATTCTTTTTGTAAACCTTCCGTAGCACGGAATACGCCACCAACATGGCCAACGTCTTCACCGAACAAAATTACATTGGGATCTCTTTCCAGTTCAACGCGCATTGCGTCTTTTATCGCTTGAATCATCGTCATTTGTGCCATGACTTCTCCGTGCCTCCTAAGAGTTTTTCGCCAGAAAAACTGGCATCGCAATCATCTATTTATACGCTTGCTTCTGTTCTTCAAGATGTGCAGGTGTTACTTCGAACATAGAGTCAATTAGGCCTGGAACCGTCATTTTCTCTGTTTCTTCCGCTTTTTTGATATGCTCAGCAACTGTTGCTTTCGCTTCTTCTTTCACTTGCGCTTCTTCTTCTTCGCTCCAGAGGCCTTTTTTAGTCAAGAACAGACGCATACGCGTAAGCGGATCTTTAGGCTCCCAATCACTTTCTTCATCTTTGGTCCGGTATTTCGTCGTATCATCCGCCAAGGAATGCGGACGGTAACGGTAAGTTAATGCTTCAATCAACGTAGCGCCTTCGCCTCTGCGTCCTCTTTCAGCAGCTTCAGTTACAGCTTGAACAACAGCCAATACGTCCATTCCGTCAACTTGCACACCTTTGATACCGGCAGCAAGTGCTTTATGCGCAACAGAAAGTGCTCCTGTTTGCTTCGAATAAGGAGTTGTAATGGCGTAACCGTTGTTTTGTACAAAATAAATGACAGGCAGCTTGAATGCTCCTGCAAAGTTCATGCCTTCGTAGAAATCGCCCTCGGAGCTTCCTCCGTCGCCTGTGTACGTGATGGCTACACGCGGTTGGTTACGTTTCTTAAACGCCATAGCCACACCGGTAGCATGTAAAATTTGAGCCCCGATGATGATTTGCGGCATTAATACGTGTACATCCTGCGGAATTTGTCCGCCGTGTTGATGACCACGGGAATACAAAAATGCTTGATAAAGCGGAAGTCCGTGCCAAACAAGCTGTGGCATATCACGGTAACCCGGGCAAATGAAATCGTCTTTATTTAATGCAAATTCACTACCGATCATCGAAGCTTCTTGTCCGGATACCGGAGCATAGAAACCAAGACGTCCTTGGCGACCGAGATTAACTGCTCTTTCGTCCCAAACGCGAGTGAATACCATTCTTCTCATTAATTCTTTCAATTGGTCGTCACTAAGTTTAGGCATTTTGTCGGAATTTACAATTGTGCCGTCTGGAGCTAGAACCTGTAAAGGCTCAACCTTCTCTGTGGTCACTTCATAATTCGCTTGGCTGACAAGTGGCTTACTCATACCATTTCACCTCTTATATGATTTTGATGCCTGCTAGCTTCACTTCTGTTATAGTATTATTATAAACCTGTTTTTGTGAATTGTACACCAGCATCCCTGTACTATATGACCTTTTTTCATTAAAGTGAATAGTACAGTTACCGAAAATGTATAATACAGTTAACATAAAATTTACAACTGCTATAATACACATTACCCTCTAAACGACAGGCTTACACTTCCGCACCAATATATCTAATGAGAAAGTTAAAGGAGCGAAACCATGTCGGATGACTCTCGCTTTTATAAAAGAACAATTGTGAAAGATGAACTCACCTCTGTTCTTCTCGGAGAAAATCGCTCCCTGCGTATTTATCTCCCTCCCGGTTACAACGAACTGCTCTCCTATCCGGTCATTTATTGCCAAGATGGTGAACAATTCTTTAATTTCGGCCGAATTGCGACTACGATCACACGTTGCATTCTAGATGAAGGCTTGGAGCCTGCCATTATCGTCGGTGTCGATGTGAATAACAGCAACCGTACTTCGGAATATGCGCCTGAGGGTGAACGCCATGATGCGTACTGCCGTTTTTTTGCAGAGGAACTCCTCCCTTATGTAGAAAGCCGATATCCGATTCGATCGGAACGGAACGAACGCATTGTCGCGGGCGATTCCCTCGGGGGGACAGTGTCCTTGCATCTCGCCTTAGATTATCCTAGCCTTTTTTGCCGTGTTATATCCTTATCGGGCGCATTTTTCGACATTACCAGAGAACGTATCAAAGCAGAGGACGACTTGTCGTGGCTGGAGCTGTATATGTTAATTGGCTTGGATGAAACAGATGTAAAAACGGAACGAGGGACTTTTGATTTCGTCAGAGAAAACCGACTGGCCAAAGCTGAGATGGAAAATAAAAAGGTAACCCTTCACTATATCGAGAAACCAGGGAAACATTTATGGGGATTTTGGCAAGGAGAGTTGGATGCTGCTCTTCATTATTTTCTAGGATGATGACGATGAAAAGCGGTCCACTTTCCGTCTACTGACGCGAAATTGGGCCGCTTTTATTACTGTTTAATCGCATAACGCTGCTTCAAAAGCTCCATCATGCTCTGTATCTCTTCTTCACTCGGGTAACCCGGAATATCCTTCGGGTGCACTCTCACACCTTTGGCGGCCATCATCTGTACCAAATTGTCGGTGAAACGCTCCGCACTTAACTCTATTTGCAAGCATTCAGATAAACTCGCCATACTCCCTGGCGCCACTACCGGATAGTCGTTAGGTGATGCTGAACCCGCCGCGCGCTCATAAAAGCCTCTGGCCAGAGATGCTTTCTCTTCACCCAAACCTTCCACGATAATGAATGCTTGAACTGATAAGGCATGCTGTTGTCTACGCTGAGCAATACCGCAAAATTTACGTCCACCGATACTTAGATCGAATTCCCCCGGACAAAATGAACCCATCACCTCACCTTGATCAATACGGTTGGTAATTGTGCTCATGACATCTCTTATCAAAGCTACCATCAGATCGAAATCCTTGCGATGCTCCATGTCACCCGCGCTTTTCGGTAACAACAGGGATACATTCACGACGCCCAAATCTAGAGGCACTGCTGCACCCCCAGAGTTTCTTACAGCCGTATCATAGCCTTGGTTTAGCAGCCATTCGTTAGCTTCAGACCGCTTTGGGGAGACGACTATCTCTCAGTCCCATCACAAAGGCTCGTGGATGCCTCCAGATGTGTAGAATCGGCGGTGCTGCTTTACCTATTGCTCGGCATAAAAGTTCTTCCAGAGCAAAAGCATATAAGATCGGTTGCCTTGCGGTTTCACCGGTTCGATCATGAAGGACCATTGATGCGGGTAGTTCTAAAGTCGTCATTTGCTTAATCTCCTGAGCCTACAATTTGTATCCATGTACAGAATTGTAAGCGATACAAGCTTATGCTGCAATAAAGAGCATGTATTGGAACAGTAACATTTTTCCTGAAAAATGGATATACAGCAAGTTTCCGTCAGAACTTGTCAAAAAACATCAAAATTTCGGAAAGAAATCAAAGGAATTTCAAGTTTTATGTCGAAATAAAAATAAACCCAAATTTTTAATTAAGTAGGCGAGATCCTTGAATGTAATTGACGATTTACTACTCAATATACTAGCTTTAACACTCCCCATCTTGCTTTGTCATATTTTAGTGCTGGATCGACCCGGTCCCTTCCGCTTTAATCTTACGAACCGAGCCTTTATTGGGCTCATTTGTTCACTAGCAGCCATATTTAGCATTTCTCATCCCTTTTTCACAACAACAGGCAACAATTTCGATCTGCGCACGATCCCTTTACTGATTGCTTTCCTTTATAGCGGCATACGTTCAGGACTTGTAGTCTCCGCAATTATTCTAGCCTATAGCTACTATGTCGACGGTTCTGATTTTTTATGGATTGTTACGTTGTCTGCTTTGCTTGTACCCTTCATCTTGGCTTTCATTGCACTTAGCAATTGGAAGCACCTAACCCCCAAAGTGATGTTTCCAAGTCTTCTCGCTTTTATTAGCGCTCTAGCAACTTTCTGTATGACGATGCTTTATCGTATTGTTTCGAATGTACCCGTTGATAAAAGCTTTCTACTATACGGCTTATTGTATTGTATGGTTCAAATGTTGACGATGTGGATGTTAACCTATTTAATTGTTCGTATCCGCGAAAATGTAGCGATGCGCCAAGAAGTCCAGCGTTCCGAAAAGCTGAATGTATTAAGCGAATTAGCTGCTTCAGTCGCCCATGAAATTCGCAACCCGATGACGGTTGCCCGCGGCTTTATGCAAATACTCAACCAGTCCGAAGTGACCGAAGAGAAGAAACGCATCTATACGAACATGGTTATTGAAGAAATCGACCGAGCACAAAGCATTATTACAGATTACTTATCTTTCGCTAAACCGCAAGCCGAGAAGCTTGAAGAGGTGGATGTGTCCACGCTGTCGCTCAAATTAAGCAATCTCATCAATCCTTACGCGTCAATGCGCGGTGTAGAAATTTATATCGATATGGAGTCTTCTCTTCTGGTAAAAGCCAACAGTGAAAAAATGATACAATGCCTAGTAAATTTAACGAAAAACGGCATCGAGGCAATGCCTAGCGGAGGAACGCTGCTAATAACAGGCTTCAAGAAAAGCGCTAAAGTCATTTTACAAATTAAAGATAACGGTATTGGCATGACACCTGAGCAGGTGAACCGTCTCGGAACACCCTTTTACTCAACGAAAAATAAAGGAACCGGTCTAGGCATGATGGTCTCCTATCGAATCATCAAAACATTTGGCGGACTCATCGAAGTAACAAGCCAGCCAGAGCAGGGAACTTGCTTTACGATTTCATTACCTACCGTTTGAGTCACTTGCCAAAATATCCATAATTCCTTTGAACAATGGGATCGACTTATTGCTCTCGGTTGGATCCAAATTTTTAATGACAACAGAAACCGCATATTTCGGTGAATCAACAGGTCCATAACCAATAAACCATTGATTCACCTTTTCTTGTTTACCAATCTCGAGTTGTGCTGTACCGGATTTTCCAGCCAGCTTCCACTTGGCATCCTTTAAGCCTTGTCCAGTTCCATCGGTTACCACTTCTCTCATCCAGTTTACTAAAGTGCGACTGGTTGCGGCAGATACCCGCCCCGCCTCAGATTTTAATAATTGAACAGGAAATTTCTCCATGACACGATCTGTCTGATACCGAACTTCTTGTACAACTCTTGGTGAATAACCCTTTCCGCCATGCAGCAAGGTAACAATCATATTAGACGCCTGCAAAGGGGTCATCCTGACATCTCTTTGACCAATGGCTGTTTGCATAAGCACTCCCTCATCATTATGCGGCGTATGGGCCCCAAACAGCTGTCCGTTCTCTTCTGTATCCAATTGACGTAGCATTTGCTCACTGTCCGTCTTCCCCGTCCAGCCTACTTCATCCAATACACCAAGCTTATGTGCATAGCTCTCCAATTCAGCAGGTGTCAACCGCTGCATAACTTTGGCAAACACAATATTACAGGACTGCGCATAGCCCTGCTCTAAAGTTAAAGGCCCATGTCCGTCTTTCCTCCAGCACGTAAAGCCATATTTCCCAAGGGCGCCTTCACAATTGAAAGTTTCTTTGGGATCAACAACCCCTTTATCTAACGCGGCTGCTGCAACAATAGTTTTGAAAATCGAGCCAGGAGCCGTCGCCTTGAGCGCATAATTGCTCCAGTTATTGCTAGCTAGATCGACTTCTGTCTGATCAAAGTTGGGTCTGCTCGCCATCGCGACGATATCTCCTTGTGCCACTTCTTGAACAACCGCCGCACCGTCACGAATATTTAGCTTATCCATAAGGGTTTCAATTCGCTGCTGCACACTTAGATCCAGAGTCGTCACTAATTTGACTGGATAAAAAGTATTGTCCGGTGCAATCATCCGGGCATCTAGTCCAGCCAATGGTCTTTTTCCTGCGTCTGTAAAATAAGAGATTGACGTCTCACCAATACCTCGAAGCCACAGATCGAACGTTTTCTCAAGGCCCGCACCTCCGATTTTCGAGGTTAACGCAACCTTTCCTTTCTCTAGATCCGCACCGTAGATACTCATAACTCTATCCGGATTTTGCCCAATAAACCCGATCAATTGCCGCGCTGTCATGCCTGACGGATAGCGATCCTCCATCTTCACGACTTTCAAAAAGGGTAAACCGAGGGCATTAATTTGCTTCTCCTGTTGATCACTTAACTCTACCGGTTTTCCCCCCTCAATCGTGCGCCATACTTGCGGCTCTTTCAAATCACGAGAGAAAGTAACCCACCCAGCTGTATTTGTCCGCAAAATACTAGCCAACTGGTTTATTTGCTGAGGATTACCTTGGTAGTAGCTATTTATAGGAAATGCCACTAGGGCTTTTATGATTTTTCCCGTCATCGGTTTTAGATCACGGTCTAAGATTTCCCCACGTCCGCTTTCCAGTACAAGGGCACGCTGCCTCTGTACGACCGAGTTTTTGACCAAATTAACTCCTCGTGAGGAGTAGCTTTCCGCAGTCGCAATTTGTATCCAAAAAAGCTTGCCAACGATCCCTATAAATAAGAGTAAGATCGTGAGGAGAACAAGAAAAATTCGGCGTTTTTCAAAAGACGATAATTGGTTAATCCTCATGCTAACGACCCCTTTAACAAACAATGACTACTATTGCTTTCAGTATTGACATTCCTGATCTTGGTCAAACTGTCCGATTCACGTTAAAGTTCAATAAAACAAAAAAAGTCCACCCTCCAATATGGAGAGTGGACTACGTATTCTATGATGACTATACTTCGAACTTGGATAAAGTGTCGTTCAGCGATTTGGATAGCTGATCCAGCTTGTCCGACAGTTTAACTAAACCGTCGCTGATGCTAAGCTGTTCTGAGCTCAACGAAGCAACTTCCTCCGATGTAGCCAGGGATTCCTCAGCTACCGCACTGACATTCGTCATGGCATCGGACAGTACGACTTGTGATTGCTCGAGAGTGGAGATTGAATCACTTACCGTACTTAGCTGTGTAATGAATCCGCCCATGTGGTTCGTTACTTGTTTGAAGATCGTGTCGGCTTCTTTTACAGCTAATATTTGTTCTTGGAAAATTGGTGTTGCCGTCGAAAGCACTTTCACCGTCTCATCAATTTCTTTCGTGATGGTTTCTGTAATTTGACCTACGACATCAATGGATTGTCTGGATTGATCCGCTAGTTTACGAATCTCATCCGCAACCACCATGAAGCCTTTACCCGCTGCACCAGCACGTGCGGCTTCAATCGTCGCATTCAAAGACAAAATATTCGTTTGCTTCGTCATATTATTCAGAACATCCAGTATCTTACGAATGGAACGAGTACTGTCTTTCAAATTATCGACTTTATCAACCATCGAGCGGATCATTTCTTCTGTCAGGTTCGTTTTCGAAATAAGCTCAGTCATATACTTCGTTCCTTGCTCACTGGAGCTTTGAACATCAGCAGCAGCTGTTCCCATCTCGAGGTTAGCTTCGATTACCTGCTTCATTTGCTCGCCTATATGATACGTCAACTCATTGCCTCTCTCCGACTCCGTCGCCAATCCTCCGGCACCATTGGAAATCTCATCTGTCGCCACCGCAATTTCTCTTGCAGCTGTGGCCGTTACCTTCGAGGAATTCGTTAACTCTTGCGCTGTTTCGAAAACAGCCTTAGCAGAAGTGCTTGTTTGTTGAACCAAGGTAGTAATCTGCTGCATCATCACGTCAAAGCTGGCACCTAGTTGTCCAATTTCATCTTGCGAATTGTAGTTCGCACGCACGGTAAGCTTTCCTTTAGCACCTTGCTGCATCAAATTACGCAGATTAATCAAAGGACGTCCGATCATTCTAGCTACGAATAATCCAATTAGTACTGCAGCGATTGCCGCAAACAAGGCGATTAGAAGCGTATAGTTGAAGATTTTCTTTGCATCCTTTACAAGTGAGCTCACAGGTATATCGCCAACTAGATTCCAACCGGATACGGCCGATTTATAATAGGCAACCAAGTGATCGTCTTTTGTCGTAAAAGAACCGTGTTCTTCATCTAGCTGTTCTTTCGTCAGTTTGATCTCAGAATCTTTTTCAAGTTCCGTAATTTCTTTATTAGCTATGTATTTATTCCCTGCATTCGTAATAACAACCTTACTATCATCGCCTAATGACATCCCAGTTAGCTCTTTAGTCAGTAGATCTGTGTTAAGCTCTATGAGAAGAATGGCTGATGTGGAATTCGTAAGTGTATTTCTCATCACACGACCAATGGCAAATGTGTTGGACGAGCTGCTGGAATACCCTTTGACTTTACTATCTAACCAAGTCACTTTTCCACCGTTCTCAACAATCTTCTTAAACCAATCATTCGAGCTTGAATTGTCGCTAAATGCCGTTCCTCCAGAGCCTGTAATGACAATCAGTTTACCATCAGGTCTGTAAAGATGAAGCGTTTTAATTGCTTTGTTCGAGAAAGTAACGATATTCAATTTTTCTGTCAATTGACGAGTAACATCAAGAGCTTCGTAAGAGGAAGGATCTAAGTTAGGAATTGACCCAAGCAAATCCTGCAGATCCTTGTTAAGCATAATTTGCAGAGATACTTCATCAAAAGTTTGATAAAGGAAATCTAGTTTTTGCCCGGCCTGTGTTACAGTTTGTAGACTGGATTCAGACACTTTGTTCTTAATCACATTTTTCGATACCGAGTAAGAAATCATACCCACAGTAAGGACGAAAAAGAGAATGCTTACAAAAAACATTAAAAACAGCTTCATACCTACGGACTTCACAGGGTTTTCTACCTTGACTTGCTTCATTTCTTTAAAAGCACTCGAACCCATTTGCCTTGATTTCTTGCTAGCCACGCCTACAATACGCCCCCACGGAACATTACGAATTGCCTGAACTGCTTTGTCTAGAATACTTTGAAGTTTCTCTTTCATTTTGTCACCGCCATTAGTTTCTACTTCCTGCCTTTATCTTACTTTTGGACTAGAATGTAAAGGGTTCACTTTACGTTTTTTAATAATTTCGACAACCTTTACCATTATCCTGCAAATTTCGATCTAGAATAAATAAAAAAAGAAACTTTCTCCAATATACTCGAGTCTGGAGGAAGTTTCCATGGTACTATTTTCCTGTTTTCTTACGCATCATATCCCATTTTTTTACAGGCTTTTCCGTTTGTAATTTAATCATTTGAAGTGGATGTCTAGCTGCATCTAACTCTTGGCCATCTTCGTTTCGTATAATGCCAACATTTTGCTTAAAATGCGTACCATCCGGCCCGAAAAATTCAATTTCTTGGCCAGGCTTGAAATGATTTCTTTGCTGTATGAGCGCTGTGCCCGATTCAGCATCATACCCCATTACCAGACCAACAAAATCAAATCCAACGACTTTATCCTCTGGCTCAAAAATATGATCCTCATGTCCGGGTGCTTCATAGAAGAAACCGGTGTTCAAAGGTCGGTTTGCCGCTTTATATATTTCATCCTGCCACACAGGGTTGACCTCGAAATGCTCTGGGTCTTCAAAGTAAGAATCAATGGCTTGGCGATAAGCATTAACAACCGTAGCCACATAATGAATGCTCTTCATCCTGCCTTCAATCTTGAAGCTATCTACGCCGGATTCGATCATCTCCGCAATATGTTCAATCATGCTCAGATCCTTCGAACCCATCGTGAAAGCATCATCTTCCTCGCCAAACATAGGCAAATCCGTGGCCAAAGGAGCAGAGAGAGGTTGATCCTTGGCAAATAAATCGTACTTCCAGCGGCATGATTGCGAACAGCCGCCGCGATTGGAATCGCGATCAGTGAAATGATTAGAAAGCACGCATCTGCCCGAGTACGAGCTGCACATTGCCCCATGTATGAAGGCTTCAATTTCTACATCAACATGAGCTTTAATCTCATCAATTTCTTCCATGCTGACTTCGCGGGCTAGAACAACTCGCTCAATGCCCTGATCCTTCCAAAACTTCACGGTTTGCCAGTTCATAACGGATTGCTGAGTACTCACATGAACCTCCAGCTTAGGCGCTACTCTTCTGCACGTCTCCATAATAATTGGATCAGCGGCAATAATAGCAGAAATCCCAACCTCTTGAAGTCCTCTCAAATAATCATCAAGGCCTTCTATATCCTCATTATGAGCATAAATATTCGTTGCTACGAATACTTTTGCCCCGTATTGATTGGCAAACTCTACGGCTTCGCGCATTTCCTCCAGTGAAAAGTTATCCGCGTTTGATCGGAGACCATACTTCTGACCACCGATGTAAACCGCATCTGCGCCGTAATGGATCGCAAATTTCAGCTTCTCTAAACTGCCTGCCGGAGCCAGTAATTCCGGTTTGTTAAGCCTAACACGTTTTCCTCTAGCACGGGCTTCTATGGCTGTCGTCGTCACGAAAACGCACCTTCTTTCCTCTATCAATATACCTGTTCTTTGTAGAAAAACCCATATGACAATTCACGTTCAGGATCTTGCAACTTAACTATCGCATCCAGCCATTCCTGTTGAAAGCTATATCCTTCAGGATCAGCAGCATAAGCATCAATTACAGCCCGGTAGCTTCTCACAACCGTTTCGTTATACAGAGAAGATTTCAAAAGACCTTCGATTTTCAAGCTATCTATGTGACCATCCATAAGCTCAGGTAAATTTTCCAGCATACAGATATCTTCTGAACTCATGATGTGCGTGCCATTGCTATCTTCGTATACAGGGTAACGCTGATCGCGGCGTTCGTGTTCAATGAGGAAAAGCCCTCGCTCGATGGAACGATCCTGGTTAGCTGCATCTTTCCCTTGATGCTCGATATAATTTTTCACAAGCTCACGCTTAGAGTGATAAATATTGGTGATGCCATGCACTTGTACTTCAATAGCCAACTCGGCTTTCTCTTTAAAAGCCAAAACCTGCTCCATATTTAGTTCTCTGGCTAGAACCACACGGGCAGCTCCTTGTTTAGCCCAATAGTTCGCAGTCGCATAATTGGTTGATGTCATCTCTGCATTCCAATGCAGCGCTAGGGGCTTAGGTAAACGACGGGCAGTCATAAGTACCGCTGGATCACCGAAAATGACAGCATCCACACCGTACTCCTGTAATTTAGCTAAATAATCAAACAACCCTTCGAGGGCATTATTGTCGAAAATATTGTTTACTGCAACATATACTTTAGCCTTCTGTTCATGTGCCCAGGACACAGCTTCCTGCATTTCTTCCAGCTTCACTTCTCCAGGCAGACGCATGCCGTAGCGCTCTTCGCCAATAATAACCGCATCCGCGCCTGCTTCGATTAATCTTTTCAGTTCTGCCACAGTGCTGCAGCTTACTACTAACTCTGGTTTTTTCAATTGCTTACCCTACCTTCTGTCAGCTTCCTATCAAATGATCGTATTCCTAATTCGCAGCCTTCTTGCTTTCTGCAATATTCTTCTTATGCTCTTCAAAAGTTTCTGCGAACAAATGCCCTTTGGTTCCATCCTTCTTTGTTACGTAAAATAAATACTTCGTCTCTTCCGGATAAATAGCTGCTTTCATCGAAGCTAGGCTCGGACTAGCGATGGGTCCCGGTGGCAACCCTGTGTTTAGATACGTATTATAAGGACTTTGTATTTGTAAATCCTTCTCCAGCAATCTCTCTTTGGACTTATCGAATAAATATTGTATAGTTGCATCAATTTGCAGAGGCATATTCTTCTTCAACCGGTTCTGAATAACGCCGGATACAAGTGCACGCTCTTCATTCACAACCACTTCACGCTCTATTAAAGAGGCGATGGTCAACATCTGATGTACGGTAAGTCCGCGCTCCTTGAGCTTGTCCTTCCAGTCTGGAGGAAGAGTTGCCAGCTTCTTATCCAGCTGCTGCAGTGTTCGCTCAATGAAATCTTGTTCCGTTGAGTCCTTCTTAAACTCATATGTTTCTGGGAACAAATACCCTTCGAGACGATGTTTGATGCTTTTATTATCAGGAATCGTTGCGATCGCTTCTCCCTTTAAACCAGCAGGCGCATCCGTCATTTGTAGAAAAACTTCCTTTTTCCAAGGAGTCTGCTCACTTAATTTGGCTGCAATCTGATCAATGGTATAGCCCTCAGGGATCGTAATACGGATGACTTCTTCCTTCACGGTCTCCCCTTTATTCAGCTTATTAATCATTTCTTCAAATGTCATGCCCGGTTTCATACTGTACTCGCCTGCTTGAAGTCTGGAGCCCATTTTCTTCACCTTTAAATAATACGTAAAAATTGTAGAATTTTTAATAAGTCCCTTCGTCTCAAGCTCCTTGGCGATTTGCAAAGATCCCGCGCCTTGTGGGATTGAAACTCTTACTTCTTGCTCTGAAGCAGCTACAGGCTGGAGGGCACTCGCGATATACAATCCGATGCCGCCTGCAGTTCCAATGATAATGAGCAGCAATAGTCCAAAGATTAGAAGGATGAGCTTAAGCTTACTTCGTCTAGGCTTATTCTGTTCATTCTCTTGTTCAAGCATCTTGTTCACAATAATCCTCCTAAAAGTTTTGCTTTATACCCCAAAGCAAACAAAAACGAGCGGATGCGCTCCGCTCGGTTGTATGCTTCTTACAATTCATCCTCTTTTGGAAATACCATCTCGTCGTAGAGCTCCGAAACGGTTTCCCATTCATCGTCGTCCTCGATAGTTTCCAATTCATACTGCCCATCGCTATCTGTCGTCACTCGGAAAACAGCAACCTCGTCTTCCTTCTTGAGCTCATCGGATTGCAGAACAGCATACGTATAATTTCCATAAACGAATTCTTTAAGAAGATGATACACCGTTGATTCATTTTGCTCATCAAACAAAATAATATCATCCCCGTAAGTTTTGCGCAATACGTCAGAAGGCGTCGTACTCATGCTTCTTCTTCCTCATCGAATTCTGCCATTAAGGTGTTGAATGTTTCTTCAACGATATTCCATTCTTCTTCATCCTCGATGGTGAACAGCTTCAAATCCTCGCCTTCATCATCCTCTTCGTAGCGAAATGCGTAAACTTCATCGGATTCTTCATCTCCGCCGTCAGTCGGCACTACCATCATGTACTTCTTATCTGAACCGTCCACTTCGAATTTCATGATAACCTCGAACTCTTCTTCGTTGCCTTCATCGTCCGGGATGTAAATGATTTCTGGTTGTTCTTCATTCAATTCTTCTTTGGACATGTTCGTTCACCTCTTCATATTGGCATCCATGTAACCTTGTAGTATGAGCTGTGCGGCCATTTTATCAATAACCTGCTTGCGTTTCTTCCGACTCACATCAGCTTCTAGAAGTGTACGTGTCGCAGCTACGGTCGTTAACCGCTCATCCCACAAGTGTACAGGTACACTTAGTTTTTGCTCTAATTCTTGCGAAAATGCGATAGCAAGCTCGCCGCGTGGCCCAATTGTATTGTTCATATTTTTGGGTAAGCCTACCACGATTTGAGTAACACCATACTGTTTGACAATGGCCTCCAGCCGAGCGATGTCTTCTCCAGGCTTACGACGATGTATGACTTCAAGCCCTTGAGCCGTCCAACCCAGCTCGTCGCTCATTGCAACACCAATCGTTTTGTCCCCATAATCCAAGCCTATCCATCTCATGCCGGTTCTCTTTTCCTTCTATTTGTGTTGACCTAGATAAGCACGAACTAATTCTTCAATGAGTTCGTCCCGTTCCCGTTTACGAATGAGGCTCCGAGCATTGTTATGCCGTGGAATATAGGCAGGATCTCCGGAAAGCAAGTACCCGACAATCTGGTTGATCGGATTATACCCTTTTTCCTGAAGAGCATCGTACACCGCTAATAACACATCTTTGGGCGATGTCTCAATTTCTTCTGCCTTTACGTTAAACTTCATCGTTTTATCCATGGAACTCATCAGGAGCACCTCACTTTCCTTGTGATACCTTTGCAAATTAATTGAAAATCAATCCATGTATACTGGTTATATTCTCTATGGGTTTAAAAATTCCTGTCCCACAGAAAAATAATTATGCAAATTGGGAAAGAAGTCCTTCAACTCCGGACAAGGCAGCTTGCAATTTGGATGCATCCTTACCGCCTGCTTGCGCCATATCCGGGCGACCGCCTCCGCTGCCGCCAACAGCCTGAGCCACTTCTTTAATGATTTTACCAGCGTGGAAGCCTTTAGTCACAAGATCTGGCGTGACAGCAGCTACCAAATTGACTTTGTCATCCGTGGCAGCGCCGAGTACGATAACAGCGGAACCTAGCTTCGTCTTCATCTCATCCACAATATTGCGAAGTGAATCCATATCCGCTGCATTGACTTGTGCAGCCAGCACCGAAACCCCAGCAATTTGCTTCACTTGGTCTGTAAGAGAACCCGCTTCGATTCGCCCAAGCTTGCTGCGCAGCGACTCGTTTTCACGCGCCAGTTCCTTCACTTGCTGAAGCGTAGCTTCCACACGTTTAGGTACATCTTGAATATTAGATTTGAGTAAGCCCGCAGATTCTTTCAGTAATTGCAATTGTTGATCAAGATATTCATACGCGCTCCGACCAGACACCGCTTCGATCCGACGTACACCTGAACCGATACCGGACTCGCTGACGATTTTGAATAAGCCAATTTGGCCCGTATTCTGAACGTGGCAGCCGCCGCACAGCTCTAAGCTGTAATCGCCAACCTGCACAACGCGCACGATATCACCGTACTTCTCGCCGAACAACGCCATAGCTCCCATGGCTTTCGCGTCAGCGATTGCTTTGAGCGAAATATCCACATTCGTGTTGTTCCAAATCTGACGGTTCACACGCTGCTCTACATCCTGCAGCTCTTCACTGCTAATGCTTCCGAAATGCGAGAAGTCAAACCGCAATCGGTCAGGTTCAACCAAAGAACCCGCTTGGTTAACATGCGTTCCAAGCACTTCTTTAAGTGCTTTATGCAGCAAATGTGTCGCTGTATGGTTCTTAATGATGTCCCCGCGTTCAGCGGCAGCAACAATAGCTTCTACTGAATCGCCTTTGCGAAGAACACCCGACACAACAAGAACTTTGTGAACGTGCTGGCCATGAGGCGCTTTGATAACATCTTCAACCTTCAATGACACTTGGTTACTTCTAATTATACCATAATCACTGACCTGACCGCCGCTTTCGGCGTAGAAAGGAGTGCGATCCAATACGACCTGACAGGTCTCACCAACTCCGACAATGTCAACGAGTTCATTCTCATGAACGATCGCCACGATACTAGCAGTAACTACCAATTCATTATAACCAACAAATTCGCTTTTAATCGTCAATTCAGACAGCGGTCCACCTTGAACCTTCATGCCGCCTTCTTTATGACTGGCCGCTCTAGCACGGTCACGCTGTTCCTGCATGGAAGCATCAAATCCTGCACGGTCAACCGTTAGACCCTTCTCAGAAGCAAAATCCTCGGTCAAATCGAAGGGGAAGCCATACGTATCATACAGTTTGAACGCGTCCAGGTCCGCTGATCTGATTCGTGCCCGCTTGACGTGTTTTTTCTACCATCTCAGCTAAAATGATCAAGCCATCGCTTAACGTTTCATGGAAACGCTCCTCTTCGGTTCGGATGACCTTCTCGATAAATTCTCGTTTATCTACAACTTCCGTGTAGTAAACGCCCATGATTTCTCCAACAGTAGGCACGAGCTTATGAAGGAATGGCTTATCAAGTCCAAGTACTTTGCCGTATCGTACAGCGCGTCGCAGCAATCGGCGGATAACATAACCGCGACCTTCATTGGAAGGCAGAACGCCATCACCAACGGAGAAAGCAACGGTGCGGATATGGTCAGCAATGACTTTAAGTGCAACATCGTGTTCATCGTTCACATGATATTTCACACTGGTAAGCTCACACGTTTTATCAATAATAGGCTTAAATAAATCCGTGTCAAAGTTCGAATCCACATCTTGCAGAATCGAAGCGAAACGTTCTAATCCTGCACCTGTATCAATATTTTTGTTAGGAAGCGGCGTATAGCTGCCGTCCTTATTATGGTTGAATTGCGTAAACACGAGGTTCCAAACTTCTAGAAAACGCTCATTTTCCCCGCCTGGCCAGCATTCCGGATCAGACAAATCACCGTATTTATCACCGCGATCATAGAAAATCTCTGTACAAGGACCACATGGACCCTCGCCAATATCCCAGAAATTATCTTCTTTGAGCTTATAAATACGCTCTTCAGGTATACCAATTTGTTTGTTCCAAATTTCAAAAGCTTCCTCATCATCTTCATGCACAGTGACGGAAATACGATTCGGATCAAAGCCGATCCATTGCGGATCCGTCAAAAACTCCCAAGCCCAAGGAATAACTTCTTTTTTAAAGTAATCTCCAATGGAGAAATTCCCCAGCATCTCAAAGAACGTATGATGACGGCGTGTTTTACCTACATTTTCAATATCATTGGTACGAATACATTTTTGGGCATTCGTAATCCGCGGATTTTCAGGAATTTCGCGTCCATCCAAATACGGTTTTAAAGGAGCAATCCCCGCATTAATCCACAGCAGGGATGGGTCGTTATGTGGGACGAGCGAAGCGCTTGCCTCAACCTTATGCCCTTTACTTGCAAAAAACTGCAGCCACTTGGAACGTATTTCACTTGCTTTCATCTTGTTCAAGCCTCCATATTTATCAATTGTTTGAAAAACAAACAAAAAACGCCCCTGTAACATACAGGGACGAATAATCGCGGTACCACCCTGGTTATTGTATCCGGCTCACCCTCGCTTACAGCAAGAGGAAACAAACGCAATCTCCTTGTGCGGATTTGTAACGGGTCCAACCGGTGGAGTTCATCCACACTCCGAAACGAGCTTTGGGCCATCCTAGCACCGAAAGGTTCTTCCAGCCGCTACTTGCAGTAACACTGCTCTAGCGGAACCTTCTCTCTGACGATGGACTATGGCTTACTAAAGTTTCATCAACGCTTTCAATTCAGATATAGATAAGGCAAATTATAACTATATGCTAGTACCCTGTCAATATTCATAAGCATTTTTGGGCTTGAATTCCATCCCATGTAACGAATATTAGTGCAACCAAACCTTTGAGGGAATCGTATGTAACTTAAGTTCGTCTCTGTTATTTGATTCTCGGAGGTGTGTCAATTGGATTTCTCAACCCTCATCCTACTTGGGTTAATCGTACCCATCTTTGTATTAGTCATCTACATCATGACCAAGACTCTTATCAAAAAGGAAATACCCGATAGCCGTTACAATCCTTTTGACTATATAACAGGTCAAACTCGAGTAGAATTTCAAGAACAAAAAGAGCAAAAAGAAGAGAAAGACGACCAAGGAGACGATAAGGATAAAAATTTAAAAATCACAGTTGACAATCATTCTCACTGAAAGTATACTATGTTTAATGATAATGATTTTCATTATCGAACTAAGAAATATACCAAGAATTTTTATACTTATTCCGTAGCCCATTCGTTGGTTTACGCATGGCCACACCTTTCATATCCTCAACCCTCGTGCAGAACCCCTCTGAACCATGATCCCGCAAGTCATGGCTCAGAGGGGTTCTGTGCGTCCACTCCTAATGAAACCTCATGTTGTAGGCTTATGAACATAGTGAAGGAAAACATGTTGAATGATAACCTTCATGACGGCAAAGAAAGGCACAGCCAATATTAATCCCACAATACCCGCCACTTCCCCGCCAACAAGCAATGCGAAAATGATAAACAAAGGATGCATATGCAGCGTTCTTCCTACCACCTGGGGGGAGATGACGTTGCCTTCGAGAATTTGCACAGCTAAATTAATAAGGGCTACGAACAACAACATTTTCAGAGAGATCGTTGATGCCATTATGATTGCCGGCGCTGCCCCAAAAAAAGGGCCCAAGTAAGGGATAATATTAAACACCGCCACAACGCTAGCCAGCAGCAAGGCATATGGCATGCCAATAAGCCAATATCCCAAATAGGCAAGAACTCCTATAATCACGCAAACTAACAGTTGACCCCGGATATAATTACCGAGAGCAGTGTCAATATCAATGAGCAATTTGATTGTTTTCTTACGATGCTCACGAGGCACGATAGCCAGGGCTGTTTTCTCAATAATTTGAAAATCCTTTAAGATATAAAATGCCACGAACGGCACAATAAAAGCGATGAACAGCATATTGATGGTATTTCCAATCTGATTCATGTAATTCGAGATAGCCATGGAAATGCTATTTTCCAGCTTCGTAAGTGAATGATTAAATCCATTGCGCACACTGTCAGGCAGCAGTTGATTTTGATTAAAGCCATCGACAATCGACTGCGCACGCATAGCCATTTGCGGCATATGCTCATTCAGTTCCGCTATTTGGGACACAAACATCGGTGTCATATTCATGATAATAACGGTCAAAGATGAGAGAAAGACACTATAAATAAGCAGTACAGCAATGGTTCTTGGCACTTTCCGCTGATTAAGAATATTCACAATCGGGTTTAAAATGTACGAAATAATCACAGCTATAAAAAATGGCGTCAAGATAGCTTTAATAAAGGTAAAAACGCTGAACATGATAGGCTTAATTTGCAGCAGCATATATAAGCTTGCCAGAATAAGAAGGAGGTAAACAAGCCCAACAAACCATTTATTTTTCCAAAAACGTTCCATTCACTTCACCTCTGTTAATCCAAATAACATACGCTCATACAGTATATGTACAACCCGTCCAAATTAACCCGTTACATCATGAGCTAAACAATAAAAAAACGCTATTTCTTAAGCGCCGCTGCGCTTAAAAAATAACGTTTTGTAATGTGTATTAACGATTAATTGGCATGTTCATGGACTTGAGGAATTTCTTCCTCAAAAAACAAATCATCCAAAGAACTCAACGTACCGTCTTCCTCTACTTGATACACGGACATTTTATCTCCGTTAACGCTGAGTTCAATAAAGCAACCCCAGCAGTAGAATTGATGGGAACCGATTTTTCCAATATCTTTGGAATTACAGTTTGGACAACGCATAATGCTCACCCTATTCTTCTTTGGATACGAAGAGTTCTTCTACTTCCTGAGCGCAATGTACAGGCACTATGATGGCATCTTCCCCTTTGGTTGCCGACGCCGGCATGGGAAGCCATCTTCGCCCTTCCTTTAAATCAGAAATAAACCCTTCAGACAATTCATAACCTACTATTTGTTTACCCCAATTCTGGTTTAAATAAACATCTTCTACCACGCCTAATTTGTGCCCTCCCACCGTAATGACGGGAAGACCTTTAATTTTGCGGCTTCCTTCAAGAAAAGCATGACACTCTTCCACATGCTCAAACTCGCGAATGACAGTTTCGTTCGGTATGGTAATGGCATCTTCTCCGGCAGCGACGATTCCCTCCCACGGTATGTAACGTAAGGAGGAGAACCAATTCTTCACTTCGAGCATGATACCTCGTATGTTCCAATCAGGGCCTACCAACAAATCTTTAACTTGACCT
This sequence comes from Paenibacillus sp. WG02, assembly GCF_055396115.1. NCBI lineage: Bacteria > Bacillati > Bacillota > Bacilli > Caryophanales > Paenibacillaceae > Paenibacillus > Paenibacillus sp. WG02. Next base: position 1,993,102 of record NZ_AP036016.1, on the reverse strand, counting down.
ATTTGTTTACCGGAATCTACCGTTAGAACGGGAAGTCCGATCAAATCATGCGCTTTGCGCAAGTTTTATTCCTCCTAGAACCACCCGGTACTATATAGTACGCAACCGTTTGACAATGGTTGCAATTTTCTGGGCAGCTGTTTCGATTTGTTCTTTAGAATTCCCCATTCCAAAGCTAAATCGAACCGCGGAGGCTGTAACATTTTCTGGGAACTTCATGGCTTGTAAGACATGCGATACTTCAAGTGAGCCTGACGTACATGCAGAACCACTTGCAGCGGCTACTTCTTCTAAATCAAGATTCATAAGAAGTGTTTCTGTTGAGATACCTGGAAAGCTGATGTTCAGAATATGCGGGATACACTGTTCCTTGTGGCCATTAATCGTAAAGCTATCCATGCCTAATTGCTGCTCAAGTATATTTATCATAAGCCCTCGAAACTCAGTAACTTTGGATTGCATGCTGTCCATCATTGGGAGAGTAACTTCCACAGCTTTGGCAAAGCCTGCAATTGCTGCTACATTCTCCGTACCTGCGCGGCGCTTTCTCTCCTGAGCACCTCCATAAACGTGAGGTGTCAACCTCGTGTTCTTCGATACATATAGGGCGCCTGCACCTTTGGGTCCGTATATCTTATGAGCCGAGAAACTCATTAAATCAACAGGAAGTTCACGAACATTCAGCGGCAATTTACCTAAAGCTTGCACCGCATCTACATGAAAAGGAATTTGCCGACTTCGCGCTAGTTGACCAACTTGCTCGATCGGTTGAATCGTCCCCACTTCATTATTCACATACATCATGGAAATGAGTGCTGTATCAGGTCGGATAGCCGCTTCCACATCTTCTATTTGAATAAGACCGGTCGGACCTACTGGAAGGTAAGTCACCTCGTATCCGAGGCTCTCCAATCGCTCACAAGGATGCAAAACAGCATGATGTTCGATCTCCGTCGTAATGATATGCTTCTTGCCATCCTTGTTCGCAGTCATGATCCCGAAGATCGCCATGTTATTGCTTTCGGTCCCTCCGCTTGTAAAAATAAGCTCAGCAGGTAAACAGCCGAACGATTTCGCCATAGAATCACGAAACCGGTTGAGTGCGGTTCTAGTAGCTCTGCCGAAGCTGTGAGTACTCGAAGGATTACCAAAAAAGGCTGTATAGAAGGGAAGCATCGCTTCCAATACTTCAGGATGCACGGGTGTAGTTGCTGCATGATCAAGATAAATGGGATTCATAGGACACCCTTAAATGTAAAACATGTAGTTGTCGTTCTTGCCTTGATCTTCGAAAGAAATCAAGTTCGCAAGTGTAGTAGAATCTAGCACGTCCGCAATACTATCGCGAATACGAATCCACAGATCACGCTTAGCCGGATCATCTTCCTCCGTAAAATCGACAGGACTAATCGGTCCTTCTAATACACGAATAACTTCGCCTGCCGTTACGAGTTCAGCGGATTTTGAGAGAATATATCCACCGTAAGCGCCGCGAATACTTTTGACTAATCCTGCATTGCGAAGAGGAACTACAAGTTGTTCCAGATAATGCTCGGAAAGCTGATGCTTTTCGGCAATACTTTTGAGTGAAGTCGGTCCTTCACCAAATCGATTGGCCAGCTCCATCATGATCGTTAAACCATAGCGGCCTTTTGTAGAAATTTTCAAAGTTACACCTCATTCAACATTATATGCCATCAAGGAGTCTGATCGATATTGCTAAAACTTCGTTTGCCTACCATCTATATTATCCACGTTCAGACGCAATTGGTCTTCCCCATCTTGGTACACAGCGTTTCCATTTTTCGCAAAAACATTCCTAAACATCCGTATATCGTATATATGGTATCATAAATTCCTTGTTCTGTGGGGGAAAAACAATGACATTCTCATGAAATATTTTAATTTTGAACAATAGAGAGGTATAATAGGAAGAGTTTTAAATAAAGTCCCACAAGATAGAAAAGAGGTTCACAGCTATGAGTAAAAAAACACGTGTCATTTTGGGAATGTCCGGAGGTGTCGATTCTTCGGTTGCCGCGCTGTTGCTTAAGGAACAGGGCTACGAGGTTATTGGCATTTTCATGAAAAATTGGGACGATACCGATGAGTTCGGCCATTGTACCGCAGAAGAAGATGCAGAGGATGTTAGAAGAGTGTGCGATCAGCTCGACATCCCTTTCTATACAGTTAATTTCGAAAAGCAATATTACGACAAAGTTTTCGCCTATTTCTTGGACGAGTACACCAAAGGCCGCACGCCAAATCCGGATGTAATGTGTAACCGAGAAATTAAATTCGGGGAATTGCTTCAAAAAGTCATTGATTTAGGCGGGGACTACATTGCAACAGGTCACTATGCACAAGTGAAAGAGCAAGATGGTGAATATGTGCTTTTGCGTGGTAATGATGCTAACAAAGATCAAACGTATTTCCTTAACGTCCTCAATCAGCAGCAGCTGTCCAAAGCCATGTTTCCGATAGGCCACCTGCCGAAGCCAAAGGTTCGTGAAATTGCGGAAGCAGCAGGTCTAGCCACGGCTAAGAAAAAAGACAGCACAGGAATTTGCTTCATCGGCGAACGAGATTTTAAAGAGTTCCTCAGCCAATACTTGCCTGCTAAACCCGGCAATATGGTCGATATTCGTAACGGTGAAGTCAAAGGCCGTCACGATGGCTTGATGTACTACACCCTTGGCCAAAGACAAGGACTTGGTATTGGCGGTTCAGGCTCAGGCGAGCCGTGGTTCGTTGTAGATAAAGATTTGGAAAGCAACCAACTGCTTGTTGTTCAAGGTGAGCAATACCCAGGATTATATTCTAAAGGCTTAACAGCCACAGATGTGAACTGGATATCTTCGAGCAGACCTCTGGGCGCATATGCCTGCACAGCCAAATTCCGTTACCGTCAGCCAGACCAAGGCGTAGTCCTTACGTTTATGGAGGATGGGACATGTGAAGTTGTCTTCGATAAACCACAAAAGGCCGTAACGCCAGGTCAATCCGTCGTTTTCTATGATGGGGACGTGTGTTTAGGCGGCGGAGTTATTGATAAGGTTCATAAATAAGTTTGATCGGCGGATAAAGGAACAGAAAGGATGATTGTATTGGTTAAAGTGAATGAGGTTGGTTGGAAAGCTGCTGCTTATGAGGATGTTACGAAGATCGTGAAAGAGGTCGGTATTCTCCCTCTCTCTTCATTCATACCAGATCATCCTTCACTTGAATCTATAACTTCGCAAGAACAATGGCATACCGGGCTAGATACTGATCCTTGGTTATGGCGAGATCGTCTCCCTGGCGACGGCATTGCCGCTTATGGCCGCTTTTTTGCAAAGAAGCCCATGTTAATTTCTGCTGAGCTTTTTCCATTAGTTAAGAATTTGTTAGACGAGCCTTATTCGGTTGAGGAGCGTTACGCAGATGGGGAGCTTCCCAAATCAGCTGTCGAGCTTTATCAAGCTGTTCAAGAGAATGAAGGCATCGATGTTAAGGAGCTTCGTTCCAAAATCGGAATGAAAGCCAAGGAGTCGAAAAATGAATTCGACCGAGCTCTGATAGAACTCCAAAGCAAAACAGATATCGTCATAGCTGGTATAAGTGAACGCCTGAATGCCAATGGCACCAAGAACGGCTGGAACAGCACCTGCTATATGACTGCCGAGCATTGGATGGAGCTTCATGGGATTAAGGCCAATACACTTCCAACTCCGGAAGCGAAAAGTCAACTCCGAGCGTTGCTTCAGGATCGATTTAGTCCTGCCGCGGGTGTTTATTTGAGTAAGGTTTTTAAATTATAGAAATGATCACTAATAGGAGCCCTCAGGGCTCCTATTTCTGTTCGCCAGCGCTGTCGCCAGCAAACATATAAAACGGCATTCTTGTAGAAATTACCGCTTACCTTTCAAGTATGCAGGCTTAACTCTAAGCATAGGATAATCGCGAAAGGTGTGAGTGAATGGGTAGAATCTTAGCCGTATTTCTCATTATTTGGGTTGGTTGGTCCAGGAAGTTTGCATGCAAGAATTCCAAGTACTGAAGCAGGTACAGCATGTACTGAAACAAGTACAGAAGCAAGTATAAAGACAAGAATAGAGACAAGTTCCGAGACCGGTTCTGAGATGATTTTGGAAGAAATTTTAGTAGAACATAAGCCAGTACATGACCCTGAATATGCCAAATGGAGCCGTCTTGCCTTTCAAGAGGCTGGAAGACTATATACTTTATTAGATTATAAATATTTAGGGCGCTCCACTGTCGCACCAGGTGTTGCGCAGCAGCAGTTCCGCTTCTGGGTAAGGGATCATGGTGTCGAATTTCCGCTGATTGTTTCGATTCGATACGATCCTATTACGGAGAAAATTTTCACAATCGATATGGAACAAGAAAAAAGAGAGAACCTACCGATTTTATAAACCAGTAGATGTCCCTCTTCTTTTATGCTGATTGAGCTTCATTTTTTCTTCTGTCCCCTGCTCACTAGCTGCAAAAATGATCTCATTTCGAATTTCGTCAGGCAAGTACTGCTGCTTCACATAGTGTCCAGGATAATTATGCGGATACATATAGCCTTTATGCCCGAGCTGATCAGCACCTTTATAGTGCGTATCACGCAGATGAAGCGGTACATTCGCAGATTTCACTTGGTCCATCAACTGTTCCGCGCGAGAAATAGCCATCGGTATCGAATTTGACTTTGGACTCTCCACAGCGAATAAAATTGCCTGGGAAATGATGTATTTGGATTCCGGCCAACCAATCTTATGATAAGCATCCATGGCCGTTACGGACTGCACCATCGCCTGCGGATTGGCAAGGCCGATATCTTCGCTGCAGGCGACGATTAGACGGCGTAGGAACGTCATAGGATCCATGCCGAGCTTCTCGACGGCATACAGGAACCAGAACAGCGCGGCGTCGCTGGAGCCGCGCACGCTCTTGTGAAAAGCGGACAAGACGTCGTATTGCGTCGACTCGTCCGCTTTCACGATTGGGCGGCGGATTGACTCTTCCGCCACCTCGAGCGTAATCTGAACCGTTCCATCCGGTTCAGGCGAAGTCGTCAGCGCTGCAAGCTCCAGCGCGTTAAGCGAACGGCGGATGTCTCCATTGGCCATCCGCGCAATGTGCTCCAGCGCCTCCTCGTCTACGTGGAGGCGCATGAAGCCGAGCCCCTTCACGGGGTCGGCGATGGCTCTTCGCATGGCGATGAGCGCATGCTCCGCCGTGAGGGGCTCCAGCTGAAACAGCGTCGAGCGCGACAGCAGAGCCCCGTTCACATGGTGAAACGGGTTCTCTGTCGTCGCACCGATGAAGATGAGGATGCCCTGCTCTACCGCAGGGAGCAGCGCATCCTGCCGCGAGGTGTTGAAGCGATGCACCTCGTCCAAGAACAAGGTCGTCTTACGACCGTACATCGCTTTATTGGTCTTCGCTAGCTCGATAATCTCTCGCACATCTTTGACCGAAGCGTCCACGGCGTTCAGCTTCATGAACTCACCTTGTGTTCGGTTCGCTATGATGTTGGCCAATGTTGTTTTTCCTGTGCCCGGAGGTCCATAGAGCAAGATCGAGGTCACCTGATCGGCCTCAATCGCACGTCTTAGCAGCTTTCCTTTTCCGACGATTTGCTCCTGCCCAATATAGTCATCAAGTGTTGTTGGCCGCATGCGATCAGCTAACAGCTTCCCTGCTGGTTCTTGTGAAGAAGCATATGTAAACAAGTCCATAAGTAATTTATCCTTTACTTTGCATTGAAAGATATAAGCTCTATTATAACCCTCATACGAGATCATGTCATGTTTTGTCAGTAAAAGAACCCCCCTGATACGAAACCAGGAGGATCCTTCTTGAAACCATCTATATAGATTGAGGGGTTGCCTTTTCATTCTGCGGTTCCGGACGCTGGACAGGTACCGTGAAACGAAGAGGTCCTGCTATGAATGTAGCCGTTAGTCCGACAATACCGAACACGATACTTATGATAAAACCATGGTTAATCGCAGTCCCCAGTGAATCTCGGAGGAAATCCATCGTTTCCTTAGGGAGCGCGGCTCCAGCTCGGATCAAATGTTCTGGATTAGCCAAAGTCGATAATTGATTAAGAGGCATGTTGTGCTCGGCTGCGCCTCCTTGAATAAGACTGTTGTATCTCGTGTTGACGACAGTCGCCATAATCGAAGCCCCGAGAACCCCTCCAATATTACGCCAAAAGCCAATGATGGAGGAACTGACACCGATATATTTATGATCTACGCTGAGAGCAACTGCATTCTGAGCAACACTCATTAACGGACCAATCGCCCCTACGCCAAGTATAGCCATAAGAGTAATCATATACAGATTACTTGCGTCATGACTGACTACAGTTAACAAATAGCTAATGATAATACCCGTAATCATACTGGACGCAATAACCGCACGGAAGCTAAAGAAACGTTGAAGGAAACCGAACAAAACTGCTCCCACCATTAAAGAAAACATCATCGGGGTCAAAAGCACATTTGAATTCGCCCGACCTAGTACGGCAGTTGAGAAAATAGGCAAGTAAGCAATTGCCGAGAACATGATCGCTCCTTGGCAGAGGCAAGCTAACATCATGCCGAGAACCATTCGGTTTTTAAATAAGGGTAAAGGCAGCATGGGTTCTTGGGCCCTGCGTTCAACCATAATGAACAAGAAGCCTACAACAACAGCAACAGCTAACAGACTAATAATTTGCCAGGACGCCCATGAATAATCTTTACCGCCGAACTCTAAAGCAAGCATAAGTGAAACAGTTGAAATAATGAGTAACAATGTTCCTAAATAATCAATTTTCGGACGACGAGTCGAACGAGTTTCCTTGAGAGCAACAAGTAAAACGAAAAACGATAGTATACCCAGTGGTAAATTAACATAGAAACACCAGCGCCAACCCCAAGTTTCGGCGAGTAATGTACCAATTTGCGGTCCCGCTACGGATGAAAGACCGAAAATCCCAGCGAAAACCCCTGATAGCTTAGCCCCCTGCTTGGGATCTGAAAAAAGTGTATAAATAATGGTGAAACTTATGGGAAAAATAGCTCCTGACCCTATCCCTTGAATCGCTCTATATACGATCAGCTGCGTCATATCCTGGGCCGTACCGCAGAGTGCCGAACCGATCAAAAATATGGATATTCCAATCAAATAAAAGAGCTTTCTGCCAAACATATCCGACAACTTTCCGAAAACAAGCATCGTGCTCGTAGACGCTAGCATATAAGCTGTGAATACCCAGCTAATCTTATCAAAACCATTAATGTCTCCTATGATATGACTTATTGCAGCCGCCGTAATTGTATTATCAAGCGCAGACATCAACAGCCCTAAAGCCATTGCCAGTATGATAAAACCTGTTTTTTTATTACCCACTTTCGTTTTACCCCTTTTCCATTTTTAAATGACTCAACCGTTCTATTCCAGCCATTAATGTTCGCAGCGTACTTTCCATATTTTCGATACCAATTTGAATACAAAGCTCCTGAGTTTGAGACATTAATGACTTTGACTTACCGTTCTCATACATCTTCTTCAAATGCTCAAGATCATCTTTCGTACTCGATACACTATTTTCCAAATATTCAATAATGACCTCGACCTCAATAAATTCACCAAAAAACAAGCGAGTCATCGCATCAGATTTGAATTCATTGGCTTGCATAGGGCTGTACATGTAGGCTTTGAAATGCTTTTGGCCGTCCTCCGTGATGGAGTAGACATTCTTATTCGGTCTTCCCTCTTGGATAACATTTTCCTTCGTAATGAGACCTTCCTTCTCCATCTTGCTAAGCGTAGGATAAATCGTGCCAAAACTGGCATTGTAAAAATAGGAAAATACGGTCTCAAACATATTCTTGATGTCGTATCCCGATAGACTGCGCTTCATTAAAAGACCTAAAATGACATCCTGACTAGTCATGCTGTAAGTCCTCCTTCTTTCATGTTGTGCTTCTTTATTAACAATTTAGCAGATTATATATATCGAGTCAACATATAAATGATTGATATATGATCATTCGATATAGTATCCATTGATTTAACCTTTGTAGTTCCTTTTGCTTCGTCCGAGCCACCTAGGCTTTGCATAATAAAACAGAAAAACGGATGCCCTCTTCTCAAGGACGTCCGTTTTTCTATTTCTTCTTCAAACCAATTTCCAATAGTTCTTTCACAGCCACACTCACCATGATCAGTCCAGCCACAGGCGGAACAAAAGCATTGCTTGCCGGCGGTTGTTTCGCCTTGCGAATTTCAGGCGCATTCGCAGGAACGATTTGCTGCGTTACGTCCTCGCGGGGTTTCATCGGCTCTTCGGTCGAAAATACGACCTTCACGCCTTTTTTGATCCCTTCCTTACGCAGTTTTTGACGCACCACACGCGCAATTGGATCCATGCTCGTTTTGGAGATATCCGCTACTTTAAACTGTGATGGATCCATCTTGTTAGCTGCACCCATACTGGATACGATAGGAATCTTCCGCTCTAGACACTGTTTAATGAGATGGATTTTGTAGGAAATGGTATCACTCGCGTCCAGCACATAATCGATTGGATATGCGAATACTTCCTCGTACGTTTCCTCTGTGTAAAACATCCGGAGCGCGATAACATCGCATTCCGGATTAATCAATTTGATTCGATCGCGCATCAGGTCGGCCTTTGGCTGACCTACTGTTGTCGTAAGCGCATGAATCTGACGGTTAATATTCGTGATGTCGACAACATCTTTGTCAATCAGAATAAGACGTCCAACCCCTGTACGCGCTAGTGCTTCAGCAGCGATTGAACCTACACCGCCAATACCAAGGACGGCAACTGTGCTATTCTTCATGATCTCAAGCCCCTCAGGGCCAATCGCTAGTTCAGTTCGTGAAAATTGGTGAAGCATAGAAACACTTCCTCTTCTATGTTCTTAGGCTTTAGCAGCAGGCTGCTTTAGCGCTAAGCGAATCGACAGCTGTTCAAGCTGTTTGTCGTCTACTGTCCCCGGTGCATCGGTCAACAAGTCTGTTGCGCTTGCCGTTTTCGGGAATGCAATCGTTTCTCTGAGGTTCGTGCGGCCAGTGATCAGCATCACCAAACGGTCGAAACCAAAAGCAAATCCACCGTGCGGAGGTGTTCCATATTCAAAAGCTTCGAGTAGGAAGCCGAACTTCTCAACAGCTTCTTCTTTGGAAAAGCCCAGCGCACCGAACATTTTCTCCTGTACTTCACGTTGGTAAATACGCATCGAACCGCCACCCACTTCGTATCCGTTCAAGACAAGATCGTAAGCTTGCGCACGAATTTGACCTGGATCTGTATCAAAGAAATGAATATCTTCTTCATTTGGACGCGTGAACGGATGATGCTCAGCAACATAACGTTTAGCTTCTTCGTCGTACCCAAGAAGTGGGAAGTCCACAACCCAAGCATATTTGAACTTCGAGTCATCGATAAGGCCAAGTTGACGACCGATTTTGAGACGTAGGTTACCTAGTACATCAGCAACAACTTTTTTCTTATCAGCGGAGAATAGAAGCAAATCCCCTTCTTCTGCGCCCAAACGCTCTGTTAACGCAGCGATTTCAGCTTCATTGAAGAATTTAACGATAGGCCCTTTGAATTCGCCGTCTTTCACTTGAATCCAAGCTAAGCCTTTGGCTCCAAAACGTGCTGCGAATGGCAAGAGGTCATCGATTTCTTTACGACTCCATGTGCCGCAACCTTTAGCGTTCAAAGCTTTTACTTGACCGCCGCCTTTAACGACGTTTGCAAACACTTGAACACCTGAAGTTTCAACGATATCAGAAACATCTTCAAGTTCTAGACCAAAACGTAGATCCGGTTTATCCGAACCATATTTCGCCATAGCATCCGCATACGTGATACGTTGGAATGGACGCGGGATTTCGACTTGAGCTGTTTCCTGCATTAATTTGACTACGAGTTCTTCCAAGATTTCAAGCAATTGATCCTGAGAAATGAAGGAAGTCTCAATGTCGACTTGTGTAAATTCAGGCTGACGGTCTGCACGAAGATCCTCATCGCGGAAACAGCGTGCGATTTGGTAGTAACGCTCCAAACCACTAACCATCAACAATTGTTTAAAGATTTGCGGGGACTGTGGAAGCGCGAAAAATTCGCCCGGATGCACGCGGCTTGGCACCAAGTAATCGCGAGCGCCTTCCGGTGTGCTTTTCGTCAAAATCGGTGTTTCAACTTCAACAAATCCTTGATCATCTAAGAATTTACGGAATACTTTGGACGCTTTGGAGCGAAGCATTAATGTTTTTTGCATTTCCGGACGACGCAGATCCAGATAACGATATTTCAAACGAACGGCTTCATCCACATCTACGCCGTCTTCGATGAAGAACGGAGGTGTTTTGGCAGCATTCATAATTTCGATTTCAGTTACCTGAATCTCAATTTCACCCGTTGTAATATTTTTGTTAACCGTTTCGGCATCACGTTCTACAACTTTCCCTTTAACAGCAAGCACGTACTCATTACGAGCGCGGTCAGCAATGGCAAGTGCATCCCCTGAGAAGTCTGGGTTAAATACAGTCTGTACAAGCCCGCTGCGATCGCGTAGATCGATGAATAGAACGCCACCTAAGTCACGTCTTCTTTGCACCCAACCGTTTAGTGTTACTGTCTGTCCTACCTGAGCCTTAGTAAGCTGCCCACAATGATGTGTTTTGAGCATCATGATTATTTTTCCTCCTAATATAGGGATCTTTGAGCGCGGAGCTCAAAGTCTCTCCTTTTGTTTATCTATTCGAAAAGTGTCTTTGCAGCGTTCGAAGCAAGATCGGCTAAACTCACAGTCAATTGACTGCCTGTATCCATCTTCTTCAGCGTAATTTCGCCGCGCACCAATTCGTCATCTCCAAGAATCGCCACATAGGTGGCTTGAAAGCGGTCAGCTGATTTCATTTGTGCCTTCATTTTACGGCCTTGGTAATCCTTCTCCGCTTTCAGTCCTTGCACTCTAAGTTGGTGGAGCAGCTTCGTTACTTCCTTCTCCGCCGCGTCTCCTAGACCTATCAAATATACATCGAGCGGCTCTGGCTTCGGAATTTCGACTCCTTGTGCCTGCAGTACGAGCAGAATACGCTCAAGGCCAAGCCCCAAACCAACTCCCGGCTGATCGGTGCCACGGCCGCCAATCTGCTCAACTAGACCATTGTAGCGTCCGCCTCCGCCGATCGTATCAATCGCGCCGATCCCGGCTGCTTTGTACTCAAAAGCTGTATGCGTGTAGTAATCAAGACCGCGAACAAGGCGCGGATTAATCCGATACGGGATTTCCATTGCTGTTAAATGCTCTTGAACCAGCGCGAAATGCGACGTGCACTCTTCATCCAAATACTCCAAAATTTCCGGAGCACCTTCACCATACTTTTGATCTATTTTACAATCAAGAATACGCATCGGATTCCGATCAAATCGGGCCTGACAATCTTTACAAAGCAAATGTTTCACAGGTGCGAAGAACTCCTGCAGTTTCTCACGGTAAACCGTTCTAACCGCTGGTGTGCCTACGGAGTTAATTTCAACTGTTACTTCCTTAAGACCAATTTCTTTATAGAACGTATACCCAAGAGCAATTACTTCAGCATCAATGCTAGGATCAACAGACCCGAAAGCTTCAATGCCGAACTGATGGAACTGACGATATCTCCCAGCTTGTGGCTGCTCATAGCGAAACATAGGTCCTACGTAATAAAGCTTCGTTAAATCCGGAATCCCGTAAAGCTTATTCTCGACATAAGCTCTAACAACACCGGCTGTTCCCTCAGGACGAAGCGTCATGCTGCGGTCCCCTTTATCGAGAAAGGTGTACATTTCTTTGCCTACGATATCTGTCGTTTCTCCGACGCCTCTAATGAACAGATCGGTTTCCTCAAATATCGGCGTACGAATCTCTTTGTAATTAAATCTTTGGCACAAGTCTCTCGCTTTGCTCTCTAGGTACTGCCACTTCTCCACCTCACCGGGAAGAAGATCTTGTGTGCCTTTTGGCTTTTGTATGCTCATGTGCTGGGCCTCCTCTTATCTGTCGTTCCTGTCAAATAACAACAAAAAAATCTCTCACCCCCGACTAACGTCAGGGACGAGAGATTTGATTTATCAAATTCACCCGTGGTACCACCCACATTCAGAAATGCTGCTATCGTTTGCCATAGGCACCGAAACAGAATTCTGCTCTTTACGGTTAACGCCCGCTACACGCACAGCTGCTACTAAGCAAGTTGACATCAGCCAATATGCATTTCCCAGCTCGTCCTCGGGGAGGTCTTTTCGTTCGCTCATCATAGGAAGCTTGCAGCCTAGACTTCCTTCTCTGCTAATGTGGGGGCGACTTACTTTGTCCCTTCAACGGATCACAAAAGAATCGAATTACATTATTGTTTATTGTAAACATTGGCAGATACAAAGTCAAGAGATAGAGGTACTAATCCTCCTATATCTCCACTATATTAGTTAATGTAAGTCCGCCCATTTTTGCAACTCGTCCATAACGGGTTTTAGACCTTTTCCTTTTGGGGTTAATTCATACTCAATCCGAACCGGCGTTTCTGGGTATACATGACGGATGATGATCTCCGCAGCCTCGAGCTCCTTGAATCTCTCCGAAAGCATGCGATCGCTCATACTTGGGATGAGAACTGATATATCTTTAAAGCGCTTCGGTCCAGAAAGCAAGACATGAACTATTAATCCAGTCCAACGCTTTCCTAGAAGTTCAAAAGCATTCTCGAATTTGGGACACAGTTGATAGTCTTCCATATAAATCATCTCCTTATAAACAATTTTAGCATAGTCGCTTGACAAAAGTAAGTGCTTCGTAATAATATACTAACATAAAGTAAGTTGTTAAACAAAATATATTAAATGAGGAGTTGTTAGTAATGGCGTTAGGTCTTCTTATTATTCGTTTAGTGATCGGTTTATCATTCGCGGCGCACGGTACACAAAAAGTATTTGGATGGTTCGGTGGCTATGGTCCTAAAGGTACGGGAGGTTTCTTCGATTCTATTGGAATCAAACCAGGTGTGCTCATGGCAGTTCTTGCAGGTTTGGCGGAAATTGCAGGTGGGCTGCTCTTTGCCGCTGGTCTTTGGACCCCAATAGGTGCTGCCCTTATCGTACTAATTATGCTTGGTGCTATTATTAAAGTACATGCTAAAAACGGTTACTGGGTAACTTCCAATGGTTTTGAATACAATTTAACACTGATCGCTATCGCCGTTGGTGTTGCACTTATCGGGGCCGGTGAATATTCCTTAGATGCTTTGATGTAAAAATAATGCTAAGCCGTCCAGCTCATGCTGTGACGGTTTTTTTGTATAAAGAAAATAGCCTGCAGCACAAGGGCTGCAGGCCTCAAATAAATATATATTTTAAAGGGGGTCGACTTTTATTATATCCGCTCTTGATTAAAGGGATATGAAAATTAAATTACAATTTCATTACAGCAATTTCTCCGTATTTTCAATCATTTTCATTTATTTTCACCGTATATTCAGACCATTTTCACATATACATGTACAACAAGGCAGATGGCCTTGAATTTATCATCAGGAGGCTGTAACAATGACAATACAAAACGAGTTTCAAGAGGAACGGCAAGATCTAGTGGTGCTCTTCTCTGAAGATTCTGAAACCGAAGCCGAAGTTCAAGAAGAAGAAGTAGCTGAAGAAACAGCCGAAGAAGAGGCCATTGAAGAGTCGGTTGAAGCCGAGGAAGCGGAAGAAGAAGCATCTGATGAGGAAGAAGTAGAAGCTGAGGATGTGTCCGAGGAGGATGCCGAAGCGGAAAGTGAAGAATCAGCCGAAGAAGATTCGGAAGATTCCGTGCAAGCAGAAGAGGATGCTGCGGACGCAGACTAAACAAGGTAAGAATGTAAGCGCAGTCACAAAAACAAAAACTTCCTTAGCTTCGAAAAGTTAAGAGCCCTAATGCCACATCTTTAGCGGCATTAAGGCTCTTATTTGTTGTTCTATGGCTTACCTGTTAGGCCAACTTTTAAATCTTTAATTAGCAAATACGTGTCTGCATTCGTTAACTTTTGCTTGTCAGCAATAAGTTTAAGGGTTGCTTCCGTGAGCAGCTTATTTTCCATTAACTTGGATTGCGCTTCAGTAGAGGCAGCTTTCAATCCTAACGCTTGTGTGATTGTATAAGTGGCCTGTTCTAGTGTCAGCGGTATTTTATCTGCGTTTTGCAGATTCACTATAGCCTGATTGACATCCCCGACCCAGGCATCAGGTTTCATTTTCCTCGCACCGCTGACGAGATTAACCATCCGCTTTGGATTGGCCGCGTCATCCAAGTGAAAGTTATTGTCATAGGCACCTGAAGCTAAGCCCAGCATAAGTGCGGATTTCAAACCTTCATAGGATTTATGCTCCATAAAAGGTTGAGGCTTAAGCGCAATTGGCTGAAGCTCCATGCCTTGTTTAATCAAATGCTCCTGCAATTTGGCAATCGCTTCTTTGGAGCCAGATAGTTGACGGAATGTCATTTTTTCTTGCTTAGCGAGCATAGCAGCAGCCCCGGCCGCTTCACCTTCAGCCATCCCAGTTGGCATTACTCGAGCACTCCCGTGCGGAAGCGTATCGTAACTAGCCGCTCTACCAACAACAAGGAGTCCATCCACTTTCAGCGGTACAATACTGCGGAATGGTATGGCGTACTGTGTCGGAGAACATACCACGTTACCGGAATCGCTTGGTGTCACACGTTGGATATCTACGGGATAAGAACCGAAACCAATACGGTCCCATTGGTCTCCATTCGTACATACGTCAACTATGTTCATTCGATATTCTCCCTGTATATGCCGTGTTTCACGCACATATAACTCAGAAGCAGTCCCCGCTAGCTCCACTCCCGCAAACTCGGGGAAAGTTTTCTGCATATAGGCAACTACATTCGGTAATTCTTGATTAGCAATATCAAAAGCATCTTGAACAGATTTCGGATTAAACGTATCTACCCCAAATATTTGCAATGAGTTCACAAGTACAGTATTATCGTTCTCTCTTCCCATGTTCAAGCCACGCATTTTAGCACGTTCTTTATTAAGAGCTGGATAATTACTCATTTCTTTATAACCCCAGACACTAACTTCATTAACGCCAGAATTCACATCATCGTCTCCATTTAGACGCTTTGCCATCAGACTCCATACTTCTGGAGTAATGTTTTTAAGACGAAAAACAAGTGTAACAGCCATTCTTGACTGAGGATCACCCAAATCTTCTCGACCAAATGTAAAAGGAACACCTGCCGCAGCTGCAAAATCAGCATCTTGTGTGGCATCGATGACAGAAGCTGATTTCACCGTTTGTTTGGTTCCATCTGACAAAGTAAGTATAACGCCTTGTACCTTCGCATTTCCTGAACCTGACGAATCAAGAATAGGATCTATTTTTTGCATGTGCAATAAAATATCTATATTTTTCTCCGCACGAACCATATCGTAGAAAGCATTAGCAGCTGTATTAACATCGAAGGAATCACCTTCGATTTTACTGTACCACTCTGAGAAAAAGCCCTTGTTAAGCACCTCATGTTTGCTGAGCGGATTCGTTTTGGGCGCATAGTTCATATCAATTGTATTAAGACCACCATGCGTCATCAAACCACCCAACATAGTCCGATTCCGGCCGTCAACGAGCAACGTACTGAGTCCATTGCGAGCAGCCGAAACGGCAGCAGCAACCCCCTCAGGGTCCGTACCCACGACAATGACGTCGTACGCATCTTTGGCTTTCTTTACTGATTTCACTTCTTGAATAGCTTGCTTAACTGAGCTATGTTCACCGTGTGAAAGGTGTTTATATTGATAGTATAGAGATGCAATTGCTGCGAGCACCGCAAGTACAATCAATGTCCCCATCAACCAAAGCCATCCTTTGGATGTGGAATTGTTACGATTCGAATTTGCCATTGGAACGAAAGCACCCACCTTGTCTCCTGCTTTTTATACGCTTACCAGGTATAGGTTTGATAAGTTTCTTCGGAGCAGTTGATTAATTTCTAGCCAAAAAACATCACATGTTAGTTTACCACATTTCGATCGTGTAGAGAAATATTGCGGAATTTAACAAATAAAGCCGCGCATGGCTGAACGAACAGCATGCGTGGCTTTATGGTTACCGATAGGATTTTTTGGGAATGCTTTTCATTTTTTCTTGTTCAGATGTGAATTCTGCACTAATTTCTACATCCGCGAGCGCTGGTGCTTGACTCATCCGCTCAGCAAGTGTGGTATGGAGCAGTTGCTGCTCTGGTGCCGTCATGGCTCTGTGTTTGATCGATTGACGCATCTGGGTGCTCCTAACCGCTAGTATATACACATTAAGTATAACCAGTCAGCTAGTTTATTATCCTTCAGAGCAACCTATTTGCTGTCGATAACCAACGTAACAGGTCCCCAATTCGTCAAAGATACATCCATCATTTCGCCAAAAGCACCCGTTTCCACGTGTAGGCCTAGAGACCTTAACAGCTCATTAAACTTATCATATAGCGGCTCAGCAAGCTCTGGTCTTGCCGCTGACATGAAGTTGGGCCGCTTTCCTTTGCGGCAATCGCCATACAAGGTAAACTGCGAAACGGATAAAATTTGTCCTCCCGTCTCCAGTACGGAAAGATTCATTTTGCCGGTTTCATCTTCAAAAATACGCAGCCCAACCACTTTATCCGCCAAATACTTCGCATCCTGCTCAGTATCGTCATGGGTAATTCCGACTAGGAGCATCAATCCCTGTTCAATACGACCAATGGTTGTATTATTGACACTTACTTCGGCACGTTTACAACGTTGTACAACTATTCTCATTGCCTACCTTAATCTCCTTAACTATATAACATCGGCTAGCTTTGCATTATACGCTGAACGGAATAAACATCTTTGACACGTTTAACTTTCTCAACAACGGACTGCAGATGGTCTATATTTTTGATTAAAATGGTCATATGAATCGTAGCCATCTTGTTCTTATCGGATCGCCCTGATACTGCTGAAAGCATCGTTTTGCTTTCTGAAACAGCCTGGAGTACTTCGTTTAAGAATCCACGGCGGTCATGACCCGTGATTTCAATCTCGACATTGAAATTGGATTCAACCGCTTCGGCCCAATCGACCTCAATGACCCGTTCCTCTTCTCCCATACTCGTAGGAATGTTTGTACAATCAGAACGATGCACCGACACGCCTCGGCCTCTTGTGATGTATCCAATAATCAGATCGCCAGGTACCGGATTGCAGCAGCGAGCGAAGCGGACAAGCAGGTTGTCGACGCCTTTGACACGGACACCGTTGGTTGGACGGCTTTTGCGCTCAGATGATGTCGGCGCCTTGACCTCCTTGACCTCACTAGTCAGCTTCAGCACCTGCGCTTCTTCGGCTTCCTTACGCAGCTTCTCCGTTAACTTCGTACATATTTGTGCAGCTGTAATACCGCCAAAGCCAACGGCTGACAGCATATCTTCAATATCGCTAAAATTAAATTTCTTAGCGGCTTCAAGCATTTTATCGTCGCTCATCAACGTCGGAGGATCGATCGCCAATCGTTTGAGCTCGCGCTCAATCATGTCTTTCCCTTTTTCGACGTTCTCTTCACGCTTCTCTTTCTTAAACCATTGCTTGATCTTACTTCGAGCGTGGGAGGATTGTGCGATTTTAATCCAATCCTGACTAGGTCCGTAGGAATGCTTAGAAGTCAGAATTTCAATTATATCTCCCGTTTTCAACTTGTGGTCCAAGGGAACGATCCGGGAATTTACTTTAGCACCAATTGTACGATTGCCAACTTCAGTATGGATGCGATACGCAAAGTCTAGCGGCACGGAACCGGCAGGAAGCTCGATCACTTCCCCTTTTGGCGTAAAGACGAAAACAAGGTCTGAGAAGAAATCCATCTTCATGGATTCCATAAATTCAGAAGCGTCATTGGTCTCGTGCTGAAGCTCCAGAATTTCACGGAACCAGCTCATTTTATCCTCAAAAGTGCCCGAAGGTACAACAGATCCGCCTTCTTTATAGACCCAATGCGCAGCGATACCAAACTCTGACGTCCTATGCATCTCCCATGTGCGAATCTGTACTTCTAACGGCTCTCCCTTAGGACCAATCACCGTCGTGTGCAAAGACTGATACATATTCGGCTTCGGCATCGCGATATAATCTTTAAAACGGCCAGGCATTGGTTTCCACAAGGTATGAATAATACCTAAAGAAGCGTAGCAGTCCTTGATGCCATCGACAATAACACGAAGTGCCATGAGATCATAAATTTCATTGAATTGCTTGCCGCGGGAGCTCATCTTTTTATAAATACTGTATAGGTGCTTAGGTCTTCCGGAAATATCTCCCTGAATGCCCATTTCATCCAGCTTTTCTTTGATGCTGTGAATAACGTCCTCAATATATTGCTCACGCTCTGTACGCTTCTTCTGCATGAGGTTAACGATCCGGTAATACTGCTGCGGATTCAAATAACGGAGGGCAATATCTTCCATTTCCCACTTAATCGTAGAAATACCGAGCCGGTGAGCAATCGGACAGAAAATCTCCAGCGTTTCCTCCGCAATACGGCGCTGGCTCTCTTCGGACTGGTACTTCAATGTGCGCATATTGTGCAAACGGTCGGCCAGTTTAATGAGAATTACGCGAATATCCTGCGCCATCGCGACAAACATTTTGCGGTAATTCTCGTTCTGCTGCTCCTCTTTGGACTTAAACTTGATCCGTTCCAGCTTAGTCAAGCCATCCACAAGCATCGCGCAAGTTTTACCGAATTTATCTAGAACAGTTTCCAGTGAAACTGTTGTATCTTCAACGACATCATGCAGAAGCGCAGCAATCACGGATGTGACATCCATCTGCATGTTCACCAATATATCTGCAACAGCGAGTGGATGCAGAATATAGGGCTCACCTGATTTGCGCACTTGGCCATGATGGGCTTCATCCGCGAATTCATAGGCCTCCCTAATCCTCTGCAAATCATTCTCTTTCAGATAGGTGGCGGCCTTCTCCAGCAGCTGCTCTATACCCATGCATCTACCCATTCCCTTTAATCGATTTTTATTCATTATGCCTGCAAGGCAGGCTCCACGTCAACTGTTCGCTCCATGCATTCGACAAAAAGCGGCATTTTCTAGCAATTCTATGAAAGTATTCCTCAATATTTGCTTTCACTGTATAAAAAAGAATCGAATACTAACATTCGATTCTGGGCTTAATGATTCAATTTTAATATTGAACTAAGGAAACGACGTCAATCCCATTAAACTTACTTCTTCCGTCCAAGTAGGATAACTCAATTAAGAATGCAGCCCCTACAACTTCTCCACCAAGCTGCTTAATCAAGTCGATCGATGTTTGAATCGTTCCACCTGTTGCAAGTAAATCATCCGCAATCAGTACCTTTTGACCTGGTTTAATAGCATCTTTATGCATAGCTAATTTATCCTTGCCATATTCAAGAGCATAGTCAGCCTCAATCGTCTCGCCAGGCAATTTGCCACTTTTACGAATTGGAATAAAGCCTATGCCAAGTGAATAAGCGAGCGGAGCGCCAATAACGAAGCCACGAGCTTCTGGGCCCGCAATAACATCGATTTGTTTCTCTTTAATTAATGCTTTCATTTGATCGATAGCTTCTCTATAAACCGGCCCATTTTGCAATAACGTTGTGATGTCCTTGAAACGAATGCCTGGTTGTGGAAAGTCCGGGATAACACGAATGTGTTCTTTGAAATTCATATAATTTCCTCCAAAATGTGATTTTCTTTTTTTAATTGATCAGCAATCCATTCCTCCAGCTCTTTGGCTGAGGAGTACATGACAATGGATTCAACTTCCTGGCGATGCAATCTATGTTGATACAAGCGAGATGCTGTTAGATCTCTCTTTGCCGGTGACGCATGCAGTTTAACGAAACCGCCTTGTTTTTCAACAAAACCAAGCTCCTCAAAAACGGATAAAATAAATTGAATCATTGCAGGAGAAAGCCCTGATCGTTTACTAAACGAGGTCATTAATCGTACATCCTGAACATTCAGCGATCCTTCTTTTTGCAAAGTGCCATACAGCATTTTAAACATGCCTCGAGATGGCAGGGTACTGCCGCTGTCAGGCCCAAGCTCTGCAAATACTGGATAACAGCGCATCATTCCACTGGCTTGATGAATGACACTTTGCAAGCTAGCAACGCTTCGCGGGATCGTGTACAAGATAATATCCTGCATGTTAGCAAATTCCAATTGTCTGGCTAATTCGTTACCTGGCCTTAATTGTTCATTATCTTGAACGACCCAATAAGGCACTGAATCACCTAGTTGAAACGCTGTTGAAGTGAACAATGCTGCATCTGCTTCGTCGAACAGAATGATAGCTGGCATGAATGTGCGGTTACCATTCCCCGCAGCGATCGTGTTCTGAAGAACGCTCAGCTTAGTGCTCAATTGACCTGCACCACGCCAATCAAACAGCTGCATGTGCGTTATTCGAAAATCCTGCATCATGATTTGAGGCTTCCGCACACCGTTCCACTCGTTGATTGAAAGTTCTCCTAGCACATCAACTTTAGCGGCAGGAGCGATCAAACCAGCCAAGCTTCCTTTGCCGAAACCAACAGCTTCCACCGAGCAGCTTACTTCTTCCTTCATCTGGGAGAGAGCTAGCTTGAGATGCTGTTTCTCCTTGCCCATCGTCCGGATATCAGCGAGCGATAAATCGGTGAACATGAACCTCGGCGCAGGATTGCCCATACCGAAAGGCGCAAGCTTCTCTAATTGTTCAATACTTGCAATCGGAACATCGGCCAAGCTGCACGCAGCATCTGCTTTCAGAAGCGGGATGAAATCCTGTTCTGTTAGGGCAGCAGCTGCTAGATCGTTTAGCTTATGAGTAAATGCCTCCAGATGGCTGCTATGTAAACTCATACCCGCAGCCGCTTGATGGCCGCCATAATGGTCGAGCATCTCTTCACAAGCCGTTAGAGCTTTGTGCAAATCAAAGCCGGCAATCGAGCGAGCAGAGCCTTTGGCCATACCCGTCTGTGGATCTATACTTAGCACTAAGGTTGGACGGTAAAATTTCTCTACGATCTTGGAGGCGACAATTCCTACAACACCGACGTTCCACTGTTCCTTAGCGACAACTATCACTTTATCTAAACCCTTGGCTTGCTGCTGTTCAGCTAGAACAAAAGCTTCTTTCACCATGTCCTCAACGATAAGTTGACGTTCCTTATTAAGCATATCCAGTTCAAAGGCAATTTGCTCTGCTTCTTTCTCATCCGATGTTGTGAGCAGCTTCACCGCAATATCTGCGGCTTCCAATCGGCCGCTTGCATTAATTCTAGGCGCCAGCGAGAAGCCAATGTGAGATGCAGTCACTTCTTTATTTTCAATACCGGAAACACCGATGAGTGAACGAAATCCTGCGTAACTAGAATCCTGCATACGTTGCAGCCCTTGCTTCACAATTAAGCGATTCTCACCCGTGAGAGGCATCAAATCCGCAACCGTCCCGAGCGCTGCAAACTCCAACAATTCTTCAGGCAATCGATCTAATAAAGCATGGGCCAGCTTAAATGCAACGCCAACACCTGCAAGATGTTTGTACGGGTAAGGGCAGCCTGGCTTCTTCGGGTTAATAACGGCTAAAGCTTGAGGCAGAATCTCAGGAGGCTCATGATGATCCGTTACGATAATATCTAGGCCTAATTCCTGACAATAGGCTATTTCTTGAACGGCACTAATGCCGGTGTCAACGGTGATTAATAGCTTGACGCCTTGCTCTTTGGCTAATTCGATCGCAGAACGATTCAGCCCATAGCCTTCTCGAATGCGATGAGGGATATACGTATCGAAACGAGCGCCTAGCCCTTTTAACAAATGAGCCATCAATGAAGTACTGCTTACACCATCTGCATCGTAATCACCATAGACACGTATGAATTCATCGTTCTGAAGAGCCTTTCGGATGCGTTCTACAGCTGGGAGCATCCCGTCAAGCAGATACGGGTCAAAATAATAGTGGACTCCGCCATGCAAGAATTGCTCAGCATCTGGCACAGTGCGTATATCTCGAAGAACAAGCAGCCTGGCAACGAGCGGGTCTATCTGCAGCTCGCGCGCAAATGTTTCAACGAGCATTTCATCCGCATTTCCTATGCTCCATCTTGCCTTCGGTGCTAGCACTCGGTGTGTCCTCCTTAGAGTTTTCCAAAAGGAAAACTAACTTCGTAAGCGTTACTGAGTTTTCCGTATGGAAAACTTTCTTCATAAGCATAGTCTTAGCGTTTTGCTTTGCAATGCGCTTATTTAGTGAATAACGGATGGAAATTCATTTAACTCGGTATCCGTATTATTTTTGTAAGGATATCCTGCATCATAAGGGTTTACTTGAACAAAAACATCGGAAACATGATGGAATCGTTTCATCAACTGCTGTTTGATCTTTTTGGAGACTTCATGCCCTTCCCATACAGATACCCTTGGGTTCACGCTAATTTTGATATCGACAACGACATAATGGCCATGTTCCCTTGCCTGCAAGTCATCAACGGTTATTACACCTTTAATCATCTGTACGGCAGCAATCAGTTCAGCGGCGTCTTCTTGCAGCAGGACATAATCCTTTTTCGTATGTAAGGCTTCCTTAAGTAAGGAATACCCCATCTTCAACACCATAAAAGAAATAAATAATCCCGCAAGTGCATCCAAATAATAAAGAAAAGATAGCTTTAGGTAATTGCCCGTTAAAGCACCTAACACACCAATAAGAGCTACAATAGAAGAGTATATATCGGAACGGTGTCCCCAGCTATTAGCAATTAATTCCTGTGATCCTAAACGCTTGCCTAACCTGTATGTATATTGAAACAATATCTCTTTCACCAAGAGCGAAATCCCAATTGCAACAAGCGCATACACCTTAGGAGCATGCTCTACGTCGACCCATAGGGATTTTATGGTAGAGATCCCCAGTTCAACACCTAGGACTAAAATAACAATCGACAGCAGAACAGAAGTGATAGATACCTTCTTATCTTGACGATTAGGGTAAGCTTCTTGAGGCACCGCTTCTACTGTTCTTAATTTAATTAATGCTTCAACAGAACTTACTGTCTCAGATGCTGAATGTACCGCGTCAGCGAGAAGTGCTTTACTCTGCGACATAAACCCAACAATAACCTTGAGACAGGCAAGAGCTACATTGCCGGCAATACCTACCCAGACAGTGAGTTCTGTCTTTTGAAAACGCTCGTCAATCACGCGGACACTCCCCCTGAACGGATACAAAGGCCGCGCAACATTCACGCGGCCGGTTATTATGGTTATTACGCTGCAGCTTTCTTTTTAGAACTACGCAAAGTTTTTCTTTTCAATAAATACCATAGTGAACATGCAATGAAAACAGACGAATAAGCTCCACTTGTTAACCCGATTAATTTCGCAAGTGCGAAAAGTTTAATGGACTCACTGCCGAAAATATACAAACAGCCTGCGGCTAACAATACCACTAATACGGTATTGATATTACGCGCCATCGTCTGCCAGATACTATCGTTGACCAATGCAACGAGATCTTCGTCCGTTTTGAGTTTAGCAAATCGCAGATTTTCACGAATACGGTCAAAAATAACGATTTTATCATTGATGGAATAACCGATTGTGGTCAAAACTGCCGCTAGGAACGGTAAGTTCACTTCAAAGCGGAAGATCGCGAACATAGCGATAACCATAAAAGCATCATGAAGTATGGCAATAATCGCTGCTACGGCAAAGCGCCATTCGAAACGAATACTTACATACAAACAAATCAGCACGCTGGAAATGGCAACGGCATATACCGCTTTAAGCAACAGTTCCTTCGCTAATTGTGGATCAACTGTGTTGATTTCTTTGGAAACCTCCGTACCATAAGTGGTTGCGAAGGCTTTTTGGATCTTATTTACCGTATCATCATTCAGAACATCATCGAATCGAATGGAGACACGATCACTGTTGTTACCGCCGATTGTTGGATCCGCAAAGTTCGATTTTAAATCCCCATTCGTAGTAAGAGTATGCAAGATCTCTTCAACCTTGACCTTGTCTAGTTGTTTGCCAACGACAAGATCAATATTCGTTCCTGCCTTAAAATCAACACCGAAGTTCATGCCAGAGAACAGCATAACGGCTAGTCCAATCACAAGTAGAGCAATCGAAACGACAAAAAATTTATTGCGGTTTTTTACAAAATCAAACTTTTTCTTAGAGTCCACGAATGTCTGCCTCCTTCACACCGAAATAACTTGGCTTTTTCAGCAAGTTGCCCCGTATGATAAGATGCAGCAGCCATCTGGAGAACAATACGTTCGTTAAGATACTGATAATAATACTCATCATCGTAATAACCGCGAATCCGCGAATTGCGCCGTTTCCGACGTAATACAGAACAATACCGGCAATCAAATTCGTTACGTTAGCATCCATAATTGTACGGAAAGAGTGTTTCGAACCTGATTTCAAAGATGAAAGAATGCTCTTGCCGGCACGTATTTCCTCACGAATTCTTTCATAAGTAATAATGTTCGCATCAACCGCCATACCAGCTCCTAAGACAAGGGCCGCAATACCTGGCAGCGTCAGTGTTGCATTCATAAAGTCGAATATAGCCAGTAAAACCCATACATATGTAATCAGTGTAAAGGCAGCCACAAGGCCTGGTGCACGGTAATACAGTACCATGAAGATGAAGATTAAGATCGAAGCAATCAAACCAGCTCTAGCCGTTTGGTGCAGCGACGCTGTACCTAAAGTGGCATCCACACGCTGAATATATTTCTCTGTTAATTTCAATGGCATCGCACCCAAGTTAATCATCTTGGCTACATTCGTTGCTTCGACTACACTCGTTTGTGTAATAATCGCCGAATCACTGTCAATAGGAAAATTAACAGATGCTGTCGACTTTACTTCATCATCCAAATAAATGGATAATGTACTGCCAGTAAGCTTGGTCGTTACTTCTTTAAACTTCTCTCTGCTTTTCATCTTGATTTCGACAATCGGTTGCTTTGTATTCGGATCGTAGCTTAATTTAGCCGCATTTTCTACGAAATCCGTTCCATTCATATAAACCGTTCCATCCGGACCTCTAAAGGTAAGAACTGAAGGCTTAGACATTAAGCCTCTAACTTCTTCTTCATTTTTCACACCCGCAAGACGTACACGAATGCGATCCGATCCTTCCGGATAAACCTCAGGTTCGGCTACACCAAGTTTGTCAGCTCGTTTCGCAAGACTCTCTGCTGCTTGCTTAAGCGTTTCCTTCGTCAATGGTGCACCAGCTGCCAAAGGCTCTGCGGTGTATAAAATTTCAAACCCGCCTTTTAAATCCAATCCAAGCTTAATTCGTTCTACAAGACTAGGGCTTGTTACTCCGATCGCTCCGAGAACAATAACAACCGTTAGAAAAAAGAACGATATTCTTTTCCAATCCACCATCTATTGCTTGTCTCCCTTCCATACTCAATATGCCTATTATACTCAGGTCTGAAAATCGAGTCAATTTAAGTCGTTTCACGAAAAAATAAGCCCATTCTTAGAATTGGGCTCCTCTATACATACTAATCGTCATCCAGTTCATGAACGCCGTTGATTTGAGCGACAAAATGTCATTTACGATTTGATGGAGTGAAGGGACACCCGTTTTGCGGTATTTGTCGCTAACGCAATCCCATATATCTTTCCCGCTCACATGTTCGTAGCCAAGCATAATAAATTCTTCAACTTTGCTTAAACATAAGCTTTCGATAAGCTCATTAAGTTCTATATCCGTAAGAGAAACCTCTTCTTCCTCAGAGTCTATGGATGCTGTCTCGTTAGCCTCTGCCTGCTCATTCTTCTTGTCCTCAGGATGATGAGGTACTTGCTCGTTATCTTCTCCGTTCATGGGGAGAACCTCCTAAGGTGTGATTTACCTTTACTCATTCGAATAATTCGCTGTTTACCCACCATTTTCCTGCCAAACTCAACCTGTCCACAAAATGTTAGCATGAGCTTGGCCAGCCCGCGCATAGTCATAGGATATGACACGTATCGGAAGAGGGAATGGCAGTGACCAAGCAGTCGTTTATTAGAGGCACGATGATCCTGTTAGCCGCAGGCATTTTGAACCGTATTCTTGGCTTCATACCTAGAATTACATTACCGCGTGTCATCGGTGCGGAAGGCATCGGTATTTATCATATGGGCTGGCCATTCTTATCCGTCATCTTAACCATTATAACAGGCGGAATACCTGTCGCAATTGCCAAGTTGATAGCAGAAGCAGAGGCTGAAAACAACGAAACGAGAATCCGCAGCATTCTGAAAATTTCGTTAGCCATTACCATCTCTCTCAGTATTGTATTTACCATTGCTTGTGTTGTGGGAGCATCGTGGATAACATCTCATTTATTAACAGACTCGCGAGTTTACTACACATTCCTGTGCATGAGCCCAATGATCCCGATCATCGGAATCTCTGCCGTGTATCGCGGCTATTTTCAGGGAAGACAGAATATGATCCCTACCGCTACTTCTCAAATTATGGAGACACTCATCCGTATTGTCATGGTTCTGGTTTGTTCATATGTAATGATCCCCTATGGGATCGAGTATGCCGCAGCTGGTGCAATGATGGGTGTCCTATCAGGAGAAATTGGCGGCCTAGTCGTCCTAGCCATCCATTTCAAGTACGACAAGAAAACATCACTAAAAGCCCCTATCGCGCAAATTGGTTCAAATAAAACGAATGGCAGGCTTTCTAATTTTCGTAGAATTATTCGAATTGCAATCCCTATTACTGGAAGTAAATTGATTGGGGCAAGCTCCTATCTGTTCGAATCCATTCTGATTGCACAGAGTCTAGCGATAGCGGGCATTTCAACTTCATTGGCTACAGCCCAATACGGCGCCTTACAAGGGATGATTATCCCCATCATACTTCTGCCTAGCGCTCTTACGATGTCACTGTCTGTCTCGCTAGTTCCTTCCTTAAGCGAAGCAGCCGCCCGCAAAGATATCAAAACGATTCACATGCGGCTGCATCAATCCTTGAAACTAGCTTTAGTAACTGGAGCTCCATTCGCTGTACTTATGTTCGTTCTTGCTGAACCCATTTGTACGTACATGTACAATCAACCAGATGTAGGGGTCATGCTGAAGATGATGGCTCCTATCGCCATATTTATTTATTTTCAAGCTCCCTTACAGTCCACCCTGCAGGCTTTGAACAAGCCAGGCGCTGCTTTAATCAACACTTTAATCGGATCAACTGTTAAGCTTATTCTCATTTATTGGCTGGCCAGCAAGCCCGAAATGGGTATTCACGGCGCTGTTTTCGCCATCAATGTAAACATCGTTTTAGTAACGCTGCTGCATTGGAGCAGTGTTGTACGCTTGTTGAAATTCCGTATGGAAGGCAGCGATTTCGGTAAAATTGGAGCGGCTATGGCGCTTTCCGGGCTTTGCAGTTACTTTGTCATGTATACGTCGTGGACTTCAACCGATTGGCTTCGTTTCGTAACCTCTTTTCTCATAGGGTTTATCGTATATTTATTGTTCATCACTGTTTTCCGACTGATTAGCTTAAAGGATATAAGCCGCCTTATGAACATGGGCAAAAAAATAATACGCTAACGAGCAGCTTATCTTTTACGATCTAGAAACATCCGCCCTCTATGATCAATGGAGCAGTAAAACACTTCTTTAAAATCACGAACTCCTTTAGCCTGGAGTTGGTTTTTCAGCCAAAATCTAGTTTTTCCTATTTTTTCCAAATTCTCATCCTGCACTTTACCATCCATAATCAGAGGCAGCGGAAGTCCTTCATAGCGAATCGTCTCTTTTATTCCATCATTGACTTCAGCTGTCTCAGGCTTTGTATCTTCCTCAATCTTGGTCTCTGTCTCTTTGACTTTTCTCTCCACTACACTTAATTTCCCCGAAGGTTCTAACACCGCGAACTCCACGTCTGCCACATTGATAATCTTATTTTGTCTCAGCTGCTGCATCAAATCATCTAAATTATATCGATGCTTCTTCATTTCCTCTCGATTAATCAATCCCTTGTTGATTAAGACGCTCGGTTTTCCGTCAAAGAGAACTCGAACCGCTCTACTTTTTAACGTAATAAACGCAATCAAAATTTGGATGAGTACCAGCGTTGACATCGGGACTAGCCCATCCATGAGCGGTTTGTTGGAATCCTCAATAACAAAGACCGCAATTTCTGCAATCATGATCGAGATTACAAGATCAAACAGCGAAAGTTTGCCAATTTCTCGTTTCCCCATAATTCTTAACATGAGAAAAACGACAAAATAGATCAGCACGGTACGTAAAAAAATGGTCAGAATCTCCATTATAAGCCTCCCCTGATTAAGCCCTTGCTCGTTCTCGGAGTTCAATGGTATTCTGACCGCTCATGCACTTCATCATGCAGAATTTACGTATTCAATTGTTGGCAATTCCTACAGAAACAACTTGAAATAAATAGTAGCTGTTATGAATAAAAGCAGGGAAATCGGAGCTGCCACGATAAAATAGTTGCGTTGAGTTAGCCCTCCCCCCTCCTGATCAGAAAGAGCGGCCGCATACATGCTTGTCATTGAACTTAGAAGAGTTATCCCGCTGCCAATAGCAGTTCCAACGATTAAGGACCACCATAATGAT
Source organism: Paenibacillus sp. WG02 (assembly GCF_055396115.1). NCBI lineage: Bacteria > Bacillati > Bacillota > Bacilli > Caryophanales > Paenibacillaceae > Paenibacillus > Paenibacillus sp. WG02. The sequence goes on along the minus strand of NZ_AP036016.1, from coordinate 1,964,354 downwards.
GAAACTGTTGAGATGCCGGCTGGACTTTGCAGCATGCCACCCATATGATCTACAACTGGAATCATGGCAGCGGTATAAGGTATATAGTCCATCATGGCAGAGCCAAAGCCAGTAAGCCATAGCAGTAGAATGGATAAGAAGGGGATGTTTCCTTGACTGATTTCTAAACCTCTGGCTGCAATGAAGCCTGTTATCCCGGCATACGTTAAACCACCGACCATGATGAACAATCCAAAGAAAAACAGCAATTGCGTTTCTTTCAAGCCATGCCATACGGAAAGATAGTCTTTTCTTTTGACCAATTGGACTAGTTCTTTATAGTTTAATGCCAATAAGATCACTGCCCCGCACGCAGCAATGTAAGAGGCCTTCCATCCCAAAACGCCTTGTAGCAACAACGCTAACACCGTAAGACCGGTTATTAAACAGCTGCCTGCAAGCAATCCTCGATCTGAAGCCAAATAAGAGGCGGGTTGTAAAGTAAGCAGCTCTCTTTTATACGATTCTGCGACAATCATCTTCTTCCCGTAAATCAACCATATCACGAGATATACGATTGCTAGCAAGATAATGACAAGTGGTCCGAGCTTTAGCAGCATCTCCCCCATTGAAATGTTCTCAGCTGCTCCAATCATACGATTAGGCAAATTCCCCATAAGGGTGGCAGCACCGCCAATATTCACAGATAAGAGAATGCTAATCAGAAAAGGAACTGGGGATAATTTCATCATTTTCGTTGTCTTCAGCAGGATCGGCACCAGGACAGCAATAGCTAGCAAACCGTCCAAAAGAGCTGATATTATCGCTGAAAGGACTGACAAACTTAGTAGAATCGTAATGGGCTGTATTCGAAATTTTCGTAAGATATGAGCTGCCAAATAAGCGATAATTCCTGTTTTCTGAAAAATGCCAGAAATAACAAACAAGCTTGTGATTAGCAATAGAACATGCCAGTTCGCGTATGTGGTAACAGCCTTGCCAAAAGGAACAATCCCCATAATTACCATTAGAAAGGCTCCGCCTAACGCTGTATACATCCGATCCCATTTCTCAATCAAGATACAAACATAAGCCGCGGCAAAAATGAGCAAGGCAATAATCGCTTGCCACAAAGCTGGACCTTGAGAAAATTCCGTCATAATTATTCACCTTCCCTTTGAACAGTCTGTACTAATTCTATGTGCTTGGCCATACAATGATGTTAATGAAAAGAACGAATATACGAAAGGATTGGTGGCCTGTGAACCCTATGAAAACGGTCAGTCAGGTTCGAATAACGTCTCCTTTATTTTCCGGACTTATTTATTCATTAAGCATGATGACAATTGGTACAATAGTGACGTCATTATTTCTGCTTTTAACCAGCACACAAGAAAGCTCTCTGCATATGTTAACTACAATTATTCATGCGGTTTCTCTATTTATTGGCGGCTGGGTTTCAGGAAAGAGAGCTGGAAACCGCGGCTGGTATCACGGGGGTATTGTTGGCTTTGTCTATTTTATCCTCATTTTTTTGGTTGGTTTTCTTGCTTTCGATGCAGGATTGAATCTTAAATCCCTTCAATTGCTTAGCATTTTATTCGTTTCTGGAGCACTAGGCGGAATACTCGGCGTTAACACGCGAAAATAAGACGTTTCCGTGAAAATATCACTTTCCCCCTTGATTGTGGTATAATATCATAGTTATTGCCGCAAATAATTTCCAATATTAGGGGGAAAACACCATGAGCCCTTTTCATTCTATGACGCATGCAACGGTCTATATCGTTATTACTGTCTTAATTTTCCTGATCGCTGCGACACGTAAAAGTCCATTTAATATTGCTGGAAGCTTTGTTCAAGAAATCTTTACTAATCGTAAGTATCTCCTTCACTTTGCGGCACTGATTACGATCCTATTTTTTAATAAAGTAGAGATGTGGGTTGAAAAAAAGATCGATATCAAAACTGATTTCACCAAATCGATCTATGGCATAGAAGGCAACTTTGTTTCAGCCATTCAGCATTTTTTCCATAATGATACATTGACTTTAGTTAGCAGTTATTTTTATGTGGTCATTTTTCCTGCTGTAATGATAACATCGATTGCGCTTTATACGTACCAGAAAAATTATAAACTTTTTTATGCCATTTGCTACGCACTTATGTTCAACTATATGATCGCTATTCCATTCTATCTGTTTTTCCCGGTTAACGAAGTTTGGTCGTTTCATCCTAATGTTAAGCTTTTGATTCTAGATGTGTTTCCAACCTTTGAACAAGATTACCGGCCACTTTCTGGACTTGATAATTGTTTTCCAAGCTTACATACGTCAATCTCGGTTTCGATGGCTGTAATTGCAGTGAAGAGTCGTAGTACGTTTTGGAAAATATTCGTTCCCTGCTCTTCGGCATTCATTATTTTCACGATCTTTTATCTAGGCATCCACTGGTTATCTGACATGTGTGCTGGTGTGGTTCTCGGTGTTGTAGCTGCCAGAGTGGGCTTACGCATTGCTGAAGGCCGTCTCGTGCTTGGTGAGCAAGCTCTGCTCAAACGCTTAAAGAATAATGAACTATAATAACTTTTATATCCTTATAGAACTAAATAAAAAGCGAGAACCTGATTGAAGGATCTCGCTTTTTATTTTATTCTTTTGCTGTAGTTTGAGAAACAGCATTGATAGCAGAACGATCAAATGTCATTTTCGTCGCATCGTTGACACGAAGTACACAAATGTCATCTGTAATTTCCATAATCGTTCCGTGAAGCCCACCAATCGTAACGACCTTATCCCCTTTTTTCAAACCTCCAAGCATTTGATTACGGGTTTTCTGTCTTTTCTGCTGTGGACGAATAAGTAGGAAGTAGAGAACAACGAACATGAGCACTAAAGGCCCGTATGTATACAAATACCCAACTGCACCTGTATTCGCAGTGTCTGCTGATAGTAACATAGGTATCCTCCTTTCTTAAAATCCTCTTTCATTATCATTCAGCCCATATGCGGCAAAGAATTCATCACGGAAATCAAGCAACCTATCTTCCTGGATGGCTCCTCTTACATCACGCATGAGCTGTAGTAGAAAGTGAAGGTTATGAATCGTAGTCAATCTGATTCCGAAGGTCTCATCCGCTTTAATTAAATGACGAATATAAGCCCGGCTGTAATTTGTACAGGTATAACAAGTACATTTGGGATCCAACGGACCAAAGTCAGTCGCATGCTTAGCATTACGAATAACAAGCCGGCCTTCGCTAGTCATACATGTCCCATTCCTGGCTATCCTTGTTGGCAGTACGCAATCGAACATATCGATCCCGCGGATAGCGCCTTCAATTAGAGCATCTGGCGAACCTACACCCATCAAATAACGAGGTTTGTTCGCAGGCATAAGAGGTGTGGTGTAATCAAGCACTTCGTACATCAAATGCTTAGGCTCTCCAACACTCAGTCCACCAATAGCATACCCCGGGAAATCCATGGAAGTCAACTGCTCGGCACTCAGCCTGCGAAGATCTTCATGCATGCCGCCTTGAATGATTGCGAACAATCCTTGATCATTCGGTCTGCTGTGACTTTGCAAACAGCGCTCAGCCCAACGTGTCGTACGCTCCAGTGATTTCTTCACATATTCGTACTCTGCCGGAAATGGCGGACATTCGTCAAAAGCCATCATAATATCAGAACCCAGTGCGTTCTGAATCTCCATGGCTTTCTCTGGTGAAAGGAACAGCTTGTCACCATTCAGATGGGACTTAAACTGTACGCCTTCTTCCGTGATCTTGCGCATGTTACTAAGACTGAATACTTGGAACCCGCCGCTGTCAGTCAAAATAGGTCGGTCCCAGTTCATGAATTTGTGCAAACCGCCAGCGGCTTTCACAATATCATGACCTGGCCTAATGAAAAGATGATACGTATTACTTAAAATAATTTGAGCATCCATCGTCTTCAATTCCTCAGGGCTCATCGTTTTTACCGTCGCCTGTGTGCCAACTGGCATGAAGGCAGGCGTTTCAATGACACCGTGAGGGGTGTGAACGCGTCCAAGACGTGCTCCGGATTGTTTACATGTTTTGATTGGTTCGTACGTAACTGCTGCTGCCAATACATCCACTTCCTATTCTAAACGTCTATCTGATTATTGATCTTAGTAAATTAACATGGCATCTCCAAAACTAAAAAAGCGATATTGCTCACGAACAGCTTCTTCATAAGCTTGCAACACATTCGTGCGCCCAGCTAATGCGCTAATGAGCATAAGCAGGGTTGACTTTGGTAAGTGGAAATTAGTTAACAAGGCATCCACTACACCGAATGTATACCCAGGATAAATAAAAATGGAAGTCCAACCCTGTGATGGCTGAATAACTAATGGCTCATTAGCCTCGTTACCTGCTTGCTTACGGCTTAAGCCAGCTGCCGTTTCTAACGTGCGCGCAGAAGTAGTCCCCACGGCTATCACACGCTTACCATTCATTTTGGTTTCGTTAATTAATGCAGCTGTTTCAGGAGACAGCATATAATACTCCTCGTGCATTTGGTGTTCTTCAATGGTGTCCACGGATACAGGCCGGAAAGTCCCCAGTCCGACATGCAAGGTAACAAATGCAAGACGAACACCTTTAGCTTGAAGTTTATCCAAGTAGGCTTCGGTAAAGTGCAGCCCTGCCGTTGGTGCAGCAGCTGAGCCTTCATGCTTAGCATATACCGTTTGATAACGTTCACGCTCGGACAACTGCTCCTTAATATAAGGAGGAAGCGGCATCTCGCCCAATCGGTCTAGAATCTCATTGAAAATGCCTGTATAGCTAAATTGGAGCACACGCCCCCCCATATCTCCAACTTCCACAACTTCCGCCGTTAGCAAAGGTTGTTCTCCATTGGCCCAGTTGGCGTTCACACCGAAAACAGCCACGGCCCCTAATTGCATGCGTTTTCCAGGCTTTACCAAGGCCTCCCAGCGATCCTCGCCCAGGGACTTCAAGAGTAAAATTTCCACTTTGGCGCCGGTGTCTTTCTTCGCGCCAAAAAGCCGTGCTGGAATGACTCGCGTGTCATTCATCACGAGTAAATCCCCGGCTTCAACATAATCAATAAGCTGTTCAAACGTCCGGTGACTAATCTCACCTGATTGTTTGTTCAGCGTAAGCAGTCTAGACGCCGTGCGATTAAGCAGCGGCGTCTGGGCAATCAATGAATCAGGTAGTTCAAAATCGAAAGCTTGTACATCCATGTTGTGTATTCATTCCTTAGTTATGTTGACTCCAGTATAGTAAGACTGAAGTATTTTCTTATAATCATAGCCTAATTCAGCATAGCCTCTTGCACCCCATTGAGACATGCCAAGTCCGTGTCCATAACCTGTGCCGCGGAATATGAACTGATCACCTTGACCTGCTGTTTGTGGGTTAGGAGGGGTCACAGGGGTGACTGACGGAGACGTCGGTTTGGACTGCCCTGCTGTGCCTAAAGCCGTTAAATCGGTTACCTTCAAGACTGTAGGCTGTGATTGATCACCAGACAGCACATAGACCGAATCAGAGCCAGCACTACTTGTCTGACTACTTCCTGCACCAGCAATAGCTAGGCCACTAGGAGCTGGGGTATTACCAGTATAACTTCCTGCTTGTACAATTTCAAACCGGGTGCTGGGTAATCCCCCAAGTGCTGCACGTAAGGCATCGGGATAGGGCACCTTCACCACAACTCCGTTTGCTTTAAGTTCAGTTACCCTCCCTGAAGGTCCTCGCTTCGATATTTCAAGTGATTGCAGATCTCCGTTTACAATTACATCTGCTGCCGCTAATTTACTTTTAAGTTCATTACCTGTGTAAGGACCTCTAATCCAAGAAAAGGCATTTGATTCTTTTTCTTGGCCTAACACCAACACCTTCTCTTTATTGGAAAGCCCCGCGATCGAAGGATTAGCTACATTATCTACATAAGGTGCCGTACGGACATTTACACCTTGTTCCGTGGCCTCGTAGTAAGAAGCGCCCTCTTTCCCCTTCTGACCGGTGTCTCTGAGATACATGCTGTGCACGTAGCCCGTTCGACCGTCGGATAACTGAATGCGATACCAGATGGCTTTCCCTTTTTCAGCACCATCATCTGGGCTTGGCACACTCCGCAAATAAGCTAACGGATTCCCCCATACCTCTGAGGGATCTGCCGTCATCCCGCCTGAATTCGAAGAAAACACAGGTGAAATCAGTCCATTTTTATCTGATAATACTTCATCTTTCGTCGCATCAACAGCTTGTATTCCCGCAGCAAATTCCTTTTGAATCCCAAAGTAAACCTGATCAAGCGTTGTATCCGTAACTTGTGCAATCTCATACTTATTACCTTGTTTAATTGCAAATGTACGGGCAGCTACAGCTTGTGCCTTTAGCGCCTCTGTTGGCCAACCGGAACTAAGCTCAGAGCCTACGACAGCATATAAATATTGCTCCATCGGCACTTCATTCACCAAAGCTAACTTGCCATGATATGTACTGATCTCCATGTCTCCGCGGTAACTGCGGTCAGACCGCTCTTTGACTGCAATCCCCTGACTCTTCGGATGGATTACCGTCTTTTGCTCTCCTGCTGCTGCAGCATAATGAGGCAGCGAAGCGGAGCCATTGGAGGAACCCGTTACATCTGATCTGCGAAGCAAATAGAATGATTTCGTATTCACGGGTTGTAGAGGCAAGTTCGGAGCTGCTCGTAATGCTGCCTGCTTCACTGCTTCTAACTGTCCTGAAGTAGCTTCATTACCGACCCATACGCTATAGGCTAGTTTGCCTGCCGCATCTTCTTGCAGTGCAATATCTGCCTCGAGTCCCGCTTGATTAAACACAAGCAACTGCTGCAAAGCAGCTGCCTCATCAGCATATGTACCCGCACTCCAATGCTGTGGACCCTTTACTACGGGAGGAGCCGATTTCGTTAACGCCGAAACGGTTGTATCTTTAAGCACTTGCGCTGCAGCGCCATCGGCTTCTTCCTTTGAAGAGAAACTGCCGTAATAAACTTGGTACACTGTTCTGGCTTGTTTGACTCTACTTAACACATAACTATCTTCAGGCATCGCAGCTAATTTAGCATATAAGGCTTTGGCTGCTGTGTAGTCCATCGTTTCGAGCATCATCACACTATACTGATCAATCGATAGTCGAATCGAAGTATCTGAAATCGAGGCCCACGGTTTAGCAGCTGTACCAGCCGAACTGCGCACATTGATATCCATCCCACCTGATGCAGTAAGGGTAACTACAGGTTCTACTTTCTTATATTTGATTGAATCTATCAAAAGTGCAACACGAATCTGATCTAAATGTTTGATCCCCTCTGCTTTGGCATAGGGCTCTAGAACAGGGAATGTTCCAATGGTCAAAGCAGCCGTCGTTATCAAAGCTATTCTCTTAGGGGTAAGCAGCTTATTTCTCCAATTCATTCGACACGATTTCCTTTCTTTCGCAGCATTCTACTAAGTTAGACTCTAAAAACTGGAAGAAGTTTTGTTTAATAGAATTTTAAATAGGCAAAAACATCCATAAACCAATCTATCTTATGTATTTGAACTCCGTTGTTAAAAAAAATACTTTAGCAAAGTTGAAGTGACTTCGCTTGTTGTATAAAGTGCAACAATTCATTCGGATTTCCCCTATAATCCTCCTCATGTTGCAGAAAATACAACAATTTTCAACTTTAGGAGTCTAAATGGGGAGGTATTGCCTTAAACTGTTGTACTTTGTACAACAATCGCTGTGTAAAACCTCATAAAGCCATGAAATTGTTGTAGAGAGTACAACATCGCAATACATTCCGCTCGGGTGTCAGCGATTTCCCCCACTTACACTTCTAATTTATAGAAAATGCATTAAGCTTCCTTGAGCTATTTAAGCAGGACGGAAACTTGAAAGCGAAACTCTGTGGAGTGATTTCGAACATTTAGGTTGCAAATCTTAGGATCGCGGGGAACGAGGTGCCGTTATTTCGGTGATTATGTCGATGCAGGACCCGCACGCGGAACGTAGGGGCCCTATTTTGCCGTTTTACCGGTTTTTACACCTCGAAAGCGGGAAATAGAGGCTCCTCTTTCCGCGAAAACGTGAAATACGCGGTTTTGAGCAAAATAAAGCTCCTACGTTCCGCTAAAATATGATGATGCCGGGTGCGTGTTGAGTTTGGGATACAGATATAAGAGAATTTGTTCACAGGTAGTTAACAATTATAGTTTGGCTACTTAGTAAAAGGAGCGGCTGGGAAGATCACGACACTTACTCCACAGATCGGCATCTATCATAATTTCCTGTAATTTCCTATACAGCAAAAAAATCTTTTGCCCGCCTTTCAGCTGCGGCAAAAGATCACGAATTACCGTTGCTCCGGCACCGGTAAACCTAAATGATGGTAGGCCTGAGGTGTAACCATCCGGCCTCTAGGGGTGCGCTGCAAGAATCCAATTTGCAGCAAATAAGGCTCGTAGACGTCTTCGATCGTCTGACTCTCTTCGCCGATGGTGGCGGCAATCGTTTCGAGCCCAACTGGGCCGCCTTGAAAGCTTTGAATGATGGCGCGCAGCATCTTATGATCAATCTCATCAAGTCCAAGGTCATCGACTTGTATGAGCTTGAGTGCCTCTTTGGCGATGTCCAGCGTGATAATGCCATCGCCTTTCACTTGCGCGAAGTCGCGCACCCGCTTCAGCAAGCGGTTCGCGATTCGCGGTGTTCCCCGCGAGCGCATGCCGATCTCGCGCGCAGCTTCACCGACGATGCCGACCTGCAGGATGTCGGCCGTTCGGCTGACGATGTAGGTGAGCTCCTCCACCGTATAAAACTCCAGCCGACTGACGACCCCGAAACGGTCGCGCAGCGGCGCAGAAAGCAATCCGACGCGTGTCGTCGCGCCGATCAAGGTAAACGCCGGCAAGTCTAAACGCACCGAGCGTGCGCTCGGCCCCTTGCCGATGATAATATCAAGGGCAAAATCCTCCATCGCCGGATACAGCACCTCTTCCACCGTACGGTGGAGGCGGTGAATCTCGTCGATGAAGAGCACATCGCCCTCCTGCAAATTCGTCAGGATGGCAGCTAAATCGCCCGGCCGCTCGATCGCAGGGCCGGAGGTCGTTCTTATATTCACACCAAGCTCGTTGGCGATGATGTTGGACAGTGTCGTTTTGCCGAGGCCAGGCGGCCCGTACAGCAGCACATGATCAAGCGCTTCCTTACGCTGCTTGGCAGCTTCGATATAGATCTTGAGGTTCTCCTTCGCCTGCTTCTGGCCGATATATTCGGCCAAATAACGAGGACGTAGGCTGTACTCAATCGTGTTGTCCTCCATCATTAAATTAGCCGATATAATCCGGTCATTGTCCATGGTGATCCTCCTTAGAGTTTTGCTTTAGCAAAACTGACTTCGTAAGCTTTCGCTGAGTTTTGCTTTAGCAAAACTGACTTCGTAAGCACTTTTTAAACATTCGCTGGGTCTTGCTTTAGCATGCCAAGCTTCGTATACATTGACAAAGTTTTGCAAAAGAATTGCAAAACATCACAAAAACAAGCTTCGTAAGAATTGACCAAATCAAGCCAAATCCACCTTCACTACATCGTATACAAAGCTTGCAATGCAAGCTTCATCAACACATCAACAGAATCCGACGGATTCGCTTTTGGCTTCACTTGCAACCAAGCGCGATCAGCTTCAGCTTCCGTGTAGCCAAGCGTCATCAATGCTTCCTTCGCTTCGCTCCAAGCATGACCACCATCGCTAAGCTGCGCCGATCCGACAACGCTTAATGCTACCGCAGCTTCCGGGCTTGAGAAGCTTACCGAACCCAATTTGTCCTTTAGATCCAAAATAATCCGCTGCGCAGTCTTCTTTCCTATGCCGGGAAGCTTGGTTAAGAAGGCCAGATTTTCCTGGCTAATTGCCAGAATAACAGCCTCCGGTCTTCCACCTGCGGCAAGAATCCCCAGTGCAACCTTTGGGCCAATTCCCGTTACATCAAGCAATAAGCGGAACAAAGACTGCTCATCCCGTGAAATAAAACCAAATAGCAAATGAGCATCTTCACGCACATGATAATGAATGAACATCGTCACATCTTCATCTTCTTTATGCGGCAGCGCATAGGGATTCGGGCAGAATACACGATACCCTACGCCGTTCACATCCAGCACAGCATAGTCGCTCTCACGCAGCGCAACTTTTCCTCTTAAGAAATCTATCATCGTTTCCCGACCTCATTTATCCTAGATTGCAAAGCTGAAGAATGCGCATGGCAAATAGCAATCGCAAGCGCATCCGCCACATCATCAGGTTTAGGTATTTGCGATAGTTTAAGTAAAATTTTGACCATTTCCTGCACTTGATGTTTCTCGGCATTCCCATAGCCGACAACGGATTGTTTGACTTGAAGCGGTGTATATTCAGCAATCGGCAACCCAGCCTGGACACCCGCAAGAATCATGACCCCCCGCGCTTGTCCTACAGTGAATGCCGTCGTTACATTCCGATTAAAGAACAATTTCTCTATCGACATCGCGTCAGGTTTATACTTCTCTATTAATTGCGTCGTAGCATCATAGACATCTTTCAGCCTGATCCCAGGGTCTGTATGTGCTTCGGTTTGAATTGAACCATACTGCACAGGAATGAGCTTACTTCCGATCTTATCAATAAAGCCAAAACCAACGATCGCGATCCCCGGATCAATACCTAGAATACGCAAAGCAATTCTCTCCCATCTTTTAAAAAAGCGAACATATGTAGTCATTTCATTATAGCAGATAACAAAAAAAAGAGATAGACTCAGGAATCTCCCGATCTACCTCTTCATCCTACGATCACCTTATTATGGACTTGTCATTGCCCGTTCAGTCTCTTGTGGCGGCATGGCATAATCGCTGAAAGTTGATAATACGCTATTATACTCCTCCAAATCAGTGACTCGAATCCCTTCATGGAGCTGCTTCACCGTTTCGCGCGGAAGACTGCTTTCTAAATGCTTAATATTCAATTGAAAAAATGTTCGAATCACATTATCTTTGGCTGGTGTTCCATTAAATAGGGACAGATTGCTGCTGCCGTCGATGCCGAATACCGCCTTTTCCTTGCATGCCGGCGATAAATCATCAATATTTTCGGTAAAAGTGACCTCTCCATTCGCCCCTATGCTTAGCAACCAATTTGGATGCTTCATTTGCATTTTCAATAACTCTTGAGGGGTTTGCAGGCCCAACTGACTGCGCTCTTCGCCACAAACATAAGTCTTAAGTAAATAGCTCTCTCTGCTATCCGTTATACTTTTCAACGTTGTCGTCGCATCTTGAAGACGTTGATCGTCTACCGGTGTAAGACCGGCAAAGGTGGATCTTACTGCTCCTTCGGGGTTATCACCAGCACTTAGAAGGCCTCCAGTTGCATATAATATATAGCTAACCATAACGACGGCAAGGAACATTCCTAAAGTCAACCAACTACGTTTCCAACGCAGCCTTCTTTTCAAATGCTTCAAAAATTGTCTTACATTCACCGATATCCCCTTCTATTCTCGTTTTTCCGTATTGTTTCCATTTGCATGTGACACTATACATCATTTACCATAGAGGGAGTGTATGAAACCAATCAAGACGGACGGTGAAACCCAAACATGAACGGTAGAAAACGAATCAAACGTACAACACTCCTAATTATAGGAGTTGTCCTGTTATGGGGGGCAGTCGCCATTTGGAATGAAGTACAAAAAAATGAATCCGGTGTAACCTCACCGCGTTCAACTTCAGCCTCATATCCAACTCCAGCTCAGAAAAGTCACCAAACCTCCATGAATTCGGTAACAAATGGGTATAAAATAAGCTCTCCCTAGCTTTAAAATTTGACTGTAGCCACAGAAATGATATAGTCAGAAGTAGATGAAATATTCACATACTTATTCAGGGAAACCGATATATATTTGAAAAGGCAAACACTAAGTTTGCGACACCAGTTTTCTTACGAAAACTATAAACGGAGAGACTTTGAGATCAGCTCAAAGATCCCTATATTAGGAGGGGAACAGCATGAATGTGGCAGAACTTCAATTAATTCAATTATCCAGACGGGGAGACCGCAACGCTTTCGTGGAGCTAGTGGAGTTATACCGTAACAAAATACAGAAACTTGCTTTTCGTATGCTGCATAACAGACCTGATTCAGAGGACATTGTACAAGAAACATTTATCCGTGTTTATTTGAACTTAAACCACTTTGATGAAAGTCAGAACTTCTCTACTTGGATTTATCGCATCGGTAAAAATGTCGCCATCGACTTGCTGCGCAAAAAAAGACCCGTTCAATCCTTAGATGCCGAGCTGAACGATTATGACGATGATTATAGCTACTACAGTAAGCTTGCGAGTCAAGATCAGTCTCCTGAGCACGTTGTTCTCCAGTCAGAAGTTCAAGAGCATATGCATACATCCATTAATAAATTAGCTGACAAATATAGAAGTATCATTACGCTATACTATCTGGAAGAGCTCTCCCTTCAGGAAATCAGCGAAAAGCTGAATTTACCGATTACAACAGTGAAAACTCGTTTACACCGTGGACGTGAACTGCTTCGCAAAAAATGGGGCATGAATTTCGTTATCGGTTTAATGACCTTCTTCACATTGGGTATGATTGCTTAATCCATAGCATAACAAAATTAAGAAGCCTCCTATTCCACAAGTCCTGTGGTTAGGAGGCTTCTCGTTCTTTTTCAGACGTTAATCCAAGGTGAGTTTTGCTTGGCTTCCTGCTTTTCAGAAGCTCTCTGTTGACGTTTCAAGAAAGCATTGAGTGCTTCTGTACCTGACAATTTGACTTTTTTGGAAGAATTGCCGCTGCTCGACCTATTTGCTTTTTTATCTTTACGGATGTCAATTTCAACAACTTCTTCGGTATCGGTCTCTTGCGCTAGTTCATGCGTGTGGACTTGTGGCATAATTGGCGACTCATAGGGTGCCTGGTAATGAGCTCCAGCATAAGGAATCCCATAAGGAGCTTGCTGATAATCATAAGGGTTATGTCCTGTATGCTGCATGCCATAAGGAGCCTGCTGGTAGTCATATGGATTATGTCCAGTATGTTGCATGTCATAGGGAGCAGCTGGGGGATATAACCCAGGAACTGTAGGAAAACCGTGCTGATAACCATCCCACGGACTCTCTACTGTCCCGGTTGGATAACCCGCCGGGAATGTCGTCCACGGCTGTTCGATCATCGATTGGCCTCCGCAGCCACAGCCATCTTGACCCATTGGATAAGAGGTTGGTTCTGTATGATACGAAAATTGCTCATAAGGTGACTGCTGATAAGGTGAAAAAGCCGGAGATGTTGGCATTTCTTGTTGCTCGGAACCTGGGTAGGCAAATACCTCAGTCGCTTTAATGTGAAACTGCTTGAAGGGATGGACCGCTTGCTGCTCATAGGGCGCATTGAGACCAATAACCCCAGTCTCAGGTGCTGGAATGACTGGCTCAGAAGCCATCGGTGAAGGTACAAACGGTTGCTCCGCCAACGGCATCGATTCTACATACGGTGTAGATGGCATTTGACTTATCTTCTCTTCCGCAATGGGCATAAATGGTTGCTGATACGGTTCTTCAACAGTCCACGGCTGAGCTGATGGGACTGGAGCAAATGGTTCTGTCGATACTTTAGACATCGACAATGGCTTAGCTTCTACGTGATCATGATGCATCTTGGGCACATAAACAATTTCTCCCGTCATTAGGACATTGGGATTCTTCAGATGAGGATTCGCTTTAATCATCTCTTGGAGGGGTACATCCCAAGCCTTACCAAGCTTCCATAAGCTATCTCCCTGCTCCACAATGTGTTTATAGACATAATCTGAAACTGGTGGACTAACTGGCTTCGGTTTGGAAGGTATTTTCACCTTCATCCCGATGTCAAGATGATCCGGTTGTGCAATTTGCGGATTAAGTGCGATGACTTCGTCCAACGTGGTTTGATATTTTTTCGCAAGCTCGTAAAGGGTATCGCCCTTTTTGACAATGTGGATTTTCAACACCATACCTCCTTTGAGTTTCGTTAGAAAACTTACTTCGTAAGCATAAACTCGAGTTTCATTAGAAAACTTGCTTTGATAGCATAATCTCGAGTCCTCGCAAGAAAACTTGCTTCGTAAGCATTCGCTTAGTCACAATGATATTACAGTTTATGCAGGTTCCTAGGCTTTTGCCCCTTTTGGACAAAAAAAATCCCTCGCGTAATGAACGCAAGGGAAGAACGGTATTAACTCGTGTACGAATAACTCGGATAACAGCCCAAAATTCGAACCTGACAACCAATCGCTTCAATTTCTTGAATGGCAGATGGCAGGAGAACGGAATCTAGGGAACCTGCAATATCAATATAGAAATAATAAGTACCAAGTTTCTTCTTCGTCGGCTTGGATTCAATCTTGGAAAGATTGATTCTGCGCCAAGCGAAGGCAGAGAGTACCTGATGCAGGGCACCCGGGTAATCTTCAGGCAGTGTGACTAGAATGGTAGTTTTCATCTCTTCTGAGGACTTCAGTTCCGAAGCTTCGGTACCAACCAGCAGAAACCGAGTCATATTATCTTTATGATCCTGTATTTCTCTTTGTAACATAGGAACTCCATAATTTGTAGAGGCAATAGCCGTTCCGATAGCAGCCACGGTAGGATCCTGCAGCGTCGATACAATACGCACTCCCTCTGCTGTGGAGCTTACTTGCTCAAACTCTGCTTCGCTTAAATACTGCTTCATAAATCTATTGCACTGTGCAGGGACGACCTGATGAGATAATACTTTACGAATATGCCTATATGGATTCGAAGCTTCTGTTTGTCCGTCAGGATTCGGATACCCTATGAGATTCATATCGATAGGAAATACCCACTCCGCCCGAATGGGCAGATCAACCTCGTGAACGAGCCAGTCGACATGTAAATGAACGGATCCTTCAAGCGTATTTTCAATGGGAATAACGCCTAAATCCGTTTCACCAGACGCTGTCGCATTGAACACTTCAGAAATTAGCTTATATGAAACGTAAGTAAAGTCTTCACCCAAAAAATGACGGGTGGCTTCTTCCGAGAAGGTACTTGGTCCTAAGATGGCTACCCGCTTCATGTAAGAACCTCCTTTTCAACGAAGGATAACAAATCTCCGTCATCTTCCTGTAACAGAATGGCCGCCACGCCTTCTACGCTCGGCTTTAACCATAACGTCTGAGCTTCAATATCTTCCTTAGCAAGCGTGTCCTTTAGGAATGCCTCCAGCTCCTCTTTCTGACCGCTTCGCGCATCCACTAGCGCAAGCATCGTCGGTCCAGCTCCGCTGAGTGCAACCCCTAGCGCACCATGGTTCTCTGCTTGCTCAAGCAGCGTCTTCATGCCCGGGATGAGCTCTGCACGGTAAGGCTGATGCAGCGCGTCCTTCATGGCATGACGGATCATCCCCAGATTGCCGGTACTCAGCGCGGCAACAAGCAAGGATGAATGGCTGAGGTTGAACACCGCATCCTTCATGGCTACTTGCTTCGGCATCACACTTCTCGCCTTCTCTGTAGAAAGCTGAAATGCTGGTATAGCCACCAGCACTTCCAAATTAGCGTCCGGCTCTATTCGAATAGATTCGGCTTTCTCGCCGTCCCAGAACGCAACCACGATCCCGCCGAACAAGCTGGCCCCGACATTGTCCGGGTGCTTCTCCAGGCGGCTCGCGATTTGGAACAGCTCATATTGCGTAAGCTTGTTCCCGATTAGAGCATTCGCGCCAGCGAGCGCACCAACAATGGCTGACGCACTGCTGCCTAGACCGCGTGTGAGCGGAATATCGCTGTACATGGCAATGTCCAGCTCAGGGTGTGAAACGTCCGCCTGTTCAAATACCATTTGCGCGACTTTATAAATTAGATTGGACTTGTCCGTTGGAATTCCGTTCATCTGATCGCCGATTAAATGAATCGTCGTTTGCTCCGAGATCGCCATGTCAATCCAGGCATATAAGTTCAAGGCCATCCCCAGTGAGTCAAAGCCAGGACCTAAGTTTGCCGTGCTTGCCGGCACTTTCACTCTTACCTTTTTCACTGCCTTATAACTCATTTCGAAATTGCGCCTCTTTTCAATAGTTTAGCCTTCTACGCGATAGACGCTTTTGATAGCGTGAATAACATCCATGGATTCGAATTGTCTCAGCACATTTTTCATACTGGCTTGGTTCGCATCATGAGTAATAATAATAATTTCAGCCTTCGGATTGGACTGGTTCGGGTGCTGGAACACAGACTCCAAACTAACTTCGTGCTGAGCAAAAATTTGCGTAATTTGTGCAAGTACACCCGCTTTATCTTCAACGTGCAGAAGAATAAAGTTTTTGGAAGCAATCTGTTCGTCTGTCTTCAGCTTCATTTCTTTGTAAGGCGCCAGCACCGTACGTCCGTTCACGCCCAGCCTCAAGTTGCGAACAACAGCAACCAAATCTGCTACGACAGATGTTGCCGTCGGCAGTTCTCCTGCTCCAGCACCGTAGAACATCGTTTCGCCTACTGCTTCGCCCGTTACATAAACAGCATTAAATACACCATTCACGGAAGCAAGCGGATGCGAGTTTTTCACCATAGTAGGTTGTACACTCACAGAGATATGGCCATCATGATTTTCAGCAATTCCTAACAGTTTCACTTCGTAGCCTAATTTTTTGCCATATAGAATATCTTCTTTGGATACTTTCGAAATACCTTTCGCTTCAACATCGCTCAATGCAACATTGGCGTGGAAGCCAAGTGTGGATAAAATGGTCATTTTACGAGCTGCATCCAGCCCTTCAACATCAGATGTTGGGTCTGCTTCTGCGTAGCCAAGCTCCTGTGCTTCTTTCAAAACATCGGCATACGCAGCGCCTTCTTGACTCATTTTAGTCAAAATGTAATTAGTAGTACCGTTCACAATGCCCATAATCTTCGTAATACGGTCAGAGGAGAAGCCCTCTACGAGTGCACGAATGATCGGAATACCGCCGGCAACACTAGCTTCGTAGAATACATCGCAGCCATGTTCAGCTGCTTTTGCCAAGATTTCAGCACCATGCATCGCCATAAGATCCTTATTAGCCGTAACGATGTGCTTGCCATTGCCTAGCGCAGTTAGTATATGCTCTTTGGTTGCGGCAACTCCGCCCATCACTTCAACGACAATATCAATTTCACTATCACCAATAACGTCCCATACTTGTTCTGTCAATTTATCTGCATCCACGGAGATATTGCGAAGCTTTGATTTATCTTGTACTAAAATTTTTGAAATTTCAATGGATGAGCCCGTTTGACGCTGTAAATCCTCTTGATGTCCTTCGATAATGCGGACTACACCTGTTCCTACAGTGCCTAATCCGAGTAAACCAACCTTGATGGGTTTCATGAATGTTACCTCCTGAATTGTTTTTCTATCTTAACTGCCCTGACCGATGACCATGGCCCGCTTGACCCCGTCTTGCGCTTGAAGTCGATTAATCAATTGACGGATCTCTTCCCCCATCGAGGAGGTCTCTACTGAAATGACGACATTCGCCATACCCTGCAGAGGAATTGTCTGATGTATCGTTAATACATTCCCATCCAAATTAGCAATGAGAGCCAGCACACGAGACAGAATCCCGGACCGATGCTCCAAATCCATGGATATGGTGATAATGCGCTCTCGTTCCAGTTTGCTGAGAGGGTGAATACCATCCTTATACTTATAGAAAGCGCTGCGGCTGAGTCCAACTTGTTCAACGGCATCGTGAATCGTCTTCACTTCACCCCTTGCAAGCAGCTCCTTAGCCTGAGCTGTCTTGAGTACTCCTTCTGGCAATATATCTTCCCGGACTAAGTAGTACCTCTCAGGACCGGCGTGCTTGATCGTTTGTAAAAAATCTTTGCTTTCCGGCACTTCACCACCGTCCTCTCTGGAAAGACCAATGTGTCTCTATAGAGGACATTATATCGAATCGCACGGATTGAAGCAATAGGCAATTCACATCTTCATTTTTCATCTTTTGCAGCACCTGACTTCACTATGATAAGCTGATAGTACTAGATTAGAAAGGGATCGCCTCCATGATTACATTACGCATGATGTCTACGGCTCTCCTGTGGAACAGCCAGAACGAATTACTAATGATGAAACGCTCCTTAACACGTTCGCTATCGCCAGGATTATGGGCTGCTATCGGCGGTCACCTGGAGCCAAGTGAATTGAATAACCCGCGGGCAGCCTGTTTGCGCGAAGTGTGGGAGGAGACTGGCATTGAGCATGATGAAATCCAAGGGCTGCGCATGCAGTATGTTTTACTTCGATTGAATGGTCAAGAAGTTCGCCAGCAATTTTTTTATATCGGAACGACAGATGTGAACCCGCGAATCGTCACACCCGAAGGGGATTTACATTGGATTCCTAAAGATCAAGTGCTGGAGCGCCCAATCCCTTTTATTTTTCGATGCTTGCTTGAACATTATTTCAGCGTAGGCCTTACGGAGCATCCGTGGGTAGGTTCTGCAGGAATTCAACTGGACACAGGTGAACCCACGATTCACTGGAACCCCTTGGTAGATCCCCTGCAGACTTAATAAGAATAGCAAAAAAGGCAGATATCGACTTCTCGATGTCTGCCTTTTTTTACGGCTATTATAACGCGCTGCCTCCAAATAAGAAACGATACTCCCAATGGCGATTTTCGATGGAATCAATCCGAACACCGCCGCTGTCGTTGAAGTATGTCGATAAGATTTGTCCATTTCCTAAGTAAATAGCCACGTGCGTAATGGTCTGAGTAGACTTATTAATCCCGCTGTAATTTGATTGGCTTGTCCCTTTGTAAGACATGAAGAACATGAGATCGCCAGCCTTCAGATCGTGTCAATTTGTTTTGGCATGCCCGAGAGATTTCACATAACTCCCTTGGCCTCTAGAGTCACTTGGCAGCTTCTTTCCAATGCCATCCAAGAAAGCTTGTCGGACAAAGTCAGAGCAATCAAACGTTTTTGTATTATCACGACTTGATCCATATTCATAGGGCGTGCCTAGATACTTTTTACCAGCAGCAATGATTTGTTGAACACTTTCACTTGTTGAACCTCCTGAACCACTGCCGGAACCACCATTCTTGTTGGAATCTCCAGGGGAAGTAACACCCGATGCTTGTATGTATTTGGCGCTTGTGCTTATGTAACCCTCACGGCCGTCTGAAGCTTTTACTTTGTACTACCAACTGTTCACTTTGGACAGGATGGTCACTTTCTCGCCTTCCTTCAAGTAACGGATACGCGTAGAATTCTCATCGGCACTTTGACGAAGACATGATGTTGGCCTCCTAGCCTTTTATGATGCAGAACGAGCATCTGCTTACATTTCGCCAGTCTACTAGGCTTCGAAAGCCGTCGTCTTTCATATCCATTTGTAAAATAGACCTCCTTTGGGTGGCTAAGAGCACAATTAATTGGCGCCCCCCCCTAATCATGCTAGTATATGGAAATAAAAAAGCCTTCCTTTAGCTGAATACCCTACAGCACAGAGGAAAGACTTTTATCCAATTTTGGCGGATGAATCCCGGATTTTCGGATGATCTTGGAGTGTAAAGTGATGACTCTGATCCACCCATCGCAGCATGACTTTGTGGGCTTCTCTCCTTTGCAGCAGCGATTCTGCTAGTTGAAAGCCTTCTTCATAACTCCCCACTTTATCAAACCACATCAAGCGAAGTCCCGTATTAAAAATGACATGATCACGTTCCCGCTTCAATTCCTCTGAATCTTCTCCAGCAATGATACGCCGCACCATGGCAACCTGATCATCTTTGCTTAAAGGCTGCAGAGGCTCACTCATAAAACCAAATTTCTGCGGTTCAACCACTCGCGACTCATCTCCCCAGGGGGTTACGATCCTTATTGTACGGTTCTGGTAGATCGGCAGATCCTCGGATCCTTCAATCCCATTGACAATATACACATTTTGA
Organism: Paenibacillus sp. WG02; assembly: GCF_055396115.1. Lineage (NCBI taxonomy): Bacteria > Bacillati > Bacillota > Bacilli > Caryophanales > Paenibacillaceae > Paenibacillus > Paenibacillus sp. WG02. The sequence goes on along the minus strand of NZ_AP036016.1, from coordinate 1,944,360 downwards.
AAACCTGATCGGATGGATATGGGAATCAGAGATTCCATCGCTTTCCGCTGATTGACGCCTATAATCATATTCATTGAACGTACGGGATTTATGACTTTCTCAACGGTATTCATCACTGTTCGCAATCCTAACTGCTCGCGAACCTGTTTCAGCTTCCCTAGCGGCGGACAAAGCTGATCTGTGTGAAGAAATCCAATATGCAGGTGAAACAACATCGTTTCCCATGCTTTCACTGTCAAATCTATCGCAACGCCGAAGCATTCCAGCAGTTCTTTCATTGCAGTCCCTTGTCTCGGCGGAAGTGAATCACCTCCATGCAGTACCTGGGAGAAACCCACTGAAGCAAGCAGTAGGCTAACTGGCAGTGTGATGGGAAAATATTGCCGGCCTTCTGTCGGTCCCGCACAATTGAGTGAATCTGCAAAAGTATGGAAATTCAAAGAGTAGCTGCGGAAAACATCAATGAATGCCATCAACTCTTCGTCAGCTTCCCCTTTCATACATAGGGCCATTAAGAAAGCTGCGCATTGAGCGTCTGTTGAATCTCCTCTGGCCATCTCATGTGCTGCTTCTACAGCTTCCTCATAAGATAAATCACGTGAGCCTTGCATACCTGTTCCCATCGCTTGAATCCATCTTTTCATCAAAATTCCTCCTTTCTCCTCTATCTACACGAAATTTTATGTTATATTAAATGACATAAATTTATGTTATTTAGTAAAATCGTAATCTTTTTCTTTTTATGTGTCAAGTTTTATGACATTAATGCGCATTTAAACATAAAAGAACGGCTAACTACGTCCTTCGGTGAAAGCATTTATTAAGGTTGAAGTAATGAATGCTACAACGTGCGTGACGTATGTGCTTTTGCTTTTGCTTTTGCTTTTGCTTTTGTTTTTGTTTTTGCTCTCTCTTGATCTTGCTCCTGCTTGTCCGTGTGTTGTTGTACTTTGTGCAACATTAGATAAGCTAATCCGCGTTTTTCACACGATTGTTGCAAAAAATACAACATTTTTGCTCCAAAGCGGCCCATTAGAGTGAATTAAGGCTAAATTGTTGTACCACATACAACATCCTGAACTTTTCAAGTAGAAATCAAGGAAATTGTTGTACACTGTACAACTTGCCTATCTAAATTCCCATTTATTCCAAAAGGCAGAAAACAGAAATCTAAACTAACTTATCTCAGCAAAATTCATAGCTTACCTTGTTAAACAGGAGCAAGCTCGAACATATCACCTAACCCAAAAAATCTAACTTCTTAAAAGCAAAAAAACACTCATCCATTGGATAAGTGTTTCCATCATTCTAATGCTTCTCATCAAATTCGAAGTCAAAATCACCAATTTGGATCGTCTGTCCATGGACAGCTCCGCGTTTACGCAATTCGTCATCGATTCCAATATTACGTAAAATACGAGCAAAACGAGCGATGCCGTCCTGCGTGCTGAAATTTGTTCGTTTGATCAACTTCTCAATGGAAGGACTTTCGACAATGAATACATCGTTCTCTCGACGAATTGTGTAATCATTCTCCTCGCGCTTCTCGAAGCGATACACTTTACGCTCTTCTTTATCAGCTACACCTTCTACTTCAGGAGCATTCGGGATACTTTCCACAATGTCCGAGATCTTGTAGAGAAGCTCCTGCACACCGCCTCGTGTCAAAGCTGAGATCGGATAGATCTCGAACTCTTTGCCATCCGCCGCCATCTGCTCTTTGAACAAAGTCAGATTGTCCTCTGATTCCGGCATGTCCATCTTGTTGGCAACAACAATTTGCGGACGCTGCTCCAGCTTAGCATTATAGAGCTTAATTTCCTCATTAATTTTGAGGAAATCCTCGTAAGGATCACGGCCGTCTGCAGCAGACATGTCCACGACATGCACAATCACTCGCGTCCGTTCTACGTGACGCAAGAACTCATGACCGAGCCCCACGCCCTCGTGGGCCCCTTCAATAAGACCGGGAAGGTCCGCCATGACGAAGCTGCGTCCATCGCCAACATCCACAACCCCAAGGTTCGGGGTGAGGGTTGTAAAGTGATACGCCGCAATTTTCGGTTTTGCGGCAGAGACAACCGACAATAGCGTGGATTTCCCAACGCTTGGGAAGCCTACTAAACCGACGTCGGCCATGACCTTCATCTCCAGCACAACCCAACGCTCCACGCCTTCTTCGCCGTTCTCAGCGATTTCTGGCGCTGTTACGCGAGCTGTAGCGAAGCGTGTGTTGCCTCGGCCGCCTCGGCCGCCTTTGGCCACGACAACCTCTTGTCCATGACGCGTCAAGTCGGCAATAACCTCCCCAGTGTCATCATCGATGATGGTTGTGCCTGGAGGGATGCGTACAATCATATCTTCCGCATTAGCGCCATGCATCGATTTGTTACGGCCTTTCTCGCCGCGCTCCGCTTTAAAGTGCTTCTGATAGCGGAAATCCATCAGTGTACGCAGACCCTCGTCTACACGGAATACAACGTCGCCGCCATTTCCTCCGTCACCACCTGCAGGTCCGCCCTCTGGTACATATTTCTCACGGCGGAAAGCAACTAAACCGTCGCCACCGTCGCCACCTTTAACAAATATCTTCGCTTTATCAACAAACATTTCTACACCTCAACTAAGGAGAGGCTTTGGTCTTGGTCCAAAGATCCCTTTATTATGTACGAAACGGCAACCGCAATGTGATGACCGCTTCTTCCTCTTGCCACTCACTCTGCTCCAGTGAATAAGAATTCGCTCTCGAAAGCAGGGTTTCTTTCAAAGCTTTTTCAAGTTGCTCCCTGTTATAGGGGCCTTGATATACAAAATCAAGCAGTAAGCCATCTTCTTGAACATCAAATTCCAGGCTAAGTGTACCACTTTCACCGTCGCTTGCCGCAGCATGCTCTTGAACGCATTCCACGGTTTGACGTACCAATCTTTCGATGAGGCCGTCATGCAGAGGAAGTTGTCCAAGATTGATTTCTTGATCTAATTCAACTTCCAGCTCAAGTGATTTCGACTGGACGCGAAACAACAACAAGAAAGCAATTAACGATGGAATGCCTAACTTGGAGAGATTACTTTCCTGCTGCATAGTCATTTTTATTTTTTCCATATAAGGCTGTAAATTATCAAACTTCTTCAACTGAATATAACCAAATAAAATTTGGGTATCGTTCATCCAATCATGACGCAAACGATTTATGACCTGAATTAACTGCTGTTGAGCCTTTTGTTCCTGTTGACGGAGCTCTTGGCTCCATTCCTCTTCCAATCTACTCGCATCCAACTTGAAGGCGGTATAACCGCAAAAGACAATGATCAGTAGTAATGCTCCCCTGACAATCCAGGGTTCCACAAACATCATTCCCGTCAATCCTATGAGCACAAGTGCTAATAAATAAACTTGCGTACTGCCCGCTCGTTTCATTCCCCGTTCGCTCCGTTCTCCCTGCTTTGTAACCGTTCATCCAGTATATCATGATGTACTAGCAAACTTCACCAAACAAATGAGAAAACCTCTGCCCTTCGAGATTAGTGACCGCGTTTATAAGATGAGAGACTTTGATCTCCGACCAAAGATCCCTATATTAGGTTTGTTTCGAATTAGAAAAAAATCCCTGGGCGGGCTTATCGCTCGCCAGGGATTCAAATTACGCTTCTAAAGCTGCAGCCACAGGAGCTACATCAACTGGGTATACGCTCACTTTTTTGCGATCGCGACCCCAACGCTCGAATTTCACTACGCCTTGTACCAAAGCGAAAAGTGTATCATCCGAACCGATGCCTACGTTCGTTCCTGGGTGAATTTTCGTACCGCGTTGGCGGTAGAGAATGCTTCCAGCAGTAACGGTTTGACCGTCAGCACGTTTAGCGCCAAGGCGCTTAGAGTGTGAGTCACGTCCGTTCTTTGTGGAACCCACCCCTTTTTTGGAAGCGAAAAACTGGAGATCCAATTTCAACATGGTGTTATCCTCCTTTGTGATAGATTGTTTCAATCGTTATATAGTCACCGTAATTGTCTGCAATGGTTTGTAGCATGACGACCATCGATTCTAGAATCAATTGGACCTTATTCCATGTCTCCGGAACAGATCGTGTACTCTCTGGAATTGTAACATCCATCAAGCCTCGTTCCATCTCGTGAATGGGAATCACGCCCGTCAGCGATTCAATCGAATTATAAGTACCAAACGTTACCGCTGATACTGCAGCGCAGACTAGGTCTTTGCCAGGCACGTCATATTCAGCATGGCCTTCCACTACAAAAGATGAGATCTGAGGTGAATCCGGTGCAAGACGCTCTATGGTCACATAGATCATAAGGCTGCCTCTTACGCTTGGATTTTCTCAACTACTACTCTTGTGTACGGTTGACGATGACCTTGCTTTTTGTGATAGTTCTTTTTCGGCTTGTACTTATAAACGATGACTTTAGCGCCTTTGCCGTGTTTCTCCACTTTCGCGGAAACCGAAGCACCAGCAACCAATGGAGCACCTACTACTAAGCCACTCTCTTTGGAAACCAAGAACACACGATCAAAAGAAACAACTTCACCTTCAGCTGCGTTCAATTTCTCGATGTAAAGAACATCGCCCTCTTGAACTTTGTACTGTTTACCACCTGTTTCAATAATTGCGTACATTTTCATTACCTCCTCATGTCTCAGACTCGCCTTGTCCAGGTGACGGTTAGGAACCAATCCTTCTCCGTGCTTAGACCCGATTCGTGCGGTTACAGCATGCCTAAACAACACACTCCGAGTATTATATCACAGAAACATTTTGCAATGCAATTATTATTTCCGCTTACGTGTCATCTCAAGCAAGCCTAGCTTGGTCCAACCGACAATAATCGTTTTGGAGCGATCCTTACGCACGGCTTGTGTGATGTTCTCCATCACTGCTGCTCGATTTACTTCCGAGCTCATGTCAATAAAATCAACAATGATAATGCCTCTTAAATTACGAAGACGCAGAAGCCTTGGAATTTCACTCGCCGCTTCTCGATTAATATCGGTAACTGTTTGCTCTAAATCAATGGAACCGGTATACCTTCCCGTATTCACATCTATCACGGTAAGTGCTTCGGTTTGATCAATGATCAAATATCCGCCGCTAGGCAGCCAAATTTTACGTCTAAAGCTCTCATTCAGCTCTTCTGTGACACCAAATTGATCAAACAACGGAATCTTGCGGTCATAAAAAGCTACGCGCCCACGCCAACTCGGCTGCTGCTTTCGCAATAATTGTTTCATCTCTTCGTACACCTTGGCGTCATTTAGCCAAACTTCATGAACGTCATCCGTAATGACATCTCGGGCCAGTCTGGGCAGGAGATCAAGATCCTGATATAGCTGCGCCGGCGCATGTGCCTCTTCCGTTTTGGACACGATAGCACTCCATAATTCTCGTAGATTATGCAAATCATCACGAATCGCTTCTTCACTTTGACCAATAGCACCTGTTCGTATAATAACACCTTCACCAGGCAGCAAGCTGCCTTCTGCAAGCTGTTTGAGGCGTTGCCGTTCTGCGTCCAGATCAATTTTGCGGGATATAGCAATATAATCGGCGTCTGGCATATAGACAATCCAGCGGCCAGGAATGGAAATATGAGTTGTTACTCTTGCACCTTTGGTACCTTGCGGATCCTTCGTCACCTGCACCATCAGCGTCTGACCGACTTCCGCGAGCTCCGTTATAGAGGGTTTAATCTTAGGCTGCTTGTCCAAGTGGACGGGTAGGAGGTCGTCTATATATAGAAAGGCATTCTTCGCAAGACCGATATCGACGAATGCCGCCTGCATGCCGGGAAGGACGTTGACGATGCGACCCATGTAGATGCTGCCTGCTCTCTGAGAATCAAGCGGATACTGCGTATCATACTCAACAAGACGACTTTCTTCAAGCAATGCCGCTTGTGTAAGATCAGGTGCGCAGTGAATTATAAGTTGCTTCATACACGTTCACCTCAACAGTTATTTTACATGAAAAGATCGGAAACTGCACTCCCCGGTTTTTTCCCATCCAAATAACCGCTCACTAATTGCTGTTCCGGCAATACGGCTTGTATGCGCCCCGTTTCTCCGACGATATAGATTAAATGATATTTTTCCCTCATAAAAAGCTTCAACGTTTCCGCCATCGTACGATGTCTCGTAATGACAATGGGCTGTGCTAATGTCCCGCGGCTTAATAGTTGACTCATTCGGTTACCGCGACCAATAAGGAAGCGAAAAAAGTGATAGGGCAGCTGCCGATAGGCGTACCAATTGGATATAAGCAAGAAAATACCGATGACCAATATATTAAGCGGGAGATGTCCGTTGATCAGTTGGATAATCGCTATGACAATAATGGCTAAGCTTAATATCATACTGATCCATGTTGTATATAAAATCGTGTTGTGGTAGGACAATAAGTACCCTAACAATGACTGCATCACTTTGCCACCGTCAAGCGGCATGACTGGAATGAGATTAAATAAGCCAATCATCAAATTAGCTTCAATGAAATAATCCCACCAGCTGCTTGCGCCTACATCCACCCATTTCATCAGCAGAGCAACGAGAATCATCCATACGTGCTGCAGCGGCCCTGCTAGAGAGACAATGAGCTCTTCACGCGTCGGAGCCGTTCCAAGCTCATCAACGATCAAGACTCCCCCAAAAGGCAGAAACTGAACTTCCCGCACCCTCCACCCAAAGCCGTTGGCAGCAGCCAAATGACCAAACTCGTGAACCAGTACGATGCCAAATAACGTAACGGCCTCCAGAAAGTACCCTGTAATGGCAGAGCCAATCATAATGAGCGTAAATAAGGGGTGGAATCGGTACGTAGTTCCGGCCCATTTAATCAAAGCTGATCACATCCGATGGGTTGACAGGATGCCCGTCCTTCGTAACGGCAAAGTAAAGCGTCCCCTTTGCAGGATCCTTCTTGGAAGCCTTACCGATGGGCTCACCAACTTTCATCCAGTCACCTACCTCGACACTGGCCTCACTCAAACCGCCGTACAAGGATTGAAGACCTCCTGGATGTCGGATCATAATCGTTAAGCCCGTATCGGCAGCTACTCCGGAGAAAATGACCTGACCGGTATCCAACGCGTAAACCGGTGCAAATTCAATGGTATTCAAATTAACTCCCATATGGGAAGTCCCGTCATATCGCGTAACAATACTCCCCTTTGCAGGAGAAAAAAAGGTGCGCTTAGAGGCATTCACTCTTATGGCCTCATTCCCTTCTCGGTTAAAGCTGGGAATAAATGAAGGTGATCCTCCAAACTTATCGCTATACCAAGCTGACAGCGACGAGAAATCGTACGACTGTGTAAGCGAAGAGGTCACGATTTGCTTCCCTTTATTAGCCCAAGGCTGATTAAGCTGGAACATCCCGTACAACGCTGCAAACAATACGCAGCTAATGAACAGCTTGACCGCAATCTTACGAGGCGAAGGCGGCGCTAACAATCCTCTTTCACCATCCCTCAGATAATCACGTCCGACTAATGCCGGGTCCATTAATAATTTTTGCTGCCATGCATACTCGGGATCCTCCATTCGCCGTTTCCACTCAGAATCCACATAGAGAGGTGCTTCGGAATGATGATGTATGGGCAACGAATTCCCCCTATTTCGAGAGGGTCTCACTGGACTTCCACTCCCGTTAGAAGGATCTGACGTTTCGCGCAAATTGCGAAGTCGTTCTATTCTTCGCTGTTTCACTTTATCTTTGACTTCCATGGAAGCCCCTCCCCATCGTTAACCTTTGTACAGCCTATGAGAAGAGGGACAAGATTATGTGGACAAAAAAAGCCCCTGACCAAAGGTCAAGGGCCATACATTTGTAATACTTTTAGAAAAATTCAGGTTCACGTTCCTGATGCAGCTTTACGCTCATCACGAGGCCTAATGAAAGCATGTTAATCAGTAGAGAAGTTCCTCCATAACTGACGAAAGGAAGAGTGATTCCCGTTAACGGCATGATCCCAATCATCATCCCGACATTTTCAAAAATTTGAAAGACGAACATGGAAACCACACCGACCACAATGTAAGCTCCGCTAATCTGAGTACTTTGGATCGAGATGAGGATCATACGGTAGATGAGTAAAAAATAGATCAACAGTAGAACCGCTGACCCGCGGAAACCGAATTCCTCACCAACTACGACGAAAATCGAATCTGAGTACGCGAATGGAATGAAATTACTGTGAACAGAGGTACCTTTCAGAAAACCTTCGCCTTCCAAAGCTCCTGAACCGATCGCTCTTATTGCATTACGAACCTGATAATTATCATCAGCAGACACATCTTGGGGATAAAGGAACGTATCGATACGATCCATCCAATGACTAAAACCGTAACCCTTAAGCAAATCAAACAAGGACTGATGGAAAACCTTATATAACGTCAAAAGCAAGAATCCAACGCCTATGATTACGACTGTGCTAAGTAAGACATGCGAATATTTAATATTACCAATCCAAATCATGCCCAAAAGAATGATCACAAAAATGATCGCATTCCCTAGATCAGGTTGAATGAGGACCAAGATAAACGGTAACAACACGGCTGCAAAGACAGGGATAATATCGTTCTTAATTTGCAATAAATCACCTTTGCGCCTTGCCAATAATGCAGTAACAGCCACGATTAAAATTAATTTTACTAGCTCAGCTGGTTGAAAGGTTAAGCCACCCGGGAGCTCAAACCAGCCGCGCGCCCCATGAATTTTCGTCCCAAAAAAGTAAACAGCGACTAGAGAAAAGATGCCGATACCATAAAGATAGGGAGCGATTCTAATTAGTACTCGATAATCAAATAAACTGCTTGCAACGAATGCTGCTAAACCAACGCCATATAAGGCCAGTATTTTCGTGATACTAACGTTAATTTTAGGATGATCGATAGATGCACTGTACACAAGCATCGTACTAATGACCATAAAGGCAAACAAAATGACAACAATAGGAATATCTATGTTTTTCAGTTTGGCAAGCACTGGCCTATCATCCTATTCCGATAAACTTTTTCATACGTTTGACCCAGCCGGTTTTGTCCTCCAATGGCATGAGCGGCACCGTGTCACCCAAAATACGGCGAGCGATGTTGCGGTAAGCAATAGCTGCGCGCGACGACGGATTCATCACGGTGGGTTCACCTAAGTTTGCTGCTTTGATCACATGCTCATCATCTGGAACTATCCCTAATAAATCTATGGCCAGCACGGAGCATATTTCATCTATATCCAGCATCTCGCCTTTCTTCATCATCATTGGACGAATGCGGTTAATGACTAACTTAGGCGAGGAGATTTTCTCATTCTCCAGCAAGCCGATAATGCGGTCAGCATCGCGTACAGCCGCGTTTTCGGGTGTCGTAACAACGATTGCTTTGTCTGCTCCGGCTACGGCATTCTTGAAGCCTTGTTCGATGCCAGCTGGACAGTCGATAATGACAAATTCGAAATCTTTTTTGAGCTCCAAAATAATATCTCTTACTTGCTCTGGTGATACGGCATGCTTATCCTTCGTTTGAGCAGCTGGCAGAAGATAAAGCTCTTCAAAGCGCTTATCCTTAATCAATGCTTGCGGCAAACGGCAACGGCCTTCTGCAACATCGACAAGATCATAAATAATACGGTTTTCCAGACCCATGACCACATCCAGATTGCGCAGTCCAATGTCGGTATCTACCATGCAAACTTTTTTCCCCAAAAGTGCTAGTGCCGTTCCAAGATTCGCTGATGTCGTTGTTTTACCAACGCCACCTTTCCCTGAAGTGACGACGATTGCCTCTCCCATATTTTCTCACCCCACACGCTATTTTCACCTATACAAACGATTATTTCACAGTCGATTCCGGCCAAATTCGATGAAGCTGGTGAAGCTTGTCGATTTCCATTTTACCTTCTTTTACATAAGCAAATTCCATGAAAGCCTCTTCGATTCCCCATTCGTCCGGAGGACGGCTAATGATTCCAGCAATCCTAAGCTGCGTGGGACGCATATGAGAAGCAGCAATAATCGCATTCTCATCGCCATCCACCCCCGCATGCGCCATACCGCGAAGAGACCCCATTATATAAATGTTCCCTGTAGAGGTAATCGTTCCGCCAGGATTAACATCGCCTAAATATAATAAATCACCCTCGTTGTGCAGGGTTTGTCCCGATCGAATCATTCCTTTGAGCGTTGTCATAGAAACCGCAGACTCTTCTGCAGCTTCCTCTTTAGGCAACTCACTTTCGATCGATTGGATAAGCAGATTGCCTTTTTGCCGGATGACGGATCGAATTTCTTCCTTCTGTTCTTCGGTCGCTTCTCGGCTGCCTAATTTAACGTGCACATGAATAATCGGTCCAGTCAATATTTGTTGATGCGTTTTCTCAAGCTTATGCTGCAGCTCTTGCAGCAAGACCTGCCATTCGCATGCGTCATTTAGCAAAAAAACAAGGCCATCCTTGACCCCTTTTATCATCACATGGTGCTTTGTTACGGACATAATTGCGCTACGACCTCCCAACCTATACATTTCGGCTCATGTCCTGGATTCTCCTGCCTAGAGCCTGGAAAATTAATCTTCGTTTCCGGACTTCGCAATCCGCTTTCCTTCAAGCAGCTTGCGGATGGGAACGTAGCAAATCAAGGCGATTAGCAGATTAAATAGAACACTCGGAAGCATGTAATGGGTGAGAGCAAACTTCAAATCAATATTAATGAGCTTGAACAACCGATTGATACCATAATTAATAAACTCAAACAAGAGCAAACCAACGCCTGTTATGAGCAAATTATAAAAAAGCAAATTAGGCTGTCTTCGCTGAGCCAGTCCGGCCAGATAGCCAGTAAGCCCCATACCGAAGGAGTATACACCTAGCATCGATCCATAATAGTTAAAGTCGTGCAATAGTCCGAACAAAAGCCCATAAATTAATGCGGTATGACGATGATGAAAAAGTCCGATAAACAAAATGAATACAAGTGTTAAATGGGGTGTAACCATAACGCTAGATTGCCATGCTGAAGGGATTAGCCAAACAAGCAAGGTTCCTTGCAGGATAAACAAACCGAGTAGAATGAGCCACAATAGATGCCGATTCACTTAAAGGCTCACCTCATTTCACTTCCGGGACTTCGACAACAAACACTTCACGGATACGGTTGAACGAAGCTTTGGGCTTCACCATAACCTTGTATGTAATGCCAAATTCCCCTGGACCTATGGAAGAGATTGTCCCTACCTCAATGCCCTTAGGAAATACTTGCCCCAAGCCTGATGTAATGATTGTATCTCCGATTTTCATATCGTCGGCATGTTCGACCTTATTCATCACAAGCTCACCGGTTTTGGCATCGTAAGACTCAATCATCCCGAAAGGTTGATTCTCATTCCCCTTCACCGTAACAGCAATTGCCTTAGAGTTATTATCGGTATCATTGGTTTCTGTAAGTAATTGAACATTAGAATGGAAACCGAACACCTTACTCACCCTGCCGACCAACCCATCTACAGTCATGACAGCCATATTCTCCTTGATGCCATCTTTATCGCCTAAATTAATCGTAACCGTGCTATTATACGGATCCGGATCAATGGTTACAACTTCAGCAATGCGATACGTATACACGTTAGCCTGACGCTGTCTCTCTGTGAAGCCAAGAGCCTCCATTAACCGCTTGTTTTGTGATTCCAGCTCATTCAACCGCTGTGTATCTCGTGCATACTGCGTTAGAGTCAGTTTCAGCGTCTTATTTTCCTCATAGATGACTCTTAGCTGACGGATATCTTCGAAGAAACCCGCTACCTGCGCAGCGGGCTTGTAGAAGAGTCCTTGCGTCCACGAAACCGAGTCTTTAACAAATTTCTCCGGCCACGTCATGGGTGCCCGGTTCCCGAGTGTCAGTCCCATCAATATAAAGAAGCAGACTAGACCAAACATCAGAAAAATCAGCCTCTTGTTGCCCATAAATTTAAACAAATTAGCACCTTCTAACGAATATTAACGCTTATATCTCGAACTGGATCCTGATCTGTTCTTGAACAAATGGATATTTTCCAAAGCGCGGCCCGTTCCAATCGCCACACAATCTAACGGATTATCAGCGACGAGTACTGGCATTCCAGTTTCTCTGGCAAGCAAGCGGTCAAGATTACGCAGTAAGGCACCGCCACCTGTCAGCACAATTCCCCGATCCATGATATCCGCTGATAATTCTGGCGGACACTTCTCGAGAGTAACCTTCACAGCGTCAACGATCGCATTCACCGTATCCGTTAACGATTCCGTGATTTCATCGGAAGTAACGCTTAGCGTTTTCGGTAATCCGGAAACGAGGTCGCGCCCTCTTATTTCAATGGATTCCGGCTTGTCCATAGGTAATGCCGACCCAATTTCCATCTTAAGCGTTTCGGATGTACGTTCCCCAATCATCAAATTATACGTTCGCTTAATATATTGAATGATGGCTTCGTCCATTTCATCGCCTGCTATACGGATGGAACGGCTCGTTACAATTCCTCCAAGAGAAATGACTGCAACCTCCGTTGTTCCCCCTCCAATGTCGACAACCATGCTTCCTGTTGGTTCCCAAACGGGCAGATCCGCACCGATCGCTGCTGCGAAGGGCTCTTCAATCGTGTAAGCTTCACGAGCTCCAGCCTGCTTCGTCGCATCTTCTACAGCACGCTTCTCAACAGCTGTTATGCCTGAAGGCACACAAACCATAACATTCGGATGGCGCGGGAACAACCAACGCTGCTTCTGTGCTTGTCTTATGAAGTAGCGTATCATCGTCGCAGTAGTCTCAAAATCAGCAATAACCCCATCCTTCATTGGACGAATTGCGCGAATGTTGCCAGGTGTGCGACCGATCATTTTTTTAGCGGCGTCTCCGACAGCCTCGATTGTTTTTGTATCAGTACGTAGAGCAACCACAGACGGCTCCCTAACGACAATTCCTCTGCCTTTTACGTAAACCAATGTATTCGCTGTACCTAAATCAATTCCTAAATCTTTCGTAAAACTACCGAACATGGCAGCTGCTCCTTTCCTATTGCGTTATCTATTATATTACATAAAGCCTTGTTCCTTCAAACTTATGAATCTCTGATCACCAATGATAACATGATCAAGCACTTCAATACCAATTATAGTTCCCGCTTCCACTAGCCGATGCGTGAGTTGAATATCCTCCGGACTTGGAGTCGGATCACCGCTTGGATGATTGTGCACACAGATGATTGAAGCACTGCTGCGTTTGATTGCCGCTCGAAACACTTCACGAGGATGAACAATAGACGCGTTCAGGCTGCCCATTGATAGTGTTTCCTGTGCAAGTAGATGATTCTTTGTATTGAGAAATAAGCAAACGAAATGTTCTTTCTGCAAGTAACGAAGATCTTCACTCACTAAATCGGCGATATCCTTGGGAGAACGAATCGTAACTCGCTCCTCAAATGTACTTTTGGCCAGCCTGCGACCAAGTTCGATCCCGGCTTGAATTTGCAGAGCCTTCGCATCGCCGATTCCCTTGATTTGGGTAAGCTGGTCTTTGCTCATGTCAACAAGGCTGCGCAGCCCGCCGCTTTCGCTTAATATTCGACCTGCTAAACGCAGCGCCGACTCCGACACTGTCCCTGTTCGAAGTAAAATGGCCAGCAGTTCAGCATGACTTAATGCACCTGCTCCGTATTGGAGCATACGTTCTCTAGGTCTTTCCTCTTGCGGTACTTCTCGTAGCATCAAGCTTGTGACTTCCATGAATTCCCCTCTTTCATTATGTAGGTTGTGTTACTTAAACGCATCCCATTCATATGGATATGTGCTCATAAAACAAAATAAAGCCCGCGGATATGTAAGATCCGAGGGCTTCTAGGACAATTGCTCTTGATTCGATTGTGGACATTCGAACGCTCTAATTTGTTCCAGCATACTGCCGATGGTATGTCCATCAAAGTATATTTCCATCTGCTTCTCTGCGTCAATGAAAACCTTCCCCATCAATAAATCCATTTTGGATGAAATGACGCAGGTCTTATTCTCATCACCAGAGCACCAGTTCGGCTTCAAGGAACCTTGACAAGTTAAACGGTAAATTTCGCCGAGTGTCACCTCGTCCGGATTGCAGCTAAGTATGAATCCGCCACCGATCCCTTCTTTCGTCGAAACGTAACCTGCTTTTCGTAGAAAGCCCATAACTTTGCGTATACGAGCAGAATGGGTAGATACATTCACAGCAATTTCTTCGCTGGTTGCCATATGATCCGGTAAATGAGCCAGAAATACGAGACTGTGGACGGCTATTGTAAATTCGCTGTTCATGGCAAATACCTCCCTGAAGAATGCGAAGTCATGTCGCTTACTGTCATTGTAACCGTTACAGATTACACAGTCAATGTATGAGTCCTATTTTGGACAAAAATTCCAGCTAGGATCTGATAATTAAAGAACTTGAATTTCAAAGCTTAGCAGCAGGTCACTAAGCAGAGAAAGCGGCAATCCAACAACAGTAAAGTAATCACCTTCAATCGATTCCACGATCGTTGCTCCGATCCCTTGAATCGCATAGGAACCAGCTTTATCTTTAGGTTCTCCTGTGGCGATATAACGTAAAATCTGCGCGTCAGACATGGGCTTCATCTGTACATGTGTCACACGATGAGAGACAACCTGTTTACCTGTGGCCGCGTCTACACAAGCAACTCCGCTGTACACCTGATGCGTACTGCCTTGCAGTGCTTTAAGCATCCGGAAAGAATCCTGTTCATCCACCGGTTTGCCTAAAACTTCATCTTGATAGACAACAACGGTATCAGATCCGATAATGATTCCTTCTTTTTCACTAACTTCAAGCATTTCTAGAACCGTAGAGGCTTTACGCAAAGAGAGCACTTCCACGAGCTCTGCAGGCGAAATTTTTTCTTCGACGGTCTCATCTGCGTCACTCACTCGAATGATATAGGGTAAACCAAGCGATTGAATAAGCTCCTGCCTCCGCGGCGAAGACGAAGCAAGAATTAGTCTTTGTTTAGGGGAATGACTCAAAAGAAACAACTCCTAGCTGATTGTAATATTTACTATGGCTTTCCAATTGCAATCCAGTTACACCTTACGATACAGGAGGTACGCCCCCACTAATCCAAGAATACTGCATAGGTTTAGTTTCACCAAAAGATGAAACTCATATTTCACGACTTGTAAATCAGCTTTGGGCTCCCATGAAATTTGCGCCGATTTGGTCAAAAATGCGAGAGCAGGCACTCCAGCCAACAGCTGGCCTATGATAATCCCGGTAATTAAACCGACGATTAAAAATACGATCAATGTGAAGGTACCTTTTTTCATTCCTGTCATCCTCTCTTTATGTACAAGCCCTATTATACGGGTAGACTCTTCTTTTTTCCAAGTAAAAATAGGATACGGTGGTGATTCTTACCAGCTTACAACGTGAGCCGATCCTAGTAAGATAGTTAGCGGAGGTATTTCAACTTATGACTCTACTTAGAAGACTTATCCTATTATCCTTATTACTTACCTTTGCCTTTCCTTATCAAGCATTTGCTTACAAAGTTGTCCTCGATGCCGGACATGGTGGAAGTGACCCTGGAGCGACCGGTATTAATGGTCTCCGTGAAAAAGATGTCAATTGGGACATCACCCAGAAGGTACGAGACGAGCTAATCGCAAAAGGTTACGAAGTCGTCTTAACAAGAACAGATGACTCCTATTGGTCACTTGCCCAGCGAGTCGAATTTACAAATGCTCAAAAAGCGGATTTATTCGTATCTATCCACGCCAATTCGCATCCGGACGGCAAAACGAAGGGAACTATGGTTCTCTACTACGATAATGATTATCCACAAGAAGATTATCCAGCAAGTGAAACGATGAAAAAATTAACTCCGTATAGTAAAGACCTCGCACAGCATGTTTTGGATTCTCTACTAGCTGCTGCCGGCACCAAAAACTTAGGTCTCATTCCAAGTGCCGTTTATGTAGCCAGAATGGGAACAATTCCAAGTATTCTCGTGGAGACAGCCTTTCTTAACCAAACAAGCGACGCAGCTTTGCTTGCAAGTGACTCCGTTCGGTCTAAAATGGCTGCGGGTATTGCGAATGGTATTGCTGCCTACACACCTCCCTTGTTCACGGATTCCCTTGGTCATTGGGCCAGAGAAGCGATTTTGCGGATGAAAAATAAAGGGATCATCGAAGGCATTGCTAATCGTTATGAACCGGAACGCGCTTTAACAAGAGCGGAATTTCTCACATTAATGGATCGTGTATTTACATTTAGCCAATTGAAATCCGTTTGTGAGCCGAGCGGAACCGTGACAACCATCGTTTATGGCTGCCAAGTTCCCGCTGAGCAAAGCTACAAAGACTTGCCGTCTTCTCATTGGGCTAGCCCCGTATTCGCCAAAGCAAAAAACTTAAATCTCCTGCAGGGCTACTCCGATGGAACGATTAGACCCGATCAGTCGATTACGAGAGGCGAAGTCGCTTTTCTCTTCGATCGCCTCTTACAAATGGCTTCTATCACAACGAATAGCCCGCCAGTTGCTGCAGCATCCGCATCATTCGACGATGTGCCTGAAGCATTATGGAGTGCTAAGGCCATTTATGCATTAAAAAATAAGGGCATCATTGATGGTATAACGGATACCTCATTTAAACCAAGTCAAACCATTACGCGTGCAGAGATTGCTGCCATGCTCAATCGCTACTACAAATAAAAAGCAGTGTGTCCTAACTCCTGGGAGCTTTGGACACACTGCTTTTTTTATTAGGATACGCTGATTTTCTTCAGCAGTTCTCTCTGTGCAATAATGTACTGCATCATGGACGATTGAGCTTGCCACAGCATAGCGGTGGAAGGACTCTTCTTATACTCTTCCATCGATTGAACCGCACTGTTGATCGATGTGGTCATTTTTTGCACGAATGACTTCGTGTCTTCACCTAATCCCTCTCCTAGCGACGCCGACAATGTCGTAAGCTGCTGATGCGAAGAACGAATCGATTGCAGTGACGTTTCAGCCAGCGGGGTTGGCTTCGTCTCGGCCAGATGAACAAGCGCTAGTCCATTAATCGTATTCACCAGCTTATCACCTTCTCCAATGAAGCTTGAAACCGACTCTGGTTTTGAGCCGCTCCAACGAATCCCTGTGGCCGCGGGGATATCCACATTTTTCATATAAACCTCAACGGTTTTATCCACTGCTTGCAGTTGTTCTCTTAAAGCAAGAGCGTCATCCCGGCTTTTGGCAAATCCGACGAATACAGTTAGCTTATCTGTCGTGTCAAGCGCAGCCGCTAATCCTTTTTTCTTCAAAGTATCTTGAATAGCTTGAGCGCCTTGTAAGTTACTAAAAACGCCATTTTGAAGGAACGTATATGATTTCGCAGGAATTTGAACCGCTGTGACAGCCGAGGCAGCAGCAGGAACAGCAGGCGCTTGATCTGTCGTCGTTTTCGTTGCACCCGTTGGGGCTTTCGATGGGACCGCTGCTTGTACATTTGGCGAAGAAACCGCGATCGAATTAGTAATCGATGCCGTAGTTTTGGTATCACGATCGCTTGAAAACATGGAGAGAACAAAGAATCCAAACGCAATCCCCGTCACCACCGCTCCTGCCACTGATGTAGCAATTCGAATCCAAGGAGTACTCGTTGATTTCGCGTATCTGGCACCTGTCCCTGTTTCCGAATAAGGCTCCTTTGACGTCCAGGTTGACCACTCATCTCGATGTCGGTCAGAGGTAGGCTCAGCTCTCTCCGTTGAAGGATTTCTAACCGTTTGATTCTCTCGAGCCTCCTGTGATTCACGAATGATCCGTTCGACTCGCTCACCTTCCGATTCAATCTGACTGTTCCAGCTTCCAAAATCCGTCGTGAACGTATTTAAAGCATGAGGTTCAAATAAATGTTCGACTTGCTCCCTCTCCGCTTGATGATAGGGCGTCACCTCATCCGACGTCTGAGGGTCAATTGTAGAATCTATAACCTTAAATTCTTCCTGATAGAGTGGTATCACTTTCTCCTCTTGATCCTGTACCCGCGATGCTCTACGGGTTGATTCCGACCTTTCTTGCGGATCGAAACGGTAGGTTATTCTTGCTTTATTCTTGTTCAACTCTCAATCACTCCTCGTAAAATTTATTTGGAATCGGGCATAGCGCCGCGTCGTCTTGTCCAAATCTTCTGTTACTAGATTATGATTGAGAGAACCCCATTATGTTTCTTTCAGCAAAAAAAGACCGCCTCCAGCCATTTGGCTTGCAGCGATCCTTCTTTTAACTATTCGTATCGTACTTTTTACGCAGCGATTTCGCTAGACCATCAGCTGCTTTCCAGATGTCGCCCGCTCCCATAGTTAGTACCAGGTCACCAGGCTGCACATGCTGAATCAAATAAGAGAGTACCTCATCCCGAGTTGCAATATGCTGAACGTTCGGGTTGCTGTTGTTGCGGATTAAATCAACCAGCTTGGCTGAATCTATTCCCTCAATTCGCTGCTCACCGGCAGGTGAGTAGATATCGGTAATAATAACCTCATCAGCTTCCTCGAATGAGCGGCTGAACTGTTCAAATAAATAATAGGTTCGCGTATAACGTTGCGGTTGGAATACAGCTATGATGCGTTTCCCTGTTGCTCTTGCTGCGGAAATGGTTGCTTGAATCTCCGTAGGATGATGCGCGTAATCATCAATAACCAACATGTTCGCAACTTCTCCCAGCACTTGGAACCTACGTTTTGCACCACGGAATTCCTGAATGGCTTCAGCAACTTGTTCGAAAGTGAGTCCTGCTTCAAGACAAGTGATAAGCGTTGCTAGTGCATTATATACGTTGTGTTTACCTGGTACGGACAAGCTCACCTGACCGATTTCAGCCCCTTTGAACTGAACAGTAAACGTAACCTTACGATCACCTAACGTAATATCGCTTGCGACATAATCAGCCTCAGTATCTATGCCATACGTAATAACTTCGCTCCCAATCTGCGGAATCATTTCACGTAAGAACGTATCATCATGACAAACAATAGCTCTCCCGCCAGGTCTAACTTGACTGAGGAATTGCTTGTAAGCTTTCTTCAAATTCTCGAAATCACCATTGTAATTCTCCAAATGATCCGCTTCGATATTGTTCACTAGTGCAAGGGTTGGGTGATATTGAAGGAAGGTTCCATCACTCTCGTCCGCTTCTGCCACGACAAATTCACCTTTGCCGGCTTTGGCATTACTCCCAACATTCATGATCTCGCCACCGATAATATAGGTCGGATCTATTCCACAAATCTCCATGACTAAAGCAATCATTGATGATGTTGTTGTTTTCCCGTGGGCCCCGGCTACCGCAATCCCTTTGCGTTCGTTCATGAGCCGAGCAAGCATTTGTGAGCGATGAATGATCGGAATATTCAATTGTTCCGCAGCTTGCATTTCTACGTTGTCTTTGGCCAAAGCGGTTGAATACACAACCAAATCGGCTCCTGACACATTCCTAGCTTCATGTCCGATGAAAACTTGCGCACCCTTCGCTTTCAGCTTTTCTGTAAGCTCTTGCTGTGCCAGATCGGAACCAGATATCCGGTATCCCATTTCCAGCATGACTTTGGCAATGGCACTCATGCCGTATCCGCCGATGCCTATAAAATGTACGTGTTCTGCTTGACTCACGCCGTTCTCACCATCCTTTTTCAGAATCGGTTTGATAGGTAATCCAAGAACGAACATCAGAGATTAAATACAGCGTGCCGGATACGACCGCCAGATCATCCTGCTCAGTTCTACTTGTAAGTGTTTCTAAGGCTTGCTTCCAGTCTCGTTCGATAATGATATCTACCGTTCGATTCATCTCTCGCAGCAGCTCTCTTGCAATCTCAGCAAGCATTGAAGCGTCGCCTTTTTTATGAAAATCAGGTTCCGTAATAATAAGAGTATCCACCAATGGTAGTATATGCCTTAGGTAGCCTGTATGATTCTTCGTGGAGAGCATTCCTACCATCATATGAAGCTTACGGTACGTATATACACTTTGAAGCGCGGCAGCCAGTGTTACGGCCCCTTCTGGGTTGTGAGCGCCATCGAGTAATATACGTGGCTCGCTCGAAACCATCTCAAGTCTGCCCGGCCAACGGGTCTCCTTGAGTCCTTTGAACAGATCTTCGTCATCTACGATGCAGGCATAATATTGACGAAGAACTTCAAGCGTCATTACGGCCACTGCTGCGTTCTTCAATTGGTGCACTCCGTTTAACGTAATCGGCACACCATTGATATTTCGAAACGGCCCGCTAAAATCAAACGTTTGGCTATCTAGCTCGCTTGTGACATTCGAGAAATTGAATTGTCCGCCAAGTGAGTAGAGTGTTGCTTTTTTCGCCTTGGCTGTTTGATCGATCACACTCCAAACCTCATGCGGCTCAACAGCGGTAATGACGGGTACACCAGCTTTAATAATGCCCGCTTTTTCTGCTGCTACTAATTCGAGTGTATCTCCCAAGATTTCCATATGGTCATGGCCGACATTCGTAATGATGGTTACGACAGGATTCACAATATTCGTGCTATCCAGCCTTCCCCCGAGACCTGTTTCCCATACTACATAATCGGGATATGCCACTTTACCGAAATACATAATCGCTAGTGCGGTCGAAATTTCAAACATAGACGGAGGACCGACCTCAGTCTCTGCAATCTCGTCTACGATTGGCTTCATATCATTCACCAGTGTGAGCAGCACGTCGTCTGGAATGTCGGCTCCGTTCACTTGGATACGATTCGTATACTTCTCCAAATAAGGAGAGGTGAATGTACCCACGTCATATCCGCAAGCCTGCAACACCGAAGATAGATAGGCACATGTAGAGCCTTTGCCATTCGTCCCAGCCACATGAATGAACTTCAGCCTACGTTCGGGGTGACCTAGTTTCTCCATTAACATCTGCATTCGTTGAAGTCCCGGTTTTATGCCGAGCTTCTCCATTCGGCCGACAATCCAGGCAATGGCTTCTTGCGCGGTCTTGAATTCAGCCGAAGGGGTGTCTTTGATTTTATCCATCGATCTCATCCTCATTTACTATATGAATCAGCTTGTTCTTGTCGCTAGGCATTCGTTTGATTTACCACAATTATCCTTTTAACTCCGCCAATCGAGCAATCACTTTGTCTCGCTTATCGGCATAATCAGCAAGCTTTGCTTTTTCTTCCTCGATAACCTTGGCTGGTGCCTTGGCAACAAAGCCCTCATTGCCCAGTTTCTTCTCAATACGTTCTACTTCACCATGCAAAGTTTGCAATTCTTTATCCAAGCGCGTGAGCTCTTGTGCAATGTCGATAAGACCTGCTAGCGGCAAGTAAAGCTCAGTTCCTGTAATAATAGCTGTCATAGCTTTCTCTGGAGCTGCCATCACTGCGTCGATCTGGAGCAGGGACGTGTTACAGAAACGCTTCAGGTATTCTTCATTGCTGCTTAGAATAGTCAGCGTTTCGCTGCTCGCCGGTTTTACAAGCAGTTCAACTTTCTTGCTCATCGGTACATTCACTTCAGAGCGAATATTACGAACGGAACGAATAACGTCCATTAAGAGCTCCATCTCGCGAACTGCATCAGGCGATTCGAAAGCCTCATTTTCTACTGGCCAAGAAGCAAGCGTAATCGTCTCACCCTCATGCGGCAGATGCTGCCAAATCTCTTCCGAAATGAAAGGCATGAACGGATGAATCAAACGCTGTGTTTGGTCAAGAACATAAGCCAGTACGGACTGCGTTTTACTCTTAGCAGCTGCATCAGCCCCGTATAAGCTTAATTTACTGAACTCGATGTACCAATCACAGAGATCATCCCAGATGAAATTATACAGCAAGCGGCCGGTTTCACCGAATTCATAGCTGTCGATTAGACGAGTCACGTCACGAACAGTTTCGTTCAGGCGATGCAGAATCCAGCGGTCTGCCGTACCCAGTTGACCGGTTAAATCAATATCTGCTGCGTTTACACCTTCGAGATTCATTAAAGCAAAGCGAGACGCATTCCAGATCTTATTGGCAAAATTCCGCGCTTGTTCTACACGTTCTAGGCGGAAACGCAGATCTTGCCCAGGTGTGCTGCTAGTGGAAATCATATAGCGCATAGCATCAGCGCCGTAATTCTCGATGACTTCAAGCGGATCTACACCATTGCCAAGTGATTTCGACATTTTGCGACCTTCGGAATCCCGTACAAGTCCATGCATCAACACATCTTTAAACGGAATTTGCTGTGTAAATTCCAGCCCTGTAAAGATCATGCGAGATACCCAGAAATAAATGATATCATAGCCCGTTACAAGCACATTCGTCGGGTAGAAACGCTTCAAATCCTCTGTTTCATTAGGCCAGCCCAATGTTGAAAAAGGCCACAATGCCGAACTGAACCATGTATCAAGTACGTCATTGTCTTGATTTATATTCGTGCTTTGGCAATGAGAACAAGCCGTAGCGTCCTCACGTGTTACCGTGATTTGACCACAATCTGCACAGTGCCATGCTGGAATCCTATGTCCCCACCACAATTGACGAGAAATACACCAGTCACGAACATTTTCGATCCAATTCAAGTACGTTTTCTCGAAGCGATCCGGTACGAAATTAACGCCATTGCCTGATTTTTGCGTATCAATCGCTTTCTCAGCAAGCGGCTGCATTTTCACGAACCATTGTGTTGACAAATAAGGCTCGATAACCGCACCACTGCGTTCACTGTGACCCACTTGATGGACATGCTCTTCAATTTTAATAAGAACACCTTGCTCCTTCAAATCCGCCACGATTTGCTTGCGGCAATCAAAGCGATCTTGCCCTTGATACGGCCCCGCATTCGCGTTCATCGTACCCGTTTCATCCATAACAAGAATTTGCGGCAGGTCATGACGTTTCCCGACCTCGAAATCGTTTGGGTCATGCGCAGGTGTAATTTTAACAGCGCCGCTTCCGAATTCTTTTTCTACGTATTCATCCGCAATGACCGGAATCTCACGATTCACGATAGGGAGCAACAGCATTTTGCCAATGAGGTGCTGATAACGCTCATCCTTCGGATGAACCGCAACCGCAGTATCACCGAGCATCGTCTCAGGACGTGTCGTGGCGACAACGATGGAACCAGTTCCGTCGGTCGTTTTGTACTCTAAATGATAGAGGGCGCCTTGCACCTCTTTATACTCTACTTCGATGTCAGATAGCGCTGTACGAGCCGCTGGATCCCAGTTAATAATATAATTCCCGCGATAGATGAGGCCTTTCTCATAAAGGCTTACGAATACTTCACGAACGGCTTGTGATAGGCCCTCATCCAAAGTGAAGCGTTCACGCGAATAGTCCAGCGAGAAGCCCATTTTAGCCCATTGCTCACGAATCGTGTTCGCATATAGCTCCTTCCACTCCCACACCTTTTCCAAGAACTTCTCGCGTCCAAGATCATAGCGTGATTGTCCTTGCTCGCGGAGCTTTTGCTCTACCCTAGTTTGAGTGGCAATACCAGCGTGGTCAGATCCAGGCAGCCAAAGCGCGTCATATCCCTGCATCCGTTTGGTGCGAATTAAAATATCCTGCAGTGTGAAATCAAGCGCATGCCCAATATGCAGCATACCCGTAACGTTCGGAGGTGGAATCACAATGGTGTAGGTTTCCGCATCAGGACGGGTGCCCGCTTTGAAAAATTCATTTTTAATCCAGTAATCATACCACTTGCGCTCAGCTTCTTTAGGATCGTACGTAGTAGGCATTTGCAATTGTTCTTTGGTCTCATTAGCTTCTGTCATAAGATTACCTCCATTACTTTTATCTCTGTTAAACAGGCTTATGATGCCTGCTAGTCATCTCGCATCGGTGTTCATTCAAACAAAAAAAGCCCTCCGCCCGCAAAGGACGAAAGGCTTGCTTCCGTGGTACCACCTTCATTCCGCGCAGCTTCAAAAGAAGCGCGTGGCTCTCAAACAGATAACGGCTGCGGCCGGCGAATGCTAATGCTGCTCTCCGAATAAACGGGCGCATACAATCACATTCACAACTCCAGGGCGACTTCGTTCGGTTGCTTCCTATGGAACCTTTCAGCGCTACCAGTTCCACTCTCTGAAGGGCTTACCGCCTACTACTCCCTATCAACGTTTCCAATATTACTCAAAATGGTTTACATCATATGATATCGAACATTTGAAATAGAGTCAATATATCATTCCAGTATTACCGTTTATGCATAAATTATGCTTGCTTCCGAAAGATGTTACGAAAATGAATAAGAGCCTCCAGCCGCTATAAGCAGCCAGAGGCTCTTGCCTATGTAACAGGTTATTTATCTAGGCAGATAGATAACCTGCCCAACGGATATTTCTTGATCACTCATGCGGTT
Source organism: Paenibacillus sp. WG02 (assembly GCF_055396115.1). Lineage (NCBI taxonomy): Bacteria > Bacillati > Bacillota > Bacilli > Caryophanales > Paenibacillaceae > Paenibacillus > Paenibacillus sp. WG02. Next base: position 1,919,967 of record NZ_AP036016.1, on the reverse strand, counting down.
CAGAAACTGAAGCTCACGCGGGTTGAGTTGATAGCGTTTGGCAATGGATTCCAGCGTATCTTCTTTTTGAACAATACATAGTTTGAGTTTCCTAAACTCTTGGCTTCCTGTGTTGCTTTGAAGAAAGAGTCGTTTCCACTCCACAGCATCTATTCGCGTTTCTTCCGCAAGTGCAGCTTGAGCTTCTGCTTCTGCATTCCTCTTATCGGTTAGATACGAGCCTGCCTTAGAAAGCAGCGATTTAATACCGTACGGGTTGATGTCAACAGCCTCATTCGCCTTTTTGCCAAAGGCGACCTTGAGTTCTTTCTTGTCTTCCGTAACCACCGTGCTTTCTTGATGGGGTGTCACTTTTAGTTCGGTTTGTTCAATCTCCACAACAACAGCACCATCGTTAGAGCCAAATTCAGAAACAACCTCATCTTGAGCGGGAGCCTCATAGGGAGGAGGAGCCGCATAAGACGATACGTTTACGGGTTCTTGAATGATCGGAAGTGTCGGTGGTTCCTGGACGAACTGTGGCGTATAAGGCACAGCTGGCTCGAACCTTGGGATGTTAACCTCATGCACAAAAGTAACTTCCTCTTCTTCCCGCCAGCTCTCCAACGGAGCCGAAACAATTTCGACGCCTTGCAGGGAAAGCACACCTGTAACGTTCAGACTTCGTGCTGATAAAAGATCAATATCAAAATTTTCAATTTCGACTTGAATATCTTCTACACGATGAATGCGATTTAAAGGCAATGTAATCTCGACTGGAATCAGATGCTCTAGTGATCTGGGTGCATCCCTTTCTTCACTGAAATAATTGCCCGTGAGCAGCAAATTTCCTTTCAGGATTGCTTGATCATCCAAAGTAATTACCTGAATATGAGGAAGCAATTCTACATCATTCAATTCTTGTATCCCCGCTAAATCTTCTTGCAAATGAACGCGTTCATAGATATCGAATCTTAAACCAGGTTGTTGTTCAGACACCGAATTAATCCTCCCTTCCATCAAATCCAGATGCTGGACAGCATACGGATTGTTTGGCCATTTACTTGTTTGTCTCTAAAAGTATATGGATGGTAAGGGCTAGGCATGACTACATTTTTACAGGGCTGAAACTTCCTCTAGCAAAAATTTGAAATCTTGCGGCAATGGAGCGTGCACGATGACCTGCTTTTGAGTAACAGGATGATCGAACGAAAGCTTCTCTCCATGCAGCGCTTGTCGATGAAATAAACGCGATGAACCCCCGTATAGGGAATCCCCTGCTAATGGGTGGCCTAAGTGACTGAGATGGACCCGAATTTGATGGGTTCTCCCTGTTTCCAGCTCTAATTCCACGAAAGCTGCCTTCTTCATTTGCTCTAAAACCCGATAATGCGTAACCGCTTGATCACCGCTTGGTGAAACTCTTCGCTTGCCTGAGATATAACGATCTTTACCGATAGGTTCATCTATCGATCCTTGTTTTAGACGAAATACGCCTTCAGCTAGCGCCACATAGCGTCTATCAATCCGTTTGTCACGCATTGCTTCATCCAGAAGCACATGCGCCCACTCATTTTTGGCATAAAGTACAGCTTCCGGTCGTATCTTGATCTAAACGATGGATATGGCGAATCCCACAAGCCTGGCCAGTCGATTCAAAATAGTAGGCTACCGCAGAAGCCAACGTACCGCTTTGCCCTGCTTCTGCTGGATGTACGGACATGCCTGCCGGTTTATTAACGACAAGGCAAAAGTCATCCTCATACAAAATGCCAAGATCATTGGGCTCCGGTCTGAAAGCAGCCTTCTCTTCAGGAAAAGCATGAAGTCGAATTTTGTCATCGTGAATTCGAATAAGGCCTTGAGAGGCTAGTCGAAGAAAATACTTTCTAGGAACTGGCAGTATAGCTGCTAATTCTTCTATCGCCCCTGGTTTAAGAGGTTTCCATAACGGATTTGGTAGGGGGATCTCTAACCATTCACCGCTGCGCTTCCACTCAGTCATTGATGTATTCCTTTACGAAAAGATATATAGATTGCGAGCAAAATCACCAGAAAGACAAAAACAACGGCCATTAAATCTATTGGAAAATCAAAAAAGTAATATCGTTTCATAGCATTCATGGCTCCTTAAGGAAATAGGGATTATGTACACTTTATTTTAACAATTACCAATAACAATTGCATGCAAAAATATGATAATATAAATCTTGTATTGTCTTTTTTCGACATTACTTATCAAAATATCTAATACCAAATAGAATAATAGAGCAGGAGAGGGACACCTTGGGTAGTTCAATATTAGAACATTTTCGGAGTTATAGTTGGCTGAAGCGCACTTTTCTCGTAATAGCTGTCTGTACTTTTCTTAGTTCAAGCTTCTTATTTCTAACCCCTCCAGGGGGAATATATCCGCGAATATTTGGCTAAAACCGTTATTACGACGCAGCATCGTGACTGGGCCTGGATTTTCGTTGGTGCGGAACGTAGAGATCAGATGGTTCTCGAAATGCAAAATTTGACCGAAATCAACTCTGTTGAAAAACAAGATTTGCGAGCGGTTCAATTCAATAAAAATCGTTCAAGGGAAAGTCTCGTGAAAGTGGAAGATATTTCTGGCCAGTTATGGAAGGGCAAGAAAATGTATGTATATGACCCGCGTACGATTCGTGTCGTAGTACCCGCAAAGCAAGGTGAAGGGGAAAGAATTACCTCCATGGTAGAGCGTACTGGCGCTGTCGCCGGCGTAAATGGCGGTGGCTTCAACGATCCAGACGGACTTGGAAACGGATTTGCGCCAATTGGTGCTATTATGTCCGGCGGTGAAATTCTTTATACAGACCAAGAGGGCAGCGTTCCTCAACATATTGTTGGATTCACAAAAGAAGGCACACTCATTATCGGGAAGTATACGATTGACGAGCTGCTCAAACTCGGTGTCACGGACGCCGTATCCTTCTATCCGCGTGTTATTGCTAACGGAAAACCGCTCATTACTAGCGGTGACGGAGGCTGGGGACGCGCACCTCGTACAGCTGTGGGACAAAAAGCCGACGGAACGGTTATCTTCATCGTGATCGACGGCCGACAAACGCACAGTGTAGGCGCAACACTCAAAGAGGTACAAGATCTATTTCTCGCTGATGACGTTATTAATGCCGGCTTCTTGGATGGCGGAGCTTCCTCTGAGATGGTATACAATGACGAGCTGATTACAAAGCCCTCCAGTCGTTATGGGGAGCGTCGCTTACCTTCTGCTTTTCTAGTTTTTGATCATCCTGACCAAGTAAAGGTCAAGAATGTTTGGGAAGGGCTTAAGACAATCGATCCAGGCGGTGCTTATGACCACCCTGAATTCTTGAAAGAACAAGCGAATAAAAAAGCGAACCCGCCTAAAGAAACAGCTACACCGAAGCCAACAACATCAACCAAGCCTGAATCCAGCAGTGAAGCTGGTAAGAATGGCACGTCTAATCCTCCTTCAGGATCAGATCATGGTACGGTCAAACCAAGTCCGTCAGCGAAGCCTGAAACTTCACCGACGTCTTCTACGAAGCCGAGTCCATCTCCGACTACGGGCACTGGCAACGGCAATACAGGCACAGGTTCTGGCACTGGCACAGGAAGTTCCTCACCCTCACCGGGAGCTTCCACATCTTCAAAGCCGAGCCCTACGCCTACACCGAGTACAAGCCCTAATCAAGGGCAAACAAACAATGGGAATCCTGCATTGCCATCTCCAACCGCTGCTCCTACAATAAAACCAGAATAAATCTTCTACATAAGTCGCAAAAGACCTGGCCGCATTGGCCAGGTCTTTGTATGTTCACAAAATTATAATCGCTTCAACGCTTCACGATGAGCATCGATTGTGGCATCGATATCTTCATCGGAATGTACCGTAGATACAAACATACCTTCGAATTGTGAAGGTGCAACTGAGACGCCCAGATCGAGCAAATGGCCAAAATAAGCATTAAACTTAGCCAGATCAGACGTTTTGGCTGTATCGTAATTCGTGACAGTCTCCTCGGTGAAGAATGGACATATCATGGATCCTACTCGGTTAATTGTGCTTGCTACGCCAAATTCAGCAGCATTCCCAGCAAAACCAGCTTCCAGCTTCGCAGATTTACGTTCCAGTTCCTCATACACATTAGGCTCACCCAATAAGGATAACGTTGCGAAGCCTGCTGCCATCGCTAGCGGATTGCCTGATAAGGTTCCCGCCTGATAGATTGGACCTGCAGGAGCAATCTGCTCCATGATGTCCAGTCGGCCACCATAAGCGCCAACAGGGAGTCCTCCGCCAATAACCTTACCTAGACATGTTAAATCAGGTGTAACGCCGTACAAGCCCTGAGCACAGTGTTTATGCACGCGAAAGCCAGTCATCACTTCATCGAAGATTAACAAGGAGCCATATTGCTGCGTAATGGAACGTAATCCTTGTAAAAACCCTTCAGCTGGAGGCACTACGCCCATATTCCCTGCAATCGGCTCAACGATGATAGCCGCGATCTCTTCCCCAAACTTTTCAAACACTAATTTAACCGATGCCAAATCATTGTAAGGGACGGTGATCGTATTCGAGGCCACGCTATTCGGTACCCCAGGACTGTCTGGAAGGCCTAGTGTAGCTACACCGGAGCCAGCTTTGATCAGCAGCGCATCTGCATGTCCGTGGTAGCTTCCTTCGAATTTCACGATCTTGTCGCGCTTCGTAAATCCACGTGCTAACCGCAGGGCACTCATCGTCGCTTCTGTCCCCGAATTCACCATGCGGACCATATCTATGGACGGCACCCGTTCAATAACCAACTTTGCCATTTCCGTTTCTAGAAGCGTCGGAGCACCGAAGCTCGTTCCTTTTTCCGCTGTACTTTTAATAGCTTCCAGCACGACAGGGTGAGCATGTCCTACAATTAACGGACCCCAAGATCCTACATAATCAATAAAGGTATTGCCGTCAATATCTGTTACGCGAGAACCTGAACCCTTCTCCATGAACAAAGGTGTTAATCCAACCGACTTGAAGGCGCGAACAGGACTGTTCACTCCACCCGGAATGATTTTTTTAGCTTCTTGAAAGGCTGCCGAAGAGAGCGTGTCGATTCTGCTCGAATTTCCCATAATTTCATACCCCCCGTAAACTATCTATGATAAAATGAGTGGACTTACTATACATAAAGGCGGTACCCCTATGATCGATATCATCAAAAAAGTACCTTTATTCTCCCATTTGAATGAAGAACAATTCAACGCTCTAGCTCAGATTTGTACAAGACGCACGTTTACAAGAAGTACCGTCCTATTTTCCGAAAAAGAAGTCGGCTCCGTCTTTTATATGGTCCTCAGCGGCTCTGTCAAAATCTTCACAACTAGCAGCTCTGGTGAGGAAAAAATCTTGTCCATCTGCAAATCAGGCGAAAGCTTTGGTGAACTTTCACTCATTGATGGCAAGCCGCGCTCGGCTTCGGCCCAAACGTTGGAGGACAGCGTTCTCCTCACATTGACAGGACAAAATTTCCTCGAATTGCTACGCACTCATTTTGACATTACCTTGGGCATTATGCAAGAGCTCAGCAGTCGACTGCGCGATACGAATCAACAAGTGTTCGATTTGACCTTCTTAGACGCGAGAACGCGTGTCATCAAAAGTTTGATCAAAATGGCGAATAAGCATGGACTGCGTAACGGAAATACGATTACGATTAAGCTGGTCCTTAACTTTGATGAAATATCTCAACTGGCCGGCGTACAAAAAGTGACGCTCATGCAGGTGATTCGTGATCTGGAAGAAAAGCAAATCTTGATCATTTCAGCATCCGATTTCAAAATAGATCTGGCCAAGCTACGTTAAATCGAACTGGCTGTTTCTACGGCTTCCGGCGGCTGGCTTTGGATCAGATCTGCAAGCTGCCACGCAGCCTCTTTACCTTGCCTAATACAGTCAGGAAGACCCACTCCATGAAACCCCGCGCCTACGATAAGGACTTGAGGCATAGCTGCTGCAAGCTCTTCACGGAACTGTGCAATCTGCTCCAGATGACCCACTGGATATTGCGGCATGGAATGCATGAGTCGTGTTACATCCGTAAAGAGCGGTTCAGCCGTTAGTCCTAACAGTTCTCGCAGGTCATGGCGAGCTTTGCTAACTAGTTGTTCATCTGACCATTCCGGCCACTCTTGCTCACCAGCACGACCGATATAACAGCGCAGAAGAACCTTCCCGTCTGGGGCTGAATGGAGCCATTTAGCAGATGTTAACGTACACGCCGTAATCGTCCTGCCCTCGGTTTTCGGTACTAGAAAGCCCGATGCATCCAGTTCAAAAGGGATGTCTTTGCGATCGAAAGCCATAATAACATTCGCCACGGAAATGTAATCAATCTTCTTAAGCTTATTTACTGCAGGGAAATCAGCTAACAACTGCGCTGCCTGATAAGTAGGCGTAGTCAGGATAACGCCATCAACTATTTCACTATGCCCATCCTCAAAGATAACCTCGGCCTGCTGCTGTCCCATTTTCCGAACGGATACAACCCCAACGCCATTTCTTAGATCCACAGTTTTCAAGGCGTCTTCTAAGCCCGAAACCAATGTCTGAAGTCCCTTCTTGAACGTCACAAAAATCGAGTTACGAACAGCAGAAGGTAAGTGAGCACTCTCTTCACTCACGTTTTTGCGGCTGGCCATCATTCCTAGAATTAAACTTCGATGCTTCTGTTCCATCGCTCGAAACTGCGGGAACGTAGCTTTCAAACTAAGCTTAAACGTATCTCCCGCATAAATCCCTGCTAGAAGCGGCTCCACGATACGTTGAAGCACTTCTCTCCCTAAACGGCGCTCCAGAAAATGCCCAAGAGATTCATCTGTCGATACATCACGCTTAGGCAGGATCAAATCCAGTGCAGCTCGCATTTTACCTAATGGAGAAATGAGGCCTGTCTTCATGAACGGTGTCATTTGCGTGGGTATGCCGAGCACTAAGCCAGGCGGCATGCGGTGCAGCTTGCCTTGACGTACAATGTAGGTCTTTTTCGCCGCAGGGTTCGTACCTGTAAGCTCATGCTCAAGCCCAAGATCATAAGCCAGATCAATAATAGGGCGCTTCCGTGCAAGGAAGGAATCCGGCCCCTTTTCAATGACGAAACCCTCGCGCTCTATGGTATGAATTTTCCCGCCAAATGTGGGTGATTTCTCCACCACAGAAAGCCGAAAAGGAGCTCCCGCTGACTCCAACCTTTTCTTTAAGTAAAAAGCTGCGCTAAGCCCCGTAATCCCCCCGCCAACAATCATGTAGTGAGGAATCCTAGTATTCATGATAAACTAGTGACCTCTTTCCATTTCTTGTACACAACATCACTCAATGTTTCCAGGTATAGAGGGTCTGTATTTAGGGATTCTGTTCGTTCCAAATGCAGTCCAAGCTCTTTAGCCAAAGCCTGTGCTTCAATATCGATATCGTAGAGAACCTCCAGATGATCTGAAACAAAACCGATCGGACATAGGAGAACATTCTTGACGTTCTCTTCTTGATTGATTTTCCGAATAACATCCAAGATATCCGGACCGAGCCATGGCATCGCTGTTTGCCCAGCGCTTTGCCAACCGAACTGCCAATTCGTTAAACCTACACGTTCGGCAATAACTTTGGAAGTGGCAAGCAATTGATCTGGGTAGGGGTCTTTCAATTCAAGAATTTTCTCAGGCAAGCTGTGCGCAGTAAAGATAACACGCACATCATTTCGATTCACACCTGCGAATTTCTCCAAGGCTTTGTCAACACGAGTACTAAGGGCATCCACCAGTTTAGGATGAAGATGGTAGTCAAGAACGAAATCAATCTTCAGACCAAGCGCCTCTGCCTTATCTTTCGCTCTTTTGACATAGCCGCCAACACTCATCGTGGAGTAGTGAGGGGCAAGAACGACTCCCACAGCCTCCGTAATACCATCCTTAACCATTTGCTCTACACCGTCTTCTACGTAAGGCTGAGCATGCTTCAGACCCTGATAACAGACGAATTCAAGGTCTGGATGTTCTTGACGAAGTGTATTCTCCAACCCTTTAACCTGCTTGTTTGTATTTTCACGCAGCGGGAAGAACCCTCCAACAATTGCCTCATAACGAGCCGTTAATTCATGCAGCTGCTCAGGTGTTGGAGGATGGCCACGTCTAATATGTGTGTAATAGGCTTCAACTTGATCCAAACTTTCCGGCGTACCATAAGACATGACTAAAACACCTATACGTTGACTCGCCATGCTAAACACCACTCTTTTCTGCTTGCTGAGATAATACGGAATGTGAGTAAGTATGAATGAATGTAGTCAAATCCTTAAGCTTCTCAAGCGATGCTTCCGGGAATAAACCATGGCCAAGGTTAAAGATATAACCTGGTTGCTGGATTCCCTCATCTATAATGGCTTTCGCCTGCTGCTCAATAACGCTCATCGGAGCTGTTAAAATATAGGGATCCAAGTTTCCTTGCACGGCAAAACGCTCGCCAACTCTGGCGCGGCCTACAGAAATTGGAATCCGCCAATCTAGACCAATGACATCCGCTTGAATGTCTTTAAGATAAGGAAGCAGCTCTCCTGAACTCACGCCCGGGAAATAAATCTTTGGCTCCTTCAAGTCCGCAAGTTCTTTGAAAATACGCGTCATTGTCGGCAGCACATACATTTGGAAATCCGCAGGAGAAAGCGCGCCAACCCAGCTGTCAAATACTTGAACAGCTTTGGCACCCGCTGCGATATGCGCTCGCAAGTAGGTAATGACCATATCGCCAAGCTTCTCCATTAAGGCAAACCAAACCGTTGGTTCGGAGTACATAAGCTGCTTTGTACGAATATAGCTTTTGGATGGTCTACCTTCAATCAAGTAGCTCGCAATCGTAAATGGCGCACCCGCAAATGAGATGAGGGGAACCTCAAGCTCCTTGTCCAAGATACGAATCGTTTGAATGATATGCGATAAATCTTTCTCCACATCGATAGGACGCAGACGCTCAACATCTTGCGCTGTTCGAACTGGCGTATGAATCACAGGACCGACATCTTTGACAATATCAAAATCAACCCCAAGAGAAGCTACGGGATTCATGATGTCCGAATATAAAATGGCCGCATCAACACCCAACTTTTTGATGGGCATCATCGTAACTTCCGCAGCTAGCTCTGGTTGCTGACAAATTTCGAGCAGTGAGTACTTTTCTTTGATTTTGCGATAATCCGGATCGTAACGTCCAGCTTGGCGCATATACCAAACAGGCAGTGTATCCACTTGTTCTTTACGGCATGCTTTAATAAAATTATCGTTGTAGGTCATGAGGCACCTTCCATATATAGGGATCTTTGGCCCTAAGCCAAAGTCTCTCCGATTGGTTTCCATCTATTCTCATTCATTATGCCCTAATTATACCCCTGTCACAACTGAGGTAAGCTTAGGTTTTGCGACAAAAGTATGACAAAAGAACCATCCGCACTAAGATACATGCTGATCGTTTCCACCGGAAACTGCTCGCCTTTGCATCTTAGGTGAATGGCTCTATTTGGAAATTATTTATTTTTTCAAATAACGAGCAATGTCTTTGGCAAAATAAGTCAAGATGATGTCAGCGCCGGCACGTTTGAAGCTGGTCATTGTTTCCATTACGATAGCTTCTTCATTCACCCAGCCCTGCATGGCCGCAGCCTTAATCATCGAATATTCCGCACTCACATTATAGGCAACTACCGGCAAATCAAAGTTATCCTTCAGCATCCGAATGATGTCCATATAAGCAAGAGCCGGTTTCACCATGAGGAAATCAGCCCCCTCTGCAACGTCACTTTCCGCTTCACGCAAAGCTTCGCGCCCGTTGGCTGGATCCATTTGATATGTCTTGCGGTCACCGAATTGCGGTGTTGAATCTACAGCATCCCGGAATGGACCGTAGTAAGCAGATGCATATTTAACGGAATAAGCCATAATCGGTGTATTCTCGTAGCCTGCTTCATCTAATCCTGAACGAATCGCATGCACATAGCCGTCCATCATATTGGAAGGAGCGATAATGTCAGCACCCGCTTTGGCTTGCGAAACTGCAGTACGAACTAAAAGCTCCAAGGAAGCATCATTTGCCACATCCGCATGTCCTGTAACCGGATGATGATGGATAACACCACAATGGCCTGTATCTGTAAACTGACATAGACACGTATCGGCGATAACGAGCAAATTCGGGTTCAATTCTTTAATCAAACGAGTTGCTTGCTGCACAATGCCTTCATCCATAAAAGCGGATGTTCCTTTCGCATCTTTATGATCCGGAACACCAAACAGAAGAATAGCTTGAATGCCAAGCTTTGTGATTTCTTCGATCTCTTCCTGCACTCTGTCTAAAGAAAAATGATAAACACCCGGCATTGAAGGGATTTCGGACTTGATGTTCGAACCATGCGTGACAAAAATAGGTTGTACAACATCGTGAACCGTCACTTGATTTTCACGTACCAGATTACGAATAGCTGCATTGCCGCGTAAGCGGCGATGACGAACGATAGGGAAACTCATGTAGAATTCCGCCTCCTTATTGGCGCTCAGATGCGTCTCCTTATCCTTATGAAGCTGCATCTGAAGCATTTTTATTATTTATATTGCGAAATACTTTGTACCAATGAAGCAACGGTAGACTCTTCCGCCATATACGTTACCGGCAGTCCACATTGACTGGCGGTCTCTGCGGTTTTGGGTCCAATACAAGCAATTTCAACCCCTTGCAGCAAGGATAGCGGGTCTTCCACACCCAGCTGACGCAAGGCTTCGAGTAAGTTTGTAACCGTAGATGAGCTTGTAAAAGTTATGATATGAATGCTTTGATTTTGCAGAAGATGAATGATTTCATCCCCATCGTCTGTTGTGAGTACATTTTCGTAGACATCAACTTCCGTTACTTCAAGACCGAGCTCTTTGAGCTTATCAGGCAGATAATCACGTGCCAAGTCAGCCGTAGGTAATAGCACCTTCTGACCGGCTTTCAAATCTGCTTGAATGGCTTCCAGGATACCCTCGCCGTGAAATTTGGCTGGGAGTACATCCGCAATAATGCCACGCTCAGCTAGCGCTTCGGCTGTCTTCGGGCCTACGGCTGCAATGCGAGCATTCCCCATCTTACGGACATCGATCCCTTTTTCACGCAGCCTCCGGAAAAAATACTCAACACCGTTTACGCTTGTCAGCAGCACCCAGTCAAATTCATGAAGCTTGTCTAGCGCTAGGTCCAGCGCTTGAATGGCCTCTGGGCGACTTGGCGGTTGTAATCGAATAACAGGGAATTCGACTGCTTCCCCACCCATATCATCGATTAAATCCACAAGCTCACTTGCTTGGCTTCTAGCTCTTGTGACAAGCACTCGACGCCCAAAGAGCGGCTTCTTCTCGATCCATGCCAGCTTCTCACGCAGCTTAACAACTTCACCAACAATAATAACGGCTGGCGATTTGAAATTAGCTGATCTCACCTTCTCCGTAATATCAGCCAAGGTTCCCGTAATCGTTTCTTGATCTGCCCATGTTCCCCATCTGACGAGGGCAACTGGCATTTCTGGCGGTTTGCCGCAGCGAATCAATTCGCGGCAAATTTGTTCAAGATTCGCTACACCCATCAAGAAAACCATGGTGCCAATCGCCTTGGCCAGATGCTCCCAGTCCAAACTGGAATAGGTCTTATTCGGGTATTCATGACCGGTAATAATCGCAAATGACGAAGTGAAGTCGCGATGAGTTACTGGAATCCCCGCGTAAGCAGGAACCGCAATCGAGGATGTGATACCTGGAATAATATCGAAGATCACATCGTTATCTGCTAGCAGTCTCCGCTTCCTCGCCCACTCGACCGAAAACGCTGGGATCGCCGCCTTTGAGACGAGTCACTACTTTTCCTTGAAGGGCTAGATCCACGAGCAATTGATTAATTTCTTCTTGCTTAAGTATATGTTTGTCCGGAAGCTTACCGACAAAGATCAGCTCAGCTTCCGGTCTGCGATGCTTGAGTAGACGAGGGTTGGCCAGCCGGTCATATACGATGACATCGGCTTTCTGGATAGCTTCCATACCGCGAACCGAGATGAGCTTAGGATCTCCGGGACCCGCACCAACGAGATAAACTCTTCCTTTGTTCACGAAGCTCACTTCCTTACCTCAGCCAGGATACGTTCTGCGCCTTGCGCAATCAGCTTATCGGCGACAAGCAAACCAAGCGCTTCTGGATCGCTCCCGGAAGCCGTTTCCTTGAGCATGGTGACGCCGTCCGGCGTACCGACCATGCCCGTTAAAGTGAGCAGCGGCGCCTCTGATGCGCTGCTGTCTTCACTGATGCTCGCGTAAGCGCCGAGCGGCACCTGGCAGCCTCCATTGAGTCTGCCAAGGAAAGCCCGCTCCGCTCGCACCGCGAGCGCGGTAGGCTCATGCTGGAACCTGCTCAGCAGGTCCAGCATGAAGGCGTCGCCGCCCCGGCACTCGATGCACAGCGCCCCCTGCCCTACGGCAGGGAGGCAGATCTCGGGTGGCAAGTACGCGCTGATGCGATCCTGCCAGCCGATCCGGTGCGAACCGGCCGCGGCAAGCAGAATCGCATCGAAGTTCTCCTCATCGAGCTTGCGCAGCCTCGAATCAATGTTCCCGCGGACCGACTCGATGCGGAGGTCCGGGCGGAGGTGCTGCAGCTGGCTGGCGCGCCGCAGCGAGCTTGTACCGACGAGCGCGCCTTGCGGCAGCTCGTCCAGGGAGCGGTGCCCGCGTGTGATCAGCGCATCGCGCGGATCCTCACGCTTCGGCACCGCTCCGACGACTAGCCCTTCGGGTAGCTCGAAGGGCATATCTTTCATGCTGTGGACGGCCATGTCGATGTCGCCGTCCACGAGTGCCTGTTCAATTTCCTTGACGAACAAACCCTTGCCGCCTACCTTGGACAAGGTGACATCCAGAATGCGGTCGCCCTTCGTGACAATTTTCTTTATTTCAAATTGACAATCGATCCCATGGTCCGCTGCAAGCTGTTTTAAGAGCTCCACAACTTGTCCTGTCTGAGTTAATGCCAACGCACTTTGTCTAGTTCCTACAATGATTGTTCTCATCTCTACCCGCCTCCCTGTACTTGCTGCCCGATATCCTTGATAGCTGCTAACCAAGCAGATAGATCTATACCTCTATCACCAACTTGCTCCTGCATCCAAGGTTCTTTCTCTAACGTTATGTATAGCTTCTTTTTCCAACTCTCGAACGTGTCGTCCCGAATTTTGGCCAGCACGTCCCATTCAAGCATCTCTTTAAACACACGTTGCCTAGCCTGTTTATCGGCCACCCTGCTCTGAATCAGTAACCGTAAATCACTAAGAAAATCGAGGTAGGTTTCATACTCCTCACCATAAGCGTTGTCCAATTCTTGAGCGATTTTACGAGCAGCTGAAGGACTTGCTCCACCAGTTGATACAGCAATAACTAACTTCCCTCTACGAACAACAGAAGGCACGATGAAGGAGCTCAAATGAGGTTGATCAACAACGTTGATCAGCTGTCCCTGCTTTGATGCTATCTCATGCACGTGAGCATTAACTTCCGCATCATTCGTTGAAGCTACAACCAAGGTGTAAGGAGCAAAATCTGAGTCCCTATCGATCATTATCGATGGATGAAACGTTTGCCTATACAGAACCACTTCAGACTGGTTCTCCATCTCCATAAGCCCCAAGGTAAATTCTGTGCTTACGATTGTTACATGGGCACCTGCTTGCAGCAGCGATTTCACTTTTCTTTCAGCTACAGCACCGCCGCCGATGACTAAACATCGGCGGCCGGACAGATTCATCATAATCGGATAGGGATGATTCATCGTCGTTAGCTCCATATCCAACCATGAAAGCCTGAAACCAGATTAGAAACCACGAAATTGAGAACAACAATCAAGAATGCCGCGAGATTCCATGCTGCCAGCTTATTGCCCGAAATACGCATAGAATGCTGCTGAAATAAATAAAAAGCGTACGCAGCCAAAACAAAAAATGAATTAATCACCTTAGGATCATAAAGTAAATTACGATTTCCCTCCAGCACAACCCAGACCACACCCAGACTTAAAGCCATAAGAAGCAAAGGTGCACCGACAATAACGGAGAGATAAGTGTAATGTTCAATCTTCTCAAGTGAAGGTAATCGCATAACCGTTTTTGAAAATTTCTTCGCTTTCAACATTTTGTGTAGGAACACATACATGCCTGAGAAAATAGCTGCAATCGAGAACGCCACGTAACTGCTAATCGCTAGGGTAATATGGATAAATAATAGCTCATCATTGATGTTCCAATCAGGCTTTATTGGCGTTACATGCGGATTACCGAATACATTCAAAGCCAAAATGGCAAAACCGAGCACATTCACAAAAAATACAAACAATTCAATGCGGAAAAATCGGTTTATCAACAGTGAAATCGTGACTATCAACCACGAAAACATAAAAAGTACGTCCGACCTGGCAAACGCCCATTCCGTTAAATGACCGTACAAATTAATTCCTAAGTAAGCAGTTTGCAGCACCCATACAAACAAAAGCAGCCCCGTCCCCATCCGTTTCGCGCTTCGGTTCGCATTAGCGAAATCCGAAAAGTAAAACAATAGGCTCAGGGCATACATATAAATCATCGCATCAAACAACCAGCTACGTGTTACCATGGCACCTCTCCTAGGCGATTAGCGCCCTTTTCTTCAAGATTGGGCTAGAACATCAGCTGTCTGTAAACTAAGCACGGATAACTTGTCTTCCAGCATCTGCTTAGCTTCAACTGCTTTATGCCCGGCTTCTAGTTCTTGTGCTAACTGATTGGCTTTCTCTTGTTGTTCAAGGGTCTCTTCCAGGGCAAACAGTTTCGTGAATAGCTCAAGCGCTTCATCGCCATGACGCTCTCCTGCCATTTCCTTAATGCGCAGGATCGGGTCTCGCAGCACTTGATTCACAATGCTTTTCGTCAATTTACGAATAACTTTAATCTCACGTTCATCTAGGTCCGGCAGCTTCTTTAACATATTATCCATCGTCTCTTCGTGGATCTGACTTGCTTTTGTTTGAAGAGCGCTAATGACTGGACTTACACCAAGCGTCTTCGTCCATTGTTCGAAAACACCGATTTCAGACTCAATCATCGTTTCAATCTTTGCAGCTTCTTTCTTTCTCTCTTGCAAATGCTTGTCTACGATATTCTCCAGATCATCGATATCATAAAGAAAAACATTCGGTAAGCCGCTAATTTGTGGATCTAGATCCCGAGGGACCGCAATATCCATCATGAAAAGCGGACGTGATTTTCTTTTTTGAACATAGGACTGAATATCATTTTTCGTAAGAACATATCCCGGAGCGCCCGTTGAGCTGATTATAATATCCACTTCCGCTAAATGCTCCATCATGTTATCCATGGTACATGGAATGCCGTTAAATTTCTCGGCCAATTCTACTGCACGTTCAAACGTACGGTTAACCACGATAACTTTGTTAGCGCCATTGGCGTAAAGGTGCTTCACAGTGAGCTCGCTCATCTTACCAGCACCAATAATCATAACCGTCTTGTTCATGTAGGTACCGAATATTCGTTTACCAAGTTCCACCGCGGCGTAGCTGACGGAAACTGGATTATTGCTAATGCCTGTTTCGGAGTGTGCTTTTTTGGCAAGTGTCACGGATTGCTTAAACAAGGTATTGAAATAAGCTCCGGTTGCTTTCATATTTTGAGATGATAAAAAAGCATCACGCACTTGTCCTAGAATTTGGGTTTCTCCAATGACCATGGAATCTAAACCGCTTGTTACGCGGAATAAATGTTCAATCGCTTTTTCATTTTCATACATATATAAATGCTTTTGGAATTGATCCTTGCCGACTTGGAACCAACGTTCAATGAAGTGAGTCAAGTAATGACTGCACATCTGCGGTCGATCCACAACAGCGTAGATTTCCGTGCGATTGCAGGTGGCGACAATTACACACTCCAAAATGCTTTTCGTGTCTTTCAATTCTGCCAATGCCTTAGGTAAATCCTGCTCGGAAAGAGCAAACTTCTCCCGAATTTCTACCGGGGCCGTACGATAATTCAAGCCAAGCGCGATAATATGCAAAGGTACCACCTGCCTTTCCGTCTAATTCTATGTACCATTATAGCACAGCAAAACAAGCAATCCGACAAATTTTTTGTATAAATTATGAATGCTTCATACTGCTCGTTAGTTTTAACAGCATTCCGTTCCTATATACGTCATCTGGAACAAACTCTTTATTGAAGTGCTTTTTTTCGTATAAAAGAGGTTAAATTCCGATCTAATTCTGCCATCTTCGTATTTTGAGACGAAACAATATCGCCATTCGAAGCCATCATTTTCTCATAAAGATCGTACAAACTTTTGTACTGAAGCCAAACTTCCTTCAAAACCTGGATTTCATCCGGCTTTAAAGCTCGCTTTCCCCCTACCTGCAGACGCTTTAAATACTGCATTAGCTGAGTCATACTGTCCAGTGAAGTCAAATATTCGCTTCCTCCCGCAGCAAGCACTAACCGTTCATGCGTATAACTTGCCGAGTAAAGGGCTTGCCCCACAGCGTTCAATCCTTCGGTATCTTTGCTTTGAGCAGCTTCTTCCAGATAGCTCTTCAGAAGTTCCATCTGAAACAGAGATACTTGATACAGTAGATGGGTAACATCATGCTCTTCTTTATGCGGGCCTAGTATTTGAACGAGTTGATAGATAGGCCAGATGATGAGAAAGGCAATCAAACTGTAAATCACTGCTTTTCTAGCTATTTTCTGCTTCAAATCCGTTCCCCCAGTTCATGTTAGCTTCATGTTTGGACATATGTCGCAATAACATTGTATGGGTAACTGGACAAACAAATAACCACGGATTTCTCCGTGGCTATCGTTATTGTTATGCGCAGACTCTTATTTAACAAGCTCTGCTTGCTTTATTTCAGGAGTTTCTACTTGCAGTTCACCCATTCCGCGAACTAATTTCTTCGCATAGAATGTTTCTGGTTTCAATACGGATACCATAAAGTCAATTGCTAATTGAGGGTCCACTGTCTCACCGCAAGTATAACAATCAAGCGCGGCAAAACCTCTCTCAGGATAAGTATGAATGGAGAGATGACTCTCGGACAACATAACAAGTACAGTTGCTCCTTGTGGTTCAAATTGCTTGGATTGTACAGATAATACGGTTGCTCCGCATACCTCGGCAGCTTCTACCATCTGAGCCTGCAGCCAATCTGCATTATTCAGAAGTTCGAAATCTACCCCCCAAGTATCTACAGCAACGTGTCTTCCGAAAGTTGAGTATTCTGTTTCCATCTTTCGGTTCCCCCTTCCTAGGAATAAAATGTCTGAAAAAAATTTCATCCGCTAGGACCTACGTCATTCACTTCCCGAGGGTATAATCTCTCGCAACATTCAATGTCCTGAGTGAATCCTGGTTCCTATATTGTTTCAACGAGAATAAAAATAACATCTATCGACGAGAAATGCAATAGTTTTTTTTGCCAAGTGACGGAAAACAAAAAAGACCCTAAAAAGGGTCTATTGTAATTGGGTATATGTGTAGTTAAGCCTCCAATATAAACAAACGATGCGTTAGCTCATTGAGGCGAGTGTCGATCTGCTGATGTTCTTCCTGTTCCTGCAGCATATTACGCAAATCAAGAAGATGGTTAATTTGATCGTAGATCATTTCAATCTCTTGCTCGACTTCTCTCTTTTGAAACATTTGCTGCATAAGACCAATGGTGTCTTTGTACTCATAGATAACGGTCAACAATTGCCCTTTGACTTCCTCGATTTTAACGACGGTCCCACGCTCATAGTAGTAAACCATAGTATAACTAGGGTAAATCCGATTTACTTTTGCGCTTCCTTTAAACTCTGACACCGCTTTACGCATCAAATTAGCCAGTAATGTGTTACTTAATCTGCAGGATCCTGTGCATTCATATAGGCCCGATTTCTTCTCAAATGAAAGGACGATTTCCTGACCTGCTCCATCTTGAAAAACAACCTCTTGGTTGCCATTTTCCAAGACCTTCACTTGCAATGTCACTTGATGATCCACAAACATTTGAAAAAACCTGAACATCTCGGCTTCTGTTAACTGGAGGCAGGTTTTGACATATTCAGTCGCTAACCTTTGTGCCATAAAAATCCCTCGATTCTTTGTTTTCAAGCCATTAACTATTACCTTGTTTATTATTATACTACATGCGTCTCTAATATTCCTGCGTGCAATTCATTATAATCAGCCAAATATTCTGAAAAAACCAAGGAATTACGGAATGCCAGCAAATTTTCCCCAGTAAACCTCGCTTTCCCGTATACTTCTTCTTGATTTTCTCTGTCTTTTGACGTCCTCCTTATCCTTACACAAAAAACCGCCCTATGAATCAGGACGGTTCTTGTTCTTTACCTTGTTCTTTATCTTGTACTTTCTCAATCACGAGTTCATTTGCTTCTTCAGGTTCTGGCTCTCCATAAGCAATGGCTTGCTCTAGAATCCCCCACAGCTCGTCCTTGCCGAGCCCAAGCTCCGAGGAAAACATCAATGGTTGGACACCTTTATCCATCCCCAAAGTTTCTCGGACAATTTTAATGTGCTTAGGCCATCTGCTTTTTGGGATCTTATCGGCCTTAGTCGCAATGACGATGACAGGCACATCATTATGTCTTAGCCACTCGTACATGGCTTGATCATCTTTGGAAGGAGGATGCCTCAAATCAACTAATTGCATAACAAGGCGCAGTGTTTCTCGATTCATTAAGTAGCTCTCAATAAATTTTCCCCACTGCTCCCGTTTCGTTTTGGAAACTTTGGCGTAGCCATAACCTGGAAGATCTACGAAATATAAGTCCTGGTTGATTTTATAATAGTTAAGTGTTTGGGTTTTGCCGGGCTGTGAGCTGGTTCTAGCCAAATTTTTGCGGGAGATCATACAGTTAATGAGTGAGGATTTCCCGACATTAGAACGCCCTGCCAGAGCAATCTCTGGCAAGGCATCCTCTGGATATTGGCTAGGTCCAACCGCACTGATAATAAACTCAGCTTGATTGACTTTCATGGATGTTCAACTACTTTCTATCGTTATCCGACTTGCACGGGAGGCTTATTTTTGACAAGTGCATGTTCAAGCACTTGATCCATATGGCTGACTGGAATGAAGGTCATCTCGGCGCGGACACTTTCTGGAATTTCGATGATGTCTTTCTCATTATCATGAGGCAGCAGGATGGTACGGATACCAGCTCGGTGTGCCGCGAGCGCCTTTTCCTTGAGTCCACCGATTGGCAGCACACGGCCGCGCAATGTGATTTCACCTGTCATAGCAACCACACGAGAAACAGGAATATTCGTCAATGCCGAAATCAATGCTGTTGCCATTGTAATTCCAGCAGATGGACCATCCTTTGGAATAGCGCCCTCAGGAATGTGAATATGGATATCGTTCTTCTCATGAAAGTCAGGTGCGATGCCAAGCACATTAGCCCGCGTACGTGTATAACTGAAAGCAGCTTGCGCTGATTCCTTCATTACATCACCGAGTTTACCCGTCAAAGTTAACTTGCCTGTTCCTGGCATAACAGTGACCTCAATGACTAAGGTATCCCCGCCAACCTCCGTCCAAGCAAGGCCTGTTACAGCACCTATTTGATCTTTCTCTTCGGCTACATTATAGCGGAACTTGATGGGTCCTAGATAGTCCTTCAAATTTTCTTCCGTTACATGTACCGGTGTAGTTGGATTAGATACGATCTTTTTGGCTGCTTTGCGATTCATGCCTGCGACCTGCTGCTCTAAATTACGAACGCCTGCTTCACGCGTATATTCACGTACGATTTTCATTAAGGCAGCTTCATCCACTACAAGTTGATCTTCTTCTAGACCATGCTCACGCTTCTGCTTAGGCAGCAAATACTTTTTCGCAATTTGAAGTTTCTCAATCTCTGTATAGCCTGGAATGTAGAGAACCTCCATCCTGTCTAACAAAGGGCGAGGAATATTGTGAACAGCATTCGCTGTTGTCACGAACATGACATTGGACAAGTCAAACGGAACTTCAATGAAATGATCACTAAAAGTGCTATTCTGCTCGGGATCAAGAACTTCAAGCAATGCCGAAGCCGGATCGCCGCGGAAATCCATTGCCATTTTATCAATTTCATCTAGCAAGAAAACAGGATTATTCGTTCCAGCGTTCTTCATCCCTTGGATGATCCGTCCCGGCATAGCCCCGACATACGTACGGCGATGACCGCGAATCTCAGCCTCATCTCTAACCCCGCCAAGCGAGATACGGATGAACTGTCTTCCCATGGATCTAGCAATCGATCGAGCAATGGAAGTTTTCCCAACGCCCGGAGGGCCAACTAAACAAAGGATAGGTCCTTTCAGCTTCTTAACAAGCTTCTGTACCGCTAGGTACTCGAGTACGCGCTCCTTTGGCTTATCAAGCCCGAAGTGATCCTCATTCAAGATTTCCTCTGCCTTATCTAGGTCTAAGTCATCTTCGGTATTTTTGGACCAAGGCAGTCCCAGCAGCCAATCAATATAGTTGCGGATGACGCCTCCCTCGGCAGAAGTCGCTGGCATCTTCTCAAGACGGTCGATTTCCTTCTCAACCTTCTCGCGGACTTTCTCCGGCAATTCGGCTTCTGCCAACTGGTTGCGTAGATCATCCACTTCGCCAGCGCGGCCTTCCTTATCGCCAAGTTCCTTCTGGATGGCTTTCATTTGCTCGCGAAGGTAGTATTCCTTCTGCGTTTTTTCCATTTGTTTCTTAACACGCTGGCTAATTTTACGTTCTAGTTCAAGCACTTCCCGCTCATTATTCAAGATATTGAGCATTTTCTCGAGACGCTCGCGTACATCTACCGTCTCCAGAATCTCTTGTTTATCCTTAATTTTGAGCGATAAGTGGCTGCATATGACATCTGCTAAACGGCCTGGCTCATCAATGTCCGAAACAGCAGCAAGTGTTTCTGGTGTAACCTTTTTCGACAAATTAATGTAATGCTCGAATTGGCTTAGTACGCTTCGCATGAGCGCATCGATCTCAGGATCAGTGATTTCTTGCTCCGGTAATTCCTTAGCCGTGACTTCATAATATTCATCATTCACGAGGTATTCAACAATCTCAGCACGCAAAACACCTTCTACCAAGACACGAATCGTTCCATTCGGCAGTTTCAGCATTTGCCGTACCTTAGCAATCGTCCCGATGCGATAAATATCCTCTTTGGCAGGTTCTTCTATGTTGATCTCTGATTGAGAGCAGAGGAGAATCATGCTGTCATCCACCATTGCCCGCTCGAGTGCTTTAACCGACTTTTCTCGCCCTACATCCAGATGTAGAACCATGCTCGGATAAACCAGCAGTCCCCTTAGAGGCAATAGCGGCAATCTGCGCACCTTGATTTTTCCGGGTCCCATCCTCTGCACCTCCTAATATATGGATCTTTGAACGGAGTTCAAAGTCTCTCCGCGTTGGAACATATTTCTATACCTTCGTTGCCCTTTACATTTTATCAAAACTGCAAACAAAACACCAACTAGCACCCTGACTCGTCATGTGAGGTTTCCGTTCCGCTGATTTAAGAGTCAATTGTATGTTGGGAATTCGCATGTAAAATGGGTAAAGATGAAGCTGGAATCGTCCTTTCCGAAGTAAAGGGCAAGTGAATCACATTATCATGAAGCTCTAAGCCTAGTGCAACTTCCAGCACTTCTTCGATCGAGTCAGCAGCAATCACTTCTACCCCCGGCAAATTAGCGAACATTTCTTGCCAGTTTTCTTTAGGGATAATGACTTTGGTAGCTCCCGCTTGGAATGCAGCTTCCACCTTCGCTACAACGCCGCCAACCGGTTTAACTTTACCATGGATACTCATTTCCCCCGTCATTGCCAGTTTATTATCCACAGGTATTTTATGTATGGCAGATGCAATAGCTGTCGCCATGGAAATGCCTGCAGAAGGGCCATCGATCGGCACTCCGCCAGGGAAATTAATATGCAGATCGTAATCTGACGTATTAAATCCGAGTTTGCGAAGGACTGTCAAGACATTTTCCACCGATCCGCGCGCCATACTCTTTCTGCGAATGGTTCGAGAGCCTCCCCCCATCTCCTCTTCATCTACAACACCTGTAATGTTAAATTTCCCAGTACCCGCAGCGGCAATAGGTATCGCGGTCACTTCGATCTCAAGTAGTGTACCCAAGTTAGGACCATACACAGCTAATCCATTGACGAAACCAATTTGCGGTTGTGCTGGTATTTTCCGCTCTGGTCTAGGTGGAATTTGTGAGGAGTTGACAACCCACTCAATGTCGGCAGCGGTGATCTCATCACGCTTATCCGTTAAGGCAATACCCGCGGCAAGCTGAATCACATTCACAGCCTCTCTTCCGTTGGTTGCATATTTCATTACAACTTGAACAGCAGCCTCACATTTCTTGAAGCCAATTTTATCAAGGGCTTTCCGTGCAATTTCCCCCACCTCATCTGGTAAAAGAGGACGGAAATAAATCTCCAAGCAGCGCGAACGAATTGCAGGAGGGATCTCACTAGGCGTCCTCGTCGTAGCCCCTACCAAACGGAAATCAGCAGGCAAACCATTTTGAAATATATCATGAATATAGCCTGGAATATTCGTATCCTCGGAGCTATAATACGCGCTCTCCAGAAATACTTTACGATCTTCCAGCACCTTTAATAATTTGTTCATTTGTGTGGGGTGTAATTCACCGATCTCATCGATAAATAAAATGCCGCCATGCGCCTTCGTTACCGCACCTGGCTTAGGCTGTGGAATCCCCGCAACCCCCATTGCACCCGCACCTTGATAAATAGGATCATGAACAGAACCAATCAACGGATCGGCAATACCTCTTTCGTCAAAACGTGCTGTCGTGGCATCGATTTCTGTAAATTTAGAGTCCGGCCGGAAGGGCGACTCTTGATTTTTCTTAGCTTCTTCTAAAACAACACGAGCAGCAGCCGTTTTACCAACCCCAGGCGGGCCATAAATAATAACATGCTGCGGATTGGGACCGCATAATGCCGCTTTTAGGGCTTTCAACCCTTCAATCTGGCCAACGATATCCTGCATGGAGGACGGTCTTGTTTTTTCTGAGAGCGGTTTTGTTAGCGAAATGGATCTCAGTTTTCTTAATTTCTCCAATTCTTTTCTGGACTCTCTATCGACAGCAGACCGATTCGTCTGTTGATTACGCAGCAAATTCCAGAAATACAACCCAATCACAACGGCAAAGAAAACTTGAATTACCATCAGAATAATACTTAAACTCATTTGTCGTAACCTCCTTAGAGTTTTCGCTAGAAAACTGTCTTCGTAAGCGTAAGCTGAGTTTTGCTTTAGCAAAACTTTCATCGTAAGCATTGGCTGAGTTTCGCTAGAAAACTGTCTTCGTAAGCGTAAGCTGAGCTTTGCTCTGGCAAATCTGTTGTCGTAGAACAAAGCTCAGCTTTTTTGTCATAGCTTCCATTATTCCCGTGTGAAAGAAGGTTAATCCAATTCATGCAAACTTTTGCATGGTGAATGACAACCCCCTTGGAGAAGAAGGATATAGTGTAGATATTCATGTAAAAGGATGTGGCCCCCTTGAAGCAAAGCTTGATGATTCTGCTACTTTTCCTTTGTCTTTGTAAGACATCAGATGCATACGCTTTGGCCAATGATCCCCTGCTGCCTAATGCTGATATCATCATCGACGTTGGGCATGGGGGCATAGATAGCGGTGCTTTGCACGGTAAATACCTAGAAAAAGATATGAATTTAGCTATATCCAAAAAAACATACAAGCTGCTTAAGAAACGGGGCTATCGCGTCATCATCAACAGGACGGAGGACTACGCTTTAAGTGAAGATAACACGTGGTCGTACGGCAGCAGACACCGTAAGGATTTAGCGCAGCGTTCTGGACTCGCCAATACCATTAAGCCCAAAATGATGCTAAGCATGCATATTAATTGGTCAGGCAAATCTGCTCGCAGAGGACCACTTGTTATATATCAAAATCAATCGGACAGCATTTTGCTTGCGGGGCTTTTGCAAGAATCCCTGAATCAGCTTTATGGTACCGATGAACTTCCTGTTCTTGGTAAAAAGTATTATGTGCTGAAACACACGAAATGCCCAGCAGTTATCGTTGAATTAGGCTTTATTTCAAATAAAGCAGACCGCAAGCTTCTGAATGATTCTCACCATCAAGCTAAGCTAGCAAAAGCGATCGCACAAGCGATAGACCAATACTTTGCCATGATTCATCCTAATTAGGATTGAGCTTCATTGTTTGTGAAATCGGAACAAAGGTCGCTTCCTTTTGAATGATAGGAATTGCCTCTTTAATGACTTGGGCTGTTTTTTTCCCTGGGGGACCCACATGTCCGATCGCAATGACCACGTCTCGTTGATGGATTAACTTTTTAAACTTCACCATTTGATTGCTGATGTGACTATATGTGTAAAGATCATCGAAGAACAATTGATTCTCAGAATATGGAACTCCATTTTGCCCTGCAAGCTTGCCAATTAGGCTTTTTGGAGTCGTACGGCTGTCTAATAAAATGAGATTTTTCTCTTTGCAAATATCAACGAGAATTTTCATCACTCTCTCATCTGCAGTAGCTTTGGAGCCCATATGATTATTGATTCCTATTACATAAGGAATATCATCGATAGCTGCTACAATCCTTTTGTGAATCTCATCACTCGACAAGTCTGTAGTAATGGCTCCTGGACCTAACCAGCTCTTCTTGCCCCGTACAGGCTCCATAGGAAGGTGTAGGATGACTTCATGCCCCTTATCGTGCGCTAATTGCGCATCTTGCTTGGAAGAAGGCAAGAAGGGCATGACAGCGACAGTGAATTGGATCGGTAAATCCAACATCTCTTTAGTGCCGTCCATATTATTGCCAAAGTCATCAATGACAATGGCCACCTTCTTCGTCTTGATCTCAGCCGCATGCTGTGAAGGTATCGCCACCACTGAGGCACCTGTCTGCAAGGGTAAAAGAAGCAAAAAAATCCCTACGATTACCGTAAGGGTAATGTGAAGAGCAGTCCTATACTTGCTTAGCAAATTCATAGCATCTCCTTGTTTGCATATATTCGTTAGAAAAACTTACTTCAAATGAACAAGCTTTCCAGTTTTACTCATTATGCTTCTCTTGCGCAACAAATATGCGAAAAAGGATTCATTGGCTCTGATCTCCAATAGATTGCACAAAAAAACCGTTAAAAGCACCTCACCCGAGGCATCTTTAACGGCTTATTTTATTAACATTTAGGCTATTAGTGCTTACGTCCTGGAATAACACCCGTTTTTTCATAAGAATCAACGATGATATCAATTTCTTTTTTGAGCTCAGCCAGCAATTCAGCTTCCGGCACTTTACGGATCATTTCTCCGTATCGGAATAACATGCCTTCGCCGCGGGCGCCTGCGATGCCGATATCAGCTTCACGAGCTTCACCTGGACCATTAACGGCACAGCCAAGGACAGATACCTTAATCGGTACTTTGATCTTAGCAATATAATCCTCGACTTCGTTAGCTATCGAAAACAGATCAATATCTAACCGTCCACAAGTAGGACAGGAAACGAGAGTTGCAGCATTCGTAATCAATCCGAACGTTTTGAGCAGCTCACGAGCTACTTTAATCTCTTCAACAGGATCCGCGCTAAGCGAGATACGGAGTGTGTTACCGAGTCCCATGTTAAGGAGCGTTCCGATACCTGCCGCACTCTTCACAGCCCCCGTAAAGAGCGTTCCAGCCTCTGTAATACCGAGGTGAAGTGGGTAGTTGAAGGCTTTAGCCGCTTGGGAATAGGCTGCAATCGCCATAGGAACATCGGAAGCTTTGAGTGAAACGATAATATCATGGAAATCAAGCTCTTCCAGAATATTAATGTGGAACAAGGCACTTTCTACCATCGCCTCAGGCGTCGGGTAGCCATATTTCTCGAGAAGATGATTCTCCAGAGAGCCAGCATTAACCCCAATACGAATGGGAATGCCACGTTCTTTACAAGCTTTAACGACCGCTTCTACCTTTTCGCGGCGGCCGATATTGCCTGGATTGATGCGCACTTTATCAATGCCATTCTCAATAGCAGCGAGCGCTAAGCGGTGGTCAAAATGAATATCCGCAACGAGTGGAATATGAATATGTTTTTTGATTTCTTTAATTGCCTCAGCGGCTTCCTTGTTGTTCACGGTGACACGAACGATTTGACAGCCTGCTTCTTCAAGACGAAGGATTTCTGCTACTGTCGCCTTCACATCCGCTGTCTTCGTTGTACACATACTTTGCATGATGACTTCATTACTGCCACCGATCGTCAAATCGCCTACACGAACGGCCCGCGTATCTTTTCTATGGAACATTATGGTTTCTCTCCCCATGACACCAAACATCCTCCGCTCCAATTCCCATTAGCAGGGAATCAGATTGGAGGCTGTGTGTAATTTGTGAAATTATGGGTTACGCACTTTCTTCTTTCTTCTTACCAGTCGCCTGCGCGCCATCTTTGGTCGTCAAAACAGGAGTAATCTTGTTTTGAACAGTTTCCTTGGATACCACACATGTCGTGACGTCTGTTCTCGAAGGGACTTCGAACATCACATCAAGCATAATGCTTTCAATGATGGCTCTCAGACCGCGCGCGCCAGTATTACGTTTAATCGCTTCTTTGGCAATGGCATCAAGTGCCTCTGCGTCGAATTCGAGCGATACGTTATCCATCTCGAGCATCTTCTGGTACTGCTTAACGAGCGCATTCTTAGGCTCGGAAAGAATACGAACAAGGGCTGCTTCATCAAGCGGCTCAAGCGTAGAGATGACCGGTAAACGACCAACGAATTCCGGAATTAATCCGAATCGCAAGAGATCTTCCGGAAGCACCATGGATAAGTACTCGCCTGGTTTCAAATCAACTTTAGCCCCATCAGTGCTAAAGCCAATTACTTTTTTACCAATTCTGCGTTTGATAATTTGCTCGAGGCCATCGAAAGCTCCACCGCAAATAAACAGAATATTGGTTGTATCAATTTGAATGAATTCTTGGTGCGGATGCTTACGTCCACCTTGCGGAGGAACAGAGGCAACCGTGCCTTCAAGAATTTTGAGCAAAGCTTGTTGAACACCTTCGCCGGAAACGTCTCTTGTAATAGACGGGTTCTCGGATTTACGTGCCACTTTATCGATCTCATCAATATAGATAATGCCGCGTTCGGCTTTTTCTACATCATAATCGGCTGCTTGAATCAATTTGAGCAAAATGTTCTCTACATCTTCGCCCACATAACCTGCTTCAGTCAAAGAAGTGGCATCAGCGATCGCAAAAGGAACATTCAAAATTTTGGCAAGCGTTTGCGCAAGCAACGTTTTACCGCTTCCCGTTGGTCCTAGAAGGACGATATTACTTTTTTGAAGCTCAACATCTTCAAGCTTGTTCTGCGAATTGATCCGTTTGTAGTGATTATAAACCGCTACAGCCAATGATTTTTTCGCTTGTTCTTGCCCAATAACATACTGGTCCAAGATATTACGAATTTCTTTTGGTTTAGGAACATCTTTGAGATCTAGCTCTTCTTCATGTCCTAATTCTTCTTCCACAATCTCCGTGCAAAGCTCTATACATTCATCACAAATGTAAACTCCCGGACCTGCAACAAGTTTGCGTACTTGGTCTTGGGATTTTCCACAAAAGGAACATTTGAGTTGGCCTTTTTCATCGTTAAATTTAAACATGGGATCACTCCTTTATTTCAAGTCGTTTCGAGTGATAACCTCGTCGATTAACCCATATGCCTTCGCTTCTTCAGCGCTCATAAAGTTATCCCGGTCGGTGTCTCTTTCGATCTTTTCAAGCGGCTGTCCCGTACGGTCCACATAGATCTGGTTGAGTTTTTGCTTCGTTTTGATAATCCAATCCGCGTGGATTTTGATATCGGTTGCTTGACCTCTTACACCGCCGAGCGGTTGGTGAATCATAACTTCTGCATTCGGCAGCGCGTATCGCTTACCTTTGGCACCTGCTGTTAACAGCAAAGAGCCCATACTTGCAGCCATACCTACACAAATCGTAGATACATCCGGTTTAATAAACTGCATGGTATCGAAGATACCCATTCCAGCTGTTACAGATCCACCTGGTGAATTGATATATAAGTGGATATCCTTGTCGGGATCCTGAGCTGATAAAAAGAGCAGCTGGGCAATGACCAAATTAGCCACATCATCATCAATAGCGCTCCCAATGAAGATAATGCGGTCCTTTAGTAAACGCGAGTAGATATCGTAAGAACGTTCCCCACGAGCCTCTTGTTCAACAACCATAGGAATAAGACTCATTGTACCAACTCCTTTTGCGGCAATAGCCAAGTTCTCTCATTTGAGATTCAGATACAGTTTAACACGTTTGAACAGCAAAGTCATTTTTTCAGAGAACTGCTATGTATGAGGGTATTTCTTATGGTCTTGGGCAGTTTGGGGGCTAAAATAGGGTAAAAGAAAGGCACGTTGCTTACGTACGTGCCTTTACTTACCTTATTTATACTGCTGCGGAAACATGCTTGCTATTTTCAAGCAAGAAGTCAACCGTTTTTCTAATCACAAGATCGTTGCTCAGACCTTCTAGGCTGCCGTTAGAAGCAAACAGCTCACGAAGTTCTGCCGTTGTTTTTTGGTAGGATTGTGCATATTTCTCAAGCTCCGTGTCAACTTCTTCATCGGAAACTGTGATTTTTTCTGCAGCTGCGATGGCTTCAAGAACAAGGTTGTTACGAACACGCTTGTCAGCATCTTCTCTCATTTGTTCTTTCAGCACGCTCTCGTTTTGACCGGAGAACTGGAAGTAGATCTCAAGCGTCATGCCTTGGGAGCGAAGACGTCTTTCGAATTCCTTCACCATAACATCAAGCTCTGCTTCTACCATAGAAGCTGGAATTTCAACTTCAGCGTTAGCTGCAGCTTTTTCAACAACAGCTGTTTCCAGAGCAGCCTCTGAATCTTTTTCTTTGCGTTCTTGAAGACGTTTTTTCAACTCTTCTTTGTACTCTACAAGTGTATCGTACTCGCTCACGTCTTTAGCAAATTCATCATCAAGCTCTGGCAAGTTTTTGCGTTTAATGTCGTGAATTTTCACTTTAAACACAGCCGCTTTGCCTTTCAAATCTTCGGAGTGGTAGTTTTCAGGGAAGCTAACATTAACTTCTTTCTCTTCGCCTTTACCAAGTCCTACGAGCTGCTCTTCGAAGCCTGGAATGAAGGAGTTGGAACCAAGCTCAAGGGAGTATTTCTCCGCTTTGCCGCCTTCGAACGCCTCACCGTCTACGAATCCTTCGAAATCAAGGACTACGACGTCACCATTTGCTGCTTGTCCTTCTTCAAGAACAACCAATTCAGCATGACGCTGTTGCAAACGAGTAAGCTCTTCATTCAATTCTTCTTCCGTAACATCCGTGCTTACCGCTTCAACTTCGATACCTTTGTAATCGCCAAGTGTTACTTCAGGCTTAACAGTAACTTTTGCTTTGAACTTCAGCACTTGACCTTTGCCGAATTGTTCAACGTCTACTTCAGGACGATCAACAGGCTCGATTTTAACCTCTTCGATCGCTTCCACATAAACTTCTGGCAAAATGATATCTAAAGCGTCTTGATACAAGCTTTCAACACCAAATTTAGCTTCAAAGATAGAACGAGGCACTTTCCCTTTACGGAATCCTGGAACATTCACTTTCGCTGATACCTTTTTAAATGCCTTATCCAAAGCATCTGCTACGCGCTCTGCGCCAACTTCCACTTCAAGAACGCCTACGTTCTTCTCTATTTTTTCCCAACTTGCTTTCATTTTATGCTTTCCCCTCCAAAAATGTACGATGACATATTTTCACGTTACGCTCATTACAACCATTCTATTATACCATATAAGATTTTCATTTCAAGGCAGCCTTTCTTGCCTTATGATGGATCTGGATTAAACTGCTTCACAAACGTCTGCAGCACAAGATTAGCTCGCTTCCACTGAAGCTTCATGGAATCAACAATACCGTAATTGTCTAGTAATTCTTCCCGATTCACCGCACCAAACAGTTTCTCTTGAAGAATAGCATGAAGTGCAGATGCCCAGACATCAACAGCCCCTTCTTCCGCTTTCTGTAGATCTGTATAGATCGATGTCCCATAGGCATAGGCTAGAAATTCCTGCCAAGTCTGCTTGGCAAAATAAACAAAATCAGGTTGGCTTATTTCACTAATGTCTCCGACTCTGCGAATCATATCACGAATCCGTGATGGAAAATCCTCCGGACACAGCGGTGTCTCCTCGATCTCGACAAGAATCTTTTCCCCATTCTTAGGGAACTCGATAAATCCTCGCTCCCCCATCTGTTTAAGCGCCTGCAAAGCTTTGAACTGAATATGAGGATGCCGCGGCTTTTCGCATAGCCATTCCTTAACCCGTTGGCTTACACCCGATTGATCGATGAATGCCAATTGCTCAAGAGCATTGACTTGCTGCTCCAGTGTGCCGTCGTTTAACATATTCAGAAGCTTAAGTGCAAAGGTGCCATCGTCAGCTGTCTTTTCTTGTATGTATTGCCGTAATAAATCTGATTCTTCCTCTGGGTCCTCTTCCATTGGCGTCATGGCAAACATGGATTCCGGATACATCGTATACAGCCAGTTCCTCAGAGCTTCCCATTGTTCAGCTTTGTGAGGGTCTACTGTCGGAAATTGCAGCAGAAAGGTTAACAGTTGGAGCGCATCACTATACTGCTCTGTCTGTAGAAACCGAGTCAGCTCCTCTTCGTAATACTGCTCTGTTTTCGGAAAAAGAATTAAGTTATTGATGGATGGGTCTGTTATGATGATCACCTCAGAAATCTTGGTCTCGCTGGTGACAGTTTACTTGATTGTCAGAGTGATTGCAAAATAATTATGAATCAAGGGTTGACTTCCTATAAAACGATATGATATATTAACTCTCGCTTCGCTAAACGGATCACATCCGCAAGGTAAGAAGAGGTCTATGTCTCAGTAGCTCAGCTGGATAGAGCACACGCCTTCTAAGCGTGCGGTCGGGGGTTCGAATCCCTCCTGGGACGTTCATGCACGGCAAAAAGGATCGCGAGAAATCGCGATCTTTTTTTGTTTACCTATATGTGTTGTGTTGTCCGGTAAAGCGAAAAAGAAAAATAACGTTCCCTATGCTACGAATCTTTTATATTGTGTTATACTCTTTTCAATTACATATTTTTTCGAATAAATGAGGTGCCTTTGCGTAGCAAGCAAGGGGTAACAGGGAATCGGGTGCAAATCCCGAGCGGTCCCGCCACTGTATTCGGGGAGTTTCTTTCTATCATGTCACTTGATGCATATCAGGGAAGGCTGAAAGAAACGATGATCCGAGAGCCAGGAGACCTACCTTCATTTATGCACCCAGAAACCTTCGCGGAAAGGAGCGGTGTACGTCAAGTCTTTCGACATCTAGCTTATAGTTGTCGTTTATTCGTACGTACCCACGGCCAATCCATTAGGATTGGTCTTTTTTGTTCGTTTATCAAATTTTAATAGGAGGAATTAAAAAAACATGCAAACAAAAACACGAATGACCAAAGTCACTAGCTTCTTGCTTATGGTTATTGGGTTAGCCCTCTACCTATTCATTAATGAACCGCAAACCGTCTACGGCATGCACATAATGGAAGGCTTTCTCCCCATAGGTTGGGCAATATTTTGGTGGGCAGCCTTCCTTCCGTTCTTCTTTCTAGGTGTCCGAGCACTTATCAAAATTACGAAAGAACACCCAGAGCTCAAAATAATGCTAGGTCTTGCTGGTGCGTTCACCTTCGTACTGTCGGCCCTGAAAATCCCTTCCGTAACCGGAAGCAGTTCTCACCCAACGGGTACAGGTTTAGGAGCTGTGATGTTCGGACCGCTCCCTATGAGCGTCCTAGGATCGATTGTTTTGTTATTTCAAGCCGTATTACTTGCACATGGGGGACTTACAACACTCGGAGCAAATGCTTTCTCCATGGCTCTCTCCGGTCCAGTAGTTGGCTACTTCATATATAAGTCCATGATGAAAACAACCGGCAAACAAAAATGGTCGATATTTTTAGCGGCTGCTCTTGCTGACTTATCCACATACATTGTTACTTCTGTCCAATTAGCTCTTGCATTCCCAGCTGAACAAGGTGGATTTGTTGCATCTTTCTTGAAGTTTGGCGGCATTTTTGCCATTACACAAATCCCTCTTGCCATTAGTGAAGGCATTTTAACCGTATTAATATGGAATTGGTTACAATCTTATGGCCCTAAAGAGCTATCTATTTTACAACATAAAATGAAGGGAGCTTCTGAGCTATGAAAACGCGTACCGTAAATACCCTGATGTTAATTGCCGTTGTATTATTGGCTGTCTTACCCCTTATCTTCGCAAAAGGAGAATTTGGCGGATCGGATGATGCTGCTGAACAATTGATCCAAAGTATTGCACCTTCCTATAAGCCATGGTTCTCTTCTTTATTTGAGCTCCCATCTGAAACAGAAAGTATGCTGTTCGCCTTACAAGCAGCCATCGGGGCTGGCTTCATCGGGTTTGCCTTTGGCTTTTTCAAAGGGAAAGCGTCTAAGTCCAAAAACCAATGATGAAACGAATCGATTCGCTCTCCTATAAAAATGCCTTACGTCCCGTATCACCAATGTGGAAGTGCGGTTTTGCAGTTGCTATGCTGCTGTTATCTTATCTAACACATCCAGCGGTTCAGGCAGTTATAGCGGTTTGGATGACCCTGTGGACGGTTGGCTATGCTCGTGTTCCAATCAAATATTATGTAACCGTCATCGGTGCTGCATGCCTTTTTTTTGTAAGCAGTGTACCCGCATTAGTTGTAGAGATCCGTCCTTTGCAAGCTTTGCCAGACATTCACGAAGTGGCGACCTTTATCTTCATCGACTGGAAGCTGTCCGTTACTTCAACAGGTCTATTGCTAATTGGCAAATTATTCGTTCGTATTATAGCCAGCCTAAGCTGTGTGTCCTTTATTATGTTCAGTACTCCTTTTTCCGAATTACTGCAAGTGTTGCATAAAGTTCGCGTTCCCAAGTTGGTTTTGGAAATTATGCTTATTATGTATCGGTTTCTGTTCATCCTATTTGAAATTGCCAATAACATGTATGTTGCCCAGCAATCAAGAGGCGGTCAGACCGGTTTCCAAAATAGATTAAAGGATACAGCCATTATTATTGTTCAAATGTTTATCAAAACGATGCAGCGGTATAAATCACTGTCAAATGGCCTTGTCTCCAGAGGTTTTACAGATGACATTCACATGGCCCCTAATCGAGCTAATCCTGTACCTTTTCGATATAAATTGGAAAGTTATATAGGGTTCACGATGCTGCTGCTGCTCGAAATTTGGCTGCGTTGGAATTGGAGGAGTATCGGATGAGCACGATTTTAGAAACCATAGAAGTTAGCTTCAGCTATCCCGCTTCACAGACGGAGGCTTTAAACAAATTA
Organism: Paenibacillus sp. WG02; assembly: GCF_055396115.1. Lineage (NCBI taxonomy): Bacteria > Bacillati > Bacillota > Bacilli > Caryophanales > Paenibacillaceae > Paenibacillus > Paenibacillus sp. WG02. The sequence goes on along the minus strand of NZ_AP036016.1, from coordinate 1,886,360 downwards.
AAGCTCCGCATCCCAGAGGGGAAAAAAACAGCCATATGCGGCCATAACGGCTCTGGCAAATCAACTTTATTTCTTCAGGCTATTGGCATTCATTCACCTTCATCAGGGCAAGTCTTATGGAAAAACAAGCCTTTAACTTACGAACGCAAAGAGCTCAAACAATTACGTCAAGACGTTGGACTTGTCTTTCAGGATCCGGAACAGCAGCTCATTCTGAATACTCCCTATGAGGATGTCACCTACGGTCTGCGGAATGCCGCCGTCCCTGAGCCTGAGATTACTCAGCGAGGAGAAGCTATATTACGAACGATGGGACTTGAACACTTAGCACACACTCCCATTCACCACTTGAGTCTCGGTCAAAAGAAACGAGTAGCCTTAGCCGGCGTGCTCGTGCTTGAACCAAAGCTGCTGCTGCTGGATGAACCAACGGCCTATCTGGATCGGATATCGGAACAACAGCTTGTCGAGGAACTGGACCGGATCCATAGCCGCGGAATCACGTTAGTCATGGCCACCCATGACATGAACCTAGCTTATTCGTGGGCTGATTGGATTCTGGTGATGGATCGGGGACAGTGCGTCATGGAAGGCACGCCAGATGAAATATTCAAAGATAGCAAGGCACTTCATAGTCTTGGACTTGACAGGCCCATGCTGCTAGATCTGTGGGATGCACTGCCTGAAGCTTGCCGTCAGGGAGTCTCGGCACCAAGGAATGTGAATGACTTTACAACATTATTGCAAAAAGTCTTTGCATAATGATAACCAATGACATATATAAAGAGGCTGTCCCAACTGTGATTAGAGGGACAGCCTCTTTATGTATAGCATCATGCAACCATCTATCAATGATAGGCCCTCCCACCGTAGTTGCTTGTCATTCTTAACAAGTATGACAAATAAGCGCGTTATTCGCGCTTATTCAAGAGCGTCCGAACCAATAAGCGCGGAAAACGCGCATATATGACCAAAAAGGACCTCCCCCTATTGGCGGAAGTCCTTTTGGATACGTGCTTTAAGGTAGATTCCCAAAAAAGGTTATTAACCTTTCGGGATAGCCCCCTTTTTAAATTTTCATTATCTGATTATTTACTTTGTATGCGACTAATACCCTTATTTCCTATTCCAGTTGGCACAAAGCGCTCCTCAAAGCTATAAATCATATGTTCCTCGAGTGGTTTCCCCTCTAGTAAATGCTCTCTCACAAGCCTTCTACCCGTCTCTGGTGTCATTTCCTTGTACCAAATCCCTTGCGGATACACTATAACTACACCTTCGTCCTGGCAGCGGCCATTACATCTAGTCCGAGTTGTATGTATTAGGTGCTCGGCTCCGTGCTTCGAAATTTCATCTCGGATGGCTAGCGTTGTTTCATCTCCTGAATGTTTCAGACAAGATCCTCCGTTACAGATAAGCACATGATGTTGGACTGTTGATAGATCCCACGTACTCATAAGAACACCTCCCTATCTCCCGTAGGTATATAAAATGTGCTGCTGAAATAGGCAGGTCTCCTGGCTTCAGGATCTTCATCGAACGTCAGCCTTCCCAATCGGTCGATCAGTGGCATTCGAGACGTTGACTCCTCTGTTACAGTGGCGGGACCGCGTCGGCTTCAAACCGATCTTCCCTATTAAGCTTACGCTGCGCTTGGATAGCGAAAGGTAAGCACCTATTTCGGATATGAAATTGTGACCGAGTTTATTCAAATCTTTTAAACTCAAATCTCATCTTACCTCATACTCTATTTACAAACAAGGAAAAAGCCCCACCAAATGGTAGGGACTTCCTCGGAAGCTGTATTTTCAAATTCAAATCGCTGCATTTAAACGGAAGGACGATTCGGTTGGTGCTTTCCAGGCTCTGTTGAATCCAGATTGGACTGTATGCGAGAAGATTGCTTCGAATGATCGATTGTGCTTTGTGTTCGCTGGTCCATACTTTTCTTTTTGCTCATAATGGGATTAATCCTCCTCTGAGTTGAAATAATGATCACTTGATTAGTATGGAGAGATACCGCGCCAAATATGCTGTATAAACTACCCATTAAGGACAGCGGAGAAGGAAACAAAGCAAAAGCCTGTAAGGAAATCTCCCTACAGGCTTTCGATGGTGCCATTAGACTTAGTGCTTCTTGTGCGGCAAATTACTGCCTGGCTCACCGTCACCTTGCGTCCTGAAATTCTTCGCGGCTTTCCTCTGCTTGTCGTGCAGCTTGCTAATGAAATGACTATCCATGAGCATTCGCCTCCTGAAGAAAGAATGGCACTACCTCTTTAGAATGTCACGCAAGCTCTAAATTTAAACGCATGGCAAGATTAAGAATCGCGCCTCTTGCTTCTGCATCTGTTTTGACTTTTTCGTACAATTCCTCAAAATTAGTGCGGTTTTGAATAAATTCCGGTTCGGTTTTGATAGCCGTTTGTGTCCAGTTGATCAAGACATTCTCCGCTTGGGTAAGTTCATTGTAAGCACGATGCAAGCCGACACGCTCAATGATTTCTTCCATTTCTGCCTGCCCAACTTCTTTACCTTCCTCTTTTAATTCCACTATTCGTTTATCCGCTTGGTTGCTGATTTGCAGAAAATGCTCTCTTGATGCCAAATAGTCAATTTGTGCTTTGGAGTGTTTCTTTTTCATAGTCATCACCTTTGTCATTTAATAAGTAAGAATTGGGTTTATTGTATCAGGCCTGTCTACAAAACACAAAATCCGTCCAGTTGTCTGCGCCCATCCCATTCTGGACAGACATTATATACCTTCCGTTTGCATACCCTTTATCATCATGCTCTCTTTATAAGGAAAGGAAGGAACGTCTATGTGCGGAATAACGGGTTGGATAGATTGGCGGAAAGACTTGACCGGGTACCCGTCCATTCTAGAAAATATGACGGAAACGCTCCATTTGCGCGGACCTGATGCTTCTGGTACTTGGATTTCACAGCATTGTGCCCTCGGTCATCGACGTCTTAGTGTAATGGATCCGGAAAACGGCGCTCAGCCCATGGTACGGAAACAAGGAGACTACACGTACACGATCGTATATAATGGCGAACTCTATAACGCCCCAGAACTCAAAAAAGAGCTCGAACTTCGTGGGTATCATTTCCGCACAAACTGTGATACAGAAGTGCTGCTTGTTGCTTTTATTGAATGGGGGAGAGCTTGTGTAGACCGGCTTAATGGCATTTTCGCTTTCGCGGCCTGGAATGATCAAGAACAATCCCTTTATTTGGTCAGAGATCGGCTCGGTGTAAAGCCGCTTTTTTATTCTCATCAAAATAGTGTGCTTCTATTCGGCTCAGAGCCGAAAGCCATACTCGCACACCCCGACTTCCAAGCAGAGGTTGGTGCGGAAGGCTTGGCCGAAATCTTCGCAGTAGGTCCGGCTCGCACACCCGGTCATGGGATTTATCGCAACATGTCTGAGCTCAAACCAGGACAATGCGCTGTATTTGACCGCAATGGCTTATCCATTCGCACGTATTGGAAGCTCGAAAGCCACCAGCACTCCGACGATATCGCTGCTACGGCATTGCAAGTTCAGCAACTGCTTAGTGATACATCACAGCGCCAACTTGTGTCTGATGTTCCCATCTGTACTCTTCTATCAGGTGGTCTTGACTCTAGTGCCCTTACGGCACTTGCCTCTGCTCATTATAAGGAAAGCGGGCAAGGCGCTCTGCATACTTTTTCCGTTGATTACAAAGATAATGACAAGCATTTTAAAGCCAACATCTTTCAGCCGAATTCAGATGCACCTTGGATTAAACGGATGACGGAGCATCTAGGCACCGAGCATCACTATATTGAATTTGACACACCCGAGCTTGTGGAATCTCTGAAAACAGCGGTATTTGCCCGTGATACACCAGGAATGGCTGATGTTGATGGGTCTCTTTATTTATTTTGCCGTGAGATCAAAAAAGAAGCGACTGTAGCCATTTCCGGCGAAGCAGCCGACGAAATATTCGGTGGATATCCTTGGTTCCACAACGAAGAAGCTTTGGGAGCGGGTACGTTCCCTTGGTCTTTGAAACTGAACAATCGCATTGACCTGCTCGCTCCCGATCTTGTGGATTGGATCAAACCTGTCGAGTATGTCAATAATCGATATCAGCAAGCGCTCAGCGAAGTGCCGCGGTTAGCTGGGGAAACACAGCAGCAAAACCGTATGCGGGAAATGTCTTATTTAAACATTACCCGGTTCATGCCGACACTTCTGGATCGAAAGGATCGTATGAGCATGGCCGTCGGACTTGAAGTTCGCGTCCCTTTCTGCGATCACCGTCTTGTTGAGTATGTCTGGAATATTCCCTGGGAAATCAAAACATCGGGGGATCGGGAGAAAGGCATTTTGCGCAAAGCGCTCAGAGGTGTTCTTCCTGAGGATGTGCTAACTCGCAAGAAAAGTCCTTATCCAAAGACTCACAACCCTAATTACTTGGCAGCTGTGAGAAAATGGGTGCTGGAAATTCTGGATGACCCCAGCTCACCCTTGCTTCCCTTCATTGATGTTAAGAAAATTCGCGCACTTGCCAGCTCAGAAACGAATGATTTCGATCTCCCATGGTTTGGTCAGCTGATGACGGGTCCTCAACTATTCGCCTATCTGGCACAAGTGGACACTTGGTTACGTTCCTATAAAATTTCCATCCGATAAATGAAAAAAACCTGCTGGCCACCGATAAAAGTGGAAGCAGGTTTTCTTTGTGATATTAGTCGTTCTGATCAGGAAGTCTATCCAAAAACATGCGTAAAGCTTTGGCTCGATGACTTATCTCATTCTTTTCTTCTACTGTTAATTCAGCCATCGTTCTCCCAAGAGCAGGGATATAAAATAAGGGATCATAGCCGAATCCGCTTTCGCCGCGTTCCTCCCCAATGATGTAACCACGGCAAGTGTCCTCCGCTTCAATGACTTCATTCGCTACAGGATCGATGAGCGTCAGCGCACAAACAAAGGAAGCTTCGCTAAGAAGCTTTGGATGTTCTCCGTTGGCAGGCAAACCGTCTTCAGAACCTACCTCGTTTAATGCTTGCAGCAGTTTAGCGTTATTGTCTGCATCCGTAGCATTTTCTCCAGCGTATCTAGCTGAATAAACACCCGGTTCACCGTTCAAAGCCGCTACACACAAACCCGAATCATCAGCAAGAACCGGCACATGGAGATGTGCCGAAATAATCTGCGCTTTAATCCGTGCATTTTCTGCAAACGTCGTTCCGCTCTCCACGATTTCCGGAAGATCCGTATAGTCCGTTAAGCTGCGAACTTTGTAGCCTTTTGCTCCAAAAAGCTTCGCAAACTCTTTGACTTTGCCCTCGTTACGCGTCGCAATGACGACGAAATTACTTTGTAGCAGCATGATGTACACCTCGAATGCGATCAGCGATCGGGCCTAATACGTTAGACTGCTCTTCAATCATCGTATGAATTCCTGTTTCAGCCAGAGCGAGCAGTTCATCCAGTTCTTTACGGGAAAAAGGAGCATCCTCGCCAGTTCCTTGGATTTCAACGAATTGACCCTGCCCCGTCATTACGACATTCATATCTACTTTCGCATGTGAATCCTCTTCATAATTCAGATCCAGCCGCGGTGTTTGGCCGATAACCCCAACACTTACAGAAGCCAGAAAGTCGTTAATCGGGAATTTGGCTAATTTTTTGTCTGTCGCCAATTTGTCGATCGCAAATGCCATAGCCACAAAAGCACCGGTAATTGACGTTGTACGAGTACCGCCATCCGCTTGAATAACATCGCAATCCAATGTGATGGATCTTTCGCCTAATGCTTCCAAATTCACAACGGAACGAAGCGCACGGCCTATAAGACGCTGAATCTCCATTGTACGACCACCAAGCTTACCTTTGGCAGCTTCACGCTGATTTCTAACCTGCGTAGCTCGAGGCAGCATCGAATATTCAGCTGTAACCCAGCCTTTCCCTTGACCTTTCATAAAAGGCGGGACGCGTTCTTCAATCGTCGCCGTACAAATCACTTTGGTATCCCCGACCTCAATTAGTACCGAGCCTTCCGCGTGTTTTATATAATGAGGGGTTATTTTCATAGGTCGCAGTTCTTGATTCGTTCTACCGCCAATTCTCATAAATGTTGTTCTCCTCCTGTTGCTTCCGTCAGAAGCTTTGTTCCTACGCCCCATTGTAACAAAGTAGCCATCGAAAAGCATCCCAAGCCCAAAACAATAATGCCGAACATTGATTATAATGCTGAGAAAACCCCTATGCAAGCGCCTTGTCAAAGACAAACGCTAATGCATAGAGGTCGTTAGAAGCGGGCAAGCTTCTTAAAGCTTAGCCGGATTAATATGAGCTGGTTTAACTACAGGCTTCACGGCGCCATCCACTTTAATTTGCACTTGTTTAAAGCTTGTGTTCTCCGTCAATGAAAGAATAACGGACTGCATGGCCTCGGCGGGTGCTTTCTGATCCGCGCCAAGGAATTTATTAGAGAAGTCAACGGTTATAACACCATCCGCTGGCTTAATGCTCTTCACTTCCGTTGTAGCATTCAGAACAGCAGCCAGACCCTTCTTCTGATCAGGCCCTTTGATCAACTGTTCGACAACCGCTTTCGCAACATCATCAGTCCTTTTGACAAGCCTTGTAACAGGTACATAATATTTGTAATTTTGATCATTTTGATTCAAGAAATAGAGGGTAACTGGTGTGGATTGACCAAATTCAGCGTCTTCAGCCTTCTCGATGTTGATCCCCATAGAGCGTGCAAGAGGTATATCCAGCGGTGTCTTCCCTTTCGGCATCTCCTTCAGATCTTTCCCGTCTACACGCAGCTGCACTTTCTCTACGGTTGGGAAGCTCGTCAGGTTCCAAGTGATCGCCTCCAAAATCTTTCTCTCATTCGCCCCATCGTAGTTGAGGAATTCCTTAGAGAAATCAACAATGGCACGCTTGTCTGATGTGACATTCAAACTAATGACCTTCGTACCTTTAGGCAGCAGAGCCCCAAAACCAGATGGAAGCAAGCTTGCAACCGGCCCTCCGTCCACCATATACTCGAGAGTCGTTTTGGCGACAGACACCGTCTTAGGTAATCCAAGACTAAGCGGAGCCACGAAGCCTTTACCATCTTTCACATAAACCGTCATCTGTGATGAATTGTCTTCGATCATATCGATCGTAACGGCTGCTGATGTCGTCTTCGCGTCAGCTCCCGCACCCGTTGTCGGAGGTGCATCGATGTCACTTTTCTTTCCAGTGCCCAGAACCGAACATCCCGTGGTCAGCAAGGCAATTACCCCCGCGATAGCGGCTGAACGAATCCAATGTTGATGTTTCATTAGCTTATTTCCTCCTCCAAGTTTTCGCAGACACCGGAAGCATCTGCCTATATTTTCTTAACATGGCCTGTACATTGCTTTTTCGTATTATTATTTATACGGGGCTTTGTCCGATTTATAACTACTTTTTGTCCTTATATTTTTAAAAAATCATGCACCTGGATTTAAGCCTGTGGTGATTTGTAGAACATAATGAAAAGTTATCTTGGGAGCTAACTTCCTTCGGCATCTTTTGAAGATATGCTATACTCAAAAATAAAGAAAAGACCTAATTTGGAGGCATTGCGATGAGAACTTTCCTTAAAGAAAAAGCAAACATTTTCAACGAATTCCGTGAAGAGGTCTTCAGTCACTATCCCCAAGCTGTCATCGAAGAAGCCGTTGCTCGCCTACTCGTTGAAATTAAAGGAATTAAGAAAATTCCCTATGAAACGATCACAACGACTCTACTGGGTGTATTAAGTAAAACAGAAACTTATAACGTTATGTCCACACTCATGGAGCTCCAAAAGAAGGTCAAGCATGATTCCGAGCTGCTAGCGAGTATGAAAGACCCTGCTTATAATGTTCATCGCACCATTGCAATGTCCATCTGCGGACTATATGGCAGCGGCGCGATTTCTCTTTTTGGATTTATGGATTGTAAATTCCGCTTCTTTTTCCCGACCAAACGTCCAAAATCTTTCATTTCCAAAGGGATCTGTGCCATTGTTGCATCCACGGTCAGTTCAATCATTTCTGAAAATGTGAAAGAGGATTATACCGCACGTAACCTGGCACTGTTCGAGTCGAGAGGCGTGGTTTTGGAGGATATGGTGGATATTCTGGATCAGCTTCAAAGGCCCTACAATCCGGATATGGAGCGCAGCCTTTGTGAAGAGCATATTCTTGCCGTATTACGAAAACAGCAAACCTTCCATGCCCTCCAATTGGCGATCAAAATTGATACAGCCGTCGAAGCAGAAGAATTTAATCCCCAGTATAATCATATTGTTGGGCAAGACGAAGGGCTTTTCGGGGTTGATGAAAGCATCGCTACAGCCGTTCCGCTCATGTATGGGACCATTGCGCTCACGAATTTCGGATACCTAGACAAGGAGAAAATCGGGATTATTAAAGACCTCGATAGCGATCATTCCGAAGGAAAATGCAATACGTTTATTGATGATATGGTATGCGGCATCGTAGCTGCCGCTTGTGGCCGTTTGGCGCATAATAATGTTCCTACTTATAGTAAGCCTTTGAAGTGAGGCAACTATACATATAACCCATTAATACCGGTAACGAAACTGCGATTGCAACTGCAACTGCAACTAGATTAAAGCAAACTAGACAACAGACAACTAGTCAACTCTAGCCTCTATTAAAAACATGTAAAAAGTGCATCAAATCATCGTAAGTTTTCGTTTTTCGAAGTGAAGATGTATTTTGTGCATCAAATATCAGCATTTTGAACTACAATGGGGACTATCGGGAGAATTTGATGCACTTTCTGCATGATTTCGTCCGAATATGGCAATATCGGCTGAATTTGATGTACTTTATGCATCAATAGTGCCAATGTTGGTTGGTTACGCCTATACTCTCGCACGAGGTGTGGTGAAGGGAACGAAATGATAGTAATTTAGTGACTTCATGAACACGAGGATAAACGTTTCGATCTCCTGCAGAGACATGCGCGTTTATCAACAAACAAAAGCCTCCAGCCACTAATCCTGTGGTTGGAGGCTTTTCGGCTGCTACTTCGATATCGCTACATAGTGAATGAACTCCGCGGATGGGTCTACCTGCCCAATGCGGCCTTCGGCTTCCAGCAGGATGAGGTGAGCGATCGTCTCCGACAGCGCGAACCTCATCTGATGTATGCTCAGCCGGTCGCCGAACGTCGCACGGCACACTTCATAAGCGCTAAGTGGCGCGCTTAAGCTGCCCCTCCATGAGCGCAAGCCGCTCATGATGATGGCGCACAAGCTCCTCTGCGCGCGCGCCAAAGCCGGACCATGGCTCCCGGTGCCCGGGTAAGCCATCTTCACAGGCAGCCTGCCGATCTCCTGCAGGCTGCTGAGGTACGCGCCGAGCGGGTTTACTTCCACCTGCGGGAGGAAGGAAACGTTCGGCGATATTTGCGGCAGGACATGGTCGCCGCAAAAGATCACCTCCGCCGCGGCGTCGTAGAAGCACAGATGACCCGCGGCATGGCCGGGGGTCTCGATGGCTTCGTACACGCGGTCCCCGAGGCGCACAGGCCCTTCACGCAGCACCGTAACCTGAGGCTGCGGCGACACCAGCGAGACGAAGCTCACCATGTGCTTCGTCATCTGGTCTAGCCCGTCCTGCGGGAAGCCGTGCCGGGCAAAGAGCGCCAGGAGCAGCGCCGACATCGGCTGCTCCGGGCCCGAAGGAGCTGCACCTGCGCTAGGCCGGTCTCCGAGAGGAGAACCGGCGCGCCCGTGCGCTCCTGGAACCAACCGGCCATCCCGTAGTGGTCGGGATGGTGGTGAGTGAGCACGATCTGCTCCACGTGCTCGAAACCGATCCCGCGCTCCTGCAGCACCTGCTGCCAGAGCGCCTCCGCATCCGGGGTGCGAAGCCCCGGATCAATCACGGTATAGCCGCTGCTGCCGCGTACGAGGTAAGCATTCACCCAACGCAGAGGAAAGGGCAGCGGAACCTTTACTTGCGTGATCTCATCCGTATGTTCAGTCACGATGTTCATTTCCGAATTCTCATCCTTCCTTATGCCCTACAAAAATCAACCGGCTAGATAATTCCGCATCATAAGCCTGTCCATCATATTCGCCGTATACATGATCAATATATAAACCCGCTTTTAACAGCATAGCTTCAAACGCTGTTCGATCATATAACTTAACCTGCTCCAAATAATGCCGATCAGCAGTACCCTTTTGCGAAATCACAATCCGTTTCCGCACACAGCCATCTTCAATGGCTCTTTCTTCACGAATCCATAGATCTTCTTCCGTTCGCTCCGATTGAGGAACAAGATTCGTCTGAACATAAACTGGATTCAAGAAATCGATGATGAAACGGCCGCCCTCTTTTAGAAGCCGATAAATTTCATGAAGCACCTTTTCATTCTGTTCATCCTCATCAAAATAGCCAAATGAAGTGAACAAATTTACGACAGCATCGTATTGCCGATCGAGCGGTACTTCACGCATGTCTCCGCGCAGCCAGGTTACATGCTTTCCATCGTCTATCTTAACCGCCTCACTCAAAAGCACCTCAGATAAATCCACGCCAGTTACATCATAACCGAACTCAGCCAGCGCCATGGAATGGCGACCCATACCGCAGCATAAATCAAGCACTTCTGCCCCTTGTTTCAGCCCCAGCCAATCGATCATCTTTTTCACTTCATGGTAAGCACCTTGCATATCTCTGTGTTTATAAACCATTAAATAATCATTCCCAAAACTTTGCTGATACCAAGCCATTTCTTTACACCTTCAATTTCTACGTTTTATACATGTTAGGATTATCAAATGATTGCAATTTTTGCTTCATAATACGCAGACCATCCAACACTTCTTCTTTGCTAAAATTGCCTGCTTGCAGGAGTTCTTCGTCCATAGCCATTAATTTTTCGTAAAAGATTACACCTTGTTCGAGTACGACGGATCGGTCCGGATGATCTTCCATATAATGAAATAAAACATCCTCTACTTTAGCGTAATTGCCCTGTTTCTCATAATGCGCGAAAAGAAGCCTCTTGATCTCCTCCGGGATGATCCATCCTTGTAAACGTTCCATGCTCTGGTTCAATCGGGATTTGATCTCATCGTTCACTTCATCCATAGGTTCAACCTCAGGTGAGAGCGAAAGGTGAAGCAGTAAATCAACGGATTTCAAGTACGCGTGATAAACCTCGTCAGTCTGCTCATGCCGCTGAAGCAGATCACCGTGTCCTACAAACATATCGCTAAGCACCAGCGCTTTGGCGGTATCCACGCTGCCATGATAGGACAATAATTCAAGGATATCCTTACTCGATAATGCCTGTAAAGAGCGAATATTCAGCCCCAAGAGATGGCGGCTTGCTTCATCCAGCTGCTGCTGGGCATCTTCTAATGGGATATGTTCCTTATTAAAAAGGATGCGATGCAGTACCACGGTCATTTGCTCAATCTGCCGCATAAAATAATCCCGCTTGAACATCATTTGAGCCTCCTTCGTTCAAAAGAAATGCTTCATTTTAGCTTACCACGCCTCGGAAAGAAACTCAAAAGCGGATATCGCCTATTTTTATGTATATACCGCACCATTGACATCAGCCCTTCATAAACTAATTTTGACTGTATCCCTAAACCTTGTAATTCCCAATACCCGAGCAAGGAGGGGTGACACACATCCATGGGCAGCGACCACAAAAACAAATTTCTACTTACCAACCGCGAAAGAGAAGTATTCGAACTCTTGGTACAAGACAAAACCACGAAAGATATCGCGCAGCAGCTTTTCATAAGCGAAAAGACTGTGAGGAATCACATTTCTAACGTCATGCAAAAGCTGAACGTAAAGGGTCGTTCACAAGCGGTTGTAGAACTGATCAAGCTTGGGGAATTAAAGATCTGATTCCGTCAGCAGAGGGATCCATGTAAGCCTTTGAGCCTCCTTATGGAGGAATCAAGGGCTTTTATGTTTGGCAGACTGGTTAGAAACCATAGGTAGTACCAAATATTGAAAGTTTTGTTAACCCGACATTTCGACAACAAGTGACTTCGAGCATGTACTATGATACATATAATTCAATCTAAGGAGGTCATAATGTTAAATGGTTGAAGCAACCAATGATCAAAAAAACATTTTTTCGCTTTCAACACTTCTAAATATAGAACCCAAAATTTTGCTTAGACTTTGCCAATATATTGAATCACGAGGATATTTCTTTTCGAAATCAGAAGAGGGTACCCTTCAATTTAATGATAGAGATATCGCTGTTATATTAGCCCATTACTGAAGGGCTTTTTTTTGTGCTTCCATGTAAAAAGAATATCGTAATCTTAGTAGTCCTTCATAACGCGCTTACTCTGGAGCGCATCTATCATAATTTCTATACAATAAAAAAAAGAAGCCCCATTATGTGGGCTTCTTTTCGCATATTATTTGATCGTGATGGAAGTTACGAGCCTATTAACGCCTTTAAGCTGTATAAGATTGCCTTCCTTGAATAAGGCAAGGTTGCCGGAAATCGTGACACCAGAGGATACCTGATAGATCGTTGTTTGTTCCACACCATTAATGGTTTGAGTGATGGAAATCGTTGCAAGTTCGCCTTGAGCATTGAGGGTAGTTCCTTTTAACTTTCCTAAAAGATCGAATGGTAGATTCACATCAATCATTTTGGTGACTTCAATGTAAATGACTTTATTATCAGAGGTGCGGATATCGACTTCATCGCCTACTTTTAAATCAATAGCTCTGACCTTCACGCCATTTCGATAGACAACGACATCCGGATGAAGTGTGAATACCGTTGTAACGCCCGACTTCGTGAGCTTCAGTTCATTGTTGCTCACCAAGGTGCTTACCGTGCCATTGTTTGTAATGGGTTGAACCATTTTGGTCACTTCAATATAAATGACTTTATTTTCGGTCGTGCGAATATTGACTTCGTCTCCAACTTTCAGATCGGAAGCATTGACTTTCAGCCCATTGCGATAGACGATAACATCCGAGTGAAGTGTTAATTCAAATGTAACACCTGACTTCTGAAGCTTAAGCACGTTATTGCTAACAAGTGCGCTGACTGTACCACTATTCGTAATGGCTTGTGCCGTTTGCGTTACTTCAATGAAAATGACTTTATTGTCGGATGTGCGAACATTCACTTCATCGCCAATGAGCAGCGAGGCGGCCGTGACCTTCACGCCATTCCGATAAATGACCACATCTGGATGCAGGGTATACTCTGTGGTAACTCCCAATTTCGTAAGCTTCAGCACGTTGTTATTAACCGTCGCACTAACGGTCCCGCTGCTAGAAATAGGTACAATCGATTTGGTGACTTCGATGTAGATGACCTTATTATCCGAAGTGCGAATGTTAATTTCATCCCCAACTTTTAGGTCATACGCACTCACCTTAATGCCGTTGCGATAAACGACGACATCCGGATGAAGCGGAAGTGTGGAAGTAGCTCCAGCCTTCGTTAACGTCAATGTATTATTCGTAACTGCCGCACTTACGGTGCCGCTGTAGATAATCGATTGCACCGCATTGGTCACTTCGATGAATACAATTTGACCATTAAATGTGCGTACTTTCACTACGTCCCCAACCTGCAAAGCAGAAGCGTTTACTTTGGCCCCGTTCCGATAAATGAAAACGTCTGGATGCAGCGGATACGTTGATGTTGTGCCTGAACTCGTAATACTAAGCGTGTTGTTGGTCACAACACTACTAACAGTTCCATTCAGCGTGTTATTCACTTGGTCTGGCAATTGACCGCCCGTACGATCGAGCAAAGCTGCGAGCTGAGCCCGTGTTACCGGTTGATTAGGCCTAAACGTGTTGTCTTCGAACCCATCAATCAAGCCTTTCTCGATGGCAACAGCTACATAACCAACAGCGCCTGCAGGAATTTGTTTCGCATCTTTAAACGGCAGCGTTGTGTTCATTTTCGCTTTCGCCTGAGCATCAAGCTTCAACGCTTTAACTAAAAGTGTCGTTGCCCAGAGCCGGTCACCTTCCTTTTGAGGCTGAACCATATCGTCATTTACCGAGAACAAATCATTTTCTAAAGCTACTGCTACATAACCGACAGCCCAAGAAGGAACTTTATCCGCATCTTTAAAATTTAAATGAGTGCTCATTTCTGCTGCTGATTCGGCTTGACTGCGAAGTCCCATCAGTCGAACGGCAGCCGTAATCGCTTCAATGCGTGAAACGGTATTGTACGGTTTAAAAGTACCATCCTCATACCCTTCAAACACACGTTTCGATGCTAAGCTCGCGATATAGCGTATCGCCCATTCTGCCGACTGCAAATCGTCAAAGGTGAGATGTATCTGAACCTTACTGTCATCTTTTTTATTTCCATTGTCTTTGGCTAATACTGCTGTGCCGCTTCCCATGATCATAACGAAAGCAAGTCCTGTCGCGATTACTTTTTTGAACGTCACGCTTTACACACTCTCCTTCTTTATTTGAATACTACATGTATCAGAAGAATTCGTTTGATTGGTTATTTTTAGGAGGGTGGTCTTTTATTTTCCATTGAAAATTTTTCCTTTATACATCCAATAAAATGATCAAGTACATCTTTAACCACTTTAGCATACAAGATGTAAATAAACTGTCATATTCTGTCCCGCTGGCGATGACCCTCACAATATGCTATGTTGAAAGAAATTGTGAGCAAGGGAGCGAAGGCAATGACGGAAATTGCGCTGGATCTATCTCATTTTCATCCCATTCTGAGAGCTTGGTTTGCTTCTCGTTTCGGTGAACCTACGGATGTTCAGAAAATGGCTTGGAAACAAATAAATTCTGGCACACACACGCTCATCTCTTCCCCAACAGGCTCAGGTAAAACACTGGCAGCTTTACTGCCTTGTTTGGACGGAGTTCTTAAAAAGAAACAAGAACTTGAGGACATTTACACAGCCGGTGTTCGCGTACTTGTCGTGACACCACTCAAAGCGCTGAATAACGATATTCATGATCATTTGATTCATTTTATGGCAGAAATTGAGGAGACCGCTTCCTCTTTCGAAAAGGAAACCGCCTGGCGGGGACTCACGATTGGGGTTCGTACTGGCGATACCAAACAAAGCACTCGAGCATCGATGCTGAAGCAGCCGCCAGATCTTCTGGTGACTACGCCAGAATCGTTGTATTTGCTGCTTACTTCCCCGCGCGCGCGAGAAATGCTTAAGAGCGTGGAACAAATCGTCGTCGACGAAATCCACGATCTGGCAGCGGACAAGCGCGGTATGCACTTGTCGCTCACGCTGGAACGGCTGAACGCGTGGTGCGGGCGATCCGTCCAGCGGATCGGCGTGTCTGCCACGCAAAAGCCTATCGAGCGGGTCGCTCGTTATCTTGGCGGCTGGGAAGCTGACCAGCCGCGGCATGTAGCCATTATCGAGAGCAAAGCCGAGAAGCAATACGCACTTCAGGTGACGATGCCGGAACCTGCGCGGGCTGGGGCTGATCAAGAGGCGATATGGACGCCTCTTGTCGAGCGCCTGCTGCAGCTCATGGAAGGCTGCAGCACCGTGCTTATCTTCGCGAATAGCCGCAGGCTTTGCGAACGCTTGACCTTGCGACTCAATGACCATGTCGGTCATGAGATCGCGAAGAGCCACCACGGCAGCGTCGCCCGCGAGAAGCGGCTCGAGGTCGAGCGCTTGCTCAAGGCCGGCGAGCTTCGCTGCCTGGTTGCCACGTCGTCGCTGGAGCTCGGTATCGACGTCGGCCATGTCGATCTGGTGATCCAGATCGACTCGCCTTTCACCGCTGCCGCAGGCATCCAGCGGATTGGCCTGGCCGGCCACGCCGTCGGCAGCGTCAGCCGCGGCGTGCTGCTTGCGCGCAGCCGCAGTCTGCTGCCGGAGCTGGCCGTGCTCAGCCGGCGGATCGCTGCGCGCGACATCGAGGCCATCCGCATCCCGCGGGGCAGCCTGGATGTTCTCGCGCAGCAGCTCGTCGCCATGGCAGCCATGGGCGACGAACTCGATGTGCCGCGCCTCGAGCGCCTGCTCTTGCAGAGCGACTCCTTCCGCGAGCTGCCGCGTGAGCGCTGGCTCGCGATGCTCGAGGTGCTCGCAGGGCTGTATCCCTTCGTGCGTCCGCTCATCGCATGGGATCGTGAAACCGGCCGCTTAGAACGGTTGGCGGCCACACAGATGGCCGCGCTTACCGGCGCGGGCACAATCCCTCAGAGCACGGCATATCCCGTGCATCATAATGAAACCGGGCTTCACCTCGGTGAGCTGGATGAAGAGTTCATCCACGAATCGTCTGTCGGCGACGTGTTTCAATTGGGAACGGCTTCTTGGCGCATCGTCCGCAAGCGTCCAGAACGCATTTATGTTCAGGAAGCCGACAACCGTTACAGCGAAGTCCCCTTCTGGCGCGGGGAAGCCGGCGGAAAATCCTTTGAGCTTGGCGTTCAAACGGGTCAATTATGGCGAGAGCTGCGTGATCGTTTGCAGCCGCTTCCTCATACACAAGCTGATCTCGACGTCCAGGACTGGCTCATGGAGCATTTCTACTTTGATTCGGAGGCTAGCCATGCTCTTATCGGTCTCGTTCGCAATCAAATTGCTGTAAATACGGTACCAACTGACACAACCGTTGTCATCGAAACATTTGCCGATGAAAACAATCAAACCCATTATATTTTGCACAGCCTATTCGGTCGCAAGCTCAACCGTACTTGGTTAATGGCAATCGATAAGCATCTCAAACAAAAAGGGCTAACCGCCCTCTATACCAACGCCAAAGACAATGGCATCGAGCTCATTTTCCCCAGCTTCCATGAATCGATTATACATGCCATTATGTCCATCTCTTCTATAGAAGCGGAACAGTTCGTCATTGAGTCTGTGGCTGAATCCGGGATGTTTGGTGCAGCTTTCCAACGACTGGCTGAAACGTCCTTGCTTCTTTCCCGCAGCTTCACTCGTATGCCTGCATGGATAAAGCGAATGCGTGGGCAAGAACTCATGAAGGAAGCTCTTCCCTTCAAAGAACGTTTTCCTTTGTTTCAGGAAGCCATGCGAGAATGCCTGGAGGAACATGTCGATATTCAGCATCTTCAGCGCATTTTAGAAGCTATTCATACAGGAAGTATTCAATTTGCCGTTCATCGCAACCATTTCCCATCGCCGCTCGCTGGGCAATTCAAGTTCGACTACGTGTCGCAGAAATTATATGAATCCGATGCGTTAACGCAGGATCTGCAGGTTGAATTACTTGGCTTTAGCCGTCAAATGGCTGCCGATATTTTCGGATCCGAGGCGATCCGCAGCGCCGTTAGCCCTCAAGTCATTGAGGCAGAGAAACATAAGCTCGCCCTGACCGATGAACCTTTAGCCTCTGCCCAAGAGATGTTTCGATATTTGAAGGAACGCGGCGATTCCTCTTTGTCTGATCTCGTCAAGGCTAGTTCAGCATCTGAATTAACTGTCACAGCATGGATCCATGATCTTATCGGGCAAGGTAAAGCAGCAACAGCCTTCTTTACAAAAGAGACCCGCTATATTTGCCGGGATGAATTAGAGTTCTATGCTTCACTTTCGGATTCTATGGTTGCCAGATCGTTCGTGTTTCAAAGATTTGCCGATGGCAAGCTTTCTTTCACAACAGCTGATTTGGCAGCTCATTTTGAGGTAGAACCTGCCATCGCATCCGATTGGGTTCAGAGCTCCCTTCAAGCTGGTATGCTATCTATCGCACCTTTTGCCGATCCAGAAATCGAAGAGCTGTGGACGAGCAGCAAGGTAGCTTCACGATTAATTCGTCTGTCCCTTCAGTCGTATCGACGTAGTGGCGAGGCCGTATCTCCACTCACCTATTTGACGCATATGCCGCTTATACGCAAACTTGCAGATAGAACTGACGTTCCTGGCATGGAACATCTTCGCGAAATGATTGAAGATATGCAAGGCTTCTTCCTGCCTGTCTCACTTTGGGAGTCTGTCTTATTTCCGACGCGTCAGCTTTCGTACCGCAAACAGGACTTAGACACCCTATGTTCTTCAGGTCAAATTGTCTGGATAGGCCGCAAAGAGCTCGACGAAAAGGAAGGGCGCATTGCCTTCTTTCTGGCAGAAAGCAGCTCTCTGTATGAGCCCTGCCTCACTGTAGCCAACCAAAGAGCAGCTTCACACCCTGAGCTCCTTAGACTTTTGCAAGAAAAAGGGGCCATCTTTCTTAGCAAACTAGGAATTGAAACCGGGCGAGCTCCATCTTCTTTGTTGGAGGATTTACTGCAATTAGTGTGGGATGGACAGGCCGCTAACGACCAATTCGCTCCGCTTCGATTACATGCCGCAGGAGCTTCTAAGAAACCGGATAAATTCCAGTCAGGCCTTGGTCGTTGGTATCCTCTCGATTCGCTGCTAAGCCCTGCCTTCGATAAGCAGTCGTCCGCCATGCAGTGGACACATCATCTGCTGGAGCGTTATGGCATCATCACCAAAGATCTCGTCTCTGCTCTGTGTCCGTTTCCATGGGAAGCCATTCAGACAGCGCTCCGTCAGTTGGAAGAGTGGGGCCTTGTTGTCCGGGGGCTATTCATTACCGATTTACATGCTCTGCAGTTCGCTTCCAAAGAATTCATCACTCTCCTGTACCAACAAACAGGTAACGCTAATGAGAGTCAACAAAAATTCACGCTATTAAGTGCTGTTGATCCAGCTAATCCGTTTGGACTCATTGTCCCATGGCCTGAGGTTTCGAACCTTTCATTTTCACGCAAAAGCGGCAATTACTTAGCACTCAAAGGCAGTGAATGGTTGTATTGGATCGAGAATAATGGCAAGCGGATTTATCATATCGCACCAACAACGAACCGAAACGACGATCAGATGACCATCGTCCACGAGTTAAAAAGTATGTTTCGCCAGTTTCTTAAACAACATCAACTACGTAAAATCGTCATCGAAACGTGGAACGGTGTGCGTATCGCAGAGGCGCCCGAACAGGAATATTTAAAACTTCTAGGCGCAGAAAAAGACCGCACCAGCTTAGTTCTTTGGCCAAGCCAACTAAGCTGAGTGCGGTCTACTCGACACGCTCCACTTTCACTGCGCATATTTTAAACTCCGGCATCCGACTCGTGGGATCCAGCGCATCATTCGTTAACAGATTAATCGAATGCTCATCGCCCCAATGAAAGGGGACAAAAACGGTACGAGGCTGAATACCTTCGGTCACTTTAACGTCGAAAATCAGGGATCCACGACGGCTTGTAATGCGAACCTTGTTATCCATTCCCAGTCCAATTCGCTTAGCCAGCCAAGGATGGATCTCGGCGACTGGAACGGGAGCCTTCTTATTCAACGCTTCCGTTCGACGTGTTTGAGCACCGCTTAAATAATGATTCGCAAGCCGCCCAGTTGTCAACACGAAGGGATAATCCGAATCGATGGGTTCTGCCGGCATTTTCGGTCGAATACCGAATAATTTGGCTTTTCCATCCGGATGATGGAACCGTTCCTCAAATAATTGCGGTGTACCCGGATGGTCAGGAGCAGGACACGGCCAGAAAATGCCCTTCTCCTCCTGAAGCCGCTCATACGTAATGCCGCTGTAATCGGCTTTCCCTCCAGCCGTAGCAGCTGCTAACTCGCGAAACACATCTTCAATACCCGCATATTGAAAATAGGCTCCCCGGCCTAGCGCATCCGCAAGCTGACAAATAATGTGGAAATCAAGTCTGCTATTTCCCGGAAGCTCCATCGCTTTCTGGCGGTGAAACACGCGTCCTTCCAGATTGGTCATCGTACCCTCTGCTTCCGCAAAGGATGACCCTGGCAGCAAATAATGGGCATAACGAGCTGTTTCGGTTTCGAACATATCAACGACAACAAGCAAATCCAACTTCTGCAGCGCTCGCTCCACCATTCGGTTATTCGGGCTGGATACGAGCGGATTCGATCCGAGGATGATTAAGGCTTTGATTTCACCTTCATCTATCTTTTGCAGCAGCTCATAGGCTGAAACCCCTTTGCCCGGCAGCTCACTCGGATCGATGCCCCATACCTTGGCAACATGCTCACGCGCAGCTGGGTCTTCGATCAAACGATAGCCCGGCAGTTGGTCCGCCTTTTGCCCATGCTCGCGTCCGCCTTGCCCGTTCGCTTGGCCCGTTACGGCGCCATAGCCGCAGCCTTTGCGCCCTATTTTGCCAGTGATCAAGGCTAAATTAATGTAATTCAGCGTGTTCTCTACCCCGTTCACTTGCTGTTCCAAGCCCCGTGCTGTGAGCACAATCCCTGTCTCAGCCTTCGCGAATCCACGAGCAATCGTACGAATTACGGCTTCTAGAACGCCTGTTATCTCCTCCACTCTTGCTGGGGTGAAAGGCTTAACGGCCTCCTTCAATTGTTCAAACCCAACCGTACGTTCTTCGATGAATCGATTGTGAACGAGTTTCTCCTCCACCATGACATGTAGGAGTCCGTTTATAAATACAGAGTCGAATCCCGGTTGAAGACGAACATGGATATCCGCTACCTTCGAAGTCATCGTATTACGCGGATCAATCGTAACGATCACTGCGCCTTTTTTCTTCGCTTCAAGTAAATAAGGCATCATCGTCGGCTGACATTCCGCAATATTCGTTCCTGCAAGAATGATATATTTCGCATTTGGAATTTCGGTTAGAGGCATTGTCATCCCGCGATCGATCCCGAAAGCCTGATTACTGGCTGCGGCCGCTGAGGACATACAGTATCTACCGTTATAATCAATGTATTTGGACCTAAGTGCTAATCGGGTAAACTTACCAAGTAAGTAACTAACTTCATTCGTAAGTGAGCCTCCGCCATACACCCCAATAGCATCAGGGCCATATGTCGCTTGAAGTCCTTGAATCCGTTCAGCAATGTCTGCAAACGCATGGTCCCAAGACACGGTTTGCCAGCGCCTTGGTTCCCCATTGACTCTAGACAATGGCTCAAGTATCCGATCGGTATGAAGCACATGATCTAGTGCATTCAATCCTTTCTGACAAAGACGGCTAGTCGCCACAGGAAAGTTCGGGCTTGGTTTAATCGTGAGACCTGACGTCTTCTCACTCGGCATAATCTCCAATCCGCACTGCATGCTGCAAAAGCAGCAATGGGAGGAGGGTTGATCTTTAGGTAATGTCAATAATGCGGATTTCAACGCACCCCACCCCCGATGATAAAGCTCTCTATGAAATCTCAATGTATATTAATGTGCCTATCTGGTCAACAAAGCGTTAGCAGGCTAATTCTTTATTTATCTGAAATCCAATAAACACCATGCCTTCATGAACTTTCGTTGAATACGTTTGTACGCAGCCCGTATCCGGAGCTTGAACGAGACCGGAAGGGAGATGAATCTTGCGATCATGCATCGGACAAAAGACGTGGTCATCACATACAATTCCTTCTGCAAGGACGCCCTCTTTATGAGGACAGCGGTTCTGGATGGCTTGAAGCTTGCCGCTTTTCAGCTTGAAAAGCGCTACCTCTTCGCCTTGATACCGAATTGTTTTTCCTGTGTTAACAGCTAAATCATCATAAGAAACGGCCAGCACCCAAGTCATTTGCTCTTCTTGTGTTTTCATAGTCTGCTCCTCCCGACTTCCCTCTTTTTCTAATTAAGCTCTACGACTTCATAAAGGTCACGTTGAATTTTTTTGCTATCAATCGCTTGTTTCCAAGGGTCCTTCGTCACAGAAAGAGCTAGATCCATACGAGCACACAATTGTTTGCGCTCTTCCTCATTCTCCACCACATCACGAATATGCTCGATACCAAGTCGGTGCACCCACTCGCTTGTTCGTTCACCATATTTACCCGTTTCACGATAGTACTGCAGGTAAGCTTCTGTATATTCGATAATTTCTTGCTTTGTCTTGATAGTAGTCAAGAGGTCACCCACTCGCACCTTCACACCGCCATTTCCTCCGGCATAAAGCTCCCAACCGCCATCAACCGAAACGACGCCTAAATCTTTGATCCCTGATTCCGCACAATTTCGAGGACATCCAGATACAGCTAGCTTCACTTTGGCAGGTGTGTTTAAGCGTTCAAAACGTTTCTCAAGCTCTATACCTACGCCCATCGCGTCACCCGTGCCGAATCGGCAGAAAGTTTCTCCCACACACGTTTTTACCGTCCGTAAGGCTTTACCGTAAGCATAACCAGAAGGCATATCCAAGGCTTCCCACATCGCGGTAAGATCTTCTTTCTTCACACCTAGTAAGTCTAAACGCTGTCCACCTGTAAACTTCACAGTAGGGACATTGAACTGCTCGGCTACTTCTGCAATACGCTTCAATTCCGTCGGATTGGTTACACCGCCATAGATCCGTGGAACTACGGAGTACGTTCCGTCTTTCTGAATGTTAGCGTGCATACGCTCATTTACAAACCGTGAAGTACTATCGTCCTTATAAGTCTCAGGGCTTACCATGCCTAAGTAATAGTTGAGCGCAGGGCGGCATTTCGAGCAGCCTTCTTCATTTTTCCAGCCAAGAACGTTCATCACTTCACGCACATGGGATAACCCTTTTTCACGAATCGCTGTAACGACTTCATCCCGTGTATGGTCTGTACAAGCGCATATTGTCTCTTTGGCAGCGTTCTTATCATAGGAAGCCCCTAGTGTAAATGCCAACAAGTCACTCACCAGTGGTTTACAACCGCCGCAAGAACGAGAAGCTGTCGTACAATTTTTCACTTCATCTACTGTCGTTAATCCTTGATCCCTGATCGCTGAACAAATCGTTCCTTTTGTAACGCCGTTGCAACCGCATATGATGGCATCATCTTTCATGTCAGCAACTCCTGATGACGCTCCACCGCTTCCACCTGAGCCATCCGTCAATATCGCCGTTTTCCCCATGCCGCTAATATCTGTTTCTTCCCGAATCATTTGCATCAGTCTCGTACCATCCGCTGTATCTCCGAAAAGAACGGCACCGATGATTTTATTGTCTTTAATCACAACTTTCTTATAAACACCGGTGAACTCATCATGAATGCGAATCGCTTTCGTACCTTCTGCTTCGCCGAACTTTCCGCCTGAAAATACATCAACACCAGATACTTTAAGCTTCGTATAAAGGATAGATCCTTCATAAGGACCCGTTTCCACGCCTGCCAAATGTTTAGCAAGCACAGCACCTTGCTCGTAAAGCGGTGCTACCAATCCATAAGCAATCCCTCGATGCATTGCGCATTCCCCAACCGCATAGACATTGGGAACGCTTGTTTGCAAATAATCATTCACGACGATGCCAGGATTGCACTCAACGCCAGCCTTTTTCGCAAGTTCAACATTGGGACGAATCCCAACAGCCATAACGATAAGATCAGCCTCAGCAACGGTACCATCTTTGAATTTCAAGCCAGTTACCCGCTTGTCGCCCACGATTTCTGCGGATTGCTTCTCGAGCAAGAAGTTGATACCTTGCTCTTCAAGCGCTGCTTGCAGCATTTTGGACGCTGTTCGATCCAGCTGACGCTCCATAATTGTATCTACAATATGAACAACATCAACCTTCATACCTAAGTTAAGGAAACCTCTCGCCGCTTCTAATCCTAATAAGCCGCCACCGATCACGATCGCTTTTTTATACTTTTTAGCGGACTCGATCATAATTTCACAATCCCTAATGGTTCGGTACGCCATAACCCCTTCCTTATCAGCGCCAGGCATTGGAATCATAAAGGGGTTAGACCCTGTAGCCAAAATTAATTTATCATAAGATACCGTCAGTCCTTTATCACTCGTTACGGTTTGTGCTGTTGTATCGATGTCTGTAATGGTTTGGTTGGTATGCAAGGTGATGTGGTTATTCGCATACCATTCATATGGATGAATGACGATGTCCTCTACTTTGGAATCACCCGCAAGTACGTAGGACAACAAGATTCGGTTATAGTTCGGATGCGGTTCACTGCCAAAAATCGTAACCTCATATTTATCAGGTGTAAGTTTAAGTAAATGTTCAACAGCATTAACGCCCGCCATTCCGTTTCCGACCAGGACCAACTTCTCTTTCTTGACTGTCATTGTGATCATCCTTCCCATCCGTTTACTATTAAAAGGTGCATTTTTGCTGAAAAAAGGGCCATTCGGGAGCGCACGCCCCCAAATGACAAATTGGGATATGGAGCTTGAGAAGTTCGATTTGAACTTCCAAAGACGGTAAGCAAGTAAACGTCTTTGCTCATGCAGCCTGGACACTCAAGCTGCATGAGCAAAGGCTTTACTTATTTGCCGCTGGCCACACGACCAGCGGCTTGAAGCTGTTACTTAAGCATGCACACTATCCATAGAAGCTGGAGCTACCTTCACTTTGCCGCCTTCACCGATCCAAGTACGTTTCCATTGCCCCTGCACAATGGCGATCAACAAGAGACATGTAATCGCAATAGCACTTAAAATTAGGAATCCTGGAGTAAAAGAACCTGTCGTTAGTTTCAAGTTACCGAGAATCTTGGGTAGGAAATATCCGCCTAAGCCGCCTGCTGCTCCAACGATTCCAGTTATAACTCCAATTTCCGTCTTGAAACGCTGTGGAACAAGTTGGAAAACAGATCCATTCCCCATACCGAAAGCCATCATGGCAATGAAGAGCATAATCGTAGTGAAGGAAAGTGATGGCAGTGTGGAGATGCCAGCCATCATCAAAGCGACAACACCGTACAAGACCATTAACATCCGAATACCGCCAATTTTGTCTGCCAGCCAGCCGCCTACTGGTCGGAAGAAGCTGCCGCCGATTACGCATAAAGTTGTAAAATCTGCTGCACGAACCGGAGAGAGACCGTATTGAGAATTAAAGAAAATGGTCAAGTAAGAGGCCATTCCGACGAATCCACCAAACGTTACACTATATAAAATACAGAACAACCAGGAATCTTTCTGTTTCAATACTTTGCCGTATTCCGCAATCGTTTTCGGCGCAGGTTTATTCGGGCTATCCTTTGCCAGTACACTAAAGATGATTAAGGTTAACGCAATCGGAATCATCGCAATACCGAAAACAACATGCCAATCTCCATAATGCTGCGCTATTCGGTTTGCAAATAAGGTAGCGAAGATCGTTCCACTATTGCCTGCCCCTGCAATTCCCATCGCTAAACCTTGATACTGCGGCGGGTACCAGCTGCTGGCAAGCGGTAATGCTGCCGCAAAACTCGCTCCTGCAATACCCAGCATCAGAGCAACAAAGTACATATCCCCCATCGTGTTTGCAAACTGCCAACCCCAGAATAAAGGTACTAAGGTTAACGTTAGTCCGATTTGTCCTGTAAGCTTAGGACCTATCTTATCTGTCAGAACACCCAATACCAATCTAAGTACGGCTCCACCCAAGGTAGGCAAAGCAACGAGATTCGCTTTTTCAGCAGCATTTAGATGAAAATCATTAGCGAGAATAACCGCTAGCGGCCCAAGAAGAACCCAAACCATGAAGCTCATGTCAAAATATAAGAATGAACTGAACAATGACCCTTTGTGCCCCACTTGCATAAAACTTTTCCGATCAACCATGCTTTCCCTCTCCTTTTGTGAGGCTTTTCGCCTTCTTTTTTCCTACCCAGACATGTTTGACTGTTCTTTGACAGAAAAGGCCGACAAACATACCCCAACATGTGTGTGGGATGCTTATCGGCCTCTTTGCCACTGCTGCCACATCATCGTGAACAGCATGTTAGATGATTTTCTGTAATTAGAACATAAATAGCCTATCCGGTTACGTATTTGTAAGGGGATAGGCGCCATTGCCTTCGTTAGTGGCACATCATTGTGCCGGTTTCTGAATTGATTATAGTATGACATTGCCATCGTGTCAATAAACATAACACAAAATTTTATATGTGAGATTCCCTCTACCATATCGACAAAATTTAAGGTCATATGCTATAGTAATGCCGTATAATAAATCATTTCATTAAGAAAACCTTACATGAAGTTGCCATTCGGTAAGAAGCTATCCATGATAGGAGGTATTCAAATGTTACAATCATTTATACTGATCGACGAGTTTAAACCAACTCGCTCAGCTACCTCCTCCTCGTCGTCGACTACCGAGCTGAATGTTACGGATAACGAAAAGGAGTCCTTGCCTGAAGCAATGCTGAAGGATTTGGGATTTCGTATATATGCAGCATCTAATGAAAAAGAAATTTCATTTATGATTCCCAAGGTCGATGCGGTATTATTATCCGTAGGCCCTGATCAAGTAGAGCCATGGCGCTCCCGTGTGCTTGCTCATCGCAGCCTTCCCCTTTTCTGGTGGTGTGATGCTCGCACTTTCCCTTCTAATGAATGTAGAATGGATGCGGGTATTGATGGTTTAATCGGCTCTGCGATGAGTCCTCTAGAAATTCACTGTGCACTGCTCCTTGGTGTGAATCATTACTTTAGGCGGACTGAATGGCATCAAGAGCGCGAACAGCTTCTCTCCAAACTAGAGGAACGCAAATGGGTCGATCAAGCGAAGCGAATCTTATGTGAAATCAAAGGCATCTCCGAAGCGGAGGCTTATGATTTTCTGCGTAAACAAGCCATGAATGAACGTAAACGTATGGTAGACGTTGCTACCTCCATCGTCAAGGTATATCAAATACTAAAGGATCAGAATCAAGGAGGTCGCAAACGATGATATCATTATTAAAAGAAGTAGGACGCGGAAAGCGCGGAGCCAGAGATCTTACCTATGAAGAGGCTTCCCAAGCAGCGGAGCTCATACTAACCGGAGCCGCAACACAAGCTCAAATGGGTGCTTTTCTCGTTGCAGAACGCATCAAAATGGAATCCCCCGAAGAGTTGAAAGCCTTCATCGATGCTTTGCGCCAGCGCGTTAATACTTATCCAATTCCCGGCAGCATGGATTGCGCCGGACCTTATGATGGACGCTCACGTACGTTCATCGCGACTTTGCCGACCGCGTTCGTTCTCGCGGCCTGCGGACTTCCAACTACGCTGCACGGCAGCCCAAGCATGCCGCCAAAATGGGGCATTACGCTGTCCGACGTGCTAGCGGCTCTTGATGTACCCGCGCTTGACGCTTCACGTGAAGCACTCATCTCAGCTGCAGCGCGAACAGGCTTCTTGTTCGCACCAACGGAGAGCTGGTGTGCACCGCTCGGAGAGCTGCGCGAACTGCGCAAGGAACTCGGTCTGCGGACCGTGTTCAACACAGCGGAGAAACTGCTGCGCTTTACGGAAGCACCATTCATGGCTGTCGGCGTGTTTCATGGTACTGTGTTCGAGAAAATCACCAATTTATTAATCGAATTGGGCGTCTCTCGCGGTATTGTTGTGCAAGGCATGGAAGGCTCCGAGGACCTTTCCATTGACAAGCGCACACGGACATACCTCATTCAAGAGGGTTCCAGTGAATTATTCATTGTTGATCCTGAAATTTACGAATTAATGGTCGAGGTACCGGAGATGGAATGGACTGCTCAGCTGCAAGCTGAAACGGCATTATCCGTTCTTCGCGGAGATGCCGAGCTCCCCTACTTGAATATGGTTTTACTGAACAGTGCTGTGCGTCTATGGGTTTCCCAGAAAGCTGGGTCCATTGAAGAAGGTATTTATTTGGCCCGACATGCGATTGAGCAAGGGGCTGCTCTACAAAAATTTACCGAGTGGACGGAAGCGATTAAGCCCGTATCTGCAACCTAATTTTATACTATGAAAAAAGAGCCCCAAAGGGCTCTTTTTTTCATTTTCATTTGCCAATAAACTGCTGGGTAAACATTTTACCGCACGGACCGCCGTTTACGATGCCGATCCCAATATGGGTGTAATCTTTGCTAAGAATATTCGCTTTGTGTCCTGAAGAATTCATCAGCGCCTCATGAGCCGCTTGGACACTTTGATTGCAAGCAATATTTTCTCCTGCCGCGTTATACGTAATTCCGAACTTCTGCATCATATCGAATGGCGAGCCATACGTCGGTGAGTCGTGGGAGAAGTAGTTGTTATCGACCATATCTTGGCTTTTTAGTCTAGCCGTTTTGGTAAGCGCCGGATCGACAGCTAGTGGGGAAAGTCCTACAGCTGCACGCTCCTTATTAACCAAATCCAGCATTTGCTTCTCCTCCACCGTCAACTCCGTAGTCGAAGGGACTTGCGGTTTAGGTGTAGGCTTAGGTGTAGTTGGCGGAGGAGCTGGTGTTGGTGGTGTCGGCTTCTTGGGAATTTTTAAATTACCATAAGCCCACAGGATGGATTGCAGCGTTTGATCATCTACATTCCCAGTCACAGGAAGGCCATATCTGCTTTGAAACGCTTTAACACCTAATGAAGTTTGATTACCATAGTAGCCCGTAATAGGTCCGCTATAGTAGCCAAGTGACTTCAGCATCCCTTGCACCGCATAGACATCAGGTCCCTTTGCCCCTTTACCATAGGCAAAAGCGGTGGTTGTGGATGAGCAGAACAATGCGATACAGATTAGAATAATCCAGACATGCTTTTTTTTACCCTGTAACATGCGTTTACGTTCACTCCCCGTCGTCTTCAGTATCATTCGTCACACAGTGGACGATAGCATTAGAATGACCAAATTCACGACTATTATCCATAATAATGAAATATGGGTTTGGATATCGCTTCGTGAGGGGAGGTTGGCTATCGTGATTACCAATGTTGTATTTTTTACAACAATTCACACGCCAAAAGGCTACTTTGCAACTTGAAGTTGCATTTCGTACAACATTTTGAACTCATTTGATGCGAAATGGTCTATATTGGGCTAAATTGTTGTACATTGTGCAACAATGAAGGGAGATAGGCGAGATTTAGGCATAAATTGTTGCACTTTTTACAACATCATTCAACAGCTAATATGAATTCAATCATCTAGCAACCTAAATTCTGCATATATGACGATTGATCCCGGTTTTAAGACAAATCTATGTGGAGTAAGATGGGTCGAATGAATCGACGGTCTCCATTATGCTGGAATAAAAATATTCATCTTCGATTGCCTTAGGCAAATATACGTTTAACTTCTTTAGCGATTTCATTGGCACAATCTTCAGCTTGCGGATATAATCCCGTCTTATCCAAAAACGCATGATCCATGCCGTTATACTGAATCAGCTTCGTCGGTACCCCCGAGCGTGCTAACTTGTTAGCGTAAGCTTCATCCTCTATCCTCAAGTAGTCAAATTCCGCCGTGACGATCAAGGTCTCTGGCATGCCGCTTAAATCGTTCGCCAATAGCGGTGCTACATAAGGATCAGTTAGCTTCGTGCGATTTTGCAAGTACAGATTTAGCAGCATGCCGCTGCCTCCTCGCAATCCTTCAATCCCAGCGACAATGAACTCTTCGTGATTACGAATGTCGTATTCATCCATACTCCATTTGAAATCTTCCGTTTCGACAGCGCCCATATTCACTGTAGGATAAATAAGCGCTTGAAATTTAATCATGCCGGTTCCTTTATCACGGTCCATCATGGCGCAAACCGTAGCCAAATTGCCACCTGCGCTATCGCCAGCCACTGCGACTCGCTCTGGATTAACACCGATTTCACTGGCGTGCTCGTAAACCCACTGAACAGTTTCGAAGCAATCCATTAGCCCTGCAGGAAACGGATGCTCTGGGGCAAGCCGGTAATCGACAGAGACCACGACAGCCCCCGCTTTTTCAGCCAAAGCTTTGCACGGGTTCTCAACAACGTCAACGGTTCCGCCAATAAAGCCGCCACCATGAAAGAATACGATCGCCGGTAAACCTCTTTCTTGTGAAGGCGTGTAAATACGCAGCGGAATCGGACCGTTCGTTCCCTCAATAACCTTGAAAGCGATCGCAATTTCAGTCTGAGTAACATCCTCGTTCTTCCATCCCATCATAGCCCTCATCGCTTTAACGAAATTCGGTATATCGGAAGGATTGAAATTTGGCCTCTCTGCCGATGCCATGGCTTCCGCCTGTTGCTGTTGAACACGGTACACTCGCGGGTCTAATTGACCCACAACATCCAAATCGGGAATCTGTTTGACCACTTTTACGTAAAGTTCTTTACTGTTCATGCCTACATCTCCTAACTCTCAAATGGTTTATCAAAGCTGGATTGGATAAGAGCGCTTATGTATGTATAATAATAGGCAATTGTGAACATAAACAATGCCATTGTTCCTCTATGCGGAACAGTAAAATGAATCGAAGAGGGGCTTATATCAACTCGTGCCGAATACAAATCCGCAAATCCTTTCTTCTGTTAAAAACGCCTTGCGCCTATTAAAACTGTTTACTGTGAACACGCCCGAAAAAAGGCTGACCGAGCTGGCCGATGAATTGAGTCTCGGCAAAAGCACAACCAGTCGGTTGCTGTCCACCTTACTGAGCGAGGGTTTGTTTTCCAAGATCCAATCACTCATAAATACAGGCTCGGCCAACGAATCGCTTCACTGTACCACGTTATTGTCACTACCTATTGGGACTTATCGCAAGCAGCAAGCCCTATTATTCAACGTCTTGCTCGCGAAACTTCCGAAGCACTCCGTGTTGCTGTATTAGAAGAAAACGAGATCGCATACATCCATCAAGTCGAGGGCACAAAAAAAGAAGATGTCGGCGCCTACGTAGGAGGAAGAAATCCCGCTCATTGTACGAGTTCCGGTAAAATGCTCTTAGCCTTTCAAAATGAGCTTGAACTGAACAAAATATTGAACAGCCAATAAAGTTGTAAAGACGGCAAAAGAGATTTCGCGTCAGTTCGGTTTTCTGAAATAATCTGATAAAGCTCCTATTATGAGAAACAGCGGTTCACATCCCCATACCTTCTGGGTTGTGACCGCTGTTTTTCTGATCCTACAAGGTCGGTATTTTCAATATGCACTCGTACGCTCGCCCAGCTGGATGTTGTTTCTTCGATATTCACTTGGCGTAACACCTAGATACTTTTTAAAGATACGGTTAAAAGAACTCATGGTTTGATAGCCTGCTTGAAGCGCAATTTCTTGAATTTTCATATCCGTTTGCAGAAGCAAATGAACGGCTTGCTTGATGCGGAATTCATTAACGAAGTCAACGAAGTTGGTTCCTGTTTTTTCCTTAAAATAAGTGGATAAATAACCACCAGTAATATTAAGTTTTCCTGCTATTAGATCCAATGTGATGTCTTCCGAGTAATGGTCTTGCAAATAGTCCACGATAAAGCTGACGATCGGGTCGTGTTCTTCCTTTTTCAACCGGATCAACCGACCTGTTTCGTTCAGTATCATCTCGAAATATTGTTCCAATTCCTGGGTAGTATGCATGAGCCGGATCGATTTCGCCGAACCCACCACATGGTTTGTTTCCAGATTCAGAGAGTTTAACATTCGCTGGACTTTATCTGTGATTTCCTCCGCGAACCGATAGAAAACAGGCGTGCTCACCTCTTTCTTTTTCATTTGCTTAAGAACCCGACGCAGCGTTTGTAGGACCAGGGTATCGTTTCCTTCCTGCAGGTTGACGTTGATTTCCTGTTCCAGGGTACCTGGGAGCAAGAAAGACTCCTCTTTCACGTCCTCGTCATATAAAATCCTTGTCTCATCGTCAAATGGGCGATGTTTGATCAATTTCACGACTTGTTCATAGGCAGAAGTCTGCTCAGAAGAGTGTTCATATAAATCACTAACGGCTATTGTGAAAAAAAAGTAGTCCTTATCGGTTGCCAGAACATGCTTAATCGTATTTAAAACTTCCATCCACTGTTGAGTCTGATCGTTGATATACACAATAGACAATATTTGATCCGTTTCGATCTGAAAGGTATGGGCATCGTTCAATTCCTTTCCCATCGCTTGATTGACATACTCCCTAATATAATAGGTGGCGCGTTCCTTTTCCTCGCTTATATCCTGAGAAAACTGCATTTTGAACGTTAGTTGAAACAAGATAAAGCGAAACGGCTGGTTCATTTCATCGGAAGCATGGATCTCATCGGGATCACCATGGATACGTTTTAAACGGTT
Source organism: Paenibacillus sp. WG02 (assembly GCF_055396115.1). NCBI lineage: Bacteria > Bacillati > Bacillota > Bacilli > Caryophanales > Paenibacillaceae > Paenibacillus > Paenibacillus sp. WG02. The sequence goes on along the minus strand of NZ_AP036016.1, from coordinate 1,854,370 downwards.
CATGTAACCATAATAACGTAGAAGTGACGTTTTTTTCTCCAAGTTCATGTGGGCATCCTGATTCGATTTCAACATGAAACCAATATTTTCTTTAATCAGGTCAAATTCGTTCGTGTGTTTGGCGAGCGTATTTTTTTCGTTAAAATGCCGAATCGAATCTACTATTTTTTTAACCGGATTGTTAAACCTCATGCTAAAGAAGATGGACACTGCAATGCTGATTAGGACCGAAATGACGAGAAGCGCAATCAGAGTCATATTCAAATGGAATATCTGGGACGAAATCGCGGCATCTGGGACAATATTGACGTACGTAAACCCAGTAACCTCCCCTTTTTTATAAAAATAGTAATTCCCGTTTTCCTTGATCCAATCTTTGCCCGGTTCCAAAACCGGAAGCTGATGCCGACTGGTTGAATCGGACGAGAACAAAGGATGCCCTAGATCGTCCAACATGTAAAAGTTATCGTTGATCGATTGATGGAACGCCTTATATAACCTATTGGTATCGATAAAGGCAAGCATAATATAGTCGGGATAAAAATCGCTTTTTATCATTAAAGGAAAAACAAGGCCGGTTTGAGACACGGGACTAAGATTAGGCGCCTCAGTAAAGGTAGCTGCCGGATACATTTTGAAATAGACTTTTTGAGCAAATTCCCGTTTCCAGAAGTCATAGGTGTAGTCGGGATTCGTATAAAGTTGGGAGAATATCGCTTCTGGACTTGCTCCTCTTGCTTTTTCGAGAATAAGTGAATGTTTGATATCGTACACAAACAAGTTATTTAAATAGAAACGGGGATTGGAGACCGTGTTTCGCAGATCATCAATCACATGATTAGCGGCGACATAATCGATGGATGCTGTATCTGAATCCCGTAGGTTTTTGTTCAAGTACAAATTGACAATGATGCTGTTCAGCAATTGAAAATATTCTTCAAAGTCGTGAGTCGTATTGGACATGTTCGTATCGTTATATTTAATCAGTTCGTCGCGTACGCTCTGTCTGAAAAATGTGAGTGAAAATAAATTAAACGAGACGAACAGGAGGATGATCACTAGGAAGCTTATCAGCAATTTGACAAATATAGAGCGAGTATTGAGTTTCAACTGGCGTATTCTTCGCATGTTCTTGAATCCTCCTTCGGAATAAGAGTGATTATTTTATTGAAAATTGTGCTTTTTTACAGATTTTTCGAAGAAATGATCGGTAATGAAAATTTTATGGATAGTCTCTTCCCATCTTTCTGATTAGTATGGGTCATATAGCAACAAAGACTAATGGTCCCGCAGCCCGACGTTATTCCAACACTATCATCTAGTTGAAAACGGTTACACCTTCCTACGTGATCTTTTTATAGTACATAAATACAAGGGGGAAGACAATGGAAATAATCACAGAAAATAGAATTGTGAAGAAGAAGAGCAAATCGCTCGCAGCCAGATTATGGAAAGAGAAATATTTGTATCTGCTCCTTCTGCCGGGACTTGCTTATTTCATTATTTATCGCTACGTTCCTATGCTGGGCAATATTATTGCCTTTCAGGATTTCAGCGCATTCAAAGGATTTCTTCATAGCGACTGGGTTGGGATGAAGCATTTTAAGAAGATTTTTGAAGATAGCGAAGTGATCCGTGTCATCTGGAACACGCTCTACTTGTCCTTTTTGCAGATTGTGTTTGCCTTTCCATTTTCGATTCTGTTGTCACTTATGCTAAATGAACTACGCAGCGAGAAGCTGAAGCGCATTATTCAATCCATCATTTATTTGCCACACTTTTTATCATGGGTTGTGGTCGTTGGAATTGCAACGGTATTTCTCAAATCAGAAGGGATTGCGAATCAACTATTATCTCATGTATTTGGGATGCAACCGATTCCCTTTCTGCAGGAGCCAGGCTGGTTCATGCCCTTGATCGTCTTGGAAGTAATCTGGAAGGAATCCGGCTGGGGTACGATTATTTTCCTCGCTGCCTTGTCTGGTGTGAACCCGAGCTTGTACGAAGCGGCTGTTGTCGACGGTGCAAGCCGATTGAGGCAGATTTGGCATATTACGCTGCCTGCTATTCGCAGCACGATTGTCATTTTGTTGATTTTACGACTCGGAAGCGTCCTCGATGTTGGTTTTGAACAAATCTTCTTGATGATTAATCCGTTTAACAGGGAAATGGGCAACGTGTTGGATACGTTCGTTTACTACAAAGGGATCGAACAATCAGACTTTAGCTTCGCGACTGCGGTCGGTCTATTCAAATCTTTTGTCGGCTTGATCTTGATTGTTGGAGCAAACCGTTTGGCGAAGCGATTCGGCGAAGAAGGCGTCTTTTAATCATCAAATGGAGGTGAAGGGAATGAATTCCTATCTAAGTTGGCGAAGTAAATCGATGAATGCGCTCAATGCGCTTATACTTATTGTGATAAGCTTGATCATGTTATTTCCGTTTTATTATATGATTGTTACTTCCTTTACGTCTTACGCTGAATTTGTACAAAAGGAATTACTGCTGTTTCCTAAGACATGGGTGCTCGATGCTTACAATTACATTTTTGAATCCAAAGCGTTTGTCCGTTCGATTGGCGTTACTGTCTTTGTTACGATCGTCGGCTCGTTGATAAGTCTACTGCTGACTTCCATGATGGCTTATGCGCTGTCACGTCAAATATGGGGCCAACGATTTTATTTATTCCTTGTGCTGTTTACCTTTGTTTTCGGTGCAGGAATTATCCCCACCTACTTAGTGGTAAAAGCGACACACTTACTCAATACGTATTGGGCGCTTATCATTCCGGGTGCGATCAACTCGTTCAATTTGATCGTGATGAGGCAGTTTTTCATGGGTATTCCTCAAGATTTATCGGAAGCCGCTTACATGGATGGTGCGAATGATTTGCAAATTTTTTCCCGCATTATCATCCCGCTTTCTAAGCCGGCTCTCGCGGCATTTGGTTTGTTTTACGCGGTAAGCAACTGGAACACTTATTTCTCTGCCTTAATCTATATGAGTGATCCAGCCAAATGGACCGTACAGGTCATATTGCGCCAAATCGTCATTTTGGAGCAAGCTTCAGGGACACTTTCTGATGGTCACCTAATGGGATTGGCTCAAAACCCGCCTCCCGCCGAGACGATTGGCATGGCTGCTGTCCTGCTCGCAACGATCCCGATTTTAGTTGTCTATCCGTTTCTGCAAAAGCATTTTGCGAAAGGGGTGATGTTGGGATCAGTGAAAGGATAAGGGAGTACCGATTACATATCAATGAGGAGGGTTCTACATGCAAATGAAACGTATAACTACTGTCCTACTATCTCTTACTATGGCAAGCAGTCTGGCGGCTTGTTCCAGCGGGCAATCTGCGGCCCCACAAGAAACCGGCAAGGCTGGGACGGATACCGGCAAAAAAGTGACGATCAATTGGTTTGAAGGTTCTTGGGAAGATCCGGTCCCGCCACCAGATAGCGAAGCGGTAAAAGCAATCAATGAAAAGTTTAAGGTTGATTTCAAGTCGCAGTACATTCCTTGGGATACATACGATGAAAAGCTTGCCGTAAAAATGGCTTCCGGCGATCTTCCGGATGTGATCGGTATGGAGGAAGTGGATTCCAACTTCGTGAAATGGGCGAAGCAAGGCGCTTACCTTCCGCTCGATGAGTTCATTAAGCAATATGACACTTTTAAAGCGGTTCCGGATTATGTATGGGATCCTTTGAGAGTGGACGGGAAAATCTATGGAATTCCAACCTATTTTACGGCAAAAGGCGGAAAAAAACCGCTTATCCGCCAAGATTGGCTGGATAAACTCGGGCTTAAAATGCCGACTACCTATGATGAGCTGAAGCAGGTTGTTACGGCTTTTGCGAAGAACGATCCAGACGGAAACGGAAAGGACGATACCGTAGGTCTAGGCCTTGCAAAAGGGATCTATTATGACCCGGGCTTTGGCGCCTATTACAGCAATACCGCATGGTATCATAAGAATCCAAGCGGTCAGTTGATCCCCGGCAATATTTCTCAAGCCAATAAAGAAAAGATTCAGTTCCTTGCCGATGTTTACAAGGCAGGCGCACTCAATAAAGATTGGGCTGTTACGAAATATAACGACGTATTTAAAGCGTTTAACGCGGGTAAAGTCGGGATTTGGTACGATCAACCCGGACCAGGCGGTCCGAGCGGCGTTGACTTCGAAGTATTGAAGAAAAATGATCCGAAGGCTGTTGTCGTTCCGATTCCTCCGTTCAAAACGGCCGATGGGAATTCAGGCTATACCCTAGGGACTGGCTTTTATCGTATGTATATGATTTCTGCCAAGCTGAAAAACGATCCGAATAAAGTAAAACGCATTCTGGAGATCATCGATTACTTCAGAAAGCCTGTTCCCTTCGATCAGCAGAATCCGAAGAACGAATATTACGATTGGATGAATGGGCATGAAGGCAAGGGTTATAAAATGGTTGACGGCATCGCGCAAAAAATAACGGAAAACAGATCTAATGTAGCACCAAATGCCTATATCTTAAACGAAGGATGGCAGACTGGCGACGACATTCTGTACGATTACGCGAAAATGAACAAAACCGTTGAAGGAAAAGAATTCAACCAGAAGCTTGCCGATCTTTTGAAAGGTTCACCGTTTTATGTAAATCCGCTCAATCGGATTCATCCCCTTACGTTTATGGAGAAAAAGACGGAATTGAACCAATATATTACGGATGAAACGACCAAGATGGTCGTTGGCCAAAGACCGATTTCCGATTGGGATAAGATGGTTGATGAATGGATGGCTAAAGGCGGAAAACAGGCTATCGATGAAGTCAACAAAGAGCTTAATGATATGAAGATTAAAGGGGAATGGAAAAAGTAATCCTCAAGGAGAGAACCTACTATGAAGGAGCTTACAGCTGTACTCATCGGTGCGGGAGCGAGAGGCGCCCATGGTTATGCGCCTTTTGCCATCAATTACCCTCACTTGTTGAAATTCGTCGCCGTTGCAGAATCGAATCCGGAGCGAAGGGCAAGTTTTGCCAAAGAGCACGGAATCCCAGAGGATCGCTGCTTTGATTCTTGGGAAAAACTGCTGGACCAGCCGCAAATGGCAGAGATTGCGATGATTTGCACACAGGACCGGATGCATTACCATCCTACACTTCAAGCTTTAAACAATAAGTATCATGTCCTATTGGAGAAACCGATGTCGCCAAGTCCCAAGGAATGCTTGGAGATGGAAAAAGCGTCAAAGGAAAATAACCGTCTACTTACGATCTGTCACGTTCTCCGCTATACGCCGTTCTGGTCTGCTATTAAACGGCTGATCCAAGAGGACAGAATTGGTCAGGTTGTATCCATTCAATTAAACGAAAACGTCGGTTATTGGCATATTGCACACAGTTTCGTCCGAGGGAACTGGAACAACTCCGACACCTCAAGCCCGATGATACTTTCCAAATCATGCCATGATATGGATGTGCTCTCCTGGTTAATGGATCAGCCTTGTGTTCGGGTCAGTTCTTACGGTTCCTTGATGCATTTTCATTCCGGGAATGCCCCTGAAGGATCAACGGATTATTGCATTAATGGCTGTACGGTCGAATCGACCTGTCCATATTCCGCGCCACGCTTCTATTTAGGAGAAGGCAAAGGATGGGCGAGACATTTCACAGAAGAACTGACAAGGGAAAATATCGTCAAAGGCTTGAAAGAAACCCCTTATGGACGCTGTGTGTACCGAAGCGATAATAATGTCGTCGATCATCAAGTCGTCAATATGGAATTCGCGAATGGGGCTACGGCGATGTTCAGCATGTGCGGCCTCACCCGTCACCAGGAGCGAAGGATTCAGATTATGGGCACCAAAGGCGAGCTTCGCGGGGAAGAAGACAAGTTGATTCTACTTGATTTCGTCACGCATGAGGAGACGGAGATTAAGATAGCGACTCCAACAAGTGGCCATGGCGGCGGGGACTCTGGCATCGTGAGCAGCTTCCTTGAAGAAGTACGGAACTACGACGGAGGAGAAAGTTTGACATCCGCATCTGCGTCCGTGCGCAGCCATTTGATGGCTTTTGCCGCTGAAGAGTCCCGATTGAATCATGGGAAGTCCATTGATTTATCTGATTTTGCCATACATATTATGAATCCATAGTGGAAAAGTATGCAGAGCCAATTCAGCCGCCAATCAAATTTGGTTTAACCATAAAGGATTCATCCAAATAAAATCATTCTTATCCCTATAACGTAAAAGAACTACCGGAAGTCCCGGTAGTTCTTTTACGTTAGTTATTAAACTCTCGTTCCTCGGTATTTGAACAACGATTTCGAGTTTCAGATACGTTCTCGACCCATCGATTTACTCGTTATGACCAAACAATAGCTATATAATAATCATAATTTTAGCGTATTCTTTTAACATTTCTTTTTCTCATCACTTGGTAAAAGACAAAAATTAAATACAAGGGAATAGCCACAAAAATCAAATAAGGAAAATGTTTATGCTGTGTTGTTATAACCACGTAAGTAGAACAAATCATTAGAATTGTAATGATTGTACCACTCTTTAATAAATTGACATTCTTGAAGCTTGGAATTTTAATTTTACTTATCATTAATAAACCTAATCCTACTAGAACAATACCTACTATTAATCCAGGTATCCATTTATGCAACAATACTAGCAGTGTGACCGCGCCCCCCGCTGCTGTTATTGGGACACCAGTAAAATAAGATACTGATTTTTTCGAAGCTGTAATGTTAAACCTTGCTAGACGATAAGCCCCAAACAAAGGAAATAAGCCAGAAAACATTAAGCCAACTATACCAAATTCCTTAAACCAAATATGATAAGTAAGCATCGCAGGCGCAACTCCAAACGTTATTACATCAGCAAGTGAATCTAATTCAATACCCATTTCAGATGATACTTTTAAAATCCTTGCCATTCTACCGTCTAAACTGTCAAAGATCATGCCGATTATAACTAGTATTGCTGCATTTTTAAATTCACCATCTGCAGATAGTCCCAGTGATAAAAAGCCACAAAATAAATTTGCGAACGTAAATAGATTAGGTATGCTTGATTTATTTATCATCTCGTTGCTCCTCTTACATTTACGAAAAGCTTTCTCATACCAAGCTGAGGAAGCAATCGTAATTGATTACTTTATACATTTCATTACTATACCACATAGAGGATACCAGCGTAGCTGTCACAGACCGCAACGCTGGTATTACACACATAGTGGACTTCTTTTCCTTGTTGATCCATTGTAATCGAAGTAACCTGCCAGCCCCTCGGTATTAATGGGTTATCTCTCATATACTCACTCATTCGCAGGATTTCGTCGCCCTGGAATACTCTGCGTAGAAATTATTAACTCAATTGTTCCTTTTCCAAAAATTCCATCTATTTTATTAATACATTCATCTACTTTTTTCCTTATTACATCGAGCATTTGTAGTCACTTCGAGTTTTTTTTTACAAAAACTACGCCGATTTATTTTACCATAAATTAGATTTCATTCACTAAGCAAATCTGCACGTCAGTTCAACATAACAAAAAAAAGCCGGTACTCGCAAATACCGGCTTACTTCTTATTTACGTCTACATATGGATAATCATGTTATCCAGTCACACGACTCACAATTTTTAGAACCGCATCTCTCGTTAATTTGTTTCCACCAATAGCGATGAGGTTTACCGTAGCATGAGCTAGCGCTAATGGTATCTTGCAAAATTTCAATGCTGGACCTTCCTTCAGGTCTGCGATATAAGAGTCGGCGAGTTGTAAATTGCGACGTGTGTACTGTTGCATCTCCTTGAATCCCCAACCGTCAGGAAAGAAGTCAACACCACGTTTAAGATCCTCCGCTCTATTTCGGAGGATATTTACCGCCTGCAGCCCTCTTCCGAAGGCAATCGCCTTCGTTAGATCGGATTGCGTCCCGTCATGCCACAACCATAGTTCTGATAGCATTTCTCCAACCATACCAGCCACGCTATAGGTATAGTGGTCCAAATCCTCTTCCGTATGGATGTTCCACCCTTTCTGAACCCAGTCGGCCATTTGCAACGACATCTTTGCGATGTAATGATATACGATTGGGGCTCCGGAGGATGGACAAAGAAACGCCCACTCATCGAGTTGCATTGTAACTGCCGGTAATACTGCCCCATATGGTGATAGTAATTTTTGTGTTGCTTCTATAATATGCGGGGATTGGAATGCTTCGTGTATTCCGAGTAATAATTCCACTTTCAATTGGTCTGTGAGTTCATCATGATCCTCGATTTCATCTATAGCTCGCATACACAGATAGGCAGATGTTACAGCCTCCCTCAATCCTAAATCCAAGCAACTTATCGGTATATAAAAAGTACGGCTCGTTTTCTTCAACATGGTCATAGCATCATTCAGGACGACGTTATTAATAGATTTTCCCTCCAAGTAATAGCTTAGCTTGTAACTTATTCATAGCTTGATATCATAATAACATAGGTTGATATTGTCAATCCAAATATATTAAGCCACCTTTTAGTTTAATAGCAAAAAGAGACCCACAGCAACGGGCTGAAGGTCTAAGTTTATATTTTAAGGGGGTCTACTTAACAATTCATTGGGTTGTAATATTAACTATTGCAATGACTACGGTTGTCTTCTTCAATACTTTGTCCATTTGTTCTTTCCTCCTTGTTTTAAGCGCTTTCAAAACCTTCCAGACCTATAGCTGCTGCGCCGAATGGTACGCAGCAGCACGTAGTTGGATCCTAGACGCCGCTATTTGGAAAAGGACTGTGAAATGCCCGCTTCGATGACTTGGGCCGCCGCTTTTCGGAACTTCGAGGACGCGATCAAGTCCTGCAAAATCCGTTCATATTGATCCGAGTCGAAGGGAAACTCCACCATTTGTTTGTTGAAGGAAGAAAGCATAATTCCATTAGCAATCGTAACCGATAGAATGCCCTCTGTCCCCTCTGCAATAAGTTCACCCTGCCCGGTAAGAACTTTGGTGACAAATTTCTCTGTAACCACCTTATGCCCTGTCGGCACGTCCTTGTCTACTTCAATTTCTATCTCTTCAAATTCCACATTGCCAAATCCTTGGTTCGTTTCTTGCAGATGCTGCAGCATAGAAATCCGGTTGCGGAATAGCAAAAGCTTATCCTTTTCGAATAAAAGCCTTCCATTCTCACCGACAATCTCTAGACGATTGACTCCTGGGGATTCAGCCGTTGTCACCATAAAATGCCCAACCATTCCGCTTTCATGCTCAAAATAGGCGGTTACCTCATCTTCAACCTCAATTTGATGATACTTTCCGATATGAGCGTATCCGCTAATTCTCGCAGGCACTCCAAACACCCATTGATAAAAATCGAGGTTATGCGGGCATTGGTTCGTCAGGATGCCGCCTCCTTCCCCTGCCCAGGTCGCACGCCAATCCCCGCTGTCGTAATAGGCCTGGGACCGGAACCATGCCGTATTTATCCATGATGCTCTTGTTAACCGGCCTAAATCGCCGCTGTCCACAATCTCTTTAATTTTTTTGTAAAAAGGCAGCGTCCTTTCCTGGAACATTATGCCGAACACCAGTTCCGGATACTTCTGCTTCGCTTCTTCATAAGCCGCTATGGTAAGCTTGGCGTCATTGACATGGACGGCTAGCGGCTTCTCACAAAGCACATGAATTCCTTGATGGAACGCATCCATAGCAATCACAGGATGGCTGTAATGGGGAACTGCGATAATAACCGCTTCGAGCCCGAGTTCTGGAACAGCTCCGAGTGACTGTAATAAGCGGTAGTTTCACATTCAGCCGCAAACCGGTCTGCCTTCTCCCGTACAAGGTCGCATACGCCCACCAGCTCAATTTGCTCCATGGTCGTGAGATTTTTAATATGTGTTTTCCCGATATTTCCCAACCCGATCAGTCCGACCTTTACCTTCTGACTCTTCACTTGCGATCACCCTCCACATTTGAGTAAGACACGATTAAGACCATGCCAAGCCTTCCTGCTGAAGCAGCCTTTTCAACGCATTTGCCGCGATCCTGAACCGTTCAGGTCCATCGTGATCCGGAAATGCTTTGTGCAGATGTGGCTCAATGGATAAATATCCGGAGAAGCCTCTCTCCTTCAGCGCTTTCACAAAGGACGTAAATTCACCGTCTCCTTCTCCTGCCGGTACAAACATCCGGGCTTGTCTGTCTGCATCTTTTATATGCACATATTCCAGATAGGAGGACAACAGGGGATAAGCTTCACACATCGGCATGATCTCATTCATGACAAAGTTACCAGGATCGAACGCAAGCCTCAGATTCGATGAACTGCAATGCTGCAGTATGTCAAGACATCGTTCATCGGTATTGCCGTATACCCCGCTTTCGTTTTCCAGCAGAAGCGTTATTTGTTCCTGCTCTGCCCGTTCGGACAGCTGTTTCATACGAGACAGCACTTCATCGCGGTAATTTTCCGGCGCTTCATTGTCAGGGATAAAGTAGGAAAAAATTCGGATGTAGGGTGCCTCTAGGTGTTTGGCAATAGATAAAGCACGTTTTACTCTCTCAAGCTCGGGACCGAACGGTTCCTGCACTGGATATTTACCAATGGGGGATCCAATGGATGAAACCTTGATTCCCTTCGATTCCAGCGTTACTTTCAGAAGGCTTAATTCGTCATCGCTCAACTCCAGTACGTTTTTCCCGTAGACACCTCTAAGCTCCAGATGAGAAATTCCTTCCGAAGTGAGGATTTCCAACTGTTCTTCCAGCTTGCTGGAAATTTCATCGGCAAATCCGGTTAAAATAAGCAAAGCTTTCACCTCTCCGACATATGTAAACGATTACAAATCGTTGTTGTAACTTATTGTATCAGGAGATAATGAAAGCCAGATACTTTCCCATTGACCAACTTGGGCCTGCAATTGTTCTATAATTGACTTTTTATCAGTCGGCGGTATTGATCAGGGGTTCTTCCTTCCCATTGCTTGAACACTTTACTGAAATGGGATAGATTCTTAAATCCGGTGAAATAACAAATATCGGTGACCGATTTCCCGGGCTTGACCAGAAATAAAATTTTGGCTTGATTGATTCTTCTTTTGGATATGTACTGAAACATCGTCATCCCTGTAACTTCACGAAAGAGACGGACTAAATAATATTTATTGATATGCAAATACCCTTCTAGTTGATCCAGACAAATGTCCATCATGTAGTGATTTTCAATATAAGTCAATGCATGCTGCACATGCTGTTCCTTTTCCGACGGTAACGCTATGTCTACTTCCACCGGTTTCATAATCACTTGACAAATGAAAAACAAGACTTCTAGACAGGTGATACGAAACCGTTCCTTTGAGAAGGCATCGACCGCCGAATAGAGCCGGTCATTTTGCGCAGCAGCTCTTCAAATTCTTCCCGATCTTGTTCATTGAGTTGAACTTTATGATTACCCAGCTTCTCAAAAGGCTCCAATGGATTGACAGAACACACGTGCTTTGAAGCTGCGCGAAAATAGCCCGGGTCGAAGTTAAGCAGCGTCCGGACATAGGGATATCCATCAAAACTCTTAGGCGTATGCAGAGTCATGCCATGCATGACAATGAGGGTACCGGGTGTAAGCACATGAATTTTATCACCGATCACATAATTTCCCTTTCCTTCATGGAAATAAAAAATCTCATAGTTGTCGTGGGATTGGAATTGTCCATTTGTTGCAGGAGAGCTCTTCAAATATTCATATTCCAACAAATATAGCCTTTTCACAAAACCCCTCCCGCATCATCGAAATACTGAATGAAATGATGGCAAGCTCACTTCTTATTATACACCTACGGTTAGTTAACCCTATTGTTAGATGACAAGGCCTTGTTTGCTCTTGAATATTTAGTCTCAATAATTTCTTTCATAACATAATAAATAAGGTTCTCTATAGTATACAACATATATATTGAACTTCCTGTCCGTTTCACATCAGTACGTTAATCAAAGCATATTGGAATTAGCAAACAGGCAATCAATTTAGTGAATCAACATCATTGACTTTCCCCTGAGTATCCGATAAAGTATACTTATATTTAGTACCTAGTACTAATATCAGATACCAAAGGAGTGAATCATTGATGTCCATCTCTCCCCCATTGCAAGCTAGAATCTCAGCAATCGGCAGCTACGTGCCTAATCGCATACTAAGCAACGCGGATCTTCAGGATATGGTCGATACGAATGATGAATGGATCGTTCAACGCACAGGGATTCGGGAACGTAGAATCGCCGCAGCGAATGAATTCACAAGTCATTTATGTATAGCCGCCGTACAAAATATGCTCACTAGATACCCGACATCACTGAGCGATGTTGACTTAATCATTGTCGCTACCCATACACCGGATCTACCTTCCACCCCCGTCGCCTGCCAGATTCAAGCCCATTTCGGCATCCCAGATACTGGCGCCTACGACCTCAATGCCACGTGCTCCGGGTTCGCCTATGCCTTGCATACAGCAAGCGGGCTTGTCGCCGCTGGGGTACACCGCAAGGTTCTCGTCGTAGGCGGGGATTCCTTGTCCAAAATCACCGACTATACGGACCGTTCCACCTGCATTCTTTTCGGAGATGGCGCCGGAGCCGTGATGGTTGAAAGAGAAGAAGAGAATCCTGCTTTCCTTGCTCATCATCTTGGATCGGACGGTACAGGCGGCAAGCACGTTTACCGAACCGGACTTGCCTCTGAATTGAACGGAACGCCATTAACGGGTGAAGGCAAGCTCGTCCAGAACGGCCGCGAAGTGTATAAATATGCCGTTACAACTGTCCCGCAAGGAATCGAGAAGCTGCTTGCCAAAAGCCGTTTACCTCATACGGCAATCGATTGGTTCATTCCTCATAGCGCTAACCTTCGGATTATTGAATCCATCTGTGAAAAGAGCGGTATTCCATTCGAAAAAGCACTGTACAGCCTTGAATACTACGGCAATACATCCGCGGCTTCCATTCCTCTTGCTCTGGATCTTGGCATACAAGAGGGTAAGGTCACGGCCGGTGATACGCTGCTGCTTTTTGGTTTTGGCGGGGGGCTTACTCACGCGGGATTAATCATGCGCTGGGGATGATGTTCCGCGAGCGACATTTTTACTAATCCACGGCTTGCCTGGCGTTCCTAACCGGCGTTGACGTGGACTTTTTTTCGTAATTTTCTCAATCATCGAACGCTGGTATTCACTAATCGTCTGCAGATTTTCAGCCAAATGGATAGCAAGCTGTTCGGATACTGTTACTTGATCTGCGATCGTCTCCATGATTCGGCATAAGGCTCGCTGGCTTCTAGCCAGCGAGGTTAGCATATGCAATTCAATTCTTTCACGATTCGATGCTTTCATTACTTATCATCCTCACCAAACGAAAATAAGTTGCCCATTTCGTTCGAACCGCCTGCCCCCGCTCCTGCTCCCGATTCATTATGTCCAAGAAGAGCTTGCATATGTCGATTTAAGGAGTTCTCCATCTTCGTCAAGCTATCGATGAGCTCAATCACATGCTCATGAATCTCTCCGGATTGTTTCATCTGATGTTCATGTCCATCTAAATTTGCTGAGTTAATATGAAGGCAAATCCAGTTGCGCGATTTCTCCGCTTCTACAACTCTAGCTTCCAACATCAAAGCTATTTCATGCTGCAGCTTGGCTGTGGCATCCAGCATATGCAAATACAGATCGTTTCTATTCAAGGCGTATCCCTCTATTCTTCATGATCAGGTTCTTTCATTTCTTTCATGACAATTTCCGTTTGCTGCGCGATTGACTCTTCCAAATTAGCTAAGCTCTTTAAATAAGCCGTAATATTCTTAGTCAATTGTAAGGCTTGCTCCTGCAGCATGCCTACGCCTTCGAAATTAGGATGCGAGTCAGGTATATCGTTAGCGATTGTCGCCATTTGCGACGAAACACTTCTGTGTGTCTCTAGAATTCTAGACATCTCACGATGCGAGGCTGCAATGTGAGAAATAATCGTTGTCACTCGCTGTTCCAATCCCTTTCGCCTCCATTTCCACTTTTTCACTCTAAGTTATGCAGCAATGCAGAGAACGGTGACTTCATAAGCTTCACGCCTGACCTTATATAAAGCTGTGGGGGTCAACGCCCCATTTATCTATAAACTTCTGACGATTTTGCTGCAGCAGCCCTTGTACAGCCTCTTGACCCTTTTTGCTAAAGCTTGCACTGCCATGATGGAAAATGAAGCAATCCCCGGTGATGAGCAATCGATATCCCGCAAGCCGAGCCCGGTAGCATAAATCATCGTCTTCGAAATGACCCGGGAAAATCTTTCGTCCATCAAACCAACTTTATCTAACATTTCTCTTTTGAAAAGTAAGCAGATCCCGACCAGACGTTCAGTTTCCTGCCATAAAGAAGTATCCACGTTGTTATATTTCGCAGCCATGTCGGCTATGTTCGTAAATGGCTCTTGAATCTGCTGTTTACCGCTCGCATAATTCGTCACAGGACCAACCATGCCAATGTCCTCACTGCTGTATAAACAGCGCATCAGGTTATCCAACCAGTTCGGAGTTACGATGGTATCGTTATTGAGCAGCATCAAAGCATTGCCAGTCGCAATACGAAGGCCATAGTTACAAGCAGCGGGGAAGCCGCGATTCACTGGAATTGAAACCAGCTTCAACCGCTCTCTATAGCAATACTCCAATGTGCCATCCTGTGAACCATTATCAACCACGATAATTTCAAATGGAATAGACGTATGGCTGCGAATTGAAGCTACACACTCTTTAAGTAGAGGAAGGCCATTAAAAGTTGGAATAATGATACTAACCTGCATGCTCCTTCACCTCTCCAGAAATTCCCTTTTTCTAATGATATCAGGAAACACAATTCGCTCACCTTTCAACTTCATCGCAAACTGCAGAGCCTCTACATGATCACCAATAATCAAGCGGGCAACCGGGTTGTTTTTCCCTTTATTGTGACTTCGGACTTTGTTCACAGATACGACGTTGACACTTGTAGGCGCAGTAATCCGTAACCCACTCAGAATCGCGTTTACCTGTGCTTTAGGCGGAACCATTAACTCGGAATATCCGATGTGCTCCAGCGCATTCCGCGACAGAGCGTGGGGAACTGCTGTAAGCGAGTTTGCATTCAATTCCGCCTTTTCAACGTTACGTTAAGGAACCGCTTCATCACGGTTACGGAATCCCAGTGTGAAAATTGAGGTAAATACGGTGTTATATTATTTAGCGCAAGATCTGAGCCTCGTTCGACATCATAGATAAAAGGAATAAGTTTCTCAGCCTGCACGACAAAATCACCATCTAAAAAGAGTAAAATATCCGAATTCGACATTTTCGCACCTATCGATCTTCCGACATCATGGCCCAATGGGTCCGGGTAATGAACGATGAGAGCATGCGAGTGTGCTCTTACTTTCTCTAAGGTGCGGTCACTCGACCCATTCACGATAATGATGATTTCATCCAATGGTAATCGATTCAGCTGCTCCAATACCTTCACGATGGTACGCTCTTCATTCATCACGCTCACAATCGCGCCAACGGAACGTGCTGTAGGGATGAGCATCCAATTGGGGACAGGCAATTTAGCAGCTTTACAGTACCCTTTCACATAACCTCTTGACGCTGCCTCATAGTTATGAACGTTGGTAGCAAGCAGCTGGGAATTAGCATGGTGAACCCAAAGGTTATTGAGCGCTTTCTTTTGATAACCTTCCTTACTTATATCGTGCGCAAGCGCATCTTGTTGACCCGCTCGTTTCCCCCAATTTTTCCAGTATAGCTGCGTTTTTGTTAGAGAAGGCGTATGCTTAGGGGCGGATCGGAGCACGGACTTCTTAAGCCGGGTTCGTTTTTTTTTCGCTACCACAGGCAGGGGGCGAGGTTTTGGTTTCTTGATGCGAAGCTTCATGTGATCACCTCATCATTTCTCTAATACGCAATTTGTCATGCATACTCGCTCTTTCATCTGAGGCTTGGATCAGCCAACCAATGGCTTCCAAATGATCACCGAGGATGAGATCACCTACAGGATCTACATCTTTGGCCCTTCTTCTGATGCGATTTCTGAGCCCGACTTGGATAAGCTGCGCTGCCTTAATATGAAGTCCGCTTTGTACAGCTATGGCTTGAGCCAAAGGGGGAACTGCTAAATTCTCAGCTCCAATGGTGTCAAGCGCTTTGCGACTAATTGCATGTGGGATCGTCGTCATAGAGGCTCCATGTAAGTCTGGTCGGCCTAGTATCGCATTAAGTGCATGTTTGGCAAGAACAACCCTATGAACATTTGCTTTCGTTACGATTCCGTTATATTTATTTAATGCTACATCCACACCTTGCTGTACAGCTCGGATCAGGGGGATTGCTTCCTTGGCAGATACAACAAAATCGGCATCGAGGAATAATAGAATATCCCCTTTAGCTTCCTTCGCACCTATACTTCTCCCAACATCATGTCCTAGGCGTTGACTAAACGAGATAACCCTAGCCCCTAATCGCGTCGCAACCCCCTTACTGCCATCCGTAGAACCATTATCAACGACAATAACTTCTGTATGTGGATGCACACGGAAAGCTTCCCGAATGACTTTGGCCAAGGTACGAGCTTCGTTGCAAACCGGAATGATGACCGATACTTTTGGCTGATGATGATGCAAGGTGACGCAGGAGATTGGCTGCTTCCGTTTCCGCTGAATACGCTGGTTACTCAATTCGCTCTCAACTCCTGTCCATGGCGGAATACCTGCTTATATATTCTATGATTGCAACAGAAAGGGGACAGGGCAGAAGCCGTACTAGTAGAAAACAGGCATTTGTACAGCCTACCCTAACGCTTGTCACAAAAAGCGTAAACAAAGGTGCCTCCGCTTCATTCTATCGCGAATGAAGCGGAGGCACCTTTGTGAATAGGGCTACTCTATCGTCTCAAAATCATACTGCGTAAACCTCGCTATGACATGGCCATTATTTTTTGCCAACAGGGTAAGGGCTGTGGTTGAACTATGATTAATATTGGTCACTAACTGTAAACTAAATGGTGCGTAATTCGTAAACATATCCGGGATCGTTCTCATGGAATTAGGGTGTGACACGCTGTCCAAATGATAGAGATACAAGAAGGTATTTCCATGCGGATTGTTTCCTTCAATTAATATATCAAATTCCTCAGCACCTAAATTTTGTATCGTTAAATCGATGGATTGAATGTATGTTGAATTAATGGCATGATGTTCATTCGCGTAGATTCGGAAAATGGACATGCTGAACCCCTCCTTTTACAAGCTCGCTATCAGGGTATGAATCTGAAGTGAAAGTGTAAGGGCATTTTAACGTCACATTTTTAAAATATTAGCTATTCTGATTGAATTTCATATAAATAGATTCTTTTACTATGAGAGTAGACCAAGCAGATTAATAGATTTTGCATACATTATTCTATCAAAGGGGGTGATTAACAATGACATTCTCCATTCAAGATTTTGGTAAAAGCAACGCAGCTCAATTCGCAAACTCTACCAGTATCACAATTCCGGCTTCTCCAACTAGTTTTAAGATTGCAGAATTCGGACTTTCTGTTTTTTCTGGTGGTCAAGTTGTCTTAAATGCAACTGTTGGAACGCAAGCAACTCTAGGATCTCCTGATATTTTGTATACAATTGTACGTGGAAATACAGTGATCTATACGGTCTTAGCCTCTGATCTTACAGCCAATAAATTCAATGAAGCCGGATTTAATTACACCGATACCGGCCCGTCCAACGGTTATTTTGCGTACAGCCTTTTTGTGGAAATCACCAACAACATCTCATCAAACACAGCGAACGTAATTGGACCAATTGCCTTTAGTGGTCTCTCCTTAGTTTAACGAATTTGTTAGAAAACAGCTGCCGAGTCAGCTGTCTTTTTTTTAGCAATTTACATAGAAGATGGATACCTGTCTTGTACGAATATCTGCCTCTTCACGTAGGATAGGAATAAACGAAACTATGGGAAATGAGGGGGAACATGTCTATATTTCAGCTTCATTCTAATGTTAATTACCCCATTGATTCTAGATTTATCCACACTTGTGACTTGGAAATCCGTAATTTGAGCGTGCAGGACATGGATGTCCTTATACAAGTGAACAATGATTTTGGCATTTTCCATTTGTCCATGCACCATTTGAACCATTACCCTCATCCGGACTCTACACTCGTTATTCCTGATATATTTACGCAGTTTAGTCCGTTTTCTTTCCTGCTTATTACGAACCTATTAACCACCAGCACAACCGCCCTCACTCTCTTTGCCAAAAATAATGGGAACATAATAGCCATTTTCACACAAAATGATTTCATAAAATTCGAATAAGACTCATAATTTAACAACGAGGATGGCGAAACGAATGAAGGTGCTCTTTATTTTTTATACGCCAAGCGGAGGCATGGAGACTCTCAATCGTCAAAGATCCAAAGCTCTGCGCCTATTTGGCATCGATTGTCATTTACTATACTTGGAATATGGTGCGGGATTGCAGAATTTGGAGAACCCCAATACCTATGTGATGACGGAAGATAAACAAATCAGTCGCCTGCTTACGAATGAGAATTTCGATGTGATCATCGTTACTTCCAACTATAAACTTATCCCTCGTCTTCGCCATATGGGTTTTGCGAAGCCGATTATCTTTGAAGCACAAGGACTAGGTTCAACTTATTCGGCTCGCTATGCGCTGTTAGAAGCTATTCCATTTCTCACGGATTATGCAGATGCTCTTCTCTATCCCCAAACACCTCATCTTATTCAGTTGTTTCAAGAACTGTATCCTACTTTCCGCCACTTCTCCTTTAATAACTGCATTGACAGCTCTCAATTCTCGTATCTATCTCTACCTAATCTTTCATATCCCGTTGTCGGATGGGTAGGTCGTATCGAAGCTAATAAGAATTGGCGAGACCTCCTGATTATTTTCAAGCAATTACTAACCTTTCGATCCGATCTTAAGCTTTGGATGTTCGAGGATACGACGATGGGTGACGAGAAGCAGCAGTTCGATAATACGCTCAGCCAATTAGGGATATCTGCTCATATCGTCCGCCACTCCAACGTTCCTAACCGACAAATGCGTGATTACTATTCTATGATCGGGGATTCGGGAGGCTTCCTGCTTTCTACCTCTGTTACAGAGGGCTTCGGGTATGCCATGGTGGAAGCGATGTGCTGCCTTTGTCCCATTCTGTGCTCAGACTCAGATGGTGTAAGAAGTTTCTTAATTCCTCACGAAACCGGGAAGATGTACGCACAAGGAAACGTGACAGAAGCTATTCAGCAAGGCATCTATTACTTCATCAATCCAGTTGGTCGAGATGCCATTCGTACGCAAGCTAGGCAGTATATTGAAGCGCACTTTTCTCCAGATGCTTACTGCCGCAATTTCGTGTCGATGCTTAATCAGCTCGGCATTTCCTAATTGGGAAAAAGGTGGTGCTTCGTGGCTTTTACAACGGGATTAATCATTAACCAAACAACATCACCAGGGCCTACTATTGCCCAATCGGTTATCGTCGGTGTCATCAACGACAATCCCCAATTTACAGCTAGCGTAGAACTGATTGTTTTTCGTGTGATTGCAGGCAATATACGGTTACCTGCAGGTCAAGATTTGTTCAATCTTACACCTAATAAGATGTTCTTTAAGACGTACACGTTGGTCAACGCGATAGCTTATGAAGTCCAGCTCGATTATTTTAGTGCAACGAATGTGGCTCTCAGCGTCTTCGGTGTCGATCAAGCTGGGAATTTCGTTCAAAATCAACGTGTCTTGACACCTGAACTGACCCGGATTGATCAATTAAGCAGCGTAACTTAAAGAATGGGGGTTATGTCGCTTGGCCAATGTCAATATAACTGCAAGCCTTCCGGGTGCCCATTTTGAGCCATCTATTGCCGTGAGTGTTCTGAATCCGAACATTATTAATGTTGTCGCTGCCGACACGACTACAGGTTCTACCCAAATCGGAATCTATCGAAGCATCGACGGAGGCGCAACCTTTACTACAGGGGTTTTGCCTCTACCTGCAGGATTTGCAGGAGCAGAAGCCGACACGATAGATTATACATTACCTAACATATTTCTCGTTGGTATGCATGCGTTTAACGGTATCCAAGACGGCAGCATCTTTGTGTATCGCTCAACGGACGACGGTGCAACCTACAGTCCCCCTATTCTCGTTGCCAGAGGATATGGGACTGTCGTCCATTATGATATTCCTTATTTGGCCGTCGACCGCTCTCCATCTAGTCCGCACTTAGGATTTGCTTATATCACCTATGTTCCTATATATGATTTCGAATTCGGAAACGGGAATATGGCCATCTTTTTCCAGAGGTCACTGGATACAGGGTTGACTTGGGAGGAGCCTAGGCGGATCTCCCTTCCGTTTGGTTTACAGAATCGAGCATCAACAGCTATTGGACTTACGGGAGAAGTGTATGTAGGGTGGATAAAGACGGGGCCGACGGATCCCGTTTTCTTGATTCGGAGGTCTTTAGATGGCGGTCTTACTTTTCAACCTGATGTGAATCAGTTTCCTGCGAAAGTGGCCGATGTGTCGCTTGTCCCTGAATTACTGCCTGGTTACACATTTCGTGTCCTTACACTTGCGAGCTTAGGAACGGATATATCCGCTGGGCCATTCGGAGGAAACATCTATGCGACTTGGCAGGATAACCGGCAGGGATATTCCGATGTATTCTTTTCGATATCGCAAGACGGCCTGCTGTGGTCGACTCCGCTAAGTATTACGGGAGCACCTGCTGGATCCCAGAACTTTTTCCCCTTTGTAACGGTCTCTCCATTTACCGGAAAGGTTTTTGTCATCTATTATACCAATCGGCTGAACCCGCCTTTGCTCGATTTATTCGTGGCCGAATCGACCACCGGCGGCGCCATCTTCCTGAATCGAAGAGTCACGGATGTTTCGTTCGATCCAGATAGTCAACCCCTCATTGGCGACTATAATTGGGCTTCCGTTATCAAACCGCAAACGTTGGCAGCTGTTTGGACGGGAACCGTCGCACCGACGAACAAACTGGACGTTTTCTTCGGAACATAAACAAGGCTGCCCATGTGGCAGCCTCTTCCTTATTTCACCCGATGTTAGCCAACGAAAGCCCGCTAAATACAATGGGTCCGATCACATTGGCCCGATTTGAAATGGCAGCGTTGGTGATCTCCGCCGCCAGCGTGTAAGAGAAATAACCGGGAGGAACATTCGTATCGACGAAACTGAAGGACACCTCGTTAAATTGATTTTGTTGCAAGGAGCTTCCACTTATGGTAAAAACCAAAATGTTACCGCGAATGATGCTGTATAACACGTCTGGTGCACCTAAGGTGGTTTGCGTACCTACTGTGGCATTAAGGAGTACCTGTCCATTTTGCTGTACCTGCAAACCAAATTGCCCAAGGGTTAATAAGCTTGGAGAAGCATGAATGGCCAACGAAATTGAATTAGAAAATGAATAGGGAACGCTTCTCCCGAAGTCAACTATCTGAAACATGTCATTCACACATCCTTTCACCCTCACTTACGTACTAAACATTTTTCCAGGCCAGCAGTGCATCGACGGGGGGATGGTTTTCTCCAAAAGAAGCGCGAAACGAGCTGTTGCGCGCATCATGGAAATCTTTTAAGACAAGCACATCATAACCCAGATTCTCAAACTCCTCCGGTTCCCAACCGCTGCGATGCGCTTGATACATCTCACCTTTCAATTGAAAATGGTCGTAATCGTCTTGGGGAAAAAAGCCTCTGGGGGTGAAAACAATAACCTTATGGCTGGCAATTTGCTCTGCCCGCTTCAACATATACAAGGCTTCATTTTTATTGAAATGCTCCAAAGTATCATTAAATAATACGACGGAAAGTGATTTTGGCAAAAAGTATAAACTCATATCTCTGGCATCCATATGCATCGGAATAATGTGTGCGGAGAGATTCGCGCGATTCGTCAAATAAGGGCGGTGAACATCAATCCCTATAATGACCGGACATTCAAATTTGTCCAAATTCAAACAAAGCCCGCAGCCCACATCAAGGAGGCTGTAGCCCTGCTGATCAATTAATTCTTTCATCAACGCGTACAAGTCTTTATTATTTGTTTCTTTTATCATCCGTTAAACACTCCGTTCAATTAACTTATTCGTGCAAAGATGCCAAGAAACCTAAATCCGGTAATACGTAACCGGCTGGAAGAGAGTTATATAATCGATTCCACGTAAAGTAATCAACACGAACATCTGGATTAGAGGATTGCTTTTCAAACAAGCGATTATACAAATCACCCCTAATCTCAATCGGTTCGCGCTCTGCTCCTACTGGAAGATCATGAGAGGCTGTATGCTTAGGAGGATAGCTCTTTCGGGCAAACTCATACGTGCGAAGCATTCGTTCCACCATCTTATCCATGGACCAACGTCCCAATCCCCATTGCTGGGCACTTTCCCCTAATTTCAAGCGGTAAGTTTCGTTATTCAATAAAGTAATCAGTTGATGCGCTAAGGCATCGCTATTTCCACTCGGAAACGTTATGCCTACATGGCCATGGTCGACCATTTCTGGAAGCCCCGCTGCATCCGATACAATAACAGGCAAGCCTGCAACTTCTGCCTCCATTACAGAGAAAGGCTGATTCTCCTGAAGGCTGGCTAATACAAAAATATCAGATTGCCGGAGTAGAGAAGGAACATCATTTCTGCGTCCCAGAAATTGAACGTGCTGCTCGATCCCAAGGTCTCTGGTTAACTGCTGCAGCATCCAACTTTGCAGTCCATCCCCTACAATCCAACAAACCCAATCCTCTTGCAATGTTTTGACTTTGGCTAAGGCATGAAGCAATAGATGCACACCTTTGATATGCTCAAGACGGCATGTACAAATGATGACCTTTTTCCCAGCGGGACGATCAACGGGTGTTCCTTGCGCCATCTTTTGAAGGAAGCCAGGAATATCCATACCGTATGGAAAAACGGAGATTTTCTCGGATGGTGCAGAAAATTCTTTGACTAATACATGCTTCAACCAATGGGAAGAGGTTACTGTGATATCGCTTGCTCGCACACCGAATGATTCCATGGAAGAATAGTACTTCCAAATCACCGAATTCAGTACGGTTTCTCTGGGTGTATGAGTGGATAGATCAAGCAGCACTTCTCTAGCTGCACAACCATGAATACTGGTGACTAGCGGGGTCGTCTTCGGTTTAACCCGACTCAGTGCGCGCGATGACAAGATATCCTGCGCATGAATAACGTCGTACTTATGCAAACCCAAATAAGCTGCCGATAGTTCCAAACAATAACGATCAAATTCGGCATGAAGAATATATTCATTCTGGTGTAGCAGCGGTACGGCGTTTGGGTTTAATTTAGCCCTTAACATGGGCATGATCTTCTCTTTAAGAATCGCACGATAGTTATGGATGATATGGTAGCGGTCAATCCCATTGCCCATGACATCGACCTCGTGCCCCAACGATTCGAGCTTTTGCTTAAGCTGCTCCGTGTAAGCCGACACACCGCCTACAAAGGGCAGCTGCCAGTACGTTGCAAGCAATATTCTCATTCGATTCCCTCATTTCTATCTTTACGTTAGTATATTCCCTCTTGTCGAGTTAGCCTGTGTGAATGACTCGTCATGAAAAATATGATGATGTCCAAACGTTCAGCCTCCTTCTTTCATACCATGTAAGATATACACCAAACTGTAAAAGTGAGGTAAATGAAGATGAACATCCTATTCGCGTTCTATATTCCTAGCGGTGGTGTGGAAACGTTGAATCGCCTGCGTTCAAACGCTCTACAGAAGCTCGGACATACGTGCCACTGCTTGTATTTAAATGGCGGGTCTGGTTTACAGAACTGTCATGACACACAGGTCTTCGTGACGAGCAACGATATCGAAATCAAGCAAATCCTGGACAGAGGCAGCTATGACGTCATTGTCGTGACTTCTGCTTATCGATTCTTGGCGAAGTTTCGGATTATGGGTTTTCGCGGAAAGCTCATCTATGAAGTGCAAGGACTTGGCTCCTTCGCTCAAGCGCGAGCCACGCTAACGGAAGCCAACCACAATATACTTACCTATACGGACGCATTGCTTAATCCGAACACCCCGCACATCAAGCAGTTATTTAGCGAATATTCCCCACAAGTTCCTCAGTTTAATTTCAATAACTGTATGGATATGGAAGCCTTTTACTATCGTCCGGGGCTCCCACCGTCTTCTCCGGTTGCCGCATGGGTCGGACGGATCGAAGATAATAAAAACTGGAGCGAGTTTCTATATATCTGTGATGAGCTTATTCGTCTATACGTTCCTAAACTGCGAATATGGATGTTCGAAGATCCCCTTTTATCTGAATCTGCAGAAAGAGCTAAATTTGAACAATTAAAGAAACAACTGAACCTGACTGACCGTATTTTGAATCTGAAAAATATCCCCCATGACAAAATGCCAGACTACTTTTCCCTAATCGGCGATTCGGGCGGCTTTTTATGTTCCACTTCTAAAGTAGAAGGAGCTCCTTATTCGGTCTTAGAGGCCATGAGCTGCCGCTGTCCCGTCCTAACGACGGATTCTGATGGTGTAAGGAGCTCGATCTTACACAATCAAACGGGGAAATATTACACGGCTGGTCATATCCGTGAAGCTGTAGATCAAATTGTAGAACTGATGGATAATTTGGATCTCAGATCTGCCATCTGTTTACAAGCCGAGCAGCACGTCAGAACCCATTTCAGTCCAGAGAGCTATTGCGACAACTTTTTGAGTATGGTTCGTTCCTTGTCAAGTTAGGACAAAGAAATCGAAGTCTATCAGACTTATCCTTTCTACTAAATAAGCGACCAATTCTCTCGTTTTTACAGAGAATTGGTCGCTTTAATGAGAGACTTATGTCCAAGCAGTAAACGCTGCTTGAACATATCTTACTATATATCAACTAAAAGGAGGTTTTAACAGAATGACCATTTTTCTTGATGCAAGAACATCACAGAATGCAAGCTTTAACAACTCTATTGCTATTCCCATCCTTGTTATTAATACACCTGTCTTGGTTGGACAAGTAGGCTTAGAAACGGGTATAGCTACCAGCCTAATTCGTACACAATTCTCTGGAATTGCGACGTTCCAATTACCGCTTATTCCGGTAGCTACTACGATTAATATTTCCGTTGTGAGAGGAACTCTACCTACAGATCCACAGGTCTTTGGCGTATCCGAGGCTCTCAACTTAGCCTTCGCCGAACCACAAAGCGTTGTTTTTACAGGCTCCGATTTTAATGTTCCTCCTACATCTTTTCTAATTTACACCATGTTTGTTAGTGCCAGCGCACTTGGAACTGTTCGTGTAGGCCCGGAAAGCTTTAATGCTGCTTCTTATGCTTAATGAGAACATCTCTCTTGAGACCTAAAAATCATAATTTCCTCTACAACCAGAAAGGATGAGAGCATCATGCCCTCATCCTTTTTAGTCTTAATTGCGCTGCTTTTCAATCCAATGCTGCAGCATGGGATTATAAGTCGTACGTATATACTGAACTTCCTCTGCCATTCGGCTTTGATGCCGGATCGTTCCATTTCCCCCATGCCAGCGAAAAAGCGTAAGTGAATCGTGCAGGTAATAGAAATCAAAGCCAGACAATACGACCCGCATCCACATTTCGTAATCCTGTGTATACAGCAAGCCCTCATTAAAATATCCCATTTGATTGAACATTTCTTTCTTCGCCATAACCGTACAGCCATGAACGGGAACACTGGCGAAAAAAGCTTGATAAAACTCCCAAACTGTAGAAAAACATGGGCCTGCATATCTCTCTGTTGTCGTACTGTTAGCGTCGATCAAATCGTAATTTGTGAAGCTAACCCAGGCATCACGAGCCAGCATAAAGGCTAGCTGCCTTGCAATCTTATCGGGATGAAACAGATCATCTGAACTCAGCCACGCTATATACGTTCCAGTAGCATGGCGAATTCCATGATTAAGTGCACTTGCGGTTCCACCGTTTGCTTTGCCAAGATAACAAATACGATCCATGTAGGGAGCAACCTTATCCACGTGCAGAGTCGAGCCGTCATCGACCAGGACAATTTCTATGTGTCCATACGTTTGATGGAGCACACTTTGAATGGCTTGATCGACAAAAGGACAGTTATAGAAGGGTATGATCACGCTAACCACAGGTAACAAAGCTTCACACCTCCTCCATCTGAGCAATAAGCGCCAGAAGCTGCGACCTGTATCTCTTCTGGATAGCAGCTATTTCCATTTCTATTTCTGGCCAGTGCTTCTTGGTCCCCATTGCTTCATGCCAGCGGTACTTGGTGAGAGATTCATCCAGGAAATGAATGGGTACGCCGTTCAAAATAAATCGAATCCATAAGTCATAATCATGCGTATAGGGCAGCGTCTCATCGAAGTAACCGACTCGGTCAAACAACCCTTTCTGGATCATGACCGTACAGCCATTAATTGGATCGTGCTTAAGCCAACACGTGATGAAATCACGATAATTCCGGAATCTCATCCCGGCAGATAAGTTAAGAAACCGATGGTGCTCGTCGATTTCATCAAAGGACGTATAGCTGATCCATGCTTGATTCTTTTCCATAAACGCAAGCTGCTTCTCTATTTTATTCGGATAAAATAAATCGTCAGAGCTGAGCCAGACCACATACTTGCCGGTAGCTTTTCGTATGCCGTAATTCAGTGCACTTGCTGTCCCGCCATTCGCTTTACCGAGGTAATAGACACGATCTAGAAAGGGGTCAATTTTGTCGGCATGGATCGTGGATCCGTCATCGACAACGATAATCTCAATATTGGGATAGGTTTGAGCTAACGCACTGGCAATCGCCTGATCGATATATGAACAATTGTAAAACGGAATAACGATCGATACTTTAGGCCCTACAAGCTCTTCCTCTTTCAAGGCTCTAACCTCCTATCTCATGGACATATTGCAGCAGCCTAGCGTTGTATTTTGCTTGAATATGCCCTATTTCATTAAGGATAGCCGACCAATGTTTCTTGGTCCCCATCTCTCGATGCCACCTGTACATCGTTAATGGAGACGCCAAATAATGAATCGGGACCCTTCCCAGGAGAATCCGAACCCATAAATCATAATCGTGCGTATACGGCAGCCCTTCATCAAATAGACCGATATGAGAAAATAACTCTTTATTGATCATCACGGTACACCCATTTATGGGACAACAGCTGGTAAAGGAATGAACGAACGCCGGGTACGTGGCAAAATTGGGGCCAACATGCCGTCCTGTTATATGGTTGTAAGCATCAATTTCATCGAAAGACGTGAAGCTGATAGCGGCGTGTCGGCTTAACATAAATTGGAGTTGCGTTTCGATTTTATCGGGATAAAACATGTCATCCGAACTTAGCCAGGCAATGTAGTGTCCTGTTGCCATACGGATCCCGTAATTCAGTGCACTAGCCGTTCCGCCATTCGCTTTTCCTAGGTAATGGACCCTTGTCAAGAACGGACGAATCTTATCCTGGTGCATCGTAGATCCGTCATCTACCACGATAATCTCGATATTGGAATACGTCTGGCTAAGCGCACTCACAATCGAATGTTCGATATAGGGGTCATTATAAAAAGGGATCACGATCGATACTTTCGGATACATGTTTTCACCTCTATTCATTAGCTGCTTCCTGACGAAAATAAGTCAAGGCATCCCGCAAGGAATCCTCTAAAGGGATCGTCGGGCCCCATCCCAATTGGCGGGTTAGTGTCGCATCAATTGGAGTTGGAGGCGTATACTCGCCTATCTGCCCTGCGACGATGGGCACCTCTATAAGGGCATGCTGCCGCAGCGCATCTGCGATTTGTCCGAGAGTTCGATTAACTCCCGAAGCAATTGGATAGGTCATACCGGATGCCCCGTACTCCAATAAGCAGTCGTAGGCGAGCACAGCATCTCGAACATCCAAGTAATCACGTTCCTCCACTAGGGAAGAAAGGTGAAAGGGTGCCGAGTTCTTAGCGTTCTCCATCTGCACGGTCCTGCGTGCGAGCAGCCCGCATATGCCATTCGACGGACCTGGGCCAATTAAGTTCGAAGGTCTCGCAACCATGACCTGCTGCTCAAAAAGATGCGCCCAATCCAGCGCACCCCAAGTTTGAAACGACTTGCTCATACTATAAGGATGCGGGGGTTTCTGTGTAGGGGACGGGACATAAGTGAGCATGGAGCCAACAACTACCGTGCGGCACTCAGGCACACAGCGCAGCGCGTCCAGCAAATATAAGGTAGACATCATATTGGTCACCAGATAAGTGATCGGCTCCCGCCATGACTCAGCCACTGCATTTCGGCCTGCAAGATGCAGCACATAGTCTGGCTTCAACTGAGCAACAAGTTCTTTCACTTGTTCATGTTTCGTTAAGTCACATGCCCATGACTGTATGGAGCTTCCGGAGGATTGCTGAGATCTCGAAATCGCCGCAACCTGAAGTCCTTTTTGCACAAAATGCCGGCAGGCATGCTGCCCGGTAAAGCCGCTCGCGCCTGTGATCAGAATAGTTTTCAATAGGAACACATTCGGTTCTTCAATTCATGGAGCATATCCTCATAAACGGGAACCTCATAGTGGAAATCTGTTCGGCTTTGCTTCAGTGTACGGTTCAGCTTAACCGTGTCGTTGTTGTGAATCGTGACATCGTCCTTCTGAAAAACGAGCTGAAATAATTTAAGCAGCTCATACTTGCTGATCGGCTCTGGCGCTGTGATGTGGAGGAGACCCGAGACAGGTTCCTTCTCGATGACATGGCGGATGCAATGAGCAAGCTCTAACGTTGTCACTCCGTTCCAGAAAGCCTGGCTATATCCGCTGATCTCCCCATGCTGCTGGAAAAACCAGTGCATTAAGCCAATGCCCTGGGTTCTAATTTCTGGTCCTATAATTGAGGTGCGAATGGTCAAATGGGGCTGGGACGTTACTTCACCTAAAGCCTTAGATTTGGCGTAAACAGAAGAGCCATCCGGTTCATCCTCCTCCGTATGTCCTCCCTTTTCACCTGAGAATACGCAATCCGTACTGATGTGTATTAGTTTCCCGCCTGCTTTATCCATCGCTTCCCGGATGCGATGAGGAACTAATCCGTTGACCCAATAAGCCCGCTGAGGATTCTCTTGCGCGAATTGATTCAGGATCCCCATACAATTAATTGCGATATGCGGAGACACGGACTCGATGACTTTATCGAGCAGAACTGGATCTTCAGCATCGACATAAAGTCCCTCAGGATTCCCTTTATCCCTAGTCGTATAGTAGACATGATAGTCACTGCATGAACGGAAATAGTCTACGAGCATACTTCCTAGCATCCCCTGTCCGCCGAGGATGAGCAGCTTCCGTTTCATAGCAAGAACCCCCCTCGAATGAGCAGCGATTTAATCTCAGCCTTGCTCATTAAAGGACCCTCCGAGCTAAAGCTTTCAAATGGTACCTTCGGATAATTGGCATAGTAATCACGCAGGCCTGGAATATCTATGGTCGGCAATATGGCCAAATATTGTTTATCGTACGTTACGGTATAATGGCTTTCGAATTCGGAAAGCAATATTTCATGAATTTTTTCGCCAGGTCGAACGCCAAGCTCGATGACTTCCACGTTCTTTTTGCCCATCTCCTCCATTAAGACCTCAGCGAGATCCATAATTTTGCAAGTAGGCATCGTCATGACGAATATTTCGCCGCCTTTTCCTTCCTTCGCTCCTCGCAGCAGCAGGGCAATGGCTTCTTCTTTCGTAAGAAAGAAACGGGTCATTTCTTTATCCGTGATGCCAATTTGATTTTTCTCACGAATTTGTTTCATGAACAGGTGGATAACACTGCCATTTGTGCCTAATACATTCCCGCCTCTTACACAAACGAACTTCGTATAATCACTCATTAAATTGGCATAGACGATCAATTTTTCACCGATGGCTTTGGTCATCCCATAGAAGTTGGAGGGATTAGCTGCTTTATCAGTGGATATATTGATTACTCTTTTGACTTTATTCTCAATGGCCGCTTCAATCACGTTTTGTGTACCGATCACATTCGTTTTCAATGCTTCATAAGGCTGATCCTCACAAACGGGCACATGCTTGAGTGCCGCTAAGTGAAACAGGTAATCCACTTTTTCGCAAGCTTTCATCAAAGCTGCTTTATCTCTGACATCTCCGATGCAAAAGCTCAGTCGGGTATCCTCAAACGTCCGCTTCATCGCTACCTGTGTCGATTCATTACGAGAGAATACAATAATCTTCTTGGGATTTTCCCGAAGCAGCTGTTCTATAAGCTCATAACCCCAGGACCCCGTCCCGCCGGTCACTAAGATTGTCGCGTTAGCAAACATTTTCTTTACCTCCTAATAAATATTGAACGACTTTTTGAGAAACATTTGTATCCAAATAGCCATCCGGGCAATGCCACCCTGCTGGAAAACGGACCATCACTTTAACCGCGTTCAATATTTGCTCAGCTCGGAGACCGGAAACCACATTGCTTCCGCAATCGACAGTTTCAGGCCGTTCTGTTGTTGTTCGGATGGTCACCGTCGGCACATGGAAAATGCAGCATTCCTCTTGTACGGTGCCGCTGTCTGTCAAGACGCAGAAAGCATGCTTCTCCAGATGCACAAAGTCGAAAAATCCAAATGGCTCATGAAATTGAACGAGTGGATGCATCGCGACCAAGCCATCCTTCTCGAGTCGTGATTTGGTACGGGGATGAATGCTGCAAATGACTTTATGTCCAAAGGTTTCAGCAACCAGATTAAGTCCTTTAAGAATTTGTTGAAGTCGTTCAGGATGATCCACATTTTCAGCACGATGCGTCGTAACTAGAAAGTAGGGTTCACCTTTCAGATCAAGCTTTTCCAGAATGACACTTTGTTCAATGCGTGTCTCATAATGCGTAAGCACTTCATAAATCGGATTCCCTGTGACGATAATGCGATGACTCGGTACGCCTTCCCTGAGCAGATTATCTCGGCTGTAACGGGTGTATGGCATATTAATGCTAGAAATGGCATCGATCACTTTGCGGTTTTTCTCTTCCGGCACACCGAGATCGAAACAGCGGTTACCCGCTTCCATGTGAATCACGGGAATACCCATGCGCTCAGCAAGGATGCTGCTGAGTGCACTGTTCGTGTCACCCAGAACAAGTACTTTATCCGGGCGTTCAAGTGTAAATATCCGTTCTAGCTCTGCGAAAAGGACCGAGAGCTGCCCTCCTAATGTACGCTGCTGATTCTGCAGCATATAATCGGGTTGGCGCAGCCCCAGCTCCTCGAAAAACACGTCGCTAAGCGTAGAAGTGAAATTCTGTCCTGTGTGAATGAGCACATGTTGCTCCGCCAGCTCATCCAGTTTCTGAATAATGAGACTCAGCCGGATAATTTCAGGGCGAGTCCCCAAAACAGTCGCGATTTTCATCTTTTTCCGCCTACCTTCTTGATGCTCTTATGCTTAAGACGATGTCTTGCCGTTACCTTTTTTACACGGCGTCTAGCCTGCCCACGTCCTCTAATCGACTTTTTCACCTGAGTTACTTTCCGTTTGCGTGCTTTGAAACCACCCTTGGCAAACTTGCGGGTGCCCTTTCTCAACTTTGCACCTTTTCTTAGCTTTGTTGCTTTTTTCGTTTTTTTCTTCATGATCAGCTTAGGTTTACTTTTTCGTCTACTAGGACCCTTTTGCGCAGCTTTCTTGTCTCCACCAATCGGAAGTCCAAGTGTATAAGATGCGATTCCGCTCTCTGGCAGCATGACGACCTGTGATATGGCATACCCGTAACGCTGAAGTGCGCTTTCTGACTTAAAAGGATACCTCACCCCATGCTGCATGAGGTACACCGTTGGCCCCTGTCCTTTCGCTACATAGATCGCCGGAGCATACTTCGGAAAAGGCTCTTGGGCACGAATCGGAGTACCTGTCGGATGCATGGCTAGCTGGTGATCACCAACAGTCCCAACTCGGTTCCAATCATATTTATAAAAATTGAAGTCTGCCCCCGTAGAAATCGGCCGCTTAAGGCCATGCTCTATGACGAATACCGTATGAGAGGATTCCCCTTTCAGCAGGAAATGCTCAGGAAACTTGAGAGCCTTCTGCCTAACAGACTGCCTCGCTTCCAAGACAGGTCCGAGATGAGTAATTAAACGTCCCAAACGTCCTCGATAAGCTTCAATCCCAAACACTTGATGAATCGCTTGGCTGTTTCTATTCCCTATGTTCTGGCGGTTTTGGTGATCCGATAATAAATACTGAATCTTACTTGTGAGATCTTGAACATCTCCTTTATGAGCCAGCAAGGCTTCATTTCCCGTTGAATTCAATATTTCTTCCAATCCACCTGAGCGATAAGCAACAACTGCTTTACCAAAAATGTGGCCTTCTAGTGCAGTTAATCCAAATCCCTCGTTCAAAAGACTAGGAATAACAACGATATCCATCGCTGGGTAAATAGATTGAATGTTGGCGTCAAAAGGGAGGAAGGAGAATTGAGATGAATAACCAGAGATCATGATCATTTGTATGCAGGATTCCATATAGACAGGGTCAACTGGTTTGCCTGTAATCATAAAGTGGGCCATCCGATTCGTTTCGCAAATGTTTATCCCCATCTGAATGAAATGGTCCAGTCCTTTATTCGCGTAAATATCGGAGGAAATGTAGCCGATGACGGGCCGTTCATCATAGATGCCGATTTCTGCACGTTTGCTTTGCCTTCTTATCGGCCAATCACTGGGGTTATAGTGCTCTGAATGCCAGGATGGAGGAATGACGAACTTTTTGTTACTGCGCATAATGCTCTGAAGAGGCTGCATGGTTGTGCCCGATATACCCACAATCCAGTCCGCGTATTGATCCATGAGCTCGACACTGAAATGTGTGAATTCATTCATTAGAATCGTCTCCGCAATGACCCACGTGACAGGAATTCCCAGTCTCTTAGCGGCCACTGCTGGTAGAATGTTAACGCAAGTATTCGTGAAGACGATTTCCGGCTCATGAATTAATAGAAGATCGAGTAAGCCTGGCAGTTCTGAATGAACAAGCAGCTCCTGAAAAAGTTGAGGTAAAGCTGCTGAAGGATGATACATCTCATATAAAAGAGGGAACGATTGGACGACCGTATGAATGCCATGGTTTCTAGCTTCTACAGCTAAAAGCCCTTCTCTGGGTACCACTAACGTACATGCATAGTGCCTTCCAAGTTCCAAAGTCATAAAGAGCAGCATTTTTTCTGCACCCGTAATATGATCCGGATTACAAATGTGGGAAAACAACAAAGCTTTTGGTTGTTGTGGAGTTGACATGGGTAGCATACCTGCCTCTGGGACACAGGTATGGAATTCACCTCCTTCTATGGTTGCATTGGCCATCGTTTGCTGGATTAAACGGTCGGCTGTTCTTGCTCCAAAGTATACCCTTGCGCGAAGCCAATACCGAAGCCTTCATTATAGGCTTCATCGAAGGCTGCATTATATTGGGAGTATTTTATTTTGTGGTGGTTCCTGATTTTACGTTTTGTTGCCCGTCGAGCTGATGTCCCTTGACGGCCTGCCCGTAACTTTTTCTTAACGATCTTTTTATTAACGATCTTTTTCTTAACGATTAGTTTCTTTTTCGGTTGAAGCTTGCTTTGTGCAGCGGGTCTCTTTTTTCGGAGGTTTATTTTAAACTTCAGCTTCCGCACTTTTATCTTTTTGATCAATGTCCCTGCACCTCAGCTTTCTTAACGTTAGGACCGGCGTTCTCATCCTTGTTGTCCGAAAACAATAGCGAGCATGCTAGACAGCCTATTCGCATAGGTGTGATCTCGCATTGTACGATACAATCCTCGCAGCGCTATTTGTTTGCGTTCTTCTTCGTGTATCAAATAGTATTCCATCTTCTCCAGCAGATCCTCTGTCGAAGTATAGGTGACAATTTCATAATCCGGTGTATAGAAGTTAACCAAATCGTCGCGAACATCTGTCAATTGAAGCACACCGCAGCCGGATATCTCGAAAGTTCGCGGATTGGGAGAGGCTCCAAGTATTCGCCGGCTGTTATTGTTATACGCCTGGTCATCATAGGCTCGGTGCATATTAATGACGATTTTCGCTCCGTTATAAACATTCGCGGTTTGCTCCGGCTGCATCCAAGTATTGAGCTGAATTTGTGGCGCGAGCAGCTTATAATGCTCAAGACGCTCCCACCATATGCCGGAGATGAAGATCCGTTTGTTTGACAAATAAGGAGCCAGCCGATCAAACATCGCCACCCGATTCCAATAAGCAGATCCAATGAAACTAATATCCCGATCCATGCCATGTGGAATGGGCTTTGGTCGAAAAAGATCCGGTTGAAAAGCAAGCGGCAAATAATGAACCTGCGGACATCCCATTTCCTTGTATAGAGACACGCAATTCACTTCCAACGTGAACATGAAATCGTAGTGAATCGCATAAGAGGCGGTATAGTCCGTGTAATAGGGGTCATCTGTAAGCCATACGGCCGTGCGGATGCCCATACTGCGAATCCGGTCTACCACATCTAGAGATATATTCATCCCATCTAGAATAATCATCAGGTCGGGATGATAGACAGCAGCAAGCGTTTCAAGATTTGCCTCGGGTTTGCCGATTCGAATCGCATCATTATCACAATTTCCTATAATTAATTCACGGACTAATGGGTGCAAACTGCGAATTATCGCATGATCCAGAGGCTCGTAAGGAAAGCCTTTACCCGACGTTACATACAGCACTCGCACATCCCAAACGGGGTTAGGTATCCGATCGCGAATCGCTTTCTGAATGATAGCTTCACATTGCCCCAACCTAACTCCATTGGAATAGCCTGCTTCATAACCGTCCTTTTTCCCCCTTCTCGAGGAAGAACTCTTCTTGACCTCGGCCATCTTCTGCACTCCTTTCTAGGCAAATACAATGTCCATCAGCTTGACTAATCGATGAGCAAACGTATGTTCGATTCTCGTTCTTCGCAAGCCTCTTATCGCAATTCGCATCCTATCCTCTTCATGTCTCAAGTAATGCTTCATCTTCTGGATAAGCTCAGCTGTATTCAGAAAGGTCTCGATTTCTTGACCGGGTGTATAATACTGATCCAGATCGTGACGGTAATCTGTTAGTTGCAGCGTACCGCACCCCGCAATCTCATACGTTCTCGGATTAATCGAAAACCCCGGAATATTTCTGCTATTTTTGTTGTACGTTTCATGATAGGTTAGGCGATGAACGTTAATGACAATTTTGGCTCCGTTATAATACTTCACAGACTCTTCAATAGGGATCCAATGCAGCTTAATTCCCTTCTTTAGAAGCGAATATCCATCTAATTGTTCCCATAATGCCCCTGCAATCAGCACTTTTTTATTCACTAAGTAAGGGGTTAGCTCATTAAATAAGGCAATCCGGTTCGGAAACCCATTTCCAATGAAGCAGATATCGCTTCGATATTCGGGACTAACATGCATGGGCTTAAAAACAGCCGTATTGACTGCCAAGGGTAAGTAATGAACCTGACCGCAACCAATTTCCCGATAGAACGCTACACAGCTCAATTCATGGGTAAACACGTAATCATAGTGAGGAGCAAGTGAGGCCGTATGATCGGTAAAATAGGGATCATCAGCGAACCAAATCGCTGTGCGTATGCCCATCTTTCTCACTTGATCGACATGATCCGTGTGATCAGCCGGAAAGACATGGAGACCATTCATGACTAGAACAAGGTTCGGCCCAAGCTCTGCCGCCAAACGGAGCATGTCGACAGCAGTTGCGGTATAAGCTTCTCGGACCGTTTGCCGCAGGCCATCAACAATTCCTTGGTCAATGGCATCGAAGCCTTGAATGATAAACAATACTCTGGCCTCTCTAAGCGGTAAGGGAGTGGGAATCATCGAGTCAAGAACAAACTGGCAACGCCCCATCCGGATACCATGTTCTTGACCTATCTGCAGTCCACGTTTTCTACCCACAGATGGACGAATAGCAATCATTTTATTCATCTCACACCTTCTTTTCTGACTGCTGGATAAACATGGTCGATCCGCAAGAAAAAATCCAGAGCTGATTGCCAATCTCTCATCGGGGTAAAGCCATTGTCAGCAATAGCTTTGTGAGCAAATGCCGAGTACATCGGTCTTTCCGCAGGCAGTGGATACAAATCCGAATGTACAGGAATCAGCGGAACATGTTCCATCTGAGCCATCTTCAAAATGTACAAGGCGAATTCATATCTAGAACACACCCCTTGATTCGATGCGTGATAAATGCCATACCTGTCCGTTTCAATCAGTTCTCGAAGAAAGATCGCCAGATCCAAACCATACGTGGGTGAGCCGAATTGATCATCTACAATGGACAGTGGTCCTCCCGATCGCGCCTTTTCCAATACTTTGGTAACAAAATTAGCTCCTTTGGTGCCATATAACCAAGACGTACGTACGACAAAATGCTTCGAGCAGGTCATTCTGACGAATTTCTCTCCAAGAAGCTTGGAATGACCATATATATTGTTTGGATTGGTGGTATCCCCCTCCTCATACGGGGTTCCCTTCGTTCCATCGAACACATAGTCGGTACTGACATATACAAGCTTGGCACCGATTTGTTCGCAAGCTTTTGCTATATGCAGGGCTCCCATGGCATTCACTTGATAGGCTAGTTCCGTCTCTGTTTCCGCCTTATCGACATTCGTATAAGCAGCAGCATGAATAACAACATCCGGTCGCTCTTGTAAAAGGATGTCCATGACTTTCTTCTCATCGCTCACGTCAAATTGGTCTTTGCGCCAAGCGGATACTTCATGAACGGTGCCAAACACACGGATGAGATCATAACCGAGCTGTCCACCAGCCCCAGTAATTAATATTTTCATATGAGATCAGCTTCTTTTGGGGCGCGATAAGATCCGTCAGCAATGCGTGCATACCATTCGTGTTCTTGCACATACCAATCCAGCGTTTTCTGTAGTCCTGATTCAAATGAATAGAACGGCACCCACCCCAGCTCACGACGAATTTTGGTACTATCAATCGCATACCGACGATCATGTCCAAGACGGTCAGATACGAAGTGGATCAAATCCTCCGGTTTGTTAAGCATTTTCAGAATACTTTTGACAACCTCCAAATTCGTTCGTTCATTTTGTCCGCCGATATTGTAAACCTCCCCTGGTACACCATCCTCAATCACTCGTTCAATTGCTGAACAATGGTCATCCACATACAACCAATCCCGTATATTCAATCCATCGCCATATATCGGAATCCGCTCATTGCGAAGGGCACGAGTAATAATGAGTGGAATTAGCTTTTCAGGAAACTGACGAGGACCATAATTATTAGAGCAACGGGTAATGACACCTGGAAATCCATAGGTTTCATAGTAGGCTCTGACGAGTAGATCCGAACCTGCCTTACTCGCAGAATAAGGAGAATTAGGTGCTAGAGGAGTCGTTTCAGTAAATGCTCCCTCGTCACCAAGTGATCCATACACCTCATCCGTTGAAATATGAATGAACTTCTTGACCTGGTGCTGTCTTGCTGCCTCTAATAAGCATTGTGTCCCTGCGACATTCGTAAGCACGAAGCTGCGGGGGTTACGAATACTTCGATCTACATGGGTTTCGGCGGCAAAATGGACGACCACGTCAACCCCGAGCTTCATCTGTTGGTTGATCAAAGCAATATGAGCGATATCACCATGTACAAATTGGTACCCAGCTTGCCCATCTAGTGACCTGACGTTATCCTTGTTTCCTGCATACGTAAGTAAATCGATATTTATTAACTGATCTTCCGGATGATTTTTTTTCCAGTAATGTATGAAATTACTTCCAATAAATCCCATTCCGCCCGTAATTAGAATCACCGACATTAGCTGTCCTCCCTCCTTACAAAAAGAGTAGCCTGAAAGAGAGATTCATGTGTCCCGGCATCAATCCACCATCCAGTAAAGAACTCATGAGTAAGCTTGCCAGCAGCTGCGTACACATTGTTCACATCGGTGATTTCCAGCTCGCCTCGTTCGGAAGGCGTTTGTTGTTTGATAATGTCAAACACCGTAGAATCAAATAAATAAATACCCGTAACTGCATAAGATGAGCTTGGATGCTCCGGCTTTTCTTCGATCCGTTCAATGCTGCCGTCCATCATCTTTGCAACACCATATCTTCTAGGATCAGCCACTTTCTTAAGAATGACCATTGCTCCCTCTTTCTGCTTCTCGAAGGTGTCAATCATCGGATTTAAGGAATCTTCAAACAAGTTGTCACCAAGAAGAACGACAAATTTCTCACCTGACAACACGAATCCCTTCGCAAGCGCCAGTGCCTCAGCGATCCCCCCGGCATTCTCTTGGAGCTTGTAGGTAAGACGGACACCAAACGTTTCACCGCTGCCCAAGTATTCCAAATACAATCCTGCGGATTGTTTCCCCGTGATTAATAAAATATCTTGAATGCCAGCTTTGCATAATTTCTCAATGGCATATTGAATCATGGGTAATTCACCGACTGGAAGCAAATGTTTATTGATGATGTTCGTCAGAGGACGCAAGCGGCTTCCCGTTCCTCCCGCCAGTACAACACCCTTCACAAGACATACCCCTTTCCAAGCGTTATAATGGTGCGTAGCCACATCCACTTCTTTAATCATATGCTTTCGTGATATATGGAAATTGGACGAATACCCCTGAATCAAAAATTGGTCATTCAACCACAAGATAAAACGCCGCTAAACAACAAAAAACGGCTAGCTCGCAGAATCTGCGACACAAGCCGTTTATCATCTACCTGAGCCCTCTTCATTTACAACTTCTTGCCGATAGCTATCCAATTCACCATACCTTGTTGATCGGGTGAAAACTTGGCACGTCTAACGGATACTACGGCGTTTTCCATCGTTTTTTGTTTCACAGATACATAGCAGGCCTGGTGATCCGTCATCGCCGTCAACACATAATTCTCATCCGCAAACTTCTCATCGAAGTGTAATACGACTTCCATCATCTCATCCTGAGTTTTCATTTCAAAAGGAACGAGTCCAAACTGCTGCGTAATATTTTTTTGCGTACTTGGCGTCTGCAGGACATTTTCCGTTAATTTCGTTACGGAAAGCGATCCATCTGCAATGTGCTCACTTCTTACAGCACTTGGTTTCAGCTTTGATCCGTCAATGCTGCTGCTCGCAATATGAAAGTTGCTAATAGCCGCATAGGCCAGTTTGCTGCCATCAATACTGCCAACCGTCAGCTTCGATCCTTCCAACGCACCGTCTGCCAGATGGCTGCTATTCACTGCGCCGGCAACCAACTTGCTGCCATCTACACTGCCAGCTGCCAGCTTCGATCCATCTACGGAGCCGGGTACCAGATGACTGCTGTCCACTGCTCCAAACGCCAACTTGCTGCTATCTACACTGCCAATTGCAAGCTTCGCCGCATCTACAGCGCCGTCCATCAGGTGCTCATTCCTTACCGCACCTTCTACCAATTTACTGCTATCCACACTGCCTGCCGCCAGCTTATTACCATCTACCGCGGCTGCAGCCAAATGCTCCTTAGTTACTGCGCCAACGATGATCTTATTGCTGTCTATACTGCCCGGGGCCAACTTCGAGCCTGACACTGCTTTATCAACAAGGTGTTCGCTACTCACCGAGCCGCCCGCCAGAATTCGACCGTTTACACTGCCATCAGCCAGCTTTGCCTCATCCACTGCACCGTCCGCCAGATGTTCATTCGTAACCGCGCCTGCGATGAGCTTACTTCCGTCCACGCTGCCAATGGTCAAATGGTAGTTGCTGATGATGCCAGAGGCCAACTTGCTGCCATCAATACTTCCCGCAGCTAGCTTCGCGCCATACAATGCGCCATCAGCGAGATGATCGCCGCTAACAGCACCTGCGGTCAACTTGCTGCCATCTACACTTCCTGCTGCCAGCTTAGCTCCATCGACAGCACCGTCGATAAGATGAGCGTTGTTGATGGATGCAGCCGTCAGCTTGCTGCCATCTACACTTCCTGCGGCTAGCTTCGTATTATCCACAGCACCTTCAGAGAGATGAAAACTACTAACAGCGCCAGATACCAGCTTGCTTCCATCCACACTAAATGGTGCCAGCTTGCTGCTTGTGATGATGCCGTCTCCCAAATGTTCATTCGTAACTGCACCTGCCACTAGCTTGCTGCTGTCCACACTATTTGCTGCCAACTTTGAGGCATTAATGGATCCAATCGCGATGTGATCGCTGTTCACAGCCCCAGTGACTAACTTACTGCTGTCCACAATACCCGCTGCCAGCTTAGTACTCGTAACCGAACCATCAATGAGGTGACCGCTGCCAACCGATCCTAGAGCTAATTTACTACTTCCTACACTGCTGTCTGCAAGCTTAGATCCATCCACTATCCCATTCGCTAAGTGTTCATTATTTACAGCGCCTGCTGCCAGTTTCGATCCATCTACAACGCTATCAATGAGATGTTCCCGATGAACCGAACCCGGCATTAACTTAGTTCCATCTACACTACCTGCTGCCAACTTCGCACCATCAACAACACCGTCTGACAGATGCTCATTCTTTATCAAGCCTGTTGTCAACTTACTACTGTCTACGCTGCCTGTCGCCAGCTTCGCTCCATACACCGCATTATCAGCTAAATGATAATTACTAACAGCGCCAAGAATCAATTTGCTTCCGTCAACTGAATTCGCAGCAAGCTTATCATTATCAACAGCACCGTTAGCCAGGTGCTCCGTGTCGACAACCCCAAACCCAATCTTTGTTCTATCTACAGCCCCATCAGACAAATGTTTGCTTGTAACTGATCCTAGAGACAATTTCGTATTGTCTACGCTGCCCATTGCCAACTTCGAATTAGTTACAGCACCATCCGATAAGTGCTCACTATTTACAGCAAGCGCTGATATTTTGGAACTCGTGATAGCCCCGTCTGCTAAATGTCTTCCATTAAGCGCGCCGCTTACTAGCTTGCTGCCATGAATACTTTCATTAGCCAGTTTAGCCGCTGTAATCGCCCCATCGGCGATATGCTCACTATTGATGGCTTTCACTGAGATTTTGCGGCTAGTCACACTCGCATCTGCTAAATTGGCTTCCTTCACCGCTTGGTCTTCCAGTTTCCTTGTCGTAACCGCTCGATCCTGGAGTACCTTGGATGATACGGATTCAGCTTGCAGATGCTGGGTTCCAACCGCTCCATTTGCCAGCTTATCTTCTGTAACAGCTCCTAGAGCAAGAGTTTCAGAAGTAATCGATTGTTCGACAAGTTTACTTCCTTCCAGACTTCGGTCAGCGAAGATGCCAATAGTAATAGATCCTTGGGCTAAATGTTCGGACGTTATTGCACCTGGTTTAATGTGCAGACCATTAATAGTATTCTCTTGTAGATGACGAGTTTCAACAGACATGGAGGCCATTTTGCTGCTCGTTACAGCTTCTTCCGCTATTTTACTCGTTGTAATGGTTTCATCTTGCAAATGAAGGGTTGAAATGGCTTCTTCAGCTATGTGTTCGCGTTGAATCGCTGACCACGCAATTTGTTTCTCGCCTATTGCTTGATCTACGACATGCTCCGAACGAATCACCTTTAACCCCATCTTATCCTCGGTGACAATTCCATTCTGAAGGTGCTCTTTACCAATTGCCTGATGAGTAATGTGTTGACCTAATACGGCTACATCCTTCAAATGAATACTACTAATGATGCCTTCTTGCAAATGCCCTGTTTTGATGGAACTCGGAGAGATTTTATCAGAAGTTACACTGTCATCCTTCAACTTAGAAGTATCTACACTACCCTCCGATAATTTCTCATTCGTCACAGCACCTGCTTCAAGCTTAGCGGTAGAAATGATTTGATCAGCCAAATGTGTATTCTGTATGGATTCTGCTTTAATATGTCTTCCCTCAACCGAGCCTTCGGCTAATTTAGAAGAGGTGATCGTTCCATCTTGAAGCTTGGAAGGCGTTATTTCACCATCAATCAAATGCCTATTACCAATCGTTTGACTGCGAAGGTGCCTTCCTTCAACAAGGTCCTCTACCAATTTAGCTGATGTAATGGACCCATCTTTCAGCTTCGAGTTCGAAATGCTAGCGTCCGCAAGATGCTGGCTTTGAATGGCATTAGGATGTATGTGTTTATCCGTAATGAGGTTTTCTGCCAACTTATCCGATGTAATGCTTTCATCCGAAAGCAAACTTCCATATAAGGCACCATTCGCAATATGCTCCGCTTGAATCGAGCTTGCAGCGATATGGCGACTAGTGATGGCTTCATCGGTAATATGTTCACCAAAGATGGAGGCTTCCTGCAAATGTTTCGTTTCAATCGCTTGTGGAGCAATCTTCGCGCTCGATATAGCCATATCCACAATCTGATCTTGATTTACGGCATCCCACGCCAGCTTATCTGTAGTGATTGACTCATTTTTCAAATGAAAACTCTCAATAGCAAAATCAGCAATATGCGTTGTTTCAATTTGACGCGGAGCAATGTTACGGCTTAGAACACTGCCATTAGCCAAGTGCTCTCCATAAATACTTTGTGGTTGAAAATGAACAGAAGTAATGCTCTCATTGGCGATTTTCTCTTCGGTCACAGCCTGATCTCTTAACTTATCCGTTGTGACTGAAGCATCTGTCAGCTTGGCGGTATCAATAATATAATTGGACAAATGCTTTGCTTGCACGGCGCCACTATGAATTTTCTCTCCAGTTATCGCTTGATTATCAATGAGTTCGCTCGTAATGATCAGCTCAGACAAATGTTGGGGAAGAATCGAACCGTGAGCAATTTTTATGGAATCAATGGTTTGATCGGCCAGTTTATCGGCTGTGATACTATTGTCCAGCAGTTTACTGCCCGGAATGGATTCATCCTGAATTTTATCACCCAAAATACTATGCGGAGCAATATGTTCATCATTGATCGCTTGATTAGCGATCTTATCTCTTGTTACGCTGCCCGGAGCAAGCTTCGAATGCTCGATCGCAAAATCCTTCAAAGCTTTAGTGCCGATACTTAGAGGTTTGATCTTGCTCTCATCGACAGAGCGACTTGCAATTTTCTCCCAAGTGATCGCTTCCTCGACAATATCATCTGTATAGACAACAGGGTTTACAAATTTCCCCGTTTTCCTTTCAGAAAGCAATAACAGCGGTGGTGGGGGAGCGGTAGTCGCAGTGGAAACCTTCATTAGACTGGATTGCTTGTTAATTTTGGTCGTTTCGACTGGGGGTTTCACATTCCCTTTGACTGGCGGTTGTGGATCACTCGTTACCGTCTTCTGAACGGGTTCGACTTTTTCTATTTTCTCTGCTTTCTCAGCTTTCTCTGTTTTCTCTTGCTTCACTGGATCTGATACTGGTTCAATCTCATCTATCCAATCCAGTTCGTTCACCCTGCTGGAGATCACTTTTTTCACATAAGGTCTTACCCTGTTGTTCTTACTCTTACTCATAGACTCCTCTCCATTCTCCAAGAATTAGTCACTTGTAACATATTCAGTCTCCGCCCGATAGGTACGCTAGCCCGAGAAAATGTGCGCTAACCTAGATAAATGGTCGAATTCACCAACTACTCTCTATACATATGCGGATAATAAAAGAAAGCTTGGGCATTTGTTCCATTGGTACATGGAAGTATCCGCATCCGTACAAACAAGCCTACGATTCTCTCATATTTAAACCAACCAATTCTAGCATCGATGATGAAAATGGATCGCAATGTCAGGAGCTGGTTCTTTCCATTGACGGATATGCAAAATTCTAGCTAGATGGCGGCATCCCCCCCACTTAAATCACGCAAAAAAAACACCGTGCTGCGAATGAATCCGCAGGAACGGTGTTATTTGTTTGCTTTTGTCCCTAGTACGCTTTGCACCTCAGCGTTCAGCTTCTTCGTATCAGGAACTTTGATCGGACGATCCGTAAGTTGGTATTTCTGTTTCACCTTCATGACTTGACGAACACTTTGGTTGATTGTTTCCATCGGTATTCGCCCGGATTGAACGGCTTTTCGCAGTGCGTCTATGACCGTGACGACCTTCTCATAATCATGTCCGACCATGACGATATTTGCCCCCG
The DNA here is from genome assembly GCF_055396115.1 of Paenibacillus sp. WG02. Lineage (NCBI taxonomy): Bacteria > Bacillati > Bacillota > Bacilli > Caryophanales > Paenibacillaceae > Paenibacillus > Paenibacillus sp. WG02. The sequence goes on along the minus strand of NZ_AP036016.1, from coordinate 1,810,145 downwards.
CAAGAACAGACTTCACCGCAGCCTCACCCAGATCATAGTTTGTGATAATGGCTCCCATCGTCATATCATCTGTCATGATGAGTCCCTCAAACCCCATTTCCTTACGCAAAAGATCTGTCATAATCTTTTTCGACATTGAAGCGGGATTCTGAGCATCCACTTTTGGCAGCAGAATATGAGCGACCATGACCGCATCAGCCTGATGCTTGAAAGCTTCTGCGAATGGAACCAACTCAATCTTGCGCAAACGGGCGAGATCATTTTGAACGATCGGCAGTCCCACATGCGAATCTATCGAAGTATCACCATGCCCAGGGAAATGCTTCACAACAGGGACAACCTGCTGATTCTGTAGTCCATTCATCATTTGAACACCAAAGCTGCTCACAATAGAAGCGTTAGATCCGAATGAACGGTCACCAATGACCGGATTATTGGGGTTGCTATTGACATCCAGATCAGGTGCGAAATCCATATTTAAGCCATAGGCATTTAGTTCTTTCCCTAGAAGTTGACCGATATTATATGCCAGTACAGGACGACCCGTTTTACCGATGTCCTTGCTGGTCGGTGTTTTTATAATCTCATCCGGTAACCGGGTCACCCTGCCGCCTTCTTCATCTACACCCAGCCAAAGCGGAAGCTTATTCACGGCATTCGTGTGTTTCAATTCATTAACTAGATCTACCAGCTGAGTCGTATTTTTCACATTTGGCTTGTATAATATAATCCCGCCAACATGATAAGTTTCAATCAGTTCGCGTGCATGTGCATTCATACTGTACTCATCGATTCCCGCTATAATCATTTGTCCTAACTTTTCTTCCAGCGTCATCGCCGCAACACCGCTTGTTGCGACTGATGTTGAAGTTGGTGTTGGAACGCTCGGCGGTGTCGCGGCGGGTGCTGAGGAAGATGGACTGACTCCCGGTTGAGACGACGAACAGCCCGTTAAGAGCAGTGAACATGCAGCTGCGAACACAGCGCTCCTGATCAACAAAGGTATATCTCGTTTCATCTTCATCTACCTTCCTTTTGGACCTAATCTTCTTAACGAGCTTCTACCTAAAATTGTTGCAAGACTGATTACTCACTTCTAAGCTCCTTCAGCGTCCATCTCAGTAACGTGTAGATCCCATAACACCCCAAGTAACCTCCGCTTAACAGGAATAGCCCATTTTGAAAAATGCCATGAATATTCGTCATAAATACCGTCTCATCTCTTAAAATCTCATAAATGGCGAGCACGCTGATGATACCGAACACATAAGCACACCCTACTGCTAACACATGATAAATCGTTCGGCAGAATGTGAACAGCCAAGCACTTACTAGCATACTGATCGGAACCAGAATACTAAGTACCACGATTATTAAAGTCATGACGTTCTTTCACCTCATCAACAGCATTGACGTTTTCCTTTCGGGAAATACCAAAGGCAACTTGATCCATTTTGTGATATGATAGACATTGAAAGTAAAGCGTTTACATAAAGGCTTCTCCTGCTAGGATCCGGCTCGCATCCATCACAAGGAAAAGAGGTCTATTAATGAAGAAGAATATCGTCTTACAGTATTCGCTGCCCTTAGATGCTTCCTTTGAGCTAATCGCAAGCTGCAAGTCCTGTACGAGTATTTCTGATCATTCGTCTCGAACCCCTGTTCAATGTATCAAGTTCGCCGGCTCCTCTGTTCCCATCTCCGTTAACCTCGCTACGTGCTATACCTGTGGGGATTATAAGCAAAGCTAGCATATTCCACCTCAAACAGCCATTAGGCTGTTTTTTTCTTGCACTTGCCTTGCATTCCTTCCTTATTCGACAATTGATTCTTTTACCTTTCTGTGGCAAGATTAGCGAAGAGCCTAATATAGGGATCTTTGATCTTGATCAAAGTCTCTCTGCATGAAGGGATCTTTGATCTTGATCAAAGTCTCTCCTAAACACACGAATGAACAGGAGTTTTTTAATCTATGTCTAAACCATTTTTTCGATTGCTTACGGAGCTGTCTTCACGCAAATGGGTGTCCCAAGTGACAGGTGCTTTTGCCAGATCCAAAGCAAGCCGGATCTTCATTCCCCGCTTTGCCCAAACCTACGGAATACGCATTGAAGATGCTGAGAAGCAGTTACAGGATTATAAATCTTTGAATGATTTCTTCACACGCAGATTAAAGCCAGGGTTACGCCCTATTCACGAAGACTTGTCTCGTGTTGTAAGTCCTGTTGATGCCATGATTACAGGTATCGGCGACATTAAAGAAGGCTTGATTGTGAATGTCAAAGGTCAAGACTACACCATCGAAGAGCTGCTGAATCGTTCCCCTCGTACGGTCAACTATAAAAATGGCTTTTATTTTGTTCTGTACCTCAGCCCTACAGACTACCACCGGATTCATTCGCCGATTTCAGGTGATGTGCTTGAGAGCGAGCATGTGCTAGGAAAAGTATATCCTGTGAATGAGTTTGGCCTTCGTCATATGAAGAGAGTACTAAGTCGTAACGAACGGTTAATAACCTTTATCCAGCATAATGCCGGTGAAGTTGCTGTGGTCAAGGTCGGGGCACTTAATGTAAGTTCTATTCAATATGTGAAGCCTCTTCCCAAAAACCTTGAGCGAGGTCAAGAACTAGCCTACTTCGAGTTTGGTTCAACCGTCGTTCTCCTTTTTGAAGATGATATGTTTGAGCCTCGACCGGATCTGCAGTTTGGTTCTAAAGTTAAAATGGGAGAAGACCTCGGCCGTTTCCTAGAAAAATAAAAGGAATCTGCTGACTGGAGAGGAGAGAAACATGGCATCCATTACAGCATCATCTCCCGATCAAAGCTCCAAGAGCTTACATGGTACCGGAGACGTTAAACCTACCGTATATCGCATTTTATTCGCAATTGGTCTTGTCCATTTACTCAACGATTCGATTCAATCTGTCATTCCTGCTATCTTTCCCATACTAAAAAGCGAGATGGGACTTAGCTATTCACAGATTGGATGGGTGCAATTCGCCATTAACTTCACGGCTTCCATTATGCAGCCGGTTGTCGGCTTATACACAGATCGCAAGCCTTCACCCTATATGCTGCCTATTGGCATGGCATCCACCCTTACAGGTATGCTGCTGCTCGCGTTCGCACATTCGTATTGGGTCGTGTTATTGTCTGTTTGCTTTGTAGGTCTGGGCTCAACCGCCTTCCACCCAGAGGGATCTCGTGTCTCTCACATGGCCGCGGGAGGTCGCAAAGGTCTGGCTCAATCCATTTTCCAAGTTGGCGGAAATGCCGGTCAATCTTTGGCCCCTATGATGACCAAATGGATTTTCATTCCACTTGGATTATTCGGTTCCATATGGTTCACAGGCGTTGCAGCTGTAGCTATCGCCGTGCAATTATATATTGCGCGCTGGTATAAATCCGTGCTGATTGCCACACCGGTTAAAGCTAAAACAATCGTACAACGCACCGTCAATCCACAACGGCGCAAGCAAGTCATGTTTGCGATTTGCCTGCTTATTTTTCTAGTGTTCGTCCGTTCTTGGTACGGAGCAGCAATGAGCGGCTACTTCGCCTTTTTCTTGAAGGATACATACGGCATGTCAATCGACCGCGCACAAGACTTTATCTTCTTGTTCCTAGCGGCTGGTGCAGTTGGAACATTTTTTGGCGGTCCGCTTGCAGACCGCTTCGGTAAGCGGAATGTCATTTTCTTTTCCATGCTTGGTTCAGCGCCGTTTGCTTTGCTGTTACCGCATGTGTCCATAACTTGGGCTTACATCTTACTTGTGATTATCGGAGTCATTCTATTATCCAGCTTTTCTGTTACCGTTGTGTACGCCCAAATGCTGTTTCCCGGGAAAGTCGGAACCGTTTCCGGCTTAATTACAGGCTTAGCTTTTGGAATGGGGGGCATCGGAAGTGTCGTCCTAGGAAATCTCTGTGACACCCTAGGCACGACACGTGTTATGGAAATGTGTGCCTTTCTACCACTCCTCGGCATCCTGACATTCCTTCTCCCTTCGGATCGCAAATTAAGACAATGGACAGAAGAAACTAACTAAAAGAAGAACCTTGTTAGGCACGCTGAATCGGCTGCTGAAACAAGGTTTTTTTGTCCTTATATAGACAAGCTGGTGATTTCTTGCATTATCTTGCTGCTATGAACCTATTAACTAGCTGACTGCTTTGCTACTACAACACACTACATTGCTGGCTACTAAGACATTACCTTGCGGTCTGCTAACCATTAACTTGCTTTTACTCTGCTGCCTGCTAATCCATTACCTTATTACTCCCCCTTTACCTGCTGCCTGCTAACCCATTGCCTTACCACCCATTACCTTGCCTACAACCACTTAAACCTGCTGCCTGCTAACCCATTACTTTGCTACTACCCCTTTACCCTGCTGCCTGCTAACCCATTTCTGATTGTGACATGACACACTTCCTCTCGCATGAATTACCCCCACTTCCTCCACCCTCCTCCTCGCTCCGCCACACCTTTAAGGAACTGTTCGAACAAAATTTGCTGCAAAAAATGCAGCTAATTTCTAATCAGCTGCTCATTCCTCATGAATTACTGCATTTCCTACATCAAATTCTCCCGAAAACGCCCTTTTGAACCCGTTGAGGAGAAATTAGCTGCACATTTTGCAGGTAATTTCCCAAAAATGGATGCTAACTCATAATTTTGATGTTCAAACTGCATCTAGTGTGGTCTTGAACATCACGCAGCTAGCTAACTGCCTTGCCCCAAATTATCATTTCTCGGCAGAAACGAAAAAACAGTTCGGATCACCTCTATGAGGTTTACCGAACTGCTAATTATTATGACTTATTCGTGGTGGTGTGCATCATGTGTCTCACGCTGGTTGCGGCGACGGGCCACACCAGATTCATAGGCTGCTTCCATGACAGCTTCTCTTACCTTCTCAACAACTGCCGTGTTGAACACACTTGGAATAATGTAATATTCGTTCAACTCATCTTCATTTACTACCGATGCAATGGCTTTGGCTGCTGCCAGCTTCATTTCTTGCGTGATGCGTGAAGCACGGCAATCAAGCACACCGCGGAAAATCCCCGGGAAGCAAAGAACATTATTAATTTGATTCGGATAATCCGAACGGCCGGTTGCCATGACACGAACATAAGGTTCAGCTTCTTCCGGAGTAATTTCCGGTGTTGGATTTGCCATCGCGAACACGATCGGATCAGTGCCCATTCTCTTTACATCATCAGCCTTAAGTACACCTGGCCCCGATAACCCAATGAATATATCAGCGCCTGGGATAACATCAGACAGTAGTCCTTTTTGTAAAAATGGATTCGTATTGTTTGCATACCATTCCCAAGCCGAATTCGTATAGCTCTCTCCTCGTACAATTGCGCCCTGTCGATCTACACCGATAACATTTGTTACACCGGCAGCTAACAGCATCTTCGTACAAGCAATCCCCGCAGCTCCAATGCCCGTGATAACTACTTTACAATCTTCCAAATTCTTGCCTACGAGCTTAACAGCATTGAGCAGCCCTGCAAGAATAACTACTGCCGTTCCATGTTGATCGTCGTGGAACACAGGAATATCTAGTTCATTGATTAATCTTTCCTCAATTTCAAAACAACGAGGCGAAGAAATATCTTCTAAATTAATACCGCCGAATGCTGGTGCAATCGCTTTTACGGTACGAATAATTTCTTCGGTATCTTGCGTATCCAAACAAATCGGGAACGCATCTACACCCGCCATCTGCTTGAACAGCATGGCCTTTCCTTCCATCACCGGCATCGCCGCTTCCGGACCGATATTTCCTAAACCTAGGACCGCTGTGCCATCCGACACAACAGCAACCGTATTCCGTTTTATTGTTAATGAGTGTGCTTTAGCAGGGTCTTCATGAATAGCCATACAAACTCGAGCAACCCCCGGTGTATACACACGGGATAGGTCGTCCCGATTTTTAATAGGCATTTTCGGAGTCACTTCGATCTTCCCGCCCAAATGCATGAGAAACGTTTGGTCTGAAACGTTAATTAAGCGGACGCCTGGAATATCCTTCAACACTTGAGTTATGGATTCCGTATGTTCAGGGTCGCTAACTTTTACCGTAATATCGCGCGTTGTTGTTGTTTTACTAGCTCGTGTTACGTCAATCGCGACAATATCGCCGCCTGCATCACCTATAGCTGTAGCAATTTTCCCAAAAGTGACCAATTCTTTATGTATTTCCAAACGCACAATAACGCTTGTGCCTCCACCATTTAACCCCGCCATAATAAGGATCACTCCTAAGAAGATAATTAATTGACCATCATGTTAGATCATAGCATACAATGTCAACCTTGCCAAAAATCAAATTGGTCAATTTGTGACAATTTCATAAACATGTCGCAGAAGAGCAACGCCGCTGCGAATCTCCTCCTCGGTTAGATGTGCAAAACCGAAGATAGCCCCAGCTCGCTCTTGGGGGAGGTCGTAAAACGCTGCGTCGCTCCACGAGACGCCAAATTCACGGCATGCGGCTGCATAGGAGGCATAGCTGTTGAAGTCGCCCCGCCACCAGCCGAACAGATGCAGCCCGCTATCACTTTCCACCCACTCGAAGAGGGTGGAGAGCTGCTCCTGCAGTAGCGCTTGCAGGAGCAAGAACTTGCTCGCGTACACCCGCCGCATGCGGCGCAGGTGTCGCTCGTAGCCGCCGCTCGCCATAAAAGCGGCGAGCGAGCGCTGTTCGAGCAGCCCCGAAGGGTGTGGCTCATAAAGCCGCTTCGCGGCCACAAAAGCGCCCTGCAGCGCCTCCGGCAGCACGACATATCCGATGCGCAGCTCTTGCAGCATCGTTTTGGAGAAGGTGCCGATGTAAACCACTCGGCCCTCCTCTTGGTCTAGCACCTTGAGCGGCTCAATTGGCCGCCCGCGGTGCCTGAACTCGCTGTCATAATCGTCTTCGACGATGACAGCGCCCTGCTCTTCCGCCCAGCGCAGAAGCTGCTGGCGGCGATCTAAGCCCAGCACCGCCCCCGTAGGGTACTGGCGGCTGGGTGTCACGAACAGCAGCCGTGCGTTCCACGGCTGCGGGACTAACCCTTGCCCGTCCACCGCCGCGTGGACGGGGACTCCGCCAGCCGCCAGCACTGCTCGGCTGGTGCCTGGATACCCCGGGCGCTCCAGTACAACTGGATCGCCTTCATTCACGAGCACCTGGGTCAGCAGCGCTATCGCTTGCATCGACCCATTGACGATTACGATGCGCTCAGGCGGCGCATCAATTCCCCGCATCCGCCTCAGGTGCTGTGCGATCGCTTCGCGAAGCGCATAATGCCCCTCGGCGTTGTAGGCCTCCTCGTGCGGCGACTCCGTCATCCGCCGCACCTGCTCATACATCCCGCGGTTCCACAGTCCCCCGCGGAAACTCATCCATTAGCGGTCGCCCCACCGCAAACGAAATTCTTTGTCCTTGTCCCTGTCCTTGTCCTTGTCCTTGCCCTTGTCCTTGTCCTTGCCCTTGTCCTTGTCCTTGCCCTTGTCCTTGTCCTTGTCCTTGCCCTTGCCCTTGCCCTTGCCCTTGCCCTTGTCTCCGTCCCTGCCATTGTCTTCGTCCTTCCCCCCGCCCTACCCAATCCCCATCAAGAACCCTCGTCCCCCAAACCGATAGCCTAAACTCCTTCCTGCTAACATGCTCCTTCTTCTCCTGCCCGCCGGCATATACAACAAAAGTCCCTCTCCCCACATCAGCCTGCAAGTAGCCTTCAGCAATTAGCATCTCGTACACCTGATTAACGGTTCCACGAGACAGCCCAAACAAAACTGCCAGTTCACGGCTCGATGGGAGCTTCGTATTCAATTTCAGTCTATTTGCAAGTATTTCATCATGAAGAGCATGATACAAAGCGGCATACTTGCTCGTATATTGGGTTCGATAGGAGTGGTAGGGTATATGAAACTCCATGCTTGCTCCTCCGATCATTATAGTTAGATTTCGTTAAGCTGCAAATGAAGTAATCGATGAATATTTACTACGTTCCGTTTAACGACATTCCGCATTGATACACAAAAATTCATCAAAATTGGTTCTTTTTATTACTCCACTTTTCCATTATGCTATCTAAAATCTCACAAATATGACTTTATGACAAGGAGAGAATTCCAATGGATCTACAACCTCTTATTTTAGAAGGAGAGCGTGTCGCCCTGCTGCCTATGCAAAAATCCCATATAACCGGCCTACTAGAAGCGGCTGCCGATCCAAACATATGGGCATATATGACGCCGCTACAGAGTCCAGCAGATGTAGAAAATTTTGTTCACCAAGCACTAGAAGAACAGAAAGCAGGACTGGGCATTCCTTATAGCGTCTATGACAAGCATACTGATACATTCGTCGGCAGCACGCGTCTCTTCGATATCTCAGCCCAACATCGGAATCTGGAGATCGGTCATACCTGGTACAATTCCCAAGTGTGGCGTACGCGCGTTAATACTGAATGTAAATATTTACTTTTGAACCACTGTTTCGAAACCTTAAACCTACTCCGTGTTCAACTAAAAACGGACCTGCGGAACGAACGCTCTCAAACCGCTATTGCTCGATTAGGCGCCAAAAAAGAAGGTATACTCCGTCAACATCGCATACTTCACGATGGTTATATACGTGATACTGTTATGTTTAGCATCCTTGATACCGAATGGCCTGAAGTTAAACAGCGATTAGAAAGTTTTTTAAATAATATAAGCGTGTAATCCCTATCCAAACCAATCCGAAAATATTTGTTTCACGCAGTGACGTACACTTGTTAAAGTGGTATAATAACTGCAAAAAATGAATAGCTCATTGGAAGGAATGACCCACTCTTATGAATCCTCTGGCACGACAGCTAAACGAGACCCTGGAACGTGAAAATTCTCACGTGCATGACATGCTTTCTGCATTAGGTAGATCGATTTACTTCCCGAAAGAAGGTATTCTCAGTCAATCTGCTGAAGCAAAGGCTAAAGCCAAGAAATACAATGCTACCATTGGTATTGCTATCGAAAATGGTCAACCTATGCATCTGAAGGTCATTCAAGACACACTTTCCACCTATGCACCAAAAGATATATATGAATACGCACCACCTGCGGGTAAACCTGAACTTCGGACAGCATGGCGCAAAAAAATGCTCGAGGAAAATCCCGAGATTGGCAATAAACGGATCGGTAATCCGATTGTTACGAATGCCTTGACCCATGGTCTAAGCATTGCTGCTGATCTTTTCGCAGATGTTGGCGACGCAGTGATTATTCCGGACAAAAACTGGGAGAATTACGAGCTCACCTTCGAAATCCGCCGCGGTGCCCAAATTGTGAATTACCCATTATACAACGAAGAGCAAAAATTTAATGCAGCTGGACTTCGTGAAGCTCTTTTTGCTCAAAAATCCAAAGGCAAAGCGATCGTTGTCTTGAACTTTCCGAACAACCCAACAGGCTACACGCCTGGCGCTGAAGAAGGGAAAGAAATTTCTGCTGCCATCAAAGATGCTGCTGAAGCAGGCATCAACGTCATCGTACTAACGGACGACGCTTACTTCGGTCTTTTCTTCGAAGGGTCCCTGCACGAGTCCTTGTTCGGTCAATTGGCTGACATTCACCCGCGTGTGCTCGCTGTCAAAATCGACGGAGCCACCAAAGAAGAATACGTCTGGGGCTTCCGTGTAGGCTTCATTACGTATGCAGGCCAAAGCGAAGCACTTCTCAGCGCCTTGGAGCAGAAAACAATGGGGATCATCCGTGCGACCATATCCAGCGGTCCTCACCCGTCTCAAACTTTCGTGCTTCACGCGCTAAACTCTCCTGAGTTTGGTCAACAAAAACAAGAGAAATACGAAATCATGAAAGGCCGCGCTAACCGCACCAAGTCCATTTTGGACAGTGGAAAGTTCGATGATGCATGGGGCTATTACCCGTTCAACTCCGGTTACTTCATGTGCTTGAAGCTCAAAACCGTTGATGCCGAAGCCTTACGTGTTCACTTGCTTGATCAGCATGGTGTAGGAACAATCGCCTTAGGTTCTACCGACCTCCGCGTTGCTTTCTCCTGTATTGAAGAAGGCAACCTCGAAGAGCTATTCAACCTCATTTATCAAAGCGTTAAAGAAATAGAAACCGTCTCAGCAAGCAAATAAGATGAACAAAAAAGAGCACTTCCTAACTTCAAGTTAGAGAGTGCTTTCTTTGTTCTTCTCGTTCGTTCTTTCATTCCGGAGCATCCTCTATAGCAATAGAGGCAGCGACGTACTGCGATCCTTTCAGTCTCGAAGTCTGAATGACCCGCTGCAATAGGAAAAGAATCCTTTTAATTCAACATTAGCATTCAGCTATTCATTAGAATTAGTCACTCTACTAGATCACTGTTCATTTGTTATTCATAGAATGGTGAGAAGATGAAAATTTCAAAGGGGTGATAGATTTGCTGTACTTAACATATGGCAGACATACAGTAGTTGACGTTTGGGGGGTTGATGCCAGTTTTCTGGATAATGTTGATTTTTTACGACTAATTATGGTGAATGCAGCTGAAAAAAGCAGTGCTACTGTGCTGTCAGTAATCGATAAAAAGTTCGAACCAAGTGGCTGTTCAATACTTGTTCTTTTATCTGAAAGTCATCTTTCCATTCACACCTATCCGGAGGAAGGTTTTGCCGCAATCGATGGCTACACCTGCGGAAAGAGAGTAGATCCTAAAATAGCAGTCGATTATATAGTGGATATACTAAAACCAAAGAAAATATATACAAAAACATTAATTCGCGGTTCTGATGAAATCGCTGTCTTCGATTAATATAAAAAGCCTCCATTAGTATCGTGACACCTCTCCGATCCAATAAAGATGTGGATATGGAAAGTCAATTGGTTGTTGGTGGAACAGAAAACCTGGCGAATCATATTTCGTCAACAGATAGTCAACAAGTGTGATTTATGAAGCTGTACTAGTGCATTTTCTTTAAACAGTTATAAACAAAAAAAACCCTTATAAATAAGGGCTTAATGCTTGTAAAGCTGGGATGCGGTCGGAGGGATTTGAACCCTCACGCCTTGTGAGCGCCACCCCCTCAAGATGGTGTGTCTGCCGTTCCACCACGACCGCGTATGAAAATAGAAAACTGGGGATCTAGGATTTGAACCTAGGCATGACGGAGTCAAAGTCCGTTGCCTTACCGCTTGGCTAATCCCCATTATTGAAGGGAAAAGGGCGACCGATGGGACTTGAACCCACGAATGCTGGATCCACAAACCAGTGCGTTAACCCCTTCGCCACGATCGCCACAGTAGGGATTTATTCCCTGAAGACTAGATACGAAACTTGCGTAAAGTAATCATTTGCATCGCTACGTTAGACGTAGGTGCTAGCTGCTTAGTCAGCTGATCAGAGAGACTTTGACTTTCGTCAAAGATCCCTAAGCAGAGAGACTTTAATCTACGATTAAAGATCCCTATATTAGGTTAAGCCCTCGACCGATTAGTATTCGTCAGCTGCATGCATTGCTGCACTTCCACCTCGAACCTATCAACCTCGTCGTCTACAAGGGGTCTTACATACTGGGAAATCTCATCTTGAGGGGGGCTTCGCGCTTAGATGCTTTCAGCGCTTATCCCCTCCGTACATAGCTACCCAGCGATGCCTCTGGCGAGACAACTGGTACACCAGCGGTACGTCCATCCCGGTCCTCTCGTACTAAGGACAGCTCCTCTCAAATTTCCTACGCCCGCGACAGATAGGGACCGAACTGTCTCACGACGTTCTGAACCCAGCTCGCGTACCGCTTTAATGGGCGAACAGCCCAACCCTTGGGACCTACTTCAGCCCCAGGATGCGATGAGCCGACATCGAGGTGCCAAACCTCCCCGTCGATGTGGACTCTTGGGGGAGATAAGCCTGTTATCCCCAGGGTAGCTTTTATCCGTTGAGCGATGGCCCTTCCATTCGGTACCACCGGATCACTAAGTCCGACTTTCGTCCCTGCTCGACTTGTAGGTCTCGCAGTCAAGCTCCCTTATGCCTTTGCACTCTGCGAATGATTTCCAACCATTCTGAGGGAACCTTTAAACGCCTCCGTTACATTTTAGGAGGCGACCGCCCCAGTCAAACTGCCCACCTGACACTGTCCCCATACCGGTTCACGGTACCAGGTTAGAACTCCGATACGATCAGGGTGGTATCCCAACGGCGCCTCCACCCAAGCTGGCGCTCAGGCTTCAAAGGCTCCCACCTATCCTGTACAGATCGTACCAAAGTCCAATATCAAGCTGCAGTAAAGCTCCATGGGGTCTTTCCGTCTTGTCGCGGGTAACCTGCATCTTCACAGGTATTAAAATTTCACCGGATCTCTCGTTGAGACAGCGCCCAAGTCGTTACGCCATTCGTGCGGGTCAGAATTTACCTGACAAGGAATTTCGCTACCTTAGGACCGTTATAGTTACGGCCGCCGTTTACTGGGGCTTCAATTCATAGCTTCGGGTTGCCCCTAACCACTCCTCTTAACCTTCCAGCACCGGGCAGGCGTCAGCCCGTATACTTCGCCTTGCGGCTTCGCACAGACCTGTGTTTTTGCTAAACAGTCGCTTGGGCCTTTTCACTGCGGCCCCCTCGGGCTATTCACCCTACCGAGGCACCCCTTCTCCCGAAGTTACGGGGTCATTTTGCCGAGTTCCTTAACGAGAGTTCTTCCGCGCGCCTTAGAATTCTCTTCTCACCCACCTGTGTCGGTTTGCGGTACGGGCACCTTCGCCTGGCTAGAAGCTTTTCTTGGCAGTGTGAACTCATGACCTTCGGTACTTAAAGTTTCCCTCCCCATCACAGCCCAGCCTTACGATGTGCGGATTTGCCTACACATCAGCCTCACTGCTTGGACGAGCATCCATCAGCTCGCGTCACTATCCTTCTGCGTCACTCCATCGCTCATAACGGCTACGGTGGTACAGGAATTTCCACCTGTTGTCCATCGACTACGCCTTTCGGCCTCGCCTTAGGTCCCGACTTACCCTGAGCGGACGAGCCTTCCTCAGGAACCCTTAGGTTTTCGGCGGATCAGATTCTCACTGATCTTTTCGTTACTTATACCGGCATTCTCACTTGTATGCGCTCCACCTGTCCTTACGGTCAGAATTCAACGTACATACAACGCTCCCCTACCCATGCACATACGTGCAAGCCATAGCTTCGGTGGCGTGTTTAGCCCCGTTACATTTTCGGCGCAGAGTCACTCGACCAGTGAGCTATTACGCACTCTTTCAATGGTGGCTGCTTCTAAGCCAACATCCTGGTTGTCTGTGCAACTCCACATCCTTTCCCACTTAACACACACTTGGGGACCTTAGCTGATGGTCTGGGCTGTTTCCCTTTTGACAATGGATCTTAGCACTCACTGTCTGACTCCCGGATTTAAGTTTGTGGCATTCAGAGTTTGACTGGACTTGGTAACCCTTGGCGGGCCCCGCACCCAATCAGTGCTTTACCTCCACAACTCAACATCCGAGGCTAGCCCTAAAGCTATTTCGGGGAGAACCAGCTATCTCCGAGTTCGATTGGAATTTCTCCGCTACCCCCACCTCATCCCCGCATTTTTCAACATGCGTGGGTTCGGGCCTCCAGTGAGTGTTACCTCACCTTCACCCTGGACAGGGGTAGATCACACGGTTTCGGGTCTACGTCCACGTACTAAAGCGCCCTATTCAGACTCGCTTTCGCTGCGGCTCCGCCTTTTCAGCTTAACCTCGCACGGGAACGTAACTCGCCGGTTCATTCTACAAAAGGCACGCCATCACACATATAGAGTGCTCTGACTTTTTGTAAGCACACGGTTTCAGGTTCTTTTTCACTCCGCTTCCGCGGTGCTTTTCACCTTTCCCTCACGGTACTGCTTCACTATCGGTCACTAGGGAGTATTTAGCCTTGGCAGATGGTCCTGCCGGATTCCGACGGGGTTTCACGTGACCCGCCGTACTCAGGATACCTCTAGGGGTTTTGTTCGATTTTGGCTACAGGGCTTTTACCTTCTATGCCGAACCTTTCCAGATCGCTTCGCCTACCGAACTAACCCCACAACGAGGTCCTACAACCCCAAGGAGCAAGCTCCTTGGTTTGGGCTATTCCGCTTTCGCTCGCCGCTACTGACGGAATCACTTTTGTTTTCTTTTCCTCCAGGTACTTAGATGTTTCAGTTCCCTGGGTATGCCTTCAACTACCCTATGTATTCAGGTAGAGATAACTGCGCATTACCACAGCTGGGTTCCCCCATTCGGACATCCCCGGATCAAAGCCTGCTTACGGCTCCCCGAGGCATTTCGTCGTTCGCCACGTCCTTCTTCGGCTCCTAGTGCCTAGGCATCCTCCGTGTGCTCTTTCTAGCTTAACCTAGAAAAACATTTAAAGAATTTTGCGTAATTGTTACATTACACAACCTAAGTTCTTACTTTACGTTTTGTTTCGTTATCTAGTTTTCAAGGAACAAAAGTTGAAGGTAAATTCATCCTTCAAAACCGAACACGAGTGAGTAAGCGATTGTGTGCTTTCGCACTTGACTGGATCTATCAGATCCGAGTCTCCATAGAAAGGAGGTGATCCAGCCGCACCTTCCGATACGGCTACCTTGTTACGACTTCACCCCAATCATCTACCCCACCTTCGGCGGCTGGCTCCCTTGCGGGTTACCCCACCGACTTCGGGTGTTGTAAACTCTCGTGGTGTGACGGGCGGTGTGTACAAGACCCGGGAACGTATTCACCGCGGCATGCTGATCCGCGATTACTAGCAATTCCGACTTCATGCAGGCGAGTTGCAGCCTGCAATCCGAACTGAGATCGGCTTTTAAGGATTGGCTCCACCTCGCGGCTTCGCTTCCCGTTGTACCGACCATTGTAGTACGTGTGTAGCCCAGGTCATAAGGGGCATGATGATTTGACGTCATCCCCACCTTCCTCCGGTTTGTCACCGGCAGTCATCTTAGAGTGCCCACCCAAAGTGCTGGCAACTAAGATCAAGGGTTGCGCTCGTTGCGGGACTTAACCCAACATCTCACGACACGAGCTGACGACAACCATGCACCACCTGTCTTGGGTGCTCCGAAGAGGGGCACTATCTCTAGTGCTTACACCCAGATGTCAAGACCTGGTAAGGTTCTTCGCGTTGCTTCGAATTAAACCACATACTCCACTGCTTGTGCGGGTCCCCGTCAATTCCTTTGAGTTTCACTCTTGCGAGCGTACTCCCCAGGCGGCATACTTACTGTGTTAACTTCGGCACCGAGGAATCGAATCCCCAACACCTAGTATGCATCGTTTACGGCGTGGACTACCAGGGTATCTAATCCTGTTTGCTCCCCACGCTTTCGCGCCTCAGCGTCAGTTATAGGCCAGAAAGTCGCCTTCGCCACTGGTGTTCCTCCACATCTCTACGCATTTCACCGCTACACGTGGAATTCCACTTTCCTCTCCTACACTCAAGTCAACCAGTTTTGGATGCGAACCGGGGTTGAGCCCCGGGCTTAAACACCCAACTTAATTGACCGCCTGCGCGCGCTTTACGCCCAATAATTCCGGACAACGCTTGCCCCCTACGTATTACCGCGGCTGCTGGCACGTAGTTAGCCGGGGCTTTCTTCTCCTATACCGTCACACAAAGAGCAGTTACTCTCCTTGCTGTTCGTCTAGGGCAACAGAGCTTTACGATCCGAAAACCTTCATCACTCACGCGGCGTTGCTCCGTCAGACTTGCGTCCATTGCGGAAGATTCCCTACTGCTGCCTCCCGTAGGAGTCTGGGCCGTGTCTCAGTCCCAGTGTGGCCGTTCACCCTCTCAGGTCGGCTACGCATCGTCGCCTTGGTGAGCCGTTACCTCACCAACTAGCTAATGCGCCGCAGGCCCATCTATAAGCCACAGATTGCTCCGTGTTTCATAATTCTCTCATGCGAGAAAACCAGTTATCCGGTCTTAGCTATCGTTTCCGATAGTTATCCCGATCTTATAGGCAGGTTACCTACGTGTTACTCACCCGTCCGCCGCTAGCTTATCCCGAAGGATAAACCCGCTCGACTTGCATGTATTAGGCACGCCGCCAGCGTTCGTCCTGAGCCAGGATCAAACTCTCCATAATAGTAAAACTATTTTGAAAGCTTAATTGCTCATTTGCGTTGCTAGCGAGATTTTGCAATCTCTTTTTGAAC
The DNA here is from genome assembly GCF_055396115.1 of Paenibacillus sp. WG02. NCBI lineage: Bacteria > Bacillati > Bacillota > Bacilli > Caryophanales > Paenibacillaceae > Paenibacillus > Paenibacillus sp. WG02. The sequence goes on along the minus strand of NZ_AP036016.1, from coordinate 1,793,950 downwards.
GATTTCTCGTTCGTGCTTACTCACTCGTTGTTCAGTTTTCAAAGATCAATTTCTTTCATTTTTCCGTTCTGCTCTCGCGACCGGATTTATAATATAGCATAATAGCCTAACTAAATGCAAGCTTTATTTTTACTTTTTTCGATAAAAATTTCAGCTCGTTTTAGCCGGATCAATAATATATCATGGAAACTTGGATAATTCAACACCTATTCGACATTTTTTTATCAAGGTTCGCGATTAAGCACTTGCTCTACAAGTTCTTGTTCAAAACGTTCCTTGAGTGAATCATTGCTAGGCCCTACGACCAAACCAATCTCTTTGAATTCGCGGATCATATTTTGAATTTCCTCGAGATTGCCCCCTTGCGCGTATTGCTCTGTTCGTTCAATAACATGGTAAGCAATAGCTTGGTAAGCATCGGTAAAGCTTTGATCCATATTTGCGGCACTTCTATAATCAGCGTAATACCTTTTGAATGTCTCCATTAGCGTTTCGTTCATAAAAATTCACTCCTTTCAAGATAAAGGACAGTTTCCCTCAACAAAAGGAAGATTATACAGCAAAAAAGCACAATAGCTCCCCGCTGTTAAAAGCAAGGAGCCAATTGCGACTATTTAACCTTTTTCTATATCTTTCGGGTGTTACTTATCTTATTTGATGTCAATAGAAGTAACAACTTGGTTTTGGCCTTTCAGTTCAACCTGATGACCTTGGATAAATACAGTCCGATCACCGTTTAGCAAAACATTGTCTGCAACGTTATAGTCGGCACTTTGTCCATCGGTATTACGGATAATTGTAATTGTAGCAATCTTACCTTGCGTATTAAGGGTAGTTTTGATTAATGTACCCAAAACATCGAAGGATTGGTTAACATCAGCCAATTTCGTTACTTCAACGAATACAACCAAATTATTGAAAGAACGAACTTTCACTTCATCGCCAACTTGAATAGCGGAAGCTGGAACTTTCACACCATTACGCAAAATGAATGCATCTGGGTGAAGAACGTATTGCGTAGTAACACCTGCTTTAGTAACTGGTAGTACATTGTTGTAAACTGCGCCGCTCACTGAACCTGCGATTGCATTTTGCTCATCTGGAAGTTGGCTGCTCGTACGATCCAATAATGCTGCCAATTGAGCACGTGTTACATTTTGCCCAGGTCTAAATGTGTTGTCCTCGAAGCCATCAACCAATTTCTTCTCAATCGCTTCTTCGATATAACCTACAGAACCTGCTGGGATTTTGTTCGCATCTTTAAACATTAGGGTTGTGTTCATTTTCGTTCTAGCTTCTGCATCCAACTTCAAAGCTTTGACCAACAGCGTCGTCGCCCACAAGCGGTTTGCTTCTTCTTGCGGCTTAACAGAATCATCGTTTACCGAGAACAAATCGTTCTCAAGTGCTACAGCTACATACCCTACAGCCCATGAAGGAATTTTGTCAGCGTCTTTGAAGTTCAGCTTTGTTTGCATTTCTGCAGCGGATTCCGCTTTATCACGCAATCCCATCAAACGAACGGCAGCCGTGATAGCCTCAATGCGGGAAACGGAGTTATCCGGTCTGAATGATCCGTCTTCGTATCCTTCGAATACTTTTTTGGATGCCAAACTTGCTATGTAACGCAGTGCCCATTCTGCACTTTTCATATCGTTGAAGTTCAGATTGATATTGATATTTGTTTTCACATTAAAATTTTGATTATATTGATTTTTGTTGCCATTACCGCGATCATCACGGTCACGATCATGATCATTCCCTTTGGCAAACGCTGCAGAAGCGCCACCCATTACCATTGTAAATACAAGACCAGTTGCTACAAATTTCTTCATAAGATTCTTCTTCATTCAAATTCGCTCCCTTATTCATATAGTTAGTTTTATTAAGTTGTGTGGAGCCTTCGCGAAGGGTTCCTGGTTATGCTACAAGAATTCGCCCATTCGATTATCTTTTTGGGGGTGGACATGAAAATCTTTTATATCAACCTATTTCTGAGTCTGTTAAATCAACTATGAAACTGCTAAACTTAAACCATATCAGACTATCATTAAAGGAGTTTACACATGCGTTTACGGAATCCGCGAGTTCAACTTATTATTGCTCTAGCCGTTCTGCTTATTGTTTTGTTCGCATTTTCGTATAACAAGATTTGGCCTAAACAAGGGAACACTGAACCGAATGTTTCAGCATCAACCATCAAGCATCCAAGCACTCCAATCGTGAGCGCTGACCCCACGTCACCTCTTGTCGCAACCAATAATGAGAGTGTTAATACATATCCTACTGAACACATCGATGTCGTTGTGATCGGCAGTGAGCTCGAAGGTCTTTACCTAGCCAGAGCTGCAGCAGATGAAGGCTTGAAGGTTAAAGTACTGGATCCTCATAAAGCTTTTGGAGGTCAGATTCTCCAAAGTCAAATGCTATTTCTCGATGAAACCCGCGACGATCAAGGACATTTACTTGTACAGGGTCGTGTCAAAGAATTATTTGACGGTTTCCGAAATGCCAAAATTCGTAAGCTTCCTGAATTCACTACATATATGAATAAATTAATGAAAGACATTCCTTTGGAATCTGGCATTGTCATTAATGAGATTGAACAAACAAATACACCTGATCATATGAACAAAATCTCTTCTATCGTTTACAGTACGGAGCAGAATGAAAAAAAGAAAATTACAGCCTCCTATTGGGTCGACAACAGTGATTACGCGGCGTTAATCAGTCGATTGGATGCCAAGCGATTGCCAGGACTTGAGAAGTTCTATGGTCAAAAAGAGATCGAGTATATGAGCGCCGGTATGATGATGAAGTTCAAAAATGTCGACTGGAAAAAGTTTAATACCGCATTTAATCTATTAAAACCGGAAGAGAAATCGAAGCAATTCGGTGGCGGTTATGTAAGTGATAGCTTCGCTATTGGGCTAAGCGGAATGACTAAGGCCTATCATCCTACCAATGATCGAGTCTTCCTAAGAGGATTGAATGCGGTAAATCAACGGGATGGGGAAGTACTAATTAACGCCCTTCTTGTTTATACCGTGGATCCTTCTAAACCTGAATCCATCCAAGAGGCTGTTAGCCTGGGTAATAAAGAAACACCTTTGATTCTCAATCACTTCCGTAAAACGTTACCGGGTTGGGAACATGCTGAATTAGGCGAACTTCCTACGTATCCCTATGTCCGAGAATATAATCATTATGAAATGGACTATGTTTTAAAACCATCTGATCTCCTATCAGGCACGATGTTCTGGGATAATGTCAGTATTGGCGGGTATCCGCTTGATTTACAGGGCACAAGTGCTAACAAGTGGGGGATTGAAATGGGGCGTCCGGATAAATACGGCATGCCGCTGCGCAGCTTTTTGCTAAAAAATTATGATAATGTCATCGCGGCCGGAAAAAATGTAGGTTCATCGGCTATCGCCTATGGAAGCACAAGAATTCAACCGAACACGAGTCTTGCCGCGGAGTCTATCGGAGTTATATTAGGTCAACTGCATGGCAAGCAAAAGCTCAGGGAAATCACTCCCGATGAAATGGCCAAACTCCAGCAGTACTTAGCTCTTCACTATCAAATCAAACTTACTGGTGTAGTAGGTACGAATAAAATTACCGGTTGGAACGAGGAAGAAATTAGAAAGCTAGACTCTGGAGAAATTACGTATCCTAGTTATAGTAAAACTAGAAAAAAACCTGCTGTTAAATAACAGTTAACTAATCAGATAAATGATGAGTAAACCGTGCTTTCGCTCCTTGAGCGAATACGCGGTTTTTTTATGCAGAATAGCGTTAAATTTTACGAAAACAAAATAGTTGATAAGAATGCATATCCCGCATTATAATAAGTCATATACTTATGATCACTTATAATCACTTAAGCGAAAGGAGTGAAAATACTTGTTCCAAGAAGAAAGACTTATTTCAATCGTCGAATACTTAAAATCAAATAAGCGAATTACCGTTGATCTCATTTGTGAGCTCTATGATGTTTCACGGGACACTGCTAGACGTGACATGGTTAAGCTCGAAGAGCAAGGGACTATCGTTCGAACGCGCGGCGGTGCCATCCTTCCTACCCTTTCCAAAGAAGTTGGCGATTATGATCAAAGGCTGCAAGCAGAGTCTTCTTCGAAGCTAACGATTGGCAAGACAAGCTGCGGCACTCGTTCAAGATGGCGATTATATCATGATGGATGCCTCGACCACAGTCCTTCATGCAGCCACCCTACTTAGCTCCAAACAGAATATCGTCGTGACAAGTTCAATTGAAATTGCTGCTATTCTCACTCGTAAAGATGAAACAACAATCCATATCCTTGGCGGTGTACTGGATAACAAGCACCATAGTGTATACGGAGCGAAAGCGATCGAGATGTTAAATGACTATCATGTTGATAAGCTGCTCATCGGAACTTGCGGAATTACAGAAGAAGGGCTGTCAGACTCCAAACGAAGAGGATTGTTATTTGGTGAGAGCCATGATGCAGCATGCGGACCAAGTTATTGTACTTGCGGATCATTCCAAATTCGGAAAGCGATTATTCCATCGCGTAGTAGGGTTCGAGAGTATCGACATCCTCGTAACGGATCAAGCATTAAGCCCTGAGATGAAAGAGAAATTACTTGCATGTGATGTGGAAATCGTATTAGCAGGAGGAGAAGACCAAGATGATTAAACTTATCGTAAGTGATTTGGACGGAACATTACTTGATCATAGTAAAAAAGTCAGTTCACGAGAATTGGCTGCCTTAAAAAAAGTCAAAGAAGCCGGTATGATGCTTTGTTTGGCATCGGGAAGAATGAATATTGAAATGCAGATGGTTTTAGAGGAGATCGGCCATCGTGCCTATTCCGTATCACAGAATGGCGCGTTCATCCATTTGGAGGACGGTACATTTATGAAATCACAGCATTTTCAACCTAAATTGGCTTATCAATTGTACCAGATGCTTAAGGGATTTGATCTCGTCAAGCTCGTTTGCTCGGGTGAAGCGAATTATATCACGCATTTGACTCCTGCATCCGATGAAGTGCAATCCCGAACCTTCCAGCCTTTTATTATAAAAGAAGATATGGAGCAGTCTTTGGAAGGGGACTTTGCTGTTTGTAAGTTCTCGATGTTTGGAGAAATAGAAACTCTCTTAAAGCTTAAGGCTCTATTGGAGGAAAAGCTTGGGGATCAGCTGGAGTTGTTCATTTCTGATAAAGATTGTCTGGATATTATGCCTCGCTCTGTTTCAAAGGGCAGCTCTTTGCTTGTTCTTATGGAGAAATTGGGCTTGAAGTCAGAAGAGGTGGCCTGTTTCGGGGACTCTTTCAACGATGTATCCATGTTCGGCATCACTCCTCATAGTTTTGCTATGAAAGGGGCTCATCCCGAGGTCAAACAAAAAGCAATTTACCACGTAGATTCTGTGGCCGAAGCCATTGGTCATGTATTTGCCTATAACGAGGAATTTGCTTTAGAGCAAAAAGGAAGCACGGCCTTATGAAAAGACTACTTACTATGGCCTGCTTGTCATACTTATTGACCGGCTGCACCCACGTTATTTTCGGAGCTGTATTGCCCGAATTACTCGCTCATTACGGAAGAAGTTACAGTGACGGGGGACTACTCGTATTCATGGAATTTGGAGGCTTCCTTCTAGGTGTGCTCTGTATGCCAGCTCTGATTCGTCGGATCAGTCGCAGGAGTACCATTACGACCGCTTTTGCTCTTCTCTTCTTCGCAATGCTCGCCATCGTTCTCTTGCCTCCTTGGCCGATCGCGGTTTGTCTGTCCTTCATCGCCGGGGTTGCTTTCGGACTCGTTGAGTCCAGCATCAGCACCTTCGTATTAATTGCAGCCAAAGATCAACAAGCGATTGCCTTCAGCAAGCTAGAGGTTTTCTTCGGACTTGGGGCATTATTTATGCCCATAGTGTCAAGCATCCTGATTGCCAATGGTTTATGGAAATACGGATTTATGTTATTGGGATTAAGCGCACTCATTGCATGTATCGTCTGGTCGAAGCTTTCCTTAGGCGAGCATGATGAGCTGTTGGCTCATAAAGCGGATCGCTCGCAGCAGACTGAGAAACTCCCTGTACTTACTAAGAGCTCCTTGACGTTTCTTTGTTTACTCATGATTGTTTTCTTCTTATATGTAGGAATGGAAAATACCATCGTTAATTTCTTGCCGTCGATCTTTACCGATCAATTACATGCTTCCAGTTCTGTTTCATCACTTGCCGTAACGGCCTATTGGTTAGCTATGGTTGTAGGCCGGCTATTCGCAGGTGTTGTTGCCGAGAAAATGAATTATTTCCGTTATTTGGCGGTCTCTTTTGCAGGCAGTCTGCTCACCGTACTTATCTGGGTGTTTAGCACGAATCTATGGAGCAGCTTCGCCGTTGTACTATTACTTGGATTGTTCATGTCCGGTATGTTCGCAGTAGCTCTCATTTATGCCAATCAACTGCTTCCAGGCCGTACGGAGCAAACGACGAGTACACTAATCGCAGCAGGTGGCTTAGGAGGCTCTATTCTTCCCTTAGGTGTCGGTTGGGGGATGGATCGCTTTGATGTTGGTGTATCCATTTGGTTTGTACTAATTGGCATGTGTGTCGTATTAGGTATCATTTTATATTCTCGAAGATGGCACGTTCAGACCTCACAGTCTGTATGAAGTAAAAAAAAGCTGAAATCCTTCATGGATTCAGCTTTTTCTATGTTATCGCAGCGGTTTTAATTGGATGATCATGGCTTTTTCCTCGAATAATACGTTCCTTACACCAATTAGTTTTGGCAAATGATCTTCAATAGGAAGTTCAATAGGCGCAAGTTGAACCCATTCGCTTGGTACTTGCATGCCTTTAACACTCGTATTTCTATGTTGAATGACTAAATTCGGCGGGTTCCAAGCAAGGGTGAACATCATTTGGGCACCTATAGGTATCTTCTCCCGCCACCTCACATTGACGTCAGCGACAAGGTTTGAACCATGAAGTGTAAGCTTTGCCCCTTCAATTCGAAAATCGTTAGGCAGAACCTGATGGGCAGCTAGCTGCTTCTTTACCACATCATTAAGGTCTTCCTCGGTTAGCTGTACTTCAAGCTTCCGGTTCTTGACAATGTCCGCAATCTTACTGCCGATCGTGATTTCTTTGTAATCTAGGTTTAAAGCTTCGGTTGGTTTAACATGCCGAACGGCGATCGCAAGTGCAGCCGTAAGGATGATGACCACAACTATGGCGAAAATGAAAAATTTTTTCAGCACGTTTCACACCCCGCAGATGACACTTGTTGTTGCCCTCGAAGATAGGGCTACTCTTTGTTCTGCTGCTTTTCTTTGAGCCAGCGAGGAGCGCCCTTGCTCTTGCGATCTCGCTCGCGTTGGGCTTTACTCACGGTCTTGCCACCGGCAGCCGTGTTCGTGTTCGCCTGCGCCGCCGGCTTCGCCGGGGCAGCGCTGCTCTGGCTGCGCGCGTCTGGCATCGCGGCGCTAGTGCGCACCGCGCCCGCTGGCGCGGCTGCATCCCGCGCGCCGGCGGAGCTGCGCGTAGATGCTGCGCCGCTCGGGCGCGCAGCTTCGCGGCGGCTGCGCATCGTCGCCGCACTGCGGTCCTGGGCCGGGTCGACGAGCCGGCCCTCGAACATCGCCTTCGGCGCGATCGTGATGCCGAACTGCTTCTCGAATTTCTCGAGAATGAACTGCTCCTTCGGCGTCACAATAGAGATGGTCGTGCCCTCGCGGCCCATCCGACCGGTCCTGCCCACGCGGTGGAGATAATACTCCGCGTTAGTCGCAGGATCCAAGTGGAAGACGTGGGTCACGCCTTCAATATCCAGTCCTCTTGCAGCAACGTCCGTTGCAAGCAGCAATTGAAATTTCCCATCCCGGAAATTCCCCATCACTCTGGCCCGATCCTGTTTGCTAGCTTCTCCGTACAAGGCTTCAACAGATAGACCAACGTACTGGAGTTTGCCCACCACTTGGGCAATATCGTCCGTAACGTTGATAAACACAATAGCTGATTTAGGCTTAATCAGACGCACAAGTCTTCTTAGTGTATCAATCTTTTCCCGCTCCTGACACACTACATACATGTGTTCCAATGTTTCAGCTGTGCGTTGACTCGGATTGATTTTGATAATCACAGGATCTTTGAGCCATCTCCCTGCAGCTTGCTCGGTGCTTTGCGGGATCGTCGCGGAAACAAACACCATCTGACTGGACTTAAGCATACCTTTAAGGACGGCTTCAACATCCTGCATGGAACCTAACTCAAACACTTGGTCTACTTCATCAACAATACCCATTTTCACATGATGCAACGTTAGCTTCTTAATTTTCATAAGTTCAAGCAAGCGACCCGGCGTACCCACAACAATATGAGGGTGAAGTCGAAGCTTTTCTACTTGTCGAACAATGGCCGCTCCACCGATAAGAGATTGAGAACGAATCGGTCCTCCCTCTGTGAACTTCTCAATTTCCTGCATGATTTGCATACCAAGCTCCCTGGTGGGAACGACAACAAGCACCTGCAGTTGTTTTTGTGTAGGATCGATCCGTTCCAATGCTGGGAGTAAATAGGCTAATGTTTTACCTGTACCCGTTTGTGATTGAATGATGGCATCTTTCCCTTGCTTTAAAACAGGAATACCTTCCGCTTGAATCGGTGTTGGCTCACCCATCCCTAATTCTTGCAATTTATCTAAATAGGACTGCGCGATCTGCAGTTGTTCAAAGCTTGTACTCAATTTACGAAAACCCCTTTTCTCATCCAATCTAATGTCCCTATTATATGCCACGCCGTAAAACGATACAAATCGACAACCATTAAAAGCAGAAATAAGAGTCCTTAAGGACTCTTATCCGCCAGTTCCCCACTCTTCAAGCAGTCTCTGCTTAATCACATCACGTGCCCGGAACAAGCGTTGTCGAACAACTCCCTCCGTTACACCAAGCTCATTAGCCATATCTTTGTAAGATAAATTATGGATCCATTTCATCGCAATAATTTGTCTGTACGAGGGGCTAAGCTGATTGATGTAGGTGATAATAGCCTCACGCATTAGCTTCAGCTCTACTTCTTGGTCTAGTGGGACCAGATATTCAGATGTGGATGCCGCTTCCTTGATACTAATGAGCATGAGTTCAGCTTCCAGCTCATCTCGGTTGCGCTTGTGCTTACGAAGATGATTGAGTGTAACATTCCGAGTTAACTTCTTAACCCAGCTTTCATATTTATCAATTTCAGTCAATAAAGGCGCTTTACGAACAGCCCTAAGAAATGATTCCTGAATAATGTCTTCCACCGCCGCATGATCCCTCAATATGAAGTAGATCATGGGATATACGAGAAGATAGAACTCCTGGTATATCTGCTCCTGCACGCTTTTATCTAATGTATAAAAATCACTGCTGAATATCAGTCTCAGAGACTTCGAATTAAACGCCCCCTAGCCTACCAGGTAGAACCAACGTATTGTGTTCCTACCTTATTTTAGGTCATAAAACGGGAGTAAACAATAATAATAATTAAATTAAGTGGAAAAGAGTTCCTGCCTACTTCGTTTTAGCTTCTCATCGAGCCATGCAAAAACGTCATCCAGAGCCTTTTCATCCTCTTTTCGAGGAAATCGATGCTCAAGTCCTGCATATAGCGCCATCGTATAATCTTTGCCTGCTTGCTCCAAAGAATTAGCCAGTTTTCTTGCATGTCCGATATCCACTTGTGAATCCTTCGTTCCATGAATTATATAGATGGGCGAGTCAATTTCATTTGCCCAATAGGCTGGGGACCGATCGATGTAGGCCTCGGCTTGTTTCTTCGGATGTCCGACAACCCGTTTGAGCATCCGCCGCAAATCCACACGCTGCTCATAGGTATCCAACATGTCACTTACCCCTCCCCAAACGACAACAGGACCAACCCCGCTGCACTCTCGGGCTGCACGCATGGCCATAACAGCACCTCTGGAAAATCCGATCAATGGTACGGGACCTGGCAGTACTTCCTCTAAAGATTGCACCATTGGAATCGCATGAAACAAATCGAACCTGTCTTCCCCGCCAAAATCCTCACGTCCTTCACCACCTTCATTCCCCCGATAATAAGGAGCAAAGACGACGTAGCCGCGTTTAGCCATCGAAATAATTCTTCGTTTACGAACCATCCCTACGCGTTTAATACCGCCGCGGCAGTATATGACAGCAGGTCGTGGACTCGTTCCATCTGGAACGGCTAATAGGCCTTTCACTTTTAGGCCTTGACTAACATAAGTAAGGATATACAGCGATATATGCTTCACGAAGCAGCGAATTTGCTCTTTTCCTAGTAGTTGACCATCTCGGATATCATCTAGTGCTATGGACATGGTTCCCCCTATTTTGACAGTTGTCATATCATCATATAAACTAAACGTACTACACCTATTTTCCATCCGAAGGGATGAAACTATGAATACAGATTTTGAGAACGAATTTAATTCCTTAGTGTTCAAAACAGCTGAACTCATCACAGGCGATACTTCACCTGAAATGCTTGAGAAAATTAAGATCTGGGCCTTTTTTAATCATGTCCATAAGTCGCTGCCGGCACTAACCTCTCACTGGAATCAAACACATCCAGAAGGCAAAGCCGAAGTACGCCGTATTTTCGAAGAAATTCGAGAATTGAACCAGGCCTTACAAGCGGCCAAAAAGCCGGAACAGACTTAGAATCGTCCATCCATGAAAGAAAAAAAGCGGAATCCCAATCAATAACTGGGAGCCGCTTATTTTTTATTTAAAATGCCTGATGCCAAGCGGTCGAACATCCGCGGGAATAGATGAAATAATTTGATGCCCATACCAGCCACAAAAGGAAGGTCTTTCTCAGGAATATTTTTTTCGATCGCATGTAGGAGTTCTTTGACGACTTTCTCCGGTTTAAGCATAAACCAAGCCACATTTTTAACATAGTTACCGCTAGGGTCTGCTTTATCAAAGAAAGGTGTGGAGATAGGTCCCGGGTTTATCGCAGTTATTGAGATCCCAGTTCTATTTAGCTCCTGTCGCAAGCTGTTCGTGAAGCCCAACACTGCATGCTTAGTCGCGGAATAACCTGTAGATTTAGCCGAACCGATCTTACCCGCCATAGAAGCCACGTTCACGATATGACCGCTCCCTGCCTTTAACATATAGGGCAATACAGCTTGGGTACAGCGGACTAGGCCCATGTAATTTACATTCATCATTTCTTCAAAATGAGCAAGCGGCGCCTCCGTAAACGACTCAAAAATCCCGTACCCCGCGTTATTAATCAAAATATCAATGCGACCAAATTGGGCTATGATCTGTCCCACAACTTCATTAACTTTTTCTGTATTCGTGACATCCATCTCGTAAACGGCATGCTGCCCTTGCAAGCCTGAAGAAATTTCTTCAAGTTTAGCTGAACTGCGTGCTGTTAATATAGGAATGGCTCCTTTGACTGAGAATTGCTGTGCCATAACGGCCCCAATGCCGCTCGAAGCACCTGTTATCAAGACGATTTTGTTCGAAATGTTCAAACTTACCTTCTCCTCATTGCGTAGATTATATATAAAAAAATGGAGGTACCGCTTCAGCAGCACTCCAGTTCATTTTAACATATGTATCTGTAATAGGTCTCTTACGTGATTAATACTTGAATGTCCAGTTCGCCAATGTTATCCATGATCAAAGGTATGGTCAATGCTTTCTTCGGCACAAATCCTGCAGCCGTCGCAGATTGAACAATTTTGGGCGGTGTAATATCTACCCTAACCCCTTGATTGAAGAGCATCGTGCTTGCATTCCCACTAATCATATTCCCCAGCTCAGAGATGGCGCTCTTACCCATTTCATCCATTTCTGTAATAACAAATCCACCCATCATGGCAGAAACCATTTTCAAAGCAACATCCTCAGCTAAACCGAAAACAATATCGCCTTCCATCTGCCCGGTCATCCCGATTTGGATCCAGATATACTTTTCCACAAATTTGACGTCTTTGACGCCGAGCTGCCCCGTTGTTGGGCGAATGTTAGCAACTTGCTCGATGACAATTCTAGCCGACTCCAAAAAGGGATTAATGTACTCAGCCTTCATAGCTCCGCTCCGATCTCATTTGTGAATAAGTTCCACAGAAAAACGACCTTTTTCAACATTATACCTAAAAAATTAGGACAAGTATACTGTCTTTTTCCATAAAATAGTTCCTACTGCTCAGATACACAAACTCATCCTACCTTCATACTTATATTGTCGAACAACGATATAATTGTCCATTAACAAAGGAAAATGCACCATGTATATGGAAGTTTATATATATTCGTGTCGAATCCTGATAAGCTTATGGGAGAAAATTCCTTAAAGGGGCGTTGAAAGTCTGTATGATTAAACAGCAAATTACTACTCGAAATTGGAGTTTATATCAACTAGCGCTTGTTTATCATATTATTGCCATATTTTTGATCGGGACAAATTTCTACTTTATTCATCCTCTTTCTTATGTGCAAAATAACCCAATAATAGGTCTATTTATCGATGTCATCCTATTTGGCTCCATACTCGGATTAGCTTTATTTGGCATTAAAATAGTTAAAAACCGAGAATCCTTCAATAACGAAACCGCAAAGTGGTATAAATCTCTTTATGATAATCATCCTGATTCTATTATCTCGTTTAGCTTGGACGGCGAAGTATTATCCGCTAATCATGGTTTGGAAAGTCTTCTTGGACTTGCTCGTGAGTCCTCGATGTTAACTTCCTTCATTCCTATGATCAATCCGCCCGATCTGCTCAAAGCGTTGCATCATTTCCAAGTGGCTTCAGCCGGGATGCCGCAAAATTTCGAGGCTGCTTTTGTTCATCAGAAAGGATACCCTATCCAATCCAATGTAACGTTCGTCCCGACGATGGTAGACGGTAGTATTGTTGGTGTCTTCGCCATTCTTAAAGATTTGACCGAGGTCAAGGAACAGAAGAAAGTCATTGATAAGCTGTATAAGCAAAATCAGCTCATCCTCAATTCCGTTTCGGAAGGGATTTACGGGATTGATCGGAGTGGTCGGACGATTTTCTGGAATAAGGCTGCTGAGGCTATAACTGGATGGAAAGTGGATGAAATGCTTGGCCGCCAAATTCATAATCTCATTCGACCCGTTAAGAACGACGGTTCTCTTTATCCACCTGAGGAAAGTCCTATTTTGAGTACGATTCTGAATCATGAAGTTTCTGATATGCAAGAGGATATCTTCTGGCGAAAAGATGGAACCACGTTCCCGGTCATGTACATGTCTAGTCCCATGCTGGAGGGAGGCCAACTATTAGGTACGGTTATTACTTTCAGAGATATTACCGAGTTGAAAAAGACGCAAGAACTGCTAATCAAATCAGACAAGCTTTCTGCTGTCGGACAGTTGGCTGCAGGCGTTGCGCATGAAATCCGTAACCCGCTAACGGCCTTGAAGGGATTCTTACAGCTGCTTAAGACAAATAATGCTAAAGAGAAATATTACATAGAAATCATGCAAAATGAGCTAAAGCGAATTGAATTTATTGTAAATGAGTTCTTGTTTGTATCCAAGCCGCAGGCAACGCATTTCGCAACTCAAACCTTGGATTCCATTGTCACAAGCACAATTGAACTCCTGCAACCTCAAGCTCTGCTTGGTAATATTCAGATTGAAGCTGAACTTATGCCAGATCTGCCGCCTGTCTCCTGTGATGAGCATCAGCTTAAGCAGGTTTTCATCAATATTATGAAAAATGCGTTGGAAGCTATGCAGCAAGGTGGTACAATGCGTATTCAAGCTCATCTGGATAATAACCCAAACTACATAACTATACGCTTCATCGATCAAGGGTGCGGTATTGCACCCGAGCGGCTGCCCAAGCTTGGCGAACCGTTTTATAGTACGAAGGAAAAAGGAACAGGACTAGGTCTTATGGTCTGTTACCGAATTATCGAAGCACATGGCGGCTTTATGGAAATTCGCAGTAAATTAGAAGAAGGAACGACGGTAGAGATCACACTTCCTTCCACGAAATAAATACATGAATGGGAGCGATAGCAAGATGAAAGGTTTTCTCATTGATTTAGATGGTACCCTATATCGGGGACATGAACCGATTCCCCATGCGGCGGCATTCATTCAATGGCTGCACCAGCACAAGTTAAAGTATTTACTCGTGACGAACAATTCGTCTCGTACGCCGGAGCAGGTAGCCGAGCATCTGCAAGAGCTCGGCATCGAGGTTCCAGCGGCAGCCGTCTATACGTCATCGCAGGCGGCCGCTCAGTACTTGACCGAGCAGCGCGGAGGCAACCGCGTGCATATAGTCGGCGAAGCCGGACTCCGGATCGCCTTGGAGGCGTCCGGCTTCGCCCTGAGTGATGGAACGACGCCGGATTACGTCGTCCAAGGCATTGACCGCAGCTTCTCCTACGAGAAGCTGACCATAGCGGTCCGCCATCTGAAACATGGCGCGACCTATGTGTTAACCAACCCCGACCGCATGCTGCCGTCGGATGGTGGGCTTATGCCAGGAGCTGGCTCCCTGGCAGCTTCGATCACCGCCGCCTCGGGCGTGGAGCCCGTGGTGATCGGCAAGCCTTCGCCGATCATCATGGCTTACGCCATCGAGCGGCTCGGGCTGTCAGCCGCCGATGTCTGGGTCATCGGCGATAACGTGCATACCGACATCCGCGGAGGCAGGTTGGCGGGATGCCGCACGGCGCTCGTGTTGACCGGTGTCGCCACAGCGGACAACGTGCAAGAGCAGCTGGCGTCGGCGGGCTTGACGCCGGACTTGGTCTGTGATGATTTGCAGCATTTCATCGAGCTGTTCAATGGAATGGACAGCTAATAGCGTGCTTTCACATCCAACCAGGATGAGTTTAGCCGGAGTTAAAGATGTTTTTCATCGCTAAATTGGGATGAGCGGGAGAAGCAGCTACTTTAAGGATGTTTTATATCGCTACCGTGGTTGAATTGCGCTGTATGCCTCAGTTTATCCGGGGTTAAAGATGTTTTTCATCGCTAAATTGCGATGAGCGGGAGAAGCAGCTACTTTAAGGATGTTTTACATCGCTACCGAGGTAGAATAGAAGCTCACCACATTCAAATAAAAAGCCGCAACTGTACTCAACAAGAGCAGTTGCGGCTTTTCTTCTATTCGATACGGTCCCAGTCAACTTCCGGCGGGGAGTTCTTCTCTTGCAGGCGGCCCTCTCTTGCATCCTTCTGCAGCTGCTCCAGCCATTTCAATTCACTAAAAGCGCGCTTATAGGTACCCACCATCATTTGTAAGACAACTCGAGGAACAATGGAGATGTGTTCTTCATACAAGCTTTTCATCTTGTTCATAATCATTTTTTGAGCCAGTATTTTATTTTCCAAGATGTCGGCAATCTTCGCCTGATCTCCATGCACGGAGAAAGGCAGAGCGACATAAAGCGGATGATAGTGCCTGATTTCTTCATGCAATTGTTCTACTAACAGTTCTTGAAATTTTAATTTCCCGGCTGCGGTAATTTGATAGATCGTTTTCTCCGGACGGTTCGTATCCCGTACAACCTCATGTGCTTCTACGAGTCCATCCTTGTGGAGTTGATCCATCGCATAATACAGCGAGCCGTCTTGCAGCTTCATGTAGTTGTTCATGCCTCTTTCTTTCATCGTCTGCCGAATTTCATAGGTATGCCGATTGGCTTCCATGAGCAGTCCGAGAATGACGAGCTTCATTGACATGGATGTTAACCTCCTAGTGTCCTACCGGTACGCTTTCTTTGACTGGAGCACTTCCTACTTCAAGCTTAGCGTTGCCCATAAAGAAGATGAACACAAGACCGATTACAGCCAGAACAATGGTCGTCTGGAAAACAACGGCAATGGAATCCGCCAATGCTGTTAAAAGCTTGTGTAAAACTTCAGCGGGAATGTTTGCACGGACCTGTGGCTGAAGTAGAATTCGCGCATCATGAAACTTTTCGGCCATTGCCGGATCCTGGAGGGATTTTGTAATGTTATCTCTAAGCGAGTTGACTTGAATGCTGCCAAATACCGCTACTCCGATTGCCGACCCTACGGAACGGAAGAAACCAACAAGTGAAGTCACGGTACCTCTGCGGCGAAAATCTATTTTATGAAGCGCAGACATTGATGTTATCGGGAAGCAAGCGCCAATCCCCAGTCCAAGGAGAATCATATAGGTTGTAATTAGCCAACGTTTGGAATCGATGGAGAGTCCGCCTAAGAGCGAAGTTGCCAACAGAAGCAAGGCTATGGAAACAAGCATGACATTGCGATAAGAGAATTTACCGATGAAGCGCCCGCCGAGCGCACTACTGACAACAACACCAAGCATCATTGGGGTTAAAGTGGAGCCTGCACTTGTAGCTGAGCCTTCAAATACACCTTGAATGAATAAAGGGATGTATGTACCGGCTGAAATCAAAACCGCACCATAAGCGAAGCTCACACCCATGCTTGCGGTAAATAGACGATTTTTGAACAAATCCAGCGGGATAATCGGTTCTGCTGCATATTTTTCAATCATAATAAATGTACCTAAGAGAACAACAAAACCTGCAAACAACCCGATGATTTGTAAGGAATCCCAAGCATATTCTTTGCCGCCAAGCTCCAATGCGAACATGAGGGAAATAATCGATGCTGTCAGGAAAATAGTACCGCCCCAATCAATTTTCGCCTTACTGTGTTCCACGGATTCGTGATAAGAGAAAATGATTAATATTAATGACACAATACCGAGGGGCAGATTGATAAAGAAAATCCATTCCCAAGTCACATGATCGGTAAAATAGGCCCCAATGATCGGCCCCAGTACACTGGATAGTCCGAATACAGCCCCGAACAGCCCTTGCATTTTACCCCGCTTCTCTGGCGGGAAAATATCAAAAATGATCGCGAACGTAATCGGCATAAGAGCACCGCCCCCAATACCTTGAATGGCACGGTAGATGATGAGTTCGGTCATCGATCCTGCCGTTCCACACAAGGCTGAGCCAATCATAAATACGATGATACCGATAATAAAAAATAGTTTTCGGCCATACATATCGGATAGTTTACCGAAAATAGGCATAGCAGCCACATTCGCAATTAAATACGCAGAAAAAACCCAGACGAATTGACTGAAACCGCCTAGTTTGGACACGATTGTCGGCATCGCGGTTGATACAATGGTCTGATCCAGCGAAGCAAGTAATAGTCCCAACATCAACGCCACAACGGTCCACGTTGTATTTGACTTACGGGTTAACGACATAAGGTGAGTCTCCTTCATAGTTTGATTATATACATAAATTATTATAATCAAATTTGAGTAATTAGCAACGAAAATCGGTTGAATTTGTCTGAGTTTTCCTTGCTAGAATGTGCTTGGTTGTCCAACTTTATCCTGACAGGTTGCCGATTCAGGTAATCCTATCATATAATGGGGTTACAAAAGGTTTTTATGTCCTTTACAATTTCGATAAATTTTATTTGTATCTTTACTATGATAAGCAGGAGGTATGCTCATGAATATGAACCAGTTAGAAACATTGCTCACCATATCCAAAACAATGAGCTTTCGCAAAGCTGGCGAAATTCTTAACTTGACCCAACCTGCCGTTTCCGCACAAATAAAGAGCCTTGAAGACGAATTCGGCACAATTCTCATTGATCGCAATCAACCTGTTACTTTAACCGATAGTGGTAAGCTGTTCCTGGAGCATGCAGAAAAAATGCTGCGAATCGCCAGTGATCTCAAGCAACGATTGTCCGACTTACATCATACACCGCAAGGTCATATCCACATTGGCACGACCACATCGATTGCTATGCAGATTTTGCCTAGGGTTCTGTCCTATTTCCAAGACCAATTCCCACTGATCAAGACAACCATTCACTCGATGACCTCTTCCCAAATTATGGCTTCCGTGGAAAATAGTCAAATTGACATTGGGATTACGTATTTGTTCGAAAAAAATCAAGCCTTAGAAACTTCGGTACTTTATTATGATACGTTCGAGCTGATTGTTTCCACGCAGCATCCACTTAGCCGATTTGCCCATTTATCCATTGAAAAACTGCGCAACATTCCGTTCATTATGCTTTCTCCGGAAACAGCGGGACGACGATTCGTCGATCAAATCTTCAAAGCCTATGATGTCTCCCCACATATTGTGATGGAGCTCTCCAGCAGCGAGGAAGTGAAGCGCATGGTGGAGTTAAATCTCGGAGTTGCTATTATCTCCAAGCTTTCAGTTGCAGATGAACTGCGACATGGCACTTTGAAAATGGTCAAAGTGAACGAATTGGATATTACGCATCCTGTAGGTGTAGTATATAAGTCAGGACGCTACTTAAATTCCGCGATGCAGCAGTTCCTGCGCGATCTAAAAGGAATGCCAGAAACCCAGTTTCTCGGCTCAGAATAAGATTTGCCGCTTACGATGCCAGTTTTGCTAAAGCAAAACACTAAGGAGGTTATTTTCGATGAAATTCGACCTACATACCCATCATGACCGATGTGGACACGCCAAGGATAAAATTCGCGATTATATCGAAGCCGCTATTGCCGGCGGATTGCAAGTCATCGGGATTTCAGACCATTCCCCTTATTTTGCGAGTCCAGAAGATCAGGCACAACCTTTAATTGCTATGGCTAAGAGCGAATTCCCCCGTTATATCGAGGAAGTTCTGCATCTAAAAAAAGAATATGAAGGAAAAATTGATGTGCTGCTAGGTGTGGAGTCCGACTATTTCCCTGAGCATGTTGAGGTATACCGTCAAGAATACGCGAAATATCCATTCGATTACATCATTGGCTCTGTTCATTTATCTGGCGGGGTCAGCATTTTCAATCGCAACAGGTGGAAACATTTAAATGAAGAGCAGAAAATTCAGCATAAAGAAGAGTATTATGACCTTATTGCGGAATCCGCACGTTCCGGCATGTTCCATATTCTTGGCCATATCGATGCCATGAAAGGCTTCTATCCAGCCTTTTCTGATATCTCCACACCTAAAGTTAACGAAACGTTGAAGATCATCGGAGAAGCTGGTGTAGCGATTGAAATCAATACTTCAGGAAAGACGAAGGACGTAGGCGGCTGGTACCCTTCTCATGAAATACTCGAGCAAGCACTGCATTATGGCGTTGAAGTGACCTTCGGCTCTGATGCTCATCTGCCTAGCCGTGTTGCTGATGATTGGGAAGAAGTCCGCAAAACGTTAAAAGAGATTGGCTTCAAACATTGGGTCTATTTCAAAAATAAACAAAAACAAATCGTTCCACTCTAAAACAGAAAAAATCTCCTTCGCTGCTTTCAGCGGAGGAGATTTTTGTTTGTTGTTCTAAAACATAAAGTAAGACTCCTTTTTTATTTGGGCATTAGCTAACTTATTTTTGCAGTGGTCTCCTTTGATGGATTCTTTTTACCATATTTGGGCATCATAACCTCAAAATTGGTAGGAGGAGCTGCACAATGAGTGAACGGATCGATAGCATCCGCGAAACGTTAATCGGCCGCTTATCGGCCACAGATGACAACCAATACCTGCAGCTTCGAAAAGAGGACGGCTCCCTGCACCTGTTGTATAACGTTTCCCTTTGCGATCCAGATAAATTGTACACGTTCATCCGGGTCCCTTTTGCCAAAAATCCGAATCTTGCCGAATTTGCAATTTATATAAATGAGTTAGCCGAAAAAGTCGAAGCATCCGATTCAGGAACCCTGCAGCAAAAGCTTTATGAGGGGTACGCCTTGATGTTCATAGAAGAACAGATCCTTGCGATTAAAGCAGTGAAAGATCTTGGTAATCAGCCAGCCCCGTCACAGGTGGAAGGATCACTGTACGGACCTCAGAATGCGTTCTGTGAAGATAATGAAACTAATGTCAGCATCCTTCGTCAAAGGTATCCGTCCACCGATTTGATCGTGGAGAACCTTACCGCGGGAAAAACGACCAAAACAAAAATTTCCTTGTTGTATGACTCGAGTGTAGTGAACTTGACCGCCCTTAGCCATGTGAAAGAAAGAATAAAGGATTTGGATGCAGCGGTAGTCCAGACCTCCAATCAGTTGTATTTGCTACTGAATCGTCATAAGTACTCCCTGTTCCCAACTATGCTCCATACCGATAGACCGGATCGCATTGTTCTCAACCTGTCGCAGGGAAAAATCGTATTTTTAGTTCATGGAACCCCGTTCGCCATGATTGGTCCCGCCGTTTTTTACGATTTTGTATCGGCCATGGACGATATATACATGAATTATTGGATTAACCGTTGCACCGCTTTTTTGAGATACTTGTCCATTTTTTTCACTCTGTTTCTGCCGGCTATTTACATTGCTGCCGTATCCTTCAATCCTGAGATGTTCCGTGTGCAGCTTTCTCTTTCCATTGCCGGCAGCCGGGCTGCCGTCCCGTATCCTTCCTATATGGAAGTCCTGATCATGTCATTTATGATAGAGGCCCTTACGGAAGCCAGCATACGTCTGCCCAAATATATTGGCCCAACCGCGGCGACTGTAGGCGGTTTAATTCTCGGACAAGCCGCGCAGCAGGCAGGGCTCGTCAGCAGCGTCCTGATTATCGTGGTCTCGCTTGTCGCAATTTCCAGCTTTGTGATTCCCGTGAATTCAATGTTATATACCATAAGGATAATCCGGTACCCTTTGATTCTTATGGCGAGCCTGCTCGGGGTGACGGGTTTGGCTGCTGGTTTCTTTGTCCTCCTGATCTGGCTGGCAAACCTGCGCAGTTTCGGGCAGCCCTATTTTCGAATTTTCGATAATGAACGCTCTTCAAGCGGGATGAAGAAGGGGGGGAAAGTGTCATAAACCGATATTTTTACTATAACGTGGCGATGAGTATGCTGATGAACCTGTTCTTTTATGTGCCCAATTTTCTGTTAGAAGACCGGTTTAAAGGGGCCGTCATGGCTTTGATCCTGGGAGGGGCGATTGGATCTTTGCTGGCTTATCTCTTCTCTGTCGCGATTCGCAAGTTTCCAGGGATGGGATTGCCCGAAATTTTTCGGGAGTCGCTGCCCATTTGGATTGGGAAGCCCGTGCTGCTGTATTTCGCTCTGTTTTGGTTTAGCCTTGGGACCGCGATCGTGAATTCTATTTCGATTATTATCGTCCGCTTCTTTAATCCCAGTATCAAACTGACTATCCTCGTCATTTTTTTTGTTTTGATTTGCATTTGGGCCGCAACCCGTCCCTCCCGTACTTTGTTGTTTGGCCAAGAGATCATCATGGTGCTCACTCTTCCGTTGTTGATCTTTATGCTTGCCAAATCATATGGCAACGATTTGTTGGACTGGGACGCCATTCGAACCGTTGCGAATTATGTAGGGCACCCGCCGTCTCTCACAGCACTATCTTCCGCTTCCATCATATTGATCGGCTTTCTCAACTTTTGCATTTTTAACCGAAATTTCAAGCAGGACGAGAAAATTCGTTACCAGTGGATATTACCGATTATGGGCTATTTAACTCTGGCCACGACTTTCTTTATTCCAATCGGTTTTCACGGAACTGTCGGGGTGGGGGATTACATCCATGTTTGGGCGTCCACTGCAGATTCCCTGCGTATGAAATACGGTTTTTTTGAGCGGGTTGTCTATCTTTTCGTCATCACGTTTATTCTGCTTTCGTTTATTTTCGTGTCCGTGGTCTGGCATATCGGGGCCGAGACGTTCAAAGGCTGTTTTGCTTCCAAAAAGCCGAATCTCGATCGGGTGGAAACACCAGTTTTGAGCTGGTGCATATGCCTTATCTTCGGTTTGCTTACGGTCGTCTACCAGATTACGGTCAAAGAAAAAACGGAGGCTATTATTGCAGGTTATATGCAAAGCATCCGCTTTTGGAGCGAGGTTGGGTTGGTCGTCCTCTTATGCTATGCCGCTGCAAGAAAAAGAAAGAAGGAAAAGGCATGAAAAAGACTGCCATTGTTGCACTGTTGGTGCTGCTCCTGGCCGGATGCGGCTTCAAGGATATCGATAAACGGTTTTTCGTTACGGGTATCGGAATCGATGATAGCGGAAATCCGGATAAACGGTACCGAGTTTCACTCAAGCTAGCTATTCCCTCGCAAACCATCTCACCCGGTCAGTCCAAATTCCAGATCGTTCAAGAGGACGCGAGTTCGGTGACGGAAGCAGTTCGCCTGATCAAATCCAAGGTGGACAAAGAACTGGAATTCGGTCATGCCAAAGTAAGCGTATTGGGAAAATCCCTTGTCCAGTCAGGCATTACCGAACCGCTAGATTGGCTGT
This sequence comes from Paenibacillus sp. WG02, assembly GCF_055396115.1. Classification (NCBI taxonomy): domain Bacteria; kingdom Bacillati; phylum Bacillota; class Bacilli; order Caryophanales; family Paenibacillaceae; genus Paenibacillus; species Paenibacillus sp. WG02. The sequence goes on along the minus strand of NZ_AP036016.1, from coordinate 1,771,645 downwards.
CGCGGCGGCTCGACATTCAAATGATCGGGTATATGGCTGTGGGGGATCCTACTGCGGAGGCGGTGTTGAAAGTTAAGCCAACTTCCGAACGACTGCCAGGTAATGCTCTCTTTCTTAGCTTTGACCAAGAAGGATCGGAATCGTCCTACACCGTGACGGAGTATCTATACGATTTCTACCGACGCGTCAAAGAAAAAGGCAAGGACCCATTCCTCCCCGTCATCAAGGCGGAAAAGGATTCCTATACGATTAATCGGGTCATGCTTCTTAATAAGGATCGGGGAGTGCTAACCCTTAATCCTGACCAGACACGCATATTCATCACACTGGTGCGAAAATTCAACAATATCGAAATGGTAACGAAAACGGAAAAGGCCAACTTCATGCTTGCCGTCAGAGACCTCAGTGTAAAATATGATATACAGGACGGGGAGAGTAAACAACCTCCGACTATCCATATGAAATTAAGAATAGAGGGAAATCTCGAAGAGACCAATAAAGTATTTTATAATGAAAATTGGAGGGACTACGAGAAGGAAGCGGAAAAACAAGGGGAGCAACGCATTCAAAAAGTATTGGAGCTGCTTCAGCAACATGGTGTCGATCCCATCGGCTTCGGTCTTCGTTATCAGGCTACTCATCAAGCAGGGGACAGAACTTGGAACGATTGGCAGGCATTTTATCCAAGCGTCCTGTTCGATGTTAAGGTTCGAGTGAAAATAGCGAGTTCAGGGGCCATCAAGTAATGTGACGGCCCCAGCAAATCTGTTCTCTTGATTTATTGAATATGGCCAGATGGATTTGATTCAAGAAAGGCAAGTTTATCCTGTAAGCAATCCTGCAACATTGGCAGCACTTGCTCGGCAGTCATAGGCCGGTAGAAGTAATAGCCTTGAATTTGGCTGCAGCCATTAGCGACTAAGAAACCCGCCTGTTCTTCCGTTTCAACACCTTCCGCAATAATTTGCAGTTGAAACGAATTGGCTACGGAAATAATCGCTTTGATCATCGCACGGTCCTTGTCATCCGTTTGTACGCCGCGGACAAAGGATTGATCCAATTTGATCTTAGTGACTGGAAACCTTTTCAAATAACTTAGAGAGGAGTAATGCGTACCGAAATCGTCGACGGATATCGCAATGCCCAGCCCGCGAAGCTTGCTAAGTGCGTCCAGCTGTTCATCCTGCATGGCGAAATTTTCGGTTATTTCCATTTCCAAATACTTAGCTTCCAAGCCTGTTTCCTCTAAAATTTGTTTCACTTTATCAACAAAACGTTCATCATTCAGCTGTTTGACCGATAGATTGACAGAAATAGCTAAAGGTTCAACCATCGTGCTGTGCCAAGCCTTCATCTGCTTGCAAGCACCTCTCAGCACCCATTCGCCAATGCTAGCAATGGTCCCTATTTCTTCTGCTAGTGGAATGAAGTCAGCTGGAGAAATATAACCTTTGGTCGTATGCTTCCAACGCAAGAGTGCTTCAACGCCAATAATTTTACCTAATAAACAATCTACCTGCGGTTGATACACAATTTCGAGTTCATTCCGGTCAAGCGACTGACGCAGATGATTTCCCATCTCCAGCTTTGATAATGAATTCATTGCCATCTGCTGATTAAAGAAGCTGTATGAGCTGCCGCTCTCTTTTTTGGCTATGTACATGGCAATATCCGCATTCTTGAGCAATGCCTCCCAAGTCACGCCCCCATAAGGATACTGCACGATACCAATACTGGCACTAATGAAAAAAGAGCGATTCAATAACAAACAAGGCGGTTTTAGGATATCTATTAATTGTTCACAGAAGACCTGAATCTCCTTCTCATTTGGACAATCTTCTAGCAGAATGGCAAACTCGTCCCCGCCAAATCTAGCAAATGTATGATAGGAAAGGTTCGATTGCCCAATACGATTAGCAACTTCCTGCAGCATCAGATCACCCATATGATGACCATGCGAATCATTGACCATCTTGAAATTATCTAGATCAAAGAAAAGCATAGCAAGAGATGTACGATTAATTTCATTGTGTACAATTTGTTCTTTTAAAATCATTTGAAAATGGGCTCGATTATGTATCCCTGTCAAAACATCATGATAAGCCATGTAGGATAGCATTTGTTCGGATTCCAGCAAGCGTTTGGTTGAATCGTGCAGTTCCTGTTGTCCTGCCAAAAGCTCTTCATTCACAGCAGTCAAATCCTCATTTGCAAACTGCAGCTCTTGTGTTCGCTCATTTACGGCTCGGCGTAACTTATCCCGCTGTCTAAGAATATACAGGATAAAAATGAGACCGATTAGCAGTACAAGCATAAAAGAGATGCGTATTAATATGATTTGCCTGTTAATACTCTGTACAGCACTCGCCTGCGGTTGCGCAGCAAGCTCCCATTTGGTATCCGTATGCTCAATGGTGGCTATCATTGGATTTTCTTGAAAAATAGAATCGTCACCATAGAACGCAGGTTCTCCAGGATTTCGGATGGAAATCTGTAATTCCCCTGTATCTCTATTCTTAATTCCTGCTTCGACAAGCAGTTGATCCAGATTTACACCCACAGATACGAAGCCCCAAAAAACGCCTTCTTGATAGATTGGCTTTCGAGCGACTAAACCATTAATGCCTTGCAGTAATTGAAATGGGCCGTCCATTGTCATTTTTTTAGTTTGCAGCGCTCTTGAAATTTGCTTTTGAACATTGGCACGGGGATCCTTCATCAAATCCCAATTATATATACTTTCGTTGCCCTGCAGCGGATAAACGAACTTCATAACTCCATTAGGTGCAATAATTAAATTAATCGTAGATCCCTGAGCACCAAGATAAAGAGAAGCAATGTATTCCATGACTTCTTTATCATCTTTGTTTTGCAAGTAATTCGCATTCACGTAAGCTTCTAGGCTTACCATCATATTAAAATTACGATCAATAACGGATTGTAAAGCCAACGCTCTTGAGGATAATTGGGAATGCTCCGTAATTTCAAGCTCATGGAGTAAGGAGTCCTTATACTTAGTAAGAACAAACTCTGACGATGAAACTAATATGACGAAAATTAGAGCTATTATCGTGTATTGAATCTTTCTCATGCTACTCTACTCCTAATGTCATATGATAGTTTTATGTCACAATTCGACATCATCACCCTCTATTATTTCATCTCTAAACCTTCCGATGCAATCTTTTTATTGAATTTAGTTTTAATTTGCAAAAATAGATGTTGAAATGATAAGAAGGACCTAGCCAAGATTGGCTGAGTCCTTCATGTTGTCCGATTTTACAACGCTTTAGCCGCAATTCCTGTACGTCGAATTCGTACGGCCATGATGGCAGCAATCATACATACGAAGCCCGCCATAAGAAATGGCAGTGAATAACTGCCTAGCAAATCTCTTAGCAGACCTGCTTCATAGGCAGCAAAGGATGCTCCCAACTGGTGTGCTACAACAACCCAACCAAAGACCATGCCTGCCTTCTCTTTACCGAAAATATCCGATGCGATCTTCACGGTTGGCGGAACGGTTGCAATCCAATCCAAGCCATAGAAAACGGCAAAAATTAGAAGCTCCGTATAGCCTAAACCAAGCGCTTCCGGCAGAAAAATCAGTGATATTCCGCGAAGCCCGTAGTACCAAAACAGCAGCCAACGCCCGTCAAATCGATCGGTCAACCAACCGGACATCGTCGTCCCGACCAGATCAAAGATCCCCATGAGCGCCAACAATCCCGCTGCGGTTACTTCAGGAATGCCAAAATCCCCGCAGGCCGGAATCAGATGCGTACCAATTAACCCATTCGTGGAGAATCCGCAGAAAAAGAACGTCCCAGCAAGCAGCCAGAATGCCTTGTTCTTACTGGCATCTCGCAGCGTAAGCAGAGGGGTCATAAATAGGTTGCCTTTGAATTCGGCAGGCTTGACGACTTGATCAGAGCCAAAGGGAGCAGCACCAATGTCATAAGGATGATTGCGCATCCAGATCGCTACCACAGGGATTAACACCGCAATCACAGCGATCGCTGTATAAATGGCATAGCGCCAACCGACGTCCACCGTTATTTTAGCGAGAAGCGGCAGAAACAGCAGTTGCCCTGTCGCCGCACTGGCTGTCAGAATGCCAACCACCACGCCTTTGTTCTTGGTGAACCATCGATTCGCGATCGTTACACCTAGCACGTTGGCAAGCGAACCCGTTCCAAGCCCCACCACGACCCCCCAAAGCAAATCAAACTGCCACAAAGCCGTGATCATAGGCGTCAGCGAAAGGCTGGCCGCGATGCAAATGAGGGAGATCAGCACCACCCGACGGGTACCAAAACGCTCCATCAATGCAGCCGAGAAAGGCCCCATCAGACCATACAAGAAAATATTAATGGAGACAACCGAGGATACATCCGCGCGGCCCCAACCGAACTCTTTTTCAAAGGGAAGCATGAAGATGCTAGGCACCGAGCGTATGCCCGCCGATACAATCAATGTGAAGAAAGTTACCAGGACAACAATCCAGCCGTAGTGCAGTTTGGTACGTCGTTTTGTTAAAGTTTCCACGCTATTTACTCCCATTCATTTGCCAAAATCCCATAAACCTCATGATCGTGAAAAGTATTATAACTGCACTCGGCCTGTCTAATTGTTCCTTCATGCTTGAATTTCAACCTCACCGGAATTGCGCGGCTCTTGAAGTTATCTGTTCGAGCTCTGATTTCGATCCGGTTTAATTTCAACTCTTTCAAGGAGTAATTCACTATACATTTACAAGAATCCGTCATGATGCCTTTCCCCTGATACCCTTCTGCAAGCCAGTATCCAATTGACGTTTTCATATTTACCCAATCTATTTCGTGTAGACTAATACAACCTACGATCTCATTTTGATAAAAGATGCCGCAATAAATGCCCTTGTTCTTTGCAAATCGGCTAAGTTCCGATTCTATGAAAGCCCTTGTATCTTCTACTTTAGTCGTTTGTTCAACCCATGGAAACCATTTCGCTAAATAGGCACGATTCTGATTGACTAAGTGGAATAAGGCGTCTGCATGCCTGACTTCTAGTATCTTTAAATCCAGTTCATCACTTATTTTACATGTAAACATGATTGGCCTCCGATCTAGTACTATGAATGGCATTACCACGATATTGTTCTTTGTTATATAATAATCCAAGGACAACCTGAACGAATGGAGAAATGAATATGGATATACATGAAATTCCCATGCATTTAATTGACGAGGATACGGATCAGCCTAGATATCAATTTGATGAAGAGGCGCTCCAAGAATTAATGAAAAGCATCGAGGAGATTGGCTTACTCTCTCCGATTAAAGTGAGAACAACGGCTGACAATCGATACAAAATTATTTACGGGAACCGGAGATACAAAGCTAGCAAAATGCTGGGACGCCCTACCATGTCCTGTATCGTATCGACCGTAACGGATGAGTTGGAAATTTATTTAGAACAGATTGCGGAGAATCTGACAAGGGAAGGCTTTTCCCCCATTGAGGAAGCCGAGGCCTTCCATAAACTTATGAATGATTCCAAATTCAGTTCTTCTATTAAATATCTTTCTAGTAAACTTGGCAAGCCCGAAACTTATATCAAAAACAAATGTGATTTGTTAAAGTTTGGTAATTCAGTCAAGAAACTGATCGTGAGCGGCACAGAAATTCGCAAAGACAAGTTGACCGAGGATCAGCTGCTGCCTATCAAAGATTTACAGATTGAGCACCGCGATCCGCTAGCTTTGATTATTGCCAGAGATGAAATGCCTGTCAGTGATGTCAAAAAGATTGCTCGAATGTTCAAAGATAAAGATATTTCAGAAAGCACCAAAGGGAAGCTTCTCTATAAAACAGGTCATGAGCTAGTCGAAACTTGGTCCGTCTTCCAAAACAACCGAGCAGAACGGGCCAAGCCTGCAGCTGCAAAAGCTCCGACAAAAGCGGAGAAAGCAGAGAAATCTAAGGAAATAGTCTCTGAAAAAGAAATACCTCTACAAAGCGGGCTCTCTGCTGCTTCAACTAATACAACAATTAGCCAAACATCTAACCCAATTCAAACCAAACTACTGCAAATGCTTAACGCAATTCCTGCACCTGGTGATTTTCAAGTTGATGCTCTTGACGTCGATGTGAATGATAGGGAACAATTTCTGAATGATCTCAATTCCTTAGTTGGTCATTTGGAAAAGCATTTGGATGCATGGAAAAAGGTTAGAGAACTTGCTGTTTCCCAATAACTTATTAGTCTAGTACTTCAAGCTTCTTCGCATAGCAATGTCTTAGAAGACCGCCATACATCGGGCGGGTGAATTGAAGTGAGAAGCCTGCTGCTTCTAAGTTTCGCCGACTGATCGCATTGTCAGGATGTACGGTTGCGTAGAGGTGTAACATACCTTGTTCCCGCGCGCGCTGTTCCCTCAAGGTATGAAAATGCCGCTGCAGCCCTTGTCCCCTGACTGATTCATGGACAATGGATCCTTCCAGAGAAGCAACTCTTGGTAGATCATCTTCCGGCACTCCAAGCTCACGTCCGAGATTATTGGCACTTAGTCCGGGAAATACGATAACCGTATACGCAACTAGCTTTTCGCCTTGAAAAGTGCCATACATCTCCCCCTTGTCTTGAACATATTCGTATAGCACCTCCAAGCGGTCCATCGAATAAAGCGCATCAGAAGGAAGGCGTGACACCACGTCCATCATTAATGCCTGTACTTGCGGTATATCTTGTTGCCATAATCGCCTTATTTCCAAGGTGTAATCCTCCTTAAGTGGTGCTGATCAGTAGGTCACCATGGGTTGCTGAAACCAAGTCTCATTTCGTCCCTCATTGTCATGAGCTTTAATCTCAATCCTGCATACCATGGTGGCGTATTTAATAGATCACTATCCTCCAAAGCTGTTAGGATTCTCGAAAAGCTATAGAGCTTAGAGTAGCGTAGGAACTTTGGAAAGTGATCTATCATTTGCTTCTCTAATGGACATATCGCCATATAGCCTCTCAAAAAGCATTCTACCTGACGGCTGGAATCCCTCTCCTTATTATCCAACACGTCAGCAAGAACTGCAACAATATCCATCGCATACCAATGATACATAGCATCATCAAAATCAATAATATGAAATTGCGACGTACTTGTATGCCAGAAAATGTTATCCTGTTGAAAATCATAATGAATGAGACCATAATCAGGCTTGGTTTGCTTTAAAGAATAAAGCCAAATCCTCAGGTTATCCAGCTCCATCATATGTAAGCTGCCAAGTGATTTCCCCCACGCCTCCATCTGCGAATCGTTCATTTGATCACACTCTAAACTTTCCCCATCCGCGTCACTGAACACAACACCAATATATAACCCTTCTATTTTCGAATCGATATACGAAGTTGGAACTTGCCCGCCAAACTTCTAATGTTCCTTCTTCATGCTCCCATAACCGCAAGAATGCCTTAGCCACATGATCAGCAGTTAATCCAACGACCATCGTCCTTAGATTCATCATTTTGTTTTGCCTCTATTCGAGAGAGTTGCTAACTCGGGTGGAATACGATGTTTCGTCGCCTGCTCAAACCCATAAGCAATTTTTATCAAAGTGGGTTCGCTAAAAGCCGTTCCTACAAAGGTGATCCCTTGTGGTCCTTTCGTTGTGTACCCGCCTGGCGCGATAATTCCCGTTACAGCATACCCTCCCGGTACCGTAATGGATGGATAACCGGCTCTTGCCGCAAGATCTGCCCCGCCCTCAAATCCTAGGAATAGGAGAGCATCCAAATGATGCTTTTCTAACACATGATCGATCCCCAGCTCACGCGACATCTCTTTATCTCTCTTTTTGCTGTCTAAATAGGCTTGTTCCGTTAGTGTCCCGCTTGTTTCCTCTGACCAGATTAAGGTTCCTTGGCCATATTTCAATGCTTGATCTGCATGTGCTTCATTGTAGGCAATAACGTCTGCCAAAGAATGAACGGGAATCGTGCTGGGCAATTGGGCTAAATAATCATTCAAGTCTTTCTTAAATTCATACCTCATGACATTGCCATCCCTGTGCATCTGTTCGCACGGAAGCTCTACCGGATCAACAATTGTAGCACCCTTTTGTATCAAAACGGCGATAGCCGCCTCTACAATTTCAAGCCGAGCCTTGTCTAATTGTTGGTAATAAAATCTCGGGATCCCTATTCTTGCTTGCTGCAAATAATTGGCATCTAAGAATGGCGTGTAGTCTTGGAAAGAACGCCCTTTACTCGCTAATGTCTCAATATCGCGCTCATCCACATTGGTTAAAACGCCGAGTAAAATCGCTGCATCACTCACTGTTCTTGCTATTGGCCCCGCTGTGTCCTGACTATGAGCAATTGGGATAATGCCCGTTCGGCTAACTAATCCAATCGTTGGCTTAATGCCGACTAGGCTATTCTGGCTGGAAGGGCTGATGATAGAGCCCGATGTTTCCGTTCCAATCGCCGCTGCTGCTAAATTCGCTGCCGTGGCCGCTGCTGAGCCTGAGCTTGAACCGCCTACGAATAATTCGCCAGGGCCGTAAGGATTTAAGGTGAGACCACCTCTTGAGCTATATCCGGCCCAAATATCACCTGACATGAAGCCCGCCCATTCGGTCATATTTGTTTTACCCAGCAGCACAGCCCCTGCCGCTCGAAGCTGTGCCGCCACGAAGGAGTCGGCTGCTGCGAAGGATTCCGCTAATGCGATGGAACCAGCACTTGTATGCATACGATCGTGTGTATCGATATTATCCTTCAGCAGAATAGGGATACCATGCAGGGGACCACGACTGCCCTTCACTTTTCGTTCTTTATCTAAATCTTTAGCTATGTCTATAGCATCTGGATTTATTTCTAAAATGGTATTTAATACAGAGTCGTACTTTTCTATTCGGGTTAAATATAAAAGAACCAATTGTTCCGAGGTAACCTTCCCCGTAGTCATTGCTTGCTGCATACTTGCAATATCTGCTTCTATGATCCATTTCTCCAGCCCAGTTTCCATTCATCGATCTCCTTCTATTTTCAGTCCTATTAACACTTTTCTCTGTAGCGTATGAAGTTCCTTTATTTGTAAGTTGGGGAGTTTGATTATAGTTATTTTTGATTGAATTGCGTCTCACTTTTAGAGGATTACTTTAGCGATGAATTTCATTGTCTCAGATATCAATTTGTGGACCATGAGCAACTTTCTCAGTTTTAAGCATGTTTTTCATCGCAATGGAGGTAATTCCGAGGATTCCCCTTACTTTAACGATGAATATCATCGTCTCAGATATCAATTTGTGGACCATGAGCAACTTCTCGCTTTTAAGCATGTTTTTCATCGCTATGGAGGTAATTTCGAGGATTCCCCTTACTTTAACGATGAATTTCATCGTCTCAGATATCAATTTGTGGACCATGTGCAACTTTCTCGCTTTTAAGCATGTTTTTCATCGCTATGGAGGTAATTCCGAGGATTCCCATTACTTTAGCGATGAATTTCATCGTCTCAGATATCAATTTGTGGACCATGAGCAACTTTCTCAGTTTTAAGCATGTTTTTCATCGCTATGGAGGTAATTCTGAAGATTCCCCTTACTTTAACGATGAATTTCATCGTCTCAGATATCAATTTGTGGACCATGAGCAACTTTCTCGCTTTTAAGCATGTTTTTCATCGCTATGGAGGTAATTCCGAGGATTCCCATTACTTTAGCGATGAATTTCATCGTCTCAGATATCAATTTGTGGACCATGAGCAACTTTCTCAGTTTTAAGCATGTTTTTCATCGCTATGGAGGTAATTCTGAAGATTCCCCTTCATCGTCACAGAGTAGCGTACCCGTATACTTGCCTTGCATGGCCAACGCTCATATATGTGTATGTGTAAATAAAATAAGCTAACCCCTTCCAGCCTTGGCTGTTAAAAAGAGTTAGCCTTCTTGTTATCAACGTTCCTATCAGACACAAGGTCATTAGTACAACGGAAATTTTTCTCTCAAATCTTCCCTCTGAGTTACAAACGAATCCTCACGAATGTAATGACATACGTAGGAACGTCGCCAACGGTCCTTGCTTCGATTCTTATTGGACGAATGGATAAGCAGTTCACTAAAGAAGAGGATATCCCCTTTCTCCATCTCGACTGGGATTTGCTTGCTAAGGTCTGCGCCTTCTGTCTCGTCCGTCCATGATTCGTGCTCTTCAATATTTTTCACTGCGCCGTGAGGCAGCAGTCCAAGCTTATGTGTGCCAGGGATGACCCAGAGGCAGCCATTTTCGATATCGACGACTTCTTCCAAAGCGATCCAAGCAGCTATCATCGTCATGGGGTCATTTTTGATATAGTAGTAATCCTGATGCGAGGCCTGTCCCGGTGAACCTGGTTCCTTGTAGAAGTACATGCTTTGCACACAGTTTGCCTCTCTGCCCATTAATTGAGCCAGCGCACCTCGTATGATGGGAAGCTTCATCATTTGACGAGAAAAGCTGTCATGCTTGTGCGGATTAAACAATCGCAGGGAGAACTTCTTGCTTTCTTCACAGGCAGCCCACTTGGGTATTTCCGCTTGGTTTCGAATATCATAGATGTGTCCATTAAATGCATCAATGAGATCGCTGCTGCAGCCTTTCTTAATAAGCAAATACCCGTCTCTTTCAAATTGGTCATACTGCTCTTCCGTGATAGGTGACATAAGATCTTGTTTCTTAACAAACATAGCAGCTAATCCCCTCTCCAGTTTGAGAAAGTAATACGTCTTTCCTTACCTTCATCATACGGTCAAGGTCCTCTTTCAAACAATGGCTGAAATTATCAATTTTGTATCTGAAATTGATCTAGTCAATTCCATTCACTAAGGAGCTTCATCGGGGATAAATGCGGTAATTCGCTTTATTTCCTCCGCCACTTCGATAAGTTGATCATGGAATTCATCTTTTTGCATGATGGCAAGTTCCAAATAACTTGCTGCTTCATGTAACCGATTAGCGGAGATACTTCCGGCAACACCGATAAGTGTATGGATAGCCCTTTTGACAGCCTTCCAATCCTCTTCAAGGATACTCAGCATTAGCTGCTCGACAAAAGTTGTATAATTTTTCTTGAACAACTGAAGCATGACGATTAGAATACTTTCTTTTCCTTCTAGACGGGCAAGTGCAGCTTGCCAATCTATCGCTTCAATTTGCTTATAAAAATCGTTTGCTTTCGTCTGACTAGCCTCTATTGAAGTAGGTAGTTCTATCCATTTATTAATCACACTAAAGAGACGTTTGATATCAAAAGGCTTACTAATGACGTCATTCATGCCGTAACGAATATAATCTTCATGATCCTGCTTAACCACGTTGGCCGTCAGTCCGATGATGGGGATATTCATATAGTTGGGGATCTGCCGAATGTGCGCTGTCGCTTCAACGCCGTCCATGACCGGCATGTGAATATCCATCAAAATCAAATCGTATTCGTCGTCGATTATCAGTTTTTCAATGGCTTCCTGGCCATTTTCGGCTATCCTGATCTCAAAACCATGCTCCCCTAGAAACTCCTTGGCAACCTGTTGATTAATTTCGTTATCCTCCACGAGAAGGATCCGCCCTTTCTTGCTAACGCTGGAGGACTTAGCCTGCAAAGGCCTGCCTCTTCTTGGAGTTTGGTTGTGCGGATTAAACAAGGATTCCAACGTTTGATAGAGCTCTAGACGGCAAATCGGTTTAACCATGACAGCATCTGGTCTCTCATTTATCGGGAGTTTCAACATTTCTTCTTTGCCTAGCGGGGAAGTTAAGCATACAGCAAGTGTTTGATCTCTTTGGATCGACTCGATAAATGTCTGCCATGTATCTATGCCATACATATCTTCAATTTCCATATCAAGCAGGATGCAATCGTTCTTGTCGTCATCGGATCCCAACGTCTTCAAATGTTCAAACATAGCTTTCCAGGAAGGCACCTCCGAAACAATTAAGGCGAATGACTCCAAAGTGTCCCGTAAGCTGCTCCGCATCAGGGGATGATCTTCGACCAGCAATACGTGATACGTCGTATGCTCTTTGGTTAAATCCCATTCATCTGGATCAGCGAGTTCTATGATTTGAAAAGGGAGTGTAAATGTAAATCTGCTTCCTTTGCCCACTTCACTTTCAGCTGCTAAAGACCCACCCATAAGCCCAATCAAATGTTGGCTGATCGTAAGCCCCAGTCCAGTTCCCCCATATTCACGACTCGTAGATCCATCTGCCTGAGAAAAGGGATCAAAAATAAAGGCTAACCGATCTGGAGATATGCCTATACCACTATCCTCTACGGTAAAGCTAAGCATTATTTCTTCATTGGACGTATGTGGTTCCAACTCAATTTGGAGCATCACATAGCCCTCTGAAGTAAATTTGATCGCATTGCTGCAAAGATTAAGCAGTACTTGCTTCAGTCTCAGCGGATCTCCGAGAATATGGTTGGGCAATTCAGCTGCTGTATTAAAAATAAGCTCGATCTGCCGACTATTGGATAAGACACTTAATATGCTGGAGAGATCCTTGAGCAGCTCATCTAATTGAAAGCTGGTACGTTCTACTTCGAGTTTTCCCGCTTCTACTTTGGAAAGGTCAAGAACATCATTAATAATACCAAGCAGTGTGTGGGATGAAGATTTTATTTTATGTAGATAATCCTTTTGATGGTCGGAGAGCGAGGTTTTCCCGAGAAGTTGAGAAAGGCCAATGATACCGTTCAAGGGAGTTCTAATTTCGTGACTCATTTTGGCTATAAATTGACTTTTGGCTTGGTTCGCTTGATCGGCCGCATGCCGCATAGTGACCTCTGTGAAATCATGTATGGTACCGACAATACCATCGATTTCACCACTCGCATCATGGTAGACCGAAAGCGTGATACAATAATCTCTTTGAGCATCCTTAGAGGAAGGAATACTCATTTCAAACCGTACGTTACCACCAATCCGGATAACTTCTTGGAAATGGAAATCCCAACGAATTTGCTCGGCTTCCGGGAGAAACTCGGTTATTTTTTTGCCCAACATGTCAACAGTTGCCACATGGGTCATCAGGGAAACAATTTGATTAACAGAGGTAATCTCGCCTTCCTTTGTAAACCCAAGAATTCCTTCTTGTGAATTCTCAACGAGGATTCGATAACGCGCTTCACTCTCCTGAATACGTCGCTCTGCTGCTATTCTCTCTGTAATATCAGTCGTTGAGCCTATGATCTCGACCACCTGCTCACCTTCAAATACAGGTTGCAAGTTTGTAAAAGCGATCTTCCCCTTTATTTGATTCTCATAAGCAACTTTGTTCCCTTTCCATGCTTCTTCGAATTTCGCAATGATAAACGTTGTGAATTCGGTAGTAAAACCTTTGATGGATTGGATATTTTTATCTATTAAATCTTGCGGATGCAGTCCAAGATTTCGTAACAACTGGCCATCAATCATGGAATATATAAATTGATTATGAATTTTTTTAAGTTTAAATGTGATGCCGGGCTGCAGCCGAAGAATATCCAATAACTCTTGTTGGATATGACTTACCTGACTCCTTAGCTCCTCTGCCCTTAAGAAATAGCGGATTAACGCTGCTGCGAATAAGCCGCCTCCCAAATGCAGAAGTAAAGCTGGAATGACCAGCCTGGCAAAAGGAATATGATAAATTAACACCATATCAACGAACAAGACGCTGATAGGACACATAATGAATAAAGTCCATTTCCTCCAATAACTGTGGATGTAATGATTGGTTAGCGCGGTTACCGCAAATATGAGCAGTCCTAGTGTTGAGATTCGAAAGAAAACAGAAGGATCTATCAGCGTCCTGCCAATAATCATAATCATTGTGGCAATAAAACCAGAAATTCCGCCACCAATGAATGTTGCCATCAGAATGGCAATCGCTTTTAAATCCAATATATGTCTTTCAGTAACATGTACGCCAAGAAAAGTTAGAATGACACCATAGATCCCATGCATCAAACCAACAATTAGGCGATATTTCCATCTCGGTGTGGCTTTTAATCGAGGTGAATAGAAAATCTCGATAGATAAGAAGATAAAAACAGCCAATATCGAGAAATTGTTCAGTAGATCCTTGAGCACTTCTATTCACCTCATCGCTTAATTACACACCTTAAATAGCTGGAAGATATACAAATTTATAACCGACACCCCAGACAGTTTTAATATACTGAGGCTCCTTTGGATTCTGCTCTATTTTTCGACGGAGATTCGTTATATGTACATCAATGGCGCGGTCATTCACGATTTCGCCCATCCGATATAAAGTATCTATGAGCTCATCGCGTCTAAACACTCTGCCAGGATAGAGAATAAAACGTTTCATAATTTCAAATTCCGAATTGGTGATATCAATTTTTTGATCTTTGATCACAATCAACCTGCGCTCTACATCCAGAGTAAAGTCAGGATATTGTGACTCTGACTCTGTGCCTTCCGAACCATCGACAGCAGAAACTTGTATGTCCGCCATGCGAAGCGAGGCTTTGATCCTTGCTTTTAACTCCTGCATGCTAAACGGCTTACAAAGATAGTCATCAGCCCCAATATTAAAGGCCTCAACCTTCTCCTTAATGTTTGTTTTCGTGGATATCACAATAATAGGAACCGAACTTAGTTCTCTAATAGCCCCGCATAGCTCTAACCCCTCATAATCGGGCAAAACGAGATCCAATAAAATTACATCGGGCTGAAACTGAACGATTTCCCTCAATCCGTCATGTCCATTTACCGCTTGCTTCACTTCAAATTGATCTTCCGAAAGATACATGCTTATCATTTGTCCTATAATGATGTCGTCTTCGATAATAAGCACCTTAATCACTAAAATCCCTCCTTTATACCTATTTCGTTTCTATGATCCTATTATAATATGTCGAATTATGGCAGGTCTACACTATTTTTTACCAAAAATATGAAATACAAAAACGCCCCTGATCCGATAATCGCTATCATGGCGTTAAGATAAATCTTATGTATTCGCAATTCGATTGCACGCAAATCTATCGAAAATCTCTGGTACTTCAATTGCTTCTACCGGGCAGCTAAATAAATACCCCTGTACGGTGTCACAATTGAATTCCTGCAGAATCTTTAAATCGTCTTCGTTCTCTACCCGATAGATGATTTCTGCATAATACCAGTTAAGTGACACGCATCTGAATCGCAGAGAAAACAAGATCAATGATTTCCCCTCGTGCTTGATTGACATAACCTAATGTTGTCTGCTGCAGGCTTTCTATAGAAACACATGAGGATAAAAGAATCTTATCCGAGAACAAATATAAGGACAGTTCATACGAAGAGGAAGCGTTTTTGACTACTTCACTAATATTCGTCTTTTTGTATTTTTCAGGAAACTCTATCGCATACACTAAGTACAAGGGTTCACTCGGAAACTGAGTCATTTGAAAAAATTCTTTAAAAGAAGACTTCGCATACGTATTCCAACGAAATCCAAATCTATAATGACGATCCTCTTCCCAATTAGGCTCAAACTGAGAAATTAATTCGAGAAACTGCTGGCGGTAATAATGTATCAGGTTCATTGGTGGCCTCCCTCGCAATTCCTGAAAATGTTAGCTTTCATTTCTGTACATCCATCATACTTTGTAATTGTTGTTAAACATCTATTTTAAATCTTAGCTAAACATTATTTTTCCTAATAGTTCGCTAACGAATCTAACACTTTAACTCTTCTGAAAAAAGCGAAAAGACCAAGCGCTGACCGCACTTGGGTCATAAACTCGGCCTTTATCTAGGTTATCCTGATGAAGATTATTAACTAATTGTAAGGAAATCTAAAACTACTTCGTTTATCGTGCTGTCTGCAGCTTTACCCACATTGACTTATTACGGAATTCTTCCTCCGCCCCTAACTCTCTCCCAAACCAAGATGGTACTTTAAAGAGCCGCGCAGCTTCAACATCTGGAAACTCGACTTCGACAACCGTGAGATCCACTTGTTTATACTCATCAATTTCAAAATGGAGCCCTTGAACTTCAACCGTGGTACGAATCTTCTCTAGTGGAATTAACCCGGTACGTTCAAGCAATTGCTTATATACAGGCTCCGATATGTTATATTCAATCTCTTCTCGAACCATACCATGCCCCGATTTGAACGTATGTGTAAAATGCGACAAACCTGAACGATCGACCAGCTGGCGCACTCTGATTTCTTGATCCTCCGAGAAGGCCAAATACGTTTGATAGATATACTGCTTTGAAACTAGCGTGATTTCATTATTATCCAGTTCAGCCGCAGGAAATGCGGGTAATAGGAACTTTCTTTCAATTTCGGCACTCATTGATGTGGCCCCTCTCCAAACTAATCATGTTCTCATCACCATTTTACCACACTATCACAAGGATAAACGACTCCGTCGTCCCACTGGGACGAGTGCGTTTGTCAAGGTAGATGTGTAGCAAAAGTATAAAACTTACACTTTCTTATCTACTGAAAAAAACTCCCAAAAGGGAGCTCTCCTTTCCATCCCTCTCATAGTCGAAGGGGCTGGGTCTCTATTTGATTAGCGAGTGTCGCTTTCCAATATAGCAAACATGACATGGTCCCGCCAAACGCCTTGAATCTTCACATTTTCCCTAGCTAAGCCCTCTTGACGGAAACCAACCTTCTCCAACACCCGAATAGATCCAGTGTTATGCGGCATAGCCCCAGTTTCGATCCGATGAAGTCCCGCCTCTCCGAAAGCGTAATCCAACACAAGATGGATGGCCTCTGTCATATAACCTTTGCCATTGTACGCTGCATCCAAGCAATAACCTAGCGTCGCTTTCTGCAGCGGTCCGCGAATGATTTCGAAAAGGGAGGCATCCCCTATGAGCTCATCGGTGCCTTTAAGGAAGATACCGAATGAATGACGCCTTCCCTCTTTATCCGCCTGCTGCCAGAGCTCAATGCTGCTGACTTGGTGATCCAGCGTGTAGAACGAATCCAACCGAGTTGGCACCACTTGTTCAAACAACTGTCGGTTGCGCAGCATCAACGCCAGCAAAGCTTCCGAGTCGCCTATTTCAAAGGAGCGAATGTACAACCGTTCTCCTGTGCGAATCATTTTGGTATCATCCTCTCACGACTAGAATAAGATTGGGTTCGAGCATCCTGACAAAAAAAGGGGACCTAGCCAACGGGGCCAGGTCCAAAGTTTATATTAAAAAAGGGGGGTCTTGTTTATTATAATACACCCAATATGTTATAGAACTGTAACAGGAATGTTCCAATTGTGTTACAAAAAAGCGAATCCATTCGAATCGCTTTTTTTGTACCCACTTTTGTACATACTACAGAATGTAAATCTTTAGGAATAGGAGTCAAACATGTGAAAGTTGAAGACGCCATTGTAGAACAGATTAGACAGCAAGCTGTGCGGCTGAGCACCTCCGAAGATTTGGATGTATTGGTTGAGGCTATCGGAAACAAGAAGTACGTTTTACTCGGTGAGGCAACGCATGGTACATCGGAATTTTATAAGCTGCGCATGGAGCTAAGCCGTAAATTGATTGAAAAGAAAGGTTTTTCTTTTATTGCTGTCGAGGGCGACTGGCCATCATGTTATGAAGTTAACCGTTATGTGAAGCATTACAAGGATGCAAAGCCGAGCTCCCGCGAGGTCATGGAAACATTTAATCGCTGGCCGACTTGGATGTGGGCGAATGAGGAGGTTGGGGCGTTGATGGAGTGGCTCAACCAACACAATGCAGATAAGCCGATGGAAGAGCGCGTTGGGTTTTACGGTCTGGACGTCTATAGTTTATGGGAGTCACTAGAAGAAATCGAACGTTATTTACAGGAAAAAGGCACACCCGAGCAGCTAGCTCTAGCACGGAAGGCTTTTGAGTGCTTCGACTCTTATGAGAAGGAGGGGCAAAATTATGGGGTTTCGGCGGCTTTTTACGGCGAAAGCTGCCAAGATGAGGTTGTGAAGCTGCTTCAAGCGCTTCACGCGAAACGCGTGCGGTACGAAGAAGACAGCGAAGCAGCTCTTAGCGCGGAATTGAACGCGCTTGTTGCTGTGAACGCTGAGGATTACTACCGCACCATGGTTCGTCACGACGCGGAATCGTGGAACGTCCGCGACCGACACATGGCCAGCGCGCTGCGCCGCCTCGCCGACCACCACGGCCCAGACGCCAAGGTCATCGTCTGGGAGCACAACACGCACGTCGGCGACGCGCGTGCCACAGATATGATGGCCGACGGCATGGTGAACGTCGGCCAGCTCGTGCGCGAAGCGCACGGCGAAGCCGATGTGTTCGCCATCGGCTTCGGCACTTACCGCGGCACGGTCATCGCCGCGACATCTTGGGGCGCGCCGATGGCGACGATGCAAGTGCCAGCTGCCCAGCCGGGCAGCTGGGAGGAGCTCATGCATCGCGCCGGCGCGCATGATCAGATCCTCCTGCTGCGCAAGGAGGATCCCGTTCTCGGGCACGAGGTGCTGGGGCACCGTGCCATCGGGGTCGTGTACCGCCCTGGCCATGAGAGAGGGAATTACGTTCCCTCTCTTATGGCTCGGCGGTACGACGCCTTCGTGCATGTGGATGAAAGCCATGCGCTTCATCCGCTAACCATAAACAAAGTGCTTGTGTGATTTCGCACAAGCACTCCCTGCATCACACGTTATATCAGAGTCGATATCAGCTCAGGTCCTATACATTTAAAAATGTTGTACAAAATTAAACAGTTAAAATAAAAGCCAAGGAGTTATAATAATGATTCGTTCCCTTGCTATGACTATGGACTTCAAGGTGCTCCATAATGTCCCCTTCGAGGAACTTCTAGGCCCGAACATTAAGTGGTATTGGGTTGACTTTCATAATCCCAGCGAGGAGGAAGCGCTGCATCTGAAGGATCATTTCCACTTTCACCCGCTGGCCATAGAGGACTGCTTTTTCTTACTGCAACGACCGAAGATGGATCACTATGAGGACGTTCACTTTTTTGTGATGCATGGGATTAATGCTTTAACTCTGGATGCTGAAGAAGTGGACATGTTTCTGGGAAGCAATTTCATTGTGACCTTTCATTTGCATGAATCCAGAGAAATTGAGGATGCTTGGAGCCGAATTTTAGAACAAGAACATTTGCGGAATGAAGGTCATATTTATGTGGCGTATTTAATTCTTGATAATTTGGTGGATCAATATTTCCCAAGTGTCTACCAAATCGAAGATCAATTGGATGATATCGAGAACAATTTTGACGCAGAATCCATTGAAGTCTTAATGAAACATATTTTTGGTATTCGGGCCAAATTGTTGAAATTGCGTCGTACTATCGTGCCCATGCGTGACTTGCTGTACAGGGTCATCAATACAGATCGAGTCGAGCTTCGCGAACAGCTCGTCTTTTTCACGGATATTCATGATCATCTGCTCAAGCTGTCTGAAATGATTGATTCAAACCGCGACATGACGGCGGATATGAGGGATAGCTATATCTCTCTGAATTCAAACCGAATGAATGCCATCATGAAAACGTTGACCGTAATCACGACGATCTTCATGCCGTTAACGTTCATTGCTGGTCTTTATGGAATGAATTTCGCTTATATGCCTGAACTGAAATGGCACGGGGGTTATTTTGCCATTCTCGTGATCATGTTCGGGATTGGATTCGGCATGTTCGCTTGGTTTTGGAAAAAAGGCTGGTTTAAATAAAAGACCTTCCTACCTTCCTAATTTTAACGAGGCTCATTTCGGAATTCCTTCCTAAAGCCAGCTGGCGAAACCCCCGCCTTCTTCTTAAAAGCTCGACTGAATGCATGAATACCGGAAAATCCTAATTGATCTGCGATTTCTTGAAGCGGCATTAAGGTATGCCTGATCATATTCTTGGCACGCTCCAGCCGGATTCTCTGATGATATTGAATTGGACTTACATCAAATACTTTATTAAATAAATGGATCAAATAATATTTACTGATATGGAATCGCTCCGATAGCTCATCCAATTTCAACTCACGGTGAACGTGAGCCGCGATGTACCGCTCAATATCCAATAACAGTTCTTGGTGGAGACTATTTTCAAATAATCGTCCGTTCCAAGCATGCTCCCTTACTACAGAAGTAATTAACTCCAGCAGACTGCCCTTTAGACGCCATTCGTACAATGGGAGCTTCGCTTCAAATTCATAGATGATCCCAAAAAGCTGCTGTTCCACGCGACTCGGCTCCCTTAATCGAATATAATTCGGGAGATCAACGAGCTCGCCCGACAGTTCATCCTTGCGAAACCAGCTTCGCTCTGTGTCATCCATATCTTGCAGCATTTTGAACGATACCTTCACATCCCCGCTGTCCGCCTGCTGGAACAAATCAAAATGCACGTGCGGCTGCCGAATCGGCTTATCACCTACGATCTGGATGGAGTGCCTCTGTCCAGGCTTTAACAGAAACAAGTCACCCGGTCTGCCTTCATAGATCTTGTCCTCGATCGTTATGTCAGCCCGCCCCTCCATTAGATATAATAGCTCGTAGTCCCAAATCATTCTTTCTTTTAACATCCAAGGAGATTGTATGATACTATCCATCGCAATCCGAACATAAGGGGAGACAGTTTGAAAGCTCACAGAAAGAATCCTTCCTTTTCAGCAATAATAGTTAAATTTTAATTAACTTTGGCTAAATGAACGCGCTTACCTTCATTATATAATGTTTTCAAGTTCGCATAACTATATTGATAAAGGTGGATGTTCCTATGTCGCAAAATCAAGGCTTTATCCATGAACTCTCTGCAGCTCCATTCCTGACACAAGGCCGAACCCGCTGGATCACAGCAGAGAATCCGACCGGAGAGAAGGGACAAGGAGCGAAAGCTGCAAGCAATTTAGGTATTGCCCGCAAAGGCAGGCCGTGCATCACTTTACCTCAAGGAGAAACGGTCGTTCTGGCCGATATTCAAGGAACTGGCATCCTGCAGCACTTCTGGATCACTTGTACGAACGCTACTTCCAAGGGGAATTTTGTCCTTAGAGATTTAGTGCTCCGCATCTACTGGGACGATGAAACCTCGCCTTCTGTTGAGGTGCCGCTTGGCGATTTCTTCTGCAACGGGTTCGGTGAACGCTGCAAGGTGAATTCGCAGCCGATCGTCGTGAATCCCACAGGTGGTATGAACTGCTACTTCCCCATGCCTTTCCGGCAATCAGCCAAAATTACGATCGAGAATCAACACGCCGAGGATATTCACGGCTTCTTCTATCAATTTCATTATGAGCTCGTCGATTCGCTCCCAGAGAATACAGCTTACTTTCACGCCCAATGGCGAAGAGAGAATATAACAACGGAAGGCAAAGATTACACGATTCTGGACGGAGTCAAGGGCAAAGGAAAATATGTCGGCACCTATTTGGCATGGGCAGCATTAGAGCGCTATTGGTGGGGTGAAGGGGAAATTAAATTTTATTTGGACGGAGATGAAGAATGGCCAACCCTCTGCGGGACGGGGACGGAGGACTATTTCGGCGGAGCTTGGTGCTTTTATGAAAAAGAAAACGGGATCCCTGTCGAGGTGCCCTACAGCACCCCCTATCTGGGATACCCGTTCTATTCCAAATCGGATACGACCCTCAAAGAGAAGTTCGGCGAAGATTCCGTGCCCATGCATGGACTGTATCGTTGGCATCTTCCAGACCCCATCCATTTCGAGAGCGATCTGAGTGTCACGATTCAACAGATTGGACATAACAGCAGAGAGCTTTTCGAACGAACCGACGATGTTGCTTCCGTTGCCTATTGGTATCAGATGGAGCCTCACGCGGATTTCCCCATATTGCTTCCCGTTCATCGGAGATGGCCGCGATAGTGAATAAGCCAACCTCTTTGCGCGCCCAGCTCATCATATGAGTATGATCTTATTCTAAGAAATGGTTGGCTGAGAATTCATCGCCATAAACATACTGGGTTTTACGCCAACCGTAGCCTTGAAAGAGCGGCTGAATAAATAAATGCTTGAAAAGCCCACCTGCTCAGCAATAGCGGTTAACGTTTGCTTCCCTTCGATCATTCTTATTTTCGATTGCTCGATTCGAATATGGGTCAAATATTTATGAATCGTAATGCCAAGCTGATCTTTAAATAAAAACGATAAATGATTGGTCGAAATTCCGACATGTTTACTTATCGTATGATTATCAAGTTCCGGGTCCCCATATCTTTCATTAATGAATTTGATCGTGTTTTCAATCAACACCCAACCCTTTGTCATTTTACCTTCTATATCATTATGGCCCACTTGCCCTTTCATAAAAAGAACTAATAATTCCAAACAAATCCCCTTAAGAATCAACGAATAACCCGATTTCTTATCCAGAAACTCCTTCTGCATGATCAGGAATCTTTTCTTTAACTCGATCCGTGGCAGCTGCAGGTGAGAAATAGGGATGGTAGATGCTAGCTGCATCTCCTTGTTTGAAATTGCTTTATGCTCTTCTGTCATCGCTTGGTCCATCCAAGAGCTTCGTACTTCGTCATAATACAAGTCAAAATGAAAGATATATTGAATCAATGGCACTTCAGACGTTGAGCGAATAATATGCGCCATGAAGGGAGGCATAAGGAGAATGTCTCCTTCCTTCACCTGATATTTGACCCCGTCCAAAAAAAACTCAGCTTCCCCTTGCTCGATATAGGTATATACATGGTCATAATCCATCCATTCACCCGCCAGAGAGAAGGATTTATGAATTTTGACCATTCTGACGAAAGGCGAGATGCTGTTCATCCAAGTCTCCATGTACTTCCCTCCCGCGGAATGATTGATGACCGACTGCATTATTTCTTAAGTATAACTGAAGCGTATTCATTTTTTCCATCTCTCAACGTGACACGGACTTTTCTCTTACGACTTATGTCTCACTCCAATCAAATAAAACACCGCTATACTGATCCTTATGCAATCGGAGACCCTCATAAGCTTTCTTCGCTTCCTCCGGCTTCAGCACATGGCTGATTAAAGGTTCGACCTGCAGCCGTTTCTGCTTCATCAGCTCGAATACGATGTTTGAGTTTCTAACCAAAGAATGTTTGACAAACTCATTAGGTTCCGTTGGATACCGCCATTCGTGCGCTCCCTTGAATGTAATACAGCCTCGTCCATATAAATGGCAGTAGTTCAGAATTTCAGTTACATCCGTGTTATATTCACCTCGAGGACTGCCAAGGAAAATGATCTCACCCAATTTGGCGATCCACTCGAGACTTTGGACGGCCACTTGAGGCACCCCTGTAGCCTCGATATGGGTTGAAACTCCCTTTCCAAGAGTGAATTCGGCAATCTGTTCATGCACGCTGACTTCTCCACCTCTAATGGTATGAATGACACCGCATTGCTCGGCAATTCGAATCCGTTCCTCCGATAAATCAAGACCAATCACAGCAGCACCCTGTAATTGCGCCAGCTGAGCTGCCATATTTCCTATGAGTCCAAGCCCCGTTACGCTTACATAATCTCCGAACTCAATATTCGAAACACGAATTGCAGTCGTCGCGACAGTGGCCATACGAGTAAACGGAACCCATTTCAAATCCAAATTCTCTGGAACTTTAAGAAAAGTCCCTCTAATCGAAACAACCTCATAATGCGTGTGATTCCCATAATGAAAAACAATATCACCGGAATTAAACCCCGTTACTCCCGCCCCTGCTTCCACGATCTCACTTACAGCTGCATAGCCTGGAATACCCGGCATCGGAAACCAAGATTCGTTCCCCGACAGCATGGCCAATTCAGTTCCCGGGCTAATTAATGTATAAAGCTTCTTGACCAGAACTTCCTGCTCGCCAATCTGTGGGGAGAACTTCTCTTCCACCGTCTCAACCTGCCACGGACCGAGAAACATTACCTTCCTATTCTTCATCGCAACGCACTCCTTTGTATTGAACTCATTTTCAATATAAATGTTTTTACTGGAGACGTCTTTGACGTAAGAAATGATTTTTTATCGAAAACAACGATGGAAGGGATTATCTACTTCTTCTTCGCATTATAGGCAGCTTGATAAATCTCCAGATAACGCTTCAGGTTCATATTGTCCAAATTTTTCAGGTAGCCATCCCATTCTTTCTCCAGATTCGCATCCCCGATGATGAAACGTGCGGTCATCTCTTTGACATGATCCGTAATCGTCTTCTCGAGATCGGCTAGCTCCATTGCCTGCTCGTTCGTGAAGAACAGCTGTGGCAGGACAGTATCCAGTTTCTGCTTGTACGGCTCGTATTTGTTTTTGGTTTCATTGTACAAAATAACTTCCAATGGATTTTTCGGATCGGCGAGCAAGCCTAAGCGGAAATCGTTCGTTCTAAGTGATGGTCCGGTTTGAGCCCATTTCACATTCTGTACATTAGGCAGCTTGGCGTCGGTATATTTCCAGATGGCCTGCTTGCCATTGATGCCGATCTCGCCTTGAGCCGCATATTTCCATTCTATATCCGGACGTCCTTCTGTGTTGCGCAGTGTCATCTCCTGATTGTACATCAGATCCGCCAGACGGAAGGCGGCTTCTGGATTTTTACTCGCTTTCGTAATGACGTAACGCCCTTGAGAAACGCTATTGGTATACGGTGCAACTTGCAAGCCTTTTGGCCCTTTGAGCACTGGAACAGCGGTCACCTCAAGCCATCTTCCGCTCGGTCCATTGAAGGCTGTAAACGTCCCGTTATGCTGGGCTATCGCCGCACCCAATATATTAATATTGGGATTTTCTCCCATCTGCTTCGCCTGATCCCGATCCTGTGTGAAAGACTGCGGTGCGATCAAACCCTCGGCATACAGCTTGTTCAGGTACTTCAGGCCCTCTTGCCATTCCGGCTTGTTATACGGCACATCGACCTTGCCATTGTTAAGGAACAAACGGTTGGTATTGTTCGTATTTATTATAAAAGCATTCATAAGAAACGAATCGATATTGACTGCCGGTCCCACCGCTGCACCTGCAAGTGGAATCTCATCGGCTTTTCCGTTGCCGTTCGGATCTTTCGTTTTAAACTCCTTTAGCACCTTGTACAGCTCATCCGTCGTTGTTGGCACAGCAAGCCCCAGTTTATCCAGCCATGGCTTGTAAATCCACATTTTTTGTCCCATCGAACAGTGGAAACACTCGTTCACAAGCGGCAGCCCATATATTTTACCGCCTGGCGCCGTAATGGCATCTTTCACTCCATCAACCTGCTCAAACATCTTTTTGGTCTCGACGCCATATTTTGCGATATAAGGTGTGAGATCGAGGAAATCCCCTTGACTACCGTAGATCAGCTGTTGTGTAGGGCTAACGTCAAAGCCCATGATCACATCCGGCAAATCTCCGCTTCCAAGCACCAAATTAAGCTTTTCCACCGCCGATTTCTCCGGGGCAACATCCCATACAATATGAATGTTCGTCTTCCCCTCTAGGTACTTCGTGTACTCATTCGTTGCAAAGTCTTCAACAAAGGCGCTTCCCTTTACAAGCACTTTTAAGGTCGTTTTTTCATTCGTGATGGGTAATTGCCCCTCTGCAGTCACCCGCTCCTCTGCTACTTTAGGAGTCGCATCTGTTTTCGCTGCTTCCTTATCTGAACAACCGCTTAATACCGAGACTGTACACAAGGCTAACCCTAAGCTTACTACCATCCATTTTTTCATCTTAAAAGAACCCTCCCTAGCATTTTTCGTTAGAAAAATATCCTTTGAATGATTAACCTTTCAACGAACCGATCATGACCCCCTTAACAAAATGCTTCTGTACAAAAGGGTAAATCATCATGAGCGGCAGCGATGATACGACAATCAGAGAGTATTTAAGCAGTGCCCGTAAGCCCTCCCGATTCGCTTCCTGTCCCAGGTCGGACAGCATGGCGGGATCCACCTCATTTTGAACGAGTATATCCCTAAGCACAAGTTGGAGTGGATAAAGGCTCGGCTGCTTTAAATAGATCAACGCATTGAAATATTGATTCCAATAGCCTACCGCCGAATACAGGGTAATGACAGCAATGATCGGACCGGAGAGCGGAATCACGACATTCCATACAAACTTGAAGTCGTTACAGCCGTCCAGCTGAGCGGCCTCCAGCAGTTCTTCCGGTATCGTCGTTTTGAAATAGGTTCTCGTAATAATGACATTGAATACACTCAACGCCCCTGGCAAAATCATCGACCAGATCGTATTGAGCATGCCGAGATCTTTGACCAAAAGGTAGCTAGGAATGAGCCCGCCTGAAAACATGGTGGTGAACACCAGCAAGAGCATGACGGCATTTTTCCCATACAAGTCTCTGCGTGCAAGCGGATAAGCGGCCATAATCGTAAGTGCGACATTGATGGCTGTACCCAGAACCGTATAAATGATGGAATTTCGAAACGAGCTCCAAATCAGCTTATGTTTAAATACAGCCGCATAACCGTCGAGTGTAGGTTGGACCGGCCACAGCCACACCTTCCCCGAGATGACCGCGTCTGGGCTGCTGAAGGATGCGCTTACAATAAACACTAGCGGATACATCACAATAATTAGGAATAAGGTAAGCACCGTGTAATTGATCACGTTAAACCAACGGTCATTGCTGGCTTCCCGAATATTAGCATGCTCCATGATGACTTCCTCCCTCTATCCGCCTTACCATAGGCTTTCCTGCTTCGCTTTCTTCGCCATTTGGTTAACCGAGATCAGTAAAATCAAACCAATGACCGATTTGAATAAATTGATGGCCGTAGAATAAGAGTAATTCATCGCCTGGGAGGCAAGGCCGACCTTATACACGAACGTATCGATGACTTCCGAAGTACGCGCGTTAAGCGGATTTTGCAATAGCAGCACCTTCTCAAAACCCAGATCCAGAATATGACCAGTATTCAAAATAAGCAGAATAATCATAACCGGAACGATGCTTGGCAGATCGATATGCAGCATGCGCTGAAATTTACTTGCTCCATCAATAACAGCCGCTTCATGCTGCGCGGGATCGACACCCGCTAAAGCTGCTAAATAGATAATGCAGGAGAAGCCTACATTTTGCCAGATACCAGACCAGACATAGATCGAGCTGAAATATTCCGGCTTGGCCATAAAATTAATCGTTTTGAAGCCCAATTGACCGAGCAGCATGTTCACTAGTCCATTGCGGGGGTCAAGCAGCTCCATGATGATCCCTACCATCACGACGACGGATATAAAATGGGGAGCATAAGTAATCAGTTGTACGGACTTTTTGAAGAACTGGTTTTTCACATAATTCAAAGATAAGGCCAGAATAATTGGAAACGGAATCCCGGCAAGCAAGCTGTACAAGCTGATGATCAACGTGTTTTTCATCAGTTTCACAAATTCATAAGAGTTGAAAAATCGGATGAAATGCTTCATGCCGACCCACTCGCTCCCAGCAACTCCTTTGGATGCAATATAATCCTTGAAGGCAATCTGCGCCCCGTACATCGGATAATATTTAAACACAAGGACATAGATGACTGGAAGCGCAAGCAGGGCATACAATTGCCAGCTTTTCTTCATTTGCTTCCTTGCGACAATCAGCAGACGACTGCTTGTTCCCGTGCCTGCTTTGGTTAATACAACCTCTTTCATGGTGCGCTCTTCCCCCTTTCAATTGATACCTTAACGATACAAGGAATCACCTCAAGCCGTAAATTAGAAAGCGCTTTCTTTATGTGCAAATATTAAGATTCGGCCATGTGCACTTCTAAATGGATGTGCAAAAGTAAAGAATACGGCACAAAAGTGCCGCATTCTTATCCGTGTAATTTCTTATAGGAGGTCGCACTGACGCCGTGCAGCCGCTTGAATGCCCGACAAAACGTATTGGAGGAGCTATAGCCAACCTTATCGGAAATTTCTAGAATCGTTAGTTCCGTTGTCTGCAGGAGATCTTTGGCCCGATCCATGCGCAGATTTTCCAGATAGTCAGAGAAATTAATGCCCGTTTGCTCTTTAAAAAATTGAGATAGATACACTTTCGAAATGCGAAACCGATCGGCCACTACATCCAGGCAAAGCTCACTGTCCATATATGCGTTCTGCAGCATGCCAAGAATACTTTGGACTAGCTGCACATTTTGACTTTTCTTATGCTCGTTCACGCTTTCGCATATCCATTGATAGGTTGCGCGGATCGACTGATAATTTTTGCGCATATTTTCATAGGAGTCAATCTCGCTGCTTAGTGACTGGATCCGCTTGTAAACCTCTTGTTGATCGAGCTCCATTTGCGGCAGCAGCTTCACAAGACTTCCCCACATTTCAAACAAGAACAACTGCATTACCGCGAAGGATAGGTGCCTCAGCTCGAAATTTTCATGGTATATCTCATCAAGCGTATGCTGGACTTCAGCATGGTCCCCCGCTTTCGCCAAATTGATTAAGCGGATCTCCACATCCTGCGGAAAATAGTAATTGTTCATATCCGTCGGGAGCTCGTCAAACCATACGATTTCATTCTCATTTTTCCATAATTGTACGTTCAATGCTTCTCTGGCCTGTTCATACGATCTGGAGATGCTAGTGAGGCTATCACATAAGCCGCCTACACCATAGACGGACACCAGCTTTAACTGGCTTTTCATCTCCTCATTGGCTTCTTTCAGCTTCTGCTCAATAGGCTCCTTGTAGGGCTCCGACTGCTCAGCTCTATAGCAAAAAAGCACCCCGAACTGATCCTCCGAAATATCGTAAACAAAGCCTTCTTGATCGATCGTCCTTCTCAACATTTCTTTGGCCAGCAAACGCTTCATATCCAGTTCTTCCAAAAGGTCATTGTTATAGCCGTTATCGAAGCCACGCAAATGAACAACCGCGACCCGATAGGACATCCCCTGCAAATCCATACCAACATGCTTTAACAGTGCATCTGCATCGCGTGCCGAAATAAATTGCCCATTCAACAGCCGCTGAAAATACGCTGCCCGCAGCAAAGGAACCTGCTGCTCGATCTCGGACTTCATCCTGTGGTTATTGTGGAACAAACCGGTTACCGTATCTCCGATCAATCCAAAGACATCCCTCTGGTGCGAGATTACGTCCGCTTTTTCCAGAATCAAGCTTACGATATTCCGTAACGGTTTACTGTTGCGATAAGCCAGCACATACGCGATGAAGACACCCACGACAAGAAAGACGAACGTCAAAGAGAAAGTGATTTTCTGAATATAACGAACTTTCTCCAGTACAACAAAAGTTGGCTCTCCCACCAGATACGTCCAACCGTTATAGGAGGATTTCGTATAGGTAATCATCATCTGTGTCGATTGCAGCGATTGCTCGATTACACCCTTATTGCCAATAAGATTGCCGATATCGATCGGTAAGGGAGCTTTACTCGCTGACAGCTCACTAATGATCTTCCCCTCGCCATCCACAATATAGGCCCATCCCCCTTCGGAAATGTTCAGCCCTTGAAACAGCTTCTGGATCTCCTTCTGATCAATCATGACAGCAATGGCGCCTTGGGGATTGCCTGGGTACCCAAGCGATTGCATATACGTCAGCATTGAATAGGGCACACCCTGTACGATGACTTCCTCAGACGCAAAAGTTTTGCGGGCATGAAATTGCTTGGTGACGAAGTCGTACCATGAATCATAATCATACTTGCTGTAACGAGCTACTCCATCAAAAAAATGCTGAAACGAGTAAGTAGCCCCCGGGGTTAGCACCATTTCACTATTTTTGAACAAGACATAATAATTAAATATGAAATTATTAGACATCCTGTAATCGTACAAGCTTTTATTTGTATCCAAAACCCGGTACGTATTCGTCCCCTCAAAAGGATCCGTGACAGACTGAAACCGCATAATCCTTGTATCGGCCGCTAACTGCTGAGTAATCGAGGCGATTTCCTCCAGTCTTCGATCGAGGATATCTTTACTCTGCTCCAGCAGGTTCATATGGCTCGCGGTTGCTTCGCTTTCGATTAGCGCCGTCGTCTTCTGGTAAATGACCCAGCCAATAATCATCGGCAGCATCAGAAAAACAAGATAAGGAACGAGAATACGCGCAAACACGCGGTGCCTTCCTTTGTTAACGTTAACATTAACGCTTCTCTCTCTCTTTAACAGCATAGTAAATGCCCCCATTTCCTTTACGATTCCGTGTTGCGATCATAGTAAGAGTAACTGTATGTATGATTTGCGTCTATGTATGCGTTTGCAATTTATTGTGGCATTGATCCCAAAAAGATTGTTACCTCTAGTATACCTTGCTGTGCTGGTAATCGGAAGCTTGAAATACAGTGCTAGATATGCTGCGAGATTTTTTGCGCTAAACAAAAAAAGGAACCCAGCCAACGGGGCCGGGTTCAAAAGTTTATATTAAAAAGGGGGTCTTGGTTATTATAATACCTCGCCAACATTATGAAACCATAACAGGAACATTTCAATTATGTTACAAATTAGAAAGCGCTTTATTAACTCGAACATGCAATCTAGCCTCTCAAACAACATAGTGGCAGCAGCATCTCACGCGCTTCATATACTCTTTACACAAAATCAGTTGCACCTGACGAAGGTCTGGCATATAATAATATTAATTAGAATTATTATAAATAAGGAGGAAACGTATGAGTATCGAATACGACTATCACCATCTCCATCATGTGAAAGAACAGAGCAAATCCAGAAAAACGTTATGGGTGACTCTCATACTGACCGCCTTTTTCACTATTGTAGAAATTGTAGGTGGGGTGCTCTCTAATTCCCTTGCTTTGCTATCCGATTCTGCCCATATGATCTCCGACGTCATCGCTTTGGGATTAAGTATGGTTGCTCTGAAGCTAGCTACTCGTCAGCCTAACGCGCGGTTCACCTTTGGGTTCCTGAGGTTTGAGATTATCGCTTCATTTCTTAATGGGTTAGCCCTCTGTATCATTGCTTTGGGAATTTTCATAGAAGGGATTCAACGTATCATTGACCCGCAGCCGATTAAACTAGCCCTTATGCTCGGAATTGCTTCCATCGGTTTCGTCGTCAATCTTGTGCTTACTTTGGTTCTCCATAACAGTGTGAAAGAAGAGGACAATCTGAATGTGAAAAGCGCGTTGTGGCACTTTTTCGGCGATTTACTCAGCTCGGTAGGTGTCATTATCTCTTCTATTATCATTTATTACACAGGTCTTCTCTTTTTCGATCCCCTGATTTCGATGGTTATTGGAGGCATTATTTTCATTGGTGGAAGCAAAATCATTCGAGAATCTTACCTGATTCTGATGGAGTCAGTGCCTGAACGCTTCAACTTAGATGAAATTCGCAGCGAGATCGCGCGTGTTGAAGGTGTCGAAGATGTGCATGAAATGCATCTATGGGCGGTTTCGACCGATCATTACTCTCTAACCGCGCATGTGTTCATCAATCCCAATATCCAACCCTTCTGTGTTATTCTTGCGATTAATGAAACGCTGAAAAGTAAATATGGCATCGAGCACTCCACCATCCAAATTGAACATGCCGACATTAATCCACATGGGGATTATGGCAAGGAGTTTTTGAAACATCAAAGACAAACGCATAGAAATGAGCTTCAAATCTAATAAGGGAATGACAAAAAGACCGCTATACTTCTCCTCTTAGAGAGAGTATAACGGTCTTTTCATGTTGTTGTAGACTTCCTTACAATCATCTCCAAATCAATCATCAGCTCATGCCCGTGAATACGCGGCAAGTGCTTTTCCAACAGCAGTGTATTCTCCTCGTCCAAGTCTTCACCTATCTGCCGCATCAGAAAAGCCGCGACTAAGCTCGTTTGCAGCTCTACTGGCATCTCGAAGCTTGTGATAGAGGGAAAGCTGGCCTTAGAAAATAGTTCATTGTCCATTCCAATCAACTGCACATCCTCTGGCACACGAATGCCTCGCTCATGACACACAGCTAGAAGCTCCAGTGCCAACGCATCATTAAAGGTGTAGATGCCAATAGGCCGCTGCTCGCCGCTTATGCGCAGAGCTTCCTCCAGTGTTCCTTCGATACCGAGCTCTCCCGCATCCAAAAGCGCATGCACCGTCGACTCGGCATTATCTCCTAGCCCTGCCATAAACCCTTGGATACGCTGCTCATTAGCCCCCATCCCTTTACGCCTGCCGGCATAAATAATGGAGCGGCAGCCGTTTGCGAGGAAATGCTGGACGGCTTCCGTCGAAGCCTTTGCAAAATCCAAATTAACCGCCAGCTTGACGATTTCGCTAGGCCATTCCCAGCCATTGAAGATAACCAGCGGCGTGCCCTCACCGACTAATTGCTGGGTCGATTCCATGCTCATCGCTAAACCATGGCTCACTAAACCGTCTACTCTTCGCTGCAGCAAGTGCTCCAGGTGACGCTTCTCGATCACTGGATCCATCCCCGCTGCTGAAAATACGGATAAATGATAGCCGAAACTATGTACTTTCTGCTCCAGTTTCTCAGCAAATCGGCCATAATAGCCGCCGAAATGCGGTATGATAAGCCCTAACTCATAGGATCGACGCCGACTAAGGTTCGTTGCCATCACATTGCGGCGATAACCTAGTCGTACAACGGCTTCCTCCACTTTGCGTATCGTCTCTGGCGACATCGGCACCTTTCTCCGATTCAAAACATTGGATACCGTCGCGATGGAGACGCCCGCTTCAGAAGCCACATCGACTATGGTGGGCTGTTTACTTCTCTTCATAGGAAATCCCTCATTTTTGTAATGCCTTAACTCATTTTATCCATATGCAAATCGCTCGTCAAATTTCGATAATCTGTGCATTCCTACAGCAATTAGCTATAATGAAAAGATTCGTGCACTCGAAAAAGCAATTGCTTAGGGATGCATACAGCCTTTGAAAAGAAAACGTAAGGAGTTCACACATCATGTGGTTTATTGCAGCAGTCGGCAGTGCCGTACTATTTGGTCTCACCGGCTTTTTTATGAAAGTGAGTCAAATGCGCCAAGGCTCCACACCGCATCTATTGCTCGGACTTTATCTCACAGGAACACTTGGCTTCGCTGTGAACAGCCTATGGGAAGGCTCCCTCTTCTTAGATGATTGGCGTGTTTGGTTAGCTGGCATCATCATTGGCGTAGGATCAGGCTGGGGCAATGTTGTGTTCATGAAAGCGCTTGAGAACGGTCCGGCAAGCTTAACAGCGCCGCTAATGAACCTAAATATTTTGCTAGTCATTCTCATGTCCGTCACCATCTATGGTGAACACATACATAGCACGGAAGCCAGCGGTATCGTCCTGCTTATTGCCTCAGCGATTCTTGTATCCATTAAGCTCAAAGAGCCTCTCACAATCAAAGAGAAGAAATGGTTCGCACTCGTTGCGCTCGGCGGACTTCTATTCTTCTTCCGCAATGGTGGCTTGAAAGTCACTGCCGAGCTAGCATTAGCGAATACGCCTATTCTATTTATCAGTTATTTGCTATCCGCCATTTGGTTCGCCATAGCCGCAGTTAGCCATACAAAGAAGCAGCAAAAGCCTGTCCAACAAGGACTTATAATTACCAATGATGCATTACCAAGTCGTACAGGACTTCTATGGGGGCTGCTTTCCGGCTGCTTCTCTTACGGCGGCCTTCAGCTTTACTCTGTCGCGCTGCAAATGGGACCGGGTTCCATTGTCGCGCCCATTTTCTCCACTTATGGACTTGTCGTCGTTGTCGGTTCTGTTCTGGTTTACAAAGAAAAATTGACCATTCTGCAAGGTCTCGCCTTAGCTCTTCTATTTGCAGGTCTCATATTTGTAAAGCTTTAAAAGATCAAATACTTCTTTAATTTCGTTTATCAGCTAGTATCTATTTTCCACTCCATTCACTTTCATATTTTTTGGTAAATTTCCCTTTATTTCGTGCTATAATCTTGGGTGAATAAAGTGACTGATCTGAGAGTCAAAATGGAGGAATTCGCAGAATGTTACAGTATCGTCCAGTTACGTTATGGCTCTTTTTTCCCATTCTCGGCCTATTTCTTTCTATGGCGTTATACCCTTTGGCTATCGAAAATAGTAAAAAACCTCATGCCTATACCTACTCTAAACTGCAAGCCACCAATGGTGTTGAGCTTCATGTGCTGAAAACGAAGCCTGAGAACATCGCACTTAAAGCCATTGATAAAAATGTCACTAAAACAGGCTTATATGGCATTAATGGCGGATTTTTTTACAATGGCGATTTGCTCAGCATTGCTGTAACCAACGACCTTCCAGCCAAAGGAGAAGCCAATGATTACGGAACCGGTTGGTATAATACAGATGTATCGCGCGGGACGCTCGTCTGGGATGAAGCGCTGCGAGCCTTCAATGTTCAGATCGTCAAGCATGCGGGCGAGCTTAAAGTGACGGAACGCAACCACTATTGGGCGCAAGGCGGCGTTAGCATGAAACTAGGGGATTCCATGGGCTGGGAAGCTCAAATGATTGCCGAAGAAATGCCCGCTTATGATGAAAATCGTCTCCGTTCCGCAGCAACCTATGACACCCAAGGCAACGTCTGGTTAATCGTCACGCCGACTACTTGTACCATAGAACAGTTTCGCAGCGCCATTTTGCAAAAAATCGTACCTGGTCAGTTAGTCGACGGTATTTTTCTCGATGGAGATGGTTCTTCTCAACTAATGAGCCGAGAGAATAAGCTGCATGGCGATGGTCGCGAAGTGTATCAAATCATGCAGATTATGAAATAAAACGAAGAGTCTTCTAGTCAGATCTCCATTCATCCTGAGGCAAGGGGAGAGTCGTGATATGAGCGATTTCTACTTAGTAAAGCTGCAGCAAAAAAGACCGTGTTTAGAGAATCTATTCTCTAAAGCACGGTCTTCTTCGTAGTCTGTTCTTTTCTATTTCTCTATTCCTACTGACTGTTTCCAGAACTCTGTTTAGCTTGCTCGACAGCTAAGGGGTCCACAGGAAGACTAATCCCCTGCTGAACTTTCAAAATCCGCTCCATGACAATAACCGCTTGAGCTCTAGTTGTCGCCTCGGCCGGAGCGAGGTTTCCAGCGTTTAAGCCTTGAAGAATCCCTTTGTTCACTGCTCCAAGCATGACAAAATTAGGGGTTACAACCGTATTCATTTTTTGTAGCTCAGGGCTTACGAAGCGCAGGGCCAACGTCGCAATCTCCTGACGAGTAATCGGTAGATCCCAATCCGCTTGAAGATCCCCTGCTTGTAAAATGCCCGTTTTTTGTAGAACGTCTACATAAGGCTGATACCATGCTTGATCTGTACGGACTGTAGATACAGGCACGTTCATGGCCTTAACGGCAAGTTTTAGAAATTCAGCTCTGGTAATGGCGTGATCGGGAAGGAAACTTCCGTCACTATACCCTTCAACGAAGCCTTTCTCTGCTGCTTGAAGAATAGAATCCTTCGCCCAATGGCCAGCGAGATCATTGAAATTAGCACTTAATCCACTAATTAAAGTCGGCAGGTTTCGATTCGTTAATGTGTTGTCACCAAGCTGCCCCGTGTAGTTGCCTCCCCATGACCAAATGGTGCCATCTTTCAGCTTCACAATACTGTGAGTCCCGCCAGCTGCTGCTGCATCTGCAGAGCCTAAGTTCTTCACTAGCACTGGTTTGTTCTGATTGGTTTTTGAACCATCACCTAATTGACCAAATAAGTTCTGGCCCCAAACCCAGACTGTGCCGTCGTTTTTAATCGCTATGCTGTGATACGTACCGGCGGCAATCGATTTGATATTCATTAAACCGGTGACTTGAACTGGTTTGGTTTGTGTCGTTATTGTCCCATCGCCTAGCTCACCATAAGCGTTATATCCCCACGCCCAAACGGTTCCGTCTTCTTTAAGCGCAAGGGCATAATTTTTCCCAGCGGCTATCGCGACTACTCCGGTTACACCGTTAATTTCAACGGGCTGCTGTTTGCCAGCCAAAGTGCCGTCTCCCAGCTGTCCGCTCGTATTATCTCCCCAAGCCCAAATCTTCCCTGTATTTTGCAGAGCCAAATTGAAGTTGGAGCCTGCCGCCACTGCAACGATATTCGACAGCTGCACAATTTGATTAGACTCTGCCGAGCGATCATGGCCCAGCTGTCCGTAGGTATTGTCGCCATAGCTCCACACGGAACCATTATTTAGCAGGGCAATCGTATGATTGCTTCCAGCTGCTGCTGCAACTACCCCAGTCAATGCATTGACTTGTGCAGGTGTAGTCCGAGCCGTCGTTGTGCCATCACCCAGCTGGCCAAAGAAATTTTGCCCCCAAGTCCACAAGGTTCCATCTTCTTTGACAGCCACGGTATGAGCGTCTCCCGCTTCCACGGCCACTGCTTGCTCAAGTTTCAGTTGCTCTGGTGCTATTTTAGAGGAATTCGAACCCACACCTAGTTGGCCGAACGTGTTACTTCCCCAACCGTAAAGACGATTATTCTTAATGACAAATGTATCATTTTCTCCGGCCGTAAGTGGGAGTACTTTAGGACTCTTCATGATGACCGTGCCTTCACCTGGCTTTATTACAGGTGGATTTATCCAAGTATTCACTTGGATTTGTATGGGAGCAGGTTGGTTATTCAATGTCTTGTCACCCAGCTGACTGTAACTGTTATTCCCCCAAGCCCAAAGACTATCATCTTTCCCTACGGCAAATGTAAAATTGGTACCAGTCCCAATACGAGCCATCTCTGGGAGCCCATCGACGTGATCAGGAAACGTTTGGTTCCACGTTTTACCGTCATAAGCGGTTCCAACGCCCAATTGGCCTGAGGCATTGTCCCCCCATGCGTATACGCTGCCATCTTTCTTCAATGCAACGGCGTGAGAGGTGCCGGCGGAGATTTGGGTCACGTTCTCCAGCCCAGTTACGAGAAGCGGCAGCTTCTGTTCTTCCGTACCCGAATTGACGGCATTATACATCGAGCTCGGATCCGATGTCATGAGTCCCCATGTCAACACGGTACCGTCATCTTTGAGCGCCATGGAATAGTCAAAACCAGCCGCGATTTGAGTAATGTGCCAATAAGAGCTCGTCACCATGATAGGTGTATTCAATCGATTCTGGTCATATCCGTAACCAAGCTCTCCAAAATAGTTGTCTCCCCACGCCCAAACGACACCATCTTGATCAATCGCCAAAGTATGATAAGCGCCGCTGGCAATGGCTTTAACAGAAACGATGTTTCCTTTAACTTGGACAGGCTTACTTTGGGCTGTATTCGTGCTGTCACCTAGCTGTCCATACGTATTGTCGCCCCAACTCCAAGCTGTGCCGTCATCTTTGACAGCTACGGAGTGAAAATTCCCCGCTGAGATCGCCGTCACATGGGTCAAGTCCGCAACCTGAACCGGTGAATTTCGATCCACGGAGGTTCCGTCACCTAGCTGACCAAAGGTGTTTTCCCCCCAAGCCCAGACGGTGCCATCAGCTTTCAAAGCAAGCGAATGAGACTGCCCAACCGCAATTGCTGTAATATTCGACAATCCGCTAATAGGGGTCGGTTGATTGCGGTTGTTTAATCCAGATCCGAGTTTTCCACGCAGATTGTCTCCCCATGTCCACACGGTTCCGTCTTTCTTGAGAAGGACGGTGAAGCCTTTTCCACCACTGATTTGAAGGATGGAAGACGGTTTGATATCGGCTGTCCCAATGGCTGGCAGGCTCGCATCAGCCCAAGCTTTCTCAGGCACTCCTGAGAAAACCGTAAAGGCACTAAGCAGCATAAAGCCTAACAACCAAAAGGAAACGTTACGTTTCATTGTTTTCATGAGCCTTCTCCTTAAAGTTTTCCTTTTTGGAAAACTAACTTCGTAAGCATAATTTCCAACCATCACAACGAAACTGATGTTCCCGACTCCTGCGGTGCAGAAGGGTTGCGTTTGAATTTCTTTTTGATCCCGTTCATCCAGCCGTCAAGCAGTGTATAAACAACCGGAATCAATACTAAAGTTACAAGTGTGGACAAGGTTAATCCGAAAGCGACGACTGTCGCCATCGATGCTTGTGTCTCCGCCCCATCACCAAACCCGATTACAAGCGGAAGCATCGCAAGCACCGTTGTTGCCGTCGTCATGAGAATCGGGCGCAAACGTACCTTACCAGCTTCAATCAAGGCATCGAAGAGCGGCATTCCTTTGGCACGCAGCTGATTCGTGTAGTCGATCAAAACTATCGCGTTGTTCACGACGATACCAACAAGCATAATCATCCCGATAATCGAATTCATATTGATGGTCCGACCTGTCACGATAAGTCCGAGGATCGCCCCAATGAACGTGGGCGGCAATGAGAACATGATGATAAAAGGGCCATATAACGATTCAAATTGACTCGCCATAACCATGTAAACCAATGCGACCGAAAGGATTAGGATCAAATACAAGCTCTTAAAGGAATCATTTTGACTCGCCTGCTGACCGCCCATCGTTAGCTGATAGCCATCAGGTGGTTGAATGGCATCGATCTTCTGTTTCACCAGGGCGGATACTTCCCCAACCGAAGCGCCAAAAACAGATGCCTGAACTGTCGCTACCCGATTCTGATCTTGTCTGCGAATTTGCGCAGGTCCTGTGCCTGGCTCCACCTTGGCAATCTGACTGACAGGAATAACCGTCCCAGCAGTCGTATTAATGGTAATATTGTTGAAGTTTTCAATCTTGTTCGTAAAATCGTTCGGATACTTCACGAGAACCGAAATTTGTGAGCTCGCTGTTTTAAATTGCGTTGCGACATTACCCTGATAGGCGGTCCGTAAAGCTGTCATGACATCTCGCAGCGAAACCCCGTAGTGAGCCGCCGCATCGCGATCAATTGTTAGATTGAATTGCGGGATCGAACGATCCAATGTATTCTGAACATTCCGCGTACCATCTACAGAACTGATTTCTTGGGCCACCAAGTCACCCAACTTTTGCAAAATCGTCAAGTCGGGACCGGAAAGATTCACCTGAATGTCTCCTCCGCCAAAATTCCCACCGCCGCCAAGACCTGGAAGCCTTACGCCCGAAGGTATATTGACACCAATTTGCGCTCCAGCAAAGCCAGTCGTGAGTCCACGAATTTGTTCGGCGACTTGATCTGTGCTTTTCTTCCTTTCGCTTAGCGGTTTCAGCCTGATCTGAATACTCGCTGTGTTCGTTGCTGAGGATTGAAAAGCACCGCCCCCAGAAGAACCAACGGAAGTAAAGACGGAATCGATTTCCTGAACATCTTTCAATCTAGTTTCAAGCGTCGATGCTACTTGATTCGTAACTGCGAAATCTGTCCCCTGTGGCAGGTTGATATTTAAATTAACTTGGCCTTGGTCCGTCTTAGGCGTTAGTTCATTTCCTACAAACCGAACAGAGTACACACTGGCTGCAAAAAGCAGCACAGTTATGGTGATAATGATCCACCGATGAAGCATAGACCAACGGAGCAACCGACCATATAAGTGAGTTGTGCGGTTTAAAGCCCGACCGAACCAAATAAATGGATTGAATGACCTGCCTTTAGGCAGCTCCTCATCAACTTTCCCCCGTAGAAGTTTGGCGGCAAGCATAGGAACTAACGTTACAGCCGCAAACCATGCAGCAATATGGGAAAAACATACCACGAGCGCCATCGGCCAGAAAAATTGCTTAACCAAGCCGCCAATAAATACGGTTGGCAGAAATACAGCAATTTGAGCAAGCGCAGAAGCCATAACCGCCGTTCCTACTTCTGCAGTACCTACTTTTGCAGCCTCTTCTGGGGAAAGTCCTTCGTGCCTTTTACGGAAAATACTTTCCAGTACGACGACCGCGAAGTCCACGAGTGACCCTAGACCTAATGCCAGACCGCCTAAGGTGATCGTATTGATCGTTTGATGACCGAAATACATCATGCTGAAGGTACTGATAATGGATATTGGAATAACTAAACCGATAATGAGCGTAGCTCTGATACTGCGTAAGAAGAAAAGCAAAATGATGACGGAAAACACGCCGCCCAGCAAAGTATGCTCGATAACCGTATTCAATGAATCGCGAATAAATTTGGCTGAATCGTTCAATATAGCGACTTGCACGCCCTCCGGCAGCTTGGATTGAATAGATTGAAGCGATTTCTGGATATTACTCGAAACCGAAACCGTGTTGCCGTCGGATTGTTTAAGCACCGAGAGGCTGACACTGGCTTCTCCGTCTTTACGCGATTCCAACGTGACATCTTGATACGTGTCGATGATCTGTCCAAGGTCGCTTAGCGCGATCGTTTGACCCTTGCCAAGCTGTACCTGAACTTTGCCAATATCTGCGGTGGATTTAAATTCACCATCAATATGCAAAGGCACTAATTGTTTACCTTTATTAACGAGTCCTGCATCTGTGGAAGAATTATCATTTCCAAGAGCGGACACTAGTGTGCTGAAAGAGATGTTATACTGCTGCAGTCGGCTCGGCTCGACGAGAATTTGAATTTGTCTCACCCGTCCGCCGGATACACCAACGGATGCTACGCCATCTGCACGTTGAACGTCAGGACTGACGATGTTATCAGCTAAATTACGCAGCGTCACTAAATCGGTTTTCCCATAGAGAGCCAATGTCATGATTGGCGTACTGTTTGGATCGACCCTGGAAACAACTGGCGCATCGGCATCGGAAGGAAGCTGCCTGCGCACTCTGTCCAATTTATCGCGCATTGTTAATGTCGCCTGGTCAATATTCGTTCCATAGTTAAATTGCAGCGTCACATTGCCCGAACCCGTCCGGGAATTAGAGCTTATGCTCGTTACGCCTGCAACTGTCGCCATGGCATTTTCAATCGGCTTCGTAATTTGCTGCTCAATCTGGCCTGGTGAAGCGCCGCTCCATGAAACAGAAACCGTGGCCGACGGTATTTCTAGGTTCGGATATAGATCGACTGGTAAAAGTGGAATTGCAATGGCTCCCACAATGACCAGCGCGATCATCATCATGAAAATGGTGACTGGACGATGAACCGAGAAATTAGCTAACTTCACTGTCCAGCCCCCGCTTTCGAAGTGCCTGCATCAGTTCCGTTTGGACTCGGCTTTGCGCCGCCTTGATCAGTGCCTTGACCTTGCCCGCCAGATCTGCCTTGGCCGCCTTGACCACCGGATCTTCCTTGTCCTCCTTGGCCTTGACCTTGTCCCTGTCCACCTTTTCCTCCTTGGCTGCCTTGGCCTTGGTTTTGGCCTTGGCCGCCTTGACTACCCTGGCCATTTTGCCCACCTTGACCACCTTTGCCGCCCTGGCCATTTCCTTTACCAGCGCCACCTGCATCTTGCCCTGGTTGACCTACTTGGACAGGCACATTATCCGAGAGAAGCTCCTGACCCTTCACGACAAGCTCGTCGCCAACATTCAAACCGCTTGTAATTTCAAAAGAAGAGCTCGTCATCACGCCGATTTTCACAAGTACCTTCGAGGCTTTGCCATCCTTGACTATGAAAACAGCGTTGCCGCTTGGTTGGCTAAGCACAGCGTCGGCTGGTACGACGATAGATTGTTTGCCTTCGCTTTTCAAAGACGATGTTGCGAACATGCCCGGCAGCAGCTCATGTTTGTCGTCCTTCAGCTTAATGTCAACCAAATACGATTTGGAAGTAGCATCCATCGTTGGATGAACAATATATACCGTTCCCTCAAACGTTTTATTCAGTGTAGGCACATTAACCGACATCGATAGTCCCGTTTTGAATTTACCGACGGATGCTTCAGATACGTTCACGGTTGCGATGACCGGGTCAAAGGAAGCAATAGACATAACTGCGGATTGGCCTGTATTTTGTCCAACAGGTACTAGAATATTGCTAACAATTCCGTCTAGCGGACTAGTCAGTACACCATCCTGAAGCTGCTCGCTCAGCAATTTTAATTTCATTTGAGATTGCTGCAGTTGAGCGGCGCTTACCTGTAAAGAATCCGTGGATTGTGCTGTCATTAGGGATTGTTTAGATTGATCAAGCGTAGCTTCTGCCGTGTTCTTCGCAATATCCTGCGAAGACTGTGACTGTGCGAACTGTGTCCGGCTAAGCTCAATCTGAGCCGCAGCCGTCCCCTGTGTGTTTGCCAAAGATAGAAGCGCAGCGTTCAGAGACTCTTGAGCTACCTGCACGCTCTGAGAGCTTTGAGCTGTCAGGAGAGCATTTTGCAAGTTCGTCAACGATTGTTGAGCGGACTGCGTGTCTTTATATTGAGCCTGCTGTGCTTGCTGCAATTGAAGCTGCGCACTCTGCAGCTTAGCCATCGCACCAGCTTTATCTGTTGCTGTATTGTACGCAGCTACTGCTTGCTGCACATTCAGTTGATAGGTAACTATATTGTTATTCTGTGTTGTGAGTAGACTATCCAACTGCGAGTTCAAGTTCGTTTGGGCAACGGTTACGGCAGTAGCCGCATCGGCCTGCGCTTTGCTAAAACTAGCTTGGGCGTTAGAGACCCCTTGTTTTGCACTCTCGATGGAATTTTGCTGAGCGGCTATCGCGTTATTAAGTTGAGCTTGTGCCAAAACAACCGCGTTTTTTTGATCATTAATCGTTTTTTCGTAAGCTGCCTGCTGTACAGCCAAAGCTTTTTGAGCCAAAGCCACACTATTGGATTGATCATTAACCACTTTACTATACTGCGCTTGGCTTAAAGCGACATCACTCTTAGACTGCTCGACGGATTGCTGCAGCGTTGTGGTGTCAATATGCGCCAAAGCTTGTCCTACTTTTACACGATCCCCTACATTCACATCAACAGATGTAATGCGCCCGCTGACTTTCGAAGAAAGATTGGTCGTGAAAGCAGGTGTAATTGAGCCCGTAAATACTTGCCCGCCGCCAATGTCTGACAATTTGACTGGCTGTGTTTCTACCGTCATTTGACGTGTGCCCGAACGACCGTTAGCCCCTGGTTTAGCCGTGCCCGTTGCTGCTGTACTGCAACCAGTTATAGTGACGGTTATTGCGGTAACGACTGCGATGATTGTGATGCTGTTGAGTGAACTGTACTTCCTCATTGGATTGAAACCTCCGTCAAATTCTATTCATTTGGGCAAATCGTTCTTTTTCACCATACTAAAATTTCATGATAGAACTGTGATGCAAATGTGAATTAAAAGTAAAAATTTGCGGGTGAGGAGATTTTCTTTTATGGAAACGAGATTCCCTGCGATTCATGCCAAAGAAGGTGATGAGAATTTCTCATCACCTTCTTTTCAGCCTAGATACCAGCATTTACTGCTTGCTACTCCTCATGAGCCCCGATAAGCGAAATAATTTGCTTTTTCAGCTTAATAAACGACTCCGAATCTTTACAGTCCAAGTTCTCACGAAGTCCTTGCGGAATCACGACTTCTTGGCGAATCCTTCCCGGATGCGCCTGCATCACATACACGCGTTGAGATAAGAAGATAGCCTCCTCGATGTCATGGGTAATGAAAACGACGGTGGTTTTTTCCTTTTCCCAAATACGCAATAACAGCTCCTGCATCGAATTCTTCGTCTGCGGATCGAGCGCACCGAATGGCTCATCCATCAGCAGAACTTCCGGATTGTTCGCGAGGGCCCGAGCGATGGCGACCCGCTGCTTCATACCGCCGGAAAGCTCCTTCGGCAGCGATCTGGCGAACTTCTGCAGCCCGACAAGCTCCATGAAGTGATCGGAAATAGCCCTCTTTTCGAATATAGGAACGCCTTTAAGCGTCAGTCCGAACTCGATATTCTCCCTCACAGAAAGCCAAGGGAACAAAGTGTACGATTGGAAGACCATCCCGCGGTCAGCGCCAGGGCCATCAATCTCATGTCCGGAAATGCTTAACGTACCGGTTGTCATTGTCTCTAAACCCGCAAGTATTCGGAGGAGAGAGGACTTGCCACAACCCGAC
Source organism: Paenibacillus sp. WG02 (assembly GCF_055396115.1). Lineage (NCBI taxonomy): Bacteria > Bacillati > Bacillota > Bacilli > Caryophanales > Paenibacillaceae > Paenibacillus > Paenibacillus sp. WG02. Next base: position 1,727,852 of record NZ_AP036016.1, on the reverse strand, counting down.
GGACCTACAAAACTGACAAACTCATGCGCATCCACATGGAATGAAACACGATCAAGCGCAATAAATTGAGATTTCTTAGTGCTATACACCTTCGTTACATCCGTCGCCGTAATTTTACTCACAGCCACAGCTTGATCATCAATGCGCTCCATATTCAAAGCACGCAACATTTAACGCCCTCCTTCCAGCCACGGGAAAAATCTGCGGTGACAATAAGCAAATGTGCGATCCGTTAACAATCCAAGCAAGCCAATGGCGATAATTCCTACGAAGATTTGATCCGTATTGAGGAACCGCTGTGCTTTCATAATGGAAAAACCAAGTCCGCTGCTAGCGGCAACCAACTCAGCTACAACAAGATAGGTCCAAGCCCAACCGATGATTAATCGCATGGTGTTCATTAAATCCGGCAATAGAGCAGGAATAAGCACCCTCTCGATAACTTGCCAACGGTTCGCACCAAGGGTATAGGAGGTTTGAAGCAAATCATTGGAAACCGAACGTGTATTATCGGCAACCATCAGCATGAGCTGGAAGAAACAGCCGATGAAGATGACGATCACCTTCGCCCACTCGCCTATCCCTGCCCAAACCATAATAAGCGGGATGAAAGCCGTCGCTGGCATATACCGGATAAACTCGGTAGGAGGAACGAGCAGCGCTTCAGCGAAGCGAAACGTACCTGCCATAATGCCAAGCGGAATACCTAGTAAACAAGCCAGCAGAAAGCCCGCCCCTACTCGAAATATACTAATGCCAACATGGTTCCAGAATACAGAGCTCTGCAGCTGAATTGCAAACTGGCGAAGTACTTGATCCGGTGTAGGTAGAAACGTGCGATTTACAAAGTCGCCATAGCTGAGCACACTCCAAAAGAGCATAGCTATCACAACAACGAGCACAACACCGGATGTATATGTTCTTCGGCTAATATCGCCCCGTATGGCAAACAAAGTTGATTTGCGTCTTTTTTTCACCATGGTATCCATGTAGAGCCCCTCGCTCTCCTGTTGTTATTTCTTCCGCTCCTTCATTACTTCATCTACAAAGTGTCCATCTAAAAAGCTATCTGCCTTCGGAATAGAAGTCAGCATATCTAATCCCTTCAAGAACTCAGCCGTCTTCTGCGAAGTGAAGTGCAGGGATGCTAAGTTATCACCCTTCTGGAAAGCTTTCACATTATCTTCCAGTTGGAAAATTTTCACGCTATCCACGCCTGCTTTATATTCATCAACCGGCGTCTCTGCCGCTTTGGCCATAATTTTCAAAGACTCCTCAGGATTGGCCTTCCAGTAATCCAAAGCATCGAACCAAGCGTTGATGATTTTTTTCACATCTTCCGGACGCTTCTTCGTTATTTCTTCTTTGAAAACTAGCAAATCTGGAATAAGTCCCGGTGTATCTTTGGAGGAAAATAGCAGCTTGCCTTTGCCCTCTTGAATCGCCTTGCTGAGGAATGGCTCCCATAGTACCGCGGCATCCAGGTTGCCTGAAATGAAAGCAGGTCCAGCATCGTTAACCGTCATATTCGTATACGCAACATCTTTCTCTGCAAGACCCGCTTTTTCAAGTGCGGTTAGCATCAGAAGGTGATCTACCGTTCCTAGCTCAGTCGCTACTTTCTTGCCCTTCAAATCCTTCAGTGAATTAATGCTTGGCTTCACAACAACACCATCTCCGCCATTGGAGTTATCGTTCACCAGTACAGCTTTGAGCTTAATCCCTTTACTTGCCGGAGCAAGCGTATCGCTTAAAGTTTGGCTGTTCGCATCCACTTTACCCGACGCCAATGCCGATAAGGAATCGCTATACACCGGGAACCAAACCAGATCAACGTTAACCCCGTTTTTCTCAAAGAACCCCTTTTCCTTCACTAAATACCATACAAACCAACCCGGCCATGGACTGAGTGCCAATTTAATTGGTTCTCCGCTTTTTCCTGTTGTCGTGCTGATTGCCCCTTTGCTCACACATCCGCTGAATACTGTAAAAGTCAATAACAACGCCATCATCAGAAATACCATTCTTTGTCTCATTCCGATTCTCCCTCTCCATTTGTACTGGTAAAAAGAAAAACCCGGAACGATATCATATTCTGATATCCTCCCGGGCTTTTATCCCTCCGTGTGCACGATGAAGCTCACCGTGTGTCTTCTCTTGGACCTGACCAACAGCCTTCATTCTGTCGCGGAACCCTAGAAAACAAGTTTGCTATGAGGTTGGTACTTCGATGTCTTACATTTGTCTTAATCATACTTACATCCGACTTATATGTCAATATATATAACACAAATAAATATTTTGTTGTCAAAATGGCTCTATGTGTAATAATATATAACATACAACGACTATAACGGAGGTGTATACGATGTACTCGATTCATTTCCACATCACCATGTTAGATAATCAGCCTATTTCACCTAAATCTGTTACATTAGTGGGACCTCCTGTTTCTGAGCTTCATGAAGGGCACTCCTTATCCGAGCATCCTCTCCTGATTTCCCCTATAGATAATCAAGCAGCCATTCAAACTGATAGCCTGCCCGCTGACTAGCCTCATAACTACACAGACCATCAGAGTGATCCTCTTGATGGTCTTTTTCTGTTTGCGGGGATTCCATCGAAAAAAACCATTTCCTTTGGGATCGATGGACTTCACTTTTCGGTTATAAACTCATTCGGAGATATAGCCATGTAAATGGAAAATGGGCATCCGCGGGTAGCGCACGCGCCCCAATGTTGCATTTTTTGCAACAATTCCCACCTCCAAACGCGGACGAAACTAACCAATCCTCCTATCCTCTACAGCATCTGTCGAGCGCGTATCATAAAAAAAGCCCGACACCCTTCACAGGGTATCGGGCTCGGGCGATTTCAATTACACGCCTAACCATTTTTTGAACATATGTTTCGTTGTATCTGCATTCAGTGCTGCGATTGAAGTCGTCAGCGGAATGCCTTTCGGACAAGAGCGTACGCAGTTCTGCGAGTTGCCGCAGCCTTCGATACCGCCATCGGTCATCAACGTATCCAGACGCTCGTCTTTGTTCATTTCACCCGTTGGATGCGCATTGAACAGACGAACTTGTGAAAGCGCGGATGGTCCGATGAAGGAGTTCTTGTCGTTCACGTTAGGACATGCTTCAAGACAAACACCGCATGTCATACATTTGGAAAGCTCGTAAGCCCATTGACGCTTTGACTCCGCCATACGAGGTCCTGGTCCAAGATCATACGTACCGTCGATCGGAACCCATGCTTTTACTTTCTTCAAAGCAGTGAACATGCGCCCACGGTCGATAACAAGGTCACGCATAACAGGGAAAGTGCTCATTGGAGCTACGCGAATCGGCTGCTCCAGCTTATCTACAAGAGCCGAACAAGCTTGACGCGGCTTACCATTGATAACCATGGAACAAGCTCCGCATACTTCCTCGAGACAGTTGGATTCCCAACATACAGGAGTCGTCTTGTCGCCCTTCGCGTTCTTCGGATTACGCTGTACTTCCATCAAACCGCTGATGACATTCATATTGGAGCGATAAGGTATTTCAAATTCCTCGGTATAAGGCTTGGAATCTGGACTCTCTTGACGAGTCACGATAAACTTCACTGTCTTTTGTGCGCTTAGTGTCTCAGCCATGATTAATGTCCTCCCTTTTTCTTCTCCGTGGAATAGTCACGTTTCCGCGGTGCAATCAAAGATACATCGATGTCTTCATAGCTGATTTTCGGACCTTCCGGCGTCCAATCGGCAATTGTTGTTTTCATGAAGTTCTCATCATCACGCTCAGTGAATTCAGGCTTGTAATGCGCGCCGCGGCTCTCGTTACGCAGCAAGGCTCCAAGTGTCATCGCTTCAGCCAGTTCGAACATGTTCCAGAGTTGACGTGTGAACGCTACCCCTTGATTGTTCCAACGAGCTGTATCTGTGATGTTGATGTTGTTGTATCTTTCTTTCAAATCCTTAATCTTACCAATTGTATCTTCGAGACGATCATTGTAACGAACAACCGTCATGTTGGCATTCATCATGTCGCCAAGCTCTTTATGCAGAACGTAGGCATTCTCTGTACCGTTGTTCATTTTGAGCAAGTTCTCATAACGGTCTGTATGACGTTTCTTCTCGCGATCGTATACGATTGAGGAAGTATCGTCAGCGTGCTTCTCTAAGCCGCGGATATACTCAACCGCTTTAGGACCGGAAACCATCCCATCGTAGATAGCCGAAACGAGCGAGTTCGCTCCAAGACGGTTCGCACCATGATGTTGATACTCGCACTCACCAGCTGCGAATAAGCCGGGAATGTTCGTCATCATGTTGTAATCAACCCAAATTCCGCCCATGGAATAGTGAACCGCAGGGAAAATCTTCATTGGAATTTTACGCGGATCGTCGCCCATGAATTTCTCGTAGATCTCCATAATACCGCCAAGCTTAATATCAAGCTCCTTCGGATCTTTATGAGAAAGATCAAGGTAAACCATGTTCTCGCCGTTAATACCAAGCTTCTGGTCTACGCACACCGAGAAGATCTCGCGAGTTGCAATATCACGCGGCACCAAGTTACCGTAGGCCGGATATTTCTCTTCGAGGAAGTACCAAGGCTTCCCGTCTTTGTATGTCCAAATACGTCCGCCTTCACCACGCGCAGATTCAGACATCAAGCGAAGCTTGTCATCTCCGGGAATCGCCGTTGGGTGAATTTGAATCATTTCGCCATTCGCATATTTAACGCCTTGTTGGTAAACAGCACTTGCTGCCGTACCTGTATTGATAACCGAGTTCGTTGTTTTGCCGAAAATGATACCAGGACCGCCTGTTGCCAAGATGACTGCGTCGGATGGGAAGGTTTGAATTTCCATGCTCCGCAAATCTTGAGCTGCAATACCGCGGCATACGCCATCATCATCAAGAACAGAACCCAAGAACTCCCAGTGCTCGAATTTCGTTACAAGACCAGCTGTTTCCCAGCGGCGTACTTGCTCGTCAAGTGCGTACAAGAGCTGCTGCCCTGTAGTTGCGCCTGCGAATGCCGTACGATGATATTTGGTACCGCCGAAACGACGGAAATCCAGAAGACCCTCTGGTGTACGGTTGAACATAACGCCCATACGGTCCATTAAATGAATAATCCCTGGAGCCGCATCACACAAAGCTTTAACTGGCGGTTGATTCGCTAAGAAATCTCCCCCGTAAACTGTATCATCAAAGTGCTCCCAAGTGGAGTCGCCTTCGCCTTTGGTATTCACCGCACCGTTAATGCCGCCTTGCGCACATACGGAGTGGGAACGTTTAACAGGAACCAAGGAGAACAATTGCACATGAACCCCGGCCTCTGCTGCCTTAATTGTCGCCATGAGTCCCGCAAGGCCTCCGCCGACGACGATAATTTTTGAATTAGCCACTTCTGTTCACCCTCCCTTAATGCCCCGTATGCGCTTCTACCGGAAGCTGAAATTGCGTATCTGTAAATGCAGTCAAAGACATAATAAACATCACGGCCATGACAACGAACAAAGCCATCCAGATGATGGATGAAAAGCGCTGCGCGCGCGGTCCAATTGTAATTCCCCAGCTAACCAAGAACGACCACATGCCGTTACAGAAATGGAAGGCTGCGGAAAGTGTACCGATCACATAGATGGTAAACATAACCGGATTCGTCGCGATGTCATGCATCGTCCGGCCAAGTTCTTCGTGCGCTACGTTACCGAATGCAACTTGCAAGCGGGTCTCGAAGAAGTGCCAAGCAACGAACAAGAATGTGATGACACCAGTAACACGTTGGAGCATGAACATTTGATTACGGAAATAACCGTATTGCGAAACGTTGTTACGAGCTTGATACGCTACATAAAGACCATAAACAGCATGATAAAGAAGCGGTATCCAGATTCCGAAGATTTCTAGAAACAGCACCAATGGCAAGCCATTTAACCAGTTAATTTGATCCACGAACGCGCCTGGTCCTTTTGTTGCTTCATAGTTCGTGAGCAAATGCTCAATAAGAAAGAAGCCCACAGGAATTACGCCAAGCAAAGAGTGGATCTTTCGAAAGTAATACGAATTACCCATAATTGAACCAATTCCCCCCTCATAAAAATTCATTCATCTTTTATCCGACATGATCAGACAAGACAAGCCACATACCATTGTACTCTCGCCGCAAACGAGCGTCAACCCACCCATAATCATCCAAGCCTATTTTGCCAAATCAGTAGATGATTATACACCTTCGTCCAAGAAATGTGAATAAAAAGTGACATGTACATCGTACCTCTTTCACGCTTATAATGGAAGTGCCGTTTTTTTATATACACTTATAACTAAATCACATATACATAACGCAAAAGGAGACGATAGAAGCATGGAGCTCTTGGATGTTTTCGCAGTTGTTGTCGAACAAGTAAGTCTCAATAAAGCATCTCAGCTATTAAATATCTCGCAACCGGCTCTTTCCCGCAAAATAATGAAGCTCGAGGAAGAGCTGGGCGTAGAGCTTTTTGTCCGCAAAGGTAAAAGGCTTGAGCTGACTAAAGTCGGTCAAATTTGCTATGACCATGCCTTGGAACTGCGTCACCTAGAGCGCAAGTTCAAGCAAGCGATCCAGACCTACAAAGCAGCGGGCAGCCACACTTCAATTACGATTGGAGCAAGCCTGACAACGCTGCAAACAACACTCCCGGATCTCATTACCGATTACTTGCAGGATTACCCTCTGACAGAAATTAAGCTGCTTACCGGCAAGACGCACGAGATTGTTACCATGGCGAAAGAAAACAAAGTGGATATCGGCATCGTCGCTTCCCAGATCAATGCTTCCAGCCTTCATTGCGAGCCTTTATTCGATGATCATTTATGTCTGGTGCTTCCTCTAGGACATCCTCTTATTGATCGCTCCACCATCACAATGAACGATATAAATGAATTGCCGATGATCCTCTTCTCCAAAGGCACTTGGTATCGCATTCTGATGGATGAGTTGTTCAACCGATTTACCATATTACCCAACGTACAGATGGAGATTGACTCCTTCGAAGCCATCATCCGCCTCGTTTCAACCTGTAAAACGGCAACCCTGCTTCCAAGATCCTATTTACGTGAAGACTTAATTCGTAATAATGAATTGATTTTGCGCAATCTGGCCGAGTTAGAACAGACGAAACGAACGACTTCACTTATTTATTCCGACCACACAGCGGATAACATGGCGTCTATGAAATTTATTACGCAAGCGATCAATTACTTCGCTAAGCAAAAATAAAACCTCTATGCCGCTCATCTTAGAAGATGCAGAGGCCCAGAGGTTCTTTTTCTAATAGACAAATTTGTAGCCTACACCCCAAACCGTCCGAATCCACTTAGGTTCTTTGGGATTGTCTTCGATCTTTTTACGGAGGTTAGCAATATGTACATCAATGGCCCGATCCGTAACTAAACTGTCAAATCCGCGAACCGTTTGCAGTAAATCTTCCCGGCTGTATACGCGACCAGGATGATTGACGAAGCATTTCATAATTTCAAATTCCGAATAAGTTGTCTCGACTAAAACACCATGAACACGCATAGAACGCGTATTCGGGTTGAGCGTAATCTTCTTATCGATATCCAAGACCGCCTCTAATACCGCAGTCGTTGATCCTCCAGCTTTTTCCGATACTTGACGAGTGTTCGCACTCGATTTCAAATACAAGTTGGAGCGCCGGATAAGAGCGTGAACTCTCGCACTCATCTCATGCATACTGAACGGTTTACACATATAGTCGTCCGCACCTGCCCCAAGGGCGTTAACGCGTTCAACGACTTTATTTTTCATCGAGACGATCATAATAGGTATTTTCGAAGTTTCCCTAACTTGTCTGCATAAGGCAAGACCATCCATATCAGGCAGCATCAAATCAAGCAAAATAACATCTGGATCAAACTGGGAGACAGATACAATGCCTTCTGCCCCATTCGCCTTCCTTATGACATGAAATCCTTCTTCACTTAAATACATGGTAACCATATCACCGATCATTGCATCGTCTTCAATTATTAATACCTTATACATAGGGAGTCCACCTTCAGTTAGAAATTCACGTGTTGTATATGTACTCGCAGATTGATTAATTGAATAGTCGATTGGTGATCAAAAAAGTTTATTTTAATCATTATTATCGGGATCATTAGGCTTTATTTCAAGACCCAGTTTACGTGCCACATAAGCCGTTGTGCTTGCTTGAAACAGAATGGTTATTAGTACAGCCATGAACGTAACGCTAGCAATAAGATCACTATGCTGAACGCCCATCCCAGCTACCATTCCGGATAACGCCGCGGGTATAACCCCTGTCTCTCGAACCCAGAACATGAACAGAATTTCATTTCGCTTCCATTTCGCTTTTCGATCCGGCCATGTACAGAGTAGAACCGTAAGCGGACGCGCGATAAACATAAATACAAAGATAACACCTAAGCTAGTCCAGAAATGCTCAAGGAGCAGTGGAAAGTTCACTTGACTGCCTAGTAAGATGAAAATGAGCATGCGCATGATGACCGTAATATTTTCTGAAAAATGCTCCATTTCGAGCTGTTTTTCCTTCATTTCCAGCCTAAAAGTCCCCGCATTCCCCCAGATCAATCCTGCTGTAAAGGTCGCCATAAACCCGCTCACGCCCATCGCTTCTCCCGCGATATAAGCACCAAGCGAAGTCGAAACCATCACTATCGTTGCGTAGTCTCTAAGATGACCCAACTTCAAATGCGCTGTCAGGAACGTCATTACATAACCGATAACTGCTCCAACAAGAAGCCCGCCCAGTGCTGTTTTCACAAAGTCAAAGACACCCGAAGCAACAGAAACCTCTTGTGTGCCAAGAATAATCGCCAATAAAGAAAAAGTTAGAATCGAAGCCGTCGCGTCATTAAAAGCTGATTCACTTTCAACCGTTTCACGTACTTTCGGACGAATCTTCACTTGTTTAAACACAGGGATCAGGGTTGCCGGATCTGTTGAAGCAATAATAGCTCCCAGTAATAGAGCATAAATCCAAGGTAAATCCAGCAGCAAATGAGCGACTACCGCCACTGCGCCGCATGTGATAAGTACGCCAGGCACACTGAGTAAACTTACAGTAAGCCATACCTTGCGAAGACCAGAAAGTCTGATATTGCGTCCTCCATCGAAGAGGATTAAGGTAGAGCCAATGACTAGAATGAATTGATTCGTAAAAGATGTGCTAGACTCTGCAATCCAATGAAAGACTTGTCCCACCAGCATACCTGCGATGAGAAACAGAGCTACGTCAGGAAGCTTCAACCACTGCGCCACTTTTCCAGATATCATGCCCAATCCAAAAATTAACACAAGTAAAATGATAACATGATCAATGAGGAGCGAAGTTGTATTTTCCATTAGCTGATGACTTCACTTTCAAATTTATCAATTTGATTGTTGGTTCCGATGATGATCATCACATCATTCTCATTCACGACATCACCCGCCGTTGGTGCAATGATAATCCCTGTTTGTTTATTAATTGCTACAATGCTGCAGCCATACTTAGCACGAGGATCCAGCTCCCTGAGAGCTAAGCCGCATAGATTCTTAGGGACAGATAATTCCACGATCGTATACTCTTTGGAAATTTCAATATAGTCCAGAAGATTAGGCGATACGAGTTGATGCGCAACACGGATTCCCATATCTCGTTCCGGATAAATGACGCGATCAACACCCAGCTTATTTAGTACCTTGCCATGCAATTCGGACAATGCTTTAGCGACAACCTTTTTGATCCCCAAATCTTTAAGCACAATGGCCGCCAGAATACTTGATTGAATATCATCTCCAATAGCTACAACAGCGCAGTCGAAATTTCGAACGCCCAATGATTTCATTACCTCTTCATCCGTCGCATCCGCAACTACGGTATGGGTAAGCTCAGAACTCAGCTCATCAACGACTTCTTCATCTTTATCAATACCCAACACTTCATAACCAAGCTTGATGAGTTCTTTGGAAATACTGGCTCCAAAACGACCCAGCCCGATTACGACATATTGATTTTTCTTCATTTCTGTAGTTCCCCTTATCCAATCGTGATTTTACCCTCTGGGTATCTAAATAGTTCTTTCTCTTGCTTCGGCTGCAAGGCATAGGCTAGTGTGATGGGTCCTAGACGCCCAGCAAACATCGTTAAACTTATAAGAATCTTCCCGAATGTTGTTAATTCAGGAGTCAATCCCATCGTCAAACCTACGGTTCCGAAGGCGGATGTCACTTCAAACAAAATTTTCAAAAGCTGTGCATCCTCTGTCGTCGATAACAGCATCGTAACAATGATAACTAAAAACAGAGCCATCATGGTTAAGGTAATTGCCTTGAGAATACGATCCTTAGCCAACCGATAACGGAAAATAACAATATCCTCTTTCCCACGGATCATCGTCACTATCGCACTAATTAGAATCGTAAAGGTAGTTGTTTTAATACCCCCACCTGTTGAGCCAGGAGAAGCACCGATAAACATAAGAATGACAATGAAAAATTGGGAAGCTTGACGGAGAGCCCCAATATCAACCGTATTCGGCCCAGCTGTACGAGGGGCGACGGATTGGAAGAAGGAGGCTAGAATTTTCCCGCCCAAATCCAAAGAACCCATGGTTCTGATATTGGTATATTCGAATATAAAGATGATAATAGCTCCAAACACAATCAGAAAACCAGTCATGCTAAGCACCACTTTGGAATGCAGAGAAAGCCTCTTCTTGGTCTTAAAATCCATCAAATCGGACATAACAATGAAACCAATACCCCCAAGCACAATAAGCGCCATAGCAACAAAGTTTACCACGAAATCATTCACATAGCCGGTAAAGGAAACGAATGGCGCATCGACCGTGCCAAATAAATCAAAACCAGCGTTATTAAACATGGAAATGGCATGCCAAATCCCAAAGTATAAGGCTTTCGTAAAACCGAAATCAAACGTCCAACGAATGGTGAAAATCACGGCTGCAATGGCTTCAATCGATAACGAATAAATAATGACTTTACGGATAAGTCGGACAATACCTTCCATACTGCCTTGGTTAAAAGCCTCTTGAAGAACGAGTCGTTCTTTTAATGTGATTTTTTTACGGAAGGCAAAAGCGATTAAGGTCGACATTGTCATGAAACCCAAACCGCCAATTTGAATCAAGCTCACGATGACGATCTGCCCAAACATCGTATAGGCACTCCCAGTATCCACCACGACCAAACCAGTTACACATGTTGCCGAAGTCGCTGTAAACAGCGCATCAATAAAAGCAATCGAATGTCCCGTTGCTGAAGCAAAGGGAAGTGTCAAAAGCCCTGCTCCTATGAAAATAATTGCAGCAAATCCGAGAACGAGAATTTGCGGAGGCGTTAGACGCCAAATACTCATTTTTTTAATCATTGTGCCTCCTGTATGTTCAAAAAACGACATAAATATTTCCAACACTTAACGGTAGGGTTCCCCCGTTATTCGTTAGAAATTCCGGACATTACCCAATTGATAGGTATTATATAATTGTTTTGAATTCTTTACCACTAAATTGGCTTTCTTTTTAAACTGTGTTAACGTGAAAGATGTGATTTCAGAATCGAGAATGTAGAAGGGAACTCACTATGATCAGGCCAAAATTTAATCGTTTTCTCCTCTTCCTTGCATGCATTGGAGCAGCTCTTTATTTGGGGATATCCGCCTTATACGGACTTCGGGCCGAAGAACCGTCGGCAGCAGACAATCCGTCCATCACGAAGCAGCAGGCTGCGGATCGCGCAGCTCAATTTGTAAGTGAGCGCTACGATTTGCATAACCCGCAAACCTATGTTGTTTATCAGTCCAAGAAGGACCGCAGCGGTTATTTGCAGAAGGAGCATTTGTTAGAAGCCTATTTGAAGGACTATGGGGAGCGTTACCCCATTGATTATTATCAAGTAAGCGTAAAAGACACCAAGACCAACCGTCAATTTGAAGTGGAGATTAATTACACGAATGCTGCCGTTATTGGATGGCGTGAAACGCAGAACCCCTCCGATCAGGCTATGATCAGCAAGCAGAAAGCAGACATTTTGGCCAAGCAGGAAATTCGGCAGCAAGGATTTGACCCGGTTGACTTTGCACCCATAGATAAACGGACTGCCAAAGACGATTCAAAACATGGAACAACCTTATTTTATGAAAAGCAATCCAAACCGCTGGGCGAAGCAAAGTTACAGGTTCAAGTTGATTTCGATGACAAAAATCTGACTGGTTTTAACGTGCTCTTCAGCTTACCTGCGTCGCATCAAATCTGGATTGATCAGCAGGATCATTCTGCGTCTCTCATGACTTGGATTTCCATGGGCTTCACACTCATCATGACAATTGCCGCGATTGTATTCGCCATCATCTATAGAAAACATATGAAATTCAATAGAGGCCTGCTTTTGACAGCCATTTTCTTAGCCATTTATATCACCAACAACTTCAATATGTACCCTGCTTTTAGAGCTATGAGTGGAGCTCTGAACGATGATTTCGCAACATGGGCAGCTATTATTTTCATGAATATAGTGACTTTGCTGCTCGGCATATCTCTCTACCTTGCTCTTGTAGCAGGTAATGGATTGTGGAATTCAATTGGACAGCGGAAATGGCCCGCTTGGAGGGAGTTCTCATTTGGGACTGAGGTTTATAACGGCATGGGGCGGGGTTATTTGCTGGCTCTCTTCATCTTAGGCGTTCAGCAGGTGCTCTTTTACACAGGTGAAGTGAATTTTGATGTTTGGTCTGTGAATGATCCATCCGATTCTGTTCTAAATATGGTAGAACCTCACTTTTTCCCGCTTATGGCCTGGGTTGCTGCCATATCTGAAGAGGCGACCTACCGACTGCTCGGCATCATTCTATTCAAGAAGCTGTTTCGCTCAAACTTTATTGCGATTGTCATTCCCAGCGTGATTTGGGCGGCTAGTCATACGCAGTATCCCATTTATCCCGTCTACACTCGGCTAATCGAGGTCACCATCATTGGCATTATTCTAGGTTACGTCTTCCTAAAATATGGTTTCATAACCGCCATTTTCGCTCATGCCTGCATGGACAGCATCCTCATGGGAATGTCTCTCTTCTATCTCGGACATGTAAGCGATGTACTTGCTGGCATTTTCTATATCCTGCTGCCTGGTTTGGTCGGCTTGCTGCTAGCCTGGCTGCATGGAAAAAGGCGGGGTCCCCTTATTCCTGGGGAACCGCCGCCTCGCCTTGAAGCGCTTTGAGAATTTCGCTAGCCAATTTCTCACCAATACCCAGAGGCTTGAAGTCTTGGACTTCAGCCTCTTTTATTTTGCGTACAGAGCCAAAATGCTTAAGCAATGCCTTACGGCGTTTCTCCCCGATGCCGGGAATGGCATCCAGCTGCGAAACAACCATCGACTTCGCCCTTGTTTCGCGGTGGAACGTTATCGCGAAACGGTGAACCTCGTCTTGGATCCGCTGCAGCAGGTAAAACTCTTGGCTGTCACGCGGCAATGGCACAACTTCGGCAGGATCTCCGATCATGAGCTGCGCTGTTTTGTGCTTGGCATCCTTCACAAGACCACAGATCGGAATGAACAGGCCTAATTCATTCTCCAGCACGTCGACTGCGGCTGAAATCTGCCCTTTCCCTCCGTCCACGACGATCAGGTCAGGCATTGTGAGATTGTCTTTAAGTACACGCTCATATCTCCGACGAATGACCTCTCGCATCGTTTCGTAGTCATCCGGACCAACGACCGTTTTGACTTTGTACTTACGGTACTCCTTACGATCCGGCCTGCCGTCTACGAAGACGACCATCGCAGAAACCGGATTCGTCCCTTGTATGTTCGAGTTATCGAACGCTTCGATACGGCGAATCGTTCCCGTGCCGAGCCACTCTCCAAGATTCTCGACCGCTTTGGTCGTACGGCGCTCATCACGCTCCACCAAGCGGAATTTCTCATCCAGCGCATTGCGGGCGTTGTCTTTGGCCATATCGACCATTTGCTTCTTCAGCCCTCGCTGCGGGATATGCACCTTGACCTTCAGCCAGGATTCCAGCGCTTCGCGGACATCCTTCTCTTCAGCCTCAACTTGAGCCACAACTTCCGCTGGGACTTCAATAGAGGTGCTTAGTGAAGCTTCAGTGGTGGGAGCTTCAGCAAGAGCAGTTGTAGGGGCAACTGTAGAGGCAACTGCCGCCTGTATCGGCATCGTCGGCAGGAAGATCTCCTTCGGCAGCGCCGGATTGTCGCTGTAGACTTGAGTCACATAGGTGATGAAGTCATTGTACTCATCACCGTAATACGGAAACAGTGAGACGTGCCGCTCGATGAGCTTGCCTTGCCGCATGTACTGGATGTGCACAGCCATCCAGCCCTTGTCGACCGCGTAACCGAAGACATCGCGGTCTAGCGCATCAGCCGTCGTGATCTTCTGCTTCTCCATCACGGCGTCGATGTTCATGATATGATCGCGCAGCTCCTTCGCGCGCTCGAAGTTCAGTTCCTCCGCTGCGGCCAGCATTTTGGCCGTCAGCTCTTCCTTAATAACGTCGTGTCCCCCGTTCAGGAAACGGCTGATCTCTTGCACCATCCGCTCGTTCGTCTCAGCGGATACGTCGAATTCGCAAGGCGCCAGACACTGCCCGATATGATAGTATAGGCATACTTTCTCGGGCATCGTCTTGCACTTGCGCAGCGGATAAAGCCGGTCCAGCAGCTTCTTCGTCTGCTGGGCCGCAAAGGCGTTCGGATAAGGGCCGAAGTACTTGCCCTTATCCTTAAACACCCGCCGCGTGACTTCTAGGCGCGGCTGCTCTTCATGTGTAATCTTGATGTACGGGAACGTCTTATCATCCTTCAAAAGTACGTTGTACCGCGGATGATGCTGCTTAATCAGATTACACTCAAGAATCAAAGCCTCCATGTTCGAGGAGGTAATTATATATTCAAAGTCGCGGATCTCGCTGACTAGTTTTTGCGTCTTTGCACTGTGGCTCCCCGTGAAATAGGAGCGCACACGATTCTTCAGTACTTTGGCTTTTCCCACATAAATGATCGTGCCTTCGCGGTTTTTCATGATATAACAGCCCGGCTTATCCGGCAATAAGCTCAGCTTATGCTTGATTACTTCCAGACTCTGTTCGCGGACTCCAGCGTCCTCATGCTCATGCTCGGTCATGCATCCAATCTCCTCTCACACAAAAACTTACTCCATATTTCCCCTATAAGTTCCTAAGTTACTAAAATCTTAAGTTTTTAAGTTCTTAAATTCTTAAGTTCCTAAGCTCCTAAGCTCCTAAGCTCCTAAGCTCCTAAGCTCCTAAGCTCCTAAGCTCCTAAGGTCCTAAGCTCCTAAGCCCCTAAGCCCCTAAGCTCCTAAGCCCCCAAGCTCTTCCAAGCTCCCAAGCTTCTAAATTCCTATGTTCCTAAGTTCCAAAGCTCCTAAGTTCCTAAATTTCCAAACTCCTAAGAACTCCTAACTCCAAGTCACATGTTGTACTACGTACAACATTTACACCTCAAAACAAGCCATTCCGCTGATAATGTTGCTTTTCATACAACAACTTAACCGAAATATACGAATTAAAGAGGAATAGAGCCATTTTTGTTGTACAAAATACAACATTCATCCATAAATGCCCATCTGCTCGAACAATTGTTGTATTTCGTACAACATAATCGTCGCAATCGTTACTAATTATAAACGCTCCGCTATTTTCGGAAAACAAAAAAAGCTCCTTTTCAGCATAGCAGAAAAAGAGCTTTTTCTCACGAACAATTGTTTCTAGTTTGTAACAAATTATTGATGACGAGAAACAACATTTTTCAACGCTTCTTTGGATTGGAAGCCAACTACTTTATCAACTGGCTGTCCATCTTTGAACACGATAAGAGTTGGGATACTCATAACGCCGAAGCGAGCAGCAGACTCTGGATTGTCATCCACGTTTACTTTTGCAATTTTCAAGGACTCAATTTCTTTATCAAGCTCTTCCAAAACGGGAGCGATCATTTTACAAGGTCCGCACCAAGGTGCCCAGAAGTCTACAAGTACTGTACCTTCTCCTTCAACTTCGGTTTTAAAGCTGTTATCAGAAACATTCACGATTGACATGATAGTTCCTCCTTCTAAGAATGGATTTGATTTATAACATCAAGTAGTACCTAGCTACCGATGAACGTCAACATGTAAAGTATACCACACCAGTGGGTCATTTCAACCAAGCCATAAGTTAGCAAAATGGTTGAAGTTGGATCTACTTAGCAGGCAACCCTACAGGCAGCCCCTGGAGTCTTTGCTGCTCGATATAAGCGATACGATCCTTCAAATTGGCTTGCAGCAGCTGCAGCATCTTCATCTGTTGTTCGATTTCTTCGAGCTTCTCTGTGTAGAGTGGCAGCAAATCATCGCACATCGACTCCTGATTTTTCATGACGCAGTTGAGAAAGCTTTCAATCTGTTCGGTCGTAAAGCCTAAGCTCAAATAAAACTGAATGGTCTTCACGCGCTCAACAGCCATCTGGTTGAATACCCGATATCCGTTTTCTTCACGCTGTGTCGCGATTAGCCCTTTCGCCTCATAGTACCGCAAAGAACGAATACTGGCTCCGGTAAGCTTGGATAACTCACTAATCCGCATGGCCTTCACCTTTTTCCTTTTCCTTGATCAAGTAAGGATGATTTTATTGTAAACCATGACACTAATGTTAGAGTCAAGTCTTATTTCATACTTTCCGCTGCTATCTGTTATTGTTTGCATAATTGTCACTTTGATAAGCTTTACAACTTTCGACGAATTTGGGTATACTAAGCTTAAACATACGAATGTCGGACGTAGGGGGTAACCACATGAGCGATCCTAAACACCCTGAGCTTCACGTGTACGAAGAACCGCGTAATGATTTCATGGATGTAGGCATTGGCTTTGGCGCTTTCTTTGGCTTTTTGTTTGTAATCGCAGCCATTGCAACCGTGATTCAAGTTATGAAATAGGAATGTCCAAGCCTGTAAGTGAGCCGCTTTGCACTCAGTGTAAAGTGGTTTTTTTCATGCCGTTTGCTATGAGGAAAAACCATACTTTCTTATGTAGTCAAAAAAGCTGTACAGATGAACGCATCTGTACAGCTTTTATTATTTCCCACGCTTGTTCGTACCTGTTACCACAACAACATCGACAAAAGGACGAATACGGTCCATAATCCGCTGTCCCTTGTACTCCTCGTCACCATCTTTATTCGTGAAGCTGAAATGCTTCTCCAAATCAGAGAGCGCATAATTGGATGTGAAAAAGGTCGGCTTACGATTCATCCGGTGATTCACGATAGCGCCAATCACATGATCTCGCAGCCACGGATTCAAATTCTCCGCACCAATATCATCGAAAACTAATAGATCTGTTTCCTTCAGTAGATCTATCGTTTCCTTCAGCTTGTAGGGCTCCTGGAACATCCCCTTCAAGTCCTCGGCAAAATCCGGCATATAGACAATTGCACCTGTCATACCGACTTTGGCCAGCTGGTGCAGCATGTAGCCCATCAGGAACGTCTTCCCCGTTCCAAATGATCCGGACAAGTAGAGTCCTCTCGTCTGAAGCCCTTCTTCCATCGTCAGGCTGACATAGTCGTTAATTTGCATAACGGCTTTCGCCCGATCCAGATCCGTTTCAAGGATATCTCCAAACGAGTAGCTGCGCGAAATCATCCGCGGATCCACGTGAAAGGTGCGGATTCGGCTGCTTATAGCATCCTGCAGCTGCTTCGCGTTGAACTTCTTGCAAGCCACCTTTTCCTCATGAACAAACGGCTTTTCATTGACGGAGTCGGCTGTTAACATCGTATAATGCCCCGTCATATCATTCGGACAGTTTTCTAAACCTGGACAGTTGGAACAGTTTTTGTACTCTGACACATATTGATAAAGCTTGTTCATATTAATCTTAATGGTATAGTCATCGACAAACGGATACTTTTGGCGAAATTTGTGAACTAAGACGTCATCCATGACAACTTTAATTTTCGCTTCTGCCTTCCGTCTCCATTCAGATTGCGGCATTGATTTGAGTAAGTGAGACAGGGAATCCATGCTTCCTGCACCTCCTTATAATTCTCTTGTACGTTTGTACCTTCGGCTCTAACCCTCAGCTCTTCCGATTAAAGCGCTCGTCCAGCTTCTGCGCCATCCTTCTCGCGGCTTCCAGCTCTTCATCTGTCAGCCTTGAAGCCGCTGCTGTGCCAGCATCCGGCACAACGATTGGAATGTGAGGCTTCTGCGTCTTGCCTTGCCGGCCTCTCGTTACAGAGCCACCGCCAGCTTTAGCGGCCTCCACCTTGGAAGCGGCCTTTTGTTTGTAGCTGATTTTCTCACGCACATATTCCACCGCTTGTTCGTAAGTAACAATTTGCTTGCCCAGCATATCCGATGCGACCGCTTCAATCGAAGACTTAGCCCACGAGCGGCGGTCGATATGTAGGAAGTGGATCAAGACATTAATGACTTCCTCTTTCAATCTATAATTCAAATCAATCTTCTCAAAAATATTAAGTACACCGTCCGGGATGGAGCCCTGAGTAAAGAACATTTTCAGAACTGCCGTGTACGGCTCATTTCGCATAATGTAATTGTATTGATGATCTGTACATTCGCCGCGCAGCTGCTGCGGCACTTCTAGGTAATAAGCCATCTCAACTGACTTGTCTCCAGACGTGTCTAGCATATCCTCGTTCGCTTCGCCTTGAGACTTCTCTTCCGATCTGGACAACGTGCGCTCTCGTTCCTCATCCCGCTTCTTGCTCTGTCTGTAGAACAGATTCGCATTATACTGCATAAGATCCATCTGCAGCTCGCCCTCTTCGGTGAATGCGCCATCCTCATCCAGCAAACGGCATGTTTCCTGAAGCGATAGGTTGTACTTCTTCGCCACAATATTAATCGCTGCCATCTGATCCGGTTTATGCTTGAGAGCCTCAACGAAAACACGATTACTCGCACCTCGCGGGAACCTCATAATAATATCCGCATACTGGAAGCCTTTGGTGGTCACGTCCATCCGAGCGTCTCCCTGTTTACTGGCCGAGGCCTCATACAGGGCTTGCTCCAGTTCGTAGTCAACCACCTGGGTATTGAGACGGAATAAATCATAGAACGGAACAGACAGGTTCTCTTCACTCGCGTCACGGCACTCTTCCGGCTCCGGCGAGAGCAGCTCTTCCCGAAGGGAAAGGAGCATGAACTTACCGACCTTATCGCGGAGCAGAAGCGTCAAATGCTGATTGCGAAAAAACTCATTGGGGCCAAGCGGAGGAAACAAGGTGTATACGAAGACATAGTCTTCTTCGCCCGGCAGAAACTTGCGAGTTGTCTGCAGGAGCCCTATGGCTTCTAGCTTCGAAGATTGCTCAATTAAATATTTGCGTCCTCGCTCCCCCTGCTCAAGCTCGAGCAGCAGGAACAGCTTTCGCTGCTGTTCCAGCGGCGAATATCCGACTTTTTCTGCACTCATCTGCAGATAGAGTGCTTGATAGAGACTAATAGCCAATCCGCCGATCATAGGCTGATACATAATGGCTAGCATTTTATAATCCAGACTGCTCAAAGAAAACTCACGGTTTACACAAAACCTGTGGTTCTCGGTGAAATGCAGCATATTCGTCATTCTCATTCCGTTACAGCACCATCCTGCCTCAACCGATTGCAGCTATGTAAGCATCTCGGTTTCTCTCTATTAGTCTACCACAAAAATCGACATGCTTGGTATCTACGAGAGAAAGATAATATTACCTAATATGAAAAAACCAACCTTTCGGATGACAAAATTCCGACAACTTAGCTGTTAGACACAACACTCCGACTTGTTTTTGTAAGCATTGCCCCAATCTTTGAACAGTTGGGAATATGATTGCAAAAGTGACTATGAAAGCGTTGAGACATTTTATACAAAAAAAGAACCTGTTGAGTTTAATCAACAAGCTCTTCAACCTATCAGCTTGGTTAATGAAGCGGCAGCTGACTTTCCTGGATATCCTCGCCATACATGGCCGGATTCAGCTTCATTGCAATCGCTAAGTCCAGCAACACACGCTGTGTCTGATTATCTTCCAGACTGTCCACCCAAAGGCGGATCAAGTCATTCATCTTTGAAGGGTTTTTAAGTGGAATTTGATGCTTAGCATCCTTGATGAAATAAAGTGAGCTATGCGGCAGCTCTTCATGGAGTATGTTCGCATACCGTTGAAATGCGCGGTCCTTTTGACCATAAATCAATAGGATCGGATGATGGATGCCCCGGAGACGGCGGGTACAGTTGTAGGTAAGGGACTGTTCAAAATATGGCTTCACATTTTTGGCATCATCACTAACGGAGCTTTGGTACAGTTCATGATAAGTAGAAGCATTATCCGCATTCCCAATGGTGATCGCTTTTTTCAACACATTCATAAAGAGACCAGAACCGGCCATCTGCACTGCGAGCCAAACCCTGCCTTTGTTATAAGGATCCGTTAATTCCGACATCCCGCTAACTACGATTCCCCCAAGGAAACGTTTCGGATATGTGAGGAGCGCTTCCAGAACTAACGAGCCACCTGTCGAATAACCGCACAGGAACACTTTTTCAATATCCAGATAATCTAGCAAATGTCTTATATCTTCAACAATAAGCGCATAGCTAAATGTACGTTCTGACGACTTGCTCGCGCCGTGCCCCCTAATATCAAAAGTAATGACTTGAAAATGGTCGGAAAGCTGCTCTCTTTGATAAGCAAAAGTTTGTAAGGTCAATAAAGGTGGATGAATAAAGACAATCGGGGTGCCAGTCCCCGTAATCTCATAATTTAATTTGGTTCCGTTCACATGAGCCAAAGGCACAATAGTCTCCTCCGAAAGGTCAATTTAGGTAACTTAACCTTATCGTGACCAGTTCTGCCTATTTCTATGAGAACCTTAGAACATTTTGAAGCCTCTAATCCGCAGCGCTTTAATGGCCGATCCGCTTAAAATAGCGCCAACCAAACCACCGATAGCCGGAATAATGTCAACAATGGTAAAGCTATCTCCACTGGAAAGAAAAGACGCCTCTCCGATTGAACCATAAATAACAACACCGATAACCAAAGCAATAAAAGCATACAGTGGAAACCATGTTGTTTTCATTAGCATATTCAAAATAAAACCAATCCCAAAAAATAACACTATCATTAAGACAGTGGCTATGACCATTTGTAACAATGTAAGTTCCCCCTTAGCAATGTAAGAAGTCCGTTCATCAATATGACTTCCTTATAATTGTAATCCACGAAATGTCACAGGTAAAGTGTACACAAATTGAACATTTCCCTCTTCACCCTTTGTTCATTTGCCCTTTCCCCATGAATTGGATACAATGTAGGGGATATTAGCCCTTGAATGGAGGAAAACCAATGAGTGAAGCCGTACAAACACTGGAAGGCTGGTATGCTCTCCATGATTTCCGTCTGATTGACTGGAATGCATGGCATGCTGCAACCCCGCAGGAGCGTAAGCACGCAACGGACGAACTGAATACATTTCTGTCTCAGTGGCAGCAATTCGAGAACGATAAACTAGGCAGTACTGCCGTTTATAGCATCGTTGGTCAGAAAGCCGACTTTGTATTCATGCAAATGCGCGAAACGTTAGAAGAACTGAATGAATTAGAAAATACGTTTAATAAATCCAGCTTCGCCGCTTTTACAATCCCGGTCTATTCCTACGTATCCATAGTAGAGTTAAGCAGTTATCTTGCTAAGCCAGGCGTGGATCCTTCAGAAGATCCGGAAATTCAAGCCCGCTTGAAGCCTATCCTGCCTAAATCGAAGCACATCTGCTTCTATCCGATGAATAAGCGTCGCGATGGTAATGACAACTGGTACATGCTCCCTGCGGAAGATCGCAAAACGATGATGCGCAGCCATGGCATGATTGGACGCACATACGCGGGTAAAGTTAAACAAATCATTACAGGTTCCGTAGGACTGGATGATTGGGAGTGGGGCGTAACCCTGTTCTCCGATGATCCACTTCATTTCAAGAAGCTCGTTTATGAAATGCGTTTCGACGAAGTGAGCGCACGTTTCGGTGAGTTCGGCGACTTCTACGTCGGCAACCTGCTGACTCCTGATAAATTTGCTAAATTAATTCAAATTTAAGATATAACTCAAGAGTGAAGGACTCCGTGTCCCTCACTCTTTTTTTTTGCATGACTGTACAATCAACATTGTGCACATTTTTGGAAAAGGGTAATCAGCCCTTGAAGATGAATGAAGCAAAAAAAGAAAGCCTGCTCAATGAAGAGCGAAGCTTTCTTATCATGAATTATTCCTCATCCTCATCGTCACGCAGAGCAGCCTCTAACTCAGCTTCCATCTGTGCTTTACGAGCCAGATACGCTTCCGTATCACGGTCACGCTGGCGACCTTTTTCCTTCAAGCGTTCAATCGCTGGTAGAATGAGGATATCAATTTCCTTTTGCACAACAGCTACATGATCATAACGTTTCTCAGTCTCTAGAAAGTGACCGACCTCGATCAGGGCATTGTAACGATCCAGTTCATCCCGGGTAAGAAGTCCTCTTACTTGGACACTGCAGTGCCGCATGGCGATCCCCCCGTTACCTAATGATGACTAGAAACGTCCTTTACGTATAACAAGTGGAATTCCGCCAATAATGTAGAGGTATCTCATATCAACCACTTTTTTCATCATGGCTGCAACATTACCTTTAAGCTTACGGGAACCAACAATACCGATAGCTTGACCTTTACCTAAGGAAGCAACTGTACCTTTGTTGGAGTATTTGAAAGTTTTCATTTGCGAACCGCGAATGGAAGCAATCAAGTTATGCGCAACAGCTTCACCTTGCTGCATAGCGATTTGAGCTGTTGGAGGGTATGGTCTTCCTTCATCGTTCATCACGATGGAACAGTCACCAACGACATAGATGTTATCGAACCCAGGCGCACGGAGGTGCTCATCGACCTTAATTCTGCCGCGCATCGTTTCGAAGCCAGCTTCATCTAGCATATGGTTACCGCGGATACCGCCTGTCCATACGACTGTAGCAGCTTTGATGAACTCATCGCCAGCGATCAGAACACCTTCAGGTGTACATTCTTTAATGGCTGTACCGATTTTGAAAGTAATGCCTTTGTCAGTCAAAACTTTCATCGCATACTCAACAAGCTCAGGATCGAATCCTGGCAGTGCCGTTGGAGCTGCTTCAATATTATAAATCTTCACGAGGGAAGGATCTACGTCGAACTCTTTGCAAAGCTGTGGAATACGGTCAGCAAGCTCGCCAATGAACTCGATTCCAGTAAACCCTGCTCCGCCGATAACGAATGTCAGGTAATCTTTGCGATCTGGCTCGCGCTTGTACTTCGCGAATTGATACTCAATGTGTTCACGAATGAAACGAACGCTATTGATACTGCGAATGTTCAGTGCGTTTTCTTTAAGCCCAGGAATACCGAAAGTTTCAGCTTCGCCGCCAAGACCAATAACCAGGTAGTCATAGGAAAGCGTACCGTCTTCGAGAATAACCTTTTTCTCATGCGGACGGATTTGTGTAACTGTAGATTTCACGAAATCAACTTTAAATTCATCAATCAATTTCAAAATGTTCACGCGTGCATTTTCAGGATTATCCGTTCCTGCAGCAGGCATGTGAAGATGGGTAGTAATGTAATGATAGTCATGTTTGTTTACCAGTGTTACATCGGCTTCATTGTAATTTAGTTCTTTTTGCAAACGAATTGCGGAAAGGATTCCGCCATAGCCTGCTCCTAAAATAACGATCCTTGGTATTCTACTCATTTCTCTCTCACTTCCATATCCGTATTTATAGTCCTATGGTTTCTCTATCTTGTGAAAAATTACACAAACAGCTTCAAAAGTAGTATACTGCCTCTAGTTTGCACTCAGACGCAGCGAATTATGATGAAACAGGATGAAATTAGTCACAACATGCGTAAACCGATTCTCATGATATAATATAATTTTCATAAGTAAATATCAAGTGCTATTTTGCTTTAAAATAAGGCGTACAGGCCCTTCTAGCCTTACCATCCTGTGTAAGCATTATTTATCATATATATAAGCGAATTATATGAAGAAATCGCACTTTCCTGTTTCCTTCAATAGAAGAGACGTTTATAATGAAATAATGATTATGGCAATACACAAATATTTACCACATCAAAAGAACGGAATCGGAGGAGTCTAAGAATGAACGAGAGAGAAACAAATCAAGATCAAGATATCGTAGATATCATTGTAATTGGTGGAGGCCCAGCTGGAATGTTTGCATCATTCTATGCGGGTATGCGCCAAGCATCAGTTAAAATTATCGAAAGTATGCCGCAGCTTGGTGGTCAGCTTGCAGCTTTATATCCTGAGAAATACATTTATGATGTCGCTGGCTTTCCCAAAGTAACCGCACAAGAATTAGTGGACAACTTGTTAGCCCAAATGAAACACTTTCAGATTAACACTTGCTTGGAAGAGAAAGTTCACCAAGTGATCAAAAAAGAAGAGCGTCTCTTCGAAATAACGACAGACAAAGGCACACACTACAGCCGCGCCGTTATTATTTCGGGTGGGGTTGGCGCATTCGAGCCTCGTCGACTTGAGTTACCGGAAGCCGCGCAATTCGAGAAGAAAAACTTGCATTACTTCGTTAGCGATTTGAATGCTTTCGCTGGCCAAAAAGTATTAATCAGCGGTGGCGGCGATTCAGCAGTTGACTGGGCTTTAATGCTTGAGCCTATTGCGGAGAAAGTCACGCTTATCCACCGTAGAGATAAATTCCGTGCACATGAACACAGTGTAGAAAACTTGATGAACTCCAAAGTAAACGTTGTAACTCCAACGGAAATCACTAAACTTCACGGTAGTGACCGCATCGAGCAAGTAACGTTGAAAGATATTAAATCGGGCGAAGAAACTGTACATGAAGTCGACGCTGTTATTATTAACTTCGGCTTCGTTTCTTCCCTTGGACCGATCTCCGAGTGGGGTCTTGAGATTGAAAACGGCTCCATCGTTGTTGACTCCAGAATGGAAACAAACATTCCAGGCATCTTCGCTGCCGGGGATATCACAACTTATCCGGGGAAATTGAAACTAATTGCTGTTGGCTTTGGTGAAGCACCGACTGCGATTAATAACGCTAAAGTCTATATTGACCCTAATGCAAAGCTTTCACCAGGACACAGCAGTAACTTAAAATTTTAATCTTCTTAAATAAAATGGGGTATTCTAAACCTAATCTACGGATTAGGAGGAATACCCCTTTGTCATATATATGTCCGGTTTGCAACGGCCTACAGGAACTGAATGCCGAGTGTCCTGTTTGTTCACAACAGATGAATGATTGCGGAAAATGGAGTGACTATCTAGGTCCCTACTCTCCCTATCGAGAGATTGATGATATCTCCATGTCAGATGGAACACTAGGCTCGCAGAATAATCAATGCCTTCATCTGGTAAACTGCGCCGACTGCCACCAGAATTTTACCATCCAAATAACCTCATGATGAAACTCTCTAGTTTAGCGGGGTTTCATCCTTGATGTAGACGTGCAGTTTTAAATTACGTCTCTGTATTTCTGCGAGCAACAGGTCAACAAAATCTGATTCCAATCTCAAATCCAATGCTTTGTAATAAGAGTCGATCAATGTTTCGTCACTAATTTGTCTCACTGAAATCACCTTTATTCTATAATTTGTAATTATATTATCATGGGGGCAAAATTAGAACAAGCGTTCCGTTATCCACAGATACCTGTGCATATCCTGTGGGTAGATTGTTAATATGTCCCATAAACGCGCTGTATGGATAGGGGATACTGTGTATAAAGTTATGCACACGCTAAACAGTCCGTCAGCCGATAAAAAAAATTGATCGAAATACAGGGAATATTTTACTCACACTTAACAAATCTTTAAGCTTGTTCACACAATTGAAAAGAAATTTTAATCGTCACTTAATATTCATAGCCTACAATGATAGTAGAAAGACAAAACAAAGGAGCGAAAGACATGATCGTCTACGATATTGTACTAAATGGTGAAATTAAAGAAACGATTAAACCTCGCAAGAACCGTTTGAAAGAAATTTACGCATTTATGCTAGAGCAAAGCAAGCTTATGAAAGCCAAGTATGGTGACAATGTTAAAATTAAAGGCCGCATGGTGTATTAGGGATTAATAACCCGTTATACACTAGCGGCCTTTTTCCTTACTTGCCATTAGATGATCCCTTTGCGATGCAGAACCGTTAACAATCGATAGAAATCATAGCTCCCTTTCTCCGGAATATCGATTAATGAGGCTTGGACCGCAGCGTCTACAGCAGCTTTTGCCCATTGGGGTACGACCTCCATTGCCGCTTGCTCCTCTAAGGAACTAACTCTATTTTGTAATTCTACGATCTGTTCCTGCAGTTTCTCCAACATACGAGCGACCTCCTCATCATAGTAAGTTAAACCATAGGTTTGAATAATCATATTCAGCTTACTTGCATAAGAGGGATCCGTTGTATATCCACTGCTTTGCAATGCTTTCACTTGCTCACTTGGACTTCTCGCCGACCTGACACTTGCATAACGAGGGGATCCAAAAAGTAAATCCTGATCACGAAACCCTGCATCAATCGTAGAATATGCACGAAAATCTCCTGGTACGTTATCATAGCTTGTACCTTCAATAACTTCCCATGTTGTTGTTGAAACACGATCCCCCTGCCAAAAAGGCGTCAACACCCCATTACCAACCTTATAACCCACTAGATTGTTCCACTTGTTTAAATTGCCCCCTGTCTCCTGAATGGCTTGCGCGATTCTTACTGAAGGATAGATCGGTGAGTTCTCTATGCGCAGTTTCACTGCAATTGGTGCAATCATCTCAATAAATTCCTGTCTAGTTGCCATGAACACACCTTCTTCTTATTTCTCTAGTAAACTAAACCTTTCAATCTATTCTATTCTCTCAATACTTAAAAGGGTTCCGTTAGTCTTCATTTTTTTGCAAATAATGTAAAAAAGGCTCCCGCAAGTGCCAACAATCCTGCACTCGGGGAGCTAATGAATCCAATTCCCAATCAACATCATAAGTAATCCAAATATAGCCGAATATCTCTTAATCGTTCGGTTCGTCTTCGGGTAAAACAACAGCAACCAAATAATAAATCCAATAGGAATTAAAATACCAACTTTTAAATTGAATGTACCTAAAATGTAATACCCGACTAATTTCAATCCTAAATATCCTTCGTCCTCTTCCCTATTTCTGTAGAACAGCATTAAAACGAAAATGACAACAATTGTAGAGATGATTGAAATATTAAAATTCCAATTCATTAAAGGATTCACTCCTCTCACCAAATGCAGGAATTCCTTTTTATGTATATTGTATCACCTGAAATTACATGCATAAGACTAATCCTTGATCTCTATCCTGTTTCCTTCTGGATCAATGATTACGCCAATTTTCCCCCAATTAAATGAATGTACATCAACATTCACTCCGCGATTCAATAGCTCCAATATGGTATCTTCAAAATCATTTACGTTAAACCTTAGCACTGTTGGATTTTGCGCTCTAGTCTTTGGTGTTGTTGATGCAGATCCTTTATCCTCAATCATTAAATAGCTTCCACCAAAATCAAGTACAGCTAAATTACTTTTTTGTTCACGAATAGGAAGACCAATCTTCTCCGTGTAAAAATTTAAGACTCGTTCGTAATCCTCACAAAATAAAATGATGCCAGATTCATGTAGTTGCATGATTTACCCCTCCAAAGCAGTTCAATTACTTTATCAAATATTTTCAATTCCCAATTTATTCCATTATACCATATGACATTTTTCGTTCTATCTTCTTAAACAAAAAAAACCTCCAAAAGTATGTGTATTAACATCAACACATAAACTTGGAGGTTGTAATCCACCTATTAAGCCTCGACTTTATCGTCGCATTTCTCAACTAAGCCCTCTTCGTCCTTCACTTTGAAGGAAGAACCGCATCCACACGAAGCTACTGCGTTCGGGTTATTGATGGAGAACCCGCCGCCCATGCCTGCGTCCGTGTAGTCAATTTCAACACCGTATAAATACTTGGAGCTATCTTCGTCCACAACGACCTTGAGGCCATGAATGGTGAATACTTTATCGTCATCCTTCTGCTCATCATCGAAGCCCATGCCGTAAGAGAAACCGCTGCAGCCTCCAGCTTTGACACCTAGACGCAAGAACAGGTTCGGTGATTCTTCAGAAGATAGAAGCTCTTTAATCTTATCTGACGCTGATTCACTAATGTTAATCATAACGGAAATCCCTCCCTAAAGTTCTCCTTATGGAAAACTGGCATTATACTAAGTTTTCGTAATGCTTACTAACAAGTATACTCCTATATGAAGCATTGCTCAAGGGCAGCTGCGCAGTCATTCCTAGCCATTTCAGCCATAAACTTTACGGTTATGTCCTATTGCGTAATATTGCAACAGCAATTGATCGAGCTCTCGACTGCATTGCTGCACTTCTGGATGAAGGAAGCCGTACGCCGTACCTAAGGAAACCATTTGGCCTCGAAGCTGTTCTATTTCTATATTCAATCGTTCCTGTGGTTCGGTCACGAATACTGGTATCACGATATAATCACCTTTAGCCCTACGTAATCACATTGCAATAGTATACAGGAATTTGTTAATATTGGGAATAACATTTCCTAATATAGTAGGAAAAATCATGCCATTTTTGTATATTGTCAATTTATCTCCATCTAAATGATATTGCCCCTCCCAACACGTAGGTTTATAATGGGATGGATGGATTGCACGTTATAGATGAAACAAGCTCAAAGATCCCCGAGCGAGGAGACTTTGAACTGGTGTGAATTCCTGAACCGAACTGGATGAACAGGTACGCGAGCGTCTCACACCGCTTAACGCATTTGGTCCTTATCTAGCTGAATGCGTTGATTCAGTATGGGCTTTATTTACTATTCAGAGGAGGAATAATGATGAGTGTTGTGACGACAGACCCGGTCAAACGGATGGCCGAAATTGCTGAAAAGGTTGAGAACAATCAACGTCTATCTATGGAAGATGGGCTATTTTTGTATGAATCAGACGATTTGCTAACCATAGGTCAATTAGCTAACAAAGTGAATACGCGAATGAACGGAAACAAGGTTTATTTTGTCCAAAATATGAGTTTGTACTTTACGAATGTGTGCGAGGAGCATTGTGCTTTTTGTCATTTCCGCCGCGACGAAGGTGAAGAAGGCTCATACACACTGACACCTAGTCAAATGTTAGATTATGTAGCTGAACATTTTAATCCAGAAATTAAAGAATTTCATATTAGCCAGGGGCATAACCCGCACTTGCCTTTTGAATATTATGTGGATTGTATTCGCCAACTGAAACAAGCTTACCCTGACGTTACGATTAAAGCTCATACAGCAGCTGAAATAGAATTTTTCTCTCGTATCAGTGGTCTTAGCTTCCGAGATGTCCTGAAAACGCTAATGGATGCAGGCTTGTCCACGCTTCCAGGAGGAGGAGCCGAAATTCTGACTGAGCGCTACCGGACTAAAATGAAAGTAGAAAAAGCGTCTTCAGAGGAATGGATTGACGTTCATCGTAACGCTCATTTGCTCGGTATGAAAACTCACGCAACGATGCTGTACGGCTCAATTGAAACGAAAGAGGAACGCATTCGCCACATGATGCTGCTTCGTGAGCTTCAAGATGAAACAGGCGGCTTCTTAGTATTCATTCCTAACTCTATTCAACCGGCAAGCAAAAACGCAGGCCTGAAGCAGCGTGTTCCTGCTTGGGATGAGCTGAAAACAATTGCTATTAGCCGCTTGATGCTGGATAATTTCCCACATATTAAGGCTTATTTCATCAACATTGGTACGAAATTGACCCAGCTTTCCTTCGCATTCGGTGCTTCGGACGCACATGGTACGATCGTGAAAGAGAAGATTTCTCATGCTGCTGGAGCATTATCACCAGAAGGTCTTACACGTGATGAGCTCGTTTATCTTATCAAAGGCGCAGGACGCGTTCCTGTTGAACGCGACACCTTTTATAATGAAATCAGAGTATATTAGTCATACTAGAGAAGAGATATTGTTCAGAAGGGATATTGGATGGAATGAAAAAGTTTGTAATTCTCGGAGGAGGTTATGGCGGATTGACCATAGCCTTAAACATGCTGGAGAAGGATTTACCAGAAGATACACTATTAGTACTAATTGACCGAAGCCCTTTTCAAGGATTAAAAACAGAATATTATGCACTAGCTTCAGGCACGATCGCTGAAACACATATTCGCGTTGCCTATCCGAACGACCCACGCTTGCTTTTAACCTTCGGTGAGGTTTCTAGCGTTGATTTGAACAACAAGCAAATTCTTTTTGAAGATCAAGAACCGCTTTCGTATGATTGGTTAGTTATCGGTCTGGGATGTGTGGACAGTTATCACGGAATTGTCGGTGCTAAAGAGTACTCGTCCAGCATCCAGACTCTTTGCCAAACACGTGCTACCTACCAGCGCATTAACGACATTGCGCCATATGGACAAGTCTCCATTATTGGAGGAGGTCTAAGCGGTGTTGAAATGGCAGCTGAGCTCCGTGAAAAGCCGGGCAGATTTGAACATTCGATTAATTGATCGTGGTCCAAGCCTACTTTCAGCTTTCCCGAGCAATCTGCAGCAGTACGTACGCGAATGGATGACAGAGCACCATATTGAACTCCGACCTCAAGTATCGTTAGTCCGACTAGATGGTGGAGATCTGTACAACGGGGATGAAATTATTAAAACCGATGCTACAATCTGGACAGCAGGCATTCAGCCGAATCCAATCGTTGAGGCATTGAATGTGCCCAAAGACCGTCAGGGCCGTATCCTGCTTAATGAATATCATCAAATTCCAGATTATCAAGAAGTGTTCGTCGTAGGGGACTGTGCTTCCCTGCCGTTCTCTCCAAGTGCGCAAGCGGCGCAAGCCCAAGGCAAGCAGATTGCCGAAGCCATGCTGTCGATTTGGAAAGGCGATACGCCTCGACTTGGTAAAATTAAACTCAGAGGTACGCTGGGTTCACTTGGTAAAAAGGCCGGCTTCGGCATCATGGGTAAGCGTACATTAATGACGGGTAAAATTGCTCGTGTTCTCAAAAGCGGTGTATTGTGGAAGTCAAAACGTCACTTCGGGTAAGATTAGTCTCCAAGAAGTTCGTACATCGCTTCAATTTCTTTTATTCGGTCTAAAATGCGCTCGTGGAGAGCATCTGCGCTTTCAGCTGCAATGATTTCGCCATTCACTAGCGCATAAGGCTCCATATAGCATTGCCCGCAATTGCCTAGACAGCCGTATTCCATGACGTCGAAGTCAGGGTTTTGTTCTAAAGCTTTCATGACTTTATCCGTTCCATGGTGCATATTACTGGCACAAAACTCAATGATTGGTCTCATTATATAAATTCCACCTTATGTTGATATTCAAGTTGAAAACCATTTTCATTTAAACATTATTGTAATATAATAATAGAAGAAAGGAGATGAATCAAATGACTGAAAAAACAAAAGAAGTAATTTATGATGAAGTCCTTGAGGTTTTAGATAAACTCCGTCCTTTTCTACAACGCGATGGCGGTGACGTAGATCTCGTTGATGTAGAAGACGGTGTTGTGAAGCTGAAACTTATGGGTGCCTGCGGCAGCTGCCCAAGCTCAACAATCACGTTGAAAGCTGGTATCGAACGCGCATTGGTTGAAGAGGTTGAAGGCATAACAGAAGTCGTACAGGTATTCTAATTACGACTATATCATAAGAAAGAGCTTACCTCTATGGTAAGCTCTTTTTGCTTATAGGATAAGGACTAGTTTTTACGCTGGTTAAGCACTGGCAATGGCTGGATCGGATCGAGACCCCCAGATATATCCATAATATTTCCAGTAATGAAATCGGATGCAGGTAAACAAAGGAAATCAATGACTCTAGCCACATCTTCGCCCGTCCCCGGTCTTCCTACCCGTGTTTCCCCATCAGCCTCAAGACGTGCTTCTTCCATCGTCCGTTCTTTGTTCTTACCTCGAATATCGCCAGGGCAAATCATATTGACAGTGATCCCATGACTCGCTTCTTCTTCAGCCAATGTCTTCGTGAAGGAAACTAAGCCTACTTTAGCCGCTGCGTATACGGCGCGATGTGTCCAGCCCCTAGCTTCAGCTGCTTTGCCGAATCCAAAATGGATAATTCGCCCCCAGTGTCTCTCCCGCATCATAGGCAGAACCAGATGATCAAGCTCCATGACGCCTAGCAAATTGCCGCGCATCAGATACTCAATCTCATCGACGTTATAGTCAGCGAAAAAGCGTCGCTCTCTGAAGAAAGGTCCGGCATTATTCACGAGAATATCTATCGGGCCGAGCTTCGATGTCGTTTGCTCCACCATACGTATAATATCATCGCGTTTGGCAACATCGCCTTGTACGGCAACGCTGCGAACACCCAGATCTTCCAATTGATGGACGAGCTCAGCGGCTTCCTTTTCACTATTTACATAATTGACAGCTATCTGGCAACCCCGCTGAGCTAAGGTGATCGCGGTCATTTTGCCCAAGCCTTTGGCACTGCCTGTAATAAGAACCGTTCGGCCTCTTAATTCCATGGTCCCCTTACCCCTTTGCAATACTTGCCGTAATATAAGAGAAAGCTATTGTTAAGGTTCGGCATACCATTTCAAATCCCTGCTGCAAATCAACGACATTGGATTTCACATTTTCAACGTGAATTCGTTCGCCTGGAATGGGTTCTTTTTGCATAAGATCATCCAGCATTTCTGCATTAATATAATGAATCTCCATATTGCGCTGATTGCGCAGTCGATCTAATGCCGATTTATATTCCATTTTGAGATTATAAAGCTGGAGCTCCAGCGATCCGTGAATATGCTTTTCGTGCATGCGGCGCAGTACGGTAAAGTACGAGAAACGAGACTTAAGCGTCTCTGTTTTCAGCTCGAATAGATCATTCATAAACGTGCCCAATTTGTCCAAGATCGAGAACAAGCGAATGAAGGCATTTTTATAAAAATAAACAAATCGATGATATTCCTCGATCTCTTGCGGATTCATTTCCTCCAAGAAAGCCTTACTGATATGCTCGGCGTAACGCTCACAGCAATATTTGCTCTGTTCCAGCTCATCCAGGGCATCAATAAACCCCTTGCTCCAGATCGCCCGCCTATGGTACTTGGGATATTCTGAAGCTAGATGGCTATGCTTCTTAGATTCCAACAGCCCAATATACGTTCTCACCGCGTTGCCAGCGTCTAGAAGAAGTCCGCTATCGATTCGTTTCGGTTCATTAAACAATACTCGCAGCACGGGCACACCCCTTTTTCATTAAGCTGATCCAACCTGTTGAACTGATGGCCGTATATAGGCGGCGTCAGCACGCCAAAGTACGAAGGGCAGAGCGAAAGCGATCGATAATAAAAGTAAGTATAGACCCACAGCAACGGAATCATACTCGCGAAGCGCAACCCGTTAAAACGAAATGTGGATAAAAAGAACGGAGCCGATCCGCATTATGCGAAATATTCCTTCCAGCGGCGATCCACAAGTTCCACGATATCTTCCCGCGGGAACAGCTCATCGGGGTATCCCGGTTTCATACGAGCATCAATGACAATCGGAACCTCGTAAGCGATGTGATGACGATTTACGCTGGACTGCGCGTACATGTCACTTGCCGGATTGAAACGAGTGAACACGGTCCACAAGAACTTGGTTTGGTCGTGCGCGATGCCGCTGGCATCATCCACTAAGATGACTAGCGGCCATTCGGTTAAGCGGCTGGCTGCATTCGCCAGCAGACGCTGTGGCAGCTCCGGCTCCGCCGCATAAGAAGCACCTGAGACGAGCAGACATCCGCCGCAATAAACGGCGATATCATGGATCTCTGGCAGCTCTCCGGCGGTGTAGGCTCTTGGCAGTTCGCGTACAGGGTCGCCTGTACCGAGAAGGACTGCTTTGCTACCGTGATTCAGCTGACCACCTGTATAATCAAGCGTATCATGCGATGTTTTGTTGAAGATAAATAGGTCACGACCCGGATCAAATCGTTCCAGCACAGTTTCAAGCAGCTCTGTGAAGTTAGCTAAGAC
This sequence comes from Paenibacillus sp. WG02, assembly GCF_055396115.1. Lineage (NCBI taxonomy): Bacteria > Bacillati > Bacillota > Bacilli > Caryophanales > Paenibacillaceae > Paenibacillus > Paenibacillus sp. WG02. The sequence goes on along the minus strand of NZ_AP036016.1, from coordinate 1,693,629 downwards.
CGTCGGCCTGTCCGTGACGATCAAGAACTTGGTGAGTGACAGCTGACCCTCACCTAGGATTCGGAATGCCGTGCCAAGCGCCTCTCGGCTATAGCTCTCGCGGACGACGGCAGCTGCGAGCGGGTGGAACCCGGTCTCTGCATACGTCCAGAGGTCTTTCACCCCCGGCATCGCCATCGGGAACGCGGGCTCTAGCAATCTTTGCAGGAATTCGCCAAGGAAGTAATCCTCTTGGCGCGGTTTGCCGACGATCGTCGCCGGATAGATCGCGTCTTTGCGGTGCCATACATGATTCACGTTGAAAATCGGGAAATCATGGATGAGTGAGTAATACCCGAAGTGGTCGCCGAAAGGCCCTTCGGCACGTCTCGTATGCGGCGGTACGGAGCCGCATATCGCAAACTCCGCCTCGGCCACGAGGCGGTGCCCCCCATGGGGGTTCTCCACCATGGGGAGCTTCTGTCCGAGGATGAGCGAAGCGAGCATCAGCTCGGGCAGGTGCTCGGGCACTGGCGCAATCGCCGAGGCGATGAGCGCAGGCGGGCCGCCCAGGAATACGGTGACGGGCAGCGGCTTGTTGCGTTTCTCGGCTTCGTGGTAATGGAATCCGCCGCCTTTATGTATTTGCCAGTGCATCCCGGTAGTGAAGTCATCATAAACCTGCATGCGGTACATACCGAGGTTATGATGACCGCCGTCTGGATGCTCGGTGTAGACGAGCGGCAGCGTGACGAACGGGCCGCCGTCTTCTTGCCAGCTCGTCAGGACAGGCAGTCCTGCGAGTGGGTTGTCCTGCTTCAAGCCGCCGAGAATCGGCGCTTGGTGCGGCTGAACCTTCTTCGTTCCAACCTTCAGCAGATCCATGATGAGGGCACGTTCACCCCAGAGCGCTTGCGGCGTTGGGGGCATTAACGTGCTTGTAGCGTTAATAACCGCTTTCATGAATTGTTCCGGTTTTGGACCGAAGGCAAGATCAACCCGTCGTGAAGTCCCGAATAGATTCGATACGACAGGGAATGAACTTCCTTTGACATTCGTGAACAGCAAAGCTGGGCCTTGCTCGTCGATGACTCTGCGATGAATCTCCGCGAGTTCTAGATTTGGGTCTACTGGAGCGGAGATTTCAATCAGTTGATTTTCGCGGCGCAAAATGTCTAGAAAAGCTCGTAGATTAGTTGGTACCATGTAATGTTTGTTCCACCTTTAACTGTGAGATTGTAGATGACTATGTAAGTAAAAAGGAAATAGCCTTCCGCGTCAGAAGGCCTCCTCTACCGCAAAGGTAGCCTGCCGTGCTTCCAAGGAGCTCGTCCGTCAGGTATTAAGCTTTGCGGTCATATAGCGTAAGTACACATAGATAACATAAGAATCCAAACATGCAAGAAACAATAACCGCGTGAATCATGCCGGTAAATAAATAAGCGACTTCATTCCCCATGGACCAGGTCACAACGGCTCCGCTAATGACTTGAAGTGACACTAAAATTAGCGCCCATTTGCTGCCAAACCTCAGCTTGTCTGAGCCTTGATAATAACGTTTGGCCTGTAAGTAAAGAAACAAAATACATATAAAAAGCAGTAAAGCCGCTACACGGTGGGTAAAAACAATACCCGTTGCCCCGCTGAGTTCAGGGACTACTTCTCCATTGCATAAAGGCCAGCCCGAACATCCGCCTGATGAAACGGTGTGACGAACGAATGCGCCCAGATAAACAACGACATAGCTGTAAATCGTCGTGATCCATACAAGGGCTTTAAAACTGCTGCGAATGGCCGTATCACGTTGGAATTGCCCCCATGGCGTAAAAACAATGGCTAATAGCAAAGAGAAAGCAAAGGCCAATAAGGATAATCCGAAATGTAAGGCCAAGACGAGTGAAGATTGGGGCCATACGACTGCCATAGCTCCCATTGCTGCTTGAATTAACGTCATCAAAACCGTAGCAGAGATGAAAAATTTGGCATCTCTACGTTTCACATAACGAAATACAAGGATGAATGTTGCAACCAGGATTAACGTCACAATGCCGACAACCAATCGATGGCTGTACTCAATAAATGATGAAATCGTATGTGCCGGGACGAATTTCCCATGACATAATGGCCACTCATCTCCGCAGCCTCTACCAGCGTCAGCCTTCGTAACTAAGGCACCCATTGCAAGAATGAGAAACATGCCAATGGCCGAAAGATTCGCTAATCTTTGAATCAATTTTTGCATGATTGCACCTACTTTTATGTCGTGACTTCTGTTAATCATGTCGAATGATGTTGTTCCGCTTTCAATTATAGCTTTATTAAGTTGGCAAATCCATTCGCAATTGTTACAAAGCTCCGAAACCACACGGAAGGTCGACTCGAAGTTCATAAGACATTCAATGTTTCAACTTTTTGGACGAGGGTAAATAAAAGATGATCACCAAATTATTGCTGATCAACCAAAATCGATTGCAGGAGGTTTTATCTATATATACGTAAATTTAGTTAAAAAAAATCTCTCTTTGGTAAAAAGGGGTCAACTTGACCCTCATTTTACTCATAAGAGAGATTTTTGTGCTTACGACTTTAACGCATCTGATACTTCGATTGCACGGTTGAGAAACTCTTCAATTTCTTCGCGTGTTTTGCGAAGTTTACTGACGAAACGAACCAGCTCTTTGCCTTCACGGAAACCAATAAAGCTTGGTATACCAAGGATGTTCAGTTGCTCACAAAGATCGGGCACTTCGTCGCGGTCTAATTCGATGAACGTAATACGCCCAGCATAAGCTTCTTCGACTGCAGGCATGAAGGGTTCGATATAGTGGCAGTCTTTGCACCAACTTGCTTTGAATACAGCAATGGTCAACTTGGACTGCGAGATTTGTTCTTGAAAAGCTTGTTCATTGGATACTTTAATCATGACGAGCACCTCGCTGCTTTGAATTTATTAACTTATAGCACGTCCAAACATTTGTGTCAAGATTTGAAAATAGGCCGCACTTTGCTTGAAATGGATTTACATTAAAAGTAAAAAGTGATATCATATAAATATCAAAAAGATATACTTTGAAGGGGTGTTGCAAGAATGAAAGAAACGAATGCTTGGTCGTTGAATGGTTTTCTAGGTTTATTGTTATTTATTATCGGCGGTGGGCTTGGCGTTTTCCTTCTTACGCAAGAACAAATTCTTCCGGGTATTATCCTTATTATTCTAGGGATAATATTCGTCTCAACAATCACAGCTGTTAATCCGAACGAAGCTTCAGTCATCACTTTCTTCGGCAGCTACTTAGGTACAATTCGAAAAAGCGGATTATGGCTAATTGTCCCTTTTTCAAGCAGAAAGAAAATTTCATTACGGGTGCGCAATTTTAACAGCGTAAAACTCAAAGTAAACGATATTGAGGGAAATCCTATCGAGATCGCAGCCGTTATTGTGTTTAAAGTAGTCGATACCTACAAGGCCCTCTTTGATGTGGACAGCTACGAAAAGTTCGTTGAAATTCAAAGTGAAACGGCGCTGCGTCATGTCGCCAGCAAGTATCCATACGATCGCTTTGAAAGCGACGGCTACTCACTCAGGGGCAATGCCGATGAAGTTGCCGCTGAGCTCAGCCTTGAACTGCAGCAGCGTCTGTCTGTTGCAGGTGTTGAGGTCATCGAATCCCGCCTGACCCACCTTGCTTATTCGACTGAAATTGCCAGTGCCATGCTTCAGCGCCAGCAAGCTTCTGCCATTTTATCCGCTCGCCAAATTATTGTTGATGGCGCTGTAGGTATGGTTCAGATGGCTATCGCCCGTTTGGAATCCGAAGGTCTCCACCTGGATGAAGAGAGGAAAGCGGCCATGATTAACAATCTCCTTGTTGCGATTGTATCGGACCGCTCAGCGAGTCCGGTCATTAATACCGGTTCGTTGTACTAACGGGACAAGGGCTATGGCTCCTAAGAAAAATTTCCCGCTCCGACTTGATCCTAAGCTGTACGAGGCTTTGGAGCGTTGGGCGGAGGATGAATTTCGCAGTGTTAACGGTCATATCGAGTATTTGCTGCGTGAAGCGCTTCATCGAACCGGACGTGTGACGAAACCCGGAACAGAACAAGCCGCTACGGATAAGACGGATGAGTGATTTCTATTCTGACCTTGCGATTAACCATCGCAAGGTTTTTTCTTTATAAGTTTCTAGGTATCGACTTGCCGGCTTAGGAATTTTCTTGCTTCCCCTAGTAAGTTGAAGGTTGTATTTTGTACAACTTTTAACAAGCTAATCCACGTTTTCCACGCGATTGTTGCAGGAAATACAACAATTCCAGCCAAAAGTAACTCTATAGCACATAAATAGGCTGAATTGTTGTATCACATACAACATCCTGAGCTTTTTAAGAAGAAATCAAGAAAATTGTTGTACGTTGTACAACTCGCCTTCCAGTTCCCCATTTCTTCTCACTGAGTAAGCATAGTCGATGTATCAGAAATAAATACAATCTCCTCGTACGTGTGATTATCTTAAAGTTAACCGTCAATCCGAATCTGACCGCTAAATATGGGTGTTAACTATTCAACAAATGATTGGAAGCCATAGCCATATTGGGCCCCGTTCCCACATACCTGCAAGTGAAAAAGCAAACACTAGAGGTAAGGATTCGGTGAAGGTCGGGAGGTAATTTGTGTTGGGAGGAACAGTCAAACCAAAAGGCAAGAACATGAAAGGTGTTCTCAGCAAAATGAGAGGACTCCCGAACGCAGTCGCACAGCTGTTCAAACAGCAAGCATCGTTGCTTTTGGACTCCTCTACTAAAATTGGTGACCCTTTGGAGGCTATTCCTGTCACAACAGCATTCATTGGAAGGCTGAAAAATGGCTTAAAACATCAAATAGATCTGCTGCAAAGCGGTGTCGTAAGTTCTCCTCTATCCACTACTGAAAAGGAGATTGTGATCCGAATCAGGGAAAAAACCCAGCGGGAAAACCGAAACAATGTGACACGAACTAACGCGTATTGGTCATGTTATCAGGATCATCCGGAGCTTCATTGGGCACTGCTTGCCCATATGGTTTCACGCAACGGGGGTTGGTGCATGACCGATCTCCGCGGGGGACTGCTGCCACATTTGATTAGCAATGAATTGGCCCAGCATCTATTTGCTTTTCTGGAACGAGCGAACGGTCTTATTTTTCAAGATGCTTATCCTCAACTACTGCTCTACCACGAAAGCAAGAAACAAAAGATGAGTTTATTTCATCTCCTGCCTCATCTGGACATTTCGTCCTGGATGGCCCCTGTCTGGAGCGATTTCTGGACGCATCGGGAATCGGCCGCGCTAACGATCGCACTTATTGTTAATGAGCAAAACTACATCGAAAAACGAATCGTAAAGAATAAACTGATTCAGCAAAACGTGTTAAATACGCATTTGTTCAAAACACAAGCTTGGCTGCAATTGAATCAAATCGGGTTTCCCTTTTTTCCCGCTTCTAACGACACGCAAGCACCACAGCCGCATCTAGCTGGACTTATCCTTGAGAATTTCGCTAGCTTAACAGAACGCATCGAATTCGGAAAGAGCTTGTATGCGATACTTTTCGGAGCACCAGATGTACTTCAAGGGGTGCTTAGATTTGCAGCCACAACTCCACACACAGGATCACGTTCTGATTACTGGTCTCACCTGTTTGCCCAAATAAGAAAAACCCCTCCCGATAAGAAATATCAGGAGAGGCTGGATGGCAGCGCCCTAAAGGAAGGGACACAGCCGTTTTATAGTCCTACACTTACATCCGTATGGCCTGACAGGAGCTTTGCCCCCGTAGAGCCCGGTGACTGGTTTACGAATGTGAAGAAGCCAATGGTGCATATGCGCTCCATTCCTATACCGATTCCCTATGATTTAACGAAAGAAGTGTACTTTGGTTTAAGCAAGATTGAATTAGGCATTGTAGCTGCACAAGCCATTAAGAAAGTAATACGGTGACTCAGCTTGGCAATGGCTACGAACGTTTGAGAAGACGACTTACTTTGCCGATTAGCTTTTGCACGGGCGATGGGAAGTTTTTCACATCGTCCTTCGTTACGACACGTGTTACCATCAGCATCAATGGATACAAGGCTGCCGAGAAGCCACAAACAAGTACAGCATTTATTCCTTCATTTAGTCGATACCAGGGAGTTGGATGCACATACGTATGTGTAAGCCATTCTGCCCCTAGACCAAGGATGATGATGACAACAATGGACAACAGTAATCCAATGAAACGACGTCCGAGGATCGTAAAGTCGACTTCTTTACGAAGCGAGCGTAAATTGAGCCAAGACATGACAATAAAACAAAGACCTGTTGAGCCGATGATTCCATAGATGCCAAACCACTGCGCAAATAAGAAGCTCCCAGCGAGCTTGACCGCTATACCAACGGCAACGTGCGTCATCAGCGGTTTCATCCGGCCCATGCCCATCAGGACAGCGCCTGATGTTTGCATCACAATTTGGAACATAGCTCCTAAAGTGAGCAGTGAAATCATATAAGGTCCGTGGCTCATGCCAAATGCAGTATCCTCATGCCCGAACATGAAAAAGTCTAATGGACGTGCAGCAATTGCGATTACCAGTACAGCCGGTAACCCGGAAAGAATAGACAGTTGAAGCACCCTAGTTGTCTGGTGACCAACCTGTTTCAAATCTTTGCGGGAATAAGCCGCTGAGATGATGGGAACGACAGATTGACTAAGAGCGATGGCCAAAATAATCGGAATCCCCGCCAAGGACTGGGCACGCCCTCCTATAATACCAACAAGCCCAAGCGCTTCGCTTCTGCCAATCGTCCCTTCTAAGAGCGGGATAATGATTGAAGTATCGATTGCATACACAAGGGTAACGGTCACTGAGAAAATAACGATCGGAATCGACAGCTTCAATAAGCTGCGATAGATTTCGCTATAACGTGCTGGTGCCTGTGTTAGTGGCGATTGCGTGCTTCCCGCAGCTATCTGTTCGGCCGCTATGTTGGACTGCGCATCTCTACGCTTCAGCTTCAAGGCATAGTAAAGCATAACGGCAAGCGCCGCAATCCCTCCCATGACTCCTCCGAAAGATGCGCCCGCAACTCCCCAACCTAAGCTAATGTTCAATAAAATAAATGCGAGTCCGATTGAAGTTGCAAGCCTGAATATTTGTTCCACAACCTGTGAAATCCCGTTAGGCATCATGTTTTGCCTGCCTTGAAAATAGCCCCTCATAATAGCAATAAGCGGGAAAAACAGCATCGCTGGCGCGATAGCACGAGTTGCAAGTGTCGCATCTGGTCCGCCATGTGAAATCTGTTCGGCATAGATCGGTGCAAAGACATATAGAAGCACCGTCATCACGACTCCAGCTACGATTGCAAACCAAATTGCCGCGCGATAAATCCGCTGCGCTTCTGCTGGTCTTCCGATTGCATATTTCTCGGATACCATTTTACTTAGTGCGCTTGGGATACCGGCTGTTGCAACAACAAGTAAAATCGAGTATAGATTAAAAGCAATAGAATAGCTGCCCATTCCTTCCTCATGAAGCAAATGTACCAGCGGAATTCGCTGGAAAACGCCGAGAAACCGCGCTATTAGCGCGGCCACGGTGAGAATGAGCGTCCCTTTTACTAGAGAATCTTTGGTTTCCTTCGTCAAGTCCGTTCCTACTCTCTTACAGTATTCATTCCATTAGAAAACCCAGATAAAAAAGATAATAATCATGGCCAGCTGGAGCGCAATTTTCACCGCACTGCTTGCAAAGAACCCGAGTACAGAGCCGACACCGGCACTTATCGCTTTTTTCCACGACGTACCGATGATGATTTCACCAATCACTGCGCCTAAGAAGGGGCCAATAAGCAAACCGAAAGCTGGAATAACAAAAGGCCCAATGATAAGACCAATGGTACTACCGATGATAGCCGCCTTAGAGCCTCCAAACTTCTTTACCCCTAGCGCACCTACTGCGTAATCAGCCACCATAATGATAACGACAATCAAGGATTGGATAAGCCAGAACCAGAATCCTAACGGCTCAAAGCTGATCAACCAACCATAGATGAAGAAAGCTCCATAAATCGCTAGCACACCGGGCAGCACTGGATAAACGGCACCGATCATGCCCACTACAAATAAAAGGATAACTAATGTCCAGCCTAAGGTGATCATAGATCGCATCTTCTCCAATCCTAGCAGATTATCACTTCTACTCTTAAAGCATATAAGTGCGAATCACTTTAGCAATAGCATGTTCATTGTTGGTAACAGTCGTAATATCCGCAATACGCTTCACTTCATCTTGTGCATTGCCCATAGCTACGCCAAGACCTACTTCACGAATCATCGCAATGTCGTTTTCACTATCTCCCATCGCAATGACTTCGGACATGCTAATGCCTAGAAGCTGACAGACCGTCTCCACGCCGCTCGCTTTATTAATGCCTAATGGGTTAAGTTCAATATTAGAAGGATGGGAATTCGTTATTTCAAGTGTTCCCCATCCCTCTACAATGTCCCGGATTTGTTGCAGTTTCTCCATATTTTCCGTGAAATAACCGAACTTTAGCCATTCTTGACTGTCAATGTCCATGGCTTCACTCTCGCGATTGAACATGCCTTGCACCGAATAAGCCCACCACCAGCAATCATACGTTTGAGCTAATCTATGCAAATTACGTACCGTCTCAGCAGGAAGCAGGGTCCTCTTCAGTAATTTCGACGGAGACTCCCACACTTCACCGCCATTGACCACAACGAGAGGTGAGGTAAGCCCTAGCTCCTGAATATAAGGCATTGCGCTAGCAACTCCGCGTCCTGTAGACATAATAACGATCTTACCCGCTTTAGTTGCTTCCTGAATCGCTTCTCGGTTTTCAACGGATATTTTTTTATCATCGTCCAGCAAGGTACCATCCATATCGAGGGCGATTAATTTATAAGATCCCACGTGTTCCCATCCCCTGTCTCTACGTCATTAGTAGACCTAGTAAGCAGCGAGCACTTTCTTAGGCAGTTCTTCCATGAATGTTACATGCCAGAGAGCAAATATATAAATGGTCCAAATGCGGCGAGCATAGTCGCCCTGACCGTTACGATGCTTATGCAGCATGCGCTCTACAGCGTTGATGTTAATATAATCTTCAATCCCGCTGGACTTAATTTGCTCCAGAACCATATCGCCCATCGAGCCTTTCATCCAATCGCGCAGCGGCACTGGGAAACCAAGCTTCGGACGGTTCAGGATGGGATCAGGGATGATACCTTCCATTGCCTTGCGGAAAATGTATTTCGTCGTTCCATTCGCGATTCGGTACTTCGCCGGAATGCGGCGTGCCACTTCGAACAGTTCCTTATCGAGGAAAGGAACACGCAGCTCGAGTGAGTGTGCCATCGTCATCTTGTCGGCTTTCATCAGAATATCGCCAGGCATCCATAGATTCATATCGATATACTGCATCCGGCTCACAGGATCAAGATGCGTCGTCTTGCTGTAATAATCTGCAGCAATTTGCACTGGATTCTTATAGGCGCGCAGCATCTCATTATCAAGACGCAGCACCTCCGCTTTCATATCCTCGGAGAAAATCTTGGCATTGCCGAGGAAACGCTCCTCAAGCGGTGTCGTGCCGCGAAGCAAGTAATTGCGGCCCTTCACGCTGCTTGGCAGCATCCGGGCAAAGCGGTTCAGCATGCGCTTCACCGATGTCGGCAGCTGGTCGATCGCGCGCAAGGATTGCGGCTCGCGATAAATGCGGTAGCCGCCGAACAGCTCGTCCGCGCCTTCGCCGGACAGCACAACTGTCACGTGCTCGCGCGCAAGCTTCGCCACGTGATAAAGAGCAATGGCCGAAGGATCGGCGACAGGCTCGTCCTGGTGCCAGATCGCCTTCGGCATCGTGCCGAAAAAATCATCCTGCGTGATGATTTTGTCGTAATGCTGTGTGCCGAGTGTCGCAGCCGTTTGGGCGGCAATCGGCGTTTCATTGTTGGCGCCCTCGAAGCCAACGGAGAACGTGCGGATCGGTTCGATATTCCGCATATGTGTGGCAATCGCAGTCGAGTCAATCCCGCTCGACAAGAAGCAGCCGCGATCCACATCACTAACCATGTGGAGCTTGACCGAATCATTCAATGTTTCACGAATTTGTTCCACGTAATAGTCAAACGGACGATCCTCCGGCTCAAACATAGGATCCCAATACTTATGTATCGACATTTCTCCGTCAAACGTTATTTTGACCGTATGCCCTGGGGGAAGCTTTTGTATGCCGTGGAACATGGTATTAGGCTCAGGCACATATTGAAAAGTCAGATAGTTCAGCAAGCTGTCCGTGTGGATCAACCGGTTCATGCCGTCCGCAGCCAGCAGGCTCTTAATTTCGGAGCCGAACAAGAACTGGCGGTCATTGACATGATAGTAAAACGGCTTAATGCCGAAGTGGTCTCTCGCTCCGAACAGCTGCTTCTTTTTCTTGTCCCAAATGACGAAGCCAAACATGCCGCGCATGTATTTGACGCATTCCTCTCCATACTCCTCATAGAGGTGAACGATAACCTCCGTATCACTTTGCGTGCGGAATTGATGCCCACGCTCCTGCAGCATACTGCGCAGGGCTTTATAATTATAAATTTCCCCATTGAAAATGATCCACACAGAATCATCCTCATTGGCCAAAGGCTGATGCCCTTCTTTTAGGTCAATAACAGACAAGCGGCGAAAGCCAAGACCAATCCGATTATCCGTCCAAAAACCGGAATCATTCGGACCCCGATGAACAATAACATCTGTCATTTGCTGCAACATTGCAACGTTTGGTTCTCTATCTTCAAAATACATCACACCCGTAATACCACACATGGTGAAACTCACTCCTCCGTACCATTCATCAATCTTTCTATTCGACAACCGATATATTAGTATACCATATCTGTCCGTCATTCTGGAAATGCGATGAAAGGACGTGAAAGCGCTGTATCCTATAGAAAAATGATGGAAATCAGAAGTCGCTTTAATGAAGCTGTTAACCTGGTTTTTTTCATACGTACCTCCACCTTTCCTCTGTGCATAAAAGTTTGCCTTGTGCAACTTTTAGGTAAGAACATGTTTTTTCCCCTACATTAGGATATGCTCATAGACGCGAAACGGTTCCAGAGCTTAAGTGCTGCTTGAAAGAGACGTAATTCTGTAACTTTTACTTACTTAACCGTGTATAGTTGTACTTTGTGCGATATAATTCGATATTAGAGTCGTTCAGTTTTCGCGATGAGCAGTTGAGAAGTCCTTTTCAGACGTCTCGTGCTACTTTAGCTGCATTCGAGCCTCTGAGACAGCCTTTTCTACCTTCTCAGGATGCAAAACCCGCTAACTCGCCTTCTCTAAGCAGCTGAGAAGTCTTTTTCAGACGTCTCTTGCCACTTTAGCTGCATTCGAGCCTCTGAGACGACCTTTTCTGCCTTCTCAGGACGCAAAACCCGCTAACTCGTCTTCTCTCAGCAGCTGAGAGGTTTTTTTCAGACGTCTCGCGCCACTTTAGCTGCATTCGAGCCTCTGAGACGACCTTTTCTACCTTCTCAGGATGCAAAACCCGCTAACTCGTCTTCTCTCAGCAGCTGAGTGGTCTTTTTCAGACGTCTCGTGCTACTTTCGCTGCATTCGAGCCTCTGAGACGACCTTTTCTACCTTCTCAGGATGCAAAACCCGCTAACTCGCCTTCTCTAAGCAGCTGAGCGGTCTTTTTCAGACGTCTCGCGCCACTTTCGCTCCATTCGGACCCCTGAGACGACCTTTTCTGCCTTCTCAGGACGCAAAACCCGCTAACTCGTCTTCTCTCAGCAGCTGAGAGATCCTTTTCCGACGTCTCACGCCACTTTAGCAGCATTCTCACACTTTAGTATTGAATTTCATCACTTCAGCAGACATTACGGAGCCTCAGGACGTATCCTCCGACTTTAAAGCGTGTTTTCTCACGATCAAGTTACTTCCACACTCTCCCGCACTTTAGCGATGCATACATCCGTTTCCGCGGCAGCCCGATAAATAAGGCTTCATCTTATCCCTATCCCAAACACATACGAAAAAAAGGACCTGCTTCTGCAGATCCCCTGTTATAATCACTTATTCCCTGTAATTCTAATCATTACCACGGCCTTTTCCCGCCGCCAAGCTTCGTCAGAATGCCGTCGTTCGCCGCGTCATATGCTTGAAAGATTTTGGCTGCGATCGGGGATGCCCCGTAGCGTCCGAATCCGCCTTCTGGCACAACAACTGCTACGGCTAACTTCGGATTCTCCACAGGAGCGAAAGCGATAAACACAGCGTTTTCTACCGAGCCTCCCGATACAGCTTGCGTCGATGTACCTGTTTTGCGTGCTACATTAAAAGGTAATTCATCAATGCCTTCGGCACCGCTTTTCATCCCATGGATTATGGTATTCCAATCTTCTTTAGCAAATTCAGAGGAAAAATCCTCAATAACTTCTGGCTCAATTTTTTTAACTAATTTACCTTGGTAGTCTTGAATTTCATCTACAAAGAGTGGCTTCATACGTTTCCCGCGACTAGCCAGAGTAGCTGTGTATTGAGCAAGCTGCAGCGTAGTCGTTTTTTCATTTTGTCCCCATGAAGCATATACCATGGCAGATTGGTAACTGTCTTTTTGGGCATTTTTAATAAAATCATTGGAACCTGCGAACTCACCTGGTAGACCGCTTCCTGTTTTGACTCCCATACCGAATTTCGCAAGGTATTCTGCCCATTTGGCTGTAACCTTTGGTGTTTCTCCGCCATATTTCAAATAGAAGGGAATGCCCACTTTCTCGGACATAAACGTGTTAGAAGAGTGTTCAATAGCCCCAGCAGCATCAATATATCCGTAAGCGGCTTTACCCGAATTTGTGATGGTACTGGACCCTCCCTTACCAAAACTAAACGATCCAGAATCGTAATAGTTCTCATAAGCGCCGAATAATTTCTCCTTCAGTCCAATTAATACCGACAAAGGCTTAATGGTTGAACCCATAAAAACAATGGAAGACGGATGCTTCGCATTCTCTTTCTCATCTGGATATTTGGATTTAGCTGTCATGATAGATCCATTGGAAATATACGTACCAATTTCTTTGTAAATATCCGGCGAAATCCCTCCGGTCCATGCATTAGCATCGTAATCCGGATAGTTCGCCATCGTAACGACACGCCCTGTATCCACTTCCATCGCAACGGCAAAACCAGAGGAGGCCTTCATCCCTGTTTTCATATACAGATCATTGGCATGAGTCGGGCTGCGTAAATATTTGATATGATCCTCCAACATTCTTTCTGTTGCCTTCTGGATATCTTTATTAATCGAAAGATAGAGATTATTCCCTTTAACAGGCGCTGTCACTTCGGCTCTTCCGATAATTTTCATAGCCGCGTTGACGGGATATTTCCTACTCCCATTTTTACCGCGCAGCTCATCCTGATACATGCGTTCAATGCCGTCAAATCCTACATTTTCTGAGTTCAGGTATTCTTCGCTATTTGGGCTGTCTTTATAAATATCTTTGGCCGTTTGTGTAGAAAATGATTTCAAATATCCAACCAGATGCGTGGCTATCGTGGTCTTGTTGTCATCGTCCATTTCATAAGTACGGATACTCTCCTCCGTCACTTCTAGCCATTTAAATTCATCTCGGTGCTCAAGTAAATAGGCCATTTCACCCTTGGACAAATCTGCTTTAATCCGCCGCGGAACCCAATAGTAACTTGGGTCTTTCACCTTATTTTTGTTAATGTCGTAACCTAAATCCATCGCTAGAACGATTTCTTCCGGTGTAGGGCTTACTGAATTCGGTTTGGCATATTTATCAAAAACATCAACCTTTAGCCGCTGAGCAAGCGCAATTACTTCATCTTTGTTTTGTTGACCTGGTTCAATACGGAAAAACAAGGACTGAACAGGGATTGTATATGCCAGAGGAGATTTTGTAGAGTCATAGATATTGCCTCGAATGGGAGCGATACTCGTGGTCTGATTCGTATTCGTATTTTCTGCCGCTTTAAGATCTTTGGCTTGAACGAATTGTAAGATAGCCAATCGCACGATTAAGATCGAAAATAATAAAAAGGTTATAAAGAAAAATATATTGATCCGAAACGAAAAGTGCCGCTTTTTGGTAATTTCTTTTTTCTTCGGATCATCCATAATGGATGACTTCATCACTTCTCAGATCCTTTCTTATGCTATGGCTTGTTCATGGAACAGCTCAAGTAGGGAATGAATACCCTCTCCTGTATGATAGGAATAACGGATAATTCGCACAGCATCGATACCGACTTGATTTGGCGCCCAAATATCATTCGTTTCATGGTCGCCGATATAAAGTATATCCTTCGCCTCTAACCCCGCCCTATCCATTGCAAGCTGGAAAATGGCCGGATCTGGCTTCTCTAGACCTACTTCTGTTGAAACAATGACAGGGTCGAAATCATGCAAAATCCCCTTATCCTCCAATATGGCTTTCAAGGTAGGAGCAAAATTGCTGATAATCCCTATTCGAAAACCTCGGGCCTTCAAACCATCTAAGAATGGCTTCACATCATCAAACAATTCATAATACTCGGGTGCCGTGTAAATGTCGTAGAGCTCGTGGCAGCAGGCATAAATCTCTTCCTCTGTCCACTCCTCATGAATGCCCAATTTATGAAGCACGTATTTATATAGATTAACCCAGAACTCACGATCTGACTCTGGACTGCAAACCACGAAATTGTCTTGCTTATTCACATAATAAAAAAGACGAAAAGCTTCCGTAAATAGTTCACTAATATGAGCTTCATCACGATCCACAGATCGCAATTGTAAGTACTGTTTCAATATCGTCTGGGCTGCTGGAATCGTAAGTAAAGTGTCCCCAGCATCTAAGTAAATCATCTTATATTCCTGAAGTGGTTTCCGCATACAATCTCCCTCGTTTTTATAAACAATCCAATCTTAATAAGTGTACCACATTTAATCATCATATGAGAAAACCCACCGTAACTACCCATGATTTTCCTAGTAGGTATGGCTGCCTTAACATAAAAAAGCCTTCCTTCGATTTCCAAAGGAAAGGCTTCTTACTCTTCTAAGCGTCCTTGACATGCGTTTGATCGAAGTTAGGCGGATTGAACCAGTTGCCTCCGCTTGCCACCCAGGTGGAATCCAGCGGTACCCAGCGATCCGACTCTTTCAGGTAAACCTCGTTCCAAGCGTGAGGCCCGTAGCTGCCCTGCCCGTCATAGCCTAGCCCCGTAACAACTTTCACATCAAGGCCGATGGATCTGGCCATCTGTGCATATAGCCTGGAGTAGTCTATACAAACTCCTTCGCGGGTGTTGAAGGTATCCTCCGGCGTCTGTTCCTTCCAGATTCGCTTCTCTTCATACAGAGTTACTTTATTCCAATCATATTTGATGCGGTTGCCTACCCATTTATACAACAGCTTGGCCTTCTCTTCATCCGTCTTCCCGCTGGCCGTTACTTCTTTGGCGGTATCAGCAATGTTGCCTGGAATTTTCGCATCTAGAACTTCATACTTACGCTGCAGGATATTCGTAAATTCCTGCTCGACTGCACGAGTGAACACGGGTACTTTGTCGGCAATGAAGTCACCCGTGAAGGGTGAAATGACTTCTTTGGCGCCTTTTTGATACATCTGTGACGATTCAATGTAAGGTGTAATCAAAGAGTGCGGGAATAACGTTACATAAATGAAAAGCACAGCAATAAGAATGAGCGCCCTAGCGAGTCCTGCGACAGAACCAATGACTCCACCCGAGACAGAACTAATAAAAGAGTTGCTTCGCTCCCTGTAAGGATCTCGATTTGCCAACCAACTTCCTAACAAGGGATTGATCAGTAGGTTCAGCAATTGCTTCACAATCATATAGCCAAGTAAAAATAATACACCGAAACGCAGCAGCGGAAAATCGCGGATACTCGTCATGGCCGTATAATAGGCTTGTTTAAGTATGCTTATTTCAACGGTTGGAATTTGCAAATTCTGCCCCTTCAACCAGGTTTGGATCACTGGAGATACCCACTGAACCCCTTTCCACGCGATAAACATGGACAAGATGACGATTACCGCCTCCACAAGCATAGACAGAAGATGTTTGGCTGAACCTGACCCTCCCCGGAAAAACCCTTGAACGACAGAGCCTACAAATGTGAGAACGATCAAGATGGATATTAAATTTATCGAAGTTGATTGTAACCACGTCATATCCTTCATGATTTCTCACCATCCAATCTTTTTCATATATTTACTCCATTTACTGCTTAGCGTTTTTCTTGGCTTGCTCAATGAAAGCATTAACGGCTGCGTTAGCATTCATCTTAAATGTTTTACCAAGGAAGGTGACTTGTACTTCATCCGACCCTGCTTTGCCTTCCACCTTTAAGCTCTTCGTCGTAATGAGGAAGGAACCGTCGGGATTCGCTTTGAACTCTGCATCTTTGGCTTCCGAGGTCAACGTACTAACAGCCTTATCTTTGATTTCATCCCCGACTTGCGCAACCACGCTTGCCCCAATATCCTTTATTTTATCCTTATAGCTCGCTCCATAAACGACAAGAGCTCCAACAATCGCGATGACCAGAATCCATTTCACCACGGTTTTCACAATTCCGATTACGATAAAAAGCACAATAATAGCGGCCACAATTAAGTACCAACGATCCTGCGCAAAGGAAATCCACTGTTCCAAACTAACCCCTCCTATTTATCCAAAAGTCCCTTCCTATCATACTACAGGGAATCCTTAATCTTCATCTCTTTTTTTCCTTAACAGGGCTAACTTCCGTTCTATCTCCTCTGTTTTATCGATTCTGCTTCTCGTCTTCCGAAAAGACTGTCTCAACCGAAAAACCAGGAAAACAGCCACCCCAGCAAGTAAAACAATCACATATGCGTCCATAAAGCCTCCTATAAACAGAATTGTGTCATTTGTATGGAAAGGTCATATCTATGGGACGAGCGGCGTACAACTTAAGAAGAGACAAGTCTAAATGATTGAGGTGGTGAGATCATGCGAACAGCTCTTTGGTTGTACTTATTTATGTTTGTTGCTTTTTTTGATTTACACGCACAGTATCCGATTCTTTCTCCCTTCGCCTTATCTTTAGGAGCAGCTCCTTCATTTATAGGGCTCATTATGGGCGTATACTCGATCACTCATTTGCCTGGGAATCTAATCGCTGGGTATGGCGTGGACAAATACGGAAGTAAGATCTTTATTGTCTTTAGCCTGATTGTAGCAGGGATCATCTTACTTTTTCAATCCAATGTGAAAGATCCTTGGCACTTGCTATACATTCGTTCGATCAGCGGATTCGTACTCGCCTTCTTATCCCCTGCCTGCTTATCGCTGCTTGCACGCATAGCCAAAGATCGCATCCATCAAAGTAAACTGATGACTGGCAATGGTCTCATACATACCCTTGCTTCCGTGGTATCTCCGGCAGCAGGCGCTGTATTAGTTGCCAAAATCGGGTTTACAACAGCCTTCTCCGTCTTAGGTTGGATTCTTATTATCACAGGCGTTCTTGCCATCTTCGGTGTGAAAGAAAAACAGCTATTAGCCCAAACAGGGAGCAAATCTCCTATCTTAGATCATCATGGTCACGGCATACTGAGAGATGAATCAGAACTACCCGCCAGCATAACGATTCCATGGTTATTCTTTCTCATTCCGATGGCACTCTCCTGCTCGCAAGGCATTCTCTTCTTTGAGCTTCCATTAATGAAGTCCGCCAGAGAGTCCATCTTAACGTCCGGCGTTTTTTTCACATTAATCAGTTTAGGGGCATTGTTAAGCATCAGCTTTTGGTTCTTAAATAAGATCCCCCCGTTTATCCGAACGGTCTGCGGAAGCTTATCGCTTGCGGTCGTTTTCTTCGGTCTAGCCATTCAGTGGCCGATACCGCTCACTGTATCTCTTTTTCTAATCGGAATGGCGAAAGGTGTCATTTATCCCGCTCTCGCTGCCCTTCTTGCCAGTATAACAAGCAGCAATCGGTATGGACGCGTCTTTTCCCTTCTTTCCATCTCCTATTCCGTTGGCGCTTTTATCGGTCCAATGATGGCCGGACAGCTTCGCGACCACATTTCCTCTTACTTTATCGCGTTCTTCATCTTAATGCTGGCGCTTTCCCTCTTACCGCTGCGCACATTTAAAACGCCTATCACGACGTAATTTACCGATAAAATGGCGGCTTGAGCTTATCAAGCCGTCTTTTGCGCTGTCAATCCCTGTCATTTCCCGGGAAATGACGCCATCCTTTTCGCCTAATCGTCGAATGAAATCCTTGGATCACTTGCGAAAACGGGTTATACTACAAAAAAACCTAAAGCGAGGAAATCCCATGTCGATTGTCATCATAGTAGAAGGTAAAAATGATAAGAGCCGGTTAAAACGCGTCGTGGATGAAAGTGTCAAAATCCTCTGTACGTTCGGTACCCCCAGCTCATTAACTCTCGAAGACCTAAGAAAAAAGGTGGATGACAATCCTGTTTTCATATTTACGGATAATGATTCTTCCGGCAAAAAAATACGTTTTCTATTGCGAGAAACGTTTCCAGATGCAGAACATATCTATACGCGCAGAGGGTATGCTGGCGTGGAAGGAACGCCTGAGGAATACATCATCCAGCAATTAGAAAAAGCAGGGCTGGATGAGTATATCAAATACCCTGCTCCAGACCCTGCTTTTGAATAGTTAATCGTATAAATGATTGACTTATTTTCCTTTAGATAAGGTCACGACATCTTTGACAATATGGTCAACATCCAACTCTGGGTTGCTCGCATCATAATAATTCCGGAGTTTTCCTTTTGGGTCAACCAGCAAAATTGCATTGGAATGCGAGAAATTACCATCCTTCTCTTTAATCACCATAATGCCAAAATCTTCAGCAAGCTTGTGAATTTTCGATTCCTCACCACGCAGGAAAGTCCACCCACCTGGAACTGGTTTCGATTCAAATCGGTTTCCGAATTCTTTAAGCACTTCCGGTGTGTCTCGTTTTGGATCGACTGTTATCGAAATAATTTCCGCTTTAGTACCAAGTAAATCTTTTTTCTTCAAAGCTTCCTGAACCTGAGACAGTAAGAAAGTCGTCGGCATGCAAACATCCGGACAAAACGAATAAAAGAAATATACAAGTCTAACCTTACCATCCATATCCTGAGAGGAAACGGTTTTACCGTCTAAATCCTGAAGTTGAAAGGAAGGAGCTTGTTTCATAGCTGTTAAGCGTTGGTCCGGTTCACTGCTATTAGCCCATAATTTATAGGCAAATGATGCAATCATGGCAATTAAAATAGCGCCTAGCGCTAGCTTAAACCAATTTTTCCCGATAAACGTACTCATGACTTCAGCCCTCAATTCTAACTAATTTTCACAGTATCAATGACCATGAGGAACGATAAAAGCGTTAAATACAATAGAGAGAACAGGAACATACGTTTAGCCCATACCACTTCGGCCTCACCTGTTGCCTTAAAGCCTTTGATGCTCATGAAAGCCCAAATCAATCCTAAGATCGTTGATGCGAATAAAAACAAGTAACCTACATACCCATAAGCGGTTAACATCACAGTTACAGGAACAAGTAAAACCACATAACGCACCATACTGATCTTGGTCACGTAAGTCCCCTTCACGACGGGTAAAAGCGGGAATCCTGCAGCGCGATATTCTTCCATACGGCGAATCCCAAGAGCCCAGAAATGCGGAGGCTGCCAGAGGAATAAGAAAGCAAAAAGGAGAATAGCACCTAGATCAACGGTACCACTTACTGCACAGTATCCAATAACGGGAGGTGTAGCGCCAGAGAATGCCCCAACGAATGTACTCCATACCGAAGTTCTCTTAAACCAAGCTGTATAGAGCCAAACATACAAGAACAGGCCAATCAGCCCGATCAACGTTGCAAGCGGCGACTGTGCTCCAAAATATAGGACTCCTAGACCGATCGTTCCTAAAATAATACCGTACCATAGAACGACATTCGCACTCATTCTCCCGCTTGGAAGAGCTCTATTCTGCGTACGCTCCATCTTCGCATCCATTTCACGGTCCAAATAATTGTTGAGAACCGTTCCACCTGCCATGACAAGAGCAGTTCCTAGCATGGTCATAATAAGGTGTACCCAGCTTACATCCCAATGGGCAGCAACCCAATACCCAGCAAAAGCTGTCATTAAATTGGAATAAATAATGCCTGGCTTTACCAAGCGATAGAAATCTTTCAAGGTCACCGGCTCAGCCGATGCTTGCCTATTGCTAGCTTCTATGGATTCTGTCCCCATGGTCCCTTGTGACGAACCGTTCGAAACGCTTTCGTAGCTAACTTGATTTTCCACGTAAACGTCCTCCTCTATGTCGAATTTCCGAGCAAACTTAATTATGAACATTCCCATCATACCAACCCCTACATCGTTTGACAATGAAGTGCAGCCAGTTGTCATTATATTGTCGATTCTCCTTCCAGTATGCGTGGAAAATGATTGGAACATTCGATTCCATGTAAAAAGGAGCCCCTGAGGGCTCCCTACACTGGTTAATCCTATTATTTATTAACCATTAGTGGTGTTAATGCTAATAAGCTGCGGCGAATATCATGCCATGCTTTGGTCAAAGTCAGTTGTAACTCCCATGCATGTCTTCCCATGACGGTGACGATTAAACCGTATTTATACGTAAGACTAGCTCCGATACGGACATTTACACCCTTCAGATTCTCAAGACTCCCTAATACTTCCTCGAGATGACGCTGTTTAAGACGATCCGAGAAAATGTACAGATTACCGAGGTGTGTTTCCCGCTCCCAGCAACCTGGCGCTGATAGCTGCATGATTTGTGGTTCAACTCTTTGATTCTGATAAAAAATCAATTCCTCACCGTACCAAACTTTCATGCGATTCATATAACGGGAGTACTGAAATATTTCGCCTCGCTGCGTTCGTCCCGGGCAGCAAACATCCGAGAAAATCAATGCTGACCCTGGTGACAAATGAACATCCATTTCTGCGGCTAGATTAGCATCCTTATAGAGCATTAAGGGTTCTGGGATATATTCCAGCATCGCATCAGCTTCCAACTGCAGCGTCTGGCGCTGGGTGCTTCCGTGACCAGCCTCAGACGGATGCACCTTCGTGAACGATTGGTTCGTTAGAAAAACACGTGCGCCCTCTCCAAGGCGCACGTTGATTTCGTAATGATCCCCCGACATGAGTCCTGGGGAGCAGTCCATCATATAGACGCCCAATTGATCCGCAGGATGGGCGTCCTGGATGAGCGTTTCGTTCTCGTAACGAAACGTTTTGGCGATTTTGAGCGGGGAGGCGTGGTATTTGTGGACGAGCTGCGTCAAGCCGCTGCGTACCGCAAATTCCGCCTTAATCTCCCCGGTCACGCTAGGCATGGCTGAACTCCTGTTCCACCCATGTGACAATATCGTCCACCCCTGTACCGCCCATCAGGTTGGAAAAAATATATGGACGGTCGCCGCGCATCTTCTTCGTGTCCGAATCCATCACTTCCAGGCTGGCGCCTACATAAGGGGCTAGATCGATTTTGTTGATAATGAGCATATCGGAACGCATAATGCCGGGACCGCCTTTGCGCGGTATTTTCTCCCCTTGGGCGACATCGATAATGTAGATGAAACGATCTACCAGCTCTGGGCTGAACGCTGCAGCCAAGTTATCGCCGCCGCTCTCGATAAAAATAATATCGAGATTCTCGAATCGCTTCTCCAGCTCTTCGATGGCTTCGAAATTCATCGAAGCATCCTCACGGATCGCTGTATGCGGGCATCCGCCTGTTTCTACCCCAATAATGCGGTCCTCGGGCAGTGCCTCGGAGCTAATCAAAATCCGGGCATCTTCCTTCGTATAGATATCATTCGTAATCACCGCAATACTGTAGCGGTTGTTGAGTTTACGAGCCAAACGCTCCACTAGCGCTGTTTTACCCGAGCCAACTGGCCCGCCGATTCCAATACGCATTGGGCGACTCCGATCAACAGCTGGTTTCTCCCAGTGGTGGTGATGATGATCTTGAACTTGACACATCGTCATTCCTCCTAAAATTTATGATTAGGGAATACTTTCCTCATTAAGACATGAATAATCGCGAATACAGCGTTTCGTGCTGCATCATGGCCAGATCTGCGGCTGGCGAGTTCGTATACGCATCCAAAGGATCCATATGCGCTACGCGCTGCCACTCGCTTCCTGTCAAAGGAAGCAGCTTCGCAAGAAGAATTTGTCCTTGGGTTTGCCCGATGGACATGAGTCTGAGCGCACTGTTGATGCAGGTCATGATACAGCTGTACAGATAGCCTTCCACCGCTTGATTCAACGGCACACCGAGGTGATAGCTCACCCATCCATGGACAATCGGATGATTAGAACTGCTGCGGCCGGCTTGCACAGCTTCGTCTAGAGGCAGCCAGTTCAGCTCGGGGTACATCGAGCGCGAAAGCTGGAGCAGCCTGCGGCCCATCTTTTGAACGCCGCTCCTCGCTTCACTCGATACACGCTGCACATGCAGCATGTGGTCGATCTCCCAAAGCTGATCCCATTCCTGCCTTTGAATATGGGTATAGGCAGCTTTGATTACCATCGCATCTGACGGTGCCCAACTAGTTGCGAGCATCGTGCGAATATAAGCTTCGAGCTCTTCAATCGTTGTTAGTCGCTCCTGCTGAATGAGCGTTTCCAAACCAAAGGAATGAGAGAATCCGCCAATGGGCAGGGCTGAATCTAGAAACTGCTGATAAGCGAGCCAGTGAAACCTCGGCGTTATCTCTTCCGTGAATGTCGTTGTCTTTGTTGTCATCGCTTTTATGTCGTCACCTCGATCGGGGACTTCCCACTCTTTTAAAATAAGAAATATAACTGCGCCATTGGCAGTTCGGTCGCCGGCTCACAAGTAATGGCTTCCCCATCAACTTTCACTTCATAGGTCTCTGGGTTTACTTCTATAGAAGGCGTGCCGTTATTATGAATCATGTCTTTTTTCGAAATATCGCGACAGCCTTTCACAGGCTCGACACGCTTTTGCAGCCCTAATTTCTCAGCGATGCCACGATCATAAGCGGCTTGAGAGACGAAGGTAATCGAGCTTTGCGTCAAAGCTTTGCCAAAAGCGGCAAACATCGGACGTCCAAATACAGGCTGCGGCGTTGGAATTGAAGCGTTCGGATCTCCCATTTGCGCATAGGCAATGCTGCCGCCTTTGAGAACCAGATCCGGCTTAACTCCGAAGAACATCGGGCTCCATATGACCAGATCCGCGAATTTTCCAGGCTCAATGGAACCGACAAGGTGAGAAATCCCATGCGTAATCGCCGGATTAATCGTATATTTGGCGATGTAACGCTTAATTCGGAAATTGTCGCCAGCTTCCGTATCGGGAGCCAGCGATCCACGCTGCTTCTTCATTTTATCGGCCGTTTGCCATGTACGAATAATAACCTCGCCGACCCGCCCCATGGCCTGAGAATCCGAGCTTAGCATACTGAATACACCTAGATCATGAAGTATATCCTCGGCAGCAATCGTTTCTGGGCGAATCCGGGAATCCGCGAAAGCAACATCCTCGGGTATACGGCTGTCCAAATGATGACACACCATGAGCATATCCAAATGCTCTTCAATCGTATTGATCGTGTATGGACGTGTCGGGTTTGTCGAAGACGGCAGTACGTTAAGCTCAGCAGCGGCACGGATAATATCCGGCGCGTGCCCTCCGCCTGCTCCTTCGGTATGATACGTATGAATCGTACGGCCCTTAATAGCTGCGAGCGTATCCTCGAGAAATCCCGCTTCATTTAATGTATCGGTATGAATAGCTACTTGAACATCATATTGATCCGCTGCTTCGAGACAAGTGTCGATTGCTGCCGGTGTCGTTCCCCAATCTTCATGAAGCTTCAAACCAATAGCTCCCGCTTCAATCTGTTCCGTCAACGGAGCAAGAAAAGAAGCATTGCCTTTACCCGTAAACCCCAAGTTCATGGGAAAAGCTTCAGCTGCCTCCAGCATACGCTGCATGTGCCATGCGCCTGGCGTACAAGTTGTGGCATTCGTACCTGTGGCAGGCCCTGTCCCTCCACCAATCATCGTCGTCACGCCAGAGGAAAGCGCCGTTTCAATTTGTTGGGGACAAATAAAATGAATGTGAGCGTCAATCCCGCCTGCGGTTACAATCTTACCTTCACCTGCAATAACTTCCGTGCTCGCTCCAATGATCATATCGGGATGTACGCCATCCATTATGTCTGGGTTTCCCGCTTTACCGATCCCCATGATATGACCATCCTTGATGCCGATATCACCTTTGACTATACCCCAGTGGTCAATAATGACCGCATTCGTAATCAGGGTATCCAAGACACCTTGGTCACGGGTAGCTCCACTGGATTGACCCATCCCGTCGCGAATGACTTTGCCTCCGCCGAACTTGCATTCATCCCCATATACGGTGTAATCATGCTCGATTTGTGCCCAAAGCTCGGTATCAGCCAAACGAATGGCATCTCCCGTAGTAGGTCCGAACATTAGCGCATAACTTTTACGATCTATTCGATTCACCGGGCTTCCCCTCCCATGCTTGCCATCTCTCTCGCGCAGCACTTGACATATTCCCATTAGCTGCTAAGCCTTTACTCAAGTTATTTAGTCCATAAGAAAGTTTGGCTCCACCAAGTTCAACGAGCTGAACAGGTTTCTGTTCTCCCGGTTCAAAACGGACAGCTGTTCCCGCGGGAATGTCCAAACGCATGCCATAGGCTTGTTCTCTCGAGAAGTCCAAAGCTCTGTTCACTTCAAAAAAATGAAAATGCGAGCCCACCTGAACGGGACGATCTCCTGTATTCGTCACTATGAGATCAACCGTTTGTCTTCCTATATTCATTTCAATATATCCCTTGACTGTTCGATATTCTCCTGGAATCATTCTCTCGCCCCCTTCGATTATTCATTTGTATAGTTAGGTTATTGGTTCGTGTACGGTAACTAACTTGGTCCCATCGGGAAACGTAGCCTCTACCTGAACCTCATGAATCATTTGAGGCACACCTTCCATCACTTGCTCCGCTCTCAGAATCGTTGTGCCGAATGCCATCAATTGAGCGACGGTTAATCCATCCCTTGCTCCTTCCATAATCTCGGATGTTAGCAGCGCGATGCTTTCGGGATAATTCAGTTTCAAGCCTCTGGCAAGTCTTCGGCGTGCTAGATCAGCAGCCACCGTAATAAGCAGCTTTTCTTTTTCTCTCTCCGTTAAATGCACATCTTCACCTCTTTAAAATCCGAATAATGGTAATCTTTTATCTTTATTATATTCGTGTATTTCATGATTGTAAATCATTAATGTCAGTTATAATGACATGAAAACAACGGTTTCTGAAGTCATCTTTCGTATTTTATGTGATTTCCACAAAGGAATAGCTGGTTTTTGTGCGCTATTAACAAAAAACACTTAATTCATGTAATCTATGTTGACATCAACTTGTTTTGCACTTTATCATAAGCCTTGTAATCCAAATCTTGTAAGCAAAGGGAGTGGGACGTGAATGAGAGAGATAAGAAACAAAGGTAAGCTCACAGTCGCTTTGAGTATGGCTTTGATGATGGTCATGGCTGGCTGTGCAAAGACTGAGCCAACTACATCCACGACAACTACACCTATGGCGACCAAAGCAGCTGAAGCTAAGGCAGAGACGAAGGATGAAACTGTACCTGTCGGGATTCTTCACTCCCTAACTGGCACGATGTCCATAAGCGAGGTGTCTGTAAGAGATGCTGAACTTATGGCGATTGACGAAATTAATGCAGCCGGGGACTCTTAGGTAAAAAAATCAAGCCCGTGATTGAAGACGGTGCATCCGATTGGCCGACTTTTGCAGAGAAAACTAAGAAGTTACTGCAAAAAGACAGCGTCGTAGCGATCTTTGGCTGCTGGACATCTGCCAGCCGCAAAGCCGTGCTTCCGGTCGTCGAACAAAACAAAGGATTACTGTGGTATCCGGTTCAGTATGAAGGCGTGGAATCATCACCTAATATCTTCTACATAGGCGCTACAACGAACCAACAAATTATCCCTGCTGTAACTTGGCTTCTTCAAAACAAAGGCAAGAAATTCTACCTTCTCGGTTCCGACTATGTTTTCCCAAGAACAGCCAACAAAATTATTAAAGAGCAGTTGAAAGCTGAAGGCGGGTCGCTTGTAGCCGAAGAATACACACCGCTTGGACATACGGACTACAATACAATCATTAGTAAAATCAAAAAAGAGAAGCCGGATGTCATTTTCAATACGCTGAACGGTGACAGTAACGTAGCCTTCTTCAAGCAATTGAAAGATGCAGGCATTTCATCCAAAGATCTAACAACAATGTCCGTAAGTATCGCTGAGGAAGAGGTTCGCGGTATTGGAGCTTCTGTCTTAGATGGACACTATACTGCTTGGAATTACTACCAAACAACCGATACACCTGAGAATAAAAAATTCGTTGAAGCTTACAAAGCTAAATACGGCAAAGACCGCGTTACGGATGATCCGATCGAAGCAGGCTATACGGCCGTATACTTATGGGCTGCAGCTGTGAAGAAAGCAGGATCCTTTGAGGTAGAGAAAGTGAAAGCTGCTGCCAAAGGAATCGAGTTTAACGCACCAGAAGGTAAAGTGGTTATTGATGGAGAGAACCAGCATATTTCCAAAACGGCACGTATCGGTCAAATTACGGCTGATGGCCAAATCAAAGAAATATGGAACTCCGGCCAACCACTCAAACCAGATCCTTTCCTCAAATCATACCCTTGGGGCGGAGAAGTAACGAAAAAATAAAGGCAGTTATTGGAGCCAGGATTGCCTAACGGCAGTCCTGGATTTCACCAAAATATAAGAATTTATATGTTACACACGATAAGTCGGCTATATTTCAGGATAAACGCCCCCGTCCGAGAAGGACGGGGTAGACGTTTATTTTGTTTACTCGGGGTTTACTGGGAGGGATTTCCATGAGTCTGCTGTTTCTTCAATTATTCAACGGTCTAAGCCTTAGCTCCATTCTGCTGTTAATCGCCATTGGCCTTGCGATTACATTCGGCTTAATGAATGTTATGAATATGGCACATGGTGAATTCATCATGATTGGCGCCTATATGGCTTATCTAGTCCAGCAGTGGTTCCAGAAGTTTCTACCAGCCTCCGCTTTCGGATGGTATTTCATCGTGTCGCTAGGTGTTGCCTTTGCGGTAGCCTTCTTTGTCGGCTGGCTGCTCGAAGTTGTTCTCATTCGATTCATGTACGGCAGACCGCTAGACAGCCTGCTTGCTACATGGGGAGTAAGCCTTGCCTTGCAGCAGCTTGCGCGTACTATTTTCGGTGCTCCTAATGTGGCTGTCAAAGCGCCCGAATGGTTGGAAGGCGGACTTCATCTGTCAGCCGACCTCATTCTCCCCTACAAGCGCCTTTTTATTATTGCTTTGGTTGCGCTGTGTATCTTGGTGATTTATATGTACCTGTACCACTCAGCCGGAGGAAGACGAATGAGAGCTGTTATGCAAAATCGTGAAATGGCTGCTTGTCTTGGTATTTCCACACGCAGAGTAGATGCTCAATCCTTCGCTTTTGGCTCCGCTATGGCAGGAATTGCCGGATGCGCCTTAACGCTGCTTGGACCTATTGGACCAACCATAGGCACATATTACATTGTGGATGCGTTCATGGTTGTTGTTCTTGGCGGAATCGGTAAGCTGATTGGAACCGTAGCAGGAGCATTAGGTATTGGGGTTTTCAACACAGCTTTGGAATACACAACAAGTGCTACGCTCGGTAAAGTGCTAGTCTTTACGCTCATAATCGCCTTCTTGCAATGGAAACCGATGGGACTTGTGACGATCCGTTCAAGATCCTTAGATTGAAGAAAGGATGTGGCATCTTCCATGCTCTTAACGGGACAATCCAAGCTTAAACTGATCGTCTATGGCATTTTTTTGATCGCTATTGCTTTGGCTCCTTTGTTCATGTCAGACTTCCGACTTTCCCTTCTTGGCAAGTTTCTCGCTTATGCCATCATTGCCATGGGAATTGATCTAATTTGGGGCTATACGGGCATTCTTAGCCTCGGCCATGGCGTCTACTTTGGACTTGGCGCTTATTGTATGGCCATGCATCTTAAGCTCGCCGCGACGCCAGACCAACTGCCGGATTTCATGTCATGGAGCGGCGTTGAGAGATTACCCTGGTTCTGGGTTCCATTCCAACAGGCAGGCGCAGCATTCCTTCTCGCCCTTATCGTGCCAATGATCGTCGCATTCATCTTAGGATATTTTACATTTCGCAATCGTATCAAAGGTGCTTTCTTCTCCATATTGTCTCAGGCGTTAGTCATTATTACCGTCACGCTATTCGTTGGCCAACAAGGCTATACTGGCGGAACTAACGGACTGACCAATTTCACTGCCTTTCTTGGCTTAAATCTCCAATCACAATCTACGAAATTATTATTTTTCTATCTCACCTTAGCTGTTGTTGTTGTCGTTCTTATCCTATGCAGTCTGCTCGTCACCAGTCGTATGGGGAACATTCTCACAGCCATACGAGATGGGGAAAATCGGGTTCGCTTTATTGGCTACAATCCAGTCACTTATAAAGTATTCATTTACTGCGTTTCAGCAGGCTTAGCCGGACTTGCCGGTGTGCTCTTCGTTCTTCAGGAAGGCATTATCTCGCCTGCACAAATGGGCATTGTCCCCTCTATTGAAATGGTTCTTTGGGTGGCTATAGGAGGTCGTGCAACGATTGGAGGCGCCGTTCTTGGCGCATTAATCACCAACGCAGCCAAAACAACATTTAGCGAAGCTTACCCCGCTTGGTGGCCTATTATGCTCGGAGCCATGTTCATTATAGTTGTAATGCTGCTGCCCAAAGGTATCGTCGGTACGATT
The DNA here is from genome assembly GCF_055396115.1 of Paenibacillus sp. WG02. Lineage (NCBI taxonomy): Bacteria > Bacillati > Bacillota > Bacilli > Caryophanales > Paenibacillaceae > Paenibacillus > Paenibacillus sp. WG02. Next base: position 1,664,647 of record NZ_AP036016.1, on the reverse strand, counting down.
ACACACTACACCTCCAATTGGAAAAAACCCAATCTCCCTAAGCCGATTTCATCATCGCATGAAGCAAGCTGACTATTCACCACATCCTTAATGTTATGAAATTTGAAGGGGGAACATCCCAATGCCAGGACAATTAGCGAAACAACAACCTGTAACCGGCGAGCAAATCCTTAGCGTTAAAGGGCTTGAAGTGAGCTTTGACGGATTTAAAGCCTTGCGCAATCTGGACTTTTCCTTGCAACATGGCGAGCTCCGGTTTCTTATTGGACCGAACGGAGCAGGTAAAACAACGCTCTTGGATGTCATTTGCGGGAAAGTGAAGCCTTCGCATGGTCACGTTTTTTTCAAAGAATCCATTGATCTTACCAAACACCAAGAACACCAAATTGCACAGCTCGGCATTGGACGTAAATTCCAAGCGCCTTCTGTCTTCTCAACCTTAACTGTTTTTGAAAATTTGGCTCTTTCTATGAAACAGCAGCGCGGCCTCCTTAGCGCACTATGGACCAAGACGACGAGTGAACAGCGGGACCGCTTGCATCTCCGACTCGAGATGATTGGCTTGCAGAGCAAAGTCAAAGAACGCGCAGGGTCACTTTCTCACGGCGAGAAACAGTGGCTTGAAATCGGGATGCTGCTCATGCAGGAGCCCGATCTACTGCTGCTGGATGAGCCTGCCGCCGGCATGACAGATAGCGAAACCGAGAAGACAGGTGAGCTGCTGCACGAAATAGCGGCTAATCAAACGATCATCGTAGTTGAACATGATATGGAATTTGTTCGTCAATTCGCTAGAACAGTCACCGTACTTCATGAAGGAACCGTACTCCGGGAAGGCACGATGCAGGAAATTCAAAGTGATAATAAGGTTGCTGAGGTTTATCTAGGAAGGAGAGTGGAGCGAGGTGCTTAACCTTCAGAAGATAGAAGCAGGTTACGGTGAGAGTAGGATTGTACGCCATGTGAACCTTGTGGTGAAACCTGGACAAATCGTTTGTCTTATGGGCCGCAACGGTGTAGGGAAATCCACACTTATGAAAAGCATCATGGGACTCATTCAGCCGAAGTCAGGCACGATCCATTTTAACGAACGGAACATGACGTCCTTCCCTCCGGATCGACGAGCCAAATTAGGGATCGGCTACGTGCCGCAAGGCCGCGAAATTTTCCCGCAGCTTACTGTCGAGGAAAATCTGCTGCTTGGTCTAGAAGCTGCAACAGATGGTAGAAAAAAACTCCCTGACTCTCTCTTCGACACTTTCCCCGTGCTTCACCAAATGCTTCACCGCAAAGGAGGCGACCTCAGCGGCGGGCAGCAGCAGCAACTAGCGATAGCCCGTGCCTTGGCCCCAGGCCCCAAGCTGCTGCTGCTAGATGAGCCGATGGAGGGGATCCAGCCTTCTATCGTCATGGAGATTGAAGCCATCATTGAATCCATCAAACGCAGTCGAGAAATTGCCGTATTGCTGGTAGAACAAAGCCTTGAGTTCGCTACAAGCATTGCCGATTATTATTATGTATTGGACCGAGGAACCATTGCCGCCGAAGGTCATGCCGAGCATTTGAGCGAAGATCAAGTACGAAAGCATTTAACGGTATGATTTTGATTACACGGACCTACGCAATAAAAAGAAGCTGGATGACTTGACCTACGAAACTAGGCGTCAAGTACCGTCCAGCTTCTTTTTTTTCATACAAAGGAACTAATTATAAAGTTAAACTGGACGTCACAAAATGTATAATGATAACATGCATATATAGGATCGAATGTTGCGTCCGGCATATCGAGCACCGAACCTTTTGAAGGAAAAGGAGGGGGGGAACGTTTATGTCTAAGATTTTAATTATTGAAGATGATTTAAGCATTGGTGAAATGATGTCGATTTATTTGTACGAAGAAGGCTATCAAGTCATGCGTGCGGAAACGGGCCGTCAAGGCGAAGTCTTATTCCGAGATTTCGAACCTGATGTCATCGTGCTTGATATTATGCTGCCTGATGTTGACGGGATTCAGCTATGTACGGACTTCCGCAATTCGTCAACCATCCCCATTCTTATGGTGTCTGCCAAAAATGAGGTCTCCGATCGCGTCAAAGGCCTGCAGACTGGTGCTGATGATTATCTATGTAAACCATTCTCAATGAGGGAACTATCAGCACGAATACAAGCATTACTGCGACGTTCACATGCCTTTCCTCCGCCAGTTCAAACTACCGATACGACCGAGCAAGTCGTTCATCTGGACCTAGAGAAGCGCTGCCTTTTTGTACATAGCAAAGTAATAGAGACCACGTTCTCTGAGTTTGAAATTATGAAACTTTTTTGGCAGAATCAAGGACGAGTATACAGCCGGGAGGAGCTTCTAAACCGGGTCCGCGGTTTCGATTCCTATGTAACCGAACGTGCAATCGATGTACATATCGCAAACCTTCGCAAAAAAATAGAAGCTGATCCCAAAGAACCGAAATATATTAAGACGGTTTGGGGTGTCGGTTATAAATTTCTACTTACGTAAGCTCCCGATGGGGCTTTTTTTGTTTGGGATAATTAAGCAAAAACTAGTCACCAAATAGGCTGATGCACAATATGATGATTATGGATAATGACACGTACTTAGAATCTGTTTCACATTACTATTATGAAGAAAGCTTTCTTAAGGAAAGCTCAAGGAGGAAATACAAACATGATGAATAGTCCTTACAAAATCGGAAACCAAGGCATGACCTCGCAAGCCCCTTACGGATATCCTTATCCGGCTTATCCCGTTCCAACAATGGGAATGGGTGCCAATAATTCACCTGTTCCAAGCGGAGCACCTACACCTACTGGCGGTCTGCAAACCGGTGTAAATGTACCTGGTCAACTCCCCATGGAACAATCTTATATCGAAAATATTCTCCGTTTGAACCTTGGCAAAATGGCTACCATCTACATGACATACGAGAATAATTCGCAATGGAATGCCAAAATCTTCAAAGGCAAACTGGAGGCAGCAGGACGTGATCATATCATCATCAGCGATCCAGCTACCGGCATGCGTTACTTATTGCTCATGGTAAATCTAGATTACATTACATTCGACGAGGAACTTAATTACTTGTATCCTTACACAGGTGGAGTCGGCCCACGGAGATAATGGTTAAATCAAAAATTAAACCGCTTGCTCTTTCATTAGAGCAGCGGCTTTTTTGTCATGAAGAAGTCACTTCTGTGAAATGCCACATATGCAGTTTGCGCAGCCCGCCTTCAATCCACTCTTCCCATAGGGCTTGTTGTGAAGCATCTTCAGTTCCATGCAAACGTTCTTGTTTCAAAGTAAGATACTCCTCATACGTAACATCCTTCCAAATTTCCACAAAAAGTCCTTCCTGATCGGTTCCCTCTAACAGTTCCAATCGCCCTTCCTTCCGCTTCCACTCCTGCATATAGATGAGAAAAGACTCCCGAAAAACGGGTTTTATGGCATACTCTACAAAAACTTTGAACATTTTTAGATCTCCCTCTGATTTATTTTTTGCTCCAAAATGGTAAACTAATAAAAAGACGGAAAAATGACCATGCTTACAAGGATAAATGATTCTGTCGTCTTATAAGGATAAGGAAAACTCAGCCCATGCTTACGAAGAAAATTTTCCCTACGGAAAATTCTTAGGAGGAAACCCATTTGGACACAGGCACTCATCTCGTTATTGGTTTAGGGTTAGCGGGACTGTCACAAATTGACCCTAGCGTATCTGCGGATTCAGCGGCAACCACTGCGGTCTTCATTGGAACGGTTATTGGCTCACAGATTCCGGATGTGGACGGGCTGCTTCGTTTTAAAGGGAACGCCACTTACATTCGAAATCACCGTGGCCGCTCTCACTCCTTGCCAGCTTTTACTTTTATGGACACTGCTGATCACTGGAGCTCTTGCTCTGTTCTTCCATGGAATCCCCCTGCTGCACCTGGGTATGTGGGTAGGAATCGCCGTTTGTTTTCACGTCTTTACAGATTGCTTCAACACCTATGGTACACAAGCATTCCGGCCATTCTCTGAAAAGTGGGTGTCTTGGAACATTATACACATCTTTGATCCCTTTATCTTTTCAAGCCACATCGCAGCTATTTTCATGTGGTCCTTCCATGTCGCTAGTCCAAAGCTAGTATTCCCGTCTTTGTACGGGGTTATCGCCCTATATTACATCTGGCGCTCTCTCGACCATTACATCGTAGAAAAAGGGCTTTATCGCAAAGACCCTACCCATATGCCCGGGGATAAATACACACTTATTGTAACATTCAACCTCTATGTGTGGAACGTTGTGAAACGCAGAACTGACGGCACCTTCCAGTTGGGTGAACTGAAGAATTCAAAGCTTCGATGGATCGACACCATCAAATGTGAAGACCACCCAGCCATCGAGGCGTCCAAGAATCACGAAGACATCCAAGCCTTACTCTACTTCTCGTCCTTCACATGTGCGGAAGTAAAAGAACATCGCTGGGGCTACGAAGTAAGATGGGCTGATGTGCGTTATCGCCACCGCAAGCAGTATCCTTTCGTCGGTGTTGTCTTGATGGATCACAAATTCCAAACACTCGATTCTTATGTGGGCTGGGTGAATGACACAAGACTTGAAAAAAAGCTAAAAGTGGATCTTTATTAGAAGCAATCTGATAATCAAGAAGGAATCGCGCATGCGATTCTGCGAGAGGCCCTTGCAACAGCGCATGGGCCTACTCGATGAACCCCCTCTCTCAATGGTAGGGAAAGCTACGAGTTCGTATTACCTTACCCTACGCCTCCAACTCAATCGGTTGCGATCATTGTTCCTCCTCTACCGGAAATATTGTACATGCTCCTGCAGAAAAGCGTCTAGCGTGCGAGGCTCTCTACCGAGCAAACGCTTTACTGTGTCTGTGGGCCTTTCTAGCACTACCGTAGACATGGTTTGAATTTCCACAACGTGGCTCGCAAGCCAAGGAGGCATATGCCCGTACTCGATTAGATTATTGCGTAGTACTTGGGGCTCCAAGTTAATGTAGTTTACCGGCCGATCAAGCAGGGCGGATAGTTTACTTGCGATCTGGGGATAGCTAAAAATCTCTGAACCCGTAAGTGTATAGATTTGGCCTGCTGCCTCGCGATTGGTCAGAGCCTCAGCGGCAACATCTGCGATATCGCGACAGTCAATGAAGTTACAATGTGAATCGCCCATGGCGCCGAAGAAAATATTTTGGGTTGTGACCGTTGGTACAAGACGCAATAAATTTTGCATGAACGCATAGGGGCGCAATACAGTGTGAGTAAGACCCGATTCGCTCAGGGTTTTCTCGATTTCTTGATGCCAGCCTGCCACTGCTACTGGAGAGCTCCTCTCAAAGGCAGGACTGGATATCTTTACGATGTGCTTGATGCCAGCTTCAGCAGCAATCCGAATGATCGAAGTCTCCAATTCGATCTGATTTGGGCTGTTGGACATGGCGAGGAAGAGCTGGCTAGCTCCTGCAAACGCGCGGCGCAGTGATTCGTGGTCGGAAGCATCCGCGGATGCGACCTCGATCGTCGACCATCCTTTATCCCCGATCTGAGCACTTAACTTCTCAGGCTCTCTGCTCAGTGCCCTGGCGGGCACGCCAAGATCAACCAAACGTTTCAAAAGCGCACTACCTATCGTACCTGTTGCTCCAAGAATAACGATCATTTTTATCTTCTCCCTTGAAATGATAAATTAGTTTTGGCGGCAAGACGCCACCTCCATGTTACTATCGTGCTGGCAATCACTCCGGATAACGGGAAATCGATCCATATACGATCGATCCAAACCAAATTATCGATAGGAATAATAATTCCCAGTAAGTTAGTTGTCGCCCAAGCGGCGCATAGGCCCAATATGGCTCCCATCAATGCGAACAGCCCAACCACAACCAAGTGAGGTGCGGCGACGAGCCACCGTTTACGACCTCCCCGAATGCGCAGCCAAAGGCCAAGCATCAAAGCTATCAAAGCAGATGTTCCACCGATTGTGGTCAAAGCAGCTAATTGGAGCCCCTTGTCAGCAGTGATCAATCCCCCGATACCTGCCATAATGGCAGGAGATACATAAGCCATTACAACTTCACGCCAAAGTACAAAAGTTTTTGCGCCAGAACCAGCTGACTTGATGTCGTAAAGACGTTCTGTCTTATTCGGGTATTCCGTCTTGTTCATTCAGTTACATCCTTCCTTTCTTCTTATTAATTATTCAGCAATTGCCTCCATATAATTAGGAAGCTAACTATATAAGAGTGAAAATAGGCTAGCTTCACTAGCCCATTTTACTCATTACTGATTTGTTCCTTTAATCCGACTGGTTCATCCGTTAGCGCTGAGATACCTTGTGTAACTCGGCCGAGCAGGTCGAGAAATACGCTGCGTTCCTCGATACTGAGTAAGCCCACCATGGCTTCTAGCCGCGCAAAATGCTCGTGGGCCATTTCATGGAGCTTCTTCGCTCCTTGCTCTGTCAATATAACCGCTTTCTGTCGGCCATCGACTGAACTTGATCTCCGGAATACGAGGCCATCTCGCTCAAGCGTGTCGATAAGACCAGTCACTGTAGCACGTGTAATACCTAGATGCTCCGCCAATTGCGAGGGCAACACTTCTCCTTCGTTATCTTCAAGATCAGCTAATAACCGATATCGCCCTGTTGATAAACCGAATCTGGAGAAATGAATCTCCGAAGCATGTCCAAGCTTGGCTCCCGCTGCCATCAGCCTAGATGCGACGAGCACAGCCTGTGCGTCTACGTCTAGATTATAACGATCAATCTGACGCTTGGATTGTGCAAGCGAGGGAATAGCTTCAATGTTATTTACTGTATTATTTTCGTTGGTCATATATATAGTATGGAACCTAACTAAATTGATGTCAATACATTTTTTTACAACTGTGGTGAGGCGCACGAAGAAAAAAACCCAGAGGGTTTGGCCCCTGGGCTTTATTGTTACTTAAATTGGGAAAACTATTGACGAAGTCAGACTATCTAGCTGCGGAAGCCAGATTGTCCGGCTAGCGTTTGCTCAGCGATTTGTACCAAACGGCGAGTAATGTTACCACCGATTGCACCAGCATCGCGAGTAGCCATATAACCCATGTAACCATCTTGAGGAATTTGGATGCCCAGTTCTTGAGCTACCTCATATTTCAATTGATCTAAAGCTTGAGTGGCTTGTTGAACTACCAGTGTGTTGCTGCTACGATTTTGCGCCATAAGGATCAGACTCCTTTCAGTCAGCTATAATCTTTGATGTATTTGCAAGCTTGCAAAGATAGTATGTGGAGGAAATGAATTTATATGCACAGCGATCAAAAAAGTTTAAAATAAGAAGACACTGTTCAATCTTCTAGAAAGTAGGTCATATTCATGAGCAAACCACTCGCTCTTCTTTTCGCTGTTGTTGGCACCCTGCTGCTCGCCTCCATCAGCTTATTCATTGCCCTTAGACAGCCTTGGATGATTCTTGCCTGCTCCATCATCTCCTTAGGCTTTATCGGATATGGATTTGCGGTTAAAGCAAAGATTCGCAAGAAGAATACGCGGTCTTAACGAAGGAAACAACTCGATCGTCAATAAGAGAAAGAGCTCAAACAGCCATACTAGCTGATTGAGCTCTTTTTGCTTTTTACAGAACGACGAAGCCCATCCGCTTCTTCACTTCAAGCAGAGTTTGATCAGCTACCTCAGCAGCTTCCTGCGCCCCTTTTTTCAAAATGTCGAAAATTTCGCCTGAACTGCGAATTTCACGATAACGTTGTTGGATCGGCTCTAGAACGCCCACGATATGTTCAGCTAAATCCTTTTTGAAAGGACCATAGCCTTGTCCTTCGTATTTGGCTTCAATCTCCACTAAGCTCATTTCGGCAAAGTGTGAGTAGATTGACATTAAATTACTAACCTCTGGCTTGTTTTGAGGATCATACTTTACCTCACGGCCAGAATCTGTGACTGCTCGACTAAGCTTCTTACGGATGACATCGGGCTCATCTAGCATGGCAATGTAACTGCCGGCATTTGGATTGCTTTTGCTCATCTTTTTGGATGCATCATCCAACGACATGATTCTCGCGCCAACCTCAGGCATATAAGGCTGCGGCATGACAAACATTTCACCAAAACGGTTGTTGAAGCGGTTCGCTAAGTCGCGCGTCAACTCCAAATGCTGCTTCTGATCATCTCCGACCGGAATAAGGTCCGCATTGTATAACAGGATGTCCGCTGCCATCAGGGATGGATACGTAAATAGACCAGCTCCGACTGAATCCTTGCCTTCGGATTTGTCCTTGAACTGCGTCATACGCTCCAGCTCTCCCATATGCGTCAGCGTCGTCATAATCCAGCCGAGCTCAGCATGCGCATGAACATGGGACTGCAGGAAAATGGATGCTTTGCTAGCATCTAGTCCCGCAGCAATATAAAGCGAAGCGATGGACTCTGTTTGCTCTTTCAGAGCAGCCGGATCCTGTGGAACCGTGATGGCATGCATATCCACGACCATAAAATAGCAGCGATGCAAATGCTGCAGCTTCACATAATTGCGCAGTGCGCCAATATAGTTGCCAATCGTCAGCTGTCCGCTGGATTGCATACCGGATAATACTCGTTTCATTGGATAATCCCTCCAGATTTCTTATCATCTTATGGTCTAAAAAAACAACAAAAAGGCCTCTCCCCGCAAGGGACGAGAGACCGTGGTACCACCCTAATTTGTCCATGAACAATTGTTCAACAAGACCTTCAGGCTCTGATAACGGGGAGCTGCCGTTTGGCATACTTGGACAGATGAGGATGTTCTCCGGCCTAGGTTCCGGCAACCTGCATACTGTGTTCAGCCTCATGCTCAAGGATCCATTCGGTTTGCTTGTTTCACCGGTTCACACCAACCACCGGCTCTCTGAGAAACAGATGACAAACTTACTTGTTCCTATCATCGCGAATTGATTTTATATAATTATACACCCTTACAATTCATTGTCAATCAAGGACATTGTCCTAACTGAACCTGCATGTACATAGGATAGATCATACTAGCCTTTCTATGCATAAAATAACTCCGCGTCCTTCGTGGACGCATTAACGGACAAAGGGGTGTCATCGAATTGCCATCGACTTTATACCGCTGGAGCCTTCCAATCTCCACCGTGATTTGCGCGTTTCTCCTCATCTTAATCGTGACAACAAGAGAGCTTCCTCCTATGGGTTTGGTCACATATGAAATCAAGCACGTTTTTACAGCCTTCATGGATATCTTTCTCGACGCTTTGCCTTTTATGTTACTGGGCGTCCTTCTATCCACAGTCGTTGAAAACTTCATTCCTGAAGCGTTCATTAGACGCATGACGCCGCGACATCCGCTTGGAGGTATTTTATTTGCCTGCGTTCTTGGCATCATGTTCCCGCTCTGCGAATGCGGAATGATTCCTTTCGTTCGCCGGCTCATGCGCAAAGGAATGCCCGTGTACATAGCCGTCATCTTCATTCTAGTAGGTCCGATTCTGAACCCCATCGTCTTTGCCTCGACGTTCATGGCTTTCCGCGGCGAGCCTTCGATGGCCTATTCGCGAATGGGGCTTACATTTGGCGTGGCGCTCATCGTAGGACTGATGTTGACACGTTTCCTGAAGAACAGCCCTTTACGTCATCTTGTTGAATATCAGGGAAACACCCACCATCACAACCACCACAACCATGGGGGTTCCAGCCCTGGACATCACGCCGACCATAGTCACGCTCACGATCACGGCCATAATCACGATCACGATCACGATCACGATCACGATCACCACCATGGCCACAATCACTCACACGGCGGTGGTCGCGTCATGACAATGTTCAGCCACGGTACGTCCGAGCTGTTCGAAATGAGTAAATACTTGATGCTGGGCGCTTTCCTGACCGCTCTTATCCAAACTTTCGTCTCCCAAGACAGCTTATCCGCGATCGGTCAGGGGCCTTTCATTTCACATGTGTTCATGATGGGCTTTGCCTACCTGCTCTCCCTATGCTCCACAACCGATGCTTTCGTGGCTGCTTCCTTCGCCAAATCCTTCTCTCCAGGCTCCTTGCTGGCTTTCCTTGTGTTCGGCCCGATGATCGACGTCAAAAGCACGCTGATGATGCTGTCCATCTTTAAAGCCCGCTTCGTGCTGACTCTCTCCATCGTAGTTGCTGTAACGGTACTGGCGGGTTCGTTGCTTATCATGCATTTCTTTACGGCTTAAAAGGAGATTTTGGACCTGAGCATACAGGGATAACAGCATGCAATCGCCTCCAACAGTGCTCAACGCCCTGAGCGCAGTCGACTGTGGGTTTGATGTAAAAAATACAGCTAATCCCTGCCAAATCGACGTTTCCAGGTAACATCATGTAAAAAGTGCAGTAAAATCCTCCAATACTAGCCATTTTGAGCTAAAGTATGAAAATTTGATGTACGAAATGCATCTCTTCTACTCAAAATGGGATGCAACAACATAATTTGCTGCACATTTTGCATTTGCTACTTTGCAAACTGGTCGTGAACAAAAATTGAGCATTCAAAAGCAAATTTCTCCCCAAACGAAAAAGGAGCTCGCTACAAACAGCGAGACTCCTTTTTTATATAAATTAAAACTTCAGAATAGCGCCAGCGCTAGCATTTGTTACCATCTTCGTATAGCGCGCCAAATATTCGGTTTGGATTTTCGGTTGGAACTCTGTCCAGCTCTCACGGCGTTTCGCGAACTCTTCGTCGCTGATCTGTAGTTCGATTTTGCGGCCATCCATGTCCACATCAATGATGTCTCCATCATGTACGAAAGCAAGAGGTCCGCCCTCAACCGCTTCTGGAGAAATATGACCGATGGAGATACCACGGGATGCGCCGGAGAAACGTCCATCTGTAATTAACGCAACCTTCGCGCCAAGACCCATACCTACGATTTGGGAAGTAGGAGCTAGCATTTCCGGCATTCCAGGTCCACCCTTCGGACCTTCGTAACGGATAACAACAACATGGCCTTCTTTAACATGACCATTCGCAATACCGTACAAAGCTTCATCTTGAGAGTTGAAGCAAATAGCTGGACCAACGTGACGTCCGCCAACGGATTTATCAACCGCGCCGACCTTAACGATACTCCCTTCAGGAGCGAGGTTACCGAACAGAACAGCAAGTCCGCCTCTTTCGCTGTGCGGGTTCGTAATTGGACGAAGCACTTCATGGTTCACAATTTCACAGCCCGCAACATTTTCACGCAGCGTTTTGGCTGTAACTGTCATGCGGTCACCGTCAAATGCACCCGGCTTTTTGAGCAGCTCGTTAATAATTGCACTCACACCACCAGCAAGATGCACATCTTCAATGTGATAATCAGAAGCTGGGGCGATTTTTGCTAAGTGAGGTACACGTTCTGCCACTTCGTTAATGCGTGAAATCGGGTACTCGATACCCGCTTCAGCCGCGATAGCCAATGTATGAAGAACGGTGTTCGTGGAACCACCCATCGCCATGTCGAGCGCAAATGCGTTATCGATCGCTTCGATGGTAACGATATCACGAGGCTTGATGTCTTTTTCAATGAGGACCATCAATTGTTTCGCACAATCTTTCACGAATTGCTTACGCTCTTCGGCAACAGCAAGAATTGTTCCGTTACCCGGCATAGCAAGACCAAGACCTTCAGCCAAGCAGTTCATGGAGTTCGCAGTGAACATACCGGAACAAGAACCGCATGTCGGACAACCATATTGCTCTAACTCTTCTAAGCCTGCTTCATCTAATTTACCAGCTTGGAAAGCACCCACGCCTTCGAATACGGAGGATAGGGAAATGGATTTACCGTTTTTATCTTTACCGGCTTTCATCGGACCACCGCTCACTAACATCGTAGGGATGTTAACGCGAAGGGCACCCATGATCATACCCGGTGTAATTTTATCACAGTTAGGAATACAGATAAGGCCATCGAACCAGTGGGCATTAACTACCGTTTCCAAGGAATCCGCAATAATCTCACGGCTTGGCAAGGAATAACGCATACCAATATGTCCCATCGCAATACCATCGTCAACACCAATGGTGTTGAATTCGAAAGGAACACCGCCCGCTTCGCGGATCGCTTCCTTCACTAGCTTACCAAATTCTTGCAAGTGAACGTGGCCGGGAATAATGTCTATATAAGAGTTACAAACCGCAATAAACGGCTTGCCGAAATCTTCCTCTTTAACACCGGCTGCACGCAGCAAACTGCGATGCGGAGCGCGGTCGAATCCTTTTTTAATCATGTCACTGCGCTGTTTTGGATGTGCCATTCTTTATTCCTCCTAGATTTCATTTCATATATGAAAATAATGAATCTATCATACCACACTTCTCGTAAAATTTCTTTCTTTAGTGTGATAACGCGTCAATGCAGCACCAAGATCGCCATTTCAGGCTTTGCGTCGATTCAAATGAACGAAAGTAATGGCCAAAGCCAGCACCAGTACTCCGCCTTTGACAATATCAAATCCAAAATAAGGCACATTCAACATAGTAAGTCCATTGAGCAATACGCCAATCAATACAGCGCCAAAGAAAGTCCCTATGACATTAGGCTTCCCTGCACCAAGCACCGAATACCCGACGAACACTGAGGCAACAGCTTCCATCAAAAGCGGAGCACCGGCATCAATCTGTCCTGAACCGACACGAGATGCATACAGAATACCTCCGAATGCTGCGAAAATACCGGACAGCACATAGGCCGCTAAACGAATTTTGTTAACGGAAATCCCGGAGAGACGTGCTGCCTCCCGTTTCCCCCCGTAATGTAGAGCTGGCGCCCCCAGCGGGTGTACGTCAGGAAAACATGCACAGCTATAACAGCCACAATCATAAGAATAACAGGCACAGGTACGCCAAGTAATTTACCTTGTCCGATCCAGAGAAATTCCGGCGTAAACTTCCCTTTGGCCACCGTGCCGTCTTGGAATCTCATATTATTATAGATGGAAAAGCCTTTCGTATACGTTTTTTGCACGCCGCCAATGATGTACATCACCGCTAAAGTAGCAAGTAAATCCGGAATGCGAATTTTGACGATGAGCCATGAATTTATGAGACCGATGACAGCTCCTATAATAAGAGGAACGATGATGACCAGAATGAGCGGCTGTTGGTACCACACCATCAAAGCCGCCGCAGCCACTGTTGATAATGATACCGTCGAACCCACGGATAGATCAAAACCGTCTACAATCTGCGATAACGTGACCCCAATAGCGACAAACATCACAATCGAAATCGACCTTAGAATGTCTGCGATATTGTCATACGTCATAAAATTCTCATTGATGATCGAAAAGACGATAACCACCAACGCAATAATGAACAAAGCGCCGTATTTAAACGTAAAATCCAAACTTCTTTCCTTCATGCTATTCAGCCTCCCCCGCACTCGCATACGTTAAAATGAGATCCTGCGTCGCTTCCGCGCGGGAGAGCTCCTTCACCACAGAACCATAGCTCATTACTAAAATGCGATCGGCAATTCCTATAATTTCATTCAGCTCACAGGATAAATAAATAATGCCTTTACCTTCCGATGCCAATTGACCGATCAAGCGGAAAATATCGCTTTTCGCGCCAACATCGACCCCCTTGGTCGGCTCATCAAACATGTAGACATCGGCATTCGTCGGCAGCCATTTGCCCACGGCCACCTTCTGCTGGTTGCCGCCGCTTAGATGCTTCACCACGCGATTCGGATCGCTGGGCTGCACGCCCAGCTGCTCCACCATCTTCGCCGCGTGAGCACTCTCTGCGCCGCGCTGCACGAAACCCAGCGAGCTCAGCTTGCGCAATATCGGAAGCGACAGATTGTGCTTCACGGTCTCCTCCACGAGGACGCCTTGCTTGCGGCGCTCCTCGGGCACGAGCGCGATGCCGGCGCGCACGGCATCCTCCGGCTGGCGCAGCGCGAGCTTGCGCCCGGCTAGCCACACCTCGCCGCCGTCCGCGGCGTCGGCGCCGAAGATCAGCCGGCTCAGCTCCGTCTTGCCGGCGCCGACCAACCCCACGACGCCGAGGATTTCACCTCGGCGGAGGGCAAAGCTGACGCCGCGCACCTTGGTGCCGCGGCGCAGCCCTTTCACCTCGAGGAGGGTATCGCCGATAGGAACATCGGCTTTGGGGAACTCCTCGGTGAAGGTCTTGCCCAGCATCGCCTCAATAACTCCGGCGATGTCCATATCTGCGGCCGCCTGCGTGAGCACGTGGCGGCCGTCGCGCATGATCGTGATCCGGTCAGCGACCCGGAACACTTCTTGCAAGCGGTGGGAGATGAAGATAATTCCCACCCCTTCGCGCTTCAGGCTGTCCATGATCTGGAACAGCCGCTCTGACTCCTCCAGACTAAGCGGCGCTGTCGGCTCGTCGAAAATGATGATCTTGGCCTTGTGCGCCATCGCTCTGGCTATAAGAACGAGCTGCTTCTGGGAGATGCTAAGCTCGTCCACCTTGCTGCGGACAGAGAACGCAGCCCCGATCTTGGCTAGAATCGCTTCGGCTTCCCGATGCAGTTTTCTCCAACTGACCCAGGCCCCACCTTGAACCATTTTATCCATCATCACATTTTCGGTCACCGTAAGCCCAGCTACTAAGGCTGTGTCAACTTCTTGATAGACGCAATAGATGCCTTGGTTCATTGCTTCCTTAGGTGTCTGTATGTTGAGAGACTGGCCGTTTATGGATATTTGCCCCGTATCATGGGTATATGCGCCGGATAAAATCTTCATCAAGGTGCTCTTTCCAGCACCATTAGCCCCAAGCAAGGCATGAATTTCTTTGTTTTGCAGGTCAAAATCCACCTCCTGCAGCGCCTTCACACCAGGGAACGATTTGGAGATGCCTCTCATTTGCAGCAAAGATCCGTTGTTTACCGACATCATCATTCACCTCTCATCTTAATCTGAAAGTCCCATCGCATAATGACGATGGGACCCTATTTGGATTACCTTATTTTTTTTCTGCAGCTTTCAACCAGTCCGTATAGCCTTGCTGGCTTCCGCCCCAGCCTTTTACGTATTCGCTAAGCTGTGTTGTATTGACTTGCTTGTCCTTCGGCAGTTGATCTCTGGATACATAAACAGGCTCCAATACCACTTTCTCAGGCGTTTGGTCACCATGCAGCTTTTGATACAGGTAACGCACTTGCACGCGACCGATATCCTTCGGATCTACCGCTGCAGATGCCACCCATGGGCTTTTCGGATCTTGCAGCAATTGCAAGTCTTCATCACTCAAGTCAATCCCGTATACTTTAATTTCTGTACGACCTGCTTGTTGAATCGCACGAGACGCGCCTTTCGCGAACTCATCCCAAGCTGTCCATACCGCCGTGATATCACCTTTGTTCGGGTATTTCTTCAGAATCGCTTCCATTTGCGTTTGTGTATCTAACGCAGGATCTTTGGCTGTACCGAATGCAGCGACTTCTTTAATGTCTGGATATTTCTTTTGGAAAGCTTGGTAAGCGAGTTGTCTGCGTTCCATCGGTGCAAAGCCGGCTACCCATACTTTCACGATATTCCCTTTGCCTCCGGCATCCTTAGCAAGCTGCTCTAGCGTGGCTTCTGCCATCTTCTGATCGCCTTGCTCTAAGGACGTAACGCCCGGAACAGTAAGAATCGAATCGAAACTTACAACTGGAATTTTCTTTTCTAGTGCTTTCTTCACGCCTGCTTCCAACGCTTCCGCTGTTCCGTGATCGATGAGAATACCATCGAATTTCTGATTAATCGCTGCATCCAGATTAGACGACATTTTCGCAAGATCCGTATCAGCCACGAATACCGTTACTTTACCGCCAAGCTTCTCTACTTGTTCCTTCACACCTTCTACATACTGAGATGAAAATGTACCTGTATTGAATTGCATCACGAGTGCAATTTTCTTTCCGCTTAAATCTGCTGCTTTAGCTGCATCCATTGCCTTCGCACTTGCTGCAGGTGTTGCCGAAGCGCTGCTGCTCTCTTTTTGTCCGCAGGCCGCAAGCAAGCTTCCTACTAAAGCCAAGATGATGAATAAACCGCCTAATTTCGTTCTTTTCATGAGTTACCCTCCCGATCTAATACTTTACTCTATTTCCTATTAACTCTATCAAAAATTATACCGAGTAATTTAATAGGAATTACTGTATATTAGCATTGGGAGGATTTCCCGTCAATACATTTAAAGATATTTTCTCTTAAATTTCGACTTTTCTCATTTCCTTCCGAAATCAGCCTTGATTTCTCCCCACTTCCGCGTATCCCACTTCACAATTTTATTGGAATAGGTGTTCGTTTTGAGCCATTTCAGCGCCCGATCCACTAATGTCCAAATTTCTTCTGTGGAAGCATCCCTAACTAGGTTAGTGGAAACCTCCTTCTTGCGTATCCAGCTCAAAGCTGTAACCGAATCGGTGTAAATCGTTTTATTACTGCCTTGCTTCTGCAAATAAGCGAGCCCGTGAACAATAGCTAGAAACTCACCTAAATTATTTGTCCCTTTGGAAATAGGTCCTTGATAGAATATAATCTCGCCCGTTTTCGTGTCGACACCTTTGTATTCAACAATGCCTGGGTTCCCGGAACAGCCAACATCGACAGAGATACTGTTATAGTCGACTTCCGGAGCTGTCTCAGGGGTAGCAGACTTCCCCTTAGAAGTCGCGGCTGTCCCCCCATTTCCAGAGAAATTCAGCGACTTCTGCCACCCTTTTTCCAGTGCCTGACGTGCTTCCAGCTCTGATTCATACGATTTAAATCTAGCTTGCGGGTAACCTTTGGTCTGCGCCTGACAATCAGCCCACGTACGGTAGATTCCTGGTTGATGCCCCACCCAAACCACATAATATTTCACTGCTGCCATCTTATTCACTCCGTAATTGTTGATATATTTGATGTACAAGATCTTCCACAAGTTTCACTGTATCACCGAAATAAGGCCGATAGTCCAAATCTTTAATAAACGCAAGATAAGCTTCGCCTACCGCCAAAACCTTCTCGCTGTACTCCAAGCTAGGAATCATGTGCGTTTCAAGTTCGCGGTACGTGCCTTTAGAGCGCTCTTCAACAGATGCGAGTTCCACTTGTTCATCCGCCAAATGACGGACAACGAACGAAAAACCTCTACACTCCGGATCTCCGCAGCCGCATACAAAGAACGGCATTCGCTCCCATTGATCCGCTGGCGCAAAACGATTCGGCGCGGTATCCTGCAGGGCACTATACAAAAACGCAGGAAGCCCTACATCTACACAGAGAGGCTCTTCAATTATGATACTATCGTCCACCGCCATGAGGACATCTGCCTGAATAATTTGTAAATCCTTATCTAGGGACCAGCCCTTTATGGATATATCAAACATAACTCCTGCCTCCGCTCTCCCATTTATTCGGTTTTCTCATTATAGCAAAGACTGTGCATTCCTGCTTTTAAGGTTTTTTTATTATGGTGAAAATTTCCAATTTAGGTTATGAGTATAATTCCTAAAAAAGATTATACTACCATTACTGGAGGTGATATCAGATGGCATCAGGACAATCTCGTAGCAGCAACCAACTAGTTGTTCCACAAGCTACACAAGCTCTAGACCAATTGAAATATGAAGTTGCTCAAGAATTGGGCATCCAAATTCCTCAAGACGGTTACTACGGCTACATGGCTTCTCGTGATACAGGAGCAATCGGTGGTAACATCACTCGTCGTCTCGTGCAAATTGCTGAACAGCAACTTGCTGGCGGCGCAGCCGGTAAATTCAGCAGATAACAGTTTCCCCTATACTTACGTTTAATAAGGGCTTTCTTTTAAGTAGCAACCTACTTGGAAGAAGCCCTTCTATTTTTATGCTAATGGATAAAAATAACCGGCTTACGCCGTCCTTGTGCGTGAAGCAAGCTTCGCCCAAGAGATGTAATGCATATGCTCGCTTATGCGACTTGCCCACCCGATTTATGCACTATGATCGCTTATGCGGCTTGCCCACCCGATTCATGCACTATGCTCGCTAACCACTTGTAGCATGCCTCCCAAAATTTGATTCAAGTGTCTTTGGGAAGCTTTGTTAGGGTAGATTGGGCTATTGGGCATACCAATGTTGTATTTGCTACAACAATTCACACGCCTAAAGGCTATTTTGCAGCTTGAAGTTGTAGTTCGTACAACATTTCGAGCCCATTTCCTGCGAAATCGCGTTTAAGGGGCTCAATTGTTGTACATTATGCAACAACAGAGGGAGAGAGGCGGGATCTGGGCAGTAATTGTTGCACTTTTTACAACATCATTCAAAAGAGAATATAGATTCATTCACCCGGTATTCCCTATTCCCTTACAAACAAATACAAACAAAACACCAGGAATTCATAGTCAATTACACTGCTTACTCCGTCCTTCTGTGAGAGATTTGTAAAGCCTGCTAGTTCCATTGGATTAATCCAGTGGAACTAGAGATTTGACGGCTTAAAAGTCAATTCCATTGGATTAATTCCAATAGAAGTACGAATTTCATAGCCTGAGAGCAGATTCCATTGGAAAAATCCAATGGAAGTATGAAATTCGTTCTGAATACCGATTCAATGTCCCAGAAGGTCAATAAGCCAAAAGGGCTGTCCTCAAGTAGATATTATCTACTTTTGGGACAACCCCTTCATTTTAAGGCTTCACTTGATATAGGTTATACAAATCATCCAGCATAAGGTTAGCCGCTTTGACACCGCCGGCCGTATTCCAAGTCGCATCATTCACTTTGATTAACTTATTTTCTTTAACCACTTTAAGATTTTTCCAGAGCGGGTCATTCATCCATTCCTGCTCTTGCTTGGTCCCTTTGCCATCACCGGTCTCGTATGTAAAATAAAACACTTTATCAGCAGCATCAAGCTCCGTTAAACGCTCCTTGGTAATGTCTTCGAATGATTTCTCATCACTCTTAGCATCCGAACGAACGATACCGATTTGTTTAAAAATAACACCCGTGAACATATTGCCGTAATAGTATCTGGTTTTACCACCCATAAAACGGACAACAGCCACTTTCTCTTTCAGCTTATCGCCTGCTTTGCTTTTGAAATCCTCAATGCGTTTGTCGAAAGCTGCGATGATTTTATCGCCTTCGGCTTTCTTATTTAACGTATCGGCATATAAACTGAAGTTACTTTTCCACTCACCGCGCAGCGTCTCCGAATAGACTGTTGGGGCAATCGCTTTTAATTGATCGTAGACTTTTTCATGACGCATCTTATTACCAATGATTAAATCCGGTTTGAGCGATGCGATCAACTCCAAATTCGGTTGTGCTTCACCGCCAACTGTCGTCACACCCTGCATATCAGCTTTAATATGATCAAACCATGGGCTTCCATAATAAGATTCAACGGCGCCTACTGGTTTTATGCCTAACGCAAGAAGTGCTTCCGTTCCTTCATTGGTCAAAATAACAACACGCTTTGGATTCGCCGGTACGACCGTTTCTCCCATGGCATGTTTAATGGTTCGAGGACTATCCGCTTTCGCTGATGCCTCAGGTGCTGCCGATGCTGAAGGCTGTGAACCTTGCTTTTCTCCACATGCCGTCAAAACAACGGACAAAACAAACATAAGTGCAATAAGAGCCCAAGCTCTTCCTTGTTGACAATTTCTCTTTCCAAACATATAAATGAGTTCCCTCCACGCAGTCAATTGATGATAACGATTATCATTATCTATCACATACTACTAAAATTAGTACCTGCCTGTCAATCTGCATTGATAATGATTATCATATTCGTTGACTTCGTTAGTCAGACTCATTAAAATAAATGAAGCAGGATTTAAGGAAGCAGGCACTCATTCATGAACAATTCGATCTATTCAAGCAAAGAACGTCTCCACCATTTCTATAAAAGTATTGGATTACTCGCAGCTTGCTGCTTGCTGGCTGCAATGATGCTCAGCAGCGTCATGTTCGGACTACATACATACTCATGGGACCAAATTATGAGCTCTTTTTCTCAGACCGCCCAATCAACAAACGAAGCTATCATCATTCAAACGGTCCGCATCCCAAGAGCTCTAATAGCTGCACTAGTCGGAGGAAGCTTGGCTGTTGCAGGCGCACTTATGCAAGCTATTACAAGGAATCCGCTGGCTTCCCCGAGTATGTTCGGCATTAATTCAGGCGCTGCGTTTGCTATCGTGTTATCTGTTGGATTTTTTAATGTTTCCAGCCTTACACAGTTTACTTGGATTGCATTTCTTGGCGCTGCATTCAGCTCAGCACTTGTTTATGGACTCGGTTCCTTGGGCCGGGACGGCTTAACGCCTATGAAAATTACGCTAGCAGGCTCAGCATTGACGGCATTTTTCGCTTCGTTAACCCAAGGCATTTTGCTTGGAAACGGTAAAGCGTTTGACCAAGTCTTATACTGGCTTGTTGGATCTGTTGAAGGACGGACTATGGCCATGCTCCAATCCGTTTACCCTTATATCCTAATTGCCTGGATTGGCGCCTTATTCTTATCGCCGCACATCAACATATTATCTATGGGGGATGATGTAGCCAAAGGGCTTGGACAACGAACCGTATACGTGAAATTCATTGCTGCAGTTGTGATTGTCATTCTTGCCGGAGGTTCTGTTGCTGTTGCGGGACCGATTGTTTTCGTAGGCATCATCATTCCGCATATCGTTCGCTTTCTTGTTGGAATCGATTATCGCTGGGTTATTCCATATTGTACGGTTCTAGGTGGCATTCTTTTAGTTGGGGCTGACATTATCGCTCGTTTCATTGTTATGCCTAAGGAAGTTCATGTCGGGGTAGCAACAGCTATTCTCGGAGTTCCCTTCTTCATCTATATCGCTCGCAAAGGGGGACTTCTGAAATGAGTCATTCCCATCGTTATGTCGCCATTCGACAAAAACGCTTCTCTTATCTGATCAGTAAGAAATCTCTGATTGTTTCTCTTTTTCTGCTCCTTGCGGTCATCATCGTGATGATTCTGAGTACAGGAATAGGAAGCATCTATATCCGACCCGCTGAAGTCGTTCGCGCTGTTTTTGGTTACGGAACTGATCCAAACACGATGATCGTCAGGACTTTGCGTCTGCCAAGAGTCATTGTTGCTGTCTTAATAGGTGCATCTCTAGGAGTAGCCGGAGCCATCCTGCAGGGCATTGTACGAAATCCGCTAACTTCGCCGGATACGATTGGCACAACGGGTGGAGCTACGCTTGGAGCTGTTTCTTTTTTCTTTTTTTTCTCAGATAAAATCAGTATTCACTGGCTGCCAGTTGCCGCTATTATTGGCGCTTTCGCCGCTACATTACTGGTCTATTCACTCTCTTGGAAAAATGGGATCACGCCTCTGCGGCTTGTCCTGATTGGAACGGGACTAACCGCTGCGATGAGCGCATTGTCTTATCTCATGCTGCTATCCGGACCGATTATTCTGGCTAATCAATCTCTCACCTTTATGACAGGCAGTATTTACGGAGTTTCCTGGAAAAAGGCGGTTTACCCGCTCTTACCATGGGTTTCGCTGTTAATTCCCATCATTTTCTTGTATGCGCGGCACATTACGATACAATCCTTGGGTGAGGATATCGCACGTAGTGTTGGGAGCAACGTCCAACGTCAACGCTTCTTATTGATCATCCTTAGCGTAGCCTTATCCGGAGCTGCAGTTGCATTCGGAGGTGCGATCAATTTCATTGGTCTTATGGC
Source organism: Paenibacillus sp. WG02 (assembly GCF_055396115.1). Lineage (NCBI taxonomy): Bacteria > Bacillati > Bacillota > Bacilli > Caryophanales > Paenibacillaceae > Paenibacillus > Paenibacillus sp. WG02. The sequence goes on along the minus strand of NZ_AP036016.1, from coordinate 1,642,920 downwards.
GCCGCATATTTCCCGTAAGCTCGTAGGTCCTAGCTTCGGCGCGCTAATCCCTGTGTCCGCTTTGACAGGCTCCCTGCTTTTGTTATTAGCTGATTTAGCAGGGCGCTTCTTATTCAAACCGCTCGATATTCCAGCAGGTGTATTCACAGCAGCTATCGGCGCCCCTATCTTCATCTATGTGCTATATCGCAGTAGAAATCGCGGTTAACAACTGCGGTTTTACTTAAAGGAGACAGATCAATGCCCACTCTAGAAAATGCACTGGAAGCACAATCGCTTCAGTTAACATACGGAGAGACAACCATCTTCCACAACTTGAATTTACAAATACCAAAAGGCAAAATCACCGTGTTTATCGGCAGCAATGGCTGTGGGAAATCTACACTTCTACGTTCTCTTGCTAGACTGCTGAAGCCGAAATCGGGCGCCATTCTTCTCGATAGCACGGAAATCGCCAAACTCTCAACCAAAGAGGTTGCCCGGCGAATGGCCATCCTTCCACAAGGACCTTCCGCGCCCGAAGGGCTTACTGTACGTCAGCTCGTAAAGCAAGGACGCTACCCTTATCAAAGTTGGCTGCAGCAGTGGTCATCGGAAGATGAGAGCAAAGTCATGCAGGCGCTTCAGGTTACGAATATGCTCACATACGCGGATCGAAGTGTGGATTCCTTATCTGGCGGGCAGCGCCAAAGAGCATGGATCGCCATGACATTAGCGCAGGACACCCCTACTCTGCTCCTAGATGAGCCCACTACTTATCTGGACTTAACCCATCAGATTGAGGTACTGGACTTATTGTTCGAGCTGAATGAGAATGAACAACGCACGATCGTGATGGTCCTGCATGACATTAATCTTGCCTGCCGTTATGCCCATCACATCGTCGCCATTAAGGACAGTTCGGTTTATGCGGAAGGAACGCCGGAAGACATCGTGAACGAACAGCTGCTTCTCGATGTATTCGATATGAAATGCAGCGTAGCGCCTGATCCTATCTTCCGTACACCCATGTGTATCCCTTATGGAAAGGGTCGGATTCTTCCCCATAAATAATAACAACCCCGGTCATCAATGTGACCGGGGTTGTTTGTGATATAAAGGGATAAGTGCTAAATCGTTCTTGCAAAATTAGCCATATTATAATTGCTTTCGAACATAATACTTGCAGACACCATGTTTTGCCTAATGGTGAAATCGAACAAAATTTCACCATGCGTCCAGCTTTTCTTCCTTTTCAGCGATTCAATGGCCATCTGCCGGAAGGATTGATACTGTAGCTCCGTCAAACCTTTGGTCGTGGTTGCAGGCAATACGCCGTCTTTGCTTTCAAACGGAAGGTGCTTAATACCGAATTTACCAATTTCATTGTTGCGAATGTGAACAAACACAGTACCGGAATTCACGTGGGATAATTCTTCTTTGATCTTTCTAAACACCATGTCGATTTGTCTAGCGAGTGGTATTTGATCCAAATTCATTACTTTCCTCCTTAAGTTTTATTTTTTTACTTATTATGTAATTTATGCGACTGTAGACCTATTATACTCACACCCTTTACATAATTCAACAGTTTATTTACATTATTCACACAATTCTTACTATTTTTAATGCAATGTTAATATAACCCCCATTTCTCTTGTAAGAAACGAACGATATTTGTCGAAATGATGTAGAATATTTCCAGATTCAATGTTATAATTTGCAAACATACATCATGGATTCCAACACAAATAAACAAATTTCGCAGAGGAGTCGGTCGGATTGGATAAAGTATCATCCTTATCGTTCAGAAAGAAACTACAACTTGGTTGTTATGCATTGATTGGTTTGAACTCAATTTTCATGTTGATTGTTACTTTCGCCTCGGATTGGAATCGCTTACTTGGCATCATATTCCTACTCATTATTCTTGGAGGCAGCTACCCGTTCATTCGATGGTTCGAGAATCAGCTAACAGAACCTATTGCTGATTTATCCCGAATAGCGCTCAACATATCCAAAGGGGACTTCTCTCAAAAAGTAACCGTAACCTCAGATGACACACTTGGTCAGCTTGGCCAATCTTTTAACAAAATGATAGATAAACTCCGCGATATTCTTCGCGACACAGGTAACATCTCGAAGCAGGTTTTTCAAACAAGCCGCGATATATATGTTAAAAATGAAAGCTTCCGTACAGTCCTAGAACAAGTGAGCATTTCGGCCCACGAGCTCGCCTCAGGTGCCGGGCAAATTTCAGAAGAAGTTTCCGGTGTTTCAATCACTTCCAAAGATATTGAAGTGAGAATCGTCAACTATGCCGGATCTGCCAAAGAAATGAAAGACCGCTCTGATCAAATGATGACTCTTGTAGAAAAAGGACGCACGTCCGTTGAAAGCCAAGGCATCGGTATGAAACGAAATGTAGAAGTTACCCAGCAGGTGTCTGATACAATTGACATGCTGGCTCGTCAAGCTGAAGGCATCAGCAGTGTGACTCGTTCCATTTCCGAGATTGCTGAGCAAACGAACCTCTTGTCCCTCAACGCTTCCATCGAAGCTGCTAGAGCAGGCGAACATGGCCGGGGCTTTGCAGTCGTTGCGCAGGAAGTGCGCAAACTTGCTGAAGAGTCAACGTCTCTTACACGTGAAGTATTCGGTTTCGTGAAGAGCATCGAGCAAGGCATACAAGAAGCTATTCGCAGCATTCAAGTGAACGAAGACGTCGTGAAGAAACAAACCGTGTTAATCGAGCAAACCGAAATTGTTTTCGCTGAGATTGTCGGAAGCGTAGGCTTTATTTCGGAAGAAATTACCCGCTTCGCAGAAGAAAGCGAGCAAATGCTGACAAGCTCCGAACAAATCGCTGCAGCGATGGAGAACATATCGGCGATCACGGAGGAATCAGCGGCTGGTACGCAAGAAGTTTCTGCTTCTATGAATGAACAGATCGCTACGGTACAAGGAATCGTCACTCAAGCAGAAGAGATGACGCGTGTAGTTACACAATTACAACAGACGATTCAAATCTTCAAATTATAAGCTTTACTTGCACAAAAAAGGCTTTCCCACTTCAATCATGGGAAAGCCTTTTTCGTTCACACTCGGACTTTAGCTTCTGTCAGTTCCATGAACTGCTTCACATCTTGAGCTGCCATATCAACTGCGCTTTGCCAGAAATCAGGCTCTGTCAGATCAACGCCAAGATGCTTCTGAGCAAGCTCCTCCACGTTCATGCTGCCTGTGTCTCTAAGCAAAGAGATATACTTATCTTCGAAGGCTGCACCTTCCTGCACAGCTCTCGCGTAAATACCTGCACTAAACAGGTAACCGAACGTGTAAGGGAAATTATAGAAAGGTACATCCGTCGCATAGAAATGCAGCTTAGCCGCCCAGAAATGCGGGTGATAGCTGCTTAAAGCATCTTTGTAAGCAAGTTTCTGCGCATCCACCATGAGCTCGTTCAAGCGCTCAACGCTAACTAAACCTTGACTTCGCGCTTCGTAAAAGTTCGTCTCGAAGATGAATCTCGCATGGATGTTCATGAAGAAAGCAATCGCGCGTTGGATTTTATCTTCGAGTAAAATGATACGTTCTTCATCTGTAGAAGCACTCTTCACAACTGCGTCCGCTACTATCATTTCAGCGAAGGTTGAGGCCGTCTCAGCGACGTTCATTGCGTACTCCTGCGCTAACGCAGGCATATCCGTCATGACATGCTGATGGTAGCCGTGACCTAGCTCATGCGCTAATGTAGAAACATTGTTGAGCGTACCGCCATAGGTCATGAAGATACGCGTCTCCCCCGCAATCGGGAAAGAAGTACAGAAGCCCCCAGGACGCTTCCCTGCTCGATCCTCAGCTTCAATCCAGCGCTTCTCAAAGGCTTCTTCCGAAAAGGCTGCCAGCTTGGGACTGAACCGTTTGAATTGATCGACAATCAGCGTAGCGCCTTCGTCATAAGAAATTTTCTTCGAGGAATCGCCCAGTGGCGCATCCACATCAACCCAAGACAACTTATCTACACCTAGCAGCTTCGCTTTACGGTTTAAATAGTCAACGAAAATATCTTTGTTGCGGTCGATCACTTCCCACATGACATTCAGCGTTTTCTCTTCCATGCGATTGATTGCAAGCGGTTCTTTATGTATGTTCTTCCAACCTCTGTATTTATAAACCTGAAGACGGAAACCTGCCAAATGGTTTAATGCTTCGGCACAATATTCCTCTTTATCTGTCCATGCTTGTTCCCATTTTTCAAACAGATCCAGTCGTTCTTCACGATTCTCCGTATGGAGTTTATTGAATGCTTGACCGGCGGATAGCTCTACCATTTCACCGTCAACCTCCACAGGCATGCGGAATTGACCAACGGTCGTATTATACAGATCTCCCCACCCATGATAGCCATCTACGGCCAAATCATTAATCAGAGCTTCCTGCTCAGGCGGCAGCTTCTCCTGGGCCAAGGCACGTCGCTCGTGGAGCGAAAAAGCTATGGCTTTGAACGGCTCTTTCTGCAGGAGAGCTGACCATACATCATCTGGGATCCCCGTCAGTACTTGATCAAAATGGGTGAGCGACGACAGATGCTCTGCATACAAGCTTTTGACCTGTCCGCTAAGTACAGGCGCCTTCTTATCCTTTTGATTATCCGCCAGCAAGCAGCTTACAAAAGAATCCGCCTCATGGATATGCTTCAAATTATGCTGAAGCAATTCGATCAGTGTTACTAGCGAAGCTGTGTCTTCTGACTGCTCTGGTGAAGGGGTATTTCGTACTTGTTCTTGAAAAGCAGCAATCGATGCTTGAAGCTCCTTCAGATGAGCTGCGAATGCAGGAGACTCGCTTCCCCCAGGAAAAAAGGTTTCTAAATTCCATGTTTGATTAAGAGGTAAATTAAGCAAAGCTATCACCTTTCCTTTCCATCTTTTATTAAATCATAAACGCTACCTGATCGCCAATCATACTCATCTTGCTCATTGCTTATAGGTAAAAAGTATGATTCAATTATAGGTAGTTCCCACACTATATATTCGGAACAGGATGGGTGATTTCAACTATGAAACCGTTACAAATTTCTCCAGAAACGGCCGTTAAGCTGGCTGAACAGCTTAAGGTGCCTTTAGAACATCTCATGCATATGCCACAACATATTTTACTGCAAAAACTAGCGGAGCTCGCTAAAGCTTCCTCTACGGAAAATAGCGATCCAGAATCGAAGTAAGCTTTGATCCCTTTCGCTAATACTTGGCCTTATGACATTATTATGAAGGACATTTATGTGGCTGAGTGTCCCTTTTGCCATAGCCCCAATGTGCTGCTGCCGCTCAAAATCCACGAACTGACATCTATTCACGAAGGAAAAAAAAAGCTGTTAGTGTTTCCTTGCTGCCATAATAAGCTAACGCTCGTTGACACAGATCGCGATTATTTATTGGCGGACACCGTAATACGCAAATGAATCGCAGCTTCCAAGCGCAAGGAGTATAAAGAATCCCTATGAATGAGTACCTCGTTCCTTTGACAAGCGCATGTACGTTAGTTACGTTAAATTACATGGCAATGAAAGTTCGCAGCAAGATGCTTATTGATTCTTATGAGCACTTGCTTGCCCCATTGCTCACTGGACTAGCCAGCATCCTTATGATGCTGGTACCCCTGCCAGAGCTTTTTGGTCTGGTTGATTTACGTTCTGTCCCCATCTTTATGGCCGGTTTGCGTTATGGACTGCCTGTTGCCCTGCTATCGACAGTATTACCCTCGGGCCTTACCCTCTTCACGCAAGAAAGCCAAACCTGGTTCATCATCGCACAAGAACTTATTGCCCCGGCACTGATAAGCTCCATCTTTCACAACAAAGAATACCGCAGTGGTTTCTTGGACATACCTATTCGACATGGGCTCCAAATATGTTCATTCGTCTTCCTCCTTCGCCTTCTGATACATCAGCTTCTAGAGAGTAACTTATCCTGGCTATACGCCTTAGATCAGTTGTTTATGCTGGCTATCATGTCAGCTGCTTTCATCATCATCATCGTTATGGTCAATGATGAGAATAAAGGTTGGCGGCTGCAGCGCCAATTAGAGCTTCAAGCCAATCAAGACAGCTTAACCAAACTGCCGAATCTGCGCAGCTTTATGCCGATCGCCAGCAATGCGCTTCACAAGCGCAGAGTATCCATCATGATGATTGATTTAGATAATTTCAAGCAATACAACGATCAATTTGGACATTTGGAAGGTGATCAGCTGCTTCGCGAGATCAGCAGTGTTTTACGAAACCATATCCATGAACAGGATTACTTGGCCAGATACGGGGGTGAAGAATTTATTCTTCTCAGCTCAGAAATTGATCCACTGCGGCTAAGCAAATATGCAGAACGGCTATGCTCCATTGTCGCTGATACGTTCCACCAAAAGAATCTTACGGATTTTGCTCCAATTACAATCTCAATAGGAATTTCAACCGCGGAAGAACATCAGATGGAATTGAGACGAATCATCTCTGAAGCGGATCATGCGCTTTATGAATCCAAACATCACGGTAAAAACCGTTCTACCCTTTACAAACATGTGCAATTAACAAATCAAAAAAAATGAACGCTTAACCATTCATGGGATTGAACTCAACTCCCAGAATAGATAAGCGTTCATTGATTTATACGACAATACTCATTATGTAGCTTGTTTCATTTCGTCTGGTAGCTCCATACGTATGGCAAGCATATCTTCACGGGTTGCTATCCATTGTTCACGACTTGCTCTAATCATACCGGCATCCATAATCTTACGATCATTAATGATGCGTGAAAACCATTTGACGGCCTCATTAAAGCGGCTTAATCTGCGATTCAGCTCTCCAATCAAGTACATGAGTCGTGCATTATTGAGATCCAAACCTTCTGTTTCATACACACTGACATAAGCTTCCAAAGCAAACGTTAGGAAACGCTCCTCCTGCTCCCAATCTCCTATGGACCGATACAACCATGCCAAATGGTGTAGAAGACCTGCTACAACTCGCGATTTCTCATCTCTAATCTGTGCACTGAGAAGGGCCAATTTGTAACTCAGAAGCGTATCTTCCCAAGTTCTTTCTCCGCAATAATTGCGCATGGACCAGTTTTGAGCCACTCGCTCGTAGAACACTTCCCTCTGCGCGGGTTTCCATTTATCCGAAAAGTTTTCCGTATGTGCATATCCGCAAAAAGGACAGACCCTCACGACATAGAAGTCGGGATTGATATCTTTATAATGAACGCAGAAATCCGTATCTGTTTTACTAGCTTTTTTGAAGCTTGGTCGAACCTTCATCGTTTTGTAGGAATTCTCGCAATATGTGCACTTCACTGCTATTTCATATAAAGGTTCGACCAATATTGAAACCCCGCCTTCACTAATGTTGTATGTAGGAAAGAAGAACTATTCTTCTTCTGATGTGTTAATGAAATGATAGGCAGAGCCTTTCAGCCGCTCAAGTAAAAAATCCCGCAAATCAGCCGGTAGTCCTACTTCCACCATGGCTTCCGCCATACAGCCTAACCATGCATCTGCACGTTCAACGGTAATAGGGAATGCCATGTGTCTAGCTCTCATCATCGGATGTCCATGCCTATCTGAATATAAGGTTGGACCTCCAAAAAACTGACTTAAAAACATGAACTGTTTTTCTATAACGGGTTCTATATCGGAAGGGAACAGAGGCGATAGAAGTGGATTTTGCTGAACTTTTGGATAAAAGGCTTCCACGAGTCGGCGTACCGTCTCCGCTCCCCCCATCAATTCATACAACGTGCTGCGATCACTTTCTGACATTAGGTAAACCTCGCTATTCGTCTTGCTTTAATAGTTTTCTAAATCCTCATCCCCTGCATGCATGAGCGTTTCTCGAATGACAAATACGAACATACATACAACCAAACCAGCAATGACACCTGTCATTTGAATCACTCCCGCTGCCTAGGATAAAAGACTTTACTAGTTCTATTTTACCATAAAACCGAGCTGTGAACAGTACCAAAGTCTAAGTATTTTGGGACGGCATGTATGTCCCATCCTGTTCATATAGTTGAGTAGGAGGAGGTATCCAATCTCATGCAGAAACGAAATTTCACGGCTGCGTTACTCATGGCATTTGTTGTTGTTGCCATTATTCTATGCTTATTCGCATTCCCTCATGACGGTCTTCAAGCAGCCTTGCGCGGCGTTTCCATTTGGTGGGATGTGCTCTTTCCCGCACTGTTCCCTTTCTTCGTCATATCCGAAATTATGCTTGGCTTTGGTATCGTTCATTTCTTCGGTACGCTGCTCGATCCGATGATGCGTCCCGTCTTCCGTATCCCTGGTATCGGTGGCTTCGTCATGGCTATGGGCTTCGCTGCCGGTTATCCGGTCGGAGCTAAGCTGACCTCCCAGCTCTGGGTGCAAAAGCTTGTCAACCGGGAGGAAGGTGAACGACTGGTTGCGTTCACAACAAGCTCCGACCCGATTTTCCTAATTGGAGCTGTTTCAATAGGCTTCTTCCACGATGCTTCTTTGGCTATGATCTTGGCTATTGCTCATTATGGAGGCTCGGTGCTTATAGGTTTAATGATGCGATTTCACGGCAGGAAGAGCCTACCTACAGAGAAGGAGACGATAAGCAAGGGCTGGGTCTGGAAGCGTGCTTTTAATGCCATGCACAGCGCTCGAATCAACGATGGCAGATCTATAGGAACACTTTTAAGTCAATCCATTCTACAGTCGCTCAGTTTGATTTTCGTAGTAGGCGGATTAGTTGTATTCTTCTCTGTTGTTTTGGAAGTCTTAACAGCAGCTAAGGTCATGAATGCAATCTATCTGCTCATCTCCTCCATTCTACAAAACACAGGGCTCCCCCATGAGTTATCACAAGCGGTTATGAATGGTTTGTTTGAGGTGACACTCGGGGTGAAGGCAGCCGGGAATGCTCCCGCTTCACTAGCGCTCTCCAGCAAAGTGGCTATCGGCGCTTTCATTTTGTCATGGGGCGGCATGTCCGTTCATGCTCAAATTGTTAGCTTATTAAGTCATACCAATCTGCGTTATTTGCCATTTGTCACGGCTCGCTTCATCCATGCCTTACTCTCCGCTGCTATTGTTCTCGTTTTTTGGGAGCCTATGCAAATTTTTCGTGAGTCCAAATCCGTTTTCTTACCTCAATATGATTCGGCTTCTCCAGTTCTTAGCTATCTAAGGTTAATGCTGCCAATTAGCGGAACGGTCTTCCTTGGTGCTTTTTCTGTCATTGTCGGACTCTTTGCTGCATATTCCTTACTTAAACTCGTGTATGAAAAGGTTGGTGGAACAAGATAATATGGGTAATCACGATCATGATCATAAAGGGAGAGAACATCCAGATATGCAAGCAGCCTTCCCCCAAGTAGCGAGACATTTGCCTCCTGCGATTGAGCGTTTGAATGAGTTATCATTCAACTTATGGTTCAGTTGGAACCATGACGCCTTGCAGCTTTTTGCACAGATGGATCCCGTAAAATGGGATCAATGCGGCCATAATCCTGTTCTTTTACTTCACCTGTTAGACAATTCACAGATTGAAGCCCTCAGTGGCAACCCAGATTTTGTAGCTCATTATCAACAAGTAATTGCCAAATTCGATGCTTATATGAATGGCACCACTTGGTTTCAAGAGAAACATCCGGATCAAGGTTATGTAAAAATTGCGTACTTCTCCGCAGAGTTCGGCTTTCATGAATCTTTGCCGATTTATTCAGGTGGATTGGGAATCTTAGCCGGCGACCATGCGAAATCTGCAAGTGATTTGGGTATCCCTTTGATCGGTGTTGGACTTCTTTATAAAAAAGGTTATTTCACGCAGAAAATCGATGCCTCCGGTGGTCAGCAAAGTGAATTGTACCCTTATGACTTCACTAAGCTCCCGATCGAACCTGTGCTGCAAAATGGCCAACAACTCGCCGTATCCATTGATATGCCGGGCCGCGTCATCACCTTACAGGTTTGGCGTGTGCGTGTCGGCCGTAATTCGATCTATTTGCTGGATGCCGATCACGAAGCTAACAATCTAGCGGACAAAGAACTGACCGCTCAGCTGTATGGGGGCAATCAGGATACGCGGATTGCTCAGGAAATAGTTCTTGGCATTGGAGGCGTTAAGGCGCTGCGGCTGCTTAACATCTACCCGAACGTGTACCATATCAACGAAGGACATGCGGCTTTCCTCACGCTGGAGCGGCTGAAGGAGCTTCTGCATCTAGGTCTTCCCTTTCATGTGGCGGTTGAAACCGTTCGCTCAGCCACTGTATTTACGACCCATACGCCTGTACCTGCGGGGCATGACACATTCTCCATCGAGATGGTGGAACACTATCTCGGGCCTCTTCTAAGTGTGCTATCGCGGTACAAACAGGATATTGTTGCATTAGGGCTCGATCACCATACGGGTCAATTCAATATGACCCATTTGGCCATGAATACAGCTGGACTGCGCAATGGGGTCAGTAAGCTGCACGGTCAAGTATCCCGAGAAATGTTCAAAGAATTTCACGGTCATATCGATGCGAGTGAAGTTCCCATTAGCTCCATTACGAACGGTGTACACATGGATACATGGACAGCACCGCAATGGAAGGAACTGCTTGATCGTTTCCTGCCCGGTTCATGGCGGGAAGAACAAGCCAATAAGCATCAGTGGGCGCAAATTGAGGTCATTCCAGACGAATCCATCTGGAAAGTACATCAACAACTGAAAGAAGATTTAGTTCGCTACGCCAGGCGGAATTTGCTCGAGCAGCGAAAGCGCAACGGAGAATCGGAAGAGCGCATCGAAGAAGTTAGACAATATTTGAACCCCAAGGCATTAACCATTGGATTTGCCAGAAGGTTTGCGACCTATAAGCGGGCTAATCTTATTTTTAATGATTTGTACCGGCTTAAGAAGATCATCAATGATCCCGAGAGACCCGTACAATTTATTTTTGCTGGTAAGGCTCACCCTGCCGATTACCCAGGTCAAGAGCTTATCCGTGAAATTTATCGCGTTTCGCAAATGAAAGAATTCGTCGGGAAAATCGTTATTCTCGAAAACTATGACATGAATATGGCACGTTACCTCGTTCAAGGTGTAGACGTCTGGTTAAATAACCCCCGTAGACCCCTTGAAGCCAGTGGAACGAGCGGTCAAAAGGCAGCCATGAACGGGGTACTTAATTTTAGCGTACTCGATGGTTGGTGGGAGGAAGGCTACAACGGTGCGAACGGTTGGGCTATCGGATCCACAGGAGCAGCGGACTGGGCTGCACAAGAGAAAGAAAATACGCAAGCCATCTATCACATTTTAGAGAAAGAGATTATTCCGCTGTACTACAATCAAGGAGCACTCCCGCATCAATGGATCAGCCGTATGAAACGTTCTATCCAATCGCTTAGCCCTGTCTATAACACACATCGCATGGTGCAGGACTACACAGAGCTCACCTATTTGCCGACTGCTCAGCGAGCCCGACTGTTTGTTTCTAATCATTATGATGTTGCAACAAAAGTTGCCGATTACAAACAGTTCATCCGTTCGAATTGGTATCACGTGAAAATCATAGGCATCGATGACCGCTCTGCTAAATTATCAACTGAAGTGCCGTTAAACGAAATAAAACCATCAACGAAAGAAATTACGACACAAGTTCACTTCGGACCCATTTGGCCGCAAGATACGGCAGTAGAAGTCATTTATTACGAGGAAAATGGCGAAAAATGGGAGAAAAAAATCATTCCAATGGAACCTATTGGTGAACTGATTGAACAAATGCAGAGCTACAAAGCGACCATTCCAGCGCATCTCATTCATGGGCCTCACTTCTCTATTCGGGTGCGCCCCATCTCATCAAACTTCGCACATTCCTTTGAACTTTCCTTAGTAACTAGTACATTATCGTGGCAGTAAATACGTGAATTCCTAGATAAAGCCCCGTTTGGGGCTTTTCTTATTTTCTTTTATAAATTATTATGAATAGAGAACTTAACGGTATGTGCATGTGTTCGTGAATGCAAATCTAACCACTTGGTGATGCTATGGATTGGAATAAGGCACTGGAATTGGCATATATCGCACCGAATACGGATTGTCATTTGATCATTGTCGGAGAATGTAAAGATGGGCAGCCTTTTTGCTATGAAGAAAACTTCTCCATAGACAGAATAGGTGACGCTTCATTCACCGTTTGTTTAGAGCTGTCCGGAATTTTTCCATTCGACAAATTAGAGCATATTTCTTTCATTGAGTTTTCTTTTAAAGACCGTGGAATTTTATTTTACGCCTATGTCGATTTAATTCAACTTGAATTAAAGAAGACGATATGTTACCTTTCGTTATCCATTCCCGAAGAAATTCATCATCATCAGAACAGAAGGTACAGCCGAGTTAAGCTCTCCCTTCGAACACCGATCACACTGCGTATTGTTGGCATTCGCGGTATATCCGCAAGCAAGGGAGTCGCTTTTTCCGGACAACTGCTTGATATTAGTGCCAGCGGTCTTTCTTTTGTTACGACGAATCGGCTTTTCTTTCCGTTATTTCTGGAATTCAGCTTCATTCTCCCTGGGTATCCCCATCCTATAACGGCTTATGGTGAAATTATTAGGGTGACGAATTTCAGTAACGATTCTTATCGGGTCGCCGCCGAATTCCGACATACACCTGAATCGATGCTTCAGGACATTGATAAATATTGCTCGATTACAAGCTAATGCTTACGAAGAAAGTTTTCTTACGAAAACTCAGTTAATGCTTACGAAGAAAGTTTTGCTAAAGCAAAACTCTTAGGAGGAAACCAATTGAAATACAACGTCATTGAACGAGGCGATGACATCTCCAAGGGGCTGACAGAGCGGTTCCATAAACTCGCCGCAGAGCAAGGCATGCCGAGGGATGAAGAAAATCCCGACATTGTCCTTTCTATTGGCGGAGATGGCACGATGCTGCAAGCTTTTCATAAATATGTGCAGCAGCTTGACACAATCGCTTTCGTTGGGATCCATACTGGACACTTAGGTTTCTTCGCAGATTGGAAACCAGATGAGCTGGATTATCTAGCTTCATTGATGTTCAGCGTCACCACCCCCGAGGAGCTGCGTGTTGTGCAGTACCCCGTCGTTGAGATTGAAATTACGACTGAAAAGGGCTCCGAGACGCATCTGGCGCTCAATGAATTTACCATACGAGGAATCGAAGTATCACTAGTCGCGCGACTTCACGTTAACGACGAAATGTTCGAAATGTTCCGCGGGGACGGAATCTGTATCTCCTCGCCTGCCGGCAGCACAGCTTACAATAAAAGCTTAGGTGGAGCAATGGTCCACCCTTCGCTTGAAGCCATTCAAATTGCAGAGATTGCTTCAATTAACAATAGGGTCTACCGAACACTCGGTTCTTCCATGATTTTACCGAAGCATCATCACTGTGACATTTATCCCAAAGCGCAGCAGAATATGCTTTTATCACTTGATCACTTATACTTGCAGCGCGACGACGTTGTATCTATCCGCTGCCGTGTAGCTGCCAACGTGAAAGTTAAGTTTGCCAGATTCCGCCCATTTCCTTTCTGGAATAGGGTTCGGGAAGCTTTTGTTGGGTTAGAAGTGAAATAAACAAGAAGAAGACGCCCCTCACTCCGCTGGAGAATGAGAGGCGTCTTTTGGTTTCACTACATTAAGGAGTGGTTGTAATCACTTCAGAAGGCACTTGCTGCTTTGCGCCATTCACTTTTTCGATAATAAAATACGCGCAGCCAAAGTTGCAGTACTCATTCAAGTAATCTTGAAGAGCCGCGATGGATGATTCCTTTGTCGCTTTAGGATGGATTTCTTTAAAAAATCCTCTCAGCCTTAACTGGCTGTATCCCCAATCGCCGACAATATAATCATATCGCTCCAACACTTCGCTAAAACGTTCTTTAAAAACTTCAAAATTCCAGCCATTCTTATGATCTGTAACGAGCTCATATGTTTTATTGGCAATATGAATCATGATGGTAGGAAGCTCTCCTTTCTATGATCCGTTCGTTAATCTAAACGTTCGAGGCCGCTTGAACTTGTTCATGGGCGTGGTACGAACTGCGTACCAATGGCCCCGACTCTACGTGCTTAAAGCCACGTTTCATGCCTTCTTCTTTGAGCATAGCAAACTGCTCAGGCGTATAATACTTGGCTACAGCCAAATGTGTTGTCGACGGCTGCAGGTACTGCCCAATCGTCATAATGTCGCAGCCAACTGCTCGTAAATCCTCCATCGTTTGCAGCAGCTCGTCCCACTCCTCGCCTACGCCAATCATGACGCTGGATTTGGTAGGGATGTTCGGAGCAATACGCTTCGAACGCTCCAGCAGTTCAAGAGAACGGCGATATTTCGCCTTCGACCGGACGCGGTCTGACATGCGTTCAACAGTCTCCATATTATGGTTCAAGATATCAGGTTTGGCCTCTAGAACCGTAGCCAGTGACTCTTCCCGACCCAAGAAATCGGGGATCAGCACTTCGACTGTGCACATTGGCAATTTGCGGCGAATTGCTTTGATGGTTTCAGCGAATATCATCGCACCGCCATCTGCTAAATCATCGCGCGCTACGGAAGTGACGACACAGTGACGCAGTCCCATTTGTAATGCGGCATCAGCTACACGTTCTGGTTCTTCAAGATCCAGCTCGGTAGGCAGCCCTGTTTTGACTGCACAGAAACGGCATGCTCGGGTACAAATATCGCCCAAAATCATAAAAGTGGCTGTACGATTCGCCCAGCACTCATGAATGTTCGGACATTTGGCTTCTTCGCAAACCGTATGCAGCGTCTTGGAACGCATCATTGACTTTATTTCTTTAAAATTCTCATCTGTCTTGAGATTAATTTTTAACCAGTCTGGTTTTCTCTCTAATGGCTTTGTAGGCATTATATTTCCCGCCTTTTATTTGGTTTCTCGTTCTTGTTATTATAACATGAATGACTGACAAAACAATCCACTTTGCCAGTCAGTTGTGATACACTTATCAAGATGGCCAAAACAGCTTAACCTATCAAGTAAAGGCTGTATGGGAGGGAAGAAACATGAGCATACAAGAAGTAACAAGAGAGAAAGACCGCAAACTTGGAGAAATTTTAAGAGGTATGGGACGAGTATTAATCGCCTTCTCCGGAGGGGTTGACAGTACATTCGTCCTCAAACGTGCGCAGCAGGAGCTCGGAGATCAAGTCTTAGCCGTCACTGCAGCATCCGAAACGTTCCCTTCTCGGGAATTCGATGCCGCCGTTGAACTAGCAGAACAAATCGGTGTCCCACTGTACAAAACAGAGGTCAAGGAACTAGAGAACGCGAATTTCGTCGCGAACAATCCAGATCGCTGTTACCATTGCAAAACGGGACTTTATTCACATTTGCAGCAACTAGCCAAAGAGTTAGGGTACCCCTATATTCTGGATGGTTCGAACATGGACGATCTCGGTGATTATAGACCGGGTCTACAAGCCAAGAACGAGCAAGGCGTCCGTAGTACTTTACAGGAGTCCGGCATGACCAAAGACGAGATCAGACAGCTTTCCAAAGAGCTTGGACTGCGTACTTGGAATAAACCGTCTTTTGCTTGCTTGTCATCTCGCATCCCTTACGGGACGCAAATTGAGAAATGGAAAATCGACCAACTGGATGAAGGCGAGTACTTCTTGTCCCAGTTCGGATTGTATCAGGTGCGCGTTCGTCACCATGAAAAAATTGCCCGCATCGAGGTTATGCCGGATGAGATTCATAAAGTCGTTGAGCACCGTGATGCGATCTATGAAAAGTTCAGCAAGCTCGGCTTCACTTACGTGACGCTCGATTTACAAGGTTACCGCACGGGCAGCATGAACGAAGTCCTGTCCAAGGAGACGAAAGACAAGGTGAAAGAAGCATCCTTATGATGGATCTAGAGAAAATCTTAAAGCTCGTCCAGGCGGGCGATCTGGACGTAGAAGAAGCCAAAAAGCAAATCATCAAGGAAGGCAGCGCCGCAGGCCCAGCTAACCTTGATCTTGGATTTGCTCAGCTTGACATCGATCGTGAGAAGCGTACGGGCTTCCCCGAGGTCATTTTCGGGGAAGGCAAGACCGCGGAGCAGATCGAGGCGATTTTCCGGCGTCTGATGGAGCACACCGAGCGCGTGCTCGCTACGCGCGTCGACGCGGCCAAAGCCGCCCATGTTACGGCTGCCGTGGAAGGCGTCACCTACCACGAAACGGCAAGGTCGCTAACTTGGTTCAAGCGGCCTATGCTTAAAGTCCACGACGGCTATATCGCCGTCGTGTGCGCAGGTACCTCCGACCTCCCCGTGGCGGAGGAGGCGGCTCTAACAGCAGAATGCCTGGGCAGCCACGTTGAACGAATATTCGACGTGGGTGTAGCTGGCATTCACGGGCTTCCGCCGGCTGGAGCTCATTCGCGGTGCAAACGCGATTGTGGTCGTTGCCGGCATGGAAGGCGCGCTCGCCAGCGTCGTCGGCGGGCTAGTAGCCAAACCGATCGTGGCTGTGCCTACAAGCATCGGGTATGGTGCGAACCTTGCAGGCATCGCCCCTTTGTTGTCGATGCTAAATAGCTGCTCACCAGGAATCTCCGTAGTGAACATCGACAACGGCTTCGGAGCTGGCTATTATGCAGGGCTCATTAACAAAAATATGTCGAAACGAGCGTGAGATCCTACAATGCGCATTTTGTATTTAGACTGCTTCTCCGGAATCAGCGGCGATATGACCCTTGGAGCTTTAGTAGATGCGGGAGCAGATCGAGCTTACATTGAAGATGAGCTTACCAAAATCAAGCTAGAGCCATACATGTTGGAATGGAAGCGTGTTGTTAAGCGCGGCATTTCTGCCATGAAGCTAGATGTCATTCTAGACCCGCAGCATCCGCCAAAACACCATCGTCATTACTCAGAAATCGTACAAGTCATTCAACAGGCAGAGTTCAACGAGCGTGTAACAGCTCTCAGCTTAGCTATCTTTGAAAAGATCGGTATCGCTGAAGCTAAAATACACGGTATTCCCGTTGAAAAAGTACACTTCCACGAAGTCGGAGCCATAGACTCCATAGTCGATATTGTAGGTGTAGCCTTAGCCATTGACTCCCTGCAAGTCGAGCGGATTTTTTCCTCCCCAGTACCGCTTGGATCAGGAACGATACATATCGATCATGGTATATATCCCGTTCCGGCTCCGGCAACACTGGAAATGATGCGAGGGTTACCTATTGCTTCAACTAACTACAACCTTGAGATGACTACGCCAACTGGTGCTGGTATTATTTCCGGAATCGTGGACGAGTTCTCCAAAAGCTTTCCTCCTATGATCGTTGACACCATCGGTTACGGTGCAGGAACAAGAGATTTACCTAATCAACCGAATGTGCTTCGTGTCGTAGTCGGTAAAATTGATCCTTATATAGGAAAATGGCAAGTAAGCCACGAGCATCTGGCACATGAACATGGTCATGGTCACGGCCATACACATGATGATCATCATCACCACCAACATGAACATTCACATACACCTCACCATACATGAGCCTCCAAAGAGGCCGTAAATAAAATGCCAAAAACGCCTCTTCCTTCAAATCAGGAGGAGACGTTTTTTTGTTTTTGCTGTATAAACTGCATCCTAACTTCCTCGTATACCTGCTTTAAAGGTACTTGATACTCCTTAGCGATTTGCTCGCATTCTTTGAACTCTGGTGCATATTGTACCAATTTCCCCTGGTGATAACCGACTTTTACCGATAAAAGTCCCCATCGTGTTAGCACTTGCTCGAATTCTCTAGCCAATCTGTGACAGGAAGCGTGCATATACCGAATGCCAAGTGTCGTTGTCTCGCTAAAAATAACCTCCTCTACAACATAGAGTCGTTCATCTTCAACCAGCACATTCAGCATAATCCCTGGTCTGCCTTTTTTCATAATAATCGGTACAACAAATACATCATTCGCACCTGCTTCAAAGAGCTTATCCATGATATAAGAAACCCACTCCGGGTTCATATCATCCAAATTAGCCTGAATTAACAGCATACTATCGTCCACATGCTCATCCCTATGATTAAAACTCACGATCCTCACCTCTTAGAGGCATCATAGCAAAAATCCGATAACAACGAAAGATGCAGGGATAAACATTCGGCGAAGAGTACATCCTAAGAACTAACATTTAAGGAAGGATGATTGAGATGAAAAGCAGACCTTTTTGGTCGCGGGTTCTTGTTCTTAGCCTCCTCCTATCAGCAACCGAATCCGGGACTCTTTCAGGCAGTGCTGAATCCCATGCCGCTGCATCTGACCAATTCTTTAAGGCAACTCCGTCCAAAGTTAACCCGAACTCGAACTCTGAGCGGAAAGAGCTGTTTGAAAAAACAAGCATCTTGTCTGGCATTCCGTGGGCATACCTTGCCGCAGTTGATCAGTACGAAAGAACGATGAATATCGCAAAAAAAAGACCCGCACATCAAGGAATTACCAGCATTTACTTCCCTGAAGCAGATTGGGTGGGCTTATTAAATCCAGACCAGCAAGATACGAATCCAAAAAGCATCTCCTTCTTTCATGGCTACGGACGAGATGGTTCAGGTGACGGCGTCGCAGATCGAAACAACGATTTAGACGTACTGGCAGCTATGGCCACAGTAATGAGCAATAATGGCAACCAAGAAGAAAATTTACAAATCAACTTATGGAATTATTATCAAAACTCACGCAGTGTAGAACGTATCAAACAATTCGCAACAATCTATGCCACACTAGGTACCCTCGATGTTGGTGAGCATGCTTTTCCACTGCCAGTGAACGCAGACTACTCCTACCGCAGTACATGGGGAGATAGCCGCGGATGGGGCGGGCATCGTTCCCATGAAGGCACAGATTTATTTGCGGGATATGGTGTTCCTGTACGAAGTACTTGCTATGGCATTGTAGAGATAAAAGGCTGGAATCCCTACGGAGGCTGGCGGATTGGTATTCGAGATGTGAACAATATTTATCATTACTACGCCCATCTCTCTGGTTTTCAAAAAGGGATCAAAGAAAACGATATCGTAAAGCCTGGACAAACTATCGGTTGGGTAGGCAGTTCGGGGTATGGTAAGCCAGGAACATCAGGTAAATTTCCGCCTCATCTTCATTTTGGACTTTATCGTGATAATGGGCTAACCGAATGGAGCTTTGATCCTTACCCCTCCCTTCGCAAATGGGAACGAGAAGATCGGATGAAAAAGAAAAAATAAAACCGCTCCATTATTGGGGCGGCTCTTTTTGTATCTTGCTTTCTTGCGTTGTAACTCCCTCTACCTTTGGTGTTGTTGTAGTTCCGGCATTCGGTATGCTAGGCAGCGATAAACTCGGTGGACTTGCATCCTTATTACTACCCACTGGTTTTCCCTTATTATCATAATAATAAGTTGGGACATCCCCAACCACGAGAGAATATGAAATAGGAATTTCCGTTTCCACAATTTCTGTATCGGAATCAAAGGGAATAATCACCGATACTTCAGCAATAATGCGAACATACACTTCAAACATAACCATATTGATTCCCGCATTTTGTGAACGCGTATTCAGATCAACCTTCACAGTACCAACTGGCAGCAGCCGAATTGGAATATCAGGGCCAAACGAGGAGAGAATCGCACTATTCATCGCTTGCCCAACCGGAATATGCTCAGATATACTTTGTAAATCTTTCAGTTCACCTTGCACAGTTTTAATCGTATCCGCAGTAATACGCATATGTTCATTATAATTAAGCATGAAGCCCGTTATTTTACCATTTTTATCCATCTTCCAATCAATTAATTGCTCTGCACTCGTATTTCCAGCCACATGATTCGCAATAGCGCTATTAATCGCTTGTGTCGCTATCTGCTTGATGCGTACCTTTGCCAAATTCATCAGTGGAGGTCTAAGATTACGTTCTACGAAAATAAAAAACTGCACAGTAAATAAGACAAAAATGAGAAGACTGATCAACAGCACCTTTTTGCGGTTTGTTTTCCCTGTAGGTCTGCTTCTCCATCGTCTCCTTAGCAGCATCCCATTCCCTCCCCTAGCCACTTAAATCAATTAGTACTACCTTATGCGGACATGGAGTGAAAAAGAAGACATGTTCCCTACGGCAAGTCCCATCATCACGAATACGTCCATATCCATGTCCTTTGTTAACCTATCTCTTCTCTGTCCCCTTTCCATTTATGCCCCATCCCATATGCATCCCACATAATCTAAATAGCCGTGTTTACACACGTCTGCCCCCTCATCGACTCTGCATCAACCCCTATCTTTGTCACCATATCCTTCAGCCAACACAATTTGTCACGTCTTTTCATGCAAGTCTGTGTATATGTATCCCATCTCAGTCGAATCTTCCCTCCTACGTCACCTCACTCCCCATCCAACCCAACTTTTCTCCATCTCTATGGGCACTATCCCCATTACTCAGAATTAGAAATCAACCATAATTTAAATTAAATATTTCCAAATTATCTTGAAATGAGATCATACGTTTGGTATAATATTAACAAGAACATATATTCCTATTTTGAAACAAACGGAGAGATACATATGAATTTTGCAAGTATGTCACTTGATCAATTTCAAAATCATTTTTCCACTGATAATGCTTGCATTGCGTACATTTTTCACACTAAGTGGCCTGAAGGTTTTAACTGCCCACGTTGTAAACACAGCCATGCTTATGTGACAACTACCCGTCGCCTTCCGCTTTACCAATGCTGTCAATGTCGCCATCAAACGTCACTAATATCTGGAACTATCATGGAAGGAAACCGAACTGAACTACGTAAATGGATACTGGCTCTTTTTCTATTCTCCCATACCAATAAAGGTACAACCGCAACCGAACTTTCTAAATTTATTAAGGTTACATATAAAACTGCCTGGCTAATCTTACATAAAATCCGTTCAATGATTCATAGCTCCGATAATCAAAACCAGCTTTCGGGTTCAGTTTGTATAAATTCGGCTATCTATGGACGACCTTATAATCCTTCCGTCCACAAACACAGACAAGAGCACCTTCTTCTAGTAGGCTCATCAGTTAATGAATGGAATCAATTTACCCACCTCAAAATAAAGCACGTTCTACTTCCGAATCCAAAAGAAAGACATATTCCTCGTATTGAAACAAAAGCCTTTCATCAACAGCACATTGAATCCGATACCCAAAATGTTGAGATTGTTACAGGTTTTTATACTCCCTCACGACTTCGCCCATTGCTCATATTCGCTAAACAAGCTAGTAAATGGATAAATAGCACCTTCCATGGCCTTGGACCCAAACATTTACAAAAGTACCTAGACGAATTTAGTTATCGTCTAAACCTTTCTTCAAAAAACACGCCTATTTTTGCCCATTTAGTTAAACTCTGCATCAAACCCTCGAGCTATCAATAGGCACTAAAAGTAGTGTTCTATTTAGCCATCAAATTTCTTGTAGTGCATTAAAAGTAGATTAGTTCCAATTGATAAAAACATGATCAAATTACTTACTTACATACTTACTTACTTACTTACTTACTTACTTACTTACTTACTTCTTTCTTCTTTCTTCTTACTTTCTTAATTCTTACTTCTTACTTCTTACTTCTTACTTCTTACTTCTTACTTTCTCTTTGTACTTTCTTTCTTATACTTTCTTACTTTTACTTTTTTGTCTCTTTCATCTTTCATCTTTCATTTATTCATGTCAGTTTTCATTCTGAGTTAAAGGGATAGTGGATATAGGTGGCTAAAAATGAAAGACCACCTTTGCTTAAAGGTGGTCGGGGGAAGCAATCGTCGTTTTTGATTCATGGTGTTGGTTTCTTGCGTTCTTGGGTTATGGTTCTCGGTTTTTGGTTTTTGGTTTTTGGTTTTTGGTTTTTGGTTTTTAGTTTTTGGTTTTGGTTTTGGTTCTGGGTTCCTGGTTCTTGGTTCTTGGTTCCTGGTTCTTGGTTCTTGGTTCTTGGTTCTTGGTTCTCAGTTTTTGGTTCTGGGTTCTGTGTACTGGGCTCTCGGCTCTTTCTTCATTGTTCTTGATCTTTGATTTTGGTTCGTTTTATGGATGGACGTCGGCGTCTTCTTGCAGTGTTTTAGTACCGATCCATGATTAGTTGTGTTTTTAGTGAATCTATTGCGAGGAACCAGCCTTTACTTTGCAGATAGGTGATTAATTCATCGTGTTTAGTGGATGCTGTAGATTCACTATTTGTTTTAAATGAAGCTTCAACAATGTATTCAGTTCCCGTACCAGTTGCATTTAGAATTGGCCATACTTCGATATAAAGCTGTTGGCCGCTCCACGTTCCGACTGAACGTTTGGCTAGAACCGAACCGTAGACACGAGAAGAAGCAAGCTTGCTAGTCCCCCAACCACTGTAAAACCAATTATTAAATTTATCAGGTGCATTATTAATCAGAAGACTGCGGGAATCGGCCAGGTTTGGGAGATCCATACCGCTATAACCTGATTTAGTACCTGCCTTTGGACGTGTGATGCTTAGTGTTTTCTTCTGATATCCCCACTCGACTTGCGCCTCATAGCCCGTATCTCCGGAATCAAAGCCTTGTTGGTTTGCCAGTGTTAAGGCACCATTTATATCGTTGCCAATAACTGCATAGCGCTTTTTGTAGGTAAGCTCAAAGTCGTTTTCTCCCTCTGTCTTACGAATCCTTGGACTCCATCCATTGTTATAAATGTCCTTGGCGTTCGTATCCAGGAACTGGACGTTCATCTTGGTCACGCTATCAGGCATGCCAAATGCACTTTTTACGCTGCTTGTAAGTTTAAAATCAGATCCAAGAACTGCGCTTGGGTTAAGGAGAAGCTTCACTTCATAGTTCGGTACCATGTTGCTCGCAGCTGAGGCAGACTTGGGTGCTCCGCCTAGACCAGCAAGTAAACTAGTTCCTACTACGGCTACCATGACGACCATCAGAGTATTTTTCTTTAACATCAATTCATCTCCTCTACCGATATGGAAGGTTTTCCCTCATAGACTGACATTATAGGAAGAGTGTCATTGGATGATTATCTAAGCTTGTAATTATTGTAAATCTAGAAAAAAGAGTAAAAAGCTGAACCCCTTAACAATAAGGAGTTCAGCTTTGTGTATCATTTTATAATTTCTCGGAGTTCATCCCAAGATACAATCCTCGGTAGATTCAAGTGTTGATTATATGATCTATCTTTCACATATATGTTCAATGGGAGGTGTGACAAGGTTTCCAGAACGGCTGGTTTATCATCAAAATAATAATCCAAGTTCAGTTTTTCAATTATATGTACTTTCTCGGAATCACTCATCCCACAATAAAAATGTCCCTCAACTACAGGGAAACCATTGTCTATTAGCCAGTTTTTCGTTCTTTCTGTATGCTCTTTAGCTCTTGCTGTAATATAGTACACCTCATGACCTTGTTTTACTAGTTCCTGCAAGATGTCAACGGCATGGGGAAAAGAAGGACATTGAGAATAATAAATGTCATCGCGGAGGCTTGACCACAGCTTACCTCCTTCTTCTTTCGTCAAACCAAAGGCACTGTGAATTTCCATCGTCGTTAAGGCGTGAAAGGCGTCTAAGCCAATATTTTGCTGTAGCTTATGGTTATAAATATGAAAGGCATGTTCTCTTAAATTAATAAGTGTATCATCGATATCAAAGCCGAATTTCAAGGTTAACTCCTCATTTCATGGATATACTATGCTGCCGGAGCAATTTCCTTTAGTATTTCCCCTTATTCCTTCAATATAAGTCCGAAAAGACTTGCAAAAACGGAGGCTTGTCCCCTCGAAATGATGCAGCCGCGCAAATCCTCTACACTCACACCTAAACTTGTGAATTCACAGCTGCTGATATCTATTCCTGCAAGCTTCACACCCGTGAATTGTGCCCGGTCCAGCTGACAGTTATCGAAATGCACTTTTTGCATTGTAGATTCGTAGAAATCGGCATTTAATAGCGAACACTCCTGAAATACAATCTGTTTGAAATTAGCCATACGAAAGGTTGCATAGTCGGCCAAGCAGGTATGGAATAAGACGTTACGGACGGTTGCTTCTGTTAGGTCAATACCCATGATTTTGCAATTTCTAAATTCAGTTCGATGGATTGTAGCTTCTCCAAAATCAACGTTGGATAGATCGCATTTCTCGAAAATAACATCTGTCAGCTCAATGTCTTTCATCGAGACCCGAGTAAAAGTGACATTTCGAAATATCACTTTATCAAAAGCGACTTTATATGCGGACTGATTGTCAATGATACAATCGCTTATAAGACCCGTATGAAAGCTATCTTCCGGCTGCATTTCCTCGATCGGCAGTGTAATGGGGGGAATTTCTTTAGGAATCTTCGGTGTTTCTATTTTTGGAATGCTCATCTGGTACTCCTTTTTATGGTGTGATAGGGCAAAAAAATAAGCCTTACGGCTTTTGAATATGTACTCTATGGTATTTATTTCTCCCTTTATACTACCATCTCTTCTTCCCGCCAGACAAATCTTGATCGCTTAACCCACTTAATTTCTCATACGATCCTTTCCACATCACATAAATGGATTGAATCTGGATAAATTCCTCGTCAGCCGGTCCCGCCCCTTGCATGAACATGGCCTCTAACATTTGTTTGTAAAAAGTCATTCGTTTATGAATCATTTGTTTCTCCATATCTATAATTTCATCCAAGGTATGATAATCCATAAATGACTTTATATCGTCGGGAAGCTCTTCATCCAGCCATTCTTCTCTAGGTGAAGGAGTAGGTGTAGACGTGCTCGTTCTATTACTTAAATCAACCGTTGTCCGCAGCTCTGACAATAGGATATTCTCTTTCGCGCACATGACATGAAAATATTTATTTTTGAGCAGCTCATTAATCACCAGCTGACACATATCTTTATTCCGTATTAACATACCATCAAAGGGATGAAGTGTCCAAACATGATCTTTCTCATATATATTAAATGTGAACCATTCGTTGGCATACAAAATTCTGGTATTAATTGTAGACTCGTCAACAATCTCAAATGTAAAATCCAGCAACGTACAGCCCCCTCCCCAGTATCACAAATCTATTCTTATATTCTACCAAATCATAACAAAAAAAAGAAACCTTTTCAGGTTTCATAGATGACTATTTTTCAATGAATTTAGACACATATTCTGCTTTTTCAGCGCTTGCTACGACAATGAGCACAATGATTATTCCAGAAAGTATAATCCCGCTTATGATCATCCTGTGCACCTTCTTTGACAGATTTATTCATCTATATTCAAAGATATGATGCACGGTTCCTTTTATTCGCCTAAATCCATAATCACGTATTTCTCAATATGACTGGCCAGAATGCCAAAATTAGGTGTTTGGCTGTCCACATGTTCACCCAAAATTGATTTCACTGCTAAATAAGGGAAGTTAATGCCAGATAGACAAGTCACATGCAGACCGCCAGACATTCTCGGGTTAATCTCAAGTAATTTAGGAACACCCTGATTGTACTTCACTTGAATGTTATAATTAAACGGGATCTTGTAGGTAGCTGCAACCTGATGTGCGATTTCGATCAATTCAGGCACTTCCTCCAGCAGTCTTAGCCGTCCGTCCGCTTTGCGACGCGGCACAGCGGCAAGTAATTCACCGGAAGCCGATGCTAAGCAATCGATGCTGTATTCAAAGCCGTTTAATAATTCCATCACCATCAAATCCTCGAAACGATCTACGGATGATAAGGTCCTGTATACTTGTTCCGTAGAAAGATAAGGAGTAACAGTACCGAACAGGTCACTTAATGTATCCCGCCCATTGTTGATGATTCTGAAGCCCATACCGCCCTCGGCATTTGTTGGCTTCATACAAACCTGATGACCTGCACTTACAAGTGTCTCATAGGCGGTCATAAATTCATCTGCCGTATTCACCACGCGATAATCTGGGATTGCAATAATGTTCTTTTCCCTTATGGCTTCATAGAACTTTTGTTTCTCTAACAAGTTTTCTAAAAGCTCAAGGTCACGACAAACGGTTACTTTCGTACCTACTTTTTCGAATAAATCGATATGCTTCGCAACGGCATACATATGCAATCTGGGAATGAATACATCAATGCCATGCTTTTTACAGAAATCTAGGGCAAACTCTACATAATCATCATCACCTAAAACAGGCTCTGTATCCGCGTAATCAGCCGCCTGCAGCGCCATGTGGGTACGATCCGGATGTGTAGCATACATTTTGAACTGGACGCCATCCTCGTTATTGCGAATGCTATTCATATAATGATAGGCGACCGAGAACCAACGGTTAAACCATACTTTTTTCATGAGGACTCCTTTATGACAAATAGATTCGTTTGCTCTATGTTTACGGATTCAACATACTTAAGAATTTCGTCTGTAGCGAAAATTCCAGATTCCTCGGTAAATGAGTAGTCCCCCGTCGATTGAAACTGCTCTTGTCGAAATAATTCTCCGTGCCTAGGGGCGATAGAGAAATCCGCAAAATCAATCAAGATCCGATCCAAAAGAGAATCACCAGATGCCACAACTTGACGCTCCCCTGTTAATTGCTTGAGATGCTGAACGGCATCTCTTTTATTAACGACTTGCGGAACGACATAAACCTTTCTTCCTTGAATGGAAGTGCTCCAGCCCATGCGCTGAAGCTCTGCACTCATCTGAGTAACTTCCTCCAGCGGCATCTTTGCTCGGTCAATGATATGGGAAAAAAATAGCTCGTCGCAATAGCTAGAACTGATGACCCACTCCGGACTAAGGACTCGATCTAGCAAAATCCTGACATCCTGCACATGGTCACTTGATTCACTAACGCGAGCAATTACAGACGCTTGCCATTCCAGATCGGGATGTCCATCTATCAGAATATTCCCTCCGTTGCTCGTAACGGCATAGGTGGGCTTCAACATTTGACTAATTAAATGTATACGATTGTACTGCTGCATGGTTCGTGTCGTTACCGGGATGAAAATGAGCTCCGTCATCAACTTTTGAAGCTGCTGGTAGGAACTAGAGGACATATACGATCTCACTTTTCCGTCAATGAGCTCCGCTATAATAATCTGATTGCCTAATTCTTCGGCACGCTCTAAAGGCTGTGAATAGATTAACGTTTGATCTAAATCGCTTGCAAATATCATTCGGCATCTCCTTTCACGGATTTAATAATACCACAACAGGAATACGTGAGATCTGGGTATACTTCAATTGGTACGTCCCTAGCTTCAGCTAAAAGGAGGATATGACGAATATTCGGATTATCTAATCGGTCTACTAAAATCCGCCATGGTACTCTACGAAGCAGTACACGGGTCGTTTCTCCAACACCTGGTTTGATCAAGTTAATATCTGCAATCTGATACTCGTTCTGAATCGCTTGAATATCACGTAAACCCTTCCATGAAACTGTCGGAGGATGCTGAAGTAATTCACGAGCACTATGCTGTGCTTCTGTCACTACTTCACCAAATAAGGGCACAATCTCTGCAATAAAATGATTGGAGAGATCCTGGTCCAACCACTCTTTATAATATTTGGAACCATGAAAGTCATGCGGCCCTATGAGATCTTCACGCAGCACTGTTCGACTCATTAAACCGGAAACCACCGCATTCAAGCATGCACTCGGAATCAAGAAATCCTCTCTCGTTCCAAACATATCCGTGCAATGGCCAGGATCAGCAAGCACAGCAAGATCATCGTCCAACTTGATCCCGTAATCTCGTCCGAGCTTGCTGCAAGCCTCTACAAGTACTTTACGGATTGCTCCCTTGCCAGTCCACCCGTCTACGAATTGAAGCTTCGCATCTGGATGTTTTTGCAGGATATAAAACAAAGCGTTCTCGTCAATCCCTTTACCTCGAATAATCGAGATGCTGTAATGGGGCAAATCCAGCTGATGCACCTCTTGCAGGTAGCGTCTTATTAGAATGCCGACCGGTGTGCCCGCTCTAGCAAGAGAGACCAGCACCGTTTTCGGTCCTTTTTTATTTCGAATGAGCTCTGCCGTAGTACCGACGGCTAATGCAACCTTCTTGGCCGACATCTGCAGCGTCTCTCGGTACAATTTTAAATAATCGGGCGTTGGCAGATGCTCTTGGGGTAGCATTTCCGAATAATGAGTACCCGATTGAATGGCTAGCTCTCTCGCATCCATCGACTTTTCCAGCTTAACCTCGCTCAAATCCTTAAGCAGGAATGTCACATCGGAAGCTGGATAGCTGCCCAAGTGCGTAGGCTCCTCTATTGGTTTAACTCGCCAGTTTTCCATACTGCATTCTCCTTCCATTCAACCGTTTGAGGAGAGAAAACGACAATATGAATCTGTTTCAGCCCTCGCGTTTGAAGTATTTGAAGCAATGGCTGCATCGAAGCTGGATCTGCTTCTCTTTCCATAAATAAATAGAGATCGTCATACATGCCTACCGGAACATTATAGAAGTAATGAGTGACTTCGGGATCCTCCGGAGATGAGTACGGATAGCCTACCTTAACTGCGTAATCCTCTGTATCAATCGTATGAATGGGACTCCTCGTCGTCGATTGGTAAAACACACCTTCTCCCATTTCAGCGGCAATTCGCATGGGGATATACATAAACTCACCTGTGCCTACGCACAACGTCTTCTTCCCTGTACGGGTAAGTTTCAACTGCTGGGCGGCTTGTGATATCGAATGATTGGCTTGTTCGCTTTCCTCCGCGTAAGACCAAATCTTCCACTATGCTGTAAATAAGGGTGTTGGCTCACGTAAGGAGCATGAACAAAAAGATGATCTATATACGTAAAGTGAATGGGTCCCTTTTGATCTGGAATAGGAAGGACAGGCACTGTGGGGGTTAAACTTTCAGATGAACCTGTTACTTTTACCTCACCTTTGACTAAAGAAAGCACGTGGATGGAGATACCTAACTCCCGTTCTAGCTTCAGAAACTGCTGCTGATCCTCAGAGGTTCTCCAATCAAGCAGAGCAAGGATATAGTAGGTTTTCTTCGGAAATTTCCCCTGCATATCTCTAATAATGTTCAAAGATGTCTTACCTGTGGTAATTTCATCATCAACAAGGACTACAATCTCCGGATCTGTAAGCATCTGAGCATCCTTCGCGTAACAATAATGAGCTACTGCATGCGAATGCTCCTCACTGAAATTAATGATAGATTCCGATCCTTCGATCACTTCACGCGTGGTATGAATGTAGCTGCCACCGTGACCAAAGGTTTCATAAACGGCATGTCCGATGGCTGTGGCAGTTTCAGCAAACCCTATAAAAGCAACGGAATTCGGTAAACTTAGACGATAGGACATAATTTCTTTATAGGCCGCCTCGGCCTGAGAAGGATCGATAATGCCATGAATAGCTTGAGGGATTAACTGCTGCGGCATAGTGCCTTTTAAGGCTTGTTGTAAAAGTAGTCCCATTGAAGCTCCGCTTAATAAGGAGGAATACGGATTTACAGGGATATGTTTACCAAGCACCTTGCTAACAAACAGAAAGGATCGTTTCTTATTGATTCTTGCCGCCATGGCGAACAGTGAGTCGAGGGGAATTTCATAGGGATTAGACGTCAATGTCACTTGAAGCTCTAAATCGCCTGCGATCTTATACGTATGCTCGATTATGCTTGAGCAATAATCCATCATATTGTTGTTGTTCATGCAGCACCCCATAAATTTGTGATCGTAATAGAATACGTCTAGCCCAGCTTAAATGAGGTTTGATTTCATTCATTTTATTGGCATATGCGCTCTTAATAACGCCATGATCGCCATTATTGTTAGTAATAATACTTGTAGCATCCGTATACTCTTCATGAGTCACCGCATATAGCGCTTGAACGGGCTTAATATGAGTAGGATGAATAATCGTCTTACCAATCATACCGTTCTCTTTATCCATAATGACTTCGCGAACCAATCCCTTTTGAGGGAAATATTCCCAAACAGGCCCAGAGATAACGTAAGAGGCGTCAACACGCCCAAATATATTAATAATGTCAGCTACACAATCTCGAATCGGCGTTATGTCATAAATGGTCATGTCTGGACTGCGTCTCAAACCAAATAGGCTGGAGAAATCCGTAGCACCAATTCTTACATTGAGGACCAAATTCCTATACTGCTCGAGGATCTCTTTAATCGCTTGAAGGGTATGTGTACGGCTTTCCTTATAAATAACAGGTCCAGACTCAAGAATGGGCAGACCATATAGCATGGGGGCGGAAGGAGGTTTCTCATCATTATAATTTTCTAGTATTTGAAAATAAGCTTCGCCATTGTCTGCAGTAAATTTCGGGAATACAAATCCCGTTAAAAGGGATACATTTTCTTCTAATCGTTCGATCAAATAATTTAACTGATTCACACTTCTTACACGTACGAATAAAAGCGGAAGATTGTCCGAATGAAGAATTCCGACCTCAATGAAGGTGGCTAATTTATTCATTTGATTCACCAATGATTCTTCTGCCGAATGAACCTCATTTTCACCGACGGCATCTTCCAAATCAAGAATTACTGAGACAAGACCTTCAATTTTACCAAAAGCGATATCCTCCGCGAACGTAGGACGTGTAGCAGGCATATACAGTGCAGCACCAATAGAATAAGCAAGGATTTCTTTACGCGAATGATTATGGAAGGAAGTCGGAGGTAAATAAAATAGAGCTTTCTCTTCATCAACGGTTAAATAATTAAAATATCTCAATCCCGATTCCTCCCTCTTCGTTTAAGAAACAAATCCCCCCATAAAGGAGGGATTGTCATTGTATAGTAGGTATGATTAGTTAGCTGATTCCTGCTTGTCCTTTTTGCGAAGTAAACTTAATACAATCGTGCCTCCAAATATAACAATCAGAGTTGAGAAGAAAAGAACATGTGAAATATGAACACCGAATGCGCCGGCAATCATCTTAAGACCAATAATGATAATAAGGATGAAGGCTGCTTTCTCCAACTCTGGAATCTTGTCAATGAGCTTTAAGAAGACTTGCGCCACGCCTCTCATCATAAGTACACCGATGATGCCTCCAAGGAACAATACCCAAACCTGGTCACTTACACCAAAAGCAGCAAGTACGCTATCGACACTAAAAGCAATATCCATGACTTCTACTGCAAGTACAGTACGCCAGAAGGAAAGTCCTTTATTCTGAACCTCCCCTTCCTCTTCCTTCTTCTTGAAGAAAAGATTACTGATAGCAATCCAAAGGAGATAGGCGCCTCCGAGCACTTTAATCCAAGTAATTTGAACGAGGAATGTACCTACCCCAATAGCTATAAACCTGAAAATATAGGCACCTAGGAGTCCGTAGAATAAAGCTTTTTTCTGCTGCTCCTTCGGTAAATGCTTTACCATTACTGCTAGTACCAATGCGTTATCAGCGGATAAAAGACCCTCTAGTATAACTAATGTCCCGATAATACCCCAGCTAACCGGATCAGAAAGTGTTGTTGAAAGCACTTCCCAGTTGAAAAAGTTAAGGAAGTTGTTGATAAAACTTTGAAAAAAATCGGACATGCCTTGACCCTCCTGTATATTTCGCAATTATTTACTTATTTCCAGCAACCCATCTCATTCCCCATCCAAAGGCTTCATCTAGCGCCTTATGACCGGAGAAATATTGAACAAGCCGCTCAATGCTAAATGTTTCATTATTTTGGTTACGAATTAATGCAATAGCACACATGCCCTGACGATTATCATGTTCGTTCAATTTCACTTCGATGTCGGGTCCGCCATCTTGCTTGATGGACACTACGCCATCTGCTTCAGACCAAGTGGTTGCACCTTCGTAAATGAAAGTAAAAATTAGAATGCGTTCAAACTCAGAGAGCTTATTTCCATTAATACGAATATTCTCCCCTGTAGTGACGGAGCCCGTACGATCATCACCGTCTAAGGCAATATACGGCTCTCGATGGAGTGAACCGAATCGATTGCCAAGCGCTTGAATAACGCCCTTCTCACCGTTCTTCAATTCATATAAACAAGCAAGATCCAGATCGATCACTTTGCTTTTACCGAAAAATCCACCGGATTTCTTCTGATTCCAGTTTAAATTAATGACTATTTCCCCGAGATTGCCTGTTGTCTTCTTCTCAAGGCTAATGCGATCGCCCTTCTTCTTCAATTCAATCTTATTCAGATTAATTGGTACCGGAGGGATGAGGGGAGGCTTACCCGCTTGCGTCGGTGTCGGATTAGGTACAGGGCTAGGTGTAGGTTCATCCTTTACCTCGATTCCGAAATTACCGCATAGCGCTTTCAATCCACCGGAAAATCCAGATCCAATCGCACTGAATTTCCATTCTGTGCCGTATCTATATAATTCCCCAACAACAATAGCTGTCTCAACGGAGAATTGATTTCCTAATTCATATCGCAACATATCTTGCCCTGTGCTAGGATGAAAAATCCGTAAATAAGCTTGTGTCACTTGGCTGAATTGCTGCTTTAGCTTCTCACCCTCATGAATAGTTAGTGTGATAGCAACTTTCTCAACATTGGCTGGAACGCCCAAAAATTGAATCGTAAATTGCTTCTTGTCGGTTCCATGAGAGGGTTGATCGATGAAATTCACACCGCTTTTTGTTGGATTATTGTAGAATACCAACTGTTCGTCATTATCTACCTTCCCACTAGTGCCTAACAAGAATGCTGAGGTATCCAGATCTATGTTCGCAGGAGAGTTCCATCCGAGTCCAATACCAATCTGTGAGAGTCCCGGATTTGTTTTTGTAACATCCGTCTTTTGGCCTTTGACAAGAGATATATGCATAAGGGCTGTCCCTTCCGTACTCCATAATTGAAGGGTGATGCCTTACTAGCACCACCCCACCTGATTCTGAATTTACTGGGCATCAAGTCCGTAGTTTTTGCACAGGGCTTGAAGACCACCTTGAAAACCACTTCCAACAGCTTGGAACTTCCATTCTTGACCTTGGCTGTCTCGATACAATTCACAAATGACAACGGCCGTTTCTACCGAAAAGTCCTCACCTAAGTCATAACGTAAAATCTCCCGATTCGTTATCTCATCAACAAGACGAACGAACGCATTCGATACTTGTCCAAAATTTTGACCACGATTAGTCGCATCATGGATCGTTACTGCAATGCCGACTCGGTGAATATGTGCAGGGATTTTGGAAAAATCAACTTTGATTTGCTCGTCATCCCCATCGCCATCACCTGTCCGATTGTCGCCCGTATGTTGAACGCAACCACCCACACCAACTAAGTTATTGTAAAAAATGAAATCCTCAAGCCCTTTGGCTTTACCTTCAGCATGAAGCAGAAAGGCCGACGCATCCAAATCGAATGCATGTCCACCACTATATTTGTTCGTATCCCAACCTAATCCGATAATAGCCTTACTGAGGCCAGGATTGGTCTTCGTTAAGTCAATTCGTTGACCTTTTGACAAGCTGATTGACATTGCTGCATCTCCTTAGAGTTTTCGCAAGAAAACTAGCATCGTAAGCATAATCTTAGAGTTTTCGCAAGAAAACTAGTATAATAAGTAAGATCTTAGGACGTTTGCAAACCGTAATCGCGAGCTAATCCTGCAAGACCGTCTTTGTAGCCGCTGCCGATCGCGCTGAATTTCCATTCGCCAGCGTGACGGTACAATTCACCGATGACTACGCCTGTTTCAATGGAGAAGTCTTCGCCAAGATCAAAACGGATCAATTCTGCGCCTGAACCTTCATTAAGAATTCGAACGTAAGCATTGGAAACTTGTCCAAAGTTTTGCGCTCTTGCTTCAGCATCATGAATGGTAATGCAGAAAGCAATTTTTTCCGTTTCTGCCGGAACTGCACTCAGATCAACATTGATTTGCTCATCGTCTCCATCACCTGCACCGGTACGATTGTCGCCGGTATGTACGATAGAACCGTTCGCATTCTTCGGGTTGTTGTAGAAGATGAAATCAGATTCAGTTCCTACTTTACCAGAAGCATTAACAGCGAAAATGGAAGCGTCTAGATCGAAATCTTTACCGCCATCATATTTGTTCGTGTCCCAACCTAAACCAACAATAACTTTAGTCAAACCTGGGTTTGTTTTTGTTAAATCTACTTTTTGACCTTTGGATAGTGAAATTGCCATTGAAATAACCTCGCTTTATAGGGGATTTGTTTAATCTTATTGATATCGTTTAACTAATTGGCCAATCGTTGTATCTGTGCTGCCTTCACCAATCGCGTTGAATTTCCATTCTCCGCTATGACGATAAAGTTCACCAACAATCAGGGATGTTTTACCGGAATAATCTTCGGTCAGATTAAATTTTATTAATTCTTGGTTATTCGAATCATTCACTAATCGGATATAGGCGGATTGAACGAGACCGAAATCTTGTTTTCTATTCACGCAGTCGTAGATATTAACAACGAATACGATCTTACTAACATCCGCAGGAACTTGTCCTAAATTAACAGATACTTGCTCATCATCGCCATCGCCTTCCCCCGTGCGGTTATCACCGGAGTGAACAACAGAACCATCAGGGCTTTGCAAGTTAGCGAAGTAAACAACATTCTTCTCTTTCGTCAATTTCCCATTCTCATCTAATAAGATGACGGAAGCGTCGCAATCAATTTCAACAGCTGTTTTTTTGGATCCGAAGAAACCTTTCTTCTCCACAACCGCAGGATCCCAACCTAGTCCAACTACAACCTTGGAAAGACCCGCATTACCTTTGGTTAAATCAATTTTTTGACCTTTGACCAAGCTAATTGTCAACGAGGTCACCTCCTCTCACATCCTGTATTCGTTCATTCTTTCATTTGATACGGATGAAGTTCGAACACGTTTCATTTTTACGATTAAATGTTTTGTAAATCGACGATCACAGACTAAATTCGCCAGGATTGAGGTTCAGCGCTGTACAAATATCTCTGACAACCTTCTTCTCTTGTTCATCAAAATCTCCGTCTGCAGCACCAATTGCGCAGCATACCGCAATGATGATTCGTCCAACTTCAGGCTTATTATTAAACTTGGAAATAACTTTAAGCGCCTCTTGCTTGCCTACAATGTTTGAGAACTCAAAGTTGCCAGCAAAGTGATTGAAGCGAGCAATGACATTACTGACATCAAATACTTTAAGCTCATCGCTGCGGCTGATGTAACCAATCATTTTTTCTTTTTCTGTATTACCAATGCTGCCATCAGCTGATGCTACTATCGCACAACCCGCTACAACGGCATCCAGAAAATCTTTGTTTTGAAATTTTTTGACTTGGTCAGACAAGTTTGATTTTGCATTTGAAAACCATGATTTAAACGTACTCATTTCAGCACCACCTATAAGATTTAGTAACACATTTTGACTATAGGCTACATTTTTCTCCACAATAGTCTATGTTCACAGTTTAAACGATTAGACATATGTTTTCAAATATTGGAATTTCGAAGCTGCTTTGGGAAATACTTCAACCTAAACGTCATAAAACCGCCCAAAACGGGCGGTTAAATAGTCAAATATATAAGATGGGAATGAGTACCAATACTCCCTAACGATTAGATTGTGGCCTCTACCTTCGTGTAGCGATTAGCAGGAATCGGGACGCCTAAGTTTCCGCGCAGCGTGTCAGATTCATACTCTTTGCGGTATATACCGCGCTCTTGCAGGATTGGCACAACGAGGTCGACAAAATCGTCCAACCCTTTGGGAAGAGCTGCAGCAATAATAAAGCCGTCTGCCGCTTCTTCTTTGAACCAGAGCTCGACACGATCCGCCACTTGTTCAGGTGTTCCTGTAAATTCATTGCGCGGTGTTGCGACACCAAGCGCCACTTGTCGAAGCGTGAGGTTTTTCTCTTTCGCAGTTTGCTTGATTTTATCCGTACCGCTGCGGAAACTGTTGCTGCCGAAATCACCGAGATCCGGGAACGGTTCATCCAATGGATATTGAGAGAAATCGTGGTGCTCGAAGAAGCGCCCCAGAAAATCCAATGCTTTATCAATCGTAACTAAATTAGCAATCTCTTGATATTTGCTTTCCGCTTCTTCTTCCGTGCTTCCGATAATCGGGCTAATCCCAGGAAGAATAACAAGCTGATCGGCTGATCGGCCATAAGCTACCGCTCCGCTTTTAATATCCTGATAATAAGCCTTGGCTTCCTCAATCGTTTCGTGTCCGGCAAATATGGCATCAGCGACTTTAGCCGCGAAAGCCCGACCATCCTCTGACGCTCCAGCCTGAAAGATTACCGGCTGCCCTTGCTTCGAACGCGCGATATTAAGCGGACCCTGTACGGAGAAAAACTCCCCTTTGTGGTTCAACGTATGCATTTTGCTCGGATCAAAGAATACGCCGCTTTCTTTATCTCGGACGAAGGCATCGTCTTCCCAGGAATCCCAAAGTCCACGCGCTACTTCCAAGAATTCATTCGCGATGCGATATCGTTCGGGATGTGTGGGGTGCTGGTCTTTGCTATAATTTCTAGCCGATCCCTCAAGAGGTGAAGTTACGATGTTCCAGCCTGCACGCCCATCACTGATCAGATCAATCGAGCCGAACTGCCTGGACACTGTAAAAGGCTCGCTGTAGGAAGTCGAAAGCGTACCCACAAGACCGATGTTGGTCGTGACAGCAGCCAGCGCCGAAAGAATCGTAATCGGTTCAAACCGATTCAAAAAATGAGGGATCGATTTCTCGGTAATGTACAGACCGTCCGCAATGAAAACCAGATCGAATTTACCGGCTTCAGCTTTCTGAGCCTGCTGTTTATAAAAGCCAAAGTTGACGCTGGCATCTGTAATCGCCTCGGGATGGCGCCATCCCGATATGTTCCCACCGACACCATGAATGATAGCTCCAAGCTTCAATTGCTTTTGTTTTGTCATCGTCATCACGTCCTTATGATTATTATTGAAGAATTACCGCTTCTTTGAGCTGCAGACGGTAGCTCTTAACTAGGTTTTCGCCCTTCTGAATATCCTTATCAAATGCCCGTTCGAAGCCTAAACGCTCATAAAGCTTCACGGCAGATTCCATCATATCGGAAGTATGCAAGTGCAGCGTCGATGCACCCAATTCCAGCGCTCGCCGCGCGCTTTCTTTAATAAGCTCCGTAGCGACTCCCTTGCCTCTAGCTTGCGGGGAAACAGCCAATAAGCGAATAATCGGCGTATGGATATCTAATTCAGGAAGTCCATAGGCAACCTGGGAAGACAGGAACAAGAGGGAACTGCCCACGATTTCCCCATTGATTTCGGCAATTAGTCGTGCAGAAGGAGCGTCGCCATCTACAGAGGCAAGAATGTTGTCTCTGTACTGCTGCCATCCTTCGGGAGGAAGAACTGCTTCGTACTGACTGTAGGCATCAATAAGAAGCTGCCTGATCACCTCACGATCTTCCGTACGAGCTTCACGAATCCGAATCCTATTTGAACTCATTTCCCCCACACCTCTTTCTATCACAATAGGTTTAATCGGTTTTATACCATTAAAGATTCGCTGCTTGCTCAGCTTGTTTAATCCGCTCTATTTGGGCAAGATGCACCTGCACATGTGCGATAAAAGATTGAACGACATCCGTTAATGCTAACGTCTGTCCTTTGAAGTTAACACCCGTTTTCTCCCAATCTTGGGGGGATAATCTTCGCAATAATAAGCTGTTATAAGTCAATAACGCTTGGAAGGCGTCCAAAATATCTACAGCTGCGCCTTCATTCGCCTTGGCACTACTTACCCAAGCATCTTGCCCAAAGGCAGGCAGTTGGACCGTGGATCCAGAGATGATCTCACGAATGCGAAAGGAAACAACAATGTTGTGATCGGTCAAATGAGATAGAACTTCCGTCACACTCCATTTATCCGCGTTCTCTTTCCAAGTCAGCTGCTCATCCGTGAGTCCGTCAATCGCAGCTCTCAACTGTTTATTTGTATCTATATAAGGCCCAATATCGATTACAAGTTGACTCATCCTGATACCTCCACTTCGAATTCAGAGCTTATATGCTTAAGAGCTTTCTCCGCTAATAGGGCAAAATAGTTGGCGCTGATCGGCAGCGCGCGCTCATCGAGATCAAAAGCGGGATGGTGCCATTCCTGCGTACCCGATGTGCCCATGAATAAGAAAATACCCGGCACCTTCTTCTGATAGAAAGCGAAGTCTTCCCCTGCTAGAGATGGTGTAGGCGTGATGACTTGCAAGTCTGCAAAATCCGCAGCTCGGGCTGCTAATTCTGCTAACCCCGCATCGTTCTGCACGGCTGGCGGACCCTTGATCCATCGTACAGATGCCTTCGTTCCATAAGCAGCCGCTACACCATGAACCACTTGATCGAACCTGCTCAGAACCGTGGCTCGAACTTCCTCATCGAATGTCCTCACCGTTCCATCTAAGACAGCTTTATCCGGAATGACATTCCAAGCGGTTCCGCTGTGTATCTTGGTGACGCTTATCACAGCGCTTTGCAGCGCACTCACACTACGGCTTACAATCGCTTGCAGTGCTGTGACGATATGTGCGCCGGTTACAATCGGATCAATCCCCGCTTCAGGCACCGCAGCATGTGTACCCTTTCCCTCGATTTCAACAACGAAGCCATCTGCAGAAGCCATGAGCGGTCCCGGTTTAATACCGATTGTGCCCACAGGAAGATCGGGTTTATTATGCATCCCAAATACTGCCTGAACCCCCTCCAAGGCACCGCTTCGGATGACCTGCTCCGCTCCTTGCGCTTTCTCCTCCGCCGGTTGGAAAATGAAGCGAACCGTACCCCGCAGCTCCTTCTCTCGCTGCTTTAATAAGAAAGCGGCGCCCAGTATGGCTGCGGTATGAAAATCATGTCCGCAAGCATGCATGGTGCCCGGAACCAATGAGGCGTAAGCCAATCCAGTAGCTTCCTGGACAGGCAGAGCATCAATATCGGCTCGCAGCGCAATAATGGGTCCTTCGTGCAGACCTCCAACTTCCGCGACGAGACCTGTTTTCAGCGGAAAGTTAGCCACTCGGATGCCCGCTTCTTGCAGCCAGCCTTGAATCGATGCGGTGGTTTGAACTTCTTCGTTCGATAATTCCGGATTTTGATGCAAATGACGCCGAATCGCGATCAGCTTCTGATCAAATGCCGACTGCAATTGTTCCGATAGCGCATCACTCATGCTCATTCCCCCTCTTGATGACATATGCCTTTTACCTACACAAGCAGCTCCGAGAACGCCTCACTAAGCAATTCAAAGGACCGCAAGCGCTTGGCGAAATCTTTCACCGACGTTGTAACGATGAACTCGTCTATCCCATACGTTTGCTGGATGTCCAGCAGCTTTTGGCGGACGGATTCTTTGGTACCTTTTGTAATCTCCGCTTCCTTCTCTTCTACGGTGAATTTGGCTTGCGTTTGCCGTCCATACTCCTCGGCCTGTTCAAGGGTTCCTACCGTCAAGGTTTTGCCGTTTTCCAAATGGATTTTGACATTTTTATACTCGCCAGCCAGCACGTTGGCGTCTTCTTCTGTGTCAGCTACAATTAAGGACAAAGCCAAGATCGCCTTCGGCTGTCCGCCATGTTCTCGATTAAATCCATTATGATACGCTTCGAAAGCTGCTGCTGCCACTGCATGATCACCATTAATGAATTGGGCAAATACATAAGGAAGCCCTAATTCAGCAGCTAATTCTGCACTCGCCGCAGAGGCGCCAAGTAGATAGATATCCGCTGGTTGTGTCGGAATCGGAGATACCCGAAGACCGGTAAGCGGATGATCAGCATCCAATCGATTATGAACAAATTGTTTGAGTTCCTTCAGCTTCTCTGATAAAGTAGCTGGCTCAGTGATACCCTGCTGCAAAGCTTTCGTAGAACGAGGAAGCCCGCCTGGCGCCCTTCCGATACCGAGATCTACTCTTCCAGGTGCTAATGAAGCCAGGACATTAAAGTTTTCTGCTACTTTGTATGGACTGTAATGCTGCAGCATGATGCCGCCAGAGCCAATGCGAATGCGCTCTGTTTTCGCTAATAAATGAGAAATGAGTACTTCGGGCGATGAACCGGCCAATTGATCGGAATCATGATGCTCCGATACCCAAAAGCGGTGATAGTCCAACTTTTCCGCTAATTGTACAAGCTCTATCGTATGCTGCAGTGCGGCTTCCGCATTCTCCCCAGGGAAAATAACGCTTTGATCCAAAATGCTAAGTTTGATCCCCATGCCATCCACTCCGTTCAAGCTGTAAATTTAGATGTTATACGTATACTCCGGCGTAATTCGTTTCAGAAATTGTCTCGTACGCTCTTCCTTCGCATCGCTAAAAATATCCTGAGGCCTTCCTTCTTCCACAATCACACCTTGGTCCATGAAAACAACATGATTCGAAACTTCGCGAGCAAAGCCCATTTCATGCGTGACGACGATCATCGTAATGCCTTCTTTGGCAATTTTCTGAATAACCTCCAGCACCTCGCCAACCAGCTCAGGATCAAGTGCAGAAGTAGGTTCATCGAACAAAATCACTTCTGGATTAAGAGCTAGCGCACGGGCAATACCCACCCTCTGCTGCTGTCCGCCTGACAGTTGGCTTGGATAAGCGTCCAGCTTGCTGCCCAACCCCACTTTCTCCAGCATTTGAATGCTCGTTTGCCGTGCTATATCCTTGGATTGCTTCTGCACAATGACAAGGCCTTCCATCACATTTTCCAGCACCGTTTTATGTTTAAATAGATTGTAATGTTGAAATACCATCGCCGTTTTCTTGCGCAGCGTGTGAATATCCTGTTTGCTCGGGCGCTTGCAATTGATGGTGAAATCCCCAATCGATACTTCACCTTGATTCGGCTTCTCCAAGTAATTGATGCAGCGAAGCAGCGTCGTTTTCCCGGAACCGCTTGGGCCAAGGATGCAAACGACTTCTCCTTTTTTAACTGTCAAATTAATACCTTTCAGCACTTCATGCTTGCCGAATGCTTTGGTGATATTCGCCATTTGGATCATCGCACACCGCCTCGGTTGTAAATATTTATCCGTTTCTCTAGCAGCCCCGTCAGCTTCTCGATCAGAATCGTCACTCCCCAGAACAGGAAAGCCGCGGCAATATAAGATTCAAAGAATTTCCAATTTGTCGTAGCAACGATTTGCGCTTTGGCATTAATTTCAACAACGGATACCGTGAAAGCCAGTGTAGAACCGTGAAGCATACCAATGAGCGAATTGGATAAATTCGGCAAGCTAACGGCCAATGCCTGAGGAAGCACGATGCGCCTTAACGCTTGCGGTGTTGTCATGCCGATGGAATAGGCAGCTTCGATCTGTCCTTTATTCACGGCTAGAATGCCTGATCTTACGACCTCTGCCAAATAGGCTCCTGCTGTAATCGAAAAGGAAAGAAAGGCGAAACCAATCATTGGAATAGAAGTCGATCGGAAACTCCAGCCGATGGCTTTGGCCAAAGAATCAATAATCACAGGCAATCCGAAATAAATGAGCAGCAAGTGCATCAGCATCGGTGTTCCTCGGATGAACGTCACATAGCCGCTTGCGATGTAATGGATAACAGGTACGCGGTATATTCGGATGATAGCCACAGCAGATCCAATCAGAAATCCGAAGAAAACCGATACAATCGTAATTAGCAGCGTAATGGGCAATGCCGAGAGCAGTTGAATAAAGGCGGAACCGATAAACCCTAGATCCAGCTTCATGGTTAATACCCTCCTTTCTCCGTTTGAGCGGATGCAGCCCAAGGTGTCTTAAACAAGCGCCTAAATATCAACTTCGAATCACGTTGAACAATGGGTTGTTCATGCCGCAGCAGTCTTTTTTCAAGATCCAAGAACAGCTTCTCCAGTCCGTAACAAATGACAAAGTAGATGAGCGATAAACAAATGTAAGTTTCAATAAAATGCTGTGTTGCCGCACCAAGCGTCTGCGCTTTCCCCATCAATTCCATCGCGCCCAACGAAAAGGCTAACGAAGTATCCTTCAAATTGGCGATGAGCAGATTCGCAAAGTTCGGTATCGATATGGCAAGCGCTTGCGGCATGATGATACGTGTAAAGGCTTGGTACCCTGTCATACCTATCGCATAGGCAGCCTCCACTTGCCCTCGATCCACGGCTTTCACGGCTGCCCGAATGACTTCAGAGATATAAGCCCCGCTATGCAGGCCAAAAGTTAGAATGACGAAGGTCAGGACGGGGGCTTTAGAGACGTCGACGTTAATGAGCTTCAAGATCTCGGGAAGACCATAATAGATGAGGAACAATTGGATGAGGATCGGCGTCCCCCGGAAAAATGACACATAAATTTGGGATATCCTTCTTAGCACCGGAACCTCATACAGCCGAGGCAGAGCTATGAGGAATCCGATCATCACACCCAGCAGCATAGAACAAGCTACAATAAACAATGTGATATGCAGATATGAGACTAATTTAGGCAAAAAATCAAAGACATAGGTGATATCAAATTGTTGTTCCATTCGGACGATCTCACCTTTCTGTACAGTTCTTACTTAAGCAGCAGTAACATTAACATTAATCTTTCTTCGTATAATCTCCGCCGAGCCATTGTGTGCTAAGTTTCGAAAGCGTTCCATCTGCCTTCACAGCCTTCAATGCCACGTCGATTTTATCCGCAAGATCTTGCCCTTCTTTATCATTTTTGCGGAAAAGGAAGCGAACCTCAGCTTCTTCAATAATCGGTCCTACGGCTTTTAATTTGCTTTGCGGGTCGACGAGCGGCAGCAAGAAATCCGCCCCTAATGCCCCGTCCGCACGACCTGTTGTAAGCTGACTAACCAAATCGTTGGCAGCACCGCTTTGGTAAACAATTTTAATCGCGTTATCGTTTGCTTTATTATAATTTTCTAATAGCGTAGCTTCGGCACTAGTCGCAGTCGTTAATGCTTTTTTACCTTTCAAATCATCAATGGATTTAATGTTGGTATTGTCTTTGGCCACGATAACTTTTGTTTTCCAGTAGGCATAAGGCTCGTTGTTGAAAAGGTATTTTTGCTCTCTTTCCTTGTTCTTCTCGATTTCGTGGGCTACAAAGTCAATTTTGTTCGTTTCCAAGCTGAGGAGCAGGTTGGCGAAATCCATCGTTTTAAATTCAAACTCGTACTCTGGTAGGCGTTTATCCAGTTCTCTGACAAGCTCGATATCATAACCGGTTAGCTTACCGGCTTGATCAAGGAAAGCAACGTTCGGAAATTTGGTACCTGTTCCAACAATGATCTTCTTCACTTTG
The DNA here is from genome assembly GCF_055396115.1 of Paenibacillus sp. WG02. Taxonomy (NCBI): domain Bacteria; kingdom Bacillati; phylum Bacillota; class Bacilli; order Caryophanales; family Paenibacillaceae; genus Paenibacillus; species Paenibacillus sp. WG02. Next base: position 1,599,665 of record NZ_AP036016.1, on the reverse strand, counting down.
ACGGGCTCTGCCCCGGCAGCTGCAGCAGCCTTCGTACTTTCAGCGGCTGCCTTTGGCGATGCGATGGTTTCTGTGTTTTTCGCCCCGCAACCTGCTGCGACCAAAGCCAAAGTTAATGTTGTTCCAAGGATTGTTAATTTTCTCATCTGTGTACCCTCCATTTTTTTAGGCTGAAAAATTAAACTTATAATTCCTACTTGTTTTGTATGAATTAATGTTAGAATTAATTTATCATCAAGTTTCTCAACTGGATAATAGAGTTTTTCTATATGCATATATAAGAATCTGATATTACCCTTTCGTTCGGCCCCATAATCCTTTGCAAATATCCAACATACTGTTGAAAAACAACGTATTCTCCCCATTTAGCGTAATCAAGTTCGTCTGCAAGGCAATGCCGGCTGTCTCTGGAAAGTCAATTGGAAACAGCTTATTGTCCTTAACTTCCTGACAAGCACTAAGCCCAGGCAAGAAAGCGATACCCGCCCGCTGTAGAACCAGCTTCTTGGCTGTTTCGGAATTATCCGTCTGGATCTGGATGTTTGGCGACTCCTTCAAACTCTCAAACACACGGTGAATGCGCATCCAGTCTAGGGAGCCGCACTCAAAGAAAATAAGAGCCTGACATCCGATATCTTGGATCGTTAAGTTCTCTTTCCCAATAAAGGGATGCCCTTCATAAACATAGAGCCGAATAGGGTCTTCATAAAATTTCGCTGACAAAAGACTTGGATGGGTGATTCCACGCACAAAGCTGATATCCACATCCCGGTTCAGAACCTTGTTAACGAGATCGTCCGTAATTCCAGTCGTTATTTTAAAATTGATTTCCGGGAATTTGTGCTTCATCTTAGGGATGATTGCTGGCATCATGTAATTAGATACAGATACCGTACATCCGATACGCAGCTCGTTAGGAAGTGCCTTTTTCTGCTTAAGATGGATTTTACCCTTCTGAAAGGTTTGCAATAATTGCTGCGCATAAGGGAGAAACTTCCTGCCATCATCCGTTAAATGAACTTGCTTGCCAATTCGATCAAAGAGCTGACAATCCAATTCCCGTTCTAACGATTGAATTCTAGCCGTTACCGAGGGCTGGGAAAGGAATAATACTTCCGATGCCTTGTTAAAGCTGCCGTAATGGATGACATACACGAACGCTTCTATATTCTCAATATTCATCGCAGTGCCCCTCCAGATGACCTAAAAGATATAATTATAATTATTCCAATAAATTAAGTCGGAATTAAATATTTTCATAACTATAAGCTATCTACCAATTGCTGTCAATATCAGACATGCTGTTCATAAAAAAAAGACCTTAACTCATGCCGCAAATGCTTGCGACTGATCTAAGATCTTAAGACTATGTATACTTAGGATCGTAAACGACGGTACAATTCCGCCCTTTTCCTTTGGCCAAATAAAGCGCTTGATCCGCATGCTCAAGCACTTCAAGTGCTGTCATACCGTCTGTTGGGAATGAGGACACACCCAGAGATACCGTGATGGGTTGACCTATTGGGCTTATTGTCATTTCCAGCTTATTACGGATTTTCTCTGCATACAGATAAGCATCATCTTTCGTCACATGGGGCAGCAGAACAACGAATTCCTCCCCGCCAAACCGGTAGTAGTATTCGTTCTCACTTGCCATTGCGAGTAAAAGCTTTCCTAAATATTTCAGAACCGTATCTCCTACAAGATGCCCGTGCGTATCATTAATTACTTTGAAATGATCAATATCAAGTACGATGAGTGAAAAATCAATGCCTTCTTCCAACCAGTCGAGCATTTGTGTTTCCATGCTCCTTCGGTTGGCAAGCCCCGTTAAATTGTCCGTTTGAGCTTCCAATTCATATTGATTCGCTTTCTTTTGCAAAGCGTCGATCGTGATTATCATCGTTTTGTACAAATGATAGGCTTCATATGTATTCGTTCTTACCTTCGGTAGATCTGCGACTTGCTTGCCATTCAAGATTTTATTGGCGGTCGCAGCCAATCGGGCTAAGGGAAGTGTCAACTTCTTGGCCAACCATGCTGTTATTAGAAGGATGAGAAGTAGAAATGGTAATGAATATAAAATTGCATTTTGGATCAAACCCATCGACTTTTCATTTATCTCTTCCAGCGGTGATTGCACAACGATTCCCCACCCATTGGCAGGTACATAAGAGTATCCAGCAAGCATCGGCACGCCTAATGTATTCACGACTTTTTCCTTGCCGCCTTGACCACTAATGAGCTTGGCTACTACTGGATTGGCACTTACATTCTCACCTAATCGATTGTGATCCGGATGATAAATGAGATTGCCGGTCCCATCGACCACATAGATATATGAACCCGATGAAGAGTAGCTGTTGGAACCGAATATATCATTTAAAACATTATTATCTCGTAAATAAATAGTGCCTCCTAAAGAACCTAGATACTGGCCTGCGGAATTAAATATGGGAGTTGTCATTAATACAATAAGCCTATTCGTTACAGATTCATAAGGTGCTGAGATTGCAGGCTTTCGCTGCTCAATCGCATCTAAAACGGCTTTCGATGTCAGCTTTTTGTTAGTGAGACCTACCGAAACAGGAGAAACAGCTAAGACATTCCCATTGGCGTCACTGACCATTTGTGAGTTAAAGTAATTGCTGCTCCCTGTTACCAAATCCAATTGCGCTTGGATAGAATCTTGTATTTGCTCACTCCTCCCGAGGTGTTCAGATGTCACTTTCAAGCTATTCTCCATCGCTTTGAAAAGGGAGTTCATGGTCACGCTCATTTTTTTTGCACTTTCGTAATTAAGCTCTAGTGTCGTTTCATACAAGGAGTCTCGTTCTGCCTTAAATGAAGCAGCTATTTGAATGATAGATATGATCGAAATAGATATAAGCATCAACAGGGTTATAAAATGAACAAGTCGTATTCGCGGAGCAGCTTCCGTTGTTCTAATACTCCTCATCTCCTAAAAAAGATAGTTACGAGTTGTTTCGACAACATTCGACAGAACTCCTTCATTTTTAATGCCAAGCATAATTCCAAAACTCGATTTTAGAGTCATTCAGCCGCGATTACGCTCGAATGTTCGGCCTCCGCCAATAAGCGAAATTAAACGGGTTCGTGGTCACTAAACCTTCCAGCTCAATACCGTTTCCAGCATGGATTTCAAATGCTTCATTCGGTGCAGATCAGGTTTTGCTTTTACGATAATAAATTCATTCCTGATCTGCTGGATGTAATCAATCCGTAAGCGTTCTAGCTGCTCCTCTGTTATAACGTACAGATACTCTAGGACTGATTCGTACGTATGATACCATTCGCTGTTCTCCAAGAACGTGAAGGATGAACGTTGGTACCACTCTTTTACATGACTCTTCAATGCCGCTGTAATGGTATCATCGTTCCCTGACAATGCATAAAGTCGATCAGAGGACAGTAGGTTTCTGTACTTTATCATGCTATCATCTGGGAATGAATTCGGAAGTGCATAAAACTGAATGACGCTGTCCAAAATTTCAATATAGGCATGGGGTCCAGCCAGTTTCGGATGAAATTGACACTTAACCGCGGCATGGGCAATGCTTTTCAGCAGGTGGAGTGCTTCTGCGGCTTCCTTTTTATCAGGCGAGCCTTGAAAAAACAACCCTTGCTTCCCCGCACGAATTTCAGCCCGATCAATCACATCATGGAGCGCATCTTCAAATTGATCTTTGCTGTACGGTGCCCACTGATCGATATGATCTGTAAGTTCCACACTCATGCCAAACTCCCTACGGATAATGCTCAGCAGGTTAATCCCGCCGCAGCCGTTAACTATTGCAAATATATCGTGTAAAAACCTTTCTAAGTTTTTTGCCTTTTTCGTAGCCCCCATAATTTCATGGGGAATCGTATAGATGGTCTCAGCCTCTTTTTGCTCGAGGTCGGTAATAAGCTGCTTCAACTCTGAGAGTAATGGATGCTCCATTCTTTAATCCTCCACGTTCTATTTACTACTAGATAGTGCCCCCGCTAACTCATTTTTATTAGGTTCAGACCATTCTCTAAAAAACAAAAAAAGCTTACTCCGATTAGGAGAAAGCCTTACTGTACGTACTCACTGCCTAAAACCTCAAAGGACTCAGCGCATTGCTGGATCATCTGACAAAAGGAACGGTTATGGCCTATGTAAAAGGATGAAAGATCGTATCGGTTCCTTGCGGGTTCGAAGGAGATCAACACACGATGCCTCATGCGCTTCATGGTCAATTGGACAAATTGCTCGGCTCGCTCAGAGGCTATGATCGTAAGATAAGCATACAGGGAATGGTCTTCTGGTTCGTCAAGCGGGCTTACACCTGCACAGGAGAATTCAGTCGCTATTTGCTTATGCTGAAGCAGAACCAATGCTGGAAACAATTCCGTATCCACGTGGATATGTCCGAGAAGAGTAGTCTTCTTAATATGCTTGCGCTGTTTCTCGCGTGCTGTCCAATGCACTAATTCCTGCTCACGGCGGCGCCACTGAGCATCTGTGTGATGACTTAGAATGACTTCGCTATCCTCATTGGTATTCAAACTCATCAAACCCATCAGCCTCCTTTGGGATAATCCATTCGTTACAGCAGAAAACCCGGACAAGTAAGCCCGGACTTTCTACATTTATTAACGTGTTTCACGATGAAGCGTGTGACGCTTCAGACGTGGACAATACTTTTTCAGCTCCAAACGAGAGGTTTGGGTCCTTTTATTCTTCGTCGTCGTATAGTTTCTGTCACCAGTTTCGGTACACGCCAATGTAATTATGACTCTCATACTGTTCACCTCCTATCATACATCATTTCTGAATTTATTGCGGCAAAGGACAGGCTTCTTCGAACTCCATAATGAAATTCGGCAGCTCATCCTCGAAACGGTTCCAATCTCCTTGCATTTCGGCATCCGTCAACAAGCAGGTATCCAAAGAAGCGACGATACCCGCTCGGTCCATCTCCATGCCTATGAATACAACCTTGTTCATGCGATCCCCATAGGTATCATCCCAGTGCTTGATTTGATCCGCGTCTTCTTCGAGAACAGTTTCTCTTTCACCATCTGGCAGCGCCGCCACCCAATACCCTGCTGGACCGAAGCGAATAGAAGGACCTGCTTGGCTTAAGTTCTGGGCGTGATCGTTGCGCGTCGCAAGCCACATGATGCCTTTGGCTCGGATGATCTCAAGCTGGCCAATCTTCCATCCAACTCATCAGCCGCGAAGGCTCGAATGGACGAATTCTTTCGTAGACAAAAGAGGAAATGCCATATTCTTCGGTTTCTGGTGTATGTGTTTCCTTCTCCATTTCGCGCATCCAGCCGGCGGACGTACTTGCTTCATCGAAATTAAACAAATGCGTGTTCAAAATATCCGCTGGAGCAACCTTTCCGTGAACCGAGCGAATGAATTTGGCTCTAGGTTGTAATGTGCGCAGTACGCCCTCTAGCTCAATCAGTTCATCTTCTTCCAGCATGTCGCATTTGTTCAAAATCAGGACATCACAGAACTCAATTTGGTCAATTAGAAGATCTACAACTTCGCGTGTATCATCTTCACCCACAGCTTGACTGCGTTCTAGGAGCGTCTCTCCCGAGGAGTAGTCTGTCCAGAACCGATAAGCGTCTACGACGGTAACCATCGTGTCGAGACGGCAAAATTGCGTAAGATCAATCCCCTGCTCTTCATCCATATAAGTGAATGTTTGCGCAACAGGTAAAGGTTCACCTACACCCGTTGATTCAATCAGGATATAATCAAATTTATCCTCTTTAGCAAGCCGCTCTACTTCCTTCAAAAGATCTTCACGTAATGTGCAGCAGATGCAGCCATTGGACATTTCAACCAAGCTCTCATTCGTGCGGGAAAGCCCGTTGCCTTCTCTAATCAGCTCTGCGTCAATGTTGACCTCACTTAAATCGTTGACAATAACCGCAACTTTTAAGCCATCACGATTATGTAGGATGTGGTTTAATAACGTTGTTTTGCCTGCTCCCAAATAACCGCTTAAGACGGTTACAGGTATTTTACGATCGACCAATGTTATAACCTCTTTCTATTCGTAAATTTTACGCATTTGATCTAAAAAAAACTCCTGCTTCCATTTATTCATTTAAAGCTTTTTTCAATGCATCTAGGTTATTCTTCATAACACCGATGTAATCAAGGTTTTTCTTTTTATCATCGTCCGTTAATCCCTCAATTGGGTTCAGCACAGCCGTTTTCGCACCGACTTCTTTGGCAATCGTACTTGCAACCTTTGGATCTACCAAGGTTTCAAAGAAAATCGTTTGTACCTTATTATCTTTGGCAAATTTGATAATTTCCGCCATTTTATCCGGGGCTGGCTCTTGTTCAGGGGAAAGTCCGGCAATAGGTACTTGTGTCAGCCCGTATTCTTTGGCCAAATAACCAAATGCAGCATGCTGCGTGACAAATTCTTTACGCTTAACATTTGTAAGACCTGTTTTAAAGGACTCGTCCAAGGCTTTCAGCTTTCCGATATAGGCATCCGCATTTTTTCGATAATCCTCTTTGTGAACAGGGTCAGCTTGCGTTAATCCGACCACAATGGCCTCAACCTCTTGCTGAGCAAGTACCGGAGTTAGCCAAACATGCGGATCTAGGATTTTGTCTACATGGGCTTCTTTCTTGGGATCCGCTTGTTGCTCTTCCTCAGGTAAGCCTTCCATTAATTTAATTCCTTTACTTGCTTCAACTACAACGCGATTCTTATTCTCAGCACTCTTAAGTGATTGCTCCGCCCATCCTTCTACAATACCGTTGTAAACGAACACATTGGCATCCTTCAGTTGTTTCATATCTTTCGCACTAGGCTCCCAGTCATGGGGTTCAGCCCCCGGTGGTATTAGAGCAATCACATTGGCATGATCACCTGCAACTTGTTTAGTGAATTCATACATTGGGTAGAAGCTTGTAACGACATTTAATTTACCATTGCTTGAAGCGGTGTTAGAAGCACAACCCGATAAGATAGCAGCTGATAATACGGTAAAAGCAAGTGATTTAGATACCCAAATTTTTTTCATTGGTATTTCCTCCTACAATTTGTTAAATGATGAAATGGTCGTTTCTTTGGACAGACGAGGGATGGTGTCAGCTGCATTTTTTGCTTTGCTTTTGCTAAAGGTCAGAACCACCTTTTTCAAACCAAGACCAGCAATAAGAATAAATAAGAGTAGCAGCGCTATCGTTCCTCCCGGAGGTGTACTAAGCTGATAGGAAGCGGTTAGTCCGGAAACGACACCAAGTAGGCCAATGCTCATAGCTATAAAAAGTGCGGATGTAAAACTAGGCGCAATTCGAATGGCAAGTGCCGCGGGCAATACAATTAATGCCGAAACGAGAAGAACGCCAACGATCGGCATAGCCGCGGATACAATCATACCTGTTAAGACGCTAAAACCAAGTGAGATCCACTTCACAGGAAGCCCATTGGTCTTAGCCGTATCTTCATCGAATGTAATCTGATAGAGCGGACGACGGAATAGATAGAAAAAGATGCCCCCGATGATCGCGACCACAAACATAAGGAGAAGCTCGGTTTCATTCACAGCAACAACAGAGCCGAATAAATAAGCGGAGAAGCCTTTATTGATGCTTTGCTTGAGGCTCATGATGATCACCGCGGTTGATAATCCCCCCACCATGATGATGGCAACCGAAATTTCACTATAGGTTTTATAGGACCTCCTTACATATTCCACAGCTATGGCTCCCAGCGTAGCTACGACGAATCCAGTCAAGGTTGGATTGATGTTAAGATACGCACCTCCTGCAACCCCTGCCAAGGAAACATGGGAGAGCATGTCAGCCATCAGCGCTTGTCTGCGAAGCATCAGATATACACCGAGAATCGAAGCCATGATGGCTATTAACCCACCGGCACAAAATGCCCGCTGCATGAAGTCGTAGTGCAGCATTTCCATCCGCCATCCTCCTTCCTCTCCAGCTCAATGATTCGATCCAAATAGGGAGCGACCTCGTTAAGGCCATGCGTCACCATAACAACGGTTCGCCCGTGAGCTTTCACTTGATGATGCATCAACTCGTAGAAGCCAAAGCGGCTTTCCTGATCCATCCCTGTTGTCGGTTCATCGAGAACAAGCATATCAGGCTCCTGAGCAAGCGCTCTGGCGATGCAAATACGCTGCTTTTGGCCGCCGGAGAGCTCACCGATCTTGCGCTTGCGCAAATCCCACATCCCAACCTGACGGAGTGCTTTCTCCGTCTGCACCTCATCTTCTTTGTCGAGTTTACGAAACCATGAGCGGCTTGCATACCTACCTGATTGGACAAACTCCAAGATCGTGCTAGGGAATCCACTGTTGAAGGCGGAGATTTGCTGGGATACGTACCCCACTCTCAGCTTCTTACCCTCCTTATTGGTTGAAGACAAGAAAATACTCCCTTTCCAAGGATCAAGCAAGCCAAGAAGCAATTTCAGCAAGGTCGACTTGGCTGCACCATTGGGGCCCGTTATAGCTACAAATTCACCCGACTGAATCTCTACACTCGCGTCTTGAATACAAGGGACGTCGTTGTAACCGAATTCCACCTCATTCATGGAGGCAACTAACATAAGAACAGATCCTTTCTGGCTTTATATGTAATAATTACGATTTTAGTTGGTGACTATCCTTGATTTATATGTCGAAGCCCAAAAAAATATAAGTCACTTTAGGCATCGAGGCTTATAAATCGTAAAAATTACTTATTACACTGAAAAATATATCTTTTTCCAGAGGATGTGTCAATAAGAAAACTTATAGCACGAGCTGAAGCTCGTCGACAGAGTCCGAGATGCCGGAAATCGACTTCTCAGCGGACTGTCCCTCGTTAGTGATGAAATACATGCTTACAGGATGAGGACGCAGCCGAAATAGTCCATTTCCCGCTCGTTAGGGATGTTTTTCATCGCTAAAGAAGGCGTGAGGGTGGAAAAGTACCTCCATAGCGATGAAAAACATGCTTACATGATGATGACTCGGCCGAAATAGACCGATTCCTGCTCGTTAGGGATGTTTTTCATCACTAAAGCAGGCGTGAGGTGGAAAAGTACCTCCATAGCGATGAAAAACATACTTACATGATGAGGACGCTGCCGAAATAGTCCGATTCCCGCTCGTTAGTGATGTTTTTCATCACTAAAGTAGGCTCCCGATTGTCCCGCGCATCCATGCAGATTAAGCTCGGAAAACGCGCTTACAGTGAGTGCTCTGCGAGCCGAAGCTCACCCACAGCATCCGAGAAGCCGAAAATCGACTTCTCAGAAAATAATTTGGATAAGATGAATAAAAAACCATTTAATCCACAAAATACTCCTACACCACAAAAAAGGAGTGAATCAAATGGCTAGAAGAAACAGCAATACATTAGTCGTGCAACAAGCAAGAGCAGCTCTTGACCAAATGAAATATGAAGTCGCTCAAGAATTAGGTATTCAAATTCCGCAAGATGGTTATTACGGCTACATGGCTACTCGTGATACTGGCGCAATCGGCGGTAACATTACGAGAAGATTAGTTCAATTGGCCGAACAACAACTAACCGGCGGAATTAGACGCTAATTCCTTAGTTGAAATGCACGCAAAACAAAAAGACTGTAACCACCACTTCCTCCTTTGGTGATTTCAGTCTTTTTTATTTAGTTAACGAATTCCATGAATACTGGCTTCCTAAGCTTTCCGCTTTTGGTCCAATTTCTTGTCTTAATCTTTGCCATGATTCGCGGTTCCATATAGGCAAAATTCTGGTCTTCCTTGAAGACTAAACGATTCTTCACACGATCTAGAGTTTTCTGGTGAATTGGGGTTACACCTGACTCAATAACCCCGACTGGGAACTTGGAGCCATCAGGTGCATCAATAGAGGCCAATAAAGCGAAATTATTTTTTCTGTAACCGGAAATATACACATCCGCATAAGTCCAATTGATCACCTTTTGCCACTGTTTGGAGCGTTTGTCTATTTCGTAGGTGGAATTCTCTTTTTTAGATTTCATGATGATGCCCTCAAGTCCCTGCTCACGAACCTGCTCAAAATAATCAACGGCATTTCCTTCAAACACTTTAACCTTTTTATAGTTCTCATTTTCAAGGAAAGCCTTGTCCAACAGTTCTTTACGCCTCAGTAAGTTAAGACCCGTGACGTCAATTCCTTTGTATCTCATGATGTCAAATGCGCAGAATATCACAGGTGTTTTGTTTTTACTTGATAAAAACCTGGCTGACATGGCTTCAAAGTCTGGTTTCCCTTGATCGTCCATCATTATTAAAACTCCATCAAGTATGGTTCCTTCAGGCAGGGGGCAACTATACAACTCAGGGAATTTATTTGTAATCAAGTTATTATGCTTCGTATAAACATAGAGTTTATCCATATTGGAGATCATACATCTAAGACCATCTAATTTATATTCCGCTATATGATGTTTGCTTTTAAATGGTTTATTATCTTTTGCGTATGACGCTAGCATAGGAGAAATGAACATTTTTTTATCACCCTATGCTAAATGATACTTCACCATTATTCATCTGCCTAATGGAACTTGAAGGGAAAACTCAATTGAGGTAAGGACGCAAAAGATTTTCCAGCAATGGCTTTAGCGCTTCGCTCATTCTCTTATAACCCAAATCCGACGGATGAATGCCATCTACCGTGCATTCCCCGTATTCTAATCCGAGCAGCTCTTCTCCATTAAAAAAATGAATGTGAGGATCTCCGCTTTGCCTCAATCGTTCTACCGTTTCCTGCTGGAATTGCTTTCGCTCCTCCCGTTGTCGAAACATGTGGACGTCGAAAGCCTCCTTCGCAAGCCGAATTTGTGAAAGAACCAGTATGGGTACTTCGGCATATCGGGACCGAAAAATTCGAATAAACTCAGGAAGTGTCTCTCTAAGACGTTCCGTGCTAGGCGTATTCCCCTCATAATCTAGTACAAGCAACGCAGGGGCGGAGATTTCGCTGATCATTTGAGCTAATTCTGGTTCTCCTTGCGCATTCCCCGAGAATCCGAGGTTCACAAACTCAAGCGGAAACATCCGGCTCAAGATGTTCGGATAAGACATTCCCGGACGAGACGCGCAAGCTCCATGCGTGATAGACGTACCATAGATAAGCACTCGTTTGTCGGAAACGAAGTCTGGAGATTGAGCAACCGAAGCGGATGGCTCAATCCCGGCCCACATCTCCTTCACCCCCTGATACAAGGGGAGATTCAATGTTATCTCTTTCATTTGATCTCCAAACGATTCAAAAAGAATGGCTTCATATTCCGAAAGCGCAGGATCGAAACGAGTAACGTTTACATATTGCTGCTTTCCGTGAGAACCAATATAACAATCTACACCGCATTGCCCCGTAGCCGGCATTTGATACATATTCGCTTTGTCGGCCAAAACAACTCGTACAGATAGTTTCGGGGAATCCGTCTGGAAGTGGATTTGAACACCCGCTGTAAAATTCGCAAGTCGGTCCACTTCAGATCGGATTGGATACGACGGCTTTAATGGCAACCTGCGATAGACACCATCTTGTTTCAGCCAAGGCAGTCCCGTAACCCGAAAGGGCTCCACCAGAGGTGAGTACCAATTCCAAGCTGCATCCTGATTGTCATCGATCCTCAAGGCTGAGTCTAAATTGCTCGCCTCTTTACTCATCCCTTCACACTTCCCATCACAATTCCTTTGGTGAAATAACGCTGCAAGAATGGATACAACAGCAGAATTGGTAATGCGCCGAGAAAAATTTGCGCCGCTCTGGCCGTTCGATCCGAAACCAGATTAATCAGCTCCAGATCCGTCGTGCTCTTCGCCACTGCCGGATCGCTTCCGCACACACGGCTTCGATGGCTTCAGGCGCCATACTTTTGAATGGCTTTAAGCTCATTTCCAATGTAACTCTTTGCAAAGTACGTCTTGGATTAACGGGTATAGGCATACTCATACGATTTCCACCTCAATACCTAATACTTTGGCGACATTACGGATCTTCGAACTCACATGCCCCACACCAAGCGCAAAGTGATGCGTAGGACCTGCCGAACACCATCTTTCTACGAATTCTGCAACGCTATAATCAAATTTACAGCGTGTATTCGTGTTTCCGGTCTGCGGTATCTCCCCTTTGATGGATTCGCCTTCCGTGGCGATCATTTTGAATTTACCTTCAGCCGTTTGTGAAATACCGAGCAAAGTAACGGGGCCTGATTTGATGCTGAATTCGACACCGATTCCGGATCCGCTTTTGCCATGAAAAAGATCCAATCCACGAATGACCGGCTGCCCGTCGCTAATCTTGATGTTATGCGGCCCGTCATGTCCGACTAGCACGATATCATCGACGAAGTCGCACGGATGCAGCTCCGCGAACGAACCTCCTGCATCGAGACGATCCATGATCAACATCGCTGCGCACGTTTTCAAATCGGCTTCTCCAGCAAGCGGAACACCTTTACCCGTCAACAGCGAGTTGCCGAGCACCATATTCGAGCCAATTCGTTCATACTCATTATTGTCGAGCCCCCGGTAATAATAGGCCAAGCCTGTTAACCCAAATTCCAAAATCAGCTTATCCAGTCCGACTGCCACTTTAGCTGACCATTCGAGATCTTCCTGCTTGATCGGTCTCGTAATCGGGTCAATAAAAGGATCAGAAATTTTGAAAACGCTTTTAATTTCATCTAGTTTGGCAGCTGTTTCCTTAGCAGTTACCCCATTTACCAGCTTGGCTAAATCGCACATCTCCAGCATTTGCACATGGGAGCCAAAGGAAGCCGTAAAAGCCGTCGGGTCCGAGTTCATATCGTACATGCCTTCGTAGGTATGCCCCATATAGCCGATTTTAGCGTATTTGAACGCTCTGCGGGCATTGGCGACTTGGCACCATCCTTGTAATTCCTTCATCGCGCGATCATCATCATAGAGCGTCCCTACGATCATGCCTGCTGCAGGCCTTCCTGCACGAACAAGCACGCCGCCTATTTCAGGAAGTGAACAAATATTATCGTTGGCTAACTGCATATAAGTCGTCGTATTGCGATAGTCTAGACGCTTCCTGGGCTGCAGAGCAACAAGAACTGTCGGAACGGACAAGTTTAGGATAGGGGTCGCAGCTGTCGATGATGTCACATACGTGCTAAGGAAGCAAAATAGGAAATCAACATCTTGGCTTTTCAGATACGAGGAGGCGGCAAAAGATTTATCTACACTATCGACAAAGCCTGCCGAGATCACCTCAACGTCATGCTTGCGAAGCATTTCCTCAAATTCACGGCCGTAGCCTTCCAATTCTTCTTTAAGCCCCGGAAATTGTGCCCAATAAGGCTCGTGACCAACCGTCATCACGCCGACACGCGCTTTTGCTTTTTTGAATAAAGTACTCATTTCACTCATCTTCCTCCCTGGTAGGTTTACCCTTTAAGCTTAGTAAAATCAATCTATTGAAACAATGAACAATACAATAATTATTTCAATTATTCTACGATTTCAGTTACAATAAGAGGATGATTATCCCTACGATAGAGACGGGCGAATTTGCCGAAAGGAGCCTTCTATGATCGAACCGGTTGCTATTTATTTCGAGCATTGTGAGCCAAACAATTGGCACGTACCAAAAAGTAAAACAAACAATCATATTTTAATTCTCATAACAAGTGGAACTATTCTCTATACGGTTGAAGACCAACCCTTTTCTTTGCAGAAAGGCGATCTTATTTTTATTCCCCAAGGGGTCTGGCGCAGTGCGTTGAATACGACCAAAGAAGCACATGACATGTATGTCGCTCACTTTCATTATCGAGGTGACGGGGATGGACTTCCCATGCTTATCTCTCCTAATCGTTGTTTAACCAGACCTTTTAACTTTGACTATATGAAGCAAAGATTTTCACTGCTGACCCAGCATTGGCTGCGCAAATCCACCTATTCAGACACTATCTGCCACAGCATCCTGCTTGAAATGCTTGCAATCATCAATGAGGAAATCGATTCTCAATCGCTGCAGGGCAAATCCTATAGTATTGTTATGCTGCTTCAAGCCTATATTCTCAATCATTATCACCGCACTATTTCCGTAACCGAATTAGCTGAACACGTGGAGCGAACCCCTAACTATGTCAGCACCATTTTCAAACAGGTTACCGGACAATCCGTCACGGACTACATCCAGCAAATCCGCATTGCCGCTGCCTGCGACCTGTTGACCAACTCACAGATGAATGTAGGAGAAATCTCCGATTTTCTCGGATTTTGCGAGCAGTCGTATTTTAACAAAGTGTTTAAAAAATGTACCGGCACCCTGCCCTCGACCTACATGAAGGAAAAGGTGAAAATATGGAAGTCTTAGAAAAACATTGGAGGTTGGCATGCCATGTACTACGCTCTTTCTCGATTGTCCAAGCTCGATGTCAAATGGGCGGATCTTTTCGATGCGAATAACAGTTCCTTCTTCAGTCGGCATCATAATCCCTATTACGAGCTAATCGTCGTTGCCGATGGTACGGTTCATTTGCAGACTAACGAAGCTCGCATGACTCTACAAGCGGGGGAGTCGTTGCTTTTGATGCCTTGGGAGTCGCACTCCGGTTGGAACTCTCATGAACGACAGGGTCAATTTTTTTGGGTGCAATTTTCATGTGAACCCGGCCTCAATGAATTCGTGCTGGATCGCGCATCCGAGCTTAATATTGTCCATGCCGAACGTACGGAACTAAGAACCACTGAAATCCTTCACGAGGATTTGCTTGTTCTGCCTCGTCAGTTTCGTTCCTTGCAGCGTTACCAGCTTCTTGGGTTGTTTGAAGAGCTAGTCGAGACAATGAAACAACCGAAGGGTTATTTTCGTTTCCATGCTACCCTTTTACTTGGTGAAATTCTTCGGCTCATGGTGAGTAGTTTTTTGGAGATGAGCCATTTGGACACGGCCTTCCCCACTTCTTACCTGACATTCCGCAAGCTGGTCAACCATTTGAACAATTTTTACGAGACGGACATTTCCAAGGAAACGTTGGAGCGCGTGCTGGAGCGTAAATACGAATACCTTTGTCAGGTGTTTAAAAAATATACTGGAACGAACATCCATCACTACGTCCACCAGCTCAAAACCCAACATGCCAAGCACTTGCTGCGAAATACGGCTAAAAGCGTTAAGGAAATTGCTGAGGAAGTCGGATACCCAGATCCTTTTTACTTCAGTCGGATGTTTAAAAAGATCTCAGGTGTCGCTCCTCAGCATTATCGGAACACTGAAGAGTAAGGTAGTAGTGGTGCACGAATGCGGCGATGAGTAGGAGGGGACGGCTGTCACGCCGGCAGGGGAAGATAATCCCCTGCCGTTTATTACATTATCGTATTGTCATCGATTATTGCTTCATAGCTTCAATCATCATCTGAGATGGTTGCTTTTTGTGATATTTCCCCAAAGCTTCTTGCGAAGATGGGGGAGAAATATCGCGTTCAACAATTATATCTGAACGCGACAGACATGTTTGAACTCCGGTAGGGATTCCAGAATCGGCAAATGAATGATTTGCGCTACTTCTCCCGAACCAATAATTCCTACTTTATTGAGCTTCAATTAATGCCTTTATGTCCGATATATACTTATTCTTAGGGAAAGAATGAAAAAAAAGCTCGACTGGTCTTTTATTGACCAATTGAGCTCTAAGCTTTTTAATATTTCATTATTTAAGAATATTAACCAATTTGAAAATAATTACCAATAATTGGGTTATTATTCGTTATGTGGTACGCGAACTGTGCTTATCGATGTTGATTGATTACCTGCATGGTCGATTATCGTATACGTAATCGTGTATATTCGCCCCGTCCCATTACCTAATCTTTCCGCCCGTAATTGAAATGAAGTAGCAGGTGTGCCTATATTAGCCTCAATGTCACCCTGACCACTATCCGGTTCATTACATATAATGGAGGTTAACACAACAGAAGCAACGCCTGATACGGCATCACTCGCGTACACCGCAGCTTGAACCGTCACCATTTCATGATTCGGCGGCCATATGGACGTTTTATCTAACTGAACAGTTAGTAGAGGTGCTGTTTGGTCAATCTTAAACTCTATGGTTTTGACCTGTTCTACATTGCCTGCTTGATCTATGCTGCGATAACCGACCTTATAATTCCCTTCAACAAAGGCAGGAATGGAACCGGTATAGGTTATCCAATCCCCGTTATTTACTTGATATTCTGTTTTTGCCACACCGGATAATTGGTCATACACGGCTATGCTTACTGTTACATCCGATGTATACCATCCGTTGCTGCCGTTTGGAATACCCGGACTTACTGAGGCGCTGCTTATAGGAGCTATCTTATCCCCCTTAAAATAAGCCCAATCCGTCTGGATCCCCTCCAGTAAGGCAGGTTGGCTGGAGCTTTCCATTAAACTCCCAGCCTGGGCTCCAATGGAAATCTGGGTTCCCTTCATTATGCTTCCTGTAAATCCATTCAATTGACTTTTTTTCATAATCCCTTCCGTCAATACTCTTCCCGACTTCCCTGGTATAATCCGCTCTAGCGTGATGCCTACAAAGCTTTCAGGAGCATCAGCAGCGCTCATGAGCCGCAGCGTGGTATGGTCGGTATCAAAACGTACAGCGGCAAATCGAGGAATGCCAACTTGGGTATTATTTTGTAAAGTTAATTGCTTATCTAGCATCTGCGGATAGTATTCATCACCTGTGACGTTATACTCTGCCACTCTGCCTGAAGCGCCCAAAACCCCGTTTATTTTTGCCAATATATAGCTATTGGGCTGATTGGTATAATTTTCATTAAAAATGATCGTTTTGGTTGTTCCATCTTCAAAGATCACTTGAAGTGTTTTATTATGGATGGTACGGTCCCCAAGCCTTCTTCCTAACGTATTATTGACGTCAATGTTGGAACTCAAGCCCACCTTGATACCCGATATATCCCAGTATCCGTATAGATAGCCCTCCAGGCCACCGCCTCCGTCCCGGGTTTCATACGTCCCCAGAATATCCAGCACGGCATCTCCGCTAACCCTTACAGAGGATTGGCTGCCTGTGGAGCTGCTGAACAGTGCCAGCGCCCTTCCCCTATGGCCATCCTCGTAACCGATCGGTGTGCTGTTCGTAAAGGTAACGTTATAATCCGCATGGTTCGCATATTGGTTCTCCGGTTTCTGCGTAATCCAAGGCGAATCATTCTGAACCATATAAGTCCCTATAATTTCAGTGTTATTGAAGATGACCTCATCGTTCGTTCCACTGCCCAAGGATTGGATAAGAATAGGCTGCAAGGTCTCCGTGGAAACGATTTGACTGTTATTGATCACATTGATTTGGGGTTTGGTGAAATCCTCGCGATTATGCACATACCAACCGACAGATTTCGAAACAAAAGAACTATCATAAAAAGTCTCCCTTACACCGCTCGCGGAACCATAACCCCAAGTGCTTGCGATCCCTCCCCGCTTCCCGCCCCATACCTTGGTCGGGTCCAAATCTGCCGGTGGAGTAACACCAGGATGAGCCGCCACCCAGCTATTGCGATAATTAATAGCTTCGAGATTACCATAATGCTCAATATGGGAATTTTTCACGATATGAACCGCATCCTTATTATTGCCGCTGTCCTCACTGTGAACCGGATACCTCATATTTCTGGCGGTAATCGTGAGGTTCTCCAGATTGGCCGTGCCCTTCAGCCATATGGTTGATTGGTCGGTGATCTCAAGGTTAGTGGCTGATGGACTATTCTCTCCTTTTAGGATGACCGTTTCCCGGTCAGTTCCCCGAAGGGTCGTATAAGGCTTAACCACCCAGTTTTTCTCCGTATATACACCTGGATAGATCAGAATGATATAATGCTTTTCGGGACTGCTATCCTGAATGCTATCGTTAGCCAGCTTAGGAGAGATGAAATCGCCGGTTCCATCAGTCTTTACTGTCAAGGTAACGGTTTCCACATACCCTTCTGTGACTGTAACCTCAGATGAAGCCGTTTTGCCGCCATCCACTGTCGTAACCGTGATAGTAGCCGTTCCCTCTTTTTTTCCATAGACGGCTCCATTCACATCCACAATAGCTACCAGCAGGTTGTCTGAGCTCCATGTGACTGCCCTTTCTACCGCATTTTGAGGCTCTATGGTGGCCATCAACCGCCTTACCTTGCCTACACCGATCTCCATAGTTGTATGGTTCAGGCCGACGCCAGATACACGAGCTGGGATGGGGTCATTGGAATAGGTCACAGGCCGGATTTCTACGTCATCCAGATAATAGGCATCGGCTAACGCAGGAGAATCCGTATACAAATACATCATCAAATTGGAAACAACACCGACTTCATTCAGCTTAAAATAGCCCTGTACCTGCTTCCAATTGGTAGCATCCATCGCAGGTCCTATTATCATAACTACCTGCTTGGAAACACCATCTAATTGGTACTGCAAACATATACGAAGCTTCTCTCCAAGAGTTGAGCCTGGCGCCAGCTTCCCCCATGCGGAATAGTAATATTCCTTCCCGTTTTCCACGCCGGGAAAATAGATTTTTGCATACGGATATTCTTTGGTGATTTTGACCGACTGATGACCGGAATGATATTCTGATGTGCTTAATTCCGTACTGATCCTTGATCCGGTATAGGGCAGTTTGCTCATTTCCATCCCTGGATCAACTAACATATTATCACCCAGAATTTTGGGCAGAGAGCTGAAAATATACAAAGTTTCTTCCTGTGCTTTCCACACCGAATGAAAGCCGAACAATGCGTCTAACGCATCGTTTGAAACCAGCAAATCACTTCCCGTCCATACAGGCACATGCTCCAGGTATACGGGCGTATTTCCTTTATAGGCTGATCTTTGTCCGTCTACGACCCGAATGACACTGTTATCCTTTACAGCGAGGAGAGAGCCTTCATGATCCCATTCATAAGGTATGTTCATTTTCTTAAGAATCTCAACCAGAGGCACCCTAACGCTGCCATCGACGATTTCCAAAGGTGTTAAAGTTGTTGCCGGCTTTCCTTCAAGCATCATCTTTATGCCCTCTATGGGAACCGCCACTAGGCCAATCCGGTCAATACTGAAATCACCTGTGGTTGTAATCGGGTCAACACGGATCTGCTTTATAGTTCCCGTCCAGTTACCAAGGCTCCACATCGGTACATAGTAGTCCGAATAGTTGCTGTCATAATTATTGACGTAAAAGTCGACGGCCATGGCTTCTTTCCAGACTTGATCCTTTTCGGTGATAAAATAAACCTTGCCTGCCATATCAGCAGTACTGTTTTTCATACGGATATGCAGGTAGGGATTCTCTTCCGCAGAAATCCCCAGAGAACCTGGTGAAAATATGCCTGGATCATTACCCGTTGATGTACCTGAATAATAACCTCCTGCAATGCTCACAGGGTTGACCTGTTTAGCTATCGTCCAGCCCTCGCTGTCTCCAGCCGTATTGAAATCCCATAATTTGCTGTACTGGATACTGCCATTATTAGTTAGAGGCGGAGGTTCAACCGCTTTGGAAGGGAGGACGGTTCTGCCTTCCGGGTATAAGACCCGGACTCTATCCTTTTGCTCGGGTGTAGGCACAACATTCGTGTGCGTACCTCCCGCTGTAAATACTTCCCGGATTGCATCCAGATATCCAAATCCGTTTAACCCGGCTGGCAGAATAAAGTGGCCCTCCCCGTATTCATTCCAATTATCGAGCAATATGATTTTGCGGCCCGGGCTTTCTTCCGGTAAAGAGGGTATAAAGCTGTCTTTTACCCATTGTGCCGTTGATTGAAATTCCTGGGGTGTTGCATAATAACCCTGCGCTCCGCCCCAAGCGGTATCATCCCTGCCCATGCTGATAACGGGGATCACATCCATTATCCCTACATCCCTTTGCTGCTCCAGCTTAGACTTCTGGAGGGCTTCTCTCCCGGCAAGCGCGCCCCAGGAGTAGGCAAACACAGCATCCATACCCGCATTCTGCATATCGCTCATCATGGCAGAATCCGCACCTGAACTGGATATCAGAATAATCACATCATCAAAGCCAGCGTCTTTGCAGGCTTGCCTTAAATAGTCCATTTCCACCTTAAGTGACTCTGCCGTGCCGCCCAGACTATTTTTCAAAGGGGTATAGCCATATATACTAATAACCGGCTTGTTGTCGACGACCAGATATCTCGGGTCTTTGAAATAATATTCCATCCAGTAGGGCACCAGGTTATTCCTGAAATCGTCGCTTCCGCTTACCTTGGAGGCAGCAGCCTCCCACATGATCATAAAATTCGTCTGGTTACTATATTTACCATTAAAGTAGCCATCATGAAGCGCCGCTCCCAGACGTGGGTCCTTAATCGGCTTTCCTTCCGATCCCGTTGGCCTGTACCAGCAATACATCTGGAAGTCGACTCCATGCTCTACCATCCACTTCGTTTCCCAGTCCGCTACCTCCGGGTTTCCTTCGTCATAAAAGCCAAGCACCGGGACTCTTTCTGGGTAAGGCTGGATCCGGTCCCATCCCAAATGCTGCCCTTCTCTCCACAAGGAGCAGGCCTGGGCACCAACTAAGGCATCCCCTTCCTTGGCCGCCGGCACAGGGGCAGGCACATAATCCGCAGGCTCCTCAGCCTCTTGGTACAAAAGAATATCATCCAAGGACATACTTCCGTGATTGGAGGCGGCAATGGCAAAGCTGACAAGATCAACGCTGCTCGCCAGTACATCCAATTGTTCTACCTTCAGCTTGCCGTTCAAATAAAGATCTGCTTTATTTGTAACCGTATTCATTTTAAGCTTTACATGGTACCAGAGATTGGGTATATAATCATAAAAATTTATATATTGGCCAGCAGCGTTTTTATAGGAGAATTTTCCGTCTTGTGTCAGCCATTGGAAGGCTGTTGATTCTCCACCTTTTAGTTCCATGGAGAAGCCATCCAATTTCGTTGGCATCAAAACCTTGTACTCCATAACCAGGCGCCCGTCTTGGGAAGGAACAGATCGCCCTATATGCATAGCTCCTTTCGCGTTGGCTGCATCCATTTTTAAGCTAAACACATCCGGGGCTTTTGAATTATTCATTTTTTCAACGGCAATCGCACCACCATTAGGCTGTGTGCTCCAGTCCTGTGGCAGCGGTCCTTCCACGGTAGAAAGGAACCTTTCATTCATGACATAGCCTTTATGAATCTTGACCGGTGAAAAATACATTTCGCCCGTAGTCACATCGCCTGTAATCACAAGAAAGTTGTCAATCGACTCTACACGATGGGTAAAGCCTTTTTCCGTTGCCTTTAACAGGCCGTTGACATAAACCTGCACGTTGTTGGCTTCGAGGTCAGCAATCACTTTAACCCCATATTCCACATCGGCGGTAAGCGTCTGGAGGTCATACCAGGTCTCCCCTGTTGCCAGACTCAGCTTGCCATTCTTTACCTCAAGGCTAACCCCTGCCACTTCTCCACTGCGAAGCTGCCACTTTACTCCATTTACAATAGCAGGCATTCTAAATCTGTATTCCAAGGTGAGCTTGCCAGAATGCTGCGGACGAATTTTTTTAGTCATGGATACGGGAAGCACATTACTGGTATCGCTAATTTTAAACCAGCTGTTATAGCCGTAGGAAATCGCCCCTCCCGCTTTTCTTGTATCCCATCCACTAGCCACGACATCATTGGGATCATAGGCAGTAGTCATGACAGAAAAATCCTCATCCAATAGGTACTCCGCTTTGGGCGAAGCTACCATTTCTGCATGAGCGGTAGAAGCTCCCCATTGACTTACCATCCAAATAGACAAGATACATAGAGCCATAAGAATCCCTGACATGCTGATCTTATTTCCCATACAAATCTCCCCCTTTCATTATTGAAATCCGCTTTATGCTTTATCATCGCCTTTGTTTCAGCCAAACCGCAAGACGCTGCTTTTCCGACACAGAACGATAGCTCTCCCATTGTCCTAAAGCAGCGTTTTGGTTAATCAGCTGTCGTATAAGCCTACTTTACATACTGCTTGTATATTTCTGCTGTTGTGTAAATTTTATCTTTATTCTTGGCGTACCAGTCTTTGTACCATGCCTCGATTTTGTCGCCGCCGCCTTTGCTCCAGGCCGTTTTAGCATCGTTTATCGCCTGATCCACAGAATAAGAAGCACCGCTTACAATTGCTTTGTTGAAAATATCGTTGATCGATTGCGTTAATGTAGCCGAAAAAGCCGATAAATCTTGTGGAAGGGCCGGATTATAACCCATAGCCGTGAATCCGTTGAAAGGACGCTCTGGATTTAAATAAGCAGGCTTCGCTTGCTGAAGCAGTAGATCCAGATATTCCTTCTGCAGCGGAATTTTCGCATCGTATACTTTTTCCGGTTGCGCGCATTTGGCAAGCAAACCTATCCCTATGTTGGCATGAATTCGGAAATCTCCGTTATAGTCCACCTCAACTTTTGATTTGGCCGGATCAATCTGCTTCGGACAACCATCCTCTCCCATCTTCCAATGTTCATTTTCGATACCATATGTCAAAGACAATTGCGTCGAATCCTTGGTAAGAAAGTCCATATGGTCCATAACAGCCTGAGGATTCTTGGCTTTCGCATTCACCGCCGCTACCATCTGAATCGGTTCCCAACCCCAGCTGTATGAACCGTATGCTGTCGTTGGAAATGGAATAAATTTAATTTTGGCATTTGGATTATTTTTACGTAACGTTTCGAAATTTTTGTATCCCACACTGATTGCGTTGATATTATTAGCACCGTAAATACCAAGCTTGCCGTTGACAAAATCCTGAAGCGCCTTTTCCCCTTTATCTGTCAAGAAGTCTTTATCTACCGTTCCTGCATCGAACAGCTGCTTCTTCAATTGCAGAGCAGCTTTGGAATTATCCCACTGCCGAACAAGCTCTCCATTATTTAGGATCATACCGTCTGGGATTTCACCACTATTGTACATACGATCGATTACTCCCCCGCCGATGAAGCTTAGCTGGTAACCGAATGTATCCTTCTTCCCGTTGCCGTCCGGATCCCGTTCAGTAAACGCCTTGGCAACAGCCAATAGCTCTTCAGGGGTTGTCGGAGACTTCAAACCCAGATTTTCCAACCAATCCTCCCTAATCACCAGTCCCACATTCAGCGTAGAACCAACCACACGGCCAAAATAATACATCTTGCCATCTTCATTCATAGCCAATTTCTTGACGCCTGGATTCTGCTCAAGAAATTTTTTGTATTCCACACTTTTGCTGACCATATCATCTATTGGCATAAACTGCTTTTGCGCAAGAAACTGATTTTTAATTTTTGCATCAAATTCAAAGATTAAATCAGGAGCCGATCCCGAGGCAAACAAAGTATTCAGCTTCGCCAACGATTCCCAGCGTGGAATCGGGACAAACTCTACATTTGCCGGTCCATTGGCATTGATCCATTTGCTCCAGCGGTTGTTGTCTATGGTACCTTCGGCAGCTGGTACAGTCCCCCGGTCATAGACGGAAACCGATATTTTCGACTTAGGCTTCATTGTCGCCGGTTTAGTCGCGTCTGGAGAAGCTGTATCACTTACTGTGTTATCCTTACTATTGGAGCAACCGTTCATCATCAATATTACCAATGCCGATGCCAAAACGATCCTTATTTTTGTACGATATCCTGCTTTTATCCCCTTCATATTTAACCCTCCTGATTATATTTCTTTCATTTCTCCGAGCATTGATACCCTTGCCCATTCATACTCCTACTTCTCTCCTTATACGCTAATCGATTGACATCACCACCTTAGCAATCCATAACAGCCTCTATCCCTTAACTGCACCAACTAAGGCACCTTTGACAAAATATTTCTGCAAGAATGGATACGCGATCATTAGGGGTAGCAGCAAAATCACAACTGCTCCTGCTTTGATCGCTTCTGGTGTCATAGAAACCGAGTCTTCCGCTTGAAATGTATTGATTTGCTGAAGCAACTGTTGACTTGCCACCATATTCTGCACAAGTACAGTAAGGTTGAATTTCTTAGCATCATTGATGTACAGGAGCACTGTTAGAAACTGGTTCCAATACCCTACAGAATAGAACAAAGTTAACGTGGCAAGGACTGGTAAGGAGAGCGGGAGAAAAATTTGCAGCAGCATTCTGTATTCTCCGCATCCGTCCATTCGTGCGGCATCTTCTAGTTCAGAAGGAATATTGAGGAAGAATGTTCGCATAATCATCATATTGAATGCGCTAACCAAGGACGGCAGCCAGATCGCAGCGTAAGAGTTAATCAACCCCAATTCTTTGATGACCAGAAAGCTTGGGATCAATCCACCGCCGAATAACATCGTGAACACAATCGCCAATGTAAAGAAACGTCTGCCATACAATGTATTTCTAGACAATGGATAGGCAGCCAATATTGTAAATAACATACTCAGGGCAACACCAACCACTGTTATGATGATACTATTTTTCAAAGCGTGAATAATTCTTGTTCCTTCGATAAGCTGCCTATAGGCTTCGATGTTCCAACCGATCGGCCAAATCGACACCTTTCCCGAAATAATGGCAGAACTATCGCTCAATGAGACTGCCAAAATATTGATTAAGGGCACCAATGCACTAATCCCGAATAAAGCCAAAAAAACGTAATTAACGGCGAAAAAAACGCGTTCTCCCTTGCTGGTTTTCATTCTGGAGTCCCTCCTACCATAAGCTCTGGTTATAACGTTTTGCGATTTGATTGACAGTCAGCACCAGAATTAATCCGATACATGATTCAAATAAGCCCAGTGCAGATGTCAGACTGAATTGTGAATTCTGTACACCAATCCGATATATGTAAGTGCTAATGACGTCCGATAGCGTCGCGACAGGCGTTCGCAATACATACACTTGATCAAATCCAACCTCCATTACACGCCCCAAGGAAATAATCAGAATAAGAATCATGGTCGAAGCCAGTCCAGGAATCGTAATATGCCAAATTTGCTTCCATTTATTAGCACCGTCCAGGTTGGCCGCTTCATATAAGCTGGTATCGATGCTTGTTATTGCTGCCAGATAGATGATCGCTGAAAACCCGGTTTCTTTCCATAACGCCGATCCGATAAATATCGACCACCAGGAGAAATTGTGATAAAGAAACGCATAGGTCTCTCCGGTTATCCGTTCAATTACATGATTAACAATGCCTGTTTCCTGATTAAATATCGTGAAAACAAACCCGCTGATAATGACCCATGAAAAAAAATGAGGTAAATAAATCAACGTTTGGATCGAGCGTTTGAACCACATCCTGCGTACTTCGTTTAAGAGAATAGCCAATATTACTGGCAATGGAAAGCCAAATAAAATGCCAGTTAAACTTAACACAAAGGTGTTCTTCACAATTCGAACCGTTTCGGGATTCGAGAAAATATAATGAAAGTGCTTAAGTCCTACCCATGGGCTGTCGAGAAAACCTTGAAACAGATTGTAATCCTTGAAAGCAATAATCAGTCCTAGCATAGGTATATATTTAAAAATAATAAAAAACAATAACACAGGGGTAAACATGATAAACAGTGGAAAATTTTCTTTCAATCGCTTTTTCTTGATGGTTACCATTTGATGCCTACCCTTCCTTTCTTAATCTCTTTTTATTGATAGTTACCATTTGATGCTTACCCTCCATTCTTCTGTGGTGTCTGTTATAAACCTAAGTGTAGGGATATTCATATTACGCCTGCAATAGACAAGAATCTGTTGTTAAACAATTTTCTGAATAAGCTGGGATATGCGATTTGCCTTCACTATAATTGCCGCGTGAGGATACTTGCTCAATAATAGACACAATTCAGTAGCAGTCATATTTCCGTCCAGTTCTCGAAACAATTCTTTTATCTGGCTTGGCATTCAATTTTGACCACAAAAAAAAGCCTCAAACATATGAAAGATTCATACGCGAAGGCTTTATGAACATAGCAGCGAAAGAATCTCACTTTACTGATTCACTGCGGAATACTACTGGCGTTTTCCCGGTAAGTCTCTTGAATACCCTGTTAAAAGAGACACTATGCTGATAACCGACCTTTCCGGCAATATCCTGTACAGACATGGAAGTATCACTCAGCAGTTGTTTGGCATGCTCCATCCTCACGAAGGCCAAATAATCAACAAAGTTTTCCCCGAATTCTTCTTTAAATAGTTGACTTACATATTTCGAATTGATTTGGAATTTATCACTTAAGTGATTTAAGGAAAGATCCGGATCAAAATAGTTGGCTTCAATATAGCTCCTTACCTCGGCAAGCAGGCTCCTATTGTTCCTGCCTTCACGTATACGCTCCAGATGTTCTGATGTTTCAGTCAGAATCAGACTCGCCTTACCACGGAATTCCCGTAAAGTATCAAACCGCTGCAATAATTCATTGATAGGCTGCAGCCCTTTATTTCGCCATATTTCGCCATAGTCCTCCGAAAGCTCCATGAGCTCCCGATTCATTTGATAAATCAGATAATTTAGAATACTCTCTACATCTTCTCTGGATAGCAGTGTTTTCTCCAATTCATCAAAGAATGCCTCAAGCTCCTCCCCCCACGATGGATTGCCCAAGCGGAATTGCTGTGACAGTGTCCGTATAGGCTGGAGATGGCGGAACATATCCCCTTTCGGAGACATTTCGATATCGTTGTAAGCAATGATTCGATTGCTGCCCAAACCAGATTTATAGCCCAGCGCTTGCTTTGCGTCGTCGTATGAACGATAAATCAATGCAGCTTCCTTGATTAAACTGCCTACACCAATCGTAACGGTAAACGTCAGGTTGCTCTGCACCCATTCACGCACTTCCTCCAGCATACTTGCAAGCCGCTCGGAATTCTCCCCCTGCTCATCCTGATATTGATAAAGCACCCCTACGATATGATGATCCATCCATTCATGCCAAACGATCACACCGTTATTTTGTGCCACTTCCGCAATCACACTGCACAGAATAAATTTTAACAAGTATTGATCCTTCTGGTTGTAGCTCATCTTAAAATCGGTAAATTTATCCATTTCATATAACACGACTTCAAAACTGCTATACTTCACAGGACGGTCAAATTTGATCATTTCGTCCGTCCATTGCTCAGGTGTGATCTCTCGCGAACCTTCCATTGCCTCTTGAAAAAATACTTTCTTGCGGAATACGATATTCTCTTCATGCCTTTGTTGAAATTTATTCGATTCCTCTATTAAATTCTCTACCGCATTCTCAATAAAACTAAGCTGATTTCCTCCTGTATGCGTAGCCAATTTCTGGCTAATTTTGAAGGAGAGCGACTGAATTTGATTAATCATTAGCTCGACCGGACGATAATTGCGACGGGTAATATAAACAATCCAGATGACTCCAAGTGCAACTATACTCAGACCAATAATAAGCCATATATAAGAAAAATTAGAAATAAAATAATATACCTTACCCGCCTCGACACCGCTGCGGAGATGCCATTTGGTTATCGGTGAGTGAATATCGGATAAATACATTTCTGTTGGCTTCTGCTTGGCTCGCTCTAACTCGGAACCATTTCTTGACAGAATTACATTGCCCTCACCATCCACAAGCTCCGCGTAGCTGATCCCCGAATCAAATAAATCCTGGAGTATCTTCTGTAAAGCCGTTATTTTGACATTGGTGACAATCTTGCCTTCTTCCCGGAAAATAAAATCACGCTACGAACAAGTGTTATTACAGATATCGGCTCCGTCTGCGAGGAGAACTCCACATATTGTCTACTTCCGCTCCATGATTGAAGCGACAGATCTCCGGTCAGTTGGGCTTGCAGAAATTCCTTATCCCCAAATGCGCTGAGCGGAATAAAACGGTTCTTGCTTAAAATGGTTTGATCCGAGTAACGGTAAAGATAAATCGAATCGATAATGGCATGCTTTAAGACTAGATTATTCAATTCAAGTGAAGCTTCATAGGTTTGGAATAAAGGGTTAATTTCTTGCTGTGGTGTAAAAAAATCACGAATACTGCTGTGGTTTGCTATAATTTCATTGATAATACTTTGATCAACAGCCGAAAGTGATTGATCAATAAGCTTCATTACTTGTGTGGAATAAATTCGATTAGCTTCCTCGGCTTCCTTCTTTAAAACCTCACTCACTCCCAGAAAAAGAAATAAAATGAGCAAAGTAACAACAATCAAAAAAACCGGTACATAAGAAATCAATATCCGTGAAAACCAATGATTCCTAATAGGTTCACCCCATTTTTTAAAACAACCTTATTATAGGTTAATTATAGCGACAGGATATTAGTTCAACAATAGACATGTTTCTGTGATAGACATAATTCCGTTCAGTTAGAAGCACGGTTATAAAGTTCGGTTATGCGGAACAGTTAAAAAAACTTCTCATGTCAAATGCTGCGTGCCATTGCAAATGGTGAACCAGAAAAACTGGCGAACTTCGCTAGACGCACCATGAATCAAAAAAAGGATGATCTTGAACTTGCTCTTCAAGGCTATGTAAACACCAGCTCATCTTGCCAGGCGACTTCTTCCTGCCGTTTGGTGGCAACGCTGCTAGGAGCGCAAACAGTAGTCTCACTAATCACCCCCCCGAGCCTCCTCAGAGGGAAGGAGGTTGTCGTGGATGCCCGTCTTGATTTTTTACTCGTTTAAATACGTATTCACCCGATTTTGAATCAGCTTGCTAACTTGCTCTGCCGTTTTTTGGCCACTCATATAGGATTGGAATTCTTCCAAGATAATCGACGTTACTTTGAAATCGCTTGTCCTCTTTAAACCTGCATGTTCCAAAATACTTTTCATCGTCTGAACTCGCGCTTCCACAACCTTGGCATCCGGCTTTCCGTGTGGAACCTGCAGTGTCCCCTCCTTGATCGCCTCTTCCGCCTTCTGCAGCTGCTTTTCCACCACGTTTTTATTCAATGGGATTCCTTGCATCTCAGGCAAAGATTGGATCTCATCGGATAGCAAAAACTTAACGAATTCCCATGCCTCTTTTTGAACAGAAGACTTGCTATTCATACCCAGCTTGAAGTAAGTTTGGTACGCACCCGCTTGTGCTCCGCCCTTAACAGTCGGTTTTTGATATACCTCAAAACCTGGCTTAAGAATATTTACTAAAGATTCGGTTGGATTGACCATGCTAAACTTGGAAAACAACCCTTTATCATAATCATACGTAAATTCAGCTTTCAAGACACCTTCGTCATACATAGATTTCACTTGCTTCATCATGATTCTAAAATCGTCCGAGTCAAAGTTTGCCTTACCTTTTTCAACTAACTTCGAATAATTATCCTCAACATATTCCGCCATCAATTGGACAGGGAACATATTGACGAACGCTACAAAATCTTCCCCATTCTGACTCTTTACTTTCTTGGCAATTTCTTTGAATTGATCCCAAGTCCATGTTTTGTCTTCTACGTTGACATTCGCCTTCTTCAGCATATCTGTTTTTCCAGTAATCACATCTGGAACGAATGAGAACGGCATGGCATACAAGCCGCCACCGATCTCGGATGACTTGAGAATGTTATCAAAATATTTGCTTTTGTCAAAAGAATTATCCTTCTCCATTAGGCCACGGTAATCAACTAACAGGTTTTTCTCGGCAAGTTTATTCTCGGGCAGGTCCGACGTAAGAATTAAATCCGAGCCTTTGCCCGCCATGATCTGTGTAGTCACAGTTTGAATAAACTTTTCCATGTCTGCTGCAGAAGCTGCTTGCCCCATTCCACCTTCCGTTTTAGGCATCGCCATATATTCTTTGATCTCAATGTCGATATCTGGATGAGCGGATTCGAACTTTTCAGTCGCTTTCTCTAGGAAGGGGTTGGAACTTCCCACAGCAATGACGACCTTTGTTTTGCCATCTGCCGATTTGTTATTTGACGCTGTATCTGTGTCGCTGTTGGAACATGCGCTAAATAATAAAAGGGAAGAAAGCAGTGGCACCATCCATTTTGTTTTTTTCAATCTAATCATTCCTCTCAGTTTGTTCGTACGCGATTTCCGTCCTTTAACGGCTCGCTTGTTTCCGTAATGATCTCATCTTGCGCAGTAATGCCTGTTAAAACAATAATATCATCGTCGGTAGATTCTCCTGTTGTGATGGATGCTTTCTGAGCGTACAATGTATTGCCTAACGGACTCTTTTTCTCTCTGATGACCAGTAAGTAGCTTCCTGATGAATCTTTCTTTATCAGTTTCTTAGGGATAACCAGACCTTGCTGATCCAATTTCTTTTCAATCTGAACGCTCACTTGTTCACCATCTTGAAGTCCTTCGCCAGATACGGTAATCACAATCGTTTTTTGCGGTGTTGGTTCGTTTCCAGATCCATTTTTGTCCCCTCCAACACCTCCATCGGAAGATTGTGTTCCACCCCCGCCACCTCCGGAAGATTGCGGTGCATCCTTAATCTCCGTCACTTTGCCAGACATGTTCATCGACTTTCCATCTTTCATGACAACAGGCGTAACGGCTTCACCAACCTGCAGTTTCGCTGCCGCAGCAGCGCCGGCCGTAAAGGAAAACACGGAGTTTTTACTCGTGTCCACAAGCGTTAGTAGTGGCTGACCCTGAGAAACATTACCGCCCTGAGAAACCTTAACATTGGCTACCTTACCATCAAATGGAGCCTTCAATGTCTTCTTCTCCGATAACTCCTTGCGCAGGCTCTTCATTTTTCGCTGCTGAACCTCTCTATCCAGCTGATCCAGCTTTAAATCGCGCTTTGCTTTTCGGACCGCATCTTCATCACCATCCTGCTGAGCTTTGACAAACTGCTCTTGCAGCATTTCATTGTTTAATTCCATTTTGATCAATCGAGCTTCTTCATCTAATAGTTGATCCTCCGTCGTCGTTGCGTCAAAGGTAACTAGATCCTGCCCCTTCTTGACTTCATCGTTTTGTTTGACATGTATGTTGACGATTTTCCATCCGCTGTCATTAACCAGCTCCACCTTATTCTGAGGGGTGATTACACCGCTGCCGCGGATTACATGGGACAGCTTCTTGTCCGAAGCTTTCTCAGCGGACACTTTAGGAAGCGTAAGCGCCTGAAACGTATTACTGAAAAAAGTCAGGCCTGCCAGTAGGATAAAAAACAAAATCAATGCAACACTTACTAGTTTTTGTCGTCCAACATGCATTTGCATCCCTCAATCTCCTTCTATCCTTTAATACCAGAGAGCTCGATTCCTTCAATAAAATATTTTTCAGCACATAAAAACAGCAGAAGCATTGGCATCATATAAATGACCGACGCGGCAAACGATACACCGAACGTTTCTTGCTGAATACGTGACAAATAGACAGACAGCGGCTGCAGCCAAGCATCCTGTAAAAAAACTAGCGGCTGCTCTACCATATTCCAGTAATCAGCAAACAGCAGGACAACTAGCGCGGCGACCCCAGGTTTTACCATCGGCATGACAATCGTTAAAAAGGTTCTTACATAGCCCGCCCCGTCCATTTTCGCCGCTTCTAAATATCCAGTGGGTATTTGCAACATAAACTGCCGAAGTAAAAACACACCAAAAGCAGCGAACACGCCGGGCAAAATGATCGACTTCGGGGTATTCAGCAGGCCTAACCAGTCCGACATCATATAATTGGGCACCAACGTGACTTGAAACGGCATCATCATCGTAACCAGATAAAGAAGAAAAAGAGGTTCTCTTGCTGGAAAGCGTAATTTCGCAAACGCAAATGCAGCCAAAGACGCGACCATCACTTGCCCGATAATGATCGGGAATACCATGAACACAGAATTCCAAAACATTTGTAAAAACTGAGGTGTAGCTATGAGCACCTTGAAATATTGCCCAAAGGAGACCCAATCAGGAATCCATTTCATATTAACAAAATCACTGACATTACTTTTTCCCAGCATGCCATAATTTGAAATGATTTCTTTCTCTGTCATAAAAGAGCTTATCGTCGTCAAAATAACCGGAACAAGCATCAGCAAAGCAATCGTGGTCAATATGACGGTACGAAGCAAAGGCATCACGATTTTTTTCCTCATGGATTTCACCCCCCTGACCGTATTACTCCATGAATGAACGGAATTTCCGTTCGGTTCCAAACAACATAACAACAAACACAAGGATACAAATCGCCATCAACGTCGCTGCAGCAGACAACTTCTGAATGTCGAGCGATAAAAACATATTGTTCATATAATGCTGCAGCATATAGATCCGGTCATGCGGGTATGTGCCGGCAACCAGATAGGTTTCTCGAAATACTTTGAAAGAGTTCAAGATGGACATCAATACAACCAGAAATGTTGTAGGGGTCAAATAGACGAGTGTAATGCCAAGCAGCTTGCGTACAGGCCCCGCCCCTTCCAAGTCCGCAATTTCATAGTAAGAGTCCGGAATGTTCTGCAGGCCAGCCAGAAATAAAACGACGTTATACCCGATGTTTTTCCATACATAAATGACAATCATAACACCACCAGACCATTCTGATTTCAACCAATCAATGCGCTCTAAGCCAAGATCGTTCAAAAGCCAATTCAATGCACCGTTCCAATCAAATAAGATTTGCCAGATGAGCACGATCGACGCAACTGGCAAAACAAGCGGCATGACATAAGCCGTTCTCAGCCAATTACGAAAATAGACATTCTGATTCAAAAGCAGCGCGATGACCAAGGATAGGATCACAAGAATCGGTACACCGACAGCTGTGAACCAAAATGTATTGCCTGCAGCCTTCTGAAAAGACGAGCTATTCAGCAATGACGTATAATTCGAGAGGGTGAAAGACCCTGTAATTCCGTCTTGAAAGGAATAAAGCATGCTTATACCAAACGGAATGAAATAAAACAGCATAAAACCAATTACGCTGGGGGCAAGAAAGCAAAGGGCAACTAATAGCTCTTTGCGTGCCAATCGTTGCATCTTCATACCACTTTCCTCCATAATGATTGTGACTTGCGTCTCAGACAAATAGTATCTTATACGGCTTATGTGTCAACGAAGTGACAATGGACAAACACAGTGGAGGTTGACTTCGAAATGATAAAGAAACCGCGAGTATTGATCGTTGAGGATGAAAAGCGAATGCGGGAATTGATTGCTGACTATTTAATCGAAGAGGATCTGGAGGTCATAGAGGCTAGCCACGGCAACGAGGCGATCGAGCTTGCCCGCCGTTATCCACCCAATCTTGTTGTGCTCGATATAATGATGCCTGGTATAGACGGATTTGAAGTTTGTAAACGGCTTCGTAAAGAGTCGAATGCGATCATTGTCATGCTAACTGCAAAGTCAGAAGAAGAGGATAAGCTGTATGGATATGAATTGGGTGCTGACGATTACATCACGAAGCCATTCAGCCCCAAAGTTTTAACGGCAAAAATCAAAGCGCTCCTCACTCGCTGGAATTTCCAAGAAGATGCTGAAGCAAATACAGAATTAATCGATTTCGTCATCGATGAACAAGCCCATGAAGTACGCATTCACGGTGAATTGTTAGAGCTGTCACCTAAGGAGTATGATCTATTGTTGTTTTTCACAAATCATCGCAATATCGTACTGACCAGAGACATCTTGCTCGATCGAGTTTGGGGAATGGATTACTATGGCGACTTGCGTACCGTAGATACACACGTCAAACGACTCCGTAAAAAATTAGGTGACAAAGCAAGCTGTATACATACCGTGCGAGGAAACGGGTATAAATTTAAAGATAAATGAGGATGCGACGATGAGAAGCGAACGATTGTCTTTCAAAGTGTTCTGGGCCACTTTAATTGGCTTCATGTCCATTATCTTCTTATGGATGGTGCTGCAAACGATCTTTTTCGAACCCTTTTACATCAGTCAAAAAAAACAAGAACTAGCCCAACGTTTCGAGGAAGTTTATATAAAGTATGCGAGCGGCAGCTATCAGCTGAAAACGAAACCTTTGGAAGTTGCTGAATTGGAACATCAATTTTATGGTATGTCCGCATTCATGTACAAACAAGAAAATAATATTGATGTCCAGCTCGGAGACTACATATCTACGCCTGCATCAACTGTATCGCCTTCAATGGGAGGAAATAATTATCAGATAAATATTCATTCAATCGTCTCTTCCAACAACGAAAGCCCACAAAGCGTAAACAATACCGATGAAACATTGCCTGCAACTTCGGTATTACCCTCTAGTAACTTAAACACCGAGCGACTTTCCTTTGCAATAGGCGAATGGATGCAAAACAAAGATGCCTTAAAAAAGCTAGCCGAAGCTGGCAAAATATCCGTAGATAAAATATCGGGCAATGACCGTAATGAAAGCATGCTGTTTGCCGCAGCGAAGCTTCCATCCACCGTCAACCAAACTGGCGCAGAAGGATACTTCATTATGGTTGCGACACTTCAACCTGTCGGCGATGCCGTACACGTAATGGGTCAATTTTATATGTATTTTTATGCGCTTGCGTTCTTGCTTGTTTTACTATTTGCTAATTTCTTTTCACGTACCATAACCAAACCACTCGTCCAGTTAAATAAAGTGGCGGATCGCCTAGCGCAATTGGATTTTTCCGCAGCTGTTCGATTAGATCGAAAGGACGAAATTGGACAACTTTCCAAAACGATGAACAACCTTGCTCATAACCTTAAGCAGACGATGGATGAGCTTCAGGAAGCGAACACGAAACTGCTTGCCGATATCGAAAAGGAAAAGCAGCTTGAACAAATGCGCAAACGATTTATAGCCAGCGTGTCCCATGAATTAAAAACGCCCGTCAGTCTCATTCAAGGCTATGCTGAGGCGCTGCAGGACAATGTAGGACATGGATTGAAACGGGAAAAATATACCGGGGTGATCATGGAAGAATCGGAGCGTATGGCGCGACTTGTCAATGATTTACTCGACTTGTCTCAGCTCGAAAGCGGACGTTTTGCGCTTCATTGGTCCAAAGTTCCGCTTCAGCAAACGATCCGTTCCGTGTTAAACAAGATGGCCCCGCTTCTTCATGAAAAGTCCATTCAGACTCAACTCAAGGAGCTTGATCCCGATGAATGTTGGGTGCGCTCGGACAGTCAGCGTCTTGAGCAAGTGATAATGAATTTCATCGGAAATGCAATTCGACATATGCCATTGCAGGGCCGTTTAGAAATCGAAGTGTCTAACAGATTGACCGAACCAGCTTCGATCCTTGTCGAAATCACAAATGAGGGTTCACCGATTCCAGTTGAAGACTTACCTTACATTTGGGATACCTTTTATCGCGCTGATTCCTCGGGCAACCGTGAGTTTGGCGGCACCGGGATTGGCCTCTCTATCGTAAAAGCGATATTGCAGAGGCATGAAAGTCAATATGGTGTACGGAACGAGGATCGCGGTGTAACGTTCTATTTCACCCTTCCCCTTGCGGCTAAAGACATTGAAGGGGAATAACGTTGTCACGTAGCTGCCACATTGAGCAATTAAAATGTAAAGGAGGTTGTTCGATACGAATAAATGAGGTGAAAATTGATGAGAAAACCATTTGCATCACGATTAACCGGAGTTGCACTTGCTATGACACTAAGCTTCGGAACAATCTCACAGGCAGCATACGCTTCCTCAGAGGGGAAACCATACATAGGTTCCATATCCGTAAACAATTCAATCTCAATCGAGCTTAACGATGTCAGCATGCTCACCGGCCAAGACGAGCAGACTGTTTCGTTTACCGTAATCATCCACAACAAAGGAAATGACGATCTTTCGTACATGGATTACTGGGTCAAGCTCCAAAGTAAGTCCGGAAGTCCATTTAAGGCTCTCCCTATGCCACAGAATAAAGGGAAAAGCAGAGTGGCCGCTCATTCGTCCCAAACTTTGAGCTACTATGCCAAAGTAGACAGAACAACGAAAATGCAGGATCTGGTCGTCCAATTTTTCAAATTCGATTTTAGTATGCCGAATTTCGAACGCAGCTTGGGGAAAATTTCGGTTCCAGATTCCTATTCAGGTGCTACTCCTGCTGGTAAAGGAGCCCTTCTTAATACCGCAGGAAAGGGGATCGAAGCAAAAATAACCAAATTTTCTAGAGACCAAAACGAGAAATATTATTTGCCTATGCTCTACTTAGAATTAGAGAATAAAAGCGATTCTACCATTTCTTTACCCGAGTACTCCTTTTTCATCCGAACTTCGGAAGGATTTGTGTACCCCCTGGAAACTCAGGATGCCAAAAACTTCAAAATAACGCCTAAAGAAACAAAGCTACTTAAGCTTAAGGGCTCAATCCCTTCTTCCGTAAGTACGGGTGATTGGGAACTGCTTATCTCCCAAAACATACCTGACTTGAAACTAGACGTTCCTGTCGGGAATCTCCTGCTCCCCGAAGTCACCAAATCCACTTCTGGGGAAGCCGGACAAGAATATGCTTTTACAAATAATGCAGGTACGTATACCGCCAAGTTTAGCGGTGTTTACCGTCTTCCATGGGATGATCAAGATATTTTGAACGCTACCGTCAAACTCTCCAATAAGGGCGATGTTCCACTACCCACCCCAAATTTAACAGCTTATTTCCTGCTCGATGATTCGATTAAGGTGGAGGCTCAGTTCGTAAAGACGGATGACAGAATCGGGTTTGCTGCCGGAAGCAGCGTTGATCTTCAATTTATTGGCAAGATTCCTTACAACCAGTCCTATTCGAATATCAAATTAGTACTGCAGGAGAAAGGTAGCGAGAGTGACGCAGAACCAGTAGATATCCTGAAGCTAAGCGCCAAGAACGACGTTCTGTCGATTCCTTTCTTCAGATCCGGCTCATCGTACAAGCGTGAAGATGTCGGACACAAATCCGAATACAAGATCACTAAGCTAAACAAATATACCGGTCCATCCGGCGATCTATATGCTGCGGATCTCGAAGTAGACAATCTAGAAAAGCGTTATAGTGCGATCAACCCTTTGGCAGCTCATTTCCGTGCAAAAGATGGTACAACGTTCCCAGCGCAAGTGTCCGAGATCAAGGATAAAGTTGGGCCGAGCGGGAAAGCCCTGTTCCAAGTTTGGGCCATGCTGCCCAATGGTTATCCGATGGAAAATATGCAAATTCTACTGGGAGATGCGGTCTCGTTTAGCAAGAAAGACAAGGATGGTAAGCAGAGCGAGGGTAAGCCCGACGCTTATGTATCGCCCGTTGCCTTCGGACTACCCGACGTAAATACCGAAGTGAAGAACAAACTAAGCGGAATCGAACTATTCCCATATACCATCTCCATGAATAAGATTAATACTACCATCGATACAGGCAAGTTTTTCTTGAAATTTGACTATGAGATCACAAAAAATAGGTCGATAAAATCAAACGCCGAAGGACATAAGCTCGTTGTTATATTCGAGGATGGCGGCGGACTAAAATCTTTCGAGCGGTCGTATGATTTGAAAGATTTTGAATCGAATGGAGACAAAGGAGCGGAGCAAGACAGCTATAATCAATTGAAGCTTGGGAAGAAGGAGAAATTCACCATTACAGTGAATGATGAAGATCTCATATATAAATCGGCTTTCCTCAAAAAGTACAACCTGAGCTTATATGACGAGTTCCAAGGACAGCGTAAACTACTGAGCAAACAAAGCATCGATTGGTTTACTATTTCGGACTAACAAATAACCTAGCGGAAGATTTCCCGCTAGGTTATTTCAACTCTACATTTAGTTAACCAAGCTACTTAAATTCCACCTACTGGCTACTTTAACGCTATAAATCATCACTACAGCAAACAAATTAGAGCATTCTGGTGCTGAAATGATGAATTTCTTCATTTCAGCGCGGCCGCCTACTCCGCAGCGGCTTTCGCGAACTGCGTGCTGTACAGCCGCGCGTACAGCCCTTCCAGCGCAAGCAGCTCCTCGAGCGCCGCCTGCACATAGGACTCGGATTCCGAGTCTTAGTGCGACGTCGCCTCATCAAGGATGAGGATGCGCGGGCGCTTCAGGAGCTGCTATTTTCATTTTCATCACTCGCTTTCAGAAAATAATGAAACAACTTGCTATCGTTCGAAACCACTCTTACACCAAATTCAGTCTGATAATCTCAGAGCCTGTCAGATGGACGTTCAATTTCCACGTATGCGGGAAGCATTCGCATCGAATCGGCAGCGATTCTCCCGATTCGGTCTCTGCAAACAGAAGGCTATTTGAATTATTCGATCTGACGAACACAGTAAGTTCTGTGTCTCCGCTGCCTTGAACCGTCAACTTAGCTCCCTGTTCGTCCTCACGCAAATCAATGACGTCCGTTTCATTGTCAGCTGTCATTATTCCCACATTTGTTGACAAGGTGATCATATGCATGTCATCCCGGTTGACGGACACTTCAATCTCCTGATCTCCCCATAGCAAGGCTGTTCCAACAGGAGCAGAGCTTTCTTCCCACCAATTGATATTAAGCGTGTAAATCACACGCAAGCCGTCTTCCCTATCATAAACCGTAAACCCGATGTCCGGGCTACCAGCTATCCAGCCTCGCTCACGTTCCCTTTCTATAACGGACGCCCCAAAGCCATGCAACAACTGCTCATACCATCCCCGAACCCGCTGATCTGAAGGATACGCTTTCGCATTCACATACAGAACTTTTCCTTTTCCCAACTGATGCTCCAGAATCAACGGGTCTCCGTTGGCGCTTGCCGCTAGGACAGCGGCAGTCAATGTCTCTAATCTACCGATTTCGAGCGTTTCGCCTGTATCCAGCTTCGTGCTTTGATATCCTGCAATCTCGGCGCCAATCAATTGCTGAATGTCTGGGGAATTAACCAGAGCTGGCGCTTCTCCAAAAGCATCCGAACGACTTTTGGACGCGTACAGATGCGGCAGCCCGATGAGTAGCGTTCCGCCTTCCCGCACGTACCTGATCCATTTTTGGATTTGCGCCGCATCCGCCGTATTCCAGCCAAGAAAGGCCATGTACTTGTAGCTTCCAAGTATCTGATTATCCGCCTCAACGGGAACGATGTCCGCGATGCCATACGGAGTACCGGTATAGTAGCCGACCGGTTCAGAGGGGCACGGATGTCTGTAAATGGGTGAAAGAACCGACCGTGGATAAAAGACATTTAATAGATCCCAGCTTTCTTCCGGAGCGGAAAACGCCCATTCATCCCCCTGCTGGGCCCATACATTCCTGCGGCCAAAACACGTCCACCCGTCATTCTGTCC
This sequence comes from Paenibacillus sp. WG02, assembly GCF_055396115.1. Taxonomy (NCBI): domain Bacteria; kingdom Bacillati; phylum Bacillota; class Bacilli; order Caryophanales; family Paenibacillaceae; genus Paenibacillus; species Paenibacillus sp. WG02. Next base: position 1,560,477 of record NZ_AP036016.1, on the reverse strand, counting down.
ATGTAAAAACGCCATCGGCCCGTGCAGCCTGCCCCTCCGGGTATGTGTGCGAACAAACCTGTAGAAATTCCGCTGTACGTCCGTATGACGGCGACAAGCCACGCTGAACCTCTCCAGATCGGCAAAACGCTCTTCCAGTCTCCATAGGCCTTCTTCCGTATTGATCTGATCGACTCCGTGAATGTAACACAAATATAAAGCAAGCCGATACCGCCGATAACGTTGTTCACTTTCGTGTGGCGTTGTTGACCATTGTACCGCCAGATGCGCGCCGAAACTGTCACGACCGTATGCACGAGATGCCCCTCGAAGCGCTGAAATAATGACTTCATGCGGACCGTACATCAATTCCGCTCCTTGCCAAGAAATTCCGGCCTGGTATAAATATTTGAACAAGACGGAAGGTCCTGTGTGCCTCGACGCGTAGTGCGGAACGAGCCCGACGTTCTTGACGAACTGTTGAGCAGCCTGTTCCATGTCCGTCGCCGTCCGTGGATCCAAATTATAGTAAATGCCATGCGATGTTCGCACAGGCGTTTGGAATACGACATTCCCTTCCAAGCGCGACATTCTGTTCAGCAAGTCGCAATACAGCTCCCGTTCGGCGCCAGAACGCGCCCCCCAGTAACTGGAAAACCCATCTCGTTCATGTGCTTGACTTCCCAGAAAGTTAGGACCGTCCAGCGTCTTCCTGTCCGGATTAACACCGCATCCAGACAACTCTCTGCTTTCGACGATCAACGCGTAATGCAGCCCCAGTTTTTGGACAAGTTCCTTCGTCTTCTTCCAATCAAGCTTTCTGAGTGACCTCGTACCCGACCACCGGTAGACGGGACGGAAAGTGGTCATGTTACCAATCTGCTGGTTCATATACCAAGCAAAGAAATACGCCATTTCACGGGCATCAGTTTCAATGTAAACGGGGTCGGATGTACCGGTCAGCACATGATCGTCGTCTCGTTCGACAGAACGTTCTACTGTATCACTCCACGTACCGTATTCGGTACACAGTTCGATCGTCGCTCTTCCTCCGGTACGCTTCGCGAAAAAGCGGATCTCGTTAAGTCCTTGGCTTTCCGTTATAAACTCGCTTTGTTCTGGCTGGATGTGCGTTCCACCACTAACCGAAACTTGAACCTTGATACCCGGCTGTCCCGCTTGAACCCATACGCTAAAAGCTTCGCCGGCGGTTACGATGTCCGGACATGACACAATACCGAAATCACCGGGGCGACTGACGAATTCGACCGATCTCAGCTTGTAGGGAAGCGGTTCCCTATAGTCGGATTCAAGTGTGATCGTCATGTTATGATCCCCCGAATGAAGGACACCATGAGGAATATCGAACTCGGACACCGGCCAGCGGTAATCCCGTTGAAATCGTTCTCCCTCACATACAGTCTGTCCATTGATATTCACGCGGAACGACGCCCACTCTTTTTTGGACAAGTTCCGTCCCACCCAGGAAAAAGAAGTGGAAAACGGTACGGAAGGCGCAAACGGGGGAAGTAGATTGAGGGATCCCTCCGCTTGCAGGCATGGATCTTCCAACCAGACATTTCCAGAATAGTGGCTCCCGGTAACGTGTACCAGCAAGCAGGCGAGCTTGCCTTCGATCGGGATGACGATGCTTTTTTGCTCCCATCCGCACGTGCCTGCACCAATGTCGATCCGATAAATTGCATCCGGTGTTTCGGATATATCCCGTAGATGCTTCCCTTCTTTTAGATAAAACACTTCCGCTACCATCTCGAGTGATCCATCCGGCAACAGCTCCACTTGTTCTTTTTTGCACCAAACCGACATCCCTAACGATTTAACACCAGCATTCTTTAGTTCTGGGAATTCACCTTCGACCTCGTTCCAGACTACTTTGGTGTAAGCTTCCCGTGGGTAATCCTCACCTGTACTTCTCAAGTCCAGACTGAATCGGCTATGGTGGGTGACAGGTTCGCACAAACTATCGTCGATCAAACGGTAAAGCGGAGGAAAGTGCTGTTCCGTCATCCAAATTGGGGGCAGATCAACTTCCCCGGTGAGCCTTAATCTGTAGCTCCGGCCATCGCTCGGGAGCCATCCGATATCGTTTCCCGAAAAGCGCAAAGAAACGCTTTCGCCAGCCCTCAAGTATCGATAGCCCTCATGCGTGATACCATCCCCAGTGAAGCACCCCTCCGGCAAGTGATACAACCGCTCAAAGCCGAAATCACTATGGCCTACTGCTTCAAGTGATCTTTCATTCTTTTCTATCGATGGATTCATTGGTTATCTCTCCAATCACTATCTAGCTTTTTATAGAAAGCATCTAAATTAATAGATTCGCCATTATTTAAACGGGATTTTTCCGCTACAAACGCCATCAGATGACTGCGCACCGAAGCGGCTGCGGATGTAAGGCTTTCACTGCCATTGTAGTCGCGTACTTCCTTCAGGAAGCTACGGACAATGCTGCTATCTCCGCCCCCATGTCCTGACGTCTGTTTTGGGATTTGAATCTCGATGTTTTCGTGAGTAAGAAAATCCATAACCGTAATGTTGTCTTCCTCGCCGCGAATCTCACCCTTTGTACCCATAATCTGAATGCGCCGTTCCTGGTGTCGAGTGAATCCGCACATACTGAATGTTGCCGTGGCGCCGCCCTCGAATTCCATGTTGACGACTTGATGGTCCACTACATTGTTATCACTATTGTAGACACATCGACCGTAATCCGTTTCCTTCAAGCCCTTCACAATGTTTTCATGCGTAAGCTCTTCGGTAAAATGCCGCGCCCAAGCTTTCCCTTCGCCAAAGTAAAAGCGTGGCGCCGAATATGGGCACGTAGCTTCCACTGCACAGCTGATGCAAGTATCCGAAGAGCCCTCTGGCGCGTTGCCGGAATGGAAATGCTTCAGAGAGCCGTAGGAGCTGACGCGCAGGCAAGATTGATCCATAGGATCCCCTTCCTTTACTCCTTGATCGCTCCGATCATGACGCCTTGGACGAAATACTTTTGCAAAAACGGATATAGGCAGAGGATAGGTAACGTCGAGACGATAATCGCCGCATATTTGATGGTTTCACCAATTGCATATTTATCGTCGCCTGCTGATCCTGTCATCATGGAATCTGTATTGTTGGCGATCAAAATTTCGCGTAGTACGAGCTGGAGCGGATACGCTTCGCGGTTCCGTAAATAGACCATCGCGCTAAAGTAGGAATTCCAATGCCCTACTGCATACCATAAAATCATAACGGCAATCACCGGCATCGACAGCGGGATGATGATGCGGAATAAAATCGTCCAGTCGTTTGCGCCATCCATCCTTGCAGATTCCTCCAAACTAACGGGAATACCTTGGAACGAGGTGCGCATGATGATCATGTTGAATGTATTGATCGCTCCGGGAATGAGAAGCGCCCACATCGTATTCATCATACCGAGCTCGTTCACGAGCAGGTAACTCGGAATTAAGCCGCCATGAAATACCATCGTTACAACGATAAAAAACATGATGATATTTTTGAAATATAAATTCGGTCTGGACAACACGTAGGCGCCGATCGACGTCATTAACAGGTTGATTGCTGTACCAAGCAGCACGTATATGAGCGTATTCTGGTACCCTTTGATGATCATCGGGTTCTCGAATACAGCTTTGTATGCACCAAGATTAAAACCCGCCGGTCTGAGCATCAGCCCGCGATGCTGTAAGAGTGAAGTCGCATCGCTGAGCGAGGCGAGCAGCACGTACAAGAACGGGTACAGCGTAACTGCGCAGAGACCCAGCATTAACAACGTATTGAAGTAGCCAAATGTTCGTTCCCCTATGGTTGGTTTCATCTGCCAACCTCCTTTCTGAGACTTTCTAGATTATTGGAAGCTACCACAGCTTGTTCTCGCTGATCCGCTTGACGAAGCTGTTGGCAGCCACGATCAGAATAAAGCTGATCACGGAGTTGAACAATCCGACAGCGGCTGTGAAGCTGTAGCTTGCCTCCAATACCCCTTTGCGGTATACGTAAGTTGATATGACATCCGCCGTCTCATACGTGAGCGGATTGTACAGGAGAAGCACCTTTTCGCTACCAACCGACAGCATGTTACCCATTTGTAAAATAAACAAGATAACGATTGTCGGCATAATACCGGGAATTGTAATATGCAGTGTTTGCTTCCAGCGATTAGCACCGTCCATCCGACCAGCCTCGTACAGTGTCGGATCGATCGTGGCAATCGCCGCCAAATAAACGATTGAGCTCCAGCCGATGCCTTGCCATATACCAGACGAAACGAAAAGGAAGCGGAACCAGCCCGATTCTTTTAGAAAGTCGATCGGTGCGATGCCAAAGGTTCCGATGAGCTGGTTTATGAGACCTGTACGACTTAAAAAGTCCATCATCATTCCTGCTACGATAACGATCGAAACGAAGTGCGGCAAATAGGAGATGGACTGTACAACCCGTTTGAATATGCTGCTGCGGATCTCATTTAGCAGCAGCGCCAATATGATAGCTGCTGGGAAAGCAAACAACAAATCGTAAATATTGATCAACATGGTGTTTTTTATCAATCTCCAAAAGTAGATACCGTTAAAAAAGCTATCGAAATGCTTGAAACCAATCCACGGGCTCCCCCAAATTCCTTTCGCCGGAGAAAACTCTTTAAAGGCAATTTGTAAACCGTACATCGGTCCGTAATGGAAGATGAGGTAGTAGACGATAACTGGCATAGCCATCAAATAAATGGCCCAATGTCGCTTCAAATCGGCACGAATGGTTTGCCTGACGGTCGGATTTCGATAAATCTTGATTGGGGTTCTGCTGGGCTGAACTGTGTTTTGCGCCATCGTCTCTCCTTACCTTTCTTTCTAGATACGAGATGAGATATGGGAGATGAATCTATATCATCTCCCAGTCCAATCTCTCGATTAACGCTTGTTGAAGCGTTCAAGAGCCGCTTGTTGAATTTTGATTCCATCCTCGATACCCATGCTCTGCATCTTCTTGACGTATTTGTCAAAGTTATCAATTGGCTCCACGCCCATAATGAACTTGAGAAGCATTTCGTCTTGATACGTCTGAATATCTGTCATGATCGAAGCAAATTTGCCGCTCTCTTCCTGCGTTGGCGAAACGAGCGGCATTTTGCGCTCAGCTGTTGGTTTGGACCAAATTTCCAAAGCACTTTTCTGCTGAGGAAGCGCGAGATATTGCAATTGGAAATTGTCACTGAGTACGTACGGTGCACTCCAGGTTGCCCGGGTGTACTTCGCTGTCGATTGCTGGAGGCTAACCCCTGCTGGAGGGTTTAAGACTTCTGGCAAGAATACAGCTTTACCATTTTCTAACTTGTAGCTGGTACCTTCTATGCCGTAGTTGAATAAAAGATTGCCTTTTTCACCGTATGCGTAATCGAGCCATTTGACTGTTTCGATGGGGTTTTTGTTGCTTGTCGTGATAGCGGCTCCTGTGCCGTTAGCAGCAAAATCTCTTTGCCCCCAAATCGGTTTGTCCCCAGCTTTCAATACCGGATATGGAGCAGCGACGAGTTTGAAGTTCGGGTCTTTGTCCTTCATTAGGTCGCTGAACTTGCCTATGCCGCCGCCGGTGTATTGTACGGATGCACCCAACAGGTTAGTCGACATTTTGTTATCGAACAATTTACCGTTCGGAGCTGCGAAATCCTTGTCAAGTAGGCCTTCCTTATACCATTTGTTCATCGTAGTCAGGAATTCCTTAAATTCCGGCTGAATGGGGCCGTATTTGACTTTGCCACCGTCCTGATAATAGCTGTAATTGATTCCCCATGCGCCAAGGAACGGAGCGTCTGAATTAAGCAAATCTTTATCGATGTAAAACGGGATCTCGTCGGCTTGGCCGTTGCCGTTCGGATCTTTTTCTTTAAACGCTTTCAATACGGTATACCATTCGTCGATCGTCGTCGGCATCTTCAGTCCGAGTTTGTCCAGCCAATCTTGTCGGATCGTCGGTCCGAGGAACACTCTCACCTTGTCGTCACCGCGAATAAACGGAAACATGTATAGACTGCCTTCGTCTGTCGTGACTTGCTTTTTCCAGTCTGGGTGTTCGTTCAACAGTTTTTTCAGATTTGGCGCATATTTATCGACCAGATCGTTCAACTTAATAACTTTGGAGTCTTTAATTGCTTTTTCGGGTCCGCCTGGATAGCCACTCCAGCTCGTTTCTATAACGTCCGGCAGTTGGTTGGAAGTAAGCATCAGGTTAAACTGTTCTTTGGCCTGCTGGGCATCGAGTGGAGGATGCTGGAATTCGACCTTCACACCGGATATTTTTTCAAGTTCTTTGTACATTCCCATTTCAGCGTATGTTTTCATTTGCGCAGAGGCTGCCGGGTGATTTGCTACCCAGTAGGTCAGATTCGTCAGTTTCGGCGGCTGCGATTCTTTGCTTGACTGCGGTGACGCTGTTGACTTCTCCCCACCGTTTTGATTGCTGCAAGCCACAACCGAAATCGTAAGTGCAGAAATCAGTATGACAGAGCCTACTTGTTTCAATTTTTTCTTCATTGTTCTTGCCTCCCTTTTATTGTCAACAGTTTACTGCTGGTTAAAACCAAGCTATTGTTTTCCTAGCTTCTGGTTCCTAGTGTAGCCTCACGAAGCCGAAAATGAATAGGCTCTTTATTTCATTTCCTGTGTATTTTCGTAAGAAATGCGGGATAGAAGTAAAGAAATCACTAGACATTAAAAATCGTCATTATACACGTGTATAATGAAATATGGGCAGCCCGCGAAGAGGCTGCCCTTTTATATGTCTGAACCGGTTTTGGCTGGTATCATTCTTTCACGGTATTTGCCAGGCGTAATGCCCTCCAGCTTTTTGAAGGCGCGGATGAATACGACATAATTATTATACCCGAGCTTTTCCGCGATTTGCGCAATGGTCAGATCCTTGCTTCCCAGCAGTTGTTTGGCGATTTCGATCCGCTTATGCGTCACATAATCTAACAGATTTTGCCCCTGATTTTTTTTGAAAAAAGTAGAAATATATTGCGGAGTCATCCCGAAGCGATCCGCGATATGCGCCAGACCGAGGTTCGGATCATCGAGACTATGGTCAATCAGGCTAATAATCTCCTGCAGCAGTTGCGTATTGTGATCGGATCGTTCTACATTGAACGAGCGGGTGAGCGTTTCATACAGCTCCTTCGTTTTCTGGTGCATGCCTTGCGCCGTCGGATAGCTGAAAACCGCTTTGATCGGATCGAAGTCCGCTCCAAGCACTTCTTCTTGGTTCGTATTCGTGGAGTTAAGGATTTTCAAAAACGTGCTCGTTACGTTAAAGAACAGGCATTTTCCCAGCTCCGGCGTCATGTGGCTTGAATCGAAATTCATCGAATAAATCTTATCGAGCAGTTTCTCAACATTGTCGGTGTCTCCGCTCCGAACGAAATTGGTGAGCTGTATCTCGATTTCAAGCGGATAATAGTAGTGCTGCTTGGCATCGATAATATCTTGGAAATGGATAATGGCATTTTTCCCCACAATGAGTCGATATTCAAGAGCCGCCAGCGCTTCCGGGTAAGAATTGCGAATCGCTTTGGGACCCTGGTGAATCCCACCGGTCGCCACTGTCATGTCGATTTTGAACCTTTGCGAGATGACGCTGTAGAGTGACTGGGCCATTTCCCGAATATCAGATTCGGCGAATTCATCTCGACCCGCCTCCAGGTTGACAAGAAATACGAGTCGATCACGGTCAAGCTCGACTGAGAATCCCTTATGATTAAGCTCAATCAGATCAATGCCGATATTCGACACAATAAACCTTACACACGCCCATTCCTGTTCGGATTCTTCGTTGGTAAAGCCATGAATGTCCTCGATCTTGACAAGGAGGATGGCAAAACGGTCGCTTACAAACGATAGCTCCATATACCTAAGCGTATCTTCGCTTTCCGCAGAAACGTCAACGTCCATATAGCCCTGTAAAAGACGAGATAAGTAGTTGGCCCTGATGAAAGGGATTTGCTGCGCCAAAGTGCTTCGTAAGTTTTTCTCTTCGTGGATTGAGCCTTCGATCGTTTGCCGGATAAACTCATATTCGTTAGAGAATGGACGCTTGATCATGTCTTTTCCGCGCATAATCGCATTCACTGTTTTTTGGAGAGGCTTATAATTCCGGTAGGCCCCGACAATTACAGCTAACAGCCCGGCAATCAAACAGAGGATGAACAACCCGATCGACCATTTTTGAATTTGATTGACCTGCAGCATAAAGACGTCGTTTGGCGTTATGGAAACATATTTCCAGCCAGCTTTTTGCGAGGACGTAAACGATACCATTTGATCAGTTCCAGCAAACCGATATTCGAACGGAGCAGTGCTTTCTTTCATGCGCCTCAGTAAATCGGACGGAAACGGTGTTTCACTGGTACCCATGATCGTTTTCCCTGTATCATCAATGATGTAAATGACGCTATGGCTTGCTGATTCAAGGTTGGCGAACATTTGTTTAATCTGGTCGACGTCAATCAACACGATAAAACTGCCTAAATTGTCAGATTGCGAGAGGGCGGGCAGCGATTGTATATAGGTAATCACTTCTTTTGGCATATATTCGATGTTTGCATACGGATCGACACTTGTGGAAAGTGAAGCAACAGGTAAGTAGGACATCTTATGTTCTTGTTTCAATAGCAGACGCCATTGCTCATATGACATGTTCTTCATGGCATAATAGGTGGAATAAAACGTCCGCGAGTCCGTCAACAAATCAGCTTTAACAATCTTATCGCTGCTTGCGAAATAAACGTAATAATCAAAGATAAAACTGCTCGTCATACTGCGATACCTGCTTATCTTATCCTTGAACTCAATAAACCCGTATTTTTCAACAACGTCTGCATGGGCAGGGATTTTGAGCAGATAATCCAGCTTGGGGTCGAGCGCGATCTGGTGCATTAAATTATCCACTTCCGACAATTTATTGTCCAGCGACATCTTCAACTGCTCGAGCATCGCCGCATTGGAACGATTCGTGCTCTTCTCCAGACTTTGCTCCACTTTGGAATATAAAAATAGCCCCATTGCAAGCGGTATCAGAAGTATGAACAAATTGGTGGCGATCATCGTCGAAAGTGCGCTTTTTCGACTGTCGATAAGACGTAGTATCAGTGGCATTTTCAAAATTGATCACGCCCATTTCTCAAATTTACTTTTTGCAAGCGTTTCTTAGGTATATACTCTAACCGACAACACCTGTCGCATGCAAGGCACAATTTTTGAAAATAATGGTTTTGGAGATTGAGATGAGGAAAATCAAAAAAAAAAGAGAATGCTCCCGCGCCTGAGCTTGGGCTGCATCCTCCAAATTCTATTACCGTTCTTTGCTTACCTATATGGTATGGCTTACGCCAGCCAAATCTTGAACTTCGCTGAAAAATTGTTCAGCATATCAATTGATCCGTATTGCCCGCTGAAGTCTTCAACACCAAGATAACCGTCGTAGCCAACCGCTTTCAAATCACCAAGCAGCTTCTTCCAATTGACGATACCTTTATCTAGGGCCGCCCAATCGCTTTTCCAAAGCGATACACCCTCCTCGCGTTCTCCCGTCGGTACCCATTTCGCGTTCTTGACGTGAACGTGTGCAAGGTAAGGCCCCAGCAGCTCGAGGCCCATCCGGTAATTCTCAAAGCCCTCGTGCACCATATTTCCGGCATCATGCAAAACGCCAATGTAATCCGGGTTGAAACCGGACACCAATTTATACACTAAGCCCGCACTCGGCGCGATAGTTCTGTGGTGGATTTCCACCAAACCTTTAACGCCGTATTGCTGTGAAAGCTCCTGAACGTGGTGCAGGTAATCCACCTCTTCTGCAAACAGATCATGGTAGTTTCTGGACCCATCATACCCAGGAAGTGCTACACGAATGAATCTCGCGCCCACTTTCTTGGCGACCTGCATGACCCGCTCCGTACCCGTGACATCGCCACAGGTCAAATAAGGAGTCACACATAAATTCACCAACTGATGCTCGACAGCCGCCAGTCTGAATCGCTCGATCTCTTGGTCGGACGCCGAAGGGTCAATGGAACAGATATTATGGCTCCAAAAAGACAACTGCTCATTCGCAAAGTGTGCGGGAACTTCTTTATACCGCCATTCAATACCATCGATGCCTGCGGCTGCGGCTGCATTAGCCAGCTCTTCAGGTGTCAAATCAGGTGTAGCTACGGTAAACACGGATAGTTTCATCGGGATCATCCTTCATGTTAAGATTCTCATGGTGTGGCCGTCAGGCCTGTTAGTTTTGGGACAACAAATATTGAGCATCCCTAAGCAAGTAGTTTGCGGCTTGACTTGAAATATGCTTACCGGTCTGCGCATTCACTTCACGCACAAAATCAGCCAAATTGTTCGCTGTCAATTTACTCTGCAAGCTTTGCGCGATACCCGCATTATCGATCAACCCATCATTCGTAAAGAGCGTTACTAATGCCTTCATGGAATTGACGCTTGTCGTGGTCTGAAAGTATACCGTATGGCTGCCTGTGTTCCCCGCCAGATCGGTCGCTTTTACGATCAACTCGTGCGAACCCAAAGACAGCGTATAGAGAGGAATTGATTTCCCTTGCTGCACCCCATACGTATCCAACGTCACCGAAGTTTTGATGTTGTCGACCCCAGACAGGTCATCACTCAGTACGATGACTGGTAAAATACTCTCATTATCGCTATATGAACCTTGTACGACTCCGGTGACGTTGATTGTCGGAGCAGTCGCGTCCAGATTGAAACTGATCGTTTTCGGCGTTTCTATGTTGCCGGCCTTGTCCGTCGAACGGAAACTCACGGTATACTTGCCATCTTGACTCAACGTTACAGGCGATGAATAGTTTTGCCAGGCAGCCCCGCCGTCCAGACTATACTCCGTACTGGCTGCGCCAGACACATTGTCGGCAGTGATGAGGCTTAGGGATACCGGATGAACGTACCAGTCATTTGCTCCGTTCGGTGCTGCCGGCGATATGACAGCGGACGTCACAGGTGGCGTCGTATCAATCGTTACCTTGGTTTCACCCTTAACGCCGGAACTGTCATTCGCTTTAGCAACCACGGTTACGACTCCGTCTTTATGAGCGGTTAGCAGACCGGTCGCATCAATGGTTGCCGCACCGGTCGTCGCCCCATTGTCGTCGTATACGGCCCATGTAACCGTCTTGTCGCTGGCAAAATTCGGCTTCACAGCAGCGAGCATTTGCAGCGATCCGTTTATCTGGTTTATCAAAGATTTTCCGTTCTCGCCTGATACCGCAATGGAACGAACAGGAATGTCTTCAACCTGAAACACATTGATTTCGGCAGCTGAAGCGTAATCGTTCACACCTGCGACCGCCTCCAGCTTGATATAAGATGCCGAAACTGGAGCAAATTCTGCTTTCTTCAATTTCGAATCCGCATTCCACGTTCCGCTTGCTATCTTGGTAAAGTTCACATTATCCGTACTTTTATAAATATTGTAGGACGTAATGTAGCCGTTATTTTGTCCATCTTGTCTAGGCAAGTAGTTCAGTCTGCGTTACTTTGTAAGTTCCGCCCAAATTCAATGTGATGCTCTGAGGCAGTGGATCGACATGACGCCAACGGATATGCCACATTGTTTTTGGATTTCCATCCAATACATTTGACGCAGGATCATTTTCAGAAACCGTTTCTTGACTCGTGGCTGTTGCTGACATTTGTGATTGTGGAATCTCGACCGGCACAGGCATCTCGTCTGGCGGCGTCGGCGTTATCGGTGTAGAGCCCGATGGTGCGCCCAGGTTTCTTAACGTCACGTTATCGATGGATACGCTCGTCCCTTTTCCAACGACAAATCCGGTGCGTCCGCCTGTTTGTTTTAGTGCTGGAATGTCACCGTCATAAAGCAACACTTGATCGACCTGGAGCTTGTAATGGTTGCCCGTATACGTCAATTTCACCAGATGCGGAATGCCTTGGGTCAGATGAATGCCATTGTTTAATCCCGGAGGGGGATCGTTTAACGTACCCTTGTGGCCTTGCATATCCGTATAGAACCAACCGCCTTCAGCCGGATCATAATAGAATTTAATATAGCTGTACGGGTCCGTGTAACGAATGACGGCGCCTGCAAGATTACCGGCTTGCGGAGTCATCGTAAATGTCATCTCGCCGTCGGTGATATCCGGTGTGTTCTGATCAAGCGCTATCGTACTGTACTGATCCGTATTCAAGGATAACTGCTGGTTCAACACCTTGACCTGCCCATTACCATATGCGGCAATCCAACCGCCCAGTTGTCCATCGTCAAACGTTTGATCTGCTGTCTCGTCATACGACACGGTGCCCAAATCCACGGTGAAATCGTCGATAAGGAGCTCGTCATTGTTATCTGAGCTCGTACCAACTGGCACTTGCAATTTGTTAAAGCGTAAGCTGTAATCGTCTGTGCTGCCGGTCGTAAACGTCTTGCTGTAGAAGTATTTACCATTGTCGAGTGTATCATTGAACTGATTGACTGCACTCGATCCGTAGCCGCTCGTTAACGCAAAGCTATAGGTGTTCGCATACTGCGATTTGTAAGGGAAACTAACCGTATAGGTTGTATTCGGCAGCAATTTGAGGCTCGTAGGAATTGTGCGAATCAACTCACCCGCAAAAGTATCGCTGGCCGTCAATTTTAAAGTATGGTTACCGTTCATCGTATTATACGTATAGCCTGCATTCAATCTGTTTATTTGATTGGTCCCGTCAACATGGACGAACTCTGCGTAACCTTCCTGGTTGCTCTCGAAATCTTCGAATAAAACATGACTTCCTTGCGGCGCCAGATTCGTAAGCTCCACTACACGAACATCGTCCAAATCCACTTCCGCTGTTGTCGATCCTGGAAACGCATTCGCTATCATATAGAAGGTTGCGCTCGTAGAACCGGCCGGAACGGTGAAATTAACCCAAACCCGCTGCATATAGCTAGACCCAGTCCAACCTCGGGGCGTATTGAATTCTTTGTTCTTAACGTTCGACTTGGTGAGCGTATTGGTCACTTCCGCACCGCCATAGTCCTTCACTCCGATCGTCAGCGTCCTGCCGTTCTTGACCTCCGCATATACGGATGCCTGATACGTCTTACCCGGCGTTAAACCGGTTAGCGTCTGAGCAATGGTTGCATCGTCGCCGTTGTTCCCTAATACCTGCAGGTAAGCTCCACCGGTCTTACTATCCCTCTGGATGGACGCGTGGCTTGTGCTGCTGCCCGTTGACGTGACGTTCCAATTGTTCAGCACACGGCTGTCGAAACCGGGATCCTTGACCAGACCACCGTAACCGAAATTGAGCTGGGATACCGGCGTGATTGCATCCGTTTGAGCGCCCTTATAGACAACATAAGGTGTATTCGCAATTGCGTTGATTGTGATCTGACTGGAAGTAACCGGCAAGTTCGCAACCAACACTTTACCTGTATCTGTGAGTTTGTATAGATCGACAGTCGTTACCCCCGACCAACTGGCAGGGAGCGTCCATGTCGTATTGCCGCCTGCAGAGTTCCAGTGGTACAATTTCGTCTCGATTTGTGGATCCCAAGGCAGCAAATATTTGGTCATCATCGGTGTTATATTCTTGTTATGATAACCCGACAAAGAGGAGTCCACGATTTTCTTTTTAAATTGTTTCTGGTACGTAGCAATCAGATTGCCGTTTTTCTTTAACTCTACGATCGGACTATTGGTAACATAAGTGCCGTCATTCGTTACCGTGCCAGGAGTCACCACTTGACCTGACAAACCTCCGCTAAAAGTAACGCTTGTCGTCTGACTCAACTTCGGGTCAATCTTCATACCCATGATTTCGTAATTCTGCATGTATTTAAAAGGCAAGTTGTTCGTAAAGAAGATATTCATTTGAGCCTGTACAGATAAGTTCGAATCTCCCTGATCCTCGTCTAGATCGTCTCCATAGGACATAGAACCTGCATGACGGCTGGCAAGCAAGATCGGATCGTACATAAACTCATCGGCGACGGTGTTTCTGAGGAATCGTTCCACTTTGCTTTCGTTCTCTGATACGTGATTCCATATACTGTAGCGGTCAAGTGCTCCGCTAAATTCCGTACCGATCATTAAGCCATTCTTGTTTAATTCATGCGCCAGCTTCCACTGAACGTATCCGCTTCCGGAATAAACATCGAGGTACGTCCATTTCAAGTCGGGAACGTTCTTTCGTATTTCCGCGACTCTGGCGGCCAAACCGAATGGACCGTCATCGATCGCATCATAATAGCGCTTCATGTTCTCAATAGGAGAAATACCTTTCCAGTCTAATGTCCCTTGAGACCTTTCGGGGCTGTATGAATCCGCATTGCGACTTAGTTCTTTATGATTGATATGGATGCCTACATACGCATTTAACTTGAGGGCCTCCGTCGCCAATGTGTTCAGATCCGTCTGTCCGCCTGATCTCGGGTCGAAATTCCTGCCATAATCCGGCTCAATATTATTTCCTTCCATCTGGCCCTTATACTCAAAAAGTTGTCCAAAGCCGTCTGAATACAGATAAAATTTCTTAAGATTATCTAGCACACGCAGGAATGGCCATTGTGTAATCATTCTGTTATGGGCAATGTGCGGCACCACTTTATTGATAATGTCGGAGCCGACGGGAAGCGTCATTATTTTTCGGTAGCCGATCCCGGCATCCTGCCAGTTCACGATACCATCCGAGTTCGCATCCGCATTGATAGCCACTTTCACGTATGGAAGCTCTACAATATCTTGTGTGCTACCACTAATTTCGCGGTACGTCCACGGATAGCTCGAAACACCCAGCTTCTTATAGCCGGTTTTTTGAACGGTCTGGTAGTTATAGTGTTGTTCGTAATTATTATAATTCGGATCGTTTCTTTGCGGATCAGGTACAATTTCGAATGCGTTGCTGTAAATAGCCGCCGCAAGGTCGTTCGTATTCAGGAGCACATACGATTTCCCGACAGGGGCGGCATCGAGTGCTTTGTTCGCAAGCAGATTGTATTCTTCCTTTTCACTGTTCCAAGACCGCACATCGACGCCCGTTTCTTGAGCGCCTGCTTGTGTATCGCGGATGGAGATCAGGCTGTGATTAGGAATCTCAACGGTTTGGACAAGCGTGGAACCGCTTTCTAGAATGTTTGTGACTTTGAGCTCCAGTACGTTATCGACTACATCCAAGACAACCGTCATGACGACATTGATACTCGAAAAAGTAAGCGTGTACGTCGCCATATCCGGGGCATTCTGTGTGAACTGAACCGTTGGCGTATAAGAGACGCCGTTGATTTTTACCGTATTCAATGCGTCCTCTTGACCGTAAAGGACTTTGCCGTTGCTCAGCCAATTGTATTGAATGACCCTCGGAAACTGGTCATCAATTGTAACCTGCATAACGGCTGATTGAATGCTCGCCGAAGCCGCATGAGCTGTAGGTGTGCCTATACTCACTGTCTGCACGGCCATGAGGAGTGTCGCGAATAATGCAGCAAACTTGGTAATACGGAAAGATTGCTTAGTTTTCAATACTTTTCATCTCCTTTTTTAAAAATCGGAATAACTAAACACCTGGTCTGGTACCGTCCGGAAATAAATCACCCCCTTCCTGCTAGACCTCTAGCTGAGGAAATTGTAATTCGACCTTTACGCCGGTTACTTTCTCCAGTTCTTTGTACATGCCCATTTTTGCATCCGCTTTCATTCGTGAAGAGGCTACAGGATGATTAGACACCTAATAGGTCAGATTCGGCGGCTGCGATTCTTTGAGTGTAGCCTCACGAAGCTAATAATGAATAGGCTCTTTATTTCATTTCCTGTGTATTTTCGTAAGAAATGCAGGGTAGAAGTAAAGAAATCACTACGACATTAAAAATCGTCAGTATACACGTCCATATTGAAATATGGGCAGCCCGCGAAGAGGCTGCCCTTTTATGCGTTTGCGCGATTTGCGCGATTGTCAGTTCCTTGTTTTCCATTACCAACTTCAGATAAAGCGAAACATGCTAAATTACTTTTGGGACAACAAATATTGAGCATCCCGCAGTAAGTAATTTGCGGCTTCGCTTCCAATATGTTTGCCGCTCTGAGCCTTCACTTCATTCACAAAAGCAGCCAAATTGTTCGCCGTCAATTTACTCTGTAAGCTATTCGCAATACCCGCATTATCGATCCACCCCGCATTCACGAAGCGCGCTACTAATGCCTTTATAGAATCGACGCTTGTCGTGGTCTGAAATAATACTGTTTGGCTGACTGCGTTCCCAGCCAAATCGCTCGCCGTTACGATCAGTGTGTGCGAACCGAGCGGCAGCGTATAGAGAGGAATCGTTGTCCCTTGCTGCACCCCGAGCGTATCCAAAATAACTGTAGTTTTGCTGTTGTCAACCCCGGACAGGTCATCGTTCAGTGCAATGATTGGAGAAATATCACCGGCATCACTAAATGTACCATACACGAATCCGGTTACGGTGATTGTCGGAGCAATAGCGTCCAAATTGAAGCTGATGTTTTTTGGCGTTTCTACGTTGCCGGCCTTGTCTGTTGAGCGGTAGATGAGTGTATATTTATTATCTTGATTAAAGTTGATCGGTGCCGTATAGCTTTGCCACGTAGCCCCGCCATCCAGACTGAACTCTGTCTTAGCTACGCCGGACACATTATCAGTGGAGTTAAGAGTTACGGAAAGCGGATGAATGTACCATCCGTTCGCTCCGTCCGGTGCTGTCGGTGATACGACAGCAGTCGTCACAGGCGGCGTCGTATCCGGCGTAAGCATTACATTGATCTCTGCAGCCGATGCAAATCCGTTAACGCCCGCTGTTGCCTCGAGCTTGACATAGGATGCATTGGTCGAAGCAAATGTTGCGTATTTCAACGCAATGTTGTTATTCCAATTTCCACTTGCAACCTTAGTAAAGGATACCCCATCCGTACTCACATACACGTTATAGCCTGTAATAATTCCGTTACCGCCAGATTGCCTTGGTAAATACGCGACTTTATTGATATTGTAGGTTCCTCCAAGGTTTAAGGTAATCGATTGAGGGAGAACGTCGGATTTATCCCACTTTGTATGCCAGAGGGTTCTCGGGTTTCCGTCAAGTGCATTTGAGGCTTCATCCCCCTCTTCCTGACTTGTTGCTGTTGCCGTCATTTGTGACTGAGGGACAGTATCAACAACTGCTTTTATTGATATAGGATTACTTGTAACGGTTAACCCGTCTAATGTAACTTTTACAGCAACGGTTGCATTAAACCCAGTACCAAGTTCGCCTTTAACAATGATCGTATTGCTGCCTTCAACAACAGATAACCTTGAATCGCTAAATTGATATTCTACATTAGCCCTTGATAAATCAGCGGTTCCCCCTGTACTTAATAAGCCATTAATTGTGGCAACGATTGGATTGTTGAGTTTAATCGTATTTTTGTTCAGAGTTAAATCAATTTTGCTTAAATAGGGAGTCGCAACTAATTTTCCTGACTGATCAACAAAAAGATAAGTAACCTCTTCAAGAGAACGTCCGCCTATTACTACTCTGATGTTAATCTTTGCTATACCTTGTGAAACAGCGGTCAGAAGGTTTGAATCACCTACCTTAATCACTCCTTGGTTTTCACTTGTTACCGTGATCACCGCATCTTTCATATCAAAAGGTACACCCGCGCCCGTAAAAACCTTAATGTCATATTTACCTGTAGTAGCATCAACCGGCTTAAACTCATATTTGAAGTCATCCGCAGTCGGTGTCGGCGTAATCGGCGTCGATCCCGACGACGCTCCCAGGTTTCTCATCGTCACATTATCGATGAGTACATTCGAATTGTTCTCTACGTAGAATCCGGTTCGGCCTCCCGTTGTTTTGAGTTGCGAAATATCGCCGTCATAAAGCAAAACTTGATCGACAGATAGCTTATAACGGCTGCCCGTATACGTCAATTTCACCAAATGCGGAATGCCTGAGGTCAGATGAATCCCGTTGTTTAACCCTGGAGGGGGATCGTTTATCGTTCCCGTGTGTCCTTGCGGATCCATATAGAACCATCCGGCTGAAGCTGGATCATAGTAGATTTTGGTATAGCTGTTCGGTCCCGTGTAACGAATGACGGCACCGGCAAGATTACCGGATTGCGGAGTTATCGTAAACGTCATTTCGCCGTCAGCGATATCCGGCGTATTCTGATCAAGCGCTATCGTATCATAGCGATTCGTTGTCATAGACAGTTGTTGGTTCGATATTTGGACTTGCCCATTGCCGTATGCAGCGATCCAACCACCCAATTGTCCATCATCAAACGTTTGATCTGCTGTCTCGTTAAACGTCACTGCGCCCAAATCCACAGTAAAGTCATCAACGAGGAGTTCCTGATTGTCATCCGTGCTCGTGCCGCCTGGTAATTTGATAAAGCGCAAGCTGTAATCGTCTGCGCTGCCAGTCGTAAACGTCTTGCTGTAGAAGTATTTACCAATGTCGAGCTTATCGTTGAACTGATCGACAGCACTCGAACCGTATCCGCTGGTTAACGCAAAGCTATAGCTGTTAGCATACTGCAATTTGTAAGGGAAGCTTACTGTATAGGTCGTATTCGGCAGCAATTTGAGACTCGTTGGAATCGTTCGCATGATTTCCGCCGAAATATTGTTGCTTGCCGTCAATTTAACCGAATGGCTTCCGTTAAGCGTATTGTAAGTATAGCCTGCATGCAATCTGTCGATTTGATTATTCCCGCTAATATAGACGAACGGCGTGAAACCTTCTTGGTTGCTTTCAAAATCTTCGAATAAGTAATGACTGCCTTGCGGAGCCTTATTCACTAGCTCGACTACACGAATATCGTCCAAATCCACTTCCGCTGTTGACGATCCGGCAACCGCGTTCGCTTTCATGTAGAAAGTTGCGCTAGTGGAACCAGCTGGTACGGTAAAATTGACATAGATCCGCTGCAAATAAGTACCATACAAACTTTTGTAAGTATTGAACTCCTTGTTCGGAATGTCCGACTTCATGAGCGTATTGGTCACTTCTGCCCCGCCATAGTCCTTCACTCCGACTGTCAATGTCCGACCGTTCTTGACCTCTGCATATACGGATGCCTGGTACGTTTTACCCGGCGTTAAACCGGTTAGCGTCTGGGCAATGGTTGCATCGGCGCCGTTGCTTCCTTTCACTTGCAGGTACGTTCCACCACCAACATCCGTCTGGATGGTCGCATGACTTGTGCTACCGCTTGTGGAAGTGACATTCCAATTGTTCAGCATGCGGCTGTCGAAACCTGGATCCTTAACCAGACCGCCGTAACCGAAATTGAGCGCAGATACCGGGGTGATCGCATCCGATTGACTGCCTTTATAGACAACATAAGGCGTATCTGCGACCGCGTTGATGGTAATCTGACCAGAGGTCACCGGCAAGTTCGAAACGAGTACTTTACCTGTATCTGTAAGTTTATACAGATCGACATTCGTTACTCCCGACCAGCTGGCAGGAAGCGTCCATGTCGTATTGCCGCCTACAGAGTTCCAGTGGTACAGTTTGGTTTCTGTTTGGGGATCCCATGGCAGCAGATATTGCGTCAGCATAGGTGTAACCTTCTTGTTGTGATAACCCGTTAAAGTCGTATCTACGATTTTCTTTTTAAACTCTTTCTGGTATTTGGCGATCAAATTCCCGTTTTTCTTTAATTCCACGACCGGACTATTGGTGACATTAGTGCCGTCATTCGTTACCGTACCCGGCGTCACGACTTGACCGGCTAAACCTCCATCGAAGGTAACACTTGTCGCTTGATTCAACGTCTGATCGATGTTCATCTTCATGATTTCGTGGTTCTGCATGTATTTATAGAGCAAGGTATTCGTAAAGAAGACATTCATCTGAGCCTGAACCGTTAAGTTCGAATCTCCCTGATCTTCATCTTGATCATCTCCATATGACATGGAGCCTGCATGTCGATCGGCAAGCAAAATCGGGTCGTAATAGAACTCACTATTCACCTGGTTTCTGAGGAACCGTTCTACTTTGCTCTCATTTTCATTGACATGATTCCAGATCGCAAAGCGGTCAAGTGCCCCAGAGAATTCGGTACCGACCATCAACCCATTCTTGTTTAATTCGTGCGCCAGTTTCCACTGATTATAACCACTACCGGAGTACACATCGATATATGCCCATTTCAAGTCCGGTACATTCTGACGAATTTCAGCGATTCTGGCAGCCAAACCGGTTGGCCCGTTATCGATCGAATCCTGATAGCGGTTCATGTTTTCTATAGGAGCAATCCCTTTCCAATCCAATGTCCCTTGGGACTTATCCGGACTGTAAGAATCCGCTGCACGATTTAGTTCTCTATGATTGATATGTATGCCTACATACGCATTTATCTTGCGGGCTTCCGTAGCTAATGTGTTCAGATCCGCCTGTCCACCAGATCTCTCGTCGAAATTTCTGCCATAATCCGGCTCAAGATTATTTCCATCCATCTGGCCTTTATACTCAAACAGCTGTCCAAAGCCATCTGAATACAGATAAAATTTCTTCAGATTATCAAGCACACGCAGGAATGGCCATTGCGTAATCATTCTGTTGTGGGAAATGTGCGACGACACTTTCGGGATAATGTCGGAGCCGTAAGGAACCGTCATTATTTTCCGATAGGCGAGACCGCCATCCTGCCAGTTTACGACTCCGTCCGAGTTCGCATCGTCGTTAATAGCTACCTTCACGTAAGGGAGTTCAACGGTGTCTTGCTTGCTGCCGTAAACTTCCCGGTATGTCCAAGCAGGGCTCCAAAGACCTAACTTCTTATAGCCGGTTTTTGCTACTGTCTGATATACAGCATGTTTCTCATAATCGTTAAAGTTTGGGCTGTTTCTTTGAGATTCAGTCAATATTTCGAATGCATTACTGTAAATCGATGCCGCAAGCTCGTTCGTATTCAGGATCGCATACGATTTCGCGACCGGAACCGCATCCACCGCTTTGCTTGCGAGCAGATTGTATTCTTCCTTCGTGCTGTTCCACGACCGCACATCAACGCCCGTTTCCTGCGCGCCTGCTTGCGTATCGCGGATGGAGATCAGACTTTGGTTTGGAATTTCAAATGTTCGGACCAGTGTTGAACCGCTTTCTTGAATGTTCGTCACTTTGAAGCTGAGTACGTTATCGACAACCTCGATCTCAACAGTCATTACAACATTAATGCTAGCGAAAGTAAGCGTGTAGATTGCCTTATTGGCATCTGTTTTCGTGAACTGTACCGCAGGTGTATAGGAGACACCATTGATGTTTACCGTCGAAAGAGCGTCCTCTTGACCGTACATGATTTTTCCGCTGCTCAGCCATTCGTATTGAATGACCCTTGGAAATTGGTCGTCAATCGTAACTTGCATGACGGCCGATTGAACTGTAGTCGAAGCGGCATGAACGGTAGGAACGCCTAAACCCACCGTCTGTGCGGTCATGAGGAGTGCCGTGAATACCCCGGCAAGCTTGGTAAAACGGGAAGATTGCTTCGTTTTCAATGCTTTTCATCTCCTTTTTTTAAAATCGGAATAACTAAACACCTGATCTGGTACCGTTCGGAAATAAATCACCCCCTTTACAAAAAAATTCGGGTCGTAGCCGAAAGCAACGCTTTCATACGATCCCTTCTACTCTTTAATCGCCCCGATCAAGACCCTTTAAAAGAGAAGCGACCTTCAGTTTGAATTGTTCCTGTGCCTGCTGGACCTCTAGCTGAGGATGCTGGAATTCGACCATCACGCCGGTTACTTTCTCCAGTTCTTTGAGCATGATTCTTGCATGCGTTTTCATTTGTGAAGAGGCTGCAGAATGATTGGACACCCAATAGGTCCTGACTTCTGGTTCCAAGTGTAGCCTCACGAAGTCGAAAATGAATAGGCTCTTTATTTCATTTCCTGTGTATTTTCGTAAGAAATGCAAGATAGAAGTAAAGAAATCACTACGACATTAAAAATCGTCAGTATACACGTCCATAATGAAAAAACCTCTATCTAGACCATTCAAGGATGAGCGACCGCTTTTATGAGGTAAGTTTTATCGCCAGATAGAAAAGCGTATTTCGGGATACCCGAAATACGCTTTCTATTGTAGTCAAATATGGGCAGCCTACTAAGAGGCTGCCCTTTTATGAATCTGAGCCGCTTTTTTTAACATCAGCGTCGATCGAAGCATTTTTGACAACACCAATATATTTGTAGGGCATGAAATATTGTTTGAACGGCAAACTGCTTAATCATCATGCATAACCGCCTACGAAGTGTAGATGCATAAAAAACAAAAAGACTGAAATCACCACTTCTTCCTTTGGTGATCTCAGTATTTTCTTACACTCTTATAACGAACTTTCATGAAAACGAGTAATCGTAATTTTCAGCTTTTTAGTCCGGTTACTTGTCTTTCCCTGCATAGGAGAAATGAACATTTTATATAGCCCTACGCTAAATGAATCTGCGTAATGAAACTTGGAGGAAAATAAACCCGAGAATCTTCACTAAGCTTACTTACGAATCAATCCGCTATTAAAGAACTCGAGTTTTATTGCTCTTTTGTTTAATTTTTACTATTTCAAAGGCTTCTATTTGATTATTGGTATCTAATTCCCTAAAGGCATAAATTAACTCTTTTTCTAAATTACTGAGTTCCAAATTCAATAACTCATGTGCTGATTTATTTAGACTCTCAGTTCCAATTAATAACCATTCAAGTGAACATCCGAATTTCAAATGTATAGAAACAACAGTTTCTACGGAAGGCTTACTTTTTCCCGATTCTATATCACTTAAACTCCCTTGGGATACTCCTATTAAATTAGCAAAATCAATCTGATTCAGGTTATGTATTTTTCTAAGTCGTCTTACGTTATTCCCAATTACATTCAAAAAAATCCCGATGTATCAAGGCTTTGAGCCACATCGGGACTGACTTAGTTGTGACAAATCTACGTTCCAAATCTATGACAAACTATATTACAAACGGTGACAAAGTGAATTACAACTCACAATGGACAGTTATTTGGGTTGGTTACAACAACCGCTGCCGCGAAGCCTCAAACAGCAGCACCGTCGCGGCCATCGCGACGTTCAGCGATTCCGCTTGGCCCTGCATCGGAATAATCACCTGCACATCCGACTGTGCAGCGACCTCCGGTGACACGCCCTTGGCTTCGTTGCCGAGGATCAGCCACGTCGGCTGCCGCAGGTCCGTGTCGTAGCACGAGCGCTGCGCCTGCAGGCTCGTGGTCACGAGCCGCACGCCGCGCTCACGCGCGCGCGGCAGCAGCTCAAGCAGATCTGCCTCGACAATCGGCAGATGATACATCGATCCCATCGTCGAGCGGATCGTCTTGGGATTGTACAGATCGACCGTGCCGCGGCCGAGTACAACAGCCTTGGCCCCGACGGCATCCGCGCTGCGGATGATCGTGCCAAGGTTGCCTGGGTCTTGAACGCCGTCCAGGACCACCACAAGATCATGCTCGCCAGCGAGCAGCGCGTCCATGCCAAGCTGCGGCCGAGCCACAACGGCCAAAACCCCTTGCGGCGTCTGCGCATCTGAGCATTTTTCCAGCACAGCCTGGCTGACGCCAACCCATTCCACAGATGAAGGGTCCAGATCAGCTAATCCGACGGGAACCCCTTTTTCCAAGCTATACATAATGGTCTCCACCAGAGCTCCCGCACGCAATGCTTCCTCGACCAGATGGTAACCTTCAATGATATATTTCCCCTGTTTGTCCCTGCCCCGGCGTTCCAAAAGCTGCGCCCATTCTTTGACTCTGGCATTCTGAACAGACATAATTTCCGTATGTACACTTGTCATTTATTTTTACCTACTCTGCAAAAGTCACTTCAAAAGTTTGAAGATCTGAATTTTTCCCTACAATTACCAAAATATCGTCCATTCTAAGCGACTCTTCCGCACTTGGTGGAATGATCAGTTTTTCATTTTGTTTGATCGCAATGACATTACAGCCATATTTAGCCCGGATATCCAACTGTTTGAGGCTTTTACCAATCATTTGATTGGAAACCTTAATCTCAACGATACTGTAATCGGCAGATAGCTCTATGTAATCGATAATATTAGATGAAATCAGATGATGTGCCACACGCTGTCCCATATCTCTTTCCGGATAAACGACTTTGTCAGCGCCAATTTTCTTTAATACTTTTCCATGCAGATCATTTACAGCTTTCACTATAATCTTAGCTATGCCCATTTCTTTGAGGATCAATGTAGTCAGAATACTCGCTTGAATATCCTCCCCAATAGCCACAACCACAACGTCAAAATTACGAATACCAAGAGCACGCAGTGCTTCCTCATCCGTAGAATCGGCTTGAACGGCATGTGTAACGAAAGCTGAAACCTCTTGAACGGTCTCTTCCCGATGATCAATAGCAAGGACCTCAAACCCTAATTGTGACAATGTTTTAGCGACGCTAGACCCGAATCTTCCCATTCCAATAATCGCAAATTGCTTTCTCACTACTGGTGTGTCCTCCAAATTCCTAAGATTACTATAGTATAACATACACATGGCCCGTATCTCACTATGCATGCAAAGGTCGCAAAGTAAGGAAGGATGAACGGTTTGAAACTTGCACATATTAATACCGATAACGAAAATGGAAGCGAGGTCCACGAATGAACATCACCTTAAGACAGGCCATCGTCCAGCGAGTCCAGAATAAATCAAATGATGAGCTTCAAGAAGTTATTGAGGATTCCATCGGCGGAGAAGAACGGGTATTGCCAGGGCTTGGTGTGCTTTTCGAAATCATATGGCAGCATAGTGAAGCAAATATTCAAAACCAACTCGTAGAAACACTCAAAGACCATCTCGAATGATCTACAACATCTAGCTGGCTAGGGGGTTGCCTATGGCATTCCCTTAGCTGGTTTTATCCATGAATCTTCTCAAACCGTTTAAAGCCCGTCCCTTCCCTATTTAAAAAAACCTGCCCAAAAGGACAGGTTCCTACTCCAACTATTCTACTCTCACTATTTTACCTTATAACTTTGCCCACTCAAGACCGCAAAAAGCATCTACTGGAGACTCTCCAAGGAATGGCTGCTTGCCAACCAAACATCTAATAACTTCCTTCTGTACCGCCAAAGTAGCGTTATAAGCATTTATCATCGTAGGCATTGATGGGAGTTCATAAAGCGTGTACGGATTTCCCAGTGAGATAAAGACGGTTGGCACCTGTGTAGGGTACCATTTGAAGAGTCCTCCTGTCTCTTGCGGAGAGACCGCATGGAATTTTGCATGAATCCTGGCGATTTCTGAACAAGAAAAATAATTGCGTCTATTTCGTTGCCCTCATCTTTAACCTCATATTCCCGAACAACCGCGAAGCCTTCCTCACTCAACATCCGGGCAAACTCGTCCCCCGTTGCAGCTTTATCGACAAAAAAGGAAGCCTCATCCGAAGCAGCTAATAGTAAAATACGCTTGTGCTTTTGTGGTGTTAGCGGTAAAAGGCCCTGTGTGTCCTTAACCAGCGTTACCGATTTGCTCGCAATCTCCGCTGCCAGCTGCAAATGTTCGGCTGAACCTACCACGTCAAGATCCCTTTCATCCGCCTGAGTCAAATGAAGACCAAGTGACGCTTTCAGAGCCAGTATTCTTGTGACCGCCTCATTCAGCCGCTCCTCCGTGAGCACGCCGTCATGGACGCCCTGCAGCATAGCCTGGAAATCTTCGTCCATATCATTCGTAAACAGGAACATGTCAACGCCCGACGCGATACATTGCGGAATGATATCTTTCCGTCGGCCAAAGCTCGTCATGCCAATCATCGATGTAGCATCGGAAACGATAAGTCCGTTAAACCCGAGCTCTTCCCGCAGAAGCTTCACGTTCAATTCGTGCGATAAGGAACCCGGTGTATGTTTAGTTCTTACGTCCGTGATTCCCAATTCTTCATAATAGCTTGGCAGCGTGATGTGAGCGCTCATGACCGTCTTGACCCCGTTCTCGATCGCCGATTTATACACACGGCCGTAGGTCTCACGCCACTCTTTCATCGTTACCGTATTATTCGTCAGAACCTTATGCTGATCTCGGTCATCCATGCCGTCACCAGGCCAGTGCTTCACGCAGGCAGCCATCCGATTGTTCTTCTGAATAGCATTCATAACGGGCAGCGCAGTCTGTTCCACTATTTCTGGCGTATCGCCGAATGCACGAATGTTGACGATGGGATTTTGATAGTTGTAATTGATGTCAATGACCGGTCCGTATACCCAGTTGAACCCCATAGCGTAACCCTCAGCTTCTATAGTAGCTCCAAACGCGGTTGCTAATTCTGGATCGTTTGCGGCAGCCAACTGCATGTTTGAAGCCAGATTCGTTCCATCGGCCGCTCCGCCTTGTCCCCCATTTTCAAGATCACCGGAAACCAGCAGCGGTACTTTACTGCACTTTTGCAAGTCACGAATGATAGAAGCCTGATGCTGCTTCGTTGCATTTGGGGAAAATCCAAATACATGGACTCCCCCTGGGCGAATACTAAGCAAATCCTTTTTAGCCCCAGTATCAAACGGAAGATCTACAGTGATGAACAGTTGGCCCACCTTTTCTTCCAAAGATAATCCATGTAACGTTTCGTTAACCCACTGAATCGCTTCTTCGTCCAAATGAAACGGTTTTGCTTTCAGATTAACCATGCAAATCTCCCCCTTTTAACGCGTACTAACGTTTACTTTTCTTTCCGAAATGGCATTCAAATTGTTTAAATCCTCAGCCAACATCTCTTCCGAATATTGCCCTTGTCCGAAGCCAATCATTGCGCGCAGCGGCATATATCTCATCATTGCCATCAGCATTTCTGGGTTATCGCCCAAGAGAGCGTCAAAGCCGAATTTCCCAATAAATTCTTTCGCTTTATCGACCGTGAGCGGATTAGCCATCAAGTCGCCGATTAGTGAGTTACGAGTAAACGTCCCCGGAACGGTGACTGTAGATTCGACCTCAATCGTTGTGCGAAGCTCGATATCTCGCGAAGATTTTCCAACTAAGATGTCAAAGGCCCCGGTTTCCACATGCCAATCGCCGATTTGAACGTTGTAGTAAGCGAAAGCCCTTTGATCCAAAACAAAGGTAACGGTTTGCTGTTCTCCTGGCTGCAGTTCGATTTTTTGGAAGCCTTTCAGTTCTTTTTGCGGACGATTAACACTGCTCTGAACATCCTTGACGTAGAGTTGAACGATTTCTTTTCCGGCATAGATCCCTGTATTTTTCACAGTTACTTGAACGGTAACCGTCTCATTATCTTTGATCGCCGATTTGTCTACACGCAGGTCGCTGTATTCGAAACTGGTATAGCTGAGGCCGAACCCGAATGGGAATAAAGGCTCAATCTCTTTGGTATCGTAATAACGGTAACCGACAAATACGCCTTCTTTATATTCCACTTTGTCGCCCTCTCCCGGGAAATTCAAGAAGGACGGGTTGTCACTTAATTTCACTGGAAACGTTTCAGCAAGCTTGCCGCTCGGGTTCGTAAGGCCAAACAACAAGTCTGTTACCGCACCGCCAAAAGCTTGACCCCCTAGGTATCCTTCCAACACGGCTTTTGCTTTGCCGATCCAAGGCATTTCAACCGGCGAGCCGTTGCTCAAAATAACGATGAGGTTGCTTTGAACTTCCCCCACCGCTTCAATCAGTGCGCGATGATTGACGGGAATGGCCATATGCGTGCGGTCGTACCCTTCCGATTCGTAGCGATCCGGCAGTCCGACAAATAGGACAGCCACATCCACCTTTGCCGCTGTTTCCTTGGCCTCCCTTACCAAATCTTCATCGATTTCATCGCTATCCAGCTTATAGCCTTGTGAATAAATGATTTGCGCCGCCTCGCCTGCGACATTCCTCATTTCTTCAAGCGCATCGTCCAGTTTGGTTGGATTTACATGAGAACTACCGCCGCCCTGATAACGCGGATTCTTAGCAAATTCACCGATGACAGCAATCTTCCCTTGCTTGCGAAGCGGTAGGATACCCCCTTCATTCTTGAGAAGCACCATGCTTTCATGGGCAGCTTCTCGAGCCAACCGATGATGTACTGCAGAATCGTAAACAGCATCTGTCTTGCTGCTATCTGCAGCCTTAAAGATGAAGGTCAACATCCGTTCGACCGCAAGGTTGAGCGTTTCCTCCGAAAGCTCGCCGCTTTTTACTGCAGCAACAATCTTTGCATCTCCGATACCAGCGCTTGAAGGCATTTCCAGTTCCAATCCAGCCTGAAGAGATTTTACGCGCTCGTTAACCGCACCCCAGTCTGATACAACAAAGCCCTCAAAACCCCATTCATCACGCAAAACCTGAGTCAGCAAAAACACATTCTCCGAAGCATATTCACCGTTGACTTGATTGTAGGAACACATCACACTCCACGGTTGCGACTGCTTAACAGCGCCTTCAAAGCTGGCCAAATAAATTTCCCGCAGCGTCCGCTCGTCAATGACGGCATCAACGGACATCCTCCGATGCTCCTGGTTATTCGCGGCAAAATGCTTGAGCGAAGTGCCAACGCCCTGACTTTGTACGCCTTTGATGTGATTGGCCGCCATTTCCGAAGAAAGATACGGATCCTCTGAGAAGTATTCGAAGTTTCTGCCGCACAGTGGCGACCGTTTGATATTAGCTCCCGGCCCAAGAAGAACCGCAACGTCTTCCGCTTGGCATTCTTTCCCCAAAGCCTCGCCTACTTTGCCGATCAGCTCCCGATTCCATGAAGCGGCCATGCCCGCGGCCGATGGGAAGCAAGTAGCAGGTACACTGTTATGAAGACCTAGGTGATCCGCGTCTTTTTTTTGTTTCCGTAAGCCGTGAGGACCATCCGTCACCATGAGTGATGGGATCCCGAGCCGTTCTATACCTTTCGTATGCCAAAAATCCAAACCCGAGCATAAGCCCGCCTTCTCTTCCAGCGTCAATTTGGAAATCAGTTCCTGAATTTTTGAATTCATAGCTATTCCTCCAGTAAGTAATAATTAGTTTAAAACTGCATGGGCAAATACCACATTTGCCAAACGGCTAAGATCAACTCCTGTCTCTCAGACATTGAGGAACGTAGATGCCTTATTTCTCAAATTTATCAGGCAGTGGTCACCTGGAGGGAACGTCAGTGCGTTATTTTCTCAAATATCCTTGAAAAAAGAGGATTTGCGGCAAATAGCGAATCGTAGATCCCTTTCATCGCAAATTCATGGTTTTTCAGTGAAATAGCGAACTCTCGTTCCTTATTCAGCATCAATGACTAAGGAATTGGCTTCTTATAAATTAAAACTTAGCCAAATACAAACGGCTTTACTTCCGGAAGTGGCGGAAAAGGCTGTGTCAACACATAGCTGAAGCTGTATTGACCCGAACCCGCTTCCAAACTCACACCCATATCCGTAACCTCAATATTGGATATGCCTGTTGTCTGCATGAGAGCTGTACCGCTTTCTGTCACACCATCCCCTGGAGCGTAAGGGAGGCGAATTTCAGCCGTTGTGTTCGGCGGAATCACCACCTGAATGTCTAATCGTTCACCATCCGATTTCATCCAGCGGCAGCTGACCTCTCCGTACATCGTGTCGATACGCCCCTCTGCCCATGTCAGGCCATCACCAGGCACGGGGCGAATGATTACCCTCTTATAGCCAGGATTCTTCTCATCGGTATCAATTCCAGCAACAACACGGTAAAGCCAGTCTCCAATGGCTCCGTAAGCATAATGGTTAAATGAGTTCATGTCCGGGCTCCAAAAACTGCCGTCCGGCTTAATCCCATCCCAGTGCTCCCAGATGGTTGTTGCGCCTTTGGTCACTTGATACAGCCAGGACGGATAATCCTGCTGAAGTAACAGCTTATACGCGAATTCCGATTTGCCGTTATCGCTCAGCACGTGGTTCAAATAAGGAGTGCCAACAAATCCGGTAGTAAGGTGAAACTTCTCCTCTTCGAGCAATTCGAGCAGCTTGTGCACGGCACGTTCCTTGGCTTCGCCCTCGACAAGTCCAAACATAAGGGACAGCACCTGCCCCGTCTGAGTAGGCACAGATAAACGACCAGTTGGCGTGATGAACTCCTGCGTAAAAGCATTGAGAATGCGCGTATGCAGGTCTGCATAACGTCCCGCTTCCTCTGACCTCCCCAGCACCACGGCTGCTTTCTGCACCAACGACACGGAATAAGCATAGTAGGCCGTTGCGACAAAATCCCGCGCCGTAGCCCCTATATAGCTGTCTGGCCGAGAATCCAAAGCAAGCCAATCCCCGAAATGAAAGCCGGAATTCCACAAATATTCGTTGTCGCCTTGACGCCTGATGAATTCTACCCAGGCTTTCATACTGTCGTATTGTTCTTCCAACACTCGCTTATCTCCATAGCATACATAGAGTGTCCATGGAATGATGACCGCTGCATCTCCCCAAGCAGAAGCAGATTGCGCCTTCTCACTCAAAATATTGGGAACCACAAACGGCACGCCTCCACCCATCTCCGCCTGCTCTACCTTCAAATCATGAAGCCACTTCCGGAAAAAAGGCACGACATTCGACAAATAGGCGGACGTACGGGCAAACACCTGAGCATCCCCTGTCCAACCCAGCCTCTCGTCTCGTTGCGGGCAGTCCGTAGGAACATCCAGAAAATTGCCTTTCAGCCCCCACCGAATATTATGCTGAAGCTGGTTGACAAGCGGATCGGAGCATGTGAACTCTCCCGTTGTTTCCATATCTGAATGCAGCACGATACCTGTAAAATCTTCAAGACGGATCGGTTCTGGAAACCCGACAAGTCTGATATACCGGAATCCTTGGAAAGTAAAATGAGGCTCGAAAGTTTCTCTTTCTCCTCCTTTGAGCACATAGCGGATCGTTTGCTTCGCTTTACGGATGTTGTCCAAGTAGAAGTTGCCTTCATGATCCAATATTTCGGCATGATGGATGCTGACCTCCTGACCAGCGTCTCCCTGCACGTTAAACTGGATCCATCCGACCATGTTTTGGCCCATGTCGATGACCGTTTCGCCATTCGGGGTCGTGATGAGCTCGATAGGTTGGATGCTCTCGATTTTACGTACGGGCACGTTCTCCTGTGCAACCAAAATGTCTTTGCTCTGTTCGATCACTTCGGCAGGATACCATCCGCTGTCATCGTAATCTCCACGGCTCCAATTGGACCGCTTTAGCCGCGCATCGTACGTTTCACCGTCATAGATTTCCGACATCAAGATCGGACTTCCTGACACTTTCCAACTGTTATCAGAAACGATAACCTCTTGCCTTCCATCCGCATAATCAATGTAGATTTGCACCAAAAGTGCAGTCCGGTTACCGTAATGCTCGTTTTTGCCGTCCCAGCCAAGAACGCCTTTATACCAGCCGCTGCCCAATAAGGCGCCAATTCCGTTCTTGCCGCTCCTAAGCAGTTCCGTAACATCATAAGTTTGGTATTGAAGGCGATGCTTATAACTGGTCCATCCCGGGGCAAAATAGTGGTCTCCCACCCGTTTGCCGTTTAACTCTAACTCATAGATACCAAGCGCTGAGGCGTAGACACGGGCCGCACTTACTTCTCCATCAATGAGAAAATCCCGTCGAAACATTGGAACTTGATCGGCGCCCGCTGGGAGCGCTGCTGCGGGAGCACTGATCCATTCAGCCGACCACTCCGAAGAATCTATGAATCCGGTTTCAAAGATGGCTTGATCAGACCAGCCAGAACCTAGTCCATGCTGGTTCCAAGCTTGAACGCGGTAGTGATACCTTTTGCGCGAAGCTGTTTGAAGCCCTTTCAATTCCACATGGACGGATTGATCTGAATCCACTTTCCCAGAGTCCCAAACCAGGTGTTGAAAATCCGCGTCTTCTGCCAATTCGATGCGATAAGCCGATTGTACCGCTGCTCTTTCAGACGATTGCAATCGCCAACTAATCCTTGGAGTCTTGTGATCCAATCCAATCGGATTCACTTGATATTCACAACGAAGATCCTTTATTTTAAACATGACGTTGAAACCTCCTGCTCTAAATGCACGATCTATTTAAGAAAAAACCGTACCCCACCTGTTGTAGAGTACGGTTCAAGTTCATCCTTATTTACCAGCGGTTTTAGCCCAAGCATCAATTTGCTTTTGTTTCTCAGCAATGATTTTGTCAAGACCGGCTGTTTTGAGCTTCGCATTGAATTCGGCAGTCAATGCCGGATCTAACGTACCGCTTTCCAGACCTACCTTATATTGATTGATCACGTTAGTCGCTGCAGCAAGTTCTGTTTTAACCGGATCTACGTTAAATGTGAAGCCGACTGCTTTCGACTTAATCGCTTTATCGTTGTGTGCTTTCGTCAAATCCCAAATTTTCGGATCTGTACCTTCCCAAACGTAAGTCAGGAAGTTATTGCCGACTTCCCATTGGTTGAATTGGTAACCGCTTTGCTTGACGCCATCTGGTAGCATAATGATGTTATCCGCTTTCTTCACATAGTGTTTTCCTTCAATACCAAGGGAGACCAAGTTGGCAATGTCCTTATCGGTGTACATCATGTTCAAGAATTGCATAGCTCTCTCAGGGTCTTGACTATTTTTAGTGATCGACATCATGAAACCAGTGATTGAAACGGAAGTTTGCAACGGTTTCGTCAAACGAACAGCAACCATGTCTTTTCCAGACAAATTCTTTTCCTGCTGTTCAAAGCCAGGCTTCATATTCGATGTATAAGAGAACGCCTTGCCCGCTTTGACCAAGTTAACTCCTGTTTCTTGCGAAGTAGCGATATCCTTCAAAATATAACCTGCTTGATACCACTTACGAGCTAATGCAACAGCATCTGTAAATTCCTTCGTTTCGAACAGATTCACGATTTTGGTGCTGTTCCCCGGATCAGCAAGTACACCCAGGTTGTCCCCTAATGTATCCACGATAGAGTTGTACATATTGGTTCCCGGCATATTATTGTTCGTTTGCTGAACCAATGGCGCTAGTCCTGGCTCGTTCTCTTTGATCGTTTGGAACACTGGGTCCAGATCCGCCCAAGTTTTGATTTTGCTCAAATCAATCTTATACTTGTCCACCAAATCTTTTCTCATAATGATGCCATTGTCGGAGCCAATATCCCTCAAGCTTGGAACCCCGTATACTTTTCCGTCGATCTTGGATCCATTAATCAAATCCATTCCCACCGTGTCTACAAGACCTTTTCCATGTTTCTTAAGCAAATCGTCTAATGGCTCTAATTGACCTTTAGCGACTTGGCTGCCAAAGTTGCCAATGATAGAGGAAGAGACCATTAGATCAAGCTTCTCGCTTCCTGCCAGCATCAGATTCATTTGTTGTGTCCAAGCGGAAATACTGATAGGCACCAGTTTAACGGTTGCATTGATTTTTTCTTTAGTAATTTTGCTGATTGCCTCAGCCACGAGATTCGTGTCCGGCATATCATTTAGCTGTATATACGCCATTGTGATTTCATATGGCTTGGAATTCGCAGGCTTAGCGCTATCTGTCGCTGCTTTATTCCCATCATCGCTAGTGCTGCTGCCGCAAGCTGAAAGCAAGGTCGACGTTGCAAGAACAACACTTAATAATCCACTAGCTCTTTTCCATTTCTTTTCCATGGTTCATAATCCCCCTAATGTATATGAATAATGGTTGATCTATACTAATCGAATCCGAAGGGATTCAAGAGTAGCTTCGGTCGTTAACCTTTTACAGCACCAAGCGTAAGACCTTTGACAAAAAATTTCTGGAAGAATGGATAGGCGCAGAAGATCGGAACGATTCCGATAACAGCTATTGCCATGCGAACCGAATCTGTCGGTATGTTCGTAGAAGCCTGTGCAGCATTGGTCATGCTGCTCTTCTGAAGGAACTGAATATCGCTCAGCATCCGATTCAGCATATTTTGAATACTGAAGAGCTTGCTGTCGGTTACAAAGATCAATCCGTTAAACCAATCGTTCCAATAGGATATACCCAGCATCAGTCCGATGGTAGCCAGAATCGGTAGCGATAGCGGGAGCACGATACGGTAAAAAATCTTGAATTCGGAAGCGCCGTCAATATACGCCGATTCAATAATCGCTGCCGGAATCGAAGTGCTGAAAAACGTTCGGATTAGTAAAATGTAAAAGCCGTTCGTCAGCAATCCTGGGATGATAAGCGCCCAAATCGTATTTTTAATATGGAAAAATTCGGTGTAAATCAGATAGGTCGATACAAGTCCGCCGTTAAAGAGCAAGGTGAAAAATACGAGAAACGACATCACTTTGCGAAGCGGCATATCACTGCGTGACAAAGGATAGGCGAGCATCGTCGAGATAGCCAAGCCCACAGCCGTCCCGAAGATCGTAATGAAAACCGTGATGCCATAAGCCCGAAACAACGAAGCTGAGCTCTTCATCATATACTTGTACGCTTCTAGACTAAACACACTTGGCAAGAGTGAATAACCATCGTTGATAATTGCTTTCTGATCGGTAAAGGAGGCCATAACAAGCAGGACAAACGGGAAAATGCTGGCACAGGCCATGAGAATAAAGATCAGGTTAACCGCGTATTGATTCATGTGATTCGATTTCATGATAGCACGCTCCTTTCTTTTAGAATAAAGCTTGTTCCGGGCTTTTGCGGCGAATGATAAAGTTGGATACTAGCACTAATACGAATCCCACGACTGACTGGTAAAATCCTGCCGCCGAAGACATTCCGATGTCTCCAAGCGTCATTAGCCCTCGGTAAACGTAGGTATCGATAACATCCGTTGTTGGCTGTAAGGGGCCTGAATTTAGAGGTACTTGATAGAACAAACCGAAATCAGAGTAGAAAATGCGCCCAATGCTTAACAAAGCCATGATAATAATCGCCGGTGATAGAAGCGGTAGCGTTATCGTGCGGATTTGCTGCCATTTGTTCGCGCCGTCTAGCGTCGCTGCCTCATAATATTCGTTATCGATCCCAACAATTGCTGCCAAGAAGATGATACATAAGTAACCTACGTTTTTCCAAATATTTACCAGTGTTAAAATGTATGGCCAATACTTAGGTTCTGAATACCAGGAGATAGGTTCGATTCCGAATAGCGGTAAAATATGATGATTGAGGAATCCGTTCTCTCCATTCAACATGGCAAGCGCCAAATATCCGACGATAACCATGGAGATCAGATACGGCAATAGAATGATACTCTGGTAAAAACGGGACATAAACCGATTTTTCACTTCATTCAGTAAAATAGCTACAGCCACGGCCAGAGCCAAATTGATGATAATGAAAAGCCCATTGTACAGTATCGTATTTCGGGTAATGACCCAGGCGTCAGCAGTTTTAAACAAATATTCGAAATTTTTGAGACCAGCCCAATCACTTCCGAATATCCCCTTGCGGTAGTTGATATTTTTAAAGGCGATCACAATCCCAAACATAGGGAGATAATTATTAATAATCAAATAAATCATGCCAGGCAAGACCATTAGAAATAGCGCACGGTAGCGTTTAAACGTTTTCAACGTCTTCTGCAGCGTACCCGTCTTCCTTACGACCTTAGCGTTTTCGTATAAAACTTCTGCTTTGGTGTTCATCCGGTGTCAACTCCTTCTCTTGATAGCTTTAGTATAGAAGAAGTTAAACTAGGCTGCTCACCACGAATACGACTTTATACTTTAGGTTTTCCGACATTTTTCGAAAAAAAGACTCCACGCCTATG
Organism: Paenibacillus sp. WG02; assembly: GCF_055396115.1. NCBI lineage: Bacteria > Bacillati > Bacillota > Bacilli > Caryophanales > Paenibacillaceae > Paenibacillus > Paenibacillus sp. WG02. The sequence goes on along the minus strand of NZ_AP036016.1, from coordinate 1,524,737 downwards.
TGTAAGCGCAGAGTCTTTCTATCTTTTCTCAAACTGCTTTCTATATTCATTGGGATTCATACTTACAGCTTTCTTGAAAAGCGTCGAGAAGTAAGAAACATTCGAATAGCCCGCTAATAGCGCTACATCGATAATGGATTTATCCGAGCCTGCAAGCAAATCCTTGGCATATTGGATCCGTTGCTGCTGCAAATAGTCGGAAATGGACAAGCCCGTTTCTTTTTTGAACACCCGTGTCAAATAATCTGGATTTAAAAATACGTGCGCCGCGATAACATCCCTGGATAATTCCGATACGGAAATATGAGCCGCAACGTATTGCTTCACCTTTTCAACAACAGACATGCCCCCTTCCGTCGAATGGATCTGATTCATAGCCACCTCGATGACGTATTGCACCCATTCTTCCAAAGCGGTTATAGATCTCAGTACTAATTCCGGCTTTTCAGTAAATAGATTAGCTGCAAACACTTTATTCGCATGTAATCCTTTCATCTGAAGAACAAAGAAAAGCATTTGGAGAAAATCCTGATAGAAGCTGTGCAAGAGCGGAGCCCCAATTCCTTCTCTGGTCTCCCTTAACGATTTAAACAATAACTTAACTTCGGTTTGCAGCTTTTCCTTTGACCCCTGCTTCATCCACTCTGCCCAGTCATTCAAAGATGGAAGCTCTACTCTGCTCTCCCCTTTTCTCACATCCCAAAGCACAATGGTTTCATTAACTCTAGAGACATTGTCCCGATCCAAATCGTCCATTCTACTCACCATAGGTACGACTTCATGAAGCGAGGCGGGTTCGCTGATGTAACAGCATAGATCACAGTAAAAGTATTGATTGCAGGATTGCACGTATTCCTCGCATACCTCTCGAAGATCGTTCATTTGATGTTGACGCTCGTAAGGAATCATGATCAGCAGACATCCATTATCCGGAGAAATGATCGCTGTATGCTGATTGTTTCGCGTAATCTTCTCTTCCGCGGCATTCTTCAACGCATATTCCATAATTCGTTCATCCCGCTGATTCAGATTCTTATGCCAACGCCTAACGCGAATCATAATCAGTACAAACCGCATGGAATCCAAAGACAATAGATTATACTTTTGAAGATGCTCCGTTATTTTATCCTTGGTGGAGGGAATCGATTGTTGGATTAGATCCTGCCAAAAGCGTTCTTTCATCAGTGGCTGATGGGACTCCCACAACTGGTAATAATGCTTATAGGTTTCTTCGAAAGAAAGAAGCTCCTGATCTTTTTTTATTTTGACCAAAACCTTCAGGATCACATCCTCAAGCTCCTCATAATCTACAGGCTTCAGCAAGTACTCGAAGCTGTCCAATTGGATCGCACGTTTCGCATACGAGAAATCGGAATGACACGTTAGAAATATCGTCTCTGTTCGGGGATAATGCTCTCTGACCCAGCTCAATAACTCCATGCCGGAGCCCTGAGGCATTTCTATATCGCAGATCATCAAATCGATCGGAGATGTAGCATAGATCTCCTGTGCCTGCTTCATACTATGGGCCGTATGCACCGTAGAAGTACGGAGCTTATCCCAATCTACGCCAGCCTGTAATCCTCTCACTGCGTGCACTTCGTCGTCGACGATTAACACATGAACCAATTTACTCACCTCCTGTTGGTGGAACATTTGCCGGTATGCGGATTCGCACGCACGCGCCTTTGCCGACTTCATTATAGAAATCAATAGCGGCTTTATCGGCATACAACAAGTGTAGTCTACGTTTGACATTCCAGATCCCGATGTGCTCCCCCTCCTCACTAGTCAAATCCATATTGCTTTGCAATAATTCCAGAATAGGTTCCGGAAAGCCTGCTCCTGTATCCTCAATATGAATAACCACCCATTGGTTTTCTTCGTCTTCCTCCGTATTCACCCGGATATCGATCCGAATCTGTTCATCCATATTAACCGCATGTTTGATGGCATTCTCTACCATCGTCTGTATGACAAGCGGAGGAATCTGCAGCGAAAGAACAGCTTCTGGCACCTCGATCTGATACGATAAAATACCCGGAAATCGAAGCTCTTGAATACGCAAATAGTTCTGGGTATGAAGCAGTTCATCCTTGAGTGTTACCAAATAGGAATTACTACGGAACATAAACCGGAAGTAAGCAACAAGACACTTCGTCATCTCCTGGATTAATTTGAAATCCTTTACCGTTGCCAAGTTGTAGACGATGTTCAGTGAATTCAAAAAGAAGTGAGGGTTGATCTGAAGCTGTAGATGCTTAAGTTCCGCTTGCTGATGCATTAATTTTTCTTCATAGACGTTAATTTTCAAATGTTGAATCTCAGTGATCATCCGGTTATAGGTTTCATTCATCATACTAAACTCGGTAGAGGTCGGATAATGCTCGATTTGCGAATTCCAACGTCCATCACCTAATTTTCTCATCGCCAGGATGATTCGATTGATTGGCAGCAAGAACACTTTTCTCATGTAAAAGACAAATATCAGCAGAAATACGATGGCTCCAATCGATATGATGGAAGAAATACGTTGTAGATAAGGTAGTTTCTCCAAAGCCGTTTCCTCGGGAATTAAGGCGAATAAATAAAAGTTTCCTTTCTTCGACGGTTCCCCCATAACTAAATAATCCGCATTCGTTCCCGAGAGTGTGTAAGCCTGATTGGTTAGTGCTAAATGAATGCCTTTCTGTGCAATTAATTCTCCGTGACTCATCGGTTCTAGTCGTTCCGAGGTTAAAAGCGCTGCACCATTAGATCCCAGGTCAATGAGTTGAAGAGGGATCATCAGCTTCTTTGCATCTACCCATGCCCCAACATAGACATCACCGGTTTTTATCACATGATAGACATAATGATTTCCTTCCGATTGCCAGGTATACCATCGATAAACATTTGGAGTCACTGAGCTATCCTGCAGCATCCTTACAATTTCATTTGCCACCTGGTTACGTTCATCAAAGCTGCTTCCGAAACCTTGCGTCATGAGCAAATCTTCGTTTAGGCTGGAATATATAAAGAACGAATCGATTCCCTTGTAATAGCTGACACTGTTGTTGATCGTTTGAAACAGACGAAGCTTGGCTTTCATATAATTATTTTCGTTCGCAATCCTGTCCGTATCCAAATCAAGTAAATCCAAGTTCGTTTGGGATAAGTTGATCAAAAAGTTGTCCACTTCCTGCAAATTGCGGTCGATCTGCCCCATGTATAAGCTCAGCATGTTTTTATTGGACTGGGCCACTTGGTTGCGAACGACTTGAGCCGAGTAATGGTTGATTATAAGCAGAACGATGATAAGAGGGACAATCGTGAATAATAATCCAGAGAAAAGCTTGAAACGCAAGGAGTTCAGCCATAATTTCAGTTTTCGCATGAAGACGCTCTCCTCTATAAGGTGTAAGGTCTCCCTATTGTACAACGAAGACAGGAACAAAATCACCCTGCGATGTAACCTCTTTCATCAAGGATAAACGGCTCCGTCGTCCTTTTGGGACGAGCGCGTTTGTCAAGGTAGATGCGAAGCAAAAGTATAAAACTTATACTTTCATATCTACTGAGAAAAAATGACATGCCAAACTGCTGCCAGCTTGCATGTCATTAATGTTGTCGCCTAAACGCTATATCTTCCTAAATCTAACGGCTATATAGGGTGTCCCAGGCAGCTCAATCCGGAAGTCTCCCTCATAAGTCCCAGACTGCTCATTAATGGTCATATTCCAAGTGTCGATGACATCCACTTTATAACGGATTCCTGGCTTCATGCTGTACTTCCTGAAACTGGGTTGGTTAAAGCCATAGTAGTACAAGTAATATTCATCGGGAACGCCCGCTGACGGAACATCCCACTCGGATTTTAACGGATTTAGACCTTCTGCAGGTCCATCTTCCATGATTTTGCGTAGGAAACCGATCCGTTCAGGGCTGCTTCCGTACAGTTTCCCCCCTTTGGACCACCAAAGGATGTCCTCGTCATGCAAATAGGTTTCACCATGGCCGACATAACCGCCTCTTACGGCGCCTTCCCAGAAGCGCCGTACCATTTCCTGTCCGGATATGTTCCCCCAGCCCTGATCAATGTTCCCTTCATACGCGCATTCGTCAATGACAATCGGCTTCTGCCATTGCTCCCGCCAATCGTTGGTATTCTCCGCAGTTCGATAAACATCGACCCGCTGGATGCTGCAGTGAGTGATCCAAGGCCGACTGTAATCGTAGAATCCGAAGCAGTTGTGAATGGAGATTAAATGATGATTCGGATCATTCTCCGTGACGATCTTCGCGAAGCGTTCCCAATCCTCCGTTTCTTTCTTCCACATCAAATCATACTCGTTGGCTAGCGACCACCAGACATGACGATAGGCCGATAAGCGGGCAGTCAGATAACGCAGGTAACGGTCATCTGCGGACTTGGACATTTCGGAGAAGCCCCAACGGTCATAGCCATGGAATAAAATCAAGTCTGCTTCGATGCCAAGCTTCCCAAGGTCAGCGATTCTATTTTCCAAGTGCTGAAAGAAGGCCGGATTGAATCGCGTATAATCCCAACTTTCAGGGGCGGAACCCTCAAAAGGGTAATAAACAGGCTCATTCGCGTTGAACTGGTAGGATTTCGGGAAGACACACATACGCATCTTATTAAATGGGGCGGATCTAAGCGTTGCTAACGTCTCCTCTTCCAACTCATCGCCTTGATGGGTCCAGACGTAGCTAGTGGTCCCGACCGGAATATATGGCGTCCCATCCTCATATGCGAAATGGAAGGTATGCTTGACCCGTACCGGTCCATGGTTCCCCTCAATAGGGGCTGTGCATATAAATTGCCCTGTCAGTCCACAAAGGGAACGCGCGTTACTATTGGTTCTGTATGTCCACGTTCCTTCCACATCCGGCATAAAACGGATCCGATAAATACCTTGACCGTCATAAAAACCTTGGGCCCGGACAACTCGGCCTTCAAAGCTGAATTCAGCCTCCAAGCTTACATCCACGAACGGATTGCCGTGTTCCGGCCCTTGAAGCGTTAGCTCGTAGACGCCCCATTTTCCGATTTGATCGGGCGCTTTGGTTGTCGCTGACCCCAAAGCTACAGCGTCGTTCTCATAGTTGACGTCTGGAGAGATGTCTTCATCCGTTTCTGCTTCAACTTCGATTAGGGACAACTCTGTGAGTATAGTCTCCAGCAATTCTGGTGCTAGTGTCCAAGCTGGATTGAACGCATTGTACGATGGCAACGTATTTTTCTTAATGAACGAAAGAAATGGGGAATCCTTAAGATGAGGTAAATATTTCAACAACACGGCTCGACCTGCTGGATTCGCCCAAATGTGACCTATCTTCGACTCTTCATTAAATGTCATTGTCTAAGCCTCCGCCTTTTTATTTGTTAATAGTACCGAAGCTACCGCACGATTCCATCCGGTGATATGTTGTTCACGTATGTTTTCCTGCATCTTTGATTCATAGACGGAATAAGCTTGGCCGCGATTTTTAAGCTCATCAAGAGATAACCAAAAACCGACACCTAGCCCTCCCAAATAAACAGAACCCATCGCAGAGAGCTCGGCAACCTCCGATTTGATGACGCTGCGTTCCAGCACATCTGCTTGAAACTGCATAAGCGTGGTATTATCGGAAGCGCCTCCATCTGCGCGCAGTTCCTTCAACCGGATACCGGATTCAATTTGCATCAACTTTACCGCATCATTTACTTGATAGGCAATGCTCTCTAGCGCTGCACGGATGATGTGCGACCTTCCACTTCCCGGCTCATCCCCATAATTGCCGCCCTGGCATAGGGATCCCAGTAAGGAGCACCTAATCCAACGAAGGCTGGAACGACGTATACACCTTCGTTATTCGGAGCTTGAGCAAGCAATTCCTCCATCTCCGCAAAACTGCTAAAGAGACCCAATTGGTCGCGAACCCATTTGATCGTATCGCCGGAGGTTCGAATGATAGCTTCAAGCGCATAGGTGATCTTGCCGCTCATTCCCCATGCAATTGTCGTCACCAAGCCATTTCCAAGCTGATCATGCTTCTCGCCAATGTTCATGAGTACAGAGGTGCCGGTTCCGTATGTTGCTTTGGCCATACCTGTATCAAAACATTGATTCCCAAATAAAGCGGCTTGAGAGTCACCTATGATGCCAGAGATAGGAATCTTTGCTGAGAATAACGCTGGATCCTGCGTATAACCGAAAATCTCATCGGATGATCTAACCTCCGGCAATAAGGCGGACGGAATTTGAAACCTTTCACATAATTCTTGGTCCCACTCCAGCGTATGAATATTGAATAATGACGTTCGGCTAGCATTCGTAAAATCAGTGGCATGAACACTGCCTCCCGTGAGCTTCCATAGGAGCCAACTGTCTACCGTCCCGGCCAGAAGCTTTCCTTGTTCGAGTTTCTCCCTTGCGCCTTCTGCATACTCCAATATCCATCCCCACTTGGTGGCAGAGAAGTAAGGGTCGAGGAGCAGGCCTGTCTTGGCGCGAACGATATCTTCCATGTTGGCCGCTTTATACTCCGCGCATCGATCCGCTGTCCGCTGACATTGCCATACGATTGCGGGATAGACAGGCAAACCGGATGTTCGATCCCAAACCACGGCCGTCTCTCGCTGATTGGTGATGGTCAGCCCAGCTAACTGACCGGCTTCAATACCGGCCAATTCCATGGCATGATGAGCTGTTCTTTTCACATTGTTATAAATCTCAACTGGATCGTGCTCCACCCAGCCAGGCTGCGGATAATACTGCTTATGTTCGGCCGTACTACGGGCGATGATACTTCCGGAACGATCTACGATCAAGGCCTTCGTACCCGAAGTGCTTTGGTCTATGGCTAGGATATAGGTTTCAATCATGAGCTGCCCACCTACTTACCAAGCATTTCAAGAGCTACACGCTTGAGATTATTTGAGTGGATCCCGTAATGCTTGAATACTTCCGAGCTTTTGCCCGCGATGGCCGGCTCATCCGGAATACCGATAATACGCATCGGAACAAGTTGATGCTGGACGACTACCTCTGCGACTGCGGCGCCGAGCCCGCCGAAGATACTGTGCTCCTCTACCGTAATGATATGACCTGTTTCCCCTGCGGCCCGAATGATCGCTTCGTCGTCTAACGGTTTAATTGTGTGCATATTGATCACGCGGCAGGATACGCCAACCTCTTGGAGAGCTTTCTCCGTATCGAGGGCTACCCGAACGGTTTCCCCAGCAGCAATGATCGTCAGATCCGTTCCTTCTCGCAACGTCACCGCTTTGCCAATGATGAAATCATAGTCATCGGACTCGTAGACATCCTCTACCGCATTTCTACCAATACGAACATAAACGCCGCCTTGGTGCTTAACTAAAGCCTCTGTCATTCTCTTCGTTTCATGACGATCAGCGGGCAATACTACCGCAAGTCCCGGAATTGCTCGCGCTACAGCTATATCCTGAACAGAATGGTGTGACATACCGAGGGCGCCATAGCTGACTCCGCCGCTTATGCCTACAAGCTTCACGTTGGTTCCAGAATAGGCCACATCCACTTTGATCTGCTCAATGGAGCGCATACTTAGGAAACAAGCCGGCGAAGTGACAAAAGGCTTCTTTCCGCTATGAGCTAAACCTGCCGATATGCCAACAATATTTTGCTCGGCGATGCCGACTTCAACGAATTGATTTGGGAACGCCTTGGCAAAAGGCGCCATAGCCGCCGAACCTCGGGAATCGCTGGTGAGAACCATAATATCTTGATCGGTTTCAGCCAGATTCATTAGTGTCTCGCAAATAACCTGACGGTTAGGGATCGTATTCATGTTTAGCGCACCTGCCCTTCTGGTTTCAATAGCTCAAGTGCCGCAGAGAGTTCTGCCAGGGCTTGCGAAAGCTGTGTATCGTTCGGCACATGATGGTGCCACGCAGGATTATTCTCAGCAAAGGAAACACCTTTGCCTTTCACCGTATTGGCCATGACCAAGGTAGGTTTTCCAGGTACAGTTGGTACCGCACCGAAAGCCTCAACCAGAGATTCCATATCGTTTCCGTCAATGGAAACAACGTTCCAACCGAATGCCGCCCATTTCTCTTCAAGTGGCTCAAGCCCCATGACTTCTTCCGTGCTGCCGCTGATTTGCAGGCGATTTCGGTCAATGATACCTACGAGATTGTCCAGATTGAAATGGGGTCCAGCCATAGCAGCTTCCCAGACAGAGCCTTCTGCCTGCTCACCATCACCCATGAGACAGAATACCCGATAGCTTTTACCATCTCGTTTAGCCGCAAGCGCCATGCCTACCGAAATAGCAAGCCCATGCCCAAGAGCACCGGTGTTCATTTCAATCCCAGGTACCTTATTGTTAGGATGGCCGATCAAACGTGTACCGAATTGGCTGAATGTCCCCAGCTCTTCTTTCGGAAAAAAACCTAGGTCGGCGAGGATGCACCACAGTGATTCGACGGAGTGGCCCTTGCTGGCGATAAAGCGGTCCCGCTCGGCCCATTTCGGATTCTGTTGATCGATTTTCATAATTTTATAGTATAAGGCCGTCAAAATATCCGTATTGCTCAAGGAGCCGCCGGTATGTCCTGTCTTGGCTCCGTGTATCATCCTCAGCAGATCCATTCGGATCTGGATGGCTTTTGCTTTCAGTTCTATTTGGTTCATATAATCCCTCCTAAGAGTTTTGCTTTAGCAAAACTGACTTCGTAAGCATACGCGGTTACAGATCAGAGCCGCGCAGCCACGCCTGAATTTCTTGTATAGTCGGATCCACCGGATCCGGGGAAAGGCCTGGTATATATTGGCACGCTTCATAAAGTGCAGGAATCACGTTAGCATGAATTCCGACGGCGTGGTGAACGTAAGGTCCTTTTACCAATTTCTCTTCCCATAGTGGCCAGTCATTTACTTCCACCCAAACATAAGAACCGCGTGTATAAGGACCTTGGATACCTTTGGCACGCCCCAAAAATAATTGATATTCCCCATGGTCGCCGTCAAATCGGGCCAGCGTTATTCCGCCGCCTTTGATTTCCCCTTCGTGTGTACCAGGCGCATGGTCATCAAACAAAAAGTGTTTGCGCAGCTTCGGCTTATCCTCAACCGACAGAGAGACAGGGAAATTACCGCAGTGAAAGAGCAGCTCTCCGTTCGGATTCTCAGGATGACGTACCGTCAAATCGGCGAAGAACGTTGGAGCTTGATTCATCGAAGCAGCCTGCACCATGATGGAGGTAATCGCTCCGTGAATATCGGTTTCGCAGGTTACTGGGATCTGCTCATCCGTTAGAATCGCATTGGCCAGACAAGGCATAATTCCCATCGCATCTTGAAGGGAAGACCAGCACTGGATGGCGATCGCTGTACTTCCGGTTTTGGTTGCGTATTGTTTCATAGCTACCTTCAGGGCTGCGATACGTTTCACGTCATCCTCGGTAACCTCGCTGTAATCAAGCTTTTCTTTGATGTAGGCAATCGCTTCACTCAGCTCCGCGTTGCTTCCCTTTTCAATCTGTTTCGATGCCCGCTGTATATCGATCAGCGTAATGGGATGAATTTCGATGCCGAACCGCTCCAGCAGTTCCCCTTCATTGCACATCATCGTCAAGAAAGAAGCTGGCCGAGGCCCAATTTGCAAAATACGCAGGTTGCGCATTTGACGAACCACGTTCGCAGCGGCAATGAAATTGATAAATCCACGTTCAAATACCGGATCATTCACCCGACTGTTAGTCACATAAGTAAAAGGCACATTAAAACGTCGCAGCACCTTGCCTGTGGCGAATAGCCCACATTGGGTATCCCTCAAACGCATACCGTCCTCCAGAGGCGATTCGTCGCGAGGTCCCCATAACAACACTGGCTTTCCAAGCGCTTTACCTACCCGGGCTACAGTATCCTCGGTACCAAAGTTGCAATGAGGAAAAAAGACAGCATCCACCTTCTCCTCTTTGAAGCGTTCAATAATCGCATCCGCATTGATATGGTCGTCGTAAAGCAGCCCCTCAGAATTCAGTCCCTCCAAGTCCACAATGTCGATGTCCAAACCGAAGTTCTCGATTTTCTCCCGGATTTGAACCTTATACTTGAAAGCATCTTCAGCGCTAAATACAAAACGACGAGTAGGGGCGTAACCCAGTTTAAATTTCTTCATGTCATGTCTCTCCTCTAAAAATCAATGATAAATGGATGAATAAACAACTAAACAAATTAAGGATGACTTTAATGGGTGAACTAAACAAAAGCATTAAATTTAGTAATTTAAGTTATAAACTTTTTACTTAACTCTATTTATAAAATCATCCTATCACCCTAAATTTCGGGTGTCAACGTCTTATTTTAGCTATTTAAAATAAAATTTAGTCAATTAACAACTAAACTTAACTAAACAAATTAGATTCATCTTGTATATGTTTATTAATCGGTGTAAACTAAACTTACTTAACGAATTAGTTAACATGAAAAGAGGAATCCGATAATGAAGATGGAAGATATTGCGAAATTAGCAGGCGTTTCAAAATCTGCCGTATCCTTTGCTTTCAGTGGAAAGCCTGGAATCAGTCCAGAAACACGTGAACGCATCCTGCAAATCGCACAGGAAAGCGGATACCTCCCTAGAGCAAAATCCCCATCTATTGACCATACAGCTAAATCGCTTACCTTTTTAGTCATATCAAACTCTGGCATCGTACTAGAGCAGTTTTATCAACAACCCTTCTTCAGGGAACTTATCCAATTCATTGAGGAACGATGCCGTACGAAAGGCTATTCCTTACTGTTTTCCTCCATCGATATGGAGTTTTTGGAGAGGGATATTCGGATGGTTGCAGAGGAAAAGAAAAGCAATGGCGTCGTCCTTCTAGGTACGAACTTAAATAGGGAGCAAATCGCGGATATTGCCAATAAACTTCAATCGCCACTCGTTGTTTTAGATACCTGCTTTGATACCCTGCCGATTCATTTTGTAGAGATTAACAATTTTATGGGCGCTTATCAGGCCGGTACTCATCTCTGTGAGATAGGGCATTCCGATATTGGATATATTGAATCGAATGTGAGAATTCATAATTTCGAGGAAAGAAAGCGTGGCTTTACCTCAGCCATTCAAGAACATGGCAGAGAGATTCTGATTACCCACAGATTTTCTGTAGCGCCTACCATCCTATCCTCCCAAGATTCGCTCAAAGCTCAATTGCTCGCGTTCCTGAAGGAAGGGCATTGTTTGCCGACCGCTTTATTTTGCGAATGCGATTATATCGCCATCAGCGCTATGAAGACGCTTCAGGAGTTCGGATACCGAATACCAGATGACGTATCCGTTATCGGTTTTGACAATATCTCCGAAGCCGTTATAGTTTCGCCAGAATTAACGACCGTCCATGTAGAAAAGCAGCGAATGGCTTATCTCGCTGTGGATCTGCTTATTGAATCGATTGAGTTAGAGCAAAGTGCAGGCACGAAGATCAAAGTCGATACGCATTTCATTGAGAGACTGTCCTCGCGAGCGAATCATGCATCGAGAGACTAGGCCAAAATGGAGCTATAGCGTCTTATTTCTGTGGAATGACCCATATGCCGAGTGTTCGGCATCAAATAAGAGTCTCAGCCCCTTCGCAAGTCATGCGAATAGATCCGGTTTTTTTATTGTCTTCTTAGTCGATGCGCTGCCTAGCGTAACAAAAAGACTGCCTCTCTGGGCAGTCTTCTTTGTATAACCTCAGCAGTTACGCTTCTTCGATAATCGCAATTCCCCAGCCAGACAGTTCCCTGACCGCCCCTTGCTTCACAGCCTCACCGCTCAGCAATTCTGTTCCCTTCGCATGCGGATACTTCAACGTCTCGGTACGATCCGAGTAATTGAAATAGTAACGAACGGTCTTCCCTTGGTCGTTAATACCCGATTTCACAATAAGGGGATAGTGGATATCTTGATCCTTCCCCCATAATCCGGCATCCTTAACCGTCATTTCCAGCACTTTGCTCATCACAGCAGAACTCGGCAGACAACCAATATAAGTCGTAGTACCTTTTCCGTAAGGGTTCTTTGTAATAGCCGCATACCCTCCCCAATGAGGATGGTCATAAGAGGCCAATACTTCTGCCGTCTTAGGCGTAAGCAATTCCATCCATGTTTTCACTGTGTTGTCCTCGGGCCCAACTTCAAAAGGGTCACCCTTGAATGTAACAGATTTCGGCTCCACAAACATGCTGTAGCGGATACCGCAAGCTTCATCGATAGTGCCGGGTTGATGCGTGGTGCGTACTTTGACATTTTCGTTGGTAAAGCCGCTTTTGAACGTGTATACGACATGCCCGCCATTTCTAACGAAAGTATTCAACCGCTCCAGCAGATCATCTGACGCCGCATATAGTGCCGGAACAAGAATCAGCTCATAATTCTCAAACATATCACTGTCCGGATGAACGATATCACAACCGATATTCATTTTATATAACTCATCGTACATAAGCCGAACAATATCGTTATAGTTGACTTGACGACCGGGCAATGGGAACCATTCTATCGCTGTCAAAGCTTCATTGCTGACCAGCATCGCGACCCGATTCGATATCTGCAGATTCACAAGATGCCGCGACAAGCGATTAAAATCTCTGCCTATGGTCTTGGCTTCTTCATAAACAGGATTCGACTCGAAGTCGTGACTTAACAAGCCCTTCCAGTAAGTTTCAGCTGAATTGTGTATCGAATGCCAATGCCAATAAGAGACCATATTAGCACCAGAGGCCAGATGGCTGAATGCTTGAAGCCTTAATTGTCCCGGGTAAGGAGTCCAGTTAGGAAAAGCTTGCGCCTGAGTTTCCAAAACGAAATAGTTAGTTCCTTTTAGAGCACGAGTAACATCTCCGCCAAACGAAATTTCGGTTCCTGTCAGTTCATCTTGGGAAGGATGATAAATGTCCACTCCAGCGATATCCAAAGACGCCGACGCCGCAAAATGGTCTACATCCGGTTGGACACCGAAGGAGTAACCTCTCCACTCGTAATCAAAGTTATGCGTAACAAACTGACCTGGTCGTTTATATTCATTAACGATAGATGCTTGCCAAGCCAGAAAATCGGTGACGAGCTTCCTTTGAAATCGAGCGAATTCCGCCCCTAGACTGCCGTTGATCGTACCAACGACGGAAGGAAAGTCTTCCCAACTATTAATTCGATTACTCCAGTAATCCAGCCCAAATTCCTGATTGAGACGTTCCAGGGTTCCGAACTTGTCTTTCATGTATTTCACGAACATGAACTGAACGTTGGAACCCGCCGTCTGATAATGCTTGGTCTCGTTATCTACCTGGTAACCGATAATCGCAGGGTGATTTTGGACATGCCCGATCAGCTTACGTATGATTCTTTCGGCATAAAACAAATACGTTGGATTCGTAATATCCATAATTTGACGAGCTCCATAACGCCCAGGCCCCTTCGGAGTAACGGCCAGAACGTCCGGATGCTCCTTCACCATCCAAGTGGGGATAGCATAAGTGGGAGTTCCGACGATGACTTTAATGCCGGCTTCATGCATCGCATCCAACACCCGATCGACGTGAGAGAACTCGAATACTCCGTTCTGAGGTTCATGCGTGCTCCATGTCGATTCGGCAATTCGCACCAGATTAATACCGGCATCCTTCATCATCTGGATATCTTGGTCCAATCGTTCATAGGGCATGTATTCCCTATAATAGGCGACACCATAGAGAAGTTCTTTCATCGCCTATTTCCTTCATTAAATACAATCGTATTGAACGAATCCGGTTCAAGTTCAAATGTATAAACCTTTGTTCCGTCAGATAAACGAACCACCTTTGTTTCTGCAAAAGGGTTGGCAATCACGACCACTTTATCTCCATTTGGCTTTTCAAATGCAAGCGCATTTCCGGTCCATGGACCTTTTAAACCTATTCGTGTAGATTCCGGTGAAACAAAGTGGGAGAAGTGCTTCATCACATAATATTCTGGGTTGAAAGTTGCTGTCTTGGTCGCTGGATCTACTGTGATCATCGAGTTTTGCTCCCACCCCCACGTGCTGCGTCCTTTCGGCTCAAGCACCATGTTCCAGTAGATGTAGGCGTTCACGCCATTTGTAAAATAGTGCTGATACAAATTAAAGATGTATTTGGCATAATCCCACGTATTCGTGCCGTCTCCGCATTCATTTTCCGTCTGCATGTAACGAAGTTCCGGATAGCTTTGAACGGTTCGTTGGATGCCGTATTTTCCAGCCCATTGGTAGCCGACACCTTTAATATACTTGTAAGCTTCAGGATCACTCAGCACGGTAAAAGCATAGGCATTGAAATCCGACGACGATTTTTTCAACCATTCCTGCCACGGCTCTGGCGCATTAATCGTTCCCAGCCAAATTTCAGCATCGATCCCATGTTTCTCGAAAGCAGGACCCAGATAATCCCGAATGAAATCACGCAGCTGTTCACCTGTCCATAAACAGGATGGGAATTTTTGATCCGCAACAACTTCGTTTTGAACGTGAATCTGATGAATCGTAATCCCTTCATTGCGATAGGCTTCTACATATTTGACGAAATAAAGCGCATAGGCCGCTAGTATTTCTTTTTCCCAGCGTAATTTGCCATAGTTATAGGCTCTAGGGAACTTCATCCAAGTTGGAGGGCTCCAAGGGGAGGCGAAAAACTTCAAATCTGGATTATAGGTTAAGGCTTCTTTAATATACGGAATCAGATATTTCAGATCCCTCTCGATGGAGAAATGCTTCATTTCCAAATCTCCGTCCGTCTCATTTAGACTATACCACTCCAGTGCGTAATCACTTGCGCCGATCGGAAGACGGCAAATACTAAACTTTTGATCACCATCCGGGTGAAAAAGGGAGTGAAGAACTTGCCCGCGTTCTTTTTCCGACAAGTGCGTAAGCGCTGCGAAACCTAACTCATTGAAACATCCACCGAAGCCTTCTACCTTTTGAAATGGTTCATCGGTTATAGCAAGGTTTACATCACCGTTCCCGCGATCAGACACTACTTTATCTTGCCACAAGGATTCTTTTGTGCTTGAAATCCACTGTATGTTAGCGTTTTCCATGATCTATGACCTCCATCTGTTATTCGTACGACTTGATCCTTTTCTCTCTTTATTATAGATTGAGAATAGATCCCTGCGCGATTGTCCAAACAACGTGAAATTTACCCAAAACCAAGGTGAAACGATATGGATAAGGCAAAACAACAATATTTGATTTGGAAAAATAACGCCAATTGGCTTCCCATGTTTGATTGGAATGTCAAATTTTTTGGAGCTCACTTACAGCAAGTGGAAAACAATTGGGAAATGCCCATAGAATCTCATATTGGCTTTGAAGTTAATCTAATCCTAAAGGGCTGTCAGGAAACGGTCATGGAAAAGAATCGTTACTTGCTGCAAGCAGGAGATATCATTCTGATTCCGCCAGGATTCAAGCATGCTAACCGCTGTATATCCAGGGAAGGCATGACGTATTTCACTGCCCATTTCAACGTAGATGATCCCCTATTCCGCCAAGAAATGATCAAAAACTCTAAGATTCTCTTCCCATCTGAAACCGAGGAAAATGGTAAACTGCGAAAAGTTCTCGATGATTGGGTTGAAATGGCCAGGCAGCCTCGCGAATATACGACAACGGATCGATTTCGCTTGCAAGCTACTTTATTTGAGTTATTTGGAACCCTGTCTCAATTTGTCTGTCCGGCCCAGGATCAGAATCAGGATCAGAATGAAAGCATCCCCCCTACTTCCGTTCAGTATGCCAAAGCAATTGCTGAGGCCATCAAAGCATCCTTCAATCCATATTCTCAGATGGACGAGGAAACGCTAGAAAAGAAATTGAGTATCGAGGACATTGTTTCGTCGCTTGGGATCAGCTCTGGTTATGGACTTGAGGTATTCCGCAAAGTGTTTGGGATGTCTCCACGACAGTATTTGTCCGATCTTAAATTGCATGAAGCGAAAGTCCTCATTGCGCAGCCCGATCTACCTCTCAAAAAAATCGCCTCTATATTGGGTTATTCTCACTTATCACATTTCAGCAGACAATTTAAACGGTGGACGGGGATGAGCCCCTTGCAGTATCGTCAATCGAAAAAAGCTGCCCTTTATTAGGCAGCTTTTTCAATGACAAGATTGTTCCTGTATTAACTAGAGGTCATAAACGTGTGTTACACGGAATGATGGCGTGTGAATTGTTGTATGAAATACAACATTAGTACCCAAGCCGATCTACCTTCACAATAGCTGCTGAATAACTCTAAAATCGAATTTTGGAGTTATGACTACCAGTTTTGAGGCGGCACAATGAATGAATAGCAGTCTCGATCAACAGATTAGCCCCATCATTTCATTTTTTACAGCACAGAATCAGGTGACAGCGGAGCAGGTCTCTCACAGCTGCTTTGCATCACATAATGCTTCCCTGAGTCAGACGCGTCATGGAAGCCATGCATCGCTTCGAGCACGTGGTACGCCAGCTCCCCATTCGCGCGATGCGCATCACTTTGGCCGCTTATCAGGGCCTCAGCCATGGCTGCTACACCTAAACCGCGATGGTTTTCTTTGTAGCCGTGCGACAGAGGAATTGGCTCCCAATCGGAACCGCCTTTGCGAATAAGAACCTGACCTCCGAAGGTATTCGGATCCGGAACACGCAAAGAACCTTGGCTGCCGTAGATTTCAATGTTCGGCAGCTGAGTGCCTCCCATAATATCAAAGCTTGTGACAAGCGTAGCAATCGCGCCGCTATGGAAATCCAAAACACCCGCAATATGCGTTGGTGTTTCTACCGTGATTTTCTGCCCGCGTTTCTTCTCACTGGTAATCGTGCGCTCCGGGAAACTAACGGCAGCCGAACCGGTTACTCGGCGGATAGGACCCAGCAAGGCCACAAGCGCCGTTAAGTAGTAAGGACCCATATCGAACATAGGGCCGCCGCCTTTGGCATAATAAAATTCAGGATCCGGGTGCCAATGCTCATGGCCTTTCCCCATCATGAATGCCGTTGCTGCAATCGGTGTGCCAATCCAGCCGTCATTAATCAGCTTCACACACGTTTGGATACCTCCTCCGAGGAACGTATCCGGTGCACTGCCAACCAGCAATCCCTTGCGGCGCGCAACTTCAAGAATCTGCAAACCTTCCTCACGGGTTACGGCAAGCGGCTTCTCCACATACACGTGTTTGCCCGCTTCTAACACTTGAATACAAACTTCGGCATGCGCTGCCGGAATCGTCAAATTAATCACAATCTCAATATTCGGATCATTCAATAGCTCTTGAACCGTATACGCATGAGGAATGCTGAATTCCTCCGCCCGAGCTTTTGCTCTAGCCAAATCGATATCGGCACACGCGAGCAGCTCCAAATGCTCAAAGTTAGGAATATTTTTCATATAGGCTGCACTAATATTCCCGCAACCGATAATACCCACTTTCTTCTTACTCATCTCTGACTTCCCCCTAATCGTTATCGTGTTGCCCACAGCAAGCCGCGGCGCATTAATTCTAGTGTTTCTGGCATACGAACTATGTTAGCTTGATGACCTAGCGAGTTATAATACACCTTGCCTGCTCCATAGGTTTTCGTCCAAACAACCGGCATCTCTACATCGCCAAAGTCTGTAACTGCATGTACGTGAATGGCTGGGTCCACATGCATGTAATACTTTTCCGAGACCACAACGAAATCATCCATGCCCTCTGTCAATAGATGCCCCCGATCCTTGATTCGAACCGTATATGTAACGCCGTCATTCCCAGGATGCGCTACCCATTGACCGCCAACCATGTATTGATATTCCACTTCATTACGGAAGGAATCTGCCATACCTCCATGACAACCTGCGATGCCAGTTCCGCCTTCTTTGACCGCAGCGATTAACGGTTTCAACTGCTCGCTCTCGATTTTACCCATGGTCCATACTGGCACGATAAGATCAACGCCCGCCAAGCGCTCTGCATCTTTGAAGCTGTCCAGTGTATCCGATACTTCCACGCCAAAGCCTTCCTCACGCAATAACCCTGCGAAAATGCCAGCCACCTCTTCAGGTTGATGACCGTCCCAGCCACCCCACACAATCAATGCTTGTTTACTCACTGCACAATCCCCTCTCCACACATATCTATCCTTAGACCTCGCTAATACGCACCCAACGACGCTGCGCAATGGATTGATCCACCGCTTCCAGCACCTCTTGACACTTCACACCGTCTACGAAATTCGGGACCGGCTGACGGTCTTCCGAAAGTGCGTTCATCAACTCAACAACTTCGTGCACAAATGTGTGCTCATAACCAATCGTATGCCCCGCAGGCCACCACGCATCCATATAAGCATGCGACGGATCCGTCGCCAGAACACGTCTGAAGCCCTGAACATCTTCATCATCACTTGTAAAATAAACCTGTAATTCATTCAACCGCTCAAAATCAAACTTCACACTGCCCTTACTGCCATTAATTTCAAAAGAATTCGTGCACCGGTGCCCTGGTGCAAGACGTGTAGCCTCGAAGCTGCCTAGCGCCCCATTCGCGAAGCGTGCCATGAATAGCGTCGCATCATCGACCGTTACCGGTCCGTGCGGTGCATCCTTGCTGCCTTTGGCGCTAAGCCCCGTCATCGAAGTCGGCAGCGGCCGCTCCTTGATGAACGTCTCACTCATGCCGATAACCTCCGTCATGTCACCGACTAAGAAGTGCGCCAGATCGATCAGATGCGCGCCCAAGTCGCCGTGCGACCCAGAGCCGGCAATCTCCTTCTGCAGGCGCCAGACCAGCGGGAACGTTGGATCTACGATCCAGTCCTGCAGGAACCAAGCGCGGAAGTGATAAATGTCTCCGAGGCGGCCGCTCTCGACCAGCTTCTTCGCGAGCTGCACCGCAGGTGCAAACCTGTAGTTGAAGCCCACCATGTGCTTCACCCCGGCTGTTTCAGCCGCCTCCAGCATTTCTCTTGCATCCGCAAGGGTCAGCGCCAGCGGCTTCTCACAGAACAGATGCTTACCGGCCTTCGCCGCAGCAAGCGCGATTTCCTTGTGCGCATCGCTGGGCGCATTGATATCGACGATGTCGATATCGGGATGCGTGACCAGCTCGCGCCAATCGGTGACAAACCCGTCCCAGCCGAATTGTTCGGCTGCGCTGCTGACACCGCTTTCATCTCGACCGCAGATGAGCTTCATCTTCGGTACCGCTGTCTGCGGGAAAAACATATGCAAATCCTTATAAGCATGACTATGTGCTTTGCCCATAAACTTATAGCCAACCATACCGATATTGAAAGATTTCATAAAAGTGCGCCTCCCTAGAGCTTTGCCTTAGCAAAACTAGCTTCGTTAGCATTCATTTGAGTTCTTTCATCCCTATACCAATTACTCATTTATGATGACTGCTCTTCGATGATTTTCGCACAACCAATCGGGTTGGCAGCTTGATCCGTTTATCCTTCGTGCCCTCCCCATGCAGCAAGTCCGCCAGCACACTGCGTGCTGCCTCTTTGCCCATCTCATAGAAAGGCACATTGATGCTGCTTAGCGGTGGATCGCTGAGCTTAGCAGCATCCGAATCATCGCAGCCAACAATAGCGAAATCGCGCCCGGCGATCCAGCCTCGCTCACGAAGCCCTTGCATCAAACCGATCGCCATGCGATCATTGGCCGCAAATACCGCTTCCACTTGATCCCGTTGCTCCCATAGTCTTGATGCCGCTTCATAACCGCTTTTACGGCTATAATTGCCTTCAAGCAGCAGTTCAGGAGGAACTTCTAATCCTGCTTCATTCATTGCTTTCATATAGCCCTGAAGCCTATCGCCAGAGTTCGAATACTGAGGCGAACCGTTCAGGAAAGCAATCTTCCGATAGCCCTCTTCCTGTAAATGCCGAACAGCCCTATAACTGCCCTCTACATGATCCGCATCCACCTCAGGAAAGGATAACCCCTCGAAGCTCTGGTTGACCAAGCAAAAAGGCATTCCCTGCGCCTGCAGCTGCATAAGCGATTCCCGCTGCTGCGGAGTGTCCCTTGAACCCAGGATGACACAAGCATCCACCTTCTGCGAACGATAAAGTCGGGTGTAATCCAAACTGTCATCCGGTGTTAAAAGCGACAGCAGCATATCGTAGCCCTGCTCCCTTACTTGTTCTCCTATGCCGCTTAATATTTCCGCGAAATAAAAGGCAGAGAAGAGATGCACTTTGGGCATGTAGGGCAGCACAACACCAAGATTACCACTGCGCCTCCGAGCGAAGCTTTGCGCAATCGCATTTGGATGATAGTTGAGCTGTTTAGCAGACTCTAGAACACGCTCTTTCGTCGCAGGCTTCATGGGGCCTAGCCCATTGAATACACGGGATACGGTCGCCTCTGAAACTCTTGCTAGTTCAGCAACCTCTTTTCTCGTCACCATGCCTAAGCCTCCAATAATTGATTCATTAAACTAACAATGTACACGCGTACATTTTCTCATTCAAAAGCATCCATGTCAACATAAAATTATTGAAACTTTATTCAACATTATTCGACATTTTCATCAATTTTACATAAAGTTAACTAAAAAACTTGCTATTATTTGTAAAAATAACTAATTTATAATCTTGTCTACTGTTCGCCTTTCGACTTATGATAAGGGGTACAGTGGACAACTATGATGTGGGAATGAGTGATAGCAATGAAAGCAGTCAGGCGCCTTTTTCACTTCGCCGCATCGACAACATTAGGTACTCTTAGGAGTAAGAAAATAATCACTCGCGTTCACCAACGACAGCAGCTTCAAGCAAAGTTAAAGCAGGCTATTGGAAGCCAACATCATGCCAAGCACACAGCTTTATCACGTACCCTTCTGATCCTTGATATTGATCGGTTTCGCCAAGTGAATTTCTCGCTCGGATACCAGTCTGGCGATCTCCTTTTGGAAGAAGTGGGCAACCGTCTGCGGGCCGTACATGGCTGTGACCTTGTTATTCAATCAGGAGATGATGAATTTGTTCTCCTTATACATGCTAGTACCCAAGATCAGCTCTCCCAAGCCATTCAAAGCATCCAGCACGTTTTTGCAACATCCTTCATCGTAATGGACCAAGAATGTTTTATTACCGTGAGTATAGGTATGAGTGCTGTGGACTTAACGTTAGCTACGATCGAACAAGCCTTGCATCAAGCTGATCAAGCTCTCTTAGCCGCTAAGCGTACAGGTAAGAACAAGCTTGTCACTTATCATTCATCGCACGCGCAGCGTTTCATCAATCAAATTCAGATGGAAACGGAGCTGCGGAAGGCTATTCTTGAGAATCAACTCATCCTATACTATCAGCCGCGTCTTGAACTCTCCACCGGAAATATTATTTGTCTGGAAGCATTGGTGCGCTGGAATCACCCAAAGCACGGCTTAATTGCTCCTAACGAGTTTATTCCGCTTGCTGAAGAGAGCGGTTTGATTTTACAGCTTGGTGAATGGGTCCTTCGTGAGGCCTGTCTCCAAAAAGCGAGATGGCTGGAAGCTGATATTTTAAACTATCAAATTGCTGTAAATATCTCCCCTTGTCAATTTCAAGATGATTCCTTTCCCGATAAGGCCATTCAGATTATTGAACAAACGGGTATCGACCCTGCTTTCCTTGAGTTTGAAATTACCGAAAGCTCCATTATGCAGAATATGGATACAACCGTCGCGGTACTGGATAAGCTATGTAATAAAGGGATTTCGATCTCGATCGATGACTTCGGAATTGGCTACTCATCACTTAATTACTTGAAACATTTTCCTATCCATTGCCTGAAAATAGACCGTTCTTTCGTAAAGAATATACATAGCAATAAAGATGATTGGGCCATTACAAATGCCATTATCCATCTCGGCCATGCGCTTGAGGTACAAGTGGTTGCAGAAGGCGTTGAAGAATGGAGCCAACTTGAAATATTGAAAGAAACAACCTGTACAACGATCCAAGGCTATTTATTAAGTCCCCCTGTATCCGCTATCGAGATTGAACAAACCTTTCAAGCGAACAACAACAGACCGGTTATGATTTCATAACCGGTCGTAAGCTTTGGCATAACGTCTCATTTTGGCAAAAATACGTTTATCACTCAATCTCCGAAAAATATAAGGATCAGGACTCGTATTTACCTCAAGAATCCATGGATGCAGCTTATCGTCCAAGGCCACATCGACACCGATCTCCTTAACCCCTTTATAGCGCGAGTTAATCGCCTTAGCAATCTGCAAACCCAGAGTGTGCAGCTTCTTAACATAAACCTTCCGCTTACTTGCAGGCAAATATTTGTGCAGCAATGTATCCACCGGCTTCAATGTTCCCCCATTGTGGAAATTAGTAACCACTTTTTTCGGATGAGCTACTCTGCCGATGACACCCGTTGTCTCCCACTTTCGAAGAGGTGTTTGCTGAACCATGACACGAAGATCGAACCGATTGCCTTTGTATTTGAGCAGATGAATCCCTTTTTGTACTAAATAATTCCGTTTTTTCGTCACTTTACTGATGGCTGCATACATCTCATCAAATGTTTTAAACTGTCTTAATCGCGTGCCTGACTGATACGAATAAGGCTTTTCAGCCCCCTCCTCTGCCTGTTCCACTCGTATAACACCGTTTCCAAACATACCTACATTCGGTTTAATATACACCATTTTATATTGGTTGAGCATTTCCCTAAGTGTCTCTTGATTCATTCGTTTCGTTTTTGGAACATATTTACGCAGATCTGGCTTAGCTTCAATTGCCTTCGTTTTGCCAATTTTGCTAGTGACGTATCTAGCTCTACTAAGACGAAACGGTTTCTTTGACGTCTTTTTCATGTTTTGCCTCCAGCTTCAGTCTATAGAAATCGGCCAAAGATTGTGCTGTGGCCTGCCAGCTGAATTGCTTGATGACATCACTCCGCGCCTGTTTGGCTATACCCTCTGCCCATTCTTTCCGTTTGGCCATCGCCACAATACTATGGGCAAAAGCGCGAGGATCTCGGAAATCTTTGATCAGAACTCCGTTATGTTCATGCTGAATGACCTCTTTCATTCCCCCAATATTCGAAGCGATAACCGGAAGTCCAGAAGCCATGGCTTCCACATTCACCAATCCAAAAGCCTCATGCTTTTGTGAAGGACAAACGAAGCAATTCGCAAGTCCATATACTTCATGTATCTTTCGATACGGAATATTGCCTAGAAACTTTGTTGGCACTCCAAGCTTATTAGCCATCCTTTTAAGCTGTGCTTTGAAGCCTTTACCTTGCTCGCCCCCAGCAATCAGAAGCTTCATCCCAGGGATCGATTTTCTAGCTTGATGAACAGCACGAATCAAATGCGGGATACCTTTGCGCTGGATAAGCCGGCCGACATAAAGGATCTGAAAACCGTTGCCGCTAACTCGGTATTTCCTTCTTAAACGTCTCCTCGCCTTCTCCGATTTAGGGCGAAATCTAGCCACATCGGTCCCGAGGTAAATCTTGTGAACCTTATTTCGCTGTTTCGGATACTGACTTATTAGCTCCTGCTCGAGTGAACTGCTGTTGGCTACAATCCAGTCCACTTTATTCAAATGCTTGGAGCATCTGCGAATAGAAGCATACGGCGGCCTCACGAACGTTAAGGAATGTAAGAATAGTGATACTGGTGTTTTCCGAAAATGGCGTTTGATAACGGCAGCATACTGGGGTCTGTTATCGACTTGAATCCAATCAAATGTCTTTCCCTTGGTTGCCTTAAGCACTTCCTTCAAGTACGTACGAGAGCTTCCAGTAGGTACCCTAATAATCGTAAGTCGACCCTGACGTGAAATACGGCTGTACCTAGGATGCTGCCTCGAAATAACGGTAACTTGGTGCATTTTGGCAAGCTCGCGTGCAATGGAATGAATGCATATTTCGACGGAACCACCTAGTATCGGCGGTACTGGAATTTGTTCAGGAGCAATGATTAAGAGGTGCACGTCTCTACTTCACTTCCTTAGGACTGGTTTATACGACTACTTATTAACCCGTACCTATTGTATGAAGCAAACTGTCCGTTGGCGACAAAATTGAAAGAAGAGGCTGTTCCCCAGATTAAGATCCGGAGGCAGCCTCTTCTTCAGTTACAACACTTATGGAGCGCTAGTTAAAAATTTAGCAGTCGGGTTTTTCTCGATCGAAGATCGCAGCGCATACTCGCTCTCGAACAAGCCTACGAAATTCCCTTTTTTATCTTTAACCAGCTGTGAGTTAATGCGGAATTTACTTGGATCCAGCTTCTCGTCTATAATCCAACGCGCGAATTGATAGTTTTGGCGCTGTAATAAAATGTCAACGCCATATTCAGATTTCATCCGATGTTCAAGAACTTCGAATTGCAGTTGACCGACTACGCCAAGAATCATATCCTCGAAACCAATCGTGGTGAATACTTGAATCATACCTTCTTCGGTCAATTGATCAATCCCTTTGAGGAATTGCTTTTGCTTCAGAGCGTTCTTGATCGAAACTTTGCTGAACAGCTCCGGTGAGAAAGTAGGCAGCTCGTCGAAAACGACCTCTTCCCCTTCACTTAGGGAATCACCGATCCGGAAAATACCGGGATCAAACAAGCCAATAATATCGCCTGGGAACGCCTCTTCGACAATGTCACGGTCTTGTGCCAAAAATTGCTGCGGCTGTGCTAACTTAATGTCTTTGCCCAGTCGAACATGTTTCACGGACATACCGCGCTCAAACTTTCCAGATACGATACGTAAGAAAGCCACACGGTCGCGGTGAGCTGGATTCATATTCGCTTGAATCTTGAATACATAACCAGAGAATTTCTCTTTCGTAGGCTGTATGATGCCTGCTGTGCTATTGCGCGGCTCTGGCGCTGGTGCAAGCTGAAGGAAGTTCTCAAGAAACGTCTGCACACCGAAGTTGTTCACGGCACTGCCGAAGAAAACAGGTGTGAGCTCGCCTTGCAGCACTTTCTCCATATCAAACGGATCTCCGGCAATATCGAGCAGCTCGATATCCTGGCTTAATTGTTTATGCAAGAATTCGCCTGCAATTTGCTTCACTAATGGATCATCAACCCCATCCACTTTGCGCACTTGAATCTCTTTGTGATCTTCACCTTGATACAGTTCTAATTGTGATTTCCCTCGATCGTAAACTCCGCAGAACTGTTTGCCCGAACCAATTGGCCAGTTCATTGGATACGAACGAATGCCGAGCACTTCCTCTAATTCCTCTAAGAGTTCAAATGGGTCGCGGCCCTCGCGGTCCATTTTGTTAATGAACGTGAAGATCGGTATTCCGCGCATTCTACACACTTGGAATAACTTCTTCGTCTGCATCTCGACCCCTTTGGCAACGTCGATCAGCATCACCGCGCTATCCGCAGCGGTAAGTGTACGGTACGTATCCTCACTGAAGTCTTGGTGACCAGGTGTATCTAGAATGTTCACGCGATGCCCTTCATAGTCAAACTGCATAACGCTGGACGTGACCGAAATTCCGCGCTGCTTCTCAATTTCCATCCAGTCGGATGTCGCATGTTTACTAGCCTTACGCCCTTTGACTGTTCCGGCTAAGCGAATCGCGCCTCCGAATAACAGCAGTTTCTCGGTCAATGTTGTTTTACCCGCATCCGGGTGAGAAATAATCGCGAACGTACGTCGCTTAGCGACTTCTGTTGCGAGTTGTTTAGTGAGTTGCGTTGTCATCTGTTAGATTATTCCCTTCTTCTTTTACATATGGGCTTGCTATGAATCAGGCTTGAGCTTTCTGCAAATCAATGCTCCAATTCGCTTCATCTAGGAAAGTTCGATTGCTAAACTCTCGGCCGCGCACGACGACCTTATCCGCAAATACTTGCACATAGATGCCCTGTGCTTTATTCTTGGCTTCTTGCTGGTAGGCACGGTTAAGCGTTCTTCCAACCGAAGCATTGTGGAAATAATGGAAAGACTCCTGCACATAATGCGGTGTCCCGTTCTGGAAATCTTGATGGCGATGTCCGCAGAACACGAACACATTCTTATAAGGCTTTAATGTTTCGCGGAACTTGATAGCGCGCATTAATTGATGTGATCCCCCATCTGTGCCACTTGGCGGCAGCGGCTGATGCGTCATCACGAACAGTGGTCTTCCAGGTTTGTAGAGGCTTTTCACCCGTTCTTTGAACCATTCCAATTGCTCATCGGAATACCAAGCTCCCTCACCGACCTCCGGCTTCTCTTGTACGTAAGCTTCTTGTGAAAGAAGCAAGATGGAGTGTCCCTTGGTCGTAAAATCATTATAAAGCGTCTTGTAGCCAAAAAACTTCTTGAACGACTCTCGGCTCATCGCGTCACTTTTGCCGTTCGGAACGGCTGCTTGATCCCAGATATTCGCTTTATTAATCCAGATCGAGTAATAATCGTGATTGCCCATGTTCGCGTGAACAGGTGGAAGTTTATATTCACTTACAATGGTACGCAGCTCCTTATAATCTTGTTCCGTTCCTGTGTCCGTCAGATCGCCTGTTAGCATGATGGCATCAACAGGACCGTCGAAATGTGTAATATCATCAAGCGCTTGCCTTAATTTCTTACCCGTAAGCGCATCACCTATACTGATATGAAGGTCGCTTAATATAAAATAGGACATGAGGGGACCCGTCGGCAAGGGTTCTGCCGTAGATTGTGCCACGGATGGTGAAGGTTCAGGCTTCACAGATGATAGGGCGGGCTGAGCATCTGAAATAAATTTCCTCTTAACCATTTGACTAAAAATGGCACTTAATCCAACAAGCGCAGCCCCTATTGCCAGCAGCCATCTGATAAAAGCTCTTCGTGACATATACGCACCTCAAGTAATGAATTGTCAAGTTTACTCCGTAATATTTATTATACCACAAAAAAAATCCAACAGGCAGAGTCGCCAGTTGGATGTTAAGCTTGTTACCTCAAGGATAAACGGCTTACGCCGTCCATAACGAGCGCGTTTGTCAAGGTTGATGCGAAGCCAGGTTTTCCCTACCTACTGCTGATATCAACTATGTTAAAACCGTTGTTTTTTGAACGGCTTCCCAATCAACTTCACCTTCATTTTGACCATTAATCGGCCACCATTTGAAACCGTCATCGCTTAGGAGCTTCGCTGCCTCTTCTGGCCCCCAAGATCCGGCTGGATAGTGTTTCAGGTCTTCTGAACTCTCACTCCATGCTGCTGCGATACGATCCACATAGGACCAAGCAAGCGCCACTTCATCCCACCGGGTAAAGTACGTTGAATCTCCACGTGTTGCATCATACAGCAAGCGCTCGTAAGCTTCCGGTGTATTGATACCGATCTGGCAGCTTTGGCAGAAATCCATCGCTACGGGAACGATAACGCCTTCCGAGCCTGGCTGCTTCGCATTCATTTTCAGATAGATGCCTTCCATCGGATTCACACGGAAAACGAGTAAATTCGGCTCCAACTCATGCTTTTTGGCCAAATATACATTATTCGGAATATTCTTAAATTCTACAACGACCTCCGTCGTTTTGACTGGCAGCCTTTTTCCTGTACGAATATAGAAAGGTACACCTGCCCAGCGGAAATTATCCACGTGAACTCTGGCTGCGAAATAAGTCTCTGTTGTAGACTGCGGACTCACCGAATCTTCTTCACGATAAGCAGGCAGCGCTTTACCTTTGGACGAGCCATTCGAATATTGACCGCGCACCACATTCGCACGAACATCGTCACCGGATTCGAATAAGCGGAGGGAACGCAGGACCTTCACCTTCTCATCACGGATATCTTCCGGATGCAGACGGCTTGGCGGTTCCATGGCCATCATCATCAGCATTTGCAGCATATGGTTCTGACCCATGTCGCGTAGGGCGCCAGAGTGATCATAATAACCGCCGCGTTCTTCAACGCCGACAGTTTCACTGAGCGTAATTTGAATGTTAGCTATGTATTTGTTATTCCAAAGCGGTTCAAAGAAGGCATTCGCGAAACGAACGAATTCAATATTTTGCACCATTTCTTTACCTAAATAGTGATCAATACGGTAAATATCTTGCTCTTCAAATACTTGACGAAGTTGTCCATTCAAGCGCTCAGCCGATGGCAGATCGTAACCGAACGGCTTCTCAATAACGAGACGGTGCCAGCCTTTGGTTTTGAGCAATCCACCTTCACTTAAGTTGTACGATACGTTACCGAAAAGCTCTGGAGCCAGAGCCAGGTAGAACAAACGGTTTCCACCGGTCTGATATTTCTCATCCAGCTTGGCAGTCAGTACATTAAGTTCATGGAAACCGGCGACATTGTTGATATCCAGTGACATGTATTCAAAACGCTGTGCGAATCGTTCCCATTCCGCCTCATCCGTTACTTTATAACGGGCGAAATCCTCAATCGAATGCTTAACATCATCGCGAAATTGTTCATTCGTTCGAGGTCTTCTGGCCAAACCAACTACAGCAAAATTTTCTCCTAACTTTCCTTCACGATATAGACTATAAAAGGCTGGAAACAGCTTTCTTTTCGCCAAATCTCCCGTTGCCCCGAAAATATAAAACACAGCTCCACTCATCTATGCATCATTCTTTCTCTATTAGGATTAGTTAATATGCTTAGCATACCTAAAATAGTCAAGCTATTCAACTTTTCTGAGAACTTTCTCTCATAACTTTTTCTTATGCGGATCTAGACATTCGTCTATACCGATCCGCCCGGCCATGAATAGGCTGAAAGTAGACAATAACACGGAGGTGCTAAGAAACAATGCAGCCTATTTATCCGATTACTGATAAGACTTGTCGAAGCCTGTACGGCAAGCCTGTTCTTATTTTTTTAAACGACGGGTCCGAAATCTATGGCGTTTTAAGCCGTATTGAAAAAAACAAGCTGATCCTGAACGATGATGCCGCCACGAAGCTCAACACGACAACGAAAAAAAGCAAAAAAATCAATTCCAAATCAAAAACAATTAAAACGAAGCAATCAAAGCCGGAAGATCAAAATCCATTTTTGAGCACTGCACCAGAGGAGTTTTCCTCCTTTGGCCTTCCTCTCTTCGGTGGCATGGCCCCCGGCTTCCAAGGACCGATCGATATTCAAATTGAAAACATTGCGGCTATGTTCAGTGAATGATGATGGGGCTGTGGATGAATCAATCATCTGCAGCCCTTCGTCTTATCATCTCAATTTCTTGCTCATTTTATAGCAGCTTAGCTCGGGAATAAACGAATGAATTTCGTAACCTTTGCGCAAGTAAAATTGAATCGCTTTGGGGTTGCTTTCATCAACAAAAAGTTCAGCTGTCACACAGCGCTCACTTTTCCCGTACTCTTCGGCAACCTTCATAAGCTCATTCCCCCAACCTCTCCCTTGCTCACGAGAATCGACGGCTAACATATCAATGAATAACACATTCGATTTGCGAATCATCGTGATGAATCCGAAAGGCTGTTTGTTTCCTCTGGCCGTAACAAACGTTTTATTCTGATTCAGTCTCTTCCGTATTTCGGAAAATGTTACAGAACTACCTGTGTCATACATTCTAGAAAAGGGTACTAGCTGTTCAACGACTAATCGATGGATAGTTCGATCGTCAATGGAAGCCAATCGTTTGCGTATCACTTGGCACCGCCTCCACAAGAAGCAATAATGCTATCTTATGTCGGCAAGACAGCAAATGACTCCGCTTGTATAGGCAGCTTTTTTACTTCTTCTAACTTTGCAAGTACCAATTTACCCCAGTTCCTACGAATGCTATACTAATAGTAAGCGAAAATGAGGTGATCCTAATGATTTATGCGTATCCCCCACTTATGGCTTTGAACAGCTATCAAACCCATAAAGACTATTACCGGGTAAGCGCGGTAAGCGGTATTGCTGGCGGAAAGTCCAGTACCATTCGGCGCCCGCTTGACATGCCCTTCGCAGAACTAGCCTACAAACAACACGCTCAGTCTGCCGCGAAAGGCCTAGCCGAATTTGTTCAATCAACACAGAACGTTAAACAATCCGCACAATCCTTGGTGGAGTCTCGACTTCCTTCTATTCCCTACAGGGCAACACCTCTTTCGTCAGAAGCCGATAGCGAATCCATCATTGAACCCATACGTAAATTCGTAAATACATATAATGAATTTCAGGACAGTTTGCGGGATTCTCCCGAGTATATTAATCGCTCACTTCTCCTAGGGCTAGAGCAAGCCGCTAAGCCCAACTCTCTGAAAGAAATTGGGATAACAAAGCTGGATAACGGAAACTTAGAACTCCAAGAAGACGTACTTCAGGATCAGATTAAAAACCATTTTAGCTCCACGTTAAAAAGTCTTGGCAGCATGACAAACTTCGCCGCGACACTCTCGAATTCGATAGGACAATTGCAGCAGTTGCCTTCGGAATCGTTGTTCCAAATGTCTCGTTCACAACTTAAGCCATACGGCCAATATCGGTCCCAGCTCCAAGCTTATCTGCCCGTTCCGATGAGCGGACTGCTGCTTGATATTCAAATGTGATTGAAAATCCAAAATTCTTGAATTTGACCTGGCGATGCCCAGGTCGTTTTTTTGCTTAAGCCCAGAAATCGACCTTCCAACCTGCTACTTCATCTTTTGAATAATTCCACTTACATAGGCATTGTTTCCGGTTTCCGCTTTCCGCTTTGGAGCGACCCTTATTGGACATGCTCCAATTAGGCAACCATCTAGTCTAACTGCATCATTGAGCAATTTTAGTTGCAACAGCAGTTGGGCATCCACGACTAATTGGGTACCCGCCATTTGGAAATCCCCGAGTTCACGATAGTCCAAGTTGTATTTCGTGCAACAATATCTCTCCCTAACGCCGCTTTAACCTGCAACTGTTGTATTTCGTACAACAATTTGAGCTCAAAACACCTATTTCTGAGCGATTCGCACCAAATTGTTGTACGCAGTACAACAAAAAGCTAATTTGTCCAAAGAAACCGCCTAATTGTTGTACAAACTACATCATTGGTAATCGTTGGAGTCTTTTTGCCTTCTCGCAGCAAATTGTTGTATTCTATACAACTTGCCTTCTTATTTGCCTCAAACCCAAAAAACATATAAATTCTTTTAAAGAAAGACCTGAGGCTTTGCCTCAGGTCCTTTGTGTGCTAATCCATATGTTTGAGCTTGGGCAGGGAATTGGATATAGGGCTCCAACCGCCCATATCCGCTTTCTCCATGATCATCTTCTTTTCTCTGCAGACCGATTTTGGAAGCTGTCGCAGAGCTAACGAACCGTGCACACGCAATTGTCCTCATCATGCGCATACTCGAATGGCTAACGAATCGCAGCCTCGTTACGTTAGCGAAAAGCGTGATTTGGGGCTGTCTTTCCTGCAATAGCGTTTTCTCGATTCGTTAGACTATCAAAAGCCCGCTTTTGGGCTTCATAACGTTTTCTGAGTTCGTTAGCGTTTGTCCACAATGAATCGACAGCCGACTTAGCACAATTGCAGGAGTTTTTGAATGGCCACCTTAGAAAGGGGATACCCTTAAGCTATACCTCGAAACTTATACTTTCTATTATGTCAAGGATAAACGACTCCGTCGTCCTTCAGGACGAGTGCGTTTGTCAAGGTAGATGCGAAGCAAAAGTATAAAACTTATACTTTCTTATCTACGAAGATAAAAACGACCCTCGAATGAGCTCATGCACATGCATGCTCACCCAGAGGGCCGTTTTCTTTAGAATAGCTTCTTGCCTAATACATGATCAAGCGGGATGTATCCGATCACTCTGCTATCCATACTATTATTTCGGTTATCTCCCATCACGAAAATATGATCGGCAGGCACCGTCCATTTCTTATTCCCATTGGCTCTCATTGCCTCGTTAATGTAAGGCTCGTCAAGCAGCACGCCGTTGCGATACATCTTATCGTCCTTGAGCTCCAATTGATCGCCCGGCTTACCAATCACCCGTTTAATCCAGACATGTTTATCATCACCATTGGTAAATAAACTGAGCAAAGGACTGTCTAACAAGTCGTTCTTGAATGTTCTCTTAAGATCGACTCTAGAGTCTATAATGACAATATCCTCATAATTCGGTTCATAATTAAACGTATGAGACAGCTTTGATACATACACGCGTTGACTGTCATGCAGCGTCGGATCCATGGAATGTCCCATCACCTTCGTGGATTGGAACACGAAAACACCAAGAAATACGACTAAAATAAACGAAATGGCAATGGAACCAAACCAGCTCCAAATTTGCTTTAATAGATTCATTCGTATCGCTCCCTTGTGACTATTTGCTACTCAGCCAAACCATGTTTAAATGCATAGATGGCGGCTTGTGTTCGATCTTCTACACCCAGCTTGGCCAGAACATTGGTGACGTGAAACTTTACCGTCTTCACACCGATAAATAAATCATCCGCTAGCTCTTGATTGGATTTACCTTTGGCAATCAAGCGAAGCACTTCCATCTCTCGATCAGTTAACTCCTCATGCGGCTCAGCTGCCGGCTTAGGCTGGCGAAAGCGATTCATGATCTTGGAGGCGACCTGAGACTCCAGAATGGACTGCCCTTTAGCCGCAGCTCTTATCGCTTGAGCGATTTCGGAGGCGCGTGACGTTTTGAGCAAATAGCTGAATGCCCCCGCTTCTATTACAGGATACATTTTCTCATCATCTAAGAAGCTCGTCAACACAATGACTTTGCAATCTGGATAAAGTTGCAGCAGCTTCCTTGTCGTCTCGATACCGTCCATGCCTTCCATGACCAAATCCATGAGTACGACATCCGGTCGATATTCCTGTGCTAGCCGAATGCCATCCTGACCATTGCTAGCTTCCCCGACCACTTCAATTCCATCCTCTGTCCCTAGTACGGCCGCGAGTCCGATCCTGACCATTTCGTGGTCATCGACAAGCAAAACCTTAATCAACGCGTCGTCCATTTGCTTCTCCTCTCGATAGAAAACTATTTTCTTCAAGCTATCTATAGTAATGAATTAACTTTCAACCGCATATTCAGCAGCTAATATTGGCACACGAATTTCGATACGCGTACCTCTATCAGGTGCTGTTATGATATCCACAGAGCCGCCAATTTCATTAACCCGCTCCTTCATGGACACTATACCATACGATGTAAGCTTCTTAGCATCTAATTCAAAACCCACTCCGTCATCGCGTATCGCAAGCCGAACACCATCAGGACGATGCAGCAGCTTCACTTCCAGCTTATTTGCCTTAGAATGACGCAGAGCATTAGAAAGCGCCTCTTGTACAATACGGAACAAATGGTCCTCAATCCCCTTATTCAAGCGGATATCCTCGTCCATATCCCAAGTAATCGCCATGGGCACTTTAGCCGCAAGCTCCTTCAGGAGTTCGACAAGTCCTTCCGACAGTCGTTTCCCTTCCAGATGAATAGGTCTTAAATGCAGAAGCAAGGCTCTCATTTCCGATTGAGCAACAGAAGCCATCTCCTCAATGAGATGAATTTGCCTTTTAGCCTTCTCAAAATCTTTGTCCAAGGTACGCCCTACAGCTGTTGCCGTCATGGATATTGCGAATAATTGCTGGCTCACCGCATCATGAAGCTCACGCGCCAATCGCTGTCTTTCTTCAATCACGGCAGACAGCTTAGCTTTCTCCGCAAGCTCCGCATTATCATTAGATAAGCGCTGTAGAGAAGTAACCTGCTCTTCCCACCGCTTCATAATACGGCCTAACTGATCACCCAGACGCCCGATTTCATCTTCACCGTTCTGGAAACCGCCACGGGCAAACGTCCCTTTTTCGAGCAAAATCATCGTCTCCATCATTGGCTCCAGCCTCCGAGTAATTCGGTTGCTATTCCAGAAGCCATACACAGCACCAATTCCGCCAATAACCAGAATCGCCATGAATGTAAACTTAACGCCTTCTTGCCAACTCGTAAAAGGCACAATCAGATTGCGTGAATTCAAAAAATAAATGATCGCGCCAAACACAACGAAACTAAAGATGATCGATTCACTCATGCTGCGCCATATCATATTCGTTAATCGTCGTTTATAGCCGTCCAATGGATAATGAACCTCCTCGAGATCTTTACGCGTGCCTAAGCGCATTCTCACAATACTTTGATTTTGATATCTCCTACGATGTAAGAAAGCACAAGTTTCACGCGGTGATCGCAAAGGTCATAGTTAGGGGACTGCCAGATCAGCTTGTTCATAACTCCTGACTCGCGCTCATTCGCAACTTGAATCTGCCCGAAAGAGATGGATGCTGTGACAGCGACACCGATATCTTCCGGTACTTTTATATCTACATCTCCTACAACGCCTTGCAGGATGACAGTGGTTTCCTTTTGCTCCAATATCGCAAGTGAAAGATCAATGTAGGTCTCTCCAATAATGTACCAAGTTGAACTGTTACGCAAAATCCAAGGCTCACGGCCTAAACGGACGCTATCCACCAATTTCTGCTTCTGCATGTACGTGTCGTCTTTGTGTACTTGTTTCGATCGTATGAAAAACAAACCTAGCGAAATTAAAACAATAGAGAACACGATAGTAATGTGATCACCGAATAAAATCACTGCCCCTATACCGATCAGTACATAACCTTTGCGCTCTTTGCGTGAACGGACCCGATGAATGCCTAGCAAGATGAGGATAATGGCAAGAATGGGGAAAAAGCCTATTGTATGATCTAGAAGCAAAAAAAGACCGGCTCCAATCAGCACTAGTGCTGTATTGCGGTTACGGTTGCTTTTAGTTTCTTCTCCCATCGCTGCACCTCCTCTGGCTGACTTTTAAAATTAGTTCATATAGATTCCTAGCATACCATAAGAATGGACGACCTCCAAGATGCAAATCCTTGCGCGGCAAGGCTTCCGCATGAATCATGGAGGTCAAGGGCCCTCCAGCGCCTATTTACTAGACGCTGGAGGGAAAACTCGCGGCTATTTCTTGCCGCGAGGGTCCGTGTCATCGCTGGAGCGATGCTGCTGCCAATCCTGCTGGAGCTTGCCGCGCAGCGTGCGCAGCTCCTGCTGAAGGTTGCCGCCGGCTTCCTTCAGCGTCTCTTGCGACAGGCGGCCTGCTTCGCGGAGCCCCTGCAGCGCTTCCCGGCCGAGCTCGCGGCCGGTCACTTCCAGCTCGCGCCATGCGTCGCGAGCCTCTTTCCCGTGCAGCCCGCTGCCCGGCGGCTGCACCCGAGCCCCCTCGGCTGCGTGCCCTGCACGCAGCCCGCGCAGTTCATCCGCGAGCGCCAGGCACATGTCCTGGCTGCTCGCATACTGCGCGCGGTAGTGCTCGCAAGCGACTTCCTCGCGCTGCTTCTCTAAGAGTGCTAGCCGCGCGAGCTCCTCATCGCCGGCGCGCATCGCCAGCTCGGCCTGCTCGCCGCGCAGCTGCGCCATCTCCTCTGCGTTCACAATGTGTTGTCGCAGCTCAATAGTCCGCTGCAGCGCCTCCTCGTAGCGCTGTTCCAGCTTCTCAATCACGCTGCTTCCCCGTTCTTGATGCTCAAGCTTGCCGGCCGTTTCTTGCCATGCAGCTTCCGCCATTTTGCCAATGCGATTCAATATATTCATGAAGTTACACCCCCATTTCTTAAGATTTAAAATTCATTTCGTTTCTTCAGCAAATGAAAACCATACATCACTAAACCTATTGCGAATGCAATCGCGATTAAGCCTGATAGTTTAATGGTCAAAATTAAGCCGCCTAAGCCGGCGATAAACCATCCTATTTTCTTCCCATTCTTAATGCCTACATAGCCTAATCCAAGCATCGCTGCTGGGAATAATAATCCCATTAAATGAATATGACTGCCCAACTGATGCAGAGAAATAAGTATACCTGCCGTAATTAAAACCAATGCCAACCCTTTCGATCGATCCATACTCATTCTGCTTACCGCCCTTCACGTATTCTTCATGCTTCTATCGTACCTGAAACCGGTATTCGTCAAAACGGACTCGCGACTGTTTTTGTACCTAGACCTAAGTCCAGTACCTTCTAAGACCTCCATCCATATTTTGGCCGTTGTCCCACAGAGCCTCGAATGCTAAACTATTTGAAGCCGAGTCCGGTGCACAGACAAAGTGCCGGTACGGGGGACGATTTACATGGGGTGAATATTTGCTCTTCAAAGGAGCAGACTAGGGAGAACCTTCTTCCCGAACCCGTCAACTAACCTCGAAGGCTCATTGAAGGAGGATTACCAATTGCATACAATTACTAAAGGGTTAACTAGCCTTGCTGTGTCTTTAACAGTGTTGGCAGGAGGCTTTCTTTCCCCATTTTCGGCGCATGCCGCTGAGATGGATGTGAAAGTGCAAGTCAATGATGAGCTTGTTCAATTTCCGGATGCTCAGCCATTTTTGGATGACAATCATGCTACCCAAGTACCGATTCGTTTCGTAACGGAGAAGCTTGGTTATGACGTGAAGTGGCAAAAAGAAGGCGATGAGATCAAAGTCACGTTAAATAACAACAAACATTCGATCACCTTAGTATCGGGACAAAAAGAAGCCAAAATCGATAGCACTCCTGTCGAGATGGACACACATGCAGAATTCCAAAATGGACGCGTATACGTGCCTCTTCGGTTCTTAAGCAAAGCATCCAATATTCCCGTTCAGTGGGACGCTAGCAGCAAATTAGCTATTCTAAGTAAAGATGGCAATCAGCACGCGCCAGATTATGAATTATTTCAATCTACTGCCTATTCAGCAGATCCATCTGAAAATGGCGGCTACGGAGCTATCGATTATATGGGTAATCCATTAGGTATTGGAACCGTTGCTGTAGATCCGTCGGTGATTCCTCTAGGGTCTAAGCTCTATATAGAAGGTTATAATTTCAATGGCCTCCCTGCAGGCGGCATGTATGCTTACGCAACAGATACTGGCGGTGCAATCAAAGGAAAACGTATTGATATCTTTATCCCAGGATCCAAGCAATCCTTGCAAAAGTTTGGTATCCAAACCATTAAAGTGTACAAGCTATCCAATTAAACGGCTGAAATAAAAAAAAGCTTGGTTTCTGAGATTATATTCTCAAGAAATCAGCTTTTTTTATTTATGGTGGAAGGGCTCATCCACGCACCTCCTTCTGCTAATATTGCACTAGAAAGGCTGCTCTCCCATCATACTAGTGACGAGAAGAGCAGCCTGCAGTAGTTACTTAAACTTGATTTTTGGGGATACCATTTAAACTTGGAACGTAATCAGGTGCCTCGTTGCTCGATAGCGTTTGAGCTTCTTCCATGAAATTAGCGTTATTCTGCTGATTGTTTTTCTTATCTGCTTTGTTATCTTCGCGGTCATGCTTGGGATCGGCGTCATTTTTGGGCATTGCATTCACCTCCATTGTCTCATAGTTAGTATGAGAAGGCGGCTTGCATTTTATCCCAGTTATCTGGAACTGGCGTTGCTCTTTATATGACTGAACTACCCTCGAGGGTTTTAGTTTTTCTTGCCGCCATATGCTCCATTAGGAATGAAACATACGTTTCGTCCCGAACTAACCAAGCTGCATACTCCCTTTTAACATAACGTTCTGCCTCTTCAAAAGTAGAAAAATGTTGGTTGGATTCGACCCCATCCACATCGATTTCCCATCTGCCTCCAGAAGGAAAAATAAACACTTGCTGTTCATTTCTATTCTCATAAAGTGATCCATACACAGAATTTTTCGTGTTAAATGTATTTTTATTTGCATCCGCGCGAATGGGTTCCATTGGAAATGGCTTCGCAACATAAAATTGATAAGCTTCTTCTGTCATTGAACAACCGGATGCTTTCGCATGGCCTCCTCCTCCATAAAGACCCGCAATTTCCGAGACGTCGATGTGATCGTGAATCGTTCGAAAGCTTATCTTTTTACCGCCCATATTCATGATTGCGATGTAATCCAGATGAGGGTTTTCTTTGCCCAAATCGTTTCCAAGTTCAGAATGATAGGATTCCGCATGAACAATCCCTACATGATGGTCATCTATACGAGAGTGGATGATTTCTCTCTTTTTTCTGCGCACATAGCGTTCAATTTTTTCTTCTTCCATATCCAAAATTTTTTCTTCAAAGGAGTCAAACGCAAATTGCTCACTTTTCTGAATGCGAGCCACCATTTTTTCCTCGAATTCTTCGATGGAAATTAGATAAAAGAGATCGTTTAATCGCTTAGCCTTGATGTATTCATTCTGTTCCCATTCCCATGTATCATACTGACGGACCAATTCGACGAATTCATCTAATCCTTTCATTGGCTTCAACAATCCGTTCTGGATCAGATACTCATAAAATAGAGAAGTTGCAGAAGCGAGTTTTCCATTTTCATACGCGATCTGAACCATTCCCCACGGATATTTGTTTAAATGAAGCGAGGTTTTATGATGATCAATCAGTTTTACTTTTCCACCTGATTTCACAAACTCGTTAAGTCCTTTTTCATTCGTTTCATCCACGGATAAGTCGGTGATAAACAATTGGCTTTTTTTTCTTGATTTTTCTAAAAAACGGTTTACTTGTAGATTCAACCCTCCAACAGAGTTATAACGGATTTCTACCTTTTCACCAAATGCTAATCGAGCTATTATACCGCAACCTACTCCATCCAGATCATTATGAGTATACAAATGATACAAGGGCACACCCTCCTGCTAATGATTTCCATTAGGCTACCCTTGATCAAGTCACTTTATTCGGTGTTAATGGCGCGCTTCTCCGACATAATCTCGTAAAAAAAGACGGCCCCATTGTTTTGCCACGGGTACCGTCTTTTTTCATCTTTTAAAAGAAATCCGCTAAATAAGTTGTTCGCCGCGGAATCGCATGTTCCAACCGGCCAACAAGCTCATCAGAGCCTTGAAGACGCTCAATTCGGGCCATAAATCCTGCTTTCTGATAACCCATGAACAAAGCCGTCAACGTCTGTATGCTACAGCCAAGTATTTGATCCTCTGCAGGTATTTCATCTTCAGACAGCTTCGTTACGACGGCAGCTTTTCCATTGTCGGTAAACTGTAGCCGAAAGACGCCTTGGTTCCAATCTGCCTGCGCATCTGAAATATGTAAATATATGGTTTCCGCCCGGTCGCGAGCTTCATATACATATTCCGTCAGAAAAGCTTCTACATCCACAATTCTCGCCGAGAAATAAGTAATCTTCTCCTGTTTGAACTTTGGATCATGCACCAGAAATGGAAGTTGGTCATCTACAGGTGCTTTCACTTCGACCTTGGTGATCATCGAATCATGATCTGCAAGGAATTTCCATAAGCCGCGTCTTGCTTCCTCGTCAAGAAAAACCAACTCATGGATGGTCGCCACCGAGTCCTTTACCTGGTAAAATACATAGCCCCGCTGTTCCCCTTGAGCGTTCGTATAGACGGCAGCTGTGCCCTTTTTAAATTTCATATAACGATTATTCCACCAGTCTGCATCCCGCTCCATCATGCCATTATATGCTTTTGCAAACTTAGCGTAGATTGGATTGAGAACCTCTTCGCTTTTGGCTACACGAATAATTGAACTGCCCTCTGCGGCTTTAAACTTGGGAAGCTTATCGACAGGAATTTCATATTTCAAATAATCCACGTAGGTTTCCCAGCCATATCTACGATAGAATTCAAACTTAAACGGCGCAAGAAAGGAAATCGTCTGCCCCTGCTCTCTCATCGTTTTAAGCGTTTGAACCAGCAGCTGTCCCACCATCCCATTGCGTCGGTACTCCGGCCATGTTGCTACGCCCGCAATACCGCCCATCGCGAAGCTCTTCCCGTTAATCCAAGTCCGGAAGTTAAGTAAAGTAAGCTTTGCAGCCATATTGCCGTCAATGAAATAGCCCCACGTTTGATTAGGATCCGTAGAACTTATTCGCTCTGCCTTTTCCTCAGCAGTAAGCTCATATTGAAAAGCAAACTCAGATAGAGCAAAGCTCTCTAGAAGCTCCTCTTGCCGTAATGTACGAATTTCGTTCATCTCAAATCACCTCATGTAGATAAGATCAGCTTTTTAACAAAGCGGCCTACCATCAATAACTTCTCAACTGAAGTTCAGCGATAGGTAGGCCATATCTATTTGATAGGATACACAATTACGCGCTCGTCTCTTACGAACCCTTTACCTCCGGCAGGTAAATATATCAAACAATCCGCGTCTTTAATGGACACCATGATACTGGACTTATCAATACCTGATGGCTTAACCTTCAAACACCCGTTATTGTCCACATGCGTCGTTCCTCTGACATAACGCGGGTAAGCCGAGCCTTTATCATAATCAACATCCAACAGAGCCGTGATCGCTTCCGGATAAAGCGAGTGACATCCTGCCATCGCTTTAATCAGAGGTTTGGCAAACAGCTCAAACCCAACGAATGAAGCACCTGGATTGCCGGATAAAGCTAATAGCAACCGATTGTTCCATAAGGCTGCACTCGTTGGAGTCCCAGGTCGCATGGCCACTTTGTTGAACAGCAGTTTGCCCTCAAATCGTTCAAAAACATCAACCAGAACGTCGTAATCGCCAACGGAAACACCGCCGGATGTAAGGACTAGGTCGACTTTGGGTAAAGTTTCCTCGAGCGCTGCCTCCACCTCTTTTGCATCGTCCGAAAGCGCCTGCATGATAACCGCAGATCCTCCAGCAGCTTCCACCTGCGCCGCCAGCATGTAGCTGTTACTGTTGCGAATTCTTCCGGCTGCAGCGCTTCTTCCACATTCAACAACTCAGAACCTGTTGAGAAAATGGCGACCTTCGGCTTCCGATAAA
The DNA here is from genome assembly GCF_055396115.1 of Paenibacillus sp. WG02. Taxonomy (NCBI): domain Bacteria; kingdom Bacillati; phylum Bacillota; class Bacilli; order Caryophanales; family Paenibacillaceae; genus Paenibacillus; species Paenibacillus sp. WG02. Next base: position 1,484,010 of record NZ_AP036016.1, on the reverse strand, counting down.
CGGATACTTCCGAGCAGCCGAAAGTGGCCAATATCGCCGCTTCACCAGGCCCGATCTGTGCTCCTCGCTCAAGCAATACATCCCCTAAACCGATTTCACCGGCAATAGGAGTTATATTGCTTGCTGCGGCTATATTTTTTTTGATACTCACATAGTGGGAGCTCATTCCCGCATCTTGCAGGGAATCCGTCATCTCCAGCATAACGACAGCATCTGCGCCATCAGGAACAGGAGCCCCCGTCATAATACGAGCAGCCATACCAGAATGGATGGTAAGCTGAGGCATAGTTCCGCTAGGAATTCGCTCTATAACACGCAATACAACAGGAGCTTCTGGTGTAGCCTGCTCAATATCCTTTGAACATACGGCATACCCGTCAACACCTGATCTGCGAAAATGGGGTACCGGATGATCGGCATATAGGTCCACGGCCAGCCTTCTACCGAAAGCAGAAGATAGCGGAACGGACTCTATGGGTGTGTGTTTAACGTATTCGAAAAGTAGGCTTCGGGCTTCCTCAACCGAAATCACTTTTCGCCCAAACTTAAGCTTAGTATCGCTCACAAACGTCTGTTCCTCCTAAGGGTAACCGCCTTCGATTATTAAATTCATCCGACCAATAGAGACATGGCTTCACATTCCATAAATAGCGTCCGAGGCAGAAGCCTGCCAGCCCTTCGCATTTCATTATGGCATAATAGATAACAAAATCCTAGATTCCCTAGTGATACCTATCTGAAAAAATAACTTCTATGGTAGATTTGCTAACATTCGTTCGTACTCTTCCGGAGTATTTACATTTGTAGCGAAATGCGTATGGATATTTTGCCGCTCAAAAAAATCATTCTCTACAGGCTTCCAGTCCATATGATCCAGCAGCCCCATTAAACGATACTGCTCTTGCTTCAATAACACCTCGGCTTCGGAACCTACCAATTTTGAATATACGCCATGGAGTGGATGAGCACGACCGTCCAGCATAGGGATAACTGCATCCAAATTAGCTTCTTGGCATAAGATGGCCATTGCCTTTGCCGCTTCAGCTGAAATAAAAGGCATATCACATCCCACAATCCACATATGCTGCTCTGATGCAAGCTGAGAGGCAGCATGAATGCCGCTTAAGGGCCCTTTTTGTACATATTGGTCATTAATACATTGCACGTCTATATTGGATACTGAAGTCAGGTAAGGCCGCAAAACCTCAGGTTCATTGGTTACGACAATGACTTGCTTGCAAATACTCGACATTTCCTCCAACTGCCTAAGAAGCAAGGGCTGACCTTGTACCGGGAGAAGCGCCTTAAGCCTTCCTCCCATACGGCGATTTAGCCCCCCGGCAAGAATAACACCAGTGATCATGCTCCAAGCTCCGCCAACCGTTTAAGGAAGGATTGTTTCCAACTTGCCGATAATGCTTGTATGGCCGCAATTTGCTGAGCAGCCTCAATATTCGCTTTTTCGTGATACTTGATCTGGTTGGCATAGGCTACAGTTACACCCGCTTCATCTCTGGCGATAAGCTTCACTTCTGCGTTCTTAGAGATTACACCTTCTGTAAGCACCCTCAAATAGTAGCCTGTATAGCCGGTTTCCTGTACTTGGAGGACAGCGTCCCCCCAATCCAAACGTTTCGCAAGTTTATGACAAGGCTGACGAGGCTGTGAGACCTGAACGATTACGTCATCAATGGCATAGATGTCGCCAATGCAGACCTGATCTTCGAGCAGACCGCGTACCGTTAGATTCTCACCAAACGTGCCCGCTTCCAACTTCTGAGCTAGCACTTGCTCCCAGTGTGCGTAATGCTCCTCCGGATATACACATAGCGCTTTGTCAGTTCCTCCATGCAGCGTCAAATCCGCTTGCCCATCCCCATCCAGCTGTGTCTTCGACACACGCAAAGATGAGCTGACCGGATATTTATAAATACCCGTGACCAGCTCTTTACCTTGATACATGATTGTTTGTGGTAAACCAACGTTAATAGATACGATTTCCATCGTCATCTCCCTCATTTCCGAGAAAATTCTTAGTATACACTATACCAAAAACCCCCCGGAAAGTCAGTGCCAGCTTGTGTGAGTACAAGTAAGTTACGCTTTCGATCTATCTACCCATGCATCGTTATCGTAGCCTCTTACTTCCCAGTAGCCCATGTGCTCCTTCTCGATGAGCTCAATCCCTTGAAGCCATTTAACGGATTTGTAGGCATACATTTGCGGCACGATTAGTCGGACTGGGCCTCCTAATTTTTGCGGAATGGGCTTACCATCCATGAGCACAGCGACCATAATATCATCGCCATTGGCCTGGCTTAGTGACAACGCATCTGTATAAACTTTATCCCCTGAATAAAATTTCACATATTTCCCTTTGGCTTGAACACCAGCCGCAGCTAATAATTGCTTAAGCGGGATGCCCTCCCATGTACATTTATAGACAGACCATCCCGTCACACAGTGGAAATCACTAACCTGCACAGTCCGCTTCAGTTTCAAAAACTCTTCCCAATTCCATGCACTGGGGTTATCGACCAGACCGGATATGGCGAATTTCCACGTATCCGAGGAAAAAGCCGGAATTTCCGTAACGGTGTATATCCGGAAATTCCCTTGTGCTCCTCCGCCCACAACAGCGGCGGAGTCCGGCAGCGGCGCCGGCGGCGGAAGCATCCGGTTGCCGTCGGTGGCGATATACTCGGCGGTTGTCGAGCCGCCAGTGTCGAATGCGCCTTTTATCCAGCGATAAAAGGCGGGACCGATCGCGATCACGAGCAGCAGTCCTGCGGCTATCCGCAGGAACGATGCGCGTGTGATCGGCGACTCCTTCAGCGCGAATATCACCGCCTGCGCTGCTGTGCGCCTTGCCGTGGCGTCGTCATCAGTCGCCACGGGGGCCTGGTTCGGCGCTGCTGCGATAGCGGCGGCTGGGTTTTGGACCGCCTGCGCGGATGCGGGCGGTCTGGCCGTGGCAGCGGCTTGATCCAGCCGCTGCTGGCGCTTGAGCCATCTGCTGCGCGAGATGGCGTGGTACACGGCATACGGCACTCCGACCCAGGTGAGCAGGTCATGCACGAAGAGTGCCGAATTATTCAAAACCGGTGGCAGATTGCGGAACTGCCACAAAATCACCCCTGATCCGGCCAGCCGATCAGGAGCGCAAGGACGAACACCAGATTCGCGCGTTGATTGCGGCGCGCGCGAATCTGGTGCCAATGCTTACGAATCATCGGCGCGTAAAGCGCGATGAGCAGAATGGATGCGACTCCCAAGTAAATGTGAAGCTGCTTGATCGTCACACGGAAGCTCCCCAGATCTCCTCTAATCGCACCCATACTCAGCACGATACCCGTCACCGTTAGCAGCAGCAAAATCCACGCATTCCAGCTATGAATAGCATTCAATCGCTTCCCAAAAGATTGCCTTAGCCAGCCTCTTTTTGTTTCCATACCGTCACCACCTTCATTCATTTACGATCTTTACGTTACTCTTATCATAACGTATAAATATTAAAAAAGGCTTACAACTTCGCTAATATTCGCATGGCTATCATCCAAAAAGAAACCCCCAAAACCACTTACACTGTGGCAATGGAGGCTAGTTTATGCGTTAGTAGATCACTTTATCAAATAAGTATCAACCAATTCTTTCGGCACATAAGTCATGTCATTTAATATAGTAGGTGCGAACATGAGCATATCCTCCATCATGCCAACCTTAATCGTCTTGCTATCGATTTGAATCACGAACATGTTCCCCATCTTCATCATGCTTTCATTCTTCGTCTTATCTTCCATCTTTTTATCATCCATCATGCCTTTGTCTTCCATCATCATCTTCGTTAAAATAACCGAGCGAGATTCTCCATTCCATGTCACCTTAAACCCTAATGATTCAGCAATTTCACGCAGGGGAACGAGCTCCGTCCCATCCTTCATCATCGTTTCAATACCGCTGTAGTTAAACTTCTTAACCATCATTTCCTCTGCACTAGCCATCCCTGGAAGTACTAGAGTACATATAACCAGTGAAGCAACCATCGCTTTTTTCCATGTTTTCATCATTGTTTCATTCCTCCTAAGTTTTCTTTACGTCTTTCTGTTATTTAATTTAACGTGCCGAGCTTAAGAAACACTAACGTAATCATTACGAAATACTTACAAGAGACTAACAAAAAGCCCAGCATCCTTACAGCAGTATTGGCAACTCAGCCAATACTGCATAAATAAGGAAATTTATAAAGATACTAAGACCAAACAGACCTTGTACTGAGCAGGAGGTTTTCATGACAAATGACGAGAACAAGTTGGACTTGGAGTTGACCGATAGTCTGACTGATAACTTACTGCAAATCATGCAAGGGCTTGGAAATAGCAACGACGTCTCCATGCGAGAATTTGAGATTGATCTTGGCGATAATCGCTCCATTGAGGGAGCAGTTGTCTATATGGAAGGTCTCTCTAACCTGCATTCCATGATTGATTCTCTGCTTGCTAGCTCCAAGAGCGGCGAACAACAAGACTTGAATGCCGAAGAGCTGTTGGACTATTTCAAGAACGTAGTTATCTCATCCGGCGTAGTAAAGAATCTTGAGAACATGGAAGAACTATTTGACGCACTATTATCCGGTTTTAGCATTCTGCTGCTCGAGGGATGCCAGCGTGTATTGGCAATTGGAACCAAAGAGCTAACGGCACGGACGGTAGAAGAGCCTAATGTTCAATCGGTGGTCCGTGGACCCAGGGAAGGATTTACTGAGGTTCTGTACTGGAACACGGCCATGCTTCGCCGTAAAATCAAAGATCGCAATCTTTGGATGGAAACGATAAATATTGGCAGAGTAACGAAGACGGACGTTGTAGTGGCTTACGTTAAAAACATTGTCTCCGAGGATGTACTAGTAGAAGTACGGCACAGATTGTCTCTCATTGATATAGACGCCGTCTTGGAAAGCAACTACATCGAGGAGCAGATTGAAGACAAGCAAAACACCCCATTTTCAACTATTTTCAATACGGAGCGTCCAGATGTGATAGCAGCCGGATTAATGGAAGGGAGAGTTGCTATCCTAGTGGACGGAACCCCTTTTGCTCTGCTCGTTCCGACTTTGTTCACTCAATTTTTCCAATCTAGCGAGGATTACTACCAGCCTGCAATTTTTTCCTCATTGATTCGTTTACTGCGCTTCTTGTCTTTTGGATTGGCGCTGCTAACTCCCTCTTTTTATATTGCAGTTCTACCTTTCATCAGGAAATGCTGCCAACAACCTTGCTTTATAATTTAGCAAGTCAGAGGGAGGGTGTTCCTTTCCCTGCATTTATTGAAGCGATCATGATGGAGGTAACGTTTGAAATATTACGTGAAGCCAGTGTACGGATGCCTAGAACCGTAGGTCAATCTATTTCAATCGTAGGTACACTTGTTATCGGTCAAGCTGCTGTGGAAGCAGGTCTCGTTAGTGCGGCTATGGTCATCGTAGTTTCGATAACAGCGATATCCAATTTTGTTCTTCCCGCATTTAACCTTGGCATCACGATTCGAATCATACGATTTTTGCTTATGATGCTAGCTGCTACTTTTGGTCTTTTTGGCATTTTTATAGGCATCATTGCATTAGTAGTCCATTTGTGTGGGATTTCCTCATTTGGCGTTCCCTATATGTCGCCTCTTGCTCCATTCCATTTAACAGATCAGAAAGACACGATGGTCCGCTTTTCTTTCCCGAATATGATTACTCGGCCCAAAGCCTTCCGCCAAAAAAATCTCGTTCGTCAGAAACGCAGATGAGGAGGCCAATCATTTGAAACGTGCGATAACCACAGGTTTATTCCTGTTTCCTTTCCTTTTCCTATTAACGGGTTGTTGGAGCCGCCATGAATTGAATGATATTAGTATTGTCGTAGGACTGGGGATTGATAAAGCTGGAGAAAGCTACAAAATTACGGTTCAAACCGTAAATCCGGGGCAGGTTGCTGTAAAAAAAGGAGGTTCCAGCAACGCGACCGCTGTTATCACGTATGAAGAAACTGGAATGACAGTTCCTGAAGCCTTATCCCGAATGAGCGTTAAAGCACCGCGATATTTGCATTACTCCCATCTGCGAATGGTTGTATTCGGCGAGGATATGGCTCGAGCAGGCATTAGTAAACCGCTCGACTTCTTGTCCCGTAATATGGATATGCGGACTGATTTTTATTTCATCGTCGCCAAACAGGCAAAAGCTTCCGAAGTGTTAAAAGTCCTTAGCGCGATGGATCCGATTCCTGCGAACAATATGTATACAAAGCTTGAGACCTCAGATAAATATTGGTCGGCTACCGGCAGTATGAATCTTAATTATTTACTTCAAGAACTAGGAACCCACGGGAAGAGCCCCACCATGACCGGGGTCGAAATCTTAGGCAATAGGAAAATCGGGGAAAAGACGTCAAACGCGCAATATGTGGACCCACCAGCCCTGTTAATTTATTCAGGAATGGCTGCTTTCAAATTCGACCGGTTTGTTGGATGGTTGAATGAGAACGATACGAAAGCATTAAATTATGTGCAAAATTCAGTTTACCAGACGACAGGCTATATTCCATGTCCGGGAGCCGAAGGGAATGTTACGATGCAAGTGATCCGTTCCAACACTGTCATCCACCCGCACCTCGTCAGTGGACTTCCCGAATTTGATGTTAATGTCAGAATCGAGCAGGATATCGCCGATGTCGAATGTAAAATTGATCTGTCGCAAGCCCCTGTGGTCGCTGCATTAAAGCAACTGTCCGACAGTAAAGTGGAAACCTTAATTGGTGAATCGATCACCAAAATCCAGAAGAAATTAGGAACTGATATTTACGGCTTCGGAGATGCTTTTCATCATAAGTACCCCAAAGCTTGGCATCAAATTAAGAATTGGAACGAAGTATTTCCAACGATCAAAGTACGTGTCCATGTGGATACGACCCTTCGCAGGGTAGGGACCATCCTACAGCCGATCAATCAAATAACGACAGAATAAGGTGCACCTCATGCTGCTCTTAATTGGGATAGTGCTTTCATTAATTTGGACCGTCTGGAAGGAGATTCCCCTGTTATGGAAACAAAAAAAAACCAAAGAGCTATGGATACTGGCTTTAGTTACGCTATTCATAAGTGTACTTGGCATTGTAAAAAGTTTGGATATTAATTTACCTAATCCGCTCGATATGCTTTCGGCGATATTAGGACCTTATCCCCGAGCGGTTTATTCGTTATTGCAATGAAAGGGGCCGGTTCCATGGAAAAGCAACAAATCATTAGCAAAAGCTCTTTTGCGATACTCGTCACTTTTTTTATGATCGGAACATCCATTCTCATTGCGCCTTCAGGACTCGCTCATGAAGCGAAGCAGGACGCATGGCTAGCTTGCATCGTCGGCATTGGTTTCAATGCTTTGAACGCCATTTTGTATGTTGTGTTGGGAAAACGCTTTGCTGGCCAAAGCCTGGTCCAATATTGCGAAGCCATGCTTGGAAAATGGGTAGGTAAAGCTGTATCCATCGCTTTTGTCTTGTTTTTTTATTTGCTGGCCTCGCTGATGATCGGGGATTTAGGTTATTTCGTAACCTCCCAGATCATGCAGGAAACTCCAATAGAGGTTTTGCAAATGCTGTTTACTCTTGTTGTCGTGATGACCGTCCGATCCGGGTTTGTTGTGTACACGCGTGCGGCGGTCGTCTTTTTTCCATGGCTGATTATCTTGTTTCTACTGCTCATTCTGCCGCTGCTGCCTAAATTTATTATGGGGAACTTTTTTCCGGTTATGGAGTTTGGCATAAAACCGATTCTTCGAGGCGGATTTACGTTTTACGGATTGCAGGAAATGATTGTACTGCTCATGTTTTATCCGTTCGTATCCAAAATGAATGGGCGTAAAAGCGGCTTTGTTGCGGGTATTGGGATAGGTGGCGTTATTCTTTTAATGACGACTGTCGAGAGCATTGCCGTGCTGGGCGAGGCGCTGACGGCAAACCAACTGTTTCCAGCCTACACGCTTGCCAAGAATATTAGTATCGGCCATTTCCTTGAACGGTTGGAAGCAATTTTGATCTCAATTTGGGTTCTATCCATTTTCCTCAAAATAGTGCTCACTTTCCATGCTTCTCTACTTGGGTTCGTACAAATCATGAACATCAAGGATGAGAAACCTCTGGTTATTCCTCTTGCACTAGGGATGATCATCCTTTCGTTAATGTGTTACCCCAACACGATCTTTATCAAAGATTTTCTGTCCCAAAATTGGGCGCCATTTGCACTTATATTCACATTTTTCTTGCCGTTTCTGCTGTTAGTCACGTCATGGTTTAGACAAAAACGCAGCCTGCCGCGAGCCTGACGCAAATAGAATGTAAGGTGAGCAAGGTCAAACCAGATGGTGACGTAAGTCACGATGATAAATACAGTCTCAAATCCACACACACATAAACGGTACCCATTACAAACAAGCAAAGTTGTATACAGTACAACATTAATTAATCAAATCTACCTTTATCTTGCTAATATTGCATAAAATACATCAATTCTGCTCTAAAATGGCCCATTTGTGTGAATTAAGCCTAAATTGTTGTACAACTTACAGATCTTCAAACACAGAAAAAGCAATCATATAGGCATCTTAATCAGCAAGCCACCTCTTCTCCTAAAACCAAATGAAAACCCCAAACATGCAAAAAAACCACAAGAAGGGATGATCCTCCTTGCGGTCCATACACATTTCACTTGCAGTCTATATGTGGTCTATGAACCTTCTTTGTGCGGCGGTCTATGTGCGGTCTACCAATTGTCTACTTTTCGTTATCCCCACTAATAAATCGGCAACGTAAACCAGAATCGGCTTCCATGCCCTTCCTCACCTGTACGGCTATCAACACCAATCGTTCCTCCATGCAGGTGAACAATCGATTTAGCAATCGCAAGTCCGAGGCCCGCGCCTCCGCTTGCACGAGTTCTTGACGGATCCGCACGATAGAAGCGATCAAAAATCTTACTGCTATCCTCCTCGTCGATCCCTTGACCATGATCTTGAATATCAAGCTGCACATATTGCTCTGAGATCTGTTCAACTTTAATTTCAATCGTCCCCCCGACAGGAGAATGCCTTATGGCGTTATCCAAAATGTTAGAAAGGACCCTCTTCATTTCCTGGGGCATAATCGCCACTGGAGGCAATCGATCAGGCATATCGACGTCGACTTGCAGCTGTTTTTCCTCCAACTGAAAAGCCAAACTCTGCAAGCCGTCTAGCAGTAAATGATCGACATGATACCGTTCAGGAACAAATTCAGTACCTCCAGCATCCAGCTGCGATAGCTTAAATAACTCTTGAATAAGTCCGTCTAATCTTCCCGTTTCAAGCCGGATGGTTTGTAGATAACGCGCAAACGTTTCTTTGTCTTGAATGACATCGTCCTGCAAAGCTTCTACGAATGCTTGAATGGAAGCCATGGGGGTCCTCAAATCGTGTGAAACATTCGCTACGAGTTCTTTACGGGAAGCCTCAGCTGTTCGCAATTTCTGAAAGCCTTCATTCAGCTTGCCCGTCATTCGATTGAATTGTTCTGCCAGTCTTTGGAATTCAGCAGGTCCAATCTGAGGCACTTGTCCCTCAAAATGTCCTTCCGAAATATGCGTCGTTTCCTCCGTAATCGCATGAATGGCTTTCTCAAGGGGACGTGTCATGAAGTAATGTATGAGCATCGATACACTCGCTGCGCCAAGAGTTACGGTCGTCAAAAGGACGACGTCTTTCCAATTCAATAACATATATCGATAGCATATAAACAAGGTGAGCAAAATAATACTCGTACTCACCCCACTCGCGATGAGTAAATAAATACGAAGCTTCATGATGGCTCCCTACCCTCAAATTTATAGCCAATCCCCCATACCGTCTTAATATATCGCGGCTCAGAGGGATTGGGCTCAATCTTCTCTCTCAGCCTGCGAATGTGGACTGTCACCGTTGTTGTGTCGCCATAATAGTCGATATCCCACACTTTGCTTAGCAGCTGATTGCGTGAAAATACTTGCTCCGGATGCCCTGCAAACAGGTGCAGCAGTTCAAATTCCTTCACGGTCAGTTCGATTTCCTTCCCGTTCACCCGAACACTCCGGTGCAGCACATTGAGCTCTAGCCCCGGAAACTTCATGATATGCGCAGGTGGCACAGCGCCTGCACCATTAACCGCTTCCGCATAACCGCGCTGCTGCCTCCGCAAAATCGCTTTCGCGCGCAGCACCAGCTCACGCGGCGAGAATGGCTTCGTTAAGTAGTCGTCTGCGCCCATCGTTAACCCCATGAGGCGATCCATTTCATCGCCTCGTGCCGTCAGCATGATGATGGGTACGTCTTGCTCGTTGCGAATTTCTTCGCACACTTGCCAGCCGTTTTTACCCGGCATCATGAGGTCCAGAACAATCAGCTGCGGATTGTGCAGCCGCCATAAGCGGATGGCTTCGTCGCCACTCACCGCCGAAATAACCTCGTAGCCCTCTCGCTGCAAATAGACGGTGCACACATCAATAATATTCGTTTCATCATCCACCACGAGAACGAGTGAACCCATCCGGCATACCTCCTCAAGCATTCATTCTATTATACCGCAGAGCAATGAAATGAAGCTTACGTATGTATTACAAAAGTATAAAAAGCTCCCCAAATTGCTGGGGAGCTTCATTCGTTAGGTTTGCAAAGCAGCCTCGATAATAGGCTCCTCTTTTTTTTGATTAAGACTTCGAATATATCGCGACTGAGCAATACCGGCTAGGAGAATGATGGCAGCTAAGACGGCGAACATGACCTTCCCGCCAAAGTGGCTGAATAACAAGCCTCCAAGAATGGGTCCAATGGCGCGCGATAACTGCCAATTCATACCGAACACAGAGAAATACCAACCTCTATGCTCCTCAGGCGCAATAACAGAGATCACCTTCTGAATGTGGGGACCATTTAACATTTCACCTATGGTAAATAAAAATTCAACAAAAAGCAGTATCGCAAAGAAAGGAACAAATCCATAACCTAGTGACACAATGGCGAATAACAGATAGGATGCTGCGACTACTAAATAGGCTGAAACATGCTCTGTACGCTTAGCAATCCATATTTGCAGTGCAATAACGACACAGCCATTGAAGGTAATAATCGTAGCAAAGACTGTCTTATAATTCTCAAATTGGTGCTGCAAATGCAGTGGGAACGTAGACTCCACTTGCGCATATAACAGCGATACCGGCATCGCTAGAAGCGTTATCCATAGGAGCGGCTTATGATCGCGCAATTTGATTTTCGGCTTTGTCTTAAACAATTCCAGTTCCGAGGCGCTCTTCTCAGGCATTGTCTCTGGAACCTTCCAGACGACCAACCCTGCGTATGCAAGGAGAGCAACCGAGCAAGTCAAGAAGATAATTGTCGGATTCCACGTGAATAGAAGCAGTCCAAGCAGCGGCCCGAATGCTGAACCCATATTTAATGCTGTGTGCAGCAAAGCAAATACTTCAGCGCGCTTCTCCTGCGGGACAACATCCGTAATCTGTGCATTAGCAGCTGGCCCATACATAGCATGGCCAATGCCGTTAATGATCGAAATGACAGCAAATTCCCAAACGTGGCTGGCAAACATATAACCGCCAATGGCGAAAGCTTGAATAATGAGCGCAGCCAGCATCATCGGCTTCCTTCCATATCGATCACTCAAGCTGCCTGCATACAGATTCACGAAAATTCCGCATAGCGGCTGCAATCCGATAATCAACATCGATAAGAAAATGGAACCATCCAGCTTGTCATACAAATAATAAACCAAGTAAGGTCTCATCATAAATCCGGCTAATGAAGTTAGAATCGTCCCAACGACTCGAACCCATATCGCCGTATCATACTTGCTAATCAGTGAAAACAAAGGGATCCTGTGCATACAACCTCCTAGATGTTATTGGTCTTCTCAGTTTAGAGGTATTTGGGCAAAAGAAAAAGGTAAAATCTCGTTATAACGGATTTCACCTTTTATGAATGATTAGCTATATAGTTATCCACCAACACGAATTTTACGGTATGTATCGATAAATGAGAGGACATCTACTCTTTTCCCCCTCTTCTTTGCGACTCTGGCCATTTTCACGAGTGTTGTCCAGAATTCATCTAGAACAGGAGATTCGAAGTCATTTTCTTTTGGTGTTTGTGTTAGGTTATGTTTGTTTTTATACGTCGTGCCCTCATCCGAAATGAGATACTGTATTTGACTTTTTTTCCATTGCTCCCCGGTTACATAACTTACCCCAATTTCACGCATCTTTTTACGTACAGAAGTTACTGGACGACATAGTTCTCTGGCAATAACAACTGGAGGACATTCAGAGGAAAGGCGAATCAACTTGTCCAATTCTTGTGTGGACCAAGGCTTTTTAGTCATAAGAATAACCCCACTTCGTAAAATGAATGTTTCGTTCTGCCTGTTAATGGTTACTAACTAAAGGTATAATAAGAGAATACCAACGAAATGTTAAAGAAGTATGAGTTAACCATAATGAAAGTATGAAGACATAACTTTTTCGATAATTTCCCCTATTTTATGCCCTAAGAACTATAATTGGGTGACGAATTAGGACTTTATGCGCAGTAAATTTAACTAATGGAGAGTGAAGGACGATGAAACATCATATTAACGGAGCCGAACTGTTCGTCGAAGAAAAAGGCCAAGGAGCACCTATTATTTTGCTGCACGGCTTTCCATTGGATCATGGCATGTGGCAATCGCAGGTAGACGCGTTGTCAGGGAACTATCGTGTCATTACACCTGATTTACGTGGCATGGGCCAATCTGATGTACCCGTATCTAATATATCGATAGCCCAGTACGCCGATGACATTTTAACCTTAATGGACAAAATGGGCATAGAAAAAGCCGCGCTTGGCGGCTTCTCCATGGGTGGTTATGTGGCGTTTGCACTTTTACGCAAAGCTCCAAAACGTTTCACAGGTCTTATCTTGGCCAATACTCGTCCTGAAGCTGACGGGCAAGAGGCTCGCAAGAATCGTTTAAACATGGCCGTCTCTCTCTATGAAAAAGGGTCTGTGGTGGCAAGAGACGCTATGCTGCCTAAACTTATTACAGAACCATCCAAGCAAGAGCATCCTAAGCTCGTCGATACCTTGAGTATGGTGATGGAATCGATGCCAGCAGAGGGACTTGTCCATGCTTGTCTGGCCATGGCATTCCGCGAGGACTCTGTCGACCTGCTTAGCTCTATTTCGGTGCCAACGCTCGTCATCGCCGGTGAGCAGGACCCGATCGCGCCTCCGGATGTCATGAAGAAAATGGCCGACCAAATTGCAGGTGCCAGCTATCATGTCATACCGGCCGCCTCACATTTGACGCCGATGGAAAAACCGGAAGCTTTCAATGCGCTGCTCATTGATTTTCTGAAGAGCATTAAAGCCTAACCAACTGGTCCATGACCATCACGGCTGCACCAATCGCCAGAGCTTCCTCACCTAGCTGCCCTTTGCTGAAGACGACTTGATAGGCGGGGTAGTAGTATGTCTTCCGAATCGCTACCTGCGTAGCGGTTTGGAAAAACAACTCCCCACCCGCAATTAACGGCCCCCCTAAGATTACTTTTTCGGGGTGCAGAATATTTAGCAAGTTAGCTAGTCCAATGCCGAAATAAGTGGCAGCCTCCGTGATGATCTCCACAACTAGGGGATCATTTTTTTTGAGCGCCTCCAAAACATGTAAGTACGTGACATGCTCGGGGTCATCAACCAAATGGGACAACACCGTGGATCGACCCTGCTTTAATGCAGAGCGAGCCGTCTTCTCGATGGCATATAAAGAAGCATATGACTCCAAAGCTCCATAGTTGCCTGACGTGTTACGATGGGGTACACCATCCGTTTGAATAATCATTTGACCCACAGAGCCTTCCATATCGACGGCACCATAAATAACCTTTCCCTCAGAAACCATGGAGGAGCGCAAACCAATCCCAGCATGAATATAGAGCAGATGCTTAAAGCTCTGCGTACGTTGATGCCATGACTCAGCTAGGATGGCCGTATTAGCTCCATTATCCAGCAATGCGGGAATACCTAATTCCCCCGTTAACTGCCTGCAAATCTCGACATTTCTCCATCCTTTTGCTGGAAAATAGGACGGCTCTAAGATGGTCCCTGACAAACGGTCCACAGGGCCCACCGCACCGATCCCTATTCCAAGTACCGCGGAAGAGTCAATGTTGTGCGTGATTAACATCCTTTGTACTTCGTCCACGATTAGACGAATCAACACATCCGGCGTCATCTCTGCCGTCATCGTCCAACTCCGTGAATCCAGTTTCTTCATGCCCAAATCGACCAGTACTAGCTTAGACAACGTTCTGGATATTTCCAACCCAAAAACATAAGCATAGGCCGGATTCTTTTCATATAGAATCGGCCTACGCCCTCCTGTTGAGGCACCGAAACCAGATTCAAGGATAAGTCCTTGAATTGTCAGTTCCTCCAAAAGCCGCGTCAATGTAGAAACCGTCATCCCGCTTTGCTCTAACAACTCCGTTTTGGAAACCGTTGTTTGACGACAAATTCGCTCATAGATTTCTTTCGCCTTACGATTTGGAATTCGTTCCGTTATGACATCTATGTTCAAAGAAGCAGCCCCCAATGATAATCTTTCTCATATATTTCGCCATTGGGAAGCCAAAATCCTTCCTTGTCTTCCCCTTATTCCTTCGATCCAATCATGAGGGTATAACCCATATAGGAATGATATTTATTGACAAGCTCATCGTATTTTGCAGTGATTTGCCAAATCCGCGGATCCATAAACGACTGCTTATCAGACAGATGAACAGGATCTGGATGTTGAACTTGATCTTCGAACATCATTAGCGGGAAGGAATGTATTCCTGAGAATTCCACAGGTCCAAACCTGCCCTTTTCTAACAGCTCCCGCCATTCATCCATACTATATATTTTACTTACCCCATAGAAGCTGCACAACGCCCTCTGAATGCTTGGTGACATCTGTTTGACACGGATAACTTCTCGATCATAAAGCTTACCTTCGGATTTAAGTACCCTATAATACTCGGATACAGCTTTCTGAGCATCTGCAAAATTCGTCACTGACTCCACCATCACAACATCAAAAGTATGATCTTCAAAAGGTAGCTGGCATACATCCCCAACCAGGAATTGCACCTGTACCCCCTGCTTCTCAGCTCTTATGATCGCTTTCGCGATCATTTCCGGACGAATATCGACCGCTGTTACTTCGCATCCTTGTTCAGCCAAATAACATGCCGTTCTTCCAGTTCCGCATCCGACCTCTAGCACGCGCTTCCCTTTCTCAATGGGATAATTCTTCAATTGCTCAATCGTCTCTCCGAAACCCCCGGGATGCGCATTTCCTACTCCTAATTTGGCTAACATATCTAAGTACTCGATAGCACTTACACCTCCATAATGGCATATCAATCTCTTTTCTACCATATGGAAGGCTGCAGCCTCTTGTTCAGATTCTCGAGTCTTTTTTGGAAAAAAAGGCGCTCGCCTAAAAGCGCATATGTTCAACTCTTTTAAGCTAAAAACCAAGGATTCCCGCCTCAATTGTAAGCTCATCGATTATTGTATATATAAGCAACACACAAATAAATAGAAAAAGCTCATGAAATTGTTACATTTCATGAGCTTTTTCTATTCGTTATACCGGCAAGAGGACTCGAACCTCCACCCTTTCGGACTCGATTTTGAGTCGAGCGCGTCTGCCATTCCGCCATGCCGGCATATGAAGTTGTAAAGATAATGGTGCCGAAGACCAGACTTGAACTGGTACGGTAGTCACCTACCGCAGGATTTTAAGTCCTGTGCGTCTGCCGATTCCGCCACTCCGGCTAATAAATGTGGAGGCGCCACCCAGATTCGAACTGGGGGTAAAGCTTTTGCAGAGCTCTGCCTTACCACTTGGCTATGGCGCCTTAGTAATAATGGAGCGGAAGACGGGGATCGAACCCGCGACCCTCGCCTTGGCAAGGCGATGCTCTACCGCTGAGCCACTTCCGCATATAAAACTGGGGATCAAGGATTTGAACCTTGGCATGACGGAGTCAAAGTCCGTTGCCTTACCGCTTGGCTAATCCCCATTATGTTGCTTGGGTAATAATGGGCGGACGACGGGACTTGAACCCGCGAATGCCGGATCCACAAACCGGTGCGTTAACCCCTTCGCCACGACCGCCACAATATTAAGTTTCTTACTTTTTTGGCAGGGGCAGCAGGAATTGAACCCACACCAAAGGTTTTGGAGACCTTTGTTCTACCCTTAAACTATGCCCCTAGAAAAAGTAAATGGAGGCTGATGGATTCGAACCACCGAACTCGAAGAGAGCAGATTTACAGTCTGCCGTGTTTAGCCACTTCACTAAGCCTCCACAAAGCAATGGTGCCGTCGAGAGGACTTGAACCCCCAACCTACTGATTACAAGTCAGTTGCTCTACCAGTTGAGCTACAACGGCATATTTAATTAAGAAATGGTGGCTTTGGACGGAATCGAACCGCCGACACGAGGATTTTCAGTCCTCTGCTCTACCGACTGAGCTACAAAGCCTTACTTAATTTTCAAAAAAATGGCGGAGCTGACGGGATTCGAACCCGCGGTCTCCTGCGTGACAGGCAGGCATGTTAGGCCACTACACCACAGCTCCATGTTAAGTACAATATCTTCTATAAGAAGATTGGTTGCGGGGGCAGGATTTGAACCTGCGGCCTTCGGGTTATGAGCCCGACGAGCTACCGGGCTGCTCCACCCCGCGTCATTAAGCATATATGATGATTCCCAGTAAAGCAAGTCTTGCTAAGGAATTATGGTGGAGGCTGACGGGATCGAACCGCCGACCCTCTGCTTGTAAGGCAGATGCTCTCCCAGCTGAGCTAAGCCTCCATGGGATAGAACTAGAAAGTTAATGGTGACCCGTAGGGGACTCGAACCCCTGTTACCTCCGTGAAAGGGAGGTGTCTTAACCACTTGACCAACGGGCCTTGCTAGAAAGATAGTGGCGGAGAGAGAGGGATTCGAACCCTCGAGACGCTTGTGACGCCTACACGATTTCCAATCGTGCTCCTTCGGCCAGCTCGGACACCTCTCCATATGGCTCCCCGAACAGGACTCGAACCTGTGACAACTCGATTAACAGTCGAGTGCTCTACCAACTGAGCTATCAGGGAATAGAAAAAATGTTACTTCAAGGATTTATTCCTTGAAAACTAGATACGAAACTTGCATAAAGTAACACTCAGGGTTTAGGTTAAGCCCTCGACCGATTAGTATTCGTCAGCTGCATGCATTGCTGCACTTCCACCTCGAACCTATCAACCTCGTCGTCTACAAGGGGTCTTACATACTGGGAAATCTCATCTTGAGGGGGGCTTCGCGCTTAGATGCTTTCAGCGCTTATCCCCTCCGTACATAGCTACCCAGCGATGCCTCTGGCGAGACAACTGGTACACCAGCGGTACGTCCATCCCGGTCCTCTCGTACTAAGGACAGCTCCTCTCAAATTTCCTACGCCCGCGACAGATAGGGACCGAACTGTCTCACGACGTTCTGAACCCAGCTCGCGTACCGCTTTAATGGGCGAACAGCCCAACCCTTGGGACCTACTTCAGCCCCAGGATGCGATGAGCCGACATCGAGGTGCCAAACCTCCCCGTCGATGTGGACTCTTGGGGGAGATAAGCCTGTTATCCCCAGGGTAGCTTTTATCCGTTGAGCGATGGCCCTTCCATTCGGTACCACCGGATCACTAAGTCCGACTTTCGTCCCTGCTCGACTTGTAGGTCTCGCAGTCAAGCTCCCTTATGCCTTTGCACTCTGCGAATGATTTCCAACCATTCTGAGGGAACCTTTAAACGCCTCCGTTACATTTTAGGAGGCGACCGCCCCAGTCAAACTGCCCACCTGACACTGTCCCCATACCGGTTCACGGTACCAGGTTAGAACTCCGATACGATCAGGGTGGTATCCCAACGGCGCCTCCACCCAAGCTGGCGCTCAGGCTTCAAAGGCTCCCACCTATCCTGTACAGATCGTACCAAAGTCCAATATCAAGCTGCAGTAAAGCTCCATGGGGTCTTTCCGTCTTGTCGCGGGTAACCTGCATCTTCACAGGTATTAAAATTTCACCGGATCTCTCGTTGAGACAGCGCCCAAGTCGTTACGCCATTCGTGCGGGTCAGAATTTACCTGACAAGGAATTTCGCTACCTTAGGACCGTTATAGTTACGGCCGCCGTTTACTGGGGCTTCAATTCATAGCTTCGGGGTTGCCCCCTAACCACTCCTCTTAACCTTCCAGCACCGGGCAGGCGTCAGCCCGTATACTTCGCCTTGCGGCTTCGCACAGACCTGTGTTTTTGCTAAACAGTCGCTTGGGCCTTTTCACTGCGGCCCCCTCGGGCTATTCACCCTACCGAGGCACCCCTTCTCCCGAAGTTACGGGGTCATTTTGCCGAGTTCCTTAACGAGAGTTCTTCCGCGCGCCTTAGAATTCTCTTCTCACCCACCTGTGTCGGTTTGCGGTACGGGCACCTTCGCCTGGCTAGAAGCTTTTCTTGGCAGTGTGAACTCATGACCTTCGGTACTTAAAGTTTCCCTCCCCATCACAGCCCAGCCTTACGGTTAGCGGATTTGCCTACTAACCAGCCTCACTGCTTGGACGAGCATCCATCAGCTCGCGTCACTATCCTTCTGCGTCACTCCATCGCTCATAACGGCTACGGTGGTACAGGAATTTCCACCTGTTGTCCATCGACTACGCCTTTCGGCCTCGCCTTAGGTCCCGACTTACCCTGAGCGGACGAGCCTTCCTCAGGAACCCTTAGGTTTTCGGCGGATCAGATTCTCACTGATCTTTTCGTTACTTATACCGGCATTCTCACTTGTATGCGCTCCACCTGTCCTTACGGTCAGAATTCAACGTACATACAACGCTCCCCTACCCATGCACATAGTGCAAGCCATAGCTTCGGTGGCGTGTTTAGCCCCGTTACATTTTCGGCGCAGAGTCACTCGACCAGTGAGCTATTACGCACTCTTTCAATGGTGGCTGCTTCTAAGCCAACATCCTGGTTGTCTGTGCAACTCCACATCCTTTCCCACTTAACACACACTTGGGGACCTTAGCTGATGGTCTGGGCTGTTTCCCTTTTGACAATGGATCTTAGCACTCACTGTCTGACTCCCGGATTTAAGTTTGTGGCATTCAGAGTTTGACTGGACTTGGTAACCCTTGGCGGGCCCCGCACCCAATCAGTGCTTTACCTCCACAACTCCACATCCGAGGCTAGCCCTAAAGCTATTTCGGGGAGAACCAGCTATCTCCGAGTTCGATTGGAATTTCTCCGCTACCCCCACCTCATCCCCGCATTTTTCAACATGCGTGGGTTCGGGCCTCCAGTGAGTGTTACCTCACCTTCACCCTGGACAGGGGTAGATCACACGGTTTCGGGTCTACGTCCACGTACTAAAGCGCCCTATTCAGACTCGCTTTCGCTGCGGCTCCGTCTTTTCAACTTAACCTCGCACGGGAACGTAACTCGCCGGTTCATTCTACAAAAGGCACGCCATCACACATATAGAGTGCTCTGACTTTTTGTAAGCACACGGTTTCAGGTTCTTTTTCACTCCGCTTCCGCGGTGCTTTTCACCTTTCCCTCACGGTACTGCTTCACTATCGGTCACTAGGGAGTATTTAGCCTTGGCAGATGGTCCTGCCGGATTCCGACGGGGTTTCACGTGACCCGCCGTACTCAGGATACCTCTAGGGGATTCGTTCGATTTTGGCTACAGGGCTTTTACCTTCTATGCCGGACCTTTCCAGATCACTTCGCCTACCGAACTAACCCCATAACGAGGTCCTACAACCCCAAGGAGCAAGCTCCTTGGTTTGGGCTATTCCGCTTTCGCTCGCCGCTACTGACGGAATCACTTTTGTTTTCTTTTCCTCCAGGTACTTAGATGTTTCAGTTCCCTGGGTATGCCTTCAACTACCCTATGTATTCAGGTAGAGATAACTGCGCATTACCACAGCTGGGTTCCCCCATTCGGACATCCCCGGATCAAAGCCTGCTTACGGCTCCCCGAGGCATTTCGTCGTTCGCCACGTCCTTCTTCGGCTCCTAGTGCCTAGGCATCCTCCGTGTGCTCTTTCTAGCTTAACCACTAAAAAAAGTTATTGATTCATGCATAGTCCGAAGACTACACAACCTAAGTTCTTACTTTACGTTTCATTTCGTTATCTAGTTTTCAAGGAACAACTGTAAAACTAATTGAAAGATTGCTCTTTCAAAACTGAACACGAGTGAGTAAGCTGTTTTGTATCCGAAGATACTTGACTGGATCTATCAGATCCGAGTCTCCATAGAAAGGAGGTGATCCAGCCGCACCTTCCGATACGGCTACCTTGTTACGACTTCACCCCAATCATCTACCCCACCTTCGGCGGCTGGCTCCCTTGCGGGTTACCCCACCGACTTCGGGTGTTGTAAACTCTCGTGGTGTGACGGGCGGTGTGTACAAGACCCGGGAACGTATTCACCGCGGCATGCTGATCCGCGATTACTAGCAATTCCGACTTCATGCAGGCGAGTTGCAGCCTGCAATCCGAACTGAGATCGGCTTTTAAGGATTGGCTCCACCTCACGGCTTCGCTTCCCGTTGTACCGACCATTGTAGTACGTGTGTAGCCCAGGTCATAAGGGGCATGATGATTTGACGTCATCCCCACCTTCCTCCGGTTTGTCACCGGCAGTCATCTTAGAGTGCCCACCCAAAGTGCTGGCAACTAAGATCAAGGGTTGCGCTCGTTGCGGGACTTAACCCAACATCTCACGACACGAGCTGACGACAACCATGCACCACCTGTCTTGGGTGCTCCGAAGAGGGGCACTATCTCTAGTGCTTACACCCAGATGTCAAGACCTGGTAAGGTTCTTCGCGTTGCTTCGAATTAAACCACATACTCCACTGCTTGTGCGGGTCCCCGTCAATTCCTTTGAGTTTCACTCTTGCGAGCGTACTCCCCAGGCGGCATACTTACTGTGTTAACTTCGGCACCGAGGAATCGAATCCCCAACACCTAGTATGCATCGTTTACGGCGTGGACTACCAGGGTATCTAATCCTGTTTGCTCCCCACGCTTTCGCGCCTCAGCGTCAGTTATAGGCCAGAAAGTCGCCTTCGCCACTGGTGTTCCTCCACATCTCTACGCATTTCACCGCTACACGTGGAATTCCACTTTCCTCTCCTACACTCAAGTCAACCAGTTTTGGATGCGAACCGGGGTTGAGCCCCGGGCTTAAACACCCAACTTAATTGACCGCCTGCGCGCGCTTTACGCCCAATAATTCCGGACAACGCTTGCCCCCTACGTATTACCGCGGCTGCTGGCACGTAGTTAGCCGGGGCTTTCTTCTCCTATACCGTCACACAAAGAGCAGTTACTCTCCTTGCTGTTCGTCTAGGGCAACAGAGCTTTACGATCCGAAAACCTTCATCACTCACGCGGCGTTGCTCCGTCAGACTTGCGTCCATTGCGGAAGATTCCCTACTGCTGCCTCCCGTAGGAGTCTGGGCCGTGTCTCAGTCCCAGTGTGGCCGTTCACCCTCTCAGGTCGGCTACGCATCGTCGCCTTGGTAGGCCGTTACCCTACCAACTAGCTAATGCGCCGCAGGCCCATCTATAAGCCACAGATTGCTCCGTGTTTCATAATTCTCTCATGCGAGAAAACCAGTTATCCGGTCTTAGCTATCGTTTCCGATAGTTATCCCGATCTTATAGGCAGGTTACCTACGTGTTACTCACCCGTCCGCCGCTAGCTTATCCCGAAGGATAAACCCGCTCGACTTGCATGTATTAGGCACGCCGCCAGCGTTCGTCCTGAGCCAGGATCAAACTCTCCATAATAGTGGACAATTGCTTGTCCGTATATCTGAAAGCTTAATTGCTCATTTGCGTTGCTAGCGAGATTTTGCAATCTCTTTTTGAACGATTTCTCGTTCGCGCTTACTCACTCGTTGTTCAGTTTTCAAAGATCAATTTCTTTCGTATTTCTTCGCCATCCGTTTAGCGGCGACTTTTATAATATATCACATCTAGGCTGATCAATGCAAGCTTTTTTTATTTTTCTTTTTTCTTACTTCGCTTACATCTTGGTACTGCGTTGGCTTTCGAATGCGAACCGTTTTTAGCGGCGAGAGTTAATTTATCATAGAATCGCAATCAAAGTCAAGCAATAAAATAAGAATAAAAAAAGAACCAGAATAATACCTGATTCTTCATGGGTTTAGTTCAATTAAACACTTGTATATCTTAACTCGATTTCTGAATTCTCTTCATCAATGAGAACGGCTACTTCTTTAATTAACCCTTTTTTCACCAGCTTATTCAGCAGCAAGGGAAGCTCTGCCCTAAGCTCAGCTAACTGAGAATGCTGCTGCAATTCATCTGTGCTTAATGGCTGTTCATTTTCTCTAAGTATTTGAATAAACGCCTCACAGCAACGCTCCATTTTCGACATAACCGAAAATTCACAGGCGAGCAGAACGAGCTGAACTCTCTGTTTCAACGTTTCCTTGCTCATTGTCAGTTCCTCATATAGTTTATACACGCCAGGATTTATCGCACGGATCTGCCTCCATACGGTAATTTCCGGGTGATAACCATCTTCGATAATAACAATGCGCGCCCAATGATGTAGAGCTTCTAGGATATTATTGTAAGCGTCCAGCAAATGGTCATCTAAGATGTATTCCTTGCTTTGCAGATATTTACGTAGAAAAAGGGAGAATTCAACAAGTAGTTTGTGCTCACGTAAATCCCCTGGAAACTCGAGTATTCTGTGACGCAAGCCTTCTAAATAAGTATTCTGATCCAGAAGTATCTCCCCTTTTAGCAGCCAGTGAAGGATATTTCGGTTGATGCCATGACGTATCCATTGCTCTATGGAAGACGGATCTACCCATCTTTCTTGTATCCTCGAATCGTCTCTTATATAATTAGTCGTATGATTGCTCAGGCTCAGGTCGTTCGTTACTATAAGTAGTAGCGTATCAAAACCATCCGTCAGTGAAGGAAGTTGCTTAGGATTATCTACCGCCATGACACTAATGATTCTCTGGTCATTTCGGAACTTAAGCAAAAACTGCTCTTTATCGATTCCCATGGGTATCCGAAGCTCCTGTCTCCAAATTGTTTATATCTAATTCTACATGGTAGAAGGAGTTTCCTGCTGATTTCTGTGACAATTCATACAAACATGATAGCTATTTAATGGGGAGGAATTACGCGTGCGTTTCAGATCAAGTAAAGTAAATGAATTCCGCTTATGGGGTCTCGCTATGACCATGGGTGGAATGCTGCTTATGATTATAGGACTAGCAGGTATCGTTTTTGATTGGGGGAAGGCTGGGCGAATCGCCGCTGTGGTCTTCATGATCATTGGTATGATCAGTATGATGGTAAGTATGGGTATATACTTCTGGGCAGGAATGCTTTCTACATCGGCGACTGTCATTGATTGTCCGGAATGCGGAAGAAGAACGAAAATGCTGGGGAAAACGGATCGCTGCATGTTTTGTAAAACTATTTTATCTGTTGAC
The DNA here is from genome assembly GCF_055396115.1 of Paenibacillus sp. WG02. Classification (NCBI taxonomy): domain Bacteria; kingdom Bacillati; phylum Bacillota; class Bacilli; order Caryophanales; family Paenibacillaceae; genus Paenibacillus; species Paenibacillus sp. WG02. The sequence continues at coordinate 1,460,329 of NZ_AP036016.1, read as the reverse complement.
CCACAATACGACACAACGGCCGAGAACGAAACAGCCGCTACACAAACCGTTCAGCTCGAAGTGGACAGAGCTCACGAACATAAGCCTCATTGATTATGAGAAAAAAGCCGCAACCCATTTGGGTTCGGCTTTTTGTTATGTTATTGCTTAGTTTGTTGCAACGTGTCTTGAATGACTTTCCACACGGCCGGCTGCTCGAAGCCTCTTCTCCATGAGGCTACTCCTGCTAGATCATACTTTTTCACGAGTTCAAGCCTTGCTTTGATTGATGTTTCATCTTCTAACCAAATACGAATGAGTTTCTCTCCCTCTTTGTACTCCACATAGTTCTGACCTGTTTCCTCCAAGAAAGTAGGGGTTAATTTTTTATCTTTAATAATCGTCTGGGCGGCTTCCATCGTTAAAGTTTTGGAGGTAACCGTCGTTTTACCATTTTTCGTCTCTTCGGTCCACTGACGCGTATAGAATGGCACACCTAGGACAAGCTTAGATGGTGGCACTTTCTCGCTGCCCAAGAGCTGGGTAACAGAGCGCTCTGTCCAAGGCAGCGATGAAACGGATCCGGATTTCGGGCTGGAAGCCCAATATTCGTCGTATGCCATCAGCATCATATAGTCAACAACTTCGGCAAGAGCAGGTCTGTCATAAAACATGGACCACATCTCATTCGTTGATTTCGGTGTAACGTCAATGGAAACAGCAAGACCCTGTTCATGCATAAAAGGTGTCAATTCGCGGACGAATTGGACCAAATTTTCTTTATCTTTGAGATTCACATTTTCAAAGTCAATATTGATGCCCTGCAAATTGTATGTTTGTGCAAAGCCAAGCAACTGTTTAATCATTTTCATACGACGATCATAAGTCGATAGCGCTTGAGACGTTCGGTCGGGTTCAAAGCCGTTGCTAAACAACGCCCAGACCTGATAATTTCGCGTTTGTGCCCATTTGACATAGGATGCGTCAGCTAAGTTCTTAATGCGCCCCTCGCCGTCAGCCAGAGAGAACCATGTAGGGCTAACAACATGTAAGCCGGGCATATCGCCAAGCTTGGAAGTGTCGGGATTCTTCGTAATGACATGCTCCCAAGTCAAATTTAGTTTGCCGTTAAGCGGCTTCCAAGGCACATACGCTGACGCCTGCTCCTGAGCAGGTATGGTTTCATCATGATCCTCCAAAATATCAGCTTTACGTACATAGCCTACTGGACCACTCTGCTGCTGTACCCGATACCATTCACCCTCTACGGCTAGTATCACAACTTGCTCATTGTTAGCGATTGTGGAGACTATCGGTGCTTTTATAGAAGCGAATGTCCTCACCTTGGCATCTTCGGTACCCACATGCTTCCCCCATTTGACGAGGTCGCCTTTTTTGAATAAAAGAATGGCACCTGACTTCTCGGACTCTCTTATTTCAAAAGGATACAGCTGCCGAAGAGGCTCAATGGGTACGTAAATAATGTCATTTCCTTTCTTTTCAACAGGAAAAGATAAGGTGATAGGTTTCTCGTTCATTAAAGCTGAAAGCTCCGTAGTCTTTAACCGTAATACTTTATCTTTCGTTGTGATAATAACCGAATCACTGCTTTTTTCATATATAATCGATGGGTCCATCCACTCCTGTATAAGCTCTAACGGAAGCTTCAGTCCCTCTTTGTCCCCAATCGCGCTGGTCTTATAGTAATTTCCTTGATAAAAAACCGGCTTGCTTAGCTCGTGATACTCTGGCTCTACCTTCGTTCGGTTCGGTGCTAACTGCTGCCATAAGAACGTAGCTGCACCTGCTGCAAACATTCCAATAAAAAGACCAAGTATCAAGAGAATTCTCTTCGTTGATCTTCTGCGTTTCGGTTGCTGATCTGTCGGTGTTGAATGCAAGGTTTCACTTCCTTTTATGCGATATATAAAAAGAAAAACGTGTTCTTACCTCTCTACAGCCGAAAGGTAGGATCACGTTTCATTATACATCATAGGTACAGCGAATGAGGAATTCTGCTTTAGTTAATGCTTGGTAATCCCTGTACAATCCGGGCAAACGCCATAAACCTCTAGTCGATAACCGCCAACTCGGAAGCCTGTTTGCACAGCAGCGGTAGTCTCTATATCTGAAAGAGGCGGATACTCAAAATCCGAAATCTTCCCGCACAACTCACAAACAGCATGATAATGGTCCGTCATATCCGCATCAAAGCGACTCGAGCTGTCTCCATAAGTCAGTTCCCGAACAAGTCCCGATTCAATAAATACTTTAAGATTATTGTAAACAGTCGCAACGCTCATGTTAGGAAATTTGGATTCAAGAGACTTGTAAATGTCATCTGCTGTCGGATGAGTCATGGAATCCAGCAAAAAGGATAGAATAGCATGCCGCTGCGGTGTCATCCGAACACCTGTTGTTTTCAACTTAGCTAAAGCCTGTTCTAAATGTGCTGCCATGGTACTCACCACCTGATGTTAGTCATTAAAACCTTACATTATATTGTACGTGTGTGAATTGACTTTTGTCAATGATGGTTGCGCATATAGCACCATTTGGCTATTTATTTTTACGGGAATCTAGTACATACATAGCCAAACCAGCAAGGACAAGGATAACGGACCCAAAATACGAGCCCATGAGATCAAAGAGCCCTGTAAACCAACGAGGCTTGTTACTGAGAAGAAAAAACAATACACCTGCAACAATGAAAATAACACCAAGATTCGTGCCTTTGATCAACTTCTGTAAAGGATCTTCGCTATCATAGAGACCAGCCGCGAACTCGCCAAGCTCATTGCGCCGATTCACATTGTCTGTGGTTTGAAGCGCATCGAATAGATTATAGAAGTAAATCACAGGAATGAACAATGCAAAAAGCGTTACCATAGGTACACTTGTGTCGGACCGAGACGCGAAAGATGTAATAATAAAAATATCGAGAATGAGAAGCATCATAATAAATAGACCGCGCTGCATGAGGCCTAAGTAAAAGTGTCCAGTTCCCGGGACAATGAACGATAGTACGCCTGCGACCCATTTGCGTTTTCTTGGAGCAGAATAATAGGGAGGATAGTGTTGAAAAGATGGATTGGGTGAATACTCCGGAATGTGCGGATTGTCTTTGGGCAGATTCATGCTAATGCCTCCTATCTATTTTTTTACAAGTATTGGGATAAATGCTGGATATACGCTGTTATCTGAGTGATCCCCGAATTTATATGCATAATTTTGTTTATAATCCCTGATTGCATGAGGAGCACAGTCGCCGCTATCGCAACAAAGCTATTCATCCATTGTTTTCTTTTGCCAACTTGAGGATTCTTAGGAGTCTCAGGAAATTCAGCTGATTGTATCCTCCGCATCACACGCTCCATCAGCACTGGGCTTGGTTCTCTAAGCGGCATCTCGTCCAGCAGTTTATTTAGGTATTGCGTGAGCCGAGTGTCTTCCTGATGTTTGGGAATCATGTGCATTCACCTCCAACCATTTTTCTTTTAGCATCGCTTTTCCTCGATAGAGTCTAGTTTCCAGCGTTTTCATAGGCAGCCCAGTCACCTCAGACATTTCTTGGTACGAAAGCTGCTTATAATGAAACAAATACATGATTAATCTATACTTGTCTGGAAGTTCGGAAAGCAGAGCCTGCATACGCTCCTGATCTTCCTTCTGCATAGCTATTTCCTCAGGCTGCTCACGGGCATCTGTGAACCAGCCCTTCATTTTATCGAGCAGTGCTTCATAGGGCTTACGCTTCTGAGAACGCCGAAAGTCTGTCACGAGATTCGTCGTCATGCGATACAGCCAAGTGGTGAACTTCGCATCGCCGCGAAAATGAGCTAATGAACGAAACAGCTTAACAAACACTTCTTGGGTTAAGTCTTCAGCAGTTTCCTTATGCCCTACCATTCGGTATACGAGTGTATAGATGTAACTCTTATGCCGTTCTACCAATACACGGTAAGCATCGGAGTGACCTTGACGGACCCGGTCGATCAGCTGCTCATCCGTCATTTTGTCCATGCCTGACTCCCCCCTTTCTGTTCGTCCAAAAGCTTAGACGCTTCCTATGGGCTTACCCCTTCAATTTTTACTTTTTTCGAGGGTAACACCGGTAACTCCTTTCATTTGATTGATTTCTTCAAGTACTGTCTCGATAATGGACGGCTTAGGAATGGTGACGTGGAATGTAATTAGAACATGATTCGGTTTATTATCGTTTTCTTGTTCTTCCATTGCGATCTTACGGATGTCCACTTTCTGTTTACCAAGTAGCGTCGTAATAAGTCCAAGCGTCCCCGGTTGGTCGATCGCCAGTATTTTAAGAATACGAATCTTCTTCCCATTAAAATATTTATGCTCCACTTTATTCAAAATCCATAGGGAGATGAGAACCATGAAACATGCAAGAACAGCCGGATAATAAAAACCTGCCCCAATAGCAAGGCCAATTCCCGCAACTACCCAAAGGGATGCCGCTGTCGTAAGGCCCGTAATCGATCTCCCGTTAAAAATAATCGTTCCAGCACCTAAGAATCCGATACCGCTAATAACCTGTGCAGCTAAACGCGAAGGATCTATACGGACATTCACTTCGTTCACAAAGGCACTAAACCCATACATAGAAAGCAACATAACAAGGGCAGAGCCCACACATACTAAAATATGCGTACGTAGGCCAGCTGCATGACTGCTAACTTCCCTCTCAAACCCGATTAAACCGCCTAGAAAGAGTGCCAGAACTAACCTTATCGTAATATGAAGTTGATCAATAACCCAAGGATTGCTCATCGTGTAACCGCTCCCTTTTTTCATACTGATAGTGCCTTGTATCACACGTATAGTGAGAACTACGGAATTAATATTTAGGAGATGATGGCCGGCCGTTCGAAAGTGGTTAAGCTAACTCCCGGTGGAACTGTGAATACTCGACGTACGGCGAAATCGAAACTCTCATATAGCTGGATTGCAGGTAAATTCTCCGTTCCAGTGGATACAATAAAACGCGTCGCTCCATTTAATTGTTGATCCATTAGTATATGTTGTAAAAGCGACCTAGCAATCCCGCGGCGAAAATATTTCGGATGCACCATCATGCGGCAGATCGTGATCGCGCCCCCTTCTCGCGAGTAGGAAATGGCTCCAGCAAGTGTGCTCTCATCATTCTCATGAACGAAAAAGCCATAAAATGTTTCCTCTGCTTCACTTATAGATTGAATCCCATCCTTCAGCGGCGGGATGTCATCGAAGCCAATAAGGTCTGCTTCCACGCGATAGGAAGCGATCTGTAATGATAACAGGACCAAGATATCCTCGTTAGTTTCCAATAGAAGTTGTTGAATGGACATTTCTGAGTCCTCCTCTCTAGAACTTACAAGCTAATTAACTGAAAAAAGTGGCGTCCATAACATCGGAACACCACTTTAAACTTCGTCATTTACTGTTCAGGCACTCCACAATTAATTTGTTGACGAGTCCCGGGTTCGCTTTACCTTTGGTTTCTTTCATGACTTGTCCGACTAAGAAACCCACGGCTTTTTCCTTACCGGCTTTGAAATCCGCTACCGATTGTGGGCTGTTCTCTACAACCTGCTCAACAATGGCTTTGATCGCACCTTCGTCGCTGATTTGTACAAGCCCCTGCTCTTCAACGATCTTTTGCGGCTCTTTGCCGGATTCGATCATTTCCTTGAAGACGGTTTTGGCGATTTTGGAGGAGATTGTGCCTTTCTCAATCAGACCAATCATCTCACCTAAGCCCTTACCCGTGATTTTCACATCGGCTAGTTCGAGGTTATTCGCGTTCAAATACCCGAGCAGATCGCCCATGATCCAGTTCGAGACCGCTTTGGCATCTTGGGTATATTGCAAGCTCTCTTCGAAGAAATTAGCCATCTTCATGGATGAAGTAATTACATCAGCATCGTAGCTCGGTAGCCCATACTCACTGCTATATCTCGCTTTACGCGCGTCAGGCAATTCAGGGATAGAAGCTTTGACGCTCGCTTTCCAAGCATCGTCGATATGCAGGCTGACGAGATCCGGATCTGGGAAATAGCGGTAATCATGCGCATCTTCTTTGCCGCGCATGGATAAAGTCTTGCCTTGGGTTTCATCCCAGCGGCGGGTTTCTTGCTCGACTTCGTCACCGCTGCGAAGAATTTCGGCTTGGCGATATTCCTCGTACTCGAGTCCTCTTTGGACACCGCGGAACGAGTTCATGTTCTTCAGTTCGGCTCTCGTGCCGAACTTCTCTTGCCCAAAAGGACGCAAGCTGATGTTGGCGTCGCAGCGCAGCGAGCCTTCCTCCATTTTCACATCGGAAACATCACAATAGATCATGATCGCTCTAAGCTTCTCCAGATAAGCTCGCGCTTCCTCCGGCGAACGGAGATCGGGCTCGGATACGATTTCAATCAGTGGCGTTCCCGCACGGTTCAAGTCCACAAGTGAAGTATAACCACCATCAACGTGTGTCAGCTTGCCTGCATCTTCCTCCAGGTGAACGCGAGTCACGCCAATACGCTTGCTTACTCCATTCACTTCGATATCGATCCAACCGTTCAAGCCGATCGGCTGATCATATTGCGAAGTTTGGTATGCGTCTGGTGAATCCGGGTAAAAGTAGTTTTTACGGTCAAATTTACTATGTGTAGAAATCGTACAATTGAGCGCCATAGCGGCTTTCATCGCATATTCAACCGCTTGACGGTTAAGTACCGGAAGTACACCCGGGTGACCTAAACAAACCGGACATGTATTCGTATTCGGAGGTGCTCCGAATGAGGTTGCACAACCGCAAAATATTTTGGAAGCGGTATGAAGTTCTACGTGAACTTCAAGACCGACTACAGTTTCAAATTGGGTATCTGTTGCCGACAAAATGAATGCCTCCTTCGTTACTCATGAACTATTAACCTACAATTGCGGGCGCTGCTTATGATGATCTGTATGCTGCTCGAAAGCGTGGGCTACACGCAGAAGGGTAGCTTCATCCAACGCTTTGCCGATGACTTGCAGGCCAACGGGAAGTTCGTTCACGAATCCGCAAGGTACGCTAATCGCAGGAATGCCCGCCAAGCTGACCGGAATGGTCATGATATCGTTCAAATACATCGTGAGTGGATCACTGCTTTGCTCACCGATTTTGAAAGCAGGTGTCGGAGCTGTTGGTCCGATGATGATGTCGTATTTCTCGAACACTTGATCGAAATCTTGCTTGATCAGGGTACGGACTTGTTGTGCTTTCAAGTAATAAGCATCATAGTAACCCGAGCTTAACGCATAGGTTCCAAGCATAATGCGGCGTTTGACCTCGGGGCCAAAGCCTTCGCTGCGCGACATATGGTACAAGTCCAGCAAGTTGCGAGCGTTGTCCGAACGCACACCGTAGCGCACGCCGTCAAAGCGCGCAAGATTCGAGGACGCTTCGGAAGAAGCGAGCAAGTAGTAAGTCGCTACGGCATACTCAGAATGCGGCAGCGACACTTCTTCCCATACAGCACCTAAGCCTTCAAGCACTTTGAGCGCTTCAAGCACTTTCTCTTTGACTGCTGGGTCGATACCATTGCCCATGTATTCTTTGGGTACGCCGATGCGCAAACCTTTGACATCACCAGTCAAAGCGCTGAGGTAATCAGGGATATCCACATTCGCAGACGTGGAATCCTTCGGGTCGTAGCCGACAATGGCTTGCAGCAGGTAGGCGGAGTCTTCAACGTTCTTCGTCAGCGGCCCGATCTGGTCGAGTGAGGACGCGAACGCGACTAAGCCATAGCGGGACACGAGTCCGTACGTCGGCTTCAGTCCGACGATACCGCAGTAAGCAGCAGGCTGGCGAATGGAGCCGCCTGTGTCGGAGCCCAGCGCGAAGTAGACTTCGCCTGCAGCTACTGCTGCAGCGGAGCCGCCGCTGGAGCCGCCTGGCACGTAATCCGTGTTCCACGGATTGTGGGACGGATGGAAAGCGGAGTTCTCGTTGGAGCCGCCCATGGCGAATTCATCCATGTTGAGCTTGCCGATCGTAATGGTTTGAGCATCCTTGAGCTTGCTAACCACGGTTGCATCATAAATCGGCGTGAAATTGGATAAGATTTTGCTTGCACAGGTCGTTTTCAAACCCTCGGTGACCATGTTATCTTTGATCCCAATCGGAAGGCCGAATAAAGGGCTTCGTTCACTGCTGCTCGCGAACTGCTCGTCCAACTTGGCGGCAGCTTGTCTAGCGTTCTCTTCATCTAATGTAAGAAAGGCGCGAACCTTGTCCTCCACTTGCTGAATTCTTGTATAAGATTGATCCACGAGATCGGCAACTTTAAGTTCTTTGCCTTGAAGCTTCGCGTGAATTTGCTGTAGGTTTAAATCAAACAAAGACAACGACAGGCACTTCCTTTCATAATGGTTCTTATTCTAAAACAGCTGGGACTTTGAATTGCCCGTCTTCGTGATCAGGTGCGTTCAACATCACTTTCTCAATTGGCAGTGATGGCTTCACGACATCTTCACGCATGACGTTGACCAACGGCATGGCATGGCTTGTCGGAATAACACCTTCGGTATTCAGTTCATTCAGCTGCTCGGCATATTTTAGAATGGCATTTAGCTGTTCAGTAAATAGTTCTTTTTCGTTATCACTCAGGTCGAGTCTAGCCAACTTCGCAACGTGCTCGACATCTGTTTTCGTTATGCTCAAGTTCTCTACACCCCTTTAATTAATCAGCATTTAGTCATTCTTTTCATTATATCCCAGATATTTTACGAACTCAATCCAGAAAAAACCACAAATCAAAAACCACAGCTTCTTCTCAGCTTGGCTTGGAGGCCATCACTAAAAAGAAGCTGTGGTTGAGTTTTGTGGTTAAGAACTATTGGATAAATCCCGTATCCATCGCTTTTGCTTTCTCATTTAACACGTAATACTTGAGCTTAGCAGCGGCTAAGGCTGTTTCGTTCTGACGGACTTTGATCTCGAATTTATTCAGATCATGCTTGGAGATGACGCCAACACTATAGCGAAAATTCATTTTAGTCAAATCGGCCTGCACATCATTCAAGTTCCGCTGTTCCGTAAGAACGGCCTGATACGCATTCTTAGCATCGTTATACGTCGTTTGAATTTTCTTGCTCAATTCAAGCTTGGTTTGCTCATTTTTCTGCCCGTTAATGGCCAGATTAACGCCTTGATACGTCTCACCATAAGTGTTCTGAGTAACCGTGTGTCCCGTTTCCCATACAGCTTCGTCGATGTTATTACCGGCTGTTTTCATCTGATAGGAAGCTTTCAATAAAGTGGTCGTGTCTGTTTCCAAAATGGGATCCACTGAAATGGACTCGATATCCTTGATGACTAGATCAGGGTCGTAGGAAATCCCAATGTCCGTCGAAAGCTGCACTAGCCCCAACCGATAGTTATTAAGCAATGTTGCGATATCGTCTTTCTGCTTATTGATGGCTTTCTGCACCGTTTGCACATCGTCAGATGATGCCAAGCCTTGCTGCGCGAAAAGCGTAGCTTTCAGCAGGTCTTTCTCTATCACAACTTCGTATTCCTTCATGAAATCAAGCTGCTTCTTCTGTGCTAGAAGTTGCACATATTGCGCGATTGTTTGCAGGCGGATGCCTGCTTTAGCTTCATCTGACTGCAGCAGAGAGTTCCGCCCATCTGTTCCGAGCTGATGTGCTGCTGTGCTCATTTGCGCACGTTGGGAGGAGATAATTTTATTCATGCCGCCAGCGAGCGCACCCATCCCCTGCATCATCTGGTTTATCGCTGTGTTTTGCATGACAGTCCAGGCGATATCGGTTGGGTTGGTTAGGTTAGGCAGCTGTGGATTCCCTGTATTGGTGACCTCTGCAGGAGTGCTTGGCAAATGACCAGGCGTCATTGAGGCTGAGACCATTTCGTTCATTTGCTGTTCCAGATCGCCCTTTTTACTGCCTTGAGCCGCGTATTTTAGCGTTAGCAGGGCAAGGTTATGGGAATCTTTCAGTGCTTTATCCAGTACATAGGTCAGATCCACGGAAGATACGGTTTCCAGAACGTCCGCATTGACGTATACATTTTGATTTGGATCTTGGACAGTATCGGCGAATACGAGAGTTTGCGTTGTGCTTGAAAGGAGTAACAGGGCTGCAGATAAACTTATGAGCGTTTTTTTCAAAAAAATCGCTTCCTTCCTCATCGGTTATAACGTGATATTCGATCCAGATGGCAGCACGGCTTGCTTGCCCGGAGCGGTATCTTTTGATTTCTTTTTAGAGAAAATAATGAATCGAGTTAACAACATAGCAATGAAATAAGTGAGTGCACCGGTCAAAATCAATGAAAGGCAATCATGCCAAATGACGGAAAAGTCATTTCCTTTAACAAATACGTTGCGCACGCCATCTAAAAAATAAGTGAGCGGAAGCATATGCCCGAGCACCTGCAGCACTTTAGGCATCGCTTCGAATGGCCAAGTGAACCCCGATAGCATGAAGGAAGGCACCGCGATTAACATCGCAGTCTGCGTCGCTCCGAGTTGATTGCTCGAGAACAAGCTGATTAGATAACCGATACCGCTGACGGCAAAGGTAAAGCTAACAACGACGGCCAAACCGACAAGCAAACTGCCGCTCATTGGTGCGCCAAAAGCATACAAGGCGATAACGAAGGTAACCGCTGTGTTAAAGAAATTGATTAAGAAATAAGGAGCCGTTTTCGCGTAAGCGATGCGCCACGGATTTCTCCTCCATGCCTCGAACCGCTGCCACGTTCCTGCATCTTTCTCGCGAGTGATGGTTAACGCAATGCCTAGAAACAGAACTTGCTGTAAAATCGCGCCAACTAGTCCGTACAGCATAAAGTCGCTGTAGTTAAAAGCTGAATTGTACATAATGCGATATCGGAAAGGAATGGGAGAAAGTGTGTTCATCACTTCTTCATTCTGCAGTCCTTGCTTAAGTTGAAGCTTTTTCTGTGAATAACCCATGCTGAAGGTTGAGATGACTTCATTGGCCCCTTTGGTAGCGGAGTTCGAAATCATCATGTTGCTGCCATCGATCAAGGTAAGCAGCGGCAGCGTCTCGCCATGCTTCAGCTTCGCTTCGAAATTAGAGGGAATGATAAGGCCTACCTTGGCCTCTCCCGTTGAAAGCGCCCGCTTCACTTCTTCCTCCGAGTGATATTCCTTCTTGATCTGGAACGTTTCACTTTGCTCGAAGGCTTGAATGATTTGACGACTAAGAGGACTTTGGTCTTCATCGATAACAACCGTGGCCATTTCGGTCACTTTATGGTGTAAGTAAATCGATCCGAAGAGCACCGTATAAAGAATCGGAACGAAGAACAAGATCAGAAAAAGACGTCGGTCCTTCAGAATGTGCTTCCATTCTTCTGTAATTAGCTTGCCAATCTGAAGATCCATCTCCTTCATCATCCTTCCGTTTTACCGTTCCATTGCAAGGTCATCCCTGTTGTTGCACTGTCTGGCAATGTATTCAATTCGATTTTGATCCCAAACGAACGAATGTCCGTTTCGCCTGAGGTTTGTGTCGCTTTTTTGATTGCGAAATCCGGCGCAGCCGCTACGGTTTTAACCGTACCAACGACTTTCTCTCCCGTTGACAGCATCGTCATACTGATGTTGTTACCTACTTTAAGACCAGCAATAGATGTCTCCGGCAAGTAAAACTTAGCCCAACGTTTCTCCGTCGACTCGATTGAGAGTACAGGAAATCCAGAGCCTACAAGCTCGCCCACCTGTGCAGATTGACTAAGAACGACCCCATCGGCTGGTGCAACCAACTCTGTGTAGCTCAAGTAAGTCTCTGCTTCCAGCTGAGCCGCTTTCGCTTGCTGTTCACCGGATTGCGCCGATTGGATTGCTCCTTGAGCTTGCTGCACAGCCGCAGCTGCCGCCGCTACATCGCCCTGTCTCACTTGCACGTTGCCGCGATTGGCTTCAGCCAGCTTCAAGGTCGCTTGCGCTTGGGCTAGCAAAGCTTCCGCTCCGCGAATTTCTTCCTCACGCGGTCCTTGATTCGCCATGTTTAACTGCTGCTGTGCCAAGTCGCGTTTCGTCTTCGCTTCTTCGTAGCTCACCTTCACTTTATCCACGTCAGCTTGAGCAACAAGCCCTTGCTCCAGCATCGCTTTCATCCGATTCAAGTTTTGCTCAGCAATGGTGTAAACTTCGGAAGCCGCCTGGAACTGAATCTCAGCTTGCTTCTTCTCTTCCGGACGGGCCCCATTATGCAGCCCATCCACTTTGGCTTGTGCCGCGCTAACCGCCGCTTTAGCCTGTTCCACCTGCTGCTCGGCTGTATCAGCCGTCACGTTGACACCGGCAATGCCCTGCTGCTTCTTCGCTTGAGCGGTTGCGGTGGCTCCTTGCGCCTCAGCGATCTTGCCTTGTGCGAGCGCGACGGCCGCTTTGGCCTGCTCGACTTTCGCTTCAATCTCGGTGCTTTGCAGACGGGCTAGTACTTGCCCTTTTTTCACAGCATCCCCTTCTTTCACGAGGATTTCAGTGACTCTTCCGCCCACTTTGAAGCTGGCGCTTACTTCGTTCGATTCAATATAAGCCGTTGGATGCAGTTGGTTAACTGCATCGGTTTGGCTAGTTGCCTGTTTGGTTGTTAAAAGAAATGCACTCGTTCCGATGACAATCGCCATCGCGGAATAAACCATTGGTCTAATAAAACGCATAATTACCCCTCCACACAAATTAAAAATAAAAAAAGAATTACTTATTCAGAAAATTACCAAAATACTCCTGCAGCAGTCTCAATATCCGCTCGTTGCTTAACGGTTCATTCTGCTTCTCCCAATCAAAAACTAATGCGACATACAGCTTGAATAAAATGAAAGCCGTCATCTTCGGATCACAGCTCTTCATGGTGCCGTTATGTATCGCACGTTCCATATGTTCACTTATGAATCGAATCACTTCCGTTTCGATGCTGCCCATCGCTTCAATCGTTACCGGACTGCCATATTGTTGAACCTCATGCGCCAATTGGATGAGCAGCTCATGCTCTTTGCGAAATACGAGAATTTCATAGATAGCACCATGAATTTTCTCGAAAGGCGTTGCCCCAGCTCCAATGGCTTTTTCGGCGACTGTTTTCATTTCGGTAATTAACGACCGTACAATTTCATGCAAAAGATCTTCTTTGTTCTCAAAAAAAGTATAGATCGTCGCTTTGCCGACACCGGCTATTTTAGCGATTTGATCCATCGTCGTGCCTTTGTACCCGAATAATGAAAAAGATTTCTTTGCTGCATCCATAATCAGCAATTTTTTGGCATCCATATGCGCACCCCAGAACTTAAATACTAAATTAGTTTTGTGTTCGGATATTAATGTAACACCTTTTCCTGATTTTATCAACTATAAAAATTCATCTGCCCACTTCAGAACGCCATATATAAAAAAAGTACTTCACATGGCGACAAGCCGCGGGAAGTACTACGTCATATGAATTGGAGCCAGAATTCATTCATGACGGATCGATCCGATGCGCAAGCAAGGTATTTGAGTGTGTATTAGAAAATACTCGCTTGGAAACAATATGCAAAACATGATTTCAAAAAGCGAGTAGGTGGTTTAGTCATGGTCCTGCATTTCCTCAAGAGCTTAACCGAGTTTATGGGAAATCCATCAGATTTAAAAGTGCATCTGATACCCCCTGCGGAAGAGAAGGACCCGCAGGCTGCACTTCTTTATTTAACGAGTATAACCGATGAATCCAAGATCAATGATCTGTTTTTGCAGCCGATACTCGATGCACTGCTCGTCACTGAGGAAATGCCCGATCTGGCAACGATTTTCGTTCATAATGAGTTCCCAGTAAGCGGATGTAAGATTAACAAGGAGGTCTCTACGGTAGCACTCCAGCTATTTGAGGCGAATTGCGTTCTTCTGGATAATAGTTTAAATGAAGTCGTTTCCTTCGATGTTTCAGAGTGGCATGACCGCTCTGTTACTCCTCCTGAAACGGAACATTCGTTAATTGGCCCCCGGGATGCGTTCGTAGAAGATTTGAATATAAACATATCTATGATCCGCAGGCGGATTCGCCATGAGGATCTGCACATTGAACAATTTACGATAGGAACCAAATCCCGAACAAAGGTGAACCTTGTCTACATGAAGGGACTCGTCAACCAACAGGTGCTGGAACAGCTGCAAAATCGTATACATGCGATTGAAATGGATGTTCTTCTGGATACAACTCAGTTAGGGCACTTGATTATCGGTAATGGCAAGCGGTTTAACCCGTTTCCTTTATTTCAAACGACAGAAAGACCGGATAAAGTTGTTGCTGCTATGATGGAAGGAAGGATCCTTCTCCTGGCGGATACAACGCCTACAGGTGCCATTTTTCCAGCTACGGTCACCGCCTTATATCAGACCACGGATGATTATTATTTTCCGTCTCTTTCCGGAACGTTTATTAGAATGGTACGTTTTGTAGGTTTATTATTTACGCTGCTTCTTCCCGGAGTATATGTTTCAATTACCTCGGTGAACTACGACGCACTTCGCATCCAGTTCATGTTGGCGGTCGCTGCCAGCCGCGAAGGACTTCCCTATCCGGCTTATATCGAGGTATTGATTATGATGACGCTATTGGAACTGATCAACGAAGCGACGGTGCGATTGCCGAAGGTTATTGGAGGGTCAGCAACTATTGTTGGTGGTCTGATTATTGGTACTTCCGCGGCACAGTCCCATCTGGTCAGTAACATTATGATCGTTGTAACGGGTGCAGTAGCTGTTGGTAGCTTTACGGTCGCCAACTATATGATAGGTGTTGCTTGGAGAATGACCAGCTATGGATTAATGATATTAGCGATTCCTTGGGGTCTAAATGGCATGGCCATCGGCTCGGCGTTTATCTTGTTGTATTTGTGCCACATCAAATCGATGGGCGTGCCTTATCTCTCCCCTCTCAGTACGTTTCAGTATAGGGAATTGTTCAGAGACGCGATCTTCCGATTGCCCGCAACGATGAATCCATTTCGCCCCTCCATTTATAGTCCGGCTGCGGAAGGTACCAGACGGATTAGACTCCGAAAAGGTGAGGATTCTCTTTGATGCAAATATCAAATGAGCCAAAGCTCAATTATTCCATTCTGTTATTCGTTACGATCTTGCCGCTATCGTTGAGCCGACCGGTTTCCGTAATTTTGGAAGGTGTAGGAAGAAACAGCGTCTGGTTTCTCTTTCCCGCATTATTACTGATTTTGGCTGGAACATGGATGAGCCTTCAAGTAAGTAAACACTGTGGGGGCACTTCCCTGATGCTGGCTTGCGGCGAAATCACGTTCAGCTGGTTAACCCCTGTTACTTACTTACTTACTTACTTACTTACTTACTTACTTACTGTACGCAATACTATACCTAGGCATTGCCGCGTATGCCCTCGCATTGAGCGGCGATTTTTCCGCCCGGGCGCTACAGTATGGGGATTCAAGATCTGCAATAGTCTTCAGCACTTTAATTACTGCTTTCGCTGCCTTGTTTCCTATAGAAACACTCATTCGGTATTCCCAAGTCATTGTGATCCTTGTGACTCCGGTTATTTTGGCGCTAGCGTCGACTATGCTGATGAATACCCAGTGGAGTTGGCTTCAACCGGTATTCAATACTAAGGAAATGATTCATCCCGTGTCTGCAGCCGCCACAATCATGTGTATCTTCTCGCCATTAGCTGCAGTCACTCTGATTAGCCGCAAAAGCACAAAAGTTTCTTTTCTCTCGCTTAGCGTATACATAACACTTGCTGCTGTAATTATGTCCTTTCTAGTTGCCATGAGCATCGCAACATTCGGTATCCATTCTGCTCGAAAAATGGAGTATTTGGTTTTCTATGGTCAAAGTGCTGTGCATATCGAAAGCTTTATATTTGAAAGAACCATTTTTCTTGGCAGTGTCCTTTTACTCTTCTTTAAGATCGTTGGAAACGCTTTTCTGATGCGGTGTGCGGCCTTAAGCTTGGCGCAAACATTTAACGCTCGGCTCGGCATCGTTCCAGTCCTGTTAGTAGGAGGAATCGTTTCAGTGTTTTTTTGGAAAATAAATATCCCTTTCTTTTTTCTCAAGGCTCCCCTATGGCTAGGCTATTACAGCTTCTTCCTGATTGTCGTCTTTCCGGCGTTGATCTACGGCATTCTGCTGCTAAGGGGAAACAAGGCATGAGATACCGCGCATGCACATTGTTTCTGGTTTTGGCGTGTATGGTAACGACCATTGGTTGTTCGAATGTGAAGCAGTTGAATAGAATCTCTTTTATTACGGCAATTGGTATTGATAAGGGGGATTCGGGCGTTATCGTTCACGCCTTGATTGCCGTTCCCGGGAAATTCTCTTCGCTTTCTCCGGGAGGTGCAGGAGGGACTGAAAAACAGAGTCCCAATTATATTTTAAGTAAAGAGGGCACTGATGTTGCGGAAGCTTTGTTCAAAATGAAACGTGAAACGGCCCGGGATATGAACTTCGGTCACACCAGGCTTATTTTGTTCTCCGACGAACTGGCCAAGGAGGGGGTTGACCATCTTTTCGATTTATTTATGCGCAGAGAGGAATTCCAGATTAACGCATGGATTGCTATTACGAAGGGAAGCACAAAGGGTGTCCTTCAAGCTAAACCAGAAGTGCCGCAATCTGTGAACGATTATTGGGTCGATGTCTTCTCCCGAGCGGGCTCGGATTCCATGGAAATTCTTCCGATCTATCTTTATCAGTTCTACAGTTACTTACACGAGCCGGGAAGAACGCCTTATGCGATGGAGATCACCACGCAGAAAGAGGGAAATGAACTTCGATTAACCGATCTTGGACTATTTCGCAAGGGGAAAATGGTCGGAACCATTACGCCCAAGGAAACGAATTATTTACAAATAATTAGTGGCAATCGTTTAAAATCAGCATCGCTCACGATGATGAAAAAAAACTTCATCGTACTGAAGTATCATACAAAGCAGAAGATCACCGAGGAAGGGATCAAGCTCGACATGAGCTTCCAAATCGAATTAGATGATAATCCTTCTGGGGCTTCCTTACCACTTTCCGAGATGCACGAGCTTGAATCGGTGATCGCCGACACCCTTCAGGGGGATATCGAACGTTTAATCAATAAACTGCAAAAGTTAAAAACGGATCCTGCCGGTTTTGGCGAGAAATACCGGATTGCACATGGTGGCGATTTACAAGCAGACGAATGGCTTGAGAGTATTTTTCCGAAGCTGCCCATCCACGTGAAGGTCAAGGTCAGCATCGAAAGAAAAGGGATGCTTACATAAGGTTTTGTCCACGAGACCATACAGAAGCCGAAGGGCCCCCCCCTTCCGGCTTCTGTGTATGGAACATATTACCAACTGCAATAATCAATACAGCGAGAGGAAACCATTCATGGAAAGGCCGCTTTATTCATTCACAACGGCATCTCTAAAAGGGATCTCTCAAGTCTTGTTAATTGATAATACGATAACCGGATTTATCATCCTTTTGGCCATAACGATAACTAGTTTTTCAATTTGAAACTTGCCAGCGGTTTGTTCGTGAGCAATGCTTTGGTAAAAAACCGATCTCATTCCGCAAATATTAAACTAGTCTCCGTTTTTTCAAAATACCATCTCTACCCCTTGCTATAAACGCGCGTTTATTTGGGTATATACGTCTCCCCATCCTCGCTGTCAATAAAGCTTCATCATAGAATCCTGTCTTTAACTGCCTATTTATTGAAAAGAGACCCAAACCCAAAACATATAAATTCTTATCTCTTAAGAAAAACCGTCAGGAGATTTTTCTTCCTGACGGTCATTTTTTTACAGTGGACCAAGCGTATATTAGATCCAAGCCTTCAGACTGATCTGTTTAATAAAATCTTCCGTGGATTGGACTTCTTTATCTCGTTCTTTTTCGGGCTCGCCACTCGTTTCGCCGTTCATAATTTTGCGGAACAGCTCTTCATTCTTTGTAGCAAGCGCAAAATCTATTAGCGATTCTCTCTCGATTTTATCTGCCTCCTGATGGAGAAGAACTTCTTCAAGCTCAATATCGGACGCAGGCACGTAGTAGTGTTTGTTTTCCTTAGGAACACGAACAACGTAATCGAAAATGTTATCATTATTCCGGTCATAAGCAATAATATATCCGTATCCGCCTATTGGCAGATTTTGTTCTAAACTATCGGCAATGACTATTATTTTTTCACCAAGACGAAGCATCTGAATTCCCCCTACCTATATAAAGCTACTTAAATCTAGCAATTTAATCAGCCTGCTGACTTACTAATAATATCGTACTAAAAAAACTAGATTGTGTCTAACTGTAATCCATTGTTCATACTCCATTCATATTTCTTGCTTAAAATGGGTTGATTTTACTACATGTAAGGAGATGATCATTTTGCTAAAACGATCATTAAACACGCTGCGCTATGTTGGATGGGCAGAAGGTTCGTCCTTTCTTATTTTGCTGGGCATCGCCATGCCGCTTAAATACTTGCTAGACATTCCACAAGCCGTCAGGCTGGTAGGTATGGCACATGGATTTCTATTCGTCCTTTATCTGCTCGCCGTTGCTTGGGTTACTATTCTTCATCGTTGGCCCATAAGGCGCGTATTGGGTGCTTTTCTTGCTGCATTTATCCCTTTTGGTCCTTTTCTGCTGGATCGTCGAATTCGTAAATAAGATCATGTTAAATGGATAACAAGTACGATTGAGCGCGAAGAAGCCAGGGCTGCCTTATCTGGTTTTATTTGCGTTTCATCTTATATGAGTGAGAATTTGTAAAATTTCAAGATTATGAGGGAAACTGGTATAGTAATGAAAGACTGTTTAATTGGATAAGACAAGATAAGGAGGTTCATCATGAGTGGGGACACACCTAAAAAAGCTAAACCTTCGCTAACAGAAGGCCCAATAGCTAAGACTTTGATCTTTTTTTCTTTACCGATCCTGTTAGGGAACGTGCTGCAGACGCTTAACGGCTCTATCAATGCGATATGGATAGGCAAATATCTGGGTGAAGGAGCGCTGGCCGCGACTTCCAATGCCAACATTATCATGTTCTTCTTAATTAGCTCCATCTTTGGGATTGCGATGGCCGCCGTTATTATGATCGGCCAAAATTTGGGCGCACAGAAGACCCACGAGGCTAAGAAAGTGGTCGGTACCAGCACCGTCTTCTTTTTCATCTTATCCATCATCGTTGCTTTATTCGGACTATTTTTCTCTTCGACTATTCTGGGTTGGATGAATACACCTGCCGATGTGAAAGATCTCGCAGTTACATACACGCGTATCTTATTCGCAGGTGTGCCGTTTATGTTCGGCTACAACTTGGTCATGGCTATTTTGCGAGGCTCAGGTGATGCGAAAACACCCTTTTACTTCCTACTCTTGTCAGCTGTATTGGACATTGTCCTTAATCCTCTGCTCATTCAAGGGATGGGGCCTTTTCCGAAAATGGGGATCGCCGGTTCTGCTGTTGCTACCTTTGTGGCTCAACTGATCAGCTTCGTTTTGTTAGTTCTTTATTTATATCGAAAGAAATATTTCCTGCGAATTACGAAAGCTGATATTCCTCTGCTTCGCATCAATTGGACGATCGTTCGGACGTTGATTCAAAAAGGGCTGCCCATGGGCTTAAATATGGTGGTGGTTTCGCTGAGCAACTTGATGCTTGTACATCTCGTGAACTCATACGGATCCGAATCGACCGCTGCTTTCGGCGTTGCGATGCAAATATCCAGCTATGTGCAAATGCCCGCCATGGCGATCGGTGGAGCCGTGACTTCTATGGCCGCGCAAAATATAGGCGCTGGGAAATGGGACAGGGTTAATCGGATTACTTGGACCGGTGTAGGGGTTAACATTTTGATGACGGGACTGATTGTCGCTGTTCTCCACTTGTTCAACCGTGAGGTCGTTAGTCTTTTCCTTCCACCGAGTGGGAAGGCGATTGCACTAGGCGTGCACATTAATAATATTACACTTTGGTCATTTATTATTTTTGGCGTATTCAACGTCGTTGCGGGTGTCGTTCGCTCTGCAGGTTCAGTCGTATTCCCACTGATTGTTGCCTTTATTGCCCTGCTGCTGGTACGCATTCCTCTTGCTACTGTGCTAGCGAATAAATATGGATTTGATGTCATTTGGTGGAGCTTCCCGGTTAGCTTTAGTGTGGCAGCAACGCTGAATTTACTCTATTACCGCTTTGGGAAATGGAAGCAAGCCAGGATGATTCCCAGCAAAACGTAGAAAAAAGTCTGCTTAGCCCTTCGTGGCTTTGGCAGACTTTTTTTGTCGAGATTAAAGCTGAAGAAGATCTTTATGGATTTTGATAACAATCTTTTTGTTTGCCGTCTCCTTTGAAACGGAGCAGTTTGGACGATGGATATCTGAAGGAAAGCACACTGCAAACATGCCGGGCTTCAGTAGAATTTCGGTTTCCCGCTCTGATGGGTCTGATTCATAAAAGGCGATATCATGCGTGTCGAACTTATTTTCGACCACTATTGCCCCCGGATGCAGCTTGTAGAAACTAAGTCTTTCCTCGCCACTGGCAAGAAACTGTATATCCGTGTATATCATATGAGACTCAGGCATTTGCTGTTCGAATGGACAAGTCACTACTTCCTGAACGTTAGCAAACATCAGATGGCCATTATCGCCTTCCAGATCGTATCTCCCAACCTCAGCCTCACTTAGCTTGCGATTCACAATGTAATCAATACCTCGCGCAACTGCCGGCGGCCATAGATGACGCTCTTGTTCAAAATGCTTCACATCGCTGATAATCATGTAATATAAGGCTCCTTCGTATCACCAAATTAAAACTTAAAAAGACCCGCCTGTTAAGCGGGTCTGAGATGCTTAAAACTTTTCTTGGTTTGCGCCTTCCCAATCCGCCAAAAACTTCTCGATCCCTGCATCTGTCAGCGGGTGTTTGCTCATGGACTCAATAACTTTGTAAGGCACTGTAGCAATATGTGACCCTGCAAGCGCAGCTTCAATCACGTGAGCGGAGTGACGAACGCTGGCAGAGATGATTTCTGATTTGATACCGTGTACTTGGAAAATTTGGCTGATTTCTTTAATAAGATTCATACCTACTTGGTTGATATCATCCAAACGTCCGATAAATGGAGACACGTATGTTGCTCCTGCGCGTGCAGCAAGCAAAGCTTGCGTTGAGCTGAAGATCAAGGTTACGTTCGTTGGGATACCCAGTGATCTGAAAACGCTAGTCGCTTGAAGTCCATCCAACGTCATTGGAAGCTTAATAACAACATTCGGGCTTAGTTTAGCAAGCTTCTTGCCTTGCTCAACCATTTCGTCCGCTTTCAGTGAAACGACTTCTGCACTAATCGGTACATCGCCGACGATGGAGATGATTTCTTTTACGGTTTCGAAAAAGTCTCTACCTTCTTTAGCAATTAGTGAAGGGTTGGTCGTTACTCCTGCAACAACACCTAATGCGTGAGCTTTGCGAATTTCTTCTACATTGGCTGTGTCGATAAACAATTTCATCCTGTATCCCTGCCTTTTCTCCCTTTTGTGGGCTCTTATTGGAAATACTTCTGTTTGATTTGTTGAACGATTGCATCTGCTGTAAAGCCGTATTCGCGAATTACTCGATCTGCCTTCGCTGATGCACCAAATTTACGGATGCCTACAACGAAGCCATCGCCTCCCGTAATCTCTTCCCATCCAGCCGGATAGGCCATCTCAAGGACAACATTTGCTTTAACTTGTGGTAAAAGGATGGCATTTCGCACTTCTTCAGGCTGCTGCTCGAACAATTCACGGCTTGGCATGGAAATAACACGAGCCCCAATACCATCTTGCGCCAACTGCTTCTTCACGTCAAGTGCTAAGCTAACTTCAGAGCCTGTTGCGATGAGTTGAATATCAGGGGTCGCTGATGCATCAACATCGGATAAAATATAAGCTCCTTGATGAATATGAGCATAAGCAAGCTGATCCGTGCCCGGAAGCACCGGCAAATTCTGACGCGAAAGCGCGAATACGAACGGACCTTCTTTCGCTTGGAGCACATACTCCCAAGCCGCTGCTGTTTCGTTAGCGTCCGCAGGGCGGAACAGCGTCAGATCCGGAATCATCCGCATGGAAGGGATCTGTTCGATCGGCTGATGCGTCGGGCCGTCTTCGCCGACAGCGATGCTGTCATGCGTGAATACATACGCAACAGGTAGCTTCATGAGCGCGGACAAGCGAATCGCGCCGCGCAAATAGTCGCTGAACACGAGGAACGTTCCGCCGAAAGCGCGCATTCCGCCGTGCAGCAGCATGCCGTTCAGCGCTGCGCCCATGGCGAACTCGCGGACGCCGAACCAGAAGTTGCGGCCGCTGTAATCGGCGGCGCTGAATGCCGCGGCGTCGTTAATCATGGTGAAGTTGGAGCTCGCTAGGTCGGCGGAGCCGCCTACTAGCTGAGGTACCCGCTTCGCCAAGCCGTTAATCACTTTGCCCGAGGCTGTGCGCGTCGAAATCGCACCGCTCTCTGGGGTAAAGCGCGGCACATCGGCATTCCAGTCCGCTGGAAGGTCGCCGCGGTTCGCGAGCTCGAATTGCTGAGCGAGCTCGGGGTACGCAGCCTGGTAGCTGTTCCACAGCTGCTCCCAGCTGTTTTGGGCTTGTACGCCCAGTTCCTTATGCTGGGCGAAGTGCTTGTAGACCTCGGCCGGGACGTAGAAGTCCGGCTCGAGCGGCCACCCCAGAGCCTGCTTCGTCAGCAGCAGCTCTTCTTTGCCGAGCGGCGAGCCATGCGTGCCGCCGTGGCCGCCTTTGCCGGCTTTGTTCGGACTGCCGAAGCCGATCGTTGTTTTGATCTCAATCAGGGTCGGACGCCCAAGATCCGCCTTGCCTTCTTCGATCGCGGCGGAAATGGCCACAACGTTGTTTTGCTCTTCCACACGTAAGTATTGCCAACCATAGGATTCAATACGCGTCCGAATATTTTCAGAGAATGACATGTTCAAATCGCCGTCGAGCGAAATATCATTTGAATCGTAGAGCACAATTAGCTTGCCCAATTTCAAATGACCTGCCAATGATGCAGCTTCGGAGGAAACACCTTCCATCAAGTCGCCATCTCCGCAAATCGCATACGTGAAGTGATCAACGATTGGGAAGTTCGGTTTATTGTAGACGGAAGCCTGATGGGCTTCGGCCATTGCCATACCGACAGCCATAGCAACTCCTTGGCCGAGGGGTCCCGTTGTCGCTTCAACACCCGCCGTATGACCATACTCAGGATGCCCGGGAGTACGGCTTCCCCATTGACGGAATTCCTTGATGTCGTCAAGGGTAACATCATAACCGCTTAGGTGCAGCAAACTATAAAGAAGCATCGAGCCATGTCCTGCCGAAAGAACAAATCGATCACGATCAACCCATTTCGGATTCGTCGGATTGTGCTTCAAATGCTGTGTCCAAAGTGCGTACGCCATTGGCGCCGCACCCATCGGCATACCAGGATGACCCATAGCCGCTTTCTCGACTGCATCGATTGTAAGTGTTCTTATTGTATTGATGCTTAACTCTTCAATGCCAACAGTAGTCTGATTCAAAAGAGATTCGCCTCCATCAATTGGGTTGTATTACTTCCAGCTACTCTTTATTATAAGGTTTGATGAAGCATTCAAATAATTGATAGTTTCGATACTCGCTATAGAAGCTGTCTATATCGTGAGTTTTGAGCTTTGGGCGGCTGAGAGCTGCGAGCTGATGTGGAAACCTCATCGAAACGCAAAAAAAGGCGCGCCCAGCCAAACTGAGCACGCCTTTTTCACAAACTAACGATCGCTTTAATGACCTTCGACTCTGGTTTCAGCCAAGTCTCGAACTGATCAATCATATCCTCAAATGTCGCGCGGTGCGTGATGTAGCGCGCGATGTCGATGATGCCGTCTTGCATGGCAGCCCGTACGGTATCGAAATCCTCCATGGTCGCATTGCGGCTGCTCATTAAGGTCAGCTCCCGTTTATGAAAGTCGGGATCGTGGAAGGTAATATCGGCCTTAACAAGTCCGACATACACAAGTTTGCCGCCATGTGCGACAAGTCCGAACGACTCTGTCATCGACCTAGCGTTCCCAGTCGCATCGAATACGACGGTAGGGAATTCGCCGTTCGTTAACTCGGCTAGCTGTTCCAACGGCTGCTGCAAGGCATTAATCGTATGGCCGATGCCTGCCCAATCACGGCAAAAGGCCAACCGCTCATCGTTAACGTCCATCGCAATCACATTCGCACCGCGCTGCCTAGCCAGGATCATGACGCCGAGTCCGATTGGACCAGCGCCAATCACCAGCACGTTGTCACCAGCGAGAAGTTCGGATCTCCTCACCGCGTGGGCTCCGATGCTGAGCGGCTCTAGCATCGCTGCTTGGTCTAGCGTCAGCCCGTTGGTCTTGATGAGATGGCTGACTGGCAAGGAGATCAGCTCTCTCATCCCTCCGTCGATATGTACGCCAAGTACATTCATATCTGTACAGCAGTTTGTCTTGCCATTACGGCAAGCAATACATGTCCCGCAGTGCATATAAGGGAGGATGCTTACTTGATCACCGATTTGCAGTCCTGTGACTCCCTCACCTTCTTGCAATCCTGTGACGCTCTCACCGATCTGTTCAATATAACCAGCCAGTTCATGCCCGAGAATACGCGGATAGCTAAAAAACGGCTGATTCCCTTTAAACGCATGCAAATCCGTCCCGCATATGCCAATCCTTTTGATGCGAACAATAGCTTCTTCTGCTCTTAGACTAGGTTCCGGAACTTCTTCTAGCTTAAACTTCTCGACCTGTTCACATATAATTGCTCTCACACCTGATTCCCCCTGTCCGATTACAAATAGGTCTTCTCGTTATATTCGGGTCTTCCACTGATCCAAGACTTATTGTGGATGGGGGCCAGGATCTCCAACACCTCCTGAAGCAGCTCGGTGTCCATTGGTTCATCTATCCACGCAATATTATTGCGAATGTTGTCAGGGTTCGCTGTGCTGACTAGCGTAGTAGGGATGCGTTCATTCGCTGTTGCATAATATCGATATAATCCGTCTGAAGCCGCTGTAAGCTCTCATCGACACTTTCCAGAATTCGCTGCTTCGAGAAATCGAACGCCTCTGCTCCGTACGAAATACAGAACTTAATGAAGAGGCACCAAAGCTCAGCACGGAGACATCAAGCCCCGTTTTTCCTAATTGACGATACTTCATAACTTATAAAATTCCTTTGCATTTAGTCCGAATAAGCGGGCATTATCTGCTTCCGACCAATTGTCTGGCAATGCTTCAGTAAGCACTTCAATAACTTCATCATACTCGGCTGCGAGCAAACAAACCGGCCAATCACTGCCGAATAAAACACGCTCCGTTCCGAATACATCTATCACATGCTGGATATAAGCCGTAAAATCCTCATGCTTCCACTCCGTATGATTGGCTTCAGTCACCATGCCGGATAGCTTACAATATAGTTTTGGATGCTTCGCAATTGCCGCCATTTGGCTTTTCCAAGGCTCAATAACGCCATCTGCAATTCGCGGCTTAGCCATATGATCAATTACTGCGCGTAAACCCGGAACCAAATTCAAAAGCTGAACCACCGGCTCCAATTGATGGGATACGACAAGCAGATCAACGGGTACATCTTTTTCAGCAAAATATCGTAACGCTTCTACAAAATGAGGCTCAAGTATCACACTCGCATCCGGCATTTCTTGAATCATGACCCTAAAGCCTACATATTTGGGATGCTGGCTAAACCTTTTATAATGGATCTGGTAGTCAGGGTTATTCAAATTTAGCCAACCTACGACACCGGCAATTGAATCTGATTCCTCGCTTAAGGATAATAGGTAATCCGTTTCTTCTAATGTCGGCGCCGCTTGAACAACAATGGTTTGATCCAAACGATGCTGGTGCAGGCGGGGCAACAAGTCGTCCGGCAAATAATCACGGTACAGCACGGACAGCTCCGGTGTAAGCCACCCATAGTCACCCCGATCCATCTTCCAATAATGTTGGTGTGCATCGATCCGCATTGAGATTCTCCTCTTCATCATCCATATTTGGTACCGCTTTCTTCTATTGTATCACCAAATAAATCATATGAAATAACGATATCTAGCATCATTATACGGTTTTTTGATATCATGGGTTTACAAGCTAACTTGAAGGAGGATTCTTATGCATCCCGTACGCAAAGTGTTCGATGCTAACGATGCCTTCCCATTTTCATATGCCTACAAAAACACAAAGAGCTCGCAAAGCGAGCTCCCTGAGCATTTCCACGATTGGTATGAGATTGTGTATGTTTATCGTGGAAAAGGAACCTTTTTTATCGATCATACTTTTTATGAAATGAAGCAAGGCGATCTCTTCCTTATCCCTGGCAATACGATTCACCGGGCAACGCCGGTAGAGAGACTGCCTGTAACGTCCACAGCGATTTATTTCAACCCCAGCATCGTACAAGCTCCTAACCTGGGTGACTCATTTTCTTATTTGCATTGCTTCGAGCAAGCTGCAGAACACCGCAATTACAAGCTTGAAACTCTACTCCCCCAGCGTCAACACCTAGATATGTGGTTGGAATCCATTCAATTTGAATGCAAACGTCCCAATTTGGGTCACCGGCAAGCTATCTTGCTGCAGCTCCTTCAGCTCCTGCTTTTTTTGAATCGTGATTTGGGTTCTGGCACTAAGCCTAACGCAGGTGATTCCATTGCTCCCCCTGTGTGGATGAGGGAAATTTTGCTCTATATCGATCAACATTTCTGTGAGGACATCGGCCTCAAGACGCTTTCGAAGCAAGCTTCCGTTACACCCGCCCATTTCAGCCGGGTATTTAAGCAGTTAATTGGGATGAATATTACCGCCTATATCATGACCAAACGAATTATCCGAGCGAAGCAGCTGCTTAGCGAAAACGACCTCAACATTAGCATCATCGCAGAAATGTGCGGCTTCGAGAGTTTACCTCATTTTCATGCCATGTTCAAAAGAGTACTAGGGATGACTCCCGCGGCTGCTAGAAAGTCGACTAGATAGCTAAGCTGCACTGGCTAGGAAGCGTTCAATCTAGCAATTGTGATCATATATGTGGTCCCTTTGGCGACTTCACTCTTAACCTCTATCTTACCTTGCATCTTTTTAATAATGCTAAACGAAACCATTGTACCAAGACCCGTCCCTTTATCTTTGGTGGAATAATAAGGAGTTCCAAGTCGATTCATTTGCTCTTTGGTCATTCCAATGCCAGTATCTCCTACCGAAATGACAACATGTCCGTTGATAGAATGGGCGGTAAATGTCAAAATCCCACCCTCAGGCATGGCCTCAATACTATTTTTTCCGATATTAATTAGCGCTTGCCGCAATTTATTTTTATCACCGAGAATAAGAAGCTCATCTTGCTCGATTTGTTTGATGATCTGTACATTTTGATAATTCGCATAGGAAGAAAGGAGCCAATACTTAGCGCAACAGCGCGTAAATCAAAGGTAAGACCATTAAGTACGACAGGGAACGTCATTGTGGCCACGAGTGTGATACTAAAAACAGTGGCAATAATCACCCGATTATAACCATTTTCACGATCTGTTTTCATAATATAGGGGTAGATAATAACAGGTAGAAACACAATAAATAAATTAAATAATAGTTCCCTAACGTTATTAAACATATAGCCTCCTAGTAGCGTCCATACACATAACAGTACCACTAAACGTGATGCGGAACCAATGAAAAAACAACCTCCATAGATGTCTATGGAAGCTGTAAATGTCTATTAATTTTAAAATCGCCAGTAAGCTTTTTCACTTAATCGGGTGAAAAATCCTCTTACTTCCTTGTAAATGATACTTTGTGAAATAAAGGTATGAACCTCGATCCGTTTCAAGAATGTCAGCAATCGAAACCCGCTCCAGCTGTACGCTGCAAGCCCAGCCAAAAAGTAACTAAACCCATAATAATCGAAGCCCAGAGGCAGTAGTGCAAAAGTTAATATCACATTAAAAGTGAAATAGATTCCCCCAGTAATGACTGCCCCTTTACGATCTTCGAAATACAGCATGATTAAGATATTAATGAGCATGATGGAATTCATCAGTGCTCCTAGCGCACACATCTTAAAAATGTCGATTACGGTTTCTTGTAAGCCAAGCCTTTCTAAGAGCATATGACTGATTAAAATGATAAATAGCGTCAATAGGCCTTGCAGCTTCGTCAAACGATACAATTCACGCCAGAGAACCTCGACCATTCGCGTCTTCGCCTTGGTGATCATCTCCAGCGTTCCGCCATGGGTCACATAGCCGTAGAACGTTTTGTATTTATCATAAAATTGCGTTTCTACGGAAACGACGAACAGAACGAGTGACGGAATGATCGTCAAATTTGCCAAAAAGACAGGAGTATCATAGATCGGGCTATACATAAACGTTTCCTCGATCCGAACACCTGATGGTCCTAACCAAATGATGATGTTATGCATCCAGACGCCCATGTTGTAAAGAAATCCGATCCAAAGGAGCGAAGGATATTTATCGACATAATGCAAAAAACCATAGGGATTAGACGCTTCTTTAGCCGGAAATGAGCGCAGCAGTACAAATACCAGCATGCTCATGGTAAGTAGAATACCACAGCTGAAACCCAATAAAATGTTGGTCGCCTGCTCATGTTGCTCGAAGGCAATAGGGTACCTCTGCAGAATAATCACACCGATAATCGAAACCAAACCACCTGCCAAAAATGAATAAGAAATAATCTTATAATCCTTAGCCGCGGTTAAAAAGACCATGGCCAGCCAAATTTGCCCAACCATGAAAAATAATAAAACGCTCGTCACTTTATAAACCATGGATAACGGCGACGACCAATAAAAAATCACAGCAATAATGAGCGAAATACCGAGGATGACCCTGCTTATCCCAACATAGGTAGGTGTGACGACCTCTAGACGATTTTGAAAAAAATGATCGGCCAAATACCTTGTAACACTTAGCTGCCAGCCCCCGGAAAGGATTTGCGAGAAAATGAAACAATACGATACCGTAACAATAAACAATTGACGCTGAGCGTCATCTATATGACCAAAGTGAACAAGCATAAAGTTAATCAGGGCAATACTGCCGACAGATACCATCCAAGGACCAGCAGCAATGAAAGAAGCATAGGCATAAGCCCGAACTCTTAGTGTAAGATAGTCATCGCGGAACAACTTCTGCAGGGTAAATCCGATTCCCGCCATTAGGTAACCACCTCATCGTATAACTGCCGGTAAGCATCAATAAAATGATCAATCTGATAATAGGCTTCCACCCGATTGCGTCCTACTTGTCCCATATACGTACGCTCTTCCGGGAGTGTATACATTTTCACCATAGCCTCAGACATCGCTTTTGGATTAACAGGAGGAACGACATAGCCGGCTATTCCGACATCGTGCTCATCCTTCCCCTCCAGCAGCTCGCGGCAGCTGCCTACCTCCGTACAGATCCATGGTATTCCTGCGGCCATTCCTTCCAGAACGGCAAGGGGCTGACCTTCACTAATCGAGCTCAATATGAGTACATCAATCTTGGGCAGATATTCGTCAATCGCTACTTTCCCCAAAAAGGTAACGATCTCCTCCAAATGGAGATTGCGGGTTAAGGCTATGCATTCCTGATAGTAATCAGGATCTTCGTCCTTAGGCCCCATAATCCAAAGACGCATGTCAGGGATGTCATGACTGGCAAGCCGAACAGCATAGAGCATCGTCTTAATATCCTTAATGGGTACTAGACGCACTAAGGCTCCGAAAACTATCCCTCCACTGGAAGTACTCGTTTGCCTTGGAAGCACTGATAATCTATGATAATCAATGCCATTGGGGATAATCATAGCTTTATCAGCATGTAGTCCGAGCTCAAGCTGAGTTTGATGGGTACCTTGATAAAGAGAAATGGTTCGGTCAGCCGTGTGATAAGCACCCTTGGACATATGGTAGAAATATGCGATCCATCTTTTTTTGAAGGGCGGATCTACCCACGCTGATTTCAAAATTTCTTCTTCCCGTTCACGTGCATATACACCATGCTCTGTAAGCAAGAATGGCTTCTTATGCTTCATTCTCAGATAGGTGCCGATCAAGCCAGCATATCCGGTTGAAACCGCATGATACACATCGGCCATCGGATAGGACATCTGCAGCAGATAAATGGCGGGGAGGTACATGGATCTCCACGTCCAGAAATAGCTATTAAACGAATGATTCGGCATTTCTTGCTCATAGGAAGCAACCAGGAAATCCCAAAACATTTCACTTTTCATAAAGGTGATCGGATTTCCCAGCTTTTTAGGATCAGCAATGCAGGGAATCGATTGCTCGGAATTTTTTTGAAAAGCAAACCAATCCAGACAAGATGCAGCTTCATTCTTGGTTAATCGCGGAGGCTTCCCCTCCTCTAGATTCAAGTAGTCCATCATGAAAACATCATGAATGCCTGAAATATTCGGCGGAAGCTTGTATTTATAGCTTGAGGCCTCTTGACGAGATGAAGAAATCGCAATGATTTCAAATTCATGCTCTGGCATTGCCGAGACCAACATCTGAATCCAATTCGCTACCCCACCTGACACGTAAGGGTAACTTCCTTCCACTAACAATGCGATTTTCATGGCTTCATTTCCTTCAATTGTAGGGTCACAGTAGGTTGACGAGCCTCCAAATGCCAAAGTCCGTCAGTATGTTCCATACGTGTCAGCACACCAGCTTCCTTGGGAATCTCCGGTGTTCGGTTAGCTGGCACACGAACGGTGTAATGCATGGGGACCAGCTCATCCTTGGTCGTAATCGTTATTACGTCTTGGCTGTAATGAACGTCGACCTTCCCAGCCGAGTAAATACTAAGTTTTTTCACGGCGTCCCTAACCGTTAAAGGTTGAAGATACGAATAGCTTTTACCCAGCGACGCCATCCAGGCTTCGAATTGCTGACTCAAAAACTTCCATCCTTTTCCTGAGGAACGTTTGATATCGAGTGCATCATCCGGATGTACAAAGTGATTCACCAGACCAAAATTAGCAATAACATCATTTACGTAAAACTTCATGCTGTCGTCCAGCCAGTAACCGGATAATATCCGGGGGAAATTCGTGAATTGTGGAAATTCACTGTCCACCCCAAATTCCTGTTCCAGAAAGCCCTCTTCTTCTCCCGCATAATACAGGGAAGCGATGATATCAATGGAGGGTACCGCTTCAGCGATCGCTGCCTTCCCCGTCTTGTTCAACACGTTGGACGGAGGCACATAGGTCTTCAACTCATGCCCGGGAAACAAGCTGTTCGCGAGCTCGACCATGCGCTGAAGACTTTCGACCATGGATGCTTTATCGGGCCAAGGAACATAGCCAAGATTACTGTTAATTGGCTCCTCTGGCGTGACAAGGGATTGATGATTATAGCCATGCACACCAATCTCTCCACCCAGACCCAGCAGCTTACTGCCAAAATAAGGCATGATCTTCGGATAGTTCCCCAGCAGTGTTGGGAGAGGCGAACTCGTCTGGTTCTGATAATTCCCAATCATGAGGCCTGTATACTTCCACCCATAAAGCTTCGCGAATCGAGCCATATCCTCCCACCAAATCCGTTCATAGAATTCAGGTGTGCTAAGCCCATACTCCTGACGAATAAGCGGATTAACAACAAGCGGAACGGGGGACGGGAAATCGTCAATATTCAGACTTCGTATGGCCACTTGTGAGGTAACGAGACTGTCTAGAGCAAGGCCAATGGATTGGACCATAAGCCCTCGACCTACCTTCTGGATACTGCTGGTTGAGTTCCAGAATACGACGCTCCCCTGCCCATAGTTATTTTTCCAAAGCATAGGTGTCCCTTCGGCTGATAAATACATGTTAACCTGCGGCTTAAGCTTAATATCCAACATACTGTTAGAAAATAGCTCGTTGCTAGCTGGAAGATTAGGATAGCCGGGGAATACGGTTTGGTTGACTTCTATGCCGTGAATCGTTCTTTCAATGAATCCGTTATTACTTTCTATCCCAAGTATGTCATTCCATTCCGGAGCATAAAACCGCGTATAGGCAAGAAGTCGGCCGCCTTCATTCAAATAGGACTGGATAACGGTTTGATCCAGCTCGCTTATATCTTCACCAGTAAGTAGAATGACAGTCCAGGGGTTTGGTTTAATTGTCCTCAATTCATCAGCTGTTATGGAATCCGCATGCAATTTGGCAAGCCCTAGTGCTGTCTGTAGGTTGACTTTGACCTTATTGCCTACTGAATCCTTAGGATTTGTATACATATACAGGCTGAGCTTATCACCTGTTGCGGATGATTGGACCGAGCTCTTTACTGGAAACTGTGCCTCTTGATACACATTTCTTGCGGAGGATAAAGGAAACAAGTCAACAGTTCGTATGGTTTGCAGCCCGACACCGAGCAGCAGCACACTAACGATAACGCATGTAAAGATGATCAGCTTGCGGGACACCTTGTTCCTTCAGCTCCTTCCAAAATTGGATCGCAGGCAGATGCTCGTCTGGAACCTCAATGCTGCTGTCCAACCATTGCTGTGCAAATAGACTAAGTTCATTTAGTTTTCCTTCTGCATACATTTTTTCTGCTTGAGTTAAATAAATCAGAAAGCGATAATCTCCTACATGGGAAAGCTGTTCAGCGTAGCGGATGGCCGTCTGATAATCCTTTTCCATTCGCGCCAGATGACATAGCTCTACGATAAATCGAGGCTCATCGGGAAATTGCGAAAGTCCCCGTCCTATCCATTGTTTGAACGTTTGCCTAACTTCCATAGCAAGCTCTTCCGTCAATAAATGACTTCCCAAATATAATCGGTAGGTTTCCAATAATTCTTTCCATGTCTCCCAGCTTTTATCGTCCTGCTGCAGAAGCAAGGTCCATTTCTTGATACTTCGTATATATTGCTCATTTAAATAGTTCAAGCTAGTCGCTGCATAATGAACCACCTCGGGATCCTCATTGCGCAGGGCTTCGTTAAATAACTGCACTTTATTATTTCCTTCATATTGGAGGAGGGAAAATAAAGCCTCCTTCTTGCCTAAAGGCTCGCCTGACATCAGAATTTCCCTGAATGGCAGACGGTTCGATTCCGCTTCCACATTAATATGATAGCTTTCCATGGATTGCGGAGAATAATAGACGTAGTTCTCATATTCCTCGTAAAAATCGTGCCGAAAGCGAACAAGTAACAAGCCTAAGAAAACCAATGATCCGACCAAGAATCCAACGCCAGGAAAGAAAAGGATGATGGTTTGCACCCAACCGGCACTTAATCGGTCTTCGATTCTGAAGGTGATGATATGGAGCAGCCTATTATAAATAAGTACAAGGACGAGATGGGGCAGCAAGCTAGTCCAATGAAAAGAAAGCCCAATGATCTGCAGTCCATCTAACACTGCAAATAGAAGACTGACTGCCACGGCAAGCCATGCGTGAGGAGAAACATCAAAATGCCGAACATTCCGAGAGACTCTCATTCTGAGACCCTCCTATTGAAACGATTCCTAATCCTGTCTTCAATACGTGATGCCAGATCTGGTGACGTAGCAGGAAGTAAAAATAACAGCTCTCCGCGAAATGAATCGTAGGCCATCGCATCTTCTTCACGCAGCATCTGCTGTGTTAAGCTATTGATTTCGATCAGTGCATCTGTCTCCTCCATTTCGCTAAACTCGATAGGAATCTGCAGCAGCAGGAAATTTTGGGCAAAATCGGTTGCACGTATCGTTTCTTCATTCAATTTGGTGTAGAAATGATCCGGCTTCATGATCCGAGTATTGGGGAAATATCGTTGTTCATTCAACTTCTGTTCCTTCTGGAACGCTTTCACACAGCTCTCGCCCATCCAAGTGAGAATTAGTCGAAACAGATCTATCGTATGCTTGTTCAAGGCAACAAAATCAAGCCCGTTCAAACCAATAATGCCTATAATTTGCTTGTTCTCATCCAGAAGAGGTCCTGCAAGAATGGGGATTTCTGCCGATACTCCCTCCGGTCGCATTTGAATCGTTTTCTCCTTGCATACTTGGGCGTATAAGGATGGTTGATCTAGGAATACGGTGGAAGGATAATGGGTTTCTGCTCCGTAATAGACTTTCAGCCTCAGTACATCACCGCCGGGGCTCATTCGATAGATGACGATGGATCCCGCTTGAATTAAATCTTTGCATAAACGTACAGCATCTGTGAAAATAATTTCCGATTCTTCGGAATCTAATGCCTTGGCAATTTTATAGAGGGTATACATGCTTTCTTGAGCACCGACGACCTTCGTTTCCAAGGCTTTCTTAACAAAGAGCAGATCATGATAGCTGGTATCCATTTTCGCTAGCTGCTGCTTATTGTCCTCAAATTCATCCGCCAGAATGGCATATCGAAAACGTAAATCGGAGGAAACATGACCTACAAATAAAGCGATCCCCCAATAACAGATGAACCATTTCGCCTGATCCCATCGGTCAAACAGTCCATATACATCACCGTTAATCTGAAGGTACGTAAAGATATGCAGCAAGCTGGCTCCAATCGCCGAGGCTGCTCCTATGCGAGTTCCATAGCGGAGCGAAAAGTAAAGTGTCACAAATAAAAATGGATTGGGTGACCAATTCAACCAATCAATGTTGTACACCATATGGATAGTAAATAGAACGGCGAGAAAAAAAGCCAGTTCACACCAGGCTAACCAGCTTCGGTTTTGTCGAAAAATCAATCACGCTTCCTCCAAACTCTAACTATCCAAAGGTTTGATAATAATGGGGTTATTTTTCTTCTTATAAAACTGTTTCAATTGCTCAAAGATATCATCCATTTGAAAAGGCTTAATGATATACTCGTCGGCTCCAGCCATCATAGACTTCGATAATTCGCCGATGGAATGCTTCGCACTCATCAGAAAAATCGGCGTCTTGGCAAAGGATTTGTCCGAGCGAAGCTCACGGCATAGTTCAAATCCAGTTAAATTCGGCATAAGTACATCGGACAGCACAGCGTCCGGTTTCAATTCCTTTATCGATTTTAACGCAACAACAGGGTCATTGAAGGCAGATACCTGGAGACCTCTCACTTCGAATAAATCCTGTAGAATGTGTAGCAGGACATTATCGTCGTCCACGATAGCTAGGTGTTTCATGGCTGTCAACTCCTTACATTTATCTAGCTGCAGATTTCATAATTGACGTATGTGAAAGGATAAGTTTAAATGTTGGTAGGTTATATTTTATCATATAATGAAGCTAATCCAAATTTCAGGAAGGTCAGTGAAAAGCGATGAAGACATCTCAGGTAACAGCTGCCATTATTGTCTCCATGGTCTTTTTTTCTTTCCCATTCAAAAAGCAAGTCCAGGCTTCAAAACCTTTTCAAAACGTAAAAGACTACTCCCTCTACTATGGTGCACCTACGGAACAAGCAATCATTCACTTAAAGTCCAAAGATCTTATCATTATTGAACCTCAATTGTTTTCAAAGGTGCAGATACAAGACATTCAATCCAAAGGCACTATCGTTATAGGTTATATAAGCGTTATGGAAACTCCTTCCTGGAACAGCCTTCGTGTGAAGGAACTGCTGTCTTCGGACTACTTATTGAAGCATGGCGAGCGTGTCCATTTCAAGCAATGGGACTCTTATTTGATGGACTTGCGGCAATTACATTACCGTCAGCTGCTGTTGTCCGAAATCAAAACTTCGATCTCAGACAAAGGCTTGGACGGTATGTTCCTGGATACAGTTGGGGATATCGATGACTGGATTCAAGATGCAGCTACGCAAACCCAAACAAGAGAAGCTTACCGTTCTTTCCTTCAAGACGTGAGCAACCAATACCCCGAGCTTTCCATGATTCAGAATCGCGGCTTTGATACACTCGACTATGCGCTGCCTTATATGGATGGTTTGTTATGGGAGGACTGGAGGGCGAATTGGAAAGAGGACACGTGGATAAGAACAAGAGTGGACAGACTGCGAAAGGAACAAAAGAAGGGCTTGACCATATTTTCGATCCAATTAACGAAAGAGAGCTCCCCTGGAAGAGAAGCCCGCAAACTAAAGTTTTTACATATAGACGCACCTAATGGTTATTCGGAAATAAACAACTAGTTATCCCGGATATTGTTCTTTGTAATAGTCAAAGGTCTCCTGCAAGCCGCTTCTTAATGTATATACCGGACTCCAGTCCAAACCGGCAAGCGCAGCGCGATTATCCAATCGGCTGTGAACGATATCTCCAGCTCGAGCAGGTGCGTAGGAAGGATTGAAGCTCATCCCGCTGATGTCGCACATTTCCTTAAGAAGGACGTTAACACTCGTCTGCTCGTTCCAACTGATATTGTATAACCCATGGCCACCCTTACTCAGTGCGGCCATATTAGCGCGAACGATATCTTTCACATAAATAAAATCTCTCGTTTGCTCTCCGTCACCAAAAATCAAGGGTTGTTTACCTGTTAGAAGCTTATCTACGAAAATGGAGACTACGCCTCCCTCGCCCTTTGGATCCTGTCTAATCCCATATACGTTCGCATAACGCAAAATCGTATAATCCAACTCATAAAGCGAAGAAAAGCTCTCTATATAGTGTTCCGGCGTATGTTTAGAAATACCATAGAAGGATAGCGGCTTTATCGGATGCTTCTCATCAACGCCCAAATATTGCGGGGTTCCATACACGGCTGCGGATGAAGCGTAAATCAGCTTACGTATGCCATGCTCCCTACATTGTTCCAAGACGGCAATGGTTCCGAGAATGTTTATTTTAGCGTCTAGTAAAGGATTAGACAGCGAGGTCTGAACATCGATTTGTGCAGCATGATGAATGACGACTTCTGGGCGTGCAGCGGTGAATGCCTCTGCTAATCCGTTATCTAACAGATCTCCTTGATGGAAAACAGCAAGGGGATTCAAGTTTTCATCACGGCCTGTAGATAAATTATCAAAAATATGTACGTGATGCCCTGAAATGATCAATTGATCAACAATATGTGAAGCGATAAAGCCGGCTCCCCGGTAACTAAAATATTCATCAGCATTCGCCTCCATCACGTTAACGTAAATAAGTTATAAAAAAGATCACTCAACTTGAGTTTTATTATATTATAGATCTCCTGTTTCTAGTTAGAATGAAAATATAACAATTAAAAATAGGGGCTGTCTCAATCATGCACTTTGAGACAGCCCCTTTATTTTTTGATTGACGTGGATTTATTTTTTTACGACTCTGTCATATAAAAAGTCGGCAATATGGACCGCCTCCATGCGATCTTTTTGCCCGTGCTTTTCAATACCCAGCTTCATTTGCAGCAAGCAGCCGGGGTTGCTTGTAACCAGATACTGAGCGGCAGTAGCGTTCACATTTTCCATTTTGTGCTCCAGAATTTGGTTCGCCATAACGGGCTGTGTGACATTATAAATGCCGGCCGATCCACAGCAGGAGCCTGCATCTTTCATTTCTATAAAGGTAACGCTGCCAACCTCTTTCAGGAGCTGTCTGGAAGGATTGCTGCCTTTCATGACATTACGTAGATGACAAGAGTCCTGATACGTAACGCGTGTGGAAGCTTCGCCATCAACAGTCTCTGCGAACTGGAGTGGACGTCCTTGCTCTACAAGAATCGTACTGATGTCCTTGACTCGCGCAGCGAACCAAGTCGAAGCTTCTTTCCATTCCGGCTCCTCATGAAGCAAATGATCATACTCCACTAGAATGGCGCCGCAGCCACCCGCATTGGACACAATATAATCTACGCCGGCCTCTTGGAAGGCGCGAATGTTATTCTTGGCCAAAGCTTTCGCCTGATCACTCTCACCGCTGTGGGCATGAAGGGCCCCGCAGCAATTCTGCGTCTCTGGAATGACCACGTCAAATCCCGCTACAGAAAGCAGTTTGACCGTTTTGATATTCGTTTCGGTAAACAAAACATCCATTAAACAGCCGCGGAACATGCCAACCGTAGCAATCTTTTCCCCTTTTGCCGGAATGTAGGTACCCATTTGCTCTACGATCCCTTTACTGGAAGCGTCCGGCAGTATTTTTTCCATATCGGATAAGTGCTTAGAAAACATCTTTACAGCACCTGTTTTCCTAAAGACGGTTTGCAATCCTGACTTTTTATAGAAATGAAGGCCAGATCCCAATAAACTCATCCTTTTTTGATGGGGGAATAGCTCCTTGAACACCAGCTTGCGTACACCGCTTACCCACCATCTGTGCTGCTTCGTATGCGTCTCAATCGCATCGCGGGCCTGCTCAATTAACTGTCCATATTTCACATCGGCCGGACAGGCTGGTTCACAAGCGCGGCATCCCAAGCAATGGTTCATTTGGTCTTCGAAGCTGATACCTGGCTCCATGATGCCATCCACGGCCGCTTTCATAAGTGAAATTCGTCCGCGAGGGGATTCAGCTTCCACGCCGGTCTCCTTGAATGTCGGGCAAGCTGGCAGACAAAAACCGCAACGCATACAATTGGTTAACTGTTCGTAATCCAGCTTCTGTACTAGTGTTTCTTGAAGTGTTGCTGCTGCGAGCTTAGCCACGATCAATCACCACCCTGCGTCTGGACTCTTTGGCAAACATTTTACCTGGATTTAAAAGATGGTGAGGATCAAAGACTTCCTTAATCCCTTTCATCATGGCGATTCCGGCACTTCCTACCTTCCATTCCAAGAAAGGCGCTTTGACTAAACCAACGCCATGCTCGCCGGTAATCGTTCCCCCCATTCCGATAGCCGCTTCGAATATTTCTTCGAAAGCTAGTTCAACACGATGTATTTCTTCGTGATCCCTCGCATCTGTTGTCGCCGTTGGATGAAGGTTTCCATCTCCTGCATGTCCAAAGGTACAAATTTGCACACGATGCTTCTCGGCTATGCGGTTGATCTCTAAGACCATATCAGCAATCTTAGAGCGTGGTACCGTCGCATCCTCTAATATCGTTGTTGGGCGTAAACGAGCGAGTGCGGTAAAGGCGCTTCTCCTTGCCGTCAACAGCTTCAGAGCTTCCTCCTGATTGCTCGCAATGCTAACTTCATCCGCCAGCTCCTCGCGGCAGATTTCCGAGATCCGTTCGATATCCCGCTCAACGGTTTCCATATCTCCATCCTGCTCGATTAACAAAATAGCAGCCATATCGAGCGGAAGGCCCAATTTGGCGAAATCGTCGACAACACGAATCGTTGGATTATCCATGAATTCTAGGGTAGCCGGAATGATGCGATTTTCAATGATTTTGGATACCGTACGAGCAGCTCCATATAAATCTTTATACATAGCGAGCATCGTTTTCTTATATTTGGGAGGCGGTATTAGCTTAAGCGTTGCTTCGGTAATAACAGCTAAAGTACCCTCCGAGCCAATGAGCAGTTTCGTTAGATCATAGCCAGCTACGTCCTTCATCAGCTTCCCGCCTGTACGCATAATTTCACCTGAAGCTAGGACACATTCTAGTCCGATCACATAATCTTTGGTCGTGCCGTATTTTAAGCCGCGAAGACCTCCGGAGCATTCCGCAATATTTCCGCCTATCGTCGAGATCGACATACTGCTTGGATCTGGTGGATAAAATAAGCCAAGATTTTCAATATGTTCAATGAATTGCTTCGTAATGATACCCGGCTGAACCGTTGCCGTTAAATTTTGCATATCGATGTCGAGTATCGCATTCATGCGATGCATGACCATCACGATGCCCCCTTGAACGGGGACCGTTCCACCGCAAAGATTCGTGCCTGAACCTCGGCTGACCAGCGGAATGCGATGCTCATTTAACACCTTCATAATCGCAGATACCTGCGCCGTGTCTTTGGGATAGATCACACCATCAGGCAGCGCTTGGAGCATAGGTGTTCCATCGTAAGAATGCGTGACAAGCGATTCCATATCATCTTTGAAAAATGCTTCGCCTACAATATCCTGCAGTTTTTGTCTTACTCGGCTATCCAGCATAAATACCTCCCGTGGGACTACTCATTTATTTCAACACAATTGATCATGTGATCAGATGACTTTTTTTCTATTTTAACTTATGATTGAATAGATGTATAGATACTTCATGGGGGAATTATATGACATTTCAGCAGATTCGACCGCAAAAGGGCTCCGAAATCGTGCTTCAGCAAATTAAAATGCAAATCGAGACCGGAACTTATGCACCAGGTTCGAAACTTCCAACCGTCGTGGAGCTTGCAGCTAGCTTTCAGGTTGGCCGTTCTACGGTTAGAGAAGCACTTAGCGGATTAAAGGCAATGGGGTGGGTAGATATTCGGCATGGTGGAGGCACCTTCGTTACGAACCCTTTGCCGATAGACAGCAGCAGCCTCTTCGATCAGGGCCAAACGCTGCAGGAAGTGCAGGAGGTGCGAAGATTCATAGAGGTGGGTTGTGCTTCGTTAGCCGCAAGTCGCCGTACAGAAGAGAATTTGACGGCACTTAGGCAGATCCTCAGCACGATGGAAGCTTCATTTGAAAACGAAGAAGAAAGCGAGCAAGTCGACATTCGCTTTCACCTAGAGATCGCCAAAGCCTCCCACAATTCCCTCTTGATTGGGATGATGGAGTCATTAACCGAACGGTTGCAGCTAAGTATGAAGGCTTCTCGCCGTCTATGGTTTTTTGCTGAACGAGCTTCCGCTGAGAAGTTATTTCAGGAACATCGTGACATCGTCGATGCGATTGAGATGAAAGATGAGCAGCTTGCAGCGGAAAAGATGTCGCAGCATATTCATAAAGTGGACCAAGTGATTCAAAAGCTTGCTAAGATATCTACGGATACATTCTGAGAAACTAGACTAAGTCAGCCACTTCAATGGCTGTCAGCACAATACCGCACAGCTTCAGTACTGCTGCTGTGCGCTCCTAAGCCCTCGTGATTTCGCTTCTTTTAAACTCTTCACGCCCTCCCTAAAATCAAAAGAATCTAAGGCAGAGCTAACTTGCCCATTATCGTAGGACGCTCAGCTCCGGTAGCGGATGGCAGATTATTGGGCACGCCATGAATCCAATCGTTGCCTAGCAAGGCAAAGAGGACAGCTTCTTTGGCATCACCTGATAAGCCAAGTTCATCCGAGGTAAGAACGATTTGCTCTGGAAGCATCTCTCGGAGCAGCCGGAGCAGCGTCTGATTATGTGCCCCGCCGCCGCTAACAATCACTTCCGCAATGTTATACTCCGGAAAAACGAAGTCCTTGTAAGCGCGGGCGATGGAATGCGCGGTAAAAGATGTCGCTGTCGCGACGATGTCTTCGGGAGGTAATCCTCGCTCAAGAGCAGCCGCCAAATAAGAAGCGGCATAATCTTTACCAAAGAGCTCCCGCCCCGTTGTTTTGGGCGGAGGGAGTTTGAAATAAGGATGCGCCAGCATGCTATTAAGCAGCTCAGTATTTACACAGCCGTTTGAGGCCCACTCGCCGTTCGCATCATAAGTCAACCGGCCTTGTGAAAGTTCAAAGACAACTTGATCCATAATCATATTGCCTGGTCCCGTATCAAAGGCGATAAGACGATGAGCTTCGGTCGATGCGGAGGCAGGAATCGCGGTGCAATTGCCAATCCCGCCGATATTTTGGAGAATACGCCCCTTCTCCTCGTGGCAGAACAGAATAAAGTCCCCGTATGGCGCAAGCGGTGCACCTTGACCGCCAACCGCCATATCCGCTGTTCGGAAATCGCCAACCACAGGTCTTCCCGTCCGCTTAGCGAGGACGGATAAATCACCGATTTGCAGGGTTGATTTCGGCAGAAAAGGATTAGCTTCATCCGCGATTGGAATGTGCCATACGGTCTGACCATGAGAGCTGATCAGATCAATATGCTCCATGGGAATGTTAGCCGCTGCCGCCGCACGTAACACTGCATCGGCAAAACGTTCTGCTATCGCGAAGTTCATCCCGCATAGTAACGACACATCGGAATGTTCGATGGAACATAATTCTTTAAGCTTTTCCCGTAACTCATCTTCATAGGCGAAGCTCTCAAAGTGGAGCACCACCACCTTCGCGTCAACGCCGCAGCCATCAATCCGAACAAGCGCGACGTCAATGCCGTCTAGGGAAGTACCTGACATGATTCCAGCTACCGTCAGAGAAGTTTGATTCAATAAGGAGCGCAGCATCACAAACCACTCTCCCATTTCCATCCGGCAGGATAGTCAAGACCGAGCGAGACCGGCAGCCTGCCTTGCGGAGTAAGCTGACCTAGCAAGCATTTAGCCGCACTTTGCAGGGCAAGCGGCCGGCTTTCATAAGCCGCGACGAAGGTTGAAATCTCCGGCAGCTCCAGCAAATCGTACGGCACTCGGAGTGCGACGACGACAAGCGGCTTGCCGAGCGCCTGCAGGGCACGCACCAGCTCGACCTGCGCGGGATGGAATCGGGCGTTGTACGTCCCGATGACGATCTGCTCCGCCTGCTGCGCCTCGGCGAGCAGCCCAGCGCTGCTCGCTGCCACCTCCGGCAGCGGCAGCACGCGATCGAGCACGTCTAAGCCGTGCTCGGCCAGCGCAGCCCCCAAGCTCGCGGGGCCCGCGTATGTTTCGTCGACTCCCGACGAAACGGCTGCGGCCACGGTGACCGCGAGCGTCTTCACCCGCTTCAGCGGGAGCAGCTTCTGCTCGTCTTTGACGAGCGTGATGCTCGCCTCGCTGAGGCGCTGGGCGACCGCGCGGTGCGCCGCGGTCCCGACCTCTTGCGCGGCCGCTGCACTTGGCCGCGTTTCAAACAAGCCGCGCCGCTCCTTGAGCGCGAGCAAACGGGCGACAGAAGCGTCAATACGCGCTTCGGTCATTCGCCCTTCGCGCACCGCGCGCTCCAGCGCGGTGATCGCCGCGAGCTGGCGGTCGCGGCTGTGGCTGATCAGCACGAGATCAGCCCCCGCTTCGACCGCCATGACAGCCGCCCGCGCTGTGCCGTAATGCTCGGAGATCGCGTTCATTTCCATGCAATCGGTCATGATAACTCCCTCAAAGCCGAGCTCCTCACGGAGGAGTCCAGTAAGCACCGACTTTGAAAGAGTGACGGGCAGCTTAGCCGATTCTAAAGCGGGGAAATAAATGTGCGCCGACATAATAGCATCCACGCCGTTTTTGATCGATTCAACGAAAGGCACCAATTCAACCGCACGAATACGCGCTTCTGAATGCTCGATCGTTGGTAAATCCAGATGCGAATCCACATTCGTATCGCCATGACCTGGGAAATGCTTGGCCGTTGCAACGACTCCAGCATCCTGGTAACCTTGCACCGACTGTCTTCCAAATTCAGCGACAAGTTCCGGAGACTCC
The DNA here is from genome assembly GCF_055396115.1 of Paenibacillus sp. WG02. NCBI lineage: Bacteria > Bacillati > Bacillota > Bacilli > Caryophanales > Paenibacillaceae > Paenibacillus > Paenibacillus sp. WG02. Next base: position 1,416,997 of record NZ_AP036016.1, on the reverse strand, counting down.
CCGAATGATCGAACGCCGATCACGGGGTTATCCGGATTATTATTCACATCCAAAACCGGGGCGAAGTTCATATTAACGCCCAGTGTTCGCAATTCCTGCCCTGAGATAAAGCACGCCTCATAAGCAGACTTTGAATCTTCACTCGCTTCAAAAGCTCCCGCAGCTAGTGCCATCTGCCCTGGCATTAGCGCCACGCCTTCCGTCAAACGAGCCACCATGCCGCCCTCTTGATCGATGGATATCCATAACGGCAGATTCTGAGACCGCTTTGCAACTTGTTGAAGCTGCTCGGATAACTGAGCAACTTGATGTGTATCCTGTACATTGCGAGCGAAGTAAATGACCCCGCCAATGTGGTTTTGTTCAATAAAGTTCTCCAGATCTTCCGTCATGCCTGTGCCTTCAAATCCACAAAGGATCATCTGACCGATTTTTTGCCGAAGCGTCCATTCACTGAGGTCTGTATGGCTCCTGCTCATGCTACTTTTACTCATTTCTTTAAATAACTCCCCTCGTAAAGCCAAAATGATTTCCGCAGCTCCAAGCTGTCATGTAAGTGTTTACAAAGTGAAGCGAATACCTATTATTATAGGAATTATAAAATAATATTTCAATATAAATATATAATATGAAATTTTATTTTAAAAATGTACGTTGAACCGAGAAGAATAAAAAAAGACAGCTTACGCCATTCTTGGTTATTTTGTGTAGGTTGATGCAGCTCAAATTACGTATTTGTTTAAACATTTGCTTGCTAGTTCGTGTAATGTTGTATTTTCTCAACTTTAGACAGGAAAATCCACGTTTTTCCCGCGATTGTTGTAAAAAATACAACAATACTAGCCAAAATTAGCTCTATGACACGGAAATAGGATAAATTGTTGTACAGCCTCAGCGTACAACATCTGGAGCTTTCATAGAAGAAATCAAGCAAATTGTTGCACAAAGTACAACTTCGCGAAACCTGGGCGCGATTGAATGGCTATTTCTCCATTTCTTCAAAAAACCAACAAACACAAGCTAGGAAACGAAACACTTAGATCAAAAAAATCAGAATAAAGCACCAGAAAACAAGCATCAGAAAAAGTTAGCCAGCTACCGAGACAAATGCTTATGTGTATATCCATATTCTCTCTCAAACAACAAAGGGGTCCCGGGATTCGCGTGTGTTAAGTCAAAAAACATCCAGAACACATAGTCACTTACCCGTATGTTTATGTATCCCCCCACAATCTCACACAACTCAGTAAAATCAATAGCTAACCATGCCAAATAAGCGGAAGCTTAAACCTCCCACCAAACCAATTACAGAAAAAAATCATCATTCGGGTGATGAAGCGCAACCACTTATCCCCACCTTTTTGCCACCTTTTCCACAGACTGCGAAAATCATAATTTCCTATACAACAAAAAAAGTGGTTGATCAGGAAAACTTCCTGTTCAACCACTTTACTTTGTCATACGATACCGGCAAGAGGACTCGAACCTCCACCCTTTCGGACTCGATTTTGAGTCGAGCGCGTCTGCCATTCCGCCATGCCGGCTTATGTGGCGCGCCTTGATGTGTTAAGGCGCGCATGCAATTAAGCTAATGCCGAAGACCGGACTTAACCGGTACGGTAGTCACCTACCGCAGGATTTTAAGTCCTGTGCGTCTGCCGATTCCGCCACTCCGGCTTAATTGAAAGCTCCGAACTGGAAGTAACTAAATTCCATTCCAGCTCGTCACTTTTGGATGCGCGTAGAGGGACTTGAACCCCCACGGTCACCCGCTAGATCCTAAGTCTAGTGCGTCTGCCAATTCCGCCATACGCGCATGCTGTAAAGAAGGCATTAAATGGTGAGTCATGTAGGATTCGAACCTACGACACCCTGATTAAAAGTCAGGTGCTCTACCAACTGAGCTAATGACTCATGAAAATAATGGGCGGACGACGGGACTTGAACCCGCGAATGCTGGATCCACAAACCAGTGCGTTAACCCCTTCGCCACGACCGCCATATGAATAAGATTTGCTGTGCCCCGTAAAAGTAATCAGCGTTACTACAACGCTTCACTTCACTTTTATAGGTATTGTGGTGCCGTCGAGAGGACTTGAACCCCCAACCTACTGATTACAAGTCAGTTGCTCTACCAGTTGAGCTACAACGGCATATTAAGTTTGTAAAAATGGTGGCTCGGGACGGAATCGAACCGCCGACACGAGGATTTTCAGTCCTCTGCTCTACCGACTGAGCTACCGAGCCTTACTTAATTTTGAAAAAATGGCGGAGCTGACGGGATTCGAACCCGCGGTCTCCTGCGTGACAGGCAGGCATGTTAGGCCACTACACCACAGCTCCAAAGTATACGTAAAATGGTGAACGCTGACGGGATCGAACCGCCGACCCCTACCCTGTCAAGGTAGTGCTCTCCCAGCTGAGCTAAGCGTTCATGATAATGACCCGTAGGGGACTCGAACCCCTGTTACCTCCGTGAAAGGGAGGTGTCTTAACCACTTGACCAACGGGCCTTATTTCCCCATGAAGGGGGTGGCAAAAAAAATACCCAACTAGTGGGTACTGCTTGGCAACGTTCTACTCTCCCAGAACCCTGCGGTTCAAGTACCATCGACGCTGGAGGGCTTAACGGTCGTGTTCGAGATGGGAACGCGTGGGTCCCCTCCGCCATCATCACCAAACAGTCAAAGCGTGGTTTGCGCCTTGAAAACTAGATACGAAACTTGCGTAAAGGTTTGAATTGCTTAGGTTTTCTGGGCTCCAATCAAGTATTCGGAATTCGCTACAAAGCTTATCTTCACTTGGTTGGGAATTGGTTAAGCCCTCGACCGATTAGTATTCGTCAGCTGCATGCATTGCTGCACTTCCACCTCGAACCTATCAACCTCGTCGTCTACAAGGGGTCTTACATACTGGGAAATCTCATCTTGAGGGGGGCTTCGCGCTTAGATGCTTTCAGCGCTTATCCCCTCCGTACATAGCTACCCAGCGATGCCTCTGGCGAGACAACTGGTACACCAGCGGTACGTCCATCCCGGTCCTCTCGTACTAAGGACAGCTCCTCTCAAATTTCCTACGCCCGCGACAGATAGGGACCGAACTGTCTCACGACGTTCTGAACCCAGCTCGCGTACCGCTTTAATGGGCGAACAGCCCAACCCTTGGGACCTACTTCAGCCCCAGGATGCGATGAGCCGACATCGAGGTGCCAAACCTCCCCGTCGATGTGGACTCTTGGGGGAGATAAGCCTGTTATCCCCAGGGTAGCTTTTATCCGTTGAGCGATGGCCCTTCCATTCGGTACCACCGGATCACTAAGTCCGACTTTCGTCCCTGCTCGACTTGTAGGTCTCGCAGTCAAGCTCCCTTATGCCTTTGCACTCTGCGAATGATTTCCAACCATTCTGAGGGAACCTTTAAACGCCTCCGTTACATTTTAGGAGGCGACCGCCCCAGTCAAACTGCCCACCTGACACTGTCCCCATACCGGATTACGGTACCAGGTTAGAACTCCGATACGATCAGGGTGGTATCCCAACGGCGCCTCCACCCAAACTGGCGCTCAGGCTTCAAAGGCTCCCACCTATCCTGTACAGATCGTACCAAAGTCCAATATCAAGCTGCAGTAAAGCTCCATGGGGTCTTTCCGTCTTGTCGCGGGTAACCTGCATCTTCACAGGTATTAAAATTTCACCGGATCTCTCGTTGAGACAGCGCCCAAGTCGTTACGCCATTCGTGCGGGTCAGAATTTACCTGACAAGGAATTTCGCTACCTTAGGACCGTTATAGTTACGGCCGCCGTTTACTGGGGCTTCAATTCATAGCTTCGGGTTGCCCCTAACCACTCCTCTTAACCTTCCAGCACCGGGCAGGCGTCAGCCCGTATACTTCGCCTTGCGGCTTCGCACAGACCTGTGTTTTTGCTAAACAGTCGCTTGGGCCTTTTCACTGCGGCCCCCTCGGGCTATTCACCCTACCGAGGCACCCCTTCTCCCGAAGTTACGGGGTCATTTTGCCGAGTTCCTTAACGAGAGTTCTTCCGCGCGCCTTAGAATTCTCTTCTCACCCACCTGTGTCGGTTTGCGGTACGGGCACCTTCGCCTGGCTAGAAGCTTTTCTTGGCAGTGTGAACTCATGACCTTCGGTACTTAAAGTTTCCCTCCCCATCACAGCCCAGCCTTACGGTTAGCGGATTTGCCTACTAACCAGCCTCACTGCTTGGACGAGCATCCATCAGCTCGCGTCACTATCCTTCTGCGTCACTCCATCGCTCATAACGGCTACGGTGGTACAGGAATTTCCACCTGTTGTCCATCGACTACGCCTTTCGGCCTCGCCTTAGGTCCCGACTTACCCTGAGCGGACGAGCCTTCCTCAGGAACCCTTAGGTTTTCGGCGGATCAGATTCTCACTGATCTTTTCGTTACTTATACCGGCATTCTCACTTGTATGCGCTCCACCTGTCCTTACGGTCAGAATTCAACGTACATACAACG